>NZ_PGFZ01000001.1:0-16656 GCF_002923755.1 Methylovulum psychrotolerans
TTGCATGATGGCTTTCGACTTTATTTATAAGGTAGAGAAAATTTAAGCAGAGCAAAAGCTTATCAATCGAAATGGGCTTATGGTAAGTTTTGTTAACCTTATAAATAAAGTCGAAAGCCATCATGCAATTATTAAAGCTAAGATCTGATAATCCAAAGTTTAGGACATTAGATTTCAGGCCAGGCTTGAACATAGTCGCCGGAATACAAAAAAGCGATAAAGATACCGACTCTTTTAACGGTATTGGTAAAAGTTTATCGCTTAAACTTATCCATTATGTCTTAGGGGCGGCGCTTGATAACAAGAAATTAAAAAGCTATTTAGCGGGTTATGGTTGTTTTCATCTTGAGTTTTTACATAAGGGTAAGCATTATCTGATCAGTAAGGATTTCTCACAATCAGATTATATTATTAATGGCCAAAAAATTAATCAGACAGCGTATCCTAAGGAGTTAAGCCAGCTTTTCTTAGGCGATAAAGCCGAGATTGGCTTTAGGCAGGTATTCAATTGTTTTGCAAGGCGGTTTGGCGGAACGTATTATGCTGATCCTTTAAGTCAGCAGGGACGACCTATTACTGACTATAAGCAACGGCTTACCAATTTATATTTATTAGGTATTGATACGGATTTGGTAAGACAGCGATTTGCTACTAAGAAAGACATTGGTTCGTTGAATAACGCGGCAAAAGCGATAAAAGAATATGAAAAAAGCTTGGATAAGGCTAATCTGAAGGATTTGGCGGATGAAATCGCTGATTTAAAAAATAAGCGTGATCATTTTGTGATTGCGGAAAGTTATGACCTGCTTAAAAAACAAGCCGATGATTTAACCGCCGAACTGAACGAACTGAGAAACAAAAAATTTTTTCTTGAGAGAACACTGGAAAAAAAAGAGATTAGCCTAAAAAGGGAGGTCGTTAACATTGATGTTGCCCAGATTGCAGATATTTATCATGAAGCCCAATTCTTTTTTGGCAAAGAGATTACCCAGCGGTTATCTGATGCCCAACATTTTCATAATGCCTTAGTCAACAACAGGAAAAATAGGCTGATAATGGAAGTTAGCCAATTAAAGACCGAAATTGCCGCCCTAACTGGGTCTTTAGAAAAATGTTCGGCGCAACGCGATGGTATTTTGAAAGATTTGGATAATTCCGGGGCATTAGAGGAGTTTAATTCACTGGCGGAAAGAATTAAGTCATTAGAAATCGAGAGCGAGAATTTAAAAAAATATGAGCATTTGTTACGCGATTTTAAGAAAGAAAAAAGCAATTTGGACAGTCAAAACGCTTTGATTAAAGAGCGGAGCATTTTATATTTAGAAGAGAAGGATGAGTCTTTGGAAGCCATCGAAAATGAGTTTAGGGTGTTGGCCAAGCCTTTTTATGGCAAGCAGGCTCATCATGGTGCTTCATTAAAAATCCAAGAAACGAAAGATGCACAATATTTGTTTGATATTCAATTACAAATTCCCAAAGACGAATCCCAAGCGGTCGGGGAAGTAAAAATTTTCTGTTACGATGTCTTGCTCTATAAGTTGAATAAAGATTTGTTAGGATTTATGGCACATGATGGGTGTATTTTTTCGGAAATGGATCCGCGACAAAAATCAACAATGTTTAAAATTATTTTGAACGTGGTGAGGGAAGAGAAATGCCAGTATTTTTTAAATATCGCGCAAAATAGCTTAATAGAGGTTTTAGATGCAGAACAAAAAGTCAATATTTTGACTGCGGAAGAAAAGCAAATGATTAATGACGCTTTAATTTTAGAGCTTTATGATAAAGATCCTGAAAATTGGTTATTTGGCGAGGATTTTAGTGCATGATTCTATCGGTGGGATGGCGGGCAGGCCGTATCTCCGGTTGTAAGGCGCATAAGTAATTCTGACTCCGACGGTTCATCATATTACCGCTTCTCCCCATATCCCCGCCATTTCTGGTAATAATCAACACTATTTCTGGTAAAACTTAATATATTTCAATGATTTATTTTGCTATTATCCCTTTACCGCCCCTGTTGGGCGGTATTGTGTCAGGTGTCTGTCGCGGCGGCGGTTTGGGCGGCGGCAAGGCGATTATTATTACTGGATAGGGGGAAGGTATGAGTAAGACGATGGTTTACCGTTGGGGTTGTGCGTTGCTGTTGCTGTCATTTTGGGTTTGGGGTGGGGCGTTGGCCGATGAGGCGCAGGATGCGGATAAGGAGAAGTTTATGGCCTCGGTGTTGCACGGGCATTTGTTTTTGTATTCGTTCTACTGCGGGGTGGTCAGCATTTTGGTTAAGATTGTCGATTATATCATTAAGAATCAGGTGGATGACAATAATGCCCGCTTGCCGCATCAGGAGATTATCGCCCAGGCCTTGCCTTTGGTGGGATGGTTTTTTTCCGCGACGGTGGTGGGTTATTTGGGGGTGGTGAGCGGTTTTCTGAATGTTTCGCCGCAAACGGCGGTGGCGGTGGGCTTCGCTTGGCCGATGGTGTATGAAAAATTGCGCAAGGATATGGAGAAGCAATTTCAGCCGGAGGACAGTTTGGTTGAGGAGAAAACAGGCCAGTAGGTAGGCGGTTTCCGATAGTTAACCGTCTTGGCGTATTTTTGGCCGGATTTTGTGGTTGGTCGGGCAGGGGTTTTTTGCCCGGCGAGCCGCTTTTGTTTGCTGTTGCTTTCGCATTGACCGCCCTATTCTAGGCGGGTACTTTCATTGCTGGATTTTCTGACAGGGCATCGGCCTTACAGTGTCACGATTTCTCTTCTGCGGTCATCTTTTTCTAAGACCACCTTCCAGCCCTCTTTTCTTTCCGTCAGCACAAAATCCAGCAAGCCTAAGGCGCGGCGTAAGGCATCGGCTTTGGTGGTGTCCAGATTTTTGGCGACGCGTTCCAAAACTTCATACGCTTCTGGGCTAAAGTCGGCGGTGATGCGTTTAGCGTCTGGACGGCTGGTTTTGGCGGTCTTTTCGGTTGGGTCTATTCATTGCCCCGTATTTTCTGAGTAAAAGCAGGTGGCTGCTGTGCCGACAAATTTTCATAATCGATACGTTGCCTGCATTAAGTGGAACAAAGGCGTTCTTCGTTTTTGGCACTGACAGTTTATCGTGCCGGAGGTTTTTTGCAATTAAAAAAGCGTTAATTTTGTACAAATTTAACGTATAAATGCAGTAAAAATGCGTAGGTCGGGCAAGCGGTTCTGCCCGACAGGCCACCTTTGTCTGCCATCGTCCTATCATTAATGCCACTTCCTAAGGCGGATATCTTCATTTCTGGCGGAGTTGGAGCGTCGGGCAGAACCACTTGCACAGAGACTACGCGCTTATCCGATATGATTTTCTCTCCATGTCGTGACAATACCCTACTTAGCTTTGACTACCAACATTTATAAAACCGTTTGCTCAGTTTATGCGGATTTTTAGAGCAATTGCCCCAAAAACACTTTAAGATGGTCGTTAGTAAACGTTTTTCACTAGAAGAGCAGGTGTGTTGCATTCGCAATTTTGTCTGGTAAATGATAATAATATATTAAAATGTTAAAAATAATTGATTTATTTGCAGGGGCTGGAGGGATTAGTCTCGGTGCGGCACGAGCTGGTTTTGAGCTTACGGCGGCAGTTGAGATAGATAAATTCGCCCTTGAAACCCATCAAAAAAATTTCCCCGCAACACAGCATTTAAACATAGATGTGGCGACGCTTAGCGGTGATGATTTGATGGCGTTGGTAGGCTTAAAAAAAGGCGGTTTAGACGGCTTAGTGGGTGGACCTCCGTGCCAAGGGTTTAGCTATATAGGTAAAAGGGATGTTGGAGACGACAGAAATAATCTTTTTATGCATTTTTTCCGTTTGGTTAGCGAAATATCCCCGGCTTTTTTTCTGGCCGAAAATGTTCCTGGTATTTTGAGTGGCCAATATGATGCTATCAGAGAACAAGCTTTTTCTTTGGTGCGCGGTCAGTATGAAATGCTTCAACCGATAGAGGTTAAGGCCAGTGATTACGGCGCACCTACCACCAGAACCCGTATTTTTTTCATCGGTTACGATCCCAAGCGTGTGCGGGCTTTGACTGCCGAGATGTTCAAACCAGCGGAGAATACAGTTAGTGTGTTGGTAAAAGATGCGCTAAAAGGCCTTCCGATAGACATTAATCCGGCTTGGCTTAGCGAGCAGAGCGGCTGGCAACCTGTGGAAAAGATGCCCAAGTCGCATTTTAGGCTGGCGATTGTTGGCCGGATTCCGGATAATGTTGGTGATCCGTCTTCAATCGAGCGCTTTATGAAGAGGGGCGAGGTTTCCGGCTGTATGGGTACTCGGCATGGAGACGTGGTAAAAGCGCGTTATGCAGCGCTGGATTTTGGCGAAAAAGATAAAATATCAAAATCGGTAAAATTGCATCCCGATAAATTCTGCCCTACCTTAAGGGCGGGAACGGGGAGTGATAAAGGCAGCTTTCAGGCCGTCCGCCCTATCCATTGTCACGCCCCTAGAGTTATTACACCTAGGGAAGCCGCGCGTCTCCAAGGCTTCCCTGATTGGTTTGTTTTTCATCGTACCAAGTGGCATAGTTTTAGGCAGATTGGGAATAGTGTGAGTCCTATAGTATCTGAATATCTATTATCGAATATTATAAAAAGCTTGGTTTAACGCTAAAAAACGGCTTTGACAAAGTTAGGGTATCTTTTGTAATGAGTGATATATCGCTTAAGGCAATCAAGCGAACGTTCTTCGTCGGAATCGAATTTAAATGGTAGTTTTTTATGGATTTCACAGGGATCAAGGGAATGAATATCTAAATCAAGACACATTCTTTCACGCAAAGATAAGTCAGGTAATGCGATGTCTGAAATATTATCCCAATCATTTTTAACTAATTCAAAGCGGTTAAGTCCTGATTTCTCCAGAAATTCGTTTTCTTCGCCGCTTTTTAGTACGATTCCTGTTATGGTATACATCCAATGGAAGCCATCATTATAGCGAAATTGTCCTAAAGGCAAAAAAACCAAGTTTGGACTACCGCGTAGCCCTCTTAAAATAGCTTTTTTTGCCGCTTGGGAGATAATGTCTGTAAAGCCACGATCTGTCATGCTTTTGTAATCAGTTACGTTATTTGGAAAATAACGCCCTAATTTATTTTGGGCTTTTGTTAAAGCCTTCTGTTGAAACTCATCTATAGATTCAAATTCATCTCGGTTTCCTAATGTTTTTACGCTTGAATTAAGAGTAATTTTTAGTATGTCATTAGCGGCAAGCTTGCTTGCAATAGTCTCTACCTCTTGTAACTGCTTTTGACGATCTTTAGCGGCGGCATAATCTAACAATACAATTGTTAGCCCCTTTACTATCCAGAAGTGTCCCTATTTGATTAACTAAATCTCCGCTCGTCATATTTAGGCAATCAATTAGAGATAGGGGACGGTTAAATTGTTGTCTTTCAAATGTAATTTTATCTCGTTCGATTGATACCAGCTTTTTGATATTTAAAGCAGAATGAATTTGTTTAATGTCTTCGAGAAATTTGCCGCCCATAGAAACGTATAAATATTCTATTAATTTATTCCATGCGTTCACATGAGATAAAATTTCGATAAAAATTTGCCGCTCCACATGTTTGTTGGGTCTTAAATAGTATGGAATATCTTGTCCACTCATTAATTGCCGCCTTCTTTGCTTTGAGCTTTTATTATATTTTCAAGAGCGAGGCTAAAGCATCTCTCCCCAACATCGGAGGGCTTTGTTTGTGGATCATCAAAGAGGGCAATAGCCAGCGAAACAACCTCATCGGCATGCCGATTAAACACTATTCTTTTTAAAGGATTTCTAGTTTCCGGACGAGGTAAGGATGGCGTATATCTTTGGGCATTATCAAGCTTTCTGACATTTGTAAATATAACGGATTCGTTACTATCCAGGTCTTTTAATATTTCCCTAGGCTTCTTTGATTCCGTATTTTCAAACGCAACATTGGTTTCTTCTTCTCGGCCTTTCCATTTGTTTGTAAAATCGGTAAATATCTTTAAGCCTTCGGTCATGTAATCAAAAACTGAAAGGTATACAGTGGAAGAGGTGTCAAGACCTCTCTTGGTCGTTTTGAGCGGTAGGTTTAATAGATTGTTGCTTCGGAACTCTAATACGCCTGCTATAGAAATAAATTGGGTATGGTATCTTGGTACTTGCGCTCTTCCCCAGCCAGTAATTTGACTTTTGTCACAATATAGAACTACCCTGTCATTGCATATAACCGTCCAACCTGCTTCGTCACTGGTTCTGGGGCGTTGGGCTTCGTCTTCCAATTCTTTTTCGCTGGCAAGTTTGCGTCTAAAACCAACGGCGAGACGAATTTCTACTCCTTCTATGGTCGCCTTAAATATATATGGATTTATCGGAGATTGGCTATTTATTAGCGCAGTGAGCAAGGTTAATGGTGCGCCGCCAATAGCGTGACCGTTGATGGTTACTGAAAAGCCTTTGTCAATGATAAGAGCATAAAATTGAGCAATATCCTTAATTAAATCATCTAGGAATTCTGATTTATCAGAATTGAATTGGAAGGCAATGTTATCATGTAGCTGTTCGACAGTAACGCGTGTGCCATTTTCAGTTAATTCTTCTGTTTCGGAATGTTGGAGTTTAAGTTCCCAATGATCCGACTCAAGCCATTCGGGTGTAATTTCCACAAAAAAAGCCCTGGGTTCATCCTTAGGCCGAGATGTAACTCGGCTTTGTTTACCCATTTTAAAAAGGGCTCTTTTCATACCTATGCCATACATCCCTACGGTATGTAAGCCGGAATCCCTTTCAGGATCATCACGTCCCATACGAAACGCTTTCTCTAACGCAATTTCAGTGGGAATGCCGCCGCAATTGTCCCAAATTTCGAATTTATCTTTTGTGGCGGTTATTTTCGCCCAAAAACCCTGATAAGGTTTTGCGTTAGTATCGTTATCTTGGCCTTGTTGTTGGCGTTCAATGCCATCAATACAATTGTCCAATAAATCAAGGATCGCATCTTTTAATTCAATATCCCGCGTTAACATTGATACAAAGAATCGTTTTGTAGGGTGAGCATTAACTGTATCGTTTTGAGTCATTTTTTTGCTCTTAATTTAGAAAACTAGAGTTTCAATTTATGGGATTGTTCTGTAGGCAAGCATTATTAACACAAGCTATTTAGGCCGCAAAGAAACCGAGCGGAGCTATAGGCTTCTACAATAGCAACAAAACGTTATAAATAAAATTAACAATTACCTAAAAAATAGTGAAAAAATTCACAATTTTTATCTAAATTATCGCTATATATTAAATTAACATTTTGAATTTCATTGTTATTTTTGGCTTTAACCAAAGAAATTTGAAAGATTAATGAACAGGCGTTAGTTAGCTTAAATATGACCCCTTTACATCTTTATCAGATGGCTGTCTGGTTTGTCAAAATTAATAAAGCGTCGGGCAGAACCGCTGGCCCTGCCTACGCGATCCGCTTCTTACATTTCCCGTCGTGACAGTACCTTAATCGGCATCCCTGTTTTTGGCTGCTGACTTATGGACAATCCGTTTACCGCTGCGTTTAACCCCCAAGCCCCTGTTGCCGAGCGTACTGATGCGTTGGCGGGGTTGCACCGTGCACATTTGCCGGATGATACCGGGCTGTTGCCTGCCGATGCGGTGCAGGAGCTGTTGGCGTGGGTGCAGGAGGCGGAGTTGGCGAAGGCGCTGGTGGCGCATCCGTCTTATGCCGCCCAGCACGGGCGGGCGGGGATGCAGTCGGTGGGCTTGGATGAGTTTCAGGCGCGTAGCCAGGGCGAGTATTGGGAGCGGCCTTTGACGCTGACGGCGGAGGGGTTGCGGTCTATGGTGACGCAGACCCCGGTGCTGAATGCGGTGATTCTGACCCGCACCCGGCAAGTGCAGCGTTTTTGCCGGATTTGCGACAGCGACACGGGGTTGCCGGGGTTTCAGGTGGGGCATGTTGACCGCAAGCATTCGCCTAGCCGTGCCGAGCTGGAGCAGATGGCGGTGCTGAATAAGGTGATCAGCCATTGCGGTTTTGAGTTTTCGGCGCGGCGGCGTAAGGCGTTGCGGCGTGACAGTTTTGCGCAGTTGATGGCGAAGGCGACCCGCGATTCTTTGGTGTTGGACGCGGTGGCCTTGGAACTGGAGTTGAAAAATACCCGCGATTTGGGGATTGACGGCCTGTACGCGGTCGATGGCGCGACTATCCGTTTGTGTCCTGAGCAGGGGTATCGGGGCGATCCCGATATTTACGCGGTGCAGGTGGTGAACGGGCAGGTGCGGACGGCTTACCGTTATGAGGAGTTGATTTTTGAGCCGCGTAATCCGCGCTCGGATGTCGCTTCGGCGGGCTATGGGTTTCCCGAAGCGGAGCTGTTGGTGCGGGTGGTGACGTGTTTTTTAAATGCGATGGCGCTGAACAGTAATGTGTTTGACAAAAACAGTATCCCTAAGGGGGTGCTGCATTTGTTCGGCAATTTCGACAGCAATGATGTGGCGGCGTTCCGGCGGTATTTTAATAATATGGTGCGCGGGGTCAATAACACCCTGAATTTGCCGGTGTTGGTGTCGAAGGACCAAGCGTCTAAGGTGCAGTTTGAGAAGTTTGGTGTGGACTTCAATGAGATGATGTTCGCCAAATGGATGACGTTTTTAACCTCGCTGATTTGCGCGGTGTATGGGATGTCGCCGTCGGAGATTAATTTCGATTCGTTTTCCGGCGGTACGGCCAGTACCTTGGGCGGCAGTGATACGGCGGAGAAGTTGGCGGCTTCGAAAGATTCCGGCTTGCGCCCGTTGTTGAGTTATTTTGAGAATTTGTTCACTGATTTTGTGGTGACGGATTTTAACCCGGATTGGTGTTTCCGTTGGACGGGGCTGGATGTGGAAAATCCGGCGCAACGTTTTGAGTTGCGCAAGACGGTGTTGACGCTGAACGAACTGCGGGCTGAGGAAGGCTATCAGGCCTTAGCCACGCCGTTAGGGGAAGCCCCGGTCGATCCGGCCTTGTTGGGGGCTTGGTTGCACTTGCAGGAGGCGGGGGCGGATAAGGGCTTGGCGAAGAGTTTTCCGCACCATAAGGGGCGGCCTGGCTTGGTGGGCGGGAGTTTGCCGCGTGGGGTGACGGCGGATAAGGCGGCGCGTTATGCGCAAGATGTTAAATTCGATTTTGGGTCGGCTAATACGCGGGGGGTGTTCAAGCCGCCTTTTGGGGGTGTTAAGCCGGGCGTTAATGGTTGGCCGCTGGTTAGCGGCGGTGCTGACGATAGGCTTAAGCCGGATGGTGGCAAGGGCTTGCCGGGTAGGCGGGAGCCGCGTGAGGGGGCGGCGGCTTGTGGGAGAAAACGCGGATTTTGGTCTTTTGTTAAGGAAGGGCCAGCTACTCCACCCTCTGGTGGCAGCGGCGGTAAGCCGGGCATTAAGACAACTAACGGTACTACCGATGTGCCTAAAACCAAACCTGACCCTTATGAAGAGCTGCCAACTATCAGCGGCTCTACCAATGCGCCTAAGACCAAGCCCGATCCTTATGAAGAACTGCCGACTATCAGCGGCTCTACCAATGCGTCTAAAACCAAACCGGGTACAGATAACGGTCTGCCCAGTCAGATAGGCGAATCCTCGGGTGCGCCTAAAACAGCGACGGATAAAGGCTTGCCTGGTAAGGCAACCGAATCCCTGCCTAAGGCAGGTACAGATAAAGGTCTGCCCGCCACTACAGAAGAGCCGTTGGATACGCCTAAGCCGGGCTTAGGTAATAACGGGCCGGGGGCAAAAGGCCCTGGCCCCTCTCTAGGGGATGCGGCTAAAGTAATACAGCAACTTGATAAGTTAGCAAATGGGCAAAAATCGGATGACAGGACAGAACTGAAGCTACCCAGTTCCTATATCATCACGTCTTTGGCGGAGGCCGAGCAGTATTTTCGGGATAATTTGCACGGGACTTGGGCGGTTACGGTACGGCGTAAAAACTTGCCGTTTAAGGTCATCGTCGATTTTAAGGGCGATAATATCAATCACGCTTATACCAAAGCCAAAATACGCGGCCAATCCGAGCGGGTGTTTGATGCGCAACGGGCAAAGTTGATGATGCACATCATTAATGTGCTGGATCAAAATCCGGAAATTTTAAGTCATGGTGGGCGGGATATATATATTAAAAATCGGTTGGTTATTGATGACAACAAAAGCAATCCGGTAATAGATCATTACGTTGTCGTGTTACAATGGAAAAATGACCGCTACCAATTTTTATCCGCCCATCCGTGGGATAAAGCGCAGTACAAGGCTAATAAGCAAAACTATACTTTGCCTAAGGGCATACAGGGTAAAAAAGTGGCTAATTTCAGCATTCCCGAAAGGTTAAGCAAGTCATCCGCCCTTAGCCCGGACATCGCCCCAGGATTAGAAGCCGTCGCCCAATTATTTATCCGCCTTTGCGCCGAGGCCGCCGCGTCATGAACCCTCTATCGCCCCCAAACAAGAAATCCCGTGTCGCTTTGCCCGCTTTCCGTGCCGCTTTGATCTGGCATAGGATTGCGTCTGCCCCTGCCCCGGCGGGTGACTGGCTAGATGCCAGATTGGACGAAGACAGGCCTTTTCCGCAAGAATATGATTATATACCAGATAACAGTGACGATGAGGGGACTGCGGGGGTAGCGGAAAGCTATCGTGAATGGGATGAGTTGCCGGCGGGCGCTCCGTGTCCGTTTGAGACCATCCACCAATATATGTTTGACCGGGAATTGGTCAGCCCGCACCCTTGCCCGTGGGTCAGGCCGTTGCTTGACGACTATGCCGCCTTTATCGACCAGGCGCTCGCGGGTTTTTATCAGGAAGCGTTTGCGTGGCTGGAAGGGCGGCGTTATGGTTGCGCAGACCGTTACCCGCTGGTGGGGAGGTTTCGTTTTATCGGCAGATATAATAAATATGTCAGTACCCGCTACGCAGAGGTGTCGGAATGTTGCCGCCGGATGCCGGAGGATTGGCAGACGGAAGATTACGATATTGTCTTCAAGCTGTTGTTCCACAGTTATTTATCGGCTACGGATATCCACCGTCGGGTGAAAAGTTATGCCCTCCAAGCATGGCAGTTAGGGGTGGCGCAAGTGGCTTGGGAAAACGCCCATCCGGGCAGGGAGCCTACCGACGCGGAAGTGGCGGCTATCCGCCAAAGCTCAACGGCAACCCTGGAGGAATTGATGGCGGCGCATAGCTGGGATATGACCACCTTGCTGATAGTGGGTTCTCATATCATCGAATCGGCGGCCAGCGTTAGGGAAAGGCTAGATGAGACCTTGTATATGCTATTGAGGAGGGGGCATATCACGGAATATAGTATGGCTAATAGGCACGCGTCAATAAAGCACTGGCTGTATCAATTGTCGGCGGGGCTTTTGCAATATGGCCTGTGCGAAATCAGCGAGCTAAAGTTACAGGGTTTCATTTGGGCATTACCCTACGGGGCTGTGGTGCAACGCCAAGAAGACTCTGGCGGTTGCCATTTCTGCCGGAATATTGACGGGGCGGTGTTGACGGTGGTGGCCCCTGACAAGCCGGACAAAGACCGCTGGCACGAGGTCTGGTTGGGCAAAACTAACCGCGATTTTGATAATGTGCCGGAGTCTTACTTCGAAAACGTCAGGCATTTTAAAGAGGTGCCTGCGGGCAATATTTTTCCGCATTTTCGCGCCAAGTGGCGGCGGTTATGAGGGTTTGTCGCGTCGCTAAGAGCCGTGTTCTGGGATTGGCTGCCGTCGCCCAATTATTTATCCGCCTTTGCGCCGAGGCCGCCGCCGCATCATGAACCCTATACCGTCCCCAAATTCCCGTGTTGCCCTGCCTGCCTTACTCGCTGCCTTCGCTTGGCAAAGGATAACATCAGGGCATTCCCAGCCTTGGCTAGATAACATACTGGATGAAGGTGGGGCTTTTCCGCAACGCTATCATTTTTACGAAGAGGGCGTTCTCGAAAGCTTTGTGGAGATATATCTTCAGTTGGATGAGTTGCCTGCCGATGCGCCGTGCCGATTTGAGATAACCCACGAAAGCCTGTTTACCCCCGATATGGTCAGCCCGCACCCTTGCCCGTGGGTCAGGCCGTTGTTTGCGGCGTATAAGGCTTTTATCGACACCGCCTTTGCGGGTTTTTATCAAGAGCTGTTTGCTTGGCTGGAAGGGCGGCGCTATGGTATGGCGGAGCGTTACCCGCTGGTGGGTGGTTTTATCTATCGTGGCTGCCTTATTCCCTACGCGCGGATAGCCGAATGTTGCCGCCGGATGCCGGACGCTTGGGAGGAGCAAGATTACGCGGATGTCTGCAAATTGCTGTTCAGCACCTATTTGCCATCTGGGCAAATCAGTTACCAAGTACGGACTTATGCCTTCCGGGCGTGGCAAATCGGGATGGCGCAAGTGGCTTGGGAAAACGCCCATCCGGGCAGGGAAGCGACCGACGCGGAGGTGGCAGCCTTCTGCGAAGACTTGGCGGTAATGTCTTTGGATGAGTTCTTCGAAGTTGAGCGCGAGGAAACGACCGACTTGGCTACTGTGTATTTGAACTTCATCGAAGCGGATGCCTGCATGGTAGAAAAGCTGAAGGATGCCTTTTGGAAGATAGCGGATCACTGCTTTACCCCGTTATTTGGCTCGGCGTATTCACAGGTGCGTTTTTCCGTGCTTACCCAAGACGTGCATCAATTGGCGGTAGATATTTTGCAATACGGACTGTGCGAAATCAGTGAGCTAAAGCAGCAAGGTTTCATTTTTGCCTTACCTCCCGGTACCCGTCTGCAACGCCAAGAAGACTCTGGCGGTTGCCTGTTCTGCCGGAATATTGACGGGGCGGTGCTGACGGTGGTAGATCCTGACCAGCCGGACAAAGACCGCTGGCACGATGTTTGGCTGGGCAAAACTAACCGTGATTTTTATGGTCTGCCGGCCGCTTTCAACGGCTGGTGCGTCAGGCATTTTAAAGAGGTGCCTGCGGGCAATATTTTTCCGCATTTTCGCGCTAAGTGGCGGCGTTTGTCATGATTGCTAGGAGATCCCGATGATCGAAAGTATTTTTGCTGCCCCGCATTTTGCTACGGACGAGGAAATGCACACACTATATGGCTATAAAGACCGTGCGGATTTGGAGCAAAACGGCCCCCAAAGCGACGATAACCGGCTGTTATATATCTGGGAGCTGTATCGGTTACGCGGCGACGCGGCGGGTATGGCGGCGGCGGAGGCGCGGCTGCAAGATCCGGGTTATTTTGATGAAGTCAGATACCGTGATGCCGTTGAAAGTTTCGATATTTTTTTGCTGACGGAGCCGGTGCCGGAAGCCGAAATGCCGTTTATTGAAAGTATTTTCGATGCCCCGCACCTTGCCGATGATGCAGAAATGCACGCGGTATTCGGGATGTTTAAAGACCGTGCGGATTATTTGCAGAATGGCCCCAAAACCAGATGTGATAAGTTGCTGAGTTTGTCGTCGCTGTATTTGCATCGTAACGACAGGGCGGGCATGGCGGTGGTGTCGGCACGGCTCAAGGAGTTGACTAGGTTGTCGGGTGGGATGATCGGCGCGTAGGATTACCAAGAACCTAAGGTTGGGTGGTTTGCCATGACAAGTGCTAGGCCTGCGGGTTAGCGTTTACCAGTTTTTTATGCCGATAGGCGGGTTTAGATGCAAATACAAGACAGTCGCGGTAACACGTTGTTAGACAGCAAGACGGACGCTATTTTAGATGCCCGGCCTACGCCGTTGCCGGTGCAGGTGTTGGTGGCTGCGGTGCCGACCTCGGCGCGGTTTATGGCGCCGGGCATGAAGCGGAGGAGCCGCTGATGGCGTATTTTGCGCAGGTGTTGGCGGTGCATCCCGAAGCGGTGGCGGTGGATGTGCGTTTGGATAATGGGCGGGTGCTGGCGGGGGTGCCGGTGTTGTCGGCTTCGGCGAGTATGGATAGCGGCAGCCGCGCTTTGCCTAATCCAGACGGCACGACGGTGTTGGCGGTGGTGGATTTTATCGGCGACGACCGCCCTTATGTGCAGGGCTTTTTGTTCCCGCACGGCAATTCCTGTGCGTTCACCGATAACCGCGCGTTGGGTCTGCACCATTCGGGGGCTTATTATTCGGTGACGGAAGGGGCGGATATGGAGGTTTTCCACCCTTCTGGCGCGTATCTGCGCATCGCGGAAACGGGCGATCATGAAGATTTGACGGGTGCCGATTATCAGGGCGAGTTTGCGGTGACGAAAAATACGGGCAAAATCGTGTCCATTACTTTAGGCCTGACGGGTACGGATACGACCCGCATCACCTTAAGCCAAGATGGGATAACGGTGAGGGGCGATGTGTCGGTGACGGGGTCGATAACCGCCAGTAAGGATATTAAGGCGGATACGATCAGTTTGCAGCTGCATAAGCATGGCAATGGTAATGCGGGTGGGGATACGGATGTGGCGAAGGCTTCGCCTTAGCGTTGGAAGTTAAAGCCTCCGCTATGTTAAGCTGGAAAAAATAGCCGATATAGCGCATTATTAGGCCTATTTATGCTAATGCCGACTAAAATAGCCAATCTAGCCTTACCCTTTGTCTTTATGCTATGAGCCGTAACCCGCTTTTAACCGATGTTTACTATAAGCTTGACTTAATGTCAGGGCGTTTGCTTGACGCTTGCCATCTGCCCACTGCGGCAGATGAAGACACTTGGTTAAACAACGGTGGTTGGCTGGAGCTTGCCAATAAAATCGGCGCGGAAAAAATATTTTTTGTTAAAGACGAGCCAGTGATTGTCTTCCAACAGCTCGATACTATGCCTTCGGATGCTCAATTAACCGATATTATCCGTAAGGCTTGGTGCATGTCCCGCCCACAACGGCTATTTCTTGCCTTACCTACCGAATTACGGGTTTACGATTTAACCAGCCAACCTGTTGATGAAACAGGCCGACAAGCCGCTAGTCCACTGGCAACGGTACGCAGTGCCGCCGAAATCTTAGAAAAACTCCAAGCTTACCGTCGTGAGCAATTGGAATCAGGGTATCTATGCGTACCAGAAAAACGCTTTGGCCACCGCGCCGATAAGCAACTGATCGACGATTTAAAGCGTGTCAGAACGGCCTTGGAAAAAGCGGGGCTACCCTTAGAATACGCCCACGCCCTAATTAGCCGGGCTATTTTCATCCGCTATCTTGAAGACAGGAAAATACTCACTCAGGCCTATTTTAAAGGTGTCGCAGGAAATGACGTTGAGCGGCGTAATTTGCTGGCGACCGAGCTAGAAAAGTCGGCGGTCATTGCCGAGGACAAAGCGTATTTTTTTTATCAGGTGTTGCAGGACAAAGCGTTTACTTATGCCCTGTTCGATAAATTGGCCGAAGATTTTAATGGTGATCTGTTTCCTAGAGACGATTTGGAAAAAGAATATGTTGAACAAAGACATCTTACTTTGTTAAGAGGCTTTTTGTTGGGCGATACCGACCAACAGCAAAATTTGTTCTTCTGGTTGTATGATTTTGAAATTGTCCCCATTGAGTTAATCAGCCATATATACGAAGAGTTCTACCATACGACGAAAGCGGCAGACAGCAAAGGCAGCGGTTCCCATTATACGCCCAGTGCCTTGTCCGAGTTTGTCCTGTCAGAAGTCCTGACTTATGAACGCCTGCAAACCAACCCCACCGTGCTGGATCCGGCCTGTGGTTCGGGGATTTTTTTGGTGGAAGCGTTCCGCCGTATTGTGCGCTTTAAAATGCAGCAAGCGGAAAGGTCTCTTACGGCTTTGGAATTAAGGGCGGTTTTACGCGACCAAATCCGGGGCATTGAGCTGAATAAAAATGCGGTGGATATTAGCGCCTTTAGTTTGTATCTGGCGCTGCTGCATTATCAGGAGCCTAAGGATATTCTGGCGCAAATCGCCCAAGGTGCGTCTAGTGATAAGCCCTTGCCGCATTTGATTTATAACAGGGATAAGGGAGAAGTGGCCGATTATTGCAATATCCTTTTTTGTTGTAATGCATTTGACTTAATGGATGTAGAGCGTCAAATGCTAGAAGAGAGGTTAAAAAGTACAAAAAATATCGAAGGGTTGTCTGAGATCAAAAAATTGCTTGATAATAAAATTAAGTTACCAATAGAGCCTGGATCTATTGATGTTATTGTTGGCAATCCTCCTTGGGGGCGCGGTAAAAAAGATTCTATTGAGATACTTTGGTGTATTGCTTTTAATTGGTCAATTGGAGGCTATGAGCTATCTCAAGCATTTATTGCTCGAAGCTTGAGTTTATTACGAGAAAAAACAGGTGAATCCGCTCTGCTTATTTCAGAAGGAGTTTTTTTTAAAGTTGGTAAGAATAGCCAAATTTTTCGACAAAAATGGCTTAATGAAACGACTATAAATAAAGTTGTAAACTTTGCTCATGTGAGAAAAATATTTTTTAGAAAAGCTAATTCACCTTTTGCTTTTGTACGCTATCAAAAAAAGCCCGCAAGTTTTTCACATAGAATTCGATATTGGTCGGCAAAAAAACTGGAAACGGTTAAGAATAATCAATCAATTGTTTTATATAATGCCGATATTCGGCAAATAAGACAACATGATGTGGCTAATGATGAAATTTTATGGAAAATTTATTGGTGGGGGGGGCATAGGGACGCTTCT
>NZ_PGFZ01000001.1:16666-30087 GCF_002923755.1 Methylovulum psychrotolerans
TTGCGCAGCATTAGTGAAACAGGAAGTCCGAAAGGAATGATTATTACTAGACTTGACAGCAAATCTTATTGTTTTAATGATTCACTTCATGCGGTTAAATTGGACAATCTTGAAGAATGGAAACGTAAGGTTATTTTGGGGATATTTTGGTCATCACTAACTCGATATTATTTTTTCATGACATCTGGCTCATGGCGGTGTTGGCATCCTGATATTAAGTTACTTGAAATCAAAAAACTGCCTATTCGTTTACCTAAAGATAAAAATTTACAAGCCAAAATAGTCGGCCTTGTCGATAGCTTGCGCAATAGGGATGACGGGCTATTGGCAGACCATAATGAAATTGCCGTGCTGGAAAAGCAATTAGATAAAGCTATTTTTGAGCTGTACGCGCTTAGTGAAGCAGAACAAGACTTGATTTTGGATATGTGCGAGACGGGCTTGGACTTTTTCTATCAGGCCAATAAAAGTAAAGCGATTAAGCCCCTTAATAATATAGCCAAACAAGGCTTAATACAGGACTTGCCGCAAAACCGCGACCAAGAACAAGGTTTGCAAGGTTATTTATACGCCTTTCTGGATGCTTGGAATGCGGAACTGGAACCGGAAGGCGAGTTTAATTGGACGGTTATCAATCTCCCGAATAACCCTATGTTGGCGGTTATTTTTAGCACCCAAAATAAAGGTGAACCGCTACGCCTGTTGCCGGACACCACCCAAGCAGATTGGGATGCGGTTTTGGAGCGGTGCGGTGCGGCGTTAAAGTACCCTGTCAGCCAGAATATTTATATTGAAGGTATGGTGAGGTCGGTCAGCGATACCGAAATCATTATTATCAAACGTAATGAGCGCAGATTATGGACGCGGACAGCCGCGCGTGAAGATGCGGAAGCGACGTTGGCACAAGCCATCCGATTACAAGAACTCGCATAGGAAGATAAATGATACTGAGCAAGCGGCGTAATCGGATGGTGGAGGATGTTGAACGTAGTTTGGCCTTATTGCGCAGTGAAACTGGCATTAATTGGATAAATGCTGAATTTGCGAATGGTAAAGGTAACAGAAAGGTGGAAAATCGGTTGAACCGTGCATTTTTGTTTTGTTTGCGTAATGTTTTTCAGCAATATACTATTGTTCAAGAGCTACCCATTCAACCTAAAACGGATACGCCCTACAGCCCATCAGAAGAAAAAAAGCCCGATTTTTCCTTTTTTTCCTTAGAGCTAAATGACGACTTACATGAGGGCGTTTATTTCCATATTGAATGCAAGCGCTTAGGCTCAGCCACCAGCCGTTCTTGGAATTACAATGAAGCATACGTTAATAACGGTATCCGCCGGTTCACTACCGATGAATTCTGTTATGGCATTGATAGGGCAATGGGCGCAATGGTCGGCTATATTGAAGATATGGCGTTCGAGGACATTTTAATGCACGTCAATACCGAAATCGCCGCAAAATTAACGGTAGATCCGTTAACTAAGCATTCGCCCGATTGGCAAGAACAAGCAACAACCCGCCTAGGTCATACTTTTGACCGCCCTTTTGAAAAATCCCCCT
Organism: Methylovulum psychrotolerans; assembly: GCF_002923755.1. Lineage (GTDB taxonomy): Bacteria > Pseudomonadota > Gammaproteobacteria > Methylococcales > Methylomonadaceae > Methylovulum > Methylovulum psychrotolerans. Next base: position 18,227 of record NZ_PGFZ01000001.1, read on the forward strand.
TTACCCTGCATCATCTTTGGTTGGATTTAAGAGGCTGTTATCCGCGTAAAGTACCGCCAGCCGCTTAAGTGGTTAGCGGGCAGAACCGATAGTGTTATCGTTACTGCGGTGCTTCACTTGCCCCGCTTTTTCAAACCCCGTTTGATGTCGGCCATGTAGATTTTAAAGCGCGGATGGTCGGAAGACAGGTAGTATAAGCCGTAACGCGGCAGTTTATAAGGCATTTCTGTGCCTTCCAGCATTAGTAAATAGGTCTTGCCTTCGTCTAGGATAACCGGGCAGCGGGCGTTGGCTTCTTCGTCGGTTTTGGTTTCGGCTTGTAGGGTGTCGCCGGGTTTTCCGGGGCCTTTTAGGGTTTGGACAATCTGGCCTGTTAAGCTAAACGGCGGGCCGTACCAACTGTCTGGCTGGTCGGGTTTGATGGCGGTGACTTTTACGACATACACCTGCGGGTAGCTTATGATTTTTTCAAGCGGAAAATAGTCAGGATAGCCCACCAACGATTTGCAGGCATAAACGGGTTGGGTGAGGCTGATAAGCAGGGCCGATGCCAAGTATAAAGCGGTGGCGATAAGTTTAGAGCCGCTTAGTGAGTTTTTCATATAATCTCTATATAGAGTCCGGCGTTAAGTAAACGATAGGCTAAGCGTTGGCATACAGGGTTATATCGTGCAATGGCTAAAGACCATTGCACTCCGCTCGGTGAGGGCTGCTCTTTCTGTAAGCGGTTGAACGGCGGTTAAAAAATAGCTGCACGCCTACTTACTGGTTAATTTCAGATAGCCTTGGGCGGCGTCCATTTCGATTTTAAAACGGCTGAGAAAGCTTAAGCCCAGCAAGCCATCGATGGGGCCTAAATCATCCAGTACGACAACTTCGATATGTTTCGCTTCCACACCCTGTACGGCAACGGCATCGATAAAACCGTGGCGGCCTTCTGCCGTCCCCTTTGCCGTTTGGCTGATTATGGTCGGCCAATCCAAATAATGCAGTTGCATCCGATTGGCGAATTTTTTTGACAAAACCACAAAGGATGCGCCTGTGTCCACTATGAAATTACCATTATGTTTTTTGTTAATGGTGGTGTTCAATTGTATGGTCAGCCCGTTTTTGCTTATCTTAATCGTTGCTTTGCCGCTGCCTTGCATATCGGAGCAAGCGGGATTTTTGTATAAAGACTTTAATATGTTTTCAGCGTTGTTGGATACATCGGGATGATAGTATGAAAACTGTTCTAAATACGATATGCCTCGGCATGGTTGTCCCGACCTTTCGTATAGGTTGACCAATTCGAAAGGCGATTGTATCTCTCCGGGCATCAGGGCGAGTGTCTGTTCATAATCTGTGATGGCTGAGCGGTAATCGCCCATTTCTTTATGCGTTCCGGCTCTGATGAAGTGGGGGTTGGGGCTGAATGGATAGAGCTCAATCAGTTTGTTTGCTGATTCTAAGGCAATTTTCCATTCCGATATTCTTCTGGCGGCCGTATTACGATAATTATGCAATTGATCATAATCGCCACATTTTTCGAAAAAACGGTCGCTTAAATTTAAACAGGAACGGGCATTGTTTTCGGCGATGAGATCGTTACAGCGTTTTAATACCCCTATCCGGTCGCAAAGTTCCGGTTGTTTGGCTTGATGATTGTTTTTATTGGTTTCTGCATGTTTACTTTTAACAGTAAAAATATGGGGGTTTTTTCCGAAATCGAAGTAGTAGCCAATGCCGATGAAAATTAGGAAGCTTAATAGGCCATAAAAAACAAATGCGTTATTTTTCAATAAATAAAGCGTATTTTGCAACAAACTGACGGGCTCGCTTGATTGGCTGTTGGCGGCAGGGGCACTCCTATAAGGCTTTTTGCCCTGTGCCGCAATAGGGCTGCCGCAGTGTATGCAAAAATTAGATCCCTCTTCATTTTCTGTTTTACATTGGGCGCAATACATGAATTTTTCCTGATTGAATGTGTTGATGGCTCTACAGTTGCGGGGGATTTTTAGCCAAAACGGCCAGTAACGGCGATAAGCCTTTTAGGGCCCGGCGTTAAGCAAACGACAGGCTAAATGTTGGTACACTCGGTTAGGCCATCGTGCAATGGCTAAAGACCATTGCACTCCACTCTGTACCGCTCAATGAGTGACGGTATCCATAACGGACAAAAGCCCCTAAAATCCATATAGGGCATTGGTTTTTATATTATTTTTTTGCGAAATACACAATAACCCAGCCGACTGCATACAAGACCAATAAACTGACGATGAGTGATAGGATGATTTCCCCTATATAGAAAAAAACACGCTTAACGGATTCCAGTAACGGGAATTTATGGTTTGGCTGGGCATTTTGAGTGGATGCCGGGGTGTTATGGGCAGTTATGTTATTGGTGTCCATACTGTGGCCGCAGTTTTTACAAAATAGAGCGACAGCCTGATTTTTTGTGCCACAATTCCGACAAAACATGGGGGGGTATCCTTTACACATTGCCTGACAAACGTTCTGGTTTTTTTGCCAAAAAATCAGTTTAATGCCGAATTGTGCAATAAAGGGAATCCGATTGTCCAGAAAAATTTATCACCACGCGTCACTCTTTGGGTGATATGAGTGATATAAGTAGGCGTGCAAACGTTTTTTAATATTTATTTGCACTACAAAATTAAGAAGCCGTCATTCCGGCAATCCCTTTATGCCCCTAGGGATATGCCGGAATGACGGTTTCTTATTACAAATGTTAAAAAATATATGCACACCTACTTAGGGCCATTTAGTCAATGCGGGCCAAGCCGTTAAGTGACGGACTCTTTCATACCCGTTCCTTGGCTTGGTGGCTTTAGTTATAATAGCGTGAAGGGTTTGGGAAATATTATCTCACAGACAGCAATGGCACATTTCACTGGACAGCAGACATGAAGAGTAAAACCATAATAATAGCAAATGATTATACCGATACGCCGGCAGGCAGATATAAGACGGACGGCAGCTATTCGGGTGAGAGGTTCAGGGAGGAATTTTTGTATCCGGCTTTGCAGGATAATGATGAGGTCAATATCGATTTGAATGGGGCGTTAGGGTTCGGCTCTTCTTTTTTGGAGGAGGCGTTTGGCGGCTTGATTAGGGAGAAAGGGATGCCGTTGGCGGATATTAAGGGCAAGTTGAAAATCGTCAGCTCGCGGGCTTTATATAATAAAAGGATATGGAGCTACCTTGAGAAGGCGCAAGCGGAAAAAAGCAAAGTCTGGTAATCGCTATGTCGAGTTGTGATGTTGCGGCTATCGGCTGGGTGATCGCACTGGTCGGCCTTATCGTCAACCATCGTTTGACGGGGCAACGCGACACGCGCAAAGAAATTCGGGGGGAATTGGATAAGTTTTTAGTGGCCTTGAAGGTGCTGCGCGATGCCGCTAATGATTATTATTTTCCCGCGAAGCCCGATACTCAGCCTAAACGTATGGCATTGGACATACATAATCAATTTAGCGAACTGGACAGGCTGGTCGAATGGTTAAAAAGCCGACAAAAAGGTATGGATTTGGACGGTGATTTTGCCGACTTATTTGAAATGGTCACGGGTGATGATTTTGAATCTTCGGCGCATCTGCCGGGTGGACACCATGCCAGAAAATGCCAGGATATATCCATTAAGATTCAAACGATTATTGCTAAAATCGAACAGTGGTACGGCAAGCACTATCAACGTTAATCCGCTTGTTCGCTTGCTTAAGCGTGTAGGCTCTAGGCGGTTCTGCCTGACGCTTTATCAATGCCGACAGTTGCCGGATGTTCGTTTGAAGAAATAGGGCGCAGTTTGTTGGGCAGAACCGATAGTGTTACGTTATTCGAGACTTCACTTACCCCGTTTTTTCAAACCCCGTTTGATGTCGGCCATGTAGATTTTAAAGCGTGGATGGTCGGAAGACAGGTAGTATAAGCCGTAACGCGGCAGTTTATAGGGCATTTCTGTGCCTTCCAGCATCAGTAAATAGGTCTTGCCTTCGTCTAGGATAACCGGGCAGCGGGCATGGGCTTCTTCGTCGGCTTTGGTTTCGGCTTGTAGGGTGTCGCCGGGTTTTCCGGGGCCTTTTAGGGTTTGGACAATCTGGCCTGTTAAGCTAAACGGCGGGCCGTACCAACTGTCTGACTGGTCGGATTTGATGGCGGTGACTTTTACGACATAGACATGCGGGTAATTGATGACTTCTTCAAGCGGAAAATGCTTGGGTTCGGGGTCGAATGATTTGCAGGCATAAACGGGCTGGCCTAGGCTGGCAAACAAGGCCGCTGCCAAGCCTAAAGCGGTGGCGATAAGTTTAGGGCGGTTCAGTAGGTTTTTTAGCATTTTGGCCTTGCCTAGGGGGATGGTCAATAATTCGGGCGGTTATGGGCAATCAGTCGCTGTTATGGGGGATATTGTTTTGTTTTTCGATGCCTTCGGTTAGGTTGTAGCCGTCGTCGTTAAACAGGTCGCCGGTAAAAAATATCCGTCTGTCTATAAGCCAAGCCACTTTTTTTAGCTTGTCGCTTTCGATAATCAGGGCGGCGAGTTTTTGGTTGTTGTCGACAATTTGTACCACAAGGGTTTTGGGGTTGGTGGGGTCTTCTTTGAGCGCACCTGTGACGATATGCTGGGCGGCTTCTAGGGTCAGCTCTGGACGCGTGGTAGGCATTTCGGCTTTTTTGGCCTCTTTCAACGCTTGCGCGTCAAAATAGCCGATGTCGTAAGCGACCTTAAAGACCACGCCGAGCAGAATCACCCCGCCGTAGAGAAAAAGGCCGATTTTTAGCCGCCTTCTGACGCGGGGGTTGGACAGTTTTTTAGCAATACGGCTCATTTTATTACTCAATGGTTTAGCGTTTTGTGGTGGCACAAAAGAAATATTTTGTCCGGGTGGGCAGGTGGTTTTGTCCGACAATGCCGCTTCGGCAACCCGCATCGTACCACCAAATCCCAGCACCTTAAAGCGGGTATTGTGAAATTGGCGGCATGGCCGAAAACCGTAGGGCGGGCAGGTGGTTTTGCCCGATAAACTCCCTTTGGTCGTCCGCGCCTTACCGCCAAACCCCAGTACCTTAAATAGGGGTTTGGAAGTTGGCGAAACGGGCAAATGTCAGGCAAAACCGCGTGTCCGACGCGTTAGGCGGCTTCGTCAGGCCAGGTGAAATTTAAGCGTTCGGCGACGGTGTGCAGCCAGTGCGGAAGCCGCCCTTGGCGTTGTTGGTAAAACCGCCGCCAAAGCTCCGCACCCGCTGGCTCTGTTAACGCGGTCGGTTCATGGTGGTTTAACCAGCCCCAGGCGCATAAATAATACTCCAGCGCAGGGTTTTGCTGGGCGGGGGCTAGGGCTTGCCAAACCGTTAACGCCTGTTGAACCCCCTCGCGGCGTTGCTTTGGGGATACCGCCAGACAAGCTTGCAGCACTGCCGCATAAAACCTTAACTCAGCTTGTTGATGCGCGGCAATTTCGCTAGGTAGCGGGGGTAGCGGCTCTGCCCACCCACCGTTGACGGGCTGTATTTCCTCCAGCCAATGCAAAAACCTCACGTTAAAATAGCTGTTGTAAGCATCAAATTCATAACGTGCCGGCGTTTTCACCGCCAGCCGTTCATAGATAGCCGCCGCTTGTTGGGCAGAGCCTTGGGCTTCGGCATATTGGCCTGCCTCGCTAAGACGGATCGCGTAATTGTTTAAGGACATGGCATAGTCAGGCTCAAAACGGTCGGGATTTTTTTCCACCAACCGCTTATGGATAGCCAGTGCTTGTTGGGCAACGCTTTGGGCTTCGGCGTATTGGCCTATCTCGCCGAGAGAGTTCGCGTAATTGTTTAAAGAATCGGCATAGTCCGGCTCAAAGCGGTCGGGATTTTTTTCTGCCAGCCGTTTACGGATAGCCACCGCTTGTTGGGCAAAGTCTTGGGCTTCGGCGTATTGGCCTATCTCGCCAAGAGAGTTCGCGTAATTGCTTAAAGACGTGGCATAGCCCGGCTCAAAGCTGCCGGGATCTTTGTCCGCCAACTGTTTATAGATAGTCACCGCTTGTTGGGCAAAGCCAAGGGCTTCGGCAGATTGGCCTGTATCGCTGAGACGGTTCGCATAATTATTTAAGGACGTGGCATAGCCCGGCTCAAAGCGGCCAGAATCTTTGTCCGCCAGCCGCTTATGGATAGCCACCGCTTGTTGGACAAAACTAAGAGCCTCTTCATTTCTGCCCACTGCATTTAAACGAGTGGAATAATTACCTAAAACTGAAGCATAAATAGCCTGAAAAGTATCATCGATATTATTTTTTACTAGCGGCTGAAGAACCTCTAACGCTTCTTTAGCACAACCGACCGCCTCGACATTCCTACCAATTCGGCTTAAAGCAACTGATAAATTAGTTAAACTTTGAGCATAGTCTTGCTTCGCGCCAACAATATCCTTAGGCTTCTTGGCCAATTTTTTATAGGCCTTATTTTTTCTAAATAAAAATATCTCATAAGCCAAATGCCCCAGCTCTACAGACTCATATTTTAAATCAGCCCCCATCTCCCTGGCTGCGTAGCTTTGATCTTCCCAAACCAAGTCTCTAAACGCTGCACATGCCAATGCCGCTAATTCGCTAGGTGTTTCAAGTGCAACTGCGACAATATTCTGGCAACACTTTCTAAAATTCCGTCTTAAACCCGCCACTAAAATATCATTAAAATCAGTATGATGTATAGAAAGCCGGGCAATAACAGTTAAGGCGGGGGATTGCAGGGAATACTGCCCCATTGGGTCGCAAATGCGATGAGTGAATACATTGCTTATCCTATTAAAATGTCCGTAACCCTTAACCCCGCTGATCCGCCAAGCCGACATCAGGGAGGGTAATCATTATCGCCTAATGCTGTACTGGTGTGGGGATAATTTTACCTAACGTTCATAAAAATAGGGCAGGGTATTTATTTCAGCAGTTGTGCAACGCCGATTGCTTTTGCTAAAGCGCATCTTAGCGGTGCTTGCAAAGTAAGTTAAGGATTAATAATTATTAATCAATATGTTATGTGTTCATGTAACGCCAAATAGGATTAACCGTTCGCCCTGAGCTTGTCGAAGGGTGGACGGTTAATCCGCCCATGGTTCGACAGGCTCACCACGAACGGATTAACTTACTACGTTCACAATCTGTATCTTATTGAAATATAAAACATAAACCTTTAACTTAATGGCAGTGACCCCAGTCCTCCCTTTGGCAGGGGAGGGAGCCAAGGGCTTCTCCGTTGTAGAGGCTAAAGTTGGGGGGAAATGCTCTTTCCTCTGTCCCCTTCGGCTTCGCTCAGGGAACGCGGAGGCTGGGGGGCGTGTTTTCGCCTATGCAGCAGATTTTATTTCATGCGCGTTCCTGTCTACTTAAGCCAATCAATCATTCAAAAACACTTTTTTAAATTGCCCGTCTTCCCAGTAGACAATTTGCGCCCCGCCTTGTTCGTAGGGGGACAGCAAGAAGCCGTTGTTTTTGATCTTTACTTTGGCGGGTTCGTTTTGGGCGCATTCCCAATAGCCTTTGCCGCAGGCGGTTTCATGGACGGTGTTGTCGAGGAGTTGCAGTTGGGTGGTTTGCGGGCTTAAATCTTCAAAGCGGGTGTCATCGATTTGCAGGGTGGTGAAGTGTCCTTCGCCTTGGTTGAGGAAGACGAAAACGCCCCAGTTTTTACGGTGTTCGTCAAACAAAATCCAGGCCTCGTCTTTTTGGCCGTCGCCGTTAAAGTAGCCGCTGATATGGAAGGGGATGGGGGTCTCTTTTTTAAAGCGTAACCAGTCGCCGCGATAATCGGCGCGGGTCGGTTCGCACCAGCCGATGGGGATGTAGATTTTGGTGCGCTCACAGTGCGGGGTTTTTGCATCTGCTGCTGGTATGCCCAGGCCGAAGAGGCTGGCGACTACTAATAGGGGGATCAGGGTTCTGTTCATACTCTCGCCGTTTTCCAGTTAAGGTATGGGTGAAAAAGTCTAGGCAATGCCGCCTACCTTTGGCGGACAGTAACCCGCCCCGTTTGCTAGGGTCGGCTTGCTGATTGTCCGTTAGGAACGCGCATAAAATTAAGTGGGCGTTCCATTGCATCTCTGCGTATTAAACCCCACCCCAGCCCTCTCGGCAACTGCTCCTGCGTTGCTCTACCTCCTTTACACCCCTGAGGGTGTGCATCCATGCAGTCGCCCTTGGCAGGGGAGGGAGCTTATGGCTTCTCCGTCGTAGAGGCGAAAGTTAGGGGAAAAAGCTCCTCCCCTGCCAAGGGGAGCCCTTCGGCTTCGCTCAGGAGGGAGGGGGTTGCCGTACTTTCGCCTGTTCAACAGATTTTATTTCATACGCATTCCTTAGCGCGAAAAGACAGGCGATTCATCATATTGTCATAACAGCATTTTAAAATCAGTGACTTAAGCGCAATCCGACTAGGCAATACGGTTGTTTATTGCCCGAAAAAGCTAACTACTATCGGTTTGAAACTTAGATAAAGCATAGCCTATCCGCTAAGTTCCACAACAAGGGCGGGTGGTAAGCCAGTGGCTAGGGCGGCATTTTCTTTATTAGGCGGCTAATAATAACACACGGATTATTAAAATCTATTGCTTAAAAAACGCCTGACCACTCCCGTTAAACTCTGCCCGAACGCGGTTTTTTGACATAAGATAGGCATTAAGCTAATGGCTATCTTATGTGGCTAAAGCTCAGGCAGTAGGGCGTTTAGGTACGGTTTCACAACATAATAACGGTTTAACCCACTCTATTTCCGAAGGATATCATGCAAAAAGCCCTTACATTTGGCGGCCTGTTGGCAACCACTAGCCTGTTGTTCAGCCCGGTTTCCCAGGCGACTAGCTTCAATATCACTGGCACGTCCACCAGTGCGCAAACCCTTGGCAGCGCCAGCGGCCAGACGGGTGCGGTCGGCAGCGGCGGGTCGCTGACTGTTTCCGGCACCCCGGTGGCGGTCAGTATCACTGGCAATAACGCTACCCTGAGCAATCTCGGTACGATCTTCCAATCCGGCACAGGCCGGGCTGTCCGTGACAATACGGGGGTGACGGGGCTGACCGTTAACAACGGCAGCAGCAATAATTCAACCGCGCTGATGAAAACGGCGGACGCGGACGTTATCCAGATGAACAAAGCGGTCGCCAGTGTCACGCTCAATAATTATGGCACGATGACTTCGCTGAATGCGTCGGCAGGCGGTTCGCAAGTGGTGGACTTTGCCGCCATCACCACGGGCAGCAACGTCATCAATAACTACTCGACCGGGATTATGCAGGCCACGGAAGCGGACGCAGTACGCCCTGGGGTCGGCGGCACGGTGAATAACGCCGGGCTGATGAAGTCGACCACGTCTACGGGCAGCAGCAGTGACGGTGTTGATGTGCAGAACAACAGCGGCGTTCAAATCACTAACGATACCAGCGGAACGATTGAGGGTGCCCGCCACGGCATCACGGGCGGTGCGCTGGATAATACCGTCACTTTTACCGCCAGTGTCACGAATAATGCGGGCGGCATCATTAAAGGCGATAACGGTTCCGGCATCAATCTCGACGGTTTTAACGCCAACCAAAACGTTACGGTGGTCAACCACGGCACTATTACGGGTAACGGTGTGACGGGCGACGGTGACGGTATCGACGTAGATGGCTTGGTCAACATCACCAATACTGGCGTTATCCGCTCGATTAACGCTTATAGCAGTGTTGTCGGTTCGCCTGCGCAAAGTGAAGGCATTTCGGTAGGCGGCGGTACTATCACCAATTCCGGCACTATCGAAGGCTTGGTTGCTGCTGGCAACACCAACGCGGTAGGCCGGGGCATTTCTTTGTTGGGCAACGATATTACCACGGGGCCTTTGGCGGGTACGCGCGAGGCCATTTATGGCGATGCGACGGTGACGAACCAAGCGGGCGGCCTGATCCGGGGCGACAGTGATTCCGGTATTGCCGTCAATGGCCCTGCCAGCGGCCATACCGTTACGATTAATAATGATGCGGGCGCGACTATCCAAGGCGGCGGTACGGCTAACGCGGCGATTTTGACGGGTGCGGATAACGATACTATCACTAATGCGGGTATTATTAACGGCAGCAGTAGCGGCAAAGCCATCGACTTGGGCGGCGGCACGAATACGTTGAATATCCAAGGCGGTGCGGCTTCCATCCAAGGCGATATGTCCGGCGGTACGGGCACTAGCACCCTGAACTTGAATATCGGCACGGGCAATAGCTTTGCTTATAACGGCGCGTTGTCAAACTTCACCACTGTGCAGGTCAACAGCGGCACTACCACGCTAGCGGGCGCAAGCAGCTACAGCGGCGCAACCACGATTAATGGCGGCACCTTGCTGGCGGCGAACACGACGGGTTCGGCGACGGGTACGGGGGCGGTGGAAGTGAAATCTGGCGCGAGTTTGGGCGGTACGGGCAGTATCACGGGTGCGGTCACGGTTGATCAAGGTGGCACGTTGGCGACAGGTATCGGTGGGGTCGGCACACTGCATACAGGCAACACGACACTGGCCAGTAACAGTACGTTCGCTTTGGATTTGGACCCGAAAAACGCGGGCGGTTTGGGCTTTAACGATATGTTAAGCGTGGGCGGGGCGGTGTCTTTGGCTAACGCCAATCTGGTGCTGACGTTGTTGTCCGCCCCCACCGCTGACCAGACTTTCAACATTTTGTTAAATGACGGCAGCGATGCCATTAGCGGTTTGTTCAGCCAAGGCCATACGGTAGCGGCTAGCTACGGTGGCCGCAGCTATAATTTTTATGTGAGTTATTCGTCTAACGCTGATAGTGGGTCGTTGGGTAATGACATTCAGTTAAAAGCTATTCCTGAACCTGCTACGGTAGTTTGGTTTGGTTTGGGCGGTGTGCTGTTGCTGTTGCAACGGCGTTTTGCGGTGAAGGCGGCGGGGTGATAGAAGCTTAATGCTTGCTTAGGAACGCGCGTGAAATTAAGTCGGCGTTCCATTGCGTTTCAGCGTGTTAAACCCCTGCCCTCACTGCCATTAAGTTAGGCTATGTTACCGTTAATTATGGAATCTGATGTGGCTACACTAAACCGGACACATACTTTAAAATACCCTAAAAAGAGTGTGATCCTAATATGAGCCAAGAAAAAGTCAAAACCTATACCGCCGAATTTAGAGAGTCTGCCGTCAAGCTGGCCAATGAAAGCGATAAACCCATTGCCCAAACCGCGAGAGAGTTAGGTGTTAATAAAAACACCCTGCATACCTGGATCAACAAATATAGTCGGCCAATGGCACCGGGCAAAACGGTGCGGACGGACGATCATTTATACGAAGAACTTAAGCGTCTGAAAAAAGAAAACGCCCGATTGATAGAGGAACGTGATTTATTAAAAAAGGCGGCGGCATACTTTGCCAAGGATCAACGGTAAAGTACGCCTGGATCAAGCAACATGCCACGGAATTTCCTGTCGATTCAATGTGTCGGTTTATACCTTCTGGGGCACAAGTGCTGGTTTCGCGTAGTGCTTATTACGCTTGGCTGCATCGATCCCAAGCAATGAAAGAAAAGGAGAATATCGAACTGACGGCAATTATCCATAGCCTTTTTAAGAAGAGCCGGGCAACTTACGGCACCCGGCGCATCAGGAAGGCGTTGTCCGACCAACAGCGCAGCGTCAGCCGCCGCCGAATCAGCCGGTTGATGGATAAGGCCACAAGGCGTGTAAAACCAAGCGCAAGTTTAAGGCGACCACGGACTCCCAGCATGATAAGCCCATTTCGCCAAATCTTCTCCTGATTAGCAAGATGCTTCAGCCAAACCCAGTATTACGCGAAAGGACGGCGTCTACTAAAGGCATATCATTTAAGGGGCCGTATATCATGGCGAT
>NZ_PGFZ01000001.1:30096-53828 GCF_002923755.1 Methylovulum psychrotolerans
TATAGAACGATTGGTGAGGTTGAAGAAGAATACCTCCGCAATCATCCTGACGAGATGGACGATTACATTACTGTCCTCTTTGATGAATATGCCGAGAGCGGCGACACCGCTTCCCTGATGGCTTCTTTGCGCGTGGTGAGCCGCGTCAAAGGTGTAAGCCGCATCGCGGAAGTTTCCGGCTTTAGCCGGAAGGGTGTGCAAAAAGCCCTGTCGGAAAACGGCAACCCGCAATTTGGCAGCGTCAACGCCATTATGCACGCGATGGGCTACCGCCTGACCCCACAAAAGCTGCCTGTGGAAAATCACGCCCCTTAAAGGCAGGTGACAGGCTAACAAATCAACATGTAAACATGTTGATTTGTTGCGGATATAGGTAAGCTTTCGCAAAAGTGGGCGTTACCGGATGGTCGAGACTGTTGAGGCTCGGTGCGGGTAGCGCATAGCACCCGCCCGCCGCCAAAGCGTGTTTGCCATGAAATAATCCTTTCTCGTGCGGTGCTGGCAAGGTTTTGCGGATGCCCCAACAAAACCCGCATATCGCCCAGCCGCGCACCGGACACTTGTAGCGGCTCGGGTTTGAAAATGGTTGGGCTTGCATTTCATTTTCGCGGGATCACAATAATTGCAACTGTAGGATGATCCGTGTGTTGTCCTCTAAAGATGAGGTGAATTTGAAAAATATAGCCGGGAATGATGTATCTATCTTTTTATACCGCTTTGAATTACGCGGTAATGGCATCGACTTTGTTTTGAATCAGGCTATTGCCGAGGATATGTACCCAGATATTGATGAGAAAATGAAACCACTCGTCCACGCCTGTTGCGAAACACTTTCGCGGTACAGGCAGTTCAGTGCGGGTAACACCATTATGGATGGCAATTTTCTTGTTACGGGAGAATTTGAGGTCATGCTGAGTAAGGGGCTAGGACGGCACTTTGCGCAAGATGAAAAGGTGCGGTTATTCCAGGATGCCAAAAATATTGCCGATCTTCTGGCGGTGGTTATGGATAGGGGGACTCAAGAACTGAAAAAAGGCAAACGACTGCACCTATCCCCAATAGATAACACGCCAAATCCAAGGAAGATAAAAAAAGAGCTTGAGAAACTGGGGAAAACAAAACACCAACAGGCAAAAATACAATGGCTTGCAGAGGGAGTGCAACTACGGCCAGGGTTAAGGCAGTTGCGTCCTGATGATTTACCGCCTGATGTCACCGCCTCAAGTGGATATGACCATAGGGGGCTTTGTTATGTCTTCGATCATAAGATATTCGGAGAGCTGGGGAGGATCGTATTGATTAAGGTTGGCGAACAAGAAATGTTGATGCAAGCCGATCTATACCTGGGACAGGAAAACCAGGAACCCGCTATCGGAAAAAAGAAAAAGGAAATATTTGAGAAAGTGGTTACAACTGTCAACGCCTGCTTTGATGGCCTCTAATATTACTCTCAAGGGTCTAGTCTTTACGTTGCAATTGGCCGGTATCATGTTGGGTCACTGTAAGGATTAATGCGAAAACCGGTCAATAACAGCCACCATTAGTTGTTTTTAAGAAAAAATTCCGTACGGAAAACCTGTAAACTATATTTTTCGCATTCAATATCAAAGCGACGCTGTTTATTCGTACATAATTTATCCCGAATGGATAATTAATCTTATTGCCTTATCAATTTATCGAAAAACAAGTGCTTTACGACTGGAGTACCATATCAATTTCTGGCTAAAAAAGAAATGGCACATAAAATTCCGCTATTGCATTTTTTTTCACGAATCCTTACGGCTACCCAAATTCATTGCTTTACAATGCAATAAGTTTGTAAAGCGTCGGCCTGCTGATCCCAAATTCTTTTGCCAGTCGGCTTTTTTCTTCCCCTGCGGCCACCCTGGCTTTCAACTCCTCGACCTGTCCGGGCTTTAGCTTAGGCCGTGCGCCGAACTTAACGCCTTTTTTGAGCGCCTGTTCAATGCCTTCTTTTTGCCGTTCCTTGATCAATGCCCGTTCGAATTGCGCAAAAGCCCCCAGCATCTGTAACATCAGCTCTTGCATCGGGTTGGCTGCACCGGAAAACGTCATGTTCTCCTTGTGGAAATGGATGCAGACCCCTTGTCCTGCCAAGCCGGTGACGATCTGCTGGAGGTCGAACAAGTTCCTCGCCAACCTGTCAATGCTATGGACATGCAAGGTGTCGCCTTCGCGGAGGTGGTTGAGGCAGGCCTGTAGTTGCGGGCGGCTGGTGTCTTTTGCCGACACCTTGTCTTCAAAAATCTTGTCCAGTTTGACGTCAGCCAATTGCCTGTCCGTATTTTGTTGTGCGGATGAGACGCGGATATAGCCCACCTGTTGGCCTGTCATGGTAGCCCCCTGATTGTAAATTAAGTTTTAAGGGTTATCATAACACATGTAAAATAAACTGATAACAGGATATTGTTTACACGGTGGGATGCGGGTTTGCGGGTGGCTTGGGATGTGTAAAGGAAACTGCACCTTATGATACAAGCCAATCCCCTGTCCTATTATCAAGATGTAATCACTTAGCTGTTTTTACCAATGGTTTACTGGTGTCATGTGATAATATTAATAACTTAGCTGCTGACGTTACGAAGTAACGTGCTCCCCCTGTTTGCCGAGCATCGTATGGATCAAGCGGTAATCTGGCTGCCTTTTCTTTGGATACTTTCTTTTGGCGGAGTAATTATTATTATGATTAATGGTATACAAGCCCCCTATTATCGTTATTGGGGCAAAGCCCAGAAAGACAGCCAGGAAAACGACGACACTCCAAAATATCACTTGTTGCCTTACCATTGTTTGGATGTGGCTGCTGTGGGCTGGCATTTGCTGGCTCCCGATAAACCGACTTGCAAGCAACTGGCAATGCAACTACAAGTAACTCCAGAGTGGTTAAGGACATTTTTCACCTTCTGTTTGGTTTTGCATGACTTGGGCAAGTTTTCCCGTGCCTTTCAAGGTTGCCGCTTGAAACAAGTCGGAAGTCCGCCACGTCCTTTTTAAGCATTGCGAAGACACCCGCAAACGGTCATAACCGCCCATTTTCGCGGTTTTAGGGCTACCTTGGTCGTCGCGGTTTAAGTTGGCGGGTGGGTAGGCGGTCAATAGGTGCAATTGGATAAAACGGCTCATAAGGTCTCCTTAATCAGAATTTTTAGGTAAAGCGGTGAAATAATCGGTTGCCCAGCGCACGGCGAGGCGTTTGGCGGGTTCCCGTCCGATGGGTTTGTCGAATTCCTGATGCCATTGGATGATGTCGTTGGCTAATGAAACGAGGTTGACGTTGCCATCCAGCAAGCGGATCGCCCGGATAATCCGGCGGTAAAAATCATCAACCGTCGGGCTTTTTTGTAATTGCTGGAAACGCAATTCGCTCATAGGGGCTTTGCCTTTGCCTTCTGGTGGGGTCGCCAATTGTTCGGCAAAGCCCGCCATTTTCTTGGGTGCATCCGTCTCTTTATTGTTGTAAAGCTTGCTGGACGTTAGTTTGTCAGTTTTTACATGCGACAACGCCCCAGCCAGACACGCACTGGTCAGTATCGGTGTGTTTTGCGACCAATTCGGCGCGGCTTGATCCATACGCTGTAAAAAGTGGAAAAAGGCGTCGGTCAGCAAAATGTCTTCTGGACTATCCGCACGACGCAGACGGGCGCGGTCGCCACGATTGTCATCTAGCCAAGTGTGCCAATTTTTTAACGCTTTACTTTCTTCATATGTTAATTTATCCATTATGTCGCCTCTTGGGTTATGCCTTTTGCTTTCAGTTCTTTCATGGTTTTGCTCCCGTAAAACTTGCCGCGCAAGTTCTTTTGGGCATTCACAACCCGTTTTAAATCCAAATCTTCCGGTGTTGCCGCTAGCGTGGCAGTTTCAAAAATCCGCAACATCTGCCGCTCAAGGGTTTTGTACCAGCTTGCGTAAATTTCTGTCGGTGCCTTGCGGGTATCGGCGGGCAGGGTTGCCAGTTGTTCCAGCAGTCGGTAGAACTCAGGTTCGGTCGCTTGCCAAAATTGCGCGTCGATTTGGCTCATGTCGCCTTTGACATCTTCGGGGCGGCGAAACCAGGCGGCTTTCACTTGTCCGCGCAGCATTTTTACTACTTCTTTAGCTGCACCGACCAATTCACCCGCCCAAGCCGTCAGATTGTTGCGTTGCATTTCGTTGAGGTAATAAACCGGAAAGCGCGACTCGTACCAACATCGGGCTTTCATGTTGTCCATGTCGTAGCCAAAACACCAAAGCGAGGCGGAGCCGTGATCACGAAATGCCCGCCCCCGTTCGGTGTTGTAAAACTGCACGATTTTGGCGGCTTCATCGCCGTTCTCGGCATCTTGTAGCGACAGCCCCAGCCAATGCCGATACCCCAAACCGCCTTGCTGGCCTTTAAGTGACAAGGGTAAATTGACTTTCTTCGGATCAAAGCGGTAAGGCGTTAGGGGCGCGGCGCACATTGGCGAAACCCGTTTCGCCGCCGGCTTGTTCTACGCCTACATCTGCATCAACCGCGACTTGTTGGTTAAAAATTTGGATGGCAACGCAGCGCTGGCAAACCAAGCCATCCGCTCCATCACGGAAGCGGCAGTAAAAGTCGCGCCGGAAGGCAAGCAAAACAGCTTTGCGTCCCGCGCTTATGCCTCGTATGTGTTGGCGGAACAAGGGGACCAACAACCGCGCTCCTTGTCGGTGGCTTACCTGAAACCCCTCAGCCGCGATAATGAAGATTTCCTAGCCGATGCCATCAAGCTCATCACCGAACAAAAAGACAGTTTCGATCAAGTGTATGGCACCTGTGCGGACAACCGTTACGAATTGAACGTGCCGGAGAAACAAGGCACGTTAGCTGGATTGCTCGATTTCGTCGGTCAATAACGGAGCAGATCATGGATTTATTGCTCTTCCGTTTATACGGCGCGATGGCAAGCTGGGGCGAGATTGCCGTGGGTGAAAACCGCCACACCGCGCACTATCCCAGCAAATCGGCCTTGCTCGGTTTGTTAGGTGCGGCCTTAGGCTTAGAAAGGCAAGATGAGGAACAACAACGCCAATTGCAAGAAGGCTATGCCATGGCGGTGGAATCGTTCACCGCCGGACACTTGCTGCGCGATTACCACACCGCGCAAGTGCCGGATGCCGTCGGCAAGTTTATTTACCGCACCCGTCGCGATGAAATAATCTTGGGTAAGGAACGCTTAGGCACCATCTTGTCTAGCCGCGAATACCGCACCGATGCCTTGGCGGTTGTTGCCGTCCGAGCCTTGGCTGATGCACCGTTTAGTTTGGCCGAGATTCAGGAAAAATTGTTAAAGCCTATGTTCCATCTGTATTTGGGTCGTAAATCCTGTCCCTTGTCGGCACCCCTCAATCCGCAATTATTGGCCGATCAACCCAATTTCTTGGCGGCGTTTAAAGCCTATCGGCATTGCCCGCTGTTACCAACGCATAAAGACAATGATGGCCGGCTAAGCGAGCGCGACAGTTATTGGTTGGCTATTTCTGGTGAGCGGCATTATTACTGGGAAGGTACACAAGAAGATTTTTCCGACGCGTCCGATTTAAACTGTCGCCAAACCCGCATCCGTCACGACCAACCTTTATCCCGCAAACGTTGGCAATTTATGCCGCGTCAGGAACATTATCTATATCAAGGAGGTAAGTGATGTATTTTTCTCGGATCAAAATACGTTCCAATATTAAAGAATTGCCGGAACTGGCGAGAATATTCCAAAGCGATAGCCACGGGGTGCACAGTTTGCTGTGGCGGTTGTTTCCCGGACAGGAGCAACGCACGTTTTTATACCGTGAAGAAATTGCCCGTGAACAATTGGGTGCGTTACCCACTGTACGCGGCGAACCCATCTATTACGTCATTTCGCAAACCCAACCGATTTCAGCCGAAAATTCGCTGTTTACGGTTGAATCGAAACATTACCGCCCGCAACTGGAAAAAGGTCAACGTCTGGGATTCGGGTGCCGGGTCAATCCGGTTGTTACTCGGCAAGGCAAAAAGCATGATGTGGTGATGGATGGCTAGGCGTAAGGATTCGTACGTAAATGGATAGTAGCGGCCTGCAACACGCATCCCGCCTACAATCACGCCGTTTTTACCACATTATTTAGTCCGAAACCGACCGATTTCGGACATGTCCTCTACTGGGTGTACGAAAATAGGTAAAATGTATTTCGTACACGCGCTATAATTCGTACATCCCTTTCGGACGGAATTGGCCCATGTCACGAGTTTTCGCTTACTGTCGAGTTTCGACTACAGACCAAACTTCCCAGAATCAAATTATAGAAATCAAAGCCGCAGGGTTTTCTATCGAAACCCAGCGGCTTATTGAGGAGTGTATCAGCGGATCTGTGACAGCAAAGGAGCGTCCAGGTTTTACCAAGTTGATTGACAGGATGGAATCCGGCGATATTTTGGTTGTGACAAAACTTGACCGGCTTGGGCGTAATGCTATGGATGTACGGTCAACCGTAGAGCAACTTTCTAGTATGGGTATTCGCCTACATTGCCTTGCTCTGGGAGGCGTTGATCTGACCAGTTCAGCGGGGAAGATGACCATGCAAGTGATCGCCGCTATGGCTGAATTCGAGCG
Source organism: Methylovulum psychrotolerans (assembly GCF_002923755.1). Taxonomy (GTDB): domain Bacteria; phylum Pseudomonadota; class Gammaproteobacteria; order Methylococcales; family Methylomonadaceae; genus Methylovulum; species Methylovulum psychrotolerans. The sequence goes on from NZ_PGFZ01000001.1 coordinate 36,711, forward strand.
AGACCTGCTGATTGAACGGACACAGTCAGGAATTGATCGGGCCAAAGCTGCCGGTAAACAATTTGGCAGGCCGCCAGCGCTAAACATGGCGGAACGTGCAGCAGTTATTGAAAAACTGTCTGTAGGGATTAATGTTGCTAAGTTAGCCCGTGAATTCAAGACAACGCGACAAACTATTATGCGAATAAGGGACGCCGCTTTGGCATCACACACAATGCTAGACCCTAGAACGTAAACAGTCAGGTGCTACGACTTGCAACCTAGCGATACCGCCTATCCACGCTTCAAGACTCGCATGACGCAGGCGGAGTTGGAACAGTTCTATACACCAACTGATGAAGAGCTGGTGTTTTGTGCCAACGTCACGCGCTTGCCGACGACGCTGCTCGGTTTTGTTGTTTTATTGAAGACATTCCAACGACTGGGCTATTTTGTAGCATCTAACGAAGTGCCTGAAGGGATCATCAAACATATCGCAACGGTGATCAATCGCCGGGTTGATCGGGAAGTATTGCACAACTACGACCAATCAAAAGTGCGCGACAACCATTTGGCGGCAGTGCGGCAATTCCTGGACGTAAAACCTTTCGACACCCAGGGCAAGGCCTTGCTCCGTACCACGCTCGGCGAAGCAGCATTAACCAAGGAAGACGTGGCGGACATCGTCAATGTCGGGATAGAAATCCTGGTTCGTCACCGATATGAGTTACCGGCGTTTGACACCTTGGTGCGTGAGGCACGTGCCGGCCGCGCTGCCACCAACCAAGTGCTATACGAGCAAGTGCAAAATGCTCTGGGCAAAACGGGTGCGGATTTTCTCGACGCACTGTTCGTCGTCGGCGATGATCCCCGTCGGGTCAGCCCTTGGCACGACCTCAAACAGGATCCCGCTAAACCCACTGTTCATGGCATGCGGGATCTGTTGGCACGCTTCGACCAATTGACCGCGCTTTCTGGCTACAATACATTTCTGAAAACGATCCCGGTTGTGAAAGTCAGCCAATGGGCCTTGGAGGGTAACGCGCTTGATGCGGCCAGCATGGCTGATCTGACGCCATCGAAACGGTATGCGGTAACCTTGGCTGTGATTCGTCAACGGCTTGCCATTGTGACCGATGACCTTTGCGAAATCTTCTGCAAACAAATGGGCCGGGTGTCACGTATTGCCGGGGAGAAATTGCAGAAATATTTGCTGGATAACCAAGGCAAGACGGACGAGATTCTGCGGCGCTACGCATTGCTCGACACCGTGCTGAGTTCGGCCGAATCAGATGAAATCCAGTTGCAGACAGTCCGTAAAACCGTTTCTGCCAGGCCGGATTTATGCGAATTCTCACGGTTGCACGCTGAATACGGTGGCAAGAATGAATGCCGTTTTATGAAACCGATCTTTGCCAACCGACGGGCGGAGCTATTGCGCATCCTGTCCAAGCTGCGCTTCGTTTCGACCAGTCAGGACTTAAGCTTTGAACGTGCATTGGCCTTGATGCTTGCTGAGCGTGGTCGCCACAGTGAATGGATAACCCTGAAAAGCGGCACCTCAGCTTATTTGAGCTTGGCAGACCTGGCTTGGGTGCCGGAAAAGTGGTGGAAACTGATCACGGGTGAGCAGCAGCGCGAGGCACCAACAAGGCTCCACCGACGCCAGTTTGAGGTATGTGTCTGCATGCAAATGGTACGGGAACTGAAATCTGCCGACCTTTGCGTGATCGGGGCCAACCATTATTCCGACACCCGCGATGAACTGGTGCCGTTGGCGGAGTGTGCAAAAACCCGCGAGGCGTACGGCCAAGAAGTCGGCCTGCCCGTTGAGGCGGACCCATTCGTCCAGCATGTCCGCGGCCTCTTAACGGCGGCGGCTAAAAAAGCGGATGACACGTATCCCGATAATCCATTTTTCCAGATCATTGACGGTCGTCCGAAATTAGGGCGGCTAAAGAAAAAGCCCATCCCGGAAGGGTTCCAGGCGCTCGATGCGGCGTTGACCAAGAAGCTTGATAGTAAAGAACTTTCATTGTTGGATGTGCTCGCCGATACTTCACAGTGGATCGGTTGGGACAAACATTTCAGTCCGCTCAGTGGGCATCAAGGCAAGCTTAAGGAAGATGCGCGACGTAAAATTTTGACCACCTTCGCCTATGGAACCGGTTTGGGGGCGACCCAAACAGCCCGCAATATTGCGGACATTAGTGCCCGGCAAATAACCTTCGTCGATCAACGTCAAGCTTCCACCGAAAAATTGGAGGCGGCGATCTGCGGCACCATCAATGCCTACAACCAGTTCCAGTTACCGCGCTATTGGGGCGATACCAAGCGGGCGGCCGCCGATGGCACCCAGTGGAATTTGTACGAAAACAACCTGCTGTCGGAGCGCCACATCCGCTACGGTGGCTATGGCGGTGTCGCCTACTATCACGTCAGCGATAACTACATCGCGTTGTTCTCGCATTTCATCCCGTGTGGCGCTTGGGAGGCGATCTACATTCTCGACGGCCTGACCAAAAACAAATCGGACATACAGCCCGACATTTTGCATGGCGACACACAGGCGCAGAGCGCTCCGGTCTATGGATTGGCCTTTTTGCTGGGCATTAAGCTGATGCCGCGAATACGGAATTGGAAAGACTTGAAGTGGTTTCGTCCGGCACCTCAGGAAACATACAAAAACATTGACGGGCTGTTCAGCAAGGAAGCCGTTGACTGGGATTTGATCGCTTGTCATCTGCCGGACATGCTGCAAGTCGCCCAATCCATTCGGGCAGGCCGAATCTCACCTTCGGCCATACTACGCAAACTGGGCACAGCCAGCCGGAAGAACAAGCTTTACTTTGCGTTTCGGGAACTTGGGCGGGTGGTTCGTACTACATTCTTGTTGGAATATATTGGTGATGAAGAGTTGCGCCGCATCATTCAGGCAGCACAAAATAAATGTGAAGGTTTTAACCAGTTCGCCCAATGGGTTTATTTCGGTGCCGATACCATTGCCGAAAATGTTCGTGACGATCAACTGAAAATCATAAAATACAACCACCTGATCGCCAATCTTGTGATATTCCATAACTGCCATACCATCACGCAGGCGTTAAAGGAATTGGAGGCGGAAGGGATGAAGCTTACACCGGAACTAATTGCCGGCTTCAGCCCGTACCGGACATCCCATCTCAATCGCTTCGGACTGTTCGAGCTGAAGGAGCGCCACCCATTACCAGTTGACTATGGAATCATGTTTTGAAAGAAGAATGTAGGTACGATAAGGGTTACAGGGCTCTACTATCCATTTACGTACGAATCCTTACGCCTAGCCAGTGTGGGTGTCGGGGCGGCAACGTTAACGCCGTCCGTGGCGGACGGCCTGATTTCCGTGTTCGCTCAGGACATTGGCGGTACGTTGCAACCGGCCGTTGATGCGCGGGCGTTGCACCGGTTTTTGGGCGTGAAACAAGACTTTTCGAGCTGGGTCAAACGTCGGTTCAGGCAGTACGGGTTTATTGAAGGGCTGGATTTTCTGCTCCCCAAAATGGGGGAGGCTGTTCCGTTGCCCGCCGGCAGGGCGCCTGTTTTGCCGGCGCTTGGTTTTTTTTGGGGGGCTTTCCTTTTCCTGTCATGGGCCGTAAAAAAGGCAGGGTTGCCGTTGTGTATTGTTCCCGCTTTGCGCGGCGGTGTCTGTTTCTCCGACCAGACGGGGAGGATTTTGGGTTTTGATGTTTTGGGGTTCTGGGATTTTGGATGATCTTTAATGCTTTGGTTAACCGAAAAATGCTTTGCATCCATCCCCAATTTTGGTGATGGATAAAGGGGTTAATGGTTTGGAATAAAGGGAAAGATATGACGAAAACTGATTCGGATGCTGTGGGAGTTGGTGTTGGTGGGGATGCGCCAACGTTAATGCCGTCCGGGGCGGACGGTTTGGTTCCGGTGTTGTTTATGGCGGAGATTGGCGGGACGTTGCGCCCTGTGGTGGATGCGCGGGCGTTGCACCGGTTTTTGGGCGTGGGTCAAAAACAGGATGGTCGAATACGGGTTTGTTGAGGGGTTGGATTTCAAGCTCCCCCAAATGGGGGAGCTTGAAAATGCTGGCCTCCAGACGAAAATCGATTATAGCCTGTCGCTGGATATTGCCAACGTATTGGCGATGGTGGAGAAGAGCGACCAAGGCCGTGCGGCATTGTTGGCTCGAACCGACCAAACGCGGCCGGAAGTGCCGCCGCCGGATGCGGGGACGGCACTTCCGTTGCCCGCCGACAGGGTGCCGGTTTTGCTGGCGGTTCTGGTTGCACTTGGTTTTTTTGGGGGGCTTTGCTTTTCCTGTCATGGGCCGTAAAAAAGCATTATTGCCTTTGTGTACCGCGGCCGGAGCAGGACAAACGGAGCAGAGGCAAGGGTGGCCGAGATTGGCCGTCCTTTTTTCCGTGAGGGTTGCATTATTGTTCCCGCTTTGCGTGGCTGGGGGATATTTGCCTGACTAGACGGGGAGGATTTTGGGTTTGGAATTCTGGGATTTGGGATGCTTTTTAATGGTTTGGGTTAGCCGAAAAAACGCTTTTCATCCATCGCCAAAATTGACGATGGATGAAAGGAAAAATAGGTTAAAAGTTTGGAATAGTATGACGAAATCTTATGCAGATGGTGTGGGCAATGCGAATTCTGGTGTGGGTGTAGGGTGCTAATCAACAAAAGGCTCTAAAGTTCCACGGGGTTTTGGCTAACCTATTGTCCATAAAGCCCTAAAGGCGATTTTCGATCTCTCAAATTTTAGCTTATTTCAGACGTGCCTTTTGAGAACGTAAAATGCGGGTATTGCATACTCTACGTTTACAAAGTTTCATCTATTATTTGTCAGGTTTATGAAACTTTGTACCATTTACTTGCTATGTTACCTATTTAGCCCCCTTTAACCCCATTAAAGTAAGAGTTACAGAAATGTTCGTTTATGAAACTTAAAATAAGACACTGCTAAAATTCTTGGTACTCAATAGACTGTTTAAATCACGTGAAACTTTAGCACCCTATTTTTACACGTATGTCGGCTGTACCCCTCTTAGCCCCGTCCCGTGTCCGCCATTAGTTCCTCAAGCAACGGCACCGCCGACAGGCCCGCCCGTAAGGCCTGCGGGTTGGCATAGTCGTTCAGCGAATTGCGGAATGGGCAGGACTTGCACAAGCTGGGCGGATCTTGCGAGTTGACCCGCGCCCGTAGCCGCCGGTAGGCTTCGCCCTGCCAGAGAGCCTCAATAGGCTGGTCGTTGACGTTGCCCATTTTGGAACCGGGCACGCAACAGGCCATCAGGTCGCCGTTTGCAAGCAGCACCGCCGAACTCCACGGGGTCGGGCACGGCGCCCTGCCGCCGGAGGCGGGGTGTTCCCACAACTCCTCGCCTATGTTCAGGTTGATGTTGAGGCTTTTTGCCAGCGCCAGGCAGGCGGCACGCATGGAATTGAAATAGGCCTTATGGTGGAACAGCGACTCGTCTTCCATGTCGGCATGGTACAGTTCCAAATGTCGGCACCCTACCGCATCGACCCCGGCATCGGCGGCCTTTTGGATGAACAGGGGCAGCTCATGGAGGTTAGAGCGCATCATGGTGAAGCCCAAATAAACCCTAAAGTTGCTTTGGCGGCCCTGCCGGGCCCGCTCCGCCACAACGGCCTTGGCGGTGTCGAACACTTGGCCGATAGGCGGCGAGCCGACCCGGATGCGCCGATAGGTGTCATCTTGGGCGGCATCAATGGAGATGCTCAGGGCATCGACCGGGGAGGCCATGACTTTTTCGATCATGGCGGCATCCAGATAGGCGGCGTTGGTGTCGATGTGGATGGCTATCCCTAAGCTGAAAATAAAATCCAGCTCCCCCGGTTGCTTGTGTTCGGCAAAGAAGATGTCACCGCTGTAGTCGGTGAACATCCAGTTGAGCTGTTGTTCTTGAGCATGGGCTTTGATGTCCTGGCGGATACGCTCGGACAGGCGGATGGCGCGGGGGCGGGTCGCGCGGGAAATGCAATGGATGCAGTTCATGTTGCAGGACGACAGCGGGCTGTAGAGCAGCCCCTTTGGATAGGTGATGTCGGCTTCGGGGTTGCTGGTGATGAGGTTGGCCTGCAAGCCAAAACCCTCTTCAATGGGCGCGGACGCGTGGCAGCGGACATGGCCGGGAATCCGCTGGGCGGTGCGCACCAGCCAAGCGGTCACGGCATCGCCGGGGTTGGCATCGGGCGAGGCAATGGTGAGTGCCAACAGCCGCCCTTTGCTCCGCGCCAGGGTCGGGAAATACATATGGAAGTAACCGGCATCGGAAATCCCTGCCGCCGCCACCTCGGCATAAAAGAGCGGGGTGGGGGCACCCCTTACAAGTGTAGGTTTTTAAAAAGTGACGGGGCAAAGCGTTGAGAGTAAATTGATGAGTGTCATCAACATCCGTTTACCGAAGGTGCCGCCATGCCCCGCCATCCAGAACTATACCAATGGATCGACACGATTGCCATGCATTTTCCGTCCCTCAGCAAGCCACAGGCATTGGGCTTGGCGTTGTGGAGTTTTGGCATGGTCGTCGCGCGTTCATGCAGCCTGACCGCCGTGGCCGACGTGTTGTCGCCGCTGCTGGGGCAAAAGTACAACACGCTGCGTGAAAGGTTGCGTGACACCTATCGGGAAGCGGGCGCGAAATCGGGGCGGCGGCGTGCCGACCTTTGCGTCACCGAGTGTTGGGCGCCGTGGCTGGCCTGGGTATTGGACGGCTGGGCAGGCCGCCAGCTCGCCATCGCCATGGATGCGACGAGCCTGGGGGATCGGTTCACCGTGCTGGCCATCAGTGTCGTGTACCGTGGCTGTGCCGTGCCGATCGCCTGGAAGGTGCTGAAAGCCACGGAGAAACATGCCTGGAAACCGGAATGGCTGGCGTTGTTGGGGCGTTTCCGGGGACTGTTGCCGGAGGGCTGGACGGTCATCGTGCTGGCCGACCGGGGCTTATACGCGAAATGGCTGTTCGGGGCCATCGTGGAACTGAAATGGCATCCGTTCCTGCGCGTCAATGTCCAAGGTTCGTTCCGTCCCGAAGGCTGGTGCCGCTGGCATCCCTTTTGCAGTTTGGTGCCTGCGGAAGGCCGCCGTTGGCAGGGGCGCGGCACCGCGTTCAGCGGCAAAAAGACACAGTTGCCCTGCACGTTGTTGGGCTGTTGGGGCGAAGGGCACAACGGCCCGTGGCTGGTGCTGACCGATCTGGCGCCCGAATGCGCCGACGCCTGCTGGTACGGTTTGAGGGCATGGATAGAACAGGGCTTCAAGCACAGCAAGCGGGGCGGTTGGCAATGGCAACATACGCGCATGGATGATCCGGCGCGGGCGGAGCGGCTGTGGATGGCCATTGCCATCGCCACCTGGTGGCTGCTTTCCGTCGGTGGCGAAGCCGAGGCCGGAGCCGACACGCCGTTGGACATCAAGGAACCATCAGTGCCGGGTGCGGCACGGCGACAAGGGAAGCGCTGGCGGATGGTCGGCATTTTCCAACACGGTTGGTCTTTGATTGTCGCCGCCTTGCTGAACCACCAACCCCTGCCCGTCAAACCGGGGCGGCCTGAGGCATGGCCCGGTTTGACGGAAATCAACGGCGTGACTTTGGCTGTTTATGCAGAAAGGGGTGGAGGGTAAGAAAACCTACACTTGTAAGGGGTCTGCCCCTTGGATATAACGCCGTATCAGAAAGCTTCTTCCATACGCTCAAAACCGAACTGATACATCATGAGATTTATCAAACCCGATCTGAGGCTAAACAGGCGGTGTTTGAATATATTGAAGTCTTTTACAACAGGGAGCGGCAACACTCAGCCAATGGCTATTTGCCCCCTGTAGACTACGAATTGCCGTGTAACGCTGCTTAACCTTGTATCCGGAAAAGTGTTGACACATCAGTGGATTTTGTGGTTGGGCAGGTGGATAGTGTGGTGTGGCTGGATAGCACCGATACGCTGACGGGGCGGCGTTATCCCGAATATTATTGCTATCAAGATCAGCCTGTCGATAGGCCGCATCAGTTTGGTGCGAGTTTGCCGAGACGGGTGGCGCTCAAACGCTATGGCCTGTTAGGCCGTTAAGGTAATAGGGTACGCGTTGCGCACCCTATTATTTGCTGGGTTAAGGCCGCGAGTTGCCCAGGCTAGCCTCATAAAGTTTGCTCGGTGTAGCCTTTTCTGCGGTTGGTGTTGACATTACTGGCAACGGCGGCGGTGGCGAACAGCGCCGATGAGATGATGAATTCGCCGGAGACGAAGCCTAACAAGCCAGTGGCAAAAACGATGCCGATGACAATATCTTTATAAAAGTCGTTCATTGAGTGATCCTCGTTAATTAAAATGGCGCGGTTCTGGTAAACCGCAGGGTAAATATAGGGCAGGTTGACATAGTTTACAATAGCACTATATTTACATAGATTGTTTCATGAATGCGTTGTTTTATTCATTAACGATTCATAAAAGGTGTGTAGGGTACTTGGCCTGTGGTTTGGGGATTATTTGGTTTTTTAAGGGGATAGCGCATTTATGGGTTAAGGATAACGTATTTAAGGCCGGAAGGCGGGGCGGATTATCCTATGCCCGTGTTGGATGGGCAGTTTCTGCCTGACAGATAGGTTGGCGGAATTAATAGCGTGATCGGCCGTTAGGAGCGGGCATAAGGATTTTGCGGGTCTGAATAAAAGGCGGCAAGTTTAGTGGTTCGGTCGGGCAGAAATGGCCTGCCTGACCGGCTTTGAACTTTATCGTGTTCGGGCGGATACACTCGGCTCTAGGTGTTTTTATGGGAATAGGGTTTAATACAGGCCTTAGGCCACCCTACCAAGACCCTATTGACCCCCTTACTACCCCCAACAAGGAGATGATTATGCTTGCTGTAAACCTGCGGATTTCCCTCGCTGTCTTGGCGCTTGCGCCGTTGGCTGCTTTGGCCGGCCCTATCTGGTCGGGCTATGCCCACGATGCCCAGCATACGGGGGTATCGACGGTGCGCTCCCAACCGTTGCAGCGTGTCCGCTGGCAGACCCCGGTTGACCTTAGCCCGCAATATGCCGGTTCCGAGTTGCTGATCCATTACGGCTCGCCCGTGGTGACGGTGGCGAATAATGTGATCGTACCTGTGAAGACCGGGGCGACCGACGGCTTTAAGCTGGAGGTGCGCAAGGGCAGTGACGGGACGTTGCGTTACACGCTGGCGACGGATTACAGTTTGCCGCCGCATAATTGGACACCGAGTTTTAGTCCGGTGCTGACCGCGAAAAACCGTCTGTATTGGGCGGGCGCGGGCGGTACGGTGTATTACCGTGACCGCCCGGACGCGTTGACGGGTGCTAGCGGCCAGATCGCTTTTTATGGCTTGGCGAATTACACCGCTGCCAAAACGACATATAACGCTAATATCAAAATCTCCACGCCCTTGGTCGCCGACCGCGCGGGTAATGTCTATTTCGGTTATGTCGCGCTGGGTACGACCCCGCTGAATCTGAAAAGCGGGGTCGCCAAAATCGCCGCTGACGGTACGGTGTCGTTTGTCACCGCGACGGCGGCGGCAGGTAATGATGCCAGTATCAACCATATAGTGATGAACAATGCGCCGACCTTAAGCAATAATCAGAGCAAGCTGTATTTTGCGGTGTCAAACGGCAATAGTTTCGGCACGGGCTATTTGGTTGCGGTCGATACCGCCACCCTCGCGCCGTTGGCGCATGTCCGTTTGAAAGACCCTAAGTCCGGGTTGGATGCGTTGTTGCCGGAAGACGGTTCGGCTTCGGCGACGGTAGGCCCGGATGGGGATGTGTATTTTGGGGTGTTGGAGAACAGTTTCCTCTCGCATAATGACCGGGGTTGGTTGCTGCATTTTAACGGCGCGTTGACCAAGACGAAAACGCCCGGCTCGTTCGGTTGGGATGCCACCGCGTCGGTGGTCAATGCGGCGTTAGTGCCGTCTTATACGGGGTCGTCGGCGTATCTGCTGTTTACCAAGTATAACAATTATGTGCAGTTTGCCGATGGTGTGAATAAGATTGCCGTGCTGGACCCTAACGCGCAAATGCCCGATCCGGTTAACCAAAGCACTAAGGTGATGAAAGAGGTGCTGACGATTGTCGGCGCTACGCCGGAACCTACGGCGGGCAAGCCTAACGCGGTGCGCGAGTGGTGCATCAATTCCGCCGCCATTGACCCGTTCAGCAAGTCGGTGTTGGCGAACAGTGAGGACGGGGTGCTGTACCGCTGGGATTTGACCACCAACACCTTGTCTGAGCAAGTGGTGCTGACGGCGGGCTTGGGCGAAGCGTATACCCCGACCTTAATCGGCGCGGACGGTACGGTTTATGCGATTAATAATGGGACGTTGTTTGCGGTGGGGCAGTAGGGTTTAGTTGTGGTCGGGCGGTTTGTTGGGCGGATGTTTTTAGGCAGGCGAGGTTGGGCAATGTTGGGCAGAACAGCTTGCCCAACCTACGTTTGCTATTTTGTTGCCCTTAACGCCGCTTCGGCATCGGCGCGGATTTTTTCGTATAAAAAGCAGTCTTCGAATTCGTAATGATGGTTCAGTACGGCGTGTATATTTAACGTCGAATTCCGGTAGTTCCCGTCTTTTTGGCGTTTTTCCTGTTCATGTTGCGCCTGTTGTTTGATCTTGTCGCGCCGTTCGTCTTGTAAAGCGCGGCAAATCGGTATCAGTAACGGTAACACCACTTCGTTATACAGTGTATGCCCCTGAATAAAAAGATAAGCTGTTTCAGGGGTTAAGCCGCGCTTAGCCAGTTGCTCTGCAAATGCCACCAGCTCTGGCGCGTGTTTGGGATGGTCTTTCTCTAACGCTTGCTGTTTCTCTTCGGCACGGTGTTTAACGGTCGCCAATGCCCCGCCATAATTTGTGGACGACGGTGTTTCAGTTAACCGGATGGTGTCGCAAAATTGGGTTTGGGTAAAGTCGTTGTGGGCGTGTAAGTTATGCAGGTATAGGTTCCAGATAAACAGCCAAAACACTTGCTCTGAATAGGTTGCCAACCAGTCGGGTAGGTTGATAAGTTCGCTGGTGTTTTGGGTCGCTTTAACACAGGCGTGTGCCAAGCTGGGCGCGTAACATTTGAGATTTTCAATCGAGTGGGCGTAGGTTTGCAGGATGTACGGGTTAGTGTTAATGGTTTTGGCGGTCTCTGAATGGTCGGGGAGCAGGTAATCGTAATCGCTATCTACACAGACCAGCAAATACGCGCCAGTTTGGGGGAATAATTTGGTTAAGGCGGGCTTGCCTTGCTCAAGACCTTGCGTAAACGGCTGTATGTCAAATTTAACGCCTATTTCCGCTTGGTAAGGGCTTAAGATGTAATGCCAAAAAGCGACATCGTCATGGCCTTCGACGTAAACAAGCACTTTGGGCTTGGCGGCTTTTGGTGCATAGGCGTTGTTGGCTTTTTGGAATTCAGATGATAGGTTCTCAATGAATGAACTCGCCATATTTACCCCGCTTGAGGTGCGGTAATGTCGCTGATTTCAACCACCTTATCAAGCCAGCCTTCCATGATGATGGCGGGGGAATGGGACGCGATGATTATCTGCACATTGGGGTTTAGCTCACGGATATGGCTTATCAGTTTTCTTTGCCAGTCGATATGCAAGGAGATTTCTGGCTCGTCCATCAGCAAAATAGACGGCTTGTTATCTTGAACCAGCACTGTTAACAGGATGATAAGCAATTGCTTTTCGCCTGAGGATAGTTGATAAGCACTGAGTTCTTTATCTCCTGCCAAAAATTCGACATGGTTTTTATCGCGGTTAACTTTTTTGCCTGTCTCGGTGAACAATTCGTCAATAATGGCTAAGAAGCGGGTTTGAGGGGCGGTGATGTCGGTACTATTGTCCGCCGTTTTTTTCCTGCCGATGTTTAATTGATACTCTAAATAAGCTTGTTGTAAATGGTGGATTTGCCAATCCAATTCGGTGGTTACCCTCTCATCGGAAAGCTTTTGTACCGCTTCTAAGGCTTTTAGGGGCGCGTCAAACGTGCTGATGAGGTTGATTTCGGCGGTTATGCGCGGCTTATTAAGTTTGTTATCCGATAGGTAAGTTATTTCCTTATTGTCATCCGTCCATAAGCGGATTTTTTTCACCATGCTTAAATAATCGCGTTGGGCATATAAGGGGGTTATCGCTATCAGTTGGTACAGACAGCTCAGAATGGTGCTTTTGCCGCTGCCATTCATCCCTGCCAGCACATTAACATCCGTTTGAAAATCCCAAGTAATGACAGTGGGGTTGCCCCAAAGGCCTGTTATTTCAAGTTTTTTGATGTGTTTGATGGTAATGGGAGCAGCGGTGGGAGTAGGCGCTGCTGTTTTAGGTTCTACTGCGGCTAGTAGCTCTTGTATTTTGATTGCTTCATCTAAGCCTTCGGGGATATAGGTTGTTTGCCCCATGGCTTCCAAATTCAGCAAATGCTGGTAATCGACAGTAATGTGCTTATAAGGGATTCTGGCTTTCGCACTTAAGCCCTTGATGGTGCGGTGGATGTGTTGGAGCTCTTTACGGATAATGGCGAGCAATTCCCGCCGGGTTGCGGGGGTGCCGCTAACCCAGATGAAGATTTTTTTGTCTTCAATATCTGCCGTCACTAAGGCTTTGTTGCCGTCGAGCTGTAATACCACGCCCGTACGCCAGTAGATTTTTTGGAAAATAAGTTCATGCAGTCGGACGATAAAGCGCGAGAAGACGCTGTGCGGCAGGATGTCGTAGTGGTATTCAAAGCGCAGGCTGTTGGCTTTGTCCCAACCTAAATCCGGCTCGTTATTGGGGAGCAGTTGCGGGATGAGGTAGTCGCTGGCCGTATCGGCCAAGGGGAAGCACATCTCGAACTTTTGCAGCATGTCGATGATGAACTGGTGTTCTTTCGGGCTGGGGTAGTTCTTGGCATCGAGCAGGTTGGCTAAATCGCTTTTGCTGAAGACCCCGTGGTTTTTACAGAGTTCGACGTTATTGAGCAACTTATAAGCCGCGTTAGTCACCCATTCGGGGTTGAGGACGTTAGTCTCGCGTAGGCGGTCGAAGCGGTCATCATCGCGGAAATTTAAGACAATGCCTAAATCGTGCAAAAAGCCGCATAAGGTATTTTGGCTATCGGTCTCGGTGATTTTTTGCTTGGCGCACAGGGCTTGGTAGGCTTCGTAGCTGAGATAATTTTCTTTGCGTCTTTCTAAGCTGTTCTTGAGCTTAAACCAAGAGGCGGGCATTTGGTCGTGGATGTGCGGCAGTGCGGCGACGGTGTCGATAATGCGGGCTTTTAATTCTGGTATGCCCGCGCCTGTGCGGCATGAGGTAGGATAAAAGCCGACGATATTGGGGTATTTGTCTTGCAAAAAACGCTGGTTGAGGGTCAGGCGGTGTTCTTCATCGGTTTTGTTGGTGACGACGAGGACGGGGGAGTCGCCGCCGAAACTTTGGATGAGTTTTAGCCAGTATTCCAAACGGCTTTCTTGCTCGCCGTGCCGTGCATCCAGTACTAAGATATAAATGCTGCGCTTAGTGAGGAAAAACTGATGGGTGGCGTGGAGGATTTCTTGGCCGCCGAAGTCCCAGAAATTGAGGCGGATTTGCTGGTCGTTGACGGTTAGGCCTTTCCATTGTAGCCTGTCTATACCTTCGGTTTTGGTTTTTCTGGCGAATTTGTTGTGGAGCAGGTAATGAACTAGGCTGGATTTGCCGCTCGTACCATCCCCTAAAAACAGGAGTTTGGCTTCGTTTAGAGGGAGGAGTTGGCCTTGGCCTGAGGTTAAGTAGTGATAAATATCCAAGCTAGTTTTTTTTAAAAACTCTTCGGGCAGGTTGGGGCTGTGTTGCGGGATATAAATGCCGTCGCCTTGCTTTTTTAATCTGGCTAGGAAGGGGGGAAAGTCGGAGGAGGTGTTGCATAGGTCTAGCACCCGTAAGTTTTTTAAAGTTGTGACGGATGTTAAGCTATCGTTGAGTGGATTGTATCCTAAATCAAGGAGTTGCAAAGCTTGCAGTTGCCCGATTTCAGGAGGCAAGTGGCTCAGCTGGTTGTCCCATAAGTCAAGCCGTTGCAAAGCGTGCAGTTGCCCAATTTGGGAGGGCAATTGATTCAGTTGGTTTCCCCATAAGTCAAACTCTTGCAAAGCTTGCAGTTGTCCGATTTCGTGGGGCAATTCGGTTAGTTGGTTTCCCCATAAGCCAAGTTTTTGCAGGCATTGCAATTGCCCAATCTCAGGCGGCAGTTCAGTTATTCCTTGGCCAGGTAACTTAAGCTCTAGCCATTGCTCTTCCTTAGCTTGATGGATTTTCGCCAACAATTCTGCTTTTGTCATCATGGGGTATGGCTTAATTTATGGTGGGGGATTGGGTCATGTTAGCAAATTTAGCTAAGGATTATTATAAAACACAATGATAACGTCTTACGATGGCTTCTTTAAGGTGCGGGTGGCTTTGGCCGATTTAAGCCCGTTTGGCTTTTGTTTGTGGGTAAGGCTGTTAAGGCGGATAGGTTGAATCGGATGGTTGTGCCGAAACGTTGGGTGGATGCTTGTAGGGTTAGCCCAAAAAAGCATTAGGCACTATAGGGGGTGGTGTTATGCAAACGGTAGGCTAAATGTTGCTGCACCCGGTCAGGCCATCGTGCAATGGCTAAAGGCCATTGCACTCCGCTTTGTGTCGCTCAATGAGTGACGGCATTTCTAGTTTCTGAAATTCTCGAAGCGGGAGCTTCTCGGACTTATACTGTGAACGGCCAAGTTTTCGGCTTTTACAATTCACCGTAGGGTACGCTGTGCGTACCTTTTGCACTGATTTTATGATGGTTTTTTAAAGGTACGCACAGCGTACCCTACCAAAAAACCGAAAACTTGACCGTTTGAAGTATAGGTTTCCAAGCTGGAGCTTGGGAACCAGCGTTAGTTAGGGTTAAGCTGTGTCAACTACAAAAGCTTGGCTCCTACAATTTGGTAATCTCCAAAACCAGCCCGTAGTCGTTGTGGCTGGTGGGTGCGGGGAGTTGGGCGCCTAGGGAGATTTGCCAGTGGCGGCTGAGGTGGAAGGCGGCGCCGATGACGGCGACGCTGAGGTCGTTGTCGCCGCTGATGAAGTCGGCCATCAGGTGTATTTTATGGTGGATGAGGGGGTATTCGGCACCTGCCATGAAGCCGAATTGGTTTTTGCCGGCGTAGGCTTGGTTGGCGAAGTAGCCGCCTAGGAAATATTTGCCGTGCTCTTGCAGGTCTACGGCGTTGTTTATGTAGTTGAAGCTGGGCAGTTCGGTGGTGTGGCCGTGTAGGGCGGGGGTTAGGCCGGATTGGCTGCCGAAGCCGATTTTATAGTGTTGGTTAAAGGTGTGGCCTTTTTGGAAGTTGAGCAGGATGTGGGGGTTTTGGTAGCTGCCGTTGGTGGTTTGCATGTCCAGGTTGAACAGGTTGAGGCCGATTTCCAGTTGCCTGCCTAGGCCGTAATCTAGGGTGGTGTTGCTGGTGCCGGAGTTGGCGCTGATGATGTTGAATTGTTGTTGGAAGAAGAATTGTCCGGCTTCGGTGATGTCTGCCGAGGGGACATTGAAGAGGTTTTGCTGGGCTAGGCACAGGGCGGGTAAGAGCAGGAGGGCAAGGATCAGCAGTGGGCTTAAACGGCTGAGGCGGGTTGCTAAGTCCATCTGGTGGGTATTTCCTGAGAGTGGGGCTGGGTTATTCCTACCATTATAGCTCTAATTTGGTGCGTTAGGGATGGGGTTTGTTTGGGGCTTTGCCACTTAAGGAACATGCATAAAGTTAAGTCGGCGTTCCATTGCGTCTGTGCGTGTTAAACCCCACCCCAGCCCTCCCCTTGGCAGGGGTGGGGAGTTTATGTCTTCCCCGTCGTACAGGCGAAAGTTAGGGAAAAAGCTCTTCCCCCTGGCAAGCGGAACCCCTTCGGCTTCGCTCAGGAGGGAGGGATTGCCGCCCAAACTTAAAGTGGTTGGGCGGCATGGCTTATGTTGCAAGGGATTTATTGGTTCAAATTGCCTGGGCTGTTAGGCGCATCGTGGGGAGGGCGTGGCGGCGCACCTGTTGGCGGCGGCGGAATGTGTGCTGGCGGCATATCTGCGCCATGAGGTTCTAGGTCAGAGAACGGCCCTGATATGGGTACCCGATGGCCTTTTGTATACATACATTGGACGTAGGCGACATCGTAGCGTTCTTGTAATTCATCGGTACTGCTGCTGGCATTTGCGGAAGTCGCCGCCCCGATTTGGGAGGCGGCGTATTGTTCGCAGAGGGTGTCATCGGTGCGGAACTTGTCAAACGACACGCCGGTGCCGGGTAGCACCATGACATTGGGGCCGGTGGGTAAGGTGGTGCAGCCGGCTATAGCCATGACTGCCGTGACTGCAAAAAATGTAGTGATAGGTGACATGTAAAACTCCTTATTTAGGGTGCAGGTGGGGTGGGGGCAACAGGTTGCCAACCGCTGGGACAGGCTTTGATATAGGGGTAATAGCCTGCCGGATGGGTGCAGTAGTACCAATAGCCGGGGGCGCGTTGGGTAACTGGCGGGGTTTGTTGGATGTAAACGGGCGGCGTTACGGGTGCGGTGACGACTGTTGCGGGATAGCCGTAGCCATAGCCGCCATAATAAGGGTAGCCGTAACCTAGCCCATAAAACCCTAAGCCAAGGCCGCCGTAATAGCCGCCACGCCAACCCCAGCCGCCACGGTAGCCTCCCCAGCCCCCGCCCCAACCGCCATGCCAGTGGTCATGGTCGCCGCCGAAGCCACCGCTGTGGCCTCCGCCGCCGAAGCCGCCACCGCCATGGCCGCCGCCCCAACCGCCGCCGCCATGGCCACCACCTCCGCCGCCATGCGCCCAAGCCCCGCTAGATAAGCTGCACATTATCAGCAGCATGGCTATCCGCATGTTATGTGTTTTCATGGTTTATGCCTTGCAAAAAATCTATCCGTCCGTTACTGGCAAGCGTTTGGTCATTGTTATAGGCGGTTTTACGCGCCTTGACAGCAAATGCTTGGGCCGTATTGTTTTAACAATTTAATGGCTGTTGTGGGCTGTTATCGCCAACCGCGATGCCAACCGGCCCTGGGGTGGTACCAGCCCCAGCCATAAGCGGGGTGAGACCGCC
>NZ_PGFZ01000001.1:54306-89272 GCF_002923755.1 Methylovulum psychrotolerans
GGGGGGATGAAAGCGGGCGGCGGCGGGGTGGCGGCAGTGGCGGTGATGGGGGTGTAGGGCAGGTATTCGCGGGCGATGAGTTTGGCTAGGGCATCGTAAAATTCTAGGTAAAACTTGGGCGTGACGATGCCGCTGTCGATCCATTCTTCGGTTTTTTGGAAGGGCAGGGGCACGGGTAGGGTGACACCAGCAAAGCCGGCTTGTACCCAGGTGGATTGTTTTTCGGACAGGCTGAAGGTGGCGGACATGACCACTTCGGTGAAATTGGCTTTGGGCGAGAAAATGATGGTCACTTTGATGAACATCATTTTGTTTTTGTTATCGGGGGCGGGGTGCAGCCCGGTCGCGGAAATGATTTCGGAGGCGGCATCGGAATGGTCGACCTGATAGTTGGAGATGATCAGCAGGCGTTTGATGGCATCGTAGGTCAGTGGTTTGGCGAACGGGAATATTTGTTTTTGGTAGCAGTGGGTGGCGGGGGTACTGCCGACAGGCGCTTCTACGTCCGGCAGAAAGCAGAACGAGGACGAGGAGTCTTGGACGCGGCCTTGCGGGTCGAAGACGATGGTAAGTTTGTTGGCGTTGAGGGTTTGTTTTTCGGGGTGGCTCTCGCGTTCGGTGATCTCCCAGATGGCGTGGTCACGGTCGGTGTATTGGAGGAACGGCAGATGTCCGGCTAAGGTTTTGTTGACCTCGGCCACACCCATGCCGGGCAGGATTTTTCCGGCGACCGAAGCCAGCGGGGGGATGGTGCTGGCTTTTTTTACAGGTTCAGGGGTGCAAGCCGCCAATAGCAAGGCGGTAAGGAGGTAGACGCGTTTGTTCATTAGCCTCTCGCTTATTATTTTTGTTGTCTTGAAGGCGGTAAAAATAACGTTTTGGTGGTGTTTGCGTCAAGCGTTTAATTGTTTGCTGGCGCAGTCCCACGCGCTTGGGGGCCTAATGTGGGTATAGGGGCGGGAGGGCGGGTGCGTCTATGGGGCGGTTGTCGCTGTTGACGGTGCTGGTGCGCAGGTAGCTGACGATGTAGTTCATGATCATTTCGGCGGCTTCGGGTTTTTGGCTGGCGACGGCGATTTGGACGTAGGTGCTTTTGTCGAGGCGGTGGCAGTTGACCAAGGCGACGCTTTGCTCGCCGAAGCCGCCGATGGTGCCGTTGCCGTGGTCTTCTATTTCCAAATTCATTTTGTCCATGATTTCGCGGCTTTTGAGCTGGCAGGCTTCAAAGCTGAGTTCATTGCGCATAAAGCTGGAGGCCATCAGCGCGGGCGGTGCGGCGTAGCCGGGTGCGGCGGTGCAGAGGCTGAGCAGGGTTAAGGCAAGGGCGGTTTGGGGGCGTTGCATACTGAATCCTTGTGGTAATGGGTGATGTCTTGCGGCCTTAGGTGCGGCGGCGGACAAGATTATAACCCTATTTTTCGGACAAGGTAGGGGGGCAAGCGGTTTTGCTTGCCCGTTACAATTTGAATGCTTGACGGTAACGCTAAGCGCTTGACCATCAAGTCATGGTGGTTATGGCATTAAGGCGGCTTGTAACAAGCCCATGGTGGAAGCGCCGCCCTGAGCCTGCACATATTGCAAAATGACCGGAATAAATCGGCTGACCATGCTGGAATTCAAGCCCAGTTGTTGGAATGACCCTGCCAGCATCGCCAAATTCCCTAATTCACTGCCTGAGCCTAAGGCTGTGGCGGCCGCACCCAGCAGCCCCCCCGAATTGCCCAACGCCGGGGCGGCAGACAGTAATTGCGTTATCTCTGGAACGGCTTGGCTGACTTTGCCGAAACTGGTCGGATTCATGCTCCGTTTGGCGAGTGAGAAAATCGACCCGGCGCCGCCAAGGGCTTGTTGATGGGAGATGCCGAGTTGTTGGACGAGAATATTCACCAGTTTAGGTGTTTGGGCGGCGGCAGGGGTGACACCCATCCGGTTGCCGAGCATACCGATGGCTTCTCTGGCCGCAATTTGCTCCGCCACCGTTTTTATTGACGGGGCAGGCTGGTTGGCCGCTGCCCTGCCGCCCATGGGTGAAGAGGCGCAGCCGTTGAGTACGGCGACTAAGCCAAAGGCCGCGAGGGTGATGACTGTTTTCATTGCTGGAATCCTAATAGTAGGGTTAAAAGATCGGGGTATGCGGGATAGGTAAGGATTATAGCCTTATTTGGGTCGGGGCATGTAGTGGTGAGCATTGCCGTTAAAGGTGAAAATACGCTTAGTGGACGGTAAGGCCGAATGGCTTTACTATAAGCGTAATAGAAATATCACTTTACAGGATTGTTGATGATGGAAATTTTGCCTATATTAGGTAAATATAAGGTGTTTTGTGATGAGAGTTGTCATTTTGAGTACGATAATGCCGATGTGATGGTGCTGGGCGCAATAGCTTGTCCAGAAGAGAGTGTCGAGGGTATTGTCCGTAAAATTAAATCTTTACGTTACCAGTATAATTATAAAGCTGAACTAAAATGGCCAAAGTTACATGGTAAGCAGTTGGATTTTTATAAAGCGTTAATTGATCTGTTTTTAGAGGCGGATGTTTTACGTTTTAAGGCTATTGTGGCGGATAAGAAATCCTTAGCATTTGGTCAGTTTAATAAGAGCTCTTATGAGGATTTTTATTGCACAATGTTTTATTACGCTGTGCGGGATTTTCTGCGGCAAGAGGGGCATTACAAGCTGTATTTTGGTTATAGCGATAGGCAAAGTAGGGATAGGGTTAACAAATTGCTGGCGGTGCTGCCGCACCCGTCTGATGGGGAGATAAACGCTTACATTATCCGTTCTCACGAGTCGCAACTTATGCAATTGTGCGCTTTGTTGGTTGGGGCGTTGTCCTATCGTAACCGTTTGGATATTGCCCATGAAAGTCAGGTAAAGAATGAATTGCTGAGTTATCTTGAGCTAAAGCTCCGCGATTCTTTAGCGGGAGGTACGCCTTTGGAAGGGCAAAAATGGGCGGTTTTTCGGTTTCCGTCTGAGGGGGCGGTATGTTGACTCCGCCATTATCGTTGGGTACGGTGGAGGCCGGCAGGCTGTTTGATTTTTTATACGGGTATTTTCACCGTGATTTTGTCGCGCAAAAAACGCATTTGAACCAGTCTATTTATGTTGACCCAAGAAGTTGGCGGTTAGATGAGGGTAAGGAAGCGGCTTTTTGGCATTTGACCACCCGTGAGCAGACACGGCAGGTACGCCAAGGCAACCGTTATGTTCCGGTAAGGGAGCGTTTACCTGATTATGCCCGTTCTGAACGGATTGAATGGGTAAAGCAAATTATAGATAACCATAATCATGCGTCCATTAAGCTGTTTTATTATCGGGAAAATAATTCTAACCGGGATGTCCGTTTGTATCTTTGGGCGTATCAGGATGATTTTGTGGTTATTTTACAGAAAATTGGCCGCAACGGCGCATTTTTGGTCACCAGTTTTTATATAGACCAAGCGCATAAGCGTCAAGATTACCACAAGCGTCACCAAGACTATGTCAGTCATGCCGATGAGGCGTTGGTCGGTTGCGAGTGGTTTTAGTGGGAGGGTAAAAGTTGGTCGTCTGGAAGGGGTATTTTCATAGCACCTAAAGCCGTAGATACGTTTAAGTACAAGTAATTGATTATAATCCTTTTCAATTATTGGCCTGCAAAAACAGAGCCGCTTGTCGAAGGCTTT
This sequence comes from Methylovulum psychrotolerans, assembly GCF_002923755.1. Lineage (GTDB taxonomy): Bacteria > Pseudomonadota > Gammaproteobacteria > Methylococcales > Methylomonadaceae > Methylovulum > Methylovulum psychrotolerans. The sequence continues at coordinate 57,975 of NZ_PGFZ01000001.1, forward strand.
ACGGTAGTATTGATACTTTTTCCAAGGCCGGACGATGCGGCCACCTCTTTCTACCATTGGTAGGTGAGCTTCTCCACTATATCCCTGATAGCTATTTTATTCAAGAGAAATAATACGCATTTTTGCGTACTCTCCGCCCTGTCGTTATATCTCTCATAAATATTGCTTTAGCAACGCCTTTGTTTGCCAATATCTGCTGGCAGAAGGCCAAGCAGAGGTGTTTGTTTGCCCGCTGTTTTTCCCGCCACGTCGTGACACTACTATAGCCCCATGTGTTCCCCTTTTTGTGGATGTGTTTGATGATTGATTATTGCCTGCCGCTACTGGCGGGTAACGGGGCGAAGGTGTATTTAAGCCCGCCGCCGGGGGCGTTGTTGTGGCGGGTGGCGCGTAATACCCGCGACGCGTTTGCCGAGGGCGATGCCGCTGAGCTTATCTATGAGGGTAATGAGGTGGTGGTGTTGGATTATGCGGCCTTGAGCAATGGGGTGGCGTATTTCTATAAGGTTTTTTACTTTGACGATACGGTTTGGGATGGCCAGTTTCCGGCGCGGTCGGTTACGCCGGGGGCGTTTTTTACCGATACCTCGATAGACCCGCAAGCCTTGGTGCGTGAGCGTTTGGAGAGCGGTTTGGCGATGCTGGTCGCCAATGGGACGCTCAAGCACCGCCAGAACCGGATTCCGGTACTGACCGCCAGTCCGCAGTTGGATAAGGTGGCGTTGCCGGTGGTGACGGTGCAGTTGCGCAGCGACACGCCGGAGCAGTTGTTTGTCGGCGATGCCCTGAGCGAGGCTGAGAGCGGCTGGCTGTCGGCGGTGACGCTGGAGATTGTGGTGTGGAGCCAACTCGGCGGTGATGAGCGTAAGGCCTTGCGTCAGGCGGTGAAGGGTTTGGTGATTGCCAATCTGGAGGTGTTTGTCCAGGCCGGGATGCAGCAGATCCAGTTAAGCCTGAGCGATGCCGAGGAGTTTGACCGTTACCAAAGCCCGGTGTATTTGTCGCGCCTAAACTTGCAATGCCTTTGCCAGTCGGGTGTTGCCGCGACGGTGCCGTTTCCTGTCTTTTCTACTTCTGTTTCTGTGAGCTAACTATGAGTGATGATTCCAGCACGGCCGCTATGGTCGCTAAAGCCACTGTTAAGGCTAACCTACCCGCGCCTGCCGCCCGGCTTGCCGCCGCTCCCGAAGCGGTGGCGGTGGCCGAGGCGGCCTCTGTAGGCGTAGTTGAGCCGTTAGTCAGTTTGGCGGATTTTATGAATGTTTTGCACCAGCAAGACCGCCGCTATGAGTTGGTGGCGGCGTTTGCGAAGGCGCAGCAGCGTGCGGCACGGTGGTTTGCCACTGCCGCCGAGTATCAGGCGTGCTTTGCCGCCTTTGTTTCCCAAGCCGTGAGATAAGCCCATGTCAGGATTTGATTTTAATAATACGATTTACCAAACGCCCGTGACCGCGAGCTTTGTCGATGATTCGGCGATGAACGGCAATAGCGGGTCGGGTTTGGGTAATGTCTTGGCGATTATCGCCGAGAGTAAGAATTTGCCGCCGTTTATCCCGGTGAAATTTGGCAGTTACCGCGAGGCGTTGGCGTATCCGCTAGACCCTAGTGAGACGGTGTTGTTAAAGGCGTTGGAAAAAGCCTTTGCCCCGTCTGCCGAGGCGGCGGTGTCGGGGCCGGATTATGTGTGGGTGGTGAATCCGCGTTCGGACACCCAAGCCAGTTTGGTGCTGAAGGATGTGGGCGGCATCGATGCGATGAATGTCCACGCCAATCTTTATGGGTCGAACGGGCAGAAGATTTATTTGAGTATTGCCGCCGGGACGCTGCCGGGTACGGTGTCGCGCACGGTGACGATTAAGAACAGCAATATTGTCGGTGCCAATAATACCGTGACCGCGAGCAATATTATCAGCGACGTGTTCACTCGCTGCGAGACAGGAGTCGAGTAGTCCCCAGAAGCGATAGTGCCTGAGTTTTCACGAAGCGAAGCGGAAGTGAAAATGCAGGCTATACGAAATCGCGTCGAGTCATTGGAGAGCATGTGAGCCACCCCTTGTTGGGTGGCGAGCGAGTGACCAGGACGGCTGGGGCAGCCGAAGGCATAAGCGGTCGCGTGATTTTTGCTGATTGACCGGCAAGGATGCCGAAGCAATCTTTCGCAAAAATAGCGACTCCCCTTATCAGTTATGCGGGTTCGGCGACGGTGGCGACGGTGCAGACGGTGTTGTTGAATGACGTGGCATATTTGCGGGTGACGGTGGGGACGCAGCAGACCGATTTGTCGTTTGCGGTGTATTCGTCGGTGGGCGGTTTGCTGGAGGCGTTGAACCAGATCGACGGGGTAACGGCGGTGGTGAAAAATGCCATCCTGTTAACAAAGGCGACTGATAGGCTGGATGCGATTAAAACCGCTGCGGATCTGACGGCGGCGGGTGGGGTGACGGTGCGTTCTTTATTGGATGCGGTGATAACAGCGATTAACACCTTGTCGCCGTGGTTGAGCGCCAGCCGCACCACGGCGGCGGTGTTGGTTAAGGAGCCGGTGGTTTTTGCTTCAAAGGCGTTGACGTACAGCACTTCTGTATTGCCGACTTTTGATCAATGGCAAATGGCGTTTGACGCGCTGAAAAATGTCCCGTGCCATTGGCTGACCTGTTTGTCGGATGCGGATGATGTCCACCAGATGCTCTCGGCACATGTCAATTATATGAGCGATGTGGCGTTTCAGGAACGGCGCGGCATTGTCGGCATCCCCAGCGGTTCGGCGAACGACGATGCGTTGGCGAAGGCGGAGGCGCTCAATAACCCGCGCGTGTCGTTGGTGCATCAGGGCTTTTATGATTTGAACAGCGACAATTTGATGGCGATGTATCCGCCGATGGTGTTGGCGGCGTTATTGGCGGGGATGATGTGCGGGGTGACGGCGGGTACGCCGTTGACCAATAAGACGGTGGCAGTCAGTGATATGGCCAGCCGCTTGCGTAATCCGGAAGACACTGATGTGCTGTTGCCGGGTGGGGTGTTGTGTTGCTGGCGCGATTATCAGGGCAATGTGCGGGTGCTGCAATCGGTCAGCACCTCGCAGAATGCCGATAATTTTAACCAGCATGAAATGTCCACCGGGGTGGCTTCGGATTATGTCGCCCGTGCTTTGCGGGAGGCGGTCGCGCCGTTGTTGGGGGCGAAAAACACCCCGTATCTGCCTGCGCAGTTAAAGGCGGTGGTCGCTAGCCGTTTGAAGCAGTTGGCGATTCCTGAGCCTTTGGGTGAGGGGGTGATTGTCGGCGACAACACTAGCCCGGCGTGGCGCGGTTTGACCGTGACCCAGGCGTTGGACAGCAACCGCATCAGCGTCCAAGTGTCGCCCGTTATTCCGAATAATTATATCGGTATCAGTATTTATGATGTGCCGTATACCGGCACCCGCGCGTAAGGAGCGTCCGTATGGCGACTAACCAGTTGATCCAATCCGCCAATTCGGCGGTGCTGATTTTTAATAATAAGCTTTTAGGCACCTTGCAGACGGTGCGTTTTAACGAGGATTACGCGGTGCAGCCGTATTACGGCATCGGCACTATCGACCCGATTGAGAACGTGCCGGGCGCGGCCAAGTACACCGTGACCGCAAACATGCTGCAATTGAAAAACGACGATTTGGTGAAGAACGGCATCCAGCCCGCCACTTCGGCGGATATGTTGACCGGGTCGGTGTTTGACATTTTGCTGCTGGACAAAGACAGCCGCCAAGTGGTGCAAAAGGCCTTAGGCTGTACGTTTGCATCGGGCGACACTGAGATTCAGACCAACCGCGTGATTACCCATAATATTACCTTTATGGCGTTGGCTATCCAACGTGTGTAAGGGGGCGGGGATGGGCTATTGGCAAAAACGCCTGCGCGAGCCCAGCACTTGGCTGGGGCTAATGCAGGTGATGATCGCCTTTGCACTGGTCAAGTTCAGCCCTGAGCAGGAGCAGGCGGTAACATCGTTGATTTATGTGTTTTTTGGTACGGGCGCAGTCGGTATGGCCGCCCCGGATCGGCAGCACGGGGAATAGGGCTGGCGTGCCAAGGTTTTTGCTTTGGCACAGGGCTTTTGGGTGTTTGGGGCTATTGTTATCGGTAGCCCCTCTCTATATAAAGAGTGGATGTTATGTTAACAGCGCAAAAATGTTTGAAAATACTCGGCGACCCTAGCCATGAGACCGATATGGTGCTGTGGGATGTGCCGACGGAGTTGGAGATTGGCGTGATTCCGAAAAAGGTCTATTGCAATAAGCGTATGGTCGGGCCGTTGACGGCGGCGTTTAAAGCCTTGATTAAAACGGGCTGTGTCAGTGAGTTAAAAACTTGGGACGGCTGTTTTAACATCCGCAAAAAACGCGGTGCATCGACAGCCAGTTTACATAGCTGGGGTGTGGCGATTGATGTTAACGCGGCGTGGAACCGTTTTGGCGGTAAGCCGAGTTTGAGTGCGAAGTTTGTGAAGTGTTTTACCGATAATGGCTTTGACTGGGGCGGCACTTGGTCTAAGCCGGATGGGATGCACTTTCAGTTGGCGGATTTGGGGTAGGCTTAAAATAACCTCAGCATGGGGCGCGGGCATCTTACCCGCCCTTGCGGGCAAGATGCCCGCGCTCCATGACCCGTATCCTTTAACGTTTGTCTGAATTATTTCCTGCCTATTCTTCAGTGGCTTTACGCCTCTGTTCGCCTAAACCCCACCAACCAAGCCGCCTGTTGTTCTGTGTCCGGCACTGCCACGCCCCGTGCTTGGCTGATTAACGCAAATTCATCACCGATACCTAAAACCGCTAACACACAGGCGGCGATTAGGCTGCTGCGGCCTATGCCTGCGCGGCAATGGACCGCTACGCTTGCGCCCGCTTGCAGTTGTGCCGCTAGGGTATAGGCTAAGGCGCGGACGGCGGGGCGGTGGGCGGGTATGCCCCGGTCGGGGATGGGCAGGCTGAGGAAGCGGATGCCTAGGTCGGCACATAAACGCTCTTCTTCGCCCAGTTCTAATTCATGGACTTCACTCGCTTCTAACAGGGAGACGACGGTGTTGATGCCCTGTTGCTGCCATGCACGGATTTCATCCGCTAGCCAGTCGCCCGCGCGGGGGCGCGGCATGATGGCTAGCTTGTAGTCGGGTAGGGGGAGCCAGTAGAGGTCGGGGCGCATGGGAGATATGGGTATTTTGGCGGCAAGTGCGGGCAAGATGCCCGCGCTCCAGAATCTGGGTTATTTTATGTCCATTACTGACAATTAATGCAAGTCGGCTTCTATGTCGGTATTGAGCCACGCGACGAAGCTGGCGAATTTCCGGCTGATTATCCCGGTTAAGGGCTGTTGGGCTTTAGGCGGTTGTTCGGTGCTGGTGTTAGGGGCGGCGTGGTCGCTTAAGCGGGCGGTTGTCGGGCTGTCTTCGTCTTCAATGCCGATTTGCCGCAAGGTTTCGCTGGGCAGGCGGCGTTTGTTTTCGGTTGGGGTGTCGTCGTCTGCTAAGACGCTGAGCTGGCCGGCTTCTTTTTCGGCGGTCATGGCATCTGCGGCGAGCGGTTGGGTGGAGATGAAGATAACGGCGGTGTAGGTGGCTATTTTATGGCAATATTTGTTCATGGTCTATCCTGACGGGGTTATGGGTAGCCTGCGTTTAAGGTCGCCGTCGGGCGGAAGGGAACGCGGGGCCGGTCTCTTGCTGAATTATAAAGCTATTTTTGTGCCAAAAGCTTATTTTGGCTAATTCTTTTAAATTCAGCTACTTAGTGTTTTTTAGAAAATGGCGTAAAGGTAGGTGGTGAATATGCACACTAATGGCGGGGGATTGTAACCGTTGCCGCTAGGTAGCGGGCTTAGCGGGTAGGTTCCGTCATCATTGTGTCATAACGGCAAAATACAATGGGCGTTCTAATAATAATCATAAGGGTAAACCTAGATGAAGATGAATAACGCGCTGATTTCTTTGGCGGTGGCGATGGCTTTGGGGGCTACTCAAGCGAATGCGGCTACGCCAGCCCAACATGTGGTGTTGATTTCGGTAGACGGCCTGCATCAAGATGATTTGGCTTGGTTTGTGAAAAACCATCCGGCTTCGGCGTTGGCGACCTTGGTCAACAACGGTGTTGAGTATGCTAACGCTATGACCCCATTCCCTTCTGATTCGTTCCCTGGCTTAATCGGCCAAGTGACGGGCGGTCATCCTGGCACGACCGGCATTTATTATGATGTGACGTATAACCGCGATTTGTTGCCGCCCGGCACTACCGATTGCGTCAACACGTTGCCTGGCACGGTGGTGGCGTTTGATGAATCGATTGATAAGAACACTGACCGTTTGGACGCTGGCCAAAACATCGCTGGCCTGTATGACAATGTGCCTAGCAGCTACGCGCTGATTTCGGCGTTGAGCGGCGACCCTAAAACGCTGATCGACCCTGCGATGTTGCCTGTTGATCCGACAAGCTGTGCGCCTGTTTATCCGCACCAATACCTGAAAGTCAATACCGTTTTTAACGTCGCTAAAAGCCAGCATTTGCGCACCGCTTGGTCGGACAAACATCCGGCGAATGAGATTGTCAATGGCCGCGCCGATAACGGGGTGACGGAGTTCTTTACGCCAGAAATCAATAGCCTGACCGTGACGGGCGGCTCTGTTGACTTTACTAAAAACAACGTTGACACGCAAACGTACGATAACCTGAAAGTGAATGCGGTACTGAACTGGGCAAAAGGCAAAGACCATGCGGGTACTGGCACCGTCGGCGTGCCGGCCATTTATGGGATGAACTTCCAATCGGTTTCTACGGCGCAAAAGCTGAATTTGTCTGGCTATTATGATCCTGCTAACCCTGGTGCTGTTCTGGCTAATGGCTTAGGCGGTTATGTCGCTGACGGTTCTGGCGCGTTGGTGCCAGGCCCTGTGCTGAGCGGTGCGTTGAGCTTTGTTGACCAATCGATCAGCAAAATCGTCGCTGGGGTTGACCCTAGCAATACAGTGGTGATTATCTCTGCCAAACACGGCCAATCACCTGAAGACCGTGCTAAGCTGGTCTTGATCAATGACGGCGACATGTTGGCGGCGTTGGATGCGGCTTGGAACGCGGCGCATCCGGGCGCTAACGGGTTGGTGGCTAATTCCTTAGACGACGACGGTGTGTTGTTGTGGTTGAAAGACCGTTCTAAAGTGGCGACTAATTTTGCCAAACACTTTTTGATGAACTATTCAGGTACTGGTATTGGTTCGGACAGCCTGGGTAACAAAACAGCCGTTAATTTCACCAACGCCGGATTGCGCACGGTTAATGCGGGTGCTGACGCTTATGCGATGTTTGGTGTTAAGAAAGGCGACGCGCGCGTGCCTGATGTGGTCGGTATCGCGAAAGTCGGCAGTGTTTATGCGGGCAGCAAGCTGAGCAAAATCGCCGAGCATGGCGGCAACGCGCTGAATGACCGTCATGTGCCGATTTTGGTTTGGGGTGCGGGTATCGCGTCTGGCGTGACCGTAACCGATGCGGTGGAAACCGTGCAAATCGCACCGACGATTTTGAACAGCTTAGGTTTAGATCCAAACAAACTGAAAGCCGTTTTGATGGAAGGCACCGCTGTATTGCCTAAATTGAACTAAGCTTTTTGGCTTTTTAGGCTGGGGGGCTTTGCGGCTCCCTGGCTTTTACTGCGCTTTGCCGATTTTCCGGCTCCTCTTTTTAAGTCTCTTGCTGTGTTTGGAGGCTCTTCAGGTTTTTTTCATCAAGCCTGCCCTATAGGGCAAACGCCATTGCCCCTCAGTAACGGCTAACGGTTATTGTCCTGTTTTTTCTTGAGGCGGCAGCTTGTCCGCCGCCCTCTGTTAACGGACTTTTTGTACATCTTGTTGGCTGTTGTGGGCGACAGTGATGTTAGCGGGGGCAGGGGAGCCGCCGTAGGCGTGCGCCAGATGGCGCAGTAACGCCTCGCCGTCACTGGCATTTAAGCCACCGACAATAAAAGCTAACAGTAAGACCAACGGCAGGCATGAAAACAGGTATAGGGAGTTTTTGGGGTTTGTCGTGTTCATGGCGGTTTCCTTCTTTTTGTTGTTTCTTAGGCTGTTGGTTTTGAGTGAAGAGGGGCATGGGGGCCAGTTTGGTCTGCCACACTGCATTAAGGCGCTTAACTGATGGTTTTAAAATAACAAACACATTTCTAAATTGAAATTAAGGATTACCGAAAAAAATGGTAATTGTTCACTAAATGAAATTTTCCTATTTATTGCATTGATTTTTATCAATTATTTTTTTAGGTCGGTACAGAAAAATAACGGTTTTAGGCGGTTTTTTTGCGGTTTTTGAGAAGATGGCGAAAGTTTGGCCGCACTGCTTGCGGTAGGTGTTTAAGGTTAGAAAGTGTGTGGGAATTACACGGGTGGTGGTGCGGTATTTACCGTTTAATGGGGTTGGGCAGGCGGTTTTGCCTGATGCGCCACCTATATCAACCGACACCCGTTGTTCAGGCCGTTACGTTAAATCTGATATTTTGAGCGTGGCGGAATTGGCAAATGTTGGGCAAAACCGTCTACCCAACCTACACAGCTACCCACACAAACCCGCCCCGTGCGGGTTTTTTTTGCCTTGCGCGTCGTGACGGTAAGCTCGTGGCTTGTTTAGCGACTTTTTTTCCTATTATTACGCGGAGCTTAGTATGTCAAGACCAGCAAAAGAGACTGATTTTATGATTGATTTACCCACTGTCGGGCGGTTTCGGTTTGGCCGGGAGACCTTGGGCGACCATATCGCCATTCAGGCGGCTTATGTTACGTTGACTAACGCCCAGGGCGGGCAGGACAGGTATTTGGATTTTATCGCCGACGCGCTGGCGCATTTTCAGGTGTTGTGTGTGTCTGCGCCGGCCGGTTGGGGGCAGTTGGCGGCGTTGGATTATAACGAGACTATGCTCAATAATCTGGCGGTGCTGTACAAGGAGCTGATGGAACGGCTTAAGAGCTTTCGCGACGGCGCGGCACAAGGAAGCCAAGCGCCGGGGCTGGGAGCAAGCGAGAACGTACCGCAGTTGGTTCCGGCAGACCTATAACCTGCCCCCGACCGACCCGCGCTATTTGGCGATGACCGATATGGACATTGAGGCCGAATATTGGACGCGCCATTATGAGAATAACCCCGATGAATATGCCAATCCGTTTTTTGACAGCGCGGCGGCTTTGGAGTCGGTCGATTTAAGCGAGTTTGAAGATATTATCAATGACCACTATCAATACAAGTCAGGCTAGAATTGATGCCGCAATAGCGGCTGTTCAGACAACAATGAGCTCCATCAATGGACATTTGTCGCATGGCGATTATGCGTCGGGAGCTAATGATGCCAATAGCGACTTGCGTACGTTGGATACTGATCTGGATGCTTTGAGTGTGGTGCGTAAGGAGCTTAAACAGTACATAGTAGGAGAAAATTACAGAAACATTATCAGGTTACTTGGTGAAGCGCGGAAGTTAGCCAAACGTGTCCGCCAAGCACAACATGCCACGGCACTTGATACCAGTTTTGCCGACCGTCTCTCGGATTTCGCGGCGGATGAAAGCACCGATACTCAGCAACAAGCCGCTGGCCTGTACGAAAAACAAGCCAAAGCCGCAGGCGATTTTGTCACGGGTATGCTCGAAGGCAAAGGCGGCGAAAACACCGGCAAAATGATGGGCAAATTTGCCGGTGAGTTGCTGGGGTCGGTGGGCGGGCCTAGGGGGCGGGCGATTGTTGGGGCGATCGGCGAGGCGATGGGCGGCAAAATGGGCGCGGCGTACGATGCCAGTGTCGGCAAAGCCGAGCAAGAAGCGCAGGGCTATTCCGAGTTGCGGCGCATGTTAGGCACGGCCAGTGTCGATTTTGATACCTTACGCGCCAGTACCCAGCATTTGACGGCGGGTTTTAACGTCTCCGCCAATGATGCGGTGCAGCTTGCCAAAAAGTTCGCTTCGGTGGCGGCGGTTACGCCGGATAATGACCGCGCCTCAGGTTTAGGGCAGTCTTTACGCGATGCCATCGGTTTTGCGCAAGGTTACGGTATTGACGCGCAAAGCACTAGCCAGTTTTTGGCGACCGAGCAGCTTTATAAAGTCTCACGCAACGAGCCGGATAATAAGCATTTGTTTGCCCAGCTCAGCGAGGTGGCGGCTTATAGCGGCACAAGCGCGAAAATGGGCGAACTGTTAACGGTGGTGTCTAAGTTTACCGAATCTTCCGCTAACCAAACGTTAATGGTACCGGATGTATCGACCTATTCTACGCTGTTATCGGCGATGATGGCATCGTCTACACCCGGTTTGAGTAAAAATCCGACCAATGCCGCGACGGTGTTGGATGCGGCGGATAAAGGTTTTAGGGAAGCCAGCAAGAAAAAGCCCGTCAAGTTTTTGACGGACACGTTCCGCCGCACCACGCCGGGCTTTGGTGATGATGACCTTAAGCGGGTGCAAGCGGGCGGTTTGTTTAATAGTTTTGCCAAAGTTTACGGCAAAGACAGCCAAGCGATGGAGTTGGCGGGTTATTATAACGATACCAAGGCGATTGCCCATAACCAAAAACTCGCCGCCAACTCGGAAGGTATTTTAAGCCAGTTAATGGATAGGTTTGTGCTGCTTGCCCAAGGGGGGGAGGCTAAGCCTTCGGGTAAAAGAAAGCGTAAGGGTAAGCATGATAAGCCCGCAACCACGCCACCCGGCCAAAACCGTCCGGTCGATACCGAAAAGCTGGTGCAACTGGTGCAAGATACTTTAAACATGTCGGTGCAACAGGCCACTAGCCTTGTGTTGGCGTATAACAAAGCCCCTGAGGGCATGGGGAAGCTCGAACCTTTTTTAGAAAAATATGGCTATGATGTCAATAAGCTGCAAGATTTATCGGTGTTACCCGCGTTGGCGATGTTGGCGCAGGGCGGCGATCAGGCCTTTGATGAGCAGTATCAGGCTTTGCTTAAGCACGATAAGGTTACGCCTGCTGATAAAGAGCGTTTGGATAAACTGGATCACTCGTCTAAGGACTTCAAAAGCGAGGTGATTAAGCTGGTGGTGAAGGATAGCTCGGATCCGGCTTTGAAAGCGCAAACAGATCAAATTAAGATAGAAACCCAGATGCTGGAATATGCCGCGCAGATGTTGCCGTTAACGTCGGGCATAAAACAAGTGTTGCTGGCGATTATGGAAAGTTTGCCGGATGAGCTTAAGGGCGATGCCGTCAATGCGATTATCGGGCGTGAGCGTTTAAGCGATGCCGCCGAAACGTTAAAAATGCCGATTGCGATTGAACGGTATACCGATGCCCAAAGCCGCGAATCTGGCGATAGTTTGGAAGCGATTGAAAAACCGTTGCGTGAGCATCCTAACGATCCTGAGGCTTTAAAGGAAGCGCGGGCAGCGTTTTTAAAAACTGAGCGGGAACTCCAGCTCCATCCCGATAAGTATGGCGAGGGTTTTGGCGAAGCGTTAGCACTGTGGGCGGAGCAGAAAGGGCTGTTAAAAAGCCCTGCGGTGACGGATGCCTTGGGTCATGTCAAGCAGTATGAGTATTCTACCGTGACAATGCCAGTCCCAATGCGGGGCGTGACGAAGGAGACGGTTGTCTCGGCGGAAGGCTTTGCGGCGGCGGATAAGTTAATCAAGCCGCTGTCTGAGGGCGTGTATAAAGATGAGCAGGGTATTGAGAGAGCTGTCAAGCTTGCACAAGCGGCGGTGGCAAGACAGCCACGTTTGTACCCTGAGAATACAGCTGCCATTATTGAACAAGTCCGGCAGGATAAGCTCAATCAGCTGCGGAAAGCTGAGGCTGAGGCTGACGCGAGCAAGGATAAGGATAAGGGCAGTGGCAAAAAAGATATTGTGGAGACACCGCCGCCCAGCCCGAAAACGCTGGAGCAACTGATCGGGCAAGAGGCGGCGGCAGGTATAGCCGGCAAATTTGAACCGCAATTGCGGTTGCCTGTGGTACAAGAGCTGCTAAATTCGCAAGGCTTTGCTGCCCTTGGTGAGGGCAAGAAAAAATACGCGGCACTGATAAGTTTGTTGGCGGCTAAGCATGATCATATCAACAATAAGGATATGGCGACGCTTGTCGCGACGATGGAGGCAGCCCAAGACCCCAGCGGGATGCCGTTGACGGCAGAGCTGGCGAAGCAGTTGGGTGTCAGTAATGCCAACTCGCCGGAAAGTATCCAAAAAATTATGGATTATATCTGGAAGCTGGTGGCGCAAAAAACCCAAAAGGGAATATTGTTTAGGGAGGCATTGGGCAAGAGCTTGGGCGAGGTGTTGAATCCGCAAGCTGCGCTGAGTGCTGAGGCGATAGCAGGGTTTATGCAGCCTGCTCCGGTTGAGCCTGTTAAGGCAGTCGATGTAAAAGCCACACCCACGCCTATACCAACGCCTACACCAACGCCCACGCCAACGCCCACGCCCACGCCCACGCCAACACCAACGCCCACGCCCGTACCTGCCGCACCACAGGAACGCGGCGGCTTTTCAGGCGATCCCTGTGTGCCATGCGCTACGGCCCCTGCCACCGCCGCAGCCGCCACAGCTACGGCGACCGCCGCAGCCGCTGCCACCGCATCTGCTTCAGCCGCTGCCGAATCCGCCAAATCTGCCGCCGCCGCCGCAATGACCGCCGCCGCATTGGCTTCAGCTACCGCCGCCCTCATCCCCAGTTCGGCACAATTCAGAGGAAAGGGCAGTGGCACAAATACGAATTTCCAGAAAGGCGAGCAGGGCAATCAGGGCAATCAGGGCAACACATCGGATAAGAAAGAAGCTATTAAAAACGTCGCGTTATTAGGGAAAATCAACAAACAAACTTGGCCGGATACTTCCCTCGCTGCCGACCTTCTGCCCAAAAGTAGTGGCAGCGATGCCAACGCCACAAAAATCCCCAATGAGGTTTTTATTAAGGGTGAGCAGCAAGCTCTGGCGCGTGCCGAGCAAGCCGTCCGTTTGACGTTCAGTAATTTGGGCGTGAATATTAACCTGAATAATTCTCATGGCATACCGATTGCCGACCCTATAGTGGTGACTTCGCTGATTACTTCTCCTATCCCTTCTTATGTGGGCTAACCATGCAAACCTACCACCCCAAAATTAGCGTCTGGCTAACCCACGGCAGGCCGCGCAAGTTACTCGCCGACACTGTCAGTGCGGATGGCCGCCGTTACCGCCAGACCCCGCATGGCTTTGACCTTACGCCGCTGTTAGGTACTGACAGTATGGTGGAGGTGAGAAAGTCGGTGCGGGATGCGACCGGGACGTTTATGTTAAGTTTTCCTGACCGTTCGGTGAGTCTGACGCAGGGCGGGGCGGCGGGGTTTGATTCTTTGGCGGCGTTTATCGAGCCGATGGACAGCATTGAGATCCGCCTGTCGCACAGCGGCACTCCCGATGCGGCGGGCCGTTATCCCTTGGTGTTGCGCGGTTTTGTCACCAGTGTCGTGCGTAGCGAAAGTATCGCTAATGGTGTTCCGCAGCGCATGGTGAGGGTGACGGGGCATGATTACGGTAAGGTGTTGCAACTGATCCGGCTGGTGTCGGAACCTAATGGGCAGTTGGATGGGACACTGAAAACGGTGCTGGCATATTTTACCCGCTATGCCAAAGGCACAGAGGCTAAGACTAAGACGGTCGGGCAGTTTGTGCAGGAGGTCGCCGATGTGGTCATTAATCCGTATTTGCAGACCATGGTCGGGCAGGCGGGGCAGGTGTTGAAACAGATGGCGGTGCAGGCGGATGTCGCGGCCAGTGTGTCGGTGTCGGCGAAGTCGCTGTCTGAGAATATCTCCTTGTTGGAGCTGTTGCGCGGGGTGTTGGATGTGCCTGCTTTTAACGAGTTGTATGTGGAGGACGGCGAGGCGGGGGCGACCTTGGTGGTGCGGCCTATTCCGCTGAAAGATACCGCCAGTGGCCGCTTTCTGCAAGGGGAGGCGGTGCAGTGGCGCGTTGACGATAAGGATATTGAGCAGCTCAGCACCGAGCGTTCGGATGCTGGGGTAGCCAATTATTTTGCGGTGTCTTCCCGCGCCCATGCCGATGTAAACCAAACCTTGACGGCTGAGGATGTGCAGACGGCGCAAGACCGTTTAGGCTATGTCAATAGCGCCAGTGCGGTGTTTGGGTTTCGGGCGATGCGCATGGAAACGGCGTTGTTGCCTAACCAGTATGTGCGTAATGATAACCCTAAAAAAGCCGTTATCGCGGGTAATACGCAAAAATTAACCGATTATTTGCGCAGCCAATCGGCGTTGTTGGCGGCGATGAACCGCGATAATGTGATTTTGGACAGCGGCTCGTTGCAATTGCGCGGTGATGAGCGGCTTAAGCCGGGCTGTTATCTGAAGCTATACCGGTGTGGGCGTTATATGGGCGAGGTGTACGCCCATACCATCAGCCACCGTTTCACCTTATACCAAAGCTTTGTCTCCAGTATTGTCTTTGACCGTGGCACTTTGTTTTATGAACGCGCCAAGGCGGAGCAGAGTTTGTATCCTTATGAGCAGGCGACGGGTGGGATTGTGTAGGGATGTTGATTTGTACAGGTTGAAATAATCTGCCCAGCCTACGCGGTTGTCAGGCGCACCCTGCAAGTGATCAGGAACTATTTTGATTTTTTTAGGTTATGATGTGATAGAGGCAGGCGCTTAAGGATAGGCAAAATAATGCCGTTACGCAGGCTCAGTTTTGCAGGTTTTCCGACCCGCCCAACCTCGAAACAGATCTATCCCCCAACCCGCATAGCGAGGAAACCGACCATGCAACGCCATCCCCTGATCGCCACCGTTTTTGTCATGGGCGTACTGGTCGCCTTACTGAGCTATCTGTTCCATCCCGATGTCGGGGTGTTAAAGCTGATGGTCAACGGCCAGCCTGTCGATAATGCCTTGCTCGGCTTTGCCGCCATTCCCAGCGCTTTAATTATCCTGTTATTTAGCGGTATACTGGCCGTGCTGCTGTTTTTGGGGGTCGGTTTTGTAGTCTTTTTAGCTGCCCTGTTCGTCGCCCTGGTCGGTATGTTTTTGGTCGCGCCGTTTTTCTGGCCGTTGTTGGTGGTGATATTTTTCTTGGTCGCGGTCATGTCGCCGCCCAACCAGCGTTAGCTGGCATTTTATAGAGGACCCGCTTATGAAAGCTTATGCTCCCCTTGTGCTGGTAGGGTGCGCCTTATTGCCCGCCTGTACCGACAATATCAGGCAAGCCCCTGCCGCCCAAATCGCCCAACAGACTGAACACAGCTCCAGCCCCGACCCACAAGGCCTGACTTGGTTCGCCCCGGTCTTGCACCTTAGCCAATACCGCACCCTGTTCTTCGGCTACGACACTGTAAATTACCGCTTAGCTTCCGCCGATACAAATTCCGGCTTTCGCCTGCTCATCGACATCAATTATGGCGGCGCTGTCCGCCATTACGATTTCGCGCAATTGGACGGGCAAAGCCGCCCCCTTAGCCACCAACGCCACATCGCCGAACGTTGCCAACTGTTTAACAGCCTGATTTCTTCGTGCATCTATCAGGACTTGCTCAGCCTAGACTTAGCCGCCGCCGATTTGGCGCAAGCCCGACAAACTGGCCTGCACCTGCAACTGGCTTCCGCCACCCTCCGCTATGAAGCCCTAGATTTGCCCGCCAATTACATCCAAGGCTTTTTGCAAGGGCAGGGCACTGCCAAACCCTAAATATACTTCAAACGGCCAAGTTTTCGGTTTTTTTGGTAGGGTACAGCGTACCCTACGGTGAATTGTAAAAGCCGAAAACTTGGCCGCTCACAGTATAGCTATCGGAATCGGCCTGATATTGATAGGCATACTCCACGCCTTTTATTGGTCTGACCAACAGAGTGCCAGTAGCTGATTATTTGTCAGGCCGACCTCAATGGATTTCGCCGGATTTCTCACTGCCGTTCAACATCAGTTTGACCTAATGGCAAGAATGGCAATTGGCCGAGCAACATCCGAGCATGTCTCCCCGCCCGTTTGTCTGGGTAAGCCCATTGCCTTAGCCGTTTTGCCAGTATATCTTTTAGGATATGAAGGGAGCGGAAGGATGTCGGTTTCGCGCCCGTATCCACTGAATTACTTTATTAATTAGTTCCTTAGCCTTTTTGGAGAGTTACCCATGACCGAAAACCCTAACAAACTGCATGACAAAGTAGCCAAACGTGCCGAAGATGTGGCCATGACAGTGGGTCTAGTATCCGCCGCTGCGGGTGTCGGCGCCAGTTTGGCGGCCCCGACGGGCCTTACGGCGTTGGGGGTGGCCTTAGGGATTACCAGCACCCCGTTAATTGTCACCGCCGCGCCGATTATCGCGCTTGCCGCGACGGTGACGGGCGCGGTTTCCGGGGGCGCTTATTTTTATGCCAAGTGGAAAAATCGGCATTAAGGCGCGTGCAGGGCTTGAAAAACTGGCTGCTAACGGCACGACGGTTTTAGCCAAAGGGACTTTGAAAATACGCATGGTAGTGCTGCTTTTAATAACGCCGGGGCTATCAGGCTGTTTAAGTGACTGGTGTGTAGGCGGGAATGGTTTTTGGGCAAAATTTGGCGGGTTTTGGCAGGTTGGACGGCGAAATTGTTCTATACTTATACCGTAGTTAATAATTCATGAATTATTTATGGGTTATCGGCTATTGTTGCCGCGCCTACTTTAAGGCGGGCTGACTACGGCATAAGTTAATGAATGGGCATAAAATAACGCAGGCAGATGCCCGGCTGATTGGAAGGGCAAGTGTCGTCACGCCTTTGTGGTCAAGATAGCAGAATAATCAGGGTATTGCCGATGTTATTTTATGCCCGTTCCTAACCTTTTTTGGGTGTTGTCTTTGAAATCTTTATCCGTATCTGGCGGTGTTTTTTTATTAAAGTCAGCCGCTTTGGCATTTAGCTATGCCTGCCTTGCCCAACTCATGCTGCATTTTTTCTCCCCTAACGGTGTGGTGTCGGTAATCTGGCCTTGCAGTGGCTTGGCGTTGGGGGCATTACTGATCGGTGGCAAGCACTATGGGCTGGGCGTTTTTGTCGGGGCGTGGCTGGGCAACAGTTTGGCAGGAAGCCCGCCCGGCTTGGCGGCGGCGATTGCTGGCGGCAACACCCTAGAAGCGTTAATGGGGTTTTACTTGCTAAACGGGCCGTTGCACGGCGATTTGGCGTTGCGGCGTTTGAGGGATTATTTGGTGTTGGTGGTTGCCGCTATGCTCAGTGCCGGGGTGTCGGCAATGCTGGGTTGCACGGCCTTGGTGCTGGCAGGGGTGTCGGCATGGTCAGGGTTTGTAGCCAATTTGCTGCACTGGTGGCAGGGCGATATGATGGGGATGGTGTTAATAACCCCTTGCCTTTTAGTCTGGCGGGAACCGCCTTACCGTTGGTTGCGGCGCGGGCGGCTACCCGAAATCGCCGCCTGTTTTGGTCTGGCTTGGTTGTTTGGCCAGAGCCTTTTTTTGGGGTGGTTTAATACGCTGACCGGCCCGGTGCTGAGCTTTTGGATGTTCCTGTTCTTCGTCTGGAGCGGTATGCGCTTTGGCCGGCATGGGGTGTTGCTGATCATGCTGATGTCGGTCACGCAAAGTTTATTGGGTTTGGTTTGGCAGGTCGGTTTGTTCGGCACAATGGCCGCTCAGGCGCAGCTGGTGAATTTTTGGTTTTATACCATTGCGCTGTCGGTGGTGGGGCTGACATTGGCATTGATCACCCGGCAAAACGCTGATGCCAAACGGACGCTGGAGTTAAGCGAGGAAAAACTGCGGGCAATGTTTGACTTGTCGCCGTTGGGGATGGCGAGAAATTCATTGGATGGCCGTTTCATTGAGGCCAATCAGGCGTTGCTTAAGATGGTCGGTTACTCACTGGACGAACTGAACACGCTGACCTATTGGCAGCTCACGCCCGAACAGTATGCGCCGCAAGAAATCGAGCAATTGGCGAAATTAAACGCGACCGGAAGCTATGGCCCTTACCAAAAGGAATATATCCGTCACGATGGTCATAGGATTGTTGTGCGTTTGAATGGGGTGCGCATTACCGGCACTGACGGTGAAAACTATATCTGGTCTACCATAGAAGACATTACCGAACAACAACAGGCAGCCGATACACTTAAGCAAGAGCAGCAGTTATTGCGCACGGTGCTGGATAATTTGCCCATCGGCATTTGGGTGGTGGACGCACACGGCACGGTGATACGCGGCAATGCCGCCGGACAACAAATTTGGGCGGGTGCCGAATATGTCGGCATTGCAAGCTATGGCGCCTATAAAGGCTGGTGGAGCGCTACGGGCGAGCGCGTTAAGGATGAAGAATGGGCGGCGGTACGGGCCATCAGGCACGGTGAGACGGTGCTGGAGGAAATGATCGATATCGAATGTGTTGACGGCACTTGCAAGACCATCCTGAATTCGGCTTTGCCGCTGAGGGATAAAGACCAGCACATTACCGGGGCGATTGTGGTCAACCAAGACATTAGCGAGCGCAGGCGTAACGAAGAAGCCATGCAATTGGCGAGCTTGGTTTACCAAAACAGCAGTGAGGCAATGATGGTCGCCGATGAACATAATATCATCATCGCCATTAATCCGGCCTTTACCCAACTGACAGGTTATACCGCCGAAGATATTATCGGCAAAAACCCGAATATCCGCAGTACCCCCCTTCAAGACCCGGCTTTTTACCAGGAGATGTGGGCGCAAATCAACACCACCGGACGTTGGCAAGGGGAAGTGTGGAACCGGCGCAAATCCGGCGAAGCCTGCGCCGAACGGTTAAGTGTTAACACCATTTTTAAACCGAACGGCTCGGTCTATCGGCGTGTCGCATTGTTTTATGACATTACTGAGAAGAAGGCCGCTGACGAACTGATTTGGCGGCAAGCCAATTTTGACCCGCTGACCGGGTTGCCTAACCGCCGGATGTTTTATGAGCGGCTGGAGCAGGAAATCAAGAAGGCGGATCACGCTAAGTCCGCTTTCGTGTTATTGTTTCTTGATCTCGACCGTTTTAAGGAAGTGAATGACAGCTTAGGGCATCACATCGGCGACCAGTTGCTTCAGGATGTGGCGCAACGCCTGAAACTGTGTGTTCTCCCGGTTGATACGGTGGCACGCTTGGGCGGCGACGAGTTTACCGTCATTATGGGGGGGCAGGGCGATAGTAGCCGTGCCGAGACGCTCGCCCAAGAGATTCTGGAGGCATTGGCAACGCCTTTTGTCTTAGGTGGCGATCTGGCTTACGTTACCGCCAGCATCGGCATCATAACCTATCCGGATGTGGCCGGCACCACCGATGCCTTACTAAAATGCGCTGACCAAGCCATGTACTACGCCAAAGCCCAAGGGCGCAACCGCTATAGTTTTTTTGACCCGATGATGCAGGCGGCGGCGCAGAGACGGCAGCATTTGGCCAATGACCTGCACTCTGCTTTGGCTGAGCAGCAACTTCGGGTCGTTTATCAGCCCATTGTCCAGTTGGCGACGGGGCGCGTCGTTAAAGCGGAAGCCTTGGTGCGTTGGCAGCATCCGCAGTTAGGGCTGGTCAGCCCCAGCGAATTTATCCCTATCGCCGAGGAAACCGGGCTGATTATCACCATTGGCGAATGGGTGTTTTTGCAAGCCGTCCGGCAAGTCAAACACTGGCGCGAAAACTATTGCCGGGATTTCCAGATCAGCGTCAATAAATCGCCGATACAATTTCAAGACAAAAACCTGCATTACCCAGCGTGGCCGGAACAGCTCAAAAAGTTGGGTTTGCCCGGCCAAAGCATTGTCGTGGAGATCACCGAAGGTTTACTGTTAGAGACCGACCGCTTTATTGACGATAAGTTTATGGCCTTTCGGGATGCCGGCCTGCAAGTGGCCTTGGACGATTTTGGCACAGGCTATTCATCGTTAGCGTATCTGAAAAAATTTGATATTGATTATTTAAAGATCGACCAGTCGTTTGTCCGTAACTTAACGGCGCAGTCTGACGATAAAGTCTTATGCGAGGCGATTATTGTCATGGCGCATAAGCTGGGCATTAAAGTCATCGCCGAAGGGGTGGAGACCGAAGGGCAATGCGGCTTGTTGGCGGCGATGGGCTGCGATTACGGGCAGGGCTATTGGTTTTCTAAGCCGGTTGCACCGGAGGTGTTTGAGGGTTTGTTTGGGCGGGCGTTTTTGGGGGATAGGTGAGTGACATTATAAATCCGCACCTTACAGAGTGATTTTGAGAAGAAAAGGCAGGTAACTTCGCTGGGGATGGTGTTTAAGCTTATGTAAGGGTTGAAGATGACCAGCCATCTTTGCTGCGCCAAGTGATAATGGCATAGCCGGGTGAAGAATGTTCGACAACGTTGGCTAGCGCATAAAGCCGCCCTTTATCTTCGGTAGCAGTGGGTGCTTTGGGGCCGTGGGCAAAACCACAGGCTACGGATTTTGTCGGGTCGAGCCATTGCGCTAAGGCTGTGCTGCTGGCGACCAAAAATCTTGCCTGTGAGTCACCGCTAAGGCTAAAGGTACGTTGATGCACCCATCCACCCGCACCTATCCCCTTGTCTAGGATAGGTGTAAACACCCAATCTGGCTGAAATTGGCTGATGATTGTTGATACGGGTTCGGCCTGGAGGTCTTGGCAGATGAGTACGACGCACCGCCCTAGGCTACCTGCATCAACGATGACTATCTCATTGTCTTCGGCATTGTATTCGTTCATCAGCTTGAGGGCACCAATATCCGAAAGCCCTAACTTATCGGCTTGAGTTTTGGTAAGCCCAGCAGTCCATATTTTCCGTTGCCGCCACAATTCATGGCCTATTCCGTTGAAGATACGGGTTTCATTCCAAGGCAAGCCATCTTCATCGGTTGATTCTGTCGCCCCCGAACCGGCAATAATGATTCGGGGACGCGGCCCCTTATGTGATTGTAGCTTATCAGCCAAATCATTGGCCTGAGCTTCTGACATAACCATTTCTGGTGCCATTACAATATCAACACGACCCGCTTGCACTAAAGCGGCAAGTAATCGCTCTGCGGAATTAAGCCTGGCGTCAATCCGAAAATCAACGAACTTTTTCTCCGATCTTTGGATTTCGGTAGCCTGTAAATGGTCTTTATCTTCGGCAATGGGGATAAAGGCCACCTTTTCATGGCCGACGGTTGTTGAGCCGGAAGCCACACCGTGTGCGTTACTGGAATCAATAATTTTATGCCGTATGCTGATAACACGGCCATTATGGTTGTGCTTAAGCCTGACCACCGCCAATGCCGCAAAGCGGTCTGCCAAGTTTTCGGCGTTGGCGGCATTTTCTTCGCGCGGGATACGCAAGAGTGGCCCGCGCGGAATAAGCAGACAATCGCCATCGTTAGCGTAGTGGCCGAACATGGAATATTGGCCTTGTAATTCTTTCAACCAGGCGGGAAGGTAGGGTCTGGACTTTGGCGCAAGTCTGCCTTTAGGACGGATGCGGTAAAACATCTCATCTAGTGTGCGCATTATTGCCAGAATATTGCTGCGCACAATGGTCGGTGTTGCTGTATTGCCGTCAAGCAATTGGCTGATAAGATTCAGTGTATCCTGAGCGCTGTCTTGCTCCAGTGCCGCTGTTATGTCCGCAATGGCGACGGTATCAGGTGTAACCGCCATAGAGCGTTGAGTCGATGTACACGCGGCAATTTGCTTCCAGAGGCTTATGAACCGTAATGCCAGCGCTTGCTCTGGGTAGAGTGGGCTTATGGGCATCATGGTTTGCGGCTTTCATGGGGGCGCTGGCTCCCTAAGAGCATTGCGATTTCCTCTAGGTCGGATACTTTTTCCAAAGGCACTTGACTTCTTTTGAAAATGTCAATTATATAATCTAGTTCGTTGGATATAATGTTGCGGTCTTTTACACTGATCGTCTGTCTGCGGCGCAGAAGATTGCGTAAAACCACTATTATGGCTTCGGCAATAAGCAACAACACCGATGTTGAACGGTCACTGTCTATTTTTAAGATGGTGTCGGAAAGTTCATAGGCAGTCGTCAGGAAATCTCGGGCGGATTGCGCTTGCCGCCCTAGGTAGATAGCCAAATGTTGAATAGGTATACCCTTAACCGCCAGAGCCACTTCGCAAAAATCAAGCGCGAGTTCTGGCTGTTCTTGATCGGCCGTCGCTTTCAGCACTACTTGTGCCAGCGGCACAAATTTCTGCATGGATAAAACGCCTCTGCCCCACTGGGCTGCCAGGATAGCATGGTGGGCGGCCTCGGCTATAGTGACAAAGGGCTGCGGCGCTACGGCAAGTCGGCTGTGGAGTTCAAAGCTCAGGTAGTTCTGAGTGTATGCCGTATCCGATCCCATATTAGGCAATTGGCTTAACCCTTCCCTATACTCTCTAATAGAGCGTTCGACATCCTGTTTTATGTTATAAACATCACCTGTCAATAGGGATATATCCGCGTTTGCGGCAATGATTTGCTCCAATTGCGGCGATGCGGTCAGCTTATTTCTCAAGTCTTGGATAAGCCCCCGAATCTCGCCAACTGTCTGCATTGCCGCTTCCGTGTCCTTATTGTCAACAAACAGCCAGGCAACATTGCGCCGATAGAACAATCTCGTTAACCAATTGTCGATAGTCATCGATTGGCTCAGCAAGCCATCCAGTTCTTCGTATAAGATAATTCTTTCTTCTGTTCCCGCAAAAAAATCCAGATTATGCCCAATGGCAGACACCAGTAACATCCGCCATTGGCTAGGGTTGTGGTTGACCAAAACCCTCAGTAATTCTAAGGTGCTATTTTGGAGTTCCTCCATGCCATCAAAGTTGCTGCCAAAATCACCCAGTGACCTTAGTACCGCGTTAACTAATGTTACAACATAATCATCCTCTATTTCCCCTCCGTCTATTTCGGCATCAAAAGCATTGTCAATCAGCCTTTGTAATTCGGCGACTGTCCGGCTTGGGTCAGCTGACTGGAGCTTATCGATATAGTCTACGGTGGCATGGCGAGGCTGTAATCGGCGGCGCACCAATTCTATCCATGCCAAATCAAGTGTTGGTATGGTGAGTGGTTTACCTATAAGTTCGGAAGCTATTCCCAAATAGTTTAGTGTTAAAGGGTCAATCTTAGGGTTGGTGGCGGTAAAAGGCGCTAAGGTTTCATAGAATGGCACGTTATCGGTTGCTGGTACCGCCAGATCCCGAAAATCGTTGCTAATCGCTTCAGCCTGAAAGCCGCCCACCCGTTTTAGCTCCCAGTTTGCTCTGGAGCGGGCATCGCTTTCTTCCGAGGTATTTTGCCGGGCGACCCGCATCGGCAACAGGCGCAAGGCAATGGCATTGTCACTTTGGGCGCGGATGGCGGCAGCAATTTTGGCAGTGCCATCGATGTTTTGGCGGTTCAAGACAAAACACAACGCGACCGCATCGGGAATTTGCATGGTGCAAACACCTGCGGCATCCGCCAAGCCTGTACGGCTATCCACTAGAATAATGTCGTAGTGGTTTTTTGCCCATTGCCTTAGGCTCTCGATAACATGGCCGCCCGCTTCTTTCTCAAAAAAGGCCGACCAAGAAAAATGAGCCAGGGCTTCCTCGTAGGTTTTTGGTTCGGGCGTTTGGATGAGCCGACTACCAGCACCTATAAAGTCTAGGACAACCCCTTGGGGTTCTAGTAAGGGAGTCACACAGCTTGCAAAGGGGTCGCCTGCCCGAAATGTCGCCAGCAATGCGCTAAGTTCCGTTTCCGCCGCCTTGATGCCATTACGCCATTGCCACAGGATGTCCAGAATACCTGGCGCGTCTTTTAATTTTTTGACATCAGGTACTTCCAGTAAGCCTCGGAAGTAATAGGCAAGTCCCGGCGCTTCCAAATCCCAATCCATGACCAGTACCCGTAAATTATTTTGGGCCGCTAAAAAGGCAACATTAGCCAAGGCCATAGTACGGCCTACCCCCCCCTTGAATGAATAAAAGGTGACGATTTGGCCAAGTTTGTTGTCAATTGTCATGATTTATCTCCCCTTGGGAGCGAATGACGGGGCATGATGATAACGGGGGTCCAGTTGAGTTAAAAGTATTATTACCTTTTTTGAGGTGTTGACATTTTCCTCAGGGCTTTGTTTCGCAAACACCTCACTCAGCACAGTCCGCGCTGTTGGTGTAAGAAAGTTGCATAAATTAGTGCCTTCACGGCGAAAATCGCTTATTCCCAATTCTCTTAAATCCTTAAGTTTTCGACTGACAGTCTCACCTCGTTCACCTATTTCACTTGCCAATTCAGTACCTGTGCAATCCTGTTTAAAAAGCACGCGCAGATAAGATTGATAGCGGCGATCCTTCAGGGCTGATAAGAAACTATCGTCCACCCGCCGTTCAGCGGCTTGGGAGGCCAACAATTGAGCAAAGCTGACTTGACCTAGCATGTAAGCGGCATTTTCTGGTGCGTCTGAGGATGCGGCACCGCGAACCGCATTAACAGTTTCGCTAGGCGCCACGCTTAACAGGGTATTGAATAAGTCCGCCAATTGCTTGGCAAGCACTTCCAGTGGTTCGCGTGTCGATACCGCTATGGTTTCCTCAAGGCGGTCGGCAACTGCCAGCATCATGGTGGGTGGTAGGTCAGACACCTTATTTAGCCCCTGTTGTATGCGTTCAAGCAAAGCCCAATGGTTATTTGACATAGTATCCTCTCTTTTCTTTTTAATTATAATTTAGTACCCAGCCTGACTATCAATATAGTCTCGAATCTTCAAATAATCAATTAAATATCATTGATATTTTATTGATTTTTTATTGGCGAGGCAGATAGTATCAGGTTGCTAGGTTATTCCGTACCCGTTTTATCCTAGCGTTGCTGGTGTTGTGTAGCGTCCGGCGTTAAGCAATCGACAGGCTAAACGTTGCCACAAACGGTTAGGGCATCGTGCAATGGCTAAAGAGCATTGCACTCCATTCGGTGCGGCCTTTCGGCGGAATGCAAAGGTCTTTAGCCTTTGTCGAGGACTTTAACCTCGCGCCTAATCCAACCTGTCAGGTTGGTTTGTCTCTGTGTTGCTTAATGAGTGACGGCATCTATATAGCATCCGGCGTTAAACAAGCGGGGCGTGGAGCGATGGTACGCACGGCTTAGGCCGTTGTGCAAAGGCTAAAGACCTTTGCACTCCACGCTTTGTTGCCCAATGAATGACGGTATCTTACCCGCCTTATTCCTGCCCCCAAAGTCGTGACATTACCATGTCACCCATGAAAACATCTATCCCTACCCCTACAGACCAACAACTGCTGGCCGAGCTGCCCGATTTTATCGCGGTGGGCGGTTTGCTTAAGGCGACGCCCAGCGAGGCGGACGGTTGCCGTTTTTTATACTTCCAAGCGTCTAACGAAGATTTGGACCACCAGAACGAGGTGGTGCTGCAACAGGCCTTGGGCGAGTCGGCGGCGTATTTTTTGCGCCACGGCAATATTGACCTGAGCCATTACACTATTTTAGGGCCTAAGTCGGGCTTGGCGAATTTCATGGATTATGAAATCGGCAAGCCCGTGGCGGTGAAGATGGACGGGGCTGGCACGTTTGTGAAGGCGCAGTTGTATCAGGGCGATTCGCCGATGGCGCAGAACGCGAACCGGGTGTGGGCTTCATTGACCCGGCAAACGCCGCCGTGCCGTTGGTATCCGTCGGTGGGCGGGGCGGTGTTGTCGAAGTCGGTGCAGACCGATCCGGCGACGGGGGCGAAGGTGGCGGTGATTGACCGGGTGCGCTGGAATAATGTCGCGCTGGACCGTTGCCCGGTCAATAAAACCATCCCGGAAGTGTCAGCGGCACCGGTCGGGGTATTTGCCAAGAGTTTGAATGGCTTTGTTCTGCAAACGGCGGCGGTGCTGCCGGATGGCTTGCCTTATAACGCGTACCGTGAGCAGGTGGCCCGGGCGTTGTTGGCGGGGACGTTGGCGGCGCAGGATGTCGCGGCGTTTGCCGAGCGGCAGTGGGGCTTAAGCGCCGAACTGGCCGGACAGTTTAGCCGCCGATTTTTAACAGATTTACGCAACCGTAGGAACTTAACATGAGTGATTTTCAAGAGTTATTGGACGAGCTGGATGGCTTGCAGTTAGCGAAGGCGTTGGCGGCGAAGCGGAAGGCTAAGCCGGGGCAAGCGGATTCGGATACGGATGCCCAGGAAGGGGAGGAACGGGAGGAAAGGGAAGATGAGGGAGATGCACCGGATGCAGCGGCCTGTGCGCCGTTGCAAAAAGCGGAAGGTTTTGACGGCGACGGACTGTTAAAGTCGTTCGGTGAGCTGATGGACACGCGTTTGCAGGCCCGCGATGCGGATTTGGTGAAGGCGGTCGGCGGCTTGATGCATTTGCTGAAGGCGCAAAACGAGAGTATTGCCGAACTGCACACGCAGATGCAGGCGTTCGGTAGCCGTGGGGCGGGCCGAAAATCAGTGGCGCAAGCGGCGGCGGCAGATGTCTCGCCGCAACCGTTTTTAGCGAAAGCGTTGGCGGCGATGGAGGTGGGTAAGATTTCCGGCCATGAATATGCGGTGGCTGATGTCGCAGTGCGTCAGGGTTTACAGGTCGATCCGGCCATTATTGTCAAAGTGTTAAGTGTCTAAGGAGAAAGGTATGAGTATTTTAAATGCCCAGTCGGCGGCGTCGGCGATGTTTGGCGGCAATTATTTGGAAGCGGCGGATGCGTTGAAAAAGGCTTTGGAGGCGAATGCGGGCGGCACGGATTTTTCCCAGTTCTCCGGCGGTGCGGCGTTGGGCATGGAGTCCTTGGACGGCATTATGAAGGCGACGTTGCAAGATAATCAGCATTTTGTCGCTTTTAATAAGCTGCGCTCCAGTAACGCCACCAATATTATCGACCAGTATGTGACGCAAACGGCGGTGGGCGGTTTTCCGGGCGGCAGTTCCATTAGCCAGTTGGCGACGGTCAGAAATGCCACGGGCGAGTATAAGCGCGAAGTCGGCCAGGTTAAGCTGATGGCGCAGTTGCGCCAAGTCGGGCATGTGTTGGAGGCGGTGGGCAATATCGTCGATCCGATTGCCGCTGAAGAGCGCAACGGCGCGTTGGGGATTTTGACCGATACCGAGTATCAGATTTTGCACGGTAACGCCGATGCCTGTCCGGTGCATTTCGACGGCATTATGGCCTTGATTGATAAGCAGATTGCGGCGGGCAAGATGAGCGAAGAGCATGTCATCGATTTGCAGGGCAAGGCGTTGGATTCGGTGGACAGTTTTGCTAAGTTGCAGGCGACCATTAAGCGTTATGGTTCGTGGGGCAGTTTGACCGATGCCTTGGTGAGTGTCGGTGTCCAAGCGGATTTGAATATGGGCTTGGATCCGGCGTTCCGGTGGTTGCCGGACGGCAATAATATGCCGATGCTCGGCGGCCATGTCGATGCCATCCGTTTGTCGGGCGGTAAGTTGGCAGTGACCGAGGATACGTTTTTAATTGATAACGAGTTTCCGATGGGGATACCGTTTGAGGTCAATTATCCGACCATTGCGGCGGCAAACGCGGGGATTAATCCCGCCAGTTTAAGTGTCAGCGCGTCGGCTTCGTCGGCGGATTCGCAGTTCGATGCGGCGCGGGCAGGCAATTATTATTACGCGGTGGCGGCGATTGACGGCGAAGGTAAGGGCTATTCGCAGGTGGTCAAGTCGGCGCAAGTGGCGGCGGCGGCGGGCAAAAAAGTGGTGTTGACCATTAGCGAGTCGGCGGTGGCGGGTGCGGAAACGGGTTACGCGCTGTACCGTAGCCGTTTGGGCGGCACGAATAACACCGACGATTTGCGTTTGATGGCGGTGATTGCCAAGACGGGCGCGACCACGGTGTATACCGATTTAAACCGGGATATTCCGGGTACGGTGACGGTGCCTTGTCTGAATATGAACCCTGGCGCGGATGCGATTGGTTGGCGGCAGTTTTACCCGATGTCGAAAATCCCGTTGCCGTTTGGGATGGGTGGGGCGATGGTGCATAGTTGGTTCCAGTTTATGTACGGGTATTTGCGGATGACCAAGCCTAAGCATCATGGTTATATTAAGAATATTGTGCCTAGCAATGCGAAGTGGAAGCCGTTTGGCTAATCGGCTGCCATTGTCGGGCAAGGGCTTTTTGTTGCCCGACCGACCTATCTGTTGAACGCCCAATTATCGGCTTATGACCCGCTAGCCTTAAGCAGGGCTGGCCGTTAATTCATGCTGGTCTGTCGGGCAGAACCGCTTGCCCGACCTACACGATTTGCACGACGCGACAACCTACGAGCGACTCCCATGCCACAATACCAATCCTACCCCAGCAAACCCAGCCCCGATGCCGGGGATATTTTTCTGATCCTCGATCCCGCCGACCTTACCGACAGCAGCGAAGGCACGACTAAACGCACGACGGTGGGGGCGGTGGCGGGGCATGGCCATAGCGGTTTTTCCGCGACCTTAGGCCAATACCTCGACACTGCCAGCTTGCAAGCGTCGGTGGATGCGTTGATGGCGCTGACTTATACGCCGCCCACTATTGCCTTAACCGCCAGCCCCGCGCCTAGTCTCCGCGAGAAAGGCGACCCGGTCGGGGCGGTGGCGTTGGCGGCAGTGACGCTCAGGCGTTCTGACGCAATCAGTGCGGTGGCATTTTACCGTGATGGGGTGTTGCTGGGTGCGGTCGCCGCGCCGCAAGCCCAAGGCGGTACGGAAACGATGACTGATAATGGCGGCTTTAGCGATACCGTAACCTATACCTCGGTAGTCAGCGACGGCACGACCACGGTTAGCAGTAACGCGGTCAGTTACCGTTTTGTTTATCCCTATTATTTTGGTGTGGGGGCGGCGGGTTTGACGGCGGTGCAGGTGGCGGGTTTGACCAAGGCCATTATTGCCCAAGCCCCCAGCAAGGCCGTCACCACCAGCCCTAGCGGCGAGGTGTTCTATTTCGCTTATCCGGCGGCTTATGGGGCGTTAAGCTCGATCACCGATACCAACGGCTTTGAGACGTTGGCCGATTACACACAACGCAGCGCAACGATTACGGGACTGGACGGCACGGCGCAAGCCTATTTTATTTATGAGTTTAACCAGCCCACCAGCCAAACCCTTTTCACCAACACTTATAAGCTTTAGTTTATGGCCATCCCTTTAGCAAGCAGTTTTCAACGCGGCTCGGCATTGCCGCTGGACCTATATAGCCTACGCGCCGATCTGGCCGCCCGGGATGCGATTCCGCTGGCGGCACGGTTTGAGTTTATGGTATGTACGGTGGCAGCGGACGGGAAAACCTACCGACTGGAAGGCGGCACGGCCAATAGCCACTGGGTCGAAGCTGCTGCGTCGGCGGCTTGGGGCAGTATCGGCGGCACTTTGGCGGCGCAGACGGATGTGCAGGCGGCGCTCAATGCCAAAGAGCCGCTGATTGCGGCGGGTACGGCTTCTGGCTATGTGCAAAAGTTCGGCCCTGATGTTTGGACAGAATACCCGTTTAACCAATGGGATGGGGCGAAGTATGCCGTCGTCGGCGGCTGGGCTTTGGTGGTGTCGGGCAGTTGGGCGGCGGGTTGGCGGCCTACGCGCGTTAAAGTGACCCTGAATATCACCGATCTGCCGACGTTTACCAATTTAAACTTTGATATCCGTTCAGGCGTAGGCGGCGGCGATACGATTCAAGGCCAATGGATAACGCCGGATTTTAGTGCCAATTTGCCGTATTTGGTGCTGGGCGTAAACGTTTTGGAACTGGATTTAACTGCGCTATATTTTGATATAGTGGAATTGTCGCTCAATCCGAATTTTAATTCGCCGACCTATGATGTTACAGATGTGGAATTTTTTATCTCCGCCAACCAATATTTAGGCGGTGATAAAGCCTTTCATGATCTCAATACCGGGGTGGTGCCGGAGGCGGGCAATTTATATTTTACCGTCCAGCGGGCACTGAATTCGGTGCTGACGGGGTTTTACTCCAGCCCCGGCACGGTGGCCGACACCGACACCCTATTGCAAGCCGTGCAGAAGTTGGACGGCAATATTAACGCGATGGCACGGGTCGTAATTACTTACACCAGTTCCGTAACCCTGTATTCCAGCAACTTACCATCCGGCAGTATCGTCCGCTTTAACGGCACGGCGGCGATGACCGCAACCATCGTCAATTCTACGCCCGCCGGGTGGTATTGTTACGTCTACCAAGCCAACACCGGGCAAGTGACCTTCACCGTCTCCGGCGGGGCGTTGCACAATGTGGCCGGCTTTACCAAAACCGCCGGGCGTTATGCCCAGGTTATGCTGTTTTGCGACAGTAATGCCGGGTTCGCACCGCAGATTATTTTGAGCGGCAGTGGGGCGTAGGATGAAAAAGTCTGTTTCAGTCGCCTTGCCATTGCTAGAAGCTGGTGGGGTGATGAGAAGGCCGCCGCCTTATCACAAGTGCAAGACAGGGTTGAGAGATGGTAGTTTTGCAAGCAATCCGACAGGAAAGCGGTAAAAAAGGCTTAGGTGTCTGACAACCGTCAAAAATGGTTGCCAGACGGTTAAGCAAGGTCTTCCTTTACCCTAGGGTGTTAACTTAATGCGCTTCTATCACAGCCAGCGAATCATAAAACGTACCCGTCCAACGGAAGACCGTCATATTGCCGCGAATGGTGAAATTTTTTGCCGTGGTAAAACGGCAGCTTGCAAAGCCACCAAAATCGCCGCCGCTACCTAAAGCCACTTCTGCCGATGTACCCACCGCCAAGGTAGGGGTAGCGGTGGAAACCACAGTACCGCTGCTGTTGATCAGGTCTATGGTAACCGTTTGTGGAACCAATGAGACATTGACCGCATTGCAGGCATGATAGCTTTGGCCGCTGTCAGACCATGCAGGTGAGGTCGTCAGCGGGGCGGCCATAACATTAGAAGCCATGCCCATTGCCGATACCGCAATGGTTGCTAGTAAAAACCGGATGTTTGTCGTACGCATTTTCATCTCTCCTCGGACATCTGTAATGTGTCCATTATTATTTGCATAGGTTGTTTGTGTATAAACAACTGATTTTTGTCATGCAATGTAAGCAAAGCCATAGCTATTGATGCAACCTCGCTTACGGCTGCATTAGATGCTTTTTTGAATCAGGGAGATAGGACATATTGGCGCTGCACTTGGGTAATGTTAACTTGCTAATTTCTAACAGTTAATATTTTGATTTTGATAATTTTTATTAGATAAGGGTTATTTAATGAGGCTCTATATGGGTTTCGGGGTCTTTTTAACTAAAACAGCCAGTAACGAAGACAGCAAGCTTTTCCCGCGTTTTCTGACATTATGGACAAACTCAAAAAAGCTCAGGTA
>NZ_PGFZ01000001.1:89282-119244 GCF_002923755.1 Methylovulum psychrotolerans
GGCTCTATATGGGTTTCGGGGTCTTTTTAACTAAAACAGCCAGTAACGAAGACAGCAAGCTTTTCCCGCGTTTTCTGACATTATGGACAAACTCAAAAAAGCTCAGGTACAGGGGCAACTTGGCCTGTGATATGCCGCGATGCGGGCGTAGCCAGGAACGCAGCAGCGACCAGAAGCCTTCCATGGTGTTTGAATGGACTTCGCAAAAACTGTCGCCGTCCTCGTCACGGGCATATTCCCCCGCCGAATGGTTGACCGTCTTATGCGGGTAACCCCAAGCCTCCAAGCGGCTATAGATGTTGTATTCGTCGGTATAGATTTGTGTGCCGGGCATAATGGTTTGTAAGATCAAGGGTTTGATGGTGGGCTGTTGCACGTTTTCGAGCATCCTGATGACGACTTCACCTGTGCGCTGGATCATGCCGAAGACGGGCGGCTTCTCGGTCTCCGCCGTGCCACGCCCCGGTGCACCTTTTAGGCGGCGGCAACGGGGCTTCCTTCCGGCTTTGGCAACTTTGTCCGGCTGGCCTTTATGGCCCGCCACGATGTAGACTTCGTCGCATTCGACCACGCCGGACAGGGTTACCCGCTCTTTTTTTTATCCAGACCTAAGCGCAAGTGTTCTGTCATATACTGCAAGTCGTCCTTGTTCAAATCCAATTCTTGGGCGATCTGCTGGTTGGACAGGTTCAGCCCCATGAAATACAGGCATAGCACCCAGGCCGACAGCGGCTGATGATGCCCTGACAGCACGGTTTCGGTCAAGTCGTCGAAACGTTTGTTGCAAGCCTTGCATTGGTAACGCTGGCAAAGGCGTTGCGGACTGTCGAAGCCGCGCCGGATCGTGTCGCCGCTGTCGCAATGGGGGCAGGTGACACCGTCTGCCCAACGTAACTGGCGGATGGTCGCGTAACACTGGGCTTCGCTGACTAGTTGTTTGATGGTTATGATTGAAGTTTCCATCCGACCATTTTATCAAAAGACCTCAAAACCCATATTGAGCCTTTAATGATTTATTTATGGGGTTTGATATGCAAATAATCCCCCTTATGAAATTTTTTTGGTTTAAATTAACTGAAATTAATAATTGTATTGGTTTTTTATGCCTTTGGAATTATCTAGATGATTTTTTTATAAGATGCTGAAATAAAATCTCTTTATTTGTTTTTCCTGGGTGTAGGCTCAGGCTGAGGAGATGCGTTATTTGCTTGCAATTCAGCCGAAGCCCTAGCTCTATAAGGCCGGAGCTTTGTTTGTTTTTGCTTTGGATGTTAAGCAATAGCCATTTCATCTGTTAGAAATGGGTCGTTGCGAGGGGATTAGGCGACTTCATTGAGGGTATGGATGAAAGGTGACGGGGGTGTCCCGTCACCTCGGCTGTTTTTTTTGGGCAATCGGAATGCCCTTTAGTGCATTATAAACTTAAAATAAACCTACAAAGAATGGAATTATATCAATGAAAAAAGTTGTTAGGTTGCTGTCACTGAATTGCCACCAAGGAAGGCCATTTTGTTCACTGGGTTGCCACGCCCCCATCTTTTCATTGATCATCCAAGTTCCGTCCGTTTCATTAGTGAAGGTAGTCCAGAGTTCCAGAGTGCGGGTTTGATAATTGGAGGTGGCTGAGGCGGTATGAATTTCTACATGGCCATTGGGCGTATTGGCCGTTTTTATGAACGTAAGATCTCTATTTAGTAATTGAACCGGCATAGGTAAATGTTGATGCCGTCAACATAAATGCCATTACCACATTAGCAAAAACTCTTTGTTTAATTTTTTAGTAATCTAAACTAAACTAACTACTAATATCGCTTTGGGTCTGAAACAGTATGGTATAATTAAAAATCACTTAGGTTAATTTTAAGATCTTTATTTACTAAAATCATGATAACTATTCGCATTAAGCTATAAATCGTTCGTCATTGGATGGCGGCAGAATTGACTTCCTGTCGTTATGCTCTTTGGGTGTTTATATTGATGCACGGCATTCCTATCACACCCCTTTATGCGGGTATTCGGGCTTATCCCGATAAAATCTGCGGTATTCGGGGAAAAGATGTTACTGCGTAACGTCAGTCATCTAATACAAAACAGCATCCCCATAGGGTATTACTTTTTGGATACGGTTAAGGTGTTGCACAGCCCCCCCCCCTTACTGCACCCCCAAAGCCTGTAAGCCTTTTTGGGCATCGGCATCGCCTTGGGCGGCGGCTTTTTGGTACCAGGCGATGGCTTGTTGCAAATCTTGGCCTACGCCTTTGCCGCTGGCGTACAGATACGCCAAGTGGGTTTGGGCGGGGGCGTAGCCTTGGGTGGCGGCTTTGCCGTACCAGTAGGCGGCTTGTTGGTAGTCTTGCTCCACACCTTTGCCGAATTGGTATTGCACACCCAGGTTGCCTTGGGCGGAGGCCAGGCCTTGTTCGGCGGCTTTTTTATACCATTTAAAGGCTTGCTGGTAGTCTTGGCTGATGCCGCGCCCGACATCATACATATAGCCCAAACTCACTTGCCCTAAGATACTGCCTTGGGTGGCGGCTTTTTTGTACCACTCCACTGCTTGCTGGTCGTCTTGGGCTATGCCTTTGCCGTTGGCGAACATATAGCCTAGGCGGGCTTGGCCTTCGGGGTCGCCTTGGGTGGCGGCTTTTTTGTACCAGTCCACCGCTTGCGCCAAGTCCAGGCCGACCCCGTTGCCGAGTTCGTAGAGGTTGCCCAGATAATATTGGCTTGGTGCGTGGCCTTGTTCGGCGGCTTTGCGGAACCATTGTGCGGCTTGGGCAAAATCTTGTTTGACCCCGCTGCCGAATTGGTAAAGCAACGCCAAGCCAAATTGCGCGTCGGGATAATTACGCTCGGCGGCGGGGCTGAATGCAGCTTGGGCTTGGGCGAAGTCGCCGGCTTTTTTATAGCTGTAGCCTAAGGCGGTCAGGCCGCGCAAGTCGCCTTGGCCGGCGGCTTTTTGTAACCATTCTAAGGATTTGGGGCGGTCGGGGGCGGTGCCTTTGCCTTGCTCGTAAGCCAAGCCGACGCTGGTTTGTGCGGGTGCGTAGCCTTGCTCGGCGGCTTTGCGGAACCACTCTAAGGCCTCCCGATCATTAACGGCGACCCCGCCCGATCCGCTGGCATACATTTGGCCGACGTTAAACTGCGCCCCGGCGAGGCCTTGGTCGGCGGCTTTGCGGTACCACTGCAAGGCCAAAACGGGATTGGCGGTCACGCCTTGGCCGAGTGCGTACAATCCGGCCAGTTCGGCTTGGGCACGGGCTAAGCCTTGGTCGGCGGCTTTGCGTAGCCATTGTGCGGCGAGCGCCTTGTCTTCCGGTACGGCCTGCCCATACAAGTAACAGCCGCTGAGCAGGGCTTGGGCGGTGGCGTTGTTAGCGTCGGCCAGTTTTTGCCATAATTCGAGCCCATCCGGGCAACGGCTTTGGTAAAAGCCGTTGGCGTTATCCTTAGGCAAATAGGTTGCGGTCAGCTCTTGCTCGGCGCTGCGCACTTTTTGCTCTTCCTCTTGGCCTTGGTGCTTTTGCTGCATGTCCAAATAGCCTTGATAAGCCGCCCAGCCGCCAGCGCCGATAGCGGCCAGCAACAGCCCGCCAAAAATGACTTTCAGCAATTGCACGAACAGGTTGGTGGGTTTTTCGTCGTCATAATCCTCATCGTCTTCGTCCTCTTCCGCCGCATCATCAATAAAACCGTCATCCTTGCGCGGGGCTTCTTGCCACTGGCGCAATTTCAGTTCCGCCTCCAGCTTAAGGCGCTTCATGGCCTCTTCGGCGGCTTCTTTTTTGGCGCTGGCCGGGTAAGCTTGGAGATAGGCCTGGTAAGCTTCGATGCTGTCGGCGTTGCGGGTATGTTGCCACAACGCCGGATCGTCGGTTTTTTTCTCGGCCACCGCCACGGGCGTTACTGGCGGGCGGGCGTTCAGGAACGGTGCCAACAGGGTTTTTAAGGCGCTGATGTCGGCGGGGCGGTCGGTCGCCGTGACCATCAGACAACGTTCGATGGCGGTTTTTAGGTACGGATCCAGATGGCTGCCGACAAAAGTCAGCGGCACACCCTGCCGGCATTGTGCAAAACTGGGCGGCGGCGTACCGTTAAGGCATTGGAACAGCAACGCCCCCAGTGTGTACAGGCCGTCGCCCGCTTGCGCCGCATCCAAGTCCAACACGCTTTGGCGGGTCAGGCCCAAGTCCATCAGCACCGGATCTTGGGGTTTTTTCGCGCCGCCGCGTAAGAAAATGTTGTGTAAAGTCAGGTCGGGCGAATGGATGCCGCGTTGTTGGAGTTGCTCTAAGGTGTCCAGCAAAGGTTTGAGCCAGAGCTTAAGGTAAGATGCGGGTTGTTTGGGTTGTTGGTGCCAAGCGTCTTGCAAGGGGCAACCGTCGATGCTGTCCATCACCCAATAGGCCGTGCCGTATTGCTCGACCAAATCGACAAAGCGGACGATGCCGGGCAACGGCTGGCAACTGTTGAGCAGCCGCGCCTCGTCGATAAAATGTTGGTAGCCTTGGGCGAAGCCTTGCGGCCTGGCCGTGCCGCTTTTGGGCATCACCGTGCCGGTGCGGGTGCGCACAGCCAGCGGTTCGGGGTAATACTCCCTGACCGTCAGGATCGCGCCGCCAGTCTTTTGCGCCGTATAGACAATGCCCACCGCGTCCGCCGCCACCACCCGCCCCAAGGTATATTGCCCCCCAACTACGCTGAACAAAGGCAAATGCAAGGCTTCTTCCACATAAGTGGCGCGGTCGAAACCGCAGCTGGCGCAAATAGCTTGGGTACTGGGCTGGAAGCAATTGGGGCAATGGCTGTGGGCAGCGTAGTTCATAGTGGGTTCTTGGGGTTGATGGTCGATAGGGGGTTATTCTAACCCAAACTACTGGACTGGGCGTAATAGTGGCTGCTATCGCTGTGCGTTTCGCCCGTTTTGCCGCATAAATAGTCAAGCAGGGCGGCGCGAATAGGCCTATAGTAAAGCTTCGGGGGTTAACCTTGGCGGCAAAATCAACCGCCCACGTTAAGGCACATCCGCCCACCCCAATAGCGAACGGAGCTAAGGCCATGAGCAAAGAACAAAAGAGCAATAAAGAAGAGAAGAAGAAACCCGCGTTAAGCCCTAAAGAGAAAAAAGCCGCGAAAAAAACCAAGAAGGACGCGAAGGGCTGAGGCTTGGGTAGGCAAAGCAAGGGGTTATCGGGGTAGGGTTACAACTGCCCGGACTTTTGTACCCGACGATCACGTTTTTAACATTTATGGATTCAAATCAATAGCCTGGCTACCGGATATTGGAAAAAACCGTAAGCTGTTTTAAAAAAACAGGTTGTGGTGTAGTTTATCTCCCTTCCCTGATGGGGTCGGGCAGGGAGAATCTAACCGGACTTAAACCCAGCCGCACGGCATGGGGCATATATTTGCCCCTTAAATATCGGGCCCCGTCATTTACTCATAAGAACCAACTGCGCTTCGGGAAAAGCTTTCATGAACCTAACAATAGGATCAATGGGTTTAGCCTTATATTCTGCGTCCGTAGTGAAATACAGGACTTTTTTGTCGGTATGGATAGCCGCATAGATTTCGCCGCTGGCGTGCATATAAAGGGTAGCGTCTTCAATGGTACACAAATGCTGAGCGCAACCGCTGGTCTCCAATGCACCGGCAGTATTGATTGCAATGCCATCAGACACGCTCAGATTATCCTTGAACTGGCTAAGGTATTTACCCAGCAATTTTTTTAACGCCGCGTGTATCTTTTTATCGTCAAAAACATCCAGCGAGTAGCCGCCGCCAAACTTATTGAGATTATCAAAGTGCATCAGATGGCCGGCGGGCAAGTTTTCTTTGCCAACACCGTTTCCGGCAACCAAAAAACTGGCTAACAACAGGCAACAAATAGCAATCGGTTTCATAGGGATCAAGATTAAGGGTTGTGTACGAAATAAAATTTATTGTAGAGACGTTGCATGGCAAGGTTTTGAAGCCTATAAGGCTACAAATCAGTGCTGAAGTTTATGCGGCTCTCACGCGTCGGCTTTTTTGCCGCTTGCCTTAGGCAAGGCCTTTGTTGTGGCAATTACGCATGGTTTTCTTATAACCAGAAAACCTGCGCAGTAAATCTGCGAAAGCCCCCTAGCCATTGGCATAATACAAAAATTAAGCCGCTAAAAAAATTAACGAGTACCAAAAAAGTAGTGAATATGTCACATATTTAGCAAAAATTAGCCAGCTTTTTGATATTTAACGGAAACGGCGCAAATTATTTTTCTGCCCAAGGCCATGCCAACCTATTTTTTTAAAGCTTGACGGCTAAACCGCCCAATCTAAGGGCAATGGCTACCCAAATGCGGAGACAGGGGCCATAGTATCTGGTGCAAAAAAAGGGCTTGGATATTGTGTGTTGAAGGCTTGGCGGTATGTGCCGACGCGCTACGCGGCCACTGTTTCGCTTCTTGGTCACTTCCCCGCAAACACCTCCCCTTTCAACACATCATAGCCATTAAACGCCATCCTCATGCTCAGGCGCAGATTAATGGCGCAGGCCAAGGTGGTACTGGCGAAAATGCCCACCATAATGGCGATCTGATACTTGACCGCCAGCCACGGCTCGCTACCGCCGAGGATTTGCCCGGTCATCATGCCGGGTAATGACACCAGCCCCATGGTCGTCATATTGGCGAGGGTAGGGCTGATGGCGGCTTTAACGGCGGTGCGGTAATACGGTAGCACTGCCTCCCAACGGCTCGCCCCCAACAGCAAAAAGGTCTGGTACTCCAACTCATTCCGGCGCAATGCCGCATAAAACCGCTCCAGGGCAATGACATTGCCTTGCTGGCAATTGCCCAACACCATCCCCGCCAACGGCACCAGATAACGGGCATCGTAAAACAGCTCCGGGCGGATGACCAACACCACCAGATAAAACGTCGATAACAAAGTGCTGACCGTAACCGCCACCAGTGTGGACAAGGCAAAAAACCGCGCCCGCAGCCCCGCCCGCTGGATAATGCTCAAATCCGCCACCACCAGCATCACCAAAATCCACAGCGCGTTTAACCATGGGTTATTGAGGGTGAATAAGGTTTTCAGGTAAAACCCGACCAAGGCCAACTGCACGCTCATCCGCACCACGCCGATGAAAATATCCCGTCCCAAGCGCAGGCCGACCAGCCACAACACCCCTAGGGGCAACAGGCACAAGCCATATAATACCGCCAATTGCGGCGCGGCAATATCAAGCGTATTCATGGCTGACCTCCGACAAACACCCGTCCGCCATCTGCCACATCTTAGTGCAACAGGCCAGCCAATCGGGGTCATGGGCGACCGACAACACCGTCAGGGCGGGGTCGGCAAACACCGCGAACACTGCCTGTTTACTGTCCTCATCCAAGGCGCTGGTGACTTCATCAAGCAGGTAAACGCTTTTGCCCAATAACAGCCCCCGCGCCAGAGCCAACCGCTGCTTCTCGCCGCCGGATACCCGTGCACAGTCCTGTGCCAGCAACGCCGGACTTAGACCTAACCGCGCCAGCACCTCCTCCAACCGCGCGGGGCTGGGTAGCGCGTCGCGGTGGGCCTTAAACCGGAACGGCAATAACAAGGCCTCATGCACCGTCTCCGCCCCCAGCACCGGCTCTTGGCCGATATAAGCGGTATGGCGGCGGATAAGCGCCAAGGTCGCAACATTCAAAGGCTGCCCCTGAAATTCAATCACCCCCTCTTGTACAGGCAATAGGCCGAGCAAGGTTTTCAGCACCGTACTTTTCCCCGACCCCGATTTGCCGCATAACACCGCCTTATCGCCGGTGTTAACGGTAAAACTGACATCGTGGAGCAGGGTTTTGTCAGGGACACTGACGGTGACATGGGAGAAACGGATAATTGCGGGCATGAGTGGGGTTAGGGCAGCAGGGGATGTTGCCATGATAACCTTTATCTGGCCTGAAACCCATGGCTTTGAGGGGGTTTACCATACAAAGCGGGTAGGCTCTTCTTGTGTACCTCAAAATAGCCGTTTTAAGGATATGAGGGGGTGGCAAAAGATACGTTTTATTCGGGGTGGTTTGTCAGGCAAAAACAGCCTGCCCGACATTAAATGCCGTCAATAAAAAGCCGTTGACATGTACGCGTTATCGCCGTACACTCGAAAAAAACGAGGTTAGCCATAATGACACCAGAAACCCATCGTACCGCCCGTGTTGAAGCGCGCATTTCCCCCGATGCCCTTGCCCTTGTTCGCCGTGCCGCTGAACTTCAAGGGCGTAGCGTCAGCGATTTTATGGTGACGGCGGCACAAGAGGCCGCTAACAGGATCATAGAAGAAACCAATATTGTCCGCTTGTCGGCGGAAGACCAGCTGCGCTTTTATGAGCTGCTGCTTAACCCGCCTGCCCCCTCTGCGGCTATGCTCAAAGCGTTTGAGCGTCGCCGTGAATTGTTGGGCATTGAGTGATACCCCGGTTTCGCATAGAGCCGCTTG
Organism: Methylovulum psychrotolerans; assembly: GCF_002923755.1. GTDB lineage: Bacteria > Pseudomonadota > Gammaproteobacteria > Methylococcales > Methylomonadaceae > Methylovulum > Methylovulum psychrotolerans. The sequence continues at coordinate 97,759 of NZ_PGFZ01000001.1, forward strand.
CCAGTGACCATAACCGCTCCGCGTTTACCTGCGGAACCCCTGCACTTGACCGTTACTTGCGGGAACAGGCAAGCCAAGATGTACGCCGCCGGGCGGCTTCCTGTTATGTCGCTGTTGACAATATTAACGGTGCATTAGCCGGTTACTACACACTGTCCGCTGCTTGCACACCGCTTAATGAGCTACCCGTTCAGCTCACCAAAGGACTCGCCCGCTACCCATCTGTGCCTGTTGCTTTACTGGGCCGTTTAGCTGTTGACGCTAGTTTTCAGGGGTGTGGTCTCGGCGCAACCCTTTTGGCAGATGCCACCCTTCGTGCCTTGCACTCTGAAATTGCCGTTGCCGCCCTCGTAGTTACCGCCAAAGACGAACAGGCCGAAGCCTTCTACCGTCACCACCATTTTTTGAATTTTGGCAGTCTGCCCCATCGGTTAATATTGCCTATTGCGGGCTATATCCCCCCGACCTTACGCTAATTTTTCTTCCCCAAACCCAAACCCCTTGCAAGACAACCGCTTACCCGAAACCCCTAAAAATCCCCATCACCCCCCCCATCCCTACCCAAAAAACCCCCCGCTTGCAAGCAGTTTCCAGTATATTTTTATTTCCGGCTTTTTTGCTTTCAACCACTACATATTGTGCTAAGATAATTAAAAATAACTACATATAGCCCCAAAGCCATGCTTTAGCTGCCACTTAAGGCGCTGATTTATGGCTTGTTTTTTTACCCGTATCCTTTTACCCCCAGGACAGCCGTCAATGTCAGCACAACTCCACGTCATCCCCCAATCCGTCACCGAAATCCCGTTCCAAGACGCGTCTATGGACATCTGGGACACCAAATACTGCCTAAAAACCAAGGCGGGCGTGACTTTAGACACCACCATCGACGGCACTTACCAACGGGTCGCCAAAGCCCTGTCCGAAGTCGAGCAGGGCAAAGCCAAGCAAGACCAGTGCTACAAAGACTTCCTCTGGGCCTTGCGCCAAGGCGCAATCCCTGCCGGACGCATCGTCTCCAACGCGGGCGCCTTAGAGCACAAGCCTGCCACTTCGACCATCAACTGCACCGTGTCCGGCATCATCGCCGATTCGATGGACGACATCCTGCACAAAGTCCACGAAGCGGGCTTGACCTTGAAAGCGGGCTGCGGCATCGGTTACGAATTTTCTACGCTACGCCCAAAAGGCGCGTATGTGTCCGGTGCGGGCGCGTACACCTCCGGCCCTTTGTCGTTCATGGATATTTACGACAAGATGTGCTTTACCGTGTCTTCGGCGGGCGGGCGGCGCGGGGCGCAAATGGCGACGTTTGACATCGGCCACCCCGATGTGATCGAGTTTATCCGCGCCAAGCGCGAAGACGGGCGTTTGCGCCAGTTCAACCTGTCCTTGCTGATTACCGCCGACTTTATGCAGGCGGTGCAAAATGACCAGCTCTGGCCGTTGTCCTTCCCAGTCACCGCCAAAGAAGCTCAAGCCGACAAGCTCGACCTGAACAACCGCGAGCAAATCATCTGGCGTGAGTTCCCGAACAAAAGCAACTACCTGGCCAACGATGACGGCCTGGTCGCCTGCCGCATCACCAAAACTTTGCCCGCCCGGCGTTTGTGGGACATGATTATGAGTTCCACCTACGACTACGCCGAACCGGGCTTCATCCTGATCGACAAAGTCAATGAGATGAACAACAACTGGTTCTGCGAAAAAATCCGCGCCACCAACCCTTGCGTGACCGCCGACACCCGTTTGCACACCCAATACGGCTTGGTGAAAATCGGCGATTTATACCGTAGCGGTGCGGCCTTGCAAGTGACCGTCGATAAACGCGCCTTGGGGCAAGACAGTTTCGGCACCGAAGTGCGCCCTGCCAAACCCGCGTTTATGACCGCCGCCTCCGCCGACGTATACCGCGTCCGCACCCGCGACGGCTACGAGATTAAAGCCACCGCCTGGCACGATTTTTATACCCCACGCGGCAAAATCAAATTGAAAGACCTGCGCGTCGGCGACGAACTGCTGATCCAATCCGGCAAAGGCCAATTCGGCAGCATGGGTGACCACAATTTCGGCCAGTTACTGGGCTTGATGACGGGTGACGGCCACTTCACCAACCGGGGCAAAAACCAACAGGCGGCAGTGATTAACCTGTGGAACGACGACCGTGGCCTCGCCCCGCAATTGGTGGCCTATATCAACCAACTGCTGGCCGCCAATGCCCAAGAGCAACAACTGCAACGCACTTACCAAGTCTCTTCCGTCGCCATTCCGCAACGCAACTTGATTATGATCCGCTCGGTATTGCTGGCGCGGTTGCTGGAATTTTACGGCTTTAACAAAGCCAGTAAATTGAGTGTGCCGGAAGCGATTTGGCAAGGCACCGAAGCGTGTGTGAAAGGTTATTTACGCGGCTTGTTCCAAGCCGACGGCACGGTACAACGCGACGACAAACACCATTACTGCACCATCCGCCTCGCCTCCAGCCACCCGCAATTGCTGCAAGACGTGCAAATGCTGTTAAGCAATTTCGGCATTTTCTGCCGCGTGTCACTGCGCCGCAACGGTGGCGAACGCCTGTTGCCGGACGGCAAAGGCGGGCGCAAAGCCTACCACTGCCAAGCCGATTATGAATTAATCATCGGTTCGCAATCGCGCGACACCTTTATGCAGGAAATCGGCTTTTTAGGCGCGGCGAAGAACGCCAAATACAGCGAGTGGAAACAAACTTTAGGCCAAGCCCAAGCCAATAATTTTACCAGCGCAATCGCCAGTATCGATCATATCGGAAAAGAAGCGGTTTTTGATACTACACAAGACGATAAAAATACTTTAGTCTTCAATGGAATTTCAACAGGTAATTGTGGTGAGCAGCCGTTACCACCTTATGGTAGTTGTCTGCTCGGTTCCATCAACCTGACCCGCTTCGTCAAAAAGCCGTTCACCGCCGATGCCTATTTCGACTGGGACAGCTACCGCAAAACCATCAAAATCTTCACCCGGATGCTCGATAACGTCGTCGAACTGAACGGCTTGCCGTTAGCAAACCAACGCGAGGAAATAACCAGCAAACGCCGTCATGGCATGGGCTATTTAGGCTTAGGCTCCACCGTCACCATGCTGGGGATGCGCTACGGCAACACGGAGTCTTTAGCCTTTACCGAAGAAGTCACCAAAGTGCTGGCGGTCGAAGGCTGGAAAGCAGCGCTGTCCTTAGCCAAAGAAAAAGGTGCCGCGCCGATTATGGAACAAGCATTCACCGTCACGGGCGAAATGCTCCACCAACGCCCGGAAATGCTTGCTGACGGCTATAAAATCGGCGACACCGTGGCAGGAAAAATCCTCCACGCCAAATACAGCCGTTATATGCAGAAAATCGCCCAAATCGAGCCGGAACTGGTGCAACAATTGGCGGAAACTGGCGCACGTTTCACCCACCACAGCTCGATTGCCCCCACCGGGACTATCTCCCTGTCGTTGGCCAATAACGCCAGCAACGGCATCGAACCGAGCTTTGCCCACCATTATTCGCGCAACATTATCCGCGCGGGTAAAAAATCTAAGGAAAAAGTCGATGTGTTCTCGTTCGAGCTGTTAGCCTATCGGCACATGGTAAACCCCGAAGCCATGCCCTATAGCGACAACCCCAAGCACCAACTGCCAGCCTACTTCATCGCCGCTGATGATGTATCGCCCAAGCAGCATGTCGATATTCAGGCCGCTGCGCAAAAATGGATAGACTCGTCGATCTCCAAAACAGCTAACGTGCCGACCGATTACCCTTACGAAGACTTTAAGTCCATTTACCAATATGCTTACGAGCAAGGCCTAAAAGGCTGCACTACCTTCCGCTTCAACCCCGAAGTGTTCCAAGGCGTGTTGGTGAAAGAATCCGATTTGGAAAACACCACTTACCAGTTCACCTTAGAAGACGGTTCGGTGATGGAATTTAAAGGCAATGAAGAAGTTGAATACGACGGCGAAACCCATACCGCGGCCAACTTGTTCGACGCGCTGAAAGAAGGCTATTACGGCAAGTTTTAAGCACAGCACCTGCGGGTGCAAGGGCTTCGGCCTTTGCACCCTGTCCGCCTCTCCAATTCCCACACCTTTTGGTAAAGCCTGCCTTAAGGAACGTGCATAAAATTAAGTAGGCGTTTATTTTGCACCTCAGCGTGTTAAACCCCACCCCAGCCCTCTCGGCAACCGCTCCTTGCGTTGCTCTACCTCCTTTATACCCCTGAGGGTGTGCATCCATGCAGTCGCCCTTGGCAGGGGAGGGAGCTTATGGCTTCTCCGTCGTACGGGCGAAAATTAGGGGAAAAATGCCCCTCCCCCTGCCAAGGGGGAGCCCTTCGGCTTCGCTCAGGAGGGAGGGGGTTGCCGTACTTTCGCCTGTTCAACAGGTTTTATTTCATACACGTTTCTAAGCACACAAAAGCCTCGCCGCCACATTGCCATAACGCCACGGCCTAGCTACACTATACCCCCGCCCGAACCCCGTTATTTACCAAGGATTCCACCATGAATTTCGATATGCCCGCGCTACTGGTGTTGCTAGGTAGCTTGTTCCTGTTACTTGGCTGTACCGGAGAAATTTTCAGCAAACACCTGTCGGTCAAATTAAGTCAGCTGACCGCGCGTATTGTGCTGGCTAGCGTTGGCCTGTTCATGCTGGGTATCGGTATTATTGGCCCGGATAAATTATTATCGCCAACCCAAGCCGACGAAGAACCCGAAATAATCACCGAAGCCGCCGCCATTCCTAGCGCGTGGTTTTTCAACATCGCCGGCAGCTACCAAGGCCAAGCCACCAGTACAGGCCAAGCTTACCCTGTCCGCACCACTTTTAGCATTGACAGCAAAAATAAAATCATCGGCACTTATATCATCCAAGAAAACACTAAGCCCATCGGCGGCACCCTGACCCATGCCGAAATCACCGGCCCTAAGGCCATACAATTCAAATGGCATGACGATAACGGCAGCGGTATACTGCAAGTTGAGTTTTCGGAAGACCTCAACAGTTTTATAGGCCATTGGGGTGCAGGCGATACCTTAGATAACAGTGCCGTCTGGAACGGCGTTAGGGAATAGCGGCACGGCAAGGCAACACGGCTAATAAAGCGGGCAAGATGCCCGCGCTCTAAGCGGTGTACGGAATGATTTCATACCCCTATAAAGCCACTTTGTCATACAGGTCACTTAAGGCCAAATCAGTCGCCAGCGCGGCAACCGTCAGCACAGCCTCCAGGCTGGTGTATTCGGTCATCAGCCATTGCTGCGGGGCTTGGCGGCTATAATGCTCGACGTGGATTTTATCTTGGCTAATCAGGATATAATCCTGCAACTCGGCAAGCTGGCGGTAGACGGCAAACTTATCGCCCCGGTCATAATCTTTGGTGCTGTCAGACAGCACCTCAACCACCGACACCGCACTACACACCGTATCGCGGCGGTCTTGCCAATACGCGGGCGGGTCTTTAATGACCATCACATCGGGATAAGTGAAGGACTCGAAGCCGGGGGTATGGAGTTTTACATCGCCCGCCAACACGCGGTAAGGCTGTTTTTTAAACGCCAACCCAAAAATAATGCACAGGTTGATGACGATTTGGTTATGGTTAATACTGCCACCTGCCATGGGAAAAATCTCGCCTGCATAATATTCGCTTTTAAAATCGGCCAAGGCTTCGGTTGCCAGATAGTCCTCGGCGGTGTAAGGGTTTAAGGCTAGTACGGAATTCATAAACGGCCTACTGGGGTTGGCTAAAGGGCTAACACAGAAAGCGTATTGTACCCCACTGCCATTGGTTAAAAAATCATCCTATTGCCGCACCGCTCCGGCGCGGATCAGTTTGGTGCGGGTTCTGTGCCGCCCATTGCCGAGTGGTGGTGTTTCAGCCATTGCCCGACCGCCGGGTAGTTGTCTTCGGAGTCAGGTATTTCGATGATGTCTTCGCCGTTCGGGTTGACGACAAAATAAGCGGGCGAATCGTCGGTTCCCATTTCCAGATGGCGTTTGACGACTAAATAGCCGGCATAGCCACCGTGGCGGATCAGTTCGAAGCTGTCGCCTTCAATGATAAAGCGTACTTTTCCCGTGTTGATGTTGATTTGGTGGATGGCATCGGCGGTTGTCCAGGCGGGGGTGATGACGTAGACAAAGTTGCCGTTTAAGGAAAAGGTCGGCGTGTTGAGTTCGGTGAGCGTTTGCTTGGGGTTGCCGGAGGCGTGGGGGGCGAGTAGGCGGCGGCTGGCTCCCGTGGTGCAATCGCCTAACCAGACGCTGTTGAGGGAATGGGAAAATTCATCAGAGGATTGGCTGTCAACCTTGATAAAGGCGACGGTATGCCCGTCGGGTGACAAGGTGGCTTGGCTGCTGTTATCGCCTTTGCCAGTCAAGGGGATGGTTTTGCCCGTTGTGTCTAGGCAACTGATGTTACCGTCTGCCGATGTCTGTACCAGGTAGGTCTCGGCTTGGACACCTAGGGCGGTGGTGGCGGATAATAGGCTGAGCAAAAGGACGGGTAGGGGTGGCATCAGGTCACTTAGGGGGCGGTGTTAAAAACCTTAGTATAGCGTAACTAGGGTAAAAAACGAGTGCGGGGATTAACGTGCAAGCCAATAGGCCGCCCGCTAACATTACCAAACGGTATAGTTTTAGAAGGTTTGTGGTAAGGTGCGGGGGGTTATGCTGTTACCAACCTTTGGCAATGGTGCCTGAGGGCTGACGATAAAGGTATGACGATGAAGAAATTAACCCCCAAAACAGTGCTGGCTTTAGTGATGACAGGTTTAATCGCCGCCGCTGGTGTGACGGTAAGCCAAGCGGATGACGACAAGGGCGAGGCGGCGAAAAAATTGCAGCTGTTCAGCCAAGCCAAGATTTCCCTGACCGAGGCGATTAAAATCGCCGAACAAAAAATCGGCGGTAAGGCGCTGGAGGCTGAGTTGGAAGATAAGGCCAGCACGGTGCAGTTTGAAGTTGAAGTCGTGAAAGACGGCATCCTCCATGAAGCCATGATCGACGCTAAGACCGGACAAGTGCTGAAAGTAGCCTTGGAAGACGATGATGATGACAAAGACGAAAAAAGTGGCCACGATAAAGAGTAGCCCAACGGTTTGAGACCATGAAAATAGCCATTATTGAAGATGATAAGGAAACCCGCAATTATATTGCCAATGGCCTTAAAGAAAGCGGATTTACCGTGGATTCGGCAAGTGATGGCTTGGAGGGGTTGTTGTTGGCGAAAACTGGGGCTTATGATGTCTTGGTGATCGACCGGATGTTGCCGCAGTTAGATGGCCTGACCTTGGTCAAAACCTTGCGCAGTAGCGGCTGTACCGTGCCGGTATTGTTTTTGACGACGATGTGCGGGATTGATGACCGGGTCGAGGGGCTGAATGCGGGGGCGGATGATTATCTGGTCAAGCCGTTTGCGTTTAGTGAGCTGGCGGCACGGGTCAATGCTTTGTTGCGCCGTCCGCAAATGACGGTGGAGCCGACCTATTTACAGGTGCAGGACTTGGAGATTGACCTGTTAAAGCGCGTGGTTAAGCGCGGCGGTCAGGCCATTGAGCTGCAACCGACCGAATTCCGCCTGTTAGAGTATCTGGCGCGTCATGCCGGGCAGGTGGTGACGCGCACCCTGTTGCTGGAAAATGTTTGGGATTTTCATTTCGACCCGAAGACCAATATGGTCGAGACCCATATCAGCCGTTTGCGCGGTAAGCTGAATGCGGGCGGCAAACCGGAGTTGATTTTAACGGTACGGGGCGCGGGGTATATTTTGGATGGCGGCGGCTAAGCCCATCACCTTTGGAGCGCGGGCATCTTGCCCGCAAGGGGCGGGCAAGATGCCCGCGCTCCAATATCCGAATCCTTAATCAGGATTACCGACAAAATCCAATTTGCCTATGGCCACGCCGTTATGGCGCAGGATGGCGTAAGCGGTGGTGATATGGAAATAAAAATTAGGGAAGACGAAGTGGAGTAAATACGGTTGGCCTAAAAAGCTCAATTCCCGGCTTGGTGTCCGTAAGGTAATCGGCTTTTCTTCGCTGCCGTTAATTTGCTCGGCATCGATGCTGTGCAAAAAGGCGACAGTTTTGGCGATCCGGGTTTGTAATTCTAAAAAAGTCGTTTCGTTGTCTTCATAAGACGGTACGTCTAAGCCAGCCAACCGCGCCGCGCAGCCTTTCGCCATATCGGTGGCGATTTGGATTTGTCGGCTTAATGGGTACATGTCGGGAGCCAAGCGGGCGGTGATGAAAATGCTCGGGTCGATTTTTTTGGCTTCGGCATGGCTGGCGGCTTTATCGAGGATAACGGACAGGTTGTCCAGCATACGGATAAAGACAGAGACTGAAGCTTGGTACATGGTAATGGACATAGGCGGTTTTTCCGATGGTCAAAATGAGTGGTAACGGTTCCGGCAGATACAGTGAGTCTTTGCTCTTAGCCAGTGTGAGGACTTGAGACCACGGTTTGTGCCAGGAATTCAGAATATCCATTCCCCCTCCCCAATTTTAACCCCGACAATCTTATGGGCCTTACCCGTTTTAAGTTGGCGATTATTTATATCGGCCTGTTTTTAAGTTCATTTGTGGCGATAGGCACCAGCGTGTATCTGCTGACTTTGCATTCGTTAGAGCAGCAGCTTAAGGTCGGTATTGGGGTCGAGGCGCAACGCTTGCTGGAAGAGTATGAGGATGACGGCTTAGACGGTTTGGCCGATGAAATCCGTGAGGATGAGAACGTGGCACATCTTTATGGTTTGCAGGGGGCGCAAGGGCAGTGGCTGGCGGGTCGGTTACGGCATTTTGCGCCTGAGGCGGGTTGGCAGATGCTGAGTGATGCCGATACGCCGTTAATTTATGCGCAGGTTATCGCTTTGCCGCAGGGCGGCTGGTTGGTGGTCGGCCAGGATGGTGCGGCTATCCAAGCCACAGGCCGGGCGATTATTCAGGCATTTTTGTCGGGCATGGTCTTGGTGCTGGTGTTGGGGGTCGGCGGTGGGGTGTATTTAAGCCGGACGTTTTTGCAAAAAATCGCCGCGATTACCTTGGCGACCGAGGCGATTATCGCGGGCGATTTAAAGCGCCGCTTACCCGTCGCCCGCCATCATGACGAACTGGATAAGCTGGCGCTGTTGCTTAACCTGATGTTGGATAAAATCGGTCTGTTGTTAGATAACGTTCAGCAGGTGTCCAATGACATCGCCCATGATTTGCGCACCCCCATCAGCCGTTTGCAATTCGGTTTGGCGGACGCGCTGGCCAAGCCGCAGACGGTCAGTGCCTATCAAGATTGTATAGGCCGGGCGTTGGAGGAGGTGGAGCAAGTGTTGGCGACGTTTTCGGCCTTGCTGAGAATCGCCCAGATTGAGTCCGGTTCTAGGCGTAGCGGTTTTAAGCCCGTTAACTTAAGTGCTGTGCTCAAGTCGGTGGCGGAAGCGTTGGAGCCGGTCGCCGAAGAGCAGGGCAAGTGTTTGGTGGCTGATGTGGCCTCTGACCTTATGGTGATCGGCGATCAGGAATTGTTGACGCAATTGGCGTTTAATCTGGTGGAAAACGCCTTGCTGCATACGCCCGCACAAACGCGGATTAGCCTGAGTTTACAGGCGCAAGGCTCAAATCTGGAGTGGGTGGTGGCTGATAATGGCCCCGGCATCCCGCAAGCTTTCCGCGCCAAAGTCATGCAGCGTTTTTACCGTTTGGAGCAAAGCCGCACCACGCCGGGTAATGGCTTAGGCTTGAGCATCGCCGCCGCTGTGGTGGAACTGCATGAGGGGCGGTTGCAGTTATTGGATAATCAACCGGGTTTGCGGGTGGTGGTGTCGGGGCTGCAAGTGCTGCCGACTTTGGTCTCTTAGGAGCGCGGGCATCTTGCCCGCCCTTTGCGGGCAAGATGCCCGCGCTCCCTCTTGTTTCTTAATCACTTTCTTCTTAAACACTGGCCTTTCTTTATGCACCCACGCCAAACCTTGTTGTTCTTGACCCTGCTGACGGGGTGCGCCCATTTTCAAGACCAGCCGCTGGATGCCCAGGTTTCGGCCAGCGGTCTTGAGGCGCGGAGTTTGAACAGCGGCGGCTTGCAGGCGTATTTTGCCAGCCTTAAGTTGCCAAAAGACGGGCCTTGGGATTTGGCTAAGCTGACCTTGGCGGCTTTGTTTTACCATCCTGATATGGCGTTAATCCGCGCCCAAGCCGACATGGCCGGGGCGGCGGGGCAGACGGCGGCGCAACGGCCTAATCCCAGTGTCGCCATCACGCCGACGTGGATTAGTAATATCGCCGATGCCGTGCCGTGGATTTTTGTCGGTGCCCTGAGCATCCCGATAGAAACGGCGGGCAAACGCGGATACCGCATGGATAAAAGTCGCCACTTGAGTGCCGCCGCACGGTTGCGGATTGCCGATACCGCGTGGCTGGTGCGATCCCGTTTGCGTTTGGCGTTGCTGGATGTGTATGCCAGTGAAACGGCAGTGCAGATGCTGGGTCAGCAACAGGCGTTGCAAGCGCGTGTTAACGGTGACTTACAAGCCCAGCAACAGGCGGGGGAACTCGCCACCAGTGATGTCTTGGCGGCACAATTGGCCTTAGACCAAGTGCGTTTGGGGCTGAGCGCCGCCGAGAAAAAACGTGCCGACAGCCAAGCGGTGTTGGCGGCGGCTTTGGGCATACCCGTGAGCGGCTTGGCGGGGGTTAAACTGGACTTTACCGCTTTTGCCCAAGTGTCGGACATGCGGCAGATAGCCGTTAAGCAATTGACTGCCAAAGCGTTGCGCGAACGCCCGGATGTGTTGGCGTTATTGGCGGAATACGCCGCAGCCCAAGCGGCGTTGCAATTGGAGGTCGCCAACCAATACCCGAATATCCAAGCCAACCCCGGCTATACCTGGAATACTGGGGAAAACCGTTGGTTAATGGGCTTGGCGGCGTTGCAACTGCCCGTATTTAACCAAAACCAAGGCCCGATTGCCGAAATGGCGGCGAAGCGGCAAGAAACCGCGCAACGTTTTGAGGCCTTGCAATTGCGGATTATCGGCGAGATAGACCGCGCTTACGCCGCCGCACAAGCGGTGCAAAACCGCATGGCCGCTGCTGAACAGTCGCTGGATAACCGTAAGGCCAATGTCGCGGCCATCCAAAACCTGTTAACGGCTGGTGAGGTGGATGCCCACGCCCTGGCCACCGCCGAACTGGAGCAAAGCCTTGCCGAACGCAGCCGCTTGGATGTGCTGGTCGAAAGCCAGCAAGCCGCCGCGCAACTGGAAGCGGCTTTGCGGTATCCGCTGGGGACTGGGGCGTTTATTAAAAATACAAGCCCATAGGGCAAGACAGCTCCCTCCCCTGATGGGGAGGGTTGGGGTGGGGAGAATCTAAACAACGTTTTTTTCATTAAACAGAATAAAAATACGTTAATCAAAATCTCTGAGCCATAAGCATAAGTCATTGATTTTATTCTCCTCACCCCAGCCCCCCATCAGGGGAGGGAGACGGATTCCATTGCAATTTGTTGTTTTTGGTTAACTTTATGCTCTGCTTAGAGTTGGTTTTATGAAAAGCAAGGCATGATAAAAAGGTAAATAATTATGGTACACACCGAAAATGCCAGGTTGTTAAGAAAAAACCAAACCGATGCGGAGCGTTGGTTGTGGCAAAAACTCAGAAATAAGCAATTATTGGAACTGAAATTCCGCAGGCAATTTCCGATTGACCGTTATATTGTGGATTTTGTTTGTTTGGAATTAAAGCTGGTGATTGAGCTTGATGGTTCGCAGCATATTGCCCAAGCAGATTATGACGAACAGCGCAGACTTTGCCTTGAACAGCGGGGCTTTAAGATTATACGCTTTTGGAATAATGAGGTGCTAGGTAATGGCGAAGGGGTTTTAGATGCTATATATCAGCTTGTTTTGGATAGTAAGACTAATGTTTGATTGTTTTTCTATATTTATTGATGTTCAAGTTTTTAACATTCAGATAAATAGCTTAGCTATCGGATATTGTAAAGTTATTTAAAACAACAAGTTACTACGAAGTTCGTCTCCCTCCCCTGATGGGGAGGGTTGGGGTGGGGAGAATCTAAACAAGACTTTTTTCATTAAACAGACTGAAAACACTCTGATTAAAATCTCTGAGCTATATGTGTAAATTATTGATTTTATTCTCCCCACCCCAGCCCTCCCCATCAGGGGAGGGAGTTGTCTTACCCTATGGGCTTGTGTTTTTAACAAATTTCCCACTACCTTTAGGGCAGACTTTATGAAAAAAGTCAATATCGAGTTTAATTCCCAAATCCTAGGAACCCCATGGCCCCAAAACTGATAGCCCTAGCGATAACCCTGTTCTGCTTCGGTGCGGCCTACGCGGATGAGGTGGAGGTGGTCACTGAGGTGGCGGTGAAAACGGCGACTATTACCGACACCACTTTACACGCCTATGTCCAGGCCTACGGCTTGGTCGAACCAGCCTTAGCCAGCCACGGTAAGGCGGCGGCGAGTGCGAGAGTCGCCAGTCCGGTGGCGGGGATTATTGCGCAGGTGTATTGCGAGGAGGGTGGGCAGGTGCAGAAAGACGCGCCGTTGTTCGCCTTGGATAAACGCGCCACCGCCGCGCAAATTGCCAAGGCCGAGGTGGCTTTGGATTTTGCCAAGAAAAATCTGGCGCGTAAACGCTTGCTAAAGCCCGATGAAACTATCTCGCGCAAGTTGCTTGACGATGCCGAGCAGTTGGTGGCGGCGGCGCAGACCGATTTACAGACCGCACAAACCCAAGGCGCGTTGCAGACCATTACCGCCCCGCTGGCGGGTACGGTGTCGGCCATCCATTTTAAGGTCGGCGAGGCGGTCAGCGCCAGTAGCGTGTTGGCGGATTTAATCGACGCGCACCGCTTAGATCTGGTGTTGCATGTCCCTAGCCAAGAAGCCGTCGCCCTGCAAATTGGGCAAAGTGTCGCTATTGATGTGGGTAAGGCGGTGCTGGGCGCGGGTAAGCTCAGTTTTATTAACCCGCAAATCGATCCGCTTACCGATACTGTGCTGGTGCGGGTCGAGTTGCCCGATAGTGCTTGTAGCCCCGGCCAATGCTTACGTTCCGGCCAGTTTATCCATGCCCGGATTACTGTCGAGACCCACCCGCACCGTTTGGCCGTACCTGTCGCCAGTGTCGTTAACCATGATGGGCAAAGTGTGCTGGCGGTGGTGGAGGGCGATCAGGCCGTGCAGCGGCCAGTGGTGACGGGCTTGCGTGACGGCGATTGGTTGGAGGTGTCCGGTGCGGGGCTGGGGGCGGGGATGACGGTGGTCAGCGAGGGGGCTTATGGTTTGCCGCCGCAAACCCGCGTCAAGGTGCTGCCATGATGCCGAGCGCCGCGTTTGCCTTACGCCACAATAAGGCGATTTTCTTTCTTTGTGCCGCCCTGTGTTTGGCGGGGATTTATGCCGCTTTGGGGATGCCGTCGGCGATTTTTCCGCATACCGATTTTCCGCGTGTGGTGATTTTGGTCGATAACGGGGTGATGCCCGCCAATGATATGATGGCGACCATCACCCGTCCGGTGGAAGAGGCGGTGAAGGATATTCCGGGGGTGCGCACAGTGCGCTCGAAAACCGGGCGCGGTACGGCGGAAGTGAATGTGTTTTTTACTTGGCAAACTGATATGGTGCAAGCCGAGCTGTTTGTCCAAGGCCGTTTGGGGGTGGTGCAAAAAAGCTTGCCGCCTACCGCCACGTCGGCAGTGTGGCGGCTGACTTTTGCGGCCTTTCCGGTGCTGGGTTTAGGTTTGACCGGCTCCGGCCATTCTCTGACCGAACTCTGGGAGACCGCCCGTTATAAGCTGCAACCGCGTTTGCTGCGTGTACCCGGCGTGGCGCGGGTCGGTCTGGTCGGTGGCCGCGCCCCGGAATACCATGTCGTGGTCGATCCTTTGCGCTTGCAGGCGGTCAACTTAAGTTTGGCGCAAGTCACCGACGCGCTGCTGCGCAATAATCTGGTCGCCCCGTCGGGGATGCTGGAGGAAAATTACCAATTATATCTGACCGTGGTCGATGGCCGTGTCCATTCCGCCGCCGATATTGAAAACCTGACTGTCGCCGTAGTCGGCAATCCGCCGAGTGCGGTAGCCGCCCCCTCCGCGCTCGGCCATCCGGTGCGGATCAGGGATTTTGCCCGGGTCGAACGCGCCCCGGAACCCGTGTTTAACGTCGTCACTGCTAACGGTGCCGATGCGGTGTTGTTGAACGTGTACAGCCAACCGGACGGCAGTACGCTGGACATCGCCAAGCAACTCAAAGAAGAATTGGCGGTGTTGCGCCAGCAGTTGCCGCCGGGTATGCAGGTGACGCTGTTTTACGACCAGTCGGTGCTGGTCGGCGACTCCATCCAAAGCGTTTGGGAAGCGATTATCTTAGGGCTGTTGTTGTCGGTGCTGATTTTGTACCTGTTTTTGCGCAATTGGGGCGCGACTTTGGTGGCAGCGACGGTGATACCCGCCACCGTGTTGATGACCTTGTTAATGGTGCGGGTGTTCGGTTTAAGTTTTAACTTGATGACCTTGGGCGGTATCGCCGCCGCTATTGGCCTGATTATCGACGATGCCATTGTCGTGGTGGAGGCCATCCATGCCAAAATTGTCGCCGGAACGCCGCGCTTGGCCGCTGTGCCGCAGGCGTTGGCGGAGATTTTCCGGCCTTTGCTGGCTTCGACGCTGACCCCGGTGGTGGTGTTTATCCCCTTGGCATTTCTCGATGGGGTAGCCGGGACGTTTTTCCGTGCCTTGGCGCTGACCATGGTGGTGTCGTTACTGACCTCGTTGGTGTTGGCGGTGACGCTAATCCCGGCCTTGGCGGCAGCGTGGTTGCCAGCGTCTGCACCCGTCCATCAGGATGAAGGTAAGGGGGCGTTGGCGCGGCTGTTGGATTTTTATGCTCAGGCCTTGCGCGGGGCATTGCGGCATGTCTGGCTGGTCTTATTGGCTTGTGTGGCGGTTTTGGCGGTGGGCGTGGGTTTGTATGGGCGGCTGGAGAGCGAGTTTTTGCCGTTTATGGATGAAGGGGCGTTTGTTTTGGATTACCACACGCCGTGGGGGACGAATTTAACCGAGACCGACCGCCAATTGCAACAGGCCGAAGCAATGCTCCGCGCCCTGCCGGAATTGGAGAGTTACTCGCGGCGCACCGGGGCGCAATTGGGCTTGGGCATTTCGCAAGCCCATGGCGGCGATTTTTTGGTCAAACTGAAAACAGACCGCCAGCGCAGCACCGATGCCGTCATTAATGAGTTGCGCCCCAAACTTCATGCGCAAATTCCTGTTATAGATTGGGAGTTTGCTGGCATTCTTAATGATTTAATCGGCGATTTGACCTGGTCGCCGCGCCCGATTGAAATCAAGCTGTTTTCCACCGATGTCGCGTGGCTGAAACAAAAAGCCCCGCAAATCAAGGCCGAACTCGCCAAAATCAGCGGCGTGGTCGATACCTTTGATGGCTTGGAGACCACCGGCCCGACCTTAAGCTTACGGGTGCGCAGCCCCGACGCGTTGCGCTTCGGCCTTACCAGCAATGATATTGCGATGGCGGTCAGCACCGCGATGCTGGGGCAAAAAGCCTCTTATGTGTTGGAAGGCGACCGGGTGGTGAATATCCGCGTCAGGATGGACGGGGCGGCGACTGGGCAAGCTGCACAGTTGCGCGAGTTGCCGATCCGCGCCGCCGATGGCCGCACCGTGAAATTGTCGCAAGTCGCCGATTTGGTCAATGAACCGGGGCAATTGCAATTGAACCGCGAAGACTTGCGGCAATTGGTGGCGGTGTCGGCACGTTTGGAGAACCGCGATTTGGGCAGCGCCATTGCCGAAATCAAGGCCAAGCTCAGTAACGACCCCAGCTTGCCGCCGGGGGTGGTGGAATTTGGCGGTTTATTTAAACAGCAGCAAGAGTCTTTCCAAAATTTGTTGGTGGTGTTGCTGGTTTCGGTGCTGTTGGTGTTTGTGGTATTGCTGATTGAATTTGGCTCGTTCAGCCAAGCCATTGCTATTGTCATCGGCTCGGTACTGGCCTTGTCCGGCACGGTGTTGGCGTGGTTTATCACGGGTACGTCGGTGAATATCGTCTCCTTATTGGGGGCGATTATCGGCATCGGTGTGGTGGCGAAAAACGGCATTTTAATGCTGGACTCGGTACAGGCTTTTTTGGATCAGGGCTTAAGTTTGGCAGAGGCGCTGGTCGCCTCAGGCCGCCGCCGTTTGCGTCCGGTGCTGATGACCTCCTTAGCTGCTACGTTAGGGCTGTTGCCGTTGGCTTATGGGATTGGGGCGGGGTCAGATATGCTCAAGCCCTTGGCGGTCGCGGTGATGGGGGCGTTGACCTTGTCGGTGCTGCTGTCGTTGTTGGCTACGCCGTGTTTGTATTATTTGTTGCGGCGGGGGCGTTAATACTCAATCATCAAGTTTTTCATAAAAACTACCCTGAATAGAGTAGGGCATTTGTTAAAAACACAAGGCAGTAGGGTAAGGCCGCTCCCTCCCCTGATGGGGAGGATTGGGGTGGGGAGAATAAAATCAATGACTTATACATATAGCTCAGAGAGTTTGATCGACATATTTTTATTCTGTTTAATGAAAAAAGCGTTGTTTAGATTCTCCCCACCCCAACCCTCCCCATCAGGGGAGGGAGCCGGATTTCATTGCAATTTGTTGTTTTAATTAAATATAATGACTCGCCTGTTGCCTAAAATCTGAGCTATTTATTTTAATGTTAAAAACTTGAACATCGGGTTTAATGTATTGACAAGTGGCTTGTACGGCAATTTTCCGTTATGTTACTATGGCTCTAAATTAACAGGCAACGAAGGAGGATATGATGCTATCGTCTAACAATCAACGCATTGATCTGCGCGTGGATTTGGAAACCAAACAACTGGCGGAACGCGCTTCTGCCGCTTTAGGGTGCGTATCCTTAACCGAATACATTACCCGCTTGATACGCGAAAACTCCCCGCAGATTATCCGGCAACAAACCGAGATAAAACTCAGCAACCAACAATTCGACAGCTTTATCGCGCTGTGCCAAGATCCTAACTTAAAGCCTAGCCAACGCTTAATCAAAGCCGCCCAACGGTTGGATGAGGAAGGTTTTTAATGGCGTTTGCAAGCCAATTTGTACTGCTTAACCCACAACAGCATGAAGTGAAAAGCTTCGACTGCGGCAAACCGGACATGAATGTGTTCTTGAGCCGTTACGCGGATAAAAATAGAAAGCTAGGCCTGAGTGCGACTTGGATTTTAACGACGCAATGCCCTCAAGATAATCTGAATAAAACCGCTATTGGTGCGTATTACACGCTCGCGTCAACAGCGGTCAGCCGCGAACAGCTTCCCACCGATAAAAACTTACCCGCCTATCCTGTACCCGTGGTGTTATTGGCACGGTTAGCGGTTAACCGTTGTTTCCAAAAACAAGGTTTGGGCGAAAAAACCTTGGTGAGCGCGTTACGGCAAAGCGTTTATCTGACCGATAAAGGCCTGCCCGCCTTGGGCGTGGTGCTTGATGTGTTAGATGGCGACGCGTTGGGCTTTTACCAAGCGTTTGGGATGTTCCGGCCTTTCACAGACCAACCGATGCGGCTTTTTGTGCCGATGGAGGCGATTAGGGGAATTTAGCTTGAAGGTTAGGCAGGTCAGATTCTGCTCAATCTACAGGACTTTTTAGCTGTTAATTAAAAAACCATTGTGTTTGTTAGGCAAATTAAATAAACTAAACTGAGCGAAAAATACAATAGCAGGCCATTCGTTTCCCTCTATCCTGTCATAAATTGGCAAGGATTAACAATGTCATAATTGAGGTTACTATGCACGATTACGCTATACTTGGACATGATCGTTCCGTCATAGGAAGGTGGTTAGGAGTTATATCAATAACCTTAGCTGGGGGAATTGCGCAACTATTTACTTGGCTAAACGAATTAACTGGTTTAGAGGCTTTTTCAGTAACCATAACTACTGGGCTGATTTACTGGGTTCTTGATTGGGTCTTTAATAAATGGGCTTGGAAGATTCCAATTTTAGAAATTCCAAACTTAAATGGAAAGTGGCAAGTAACCGGAAAAACGCTCGATGAAGATGGTAACACTAGGTATGAATGGAATGCAGAAATAGGTATTGAGCAAAAGTGGAAAACTATATTAATTCACTTAAAAACAAAAGACAGTCAAAGCGAAAGCTATACCGCAACGTTATCAAAGCAGTGTGGATTACCCGGATGGCGACTCAGTTATAGTTATCGCAATAACCCGAACATTCAACAAAGCCATGAACTTAATTCTCACAAAGGCTATTGTGAAGTTGAATTAAACGCAGATGTAACATCAGGCGAAGCTTCATATTTTAACAGTGCTGGTAGAAGGTCTTTTGGCACAATGTATTTTACAAAGGTTTAATGATGGATTTTGAAAAAAGATTCCAGGCGTTAAAAGAACGTCGTCAAGATAATCGTCCGAGCGTTACCTTGGAAC
The DNA here is from genome assembly GCF_002923755.1 of Methylovulum psychrotolerans. Taxonomy (GTDB): domain Bacteria; phylum Pseudomonadota; class Gammaproteobacteria; order Methylococcales; family Methylomonadaceae; genus Methylovulum; species Methylovulum psychrotolerans. The sequence goes on from NZ_PGFZ01000001.1 coordinate 116,275, forward strand.
ATATGTCGTATGCAGTTGGTAGCCAACAAAGAACAGGACGTTTTAGAGATAGCTTAGGTGTAGTTGTAGCCGATAGCCAACAAAAAACAGAGCATTTTGAAGAGTTAAAAGAACCTAAAGGGGTGAAATATTCTATTGGTGCTATGCAGCCAGTTAGCAAAGACTCAACAGAAGCATCAATTAACGAAGGAAATAGGGTTTCGGATAGCTTAGTAAATAAACTTAATGCTCAAGGCGAAAATGTAACGAGAAAAATGCAAGGTTCGGTGGCTTTGGATGTTCATATTGAAAGTTACTCCGATATAGATATGCTCATAATAGTAACTAGTCCAGTCCATTTAGAGCATCCGCCAGTAAGCCCAAATAATTATACCAATTCAAACGACCACAGAAGCTTAAAAGATATTGCGAAGGATGTTAGGTTAAAGTCAGAAAAAACTCTGCCTATGGTTTGTCCAAAATCAGATATTGACTGTACTGGCAAAAAATCAATAGCTTTGAGTGGTGGTGACTTGTGTATAAAAGTCGATATTGTACCAGCAGTTTGGTTTGATAGTATCAAATATCAACAATCTAGCCAAGAGCACGATAGGGGGGTAAAAATATATCACAAGGGAGACCACGAGCTATTATTGAATTATCCATTTGCCCATATCAAAAAAGTACATGATCGAGATGTTATTTATACGGGGAATCTAAAGTGTGTAATCCGGTTGATGAAAACTATTATTGCCGATATGCCAAGCCATAAGAAATCAGTAACAAAAAGACTCAGTAGCTACGATTTAGCGGCTATTGCATATCACATGGATAAGCGCCTTAGCGTACCATTATATCTTAGATTAGGACTCGTTGAAAAAACAAAGGATTATTTAAAGGAGCTTTTAAATGATAAGCGCCATCGAGACTCGCTTGAGGTTCCCGATGGTACAAGAAAAATTTTTGACGATAATGGTAAAACTGAAGCACTAGAAATGCTCGCAGAAGAATTTAATGATTTAGCAGTTTCAATATTTAAAGAACTTAAGCCTTTTTATAATTATGACCCATCGGTTATTGTGAGTAAGGCTATTTTTTAGGTGCTAAAGTTTGTTCAAACCTATATCTAATAGCCTAACTGGTGAATATAACGCTATTGGTTAGGCTATTTTTGCTCAACGAACTGCCTTCATACCCATTTATCCAACCTCCTACCGTTTTTACTATCAACATGCTGTTTCCCCAGCGTATTAACATATCAGGCAAATAAAATTTAAAATGTAGATCGGGCAAGAGTTTCTGCCCGACGCACCACCTACATTAACCTGCGCCTGATCGTTTAACCCTGCACTGTTAGGCAAGCATTTTACGGCTGACGAAATTGGCAAATGTCATGCAAAACTGCCTGTCCGACCTACGTTGTGCACAAACCCCTGTTACTTTTATCTTTTTCTATTTATGTCTAAATTCCCCCTGTATTTGTTTATCCGCCGTTTGCTCATTGGTTTGGGTGTTGCTTTGGTTTTGGTGGTGTTTGCCGCTTGGCAGGCGGGGTCGGAGTTGATTAAGCCGGCGGCTTGGACGGTGGGGGATGCGCCTGCGGATTTGCAGGGGGTGACGGTGCATATACCGTTAGCGTCTGGTGGGGCGGTGGCGGGGTGGTGGTTGCAAGGCCAGGCGGGGCAGGGGGTGGTGGTGTTGCTGCATGGGGTGAAGGCGGATCGGTGGGCGATGTCGGCGCGGGCGCAGTTTTTGCGGCGGGCGGGTTATTCGGTGTTGTTGGTGGATTTGCCCGCGCATGGCGAGAGTACGGGGCAGTACATTACTTTTGGCGTGAATGAGGGCGAGGCGGTTAAAGCCATGTTGGCGTATTTGCGGCGGCAGGTGCCGGGGGAGAAGGTCGGTGTGATCGGGGTGTCTTTGGGTGCAGCGGCGGTGGTGTTGGCGAAGGCGACCCCGCCGCCGGATGCGGTGGTGGTGGAGTCGATGTTTCCGACCATTGAGGACGCGGTCACGGATCGGATGGTGCATTATTTTGGCCCTCTCGGTCGGGGCGTTGCGCCGTTGTTGCTGTGGCAGTTGCCGTGGCGCTTGGGTATTTCTACCGGGCAATTGCACCCTATTGATGAGATAGGCGCGTTGGCGGCCCCGGTGTTGGTCGCGTCCGGCACGGAAGACCCACTGACGACGTTGCCGGAAGCGCGGCGGATTTTTGCGGCGGCGAAGGAGCCTAAGCAGTTTTGGGCGGTTGAGGGAGCGGCGCATTGGGATTTACATGCTTACAATCCGGCGGCATATCAGGCGAAGATTTTGCCGTTTTTGGCGGCGTATTTGCCGCGAAAGGTGAGGCCTTAGGAGAGATTTACCATGCAGATAGTATTAGAGCGCGGCGTTGATGATATTGTCTTCGGCATGACCGAAGCCGAGCTGGTCACGTTGTTGGGCAAGCCTGATAAGGTCGAGTCGGATTCGGAGTATGGCATCACTCGCCTATACTACTATAAACGCAAGCTCGTTTTGAATATCGAGGATAGCAACGATAGCCGCCTCGGCTGGCTTGAGGTGCATAATCACCAGGCCCGATGGTTGGGGCTAAACCCTTGGACACTGGCACCTGACATTTTGCTGGCACGTTTAGGCCATTATTTGCACGATACTTACGCGGTAGATGACTATGGCGGTATGGAATCTTATAATTTTGATCGGTATTGGCTGGAGCTGCAATATGTATTGGGCGACTTGTCGGCGTTTAATTTTGGTGTGACTTACGGTGCCGACGATAGGCCTTTATGGCCGCCACGCTGACTTACAGCCTATTGCTTAGGCTATTAAGGAACGTGCATGAAATTAAGTGGGCGTTTGAACTCGATCATCAAGTTTTTCATAAAGTCACCTCGAAATAGTGGGAAAGATTTACGAAGAGCTAAGGCTTGTCAAGGTGGACTGCTCCCTCCCCTGATGGGGAGGGTTGGGGTGGGGAGAATAAAATCA
>NZ_PGFZ01000001.1:119250-136759 GCF_002923755.1 Methylovulum psychrotolerans
TGAACTCGATCATCAAGTTTTTCATAAAGTCACCTCGAAATAGTGGGAAAGATTTACGAAGAGCTAAGGCTTGTCAAGGTGGACTGCTCCCTCCCCTGATGGGGAGGGTTGGGGTGGGGAGAATAAAATCAATGGCTTATACATATAGCTCAGAGATTTTAAGCAGGCTGTTTTTAGCCAGTATAATGAAAAAAGCCTTATTTAGATTCTCCCCACCCCATCCCTCCCCATCAGGGGAGGGGGACGGATTCCATTGCAACTTATTGTTTTAAAAAACTTTATTAGAATTTTCAATATTCGGTGGCTGAGCTTTTATCCGAATGTTAAAAACTTGATGATCGAGTTGAAGTATATATTGCACTTCAGCGTGTTAAACCCCTCCCCAGCCCTCCCCTTCGCCTTCGCTCAGGGGGCGCAGGGGGGGGCGGGTTTAATCCTGCTCGTTCTGCGTTTGAAACAACCAATGCGCCATTTTTTTGGCTTTGGTCTGCAAGTAGCCCAAGTTATCGTCGTTGGCTTTGATTTCGATGGGGATGCGGGTGTTGACGGCGATGCCTAGGCCTTTTAGGCCGTCGATTTTTTCCGGGTTGTTGGTGATTAACGCGATGGAGTTGACTTGCAGGCTGGTCAGGATCAGCGCGGCGATGTCGTATTCGCGTTCGTCGGCTTGGTAGCCTAGGTGCAGGTTGGCATCGACGGTGTCCATGCCTTGGTCTTGCAAGTTATAGGCTTGGAGTTTTTTCAGCAAGCCGATGCCGCGCCCTTCTTGGCGCAGGTAGATCAACACCCCGCACTCGGCTTGGCTGATCAGGTGCAGGGCCATGTCCAGTTGTTCGCCGCAGTCGCAGCGCCTAGAGCCTAATACGTCGCCGGTAAAGCATTCGGAATGGATGCGCACCGGCACGTTGTCCTGGCCTTTAACGTCGCCTTTTACTAAGGCGATGTGTTCTTTACGGTCCAATGAGTTGCTGTAGTAGTGCAGGATAAATTCGCCGTGCCGGGTGGGGATGGGCGTTTGTACTAAGTCTTCTAATAATGGCTTCACGTCAGATATAAGCTAAAAATTCAAAAATAGTTCATCCACAAAGCCGGGAGCAGGCTGTGGGGTCGGGTAGGATCTGGCTATTTTACCTGAGCCGCCGCTGGTCGGTGCATAAATCAGGTGATTTTCTTGTCAAATAGAGTATCGGCAAGCATTGCCGGGTATTTTTAAATAAAGGCAAAAATAGGCCTTGGTTTTCCGCGCATTGCTGGGTTTAGGCGGATATTTTTTCGTTTCGTTCAGCAACCGTTTAGGTAAGGGGTATATATTCCGATTTAACGCGAGTGTCTGGCATTTTGCAAGTGTGACAAAACATAGTGATGTCTAACTTTTAAAGTGCAAGCTTATAGGATTGGAGTTGTCCATCAATAAGCAATAAAGCGGCGATAATGGGTTAAAAACAGGCTCTGTGCCCATAAATTAGCCTAATAGCCATTATTTTTATAATGTTATTAGGGTTATCTGGGTTGATTAAACCGCTTGTTGCGAGCCGTATAGTTGGACAAAAAACAAGTTAATCAACTTTTGTTCATGTTTTGTAAAACTATATCTTGACGAAATAAGCTACTCTTGTTACAGTATTGTTAAGTGATTAGGAAACAGACTAGTTCTTATGGATTGACAATTAGCGGCTCTACAGACCGCTAACACTACGGGTTATGCAGTAAAAAATGCGCACGCACGGCTTAAGGCCGCGCCTTGATGATATTTTAAAACGCTTTAGCGGCGAGGAGAGGGTGAACATGGCTTATCTAACTGAGCATTTGTCGAGACAACAACGCGGTACTGCCGTTAAAGGCGGCCTAACGGACAAGCGGGCCGATACGGTAGCGGATAATGGCCCCAGTCCGATTGCCGTCAATGAGCATGGTAATGTCGAGATCGCCCGCCGCTTAAGCGAAGAAAAAACTAATTTGATTAATGCCTTGGCGCAATTTCCGGTAACGGCGTTGGTGTTGCTCAACAGCCACGAAAAAATGGCCGGGCAAGAGCCAGATGAAGAAGCGGCTTTGGTGTCCGATTTGGCTTCGGCTTTAGCGGAAATAAAAAAAGCCTTTTGCGACGCTAATCAGGCGCTGATGCAGGCCGACCCGCTATATGCCAGCCATAAGCAACGATTGGTAACGGCTTTGCAAGCTTTCCCGTTTGCGTTTGAAGAGCTGAACGGCATCGCCGAGGTTATTGTGTACGGCTATAAGCTACGCGGCCTTTGCCCGCAGCCCGCCCATGACAGTAATGCCGCCCAAGCGCAGTTGTTGGGCAAGCGTCTGGAGGGTAAAGGCCGCCGCAACCGCAGCGCCGCACAAGTGGCGGACAAGTTCCGGGCGTTGGCGGTGGAGGATTATGATCCGGCGTTTTTATTCTTGTCCAGCGCCGACATGCACAAGACCTTTACCGATATGGTAGTCGCCGAGCAGGCGTGGTTGGTGGCGCGGCAGCAATTGGCGGAAGCCAATAATAAGCTGGTGCTGTTTATCGCCAACCAATATAAGGCCGGGTTTTTGGATTTTGAGGATTTGGTGCAGGAAGGCCAAAGCGGTTTGCTCAAAGCCGTTGACCGTTTCGACCATCGGCTCGGTTTCCAGTTTTCCACTTATGCGGGTTATTGGATACGGCAAGCCATTTCCCGGTCGCTATCGCGTTGCGAACGGCTGGTGCGGGTGCCCTGTGGGCAGGTAGCGACCATTAATAAGGTGTTCCGCGCGAAGAACGAGCTGATGGCGCGTACGGGCATAGAGCCTAGCCTGAACGAGTTGGCGGAGTTTGCCAAATTGTCGCGCGATGATGTCGATACCCTGTTGTCGATTTCGCAGTCGGTCATGTCGCTGGAAGGCCCCGAAGATGAAGAGGACGGTTTCGCGCCGATTGATTTTTTGGAGCAGCAGGTGTTTACCCATGCCTTCACGCGTATCGCCGAAGCCGATTTGGAGCGTTTGCTGGCTAAGGCTATCACGTCGTTAAACCCGCGTGAAGCGCAAGTCATTTGTAGCCATTTTGGCATGGCCGCCGATCAGGAAATGACCTTGCAGGAAATCGGTGCCCAGTTGCAGTTGACCCGTGAGCGGGTCAGGCAAATCCAAGTGGTGGCTTTGAATAAGATGAAAGCCAGTTTCGGCCAGCAATTATCGTGTTTTTTGTAAAAACACCGTTACCGGATCGGGCATAATACTGGTATCGGGCCAAAAGTAGTGATAAAAAAGCTTTTAAAACAACTAATTAAGTGCGTTTTGCCAGGCTGTTAACGGCGCGTCGGTAGCATTGTTTAATGAAAGACTTTTGCGGGTAAAGGTGGTTTAATTGTCTCAAGGCCAACAGCAATTAATTTGGCTAGGGACAATGAAAATCAATCTATTAGGGCGACGTGGAGGCGTCGGGTTTTGAATGGCGATGTTATCGTAATAAACAAACGTCTAACAGATGGCCTTACTAGAGGTCAGGGGATAATAAAATGAAAAAGTATATATTAAACGGGTTGTTGTGGTTGGTTGTGCTCACTGGGGCATTCCTGATCTACAACCGCGTCAACACCGCGCCGCCGCCGCAGGATACGCTCGCCTATTCGGATTTTATCATTAAGGTCAAGAATGGCTTGGTCGATCATGTCGAGATTGCCGGACAACTGATTAAGATCCGCACCACCGACGGGCAAAATGTCGAGACTTATAATCCCGGCGATGCCAACCTGATCGATGACCTGATGAAGAACAACGTCCAGATCCGCACTACGCCGCCTGCACAACGCTCTTTATTGATGGACATCTTTATTTCGTGGTTCCCTATGCTGTTGCTGATTGCGGTGTGGATTATCTACATGCGCCGGATGCAGGGTGCGGGTGGCGGTGCCAATACCTTTGGTAAAAGCAAAGCCAAGATGCTTGAAGAAGACAAAATGACCGTGACGTTTGACGACGTGGCGGGCTGTGAAGAAGCCAAAGAGGAAGTGACTGAGCTGGTCGACTTTTTGTCTGACCCACAGAAGTTCCAAAAATTGGGCGGTAAAATTCCGCGCGGCATTTTGATGGTAGGCCCTCCGGGTACGGGTAAAACCTTAATCGCCAGAGCGATTGCCGGCGAAGCGGGGGTTAAGTTCTTCACCATTTCCGGTTCGGATTTTGTCGAGATGTTTGTCGGGGTCGGTGCGTCCAGAGTCCGCGACATGTTCGCCCAAGCCAAAGAACACGCCCCTTGCATTATCTTTATTGATGAAATTGACGCGGTAGGCCGCCAACGTGGCGGGGCCGGCATGGGCGGCGGTAACGACGAACGTGAGCAAACCCTGAACCAGTTGCTGGTGGAAATGGATGGCTTTAACGGTAATGAAGGCGTTATTGTCATCGCCGCCACCAACCGTGCCGACATTTTGGACAAAGCCTTACTCAGACCGGGCCGTTTCGACCGTCAAGTCAATGTCGGTTTGCCGGATGTCCGTGGCCGTGAGCAAATCCTTAACGTCCATATCAAAAAGGTACCGGTCGCTGCTGATGTCGAACTGAAATATATTGCCAGAGGCACCCCCGGTTTCTCCGGTGCGGAATTGGCCAATGTGGTTAACGAAGCGGCTTTGTTTGCGGCGCGTAGCAACAAGAAAGAAGTGACCATGCAGGATCTGGAAAAAGCCAAAGACAAGATTCTGATGGGTGCGGAACGCCGTACCATGGTGATGAGCGAAGACGACAAGCTGTTGACCGCTTACCACGAAGCCGGACATTGCATCGTCGGCCAATTGTCGCCTGACCATGACCCTGTCTATAAAGTGAGCATTATGCCGCGTGGCCGGGCGTTGGGTATCACCATGTTCTTGCCTGAGCAAGACCAGTACAGCGCCAGCAAGCGTAAATTGGAAAGCCAAATCGCCAGCCTGTTCGGTGGCCGTATTGCTGAGTTGATGATTTACGGTGGCGATAGGGTAACGACAGGTGCGTCTAACGACATAGAACGGGCGACCGAATTGGCCCGCAATATGGTCAAACGTTGGGGCTTTTCTGACAAGTTGGGGCCATTGGTGTACGGCGAAGAACAAGGCCAGCCATTTATGGGCTATCCCGGCTCACAAGGCAGCAGCGTTTCTAACAATGTCGCCCAGCAGATTGATGAAGAGATCCGCGCCGTGATTGACCGTAACTACCAACGTGCCGAAACCTTATTGCAAGAAAACATCACTATCTTGCACAAAATGGCCGACGCGCTGATGAAATGGGAAACCATCGACAAAGACCAAATCGACGCGATGATGGCGGGCAAAGACCCTATGCCGCCTAAAGATGACAACGATACGTTTAACAGACCGAATTATAGCAAGCAGGACAAAGTGGATACTAAACCCGTGACTAGCAAAGTCAACACCACTATCAATACCAAACCTGCCAGACAAGTTTGAGGTGCGCTCATTCAAGGGGGGCTTTTATAGCCCCCTTTTTTTTGCCTAAAAATTGCCAACACCGCCATCAATGCCAGCAGTCCTACCCGCCTCCCGCCCCCGCCCGCCTATTATTCATGGCTACCCGCCCAAGATGTTGTCACCATAATTGCATAAAAGCGGTTAAGACGCTATTATCAGGGGTTATTTGCCGTATCGAAAACCGTTTTCCGTAAGCGGTAAGCGGCATTAAGGATGGGCAAAAACAACCTGCCACTATAAACCGTTTCAGGGGGTATTATTGCCCGCCACTGCCTAAAGCCCCATAATATAGACTGATTAACCGATTAATGCGGGGTTCTGATGTGCATTGAATATAAAAAAATAACATGATAAAGCTTAAAAAAAAATCAGCTGCCCGTCCGTCAGCAGAAGCCCAATGCCCTAAATGTGCGTCAGAAGAATTTCGCAGGACAACTTTCCGTTCTAATGACCCGTTTATGGTTAGGACGTTTTACAAAGCCTACCGCTGTCGGAAATGCCGCTATCGGTTTTTTCTGATCAATACGCTGATCGTCACTTGGAGTTCGATTATCGCCGCCCTGACGGTGCTGATGTTTGGGGCTTGGCTGCTCCAGCAGTTTGCCGTACCCGAATTGGAAGCCCAAGACATTGCCGCTTATAACCGCGCCGTAGACCGCGCCCAAGGTGGCGACGGCGCGGCGGAGCTGCAAGTCGGCGTGTTGCTGAGCGAGGGCAGGGGGGTGGTGCGAAGTGATAAGGAAGCCGCGCAATGGTTTAAAAAATCCGCCCAGCACGGTAATCTTGAAGGCCAATACCAATACGGTAATTCCTTGTCTAAAGGCATCGGGGTGCTGCAAAATTACAAGGAAGCGATCAATTGGATCGAAAAAGCCGCCCGCGCCGGCCATGTCAAAGCCCAATACGATTTGGGCAATATCTACCGTTATAAGTCGGGGGTCGAAAACGACCCTAAACGCGCTTACCTGTGGTTTACCCTCGCCGCCGGGCAAGGCTCTATGGAAGCGGCGATTGCCCGCGACCAAGTGGAGGGGCGGTTAAAGCCGGAAGAGATTGCGGCGTTGCAGGAAGAGGCGGGGAAGATTACGGTGGAGTCCAGGTAGGGGCTTTGGAGCGCGGGCATCTTGCCCGCCCTTGTGCGGGCAAGATGCCCGCGCTCCGAGACCTGTACCCTTTTTTAACTTATACGTTTATATGCTGCGTGATAAGCTTCGGACTCTATAACTTGCAAACTACTAGGGCTTTCCGGGTATTCAGCGTTAAAAGCCAGTGCTTCTACAGGTGGTTCGGAAGCCAAAAGGTTTTGAATATCGGCTGGTGTGAAGTCATCAAGGCTTAGCACTTGACGGTGGCATTTTCTCAGTTGCGGGTATTCAGCCGCCGATAACATAATCGCGCTCTCGCTGCCATTTTGGGTAACAGTATCCTGATGCTTTAAAGGTTTTTGCTGTTTGGTGGGGCGAATGGTTACCATAAAAAACCTCGTTGCTTGTTTATATATACTGTGAACGGCCAAGTTTTCGGCTTTTACAATTCACCGTAGGGTACGCTGTACCCTCAGGGGCATAAATGCGTACCTTTTGCACTGATTTTATGATGGTTTTTTAAAGGTACGCACAGCGTACCCTACCAAAACTTGACCGTTTGAAGTATACGTCTATTTGTAGCCTATTTGGCGTGCCATGTCATTAAAAATAGGCGCTATTATTAAGCTAATAAGCCATAATACGCTTATCTATTCCGCCTATCCCCCTAAAAACCATGCCCACCCCATTCTACCGCCACCTCTACGTCCAAGTCTTGACCGCCATTGCCATCGGCGTTGTTTTGGGGCATTTTTACCCCGATACCGCCATTGCCATGAAACCGTTGGGGGATGGCTTTATTAAGCTGATTAAGATGCTGATCGCGCCGATTATTTTCTGTACGGTGGTGGTGGGGATTGCCGGGATGCAGGGCTTGGAGCGGGTCGGGCGGGTTGGGGTGCGGGTGTTGTTGTATTTTGAGCTGGTCAGCACCTTGGCGTTGGTGATTGGGCTGTTGGTGGTGCATGTCTTCCAGCCGGGGGTGGGGATGAATGTGGATGTCGGCAGTTTGGATACCCACGGCTTGAAGGGTTATGCCGACACCGCCAAAAGCCAGGGGACAGTGAGTTTTCTACTGAGCATTATCCCGACCAGTGCCGTGGATGCCTTCGCTAAGGGCGATATTTTGCAGGTGTTGCTGGTGGCGGTGCTGTTCGGTTGTGCTTTGGCGGTGTTGGGCGAGCGGGGGGCGGGCTTGCGCACGGGGCTTAATGATGTCGCCCAGGTGTTGTTCGGGATGGTCGAGATGGTCATGAAGCTGGCTCCGGTCGGGGCGTTCGGGGCGATGGCGTTTACTATCGGCCAGTACGGGGTGCAATCGTTAGCGCCGTTGGCGAAGCTGATGGGCTGTTTTTATTTGACCTGCTTGGTGTTCGTGTTCGGCGTGTTGGGGCTGATTGCCCGCTATTGCGGTTTTAGTATCTGGAAGTTTGCCCGCTATATCAAAGACGAGCTGTTGATCGTTTTGGGTACGTCGTCGTCGGAATCGGTGTTGCCGCGTATTATGCTTAAGCTGGAGCGGCTGGGTTGCGGCAAATCGGTGGTGGGCTTGGTCATCCCTACGGGTTATTCGTTTAATCTGGACGGCACGTCAATTTATTTGACCATGGCGGCGGTGTTTGTCGCCCAAGCCACCAATACCCCGTTGACCTGGACACAGGAGCTGACGCTGTTAGCGGTGTTGCTGCTGACCTCGAAAGGGGCGGCTGGGGTAACGGGCAGTGGTTTTGTCACCTTGGCGGCGACCTTGTCCGCTGTGCCGACCATTCCGGTCGAAGGCTTGGCGTTGATTCTGGGGATAGACCGCTTTATGTCCGAGGCGCGGGCGTTGACCAATTTGATGGGCAATGGCGTGGCGACGGTGGTCGCGGCGCGGTGGGAAGGGGAGTTGGATGAGGCGCGGCTGGCGGCGGAGTTGGGTAGCTAAGTAGGGTAAGCCGTAAGGCCGCTGCCATTAAGTTAATATGTTAATTTGTATAAAGCTAACGGTTGGGCACCGTCGGAGTCTGGCCGGCCATCGTATTGCCCGGTTTTGGATGGTACCGTCAGCCGTGTGTTTTTTGCCGCCATCGTTGATAACTTAAACCTCATTCAGCCAATCTTCGATAGTCAAAACCCCATTGGGGACTAGGCTGAATGCTTTATCATGGGTGACAAGTAGGGTATTGGCGGCTATTGCATGGGCGGCAATCATCATGTCGAGCACGCCAAGTGTAATGCCGACCGACACGCAAGAGGCGCGTAAATCGCCATAAACGGTGGCGGCTTGCCCGTCCCAAGGCAATGTTTCAACACAAAAAAGAAATTCGCGGATAAGTTTTGCAAGCGAGGCCGGATGCCCCTTACGCGCTAAGCCGTATAACAGTTCGCCTTGGGTAACTGCGGATACGGTAATGCTTTCCATCGGCAGCAACGCCAGTCGGTTACGGATCGCCGGGGGATGGCTTTTGATAATATAACTGGCCATATTGGTATCCAGCATATAACGCATCAAAACAAATCCCTCTCTTGGTTCGGCAGGTCTTCGCGGTCCGCCATGAAATCGGCGGGGATATTGGTGCGGTCGGCCAGCTCGAAAAACGCCGCCCAAGATGCAGGTTTGGGTGACAGTATGACTTCGCCAGTCAAGGGGTCACGACGGATAAACACTTCCGCCCCCGAAAAACGGAATTCTTTCGGAAGCCTCACTGCTTGGCTTCTGCCTGTGATAAATAGCTTCGCAGTCGTATGCATATTAACCCCGCCTCTTAAGTTGATATTGAAAGTATATACCCTAGATTGGTATGTATCAATGATATTTATCGGACTAAGTAGGCGTGTATATCCTTCAATCCTTCCCCGGCAAAAACGGTACAAAGCTGACTGGCTCTAGGTGTTCAAATTTGTAGTTATGGGCGGTGCGGGTGATGCGTTGTAGGGTTTGCGGGCCGCCGTTTTCGCCGACCGGGATGACCATGACCCCGCCGATTGCCAGTTGTTGCAGGAGGGCTTCGGGTACTTCGGGGGCGGCGGCGGCGACCAGAATGCCGTCGTAAGGGGCGTAGTCCGCCCAGCCGCTATGGCCGTCGCCGTACAGGTAATGGACGTTTTTCAGTTTCAGGTCCCAGAGGATGTCTTTGGCTTTTTTTTGTAGGGCTAAAATCCTTTCCACCGAATAGACGTGGTCGGCGAGTTGGGCGAGGATGGCGGTTTGGTAGCCGCAGCCGGTGCCGATTTCCAAGACTTTGCCCGGCCGCCCGGCCGCTAGGAGCAGTTCGGTCATTTTGGCGACGATGTAGGGCTGGGAGATGGTTTGGTTAAAGCCGATGGGCAGCGCGGTGTCTTCGTAGGCGCGGCTGGCTAAGGCCTCGTCCATGAAGACATGGCGCGGGGTGGTGCGCATGACGGTTAACACTTCTTCGTTGCTGATGCCTTGTTCGGCAAGCCGTGCCGCCATGCGTTTGCGGGTGCGCGGCGAGGTCATGCCGATGCCTTGCAGGTCTAAACTCATAGGCTTGTCCTTGGGAGCCAGTCTTTCAGTTGCGCTATGCGTTCGTACCACGTCAAATCCAGTTGCAGCGGCGTGACCGAGACGTAGCCTTCGGCGATGGCGTAAAAGTCGGTGCCAGGGCCTGCGTCCTGTTCGCTGCCGGGCGGGCCGACCCAGTAGATGGTGCGTCCGCGTGGGTCGAGGTTTTTTATCATCGGTTCGGCTTTATGGCGTTGGCCTAGTCGGGTCGCCTGATAGCCTTTTAACGCCGCTAGCGGTAAATCTGGCACGTTAACGTTGAGGATGGTGTCTTGGGGCAGGGGCTGGGCCAGCAATTGCGTTAACAGGGTGACGGCGACTTGGGCGGCGGTGGCAAAATGTACGGGGTTGCTGCCGACTAGGGAGATGGCTACAGCGGGTAGGCCTAAAAAACGCCCTTCGCTGGCGGCGGCGACAGTACCTGAATACAGCACGTCGTCACCGAGGTTGGCGCCGTGGTTAATGCCCGCAAAAACCATGTCCGGTTCACTGTCCAGCAGCCCGGTTAAGGCGAGGTGGACGCAATCGGTGGGGGTTCCGTCCACTTTGATGAAGCCGTTATGGGCGAGGTGGGCGCGTAAGGGCATTTCTAGAGTGAGGGAGTTGCTGGCGGCACTGCGGTTGCGGTCAGGGGCGACCACCGATAAGGTGGCGTGGGGGCGGAGTGCGTCAGCTAAGGCACAGAGGCCTTCGGCCAGATAGCCATCATCATTGCTTAACAAAATATGCATTATTTATCGCCCTGCCGCCCAATAAACTATAAAATCGGGCATCTTAGCAACTATAGCCAGTAAAATCAGCTTTCGTGACAAAAAAAATCCTCAGTACAGAAGATAGTGACTTATTTCGGGAGGCGGTCGGTAAGGTTAGCCCGCTGAAAAATGATAAAGTTCATGGCTTAGGCGCACCGCGTCCTAAGCCTTTCCCTAAGCCGCGCCCTCCCGTCCACGAAGTGGCGGACGAGGTGCTGGCTTTAGTCGGTACGGAGGACGATATTAGCTATGTTAGTGGGCGCGTCGCCAAAAACAGCTTGGCCAAGCTCCGCCAAGGCTATTTTGCCCCCCAAGCCGAACTGGATTTGCATGGCCTGAACAGCGCCGCCGCGCACCGCGAATTGCTGGGCTTTTTGGCGGATGCGGTCAGGGCGCGTTACCGATGCGTCCATATTGTCCACGGGAAAGGCTACCGTTCACAAGAAAATTATCCCATTCTTAAGAACAAAATCAATCTTTGGCTTAGGCAGCACCCCGACGTGTTGGCGTTTTGCTCTGCGCCGCCTAAAGACGGTGGGGCAGGGGCGGTGTATGTGCTGTTGGCGATGGCCTAGCAAGGGGGAGGGCATAAAAAAAACCGCAGGAGCGGCTTTTTTTATGCCCTATGGGCAAGGCTATGTCAGAGCGCGGGCATCCTGCCCGCTGTTGCGGCCCAAGGATGGCCGCACTCTGACAGAGTGGCTAATGTTAGCCGTGATGGCGTTTGCGTAAGGTCGCGCCAGCGATTAAGACGACGGACATTAAGGCCAATGCGTTAGGTGTAGGAACCAGTTGCGCCAATTGCGTAGACGAGCCGATCAGGCTTTGCGCAAGGATGGTGCCGTCGGCGGCAAGGTTGAATAAGGCGACCGCAGGGCCGGTCGGCAAGCTGGGCGCTAAGTTTTTCAGGGCTTGCACACCGTTATTGAAGGTCAGGGCGGACACGCCGGACACGTCGGCACCGCTGGCGGTGACGGTCGCGCCGTAAATGACCGACCAGATAGCGGCTTGGATTTCGCCTGACAGCATATTGCGGTTAATGCCGCTGGCGGTGGTGGCCAGCAGTTGGTTGCCGTAGGTCGCCAAGGCCATGACATCATGGATTTGTTGGCTACCTAAGGCGTGTGAGGAGGCGATAGTGCTGCCCATGCTGTCGGTGTTTAACAGGCCGGTGGTGTAGGTGTAATGGCTGTTAAGGTAAATGGTGTGCAGGTCGTCTACGCACCAAGTGCCGATGGCGCCCAGTTCGTTGGTTTGCAGGACGATTTGGCCGGCATAAGGGGTGGTGACCGTGCGTGGTGTTGAGCCTAAGGTGCCGCCAGAAATGGTCAGGTTAAACGGTGTGCCGGACGGTAAGGTCACGTTGGTGACGGTCAGGTTTGCGGCGGAGGCGGGTGTGGCCAACGCAAACAACAATAGCGAACTGGTGATGGCCAAGTTGATTTTGTTAATGAATGACATAGAAAAGTCCTAAAAATGGGGTTTGTAGGGGATATAAAACGTTGCGGTAGCCAAGACTAGAGCCATGACAATAACTTAGCATGATACAAGCATTTTATATGCCATAAAATTTAATGTTTTTGCAATTTAATAAGTTATATTTTTTGTTTTTCTGCTTAAAGGACTATGTGTAAAAAAAAATGACACTCGATTTTGCTGTAATGGCGGTTGTTTTAACAAGTAGCCCTGATTGTGGGTATCAAAATCAAAACTAGGGTGTTTTATAGGCTTTTTATGCTGTAAAGAAAACCGACAACGCTGGTGGGTAAGTTTTGTTTGGGAGGTGCTTGGGTAGGGGGGTATGGCAAGGGCTTGCCATTTTGGCGATTAGGGATATATTAAAAGCTCAACAAAACTATAATTTAAAAAACAGCAGGTTAGGACATGAAAACAATCTATAGCTTTTTAATGATAATAGCAGGCATTGCTTTGGTTTATAGCATAATGGTGTTTATGCCGATGCTGTTCACTTATTTGTCAAACGGGGATGTCAGACCTTAAGTAAGTTGTCGCGGCGGTTCGGCAATTTAAAACGGCCAGCGAAAAGCGCGAGGGTTTTGCCGTTGTGGCTCTGCAATATGGCCTAATGATGGGAGTGTGCCATGCCCGCGCCGAGCCTGTCCGCCATTCGGGGTGGTAATGCTGAAAGGCTGGGCATTAGGCGGCATGGCTTTGGGCAACTGACGACAGTTGCCCAAGCTAGGCTTTTACCTGGCGGCCCGTCGCTTATTGCCCGTCGGCCAAGCAAAAAATGCGTTTGCCCGCTTGTAAGGTATGGGTGACACGGCCTTTTAAAGTCTGTTGCCAGAATGGGGTGTTGATGCCCCGGCTATGCCATTGGCTACGGTTGACTTGCCAAGCCAGTTCCGGGTCGAACACACAAACATCGGCGGCAACGCCTGGCGTAAGGGTGCCGCTGGGCAATTGCAGAATCTGCGCGGGCTGCTCACTTAAGGCGGCGATGCCTTGGCTCAGGGTAATGGCGTGTTGCGCGACCAGTTTCAGCATCATCGGCAACAGGGTTTCCAAAGCCGATATGCCCGGCTCGGTTTCTGGAAACGCGCCCAGCTTGGCATCAATATCGTGGGGCTGATGGTCTGAGCAAATGCTGCTAATCGTGCCGCAGGCCAAGCCTTGCCGCAAATACTGCTTGTCGGCTTCGGTACGGAACGGCGGCAGGACATGGTAGGCACTGTCAAACGGCTTGATGTCGTTTTCGGTCAGGTGCAGTTGGTGCATGGCGACATCGGCAGTGACATTCAGGCCATACTTATTAGCCTGATGGATTTTAATCACCGAACGCTTGCAACTGAGTTGGCCGAAATGGACGCGGCAGCGGGTCAGCTCGGCCAGTTCCAAACATTGGTCCAGGGCGATGGTCTCCGCCGCGTCGGGGATACTGGGCAGGCCGTAACGGGTGGCGACCGCGCCTTCATGGGCGCAGCCGTTATTGCCCAGCCAGTAGTCGTTGGGGCGGAAGATCAGCAACAAATCGTGGCTGGCGGCGTATTCCATCGCCCGCCGCAAAATCAACAGATTGCGGATCGGCTGGTTGGCGTTGCTGACGGCGATACAGCCCGCTTCTTTCAGGGCCAGCATGGAACTGAGTTCGTTGCCCTCAAGCTTTCGGGTCAGGGCGGCGATAGGGTAGACTTGCGGATAACCGGCTTTTTCCGCCAACTCCCGAATCAGCTCAGCCACCGCCGCCGTGTCGATGACCGGCGTGGTATCGGGTTGCAGGCACATAGTTGTCACCCCGGCACTGGCGGCGGCACGGGTTTCGCTCTTAAACGTCGCCTTGCGGCTTTGGCCGGGCTCACGCAGGCGCACGCTCAAATCCACAAAACCGGGGCAAACGACTTGCCCGCTGGCGTCAATCACCGTATCGGCGACAAAACCCGCTGGCGCGTCAGTGACCGAGGCGATTTTGCCGCCGCTGATATACAGCGGGCCTACATGATCCAGTTCGTTGGCGGGGTCGATGATACGCCCGTGTTGGATAAGGATGTTCGCCATCAGAAAGCTCCTTGTGGCTGCATGGCCATAGACATAATCGCCATACGCACGGCAATGCCGTTACTGACTTGTTTTAAGATCACCGATTGCGGGCCATCGGCGACGGTGGACTCGATTTCCACGCCTCGGTTAATGGGGCCGGGGTGCATGACAATCGCATCCGGCTTGGCGATTTTCAGCTTGCTTTCGGTCAGGCCAAAGCATTTAAAATATTCGCTCTCGCTAGGCAGCAGCGCCGAGGTCATGCGCTCTTTTTGCAGGCGCAGCATCATCACCACATCAATATCTTGCAGGCCTTCGGTCAAATCATGCGACACCGTCACGCCCAAGGTCTCCACATGCGCAGGCAACAGGGTTTTCGGCGCGATGACGCGGATTTCTTTCGCCCCTAGGGTATTGAGGGCTTGGATTTGCGAACGCGCCACCCGCGAGTGCAGAATGTCGCCGATAATCGCCACCCGGAGCGGCGCAAAGTCTTTTTTAATTTGGCGGATGGTGAACATGTCGAGCATGGCCTGGGTCGGGTGCGCGTGTTGGCCGTCGCCCGCGTTAATGACGCTGATGTGCGGGGCGGTGTGCTGGGCGATGAAATGCGCCGCGCCGCTGATGGCATGGCGCACCACAAACATATCGACAAACATGGATTCGAGGTTGCGGATGGTGTCGAGCAGGCTCTCGCCTTTGGAAGTCGACGAGGTGGCGATGCTCATGCTCAGTACGTCGGCGGACAGGCGCTTAGCGGCCAGTTCAAAGGTGGTGCGGGTGCGGGTGCTGTTTTCAAAAAACAGGTTGACGATGGTTTTGCCGCGCAACAGCGGCACTTTTTTGATTTGTTGGTCGGACACGCCGACAAACGACTCGGCGGTGTCGAGGATTTCGGTCAACAAGGCTCTGCTCAGGCCTTCGATGGTCAAAAAATGTTTAAGCTTGCCGTCTGCATTTAATTGCAAGTTATCAGTCATGGCGGGTGGCGGTTTCTATATGGATTTTTAAAGGCTGGGGGCCGGTGAGTTTAATGCGTTGTTGTGCGGACAAGGTCAGACGTTCGCCCGCACAATCGGGGGCGACGGGTATCTGCTTGCCGTCGCGCTCGATCAGTACGCCCAGTACCACACGGTTCGGACGGCCATAATCGAAAATTTCGTTCAGGGCGGCGCGGATGGTGCGGCCTGTATAAAAGACATCGTCAATCAGGATTATATCCCGGCCTTCGATGCTGTTGGGCAATTGGCTGGGTTTGACGTTGGGGTGGACGCCGATTTGCGAGAAGTCGTCGCGGTAAAAAGAGATGTCCAGCAAGCCCAGCGGCTCGCTGATGTTTAAGCGTTGGTGCATCGCCTCCGCCACCCAAACCCCGCCGGAATGGATACCGATCATCAGCGGCTGCTTGAGCTGGCGTTCTTCAATCAATTGCCGTAGTCCGGCTTCCAGGTTGTTCAGTAAGGGGTCAATTTCTAGCACACGGGCATCCTTTTGGGGGTTGGTAAATGGGGCAAGAAGGTTTGCATCGCCAGTTTTTATAAACAGGCAGCAGGCCTTCAATGCCCGCGTAATCTTTAGCGCTAGGATACCGCCAATGTTCGGGCTTATCAACAGGGAGGCTTTGCACCGGATGCTAGGTGATAACTCATTGGGATATTGTTAGGAAAAACCACACGATCCGGTGCATTTTAAGGTATTAAAATCATAGACTGTCGAGCCGCTTGGGTCGCCGCTCGGCCTTGACACACCACGGGGTACAAAAAACCTTGCCGCATTCTGCCCGAATAAACCGACAGGAAAAACAAACGGCTTCAAGACGACATAGGCATCTTTATATATATCTATGTTAGGAGCGGGTGGGGTAGTGTGTCGGTTTGCAATTGGTGGCACATCGACAGATTTGGGTTTTGGTTTGGGGATCTGCGCAAACCAAGCCAAGGCATCTTCTTTAGTCGCTTTTCTTAGCAGGCCATTTTTGAGGCCATCCTCCAAACCTGCGTGCCCTGCACGGGGAGCATCCCTATCGAAAAAAGATTCTGGAGGAGTGGCAGGTGAAGAGAGTATCTTCATATCCGGCACTACCTCATCACCCAGCAAAACATTGCCATTTTTGGCGACATAAACTTTTTCCACCGGACGGTCAAACAAACGGCGGGATAAGGGGTTCAAGGTTTTGATATCCGATCCGCCGTAAAAATCATCACACCTGCCGACATTTTTTTCCGTCGAATTAAGTATGGGGACACCCGGCGGCAGTCCGGCTACGGCTTGCCGATAATATCCGCCTACCACCACGGCAATGATGTCGGTTCCTTGCGTCCAACGGATGTTCCAAATGGTCGGCTCGTAATTTCCCAGTATTAATGCCAAAGGCTTCTTTGTTTGGTTGGCTAAAACCTCAACTTGTCGTGTTTGATGGCCGCTTTTTTGGTCAATCTGAAACTCAAGCTTGCGCCCGGAATCCGGTTCAGCCGCCCAGACAACAACATCATCAGACAACTTGAGATTGGCAAATTCACATCGGTTTTTGCCCTTAAGTTCGGCTGAAACAGGTGGCGGAGCTTTTAGCTGCATCCCGCAATCCTTTTCGGGGTCTAGTGCGCCAGGGAAAGTATGGCATAACGACATGCCAAACCTATCTTCACCGATAGGCTCGCCATTGCTGGGCGAGCTATTGTAGCCAAAATGATAAACGCCACTGGCATTGGGCAAACCTAAGATACCTTTTGCCACATAATAATCGCCAGAACCGATGCCCGAACCGCCCACGGCAACATAAAATGCCCGGCCATTTTGATAAGCATCGGCTAAGCATTGGCTTACTTTGGCCGCCTCCGGGTCACTTAAGTAGTAGTTCGCCGCTTTATTTTTAAGGTGATAGACACCACAATTTATGGCTGTTTCGCCAACGATACCCAATAGGCGATGCTCAAAACCGGGCTGTTCCGCAGGGCAGGGCGAGGCAAAACAAAGGATGATGAGAGCCAATAGGGCATGGTACGGCGGATTTTTCATGTGGAATCCTTATTCAGGTGATAGCCGGATGGGTAAAAACCTTTCGGGTAGCAACGCCCAATACGGCTCAAGTGAGAGCTTTTACTCGATCATCAAGTTTTTCATAAAACCCGCCCTGAATAGGGTAGGGAATTTGTTAAAAACACAAATGTATAGGGTAAGACTGCTCCCTCCCCTGATGGGGAGGGTTGGGGTGGGGAGAATAAAATC
>NZ_PGFZ01000001.1:136769-177699 GCF_002923755.1 Methylovulum psychrotolerans
ACTCGATCATCAAGTTTTTCATAAAACCCGCCCTGAATAGGGTAGGGAATTTGTTAAAAACACAAATGTATAGGGTAAGACTGCTCCCTCCCCTGATGGGGAGGGTTGGGGTGGGGAGAATAAAATCAATGGCTTATACTTATGGCTTAGAGATTTTAATCAGACTGCTTTCTGTCTGATTAATGAAAAAAGCCTTATTTAGATTCTCCCCACCCCATCCCTCCCCATCAGGGGAGGGGGACGGATTCCATTGCAACTTGTTGTTTTAAATTAATTTGTTAAACTTTTCAATATCCGGTAGCTGAGCTATTTATCCGAATATTAAAAACTGGATGATCGAGTTTTATAGACCCTAACACCCTTAGCGGGAGGTTATGCTTCTAAGGCCTATCGCACAACACACCAACGCACTTTAAGGGGAGTCGCTATTTTTGCGAAAGATTGCTTCGGCATCCTTGCCGGTCAATCAGCAAAAATCACGCGACCGCTTATGCCTTCGGCTGCCCCAGCCGTCCTGGTCACTCGCTCGCCACCCAACAAGGGGTGGCTCACATGCTCTCCAATGACTCGACGCGATTTCGTATAGCCTGCATTTTCACTTCCGCTTCGCTTCGTGAAAACTCAGGCACTATCGCTTCTGGGGACTACTCGACTCCTGTCTCGCAGCGAAGGTATTAAAATCATAGATTGTCGAGTGGCCGGGGTCGCCGTTGGGCATTGGGACACCACGGGGTATAAAAAAAGTTGCCGAATGCCCCCCGAATAAAGCGGCAGGAAAAACAAACGGCTTCAAGACCACATAAGTGCCTTCATAGATGCCAGGGACTTTTGGTGTAGTCTCTTGGCCTGCAATCGGCGGTACATCGCTGGGTGCACGCTCAGCGACTTGCGCAAACCAAGCCCTGGCATCTTCTTCAGTCGCTTTTCTGAGCAGGCCTTTTTTGATGCCATCCTCCAAACCTGCCTCCCCTGCAAGAGGGGCATTCTTATCGAAAAAAGATTTCGGCGGAGTGGCCGATGAGGATAATACTTTTATATCCGGTGATAAGGGCCCGCCTACCAAGACGTTGCCATTTTCGGCAAGATACACTTTTTCTACAGGACGGCCAAACAAACGGCGGGATAAGGGGTTAAAGGCTTCTGGCTCCCATAAGTTGAAGTCTTTACACCCGCCCTCGTTTTCTATTGTCGAATTAAGCATCGGGATACCGCGCGGCAATCCGGCCACGGCTTGCCGATGAAGACCGCCTGCAACTACGGCAATGATATGCGTCCCTTGCGTCCAATGGATGTTCCAAATGGTCGGTTCGTACTGTCCTAAGATTAAGACTAAGGGCTTGTCGGGTCGGTTGGCCAAAACTTCAATTTGTAACGCTTGATAGCCGCTTTGGTCAATTTGAAAACCTGTTTCGTGAGAGCGTCCGCCAGATACGGCCAACACAGCAAAATCATCAGGCAGCTTAAGCTGAGTAAATTCACATCGGGTTGGTTTGCTTTTGATTTTAATTTTGACAGGCTCAGGCGGCGGGGCTTTTAACGTTATTCCGCAATCCGCTTCAGGATCAATTTTGCCGGGGACAGCGTTTTTATGGCAGGATGCCATGCCAAACGCATCATGCCCAGAAAATCCGCCGCCACTGGGCGAGCTGTCGTAATCAAAGCGATAAATGCCGCTGCGGTTAGGTGTGCCTAAGATGCCTCTCGCCACATAAGAATCGATACCCGACCCTTCATCAGACAGATAAAACCCTTGGCTATGTTGGTAGGCAATAGTCATACACCGGATGGCTTTGGCCGCTACCGCACCGCTCAAGTATCCAGATTTCCTGTCGTTAAAGTGAAACACCCCGCAGCGCACGGCGTTTTTGCCCACGACGCTTAACAAGCGCTGCTCCAAGCTGGTTTTTTTCGCATGGCTTTGATAGGTAAAACTTAGCGTAACGATGGTCAGTAATAGGGCATTTTTCGCTAGGCTGTTCATCTGGGATTTTTGTTCAAGCCAATGGGAATCCGTTTAAGATGCCATGGATCAAAAAAAATCGCAAGTAGTTAAGGCTGTTTGCCAAAACTACCTCATGGTGTGCTAAGAAGGCGAGGCGTTTAGCGGGGAAACTGACGGCAAAACCTAAAGGCCCATAGTGTGTTGTGAGAAATCACGGCCTTAAGTTAGGCAAATCCGGCCTACGTTTAATCTATCCCGGTGTTTTTAAAATCATTCAACCAACTCTGCAAAATCAATTGCGCGGCGAGTTGGTCTTGTACGGCCCAGAGTTTGGTGGCGTTGACGTTGACTTCGTCGAACAATAGCTGTTTGGCTTCGTAGGTGGACAGGGCTTCGTCTTGTTGGTAGACGGGCAGGTTGAAGCGGCCTTGCAGTTGGCGGCAGAATTTTAACATGCGCGGCGTGATGGGGTTGTCGGTGCCGTCGGCTTTGCGGGAGATACCGACCACCAGCCCGGCCGGTTGCCATTCGGCAATCAGCTTGCCGATGGCTTGCCAGTCGGGGGTTTCGTTGGGCGAGCGCAAGGTCTGTAGCGAGCTGGCACTGCGCGTGGTGACTTGCCCGACCGCCGTGCCGATTTTCTTGTTGCCGAAATCAAAGCCCAGGTAGGTGTCGTTACTGATGTTGGCGGCGAGGGGGTCACGGTTAGCCATGGCCTGCCATTGTCGTCAGTTTGTTGATGTCGATGCCGATTTGCCCGGCCGCCGCGCTCCAGCGCAGGTCGATGGGGGTGTCGAACAGCACTTGCTGGCCGTAAGGCGTGTTCAGCCAGGCGTTGGCGACCATTTCTTTTTCCAGTTGGCCTTCGCCCCAGCCCGCATAGCCTAAGGCGACCAGGTAGTGTTCGGGGCCTTTGCCGACGGCAATCGCCTCCAACACATCGCGGGAGGTGGTCAGGGCGATGTCGTCGGAGATGGGCAGGCTGGCGTGCCAGTCGCCGCCCGCCGTGTGCAGGACGAAGCCGCGCTCCTGCTGCACGGGGCCGCCGGCAAACACCGGGGATTCGGCCGCCACCAGCGAGGTGAAGGGGATGTTCATCTGTTTGAAGATGTCGCCCAGTTTCATGTCGGTGCAACGGTTGATGACGATACCTAGGGCACCGTCTTTGTTGTGTTGGCACAGGAAGGTGACGGTGTGGAAAAAAATCGGGTCCGCCAAGCCGGGCATGGCGATGATGAATTGGTTATTGAGGTAAGTAGGTTCGTTCATACGCTTAAAATCGGCAATGGTGGGCGGTATAGGCGGCTTGGGGCATTACCCTAGGCACCCCTGGAAATCGGCAGTCCTGCGGGGCAGAAGTGCCTTAAGTACAAGGCTAATCGCTTCATGGCAAGTCCGGTCGGGCTGGGCTTGCGGTAACTTTCTTTGGTTTTTGGCTTCTATATGGGGTTCGGGGCTATCGATAACAAGTGTTTAATAGCCCTAAGGAACGTGCATAAAATATAAGGAGGCGTTCCATTGCATCTCTGCGTGTTAAACCCCCTCCCTCCTGAGCGCCCCCTTGTCAGGGGGAGGGGCATTTTCCCCCTGATTTTCGCCTGTATGACGGGGAAGCCATTTGCCTCCTCCCCTGCCAAGGGGAGGGCTGGGGTGGGGTTGAATTCACGAATGTTAAAAGATAGGCATCTTCTTAAAAGCCCGTTCTCCGACCCGCCCTAATGCGCACTCAGCCCCGATTGGTCGGAGAACTGCCAGACGCGGGTAATCACCAGCACGTTCGCTTCCTTGAGCAGCTCGGTCGGGAACGGGGCAAACGGGGCGCTCATTTTGACAATGTTTTTCGCCGCTTCGTCCAAAGACGGATGCCCTGACGAGCGGGTGATGACAATGCTTTGGATGCTGCCGTCAGCCCTGACCCCGACATCCATGGTCAAACGCCCGGAAAAATTTTTGCGGGCGGCGACTTCAGGGTAATTCATATTGCCGATACGCTCGACTTTATTTTCCCAATCTTTTTGGTATTGCGCCGCCAAAAACTGATGGGTGCTGACTTGGCTGACGCGCTTGGTTTTGTTGTTGTCCGAACTTTGCTGGCTGAGGCGGACTTCCGTGCCGAGCTGCGCCATTTGGCTGCGTAAGGTCTCCATATCCAGACGCGGGCTGGGCGTGTCGTTGTCGCCCTCATCGGCCTTGGTTTGGGTGGTGACTTTTTGCGCGGCTTTCGGTTGCACCAGCACTTTTTCTACCGCCTTAGGCTTATTTTCCACCACGGCGGCTTTTTTTATAATCTTTTTCTCGCTTTCGCCTTCGCTGGGCAAATGCTGTTGCGGCGGCGCCGCCCGTTGCACGGTTTCCCCCGCGCCGACCTGGTTGTCCGGCGCCAAAAATTTCGCCTCAGGGGGCGGTTTTTTTGCGGGTGTGTTGACCAAAGTGATGTCGATGGCACGGTTAAACTTTTCGGTTGTGGGGGCGGTGAAATTGACCCCCAAAATGACCAGCACATGCAGGATGGCCGCCACAAACAAGGCGAGCAGCAGCGAGTCATTGTGCGGCATGACCGATACGGGCTTAAAATCGGCCGATTTTTTAGCCATGTTGCAAAGTCGCGGCAATGTGGTCCATCAGCAATCCGGCAATATTGAGGTTAAATTGGCGGTCAAGTTCCTGTACGCAGGTCGGGCTGGTGACATTAATTTCGGTCAGGCAGTCGCCGATCACATCCAGACCGACAAAAATCAGGCCTTTTTCGCGTAAAGTCGGTCCTACTTGCCGGGCGATCCATAAATCTTGTTCGCTTAAAGGCCGGCCTTCGCCGTGGCCGCCTGCGGCGAGGTTGCCACGGGTTTCGCCTTGTGCCGGGATACGTGCCAGGCAGTACGGCACAGGCTCGCCGTTGACCATTAAGATACGTTTGTCGCCGTCTTTAATGGCGGGCAAGTATTTTTGCGCCATGACATAGCAACGGCGGTATTGTGTCATAATTTCGGTAATGACGCTGAAATTAGGGTCGTTCTCACGCAGATGGAATATCGACGCGCCGCCCATGCCGTCCAAGGGTTTGAGGATAATATCGCCGTGTTCGTGCAAAAAGGCACGGATTCTGTCCGGTTCGCGGGTCACTAAGGTGTCGGCGCAGCAATGGGCAAACCAGGCGGTGTATAATTTCTCGTTGGCATCGCGCAAGGACTGCGGTTTGTTGACCACATAAACGCCCAAATCTTCGGCGCGTTCCAGCAGGTAGGTCGCGTAAATGTACTCTTGGTCGAAGGGCGGATCTTTGCGCATCAGGATGGTGTCCAGCGTCTCCAGCGGGATGTCCTGCTCTTGGCTAAAGCCGTACCATTGCTTAGGGTCGCGTTGGACGCTGAGCGTGCGGGTTCTGGCGTAAGGCCTGCCGTTGCGCAGGTACAGGTCGTTCAGTTCCATGTAATGCAGTTCCCAGCCCCGCGCTTGGGCTTCCAGCAGCAGTGCGAAACTGGTGTCTTTTTTGATGTTGATATGGCTGATGGAATCCATCACCATACCCAGTTTTATAGCCATGGGCGGTTCCTTAGTGAGCGCGGATGGCGCTTATTTTATAGATTGCAGTTTACCTTGCAAAGAAATTTTGGTATAAAGCTCGGCTATTTAGCATTAAGGCACACCTAGAGGTAAACTATGACCAGAATATGCCAAGTTACAGGAAAAAAGCCGATGGTCGGCAATAACGTATCACACGCCAACAACAAAACCAAAAGACGTTTTCTGCCAAATCTGCATCACCACAGATTTTGGGTAGAAACCGAAAACCGTTGGGTGCGCCTGCGCGTCTCCGCTAAAGGTATGCGTATCATCGACAAAAAAGGCATTGACGCTGTATTGGCGGATTTGCGTAAAAACGGCATCAACGCTTAAGAGGATAAACCATGCGCGATAAAATTAAATTAATTTCTACCGAAGGCACCGGCCATTTTTATACCACCACTAAAAATAAAAAGACCATGCCCGAAAAGATGGAGATCAAAAAATTTGATCCAGTCGTCCGTAAACACGTCATGTACAAAGAAGCCAAAATCAAATAAACGTTTTGGTTGCTTGCCCGTTGCTTGCGCTAACCACAGTCCCGATGTGGTTAGTCAGGTGGCGTACCCACCCCTTTTCCTCCCCCCGCCTTTGGGCTTGCCCCACAATGCCTAGGGCATCTTGCATTGTTTTAGGTCGTCCGCTGGTGTTTGAACTAAATTGGTGCATTATAGGTCTTCCTGCTGTCGGTAAAAATGCGCCCCTGCGTTAACCGCTTTGTCCGTTTCTGTGGGCATTGTGCCGACCCGTGTTATTTTTACTGGATATAACTGAGTCATTGGCGGTACTATTTTGCTAAGGCCGCGCTGGTTTTGCGGCCGATACGGAGATAGCCCAAAAAGGGTGGCATACTTCATGCTTCGTTTAATGTAAAAATTAATAACTATTAAAAAGCTATGAAATCGATCTGGGAAAACTACACCACCGAGAACGCTTACGACGAACTCATGTATTCCGAATTCCAGCCGCGTCCGGTTAGCCACAGCTTATGCCAATATCTAAACTCGCTGAAAAAAACCGATATAGATAAGCGCAAGATCGCGGCGGAACTGGCGATTATGGAAATGGGCATTACGTTTACGGTCTATAGCGACGAAGGTAATATTGACCGGGCTTGGCCTTTTGACATCATCCCGCGCATTATGGATGCCAGGGAATGGCGGGTTATTGAACAGGGCCTTAAGCAACGTCTGACCGCCCTTAACTGTTTTATCAGCGATGTTTATGGTGAGCAACAGTTCATCAAAGACGGCAAAATCCCTAGCGAAACCATCAACAGTTCGAAAAACTTCCGTAAAGAATGCGTCGGCATGAAGCCGCGCCATAATGTTTGGGCGAATATCTGCGGCACTGACTTGGTGCGTAATAAAGACGGCATCATGTACGTTTTGGAAGACAACCTGCGGGTGCCGTCAGGCGTGTCGTACATGCTGGAAAACCGCGTCATCACCAAGCGGGTCTTCCCCGAACTGCTGCAAGGCATTGATATTCTCCCGATAGACGATTACCCCACACAACTGCAAGACATGCTGGCTTCGATAGCCTTCGCCGACACCGACAAGCCGCTGATTGTCGTGCTGACTCCGGGCATTTATAACTCCGCCTATTTTGAACATGCTTATCTGGCGCAACAAATGGGTGCGCAATTGGTCGAAGGCAACGATTTGGTGGTAAAAGACGACAATTGCGTTTATATGCGCACCATTGAGGGGCTGGAAAAGGTCGATGTGATTTATCGGCGCATTGACGACGATTTCCTTGACCCCGAAGTGTTCCGCAAAGATTCTACTTTAGGTGTGCCTGGGCTGATGCGGGCATGGCAAGCGGGTAATGTCGCCTTGGCCAACGCCCCTGGGGCAGGGGTCGCCGACGATAAGGTCGTTTATGCTTATGTGCCGGAAATGATCCGTTACTATTTGAACGAAGAGCCGATCTTGCCGAACGTGCCGACTTATTTGTGCAGCAATAAAGAACATTACGATTATGTTATGGATCATCTGGCCGAACTGGTGGTAAAACCCGCCAACGAATCCGGCGGCTACGGCATGTTGGTCGGCCCCCATTCTACCGCCAAAGAAGTTGAGGCCTTCCGCAAGGTTATCCAAGCCGACCCGCGCAATTATATCGGCCAGCCAACCTTGGCGATCTCCACTGCGCCGACTTTATGTAAAGGCAAGTTGGAGCCGCGCCATATCGATTTGCGCCCATTTATCCTGCAAGGCGAAAACACCTTTGTCACGGCGGGCGGCCTGACCCGCGTCGCCTTGCGCAAAGGCTCGTTAGTGGTCAACTCCTCGCAAGGCGGCGGCAGTAAAGACACTTGGATCATCAATATGGAGGGCAACTAATGTTATCTCGTTCAGCAGAACGCCTGTATTGGCTGGCGCGTTACATGGAGCGCACCGAAAACACCGCCAAATTGGTCAGTGTATATATGAACCTGCTCATGGATTTGCCCAAAGGGGTGGAAATGGGTTGGCAGCAACTGTTGCGCATCAACGGCTCGGAAAAGGAGTTTTACGAGAAATACAAATCCGCCAACGAGCGTAATGTGATCCGTTTTATGCTCGCCGATGACAGTTATTCCAGTTCGTTGTTTGCTTCCCTGAGTGCGGCGCGGGAGAATATCCGCACTACCCGCGAGCTGTTGCCGGATGAGGCGTGGGAGCAGGTCAACGAAATGTATCTGTGCAGCAAAAGCGAATTGGAGATTGTCGCCAACCGCCGCAGCCGGGTGTTGTTTTTAAAGAAGATCATTGAGGGTTGCCAACGTTTTAGCGGCCTGTTGTCCGGCTATATGAGCCACAACCACCCTTACCGCTTTATCCGCTTAGGCAGAAACCTAGAGCGCGCCGACATGACCAGCCGTATCTTAGATTTGGCCTCGCTGTTGTTGGCCGACTCGCGCAGCGACGAATTGCGCCAGTATGAGACGATTTTATGGATGAACATCCTGACCGCCCTCAATGCCCTGTTAATGTACCGCCAGCACGTCCGTAGCCGTGTTAAAGGCGATGATGTGCTCAACTATCTGCTGCTGGACAAAAACCTGCCGCGCTCGGTCGCCCGCTGTCTGGTGGAAATCTCCGAAAGCATCGCCCAACTGCCCAACAGCGACGCGCTGCCCCAACGGGTCGTCGAGATGGAAAACTATGTCCAAGCGATAGATACCCGTGAAGCCACGCAACTGCAACTGCGCGCCATTTTGGATGATTTGCAGAATAAGCTCGGTGGGCTGCATGGCAATATTGCCGATAATTGGTTTGCCCGGATGGAGGATTAGGGCTAAGGCCTTGGGTTGCTTTTACGGGTGAGGGCGGCTCTGTGCTGGCAAGGTTTCCTCTTTGGAGCGCGGGCAAGATGCCCGCGCTCCGAAACCCGTAGCTTTTGGCGTTTGTCTGTATTATTTCCTGCCGTAAATCCTCCCTGCTGCCCACCAACAAAATAGCTCCCGCCTCAAAAGCCATCCGTAAAAACGCCACCCGGCTGATGCCCAACCATTTGGCGGTAGCACCAGATGACAGCTTGCCTTCTTTAAACAAGCGGATAGCGGCTTGTTTTTTTCAGATGATTTTTCATAATCTTCCGCGTTCAAATGGATGCCCATTAATAATTAATGTGGGTAATCTAGGGTCATGGTTCGTGGAGTGCCATGGCTAAAGACCATTGCACTCCTCCCGATGTGGCCTATCCGTTAATGCAATACGCGCTTATTGCATTACCGGAATCGATTACAGCGGCGGTTTGATCGGGGATTTGGCGGGCTGTTTATGGCGTATCCGGCCTATCACCACTAAGAGGGCGATAAAGCTGGCGATAACGGCGAGTTTTGCGAGGGGCGTTAGGTGGGGCCAGAAGTCTGGCTGAGGTGCCGGTAATGGGCTGGGTAGGGCGGTCGGGGTGTTGTTGCCGATAATAAAAGACAGGCCTTGTAAATCCTGCATCGGAAATTGTTCATACCCCCATTGTTTTAAGGTGATCTCCGGCACTTTGGCTTCGATATAGCCAGCTAGCTCGCCAATGTCGATTTGCGCGTCGGCGTTATGGTCGGCGTTTTTTAAGCCTTCTAAGAGCGCGTAAGTGAATACCCCGTGCTGGCCGTAACCTTCTAAGGCCATTTTATCGTCGGCAGTTAGCGCTAACACCGCGCGTCCGGTCGCCCGCATTAAGCGGCTGATGGCGGTTTTTTGCCCGATGCCTTGTAGGGTCGAAGGACTGGCGCTATAGGTGTCTAACAGCACCAGGGTTTTGGTGGCGGCAATTTGTGCCAAGAGGTCGCGCAAGCCTTGTTCGTCCAGGCTGCCTGTGCGCAGGGAGTCGGCGTTGGTGATGACGGTTTCCCAGGGGGCAAAGTGATAATTGCCGTCTACGGCTTGGCCGTGGCCAGCCAGATAGAGGATGAACACGTCTTGCGGCTGGACGCTGGCGGCTAGGGTTTTAAACGCGGCTTGCAGGTTGGCGAGGGTCGCGTCGCGGTTTAGTAAGGGCGGCAGGATGTTGAGTTTGTCGAATGCACCTTGGCCATGCTGTTGCAAGGCGGCGGTTATCGCTTGCGCGTCTTTATCCGCATAAGTCAGTTTTAAGGCGCGGTCGCGGTAGTCGCTGATGCCTAAAGCCAAGACGTGTAAGGTCACGGGCAGTTGCGGCTGGTCGATTTGCACGGCGGTGCTGAGGGTGCTGGAAGCGACTTTGTTGGCGGCATCGTAGGCGATGATTTCGACGCGGTTAACGCCGCTGGCTAAGGTGAATTGGCGTTTTAAGGCGGTTTGTCCGGCACTGCCGACCGGATGGCCCTCTTGCACCGCGCCGTTGATTTTGTAGATAATGTTGCCGATACCGCCGCCTTGGTCGGTGATTTGGAATTCTACTGTGTAGTCGGGGCTGGTTTGGTGGCTGTCGGCAGCGGACAGTAAAGTCAGTTGCGGTGGCAAGCCTTGGGCGAGGACCTGGCGGATGTCGCCGATCTCGCGTAAGGCGGTTTGGATGGCTTGTTCGTTGCCGTTGAGGCGTTGGCTGATTAAATCGGGGCGGTAAAAGCGTTTGCCCAGTTGTTGGGCGCGGATGAAGAGGCCTTCCTTATCGTCGCCTTGGTTCAGGTGGTAGCCGACCAGTTCCTCGGCGCCTGGGCTGGCGGCGTAAAAGCCTTCGGGTGTCCATAACACCCAGCGCTGGCCGTCGGCGTGGGGGAAAAAGGCCAGTTGTTCTGTGCCGTCTTGGGTACTGAACCAGCGTATTGTGCCGTCGCCAAAGGCTGCGACGGCGAAGCGGCCGTCAGGGCTGAGGTTGACCGCCCAGGCTACTTCGGGTGTGGCTGCCTGCCATTGCGGGCGGCCTTGTTGGTCAAAATAGCGTAACCGCCAGTCTGTGCCTAATAAAAAATGTCCGTCATCGGCACTGATGGCGAGGCTGCGGGATATTTCGTTGGGTTTTAATTCAATCGGCTGGCGGTTAAACAGTGGCGTTAAGTAGTCTTCCCAGTTGGTGATGCGATAAGCTGAAGTAGTGGTTTTGGTGGCAAATAAGCTATCCGTGCCATTTTTGGGACGGTACGCTTGCTGATTGATATCGAAGAGGCGCGGGATGCCGTTGGCCGTAAAGCGTAGCACCGAAGCGGTGGGGTTTAAGTGCAAGCTATTTATTGGGTCAGCGCTCCGGTAATCGGTAATCAGGGCGGTTTTTTCCAGTAGCTTGTGGTTGCCGTCTAATAGCCCCCAAGTCGGGTCGGCTGTGCCATACACTAAGCTCCGGTCACGCAAGGGTAAAAAGTCCATCACCGTACTGTTGGTTAAGGCCACGCGCTGAGCCGCCCCGTGTCCGGCTTGCGGCCAACTGAGCAAAGGGCTTATGCCAGAGCCATCATCATAGCGTCCGCCCGCATACAAGGTTTGTCCGTCCGTTGACCAAGCGACTTTACTTAAATCATCATTATCCACGCCTTGGGTGTCGGGTGCGTAGGCCAGATGCAGATCGTCGGCGGACAGTACGTTCACCTTGGTGCTATCGGCAAAGCCTACAGCAATCTGGTGGCCGTCGGGCGAGAAGCGCGCCGCAAACGGCTCTTTGCCATCGGTTAATTTTTGCTTATGCAGTAATTGGAACTGCGGGCTATACAGCCGGACAAAGCCATCATCGCTGCTGCTAACCAAGCGGCCTTGGTGGTCAAAGTCCAGCCAATAACTGTCATCGCTATAGGCCTTATCGGCGGCGACTTCCTGTAAATTGGTCGTGTCATAAACGCGGATGCCGTTTGAGCCTTTTAAGCCCGCCGCCAAAAACTTGCCGTCAGGGGAATAGGCAAGATGGTTAACGCGACTAGGTAATGCGGCAATATGCCGTTGTAAGCGGCCACTGGCACGGTCAAATAAATAAATGTGTTCAGGAGAATCAGCACGCCCGGTAAAACCGCCGACCGCCACCTCCGTTCCGTCCGGCGACATCGCCGCCGCGTATAACTTGCCTTCATCGCCTTCGCCTATGGGTGGGCGTAGGATTTGTAACAAAGCCCCGCTGTGCAAATCCCACACCCGTGCGGTTTTATCATAGGAAGCGGTGACCAAATAACGCTCTTGGGCATCTATGGCGATTCGGCTAATAGGTGCGGTGTGCATCCCAGTTTCTAGGCGTAAGAAGGGGGTGTCGGCAATTGGGCGGGAGGGGCTGGCGGTGGTTGGGTTACTTAAGCTAGTGAAGAGCAATAAATAAAACAAAACCGATAAGGCAAGGCGGAGGTGTGCGGCGGACATGGCGGGCACCGGGTGGTTAGGAAGTTGGCAAGCCCGCGTGACGGTGGGGCGGGGTAATACTTGGGGTTTTTATCATAAAACACCTGTGGTGGCAAGGGGCTATAGTGGCCCTTAATAGGTGGCGGCATGGGCTAGCGGGTAATCTTGGCATTCCCTTCGGCTACGCTCAGGGAACGGCCTTTCGGCTGCGCTTAGGGAGCGTTCGCTCAGAGGGCGGCAGGGATAAAAAGCTTAACTGATTAATGGGCGGTTACTTATCCCCCCCGATGTGTAACACCTTCAAAAAGCCAAGCTTATTCCCGTTTGATGTTCATTATCATTCGGCACTTGGGGTAGTTGACGCAGCCCCAAAATTCATTGCCGGCATTTTTGCCGGTTTTAGCGGTGCGCCTGACCATTTTGGTATCGCATCTTACGCACGTCGGGGTGGTGTAATCGCCTTGGGTGGCGATGTCGCCAAGGCGTTTTTTGTTGGTGTCGTCTAAGCCATTGATTAGGGCGATGAGTTCGTCGCTGTCGATTAACAGCAGGTTTTTGCCTTTGGCAAAGGCCAGCGCGGCTGAGGTGTATTCGGAGGTGGTCAGAAAAATCCCGTGTTTGACTTTCTCGGCCGCCATTACCCCGTAGAGCTCGCGGATCAGGTTGACCCCGATGGGTCTGCTCCAAGCTTTGCACTGCGCCACCGCAAACACCTTGCCTTCTGGGTTTTTGATGCGTATATCAATGCCGCCGTCTGCGCCTATGCAGGTGACTTCCGCCATGCAGTTTTTGATTCTCAGGTATTCCATGCAAATTTCTTCGTAACGCTTCCATTCTAAGGCGCGTAAAAAGGTTGTTGTCCAGTGGATGGCCACCTCTTTGCGGTGTGGGGTGGGTGCTGGGGCGTTAGTGTGGGCGTTAGGCGTAAAGGCTTTTTTTAACGCCTGATGGTCACTAGATTTGGCGGTGGCTGTCCGTTGCGGCCTTGCTTTGCGCTTTGCCGTGTTGCGCCGCGTCGGTTTAGCGGCTTTTTTAACCCCTTTCACCAATACGTCTATGACGGCGATAACAACGAAACAAGTAATGATTAGGCTCCACATGATAGTGATGTTTGTTAGGGTAATGGGAATGGCGATAAGCCCACAAAAAAACGGCGTGAGCAATGTCGGGTCGTCTGTGGTGAATACGGGTTAAACCCCTATTATAAAGGTTTTAAAGCAAGCGCGGGGGATAGGATGACGGCTATGAAAAGCCGTCGGATTATGTGCTGGGTTGGTGATTTTTTAAGCGTAGCTTATCGATTTAAGCGCCAAATTGGGCGGCGATAGCCACGCTAATTGATCTTTGATGACAACCGCGTTAGGAACGTGCATGAAATAAAAGCTGTTGTCGGGGCGAAAGTATGGCAAGCCCCGCCCACCCCATTGCCCGCCTTACGCCGGATGGTAACGCCGATAGATCATCCCCATTAACTGGCGCTTTCGTAATACTGTCATTTTGCTTGGGTACACTAGGCTAGCTGCTACCTTGAGCAGGGCTAAAACGTTAACCGCCAAGCGATTGAAAAATCATGACGACAGGGTTTGCCCCTATATTTTTCAATGTTTTTAGTCTGGCTGGGGGTGCGCAGTATAACGTGAAGCCTAGTATCAGGTTAATCCATCTACTATCAAAGGGGTTTATCGATGTTGTTTAAAATGAAAAAATTAGTCTTGGGTTGTGCGTTAGCCGCCGCCTCTACTGGCGCGTTTGCCGCTACGTCTACCACGGTGCGGATTATCGCTTTTAACGATTTTCACGGTAACTTGCAATCGCCGGGTAACTTCAGCATTCAGCCGGGCGGGTCGGGTACGGCGTTAATTTCCAAACCGTCCGGCGGGGTTGACTATTTGGCGGGATATGTCGAGTCTTTGAAAATCGGTTATCCTAATAACATCGTGGTTTCGGCAGGCGATTTGACGGGTGCCAGCCCGCTGATTTCCGGCGCTTTCCATGACGAACCGGCCATTGAAACCATGAACCTGTTGGGTTTGGAATTTAATGCCGTGGGCAACCATGAGTTTGATTATGGCCAAACGGAAGTCCTGCGCAAACAACATGGCGGCTGTTATCCTAAGGGCGTAGTGGGTGTGGACACTTGTTTGGGTGCTACGTCAACAGCTACTCCTGTGCCGGTCGCCTATCCGTTTGAAGGCGCTAAATTTAAATATTTGTCCGCCAACGTTACCCGGCCTTCAGGAAAAACCTTGTTCCCGGCTTATGGCATTAAATCGTTTGACGCGCCATTAAACAAACTGACGGGCAAAGTGAAAGTGGCCTTTATCGGTATGACCTTGAAAGACACGCCGAGCATTGTCACCCCGACAGGTGTGGCTGGCCTGACCTTTAAAGACGAAATACAAACCGTTAACGCGCTGATTCCTGAATTACGCGCCAAAGGTGTGGAAAGTATTGTCGTCTTGATCCACCAAGGCGGTTTCCAAGGTTCAACCGGCCCTAACTACATCAACGATTGTTCGTTGGCTTCTAACGGTACGGCAGATGCCACCGCTTTGGAACCTTTGCGCAGTATTGTCAAAGGTTTGGATGACGCGGTCGATTTGGTCGTCTCTGGCCATACCCATACCGGTTACACTTGCCAATTGCCGAACAGCGTAGGCCGTAGCATTCCTGTTACCCAAGGCGGAAACTATGGCCGGGTGCTGACGGCGATTGATTTGACGGTCGATACCAAAAGCCGTGATGTGATCGGCGCGTCGTTCAGCAACACGGTAGTTGACCGCAGCAATGTTGCCATTACCCCCAATGCGACTATCAAAAGTGTTGTCGATGCTTACGCGACTAACATCTCACCGATTGCCAACCAAGTCGTGGCCACTATCGCCGCGCCTGTGTTGAACAGTGATACCGCCAATGGCGGTACAGGTGAAAAACCGGCCGGAAATTTGATCGCTGACAGTATGTTGGCGGCAACATCGCCTGTTAAATTTGGCGGTGCAGTCATCGCTTTCACTAATGCAGGCGGTGTGCGTGCCGATTATGCCAACAAAGCCATTCCGGCAGTCTACCCTTATAACCTGACGTATGGCGATGCTTTTACGGTACAGCCGTTCGGCAACAATATGGTGACTATGACGGTTACTGCCCAGCAATTGAAAGACGCGCTGGAAATGCAGTTCCCAGGCAGCAACTGTGTTCTGCCTAGCGGTGTCAACGGCCAAATCCAACAACGGATTTTGCAGCCATCGAATGGCTTCAAATTTTCTTGGAGCGCGACGGGCGCAAGCTGTAGCAAAATCCAAGACGTGAGCCTGACGACGTATGACAGCTTCGGCACGGTCAGCAATGTCGACCAAATCGTCAGTGCGGGTGTGGTACTGAACCCTAGCCAAACTTACCGGGTAACGGTTAACAGCTTTATGGCGACAGGCGGCGACGCTTTCGCGGTATTCAAATTAGGCACTAGCCGTTTGGGCGGCGCGCAAGATATTGATACGACGGCGGCTTATTTGGCGCAGTTTAAAGCCCCTAACCCTGCTTATGATCCAAGCGCGGCCAGTTTGCACACACCGCGTATCGTTAAACTGCCTTAAGCGTTATTTTTGTTAGGGATGCCTTAAGAGCGTGCATAATAGGTAGGCGTTCCATTGCATCTCTGCGTGTTAAACCCCACCCCAGCCCTCCCCTTGGCAGGGGAGGGAGCAAATGACATCCCTGTTATACAAGCGAAAATCAAGGGAAAAATGCCCCTCCCCCTGCCAAGGGGAGCCCTTCGGCTTCGCTCAGGAGAGAGGGGGTTGCCGTACTTTCGCCTGATCAACAGATTTTATTTCATGCACGTTCCTTAAGAAAGCCGCACCTTCGGGTGCGGCTTTTTTTTGGCCGCTCAGTTAGCCACCACAACCTGCACCACGGCGGGCTGCAATTTTTCGTATAACTCTTCAACCGACGGGTTAACCGTGTGGGCTTTGCCCCGCTTAGGGCGGGCTTGTGCGGTTTTCGGCACTAACGCCCGCAAGGCTTCGGCGCGGACAGCAAAAGCACCCTTGCCTAATAGGCTGTCGCGGTCGGTGATGCCTTTGAGTGGCTCGTGCGGGCCTAGCGTCATGCCGATTAACTGGCCGGACGGGTCGAACACCGGGCTGCCGCTATTGTCCGCCCCCCCTAGTGAGCCGCTCATCTGCATCAACCCGCCCACACCGACCTCAGGCCTGACCACGACACTGGGGGCTACCAGCGGGTAGCCCGCCTCCACACCGTCGGTGACCGGATAACCGAACACAAAGCAAAATTTCAGTTGCTTCGGCATGGGCATTAAGCCGGGCAGGCTCCACACTTTCGGGTAAGCTTGGGGTAAGCGCAGCAAGGCCAAGCCTTGCTCAGGCAAAACTTTCTCAACTTGGGCGGCGCGGACTTCGCCCAAGCCATTGCGCACCCAGATGTCCTTAGCCCCATTGGCGACTAAACTGGCATTGGTTACGACCCGCCGCCCTTGATCGACGACAAAGCCGTTACCGGATGTTACCGCGTTGGTGGTCAGCGGCAAGGCGGCAAAATAAGGTGCGGGCCAGCGTGAGGTAGTGGCGGCTGGCGGCGTTGGGCTGGCGGTGTCCGGCGGTGTCGCACCGGGCAAGCGGGCTAACCACGCCCGCAACGGTTTGGCCGCGTCAAGCTCGCCGTTGGCCTCGTAAGCCAGCGCGGCTTTGAGCCGCCAAACCGCGACGGCTTCGGTATCGCCCGCCGCCAAAGCCGCACGGGCGCGGAGCCGATAAATATCGCCGTGCGGCGGGTTTTTGGCGATCCAAGCATCCAGTTCTTTTAGTGCTTGCGGGATAGCCATCCGGTCAATGAGGATTTCACTATATGCCCCCATTAACGCGGCATCATGCGGATGGTTTTGTAACGCGGCGTTGATTTTCGCCAAGGCCGGGACAGTTTGGCCTTCGCGGTCTTCCAAATAGGCCAGCAACGCGGCGGTGTCGTTGACATCGGGGTGTTCGGCGGCGACCAGATTGGCGAAGGCGATGGTTTTTCTAAACTCCCCGGCTTGCAAATACGCCCGCACCATACCGATTTCTGCGGCCGCCGACTCGCCAAACCCGGCGGCTTTATCATAAAGCTCGGCGGCCTGTTGGGGGTGGCCGCTAGCCATTGCGGCTTGGGCGCGGGTGACCAGGTCTTGGATAACCGCCTCGGCAGGGCTGGGGTCGGCAAAGCCGGGTGCGGCCAACAGCAGGCCGGCCACTAAGGCAAGGTATCGGGGCGCGGGTTTATTCAGGGTAAAAGCCATTAGCGGGAATTCCATCATCGGGGTTAAAGGCGGCGGGCGTTTAAGGCCCGACGTATCAGCCTTAACATTATGGCATTGCCTTTAGACAGTTATGTGACAAGGCTTAACGGGGCGGGGGGCGGATTAGGGTGTGGATAGCAAGCGTATAATCGCGTAGTAATTGGGCTGCCATTCGGCTGTAAACAAAACCCGAAACGTTTCTTCTTTCATGCTTGGAAAAGTTTATCAGGCGGTGTATCGGCGGTAATCAGTGCGGAGATCAGAATACAGGTGTCTAAAACTATTCCCTTGACTTGGTTTAACAGTTTAGGTTTCTGGACAGGTAAATTATCTGACGGGTATTGCGTAAATTATAGGATGTGCTAAATTTCGCTAAGTTTATAAAAGAAAAGAGCTATATGTTTTTAAAATAACTATGGGCAAACGGATGACGCAATATCTTGCATTATTTAGGCTGTCTGCATTACGTTGCGCATTAAGGAGAGGATAATGGGTAAATACGGAATAGCGGCTAAACATGCTGTAATGTTAGTCGCAGAAGGGCTGGATAAAAACCCTCGTTCCGCTTGGGAAAAAGTTATATTGAAGGACTTTCAAGATTCAAAATCCTCCCAAGATAAGAATTGTCCAAAATCCACTTTTCTTGCTTTATGTGAGGCTGGCCTTGTTCAAGGGATTGTTGCGGGAAGTTATACGGGTTCAGTAAAAAACAAGAAATATGCACTCAACGCAGTAGGGCACTTAAAAACAAACCCTGAACTTGTGGCAGATGAAAATAAGCTTTGGATGCTAGCAATTGAAGGCAAGGATATAAAAGAAAATTCGCAAATGGATGTTGTCATCACGTTATGGTCTGAAGGTTTGATTAAACGATAATTTATGTTGGGCTGTTGTAGGGTACGCTGTGCGTACCTTTTTCCGGCAATAGGGTGTTGTTACAAATCAACGCTCTTTTTAGTATTCGTGGATAGATAACCGCATTTTTGTCCGTCTTTGGGATATTCGGCTAAATGGTACGCGCAGCGTACCCTACATTTGAGTGATTTTTGCTTATGTCTGATTATCGGCGGGCTTATGTGCCGGGCGGTTCGTTTTTTTTCACGGTGGTGACTGAACGTCGTGCGCCGATATTTCGCGCCGAAACTGCCCGCATGTTTTTGGGTACGGCATTACGCGATTGCCGCCGGAATTGGCCATTTCGTTTGGATGCTTTGGTTTTGCTGGACGAACATTGTCATGCAATATGGACATTACCCGAAGGTGACACCCGCTATTCGGCGCGGTGGGGCTTCATCAAAAAGGAATTTACCAAGGCATGGTTGGCGGTGGAAGGACACGAACAAGCATGTAGCTCATCACGGTTAAAACAACGGCGGCGCGGCGTATGGCAACGCCGTTTCTGGGAACACGCCCTTCGCGATGAAAACGACTACGCCCGACATTTTGATTATGTGCATTACAATCCGGTGAAACACGGTTATGTCGAACGTGTGCAAGATTGGCCTTATTCAACTTTCCATCGTTATGTAAAACAAGGCGTTTATGATACCGATTGGGGTGGTGGAAATTTTGACACATCGGTATTTGATGATTTGGATACCACCGCAATGGAGTAGGGTACGCTGTACTCTCAGGGGCATAAATGCGTACCTTTTGCACTGATTTTTATGAGGATTTTTTAAAGGTACGCACAGCGTACCCTACGGTGAATTGTAAAAGCCGAAAGCTGGCCGTTCACAGTATATTTACCTAATATACCTCGCCCATTTTGAAAGCCGTAGTTTCAATGGGTGGCCGAGGATTAACCGTTCGCCTGTCCCCAGGCTGGAGCTTGTCGAAGGGTTCACCACGAACGGATTAACTGGCAACGTCCTTAAGTTAAACTACGGATTTCAATATGGACGGGGTTTATCAAATTTCTTAAAAGGTACGCGCAGCGTACCCTACATGTTACTGCATTACGTTAGGAGTCAACCAAAAGGGGATAAGCTTTGGGGAATTCGTTCACTACAATGGTCAGGGAGTACCTTTCAAGGCTAGAAGTCCCGTTGGTCGGGGCGTTGCAAAAGTTGGTACAGTATAAGTACCCAAAAGAAGTCTATGCACTGGCATTCGAAATATTTAGCGATGGTTTTACATCCCAATTTCCCGCGCGTGTTTTCTTCATGGATCGTACAAATACCGAGTGCTTTTTGTATGAAAACGGAGTGGCAAAGTACCCATCCCCAATTGATCCAAATATTTTGGAAGTTGAGTATGTGTATCCACAGGAAATTGAAGAAGAGTTTGCCGCGAAAGATCCAGAGCTTGACCCTTGGAATATTGCAACCCTCGAATTTATTGCCTGGTTCTATTCCTGCTGGACTAAGGCGGGAGGAAAGAATTTCCCTTTGGTTGCTACCATCGCACATCATGATTCATCAAGAGAATTCAATCTTATAACTGGTCAATGGCAAGAGTCCTATGCGCAATTTAACGCCTAACAAGTCGGTCAAAGGCTGCCCGCCGTTCCGCTGGCGAAGTTGGTTTTTTTGTCACAGGTAAGCGGCTTCGTTGTAGGCCATCAAGAGGTAGCCCTTTACCGTAACCTTGGGCATAAGGGTCTGCATTGGGAGCTTGTCGTGACCTTAGAAACGTGCATGAAATTAAGTAGGCGTTCTATTGCACGGGGTCCCGGCTCTAAGTCTTTGGGCGAAGCCGAAGAGCCGCTCCCTTCGGCTTCGCTCAGGGAACGGCTCTTCGTCTCTACAACGGATTTTTATTTTGTACGCGTTTCTTAGTTAAAGGTTTTACCAGGTGTGCCGGGCAGTTGTGGCATGGTTTGTTTTGGGAATTCGCCAGTCAGGGCGTTCAGGAACGCGGTGATGTCGGCGACATCGTCTTTAGACAGGTCTTTGCCTAATTGGACTTTTGCCATGACGGTGACAGCTTGCTCTAGGGTTTTAACCGAGCCGTTATGGAAATACGGGGCGGTCAAGGCGATGTTGCGTAAGGTGGGCACTTTAAACAAATGCGCGTCGGCTTCGTTTTTGGTCACTTCGGCTAAGCCTTGGTCTTTTTTGAAGTGGTATTGGGCTTCAAAATAATCGTTGCCGATGACCGGGAAGCGTTGGAACGCGCCGCCGCCGTTTAAGGCCGGGCCGCTATGGCAACCGGTACAGCCGAGTTCTTCCATTTTGGTCATGCCGCTGACTTGTTGGGTGGTCAGGGCGGCTTTGTTGCCGTTGACGTATTGGTCGTAAGGGCTGTTAGGGGTGATTAAGGTACGTTCGTAAGCGGCAATGGCTTTGGTGGCGTTATCTTTAGAGATGGCATCTTTACCGAAGGCTTGTTCAAAAGCTTTGTCGTAGCCTTCGATGGCTTTCAGGCGGGCGACGACATCATCCCAGCTTTTCATGCCCATTTCGATGGGGTTGGTAACGGGGCCGGCGGCTTGGGCTTCTAGACTGGGGGCGCGGCCATCCCAGAATTGGACGCTGTTAAACGCGGAGTTCCAGACGGTCGGGGCGCTGCGGCCACCGGTTTGGCCGTGGACACCCATAGAGTTGGGGCGGTTGTCTTCGCCGCCTAGCATGGTGTTATGGCAAGACGAGCAGGACACGGTGCCGGTTGAGGACAGGCGCGGGTCGTGGTAGAGCATTTTGCCCAATTCGACTTTTTCTGGGGTAGTGGGGTTGTCGGCAGGGGCGGGGGCTTCGGTCGGCAGGGTTTCCCAAGCGTTGGCGACTGACAGCGAACCTGCCAGGGCGAGTGCGGAAACCAATAAGCGAATTTTAAACATGTATCCTCCAAATATTATTTTTATGGTTGGTGAAAGGGCCATTAACCAGCCCTTGCGGTAAAACAAGGTATAAATGGCCCATGAAACGTATTATACCTGCTTGGATTGTAAAATATTAACCGGGTTAGGTACAATCAAATTACGGTTACAGGCGATTTGCTTTAGCTTTGGCTCACATTACGTTTTGAGGGCATAGGCAAATAAGGCGTTAAACCCGATTAGGATCGTACATAAAATTAAGTAGGCGGTTCCATTGCACCTCAGCGTGTTAAACCCCACCCCAGCCCTCCTTACAAGTGTAGGTTTTCTTACCCTCCACCCCCTTCTGCGTAAATAGCCAAAGTCACGCCGTTGATTTCCGTCAAACCGGGCCATGCCTCAGGCCGCCCCGGTTTGACGGGCAGGAGTTGGTGGTTCAGCAAGGCGGCGACAATCAAAGACCAACCGTGTTGGAAAATGCCGACCATCCGCCAGCGCTTCCCTTGTCGCCGTGCCGCACCCGGCACTGATGGTTCCTTGATGTCCAACGGCGTGTCGGCTCCGGCCTCGGCTTCGCCACCGACGGAAAGCAGCCACCAGGTGGCGATGGCAATGGCCATCCACAGCCGCTCCGCCCGCGCCGGATCATCCATGCGCGTATGTTGCCATTGCCAACCGCCCCGCTTGCTGTGCTTGAAGCCCTGTTCTATCCATGCCCTCAAACCGTACCAGCAGGCGTCGGCGCATTCGGGCGCCAGATCGGTCAGCACCAGCCACGGGCCGTTGTGCCCTTCGCCCCAACAGCCCAACAACGTGCAGGGCAACTGTGTCTTTTTGCCGCTGAACGCGGTGCCGCGCCCCTGCCAACGGCGGCCTTCCGCAGGCACCA
Organism: Methylovulum psychrotolerans; assembly: GCF_002923755.1. GTDB lineage: Bacteria > Pseudomonadota > Gammaproteobacteria > Methylococcales > Methylomonadaceae > Methylovulum > Methylovulum psychrotolerans. The sequence continues at coordinate 158,934 of NZ_PGFZ01000001.1, forward strand.
AACTGCAAAAGGGATGCCAGCGGCACCAGCCTTCGGGACGGAACGAACCTTGGACATTGACGCGCAGGAACGGATGCCATTTCAGTTCCACGATGGCCCCGAACAGCCATTTCGCGTATAAGCCCCGGTCGGCCAGCACGATGACCGTCCAGCCCTCCGGCAACAGTCCCCGGAAACGCCCCAACAACGCCAGCCATTCCGGTTTCCAGGCGTGTTTCTCCGTGGCTTTCAGCACCTTCCAGGCGATCGGCACGGCACAGCCACGGTACACGACACTGATGGCCAGCACGGTGAACCGATCCCCCAGGCTCGTCGCATCCATGGCGATGGCGAGCTGGCGGCCTGCCCAGCCGTCCAATACCCAGGCCAGCCACGGCGCCCAACACTCGGTGACGCAAAGGTCGGCACGCCGCCGCCCCGATTTCGCGCCCGCTTCCCGATAGGTGTCACGCAACCTTTCACGCAGCGTGTTGTACTTTTGCCCCAGCAGCGGCGACAACACGTCGGCCACGGCGGTCAGGCTGCATGAACGCGCGACGACCATGCCAAAACTCCACAACGCCAAGCCCAATGCCTGTGGCTTGCTGAGGGACGGAAAATGCATGGCAATCGTGTCGATCCATTGGTATAGTTCTGGATGGCGGGGCATGGCGGCACCTTCGGTAAACGGATGTTGATGACACTCATCAATTTACTCTCAACGCTTTGCCCCGTCACTTTTTAAAAACCTACACTTGTAAGCCCCAGCCCTCCCCTTCGCAGGGGAGGGAGCTTATGCCTTCCCCGTCGTACAGGCGAAAATCAGGAGGGAGGGGTTGCCGTACTTTCGCTTCTACTACAGATTTATTTCATGCACGTTCCTTATCGCGTTTAATGCTCGGCTTCTAACATCGCGGCCATTTCATTGTAGATGTGCTGTTGCCGTACCGGGTCGGTAATCGGCTGGTTTTGTGGGTCGGTGACGTAAAACAAATCCTCGGCGCGGCTGCCGATGGTAGTGATCTTGGCGCTGTGCAGGTTAATGTGCTGTTTGATGAAGGCTTGGCCGATTTGGGACAGCAGGCCGGCGCGGTCGGTGGTGACCAGTTCGATAACGGTATGCCGCCCTAGCGGGTCGTCTAAAAATTGGATGCGGGTCGGAATCGGAAAATGGCGGGCCTGGCGTGATTGGCGGTGTAGGTTTTTGTGTTTTTTAACTTCTTGTTTGCGCAAGCTGGTTTGCAGGGCGGTGCGGATATGTTCCTCGCGGTAATGGTCTTGGATAGGCTCGCCGGACTGTTCCAACACTTGGAAGCTATTGAGGGTGTAATCGTTCAGCGTGGTCATGATCCGTGCGTCTAAGATGGTCAGGCCCAGTTGGTCGAGGGTGGCGGTGCACAGGGAAAAAATTGGCCCGCAGTTTTCGGTATAGACGAATATTTCCGCGCTGCCGCGTTGGGTATGCGGCTCCAATAACACCAGCGGCAGGTCGGCCGGGTCGGCGTAGGCGATGGCGCGGGTATGCCAGACAATTTCATCGGTGGCGTAACGTAAGAAGTAATCGTCGCTGAGGTTGTGCCACGTCTTGTCAATGACGCTTTCACATAAGCCCAGTTGGCGCAGTTCGTCTTTGGCTTCGGCTTTGTTCTCCGCCAGCCGTTCCGCGAGAGTGACCGGATTTTGCAGGCCTTTGTGCAGGACGCTATGGGTTTTGTTATACAGCTCTTTGAGCAGCACGTCTTTCCAGGAGTTCCACAGTTCCGGGTTGGTGGCGCGGATGTCGGCGACGGTGAGCAGGTACAGGTAGTTAAGGTATTCGATGCTGCCGACCAATTGCGCGAATTCGTGGATGACATCGATGTCGCTGATGTCTTTGCGTTGGGCGGTCATGGACATCATCAGGTGGTTGCGTACCAGCCAAGCGGTCAGTTTGCTGTCGTGGTTGGACAGCCCGTGCTGTAGGCAAAATTGGTAGGCGATGTCTTCGCCGATGGTGGAGTGGTCGCCGTTGCGGCCTTTGGCAATGTCATGGAACAGCCCGCCGAGGTAGAGCAGTTCGGGTTTTTGGATTTGTAAAAAAACTTTGTGGCAAAACGGCATTTCGTTGCAATGGGCTTCAATCGAGAAGCGGCGCAAGTTGCGGATCACGAACAGGGTGTGTTCATCGACGGTGTAAATGTGGAACAGGTCGTACTGCATCCGCGCGACGATGTTGGCGAAGCTGGGCAGGTAGGCGGCCAGGACACCGTAGCGGTTCATGCGTTTGAGTTGGGTGGTGATGCCGCGCGGTTGCCGCAACAGTTCGATGAACAACTGGTTAGCGGCCTTGTCGGTGCGGAACGCGTCGTCCATCAGGTGCAGGTTTTTGCGGATCAGGCGGATGGTGGTGGCGCGGATGCCGCTTAAGCTGGTATTTTGTTGGAGGATGAGGAAAATTTTCAGCAATAAGAGCGGGTTGCGGGTAAACACGTCTTCATCGACCGCTTCCAGATAGCCGTTGATGGCGACAAAGTCCTCGCTGATGTCGGTGGGCCGGCAACCGGTTTCGCCACAAACGAAACGCTCGTTAAACAGTTGCAGAAGCATTTCGTTCAGCCGCTCCAGGCCTTGTACGGTTTTAAAATAAAACTGCATGAAGCGTTCAACGTCTTGGTTGTATTGCTGGTCTGCGCCGCTAAAGCCGAATTGTTGGGCGAGGTCGCGTTGGTAGTCGAAAATCAGGCGGTCTTCGCCGCGTTGCGTGAGCAGGTGCAGGGCATAACGGATGCGCCACAGCACTTCGCGGGCGGCAATCAGCTCGTTATATTCCGACTCCGGCATGAAGTTGTATTTGATCAGCTCTTTCAGGGTGGAAGAATGGTAATGGCGCTTGAACACCCACGCGATGACCTGCATATCCCGCAAGCCGCCGGGGCCTTCTTTGACGTTCGGCTCCAGATTGTAGGCGGTGTTATGGGCTTTGGCGTAGCGTTGCTCCTGTTCGGCCATTTTGGCTTGAAAGAACAGGTCCGAAGGCCAGATATGGTCGGGCGAGGTCTGTTCTTTCAGTTCATCAAATAAGTCAGGGTTGCCGGTAATCAGACGGATTTCGGTCAGGCTGGTCATGACCGTCTGGTTTTTAATGGCTTCGGCCACGCATTCGCTAATGGTGCGCACGCTTTGTCCGGGTTTGAGGCTGATGTCCCAGAGGAAGGTGAAGAAGTTGCCCAAATCTTCTTGGTAGCCGCTGTCGTCGCCGTCCTCTTCGCCGTTGTCGAGCATCACTAAGATGTCGATGTCGGAATAGGGGAACAGTTCGCGCCGCCCGTAGCCGCCGACGGCGATGAGGGCGAAGCGGGCGGCTTTGATGCCGAGAAAATGCCGCCACGCGCTGCTGAGCAGATTGTCGATAAAGTCCGAGCGTTCTTTAATAAGCGCCGACACCGATTGGTGCGGGTCGAATTTTTGTTTAAGTTCCGCCTCGTTGTGTTTCAGCAAAAGCTTAAACTGTTGCAGGTGGTCGGGCTGGTCAAAGAGTTCAGAATACAAAGGCTTCACCGTTCTTCTTGGCGTAAGGTCAGGATTTCATAGCCGGTCGGGGTGACCAGTATGGTATGTTCCCATTGCGCAGATAAGCTATGGTCTTTAGTGACCGCCGTCCAACCGTCCGCTAAAACTTTGACATGGCGTTTGCCCAGGTTAATCATGGGCTCGATGGTGATAATCATGCCCGCGTCCAGCACGTCGCCGCTACCCGCCTTGCCATAATGGAGGACTTGCGGGTCTTCATGGAATTTTTTGCCGATGCCGTGCCCGCAGAATTCGCGTACTACCGAATAACGGTTGCCTTCGGCATGTTTTTGGATGGCATGGCCGATGTCGCCCAGGGTAGCCCCGGCCTTGACTTGCTCAATGCCTTTGTACATGGATTCTTGGGTGATTTTTACCAGCCGTTTGGCGTGGGGGCTGACCTCGCCGACACAAAACATTTTGCTGGTGTCGCCGTGATAGCCGTCTTTAATGACGGTGATGTCGATATTGACAATATCGCCGGATTTAAGTTTCTTGTCGCTGGGGATGCCGTGGCAAACCTGCTGGTTGATCGAGGTGCAGATCGATTTGGGGAAGCCTTTGTAATTCAGCGGCGCGGCAATGGCTTCTTGGACATTGACGATATAGTCGTAGCAAATTTGGTCTAGCTCGTTGGTGGTGATGCCGGGGACGACAAAAGGTTCGAGCATTTCTAAGACTTGTGCGGCCAGTCGGCCTGCCACACGCATTTTGTCGATTTCACTGGCGTTTTTTATAATGATGCTCATAGTCAATTAGCAATGGCTACTGCTGTCGGCAGTATTTCAGGGTCAAAAAGTATAAGGAACTGGAGAGTTTAACAGAGATTGGCTTGTTGTAAAAAGCTTTATATGGTATAAAGATAAGTTCATTTTTGTACCAATACTCACATTTATCGTCACGTTTGGAAGGGTGCCGGGCCGCCGTGTGCGGACTGGTTTCCAGACGGGATAAGTGGAGGCGTAACCCACTCGGGACAAGTGTCCCGAATTTTAATCTTTAGGAGAAATAAATGGCAGCAGTATCTATGCGTCAAATGCTCGAAGCGGGTGTCCACTTTGGCCACCAAACCCGTTACTGGAACCCCAAAATGGCTAACTACCTGTTCGGTTCGCGTAACAAAATCCACATCATCGATTTGGAAAAAACGCTTCCTTTATTTAACGACGCTATGAACTATCTGGGTCAAATGGCGGCTAACAAAGGCACTATTTTGTTTGTCGGCACCAAAAAAGCCGCGCGTAAAGTGGTCGCCGAAGAAGCGGCGCGTTGTGGTATGCCTTACGTCAACCATCGTTGGTTGGGCGGCATGATGACCAACTTTAAAACCATCAAAAAATCAATTAACCGCCTGAAAGAGCTGGAAGCGATGAAAGCGGACGGCACTTTGTACCAACGTTTCGGCAAAAAAGAAGCCTTGGGTATGGAGCGCGAACTGGAAAAGCTGGAACGCAGCCTCGGCGGCATTAAAGACATGAAAGGCGTGCCTGATGTGATTTTCATCTTGGATGTCGGCTACGAAAAAAATGCCATCAGCGAAGCCAGAAAATTGGGCATTCCTGTGGTCGGTGTGGTTGACTCCAACAACTCACCTGACAAAGTGGATTATGTCATTCCGGGTAATGACGATTCAATCCGCGCCGTTAAGCTGTATTGCGAAAGCGTGTGCGCGGCGGTATTGGATGCCAAAGCGGCGACTTTAGGCCTGTCCGCCAAAGCCGACGACTTTGTTGAAGAAGCGCCAGCAGCAGAATAAAGGCCGCTTCCGGCCTACGGCAAATGCTGTAAGGGCCGGGATTGGATTAGACAACGCCTCCTTAACGGGGGCGTTTTTATAGTGACACAGACTATTTTTAAAAAACAGGCGAGGAAAACGAGCAATGAGTATTACTATTAGTGCAGCAATGGTGAAAGAGCTACGCGAGAGAACCAGTTCAGGCATGATGGAATGTAAAAAAGCGTTGGTTGAAGCCGAAGGCGACATGGAATTGGCGATTGAGAACATGCGTAAGGCCGGTTTGGCGAAAGCCGACAAAAAATCAGGCCGTATCGCTGCCGAAGGCATCATTGGCGTACAAGTCAGCCCCGACGGCAAAACTGTCGCTATCGTTGACATTAACTGCGAAACCGACTTTGTTGCCAAAGCCGACGATTTTGTCAGCTTTGTCAAAAACGTGACGGTCGGTATCTTAAATGCCGATATTCAAACCGAAGAACAATTATTGGCGATGCCGTTGGAAGATGGCGTTACTGTCGACGAAATGCGCCGTGGCCTGATCGCCAAATTGGGCGAAAACATCACCGTCAGACGTTTTGAAAAATTCACCGCCTCAGAAGGCGGCACCGCTTGCTATCTGCACGGCAGCAAAATGGGCGTAATCGTTGAGTTGGCGGTTGCCGACCCTGAGTTAGGTAAAGATGTCGCCATGCACATTGCCGCCAGCAAACCCATTTGCGTGTCCGAAGACCAAGTGTCGCCTGAAACTATCGCCAAAGAAAAAGAAATTTTCATGGCGCAAGCGGCAGAAAGCGGCAAGCCTGCGGAAATTATCGAAAAAATGGTGGTCGGACGGATCAGCAAATTCTTGGCCGAAGTTACCCTGTTAGGCCAACCGTTCATTAAAGACGATAAAATCACCGTCGGTAAGTTGGCAGCTTCTAAAGGCAATAAAGTCATCCGTTTCAGCCGTTTTGAAGTGGGCGAAGGTATTGAGAAAAAAGAAGAAAACTTTGCCGAAGAAGTCATGGCGCAAGTACGCGGCAGTTAATGTCCGCCTCCCAAGCAACTTGGGATAAAATGCTTGCCACTTAGACGTAACCCTTTAAAAGCCGACCTCCGATAAAACTATGACCAAGCTGATTTGCCAAAGAATATTGTTGAAATTAAGCGGTGAAGCCTTAATGAGCGATGTGGGCGGCAGTATCGATGCCGACATTGTGCAGCGGCTGGCGACCGAAATTAAAGAATTGTGTGACTGCGGTGTTCAGGTAGGTTTGGTGATCGGCGGCGGCAACATCTTGCGCGGTGCGGAAAAGGCCTCCCAAGGCCTGGACCGCGTCACCGGCGACCAGATGGGAATGCTTGCCACCGTCATCAATGCCTTAGCCATGCAGGATGCCATTGAGCATTTAGGGCAACCGGTACGCGTGATGTCCGCGCTTAAGATTAATCAGGTCTGTGAAGATTATATCCGCCGCCGTGCCGTCCGGCATTTGGAAAAAGGCCGGGTGGTGATTTTTGCTGCCGGGACGGGTAATCCGTTCTTCACCACCGATTCCGCCGCCAGCCTCAGGGCGATAGAAATCAACGCGCAATTGATGATTAAGGCCACGAAAGTCAAAGGCGTGTATTCGGCCGACCCTGAAAAAGTTAAAGATGCGACGTTTTACCCGCGTTTAAGTTATGACGAAGCCCTGGACCAACGCTTAAATGTTATGGACACCACCGCTTTGGTATTGTGTAAGGAAAACAATATGCCGATGCGGGTCATGAATATTTTTGAGCAGGGGGCTATTATGCGGCTGATGACCGGCGAAGACATCGGCTCACTTATTCAATGAGGAACACAAAATGATTAATGATATTCAAAAAGATGCCTCTATCCGTATGGGTAAAAGCATCGACGCTTTGAAACATGAATTTTCTAAAATACGCACAGGCCGTGCGCATCCGAGTTTGTTGGACCAGGTGACGGTGTCTTATTACGGCACTGAGTCCTCTATCTCCCAAGTCGCCAATGTCGCGGTGGAAGATTCGCGTACCCTGACTATCACGCCTTGGGAAAAAGGCATGGTGCAGGCGATTGAAAAGGCGATCTTAAAGTCCGATTTGGGGCTTAACCCGGCGACTAACGGTATGGTTATCCGGGTGCCGTTGCCGTCTTTGACGGAAGAGCGCCGCCGGAGTTTGGTCAAGGTCGTTAAGCACGAAGCTGAAAATGGCCGCGTGGCGATCCGCAACATCCGCCGCGATGCCAATTCCGACATTCAAAAAGCGTTAAAAGAAAAGTTGATTTCAGAAGACGAGGCACGTTCAGGCGAGGACAAAATCCAAAAGCTGACCGACCAGTTTGTCAAAGATGTGGAGAAGTTGTTGGAAGCCAAAGAAGCTGACTTATTGTCCATTTAAGACTGGGATTAACGTTATGTCCAATGATGACCTGAACTTTTCGGCGGCGACTCCCCGCCATATCGCCATTATTATGGACGGTAATGGGCGGTGGGCGCAGAAGCGTTTTATGCCCCGCGCGTTCGGTCATCAGGCAGGCGTTAAGACCGTCAGGAAGATGGTCGAGTATTGCGCCAGAAATAAGATAGAGGTGTTGAGCCTATTTGCGTTCAGCAGCGAAAATTGGCGGCGGCCGCAAGATGAGGTGTCCATGCTGATGAACCTGTTTTTGGCGACGCTGCAAAGTGAAATCAATAAGCTGGACCGCAACAATATCCGTTTGCGTTTTATCGGCGACCGGAGCCAGTTTTCTGACAGTTTGCAGAAAAAAATGGCCGAAGGCGAAACGCAGACCCAGAACAATACCGCCCTGACCTTAGTGATTGCCGCCAATTACGGTGGCCGCTGGGATATGTGCCAGGCCTGCCAGCAAGTGCTGGATAAAATGGCGGCGGGCGAATTGCCGCCGCAAGCGATTACCGAGCAGTTGCTGAACCAGCATTTGTCTACCGCCGGGTTGCCGGAACCGGATTTGTTTATCCGTACGGGCGGCGAGCAGCGGGTGAGCAATTTTATGCTGTGGCAACTCGCTTACACGGAAATGTATTTTACCCCGACGCTGTGGCCTGATTTTGACGAAGCAGCGCTGGAAGCGGCGGTTGTCAGCTTTACGGGCCGGCAACGCCGGTTTGGCCATACCGGCGAGCAGATAGCTAACCGATCCGTTACCTTATAATTTATCTTAAGACCTACCCATGTTATTACAGCGAATTATCACAGCATCTATCTTGGCAACCTTGATTGCCCTCGCCGTCTTTTTGTTGCCGATTGACTATTTCTCCCTCGTGTTGGCGATTATCGCCCTAATCGGCGGCTGGGAATGGGGCAACTTGATTGGCATCAACTCATTGCTTAAGCGCGTGTTGTTTTTGGTGATGATGATAGTTCCGATGTTAGGCATCCATTTTTGGACACAACTGCTGGAAGTGGTGGCCACCCTGTTAGATTGGACGGAAGTCAGAACCTATTCGGGGGTGTTGGACTGGCTGGCGGTTCCGCCCGTGATGTTTTGGCTGCTGATGATGATTATGATCCGCAACGCCCCCGGCGGTGTCTTGGCGTTGCAATTAAAACCCCGTTACAAGGTTTTTATCGGTTGGTTTGTGCTGTTGGCGACATGGATGTTCCTGTCACGCTTGCGGTCTTTTTATGGCTCAGAAATGACTATGTATTTTTTATTGCTGATTTGGGCTGCCGATGTCGCCGCCTATTTCGTCGGCAAAAAATATGGCACGGTCAAGCTGTCGCCTGAAATCAGCCCCGGCAAAACGGTTCAGGGCATGTACGGCGCTTTGGCGGCGGGGGCGTTGTGCGGCGTTATCCTGTGCCTGATTTACCTGTTCCCGATTATGATTTCTGCCGACTTTGTGTTGCTGTCGGCTTTGACGGTGCTGATTTCGATTTATGGCGACTTGTTTTTCAGTGTCGTCAAACGCCAAAGGGGCGTTAAGGACAGTGGCTCGATATTACCCGGCCACGGCGGTATCTTAGATCGGATAGACAGCATTATCGCCGCCGCCCCGTTCTTTTATGCAGGCGTGTTCCTGATTTATCGGAGCGTATCATGAAAGGGATTTGCATACTCGGCGCGACCGGCTCTATTGGGGTCAGTACCTTGGATGTCGTGGCACGGCATCCGCATTTATACCGGGTCGTAGCCTTAACCGCCAACACCAATACCGATCTGCTGTTTAGTCAATGCTTGGAGCACCACCCCGATTATGCGGTGGTGGTGGATGAAAAGCGGGTACAGGCGTTTCGGGAAAAAATTAAAGCCTCGATAGTATCCGACATTAAAGTGTTGTCGGGGGCTAAAGCCTTGGAGCAAGTCGCCAGTTTGCCCGCTGTCGATTCGGTCATGGCGGCGATTGTCGGCGCGGCGGGGCTGTTGCCTTCCCTAGCCGCCGCCAAAGCGGGCAAAACCGTGTTGCTGGCGAACAAAGAAGCCTTAGTCATGTCCGGCGACATTTTTATGCAGGCCGTCACCGCCGCCGGGGCGCAGTTACTGCCGATTGACAGCGAGCATAACGCCATTTTCCAATGTATGCCCGCCGCTTATCAAGCCGGTCAGCATAGTCCGCTGGTACGGCGCATTTTATTGACTGCCTCCGGCGGCCCGTTCCGGCAAACCCCTTTAGAACAATTACCCGATGTCACCCCCGCGCAAGCGGTCGCCCACCCTAATTGGGATATGGGCAAAAAAATCTCCGTCGATTCGGCGACCATGATGAACAAAGGCTTGGAAATGATCGAAGCCTGCCTGTTGTTCAATATGCAGCCTGAGCAAATCCAAATCGTTATCCATCCGCAAAGCGTCATCCATTCGATGGTCGATTATGTCGACGGCACGGTGCTGGCGCAAATGGGCAACCCCGATATGCGCATCCCTATCGCCCATGCCCTTGCCGCCCCCGAACGCTTTGACTCCGGCGCTGAGCCGCTAGACATCTTTAAGGTCGGGCGTATGGATTTTGAAGCCCCTGACTTCCAACGCTTCCCTTGCTTGCGTTTGGCTTACGAGGCCATCCATGCGGGCGGCATTATGCCGACTGTGTTAAATGCCGCCAACGAAATCGCCGTCGAGGCCTTCCTGCAAGGGCAGATCCGCTTTACCGACATCGCTAAGGTGATCGAACGCAGTATGGCGGCGTTTACCGTCCGCCCAGCCGACACGCTGGAGATTGTCTTGGACGCAGACCAGCAAGCGCGGGTAGCCGCCAACCAAGTGTTAAGCCAATTGGACCGTTAATGGCCTTCTTACATACGCTGTTTTATTTTTTCCTCGCCATCGGGCTATTAGTGTCTATCCATGAGTTTGGGCATTTTTGGGTGGCGCGTAAAGTCGGCGTAAAGGTGTTAATATTTTCGGTCGGCTTTGGCAAAATTCTCTGGTCGTACCAAAAATCCCCCACCGACACCCGTTATGCCTTTTCGGCGATACCTTTGGGCGGCTATGTCAAAATGGTTGACGAACGCGAAGGCGAAGTCAGCCCCAAGGATTTGCCGTTTGCCTTTAACCGCCAAGCCCTGTGGGCGAGGTCGGCTATTGTCGCCGCCGGGCCGGTTTTTAACCTGGTGTTGGCGGTATTGCTGTTTTGGAGCGTGCTGGTGATCGGCGAGGCCGATTTTAGGCCGATTATCGGGGTTGCCGAGCAAGGTACCTTGGCGGCGCAAGCGGGCTTTGCCGACGGTGAAGAAATTATTGCCGTTAATGGCAAAACCTCGCCGACCTGGACAGAAGCCATGGGTTTGCTGATGGCGGCGGGTATGGACGGCGATCAGAGCATTCAGGTCACGGTCAAAAATCCAGCGGATGAACAACGGGAGCGGGTTATCACGTTGGCCGAAGGCGATGCCGAAAGCCCCGATAAGCTTTATCAGCATTTTGGCTTTAAGCCGTGGTCGCCAAAGCTCAAGCCTATTATCGGCACAGTTTTGCCGGACAGCGCCGCCTTGGCCGCTGGTTTAAAAACGGGCGATGTGTTGCTCAGCGCCGACGCGATACCGCTAGATGACTGGCTGCAATGGGTCGGCATCGTCAAAAAACATCCGGGCAGCCCGATTAGCCTGATGATTGAGCGTGATGGCGTAGCCATGCCTATAACGATTATTCCCAACGCTGTGGTAACGGATCCCCAAAGCCAGCAGAAAGAAGGCAAGATCGGCGCTTCGGTGCTGTTTCCTGACGAGTTGCGCAAAAAAATAAGCGTCGATTATGTGTTGCCGCCTTGGGAAGCTATCCCGATTGCTTTTGAAACCACCTATTATAATGCCAGCGGCACGTTGAAAATGATCGGCAAGATCATCATCGGCAAAGCGTCGGTAAAAAACTTAAGCGGCCCGCTGAGCATTGCCGAATATGCGGGTAAATCCGCCGAGGTCGGTTTAGTGCCGTTTTTGAAATTTTTAGGCTTAATCAGTGTCAGTTTAGGTGTGCTGAATTTATTGCCGATTCCGGTATTGGACGGTGGCCATCTGTTGTTTTTTGCCTTGGAAGCCATTTTTGGCCGACCCATGCCGGAACGGGTGCAAATGGCATTCCAGCAACTCGGTATGCTGCTGCTGTTCGCGGTGATGGTTTTGGCGTTGGTTTTGGATATGCAGCGCAAGTTTTTTTAAGCGGATTTAAAAACCCGCTAACAATAAGGGGCGTGTAGGATGTTGCCCCGCAGGCAGGCTTATCTTAGGCCTATATGAACAAATCCATGTTACTGCTGTCGGACAGCCACAGCATTCTATATTTGTAACCCACGAGAAAACCATGAAAAAACTACTTAAGATTGCCGCGTTATCGGTGACGGCGTTAAGCTTAGCCGTTGCCCATGCCGATGAAACCGCCATTAAGCAAATGTTGGCGAAATCTATGCCGGATGTGCGCGTGGACTCTGTCCGGCCTTCGGATATTAAAGGCATTTATGAGGTTATGGTGGGGGCAAATATTTTGTACGCCACGGAAGACGGCAAGTATATTTTTCAAGGCCGTTTGATTGATGTCGAATCACGCGCCGATTTGACCGAACAGAAATTAGGCGCTGTCCGTCTGGCCGCTTTAGATAAGCTTGGCGAAGCGAAGATGATTATCTTTAAGGCGAAAATCCCTAAATATACCGTCACTATTTTTACGGATATTGATTGCGCTTATTGCCGCAAGCTGCATTCGGAAATTGATTCTTACATGGCGCAAGGCATTACCATCCGCTATGTGTTCTTCCCCCGTGCCGGCAAAGGCTCCGAGTCTTACAATAAAGCCGTGTCGGTTTGGTGCGCTAAAGACCGTAACGCCGCGTTAACCGCCGCCAAGAAAGACCAGTCTATCGATAACAAATCCTGTGAAAATCCGGTTGATGAACACATGCAGCTGGCCGCTGATTTTGACGTAAAAGGCACCCCGATGATTATCACCGAAAAAGGCAATGTCTACCCCGGTTACTTGCCTGCGAAAGAATTGGTGCAAGCCTTGGAAATTGAGAAAAAGCCCCGCTAACTCCCTTTCGGCTACGCTCAGGGCAAGCTTCGAGGCTCAGGGTATACACTTCAAATGGTCAAGTTTTCGGCTTTTTGGTAGGGTACGCTGTACCCTCAGGGGCATAAATGCGTACCTTTAAAAAACCATCATAAAATCAGTGCAAAAGGTACGCACAGCGTACCCTACGGTGAATTGTAAAAGCCGAAAACTTGGCCGTTCCAGTATAGCGTAACGGCTAACATCGCTTGTCAAGGATGTTAGCCGTTTTAGTGTGGCCTTATGGTTGGCTGGCTTTTTTATGGTGCAGATACCATTTTCCGGCGATAAAGGCAATAGCGGCGACTACGGCAAAGACGATCAGGTGTTCGACATCGCGGATGGCGTTGTAAACTTGGTCGGCTAAATGGCCAAAATGGTAGACTACCCAAACAATCAGCGGCACACTGATTAACGCCGCCAAACCGTCGTATAAAAGAAACACTTTATAAGGCAAATGCAGCGACCCGGCGCAGAAAAAAGTCGGTGCCCGCAGGCCGGGCATAAAGCGTGAGACAAAAATGACCTTATTGCCGTGCTGGTGCAGCTTTTCCTTTACATTATCCAAGCGTTCGGGGGTCAGAATCTTACTGAAAAAAGGTTTTTTGGTGATTTCCGACCCGTATTTCGCACCCAAGAGAAAAATGCTGCTGTCGCCGATCAACACCCCCGCCATACTGACGATCACCATCGCCACAACATTCACCTTGCCGTAATAGGCCAGCATTCCGGCTACGAATAAGGTGATGTCTTCAGGAATCGGCAACCCCAGACCACAGGCCAGCAAGACCACGAACACCAGCACATAAGGCATCATGCCCCCAAAACTCTGTGCGAAATTTAATAGCTCCTCCACGGTTTAACCCCTCTTATTATCAATAATTATTTGCCGGCACAGGCAGGTAGACGGCTGTCTTTAGCGCCTGTAGCCGGGCGATTGTTATATGGCAATGCTTAGCCCGAAGATAATCGCTGATAGCGGCGGGATTGTCAATTTAACAGGGCGGGGAAGTGGGTTTATTTGTTTTTGAGGCGGATGGATAGTAAGTACTACAGAGGCAAGCCAACCTGATTTGTTGGGTTAGGCGAGAGCTTAAAGCCCTCGGCAAAGGCTAAAGACCTTTGCACTCCACTGGAGAGGCCGCACCGAACGGAGTGCAATGGTCTTCAGCCATTGCACGGTCAACAGGTGCTGGGCAGATGACGGTGTTGCCGTTATCGTTGTGGTTGGTGAAGGTTGGCATGGGATGGCCTTTTTGTGTGTCCTAAACTGCGCCGATTTTAGGGTGGTAGCGGTTTATTGGCAAGGGTTGTTTGGCGGTTAGGCCTAATGACGCGTAAGCAGCTAGTCTTGCTGGCAATTGGCTCCCCGTTCCTTAATTGTCAGAAAAATATCTGTAAAAAAGTATTCTTATGTGTTGTTTTTAAGTAAATCTATAAATTCTCCAATGTTACGATGCTTTAAATCATTGGGTGTTTCATCTGTTAAAGAGAAATTATGAAATTCATGCCAATCATGGTCAAGCTGTGGATTATATTCCTTAAAATGTAAGTCTGGTATGTCTATTTTGTTAGCAAGAAAGTAACGCCTTTCTATAAAGAGATTCTCCGCTATTAAATTAAGTCTGTCGGGTTTTAGGTTATATTGGTTGGAAAAGATAACCTCGCCCCAGTTTTTAAAGTTTCCTGCATCCCGATAAAGATATTCAAATTTGACATTCATAACGGCTTCTACTTTTTGAAAATACATTCCCGATGGTAGCGTAAAAAATCGGCAAGAGGGCTAAACTTTTGGGGTAAAAAAATTGGCTTACCCTCGTAAGCCAATATTGCAGAATTAAAAAAAAGATCGTCATGGCTGGTATATTTTTTTGAAACGCTGATAGTCATGTTTTCAGCAATTGTCAAAATGCCCATATCAAATGCTTTGTCATGTAGCATTGATAAACAAAGCCCGTTACTAGGATTTAATCGATTTGTTTCATCTATTCGCCACGGCACTATATGACTGGCTACCAATAGTTTTGTATTGGCAAGTCCTGTTATGCAGCAACGGTTATTGTAAGCACTCAGCACTGAACGTCGGAAAAAAGTTTGACCAACTCGGCTTGTCGATTGGATGGTTTTGTTGCTTCCGGTATAATCAGCGGCATCATATAGTTCGTCTATGTCTAAAGACAATTCCGGTATTTCAAAAGTATTTATAGCTTGTTGCATTTTATTGGCAAAAGCATCCCTGTCAAGTTGCATTTCTTCCCACATCGCTCTATCTAATGTTGATGCTCCTTTTAGTCCACTACGTCCGGTTGATATTATTGCAGGATCAATACTAGCAATATTCACTAATTTCATTGCTAATGCTGACGGAGTTCTATCAATAATTTCCGCATATTTAATAATTTCAGGATTTTTTTTGTGCATTTTCCCAAAGGGCATTTGACAATATAAATTGAAAGCGATTAGCAGTTGATTGTATGTCCAGCTATTTTTAGTTGCCATTATAGAGTCCGAAGCTGATTATGCGACATAATAAACGTATAACTTAAGAACGGTCATTGATTAGTATGGGGCAAACGGTTTTACCTGACATTTCTCAAAACTACCAGATTCAATTTATCCCTATTAACGGCTTTATTTCGCGCCAAAAGGTACGACAAGCCTAATGGCTGTTGTCGGGCAGAACCGCTTGCCCGACCTACTGGCTATTTTCATTCAACTTATTGATTAATATTTAATTAATCGTCTTTTTAAACCAAACTTTTCAATTTATACAGCCAATCTAAAGCCTGCCGGGGGCTGAGTTCGTCGGGTTTGACTTCTTCTAGCAGGGTGACTGCGGGGTGGCATTCGGGGGCGGAGAACAAGTCCAGTTGGTTGGTGCCGGTTTCTTTTTGCTGTTCTTGGTAGGCCATGTTTTCTAGGTGTTGTAGTTTGTGTTTGGCTTTTTCGATCACTTGTCGGGGTACGCCTGCTAGGGCGGCGACTTGTAGGCCGTAGCTTTGGCTGGCTGCGCCTTCTTTGACGGCGTGTAAAAAGATAATCCTGTCGTCATGCTCCATCGCATCCAGGTGGACGTTGTGGATGATTTTCTGCTCTTCCGCTAAGGTGGTGAGTTCAAAATAATGTGTGGCGAACAGGGTGAAGGCTTTGCATTCTTTCGCCAGATAGTCGGCGCACGCCCAGGCTAAGGACAGGCCGTCGAAGGTGCTGGTGCCGCGGCCTATCTCATCCATCAGCACCAAGCTTTTGGCGGTGGCGTTGTGGAGGATGTTGGCGGTTTCTGACATTTCCACCATAAAGGTCGAGCGGCCGCCGGAGAGGTCGTCGGACGCACCGATGCGGGTAAAGATTTTGTCCACAGGGCCGCAGTGTAAGGCTTTGGCGGGGACGTAGCAGCCGATATGGGCGATGAGGACGATTAAGGCGGCTTGGCGCATGTAAGTCGATTTACCGCCCATATTGGGGCCGGTGATGACCAGCATCCGCCGTTGTGGGGAGAAAACCAAATCATTGGCGATGAAGGGAATGTCGGAGACTTGCTCAACCACTAAATGCCGCCCGCCCGTAATGCGGATGCCGGGCTTGTCGCTCAGTACGGGTTCGGCGAGGTTGAGGCTGTCGGCGCGTTCGGCAAAGTTGGTCAGCACGTCCAGTTCCGCTAAGGCGGCGGCGCAGTGTTGCAGCGGCACGAGGTCTTCGGCGATGGTGCTCAGCAGGCCGTCGTAGAGGGCTTTTTCACAGGCCAGGGCTTTGTCACGCGCACTCAGGACTTTATTTTCAAAGGCTTTCAGTTCTTCGGTGATATAACGCTCCACGCCTTTTAAGGTTTGTTTGCGGGTGTAATGGGCGGGGATTTTCGCGCTGTGGGCGTTGGCGATTTCGATGTAATAGCCTTGGACGCGGTTGTAGTTGACTTTGAGGTTGGCGATGCCAGTGGCGGCTTTCTCCCGCGTTTCCATGTCCAATAAAAATTGGTCGGCGTTTTGGCTCAGGTCGCGTAATTCGTCCAATTCGGCGTTAAAGCCCGCCGCCAAGACGCCGCCGTCGCGGATCAGTACGGGCGGGTTGTCGATCAGGGCGGTTTGCAGTAAGTGCAATAAGGCGGGTTGTTCGCCGATGTGGCCGCGTAACTGGGCGATTTGCGGGTTATCGCTGTCGGCTAGGCACTGTTGCAAGTTGGGCAACACCGCTAAGGTATTGCGCAGTACCAGCAAATCGCGGGGCCGTGCCGATTTTAAGGCCACCCGCGAGCTGACGCGCTCAATATCGCCGACTTGTCTGAGTAAGGTTTGTACGGTTTGGTAATGTTGGTGGTTGAGTAGGCTGCCGACACAGGCATAGCGGTTTTTCAGCACCTCATGGTCACGCAAGGGGCGGTTGAGCCAACGGCGCAGGCAGCGGCCACCCATGGCGGTGGCGGTTTTGTCCAGCACCCCGAACAAGGTGTATTGCAGTTGTCCGGTCGGGTGGCTGTCCAGTTCCAAATTACGGCGGCTGGCGGCATCGAGCAGGATGCAGTCGTCGGTCTGTTCGACACGGATGCCTTGGATATGCGGTAAGGCGCTTTGTTGGGTGTCCTTAACGTATTGCAATAACGCCCCGGCGGCGGCAATGGCGGTGTGCAGGTTGTCGCAACCGTAGCCTTTCAGGTCTAGGGTGTTAAATTGCCTAAGCACCAATTGCCGGGCGCTGGCCGTGTCAAAATGCCAAGGCGGGCGTTTGCATAAGCCGCTGCGCTGTTTAAGTGCGGCGGGGGCTGACCAGTCTTCGCCGAATAACAGCTCGGCGGGGTTTAGTCGGGCGATTTCGCTCAGCAGTTGGTCTTCGCCGTGCAGTTCTTGCAGGATAAACCGCCCGTTGCTTAAGTCCAGGCTGGCGATGCCGTAGGTTTGTTGGTTTTGGAACACCGCCACTAAGAGGTTGTCCTTACGGTCTTCCAGCAAGGCTTCGTCGGTGACGGTGCCGGGGGTGATGATGCGCACCACTTTGCGCTCGACCGGGCCTTTACTGGTGGCGGGGTCGCCGATTTGTTCGCAAATCGCCACCGAGAGGCCGTGTTTTAGCAGGCGGGCGAGGTAGTTTTCCGCCGCGTGGTAGGGTATGCCCGCCATGGCGATAGGTTCGCCCGCCGAACTGCCCCGGCTGGTCAGGGTGATGTTGAGCAATTGCGCGGCTTTTTTGGCATCGTTAAAAAACAGCTCGTAAAAATCGCCCATGCGGTAAAACAGCAGGGTGTCGGGGTAATCGGCCTTGATGCGGAAATATTGCTGCATCATGGGGGTGTGCGGTGTCGGGCTGGAAGTCATTAACAAATAACGGCAAAGGTGGATGGGGTTGGGCTGGTAGGGCTTAGGCTTCGCTCAGTACGAGTGACACTTCGCGGCTGCTGTGTCCGTGCAGATAAAACCCGCGCATTTCCAAAATGCCTTTGGTGTCTAGGGAGATGATTAAATATAGGGCATCGGGGTAGGCGGCCAGTTCCAAATCCGTCGCCGAGGGCAGGGCGGGGGCGTGGGGGTGGGAGTGGTAAATGGCGAACAGGCTCTCGCCGTGCCCGCGCATGGTGCTGAACGCGGCGATTTGTTGCGCCGGGTCGAGTAAAAACCGTTGCTCAGGCAACTCGGCAATGTTGGTGATGGGGTAGCACCGGGTCGGTACGCCTGAGATAGCGCCCACTAAGCCGCAGACTTCTTGCTCTGGGGCAAGTTGGGCGTTATGCAGCAGTTGGTTGGCGATTTTGCGCGGTATTTGGATGGCTTCGGTCATGGGTGTACGGAGGGCTGAAAAGTAGAAGGGGTAAAGTTTAACATTTCAACCGCAACACATCGACTGTAACTCGATCATCAAGTTTTTAATATTAGAATAAGCAACTTAGCCACTAGATATTGGATTAGTATTTTAATTAAGTAAAAACAACAAGTTGCAATGGAATCCGTCCCCCTCCCCTGATGGGGAGGGATGGGGTGGGGAGAATCTAAATAAGGCTTTTTTCATTAAACGAAATAAAA
>NZ_PGFZ01000001.1:177706-202580 GCF_002923755.1 Methylovulum psychrotolerans
AACCCTCCCCATCAGGGGAGGGAGTTGCCCACCTTAACAAGCCTTAGCTCTCCGCTAATCTTCCCCACTATTTAGAGGTGACTTTATGAAAAACTTGATGATCGAGTGTAAAGGTGTAAGCGGGGGTAAATTAACCGTTGCCGCAGGCGCGAAGTATCGTGTGCCGCATTTTGGTGGCGGATAAACGCCGTGTTACCATAAACTTAGCCTATTATTGGGTAAGCTTAGGCAGTTTTTGCACTGCCGCTTTTGCACCTCCTTTCCTACGGATGAAACCGCCATGCAAATTACGATTACTGTTCCAGATACCTTACCGAAAGAACGCCTACAACAACGCATTCAGGAGTTGGAGCAAAGTTTGCTGACCGAAGCTAAGTTCTTTGCCGTTTTTGTTAAGCAACAGGCGGTTGCTGATGATCCTTGGACAAATCCGGCCATTGCCTTGCCGACAGTTGACGCGGGTATTGAGGATTTCGCGCTTAATCATGACCATTATCTTTATGGTTTGGATAAGCCATGAATACGGTTTTTGTTGATACGGCGGCACTTATTGCGTTAGGTAACGAAAGGGACTCTTTTCACTCTGCTGCTTGGCAAATACAACAGGCGTTAGTGCGCAGCCAAACGCGGTTTATTAGCAGCGATTTTGTGGTTGCCGAGTTTTGTAACGCTTTTAGCCGGGTTAAATTGCGGGCGACAGCTGTGCAGATGGTAAATGGCATGTATCAATCGAGGGCATGGACAGTGGTTGCCATTAATGAAAGTCTGATGGCAAAAAGCTTGGAACTGTTTACCCAAATGCGAGGTAAAGAATGGGGCTTAGTGGATTGTAGCAGCATAATTATTGCCAGAGACAAGCAACTTACGCGTGTTTTTACTGCGGATAAGCATTTTGAGCAAGCGGGTTTCGCTATTTTGTTAACATAATGTAACTTCCCCTCCCATGCTATGTGGCTTGCTTTTGATCCTTTGACGTTAGTTGGCGTAATAAGGGTTCTTACCACGTTTTTGCCTGAAAAGCCGTATCGTTGCGCACTATCAGCTGGTCGCCAGTTTGGGCGATGACGAATAGGCCTTGGCGGTAGGCGTATTGGGCGACATTATCCGGTAGTACCATGCCCGTGACCGCACCCATGACGCGCTTGTCCGCATAGCTAGGTAACAGGCGTTTGAGTTTTTCTAGGCGTTGCAAATGGGCGTTGACATCGTCAATGCTTAAGTGGCTTTTGCATTCGATAGCCACCACGTCGCCGTCGTTGACGACCAATAAATCGACTTCTATGCCTTCGCCGTTGCGCTCGGCACTGACGCTTCGGTGGACTTCGTGGACATCAATGCCGCGCTCGCGGAACAGGCGCATGGCGGCGGGATGTAGCTCATATCTGATAAAATCCCCTAACTTACTGCCTAAACGGTCGATGCTGGCACTGACTTGCTGGATTTTTTTGTCGGTTTCTTGGAATTTCCGGTCGGTTTCTTGGAATAACTTCCAAATGTCCTCAAGGGTCGGTTGTGCTAAGCTCATGGCGGCATCTCTTTGTTGTTGATGGCGGATATTTTAACAAAAAACGCTTAACGCCGTGGTTTTGCAAGCGATATGGTAGGCTATGTTTTATCGATGCAGCCTGACTATAATTTTCGCTTTAGTAAGGCGATACGCTACACGCTTCCCCGATTAGCTGCTAGGGGGCAAGTCACTATAACTAAAGCCATTCACTTTCCCGATTTGCCTCATCGTTCGGCGTAGTTCTTGTGGCTATTTCAAAGTGTTTTTTATCCGTCCCAAGCCCCGCTTTTTACCCATCCCCGCCTTGCCTCCCACACCCACAAAAATGGCATAATTGTTGTTTGGGGATACGGATAGAAATATTTAATGATAGGATGTATAGCAACAACCCTTCCCGTTTTTAGTGATTGAGTAAGCAAGAGCCAATGAGTAATGAATATAATGCCGCCGCGATAGAGGTCTTAAGCGGTTTGGAGCCGGTGCGTAAGCGTCCTGGCATGTATACGGATACCACCCGCCCTAACCATTTGGTGCAGGAGGTGGTCGATAATAGCGTCGACGAGGCGATGGCTGGCCATGCCAATAGCATTGAGGTGCTGTTGTTGAAGGACGGCGGGGTGTCGGTGTCCGATAATGGCCGGGGAATGCCCGTGGATGTGCATCCTGAGCAGGGGATGCCGGGGGTGGAGGTGATTTTGACCCAACTCCATGCGGGCGGTAAGTTCTCTAACAAAAACTACCAATTCTCCGGCGGTTTGCACGGGGTCGGGGTGTCGGTGGTTAACGCCTTGTCCGCCAAGTTAGAGGTGGAGGTGAAGCGTAACGGTAAGGTGTACCGGATGACCTTTGCCGATGGCGAGAAGCAAAGCGAGTTGACTGAGGTCGGCACGGTGGGCAAGAACAATACCGGCACGACGGTGAAGTTTTGGCCGAACGAAAAGTATTTCGATTCCAGTAAGGTGTCGGTGTCGCGGCTTAAGCACAATTTACGCGCGAAGGCGGTGTTGTCGCCGGGTTTGAAGGTGATTCTGAAAATCGAGCAGTCGGAAGAGCATTTCGAATGGTATTACCAGGATGGGCTAAAGGATTATCTGCTTGACCGTATCGGTCAGGTGGAGTATTTCCCCGAACAGCCGTTTATGGGCAACAGTGCCGCTAACCATGAGGCGGTGGAATGGGGTGTGGTCTGGGCGGTGGAAAACAGTTCGGAAGTGCTGGCGGAAAGTTATGTCAATTTGGTGCCGACCGCGCAGGGCGGTACGCATGTCAATGGCTTGCGGGCGGGGTTGACCGAGGCGATGCGGGAGTTTTGTGATTTGCGCAGTATTTTGCCGCGCGGGGTGAAGGTCGCGCCGGAAGATGTGTGGGAGAACTGCCATTTTGTCTTGTCGGTAAAGCTGGAAGACCCGCAGTTTTCCGGGCAAACTAAGGAGCGCTTAAGCTCGCGCGAGTGTGTGGCGTTTGTGTCGGGGGTGGCTAAAGACACGTTTAGTTTGTGGCTGAACCAGCATCCGGCGGAGGGTGAGAAGATCGCCGAGGTGATTATCGCCAGCGCCCAAAAACGCTTGCGCTCGAATAAGAAGATCATCCGTAAGAAAATCACCGCCGGGCCCGCCTTGCCGGGTAAATTGGCGGATTGTTCGGCGCAGGATATTGCCCGCACCGAATTGTTTTTGGTGGAAGGGGATTCGGCGGGCGGTTCGGCGAAACAGGCGCGGGAGCGGGATTTTCAGGCGATTATGCCCTTGCGCGGCAAGATTTTGAATACATGGGAAGTGGAGTCCACGCAGGTGATGGCTTCGCAAGAGGTGCATGATATAGCGGTGGCTTTAGGGATAGAGCCGGGGTCGGATGATTTGCAGAATTTGCGTTATGGCAAGGTCTGTATCCTCGCCGATGCCGATTCGGACGGCAACCATATTGCGACGCTGATTTGCGCCCTGTTTTACCAGCATTTTCAGCCGCTGGTGAAGGCTGGGCATGTGTTTGTGGCGATGCCGCCCTTGTACCGGATTGATGTCGGCAAGCGGGTGTTTTACGCGCTGGATGAGTCGGAACGGTTGGGGGTGTTAGACCGTATTAAGGCCGAGAAGCTGAAAGGGACGATTAATGTCCAGCGGTTTAAAGGTTTGGGCGAAATGAACCCCTCGCAGCTTCGGGAAACCACGATGAATCCGGATACCCGCCGTTTGGTGCAGTTGACGATTGCCGATGATGACGAGACTAGCGGGCAGTTGGATTTGTTGTTGGCGAAAAAACGCTCGCAAGACCGGAAGGCGTGGCTGGAGACTAAGGGGAATTTAGCGGACGTGTTGTAGGGGGTTTTCCCCCCTAGGGAACTGCCTTAGGGGGGTATAGGTTTGCCGGGCGTTTAGATTAATGCCATAACGATGAAGCTGATGATCATTGTGCCTAGCACAAAGGTCAGCACGGATTTGTCGTCATTGTCGTTGTCATTTGCTGCCATAAGTCCTCCGCAGATGCTGGTGTGGGACACCCTCTACCGCCGCGTTGGGGACGGCGGTTAAGGGCGGTGTCCGATGGGGGGATTTTGCCCACCGCTATTTAGCATACGGGGAAAAACGCGAAAGTAAAGGCGGGTGGGCAGGATTGGCGGTCACTGCCATTACGTTAATCCTACTTGGTTTTATGTATAGCGTGCGGCATTCGCTAAAAAAGCCGCCCAGCGGAAGTTGCTGGGCGGCTTTTTTTGTTTAAGGCTTTGGGCAGGGCTGCTTAGAAATCGTAGCTGATGCCGATGTCGTAGCCTTCAAAGTTGTTGGGGTTTTCGATACTGAACACATATTTGCCGCTTAGCGATAATGAGTCTGCCAAGCCAAACGTGGCGCGGTCTACCCAACCGATTTTTTTGACGGAGCTCAGTTCAATGCCGACTTCGTTATATTGGCGGACAAACACTTTGGAGCCGGTGAATTCGGTATCGGTGAAGATACCTTTGACTTTTACGTCATGGCCGAACATCGACACCACTTTGCTGGGGAAAATACCGTTTTTAAAGACATAGTTATTGATGTTAGGGTCGGAACTGACTACGCCTTTAATGCTGAGCGGCAAGGTTTTGTAAAAGCCGAACATATTGACGAAGCCCATATCGAGGCCTTGGAACTTGAACTGGTAGTTGCTCGATAGCGAGGTGTTGAATATTTGCCCTAAGGTGGCCAAGTCTTGCGAACCGATAGCGCCGTAACCGACAGTGGGGATCAGATACCAATGATCCGTCAGGGGGTGCATATAGCCAATGCCTAAGCTGCCTTGGTAAGAAGCAGCTTGCCCTACGGTAATATAGTTGAACTGACCATTGAGCAAGAGTTTTTTACGCGGGTCATCCGCGCTAATGCTAAAGGCTTTGCTGACAGGTACGCTCAGCACAGAAATGTCAACTTTACCGCCTTGGGTATAAGTGCCGCCACCCACGCCGACCATGATAGGGTTGGCGGAAGAGATGCTGGTGGCTTTGCCGGCGCTGCTGCCGGATGTCGACGTGGATGTCGAAGTCGATGTAGTGGCTGAAGGGGCATTGGTGGCGAAGTCGAAATTGCCGCTGACTATCTGGCCTTGTAAGCTGGTGGGGTTGCCGGCGATTTGTGAGTTAGGGGTGTTGGCGACCTGATATTGCAAGATTTTGGTATAAGTGCCGCCAGTGTCGTTGCGCAGGTAGTTTTCCATCTGTTTGGTGCTGTTGCTACGGTTGGTGCCTGTAAAGGTCTTGCCCTGTAAACCGACTGAGGGAATGTCCAAAATCAGGGTGTTGCTCTTTTCATTAAACGTCACCACAATAGGTACGCCTTGATAAACCGTGTTGGCGGTCACCCCCCAAGTGCTGTTGTAACCGGGAAAAGACGGCTTAAAGCCCTTTTCCTTGAGCTGGTCAAAAAAGTTATTGGCGGTGTCGAATGAAAACGATTTGGAGGATTGTGCTTGGGTGTCTGGATTGGTGACGGTAATGAGCGCATCAAACACACCGGCAAACGCGTAATAAGGCAACAGCGACAAAGCTAGCGTTGCGGTTATTTTTTTCATAATAAAGCCCCTTGTTAAGAATAAATAAACGGTGCGGCTGAGTTGTTCTGCCCAGCTTTGTTTACGCGAAATAGCATAAATTAATATTTTTTATTTTTCCGTGAACTATTTCACATTCTTGCTTAACAATAATGGATGCCGGGAAATTGCGCAAGCGGTGGGCGGAAAAACTTTCTCTTAAGCCTGCTGCCTAATGCCAGCCCATTTGCCAAATAGTTTTGTCTTTCAATAAGTTCCAAGCGATTTCGTATTCATTGTGATTTATTACCGCTTCTAAAATACAGGCGATAACCACCTCCTGTTCGTCCTTAATTAAGCGCGTCACCAAAAAATGCTTTTCTTTGTTGGCAGGCGTTACCGCCGTCCATTTGCTCAAGAGCAGTTTTTGCGGATTGATCAGCCTTTTATTCATGGCTTAAGACTTCTTGTAAGGCATCGCTAAGCAAGGGGTAGCGGAAGCTATAGCCATGCTCCAGCAGCCGTTGCGGCAACACGTTTTGGCCACCCAGCAAAAGTTCGGACATCTCGCCTAAGCCCAGCTTTAAGAGGCTGGCGGGTAGGGTTAATAAGGCCGGGCGGTGCAAGCAAGCGGCTAAGGTGCGGGTAAATTCGCGGTTAGTGACCGGATGGGGGGCGGTGGCGTTATACGGCCCGTGTAAGGTGGTGTCGTACAGCAAGGTTTGGGCAATGCCCAGCCAATCTTGCAGGTGTATCCACGACATCCATTGCTGGCCGTTGCCTAAGCGTCCGCCTAAGCCGAAACGGAAGGGCAGTAACATCCGTTGCAAAAAACCGCTGCCCGCGCCGACGACTAGGCCTGTCCTTATCAGGCAGACCCGGGTGCCTTGGGCTTCCGCTTGGCGTGCCACCTGTTCCCAATCATGGCAAAGCTGTTGCGAAAAATCTTCATGCACCGCCGAATATTCGGTCAGGGGGGTATCGCCTTGGCAGCCGTAATAGCCGATGGCCGACCCGCTGACCAGCACTTGGGGCGGGGTGGGCATCCGCGCCAGTGCGTCCAGCAAGCGTTCGGTCAAGCCGATGCGGCTGCTGCGGATGAGCTGTTTTTGGGCAGGTGTCCAGCGGCCCGCAAATATCGGTGTGCCCGCCAAGTTAATCACCGCCTGATAAGACGAGTCCGCGTTAATGTTTGCCATGTCGTCCAGCACCTTTAAGCCTGGTCTGCCTATCTGCCGGACAGATTGCGGGTTGCGGGTCAGGATAGTGACGGTGTTGTTTTGGTCGTACAAGTTACGCGCGAGGGCGGAGCCGAGGAAACCGGTGCCGCCAGTAAGCAGAATGTCCATGATTTTCCCTTATAATTAAGTGGTGGTCAGGAGGGGGCTGTTAGGGCTTCTAAGTGTGTGCATATATCTTTTAACATTTAACATTGTTATCTCTGTAACCCCCTCCCAACCTCCCCCTTGCCAGGGGGAGGGGCTTTTTCCCCTGATTTTCGCCTGTTCGACGGGGAAAACGCTCCCTCCCCTGCGAAGGGGAGGGCTGGGGTGGGGTTTAATTCGCAAATGTTAAAAGATATATGCACACCTACTTATACTTGCCCTGCCATTGATATACCACGAATCGGCACTTAGGGCTATTTTCAGGTGTAGGTCAGGAGCATAATGTAATTTTGTACATGTTTTGTACAGATATGAATTGACAAAATGCGTTGTGCTTGTAAGTTGATAAGCAAGATTCAGGGTCAGTCAGAGGTGTTGCCGATATGCTTAGCCGTTGTGCCTAAGTATGGGCGGCACAGGCTAAATGGCATGAATTTCGTATTGCTTTCTTAATCTGCGCTGATAGGTTAAGAAGACTCCCGTCCTCCTCTATAAGCCCTCCTAGGTTGTCTATGGGAGGGCTTTTTTTTTAAGGTGATCTAGGATGAAAGCGATGGTCTTAACAATAAGCCGCTTAGGCAAAGGGCTGGTGGCAATAAATTTTTATATCGCGGTACTGGTGTTGGCGGGGTTTTGTCTGTTGTCAATTTCAGACGGTTATAGCGTGTTTGATTTTAACGGCGATTTATACGGGGCATTGGATAACAATCTGCGCATGATGATTGTTTATCTGGGGATGATTGAGCTGGTGGTGTTTTTTTACTGCTGGCTGAGCAAAAAATTTCAGGTGATGACCTTAGTGGGCTTTTTTCTGATTTTGATGATTGAATCCATCCAATTTTATGGCGAAGTCAACACGGTGGAGATTGACGAAAGCCTGCCGCTGTTCTTTTTGTACACGGGCTTATCGCATCTGGCGTTTGGCATTATGTGCATTGTGGACGGCAACCGTTTAAAACAACAAACCGACGAAGCCCCTTAAGTTATCCTCAAGCAGGGGTGCTGTTGCCTCTGCTAAGGGGGCGGCAACAGCACCCGCCCCCCTCCAGAGCATTCCGCTAACAACGCGGTATTGCCAGCAGAGGGCCTTTATCTTTCCAGCAAGTCCAATTTACCTTCTTTACCGTTCCACGCATCGGCATCCGCTGCGGCGGGCTGCACTTCGGTGATGCTGGGCCAAATTTTTGACAGTTCGGCATTTAAGGCGATGAATTGCTCTTGGCCTTCCGGCACTTCGTCTTCGGCAAAAATGGCGTTGGCGGGGCATTCGGGTTCACATAAGGTGCAGTCTATGCACTCATCCGGGTCAATGACCAAAAAGTTAGGGCCGGCATGGAAACAATCGACCGGGCAGACATCAACACAGTCAGTAAATTTACATTTAATACAATTTTCAGTGACTACAAAAGTCATAGTGGTTACCAGAATAGATTTTAATAAAAGTGACTATTTTAGCAGAAACCCTGCGTCCATAGAACACCGAGTTAACCAACCGGGCTTTATTTGTTGCTGGCGGAGGTGTTGGCGTTGGACAAATGGTCTTTTTTACGGTTTAAGGGGCTGCCATCAACGGTTGTTAGGGCCTGTTTCGCCTCTTCTTCAAGCCGGGTATCGGCAAAAACCTGTTCCGGCCTGACCGGTGCGGTGCTGGCGCGTTCAAAATAGGGCAGGGCTTGGTCTTTTTTGCCTTGATCCACTAAGTATTGCGCGTAATAAAAATTGCTGTCGATGCCGTTCGGGCTGATTTTTAGTGCCGCTTGGAACATTTTTTCCGCTTCTTCGTCATCGCCGAAGGCAATCGGCCAGCCTGGGGTCAGGTGGTATAACGTCCCTAAGACCACATACGCCGACCCGCCCATGGTTTTAGGGTCACTGGCGATCACTTGCTTGAGCATTTCGCGTACCTCATGCACCGCGCTTAATGCCGACACCGGATCTTGATGGTCGGCATAGCTGGCTTTAATGACGGCCTGCCAAAATAACGCCCCGGTTGCTTTGGGGTATTGCCCGCACAGCTTAACCGCCTTTTCCAGCAATTGCGCATAAGCGGGGCCTTGCTGTTGTTTGGGCAGTTGATAATAAATCTTCGCCCAGTCTGTTTCTATTGCATTTAACGCGTCGGTGATAGGGTCGGCGCGGGTGGGGCTGGCCGCTAATAACACCGAGGCCAATACAGCGTATTGTAAGGCTTTTAAAGGAAATAGGGTTTTCATAATGACATACCTCCAATGCCGTGCGGTTAAGGAAAGGTTTGTTAAGCAGGGTGGCGCATTAGCGCTATACTCTGAACGGTCAAATTTTCGGTTTTTGGAGCGCGGTCATCTTGACCGCAACTGGCGGGCAAGATGCCCGCGCTCCCTCCCACTAAAAACCGAAACCCTGACCGCTATAGCCAGCTTTAGTCCTTATAGTACCACTGTGAATAAGGGTGGGCGACCAAGTTATTATTATAATAGCGCAAATCATCGGTCACTTCCGCCCCCAGCCACGCGGGTTTACGGAACGTCTGGCCGACGGCGGACAGTTCAATCTCAGCGACGCACAGGCCTTGGTTTTCGCCAGCAAACTCGTCAATCTCCCACAAATTGCCGTCATCCAGTACCAAATGGCGGGTTTTTTCAATCAGCGGCTTCCGGCACAACTGGCTGATGATCTCATCGGCATCGGCTAAGGGGATTTCGTATTCGTACTCCTGCCGATGTGTGCCGATCACCGCGCTTTTGATGTTCAGCCACGCGTGTTCGTCGCTGATCCTGACCCGAATCGAAGTATGCGCTTCCGAGCTTAAATAACCTTGACGGTAGACCACCGAGCGGTGGACGTGTTCACGCCAACCGTCATTCGCCAGCAAAAATTTATGTTCAATTTCTACCGCCATCGTTAACCTGCCTTGTTAGGGTGTGGGTTGCCGCCATACATTTGCGTTTGCGCACAGGCGCAGGGCGAACGGGCTGGGGCGGCTTTGGCGGTAAACGTAAGCGGGATATGGGTTGTACTGCTCATAAGATACGGGTAGGCGTGGGGAAATAAGACAGATTATAACGCTATGTTTGGGGTTGCGTCTTGTTTGGGGTGTTACTTTTGTGCAACAACCAACCGCCGGACACCTTCCACCACTTTTAACCAAGCTTCATTCTCTGAATTCCAATGGGTTTTATGTACCACAGGTACGTCTTTATCCGGTAATGCGTTGTATTTGGCAAAATCCAAATCAGTCCAGAGGCAAAAATCGACTATCACCGGAATCAGCTTGCATTCCTTCTTTTGGCAACGCTCTTCAATTAGCGGCAGTTCGACTGTTTGGATATAATCGGTCGCCATGCTGTTTGCTGAGACCAGATAAAGCACTATATCGGCCTTGTTCAATTCTTCTTTGATTTTCTCATCCCACTCTTCCCCGCCGCGCAAATCCTGATCGTTCCAAGTGATGATTTTGTTGCGCAAACCCGATAGGTGTTTAAGCAATGTGTCTTTATGGTGTACGTCGTGCTTGGAATAGGAAATAAAAACTTTCAAAGTAGGCATATAAATCACGTTATTATGTTTGTTTAAGATAAGGTAATCGGAATATTCATTGTAATTTTTGGTTGCTGAACGAGTGACGAGATAATCTAGCTTTTCTTTTGGGTATTCACACGGATGATCATCTTCTAATGCTTTTCCAATATCGTCATCTTCTAATATTTCTAATTGAATCACCGGATTCTGATTATTGAGTTTGTTAATAACGGACTTTGCATAATTGACCCAAAAATTCTTTAAGTCTCTTTTAAGATAGCAAAATACTGCGTTTTTAATAGTTTCATTTCCCAGTTCATCAATATAAAGCATAAAATGATTGCAAATGCTTAAGCTTTTATTTTTACCTACATAAAGAAATAGCACAGGCTTTGATTTTTCAATTAAAATACCATCGCCAAGTCCTAAGCTATAATAAAATTCACTAGATTGCTCATCCCCAACAACAAAAATAATGGCATCAGATTGTTTTACGAGTTGCTTTATAAACTTATTGTCTGTTTGCCCTTTATAGATGTGAGGAGAGAAAATGTGGTTAAATGTTTTTTTTGTATGATTACAGAACTTGTCAAAAACGTAATAGTTTTGATCGTCGTTGATATCAGTAAAGCAAATAATAGAAATTGATATCATGACTATAACTTAAGGTTAATCCATGTTTCAACTGAATCCAGAAACTCTTCAATAGAATCTAAAGAATATCTTAAAATAATTTTATTTTTTGTATCCAGTGGTAAAGAAAAATCTTCGGTATCTTTGTTGCAATAATACAGGATTTTCTTGTCATTTGGTTGTCGTATATTTGTTTTGCCATCTAACTCGATAATATTGAAACTGCTGTTTTTTTCTGATTCAGTACACGTTATGTCAAGTATTTGTAGTCGAAATTTAATTTTTTCTTTTACCCTGGCGTTTATTCCGTGTAAATAAGTGGAGTTACTAGGGATTTTTCGATTATTGTATTCTTGTACCCAGTTTGGTGGTTTATTATTTTGGATGCCATCCAGCAGTTCCAGTACATTGACATCTTCATAACTGCTAGGGCATTCCACGGTCAGTTTGCCATCGCGTTTGCGTTGCAATAGCCGTTTTTGGTTGAAGCTTTCTGGTATAGCCTTGGTAAGGCATTGCCGACAATGGCACGGCACCCACTTTTCGACTTTGTCGTTAAGCCGGAAGCTCTCATTTAAGGCATCCAAATCAGCGGCGATTATGGTCAACAATGCCTTACGCTCTGCGCCTCTGGCGCGTAAGGCAATTTCATCACCCTTTGGGGCAATTTCCGCCAACAACTGCGTGCCGTCGCGTTCAAACAATACTCCCGTCATCCAGCCCAATTTTGATTCCGGAACATAGCGGTGTTGGCGTACCATTAAGCGGTTGATAAGACCCTTGGGCATAAACTCATAACGGTAACGTAACACCAAATCACCGGGTTTTTCCCACGCATTTAATTCTTGGGGCTTGGATGGCGGCAATAATTGTGGGGTCAACCACATTTCGATACCCGCATCAGGCAAGCGGTAACAGAGCTCAAACATTTGCATCAGAGCCAACAATTCAGGGTGCATGTCAGCATAGAGCGAATCTTGCCAAACCCGTTGGCAATCTTGCAAGGTAAAACGCCCCCAAGCTTTTTTGACAATTTCATCATCGAGCATTTTAAATACGGCCTCGGTCGCCCAAGTGTTTTGCAATATCACTGTCCGTGCCAAGAGCGGATCATCCTGAAAATGCAAGAACACGCCTAAATCGTGCAGATAGCGGCTTAAATGCAAGGCTTTGCCACGGTCAAAGTCCAGATGTTTTTCATATAAAGCAAAATAGTCTTGTTGGGAAATATAGGCTTGCTGTTGCGCCCGTTCTTCAATGTCGGCACGGATGGCGACCCAACGGGCAGGCAATTCTTCGCCAATGTGAGGCAGTTGCTTGGCGTAGAACTCCAAAGCTTCACGCAATTTATCCACCGTGTCGGGGTATTCCAGATTGCCTTGATACACTCCCTTGACATTAGCAAAGCGGCCTTTGATGCCCACCTCGTCTATGGTCTTGCTACGCCCACCTTTTTCATTCTGGAAAATCAACACCGGACTGTGGTCACCTAACTGATCGACCACTTCTAGCCAGTATTTAAAGCCCTCATCCTGCACAGTTTTGTTATTTTTGCGGGTATCGTCCAACAGCACATATAGCGAGCGTTTGGTGAGGAAAAACTGATGGGTGGCATGGTAAATCTGTTGGCCGCCAAAATCCCAGACATTCAGCCGGAAATTGCGGCCATTATCGAGCGTAAAGTCGTGGCGGTAGATGTCAATGCCCTTGGTGGTTTCGGTTGCTTCGGGTAAGGGCTTATCGCATTGGTAAAGCCTCCGCAATAAACTGGTCTTACCCGCTCCGCCTTCACCAACAATCAACAGCTTAGCTTCGTACAAATGATCGACCCCTTGGCTGGTTTGTTCTTGGAAATAATTGACGATGGCGGTGATGCCTTGTTTGGCGATTTCGGCGGGCAGGTCGGTATTGGTAAGGGGGCAGTCTTCTACACAAATGCCCTGTTCCTGGGTAGCCCATTTAACGGGGATTCCTTGCTTTCTCAGGGATTCTAAGGGGGATAGGTCGGAGACTTTCGTATACGCGACATCAATCGACTGCAAAGCCACTAAGTCAGCCAGCGGGGATAGATCGGAGACATCTGTATTTCCGGCATCAAGCACTTGTAAGGCCATCAAGCCCGTCAGCGGGGATAGATCGGAAACTGGCGTACCCCTGACATTAAGTGATTGCAAGGCTGCCAAGCCCGCCAGCGGGGACAGATCGGAAACTGGCGTACCCTCGGCATCAAGCTCTTGTAGAGCCACCAAGCCTGCCAGTGGGGACAGGTCGGAGACTGATGTTTTCGAAACAACAAGCCATTGCAAGGCGGCCAAGCCTGCCAACGGGGACAGATCGGAGACTGGAGTTTTCCCGACATAAAGCCATTGCAAGGTCGCCAAGCCCGCTAGCGGGGATAGATCGATAACTTGTGTGTTTTCGATAGAAAGCGATTGTAAGCTTAACAAATGGCTTAACGGGGACAAATCGGTTAAGGCAGATGTGTCGTCATAATTGCTGTGTAACCAAAGTTTTCTGAGCTTTTTTAAAGGGACAAACGGGGCAGGCCTCAGCCTATCTATTTTATTAGGAGCATCTTTATTTGAAGATGCTGTCCGCCCATTTTTATCCCACCATGCACCAGAAAACGACAACTCCTCCAACCAAACCAATTCCCCCAGTTCCTCCGGCACTTCGGTCAAACCACAGTTGCCCAAGTCCAAAAACGTGGCCTTAGTTTCCTTATTTTCTGCGATAAGCCGCAGTGCGAGTTCTGACATGGGGTTGTTTCCTGCAAGCGATTAACGGGTGAGTTACGGTCTATAGTGGTGGGTGTCAGTTGGCTTTATAACACATCCCCTAAAAGTATAACACCCGTGTTTTGTTTGTGTCTTGGTTGTGGGTAGGTGATGCGGTAGGCCTTCCCCGTTCACATACCCACGCACTTGCAGGGTGTAAAGGGCATAAACAGGAAGGCAGTTTATTTACCCACCTAATCGCCGTCAGGTAACATCCGCCAGCACCGCCTCAACTTCGGCGATACTCAATTGCACAATCGCGGCGATGGTGGCGGGGGGTAATCCGGCTTGGTGGGCGTTGATGATGGTGGTGCGGCGGTTTTGTGCTATTTGCTCTAGGCCTTGTTGAATGCCTTGTTCCAAACCCTGTTGAATACCCTGCTTAAGCCCTTGCTCCTGCCCTTGTCGCAAGGCCAAGTCAATCGAGCTTTTTTGGATGAGTATAAAATCGCGTTTGCGGTGTTGCAGATCCAGCTCTTCCGCGCTCAAGTTGGCCTCGTTGGCGATGGCGAAGGCTTTTTCCTGTTCTTGTCCCAGGTTTTTCGGGATGCAGTCCAACTTACCCGCGTTTTTGATAAAATACAGCCACTTGTCCTGCACGCTGTCCAGTTCGGCTTCGGTTTTGGTAAATTTGGGCAGTTCGATGAACACCAGCTCGATGTCGCCGCTGTATTCGATGAAACGGGCTTTTTCCAGCAGTTTGAAGCAGTTAATCAGGGGCTGGCCGGGGAACATCACAAAGTCGGTCAGGGTCAGGGCGATGACCGGGTTGAGCAGGTGGAACTGCTCGCCTTTGCCCAGTTGGGCGGAGTAGTTTTTCGCGGCGTTGTAGAGGATGCGCTTTTCAAAGCCTTCATGGTTGAGCACCTGCATTTCGATAATCACGCGGCTGCCGTCGTCCAGTTCGGCTTTGACATCGACGTAAGTGTCCTTCATGCCTTTGAGCATGGGGATGTTGTACGGGTCGACGATGGTCAGGTCGCGGATGAGCCGCCCGTTGACGTTGATCAGCGCGTTGAGGAAGCTGATTAAGATGTCTTTGGAGCCTTCGCTGCCAAAGACTTTTTTAAAGGCAAAGTCGGTTCTGATGTCGAGAAAGTTCATAAGCGGCCACTCCGTCAAGGGGAACGTCATTTTACCGCGCTTATGTACCAAACCAACGGTTATGTCTATGGCAGGCTTGTGCGCTTGGTATAGAGACTATCAGAAAACCAGGATAATCAAGCGGCTGGCAACATAATTTCAACTTTGAGGCCGCCCTCTGCCCGATTGCCCACCTTGATCTTGCCATGATGGGTTTCCAGCGCTTTCAGCGCAATGGTGAGTCCTAAGCCGATGCCTTGGGATGTTTGATGATGGGAGCCACGAAAAAAGGGGTCAAAAATAGCGGATAATTCTGTTTCAGCTACGCCGGGGCCTTGGTCGGTAATGTCTATATGCAGTTGGTGGCCACTGGCGCAAAGCTTGGCGTTCACGCTGACTTTACTATGGCGGCGGGTATATTTGACCGCATTGCGCAACACATTTTCAATGGCTCTGCTGAGTAGGTCATAGTAGCCTTGAAGAAATATTTCCCCGGCGATGTTTAAGTCGATTCCGACGTGTTTGCTATCCGCTTCAAGCCGGGCATCTTCAACAATTTCAGAGAGTAACTCATTGATGTCGATCATTTCCAGTTTGCCGATGACCCCCGCTTCCAGCCTTGAAATGGCCAGTAATTCGCCGATCAGGTCATTCATCCGTTGCGATTCCTTTTCAATCCGTTCCAGCGTTAGCGGGATTTTATCCGGCTGCTGGTAGGCCAAACCGATAGCCGTCTGAATTCTGGCCAACGGCGAACGCAGTTCGTGCGAGACATCATGAAGGAGCCGCTGTTGCGCATTAACCGATAATTGGATTTGGCTCACCATGTAATCGAAGCTTTTGCCTAAATCAGCCAATTCATCGTGGCGTTGGCTCATAATTTGGCCAGCGCGGGTATCAAGATCCCCCCGGGCAACGGCACTAAATGCTGACTGCAATTGCCGTATTGGTTTGGCAAAATACCACGCCGATACGCCACTAAAAATAAGGCTAATAAAAAACCCTAAGGTGATCGGTAACCAGGGCGGCGGCGGGTCGGGGTGTAACTGCTTGGGATTTCTTGCTGAATTATTGTCAGAATACAGCGCAAATAGCAGATAGCTCTGGCCTTCATCGGTCTTTATGCGCCGAACGCCAGTAGAATGGGAGGCCGCTAAGGATTTAGCCTGGGCGAGGATGTTTGGCGCGACTTCGCGCCCCAGCACATCCTTACCAACATCATCGATTGCAAAGATGGGTGGCATAGCCGGATTATGGCGGGATTCAGCCAAGAAGCTGCGTAACCCGTCTATGCCGCCTTTATTAACAATAAGGCTGGCAGTGCTGAGATAAGGGGCGGCAGGGTCGGCGGCTATTTGTGGTTGGTTCCGGCTGGCTCCATTCGCATTTAGCACCGCGTTGCGTTGCAACCAGAAGGCGCCACCCATACTGCCGCCCATTGTCAGCAAGGCCAGCCAAATGACGATGAAAAATTTCCAGAATAGTTTGCCCATGGGTCACACTTTAACGAATAAGTAACCTTTACCGCGTACTGTCAAAATACAGGAGCGGCCTTCCGGCAGGTTGCCGAGTTTTTGCCGGATACTGCTTAAATGGACATCGATACTGCGGTCAAAGCGTGCTAAAGGTCTGCCTAAGCCTTTTTCTGAAAGTTCTTTTTTGCCAACAATGGCCCCGGCATTAACGGCCAGGACTTCAAGCAGACTAAACTCCGAGCTGGTCAAATCCAGCTGTTGGCCTTGCCATTCCGCTTTGCGTTGCTTCGGCCATAGGGTCAGTGCCCCCTCAACGATTTTATCATCGGGGTGTTGGGAGGACTCTAATCGGCGCAAGATCGCGCGAATGCGTGCTACCAGCTCACGCGGAGTACACGGCTTTGGCACATAATCATCCGCCCCCGATTCAAGGCCGACGATACGGTCGACATCATCGCCTTTGGCCGTCAGCATTAAGACCGGGATTTGGCTGTCCAGGCGAATCCGGTTTAAAACCTCAATGCCCTTCATGCCGGGTAACATGACATCTAACACTACCAAGTCATAGCTGCCTGAAAGGGCCTCTTGCTTACCCGCTTCGCCCTCGTGTATGGCAACCATATCAAAACCTTCCTGTGTCAGATATTCCGTCAGCATTCCGGTGAGTTCAACATCATCGTCTATTAGCAATATCTTAGCCATTATTTAAACCCTGATTTTAATGTCGGCAATAGTAACGGCTTTTAACAAAATTTACCAAAATTTACATTCCCTTAACGGCAGTTAACGTTACTTCAGCGATACTAATCACCAAGAAAATCAAAACGATTTTTGAATGATTGAATGGGATTTGCAGACTGATATGCCGGAAATTGAAATAAGCCCTACCTGCCCGTCACAAATTTTACGTTATTACGTTAATCAAATGATTGATCTGAATACTATCAAAAGATGGCTTATTTTTGCCGGGCTAATGCCATTATTGCCTGGCTGCATGGTCGGGCCGGATTACCAGCGTCCGCCGACGACTTTTCAATCCAAATGGGATACGGCATTGATACGTCAGCAGACAGGCGACCGGGAAAACCTGCATACCTGGTGGCAGTCCTTTCATGATCCCATATTGACCTCACTGATTACCCAAGCCCGCTTGGGCAACCGCGATGTGTTTCAGGCCGAAGCCAGACTGCGCGAAACCCGCGCCAACCGCGACTTGTCTGTAGCCAATATTCTGCCGACCTTATCGATGAACGCATCGGCGAGCAAAAACCAGCCCAGTAGAGCCTCCCGTTTTGGTCAAGTCGGCCAATTCGGCGGTTCCTATAATCAGTTTAGCCAGGGTTTGGATGCCAGTTGGGAGCTGGATTTATGGGGCAAGCAGCGGCGTTCCATCGAATATGCCGATGCCACGCTGGGCGCAAGCGAAGAGGATTTGCAGGATGTGCTGATCAGCTTGTGCGCCGAAGTTGCTTTGAATTACATTGATGTAAGACGTTACCAAAATGAATTGGTTATTGCCAAAAACAGCCTGAAAGCACGGCAGGAAACCTACGATATAGCCTGGTGGCGGGCGCAAGCCGGGCTGGTGTCCGAGGTCGATGTGCTCCAGGCTAGGCTCTCGGTCGAAAGTACCCGCGCCGATATACCCAAATTAACCAGCCAGCTCGAACAAGCCAAACATGGCTTGGCGGTGTTGTTGGGAAAGCAGCCTACGGCGTTAAATGCCTTATTAGCCCAGTCCGCGTCCATTCCGGTCGCCGCTAATGACATTGCCATCGGTATCCCGGCGGATGTGTTACGGCAAAGGCCGGACGTGCGCCGTTCGGAACGCAAATTGGCGGCGCAAACCGCCCAAATCGGCGTCGCCGAAGCCGCCGCTTACCCCAGCTTTACGTTGTCTGGGTCGATAGGTTTGGAATCTCTGTTGGCGGCCAATCTGTATACGGCTGCGGCCAAAACGTTTCAAATGGCGGCCAGCTCGGCGTGGGTGCTATTTGATTCTGGCCGCATCCGCAGCAATGTAAAAATACAAACGGCGCTTCAGGAGCAGGCTTTAGGACTCTATCAAAACACTATTCTGACGGCGTTAAAAGAGGTCGAGGATTCCCTTAACGCGCTTAATCAGGAGTGGCAACGCCGCGACGCGCTCCAAGCCTCCGCAACTGCCGGAAAAGATGCGTTGACGCTGGCCGAGCAACAATATCAAACGGGAACAACCGATTTTCAAAGGGTATTGGATTCCCAGCAATCATTACTGACAGCTCAAAATCAATTGGTCGAAAGCGAAGCGGAAACCGCCTCAAACCTGATCCGGCTTTATAAAGCGTTGGGCGGAGGATGGGATATTAATGCTACCAAGCCAAATCAGACTCATCATTAATAAACATGCAAACACAAAAAGACATAACAAAAGTCCTTGAAATAGGCGATCACAGCGGTAAGTCTCGCTGGCTCTGGTGGTTGTTGGCGGCCATGATTTTACTTTTTGTTCTAGTTGGCGTTTTGTGGATGGGGCAGCCAGCACCCGTCCTTTATCAAACCGAAAAAGCGCGGCGTGGTGATTTGGTGGTTACGGTCAGCGCCACAGGCACACTCTCGCCAGTCAATGAAGTCCAAGTCGGTATTGAAGTGTCGGGCACCATCGAAAAAGTGTTTGCCGATTACAACGATCAAGTGAAAGTCGGGCAAGTGCTTGCCAAGCTGGATACCCGAAGGCTGGAAGCGCAAACCCAGCAAAGCGAATCGGCGTTAGAAGTGGTGAAGGCGAAAGTTCTTCAGGCGGAAGCGACCTTGCAGGAAACGCAATTAAAACTCGACCGTTACAATCAGACCCGGCAATTGAGCGGCGGCAAAGTACCTGCATCCGTGGAGATGGATACGGCGCGGGCAAACTTGACCCGGGCGAAAGCCGATCTGGCGAGCGCCAAGGCCTCCGTATTGCAATCCGAGAACACTTATAAAGACAACCGGATTCAGTTAAATAAAGCTGTGGTGCATTCCCCCATTAACGGCGTTGTGCTGGAACGCTCAATCGAACCCGGACAAACCGTCGCTTCGTCGTTCGAATCCCCTGTTCTGTTCAAACTGGCGGAAGACCTGACAAAAATGGCGTTGCAAGTCGATGTTGATGAGGCGGATATCGGTTCGATTCGGGAAGGTCAGGAAGCCACGTTTACGGTAGATGCCTATCCCGACCGGACATTTCCGGCGCTTATCACCCAAGTCCGCTACGGATCTGAGACGGTGGACGGTGTCGTGACCTATAAAACCGTATTGGCCGTCGATAATACGTCACTTTCGTTGCGTCCGGGCATGACCGCCACCGCGACGATTACGGTCAGTAAAAAAGCCGATGTGCTGTTGGTCAGCAATGCCGTACTGAGATTTTTTCCGCCGCAAGCAAGCGCCGCTGAAAAAAAATCCAGCGGCGGATTGCTTAGCGCCCTGCTGCCGCACCCGCCTGCTTCCGCCTCCAAACCGGAAGCTGTTTTGAATACCACCGGGAACCAGCAGCAAGTGTGGACAATCAGCCAAGGAAATTTAAAACCTGTCCCCATCAGTAAAGGCGCAACGGATGGTGCTTTTACTGAAATTGCGGGCGGTGCAGTCGATACCGGTACTGAATTAGTGACCGGGATTTTAGAAACCTCTCATCAGTAGGACAACAATGGCAGACAATCCATTACTGGCGCTACAGGGAGTGACGAAAACCTACGGCACGGGCGATAGCCAAATGCACGCATTAGCCGGGGTTAATTTAACGATCAATCCGGGCGAATTCGTCGCCGTCATGGGGCCTAGCGGTTCAGGGAAAAGCACTTGCATGAATATCTTGGGCTGTCTGGATATGCCTAGCGGCGGCGATTATCACTTCCAGGGTGTGAACGTCGGCGGTCTGACCCGAGACCAACGCGCCCTGTTACGTCGGCATTATCTGGGCTTTGTTTTTCAGGGCTTTAACTTGCTCAACCGCACGACAGCGTTGGAGAATGTCGAACTGCCGCTGATCTACCGGGGCTTGGATACGGCGACACGGCACCGCTTAGCCAAAGCGGCTTTGGATGCCGTCGGTTTATCGTCGCGTGAAACCCATACGCCCGGCGAGCTTTCTGGCGGTCAACAGCAACGCGTTGCCATTGCCCGGGCGATTGTAACAGCACCTTGCTTGCTTCTGGCGGACGAGCCAACGGGAAACCTCGACTCGAAACGCAGTGTCGAGATTATGGAGTTGTTAACCGCCATTAATCGGGATCAGGGCATCACCGTCGTCATGGTCACACATGAACTGGATATGGCGGATTATGCGAAGCGCATTATCGCCTTCAAAGACGGTTTAATTGAAAGCGACAGGATAATTAATGGCTAATTTATGTTAGGAAATGCACTCTTATTGGCTTTCAGGACATTGCGGCGCAATGCTATGCGGTCGCTATTGACCATGCTGGGCATTATTATTGGCGTAGCGGCGGTTATTGTTGTGGTCACGTTAGGCAGCGGGGCTACCCAGCAAGTGAGCCAACAAGTCGCCAGCCTAGGCAGTAATTTATTAATGGTCAGCGTGGGTAAACGGATGGGGCCGGGACAGGTATCCGGCGCAGAAGCTTTCAAGCTGGCCGACGCAGAAGCCTTGGCCAAGGACGTTTATGGGCTGGTCGCCGTCGCGCCTGTCGCATCGGGTTCAACCACCGCCATCTACGCGAATGAAAACTGGTCGACGAACGTTTCCGGCACAACGGACGCTTTTTTTTCGGTCAGCAACCAACCGGTTGCCGAAGGGCGGCTGTTTACCGCCAGCGAAGCGCGGCTCGGCACGGCGGTTTGCGTTATAGGGCAAACTGTGGCGACCAAGCTGTTCCGCCTGCAAAACCCCTTAAACAACCGGATTCGCCTGCAAAAATTATCCTGCGAAGTCATCGGGGTTTTGAAAGCCAAAGGCCAATCGACCATGGGGACAGACCAGGATGATCTGGTCGTTGTACCGTTACGCACTTACCAACGCCGTATAGCGGGTAATCAGGAGATCAACCTGATTAAAGTCTCGGTGCAGAGTGGCCATGATACTGAAAAAGTCAAACAGGGGATTGAAAGCATCCTGCGTACCCGCAGGCACCTTGCCAGTACCGAGGAAAATAATTTTAATGTCATGGACATGAAAGAGATCGCCGCGATGCTGTCGAGCACCACCCAAACCATGACGGGGATGCTCAGCGCAGTCGGCGCAGTCAGCCTGCTGGTCGGCGGCATCGGTATTATGAACATCATGTTGGTTTCTGTGACGGAACGGACGCGGGAGATCGGTATACGCTTAGCCATTGGCGCTTTGGAGAATGAAGTGCTGTTGCAGTTTTTGGTGGAAGCGGTGGTGCTGTCATCCTTCGGCGGCCTTATCGGCATCCTTCTGGCACTGGGCATAGCATTGGGATTATCCGGCCTTCTGCAAGTGCCGTTTGTCTTTCAAGGCGGCATTGTTCTTACCGCATTTTTATTTTCGGCGGCGGTAGGTGTGGTCTTTGGCTATTTTCCGGCACGGAAAGCCGCCCGATTAGACCCGATAGAGGCTTTGAGGCACGAGTAACTGATTTGTTACTCGGTGTATTTAACATTCAAAATCCTCCCCTATTGGACGCGATAAGCCAAGTAGCCCGGTAGGGTACGCTGTGCGTACCTTTTTTACGGTATTGTTGTTATATCGTTAATGAAGGTACGCACAGCGTACCCTACCGGGCTGTTTAAGGATATTAGGGCAGTATCGGATAAGTCCTCATAACCGAACACTTTGGCATCACGCACACAGGTGTCCATTAGGTCGCGTGTCCGTTCTAAAAAAGCCACATCAATACAGTCCATTTTTGTGTTGTAATCTAAGGGATTGATGCACCGTTCCGGTTTGGGTATTCGGCTAGTTCCTGTTTCTTAGGCTCCGCCTGCTTTTGCTTTTCCTGCTTTTCCTGCTTTTCCTGCTTAGCCCTTATTTCCCTTAAGTCTTCCAGTTCCTTGTTCCAGTTTAATCTTCCACGGTATTTATCCATGACGGCTTACCCATGATTTTTTAAAAAAGAAGGTTGATTTTTACAAGCTCGGCTTACAAAGCATCCTGCCAAACGCCCATCTAAATCACGTTACGTTACATTCATCAACGGACATGAAAATACCGACTACTCTTCACGTCGCTTGTTTAATCCAGAAACAACTGCGACCAGCAACAAGCTGTATACCCAGCCAAATAGGATTTCAAACCACATGAGTAACCGGATGTAATGTTTAGGCGATTCCCATGATTTTAATTCACCTAACCAGGTATTTTTGGGTGTGGGAATCATCGGAGACCAATCATGTTCTTGCTGTAAATCGACCAAAGGTAAAATCAAATCCAGCGAATACAGAAAAGGGCTAAAGCCAGTGTATTCTTCAGGTAACTCTGAACACAGATACCAATTCGGTTGAGGCGTACATTCCAATTCAAGTATTTCAGCCGTCTTACAGATGTCATATTTTGGATTTTGAAATACCAACGGATTGCTGGGGGCAAATACGCCTTCGTATGCGGCATACGAATAAAATGCGCCGCAAGCCAAAAAAACAATTAGCATTTCAATGAGCAAACGAGACGGTGTGTAATAACCATAACAGAAAAGCACTCCATATAGCCTATGAAGACCACGACTAATTATTAGATACATCCACGCCAGTATTTTGTTTCGATTTTTTGGAGATTGACCAACCACATTAGCTTCTCGTCGTCGGTCTTGAAAAGCAATTGCAACTAATCGTACATCTTCAAAATACCCCATGCCATAAAGCACTTTTTGTAATTGTTGCCAAGGTTGAGGTTTAAATTCATTTTTGTCATTCAAATGTAGAGGAGTTTGTTTTTCTAGCCACTCAATCCGACTTTTTGCATCGGTAAGAACATTTTTTCCTCCTAGTCTTTCATAAACAAAGCCATTTAAAATTAATTGTCCCTTTGACCAAGAGTCAACATCATCACTCAAAGTCCCTGCTTTGGCACCCATTAGCGAAACACGACCATTAAGCACTTTCATTTTTTGAAAACGAAAAAAATGGGCAACAGTTAGTCCTTCAACATCGAGAGCTTTTTCATTTTTGCCGTCGATTGTACCGCCATTGCAGTCCAAATCACCTACCATTGTGCGTGCCAGACTAACCAGACCCGTAGCACTAAAGCCTTCACCCAAAACAACTTTTCCTAAAATAACAGCAGCCGGACAGAGTAAGGCATATTCTCCATTTCCATTGAAGTTACTATTTTGACAAATCAAATCAGAGCCGATCCGACTAGCGGATAAACTAACCACACCGTTAGCCGTAATATTGAATAAAACAATGGCTCCTTTTATTACTGCCGATTCACAATTCAAAGCAAAGGCAGGTGAGTTATAAATAAGTCCCTCGTTAAATTCTCCAGATTCGCACTCTAAGAGACCTATTTGGCTATCAGTAAAAATAACAGGCCCAGTA
The DNA here is from genome assembly GCF_002923755.1 of Methylovulum psychrotolerans. Classification (GTDB taxonomy): domain Bacteria; phylum Pseudomonadota; class Gammaproteobacteria; order Methylococcales; family Methylomonadaceae; genus Methylovulum; species Methylovulum psychrotolerans. The sequence goes on from NZ_PGFZ01000001.1 coordinate 201,543, forward strand.
GCTGTAAAATTATTTAAAAAAACGCCGCCTGTAATAATTGCTCTTCGGCAAGCCAATATAGAAATCCGGCTATTTTTACAATAAAAATCACCACCTATCTGTGTTCCTAAAAAAGAAATCGTCCCATAAGAAATAAACTTTTTCGTTAAATCATCGTTACCATTTAGATAGATACTCCCTCTGATGACTGCATTTTCGGCATTTAAACCATTCTTAAATTGGGCTGCATGACACTCTAAATTCCCTGATATTTGTGCGGACATCAATCGGATTACACCAGTGGCATTAACATCGTTTAAAAAAACGATACCTTTGATTTCTGCATTATCAAAATTCAACGAATTGTCACTGTATTGACCACTTTGAAATATCCCTGTATCACACACTAAATCGCCATTAATCTCCGCTCTTATGAAACGAACTTCACCTATTGTTTTAAAGTTATCACGCAAAAATACACTACCTTTAATGATGGCGTTATCGCATAACAAAGCATGACCATTGTTGTTACATAAAAATATCCCATGATCACACTCAAAACTGCTACCAATCTCAGCTCTTGTGAAACAAACGCCACCTGTAGCATTAAACATATTTAAAAATACACTGCCTTTAATGATGGCGTTATCACACTCTAAAGCATATTTATCTACTTCGCTTTGAAACACCCCATTCTTACAATCTAAATCACCATCAATATGAGCGCCGGGGAAACGAACTGAATTTTTGGAAAGAACATTCTCCAAAAACACAGAACTACTACATCTCATACGGTCTGCCTTTAAACCATTTATCCAAGAACCTATAAAACTTAAAAAACCTCTAATATGCACATCCTTTAAAATAGGCATTTTTTCAAAATAACAATGAGTAAATGATAAACTCTGGGGAACAGTCATACCCTCAAGGTTTAATTCATCTTCTATCCAAGCATTTGTAAGAAGCACGCCTCTTTCATGTACAGGAGCATTTTCATCACCACCTAAAGCTAGAAAACGCAAAAAGTCAGCTCGAACCGTATTTTCTTCAGTTTTTTCT
>NZ_PGFZ01000001.1:202587-225238 GCF_002923755.1 Methylovulum psychrotolerans
TAATAGACATCTTTCCTAAATGTTGCCATATCTCAGGTTAACCAGTGCGGCCACCAGGCTCCATGTCAGGGAGTAGTTTTTGTGTTTGCCCCGGTAAACGTCCTTGACGATCCTGAAAATTTTGCAGCGGCGGTTGACATGCTCAATGAAAACCCGCTGTTTTGAAAGGGCTTTGTTATGGGCTTTGTCCTCCGCAGAAAGCGGTTTGCCTTTTTGTTTCTTGATGGGCAATACCGAATTTTGGTGGAGGCCGTGCATCCTTTGGTATCCCGAATCTGCCAACAGCAGGGCGTCGGGGTGCAGCAACAGGCGGCATCCTTTGAAGACCGAAAAATCATGTTGACTGCCTTTGCCGACCACGACCGAGAGGATGGAGAGCGTCAACGCGCAAATGATGAGTTGCGCCTTAACCGTGTGGCTTTTTTTTTCCGGAGTAGAAGTCTTTTTGGCCTTTTACGGGGCGTTCGATGCGCTGCTCCGACGCGTCAATACCCTCTGGGGCATAAATGATCAGGGTGGCGGACTGCCCCTCTTCCAGCAATGCCTTACGGTTGGGGAGCTTCTCAATTTTGGCCAACATCCTGGCCGTGCGCGAATACACCTTATGGCAATACGATTCGCTGATACCAAAAACCGCCCCCAAATTTATCAGGGTCGGATAGTGGCGGAGGTAATAGAGGGTCAGCAACAGGCGGTCTTCCGTGGTCAGTTTGGAGTCTTTCCGGCCCCGCCTTGTCAACGGGCTGAGGGCTTTTTGTTCGCCGATGTAAACGCACAGCTTGCTGTTGAGGTGCTGGAAATCTTCTTTTGACAACCCGACAAGGCGTTTGTATTCTTCGGGGTTGTCGGTGGGTAGCTGGGCATACGGTTTCATGGCTTTTTGGTGGGTCAGGATAAAGCTTGGTATTTTAACCTGTCAACGTTTATATAGTCAGCAACATTTAGGAAAGATGTCTAATCAATTAGCGATAAGAAAAAGTTATGTAAAGATTTAACGCAATTTTTTATAGATTATTATAAGGAAAATAAAGAAAAAATAGCATCTTGCATAATAGTGCCGATTCCACAATACCAACTAGGACTATCTATTTATATTGCTAAATCACAATCAGGTATGCCTGAAATTATAGGCAAAGCAAGCATATTCAATACTAACGAAGTAGAAATACATGAAATTAACGAATGCATATCAAAAAAATCAAAAAATATAGAACGCTATAACCAGACGTTTTCAGAAAAATGGCTGATAATAGTGCTTCCAGCCATGAAGATGGCTGGTGATTTATGTGTTTCAGATAATATATTCACAACTATTGAGCATGGGTTTTCTAATATTTACTTGCTTGATTCGCATCTGGATAAACTTTTTTTAATAGGCAATGGTTCGGACAACGCTGTAAGGCCTAATCCGTAGGGTGCAATAGGCAAAACAGAAATATGAATTCTTAACTCCATTCGTAAGACCAACATGCTTGCTGGGCTTCTTCTACTGTGGTATATGGGGTATCAGAATCATTTTTCCATACTACCCAAGATTCGCCAGGCATTCCGGTATCGCCTCTAACAACTAGTGAATTTAAAGGGGGGCGACCATTATCTGTATCGAAGTTAGAGATATTAACTATCCATTCGACTACTTCATTGGTATTACCTCTACCAAACCGTCTTAAAGGATATACGGTTAGCCAAACTTCTTTATACATCGCCTTTTTTTCATGTCGTGTTTTTGTTTCTCCTTTAGAGGTTTGAATCAAGAAATTTCGGACATTAATTTCTGTGTCTGACAAGACTGAATCAATCTGCTCATCCTCAAGAATTTTAGATAGTCCAGCATAAATACTATCTAGTTGGCGCTTCGAAATTTCAACTGTCGTACGTTTTTCTCCACATTCTAAGCATTGTTGCTGCCGAGCAACGAGAATTTTAATTCCATAAGAATTGGCTTCTTCAAAGCCACTTTTAAACTTTTTACTGCCTTCTTTATGTGTTTTTTGAGAAATCGTATTTATTGTTTTGAATTTATGTTTGCATTTCATGGCATCTGCCTAATTGATTTTACAAAGTAGAGAGTATATATGCTTCCTATAAAATGTCAATAGTAACTATATTTAGTTTCTATTTTTATGGGCATTTGATGCTCTAAGTTGATTATAGCTAATCCAATATAAGCCGATAAGGACTGCCCGTCCTTCCTGTCGCCTTTTTGGCATCATCAATTTATATCGTATTGGCTATAGAGTATTAACCCGTTATTTTTTCTGGCGTTGCTGATAGTCTAAAAAACCTTCCATTGTTGGAATTCGTGGCTTACCGTTCCTTTTGTCTCCTGTTTGGTGGTGTTATCGCCTCTGGTAACCTTACATTATCAAAGTTTGCCTGCTCATAGACTGATTTGACATGTTCCTATAGCAGCACTATACTTATAGCATAAGGTGATACGCTACCTTTAAGTGCGAAGTTGAAATCAGGTGATACGCTACCTCAAGTGCGAAGTTGAAATCAGGCTCCCGTCGCCTCAAGGCGGGGAAAAAAGTGGCGGAAGCCGCTTTTTTTTTGTCTTGGCGAGGAGTATCTATGCGGTTTTACACAGTATCAGACGAGTACATGGCTTTTTTGCAGCAGTTCGATGGAAAGGTGCCCAATAATGGCGGCATCAACTACAAGAACAAAAAAGTTTATGTAGGTATCGTGCTAGAAATAGATACGCATAAATTCCTTGCCCCCCTGACCTCCTACAAGACAAGCCAAGATCGCATCAAGTCGTCTTGCTGCTCTGCCTTCAAACTCCATGAGCGAACTAATCCTGATAACAAGCTGGGGCTTATCTCGCTCAATTACATGGTTCCGGTTCCTGATAGTGAACTAGTCGAGCTAGACATTGATGCTCAAAATGCGTCCTATAAGCGGATGCTTTACCTTCAATATGAGTTCATCAAGAGCAATCGGACAGAGATCATCAGGCGAGCCGGAAAACTCTATGAACATGTAGTCATCAATCGCAGCAGTTTTTTTGTCAAGATATCGTGCGATATCCCAAAACTTGTTGATGAATATAAGAAATTTAAGAGATCCGAATAAGGCTATCAACCTCTGTATATTTGCTAAACATACGTTATTGTATAGTATAATAGACATCTTTCCTAAATGTTGCCATATCTCAGGTTAACCAGTGCGGCCACCAGGCTCCATGTCAGGGAGTAGTTTTTATGTTTGCCCCGGTAAACGTCCTTGACGATCCTGAAAATCTTGCAGCGGCGGTTGACATGTTCAATGAAAACGCGCCGTTTTGAAAGGGCTTTGTTATGGGCTTTGTCCTCCGCCGAAAGCGGTTTGCCTTTTTGTTTCTTGATGGGCAATACCGAATTTTGGTGGAGGCCGTGCATCCCTTGGTATCCCGAATCTGCCAACAGCAAGGCATCGGGGTGTAGCAACAGGCGGCATCCTTTGAAGACCGAAAAATCATGTTGACTGCCTTTGCCGACCACGACCGAGAGGATGGAGAGCGTCAACGCGCAAATGATGAGTTGCGCCTTAACCGTGTGGCTTTTTTTTTCCTGAGTAGAAGTCTTTTTGGCCTTTTACGGGGCGTTCGATGCGCTGCTCCGACGCGTCAATGATCAGGGTGGCGGACGGCCCCTCTTCCAACAATGCCTTGCGGTTGGGGAGCTTTTCAATTTTGGCCAACATCCTGGCCGTGCGCGAATACACCTTATGGCAATATGACTCGCTAATGCCAAAAACCGCCCCCAAGTTTATAAGGGTCGGATAATGGCGAAGGTAATAAAGGGTCAGAAGCAAGCGGTCTTCCGTCGCCAGTTTGGAGTCTTTCCGGCCACGCCTGGTCAGCGGGCTGAGGGCTTTTTGTTCGCCGATGTAAGCGCACAGCTTGCCGTTGAGGTGTTGGAAATCTTCCTTTGACAGCCCGACAAGGCGCTTGTATTCTTCGGGGTTGTCGGTGGGTAACTGGGCATACGGTTTCATGGCTTTTTCGCGGGTCAGGATAAAGCTTGGTATTTTAACCTGTCAACGTTTATATAGTCAGCAACATTTAGGAAAGATGTCTAATATAGGGGGGGCTAAAAACTGTTGTTTAAAGCTCAAAATGGGGGGCATTGGTTTTTCACTGCTTCAAGCTCAGCTAACAGTTTATATGCTTTAAGCGGTCAGGTTTTTGGTTTTTTAGTGTGAGGGAGTGTGGGCATTTTGTCCGCCAGTAAGTTGTGGCTGAACGCTGGTGGGTATGGTGCAGGCCATCGTGCAAGGCTAAAGACCTTTGCACTCCACGCTATCTCGCCCCATGAGTGAAGTATATGTTGTCCATGTTCCCTCAATTGCTTTTAGTGGCATGTCGTTGGTTTTTTGGGTTTCTTTTTCCGTCGCAAAGTGGAAAGAATGGGGGAGATTTTACGGCGGGCATAAAAAAACCGCTTGGCAATGTTGCCTAAGCGGTTGATTTATTTGAATCTGGATGGTGGGTCGCATGCGATTCGAACGCATGACCATCGCATTAAAAGTTCGAATGTAAACTCTACTAGGCAACTGCATACTACTAATAACTCCGTATAATCAGCATGATACAGCATATTAAAAGGCGTGTAAAGTTGGTAAAAGTAGTATGGGGCGGTATAAACCGCTGTAGTTTCCACTGTAGTTTTCTGGAAAAAATAGCTAATAAAAAAACCCGCACAAGGCGGGCTTTAGTTTTGAACGAGGGTTATGTTAAACATTTTCTATGCCGCTGCCGCATCCTCCTTTCCTAAAAGGGTATGTTCATCATCGGCAAACAACTTCACCCCTAAAGGCGGGCTAAATACCGCACGGCAAAGCAAACGGAACTGCACTGGCGCGTCTTTGTTCACTCGTTCCACGTTCAGTTGCACATCAGTTTCCTTCATAATACGGTGCAAGCCGCGGTTTAAATAACGCGGACAATAGCCAACGGTCACGGGTTCTTCGGTTTCCAATAACAAAGCAAAATGATCATGGGCATTGCCATTTTCATGCCTTAACCTTAGGCGATCACCAGTTTCCAAACGGTCAATACTTTCCAAAGCCGCTGGCTCAAGATAGCGTAAGCCGTGACTCAGAAAAAACATCTCGATGTTGCCTTCCGCGTCTGTTTCCGGGTCTGGATATACGCATAATCCGTCTGTAACCCGTTGTCCACCTGAACGGGCAAGTAAAGTCACTGGATCAGCGTTTTTCGTGGGTTCAAGTGCTAGCCAGCGGACATAGTCGGGGTATTCCGGGCGTGACTTGGCCAAAATCCGGTTGCTGAACAACGGAAAAAGTTCCTGTGACCAATAGTTTTGGTCTAATTTGTGCATTCTGCCAAGGTATTGGAAGCGCGGTGAAGCCAATGCTCCTGCCGTGTAAACAAAACGGTAACAGTCTTTTTCTTGGCTCAAACGTCCTACGGTATGCCAGCTCCGTGTTTTTGGGTCTTGCCAAGCAATATAAAGGGCTTTCATAAGGTTGCCTCTGATAGTAAACGCTGTTTGTTCAATTCTAAAAGCTTCATGGCAAACTCAATCGCCGTTGGGCTGATTTCAGTATCGGGGGGTAGGCGTTGAAATAAATTTGCACATTGTGCTTTGCTTATGTCAACTAACTGTTGTAGCCAAAACTTAGCGGCTTCCGGTCTTTTAGATGCTGCTCGTTCAAAAGCTTCGATTGTCGATAGTGGTTTTTGATCAATTTTTTTTGAATAAATTGCTGATTTGGCTTTTTTTACAAATTGGTTGATGCTGCCAGGATCGGGTGCGGGTGTGGTCAAGCGTCTTTGACGTTTGGCATCGGTTTCATTTTGCCCCAGCGATGCTGCATGATCGAAAGTCGGGGCTAAGTAAATACGGCCACAAAAATGGATCACGCCCCAATTTTCATGGTGTCGATCTTGGTTGGCAATCCAAGCATCCAATAACAGGTAACCGACAAAAACATCAGCGGCATCTTGTATGGCTGCTCCCGGCTGCATCCAACTAAATGGCAATAAAATTTTATCATTATTCAAATAGTTGAAAATACGTCCGAAAGTATGGTCTGTAACTTTATAATTCTGTGATGCGGGGTAATTGGTATGAATTGCCGACAACAATTCGTTACCTAGCACCAAGCGGCCATTTCGCGGAACAAAACTTTCAGTTAACACGCCTTTTTGCCGTCTCCATACGGCCAACTCATAATGGGCATGAGGTAAACCCAGTAAGGCGCATAGTTCACAGGTGATTTTTTCTGCCCAGTTTTCACCAGTATTAGGGCGACCAATTTTGAATAGACGAGGCGGGGGTGGGTCTGAATTTTTATCATCATTATTGTCGCTTTCGGTGCAATTGTCGCTTTCGGTGCATAACCAAAACTTAGCTTTTGTGCCTAATTGCTCCTGAGATAGCCAAGCGTTATTATCAATACATTCAATAGGAAAGTGTTGGGCTTGTGGGATTATGGAATCAATATTCATAAAACTGGGATTATCCTTAGCCAAAAAAACGATTAATTAAACATGAATTGCATTGCATTGCATTACAAACCAATCACCCCATCAAGCTGTTGAAAAACCCCTAGGCCTTGGGCATTTTTCTTTTCCGCCATCAAAAACAAACAGCGTCCGCCGCTTTTCTTGGCCCATGCTTCACCGATCGCGCGTTTTTCTCTGGAATCATCATTGGTTACATACACCTTGCCTTTGTACTCAATGACCAACGACCTGCCATCCAACAATTCCACGACAAAATCAGGGTAAAACCAGTTTTTTGCCAAGGGTAAACGTAACGAAGCATTATCCCGGTTGACCAAATTCCTAATCCAATATTTAACCTTCGGGTGGCAATCAATCAGTTTGGCGCACTCAAACTCTTCGCCGTCTTCTTTCAAATCTTCGATTTCAGGGTAAAAATGCTTAGAAAACTGATAACGTCCCTGATAAAAAGGTGGCCTTGCCGGATAATAGCCGGGTAAAAACTCCATCACATGGTCAAAACGGGTTTCCAAGCTGTCATCTTCATCAAACAAGGCATAATTGAATCCCTTTGCCGCCGCTTGTTGCCGATAGCTGTCGATTTGTTCGCGTACTGCCCGTGCCAAGCTATATTTGCAACGGATCAGCCCCGTTAACGGCAAGCCCCGTGATTTGGTCAGGTAGGCAATTAGCCTGACTAAAAAAGCGCGTAATTGCGCGGGAAGCAAGCCAATTTGTCGGACTTGCGGCTCCAGCCAAAACAGCAAGTCATTGTCAGTATGGCCCCCATCTACCCAATCGAGGTTATACGGCTGGTTTTGGTCGGCCAAACGGTAAGTCAATTTTTTGCCGTCCATATCTACTTCAAAGGTATGTGCGGTTTGCACCAAGTTAAAATTCGGTAATTCCGCCGGAAAATCCAGCAATGACCATTCACTCCGCCAATGCAAATAGGCATCGGTGTCCAACAGCTCCCAAAGCTCTCCCTGCTTGTGGCAAAGCAAGGGTATCGGTGCGAAGGTCTTACCATTTTGCGAAGGGGCGCGGGCAACAGCTATGCGCATATTATGCTGGTCGATCTGGGCATTCAATTGTTGTTTTTGAGTGCCTGTTGTCGCTTTCAGCAATTGCGCCTTGGTTTCCGGGGATACCTCGCCTCTAACCTCAATAGCAAATGCGTTGTCCGCTGTTGGCGTAATGACCACATGATTTGCCGTTGTTAAGCCTAAATCCGGTACGGTGGCCGTTACAAAACGCAAAGTCGGCATTTCCCGCCCGCCAGTACATGCTTGCCCGTCTTCGCCTGTAAACACATCCCCTTGGTTCGGATGGCCTTGGGTGATATTGGCAACGGCTTCCAACGCTTCAAAACCCATTTCTATCAGCTTGTCGGTCAATTGCTTAGCTACCACGGAAAAATCCGGTGAAGCCAAATGGGCATAAGCACGATTTAACGCCTCGCTGTTACGGCGTGTGGCATAAGGCATACGCAACACCCGCCCTAACAACTGTTCGGCATCCTTACTGGATTTTACATCTTTGACCGAACAAAACACATAAGCAAACGAACAGTCCCAGCCTTCTTTTAAGGCCTCGATAGTGATGATGTACTTGATCAGGCAATCCCGTGCAAACAAGTTCAGGCCATCCAATTCCCGTTGCTTACCCGTGGCAATGGCAATTTCCCGCTCGTCAACATGCAGTTGTTCGATTAAATGGGCTTTTAGTGCCTCAACGGGAACCTCGCCGTTTTTGGCATCGGCTTGAAACAGCACGATAGGCCGGACAAAATCGCTTTCCTGTTGCGCCGCCAACGCCAGCTTTTTGCCTTCCAGCACCGCATCCTGCACCGCCGCTTGCCAATTTTTATGCTCGGTCAGCACAATCGGCAACTTGATCATGTTTTCGGCTTTCAGTTCCGAAGCCGAACAGCGGTACAAGACATTGGAGGCCGAAGTTTGGCTAAAATCCGGGGTTGCGGTAAACTCGACAATACAGGCCGGATGCAGTCGCTTTAAGGTGTCAAAGGTCAATTTTGTACGCGCGTTATGCGCCTCGTCCATAATCACCAAGGGCTGGTGCAAGGCCAATAAATTGGCAAATGAAGCTTTGATTTTGCCAATATCCCCAGGCTGCAAGCCATTTTCCTGTAAGTCTTTTTCGCTAACGCGATCTAAACGGCCATCAGGGTCGGTTATGCCAGCAAAATGCGGCTCAAAATCTTCATGGTACGCATACACCTTCCGTCCGCTGGTGTCTTCCACCCGCAACGCCGCCAACGTGGCCACTATCAGCAAGGTTTTCCGGCCTATCTCGTGGCGTTGAATTTGCATCACCTCGCCAACATCAAACACCCGTAGTTTGTCCAAGCCGAATTCGGTTTCTAAGGCTTGCCGATAAGGGTGTCCGACTGTTTTTAATGCGCCCAATGTTTGTTCGCGGATGGTGTTGGTCGGAACCAGCCACAAAACAATGGGGAAATCTTGCTCTAGGTAGGTTTTTTGCACCACACTGACACTGTACGAAGCCAGCACGGTTTTTCCGCCGCCAGTCGGCAAACGCAAGCACACATAAGGCATTTCGCCAAAATTATAATGACGGTAAGGTATAGGCTCTAACGCTTGTCGAACTTGGCTGTCAGCAAACGCTTCGGCAACCGTGCCGCTTTTGGCTTCGGTTAAAAACTCAGCCAACGCGGTTAAGGCACGGTTCTGATAATCCTTTAATTCAAACATCACGACCCCTTCACATCATAGGGAATTTGTTTAAAGAGGATATGCTCCGCGTCCAAACGCGGCTTGCCAAAGCGGCTTGCTTCACCATAAATGGTTTTGCGCCCCTTATATGCGGGCAATATGTCCAACACTGCTTGGGTCAAAACATTACCGCTTTGTGGCCTACGGTCGCCCAAAATGCCGTTATAGAGCAAATAATAGGCAGTGTCGTTATGGATGCCCAGCAATGGCGTATCGGCAACCTTTGGTAACGGGGTACGGGTTTCACAAAACCAAAGATGTGCCGCCAGTGCGGCAAAGCGCACGTTGGGATGGATTAATCCATATTCATCAAAAATGGTTTCGCCCAAGCGGAAATAATGGAAACCGCCACCGCCTTGCCAGCCCACCGCTTCGGAAATGCCGCCCTGTTCGCCTTCAACCACTTTTTTTAAACGCGGCTGGCAATGGGTTTGGGCATGGTCGCCCATTTCGATGCCGATATAACGCCGTCCCATTTTGTGCGCTACGGCGGCGGTTGTGCCTGAACCTAGGAAACTATCTAGGATAAGGTCGTTGGAGTTGGTGGCAATATGTAAAATACGTTGAATTAAGCGTTCGGGTTTTGGGCTTTCAAATGCTGCCGTTTTTCCAAAAAGACTGTGAATTTCCTTTTTTGATTCATCAGTATGTCCAACTTCATCGGAAGGCCACCACGTCCAAGGGGCGACACCAGATACTTCGGACAGGTATCTAATAATATTAGGCTGCGCATCACCTTTTTTACCAAAATAAATTCTGTTTTCGGATAAAAGTTTTTCGTAAGTTGCACGGGCAATACCCCAGCAACGACCTTCCGGTGGACGATAACTTTTTCCTGATGGTGTTATAACCTCATAAAATTGTTCTGATGTTGCATGTCCTTCTTGTGCAGTCATTGGAATAGGTCGCCAACGACCAAGTGGATCGTTATTAGGGTTTTTGTAAACTTTCGCTTGCAATTCGGTTAATGGAACTAAGTTACGATTTTGTTTAAAAATATTAGGATGTTTAGCATAAACAAAAAGATATTCGTGTACATCTCCAATTGCTTCACGATTTTCTCTTGAATACCTTTTTTGCCAAATATTTGAAGCTATAAAATTTCCTCGCCCAAACACTTCATCCATCATCACCTTTAGATAATGCGCTTCACGATCGTCTATCGACACCCAGATGCTGCCGTCTTCTGCCAGTAATTCGCGTAATAATTCTAAACGTGGGTACATTAGGCTTAACCATAGCGAATGCTCCAAATTGTCGTCGTAATGAGTAAATGCAGAACCTATATTGTAAGGCGGGTCAATATAGATACATTTCACCTTGCCTGCATACAGCGGCAACAAAGCTTTTAAGGCTTGTAGGTTATCGCCTTGGATTAGCATATTTTCGGTGTCGGGATCGCCCGCGCTAAGTTCCGGCACGGCTTCCAGCAAGCGGTAAGGTACTTTTTGCACAGTGCGCACCGCGTCCTGTTTGTTTAACCAGTCGAGTAAGGGCATGGTCTAGGTTTAGTCCTTTAGATTTTGTTGGTGGGGTAGGGAATGGCAGGCAATCAGGGCTAAAAAGCCAGTGGCGGACTGATATTTTGGCTAAACCCCTATGGAATTCTGGGGCAACACACTATAACGCTTGTTAAAATTATAGCTGATTTAACGGCAATCATCATCGGGCTATTTATAATGGCGCAATTTTGTAACAGTTCAAAATAAAACGCGGCAACACGCCACAATAAAGCCGCACCCCTTGCCAAATTTCAGGCACAAAAAAAACCGCCCGAAGGCGGCTTGTTTATAGTGGCAATTCCGGTCGCTTTCCAAATCCTATGCCCCTGCTTTCCGGCTCAATCGCCATTCTCGGCCTTGTCGATCTGTTGCCTTAGCCAGACGATGCCGCCCAGCTCCAAAAACTTCTTATGCTGCGCCGCTGTCAGGCGGATGGACATGCTTTTTGCTCTGTCTTCGGGCTGTAACGGCTTTCTGCCCGCGCCTTTGGCGCGTGTCTTCTTGGGTTCCATCGTGTCGTTCCTCAAAAGTTTATTGGCGGTCGCCGCAACCGTTGCGCCCGGTCGGCGGCTGGATTAGCAATTATTGTATTTCATAATTAGTGATTGTTGTCAATTTATTTTATGGGAACCCAAAAACTGCTACAGGCCGCGCCGTCCCTGCATTCCTGAAAGTCAAGTTATTTATGGGTTTCATAAATAACTTCGCATAACGGGCATTATGTTAAATTATGTATTTCAAAATTAAGCGCAACCGTTGCGGACGGGTTTGTCAGGTGGTAAGCCCGCCCGTTCCTGCTTCGGTATACGTTCGGCGTGAAGGGATTAGACGTGGCAATTTATTCGGATGGCCTTGCCCCTGTTGATCGCTTCCAAGGCTTTCGGCGGTGTATCAGTTTCGTTTGCTAATAATCCATTGACTAAAGCTGTAAACTTAAAAATGCTTTTTACTGTTGCAAATAACCTTCAAAGCCGCGCCGTATCTGGGTTTTGCTGTTGCATCATTGGAAACCAAAACCGGATAACCCCGCAAAAGTAACAGCTCCAAAAATGGGTTTTTAACTGCTTACCGGATATGCCCAAATTGTTTCATGGCTATGCCTTGTCCGGCGATCACAGTCCGGTCATCATGAGCCGCTAGGCCTTGTCTGTACTGGACTCCAGTGGTCACGATGTCGGTCACGTTCTGAACAGGGCCAGGCAATGAGACAAATCCTTGTTTGACCCGCGCCCTATCTGTAATCAGTTGAGACACCACGCCTGTGGAAAATGCGGTAAATGTTGCCTTAAGCCGCGCCAGCATTGGGTTTTGTTGCGGTAAATGATGCCGCCAGAGTTCACAACAATTAAAGGCTTGAGTGGCTCGGTTAATGATTTGTTTATCCGGTTTTGTCAGGAACAAGGCAATGGCAACGATTGGGCTTTACCAGCGTCACCTTGCCGTCACTGTATTTGCTGTTGCATTTTTGTTGCAAATAACGGCAACAGGCTAGAAGTTAAAGCAATTAGTGATATAGGCCTGTTGCGTTCCTGTTGCTTTTTGTCGCCGCCTTATCGCTTGCTTTGCTCCAGCTAGGGCGGTGCGGTCAAATATCGATTAAACAAACGATTCGACAATAATGCGCTTCACTTGCTTGGTCAGCGGCGCGTTACCGTCAAACCGCCCGCTATCGGCCTTAATGGCCCGTTCTATCCATACCCTGATGGCCTTGTTGTCGCCTAGGCGGTATTTACGTTGTAACGCCTTCACCAGATAGCCTTCCAGCATAACGGTCGTGCGCTTGGCTTGTTCGCCGTATATGACGGTCAGGGCGAAATGCACCTGCGCGTAGTCATCAGGCCCCGTGCCGTCGTCAATCGGTGGGGCATCCTGTTTAACATCTTGAATGGGGCTATTGTGTTTAACATCATAAATGGCGTTATCCCGTTTAATATCTTGAACGGCATCACCGGGCAATAAAATCCCTGCGCCGTCACTTGGCTTGGCCGCTTCGTCGGTGGTGTCGGCTAGTGGTTGGGCTGTCTGTTTAATATCTTGAACAAGGCTAACGGGTGGCAATTCCCGTTGGTCGCTTGGGTCGGGCATGATCTGGACGGACTCAATAGCTCCCGTGGCTTCAATAGCCGGTGCAAGGGCATTTGCTTCGGGTTCCGGTATCGCCTCACGGTCAGCACCCTCCACCAATGGTGGAACCTGAACCCCGACAACATCCGCTAGCGGCTCCGCTTGGGTTAGGGGCGTGTCGCCCAAGGTGTCGCCCACAATGTCTGTTTGTATGGCGGTAGCGGCACTTGTCCGGTCAACGTGCCAGCGGTATATCTCCAGCTTTACATCATCCGGCAAATGCTTGGGGTTACAGGTCACGCTTAGCGCGTCCCTGGCTTGCTTAATCAGTTTGGCTATCTTGTTGTTGTTCTTGGCCGAACAGCCATACAAAGCCGCCAAGGCTTTACCTAACCTGTCTTTGCCATCGTAACTCATAATACTGCCTATTTAATATATTAAATGTTAAGTTATTCTATTGTGTTTAATATCTTAAATTACCCTGCCGTTTAAGATATTAAAGCGTCATTGGTTAGCCGTCGCGCCAGTACCTATTATGGATAGGCGAAACGCCCGCCCTATTAGCCACTCGTCCAACCATAACGATTCGTTATAGTTGCCCCAAGGGGTGCGGCCTAGGCCTTCGGTTTACGCCATAAATGCGTATTAAATAGGCATTAAGGCCGCTTAATATGCGCTGCGCCTAAGTTTTGCCGCACTAAGCTATGTCTAAAAACAAACTTTGTGGGCAAACTTTGCGGCCTGTAAAAACGGCTACAGGCCACGCCACGCGGGGCTTTTGCCAGAAATTAGGGGCAAACCTAAAGCAAACTATCAATAGCCAACTATCGCCAGAAAATGCCCGTCTGATGGTGGCTTTCACCAACGCACCTTTAAGCCGCCCGTGCATCCATCGCATAATCCACCGTGACCGCCAGCAAGCCTATGGTCATTTTATTGTGTGTGCCGTGCCTTGAATTGCCCCTAGGGATGGTATATCTATAAAGCTGTCCTCATAGTGACAACAAAACCGCTTAAAAAGGCTCTGACTTGTCCTCATGGTGAACAGTTTAGGCAAACTTGCCGCCCATGATTTACTGACTTGTCCTTATAGCGACAACATTTGTCCTTATGGTGGCAACTGTTTTCAATTTTGGCGACTTGCTAGGTCGGCTCTTCTTTTGCTGTAGCTCCTGCCATGATTTAAGGAAGCGGGGATCAATTTTGTCGGTGTTGCCCGGTTTCCATAGGTTTGATGCCACCTTTGTGGGCGACACATCCAATTTGCCTTTGCAGTCATCAATGGCTAGCCAAGTGACCGCATAAAGTGAGCATTGGTTTTTACCGCCTTGTCGGGTTTGCTCAATAAATCCCAAGGCCAACAGTTCAGTTAAAGCCTTATGCACTGAGCCTTGCGAATTCCAGCCGTACAATTTCATAATTTTAGGTGCGGCGGACAAGTCGCCGTTATTGCTGCCGTTCAATTGGGCGGTAAGGTTGTCCAGCATATTTGCCGCCATGTGGCTCAATACCGAAGCCGGGGAGGGGGTTCCGGTTTTGCAGTCCGCCCTAAAGATATGATGGGGTTTCGCCGCAAAACTACCGCTTTCTTTCCGTCCGGTTACTTTTTGTCTTTTAGTTGCCATCCGTTAACCATCCCTAAAAAAGGGTAGTGTCCCTTTAATGAAATATTGCATTCAAACAATGCCCCGCATTAATTAAGTGCCATGCGGGCTTTCATGTTACCCGGCAATAAATTCACTGTAGCTTTTTGCTGTAGGTCTTGAGATTGCTAAAGGTTATCCGCATTTGGTATGCGAAAACGGCCATCTGTGCCTCGTTATCCAAACGAGTGGCCGATTGCATAGGGCGGATGGTTTTTAGTATCACGCGCCCCTACGTTCGGCTAAGCACTGGATAAACGTCGGGATATGCACCAGAAAGTTTCTGGCAGTGACTTTGACAAAAGCATCCTTAAAGCCGTTAGCTTCGCGGTTTTTGAACAGCCAGTTAAATTCCGATTCTTTCAGCGGATTGTCGGGGTGGGTGGCAAATGTGTGTTTTGGGCAGAAGTCGCCCAAGGTCGTGTTGGTGGGGGTATCGGTCATAAAAAAGCCTCACGGGTTAGTAAACATCGTGAGGCTATTGTATGAGGGTGAATAAATTATAAAATTGTCGTATTGCAGTGTGACATGTCTTACTGCAATAGTGCATAAATTTTATCGCGGTTTGGGTAGCATTTTTACTAATTGCCTTTCTTCAACAACGATTCCGGCTCTTTGGGCGGCGGCTTTTCTAGCTTTTTTCAAAGTTGAATGTTTTGGAATTTCTTCAACAAAATATTCCCTAGCTAAAGACCATTTTTGTTGGCTGGCTAAAGATTTCTTTTTGGGGCCAGCCCTATATTTGGCGATATTAGCGCGTTGGAGTTCAATTATCGCTTCATTGTAATTATTTACTGCTTTATTGACATTGAAGGTTAGTCGCGCTGCTTGCTCGTAAAAAAAAACCATGCTTAACTGTTGTTTAAGAATAGTGATATACATTTCATCGCCTAAGGCTATCTGCTCATTTACAAGTTCTTGGGATTCATTAAATTCCTTAATTTTTATTTCACATAAGTCAAAATCGCAAGGTATTGCTGATATGAGCATGTCAATTTCTCTAAGCTTCTCTTCATGAATGATGAGTAATGAATCAATATTGTCTTGTTGCTTTTGATGCGCAGCTAAATGAAATTCTATTTTTGCAGTTATTTGCTCTAGTGCTTTTAATAATATATCTACTATTTTTTCAACCAATTCATTCCCCCAAATCAAAATGTGATTCATTATTTTAGAATTAGCCAGATAACATCTTCGATTTTTTGCTTTTTGGATTGGCCTAAAGATTTATGGCCTTCGCCATCGTATCATTCAGCACTTGGGATTTATGCGCCGTTGACAAATGCGTGTAGCGGTCAGTGCTGGCTAAGCTCTTATGCCCCAAAATCTCGGCGATCTCTTTCATCGTCCTGCCATCACGCGCCAGTGTCGAGGCGGTGTCATGACGCATATCATGCCACCTGAATTTTTGGATATTGGCCGCTTTCAGGCAGTTTGCCCATTGCTTTTTATAATCGAAAGGCTTGCTTGTGTCGGTGCTGGAAGGGAATAGCAGACCGTTGCCGACTTCCCGATGTTTTTTGATTTCGTCCACTATAACGCCAGGAATGGGGGTGTGGCGAGGTGTGCCGTTTTTGGTGTCGGAAAGTATGGCCAAGCCTTTTTCAAAGTCTATATCGTTCCAGCGTAGCTTATCCAATTCACCTTTGCGCATCCCCGTGGTCAATGCCATTAGGACTTTCAGGTAAAACTTGCCGCCGATGGCTTTGGCCGCTTTCAGCAAACGGGGTTTTTCCTCGTCAGACAAATAACGGACAATTTTGTTATCGACTTTAAGGGAACGGACGCGCTTGCAGGGGTTGTCATCAAGATATTGCTCCAGAATGCTATCATCCTCTTGTTGTAGGGTGGCGTAATCGAGAATAGCGGACAACACGGCAAGGTGTTTGTTATAGGTTGCGGGGGCTTGGGATTTTTTGGGCTTGAGGGTGTCGCGGATAAGTTCCGGCGTGATGTCTGACAGTAGGATTTTGCCTAGGCGTTGTTCCCACCATAAAACAAGCCGTACCCTGTCATGGTCTTTGCCTGTCCACCACTGCATATATTCATCAGCCAAACGGCTAAATTTGACGGTGCAGGGTTTGATGCCTTTGGCTTCGTACTCTTGGGCATCCAAAACGGAACGGTTTCCCCATGTGCGGGCATCTTGTTTGCGTCTGAATGTTTTTGTTTTGATGCCTTTACCAGACTTGGTAAGGATGGTTCGATAACGGGCTTCGCCGTTTTTTAAGATAACTTTGATGATATGGAAATTTAGCATCTGTGCATCCTCGACTTGAGGGTAAAAAACAAGACTACCTATAAAATCGCTGTAGTCGATGGTTTAGTACACAGTTACCGAAGCCTAATTATCCTTAAAAGGCCTTTTATTTCAAAATGTTGAATGGTGGGTCGCATGCGATTCGAACGCATGACCATCGCATTAAAAGTGCGGTGCTCTACCGGCTGAGCTAGCGACCCAACAAAGAAAGACTATTATAGTGAATTGTACGCGTTTGGCAAGCTTTTTTTCACTTTTTTTATTGGTAACGGGTGGGGTCGTTAAGGCCGGCTTCTTGGAAGCCGGTTTTTCTTAGGCGGCAGGCGTCGCAGATGCCGCAGGCGTGGCCTTGGGGGTCGGCGCTGTAGCAGGAGACGGTGCGGCTGTAGTCTACGCCTAGGCGGGTGCCTTGGCGGATAATTTCGCCTTTGCTTAGGGAAATTAGGGGCGTGTGGATGGTGAAACGTTCGCCTTCTACGCCCGCTTTGGTCGCCAGGTTGGCGAGGTTTTGGAAGGCGTTGATGAATTCGGGGCGGCAGTCGGGGTAGCCGGAGTAATCGACGGCGTTGACACCGATGAAGATGTCTTGCAGTTTCAAAACTTCCGCCCAGCCTAGCGCGAACGAGAGGAAGATGGTGTTGCGGGCGGGGACGTAGGTGACGGGGATGCCGGGTTGGAGGCTGTCGGGTACGGCGATGTGGTCGTCGGTGAGCGCGGAGCCGCCGATGGCACCGAGGCCTAGGCTGATGATTTTGTGGTCGAGGACTTGGTAGTCTTTGGCGATTTGGCTGGCGGCGAGCAGTTCGGCGTTGTGGCGTTGCCCGTAGTCGAAGCTGAGGGCGTAGCAGGCAAAGCCTTGTTGTTGGGCGAGGGCGAGGGTGGTGATGGAGTCTAGTCCGCCTGAGAGCAGGACGATGGCGTGTTTTTGCATGGGTGTTTTGGGTGTTGGGCTGTGGCTGTTGGGTGATAATCGGGGGGTTGGGGGCAGAACGGTAGTTGGTGCGGTTTTAGGCCTATCGTGCAAAGGCTGAAGACTCTTGTGTGCCGTTCTCTGTCGCTTAAGGAACGTGCATGAAATATAGTCGGCGTTCCATTACGTCTCTGCGTGTTAAACCCCACCCCAGCTCTCTCGGCAACCGCTCCTGCGTTGCTCTACCTCCTGCATCCATGCAGTCGCCCTTCGCAGGGGAGGGAGTTTATGTCTTACCCTGTTATATAGGCGAAAATCAAAGGAAAAACGCCCAAGGGGTTGTTGTGCTTTCGAGTTTATTTCATGCACATTCCTAAGTGGCGGTATCGCTATCCATAAAACGCCCGCCAATTATACGCTTTTATTTGCCTTGGGCATCGTTCCACAGCAATTTATGGAGTTGGATTTGGAAACGCACGGGCAAACGGTCACGGAGGATTTTTTCGGCCAGTTCGGTGGGGTTTTGTTGTCCGGCGATGGGCGAGAACAACAGTTGGCACCGCTCGGCGAGGGCGTGTTCGGCCATGATGGCTTTTGACCATTGGTAATCCCCGTCGTCGCCGATGACAAATTTCACTTGGTCTTGGGGCGTGAGGTGGGCGATGTTGCTGTAGAGGTTTTTGTCCAGTTCGCCGGAGCTGGGGGTTTTTAAGTCCATGACTTTGACGATGCGCGGGTCTACGCCGGACACGTCAAGGGCACCGCTGGTCTCTAGGGAGACGTGGTAGCCTTGGTCGGCGAGGTGGCGGAGCAAGTCTAGGCACGCGGGTTGCGCGAGGGGTTCGCCGCCAGTGACGGTGACGTGGCGGCATTGGTAGGCGGCGACTTGGGCAAGGATGGTGCTGAGGGTGGTTTTTTGTCCGCCCGTAAAGGCGTAGGCGGTGTCGCAGTAAACACAGCGTAAGGGGCAACCCGTCAGGCGGACGAACACGGTCGGCAGGCCGACGGTGTTGGCCTCGCCTTGCAGCGAGTGGAAAATTTCGGTGATGCGTAAGGTGGTGTCCACAATTATTGGCTGATGTTGAGGGTGAGCAGTTTTTTGGTGGCCGCCCGTGCGGCGGTGGTGTTGGGGTATTGGCTGGTGACTTGGGTCAGGTAGTCGCGGGCCTTGTCGGTGTGGTTTTGGTCGAGTTCGATTTTACCGAGCATGTACAGGGCATCGGCTTGTTTGGCGCTGTTCGGGTAGCTTTTGCCGACGTTGCTAAAGGCCTGTTTGGCGGTTTCGGGGTCTTTTTTGACCAAGTAGGCTTCACCTAGCCAGTATTGGGCGTTACCCGCTAAGCCGCTGTTGGGATAGGTGGTCAGGTAGTTGTTAAAGCCGCTGATGGCCTCGTCGGTATGGCCGCTTCTGAGGGCAAGGTAGGCGCTTTTGTAGGCGGCGTTTTCGGCATCGGAAACGACGGGGGCGGGTGTTTTGGCAACAGGTGCGGCGGGTACGGGCGCGGCGGCGGGCGGGGTCGCGTCGATGGGGGTGCGTGGGGTATCCGCGACATGCGGCGGCGCCGGTTCGGCGGCGGGCGCGGATGTGCCGACATCGCTGGCGGGGGCTTCGGGCGCGGGCGTGTCGGCACTAGCGCCGCTTGTGCCTTTACCTTCTAGGCTTTGCAGGCGGTCTTCTACGTCGCCGAGCCGGGCTTTTTGCTGTTTTTTCAGTTCGGCGATGGTGTTGGCTTGTTCTTCTACTTTTCCGGTGAGTTGTTGGACTTCGGTTTGTAGTTGTTCCAAACGCCCCGTCATTTCCATTAGGGAGCTGGTGGAAGGCGAGGGGGCGATGTTATTAGCCGCTGCCGCCGCTGAGGGCGGGTAGGCGGAGTTGTCGATCACTTCCGGCAATGCCTGTACGGGGCTGTTTAGGCCGCAGTACGCTGCTAAGAGAATAACGAGGCGTTTGTTCATTTATTTACCTTGATAGTTGATTTCGACGCGGCGGTTGAGTTCCCACGCGGCTTCGTCGCTGCCCATGGCGGCGGGTTTTTCTTCGCCGTAGCTGACGACACCGATTTGGCTTTCGGATACGCCTTGGATTTTTAGGATGCTGGCGACGGATTTGGCGCGTTGCTCACCTAAGGCGACGTTGTATTCACGCGAGCCGCGCTCGTCGCCATGGCCTTCCAGGGTGATGTGCTGGGAAGGGTTGGCCAATAGGTATTGGGCATGGGCGGCGATGACGGGGACAAAGTCTTGTTGGATTTGGAAACTGTCGAGCATGAAGTAGATGGTGCGTTTGGACAGTGGGTTGCTGGGGTCGCTGAATTCGGGGCCTAAGCTGGCGGCGCCGTCACCATAGCCGCCGTTCGCGCCATAGCCGGAACCGGAGCCGCCCATTTCGCTGCCGTTGAGGCTGCTGTCGCCATTGAGGCCGCTGGTGGAGGCATCGCCGATGCCGCTGGTTTGGTCGCCTTTTAGCAGGTCGGTGTTTTTATCGTCAGTGTCCGCGCAAGCCGTCAAGAGCAGGGTGCTGATGGCTAATACTAAAACGGTGTGGGTTAGTTTCATGGTGGTGTTTTCCAGGTTTAGAGGTTTTGGGAATTTATGGGGGCTTTACCTATTGCCCGCCCGGCTTAGAATCCGTAAGCGTCAGCTTGGGGTTTAAGGAACGTGCATAAAATTAAGTGGGCGTTCCATTGCAGCACAGCGTGTTAAACCCCACCCCAGCCCTCCCCTTGGCAGGGGTGGGAGCAAACGGCTTCCCCTCGTACAAGCGAAAATTAGGGGGAAAATGCCCCTCCCCCTGGCAAGGGGGAGGTTGGGAGGGGGTTGCTGTACTTTCGCCTGTATAACAGGTTTTATTTCATACCCGTTCCTAATTGAATGGCCTACAGGGTATAGGTAAAAACGTTAAGCTTGCCTGCCATTAACGCTGGCATGTCGGGCAGAACCGCTTGCCCGACCTACGTTGTTAGGTTGTTTTCTTTACTGCGGCGACCAAGCGGGTTCGCGGACTTCGCCGTTGGTAAATTGCAGCTTTTGTTGCATTTTACCATCGACTGACACTGCCGATAAGAAGCCGGCGCCGCCTTTTTTCGAGGCATATAAAATCATCGTGCCGTTGGGGGCGAAGCTGGGCGATTCGTCGGAAGGCCCGGCGGTCAGCACGTTGATGCCGCGGCTGGCCATGTCCATGACGGCGATGCGGTAGCCGCCCTTGCCGCCGTGTACCATTGCCAAGCTTCTGCCGTCAGGGGAGAAGCTGGCGCGGGCATTATAGTCGCCGGAAAAGGTGATGCGTTTTTCGTCGCCGCCCCGGCTGGAGACCATGTACAACTGGGGTTTGCCGCCCCGGTCGGAGGTGAACACCACGGCGCTGCCGTCGGGCGACCAAGTCGGTTCGGTGTCGATGGCGGTGCTTTTGGACAGTCTGGTCAAGGAGCGGGAGCCTAAGTCGAGGACGAAGATGTCGGGGCTGCCGTCTTTAGATAAGGTCAGCGCTAAGCGGGTGCCGTCGGGCGACCAGGACGGTGCGCCGTTAATGCCGGGGAATTCGGCGACGCGTTCGCGTTGGCCGCTGGCTAAGGTTTGGATATAAATTGCCGCCGAGTGCCGCTCAAATGAGACGTAGGCCAAGCGTTTGCCGTCGGGCGACCAAGCGGGCGACATTAACGGTTCGCGCGATGAGGCGACGGTCTGCGGGTTAAAGCCGTCGGCATCGGCGACTTGCAGTTGGTGGTTTTGTTTGCCGCCGCTGGTGATGTAGGCGATGCGGCCACTGAACACGCTTTTTTTGCCGGTGAGCTTTTCAAAAATCAAGTCGCTGATGTGGTGGGCGGTGCGGCGCAGGTCGTTGGCGGAAGAGCTCATTTTGTAGCCGAGCATTTGCCCGCCTTTGTTGACATTGAGCAATTGGAACTGCACGTCGTATTGGCCGCCGTTGTTGTTGACTTTGCCGACCACGAGGTAGTCTTGCATCAGCGATTGCCATTCTTTGTAGTTCACTTGCGCGGCGCTATTGGGCAGGCTTTGCATGTTTTGTTGCGCCATCATTTTAAAGTAGCCGCTACGTTCGAGGTCGGCGTTGACGATGCTGCTGATGTCGACGGGGGCGGCGGTGGCGGCAAACGGCACGACGGCGACGGGCAGGGCGCTTTCGGTGCCGCCAGTGACTTCGATGGTCAGGGCGGCGTAGCTAGTGCTGATGCTTAAGCTGCACAGCGCGAGCAAGGCGAGATTTTTTAAAAAAGTCATGCGTTGGCCTCTGTTTTTAAGATCGTGGTTCGTCATGGGTAACGGGGTATCAGGGGTTAAATTTAAAGGTCAGTGGTCTAAAATGTTTGGCAAATACTTCCGGGTCTTTCGATACGGGCAACGGCGAGGCACGGTTAACGGCGTTAATCGCCGAGTTGTCGAACATTTCGTCACCACTGCTGGAAATGACTTCGGCATCGAGGACTTCCCCACTAGGGGTCAGCCGTACTTGTATTGTGCAATGCAAGCCTGCCGCCGCGTCGGGCGGACGTATCCAACTCCTTTCCACTTTTTGTTGCAATTGTTTGATTATACCTGCTAATTCGGCTTCTGCCTTAGCTTTGGCAGCGGCTTTAGCGGCAGCTTCCGCTTTGGCCTTAGCTTCGGCTTCCGCCTTGGCTTTAGCCGCCGCTTCGGCCTTGGCTTTTTCGGCGGCTTCGGCTTTCGCTTTGGCCTCGGCTTCTGCCTTGGTTTTAGCGGCAGCTTCGGCCTTAGCTTTTTCAGCGGCTTCGGCTTTGGCTTTTTCGGCAGCTTCGGCCTTAGCTTTTTCAGCGGCTTCCGCCTTGGCTTTGGCGGCAGCCTCGGCTTTGGCCTTAGCGGCGGCCTCGGCCTTTTCGGCCTTGGCGGCTTCGGCAGCTTCCGCCTTGGCTTTGGCGGCAGCCTCGGCTTTGGCCTTAGCGGCGGCTTCGGCTTTTTCGGCCTTGGCCGCTTCGGCGGCTTCCGCCTTGGCTTTGGCGGCGGCCTCGGCTTTGGCCTTAGCAGCAGCTTCGGCTTTTTCGGCCTTGGCCGCTTCGGCGGCTTCCGCCTTGGCTTTGGC
>NZ_PGFZ01000001.1:225248-238832 GCF_002923755.1 Methylovulum psychrotolerans
TTGGCCTTTTCGGCGGCTTCTTCTTTGGCTTTCTCGGCTTTTTCGGCCTTAGCCTTTTCGGCGGCCTCTTCTTTGGCTTTCTCAGACTTTTCGGCCTTAGCCTTTTCTGCGGCTTCTTCTTTGGCTTTCTCAGACTTTTCGGCCTTGGCCTTTTCAGCCGCCTCTTCTTTAGCCTTCTCGGCTTTTTCAGCCTTGGCCTTTTCGGCGGCTTCTTCTTTGGCTTTCTCGGCTTTTTCGGCCTTAGCCTTTTCGGCGGCCTCTTCTTTGGCCTTCTCAGACTTTTCAGCCTTGGCCTTTTCGGCAGCTTCCGCTTTGGCTTTCTCAGACTTTTCGGCCTTAGCCTTTTCTGCGGCTTCTTCTTTGGCTTTCTCGGACTTTTCGGCCTTGGCCTTTTCGGCGGCTTCTTCTTTGGCTTTCTCAGACTTTTCGGCCTTAGCCTTTTCTGCGGCTTCTTCTTTGGCTTTCTCGGACTTTTCGGCCTTGGCCTTTTCTGCGGCTTCTTCTTTGGCTTTCTCGGACTTTTCGGCCTTGGCCGCTTCCGCCTTAGCTTTTTCTGCGGCTTCTTTCGCTTGTTCTTTGGTTTGGGCGGCCTCAGCTTTCGCTTGTTCCGCTGCTTTGGCGGCGGCTTCGGCTTGCGCCTGTTCGGCGGTTAAGGCTTCTTGTGCGGCACGTTCTTGTGCTTGCTGTTCGGCAATTTTGGCCTGTTCGGCTTGTTGCTCTGCGGCTTTGGCGGCATCTAGGGCTTGCTGTTGCGCTTCAATCTCGGCGGCATCGAACATGGTGGCATGGATGATGTCTTCCGAGGGTTGCTTGGGTTCGGGGCGTTGCGGTTTCAGCAAGGCCGTGAGGACAAACAAGGCCAACAAGGTAAAGTGTAAAGCTAATGCCAGGAGGAAATAGCGGGAATATCGTCTGTTACTGGCCATTTCACTATTGGTCTTCTGATTTTGCTTTGGTGCTGAAGCCTACTTTATCGACACCGGCATTTTTTAAGTCCGCCATGACGGTAATCACTTTGCCGTATTCGACGCTTTTGTCGGCGCTGATGTAGACTTGGGTCTTGGGTTTTTTCGCCAAAGCGGCAATGACCAACTCGGTGATCGCTTCCGGTTGGATCATCAGGTTGTCGGCATCGTCTATTTTAATGGAGTATTGGCCGGATTTTTCAATGGAGATGATAATCGGCGGGTCATCGGTCACTTCGACGGCTTTCGACGAGGCTTCCGGCAAATCGACATCCACGCCAGTCTGCAACATGGGCGTAGTCACCATGAAGATAATCAGCAGCACGAGGGTAACGTCGATATACGGCACGACGTTGATTTCTGCCATCGGCTTGCGGCGGCCATTCTTTTTGCTCAATTTGCTCATTTGCTGTGGGCCTGTCTTTGTAATAATACAACAAATTCTTCCACAAACAGTTCGTAACGTCCGGTCAGGCGGTCAAGGCGGGTCGAGAAGCGGTTATAGGCGATAACCGCCGGAATCGCCGCGAACAGGCCGATGGCGGTGGCGATCAGAGCTTCGGCGATACCGGGGGCGACTTGCGCCAAGGTAGCTTGTTTGACGCTGCCTAAAGACATGAAGGAGTTCATAATCCCCCAAACGGTGCCGAACAGGCCGATGTAGGGGCTGATGGAGCCGACGGTGGCGAGGAAGGCCAGATGCTCGTCGAGCCGCTCCAATTCGCGCGACAGTTCGATGCGCATGGCGCGTTGGGCGCTTTCGACCTGTACCATCGCTTCGACCCCGCCTTGGTTCATGCGGGAAAATTCTTTGTAGCCCGCGAGGAAGATTTTTTCGATGCCTTCGGGGGCGAAGTCTTTGGCGGCCAGTTTGCGGTATAACTCGGCCAGGGCGATGCCTGACCAGAATTGTTCTTCAAATTCATCCGTGATTTCGACCGCGCGGTTCAGCTCTTTGCGTTTGCCGAAGATAAATGTCCAGGAAGCCACGGAGGCGGTCGCTAAGACCAGCATGACAAACTGGACGACAAAGCTGGCTTCGGTGACTAGGTGAAAAATGGATAAATCAGTGTTCATTCGTTAACTGCTCAAGTAAATAGTGGGGAATAACGGTGGGGCGCAGGGTATCGGCATTCAGGCAGGCAATGCGGATCTGTCCGGTCGCCAAGGTTTTATCGCCCAACATGACGCTTTGGGCAAATATCAGGCTGGCTTTTTTGGCCTCGGTCACGGCGGCGCTGACGTGTAAAAGCTCATTAAAACGGGCGGGGCTTAAATAGTCAACCTGTACTGAGCGCACGACAAAAATAATGCCTTCCTGGGCGCGTAAAGTGTCCTGCTCATGCCCCATAGCGCGGAGCATTTCGGTGCGGGCGCGTTCAAAAAATTTCAGGTAGTTGGCGTAAAACACCACACCGCCTGCGTCGGTGTCTTCGTAGTAGACCCTGATGGGCCAAGTAAAGGGCTTGGGCTTCATTATAATGGTTGGTTGGCGACGGTTTTAGAACGGCCTTAGTTGGGCGATATTGCTATAAAGAGCTGGGGTTTATAGGGATGCTGAATTTTTTTAGCGTCTGTTTATCAGGATTGTAAATTTATAGGGCGATATTACGCCAAAAACCTGAATATCCTCTTAACGTTGTTGCTATTAAGGTAGAGAACAGTATTTTATAAGCAATTATTTGTTTTTGGGCAAAACCCGATGTTTTTCGGGTAGGTCGGGCAAGCGGTTCTGCCCGACACAAGCCGCTGGGTTTGCCGCGCTTTTTGCCTGTGCCTAAAGCACTTAAGGCAGATATAGTAAAATCTGGCGGTTGCGTCACTGTTGAACAGGCGAAAGTACGGCAACCCCCTCCCAACCTCCCCCTTGTCAGGGGGAGGAGCTTTTTCCTCCAAATTTCGCCTGTATGACGGGGAAGCCATAAGCTCCCTCCCCTGCCAAGGGGAGGGCTGGGGTGGGGTTTAACACGCAGAGGTGCATGGAGTACCTACTTAATGTTATGCACATTCCTTAACGATTAATCAAACAAATCCACCGATACCCCAAATGCTCTAGGCACGTCTAAGCCGAAGTGGGTGTAGGCGTGTTGGGTGACGACCCGCCCGCGTGGGGTGCGCATGATGAAGCCTTGCTGCATCAGGTACGGCTCCAGCACGTCTTCGATGGTGCCGCGTTCTTCGCTGATGGCGGCGGCTAGGGTGTCCAGGCCGACGGGGCCGCCTGCGAAGTTTTCGATCATGGTCAATAATAGTTTGCGGTCCAGCGCGTCGAAGCCGTTGCTGTCGACTTTGAGCATGTCCAGCGCCTGCATGGCGACGGTTTCGGTGACGATGCCGTTGCTTTTGACTTCGGCGTAGTCGCGTACCCGCCGCAAGAGGCGGTTGGCGATGCGCGGCGTGCCGCGTGAGCGGCGGGCGACTTCAAACGCGCCTTGGCTTTCCATACTTATACCTAACACGTTTGCCGAGCGCAGGATGATGCTGGTCAGTTCATCCACGGTGTAAAACTCCAAGCGTTGGACGATGCCGAAGCGGTCGCGTAGCGGCGAGGTCAGCAACCCGGCGCGGGTGGTGGCACCGACTAGGGTAAACGGCGGCAGGTCGAGTTTGATGGAGCGGGCGGCGGGGCCTTCGCCGATCATCAAATCGAGCTGGTAGTCTTCCATGGCCGGATACAGTATTTCTTCCACGGCGGGGCTGAGGCGGTGGATTTCGTCGATGAACAGCACATCGTGGGCTTCCAGGTTGGTCAGCAACGCCGCCAAGTCACCCGCTTTTTCCAACACGGGACCAGAGGTTTGGCGAATTTTAACACACATTTCCGCCGCGATGATGTTGGCGAGGGTGGTTTTGCCCAAGCCGGGCGGCCCGAAGATCAGGACGTGGTCCAGGGCTTCTTTGCGGGCGGTGGCGGCTTGGATAAATATCTCCATTTGCGCACAGAGTTCTTTTTGCCCGACATACTCGGCGAGGCGTTTCGGGCGGATGGCGCGGTCTTGGCGTTCTTCGTCCAAATGGCTGGTGGCGGTGATGATGCGGTCGCTTTCGATCATTTCAGCGTCCCTTGCAGGGCGAGGCGGATGATGTCTTCACAGCTTTTGCCTTCGGCGTTGACGGCCTGCACCATTTTGCTGGCATCGGCGGGTTTGTAGCCTAAGGAACACAGGGCGCTGATGGCTTCTTGTTTGGGGTGGGCGGCGACCGGCGCGGCACTGGGGCTGGCGGCGGTGCTGACGCTGGTGTCGCCTAGGGTGGGCAAGCGGTCGCGCAGTTCGATGACCAGGCGTTCGGCGGTTTTTTTGCCGACGCCGGGCAAGCGCACCAGGGCTTGGGTGTCGTTATTTTCGATGCTGCGGTGGAATTCTTCGGCGCTTTGCCCGGACAGGATGGTCAGGGCGAGTTTGGGGCCAACTCCGTTGACTTTTATCAGGGTGCGGAACAGGGCGCGGTCGGCCTCTTTAAGGAAGCCGAACAGGCTGTGCGCGTCTTCGCGGACGACCAGATGGGTGTGCAGGGTGATGTCGGCACCGATTAGGGGCAGGTCGTAGAAGGTTGTCATGGGGGCTTCGATTTCGTAGCCTACCCCTTGTACGTCCAGCACAATTAACGGCGGGGCTTTATGCACCAGTTTGCCGCGTAAAAAACCAATCATTGATAACCTTGCTGTAAGCGGTTGGCGGTTTGTTGATAATGGGCGTGGCAGAGGCTGATACCCAGCGCGTCGCTGGCATCAATCTGTAAGTCGCCCTGAATGTTTAGCAATATTTTGACCATGTGCTGCACTTGCAGTTTGTCGGCGCTGCCTTTGCCGGCAATGGCCTGTTTGACTTGCCGGGCAGCGTATTCGAACACGGGTATGTTGACGCTTTGCACGGCGCAAATCGCCGCGCCACGCGCTTGGCCTAATTTTAACGCAGAATCGGCATTTTTGTGCATAAACACTTGTTCTATCGCCATTTGTTCGGGCTGGTATTGCTCGCTGATTTGGCGCAGGCCGTCGAATATTTGTTTCAGGCGGTCGGGGAAGTAGTCGCCGCTGATGCGGATGCAGCCGCTGGCGACGTAACGGTAGCCGCGCGGGCTGTGTTCGATAATGCCGTAACCGGTGAGTCTGGAGCCGGGGTCTATGCCTAAAATTCTCATGTTGGGTAAGGGGTTAGGGGCGTAATGGGGTGCAAAGGCTTTAGGCTTTGCTTAGGGGGTTGGTGTGGCAGTGATGTCAAATTTTGGGTGCAAGGTTAGGCTGTTGTTGACGGTTACACCTATTTTGCCCAAAAAACTGGTTTTTTGTTCTATGGCGAGTTTCAGATTGGTGGCTAAAGGCTGAAAGTGTTGTGCTTGGTTGAGTACATCGGAACGCTCTAAAAATAGCATGAGGACAATGCGTTTTTGGCTCAGGTTTAGCGGTTGGTTATAGGCCGATAATGGCTGGTCATTGTTGCGGTGACTGGCAAGCAGGCCGATTAAGGTATCTTTGGTTTTTTTCGCCACTTCATCTACCAAATAAGGGCGTGTGCTTACCAGTTCTAGTCGTCTATGCTCTTCTGGGTTGAACAGATTCGCCGCGCTTAATTTGTCTTTGGCTTGATTGAGTAAATCTGTATCAGCATTGGGGGTTAGGCGCATCCGGCTATCCTGATCGTTGGCCTTTATGTGTTTGACTTCCATAAGCAGTAGGGTGTTACCATTTTGGGCGATAAAATCCACCGCTTTAATGCCTTGGTGCTTCCATTGATGGTGAAAATTGGCGCGTGATGGTTCGTCATAGCGGTAGGCTTGCCAAGTGGGGCCGAAGCTAAACGTCAGTTCGCCTTCCGTAAAGATAGTTGCCATTAGTGTTTACCCTACAATAAGTTGGTGTAAAAGGCTTCTTGCTCTTTATCGTATAGCTCCAGCTCTTCTGACAGAGCCACCAAATTGCTGAGGTGGCTAAGCCGACTGCCTTGTTCTATGGTGACGTGCTGCTGGGTGCGGACGAGGTTAAAAAACGCGCAAGGCGGCGCGTCCTGCGCTTGGCCGATGAGGTAATCGATATACTTCATTAAAAAGAGATTGTGGGTGGCAATGACGATTTGTACCCCATAGCGGCTTAAGGCCATTAGGATAGCCGCCAGTTGTTTGATTAGGCGCGGGTTTAGGTTGGTTTCGGGTTCGTCCCAGAATAACAGGCTGTCTTTTTTCAGCGAGTCGTTGGCGATTAAGTAAGCGAGCATCCCCAATTTCCGCCAGCCTTCCGCGACCATAAAGATATTGATTTCCCCTTGCTCGGTTTGTAGGTAGAAATTATTGTTTTTTAGTACAAACTTGCCGCCAACGATGGCTTCTACGGTGTTGATGAGGGTTTGGTCTGGCTGTTTTAGTAGCGGGTTGTCTATGGCTTTGCAGAGGTCGTAATAGGTTTCGTCAAATGCTAGGCTGTATTTTTCATACAGCGCGGTGAAGTTGGGGTATAGGGAGAGGATTTCTTTGGTTGGCAAAAATAGGGGGGGTCTTTCTAATGCGGAGGCCGGATGCGGGTGGGTGGACAATAGGCCATTTTCAATAATCAAGTTTATGATTTCATGGGCTTCTTTATGCTTAACCGTAAATTCGAGGGTAACGTGGGTGTGGGCGCTCGGCTGTATGCCTAAGGTCTGTAATGGTGCCGCTGTGGCGATTTTAAAGACATTACGGAGTTTATCCGTTAAATGAATGAGTTTCCAGTCTCCTGGAATGTCTTCCTGCCAAACTGCCGCAATACAATAAGCCAGTTTCAGCAAGTGGCTTTTGCCGCTAGCGTTTTCGCCAATAATAATGTTAATGCCGGGGGCGAAGTCCAATTCGGCTTGCTCAAACACAGTAAAGTTTTCTAGGGTGAGTTTCTTTAACATGGCAGTCGACAATAAGCAGGGCGGTGGTGGCTAATAAGCATACGGCAAATGGTGGGGTGTTGGAAGGATTAGGCAAACGATGGGCTAAATGGGATACACTCGGTTGGGCCATCGTGCAATGGCTAAAGACCATTGCACTCCGTTTGGTACGGCTTTTCGGTGGCCTGCAAAGGTTTTTAGCCTTTGCCGAGGGCTTTAATCTCGCGCCTAACCCCGCCTATCAAGTTGCTTGCTCTGTGACGGCCTCTATACTCTGAACGGTCAAGTTTGAAGCATATATGGAAAGAAAGGGCTTACTCCAAGCCCGCCATAATTTCATCGCTAATATCAGCGTTGGAATAGACGTTTTGCACGTCGTCCAAGTCTTCTAAGCGGTCGATGAGTTTGAGCATTTTTTCGGCGGTTTCGGCATCGAGTTCGACCAGGGTGGCGGCTTGCATGACCACTTCGGCGTTGTCGGGGGGGAATCCGGCGGCGTTGAGCGCGTCTTTTACGCTTAGGTAGCTTTCGGGGCTGGTCATGACATCGGCGGAGCCGTCGTCATGGCTGGTCACGTCATCCGCACCCGCTTCTAAGGCCGCTTCCATCAGCGCGTCTTCGTCAATCGGCGGGGCGTAGCTGAGGATGCCGAGTTTGCTGAACAGATAGGCGACCGAGCCGTCGGTGCCCAGGTTGCCGCCCGCTTTGGTGAAGGCGTGGCGGACTTCGGCGACAGTGCGGTTGCGGTTGTCGGTCAGGCAATCGACGATGACCGCCGTGCCGCCGGGGCCGTAGCCTTCGTAGCGCAGATGCTCGTAATTGGCGCCTTCTTGCGCTCCTGAGGCTTTTTTAATGGTGTTGTCGATGGTGTCGCGGCGCATGTTCGCGCCTAAGGCCTTGTCTATCACCGTGCGTAACGATGGATTACTGGCGGGGTCTGCCCCGCTGGTTTTGACGGCGACGGTGATTTCGCGCAACAGTTTGGTGAAAATTTTGCCGCGTTTTGCATCTTGCCCGGCTTTGCGGTGCTTGATGTTCGCCCATTTACTATGTCCTGCCATGATGTCTCTCTAAGGTGTTTCTTTAAATCTATGGGGTAAAATTCGGTGATCAAGTTTTTCATAAAGCCCGCCTTGAATAGGCTGGGGCATTTGTTAAAAACACAAACCTATCGGCTAAAGCGGCTCCCTCCCCTGATGGGCGACTGCATGGATGCAGGAGGTAGAGCAACGCAGGAGCAGTTGCCGAGAGGGCTGGGGCGGGGAGAATAAAATCAATAGCTTATGCTGATGTCTCAGAGGTTTTAATCGGACTGTTTTTAGTTGGTTTAATGAAAAAAGCCTTGTTTAGATTCTCCCCACCCCAACCCTCTCGGCAACTGCTCCTGCGTTGCTCTACCTCCTGCATCCATGCAGTCGCCCATCAGGGGAGGGAGACGATCTTCGCTGTAACCTGTTGTTTCTAATTATATGTATGCTTTCCCAATATCCGATAGCTAAGCTATTTTGAAAAACTTGATCATCAGGTAACACAAATTTTGCTTAGGTTACGCGCCGGAACAGCGCGTTTTTTCTCAGTACGGCTATACACAGGTACGATAACAGTGTGGTGGCTGTAAACGTCAACGCTATGTAAGGCAGCGGGTGGCTATTGTAATCGGGTAGTGCTTGTTTGGACAAAAAGATGAACACCGGATGCACTAAATAGATGCCGAAGGTGGTGTCGGCGAGGTGGCGGACTGTTTTATGATCCCGCAGGTACGCGGCATTGGTTTTGGCTAATAAGAATATCAGTGCCGCTATTATAAAGCTTAGCGGCCCCATGTCGCTAAACAGCGGCGGGGGGTCTTGGCTGATGTGTAAATGCTGGCGCAGCAGATAATTGCCGCCCGCACCTGCCGCTATCAGCAATACCAGTGCCGTGGCTATGATACGGTTGCTCAGGTGTAGGCGTTTGCCGTAGTGGTCTAGGTAGTAGCCGAGGATGAAGTAGGCGATATACCAGGGAAAAATGCGGAACCAGTTAAGTTCGGCTTTTAGTTGGTTTTCCGCTACTAAGGCGAGGCCGTTGAGGCTAAAAAAGCCCAGCATGAGCAAGAGCAGCAGGCGCAAGTCGGCGGGGCGCGGTTTGTTGCCGTTGATAAATTGATTAATGAACGGGGCAAACAGCATCAGGCAGGCGAGCATGGTCAGATACCAGAGATGGATGCGGGTATAGCCGTGCAGGAGAATTTGCCAGAGCTGTTGGTGCAGGTCGGTGTCGGTCAAGAGGCCAAAGCCGAAGTAAAAGGCTGACCAGAACAGTAAGGGCGGCAGGAGCCGGATAGTCCGTTTTTGGTAAAAGGCCTTAGTGGTGCTGGGTTTGCCGAGCAATAACGCGCCGGAGATCATGACGAAAATCGGCACGGCAAAGCGGCTGGCGGCGTTGAGCAGGTTGGTCAGCCACCAGTTTAAGGTATTGAGGTCGGGGGCGTTTTTGTAGTAATGGCTGGTGGCATGGATGCAGATGACCGCCAGGGTGGCGATGATGCGCAGATAGTCTAGCCAGGGTTTTTGGGTAGTGGGGGAGGACATGGAAAAGCTAAAGGGGATTTAAAGGCAACAGATAGGCGGGTTTCCTCGTTCTGACGAACCCCGCCCCATTTTTACAGCAAATACGGCAAAACGCCCAGCAAACTCGCTTCGGCGACATAAGCATCCGCCGCTTCGCGCACTGCCGGGCGTTCGACGACACCGCCGAAGCCGATAGTGTACGCGCCCGCCTGTTTGGCTTCCATGTCGGTTTTGCCGTCGCCGACCATCGCCATGCGGGCATTATCGGTGCGCAATTGGGCGCAGATTTCCGCTTTGCCGCCGTTGCGGGCCAGCGGCGAGTCTTGTTGGTAGTCGCGGTAGCTGCCGTCGGCGTTAAAGTAGATGTCGACGGCATGGACGTTGGCATCATTTACGCCTAGCCGCCTTGCCATCGGCAGGATTGCCGGACGCAAGCCGCCGCTGATGATATGCACGGCTTTGCCTTGCGCCGCCAATTCGGCGAATACCTCGGCCACGCCCGGCACTTGTTCGGCACTATAGCGTTCGGCCAGCCACGTTATGCTGTCTGCGTCCGGTCTGATGAGTTCCAGGCGTTGCCCATAAACTTGCGCCAGCGGCACTTCGCCGTTCATGGCGGCATCGGTAAGCTTGGCCATGGCAGGCCCTAAGCCCACCCTTACCGCCAGTTCGTCTATGCCTTCTAAGGCGCTTAAGGTGCTGTCGAAATCAAAACAGACAATATCAAAACCAGTCATATCAATACTCATAAACAAATTTGGGTAACGCTCAGGACAGGGGGCAGTTCGGCCAGTTGTTGTAAGATAGCCGGGTTAATCGGGGTGGAAATGCTGATGACGGCCATGGCTTCTAAGCGGTCGTCGGCGGTGCTGACTTGCATCCTTGATATATTAATGTTGGCGTTGCCCAGCACCGCGCTGATGGCGGAGATAACGCCGGGGCGGTCGTCATGGCGGGTGATGATGAGCGTGCCTTCGGGGACGACTTCAATATCAAAATGGTTGATGCACACCAGACGCGGTTGGCGGCCACCCAATAACGCGCCGGACAGGCTGAGGGTTTGGTCGCGGCAAAAGCCCGTGATTTTAATCAGGGAGATATAGTCGCGCGATTCCAAGGTCATGGATTCGACCAAGCCAATGCCTTGGCGTTTCGCCAGATTTTCGGCGTTGACGCGGTTAACGGCGCTGGAGACTTGGCCGCTCAATACCCCGACCAAGGCGGCGATGGAGATGGGGCGTACCGCGACTTCGGCGGCGCGGCCAAAGGTGGCGACTTCGATTTTATGCAACGGTTGGTCAGTCAGGCCGACCAGCACCTTACCCAAAATCGTCGCCAGATTCATAAACTCGTGGGATTTTTTCA
The DNA here is from genome assembly GCF_002923755.1 of Methylovulum psychrotolerans. Classification (GTDB taxonomy): domain Bacteria; phylum Pseudomonadota; class Gammaproteobacteria; order Methylococcales; family Methylomonadaceae; genus Methylovulum; species Methylovulum psychrotolerans. Next base: position 235,980 of record NZ_PGFZ01000001.1, read on the forward strand.
ACTCTTCGGCGGACAGGCGCGGCAGGTTGAGGGTGTTGACCGCTTCGCCTGTCCTTAAGAAGGTCACGGCTTGGCGGGCGATTTCGACGCTGACCGCCTCTTGGGCTTCGGCAGTCGATGCGCCCAGATGCGGGGTGAACACGATATTGCTTAAGCCCAGCAAAGGCGAGTCGGTTGGCGGTTCGACCTCGTAGACATCCAGTGCCGCGCCAGCGAGGTGGCCTGTGCTTAAGGCCTCATATAAGGCGGTTTCGTCAATCAGCCCACCCCGTGCGCAGTTAATCACCATCGCTTCTTTTTTCATCAAGGCCAATTGTTGGCTGCCAATGATATGCTGGGTTTTGGCGATTAACGGGCAATGCAGGGTCAGGTAATCGGCACGGCGCAGCAATTCGTCCAAGCTGACCGGCTCCACGCCCAGTTCGGTGAAAATTTCTGGCGCGACAAACGGGTCGTAGGCGATAACGTGCATCCTTAGGCCGAAACCGCGCTGGGCGACAATCCGGCCTATGGTGCCAAAGCCTAAGATCGCCAAGGTTTTATGGGCGACTTCGGTGCCGACCAGTTTCGCCCGTTCCCACTGCCCGGCCCGTACCGAGTGGTCGGCGGCAGGCAGGTGACGGCTCAGCGACAGCAGGTGCGCAATGGCTAGCTCGGCGGTGGTGGTGGCGTTGGCATCGGGGGTGTTCATGACAATAATGCCCAACTCGGTCGCTAAGGGAATGTCGACATTATCGACCCCGATACCCGCCCGCCCGATCAGTTTCAGATTTATCGCCGAATGCAGCACCGCCGGGGTGACTTGGGTGTCACTGCGGATCAGCAGGGCATCGTAATCGCCGATAATCCGGCATAAGCCGTCCTCATCTAAGCCGGTTTCGATATGAATGGCGATATCCGTTTGGTCTTGTAGGTATTGGATACCGGCGGCGGCTAATTTGTCAGCAACAAGGATTTTTTTCATGGCAGATTGGCGGGTGAGTTTACACGCTAAAAAACGCCTAGTTTACCAGCTTTGTTATAATCTCGGAATTTTGCTGCCTTTGATCTTATCCCCGCTATGATGACTTTGCCCTTTCGTGTCCACATCCATCTGGGGGCGCATAAAACCGCCACCACATTTATCCAAAACGGCTTGGCGCAACAACACGCTTGGCTACGCGAGCGGCACATCGCCTACATCCCTTTACATCGCTTACGCCAAGAGTTTACCCCGTGTTTTTGGGAGCTGACCAACGGCCAAGCCGCCGACCCCGTCGCCTTAATGGCACGGATGCGCACGCTGTTACTGGCGAATATCGAAGCCAGTGGCTATAAGGTAGACGATACCCGGTTGCTGATACTGTCGGAAGAAAACCTGCTCGGCGCGTTGGGGGCTTTATACCATAAGGGTGTGTTATACCCCGATTTGGCGAAGCGGATGCAGTATCTGGCGGAGATTTTTCAGGGCTGCGAGGTGCAGGCGTTTTTGTCCGTCCGCAATTACCGCGATTTTTACGCCTCGGCGTATGCGGAAGTCCTGCGCCAAGGCTGGGTCAAGCCGATGGATCAGTTTGTCGCCAAGCTGGAGTTGTCGGGCAATAGCTGGCCGAACGTAATCGCCGCTATTGAAGCCGCGTTGGGGGCGGTGACGGTGTGGCCCTATGAACAGTTCCGCAGCCATACTGGGGATATCATCTCGGCTTTGTTGCAAACCGAAGTGGGAGCGGATTTTTTGGGCAAGCAAACTGTCAGGCCGTCACTGACCCAAAAAGGCTTGGCCGTGGCAATGGCTTGCCGCGATGTGCTGGAACCGGCGGATTTGAAAAAATTGGTCAATACGCTGGTGGATAATGTGGTGTTTGAACAGCCGGACGGGCGGATTGTGTTGGGGGATGACGGGGGGATTGGGGCGTTGGAGGCGAGGTACTGGGGGGAGTTGGAAGGGTTGGGTATTTAGGTGTTTTTATTTTTTATGCTAGGTGTTGTTAATAGGAGGTAAATGACATAATATTTATTTTTATAAGATTAAGTAGGGGATTATATCCTGCTATCTGGGTATTAAAAAAGTCTAGCTTACGTTAGGTTTATAAGTATATGGATTGTGAACAAGACGAAAAACGTATTTTAATTAATGCCGAAGAAGTAGGGTGTTTTGGTTTGGTAGAAGGCAAGGCCAAAAATATAAGAACACATCAATTTCATTATGCTGAAACTGTATCAAAGTTAGATGGGCCTTTTTATTGCGCTGTTTGTTATTCAGATGTGATATTAAGAAAATGTGTGGATAAAAAAGACCACTTTGCACACAAAACACCGCTGAGTCCTGTGATACCTAAAGGAGAAAGTGAACGCCACGAACTGTGTAAAAAAAGTTTTTGCAAACATCTTTCTTCCATATTTCCCGATGGACATTGGGAAACAGAAAGACCAATCAAGGAAAATAAAGAAAAAAAGCTATCGGCCCTTAGGCCTGATATAAGTGGTCGGATAAATGGGTTCCCTGTCGCAATCGAAATTCAGGCCAGTTCATTAACTATTCCTGAAATAATAAAGAGAACAGCATCATATTCAAAGCGAAAAATTGCTATTTTGTGGATAGTCCCACTTTTGGAAAAGTTACAAAACACTCCATTTCGCCCTCGTCAATATGAAAGATATTTTCACAGCATTTATTATGGCAGAGTCTATTATTGGTGGCCTGAATTAGAAGGTAACGTTATACCTGTCCACTATGGGTCAGCAAAAAGGCACATGGAATATCGTTTATGGTATGATGAAAACGGTGATGTCCAAGAAGCAGGTGGTTTTGATAAGCTTTATAAAGTAATAAATATTATGTCATTTACCTCCTATTAACAACACCTAGCATAA
>NZ_PGFZ01000001.1:238842-267587 GCF_002923755.1 Methylovulum psychrotolerans
AGGTGGTTTTGATAAGCTTTATAAAGTAATAAAAACTCCGATATTCGGATGTCCGTTAAGTCTTGATGTTGACTTTGACTTCCATCTAAGAGATGAATTTACCCCTGAAAATGAACGGAAATCTGTGCCTCTATGTATTACATGGCAAGATCGGTTAGAGCAGTGGTGGCCGTAATAAGTCAGTCAAAATGGAGGAGCCGTATATCATTGGGATTTTTAAATACCCTATTTTTTGTTTAAGTTTTTGGTTGCCAGAACCTTCCCCTCTTACGAATAACGCTAGGACATATAATGCAAGCTGAAGTTGAATTTGATGGTAAGTCAATCGAATGTAAATTAACGTATCCATACTCTGAGCGACCTATTGCTATATCTGGGCCATTAGGTTCGCAAGTTTGGCAATCAACGGATTATTCTAAGTCAAACTGTAAAATGATTTTGGATTTATGTGAGAGTTTGCCTAATGAATTTGTAATTAAGATTCAAAATAAAGCCCATAAAGCCACTCTCAATAGGCAGCGTGGCTCTGATGTTTGGTGTACTATTTGATTCTGTTAGTACATAGCCGCAGTTAATGATAAAGCACTAAGTTGTATTTAATATTGCAAATTGTTATAAATATAAAATGAACCCCCATATTGGCTCTGACTTTGATGATTTTCTTGCAGAAGAAGGTTTTCACCAAGAGGTGGAAGCGGCGGCGATGAACAAAGTCATTGCCTGCCTGATTGCGCAAACCATGGCGGACACGCTCACTGAGGCCGAAATGGCGCGGTGTATCAATACCAGCCGCGCCCAGTTGGATAGCTTGTAAGCCACTGTGTTTAGGCGGCGGGTAATGCAGTGCAGGCGTGAAATGGTTGGCTTCCTTGTGGTGTTAGGGGTTTAATATGCCTTTATGCCAGGAGGAGCAGCTTATGATTAATGCACAACCAATTTATTATAAAGCCCATGTGCTGGATGCTGTGCGTTTGCAAGGGCTAGGGGATTTTTTGGAGGTATTGCTCAGTCACTCCCCCGTGTCTTTTAAGTTAGAAGCTGTGGTTCCGGCAACCCAATGGGAAGCCGCCGCGCTTGCTGTTTATCAAGGCAAACCCTTAACCGAGGCAGATATGCAACTCGCGCTTGAATGGGAGTCCATAGTATGAAAACGCTCTATTACACCCACCCCGACTTCCTGCAACACCTGACAGGCGTAGGCCATCCCGAATGCCCGATGCGCTTGTGGGGGATTAACCGCGTGTTGCAGGAGCCGGAATTTGCCGGGCTGGTTCGGGTGGAGCCGCCGATGGGTACGGAGCAGCAGGTGCATCTGGTGCATCCGCCGGAACACATCGCGCATTTGCGGGTCGAGTTGCCCGCCGAAGGCCAGCAGCCTTTAGATAATGACACGATATTGTCGCCTGGGTCGTTGACGGCGGCGTTCCGGGCGGTGGGGGCGGTGTGTGATGCGGTTGACCAAGTGCTGACCGGGGCGGCGGATAATGCTTTTTGCGCGGTGCGCCCGCCGGGGCATCATGCCGAGCCTGAGCAGGCGATGGGCTTTTGTCTGTTTAATAACGTCGCCATCGCCGCCGAATATGCCCGCCAGCATTATCAGTTAGAGCGTATTGCCATTGTCGATTTTGATGTCCATCACGGTAATGGCACGCAAGCGTGTTTTGCCCGCCAGCCGCAGGTGTTGTATATCTCCAGCCATGAAATGCCGCAGTATCCCGGCACGGGCTACGCGACGGAAACGGGGGTGGGCAATATCATTAATATTCCGTTCCGCGCGGGTGAGGCGGGGGCGGCGTTGCGGGATAAATATCAAGCGTTGGTGTTTCCGGCGTTGGAGGCGTTTCAGCCCCAGTTACTGTTGCTGTCGGCGGGCTTTGATGCCCATGAGAATGATCCCTTGGCGGGGTTGGCTTGGGTGGAAGACGATTACCGCTGGTTGACCGAAGCCTTGGTGGAGATTGCCGCCCGCCATTGTCAGGGGCGGGTAATTTCGGTGCTGGAGGGCGGCTATAATATTAAGGACTTGGCGATGAGCGCCGCCGCGCATGTTAGGGTGTTGATGGGGGCTTAGGTTGTGGTTCTGAAACGATTGGACGGCACGGCTTGCCCTAGGCTATGATGACCGATACCTTAACTGTTGGTTTGTTTATTGAATGGCTAGCGCAAAAATTTATCTGACTGTCCCTTACGCGCAAAAAGACGCGGCGAAAGCCTTAGGGGCGCGTTGGGATGCCGCCGTGAAAAAATGGTATGTCCCTGCCGATAAGGAGTTGGTGCTGTTTGCGCAATGGCAGGTGGATGCTGGTGTTCCGGTGGCGGCTACGCCTGCTAAGGCGAAAGCGTCCGGCGGCACTACCCGCGCCAGTACGGTGACGGTTGCGGCGGCGGGGGATTTTGTCGCCTATAACGGCGACGCGCCGCCGTGGGAGTAGGGCGATGGCGGGCTTAAAATATCTGGCGGGGTATTCGCCCCAAGTCAACGAGCAGGTGCAACGGCTGATCGACAGCGGCGAGCTGGCGGGGCGGTTGCGCAAAAAATATCCGGCCAGCCACACTATCCGTACCGATAAGGCACTTTATACTTATACGGTGGAGCTAAAAAACCAGTTCCTTAGGCAATCCAACCCGCTCAGTAAGGTGGTGTATGACGATAAGCTGGACGTGCTGCATCAGGCCTTGGGTTTGCATACGTTTATCTCGCGGGTGCAGGGCGGTAATCTTAAGGCCAAGCATGAGATCCGCGTCGGGGCGGTGTTTAAAACCGCGCCGCTGGAGTTTTTGCGCATGATTGTTGTGCATGAGCTGGCGCATTTGCGTGAGAAGGAGCATAACAAGGCGTTTTATAAGCTCTGCGAGTATATGGAGCCGGATTATCACCAACTGGAGTTTGATATGCGTTTGTATCTGACGTGTTTGGAGCTGGGGGAACGGGTTTATGGTTGAGATATTCGCATTACTGGTTTGGCTTCTTGCGTTGCGCCATTGGTTTTTTTCATGTTTAAACAAGCCGACAGCCGATTGGTCTTATGAAGAAACCCAAGCCTATTTTAACAGTGGCAAGGGTTATCTTAATAACCTTTCCGAGAGGAATAAAAAAGCCCTAATGGTGAAAAGGGAAAACGCGCCTTTGGGGTTGTAAGTCCTCAAAATAGTAAAAGCCCACTTTAAGTGGGCTTTTTTGTGTCTGCGCCTTGGCGGCGGCTAAGGGGCTACCCCATCGGACAGGCGGTTTTCTTCTCCCGCTTACCAGCAATTGATCAATCAGGCCGGGATCAGCTTTTGTAAGTATTTGCAGCAGAACCCTTAAGCTTGCTACAATCCACATAGTACAAATATATAGGGAATATTTATGACGCAATTACATTGTTATGTCCCTGACGATATTGCCCAACAAGTGCAGTACCGGGCAAGTCAGGCAGGCCTCAGCGTCTCACGCTATCTTACCGAACTCATTAAGCGGGATGTGGCCGCTGATAAAAGCTGGCCTGAAGGTTATTTTGAACTGTTCGGGCAATGGGAAGGCGCAAGGCTGGAGCGTCCGGAGCAGTTGCCTTTAGAAGAGCGGCTAGAATTCAAATGATTTATTTACTGGATACCAATGCCTGTATTCAGCTTCTCAACGAGAAACACCCTGTTGTCTTGCAGCATTTTCGTCAACATTTACCCGCTGAAATCGCCTTATGCAGCGTGGTAAAAGCCGAATTGTTGTTTGGGGCGCAACGTAGTGGACGGATTGAAGCCAACTTACAGCGCTTAAAACTATTTTTTGAACCCTTGCAAAGCTTGGTTTTTGATGATGGCTGTGCCGAGCATTACGCACGGATTCGTGCAGACTTACACGCACAAGGTAAGCTGATTGGCGGCAATGACATGCTAATAGCCGCCATTGCGCGTGCCCATAATGCCACGCTGGTGACGCATAACACGGGTGAATTTAACCGTGTGGCGGGATTGCGTTTGGAAGATTGGGAAATTGGGCCAACACCTTAAATGCTTAGGGATGCAGTTATAGCCTCCGGCGCTAAGCAAACGACAGGCTAAATGCAGGTATCACGGCTATATCGTGCAATGGCTGAAGACCATTGCGCTCCGCTCTCTAATGCAAATGCCGCTAAAAGGCTACCTTCCGAACTTCGCCCCTAGCCATTAAATCCCTGACCCGCAACGGTTGACAGCCCCGCGTTGCGCCACTATGCTTTAACCCAGAGCTATCCTTAAAGCGGTTGTCCGCACTGTCCTGATTTTTCATCTTCTGCACATTCCCCCACTATGCACAATGCTATCGAACGCTTATTAACTTCCGCGAATGACATCATTCTCGGCAAAGACCATAAAATCCGCTTGGCGGTGTGTTGCCTGTTGGCGCGGGGGCATTTGTTGATTGAGGATATTCCGGGGGTGGGTAAGACCACGCTGGCGCATACGCTGGCGAAGTTGTTGGGTTTGCATTATCAGCGTATCCAATTCACTAGCGATTTGTTGCCTGCCGATATTTTGGGCGCGTCGGTGTTTGACAGCGCCAATAATAATTTTAAGTTCCATCCTGGGCCGGTGTTTAACCAGATGGTGTTGGCGGATGAGGTGAACCGCGCCACGCCGAAAGCCCAAAGTGCGTTGCTGGAGGCGATGGAGGAGGGGCAGGTGACGGTGGAAGGCAAGACCTATCCGTTACCCAGTCCCTTTTTTGTCATCGCCACGCAAAACCCTTCCCACCAAATCGGTACCTTCCCGTTACCCGAATCGCAGTTAGACCGTTTTTTGATGCGCATTGAATTGGGCTACCCTGACCCGGCGGCTGAGCGGGCGTTGTTGGCGGGGCAAAGCCGCCAGCAGTTGTTGGAGGCGTTGACGGTGCAGTTGCCGCCTGAGCAGTTGCAGGCTATCCAGCAAGCGGTGCTGGGCATCCATGTCTCGCCCGCGCTGTTGGATTATTGCCAAGCTTTGATCCACTATACCCGCACTTCGCCGGAATACCCGTGTGGCCTGTCGCCGCGCGGCGGTTTGGCGTTGTTACGCGCGGCGAAGGCGTGGGCGTTTATGCACCGCCGCGATGCGGTGTTGCCGGAAGATGTCCAAGCGGTGTTGGCGGCGGTGGCGGGGCATCGCTTACGCGCGGGCAGTAGCCATTCCGAGGCGATTGTCGCGTCCTTATTAGACAAGGTGGCTATCCATTGAGCCAGCCGACCCTCACCGAGCGCGTTAAGGCGCACCGTTTTTTTACCGGGGAAAAGGCTTTGGCGAACCAGCCTGTGGTTTTGAACCATCGGCGGATTTTTATTTTGCCGACCCAACGCGGTTTGAGTTTTGCGGTGCTGGTAGGTTTGTTGTTTTTGATTGCTTTTGTTTATAACAATAACTTGGCCTATCTTCTGACGTTTTTGATCGCCAGTGTGTTTTTTATCACCACGCTGCACAGCTTTAAGGCCTTGGCGGGTTTGGTGGTGCAGCCGGGCCCTGCCCAGCCGGTGTTTGCCGGCAACCCCGCCCGTTTTGATGTGTATGTGGACAATCCGACCCCAAACCCGCGCGAGCATTTGCGGCTGACCTTGGAAGATACCGTCAGTGTGAGTGTGCCGGCCTTGACCAAGACCCGGGTCGCGTTGGCTTGCGCCACCCACCAGCGCGGTTGGTATGAGGCGGGTAAGGTGACGGTCGCCAGCACTTATCCTCTGGGCTTGTTTCGGACGTGGTCGCCAATCCGCTTTACCTTGAAGGTGTTGGTGTATCCTAAGCCTGCCGACTTTAGCAGCCCGTTTCCCGAATCGTCAGCGGGGGATATTCAGCAGGGTTTTAGTAAAAAAGGCGCGGAGGATTTTTATGGGGTGCATGAATATCAAGCGGGCGACCCGGTGCGCCATATCCATTGGAAGGCTTACGCTAAGGGCTTGGGGTTGTACAGCAAGCAATACGGCGGCGGCAGTTCGGCGCAAATCTGGTTGGATTATGCCCAGACTTCGGGGCATTCCACCGAAGAGCGGCTCAGCCAATTGTGCCGCTGGGTGCTGGATGCCGAGCAGGCGGGGCTGAGTTATGGTTTTATCTTGCCTAACCTGACTTTGCAGCCGGGCAGCGGGGTAGGGCATAGCCAGCAATGTTTGGAGGCGTTGGCGTTGTTTTAGGGGGGGTATAAAATTAGTCGGCGTTTCATTGCGTCTCTGCGTGTTAAACCCCACCCCAGCCTCCCCTTGGCAGCATAAGTATCTACACAAGTTTAATTGGGGCTTCGATGGGTTTCACAGGCTTTGGCCGCTAATAAGTGTAGCGACAATAAATCTACCCGGCATACCCTTATGGCCACAGCACGGAGTGCAATGGTCTTCAGCCATTGCACTCCACGCTATGTCGCCCAATGAGTGACGGTATCTTAACAGCCTTGCACAAGCAAAAGGCGCGGTAAACCGTACGGCCTTGTCGGGCAGAACCGCTTGCCCGACCTACTCCTTTTTTAACCCCCGAATACTCTGATAATGATGCTAAATCCCGACAAAAACGTGCTGATTTTCTTGTTCGCGTCCATCGCCTTGATTGCCTTTCCGCATATTTACCATATCCCCCTCAATATTTTCGGCTATTTTTACCTGTTGCTGGGCTGGCGCGTGGCGGGGATTTGGCGGCCTGAGTGGTTGCCTAACGGCGGTTTGGTGTTTGGTTTGACGGTGATTGGCATCGGTTTGGTGTATTTGGATCATCAGGGCATTTTCGGCCGCGATTCGGGGACACGGCTGTTTATCGTCGCCTTAGGCTTAAAGCTGATGGAGATCAAAACCGAGCGGGATTTGTATCTGGTGACGTTTTTGGCTTTTGTGGTCGCGTCGTCGCAGTTTTTATATACGCAGACCCTGTTCATGGCGGCGTATATCCTGCTGGTGAGCTGTGTGCTGATCGCCACGCTAGTGTGCATCAACAGCCGCCAGCCGCAGCCGTGGCTGGCGGTGAAGACTGCCGCGACCATTATATTCCAGGCGTTGCCGATGGCGATTGTGCTGTTTATTTTGTTTCCGCGCATGGAAGCGCCGCGTTGGATGTTGCTGAATGACCGTACTCAAAGCCGCACGGGGCTGAGCGAGACCATGGAGCCGGGGTCTATCAGCGAGTTGGGGATGTCCACCGAGTTGGCGTTTCGGGTGCAGTTTAGCGGCCCGTTGCCGCCGCCTGCGCAACGTTACTGGCGCGGGCCGGTGTTGAGCAAAACCGATGGTAGACATTGGATACAGTCACCGCATCAGGGCTTTGGCGCGTATATGGATGAGCCGGGCTTTTCCGGCACGGCTTACCCCTACACTTTGTTGATGGAGCCGCAGAACAAAAATTGGGTGTTCGCGTTGGATATGCCCGCCGAGTTTGAAAAGCCTTTGGAGCGTAACGTCAATTATCAATTGATCACCGCCGCCAATCCCGATAAACGTTCGGAATATAAAATCACCTCCTATCTGCACTACAACACCGGCTATATCACGCGGGTCGAATATGCCGATGCCACCCAACTGCCCGCTGCGCCATCGCCGGAAATTACCGCATTAGTCACGCAACTGCATGGTTTTGATACGCCGCCGGAGCAGTTTGCCAAGGCGGTTCTACAGTATTTCCATAACGAAGACTTCCATTACACGCTGACCCCACCGCTGATGGAAGACAAACCGATTGAGGCGTTTTTGTTTAAAGAGCGGCGGGGCTTTTGCAGCCATTATGCCGCCGCGTTTACTTATCTGATGCGGGCCGCGCATATTCCGGCTAGGGTTGTGACGGGCTATCAGGGCGGCGAGTTGAATAAGGTCGGCAACTTTTTGGAAATCTATCAGTACGATGCCCATGCCTGGACGGAAATTTGGCTGCAAGGCAAGGGCTGGACGCGGGTCGATCCGACGGCGGCGGTCGCCCCCGAACGCATTGAGAAAAACATTAATGTCGATGCTTTGGAGCAGGGCGCGGCTATCCAGTTCGATAATGGTAGCGCGGATCAGGCACCGGGTTGGCTGAAACAGGCGCGGACGTTATGGGGTAATGTCGATTATAGCTGGCAACGCTGGGTCATTAACTATAACCGCACCAACCAGAGTAAGTTTTTGTCGGGGTTGGGGATTGGCAATCTGCAAACCATGCTGTATTGGCTGTTGGGGTTGGTCGCGCTGATTACTGTGGTGTTGTGCTTTATTTTGCTGTACCAGAAACCTAAGGCCACCGACCAAGCCTTGCGCCAGTATCGGCAGTTTTGCCGTAAGCTGGGCAAATACGGCTTGGTGCGCCAGCCTGGCGAAGGTGAGACCGCGTTTGCCGGGCGAATTACCGCCGCCTTGCCGCAATCTGCCCCCGCTGCCCAGCAGATTACCGACCTTTTTGTCGGCCTGCGTTACGGGAAGGCCGCTAAGCCTGAGGATTTGCAGCGGTTAGCGGAGCAGGTGCGAGCGTTTCGGGTGCTGGATGCGGTGGATAAGGCGGCGTGAACGGTATTGTTGACAGGTAAGGAACAGGTAAAAAATAATTCAGGCAAACGCCAAAGGTTACGGATCTTGGAGCGCGGGCATCTTGCCCGCAAGGGCGGGCAAGATGCCCGCGCTCCAAAAATGCTGCTGGCCTGCCGCTCGTCCTCTAGGCTATCGTGCAATGGCTGAAGACCATTGCGCTCCGTTCGGTGCGGCTTCTGTACTCCTGCAAGGGCGGCGGCTTCCGGTTGCCGCCCTTGTATAAAACGCTTGTCCTTCCCGCCAAACCGTCTCAAAATAGCTGGACAATAATAACGACAGCCAGTAGGTTTTTTTATGACGATTGCCACCTTTCCCCTCCGTCCTTCCCGTCGCCGTTGTCTGGCGCTTGCCCTGTGCTGTTGGGTGGCTTTGGCCTTAACGGCTTGCGAGAAAAGCCCGCCGCCTAAAGTCGGCATCCAGCAAACCGTGAAAACCTTCCCTGGCACGACAATATTGAAAGGCATGGTCAGCACTAAAAGCGGGCCGATAAAAGCCGGAGAAGTCACGTTAAGCGACGCACAACACCAGCTAATCGCCAAAGCGGCGATTACGGATGGCCATTACCAGCTAGAAGTCGCCGCCGCCACGCCGTTGCCTGTTATCCTGAGCAGCAGTGCCGGGGGCGAAGCCTTGGTGGCGGCGATTGTTGACCCGTCGGTCAGCCAATATGACCTTAACCCGCTCACCACCGCCATTGCCCATAAAGCCCAAGCTTTAGGCGGCTACACCCGCGCCAATATGGTGGTCGCGGCGGAAACCATGATTAACGCCCCCGATGCCAATAAAACCTCCACAGGCTTCCGTGGCGACCCGACCACCCAATATGGCGGTTGGCATTAGGCAGGCAGGGGAACGCTATGGATGCGGGGCAATTAGAGGCGTTGGCGGTGCGCTTGGGCGCGTATTTAACCGAGCGAGGGCAGAGTATCGCTACCGCCGAATCGTGTACGGGCGGTTGGCTGGCGCAGGTTATCACGGCCATACCCGGCAGCTCGGCATGGTTTGAGCGGGGCTTTGTCACTTACAGCAATGACGCGAAAGTGGAGATGTTAGGGGTTGATCCGCAGATTATCGGACGCTATGGGGCGGTCAGCGAAGAAACGGTAACAGCAATGGTGGCCGGGGCGTTAGCGCGTAGCCGTGCCAGTTGTGCCATTGCCGTTACTGGAGTTGCAGGCCCTGCGGGCGGAACCCCGGCGAAGCCTGTCGGTACGGTCTTTATTGCTTGGTTGGAAAAGGGGGGAGTCCCTCTTGTGGCCCGGCAGCAATTTTCCGGCGATCGGCACCAGATTCGGGCGCAATCGGTGCAAACGGCGCTGGAAGGCGCAATGCGGTAAACCTGCATCAGCAAGGCGGTAGGCCTTGCTTTAACTGTAAGGCCGCTCATGGCGGACACTTACGCGCTTAGAAACCGAATTCGGATTCGTCGAAATCGTCAAACTGCTCACGCAGTTGTTTCTTTTCCCAATAAATTTCAATTTTGCGCCGGGCATCGCGTTTGATGGTTTCTTTTTCCAAGCTGTCAGGCAAAGGGACAAAATCCGTGTCGAAAATGTCGTCATCGTCGTGGTCAGGTTCGGCGGTGCTGGGAGCACTGGCTTTGGTGACGGATTTGGGGGTGGTTTTGGTCATTTGTCTTCCTATGTCATAAAACGATTATTAAAATCTTATTATCGGGACTTGTAAATCAAAAATTATCCGTGATGCGCTGAAAGTTGGGGCAGATGGCTGTAATTGCGTCCACAGGCAGGGTAGGCCGGGCTAAGATGGTGGAAAATTGGCTGGGGTTACGGAAACTATTGACAGTAAGCGGGGTGGGGCGTTCAAAAAAAGCGTGGGCTGGGGTAAGGCTATTTTGCAGTGACCGTTAGTCAGGTGTATGATTTTTTAATTATAGGTACATGGAGCAAGGTGATGCGAACCCATATTATCATTGATGAAGTATTAATGTCTGATGTCTTACGCGCGACGGGGGCAAAATCTAAGCGGGAAGCTGTGGATTTGGCTTTAAAAACCTTGTTGATGCTTAAACAGCAGGAGGCTATTAAGGCGTTTAAGGGTAAGTTGGTATGGGAAGGGGATTTGGGGCAAATGAGGGATAGCTAGTGATTATGGTGGATTCCAGTGTTTGGGTTGACTATTTTAATGGTACAGATACCTTAGCGGTGAAAAAACTTGATACTTTATTAGGTGTGCAACCGATTTGCATAGGCGATTTGATTTTGGCGGAAGTATTGCAAGGGTTTAGGCATGACCGAGATTACCAGACAGCGAAAAGTTTGCTTGGCTCTTTGCCCATTCATTCGTTGTTGGGTGTCAATATGGCCTTAAAAAGTGCGGAAAATTTTCGCAAGCTTCGTAAACAAGGGATTACTGTCCGTAAAACGGTCGATACGATAATCGCCACTTATTGCATTGAAAATAGCTTGCCGTTATTGCATTCGGATAAAGATTTTCTGCCTTTTCAGCAGTTTTTGGGATTGCAGGTCGTTTAAGTGGTGTTGGTTAATTTATTAAAGCCCGCTATCATCCGCATTTAAAATGACTTCACTCGTGAATGAATATCCACTGTTCAAAGCCAAAAAAAAGGGTGCATTGCTGCACCCTTTTTTGTTACCGCAAGCTAGGCCGATTAACCTAACAATTCCTTAACCTTCGCCATAATCCCTACTGGGTCGATGCCTTGGTGCGGGAATTGTTCCCACAAACCGCCGCAACCTTCTTTGTGGGTGGCGATGTGTGCGAACTTAGGGGTCAGGCCGCGTTCCAGCAACCAAGAGCCGTAGCGGCTGCCCAGACCGGTTTTACGGTTGAAGGATTCGACGATCAGCACCATCGGTGATGAGCCGACTTTTTGCAGCATGTCTTCGTCGATGCTGCTTAAGGTCGGTTTATTGATCAGGCCGACATCAATGCCTTCGGCTTTCAGGCGCTCTACTGCGTCTAAGGCGCGGTATAAGCTTTCGCCGAAGGCGACGATGTAACCTTGGGTACCTTCACGGATGACTTCGTCTTTACCTGGGACGAATTTATAATCGCCGCCGAAGTATTCGTTGCCGTTTTCGTCCAAAATCAATGGCACTTTAGAACGGGTTGAGAACACGAAACGCAGGCCTGGGTTGAAGAAAATGCTGCTGACGCAAGCTTTCATTTGGTTCGGGTCGGCAGGGAAGTACAGGCCAGTGGCGTAGCCGTCATCCAGACCGTTGTCGGCGAACATGTTGTTCAGGCCGAAATGGCAAGTGTTGTCGGCCATGTCGTCGATACCGGAATGTGAGAAGTGGCTCAACACATTGGAGTTGTTCAGACGCGCCATGGTGATTTCGGACATCAGCATTTCTAAGAACGCGCTGAAGGTGCCGAAAATGCCTTGTTTGCCCGCTTCCATACCAAAACCCGCAGCGGCGGAGAAGTTACCGCGCTCCATGATACCGGAAGAGATGAAGCTTTCTGGGAAAGCGCTGTGGATTTTGTGCAAGCCGCAAGAGCCTTCTAAGTCGGAGTCGATGACGCGGACTTTTTCGATGCGTTCGGCTTCGCTCATGCCGCTCATGACCGCCACGACAGCGTCGCCGAAGACGTTACGGTTGGCATCCCATTTGTCGCTGGAGCCTAAGAATTTATATTCATTCTTTGGGGCGACAACGGCTTTCAGGAAATCGACAGCGGCTTGGTGGCCACGGGTTTCCAAATATTCCAACGCCAATTTGACGGAGATAACGTCATGGCCGTGGGTAGAGCCTTCCAGGCCAACGATGCCTGGGCACATTGGGCGGTGGTTGATGATGGCGACTGGGCCGTCAGTGTTGATGGCGGTGCAGATGTTCGCGTACAGGCTGTCGAGGTCTTCGCCGTCGCCTTCCAGTACGGTCAAACCGTGGCCTGCCAAGGTTTTTGCGGTGGTGCAACCTTTTAAATAGTTTGATGGGTGGCCAGCGATGGTGACATCGTTGTCGTCAATCAATAATTTGACGTTCAGGCCTTGGGCAACCGCCAAACGCGCCGCTTCGGCATCGTCGCCTTCTTGTTGTGAGCCGTCTGAGCCTAAGCAGAACACGGTTTTGCTAGGGTTCGCCATAGCGACACCGTTGATGTACGGCCACAGGTGGCCTAAACGGCCTGAGCTGAATTTAACGCCGGGGGTGAAGCCCAATTCTGGGTGGCCTGGCAGGTGCGAATGGGCAGCGCGGTATTGGGTCAGGTGTTCCGCTTCCATGTCGCCGTTTAAGACCGACATCAGGTATTGGGTGGCAACGCGGTGTCCGGCTTCGTCGAAGAAGGTCGGTACATAGTTTTCTGAGCCACGGAACAGCGCGTCCATAATCATGACTTCAGGCACGGTGTCGTAAGGGCCGCCCGTGTGACCGCCCACGCCTCTGGCTGCGCCAGTGGAGGTGAAGAAGACGATAGCGTCACGGCACAGTTGGATATTGGCTTTCAGAGCGGTTCTTTGCTCGTCAGTCAACGTCGGTACGCTGGCATCTAGCGTAATACGTTGGTAAGCGCCAAGATCGATAGGGAAGTTAGACATAGCTTAATTTCTCGTTAGTAAGTGGATGGGAAGGGTTAATAGCTGTATGAACCCGCCATTATCCAATAGATCAGGGGTTCTGAAAAGACGGCCCACCAGATTACTGGACATAGCGTAATTTTTGTTGCGTCCTAGTTATTTTTATGTATTAGTTGTTTTTGGTAAATAGTGCGTTGCATGAATGGATGCAATCCGTCACGGTGGCTAACAGTACACTTAGGGGCTTGGGCTTTGCAAGCGATTTATTAACAGATAAGCAGAAAATAATTTAGCTAGGGTGTTTTAGGTGATTTTTGGTGCTGATTGCCCTGTTTTGGGGCTTTTGTGCAGGTTTTTTGGGCTGGTGCGACACGCCTATAGGCCTTGCCGATGGCGGTATTGCCGCCACAGCAGCGCCGCGCCGCCGCACAGGGCGGTGAGCATAATCAGCGAGCCGATTGCATAGGCGGCTTGGGCGAGGCTATGGTCGTATTGCAGATAACCGGACTCGGTCAGCAGGTATTGCCAGTCATGGAAACCGTAGGGGGCGGAATGGCCGAAGTTGCCGCCCACTAAGGGCAGTTGTCCGGCGCGGGCATCGTTGACGTAGGGGGCGATATCGAGAAAATTCTCCCCGACCCACCACAAAGCCACACTCGCGCCGAACGGGTCGCGGGATTTTATCAGCAACACGCCCGTGCAGATGCTGGGCATCAGCAATTGCCCCAAGGTGCCGCCCAGCGAGGTGGTGAAGCGGCCAAAAGGCCGAAACACGATATGTCCGGCCTCATGGAAGGGCAGGTTGATGTTATGCAGGAAAGACTCGCCGACGGTGTTGCTGGCGATGGAGGCGTTGATAAACTGCCAACTCCACAACACCAGGCCGATGAAGAGGAGGCAGCGGGCGGCGAACTGTGCGGGGTTATAGGGGGCTTCCTGAAACAGGCGGGGCGTTTCGGTCGGGGGCGTGAGGGTGATGCGCGGGCGGACGGTTGCGGCGTCGGCGGGCGCGTCCGCTTCGGGGTGGTATTTACGGTATTTGGCGAAAATAAGGCCGCAATGCGGGCAGCTTGCTTGTGGGGCGGGTAATTGATAATGGCATTTAGGGCAATCCATCGGGGGCTCCAGGCGGGTAGCCATTATAAAACCCTATAGAAAAAATAGTAATTTTTCACTATGTATTTATGACAATATGTTTTTTTACAAAAAAATGCTATATTTAACAGCGATATTAGACATATCTTCATATTCGGTATATTGGGTGATTTTTACGCGAAGTCCGGCCCAGCACTAAGGTTTGCATCGCTATAATGGCATTGATGCTAAACGCAGGGCCATAAAAAAACGCTTTGCTAAACGCGGCATTACTTTATTTGTTAAGGGCAGGCCGAGCCACTTAAAAGGGTCTTGTTATTCGTATGGTTACAAAATTGCCCGCCCTGGGTTAATGGCAACCCGAAAATGAGCGTTCTCGCCATCCTCATAATAGTAGCAAAAACAGTTCTACATATCCCTTAAAATAAACGCCAACAGGGCGTAAGGTTTGATGAGCATAGAAAATATATGATTGACCCTGGATGCAACAATTTGTCGCCCACCTTAGTGCCGAAGGCAAACGGGTTACCTGATGACATTGCGCAAAATTTCTTTGCACAGATGCCGAGTGGCGCGGTGTTCTGCAAAATGCTTTACCGGAACGGTCAGCCGGAAGACTTTGTTTGCCTTTATAGCAATCAGGCCTTCCATGCCCAAACCGGCTTGGGGCCGGTGGATGGTCTGCGCATCAGCGTGGCCGTTCCCGGCATTCTTGAGGCCAATCCAGAATTTTTAACCGTTTTTGGCCGTGTCGCTGGGGGTGGCAGTGCCGAAAGCTTCGAAACGTTTGTTGACGGCCTACAGCAATGGTTTTCGGTGCAGGCGTGTAGCTCCAAACCCGGACATTTCATCGCCGCGTTCAATGCTATCAACCAACGCAAAGTTGCCGAGGAATCCTTAGTTGCCAGCGAAAAGCTGTATAGGGGCTTGCTAGAAGACCAAACAGAAACTATCTGCCGTTTTAAAGCCGACGGCAACCTCCTCTACGTCAATGACGCTTTTTGCAAATTACTCGGCAAATCCAGGGAGGCTTTGCTTGGGCTTAGCTGGCATCCCAGTGTATGGGATGAAGATTTGCCGTTGGTCAATGCAAAACTGGCTACCCTGTCACCCGGCAATCCGGTCGTCACGATTGAAAACCGGATTATTGCGGTACATGGCGAAATACGGTGGGGGCAGTTTGTCAACCGAGCTTTTTTTGACGGGCAAGGCGATTTATTAGAGATACAGGCGGTTGGCCGCGACATCACCGAACAAAAGCTTTCCGAAGCGGCAAATGCCGAACTCTACACCCGGCTGGCGAAAATTTCTTCCCGCGTCCCTGGGGTCATTTACCAATACAAATTACGGTCTGATGGCAGCTCTTGCTTCCCTTACGCAAGCGAGGCCATCCGTGACATTTACCGGGTGACACCGGAAGCCGTGCAAGACGATGCCTCCGCCGTGTTCGCCATCTTGCATCCTGACGATTATGCCGGGGTCGCCGATTCGATCAGACAATCGGCGGCGACGCTTGAACCTTGGCAACAAGAATACCGTGTCCGGTTTACGGATGGTTGTGTCCGCTGGTTGTACGGTAATGCCGTGCCTAGAAACGCCTCCGACGGGTCAGTTATCTGGGATGGTTTTATTACCGACATTACCGAGCGTAAATTGCTGGAGGACAGGCTCCGGGTATCGGCACAAGAGCTGCAAGACCTCTATGACCGTGCGCCGTGCGGCTACCATTCCATTGACGTTAACGGCGTTTTTACTAATATCAACGACACCGAATTGGCGTGGTTGGGTTGCGGGCGCAATGAACTGGTCGGCAAGAAGCGCATTAGCGAGTTTATGACTGCTGAGAGTAAGGAACGGTTTAAAGTCACGTTTCCGCAGTTTATAGCAGCAGGCCATATTGAGAATGTGGAATTTGAACTGGTCGGCAAAGACGGTGCCATACGGCAAGTCAGTGCCAATGCCACGGCCATCAACGACAGTGTCGGCAACTTTGTCAAAAGCCGCAGCGTCTTGCACGACATTTCCGAGCTGAAGAAAATCCACAACGAACTCATGCTGTTAACTGCCGAACAACAGGCGATGTTGGATAACGAATTGGTGGGCATTGTGAAGGTGCGTAATCGGCACACCATCTGGATAAACTCGGCAATGGAGCGTATTTTCGGTTATGGCGAGGGTGAGTTGGATGGGCAACCAAACAGGATACTGTACTTAGATGAGCGGTCTTACCAAGAAATAGGCGCCGCCGCTTACCCTATCCTTAAGGCGCACGGCATTTACCGCACCCAACTTAAGATGCGCCGTAAAGACGGGGAGGTCATCTGGATTGACCTTAACGGGATGCAATTGCCTGGGGATAGCCGGGATTCGGTGTGGATGTTGTTGGACATCACCGCATCTAAGCGCTACGAACAGGAAATTGAACGCATCGCCTTCCATGATGTGTTGACAGGCTTACCGAACCGGAAATTGATTACTGACCGCCTGAAACAGGCGTTAGCCTTGGCGGAAAGAAACCATCATCCGCTCGCGGTTTGCTACCTTGATCTTGATGGCTTTAAGCCCGTTAACGACCAATATGGCCATGCCGCAGGTGACAAGTTGCTGATAGAAATTGCCCGCCGGATGCAGGAGGCCGTCCGTGTTAACGATACGGTTGGCCGTCTTGGCGGTGATGAGTTTGTCTTGTTGCTGACAGGCCTGAAACAAATCGATGAATATCGGCCCGTGTTGCAACGGGTTATTGATGCCATCAATGCGCCTTTTTCAATAGGCCAAAGGCTGGTCACGGTCGGTGCCAGCATCGGTGTGGCGCTCTTTGCGCGTGACGGCGATAATCCTGACATGCTGTTGCGGCACTCTGACCAAGCCATGTATCAGGCCAAAAAGTCGGGGCGTAACCGGGTTTGCCTTTATCAGGCTGAAAGTAATGGGTAGGAAATAATTCAGGTAAACGCTAAAGGGTACGGGTCTTGGAGCGCGGGCATCTTGCCCGCCTTTGCGGGCAAGATGCCCGCTCTCCAAAGAGGAGGCCGCTTCACGATAAGATTTGCCGGGGTTAATTTTATTCAGGTTCCTTATCTTCCGGCTCTTGTATGGGAGGCGTTAAATCTCCAGAAAACCGCTTGCCCAACGCTACCTTGGTGTTAAAATTCCCGGCACAGCTAACTACCGCAGCGCACAGCCATGACCGGACAAACCCATTCAGGCACAGGTCACATTATTGGACGCGATTACTCTGTTATTGATCGGCAGATAACGGTCAATGGGGTGTATTACGAAAAATCGGAGATCCACTACCATAACAGCCCGCCCATCCCTCGCCACCTGACCGCCACGCCATTCATCCCCGACGTGTTCCAAGGCCGTGAGGAAGATTTGACGGCGATACGCGCTAAGCTGGCAGCAAACAACCAGCCCTTGCTGTTGGTCAACGGCCAGGGCGGTATCGGCAAAACCTCGTTGGCGGCGATGTATTGGCAAACTTACCAAAGCCATTACGCCCACACCGCTTGGTTGTATGCCCCCAGCCGTTTGGACGATGCCTTGCTGATGCTGGCCTTGCCTTTGCAAGTGGGCTTCCCCGATGCGATGCCCACGGCGCAACGTTTGGAGGTGCTGCAAGCCGCCGTCGCCAACCTCACCGCGCCCTGTTTGCTGATTATTGACAACGCCAATAATGCCGAAGAGCTGGGGCGACACTGGGGCTTTTTACATGCCTGCACCAACTGCCATATCCTGCTCACCAGCCGCCTGAACGGCTTTAACGGTGCTGACCATTACCCGATTGCGGCCTTGCCGGAAGATGTGGCCTTAAGTGTCTTCAATAGCCATTACCCGCAGCACGTGACAGCAGATGACGGGCTGTTTTTTGGCATTTATCAAGCGGTGGGAGGCAACACGCTGGTGCTGGAGCTGTTGGCGAAGAACTTAGCGGTGCTGAACCATGACGAAATGACCTACAGCCTAGGTGACTTACTGAAAGACCTGCAACAGCGCGGCTTGTTGCGCTTAGCAAAAAACCAACCTGTGCGCATCGCGGGCAAAGGCCAACTCCCCTGCTTACAAAC
The DNA here is from genome assembly GCF_002923755.1 of Methylovulum psychrotolerans. Classification (GTDB taxonomy): domain Bacteria; phylum Pseudomonadota; class Gammaproteobacteria; order Methylococcales; family Methylomonadaceae; genus Methylovulum; species Methylovulum psychrotolerans. The sequence continues at coordinate 256,980 of NZ_PGFZ01000001.1, forward strand.
CGCCACCCCCGCCGCTATTATTGCCGCCCTGTATGATGAACTGGAACAAATCACCCCGTTAAGCGCAGCCGAACAATGGGCGTTGTGCAATCTGGCGGTACTGCCCGCCGAAAACCTGCCTTTCCCTTGGTTAAAAGACCTGTTGGTTTTTGACCTTAGCCCAACACCCTGTAAGAATATCTGGCATAGGATAACCGCGTGGCTGAAACCCCGCCCACCTGCCGCTGCCCCAACCCTTTCCCAAATCCTCAGCGGCTTGGCGGCACGCGGCTGGCTGGAGAACAGCACCCAAGACGGTATAAGCCGCTACAAAACCAGCCCCGTGGTGCAGGAAATCACCCGCCATAAAAACTCGGGACGCTTGCCGAGTTATTGTGCGGACTTGGTCGTTAAGTTGACCTACAAACTGGCTTATGAAGCTGGCAACGGGCATTTGCTCAACACCAGCTACGCGGATGCGGCGGCTTACTGCCGCCATGCCGAAACGGTCACGGCTTGGTTGCCTGATAGTAAAAAACTTGGCTTATTGCGTACAAATATAGGCAGTTACCACCTAACCACCGGCAACCTGGACAAGGCCTTGAGGGTTTTTATCGATGATCATGCGGTCATGGCGGCGCTCCACCAGCGCGAACCGGATAACCTGGACGTTAAAAACGATCTGGCGGTGGCCTGCCAACACTTAGGCAACACCCACACCACGTTGGGTGACCTGGAACAGGCTTTGCGTTGGTATCAAGAATTTCACTATCTGATACAGGAACTCCATGCCGCCGCCCCCGGCCATCTGGACTTTAAAAACAATTTGGCGATTGCCTGCCAACACTTGGGTGTTACCTATGCTACGCTGGGCGACCTACAACAGGCCTTGCGCTGGTATCAGGACTACCACCGTCTGGCACAGGAACTCCATACCGCCGTCCCCGATCATTTGGATTTTACCAACAAGCTAGCCGTTGCTCTCTGTTTTTTAGGCCTGCATTATGAACAACAGGGCAATTTCCCCTTAGCCTTGGACTATTATCAGCAAGCCCAAGCCCTATTGGCGGAATTAGTCGCTAAGTCGCCGCTTTATGTGGGGCTTAAAGAAAGGCTAGCTTGGGTCAATGGGCGAACGGAAAAGCAGGGAGAACAAGCGCAACAGCTTTTGGGCTAAGCTACGCCACTGGCTAACTTAATCAGTGCGTATGTCAACACCAAGGCGGCTTTGGGCGTAATGGTCGGCGGTGGAGGGCAGGGGGCTGTTTGGTGTGGTGATCCAAGCCAAGATGTCTTGGCGGACGGTGGCGGCGTCAAGGTCGCGGAGCAGCATGTGGTAGCCGTTTTTATAAAAGGCGATGGTTTTGGCTGGGCTTTGGCTAAAGGTTTGGATGAATTGCCGGGTCGGGGTGGGGGGGATGAGTTGGTCGTGGTCGCCGTAGAGCAGGAGGCTGGGTTGCGGGAGTTGTCCGGCTAGGCCTAGGGTCGCGTCCATTAAATCGGCGAGGCCGTACATGGCTTCGACGCGGGTGGCTTTGATGACTTGCGGGTCTTTGCCTAAGGCGCGGAGCATGGGGATGTTGTCGGAGGCGAGGATTTTTAGGCCGCGTCCGGTCAAGGTTAGTTTGGGGACGGTGTGGGCGAGCGTCCACAGCAGCGGCGGCTGGTACCAGGGCATGGTGGCGCGCGCCCAGACGGCGGGGGCGACGAGGATGAGGCCGTTGACGGGCGGTGCGTCGGCTTGACTAAAGGTGTTGATGACCACCGCCCCGCCCATGCTTTCGCCGAGGACGAACAGGGGGGTGTCGGGGTGGCGGTGTTGGACGAGGCGGACGAAGTTGTTGAGGTCTTGGCTTAAGGTGGCGGCACCGCTCCAGCCGCCGCGTTGGGGGCTGCCGCCAAAGCCGCGTTGGTCGTAGGCGTAACTGGCGATGCCGTGCTGGCGGAAAAATTCGCCGCTGTCTTGGAAGAAGTGGCTGTAGTCGTTAAAGCCGTGCAGGGCGACGATGATGGCTTTGGGTGGCTGTTCGGGTCGCCAGCTTGCTAGGGGCAGTAGGGTCGCGTCGGCAGTCAGGTAGCGGTGGGGCAGGAGTTGGGCGGTGGTCACAGGTGTGCCTGCGGGCTGGATATGCGGCATACAGGCGGACAGTAATAGGGTGAGTAGGCTGGTGAGTAAGTGGCGCATAAGGCTGGGGGCTTAGGAACGTGTATGAAATAAACTCTGCTGAACAAGCGAAAGTACGGCAACCCCCTCCCTCCTGAGCGAAGCCGAAGGGTTCCCCCTTGGCAGGGGGAGGGGCTTTTTCCCCTGATTTTCGTCTGTACGACAGGGAAGGCATAAGCTCCCTCCCCTGCCAAGGGGAGGGGTGGGGTCACTGCCATTAAGTTAAGAGTTTATGTATTATATTTCAATAATGTAGGGATTAGATTAATCCGTTCGTGGTGAGCCTGTCCCACAGGGACTTCCGCTGGTCGTCGAACCATGGACGGATTAACCGCCCACCCTTCGACAAGCTCAGGGCGAACGGTTAATCCTACTTGGCGTTATACTAACACATAACATACTGATTAATAATACTAAATTCTTAACTTAATGGCAGTGAGGGCTGGGGTGGGGTTTAACACGCAGAGATGAATAGAACGCCTACTTAATTTTATGCACGTCCCTTAGTTGAAAATCTCTTCAAAGGAGTAGCCGTGGGTGTGCATGATCTCTTTGAGCTTTTTTAGGCCTTCCATTTGGATTTGGCGGATGCGCTCGCGGGTTACGCCGAGTTCTTGGGCGACTTGTTCCAGTGTCCATTCTTGGTAGCCGCACAGGCCGTAGCGGCGGCAGATCACTTCGCGCTGTTTGTCGGGCAGCTCAAAAATCCAATGGCAGATGTTAAGCCGGATGCCTTCGGCTTGGATGTGTTCGTCATGGGGCAGGGCGGTGTCGCTGGACAAGGAGTCTAGGATGGGTTTGTCAAATTCTTGCAGGCTGGGTAAATCCACCGAGGTGACGCGCTCGTTGAGTTTGAGCATTTTTTCCACTTGCGGCAGGGGGCGGTCCAGGTGCGTGGCGATGTCTTCGGGGGTGGGTTCGCGGTCCAGCAACTGCGCGAGATGGCGCTGCGCCTTAAGGTACACATTCATTTCTTTGACGATATGGATGGGCAGGCGGATGGTGCGGGTTTGGTTCATGATGGCGCGTTCTATCGCCTGTCTGATCCACCAGGTGGCGTAGGTGGAGAACCGGAAGCCTTTGTCGGGGTTGAATTTTTCCACGGCGCGGATGAGCCCCAGGTTGCCTTCGTTGATGAGGTCGAGCAAGGGCAGGCCGCGGTTGATATAGCGGCGGGAAATTTTTACCACCAAGCGCAGGTTGCTTTCGATCATGATGTTGCGGGCGGTTTGGTCGCCTTGCTGGGCTTGTTTGCCGTAAGTGACTTCCTGTTCGGCGGTCAGTAACACCGAGCGGCCCAGTTCGCTCAGATAGGTGCGGGTGGCATCGAAATCTTGGGGGGCTTTGCTTTTTAGTGCGGCGACTTCGGTGTCTAAGTCCAGCAGTTCTTGTGGGTTAATAGTCCCGGCAATTTCGCTGTCTTCATCAAACGTAAACGTTTCATCATCAAGCGTTGCCGTAATGTCATCATCCGCTGGTACTAGCAAGGTTTCATTCATAAATAAAGTTCGGAATTATCGGGTTAAGGCTTTGTCCGGTGCAACATTGCCCCGCCTGCTAATTTTATTGCGGCCTAGAGTGTCCGCGTCTGGTAAGGCTATCGGATTTTGTGCTGTAAAAAGGTTGCGCTCTGCCGTTCCGTGCCTTACCCGGCTAGCGCCTAAGCCAGAACCCTGAATGGTGCTATTTGGCTAAGAAATTCAGCGGGTCTACGGGTGTGCCGTTTTTTCTTATCTGAAAATGTAGGCTGTAGGGCCCGTTAGCCGCCGTGCCGATTTCGGCAACGGCTTGCCCGGCCGCCACGTTTTGGTCTTCTTTCACAAGAATGCGGCTGTTATTGGCATAAGCGGTCAAATAAGGGCCATTGTGTTGGATGATCAGCAGGTTTTTTAGGTTGCTTAGGCCTTGACCGATGTAAACGACGCGTCCGGCTGCTGCCGCTACCACCGATTGTTTGTTTTTGCTTTCTATATCAATCCCTTGTTTATTTGATTGTGCGAAGCTTCTGAGGATGCGGCCTGTAATAGGCCATCTATAGCCTAACTTTACCATTTTTTTATCGGTAACGGGAGTGTCACGTTTTTTCTCAGCCAACGGGACAGATTTGCTGGCGGCGGCGGTATTACTGGCTTTGCGCGGGTTGATTATAGCGTTTGGCGCGGTTTTTTTAAGGGGGGGAATTGTGAATTTTTGAACTGCGTCACGTTTTTCTGGGGCGGGTATGGGATTTGCTTGCTTTTGCTCAGGCACAGGCTCTTCGGGCGGCTCGAACAATTGCAGGGTTTGCCCTTCGCTGACGCGGTAAGGCGAGGGTAAACGGTTCCATTGTGCCAGATTTTGGAACACTTGGCCCGTTTTTACACTGATGGAATACAGGGTTTCGCCCGGTTGGACTTGATAATATTTTTTTGCCTCCAAGGCGGGGGCTTTGGTAGGGGCTTTTTTGGCAAGGCTTGCCGTAGGTTTCGGCAGCTTGGCAGGTAGGGCTTTGCTGGGCGCGGGGGCATGGGCGGCGGTTTTGGGCGGGGCGGCGGGGCTTTTCGCCGCTGGCGTTTTCTTGGGCGCGGCAGGTGCAGGAGGTTCGGCGGCACTTGGCGGGGTTACGCCGAAGAGGGCGGCGAGGGTCAGGGAGATTAGAAAAATCGGCTGGGGGGCTCGGCGTTTCATAAGCGTTAGGGATTGAGCAAGGTTTTTTTTGCCAGATTGATTTTGGCGGCGAGATAATCCGAGCCGCCCCGGTCTGGATGGTTTTTTAGCATTAGCCGCCGATGCGCGGCGAGGATGTCAGATTCGGTTGCCCCCGGTTTTAAGCCGAGGATTTCGTAGGCTTCGTCGTGGCTCATGCCGCCTTTAGGGCGGGCGGAATGTGCCGAATGTTGGCCTTGTCCACCACCCTGCTGTGTCCAAAAACGGTGCAGATGCGGTAAGATAGCGGTAAGCAACGGCATTAGCCGTAACAGCAAGGCGGCAATAAGGGTGATGAAGGCCGCTAAGGCGTTGAGGTTTCCGGTCAGTGCCAACAGTAACAGGCCCCCGCCGCATAAGCCCCAAATCAAGGTGCGGGTGGGTCGCCGCCCGGGCGGAAAGGCTTTTTTCAAGCTGCCGCGTAAGGCAAAATAGCCGATAATGGCCAGCAGTAATAAGAAGATGATGCGGATCAAAGCGGGCTCCGTAAATAATCGGTTGGGCGGGATTAAATAGAGGTTAAGCCCATAATACCTTAGAATAGCTTGCACAAGATAACAGTCTGATGAATTGGCATCCATGCAATATTCGCAAATCCCCGTACTCGGTTTTGTCGCCGCCAGCGGTACCGGCAAAACCACGCTTCTGACAGCGCTGATTCCGCTGTTAAAAAACCAAGGCTTACGGATTGGCCTGATTAAACATAGCCACCACGATTTTCAAATCGATCAGCCCGGCAAGGACAGCTTTCGCTTACGCGCGGCTGGGGCTTCCCCGGTGCTGTTGGTGTCCCGCCACCGCAGCGCTATGATTACGGACATCTTACCCGTGTGTGAGCCGCAGTTGGCCGAAAGCTTACGCCAGTTCGACCAGACGGGAGTGGATTTAGTTCTGGTCGAAGGCTTTAAAGCGGAAAAATTTCCTAAGATTGAATTGCACCGCCGAGAGCTAGCGCAGCCCTTGTTATATCCTGACGACCCGGATATTATCGCGGTCGCCAGTGACGAGGCTTTGGATTTGCCGCCGCCGTTGCCGTGCTTGGACATTAACCGTCCGCAGCAGCTTGCCGAGTTCATCATGACGCAGGTGTTGGCAGCATGATCGACAGTTGCGCGTATGAGGCAAAACCGCTGTTGACCGTCGCCGAAGCCTTGGCGCGGATTTTGGCGGCACTGGCACCGATAGCAGACACGGAAACTGTCACCTTATCCGCCGCTTTGGGGCGGGTTTTAGCCCATCCGGTGACGGCGCAGACCAATCTGCCGCCCGAACGGAATGCGGCGATGGACGGTTATGCCTTTGCTGGCGCGGATGTCAGCGCCGATGCCGCCGTCACTTTGCAGTGTGTCGGTACGGCGTGGGCGGGACGGCCTTTTCAAGGTATGCTGCAAGCCGGGCAATGTGTGCGGATTTTTACCGGCGCGGTGGTGCCGCCGCAAGCCGATTCGGTGGTGATGCAGGAGCAAGTGCGCGTTGACGGCGCGGCGGTGCGAGTGCCACCCCAGCCTAAACCGGGGCAAAATGTCCGCCAAGCCGGGGAAGACGTGCGGCTCGGTGCGTCGTTGTGCGCCGACCATACCACCTTAAGCCCCGCCGATTTGGGGCTGTTGGCGGCGGCGGGGGTGGCACAGGTAGCGGTGGTGCGGCCTTTGCGCATTACCTTTTTTTCGACGGGCGACGAGCTGGTCGGTTTGGGGCAAGCCTTGGCCTCTGGGCAAATTTATGACAGCAACCGTTATTTGTTAGGCGGTTTATTAGCTGATCCGCGTTATCAGGTCACGGATGGCGGGGTACTGGCCGATGATCCGGGGCAATTGGAGGCGGCGTTGCTTAAGGCCGCTGCGACGGCGGATGTGCTGATCACCACGGGCGGCGCGTCGGTGGGTGAGGCGGATTATATCCGGGCATTATTGGCGCAGCGCGGGCAGGTGGCGTTTTGGAAGCTGGCGATGAAGCCGGGCAAGCCTTTGGCGTTCGGTACGCTGGCGGGTTGCCATTTTTTCGGCTTACCCGGCAACCCCTTGGCGGTGATGGCGACTTTTCGGCAGTTGGTGCAGCCGGGTCTGCACTGCTTGTTGGGTCTGCCCTACCAGCCGCCGCTACGGCTGCTGGCTACCTGCACCAGCCTGTTAAAAAAATCCCCTGGGCGGCAGGAGTTCCAATGCGGCATTTTCAGCCAAGCCGCCGACGGCAGTTTGACGGTCGCCTCGGCGGGTTTGCAGGGTTCGCATGTGCTAAGCACGTTGCATAAGGCCAACTGTTACATCGTCTTGCCCGCCACTTGCCAAGGTGTACAGCCCGGCGAGGCGGTATGGGTTGAGCCGTTTAATGTGCATAGTTAACAGCATTTTTCTGGCGTTGCGGGTAGACTGGCAACTGATATGCTTTCGTTGCGTAGGTCGGGCAAGCGGTTCTGCCCGATATTTTCCAATGCTGCCGGATGTGGCCTTGTGCGCAGCCAAAAGGCACGGCAAACCGAACGGCTGCTGTCGGGCAGAACCGCTTGCCCGACCTACCCATTAATTTAATGGCAATGGCGCGGCCTGTTAAAAAAATTCATAACATAACTAAACCGTGCAACGGGATGACACAGTGCATATTCATATTTTAGGTATTTGCGGGACATTTATGGGCGGCTTGGCGGTGATTGCCAAGCAGTTGGGGCATCGGGTGTCGGGGTCTGACCAAAACGTCTATCCGCCTATGAGTACGCAATTGGCAGCGCAAGGCATCCAATTGCTCTCCGGCTATCGGGCGGAGAATTTGGCCGAACGCCCCGATTTGGTGATTATCGGTAACGCCCTGTCGCGCGGTAATCCTGAGGTGGAGGCGGTGCTGAATTTGGGCTTGCCCTACCTGTCTGGCCCGCAATGGTTGGCCGAGCAGGTGTTGCAAGGCAAATGGGTGTTGGCGGTGGCGGGTACGCACGGCAAAACCACGACTACCAGCATGTTAAGCTGGATATTGGCTTATAACGGCCTCGAACCGGGTTTTTTGATTGGCGGTGTTCCGCTGAACTTTGGCGTGTCGGCGCGGCTGGGCGGCGGTGAGTTTTTTGTGATCGAGGCCGATGAGTATGATTCGGCATTTTTTGACAAACGCTCAAAATTTGTCCATTATCGCCCGCGTACTGCGATTTTAAATAACCTTGAATTTGACCATGCGGACATTTTTCCTGACTTGGACGCGATTAAAAAGCAATTCCACCATTTGGTCAGGACAGTGCCGGGTGAGGGCTTGCTGATTAGCCCGGTCGCCGACGCTAACCTGAATGATGTGTTGGCGATGGGCTGCTGGACAAAGGTGGTCGGCACGTCAATTGCTGGTGAAGGGCAATGGGATGCGCAGTTGCTGAAAGCGGACGGCAGTTTGTTTAAGGTATTTTTTGCCGGCAGCGAGCAGGCTACGGTGGCATGGGGGCTGACGGGCCGGCATAATGTCTATAACGCGTTGTCGGCATTGGCCGCCGCTGCCCATGTTGGGGTGCAACCTGCCGACGCGGTCGCCGCTTTGGTGCAGTTCCGTAATGTCAAGCGGCGTATGGAGGTGTTGGCGACCATCAACGGGGTCACGCTGTATGATGATTTTGCCCACCACCCGACCGCCATCGCCACGACCTTAGACGGTTTGCGCCAGCAAGTCGGGGCGCAGCGCATCATCGCTATTGTCGAGCCGCGCTCCAATACCATGCGCATGGGCGTACATAGCCAAACGCTGGCCGCTTCGTTAAGCCAAGCGGATGTGGCGGTCATTTATCAGCCGGAAGCGTTGGGTTGGGATTTGACGGCCTTACAACAGTATGCCGATAATATCGAAATCTGCCCGTCGCTGGAGGCCATTATCGCGCGTGTGCTGGCCGAGGCCCCGCAAGGCGGGCATGTCGTGCTGATGAGCAACGGCAGCTTCGGCGGCATTTATCAGCACCTGCAAACCGCTTTACAACAGCTTTAATGATCACCTTAAATTAAACACCTTGCAATAGTGGAGAGACATGGCGGGAATTGGTATTAACTGAGGCTTCAAATTTAGTATAGGGCGCGGCTTGAGCGTCTGATTGACATAGTGTTTCACCCAACTTTGACGGACTTTTAAATGACCGATTATAAATTAACACATCTTAAACAGCTGGAAGCTGAGAGCATTCATATCATTCGTGAAGTGGCAGCTGAATTTGAACGTCCTGTGATGTTGTATTCGATAGGCAAAGATTCGGCGGTCATGCTGCATTTGACCATGAAGGCTTTTTATCCGGGCAAACCGCCTTTCCCTTTGCTGCATGTCGATACGACCTGGAAGTTTAAGGAAATGATCGCTTTCCGTGATGACTGGGTTAAGCAGTTGGGCTTGGATTTGCTGGTGCATATTAATCAGGACGGGGTTGAACAAGGTATCGGCCCGTTTAGCCACGGCAGTAAGAAACATACTGACGTGATGAAGACCGAAAGCCTTAAGCAAGCCTTGAACAAATACCAATTTGATGCCGCTTTCGGCGGGGCTCGCCGTGACGAGGAAAAATCGCGGGCTAAAGAGCGGGTTTATTCGTTCCGCGACAAAAACCATACCTGGGACCCGAAAAACCAACGCCCCGAATTATGGAACATTTACAACGGTAAGATCGATAAAGGCGAAAGCATCCGCGTGTTCCCGCTGTCGAACTGGACGGAGCTGGACATTTGGCAATATATCCATTTGGAACAGATTCCTATCGTGCCGTTGTATTTTGCTAAAGAACGTCCGGTGGTCGAAAAAGACGGCATGTTAATCATGGTCGATGATGAGCGTATGCCGATAGGCCCGGATGATAAGGTTGAAATGAAGATGGTACGGTTTCGGACTTTAGGCTGTTACCCGCTGACGGGTGCGGTCGAGTCCACGGCGACAACCTTGCCGGAGATTATCCAAGAGATGTTATTAACGACCACTTCCGAGCGTCAAGGCCGTTTGATCGACCATGACCAATCCGGCTCTATGGAGCAGAAAAAACGCGAAGGGTATTTCTAACACCTCGTTTGCTTTGGCTGACTGCGGGAGTTTTTATGGCTATTCATCAGATGGCGGTTAATCGGTTACTGTGCTTAAGCCTGCTGTGCGTGTCTGCGGGCAGTTATGGCGGCGTGTATAAGTGCACCGATAGGTATGGCGGTATCGTTTATTCGGATACCGAATGCGCCACCCGTGCCGACCGCCAGCCTGTCAATACCGCAAGCTCCCCGGCGGTGGGGTCTTTGGCTCCGTCTGCCCCAAAACTGCCACACCACCCAGCCGTCCCTTCCGTCAGTGAGTTGATGGATAAGGTGCAAGGTCGGCTTAAAGATTTGGGCGGCAAGTTCGGCGGCGGTTCGGCCAATACCGTTTTACCCGGCCCTGTGGCGGCGGGCGGCGGTTTGGATGCCAATAATTTGGATGTCAACAGCTTGGATGTCACGCAATTGACGCAAGTGTTGCAGGCCTTACAGGCTTTGCAGTGCGGCGATAATGCGGCTTGTCTGGATACGGTGGCTTGTAATGAGGCCGGCGTATTAATGGGGCTTTGTACAGACCCGGCGTTGGCGAATAATAATGGCGGGGCCTACCGCTAAAGCGGTTGTATTTTTATCTGATGTTACGCGGCCACTTTTGCGATATTGAAAAATGTAGTGATGAGTCGCTGTCGCGACGGTTTTTTAATCGGGTTCTCGCACCCGAAGGCGAGATACTTTCTTTTGCTCCGCCAAAAGAAAGTATCCAAAGAAAAGGCGGCCCGGTTGCCGCTTGATCCTGCGCTTCTCGGTTTTGTCGGG
>NZ_PGFZ01000001.1:267594-390261 GCF_002923755.1 Methylovulum psychrotolerans
AAAAGGCGGCCCGGTTGCCGCTTGATCCTGCGCTTCTCGGTTTTGTCGGGGGTCGGCAGAGAGGGCTCCTGCCCTCCTGCCGACGCGCGGCATCCCTGCCGCGCCCCTTCGGGCTGATCCCGACAAAACCTGCGATGCTCGGCGCGGCAAACGGGGGTAAAGCCCGTTACTGCGTAACGTCAGTTTTTATCTTGAACCTTTTACTTTGAATCTAATACCATGTCCCATCAATCCGATCTGATCAGCACTGATATTAACGCCTATCTGGCACAACATGAACGTAAAGAGCTGTTACGCTTTTTAACTTGCGGTAACGTTGACGATGGCAAGAGCACCTTGATAGGCCGCTTATTGCACGACTCGAAGATGATTTATGAAGACCAATTGGCGGCTGTGCAGGCCGATAGCGTCAAGTCCGGCACCACGGGTGCGGGTAAAATCGATTTGGCGTTGTTGGTGGACGGTTTGCAGGCCGAACGTGAGCAAGGCATCACTATCGACGTGGCTTACCGTTATTTCTCGACCTCTACCCGCAAGTTCATCATCGCTGACACCCCTGGGCATGAGCAATATACCCGCAATATGGCGACCGGCGCGTCCACTTGCGATTTGGCGATCATTTTGATCGATGCCCGCTACGGTGTGCAAACCCAAACCAAGCGCCATAGCTTTATCGCGTCGTTGCTGGGCATTAAGCACGTTATCGTCGCCATTAACAAAATGGATTTGGTTGAGTACAGCGAAGCGAAGTTTGAGCAAATCAAAGCCGATTATTTGCATTTTATTGCCACTTTGGATTTGCAAGACGTGCAGTTTATCCCGATGTCGGCGCTGGACGGCGATAACGTGGTAAACCCTAGCGAGAACATGGCGTGGTTTACCGGTGTGCCGATGATGGAAGCGTTGAACACGGTGGTGATTGCCCATGACCGCAATTTTGACAATGCCCGTTTCCCTGTCCAATACGTCAACCGTCCTAACTTGGATTTCCGGGGCTTTTGCGGTACGGTCGCGGCAGGTGTGTTCAATAAAGGCGATTTGGTCACCGCTCTGCCGTCCGGTAAAAGCAGTAAGATCAAATCTATCGTGACTTATGACGGCGATATTGAGCAGGCGTTCGCGCCGATGTCGGTGACGTTGACCTTGGAAGATGAGATTGACGTGAGCCGTGGCGATATGCTGGTCGGCAAAGAGCTGGTCTCAGCGGTGGTGGCCGATAAGTTTAAGGCGCATATCGTTTGGATGACCGAAAAAGCCCTGACCCCAGGCCGCCAATACGTCATTAAGCTGGCGACACGCAGTGTGTTCGGTTCGGTGTCGCTGATCCATCACCGTATTGATGTCAATACCTTGGAGCATCATGATGCGACCGAGGTTAAGCTGAACGAAATCGGTTGCTGTACAGTGTCGGTGACATCGCCAGTGGTGTTTGATGCGTATAAAACCAGCCGTGGCACGGGGTCATTTATTATCATCGACCGTTTGACGAACGGTACGGTCGGTGCGGGGATGATTATCGGCGTATCTGATGATGAAGGCCTGCAATCGGTCAGTATCGAAGAACGCGCGTCCCGCTTTAGCCAAACCCCGGCGGCGGTTTTGTTGACGGGTGCGGACAGCGCAACCGTGGCCTATCAGTTGGAAAGAAAGCTGTTTGATAACGGCCATGCGACCACGGTGCTGGAAACCGCCAATGCCGAGTTGGTGCTGGCGCTGAAGAATGCCGGCTTGGTGGCGATTTGCACCACTTGCCCTGCCGAACTGGCGGACAGTGCCTTCGATACCGACACGCAATCACTGGATGACATTCATGGCGCGTTGAAAGAGCAGGGTATTATCCACTAAGGGATTTGCATGAAATAAAAACCTGTTGTACAGGCGAAAGTACGGCAACCCCCTCCCTCCTGAGCGAAGCCGAAGGGCTCCCCCTTGGCAGGGGGAGGGGCTTTTCTTCTAATGTTCGCCTGCATGACGGGGAAGCCATTTGCTCCCTCCCCTGTCAAGGGCTGGGGTGGGGTTTAATACGCTGAGGTGTAATAAACGTCCACTTAATTTCATATACGTTCCTAAGTGTTAACGGGGTTTGCCCGGCCTGCTGTCTCTTTGGAGCGCGGGCATCTTACCCGCTCTTGTGCGGGCAAGATGCCCGCGCTCCCGTTTAATGCTTAGGCTTGGAAGTCTACTTCGTAGCCGGTGTATTTGCGGATATTTAACACGCCGCTGTCTAACAGCAAATATTGTCCTTTTATGCCTAATAGGATGCCGGAAATTTCCGGGGTTTTGATCAGGCACAGGGATTTGATCTTAGTGGGGTATTGGCTGACCGGAAATGCCAATTCCACCACGTCTCCCCTTAGCGGTTCAACCGCTCCTACGCCAAAGCGTTCGCTGATGGCCGCCAGCTCGGCGGCGCACAAGTGCAACAAGTGGTCGCGCCGTTCCGGCAGGTCGATAGGCTCGGCGGTTTTTTTCAGCATTTGCTGCCAGTTGGTCTTGTCGCTGATATGCTGGGCCAACACCATTTCCACCAATCCGGCAATCTGGCGCGATGACGTTTGAAAAATTGCCAAAGCTTGGCTCGCGCCTTGGTCTATCCAACGGGTCGGGATTTGGGTGGCACGGGTGATGCCGACTTTAATGCCGCTGGAGTTGGCCAGATAGACGATATGCGGTTGGAAACAAAACGCTTCGCCCCAGCTCGGCTCCCGGCATGTCCCCGCCGCATAATGGCAGGTATGGGGTTTGACGATGCACAAATCGCATTCCGCCAAAGAGATGAAGCAGGGGTAGCAATAGCCTTGGTTATAGGTCTTTTTAATGGCTTTGCCGCAGTGCAGGCAGAGGATTTTGCCGGTGTTGGTCAGTTTGATGGGCTGGCCGATGAACGGGTTGAGGGGGATTTTGGTGTCGTTTAGCGGTAGGTCGTATAAGATGGGCGAGGCGAGTTGCCCGGACATTTTTTTCAGTTGGCCCTGCATGGTATAAGTCCTGATCGGTCGGTGATGGACTTATAATCGCATAGATTGGCGTAGGGGCAAAGGCTTGTGGATGTAGGGTATGAATGACAAAAGCAGTGTTCCGATTGCTTTATCGCGTAGTTTTGGCTTTGTATGTCCTATTGCGGTTTTTTTGTCTGGTCAATGTCCTTGCGATATGCTAAATTCTTTTCCCTAAAACGCATTGGCTCTGGAATCCGTAGATTCAACGGCGTTAACTGCGGGCTGTATGAAGGCTGTTTTTTGCTTATCAATCAATTTGTCCCTGTTCTTTGTGAGAGACGTTTTTTAAACAAAAATTACCGCTCTCGGATACCCGTCATATTGTTTTCCCGTTTAGCGGTTGGTCAGGCTTGAGTGGCCGATGCGGGGAAGGATTAGCTGTGCGGAGCTTATCTTGTGGGGTAATAACCGTCCGCTATATACCTTATTTTTTATAAGGATTTAGGGTGTCCACCATTTTGCCAAAAACGTGGTGAAATTGCTAATATTTTGAAAAATAAAGCAGAAAAAAGCCGTGTAAGGCGTTGATAAGGGGCAGCCTAAAGCAATTGCCGACACACCGACCTTGATTTAATCAAAACAGGTCGTTATAATCCAACAGCTTTTATGTTTGGAGTTTGTCAGGTGGCAGCTAGAAAATTATCTACTGTCAGCAAAGTGCTTATTTATCAATTTCTGATAATAACAACTGCCGTTTTCGGCTTTGCTGTCGTATTAGGATGGCAACAGGCGGGTTCGGCTGCTGTGGGCGGGGTGGTGGCGTTTATCCCCAATGCGTTTTTTGGTTGGCAAATGCGCAATCCGGCCGGCAAGTCCGCAAAAATCCTCATTAACCGCTTTTACTTGGGTGAGGCGGGTAAATGGGCGCTGACGGTTATCTTGTTTGCTGCGGCTTTTCAGCTTCCTAACATAAACATATTTCCACTATTGTCCACCTATATGGCGGCAATAGCCGTTTTTTGGTTCGCGCTATTAATGCGTTGACATTGACTATTTAAAGAGAGGAACAATGGCTACCGAAGCTCACGCTGCCGAAGGTGCAACCGGATATATTATTCACCATTTGACTGCGCTGCGGGTTGGCGAAGGCTTTTGGTCATTACATCTTGACACTTTGTTTTTCTCAGCGGTTTTAGGCGGCTTGTTCGTTTGGTTTTTTAAGACCGCCGCCGATAAAGCCACCGCCGGGGTGCCGGGTTTGGCGCAAAGTTTTGCCGAAATGCTCATTGAGTTTGTCGACACGCAAGTCAAAGACAGCTTCCACGGCCATAGCAAACTGATCGCGCCGCTGGCGTTGACCATCTTTTGCTGGGTGTTCTTGTGGAACTTTATGGACTTGTTCCCTGTAGACATTTTGCCGCTGATCGGTTCCTTAATGGGCATCGATTATTTGCGGGTGGTGCCGAGTACCGATTTGAACGCCACGTTTGCCATGTCCATTTCCGTATTTTTCTTGATTATTTTTTACAGCATCAAGATTAAGGGCGTATGGGGCTTTACCAAAGAACTGACCTTGCAGCCGTTCGGGCCGTGGCTGTTGCCGTTTAACCTGTTGCTGAAGTTGGTCGAAGAGCTGGCCAAGCCCATTTCACTGGCGCTGCGGTTATTCGGTAACTTATATGCGGGCGAGCTGATCTTTATCCTGATCGCTTTACTGCCTTGGTATATCCAACCGGTTTTGAGTTTTCCTTGGGCCATTTTCCATATTCTGATCATTACCCTGCAAGCGTTCATCTTTATGGTGCTGACGATTGTTTATTTGAGTATGGCGCACGAAGACCATTAATTTTTTACACTTTTTTATAACTTGATATACGTTTTGGAGGTTTCATGGAAATTGCAAGATTGATTGCTGATGTGCAAGGTATGACTGCTATCGCAGTAGGTCTGGTTTTAGGTATGGGCGCTTTAGGTACTGCGATAGGCTTCGGTCTGTTGGGCGGTAAATTCCTGGAAGGTGCGGCCCGCCAACCAGAGATGGTGCCTATGCTGCAAGTAAAAATGTTCGTTGTCGCCGGTCTGTTGGACGCGGTAACCATGATCGGTGTCGGTTTGGCGTTATTCTTTACCTTTGCAAATCCGTTCTTGTCTGCTGTCCAAGCTGCTGCGGCAGGCTAATTAAACAGTCTAATTTTAATAGCGACAAGAGGAACGCATCGTGAGCATCAATGCTACTCTGATTGGGCAAATGATTACCTTTGCACTTCTGGTATGGTTTACCATGAAGTACATTTGGCCACCTTTATTTGACTCTTTAGAAGAACGTAGAAAGAAAATTGCCGAAGGTTTGGCGGCGGCTGAAAAAGGTCAGGAAGAAATGCAGTTGGCCGAGAAAAAAGCCAAAAGCTATTTGAAAGAGGCCAAAACGCAGTCTGCGGAAATTGTCAGCCTTGCGCAAAAACGTGCGAACGAAATTGTTGAAGAATCGAAAGATGCCGCCAAAAAAGAAGGCGAGCGTTTGGTTCTGGCAGCACGCGCACAAGTTGAGCAAGAAATGCAGCAAGCCAAAGACGGCCTGCGCCAAGAAGTTGCTAAGTTGGCGCTGATCGCCGCCGAACAAATCTTGGGTGCGGAAATCGACGCGGCTAAGCATCAGGACATTATTAATAATGTCTCTAATCAATTAGGTTAAGCACCATGAGCGAATTGGCGACATCGGCAAGACCTTATGCGGTAGCGGCGTTTAAACGCGCCAAAGAGACGGCGGCTATGCAAAGCTGGTCGCAAGGTTTGGCGTTTATGGCGGCGGTTATCGGCAGTGGGGACATTTCTGGCGTAGTTGATAACCCTAAGATCGGTAAGCAAAGCGTAGCTACTCTTTTGCTCGATATTTGTCAAGGCCAACTTGATGAAGAAGCGGCTAATTTCCTTAAATTGCTGGTGCAAAACGGTCGTCTGCCTTTGTTGCCGACAATTGCCAAGCTGTTTGAAGAGTATAAGGCGGAGTATGAAGGTTATCTTGATGTCCAGGTGACATCCGCTTATGAGCTGTCAGAAGCCGCCCATAAAGGGCTTGCCGACACTCTGGAAAAATCGCTGGGCAAAAAAATTAATATGAATGTAGCCGTAGACAAATCACTCATTGGCGGTGTTCTGGTACGCGCTGGCGATCAAGTAATTGACGGTTCTATTAGAGGCCGGCTTCAACACATGCAAAAAACTCTTCAGTGAGAGTGAGAAAAAATCATGCAATTAAACCCATCTGAAATTAGTGATCTGATTAAAAAGAAGATCGAAAGCTTTGATTTGAGTTCTGAATCTCATACGGAAGGCACCGTGGTCAGTGTGTCTGACGGTATCGTCAGGGTTCATGGCCTTTCCGCAGCAATGCAAGGGGAAATGTTAGAGTTCCCGCAAAATACCTTCGGTATGGCGTTGAATCTTGAAAGGGATTCCGTCGGTGTGGTTATTTTAGGTTCTTACCAGCACATTTCCGAAGGCGACACCGTAAAGTGTACCGGACGGATTTTGGAAGTCCCGGTCGGTGAAGCGTTGTTAGGCCGCGTCGTCGATGCCTTAGGCAACCCGATTGACGGCAAAGGCCCGATTGACACCAACGAAACTGCACCTATCGAAAAGATTGCCCCTGGCGTTATTGCCCGCCAATCGGTTGACCAGCCCGTCCAATTGGGCTTGAAATCCATTGACGCGATGATTCCGGTTGGCCGCGGCCAGCGCGAGCTGATCATCGGCGACCGCCAAACCGGTAAAACCGCTATCGCCGTTGATGCCATCATCAACCAAAAAGGCACCGGCATTAAGTGTATTTATGTCGCTATCGGCCAAAAACGTTCATCTATCGCCAACGTGGTGCGTAAGTTGGAAGAGCATGGCGCGATGGAGCATACCATCATCGTCGCGGCTTCCGCTTCCGAATCGGCGGCTATGCAGTTCATTGCCCCGTATACCGGCTGTTCAATGGGCGAGTTTTTCCGTGACCGTGGTGAAGACGCACTGATCATTTATGACGATTTGACCAAACAAGCCTGGGCTTACCGTCAAGTGTCGCTGTTGTTGCGCCGTCCGCCAGGCCGTGAAGCGTATCCGGGTGACGTGTTCTATCTGCATTCGCGCTTGTTGGAACGCGCCGCGCGTATCAACGCCGACGAAGTCGAAAAGCTGACCGGCGGTAAGGTGAAAGGCAAAACCGGTTCGTTGACCGCGTTGCCGATTATCGAAACCCAAGGCGGTGACGTATCGGCCTTCGTACCGACTAACGTGATCTCCATCACCGACGGACAAATTTTCTTGGAAAGCAACCTGTTCAACGCGGGTATCCGGCCAGCGGTTAACGCGGGTCTGTCGGTATCGCGGGTAGGCGGTGCGGCACAAACCAAGATCATTAAAAAGTTAGGTGGCGGTACCCGTTTGGACTTGGCGCAATACCGTGAGTTGGCGGCATTTGCCCAGTTCGCGTCTGACCTTGACGAAAGCACCAGAAAACAAATTGAGCGTGGCCAACGGGTTACGGAATTGATGAAACAAAATCAATATTCGCCGATGTCAGTTGCGCAAATGGCCGTTTCTTTGTTTGCCGCCAATGAGGGTTTCCTTGATTCGGTTGAAGTCAATAAGGTGCTGGATTTTGAAGCGGCCTTACATGGCTACATGAAAGCCGAACACGCCGCTCTGATGGATTCCATTAATGAGACGGGTGATTTTAGCAATGAAATCAAACAGGGTATGCAGGCTGCTATAGAAACCTTCATTAAAACTCATAGTTGGTAAAAGGGTCTCAAAATGGCTGTTGGTAAAGAAATACGCACCAAGATTGCGAGTATCAAGAATACTCAGAAAATCACCCGCGCAATGGAGATGGTTGCCGCGAGTAAAATGCGTAAAACAAAAGACAGAATGCAGGCAACACGCCCTTATGCGAAAAAAATGGCGCAGATCATTAAGCATCTGGCGCAAGCAAACCCTGAATATAAGCATCCCTTTTTGGTTAAGCGTGATGTCAAACGGGTCGGGCTGATTGTCGTCAGTTCCGATAGGGGCTTGTGTGGCGGCTTAAACTCCAACTTGTTCAGAAAGTCATTAGGGTTGTTGACGCAATGGCAACAGGACGGCGTTGAAGTGGATGTGTGCACCATCGGCACAAAAGCGGCCAGTTTTTTTAGCGGCCTGAAACATGCCAAGCTGGTAGGCCAAGCCGGTAAGCTGGGTGATGCGCCGCATCTTAGCGACATTATCGGTATCATTAAGATAATGTTGGATGCGTTTGCGGAAAACCGCATTGATGAGCTGCATGTCATCAGTAACGAGTTTGTCAACACCATGACCCAGCGTCCGACTGCCGAAAAGCTGTTGCCGGTCGCTGCCGATGAGATTGCAGGCGAGTTGGGCGGCCATTGGGATTACCTTTATGAACCCGATGCCAAAGAGGTGCTTGACCATCTGCTGACACGTTATATCGAAGCCATTGTCTATCAGGGTTTGGTGGAAAACAATGCTTGCGAACAGGCCGCCAGAATGGTGGCGATGAAAGGGGCTTCCGATAATGCGGGCAAGCTGATTAAAGAGCTTCAGTTGGTTTATAACAAAGCCCGGCAGGCTGCCATTACGCAGGAAATTTCCGAAATTGTTGCCGGCGCCGCAGCCGTTTAAAGCGACGGGCGGGGATCGTTATGCCCAAGTGCCTAAGCAAGGGATGGCAGAATTGGCGGCTTGGCTTAAAGGTCCCGTACCTTGCCTAACGCCCTAGCAAAATGATAAAAAACTAAGAGGACAACTTAATGAGTTCGGGTAAAATCGTTCAGATTATTGGTGCGGTCGTCGACGTGGAGTTTTCACGAGAAGAATTGCCCAAAGTTTATGATGCTTTAATTGTAGAAGGAAATGGTTTGGTGCTGGAAGTCCAGCAACAAATTGGTGATGGTGTGGTCCGGGCGATTGCTATGGGTACCACCGACGGTTTGGGTCGTGGCCTGACCGTTAACAATACCAACGCGCCTATTTCTGTGCCAGTCGGTCAAGAGACCTTAGGACGTATTATGAACGTTCTGGGTGAGCCTATCGACGAAAAGGGGCCTATCGGCGAAAAAGTCAAATGGGGTATCCACCGTGAAGCGCCGAGCTATGCGGAACAGGCGGCGGCTAATGAGCTGTTGGAAACCGGTATTAAGGTTATCGATTTGATCTGTCCTTTCTCCAAAGGCGGTAAGGTTGGTCTGTTCGGTGGTGCGGGTGTGGGCAAGACCGTTAACATGATGGAATTGATCCGTAACATCGCTATCGAGCACAGCGGTTATTCGGTGTTCGCCGGTGTCGGTGAACGTACGCGTGAAGGTAACGACTTCTACCATGAAATGACTGACTCTAACGTTATCGACAAGGTATCGTTGGTTTACGGTCAGATGAACGAGCCGCCCGGCAACAGATTGCGCGTGGCGTTGACCGGTCTGACTATGGCGGAATATTTCCGTGATGAAGGCCGCGACGTGTTGTTCTTCGTCGATAACATTTACCGTTATACCTTGGCGGGTACCGAAGTGTCGGCGCTGTTAGGCCGTATGCCGTCTGCGGTAGGGTATCAGCCGACCTTGGCTGAGGAAATGGGCGTTCTGCAAGAACGTATCACCTCAACCAAAACAGGTTCTATCACGTCTATCCAAGCGGTTTATGTACCTGCCGACGACTTGACTGACCCGTCACCTGCGACAACTTTCGCGCATTTGGACGCGACGGTGGTATTGTCACGGCAAATTGCCGAGCTGGGTATTTATCCGGCGATTGATCCTTTAGACTCCACCAGCCGCCAATTGGATCCGCTGGTTATCGGTCAGGAGCATTATGATGTGGCGCGTAAAGTCCAAGGAATTTTGCAACGCTATAAAGAGTTGCGTGATATTATCGCCATTTTGGGTATGGATGAGTTGTCGGAAGAAGACAAGCAAACCGTTGCCCGGGCGCGTAAAATCCAACGTTTCTTGTCACAACCTTTCTTTGTTGCTGAAGTCTTTACCGGTTCGCCGGGTAAGTATGTGTCTTTGAAAGATACCATTGCGGGCTTTAAAGGCATTATTAACGGCGAGTTCGATGCGATTCCAGAACAGGCTTTCTATATGGTCGGTACCATTGAGGAAGTGTTGGAAAAAGCAAAGGCCATGAAAGCTTAATGTCAGTTTAGGTAAAATCAATGACCATGACCGTACATGTAGACATCGTAAGCGCAGAAAAGGAAATCTTTTCCGGTTTGGCGGAAATGCTCTTTGCGCCTGCTGAATTAGGCGAAGTAGGTATTTCCCCGCGCCACGCGCCTTTCATTACTAAGTTAAACCCAGGTGAAGTGCGGGTGAAGGTCTCGGATAAGGAACAGTATCCGTTCTTTATTTCCGGCGGTATTCTGGAAGTGCAGCCGCATCTGGTCACCGTGTTGGCGGATACCGCCATCAGGGCGAAAGATATTGATGAGGCGGCGGCGATGGAAGCGAAGGCAAGGGCCGAAGAGGCGTTGGCGGACAGGTCGGGTAAGATCGATTATGAATCCGCCCATGCCCAATTGTTGCAGGCTATCATGCAGTTGCGGACATTGGACAGGCTGAGAAAGCGTGGCGAATAAGTTATGAACACTGATGCTTGATTGTCACCCTTAGCAATCATGTTAAAACAGTTTATCAAAGCCCGGTAACGTGTAAGCGCTATCGGGCTTTTTTATTTAACGGGATAGGAAATGAAAATCACTACGGTTATTTTGGCGGCGGGTAAGGGGACGCGGATGCGTTCGGATTTGCCTAAGGTGTTGCATGGCATTGCGGGTAGGCCGTTGTTGCGGCATGTCTATGATATGAGCAGCCAAGTGGCGGACAATAGCATCCATATTGTCGTTGGCCATGGTGCGGAGCAGGTCAAACAGGCGTTGGCGGACTGCCGGGTCAATTGGATCGGACAGCACCAGCAATGGGGCACGGGCCATGCGGTGCAGCAAGCCAGCCCGTTTATCGGCGCGGATGATACGGTGTTGATTTTATACGGCGATGTGCCGTTGTTAAAATTGGCGACTGTCCGGCAATTGTTGGCGGATGTCAGTCCGCAAACCTTGGCGTTATTGACGGTCACGTTGGCGGACGCGACGGGTTACGGGCGGATTGTCAGGGATGTTGACGGGCAAGTGCTGAAAATTGTTGAAGAAAAAGATGCCGACGCGACCGAAAAGGCTATCTGTGAAGTCAATACCGGGATTATGGCGGTCAGTGGCGGGCAGTTGCAAACCTGGTTGGGGCAGTTGACCAACCAGAATGCCCAGCAGGAATATTATCTGACCGATGTTATCGAAATGGCGGTGGCGGCGGGAGTGCGTATCGTCACTAGCCAGCCGGATAGGGAAGAAGAGGTGTTGGGGGTGAACAACCGGATGCAGTTGGCGCAATTGGAGCGGTTTTTCCAGATGCGCCAAGCCGAAGAACTGATGGCGCAAGGGGTGACTTTGCGCGACCCGCAGCGTTTTGATGTGCGCGGCACGGTGGTCAGCTTGGGGCAGGACATTGAGATTGATGTCAATGTGATTTTGGAAGGTGCGGTCAGTATCGGAAACCGTGTTAAAATTGGTCCGAACACCCAAATTAAGGACTGCCAAATCGCCGATGATGTTGAAATTTTTGGCTGTTGTGTGCTGGAGGGTGCGGTCATAGGGCAGGGCAGCCGTATCGGCCCTTATGCGCGGTTGCGGCCAGAAACGGTTTTGGCCGATAATGTGCATATTGGTAACTTTGTTGAACTAAAAAAATCATCAGTTGCCGAAGCTAGTAAGATCAATCATTTAAGTTATATTGGCGACACCAGTGTCGGCAGTAAGGTCAATATTGGTGCGGGCACCATCACTTGTAATTATGATGGTGCGAATAAGTTTAAGACGGTCATCGGCGACGGGGCGTTTATCGGTTCCGACAGCCAATTGGTCGCCCCGGTCACTATCGGTAAAAATGCCACCATCGGTGCCGGTTCGACCATCACCCGCGATGCCCCTGAAGGCCAATTGACTTTAAGCAGGGGTAAGCAATTTTCTGTTCCTGGTTGGCAACGGCCAAGCAAAAAGGAGAGTTAAGTATGTGTGGAATAGTCGGCGGTATCGCCCAACGTAATGTCGTACCTATTTTATTGGAAGGCTTGCGGCGTTTAGAATACCGTGGCTACGATTCGGCGGGGTTGGCGGTGGTCAATGGCGGCGAGCTCCACCGTAAACGCGAACTGGGTAAGGTGCAGGGCTTGGCGGCGTTGGTGGAGGCCGACCCGATGCCGGGTTTGCTGGGTATTGCCCATACCCGGTGGGCGACCCACGGTAAACCCAGCACCGCTAATGCCCATCCCCATACCAGTGGTGATAAGGTGGCGGTGGTGCATAACGGTATTATTGAGAACTATGCCGTGCTGAAGGCCGAACAATTGGCGCAAGGCTATGAATTTACTTCGCAAACCGATACCGAGGTCATTGTCCATGAGGTATTCGGGGCTTTGCGCACGGCGGGCAATTTGCTTGCGGCGGTTCGGCAAGCGGTGCAAAAATTGTCCGGTGCTTATGCCTTGGGGATTATCAGCGCCGATGAGCCGGATGTGCTGGTTGCTTGCCGTAAGGGCAGCCCTTTGGTGATTGGTGTGGGTATCGGCGAGTATTTTATCGCATCCGATGTCGCGGCTTTGTTGCCGGTGACGCAGCGGTTTATGTTTCTGGAAGAGGGTGATATTGCCGCGTTGCGGATAGGTTCGGTAGAGATTTATAATGCTGACGGTCAGCGTGTCGAGCGGCCTATTAGGGAAAGCCTGCTCAGCCCCGATGCGGTCGATAAGGGCGCGTATCGGCATTATATGCTGAAGGAGATTTACGAACAGCCTACCGCTATTGCGCAAACCTTAGAGGGACGTTTCATCAATCACCGTTTGCAGGAAAGCGCTTTCGGCCATAATGCCGCGCAGATGTTTGACGAGGTTAAGGCGGTGCAGATTTTAGCGTGCGGAACCAGTTATCATGCGGGTTTGGTGGCACGGTATTGGTTTGAGGAGTTGGCGCGGATACCTTGCCAAGTCGAGGTCGCCAGTGAATTTCGTTATCGCAAGCCGATGTTGGCGGCGGATACGTTGGTGGTGACTATTTCCCAATCCGGCGAGACTGCCGATACCTTGGCGGCCTTGCAGGAAGCGAAAAAACTCGGGGCGAAGTATTCCTTAACGTTGTGCAATGTGCCGGAAAGCTCTTTGGTCAGGGAGTCCGACCTGGTGCTGATGACCCGCGCAGGTCCGGAAATCGGTGTGGCTTCAACCAAAGCCTTTACCACCCAACTGGTCACGCTGATGCTGTTGGTGATGGCGTTGGGGCGGCGTTTCCAATTGGATGCCGCGTTGGAGGCAAAAATTACCGCCCAGTTGTTCAGTTTGCCGCAGAAAATCGACAAGGTATTGCGTCTGAATGACCCTATCCGGTTATTGTCCGAGCAGTTTGCCGAAAAGAATAATGCCTTGTTTTTAGGACGTGGGGCGCATTATCCGATAGCGATGGAAGGGGCGTTAAAGTTAAAGGAAATTTCTTATATCCATGCCGAAGCCTATCCGGCGGGCGAGTTGAAACACGGGCCTTTGGCGTTGATTGATGCCGATATGCCGGTAATTACCGTTGCCCCTAACAATAGCCTGTTGGAAAAGCTTCAGTCCAATATGGAAGAAGTCAGTGCGCGGGGCGGGCAGTTGATTGTCTTTATGGACGAGACTTTGGTGCCGGCGGTCAACGGCGCTGTGCAAATGATTAAAGTGCCGCAGGTGGATAACGAAATTTCACCTATACTCTATACCATACCCTTGCAATTATTGGCCTACCATGTCGCGGTACTGAAGGGGACGGATGTTGACCAGCCAAGAAACCTTGCCAAATCGGTGACGGTGGAATAAGCCCGGGCAGGTGTATAAAGGCCTTGAAGCAGATAGCAGTAAAACTAATACCCCTAACCAACCGAGAGAACATGAAATATTTAGTCTTGCTATTAACCGGCTTTTTGGCTTTTAATGCGGAGGCCGAGGTCTATAAATGTACCGATTCTGGCGGCAATAAAGTGTACCGTTCCACGCCCTGTGTGGCAGGCTCTAATATCCAGATTGACCTGAAAACGGGTGTCAGCATTGATCTGGATGCAGAGAAAAAATCTGATCTGCAAAAAATAAAGGAACGTCAAGAGCGCGAAGAGCAAGCCGAACTTCAGCGCCAGCAAGCGGTGCAGCGCAAACAGCAGATTGTCGAGGCGGGAAAAAAGAACCAGGTGCTGATTAAAGCCCGTCCCCATGATTTTTCGGCTTATGCTATCCCGCCTTATGATGTGGATAATTTGTTGCCGTTAGTCAAGCGTTTTGAAGGCCGTTTAGTCGATATTGAACGGCTGCGCGGGGCGGCGGCGGAAAAAGCCTTGGCGACCGGGCAGTGTAACCGCGTCGAATCGTCGGAGCTGAATGAAAAATCCAGCCCAGAGTCGTTAGTGTTTCTGGTCGATTGCAGTAACGCCAAAACCTTTTATTTTAACGAGCAAGAGCTGGGCAAATAATGGTGACGGCAAAAACGGTTCTGATTACCGGCTGTTCCAGCGGTATCGGCTACGCGACCGCGCAAGTGCTGAAACAGCGCGGTCATCGGGTCTTCGCCACGGCGCGTAAACCCGACGATGTGGCGCGGTTGGCGGCGGAGGGCTTTACTGCGTTGCGCTTGGATTTGGCTGACAGTGCCAGTATCC
Source organism: Methylovulum psychrotolerans (assembly GCF_002923755.1). GTDB lineage: Bacteria > Pseudomonadota > Gammaproteobacteria > Methylococcales > Methylomonadaceae > Methylovulum > Methylovulum psychrotolerans. Next base: position 282,299 of record NZ_PGFZ01000001.1, read on the forward strand.
GGTCGGCGGTCGCCGAGCTGTTGGCGTTAACGGACGGCAGATTGGATGCGGTGTTTAATAATGCCGCGTTTGGCCAGCCTGGGGCGGTTGAGGATTTGGGGCGCGAGGTGTTGCGCCAGCAGTTTGAAACTAACGTCTTCGGCACCCAAGAGCTGACCAATTTGCTGATCCCGGTGATGCGCCGCCAAGGTTATGGCCGTATCATTTATAACAGCTCGGTATTGGGCTTGGTCGCCATGACCTATCGCGGTGCCTACAATGCCAGTAAGTTTGCTTTGGAAGGCCTTGCCGATACCTTGCGCTTGGAGTTGCACGGTACGGGTATCCATATTGCGCTGATAGAGCCGGGGCCTATACGCAGCGATTTCCGCAAAAACGCCTTTGCGCTGTATCAGGCCAATATCGACCCTAGCCAGAGTTACCACCACGGCACTTATCAGGCACTGGCGGCACGTTTGCAAAAACAAGGCCCCGCCGCCCCGTTTACCCTGCCTGCTGAGGCGGTGGCGGCAAAAGTCGTCCACGCTTTGGAAGCTAAGCGGCCAAAAATCCGTTATTACGTCACCTTCCCGACCTATTTGTTTGGGTTTTTAAAACGGATATTGCCTGCGGCTTGGTTAGATGTGTTGTTAAGAAAAGCCGCCTGAGGGTGAGGCGTTAGCGGAACCTCGGCTAAGACTTTTCGGTCATTAAGGACGATGGTTTTATTTTCCCGTTATTAGCGTCCTTTATGAATTTTCTCGATATCCGCACCGATTTTGCGTTTAAGAAAGTCTTCGGCAGTGAAGGCTCGAAAGATATTTTATTGAGCTTTCTGAACGCTGTCCTCCCGTTTGACGATGGCAAGCGTATTACCGACCTGACCATTGTCGACCCGTATAACATCCCCATGCTCAAGGGCATGAAAGACACTTTTGTCGATGTCAAAGCGTTGCTTAGCGACGGCACCCGCGTCATTATTGAGATGCAGATCCTCAACCACGACGGTTTTGAGAAGCGGGTATTGTACAATGCGGCAAAAAACTATTCCGCGCAACTGGTTCAAGGCCAGGCCTACCATTTGTTGAATCCGGTCATTGCCCTGACCTTGACCGATTTTGTCATGTTCCCCGATAGCCCGCGCCTGATGAACTGCTTTAAGCTGTTAGAAAAGCGTGATTTCATCGAATACTGCGATGATATTGAGCTGGTCTTTATCGAGTTGCCCAAGTTTAACAAAACGGAGATGGAATTGGAGACCGAGCGGGACAACTGGCTGTATTTCATCAAAAATGCCGCTAAGCTGAACGATATACCAAAAAACTGCGGGCGGGATTTGGTAAAGGCCTTCGGGATAGCCAACGAAGCCAACCTAAGCCCCGAAGAGCTGGAACTGCAACACCGCAAGAGCGAATTTATCGTCATTGTCCAGGCCAGTTTGGATATGGCGATCCGGCAAGGTAAGCAGGAGGGTATTGAGCTGGGCAAGCAGGAAGGCATTGAGCTGGGCAAGCAAGAAGGTATTGCTGAAAGCCGCCGGGCAATTGTGTTCAGCGCCCATCAGGCGGGCGTGCCGGTGGCGACGATTGCACAGATTGTGCAAATGGATAGTGCCGACGTTATTGCCCTGCTAGCTTCTGCAATGCCGGATTGACGCGGCGGATTTACTGGGGGCGGCGGGTAGGGTGGGAAACGTTTTTTTGCTAAGCACCTTGGTTATTTGCGGGAAATTGGCTATGCTTAAGGTGGCTGTCGGTGCGGATGTTGCCGTTATTGCCCAGCGGATAGCCGCCAACATTAACTTAGGGGGGAAGGTGTTATGCAGATTTTAGCTGACGAGCCGGTGAGTCTCGCCAAGATATTGGACATCAGCATTAAGCTGTATGTCGCCAGTTTTACTAAATGGATTAGTTTTAGCACGGTGTTAGGGCTGTTAAGCCTAGGCTTTAACTGGTTCATCAGACAACATACCTTGCCCGGAATGGCCGGTGCGGCGGCGTTAGCTGAAGTGGCTCCGTGGTTCTTCGGCATTATGGTAGCAGTGGTCGTGTGTTCTGCCGCAGGTTATGCGGCGATTATTTATCGCTTGGATAATGCCGCCCATCAGCGTCAAGACAGCTTTATGGAGGCTTTGCAACTGGGTATCAGAAAAACGCCATCCATCGTGTTGGCAACTTTCCTCTATATGTTGGCGGTGGGTATCGGAATGCTCTTGTTGCTGGTGCCGGCTGGTCTTTTGAGGTTGTCCCTAGGTGTCGGAACGCTCTTGTTGCTGGTGCCGGGTATCATACTGAGCTTATCGCTGTTATTTTATGTCAATTTTATTGTTTTGGATGCTAAGAGGGCTTATGAATCTTTAAAAGCCAGTTATGCCTTAGTGAAAGGCAATTGGTGGCGGACAGCAGGGGGGTTGACAGTGCCGACGGTGTTGCTGTCGCTGTTTTATTTTATTTTAATGAGGTCGTTGGGTTTTATTGTTAAATTTGCTGGCATTGATGGTATAGCTGAACTCATCATTAATTTATTCTCCATTGCCTCTACGCCGTTTTTTTTGACGGTGATCTACGTCCAATTCCATGATCTGAAACTGCGCAAATCCGGTGCCGATTTGGCGGCGCGTTTGGCTGGATAATGCGCTGGTTGCTCTTGTACCTGTGCTGTTTGGCAATGCCAGGGTACGCCGCGGATGCGGTGCGGGACTGCTTAAATGCCGTTCCGCCACAGTCGGGTAAGCCTGTGGATTTGACGCTGGCCTGTCCGGCATTGGTACAGCCTTGGCAAGCGTTGGTGGTGGCGCAAGCCGACAGCCATAGTGTGCAAGCGGGGCAATTGCAGTTTTGGGCGAAAGCCGAACAGCCTGTGCGTACAACTGCCCTTAACCTGGGCGGTCTTGACGGTATATTAGCGGGGATTTTTGACCCCAGTGCCGAAGAAGCCCGAAAGCAGTGGTGGACACGATTTTTACAGTGGTTGGATAGCCTGAAAGGCAAAGATTACGATACCCAATTCCAGTGGTTTAGCGGTCTGTTGAACGGCATGACATTGTCTGATGAAACGTTGGCGCATTTGTTTTATGGCCTTATAGCGTTGCTGGTGTTGGTAACGTTAGGCTTGGTATCGCATGAATTATGGCTGGCGGAGGTTTTTGCCCGCTGGTCGGGTGGGCGGCGCAAAGCTGACCAACAAACGGGCGTGGTGTTGGCGGCAGTTTCAGCCCCCTCGGATTTCGGCGGCTTAAGCCCGCCCCAGCAAATCGCCGCCTTATTGGCACAGGTGGTGGAGGCCTTGGCGGTGCGGGAAGCCATCCCGCGTGATGCGACGCTGACGTATCGGCAACTGCTCCGCCATCTTAAGCCAACCCGTGGGGTTAATCCGGCGGCGTTTACCGCTTTAGTCGCCACCGCCGAGCCGATTGTGTTCGGCCAACAAGCCGCCGATGCGCAAATCTTGGCGGCTTATCGGCGTGATGCCGAAGCCTTATTGGCTCAGCAGGTATCATGAAAGATCGCTTGTTTACCTTCGCTTTGGCGGTGGCGGCCTTGGTCGCGGTCGTTTTTCTGTTATCCCCGTCTGAGAGGCAGCAACTTATTTCCGTACCGAGTACGGAGGACAGCGGACGGGACGGCCTGAAAGGGCTGTTGGTGTGGTTACAGCGCGAGCAAGTGCCTAGCAGCAGTTTCCGTCAGCCTTATACGGCATTGTTGCAGCATCCCGATCAGGCGGCTAGTGGTAATGTATTGCTGATGAGCCTGCCTTCGCACAAAGACATCTCCCGCGCCGAATGGGCGGCTCTGGCTAAGTGGCTGGCTAAAGGCAATACGGTCTTGGTGATGGCGGCCGCTTACCAGTATCCCGCTTGGTCGATGTATCGTGACTGTTTTTGCAAAATAAACAGCCTGTTATCACTACAGCATTGGCGGCTTGCTCGAGAAGGGCACAAGGATGCTAAGTCAGATGAGGATGAAGATGACAACGCCGCAGACCATGCACCCGTCGCCCCTGCGGAGCCGTTGCCACCTAAAGCCCCGCCGGTTAAGCCAGAATCTGCTAAACCTAAGCCAGAAACCTTTCAAGGCGTTGTGAACCAAATGCGGGATGCTATCAGTGCCGCGCTGAAGCCGCAGACGCTAGTGCCGCTGCCCGGTGTGCCGTGGTTGGCGGATCTGCACGGTGCGGAAGCGGACATCGCGGCCTCTCTGTTAGAGAGCCCTTGGCAATTGGCGAGTGACAGCTCAGATAATCTGGCGTTACGGCTACTAACCCTCCAAGGGACAGACACGACAGTGGCTTGGCAAATCAGTGCGGAACAAGGGCAGATCCTGTTAGTGCTGATCCCGGACTTATTCAGCAACCGTCTCCTTAACCATGCCGATAATGCCCGGTTATTCGACCATCTGCTCGCCCAAACCTTAGCCCCCGGCGGGCAGGTGTTGTTTGACGATTACCATTTTGGCCTTTCGGCACTTTACGATCCCCAGCATTTTTTTAGTGACAGCCGTTTGCATCAGAGCCTGTTTTGCTTAGGCTTGCTGTGGCTGTTGTATGTACTGGGTTATACCAACCGTTTAGCGCCGGTGCGCAGCCGTACACCCGCGTTATCGGCACAGGATTTTATCATTGTCACAGCGGAATTTTTCGCCCGCCGCTTGCCCCCGCGCCAACTGGCGCACGCGTTGGTCAAGCATTTGCTGCAAGATGTGTGTCAGCAACGCCATTTGCCCGACGAGGCCGCTGCCCTCGCTTGGTTAGGCCAACATAGCCGGATCAGCGCCGGGCAATTGGCGGCCCTTAAGCAAGCCTACGCCGGACAGCGGCTAGCGTTAATCCCCTTAACCCATACCCTTACTTACATCAGGACAGTGACTTTATGACTAGCAATGCGGCGCAACAATTGGAGCAACACCTGCGGCAAGAACTCGGCAAAGTGGTGTTCGGTATGGACGATACCTTGCATGGGCTGGTGATTGCTTGGTTGGCGAACGGGCATGTGTTGTTGGAAGGGGTGCCGGGCTTGGGTAAGACCTTGTTGGCAAAAGCCTTGGCGCAATTGATCGGCGGCAGTTTTGGCCGTATTCAAGGCACGGCGGATTTGATGCCCACCGATATGACGGGACTGCATGTGTTTAACAGCCACCAAAACAGTTTTGATTTTGTTCCGGGGCCCTTGTTTAACCAAGTGGTGTTGGTCGATGAGATTAACCGTACGGGGCCGAAAACCCAATCGGCTTTATTGCAGGCGATGGAAGAGAATTTTGTCACCATTGATCGGCAAACGTATGCGTTGGCGGCGGGGTTTTTTCTGATTGCCGCGCAAAACCCTTATGATTTTGAAGGTGTGTATCCGCTGTTGGAATCCCAGCTTGACCGTTTTTTAATCCGTCTATTACTGGGCTATCCTGATGCCGACACCGAAATGGCGGTGCTGAGCCGTTACGATAAGCCGGGCGGCGGGCATGGTGCGGTGTTGCCGACTATCTGCGCGTTGCCGGACGGCCTGTTGGCGCAAGCCCGCGCCGAAGCGGCGGCGGTGCATGTGGATACGTCGTTATACCAGTATGTTGTGCAAGTGGCGGCGGCTAGCCGCAACCATCCGCGTTTAAGCTTGGGGCTGTCCACGCGCGGGGCGTTGTCGGTGATGCGTTGCGCCCGCGTTGAAGCGGCTTTGCAGGGGCGCAGTTATCTACTGCCGGATGATATTAAAACCGTCGCGCCGTGGGTGGTCGGGCATCGGTTGTTGCCGACCGCCGAGGCGATGCTGGAAGGGTATACGGCATTGCAAATCTATCAGGAATTGGATAGCCAGATTGCCGTGCCGCGTAGCGGGGCGGCGGGCTAATGTCCTTATCCCGCTGGGCGTTTATCATCGGCACGGCGATTATCGCGGTGGCGGTGTTGGGGATTTGGTTGGGTGAGCCTTGGGCAGGGGTCTGGCGTTGGCCGACCTTAGTGGTGTTGATGTTGCTGGTTTGGGAGCGGTTACGCTTGCCGCCAAGTTTGGTGATTAGTCGGCACATCCCTAAAACGGTCGCCTTAGGTGAGCCGGTCAATTACACGCTAAGCGTCGCCAACCCGTCGGCTAGGGTGTTGCAGATAGAGACCCAAGCCGATTATCCGACCGCTCTGGTGGCGGATAACGCCTTGCAAGCATGGCGTGTTGCTGCCGATGAGCAACAAAGCCGAGTGTTTAGCATCACCCCGACACAGTTGGGGGCGGCGGCGTTGGGTAGCTTGTATGTGCGGCAACTGGGCGGCTTTGGCTTATGCTGGTGGACACGTCCGCTGACTGAGGCCGTGGCGTTTACCGTGGAACCTGTGCGTTTGACTGCCCACGCTAACCTAGCTGGGCGGCGCGACGCGGGCAACCGTTATAGCCGCCAGCCGCACAGCAGCGGCGTGGAGTTGCTGGAGTTGCGCGATTATCGGCAGGGTGATAGCTTGCGCAGTATGGATTGGAAGGCCACTGCCCGGCGCGGTAAGCCGATTGTCCGCAGTTTTACCCGCGAACACCGTTTGGAAATGGTCGTGGTGGTGGATTGCGGGCGCGGTAGCCGTCTCCAATGTGGGCGTTTAGGGCGTTTGCAGCACAGCGTCAATGTCGCGGCAAAACTCAGTGAGTTTGCCGCCTTGCAGGGCGACCGGATTGCTTGTCTGGTTTATGCGCAACAGCCGTTGGGGCAAACCCCTTTGGCGGGCGGGTGGGCGGCGGTCAAACAGGTGCGCCAGCTTTTAGGACAAGCGGCGGCGACTAACGAAACCAGTAATGCCTTAAATGCCGCGTTGGCGGTGAAGCAACTGCTGAAGCGGCGCGGCTTAGTGGTGTTTTTAACAGAAATCGAGCAGCCTGGGGCGGCGGCGCAATTGCTGCAAGCCGCACAGTTATTGGCGGGTAAGCATCAGGTGTTGGTGGCGAGTTTGGATGACCCGACCATCGGTGCGGCCTTAAGCCTCCCCGCCCGCCACTGGCAAGACCCGTATCGGCATTTCGCCACCTTGGAGTACCAACGTGGCCGCGCCCTGACCCGCCAACAACTGCAACGCACCGGGGTGGCTATTATTAGCGCCGTGCCTGAGCAGTTAGATCAGCAGATATTGACGTATTATCAAAACCATCGGGAGCGCATTGGTGGGGCGTGACGGAAGGGTTGCTTGCGGCTTAGTGTCTGTGTACGCGCTATCGTGCAATGGCTAAAAGCCATTGCACTCCACTCTGGGCCGTATTTTTTAACCTTAAACAAGGCTGCCTGGCCTAATGATGAGAAGCATAAGTTATGCAGCAACCCCCCAAACCGCAAGCTGGATTATTTAACCGCTTAGAAGTACAGTCGCCCGATGCCTTAGACTATCAATTGGACATTGCCGGACTAGGGGCGCGTAGCCATGCCTTTATCATTGATTTGCATATCCGCTTCTTGTTGGCTTTGACGTGGGTGCTGTTGGTGAGTGGGGGAATATCTTTGTTGGATCAACTGCATAGCTTGCCTAGGTACGGTTGGATGTCGTCAAGGCAACTGATCGTTCTTCTCCCGGCGTTTTGCCTGTATTTTCTCTATCATCCGGTGCTGGAAGTGCTGATGGCGGGCCGTACCCCCGGCAAACGTATGGCGGGGGTACGTTTAGTCAACCACCTCGGCCATACCCCCAGCATCGGGGCTATTCTGCTCAGGAATGTGTTGCGGATGGTTGATGCGTTGCCCGGCATTTATTTGGTGGGGTTATTAGCGGTGGCCTTTACCCGCGATAAGGTGCGGATCGGCGATTTGGCGGCTGATCTGGTGTTGGTCTATGACAACCGCCTCCCGGCGAAAACCTTGGAACAAATGACCCGCTTGGCGTTGTCGTCTGATTTGTCGGGCGACGACCAAGCCTTGTTGCTGGATTTGCTTAAACGTTGGGATGGCTTGTCGGTCGAGGTGCGGATACGCTTTGCCGGGCAGTTTCTGGCGCGTATCGGCCAACCGATGCCGCCGCCTGACGCTAAGCCGGATCTGGCGTTTAAAAAGGCCTTAGAAAAGCTTTTACCCCCTTCTTGAGGTAGCTATGGATACATCCCAGCAAGCCCTGACCCATTGGTTGACCGCGCGTAAAGTCCATTGGGATGCCTTGGAAGCCCAGCTTAAGCCTCAGCAAAGCCCCTCTGAACAACCTTTGGCTGAAGCCCGCGAGCTGTTGGTGGGCTATCGCGGCGTGATGAACGACTTGTCGCTGGCGCGGCGGCTACAGGGAACGGCCTTGATCACCCGCTATTTGGAAAATCTTTTTTTAAAAACTCACGAGGAACTGTACCGCCCCGCGCCCCATTTTTGGGGTAGGTTGGGGGATTTGTACCATATCGACGTGCCGTTGCTGATGCGCCGGATGCAGAGGGCCTTATACGCTTCGCTGGCGGTGTTTGTCGTCGCCTTGCTGGTCGGTTGGGTCTTGGTCAGCGCGTACCCGGAACTGATTAACCTGTTTGCCTCGCCCGCGATGATCCGCGAAGTCCACGCCGGACGTTTGTGGACGGATGGTTTGCTCAATGTGGCGCCGTCGTCGTTATTGTCGGTCGGCATCGCCGCCAATAATATCAGTGTGACGTTATTATCTTTTGGCTTGGGGGTTTTTTATGGGGTCGGTACCTTGTACATGATCGGCATTAACGGCCTGATGCTGGGCGGCGCGTTTGCTTTTGCCGCCAGTTATGGCTTGGACGGGCGGCTGTTCGCTTTTATTATCGGCCATGGCGTGGTTGAGCTCAGCGTTATCATCATCGCCGGGGGCTTGGGGTTGCAACTGGGCGAGGCTTTAATCCGTCCGGGTACGCGCAGCCGCTTACAGGCGTTTCAGGCCACTTGCACCGATACGGGTAAAGTTCTCCTGGCCGCCACGCCGTTTTTGCTGGTGGCGGGCATTATCGAGGGCTTTGTCTCGCCTAACCCGCTGTTTGGCATGATGCCGAGGGTGTTGATGGGGCTGGGTAGCGGTACGCTGTTTTGGCTGGTGATGTTGTATGGTTTACCTTGGCGTAGAGGTAAGTTTGTGCGCGGTTAAGTATTGGGCTTGTGTTGTGTTTGTCGGTGATTGTGTAAGCCGTGCCTCAATACCATTAAGCCAAGTAGAATTAACTGTCCGACTGCCACCAGTCCCCACCCTTGTGGCGGAGTCTGTCGAAGAGGGGGCACGAACGGATTAACGGGCGCCACATCATCTTAAGAATGGCTTGAAGCTACGGATTTCAATACTGTCCATAATAACCAGGAGAGCCGGAGTAGCCCGATGAGTTGGAGTAACCAGAGTAACCAGGAGAGCCATAATAACCAGAATTGTATTGGTTCATATCCCTAGCCCTGTCATACATAGCCTCTTCCCGGCGTATCTCGTTCTTCATGGCTTCGTCATACTGAATGATTTGTTGGGCCGCCCTAAAATCACCTTCCCTCACTTCATGCATGACGCTAGCTTGCTCTTGCGCGTTAATGTTGGCCATTTCCCTATAGGCCATTTCGTCAACCGCATCGTAGGCCATTACTGGGCCGCTGGCACACATCATTATAAAACCGATTATTACTATTTTTTTCATAGCTAAAAATCCTCGCTCAAACATCAATTGTGCTGAAAAGTTATTAAGTTGGAGCCAGTTTCTCATAGCTAAGCTGAACTGTTGCTTAATGCTTTAGACTTTTTGATTTTCCTTTGATTATGCGGAACTTAACAACCACCTACTTTCAGTAGGTGTCGGAGGGTCAATTATGTTATGCCTCTGTTTTTTTACAGACTCATGCCAAATAAACACCGCTATTTGCCCAGCTACGGTTTTTCACTATCATTTTCCGGTGTCTCCCGGTCGCCTTCGTGGTCGATAAGGTCTTCATCGCGCCCCGTATTAGCAGGCGTTTTCTCGTTAGCGCTTATTTTTGTCAAAAACACCAGAATTGACACAATGGCTATGACCATCGTGGCTTCCATCACTAATCTCATCATTGCCGCCACCACTTTTACTAAATTAATTGGGTCACCGGAGTACCACAAACCACTTTCGGGCCGATAGTAGTTTATAACTTTTAGCCCTTATTGCTAAGGCTGTCAATCATTTTATAAAGGTTAAGAAGGGCGGCGATAGTTTTCGGCTGGGTCAGATAAGCGTGGAGTTTATGATAGTGCGGGGTTTGTTAGTATAAAGGGTACCCGGACCATTAGGCCTTATGGTGCGCGTTTTGGGCGGGTATCGCTCACGCCAAGCTTTTTTTGATAAACGGGAGGATTAGGTATAACGCGTCCGCTTCTTCTTCAATGCTAAGCTGGATATCTTGGCTAAGCTCCCTTTCGCTGGTGTCTCCCTTTGGGTTGAAGGTAAATCGGCCCAATTTTATTTTTTCAAGGTGCGGGTATTTTTTTTCTTGATAGCATTCCACGGCACCCATCAGCTTTTTATCGCTGTCAAGAAAGCTGGTTAGGGTAAAAAAAAGCGTATGTCCGGCGATTTTGATGCTAAATTCGCCATAACTGGGGTTCGGTTGGCCTACGCAGATAGCGCCTAAGGCTTCGCTTTGTGAGGTGGCGTTTTTGCTGAACGCATCAAATTGGCGGAGCAATGCGGCATAATCTTCTATTATGGTGGTAATGCTGCCGCTGGCATCAGAATTGGACATAATCTCTCCTTGGCTGTTCGCTATTGATAAGGGGTAAAGGACATATTTTGCAAATATAAACATAATGAATGCCAATTCGGTTTTGTTGTTTTCATTTCAAGGGCTGTCCGGCCTACAGGCTGGGCTACCGCGAGACATGGTAATTTAAAATGAACCGTTACCCATTATACCCCGTTCATATTGAAATCAGTAGTTTCAATAGCGCATCAATAGGCAGTGAAGGCGAGGATTAACTGATGCTGTCCTTTAAATTACATCGCTTTAAGAATTGCTTAAAACTACAGATTTCAAAATAGGCAAGATTTAGTTAAGCAGGCTAGTTTTTTAAAATTAAGCCCGAAAATTCAGGGCATCGTTTTTTGCGGGCATAAAATGGCAATAGACGATAAGTTGGTATGCTTTTCCCCCTACTTGGTGGGTAGTTCCCGAAAGGCTTTCCCCAAGCTTAAAGCGTTTGCTATCTAGGGATAGGCGGTGCTAGCCGTAACGAATGCAATCCTCAATACAAAAGACGGTATTGATAAATATAGCAATGCGGCTACTTTTTTCCGAGTTATCCGGGCATTTTAATTAAAAAATTATGTTTGCGCAAACAATGTTTGGATGGTATAAATAATACCAATAGCTCTATTTTTTAAGCTATCTGTTATAGGTCGCCCCTGTTTTTGGCTGTTTCCGGTTACGAAAAATATCTTGTAATCGATTGGTAAATAATAAAGCTTTGGATATGGCTAACAATGAAATGTGATACCGGGGCAGAGGCGGCCCCAACAACCGCCCCGTTGCCAGATGACCCCAAACAATGGTCTTATGAGGTGCTTAAGCAGTTCCGGTTGATTTTTAAGGCTACCCAGCAACATTCGTTGTGGGTGGAAACGCAATGCGGGGTGAGTAGCGCCCAGCTCTGGATGCTGTGGGAGTTGTCCAAACAACCGGGCCTGCGGGTGACGGAATTGGCTAAGGTTTTGTCCATACACCATTCTACCGCCAGTAATTTGTTGGATAAATTGGCTAAGAAAAAACTCATCCAGAAGGAGCGCGCCAGTGCCGACCAGCGGGTCGTTACGGTAACACTGACCGCTGCGGGTGAGGCGTTAATGGCCAAGGCACCTGCGCCGCCGCAGGGCATATTGCAGCACGCAATATTTGCATTGCCGGAAAATGCCCTTAAGGCCCTTAATGAGCATCTTGATATGTTGGTGAAAGAAATGGCGATAAAAGATGATGAAGCGACGATGCAGCCGATCAATCCTTCGCCAAAAAAGCGGGCTATGAAAAAAAACGGCTAAGTGTCGGCGGCGTTTTTAAGTGGCCTGACCGATGCGTAATCACGACCCTTATAGCCGTTGGTTTTTATTGTCATTAAGCGATTATTTTTAAATGGTTCTATGCGTTTTGCTAAGCCGCTGTTTAGGGTTTATTTATGTTTGTATAAACATTTTTTAATGTGAACGCTATATTGCTGTTGGGGGATGTGCGGTTGCCAAGTAGTGTTGGATAGTCAAGTGGCGTTTGGGTAGGGTCGGCTTTCTGGCGCACACCTGCCGCTGTGCTGTCTATCTTGGCCGCGTCCCTTTGCGCTTATGCCGACAAAATCTGCGGTGTTCGGTAAGGGGATAAAGCACGTTACTGCGAACGTCAGTGAGGTATTTGGCTTAGGCCTGTCGGTTTCGGGGGTAGGAATGGCCAGGTACAGATTATGAGGAGGAAGTGATTACTAATCAGATAATTAATGGGGAAGATACCCTATCATTGGGGGCAAAGCGGCGGCAGTGCCTAATTTTGCCGGCTTTCGTGTTGGGGGTGTTGGCGGGGCTGGTTTCGGTCGGATTCCAGCTTGCCTTGGCTTATGGGGAAGCTATCCGTAACCAAGCCATTGGTTTGGCGCATCACTATCCTGACATCGGCTTATGGTTGCCGCGTTGGCTAGCCTAGCCCTATCAGCCGGATTGGTGTTCCGGTTTGCCCCTGAGGCGGCGAGTAGCGGTGTCCCGCATGTAAAAATGGTCATGCAAGGCCATCGGACTTTCCGTTGGTTGCGGGTGCTGGCCATTAAATTCGCCAGTACCTTGATCGGGGCGAGCGCAGGTTTTATGGTGGGGCGTGGCGGGCCGTCGGTACATATCGGGGCGGCGCTGGGGCAAGGTGTCAGTGATTTATGGCCGGACGCTACCGTTAAAAACCAAGCGGTTTTGGTGGCGGCGGGCGGCGGGGCGGGTTTGGCCGCCACGTTTAATGTCCCATTGGCAGGGTTGGCGTTTGCGTTTGAGGACTTAGGGTTGCGCGGTATACCATCCGGCTTATTTGCCGCCGCCATTGCCTGTTTTAGCGCCGATATGGTTTATCGCTGGGGGCTTGGGCAGGGGCCAGGTTTTCATATTACCCTTAGTCAAGCCCCACCTTTAAATGTGCTGGCGGCTTTTGTGCCGGTGGGCTTGGTCGCAGGGCTATTGGGCGGGCTGTTTAATAAGGCGTTACTGGCTGGGCAAATGCTGATCAAGTTACCTGTCGGTTTGCGTTGGCTATGGTGGTGGGGGTTGGCTATGTTGGTCGCCGCTGTGGCTTGGTGGCTACCCGAATTATTAGGCGGCGGGCAAAATTTTATCGACAGTCTGCTGACGGGTAGGGCGTTGGCATTCAATACGCTCGCCTTATTTTTTGTAGTCCGCTTTGTTGTGACGGTCGGCAGTTCGTGTTCGGGGGTGGCGGTCGGCGGTATTGTCCAACTGCTGGTGCCTGGGTTGGGCGTTGTTCCGGCAGCGTTTGCCGCTGCCGGGATGGCGGCTTTTTTTACCGGGGCGATAAAAGTGCCGTTAACGGCTATGGTGCTGGTCATGGAAATGACGGGCAGCTATACGCTGGTGTTGCCGTTATTTGTGGCCTGTTTTGCGGCGTACAGTATTGCCGATGTGCTGGGGATTGAGCCAATTTATGAGGCGTTGATGCGGCGGGCGTTAAAGCAGGAGACCCCGAAGCAATGACTCGGCTAATCGGCTTTAACCTAAACGTCCTAGGGATAGAACTAAATCTATAAAAATCAATCTGTAATAACAGCCATCTATTATAAACAACTCTGGAGCCACCTATGGAAAGTTATCCCGCCGAATTGCTCTTGATTGCCTTTGTGGCGGTGCTGGCACCGCTGCTCAGCGAATTGCCGCGCAATATCCGCGTACCTGTCATTGTTTTTGAAGTGGTCTTGGGCATATTGATCGGCCCGCATGTTTTTGATTTGGCAGACCCGGATGGCATGGTCGGTACGTTGGGGGAACTGGGACTGACTTTTTTGCTGTTTATGGTCGGGCTTGAAATTGACTTCGATAAGATTCGTGGTCGGCCCTTGTCGTTAGCGGTCGGCGGTTGGCTGTTATCGCTATCGGTGGCTTTGGTTTGTATGGTCTTTTTCAGCAGTATCGGTTTACTCCAGACCCCGCCCTTTCTGGCCGCCGTCGCGTTATCGACGACCGCTTTAGGGGTGCTGGCCCCTATCCTCCGTGACCGGGGCGAATTGCATAGCGAATTCGGCACTTATATGGTTGCCGCCGCCGCTGTGGGCGAGTTCGGGCCTTTGGTGGTCATTTCGATGCTGTTGATCCCCACCCACAGTACGGCTGTGCATACGCTGTTCATGGTGTCGTTTGTCATTATTGCCTTCGGTGCGGCACATATCGCCCTCAAGGCCCGTTCGTCACGCGTGCTGGAACTGCTCAAGCGGACGATGCAGAGCAGCGGCCAGCTTCCGGTCAGGATTTGCCTATTGCTGCAAATTTTGTTTGTCGCCTTGGCCGCAAAATTTGGCCTCAATATCGTCATAGGGGCTTTTACGGCGGGGATTATTGTCGGCATGGCGATAAAAGGGGCGGGCGGCGACGTGTTGCGGCAGAAGTTGGATGCGATCGGTTATGGTTTTCTGATACCGATTTTTTTTATTGTCGCCGGTATGAAGTTTGAAGTCAGCGCCTTATGGTCAGCCCCGCTTGCCCCACTGCAAGTGGCGTTGTTGTTAGTTTTGTTGGTTGTTGTCCGGGGTGTGCCGGTGTTGTTGTATAAGAAAGAGCTGAAGACAGAGGAAAAAGTGCCTTTCGCTTTATACTCGGCGACCGGGTTGCCGCTGATTGTCATCATCAGTGAAATCGGCGTGTCTTCGGGGGTGATGCCGCCGGATAGGGCCGCTATTTTGGTGAGTGCCGGCATGTTGTCGGTGTTATTGTTGCCGATGTTAGCTGTGCGTTGGCGGGCTAAAACCGTCGGCTAGGGGTATGGGGCGGCAACTTTCCATACCCCCGTTACCGTTAGTGTTGGCTGCCTGCCCCACCCATGTACTTGTCGAAATTGGCGGTATAATCGTCGATATGGTGTTCGAGCATCAGGCGGTACTGTTCGACAAAATAGGCGATGGCTTGGTCGCGGTGCCCCGCCATCAGTTCGCTGGATTGGGCATCACAGGCGTTGACCCAAGCCGTAAAACGTGCCGAAGCGAACATTACCGATGCGCAGACTTTGCCACGTTCGCTGTCTTTAAGCTGTTCATTCGCTAACTGGATGATGGCATCGGCACGGCGGTAAAACTGTTCGTCAATTTGCTCTGCTTGCTCTTCTTGTTCTGACATGAGGTGTCGCCTTAGGTTAAGAAATAAGCGGCTATTGTAACAATTATTTAATTGATGTTAAGCAGACATATTCTGCAATTTAAAAAAACAATAATGAGTCGCTACCGCGACGATTTTTTTAATCGGGTTCTCGCACCCGAAGGCGAGATACTTTCTTTTGCTCCGTCTCGGCAATTGCTCCTGCATTGCTCTACCTCCTGCATCCATGCAGTCGAAAAGAAAGTATCCAAAGAAAAGGCGGCCCGATTGCCGCTTGATCCTGCGCTTCTCGGTTTTGTCGGGGGTCGGCAAAGTGGGCTCCTGCCCACTTGCCGACGCGCGGCATCCCTGCCGCGCCCCTTTATGCCCTATGGGTATTCGGGCTGATCCCGACAAAACCTGCGATGCTCGGCGCGGCAAACGGGAGTAAAGTGCGTTACTGCGTAACGTCAGTTAAGGTGTTGTCTGGTTAGGTTCCGTAGGATGGCTGAAGGTAAGGCGGTTGGTTTGGCTCAGCCATTGCACCCCCAAGGTGATAGCGACCAGCAACAGCACCGCTGCAATGAGCAAGATTAAGGTCTTATCCTGTTGGGGACGGCGGTTAACGCTGGGCAGGGCAGCGATGATATTGCCCGGAATGCCGTGGGTATTGCGGTACATGCTGGCAGTAACCGTATCATTGAGATGCTGCGGGGCTACACGACGGTCCGGGCGGGCTGCCAAATACTGGAGAAATTCGCCGCATTGTTTTTCTGACAAGGGCGGGATTTCGATCACCGAGCATTCGCTGATTAAACTATCAGAGCTGTTTTTTAGATACAGTTCGTCCGGTGTCAGGGCAAAAATCACCCGTAATTGGCGATGGTCGGCAAACTCCCGCAGAATGGCGGCGATAAAGCCGGGTGTCAGGCTGCCCGCATTGTCCATAACCAAGAGGGTAGGTGCGGTGCTGGCGGAGGCTGCTAATGCCGCGTTCAGGCTTGCCATATCCTGCTCAGGGCTTGCCGTCAGGACACAGTAATTCCAAGCGGCAAGCCGCTGCTGCAAGGCCTTGAGCAAGGTGGTCTTGCCAATGCCTTTAGGCCCGCAAATGACGATAGACGAGCTAAGATGGGTCAGCAAGTGGATTAACAAATCCAATTTTGCCGACCGTTCTGAGGTCAGTAAGAAATAATCATCTGGATAAGCCGCTTCGTTTTTTGCTGACAGTGCCAGACCGCCCAGGTTATCACTATCTGCCATAGTGGTTTAAGGTCTCTTCGAGCAAGGCTTGGTCAACATAGTCGGGTAAGGTGGCGGCACCAATCCGCTGTAACAAGATCAGGCGGATTTTGCCGTCGACATTTTTTTTGTCAACCGTCATCAATTCCACAAAACGTTCGCTGGCCAATTGTGCGGGTGGGGTCACAGGCAGGTTTGCGGCGGTAAACAGGGCGATAATCCGCGCCACATCGGCTTCGGACAACCAGCCTTTGCGTCTGGACAGGTCAGCTGCTTGGCAAGTGCCGATTGCCACAGCTTCGCCGTGCAGATAAGTGCCATACCCCATACCCGTTTCTATAGCATGGCCGAAGGTGTGGCCTAAGTTTAAGGTGGCACGCACCCCGGTCTCGGTTTCATCTTCGGCAACAATGGCGGCTTTGTTAAGGCAAGATTGTTCAATGGCATAAGCCAAGGCCGTCTTATCCCTTGCCGCTAAGCGGCCAATATTGGCTTCCAACCACTCAAAGAAGGCCAGATCACGGATTAGACCGTATTTGATCACTTCGGCAAGGCCAGCGGACAGTTCTCGGTCATTTAGGGTATCCAACACGTCGGCATCGGCAATCACGCATTGTGGCTGATAAAACGCTCCGATCATGTTTTTACCCAGCGGATGGTTAACCCCGGTTTTGCCACCGACCGAAGAGTCGACTTGCGCCAATAAGGTGGTCGGTATTTGCAAAAAAGCGATGCCGCGCTGGTAACAGGCGGCGGCAAATCCGCCCATGTCGCCAATCACTCCGCCACCTAAAGCGATTAAGGTGGCATTGCGGCTAAATTTTTCCGCCAATAGAACATCGAAAATCGTGTTGACTTGCTCTAAGGTTTTGTATTGCTCGCCATCGGGTAAAATGACTTGAGCCACCGTGTGCCCGGCTAAATTGTTGACCACCGTTGCCAAGTAGAGGGGAGCGACCGTGCTATTGGTGACCACCAGCACTTGTTTGGAGCTAATGTGTTTTTGCAGCAGTTCCGGTTGCTGTAACAGGCCGGAGCCTATATAAATCGGGTAACTACGGTCACCTAATTCAACAAGTAAATTTTTCATTGCGGTTAATGGTTGATGGCGCGGTAAGCGGTCAGGATATGCTCGACGACTTCTTTGCTCTGCATGATGCCCGTGTCGATTTTATAGTCGGCACAGGCCAAGTATAACGGTTCGCGTTGGACAAATAAGGTCTCTATGCGTTCCCTCGGATTTTCGGTTTTGAGTAAAGGCCGTTGGGTGTCACGCCGGGTACGCTCTAAAATACGTTCTATAGAGCATTGTAAATAGACAATAAAGCCATTTTTTATTAACAGGTTGCGGTTTTCTTCGCGGAGAATGACCCCGCCGCCCGTGGCCAGCACGATGCCTTGCATTTTGGTCAGTTCTTGAAGCATTTTTTGCTCCCTATCCCGAAAACCTTCTTCGCCCTCAAATTCAAAGATGGTGGGGATGTCCACACCTGTCCTTTCTTCAATGGCTTTGTCGCTGTCATAAAAAGGCACTGCCAAGGCTTTGGCGAGTTGGCGGCCTATTGTCGTTTTTCCGGCACCCATGAGGCCAACTAAATATATATTTTCTGATTTCGTCATCAAAATACCTTGCTGGTCTGATTTCCCAGAGTTTGGGAATGGTTAAAAAGAGCTTGTTGCAGCGGATTTCGGACAGATTGTCTGTCCTAGCCGCTATTATAATAAAAAGGGGGCATTATGCCCCCTTTTTACGGTAACTAGAAGGCCTCAGTTGCTGACAATGTCATCTTTCATTACCTTAGGGGTGACAAAAATTAACAATTCTTGCTTCGAATCCGTATTGTTAGTCCGCTTAAACAAAAAGCCGATACCGGGCAAATCGGCAAAGAACGGCACCTTATTCAGGCTGTTCGTGGTGCTGCCTTCAAAAATCCCCCCCAAGACTACCGTTTCGCCGTCATTGACCCGAACTAATGTTCTGATGTTGCGGGTATCAATACTGGGGACATTATTAACCACATCGCCTACGGCATCTTTAGAAATGAACAAGTCCATAATGATGCTGCCGTTGGGCGTGATTTGCGGGGTCACATCAAGCTTGAGCACGGCTTCCTTAAATTGTATGTTAACCCCTGAGTTGGCGCTTGACGTTTGGTAAGGAATTTCCACACCTTGTTGGATATTGGCTTGGCAACGGTCAGTGGTCATAACACGGGGATTGGACAGGATTTCGCCACGTTTTTCATCTTGTAATGCCGATAATTCAAGGTTCAACACATAATCGGCACCCTTTACTAAAGTCATGCCTAAGGCACCATAAGGCGTGGCACTTGTGCCTAGGTCGACCAGTTGGTTAGGGATGTTTGAAGTCGAGCTTTGTGTACCGAGATAAACCCCACCAGGCGTGGTGGTGGTCGAAGTGCCGGTGCTGCTGCTGGTAGGCAGAGCACCGGCAGTATTTTTGCCGCCAAAACCAAAAACCGTGTCGCCATTGTTTGAGTTGCCTGGTGTCGCTCCAGCTGTACCAAACTTGACTCCCAGTTCTTTAGCGAAAGAATTGCTGGCCACAACAATTCTTGATTCGATCATCACTTGGCGTACGGTGATGTCAAGCTTGCGGATCATTTTTTTAATTTCTTCCAAGCGTTTGGCAGTTTCGCGGACAATTAAGGTATTAGTGCGGGAATCGACGACTGCCGAGCCACGCTCGGAGAGCAGGCGGTATTTGTCATCGGCTTGGGTATTGTTAGCATTGTTATTCTGAGCGCCTTGCCGTTGCATTTGCTGCTGTGGCATTTGTTGGGTTGTTTGCGAGGTTGATGAACTGCTGCTTGAGCTTAAACCGGAACCGCCGGCACGCATCCTGACACCGCAGCTATTAAATGCCGCACTATCAAAGCCATACAAAAGGTTTCTGAAATTCTCGGCTTTGGCATAATTGATTGAGATATATTCGGTAATCAAAGGATCAAGCTGCTCAACTACAGCTTCGGTTTCTTGTTGTTTTTTCTTGTAGTCTTTAATTTTATCGAGGGGTGAAACCAAAGTGACATTGCCGGTTTCATATTTACCCAGTTCTTTAGTCATCATGACGAAATCTAAAGCCTCGTCCCAAGGCACATCATCAAGCTTTAAAGTAATGGTACCGGTAACATCATCGCCTGCGACAACGTTTTGGCCGGTAAACTCGGCTAAGATGGCAATGACGCTACGCACTTCAATGTCTTGAAAGTTTAAAGATAAACGCTCACCTGTATATTTGACCCGGGATTTTTCTAAGACATCTTTTTCTTCGTTAGTTAATGGCCTAAATTCAACCGTCAATAGGCCGTCAGACTGCACTAAAGAGTAATCGTACAGATTATTCTGCATGGTTACTGTCATGGTTGTTTGGGTGCCTTTTGCTACCGTATCAATAAACTTTACCGGCGTTGCAAATTCCGACACATCCAGACGTTTTGCCAAATTACTGTTCACTTCGGTATTAACAAAACTGACGATAACGTTGCCTGATTCTTCTTTGGAATTAACAATAGTGTTAGGGTTGGCCAAAGAAATCAAGATACGGCCTTCGCCTTTTTCGCCGCGTTTAAAATCAAAACCACTGATGGTTTGCTTAGGCATCAGGCTGTTGGTGGCGGCAGTGGATTTTTGCAGGCTGGCCGGGTATAAGCCCGCTTTAGCAGGACTGCGGTTTACCGAGGTATTTGAAAGGCTTTTGTTCAGGGTAAGAAATACCTTATTGCCAAGCACCTTGGTTTCAAAAGGTGTGGCTTCGAGCAGGTTAAGGACAACCCGCACCCGATCACCCGCTTCGGCGATGTAAATGTTGGTTGCCGTACCTTGGTTGACCTGGAATATTTTTTTCCCCAAGCCATTTTTAGTGTTAGGAAAATCTAAGGCAATCCGCGCCGGATTCTCGGTATGAAAAATGGTCGGCTCAACCGCGGCCTCGCTCATGTTCAGTTGTATCTGCAATTTATCTCCCGCCAAGGTGGCGACATCGATCCCAGATAAGGTCAAGTCACTGGCTTTAACAGGGGAAATGTGAAAGATACATAGCAATAAGACCAAGCTCATCTGAGCCAACAACCACTCTATTTTCAACATAATGCTACCTTGTATATTATTCATTCTTTGTCCCCAAAATCACTGTATCAATGTTAAGGAAGTTTGTTGTTCGCGCCAAGTACCCGGCTTGTCAGGCACTATTTCCATCAGTTCAATTTTATCGGCATTGATCCGTATGATTTTGCCGAAATTCTTGCCCATATAGTTACCTACCCGGACACGGTGGATAGTTTTATCGCTGGCTTTTACTAAGCCCCACAATTGGTTTTTCATGACCACCGTACCGGCCATTTTTAAACCGTCCAATGGAAAAGCTTCCAATTCTTCTTTACGGCGGTTGAAATCGGGTTTTAAACCATTACCTGTTGAAGGGCCTTCATTTTGGCTGGGTTCGGGTTCTTCCAGCGGCTTAAAAGGGTCGCGCAAGGTATCTACCGGAAATAGAAAAGGTTCGACCATTTTGATTTCCGGCAATTTTTCTATCGCACCTTTGGGTCTGGCTTTAACGCTACTGATATACTTTTCCAAATCGCCAGTGCCAGTGTCGCTACAGCCCGAAATGAATAACAGGCAAAAAAGATAACAAAGCGGTGTTGTCGGTTTTCGGACAGTCAATGCTGAGAGCTTCTGTTTCATCATTTTTTACCTTTTTTAGCATCGGCTGCTTTGGGGGCAGGCGCGGCGGCAGTGCTTTCGTTGTAGGTTTTCACGGTAGCCTTCATAACCATTTCACCTGTTGGCCTTATTGGTTTATCGTCTTTTTTTAATAAAGGCTTGCCGTCCTTTCCGCTACTGACTTGAGGAATAATGCTAATATCGTGCAGGGTGACAATTCTTGGCAAAGAGGCCAAACCACTGACAAACAGCCCCAATTCTTGATATTGGCCAATAACTTCGATGCTGATCGGCAGCTCTGCGTAAAAATCCCTGTGGATAGGAGCCCCAGGCTTAAACAGCCTAATTTCTAAGCCGCTGGCTAACGCTGTCTGTGAAATGTCAGTCAACAAGCTGGCCAACTCATCTTTGGTCGGCATTTGCCGGATCATTTCAAACAATTCGGCTTCAATCTGGGTGAGCTGGCTTTGGTAATCTTGCAAATTGACGGCTTTTTTCTGTTTAATTTCAAAGCTGTCTTTTAAATCCTGTTCTTTATGTTCGGCCGCCTCCAAGGCTTTGATTTGGTCGAAGGTGTGCAGGTAAACCCCTAATCCCAAAACAGCAACACTGGTTAAGGTGACGGCGACGGCTTTGAGCGGCCAAGGCCATTGCCCAACGGCATTAAAATCCCAATTTATGTCCGATAGGTTCATCGTTGACCTCGTTTCTTGGCAGTGGGGGCATTTTTATCACCATTAGGGTTTTCCGGCGGTTTTTTACCTTGTTTGGCGCGTAAGGCAAAATCGCTCAATTGGTCTTGGCTGTCTTTATCGGGTATTTTGATAATCGTCAAAGTCGGCGTATTCATCCATTGCGACGCTTCAATATTGCGCATCATCGCCGAAACTCGGGCATTAGACTGAGATTTGCCTTCAAAAGCCAAGTCTGCGGCCGTTTGGGTGAATTTGGTCAAGAACACGCCGTCAGGGGTGACTTTCGGGATGTCGTCAAATAGATGCACAATTTCAGGACGGCTTTCCTGAAGCTTTTGGAGCAGGTCTATTTTTGCCAACAATTTGCTTTTTTTCTCTTCAATATCCTTAATATCGGTAATTTTTTTGTCCAGCAAACTGATTTCACCCTCCAGTAATTTATTCCTGGACTCTTGATGGGTTTGTAAACCCTCAAAATACCCATGAATAACCGCCAGAACCATAATGGCAACCAGCACACCTAAGGCTAGGGCGTTTAAAAACTCCTGTTTCTTCTGTTTGCGCAGTTCTTCGCGCCAAGGGAGTAGGTTGATTTTTGCCATTAGTCAAAACTCCTTAATGCCAAGCCACAGGCAATCATCATTGCTGGTGCATCATTGCTTAAAATCTGGGGTTTTACTTTGTTGGATAGCTTCATGTTCAGGAATGGGTTGGCGATGTAAACAGGTATCCCCAAGTTTTTTTCAATAAGCTGGTCGACACCTTGTATTGAAGCGCAGCCGCCTGCCAAGATAATCCGGTCAATACTACGGTTGGCGCTTGACGAGACAAAAAACTGTAAAGACCGTTGGATTTGCTGGAGCATAGCGCGTTTAAAGGGGTCTAGGACATCAGTGGTGTAATTGTCCGGTAAGCCGCCATGACGTTTTGCCAGCCCCGCCTCTTCGTAAGACAGCCCGTAACGGCGTTGGATTTCTTCGGTCAGTTGCTTGCCGCCAAAACCTTGCTCGCGGGTGTAGACACTGCGGCTGCTATGCAGGACGTTGAGGGTGGTAATGGTAGCGCCAATATCGGCAATAGCGACAGTTTGGCCTTCTATGGAATCGGCAAACTGTTCGACCAATAAAGTAAAGGCATTTTCCATAGCAAAAGCTTCAACATCGACGATTTGGGCTTTTAAGCCTGCCTTTGCCAATGCCTCGACACGGTTGTCGACATTTTCCCGTCTGGAAGCCGCCAGCAGGACATCAACCATACCGGGGTTGCTGTCATTGAACCCCTGTACTTCAAAATCAAAATTGACCTCATCAAGGGAATAGGGCACATATTGGTCAGCTTCAATCATGATTTGCTCTTCCATTTCGTCTTCACTGAGGGAAGCGTCCATGGGGATAATTTTGGTCATGACTGAAGAGCCTGCTACGGCTACGGTAGCTTGCTTTAATTTTGTGCCAGATTGTTTTAAGGCAATTTTGATGGTGTCGGCAATCATGTTGACATTGGCGACGTTTTTATCAATGACAGCATCTTTAGGCAAAGGGGCAACTGCATAGCTTTCGACCCGGTAACGTGGGCCTTGACGGCTTAATTCCAGCATTTTTACCGCTGCCGTACTGATGTCAATACTCAAAACAGTATTCTGTTTATGACTAAACCATTTCATAACATATCCTTAAAAGTGACCATTAATGTGATCCATAGATAACAATACCCAACTGTTTTATTTATAGGGCTTAACCATAAAATGAATGGACTCAAAAAGTATAGTAGCCTTTTCGGAGGATGCACAAAAATTATGCGCCTGATTTGAAATTTTAATAATTAATGGGTGGGTAAACGTTAATTTGGATCTCAGATAGGCTATTTTACATGGCGTTGCCTTTAAAAAAACAGCAATTGTGATAAAAATCACTAACTGCCTAATAATTGCCGCTATCGCCTGTCGGCCAATCTGTAAAACCCCGTTTTTTTGACGGTTAATTTTAGCCGAAAACCAAGTGCTTAGCCTTGTTTTAATAGGTCTTTAAGGATAATAGGCTAGCAATGTCCTTGTTGTCCTTATCCGTATTGACGACCGAATCTACAATATAAATGTGGTCTTGGGTAATGCCGCCGTGCTGCACCAGATATTTGGCGATAGCCTGGGCGCGTTCATTAGCGAGCTCTTTTAAGCGTTCCTGTTCAGGATTGATAATCGCTTGGAGCTTTTGTTTGGCGGCCTCATAAAAATCCCCCCCATTTGCGGCCTTAAGGCGGGGCGTACCCAGTAAAGACCGTTCCGCTAAGAGCGGGAATTTTTCGATAAACATATCGGCTAATAAACGCCGATAATCCTCTGCGGACAACTCGACATATTCGGCGCGGATTTTCCGGGCGGTCTTCTGGTTAATTTCCGTGGCCCGACGGATTTTTAACTGGTCATAAAGCGCATCGTCGCTGATGGCCGGCCAATCTTGCTCTTGCCGGGTCAGGCCTTTTATTTCCAGCATTAACTCAGGCCGACTGTTTAAAGCATTGGCGATATCGTCTAATTTGCTTTGCTGAGGTTTGTCCAGTGTGGCGCTGCCCGCTTTAAAGCTAATGGTGCTTAAATCGTTGCTAGGGTTGCTGGTCAGCAAAGCGAAGGCGCTAAACGGCGAACTGAGGACTTTACCGATGGCATTAACCAGCGCTTCGGTGACAATCGAACCGATATTAAACTGCGGGTTATCCAGATCACCGGAAATGGGTACGTCCATTTTTATTTTACCATTACGGTCTTTCAGTAAGGTCACTGCCAATTTTAGCGGTAAAGAAATGGCATCAGGGTTTTCAACCCGCTCACCCAGTTCGAATTGGTCAATCAGAAAATGATTGAATGCGGTCAATTTTTTATCGGCGATGCGGTAATGGAGGTCTAGGGTCATTTTGCCTTTTTCCACTTTGTACCCGGCAAACTGCACCATATAAGAAGAAACCAACGGCATGGGCAGGCCGTTGAAATTGATTTTGACATCGTATTCACCCAAAAACGGGCTGATATTGCCGGTAATGTCGACAGGTGCCAAATCGTAGGCATTCCCTTTCAGGACAACTTGGACTTGACTGGTTTTGTCGGAAGACACGCCGCTGGCCCCCCCATCCAAGCTTTTGATATGGGCAGAAAACGGCAGCAGCAACGATAAGTCGGTAAAATCCGAGGAGCCGTCAATAATTTGGATTTTACCGAGTTTAAAATAAAACGGTTTAGTTTGAGGGGGTAGCGGTTGGGCGAACGGCAGTCGTTTCGGCGTAGCCTGATCTATCAGCAGATTAGCAAAATTGACCGTTTTGTCTTTTCTGATAGTGACCCGTGCGTAGGGTTTATTAAGCGTCAACTCTCCAGCCGTGTAATGTTGGTTCAAGACATCGGCCACGATGGTTTTGAGTGTCAGGCGTTCCCATTTAAGAAAATCTTTATGGACACGTTGGTCGCGGATAAGCAGATCTTCTATGGCACTATCACCGCTGAATTGGAGGTCTAGTGGTACTAGCCGATTAATTGACAGTTTGCCGTTGATATCCAACATGCCATCAATCACATCCAAGCGGATGAATTGGTCATAATAGGGTTGAAATTTTTCCAAGTCGAGGTTATCGGCAACCACCATCATATCGGCCATGAACGGCGCTAACAGCAGCGTACCTTTTAGGGCAAGCGAGCCCTGATTAAGCCCCATGCTTAGCTGAAAGGGCAAACTGGTGCTGGAGGTACTGTCATATCCCTGCACTTGTAAGTTAATGGGGCTTAGCGCCATAGCCAGCGGCTTGGGCAGGGTGCGGTCTTCAAAATTGACGGTGCCGTTGTCAACGGCAATAGTATCAATGCTAATACGCCAAGGCGTCTCCGGCGGCGTGACGGGTGTGTCAGGTGCGGCGGGCTGGGCGAAAGCCTGATAGTTGCCGCTGCCGTCGGCATTTAACCAAGCAGTGAGTTCGCCCTGCGTAATGTTAAGTGAATCAGCCCTGATTTGCCGCTTATCCAGATTGACCTGCAATCCCTGTAACTTTATGGTCGGAAAAAAGCCAAGACGGGTTGCCTGGTCTGCGATTTGCCAGTCCGTGAGGGTTAAGGCACCTTGGTCAACAGTGACGTTAACATGGTTTTTCTGTTGGCTTACTTGGTAGCTGGCTTCGGCGGTAAAGCGTTTAAGATTACCCAATAACCGGTCTTGGATACGGATATTATCGGCTTGGACTTTAGCCGTTTTAGCGGCCAGTTGCCACTGCCCAGCCGCATAATCCAAGGTTAAGGCAGTTTCGTGCCGAAGTGCGGCTATTTTCAGCGCCTGTCCGGCTTGGCTATAGCCTATATTGTCTAACGTTAAAGTAGCCTTAGGAAAGCTTAGGGCCAGTTTATCCTGTTTATAAGTCGCCCGATAATCGGCAGTGAAGCTGTTGCCGTTAATGGTAATGCCACTATTAGGAGCAAACAAAGCCAAGAACTTAGCGGCATTTAGCGTGTTTATTTTAAGTTGGCCTTGTGAACTGGCCGGATTCAGGTTGAAATTGCCCTCCCAAGCCATTTGTCCGCCTGACTGTAAGGCAAGGCTTAGCTTAAAGGCTGTTGGTTTAATAGCATAGGTGCTGACGTTGCTGATGTTAAGCTGAAAGGATTGGAGAGTTTCTGACCAAGGCTTGGCCGTTTGGGCATCATGCCAGACGACTGTGCCGTCGGTGATTGACAATTGGCCGATCTGTACAGGCAATACCGGGCTATCGGCAGCTTTAGACTGCGGGTCGCCCGCTATCCAATCTGGGATATTGACTTTGCCGTCTTGGCCCCGGCTCAGGTTCAGCGTGGGTTTTGACAGCACTATACTTTTGAGGTGTAAGGCCTTTGTCGGTAAGGTTTGCCAAGGTTCCAGCTGTATCGATAAGGTATCAAAGGCGAGGAAAGGCTGGCCGTTTTTTTCCTGCATGACAAAACCCTGTAGCCGTAGCGTCAGCGGCGATAATTGCAGGCTTGCCGATGCCAATGACACCGTTTTGCCCGTGTGCTGACCAATAAACGTGGGCAGTTGGTCAATCAGTAACCTAGGCAAGCTGTACCAACCCAACAAAACGGTTAGGACTAAGACACCGAGGCTAAGCAGTAAGGCTTTTAGGCTTAAGATAAGAAGGCGGCTAGTCATAGGCGATTGCTTGTATCAACAGGGATTGATACCGATTATAACCAAAAAAGCGGCACCTAGTGGTTTAAGTGCCGCTTTTTACCCAAATGCCTAAAGTTATCCCGTTATAAATCAAGATATCCTGTTTCTTCGTGCAGGGACGTATCCAGACCTTGCACTTCTTCATCGGCACTGACCCGCAAGCCTAGCCAGTTATCCAATAATTTTAAGATCAGGTAACTGAACAAGCCGCTCCAAATAATCGTCACGATAATGGCGAGTGCCTGGACGCTGACTTGCTGCATAATGCTAACGCCATCCTTAAGCCCCAAACCGCCAAAATTGCTGGCGGCAAATACGCCGGTCAACAAAGAACCTGTGATACCACCGACCCCGTGGACAGGAAACACGTCTAAGGAGTCGTCAATTTTTAGCGTCCGTTTGACGTATTGGGTAGCATAAAAACAGACCACGCCTGCGGTAACGCCAATGACCAAGGCTCCGAACGGGCCGATAAAACCGGAAGCTGGGGTAATCGTACCCAAACCCGCCACCATACCCGTAACAATACCTAGCACACTAGGCTTGCCAAAGCGTTGCCATTCTATAGTCATCCAAGTCAACGCGCCGGAAGCGGCGCCGATATGGGTAACCAGCATCGCCATGCCCGCCCGACCGTCAGCCGTTAAGGCACTGCCCGCGTTAAAGCCGTACCAACCGACCCATAACATGCCTGCACCTGTGACTACCATCGTCATGTTGTGAGGCGGCATGGCGGTGTTAGGGAAGCCTTTACGGTTGCCCAGCACCAGCGCCGACACCAGCGCGGCAATACCCGCATTGACATGGATAACAATGCCGCCGGCAAAATCCATCGCCCCCAGATCGGCCAACCAACCGCCACCCCACATCCAATGGCAAATCGGCATATAAACGATCACCAACCAGAGGGCACTAAACCATAACATTGCGGAAAATTTCATACGTTCGGCAAACGCCCCGACAATCAGCGCCGGGGTGATAATGGCGAAAGTCATTTGAAACATGAAAAAAACAGTTTCTGGAATGTCACCCGTTTGGGAATTCGGTGCCATATCGGCAATGAAGAGTTTGGATGCCCCGCCGATGAATTTTTGCAGTTCGCCGCCGTCACTGAAAATAAAGCTATAGACCCCCGCCAACCATAAAATGGACACTAAGCAGGTGATGGCAAAACATTGCATTAACACCGACAAGACATTTTTACTGCGCACCAAGCCTGCGTAAAACAGCGACAGGCCTGGGATCGTCATAAATAAGACTAACGCGGTTGACGTTAGCACCCACACAGTATTGGCTTGGTTAATACCATCCCCCCACGCCAACCCGGGCAGCAAACATAAGCCTATTAAAAGGCTTTTATAATTATTTTTAAAAAACATTGCCTATCCCTTACCAGCCCTTAAATGGCATCTTCGCCAGTTTCACCCGTTCTGATACGGATGACTTGTTCAAGGCTGGTTACAAAGATTTTGCCGTCCCCAATTTTGCCGGTATTGGCCGCTTTGACAATGGCATCAATGGCTTTTTCCAGGACATCGTCCGCCACGGCAATTTCCAGCTTTACTTTCGGCAAAAAATCAACCACATACTCAGCTCCCCGATACAATTCGGTATGGCCTTTTTGACGGCCAAAGCCCTTAACTTCGGTAGCGGTGACCCCAGCCACGCCAATTTCCGATAATGCTTCACGCACATCGTCCATCTTGAATGGTTTAATGATTGCGGTTATGAGTTTCATCTTATCTCCTGATACTGCGTTGCTATGAAGGCCGCTATTAGAGGCCGGTGTGATCTGGTATGGGCGTTACCCCTTACAGAGCGGCAATCATAGAGAATTATCCGGCAACATACAATGAATGTCATAAGCACATAGACCCAGTCTTAGTGTTGCCGCCCGCCTTATCAGGCTAAACCCTACGTTTGCCGAAAGTTTTTTTTCAAAAAAGTGTAAGGTTTTGGCTGTCCTTACGACTGATAAACCAGGAAGGCCATTGTGTAGTCAAGCGGCGTTTCCTATAACCTTTTAACGTAACTTATGAGAATTGACCATGAACAGACAAACCTTGCGCTTCACTTTCGGCAGCATCATCGCTACAGCCTTAACCGCCGCCCCTATGGCTTATGCCGACGGCAATCCTTTTGGCATGAGCGAATTGGGCCATGCCACCGTACTGGCCGAAACCGCTCCGGCAGCGACCGACAAAGCCAAAGAAGGCAAATGTGGCGAAGGTAAATGCGGCGCTGAAAAAGCCCAAAAGCAAGCTGAGGCTGCGGCGGCGGCAGCGACCGATAAAGCCGCTGAAGGCAAATGCGGGGCAGGTAAAATGGGTACGGACAAAATGCCCGAAGGCAGTTGTGGCGGCGCGAAAAAATAAACCGCTGTAAGGAGGCTGGCCTGTAAAACCCTTTTAGGCTTGCAGGCCAAACCTTTATGACACCTGTTACTCTTTAGGAGCTATCATGACCCCTGATACAAACACTGATGATACCTATTGCCGCTGCTTATTAACGCAAACCCGATCTATGTTAGCCGTGCCGTCCCGTTGGTTTACCCAGCATACTGGCGGTTATGCGCCGATTTTTTTACGCCTGCTCTTAGCCTACGAATTTGCCGAAGCGGGGTTAGAAAAATACCATGGCGAGAATTGGTTCGCTAACCTGAGCTTTCCGTTTCCCTTTAACCTATTGTCCGCCGAGGCTAGTTGGAATATGGCGATGGGCTTGGAGCTGTTAGGTCCCTTGGCGCTGGTTTTGGGTCTGGCAACGCGGTTTTTTAGTGTGGCATTAATGGTGTTGACCGTGGTCGCCATTGCCGCCGTCCACTGGCCCGCCCATTGGCAAACCTTAGCGGAACTGTGGCAAGGCTACGCGATTACCGATAAAGGTTATGGCAATTACAAATTGCCGCTGCTCTATCTGTTGATGCTCGCGTCGTTGTTTTGTAGCGGTGCGGGCTGGTTAAGTGTCGACTATTGGTTAGGCCGGAAATTTTTTAAAGGCTGAACGTTTATGGTGATATTAACCGCCTGACTGTCCTAATTATCGGGCTACAAAGGCACGGGCAGGGCAGGGGGGTGAGGTCGCCGTTATCCGCCAAATGCCCCTACCGCGTCGCCGATAAAATGCTCACTCATCCAACTAATGCGCGTTACCTTGAACCGTCACTTTTACGGTATCGCCGACAGTAACGCTTAACCCGGCGCTCTCGCAATCCCAACTGCTTTTGACATCGGGAACAGTGATGGCCGCACCTGTGGTGAGGTTGTCACATTGCAGATTGAATTTGCTAAAACCCAGTATTGTGCCTTTTACCGTTTTAGTGGCATCCGCTTTACTGCCTTGGGCAATAAGCGTCACATTATCGGCTGGTTTGACGGCTAGACCCTGTTGTTCACAATCAAATTTGCTACGCGTTTTTATGCTAACGGTTTTGTCTGACGTAAGATTGTTGCAGGATACGTTATAAGCGCCCAAATCTATGGCACTGCCGCTGACTGACACGCCAGAGGTGTAAAGCTGTTTGACTTGAGCGGCTTTCAAATCCCCCTTATAGATCCGCAGCCAAGCAATCCGGCCATCTGAAAACTCACCTTGACCACCCCCCAGCGTGTTATCCAAAAAGAAATTCATGATCCTGTGGGGGGTATTGAGGTTCATTTGGGTGGTGGCTAAGTTAAGCTGTTGTTTGCCATCGAGATAGGCTTGCACTGTGCCTGCCGTGTTGACCGTTAAGACGATATGATGGAAGGTATTGAACGGCACTAAAGCCGCGCCGCCTTGTTCAGGGAAGATATTGAGGTGGTCAGAACTGTCGACATAAAAGCCATCATCCGAAGTGCGGTCTTGCACATCAATAATCCGCCGCCAGCCATTAGTCGATATGTCACTGAACTCAAACGCCATTTCTACGGAATAACTGTTGGCCGGAATAAGGCCACGGGTATCCAAAGATAAACCTGCTTGTAGGTTTGGTGTGGTGTCACCATCCCAATGAAAAACCCGCAGGGGGCGGTTGAAAACAACGGCATCTTCAAAGCCGTTTAAGCCGAGCGGATTGGTTTCTGTCAGGGCAGGGGCGGTGGATTCTTGAGCCAGTAAGGTATTGTTGAATTGATAAGTCGCTTTTAGTGTCGCCGCGCAAACGTTTAAACTAGGTAAGATGAGGCCTGCAAAAAGTACGATTTTTGTAAATTTCATAGCTTGTTACCCCTTATTGATTTTATAGGCTTGGGAAGGTGTTTTGTGGATTGCCGACAAACAATAGCACTTTTTACAAAAAAGGTAATCCTGATTGCCCCGATTTAAGCAACGCGGCTTGTTGCTGCGTCCAACTGTAAAAATCGTTCCCGTAAGTCGCCATAACAGTCAATCAGTTCTAAGGATTAGGAATTTTTAACTCCCAAAAAACCCATATTAGCGGCTTAGCGCGGTTTATCCTGGATACTATAAGACTTCGCATAATGCACCCCAAGGCTTATGTAGAAAAAACCCTGCGGATAATATCAGTCCACAGGATTTTTTTGCATAGTCCCTATTATGTGAGGTCTTTTTTTTATATTAGAGGCTGATGTTACGCAGTAGCTGATTTTTTCCTCAAGATATAGCGTTTCGACACCGAAATTTATAACTATATCTAGTGGCTCTGCGTAACATCAGTTAGAGCTTCGCTTTTATCTTTGTGCTGGGCATACTGCATCGCCAATATTGCCATTTCTTGGAAATACTTTTGCGCAGTATTTGGATCTTGCCAGTTTGATAAGTAATTTAAACCAATATTTCCTAGGACATGTATCAAATTATCGCAATAAACCAATGGGGCATTTTCAAATAGTTGCCTAGAAAGTTCCAAAGTTTCCATAAAAAAAATTTCGGATTCCTTTTTACGTTCAATTTTGACTGCAATTAAACACCCTAAGTGATGAAGCGTGTTAACTAAATCTTTTCCATATGCTGCACGATCAGCTTTGTCCAAATGCCGCCAAATATCCAGGGCTTCATGGTATAGCTCTTCCGATTTTGAATGGCGTTCTATGTCATTAGAGATTAACTTCGCCAGATGGCATAGCGTTCCTGCTAAATTTGCTTCATAAACTCTTGGGTTGCCTACGGCCAGTCTCCGATAAAGCTTCAAAGCTTCCCAATATAGGGCTTCGGCTTCTTTACTTCTTTCGATATTCGAACTAACTAATATTCCTAATCTAAGTACAGTATTTGCGTGTTCCGGTTCGTACGCCGCTGGATTTGCACTGGTAAGCCGTCTTCGTATTTCCAATGCTTCCCGTAAGAAAGCTTCTGCCTCCTCTTTGTTACTGTTTTCTTTAGAAAGAAAAGCCCCAAAGTTGTTTAATGTCCATGCTAATTCAGGTTCATAGACCGCTGGATCGGTTTTGGCCAATTCCCGGTTTAACTTCAAGGCTTCGTGGTAGAGTGTTTCGGTTTCCATTTGACGATTGTTATCGGCACCGGTTAATTCTGCTAGATTACACAACATGCCCGCAATTTTGCACTTATAGTCATCTGGGTCTGCTTTATCCAGTAGCCGCCATATCGCTAAGGCTTCTCGATATAGAGTTTCCGCTTCTGCTTGGCGGCTTTTGTCAATATTGACAACTGTAGCTAGATTGTTCAAAACGTACACAATGTTTGGTTTGTGTGTAATTGGATCAAACTCAGCCAGTTTCCGGTAAAGTTCTAAGGCTTTCCGGTATATGTCTTCGGCTTCTATCCTTCGGTTGCATTTACCAAATATATTTCCTAAATTGTTCAGCGTCTTCGCTAAACTCGGTTCATAAGCTGTCGGGTCATCTATCGCAAGATTCTGGTATAGCTCCAAGGCCTCCAAATATAAAGCTTCCGCAGGGTGGAATTGTTTGTTATCTTGTAAAAACTTGGCATACTCGAAGATGTTTTCAGGTGTTCTGGCCGATTGCAGGGCGGATTCATAAAACCCGCTGGCTTGTCCGATCCGGTCGGGCAGGCTGTAATCAATCGCGGTCAGTTTGGCCATCAACAGGTATTCGTTGGCGTTGTCCTGTAATTGGTTGCTGACTTCAGCCTGTTCGCCTTGCAAGCACCGTTGTTTGTCGAGCAGTGATTTTTGCTCTTGGTCAGTTTGTCGGGTATCCAACACTGTCCGGGCGGCTTGGTAGTCGCCAGCGTCAAAATGCTGCTTGGCCAGTCTCTGCCGTTCGGTGTTGATGGGGATTTTGTTGAAGTCCTTGGCAAGCTTCTGTACGTCGTGTTTGAAATCTTCCAGTTTTTTTTGCATTTCTTGTAGGTCTTGGCTTAACTCCAGGTCATCAGGGTATTTTTTGACGCGTTCCCGAGCTTTTTCCAGCCCGGAGAACAACGATTGATAATCGGTCGAACGATACATGTTGGTGATATTGACGCTGGATTCTGACCCGCTGACGATGACCACCGTGCTGTCGGCTACTTGTTTCACCTGTATTGAGGTTTTTTCTCCGCCGCTTTTTGCCCCGGTCAAGTTAAGCCACCAGTCACTTAATTTTGACATTGGATGTGTCGCTGACATCTTCAACGCGGACATCCTGTCCTTTTCGGTTTTCAATTTCCACGGCACTTTGCGTTATTTTGGTCACCGATACGGTGTCTTTTTCGCTATCTTTATTGGCTTTAAGTCTTGTTCCTTTTTTATTGAGGGTAAAATCGACTAGTCTTGTTCGCCATATAGCAATTATGACGACAAGTGCTAAGGCGATGATTCCCGTTATATAAATAATATTTTGATTGGTCATGTCTCTCCTTTATGGCTTTAAATACGAACGGTTTGCAACGATGTGGGGACGTACTGTCTTTTTGTACCATTTTTGGTATTTTCACTTTATCAGTTCATCCGGTTTCCTCCCCGCCTTGACCGCCCCGTTTTTGCCCTTGCTTTTCCGGTCGTCGCCTAACATATTTTCTCAGCTCAGGCGCAGAGTCCACAACGCTATAACCAGTGGACTCTTAATCCAAAGTTTGAGAAACATCATTTTAAATCAATCACATGGTTTTTGCCTATATTCTCTTTTTTTCTGCAATCAACTGATTTTAATCCGTTAGTTTTTCACTACTTTTTTAGGTGAATATTTTTCCACAGTAACTTCTTTTTTCATCAACTAATTGTTTTATTTATAATTAATCTTCTGGATAAAAATCAGTCTTTGTTATGGTCGGCAAATCCCAAGGGCAAGCGCTGGGGAAGGTCTTTTTATCCAAGCTGGTTTCTTTTGCGGCTTTAATGACTGAGATTTCATAAGCATTGGCTAATACTTCATCAAGCTGGCTTTTAAGGTCGGGGTTGTCCTTAAGCACGCGTAAAAATTTGACCCGTTGCTCGTCTATGCTTAACTCCCAGCTTCTGCTACGGCGGACAGGCTGGTGTTGCCATTTCAGCAAATGCAGGAGCAGGGCAGTCAAACGGCTTTCTAGCCCACGCTTTTCCGATCTGCCCAGGCTTTCTATTTCCTCAATGAGATTAGCCAAGTCAAGTTCACTGTCCAACTGTAAAAATCGTTCCCGTAAGTCGCCATAACAGTCAATCAGTCCTAAGGGTCAGGAATTTTTAACTATAGCAGAAAACCTAAAAAAACCATATTGGCGGCTTAGCCCGGTTTATTCTGGATACTATAAGACTTCGCATAATGCATATTATGTTAAATTATAGGGGGAAGCAAAAACGGGGCGGGCTACTACCCTTGGGGGTTTGAGAGATGCTAGCAAATGAGACGAGGAACCCAAGTAAACCCCAACTGGACTTTTACCGACTGGAGAAAAGAATCCGGATACAGCATCAAAGAATGCGCCAAGCTGTTTGAAGTCAGCGAGAAGACCGTCAAGGCATGGGAGGAAAACAAAAGGAAACCGCCACGCGCGGTTTTTTTGTGCCTGCAAATTTTTAGCGGGCGGTTGGATTTTTTGGGCAAGCCTTGGCGGGGGTTCCGGCTGATGCCCGACCATATCCAAGCGGACAACGGCCAACACATTTGGCACTATGAAGTGTATGCCCTGCCCTACATCTACCAAGTGGCGGAGCTGAACAGGTCGCGGGTTTGCTTGGCGATGAAAAGCCGGGTCGAAAACGGCGAAAAAAGCCCGCCGCTGACCCTGCCGGAAGAGAATAATGTGGTGATATTTCGGAAAAGGGGCGACAAATAGCCGGTTAATTCCGTAACGGTAAGCGGACGCTTGGGGCGGTTGAAGGCAGCACCGCCTTAAGCGTGCGAAATGACCTTGAGCATCAGCGCGGTGATGACGGCCACCTGAAGGATGCCGACACCGACCACCCAGCGAACCAGTTCGGCTTTGGTTTCGGAAATTTCTCTCCTGACCGTTTCAATGTCGCGTTTCAGCTCGGCACGAACCAACTCCATTTTAAGCTCGGTTTCCTTAATTCTGGCATCCAAGTCCTTGGCGGTAACCAGTTTGTCCAAGTCGTGTTCATTGCGCAGGTAGCCGATGGTCGCATCCGCAGACCGACGCTGTAAGCGCGTGATGGATTCAGCCTGTTGTTCGCTGAAACCCGCCTGCTTAAGTTCGTTAAAAAATTCGTGGGTGTCAAAAGCAAATGCTGTCATGGTAGGTATTGGGTAAAGGTTTGGTTTAAGGGCAGTTTATCAGGCAAAAGGGTGCTGGGCAACCGACGACACCGCCCTGCCCCGCCAAAATGTGAAAAATTACCAATGTAGGTTTATATTGACGGATAACCCGCGTAAAAAGGACAATAGCCGCCCCGCAGGCAAGCGCAGAGTATTAAAAAATGCAAGACCTAATGCAAATCCCCATGATAAAAAACGTCATCATGCTTATGATTGTAATCGGTGTCATATCGGGCATCATCGAAGGCATGAAAGACCAAAAAAAGAAAAGGCCATCGAGCAGCAAGTATTCAAAAAACCGTTATGACGAAGACGACCTGCCCTATTATGCCCGGCAATTGATGTCAGAGCCTGAGGTGGCCTTGTACAATTCGCTGTGCAGGGCGTTACCCGGACATCATATTTTTACGCAAGTGCAACTATCGCGCATCCTTGGGGTTAAAGACGGCTACAGCGAGTACGAGTGGTTCAACAAAATCAACAGGATGAGCGTTGATTTTGTCGTCTGTGACGGACGGAGCAACATCGTTGCATGTATTGAATTGGACGACCGGAGCCACCAAAGGGAATCCAGAAAAAAAGCGGACGCTAAAAAAGACCTTTCCTTAAGTTCGGCAGGTATAACCATTATCAGGTGGAACGTCCGGCAGATGCCGACAGAACGGGAAATCGTGCGCCGTGTGCTGTCCTAGGCCGTCTGTGACGGCACCACCCGCTAGGAGATTACGGAAAACTAAATCCTTTTTTTTTCGCCTCTTCGCGTATTTTTTTGGCAGTCACAGGTGCCAATAAACAAAAGGGGCGCGCCCCCCCGCGCCTTGTCTTTTCCGCATCAATCGTACAATCTCTAAGCATCTTTTTTTTAGGGTTCGGGGAAAATCTCGCCCCCGTTTTTAATTAATTAGCCAAACTCGACATCCTTGTCTCAAACAGCTAATTAATGAAAAAAGTGGCCGGATTTTCCAACCTCACCCCAAAAAAAAGACGCTAAGAGCTTGTAAACTCACTCTGCAAGAAAATCCAACACGCGGGGGGGCGCGCCCCTTCCGCCTATTGTCACAAAAAGTTCCCGCCAAAAAAACACACTCATCGGCGAAAAAAAAACGCGACAACTCACTAAGAGTCTATCGGGTGAAAGTGTCGTCACTGTCGGCCTTGGCC
This sequence comes from Methylovulum psychrotolerans, assembly GCF_002923755.1. Taxonomy (GTDB): domain Bacteria; phylum Pseudomonadota; class Gammaproteobacteria; order Methylococcales; family Methylomonadaceae; genus Methylovulum; species Methylovulum psychrotolerans. The sequence continues at coordinate 319,029 of NZ_PGFZ01000001.1, forward strand.
TTGGGCGTGTGCGCCCTTTTACAGCTTGCGTGTCGCGCTTTCCGCGCTTGTAAAAGGGCGGTTGAATGGGGGCAAGGATTGGCAAATTGGCGGGGTTGTAGTGTCAGCGGAACAATCGGGCAAGCGAGGTTGGCCAATCCTTACGGTGTTGATAAAAGCTAGTTACACTACGCTTTTAGTGTTTAATCGGTTCCGCTTCGCTACTATGATGATGCTAGCGCACATCATGGCAAGTGCGCTTGGCGCGGGTTGATTGAGATAGGGTGCGATAATGATGCAAGCGGATTTCACTTGCTGTGCGTGACGTGCCGTTGTTGCGCTTAATTCTGGCCGGAGTTTCGTAACGTTAAGCAGCCGGATAGCACAAGACAGGACAGCACCGCCTTAATTCCCGATCTGACCGCGCCTAAAAGTGGACAGATCGGGAGTTGGGCGGATTTTCGTAACGTTAAGCCGCCGGACGGCTCAAGACAGGGCGGCACCGCGTTAATTGCCGGTCCGACCGCGCCTAAAAATGGACGGGCGGGGCGAGTTGGGCGGATGCAGGAGGACGTGCGGAGCCGTTGGCGGTCGTTACCCCCCTGGTCCGATCAATCGGGAAAGCGGTCACGGGGTATTGTTTGCCCATGTAGGTAAGCAGGAGACCGTAAGCCTTGCGCTCGACGGTATAGCCAAAAGCTTGGAGTTGCGGCACGTCGAAACGCTCATAAACGCGGTTTGAATCGTCCACAAATTCGACCCAAGCCACCATCTTAGTTCGGTCTTTGTTTTCGATCAATCCGACCAAACGAGCGCGGTATTTTTCGAGCTTGGACTGCATCCATGCTTGTGGGGTACGCTCGACGGGCGGGGGCTGGTTTGGTGGTGGCGGGGGCTTTATATCGGTAGTGGCGGGTTTGTCGAGTTTGGCAAAGTTGGCCTGTTGGCCTGACGGCTGGAGGGTCTGGGCGGGCTTGCTGGCGGCGGGTACAAATTGGGTACGGCCTGTAAAAATGCCGGACAGGTAATAAACGGCATAGGCGACTATGCAGAGAAACAGCGGCAGGTAGACGCGGAACGCTTTAGATTTAAGGATGTTAGCGCGGTCATCCGAATAGGTGGCGGTGTTGTCCACGCCGTCAGAATGGCTTTTGTAGAGACCAAAATACTTGGGGTCATATTTGCCGCCGCCGGAAGTCAAAAGAGTAAACTTGTCGCGGTCTTGCTTGTAAACCCTGAAGGTGTATTGATTGGGGAAGCCAACCGCGTCGCGCTTGGTAAAGGTTACGAGTTGGTCTATCCGCCGCTTCCAAAGCTGATGGCAGTCTTTGTGGTTCTGACCCATACCGATAATGTCTATACCGCGGTGGCGGTGTTGGGTGACAAATTCAGTCAAAGGCTTGCTAAGGGTACGGGTACCAACGGGGAAAAAATCTTGCAATTCGTCGATAATCACGAGCGAGTCATTTGCAACATGCTCGTAAATTGTCGGCACCTGCTCTTTTTCGATTTGAAAGAGCAAAGTTTTGATAATCGGCAACGCCAAGCCCGTCACTTCGGCAAATTTTTCGTGATTGATGCCTTCAATGTAGGCGTAAACCTTACGGCCTTTTTTAAGAGCCGGGATGATCCGGTCTATGGCCGCTGAATAACTTTTGCCAGAGCCTGGGAGGCCTTCGTGAAAAATCAGCATGTGGCAGCCACCGGAGACTTAGACAGGGCGTAGCGATGGTTAGCCCCTACCCTTTCGCACCACTCCAATGGCAGATGTTCGGAGGCGAGCAGGGCGGCGCAGAGTTGGGCGGCTTCGGCAAAGTTTCCGGTGTTGTTGGCCGCAACGGCCAGCTCATCGGCTACTGCGTATTGGTAAGCTGCAACCTCGACAAATAGCGCGCCCTTTGGGGGCATTGACAGCGTGAGGGCTTGTTTGCCAAGTAAATAGGCGGTGGTGTGCATTGAGTTGTTGCGGCACAGGCGCATGGCGTTTAAATAGGCTTCGGCGCGGTTTGGCAATATGTCGATAGCTTTAAGATAGCCTTGCAGGACTTCGGGCGCGGGATGCCCCAAGCGATCTTTAAGCCGTGCGGCGGTGAGTGTGGACAGATATACCTCATCTATCCAGTAGCCCATCATGGCGCGATCAATATAACGCGGGATAGCAAGCGCGAGTTGGCCGGAATCGCGGTAAGAGTTAGCTAGATAGTAGGTATAGCGCGACCGCAAAAAGGGGTCGGTTTCGGTTTCAAGGGCTTGGAGCAAGACCGCGACATCTTTTTTATATTTGCCTGGGTCCCGCGATCTCGCACCGTCCAAGCCGTAAAGATTGTAAAAGCCTTCGGCCTGTTCGCGCTTGTGCGGTTCCCGACACTCTAAATATTCATGCAGCACCGATTTAAAATAAAACGGCAGTCGGTTGCTGAACAGTTGGGGGCGGTTGTAGTAGCAGCCGCCGTGCCGTGTCTGGATTTGATACGCGCCGTGTGTAAGACTGTCTTTGAATGCCTGAAAATCAAAGCCTTGCTGGAAGATTAACTGCTCATCGCAATCGATCATTAAGCAATAGTCAATGTCAGTATGTGCGCGGAGTTGGTCAAGGGCAAAGGTGCGGTTATACGCAAAATCTTGAAATGGTTCATCTATGACTTCGCCTTGCAAGCCGATTTCAGAGAGATAAGCCATAACTACGCCTTGGGTGCCGTCCGTGCTTCCAGTATCAACCACCAAGCAATAATCTATCAGCGGCAACACGCTTTTGATGCAACGCTCGATAACGCCCGCCTCATTTTTTGCAATCAAGCAAAGTCCGATTTTATTTCTCATTTGAAGATTACACTCCATAAAAGTTTGAATTGTTTCACCGCCGCCCAGATCACCAAGGCGCAGGTTAAAACCTGCAAACACTGTTGAACGCCAGTGGCGTTTATCAAGTAAAGAATTGTTGGGGATAGCCCAGCCCATGCCGAAGCTAAGGCCGAGGGCAAAGACGACGAACCATTGCCGCCACCGGAGCCGAGGCCTAAACAATAGCTACAAGAAGTTGCCGCCCAATTTAAAATCCACAAAAGCGGGTCTAAAAGCAGCTTGAAGAGAGCCAAGGGCAAATCTATAAGCGCGTACCAAAGCGACTTGAATACATTGACGAAGTAAACCCAAAGCGTGGCCGCGAAGTTTTTTAATGATTCGCCAATAGCTGTAAAAAATGTACCTGACCACAAAAAAACCTTAATCCAAAAATCAATAAAGGCGTTATAAAGGTTTTTAAGGGTATCCCAAAGGGCAAGGAAAAAATCACCAAAATAATTACAGACGGCGGTATAGTAGTCCGACAACATCAGCCAGACGTTAAGTAAGGACTGTATGACCGCATCAAAGAAGGATTTCAGGCCGTGGCCTAAATCGCTGAAAAAGACCATTACCGCCGCGTAAGCGTTTACGATAGTATCAACTATAGCTTGCATGTGATGCCCCCTACCCTACAAAAGCCATCAGGATGATGCGAAGCCCCATAAAGGCAGACGAACCAATCAGCACGGCGGCGACCATCGGGAAAAATGCGGTAAAGAAGCTATCGCAAAGGGGGGCAATATCATAAGAATCCATGCCCATTACGGCTGGGAGCGTCCACGTTGGACATTCACCGCCGCCCGGTATCTCAGCACCAAAGGCATCAGGTAAAAAAGTGAAAAGAGGATTACTAGAAACTGCGTCCGCTGTTTGTTCGATAACTTCTTGATAAGTATCATCGGTTGGGGTGTACCACTTGCCCAGCTCTTCATCCGGCGGATCAATAAACGGCTCAAAAGGAGCAAAGCCTGTATCACCGGAGCCGCCGAGTTCGCGCGGTTCAAATGTCGCGCCTGTCGGGCTTGATGTACCAGGTCCAGAGCCGGGCGTATACGGCACAGGCTCAAAACCGCCGAGGCCAGAAGTTTGGCCTTGAGGATTGCCGGGGGTGGTGTCACAGCTTGAGCCTGTGCAACCTGTGTTGCTAGTGTCGCCCGTGTTGCCCGTGTTGCCGCAATCACCGCCAGTGTTTCCGGTGTAGCCAGTGTCTCCGGTGTTGCCTGTGTAGCCAGTGTCTCCAGTGTTTCCGCAATCGCCGCCAGTGTTTCCGGTGTAGCCAGTATCTCCGGTGTTTCCAGTGTAGCCAGTGTCTCCAGTGTTTCCAGTGTTTCCAGTGTAGCCAGTGTCTCCAGTGTTGCCCGTATAACTGCCGCCACCTGTATTACCACCCCCAGCGGTTCCGCCTGTACCATCAGCCGTGCCGCTTGAACCACCGCCGCCCGTGTCGCCTGTACCACCCGTTACACCACCGCCGCCCGTGTCGCCTGTGTTGCTAGAGTCGCCACCGCCGCCTGTGTCGCCCGTTGTGCCAGTTGCGCCCGTGTCACCCGTGCCGCTTGTATCGCCAGTGCTTCCGGTTGTGCAGTTGGCCACGTTTTTAACGACAATAGACGCGCCCGCGCACTCAGTACCGCTAGGGGCGCAGACATTGTTGTCAGGCGCATCCTGACAAGCTGGCAAGGTACGACAAAGATAAGTATCGTTATCTAAAACCTCAGGTGCTTGACAATGCGGGTCAGCGCGGCAGATGTGCAAATCTGGAATGTACTTTTCGGAGGGTATAGCACAGAGCTTATCGTAAAAAAAATCCTTGGAAGGCATTCCGTTGTAGTAAGTAAGCGTAACAAAACCCGTGGGGGCAGTAGATGAGGATTCGGTACACCAAGACGACTGTTGGCTACCCGTGAAAGTGTTCCACTCATCCCTTGCCGCTATACAATCCGCCCATGATTGCTCTTTATTGGCGGCATAAGTTTGCTGCGAATAAAAGAGCGCGTAAACAATCGCGGAAGACAATAAAAGATTAACTTTCAATTTAGCCATTTTTAAAACCTGCTATGGCAGCATAAGCTGTAAATACGCCGAGGATAAAAAACAGTGCGTCGAAAATCATTTTTTTATGGCCGTCAGATTAAAATTAGAAAGGGGAGGTGCTAGCCCCTCCCCCCTAGGTGTAAGCGTAAAGCGTTGGGAGATTAGCGGAACCAGCCGATAACCTTGTTGTAGCCCCAACGCGCGAAGCCGGGCAGGATTTTGATAGCGGCCACGGCAGTAAGAGCGGTAACAATCGTTCCTGCGCTAACGGCTCCGGTAATGCCGGAAAAATCCAAAGTGGCATCTACTGCCATTGATGGGGTGGAAGCAGCAATCGCAACCACGGCTAGGGCAATTTTTGCTTGTTTTGCAGTAAAGCGTTGTTTTGGCATGGTAAAACTCCAAATTTTGGTTAAGTTATGGTTAATCGCCTAAGGTTTCATCGTAGGACGGCTTAAACCAGTTGATAAGTGTCCCGTAAGCCCACGAGACAAGGTATGCAATCATGGGGAGGCCAAACCCAGTCATAAACATTTGTTGCAGGTCCGATTCGAGCGGCATGGCGAAAATATCCGTAAGCGTGGGCAAACTGCTATATTCCTGTGCGCTCAGGAGAACAAAGCCCGTGCAATCTTCCAAAGACTTCGCCGAAACGGCCAAAAATTCTTGGTTGATGTCGGCAAGGCCGTTTTGGTCAACGACATAGTTAAATTCGGTGCATACCGCCATAATCAGACCTTTTTATTTTTGGGTTGCGCCACCAACCGCCCCAGAAACTGGAGGTGCTGGCGGTTTTGGCATGGCTAACAGCTCAATATCGTCGGCAGTAATGCCTTTTTCAGGGGTAATGAACAAGGTGCCGGAATCGGTCGCACCCGCACGGCCTGGAATCAAAGCGACCCGCCCGACGATAGCGCGGAATTTATTAATGATGTCATCGCCCAATTCGGTAACGTTAATAGTCATGGTGTCGGGTTTGACTGGGCGAACGATAGCCCGCAAACGCGGCTTAACCTCGTTGGTGGCTCTTCCATCTTTATAAACGGTTTGGGTATCTTCTTCGAAACCCAAAATTTCAAGCTTTTGATAAGCTGGCATGTGCGTTACTCCAATTTTTCAGTACAGTTATTTATAGGACTCCAAGGAGAGCGACCCGCGCCGGGGGCGCGGGTCGCTTCCATGGACGGCTTATTCACTAAAACCCATTTTTTGGTATGAGTGACCATTTCAGTAATCAAGGTGGCTATACCTATGATTTTCTCGATAACCTCACCGTAACGGTTCATCTTAATTTCGCCCGTTTCGGTGTCGATTTCGTTTTTTTTTAAAAGCTGTATGGCACGGTCAAGACGCTTGATGTCTATGCCGCCCATCAAGTCCAAAAAGCTCGCCCAATCGTTAGCAACGCAAAAATCACGCGCCGCCCTTATTTGCGGGTCTTCGATTTCCTGATCTTTCAAACGCCGCAACTCGCGCCAAACCGTGACCGATGCCCCGCCGATCTGCTGAAATTGGCGGATGCCCCAGACGCTAGCCCACGACCGGACCCTATCGCCGACATCGGAGGTGGAGGCGGTGTCCTCTTCGCTGTCCAGGCCAATATCGAAACCAATATTTTTAGCAATGTACTTAGCGATGTAGCCCGTGGCCGAGACTTTTTTAATGCCGTCCTTGGTCATGATCTCCTTGACGATTTCTTTAACAGTAAAGCGGTGCTGTTGTGCGCCCTGCTCTTCGCCGTCTTCGCGTAACGCATAATCGCGGATAATGTCGGTTATTTTTGCGGCATGGTCGCGAGGCATGAACAGCAACATGTGCCAATGGGGCGTACCGTCTTGGTGAGGTTCGGCGACGCGGAAGCCGTAAGGGTGGAAGCCTTCGCGGTTGAATTCGGCACGAATACGAGCCCAGATGGTTGTTAGATAGTCTTGGCCTTGGCGGGGGGTGCAACTATAATTTTCGTTCAGGGCGTTGCCGCTAAAGCGGTGGTATTTTGACGGGCAAGTGATGGTGTAGAACATGCCGACGTGGCCTATACTGTCGGCGTACTGCTCAAATCCGGCCATGCGCACCATGAGTTCGGCGCGGCGGTTTTCGGGGTTAGCCATGCTGGATTGCAAAATTTTCAACATGGGGATTTCGTCGCCTTCATCAGATACGCAAAGCTTGGAATCCATGATAATAAGGTTTTCAAGCTGTTTAGCTTTGACGTAGTTAACGTTGGTGTCCGAACAATAGACCTGCCGACCGCGCGAAACCATCCCGTTAAGGATAGCAACGGCTTCGCGGTCTTTAATGGCTTTGGAAATGATTTTGCGTATCCACCAGTCAAGGCTCAACAAACGGGCGTTGAAAGATTCATCATTAGACGCTTTGGGGGGTTCTATGCCTTTCTCCAACAGGAAAAAATGCACCAAGACGGGTTCGTGTATAAGGGGTTGAAGCTCCTTAATATAGGCCGCTGCGACTCTTTTGGCTTGTGCGCGTTTCATGCTATGCCCTCGCCGTATTCGGATATGCCGAGCTGTTCGCGTATACGGGCAACCTCAAATCTGGCTCTTGCGGCTTTTCCGTAGTGGAAGGCCATGTGCAAGCCATATTGGGTTTTAAGCTCGTAGGGATTGCTTGAGGCGGTGGGGGCGTTAAGGCCTTCTCCAAATGCCATTGACTGTGGGGTGTGCCGCCATCCGTGACCGGAGCAGAACACGCAGCCGCCACCGCTACATGTGCAATAGTCCATGTGACGTATGTAATCGCGGTGCAAAAACCCAATAAAAACAGCCTCGAATGCCGTTTGACGGCTGATAAGTTCCGAAGCAGTGAGCGGCGCGGGATAGTCGGACATAACATGATTAATTATCCGTAGGCAAAAGGTAAAAAAAGAAGTCCGGCAACCTGTCCGCCTCGAAAAGGTGGAGGATGTAGGCCGAAAAATCTCTAGTACGCTGGCTATGGTCTTGGCATGGGTTTATCATGTGCCGCTCGTCAACGTCCAAGCCGCAACCGCAGACCGCGCGGGTGATACGCTTGTAAGCAGCATTGGCCGCATAAGTGCGGTGATAGCTGATAGGCTTTTGACAAAATGGGCAGGGCTGGGGGCTTAACCATCTTTTAACAAAGGGCTTGCGGCTGTTGGACGTTTCTGGCTTAGGCTCGAATCCTGTGCCGAGGCAATGGGTGCAAGCCAGGACCAGGCGAAGCGGAGCCGCTGGAGAGCCGCCGCACACTGTACAAGCTGGCTTGGCGACTATTGAGGGGTCAAGCTCAACGGGGTAATAATAAAGGGCTTTATTCATCGTAAGCCCCCAAGGCCTTAACGGCTTTGTGATCTTGGTACTTGTTCCATGAGAACTTGACCAACTTAACCAACATTCTCAAGACAAAGAAAATCACGGAGAATAGCAGGGTGAAGTAAAGGGCTAATAAGCTCATCTACGCCCCCAAAATACGAAAATAAACCAAAGTAAAAAAAGGTCAGAACAAACAAAAACAATAAGGTCTTGTAAAGGACAAATGGAATCCATTATTTTCAATAATTCATCCATGGGAAGCACCCACGAAAACAAAAGAAAATAAAATCAAAAGATAACCGGACAGAAAGACCGCCAAAAAAGTATAAAAAGCTATCTCTTCGGAAAAACTTAAACGGATGGTGAAAAGGACAACAAGGGATAAAAGGACAAGGCCAGCGAATTCGGCAAACATCATAATGCCACCGCCAACAAAGCTAAAAGAATAGCGTCAAAACAAAAAACGAATAAAAAGGCAAAATTTCTTAAAAAGTCAGAGTCTAAACAATGGGAGATATAAAGCCAAAACGAAGCCCAAGAAATAATATGGCCGTTTATCACGCTTTTATAAAACTTAAAAGGTGTAAATAAAACGATTGCTATACAGTAAGGCGCGACAAAAAAACAGAAAGACAAAAATCCAAAAAAATAGTTGGAAATATCAAGAAGGCGATTTACAAAAAAACGATTCAAATCTAAAAAAAAGCGAATCATAAACCCGCCTTAATCTTCAAAAAGACGGGATGGAAAAAATCCAAAAAATCGCGTATCAAATCCAAAAACCCGTAATCTTCGCCCAAAAATGAGGTAAAGAATTTCTCCACGCCATAAACCAACAGCACTAAAGAAGCCGCCCCCACCGCGAAAGGATGGAGAGCGGCGAGCGCGACGGAGGAAGCCATAACACAAAGGGCGGTGAATAGTTGGACGGGATTGAAAACAACGGCTTGCTCGAATTCAAACTGATCTATCAGCGTTGAATAAGCGTTAATGATGATTATGCAATCTGCGGGTACTGCGTCACCCAATAAGTCTTTAATCGCGGCCAAAGCCATCAGCGCGGAGTGCTGGGCGATAAAAAAAGCGTCGTAGCTGTCGGCAGAGCCAGCTTGGTTTAAAAAAAGCTGGTAAAGGTTGACCACGGTTTGCTTGATCTGGTCTTGTGATAGTGCGGCGTTGTCCATGTTAGCCCCCTACCCTTTGAAATCAATCAATGAGGTGCCGCAATCTGGGCAGGTCGTCTTAATCGTGCAATCGGGGTCATTGCAACGCACAGCTTGGGGGATTCCATCCCGTGAAAATTCAGCTTGCTTATTGCCTTTGTCGCCAAGCTTCCAAGAATCTGGCAGCTTGGGCGACTTGGGGGCTGGTGAAGGCTTCAAGGCAAGAACGGCACGAAGCGTGGAAATAGAACGCTCAAGATAAACGCAGAAATCAAACTCGGCATTATAGAGCGGCTTAACCCCAACAGTTTGGGAGGGGAAGGCGTGAAGGACACGGACAAACGGCACTTGAGAAGCGGCGAGGACATGAGTATAAGACCGAAGCGCAACGCCAAGGGCTACAGACGTATCAAGCAACGCTTGCAACTTATCCCAGTCTATATGCTCATAATCGTCAATTAAAGGTGTCCCGGCTAAAGATTCAAACGATGCTATGGAGCCGGGACAGGCAAGCGCATCTAAAGGGGAAAGGGGGGCTTGGGTACTGCTTTTTTTGCGTTTAGGGTTCATTGGCTTGCCTTCAATGAGGGTTTAAAATGGTTGTCATAACGTAACCGTTGACGATATGAAACCATTGATGCAAAAGAGAGTCAAGCGTAAAGTTCACATAACGTAAACAAGAGGATTTCACGATGAAAACGATAATAAATTATCTGGATGATTTGAAAGAAAAAACGGGCAGTGATTACAAAAGTGCACAGCTCATAAATATAGAAAAAAGCACAATTTCAAACATCAGAAAGCGGCTATTAATGTCTGACGAAACAGCGGTTAAAATTGCAGAAGCCTTGGGGATTGATGAAACAGAGATATTGATAGCGGCAGCGGTTGCCAGAAGCAGCGGAAAAGTGCTAACCGCATGGGTGAAGATTTCCAAAGCCATGGGGGTGGCTGCGAGTTTTTTTCTATTAATTCAAAGCATTAACTATGTTTGGTGGGGGCTGGAGCTGCAAAAAATGCATATTATGTTAAATTAAAGGCAAAACCCGATTTAACCGCGCCAGAGACTGCCAGGAATACGGTACGCTCTGCCCTACGTTTACAGGCTGCTTGGAATCAACAGGATCAGGCAAATCGTTATGGCTATCTGCAAAAGCCAGGCACAGACCAGCCAGCGGATAAGTTTGGACTTTATCTCGGCAATATCTTTGTCTTTCGTGTCCTGGTGTGTTTTTGGTTCATCGTCTTTCAGATCACGTTCGGCGGCAATAGTGTCCAGCTCATAATATTGATGCCGTACCTGTTCCACTATGTGGTTGACCATAGTCTTTTGCAGGTCAAGCAGAACTTCCGCCTGTGCCTCGCTAAAACCTGCCGGCTTAAGTTCAGTAAAAACCTTATGGGTATCGAAGAATACTATAGCCATTTTTTTCTCATTTCATAAATTCAATCACTTAGCAGCAGTTTATCAAGCAAGATTTGATGGGGCAATAAAGGAATATAGGCTTTGCGGCTATATTCCATCGGCAATAGCGTTTATTTTATCGCCAAGGGGTTTAATAAAATCCCATAATGATCTAAGCTTATAATAAGCAAACCTAATATAAGGTAATGGATATGAAGTTTTTAGCAAAATTGCTTGCCCAGACTGTTGGCGTAGGCCTTGGGGTGTTCTGTGCAATATTGGTTTCTAAGTCTATAGAAGTTAAGGATATTAAAGAAAATACCTTGATAAGCTACATAGCCGACGCTGCGAGACAGGAGTCGAGTAGTCCCCAGAAGCGATAGTGCCTGAGTTTTCACGAAGCGAAGCGGAAGTGAAAATGCAGGCTATACGAAATCGCGTCGAGTCATTGGAGAGCATGTGAGCCACCCCTTGTTGGGTGGCGAGCGAGTGACCAGGACGGCTGGGGCAGCCGAAGGCATAAGCGGTCGCGTGATTTTTGCTGATTGACCGGCAAGGATGCCGAAGCAATCTTTCGCAAAAATAGCGACTCCCCTTTAAGCTCCAACCCGATGCCGACAGTAAGGACGATAAAAAGCCTAAACTGCCTGAATTTAAGCCAGTTGATGAAGGCGTTGAAGTGACAGGCGGGGTTTTGCTCAACGCCGATGGCCAAGGCCATTATAGGGGTAGAGCGGTCATTAATGGTGTCACCATGCCCTTTTTGCTGGATACCGGAGCCACCTCAGTCACTGTACCCATTGAATTGGCCAGAGCCGCCAATATGCCTATTGGCGAGATCAGGCGAATGCTGACGGCTAACGGCGAAACTTATGGCGTGGGCTCTACGATTAAAGAAATGAAGCTAGGCAAGGCGCTGTTAAAAAATATCGATGCGACCGTCAGTTACTCCCTAGACGAAGTGCTAATGGGCATGACGGCCTTAAAGATGTTCAATGTTAAAATTGAAAACGGCACGATGAGGCTAACGGCGAAAAAAGGTTATAATACCGACTTGACCGTCAGTGAGGGTGACTCAGTAACGAAATGGAAGAAAAATCGGGTCTGTAATGCCGATGGCGAAGAGTGCCGGACAACCTATAGCGAATGAGTTTTGGCTATTTTCCAGTCCTATTAAAAGATTGTGCCACATAGCCTGCACTTTGCGCCCCAACTGCCAGTTTAAAAAAGGTACTGTTATGAGTTCTTGGACAAAATTAAGCCAAGGTATGGTGGCGTTATTGATGCTCTTAGGCGTGTTGCATACTGTCGATTACCGCCAAGCGATAGGCCCGTTTATCGGGCAGCACTGCGAATTAGACCAAAAAGACATTGTTATCCACGGCGATAATAAAGGCCATTTCAGGGGTCGGGCATTGATTAATGGGGTCAGTATGCCCTTTTTGATTGATACCGGAGCGACTACTACCGCCATACCCAGCAAATTAGCCAAGGAAGCGAAGTTGCCGATAGGCGAATCCGGCATGGTCAGTACCGCTAATGGTCTGGCGGAAGTGCATGAGACGGAAATAAAAGAATTGAAATTGGGTAACGCCATTATCAAAAATACTGAAGCCAGTATTAGCGATAATTTGGACGAGGTGCTGATCGGCATGACCGCCCTGAAACATTTTCAGGTGCGTTTTGAGGAAAATACCTTAATACTGATCGCCAATAAAGGCTATGGTGTCGACATCGCGGCAGAGAAAACCTGGAAAAAGAATGTGGTATGCAATAGCGAAGGCAATGACTGCAAAACCAGTTACAGCCATTGACAGGATAAGCCCCCTGCCCCGCTGGCTTAAGCTTAGGATGGCCGATGCGTTATAAGATACAAACGGCAAACCTGTCTTATGATTTTAAATCCTTGCGCAACCTGATGGCGAAAGCCACGCCGCCGCGTTCCGGTGATTATTTGGCCGGCGTAGCGGCAGTTAACCATCTGGAGCGGGTGGCGGCGCAATGGGTGTTGGCGGACGTGCCGTTAAAGCAGTTTTTAAACGAAGCCTTAGTGCCATATGAACAGGACGAAGTGACGCGCCTGATTATCGACAGCCATAACGCGTCGGCTTTCGCGCCAGTCAGTCATTTAACGGTCGGGGATTTCCGCAATTGGTTGCTGTCAGAACAAGCGACAACCAAGGCGTTAACCGCCCTCGCCCCTGGCCTGACCCCTGAGATGGTCGCGGCAGTATCAAAAATCATGCGGATTCAGGATTTGATTCTGGTGGCGAAAAAATGCCGTGTAGTTACCCGTTTCCGTGGCACTATCGGCTTGGCTGACCGCCTGTCTACGCGCTTACAGCCCAATCACCCGACCGATAATGCCGCCGGAGTGGCCGCCAGCCTGTTAGACGGGTTGCTGTACGGCTGCGGCGATGCGGTGATCGGCATCAACCCGGCCTCGGATAATTTGCAGGCCACCACGCGCTTACTGCATTTGCTGAATGATGTTATTGAGCGTTATCAAATCCCCACCCAAGCCTGCGTCTTGGCGCATGTCACCACGACGTTAAACGCTATGGCGCAAGGTACGCCAGTCGATTTGGTGTTCCAATCCATTGCGGGTACTGAAAAAGCCAATGACAGTTTCGGCATCAATCTAACCCTGCTCGATGAAGCCCATCAAGCCGCTTTGGCGTTACAGCGCGGCACAGTCGGCACTAACTGCATGTATTTTGAAACTGGCCAAGGCAGCGCCTTATCCGCCAATGCCCATTTAGGCCTAGACCAACAAACTTGTGAAGCGCGGGCTTATGCGGTGGCGCGGCGTTTTCAGCCTTTATTGGTCAATACCGTAGTCGGCTTTATCGGCCCCGAATACCTGTATGACGGTAAGCAGATTATCCGTGCGGGTTTGGAAGACCATTTCTGCGGCAAACTGTTAGGCCTGCCGATGGGCTGCGATGTTTGCTATACCAATCACGCCGAAGCGGATCAAGACGATATGGACATACTGCTGACCCAGTTCGCGGTGGCGGGCGGCACATTTATCATGGGTGTGCCGGGGGCGGATGATGTCATGCTCAATTATCAGTCTACATCTTTCCATGACGCGTTGTATTTACGGCAGGTGTTAGACCTGCGCCCTGCCCCCGAATTTGAGCAATGGCTGCAAAACCAACAGATTTTTACTGGCGATAACCGTCTGCCTAATCACCGCGATATCCCCGCGCTGTTTAAACCCACTTTAGAAAAACTCGGCGGCTATGGCAGTGAATAAACCCGAACAACCCATAGCCACGCCAGACCCATGGCAGACCTTACGCGAGTTTACCCCGGCGCGTATCGGCCTAGGCCGTGCGGGTATGAGCCTGCCCACCCAAGCCAGCTTAGATTTTCAGCTAGCCCATGCCTTAGCGCGTGATGCAGTCAATATCCCTTTAGATTTTACCCATCTGGCCGAGGCTTTGGCGGCGCGGGGCTTAGCATCGTTGACCTTGGCAAGCCAAGCGGACAACCAGCGCCTGTATTTACAGCGTCCTGATTTAGGGCGTTTATTGGCGGAGTCGGCAGCAGAGACGTTACGCCGCCACGCCACTCACCAAGCCGACGCCGTCATTGTGGTGGCGGATGGTTTATCGTCAAAAGCCATTGCCTGTCATGCGGAAAATTTTTTAGCCCTGCTGTTGCCGGCCTTGCAAAGCTATGCCCTACCCCCGGTGTGTCTGGTCAGGCATGGTCGGGTCGCTATCGGCGATGCCATCGCCGAGCAGTTTGCCGCCCGATTATGTATCCTCTTAATCGGCGAACGCCCCGGCCTAAGTTCGCCGGACAGTATGGGAATTTATTTCACCTATCGCCCCCGTGCCGGTATCAGTACCGATGCCGACCGCAATTGCATTTCCAACATCCATCACAATGGCTTAAGCTACGCACAAGCCGTGCAAAAGTTGTTGTTTTTAATCAAAGAAGCGGAGCAGCGCCAGCTTTCTGGGGTGGAATTAAAAGACGGGACGGTCGAGGCGGTGCTGGACAACCAGCAAGCGTCAGGGTGTTTTTTATTGGGGTGACGAACAGACACTCACTTGGGCGGCTTATAAACAAAGCCCCCTCCTGAGGGATTGGAGGGGGCCATATATTTCATTGGGTCGCTTAAGCTTGCCAATTTTTACACAAACTTAAGTCAATGAGACAAACACCACAGAAACGCCTGTATAATTTACGCCAGTATCTGGGAATCTCATATCGTAAATTAAAGCGCCGCTTGCCGTATAGTTATACAGATTGTTTGCCGATGCCAAATAGACATTGCCTGACTTACCGGCAGCTATGCTGCTTATGCTAAACCCTGTATTGCAGTAGGACAACTGATTCAAATTCAGATCGCGTACAGTGAACCCTAACTGGGAACCGTTGTAGGAAGCATAAACTTTATCGCCAAGAACGGTCACATCGGTATAGTTTATCGTGTTAATGGGGAAGACCATATCGTAAATCAGCGCCCCATTTGTTCCATAATGGTAGATATGGTTTCCGGAAGCCAGATAAAGGTCATTATTCGTTCCGGCGGCGATGCCGCTGGTAACAAATGGTGTGGCAAACCATGAAAGCTGGTTAAGGTTCAAATCACGGACGGTCACGCCCACTTGTGAGCCGGAATACGAAGCATAAACATGGTCTACGGTGACGGTAATGCTTGTATAATTGATTCCCGCATCTGGAAAAGTCATCGTGTTAATCAAAGTGCCATCTGCTTTGTAATGGTAAATACGATTGGCCGAGGTCAGATATAAATCACCGTTCGCCCCTGCCGCGATGCTGTTGATATTAAAGCCAGTGTTACAAAAAGACAATTGGTTTAAGTTTAAGTCGCGTACGGTAAAGCCTTTTTGTGAGCCATTGTATGATGCATATACATTGTTAGTCATTTTAAACGCCTTTGAAAAAGTTAAACGCATTGCAGGTCATTATTTTTATAATCACCCAAGAAAACATTACCCCTATTATAGGTAATGCGGAAGGTGCATCCATGCCTGTACGCCATATAAACTTTTGTGTTTCAAAGCCAGTTTAAAGGCGCACTCATTCATAAAAGTCATTGAAATTTAATTCTTTTGACCAATAAAGTTAATAAAAACTCCGTTTTATTTAAAAAACTGATAAAGCTTAAAGCTTTATAAGCTAAAGTCGGTTTTAATTATTAAAAAATCATATATCCGAAAGATAAATTTAATGAGTTGTTTTAGTCTAAGTTAAAAAACTATTAAATGAAATTAACTATTACTATTAAAAATAGTCAATATTTAACAAATGACGCGCCTACGGCAATAAGCAACTGATATTTAAAGCTAAAATATTTATTGTCGGCATGATTAAAAACGGTTTTTTTATGAATAACCATCTAAATCAAGCAACGGAAAGATGCAAGCCACTGACTCCTTCGCTTAGCAAAGCCAAGGATAAACAGTAAAAATGCAAAGTGGCGGGTATTAACAGCTAGCGCAAGAATAACCTCGCTAACTTTTTTGGGGACACAAGCAAAAGACGCGGCTCGCGTAGCTGTGCCAGATATAATCTGGCGATCGCTCCGAGAAGCCTATTTTTGGCGTGGTTAAAAACCATAAAGGTTATGGTCTTGTGGCTTGTAGAATAGGGGGGTTAGCCAGCGTGAACGGGATATTAACCCGTTCCGTGACTTATTATTAGTGAAGAGAGGGGGGAGATTAGCACTTACACTAATGTAAGGCTTTTATGACTCAGGGCGTTGCGATTGCGCGGAACGCATAAAAGAAATCGGCGCATCATTTTCGTTATCGAACGTGACCATTTCCCAAGCGTCTTTCTCTTCAAGCAATTTACGCAATAATTTGTTATTCAAACCATGGCCGGACTTATGGCCGGTAAAGCCGCCAATCAGGCTATAACCCAGTAAGTACAGGTCGCCGATGGCATCAAGAATCTTATGTTTGACGAATTCGTCAGCACAACGCAGGCCTTCTTCATTGAGGATTTTATAGTCATCGACAACAATGGCGTTATCTAAACTGCCGCCCAATGCCAGATTGTTTTGCCGTAACATATCAATGTCTTTCATAAAGCCAAAGGTTCTGGCACGGCTGACTTCCTTGACGAAG
Organism: Methylovulum psychrotolerans; assembly: GCF_002923755.1. Lineage (GTDB taxonomy): Bacteria > Pseudomonadota > Gammaproteobacteria > Methylococcales > Methylomonadaceae > Methylovulum > Methylovulum psychrotolerans. The sequence goes on from NZ_PGFZ01000001.1 coordinate 335,860, forward strand.
GTGGTGGACGAGAAGTCCATTGTCGCCGTTTTGACATGTTCTTCAAAAGCAGGATGTTCAAAATCAATGGTAAACGTGACTTTAAAGCCGTCGAAGGGATCAAAAGCGGCCCATTTATCGCCGTCTTCAACCAGCACCCGACGTTTGATGCGGATATATTGTTTAGGGCACTCCTGCTCTTCAACCCCGGCAGATTGCAATAAAAACACAAAAGGCCCGGCACTGCCGTCCATAATCGGCACTTCGGCGGCACTGACATCAATCATGGCATTATCAATACCCAAACCCGCAAATGCGGACAATAAATGCTCAACTGTGGAGATTTTCACCCGCCCCGCAACCAACGTGGTCGACAGCACTGTTTCACCAACATTATTGGGCGATGCTTGGATAGTGACGGGGTCCGCAAGGTCGACACGGCGGAATCTGATGCCCGTATTCGCTTCGGCAGGACGTAAGGTCAGATAGACTTTTTCGCCGCTGTGCAAGCCGACACCCGTGGCCCGAATAGTATTTTTTAACGTACGCTGTTTGATCATAAACTCATTAACTCCGAATGAAAGGAGCAAAAACCGTGAATATTATCACAATTTGTTAAGAAGGAAGCATGTTAACGCCAAGCATTACAGCGCATAAAGGCATTAATATGATTTGGATAGTGACTATTTACAGCCAGCAATAGGTACCGATAGTTTGGCGTAGCGATTAATGCTACTCTTACTGCCGCTCTTAGTGCTATTTTTGATGTTAACTCTTGATTGACCATTTCATTAAAGAAAAGCTTCAACCCATAAAGAGCTGACTTTACTATTTTTTACGGAATTATGCTAAAACATTTTTTTCAGCCCCGCCCTACCCTGCCTCCCGATCCTGCGCCTGAGTTAGCAGGCTTATTAGCGGGCAGATATGCACAGCAAGTTGTGCAAAAACAACTCCGGCAAGACCCCGCCCAACTCCAAACGTTGCAAGTTTTGCAAATCTTGTTGGAGGAATTGGCGGCGCAGGAGGGCGGCAAGCAGCGGCCTTGCCGGAGCGTATACATTTATGGTGATGTCGGGCGCGGCAAATCCATGCTAATGGCATTGTTTTACGAAGCCTGCCCCATTACCCAAAAACGTCGGGTACATTTTAATACCTTCATGCAGGAAGTTCACACATTTATCTATAAATGGCGGCAACAAAACCAAACTGACGCGATTTCCGCCTTGGCGCAAAATATCCGCAGCTCGGTGCGGCTATTGTGTTTTGACGAGTTCCATGTCACCGATATTGCCGATGCCATGATTTTAGGGCGTTTGTTCGGTAAGCTGTTTGAACTGGGGCTGGTGGTGGTGATCACTTCCAACCGTCACCCTAATGACCTTTATCAAGGCGGCCTACAGCGCGAGCAATTTTTATTTTTCATTAGCATTTTAGAAAAAGCCGCGCATATTATAGAGCTGTCTGCCGAGCAAGACTACCGTTTAGGCCATGGCAGTGCGCAACAGGTCACTTATTATTGCCCGCTTAGCGAAGTGCCGGGCGAACGGACTGAGCAGATGCGCCAATTTGTTTGGCAAACCTATCGGGAATTATCGGAAGGGGCCTTGTTACAGCCGGATTTTGTCACCGTCTTAGGCCGTGAAATCCAACTAAAAGCCACCTATCAGGATATTCTGTTCACCTCATTTGACGAACTGTGCGCCCAAGCCCTCAGCGCCGCCGATTATCTGGCGATGGCCGGACGCTTTAACATCGTCATGATGGTCGGCATCCCTCAACTGTCCGCCGAAAAGCGCAACGAAGCCAAGCGTTTTATGACCTTAATCGATGTGTTATATGAGCATACCATCAAGCTGATTTGCAGCGCCCAAGTCCCTGCCCCTGAACTGTACACCGAAGGCGACGGCGCGTTTGAGTTTAAGCGCACCGTCTCCAGGCTGATTGAAATGCAATCGGACAGCTATTGCCAACGTGCCGACGCGTTGCGCCAAAACCGTTAACCCAGCTCAAGGCTGGTCACGGCAAAGAGCTTGCCGATAGCAACATTGGGCGGGGATTGCGTGTACATCCGCGCCGTTTCAAAAACCGGCTGCATGGCACGGTCAGCCGCTAAGGCTAAAGCCTCGCGGTTAGGTTCGGGGATGTCCATAAAAAAAGGGCTACCTTCGGGCAAGGTCGCCACTAAGGCCGTTAATAACGCTTCGGCAACGTTGGCCGTATCCGCCAGCAGCGGCCCTAGCCGATAACCGCCATGGCAAGCACGGATGACCCCAAAACCTTGCAGCCGCCCTTCCCTTACCACCGCCAAGGCCGTGCCGTGGGTTTGGTTTAGCCAAGCCTTTAAAAACTCTGGCCTAGGCGCTGGAAACAAGGTACTGTCATACGCCAATAATTCCGCAAACGGCACACTGGCCGCTGCCCTGATGCCATTATCTGAGCTGGCGGCCTCCACCGTACTTAAGCCTTGATAACGGACATGCCGATAGGCGCTGTGAAAACCCGATTTCTGATAATTGCCCTGTTGGGCTACTACCCCGTCCAAGCCTATATTACCGCCTTGTAAATAAGCCATGGCCGTTTGCCAAAGCTGCATACCAAAACCCTGCCCACGGTAGTCTGGCTTGACGATATACAGCCCGATAAAGCCGTACTCTGGGCTATATTTCACTCCCGAAATGCTGCCTATCGGCTCGCCATCCAATAAGCCGAGAAAAAACCCTTGCGGGTCGGTCGGGTAAAAATACCCGGCATCTGCCACCCCAGGCCGCCAGCCTTCTTGCCCTGCCCAGCCCAAAACCGTTGTCAGCTCCGTTGAGCCCATTGTACGGATCAGATATTCAGCCATTTTTTTAACCTCTTATGTAAATGTGGGTAGGGTTTACTATGCTTAGCTTTTCGCTTGCTTTCAAGCTTTAATTAGGGAAATTGGCACACTCTTGCATTGCCACCTACAGCATTTTCTTATACAATCATTTCAAACAACTGTTTAATACTGCCGTTTACATGTTAGAGACCCGCTCAGCAACCAAGCCAGAATTAGCCATTAACCGCTTATTGCAAATTGCCGTGGAAGTGTTTGCCGAGCAGGGCTACCGTGACGCGACCGTGCGCGAAATTTGTACCCGCGCCAATGTCAATGTGGCGGCAGTTAATTATTATTTCCGCAGCAAGGAAGGCTTGTATACGGAAGCATTGGTTTTTGCCTTTACCGAACTGAACAAACTCTACCCTTACCAAGCTGCCGAGGATGTCGGTTTGCCGCCTGAGCAACGCCTAAACCTATTTATCCAACATTTTCTCAATAAATTATTGGATGACAGCCATTTGGGTATACCGGGCAAACTGATTAGCCGGGAAATTGCCGAGCCGACCAAAGCCTTGGATATCATCATCGCCAAGGCGATTATTCCGCAATGTGCGTTGCTGGAAGAGATTATCTTAGTATTGTTAGGTGGACAGGCCGATAAAATGCTCTTGCAACGGTGTGTGATGAGCATTTTAGGGCAATGTCTGATGTTTAAGCATTCGCGGTCGATTATTGACCGCCTGTTTCCTGAAGCAATTGCCGGCCCCGCCGCCATACAAGCAAGCAGCCAGCATATCGCCGCGTTTTCTCTAGCGGCGCTCCAGCAATTAAAGCCCGCCGCCGAGTGTCCGTTATGAATCATATCGCCTTAAAAATGCTGATGGGAGATAAAGGCAAATATCTAGGGATTGTCATGGGGCTGACGTTTGCCTCACTGATTATGACTCAGCAGCCAGCCATTTTCATCGGCCTGATGGCACGTTCTTACAGCTTTATTTCTGATGTCGGTTTGCCCGACATTTGGGTGATGGATCCCAAAGTGCAGTTTATTGACGACATTAAGCCCATGCAGGAAACCGAACTGTACCGGGTGCGCGGCATCACTGGCGTGGAATGGGCAATGCCCTTGTATAAGGGCTTATTAAAAGCCCGTCTCACTGACGGGGCGTTTCAGACTTGTAATGTCGTTGGCTTGGACGATACCACACTGATCGGCGGCCCGGCGGTGATGTTGGAAGGTAAGTTGAGCGATTTGCGCCGCAGTGATGCAGTAATTATCGACATTGACGGTGCGAGTGAAAAGCTGGCGAAACCGGCGGCAACCCCAGACGGTAAGAAAACACCGCTGAAAGTGGGTGATAGCCTAGAATTAAATGACCGCCGTGCCATCGTGGTCGGTTTGGCAAAAGTGACCCGCACCTTCCAGTCACAGCCTGTCATTTACACCACTTATTCACGGGCTAAATCCTACGCGCCTGTAGAGCGAAAAATGCTCTCGTTTGTTTTGGTAAAAGCCAAACCCGGCCAAGATAAAGCAGAATTGGTCAAACGCATAGTGGCCATCACAGGCTTGGAGGCCTATACCCAAGATGATTTTAAAAAATTGACCTATTCCTATTTTCTGAAAAATACGGGCATTCCGATTAACTTTGGCATCACCATCGCTTTAGGCTTTATCGTCGGCACGGCTATCGCCGGGCAAACGTTTTACAACTTCACCCTGGAAAATTTGCGCCAATTTGGGGTATTAAAAGCCATGGGGGCAAGCAACAGCACCCTCTTGCGGATGATCTTACTGCAAGCCGTGGTGGTGGGCAGTATTGGCTATGGTTTAGGGGTCGGCATCGCCGCCTTATTCGGCTTTTTGATGCGCCATAGCATTTTGGCTTTTAAGATGCCTTGGCAATTGCTGGTGTTTAGCGGCGGCGGGGTCGGGCTGATTTGCGTCATGGTCGCCCTCATCAGCATCATGAAAGTCATCCGTTTAGAACCCGCCATTGTTTTTAAGAGCTAAACCTTGGGAATCCCGTCATGAACGCCACGCCGTTAGCTATCCGTTGCCGTGATATTGTTAAGACCTACGACACAGGCGGCCAAGTGGTAACTGCGCTCAACGGTGTGAATTTGGATATTAACATGGGCGAACTGATGATGTTGGTCGGCCCTTCAGGTTGCGGAAAAACGACCCTCATCTCCATTATTGCCGGTATTCTTGACCAAACATCGGGTGACTGTGAATTGTTTGGCGAGAACTTGTTGACCTTACGCAGTAAGGACAAATTACGGTTCCGCGCCGAAAATATAGGCTTTGTCTTCCAAGCTTATAATTTGCTGCCCGCCCTGAATGCCGCCGAAAATGTCTCGGTGCCGTTAATTATCAACGGGGTAAAGCGTGGTGAGGCCGAGCGCCGGGCGGCGCAAATGTTGGAAAAAGTGGGCTTGGGCGAACGGACAATGTCCTTACCTGCGCAACTGTCCGGTGGCCAGCAGCAACGGGTCGCCATCGCCCGCGCTTTAATACACAGCCCGCGTCTGATTGTCTGCGACGAACCTACCAGTGCCTTGGATCACGAAAGCGGCCAGAATGTCATGAACTTGCTAAAAGCCGTAGCCCTCGATCAGCAGCGGGTTTTGGTGATTGTGACCCATGATGCGCGGATTTTTAATTTTGCCGACCGTATCGCCGAAATGGACGACGGGCATATTGTCAACGTGGCGCATTCCGCCGCTGAGCTGAAATAACCCCACGTCCGTACCGCAGATTTTTAAACCCTCATGTCGGTGCGGTTCTAAACGTAATTAGGCTTTAACGTAAGGGTACGCCAGACGTATCCCACCCTATCCAGAGGCGTTATGAAAATCAGACATGTCTTGCCGGTACTCGCCAGTGCCGGATTTATTTTTGCCATTTATACCGTCATCAGCGGTAGCCAACCCATGCCCGTGGCCGCTGCCGTGGCCGAACCCGCTTCCGCGCCGTTCCAAAGCTTTATTGCCGGAGCCGGGATCATCGAAGCCAAAAGCCAAAACATCGCTATCGGCACACCGCTGTCGGGTATCGTCAACGTGGTCACCGTCAAGGTCGGCGATAAGGTCAAAGCGGGTGCGGTGTTGTTTTATCTGGATGACCGTGAAGCAAAAGCCACCCAAGCGGTCAGACACGCCGATCTTGCCAAAGCCCAAGCCGAAGTCAATGTCGCGCTCGCTAACGTCAATGATAGCCAAGCGCTGAGCCGCTTAGCCGAAGCAGTCACCGACAAGCGGGCGATCAGCGGCGAAGAGTTGCTGAAACGGCAGAACACGCTGTTAATCGCCAAAGCTCAGCTAGAGAGCGCCAAAGCGGCAGTACAGCAAATGGCGGCGGCTCTGGCGGATAGCCAAACCACCTTAGACAGGCTGGTGATACGCGCCCCTGTTGACGGCGAAGTGTTGCAAATCAATCTGCGGCCAGGTGAATTTGCCCAAGCGGGCGGCGGTAATGCCTTGCTGGTGTTGGGTAATTTAGACCAACTCCATGTCCGGGTCGATATTGACGAAAATGACGCGTGGCGTTTCGATAAAAGCCGTCCGGCGGTGGCGTATTTACGCGGCAACCGCGATTTTAAATTTCCCCTGCAATTGGCTTATGTCGAGCCGTTCGTCGTGCCGAAAAAATCCCTCACCGGCGACAGCACCGAGCGGGTCGACACCCGCGTGTTACAAGCCTTGTATAGCTTTGACCGTAAGCAGTTTTCAGTGTATGTCGGCCAGCAAATGGATGTGTTTATCGAAGCACAAGCCTTTGCCGAGCCCAACACCCCCAAAACGGGAGGCTAGCAGCGATGAAGCCCTCCTTCTTAGTGTGCCTGAGTATGACGCTGAGCGCGTGTACGGCGGTAGGCCCCGATTATAAGCCCCCGACCGTTAGCACCCCCAAGCAATGGCAAGGTATGGCCGCGCCAACGGCAGCACAAGCCAAGCAAGCGGACGCATGGTGGCAAACTTTTCGCGACCCGCAACTCAATCAACTGATTAATGAGGCCATTACCGCCAATTTAGACGTAAGGAAAGCCTTGATGCGTGTTAAAGATGTCCGCGCCCAGCGCGTGGCCATTTATGCCTCGGCGTTGCCGAGCATGACCGCCAGAAGCAATATCAGCCGCCGCTTAAACAATACCTCTAGCGGCTCGTCAGCGGCGGGCGGCAGTAGTGCGGGCGGCGGTTTTGGCATCGGCAACCAACTGATTGACATTTTCCAGACCGGCTTTGATGCCCAATGGGAACTGGATTTTTTTGGCGGTGTCAGGCGGGCGGCGGAAGCGGCGGATGCGACGGTAGACAGCGAAATCGAAAACAGCCGGGACATTTTAGTGACCTTGATTGCCGAAGTCGCCAGAAACTATCTAGAATTACGCGCCAACCAACAATTGTTGGGCATCACCCAAGCTAACGTAACAAGCCAAGCCGATACCTTGGCATTGACGCAAATCCGCCAGCAATCGGGGTTGGCAGACAGTTTGGCAGCCGTCCGCGCTGAGGCGCAACTGGCGACCACCCAAGCGCAACTGCCCAATTATGAAAGCCAAATCCAACAAAAGCTGCACGCGCTCAGCCTGTTATTGGGCAAGCAACCTGCCGCCCTGAATGGCAAGCTGCAACGCCCTGCCCCGCTGCCCAGCGTAGCGGCTACGGTCATCCCCGACTTACCTTCGGAACTGTTAAAACGCCGCCCCGATATTCGCCGTGCCGAACGCTTATTGGCAGTGGCGACCGCCAATATCGGCGTTGCCAAGGCGGAGCTGTACCCTAAGCTGAACCTGACCGCGTTTCTGGGTTTGCAAAATATGAGCGTCAAGGATGTCACGCCTATCGGCAAGTCGTGGTCAACCGCCGCCTCCCTGACCCTGCCGATTTTTAACTGGGGCAATCTGCAAGCCAATGTCAGCAGCAAGCAAGCCTTATCCGAAGAAGCCAAGCTAAGCTATGAAACGGCGGTGCTAACGGCTTTTAAAGACGTTGAAGACGCGCTGATAGCCTACAGTAAAGAACAGCAACGTCACCAGGCCTTAGCGCGTGCCGTGGCGGCTAACCAGTTGGCGGTACAATTGGCGACCGAACGCTACCAAAAAGGCCTGACGGCTTTTACGGAGGTGTTGGACAGCCAACAAGCGCTCTACCAAACCCAAAGCAGCCAAGCCGAAAGTAACCTGATGGTTGCCAGCAACTTGGTGGCACTTTATAAAGCTTTAGGAGGGGGGTGGCAAACGCCGGTCAGCACCCCAATGTGCCAAGATTGCAAAAATAGCTGGGCGGAGAGTATTCATCAGGAGGTAAAGGCTTTATTATATAAAAACCAGCCTTAAACCGCCTTTAGTCAGCATTTGTCCACACATCACGATACCCCCATACCGCCGCGATGGCCGATTAGCGTTATCTTACGCAATCTGCTGTTATTCTTCCTCTTATCGTCTATCGGTTTATGCACTCTGCTCCGTTGGTTGCCGCCCCCGACATCAGGGATGATGCTCTATCGGCACGGCGAAGACTTGTTGGCGGCGGGCATATTCCAAGCCATTGATTACCGTTGGACGAGTCTGGACAATATCGCCAGTGCCGCACCGTTAGCCGCCATTGCCAGCGAAGACCAGAACTTTTTTCAACATAACGGCTTCGACCTTGCGTCTATTGAAGCCTCGCTTGAGGTTTATAATCATGGCGGCAAACTGCGCGGGGCCAGCACCATCTCCCAGCAAGTCGCTAAGAATCTGTTCCTGACCCCCTCGAAAAATGTCGTCCGCAAAGGCTTGGAAGTTTGGTTCACGTTATTGCTGGAAATGCTCTGGGATAAGCAACGGATTTTGGAGGTGTATCTGAACATCGCCGAATTTGGCGACCATATTTTCGGCATTGAAGCGGCCAGCCAACATTATTTTGGCATTCCCGCCAAACAATTAAGCCGCCAACAAGCGGCCTTGTTGGCGGCAACCTTACCTAACCCGATTAAGTTTAGGGCGACCCAGCCATCGGCGTATTTGCTCAAACGCCAGCAATGGATACTGCGGCAAATGCAGAACTTAGGGGAATTGCCATGATTGGAAAGCTTTCAGGGCGAGCCCCAGTTTCTTGTTACTTAGGCACGGTATCGGGTGAGCTGTCCACCAAACGCGCACTGTACACAATCGGGCTAAGGACTTCGGTGCTGGCACGCACCAACTCCAATTGCACAAAGTAAGCGTTGTTATGGAAGTCGAAGCTAGCATCAAAGGTCACATAACCTTCAGTACGCCCTACAGTGCTATTCGTGTTGCTATTAAAGATTGCCAAAGTGCTGGTCGCGCCAGTGGCGCGTTTAACCTGAATGAGTCTGGCAACGACTGAAGCAGCGGTTTTTTGCAAATCCGGATCCATATAACCGATAATCAAGGTGTTCCATTTGGGGTTGACATTCGCGTCTAAAGGATTATCGACATTACAACGGCCTACCAGCGGAAAAACCCCGCCTTTACGGTTAGGGGTACTCACCGCACTGCCAAGATAATAAAAGTCGGCATAATTAAACGCATACTGCTTTAAACCGCTTTCATCCACCGCACAGGTTGACGCGAGTGTTGTCCAAGGTGAGGGGTCATTCCACTCAATGCGGCCGGCAACATCGGCGGCGGCTTGGCCGCCATAAGTGAAACTGGCTAAAGTTAAAGCCAGAGCGGCAAGTTTGCCGACTTTATTGACTGCTGTTTTCATGATCGTCTACTCCAAGTGCTATTATTAGATGCCCTATAAGGGCTTGCTTCAAATAAGGCCAAGGCGTTACGCAAGATCCTGGGCGGTTTTTGAAGTCAGGTATAGCTTAGGACGATTTTACAAACAAGTGTTATGCGTTATAACCACTATCATTGTGCCGTATTTACCCGACATATGGGTATGATTTTTAGCTAAGCCTTGATATGGCTGGCTCAGCCTTTAGGTTGACCGGATGGCTTGATTTGCCTGTAAAAAGGCTGGAGCATTTGTTTTAACAGACTTGGGGTCATCGGCGTATCAATGCCATAGCGTTTAGGCCAAGCGTCCTTAGGCAAATAATAAGTGCCGAACAACTTGTCCATCCACGGCAACATCGCCGCATAGTTTTTATTAATGACGTGTAGATTGTCTTTCGTGTGATGCCAATGATGAAAAGCTGGCGTAGAGATAAACCATTCCAAGCAGCCAAACCGCCAACGCAGATTGGCATGGATAAAAAACCCCCAAACCGTACCGACTAACGTAACCAGCAAAGGCAATAAATCCACCTGATCGGCAGCCGGTGGTTGCGCCAACCCCAACAAAAACATCGGCACAAAACCGCATAAGCGCGGCAACGCCAAATCTATCGGGTGGGCGCGGGTATTGACCAGCCAATCTATCTGTTCGGCACTGTGGTGGATGGCATGGAAACGCCATAAGAAGGGGATTTCGTGCATCCAACGGTGCCCCCAATAAGTACCGAATTCCCCCACGACCATAGCGGCGGCAAAACGCGCCCATAGCGGTAATTCAGAGACATAGCGGTGCAATTCTACGGGCATCAGATCACGCAGCCACAGCGTGATAAAAGCCATCGGCAGGACTAAGAAAAACTTTGGCAACAAACCGCTTAAAAAAAAGTAACTTAAATCGGTCAACCAAGCTTTGCGGAAAAATGCTTGCCGATGTAAGGGCCAAAGCACCTCTAAAGGTGCAAAGATAACCATAATAATCAGTAGCCAAAGCGATAGCCTGAAAACATCAATGACAAAAGATGGCGCGTTTTGAAGAAAGTCCATAATGAAACGGGAAGGCTATAAACAAAAAAAGCGGCGGCTGTTTTTAAACAGCCGCCGCTTCCATTTTTTTCTGCAATAATGGCTATTTAAGCCCGTTTAAGGCGGCGTTGCCGCATCAATCCAGCGGCTCCCATACCTAAAAAGACTAAAGCCAAACTACCCGGTTCGGGCAATTGTTCCGTAAGGGAAATGCCGTCAAGCAACGAAAAAGGCGGCTGCCCTAAAGGCCCACCCAACGCTAAAAAGCCCAACAGTTGGTTTTGCGCAGTAGCCCTAAACGTCATAGATTGATAAGACCAGCCAGTAAAGCCTTTGCTGGTATTGCTCATCACTTGTGACAAACGGGTGTCGCCGCCGCTGACAACCTGCGTTGAACCGCTATAGGTTTGCCCGTTAGGCAAAGTAATGCTATTGACAGTCGTTAACGAACCGCCAAAAGACACCTGCCACTGGTTGGTCGTGTTACCCGTAAAACCGGTTTGCTGTCCCGCCGCCTGATAAAAACGTAGCTGATACAAATGCCCGACACTCAGCCCAGTTAAGGTTTGGTAAAGTGTGGTCAATTGATAGGCGCCGTCACTGACGATAAATTTACCGCCATCCGGGCTAGACGTAGGGATGGTATTCAGCCCGCCATTGCCTTTATCCCATAACCTAATGCCATTGCTGCCATTAATGCTGGTACCCGCCGTACCGGGAAAAGCCAAAAACGTATAACCGTTACCAGACCCGGCCCCAACAGTCCAACCGGATAAGGCATGGGTACCGCTTTGGAGTAAGGTTGATCCGGTCGCCGTAGTGGTTTCAAAAGAACCATTGTTGACAAACTCGACTTGCCCTGCAAAAGCTGCCGTAGAAACGGATAAAGACAACGCCGCGCATCCTATGGCAAGGAAGCCGCGTAACGCGTGAAGATTTGTGCTAAATGAACAGGCCATTGGTCACTCCAATTAAGTGTGTCACTAAAGATAACTTTCAAATATAAAGCGATCTCGCGGAACAACACCTTAATTCCTACGAGGGCACGGAGGGTACATAAAAAATAACCATTGGTTATGGGCACTATTTTAAATAATTTACAGCATTTTATATACCATTTTTTTTATAAAAACCGTATTTCTGATAAAAACCCATACGCTATATGCAATAAATGGGCTTTTTATTCGCCCTGAAAGACACTGGCCAGTAAAAAAAGTGACAAAATGCGGCACTTGTTGACAAAAATACCGACTATATCCCGTTTTGTTTTCCAGTCTTCATGCCATTAAATGGTAGAATCGCCTTACAGACGCGCTTCTGGCCTTCCATCCCGCTGACCCTCTTTTTAGGAATTTAACTATGCAACTGAAACCTGCCGTAACATCCGTAGATATTCATGACCTTATCGCAAATCGTTGGAGTCCGCGGGCGATGGATCCTAGCAAACCCGTTAGCCATGCTGATTTACTGGCTTTGCTAGAAGCCGCCCGCTGGGCCGCTTCATGCTTCAACGATCAGCCATGGCGGTTTGTCGTTTGCGACAAAAGTACCGACCCGACTGGCTGGGAAGCGGCGTTGGCGACTCTCGTCGAAAAAAACCGCCTTTGGGCGAAAAATGCCCCTGTGCTGATACTGTCAGTGGCCATGGCAAATTTTAACCATAACGGCCAAGCCAACCGCTGGGCCATGTACGATACTGGCGCGGCCAGCGCTACCTTAAGCTTGCAGGCTACCGCCTTAGGCTTGGTGGCACATCAGATGGGCGGGTTTGATGCCGATAAAGCGCGTCATACTTTCGCTTTGCCAGAGGACTGTACGCCAATGGCCATGATGGCAGTAGGCTATCAAGCTGAGGCGGCAAGCTTGGATGACATGTTCCAAGCCGCCGAAGTGGCGGAGCGCTCACGCGCCGAGGTCGGACAACAGTTTTATGCGGGGACGTGGGGCAAAGGTTTTGCCTAAGGGATTTGGTTTGGCATATAGAGTCCAGCGTTAAGCAAACGACAGGCTAAAATTGGTACACACGGTTAGGTAAGCGTACAGTGGCTGAAGACCATTGTACGCCGGGCGGTGTGGCCTCTCCAGCAAAGTGCAATGGCCTTACTGATTAACCCCCGCCTCAGCAAAGGTCGCCATCGTATTTAAAAATAGCACGGCGGATTGCAGTATAGGGTAAGCGATAGCGACCCCGGAGCCTTCGCCCAAACGCATATCCAAATTTAACAGCGCGGTGGCATTAAAATGCGTTAACAAAGCCTGATGGCCTCGCTCGTTGGAGACATGGCTGAACACGCAGTACGCCAATACCGCCGGATAACACTGTGCCGCCACCAACAACGCCGCACTGGCGATAAAGCCGTCCACCATAATCACCATGCCCAATTCGGCGGCTTGCAAGTACGCCCCAACCATCATGGCGATTTCAAAGCCGCCGAACGCCGCCAGAACCTCTAAAGGCGAGTCTGCCGACACGCTCTGATGCCGCGCCAGCACCTGCTCCAACACCGACATTTTATGGCGTAATTGCCCGTCATCCAGACCCGTGCCGCGCCCGACACAATCCGCCAAAGGCAAGCCCGTCAAGCGGTGCATCAGCAAACTGGCCGAAGCCGTATTGCCGATGCCCATCTCACCCAGCCCCAGGCAATTACAGCCCTGGGCATAGCTGGCTTTGACCAATTCCGCGCCTTTTTGCAGTGCCGCGTAACACTCTGCCGTACTCATCGCCGCTTCGGTAAGGCAGTTGCGTGTACCCCTAGCGATTTTGGCGGCAATTAAGCCCGGATATGCCGACAAATCGGCATCCACCCCCGCATCGACAATCCACAGCCCCAAACCGTGTTGCTTGGCAAAGACATTAATCGCCGCCCCGCCGTTAAGGAAATTGGCGACCATTTGCGCGGTAACGCTGGCCGGATACGCGCTCACCCCAGCCGCCGCCAACCCGTGGTCGCCCGCAAAAACGATAATCTGCGGCTTATTTAGCGTCGGCGTTAAGGTGTTTTGGATCAGGCCGATGCGTAAGGCCAACGCCTCCAATTGCCCTAAGGCTCCTAGAGGCTTGGTTTTTTGATCGATTTTTTGCTGTAAGGCGGATGCCAAAGCCGAAGACGGCGGCACGATAGTAAAGTTTAACGGCACGGGGGGGGTATTCCAATAGTTCTCAAAGATCAGTTCGTCAAGATTCTGACGCTCGGCCCAGCCTGCTTGCTGCAACAGCGGCTGCTCATAAAACGTGGCGACATGGCCCAGACATAACACCGCGACCGGATGGCTGTCCTCAGGCATGTCCAGCAGCCCCTTCAGTGCTTCAGGCGCAAACAGCGACACCCAACCCATGCCCAGACCTTCGGCACGCGCTGCCAGCCAAATATTTTGGATAGCGCAGGACACCGAAGCCAAATCCATTTCCGGCAAAGTCCGCCGCCCAAAAACATGCTGTTCGCGCTGTCCGCATAAGGCCGCGACCAACACCTCCGCACACTCCAAAATGCCCTCCACTTTCAGCTTCATAAAGCTGTCTTCACGCTCCTGCAAAGCTTTGGCCGTCAACAGGCGTTCCTGCTCAACCAATTGGTGCAATTGCGCCCTCAGCGCCGGGCAACGGACACGGACAAACCGCCACGGCTGCATAAAGCCCACACTGGGCGCATGGTGGGCGGCCGCCAGCAAACGCTTGAACTGTTCGGGAGCAATCGGGTCGGGCAAAAAATGCCGCATATCACGCCGCTCATAAATCACCCGATAGACGGCGGCAATGTCGGCATCGGAATAGCGGTTATCAGCGGGCAAATGGTTTACCGTTGGGTTGTTCCTGCATGGCCTTAATCATCATCAGCCTTTTTTTGGGGAGCTTTCGGCAAATCTAACAAAGGGATATTATAAGACTCGATAATCTTACGGATATCCGCCGCTTTCGCCTGGATAAGCTTATCTAGCATAGCCTTACGGTCTTTATCGCCGTTACGCACCCCCATCGCCATAGAAAACTCAAATTGGATGCCTTGCGACGAAACCATCGGGATAATGTTGTAACTGTTTTTAGGGCTTTGCGAAATGATATAGCCCGCCAACGGCCCCCAGACAATCACCATATCAATTTTCTTGGCTTTTAAATCCTTATCCAACTGCATGGCGATATTATTGTCCTCATCGCCCGACATCGACTGATACGGGATACCTTGGTCGAGCAAGCCGTTCTTTTGCATCCAAGTCGTGCCGGGGCTGCGGTCAAACATGGCAATCTGCAACTTTTCTTGTCGCTGCAACGGCATCAGCACCAATTGCTTGGTATCGGTAATGTCATCCCAGCCCCGTCCTTTAGCGATTAACAGCACATAAGTCGAACGGTAATAAGGCTGGGTGGTGAGGGTCATGTCCGAACCGTCCGGCACATTCATCACCACATCGCATTTAAACACCTTACTGTCGACTTCCTTATCGTTAACAGGCGCGGTCAAGGTATTGCGGATAAAACCGATACGTTGCGGAAACCAAGTGTACTCTAAAGGCTGGCCCAACTCCTTGGCGAACAGCTCGGCGATTTTGTTTTCAAACCCGTCTTGCTGCTTGCTGGAATACGGCGGGTTGAGCGGGTCGGCGCAGACCTTAAAAGGCTCGGCGGCAGCGGAAAACGTGACGGCGGCCAGACACAGTCCGGCCAAGAGTTTGGTCATATCCATTCGTTAAGTCTCAGATGTCAGTTAGCAATTTCTTCAATAAAGGTGTTTTCGATAGGCACTTGCACATAATGCTTATGCTCATCCCAAAAATAATAATAGCCCTTCTCGCTGGTCGTGACCTTACCGTTTTTAATGACCCAACTTTTTTCCGTAGGGCCATTGGCATAAGTGACGCGATAATTGCCGTCCAGCAACTCCACCACCTTTCTGGATAACTGGTTCTGCTGGTCTTGGGTACAGCCTACCAGCACTAGGGCAAATAACAAGCAACGGCATATAATAGGGGCTATGGTCATCATAATCGCTCTAAAGGGTGAATCGGGTTTGCCGCAATCCTCGTGGAGTCATACACAGTTTACGGTATTGGCAATTTCATGGGCTGGGCATCCGCCTATTCTACACGCAAGCATGGTCTTCTGGGGAGATGGGGTGAAAATATAGGATGATGCTAAAACAAATACGATTCAGTAACGTTTTTACCGCTTAATAAAATAGATTACACTGCTACCACAATAGTCCAAACAAATAGCCTTTTTAGAGAAACCCCATGGAAAGCATAGAAATAAATGGTTTTTTGACCATCGGCCACGCGTGTTTTGAGATAAAGAAAATCAACATCTTAATCGGTGCGCAAGCGCAGGGTAAAAGCGTTATTGCTAAATTGGTGTATTTTTTCAAACACTATTTTTCGGCTATCTTTTTAGAATCTATCGGAAAATTTCAAACCAAAAAAGACATTGAGAAAAAATGCCTAGAACAGTTTGAACAGATTTTCCCGCGTTATTCATGGGCAAACCAAGAGTTTGCTGTTGTTTATAGAAGTGGCGGCTATGATGTATCTATCATAAGAAATAAAGTAGGAAATAAATTCTCCTTAAAGCTAAATTATTGCAAGGAGCTGACAGACCTTCATAGGCAATTGAAAAACGCCGGAAAACCGACTTTATGGGCTGATGAATTTGGCAATTTGCAAGGGACAATAAAAACATGGGACACACTTGATTTTAAAAAAATAAATAATCATAAATTCAATAAGTTACTGGCAATATCAGTATTTATCCCGGCAGGCCGATCTTTTTTCGCTAATCTCCAAAAAAATATTTTTTCTTTTCTTGCCAATAATATCGATATAGACCCTTTTATTAAGGAATTTGGTTTCCGTTATGAAAGTTCCAAACAATATCATATCGCCCATCAGCGTGGTTTATTCCAAGACAGTGATAGAGAAATAAAAATAGCATTACTTATCAGTAATATAATAGCTGGTGAATATGTTTATGCAGATGAACAAGATTGGATTTTAAATAACGGTAAAAAAACTAATCTGGCAAACGCCTCATCTGGTCAACAAGAGTCATTGCCTATGATGCTAATTCTGAAAATATGGTCTGCTATGTTGGGTGCGAATGAACGGGGCAGCTCATCAACATTTTTTATAGAAGAACCCGAAGCGCATTTATTCCCTGTATCACAAAAGCAAATCATCAGCCTAATAGCAACGATTTACAACACCTTCGGCCATAGCTTCTTCATTACCACACATAGCCCTTATATTTTAACGGCGATCAATAACTTGGTCGTAGGTCAAGATGCTTATGACAAAGCCACGGCAAATGGCGATGCCGAACAGCTAAAAAAACTCGCCCACGTCTTGCCTACTGACGAGCTGATCCGTTTGGAAGATGTGTCCGCCTACACGCTCAATAAAGGCAAGCTGGAATCGATTATTGATAGTGAAAATCGGCTAATCGGGGCGAACCTATTGGATGCCGTCTCAGATGAGTTTGATAAGGCCTTCGGTGTGGCGACAGAGATTTTATACGGGGCCGGATAATGGATTATGGCACTTGTGCAAGCCAATCAAGCCATAAAATCATTACCGCCGAAGAAAATGGCCGGAAACTGACGATTAAAAATCCTACCGCACGGTTAATCCGTAGAGTTAAAGTGGATGGCTGTTTAGAAAACATTGCTGGCAAACGTTGCGATTATCTGTTCGAGATTGACGACCCCTCTGCTCAGGTCATTTATCTGGAACTGAAAGGCTGCGATATAGAAAAAGCCTATGCACAATTAGTCGCTACGCTTGAGCTGTTCCAGCCTATACACAAAAATTGTAAAAAAGCTTGCCATATTGTTGCATCCAGAGTCCCTAAAGCTGCCCCTAAAACTCAGCAATTAAACATCCGGCTACAAAAGGCTAAGCAAGCCACTTTACACATCAGTACCCAACAAGCCGTTATTGACGTATAAACCCTAACGTTGCCAGCCCCCAGAGCGCACCGACCAGCCCTTACCCAAGGCCTTAAGGAACGTGGATGCGCCAATCACCCACCAGACCGCCGCCGACCCGTAACCCAAATAAATAGCGAAAAACCAACTGAACGGGATGCGCAAAATATTTAACGGCGCTGACCAGTAAAAGATGGTCGTGGTTTTGCCTGCCCCGCTCAACACGCCTTCGGCTAAAGATTCATAAGCGACAAACAATTGTGCGAAGGCTAGGATTTGCGCATACCGCACCGCTTCGGCCAAGACTTGCGCATCTTTGGTAAACCAGCCGCATAACCACTGCGCCCCGAAGAAAAATATCCCCGTCACCAGCAAACCCGTTAAGGTCAATAATTTAAACCCCAACCGGATGGCCTGTTTGGCTTCGGTCACATCCCCTGCCCCCAGATTACGCCCGACCAGACTGGCGATGCCCATTGAAAAGCCCCAGAAAATCGGCCAAGTGAAGCCTTCTAAGGCCGAAAAACCGATGCCCAAGGCGGCATTAACCGGTGCACCCAAAGGAGAAATCACCCAATGCAGCATCGCCCCGTACACCAGCGAGAACATTAAAATCCCCCAACACATCGGCAAGCCGATTTTGGCGATTTTTAATACCGCGCCATCAAAGCCTAAGTGCCGGAACCGGAACGGGCAACTCCTGCGCAATAACAGCAAGCCGATTAAAGCGGCAAACGCTTGGCTCAGTCCGGTCGCCATAGCGGAGCCGCCAATGCCGTAGCCTAAACGGTAGATACAGACGGGGTTTAGGACAATATTCAGCACGGTGGCGATAATTTGTAACCCTAAGACAATGCGGGTGCGTCCGTAGGCGATAAAAATAGCATCTAAGGTCGGCATTATCGCTTGCGGCAAACAATACGCCGCTTGCCAGCGCAAGAAAATGGTGGCTTGGTCGGCGACCGCGTCCGACAAACCCAGCAAATGCGTGATGGCAGGTGCGAACAGGCCGCTTAAGCCCAAGACCACTGCGCCGATCAGCACCGCTCCCGTCAAGGCGTTACCGATCAGGCGTTGTTGCTCATGCGCCTGTTCTGCCCCCACCGCGCGGGCGACCAACGACAAGGTGCCTGCGGAGATAATCGAGTAAATGGCGTAATAGCCAATCAGGATAAACGTACAGGAAGCAATCGCGGCTTGGGCATCGACCCCCAGCCATTGTACGGCCTGCTGGTCGATGACCCGATAGGCGTTATTGAGCATTGCCGATAAGGCAGTGGGCAAGGTCAGGGCAATGAGTTGGCGGCTACGGATGGTCATGGATTAATTATTCAGAAAGTAGCTGGCAAAAACCAGACGTGATGACAGACAATAAACCGTATTGCAGGGGCTTAGTCAAACGCCCGGCCATTCAGCGGGCATAAAAAAAGCCGCATCAAGCGGCTTTTTGTTTACAGCTTAAGCGCTTTGTTAATGGGCATCATCATGATGCCATTCGGGTAACATGACGATGCAGTTCGGGTTAAAGCCTTGGTTTTTTAAAGTATCAATACTGGTTTTCTTTTCCATTTTCACCAAGTCGATAACGCTGATGGAGCCGTCATCCATATTGGGCAGATTTAAAAAACTGTTTTGTACAAAAGCATAATGCTCGTCGGGCGAAAACACGACGTGGTGCGCCCCACCCGCTGTAGGGATGGATTTTAACAGTTTCGGTTGCGTCGGTTTGCTGATGTCGAAAACGTTCAGCGCCCCTGGATTCGCCGTGGTGACAAACATGCGGTCATGTTTGTGGTTAAAGTAAATCTCTAACGGCACACCTTGTTTAATTGGGCTGAAATCGTAGACTTCACGGAATTTCAAGTCTTTGCTGTCCTTATCCCAAGTACCCGCCCAAATTGTCCCGCCAAACATATTGTTGACATAGACAGTCGCCGGATCAGCACCCGGCAAAAAGACCGCTTCGACAGGCGACACGCCCGAAGGCGAGGGTTTGTCCGACAGCTTATGGGTAGACAACACTTTGCCGCTGCTGGCTTCAATCACGGTGACGGTTTCGCCGGCGTTACCTAAATCGGAAGGTCGCACCGTGCTGGTGACGACGATACGGTCAATATCATCCTGTAAGCCGATGCCGTGCGGATAGCTGATAAAAGCACTTGCCGCGCCAGTTTCAGGGGCGGCGATGGTTTTGATGGCTTGGTCAGTTTGCGCGTCACCGACGATGACATTACTGGAACCCATACAGGTGAGATACCAGAATTTATTGTCCTTGGAAAAGGCGACATCTTCAGCGACTTGGCAATCGGGTACGGCAACCGTTTTTAGGCGGTACGGATATTTTTTCATATCCATGACTTGCAGGGGATTACTGCCTAATGCCGTCAAATAGGCTTTGCTGGCATCTTTATTGTAAAAAATATGGTGTCCGACCAAATCCGGCGGCAAAGGGATGTCCGTCACTATTTTGGCGAAATTGGCGGAGGCGGGATCAACATCAATAATCGCTATGCCTTCCCGTCTGGGGGTAACGTTGGGCTTGCTCTCATAATTGAGCATAGCCAGTATTTCCGCATGTGCTAACGGTGACAGTAACGCCATGCTTAGCAACAAGGATTTTAGAGTATTTGTTGTTTTCATTGTCAACTCTTAAGGTAATGGATGGCGCAATCCGAAACCGGCACGTTTTAGCCAGTGCCGGTTTCGGATAGTGTGTGCTTAGGCTTCAGCAGTGGTCGGGTCGATGATGGTTTTTATTTCCGAGACGCGATTCGCCGGAAAACCGCCTTTTTCGGCATGTTCACGCACGGTATCCGCATCGGGGGCGATGTAAACGCAATAGACCTTATCATCGGTCACATAGCTTTCCAGCCATTGGATTTTCGGCCCCATGTCGCTCAGGACACCGCAAGATTTTTGCGAAATACCTTGTAAATCGGCAGCAGTTAAAGCACCTGCTCCAGGAATATCGCGTTCGATAATATATTTTGGCATCAGTGGATCTCCTCGTTACTAATAAAATGACCAGTCGTCTTGAAATTAAATAATAGCATCAATTCCTAAAATAATCATCCAATAAATTTTCGCAACATTGCTTAAGCGGTACCGAGGATTTATCAATTTTCATGCGCAACAACACGCCTTGCCAAGTGTTGACCAGCAAATCCGCCATTTCCTCTGCCGTCTTATCGGTTCTGACCGTACCTTCCTGCTGGGCTTGGCTTAAGCCCACTTGCAACAAATCGCGGTATTGGTTGACCGCCTGTTGTAGTGAAGCCCTGACCACTTCGCTGGTGTCGCCAATTTCCCCCATTAAATTGCCTAATAGGCAACCGCCTTTAAAGTCGGTTTGCTCAAGCTCGGCAATTAGCTCATCAAAATAGCGTTTAATCGCCGTCAGCGCATCGCAATCGGGATTTTGTAAATGCTCGCTTAATTGCCGGATAAAAGGGGCGATATAATGCTGGGTCACCTCGGCGGCAAAGTTTTCTTTGCTGCCGAAATAATTATAAAAAGACCCTTTGGGGATTTGCACGGCATCGAGAATTTCTTTCAGGCCAGTGCCGTGATAACCCTGACGGGTCAATAAGACCACGCCTTGGCTTAACAAATTATCTTTGTTGATTTGTTTTTGTGTGGGGTGTGACATGGCTTCCTAAACTTTTTAACTGCAATCGCCGCCATTATGCCGCTTCTATTGGGCTTACGTCAGCTAAAATATGCAAGAGTGAAAAGTTACCAAAATAGTTGTTAAGCACTTAATAGATTTTCGCAAAATTCCCCGCTAAGCTAAGGCGAATAGCAAATAGTTGGGCTCTATATGGGTTTCAAGATCTTTTTTGGTTTGGTGGAGTGCAGATTACGCCCTGCCACCAAACCCCTACTAGCAAAACCCTGCTTAAAATTTGTCTGACCACAAAAAGTGCCCACAATTCGGTTATAATAACCGTTTGCATAGACCGATTTGACACAATTCATGGATAAACCTCGATTAGCGTGGGCAATCACTGGCTCCGGCCATTATATAGAAGAATGTATCGCTTTCTTAATGACTTTGGAGGCCGTAGACTTATACCTGAGTCCGGCCGCCGAGGAAGTGCTGAAAATGTATGGCATCCCATTGCAGGATATCCGTAGCAGAATGTCGGTTTACCGCGACAAAGCCGCGTCAGCCCCCCCGGTCGGGCTGTTTTACAAAGGCTATTACCACACCTTTGTCATGGCGCCGACCACGTCCAATACTGTCGCCAAATGTGTGTTAGGCATCGCCGATACCTTAGTGACCAATCTGTATTCGCAGGCGGGCAAATGCCGCATCCCCAGCATCGTCTACCCTTGCGATATTGCGCCAGAAATGGAGACCACCGCCCCCGGTGGCAGAGTCATGGTGTATCCGCGTAAAATCGACTTGGAAGGCACTGACAAGTTACGGCAATTTGAGTACACAACCGTGGTGGACAGCGTTGAGTCCCTAATCGCGACGGTACAAGCCCGCTTGGCGACTTTGGCATGAGCGAACATATCCTATTTTTGACAGGCAAACTGGCCGAAAAGCAACTGCATAACATACTCGAAAAAATGCAGCCGGATTTTACTTATACGGTGCATCAATTGGGGCTGAAAGTCGCCGCACTCATGACCACCGACATGGTGGCAAGACGTTTGCACGACACCTTCGGGGCAGATAGGATCATTTTGCCGGGGCGTTGCCGGGGCGATATTGCCGCTTTGTCGGCGCACCTTAACGTGCCCGTCCTGCGCGGCCCGGAAGAGCTAAAAGATTTGCCGCAGTATTTCGGCAAAAAAGCCCAGACTTATGATTTAAGCCGTTACCAAGTGAAAATTTTTGCCGAAATCACCGACGCGCCTAACTTAAGCATCGCACAAGTGTTGGAGCGGGCGGCGTATTATCGGCACAACGGCGCCGATGTCATTGATCTGGGCTGTTTGCCCAGCACCCCTTTCCCGCAGATGGAAGAGCTGATCCACGCCTTAAAAGCGGCGGGATTTAGGGTCAGTATCGACTCGTTGGTCGATGAAGATTTGCTGAGGGGCGGCCAAGCCGGGGCGGATTACCTGCTCAGCCTCCATGAAAGCAGCCTCTGGATTGCCGATGAGGTGGCCGCGACGCCGATTTTAATCCCCGAACACCATGATGACTTGGCCTCTTTGGACAGGGCGATCGCCATGATGCAGGCCAAAAACAAGCCGTTTATCGTCGACCCAATTTTAGACCCCCTGCATTTTGGCTTTACCCGCTCGCTGGCGCGTTACCATGAAGTCAGGACCCGGCATCCCGGCATAGAAATGATGTTGGGGGTAGGCAACATTACCGAACTAACCCACGCCGATACGGTCGGAATGAATGCCCTGTTGTTGGGCATTTGTTCCGAGTTGGATATTAACCATATTTTGGCGACCGAAGTCAGCCGCCATGCTTGCCGGGCGATTAAAGAGGCCGACGTGGCCAGACGTATTATGTTTGCCGCCAAACAGCAGGCCACTTTACCGAAACATATCCACCCTGGCCTGATGACCACGCATGAAATTGCGCCTTTTCCCTATTCGCCAGAAGAGATACGCGAATTGGCCGGGGCTATTACAGACCCCAGTTTCCGTATCCAAACCAGTGCCGAAGGCCTACATATTTTTAACCGCGATGGCTTATACAGCGCGACTGACCCGTTTGCCCTCTATCCGCACCTCAATGTCGGCCAAGATGGTGGCCATGCTTTTTACCTGGGGGTAGAGTTGGCCCGTGCCGAAATCGCGTGGCAACTCGGCAAGCGCTTTACCCAAGACCAGGCCTTAACCTGGGGTTGCGCCACCGACCAGGCCGAAGCCACCGTTGACTTACATACTTTTAAACCCGCCGGAACTACTTTGCCGAAAAAATGATTCAAGAAACCATAGTCACCACTCAAGATAGCACAGGTGATAGCCATATCGCCCCGATGGGTGTCCACTGCCAAGGCGATGAATTCATCATCCTGCCGTTCCGGCCTTCGACAACCTTGGACAATCTGCTGGCAAACCCTAACGCCGTGCTCAATTATTGCGATGATGTGCGGGTGTTTGCCGGTTGCCTGACCGGACGGCGCGAGTGGCCCCTCCAAGCAGCCGTCCATGTCAACGCACCCGTTTTAGCGAATGCCTTGGCGCATACCGAAGTGCAAGTTGTGCGCATAGAAGACGACAGCACCCGCCCTAAGCTGTTCTGCACGGCGGTGCATAGCGTCAACCACGCCCCGTTCACCGGGTTTAACCGCAGCCAGTTTGCGGTATTGGAAGCGGCTATTTTGGTCAGCCGTCTACATTTATTGCCGATGGCAAAAATTGAGGCCGATTTGGCGTATTTGCGTATTGGTTTTGAGAAAACCGCTGGTGAGCGCGAACGCGAAGCCTGGGATTGGCTGATGGAAGCCATTGAAACTTTCAAAAATGGAGACAGGCCATGACCGGCATGTTAGCAAGCGTCAACAGCATTGAAGAAGCCTTAGAGGTATTGGCGGCACAGGTTGACATCATTGACCTGAAACAACCTGCACACGGCGCTTTAGGGGCTTTGGACACCGAAGTTGTCCAACAAATTGTCGAGGCCATTGGCCATCGCTGCTTGGTCAGCGCCACTATTGGCGATTTGCCGATGCAGCCGGAGTTGGTCTACTTTGCCACCCAAATTATGGCACAAACTGGGGTTGATTATATAAAAATCGGCTTTTTCCCGGACGGCGACTGGCCGACCATGATTAACAAGTTATCGGCATTAACGCCCCAGCATAACCTGATAGCCGTGCTGTTTGCCGATGCCAGTCCCGATCTGAGCCTGATAAAACTCTTTAAAAGAGCTGGTTTTAAAGGCGTAATGCTGGACACCATGACCAAAAACCGAGGCTCATTGACCAAAGCGATGGATGTGATGGAACTGCGCCAATTCATCCGTTTGGCGAAACGCAATAAACTGTTATGCGGCTTGGCCGGTTCCTTACGGCTGACCGACATTCCTGGCCTGATGATCTTAAAGCCCGATTATTTAGGCTTTCGCGGGGCATTATGCGTCGGCAACAAGCGCACCGCCCAACTGAATGGCGAGGCGATCACGCTCATTAAACAGGCGATAAACCCCGTGAAGCCGGCTTCCCTAAAAGTCTAGCACCAGACCGCGTAAGCATAGGCCTTACCAAGGCCTATGCCACAGGCTATCCGGCGTTATTTGCCAAAAACCAAATGCCCCGCCCCGTCAACCGCCACCGTTATCACATCACCGGCCACAAAATCCCCCGCTAAAATGGCTTGCGCCAGCGGGTTTTCCAAGTGCTGCTGGATAGCGCGTTTCATAGGTCTGGCCCCATACACCGGATCAAAACCCGCTTCACCGAGCAAATCTAACGCGGCTTCGCTGATGACAAAACCGAGTTCGCGGTCTTGCAGGCGACGGCGTAAGAAGTCGATCTGAATGCCCGAAATGGCGCGGATCTGTGCGCGTCCTAAAGGGTGGAACACCACCGCTTCATCAATCCGATTAATGAACTCAGGCCGGAAATGTTGGCTGACCCGTTCCATTACTGCCGACTTCATCACTGGATATAACGTCTCACCAGCCAATTCTTGGATAATATCGGAACCCAAGTTAGAGGTCATGACAATGACGGTATTCCTAAAGTCCACCGTCCGGCCTTGGCCGTCGGTCAAACGCCCGTCATCCAACACTTGCAATAAGACATTGAAGACATCGGCATGGGCTTTTTCAATCTCATCCATCAGAATGACCGAATAAGGCCTACGCCGCACCAGTTCGGTCAGATAACCGCCTTCTTCATAACCGACATAACCCGGAGGTGCGCCAATCAGACGGGCGACCGAATGCTTTTCCATAAACTCGGACATATCAATACGCACCATCGCATCGGTGGTGTCAAACATGAACTCCGCCAAAGCCTTGCATAACTCCGTTTTACCGACTCCTGTAGGCCCTAAGAATAGGAACGAGCCATTAGGGCGGTTAGGGTCTGATAACCCGGCACGCGAGCGGCGGATGGCGTTGCTGACGGCTTTTAGGGCCTCTTGCTGACCAATGACCCGCTGGCTTAAAAACTCTTCCATACGCAACAATTTGTCGCGTTCGCCTTCAAGCATTTTCGAGACCGGAATCCCTGTCCATTTCGATACCACTTCGGCAATTTCTTCGTCGGTGACTTTGTTACGCAACAAGGTCATTTTTTGGGCTTCCGCAGGTACCGCTTGGTTGAGTTGTTTTTCTAAAGCCGGAATAATGCCATACTGCAATTCGGCCTGACGCGCCAAATCGTTAGCGCGGCTAGCCGCTTCCAATTCGGTTTTAGCGTGTTCCAGTTTTTCCTTAATTGAGGCCGAGCCTTGCAAAGAGGCTTTTTCGGCTTTCCAAATTTCTTCCAAGTCGGAATATTCTTTTTCCAAATCGGCAATTTCGTCTTCAAGAATTTCCAGACGTTTTTTCGAGGCGCTATCTTTTTCTTTCTTAAGCGCGACTTGTTCGATTTTCAATTGGATGAGGCGGCGGTGCAAGCGATCCATCACCTCCGGTTTGGAATCAATTTCCATACGGATGCGGCTGGCGGCCTCATCGATCAAATCAATGGCCTTATCAGGCAATTGCCGGTCGGCAATATAACGGTAAGACAACGTAGCGGCGGCGACGATAGCCGGATCAGTGATTTCCACACCATGATGCACTTCGTATTTTTCTTTCAAACCGCGCAAAATGGCGATAGTGTCTTCAACTGACGGCTCATCCACCAACACTTTTTGAAAACGGCGTTCAAGCGCGGCATCTTTCTCGACATATTTGCGGTACTCGTCTAAGGTCGTCGCCCCGACACAATGCAGTTCGCCCCGCGCCAAAGCCGGTTTGAGCATATTGCCCGCATCCATCGCCCCTTCGGCTTTACCTGCACCGACCATGGTATGCAGTTCGTCAATAAAGAGAATGACCTGCCCTTCTTCTTTGGCAAGATCACTTAACACGGCCTTCAAGCGTTCTTCAAATTCGCCGCGAAATTTGGCCCCCGCAATCAAAGCCGCCATATCTAACGCCAACACTTGTTTGTGTTTCATGCCCTCAGGCACTTCGCCATTGACAATACGTTGCGCCAAGCCTTCGACAATAGCCGTTTTACCGACGCCAGGCTCACCGATCAGCACCGGATTGTTTTTGGTGCGGCGCTGCAACACCTGAATGGTGCGGCGGATTTCATCATCACGGCCAATAACGGGGTCGAGCTTGCCGCGTTCGGCGCGTTCGGTCAGGTCAATGGTATATTTTTTTAAGGCTTGGCGCTGGTCTTCGGCATTGGCATCATTGACCGCCGCACCCCCGCGCATCGCATCGACCGCTTTTTCTAACAAGGCCTTGGTTACGCCGTATTTTTTCAGCAAGTCGTTAAGCACGCCTTTTTCTTCGCAAGCGGCGAGCAGGAATAGCTCACTGGAAATAAACTGGTCTTGGCGTTTTTGCGCCAACTTATCGGTCAGGTTAAGCAAACGGGTTAATTCATTCGACAATTGGACATCGCCGCCAGAACCGCTGACGGTGGCGATACGGTCGAGCAATTTAGCCAAATCTTGGCGCAATGCGCCAGGGTTAGCATTGATCTGAGCCAGCAAGGGCTTAACACTGCCGCCTTCTTGATCGAGCAAGGCCGCCATGACATGGGCGGGTTCTATAAATTGGTGGTCTTTACCCAACGCCAAACTTTGGGCATCGGCAAGGGCAGATTGGAACTTGCTGGTGAGTTTATCCATACGCATAGCATTACCTTTACATTTGTAGGTTTTTAGTTAGCTAGGATATGGGGGGGAGCGGCGACACTTTCAAGGAAGGGGGAAATATTTTGCCCGTTACTTTCATCACAAGGGTTTGCGTAAGCTAAAAAAGCACCCTGCCCAAAGGCAGGGCACCCTTTGCCCAAGCATTTACAGTTCTACACGCATTGGCTTAACCGCATTTTTATCCAACGAAGGCAAAGCCGCGATAGCCTCGCGTAGTTTCGTTTCCCAGCTACGGCGGAGCTGGAGCATGTAATCGTCGCCGTCATCAAAACAATAATATTCCTGAAAAGCGAAGCTGTCTTTACGGTATACCAGCATTTCTACCGGCGCACCGACACTGGCGTTACTGCGGATAGTCGAGTCCATAGACACCAGGCAGCACCGCGCCGCTTCATCTATGGAAGTGTCCAGCTTAAGGAAACGGTCAAGGATCGGCTTACCGTATTTGCTTTCGCCAATTTGCAAAAAGGGCGTGTTGGCGGAAGTGGTGATGCTATTGCCTTCGGCATAGATCATATACGCGCCGTGCGGCTCCCCGCCGATTTGTCCGGCCAAAATAAACGTCGCCGACGGGTTAAAGGCCGATTGACCCTGAGTATTGATGTGCTGCTTTTGTTTTTCGACGCTGATATGGCCTAAATAATCGGCGGCTTCGGACAAGCATTCGACCGTATTGATATTCACCTTGGCCTCTTTGATTTTATCGCGGTGCATTTGCTCAAGGACGGCCTGAGTAGTGGCAAGGTTACCCGCCGAAAGCAAAATTATCTTGCGGTCGGGACGGCTATCGAAAGCGTGCATTTTGCCATGCGTGCTTACATTATCAATACCCGCATTGGTTCTTGAATCGGAAACCAGGATTAACCCTTCGTTGATTGAAGCTGCAATACAATAAGTCATAGTTGTTATTTTTTATGAGACGTTCAAAATGACCGCTATTTTAATCTTTTTCGGACAGAAATGCGCCATCAATTCATGGAATTACCCAAGTTTTCCACCCGCACCACCATGCTGGTGAGGATTGCCCCGAAACCGAACTGGTGAAAAACCGATACGTCGGCGGCATCGCGGCCAAATGCGATAATCACCCGCCCACCATATAAGCCATATTGGGTAGGGTCAAAAGCATACCATTGCCCGCCAATATAGGCCTCAAACCAAGCGTGCATGTCCATAGGCTGGAGATTATGCAGATACCCCACGACAATCCGTGCCGGAATGCTGATGCTGCGGCATAAGGCTATCCCCAAATGTGCCAAGTCACGGCAGACCCCGAAACCCCGTTGGTAAATTTCGGTCGCCGATAAATGGACATCGCTAGAGCCGGGCAAATACTGCACATTTTGGCGTATCCAGTCGGCCAGGCAAGCCACTTGGTCATAACCCGGCAAAGCCCCTGCGGTCAGGTCTCTGGCCAGCTCACCAAAGCGGTCAGATTCGCAATAGCGGCTAGGCAACAGATACGGCAAGACATCATTAGGCAAGTATTGGATTTCGACAAAATGCGCTCCCGGCATGGTGTCGATAAAATCATTAACAATCACTTCCGCCGAGGTATAAAGTAAAAAATCCCCTTGTGGCGCTACCAGCCGCTGGCAGGAATTACCGTAACTATCCGTGCTTTCGGTCACTGCCACGGCGGGCTTGATGGTGTAGGTCTCCCGGATAATCCATTGTTGTATGCCCCGAAATGGCCGCAACATTAAGATCAGCGCGACCGGATTATCAATTTGGAAGCATAAGTTACAAGTGACTAACAGCCTCATAACCGTTTTATCCCCTGCCCTGCCCATCAAACGGTTCAAACGCCCAACATATCAAGCTGGCTATAGGCATGGTTCAACCACATTTTGACCCGCTGCCTATCAATCAGGCCCAAGGCGTTAAGGTTTTCAAGGTCACGGTTTCTGGCCGCCCAAAAACTGGAATTGTTACCGTCAATTTTGGTCATGATCGGCGTATACAAACGTTTTAGCGTCATCACTTTTGCGCCCATATCCACCGCACGGTCTTTAACACCGGAAAATTCCAGTAAGCTGAAATCATCTTCGCGCACTTGGTTTTGCACCAGAACATAGTGTAATTTCACGCCATAATGGTCGAGCAGCTTACTGAGCAGTTCGACACTGTCCTTACCCGAATCCATAACATTCCAATACACCAAAGACACGCCCATTTCTTCGGCTAATTCCAGCACTCCGCCATCATCTATCCATGTCGCCAACGAATGGTGAGTTTGCGCCGCCAAGTCCACCAACACCCGTTGCTCAGGATTGGCGACCGCCGTTTCCATGATAACATCCAGGCTTTGGTAATCGTCAATGATGGTCGGTGACGCATAATCGGCATAAAAACGCAGTAACGCACCGTGTGAGCGGTCAGTGTCGAAACCAATAAAAGGGATATTGCTGTCAATCATATATTGCGCCAATACCCGCGCCAGCACCGATTTGCCGACACCGCCTTTTTCACCGCCAATTAGATGTATAGTAGTCATAAAATCCTCCGTTTTAGTTTGAATGCTTAGCAATAGCCTTATGGTTATGCTGGTAAAGGTTAAAAAAATTCTTCGCCAAATCCTCCGTCCCCCTCCAGGCGCAACACATCCACAGAGACCGACAGCGTATGCTGGCCTCCCCCGAAAGCAATGCCTTTTAGCGGCGTGACATCGGCATAATCACGTCCCCAAGCCAACGTGATATGCTGGTCATGGGGCATTTTGTTGTTGGTCGGGTCAAAATCCAGCCAGCCCAAATCAGGGATGTAAACGGCAAACCACGCATGGGAAGCGTCGGCACCCACTAAGCGGGGTTTGCCCGGAGCGGGTACGGTTTCCAGATAACCGCTGACATAACGGGCAGGAATGCCAAAGCTACGCAGACAACCGATAGCCAAATGGGCAAAATCCTGACAAACCCCGCGCCGTTTCGCCAACACCTCCAA
This sequence comes from Methylovulum psychrotolerans, assembly GCF_002923755.1. Classification (GTDB taxonomy): domain Bacteria; phylum Pseudomonadota; class Gammaproteobacteria; order Methylococcales; family Methylomonadaceae; genus Methylovulum; species Methylovulum psychrotolerans. The sequence continues at coordinate 366,072 of NZ_PGFZ01000001.1, forward strand.
TAAGGGTGTGGCAATAGTCGTGGAAGTGGGGTCGTAAGTAAAATCGGTGTAAATCCGCCGCATCAAATCCGACACGACATCCAGCAGCGGGCGGTCGTCTTGAAAAGACGGCAGGGCGTAGTCCGCCAATTCCGGCGAAGCACTAATCATCGGCGAATCCAAAACATATTGCTTGGCCTCCAATAAGGTTTGCAGTTGTTGCTTATTCAGGTTTTGCCCGGAGGTTTCCTGAAAAAAATGCTGCACCTGCCGCCAGCTTTGCTGCGGTAACAGTTCATGCCGTTGCCGTCCGGGAAATAAGCTGATATCGCTGACTGCCGTCACCACTAGCTGCCTATGTGGTTGCTGGATAGCAAAATAGGCGAGGCGGTTGCCGAAATAATCGCTCAGTTCCCGAAAATCTTTAGGGGGCGGGATAATCTCAAAACGGCTGTCCACACAATGTTGCCGCCAAAAATTGCGCGGCTGCAAACGCGCTTGGTTTTGGCATAAACCAACGGCTTGGCTGTAATTGTAGGTCGTTGTATGGGTGATGCGGTATTTCACGGCTCGTCCTCAGGCGGGATATTCGCGGTCATTAATTGCGAGGTCTGGGAATGGCTGAAATAGGCTTGGGCGATAGTATCGGCAATCCCCCACAATAATTTTGTGGTGTCGGCAAGCAATTGCTCCAACTGCGTATAGATGCCCTCGTCATCGCTAATTTTTAGCAAATCGACGATATTGCTCAAACGCAAGTCAGTATAAGCTTTAATAATCAAACGCTCTTCTTCGCTTAACTTACGCTTGCTTCGGTCTCTAGGTAAAGCGCTGATATGCTCAGATAACAAGCGTAGCTGATAGGCCACAGAACGCGGATGGGTCTCGTCCAACAGCAATAATTCCAGCACTGCCGACAATTCCATAAAAGAACGGTAGCGGCGCTGGTAAATGGTCAGGCTGTCGGTAGAAAACAGCACCGCCTCCAATACTTGATTTTGCACCGCCGTGTCATAGCGCTGGACCAGCGTGGCGCGTAATAAGGCAATCAACGCCAAAGCCCGTTCCAAGCGGCGGCCACTACCCAGCATCAGCCAACCGGCCTCACGGGTCATGGTTTCGCTAGTCAGACCGGAAAAAGCCACGACCCCAGTAATCAGGTCATCCAAATAACTTTGCAATTGCTCAATGACGATTTCCCCATTGACCACCCGCAATTTCCAGCGGTACTGGATATTATCGACACTCCGCCAAGTATCCTGTGACCATAAGTCACGGATATTATAGGCGGATTGGACGAATGCCTGGATATTTGCCGCCAATGACCCAGGGCGGTGGCCATCTTTAGCAAGGGATAATAATTCGTCTTGCGGATGTTCCAAGCTCTCAGGCGGGCCGTTAACAAACCCAGGATACGTCATTGTAACGTGAGTCAGGCTATGCAGTAAGGCCGCCAGCGCGACACTGTCAATCGTGTCCTTAAACTCCAGCATGTCCTGATATTTTAACAAGGCCGTACGCAATAACCGGGCGACCGCTTCCGTACGTTCCAGATAACGCCCTACCCAAAACAAATGGTCGGCGGCGCGGCTGGTTAACGGTTCGGTGACGGCATCAAGCAGAAACAAACGGTTCGGCTGAACCAAAACACTCGGCGCTTGGCTAGGCTCGGCCGCCAATACCCAAGTGTCTTTACTGATGCCGCCTGCTTGGTTAGAAACGGCCACATCGTCCTTATCTTGAGCGACACGCGTCAGGCCACCTGGCATGACCAAGTAATCTTCACCATTAGCCACCACAAAATTGCGTAACACCGCCGTGCGCGGCTGGATACGGTGGCTGATAAAAGAAGGTACGGTCGAAGGGGTCACTTGCTCTTGGCCGACATACAAATGCGGCTTGGCTAAAATTGCCGCGCGTAAGGCATCTTTTTGCGCGGCACTTAAGGTATTGCCCGCCAAAAAGCTAGTATCTTGCCGACGGTTGATTTGCTTAATATCCAGATGTTCGAGGTTTTGCAGGACAAAATCACGCTCGCGCTGTTGTCCGCACCACCACGTCGCCACTGACGGCAAAAGTAGGTCTTCATTCAAAAAGTACCTGGCCAGTTTCGGTAAAAATGCCAGCAAAGCCGGATTTTCTAAGACGCTGCTGCCTAAGGGGTTGGCTATCGCCACATTGCCGCGCCGTACCGCCTCCAATAAGCCGGTCACCCCCAAACGCGAATCGATACGCAGTTCCAAAGGATCACAAAAAGAATCGTCGACACGGCGCAAAATCACATCAACATGCTGCAAGCCTTCCAACGATTTTAGCCAAACATGCCCGTCCCGCACCGTCAAGTCATCACCTTGCACCAAGGTATAGCCTAGATAAGCCGCCAAATACGCATGTTCAAAATAAGTCTCGTTAAAAGGGCCCGGAGTCAGGACGACAATCCGGGGATTTTCCTTATTGTGCAGGGCAATATTGGCCAAGCCTTTACTGAGGCCCTTAAAAAAACCCGACAGGCGGTGGACTTGGGTATCGCGCAAAATATCCGGCAAGACCCGCGTCATGACGGTACGGTTCTCCAGCGCGTAGCCAAAGCCTGACGGGGCTTGGGCGCGGTCATCCAATACCCAAAAGCGGCCTTTGGCACCACGGACTAAGTTGGCCGAATAAATTGTCAATTGGATAGGCTGGTTTTGCAAAGTCCCCTGACAGGGATGCAAAAAACCCTGATGGGCAAAGACCAGTTCCATAGGCAACAAGCCTTTTTTCAGCAGGTTTTGTTCGCCATAAATATCTTTAAGGATCAAATCCAACAGCCGCGCCCGTTGCTTTAAACCCGCTTCAATAACCGTCCATTCCTCACTGCTGATCAGCAAAGGGATAGGGTCTAACCGCCACGGCCTGGTCAGTTTTTGGGTATCGCCATAGACATTATAAGTAACGCCGTTTTCTCTGAGCAGGCGTTGGGCTTCACGGCGGCGATGCTCGATTTCCTCGCTGCCCATGGTTTCCAAGGCGTTGACAAAATGCTGCCAATAGGGCAAGACCTTATGCTCAGTCGTGACCATTTCATCATAGACACCCAGTCGGGTCTCGTAATATTGCACACCGATGTCGTTGGCTAATTCACTAGGGCTACGCACTCACTAGGCCTTTGGTTGGTTAATTTTTATGGTTTGGATAATACGGCGATGGGGTAAAAATGGCTTTTTACCCCATCGGTTAACCAGGCCAATATAATATCGTTTTACACCTTAATCAGCGTCCCCGCAACCGTAAATCCAGGGTGAACGGATATTCAGGATTCAGCTCCTCAGCGGGCGGTGCCATCGGTCTCGGCGCGGTATTGCTGATACTGAAACGGTTCAGGAACGGCTTTTCCGAGGCTTCTGAGTAAGAGGCCGATAACGGCGGACGGATGACCGCCCCAGGGGTGTGCCCATAATCCCAGAAACGGGTAATGCGCCGCGCTTCGGCCTCAAAACTGTTGACCGGAAACGAATCATAACTGCGGCCACCCGGATGGGCGACGTGATAAGTACAGCCGCCTATGGCATGGCCGTTCCAAGTATCAATGACATCAAACACTAGCGGAACGTGCGGGGCTATGGTCGGGTGTAAAGCTGACGGCGGTTGCCAAGCGCGGTAGCGGACTCCGGCGGTATATTCGCCTTTGCGTCCGGTACTGCGCATTGGTAGGCGGCGGCCATTACAGGCCAAGACATAACGGCCTTCGGTAAAGCCCGTCACTTTTATCTGCAAACGCTCCACTGAAGAATCGACATAACGGGCGGTGCCGGTACTGCTGACCTCCTCACCCAACACATGCCAAGGTTCGATGGCAAAACGCAACTCCAATTCCATCTCATCAATCATGGTGGTGCCGTAGCGCGGGAAGCGGAATTCAAAAAATGGGTCTAGCCATTCCAATTCAAAAGCGTACCCGCCACGTTGCAAATCTTTGACGACATGGCGCAAATCTTCACGCACATAATGCGGCAACATAAAGCGGTCATGCAACTCCGTACCCCACCGCACCAATTCGTGCTTGTACGGATTGCGCCAAAACCAAGCGATCAACGAGCGCAACAACACCATCTGCACCAACGACATCCGGGCATGGGGCGGCATTTCAAAAGCCCGCAGTTCCAAAATGCCTAAACGGCCTGTGGAACTGTCAGGTGAGTATAGTTTATCGATACAAAATTCCGAACGGTGCGTATTGCCGGTAATGTCGGTCAACAAATGCCTAAGTAACCTGTCCACCAACCACGGTGCCGGGACTTCACCTTCGGGCATTTGCTGGAAAGCGATTTCCAACTCATACAACTTCTCATCCCTGCCTTCATCAACACGCGGGGCTTGGCTGGTAGGGCCGATAAACATGCCGGAAAACAGATAAGACAAGCCAGGATGATGCTGCCAATACGTCACCAAACTGCGCAACAAATCGGGGCGGCGTAACAAGGGGCTATCGGTCGGGGTTTCCGCCCCCATCGTAATATGGTTGCCGCCGCCCGTTCCTGTATGGCGGCCGTCCAACATGAATTTTTCCGTACCCAAACGGACTTGGAAAGCCTGTTCGTACAAAATAGTGGTTTTATCGACCAATTCCCGCCAGCTTTTGGACGGATGGATATTGACCTCAATCACGCCTGGGTCAGGCGTGACCATCAGGCGTTCAATCCGGTAATCACGCGGCGGCTCATAGCCTTCAAGCACGACAGGCATCGCCAACTTCTCTGCGGTCGCCTCAATTGCGGCGATCAAATCCAGATAATGCTCCAGCAGCGATAACGGCGGCATAAAAATGTGCAGGCGGCCATCACGCGGCTCGATACACACGGCGGTGTGCGGCACTTCGACGTGTACAGTCGGCGCATCGCCAACTTCTTGGTCGACAATCTCTGGATGTTCCTTGGTTTTTTCCTCAAAATGGCTGTAACGGCGAGCCACTTCGCCGTAATAATCGCCTAATTCCGGCAAATCGCCAAACAAACTTTGGGGTTCCTGGTGGTCACGCTTATCAGGAGCGACCCAAGGCAAACTATTGAGCGGCATCCGCATCCCCATAGGCGAATTGCCGGGGATCAGGAACATATTGCCGCGTCGGAAATCCCACGGCCCGCTTTGCCACGTTTGCGCGTACCAGTTCCATTTTAGCGGCAGGGCAAAACCGACCGGTATCGCCAAATTGGCATCCAACACCTTGGTGATGGTTTTGCGTTCTATCGAATCTTTCAGATCATATTTTAGCGGGTTGACATTAGTCGGCAAATTGCCTTCTTGCCACAGATAATAAAAATTATCTTCAAACGCCGCGCTGATATAGCCGGGTTTTACCCCCAAATGCTGGCTCATTTGCAAAACAAATTGCTCGGCATGTTTGACCGTGTGCTTATAATCTTTATTAATATCGGCAAGCAACTCAGGGTTCCGCCAAACAGGCACACCGTCCTTGCGCCAAAAAATGCCGTATTGCCAACGCGGTATCGGTTCTCCGGGATACCATTTGCCCTGCCCATAATGTAGCAATGCACCTTTGGCAAACACATCGCGCAGACGCTTGGTCAACTCTTGTGCGCGTTCGCGCTTGTGCGCACCATCAGCGAGCGTATTCCATTCCCCACCTTCCATATCATCCACCGATACAAAGGTCGGCTCACCGCCCATCGTCAGGCGGACATCGTCATCAAGAAATTGCTGATCGACTTGCTCACCTAAAGCGTCAATGTAATACCATTGCTCATCAGTATAAGGCTTGGTGACGCGCGGGTCTTCATGCAGACGCTCGACGGAATTGCTAAACTCAAATTCCACTTCACATTCATCGGTCGCCCCGGTCACTGGCGCGGCACTGGAAGGATGCGGTGTGCAGGCCAGGGGGATATGGCCTTCCCCTGCTAACAGCCCGGAAGTCGGATCTAAGCCTATCCAGCCTGCCCCAGGCACATAGACTTCTGTCCAAGCATGAAGGTCAGTAAAATCTTCTTCGGGGCCGGACGGGCCATCCAAAGATTTAATGTCAGCGGTCAACTGTACCAAATAGCCGGACACAAAACGCGCCGCCAAGCCCAAATGGCGCAGTATCTGCACCAATAGCCATGCCGAATCGCGGCAGGAGCCACTACGTTTGGTCAGTGATTCTTCGCAACTTTGAATACCGACTTCCATGCGGATATTGTAACTGATGTCGCCGTACAGCTTACGGTTGACATCAACTAAAAAGTCGTTGATGTTGCGCGGGGTCAAATCAAAATCTTCCACCCATTGCGCCAGCAATGGCCCATCTTCAGTGACTTCAAGATAGGGCTGCAACTCTTTAAGCAGTTGTTCCTCATATTTAAACGGAAATTTTTCGGCATATTCCTCAACAAAGAAATCGAAGGGGTTAATGACGGTCATATCCGCGATAACCTCCACTTCAACACTGAGATGTCGGCACTTATCAGGAAACACGACCCGCGCCAAAATATTGCCGAACGGATCTTGCTGCCAATTAATAAAGTGTTCTTTCGGTTCGATATTCAGGCTATACCCTATAATCGGTGTCCGACTATGTACCGCAGGACGCAAGCGAAACACATGCGGCGACAAAGATACAGCCCGATCAAAGATATATTTGGTTTTGTGACTGAGGGCCACTCGAATTGTCATGATGATTATTCCTATTGCCTGTGTGGGGTGGTAATCAAAAGTTGGGGGTAAACAGTACACGCCGAACCGGCTTGGCACTAACCGCCCTAAAGCCCAAAAGACGCGCCTACACAAGGAAGACACGCCCGGCACTTTATACAGCAATCATTAAGCAAGCACTATACCATAATGTCAGTGGTAAATTGATTTACCTTTTTCCCGAACCTTTATTTTATAGATGAAGGCTATACTAACAAAATCCGCCGCTTTAACTATCACCTACTTGTTAGTGGTCAACGGTGGCGGCTTTTTTTATAAGGCTTTTGCACCAATTTGAAGCAAAATAGGCTTAGCCCGTGGCTAGCGGCTTTTTTGGCACGTTATCGCCCACTAATGGGTAATTAGCGGACTGTTTGCTTGGCTTCGGTGCGAAGCCCTACAAAACGGCTGAATGGCAAAAATCCCAAAATAAAATATAAACACTTTACTTTCAATGAGATAAAACAAATCCTTAATAACTGTATTATTGGCATAATATATGCTTTATGTTTAATACAAGCATTCATCGGTTTGTTTTACCTCCTCGTGATAAAATTTGCTTTGTTAAGCACTGCGCATTAATCCTGTCGTCGGTTTAATGCGCTTTTTTTTGCCTGACGGTTTCCCCTCCCCCATCTGCAAACACACACTTTTGGGCTTAACTTCGCCCTGACCCACCCTACGATAAAGCCCGCCACTTTTTTGTTCTGATAATAATCCGCTTTGGCTTAAACTAGTCTTATCCTTTTTATGCTTAACTGACACAGCTGCATTATGATGCCTACCACCTATCCTTTTTTAGACAAAAAACGCATTATTGCCGAGGCTGGCTTTAACCGCTGGCTAGTCCCGCCCGCCGCCCTGGCCATCCATTTATGTATCGGCATGGCTTATGGCTTCTCGGTATTTTGGTTGCCGTTATCGAAAGCCATCGGCATAAAAGACAGTGTGGCCTGCCCTCCCGAAGTCGGTTTTTTCCAAGAATTGTTCACCACTACCTGCGACTGGAAAATATCCACACTCGGTTGGATGTATACCTTATTTTTTGTCTTTTTAGGCTCTTCGGCAGCGGTGTGGGGCGGCTGGTTGGAACATGCCGGCCCGCGCAAAGCCGGCGTGGTCAGTGCCTGTTGTTGGTGCGGCGGGATGCTGCTGTCCGCCTTAGGCATTTATCTGCACCAATTTTGGTTAATGCTGCTAGGATCGGGTGTTATCGGCGGCATGGGACTAGGGTTGGGTTATATCTCGCCCGTCTCCACCCTCATCAAATGGTTTCCCGATCGGCGCGGTATGGCAACCGGCATGGCCATCATGGGTTTTGGCGGCGGCGCGATGATCGGCTCACCCTTAGCGACCGAACTGATGAAATTCTTTGCCAGCCCTAGTGATGTCGGGGTTATGGCGACATTTATCAGTATGGCGACGATTTATTTCGTCTTTATGATGGCAGGCGCGCTCGGCTACCGCATCCCACCGGAAAATTGGCAACCCGCCGGGTGGACAGCCCCCGCCAAGCAAAACCGCAACCGCATGATTACCCCCCACCATGTTCACGTTAAGAACGTCTTCAAGATTAAGCAATTTTGGCTGTTATGGGGGGTCTTGTGCATGAATGTCAGCGCCGGTATCGGCGTGATCGGCATGTCTTCGCCGATGTTGCAAGAAGTGTTCGGCGGGCAATTGATCGGTATCAGCAAAACTTACGGCGAACTGGATAAAAGCCAACTCGCCGCCATTGCCGCCATCGCCGCCGGATTTACCGCCCTGCTGAGCTTATTTAACATTGGCGGGCGGTTTTTCTGGGCCAGCTTATCGGACAAAATGGGGCGAAAAGTGACCTTCATTGTCTTTTTTGTCTTAGGTGGCCTGTTGTATCTGAGCATCCCAAGTAGCGCGGCCTCAGGCAACAAATTGCTGTTTGTCGGGGCGTTTTGCCTTATCTTGAGCATGTATGGCGGCGGCTTTGCCACCATCCCCGCTTATCTTGCCGATTTGTTCGGCACTTTAAATGTCGGCGCCATCCACGGGCGGTTGCTGACGGCTTGGGCGACCGCCGGTATCCTGGGGCCGGTCATCGTCAATTACATGCGCGAATACCAGCTCAGCATCGGCTTGCCGCGCGAGCAGGTGTATAACCAAACCATGATGATTCTGGCAGGCATGCTGATGCTCGGCCTGCTTTGCAACCTCTTGGTGCGTCCGGTTGCCGAGAAATGGTTTATGAATGAAGAACAATTGCTGGCGGAACAAACGCCCCAACAACCCGCCCCGGCAGTGGTCATTGCCGCCGAAACCCAAGCCGCCGCCCAACCCAAAGCACTGGCTATCGCCTTGGCGGTATTGGCCTGGGCAGGGGTGGTTATCCCTTTGTCTTGGGGGATTTACAAAACGGCACTGAATGTCAGTAAGTTTTTTTCTTGAAGCAAAGGGAAGCCGCTTTACAAGGTATTCCGCGCGAGGGTTATTACTGAAAAACGGGTATGCACTGATCACTTGAATCCATGAGGACAAAAAAAGTGCATCCAGCTACCTTCTATATCGTCGCCACCAATCCCAATAAAAATTTGGGTTACATTCATGAGAGAAAATACGCCTAACATGAAGCAACTTAACACCATAAAAATCAAGTAGAAATAAGATATGGGCTTAGTTTTAAAGAAAAGGGCAGATGCAATGGTAAGTGTCATTAGGCACAACGCGTACATCATTAATAGGGCATCACAGCCAATAGTCGTCGCATGGCTTGCATAATCGGTGCGTACTAGTAAGACGTTCAGGTAAATGCCTTCAATAAACAGCAGGGCAAATAACACCCATGAAACCGCTTCTTTTAGCATAAGTCCCGCCTCTCTTTTTAAATTACCGCACAATCAATATTTTATATAAAAATCGGCATTTATTGGGGCTTTTTATGCTTGTACCTTATGATTGTAAGGGTTTTTATTATATGCGGCACACTGCCTATACAGCAGGAATTATCCGGCTAACCGCTTCATTAGAAGCCAATTCCAAACCTTTTTTATAGCACTGGCTGGCTTCGGCCTGTTCGCCTTCGGCGGTGAGCAGATCACCAAGTAACTGGTAAGCGGACACGGTCGGCTCAATCGCCAAGCTTTGCTGCAAATACGTCCGCGCTTTGGTGTTATCGGCGCATTTCGCGCTTAATTTACCTAACACCGCCAATAACACGGCATCGTTTTCATGTACCGATAGCCAGCGTTCCGCCATCGCCAGTTGCTTTAAGGCATCGTTAGACGGGACGCTGCCAAACAGCACCAATAGCGTGGTGTCCCAATCAATCGACAGGGCCAAGGCCAGCTCATCTTCAATGTCAGCCCCTGCCCCGCCATTAATCATGGCGGCAAAGTAAATGGCGGAAATGCCCGACAGTTTGCGGATGTAATTGGGGACTTCCGCCCAATGTTGCTGGAGGGTGTCGATGTGTCCGGTGGCGGCCGATTGTTTTAACAAGCGGGTGAACGCTTCAGTTTCCAATTGCCTGATCTCGGTTTCCAATAACACCTTATGGCTATGTAAGGACGGCAATAATTTGCGGATAGCCTCCCAGTCGCCCATCGTTTTGTAAGTTTGGTGCAGCAATTTTAAAACGCTGGCATGGCTGGGCTCAATGGCGTGCAGTTTGCCCAAGGCCTCTAAAGCTTGGTCGAATTCATTACCCGACAGATGCAGTTCAGCTTGGGTGAGGCCGATGGCGATAGCCGAATCGGGGGCATGGTCACTGGCTTTTTTCAGGTACTCGTCACGTTTGTCCAAAGCCCCGCGCGATTGTGCGGCTTTGGCGGCGGTCAGGTAATGCAGTAACGGCGCACCGCTATGGGAAACATGTTTAATTAAGGCGGTTTCTGCCCTTTCCCAGTTACCTTCTGCGGAATCGACCAATCCGGAGATTAAAGCATCTTGCGAGCGGTTAAATTTGACTAACCTTGAACGCGCCTTAAGCTGTCCGGGTAGGCGGATTAAATAATCCAGCGTCCTAAGGCTAAAGTACAAAAGGAAAAAGGTGATAATCAGGGCGAAGATGAATACCGACAGGGTGGTTTCCAACGACCAATGGCCAATCCCCAATAAGACATAGCCCGGAGTGTCAAAACTCTCTAGCCAAACATAAGCCAATCCCCCTAAGACGATGGCAGGCAGAAGCAGTACCAGAACATACAGTATCTTTTTCGAAAATAGTTTTTTCATTTGAATGCTCAGTTATTATTCTGCTTCTGGCGCATGTTCGGTACTGGGTTGGGCAGCGGGGGCTGCTGCGGGCGGTGCGGGTTGTACGGCAGGCTGTGGGGCGGGAGGCGGTGCCGACGGGGCGGCTTCCGCTTCCGGTTTTATGTCCTTATCGGTATCCAGCCTGAGTTTGGCGATGTCCCTGAGCATTTTAAATGATTGGCTAATATCGGGGAATTGGCTGTTGAGTTTAACCGCCGCCAAACGCTCAAGTTCGCCAGCTAACGCCTTGCTCTCGTCATTTTTGGTAAAATGCTCGGCCAACCAAGCTTGGGCATCACCCAAGCCGGCCTGATAAATGGCCTCATTATGTTCGACCAAAGCAATTTTGACCATTTCCAGCTTCACGCGCAGTTGCTCATGGATAAACTGGGCCTGTTCTGGGGTTAAGATTTCCTTAACCGGTTGGTCGGTGTGGCGGATGGTGACAATGCCTTCCAATTGGTCCATCGCCGACTGCAACAAGTCATGGCCTTCGGCTTCGGCTGTGCTATCGGCGTGGGCATGGACGGCGGTCTCCCCTGATAAAGGCTTGCCGGCATAAGGCAACAGCAGGTTGAGCTTATCGGCCACCGCTTCCAAGCCCTGTAATTTTGCATAAATGCCGACTATATCAGGCATACTGATATTGCGCAGGGCACTGATGTCCTTGGCGATTTGCTCGCGGACTTTAATAACCCCGACATCACCGCTTTCGCGCAAACGCTGGTCGGCGGCTTCCAAGGCTTCACGGGTAGTATTGACATCGCCGACCAAATGCAGCCTTTCGTTGGCGATACTGAGCAGGTATTCGGCATCGGCAATCAGCCAATCGCCACGGGTCTTACCGAGCTGACGTTGCAGGTGCTGGATAGATTCGCCTAATTCCTTACGCGTGTTGTTCAGTTTTTCTTCATGCAGTTGGGAAAAATCGGCCAACGTCTTGGTAAAATGGCCGTCTTTGTTGCTGATGTTAGTTTCTAACGCGGCGAGTTGGCTTTGGATGGCGGCCAATTGGCTTTGGTAGTCGCCTAATTGTTTGGACATTTCGCCTTTTACTTCACCGCCTAGGCCTTCCTGACGGTCACGCAGTTGGGTAAACAGATAAAAACCTGCCCCTGCCAAACTGGCAATAATCAGTAACATGATGATACCAAACCAGAATCCGTTTCGTGACCGCTGGACTTTTGTGCTTGCGCCCAGTTCTTCTTGTTGTTGTCCGCTCAATTCTGCCACGCTATTTCCCCGTTAAACACATTGTTACTGCTTTAATCATTGCGCTGTCGGCAGGCTGCTCCGCCACGACAACGTGTTTAAAGCCTAAATTATTTGCCATTTGCGCCAGCCGCCCACTCACCACAATGACGGGGATCGCCGTCAATAACGGATGGTAAGCCGGTGCAACCATCATCAATAGATTCTGCAAGGCTTCGCCGCTGGTGATGGTAATGGCCTGCAAGCGTTGCTGCGTTAATAACGCCTGCACCTCGGAGGCATTATTATCCGGCATAACCCGTTTATAGACATCAATATAGCTGACTTCAGCCCCCCGATGCCGTAGCTGTGCCGCCAATTCTTCGCGCCCGCCTTCACCACGCACAATTAAGATGCGTTGCCCACCGACTTGTTGCAAAAGCGGCTCCGCCAACAAGGCTTCGCTGTTAAAACCCTGTGCAGGCACGAGATCGACACCCAAGCCCGCATTTGCGAGGGCTTGGGCGGTACTTTGGCCAATGGCCGCTAAGCGTGGTGCAATTAATTTGGGTATTTTGCCACCATTCGCCTTGAGCGCAAAATTTACCGCATTGGCGCTAATAAAAATAAGCCATTGAAAATTTCCCAAATTTGCCAAAGCCGTTTGTACCGCCGCCGTATCTGCGGTGGCCTCAATCGCTAAGGTCGGGAAACGGATGGCGGTACCGCCTTGTTCGGCAATCAGGCGACACAAAACCTCAGCCTGATGCGCAGGCCTGGTCACTAACACACCCGCCCCGCCTAACCCGCTCATTCGGCAAACAAGGCCTGAAGAATTTTATCCGCGCCTTGGCTTAACAAATCTTCGGCAATTTGGCGGCCCAAGTCTTGCGCCGCATCTAAGTCGGCCACGCCCTCGCTACGGTAGAGCAGACTGCCGTCAGGTGCCCCGACTAAACCGCGCATATACAACTTCCCGTCTTGATGAATGGCAAAACCGGCAATCGGCACTTGGCAACCGCCTTGCAAACGTGCGTTCATCGCCCGCTCCGCCGCCACGCATAAACCCGTATCAGCATCGTGCAAGGCCGCCAACAGGGCATTGGTTTCGGCATCGTCAATCCGGCATTCTATGCCTATAGCCCCCTGCCCTATGGCGGGCAAGCTCAGGTTAACCGGCAAAGCCTGGCGGATCCGCCCAGCCAAGCCCAAACGCTTTAACCCTGCCGAGGCCAAAATGATCGCATCATAGTCACCCGCATCGAGTTTCGCTAGGCGGGTATTGACATTACCGCGTAAAGACAGAATTTCGGCTTCGGGGAAACGCCCTTTAATTTGGCATTGGCGACGTAAGCTAGACGTGCCAATTTTGGCATTGCCGGGCAAGTCGTCAATCGACGCATAGCGGTTAGAGACAAACGCATCACTAGGGTCTTCCCGCTCCAAGATAGCCGCCAAATGCAGGCCGTCGGGAAAGTCAACCGGCACATCTTTCATGGAATGCACGGCAATATCGGCAATCCCCTCCAGCATACCTTGCTCTAATTCTTTAACGAACAAGCCTTTACCGCCGACTTTTGCCAAGGGCGCGTCAAGGATTTTATCGCCGCGCGTCACCATTTTCACCAATTCGGTGCTGATATTCGGAAACAGTTGCTGTAAACGTTGGGCGACATGCTCGGCTTGCCAAACGGCTAAAGGGCTTTGCCGCGTGGCAATGCGAATAATTTTTTTAGTCAAAGGAAAAGACCTGCATTTTTAGCAAAAAGAAACGGGTTATGCCGCATATTTATAGTTTCCGCACGGCAACCTTCACAAGCGTTGCCCCAGAATCCGCCGGATGGCACAACCGCCTTGGGATGCGGTGCTATAGCGCGGAACAGGGCAGATAAATATGCCTATTGTAACCTGCTTGACCTGTACTCTTAAATGCCATTCTTCGTTATTAAGGCCCCGATAATCCCAATACATTGGTATCCCATTATATTTCCGCGAAAAAATAGTTTTTAAACGGGTAATATTGCCAAAGCTACGGCCATGTTTAAGGTTATCCTAAGGCAGGTTATTGTGCCGTTATCAACGCATTGCCGAATAAATACGGCGCATTAAACCTGTCCGCCCCGCTTGGCCTTAAGAAATTGCCCTAACCTTAATGATTAAGGCGATGCGCATGAGGCAAACAAGCCAATAATACGGGCAAACGCTTGCTTTAGCGGTGAAAGTGTCTTGCCGGTTAAGCAACCGGACAAAAGGGTATTGCTGTTTGCTGGGGACGGTTACCTGGCAAACAGCGGCTGGACGCGTGCCGCAGGGAGGCGATGCGTTGCCTCCCTGCCCTAAATTAACCGGCGGCTTGTACAGGAATGGCGGAAGCAGAACGCAAAACTTCGTTCTTGTCATTGAAATAAACCAAGATGGGCTTATGCTTGTCAGCGGCTTCTTGGCTAAAACTAGCGTAGGCGCAGACAATAATCAAATCGCCCGGACAAGCCATACGCGCGGCTGCCCCATTAACCGAAAACACTCCTGAATGGTCTTCGGCGCGGATAGCATAGGTGGTAAACCGTGCACCGTTGTTAATGTTGTAAATCTGAATCTGCTCGTATTCTCTGATGCCTGACAAATCCAAAATAGCCCCATCAATCGCACACGACCCTTCATAACCCAATTCCGAACGGGTGACCGTCGCTCTGTGTAACTTTGCCTTAAGCAGCGTAATTTGCATAATAAAACACTATAAAATACGTTAGAAAACCGCTAATTATCCCTTAACCTACCATTTCCTTCAACTATTGGCGGGTTTTGTCTCGGATTAGCATTAAAAAAAGACCATCATCGCGGGGTCATAACCCTGTTCTGCCCCGGCTCATCGCCCGTTTAGAACAGGGGCTTCTTTGGGCAAGCGCACCAAGCTGACGTTATCGATCAAGCGGGTTTTGCCCAATTTTGCCGCCGCCAAAATGACCAATTCGCTATCATCATGGCTAGCGGGCTGCAAATCGGCACTACGGCAAACGCTGAAATAATCCGGCAGAAAGCCTGCTTGCCGCAAACGGTGCAGGGCTTCGGCCTCAATCTCGGCAACCGCAGCCCCCCCCTGCAACAAGGCCTCGCGGGCCGCGCATAGTGCTTGGTACAGCACAACAGCGGTAGCCTTTTCCGCCGTTGTCAGATAATTGTTACGTGAACTCATCGCCAAGCCGCTGGCTTCGCGTACCGTGGCGACACTGCGGATAGCGACCGGCATGTTCAAATCCCTGACCATCGCGCGTATCACCGCTAACTGCTGAAAATCCTTCTCGCCAAAGACAGCGATGTCCGGCTGTACCATATTCAGCAACTTACAGACCACTGTTGCTACGCCGGTAAAATGCCCAGGCCGCGACGCGCCACAATAGCGTTCGGAAACGCCATTCACCACCACAACCGTTTGCGCGTGGGGATGATAAATCTCTGTCACTGGCGGCAAAAATAACAAATCAGTGGCAATTTCTTGCAGTTTTTGCTGATCTTCCGTTTCGGTGCGCGGATAACTGGCAAAGTCTTCGCCGGCACCAAATTGGGTGGGGTTGACAAAAATGCTCACCACAACACGATTGGCGCGGGTTTTGGCCGCCTGCACCAATTGTAAGTGACCGTTATGTAAATTGCCCATCGTCGGCACAAAAGCGATGCTATCGCCTGCTTGCCGCCAAATTTTTAACGTGGCCTGCAAAGCGGGAATGGTTTTGACTATTTGCATGATGGACTAAAAGCTGTGTTCGGCGGCTGGGAAAGCGCCTTGTTTGACGGCGTTATGATAAGCCAGTATCGCCCCTGCGACCGTCCCAGCCTCCTGCATAAAATCTTTGACAAAGCGCGGGCGTTTGCCGCCGCTGATATTGAGCATATCTTGCAACACCAGCACTTGACCGTCACAATCGATCCCGGCGCCAATACCGATGACCGGGATGCGCAATTGGCTGGCGATAGCTTTGGCTAAGGTCGCGGGAACGCATTCTAATACCAGTAATGCCGCCCCTGCCTGTTGCAATGATAGGGCATCGGCAAGGATTTTATCGGCGGCAGCCGGTTCTTTACCTTGCACGGCATAACTGCCCAATTGGTTGATATGCTGGGGCAAAAGGCCTAGATGCCCGCATACCGGAATGCCTTGCTGCACCAAAAAGCTGACGATATCCAGCCGCGCCCCTTCGAGCTTGACCATTTGGACCCCACCCGCCTGCATCAGTTTAGCGGCATTGGCGGCAGCGGTGGCGGCACAAGGATAACTCATAAACGGCAGGTCGGCGACGACAAAAGCCCGTTGCCGGGCGCGGCTAACACAACGGGCATGGTAGACCATATCGCGGATGGTCACAGGCAAAGTTGTCGTGTGGCCTTGCATGGTCATCCCTAAAGAATCCCCGACCAACATCATATCAATGCCGGTACGGTCGATTAACGCACCAAAACTGGCATCATAAGCCGTCAGGCAAGTGATTTTTTCACCGCGCTGTTTCATTGCCGTCAAATCATTGATAGACAGCGGTTTTACTATAAAAGTCATATCAATTTAACCGTTGGAGTCCTAGCAAAGGACAGTGTGCCAGCAATTCAGTAACCGTGCCTTTGCCTGGAATGACCAACTGTGGGGCAATTTCAGCTAAAGGCAACAAGACAAACGACCGTTCGGCGATGCCGCTGTGCGGCACGGTCAAATCCGGCGAGTCAATCAACTGCTCGCCGTATAATAAAATGTCGACATCCAATGTCCGCGCCCCCCAGCGTTCGCCTTTACGTTCACGCCCGTGGGCTTGTTCAATGGTTTGCAAATGCCGTAACAAGGCTTGTGGCGACAAGCAGGTACTGACGCACATCACCGCGTTAATGTAATCGGGTTGGTCTTGCGGCCCCATCGGCAGGCTACGGTACAGGCTGGAACAGGCGATCGTTTGGATGTCCGGCAAGGCCGAAATCGCCCGGCAGGCGGATTTTATCTGCCCGACAGGTTCAGCAAGGTTGCTGCCCAAACCTAAATAAACCAAGCTCGGCACAGCGGTGTTTTCAGAAAAAGAGAGGGTCATGGTTCATCATAATAGGCTCTACAGTGGCTTGCCTAACCCCGCGTAGCGCTTACGCGGAGTTAGGCGGTTTAGCGTTATACGTCGGTTGGGGCGGACGTAGATTTTTTCCGGTACATCCGTTTACGCGGCTTGCCGCCGGTGCTTTTACGGGACGGCTGGGTCATCTTGCGCTGCTCATTTTCATCAGCATTTTGATAGGCTTGCCACCACTGCGCCAACTCCGCATCAACGCCGCCAGTTTCGGCGCGGAGCAACAGAAAGTCAAAGCTGGCGCGAAACCGCGGATGCAACAGCAGACGGCTGGGCTTAGACCCTACGCGGGTAGTAAATTTAGGCTGCAAAGCCCAAACTTCACGGATAGCCAAACTGATATGACGGGGCATAGCGGTATAGCGGACTTGCCGGGCGATGACCTCGTTAGCGGCATCCTGATAGGCCATGTACTCCACCTGCCCTTCCCTCATTTTTTGCAGAGCCGACAGCCGCACAGGTTCCCACAGCAAGGCCGCAAATAAGAAATACGCCGTTACTGTCTTGCCGTCAGCAATCCGGTTATCAGAATTTTGCAAAGCCCTAACCAAAAGCATACGCGGAAAATCGTTGTCCTGGTCGGCCAAACTCCGCTCCGTATCGGGGAACAGCACCTGGAACAGGCCGTAATGCCTGAGCATTTCAAAAGTTTGTAAGGCATAACCGTACAAAAACAGCTTTAACACCTCGTCATACAGCCGTGCGGCCGGGATGCTTGACAACAAGGCCGCCGCCCCATGCAATGCCTGTTGGCAATCAGGATGCAGCTTAAAGCCCAATTTCACGGCAAAACGCACCGCCCTGAGCATCCGCACCGGATCTTCGCGAAAACGGGTGCTAGGCTCGCCTATCAGCCGGAGAATGCCATTACGGTGGTCTTCCATACCCTGCACATAATCGGCTACCGAAAAGTCCTTAATATTGTAATACAAGGCATTGACCGTAAAGTCCCGCCGCCAGACATCTTCCTCAATTGTGCCGTAGACATTATCCCGCAACACCCGCCCTTCCTGGTTGAGCACTTGCGCATCATTTTGGGCAGTGCCGTCACCGCGAAAAGTGGCCACTTCGATCACTTCCCTGCCAAAATGGACATGCGCCAAGCGGAACCGCCGACCAATAATCCGGCAATTGCGGAAAACTTTCCGCACTTGTTCAGGGTCGGCGTTAGTGACGACATCAAAATCCTTAGGCTCACGCCCCAGCAATAAATCCCGCACACAGCCGCCTACCAGATAGGCTTCAAAACCTTCTTTTTGCAACCGATACAAGACTTTGAGCGCATTATCACTGATTTGCGCCCGCGAAATGGTATGCTCGGAACGTGCATAAATCTTGACCTTTTCAACTGTTGGCGGCGGTATTTGCGCCCGCGCCGACTGAATTATTTTTTTGAAGAGATTTAGGATGAGCGTTACACCATTATTGTTTATTTTTCTAATTGTATTAATCATATCATTTCAATGAATTCTATCCCACCATGGTAAGTTTGTTTTCTTTTACATTCCCCTTTTGATTATAGTAGAATCGTTGTTCTGATTTTTTACAAGTCTATTATGCGCATTGTAACCAGATACAAGATCAGGTAACCATTTTTTTACACACTCGCACCTTGACGTGCTTGACGGAATTGCTATGTTTAAGAAGATTATTAGTGGCTTTATCGACCACCCAATCCTTACCAGTATTTTTGCGGCAGACTTTTTTATCCTTCTGTTCCACAGGCCGCCGTTTGTTTTTTCTTTGCTGATGCTGGGCGCATTGATGGCAATGTGCATGTATTTTGGCCAAAAATTAGCTTTATTCAAAGATTAATTGGCCCGCCATCCCGCACCCCAAAAACCACAACCAGGCTTGGGTTTCGAGCCTGCACCTGGTTTTTTGCGCCGATTAGCAGCGGTCATCTATGACCTGATCCTGCTGATTGCCGTTTTTTTTGTCGCAACCGCCCTGTTATTGCCTTTAAACTCAGGTGAAGCCTTCACTGGCCAACACTTTTTATTCCCCTTCTACCTGTTGACCATCGGTTTTATTTTCTACGGCTGGTTCTGGACGCACGGCGGACAGACGTTAGGCCTTAAAGCGTGGAAAATACGGGTTTTGACAGACAACCAAAAGCCTATAAACTGGACACAAGCACTGGTCCGCTATCTCACCGCCTTGGCATCTTGGGGGCTGTTCGGACTGGGTTTTTTGTGGATTTTGTTCGATAAAGACCGGCGTGGCTGGCACGACCACCTATCCAAAACAGCGGTGTTCTTCGATGCTCAAAAAAAACAATAACAACGCTTCCGTCATCATCACCTTTAACGCAACCTGAGCCCCTATTTTTTTACCCTTATGAACAATCCCTTATTAACCGAGAGTTCTTTGCCGCTGTTTTCAGAAATAAAACCGGAACATGTCGTACCCGCCATAGACCAATTGTTGGCCGACGCACGGGAAACAGTTGCCGAATGCCTAAAAACCAAGCAAAACTACAATTGGGCAAAACTAATCCAACCTATCGCCGATGCCGAAGACCGCCTTAACAAAGCGTGGTCGCCCGTCAGCCACCTCAATTCAGTCTGCAACAACGAAGCCCTACGCGAGGCCTATAATGCCTGCCTGCCTAAGCTGAGCGACTATGGGACAGAAATGGGCCAGAACAAACGGCTATTTTACGCCTATCGGCAAATTGCCAAGCATTCCGAATTCTCCACCTTCGACACCGCCCAACAAAAAATCGTCCGCAACGCCCTGCGTGATTTCCGCTTGTCCGGCGTTGACCTCAGCGAAGATAAAAAACAGCGCTATAAAGAAATTTGCCAAGAACTCAGCCAGCACACCAGCCATTTTGAAGAAAATGTCTTAGACGCCACCAACGCTTGGAGCAAATCCATCAGCCACAAAAGGGATTTGGTCGGTATGCCCGAATCCGCCATCGCCCAAGCCAAACAGGCTGCCGAACAAGCGGGCGAGGAAGGCTGGTTGCTGACCCTGCAATTCCCATCCTATAACGCCGTTATGACTTACGCGGACAGCCGTGAATTGCGCCGGGAAATCTACGAGGCTTATACCACCCGCGCTTCCGAAATCGGCCCGCATGGCGGCCATTGGGACAACAGCCTGCTGATGGAACAAATTTTGTCCTTACGCCATGAAAAATCCAAGCTGCTGGGCTTTAATAATTTCGCGGAACTGTCACTCAGCACCAAAATGGCGAAAAAGCCAGAAGAAGTCATCAGCTTTTTGGAAGACTTGGCGCATAAATCTTGGCGGCAAGCGCGTAACGATTTAATAGAGTTACAAGACTATACCCGCGAAGTCCACGCCTTTATTGAAATGGAACCCTGGGACATCGGCTATTACTCGGAAAAAATGCGTCAGCATTTGTACCAGCTTTCACAAGAAGAAGTCAAAAGCTATTTCCCTATCACCCGTGTCCTACCCGGCCTGTTTGCCGTTGTCGAGCGTTTGTACGGCTTACAAATCAGCGAAATAACCGAATTCGACACCTGGCATCCCGATGTCCAATTATTCCAAATCCACGATAAAGACGGACAATTGCGCGGCAAATTTTATACCGACCTGTTCGCACGGACAAAAAAGCGCGGCGGCGCGTGGATGGACGATTGCGTAGGCCGGAAAAAAACCGACGATCACATCCAAATTCCGGTCGCTTACCTCACCTGTAACTTTACCCCGCCCACCGCCGACACCCCCGCGCTGCTGACCCACGACGAAGTCACCACGCTGTTCCACGAATTTGGCCACGGCTTGCATCATGTACTCACCCAAGTCGACCATTTGGGTGTGTCCGGTATTAACGGCGTGGAATGGGATGCGGTCGAACTGCCCAGCCAATTTATGGAAAACTGGTGTTGGGAAAAAGACGCGTTAGCCTTAATGTCCGGCCATTACCAAACTGGCGAAGTGTTGCCCGACAGCTTATTTGCCAAAATGCTGGCGGCAAAAAACTTCCAAGCCGGGCTGTTTATCGTCAGACAATTGGAGTTCAGCCTGTTTGATTTTCGGATGCACTTAGAATATGACCCCGAACGCGGTGGCCGTATTTATGAAATCCTCGACCAAGTCAGAAACCAAGTCGCGGTCATCCAAGCCCCCAAATTCAACCGCTTCCCGCACAGCTTTACGCATATCTTTGCGGGGGGCTATGCGGCGGGCTATTACAGCTACAAATGGGCTGAGGTACTGTCCAGTGACGCTTATTCTTTATTTGAAGAAAAAGGCGTGTTCGACGAGGCAACCGGCCAGTCTTTCCTAACCAATATCCTCGAAAAAGGCGGCAGCAAAAATGCCATGGAACTGTTCGTCAGCTTCCGTGGCCGCGAGCCTAACATCGACGCACTGCTCCGGCACAACGGCATAACCGCATGAAGTACCGCGACTTGCGCGATTTTATCGCGCAACTGGAAAAACAGGGCGAACTGAAACGCATCACCGTCGAGGTCGATCCGTACCTGGAAATCACCGAGATCTGTGACCGGGTCTTAAAACAAGGCGGCCCCGCCCTGCTGTTTGAAAACCCCAAAGGTTCCCACACCCCCGTGCTGGCCAACCTGTTCGGCACCCCACGCCGTGTGGCTATGGGTATGGGGGCCGAATCGGTCAGCGAATTGCGCGGTATCGGCGAATTACTGGCCTATCTGAAAGAGCCGGAACCGCCTAAAGGCATGAGGGATGCGTTTGAAAAAATCCCTGTGTTCAAACAAGTGCTGAACATGGCGCCGAAACTGGTCAAATCGCCGCCCTGCCAAGAAGTCGTCCGAGTCGGCGACGAGGTGGACTTAAGCGATTACCCCATCCAAACCTGTTGGCCCGATGATGCCGGCCCCTTAATCACCTGGCCTTTGGTCATTACCAAAGGGCCGCATAAAGAGCGGCAAAACCTCGGCATCTACCGCCAACAAGTGATCGGCAAAAACAAAGTCATTATGCGCTGGTTAGCGCACCGTGGCGGAGCCTTGGATTTTCGTGATTGGCAAAAAGCCCATCCGGGCGAGCCGTTTCCGGTCGCCGTCGCCCTAGGTGCAGACCCCGCCACCATCCTCGGTGCCGTAACGCCCGTACCTGACAGCCTGTCCGAATACGCCTTTGCCGGCCTGTTGCGCGGCAGCAAGACCGAAGTCGCCACCTGCTTGAGCCATAACTTACAAGTGCCCGCGAGCGCCGAAATTGTCCTGGAAGGCTTCATCTATCCCGGCGAGACCGCCCCCGAAGGCCCGTTCGGTGACCATACCGGCTACTATAACGAAGTCGATGAATTTCCGGTCTTCACCATAGAGCGCATCACCCAACGCTATGCGCCGATTTACCACAGCACTTTTACCGGCAGGCCGCCCGACGAACCCGCCATTCTGGGCGTGGCCTTAAACGAGGTGTTTGTGCCGATTTTGCAAAAGCAATTCCCGGAAATCACCGACTTTTACTTACCGCCCGAAGGCTGTTCCTACCGGATGGCGGTCATCAGCATGAAAAAACAATACGCTGGCCATGCTAAACGGGTCATGCTCGGCACTTGGTCGTATTTGCGGCAATTCATGTACACGAAGTTTGTCATTGTCGTTGATGATGATATCGATGTCCGCAATTGGCAAGACGTGATCTGGGCCATCACTACCCGCATGGACCCGGCACGCGACTTGACGATACTGGAAAACACCCCGATTGATTATCTCGACTTTGCCTCACCAGTCTCCGGTTTAGGTTCCAAAGTCGGTTTTGACGCCACCAACAAATGGCCGGGCGAAACCAGCCGTGAATGGGGCAAAACCATTAGCATGACCCCCGCCGTCGTCAAAAAAGTCGATGAAATGTGGGCATCGCTATTTTAGGCTGTTAACGCGCCACAGCCGGAAGGGGCTTTATAAGCCCCTTCCCTTTGTCTGGCGTAAGGTATTCCCTCTTATCTGACCTTCACTGGCATTATGAAAAGATTCTTTTTACTGATGCTGTCGCTTTGGAAACAGCAGCTCAAACTCTACGCCACCGCCGCCCTGATTGGTGCGCTGATCGGCGTGTTTATCCTCGCCCCCAGTTATAACTTCATCTATTCGCGTGAAAGCAATAATAATAAATTATCTTCCCTCGAATACGTCTTTAGCCAGCTTACCTCCATTTTCGACGGCAACATCGCGGAAGACAACCTGCTGATGTTTTACGCCAAAATCGGCGCGATGCTGGGCTTGTTGACAGTCGGCATTTACGGGGTATTACACAAACGTCTAGCGCGTATCGAATCCCTGAAAGCGGAGTTGCAAAAAGACTTGGCCACCATCATCGCCCTAGGCGAAGGCCCATACTTGGAGTTTAAGTCCTCGCTACGCTGGGATTTGGAGCAATCCCGTATCAACCGCACCCTTGAAGGGGTTATCCTCAAAACCCTGGCGGGTTTCTTAAACAGCAGCCATGGCGGTACTTTATTAATAGGCGTAGCCGACGACGGCACTATTATAGGCTTGGAAAAAGATTACCAAACCCTGAAAAAGCCCAACCAAGACGGTTTTGAGCAGTCCATCATGACCGCCATCTCCACCAACTTAGGCGCCGACCTTTGCAGCCTAGTCCATGTCCTGTTCCACGTCATCGACCACAAAGACATCTGCCGCCTCATTATCAGCCCCGCCCACCGTCCGGTTTTCCTCACCCAAAACGGCACGCCCAAGTTGTTCGTCAGAACCGGCGGTGCCACCCGCGACCTGAATATCCAAGAGGCTTTGGAGTTTGTGCAGATCCGTTGGAAGCGGGAGGGGTAAAATCACAGTGACAGCAGCCTCAGCTCCCTGATGTGGCTACACTAAACCGGACACACACTTTAAAATATCCTAAAAAGAGTGTGATCCTAATATGAGCCAAGAAAAAGTCAAAACCTATACCGCCGAATTTAGAGAGTCTGCCGTAAGGGGAGTCGCTATTTTTGCGAAAGATTGCTTCGGCATCCTTGCCGGTCAATCAGCAAAAATCACGCGACCGCTTATGCCTTCGGCTGCCCCAGCCGTCCTGGTCACTCGCTCGCCACCCAACAA
>NZ_PGFZ01000001.1:392037-473077 GCF_002923755.1 Methylovulum psychrotolerans
GCCTATCGCTTCAACCGCAGGTTCCAGCTCGATAGGCTTCCCATGCGCCTGCTTGTTGCCGCCATCGCCGTTGGGCCTCGCCCAGAGGTTTGGATCCCCTCGGCTGAAGCATCTTGCTAATCAGGAGGTTTTTTATGCACGTTCCTAAGGCTCAAAAACCCAACTCAATTCCGCAACCCCACCAAAGCCCCCCTAAGCTCCCCCAGCCGCCCAGCCAATTGCTCCGGCGTATAAGCCACAGCGGCAAACTTCCCCCACACGGGCGCGGGCCAAGCCTTATCGCTTTGGTAGCGGACAATATGGTGGATATGCAGTTGCGGCACCATGTTGCCAATGGCGGCGATGTTCATCTTATCGGCCTGATATAAATCCGCCAACTGCTGCGCCAAATAACAGGACTCTTCAGTAAACTGCTGGCGCTGTTCTGGGCTTAGCTCGTAAAGCTCGCGTAGCCCCAGCACTTGCGGCACGAGGATACACCAAGGATATTGGCTATCATTCATTAACAATAACTGGCACAGCGGGAAAGCGCCGACCAAGATACAGTCTTCCTGTAGGCGCGGATGCAATTGGAAAGCGTCGGTCATGGTCGGGGTCTAGGGTTACAGGTGTTTAAAGATCGCCGCCGCTTTGGCGATGGTGCTGTCGATGTCGGCATCGGTATGGGCAATGGAGACAAAGCCGGCCTCAAACGCCGACGGGGCCAGATACACGCCTTCCGCTAACATGGCATGGAAAAAGCGTTTAAAGCGTTCCTGATCGCAGTGCATCACTTCGGCGAAGCGGGTGATGTTGGCGGTTTCGCTAAAAAACAGCCCGAACATGCCGCCGACGTTATGGGTACTCAAAGGGATGCCCGCTTGTTGCGCCGCCGCTTTTAAGCCCGTCACCAAACGCTCGGTTTTCGCGCTGAGGGTGTCATAAAAGCCCGCTTGGCTAATCAGGGCCAAGGTTTTCAAACCCGCCGCCATCGCCACCGGATTACCCGACAAAGTACCCGCCTGATACACCGGTCCTAACGGAGCCAGTTTTTCCATAATCTTCCGGCAACCGCCAAACGCCCCGACGGGCATCCCGCCGCCGATAACTTTGCCCAAGGTGGTCAAGTCCGGGGTGATGCCATAAAGGCCTTGCGCCCCTTGCAAGCCGACCCGGAACCCGGTCATCACTTCATCAAAAATCAACACGCTGCCGTGTTCGTCGCAGACTTGCCGTAAAGTTTCCAAAAAGCCAGGCACGGGTGGGATGCAGTTCATATTACCCGCCACCGGCTCGACGATAATGGCGGCAATTTGCCCGCCGCATTCGGCGAACAATTGCGCTACTGCCGCACTGTCGTTATAGGTCAGGGTAATGGTGTGTTCCGCCAGCGCGGCAGGTACGCCGGGCGAACTGGGTACACCAAACGTCAACGCGCCCGATCCGGCTTTAACTAGCAAGGAATCGGAATGGCCGTGGTAGCAACCTTCAAACTTAACAATCTTATCGCGTCCGGTATAGCCCCGCGCCAACCGTATCGCGCTCATGGTCGCTTCGGTACCCGAACTGACCATGCGCACCAAATCCATAGACGGCAACAAGCGGCAGACGGTTTGCGCCATGAGGGTTTCCAACTCGGTGGGCGCACCAAAGCTTAAGCCTTTTGCGGCGGTGGCCTGTACCGCCGCGATGACCTCAGGATGGGCATGGCCTAAAATCATCGGCCCCCATGAGCCGACATAATCAATATAGGCCTTGCCGTCGGCATCATAAATAAACGCGCCGCTGGCATGGTCAATAAACACGGGTGTGCCGCCGACCCCGCTAAACGAACGCACGGGGGAATTTACACCGCCAGGGATAACTTGCTTAGCATCGGAAAATAATAAAGTCGCATCAGTCATAGTCAATAACCAGGAAAAAAAGAAGGGCTGAAAAAAAGGGGTTACCCGATGATCAAGTTTTTAATATTAAAATCAACAGTTCAGATTTTAGGCGAGCCAGAAAAACCCATAAACCCGCCAATAGTGCGATTGCCTGCCACTTATGATGTAGGTATATGTCATTGTACTTCACCGGACAATAAAAAACCCGCTAAGCCTTGCAGCTTGCGGGTTTCGGTACTTCTTTGCACCCCGGCGGATGCTTGTTTGGCGAAATAGACAACCAAACAATCCGCTACATGCCTTTATTTATAAGGGTTTTAAATGTTTGTTTTTAAAATGTACCCCCAAAAGTACCCCCACATGCTAAAGGTTGCCCCTGTTTTCCGCACAAACAGGCCAGTGCCATCTAATTATCGCAGGATGAAAAATGTTTTGCTAGGTTTCCGGCTCCGATTAATCCCCCGCGCGTACTGGTTGCTAACGGCCAATGATAAGGTTTAGCTAAGGGTTATAATCCCTCGCCCGCGCGTACTGGTTGAACTCCCCTTTTTATAGTCCTCAAAAACTCCAAAACAAGCCAGCAACCCCTATGCTACATGGGGTTAATTCACAAACTGCCGTTAATGGCTTTTTTCGATCTCCAAAGGCGGCAAGGCGTTAACTATTTTCATGGTTTCAAGGCTTACCGTAACAACCCGTTGGAACAGCTCCAGCGGATAGCGCGGGTTGCCCATTGTTTCAATCGCCCAGTCGTTAGCGTCATTCTTAATGCCGCTGTCCTTATGGGTACTGACTGCTTGGCGTTCCATTACCCACTCCAGCGCGGGCTTGCCGTTCACCACATAGTCATAAGCCGCTACCGGAATATCAGTCATGATAATTTTATGGTTATAAGCCACTTTCGACTTGTCGCCCTTTTTGACAAACTTCATTTGTGTGACGTAAAAATCCGTGTCCTTAAGGTCATCAAAAGCGGCGGCTCCACATTCCAACGTCACGGGGTACGGTGCAACGGTTTCATAATGGATATGCAGCTCCGCCAAAGCCCGCCCCGCCTTGCTGAACGCCCAAAAATCCGCCGCCTTGTTCACGCAAGGGATACGCGGCAACTCCTTGGTGAGGTTGTCGGCATAGCGACTTTTATAGTCTTCTGAATGCAATAGGCCATAGATGTAATAAAACAAATCTTCTTTACTAAGGGTTTCCTTAGGGTAAGCGGCTTGGAAGTGGGCAAGCCCCGCATCAGTAATGCCGTCCTTAACCGTATAGCGCGGCTGGTCGGCCACCTGCTCAAACACGTCCACCGTTAGCCCGATCTGGTCGGTGCTGAACAAGTCGCCTTGGGGTTTCACGCCGCTGGGTTGCTGGCCGTCATCGGCATTAATAGCGGGTTCGTAAAGCTTTAGGGGGAAACATTGGCTTTTTTCAATTATTTCTAAATCAGCCAAGGTCTGGCTAATCAGCACAGAAAAGCCACTTCTTGCCCCCACACCACTGACACAAATAACCTTATTTTCTACTGATGAATCTGGAAAAATATGCGGCATTTGTCCTGTACGATGATTAAACATGCCATCAAAATACAAATATTGTTTAATAAAAGGGCGATACATAGAGACAACGATCCGCTTTTCAGAAAAACGTGCCTTTTTATTACGTTTAAAATCTGCTTTTAAGCTACTAGACCACTTAATTTTAGTTTCATCATTGCTGACAAACTTATCTGAATCAACAGATATTCCATTTGATTCACTATTTTTAAATCTTTCTAATTCAGAATTATAAAAAGCAATTGTCGATTCAACGTTTTTGGATAGTTGATTTTTTGAAAAGTTGTATACCCATGCGTCTCGATTAGAATTAATTCCAAGTGAATAATTTTCAAACATATTTTCAGTAAACTTATCTTTTTTATTACCTAATATCATAAAGTTACTAAGACTGTCATCACGCTGTTTTAACCAATCATTATGCTGGTCAGGTGTAAGTGTTATCCAGCCATCCGCCGCCGTAATGCCGTTAAGGCTTCTTAAGCTATTCAACTTTTCTAGCTTTTCACTTTGTTTTAAATCGTCGCCCACATCATAATAATAGATTTTCCCCTGTTCTTGGGCATCAGGGTTTTTAACAAAAAAAGTAATGGCTATCCCGGTCATGCTGCCACTGCCAAACACGTTTTGGCCTTCCTTCGCCCTGCCTTTGCTTAACATGTTCTTACGAATATCGCCGCGTAAGTTGAAAACATAAACGCTGCTAAATTCATCGACCAGACACTTACGGATACCGTCCATTGCCGTTTTTTCAATAAAGCCGCTCCCAGACACAAAACCAATAATGCCCGTATCTTTTATACGGTCGCTTGCCCAACGGATAGCACGGATATAGGAATCCATAAGGTTTTTTGTTGAAGCTGCTTTTGAATTTGCCGCGTAAGTTGCACGGATTCTGTTATCCAGCGATTCATAGGCCACGTTGGCGTTATTGTCGTTCGCGCTTCCTTGCCCCACTGAATACGGCGGATTGCCGATAATAACCCGAATGTCCAAGGCCTTTTGCTTGCTGCGCCGCGCGTGGTTGTCCACCAGCATCTGGCTGACTAAATCCTCTTTTTCGTACAGTTGGAAAGTGTCGGTTAAGCAAATGCCGTTGAAAGGCTGGTACGCGCCGCCCACGATGTCATGGTAAACGGCCTCTATGTTTATGGCCGCAATGTAATAGGCCAGCAAAACGATCTCGTTGGCGTGTATTTCGTTGGCGTATTTGTAGGGCAGTTGCGCGGGGCTAATCAGGCCGCTTTGCAGCAAGCGGGTGATAAAGGTTCCGGTTCCGGTAAACGGGTCGATGATGTGGACGTTTTCATCACCCAAGGTCTGCCCGAACTCGTTTTGTAGCGCGTCATTGACGCTATGGATGATGAAGTCCACGACTTCCACGGGGGTGTAAACAATGCCCAGTTTTTCGGTCATGCGCGGAAAGGCGTTACGGAAAAACTTGTCGTACAGCTCGACGACAATCTTTTGCTTGCCCGCCGCGTTGTCGATCCCTTGGGCGCGTAGCTTCACGCTGTCATAAAAGCGTTGCAGGGTGTCGGCTTCCTTGTCGAGGTGGTGTTCCTGCAATTTGTCCAAGATGTCCTGCATGGCTACCGACATAGGGTTATGCTGGGCAAAACTGTAATCTTGGAACAGGGCATCAAAAACGGGTTTGGTTATCAGGTGCTGTGCCAGCATTTCGACAATTTCGCTGTCGGTAATGGCGTTGTTCAGGTCGTCGCGCAATTCCTCACCAAAGGCCTTAAACGCGGTTATTTCGGCCACGTTGGCGGGGGTGTCCAAAATGGCTTGGATTCGCGTAATGTGGGTACGCGCTATTTTGGCTATGTCGTTCGCCCAATCTTCCCAATGGCTCCGGTTGCCGCACTTTTGCACCACCTTGGCGTAAATGGCGCGTTGGATGTCGTCCACCTCAAAGGTTTCTATCGCGTCGGTTTGTTTGGGCTTTTTGACGGTTTCGCCTATGCCGTATTGGCTTTTGGCTTTAGCGGCCTTAGTGGTGTTGGTGTCGGCGGGTTTCTTGGGTTTTTTCTGGATTTTGTCGGTAATGGCGATAACCTCCATTTTGGACGTGTCCTTGCCGATCAAGTCCAGTTTATTAATCATGGCATCAAAACGGTCATCATGGGAACGTAAAGCTTGCAGCACCTGCCAGACGACTTTATAGGTCTTGTTGTCGCCCAGGGCCTCGTGGGGTTCCATACCTGCGGGTATGACCACGGGCAGGATGATATAGCCGCGTTTTTTGCCCTCGGACAGGCGCATCACCCGTCCCACCGATTGCACCACGTCCACTTGTGAGTTGCGAGGGGTCAAAAACAACACGGCATCCAAGGCGGGTACGTCCACGCCTTCGGACAAACAACGGACATTGCTTAATATCCGGCAAGTGTTGTCAGGCGTTGCGGCTTTCAGCCAAGTGAGTTGGGCTTCCTTTTCGCTGGCGTTCATGCCGCCGTCAATGTGTGCGGCTTCGCATTGCAGGTACGTTGCCGTGTCGGTGCGGGGCGCGTCGCCCTGTTCCTGCTCGTTTTGTTGGTAAGCGTCCACCACGGCCTTAAACATCCTTGCTATGTTTTTAGAGCTGACTTTGTGGGTCTTCGGGTTGGTGGCGGGTTCGATGACTTGGCAAAAGGCCACGGCGCGGCGCATCGGGTCGGCATCGTCCGTCAAGTCTTGGCGTGTGCCTTGCTTAGACAGGGCTTTCCAACAGCCGACGATCTTGGCGGCATCGTCCACCTTTAACTGGTTACTGTCATCGGCCAACAGCTCTTGCAGCCGTCGGCTTACATGGCCTTCATCTATCGACAACACGATCACCTTGTAATCGACCAACAAGCCTTGCTTGACCGCCTCCGAAAAGCTGATGACGTAAAGCTCCTGCCCGAACAGGGTTTCATCGTCCATAGAACACAAGGCCACGCTGTCCTTTTCGGCGGTGGCCTTCGCCATTTCGCCATAAATGCGGGGGGTGGCGGTCATGTACAGGCGTTTGCTGGCCTTGATAAAGTCGGCATCGTGGATTTTGACAAAATTAGATTCGTCCTCGTCGCCAAAGGTCGCCCCGGTGGTGCGGTGCGCCTCGTCACAGATAACCAAGTCAAAATCAGGCAAGCCGTATTCTTTTTGGGCTTTGCTGATAACCTCAATGGAGTGGTAAGTGGAAAACACCACACTGATGTGGTGGATGTCGGAACGCTTCGCCATTTCCACGGCCAGCCGCTGCGCGTTGGTGGTGGCGGGGTAGCGCAACTCATGGGTGAAGGTCTGCACGATGTCGTCGTCTTTTTTGCGCTTGTGGCCGATGTCGCTATCAGAACAGACGGCAAAGCTGTGTAGCGGTGCGGCGGATTCCTGCGTCCACTCGGTCAGGGTTTGCGACAATAAAGACAGGCTAGGCACTAAAAACAGCACCCGCTTGCCCTTGCCCGCGATCCGTTCGGCAATCTTCAAGCTGGTAAAGGTTTTACCCGTGCCACACGCCATAATCAGCTTGCCCCGGTCGGCGGTCTCCAAGCCCGTGCTGACACCGTATACAGCCGATATTTGATGTGGGCGTAACTTCTTTTTGGCCTTAAGCGCGGGCGGTAGGTTTGGCTGGTAACTCGCCCAATCAATTTGGCTGTTTTCCAAGTCGTTCAGGTCTATTTTGGTGACGGGCGGCTGCTGGCCTTGCAGCGCGTCCTCGGCGTGGCCGCTCCAGTCGTTGGTGGTGCTGATAATGATCCGGTGGCTGAACGGCCTTTTACCCGACGCGGTGAAAAAGCTGTCGATGTCGGACTTCTGCACCCGATAGCCCGCCGCATAAAACTTGCATTGTATAGCGTGGTACTCGTCCGTGCCGGATGTCTTCGCCACCAAGTCGATACCCGCATCCTGCGCGTTTAAGCCCTGTTCACGCGCCCAATCGGCATACGTCCATACTTGGCTATATAAATCCTTATAGCTGGCCTCGTTGCGCAAATACACACAAATTAGGTCTTCAAAGTAAGTGCCTTTTTCACGTTCGGTTTGGGCGGCTTCGCGGTAGGTGTCAAGCAGGGTCTGTAAGGCGGTCATGAAATTATGGGGCAATGGTCGATAGGCTATAGGGGTTAAGTCTATCCCATTGTATGGGCAAGCGGGCATTTATGGCTAGGTTTGATTAGCCGTAAAAATCTGAAAACGCTTAGGCAACCCGCCTACGAAACCTACAAAACTGTGTTTTTTGGGGTTTCGTAGGTTTTGTAGGTGGCTTACTTGGGGGCTTTTGCTATTTCGGGGTGTATCAAGAACTTTTTTGATGTCCTGCCACCGGACGGCTTTTTAGTGATGAATGGCCGCAAATAACCCAACTCTACCAATACCGCCAATGCGTCGTTGATAGTGTCCATTGTGTCCAAGCCCGTCCAGCCGCCTTGTTTTATCTCGCGCGGGGTGAACTTGTCCTGTAAATGGCCGGACTGGATTTTTTTCAGTATCGTGCTGGCATGGGCTTCTATCGGGTCAATGGCACTGCCATAAATTCTCATGGCATGGCTTTCGAGGTAGCCACTAAACGCAATGGCTTTTAATAAGGATTTCAGGCTTATCCTGTCATTATGGGTACTGTCATCGGCCAAGTGGATAATCACCGCCAATGAAGGCACAAGGCTGTTAAATTTGCCTAGGTGCGATTCAATCGCGGGGTGGATGTCGTCCGCCCGTTGCCTGTCGAACAGGTCAAGATACCAATCATCAAAAACCGCTTGGGCATCGGGTGCGAACCGCGCCGGATTGTCGCCAAAACCCTCCCAGACGGCCAAGCGGTCAAACACGGCATAAGCGGCGTTTTTGGCTTGGGTGTCGGGGTAGGTGTCGATGGGGTGGTCTTTGGTCAAATCAGGGTAAACCATCAATTGGAACCGTTGGATAAAACCGTCATCGCCCGAACCGCCGTTCATGGCGTGATGTAAATAACCTTGTAAGCGGGTCGGCTGAATGCCGCCCAACAAGGCCACACACGTCGATTCTATATCAATTGTGCCGCGCCCTATACGGTCGAAAGTGTACCGCCCTTTGCCGTCGAAACACTCCAGATAAAAGGCGCGGTCATTGGCGCGGTCTTCGCGGTCGATGGTTTTTAAAAATCCGGCGATTTCGTCACGGTACAAAAGCAACCCGTTTGGGTTTTCGTTTAACAGTTCGCCCAATTTTTCGATGGTCACATCATTGACCTTAAAACGCCGCCTAGTGGGGGCCTGTATGTTCGCCATGCTGTCGGCGGACTCGCGTAACAGAATTTCCGCCACCGCTCGGTTTTCGGCTTTGTTGTCTTTTTTCTTAAGTAAGTCGATAGCGTCCTTTTCGGCAATATCCCGTATGATTTTGGCGGTCATCAGTTCGGCATCGTTTCTGGATTTTTCAGC
The DNA here is from genome assembly GCF_002923755.1 of Methylovulum psychrotolerans. Classification (GTDB taxonomy): domain Bacteria; phylum Pseudomonadota; class Gammaproteobacteria; order Methylococcales; family Methylomonadaceae; genus Methylovulum; species Methylovulum psychrotolerans. Next base: position 400,843 of record NZ_PGFZ01000001.1, read on the forward strand.
GTCAAATTGTTGCTTGCCGTCAATTTCAAGCCGATCCAAAGGCTTAAGCACTTCTGACAAGGCGGGGGATTTTTTGGCGGAAGCCCTGCCGATTGCCAAGCCCCACAAGTTAGGCACGACAATCCAATCACTGCATTTATTGGGCTGAACCGCGCCCTTTTTGCCGATCACCGACGACAAGGCCACCATTGCCCCGATTGCCCCATAATCAACGGGTGAAGCTTGCCGCCTCGCTATGTCCTGAACCCATACGGCAAAGGCATCGGGTAACATCGTGCCGTCAAAGGCTTGCACGGGCTTTAGGGTGATGCTAATCGGCGTGGGGGCTTCCCATTCAGGAACGTTGATATTTTCATCAGCCACACGCCAGCTATCCGGCACGGGTTCGGCGGTTTTCAGTTTGGTTTTTAATTCAGCCACCGCCCACGCGGTCGAGTCCGCCGGAAATGGCGCGTAACCATCCCAATCCGGCGCGTGGTTTTGTAACCAGTCCACAATGTCGCCACCGTCCGGCAAGCCTTCCAGCCGGATTATTTTAACGGTCGGCGGTGAGTCCAAGGCCATTAACGCCCTGTAAGCGGTTTGCGCGTAGTGTTCGCCCGGTTTGTCATTGTCAGGCAGTAAATAAACGGTCTTGAAACCATTGAAGGGTGTCCAATCGGTGTTGTTTGCCGCGTTTGCGCCACCTAAAGAAGTGACCGCGCAAATACCAAGCCCTTGCCCTGCCGCTGCTGATTTTTCGCCCTCAGGAAGGATAATGGCTTTATTTTTCGGTTGTTTTGCCAGCCTGTCCAGCCCAAACAAAGGGCGCGGGTCATCAGGTGCGCCCGCCGCCCAACCGGAACCGCTGCGTTTAAAAAATGGCACGATGTCTTTCTTGCCGCTGCCGTCCTGATACCTGCCAACAATCCCGATAATTTGGCCTTGGCTGTCACGATAAGGCCATGCGTGGATTAAGGGCTTGCCGTTATAGATTTTGGGTATGCCGCTCATAAAAGCCCCCAATCGTCGGCCAGCTTTGCCAGCGCATCGGTAAATTTAAGCCCGTACAGGCTCATGGTGAAGGCGATCACATCACCGCCCCCCGCATCACATGAAAAGCACTTAAACGCGCCCGTCTCCAGATTGACGCGAAAACTGCCCGCCCTGTTGTCGTCATGGAACGGGCATAAACCGCCGTCGTTCCAGCCGTGTTTTTTTAGCGGTGCGCCGGGCAGTTCGTGGCGGTAAAAATCTGCCGGGCTTAGGGTTTGCCGGATATGGTCGGCGTTCAATGGGCGGGTGTGCCGCCGTTGGTTTATTGGTAGCCCTGATGGTCGGCTATAGTTTTGTTTGCTCATGTTGGTTTACCCTTGCATTACGCGGGTGGCGCACGGCTTGGCAATCGGGTATTATTAACCCTGCTGATTGATTGCCGTTACCGCACACAAAAGCCCGCTAATTATCCGATTAGTGGGCTTTTTTATGCCTGTTGGTTTTGCGTTCTGCATTCTTCAAGAAGGGCGGAACGCCAAACGGCAAGGCATAGGCCGTGCAGGTTTTGGGTATCCCTAAGCCCTGTTTGTCGGTGGCTGGGTTCTCGCGGGTGCGGGGCGGTCTGTGATGAACAACCCCAAGGTTTCCCCAAGGTTTGGGCTTCGTTATCGCGGGTGCGGGGTGGACGGTTTGGGGTGGCTTGGCCTTGGGCAGGCGGATTTTGGGCGTGGGTGTCTTGTGGGTTCATGCGGTGAAACCTATGCTTAAGAAGGGGATAACCGCCGCCCATGCTTCTCACGGCATGGGTGGCGGACTGTAATGGGGTGAGAATACCGCGCATAGGTGCGGCAAGCCGCGAAGGCTTCCCAAAACAGCCCGCCATAATGAATGGGCGACACAAGGCCGCACAAAATGAAGGACGTAAAAAAACCACAGATAACCGTGGCGTTTTATCGCCTATGCTAAAAAACGGGTTCTCACGCCCGACTGCCAGCAATGCACTGACAGTGTGGCGATTGTCCAGTAATAGCCGTGGTGGTGTCAAGCCGTCCGCCCAATTTTCGTACCCTTGCCTAAACCTTGCTATTTTTCCGGCGTTAAACCTTGTATAAACCTTGTTATTTCTATTGTGCGTTGTGTCGATCATACAGCACCGCCCATTGATTCAATCAAAGCGCGGATGTCCTCGGAACGCCAAGCAACCGAACGCTCTCCCAATTTAACGGGCTTGGGGTATTTTCCCGATTTGACACCGTTTAAAAACGTGGTTCGGCCAATGGGCAGAATGGCGGGAATGGGCGGGTTAGCCTTCGGGTTGCCGATAATTTGCCAAAGCCGCAATAATGCGCACTCTTGCAGGTGGTGGGGTTGGTGGTTGGATTGTGTAGCCATGCTTTGCACCTCTTTGATGCTTGTTGTACATAGCTACGGTATTCTAGGCATATTTTTTAACTTGTCAGGGATTCAAAAAGCCGTTTTAAATCCCCATATACTTTTCAAAGGCATACGCTTGATTTATAAAAAAGTCATCGCCGCCTATCTCAGTGTAATAACGTTTTAACGTGTCGGCATCTATTGACTCGCCGTTGATTTTCCAACTGTTTGATACCCATTCAGCCGACTCCATAAGCGTTGACGGTTCCCCACGGTTCTTGGTAGCCATCCGGTACAAAAACATGTTATGAAGAAACCCCAGCCTTACAGCATGATTACTATACTGCTTAATAGGATGTCCTGTACCTTTCTTGGGCTTTAAATTGAAAGATTCGTCTAATGATTTGAATTTTTCCGGTTCCCCAACAATTTGGTGCTGGCAGATATAAGATGAAAACACCTTTGCAATTGCTTTCATAACCTTTTCGTCTGGCTGTATTCCATTGGTTACGGCTGCTGAAAAATGCTGTAAAACTTGCAATGAGTTTAAGGCGTTGTCGGTGTTAACCTCATCCGGCAGACGCAACGCCCATTTAACCTTAAGCTCATAGTCTATGTCGTTTTTCATTAAACACACTCCATCAAGTGCAATCATTACGAAGGATTAACCGGAAATAGGGTAATGACTCCTACTTGTCGCCCCGTCGGGCTATCCGGTTAAATTTGGTTATACTGTCATCCTGCCTTTTTGAACGCGATCACCTGCGCCCCATTCTTCAAACCGTCCAGATAATCCGCCCATGACTGCATCATTTTCCGGCGTTCGGCCAGGTGCTGCGCCCGATTGTAGGCGGCTTTTACGCGGTTGCGTTCGGCGTGGGCTAACTGGCGTTCGATCATGTCCGAATGGAAGCCTTGTTCGTGTAAAAGGGTGCTGGCGGTGGTGCGGAACCCGTGGGCGGTATGCTGGCCTTGGTAGCCCATGCGCCGGATTGCCATGCCGATAGATTCACGGCTAATGTGCTTTTCACCGTTTTGCCCTTGATTGCTGGCAAAGACATATTGTTGGTTGCCCGTAAGCGGCTGAATGTCTCTCAGCAAGGCGATTGCCTGAGTGCTTAACGGCACGATGTGTGCGTCCTTCATTTTCATTTTGTCGCTGGCTATGCGCCATTCCGCCGCTTCAAGGTCAAATTCCGCCCATTCCGCCGCCGCAAGGTTGGCAGGTCGGGCAAATATCAAGGGTTGCAATTGCAGGGCGGTTCTGACCACAAAACCGCCTTTATAGGCATCAATATCGCGTAACAATTGCCCTAACGGCTTAGGTTCGGTTATCGCCGGATAGTGGCCGCGTACAGGCGAAGGCAATGCCCCGCGCAAGTCGGCGGTTACGTCGCGCTCTGCCCTGCCCGTGGCGATCCCGTAGCGTATGGCTTGCCCGATAAACTGCTTGGTTCTGGCGGCGGTTTCAATCGCGCCCCGGTCAACAATGCGCCGCAAGGTCGCCAGCACCTCAACGGCGGACAAGTCCTTAAGCGGCCTATTGCCAAGCCACGGGAATACATCACGTTCAAAACATTCATTAACGTGTTTGCGGTGGCTTTCGCTCCAGTTGGGTTTTGCCGCCATGAATTCCTTGGCAATCGCGGCAAACGTGTTTTCCGCACTGCCTGTCTTTTCGATTTTGCGGGTTAAGCTAGGGTCTATGCCGCTATCCAATTGCTTACGGGCTTCATCGCGTTTATCACGCGCTTGCTTAAGGCCTATTTCAGGATATACCCCCAAGGCCAATACCTTTTCATGTCCGGCAAACCGAAACTTAAAGCGGAAATATTTAGAGCCGTTAGGTTTAACCAAAAGATATAAACCCTTTTCATCCGCTAACTTATAGGGCTTTTCTTTGGGCTTGGCGTTCTTGCAGGTGGGGTCAGATAAGGCCATTTGGGGGTATCTCCATTGGAAGGATGCAATATACCCCCAAAGATACCCCCACGCTTAGGGGTATGTCAATGTATCTTGTTGCACTTCGTTGGACAATAAAAAACCCGCTAAGCCTTACAGCTTGCGGGTTTCTGTACTTCTTTGCACCCCGGCGGATGCTTGTTTGGCGGAGAAAGAGGGATTCGAACCCTCGATACGTTACCGTATACACACTTTCCAGGCGTGCGCCTTCGACCGCTCGGCCATCTCTCCTGATACTTTCTGTAGAGCTACAGATAGCCCGATAGGATAAGGCAAATCGGGCTGTTTTGCAAGCGGTTTTGGGATTTTTACGCTTCGTTGGCGGCTTCCAGATCGTTCCAGCGCTGATAGGTCTGCTCCAATTGGGTTTCCAGCTTCTTTAAGTCATCCAGGGCTTTATTGACTTTATCCGGCGCGTTTTTATAAAAGCCGGGGTCGCCGATTTGTTGGGTTAAGGCGGCTTGCTGGGTTTCCAGTTGGTCTATCAGCTCCGGCAGTTGCTTAAGCTCTTGTTGTTCTTTATAGCTGAGCTTTTTCTTTTTCGCACCGCTGCTGGGTTCCGGTGTTGGTGCTGCTTGGGCGGACGGATTTTTTTTCGCGGGTGCGGGGCTGGCGGGTTTGCTTTGGCAATAGTCTAGCCAGTCGGTATAGCCACCGATAAATTCCTGCACTTTACTGGAGCCGTCCAGCACGAAGACGCTGGTGACGACGTTATCGAGGAAAGCACGGTCATGGCTGACCAGCAATAAGGTGCCTTCGTAGTTAATCAGTTTTTCTTCCAGCAATTCTAGGGTTTCTAAGTCCAAATCGTTGGTCGGTTCGTCCATGACGATGAGGTTGGCGGGCTTGGTGAACAGCCGTGCCAATAATAGGCGGTTTTTTTCGCCCCCTGACAAGCTTTTGACGGGCGAGCGGGCACGCGCGGGGGCGAACAGGAAATCGCCCAGGTAGGACATGACGTGGCGTTTATTGCCTGCTATTTCGACGTAGTCGCTGCCATTGGCGACGGTTTCGGCGACGGTGGCTTCGGGGTCGAGTTGGTCGCGCAATTGATCGAAGTAGGCAATTTCTAGCCGTGTGCCCTGCTCTATGCTGCCCGTGCTGGGTTCCAATTGTTTGAGCAGCAGTTTTAATAACGTGGACTTGCCCGCGCCGTTTGCGCCGATCAGGCCGATTTTGTCGCCGCGCTGAATCAGGGCGGAAAAGTTGTTAATGAGCATTTTTTCGCCATAGCCAAAACAAATGTCTTTAACTTCGATGACTTTTTTGCCTGAGGCATCGGCTTTTTCCATTGCCAAGCGAGCGGTGCCTTGGGTATTGCGGCGTTCGGCGCGTTCGGCGCGTAATTTTTCCAGGGCGCGGACGCGGCCTTCGTTGCGGGTGCGCCGCGCTTTTACGCCTTGGCGTATCCACACTTCTTCATCGGCGAGTTTTTTGTCAAATTCGGCGTTTTGGTTGGCCTCGTCTTCCAAGGCGGCGGCTTTGCGGCGCAGATAGTCGTCGTAAGTGCCTTGCCAAGACACGAGGTTGCCGCGATCCAGGTCGACAATACGGGTGGCCAGACGTTGCAGGAAGGAACGGTCATGGGTGACGAACAAGACCGCGCCTTGAAAGGCGAGGATTTGTTCTTCCAGCCAAGTGATGCTTTCAAAGTCGAGGTGGTTGGTCGGCTCGTCCAGCAGCAGGACTTCGGGGTCTATGACTAAGGCACGAGCTAGGGCGACCCGGCGCTTCCAGCCGCCGGACAGGCTGTTAACGTCTTTTTCGCCGGGTAAGCCGAGTTTGCTGAGGGTGGTTTCGACCCGTTGTTGAAAGTGCCAACCATTATGGGCTTCGAGCTTGTGCTGCAAATCGCCCAGTTCATCCAGAGCCTTAGGGTCTTCGTAGTCCATCGTCATGGACAGGGCATGGTAGCGGGTCAGCCAATGCCCCAGTTCGCCCAGGCCGTCGGCCACGGCATCGTAAATGGTCGCGCCGTCCGGCAGTTCCGGGGCTTGTTCCAGCCATGCCAGACGCAGTTCGGGTTGCCGCCAGATGTCGCCGTGGTCGGCGTAGATGTTGCCCGCAATAATCTTCATTAAGGTCGATTTGCCTTCACCGTTGCGTCCGAGCAAGCCGACACGCTCCCCTGCATCCAGTTGAAAATCGGCGTTTTTGAGTAAGGCGTGGGTACCAAATGCGATGGAGGTGTTGGTTAAACGTAATAAAGGCATGAATGAATGTCTACAGAAGCTAAGAGAGAGGATAAAGCCGTCTATTATATAGAGTCAGCGGCTTTGGGCGCGGTTTTTTAGTGCCGTTGTTTTGTTAGAGGCCGTACAGGCGGTTATCGCTTGATTTTTGGATGGGTGCAGCCTATGCAGATGTTACCTAGGCCTTTCAGGTTTCTTGCGCCCTTGCGGGGATGAAAATCTGAAAGGCCTAAGCCCATTACTGTTAAACCCTTCTAAGTGCTTTCTTTTAAAGGCTCGTCTTCTTCATAACCGTAAACTTGCGCGGTGAAGAATTTTTTAAACTGCGGCATAAAGCTGGCGGTAATGGGGATGGAGTAAAAGCAGTAAATCGCCCCCGCTTCGCCGGTGTCCACGCCAAACAGCCATTGCGGTACATACAGGGTAAAAATCGCCATGACGAAATGGTAAGTGGCGATACGCTGATTGTTTTTCCAGACAAAGCCGCTCAGCGCTAAAGCGAACAATGAGCCGTACATAATCACTTCACCATAAGCGCTGGCAATCCTATAGGCAATATGGTATTTGCCCATTTGCATACAGGCGATGATATTGCCTATAAACGTGCCGGGCTCATTGGTAAGCTGTAAGGTGGTCGGCAGCGTACTACAGACCAAAAAAATGGCACTCAGCCCTCCCCCTAACAGGGCGGCTTTTTTTAGCGCAGTAGGGTCGGATGAATAGGTCGCCAAGGCGGGCATGATGGCAAAGGCTTGTAAACAGATATGGTAAGTCGACAGCTCGCTTAAGAATAAATTCGAGCCATAGCCGCACTGGTCAGCGACCGGATAGGCAAAATATTGGATCAGTTCCATTAAGGAGAAGTGGAAGATGGCATACGCCCTAGCGGAGCGTACCCACAAAGGTTCTTGTTTATCGAAAAAGGTTACGGCGGAGGCGGCAAAACCGACCACACCTAGGCCGAGCGACATATTTGCACTGAAACACATAAGTAAACCTATACTTTTAAGGTTGATGAAAAAAGGGGTAACCTCAAGTCGTATGACTAACCGTAGAGTATAATCGGGGCAATTGTGAGTTGTCGATAGCTAATAGCACCTAATTTACAAGGTTATTGGTTACTGCCCTTTAGATTATGGGTTTTTTATTGCGGATAGAGTGGGATAGATGGCGCTGAATGCCCCCATAAGCTGGCTTAGCTTTGACTGCGGGCGGCGATAGCATAGATCGCCGCCCGCAGTTTTGGGCATTTTGCCCTACTAACGAGGGCGGATAAGCTTCTAGGTTAGTTGGCGCTTATCGGTCAGGCGTGTCCAAAATACGGTTAATCATGGGGGTTTGTTGCGAGACCCTATCATCTAAGGTTAAGTCAAGCATGGTTTTAAGTTCGGCAAAACGTTTTTCAGCTTCTTTTAGTTGCTCTGTTGCTTTCGGCAAGTCACCCTCTTTTACGGCTCCCCGGGCTTTTTTCAAAGAATCATTGGCACGGTTCCGGTTCCGGTCAACTTTATCGTTGGCATTGATTTCTTTGCTTAACTTTAAAGCTTCTTTGATATTTTCGATAATCGCATCAGCCCCGGCATTATCATTGATGGATTTCAACGCTTGTGTAATCTCCCCCATAGTCGCGTCAATCCCTTCGACAGGAGTCATTCTGTTGTACATGCAGGCCATGCCTAAACACACATCGGCGTTCGCCGAAAACGATCCTAAAGAAAGAGCCAATGTAGCCGCTAGCGCAGTGCTTGTTAATAATTTCATTAATAAACCTCGTTTGTTGTTATTATTCTTTTGGGTCTGCAACTGCTTAGATATAAAGCGCATTTAATTAGCCACATGACGATGCGGACTTTAGCATAATTTTTATGAAGATTAAACGAATTAACGCGGTTTTTGCCATTCAAAACATCAAAAACCGTATTATTAATAGGGATTTAAGTGTGCCAAGCGTGTTGTCGCTCCCTTATCCGATAGCTGGATGGGGTCGGGTAAGTGCTATGGCGTTGGCGTTTCTCAAGCCGGAAATACGGTAGTGGGTACGGTAGGGCGGGACAGGCAATAGGCTAGTGGTGTTGGTTGCTGCTGCTGGCAAAGTGCCTAAGGAGAAGAGGAAGTTGCGACATATCGTCAAACGGCACTCCGCTTCGGCAGGGTAAAGCGTCACCGTTGGGCATATATTGGAATGCAGCCATTCCTGCCGCCTCGGCTGCTTCAATCCCCACATCGCTATCCTCTACAACCACGCATTGGCTGGGCATAAAGCCCATCGCGTTTGCTGCGTGTTGGAACAAACCCGGTTCGGGCTTCCAAGAGCCTACTTCATAGGAACTGAAGATGTTGTCCCCAAAGTAAGGTGCGAGGCCGCTAATTTGCAGTGCCTGACGGATTTTTAAAAGCGGCCCGCTTGAAGCAATGCACTTAGGAAAGCTGATGTGTTCGAGCATTTCAAGCACACCCGGCATAGGTTTCAGCTCATGTGAAAACAGTTCCGCGACACGCTGGCGATAACGGGCTTCAAACGCGCTTGGCAGCGTCTGGCAAAGCCGATGCTCAATATCTGTAAGAATTAAGGCTAATTTTTTGCCGCGATACCGCGCCGTCAATGACGCAACCGTATCATTTAGCTGTGGCAGCAGATCAAGAAAGGCTTGATTGCAAATTCCCTCGCTGTCAATCAGTGTGCCGTCCAAATCAAAAATCACACAGATAGTGGTCATGGCTTTATTGGGTTTTGGAAGCTGATAATGCCGTTTTATTTAAAGGCTTTTGGGCAGGCTAAGGATTTTTTCAATGGGAATGCGATTTTTTTGTACACTGATAGCAGTGTATATGATAAAACGATTTTTAGTTTGGATTTGCAACAGGGCTGTTGCATAAGATAAAGGTGGGTGGGTAAAGCATGGGTTATAAACTTAACTATTATTCTTAACCATAAAGATTAATAGCTTACATAATTAAATGGCGGAGAGGCAGTCCGCCAAACTCATGAATCATTAAAAATCAAAACGTCTCAAAAAGCCATTGATTCATAAGCTTATATCAAATAGATTGTATCAGCTCTTATCATATATTATCATAAAATCCACTGCCCATAGTACGGTAGGATAGCACGGTAGGATTGATGGGGTAGATATGAAAAGAAACTCAAAAGTATTGACAGTCAAGAAAGTTGACTCTCTCAAAGAGCCGGGTTACTACGGTGACGGCGGCAACCTGTATTTGCAAATTAGCGGCACAGGCTCTAAGAGCTGGCTGTTTATCTATCGGCGTGAGGGAAAAAAACACGAAATAGGCTTAGGTGGCCTGTTTACCCTATCGTTAGCGGACGCGCGGGAAAAAGCAGAGGATTACCGCAAGCAATTACGCAAAGGCATAAACCCGCTGACAGAAAAACGCAAGGCCGACCAAGCCCGTTTGCTTGCCAAAACCAAAGCCATAACCTTCAAACAATGCGCGGAGCTTTTCATTCAGAAACACCAACACGAATTGAAGAACGACAAGCATATTCAGCAATGGCAAAACACCCTCAGAGATTACGCTTTCCCTTTTATCGGTGACTTGCCCGTGTCAGTGATTGATACCGCCTTAATTATGGATTGCCTTAATCCTATATGGACAACCAAAAATGAGACCGCTTCACGGGTACGCGGACGCATTGAACAGGTTCTGTCATGGGCAACGGTTAGCGGGTATCGCACGGGCGACAATCCGGCGCGGTGGCGCGGACACCTTGACAAGCTACTAGCCAAACCCAACAAGGTGCAAAACACCCGACACCACCCCGCCCTACCCTATGCCGACATGGCGGCTTTTATGTCCGAACTCAAACAGCAAGACAATTTAGCGGCGCGTTGCCTCGAATTCACCCTATTGACGGCGGCACGGACTAACGAAACCATAGGGGCAACATGGGGTGAAATCGACTTGGGGGCGAAAGTCTGGACAATCCCAGCGGAGCGGATGAAAGCCGATAAAGAGCATCTTGTGCCGTTGTCCGGCGCGTGTCTGGCTTTGCTCGAAGCCATGCAAGTGATAAAGCAAAATGATTATGTTTTTGCTGGCGGACGCGGCGGCGGCTTAAGCAATATGGCAATGCTCAAACTACTGGAACGCATGGGGCGCAAAGGCTTGACCGTCCACGGGTTCCGTTCCACGTTCAGGGATTGGGCGGCGGAAACCACCCACCATGAAAACTTTGTACTGGAAATGTGCCTGGCCCATACGATTAAGAACCAAGCGGAGGCGGCTTATCGGCGTGGTGATTTGCTGGAAAAACGGCTTAACATCATGAATGAATGGGCGGGGTTTTGTAATGGGGCGGAGGAGTGATGGAATTTGTTAGCCTAGATGACGTGCTTAACAGCATGGCCGATTGCGTAACCGTAAGCCCTAGGGTTGATGCCGACGAAGCCGCCGAGCTGAAATTTTCCAAAGTGGCGGCAACTTTTCATGAGGTATTGCACAATTTCCCTGACTTGCGCCCAAAATGGATGGAACGTCATAAAGAAACGGGCAGATACTTACAGAATGATGCCGTTTGTGACGAAGGGATGAAAATGCTAATACACATGGCGGGCTGGTATCAACGTGAGTCCACACTTAGGGCAGAGACCCATAGAGCCGAACAGCGTTATATTGACCATCGTCTGGCATTTTTGCGGGCAATGCCCTCGCTTGACGACCACGAGAAGGAAGAGCTTTCTGTTCTCCAGCACAGAGAAATACCCAAAAAGATAGCAGTGGGGCCGGGGCGAGATATACACAGCGGGCAATACAGGATGGATAAGTTTTTTCGCCGTTGGCAAATAGGCTTTGACCGCACCGCGCTGGTTGCATTCCTCAATCAGTACGGTATTAACCATACTTTGGGAGGTGGTAGCGGATCGGAAAAGAAGCCCACCACCGTTACAGGTGGTGATACCTACAATTTGAGGGAGGCTAGTTTTAATGCTTGGCTTGAAGAGTCAAAAGTAGACATAACTGTTTTAAAGGTAAAAACAATTTTTGAACAGATGGCGCAAACAAACGGGGAGTTGTGGAAAATCAATCTTAATTCTTTTAGGACGGAATTCTGGGGCAGATACGCAGACACGCACGGGATAAAAAAGAAGGCTGGACGGCCAAGCAACAAGTGAAAATGAAGGAATTAATTATAGGGGCGAAAAGCCCCTTTTTTGTGCCATCAGGAAAATTAAGGCCGTAAATTATAGGGAATTATAGAAATTATAGGGACGGCTGTTTTCTATATTTTTTGATACTAATCAATTAGTTATAATGTCAAAAAATCTCAGACAACAGCAGAAGGTAAAAAAATGCAAATTGTTAGACCCAAGGCCGTATGCCAAACATTAGGAATCTCAATGGCCACGTTTTGGCGATTGGTAAAAGATGAAAAACTGGCAACTGTAAAAATAAGCAAACGTGCTACTGGCGTGATGCAGTCCGAGCTTGACCGCTTCCTTACCGACATTCAGAGCGCGGGCGGTGCTGCATGATCGGTACAACGCACAACAGGAATGCCAAGGTTTTACCATCGTTTAACGCCGGAACAATAGCAATATTTAGGCAAGGGTACGAAAATCGGGCGGACGGCTTGACACCGCCACGGCTATTACTGGACAATCGCTACACTGTCAGTGCATTGCTGGTAGTCGGGCGTAGGAACCCGTTTGGAACAGGCGAAAATTCGCCACAGCCCATTGTGGCTTTTTTATGCCCTTCATTTAGGCTGGCTTTGCGCCGCCTATTCATTATGGTGGGATTGTTTGGGCAGCCGAAAGGCTGGCCGCACCTGTTCGCGGTATTCCTACACCCACTCAATCCCGCCACCCATGCCGTAGGAAGCATGGGCGGCGGTTATCCCTTCTTAGAACAGGATTCACCGCATGAACCCACAAGACACCCACGCCCAAAATCCGCCTACCCAAGGCCAAGCCGCCCCAAACCCTCCACCTCGCACCCGCGAGAACCCAGCCGCCGACAAACAGGGCTTAGGGATACCCAAAACCTGCACGGCCTGTTCCTTGCCGTTTTGCGTTCCGCCCTTCACCCTGAAGAATGCAGAACGCAAAACCAACAGGCATAAAAAAGCCCACTAATCGGATAATTAGCGGGCTTTTGTGTGCGGTAACAGCAATCAATCAGCAGGGTTAATAATACCCGATTGCCAAGCCGTGCGCCACCCGCGTAATGCAAGGGTAAACCAACATGAGCAAACAAAACTATAGCCGACCATCAGGGCTACCCATAAACCAACGGCGGCACACCCGCCCATTGAACGCCGACCATATCCGGCAAACCCTAAGCCCGGCGGATTTTTACCGCCACGAACTGCCCGGCGCACCGCTAAAAAAACACGGCTGGAACGACGGCGGTTTATGCCCGTTCCATGACGACAACAGGGCGGGCAGTTTTCGCGTCAATCTGGAGACAGGCGCGTTTAAATGCTTTTCATGTGGCGTGGGGGGCGGTGATGTGATCGCCTTCACCATGAGCCTGTACGGGCTTAAATTTACCGATGCGCTGGCAAAGCTGGCGGACGATTGGGGGCTTTTATGAGCGGCATACCCAAAATTTATAAGGGCAAGCCCTTAATCCACGCATGGCCTTATCGTGACCGCCAAGGCGAAATTATCGGGATTGTTGGCAGGTATCAGGACGGCAGCGGCAAGAAAGACATCGTGCCATTTTTTAAACGCAGCAGTTCCGGTTGGGCGGCGGGCGCACCTGATGACCCGCGCCCTTTGTTTGGGCTGGACAGGCTGGAAAAACAACCGAAAGACAAAGCCGTTATGATTCCTGAGGGCGAGAAACCAGCGGCGGCATTGCAGGGGCTTGGTGTTTGCGCGGTCACTTCCCTAGGCGGCGCAAACGCGGCAAACAACACCGATTGGACACCGTTCAATGGTATCAAGACCGTTTATATTGTGCCTGACAATGACAAACCGGGCGAACACTACGCGCAAACCGTTTACAGGGCGTTAATGGCCTTGGACTCACCGCCGACCGTTAAAATAATTCGGCTGGAAGGCTTGCCGGACGGCGGCGATATTGTGGACTGGTTGCAAAACTACGCGCCGGATTGGGATGGTTACGCGCCATTTCCGGCGGATTCGACCGCGTGGGCCATGGCTGAATTACAGGCCAAGGTAAAAAATGCCGAACCCGTGCCGGGCGATTGGGCAACAATTGACGATGGCCTGCCAAGCGGTTGGCCAGAACCCATTGAGATAAAGGCGGATTTAAAGCCGGTTGCACCTTTTCCATTGGATGCGTTGCCCGATGCCTTTAGGGCTTGGGTTGCGGACATTGCGCACCGGATGCAATGCCCGCCCGACTATGTAGCCGTGGCGGCAATAATTGCCCTGTCCGCCGTTGTCGGCAAGAAAGGCTTGATCAAACCCAAATCAAAAGATGACTGGACGGTTAGCCCAAACCTCTGGGGACTGAATATCGGACGACCAAGCGTCATGAAGACCCCCGCCGCCAATGAAGCCATGAAGCCGCTGAACTGGCTGGAAATCACGGCTAAGGAAGCGTTTAAACAGGCATTAGAAGCCAATGAGGTGGAGCAGTTCATTAATAAGGGTGGCCGCGAATTGGCAGAGAAACAGGCAAAGGAATTGATCAAGGCCAAGAAATTTGACGATGCAAGGCGGTTGCTGGTTGATAACCCGTCGGAATCCGACAAGCCCACACGCCGCCGCTATATCATCAATGATACGACCATAGAAAAACTGGGTGAGTTGCTTAATGAAAACCCCAATGGCTTACTACTGTATCGGGACGAAATCAGCGGCTGGCTAAAGACGATTGATCGCGAGGATCGCAGCAATGACCGCGCCTTTTATATCGAGGCTTTCAATGGCTTGGGTTCTTATACATTTGACCGCATAGGGCGTGGAACAATCGACATCAGTAGCGTTTGCCTATCAATTTTGGGCAATATCCAGCCGGGGGTGTTGCGCCCTTATCTTAATGATGCGAAAAATGGCACTGCAAGCGATGACGGCATGATCCAACGGTTCCAGCTAATGGTGTGGCCTGACTTGGGCGATTGGCGGCACATTGACCAATGGCCGGATAATTCCGCCAAGGATGCCGCCGCAGATGTTTTCACCCGGCTTAATGATTGGGAAGGGTACATGGAAGCCGCACGGTTCAGCGAAGATGGGCAAAAAGCGTTTGACGCTTGGTTTTGCAGGCTTCACGAAGAATTGAGGGCGGATGACATCCACCCCGCGATTGAATCACACCTTGGCAAATACAAGTCAATGATGCCAAGCCTTGCCGTACTTGTTCACTTGGCTGATGACCCTTATCACGGCGACACAGTGGGCATTGACGCGGTAAAAAAGGCTATGGCTTGGTGCGATTACCTTAAAACCCACATGTTGCGGGTTTACGGTTCCGCACTTGACCCCGTGGATGCCAATGCAAAAACCATTCTGGCCAAAATCGGATCGGGAAAATTGCCGGACTGGTTTGGGACGGGGGATGTGAAGCGCGGCGGCTGGACGGGGCTTGACACATTGGATGCAATTAAAGCGGCGTTGGCGCGGCTGGTTGATTACGGATGGCTTCGGGAACACAGGCAGCCCGGAGGCACATTAGGCGGGAGGCCTTCCGTAAAATATGCAATACACCCGAAATTTCAAAAACGCGCCAGTTAAGAGCCTACCAAACCTACCAAACCAGTAAAGTAGGTTTAGTAGGGGCATACCCCGCACATTTCCAGAAAAATCATATTTAAGGCCGGACATTCCGGCAAGGATTTACAGAATGAATGGCATGGCGGCACTTAGGCGACGCGCCAGCAAACCCGTGAAGTGCGGTAATTTTTAAAAGTATTAGGTTTAACTTATACTACCTAGAAATTATCCATCATCCTTTTAATTGGGCTTTCAGGAATTTTAAATGAAAAAATCATTTTGGGCTTTAGTGTGCATTTTTGCAATCAGCGGTTTAACCGGATGTTTTCCGAAAAATGAAACTCACCCAAACTTTGCCGACCCAATGCTTGATCAAGCACATAATACACAGGCTTCCTTAAAGATAACGGAAGCAGAAAGAGATAGAATTATTAAGAAAACCGGTTCAAGTGAAAGCTATTATTCAAAAGACTGCCCCATTTACCTTGCCTTTTGGCAACAAGCCGCCCAAGAAGGACAAGCCATTGCCCAAGGGCTTTTGGCGGGTTGTTATCTCAATGGCCAAGGAGTAGCCAAAGACAAAAACCAAGCGGCCATGTGGTATCGCAAGGCCGCCGAGCAGGGGAACGCTGATGCACAAAAAAACTTCAAAATTATATCTTATGCCGAAGCCGCCGAACAAGGAAATGCCGAAGCGCAATATAATTTAGGTATGGCGTATGCTAGAAATGAAGTGGTAAATGAAAGTGATAGATATGAAGCCATAGCGTGGTTTCACAAGTCGGCATCACAAAGGAATGTAAAAGCAATTTTTAGATTAACAAAAGTGTATTCGAGTGATCATAGTTTACCAGGCTGGCCATACCAATCTAAATATTGGTCTGATAGTCTTTACTGGCATCAAATTGCTGACGGACAGACCGGGTTTTTAGATATAAGTAATTGCGCATATAAAAACATACCAAAGATTAAAAAGCAATGGCTTGCCAAACACGAATCATTAACTCGAAAAAATATGTATTATTGGACAGCGAAACTGCTTGATTATTGCCCAACAGAAATATCAAACGCAAAAAAAGCTTGTAACTATTTAGGCATCACAGATGAATATTGCGATAAGCGAATTGATTTTTTTACGCGAGGCCAATTAGTATTGGAGAAAATGTCGGATGATACTAATGATATTTATTTTAATGATGATAATACAATAAAAAAATATCAGATAAATTATGATGTTCCTCGGATTGCTGATATGCCTTGGTATGAATGAAGTCTTAAGTAAAGGGAGTATATAAGTTACTGACCTATTAAAGAATGTCGGCAACGGGCAAATTTTGGCTCATAGGAGGCCCATAAATGAACAATAACCTACCCGTAGAGATAGACGGCATAACGGGCGAAGTCGAGACCCTACCCCCACACAAGGGGCAGCGGTATCGGTGCAAACTGGACAGCCTAGGGGATGTTAAGCGCGAGATGGCAAAGGTTTACCGCGAAGCCCGAAGCGGCCTAGTGGACGTGCAGGAAGCCACCAAGCTTACATGGTGCTTACAGGCAGTCGGCAAGGCTATCGAAGGTTCAGACCTTGAAAAGCGTATTGAAGCACTGGAGGCCAAGAATGGGCATTAAGCAACGTGTTGCGAAGCTGGAGGCGGCGAACAAGACCAATGACATGCGTTGTATACCGCTTGAATGGATGTATAACTGGGGGTGCGAAGTGCCGCCCGAAGCCTTCGAGAGGGTCAATAGCTTGCCAGAGTTTTACGACCGTGCGCGGGCGATTCAGCAAAGACCCCAAGAAAATCCTAAGGATTGATTGAAACGCGCCAGATAAAGGCCGCTTTCGGGTGTTTTTTTGCGTCTAAAATCCGGCAACAGGTGCGGATAAAAAGAAATTAAGCAGGATTAATATTCCCAATGCCGAAAGCACGGTAGGGAATACGGTAGGCTTTGATTTGTAAAATTATTTTTCAATAAAAACAATATGTTACATTGATAGTATGGCGGAGAGGCAGGGATTCGAACCCTGGGAGGGGATCAACCCTCAACGGTTTTCAAGACCGCCGCATTCGGCCGCTCTGCCACCTCTCCAACAGCCGTACATGATATACAGTACAGGTTGTCTTGTCAAGCTTTGGTTTTATTTATTGCCGGATAATCCGACAAAGGCTTATCAAAAAACGGGTGCGGACACCCGTTTTTGCTTTGGATGACCTTGCAAATTTTTAGTCGTGGTAAGCGGATTCGCCATGCTCGGACACGTCAAGACCGATCCGTTCGACTTCTTCGCTGACGCGCAGGCCAATAACCATATCGACCAACTTGTAGGCGACAAAAGACACGGCACCTGACCAGACGATGGCAACACCGACACCCCAAGCTTGATTGATTAACTGAGTCATGATGCTGTAGTCAGGGGCGACAGCATTAGTGACATAATCCCAAACGCCAGTACCGCCTAACGCAGGGCTGGCGACCACCGCCGTACCCAACGCACCGATGATACCGCCGACACCGTGAACGCCAAAAGCGTCTAAGGAATCGTCATAGCCGAATATGTTTTTCATGCTGGAGACCGACCAGAAGCAGACCGCGCCAACAAACAGGCCTAAGAAAATGGAACCCATAGGGCCTGCCCAGCCGCAAGCGGGAGTGATGGCAACTAAGCCGGCGATAGCGCCTGACGCGCCGCCTAACATGCTGGGTTTGCCGCGCATCAGCCATTCTGCCGCAACCCAAGACAAGGTCGCCGCTGCGGTGGCCAATAAGGTGTTAATAAAAACCAGTGCGGCAAGGCCGTTAGCTTCCAAGTTTGAGCCGACGTTAAAGCCAAACCAACCCACCCATAACAAGGAGGCGCCGACCATGGTGAAGGTAACGCTGTGTGGGGCGAGGGATTCTTTTTTATAGCCCAAGCGTTTGCCGACCATAATACAGCCGACCAAGCCGGCAATACCGGCGTTAATATGCACAACTGTGCCGCCTGCAAAATCCAAAGCGCCTTTTTGAAACAGGAAGCCGGCGGTTGCGCCTGCCGTTTCTGCCGCTGCCGCATCGGTATACGCGTCAGGGCCAGTCCAGTACCAAACCATGTGGGCGATGGGCAAGTAAGCGAAGGTAAACCACAACAGGATGAAGACCAAGATGGCTGAAAATTTGACCCGTTCGGCAAACGCACCGACAATCAAAGCAGGAGTGATGCCTGCAAACGTCAACTGGAAGGCAACATAAGCAAATTCCGGGATGGCAACGCCTTTAGAGAAGGTTGCCGCCATAGAGTCGGGCGTAATGCCTGCCAAAAACATTTTGCTAAGGCCGCCGAAGAAGGCATTGCCTTCGGTAAAGGCGATACTATAACCGTAAATGGCCCAAAGGATAGCCGTCATTGCAAAAATGACAAAAACCTGCATAAGGATTGACAGCATGTTTTTGGCACGCACCATACCGCCGTAGAACAGCGCAAGACCCGGCACGATCATGAGGATGACTAAGACGGTCGAAACCATAACCCAAGCGGTATCGCCTTTGTTGACAGTCGGAGGCGGGGGGGCATCGGCGAAACCGAATTGACTAAACCCTAACAAGGCGAATGCTAGCAGTGTAGTGATGAGTGATTTATGTTGTTTCATGTTTTCTCCTTAACTACAGTGCTTCATCGCCAGTTTCGCCGGTACGGATCCGAACAACCTGCTCTAAATTAGTTACAAATATTTTGCCGTCGCCAATTTTGCCGGTGTTGGCGGCTTTGGTGATCGCTTCAACAGCGGCATCGACCAAGGCTTCGCCCACAGCGACTTCAATTTTGGCTTTTGGTAAAAAATCAACAACATATTCTGCACCACGATACAGCTCAGTATGACCTTTCTGGCGACCAAAGCCTTTGACTTCGGTAACGGTGACACCCGAAACTCCTATGTCTGAAAGAGCCTCGCGGACATCATCCAGCTTAAATGGTTTAACAATAGCGGTTATTAGTTTCATTTCATCCTCTTTGCGTATAGTAACGATTCAGAATTAGCTAAAGCATGGAGTGTGCCAATTGTTCAGGGTAATCAATAGGCTTGTTATCTGGCTACCTTCTTTGATACCTTGCCAATAGCGCACTAAAATAGAGCGGTTTGTAGGATTAAGGTGCAAAAAGGGGCGGGCGGGCATTTAATTTCGAGTCGATACCATGTATCATTCCCTGCCAGAGGGGCTTGCTGCCCCTCTCCTCAATGCTGTTAGCCCAGCCCCATTCCGCCAAAGCGGCTTTATCACAGAATTTGCCGAAGGCGAATGAAAATCCGCCAGCGGATCTGCCATCCGCTGGCGGATTAGGCCAACAGGATTGTTACCACCCTGCCCTATTAAAAAAATCATATTATGGAAAAATATATGGCTTACCACACCTTCTCCGCCTGTCGGCATCTGTTACCCTTACTCGGGCTTATCCTGTGTCTGTCGGGCTTTTCTTCGGTAAGTTTTGCCATGCCGCAGGTGGCGCAGCCGCCGGAGATAAAGGGCTGTCGGTATCTTCAGAAGGTTGTCGGCAATTCGGGTTATGGTAAAAATAATGGCTGGCAGAAGCTGGCTAAATACGCGGTATTTAGCCAAGCCGAGCGGATAGCGGCAACCCATCTGGTGTGGGTGCGCTTTTAACGGGGTTGCAGTGGCAAAAGCTTGCCGCTGCGGATCTTAAATTAAGGGGCGGCGGCTAATAAGGCCCGCTAATTGGCGGGTCTTATGCCAAAGCGGCGTGGTTAGAACGTTACTGTCACGTCGGTAGAGAAGGTGATTTGATCAGTAACATTGTTGCCGGGGGTGGTGGCGAAGCTGTTGCCACGGATAACAAACGGCGAGTAGCCATGTGAATCGCCAACGATGTCATAACGGACGTTTGGACGCAATCTCAACCATTCTTTAGGCTTCCAAGTAACACCAGCAGTAAATTCATAATAAGTGGCTGGGGCGCAGCTTGACAGATATTGTCCGGCGGCGGCATAGCTGACGCCTTGGTTATCGGTAGCGGCGCCAATTCTGCCGGGCGAACACACTCTCAAGCCGTTTTGGTCGCGGAACCATTCGGCACGGATACCGGCGACCACTTTGTCGCTGATGTCATAGTACAGATGGGAGTTAACGCCATACCATTCGGCATCCACTGAGTTGGGTGTGCTTGTGGCATAGTTATAGGTATTGTCGGCAAAGCCGTGGTCATGTTGCAAAACCAAATGAGTTTTTTCGTTAATGTTATGCTTTAAGACTATGCTATACAATGCCCAAGTGGCTTTGCTGGTTTCGGACGTGTCGCCATAAGTACCCGCGATGTTCAAAGAAGTCGCTTTGTCATCGGTGGTGTAGGTGGCGCCCATAATGCCAGACCAATTGCCCAACTGGCGATCCCAGCCGCCATCCCAGCCGCCTGTTGCACTGCCGGTCAACAGGCCGCCCATCAGCGCCCAGTTGCTGTCGACGTTGTAATTGCCCAAGATGCCGGTGTGCGTGAAAGGCTCGCCGTATTGCATGGTGTAAGCATGGGTGTAGAAGAAATTATCAGGTGCAGGAACGGTTTCATAACCAATCGGCGTGTAAAAGTGACCTACTTTCAGGTTTAAACCCGTTCCGACTGGCACATAACTTTCCAGGTATGCTTGTGGCAAGGCGATATCATAGAAGCGGTTGCTGTTGCTGCCCAGCATGCTCAAGTCCCAGTCGCTACGTTGCAACGCCGCAGCGCTGTTAACGTCAAAGGACGGTACGCCATAAGCTTGGGTAAAGATGGAGTCGGTGCCGTACATAAAGTCGAAGCGGCCGCCTAGGTCAAATTTGCTGCCTTCAGTCGCTACAGCGCGTTGTAGGTACACGTTCAATTGGTTGACTTGGAACTCGGCAGCACGGTCGCCGAACGTTATCGGGCCATTAAAATTATTTTCGGGTTCGTTGCCGTTATAGGTAACGCCGGCATTCGCCCAAGCGCCGACGACGAAGCCGGAGTGGTCGAACGCGCTTTCAATTTCCTTATAGGCGCCACTAGCGTTTGCGTCTGTCATGCCTGCCGTTGATAATATGCCGCTGATCGCCGCAAACAATATCTGATTTTTGCGTTTTAAAATAATTTTCATTTTTGAAGCCCCCTTAAAATAAGGTCTGAATAATAAGATTTGTTGTTTTTTAGCAACAGTTTCAGTATTTCAGAAAAACACTGAATAAGGTTTAGCAATGATTATGCCATATATAAATTTTCTTTAAAAACAATTTGTTAGTGTATTTTTAGTTGTGATAGATTACTTATATTGCACTATATTAGTGCAAATAAATTATTTAACGCTTTTTTGTGCGCAATTAAGTTGCAGCACAGCCACAATAGCAACAATTGTAGCTTTTTGCTAACTTATTTGTTATCGATAGTGATTTTTTATACATTTCAATAAAATGCCTAAATGAAGAAGATCGTGCCAACAAAAATGCGTCCCTAAACGCTCTCCCACACAGTGCATTTTTTATTGGCTAAGCCAGCAAAAAAAATGTTATCGTTATGAGTGTTCAGCAGTAAAAATGCTGGCTTCATTATAATAACCATAAATAGGAGACAACGATGTCTGTAGAAAATGTACTTAAGATGATTCAAGAAAACGACGTGAAATTCGTCGATTTCCGGTTTTGTGATACCCGCGGTAAAGAACAGCATGTTACCTTCCCTGCCCATACGATTGATGAAGATACCTTTGAAGAAGGCAATATGTTTGACGGCTCTTCTATCGCGGGCTGGAAGCACATCAACGAATCCGACATGATTCTGATGCCTGATCCGTCAACCGCTGTTATGGATCCTTTTTATGACGACAACACGCTGATTATCCGTTGCGATATTATCGAGCCTAAAAACATGCAAGGTTATGAGCGTGACCCCCGTTCATTAGCCAAACGCGCCGAAGCTTATTTGAAATCAACCGGCATTGCCGACACGGCATTCTTTGGCCCAGAAAACGAATTCTTTATTTTTGACGATATTCGCTGGGGCACTGACATGAGCGGCTCTTTTTATAAGATAGATTCGCAAGAAGCGGGTTGGAACTCAGAAAAAGTCTATGAAGACGGCAACATCGGCCACCGCCCAGGCGTTAAAGGCGGTTACTTCCCCGTTCCGCCAGTCGATTCGTTCCAAGACATGCGCTCTGCCATGTGCTTGACTTTAGAGCAATTCGGCATGATGACCGAAGTCCATCACCACGAAGTGGCGACAGCTGGCCAATGCGAAATCGGCGTTAGATTCAATACCTTAGTTAAAAAGGCCGACGAAGTGTTGGGCCTGAAATATGTGGTCGCCAATATCGCCCATGCTTACGGCAAAACCGCTACTTTCATGCCTAAGCCTATGGTCGGCGACAACGGCAGCGGTATGCACGTCCACCAATCTTTGGCTAAAGACGGCGTTAACCTGTTTTCAGGCGATCTGTACGGTGGCCTGTCCGAAACAGCCCTGTATTACATCGGCGGCATCATTAAGCACGCCAAAGCCTTAAACGCGTTCACCAATGCTTCAACCAACAGCTACAAACGTCTGGTTCCTGGCTTTGAGGCTCCTGTTATGCTGGCTTATTCAGCGCGTAACCGTTCCGCTTCTATCCGCATCCCTTTCGTCAGCAACCCTAGAGGTCGCCGTATCGAAGTGCGCTTCCCTGACTCCACCGCCAACCCTTATTTGGCGTTCGCTGCGATGTTGATGGCCGGCTTGGACGGCATCCAAAACAAGATCCACCCAGGCGAAGCGATGGACAAAGACTTGTACGACTTGCCACCTGAAGAAGAAAAAGCTATCCCACAAGTGTGCCACGCTTTCGACCAAGCATTGGACGCGCTGGACAAAGACCGTGAGTTCTTGACTCGTGGCGGCGTTTTCACGGATGACGTAATCGATGGTTATATCGAACTGAAAATGCAGGAAGTGACTCGTTTGCGCATGAGCACACACCCTGTCGAGTTTGACATGTACTACAGCCTGTAACGTTTGCGCCTGTTCCATACAGGCTCACGCTTTATACAATGACCCCGCAAGCCCTTTGGCTTAGCGGGGTTTTTTATGCCATGATTACCCTTGTGCTAAAGCATTAAATCCGCTATTTTTGCCCCCTGCCCCATCCGTTTCCTGTAGAATTATCGGCAATATCAAAAAATAGGGGGTGAAAATGGCGCTGACCGATACGGAAATCAGAAAATTAAAAGCGATCGGCAAGGACTACCAAAAAGCCGATGCTAAGGGGCTGGTGCTAGTGATACGGGCAGCGGGAGGGAAGTTTTGGCGCGGTGAATTACGGCTTAACGGTAAAAAATTCCGGTACGGATACGGCAATTACCCAGAAATGACCTTGGACAATGCGCGTAAGATTCATGCGGTGGCCAGACAGCTTGTCGAATTTGGCAAGCACCCGGCAACGCTGCTCGACCATCCGCAAGCCAAACGGATGGTCATTGACGGCTGCGGCATTAAAGAACTGGAAATTCAGGCCATCGCCCACCAAAAAGCCGAAGCCATCCAAGCCATGATGACTTTTGGCGAAGCCGCTGGCAAGTATAAAGCGGAGTGGGTGGATAAAAAGTGGAAAGCCCCTGATAAAGGCTGGGCGCCGGTCAGATTGCACTTATTGCCAAAACTAGCAGATACCCCGCTGGAATTAATCGATGTGGCCTTGCTGAGAGAGTTAATTTATGACTTGAGAGAGCATAAAGGCGTGGTGACCGCCCTTTCCTGCCATGGTTGGGCGAACCGGATATTCGGCTATGCCGTTGAGCATGACTATTGCACGCACAACCCGGCAGTATTGATTAAGGCCGCTAGAGTCGGCAACCGCACCAAGCGCACCCGCTGGCTATCGACACCGGAAATCAGGCGTTACCTAACCGGACTGTACCAAGCGGATTGTTATCGGGGCTACAAACTGGCTCTGCACCTGCTCTTAATGTTGGCGTTACGCAAAAGCGAATTATGCGGCGCGGCGTGGTGTGAAATAGATTTCGACAAAGGCGAAATGCTGATACCCGCAGCGCGTATGAAAACGAAAAAAGACCACTTGGTCATGCTGCCTGCTCAGGCGGCAGAAATGCTGCAAGAACTGCAACGCTTTGGCGGCGGCAGCCCATGGGTTCTGCCCATGCCCACCAACCCAAACCGAGCCATGCACAGCAATAATCTTGACGGCGCTCATAACGCGGCCTTGGCAGCGGGTGAGATTGCCGATTACAACATCCACGACCATCGCCACACCGCATCGACACATCTTAGGGAGCAAGGCCACTCCCCCGAAGTGGTGGAAACTGCCTTAAGCCACGCCATCCCCGGCATGGCAGGTACCTATTCTCATGCCCAATATAAAAACCAGCGGCTAGAGATGCTGCAATCATGGGCCAATTTTCTTGATACTGTGATGACCGAGCGGACGGTGATACAGGCGACCTTTAGAAAAGTCTTGTGATCACCGCAAACCGGATACTCCAATAAGGCAAGCTGTGCTTTCGGGTAAATTTCTGCGCAAAATGACCGTCCCGCACAAAAGCCCCTTATTTAGCCCCCTGTTTTCATTTATTGCCACTATAGGCCTTGATAAAAATAGTGCCATGTACTATCTACCCTAGTACATGGCACTATGTCGTGCCAAGATCCCGATAGCATCCCTTTCGCTCGGATTTTTTGGAGGGGGACTGTAAAAACCGATACCCCACAGCACAGCACAGAAAATGTGGTGGTGGACGGAGGGCTCGTTTTCCCTGCCCCATTAAGCCAAGCAACATCCATTTAGTTATTATTGCCGTATTTTCTTAAAAATGCCCCGAATGGGGGCGTTTTTTATTTATCACTTTTTATAATCCTATCCGCACTATTTTAGCCAAGCTAAAACGCACCACTATGGCGCATTTTTTGCCTCATAGGTTATACTTGTGCGGCTAAAAGCCTTCTGATTCGCCTAAGGTGCAACTGCAATAACCCTTACACGCACCGTAGACAATTGGTCTAATAATTGCTATACCCTAGCGTAACTTAAAATGGACTTACCCACATCATGTATAAACGCATTCTTGACCACCTTAACACCGCCATATTGCTCTTTAATAGGGATTTAGTCCTTACCTATATCAATACGGCTGGGGAAATTTTGCTGGCGGACAGCTTCCATCACTTGGTCGATCAAAATGCTGGCGATTTGTTTAAGTCGTCTGACTCAGCTTTGCTGTTAAATCTAAAACAATGCTTGACCATGGGCGAGCCCTTGGTTGAGCGGTCATTAACGCTCAACCGGATGAGCCAGAATATCACCGTTAACCTCAGCGCCACGCCGCTGTTAAATAAAGATGAAATTATCGAAATTCTGCTTGAGCTTCAGCAAGTGGACTCGCATTTGCGCATTTCTAAAGAAGAGCGCCTGCTGACCCAGCAAAATACCGCCAGATTATTGGTCAGGGGCTTGGCGCATGAAATCAAAAACCCTTTGGGCGGTTTGCGGGGGGCTGCGCAATTGTTGGACTTGGAATTGCATGACCCTGAACTGAAAGAATACACGCAAATTATCATTGCCGAATCTGACCGCCTCCAAGGTCTGATGGATAAAATGCTTGGCCCTAATAAGCTCCCCAATAAAAAATCCCTGAATATCCATGAAGTATTGGAGCGCGTCAGGCAATTGGTGCAGGTCGAATCCAGCGGCAATCTCATGGTAAAACATGATTACGACCCAAGTATTCCAAATATACTCGGTGATAAGGATTTGCTGATCCAAGCAATTTTAAATATCACCCGTAATGCAGTCCAAGCCACCGAAGGCAAAGGGCATATTATTATCAAAACCCGTATCCATAGGCACATGACGATAGGCCGCAAACATTACAAGCTGGCGGCAAAAGTGGACATTATTGACGACGGCCCAGGCATAGATGCGGATATGCTGAACCAAATTTTTTATCCCATGGTAACAGGCCGGGCCGAAGGCACGGGTTTGGGGCTGTCAATTGCCCAATCCCTGATTAACCAGCATAACGGCATTATTGAATGCAACAGCGAACCTGGCAATACCGTATTTTCAATCTATTTACCCGTGGAGACCGGCAATGAATAACTCCGAAACCGTCTGGATTGTTGATGACGATAAATCTATCCGTTGGGTGGTGGAAAAGGCTTTACAAAAAGCCGCCATCAACACCCGCAGCTTTTCGGGCGCGAAAGAGTTGCTGGTTGCCTTAGAGCATGATATCCCCGACGCGTTAATTACCGACATCAGAATGCCGGGCATGGATGGATTGGAGTTATTGAAAAGAATTCAAGACAACCATCCTAAGCTGCCCGTCATTGTCATGACGGCGCATTCTGACTTGGAAAGTGCGGTGTCGGCTTTTCATGGCGGGGCTTTTGAATATCTGCCGAAGCCTTTTGACATTAAAGAAGTGGTGGATTTGGCGCACCGTGCCTGTATCCACGGGCGGCAACAGCATTCTGTTACCGAGGAACATGCCACGCTGGAAGCGACACCGGAGATTATTGGCGCGGCCCCGGCGATGCAGGAGGTGTTTCGGGCCATTGGCCGCTTGGCAAAGTCCCATATCACCGTGCTGATTAACGGCGAATCCGGCACGGGCAAGGAATTGGTCGCCAAGGCTTTGCATCGGCACAGCCCACGCGCCAAAAATCCGTTCATTGCCCTGAATATGGCGGCGATTCCTAAAGATTTGATGGAATCGGAATTATTCGGCCACGAAAAAGGCGCGTTTACCGGCGCGGCGGCGCGGCGGGCCGGGCGTTTTGAGCAAGCCAACGGCGGCACTTTATTCCTTGACGAAATAGGCGACATGCCCGCCGAGTTGCAGACCCGTTTGTTAAGGGTCTTGGCCGATGGCGAGTTTTATCCGGTCGGCGGCCATGCTTCGGTAAAAGTCGATGTGCGTATCATTGCCGCCACCCACCAAAATCTGGAGGTGCTGGTACAGCAAGGCCGTTTCCGTGAAGATTTGTTCCATCGCCTGAATGTCATCCGCATCCACATCCCGCCCTTACGCGACCGTAAGCAGGACATCCCGTTATTATTACGGCATTTTTTAAACCAAGCCGGACAAGAGCTAAATACCGAGATAAAGACGTTAAAAGCCGAAGCGGAAGGTTTTTTAAGCACGTTGGAATGGCCGGGTAACGTCAGGCAATTAGAGAACATTTGCCGTTGGCTAACCGTGATGGCATCAGGGCGGGAGATCCATTTGCATGATTTGCCCCCGGAATTGCTTAATACCCCGGCGGAAAAAATTACCGCCGGTTCCGATTGGGAATCGTTACTGAGGGTTTGGGTCGACCAGCAATTGTTTAATAAAGAAAACGAAGTCGCCAAACAGACGATCCCGACGGTGGAAGCCATCTTAATTAAGTCGGCACTGAACTTTACCCATGGCAAACGCCACGAAGCGGCCATTTTACTGGGTTACGGGCGCAACACCCTGACGCGTAAGATTAAGGAATTGGGGATAGAGGATTAGTGCTTAGCGGGTTGGCAGGATACTGCTGACCCGCCAGTCCATGCCATCCCTAAGCCCCCGTTTATCGTTAACCAGCCACGAAAGCCCTTTCTCTAGGCGCGTCGACCGACCATAATTTTTCCAATTGGTAAAACTCACGGGTTTGGGCGGTCATGGCGTGGACAATCACATCACCCAAATCCAATAAAATCCAATCGGAACCCAAATCACCTTCCATACCCAGCGGCGTTAAGCCCTGTTCTTTCACGGTCGAGGCGACATGCTCGCACATGGATTTTAAGTGGCGGTCGGAGGTGCCGGTCACTAATACCATATAATCGGTAAAACTGGTCTTTTCTTTGACATCTATCGTCGTGATGTGTTGACCTTTGCGGTCATCCAAAACGGTTTGGACGATTTTCAATAATTCTTCTGTTTGCATTCAATTTCCTGACGTTAAAAGTGTGCGCCCGAAGCTTATTCGGGCACTTGATAAAGTTGGTGTTGCCTGATGTAGGCGATAACCGCATCAGGCAATAAAAAACTGGGGTCTTGCTGTCTGGCGATACAGTTTCTGATGGCTGTCGCAGAAATGTCCAAGGCGGTGACGGCCTGAAAAAACAGCTTTCCCGCTAAGACACCGCATAAGTCTTGGCTATTGCGCGTACAGCGACCGCGTAAGAACCCCTCTACGCGCTTGGCCGTACTGCCGGGTCTGGTCATCACGACAATATGCGCGTAATCGAACAACTGTTGCCAACGGTGCCAGCCGCCCAGATGGTTAAAGGCATCGTTGCCGATAAACAGCAGCAAAGGCTGATCGGGAAAATCGCCGCGCAACGAGGCCAATGTATCGACCATAAAGGAAGGCTGTGGGCGTTGTAACTCACGGCGGTCACAGATTAAGCCAGTATGGCCGACCAACGCCAAGTCCAGCATGTCAGCACGCCTTTCGGGGCTGACTTGCGGCGCTTGCCGGTGCGGCGGCTGGGCGTTGGGTATTAGCCGCACTTGCGCCAAACCGAATAAGTCCCTGACTTCGATGGCACAGCGCAAGTGCGCATAATGGATGGGATTAAACGTCCCGCCTAACACACCTATCATTATTGCCGGATATGCCCGTCACCTAACACGATGAACTTTAATGAGGTTAAGCCTTTTAGGCCGACAGGGCCGCGGGCGTGCAACTTGTCGGTGCTGATGCCGATTTCCGCGCCCAAGCCGTATTCAAAGCCATCGGCAAAACGGGTGGAGGCATTAACCATAACTGAGCTGGAATCGACTTCACGCAGAAAACGCCGCGCTAAGGTATAGTTTTCGGTGACGATGGCTTCGGTATGCTGCGAACTGTAGTGGCTGATATGCTCCATCGCTTGGTCTATGCCATCGACAATACGGATAGACAAAATCGGCGCGAGGTATTCGGTATGCCAGTCCTGTTCGGTGGCGCGGCTACATTCGGGGATTAGTGAGCAGGTTTTTAGGCAGCCCCGCAATTCGACCCCTTTTGCCAAAAAAATGTCCGCCAATAACGGTAACACCCGATGGGCGATGCTTTCGGCGACCAACAGGGTCTCCATCGCATTGCACACGCCATAACGGTGGGTTTTGGCATTATCGGCAATCGCCACCGCCTTAGCAATATCGGCTTGGTCGTCGATATAAACATGGCAAATGCCGTCCAAATGCTTAATGACCGGAATGGTCGCTTCTTGGCTGATACGCTCAATCAGGCTTTTGCCCCCGCGCGGCACAATAATGTCGACATAGGCGTTCATGGTGATCAGTTCGCCGACGGCGGCCCGGTCGGCGGTGGCGACAATCTGCACGGCGGTGTCGGGCAATTCTGCCGCTTGTAAGCCTTGGCTAATGCAGGCGGCAATCGCTTGGTTGGAATGCAGGGATTCGGAACCGCCGCGCAAGATGCAGGCGTTGCCGGATTTTAGGCACAACGCCGCCGCATCCACCGTCACATTCGGACGGGATTCGTAAATGATACCGATAACGCCTAAAGGCACGCGCATTTGCCCGACTTGGATGCCGCTGGGACGGTAACTTAAATCGGTGATTTCGCCGACCGGATCCGGTAGGGCGGCAACTTGCTTTAAGCCTTCGATCATCGCATCAATGGCTTTGGGCGTTAAGGCCAGCCTATCCAGCGCGGCGGCGGGCAGGCCATTGGCCAAGCCTGCCACCAAATCTTTTTGGTTTTCGCTCGCCAAGACACTGCGGCTGTGGTCAATCGCGTCGGCGATAGCCAGTAAGGCGCGGTTTTTTTGGCCTGATTCGGTGCGGCTGAGTACCCGCCCTGCGTGCTTGGCATTACTGCCCAGCGTTTGCATATAGTCTTTAATGTCCATTTTTCACCAACAGGTTGGAGGTTAACGGATGATTATAACGGCTAATGCTTAGCATTAACAGCCTCTCTATCGGTTAAGTCACTGATTTTGCATTTTTAATGTGACGAAGGCTTAAATGGCGGCAAACGGTAGAGGTTATTTACTAATGTTACGCAGTCACTTTTGCGATATTGAAAAATGTAGCGATGAGTCGCTATCGCGATGGTTTTTTTAATCGGGTTCTCGCACCCGAAGGCGAGATACTTTCTTTTGCTCCGCCAAAAGAAAGTATCCAAAGAAAAGGCGGCCCGATTGCCGCTTGATCCTGCGCTTCTCGGTTTTGTCGGGGGTCGGCAGAAGGGGCTCCTGCCCCTCTGCCGACGCGCGGCATCCTTGCCGCGCCCCTTTATGCCCTATGGGTATTCGGGCTGATCCCGACAAAACCTGCGATGCTCGGCGCGGCAAACGGGGGTAAAGCACGTTACTTCGTAACGTCAGTTATTTATCAATCCCTGTTTATTTGTAATAGAATAAAAGGGTTTTGCTGGATGCCGGACTGTTTGGCAGGCCTTAAAGACGCTAAAATGGGTAGCCGGGCTTTTCGGGTTGACACAACCGGACAAGCCTAGGGCAAAACGAATTTTATACCCGTTTAAGAAAAGGATAGTACCGTTATTGCAGCCCACACCCTTTGGAGGTTGTGTGAACTGGCGGTATGTACATAATAATAAATAAAGAGGTTAAGTTTTATGTGTTGGAGTGGAGAAGCGTCAGGCGTTTTGGCCGCCGCAGGTCTGAGTACCGCTGTCTATGTTGCTATGAAGGGCGAATCCAAAGAGTTATGGATTCCGCTGACTTATTTCGCCCTAATGGAATTGTTACAGGCATTTACCTATGTCTATATTGATTTGTGTGACAATCCGAATAATCAGATACTCACCTTATTTGGCTATCTGCACGTCGCCTTCCAGCCGTTTTTTGTCAATATGGTGGCGATGTATTTTATTCCCGAAGCGGTAAAGCTGAAAATACGCACCGCTGTGTACACAATTTGTGCCGTAGGCTCTTTGGCGATGCTGGTAAAAATGTACCCGTTCGTCTGGGCGGGGACATGCAATGTCGGCATTGAAGGCTTTTGCGGCCCGGAAGTGTGTTCTACCCACGGCGCGTGGCATATCGCCTGGCACATGCCGTTAAATGGCCTGTTATCCGATCCGATTACCTGGTTGTTTGATTTTCGATGGGGCTTACATGCCCTTACCTATATCCTTGTCGCTTTCTGTTTGCCGGTCATTTACGGCTCTTGGCGGTTCGTCGCGTTCCATTATGTGATTGGCCCTTGGATATCCGATGTCACCACCAATGACCCGAATGAGTATGCGGCGGTGTGGTGTCTGTTTTCAATCGCCTTGTGCGTATCGGTCATTAAAACGCCGATTCGGAAACATCTGCATGTAAAAAGCTGGCCGTTTTATAACAAAGCCGCCAGCGACAGCGTAGAAACAGGTGTACCATCTGTCCTCAAGCCTTAGACTGATTAAGCATCAGGCGGGTTTTTTCATTGATAAGCCGCCATTAATCTTTTATGCTCAGGGCTGAAGGTTTGACTATTTTCATAAACCTTTGGCCTTGGTTAAACATAACTCACAGGAGACTGTATGAAGATCGGTATACCTAAAGAAATTCACCGGGGCGAGAAGCGGGTCGCTACGACCCCGGAAGCCGCCGCCCAGATTATCCAGCTTGGCTTTAGCGTCATGATAGAAAGTGGGGCGGGGCTGGCCGCCAACATTTCCGATGAAGCTTATCAAGCGGCAGGTGTGGCCGTGGTTGACCAGAAAACCTTATGGCAGGATGCCGATATTGTCATGAAAGTCCGTGCCCCTGAACGCCGTCCGCGCTTAGGCATAGATGAACTGGCGGCCTTGCATGAAGGCCAGACGCTGATCAGCTTTATCTGGCCTGCCCAAAACGCCGAGTTGATGCAAACCTTAGCGGATAAAAACGCCACTGTGCTGGCAATGGACAGCGTGCCGCGCATGTCCCGCGCCCAAAAAATGGACGCGCTCAGCTCTATGGCCAATATTGCCGGCTACCGGGCGATTATCGAAGCGGCCCAGCATTTTGGCCGCTTTTTTACCGGGCAAATTACCGCAGCGGGTAAAGTCCCCCCTGCTAAGGTCTTAGTTATTGGTGCCGGGGTCGCCGGTTTGGCGGCAATCGGTACGGCGAAAAGCATGGGGGCGATTGTTAGGGCATTTGATACCCGCCCCGAAGTGAAAGAGCAAATCGAAAGCATGGATGCGGAATTTTTAATGCTCGATTTTAAGGAAGAAGGCGCGGGGGTTGGCGGTTATGCCAAAACCATGTCACCGGAATTTATCGCCGCCGAAATGGCCTTATTTGCCGAACAGGCCAAAGAAGTCGATATTATCGTCACTACGGCGTTGATCCCCGGTAAACCCGCCCCTAAACTGATTACCGCCGAGATGGTGCAATCCATGAGAGCGGGTAGCGTCATTGTCGATTTGGCGGCAGAACAGGGCGGCAACTGCGAATTGACCGAGAAAGACAAAGTGACGGTAGCCCATGATGTTACTATTATTGGCTACACCAATTTGCCCAGCCGCTTAGCCAACCAATCCAGCCAACTGTACGCCACCAATTTGCGGCACTTATTGACCGAGCTGTGCCCGGGCAAGAATGGCGTTATTAACGTCAATATGGAGGATGAGGTCATCCGGGGTGCAACCGTCATTAAAGAAGGTAAAATCACTTGGCCACCGCCCCCCCCGACTCTCTCCGTCGCGGCGGCAAAACCTGCGGCGGTAGCCGAAGCGGTTATTAAAGCCCCACCTGCTCCACCCTCTGTGCTTAAGCAACTGTTGCCGTTACTCATCGGCGGCTTGGCCTTGTTCGGTATCGGCGCGGTTGCGCCCGAATCGTTCATGACCCATTTTACGGTGTTTGTTTTGGCCTGTTTTGTCGGCTATCAAGTTATCTGGAATGTTTCGCCCTCCCTACATACGCCTTTAATGAGCGTCACCAACGCCATCAGCGGCATTATCGTCATTGGCGCGATTGTCCAAGTATCGTCACCCGCAGTCGGCTTACTGGCGGGTTTGGCAATCTTGATTGCCTCCATCAACATCGGTGGGGGCTTTTTGGTCACGCGCCGCATGTTAGACATGTTCAGAAAATAAGCGGAGAAGCGAAATGTCCCATAGTTTAGTTACAATGTCTTACATTATTGCCGCCATTCTGTTCATTCTGAGCTTAAGCGGTTTAAGCAACCAAGAAACCGCCCGACGCGGCAATTATTACGGCATGGCAGGTATGGCGATTGCCATTATCGCCACCGCCTTAAGCGGGGCGGTGAGCATTTCGGCTTATCCTATCTTAATCATTGCGATATTAATCGGCGGCACAATCGGCTCTATGTTGGCCGCTAAAGTCGCCATGACACAAATGCCTGAGCTGGTCGCCATCATGCACAGCTTAGTCGGCATGGCGGCGGTACTGGTCGGTTTCGCCAACTTTATGGACAGCGCCAGCGGCTTGGAAGGGGTTGAAAAAACCATCCATGAAATCGAAATTTATATCGGCATCCTCATTGGTGCCGTCACCTTTTCGGGTTCAGTGATCGCCTTTTGCAAGCTGAGCGAAAAAATCAGCGGCAAACCGCTGTTACTGCCTGGCCGCCACTGGTTTAACCTGCTGTTGTTGGTTGCCGTGTTCATACTCGGTGCCCAATTCCTGGGACAAACCGAAGAGGGCGGCGGCAGCTTGCCGATGCTGTTCCTTAACCATAACGGCGCGTTGCCCTTGTTGATCATGACCGTCATTGCCTTGGTTTTTGGGGTACACATGGTTATGGCGATAGGCGGGGCCGATATGCCAGTGGTCGTGTCCATGCTCAACAGCTATTCCGGCTGGGCGGCGGCGGCGACCGGCTTTATGTTAAGCAATGACTTGCTGATCGTCACTGGCGCGCTAGTCGGCAGCAGCGGGGCAATCCTGAGCTATATCATGTGCCATGCCATGAACCGTAACTTCCTCAGCGTTATCGCGGGTGGCTTTGGTACCGCCTCAGGCGGTGCAGCGGCGGTGATCGAAGGCGACGTGCAGCCGATTGATGCCGACGAAACCGCACAACTGTTGCTGGATGCCAAAAATATCATGATCATCCCCGGTTACGGCATGGCCGTCGCCCAAGCCCAGCACACCGTCTACGAAATCACCAAACTGTTGCGTGAGAAAGGCAAAAAAGTCCGCTTCGGTATCCATCCGGTCGCCGGACGTATGCCCGGCCACATGAACGTACTCTTGGCAGAAGCCAAAGTACCTTATGACATCGTGTTTGAAATGGAAGAGATTAACGACGATTTTGCCAATGTCGATGTCTCCATCGTCATCGGTGCCAACGACATCGTTAACCCCTCGGCCCTAGACGACCCAAACAGCCCGATAGCCGGAATGCCCGTATTGGAATGCTGGAAAGGCAAAACCACCATCGTCCTCAAACGCAGCATGGCCTCCGGTTATGCCGGCGTAGGCAACCCGCTGTTTGTCTTAGAAAACACCCGCATGTTGTTTGGCGATGCCAATGCGACCATGCAGGCGGTTTTGAAGGCGTTGAGGGGTTAAACCACACCTCCCTGGCGGCATAGGCCGTCAGGGTTCCTTGCCCATGCCATTGGGTGGGAGCCTTTCCCCGCTACGAAGCCCTTTATCAAAACGGTATATCTGCTAGTTATTGCTTTAGCGATAATCCTTGCGCAACACATCTAAGCGAGCAGACGATGAATAGTAACCCTTATAAAATACTGCTGGTTAACCCACCCCATACAGCGATAGGCAGCCGTATCCCCAAAGAGCAGTTGCCGCCCCTGGGTTTACTGAGTGTTGGCGGGCCACTGCTAGATGCGGGCTTTAATGTCGAATTGTTAGATGCCGAATTCGGCCCGCTGCCATTAGCGGCGATTACCGGACAGATTAAAGCCGTGCAACCGGATTTGCTGCTGATGGGGCATTCGGGTTCCACGTCAGCACATGAGACCATCATGCAGATTGCGGCCTTGGCTAAAGCCGCCCTGCCCGCCATCCAAATAATTTACGGTGGCGTGTTTCCGACTTACCATTGGCAAGATGTGCTGGACGGTAACCCGCAAATCGATTACATCGTGCGCGGCGAAGGTGAACGCACAACCGTTTTATTAGTTCAGGCATTACTGGCAAAAACCGATCTGGAAACCGTGAAAGGCATTGCCTTTAGGAAAGCGGGTAAAACTGTCGCCACGCCGCCTGCGGAAATGCTCAAAGATTTGGATGCGTTCCGTGTGGGCTGGGAGCTGATTGACCATAGCCGCTATTCGTATTGGGGCCACCGACGGGCGGTGGTAGTGCAATTTTCGCGGGGTTGCCCTTATTTATGCAGTTATTGCGGCCAGCGCGGCTTTTGGACACAATGGCGGCATCGGGATCCGGTAAAATTCGCCAAAGAACTGGCCAGACTGCATCGGGAACAGGGTGTTCAGCTGATTAACTTTGCTGATGAGTTGCCGACCGGCTCGAAAAAAGCATGGCGGACTTTTCTTGAGGCGTTGATTGCCGAAGATGTCAACTTAACGCTGGTAGGCTCGACCCGCGCGGGCGATATTGTCAGGGACGCGGACATTTTACATTTATACAAAAAAGCTGGGGTCATCCGTTTTTTGCTGGGCATTGAAGGCTATGATGCAGAAACCTTGCAAACCATCAAAAAAGGCACGACTATAACCGAGGACAAGGAGGCTATCCGCTTGCTCCGTCAGCACGGCATCATTTCTATGGCGACTTACGTTATCGGTTTCGAAGAAGAGACCGACCGCAATTATTGGCGCTCATTACAATTTTTGTTGGCCTACGATCCTGACCAAATCCAATTGGTTTATGTGACCCCGCACCGTTGGACACCCTATTTCCCCACAGTCGCCAACCGAAAAGTCATCCAGACCGATACGCGTAAATGGGATTACAAGCACCAAGTCTTAGCCACCACACAAGTGCCGGCGTGGCGGGTGTTTTTATGGGCAAAAACGATTGAACTGGTCATGCAGGCCCGTCCTAAAGCTATCTTGCGGCTTTTTTTTGGTTATGATGCAGAATTCCGCCATGCCATGCGCTGGTATACCCGCATGGGCAGACGGGTATGGTTACATGAAATTAAAGCCTTTCTGTGCCGGATTAAGCCTTTAGCAGACGGGCCAACCTTAGAGGAATTCTGGGGGACATCGCTGCATAAGCAAGAACAAGCATTGGCTAAGGGACATAAAAAAGTGGCTGCCCAAACCAATATCTCCCTTTAGCTTACAGTTTCTGCAAAGCTACCGACAATTCCGAGCAAAACTGCCCCAATACTTGGCTGAGCGCGTGTACGCTAGCCGGATACGAGGTGTCTATCAGCGCATGGCTGATTTTACTACGGCCATTATCAATAATTTTGTGGTTACTTTCATCCATAATTGCCCACGTCGCTTCAAAATTAACCGCAATGCCCGGACGGGTATCAAAGCGGGTGATGTCCACCAGCACCCGATAATTGACCGTGCCGTAAGCGCTCCATGGGTAGGGCCTAATAAAATTTTCCGGTTGTAATTGGGTCAGGTTTTGGGTCAGCACATCCAAGACATTATCTTTTAGCGGGGCGGCCCATTGATGGAATTCCGCCACGTCAATTCCGTTCATCAAAGTGCGGGTGACTATTTGTTTACGGTCTAATAAGGGCGGCAGGGTAATGGGGCCGACACCGATCAGGCGTTTTTTCATATCCTTAACGGTGGGTACGGCAGGTTGGCTAACCGCTTCCAAGACATAAAAATGCGTCGCCGGGGTCGAAGCGCACCCGGCCAGTAGCATAGCCAATAACGCTAGAGATTTTTTTATCATGATCAATCGGCCTTTTTCCCGCGAATTAAGGTGTCTGGATGTTGTTGCAAATAGTCGGCTAACTGTTTGACCGAACTAGCGGTTTGGGAAAACTCTTGCAATAGCCTATCTAATTCATAATGGGTTGTAGAGCCCGGCTCCAATGAATTTAATAACTGGTGCGCGGCAGCGATAGTCTTATCGGCATTGACCAATGTCTCTTTAACACCGGACAACGTATCTTTAGCGCCGACCAAGGTATCGGTGGCCGCTTTTGACGTCGTTTGCAAGGTCTGCATCGTTTTCGTCGTTTCTTCGGTCAATTCTTCCAAAGGCAATTTAGCGATTTTATCCATAATGGTTTGGGCAGAATGGGTAAATTGGTCTAAAGAACTGGGTATGGTCGGAAACTCAGGATAGATACTGGAATTGTTGCTGGTCAGGCTAATTTTATTTTTGGGGTGAAAATCCAAATCAATCAGCAGTTGTCCGGTTAATAAACTGCCGGTTTGCAATTGGGCGCGTAAGCCTTTTTTAACCAATTCTTCCATAATGTCTTTATGGCTGATGTCCGGCAAATTATTGACCGTCTCAATACGGTTAGGTTGCAGCTCTACAGTAACCGGAATGCGGATTTCGGCAGTTTTTTCATCCAGTTCCAGTTTGATATGGGACACTTTGCCGATAGGGATACCGCGCAACTGTACGGGCGCACCTTCGGTCAGGCCGCGCACGGAACCGTTAAAGTACATGACGTATTTTAGGGTGTCGCCGGAAAAGACTTCTTCGGACTGCTCATAATTGTCGTATAGGGTAAATTCGCTGTTCTCCGGTTGCACATCGCCGGCCTTATCATAAACAGACGTGCGGAAAGCAATGCCGCCGCTCAATAAGGAAATCAGCGGGCCCGTGCGGACTTTAAAGCCGTCGGCACTGGCGGACAAATCCACGCCGCTATCCATCCAAAAGCGGGTGTTTTTTCTGACAAACTGATCGTAAGGTTTATTGATGAACACTTTTAGCTTAATGGCATCGGCGGCAGTGGACAATTCATGACTAAGCACTTCACCGACACTGATGCCATGAAAACTGATCGGCGTCCCCGCATGTAAGGAACCCAGGTTATTGGTTTCCAAAACAAATTGCCGCCCTTCGGCATTGGTTTTCAGTAATGGCGGGGCAACTAGGCCGACAAAGTGTGTTTGGTCGCCGCCATCGCCGGGCTTCACTTCAATATAAGGCCCTGATAACAATGTACCCAAACCCGACACGCCCCCTAAGCCGACTTGCGGCCTGACCACCCAAAAACTGGTCTGTTCTTTCAGATAACGCTCCGCCTCACTGTGCATTTGGGCGCTCACTTGGATAGTTTGCAGATCGTCGCTGATGGTAATATCGGTCACTTTGCCGACTTCGACATTCAGGAATTTGATTTTGGTTTTGTCCACTTCCAAGCCGTCGGCATTAGGAAAGCTGATGGTGATTGTCGGGCCTTTGGCGGCGACCGATTTATAAATCAGCCAACCGCTGATAAGCAGGGCAATCAGCGGTAACAACCACACCAAAGGGAAACGGAGTTTTTTATCAATGACAGGCTCTTCGGCCTGATACGCATCGGGGTCAATAAAATCGTTCATAGCTTATGCTGCTTATCCCAGATCAGACGCGGGTCAAAGCTTTTTGCCGCCAGCATGGTCAACACCACCACCGCCGCAAAAGCCGTTGCCGCCGAACCTGCGATCACTTGTGAAACGCCGCCGCTTAAATCGACCACGGCAACCAGAATGGAAATCATAAAAATATCTAACATAGACCAACGCCCAACAAACACAATCAGGCGATAAATGCGCATCCATAAATGTGGCCGGGCTTGCCAACGTAGTTGGACATTGAGCAGTAATAAGCTCAGCCCGATTAATTTTAACAGCGGTACGACGATGCTGGCTATGAAAACCAGCACCGCAATAGGTGCCATGTCTTTTTCCACCAAGGCGATAATGCCACCGATAATGGTGTGCCGTTCGGTCATACCGAGTTGGGTGACGGTCATAATCGGGAAAATGTTGGCGGGGATGTACAGCACATAGCTACTGAGCAATAAGGCCCAGGTTTGTTGCAGGCTATGTGGCCTGCGGACATGCAACGGCTCCCCGCAGAGCGGGCATAAACGGGCGTGGCGGCGGTTGAGCAGTTTGCACAGATGGCCGCAAATAGGGCAACGTAGCAAATGTTGGGCTAAGGCGGTTTGCTCAGGGGTTTTCATGGGTTTTCATGGGTTTTTTTGTCTAAGTCGGCGATGCTTTGCCAAAACAAATAACTGTCTAAGCTGGTTGCTAACATGACATTGACCAGCAACAAGGCGATAAAAGCATATAGGCCAAAACCAAACTGCACATCGGCGGTGTCCGAAAGTTTAACGCAAGCGACGATAATGCCCAGCATATACACTTCCAGCATCGCCCATTCCTCCAAATGTTGCCACCAGCGCAACCAATGTGCGAGATGGGGATGCGGGCGTTTCAGGTAAAGGTGCAGGCTGACCAGAAAGGCCAAGGTAATGTTCAGCAACGGTACAAAGATGCTTGCCAGAAACACTAATAGGGCCACCAACCATAGACCTTCGGCAAATAGTCCGACCGTACCCGCCCAGAGGGTGCTTTCGTTGCTGTTGCCCATAAAACGGATGCCGATCAGCGGCAAAAGATTGGCGGGGAGCACCAAAATCAAACCGGCGACGGATAGGGCCAAAACCCGCTCAATACTTTGGGGGCGCGGCCTATGCAGTAAATAACCGCAACGCGGACAATCGACTTTTGTCCCGATGGCCGACTGCACAGGCTTTAGCACCAAATCACATTCAGGGCAGACATCTAGCGGCTTGCTCATAGGGGGGTGACGGTACATCTGATATTGGGTTTTAATAAGAGGGGCCGTGTTAGCGCACACAGCCCGTCTTGCTTACCACTTCATCCAACGTAAGCGGTTGGCATTGGTGACAACGGTCAATGACGACATGGCCATTGCCGCCCCTGC
Source organism: Methylovulum psychrotolerans (assembly GCF_002923755.1). Classification (GTDB taxonomy): domain Bacteria; phylum Pseudomonadota; class Gammaproteobacteria; order Methylococcales; family Methylomonadaceae; genus Methylovulum; species Methylovulum psychrotolerans. The sequence goes on from NZ_PGFZ01000001.1 coordinate 440,743, forward strand.
AATCATAGGATTTAACAGAATGCCGAAAACAGGATACAACAATCCGGCGGCGACGGGAATACTGAGGACATTGTAAAAAAACGCCCCCACTAAGTTTTGCCGGATGTTGGCGACGGTGGCTTTCGATAAGGCGATGGTTTCCGGCACTTTCAACAAGGAGCCTTGTAAGATCACCACATCGGCGCTTTCTATCGCGACATCGGTACCTGTACCTATCGCTAAGCCGACATCGGCCTGTGCTAAGGCGGGCGCATCGTTAATCCCATCCCCAACCATGCCGACAATTTCGCCGCGCTCTTGCAAGGCCTTAATTAAAGCCGCCTTATCCTGCGGCAACACTTGCGCATTGACTTCGGCAATGCCCGCCTGTTTGGCAATGGCATGGGCGGTGATCTGGTTATCGCCAGTCACCATAATAATGCGGATACCCAAGCTTTTCAATTGCGTGACCGCCGCTTGGGAGTCTTTTTTCAGCGCGTCGGCGACGGCGATCATGCCGACAATCTTATCATCTACCGCCAATAACATCGGGGTTTGCCCTAATGCCGACAATTTTTCCAATTTGTTATTATAGCGGGTAAATTTAACACCTTCCTTATCCATTAACGCCTTATTGCCGAACAACAGGCGTTGGCCTTCACAGATTGCGCTGACACCTAAACCTGTAATGGCGGCAAAATCGCTGACAGTTTTAAGGGGCAACTGTTTTTGTTTGGCAGCCGCTAAGATGCTTGCCGCTAAAGGATGCTCGGAAGCCGCTTCAATACTCGCCGCCAATTGCAGCACGGCGTTTGCGTCCAAGTCGGCCATCGGTTCAATCACGGCGACGGTCGGCTTACCTTCCGTCACTGTGCCGGTCTTATCGACCACCAGACAGGTCAGTTTGCCCGCCATTTGCAATGCGTCGCCGTTACGGATCAAGATGCCCGCTTGCGCCGCCCGCCCGACCGCCACCATGACCGAAATCGGTGTCGCCAAACCTAAGGCGCAAGGACAAGCAATGACCAACACCGTCATTGAGGTGACAAACGCATAGCCTAATGACGGGGCTGGCCCGAACGACCACCAGACCAGAAAAGTCAGCACAGCGATACCGATAACGACCGGCACGAAAACACCGGATATTTTATCCGCCAAACGGGCAATATCGGGTTTGCTGTTTTGCGCTTGGCGGACGCTTTTAATGATTTGCGCTAAAGCCGTGTCTCGGCCTATGTGGGTGGCGGTAAACAAAAAGCTACCGGATTGGTTAACCGTGCCGGCCACCACTTTAGAGGCGACGGCTTTTTCCACAGGTAGTGGCTCGCCCGTCAACATAGATTCGTCAACCGTCGAGTGGCCTGAGAGCAACAGCCCGTCCACGGGGATTTTCTCACCTGGCCGAACCCGTACCGTTTCGCCCAAACCGACCAGCTCTATGGCAATGTCAATTTCCGCGCCGTCCCGCAGCACTCGTGCGGTGCGCGGCTGCAAACCGATTAACTGGCGGATTGCCCCAGAGGTTTTGCCTCTAGCGCGGGTTTCCAAGGCCGTACCCAAATTAATGAAGGCTAAAATAACCACCGCCGCTTCAAAATAGGCGTACTTTGCCAGTGACGGCAACACCGCATGGTAATCAATGACCACACAGGAATACAGCCAAGCCGACCCCGTACCTAAGGCAATCAGGGTGTCCATATTGGCTTGCCCCAACTGCAAAGACTTAACCGCCCCGCTATAAAAATGCCAACCGGAATAGGCCATAATGCCTAAGCTGATTAAGGCCAGTTCCGGCCACAACCATAAGCCCGCCGGTGAGCCTATGGCGGGTAACCATTGCCAATGGTCGCCCAACATTAATAACAGCCCAAAACCGCCCGCCACCATGGCTTTGTTCAGCAACTGCCGATAACGGACAGCCTCTTGCTGCTCTTGGGCGCTCAAGTCTTCAAGCCCCTCCATCACGGCGGCATCGTAACCCGCCTGCCTGACCGCTTCAGTCAATAACCCGGCATCCGCTGAACCGCTGACCGAAGCCGAATGGTCAGCAAAATTAACGCTGACCGCCGTAACGCCAGGCACTGCCGCTAAAGCGCCTTCCACGGCACTGACACAGCCCGCACAACGCATACCCGCAATAGACAGGCGCATAGCATCGTTATGTTCTTCAGTATTCATGGGTCACCTAATGCCGGACTTAAAGGGAGACAACGGTATAACCCGCATTGGTAATGGCATCTTTAATCGCGGCAAGCGTGGTTTTTTCAGCATTAAAATCAACTTGCACTTGTTGCTCTTGGCTGGAAGCCTTAATGTAGACCACGCCATCAATATCATTCAGCTTATGGGTCACATTGGCTTCACAGCCGCCACATTTCATGCCAGTTACTTTTAATATGACCGATTCACGCATGATTTCTTTCTCCAATGATGATTTATTGTTATTTTTATGGACAATTGCCAACTGTAAGCTATAAAGTTCTTAGCATGGCCTATATTACGCCCTTTATCCGCTAAACTAAATTGAACAGCGGCGTTTATTCTTGATACGATAGCAACCCTCCCCAACCATAGCAATAACTATGCAATTACAAACCATCACCCACCAGACTATCGCGCTAGCCGGAGTCGCCCAAGCCGCCGCTTTGGTGCAGCAGCTAGCCACCACCGGAACCGCCGATGCCACCGCTATGGAGGCGAGTATAGGCAGTGTGTTAAAAATAGATACCGATACGGTGCTTGACGTTTATGGTAGCTTGGCGGGGCTTCATTTGGGGCTAGTGCAACTACAACAGCAAATGACCAACTATAAAATCGCCAATGCCGAACAGGCGCGTTATTCCGCGTCATTAGTGTTTTTGGAAAACCAATTGTCCAAACAACCCAAATCGCTCAGAATTATCACGACAGGCGTTGAAAAAGCCCAGATACAAGCCGGCCATTTCGGTTTGCTGCATGAAAATGTCATTGCCAACCTTGCCGATATTTACAGCAACACTATCAGCAAATTGCAACCCAGAATCATGGTCAACGGCGATAGCCATTATTTGACCAATACCCATACCGCCGATAAAATCCGCGCGTGCTTGTTAGCGGGCATCCGCTCCGTTATCTTATGGCGGCAATGCGGCGGTACCCGTTGGAAATTTTTGTTTTACCGGAAAAAAATCCAAGCCGAATTAGAGAAATTGTTAACTCAGGTATAAGCCCCATGACCTTATTGATAGAGGCCGAACATCTTTACCGTTATTACGGCAAACAGTGTGCTGTTAAAGATGTGAGTTTTACCCTTAAACGCGGCGAAGTGCTGGGCTTTTTAGGTCCTAACGGTGCGGGCAAGACCACGACCATGCAAATGCTCTGCGGCTTACTGACCCCCAGTTCCGGCAGCATTAAAATCAATGGTGTTGATTTGTCGGCAAATGCAAAAACCGCCAAACAAAGCCTGGGTTATTTGCCCGATACCCCGCCACTCTACAAAGACCTGACTGTACAGGAATATTTACACTATTGCGGACAACTGCACGGCCTCAGCAAAACCGCGTTATTGCCCGCCATTAGCCAAGCCCAAGAACGCTGCGGCCTTCTGGAAGTCAAACGGCGGCTGATCGGGCAATTGTCTAAAGGTTTCCAACAGCGCTTAGGCATCGCCCAAGCCATTTTGCATAACCCTGACGTGATTATTCTCGACGAGCCTACCGTCGGCTTAGACCCCTTACAAATCCGCGAAATCCGCGCCTTAATCCGTGAGTTGGGGCAAAGCCACGGGGTTATCCTCTCGACACATATCCTCAGTGAAGTACAGGACTCCTGTACCCATGTGCAAATCATCCACCAAGGGCAACTTATCCTGCATGAAAGCATTGCCGGACTGGCACAATTTATGGACACGGGCATTTTGCAAGTGGCTACCCGGCTTGCCCCCGATACCGACAGCTTAGCCGCCATCCCTGGCGTACTGCGCATTGAAGCCTTAACCGCCACGCATTTGCACATCCATTATCGGCTCAGCGCCAACCCCAGCCAAGCCCTGACTGCGGCCATTATCGCCGCCGGGTGGGAATTACAGGAACTCACCCCTTTGAAAAAATCGATGGAAGATATTTTTATCAGCCTGACCGAGGATAAACGGCCATGATCTTGACCATCGCCACACGCGAATTTAAGACCCTGTTCATCTCCCCGATTGCGTGGAGTATTTTGGCGGTATTGCAGCTAATATTGGGCTATTTGTTCCTAAAACAAGTGGAGACTTTCATGGTGTTGCAGCCTAAATTGTCAGCCATCCCCAGCGGCCCCGGCCTGACCGATATTGTGGTGCCGCCGCTGTTCGGCAATGCCGCCATTATTTTGTTACTGGTCGTACCGCTGCTGACTATGCGCTTAGTTGCCGAAGAACGCCGCAACAAAACCTTGCCGCTGTTGCTGTCGGCGCCACTTACCAATAGTGAGATTATCATCGGCAAATTTTTAGGCTGTTTTGGGCTATTGGCGGTGGTGGTCTTATTAATCACTATTATGCCCTTATCGCTATTATTAGGCGGCGAATTGGATATGGGCAAACTGTTTTCCAATGTTTTGGCCTTACTGTTGCTAGTAGCTGCCCTGACCGCCGCCGGACTGTATTTATCCTGCCTCGCCCAGCACCCGATTGTTGCGGGTATCGGCAGCTTTGGCCTGCTATTGCTGTTATGGCTAGTTGACACGGGGACGCAGATGCGCGACACGCGCAGTGCTTGGCTGGACTATGTGTCTTTGTTACGGCATTTCCAAAACCTGCAAAGCGGTTTGCTTAGCTCTGTTGATGTCGGCTATTTTCTGCTGTTCATCGGCGGCTTTCTCTTGCTCAGTGTCCGCAGCTTGGCTAACCTTCGCTACCAAAAATGAACCTATCCCTAACCCGCTACCCGCGTTTAAAAAACCGTTTGTTAACTTTGGCGATACTGGGCTTATTGGCCTTAGCCGGTTGGTTAAGCACCTTGTATCCGCTACGTTGGGATATGACCGCCCATGCCGGCAACACCTTGTCGGTCGCCTCGCAAAAATTATTGGCGGCCATGCCGGACGACGTTAAAATTACGGCTTATCTGAAAAAAGGCCAGCCGGTACGCTTACAGATTGCCCAATTGCTGGAACGCTACAGCCGCCACAAAGCGAATTTTTCGCTCAGTTTTATCGATCCTGACAGCCAGCCGGAAAAAACCCGTGAATTGGAAATCGGCCCGGAAGGCATGGTGCTGGTCGAGTATCGCGGACATACGGAAAAACTGAAGTTTGTTGACGAATCGACCCTGAGCAATGCGTTGCTGCAACTGAGCCACGCCGAGCGGCGCTGGGTGAGCTTTTTGACCGGACACGGCGAACGCGCACCCGACGGTGTCGCTAATTTTGCCTGGGGGCAATTCGGCAAAGAATTGGCCTTGCGCAACATCACCGCCTTACCGCTGAATCTGGCGAATGTCACCAGTATTCCCGACAATTCCGGGGCATTAGTGATTGCAGACCCCAGTGTGCCGCTGTTGCCGGGCGAACTGGCGATGCTCCGCCAGTATATCGATAAGGGCGGCAATCTGTTGCTGCTGGCCGAACCGGGCAACCAGCATCTGGCGGCTTTGCAAAAAGACCTGGGCTTGCAGCAAGCGCCCACGGCGATTATCGACACCAGCACCCGTCTGTATGGCATAGACGACCCTAGCTTTGTGATTGCCAGCGCTTACCCCGACCACCCGATCACCCGTGGCTTGCAATTGATTAGCGTTTATCCGGCGGCGGTGGCCTTAAGCACCGATAAAAGCAGCCCCTTCCAGGCCAAGCCGTTGTTGGAAAGTGCCGGGCAAGTCTCGGCAATGTCTGCCAACCCTAGCCAAGTGTTTGCCTATACCCTGACGCGTAATGCCGATAAAAAGCAGCAGCGGATAGTGGCTATCGGCGACAGTGATTTTCTGGCTAACGCTTATCTGGGCAATGTCGGCAATTTGGATGTGGGGATGCGCATCATTAACTGGTTGCTGCAAAATGACGAATTTATTGATATTCCCATCCAAACGGCGACCGACAAAAGCTTAAACCTGCCGTCTCTTGCCGTCGCCGTCATCGGCTTCGGTTTTCTGCTCGGCCTACCGCTGGCCTTGGTGGTGACAGGCTTTGTCATTTGGTATCGGCGTAAACGCCAGTAGAGAGCAATGGAGGGAACGCGGGCAAGATGCCCGCGCTCCCTCCATCCTACATTCTTTAGCGTTTGACTGACTTATTCCTAGACATGCCTTAACGCAGTCCGTTACGGCAACGTGCCCTTAGGCCCTATTAAAACAAATATCTGACCGCATCCCGCTCTTCTTTCAATTCCGCTTCCGACACGCGCAAGCGTTGCAAGCTAAACTCGTTAATATCCAAGCCTTTAACAATGCTGACTTCGCCGTTAAGCACAGTGACCGGATACGAGAAGACCAGCCCGGCTTCTATGCCGTAGCTGCCGTCAGACAAAATCCCCATGCTGACCCAATCGCTGGTATCGGTGCCAAATATCCACGTCCGCATCTGGTCGATGGCGGCATTGGCGGCGGACGCGGCGCTGGACTGCCCTCTGGCTGTCAGCACTTCCGTGCCGCGTTGCTGGACGGTGGGGATAAAATCCTCAATAAACCATTTTTTCGGCACCAACGATAAGGCATCTTGGCCTTTGACTTTGGCATGGTGCAGATCCGGGTATTGGGTGCAGGAATGGTTGCCCCAGACGGTCATATTTTTAATGTCGGTGGCCAGCACCCCGCATTTTTCCGCCAGGTGGCTGATGGCGCGGTTATGATCTAAGCGGCTCATGCAGGAAAAGTTTTCCGGCTTTAAGCCAGGGGCGTTTTTAATGGCGATCAGCGCATTGGTATTGGCGGGGTTGCCCGTCACCAACACTTTGACACCCCGGCTGGCCACGGCATCTAAGGCTCTGCCCTGCACGGCAAAAATTTCCGCATTGACTTCCAGTAAATCTTTGCGCAGCATACCCGGCCCGCGCGGCCGCGCACCGACCAAAAACGCGTAATCGACATTTTTAAACGCCACCAGCGGGTCGTCTGTCACGACAATACGGTGCAATAAGGGACTGGCGCAATCTTGCAGTTCCATGACCACGCCTTTTAAGATGGGCATTGCCGGGGCAATTTCCAGCAAATGCAAGACAATGGGTTGATCGGGGCCTAACAGCAAACCTGCCGCCAAACGGAATAACAAAGAATAACTGATTTGTCCGGCGGCTCCGGTCACTGCGATATGGATAGGGGTTTTCATCTATGTTCCTGTGCTTTTATTGTTATCATTATTAACTGCTACCTTTCTGACCAAAACTAATCGCTACAATTCCTGCAATCGTATCACTCATAGCTGAATAAAATCACGCATTATCCATTTTAAATCCTAACTGGCTTCAGCCTAGCAGGGTTACAATATCGCGTATAATACCGAACCCCACCTTTTTTCACACAGACTTATCAGGTTAATCATGAAAAAGTTGTTATTTCAGTTCGATACCGATCTGCACCCGGCCGTTTTTGATACGGTGGTCGGCTATGACGGCGGTGCCGATCACGTTATCGGTTACGGCGGACTGACTCCAGAAACTGTCAAACCCTTGGTGGAAGGCGCTATTTTTACCCGCGCCCCCAAAGACAAAAAAAATACCGCTATTTTTATTGGCGGCAGCGACATGATCGCGGGACAAACCTTATTGGTCGCCGTGCAAAGCCATTTTTTCCCTGGTTTTCAAGTGTCGGTCATGCTGGACAGCAATGGCAGCAACACCACGGCGGCGGCGGCGGTCGCCAAACTGGCGGTTAGCGGTACGTTGGCAGGCAAAAAAGCCGTGGTCTTAGCGGGTACTGGCCCGGTCGGGCAACGGGCGGCAGTCATGCTCGCTCAAGAAGGTGCCAGCGTGTCCTTAACGGCGCGGACCTTAGCGCGTGCCGAACAAGCCTGTGACACGATGCGGGCGCGGTTTGGCGTTGAACTGACCCCTGTGGAAGCATACGACCATGATGCCCGCGCCGCCGCCATTGCCGATGCCCAGATTGTGTTGGCGACCGGAGCGGCCGGAGTTGAATTGCTGAAACCCGAACATTGGCAGGATAACCCACACCTGGAAATGCTGGCTGATGCCAATGCCACACCGCCCTTAGGGATAGGCGGCATGGATATGATGGACAAAGGCATTATGCGGCACGGTAAAATTATGTGGGGGGCAATTGGCTTCGGGGCATTAAAGCTAGCCTTGCACCGCGCCTGTATCGCCCGATTATTTACTGATAACAAACAGGTGCTGGATGCCGAAAATATCTTCGCCTTAGCCAAAGAAATGGCTTAATAGCTGATGCCCTTAACCGCGCAATTAAGGCAACACGCCCAAGCTATTTTTCAGGCGGGTGTTGCCGCCGCCGATCCTTACCAAGCCGTTAAACGCTGTTTGACGGCTAACGGCACCTTGCTGGACATCCGTCTGAATGACGGCAACACGCACACCCGCCGCTGGACAAAAATCCATCTTATTGCCTTCGGCAAAGCAGCCTGTGCGATGGCAAGCGCCGCACACGACAGCATTCCCGCCTATTTGCTGGATGCTCACCCGATTGCCGTGACCAATTATGAAAACGTCACCGATTTGGCGGCCATTAAAGTTGTCGGGGCAGGCCACCCTTTGCCTGATGCGGAAGGCTTTTATGCCGCCCAGTGCATTGCCGAGATAGCCAGTGATGCCCAGCAAGGCGAACTGCTGTTAGTTTTAGTCAGTGGCGGCGGCTCCGCCTTAATCCCCTACCCTGTGTCCGGCATTAGCTTAGCAGAAAAAGTCGCCACCACCGATGTGTTGCTGGCGAGCGGCGCGACCATTAATGAAATTAACTGTGTCCGCAAACATTTGTCGCAATTAAAAGGCGGTGGCTTGGCAAAACTGGCTTATCCCGCCGATGTCCATGCCTTGATTTTATCGGATGTGTTGGGTGACGACCTCAGCGCCATTGCCAGCGGCCCTACAGTCGCCGACCCGACGACGTATAGCGATGCGGTTGCCATTTTAAAAACCAGACAGGCTTGGGACAAAATCCCCATCGCCGTGCAACAGCATTTGCACCAAGGGGTACAGGGCGCTATCGCCGAAACCCCCAAAGCGAATGACACGATTTTTTCGCGTAACAGCCAAACCTTAGTTGGCAGCAATGCCCTCAGCGTCAATGCCATGCTTCAGACCGCACGGCGACTAGGCTATCCTAGCCAGTTGTACAGCGGCCATTTATGCGGCGAAGCCCGCACAGTTGCCAAGGATTGGGTGACGTACGCCAAAACCCTACAGCAGCCCGTAGCGTTAGTGGCGGGCGGCGAAACCACCGTCACCTTACAAGGCAACGGGCGTGGCGGGCGTAACCAAGAAATGGCCTTAGCATTTGCCCTGGCCGCACAACAACAAGGTTTAGGTGGCCAATGGGCTTTCTTAAGCGGCGGCACTGATGGCCGCGACGGCCCGACCGACGCGGCCGGGGGCTTGGTTGACGCAGGTACAATAAGCCGTATGATAAGCCCAGACTCGGCAGCGGCCCACTTGGCAAATAACGATTCCTACCCAGCTTTACAACGCGCCGGCGATTTACTGGTCACTGGCGCGACAGGCACTAATGTCGCCGACCTGCAAGTCCTGCTGCTGATACCCGCAGCCGTTTAGCCTTATGCCTCTTACCGAACAACCCACAATCAGGAGATACCATGTTTAATAAATCCATGTCCATCCAAGGCTTTGACGATGACTTATTTAACGCTATGGAAGAAGAGCGCCAGCGCCAAGAAGACCATATTGAGCTGATCGCTTCAGAAAACTATGCCAGTCCACGGGTGATGGAAGCGTTAGGGTCACAACTGACCAACAAATACGCCGAAGGTTATCCTGGCAAACGTTATTACGGCGGCTGCGAATTTGTCGATAAAGCCGAACAGCTCGCTATTGACCGCGCCAAGGCGTTATTTGGCGCAGACTATGCCAACGTTCAAGCCCATTCTGGCTCACAAGCCAATATGGCCGTATTTATGGCGATGATGCAGCCGGGCGATACCCTTCTCGGTTTAAGCCTAGCCAGTGGCGGCCATTTAACCCATGGGGCAAAACCGAACTTTTCCGGAAAACTCTACAACGCGGTGCAATATGGGCTTGATGCCGACACTGGCGAGATTGATTATGAGCAAGTTGAAGCCCTAGCCTTAGAGCATAAGCCTAAAGTGTTGGTCGCGGGCTTTTCCGCCTATTCCAGAATTTGGGATTGGCAACGCTTCCGCGATATTGCCGATAAAGTCGGGGCTTATTTTGTCGTCGATATGGCACATGTCGCAGGTCTGGTCGCGGCGGGTTTATACCCCAACCCCGTGCCTTTTGCCGATGCCGTCACCAGCACCACGCACAAATCCTTACGCGGCCCACGCGGCGGCTTGATTGTTTGCCGTAGTAACCCGGATCTGGAGAAAAAAATCGACTCGAACATTTTCCCCGGCATCCAAGGCGGCCCCTCCATGCACGTCATCGCCGCCAAAGCCGTGGCCTTTAAGGAAGCGATGGAACCGGAATTTAAAGCCTACCAACAACAAGTCATCACCAATGCCCAAGCCATGGCGGCAGTGTTTATGGAACGCGGCTTTGACGTAGTGTCCGGCGGTACTGATAACCATCTGATGCTGGTGTCCTTGGTCTCTAAAGGCATTACCGGCAAAGCTGCCGATGCCGCTTTAGGCCGCGCCCATATCACCGTCAACAAAAATGCCGTACCCAATGACCCGCAATCGCCTTTCGTCACCAGCGGCATCCGCGTCGGCACCCCTGCCCCCACCACCCGTGGCTTTAAAGAAGCAGAAGTGACCGAAATTGCCCACATGATGTGTGATGTGATGGAAAACCTGGACGATGAAACGGTAATTGCCTCTGTGCAGAGCCGGGTCGCCGAGCTTTGCGCTAGGTTTCCGGTTTATGGCTAATCAATGGTTGTGCCTAATGCAACCTATAGCACCTAAACCTATGACTTAAAGATCATTCATCACGAAGAGGACACGACGTTTTCAGTTAGCCTCTTCGTGTCCTTCGTGGCGGATTATGTTTAACCGTTTTCAGCTTGGTTAGGATTTAACAAACACTAAGTCCGCAATAAAATAGCTTAATCTATGCCCTACCCTACCGAAGCCTCTGCCACCCTAACCGTCTCCCAACTCAACCGTGCCGCCGGGCAATTGCTGAGTGAGCATTTTTGCTCGGTATGGGTGGCTGGGGAGATTTCTAATTTAAGCACGCCTTCTTCTGGGCATTGGTATTTTTCGTTAAAAGATGCCCAAGCGCAGGTGCGCTGTGCGATGTTTAAAAATTCCCAGCGCGGCGTAAAGGCCAGGCCGGAAAACGGTAAGCAGGTACGCGTCAAGGCGCAGGTCAGTTTGTATGAGCCGCGTGGCGATTATCAATTGATTGTCGAAAGCCTGGAGCCAGCCGGAGAAGGCGAACTGCAACAGGCATTTGCCGCGCTTAAGCGCAAATTGGCGGAGGAAGGTTTGTTTGATGCCCGCCATAAACAGGCTTTACCTGCCTTACCCAGCACTGTTGGGGTGATAACATCGCCTAGCGGCGCGGCGGTCAGGGATATTCTGAGCGTGTTGAAGCGGCGCTTTCCGGCGGTGGCGGTGCTTATTTATCCCGTTTCGGTACAGGGCGACAATGCCCAATACGAGCTTGCCCAAGCCTTGGCGACCGCTAATGCCGAAGGGCGCTGTGATGTGCTGATCGTCGGGCGCGGCGGCGGTTCTTTGGAAGATTTATGGGCGTTTAATGAAGAGCGGGTGGCGCGGGCGATTTTTGCCAGCCGTCTGCCGGTGATTTCGGCGGTCGGCCATGAGACTGATTTTACCATTGCCGATTTTGTCGCCGATCTCCGTGCGCCGACCCCTTCGGCCGCCGCCGAACACGTCGTGCCGGACGGGCAAGTCTGGTTGGCGCAGTTTGCCGATACCGAACAACGCTTGCAGCAACTGATGCGCCGCAAAATTGGCCAGCAGCAGCAACGCTTGGCTTGGCTGGCACAACGCCTGCAACAGCAACAGCCGGGGCAACGGCTGGCGCGTAATGCCCAGCGCTTGGATGAATTGGATATGCGCCTAAACCAAGTCATGGCGGCAACGTGGCGTGGGCATCGGCATTGGCTGGAAGCGAAACAAGCCCGGTTATGGCAACACCATCCGGCGGCAAAAATCCGCCAATTAGGCCAACGCCAGCAGTATTTGCAACAACGGTTGGCTCAGGCTATGGCGCATAAACTGACGGGCTTTAGGCAACGCTTGGCGGCGACCAGCCAAACCTTACATGCGGTCAGCCCGTTGGCAACCTTAAGCAGGGGCTACGCCCTGGTCAGTGCCGCCGAATCCGGCGAGATTATCCGCTCCAGCCAACAGCTTAAGGTCGGCGATAAACTGGCTGTGCGCTTAGGGCAAGGTAGGGTGTCCAGTGCAGTGCTATCGGTTGAGGAATGATGCGAGGATGCGGCCAATAGCGGATAAACCTGCATTTACCTCAAATAATAGGGCTTATTTACGCCAAAACTCCGGCACAAACAGGATGACGATGGAGAAAATCTGTACTCGCCCCAAAAGCATGGCGAAGGTGCAGACGCTGGTTTGGAAATCGCTGAGACTAGCGTAATTACCGGCAGGGCCGACTTGGTTAAGGCCGGGGCCGGCATTGTTAAAGCAGGAAATAATGGCGCTGAACGCGCTAATAAAATCCATGCCGCTAAATAATAAGGTGAACACCAGTATGACAATACTGATGAAATATAAGAAGATAAAACCCATCACCGAGGTGACGATGTTGTGGTTAATGACGGTATCACCGATCCGTAATGACCGTATCGCCGCCGGATGAATAAACTTGAACAACTCCATCCGCGCCTGTTTCATTAAAATAATAGTCCTGATCATTCTGATACCGCCACCCGTCGAACCGGATGATGCGGACAAACAGCTTAAAAACAACATCCACATCGGCACAAAGATAGGCCATTGGTTAAAATCTTGGGAAGCAAAGCCGCAATCGGTGGCGATGGTCACCAGATTAAATGTCGCATGGCGTAAGGCAGTCAGAAAATCAGGATAAGTGCCGCTACGCCATAAGACTGAAGCGGTTAGGACACAACTGCTCAGTACCAGCAATAAAAACGCTTTAGCCTCCATATCATAAATATACGGCTTGAAAGACCGCTTTCTTAGGGCGATAAAATGGGAGGCAAAATTAATGGCGGCAATCAACTGGAATACAGTTAGGACGATTTCAATCGGCAAGGAATTAAAATACCCGACACTGCTGTCATGGGTTGAAAAGCCCCCTAAACTCATTGCTGCAAAAGCATGGCAAATGGCATCAAACCAATTCATGCCCGCCAGTTTTAAGGCCAGAATACAAACCAGCGAAATGCCCGCATACACCATCCATAAGGCTTTGGCAGTTTGGGCGATACGCGGTGGTAAATCCGATTCTTTAACCGAGCCCGGTGTTTCGGCAATGTAAAGCTGCATCCCGCCTATACCTAAAATCGGCAAAATGGCGACCGCGAAAATAATAATGCCCATACCGGCAATCCAATTCAATTCATGCCGCCACAAGTTGATTGACATGGGCAAGTTATCAATGCCGCTCAAAACCGTCGCTCCCGTGGTGGTCAACCCTGAAACGACCTCAAAATACGCATCGACAAAACTGAGTTGCGGCATATAAAACAGCAGCGGCAGCGTACAAAAAACCGGGATTAACGACCACGTCATCGACACCAATAAAAAACCCGCTTGCCGCGACACTTTTTTGGGCGTTTTTAAGGTCGGAAGAAACATGGCCATGCCCGCTAATAACGTAATGGGCGCAGACATCAGAAAGGCATTGACGGCGGGATCGGCAGCAAACAATGCCGTTATTAAACAGGTTAGCATAAGACCGCTAAAGCCCATTGTCACTAAGCCGAAAATATGGATGATAGTAAAAATGACATTCATGGCAATGGTAGGATGAAATATGCCTAGCGGCTAATGGGGTGGGAGCTGTAGTAAGCTACGCGGTTAAATCGGCTGAAAGGTTTTTTCAATACTGGAGACCAGCTTTTTATCAATGGCGAACATGACTACATGGTCATTTTCTTCAAATAAGGTATCGTGATGGACGGGAATAACCTGCTGGTTGCGGATTAAAGCACCCAAAACAATGCCTTCAGGCAGGTTGATACTGTGGACAGGCCGCCCGACCACAGAATTAAGGCCTTTGCTCTTATGGGCAATCGCCTCGATGGCTTCGGCAGTACCGCCGCATAAGGAACTGACTTGCGCCACATCACCACGGCGGACATGCTTAAGGATGCTGCCCAAGGTTTCTTGATTGGGCAGCACGGCGACATCAATGCCCGTCCCCGGCAATAGCTTGCTGTAGGAAACATGGTTAAGTAAGCAAATGGCCTTACGCGCCCCTAAACTTTTTGCCAATGATGCGGAAATGATATTAACGCCATCATTGTTGGTAATGGCGCAAAACAAATCGGTGCTTTCAATGGATTCATCGATCAATAGTGTTTCATCGGCACAATCGCCGAGTAAGATGGTGGTGTTGTGCAGGTCATCGGCTATTTTCTTAGCGCGGCGGCTGTCTTTTTCAATAATTTTGACTTGATGGTCTTTTTCCAAAGCCAATGCCAAGCGCTTGCCGATATGCCCGCCACCCGCAATAATAATGCGTTTTAAGGGAGCCTCCAATTTGTTCAGCTCTTTTAAAACCCGCCGCACTTCTTTACGCGGGGCGACAAAAAACACTTCATCGTCGGTTTCTATGGTGGCCTCGCCGTTAACGACCAACGGCTGCCCCTGCCGGAAAATGGCGGCGATACGGATTTTGCCGTTCGAGAATTTTTCTTTTAAGGCCTTAATTTTTTTACCCGTCAGAAAGCCGTCGGCAACCACTTTGACGGAGAACAGCCGCACTAAGCCGCCGGCAAAATCGGAAATATGCAAGACACCCGGAAATTCAATCAGATTGCGGATGGATTCCATAACGATCTGCTCAGGGCTGATGACAAAATCGACGGGGATGCCTTTGGGGCTAAACAAGTGGGGATGGGTCAGGTAATCGATGGCCCGGACACGGGCAATGGTTTTGGGGCGTTTATAGAGCGTGTTAATGATAAGGCAGGCGAGCATATTGGTTTCATCCCGGTCTGTGACCGCAATGACAATGTCGGCGATACCAACCCCCGCCTGTTCAAGGACGCTAGGATGGGCTGCGTTACCCGTGACCGTGGCAATATCGACCCGTTCTTTTAGAGCCTCTAACAGCTCCGGTTTAAAGTCGATGACAACAATATCGTTTTCTTCGCTTGCCAACGCTTCGGCAACCGAGGATCCTGTAACGCCTGCGCCTAAAATCACTATTTTCAATGTGCTTATCCCTTTTGTAAACCGTCAGATTTTGAGAATGCCGTCACAAAAATTTAATAATTATAGCGGTAATAGGGCTTTTTTTCAATTTCCATCTGAACTATCTGCGCTTATTTGAGTCTTTGCTAACCCTTCCCATTGCTTAAAACCTTGCAGGACAGCAGATTGGGTTTGCTATAGCCCTAAGAAAGTACAGCGTCTTCTTCACTTAAGGGAGGGTGTTTTCTTAATGCACTCATAGCGCCCGCTCCTGCCTACACTAAATAAGCTCCAGCCAAGCCGATAAAAACCGCCATGCCAAACCAGTTATTGTTTAAGAACGCTTGGAAACATTGGGCTTTTTGGCGCTGAAAAATCAGCTTTTGCTGATAGGCCGACAGGCCTGCGGCAACCAGCACCCCCAGATAATACGGCCAAGCCAAGTGCTGCCACTGCCCTACAGTCAGTAACAGGCCGATAATAATAACTTGTAACAGGCCGATAATCTGGCGGTCATAAGCGCCAAACAAAATGGCCGTCGATTTAACGCCAATTTTCAGGTCGTCGTCCTTGTCGACCATGGCGTACATGGTGTCATAAACTAAGGCCCAGAGCATTACCGCCAAATATAACACCCAAGCCACTGCCGGAATCGTATTGGTTTGGGCGGCAAACGCCATAGGTACCGCCCAACCGAACGCCATGCCTAAATAGGCTTGGGGCAATTGGGTGTAGCGTTTCATAAACGGATAACTGGCGGCCAAAAATGCCCCCGCAAAAGACAGCAAAATGGTGTAGGTATTCATCAACAAGACCAGCGCGAACGCGGTCAGGCATAACACAGCGAACACCACCAAGGCTTCTTTGGGGCTGACCTTCCCGGCGGCAATAGGCCGTTGTTTGGTACGTTCCACATGCGGGTCAAAATCGCGGTCGGCATAGTCATTAATGACACAGCCCGCCGCCCGCATCAGCACGACCCCCAACGCAAAGACGCTAAAAACCAGTGTATCAGGTTTTCCGTCGCTGGCTACCCATAAGGCCCATAAGGTCGGCCATAATAAAATTAGGATGCCTATGGGGCGGTCAAAACGGGCCAGTACTGCGTATTGTTTGAGCCTTTCGATTATCATTGCCAAACCTGCTGATACTTTTTCAGCGTATGAGTTGAAGTAAAAATGCTATTATAGCCTTTGTTTCGCTAAGCGTGTGCTTGGCCTATCTGCCGCTCTTTCCGTTGCCGCAACCATCACCCATGCGCATAACCCTGTTCTGACCATTAAGAGGCTGTTCTATGACTACAAAAATCCTGATCCTCTATTTTTCCCGTCATGGCACGACAGCCACTATGGCTAACCATATCGCACGGGGGGTGGAGTCGGTACAGGGTGCAGAAGCCATATTGCGGACAGTACCGGATGTCTCGGCGGTTTGTGAAAAACTCGCCGACACCATCCCTGAACATGGTGCCTTGTATGCCACATTGGACGATTTGCACAACTGCGACGGTTTGGCACTCGGTAGCCCTACGCATTTCGGCAATATGGCCGCACCGCTGAAATATTTCCTTGATGGCACCACCGCGCTGTGGTTTACCGGGGCGTTGGTCGGCAAGCCGGCCGGGGTATTCACCTCTACAGGCAGCCTGCACGGTGGCCAAGAAAGCACCTTATTAAGCATGATGTTGCCCTTATTGCATCATGGCATGTTACTGATGGGTCTGCCGTATACCGAGGCCGCCCTGCGCGAGACCGCTGCCGGCGGCACACCCTATGGCCCTAGCCATTTGGCTTCGGAAGGTGCGGGGCTGACCGACCACGAAAAAATCTTGTGCCAAGCCCTAGGCGCACGCTTGGCAAAAACCGCCCTGTCTTTAAAATCTGTTTAACATTGCCGCTACCTACCCCATGAAACTGAACGCCCAGTATTTTTACATTGCCGCCCTGATTGGCTTTTTTGGGCTGTTTGCCTTATTAATGCTTTGGCACACTGTTCTTGCCCCTTCCGGCCAACTCCCGGTAGCTTTAATGTTATTGCTGAGTGTCACGCCCTTACTGTTGCCCATGCGCGGCTTGTTAAACCGCCATCGGAAAAGCTGCACTTGGGCGGCCTATATTAGCTTGTTCTATTTCATCCACGGCACCATGGAAGCTTACAGCAATGCCGATGAGCGGCTGTACGCTTCTTTAGAAGCCTTACTGAGCTTTATGCTGTTTCTCGGCACTACCCTGTATTTGCGTTTTTCACCCCCTGCCCCCTGATTATGGCCGAACAACTCCCCGTTAATTTTGAATTTAGAGCCAATCAGACCTTTAACGATTTTTTCCCTGGCGGTAATCAAGAAATTATTGACCATCTGAAAAAATGCCTGGACGGTACCGGCGAACAGCAAGTGTTCATCTGGGGTGATAAGGGCTTAGGCAAAAGCCACTTATTGCAAGCCTGTTGCCATCAGGCACACCAATATAACCTGGATGCGTTTTATTTTTCCTTGCCTGCACAAGCTGCCCTGCCAGACCCGGCAATACTGGCGGATTTGGACGAATTTGATCTGGTTTGTGTCGATAATATCGGCCATATCGCCCATAACACGGCTTGGGAACAAGCTTTTTTCAATTTTTTCAACCGCCACCGTAGCTATGAGCATAAGCTGATACTCTCCGCTAATGCCGCGCCGCAAACGCTGGACATTCAACTGCCTGACTTAAAAACCCGCCTAAATTGGGGCCTGACGCTCAAGCTAAAGCCCCTGACCGAAAATGACAGCATCAATGCCTTAATATTTAAGGCCAACCAAATGGGTTTTGAAGTATCCCCGCAAGCGGGGCGGTTTTTACTGACCCATTACGACCGTGACTTGGCCTCGCTCTGGCGGTTGTTGGACACCTTAGACCGCGCCTCGTTAGCGGCGAAGCATAAGATTACCCTGCCTTTTGTGAAAAAGATTCTGCAACATCCCGTATGAGCAAGGTGTTAAGTGTTTATGTACGCGCTTGTGTTTGACGCTTTTTTTACTCAGTTTCTGAAGGCCTGATTATGACTAATCCCTATCGCATAGAAGCCCTGGCTTTACATCAAGTAGGCGTGTTCACGGACTAAACCTGCCCGCCAGAACCAAAGCCAGAAAAAGGGAATGGGAAAGTTATCACCGTGACCCTGAGCCATTTTTGGATGATTACAATTACCGCTTTTTTCTGGATATGGCTTAGGCTAATCTGTTAATTGGAGGTGCAAGGGCTTTAACCTTTACACCCCAATTTGTCATAAGCCTTTCACTGCCGCTTGGGCATCTTCCAGACCGATAAATTTTTGCTTACTGGCAAGTGCCTTGTTTAACAAAGCTTTTGCCTGTACTTTATCGCCCTGCCGTAAGTAAGTCATGCCTAAATGATAATTGAGCATCGGATTTTCGGCATTCAGTTTTTGGCCTTTTGCCAAGAGGCTTTGGGCTTTCGGATAATCGTTTTGCTGATAGGCAATCCATCCGGCAGTATCAAGCATTTGCGGGTCTGGGGTATTCGCCAGCGGCTCGGCAATTTTGGCGGCTTTCGCTATATTGGTAGGCTCTGGCGCGTACAACGACAAGTAGCTGGCCAAGCGTTGCCGTATCGCTAAGGCGTGCGGATAGAGCTGATAGAGCTCTTCGTATAAGGCAATGACTTGTTGGTGCTGGCCAGCCTGATGGTAGACCGCCGCCAAATCCGTCACAACATCCAAGGCATTATGGGTGTTGCGCTTGCCTTCATTGAGGATTTCCAGCATTTTATCGGTTTGTTTATGGTTAAGGTACAGCACCGCCAAATGCCGATACGCATCAGACCATTCGGGCTTGATGGCAATAGCTTTTTGATAGGCAGCTATCGCCTCGGCGGTTTTATTGCTGTTGGCATAAACATCACCGAGCAAGGAATAGGCATAAAAATGTTTGGCGTCTTGCACGGTCAATTCGCGCAGCTTTTGCACCGCCTTATCGGTTTGCTTTAACGCCAAATAGGTTTTTACCAATTGGGTCAGCGGTTCAACCGCCTCCGGCTGCTTAGCAAGGGCTTGGGCAAAACTGGCGGCACTTTTATCCAATTGCCCGGCGGCTTGGTACACCAAGCCGGTCATATAAAAGCCTGCCGCGTCGTCCTTATAAGCGGTTTCCAATTGCTTGGCGATGTCCAGTGCCTGTTGCCATTGTTTTTGCGCCATATAAATCCTAAACAACGCTTCCAAGCCGTTTTTACTGTTAGGATTGCGCTTAAACAAGGCATTAAGCTGCTCAGTGGCTTGGTCTTTGGCACCGGTTTGCAGCAATAAATTGACCAAATCTAAGCGGGCGGCCTCATCATTGGGTACCAATTCGATAACTTTAGCTAAATTTTCCCGGGCTAACAAGGGTTCGTTATTGGTGACATGCGCCGCCGCCAACAGTTTGAGTAACTGGGTATTGTTAGGGTATTCAGCAAGCAAGTTCCTAAAGCCGCTGATCGCTTCGCCTAAGCGGTATTCCGCCAAGGCCATTTCATTGTCTAAAATCCGCGCATCAAGGTCTTTGGCATTGGCGGTCAATAAGGTTTTAATTAAGGCCTTGGCCTCATCAAAACGTTGGGTCGCCTTATACAAACGCGCCAATTTATTACGCGCCTTCGCAGCCTCTTTGCCGTCCTTATCCAAGCTGATAATGTCGTTTAAGGTTTCTTCGGCCTTATCCGGTTGTTTTTGCGCCCATTGCAAATCGGCTAGCTTAAAGCGCAATTCATAATAAGGCGTTTCAGAATCCAACATAGGCAACACTTCCGCTATCGCGACCTCTGGCGAGCGGTGCACGGCTAAAAATTCTATCAGCAGCACCTTTGCCGATTCATTGTCGGGTAAGTCCGTTACGGCGGAACGCAAGACCTTTTCGGCGGCATCGGCCTGTTTATGCCCCAACAGCAAGGCCGCCAAGCGTTGGCGATGGTCAAGTTGCTGCGGTTCGGTTTTAATCAGGGCAGTCAGACTGGCCTCTGCCTTATCGGTTTGCCCCAATTGGTTGTACAAATTCGCCAGCATGAGTTGGGCGGCAACATGTTCGGGATGTTTGCCGATAAACTGTTGCAGCAACTTTAACGCCGCATCGGCTTGGCCGGTTTTCGCGTGTAACGAGGCCAATAACAGCGTCGCGGCGGCATCGTCGGGCTTTTTCGCCAATACGGCTTGGGCTTGGACAAAAGCGCCGTCGCTATTGTTTTCTGCTGCTAAGACACTGCCCATTAAGACCATGGCATCCGTGTCATCGGGGGCGATAGCCAAGGCCTCTTTCGCCATTTGTTCGGCCAACGCGGGTTTACCCGCCAGCAAGTAAATATTGCCCAGCTTTAACCGCGCTTGCAAATGCTTAGGATCTAGCTTGGCGACTTCTTGATATTGGCTGACGGCGCTTTGCACATCGCCTAATTGCCCTAATGCTTCGGCAACGGCAAACCGCCCTGCCGTATTTTTAGGGTCATCGCCAATAGCTTGCTCAAAAGCCGCTTGGGCGGTTTTATAATCACCCGCCTTAAAGGCTTGGCGGCCTTTTTCGATAGCTTCCGAGCTTTTGGAATTCTGGTCACAAGCGGATAAGCCATTGAGCAGAGAGGCAAGAAGTAAAAGTTTTACAGAATGTGCTAGTGTCGGCATAGTCAAATCCTATCGCTAGCCATTGGCAAGCGACATCATGAAAAAGAGGGGGAAGTGTGTAAGCAAAACGGCTGGATCTGCTGATTTAGGAAGGATAAGGCTTATTAAAGCTGTTCCGGGCATAAATATACCCGTATTCGATAAAAAAAGCCCTACCTGAATGCCGTGGCATTCTCCGGTAGGGCTTGGCAGTAAACAAGATAACCCGATTATTTGTTGCTTGGGGCGGGTTGTACAGCAGGTTTGGCCGCGTTAGGTACGGCTCCTGGCTTGGCAGTTTGTGCTGTAGGGGCGGCGGCAGTCGGAGCCGCTGGTTTTGCCGCTTGTCCGGTAGGAGGAACTGCCGGTTCGGCCTGCTCTTCTGGTGCCTGCGCTTGTGCAGGCGCTGAAGACGGGGCTTTTTTACCTTGATATTTTTGCTTTCTCAGCTTATCTTCGTAATCTTGCATGGCGTTTTCAAATTCGACATCCTTGACCTGAGAAAACGGTTCCGAGCCGATCAGCGTATCGACAATGCCGCGTTTTTGGCAGCTTTGGTAGCCGTCCATGACCGCTTTCGCGCCTTCAAACATCTTAACGTTTTTGGCTTCGCAGGTTTTTAAGTCTGACGATGTCGCTTGCTGGGCATTTTGCAACGCCGTATAGGCCACTGCCAAATCATTTTTGGCTTTATTTAAGGCATTGTATTTATCCACCACTTCGCGCAATTTTGCGGTGGTGTTGTCAAGGCGTTGATGGACTTCTTCGGCGGTGGATTTTTGCGCCGCCAAATCTTCCGCCAATTTATTTTTCTCAAGCCCTGCCGCCGTAACAGCATCTTGGCTTTGCTTTTGTTGGCTTTTTAAAGCCTCCAATTCGGCGGCCACCTTGGCGTTTTCGGCTTTTAGGGTGTCGCGCTCGGTGGTGATTTCTTTCACCATCGTCTGTAATTTATTGACCGCCGCCTTCGCGTTGCCGCCGCCCGCGTCACGCGGTGCGGCAGTCGCCGCACCTGTCGCTACCGCCGCCAGCAATATAACCCTAGCCACTGATTTCATAATAGTGTTATCCGCAGTCATTAGAAGCTCGTGTTCAAATCCAATTGCAATACGTCATTGCTGTATTGTGGGCCAGTAATCACATCGGTGCTTAACCAGCGGCCAGTCGCCCAAACATTTTTCATCAGACCATAGTTTGCCCCGATGACCCAACCTTTGGCGTTCGTACCGCCTAAATGGAAATCAGAATCAGTAAAGGCACTCAAGACGGCATCGCTTTGGACATATTTGTAAATACTAAAGACGTTCCATTGATGCGCACGGTTTACCCTTGGCCAACCGAAATCGACCCGCACTTGCCAAGCATTGGTATTGTCACCCACGGTGGTTTTCGCCAATCTTTGCACACTCGCCTGGTCAAAGCCGACGTTTTTCGCATAATCCGCACCGACAATCAAATGGTGTGGGGCAAACATCGCAAAGTCGTATGCAAGATTAGCGTTCACGATCCGGTAATCGGAGGCTAAACCATAACGGGCCGGAATGTTGTTGCTGTCATAACAGATAATGCCGACCGTGTTGCCAAACTGCATGTATTGTGGCACCGAAAAATTGTTATTCGCGTTATTGGTGTCACAAGTGGCTGGCGTATTGGTGTTGGGTTTGGCTTTGATATTTTCATAATCATAAAACGCCACGGCCATTTTAAACTGGTCATGGTTGGCAAAGCCCCAATCCACCCCTACTTGTGAGCCATACAGCCATTTATTGCCTGAGCTTAACGCCGATTCTTGTAATGGGAAAGCGCCAAGGGTGGCAAATAACGAATGGCCGTTATTATTGCCTAATGCCTTACGCGTCGTGGCGGCGAAACCTTCAAAATTTAAGTCCGTATCCCAAACCAATTCGCTGCCGCCGCTGAACTCACCGCCGCCGACATACCAAGGGCTGGCAATCCGACCGCCTGTTAAGGTCAACCATTTAAAGCCGTCTTTATCAGTTGCGTCGTATTTAAGAAACGCCCGGTCGACTAAGAACTGATACTGGCCGCTGTAATTGCCCAGCGTTTGGTTGGTCGATGTCGGGTCATACCATAGATTATTACCACCAGCGGAAACGTTTGCGGTCGCCATACGCACACTGGCTTTCAGGCCTTCGGTGACATCGGCATCGACCACTAAACGCAAGCGTTCACGAAAGCGCTGCCGATCTTGATTGGTGTTTAAGTAACCATTTAAGCCCGCCGCCGTCAAACCGCCGAATTGGTTGATATTTTGGAAGTTAGCATAATAAGAACCCAGCGGCGCGTTACCCTGTGCCATTATTTCGGTTTGCGAACGCAGGCGTAAATCGCCGGATAATTTAAAGCGGCTAATCCATTCAGGTAAGGCTTCAGGCATCCCCCATTTTTGGGTTTTGGCTTGTTGCATGACATCTTTGACCACATCGCCGCGCAATTCGTTACGGACTTGCTGGCGCAACTCGTCTTTGATGAAGTCGGGCACATAAGGCACCCTGACTTCACCTTGTTCGGGCGGCACATCTTTGCCCGCCGGTTTAGCGGCCTGCTGGGCGGCGACTTGTGCCTCTGCGTCAGCCTCGGCCCGTTTGATCATTTCTTGGGCGGCCTGCTCAGTCAACACATGCTGTTTGACTAATTCTTTAATCAAATTGGTCGTGGTATTGCGCAATTTGAGCAATTCTTCCTTTTCGCCCGCATGAGCCATGCCCACCATACCACAAAGCACCATGGTCATTAGCTGCTTTTTATTATCCATTTGTCTACCTGTACATTAATTTAGATTTTTGATGTAATTCTTAGCTTAATCGGCTGTTCCATCCCCACGGGGAGCGGTTCGTTGACCTTTTTGTATTTGGTCAATAACTGATTGATCAGCTCGTCTATTTCGCTGTCATTACTGCCTTTCGCTAGCTCGAAGCGGGAAATGGTGCCATCTGCTTCAACCCATAACTTGACGATTGCGGTGTAGCCTTTAATGCGCAGCTCTTCGTGTTCGGAAAGAATATCCAAAATATCGTTTTTAATAATACCGCCATACCAAGCGTTAGGGTCGCCGCCGCCACCGCCACCTAATAGGCCTTTGCCGCCTTTACGCGCCGCCAAGCCAAAGCCGTCAGAACCCGCCGAACCTTCGGCATCCAAACCTAAATCACCGGGCGGTGGTGCATCGGCGACATCAGGCATTTCTTCGGGTTCCGGTTCAGGCTCTTGCTCAACCTTTTCCTCCATCTGCGGCTCAGGTGGTTTTTCCACCTTAGGGGGGGGAGGCGGAGGGGGGGGCGGTTTAGTTAAGGTAATCTTTTGGATGGTGCGTTCTTTTTTCTCCGGCTTATCTTCCATATTACTGATCGCCCGGACAATAAGTACCGTAACGGCCAGCAAGATGAGGCCACCGATAATGGTGGGCAAATAAACCCGAAAATGTTTCTTCTTTGTCGTCATTGGGCGTTTTTATTTAACCAGATTTTGCGTAACCAACCCGATCTGGGTAATGTCCAGTTTACCCAGCAATGCCAGTACATCGACGATCTTGACGTACTGCACGCTGGCATCGCCCTTAATAACCACGGGCAAGGCAGGGTTGACCGCCTTAAACTGTTGGAGCATAGATTCCAGTTGCGCCATATCGACCGGATAAGTATCCAAAAAAATAGTGCCGTCAGCGGTAACAGTAATGGCCTTGGTCTGTGGTTTGGCAAGGCTTGGCGCATCACTGGCCTTAGGCAGATCAACGGTAATGCCTTGCACCGATGCAGTACACATCAGGATGAACACCACCAATAACACATAAGCTAAATCCAACATCGGCGTGACGTTAATCTCGTCATACGCCGCATTCTCTTCTTGTACTTTCATAACGGTTGCTCAGGTACGGGGGATGATCCTAGGTATGCTGTTCGGACATTTTTGCGATGAACTCATCGACAAAAACGTGCATGTCAGCCGTAATGGATTGGATACGTCCGCCCAAATAGTTGTAACCGAACAGACAAGGGATAGCCACCATCAGGCCGGCAACGGTGGCCGTTAACGCCGCCGCAATACCTGGGGCGATAGAGTTGACGTTAACCTCGCCGCTTACGGCAATTGCCGCAAAGGTAATCATAACCCCGACTACCGTACCCAATAGCCCCAAGAAGGGGCCACCACTAATAGCGATGGTCAACAAGACCATTTGCGCATTCAGCTTTTGTAATTCCCGCACCACAACCGCATCCATTGACGCTTTAACCGCATTCATGGCCTGGGCGCTCAACGCAATATCGTTAGTTTTGGTTTTGTTTAAACGACGGTTCATTTCTTCGACACCGACATGGTAAACGCGGTACAGCGAAGAGCCGGTGAATTCGCCGTGGCTCGCCGTCAGCGACAATAACAAGGGTGATTCTTCATAATCCGCATCTTCGTCGGTGTCTTCATGATTTAACGAGGCCATATCTTGAACGTTTAAAGAAGCAAAGGCTTCTTCAAACTTTTTATTTTGTTTGGCGGTGCGGCTGAGGATAATCGCCTTAGAAATCATTACCATCCAACTGATGACAAACATCACGCCCAAAATACCGATAATGACCCAGCCGTCGATGGTCACGCTGTTAAGCGTACCCATAATATAAGATTCGCCTTCTTCACTATCAGGCGTAGCGTCTTCGCCGTAAGTCAGCATCGCCGAGTTTGCGCCTTGCATTTGCGCGTCAAATTTAACGGAATTGGCATCGCGGGCGATTTTGTAGACCACGAATTGGTCTAACGCTCCAGTCAAGCCTCTAGTGCCGCTAGTGTCAGCCCCTAAGGTCAAATCGCCTGTCAGTTCCGCTAGCGTTACCGGAAAAGTACCCGCCGCCGCGCCATTAACATAAAGGGTGATGTCGCTGGCAGTGGCTACCACCGCCAAATGTTGCCAAGTCGCGGCAGTTAACGGCGCAGTGGCGGCAAATTCTTTTTTGCTGCCTGAGGCATCGGTCACTTGCAAAGTGGGGGTCAGTTCTTTTACCGCCAAAGTAACGCCTGCCCGTTGGAAAATAACGGCATTTTGCTGGGCCTGTTCAACTTTGGCCCAAGTTTCCACTGTCCAGCCAGTCGTTGGGGACATTGCCAGTGACGGTGCGCTGGCGACACGGATAATTTGGCTACCTTGGAAAGCGGCGGCGGCACCAATCAAGCCCCCTTCGCTATTCGTGGCCGTTGCGTCTGAGGCGACATGCGCATAGGCGGTCAAATCTTTAATGGCCGCTTGGTCAAACTGATATGCCAAGACTTCGCTGGCATCGAAGGCGTTAGCGGCATCTTGGCCATCAACCGCTTCGGCATTGCCATAGTACAACCAGAAACTGGGCTCGGGGTCTTTGCTAATGTCTTTCGGCAATTTCACCCAGATAAAGGCCATTTCGTTAACGGGGTCGAGTTTTTCGATATAAAATTTTAACGGTGTCGCTTCATCAGCCGCCAAGACACGGATATCTTTGCCTTTTTCGGCAAGATCTAAGAAATAAGTAAAGTTACCTGTATGCAAACGCACCAAGGCAAAAGCATCTTGGGGCATAGTGACCCCGTCTTGCTGCATTTTTTTTGCATCAAAGCTTATTTTCTTCTTATAGCCCCAATCATCGTTCCACCATGCAGAGGCGAATGACGGGAAGAGTGTTAAAAGAATCAGTAGGAGGCCAAACCGTTTCATTGCTATTCTCAATTTCATAATTAATGACTCAATTATCACAAAATTTCGTTACAGTATTATGAAATTGGCGGGTTTTCTCAAAAAACCCAGCCATAACGGCTAAAATTAACGGACTATAGACGTTAGCCGATGGGTATAAGCGCAGATTTGTGCGGAATAGATCATATAAAAGGTATACATATTGCTTGGACAATGACACCTCCTAAAATGACTTGAAAGCCGTAGTTTAAATTTAATCCTTTTTATTATGAAGAACTCAAGGTTAAGGCTTGAAAAAGGCTATGGCCTTTGCGGCGAATGACTTTTAAACTATGGGTTTCAGGACAAATGGGGTTTAATAGGCATAAGACGGGCAAGCGTCAACTATTTTAAAAGCTTAAATACGTTAGTGCTGGGGATTACGGCTGTCTAGCTAAAGCCGGCCATCACTGTCATGCACCATGATGGCTCAATAAAGCCTGCCTTAAAGGCATTAACAAAGGCGAAACAGCCAAGGCCGCCCTGATAAGCCCCACCCTACCCCGTAATAGTAACCAAAGATCGGCAGAGCTTTAGTCAATCCCTCTTTATAGAGAACCTAATATTATGAAGTTTATATATTTATTAATAGTATTGCTGTTAGCCCCATTAGCTGCCGCGCAAACGCCCCTCACCGTTAAGGCTTCGCCACTGCTGATGCAACAAATAAAAATCATTACCTTAGGCTCCAGCCAAGTGCATGAATCCTTGCGCTTACCCGCCCGGGTCGAACTCGACCAAGAAAGGATTGCCCGTATTGGTGCGACCGTCACCGGACGCATTACCGAAACCCAAGCGGTTATCGGCCAAGAAGTCCACAAGGGCGAACGCTTGGCGACCCTCAACAGCACCGAACTGGGCATGGCCCAATCGGCTTATTTAAAGACCCGCTCGCAATTGGCTTTGCGACAATTGGTCGCCAACCGCGCCAAACGCCTGTTTGCTAGCGACATCATCCCCAAGGCGGAATTGGAGGAACGGGAAAGCCTGCTGAGCGAAGCCGATATTGATTTGCGTACCGCGACCGACCAACTGCGGGTATTTGGCATGTCGGACGCAGATTTGGCGCGTTTGGCAAAAGAGCGGAAAATCCATTCGCTACTGCCGATCACTGCCAGCATCCAAGGCACTATCGTCGAGCGCACCGTCACCTTAGGGCAAGTGGTACAACCTAGCGACGCACTATTCACGGTCGCCGACCTCTCCCATGTCTGGGTGGTGGCCGAACTACCCGAACAGCAGGCGCATTGGGCGCATGAAGGCGATGAGGCTTCGGTCACCTTAGCGGCTATCCCCGAACAAGAACAACGCGGGCGCTTGATTTATGTCGCCGATATGGTCGATCCGCAAACCCGCACCGTCACCTTGCGCATGGACATCCCCAATCCCCAGCGCATTTTTAAGCCGCAAATGCTGGCCACCTTAGTCATCTATAAGCAAAGTACGCAAGAATTGGCGCTGCCCGACTCGGCGATTATCCGCGTTGATGACCGTGACCATGTTTTTGTCCAAACCGCGCCGGATGAATTTACCTTAAAACCCGTTAAACTCAGTGCGCGTAATGGCACGGTACGCCAAGTTATTGACGGATTGCAACAAGGCGAAAAAGTCGTTATCGAGGGTGGCTTCCACCTGAACAGCGAACGCCAACGCAAAGAATTGGGGTAAACCATGATTGAAGCCTTGATCCATGGCGGTTTACAGAACCGTATTTTGGTGCTGGTATTGGCGGTGGGCTTGGGTCTGTTTGGCATAAAAGCCCTGCAATCCCTATCGGTTGATGCCTTTCCTGATGTCACTAACGTCCAAGTGCAAATCGCCACCGAAGCCACCGGACGCTCGCCTGAAGAAGTCGAACGCTTTATCACCGTACCGCTGGAGATTGCCGTGACCGGCTTGCCGGGACTAACGGAAATGCGCTCGCTCAACAAAAACGGCCTGTCGCTGATCACCCTCGTCTTCACGGATGACACGGACGTGTACTTCGCCAGGCAATTGGTCATGGAACGGCTGATGGAAGTCAGCCACACCATGCCCGAAGGAGTCATGCCTATTTTAGGCCCCGTTTCGACTGGTCTGGGTGAAGTCTACCAATATACCTTGGAGCGGACTGATGACGGGCAACGTGCCTTAAGCCCCGAAGAACTGATGCGCCGTCGGGAAGCTCAAGATTGGGTGGTGCGCCCCTTATTGCGCGGCATTGCCGGAGTCGCGGAAATCAACTCGCAAGGCGGCTATAACAAGCAATATCAAGTGCTGGTCAATCCAGACCGGATGCACCATTACCATATCGCCCTTAGTGAAGTGTTTGACGCACTTGCCCAAAACAATGCCAACAGCGGCGGCGGGGTGTTGCCGCATTATGCCGAGCAATACCTGATCCGTGGCGTGGGTCTGATCCGGGATGTCACCGATATTGGCAATATCGTCCTGAAAGAAGAAAACAGTGTCCCCATTCATATCCATGATGTCGCCGAAGTGAAAATAGGCCATGAAGGCCGGGTGGGTGCTGTGCTAAAAAACGGCTATACCGAGGCCGTAGGCGGTATTGTCATGATGCTGCGCGGCGGCAACGCCAAAGAAGTGGTTAGCCGCATCAAGGCACGGGTTCAGGAAATCAACGACAAAAACATGTTGCCGGAAGATTTGAAAATTGTCCCTTATTATGACCGTAGCGAACTGGTCGATGCGGCCTTGCACACCGTCACCAAAGTATTGCTGGAAGGGGTCGCCCTGGTCGTCGTCATCTTGCTGCTGTTTTTAGGGGACATACGCTCCAGCGTCATCGTGGTCTGCACCCTACTCATCACTCCGCTGATTACTTTTATTGTCATGAACCAACTGGGGCTTTCCGCTAACTTAATGTCCTTGGGCGGCTTAGCGATAGCCATCGGGTTGATTGTCGATGGTTCGGTGGTAGTAGTCGAAAACGCCTTCACACTGCTGACCTTACGCAAAGGCGGCACGACCAGCCGCCTGAAAGTGGTCATGGCGGCGGCGGAAGAAGTCGCCACCCCTGTTCTGTTTGGGGTCGGCATCATCATCGTGGTGTTTTTGCCCTTAATGACCCTGCAAGGCATGGAAGGCAAAATGTTCGCCCCCCTCGCCTACACCATCGCCATTGCCTTGTTGATTTCGCTCATCTTATCGCTGACCTTAACACCTGTGCTGTGTTCGTTTCTGCTCCAAGGCCACTCTCATAAAGACCATGACACCCGCATTATCGCGGTCATGAAAAAGCCCTACTTGCAACTGCTCGACTTGTCCTTACAGCACGGCAAGCTAGTTGTTGCTGTGGCGGCGGCTTTGTTTGCCGGTACGCTAGCGTTAATGCCGTTCTTGGGCAGTTCCTTTATCCCAGAAATGAAAGAAGGCTCCATTGTCCCCGCCATTAACCGTGTCCCCAACATTTCCTTGCAAGAAGGCATTAACATGGAAATGGCCGCCATGCGCATGATTATGGACATTCCCGGCGTAAGCCTGGCTGTGACCAACATCGGACGCGGCGAAAGCCCCGCCGACCCGCAAAGCCAAAACGAATCCACACCTATCGTCAGCCTGAAACCCAGAAACGAATGGCCAAAGGGCTGGAATCAAGACACCATCGCCGATGCCATCCGCAATAAACTCAGCACTAGCCTGCCCGGTGTGCAAGTGGTCATGGCCCAACCCATTTCCGACCGCGTTGATGAAATGCTCACCGGAGTACGTTCCGACTTGGCGATAAAAGTCTTCGGCGATGATTTGGAACAGCTTAAAAATACCGCCAATACCATCGCCAAAGTCGCCGGTACTATCCCAGGTGCTCAAGACATCCGCGTCGAACGCCTGACCGGACAACAATACCTGTCCATTACCGTCAACCGCGAAGCTATTGCCAGACACGGCATTAACGCCGCCGCCATCCATGATGTCATCGAAACCGCCATCGGCGGCAAAATCGCCACCGAAATCTACGAAGGTGAACGCCGCTTCTCCGCCGCTGTGCGCCTACCCGAAAGCTTCCGCAACAGCATCGAAGCCATTGATGCCATTCTGTTAACTTCCACCAACGGTGCACGGGTTCCCTTAGGCGATTTGGCCGACATCCGCCTGAACGATGGCCCCTCACAAATTAGCCGCGAAATGGGCAAACGCCGGATTGTCATCGGCGTTAACGTCAAAGATAGGGATTTGGGCAGCTTCGTCGCCGAACTGCAACAGGCGGTCGGTAGCCAAGTCAAACTACCGGAAAGCTATTATCTGGAATGGGGCGGACAGTTCCAAAACATGGAACGGGCATTGGGGCATTTAAAAATCATCATCCCGATCACCATCGGCGCGATTTTCTTTTTATTGTTCATGCTCTTTAACTCGCTACGTTTTGCCAGTCTCATCATCTTAGTCCTGCCCTTTGCCTCCATCGGCGGTGTGGTCTCGCTGTTCATCAGCGGCGAATACCTGTCCGTCCCCGCCTCGGTCGGTTTTATCGCCTTATGGGGTATCGCGGTGCTGAACGGCGTGGTGCTGGTGTCTTACATCCGTAACCTGCGCGATAGCGGCCTCAGCCAACTGGAAGCCATCCGCCAAGGCTGCGCCCAACGCTTCCGCCCCGTCATGATGACCGCCACCATCGCCCTGCTCGGCCTAGTACCCTTCCTGTTCGCCAACGGCCCAGGCTCGGAGGTGCAAAAACCCCTAGCCATCGTGGTTATCGGCGGCCTAATTACCTCAACATTGCTGACTTTGGTGATGCTGCCGACGCTGTATCGGTGGTTTGAGGAAAAGCGTTGATACTGGCAAGTATTCTAAACGGTTAACTTTTAGTTTCTGTACACATGGCCATTCATAGTTCGTTAAGCCTTTCATGATAAAGTCAACCTGAAAGACATCGAGAAACGACTTAAAAAATTCGTGTCCTTCGTAATAAATATCTGTTTTAAATAATGAATTTTAAAATATGCTGGGTTGGAAAATAAAATGGCAAAAAACCAAATAATGGGTAAAACTATGGGGCCGACATTCAGCAAACGACAGAATAAACATACAGGCTAACGGTCGGCCTTAAAGCCGGATTGGTCTGTGCCGATTAATTGGCGATGGCATCCCTATCTTAGGCATACAGTATAAGACGCAGTATAATATCGAAAAAATAACAATATTATCAATACATTAATGTATTTTAAGGATAAGCGATGGCAACCTATAACGGCAATAACAATAATAACACCTACAATGGTACAAGTGCGGCGGATACCATTTATGGCAATGGGGGCAATGATACCCTTAATGGTGCAGGGGGCGATGATTACATAAATGGCGGTAGTGGTAATGATATTTTAAAAGGCGGTACGGGCAACGACTACCTGCAAGGTGATGGTGGAATGGACACCTATGTGTTCGGCATAGGCGACGGGCAAGACGAGGTTTACAACTACGACACCGACAACAGCATGGACACCGTGCAGTTCACCAACCTCGCGTCGTCCGGCCTGACCGCCCTGTTTGACAACGGCAACTACGGCCTCGTCCTCCAGTACGGCAGCGGCGACCAGGTCACCATCGACAATTATTTTTATTACAGCGACACCAACTGGC
>NZ_PGFZ01000001.1:473208-511998 GCF_002923755.1 Methylovulum psychrotolerans
CAACGGGCTGGGCGGCAACGACATCCTTTATGGCGGCACGGGCAATGACACCCTGGCGGGCGGCACGGGCAACGACTACCTCCAAGGCAATGACGGGCTTGACACCTATGTGTTCGGCATAGGCGACGGGCAGGACGAAGTTTACAATTACGACACCGACAACAGCACGGACACTGTGCAGTTCACCAATCTGGCACTGTCCGGCCTGACCGCCCTGTTTGAAGACGGCAACTACGGCCTCGTCTTCCAGTACGGCAGTGGCGACCAGGTCACCATCGACAATTATTTTTATTTCAGCGACATCAACTGGCAGGTAAATCAAGTTCAGTTTACAGGCGGCGACACATTAACCAACTTTATCGTCGGCACTACCGGAAAGGATATTTTGGTGGGTACTGCCGGCAACGATGCGTTGAACGGACTTGCAGGTGCCGACACCATGAGCGGCGGAACGGGTAACGACCTTTATTTTGTTGATAACGTTGGTGATATTGTCAATGAAAATCCCGCCGCAGGCATCGACACGGTGCAAAGCTCGATTTCTTACCAGCTAACCGCTAACGTTGAAAACCTGACCTTATTGGGTTCTGCCGCTATTAACGGAACAGGCAACAACCTTGCCAATACCCTCATAGGTAACTCGGCAGCTAACGTGCTGGATGGCGGAACGGGGGCAGATAGCTTAAAAGGCGGACTCGGTAATGACAGCTATATTGTTGACAATATCGGCGACACGGTGATTGAAAATACCAATGCAGGCGTTGATACGGTACAAAGCTCCGTCACTTACACCTTGGCCGCTAATGTTGAAAATCTGACCCTGACCGGAACCGCCGCCATCAACGGTATCGGTAACAGTTTGGCAAATACGGTCATTGGCAACATTGCTAATAATACGCTGAATGGCGGTAAGGGTGCGGACAGCCTGATAGGCGGTTTGGGTGACGATATTTATATCGTTGACAATATAGGCGATACGGTCACGGAAAATATCGGCGAAGGCACAGATACCGTGCAAAGTGCCATCTCCTGGACGCTGGGCGCGAACCTGGAAAACCTGACCCTGACCGGGATTGCCGCCATTAACGGTACTGGCAACAGCCTTGCCAATACCCTGATCGGCAATGCTGGGGCAAACATACTCAATGGCGGCTCTGGTGTCGATAACTTAAAGGGTGGCTTAGGCAATGACATCTATGTAGTGGATAATATTGATGACAAGGTGTATGAAACTGTCGACGCAGGCATCGACAAAGTGCAGAGTTCGGTCTCGTATGCCTTGACGGCGAATGTCGAAAACCTGACTTTGACCGGCAGCAAGGCCATTAACGGCACCGGAAACCTGTTCGCCAATGTGCTGCTCGGCAACACCGCCAACAATGTCTTGAACGGCGGTGGCGGAGCGGACACTCTGACAGGCGGCGCGGGCAGCGACACCTTCGTGTTCGGCACGGTGACAGGCGGCTCTGACAAGGTGCTGGATTTTGTCTCCGGCACCGACAAGCTGCAAGTGCTGGACGCGGCGCTGGGCCTGTCCATCGGCAACGGCGACCATAACATCGACAACGCTGCGCTCATCAACGGCCTAGGCGGTTTTTCCGCCTTATCCGAACTGGTGGTGGTCACTTCCAACATCATCGGCGCCATCACCACCGCTACTGCCGCCACCGACATCGGCAGCGCCGCCAGCAGTTACGCGCTGGGCGACACCCGCCTGTTCGCCGTGGACAACGGCGTGGACAGTGCTTTATACCTGTTCAAATCAGCGGGTGCAGATGCTGTGGTCAGTGCCGGTGAATTGACCTTGTTAGGTACGTTGCAAGGCACGGCACAAACGGCTCTGGCGGATTATGGGTTTGCCTGATAAACCTCAAACAGAGGGGTATCTACACCCATCCTTAAATTAAGGGACGGGCAGAAAATAATTGCGGGTAAGGCCTTTCAGGTTTTAAAAATCTGAAAGGCCTTATGGAATCAGGTGTTAAGCAAACGACAGGCTAAAAGTTGGCCTTTAAACTCAACAGCCTGTGTTGCTTAATGGGCGACGGTCTCTATGAACACTGCATTCCTACCCTGAAACTAAACGCTTGCCGTTAGCCTTTCTTAATATTTAGCCGATTCTTCCTGGAAGCCATCCGCCAAGGTTGCGCCCAACGCCCGCCCCGTCATGATGACCGCCACCATCGCCCTGCTCGGCCTCGTACCCTTCCTGTTCGCCAACGGCCCAGGTTCGGAGGTGCAAAAAACCCTAGCCATCGTGGTCATCGGTGGCCTAATCACCTCAACATTACTGACCTTGGTGATGCTGCCGACGCTGTATCGGTGGTTTGAGGAAAAGCGGTGATATAAGCCGCACCAATATCACCGCCATACCAGAATAAATGCCAAAAAAATCTGAAAAACATTGCAATGTACCTTGGTTATTAATATACTAACAATAAAAATCACCAAAGACCTATCAGAACCCCATAAAACTCTGGAGATAAGCGATGGCAACGTATAACGGCGACAATACTAATAACATTTATATCGGTACAAATACGGATGATACTATTTATGGCAACGGCGGGGATGATAGCCTTAATGGTGTGGATGGCAACGATCAAATCTATGGTGGTGACGGCAATGACATCCTGAATGGCGGCCTAGGCAATGATTACCTGCAAGGCGATAACGGGGCGGACACTTACTTGATCGCCAAAGCGGACGGACAAGATGAAATTGGCAATTACCACTCCGACAACAGTATGGATGTGGTCACGTTCACCGATATGGCCAGCTCCGACATCACTTCCGTCACCCGTGCCCAAGACGGAAGCGACAACTTGATTCTGACCTACGGCACGGGCGGGCAACTGACCGTGGACAATTACTTTTCCGATGCAGCCTACCAAATTGACACGTTCCAGTTCACCGACAGCGTTTGGGGGTTAGCGGACATCATTGCCCGCGCCTCGGCCATCACCGGTACCGCGGATAGTGATTTCTTGTCTGGTTTTAATGACTGGTCAAACACGCTTTTGGGGTTGGGCGGCGACGATTACCTGTTTGGCGGCATCGGTGATGATGTGCTTATCGGTGGTGACGGCAACGATTGGCTACAAGGCATGGAAGGCAACGACACTCTGATAGGCGGCACGGGTAATGATATAGTGAGCGGCGGATACGGGATTGACACCTACCTGATCGCCAAAGCTGATGGACAGGATGAGATTGACGACACCCTAGATGACAGTGCCGATGTAGTCATTTTCACCGATATGACCCGCGCTGACATCACTTCCGTCACCCACTCCCAAGATGGGAGAAATAGTTTGGTCTTAACCTATGGTACAGATGGGCAACTGACCGTGGATGGCTATTTTAACGATACGCCTTACCGAATCAACACATTCCAGTTCACCGATGGCACTTGGACGTTGACAGACATCCTCATCCGCACCTCAGTCATCACTGGCACTGCAAATGATGACCTATTGTTTGGTTTTGATGCCTGGTCAAGCACTATTTACGGGCTGGGTGGTAACGACACCCTGTATGGCGGCAGCTTTGCCGATACGATTATCGGCGGTGACGGCAATGATACTCTGAATGGCGGCCTCGGCAACGACTACCTGGAAGGCGATAACGGCGCGGACACCTACCTGATCGCCTTGGCTGACGGGCAGGATGAGATTAACAATTACGACACCGACGGTAGTGTGGATGTGGTCACGTTCACGGATGTGGCCCTAAGTGATTTGGCTGGTATCAGCACAAATGGCACCAACCTATACCTTAATTATGGCAACGCTAGCCAGTTGGTGGTGGACAATTATTTTTACGGCGACGCTTATCAAGTCAACCAATTTCAATTTGCTGGCGGCGATGTGCTGGCCAATTTTATCATCGGTACAGACAGTAGCAACGATACCCTGACCGGCACTAACGCCAATGATGCAATAAGTGGCCTTGGCGGTGCTGACACAATGGCCGGTGGTTTAGGCAATGACCTTTATTTTGTCGATAATGCTGGCGATGTCGTGACGGAAGCCAGCAGCGCGGGTACGGATACCCTACTGTCCAGCATCAGTTATACCTTAGCCGCCAATGTCGAAAACCTCATCCTTACTGGCAGTAATGCCATCAATGGCACAGGCAACGACCTTGCCAACATGCTCACGGGCAATGCGGCGGCAAATGTCTTGGTCGGTGGCTTAGGCAATGACACTTATATCGTTGACAATGCCGCCGACAATGCCATCGAAAACAGTGGCGAAGGCAGCGATACCGTACAAGCGTCAATCACTTACAGCTTGGGGGCAAATATCGAAAATCTCACCCTGACCGGAACGGCAACCATCAACGGCACAGGCAATGGCCTTACCAATACCTTGATCGGTAACAGTGCCAACAATACCTTAGATGGCGGTATAGGTGCAGACACTTTGGTAGGCGGTTGGGGTGACGATCTCTATGTCGTTGACAATGCCGGGGATGTGGTCATGGAAGATACGGACGGAGGCATCGACATCGTGCAAAGCTCCATCTCCTGGACGCTGGGCGCAAATTTGGAAAACCTGACCCTGACAGGCACCGCCGCCATTTACGGCATCGGCAACAGCCTTGCCAATACACTGATCGGCAATACGGGAGCAAACCTCCTTGATGGTGGTGCCGGCGTGGATAATCTAAAAGGCGGTTTGGGTAATGACCAGTATAGGGTGGACAATATTGGCGACAAAGTATTTGAAAATGCGGGGGAAGGCACAGATACTGTACAAAGTTTGGTCAGTTACAGCTTGGTCGCCAATGTCGAAAACCTCATCCTCCTCAATGCTCCGGGAGCCATCAACGGCACGGGCAACGAATTGGCTAATATGCTGACGGGCAACACGGCCGCCAATGTCTTGGATGGCGGTGCCGGAGCGGACACGCTGACAGGGGGGTTAGGCAACGACTCCTTTATCGTGGACAATGTCGCCGATAGCGTGGTCGAAAACAGCGGCGAAGGCACCGACACCGTGCAAGCTTCGGTTTCTTACATCTTGGCGGCCAATGTCGAAAATCTGACCCTGACAGGCTCCGCTACCCTCAACGGCACCGGTAACACATTGGCTAACGTGCTGACGGGGAACAGCGCGATGAACATCCTCAACGGCGGCGCGGGGGCGGACACCCTGACAGGGGGTGCTGGCAGCGATATTTTCGTGTTCGGGACAGTGACGGGCGGTGCGGACAAGGTGCTGGATTTTGTCTCCGGCACCGACAAATTACAAGTGTTGGACGGGGTGGCTGGCTTATCGATAGGCAACGGCGATCATAGCATCAACAATGCCGCGCTCATTAATGGCCACGGCAGTTTTTCCACATTATCCGAGCTGGTGGTGGTCACTCCCAACATCATCGGTGCTATCACGGCCGCCAATGCCGCCACCGACATCGGCAACGCCACCAGCAACTATGCTGTGGGCAATACCCGCCTGTTCGCCGTTGACAACGGCGTGGACAGTGTCCTGTACTTGTTCAAATCAGCGGGTGCGGATGCCGTGGTCAGTGCCGGTGAACTGACCTTACTGGGCACATTGCAAGGCACGGCACAAACGGCTTTGGCAGATTATTCATTTGCTTGATAGATAGATATGGCGTTTCTTCGCATTTAAAAAAGTACGCCCATCGCGTTAAAGGGCTGCGGGGCTAACCCCGCAGCTTGACTTTCAGCTCAAGTGCCTGCCATCAATCCTTCTTAAATTTCGCCGCTTCTTCGGAGCCGCCTGTGGCATTGCCTTTGCTGTAGGAATGCGCACCGACCCCCGCCAGTTGCCCGCCCTGCACGACCAAATATTCATCACGGATAGGGCGACCTTCAAAATAACATTCCAATATCTCGCGGGTTCCTGCCGCATAACGGGTCTGTGCCGACAGGCTAGTGCCGGAGATATGCGGGGTCATGCCGTGGTTGGGCATGGTGCGCCAGGGGTGGTCGTTCGGAGCCGGTTGCGGGAACCAGACATCGCCTGCATAACCCGCCAGCTGGCCGTTTTCCAGCGCGTTGACTATCGCGTCGCGGTCACACAATTTGCCACGGGCCGTATTAATCAAATAAGCCCCACGTTTGAAATTCTTTAGAGTCTGTTCGTTAATCATGTGTTCGGTTTCTGGATGCAGCGGACAGTTCAAGGTCACGACATCACAGACTTGGGTCAGGCTTTCCAAACTGGCGTGGTAAGTCAGATTAAGTTCCTGCTCGATGGCTTCCGGCAAACGGTGGCGATCCAGATAATGCAGCTTCACGTCAAAAGGTTTCAGCAAGCGCAAAACCCGCAGGCCTATCCGGCCAGCGGCGACTGTGCCGACATTCATCGCTTCCAAATCGTAAGACCGCGCCACACAGTCGGCGATATTCCAGCCGCCTTTCATCACCCAATTATAAGACGGGATATAATTGCGCACCAATGCCAGCGTCATCATCACCACATGTTCGGCAACGCTGTTGCTGTTGCAGTAGGTCACTTCGGCAACGGTGATGCCGCGCTCCATAGCTGCTTGTAGGTCGGTATGGTCGGAGCCGATACCTGCCGTCACAATCATTTTCAGGTTTTTGGCCTTAGCGATACGCTCGGCAGTCATATAAGCAGGCCAGAACGGTTGGGAAATGACGATTTCCGCGTCATGCAGTTCTTGGTCGAGGACGCTGTCGGCCCCGTCTTTGCTGGAAGTCACCACTAACTGGTGACCGTTCGCTTCCAGATAACGCCGTAAACCTAACTCACCGGACACGCTACCCAGCAATGCCCCAGGTTTAAAATCTATCGCCTTAGGGGTAGGCAGTGTTTGCCCGTCCGGGTAACGTTCCGGTTGCGGCAAATCATCACGCGCATAAGCAGTGGGATAGCCGTCGATAGGGTCGTCGTAAAGCACACAAACAATTTTAGCCATTTTATAGCACCTTGATTTTTATTGGATGACTGGACATATCCTGATAAAGGTATGCCCAGAAGTATCCCGGCCGGGTGCGGCTATTGTCTGCTTTAGGGTGGCGGTGCGTCTAATCGTTTCGAAGTATGGCTTGATAACCTACAGCTATGG
Source organism: Methylovulum psychrotolerans (assembly GCF_002923755.1). Taxonomy (GTDB): domain Bacteria; phylum Pseudomonadota; class Gammaproteobacteria; order Methylococcales; family Methylomonadaceae; genus Methylovulum; species Methylovulum psychrotolerans. The sequence continues at coordinate 480,277 of NZ_PGFZ01000001.1, forward strand.
CTGTTACGGTCAACCTGCCTGCCCGTCGGGTAAATCTCTAAAAGTGGACAATAACACCACCACCGCCGCCCGCCCGAAACCATAGCTGGTGATCAGCAGGCTTGCCAGCAGATATACACGAAATACCCCCGGAAAAAACCCTTCCGCCGGAGTCGGGCTATCTAATGACGGAAACATCGCCTGCAACATAAACAAACTGGAATTGGTAAAGGCGCCGACCACCATGCACCAGCGCACCGGAGCGGGCAACGGCACTTTTGCCGCATAAAACCCGAACAGCAACGCGCTCATCAATAAAAAATCCAGATGCGCCTGAAGCACACGGGTAAACTTGCCCGGAAAAATCAGCTTGATTAGCGTTAGGTCAAACTTCAAAAAAACCAAGCACCAGGCCAGGCACAAAGCCATTAATAGCCATAAGGTAGCCCCTCTGAGCAGCAGCACGTTTGTATTTTGGTTCATTAGCCCCTCTTTTGGATTAAAACCGTTTAGCATTTAAGATTGCCTACTATAAAGTAGCTGGGCTGATTGCTCTTGCTTGAGGCGGAACAATACCTTGACTGTGGCGGCACTATCACCTGACAACATGCTATATTGCTATAGGGTTAATTACGTTTTTTGGAGTGGGCAATGAACACTGACACGAGGTTTTTGCATAGCTTAAAGGAAGCAATGCCGTCAACACGCGGCGTGAAATATTCAACCGAAGATTTTGCGCCGCCTGATCGGCTAGACTGGTTGCGCGAAGTGATAGGCCGGGAATATGCCAATGTTGAGATTACGCCGCCCGATGCCGGGGTGTTTAACGAGATGGTTATTTATGCTTGGGAGCAACTCCGTTTGTCGGTCATCCGCTCCGATGCTATTACCCTGCAACGCTTGCCGCGTGAGCCGGATTTGATCAGCCAGGATGCCTATTTCGCCGTCATCCATTTGTCCGGCTGCTACCGCTTATTGCAAAATGGCCGGGAAGTTTTTTTACAGCCCGGCGACATGACCTTATACGATGCCACACTACCGCATCATATCGTTTGTCCGCAGCCCTTCTCAAAATTGCTGATTTCTATTCCGCGCCCCTTGCTCAGGGAGCGGGTTGCAGGCATCGAACACTGCACGGCATTGCACATTCCGGGGCGGTTGGGGATCGGGTCGGTAGCGGCTGGCTTTATCCGCTCTTGCGCCCATCAAGCCGAACAATTACAGGCGGGGGAGTTTTCCCTGCTCTCCGAACACGCGCTGGATTTGTTGGTGCTGGCACTGGCCACCGTGCGGCCTAGCCATTTCAAGCTGTCCAAAAGCCGCGCTATGGCACTGCACCGGGTTAAGGCGTTTATAGAAAATAATTTGTCTTGCCCAAGCTTAAACCCCGCCGCTGTCAGTGCAGGTACAGGCCTGTCGCCTAGGTATATCAGCCTGCTGTTTAAAGAAGAGGACAATTCACTGATGCGTTATGTTTGGCAACGCAGGCTGGAAAGTTGCCGGAAAGAGCTGTTAAACCCTATCCATGCCGGACACCGCATCTGTGACATCGCCTTTCGCTGGGGCTTTAACGATTTGTCTCATTTTAGCCGCCTGTTTAAGCAGCACTTCGGGTGTTCGCCTAGCGACTACCGGGAAGGCCATAAATAGGCATCTGCCAAGCTCATAATTGGGTAGGCAGTAAAGCAGCCCCCTGCCCTTTTCGCCTACTTGGCCGTTGCCTCACTTAACCATTGCCAAAATGGTTGCGCACCTTGATAGCCCGTATAGCGGGCCACTTCATGTTGTTTTTGAAACAAAACCATGGTGGGGGTGGCGAATAATGCCTGATTAAGTGTCCAGCCCTTAGGCGGTGCGGTCAGATAGGTGGCGACAATGGGCAAGGGGTTGTGCCAAACCGACAACACGTCTTTGTCGAATCGCTTGCAATAGCCGCAGTCAACGCTTTTAAAAACAATCAGTTGCTCTTGGCTGTTAAGCGCGATGGTTTGCCAACTTTGCCCAGTGCCGCCAGGGTTTGCGGCTAGTTGTGCGCTCTGGGCATGTCCGCCCTGCATGGGCTTATTGGGGTCGGCATAGGCGATGCCGGTCCCGCCCAAACCGCAATAGCCCAGCGGGTTTTTCTCTAAATAATCCTGATGATAGCTTTCGGCGGAGGTATAGTTTTTTAAGGGGGCAATTTCAGTGGTAATGGGCAGGGCAATGCCTGCCGCTGCTAAATTGTTTTGGTAGATGGCGCGGGTTTGCTCTGCCCAGTGGTGCTCTTCATCGGTACGGTAAAAGATCGCGCTACGGTAGTTGCTGCCAATATCGTTGCCTTGGCGATTGCCTTGGGCGGGGTTGTGGTTTTCCCAAAACCGGATCAAGACTTGTTCAAGGCTGGTTTGTTTGGGGTCGTAATAAACTTTAACTACTTCGGCATGGTTGGTTATGGCCTTACCTTCCTGTATGGCGGCTTCGGTGTCATGGAGCGTTTGGTAACTGGGTTGGACAAGGTCGCCGCCCGCATAACCCGCCTCAACATCCAATACGCCCGCTAAAGCTTGCATACGTTTTTCAGCCCCCCAAAAACAGCCCATGCCTAAGACGATATAAGGGGTATCGGCATTGACAGCCGCTTTATTCAAGGAAGGATTACGGCTTTTGCCCTCCAGCAAGCCCGGATTCAGAAACACCCAAACCGCGACGGCTAAAACACCTATCATAAGCAAAGACCCTAGGGCGCGATACCGTCTGTTCATAAATCTGTCCTGCTTTGAAGGTAAGTTACGTTAAAAATTGCGGCGGCTGCTTCCCTATAGCGATCAATGAATCAAACCGCTGTTGCAAATCTAATTGTTGGGCTATACGCCAAGCGGCATCCTGTATGGGGGACAGTAAATCCTGACGGCGGACAATCAGCCCCACCTCCCTTGCTAGCTCAGGCGTTAGAGCTAGTGCGGTGACTTCCTGATGAAGTTCAAACTGGCTTAACAGGCTGTGCGGCACGACACTGTAAAGGCCTGCACTGCGCACATGGGCGTAGAGCGCGAAGATGGAATCCGTTTCCAACATGACATTGGGGGTGACATTGGCTTCGCGGAACGCGGCATCAATCAGGCGGCGGTTTTGCATATTTTGGGTCAACAAACATAAGGGGAATCCGGCAATATCGCCCCACCCCAAAGGCTTGTTAAGCAAACTGGGGGCAGGATTACGCGCCAGCACCACATACCGCTCCCGGTATAGCGGTAAGGTTTTAAAGCCCTTGAGCCTGTGGTCTTCCAGATAGGTTAACCCTAAATCCAGTTCAAAGCTATCGAGTTGGCGTATCAATTCTTCTGCGCACAGTGATACCAGTTTGATGGCGATGCCGGGATATTCGGCTTGGCAGGGGCCGGTTAACAGCGGAGTGACGGCCAGCGTGGTCGGAATGGCGCCGATCCGTAAAACCCCGGTCAGTTGTTGGCTATACTGGGCGGCCGCTTGGCGCATCCCTTCCCAATTCTGGGCTAAAATACGCGCCCATTGCAAAACCCGCTCACCTTCTTCGGTAAAACCTTGATAACGCTGGCCGCGCTTAATAATGGTAATGCCCAGTTCTTCTTCAAGGTGCTGTATCGCGGTAGACAAGGCGGGTTGGGAAACATGGCTAATTTCAGCCGCGCGTCCGAAATGGCCAGTTTTGGCGAGTGCGAGTAGGTAATGGATTTGCCGGATAAACATGTGGGGTATGCTATATTGTTATATAGTTAATTATATAACGCAATTGGTAATGCTACGGCATCGTATTGAGGATTTGCTGATGGCGAACGGCAAGCGAAGGAATAAGTGGGAAATAATTCAGGCAAACGGAGGGCGGGCATCTTGCCCGCGCTCCAAAAACATTGTCTATGCCTATCGTGCAATGGCTAAAGGCCATTGCACTCCATTCTGTGTCGCGACAGTATTTATATTGACCAACTTTTTTCCGCCCGCCGCTAAGCCACCGCCTCCAACTGCACCAAATTATCCGAAAAAGACGGGGCGTTGCCCATATTGACCAATTCAGCCGAGCTGATACTGTTCACCGTGCCGGTGTTTAATTGCCGCCAATAGCCCAAGGTCGCCACAATCAAACCCGGATTAACATCAGCCGTGATTCTGGCATCGCCTTCAAACGCGCCCCTATCATTAAAAACCCGTACCTTATCGCCGTGCTTAATGCCGCGCTCGTCAGCATCAAGGGCGTTGACCAGGACAAATTGCTCGCCTTGGCCTTGGATTTTCTGCGCCATATTAGCGTAGCAGGAGTTAAGGAAACCGTGGCTTTTCGGTGACACGATACTTAAGGGGAATTTTTTGGCCAGTTCAGGGTTGGTGGCGGGAGTTTCCCGCGACGGCACATAATCGGGTAAGGGATCTAACAGCTCACCTGACTGGAAGCCGTCGTACATTTGCCGGAACGGGCCGGCGACAAAGTTGGTCGCCCCTTCGGCTTTGAGTTGGCATTTGCCGGACGGGGTCGGGAAGTTACCCGCTTTATGGGGGGCGCGGTCATCTTTGGTACCGACCTTCAGGCGGGCAAAGCCGTGTTCGCGCAAATACGCCAGATCAATGCCTTCACAAGCGGGGGCATTCCAATCGACGTAATTCTCCAAACATTCGCTATCAGACCAGCGGAAGTTTTCTTCCTGATACCCTAAACGGGCCGCGAGGCGGCGGAAAATTTCGTTATTGGGAATAGCCTCGCCAGGGGCTTCTACACATTTAGCGTTATAGGTCAGGTATAAATGCCCCCATGACAAAATCATGTCCTCCATTTCCGCACCCATCGCGGCGGGCAGCAAAATATCGGCATACGCGGCGGTATCGGAAATGAAATGTTCTGCCGACACTAAGAACAGGTCTTCATTCAATAAGCCTTGGACAATCTTATCGGTTTCCGGGGCCTGGGTAACGGGGTTGGCATTCCAACACATCATGGCTTTAATCGGTGCGCCAGCGGGTGGTTGGTCGGTCAAGGCGCGGCCTAACTGTAAGGCGTTGATGACGCGGGTACCTTCGGGGATTAAGTCCGGGCGGCAAATCACGTCGAATTTATACGGATGCTCCCAAACCGGAAATTGCAACGCCCCGCCGCCAACATAACGCCACGCGCCAGTCAATGCGGGTAGGCAGCTGACGGCGCGGATGGTCTGCCCGCCGCCTTTATGCCGCTCCAAGGCCACACCTAAGCGGATCGCCGCCGGTTGGGTGCTGGCATACTCGCGGGCTAAGGTACGGATGGCGGCGGCGGGTATGCCGGTAATGGCTTCCGCCCATTCGGGGGTGCGGGTTTGGGCGCGTTCTTTCAGTTCGTCAAAACCGACGGTGTAGTTATCGACGTAATCCTGATCGAGCAAGCCTTCTTCGATAATGGTATGGATCATCGCCATGGCTAATGCCCCATCCGTACCCGGTTTGGGGGCAATATGCCAATCGGCTTCTTTGGCGGTTTTTGAGGCGTAGGCATCAATCACCACCACTTTCGCGCCTTTTTTCTGGGCTTCTTTGACTATATGCCAATGGTGCAAATTGGTGCTGACCGAGTTGCAAGCCCAAATAATAATGTATTTGGCATGGATGAAGCTTTCGGGGTCTACGCCTGCTGTTGGGCCTACGGTCAGTAACCACGCGGTACTGGAGCCTTCGCCACAAAAGGTGCGCTCGGTGACGGTCGCACCCATGCGGTTAAAAAACGCATCGCCGCCGTTCAGGCCATGCACCAAGCCTTGGTTACCCAAATAGCTGTACGGCACAATAGCTTGTGGGCCGTGTTCGGCAATAATGGCTTGCCAACGGCTGACTATTTCATCTAAAGCCTCATCCCAACTGATGCGCGTAAACTGTTTGCTGCCTTTAGGGCCGGTACGGCGCATCGGGTATAACAAGCGGTCGGGATGATAATGGCGCTTTTCGTAATCCTTTAACTTAACGCATAAACCACCCCGCGTCATCGGATGTTCGGCATTACCTTTGACTCCGGTCAGCTTGCCGTCGGTCACTTCAAACACCATAGAGCAGGTGTCAGGACAATCATGCGGACAACCGCCGTGATGGGTGGTTTTTACTGCGTTAGCCATGTTTTTATTCCTTTCAGGTTAAAAGTGTGCGGATAATAGCGCAACCGGGTTGCTTGCACCAATTTAATACATTTTCAAGAGGGTTTTAGCACCCATAGTGTGTTGCCACCACGTTGAAATTCATAATCAACCCGTCTTTCTTCACTGTTAAACCCTTGTTCAGCAAGCTTAGCCTTGACTATCGGCAAATGCGGGGAAGGCGAACCATTTAATGACAATAATGGAAATACCCGCACTTCTTTGGCGACCCGTAACATGTCCAATAAGGCTTGGATATGGAATTCCGCCGACAAATGGTCACTGTACAAAAACAGAAAATGCGACGATAAGGCAAGCCCAAAACTTTGGTCGGGAAACGGTAACGACGGCAGTTCCCCGGTGACATACCGCCCCGCCTGTTGGCCAGCCTCGAAATCGGCAAGAAATAGCGCCATCGCCGACATTCTGATTTGCCCCAACTGCTCTACCGAAGTGATGCTGTCCCAGACAAAATTGTCTTGGTTTTTGAACGTTTGCGCCATGACCACCGGATAGGTTTCGGCAATACGGGTCTGAATTTGGGCGCGGCCAAACGCATAAATCGGATCCAGCGAAACCACATCGCCGCCACGTTCGGTCAATTGCGCGTTAAAACTGGCGGGGCCGTCGCCACAGCCCAGTATCCGATGTTGCAGGTCGGCCTCGCCCAGCGCAAACATATTGACATATTCGTGATATGACCGTCCCCACGGTACTATTTTATCGAGTGTAAAGCCCATCGTTATCTGTTGGCCTGTTAGGTTAAACTAAAACCGGTTAAGATAACGCTAGCCCAGCAGTGGCACAAGGTTTTTATCTGCCTCGTGTTGTCATTATTTGCCAATAATTGCGCTGATTTTTTTCACCAAGGCTTTAACGGCGTGTTCGCTGACGCTTTGGTGGCTACCTTTCAGTTCAATATCGACACTGGCGGCCAGCGTTTGCGTTTTTGCGTTCACAATATGCACTTTGAGATAGGAATACAAAAAGCTCGGCTTGCTGTGTTGGCCGACAATAACCCAATCGGCATTATCTTGATGGCCTAATTGGGCGGCAAGATCAGAGAAATGGAACAAATACCCGAACCCGCCGTTAGCGGTGGCTTGGCGTTCTGGACTAATGGTTACCACGTCATACGCATTATCTGCTTGGCGTAGTGCCGCCTCTAACAAAGGCCGGAACCCCGCCGTGCGCTGTTGCTCTTGCGGGGTATTGGGTAAGGAACTGATGTCATCCAGTTCAAACGCCAAAACCGCAATGCGTTGGTTGGCTGCGCTACAAGGGCTGGACAGTACGGACACCGCCCAAAAAATCGCCGCGACTGCGAAAGGCTTCATGATGCGGTTCCTAAGGCAGGTTGGTTTTGGTACAGGCTGATAAAATCGGCCATACTGAGACTGGCGACAGTCTGTTGGTCGTCATCAAGAATTTCGTATAGCACACCTGTGCTGCCGCGTATGCTAAAAAAGACTACCGTATCGGTAGTCCCGCCACCTTCACGGTGCGGGTCGTTGCTAGGCGGGCTGACGGTATAACTGCCCAAGCCCCTCACTTCTTTCAGCGTACCGTCTGGCCGATACAGCCGATGCTCGCCTTGGATAACAAAAGTATGGTTTAAGGCTTTATGCCGATGCAAGACAATCTGTTGTTGGGCGGTAAACTTAAACAACACGTCAATCGTAGTGTTCGCTTCGTCAATATTCAGGATGTAATAGGCTAAATGGGCAAAGCCGTCCAGGGTTTGCCAGTTGATAAGAGTATCGTCAAATAAATGCGTTGCCATAGGTGGGTTGCTCACGGTTAGGTTTAGGACAAGCGCAGTGTAAAGGCTTAGCCCGTCACCGTAAGCCGAGATTTGCCCGAAAAACACGGGCAATTTGCCCGCCGTTACGCCCCCCGCTTTCCAGATCACCGCCCTACCCTTAGAATGGTGGCTTGTCTGGGCTGTTGGATTTTTTCTTTAACGTTACGCAGTAACGTGCTTTACTCCCGTTTGCCGCGCCGAGCATCGCAGGGTTTGTCGGGATAAGCCCGAATACCCGCAGGGCATAAAGGGGCGCGGCAGGGATGCCGCGCGTCGGTAAAGGGGCAGGAGCCCCTTTTACCGACCCCCGACAAAACCGAGAAGCGCAGGAAGAAGCGGCGACCGGGCCGCCTTTTCTTTGGATACTTTCTTTTCGACTGCACGGATGCAGGAGGTAGAGCAATGCAGGAGCAATTGCCGAGGCGGAGCAAAAGAAAGTATCTCGCCTTCGGGTGCGAGAACCCGATTAAAAAAACCGTCGCGATAGCGACTCATCGCTACATTTTTCAATCATGAACTTACTCCATCATTTGTTATCGCGAATTGTCGCCGTCGCCTTACTGTGCTTATTGGCCAGTACGGCTTATGTGTTGGCTGACAATGACCGCACCGCCAAACAGGCGACTTGGCGTATTACCGAAGCCTTGGCTAAGCAACTGAGCTTCCAGCAATTGCAAATCAGCAGCGGTTTTACTGGCGCGTCGCCATTCCCTGATTTTAGCTTGTGGAAACAGACCCGCCCAATCGCGGGGCTTTGTGTCAAATTTACCGCCGCTAATAGCCAACAGGCACACAGTTTATGCACGGGCGAAGAGCTTACCAGCCCCGCTGTGCCTCCTTATTTTACCACCCTGTACCGCTGGTTTTTTACCCCCGGCTTGGCAATGACGCAAACCATTACCTTGAATGGCCGGACTTATGGCCTATTGACGGTAACACCCAGTGCCGATTTGGAAGTCACCCAAGCCTGGGAGAATAGCCGCCGTTTGCTGGGGCTGTCGGTAACGACGGTGTTTGCTGTGTGCGTGTTGGTGTATCTGAGCATCCGCCGCGCCCTGTATCCGGCACAGACCATTGTGCAAGGCTTGGCGGCTCTGGAACGGGGTGAGTTGGCCTACCGCTTGCCGCCGTTTGCCTTAGCTGAATGGCAACGCATTGCCGAAGCCATTAACCAACTGGCGGCCAGCCAAGCGCAATTGCTCGGCGAACGCCAACGGCTAGCAGTGCAATTGCTGAATCTGCAAGAAGAAGAGCGGCGTTATTTAGCGCAGGAGCTACATGATGAATTTGGCCAATGTTTGGCCGCGATTAATGCGGTGACAGCTTCCATCGCCCAAACGGCGGCGCAACACTGCCCGGAAATCTTGGCCGACACCGGACACATCAGCCAAATCACCGGACACATGCTTAACAGCGTCCGTAGCTTATTGGCCCGCTTACGCCCCGCCGAATTTGACGAATTGGGTTTAGCCGCCAGTTTGCAGGGCTTAATTGCCAATTGGAATGCCCATAGCGGCACTAAAACCCAGTATCGGCTGACCATCAGCGGTGCTTGCGGACGCTTGCCCGAAGCCTTGGCACTGACCCTGTTCCGTATCAGCCAAGAATGCCTGACCAATATCGCCAAACATGCCGCCGCCACCACCGCCGACCTGACGCTGGCTGTCGGTATGGATACGGTCGATTTAACCGTTACCGATAACGGCAACAGCCGCCACTTGCCCTTGCCGCCAACGAACGGTATCGGTTTGCTGGGTATCCGTGAGCGGGTCACGGCCTTGCAGGGGCAGTTAAGCTTCCGGCTTAACCAACCGCAAGGCTTGCAAGTCGCCATTCGCCTGCCTTTGCAGACAATCACCGGAGCCGCCTTATGAGTATCCGCATCTTATTAGTGGACGACCATGCCATTGTCCGCGCGGGCTACTTGGCGTTGTTGGCAAAGCAAAGCGATTTGCAGGTGGTTGCCGAAGCCGCCGACGGCAACCAAGCGTACCAAGCCTTCAAGGCGCATAGCCCGGATGTGGTCATCACTGATTTGTCGTTGCCGGGGATCAGCGGCTTAGAAGTGATCGCGCGTATCAAACAGCGCGATGCCAAGGCCAAAATACTGGTGTTCAGTATGCACCAACAACCCAGTTTTGCCTTACAAGCCACCCGCGCGGGGGCACTAGGCTATGTCACCAAAAGCAGTCCACCAGAGGAATTATTGCGGGCTATCCATGACGTTTATGCGGGGCGCCCTACCCTCAGCGCCGATATTGCCCAGGCGTTAGCCTTGGCGCAAGTGGGCGGCGAACGCATGGCCCTAGAGTCCTTAACCGTGCGCGAGTTTGAGATCCTGCGCTTGCTGGTCGAAGCCAAAAGTGCCGAAGAGATTGCCCAAATCCTCAACATCAGTGCAAAAACCGTCTGTAACAGCCATTATCTGATTAAGCGCAAACTGGGCGTAGACAATGACATAGCCTTGACCCGCTTAGCCTTACGCTTAAATGTGGTCAGTTTATTAGATATATCGGCTGTGGTGACAACTACACCATAGTACAGGGCTTAATTTTCGCCTTTCCCGCCAGCGGCGACCAAGTCCGCCATCGCCGCTTGCCTTAAACAACGAAGCTTAGCGGGCAGTTGCTTCACTTAACCATCGGCAAACGGTTGCGCACAATGTCTGCCGCTTTCGTAACGCGCTTCTTATTGTAAATAGTGCTATTGCTGTACCAAGCAATGTCCAAGCTTCCGGTTCAGGAATGTCTGTCGGAGAATCAGAAGAACTAACCGTAATGTTGCCATTGATTAAATCTGCGGTTAAAGGATTACCAAAAGCATCACCTAAACTGTTTAAAGTAAAATTCAGCGAGTCTGTACCCACAGCAAGCGCCTGAAATGACAGCGTCGCCAGGATAAAACTGTCCGCTTGTAATGATTCCAACGCTAAGGCCTCATCGAAAGAAAGCTCAAAAAGATTAACGCTTCCCAAGTCGGGTGTCATCAACTGCAAGCTGCCAAGACCTGCCAGATCCAATTGATCACCCAAGACAGGATCGCCAAAAGTGACACCAGAAAAACTAAGCTGCGTCGCATTAAAGCTAACCGTAAGATCGAACGTACCGACAGAAGGCGCAACGTGATCACCCAAACCCGATAAGATAATGGCTTCGTCAAAAGAAGAACCCACCGTAACGGTTTGGACAATCGGACTTATGCTAATGGTGATAGCCTGTAAAGGTAGGGACATGGACAGCAACGCTACCATAACCCCTTTTTTAAACAGCGTATTCATCGATTTTCCTCTCTTTTAAAGAGCGCAACGCGGTTTGCTGCACAGCAACACCAGCTTACGCGTATCCAGCGCGTCGATTTTAAGGTCGCCGTTGATGTCACGCAGGTCGTTGGTATTGCTGGCGGGTTTATTCAACGATGCTGTGATTTTAGCCAAATCGTTGTTGTCGACATCGCCGTCACCGTCAATATCGCCTAATATAGGTACGGTGATATTGACTTTGGCCGCATTGGTGCTGACATGCCCCCGATAATCCATAACTGTCAGGCCAAAGGTATAAACCCCTTTGGTCAACGGTATAAACTGGGGGTGGGCCGTATATGAAGCCGTCAGGCTCTGTCCGATTCCTGTATCCTCCTGCCACCAGTCGTAGCTTAACGGCGGGGTATTGGCTTCCGGGTCTTTGCTGGCGCTGCCGTCAAGCGTCACCAAGCTGCCCAAACGCACGGTCTGGCCAGGGCCGGCATTGGCGATGGGCGGAAGGTCGGGCGGGGTATGGGTTAGGCGTTGCGCAGGCGCACCAATGGCGGTAACCGCCCATATATCTGAATCCCCTTCTGTCAAGCCATCAGTACCGTATCGGGTAAAGACAAAACCAGAGGTACCGCTTATCCAGCGTGCTTCACCAGCATGTATCAAATCTGGAGCAGTTATATGTTGCAATCCTGTGCCATCAGGCTGTATAACCAGTAACCCTTCGTTATTTTCTCGATTTGAGAGAAAAATAATACCTTGTGTCCCCCAATCTGGTCGTCCATCATGAAAATTACCGCTCGTCAATTGGACAATGTCTGAACCGTCCGCGTTGATGCGGAAAAGGTTGCAGGCTTTCCCGTCACTGCTGCAATCCACATAGACAAGTTGCCGCCCGTCCGGCGACCAAGCGGGGTTGCCAATACCCCACAGCGTAGGGGCGGGTTGCCATTTCTTTTCCGGCCCGATGGTAGAAATCATCAACAGCCCGCTTTGCCTCTGGCTACTTTGCGAAACATATACGATAGACGAATCCGCAGGCGAATAGCGGGGATGGCTTTCCCTGGCATTATCGAAAGACAATTGCGTGGGGTTGGTGCCATCGGCATTGATCACCCAGATATGGGGCCTTTGCGAATCCCGGTTTGACAGAAACACGATATGCTGCCCGTCAGGCGACCAGTCGGGTTCGGATTCTTGGCTGTCCGGCCACGGTGTCAAGTTAACTTGGTTTTGCCCATCCATGTCAGCTATCCAGAGATCCTGGCTTCCGGCAATGTCGGACACAAACACGAGCTTTGAGTGGTCTAGCGACACCGCAGGTTGTTTGGCCGAGGGGGCCGAAGCGTCCCCCGATGCCCAAGCCCTTCCGGCTGTACACAGTAACATTAAGAAACCTAGCAAATGATTAATTTTCATAGTAATCCTTAATCGCCGTAAAGATGGCGAACGCCGCAGAACTGGTATCAGTATTCAAAAACGTTTCATCGGTAATTGTTTGCCCACTCCCCAATATGGAATTGGTGTGGAAAGCAACTTCGACAAGTGTGCTGGGTAGCTTGGCGCTATTGAGCACCAAAAATTCTTCGGTTTTCACACCCCGGTTGCTTAAGCCCAGCGCGCTTAATTGCGACAAAACCGACTGTGCTAATGCGCTAGAATCGGGGGGCGAGAGCGGCGAATAAAAAGACTCCGTACCATGTGCTGTAGGAGTTCCCGCATTAGTATGAATGGATACCATCAATGCTTTGTCTTTATCATCTAATAAATTTTCCGCTTGCTCGCGTCTTTTTTCAAGATCCCTTATACAGGGTACAGAACAGTTAGGAGGCGCATAAGGGGCCAAACTGGTCTCGCGTAACATAAACACCTTAATGTTTTCCGCCTCTAATAAGCTTTTTAACTGGATTGCTATTTGGAGCGTCAGTTCATCTTCAACAAGCCCGTATGTTGGGCTTGGTGGACGCTGATAAGTAGGCACGCCGTTTTTTAGTATTTGACCATGACCGGGGTCAATGATAACCGTACGGCCTTCGCATTGGTGAGTCATTGCATTGAATGTGGCTCCTTTCGGACAATCTCTCAAAAATCCGTATGAAATTTGTGATGGTGCCCCCGGGCCAGGAGGTGGGTTAGGTGGCCAGTACGGCCATCTAGGATCACGAAACGTAATATCTGGGTAAAAAGGATCTGTAGAACAGATATTGTAACTATAAAGGTTATTAAATGGTTTGCCTTGAATATAATTATAATACGATGAACACATTTGCCAAGCCTCTTCTGCCGTATCGCATACCATCGAATAACCTGTATCAGGAGTAAGTAATGGTATAAATACACAAGGCCCATATATCCCAGAGCAGGATATGGCCGGATAATAACTGACCGGAACAAGAGGCACAGAACCGTTTCCATAAATGGTATGCGCATACTCATAACTAAGTTGATTCATTAAGCATTGCGGATAGGCCTCTAATGAAAAAGCCATGCAAACCGCAAAAATAAGCCTTTTAAAGATTATAGGCCATAAAAGCAAGTCAATTTTTACTTCTGGCTCGAATAAAGTGCTTGTCATTGAATGGATTATTTTATATATAGATCCCATCATAAATCACCATTAGTAATGAATAACAATAAAATAACAAACGCTTTCCAACTAAAAATCAGTTTATTTTAAACCTTATCTATAATTAGCAACATTTATAACCTTTTGATAGCCACATGAGTAGCTTAACTGACAGATAATTAAGTATCACTCATCACGCTTTATATTGGTTTTATATTGGTTTTATATTGGTTTTATATTGGTTTTATAATAAAAAACTTTTTTTAAGCTGTAAAGAAATAATTTATTTCAATATTTAAGGTTAAAACCACCGGCTTTAGCCGGTTAGCTTTAGCATTAAAGTTCAAAAAAACAACTCGACAGCGCGGGACACAATGTGGGTGGACTTTAGTCATCTGTGTCCCGCGCTAACCCACCTACTTTCAGTAGGTGGTTGTTAAGTTCATTCTGAAACTAAAAACGAGATGTGTTCAAGTTTTTCATAAGTAGCACTTGACCGATAACCATATTAACTGACATATAACAATGAGTTACGGTATAATAACGCAAATAAAGAAAGCGGACTACATAAACCACAGGACTAGGTCTAGCGAACTGAGCCAAACTGCCGCTGATTTATATGAGAAGATGTCCCTTGTCTATTCCAGCCTATCGCACCGCCATGTCCATACCCTTATCCGAACCGCCCGCCTCCGCCTTAATCAAAGCCCGTCTGGCCTCCTTAGCCGCACAACATCAGGTGACTATCCTTTATGCTTGCGAATCGGGTAGCCGGGCTTCGGGCTTTCCGTCACCGGACAGCGATTACGATGTCCGCTTTATCTATGCCCATCCGCAGGATTGGTATTTGGCTTTGGAAGAAGGCCGTGACGTGATTGATTTGCCGTTAGAAGACAGCGCGGCGGGGGTATTGGATTTTGGCGGCTGGGATGTGCGTAAAACCTTACGGCTGGCGCGTAAGGGCAATCCGGTGATCTGGGAGTGGTTGCAGTCACCTACCGTTTATCATGGTTTGGAAGCCGGGTTATTGCAGACCTTAACGGCGACTTTAGCCCCATTTTATTCGCCGATTGCCGCTTGCCACCATTATCTTGCCTTATGCCGTGGCACTATGACGCGTGAACTGACCGACCCGACGGTAAAAATCAAAAAATATTTTTACATGCTCAGGCCGTTGTTAGCGGCGGCATGGATTGAGCGTTATCAAAGCATTCCGCCTATGGCGTTTACGCCGTTACGCGCCTTGCTGGACAATCAGGCGGCTATTCAAGCCAGTATCGACGATTTGCTGGCGCGTAAACACTACACCGACGAACAAATCCCGATTGACCGGATTGCCCTATTGGATGAATTTTTACACGCCGAACTCGCCCGCGTCCAGCAAGCGGCGGCGAAGCTCCCGACCGCCACTGGCGATCCGGCCAATCTGGATAAGCTGTTCAAACAATTCCTGATAAGCCTATGACCCTGAGCATTGCCGACCTGAAACAACAAAACCTTATCGTGCTGGACACGTTAAGCGGTAGCCGCGCCTACGGTTTGGATACTCCGCAATCCGACACCGATTTGCGCGGTGTGTTTATCCTGCCTGCCGAGCGTTATTTTGGGTTTACCTATACCGAGCAAGTGTGTAGTGAACGTAATGACCATGTCTATTACGAACTTGGCAAGTACATGAAGTTGCTGGCCAAGAACAACCCGTCCAGTATCGAGCTGTTGTTCGCGCCTCAAGAAACCATCTTCTACCGACACCCTTTATTGGCGATGATCCGGCCAGACTGCGTGGTGTCGCGTTTATGCCGCGACAGCTTTGCAGGCTACGCCTTAAGCCAAGTCAAACGCGCCAAAGGCCTGAACAAAAAAATCTTCAACCCCATCACAGGCGACCCGCCATGCCCACTGGACTATTGCCATATTATCGGCAGCGACCAAACCTACCCTGCCGAAACGTGGCTGACCCGGCAACATTTGCAGGCAGAGCGCTGTGGGCTAAGCGTTTTGCCGCATGTGCAAGGCGGCTATTGGCTGTTTTATGCCGACGATTGCCAAGAACCTATTCGCTTTAATGGCCTGTTCCGTACCGACAACCCCGCCGCGCCCTCGCAAGATATTTGCCTGTCATCCATCCCCAAAGGCCTTAAACCTAGGGCATGGCTGGTGTTCAATAAAGACGGCTACGCGCGTAGCCTGCGTGATTACCACGAATATCGGCAATGGGAGCAAGAGCGCAACGCAACACGCTATCAAGGCACTCTGGCACACGGTAACGGTTACGATGCCAAAAATATGATGCACACGTTCCGGCTGTTACGCATGGCGCAAGAAATCGCCACCAGCGGCCAACCGCTGGTGCGCCGCCCCGACCGTGCCGAATTGCTGGCGATTAAATCGGGGCAGTTCGATTATGATCTGCTTATGGCAAAAGCCGCCGCCGAACTGGCGGCAATAGATGCAAGCTTCGCCACCAGCACCCTACCCGCTAGCCCTGATAGCGGACAAATCGAAGGCTGGGCGGTGGCGATACGCAAAGCCTGGTATGCGGAACGGGCGTGTGCGTAACCCTACTTTATGCCTGCCCCTAATCCTGTAATCGGGTCATCCAAGGCTCTTGGGCGGACGGGTCAACATGAAACGCCAAGGCTTCGGGTTTATGCAGCAAACCTTCCTCGCCTGAGGCATTGGGGTTAAGTTGGCGTTTTTCGACAAAATCGACCATGCGTCTGGCATTGTAAATCACTAGGACACGGTTGCCGTGGCTGCTGTGGTAAATCTGGTAGGCGACATTGCTTTCATCAAAGCCAGGGTTGCGGCTGATTAAGGCGGCAATGGTGTCGGGGTTGTGGTTGGCGAGGTTTTTTAACACCGAATCCGCATGGTAAAACATGATGTCGCGCAGATGTCCGGCCAAAGATCCGGCGGTTTGGTGGCGGTGTAAGGCACGGACTTGGTCGTCAGTACAGATAAAGCTTTCGGCGACCAGATAATGCTTGTCACGCTCGCCATCATTGGCGAACAACGACAGTTTTGCTAAGGCATGATGCTGTAAGGCGGCCAGAAAAGAACCGGGAGCGCGGATGTGTTTGTCTACCGTCACCACCCACGGCAAGGCGCGGCCGGTTTTAGCGAAGCGGTCTTTAACGCTGCTGATGACTGCGGAGCGCGGCAATTCATCTTCGCGGCCTTCAGGTTTGACAATAAAAGCATCGACGGCGGTGATTTGGGTGTGGAAACCGGCGGTTTTAAAACTATCGATAATATCGGCGTAGCGGGGTTTGTAAGGGATACCGGTACCATCGTATAACAGATTGATCTGTAAGGCTCTGGCGTATTGGGACACGACCCCGCGCAGGCGGTTGGCAAACGGTTCGACAAAGACATAATCGTCGCTGTGGTGGCTGGCGGCGGTCAGTACCGTGTATAAATCGCTGAGCTTGCGGAATTCATCTAATGAAGCGATGACAAAATTCGCGCCGCATTGGGCGGTGGCGATTTCTTCCACGGCAGTCTTGCCGGAACCGGCCCCGCCCATACTCATAAACAGCTTGGGCTGAGCGGCGGGGGTTTTGCCTTCAAAAATCCGTTTGCGGGCGTTTTCCAGTTTTTGGGTCATCCGGCTGACCCGCTCGTAGGCAATCTCCACGCCACGGTACAAGCGCTCGTCACCTTCCGCCGCCTGTAGCAATTCGCTTTTCAAAATTTCGTTATGCGCCAGATTGTAAATTGTCACACCCTCGCCTGCACATTGTTTGATCAGTTCGACCAACTCGGTATGGCCGGGAGCCCGCAGGCCACTCAGGATATTGACATCCAGACAGAATAGCGGCGCCAAGCCTGACGCGGCGATACTGATACCGTCAATTTCGGTGGCATGGGGTGGGCGTAGGGCTTCGGTGTCGGGCAAGTAGTCAATCACCCGCTCGGACAGGCTCAGAGGATAGTCGGCAAATTGCTTGCCGGGCAGAAACAGCTCTTCTCGGATGCTGGACAGCGGCACTAGCCCACCGTTGACCGTCACTAAGCAATCGATGCCATCGGGGGTGCGGTGCGAGAGAAACGGAATACCTAAAACAAACTTTTTATTTTCCGGCCATTTACCATAACCATTAGCACTGTTTTGCAAACAGCGGCTACGCAGAGGGTCTAAGGCTTGCCGAAAGGCTTGGCTAATATCGGCAAGATGGCTGTCTTCGTGGTGCAAAGCCCACGGAGCATTTTTAGCCAATCGCCGAAAATCAATACCTTGTTCATAGACGGCTTTAAAAGCCGGCAATTTACCCAAGGCGACCATAAATAAGTCTAGCGTGATGCGGTTGCCGTAGGTGAAGGGTCTGACGGCACGCATTTTTTGGTAAAACACGCTGAGGCGTTCGGCAATATTGTCGGTTTGGATAACAAAGCCGTTATTGTCAAAAATGGCGGTGTCTTTATTGTCGTCGCCATCTAAAACTAAGCGCTCTATGGTTTCCCGAAACAGTTTACGCTTAGCGGCATCGGGCATGTTGCCCGGCCTGTGGCTGACGGTGGCTTGGTCTTTCCAATCAAAAAAGATTTCCCGATGGATACGCGAGAACAGCTCGGTCAGATAAGTTACCCGTTTGGCTTGGTCTTGCGATACGGTGCTTTCAATTTCGCGTTGTAAGGCGCTTAACAGCACACAGCCTTGGGCTATCGCCAAGGCGGTACGCAATTTTTTCAGTTGCCGATAAGCGGGGATTGAATGGAATGCTATGTTGTTCATGCTGTTATAGAAGTAAAATTCCTTAGCCGTAGAGAACCTTAACTGCCATTTTTCTTAATCAGAGTAATTGCCGCCTGCGCAAACCTTTCGCCCAATGTTTTATAACCCTCATCGGTATAATGCAGCCTATCCATCCCGCCATTAAGGTCATCGGTATCGACCCAAGTGGCGTGGTTATCGGTTTCGGCTATATGGACTTGGGCATTGCGCACTTTCTCCCAATCGCTTTTTTTATCTTGCCGCTTGAAACCAAAATCACTAATGCGTCCCACTATCACATAAAGGTCATCCCGTTGCATATCCTGCTTGAGCTGGCCAATAACTGCGCGTAATTTACTTTCATATTGCTCCCCTTGGCGCTTGTTGGCATCGCTCTCCCCTTGCATCCAAACAAATGTCACCGTATCAAAATGGCCGTCGGCTGAACTGACTTTGACGGTACTTAGCAATCTGTCGTACAAATCGCCTACCTTCGATTGCAGATTCCCTTCAGATGATGCGGAAGGTTTAGTCCAGCGGCTAATCGGTTGTCCGCCTTGGGCATCTTTAATGACAACAACATGATCGTTTGGAAAAGCTTTTTGCAGGGTTGGCGTAAAGGTGTCGTCTGGGTTAAGGCGGGCCATATTTGATTGCCCGGAAAGAATGAACAGGCGGTTTTTATGTAGGGATTGATTTGCCATGGACACACCGCCCCAAAACAACATAGACCCCATGACTATTGCTTTCATCATAACTTTATGACCCCACTGTTACAGTGATTAGGTTACCTTGAGGAATCGGACTGACTATCAGCAAGCCATAACCCATTCGACATTTCATGCCGTCGGCAACTGGTATAAAAGGCCAGAAACCCTAATCAGCTTTTCGATTGTAAAAATTTAAGGACTTCATGGATCATCAATACACCAAACTCTTCGTTGCCATGCAACATATCCGTTTCTGATCTCCCCCTGAATTGGTCGAGCATAAATCCTTCTTCATCATAACACTCCTTGGGTACTTCTATAATAGCTATATCTTTTGACGATAACCATTCTTTGATGAGGTTTTTATAAAAGGTGTCGATATACATAACGGTTTCTGGGGGCACCTTAGACAGTATCTTATGGTGTCTAAACGGCCTAGGCGCTTCAACAACAAACAGCTTAACACCTACGCGTTGCAACAATTCAAGCAATTGGATAGTATAAGCCTGTTCTTGGAAAACCGCTTGCTTCAACAATGCTGTTGACACGGGAATTAAGCCCTGATCCCCGTCAGCTTTGTCTGCAAAAGGTGTGAAACCAGGCCAATAGTTTTGCTTCCGCCATAAATTGCTCGCATGTAACGGTGCGCACAAGCCATAGTAGTCATAGTGGCCTTCTTCTGCCGTAACCGGCAAGTTCTTTACATATTTTTGATAGATAAGTTCAGCGCGGTCACCCCGATCAACAAAGTAGGGGACAAGCAAATTATTAGCCCCATCTATCCTTGTTATTTTCATTTCCTGTGCTGTAGGCCAATTTTCTTGGGCGATTAAAATATCCAAACCTTTTTTCAATGCGCCGGCATGCGAATCGCCTGTAATCATCGTTTTCATAGATTAATCCCCAAAAACAGCCAATAATTCTTCATCACAGCGCACGTCATCCTCATCCCTCGTGTCAGCCTGCTTAGCTTTGTTGACATCAAGATTTTTGGGCTTTTGCTTTTTTTGATGTTCTTTAAAGAATTGCTTCATAACGTAGTCAACGCCATAACCAGATACCGTTCTCATATCAGGATTATAAAATTGTCCGCGCATAACCGGGGAAGAAATAATCTCATAAGAAGGAAAGTAATCCACAAAACGATATTGCTTTTCGAGAAAACCGGCAGCGGCACGCAATACTGATTTAGAATACATCGTTGCGACAACCACTTGCTCATCAGTGGCTGTCGCCATCAACGGAACGGGGGAAACGGTCAGAATGAAACGCATTTTTTTATTAACGCGGCGAACCATTTTCAAAAAGTTAGTCATGTCCTCAACAACATCTTCATAGGACAAATTCACCAACTGGTATTTGTTAGGGTCATACACGCCCCCGGAAACACCGGGCGCTATCGGATATACCGAACCATCTTGTGTAGACACCCAAACTTCTGTTAGCCCTAACGTAAAAATAAAAACCTGCGCTTCTTGAAATAGTTTTCTGACACACTGCAAATGATAATCCCTATGAACAGTGAGCTCTTCTATGCTAACGAAAGGTGTTGGTTCAATCGTTGGCCGGAAAGGGTCAACATAGCCACCCTCTTTAGGCCAAGCATTTTCTTCAGGCACAAATTCACCAAACGCCCGTTGAAACAACTGTAGCAATTGCCTGGAACTGTACACATTTCCATAACGTGCCGAATACATTCCATAACCGAAATCAAGATGGCTTGCTTTATCCAAAAATGGCGGGGCAGGTTCCACGTCCATAAAGTTAAATCCTTGATCTTTTAGCTGGTTGCCGATATGTTGGGCAAAACAACTACCTGATGCCGCAATAAGCTGATTTGCAATAGGAAACTTTTTCGAATACCAGCCTTTTATATCCAAAGGATATTGGTCGCTAACCGTTTTTTTCCAAAAAGCTTTATCTGGCTGTTCTTTATAAGGATGTTTGGGACTCGCGTTCATAGACTGTTTCTCTTACAAATTTAAAAAGAAAGGGGGGAGATTAATCGTCTTGCCCAAAAAATTATGTCATTTAGCGACAGGCATTATAACTAATACTTCGGAAAATTTTTGAAAATAGAAGAAAATATAATTTCAGCCCTCTCATGATAAAGAAGTAAGGTACTCCCCATTGTCTAGACCAAAATCTCATAAGATTAAGATAGAAGCCGGTTGATAAAAATGGGTTGTTTCATCTTTTTCATAACGCCTGGCTAAATACACGTCAGCGGGTGTCCGATAGCCCAATGATTGATGTAGCCGTTCATGATTGTAAAAGTGGAAGAAATCCCTCAGTCCTACCCACGTTTCCTGGACGGTATGCCTATCCTGCAAGTACACATGCTCATACTTGACCGTCCGCCAGAGCCGCTCGACAAAAATATTGTCCAATGCCCGACCACGCCCGTCCATGCTGACCTTTATGCCTTTGTCCAGCAGCGGCTGGGTAAAACGGGGCGTGGTGAACTGCGAACCTTGGTCGGTGTTGAAGATGTCGCATTGCTGGCGTTCGGTTATATTGCCGACGGCTTCAATGCAGAAATCCGCATCCAAGGTGGTACTCAACGCCCAGCCCAGGACGTACCGGCTGTACCAGTCAATCACCGCCATCAGGTAGACAAAGCCTGATGCCAGCCGGATATAGGTGATATCGGTGCTCCACACTTGGTCGCAACGGTCAATCACCAGTCCGCGCAACAGGTAGGGGTAGACTTTATGTTCCGGGTTCCGCTGGCTGGTGTTGGGTTTCTGGTACACCGCCTCCAGCCCCATCTTCCGCAGCAAACGCCTGACCCGCTTGGCGTTCACCACATGACCCAGGTTGCGCAAATGCGCCACCATTTTCAATACCCCATAACAGGGTGTCCGGGTGTATTGTTCGTCCAACAGCCGCATCAGCGCCAGGTTTTCCTGGTTTTCACCCGCTGGTTGGTAGTACAGGGACGAACGGTTAATGCCCAGTAGGTGGCATTGCTGCCGAACACTGAACTGTGGGTCTTGCGGGTCAATCCCTGGTTGCCTTGCCGCTAATGGCTGGCCGAGGACTTTTTTTTCAGCCAGTCCCGTTCGGCGATGAGCTGGCCTATCTGACGGTGCAGCTCGTCAATGTCCTGTTGCTGGTTGTCCCGTGCCTTTTCCTTTTTGCCGCTGAAGGCTTCCGGGATCACCGCCAACGCCTGCTTTTTCCAGAGGTTGATCTGGGTGGCGTGGACACCGTATTCGCTGGTCAGTTCGTTAACCGTTTTTTGTTGGCGGATCGCCTCAACGGCCACTTTGGCTTTAAATTCCGTTGTGTGGTTCTTGCGTACATTTGCCATAGTTTAGTTTGCCTTTTTGGGTAAGGCTTTCTATCTTAACTGCTGGTCTAAAATATGGGGAGTATCATAAAGAGACCCATGCCGCTACTGGATACAATTTTAGGAAAAGTATCCACGCTGTCCAAACCGCAAAAAATGTTCAGTGCGCTGCTGGTTTGCCGGATGGGTTTTCGGGGCAGAGCCAGCTGCACCGCAAACTTGGCACACTGCCTGTCTAAAAAAGCCTGCCGCCGTTGGTTCCCTTCCCGCTTCAAAACGGGTTTTATGAAAAACTTGATGATCGGGCCTTAATAAAAATCTAAAACCACACAGAATATGATAACTTTACCATGATTGAAAGTGCCTGATGCGTTAAAATGGCGGCATAACCAACTAAGGGAACAATGATGAAATCCAGAGACAGACGGCAAGGGGTGGTATTGGTCAATACCGGAGAAGGTAAAGGCAAGTCCTCCAGTGCCTTAGGCATGGTGTTCCGGGCTGCCGGGTGGGATATGAAAGTCTGTGTCATCCAATACATTAAAGGCCAATGGCAAACCGGCGAACAAAAAGCCGCCGCCCGTTTTGACAATATCGAATGGCACGCCTTAGGCGACGGTTTCACCTGGGATACCAAAAATCCTGAGCAAGACATTAAGACCAGTCGGGCGATATGGGAATTTAGCCAAGAGAAAATCCTCTCGCAAGCGTTTGATGTCGTGCTATTGGACGAAATTAACTACTGCTGCGGCTATAACTGGATTTCCGGGCAAGAAATTGCCGATTTTATCCGTGACCATAAGCCGCCTTGGATGCACCTGATTTTGACCGGACGCAATGCCGCCCCCGAAGTGTTGGCCATAGCGCATACTGTCACCGAGATGGGCAAGGTTAAACATGCTTATGAGCAAGGCATTAAAGCCGAACAAGGCATTGAGTTTTAAGCTTCACGGCATATCCCCGCAGGTTATGCCTAACCTTGTCGGTAACACGACATCCCTATTCCAACACAGAAAATAATAACGAGGAAACACCCATGTCTGAGACGATGAAAGTTATGTTGGCCGTTGCCGCCGTATTTGCTGCCGGGTTCATTATGGTCGGCACCAATAAGCAACAGTCCAAAGAAGAAATGGAAGCGGCATCTATGATCAGGAATTACGTTGCCATCCAAACCATGGCCAGCCAAAAATGTCCGGTGGAAATCAAAAAAGCCACAGGGGAACAAGTGTTTTTCCCTTCCGAAACTGTCAGCGATAAAGAAACATACATTACCTTGAAATGGGTCGGGGAAAACAGCAAAACCGGCGGCTTTAAAACCGCCAGTTGCACCTTAAAAGCCTCCTTAGGCGGCATTTCTGAATTGCTTATCGACGACAAAGCCATTATCAAAAAATAATCCTGCACAAAATCAGCGTATCCGCAGGCCTTGCCGCTTGAGACAAGCGGCAAGGCCTAGCCGGACAGAGGCACTACCCGTTAAGCCCATCACCCTCATAAAACTGCACTTTTCCGGTTTCAATATCATACATACCCCCGACAATACCCAATTCGCCACTGGCCAGCATCCCGTTCAATAAAGGGCTACGCGCTTTAATTTGCGCGACCGTCAATAATACGCTTTTATCGGCGACTTGCTGCACCAAGTCAGGGTCGGCGGCACTGACTGTACGGCCTGTTTCGGCACTGACCGCCGTCACGGCGGGTTGGATTTTTGCCAATAAGCCCGTCAAATGGTCAAGCTGGACGTGGTCGCACGCGCCTTTAATCGCCCCGCAATGCGAATGCCCTAACACTACAATCAGTTTCGATCCGGCGATTTTACAGGCATATTCCATACTGCCGAGAATATCGTCGTTAATGACATTACCCGCCACCCGGGTGCTGAAAATATCGCCCAAGCCTTGATCGAAAATCAATTCGACCGAAGTGCGCGAATCCATGCAGCTTAAGATGATGGCAATAGGGAACTGCCCTTGACGGGTATCATTAACCTGCTCCAGCAAATTGCGGTTGGATGCCAGATTATTGACAAAATGCTCGTTGCCTTCTTTTAATATCGCCAATACCTGAGCGGGTGTTAAGGCTTGTTGGTCATTATAGGTAGTCGGCCCTGCGTTAGTCACTGGCGGCAATGAGCCGTAACCGCGCAGGTTTTGCAACGTCAAGCCGATATGCCGGAGCGGGGCTTCTTGCCGGAACCGCTCAAGAATTTCGTAGACATCATAATCAATGTATTTTGAGCGCGTCGCATCAATGACCACTTGTGAATGGGCAGGCAAGGCTTGCAAGGTTTTTTGGATATTGGCTTTGTTCAAAAATGAGACATGTTCAGACAGACGCAGGATAGTTTTGTTACCGACGCGCATTTTCTGGAAATAAAACGAGTTTTTATGGTTTTCCAGTAAAATCGACACTAACGCGATAACCAGGCCAATCGCTAACCCGATTAAAATATCGGTCAACACCATGCCGATAATCGTCGCACAAAAGGGGATAAAATGATAAAGCCCAGCTTGATACATGTCTTTGACCGTTTGCGGACGGGCCATTTTGTAGGAAACCACCAGCAAAATGGCCGCCAAACACGCCAACGGAATTTTGTGTAACAGCGTCGGGATTAAGATGACAGTCAGTAACAGCAACACCCCTTGAATAAAGGCCGATACCCGCGATTTCGCCCCTAATTGAACATTGAACGAACTGCGCACAACGACCTGGGTCATGGGTAAGCCACCTAACAACGCGGCACTGATATTGCCGATCCCCTGCACCATCAATTCCCGGTTAGAGGGGGTCGAACGCCTGTAGGCATCGAGCTTGTCTATCGCTTCGACCGCCAACAAGGTCTCCAAGCTTGCTACTATCGCCAACGTCACCGCCGCCTTATAGACATTCGCTTGCCGGAAAGCGCCAAAATCAGGGGCATTCAGTTGGCTGATAAAATCGCCGAGCGTGTTCATCATCGGTAAAACCACCAGATGCCCGCCCGTTAACGCCCACTCTGGCCGATAAACCAACAGCCCTTGATTAAGGCCAATAGCGACAATAATGGCGACCAGCACTCTCGGCATCCATTGGCAAAAATGGTAACGCTGCATAAAGGGCCGTTCCCAAAGGATCAGTATAAGCAGCGACACTAAAGCAATGACCATAGCCGTCGGTGACGTAGATTCCCACATGTGCAGCAATTCGCTGAACGACGAATAGCTGTCACTTTGGACAAAACGGAAATCCCCTTCATAATCGCGGTCATAACCGACCGCATGGGGGATTTGTTTCAGGAACAAGATAATGCCGATACCCGACAACATGCCGCTGATTACCGAACTCGGAAAATACCCCGAAATGCCCCCAGCCTTAACCAGCCCCATAAGGATTTGTAAGCATCCGGCAATAATGACCGCCAACAAAAATGCATGAAAGCCCAGCTCTTCAATAGATGACAAGACCAGCACCGCCAAGCCTGCCGCCGGACCGCTGATGCCCAATGCCGATTTGCTTAATGGGGCAACCAACAGCCCACCGATAATGCCGGTAATCAGGCCAGAAAAAAGCGGTGCGCCGGACGCTAAGGCTATGCCTAAAGAGAGCGGCAGCGCGACCAAAAAGACCGCAATCCCGGCAGAAACATCGTCTTTTAAATGCGCCCAAATAGAATGGGGGCGGGTTAAGTGTGGGTCAGTCATTGGGTAAAATCCTAGGGTTACTTAGCGGGTCAGCCTTTAATGACAATCGCTTGGTGCTGGTGTATTTTTTCTTTGCCATATAAGTCTATGATCTCGACGCTAATACCGTCATCCGGCGCAGTGGCCAAAAAATTATTTAAAATTTCCATAATATCATGATCAATAAAGCCGGCTTTACGCGCATCAAGCATCACCGTGCTATTGGCCGGAATCCGCAAAATCAACTTTCTGAGCAAGGCCTTATTTAAAAATGACACGTCTTTATTAAACATCAGGGTAAGGTGTGTACCTTCCTGAATGAGGGTAATGGCAGCATGATAATTGGCTTTCATAACAAAAAACAAGCCAATAACCATGCCGATAGCCATACCTGCCAATAAATCCGTGCTTAAAATGGCCAGCACTGTGATCACAAAAGGCAAAAACTGATTCATGCCTTTGCGGTAAAATTGCCTGAACAGACGGGGATTCGCCAGCTTATAACCGGTATGCAGCAAAATGGCCGACAAACAAGCCAAAGGGATGCCGTTCAGATATTCCGCCAAAAACACGACGCTTAATAATAAGAGCAAGCCATGGGAAAAGCAGGCGATACGGGTTTTACCGCCCGCATTAATATTCGCGGCACTGCGGACGATGACCGCCGTAATCGGCAAGCCCCCCAATAAGCCGCTGAGGATATTGCCGACCCCTTGCGCTTTCAGCTCACGGTTAGTGGGGGCCAAACGTTTTAATGGATCCAGCTTATCTGTCGCTTCCAGGCTCAACAGCGTTTCCAAACTGGCAATCACCGCGATAGTCGCCGCCGTGACGTAAAGTTGCGGATTAGACAAATGCGCCAAATAGCCACTATTTGGCAGGGTGAAATAACTGAGAAAATCACCAGGACTTGCCGACACCGGCAAATTAACCAGATGTTTGGCGCTGACCGCCCATTCAGGGGCAAAGCGTGTACAGATAAGCTGATAAGCCACCCCCCAGACCACCGCCATTAAAGGCCCAGGAATACGCGCTAATAGGGGCAAACGTTTTAAGGCAGGCAATCCCCAAACAATTAACAAGACTAAGGCCACTGTGCTGATAATGACCGCTCCCGGCGAAATACCGTTTAAGGCGCTGAAAACATCCAAAAAGCTGGCCTGGGCAGTCTCGTCCATATAGCTTTCATCGCCCTCATAATGGCTATCGTAACCGGTAGCGTGGGGTATTTGTTTAATAATCAAAATCAGGCCGATAGCCGCCAACATACCTTCGATAACTGCTGCCGGAAAAAATGCCCCGATAATCCCGGCTCTTAAGTACCCCAAAGCAAGCTGCATCATCCCCGCCAAAATACAGGCCACCAGCAAAGCCTGAAAACTGCCTAAAGTTTGGATGGCGGTCATGACGATGACGGTAAGCCCCGCTGCGGGTCCGGAAACGCATAATTGCGAACCGCTTAACCAAGATACGACTAAGCCGCCGACCATGCCGGCAATCAGTCCAGAAAATAACGGTGCACCCGATGCTAAGGCGATACCCAAGCACAAGGGTAAGGCCACCAAAAACACGACCAGTCCGGCCGGCAGGTCGCTTTTTAAATGCTGTAGGTAATACGCGGCGTGTTTATGTATCATGTTATCCATCCTTAAACTTAAGGCTAGCGTTGGCTATCTTTACTCATTCTCCGTCGGGTTTTTTATGCGCACTCAAGCAGTCACCACATATCCGTTCCGGTTAAGTCTTATCTTAATGGCCCAACCTTTCATAAACCTTTCAGCAGTCCATTGCTCATGAATATTTTATTGATAGAAGATGATGCTGTTTTAGCCGATGGTTTATTACATACCTTGGCCGGCAGCGGCTACTGTGTCAGCACCGCCGCGACGGCGCGGCTGGCCGAGCAATTGGTTGACAGCCAAGATTTTGACCTGATTGTGATGGATTTGGGTTTGCCTGATGTGGACGGCTTGCAATTGCTGCGGCGCTTCCGCCACCGGAAGCTGTCCTTGCCCATCATTATTTTGACCGCCCGCGATAGCGTCAACGACCGGATTGACGGCATTGAACAGGGCGCTGATGATTATTTGACCAAACCCTTCGAACTGCGCGAATTGGAAGCCCGCATCCAAGCCTTGATACGCCGCTGCTATGGCGGCTTTGACCACCACATCCGTATTGGCCAACTGACGTTGGACACCCAGAAGCAAACGATTCTGGCCGATAACCAACCCTTCCTTTTATCGGCGCGTGAATATGGGGTATTGGAGATTTTGCTGATACAAGCCGGAAAAGTGGTCGGAAAGGATCGGCTTGCCCAACGTTTGTCGCACGATGCCGAAGGCATCAGCGACAACGCCATTGAAATTAATATCCATAGGCTACGCAAACATATCGGGCCTTATGGTGTGGCCATCCGCACCGTGCGCGGTTTGGGTTATTTGCTGGAGGCCAGCCATGACGGCGCTTAAACTGCAAAAAACCAAAAGCCTGAAAACCAAAATCCTGTTCCGTTTGGTTATCCCGCTGATTGTTTTTGTCGTGGTCGATACCGTACTGTCGTATTTTGTCACCGTGCATTATGTCGATCAGGCTTATGACCGTTGGCTGTTGGATTCGGCACGTTCTTTAGGGCAAGAAATTAAAATCAAACACAATAAAATCGTCGTCGAATTGCCGCCTGAAGCGCTGGAAATCATCAAATGGGACGAACAGGACGAAACGTATTTTAAAATCGTCTCCAGCGAAGGGGAAACATTGGCAGGTGACCCGCAAGTTCCCGAACCCTTAACGGCACCTATTGATTGGTCGCGGCAGGTGTATTTTAACGCCACGCTGTATGGCGAACCGGTGCGTATTGTATCGATGCGCATCCGTTTTCTTGACAACCCCGGGCAAGTGTTTATCCATGTCGCGGAAACCCTCAACAAACGCCGCGCCATGATGATGGATATTTTATTGGCGGATTTAATCCCGCAATTGGTGTTTGTTATCGTCACCGCCATGTATTTGCTGTCAGGTTTAAAGCGGGGTCTACAACCGCTGCACACCTTAGCCGACCATATTGCCGGCCGCCCATCACGCGATTTAAGCCCTATACCGGAAAGCCACGTTTTTCTGGAAGTGCGGACATTAACCGACACCATCAATGCGCTTTTGGCGCAATTGACCTTGGCGATTGCTACCCAGCAACGCTTTATTGCCAATGCCGCCCACCAATTACGCACCCCGCTGGCGGGTTTAAAAATACAGGCGGAACGGGCGTTGCGTGAGCAAGACATTGCCGCCATGCAGCCTGCCTTAATGCAGGTGCAAAGCAGTGCCGACCGCATGTCTCATTTGACTGCGCAGCTTTTGGTGTTGGCCCGTTCGGAACCGATTAGTGGTGGCCATGAGTTACGCATAGTCGATTTATGTGCTTTAGCTAAAACCACCTGTATGGATTGGGTGCCTAAGGCCTTGCAAAATAAAATGGAATTGAGTTTTGACGGCCAAGAAGACAGCCTGTGGGTACAGGGGGATGAGGTGTTGTTACGCGAATTGCTGGCTAACTTATTGGATAACGCACTCACCTATGGCCGCCCCCAAGGTAGCGTTGTGGTGAGCTTAGAGGCTAGCCCCGACATTTGCCTGAGCGTGACCGATAACGGCCCTGGCATACCCGATACTGAATTAGCGAAAGTGTCCGAACGCTTTTACCGTATTCCGGGCAGCCCCGGCAACGGTTGCGGCCTAGGGCTGGCAATTGTTAAAGAAATTGCCGACTTGCACAATGCGCAGTTGACCTTAAGCGGTACCGAAGGGACATGCGTCCGCTTGTTGTTTACTGGTGGCAGACAGGCTTGGAAAATGCCTAAAAACAACACGTCCAAGCCCTCTTAATGCTGCCGCGCCAACATCAAGACCCGTGATGATAGCCGCCGGGTGAGCCTTTACGCGCTGGAGCCGGTTTAATAGCCGCTACTTTGGTGGCGGCTTTGGCTTTTGGCGCGGCCGCCACCGCTTTAGCCGGGGCTTTGCTGGAGTTGGCTTTAGCGGTGACGGTTTTGCCTTTTACCGATTTGGCGGCGACAGGCAGTGCGTCTATCGGTTTGCCTGCGGCCTTTTTCAGCACTTTTTTATCCGCTTTAGCCAACACGGGCTTGGCAAGATCGGGTTTAGCTTTTACAGGTAACGGCTTGGCGGGTGCGGAAAAAGCGGCTTTGACAGGTTTAACGGGCAAAATAGGCGCCGCTGTCGGCGGTACTGCTGGGGTGGCTTCTTCCAATGGCGGCAAACGTTCGTACAGGGCTACCGGATCGCCGTCCAATTTCGTCAAGGCCTCATTCAAGATGGTTTGGTCGAAATCGGGGATTTCATTGTTGTTGGCTTTTTGGATCAACTGCAAGGCCACCGCATAGCGTTGGTCTTGGGTCATCTCTTCGCCTTCCAAATCAGGGTGCGCTTCGATGTATAGGACGTTATCCAACCAGCCGACCTTAATTGGCTGTTTGACCATATAAACTGGCGTACCTACATCGACCGTTTTGTATAATTCCGCAATATCTTCCGGGTACATCCGTACACAGCCGTGGGTAATCTGCATCCCGATACCGTAAATTTTGTCGATGTCGGTACCGTGGATACGGTATTCGCCCGGTAAATTTAGATACAGCGCGAAAGCGCCCAGCGGATTATGTGGCCCGGCGGGGACAATTTCAGGCAAGGGATCACCATTAGCGGCATGTTCGCGGCGGATGGACTCCGGCGGATGCCAAACCGGGTCTTTAACCTTACGCGCAATGCTGGTTTTGCCTAACGGCGTTTTCCAGTCTTGCCGCCCGATACCATGGGCAAACGACATGACGACACCCGGCTGGTTAGGCGGATAATAGTACATGCGGTATTCGGAAATATTTAAGGTAATGCCTTCATGCGGGGTATCCGGCAAAATCCGTCGGTTAGAAACACGGACAATCTCACCTTTTTTAACACGCCAGCGGTCTACGTCTTGGTTTAATCTGACGATTTCCATCTGACCCAACAGAAATTGTCGGGCGACATCCAGCAGCGTTTCATCTTGTTCGGCGCGGGTCAACGGCATTCCATCAGGATATTGGGTAATGACCCGGTCACCAGGCGTCGGCGGCATGTTGTAGGTGGTTGCATAAGTATTGCCAACAGCGACGGAAAGCAATAACGTACTGGCAAAAAGTGTGCATATTTTCATCAAGATAGTTTCTCAAGTGGGTAAGTAAAGATAAACTCAGGCGGGTGGCGGAAGGAGCCTGGGTTGTTTTATAAAGGCGTGAAAAGCCGTTGAAAAGCGTTAGCTGATTGAAGGGCTTAAATTTTATCATGAGCTATCATATTTAACCATGCCCGTTCTGGCCGATAGGGCGGGTTTTCGCCACAAAATCAGCCTCAAAGCCATAAGGCAAAACAAACATTCATTTTGGTATGCGCTATAATCGCTTATCATCACTGACGTTACGCAGTAACGTGCTTTACTCCCGTTTGCCGCGCCGAGCATCGCAGGTTTTGTCGGGATCAGCCCGAAGGGGCGCGGCAAGGATGCCGCGCGTCGGCAGGTGGGCAGGAGCCCACTCTGCCGACCCCCGACAAAACCGAGAAGCGCAGGATCAAGCGGCAA
>NZ_PGFZ01000001.1:512008-590137 GCF_002923755.1 Methylovulum psychrotolerans
CCGACCCCCGACAAAACCGAGAAGCGCAGGATCAAGCGGCAATCGGGCCGCCTTTTCTTTGGATACTTTCTTTTGGCGGAGCAAAAGAAAGTATCTCGCCTTCGGGTGCGAGAACCCGATTAAAAAACCGTCGCGATAGCGACTCATTGCTGCATTTTTCCAATATCGCAAAAATGACTGCGTAATATCAGCTATCTTCAATTCAGGGAGCTTTCTCATGACACTGCAAATTTTCCGTACAAAAGAGGTTATTTCACACGAAGAGGCTGAACATGGGCTGAAGCGTTGCCTTTCCGCTTGGGATTTGGCGTTTTTGGGCATAGGGGCGATTATCGGTACGGGCATATTTGTGTTGACCGGCGTAGCGGCGGCGACGCAATCAGGGCCGGCTGTGGTCGTGTCGTTTATCATCGCAGGTTTTGCCTGTGCGTTTGCCGCCCTATCCTACGCCGAACTATCCGCCGCCATCGGCGGTTGCGGCAGCGCTTACGGCTACAGCTATGTGGCGTTCGGCGAACTTTGGGCGTTTATTATCGGCTGGGATTTATTGCTGGAATACAGCGTTTCGGTGGCGACCGTGGCGGTCGGTTGGTCGGGCTATTTTAATACCGCCCTCACCGCTATCGGCATACCGTTGCCCGATTTGCTGACCAAAGCCCCAAAAGACGGTGGCATGATCAACTTACCCGCATTTTTGATAATTCTATCGCTGATGGGGCTATTAATAGCGGGGGTAAAGCACAGTGCCAAAGCCAATAATGCCATGGTTTTTGTCAAGCTGATCACCATTACGGTATTTGTCGCGGTC
The DNA here is from genome assembly GCF_002923755.1 of Methylovulum psychrotolerans. Classification (GTDB taxonomy): domain Bacteria; phylum Pseudomonadota; class Gammaproteobacteria; order Methylococcales; family Methylomonadaceae; genus Methylovulum; species Methylovulum psychrotolerans. The sequence continues at coordinate 512,817 of NZ_PGFZ01000001.1, forward strand.
GCCCTGTTCAATATCCACCCCGAAAACTGGCATCCGTTCATGCCGTTTGGCTGGTTCCAAACCCTGCCCGACGGTAAAACCACGGGGGTGTTGGCGGGTGCGTCCTTAGTCTTTTTTGCTTATGTCGGTTTTGATGCCGTCTCCACTGCATCTGAAGAAGCCCAACAACCGCAACGGGATTTACCGATTGGCATTGTTTCGTCGTTGGCGTTTTGCACCATCATCTACATTATTGTTGCCGGCTTGCTGACCGGGGTCGTGCCATACACCGATCTGAACGTCCCTTCACCCGTTGCCCATGCGTTGCAGCAAATAGGGATCAATTGGGCTTCGGCACTGATTTCCACCGGTGTCATCGCGGGGCTGACCACGGTCATGCTGGTCTTGTATTACGGCCTGACCCGTATTGTTTTGGCGATGTCCCGCGACGGTTTGTTGTCTTCTTTATTCGATTACGTCCATCCCAGCACCCAAACCCCCGTGCGCATTATTGTCGTCTGCGGTGTGGTCATGGCCATTATGGCAGGGCTAATGCCCTTGAACATCTTGGCGGAATTGGTCAATATCGGTACGTTGGCAGCGTTTGTGCTGGTGTGTTTAGGGGTGATTGTCTTACGCATCACCAAACCGGACATGCACCGCCCGTTCCGCGCCCCGTTCGGCTTTACCCTACCCGTATTGGGCATGATCTCCTGCTCGGCATTAATGGCTTTCTTACCCGCCATCACTTGGTTACGCTTTTTCGTCTGGTTAGTGCTGGGATTGATCGTTTATTTCACCTATTCGGCCCATAACAGCAAATTGGCTCAAGAATAACCTATAGCAACGGCATGGACATACAAACTGCCCATGCAAATGGGCGGTTTTCAGGCAGTGAACCAAACTTTAAGAAAACAAGCGCTAATCTTAGCGCCGCCCTTCACCCAAGCCCTGCCGAATTTGCTATCATAGAAGCTTTTTTACCGTTACAGGAATCACTATGCAGCCTCCTTTTGACCCCCAACGCTTACAAGCAGACCTTAGGATGCCGTGGCTAAGCGTGGCGGCGGCGGTGCTTGTGTCAATCGCCTTGGTGCTGGTCTGCCAACATTTCGGCGACAGCATCCAACAACCCTTACCCGATACGCCCCGTGAATGGTTAAGGACGGCCCTTTACGCCACCGCCATTGTCACCTTCCCTTTTACCAACCTGCTCCGGCACATCCAATTGCGCCTAAATCAAACCATGCCCTGCCCTTCAGACGCTTACCCGGCAACCGCTAAGCGGCGCTATTGGGTAACTGTTACAGTGTCTATGGCGTTGATACAAAGTCCGGTCATCTATGGCTTTGTCATGTTCTATTTCGGCGACCCGGTCAATACCCTGACCATTTTTACCCTGATGTCGGCCTTGGGCTTTTATCTGTACCGCCCAAAACCACAAGAGTACCAAGCACTGATGACGGCACTGGCCAGACAACACCATGATGAATGAGTTATTAAGCGATGCGGATTTGTGCGTTAAATGCGGCCTCTGTTTGCCCCATTGCCCTACCTATACCCACACTCAAAATGAAAACGAATCACCGCGCGGACGGATTGCCTTAATCCAAGCGTGGGCAGGACATAAGCTACCCGGCTCGGAAGCCTTATTTGCGCATATTGATAACTGCTTGTTATGCCGTGCTTGTGAACGGGCTTGCCCCGCCGTCGTACCCTATAGCCGCTTGATCGACAATTTCCGTAGCCACAGTCACAGCCACCGTTCGGTACGCGTGGCACTGCTAAAAAAAGTCGCGCATAACCAAAAAACCCGCCGTTGGGCGCAAACTGCTTTGCGCGTTTATCAAAGCAGCCACTTACAACAAACCGTCCGGCGGCTAAACTTGCCGAAACTATTGCGTTTACAGTCGTTAGAACGCCTGTTGCCTAGCCATTCTGAGCCGATTAGTCCCATTAACAGCTATTATCCGGCCACTGCCCCCGAACAAGGCCAAGTCGGCCTGTTTGTCGGCTGTTTGGGCGAATGGCTGGATCAGGAAACCGTCCACGCCGCCATTACCGTCCTGACCGCCGCCGGATTTGCCGTACACATCCCCACTACCCAGGCCTGTTGCGGCGCGTTGGCTTTGCACGATGGCGATTCAACCACCTCCAGCCACTTGGCGGCAACCAATATCGGCAGTTTTAGCGGTTTAACGCTGACGGCCATTGTCAGTATCGCCAGCGGTTGCGGTAGCCAATTACGCGACTATAACAATGCCGGGTTTGCGGGCAAAGTCATGGACATCAGCCATTTTTTAAGCCAATTCGGTGCTGCGCTAACGCCGCGCTTAAAGCCCCTGCCCAAAGCCGTTTGTCTGCATAGCCCTTGCTCGTTAAAAAACAGCCTGCGTACTGACCAAAGTGTGGTTAACTTATTGCAGAAAATCCCCGACTTAAATCTTGTCCCCTTACCCGACAGCGCACAGTGTTGCGGTTCGGCGGGCAGTTATCTGCTCGACCATCCGCAAATGGCCCAGACTTTATTAACTGCTGTCTTAGATCAAGCTTTAGCGCAACCGCCGGACATCTTGGTCAGCTCAAATATCGGCTGTGCCTTACATATCGCAGCGGGCTTGCGGGAACGGGGATTTACGTTGGAAGTCGTGCATCCAGTGGTGTTACTGGCGCGACAATTGACGGCACTAGCGCCTAAAGAAGGGGATTTAACGGATTAACAGTTCAGGCCCAAACCAATCGACAATCACATGCCGGTAATGTTCGGCTTTGGCGGTTTGTAAATGCTCTAAAGGATTCAGGTTATCGGTCAATAACACACCATTGCGGTTATCGACCGGAAACACCCGCTCTTTCAGCCAAGCCGATTGGCTGGCTAACAAGGCTTTAGCATCCAAATCAATCGGCTGCTTTTTGGTCGCCAAAAAGATGAAGTCGTTAAAATCGCGGCCCGGCTCGGAAATAAACACCGACTGCTGGGGGAAGACCTCCGCCAAGGTTTTGGAGACGGCGGCTAAAGTATTGCTATGCTCGCCTTGGGCAAAGGCGACAAAATTTAACGCCAAAATGCCTTGCTCGGCCAATAAGCCGTTTAACTGCGCCAAGGTCTCCACCGTCAATAAATGCGCGGGTTCCGAGCCGCCCGTAAAGCAATCATGGATAATCAGATCATAAGGCCCGGTCAGATGGCGGATTTCATAGCGGGCATCCCCGACAATCGCCTTACCTGTCGGCTGAAAGCCAAAATAATCACTGGCGGCTTGCGCCACCGCAGGGTCGATTTCCAATGTATCGGTGACTATGCCGTAACGGTCATGCAGGACTTTTGCCATGTGCCCTGCCCCCAGCCCAATAATCAGGGCGCGGGTCATTTTCTTCTCGGTTAAAGCCGGGATCAGGCCGACAATTTCCTGATAACTGAGACGGCTTTGCCCGTCACTGATACTGGACGCGCCAATTGTCGAAGCATCAGCCGTCAATAAGCGCAAATCCCGCGCTTTTTGGTCAATCACCCGCACCCAACCGTATAAGCTTTCTTGCTCAGATTGGATCTGGAATTGGTTGCTGCCCGTATAGCTATGCCCCGCCCCTATCACTTTCGGCAACATCGCCAAACTGATGACGGCAAGCACAAGGCTGGGCAGGATAGCAGTCGGGACTTGCAGCTTTTTCTGCTCATACACGGCAATCGCCAATGCCAGCACCAACAATAAAATCCCCGTACCGATAAGAATTTGCCGCGACCCGAGCAAAGGGAACAAAAAGAAGCCCAGCACTAACGTCCCAACCACACTGCCTAAGGTACTGACCGCATACATCGAACCGACGCTGTTACCCACCCCCTCCAATTGCGCCGTCGCCAACTTAATCGCAAAGGGGCCGACCATGCCTAATAAGGTCAAGCTGGGGGAAAATAAGATTAAGGCGCTGACAAACGCCCCGCCCCGCAAACCCAGCGGATCGGTGGCTAACAAGACCGTCCGCGTCAATAAAGGGATTAACAAGGTACAAATCGCCGCCAGGGCGATAATCAACGACAGCCCGGTGCGTTTTGACGTATCCGCCCAGCGTCCGCCAAGATAATAGCCAATAGACAGCGCGATCATCGTCACCGAAATCAGTGACGACCAAACATAGAGGCTAGCCCCATAAAATGGCGCGATCATCCGTGTGCCTAGCAGTTCGATCACCATGACCGACGCGCCGGTAATGAACACAGTAAGAAATAAGCCCGTCCGATGGAAAAGCTGGGTTGTGGTGTGGGTCATGGTCAATCTGCCAGATAGATATTTTGCTATGGATAAAGGAAGGAAGCCCGGCAACCCTGCAAAAACAGTCGCCACCACACATTTTTTGCAGGGTTATCACACAAAGGCTAAAATAAGGAACAACTAACTAATTGATAATGTTTATCTTTTTATTTAAAAAACTGGCTTGCTATTTGCTATGCCTCTTTTATAGCATTTAACCGTCACCCACAAGGAAACGACATGGCTGATTTCAGCACCGCCAATGACATTAATAGGCTCGCTATGGATTACGATAAACTGCTGATGCTGTTTAATACGTTTGCCCAGCGCGTCACCGCCCAAGAAAAACGCTTAGGCATACATTGCACACCGCCGCCTTACCTTGCTTATGGCGAATTCATTATTAAACTGGCCGGACACACCTTGCATTTCACGCTGGCCAGCTATATTAATGGCGGCGGCAAATTAGCCGGAAAAATCAGCTGCTACCAAGCACACAACTATCCCCAGCCGACGAAAGTAAAAATCGGCGCTTTTGCGTTTAACACCCAAGGCAACGCCGACTTAAGCACTATCGACACTAACAGTCGGGCTCTTAACCTCACCGAAGAAGCGGACACACTGGCGTTAATTATGCCATTTTTGGTAAAAAGCCTTGCCGAATCGGATTAGCCGAACGGACTAAGGGCTTAACTACCCTGCCAACAACGGCCCGCCTGCATTGCCTTCAACATCAAACCAGTAATGCGGTAAGCCCAAGGCCGCCAACCAAGCAGGGCCTTGGTCTTCTTTGAGCATGGCGATGGTGGCGGCACTGCCGCCAATAACACAAAACTCGCTCACCACACTGACCGCCGCCAAATGCCGGACTGGCCAGCCTGTTTTCGGGTTGAGGATATGGCCATAACGGATACCGTCAATCATCACGCAGCGCTCATAATCGCCGCTACTGGCTAACGCCCCCTGATGCAGGGATAAGGTGTCGAGCAAAGCGTCGTGCTGGCGCGGATGGCGGATACCGATACGCCAAGGCGTACCGTCAGCACGCGGGCCAATGATTTTAATGTCGCCACCCAGATTGACAACCCCATGGCGTATGCCCTGCGCCGCACACAGGGCCGCCGCGCGGTCAACAGCATATTCTTTGACAATACCGCCAAAATCAAGCTCCATACCCGGCACGGTAAAAGTCAATATCGGCTTGTGCCAGCGGACATGCTGCCAGCCGATGTGCGCCAACAATTCGGCGATAGTCTGTTCTTCGGGCAGTTTACCCGTATCAAAACGCCACGCTTTGCGTAACAGCCCTGAGCTGATGTCAAACAGCCCTTCGCTTTGCTGGTAACACGTCAGCGCATAATCCAGCAAACCCGCCGTTTCGGGATCGACTTCGATACTGCCGCCGCTGGCCGCAACCCGATTAATGGCCGACAAAAAACTATCGGGGCGGTAGCGCGAATAGCGGGCTTCCAAGCGGGCTATATCGGCAATCGCGCTATCGGCAACCTGTTTGGCCTGGGCTTGGGTCTTGGCGAAGAGCTGAATGTCGCAAGGCGTACCCATCGCCTTGAAGCCGCACTGATAAAATGCCATGCGCCGTTAAAACATCACACTCCATGTCGCCGACAAAGACCCTTCCCTTTCCAATTGGTAGCCGTTGACATCATCCTGCACCGGTTGTAGCCATTCCACGCCGATATTATTGCCTTTTAACGTACCCGCCGGCACGGTGTAGTTAAGGCCAAAACCGACATCCCAATAACGGCCACCGTAACTGCTGGTATAATCCATAGGGCCTGAGCTGTAATTAAGTTGCGAACCCGGATTGACATTCTTGACCAGAACGCCGTCAACCACGCCGGTAACCGGATTAAACCGCCCATCAATCTGCTGTTGTACCGTATAAAGCCCGCGTACCGATGCGGATAAGGCATGCGTTAAACTATAGCTACCCCACGCCGTGGTTTGAAAAACATCACCCAGCGCGTAACCGGAGCTATTATGGTTTTGCAGACGCGTAACCGCGCTAAATTGTCCGCCCCAAGACCAATCGTCCCACTGGCCGGTATATGTCAGACTGGGTTTAAAATCCCAAGTGCCGCTACCCAACTGCATCCCATAATGCAGATAGCCTTCGGCTTTACGGTGCATACGGCGGAGCATAATATCAGTGTCACCCGTAGGCGCACTTAAGCCTAACGTGGCATGGAAATGGTGGTCGCCGTTATCAAACAGCTTGAACAGCGCGTACATCCCCGTATCACCGATGCCGCCCGTGCGGTGACCGCCATGCAAATGGTCTTCGGTAACGTCAACCTTAACACCTTGCAAGGGACGCATATCCATATCCATATCCATAAATTGCGGCATCAGCATCACGTTCAGCCAATCGGTAGGCGCGTACATAATGTCGAGCATGTGCATACTCATATTCATATAGGCTGGGGTAACCCGACAGGTGTGGGTGTAACCTTGCGTACAGCCCTGGTTCTGGATTTGGCTATCGCTGGCCACACCAGTGCCATGCAGCGTATCGCCCGCTTGGCGGCTATACATATAACGGTAGCCAACCATTACATCGTTGGTTTTATGGAGCATGTGACCAAACATAATCCCCGCCGGGGCATGGCTATCGTGATGTGCGCCATGATGGGCATGGCTACTGGAGCTACTGCCGCCGCTATTCAACGCCTCTAAATTGACATTTAAGGAACCATTGACCAAATAATAATTAAAATCGCTGTAACTGCCTTCACCGCCGCCGCCCAATTTTAATGATCCTGCATGGGTATAGTATTCAAATCCTGCTTCCAGGCTTACCGCCTTGGAGAGCTTTTTATTAACCGTAATACCTCCGCTTAACGCCCCATAAGCGGATAGCCTCTGGTCACTGGAAAAATTGCTGGGCAATTTTTTAGGATCGTAATATTGTGCCGAATAAGAGCCGTCCGGATTTTGTACTGATTTATAATAACTTTGTTTAGAAATCAGATAAGGGGAGTAAAAGCTAGCCGCATCTTGGCTGTAATAACGCACTTTAGGGGTCACTGTCCAAGTCGACGCAATCGGCTGTACCCAATCCGCTTCGAACGTATGGGCATTAATGCCCCAATCGTCATGAAAAAACTGGTAATCCAGATGCAGGGCGGCATCGGCAAAACCAATATGTTGGATATATCGGCCACCTGCTGTGAATTGGTTGCGCTCATTGGGACGCTGCTCCAAAAAAGTTTTTACATCACCCAGAATGGCTTTAGGATGGCTCGGGTCGGCACCTAAAGCTGCCGGGTCGGCAAAGATAACCGTCACCGCCTTATAAGGATTAGCCATATAGCCTGAACTGTGCGTGTAACCGACATTGGCCGTAACTAAGGCATTTTTATTGAGAATTTGGCTCAATCCCAAACTCCCCGCCCAATCTTGACGGTTGCCGTGCAAGGTTTTAAAGCTGGCATTTTCGGTAATCTGTTGGGCAAACGCTGTTTGTATCACATAGGGTTCGGCATCATGATCCAGAATGGCCGACGTGTCGCTATTGGTATAACTAAGCCCAAAATCTACCGTCGTCAATTTTTGGTTAAAATCCAAACGGCCACCGACATTACCAAAGCTGGACACATAATCCGGCTCCACCGACAACCCGCCGCCGACATTAAGGGCGGCCTCATCCCATTCATAACTCAACTTAAAGTCACCCTGTTTACGGGTCTCCGGCGAAGCCATCGCTAAGACATGGACGGGTTGCAAAGTCCTTAACGTCCTCTTGCCCGTTACCAGGTCAAATGCAATAGGAATAAAGTTCTTGCTTAAATACATCGTAGTGTCAGTAATCGGCGAAGCGCCTGTGGTGATGCTTTTACCGGCTTTTGTATAATACTGAATGGGACTATTGCCCCCCACCGCCAAAGGTGAAGTGGTATAAGGCGTAGCGCCCGACCAAGTATCCTGGACATAATTAAACGCAAACTTAATCCGATCCGACAAACTTATCCGTGCCTTGCCCAACACACTATCGACTTCGATAGGGTGTAAGGTACTCTTAGCCCCATATAAATTACGCTTGCCTTCTTCATAATGGCTATACTGAAAATCGACCTCGTCGTCTTCCGCCGCCCCTGCCGCCATCGGCAACATCAACCCCGGCAACGCCAACGCCGCCACTGTCAACGCTTGTAACGCGGGGCTTGGTACTGTCGGCAACTTATACTCTGAACGGTCAAGTTTTCGGTTAATCCGTTCGTGGTGAGCCTGTCGAACCATGGGCGGATTAACCGTCCACCCTTCGACAGGCTCAGGGCGAACGGTTAATCCTAAAACCGAAAACTTGACCGTTTGAAGTATATCTTTTGGTTCTGCCGCGACCCAATCACCCCAAAAACGCCCAATGGCGTTTAAATATTTAGTAACAACCACAACCACCTCCGCTTGCCGACGTGCTGGCCGCTGCCGCTTCACGGCTACCATGGGTGTGTTCGCTTAACAGTGTTTGCATAGGCGTAGGCTCCACCGCCATAGATGCTTTAGCCAACGTACCGCGTTGCCAGGGCGCTACAGGTGCGCAAGCGCATAAGGCCAAAGCCACTATTATCACCATACCCCGCATTAGTTTACTGTCCATCAACCCCTAGCCCCATTAATGCTCGGCGAGCAATTTAATAACCAACTGTTTTAGTTCTTCGGCTTCGCCCGCCTTAAAGCCCAGATGAATATGCCGGATAACACCTTTACGGTCAATCAAATAAGACGAGGGCATGGCTTGCACAGAAAATAGCGGGGCGCATAGCCCCTGGGGGTCGGCGGCAATGGTAAAATTGGCGGGATATTTGGCCAGAAAACCTTGGGCATCAGCGGGGGTTTCATCCAAGTTAACCCCAACAATCTGCAAACCTTGGCCTTTCAATTCGCTGTGCAGACTATTCAAAAACGGGAACGACTTGGCGCACGGCCCACACCAAGAAGCCCAAAAATCGACATATAACACCTGCCCCCGCCATTGCTTTAAAGACAGGGGATTATGGTCGGTAAATGCGCTGAGCTGGCAATCTGGAGAAAGGTCGCCCTGCCCGGCGGCAATAGCCTCTTGTCCAAAAAGGCTTGTGAACACTAAACAACACAGCAGGGCTTTAATGCGCTTATTCATTTGTTATTATTTTTATTATTATTAATGGAGATACGGTTAGGCTGTTATTGGTTTTGCACCGTAGCGATGGTAGCGCCTGTCGCTTTGCCCGCACTATTTAAGCAGGCATAGGTCAGTGCGTAGTTTTCTGCACCTGCCCCGGCTTTATTAACCCTGACATCGTATACGCCATTGCCGCCTTTGACAATTGCCGCCGGACTGAGGGTAGTATCGGCATTTACGGCATCGGTGGTATTTTTCGCCAAAATACCTTTAATGACTTGGACACTCATCAGCGGCGAGGTGACCGAGGCTAAATTACGCACCGTCACTTTCAGATTATCCGTAACCCCGTTAGTATTGCTTGCGCAAGTAACCCGATAAAAATCTATCGCCCCGGCAGCACTGCCCAGCGCACCGTTTAAGTTAACAGCAAATGATGCGGGAGTGTACAGACAAAAGCCCAGCAACAGGCTGCTTGCCAAGGTCTTTGTTAAGATGCTTGTGTTCATAAAATATCCTCGTGCTTAACTGGCGTTACTGGTTAATGAGCTGAAAAATATCAGTGCCGTTATGTTGCTGGTCACTGGTTTGGCAATGATACTGCAACGAGTAATTCGCCACCCCTGCCCCCGTTTTGTCCACGGTCAGATAAAAAAAGCCATCCGTACCCGGTTGATAAATGCCCGGACTATAAGTGGCATTACCATTAACCGCATCAGTAGTATTGGTCGCGGTATTATCACGGATCGCTTGGACGCTGACCTTAGGGGTGTTGGTGGATTTGTTTATGACAGCCACATAGAGATGGGCGGTAGGGCCGCTGCCATCATCGTAACAATGCACCTGATAGTAATCGACCGCCGTGGCGGCTGAACCTAAAGAACCGGTAATGTCATGGGCATTCGCCATTTTGGCCTGCCCTAAGGCGGTAAATGCTGCCACAGCAGCTAACAACAGCGTGGTTTTTTTCATTATGTTTCCTCGTGGGTTAAGTTATATACTCTGAACGGTCAAGTTTTCGGTTAATCCGTTCGTGGTGAGCCCTTCGACAAGCTCAGGAGAGCCCTGTCGAACCATGGGCGGATTAACCGTCCAGCCTTCGACAACCAACGGAAGTCCCTGTGGGACAAGCTCAGGCCGAACGGTTAATCCGAAAATCTGACCGCTTAAAGTATAGCATCAGGTACACGGGCATTTATTGGGAAGCTAAGGTTTCTAACTTACTTGCCGCCGCAGCGCGTACCGCCTCATCACTATCATCTAGTGCTTGTTGTAATAAAGCCTGATGATTATCGGCACTATCGACCACCATCAAACGTACTGAAGCATCACTGTCCTGTAAGGCCGTCGCCAACCCATCCGCCGCTTCGGCATCATCGTATTTAGCCAAAGCGAACACCGCTTGCGCCCTGACTTCAGCAGATTGGTCGGCTAAGGCGGCCGCCACGGTTTTGCGGATAGCCGGATCATTTTTCGCCGGCTGTACGGCCAGCGTGGCAATAGCATTGGCACGGCTTTCAGGGTCATTAGCCTGTGCTTGGGTAAGCAGTTTGCCAGTATCTATCGCCGCCAACATTTGCATCATCGGGCTACTGTCTGGTTTTTGTTCAGCCACTGGCGGCAATATCTGTATACCATCATGGCTATCGGTATCGCCATACGTCCTAACCACCCAGACTTCTTCAAGCACTTGGGCGCGTTTAGCCACAGGGCCTACCTGTCCGTAACGGAAAACCAAGTCGGCTTTCGCTTCCAGCAGACAGTCAAAAAGTTGTTTCGCATCGGCAACGTTACACGTTGCGGTCACGGAATTTTTCGGCTCATCGGCAATATGGATGACGATGCCCGTTGTGTCGGCAATCGCCTTAAGCACCTCGGTCAGAGGCTTGTGCGCGACCGCCAGTTCAAAGTGCGGGGGCATAGCTTGGCTGACATGAAAATTAATGGCGTTATCATTCGCCGAGACTAGCGAAGAAGCCAATAAGCCGCCACAGATTGCCAATATTTTATCCATAAATTTATGAATACCCACCACCCTTGAAAATAAAAAACCACGGGCCCGAAAACCCGTGGTTAAAATGTTTACACTATAGCAGTTTTTAGAAAAAAATTCGCCATTCCAGCTTGTTGACGGCGTTGCACCCTCTGCCTGAACGAATAATTTACTGCCCGAAGGCTCGGACGACACACCGGAAAACCTAAGCTAGGGTCGGCGTGGGCTTATGCTGAGAATTAATTAGTAGAAGGCCAGAATACTTTAGGTGCGCCAGTTGGTGCAGGGCCAAATGGAATTGGCAGGTTAGCATCAATATCCGCATCCGCAGGCTCGATAACTAAGTTATAACCGGCACCGCAACCTGCTGGCAGCGGATTAGTAGTCAAATTACGCGCAATAGTCATAGTCGGCCAGTAGAATTTGCCCGCATCCATGTCCGCTTGGTTATAAGGCATCACGAATGAGTCATTGAATTTGGTGGTCATGTGGCCTATCCAAATATCGGCTCTGGCAGGATTGGCGTTATTGCCTTTGCCATTCATACACCAGTTAGCTGTTGCCACGCGTACTTTCAGGCTGATGGCGCAAGAAGTCGGTTTAAAAGCAACCGGCCCGACTCTGAATGGCGCCAAGGAGTTAGAGCTGTTCACAGATTGATAAATAGGTGCTGAAGCATAAGGTTTTGGGCCGTTGTGGCTGGCAAAACCTCTGTTAATGACAGTACCGGCAGCGTTTGTACCAATTTTAGCAATAAAGTTAGGGAACAGGTTAGGTTGAACCAGACCCAATCCTAAGTTAGTGAAGCCCGCGCCTGCAACAGAGCCGACGATGTCATTTGACAAACCGACCGAAGGGTCAACCGTGGCAAGAACCGCACCTGTTGTAGGGTCTAATTGGGTAACAACCGCCATAGTCGGATCGGGTGAGTTTGGAAACAGTGCTGAAGCGGCAATAAGATCAAGGCGGGTAGTCGGAGTGCCTTCAGCTACGGCATTGGTAGCGCAACCGTGGCTAATATTGACCGCATTGTAAGACACCACGCCTTCTTGGACGACATCACGGATACCGGTATGTGCCGATACGCTTTGTGCAGCCATAGCAACTAAAGCCGTTGCGGATACTAGAGCCAGTTGTTTTGCCAAATCATGTTTTTTCATCAAGTCCTCCTGCGGACATTTATTAGTATATTAGAAAAGCAAATAAGAAAGGCGGCGACGCATTTTTTATTCACAATTACAATAAAGCACTATGTATGCCAACAGAAAACTGATTATCGCAAATAACATAACAAATTGAAAACAAATGATATAATAATAAAAAGCTCGCTTTCGGTGGGGTATACCCATAAAAATAAAGTGGTAATGCGTTGGCTAAAACCCATTGATGGACAGCATAAATCTAAACTGGAAGCTGAAAAAATGTGGCATATCACACACTTTTTTGGCAACGCCCCTTATCCATACCTTGATTTACAAGCCCCAATAAAAAAAATAGGGATATGACACATAAAACTGCGTTAAATAACACAGTTTAATTAAGCGTATGGAGCCGCTTAGCAGGGCTGTCAAAATATCCGGTCAACGTCGCCCCCCAATCTGAACCCCATAAAAAAGCCGTAAACGCTGAATTCGCGTTTACGGCTTTCAATAACAGCTCAGGGGGCTTGGTTTACACCAAAACCCACGCCTGCTGGCCTACTTAGCTGATCTTGCCATGGCATTGCTTATATTTTTGCCCAGACCCGCAAGGGCAAGGATCGTTACGGCCTATGCTAGGGTCAATGCCGGCCAGCAACTGCTCGCCGTTATTCTCATCCATTTCCCATTGCGCGGCGGCATCATCGCCATCAAACATCGGGACTTGAGCATGTTCAAATTGCATGGTCTTAGGGACATACTGCATCTGCTCGTCAAGCACTTCAACATCACGGTCTTGCCTTAGCTGAATCTTAAACAAGATAGTGACCACCTCGTGCTTAATATGTTCAAGCAGGCTGTTAAACATTTCAAAGGCTTCGCGCTTATACTCCTGTTTAGGGTCTTTTTGCGCATAACCCCTAAAATGGATGCCTTGGCGCAAATAGTCCATCGCCGCCAAATGTTCTTTCCAATTGCTGTCCAACACCTGCAACATGATGGTTTTTTCAATATGCTGCATAATATCCAAGCCAATATTCTGCGCCTTGTCCTGGTGGTTTTGTTCCAGTATTTCGACAATTTTCTTGCGCAAAGACGTTTCCTGCAAAGAATGGTCGTCATCCAGCATTTTTCGGATCGGGATCTGGACATCAAACTCTTGCTGGATGTGAGTTTCCAAGTCTTCAACCAGCCACTGTTCCGCCATGGTTTTGGGCAGGATATACTCGGAAATGGCATGGTTGACGACATCTTCGCGGATGGCGGTGATGATGTCGGAAATTTCCGTCGCCGCCATAATTTCGTTACGCTGCGCGTAAATGACCTTACGTTGGTCATTGGCAACGTCATCATAAGCCAAAATTTCTTTGCGGATATCAAAGTTACGGCCTTCGACCTTGCGCTGGGCGTTTTCAATCGAGCGCGTCACCCAAGGATGTTCAATGGCTTCGCCGTTGCCCATACCCAGTTTCTGCATCAGCCCGGCCACCCGTTCCGAGGCAAAAATACGCATCAGATCGTCTTGCAGCGACAGATAAAAGCGGGTCGAACCCGGATCGCCCTGACGGCCTGACCGCCCGCGTAACTGGTTATCGATACGCCGCGATTCATGACGCTCAGACCCGACCACATGCAGGCCACCGCTGGCGATGACCGCATTATGGCGCTCTTCCCAAGCCGCCCGGACGGCGGCTTTTTGCGCTTCGCTGGCCTCAGGGCCTAAGGCTTTCAATTCCGCCTCAAGATTACCCCCCAAAACAATATCGGTACCGCGCCCGGCCATATTGGTGGCGATAGTGACCGCAAAGGGTTGCCCGGCCTGCTCAATGATATGCGCTTCCCGCTCATGTTGTTTGGCGTTCAGCACTTCATGCTTAATGCCTTGCTGTATCAACAGCGACGACAGCAGTTCGGAGTTTTCGATAGACGTGGTGCCGACCAAAACAGGCTGGCCCCGGCTGACGCATTCCTTAATATCATCGGCAACCGCCCGGTATTTTTCCTCAGCGGTCAAAAAGATCACGTCGCCCAAGTCGCGGCGTATCATTGGGCGATGGGTAGGGATAACCACCACTTCCAAACCATAAATTTTATTCAGCTCGAAGGCTTCGGTGTCGGCGGTGCCGGTCATGCCCGACAGTTTTTCATACAGCCGGAAATAATTTTGGAACGTGATGGAGGCGAGCGTTTGGTTTTCATTTTGGATGGTGACACGCTCTTTCGCTTCAATCGCCTGATGCAAACCTTCCGACCAACGCCGTCCTGGCATAACTCGGCCAGTAAATTCGTCAACAATAACCACTTCGTCGTTGGCGACAATATAATCGACATCACGCTTAAACAGGATATGCGCCCGCAACGAGGCGTTCAGGTAGTGCATAAGGCGGATATTGGTGGCATCGTACAGGCTAGTACCGCCGATCATCAGGCCGTGTTCGACCATCAACTCTTCGATACGCTCATGACCTTGCTCGGTCAAATGGATTTGCCGGGTTTTTTCATCCACCGTGTAGTCGCCGTGCGGGCTGTCTTTTTCCTGTGCTTTCAGGTACGGGATAATATCGTTAGCTTTGATGTAGATTTCGGTGCTGTCTTCGGTAGGGCCGGAGATAATCAACGGCGTTCTGGCTTCGTCAATCAGAATGGAGTCGACTTCGTCAACAATGCCGAAATACAGATCACGCTGGACTTTTTGGTCCAAGTTAAAGGCCATATTATCGCGCAGATAATCAAAACCGAATTCGTTGTTAGTCCCGTAAGTAATGTCGCAAGCATACGCTTTGCGGCGGCTTACCTGATCCATTTGCCCCAAAATCACACCCGTGGTCAAGCCCAGAAAAGCGTACAGCTTGCCCATGTTTTCGGCATCGCGCTTGGCCAGGTAATCGTTGACGGTCACAACATGGACACCCCGCCCAGGTAAGGCGTTCAGATAGGCGGCAAGCGTAGCCATAAGGGTTTTGCCTTCGCCGGTCTTCATTTCGGCAATCCTGCCGTCGTTCAAGACCATGCCGCCGATCAATTGCACATCAAAATGGCGCATACCGAACACCCGTTTGGAGGCTTCGCGGACGGCTGCAAACGCTTCAGGAATGAGGTTATCCAAGGTCTCGCCTGTTGCCAAACGGTCGCGGAATTCTTGGGTTTTGGCGGTGAGTTCGGTATCCGACAGCTTTTCATAGTCCGAATCTAAAGCATTGATCTTTTTGACCAGCTTTTTCTTTTTATTTATTAGCCTGTCGTTACGGCTCCCTACAACAAGTTTAACTAGCTTACCGAGCATGTGTTTTTCCGGTGTGAAAGTGGTAAATGGTTCAATCAAAGCCCCCGATTATATACCCTCTAGCGTATTAGTTACAGCGAAAACGCCCGATTGTTATATTCATCAGATGCTTGTGCTTGGGTCAAATAACGGTATTTATGGACGATAAGCCGCTAACTGTAGGAAATTGGCTTATAATTGGCTAGGCGGGCCGCGTTTTCGGCAGAGCCCAAACCCCTAACCGCCTGAAGAAAACCCATCTGGATGATGGCAATAACAATTATAAAATCGTCCCGCTGTCCATTGCGGGGCGCACCGTCCACCCTAACGGATATTTTTCCAGAGACGCACCATGCAAAACTACACCAAAACCCTGTTAAACTATTTTTTAATCGGCATCTTGGCGATCATCCCTATCGTGGTGATTTTACAGATCATCATTTTTATCGAAAAAATAGTCTCCGACTTATTTAGCATCGTTTATGATTACGCCGACAGCTATGTCTACACCGCGTTGTTTTTCGTCGTCAGCTTTACCATTGTGGTATCCATCGGGCAAAAAATCGTCAAAAAAGGCCGTCCTTGGGTCATCACCATTTTTGACCGGATTATTGCCAAAATCCCGTTCCTGAACACGGTCTACCGGGTCATCGGCAAACTCATCAATATGTTTTCCTCGCACGACCAGACGGTCGGCAAAGAAGTGGTGTATGTCGAATATCCTAGCCCCGGCATTTGGGTGCCCGCCTATGTCACTAACCACCATGAAGACAGATATGTGCTGTTTATCCCCACTTCACCGAACCCCACGTCAGGATTTACTGTTATTGTCCACCAAGCAAAAATCATCAAATCGGCGATGAATATTGAAGAAGCCACCAGCTTTATTGTCAGTGTCGGTGTCGATTACAATAAGTCGGCAGAAATGACGCAACTGCCGTAAGCGTTAACGCTTACCGCATGATTTTTTTACAGACCGGAGCAGACCATGAACCTCATCCTTAAAATACTCTTCTTACTCGCCGTATTCAGTATCGCGGGCTGTGATCTTATCGAAGATGATGACCTGCCCCCATTGAAGAAAGCCGTCAAAGGCGACCATGTAGAAAACCTCACGAAGGCCAGAATGGTCGAGCAAGCCCTGGAAGCGGGAGCGGTAAGACAGCGGGAGGCTATCAGCCAGCAAAACCAATAAGCCTCCACATAAAAAAACCCTCATATAGTTGGCTATATGAGGGTTTTAGCTTTTTTTGCCTAAGCTAGGCCAGGAACGCCGTCAAAATAACGGCTTGCTTGAAATCTGTTAAGCGTCCTGATGATAACGGATAATCCGCTCCACTTCGTTTTTTGAGCCTAAAATGACCGGCACCCGCTGGTGTACGCCAGACGGTTTAATGTCCAACACCCGTTCATAACCTGTCGTACACATCCCGCCCGCCTGTTCGATAATGAACGCCATAGGATTGGCTTCGTACATAATCCGCAGTTTGGCGGGTTTGGTCGGGTCACGGTTATCCAAAGGATATAAAAACACCCCGCCACGGTTCAGGATACGGTAGACATCGGCGACAAACGAGGCGACCCAACGCATATTAAAGTCTTTGCCGCGCACCCCTTCCTTACCTTGCAGACATTCGTCAATATAACGCTGGACTGGAGCTTCCCAGAACCGATGGTTAGACATATTAATCGCAAACTCGCCTGTTTCTTCGGGGATACGCATATTAGGGTGGGTCAGCATAAATTCGCCAATATCCTGGTCGAGCGTAAAGCCGTTCACACCTTGTCCGGTCGTTAAAATCAGCATGGTAGACGGACCATACAAGACAAATCCCGCACAAACCTGCTCGGCACCTTTCGCCAAGAAATCATCCAAAGTCGGCTCAATGCCTTCACGGCAACGCAATACCGAAAAAATCGTCCCGACCGCCAAATTGACATCAATATTGGACGAGCCGTCCAAAGGATCGAACATGACCAGATACTTGCCCTTGGTGTAATGCGCCGGGATAGTAATGACATCATCTATCTCCTCGGAAGCCATACCCGCCAGATGTCCCGTCCAAATTAACTGGTTAACCATAATATCATGCGTGATAATATCCAGCTTCTTCTGCACCTCACCCTGGACATTTTCCGAACCGGCACTGCCTAACACCCCAATCAACTGGCCTCTACTGACTTTATGGGCGATTTGCTTGCAAGCGGTGACGATATTATTCAGCAGCAAGGTAAAAGTGCCGGACGCATCGGGCCACTCGCGTTGCTGCTCTATAATAAATCGGGTTAATGTTACTTTGTTGCTCATACTGACTCTCTGTTCTGTTTAAAAATGAATGGTCCGGCACGGGTTGCCGAACCCCGCCAAGGCACACTTTAGCTGAGTCCGGCGGGATTTGTCTGTTAACCCGTTAACAAGGGATGGATATAGGGGCACGCAACCGCTAGGCATGGAGACGTTTGCGTTATGGGTCTGGCGGCATTGTTATTAGGGGGCGATGGAGGATAGGGGCAAACACCCAAAAGCTAAGCCAAATTATTTTTTTAAAAAGTGGTTATACACCTTAAACGACAGGATAGTTGCCGCCAGTATGAACGTGACAATATTAGCCAGCACAATGGCCTTGTCGGCGATATAAAGGCCATAGATTAACCAACAAAACACTCCGGCAGTAAACAGGCTGTACATACCCATGGACAGCGAATCGGTGTCACGCGTCTTAATGGTCAAAATGGCTTGCGGCAAGAATGAGCTGGTGGTCAGCACGGCGGCAATGTAGCCAATAATGTCAGGCGTTATTTCCATAGAGTAGGCAGTTTATGCTAAATGAGTTTGGCTGGTAGTCTAGTGAGTCGTTATCGGCCTGTCAATACAGGCGCTCTATCCACACGGCAATAGTATCATTTAACATCTGGCTTTGCTGTTTTGAAACGGACAGAGGCCCCTAAGAAGCCGAGAACGAAGAATGCTGTGCCGACCAAGGTAAAGCGCAGGTTAGTTTCTTGGAGGGTCAAATCGTCGGTTGCATACAGCATAATAATGACGGCGATTAATCCCCAAACAAAAAAACGCAATATAGCGGTTAAAATAAGCTTGCTTAAGGTTTCCGATTCGTCCACCGGCGTGTCCATCCGATAGGCCACAAAACCACAGATGAGCGCGGGCAAAATTCCCCAGCGCATGTGATCTATAAAACTTGCCAGAAAATTGAAATTATCTTTATAGTAAGTTAACTCAAGAATAAGCGTTGATGCCGTCGTGCTGACCATAAAGCCCATGATCATCATTGCCAGATAGAACCCATAGTTTAAGTCAGCTTGCACCTGTTGGTGCCTGAAAGCAAACCTGCGTAGGATAAAAGTAAAGGTTATCGGGAGGACATACATCAAAATGGCGTAAGCGACCCAGCGCAATGTCGTGTAATCAAAGTGCGCCAGCGGTTGGTCAGGAAATAGGAAGGCGTTGTGTAGCGCAACCGAAATCTCCCGTCCCAATATGACCCCAAGGGCCGTCGCCGCCATAAAAATCAGGATATATTTATACGCGTGTTGCAGGCGGGCTTCGTGGACATTGCCGCCGAGCTGTTTTACGGTTGCCCATAACTCATTTTCGCTGGCGCTCCCGAATACGACCAAGGCGGCGAGCAAGCGGCAGAGCAAGCCGGTAAGGTGGTCCAGTTCCTTTATCAGCTTAAGCGTCTTGGTATAGTGGGGCTCCGCTTCTTTCCAGATGACCACTTTTTCCGACATCGCATTGAAGGAGATACAAATTTCCCCCCATTGCAATGACGGCTCGGCGAATAAGCGCCGAAAAGACTGTTGGATGACATAGCTTTGTATTTGCTCAAAAAGTAGGCAATTGTGCGCCCATTTATACTCAACGGTGGTGCTGGATTTTTCGAAATCGCCCGAATCGATGCTC
This sequence comes from Methylovulum psychrotolerans, assembly GCF_002923755.1. GTDB lineage: Bacteria > Pseudomonadota > Gammaproteobacteria > Methylococcales > Methylomonadaceae > Methylovulum > Methylovulum psychrotolerans. The sequence continues at coordinate 532,484 of NZ_PGFZ01000001.1, forward strand.
GCCACCAGCAAGCGCTTGCCGATTTGTGCCTTGAGGCTATCATCGACCGCAGACAAGCGCGCTGCAATGAGAGCGTTATAAACCTCCACCGCTTTTGTCGGTATAGCAAAAGCATCATGGATGCCGTCCCGCAAATTAAGCAAGGGATTGAGCTTACTTTCCCAATCCACAAGAAAAAGAAATAGTCCGGCGGCAACCAAAGGTATGAGGGTATTTCCGTCCAAGCCATTCAGGAGATTCAGTAGCCCTTGGGAACGGAAATTATTCACGATAAGCGTGACAAGCGGCTCTAAAGGCAACCACCGCCAAGTGAGCAAACCGAAAAGGGCCGCCATTAATGTGCAATACGAAGCAATCCCTAGCCAGTAAGTGCTCCTGCGGATAAAGTATTCGGGCAATGTCGGTTCAGAGCCCAATTGGATCCGGCGTTTTTGGAAGGATTGATAGGCAAAGAAGGATACTGCTAAGGCGCCAAGTAACTGCACCCCAAAAAAAATGAATTGTTCGCTAGCCATTGTGAAGGGGTTCCTTTATCTTAGGCGTTGTAAAGATTAACGCCTGTGCTTGGTTGCTATCAGGAGCCGCATAAATGGCACTGATTTTTCACACTACCATTTTGACAACTGCCGCCCAGTATTATAAGGCCCTATATGGGTTTTAGTGTCTTTTTATCCTTAAAAAATAGGCTCATATTGTGTTTTGAGGACAGGTGCAAATAAGGCATTAAAATTTTGGCCCTATATGCTGGTAGAAAACCCAACCCGCCGTATTCAGGCATTGCACCGGATTGAATGAGGCCAAATTCGACAGCCTGCTGCCGCATTTTGAAAAACACGGGTATACACGCTCCGTTGCACACAGAGACGTGCTTAGTTTGGACGTTAATTTGGATATTGTCTAATAGTTAAATGCGTCACTGCCATTAAATTAAGCGCCATAGCCGTTCATGCCGGGCTTATCCCCAAAACACAAGAAGAAGCGGGAGTAAATTAGATTAGAAAATAGAACTGCTTTTATTTGCCTTTGCTTGTTTAGGCCGGAACACGCTGTTTTCGAATTGCTGGTAAAAGATGATGGCGTAGGTTTTAATCAAAACCTTCCCACCGCTGGAACGGGTATCCTTTCCATGCGCGAGCGTACAGCTTCACTTCCCGTTGGCCTGTTTTTAATCGAAACTGCTGTAGGCCAAGGAACAACTATTACAATTACATAGAGGCCACGCAGGCCGGGGCGCTGTCCTATCTACTGAAAGATACCGACCCTGATGAATTGGTCGCGGCAATCCGCGCTGCCGCACGGGGCGAAAGCACTTTAAGTCCGCGCATTGCAACCCTGTTAATGACCGCTATGTCGCGCCGTCACCTTGATCGCGCCCTTCATGAAGAACTCAGTGACCGGGAGATGCAGGTTCTGTTGTTGCTTGCCCAAGGACTTGCCAATGTTTTGATTGCCGAGAAGCTGGTATTGGTGAAAAAACCGTAAAGTCCCACGTCAGCAACATCCTTTCCAAGCTTTATTTAACAGACCGCACTCAAGCAACGGCGTATGCGTGGCGGCACCGTTTGCTGACCCAGTAAGTTTTATGCGCAACACCTGCCGATTACGGCATGTTAATACGGGTGCCGAGCAAATAATCACACCACGGCCACGTCACGCACCAATTGCCGCTACAGGCGGCTTGCTGGCAAAGGTGATGGTCGTAATGCCAACGCAGATGCCGCCGCGCCCAGTCAGGATCCAGATGCCCCCGGCGGTGTTTGTAATAATACAGCGCCAGCGACAGATAAAGGCTCCAGGCCATTGCGGGTAGCAGCAACAATAACGGCAGATGCAACAGCACCAGGCCCAGCAAAACGGCCAGCTCTTTAGTTTGGGTATTCCAAACCGATAGCCTGATCGCCCGATAGCCGGGGTCAACCATAGCGCACCGGGCGCAGACCGCATGATGCTCATGTAAATGGTAAGCCCAAAAACTGGTAGGTTTAGCCCCTAAGCCATGCAGGATATACTTGTGCATCAGCCATTCTCCCGCATTGGCATATAGCAAACCCAGCAAAAACTGCATGGTTAACAGCAACATCGGCGACCTAAATGCCCAACCAATTTTGCGGCTTTAAATACTGCTCATACAGCGCCGCTTCGGGCGTACCTGCTTCTGGGTGCCAATTGTACCGCCAATGCGCCACGGGCGGCATGGACATTAAAATAGATTCGGTGCGGCCATTCGATTGCAGGCCAAACAGCGTACCCCGGTCATAAACCAAGTTAAACTCGACATAACGGCCCCGGCGATACAGTTGGAACTCGCGTTCACGCTCGCCGTAAGGGGTATCCTTACGTTTTTGCACAATCGGCAAATAAGCCTCAATATAATGGTTACCGACACTTTGCATAAAGGCAAAACATTGTTCAAAGCCCCCTTCGTTCAGGTCGTCAAAAAACAGCCCGCCCACGCCACGGGTCTCTTGGCGGTGGGTCAGGAAGAAATACTCGTCGCACCATTTTTTGTAAGTGCTGTACACGTCGTCACCAAAAGGGGCGCAGGCTTTTTGGGCTGTTTGATGCCAATAAATGACATCGTCATGAAACGGATAAAACGGCGTTAAATCAAAACCGCCGCCAAACCACCAAATGGTCGGCTCGCCCGGTTGCTCGGCAATTAAAAACCGGACATTGGCGTGCGATGTCGGTACATAAGGGTTTCTGGGGTGGATTACTAAGGACACGCCCATGGCATGAAAATGGCGGTTTGCCAATTCAGGACGCTTAGCGGTTGCCGAAGGCGGCAGGCTAATCCCCGACACGGCAGAAAAATTGACCCCGCCCTGCTCAAACACCTCACCGCCCGCCAGCACCCGCGTCCTACCGCCACCGCCTTCGGCACGTTCCCACAGCTCTTCGACAAACCGGGTCTCAGGCTCTTGGCTCTCCAGTGCCGAACAAATTTTATCTTGCAAATCAAGTAAGTAGTTTTTTACAGCGGTAATGTCATCAGTTTTCATGGCCGGGCCTGTCAGACGTGTTGAAGAAGGATTGGAATGCTATCAGCTTTCTTAGCAAATTCCCAAAAAATTCCATAATTATTTTAAGGTTAGTCTGGGCGGAAACAGCACAACGCTAGCGGCGTTTTTTTCACTGCTGCCGCAGCCAGTACGGTACGGCATTTGCACCCGCCAAAGCCTTATCATATTGCAATTCCCCCAATATCAGGTAGATTGTGCTTTTTAGCGACACTTTTTTCACTTTCCAACAGCTATGTATAATTTTTTATCTTTCCAAGTCCACGGCGGCGCGGATCATGGTGATAGCGGCGGCTTGGCGGATGGCCTGGTCAGCTTGCTGGGCTTTATTGAAGGGCTTACCGCCCAAAGCCCAAGCGGTATGTTTACGACCTTGTTACCGGGATTATCGGCAATGGCGAACATCCATCCGATGTTAGTGCATTTCCCCATTGCCTTTCTGGTGGCTTTTTTTATGATTGACAGCATAGCGACCCTGGCAAAAAAACCTACCTGGCGCATGGCCGCAACTTGGTTTTTATACTTAGGCACAGTGGCGGCGGGATTTACGGTCATGGCGGGCTTTATCGCCGCCGACTCCGTACCGCACGGCGATAACGTCCACGCCATTATGGAACGCCATGAACATTTTGGCGTCTGGGTCTTAGCCTTAGCCAGCATCCTCTCCATTTGGCGTAACCAAGCGGGAGTCGCCTTACGCGGCGCGGCCAACGGCTTATTTTTATTTGCCTCCGGGGTATTGTGTTTGCTGTTGGCCTTGGGTGCGGACTTGGGTGGCCTGATGGTCTACCACTACGGTGTGGCCGTCGCCGCCGTCCCGGTCACCGAAACGGCAACGGCGCATCATCATGACCATGCGGGGCAAGACCAAGACCATCATGAAGATGGGCATGGGCATGATGAACACCCACAATAGCCTCCCGAAACGTTATCCCAGCCCGCTTAATAGCCTTTAAAACCTTGTTAAGCGCTAGATAACGCTTTTATTGTCATAAATTTTCTAAATTCCCATATCACTTTATGCGAACTCGCGTTAAAATTTGCGGTTTTACCCGTGTCGAGGATGCGGTGGTTGCCGCCCAAGCAGGTGTTGATGCTATTGGCCTTGTGTTTTATCCGCCCAGCCCGCGCCATGTCGGGATAGCCCAAGCGCAGGCAATCGTCGCTGCCCTACCCGCTTTCACTTCGGTGGTGGCGTTGTTTGTCGATGCCCACGCTGAGCAAATACACGACGTGTTAGCACAAGTCCCCATCGACTGCCTGCAATTTCATGGCGATGAGACACCCGCACAATGCCGGCTCTATAACAAGCGCTACATTAAAGCGGTACGGATGCAGGCCGACACCGATGTCGGCCAACTGGCGCGGGCCTATCACGATGCCGCCGGGCTATTGCTGGATGCCTACCACCCCAACGCTAAAGGCGGTACTGGCAGCACCTTTGATTGGGAGCTGATCCCGCCGCATTGCGCCTTGCCGATTATTTTGGCGGGTGGGTTGGAACCGGGCAACGCGATACAGGCAATACAGGCGGTACGGCCTTATGCGCTGGATGTCAGCAGCGGCGTGGAAGTCGATAAAGGTATTAAAGATGCGCAAAAAATGCGTGCGTTTTTAAAGGAAGTTAACCAAGGGGATACAATAATAATATGACAGATAAATACACCATGCCCGATGCACGCGGACACTTCGGCCCTTACGGCGGTATGTTCGTAGCTGAAACCCTCATGCCGCCGATTCAGGAACTGAACGCCGCTTACCAACAGTATTTGGGCGACCCTGACTTTATCGCCGAACTGGATAAAGACTTACAATATTATGTCGGACGGCCTTCGCCCTTATACCATGCCGAACGCTGGAGCCGCGAATTGGGCGGGGCGCAAATTTATTTGAAGCGCGAAGACCTCAACCACACCGGTTCGCATAAAATCAACAATACCGTCGGCCAAGCCTTGCTTGCCAAACGCATGGGCAAAACCCGAATCATTGCCGAAACCGGCGCAGGCCAACACGGTGTCGCCACTGCGACCGTCGCCGCCCGTTTAGGTCTGGAATGCGTGGTTTACATGGGCGCGGTCGATGTCGCGCGGCAATCGCTAAACGTCTACCGCATGAAACTGCTGGGCGCGACCGTAGTCGCCGTCGAATCCGGCTCCAAAACCCTGAAAGACGCATTGAACGAAGCCTTGCGCGATTGGGTCACTAATGTCGACAACACCTTCTATATTATCGGTACGGTAGCAGGCCCCCATCCCTACCCTGCCATGGTCAGGGATTTTCAGGCCATTATTGGCCGCGAAGCCAAAGCACAATGCTTGGCGGCGACAGGCGGCCTGCCCGATGCTTTAGTCGCCTGTGTCGGCGGCGGCTCCAACGCCATCGGCCTGTTCTATCCGTTTATTGACGATGCCAGCGTCGCCCTGTACGGGGTCGAAGCCGCCGGAGACGGTATCGAAACCGGACGGCATTCCGCGCCGCTATCCGCAGGCCGCCCAGGTGTCCTGCACGGCAACCGCACCTACTTGATGTCTGATGATGATGGGGAAATTATCGAAACCCATTCCATTTCCGCCGGCTTAGATTATCCGGGTGTCGGCCCCGAACATGCGTGGCTAAAAGATACCGGGCGGGCAAATTACGTCAGCATCACCGATAACGAAGCCTTGGGTGGCTTTTATGCCCTGACCCGCATGGAAGGCATTATCCCTGCGCTGGAATCCAGCCATGCTATGGCTTACACCATGAAACTGGCGCCAACCCTGCGCCCCGACCAAACGATTATCGTCAACCTGTCAGGGCGTGGCGACAAAGACATGCAAACTATGGCAAGACGTGAAGGAATAGAACTGTGAGCCGATTAGCCGCAACTTTTGAAGCACTGGCCCAAACAGGCCGTAAAGCCCTGATCCCTTTCATTACCGCAGGCGACCCGTATCCCGAATTTACCGTGCCGATGATGCACGCAATGGTCGAAGCCGGGGTAGACGTGATTGAATTGGGCATACCCTTCTCTGATCCTATGGCCGACGGCCCGGTCATCCAACGCGCCAGCGAACGTGCTTTAGCCCATAAAATGAGCTTACGCCGTACCTTAGCAATGGCGATGGAGTTCCGCCGCAGCAACCGCCATACCCCGATTGTGCTGATGGGCTATCTTAACCCCATTGAAGCGATGGGCTATGAAGCGTTTGCCAATGCCGCCCAACGTGCCGAAGTGGACGGCATCTTAACCGTCGATTTGCCGCCCGAAGAAGGCGAAGAATGCGCCGCGTTGCTGAAAGCGCGGGACATAGACCCTATCTTTCTGCTCGCCCCGAACAGCAGTTCCGAGCGTATCCAAAAAATGGACGCAGTCGGCAGCGGATACCTGTATTATGTCTCCCTAAAAGGCGTAACAGGCGCGGGACATTTGAATATCGCCGACGTTAAGACAAAATTGGAACAATTACGCGCCAACACCCGCTTGCCGGTCGCTATCGGTTTTGGTGTCAAAGATGCCGACACCGCTAAAACAATTGCCGCATTAGGCGACGGCGTAGTAGTGGGCAGTGCCTTAATCAGCAAAATTGAGGCGAACCTTGACAGCCCCGAACAAGCGAAAAAAGAAATTATTGAATTGTTGGCCGCCATGCGCCACGCTATGGACAATAACGGAGCCTAAAAAATGAGTTGGTTAGAAAAATTACGCCCAGCTTTTATCAAAACGGATGCGTCCGCAAAGAAAACCACCGTACCCGAAGGATTGTGGAGCAAATGTGCCAACTGTAACGCCATTCTCTATAACTCGGAACTGGAAAAAAACTACAGCGTCTGTCCGAAATGCGACCATCACATGCGCATTTCCGCCAGGGCGCGGCTGAACCTATTTTTAGACGAAGGTACGCGTGAAGAAATCGGCAAAAACGTCAAACCGCTGGACCCGCTAAAATTTAAAGACACCAAAAAATATAAAGAACGCCTAGTCATCGCCCAAAAACAAACCAAAGAAACTGATGCGCTCGTCGTCATGAAAGGCCAACTCCAAGGCCAAGATGTGGTGGTTGCTGCCTTCGAGTTTAGCTTTATGGGCGGTTCTATGGGTTCGGTGGTCGGCGAACGCTTTGTGCGCGGCATTAACAAAAGTGTCGAATTGGGCATTCCGTTTGTCGCCTTTACCTCCAGCGGCGGCGCACGGATGCAAGAATCGTTGTTCTCCTTATTCCAAATGACCAAAACCAGCGCCGCCCTGACACGCTTGTCTGAACGGGGCATCCCCTATATTTCGATCATGACCGACCCGACCATGGGCGGCGTATCGGCGAGCTTAGCGATGCTCGGCGACATTAATGTCGCCGAACCTAATGCCCTGATCGGCTTTGCTGGCCCCAGGGTCATTGAGCAGACCGTGCGGGAAAAATTGCCCGAAGGCTTCCAACGCAGCGAATTTTTACAAGAACACGGGGCGATTGATATGATTATCGACCGCCGCGACATGCGCGACAAAATCGCCAGTATCCTTGCCATCCTGACCGCAAGCCAACACACCCGGCGCACCGCCGCCCTTGAAGAAACCGCCAGCCCCGTTGACGCTCCGGCTGTTGTCGTCCCTGTTTAAGCAGGGCATAGCAACGTAAGCTTATTTTGATAATGCATTTTGATTCACTACCCGGCTGGTTGCGTTGGCAAGAAGGCTTACATCCCTTAGCAATCGATTTAGGCTTAGAGCGCGTCGCCGCCGTTTATGACGCGCTTAACCCTCAGCGCCTAAAACCTTTGACCATTACCGTTGCCGGTACCAATGGCAAAGGTTCGTGCGTGGCATATCTGGAGGCTTTCTACAAAGCCCAAGGCTACCGTGTCGGCGCGTATACCTCGCCGCACATCCTCAGGTATAATGAGCGCATCAAAATCAATGGCGAACCGGTTAGCGACGAGCTGATCTGCGCGGCGTTCACGCGCATAGAAGCCGTCCGCGCCGGGCATTCGTTAAGTTATTTTGAATTTGGCACCCTAGCGGCCTTGGATATTTTTTGGCGTTCCGACCTTGATATCCAACTGTTGGAAGTAGGTCTAGGCGGACGGCTAGATGCCGTCAATATTGTCGATCCTGATGCCGCCATCGTTACCAGCATCGGCATAGACCATGTGTATTGGTTAGGTGACACCCGTGAAGCGATAGGGGGTGAAAAGGCAGGTATATTCCGCCCCGCCACCCCCGCCATCGTCAGCGACCTGGAGCCGCCCGCCTCGGTCATTGCCACCGCCCAAGCACAGCAAGCCCGGCTCTATTGTCTCAATCAGCAGTTCCACTACAGCCAACAGCAGCAAGGCTGGACATGGTCTGCCGAAGGCCGCCAGCTTGACGGCTTGCCTGAACCGGCTCTGAAAGGCGAACACCAATACCGCAATGCTTCCGCCGCCATTTTGGCGACGCAGTTGCTGTCCGAACGTCTGCCCGTCGGTGCCGATGCCATCCGCTCAGGCCTGGCAAACGTCCGCTTAGCGGGGCGTTTCCAACAGCTTCCGGGTGACATGACGGTTATCCTTGATGTCGGACACAATCCCGAAGCCGTGAAAACCTTGGTCGCTTATCTCAAGCAGTACTATCCTGACCGGACAATACACGCCGTTTTCGCCATGATGAAAGACAAAGACATTGCCAGCGTCTTGGACATTATGCACCCTGTCGTCCATAACTGGTATTTCGCGCCCTTGGCCAACCACCGGGCTATTACCGAAACCGCCATGCGCGAGATTTTTTTACAAAGTCCGGTTAGCAAGGTATCCTTTGGCTTTAGCGGATTTAAGGATGCGTTTGACGCGGCAAAAAGCCAAGCCCATCCAGATGATGTGCTGTTGGTTTTTGGCTCGTTCTTTTTGGTGTCTGATTGTTTGCATGAATTTGAGAAAAGTGAGTTGACAACATGAATCAAGAATTAACCCAACGGATCATCGGGGCCATCGTCCTGACGGCTCTGGCTGCTATTTTCATACCCATGCTATTTGAAGACCCCGTCGACAATAGCGGCCAGATGGTCAGCGAACTGACCATTCCCGAAGAGCCCGCCATCACTATGGACGACAGTGCCAGCAAATTGCCGCGCAATGCTGACGATATCGCCCCTTTACCTGATGAAACCACCGAAACCCCTGATAAAACCGACAGCAATAGCGGCCTTTCCGACACCGAAAACATGCCGCCGCCGATGGAAGAAGGTGAACTGGCAGGCGATCCTAACGACCCCGAACTGCCCGGTGAAGGCGCAATGCAAAACGACTCGGCGCTGCCTGAAGACAGCCCAATTGACCAGCCGCCCGCCGCTGCCGCCCCTGTAGTCCGCTTGGACACGGGTGATGTCAGCGAAGTCAAAAAGCCGGGCAAAAAACCCTACACGGTAAAAGAAACGCCAAAACCGCCAGCGCATGAGCCTCCCAAAGCCACGCCTGCCAAAACCCAGCCGAAAGCCCCGCCTCCGCCCCCTAAGCCTGCCAAGGCCACCGGCAGCTTGGGTCGCTACTATCTGCAAGCGGGCACTTTCAGCAAAAGGGAAAACGCTTTGGCGCTCTCCGATACCATCCGCAAACAAGGTATGCCCGTCCAACTGGACACCATCCAAACCAGCAAAGGCACGATGTATCGGCTGCGGGTCGGCCCCGAACTCGACAAAAAACGAGCAGAAACCATGCGTAGCAAGCTCCAGCAACAAAACATCGGCAGTATGCTGGTCGGCGAGTAAAGCCCCCGCTACCTGATAGGCATAACAATGATCTGGTTAGATTATGCTATCGCCGGAGTGGTCTCCGTTGCTTCTGTCATCGGCACACTCAAAGGCTATAACCAACAGGCCTTTTCCTTAGCGGTCGCTTGTCTGGCCCTGCTGGTCGGCTTAGGATTTAGCCATGATTTGGCCTATTTATTCCCCCCCGCCTTCAAAGACCCCGCCGCCAAACTGGCGGCGGCTTTTATTGCCCTATACGCACTCACCGTATCCATAGCGGCAATCATCCGGCTCTTATTAGGCAACGTATTAAAAAGTACGCCACCGAAGCTACTGCACCGCTTCGGTGGCCTCTGCTTAGGCCTATTGCGCGGCGGCCTGTGGGCAACTATCATCGTCATCCTGGCCGGTTTGTCGGTGTTGCCCCAGTCGCCGTGGTGGCACCGCACCCAATTTGTGCCGCCGTTCCAAACCCTAGCCTTATGGCTAAAAGATCACCTTCCATCAGTGTTGCTGGAAAACATTCATTATCGCTAACAACTTTAAAATCAGGTCGTAAAAAATGTGTGGTATTGCTGCTATCGTTTCGCATCAAGCTGTTAATCAAGAACTCTATGACGCGCTCACCGTCCTGCAACATCGCGGACAAGATGCGGCGGGCATAGTCACCTGCGAAAAAGGACGCTTGCACCTTCGCAAAGACACCGGATTGACCCGTGATGTCTTTACTAATGCCCAAATGATGAAACTACGCGGCAATATGGGCATTGCCCATGTCCGCTACCCGACGGCAGGCTGCACCAGCTCCGCCGAAGCCCAACCGTTTTATGTCAATTCCCCGTTCGGCCTGACTCTGGCGCACAACGGCAACTTGACCAACACCGAAGAACTCAAAGAGGCCTTGTTTGTCCAAGACCAGCGCCACATCAACACCGATTCCGACTCGGAAGTGTTGCTCAACGTCTTCGCCCATGAACTGCAAAGCCTGGGCAAGCTGCATTTAAGCGTCAATGACGTGTTCGAAGCCGTCAAAGGCGTACACCGCCGCTGTCGTGGCGCTTATGCGGTCGTGGTCATGATCGCCGGGTTCGGCATCTTAGGCTTCCGCGACCCGCACGGCATCCGTCCTATCGTCTACGGGCAACGGCAAAGCGAGTCCGGCACCGAATTTATGATCGCCTCCGAAAGCGTCGCCCTCGATGTACTGGGCTTTGAGCTGATTAGCGATGTCGCCGCAGGCGAAGCCGTCTTTATCGAAGAATCAGGTGTTTTACATACCCGCCAATGCGCCGAGAACGTTGACCATTGCCCGTGTATCTTTGAATACGTCTATTTTGCCCGCCCCGACTCGATTATCGACAACATATCCGTCTATAAGGCCCGCCTGCGCATGGGCACCAAACTGGCGGAAAAAATCCAACGCGAATGGCCGGACAACGACATTGACGTGGTCATCCCGATACCCGACACCAGCCGCACCGCCGCCCTGCAAATGGCCTACATCTTAGGCGTAAAATTCCGCGAAGGCTTTATCAAAAACCGCTACATAGGCCGCACCTTTATCATGCCCGGCCAAAAAATGCGCGAGAAATCCGTGCGTCAAAAACTCAACGCCATCGGCTTGGAATTTGAAGGCAAAAACGTCTTGCTGGTCGATGATTCGGTGGTGCGCGGCACCACCTCCGAACAAATCATCCAAATGGCCAGAGATGCGGGCGCGAAAAAAGTCTATTTCGCCTCCGCCGCGCCTCCTGTGCGTTACCCCAACGTTTACGGCATCGACATGCCCGCCGCCCATGAACTGATCGCCCACAACCGCACCGAAGACGAAGTGTCTGCCGCCATCGGCGCCGACCGCCTGATCTACCAAGATTTGGACGACCTGATCGCCGCCGTCGGCAAAGGCAACCCCAACATCAGCCACTTCGACACCTCCTGTTTCAGCAATGAATACATCACCGGAGACATCGACGACGATTACCTGGAACGCATCGAAGCCCTACGCAACGATGATGCCCAAAGCGAGCGCAATTCAGAAAATTTTATTGTCGAAATGCAAAATTGTGATTGAGGTGGGGTGATTTTACCTTTGTAGAGACGTTGCGCCGTAACGTCTCTACAGCCATCGAAACCCAAGGCAAAAACTCATGGACAAATGCTGCCGCCAATACCGGATACCATCGGCAACACGCTTGCAACATTTTACCTAACCCTATCGCCATTTCATCCACCCCCTCTATTTCCGATAGCTTTAGTGTTATAGTATCCGCCCTCCCCCCCCACAGACCAGGACAACACCATGCCAAAACGCCTCCTAACCGCCCTGCTCTTCATCCTGCTGCAAGGCTGCACCGAGCAACGCCTGTATGATACCGCGCAAGGCGCACGGGTTAACCAATGCACAAAAATCGCCGATAACAGCGAACGGGCGCGATGTTATGACACCGCCACCCAATCTTATGACCGCTACGAGCAAAGCCAACAGCCTAAGCCTTGATTATTCCAAAGCCAAAATAAACTGCCATTGCGCCGCGCTGACGGGCATGATCGACAGGCGGTTGCCGCGCCTGACTAAGGCCAGATCGGCCAATTCCGGCTTTAATTTCAGCTCGTGCAGGGTGATGGTGCGCGATAACGTCCTGACATACTGCACATCGACCCGAAACCAGCGCGGCTGCTCAAGATTACTTTTCGGGTCGAAATGCTTATCATCGGGATCAAATGCCGAACCGTCAGGATAACCCGCTTTCGCCACCGCCATAATGCCGACAATGCCCGGCTCGGCGCAGTTGGAATGGTAGAAAAACACTAAATCGCCCACCTGCATGTCGTCGCGCATCATATTGCGTGCCTGATAGTTACGCACCCCGTCCCAAGGCTCTATCTGGCCTGGACGTTGCGCCAAATCCGTGATGCTGAACGTGTCGGGTTCGGATTTCATTAACCAATACTTCATAAATGTCCTTAAATGTTAGTGTCGCGGCAAGAAATCGGCGTTTTGCCGTGTGGATTCACCCGATAGCTTGTATAATGCTGGGTTTGCTACACCCTGTTCTTAACTTAACCGATTATATAGAAAATTACTATGGCACTGTATTGTGGAATCGTGGGTTTACCCAACGTAGGCAAGTCAACCTTATTTAACGCCCTGACCCGCGCAAAAATCGCCGCCGAAAACTACCCCTTCTGCACGATAGACCCCAACGTTGGCGTAGTGCCGGTACCCGACCTTAGAATCGACAAACTCGCGGAAATTGTCAAACCCGAACGCACCCTGCCCACCACGATTGAATTTGTCGACATCGCAGGCTTAGTCGCTGGGGCTTCCAAAGGCGAAGGCTTAGGCAACAAATTCCTCGCCAATATCCGCGAAACCGATGCCATCGCCCATGTCGTGCGCTGTTTTCATGACGAAAACGTCGTCCATGTCGCGGGTAAAGTCGACCCCATTTCCGACATAGAAACCATCAACACCGAATTGGCCTTAGCCGATATGGCCTCAGTCGAACGGGCCTTATTGCGCGTCAGCAAAATGGCGAAATCCGGCAGCAAAGACGACGTGGCGAAAAAATCCGTTTTGGAACGGGTCTTAAAGCAACTCGAAGCGGGCGAACCTGCGCGTGGCCTGAATCTGGACGCGGATGAAAAAGCCTTAATCAAAGACCTGTGCCTGATGACCATCAAACCGACCATGTACATCGCCAATGTCCAAGATGACGGTTTTGACAACAATCCGCTCTTAGACAAGGTCGTCGCCCTCGCCGCCAAAGAAAATGCCCGTGTCGTGCCGATTTGCGCCGCCATTGAGGCCGAAATCGCGTTGTTGGAAGAAAACGAACGCAAAGAATTCTTGGACGACTTAGGCCTGGCAGAACCCGGCCTGAACCGTGTCGTTAGGGCGGGTTATGAGTTATTGGACTTGGCGACCTACTTCACCGCCGGGGTGAAAGAAGTCCGCGCATGGACTATCCCCGTCGGCGCCTCCGCCCCCCAAGCCGCTGGCGTTATCCACAGCGATTTTGAAAAAGGCTTCATCCGCGCCGAGGTCATCTCTTACCAAGACTTTGTCACCTACAAAGGCGAACAAGGCGCAAAAGATGCCGGAAAATGGCGGCTTGAAGGTAAAGATTACGTCGTTAAAGACGGTGATGTGGTACATTTTAGATTTAATGTTTGACAGACAGACATTATCTATATAAAATTATCGGCTCTTTTAGAGGTTCTTTCAAGAACATGGCGATATAGCTCAGTTGGTTAGAGCACGGGATTCATAACCCCGGGGTCGGCGGTTCAAATCCACCTATCGCCACCAATCAAATCAAGGCATTACATGAAAATGTAGGCCTTTTTTTATGCCCGCAAGAAAAATTGTCCCCATTTTGTCCCTCAAAATGACACCGGACAACAAGCCACCATAAAGCCGCACCCCTTGCCGCTTCAGGCACAAAAAACCACCCGAAAGTAGCTTTCCTAATCCCATCCCGCCCCCTATCTCGGCCTTGTCGATCTGCGCCCTTAGCCAAGCTACCCACCATCAAGGGGCTTTTTGTGACATCCCTAAAATATTTCACTGTTTTTAACCGTGTTGTGAAATGGTTCATAGAATCTCAGACGTTAGCCAGCCTATAATAGCCCCTTTGCCGCAAACACCGATGCCCGACCCATTGCCAGTGATGGATTAAGCGGCCTTACCTTACCCATCCCTATACCCTCAACAGATGATTGAAGACATTAAAAAAACCCTGTGGGCGACCGCCGACAAACTGCGGGCCAATATGGACGCTGCCGAATACAAGCATATTGTCCTGGGTCTGATCTTCGTCAAGTACATTTCCGACACCTTCCAGACCCGCCGCGCCGAACTGCTGGGCAAGTTTACCGACAGTGGCGACGACTACTATCTGGAAGGGGCCGACGACCCAGACCTTATTGAGGCCGAACTGGAAGACCGCGACTATTACAAAGAGGCCAACGTCTTTTGGGTGCCGGAAGCGGCGCGGTGGGAAACCTTACGCGCCCTAGCCAAACAGGCCGACATCGGCAAGCGCATTGACGATGCGCTGGCCTTGATTGAAAGCGAAAACCCCAAGCTGAAAGGCATACTCGACAAACGCTATGCGCGGGTGCAACTGCCCGACGGCAAGCTCGGCGAGTTGGTGGATTTGGTCTCGCAAATCGGCTTTGGCGAATCCGCCGACACCGCCAAAAACCACGCGCGGGATTTGCTGGGGCAAGTGTACGAATACTTTCTGGGGCAATTTGCCAGCGCCGAAGGCAAGCGCGGCGGTGACGATCACACGCCGAGAAGTGTCGATTGGTTACTTGTATCAGTACTCGCACCTGTTCAAGGTAAAGTCTATGACCCTTGCTGTGGCGTGGGCAATACTCTCCTGTTAGCCGATATATATTCAAAGTCTCATAATGGCAAGAAGGGTGACCTATCTATATATGGACAAGACGCTAACCCGACGACATGGCGATTGGCGACGATGAATCTATCAATTCATAGGATTGATTTTAATTTAGGCAAAGAACCAGCCGATACCTTCACATGTAATCAGCACCCAAATTTACAAGCCGATTACATTTTGGCAGGGCCACCCTTCAATATTTCCAACTGGTGGCATGGCAGCTTGGAAGGCGACCCGCGCTGGCTGTACGGCACACCGCCGCTAGGCAACGCCAACTACGCGTGGCTGCAACACATCCTGCACCATCTGAAACCCAACGGGCGCGGCGGCATTGTCCTGGCGAACGGCTCCATGTCGTCCAGCCAGAACAGCGAGGGCGACATCCGCCGCGCCATGGTCGATGCCGACAAAGTCGAAGTGATGATCGCCTTGCCCGGCCAGTTGTTCTTCAATACCCAAATCCCCGCTTGTTTGTGGTTTTTGGTCAAAGAAAAACGCGCCCGACTAGGCGAGGTGCTGTTTATTGATGCGCGTAAGCTAGGCAGCATGATTAGCCGCGTCCAATGCGAATTTACCGATACCGTGATTGACAGGATCGCCAACACCGTCGCCGCTTGGCGTGGCGACGGCACAACAAGCGAAGCCTACGCCGACATTGCCGGATTTTGCCGTAGCGTGACCTTGGCGGAAATTGCCGAACACGGCCATGTCCTGACCCCTGGGCGTTATGTCGGCGCTGAAGCCGTGGAAGACGATGACGAAGCCTTTGCCGACAAGATGCAAAAACTCACCGAAAAGCTCGGCGAGCAAATGGCGAAGGGCGCGGAACTGGATCAGCTGATACGGCAGAAGCTGGGGGGCTTGGGTTATACGTTTTGAGGCGGGGGGTGTTAGGGTTAAGATGTTCACGTTTTTCATAAAACCAGCCCTGAAATTTTGTACTGGTTCCCAAGCTCCAGCTTGGGAACCAACCTACTCGAAGCTCCTGCTTCGAGAATTCCAAAAAAACTCAGCGGCTGCGCCAAAACCGCTTTACAAACCTATCTGAACGGTGTTAGCAAATGTTAGTACCCAGAATTCCCGAAGCGAGAGCTTCGGAAAACAAGGTTCCCAAGCTGGAGCTTGGGAACCAGCATCTGTAATATTATTCGGGGCGGGTTTTATGAAAAACTTGATGATCGAGTATTAGGCTTGGGGCCGTTATTAAGCAAATGGCAGGCTAAACGCGGATACACGCGGTTAAGCCATCGTGCAATGGCTGAAGACCATTGCATTCCGTTCGGGGCGGCTTC
The DNA here is from genome assembly GCF_002923755.1 of Methylovulum psychrotolerans. Classification (GTDB taxonomy): domain Bacteria; phylum Pseudomonadota; class Gammaproteobacteria; order Methylococcales; family Methylomonadaceae; genus Methylovulum; species Methylovulum psychrotolerans. The sequence goes on from NZ_PGFZ01000001.1 coordinate 548,905, forward strand.
TTCGGTGGAGTGCAAAGGTCTTCAGCCTTTGCCGAGGGCTTTAACCTCGCGCCTAACCCAACAAATCAAGTTGTGCCGCTTAATGTGAGTGATAACATCTCTATTTGTGGCCCAACTTTATGCCACAAGCTGTGGCACAATGCCATGCAATCCAACAGGAGAATCAATTATGTATCAAGCGATTGAAGCCGTTTCAAAATCCGGCGTTATCGAATTGTTAGAAGCCGTCGAGTTTGAGGAAAACGAGCCGTTGGTGGTGTTGAGGCGGTCCAAAAAAGTGCTGACATCAAAAACGCCCAGCCCAGCAAAAGACTGGCGGTCATTTGCTGGCCAGCTAAAATCATCGCCAATATTTGCGGGTGACCCTGTGCAAATCCAACAGGATATGCGTAATGAATGGGATTAAGTTTTTGCTGGACACCAATGTTGTTATCAGCTGACTAAAAGAATCCGAGGCGGCAATCGCGCTTGCCGAAGCTAATAGCAAAATAAGCCAACCTTTTTAAAATCAATCAGGAGCAACGATGCTGCAAACCTACGAAGCCGTGCTAGAGCCAAATGGTCACCTCCAGTTCTTGGAAACCTTACCCACACTAATCACCACCTCCTGCAGGGTGCTGGTTACTTTCACCACGGAAACGCAACCTGCTGACACGGCCTTATGCGGTGCGACCCTTAGCGAAATCGCATTGGCCCAAGATTGGTTACGCAACGAGGAGGACGCGGCATGGGCGCATTTGCAACCCGCCAAGTAATCTTGCTGCCTTTTCCGTTTTCCGACCTGTCCGCCAGCAAACTACGCCCAGCATTGTTGTTAGCGTCAGCGGGCAAAGGCGACTGGGTGTTATGCCAAATTACCAGCAACCCTTATGCGGATTCTGCCGCCGTGGAACTTACCGATGCGGATTTTGTGACAGGCAGCTTGCAACGCACCAGCTACGTCCGTCCTGGCAAACTCTTTACCGCCAATGAAACGCTGTTTAAAGGTACAGCAGGCTTATTAAAGGCCGACAAACAATCCGAAGTGGTTAATGTCATCGTAGCTTTGTTGCGGGCGGGGCTATGAGTTTAGGTGAAGACAAAACCGTAGGTCGGGTTAGCGATAGCGTAAGCCGACTGGCATCTGAATTAAGAAGATATTGGGAAAGTGCGGGAGGTCAAATACCATCAGATTGGAGTATTGTGCCCCTTGAATCGCTATTACGTGACAGCAAAAGCATTGCTGTAGGTGTCATGTATCCTGGCCCTGATACACCCAGTGGTATTCCACTTATAAAAGTTGGGGATATAAAAGACGGTTCCATTCCATTAAAACCTACTTATTGTGTATCGGAGAAAACAAACGAAGAGCATAAACGCACCCAACTTGTGGGCGATGAGTTGCTAATCACGCTTGTAGGTAATCCAGGAGAGTGTGTAGTAGTCAAGCCATCAATGGCGGGTTGGAACCCTGCTCGTGCAATAGCAGTAATTCGCCTACATGATCCGAGTATACGTATATATTTAAAAACAGTATTAGAAAGTGCTGCAAGTAGGCATCTCATTGACGCGGTGTTAAACACTACGGTTCAAAAAACGCTTAATCTAAAAGATATTCGTAAGCTACCAATTCCGATGCCACCAAGTAACACGATAAAGAACATTTCCGCTATTGCTGATGTATTGACTAACCGCATTGCCCTACTACGCGAAACCAACGCCACGCTAGAAGCCATTGCCCAAGCCCTGTTCAAATCGTGGTTTGTGGATTTCGATCTCGTACACGCCAAACAGCAAGGCCGCGAGCCGGAAGGCATGGACGCGGACACCGCCGCGCTGTTTCCTGATGGTTTTGAGGAATCGGAATTGGGTTTAGTGCCTAGGGGGTGGCGAATTGGAAACTTGGCGAACTTAGCTAAGCTTAATCCTGAATCATGGAAAGCTAATAAACACCCTGATACGGTCGCGTATATTGATTTAGCAAATACTAAAGATAATGAAATTGCCGCTATTATAGATTACCAATTTGATGAAGCACCTAGTCGTGCGCGGCGATCATTAAGTAATGGAGATACAATTATTGGCACTGTTCGTCCAGGCAACCGTTCTTTTGCTTTCATTCATGGGGCTACTAGTAATTTGACGGCAAGTACAGGTTTCGCAGTTTTGCGACCAAAAACCAGTCAAAATACTGAGTTTGTTTATCTCGCTGCCACACAAGATTCAAGTATTGAATATCTTGCTCATGTTGCAGATGGTGGAGCTTATCCTGCGGTGCGCCCTGAAGTGGTATCAGGTATTCAATGTGTTTTACCTAGTAACGAAATTATGCAAGCCTTCCATGGTATAACTAGCGAATTACTAATAAGTATTGTAGAGAATCAACAACAAGCCCAAACCCTAACCTCCCTACGCGACACCCTACTCCCCCGCCTAATCTCCGGCCATCTCCGCCTGCCCGATGCCGAAGAGGCGGCTGCATGAACCCCCGGCCACAATTAGTTATCGTAGGCGGCATGGGGGAAATTTAATTATTTTTTAGAGGTCGCGCATGAAAACAAATAAAAATGAGCGTTGGACAGTCAAAATTGCCCGTATCGGCAATAAAGCCGTCCGGGAAGCGCAAGCGCGTAACCGTGAACTGGGCATTGTCAATTGGTATTCGGTAAATGGGCAATTGGTAAATGATGCGGTAGCACCTGAACCAAACCCAGACCAAAAACCGCCTGTTACATCGCCATTATGAGCATTCAACCCTGCCATACCGCTTGGGAATGTGCATGAAATAAAAACCTGTACACAATGCCATGACGGAAGTGTCGGTAAAAACGTCGGGGGAAACGTCGGGGAAAATGTTTGCGCTGCTGCGTGAAAAACGCGTCTTACCATTCCAGAGTTAGGCACTCAATTGAGCGCAATCTGCAAAAATTACAGCAAGAAAACCGCTTGCGCCGGGTTGGTTCCAGCAAGGGTGGCTATTGGGAGTTATTGGAATGACAGAAGGCTAATTGATTCGGTAAAAAATTAGCAGTACATTTGGTTTAGTAATGCGTATAAAATAACCTCGGCATAACCGTAAGGCAGTCAGCTTATTGGAGCGCGGGCATCTTGCCCGCTGTTGCGGGCAAGATGCCCGCGCTCCACAATGTGTAGCTTTTGGCGTTTGCCTGAATGATTTTCTTACCCATTCCTTAGCAACAGCAGTGTATGACCGAAGACCAACTGGAACAAGAAACCCTAGGCTGGCTGGCGGATGTCGGTTATAGCGCCGTTTATGACCCTGATATTGCCGTCGATGGTGTCGCGCCTGAGCGTAGCCATTACGCGCAAGTGGTGTTGGTTGGGCGGTTGCGTAAGGCCATCGGCCAACTGAATCCCTTAGTGCCGATGGCCGCGCGTGAAGACGCGCTGCAACAGGTGTTGAATATGGACACGCCCGTGTTGTTGGCGGCAAACCGCCATTTCCACCGTTTGTTGGTTAATGGCGTACCCGTTGAATATCAACAAGCGGGCGAAACGCGCGGCGATTTTGTCCGGCTGGTGGATTTTGCCGATGTCGCCGCCAATGACTGGCTGGCGGTTAACCAGTTTGCCATCAAGGGGGCGAAGTATTCCCGCCGTCCTGATATTATCCTGTTTATTAACGGCTTGCCGCTGGTATTGCTGGAGTTGAAGAATCCGGCGGATGCCAACGCCGATATTTGGCAAGCCTTTAGGCAACTGCAAACCTATAAGGAGCAAATCCCCGATGTATTCCAGTACAACGAAGTGCTGGTGATTTCGGACGGCACGGAAGCGCGGCTGGGGTCGCTGTCGGCGGATAGCGAGCGGTTTATGGCGTGGCGCACCATCGACGGCGCGGCACTTGACCCTCTGGGGCAGTTTAGCGGGTTGGAAACGCTGGTGCGCGGGGTTTTAGCGCCGACTTACTTATTGGATTTCCTGCGCTTCTTTGTCCTGTTTGAAGATGACGGCACGCTGGTTAAGAAAATCGCCGGGTATCATCAGTTCCATGCGGTGCGCACGGCGATTGTGCAAGTGGTTACGGCCTCGCGCCCCGGCGGCTCGCACAAGGGCGGCGTAGTCTGGCATACCCAAGGTTCCGGCAAGAGCATCACCATGACCTGCTTCGCCGCCCGCGTGATGCGCGAACCGGCGATGGCAAATCCGACCATTGTCGTCATCACCGACCGCAATGACTTGGACGGGCAGTTGTTCGGGGTGTTTTCCTTGGCGCAGGATTTATTGCGCGAACAGCCTGTACAGGTGGAAAGCCGCCAAGACTTACGGCGTGTGTTAGCTAATCGGCCTTCCGGCGGCATTGTCTTTGCCACTATCCAAAAATTCATGCCGGGTGAAGATGAAGATTGTTTTCCGGTGCTGTCTGAACGCCAAAATATTGTCGTGATTGCCGATGAGGCGCACCGCAGCCAATACGGATTTGCCGCGAAAATCAAAACCACCCGTGCGGTAGCGGGGGTTAAGCTGTCAGATGCTTTGGATGTATCGGCTTACCCCCTCTTGGGTGCAAACGCGGCGCAAACCCCATCGGCAGCGATGACCGCCGAACCGCGTCTGGTGTATCAAGTCGGCTATGCCCAACATTTGCGCGATGCCCTGCCTAATGCCACGTTTGTCGCCTTTACGGGTACGCCAGTATCCGCCGAAGACCGCGACACCCGCGCCGTGTTCGGCGACTACATCGACGTTTACGATATGCAGCAAGCCCGTGAGGATGGCGCGACGGTGGCGATTTATTTTGAATCACGGCTGGCAAAACTGGGGCTGAAACCAGAGGCCTTGGCAGACATGGACGCGGAAGTCGATGAGCTGGCCGAAGATGAAGAAGACGACCAACAAGCCCGCCTGAAAAGCCGCTGGACAGCCCTTGAGCAAGTGGTCGGGGCGCAGCCGCGCATCCGGCAAGTCGCCGCCGACTTGGTGGCCCATTTTGAGGAGCGCGGCCAAGCGCAATCCGGCAAGGCCATGATAGTGGCGATGAGCCGGGAAGTGTGTGTGCATCTGTACAACGCCATTATCGACCTTCGCCCTGCTTGGCATGACGACGACCCCGAAAAAGGAGCCATTAAAATCATTATGACCGGTTCGGCCAGCGACAAGCCTTTGTTGCGCCCGCATATCTACGCTAAACAAACCAAAAAGCGGCTGGAGAAACGCTTTAAAAATCCAGATGACCCGTTGCGGTTGGTGATTGTCCGCGATATGTGGCTGACCGGCTTTGACGCGCCCTGTGTGCATACGATGTATGTGGACAAGCCCATGCAAGGCCATAACCTGATGCAGGCCATCGCCCGTGTCAACCGTGTGTTCCGCGATAAGCAAGGCGGCTTGGTGGTCGATTACATCGGCATTGCCAACAGCCTGAAAGCTGCCTTAAAAGAATACACCGCCAGTAAGGGCCGTGGCCGCCCCACCGTCGATGCCCAGGAAGCCTACGCGGTGCTGGAAGAAAAGTTGGATATTCTTCGCGCCCAGTTGCATGGCTTCGATTACGGCGATTTTTTGACCGGCGGTCATGGCATATTGGCGAAAACTGCCAACCATGTACTGGGTATCAAAGAGGGCAAAAAACGTTTCTGCGACACCGCGCTGGCTCTATCCAAAGCCTTCAGCTTGTGCTGCACATTGGACGAAGCCAAGGCCGTGCGCGAAGAGGTCGCCTTTTTCCAGGCCGTCAAGGTGTTGCTGACCAAGAAGGACAGTACCCACAAAAAGAAAACCAACGAAGAGCGCGAACTGGCGATACGGCAGATTATCGGCTCGGCGGTGGTATCTGAAGAGGTGGTGGACATTTTTGATGCCGTGGGGCTGGACAAGCCCAATATCGGTATTCTTGACCAAGCCTTTCTGGATGATGTCCGCAACCTGCCCGAACGCAACCTGGCTGTGGAATTGCTGGAGCGGTTGCTGGAAGGCGAAATAAAAGCCCGTTTCGCGACTAATATTGTCCAGCAGCATAAGTTCTCAGAACTGCTCGCCGACAGCATCAAACGTTACCAGAACCGTTCGATTGAAACCGCGCAGGTGATGGAAGAGCTGATCCAGATGGCGAAAAAGTTCAAGGCAGCGGCGGAGCGCGGCGCGAACCTAGGCCTAAACCATGACGAGTTGGCTTTTTACGACGCTTTGGCGAACAACGAGGAATCGGTACGCGAGTTGGGCGACGAGACGCTGAAAAAAATCGCCCACGAACTGGCGGAAAATTTACGCAAAAATATCAGCGTCGATTGGTCAGTGCGCGAAAGCGTCCGAGCCAGCTTAAGGCTGATGGTCAAGCGTATCTTACGCAAATACAAATACCCGCCCGGCAAACAGGAAGAGGCCGTGCAACTGGTGTTGGAGCAGGCGGAAAGCTTGAGCGCCGAATGGGCTTAGGCCGAAGTGGCTTGTTCATCGCCAAACAGACCGCGCCCAGCAAATGGGCGCTTTACCGCAAAGGATGCAAGACCGGATATGCCCCGACTTGTACCCTTGTGCTGGCATCCAACTATCTCCTTTAGTGGCACACCCCATCATTCACACCTGGCGACCGAAAAAGGCTAAGACCTACCCGGCCAAATCGTCATGCACTACGTTTCGCCCAAACGCCTCACCCAACTAATCCATTGCGCCCCCGAGCGCTTAGAAAACTTCTTAAGGGAGGAAGTAGCAAACGCCTAAAACGCATCAAAACAAACAAAACCCCACCCGTCCGGCGCAAACTACCGGACACAAAAAAAAACCGCTAAGGGGCTTTTTTTATCCGCATTCCGGCAAGCAGTTCCATCCTTTAACATGAGGCCTGCCATCAACTTATACGGATTAATGGATGTTAAAAAATATATGCCCATCTACTTATATACCCTAACCTAATTGGTATATACTGTCAACGCAAAGGCAGGCGAAAAGCAAGGCCGTTATGCCGTTTATGCCCAGCAATCGCGCCCCTAATCCCAATCCTCAGAATGGGTAAACGTATGAACTTACCACACATACCGCCCATTTTCTGACACTAGACATGAAAGCACAACACACACAAGAGCGAATGGCCACACGCGCAGCCGTTTTTGACTCTTTGCAACAGCAAATCGCCGTGATTGATGACACCGGCAGCATTATTGATGTCAATTACGCCTGGATATGTTTCGGGGCGGAAAATAATTTGTCGCCTGAGTTCAGCAGCATTGGCAGCAACTATCTTGATATTGTCCGGTACTCCCACTTCATGGGCGACCAGCTTGCCGTTCAGGCATTGCAAGGCATCTTGACGGTCATTAATTGCACTTCCCCCCATTTTTACTACGAATACCCCTGCCATAGCCCCAACCAACAACGCTGGTTCATCATGCGCGTGTCGCCCTTACAGGACGGCCCTAAACGTCTGTTCGTCATCGCCCATTACGACATTACCGAGCGCAAGCTGGCTGAAGAAAAAGCAGAAAGCCTGTCTTTGCATGACCCGCTGACAGGTTTGGCTAACCGTCGCTATTTCAATGAGTTTCTGCATGAAGAGATACGCCGTTGCATCCGTAACCAATTGTCCATCAGCTTGGTGATGATAGACGTTGATAATTTCAAAGGCTACAACGACCATTTCGGCCATCTTGCGGGAGATGAATGTCTGATCAAAGTTAGCCAAGTGCTGTCGTCGTTCGCCAGTAGGCCAAACGATCTTGCCGCCCGTTTGGGGGGTGACGAATTCGCCGTCATTTTTGGCGGCATAGGTAACGCTTATGCACAAACCGCCGCCGATTCTCTCAGGGAAAAAATCAGCGGCCTGAACTTGGTTTTTGGTAGGGAAAAGCTCGTGACCATTAGTGCGGGCATCGTCTCCGTAGACCTGCTTAAGCACCAATCGGAAGAGACCCTACTTCATGAAGCGGACAAAGCCTTATATTGTGCAAAATCGGCAGGCCGTAACCGGGTGATACACACGCAGTTGGACAACTAACCCCACCCACCGCCGGACACAAAAAAGCCCCTTAACGGGGCTTTTAACTTGGCGGTATTGCCTTAATCATTTCGATATAACCCAGAGAAGCAAGCAGTGCCCTCATTATTGATGAAACGTAACACTTACCCGCCCCTGTCGGTCGCCTTAAACTGCGGCAACGCGGCAAGGCTGTTAAATTCGTCAATATCCCTGCGCAATTGCGCCGCGCAATCCAACGCCGCGATCGCCAAACTCACGCCCCCGCTCCCTCAACGAGTAACGGATTAGCGGCAATTCTCTGGGCATACACCCTCCATAATAGTGTTTTGGCCATTATAGGGCGCGGGTGGTGGGGGATAGCTGGGGGTTTCCATTTTTGCGGGGCATAAAAAAGCCCCAAGGGCAGCTAGGCCATTGGGGCTTCTTATTTGAAAGTGATTAAGGCATTAGGCGTAAAGCTCCATGCCGAACCCGTTTAAATGTTGGCGAAACACGAACAGCCACCGCCCATCAATATAAAAAACGCTTCCTGTTTATTAGCGAACGGATGGGGGAACAAGCTAAGCGAATTGGACATGCAAACGGCCTGGCAACGCATCAGAGCTACCACCGTAGCCACTGCCACCGCAAATAACATCTCATTTGAACCGTTCAACCTGCACGATTTAAAAAGAAAAGGCATAACCGATACCGACGGAACATTAGCAGGAAAAATGGACCCAAGCCGCCACAGATCACCGGAAATGATGAATATCTAAATATCTACAACATAGAGAAAAAAGAAGTCACCCCAACAAAGGGCTAAAAATGGCAAAAAACCGTGCAGTTGCTAATAGCACGGATTTTTAAAAGACTGGACGCGCGTAACACTTTGAATTATATGGTGGGGCGTTAGGGACTCGAACCCTAGACCTATGGATTAAGAGTCCACTGCTCTACCAACTGAGCTAACACCCCAAATGCGTAAGGGATACAATTATAAGGCATAACCCCCTTACACACAAGGTTAAATAACGATTTTATCTCAGCAACAGCGCCGGATCCCCTGCCACAAGCCATCTTGCCATTGTTTAAAGAACTCGGCTTTGCTTAGCGGCGGGGTGTCGGTGTCGGCATGGTGTTGGGCGTAATGCCGCAAATAGCGCTCATAAGCGTCATCGCCCGACAATTGGCGGACACCGCGCCAGAAAATTTTCAGTTTACTCAGCAGCATCAGTCACGCACCCAGTCTTCGACTAAACGGCTAGGGATGTGTGGGGATTCGCTCAGCGGCGGCACAGATTTGCCGCTGACATAGCGGCTGCATACGCGCAGCATATCAAACACAATCAGCCAGAGCAGGCTGACAAACGCCAACGTTATATAAGCGTCTAAATGCAGGTTAAAGATCAGTTGCGGGGCGTGTTGAGCTTTTTCCGGCGGCAGACTGTTGCTTGCCAATTTGGCGCTCAGGTCATTGGCCCCCGCAAAAAAACCGATACGGACATCGGCGCTGGTCAGTTTTTGCCAAGCCGCCGTGCTGGTGATGATAACCAACCATGTCAGCGGTAAGCCCGTCACCCACGCATAGCGCAGTTTATCGGACTTGACCAGAATTGTGGTCGATACGCACAAAGCAATTGCGGCAAGCATTTGGTTGGCGATGCCGAATAAAGGCCAGAGGATGTTAACCCCGCCATTCGGGTCGATCACACCGATATAAAGAAAATAGCCCCAACCCGCTACGACAATGGCGCTGGTGATGACGGCGGAGGGTGTCCATGAGGTTTCGCCCATTTTCGGCCAGATGTTGCCGAGCATGTCTTGCAGCATAAACCGCCCGACACGGGTACCAGCATCTAAGGTCGTCAGGATGAAGATGGCCTCGAACATGATGGCGAAGTGATACCACACCGCTAACATGCCTTGCCCGAAGGCACTGCCGAAAATGCTCGCCATACCGACCGCTAAAGAGGGTGCGCCGCCAGTTCTGGCAAACAGGGTGGTTTCGCCCATCGCTGTGGCTAAGTCCTGCATTTGTCCGACGCTGACCGGAAAGCCCCAAGAAGAAATTTTCGCCACGGCATCGGCCGCTTCTTTACCGACGACACCCGCCGAGCTGTTGATGGCGAAGAATACGCCGGGGTCGAGCACTGTGGCGGCAATCATTGCCATAATGGCGACAAAAGACTCCAATAACATGCCGCCATAGCCGATGGTGCGGATGTCGCGCTCATTCGATAACAGCTTGGGCGTAGTGCCGGAGGCGACCAGCGAATGGAAGCCGGAGATGGCGCCGCAAGCAATGGTGATGAAGACGAACGGGAATAGTTTGCCGCCAAATATTGGCCCGGTGCCGTCAATGAATTGGGTAATGGCGGGCATTTTGACGCTAGGCTGTAAGACGATAATCGCCACCGCCAACAAGGTGATCGTGCCTAACTTCATGTAAGTGGACAGGTAATCACGCGGGGCGAGCAACATCCAGACCGGCAAAATAGCCGCCGCAAAACCGTAGGCCATAATCCACCATGCCAAAGTCAGGCCTTCGTGGTCGAACCAGCCATGCAAAACCGGATGCTGGTCAATCCAACTACCGCCCACCACAGACAATAACAGCAAAGCCACACCGATGGCCGAGGCTTCCAGCACTTGCCCAGGGCGGAAATAGCGCATATAAAAGCCGACGATAATGGCAATCGGGATGGTTGCGGACACGGTAAAGGTCGCCCACGGGCTATGTTTCATGGCATTGACGACAATCAGGCCTAAGACGGAAATCAGGATAATCATAATGGTGAAAGTGGCGATTAACGCCGCCGTGCCGCCCAACGCCCCCAGCTCATCGCGGGCCATTTGCCCCAAGCTTTTGGCATCACGGCGGGTGGACATGAACAACGTCACCATATCCTGCACACAACCGCCCAGCACCGAGCCAAATAATATCCATAAGGTGCCCGGCAGATAGCCAAACTGTGCCGCCAAGGTCGGCCCCACTAAGGGTCCAGGGCCTGCTATCGCGGCAAAATGGTGGCCAAAGACTATCCATTTATGGGTAGGGGTAAAATCATGGCCGTTATCCAAGCGTTCGGCGGGGGTGGCGCGGCTAGGGTCAACCTCTAATACGGTGGCGGCAATCCAGGCCGCATAAAAACGGAAGGCAATGGCGTAGACACACAAGGCGGCGGTGACAAACCAGAGGGCATTGATGCTCTCGCCGCGCTGTAGGGCAATGCCGCCGACCGCCGCAGCGCCAATGATGGCGATGGTCAGCCAGATAAGCGTTTGTTGTAGGTTCTTCATGGGGATGTGCTCGTATAGGTCAGGGTTAAGGCCTAAGCGCTTAACTGTCTATTATAGGGAAGGGAAAAGCGAAGGCTTTAAGAAGGGAAAGCCGCCAGCCATAGGCCATATTGGCACAGAATGGCAAAATTAAGCAAGATTGTCATGCCCTATTGCCGTTAAAAACGGGCGTTTTTTAAGAATGGGAAAGCCCGTACCGACACATGATTGGTCGGTACGGGCTTGGTAGATAGCTGTTAACCGTATGGCTTAACGGCTTTGGCGGCGGCGTTGCCAAACAAACGCGCCGGCGCTGATAGCCAACAGCGGCAAAGTGGCCGGTACGGGAACCGGGCTGGTTTCGCTCATAGTCCAATTAGCGGATACGAAAGGACTGCCATAAAAGGTGTTGTTACTAAAATCAGCGCCGGATTGGTAGGTAAAATCCGAAAAGCCTTGCGTGGTGGCAATGCCATTGCCATTATTGATGACCACATAGAGGTCACAGCCGCTAGAACCGCCTAGGGTATGGCAAGCATAGAAATCCATGAAACTACCATCCAACGTCACTGCCGGAATGAGGGAGCCATCCCCGAAAAAAACATCGGCACTGCTAGTAAAAGACATTGACGGTTGCGCCAAGCTATCAAAAATCAGGTTTTGGATGGCACTGACATCGACCGTATTGTTGTCGCCCTGTAGCGTCCCCACCATTTCACCGCTTATGGTATGGCTGGCACTACCCGCATCCGTAAACGAATAGGAAAAATCAAAGATACTGGCGTTAACTTGGGGTACAGCCAAAGCTAACATAAGACCTATAGCAAATGCTGTTTTCTTCATAATTATACTCTCTGTAGGGATTAAGGATTATCAGACCTTAAATATAAGCAATAATAACACCTTTATACAAAAGTCCTTTATTATCAAAATAATAAATAACCACATACATCCTACACTGTAAAGAAAATCGACACCCTATTGTCGTTAAGGCAATGGCAAATGCTTTTATCAGCCCTCCCCCATCCCTTTAATCCATCTAATTTCTTGATTAAAAAAACCAAAATATACCGCTTTTTATTCTACTCAGTCCGACTATAATGCGATTACGCAACTTAAATCCTGACATGACATTTATTATAGGAGACTGCTATGACAACCAACCCCACCCAACCGCGCCATTTAGCCCAAGTGATCAACGGGCAACGCACTTCCGACGGCGCAGGGGTTAAATTAAAGCGCATCATCAGTCCTACCCCCAGCAACGCCTTCGATCCGTTTATATTATTGGATGAATTTGCCTCCGACGAGGCGACAGATTATATCGGCGGCTTTCCTGAACATCCGCACCGGGGCTTTGAGACCGTAACCTATATGCTGGCGGGGGCGATGCTGCACCGCGACCATTTAGGCAACCAAGGCCATTTACGCGCGGGTGATGTGCAATGGATGACGGCGGCGCACGGCATTATCCATTCGGAAATGCCGGAGCAAACAGACGGCTTGATGCAAGGTTTCCAACTGTGGCTGAACCTGCCCGCCAAAGATAAGATGAAGCCGCCGCATTATCAGGACATTGCCGCCGCCGACATCCCCTGCCTCAGCTTGGCGGAGGGCGGCTCTATTAAAGTGATCGCGGGCGACTATGCCGATGGGCAAACTACAGTGACAGGTGCCGTCAGCGGAGCCGCCACCCAACCGCTGTATTTTGACATTAGCCTTAGCCCCGGCCAGCAACTGACCGTCCCCGTGGCCTTGACCCATACCGCCGTGCTGTATGTGTATCAGGGTATGCTTAACGTCGATACCGATGGCGGGGTGTTAACAGCGGGGCAACTGGGACAATTGACCGACGGCGACGGCATCATCCTAAGCACGGGCGCTAGCCCCGCCAAGCTGTTACTACTCGCCGCCCAACCCTTAGGCGAACCTGTCGTACAATCCGGGCCGTTTGTCATGAACACGATGGCGGAAATTGAGCAAGCTTTCCGCGATTATCGGGCAGGCGTATTGACCACCCTATAGCCTGTGCCGATGATCTGCCACGAAAGACAGCGTTGCCGTCTTTCGTGGCCTTCTTAACGCATCCCCCCAGAAAACAAACGGTAAGCCGGATTGGCCGTCGCCTCCTGATAGTAAAAACCCAACGCCTCCAAGCATTGCTCAAAAGCAGCTTGCTGCTCTGGCGGCATTTGCAACCCCATCAGCACTTTACCAAAAGCCGCGCCATGATTGCGGTAATGAAACAGGCTAATGTTCCAGCGCCCGCCCAATTCCAGTAAAAACTTTAACAACGCCCCTGGCCGTTCAGGAAATTCGACGCTGTAGATAATTTCGTGCAACTCGCAAGGCGCGTGGCCGCCGACCATATAGCGGATATGCTCTTTTGCCAGCTCATTGGTGGTCATATCCGTGACCGGAAAATCATGCGCCTGGAGATGGTCGATCACGGTGGCGCGGTCGGACTCTAAGCCGCTGCTGGACAGGCCGACAAACACTTGCGCCAGTGCCGCGTCAAAATAGCGGTAGTTAAATTCGGTGATGCTCCGCCCGCCCAGCAAACGGCAAAACGCCAAAAAGCTGCCCGGCGTTTCGGGAATGCTCACCGCCAGCAATATTTCCCGGTGTTCGCCGACTTGCGCCCGTTCGGCAACATAGCGCAAACGGTCAAAATTAATATTCGCGCCGCTGTCGATGGCGACCAAGGTTTGACCGGACACTTGTTCGCGGTCGACATATTTTTTTAGGCCCGCAATCGCCAACGCCCCGGCGGGTTCGGCAATAGAGCGGGTATCGTCAAAAATATCCTTAATGGCCGCGCAAATCTCGTCGGTGCTGACGGTGATGACTTCATCAACATACTTTTGCGCCAAACGGAACGGCTCGGCACCGACTTGCTTAACGGCGACCCCATCGGCAAACAAGCCGACCTGATCCAGCACCACCCGACTGCCTGCCTGCAAGGCGCGGTTAAGGCAATCGGCATCATCCGGCTCAACCCCGATAATCTTAATATCAGGGCGGACAAATTTGACATAGACCGCAATACCCGCCAACAGGCCACCGCCGCCCACCGGCACAAAAATAGCATCTAAGGCGGCGGTTTGTTGGCGCAAGATTTCCATCGCCACCGTGCCTTGCCCGGCGATCACATCGGGGTCGTCATAAGGGTGGATAAACACCCGTGCCGACGTTGCCGCCAACTGCTGGGCATAGGTGTAGGCTTCGCTGTAGGAGTCGCCAAACAACTCAATGCTGGCTCCCATCGCGCGGACGGATTTAATCTTAATTTCAGGCGTGGTCGTGGGCATGACGATTAACGCGTCAATGCCCAGGCGTTTGGCCGACAACGCCACGCCTTGGGCGTGGTTACCCGCCGAGGCGGCGATTACGCCCTGCTGCTTGGCACTGTCAGGCAACAAAGACATTTTGTTGTACGCACCGCGCAATTTAAACGAGAACACCGACTGTAAGTCCTCGCGCTTTAAAAAGACCGCGTTACCTAAACGTTCCGATAAGGACGGGGCAAAGTCTAAAGGGGTTTCTATGGCGACATCGTAAACTCTGGCGCGGAGTATTTTTTCTATATATTTTTCGGGCATGGTTTAAAAAATGGGCTGAATAATCCTAGTTTCTGGGGTATTATCGCACACCCCATTCACTTTATAGGAACAACCCCTACTATGACACAAGATGAATTAAAACAAAAAGTCGCCCATGCCGCGTTACCTTATGTAAAAGATGTCGGCATTATCGGTGTCGGCACAGGCTCGACCATCAAGCACTTCATCAACTATCTGGCCGATATTAAAGGCGAAATTGAAGGCGCAGTGTCCAGTTCGGAAGGCACAACCGAACATCTGAAAAAAGTCGGCATCCCCGTATTGGATTTGAACGCCGTCGGCCCATTGCAAGTGTATGTGGACGGTGCGGATGAAATCAATCCGTTAAAACAGCTGATTAAAGGCGGCGGTGCGGCCTTAACACGCGAAAAAATCATCGCCGCCGCCAGCGAAAAATTTATCTGTATCGCTGACGGCAGCAAACGGGTTGATGTGCTGGGTGCGTTTCCGTTGCCTGTCGAAGTTATCCCGATGGCCAGAAGCTATGTCGCCAGAGAATTGGTGAAATTGGGCGGCCAACCGGTCTGGCGCGAAGGCTGCGTGACCGATAACCACAACCACATTTTGGATGTGCATGGCTTCAGCATCGCCGAGCCGATTGCTTTAGAGCGGACAATTAACAACATCACCGGCGTAGTCTGCGTCGGCCTGTTTGCCGCCCGTCCTGCGGATATTGTCTTAGTGAGCGATGGCGAGCAAATTATCACGTTTTAATTGCCGCGCACCTTAAGGAACGTGTATAAAATTAAGTAGGCGTTCCATTGCAGCTCAGCGTGTTGAACCCCACCCCAGCCCTCCCCTTGGCAGGGGAGGGAGCAAATGACTTCCACCTCATACAGGCGAAAATCAAGAGGAAAACGCCCCTCCCCCTGCCAAGGGGGAGGCTGGGAGGGGGTTGCCGTACTTTCGCCTGTCCAACAGATTTTATTTCATGCACATTCCTAAGCTAAAGCATGGTGGCTGGCTTTTCCTTAATCCGGGAAAATTATTGGCGGTAAATGCCAGTCAGCTTACGTCTGAACTCGGTCGAAATTAATCTGGAATCATGTTTACTTTTCACCACACGCGGCGTAATCAGCACAACCAATTCCGTTTTATCCTTATTATTAGTCGTTGTGCCAAATAACGGCCCTACCCAAGGCAGTTGATTCAGAAAAGGGATACCCGATTTATTAAAGGTATTTTCCTCTTTAATTAAGCCCCCTAAAACAATCGTTTCTCCATCCACCACCGCTACCGAACTTTCGATTTTCTTTTGCGAAATGGTCGCCGAATCAATACCGCTGACCGTCGTCGTTTTAGGGTCGCTGACCGTCTGCTTAATGTCCATAATCACCATACCATTGGCATTAACGCGTGGCGTAACATTAAGCGTCACCCCGGTATCCTTATATTGTATCGAGTTGCTGGTGACTAGGCCGCTGGTGCTGGCCGAGCTGACCCCTGACAAACTGCTGCTTAAAATGGGGATTTGGTCACCCACTTCGATAGTGGCTTCCTGATTATTCAGCACCATTAATGACGGTGATGAAATGACATTCAGATTATTTTTTGCCGCCACCGAACTTAATAAGGCACTGATCACCCCCGAATTGTAAACCGCGCTCAAACCGCCCGTGGCAAACGCATCCGTCGCGGCAGTACCGACACTACCTAGCTGCGAGGCCTTGGTCACACCACTGCTGATGCTGCTGCCTTGATGGTCCAAAAACCACTGTATCCCATACTTCAAATCATCTTGCAAAGTCACTGATACAATCGTCGCATCAATCAGCACTTGCAGCGGCAAAATGTCCAATTGCTTGATAACAGGCAAAATCACTTCATATTCGCGTGGGGTAGCGACAATAATCAAGGCGTTGTTAGTCTTATCGGAAATAATGCGCACATCGTCAACATTAGCGACCGTCGCCGTACCCGTACTGGCCGAACCGGTGCTGCGGCCCGTACTTTTTTTGGAGCGCTTACTGCTGGCACTAGAGCTGGAACCGGAACCGGTGGCGGAATTTGTGCTGCTGTTAGGGTTAGAACTGTTGTTAGAGCCGCTATTTTTATTGCTTAGCTCAGTGGATTTTTGCCCAGGTGAGACTTTTGCCGAACGGTCTTGGTGTTGTGCGCCGGTAAAAATTTCATTTAAGGTATCCGCCAGCTCTTCGGCATCGGCATGTTGCACTTTATAGACATTGACCCCGCCGCCGCTGGCGGTATTAGGCTTGTCCAAGCGTAATACCCAACTTTCAATATCCTGCAAGTAGCGGCCTTGGTGGGTAACCGCTAGCACGGCATTCAAACGCTCAAGCGGCATAAAATGGAAAAACTCGGACTCTTCTTTGCCCTTCTTGCCGACAAAAATCTCTTCCAGCTCTTTCGCCACGTCTTCCGGGTCGCTATGCACCAACGGAAATAAGCCGAAAGAACGGCCTTTTAAGACATCAATGTCAAAGGTACTGACCAAATCCATCACCCGCGACATTTCATCCGCTGTACCCGAAGCCACCAAAATATTGCGGGTGCTATCGACATGCAGGATTGTTTTTTCCTGCACTAAGGGCTTAATCACCTCGGCAATTTCCGTAACGGAGACATTTCTGACCGGGATAATACGGGTCTGATAACCCACTTGGCCAGCATTGGAACCGCCGCTTGTAATATCGGAATTATATAAAGTATCAGCGGCAGGCTCGATATGATAAACAGTACCTTGCTTAACTAATGCGGCTCCGTTCATACGCAACAAGGTTTCAAAGGTTGACAGCATTTCATCGTCTGTCAGCTGTTCTTTGGTGTGGACTGTCACCTTACCGACTACTTTAGGGTTAATAACATAGCTTTGTTTTAACACATCATGGAATACTACATAAGCAACATCCGCCAAATCTGTGTCATCAAAATCCATAGTGTAAGAACCCGTTTTTGGTGTCACTTTGCCTGACCCACCTGAAGGGGCAATATAGCGGTCAGTACCCTTATAAATTTCGGCAGGGGGACGTACTGTACTGTTAGTGGGTTTATTTTGTAAATCCTTAAAAACTTCGGCATCTTTGGCATTCTGCGCTTTGATCGGTTCCAAAGGTAGCAATTGGTTATGTTTAGGGCCTAGATGCTCACAACTGGACAACGATAAACCTAACGCAAGCAGACAGGATACGTTAGTGATTTTTGGGGCATTATTCATTTTCACTATTCTCAATGAGGTCTTCTGGTGATTCGGGTTCGGGCATCAAATCTTCCGGCTGCTGTTCGGGAGCAGGCGGCGGCACACCCTCAGGCGGGGTACCTTCTGGCGGTGTCCCTTCGGGCTGCACACCTGGCGGTGGTGTGGCGTTACCGGATCGGGCAGGCGTTTTAGGCTTAGCTTTGTGCAAGAATAATTGTTTCTGATCAGTATCCAACGTGAACACCACATAATCGGCAGTGACTTCCGCCAGCCGCCAACCATCCAATATCGCCCCTAAGCGGATCTGAGTGCGGTTATTGCTAGCTTTGGGCGATTTGACGGTGGCAGGGCGGGTCAATAACGCCAACAAACCACTTTTCCTGCTATAAACAATACCTTTTAACACCCAATCAAAATTAACCGTCACTGCTGGGCCTTTAACGGTCTCCGGCGGCGGCTCATTAACAGGTTTTCTGCCTTCAATAAATAAAGGTCGGTTGACTAAATCACCATAGCTTTCTTCGTCGTGTTCGGTCAGGTTGATGGTGGGCATTGCATCGGCTAACGGCTTGTTGTCTTTGGGGATTTGTGTGTTTAACAATTCCTGTTGGCTAACGCTGGCATAAAACCATTCGCCGCCAATCACCAACAACAAGCCGCCGCAGATGGCCCCCAACACTTTTACAAGTTTGCTGTTCATTCGGGCTTTTTTCTCATAAAGCTGACTGCTTGAAAATTGACATTAAGGTCGTTGCTGGGCTCGATTTTATGCGAAGTCATGCTTCTGCGCCCGCGCATAGGCCGAATGTCAATTTGGTCGACCACTATCAGCGGCGTGGAGGTTTCAATTTTATAAAGCACCGCGCGTAGCACTTCGCTATTGCCGGTCATCCTGACCCTAACGGTAATGCGGCTAAAACCGCCTTTAAGACTGACCGGAATGGCTTGGGTACTGCTTAATTGCCCGCCCGCATCAACAATGCTTTTTTTGATAAAATCCTGCATTTCCGCCGAAGCCAAGGCATCGGTTTGTTGGCTATTAAAATAGCCTTGCTCGTCATGTTGCACCTTAAGGCTCTCCATGCTGGCAATCACCGCGTCTTTTTTCGCCAAAATGCGTTGGTATTGTTCCAGCTTAAACAACAGCCCTTCTTTCTTATCGTGCAGATCCAAACTTTGGCCGACCAGCGGTATCAGCACCAGCGAGCCAACCACCAGCACCACGCCTGCTAACAGGCCGACGGCCAGCCAACGGTCTTTATTAATGTTATTGATGATAGGCTGCTTAAGGATTTTCATCGGTATTGCCTCCAGGGGGAATGCTGCCGGTCACATCGACGGTAATCTGGAAACGCTCCAGCTTGCTGACGGTGTTTTGGGTCACGGGTGAGGCAAAGCGGGCGTTATTGAATAAATCCGAGCTTTCCAAAACCCCGATCAGCGCCGATGCGGCGGGCGATTCGCCTTGGATTTGCAAATGCCCGTCCGAATACTGCAAATACGCCAGCCAAGTGTCATCCTTGATGAGATGGCTCAATTCATTAAGCATGGTCACCATATTCGGGCGGCCACGTTTTTCATCTAAGAGCTTTTGGGTTTCGTTAATGACCGAATCGACTTCCTGTTGCAGGGCTTTGATTTTTTTCGCATCTTTTTCAATGACTTTAACCTTTTCCGCCAACGCGTCTACGGTTTGGTATTGCAACGCCAAGGGCAAAGTCAGTGCGGTCAGCAACAGCAGCCCGGCAGTTACCAGCAGACCCGAATGGATCAGCCGCGAGGTATTGGCGATTTTATGCCGGAACTGCTCCGGCAACAGGTTATAGGCGCGATAGTCATCTTCCAAGTCATTGGCAAAGCCCTGATAATCGGCAAAGAGCGGCGACAGGCCGAACGCCTTCATATCCTCATAAAAGCCGTCGAGCAATTCCCGCGTCGTCAACACCAGCACGACTTTAATATGTCCCGGCTCCGTTTGCGGTTCCAATGCCTTCACCGCAAAATAGACTTGCTCGGCTTTAAACGGCGTGTATTTGTCCAATTCGTAAGCGACGACTTGTTGCAGATTATCTTTAGCGGCGGCGGGCAACAGCAGTTCGCGGTGCAGTGCGTCGTGTTCGCCTAAACGTAACACCGCACCCGCTTTGGCGTATTTTTCGTCACTGCTTTGTAAGGCCTTAAATTGGGCAATCCCCGTTTCGTTACGCTCCAGGGTCGCTAAAAATATGCTCTCTCCCGCAAAAGTATAGCTCACATTAAAATACGATTGCTCAGGGCTGAAAACTAACAGGCCATGCTGGTCGGTGACCAGATGCCTGAGTTTTTCAGGCACCAAAAACATCAGTTCCCGCCGCCACCAGCGCAGGAAGCGTTTAAAATCCATATCAATGGTTGAATTCAGATTCGGCATAGTCTTTTATGAGCAACTCGTTTTTTGCCTCGGCAAATAAAGATTCATTATGGGTAACGGGTATTTGCCACTTTAACACTTGAAACGGTTTGCTGCCTTGCCCATCGCCTTTTTTAACGATAGCGCTGATAACCGCACTGGCATCGTCATCCATCCGCGCCTCACAGACAATGGTCAGCACCTCATTATCGCCCAAGGGGGCATTTTTGGCATTGGCGACCGGTGCGGCAGGGATCGGCAGATCATTAACAATGCTGTCCCGGCGGTTTTTCAGGTAATCTTGCAACAAAGCGATATCCGCATCAGGCAACACCGCCAAAACTTCCGGTGTCGCCTGTTGGGCATTGACTTGAGGCTGGCCTGAATAGACGGTGACCAAAGGCTGTAACCATTTAAACGTCGCCTCCTCCATACCCAGCACCAAGCGCAATTCATCCAAGGTCTGGAACGGTTTGTTAGCGGGCTGGTAACGTAGGCCAGCATCCTTATATTCTTGTTTTTCTGCCCCCTCAAGATGCACCACATCATCGGCATCCCGCCAGTCGAGAATGGCGGCGACCAGCCTGGCTTGGGCCTTTTCATCGTCGGCCAAAGGCGATTGCTGGAACAGGCTTTCCAAAAGCTTCTGTTCCGCTTTATTCATGTCGATCTTACCCGTTTCGGCAAATAATTGGATGCGGATGTGTCCGCCTATGTCGCCTGCGACCGTAAATGCCCCTGGGGTGTCAATCTGATAAATGCTGCCGTCCGCCAACCAGCGCTGTTTAGGGTCGGGCAGCATCAGCATCGCCTCGGCGATGGCCAATCCCGACTCGGCCAAGGCGGCGGCTTTGGCGGTGTTTTTAATGCCCGCCACCAGCGTCGCCTCGCGCCGCATACTCAGTGCAAAGCTACCCGCCATAATGGTCAGCAGGCTCAATACCCACAAGACTAAAATCAGGGCGAAGCCGTGCTGGGTACGGCCCTTGCCGGATAATTGCCCCGCCATTATTGGGCAGCCCCTTCCGCCGATTCTTCCGGCGCGGTTTCTACCGCGCCATCGGCACCAATCTGCGAACCCGCCACTTTCAATTCGACAATCATATCTGGCCAATACATGGCGTTATCCAATTCAATACTGATTTTAACCAATTGCGGCTGGCTATCGCGTTGCAGCCATTGGCTTTGCCAACTGCCTTCGCCACCCATTTCATCGGGGCCGAAGTAGGCAAAAGAGACATTACGCACATGCTTGATTAACGGTATTTCTTCTTTGGGCAACTCACCGCTGTCGGCGGTCGGCAAAAACGGGGTCACAGACACGTTAATCAGCTTGCTGTCCTCAACTTCCTTTAATTGCAACCGATATAACTGGTCGCCCACTTTCGCGGCGCTGGCCGGAAACTCACCGACAAACTGCAAAGACAATTCGTCACCCTGAAAGGCCAATTGCCGCTGGTCTTTGATAGAAAAATCATCCCATAGCGGTTTGGCGACCGCCAAATGTTGCTGGAAAAAGTGATAAACCACCGCCACTTCATTAACGTCGGCCATTTTGCTTTCGCCTTTTTCCCAGCTTTGCGCACAGATTTTTAAACTGGCAAACAACAGCACCACCATAATGCTCAGCAGCGTCATGGCGATCAGCACTTCTATTAAGGTAAAGCCTAGCGCGGTTTTTAAGCGTTTCATTGGGCAGGCTCCGTGCTTGTCTCTTTCAGGCGCAGTTTTAACTTAGACAACTCCAAAGCCCTGCCCTTACCGCCCCCATCATCCCAGGACACCGTCACATCGACCACAAAAAACTCGGTTTTTAGGGTGGTAGGGTCAACCTCAGGGGGTGTAAAACGGTACGGGCTGACCAGCACTTGCCAGTTATACTTGTCATTGTCACGCCCCAGCACCTGTCCGGGCTGTAACGGTGTCTCCACCCCCGCCCTGACCATCAGCGATTCGGCCAATTGCACCGCCACCGTATAATCTTCGGCCACGGCAGCGGTCTGGACACCTCCGGCAAATATTTTCAGCAAAATGCCTATCGACAATGCCAGTATCGAAAAGGCAATCAAAATTTCCAGCAAGGAAAAACCGCGCTGCTTACTTATGCCCGTCATCAAAGGTATCATTGAGTTCCGCCGCCCCGGTCAGCCAGTTAATATCAATCTGCCATTTTGCCGTTTCGCGTTCCAGCGTCACCCGCCCGCCCGTGGACGAACCGTCAGGGAAAAAACGGATACTGCCCTGCCCTTGTCCGGTCAACTCGCTCTGCGCGGTAACGACCGTCAGGCTCACCGCTTTAGGGATTTCATAAACCCGCTGTCTATGGCTGACGGTGTAGCTGTTGTTGTCCAGATCAAAATCGACGGTGGTCGCTTCGTGGTTCATTAACGCTTCGCCTCTGGCAAAGCGTAAGGCCGAGACAATATCATGGGCCGCCGTCTTAATTTCGGCGGTGTCATGGCCTGAAGACATGCTGATACCTATCGCGGCAAACCCCAAAACTACAATCACCAAAACGACAATCAGCTCAATAAGGGTAAAACCTTGTGACCGGGCAAAGCCAAGCCTAGGTGCAGGGTGGGCAATTATTGCCAACTGACCAGATCCTGGTCTTCGCCTTCGCCGCCTTCCTTACCGTCAGCGCCATAAGAATACAGGTCAAACTTACCGTGTTCGCCAGGGGCGACATAGTGGTATTCGTTTTGCCAAGGGTCTAAAGGGATTTGGGCTTTTTGCAAATACGGCCCGTTCCAACGCTTGGCGGTGTCGGGCGATTCGATTAAGGCTTTTAAGCCTTCTTCTGAGGTGGGGTAACGGCCTATGTCCAGCTTATACATATCCAAGGTGGCCGACAAATCTTCAACTTGGACTTTCGCCGCCTTGGTTTTTGCCTCGGCCATGTGCCTCATCACTTGGGGGCCGACAATACCCGCCAGCATGGCGATAATGCCTAAAACGACCAATAATTCCAATAAGGTGAAGCCTGACTGGCCTGGGATGTGGGTTTTTTTCATGATGTTTTCCAGTAAAATAGCGAAAAAGTAAGTGCGGTCGGCGTAAGTCTAGGTTAAAACGCCAAATCATTGACGCTCAGGATAGCCAGCAGGATAGAGACGATAATGCCTGCTATCATCAGGCCTAAGGTGATAATCAGGGCCGGCTCCAAAAATGCCAGCATCCGTTGGATGGCGACCCGAAGC
This sequence comes from Methylovulum psychrotolerans, assembly GCF_002923755.1. Taxonomy (GTDB): domain Bacteria; phylum Pseudomonadota; class Gammaproteobacteria; order Methylococcales; family Methylomonadaceae; genus Methylovulum; species Methylovulum psychrotolerans. The sequence continues at coordinate 572,447 of NZ_PGFZ01000001.1, forward strand.
TGTTTGTCGTAAATGGTTGCCACGCGTAACAGCATCTCTTCCAAACGCCCCGTTTCTTCGCCCATTTTAATCATCTGCATCGCCATTTTCGGAAACAAAGCTTTTTCCTGCAAGGCCTCCGATAAATGCCGGCCTTGTTTGAGTTGCTCTTCGGTGTCGCCGATGGCTTCGGCAATCACCAGATTATCGACGGTTTCCCTAACAATCACCATTGCCGCAATGATGGAAACCCCGTTACCCAGTAAAGTTCCCAAGGTACGGGTGATATTGGCGGTTTCTTTGTTCATCAGCACCGAGCCGAACAGCGGCAACCTTAAAAACCGCCCGTCCCAGACTTTTTTACGGACAGGGTCGGCCAGTTGGAATTTCATATAACTGGACACGCCAAAAAACGCCCCAAACAACGCCCACCAATAACTTTTTAGCCATTCCGCCATCCCTACAACGATTTGTGTCGAAATGGGCAAATCCTTGCCCGCACTTTCAAACATTTCGGTGAATTGCGGCACGACAAAGGTCAGCATAATGAACACCGAAGCCAACGACATCACCAACAGAATGGTCGGGTAAATCAAAGCGGTACTGACCGTGTCCTTTAATTCTTGCGAACTTTCCAGATACTCCCCCAAGCGGTTAAGCACTTCGCCCAAACCGCCGCCCGCTTCGCCCGCGCGGATCATGTTTAAATAAAACTTGGTAAAAATACCCGCCTGCATTTCCAAAGCATCCGCCAAAGACGTGCCGCCTTTGACTTTCTCCAACACTTTGGCTATCAGCTTGGTCAGGCGTTCGTTATCTTCTGTCAAATCCATCAACACAATCAGTGACTTGTCTATGGGCAAGCCGGACTCCAACAAGGTCGCCAATTCGCCCGTAAACAGCAAAATATCCTTTTGCGTCAATTTGTTGGGCTTAGCGCCCCATAAGCCTAAGAATGACCCCGAATTGGCCAGCGCCACTTTAATAGGGATATAGTTTTCCGCCTGCAAAGCCGCGATTAACTTGCCCTCATCTGGCGCGTCACGCAAGCCTTCTTCGGTTTCGCCCAAGGCATTAATGGCTTTATAAGTGAATAATGGCATTTTACGCTTCCGAAGTCACGCGCATGACTTCTTCCAAGGTCGTCACACCCTGCACCACTTTATCCAAACCATTTTCATACAAGGTCTGCATCCCTTCCGCCACCGCCAGTTTTTGGATCGCCCCCGCCTCTTCATGCGCCATAATCAATTTGCGCACCGGGTCGGTCATCGGTAAAAATTCAATAATCGCCATTCGGCCACGATAACCCATATTATTACAGGCCAGACAGCCGACAGGCTTATACAGGACAATCTCGCCTTCTGCCGCAAAACGGCGCAAGCGTAAATCTTCCACTAACTGGGCATCGGCAACATAAGGCACTTTACAGGCCCCGCACAATTTTCTGACCAGACGTTGCGCCAAAATACCGTTGACCGTAGAGGTGAGCAGATATTCTTCCAAGCCCATATCCAACAGCCGCGTCACCCCGCCAGCGGCATCATTAGTATGCAAGGTGGACAATACCAAATGCCCGGTCAATGCCGATTGCACCGCGATACGCGCGGTTTCCAAGTCGCGCATTTCCCCGATCATAATCACGTCCGGGTCTTGCCGGACAATCGAACGCAAGGCCACCGCGAAGGTCAAGCCGATTTGCGGCTTGGCCTGAATTTGGTTAATGCCTTCCATCTGATATTCCACCGGGTCTTCGACGGTGATGATTTTCCGCGCTGAGGTATTGAGTTGCTTTAAGGCGGCATACATGGTGGTCGATTTACCGCTACCCGTAGGGCCGGTAATCAGGATAATGCCATGCGGCAAGGCCAACACGTCGAGAAAGCGTTCCAGATGAATCCCAGCAAAGCCCAAGGCACGAAAATCCAGCACGGTGTTTTCCTTATCCAATAAGCGGATCACCACACTTTCGCCGTACATGGTCGGAATGCTCGACACCCGCAAGTCCAACTCCTTACCGAGCATTTGCACCTTAATACGCCCGTCCTGCGGCAGGCGGCGTTCGGCGATGTTCAGCTTCGCCATAATCTTAATCCGCGAGATCACCGCCGCCGTCGATTTGACAGGCGGCGCGTCAATTTCCTGCAACACCCCGTCCACGCGTAACCGGACTTTCAGGCTTTGCTCAAACGGCTCGATATGAATATCCGAGGCTTTAGTCTCAATCGCCCGCTGCATAATCAAGTTGACCATCTTAATGACCGGCGCTTCGCTGGCCAAATCCTTCAGATGTTCCAAATCTTCTTCGCCAATATCATCCATGGTCAGGCCATCGACAATCTTATCCATTTGCGAACGGCCTTCGCCATACTGGACTTCCAAAGCGGTGTCAATTTCCGACAGCAAGCCTACTTTGGCGATTATCGGCTTGCCTATCGCCAAACCTAGGGAGCCAACGACAAAAGGGTCTTCCGGGTCCATCATCGCCACCGTCACCGCACTGTCATCCTGATGCAGGCCAATGATATGGTATTGCTTAAGAAAGCGTAACGATACACTCGCAGGCAATTGCGGCTCTAACGGGTAGTTATCGGGTTGGACTTTTTCAAAATGCCCGGCTTCGACAAACGCATCCGCCACATCAAGCTCGGAACATAAGCCTAATTTGACCAATAATTGTGGCAAACTTTCCGCTATTGAACCTTTCTTGACCCGTTCAACCTTTTTCAATTCGGATGCCGATAGTTTACCTTTCGTTTGTAGCGTATGCAGCAGTGATTCGTAAGCCATTAGTTAATTTTTCAGATGGATTTGGCGCGTAAAATAACAGAAGTTTACCACAAGCGCGGTACGGTTTGCCGTACTTGTGCCACAAACAGACAGCGGCGACGGTGCTTTGGTTTCCCAGCGTATCGCCATTTAGTCCGGTAACGGCTTGATCGGCCATTGTAACAAACGCAGAAAACCTAAGGCCTTAGGATTGCGGTGAGCCGCCAGACCGATAGGCATTGTCGCTTGCGGCTGTTGGGAGTGGCTTTTATAGGTCTTAAACAGCTTATCCCATAAGGGGATAGCAAAGCCATAATTGCTGTTGGTTTCTGCGATAAGGACAGAATGGTGGATGCGGTGCAAATCCGGGGTTATCAGCCACCAACGCAAACGCCGCTCCAACCCGTCAGGTAACTGGATGTTGCTATGGTTAAACGTCGCCGCGCCATTTAACAGCACTTCAAACGCCACCACCGCCAGTGGCTCGGCACCGATCAGAATAATGCACAGGCTTTTATACAACATCGATAACAGAATTTCCAGCGGATGGAAACGCACCGCCGTCGTCGCATCCACCAGCAAATCGCTATGATGCACCTGATGCAAACGCCACAGCAGCGGGTAACGGTGGCTGGCGACATGTTGCCAATAAATGGCGCAATCCAATAACAATACGCTAGCAGCCACTGCCCAGCCCTGCCCCAACGGCACAACCTGCAACAGCCCCAGCCCCGCCGCTTGCGCATACAGCGCCGCGCTGTATGCCAAACCACCTACCGACACCCGCAACACCGCCATATTCAGCGCCGCCAAGCCTAAATTGATGGGCCAACGGCGCAGACGGTCAGGCACAGGACGTTTCGGCAGCAAAGCTTCCAAGCCCACCATCAAGCCAAAAATACCCGCCGCAATCGCCAAACGCATTAACGCATCCATAACCGCCCCCGCGCGTAAATAGCAGCCAAACGCTCAGGCGCGTCGCCGCAGGCAAACCGCCACCGCAGCCACCACATCAAGACTATGGTGTGCAGCACCCCAAAACCTAACCAACGCCGCCCCGAACTGGTCACTTTAGCCCTCAGGCACACCGGCCTGCCCAACTTACCCAGTGCCGTACTCAGGGCAATATCTTCCATCAAGGCTATGTCAGGGTAACATTCTACCGCCATAAAGGCCTTGCGGGTGACAAAAATCACTTGATCGCCCGTCGCAATACCAGTCAGGCGCGACCGGGCATTCATCATAAGGGCGATGATTTTCAGCAGGAAATGCCCGCCACTTAAACGCACGTCAAAACGCCCCCAACACCGACCCTGCCCCAAGCTTTCGGCAATCATTGCCAAGGCTTGATCCGGCAAAAACGTGTCGGCGTGGAGAAACACCAACACCTCGCCCGCCGCGCGTGCCGCCCCATAGTTCATTTGCTTAGCACGGCCTGGCGGACAACACAGGCATTGGTCTACCCACGGGGCGGCCAAGGCGGCGGTCGCATCGGTACTGCCGCCATCCACAACAATCAGCTCGCACACAGGCCGCAACGGCTGTAACGCCGCCAAGCAGGCGCTGATGCCCGCCGCTTCATTAAGGGTGGGGATGATAATGGAAAAGTACATAAAGCCGCCGTTTTCATCGTCTGGTATAGGCGCACTTTAACACGCCCTACCCTCCACAACAAAAAGCCGCAATATGCCGGAGCACTTGCGGCTTTTGCCTACCCACCCAAGCGATAGCGGCCTATTATGAAGCCGGGCGGATTTTGTTTTTGGACTCGTCGCCGTGGCCGATGAAATCAACGCTCAGCACACCCAGCTTCTTGTTTTTACGCTTTTTATCGTTATCATTTTCGTTAGACTCAGCCGTCGCCTGCGCCATTTGGCTGACATTGGCGGTAGAGTTGCTGACACCTGTCAAACCGGCCGCCAAACTGCCCACCGAAGCCGACGGCACACCCGTACCCGTACCGCCGGGCCCGACTTGGATATTATTCGCCCCCAAGACCGCTGTCGCCGAAATCGTCACGTTTTTACCGCCGATACCCGCCTCGCCCGCATTAACCACCCCACCTGGGGCGAATAAGGCGACGTTACCTTGGCCGGACTTACTCTTTAAAGAGGCGGCGGCGCGGATACCGCTACCCGAAACGGCTGGCTTAACGACGGTCAGCTTACCGCTGGACGAGTAGCTGACATTGGTTTCAGGTATGGTCAGCGCGGTTTTGGCACCCCGTCCGGCATCAATATTGCCTTCCGTAGACCAGATACCGACATTGCCGCCCGATTGCGCAAATACCCGCGATAAATTGACCGCAAAATCGCCACGGGTAAAGACGTTAATGTCCCCGGCCTGTTGGGCAATGATACCCAAATCGCTGGAGGCCTTACCTTCTAAGCCAGGGAACGCAAACGACAGACCGACCGTGGTCTTGCCGCCAGGTACTAGCAGGTTAACATCACCGCCCTCATCCGTCTGGATGGTACTGAACGCCATATTGACATCGCCTTTCCAAGGATAGGCGGCATCGGCGGTTTTTAGTTCGCTGCCAGGGAATAAGGTGTTAATCGCCGTATAAGCCCGGTCGTTACCCAAAGTCTTATCCACCGCCGAAGCCGAACCTGCCTCATTGATCTCATTATAGTAAACCGGCAACAAGGCGTTATTAAGCTTTTGCTGGATCGTCACATAATCATTACTGCCCAAATCCTTAAACAAGGTCAACGCTTGCGCGGCGGTCAGTTCGGTGTTGCCCGTGCGCTCCTGCATGAACGCAGTAATGGTCGCAGTCGCCGAGTTAAATTGTTCGGCGACGGCAAAATGTTGCAAATATTTATCGACCATCGCATTGTACTTACTGGACGCGCTATCGCTCAGCGCCGCAATCACATCGGCATTGCTGACCCCTTGATAAGACAAATTAGAATGGTTTTGGTACACCGGCAAAATCAACGCCGTCAATTGTGTTTGGATGGCGGCGTAATCGGCCACGTCCAAGTTTTTAAACAGCTTAAGCGCGTCCGCTGTAGACAAGGTGCTGTCGTTTAAATGCTGACGCATATAATTGGTGATCAGCGTACTGACCGACGCATAATTATTGTCACTAGGATACGCCGACAAATAGCTGCTGATAAAGCCCGTATAATTCAGGTCATGACCATTTAATCCGGCCAAAACGGTAATATCTGCGCCGGTGCTGGACAGGTTCGTGTTCAGCTCGTTACCCGAAGTGATGATACCTTTGGAGATACCCAAATCTAAATTACGTCCGGTTTTCACCAAGACATCACCAGGCCCTGTTACGCGTATAAATGTCGTTGCCGCATTGCTCAAATTAAGCGCCCCAATCGAACTTAACAGCGTTGGTTGGACAATATCGCGCCCCGCCGCCAAAACGGTCGAATCGGTGCTGTTGATATTTTGAATATCCAGTTTTACGTTGGTTAAATCACGTCCGGCTTGGATAATACTTTGTTTCGACAGCACCACTTGAATATCTTTAATATCCCCTTCCTGAGTCACCAGCCTTGCCGGTTGCAGGTCATTTTTATGCAACAAACCGGTACTGCTAGGGACAGTTGTTGAACCCGGTACCGCAGGGACGGTAAATAGCCCGCTAAAGTCATCCGCTAAAAGAAACGGCAATAAGGCGCTAGGCAGCTTGGACTTATCAATGTCCAACATAACAAGGCCGTCCGTCAGTTTAGATTTATTCGACATGATGTTCTGTTGCGCCAATAAACTGACCGTAGAACTGCTGGCAGGGAATAATTTGACGGTATCCAGCTTAATGCTGCCGCCAAAGGCCGTGCTCGCCAAGTTGACCGGATAAACGGCACTGGTATTTTGTACAACCGTCGTCAAATTAAGATAATTTGCTATGATGGAGGTATCCGCGCCCAAATACACATCGCCCGATAAGGCGTTGGCAGTCAAACTGCTGGTATCGGTATAAGTATAAAACTGTGTATCGGGGGAAATGCTCATTTGATCCGATACGGCAGTGACGCTAATGCCCCGTTTGGCCTCTAAAGCCAAAGTGCTGTCACCCATCACCAACTGCGGGCCATTAACAAACTGTTTGCCGCCAGTAATTTCACCGTCGGCAGAAATGCTGCCGATACCTTTGCCGAGCAGATAAGCACCGCCGGCAACATTACCGCCCGCATGGATGGCCATTTGGCCACCGCCCCCTATCTCGACCGCATTATTGGCAAAAACCGGGGTGACACCATCATCGGCAAACCCCGTTATTTTCCCGACCTGCTTACCCGTAGAAGGCATCATAACCGATAAGTCGCTAATGTTTTTACCCGCGTTGATCGTCACGTTACCGCCACCAAACGAGCCGACATTTTGGTGGAAATTATTGACATTAACGCCCCAAGCGGTCGCAATTTTAGTGGAGGCAACACTGCCCCAATCGCCCACCCTCACCAACCAATTAGTAAGGAACTGCTGATTGTTAGGCTTGGAGAGGTCTAGCTGATTAACGATATTATTCTCTGTCGCCATCACAATATCGCCGCCATTGACCCCGTAGTCCGCCGCCGCCAAATTAGCGTAAGCTGGGTTACTCAAAAGGCTAGCGTCTGGCGAACCATTATCTAAAGAACCATAAGGGTTGGTATCGGAAAGCGTACCCCCTGTATAGACGGTGGAATTGCCATATTTGTTCTCAAAAATAATATCGCCGCCTGCCGCCAACTTAATGTCACCGACCCCTGTGCGTATCGTCACGGGATGATCTTTATGGCCCGCTATATCCAAGCTGTGCGCGGCGTTATTAATGGTCGCGAAATTATCCGCACTGCCCAGATCCGCACCTGCCGCCAATTGATAAGACCAAGAGTTACCCGCCTGTAAAACATAAGGATCGCCTAACTCACCATTGCCTAAATCAATAAAGCCTAAAATGGCATTAGATTGCTGCACATACCCGTCAGTAATCGAGTTGGCAACGGTCAGCTTACCCGAAGCGTTAAGCACCAAATTGCCCGCCACATCATTGCCGTACCGCCAAGTGGCAAAATCCCAAGTATCTTGTACGGTCAAAGCGCCGTCATAATCAATTTCCACACCTGGCCGTAAGGTCGCGCCATGAATGAGATTAGCGACTTGCGCCATATTCGTGGCGCTCATATAGGCGGAAGTGTCCGCCTGAATGGCCGCTATCACCGTGCTGTCAATCACCCCGTTGGCTATATCGGCATTAGTATACTGTTGGACACCCTCGGCATAAAAATGCTTAGCCCCCTTAACGGTATTGGCGGCGACCGGATCAATCTTGATGATACTGCCTGTGTCGCGTAAGGCGCGTAAAGTGACATCGCCACCTTGTGCCGCCGTACTGCCGCTGACATCAATGGCCGCACCTGATTTGATGCTGATGCCGCTGACACCATCTTTATCCGAGTCCACCGAAGACAGCAACACATCACCGCCTGTCGCACCTTTAGTGTTCAGGACAGCCGTGCTTTCCAAAGTGACCTTATCGCCCGCATACAAGGCAATGGCTCCGCCGCCATTGGCGTTGGCGGTATTAACCGTACCCGCCAAATCAATGCCCTTTTGGTCGGACACCAAGGTGACGGAAGCGGCAGTCAGGGTATTACCCGCTTGCTGGACAAGCGCGTCTTCAGTGCTACGGAAATACACCGATCCTGAAATGCCGATATCGTTTAATTTAGCCGTCCATTGGTCAAAATTCGCCGCCGCATCAAACTTCGCCAGTTCGATAATGGTACTGCCCGAATTGGCGCTGAGCGTGCCTAGCAAATCGATGGTTTGCGTAGGGGCTTTCAGAATCAGCTGGCCGCCTGCCGCCCCGCCGCCGCCCGTGTCCATATTGACGTTAGACCCGGCACTTAAGGTAATCTTACCCGTACCCGCTACCGCACTAAAGATACCGCCCGGCGTATACTTAATGACATCGGCAAACTGCACCGCCTTGCCTTCCAAATGAATATCGGCTTGCTCACCAACCGTCACATCGCCCGTTTTCGCCTGTAAGGCCAGCTTACCTGAATACAATAAGGCATTTGTGTTAAAGTCCACGCTATTGGCGGCTATGTTCAGCGTAGCGCCAAAACCACTCGCCATAGATGTGTCGGTTTGTCCGGCATTAGCAAAACTGACCGCATGGCCTAGGGCATTAATGGTCAAATCCGCCCCGCCTGTTGCCGTCAGATAATCGCTGGTGACATGCAAATCACCCGCCACTGTCAGGCTGCCAGTACCGTCAATATGGAATTGACTGGCGTTCTTAGTACCGTTTAACGGCGTGATGGTAACGCTGTTAAAGCCCCGCATAGCAAACGCACCCGCCGCTTGCGTGTAGTCATCTGTTAACAGCTCCAGCTTACCGCTACCCGCACCGAGGCTGGATTTAGCCCCGGTAGAATTACCGACGGCTAGGGTATCCGCTTGCAATTTAACGGTATTATCCTTACCGCCAAAGCCAGCCAAACCGGCCGCATTAACGGTTAACGCACCAAATTTTAATGCCACTAAAGAACCGTCAGCATTTTTCAGCAATTGCCCGGTACTGTCGGTTTGGCCGACATCACCATAAAAATTGATGGTGTGGCGGCTATTGAGCAACAATTCATCGACGACCAAATTAGTCAACTGCAAATTATTCAGGCTCAAGGCGTTGGCGACCGCCCCCTTACCGACCTCACCGATATTAATGGTATTGGCATTCAAGCTTAATGAACCGCCGTGCATCAAAATATTGGCTGCGGAAGACAAATGGGTGGCTTTACTGGAGTCCAACAACACCGAGGCCAAAGAAGTCGAATTGCCATCCGTTATGCCGGTAATGGTCGCGCCGCTTTTAATGACCAAATCACCTGAGGCCGTGCTGCTGGTATTTAACACCGAATCTGCACTCAGACTGACTTGTTTGTCGCTGGATACGCGCAACAACGCCCCGTATCCCGCAACATCAACCGTCTGACCAGGATGCTTAGGGTCAGGAGCTTGAGATAAGCCAGTTACCTTATAAACTGTATCGCCGGTATTCACGGCTTGCCCAGCCTTTAAAACCGCACCGCTTTCGACCACCACCTTATCGGTAGCCGCCAACACCAAATCTTTAACCGTCAGATCCACACCGCCGGCAATATCGACCTTGCGTGTTGTCACCAGCAAATCGGTTTCGCCAGTCGCATTATCCCTGCTACGGATTCCGCCCAATAACAAGCTGTCAAGATTGAGGTTATTCAAATCACTGGCTTTAATCCGTACCCCCGATGCCGAACTGCCAGAATCGGCAACCACCGTAATACCATTGGCACTGGTAATATCCAGTTTACCCCCACGCCCTACGCCATTTTTGTCGCTTGCCGCCGCCGAATTAATCGAACCTTCGATCAACAACTGGTTAGCCACATCAATGGCGACTTGGCCGCTATCTTTAGGGATTAACGGCACGCTGGTGCCATTGGTCGCGGCTAACGCCGTAAAGAAGCTATTGGCGGAGGATTCGGTATATTGCGAATGCTTGCGGACATCAGCGCCTGATTCGATCAAAAATCCGCTGGTGCGCGAATCGTGGGTACCGGTAACGCTATTGGTGTAATAACCTGCGATAATCTCTTGCCCGGCAGTATTATGGGTCGACACCGACAAATCTTGGCTATTAGCTTGCGGCGTGACTAAATAAGCCCCCGGCAATAAGGCATAATGGGCAGGCATAATGGTATAAGTACCTGCCGGCAACCCTTCGGCCCCGCTTAAATAAATTTGGCTACCCGCCGTATAGCGTTCTTGCTCCTGTTCGCTCAAAACTCCCAGTAAGGTTTGTTCGTGTGGGTCAACGGGACTTAAAGACGCTTTGCCTTGGGAAGGCACAACCGCAAAGCCGCCCTGATAAGCAGCGCTGCCCGGCAACAGATAATCGGCGCTGCCGCCCGCGCCTTTGATAAATTCATAAGCGTACAAATCACCGCCGCCCGCAATATCAACGGTACTGCCTTTGGCAAGAGCCACATCAGGCGAACTTAAATTGATTTTTTTGCTTTGGATAGACAAATAACCTTGCGAGGCATCGTCATACACAACGTTCTGGTTATTGTTCAGTATATATGTCCAGTATAGGCCACCCAAGGTATTGCCAAACGGAATGGTTTTGCCGTCCGCCGATACGGATGTGATACTCTTAGGCCCTAAACCCAATGTGGTGCCGGCGGTTAAGTTGATGCTGCCAAACGGCGCCCTTAAGATACCGTTCTGATGGATATTAGCAGCTTCAAAACTTAATTCGCCGTTCGCAGATAACGGTGTGGCATCCTTATAGGCATTCCCTGAAATTCTGATGGCACCCTCAGGATTAAGGGTAGAGTCTACCGAAAAGGTATACTTGGTTAAGGTGCTCGGATAAATTTGGCTGGCGGTCAAATTTAAATTTGCGGCCGTCCGTAGAAAGCCGATATATTCGTATTTGGTCGCGCTAGCAGGGTCTGAATCAAAATTACCCGTCGTCCGCAACTCGTGCCGGCTGTTCAGGTTCACTTGTGCCAAGCCGTCCATGCTCAGATAACCCACCAGATCCGTCCATTGCGAATGGACGGATAATTTCCCGTCCCCTACCGTCAATGCGCTGGTATCAGGTTTGGATAGCCAAGTATCCCAGCCCGCCTTAAAATACGCGCTGTTCAAATTGACGGCATTGCCTTCCGAGCCTTCGCTAATGCCTTGAGCCGTGTATGCCGCTTCCCAACTGACTTTTTGGCTAGTCAATTCCAGACGGTCTTTAGCCGTCAGGTTCACCGCGCCGACAAAACGGATATCGCTGCGGATCGCCGCCGCCCCATCCACGACTACCGAGGCATTGCTCTTGAGGCGCACATCAGAAAAACCGCCATTTTCAATCAAATCGCTACTGATCCGCGCCTTACCGTTCAAGCTGCTTTTATCTAAAGCGGGGCTGTTAGGGTCATAACTGTCCAGCTTGTCGCCATATTTCAAATCACCCAGTACCGATCCGGTATGTTGGGTGATCTGGACAATTTTCTCGTTTTGGGGGAATACCAGCGACACCCCGGAACCGGACGTGTCAATTGACCGCAAAGAAGAGTCTATGGTCACATCTAAGCGTCCGGCTTTAGTGCTGGAAGACCCCGCATTCCCTTGGATAACCCCTTCCAAATCAATGCCTTCACCAGCAGAAATCTTAATCGCCCCGGCATTGGAAGCGATAGTGGTCGGCTCATAAATCGTCGCCGATGTCACCTGATCAATTTTCGGCACATCCAATACCGCCTGAGTGCCGGACACATCAATCAAAGCGCCTTTTTCTTGGATGACATAGCCTTCATTGGCCGTCAGCGTGACTGTTCCGCCATCCAACACCTCACCTGAATGGACATTCAAACCATTCACAGGATTCAGCCTAGTGGCGCCTTTTGCCAACAACTGCGCCTCGCTACCCAACCAAATGGCTTGGCTGGCATCATAGACGGTCAACTGCGTATCGGCCGCCAAGGTCAAATTGATAGAACCCGCCGGGGCGGCAATCGTGCCGTCCACATAAATGCCCTTAGTGGTAGTGGCCAAACTGATCGCGGCCCCCGTATCGCCAATGATTTCGCTACCTTTTTCAATAGCAATACCCGACAATGCTTTTAGGCTCAAATTAACCGGATTGCGTAGCTGCTCTGGCAGCGTTTCCAAATGCGTCAGCGCGGTGATAAAATCCCTGCTCGCCGGATGGAAGGTCAGATCATTGACCACCCGGTTTTTCGCCACCAAAAGGACTTGGGCATAATCTGCACCCTGAAATTTTAATGAACTGCCGCCGCTCAGCGTCAAACTGTCGCTATTGCTGGTTAACGTAAGGTCACTAAAGCCGGAATGTTGCAACAAGCCATTAACATAGTCTGTTGTTAAGATGAGCGGGGCATTACCCCCATTGTTTATATCATTGGTATCGACCGTACCGATAACAATTTTGCCGGAGCTTAAGTTCAAGCTACCGCCTTCTTCCAAACCCCAAGCCGATAAGTGGCCGTACAGATGCACGGCGGAAGCCTTGCCGTTAATGTCCGGCAACGCCGCAAGGCTAATTGCCCCGCCCTTACCGCCGGTCACCACGTTGTCTACCGACAACAACGCCCCGCCGTCAGCCCTGATCTCCGAACCTGCCGCCACCGTCAAATCGCCGCCGCTGGCCGTTAAGCTCACCTTGCCCGCATCAATGTAAAGCGGCTGGAACGGCCCATCTGACAATGCCGAAGAATTATCAAACCAAGTGCGGTAATCATCAATCCATAACCCCGACACATTCAATTTCGCCGAACCGGCCACAGTCAGCTCAGCTGTCTTACCCGATGTGTTATTCACCGCATCGGTGGCCATGACAATACTACCGCCTGCGGCATGGATGCTGCCATAGACATCAATACTGCCGCCTTTTAAAGAAATGTCCGCCCCTTGCCTGTCAATCTCAGCATTAGCGGCAATTTTTATATTGCCCGACGTTTTTACCAACACTTTTTCTACACCGGAAGCGTTCAATAAAGCGTCCGACAAGGTCAGCGCGGTTGACTTGCCGTCAGCATCGGTAGGGAACGCATCCGCCATACTTAAAGCCGCACTGGACGCGTCTTTTTGAAAGACCACGTCTTGGGCAGAAACCCGCCCTGCTGCGGTATCATCGGTATTAATGATAAATGCGCCACCAAACGGCGTGTCGGTCAAATCCCGCTGATAACGGCCTGCTGTAGAACCGGCCACCAAATCGGCATTCCAAGACAAGAGCGGCGTTTCAATATTCAACGACCCTGCCGATTTACCTTCGGTATAGCCTGCTTCGTACTGACCTTGGCCAAATATCGGCGAATTCGTCCAGTTAGTGGTCACACCCCATTTGCTATGGGCTTCGGTGACCACGCCAAAAATCGATATATAATGTTGGTTAGGGTCGGCATTGCTAATATCAACAATCGCACCATAATCGGTGACTAATTTAGTCGTATTGATGTAACCGCTCTGATAATCGACCGAGCCCCCGGCAATATTGACCACCGACCCGGTATTTAAGACCACATCGCCATTAGAGGTTAAATTCACCGTACCGCCCTGGGTCATACGCTCTTGGACTGTCCGCCCAATACCGTTGACGGCGCCGCTGGTATCAACAATCGGGGTCTTATCACGGACATCCACCAAAACCGTCTGACCTTGCAACACCCCGCCTTTTTGAAAAGGTGAATCACGCAAATCGAAGGTCTGTACCGATACCTGCCCGACATTCCGCTCCATCGCTACTTGCACATGCTGGATACCCGATACATCAATGGTGGCATTGGTGTCCACCAAAATACGGGACTTATTCGGATTATCCGTAGGGGCGACATTGTGGACAATAGTAAAATCCGCCTTAGTGCTGTCAACATCATTCGCCACATTATTGGTGGCCAGCATATTGATTTGCGCATAAGGCGCGACAATCTCCGAATTGGCCTTCATGTGGATCTGATTGCCCACCACTTCCATATAGGATTGCGCCTGAACCTTACCGTCAATCGCCGTATCCGTCGATGCGGTATCGGCAACAATTTGCGTGACACTACCCGAATCAAACGTAACCGAAGACTGCGTACCCAAACCGTCGCCATTATCTGCCGCACGGGTCGTTGAAGTAGCGTAAATCTTAGTCGAACCTATCGCGGCATTTTCTTGCGCCAACAAGCGGATAGAGCCATTGACGTTCACCGATGTGGTGGCCGTCAGCGTACCGCCCTGATTGACCGCAAAGCCCTCTAAGGTGATGTTGCCTTGGTGGGCTACGATATCGCCAACATTTGACACCTTACCGCCCGTTTGGACTTCAACTAACAGGCCTTTAAACTGGCTGCTTTGCGAAGGCTGTAAATACACCCTATCCTGGCTGGCCACCATAATCACTTGGCCGAATTCATTGGTGGCGATGGAACCCTTATTAGTGACGGTAGGGGCCGCCATAACCACCAAGCCATCATTATTGGTATCGCCTGTAGCGGTGATCTTCGCGCCTTTCTCAACAACAATCGCCGAACCGGCCAGCGTGTCTGAACCGCCTAAGGCAGGCTTGTCTAAGCTGCTGGTATTTTGCTTGGTTAACCCCGCCGTCAACACCTCATCCGAGATTGCCAGTGACGACGCAACCAGTGTATTGACGTTAACGACCGAATCTTTACCAAACACGAAACCGTTTTGGTTATACAGATACACTTGGCCGTTAGAGCTTATCTCACCAAGGATTTGGCTGGGAGTGCCTTGGAAAATCCGGTTCAGGGCGACCGAACTGCTGTTAGGTTGGTCGTATTCGACCTTATTATGCTCGCCGACGTTATACTCTTTCCAGTTATAGATGGCGTTTTGCGATGACTGGTCAATCACCATCGTGTTGCCGTTGTCATTATAATGAAGGCTTGAAGCTCCCATTGAATTCAAAACTTCGGCAGGTATCGGCAACTCCGCCTGGGCAGGCGTTACCGCCCCCATCAACATCCCGCTCGCCACCGCCATGCGGATACAGGCAGGCAACGGCCTTAATTTAAAGGAAGGTATTGAGTTTTCTGGAGCCACTTTGAGTTTTTTAGCCATGGTTAACGCCTGCTTGCCATAATAGTAGGCCTACCGTTATCGATAGGCTGTAAGTTGCCTAAGAGCCTGACGGAATAAATCTAACGCCAAGCATAGCCAACTTTTAAAATTCTGTTGCGATATTAAAATGTACTTTAGGGTCGCCCATATAGACCGGCTTAAGGTCTATTAAAGGGAAACCTATGTCGAGGACACCGATAAAATGCTTGAACATTTGGATGCGCGTACCGATCCCGGTACTGGCCAATTCATTGGTCGAAGCATTGCCCGCCAGTACCCGTTGCGACCAGCCCTTACCCCCATCCAGAAACACCAAAGCTTGTAATTTATTAATGTAATCCAGTTTAGCCGAAACCAAGCGTGGCGACCGCCATTCCATTGAGCCGACAATCCCACTGTCCATTAAGGCTTGGGTCTCATAATAACCGCGTATCGACTGCATACCGCCCATAGAGAACTGTTCGTTACTGATCAACGGCGAATCGGCAAGCTGCCCGGAGAGGCGGCTAAAAAATTCCATCCCTAACGGCAATTGCTGGGTAAAGTTTAAGCCTCCGATCAAATCCAGATAATTGGCTTGGGCATATAAGCGCTTGTTTTCAAATTCCGCCTGGCTGTTGCCCAAGCCCCGCACCGAAAAGTTAGCCCCTAAGTTAAAGGACACCAAGGATTTTTCATTTTTTACGGAGCCGTTATATTGTAAGGTGAACGGTAAATAACTGATGGGGGTTCTGATGGTATCGGCACCGATTAGCTGAAGGTCTTCCTTAAAGCTTTTATAATCGACCCCGGCGAGCATGGACTGGGAATAGTTTTTTATGGTCGGCAAGGGCTTGATTAACCGCGCCCCAAAAATCTGCCCGTTACCGATCACCGCCAAAGCCCCGCCGCTGGCTATCTGTGCATTAGATGACGAACTGACCCCGTACAACGCCAATTTAGCGGCATTATCAAACAATGGTAACGAATACGTCCCGACCACCACATCCACTTCATCGCTTTCTTCCGGCGACACCTGATAGGTCAATGACGCGCTATGATATTTCTGCCATAAATTGTCGTAATGCACGGTAGAGACCAAGCGCAATAGGCTGGTTGATGAGGTATTACGGCCATTCAGCGCGACGCTGCCATGCAAAGGCAAATCGTCTTTGACCTTTAAATCCACATCCAAAGTACCCGGCGTATCGCCCGGACGCAAAATAGGCGTGATTTTCCGGTCATTGCTCAGCTTATCCAAAGCGGCAAGCTGCTCCTGCATTTTAGGCATGTTCGGTATATGGCCTTCGGCCAGCTCCGGCACCGCCGCTTTAATGCTGCCTAAAGAGAAATAGCGCGAATCTTTCACCCGCAGACGCGACACCTTACCTTCGACCACTTGCAGATACACCACGCCATTTTGGACATCCTGCTCAGGAATATCCACGCCCACCGTCTGATAGCCTTGGTCGTGATAAATTTTTTCTAACGCTTCCCGGGCTTTTTCGACCGTTGCTATGGTTTTTTGCGGGCCTAAGAAAGGATATACCGTGCGTTCAAGTTGGGTGCGTTCCAGCAAGGTATTGCCTTTCACGCGCAGTTCGAATAAATCGAAACGGTTTTCCTGTTCTTTTGTTTGTTCTTCGGCGCTTACGGTTACCGTTGCAACAGACAAACAACCCCCAAAAAAAATGCTGAACGCCACTGAGTTAACCAGCAGCCCCCGCTTAAGATCATATAAAGGCATGTGTATTTATTTGGTCTGAATGGATCTAGTTTGCGACAGGCTAATGTCGGTTATGATAATCAATAGTTTATTCACTAGAGAAAGGCTTAAATAGATAGCGACAAGTTTTTGCGCCTATTCTAGGATGTTTATATTAATTTTTAATGACAACGCGCCGCCTCTATGGCCTTAGTGAGTAAGGTACTCCCCATTGTCTAGACCAAAATCTCATAAGATTAAGATAGAAGCCGGTTGATAAAAATGGGTTGTTTACGCGATGTTCGACTTTTTAGATTTGTACCAACCCCTCAAATTGTGTATGGACGTGGGATATAGGTAACACATGTTCGGGGACATGGGTAACACATTTTGGTACTGATTTTCTGGGTTCCTGCCGTCCATTAGATGAAGCTTAGAAGGAGTGCAGGAAGCGAAACGGAAGTGGAGCGGTGTACGACGACCCCCTCGTAGCCGTAGGGGCCGGGCGTGTTGACGGAGTTGGAGCGCGAGCGGAAGCGTAGTCAATATGCAAGGCCATCCCGAAACGGCGTCAAGTCATTTGCGCAGGCCAGTGGTGCACAGCGTACCGAAGGGGAGTT
The DNA here is from genome assembly GCF_002923755.1 of Methylovulum psychrotolerans. Classification (GTDB taxonomy): domain Bacteria; phylum Pseudomonadota; class Gammaproteobacteria; order Methylococcales; family Methylomonadaceae; genus Methylovulum; species Methylovulum psychrotolerans. Next base: position 590,084 of record NZ_PGFZ01000001.1, read on the forward strand.
GTGTGCTGCGGCCGGAGCAGGACGAAGGCGGGCAGCCGAAGGCAATAATCGCCA
>NZ_PGFZ01000001.1:590145-727843 GCF_002923755.1 Methylovulum psychrotolerans
TTTTCCTGATTAGCAAGATGCTTCAGCCAAACCCAGTATTACGCGAAAGGACGGCGTCTACTAAAGGCATATCATTTAAGGGGCCGTATATCATGGCGATGAACCGCATCCAATTCCAACCTGGGCTGTCACTGCCTGAGTTTCTTAAGCAGTTCGGCAGCGAAGCGCAATGTGAGGCCGAACTTGAGCAAGCCCGCTGGCCTGAGGGTTTTGTCTGCCCCTGTTGTGGCGGAACCGGCCATAGTGTGTTTAAAACCGGCACCCACAAAACCTTCCAGTGCAAAGCCTGCCGCCGCCAAACGTCACTGACCGCCGGGACGCTCTTCCAAAGCACCCGCCTGCCGCTGACGGTTTGGTTTCTGGCGATCTATTTCATCAGTCAAGCCAAGACAGGGCTGTCCGCATTGGCTTTGAAGCGGCTGATTGGCGTCAGCTATCCCACGGCTTGGCTGATCCAGCACAAGCTGATGGCGGCGATGTCCGAGCGTGACGCGGACTACACCCTCAGCGGCAGGGTCGACATTGACGACGCTTATCTTGGTGGCGAACTCAGCGGCGGCAAAGCGGGCCGGGGGTCTGAAAACAAAGTGCCTTTTGTGGCCGCGCTGTCGCCTGACGACGACGGGCATCCTTTATACATCAAGCTGTCCCCCGTTCCGGGCTTCACCAGCGAGGCTATTGCCGACTGGGCGGAAACTAACTTGGAACCCGGCAGCGCCGTCTTATCTGACGGGCTGGCCTGCTTCGCGGCGGTGACCCGGGCGGGTTGCCAACACGGGGCGATCATTGTCGGCGGGCGAAAACCTAAAGAAATGCTTGAATTCCTATGGCTCAATACCATACTGGGCAACCTTAAGACCAGCCTTGGTGGTGCTTACCATGCGTTTGGGTTCGCAAAATATGCCTCGCGTTATCTGGGGGCGTTCGCCTATCGCTTCAACCGCAGGTTCCAGCTCGATAGGCTTCCCATGCGCCTGCTTGTTGCCGCCATCGCCGTTGGGCCTCGCCCAGAGGTTTGGATCCGCTCGGCTGAAGCATCTTGCTAATCAGGAGAGATAAAGCGTTTTTCCGGGTCGTCATTACCGCTTTGGTCAAGTTCCACAAACCTTAACAAATAAGACGCAACATACCAACCATAAGGCGCGACGTTTTTAGAATAGGTCATCCCCGCGCCACTCCCCTATTGCCATCTCGAATCCACTCGCTCCAAGACCCGGCATATAGCTTAGACCCCAGTAAACCCGCCACCTCCATCGCCAAAAGATTATGGCAAGCCGTCACGCCAGAGCCGCAGTTATGCGCAACCGCTTCAGGGGCTAATTTGCCCAGCAAAGCGGCAAACTGCCCGCGCAACACGTCGGCGGGCAAAAACCGTCCGTCTTGCGCCAAATTCCATTGGAAAGGGCGGTTTAACGCCCCTGGGATATGTCCCGCCACCGGATCTATCGGTTCCTGCTCACCGCGATAACGTTCGGGGGTGCGGGCATCAATCAGGCACAGCTTGGCCGTCGCCAAACCATTTTCCACAGCCCGCGCATCCAGCCAAGTGCTGGTATCCAGATACGGCCTAAACACGCAAGGCTTCACTTGCGGCAATACTGTGGTGATCGCCAAGCCTTGTTGCCGCCAATAAGTAATGCCGCCATCCAACACCGCGACGTTACGGTGCCCCATAGCGCGTAACAACCACCATAACCGCCCGGCAAACGCGCCCGCCGCATCATCGTACACCACCACTTGGCTATAGTTGCTGATACCCCACGCGCCCAAAGCCTTCGCCAACACCCGAAAATCCGGCAACGGATGGCGACCCGTCTGGTCGGTGATGGCGGAGGACAAATCCTTATTCAAATCGGCATAACGGGCGGTGGGGATATGGCCGAACTGATAGGCATTACGGCCTGCATCGCTATCCGCCAAAGAAAACCGGCAATCGACGATAACCCAATCGGGATGGCCTAACTGGGCTTGCAATTGGCTGGCGGAAATTAGGGTGGTATAGTTCATAAAGCGACCTGTAAGATGATTTTGCCGAAATGCTGGTTGCTCTCCATCATGTCATGCGCCAGCGCGGCTTGGTTAAGGGGAAAAGTGGCATGGATAATCGGCTTGACCGTACCTGCCGCTAACAAAGGCCAAACGGTTTGATAGAGTTGCCGGGCAATGGCGGCCTTAAAACCATCATCCCGCGCCCTTAAGGTAGACCCGGTCAAGGTCAGGCGTTTTAACATCACCGCCCACAAATTCAGCTCGGCTTTTGCGCCCTGCTGCACGGCTATTTGCACTAACCTGCCCTCTTCGGCCAAGCATTTGATATTACGCGCCAGATACGCGCCGCCGACCATATCCAATACCACATCAACGCCCCGCTGCGCCGTTAACGCTAAGACTTGGTCAACAAAATCCTGCTCATGATAATTAATCGCCGCATCAGCGCCCAAAGCCCGGCACAACTGGCATTTTTGCTCAGACCCCGCCGTCACATAAACGTTAGCCCCTAAGGCCTTAGCCAACTGTATCGCTGTCGTACCGATACCGCTACCACCGCCATGCACCAACAAGGTTTCGTGGGCGGCTAAACGGGCGCGGTCAAAGACATTACTCCAGACGGTAAAAAATGTTTCCGGCAAAGCCGCCGCTTCAACAAACGACAAACCTGACGGCACCGGCAAGCATAAAGCCGCCGTCGCCAGACAATATTCGGCATAACCGCCGCCCGTTACCAAAGCGCACACCGCATCACCGACCCGGACATGTTTCACCTCATCACCTACCGCCACCACCGTTCCGGCGATTTCCAACCCCGGAATATCCGACGCACCGGGCGGCGGCGGATACAGCCGCTGCCGCTGCATCACATCCGGGCGGTTGACACCGGCGGCGGCAACCCGCACTAAAACCTGCTGCCCCGAAGGCACAGGCACAGCGCGTTCGGAGGGCGTTAACAGCGTCTGGTTAATTTCAATAACACGCATGGCAATAATACCTTTAAAATAGGCCGCTATTATAAACCCTTTCTCCACCGCTGAAATAACCGCCCGTTCGCTTGGGCAGGCTATTCGGCGGCAAGCATTCCAACCGTCATAAACTAGGACAACAAATGATTAAGGCAGGTATTGTAGGCGGCACCGGTTATACAGGTGTTGAACTGTTACGGATTTTAGCACGGCATCCAGACGTTGAAGTCAGCGTCGTCACCTCCCGCGCCGATGCCGGGGTGCGCGTCGATACGGTATACCCTAGCCTACGCAACTTCGTGGCCGTCAGCTTCAGCCAACCGGAAATCGACACCTTAGCCCAATGCGACGTGGTCTTTTTCGCCACCCCCAACGGCACCGCCATGCAAATGGCCGAAGCCTTACTGGCACGCGGCATAAAAGTCATCGACCTGTCCGCCGATTTTAGATTGCAAAATATCCCCGAATGGGAGCAATGGTACGGCATGACCCACGCCTGCCCCGATTTGGTCAAACACGCCGTCTACGGCCTGCCCGAAGTCAACCGCGCCGCCATCCAACAAGCCAAACTGGTCGCCTGCCCAGGTTGCTACCCGACCGCCGTGCAACTGGGCTTTTTACCGCTGATCGAAAACCGCCTGATCGACACCCAGCAGCTGATTGCCGACGTAAAATCCGGGGTCAGCGGTGCCGGGCGCAAAGCCGAACTGGCAACCTTAATGAGCGAAACGGGCGAAAGCTTTAAAGCCTATGGAGTCGGCGGCCATCGGCACTTGCCGGAAATCCGCCAAGGCCTCAGCCATGCTGCTGGCGAAACCGTGCAACTGACCTTTGTCCCGCACCTGACCCCGATGATACGCGGCATCCATGCCACCTTATACGCGCAAATCAATGCCAGTGCGGATACCCTGCAAGCCATCCAAGCCCTATATGAGCAACGCTACCAACACGAGGCCTTTGTCGATGTCCTGCCGCAAGGCGCCCATCCCGACACCCGCAACGTGCGTGGCAGCAATAACTGCCAAATCGCCTTGCACCAGCCCCAAGGCGGCAACACCTTAGTGGTGCTGTCGGTTATCGACAACCTCGTCAAAGGCGCGTCAGGACAAGCCGTGCAGAATATGAACCTGATGTTCGGGTTGGCGGAAACAACGGGACTGGATATTGTGGCGTTATATCCGTAAGCCCAGTTTATCACCGTAGAGACGTTGCACCGCAACGTCTCTACGCTCCCGCCCCTATTGAGACAGGACAATAGATGCTAAACCAATCGCTGGCACTCGCCATCACTGGCTACCAAAAATACCTCTCCCCCTATAAAGGCTTCCGCTGCGCCCACCGTGTCTGGCACGGCGAGCTATCTTGCTCCGAATATACCAAACAAACGCTATTGCAAGACGGTGTTTGGCGATCTGTGCCGAAAATCAGAGCGCGTTTTCAAGCCTGCAAAGCTGCCGCTTTAGCACTCTCAGAACAACACAACCGCGAGCGGGACAATAATAGGAAAAAATGGCGGGATAAAACAGGTGATGTTTGCGAATGCTGCAATCCCTTAGAGCTAATATCGCCCGAAGGTTGTAGCTCCTTCCACATAGACTGTGGTGGGGTTGATGCTTGTGCGTGTACGCCGTAGTCACGGGAACATTATTGCGATACAACGCCGTAGTGTCGGTTTGCCGTTCAGAAAAACCTTACTCAGCCGCTACCATAGCCTGCCGTAAAAAAATTATCCAATATTTCACGGAAAACAGCTTTTTTACGTTATCAATTGTTCTTAATGCGCAATCAATGTCCGACCGGACGATTAATTACATCAAGGGATGGGAATAATGTCACAGCAGTAGGTAAGTACCTCACTGCAATAATTAAGCGGCTTGCGTAAGCTATGTCCTAACAAAGCGGTTACCCCAAGATTGCAACCGCCTTGCTAAACCACTGGCTATTTTACTTAATTAGGACACGACTCATGAAAACTTTACGCAACGCAGTAACCGCTTTATTGACTGTTGGCACTTTGGCTGGCGCAACCGCCGCTTCCGCCTTACCTGCAAACTGGAGCGACCAACTGCCCGCTTGGACATCGACCGCTTCTTCTTGCGCAATTGATGAATCTTCCGCCAGCAAATACGAAGTGACCGGCACACAATTCCGCTTCTTGGGAAACAATGTCAGCAATTTTGGCCTTTTTTCTGCCGCTGCTAAACAAAGCTTAAGCTCCATCAGTACCACACCGAGCTATCAGCCCATCACTGTGCGCTGCAATGTCACTCCCGTTTATGACTATGTTCCGGCTATCCCCCCAGCCGCAGGCGATTTCGTCGGCACACCTGCGTCATGGATCAGCGCAGATTGGAATTCCTTAATTGTCGGCTATAAGGATACTGATGGCATCAGTGCCAAAGCCCAAGTCAGCGCATCACTGAAAAAAATCAGCCGTACCACCATGACTGAATCCACTATCGCCACGTTTAACAGCAATCTGTCGGCTAATGTCGCGGCCAATGAAGATGTCATACAATTCAACCATAAGTTTGATTTCCACGCCAATGACTACTATGTAGAAATCAACTTAATCCGCCAAGACGCTACCGTGACCACGCCAGTGGCTTACAGTGTCCGTCTGGCAAAAGGTAGTGTCGGTACTATCTTACACTAACGGTCTGATGCGGCTGGGTGCAGTACAGCCCACCAGCCGCCTGCAATGAATTTGACGGCGTTAGTGACTACACTAAGGACACCATTAACGCCATCTTATCAGCTCTGTTAATGTAAAGCGTGGACTTGCCCTGTCCTCACAAAAGAGTGTGTTTTGTAGGGCATGATAACAAAGCAAAGACACATAGAATACCCGATTAACTCCCCGATCAACTACACCCGCACCAACTTGTCCGAACACCTAGAGCAAGCTAGTCGCCAAAAAAGCACGCGATGTGCGTTGGCAAGCCGGACGGGAGCCCACCGTGAAATAAAACTGTTAGCTAATTTTTAGTTTAGCATTTTCGCTTCAGCCACCGTTCAGCCGTTGCATTCTACTCTATAGCCGACACAACAAGGACATTAGGTTTTCCCGCATGGGAAAGCGATTGGCAACGACACAAAAGGTAAGCAAAATGACTCTGCAAAACGCTGATAATACCCACAATAACATCATCGAATCGATGAACCAAGCTTTTGGCGATCATGAATTTTATGGCTTGGAGTATGTTTTGGACGAATGGCTGGAAAACACGCCCGCCCCTGGCTACCAAAATAAAATCGAATCGTTTGGTTTTTGGGATTTTCGGGATTGACCGCCCCATTGCCTACTCTATATAGGGCGAGTATTAAGCGGGTGTGAACAGTCCCTTGAAATTAGGATATAATCGGTATCTTTTTTTCAACTATTAAGATCAGCGGCGGCCTGTTACTGGCTTAACGTAACGGCACGGTGGTCAGGATTAAAAACACACGCCATGCAAGAAATAAACCCGATCAAAAATAAAATTGCCGACCTGAAAAGCCGTGGAGACGCGCTCAGGGGGTATCTTTGACTTCGATAACAAAAGCGAACGCTTAGTTGAAGTCTTAAGGGAACTGGAAAACCCCAAAATTTGGGATAAGCCAGAGCTCGCCCAAGCCCTAGGCAAGGAACGCGGCCAATTGGAGCTGGTGGTCAACACCATCCTCGATTTGGAGCGCGGCTTGGCCGATGCCGAAGAGTTGCTGCTGATGGCAGTTGAAGAAGACGACGAGGATACGGTTGAGACTGTCGTTGCCGACTTGGACGGCTTCGAGACACGGGTCGCCGATTTGGAATTCCGGCGCATGTTCTCCGGCGAAATGGATGCCTGTAATGCCTTTTTGGATATTCAATCCGGCTCCGGCGGCACCGAAGCGCAAGATTGGGCTTCGATTATTGAGCGCATGTTCTTACGCTGGGGCGAGCGCAAAGGCTTTAAGACCGAGTTGATCGAAGAGTCCGATGGCGATGTCGCGGGCATCAAAAGCGCCACCATCCGCTTTGAAGGCGAATATGCGTTTGGTTGGTTGCGTACCGAAACCGGCGTACACCGTTTGGTCAGAAAATCCCCCTTTGATTCCGGCAACCGCCGCCATACCTCGTTCGCATCCGTGTTCGTGTCACCTGAAATTGACGACGATATTGACATCGACATCAACCCCGCCGATTTGCGTATCGACGTGTACCGTGCCAGCGGCGCGGGTGGCCAGCACGTCAACCGTACCGAGTCCGCCGTGCGTATTACCCACAACCCAACCAATACCGTGGTGCAGTGCCAAAGCGACCGCTCGCAACACAAAAACAAAGACACCGCCATGAAACAGCTTAAAGCAAAGCTGTATGAACTGGAAATGCGCAAACGCAGCGCAACCCAACAGGCTTTGGAAGACAGCAAATCCGATATTGGCTGGGGCAGCCAGATCCGCTCTTATGTGTTAGACCAATCCCGGATTAAGGACTTGCGCACCGGGGTGGAAACAGGCAACCCGCAGGCAGTATTGGATGGGGATTTGGATATGTTTATTGAGGCGAGTTTGAAGAGCGGGTTGTAAGTGTGCCTATAAATTTACTAAGCTAATCCCCGCCTCTATACTTTGCCAATGAACAAAAACGAACGTGAATTGTTACAGTTACGCGGTAAGGTGTTGGGTTGTCATTGTAAGCCAGCGGCATGTCATGGTGACGTTTTGGCGAATTACTTAAACTCACTTGATGACGGTAAATAATAAAAGCTGAATGATATGCCCCACTATAACACCGCCCTGTTCCTGTTCCGCCGGGATTTACGCCTAAGCGACAATACCGCCCTAAACGCCGCCTTACAGTCCGCGCAACAGGTCATCGCCGGGTTTGTCTTCGACGAACGGCAAATTAACCCGCATCCGTACCAAAGCCAACCGGCCTTACAGTTTATGCGCCAATCCTTGGCCGATTTGGCGGGGCAGTTGCAAGCGGTTAACGCTAATCTGGCCTTATTCCAAGGCTTGCCCGTACAGGTGATACGCGACTTGCACCAGCAACACACTATCCAAGCGGTGTTCATTAACCGTGATTACAGCCCGTTCAGCCGCCAGCGTGATGCGGAAATTGCCGACGTTTGCCGACAACTGAACATCGCCCTGCATAGCTTGCCTGACGCGCTGCTGACCGAGCCGGAACAGGCTTTGAAACACGACGGCAGTGCCTATAAAGTGTTCACGGCATTTTATCATCATGTTCAAAAGCGGCCTGTGCCAGCCCCGCAAGCTTTAGTAAACGGGCGGTTTTTAAGCGTGGCCTCCACTGCGCCGCCAGACAGCCTCACGGCTGTAGGCAACTGGGGCGGACAAGGCGGGCGTACGGCGGGGTTAGCCCGTTTGGCACAACTCCAACACTGCACCGATTACGCGCTAGAGCGGGATTTCCCGGCTTTGGCGGCGACTAGCCAACTCTCAGCGCATCTAAAATTTGGGACATTATCGGTGCGGGAAGCCTTTGCGGCAATTACCCGGCAACTCGGTGCCGAACACCCTTTATTGCGGCAATTGTATTGGCGTGATTTTATGACCCATATCGCTTACCATTACCCAACAGTGTTCGGCCATGCCTTCATCGGCAAATTCGACGGGCTGGTTTGGGATAATAACCGCGCCTATTTTCAGGCCTGGGCAGAGGGGCGGACAGGGTTTCCTATTGTCGATGCCGGCATGCGTGAGCTGAATGCCACGGGCTTTATGCACAACCGGGTACGCATGATCACCGCCTCGTTTTTGGTGAAGGATTTGCGCATTAGCTGGCGGTGGGGCGAACGTTATTTCGCCCAACATCTGACCGATTACGACCCCTGTGTCAACAACGGCAATTGGCAATGGGCGGCCTCGACTGGCTGTGATGCCCAGCCGTATTTTCGGATTTTTAACCCGTGGCTACAACAACAAAAATTTGACCCTCAAGGCGACTATCTTTACCGCTGGCTACCCGAATTGCGTTCCGTACCGATAAAAACCCTACACCAATGGCCGCAGAAACATTACGGCGACTTTTACCCCGCGCCAATCATTGACCACAGCACCGAGGTGCAGATTACGAAAGCACGGTTTAAAGCGGCAGGGTAGTAGAACAGCGCTAAGCCTCCTACCCTAAAAGCCTTTGCTATCCTAGGCTTTTTCCACTATAAATAAGCGACACACTTTTCATTTTACATTCCAAACATTAACAACCATGTCCGAAATACAACAAGACGAACAAGAACAGATTAAACAACGCCGTAGTAAACTCAATGAGTTACGCGAGAGCAGCATTGCCTTCCCCACCGATTTCCGCCGTGATACCATCGCGGGCGACTTGCTTGCCCACTATGCCGACAAAACCAAGGAAGAGCTGGAAGCCGAACCGTTACGCGTAAAACTGGCCGGGCGCATTATGACCCGGCGGGTCATGGGCAAGGCCAGCTTTTGCCATATCCAGGACATGTCCGGTAAAATCCAATTGTATGTCACCCGTGATGCCTTACCGGAAAGCTTTTACAACGAGCAATTTAAAAAATGGGATATCGGTGACATTATCGGTGCCGAAGGCGTGTTGTTTAAAACCCAAACCGACGAGCTAAGCGTTAAGGTCGACGGTATCCGCTTGTTGACCAAAGCCTTACGCCCCTTGCCGGAAAAATTCCACGGCATAGCGGATCAAGAAATCAAATACCGCCAACGGTATTTGGACTTGATTATGAGCCAAGACTCGCGCAACACCTTTTTTATCCGCTCGAAAATCGTCGCTTATATCCGCCAATTTCTGCTTGAGCGGCAATTTTTAGAAGTGGAAACGCCAATGATGCAGGTGATTCCCGGTGGGGCGACGGCGCGGCCTTTTACCACCCATCATAACGCCTTAGACATGGATATGTTTTTGCGTATCGCCCCGGAACTGTATCTCAAGCGCTTGGTAGTCGGTGGTTTTGAGCGGGTCTTTGAAATCAACCGCAACTTCCGTAACGAAGGCTTATCGACCCGCCATAACCCCGAATTTACCATGTTGGAGTTTTATCAGGCCTATGCGGAATATCAGGATTTGATGGACTTGACCGAAGCCATGCTGCGCGGCATTGCCGAAACCGTGGTCGGGCATACCGTCATTACCTATCAGGGTGAAGAATACGATTTTGGCAAACCGTTCCAACGCCTGACCGTTGTCGAATCCATCCTGCATTTTAATCCAGAATTGACGGCGGCAGACTTAGCGACCCGTGCAGCTGCGGCAGCCGTTGCCGAAAAGCTGCGGATTCCGGTCAAAGAAGGCTATGGCCTGGGCAAAATCCAGATTGAAATCTTTGAAAAAACCGTTGAAAGCCGCTTAATGCAGCCGACCTTTATCACCGCATACCCAGTGGAAGTGTCGCCCTTGGCAAGACGTAACGACAACGACCCGCATGTGACCGACCGTTTCGAGTTTTTTGTCGGTGGCCGTGAAATCGCCAACGGTTTTACCGAGTTGAACGATGCCGAAGACCAAGCCGCACGCTTCCAAAAACAAGTGGAAGAAAAAGAAGCGGGTGACGATGAAGCCATGCACTTTGATGCCGACTACATCGTCGCCTTAGAACATGGTATGCCGCCTACGGCAGGCGAAGGTATCGGCATTGACCGCTTGGTGATGCTATTTACCGACTCGCCCTCTATCCGTGATGTGCTGCTGTTCCCGCACATGCGCCCTAAGCTGTAACGCCAATAAATCTGTCAAAAATAGCCCCGCATGGGTTTTGCCGGGCTGTTTTTGAAATAGTATCGTGAGGCGGTTTCCTTGGAGCGCGTGCATTTTGCCTGCGTTTCAAATCCTTAGTTATCCATAGCCTGATCAAGCCAACGCCTTTGGAACTCATCAGCGGGCAGCGGCGGCGAAAGGTAATAGCCTTGGATCAGGTGGCAACCGTAAGACCGTAACAACGCCAACTGGGATTCAGTTTCAACCCCTTCGGCAACAACTGTCATCTTGAGTATTTCCCCTAAAGAGACGATAGTCTTAATAAATGCCGCTTCCTTGGAAGCAGGATCTCCGGTATAGGCCTGTATGAAAGAGCGGTCGATTTTAAGAGTTTGGAGGGGTAGTTTTTGCAAACAGGATAAAGAAGAATAACCTGTGCCGAAATCATCCATCGCGACATGGATACCCCGTTCGCGGACTTGGCGCAACCGTCTGGTGGCCTTTTCGACATCCAGCATGATTAAGTTTTCCGTCACTTCCAATTCAATCCATTCGGGTTTGGTTCCGGTTTCGGCCAGAATACGGTCAAGCACGGCAATAAAGTCATCGGCCAACAGTTGCCGGGGCGAGAGGTTGATCGCCGTCCGAAACCCTGGCTGTTTATCCGCCCAGAGCTTGGCTTGCAAACAGGCGGTCTTGAGTATCCATGTGCCGAGCGGAATGATTAACGCGGTTTCCTCGGCGAGGGCAATAAAACGGTCGGGGGGTATCATGCCGAAACCGGGACGTTGCCAGCGGACTAAGGCCTCCGCACCTATTACGCGTAAAGAACAATCGGCTTTAGGTTGATAATAAAGCCGAAATTCTTCTTGTTCTATCGCCAACCGTAAAGCATTTTCCAACAAAAGCCTTTGCTGGGCGGCCTCATTCATCCCCGCTTCAAAATATTGGAACATACCCCGGCCTTTGGCTTTGGACGCATACATGGCGGTATCCGCATGCTTGGTCAGGGTGTCGAAATCATTGCCGTCATCGGGGAAAACGGCTATGCCGATGCTGACCCCGATGTAGACGGTATGTTCGCCAATTTGCACCGGACCGGATATGACCTCAAGCAGTTTCTGGGCTAGCTCAGTGGCGGGGCCGATACCGGATAAGCCCGGCAAGATGATAGTGAACTCATCGCCACCCAGACGGGCTACGGTATCTGTTTGGCGCAGGCAGCTTTGGATCCGCACGGCGATGGCCTGTAATAAACTGTCCCCCGCCCAATGTCCGAACGAGTCATTGATAATCTTAAAGCGATCCAAATCCAGAAAAAACACCGCGACACGGCTATTGTTGCATTGTGCCAAAAAAATTTCGTGTTCAAAACGGTCTCTAAACAGCAAGCGGTTAGGAAGATGGGTCAGCACATCGTAATGCGCCAGTTGTTTAAGCTCTTCTTCCGTCCGCTTCTGGTGGCTGATGTCCGTGGAAATGGCTACATAATGGGTCAGTTCATTGCGTTCGTCGGTGACGGCGTTGATGCTCAGCAGCATCGGGCAGAATTCGCCGTTTTTTCGCCGATCCCAGATCTCCCCTTTCCAAACCCCTTTGTCCAATAGGGTTTGCCATAAGCTTTGGTAAAACGCCTTATCATGGAGTCTCGATTTCAAGATCCGGGTATTTTGACCCAATATTTCAGAACGCCCATAGCCAGTGATTGCGCAGAATGCAGCATTGACTTCCAAGAAAACGCCTTGCGGATCGGTGATAAAAATAGCCGCACTGCTGGTTTCGAAAACTTTAGCGCTCAGCCGCAGTCGGGTTTCCCGATTTTTCAATTCGGTGATGTCTAACGCCGTTATGACTGCACCTTCCAATTTCCCCTGCCTGCCATGCAGCAAACTACTTTTTAGCCAATAGATAGAAGAAGGATGGTCTTGATTTTTTTTTAACAGCCCATGTTCACCGCTATAGTTTCCATACAGCCGGATGGTTTCCAGCAACACGGAGCGGACAGTCCACGGCAAAGCGGGTAATTGCCCGGCAAGTTGCTGGCGTTCGGTAGAGGATAACAAGTCGTCAATGTCGGTTCCTAGCAACTCCGCTTCGGAAAAGCCCAATTCGCGCCCGGCTGCCATATTTAGCCGGAGAATCTGGCCTTTGGTGTTAATGACTAATAGGAGATCGTCAATAGTATCTGTGATGCGCTCGACAAAGTGACTAAGTGCCTGCTGTTGCTGCACCTTCTCTTTAAGCTTAGCCGTTTGTTGTTCAGATTCGCAAAGCATGGCATTCATGCTTTGGGTGATGACTAAGATTTGCCTTTCCTGTTTAAGGTTAGCCAATCTTAGGCTAGCGATTTCTTCCTGCAATTGTGCCAGTCTTTCCCCAGTGCCGGGACTTTGGCTTTCGGCCACTGTTAACGGCAGGGTACCGCTCAAGGACATCCAAAATCGTCCCCCCTCTTCTTTGACATGGAATCCTGACGTTTTCAGGTCGATACGCAAGCTATGCGCCGGACAAACAAGGCGGTCGCCATTGGGCAAAGAGCATTGTGTCAGGTTATAGCCTTCATGAGGACAGAGGGCGGGAATGGCCCGAAAAGTATCCTGAAGTTTGAAAATCAGAACATCAATAGGCTGGTGACCATTTGGCAACCATAACCGGCCTGCCCAGCGCGGCGGTTCAGTTGTATCGAGAAATGTCACCGATTCGACAACGGCATAGTGAATATTTTGCTGACTCATTCAGAAACAAGGCTGCATATCAGGCGGATGGTATCAGGTATGGCCTGTGCGGTAGTGTCGGACAGGCCGGAATAAAAAGGGCTGGCACCAGCTATTTCGACACCGACAATTATAATAGCCGGCAACGGCTGGCGGATGACCTTAAGAGCTTCCAGCAAATAGGGGATTCCCAAACCATGGCCCGTCAGCCGCTGAGGGTTTTCGGCCAAATCTTCCGGCCTCAATAGGCAAATTTCGCCGACATCCCCAAAATTGCTGAGGGCATCGACCAGAACCGCCTTATCGCAATGTTCCAGAAACCGGAGCGCGTTCAAACCTGCTATCCCTGCATTAAACACCTTGATGGTGTCTGGCCATGCCAATTGGCACAATTGTGTATAAACGTGGCTACCAAAACCATCATCACCATGCAGTTCGTTACCGAAACAGACTATATGGCATGTCTCCATATTAAAGCCATAATGTTGTGCGTTTGCCTGTATCGAGCACATGCACGGTGCAGACCAGACACGGGTCGTGTGAGCGGATAATATGGCCTATTTCCACCAAATCCTCAGGGTCATCGACCGCCAGACCGAGCAAACTGCTCTCCCAATGCCCATGCCGGCCTTCGCTATCCTTAGGCGATGCGTTCCAAGCGGTTGGCGTGACGACTTGATAACGGCTAATAACGCCGTCGGTGATTTGCACCCAATGACCCAATGCCCCGCGTGCCGCCGTTACCAAACCAAAGCCTTCGCCGTCCGGAATATCTTTTTCCGGGGGGTTAATGATATGCGGGGCGTTAGGGTGCGCCGCTAATTGGTGCAGGGTTTCGCGCATTTTCAGCAACAGCCGGGCGGTACGGTGTAAGCGGGCGAATTGGCGTAGCCAAGCATTGCCGCCTTCGGCCTGATACAGCGAACAGATCAATGCCTCACCATTAATGAGGGCATCGGCCAAGGGGCCGGTTTGCACGACTTTATTTTGATAACGGGGAGCCTTACACCAAGTATAGCGGTCAGAATGGGGTTGATAATCAGGAATGGTTTGCCCCTGAAACGGATGGCGGCCGCCTGCATAAGGTTGAAACCAAGAATAGCGCACATGTTCGGTAATCTCGGCTTGCTCAAACGCTTCGATAATACCCGTATCGCCATTAAGGAAACCGGCCTTGAACAAGCGTTGGTGCTGTGGCGGGAAAGTGCCGGCAGCGTCCGGGTCGTCATAAGCGCCATAACTGAGCATGTGCGGCGTTCCGAACCCTACGCGGTGTAGGCCGATATCGCGGCTCATTTGGGTGAACAGTCCGATGGCGCTGTCTGCATGGCTGCCTTTTGCGGTTAGCCAAGCGAAGAAGTCATCAGCCGATTGCAACGCCAACCAAGTTTCTAGGTCGCCCCCCAATACCATCTGCTCAAAGCCACGGGTCAGCTTATTGACAATAGACAGGCTATCAATAATGTGGCGCTGGCTTGCCGGGGTCGTTACCCCTCCGGGTAACATATAAGAGGAGTGTGGCCATTGGCCGCCAAATAGGGCGATTATCTCGACGATATGGCGCGAATATTCGAGGGCGCCGCAGTGCGCCCAGCCTTTGAACGGCAGAAAAGCCGCCCGGGCTTTTTCATAAAGCGGTTTATGGCGATATTTGGGATGACAAAAGTCCGCCGTGAAGAACAGGAAGGATTGCCGCAAATCGCTTTGCACCGTTTCGGCCATCAAGCACAGGTTGCGGATACGGACTGCGGCCGGCGGTACGGGGATACGCCCGACTTGTTCTAGTGCCAGCACCGCCGCATTTAATTGCGCCGTGCCGCAGATGCCGCAGATGCGTGGCGTAATCACCAGAGCATCTTTCGGATTCCGATCCACAAGAATTTGCTCGAACCCCCTATAGAGGGAACCGATACAGCGGGCATCGACGATTTTGCCGTCTTCCAATTCCAACTGGAAATCCAAATCGCCTTCAACGCGGTTCAGATCAATTTGGATGGTTCTTCTGGACATAACTAAGGATCCATCGTCTTGTTCAGCACCCGTTCGGGCGCGGCTTCATGGGCCAAGCTTTTGTAAGCCATATAATTAGCCCGTTCTACGCCCATCGGCAAATGTACCGGAATGCTGCCAATTTTTTCGGTATCGAACAAATCATGATCCAACGGAAAGTCAGGAGAAGTGCAGCCGAAACACGGCACACCCGCGCGGGTCTTGCTGCTGCGGCCATTCCACAGTTCGGTATTGCAAATCGCCATCGTGACCGGCCCTTGGCAACCCAGATTAAAAAACATGCAGGCTTTTCCGCCGAATGCGGCGTCTTCCACATCGTATTCATGGTATTCGTTACGCGTACAGCCCTGATGCACCGTGGTATTGAAAAAGACTTTAGGACGGTTAATATGGTCCAGTTCCACCGGAAGCCCCATTGCCAGCATGGCCAGCGTTTTGGTCATGGCATTGGGATGGGCGGGGCAACCTGAGATATTAATGACCGGCAAACCCTTACGCGAACGCCAATCTACCGACAATAAGCCGCCGGGGGATTTTTTGTCGAACTGTAAACCGAGGCAGTCAGTAGGATTGGGCGGGGCGGAATGGACACCGCCATAAGCCGCACAAGTGCCTAATGCCACAACATATTCCGCTTTTTCGGCCAGTTCCCTAACCAAACTCATTTTTGAACGCCCACGATAAGGATCGTACATGCCCGAACCATCCGGGCCGGTGATGATACTGCCTTCAATACATAAAATATCGAGGGTTTGTTGTCCTGCGAGAATGGCTTCGATTAATGTTTCCAGCCGCCCCGTCGGTTCCATAGATAAAGAAGGTTGCCAGAGCATTTGTATACCGTATTCATCCACAAGTTCTTCCACTGACGGGCTGTCGGCACAAAGAATCGACATAGTATCGCCACCGCAGGAACCCGTTTGCAGCCAAAGTAACGTTGTCATAACCATCTCCTTGAGACTATTCGCCAGAAATACTACCCGCCAAGCCTTTTTAGCCTTAACAACATTAAAAACCATGCTTGTGGCCGATACATTACAAGCTTAAGCAAGTATTAGTATTTTAACCGCTATCGAAATTATCTATAAGATATTATTAATTTTCAAGTTTTTTCGGCAATAAGCTTAAACACATTTACAAAAAATCGCCTGACCCTTCTTTCGCCGCACAGACAGCAACCCATTGCCCTAACGTAGCAAAAGTAGCGGTTGCCGAAGCCAATACGGCATTGATCTCCGCCTCTGGTTGGGAGTCAAAACATTGCGTCATTAAAACGGCAAAACCGCGCCATTGCGTTTCTAAATCCGCCCCATAACAATGGTAAAAATTCAATGCTGAGCTAACATCATCACCTAATTGTTGGCTTAAATGCCGGCCTATCACCCGACCGCCCAATAACGAGCCTTCTAAGACATACAATGCACCCATTTTTTGGGCAAACGTTGTCAAATCGGGTAATGCTTCGCAGATAGGCAAGTTGCCAGCACTATTAATGCCCAAAACGTTTAGATCTTGTTGCAACAAATGGGTTTTGCGGCGATAGAGCAATTGGCTATGCAGTTCGGTGGGTAAATTATCAAATAACAGAGGTTCTATGCCAGAAAAGTAACCGTAAAAATAGCTTAACAACTGGGCATATTCGTTTAAACGATAATCTTTGGCAAATAAGCGTTTAAAGCAAGGTGCTTTTTCTAGGTGCTGATGGGCGGCTTGCGTGTCATTTTTTAGGCGCACCATAATATTCGGGTGATTATTATCGGCGGGAAGGCTTATCGAAGGTTGCGTTTGCATAATTTTACTGTATAAAAATATAAAGACTGCTGGTTAAGGCGCATTTTAAGGGATAACATAACCCATAGTTTAGCCTTTAATAGCCCGCATTTGCCAGACCTTGCCAAATTTAAGGGCGTTCAGGTTTTGCAATTCAACAAAAATGCCGCCCCCCCCGTCTATATTTTAGCCCCGCCTTTAGGTCACCGGCATCCCTATCACCTTGTTAATTATTATTTTAAGCAATACACATAGAGAGGACATAATGGAAGCAATAAAAGTAAGGTTTGAAGCCCAAGGCTTGCGCACCGTCGAGGTCATGCCCGAAACCCATTTATTGGACGTACTGCTCGAACGTCATGTTGAAGTGAAGCAGTTATGTAGCAGACGCGGCCTCTGCGCGACCTGCCATGTTTATGTGACCAAACATCCTGAACAGTTAAGCCCCCCTACGCCCAGAGAAAGCCTGACGTTAGCGGTATTAACGGGCGCCCAAGCTAATAGCCGCC
Source organism: Methylovulum psychrotolerans (assembly GCF_002923755.1). Taxonomy (GTDB): domain Bacteria; phylum Pseudomonadota; class Gammaproteobacteria; order Methylococcales; family Methylomonadaceae; genus Methylovulum; species Methylovulum psychrotolerans. The sequence continues at coordinate 607,781 of NZ_PGFZ01000001.1, forward strand.
TTTCTTGCCAAGCCAAAGTCTTGGGTGAAGGGGTAGAAGTGGCGTTACCGGACGGCTTATATATCGATTCTTTCGAGTCTTTAGAACAGCTAATTGGCCAGCGCACCCAAGTACCCATATTACACCCCGTTACAGGCGATATACTGGTTCCTGCCAATAAAATCATTATCCGCTCGATTATTGAAAAATTACAACATTTAAATGTCGATATAGAAAAAGTCAAAAACGGTGACTTATAACAACCACCAACGGCACTTGCGTCCGGGCTACCGTGTAACCGTGTAACCGTGTAATAGGTACGCGCGGTTAGACCCATCACGCAAAAACTAAAGGCCTATTGCGCCCGCAACTGCTTATACGGCGGAGCACAAGGCCTTTAGCCGTTTATTGTGTAAAACCGACAGATAACTGACTTATGTCCCTTATAACTTCGCCGTTTTCTCATTTAACAATTCCTGCAATTGGTTGACCCTTCTGACCAATTCATTAATGCGCAATTTTTCTTCGGCGGCGGCCAAAAGCGCTATTTGCTGATGCTCGTTCAGGGCATCAAACACTTCGACAATTTTCACGGCCTTATACGGGTCGGCGGCATTCGGACGCGGCTCATCTTCGGTTTTTACCGCAGTCAAAACAAATTTAACATCAAAACCATGCCGAGCCAATTGCGCCAAGTGATGCGCAGGCATCTTTACGCCATTTTCCCAAGAAATGACCGACCGTGATGTGACGCTACATAATAAGGCGACATCATACTGGGACAGCCCCAATCTTAACCTTTCTGTACGAAAGCGGGCGGCCACTTCTTTTATGATGCTTTCTTTCTGCATTTATCTTTATTAACATATGAAATATATTTCTTTAAATTCCCGAAGAATTCTTCACTTTAGCACCGCTTAATAAAAAACTACCCCTATCGAATTGTCTTAGGCATAAAACCAATAAAAACGCTGGGCAGTGTATTAACCAGATAACAATACTTCTCAACCTATCCGAGCATAGCCTCCCCATAACATTTCTCCAGCTTATCCTCAGCCGTTTCGACGTTAACTCCAGATAGTACCTTCCGACCTCAGGTAATGTTTTCTTCGTATTTTTTGTTGACATGTGAAGTATTCTTCTTTAAAGTTCAATGCAAATATCCATTGGCCTAGAACGCATGAAATTAAAAACTCCAGACAAAGCGAAAGAGATGTTTATAAAAGGGTATCAGCTTTACTGAATAAGCCCGTGTACATGGCATACCCTGCCATGTTGTCAGCGACTTATTGCATGGTAAATAGTGGTGCGAAAGCCTTTTAATATCAATTTTGCAGAACCCATGCCCTATAGGCTCACCGAAAGAATATAGGAAGCACCGTTCATTCCGGCATACCTTCAGGGACATAAAGGGATTTGTTCTCACGAGCGCCGGAGCCGTAGACCGCGTAAGCGAATCTGCATAGTGGCCATAGATGGCTAACCCGTACGGGAGCCTATCTTTTGGCATTGGGTGTGCCCTTTATATATGGTTTAACGAATGTTAAAAAACACATAAAGGCCTACTTTTAGTTCATTGGTGTAGGCGAGACCAATCATACAAGACCGCCGTATTATTAGGATCAAAAATGGCAATTAGCCAGAGGGGATTTTGCCCTCCTGCCAAAGCGGCGTTGCGTAAACGCTTACCATTATTATCTTATAACTACCTTGCAATCATACCGGGCGAACGCTTTTTATCCATATTGTCATATACCAGTTACAGCAAAAATCAAGCCCAATAACAGAAATGAATATGGCGACCATAAGCTTCTGGGTTATTTTTACCCACAAGAAACAGCATACCGGTGAACGACCAAACGGCGCAGAGCTCCATAAAACCGCCCACTATAGTTTCATCAAAATTAACGAAGAAACAGATCAATATTTGCCTTGGTTTCTTTAGGCTCCCTATATGGCCTAAGCCTATCTGAAAACGGGCAACCCAAAGACCGTTACCGCCTTTAGAAAGAAAGCCCTGAAGCGTTTAGGCGCGATAAGCAAATAATACAATACCATAAAAATCATATACTTGCACGTTATTTATAAAAAACAAGTTAAGTACAAATAAATCAAAAAATAATTATCAACAGAATAGCGTTAGATGGTAAAAAACTTACCCATCTACATGAAAAAAATGGCTCAATATGGGGTTGTTGGCTGTTTGACAATAACCGTCTTTACCGCATTTTCTGACATTAGGGACAAACTCAAGAAAGCTCAGATATAGCGGTACAACGTTTGTGATATGCCCCGATAAGAGGGGCTCCAGCTAGGAACGCAACAGCAACCAGAAGCCTTCCATGGTGTTCGGATGGGCTTCGCAAAACCTGTCGCCGCATTTTGAGAGGGGCAGTCCTATAAATTTTAGTGGCTTTTAAAAATGGACTTATGATTATTTTCTCATACTCTATGTACTGAAGGGATCAGGACGGCGAATAATTTGACGATCCGACGGGCTACTTATTTGTCGAAAAGATGATGGCAACAACAGTGACCTGTCAATTGCAGGGCTGCAACCGTCTCGATGACATCACCGCGATGTCCGCGTATTTAACAAATGAGGCTGCCTGCCAAAAAAAGGAAAAGTTGATGCCGTCAAATTAGCGGCTTAAATAAGGGTGGGCATGAACGGTTATAAAAAAATTGCAGCAAATTTAAAAATGGACTTATCGTCATTTTCGTCATATTATACATGAGCTGATGTTACGCAGTAGCGTGCTTTATCCCCGTTTGCCGCGCCGAGCATAGCAGGTTTTGTCGGGATCAGCCCAAAGGGCATAAATACCCAACCCGTCCCTCCGGTATGGAGGATGAATTTATGTGAAACTCAAAACCCAGATAGAACCTTGATGTTAAAGCAGCCTGTCTGGCAATGTGATTTTTTATGTGCAGAGAAAATTTACACAATTTAACTATTGGCAGAGTTTTCGCTCTCTCTGTCGATACCTAACTTTACTATAGAAAAAGTCAAAAATACTGGTCTATAAAAAAGCTCAACGACCCTTGCTTTCGGCAGGGTATTACATTGTAAACGGAGGAGTTTATGGCGATTGACGTAACCGATGGCGGTTTTCAGGGGTATCACAATTATTATTATCCTGACGAATTTTTTAAAGCAGATCCAGAAAAAGGGGCCATTTATCTGAATGATGGTGAGCGGGCGGCGAAAGTCAGCGAATCGTTCATTAACGGCCTGCATTTAGGGATTGAAGAAGAAATCGGCGATTCTGCCGGACTCTTGATGTATAAAACCGGCCACCAATGGGCGTTGTTGGACATGAAACGCTTTAACAACCGGATGCGCCATGAATATGGCGGCGGTAAGTTGGATATTTGGCAAATGAACAAGCAGTTTGTTATGGAAACATGGTGGTGGCCGTTGACCATCCAAGGCTTTGGCGGTTGGCGTTTGACTATGGGCGACAAGGATAACGAGGCTTTACAAAGTAAAGGCCTGACCGTCATTGAGTTACGCAACTCGGCGGTGGCCCAGTCGATGGCTTTAGCGGGCAAGCCGGTTTGCCACATGTACGCTGGCCTTTTTGCCGGGGTGTTTTCCTTTTATGACCGCGAAGAACGCGGCTGTATCGAAATCCAATGCTACGCCATGGGCAATGATGTCTGTAAGTTTTTGGTCGGTTCGCAAAAACTGATGAACGCGGCGGAGTTTTGGTCTAAAGAAGGCGCTACGGCGACGGAAATACTCGAAAAACTCGGCTAATAAGGCAACTATTATGGTAGACACCTACACGCCTAGGCAACTGGACTATTTCAAAAGTACGCTGGTTATTTTAAATGCAGCCTTGACGGACACGCCTTTAGCTGCCGACCCGTTGCCATTGGCGGCGGCAGAGGCATTGGCTCCCCCGCCTGCCCCAACAATACCAGAGCCGGCAGCAGCACTAACGTTGGCCGAAGCAGCCCCGGTAATGGCTTTAGCCAGTAGCGCTGTTGATAGTGAACCGTTGCCCGAAGCCATTACGACGGTGGTAGGCACACCGACGTGTGCGGTCTTTTTCCAAGCCTTACCTTGGCAAGCCGATCCGATGGCGCCGATGATGGCGGCCAGTGCGGAGCCTAGCGTTGCCGCCGTGCTGACATTACCTGTAGAGCCGCTGCCCGAACCGATTAAACCCGTAGAAGGTAAGCCTAGCCAGGCATTTTTTCGGGCGTTACCTTGGCAAGGCACAACAGTATCTGTCAGCTTTACTGATGCCGCCTTACCACCTGCGCAAATGCCCAAAGGCAGCAAGGCGTTTTTCCGAACCCTACCTTGGCAAGGCCATAGTGCAGCTCCCGGCATAAACAGCGGCGACTTTGCCGGCATTGCCGCTATCGCTACACAAACCGCCCTGCAAGCGGCACAGCGGAGCGTCGGCAAGCAAGGTATACCAGCGGCAAGTTTTTTTAAAGCCTTGCCTTGGTCGAGCCGCGTTTAACATCATTTAATTTCTTTTGGTATGCGCACATTTATGACTACACTTAATACCCAAACCCCTGCCAAGTTACGCGACAACCCTGAAATCGCCAAACTTTTTTTAGCTGCCGAAAGCCGCCATTTCACCGATGCCGAATTCCAGCAGTATCTGGCTTTAGTGCCTGATTATGCTGACCGGGTCGCTGCCGCACAAGAAGTCATTGCGGCGGAATTGGCCACCGTCACTACCACGATCAAACAAGTTTTTTTCTTATACCCGTTTGCCAAATACCACGAATTCCCGAAAGACAAATGTGTCCGTGATGTCAGCTATGTCAGCGTCTATGCGACCCATAGCATGTTAATGGCCGAGCCGGATTGGTTCCGTGACAAGCTGTTAATTTGGTTAAAAACCATTTTGCAAGCGTTCTCCTATCCTGCGCGAGAAGAACGCCCCGGCGTGACTCCGGCTCAAGAACTGCCCTACCCTGAAATTACCCGCCACGCCGATACCTTACCGAAAAGGCAGCGGGCCATTTACGAAACTTACGCGCGGTTGCTGATGAACTATAAGCAAGTGCTGTCGCCACAAGCCTTTGCCTTGTTGCAACCGCACTTACAGTTAGCCGTTGATATCCTTGCTTCAGAATGAGTATGACACCATGACGACTACCTTTGATGAAACCGGCGCGTCTGCCCAGCAGCTCAGCGCCCAAATTTTACAAAAGATTTTTAGCGAGGCAGCCCAAACCTTCGATATGAATGCCGGCACCGTGTTCGGCAATACCGATGTCCGGGTCATTTACTTGTCATCTGATATTATCCATGCCATTTACGATGTCCTGAAATATGAGTCGGGTGATGCTTGGTCACTCATCTTAAAAAATTGCGGCGTTATTTGGGGCAAACGGGTCAGCCTGTCTTTAGAAAAAGAGCTGCAAGCCGCGACGCTGCAAAAAACCGCCGCACTCAGTGTCGACAGTTATATTGCCCTATTGGAAGCCTATTTCGCCAATCATGGTTGGGGGAAAATGCGCTTTTACTTAGATAGCGCCGAAAGCCACGGCATCGTCCGCGCCAATTTAAGCAACAGCCTATTTGCCAATACCTTAAAACACCTGGACACACCTGTCGACTTTATGATCGCCGGTATGTTGCAAAGTATTTTTTCCGGTATCAGCGAACAAGAACTGGATTGCCTCCAAGTGTCTTATCAGTATTCGGGAGCCAATGCGAGTGAGTTCCTGATCAGCGGTGCAGAACGCATCGCCGCGTTAGGGCGATTAAAGATACATGAGCTGGATCCCAATGAAGTCTTGGCACGATTACAAACCACCTGACGGTGACTTGTTTCCTGAGCGCTATAACGTCGAGGAAATGCTGAATGAGAGCGCCGCCAGTATGGTCTTACTGGGGTATGACACCCAGTCGGCCATTCAGGTGGTGATCAAATGCTTTAAGCCTTCTGCCAAAGGGGCTTATTTGCGCGAGATCAATGCCGCGTTTGATCTCAGCCACCCTAATGTGCAGCGTTGTTTGGATACCTTCCACCGCGCCGATGGTATGGCCTGTATTGTCTATGACTATCTGGAGGGCGGCAGTCTGGCGCAATTATTAGCGGAGCAAGGCAAGCTGGATCTTAAAACGACCATCCTTTGCTTGCAGGCCATCTTGACGGCTTTGGCGTATTTGCATCGGCTTAACCGCATCCATTGCGACATTAAGCCAGAAAATATCATGTTACGCCCACAAGCCCAGGGCCCGGCCGATTTTGTCCTGATTGATTTGGGGGCGGTGTGCATGTTACGCGAAGCCCAAGAGGGGCAGCATGTCCAAGGCACTCCGGCCTATATTGCCCCCGAACGGATTAAAAACCGCTTCTTTTTCAACAGCGACTTATACAGCCTAGGGGTTATCGCTTTTGAAATGGCTTGTGGGCGGCGGCCTTTTGTCGGTACCGTTAAAGAAATAACCCAAGCCAACTTAGCGTCCGTCCCGTCTTTGAGCGGTATCCAACCGACAGGGTTACGCGATTTTATTGACCATTTATTGGTGAAAGACCCTCAACAACGGCTACAGAGTGCCGAGGCGGCGTTAGCTTTATTAAACAAGATATTAATTTGCCCAAGCCAGTGGCAGACTGCCGTCTTAACCCCCGTTAGCATCCATGCTAGGTGGCGGTTGCAGCTAGAGGAAGAACCTGTGGCAATAGATTGCTTCCATATCAATGGCTACCCTTTAATCGGCTTAATGTATGAGGGTTATGAAACCCTTATTGACCCTCAGCAACCGCAGCAGCCGCTATGGAGATTTTTGACCCCTTATCCGCTGCAAATTTTGGGCGTTGACAGGCTAGCCTATGCTACGCCTTCACGGGTGCAGATTGTTGAGTTGACTAAGGAAGGAGGCAGTGCGGAATGGCTGCTCAAAGAATGCCTGAACGACCTCAAAACGTGGCATGTCGGCTACAGTAAGCTCGTGTGGAGCAATACTTTTTTTTATTATTACGACAAACTTAGGCAAGAGCCTGCCGCCATTCGGTTTGGGGTAAGCAATTATTTGCTCAAGCCCCAAGTGCATATCCTCAGTGACGGCTGCATCGTCACCAGTGAGGGCCTCGCCAATAACAAAGTGGTGTTCCGTGATCCGAATACAAAAATGTTAAGCGAATGGCAACTAGAGGGTATGGTCATTAGCTTAAGTTACGACAACCATAACATTTTAGTGGTCACACTGAACCTGAATGACAGCAATGTCTATAGCTTATGGTGCTTAGCAATACACCACCCCCCCCGTAAGCTGGTCTTAACAGGTACTATCAGCCATATTTTTGCTATTAATGGCGTCGCTTTCTGGGTAAGTGACCGCACTGGGCTGTATTGTTGCGACACAACGTTACGTCCGCAGTCGATAAGCACTTTGCCCAGCCAAGCGCTTAAAATTGCCGCCACTTATGATCACCGCTTCATCGTTGCCCTATGTAAAGATGATCACGGACTATTTATGACTTTATTGAAAAACCGAGCCGTTTTATGAATTTTCTTAGCGATTACTTTAACCCTCCCCGTCCCTTAACAGCCCCACGCCCGATACATTGTGTATTTTATTCACATATTTGGACAATATATACCTTGGCGGAATTAGCGCTGGTAAACCCGAAAACCGATATAATTCTGGAACTGGCGACGGCCTCCCATTTTGCCGCCGCCCTGAATCCCTTCAACAGTCACCATGAATCCCTGCCCAGCCTGTTGCAAACCACTAAGTATCTGCACCAGCTAGGCAGCCGCTTTAAGGATATTGCCGCACCGATGGTGCTCGCCCCTGCCCAAGCCGTCGCTACGCCAACCCTGCTGGCGGCATTAGCACTGGTGCGCAGCAATCCCAGTCCGGTAAATAAGGCAGTGGTTATGGTACATATTAATGATGCCGCCACCTTTGCCGCCGCCTACAGTGAAATGAGCCGATTTTCTATCCTCTGGGATATTGCCGACCAGCCGAATGCCAGTTTGCCGGCTTTAGCACATATTTTGGTGGCGGAAGACTGTATGGATGCGCAACGCTGGGGCGGCATTCATTTATGCCAACACCCGCACAGACGTTTACCCGACCATCCGCAACGCGAAACCGCCTTAAAGGAATTATTGGCGGAATTTCCCCTGCTCAGTATTGCCTAAGCAAATGCAAGCTTATCCACTGCTAATTTCTGGCTTACCCAACAGTGACACCCTACAGGTTTGGCAAAAAAATGGTATCCGCTGTTTGTTAAATGTTTCGGGAATAGATATATTTGAACTTTACCCCGATTATAATCTGGCGGCTTTCACGGTTGCCCAGTTTACTTTTGCCGACATTTTCACCCTAGCGCAGCCTGTAGAAGCAGCGGCTTTAGCCGATAGTGACCTTGGGGGCCGTTATGTGCAACTAACCGACAGCCGCCAACGCCAGGCGCTGTTAGCGGCAGCGCAGTACTTACAGGCACAATTACAAAACCGCATACCCACCAGCGTATTTTGCCATCGCGGCCAAGGACGCTCGCCCTTGGTTGCCGCCGCCGCTTACCAGCACTTCTACCAAGAAACTGGCCAACAAGCTATTGCCCGGATACTTGCCCAACATCGCCCGGCGGTTTTTACCCACCTGAGTTTGTCGGCACTACACTGGTGCGCCTCCCAACTACCGACTTGACCGACCTCATGCGCTTCCGACCGCTCATACAACAGACGTTAAAAATACTGGCTCCCCTACCCTGTCAGGCAGTGGCTTTACCCGAAACGTTTAGCCATATTGCCAGACCCGAATTGGATGGTACATTGGTTATGGAAACACAGTTTTTTCGTGTTGCCGAACACGGGCAACTGCGCCTTGTCCATATCTACGCACCAAAAATCAACATTTTGACACTGTTTTTTTTCCCGGATGCCCACTGGCAACTGCCCATTTATTGTGTGGAACTGGTCGTTTTGGGTATGCAGCCCATCGTCGCCCTATTGGATTGCGTATGCCTGATGCCGATGGCCTGTTCGCAACACGTTGCCAATTTTATGGCAGCGGCACACCATAGCCGCCCCGACCTGAACCAAGCCATTGACCCCCCCGACTGGTTTGGGGAATGCCGTTCAGGAGCGGATTTTTTTTTACGCCCTGATAACGAAGCACAAATGGCGGCAATAGGCCAAATACATCTGGACTTACTGGCCGGCCCTATGCAAGCTTTACTGGCAAACGCCCAGACGCTCTGCCCATCGGAAACGGTACGGCACCGACAGCTTTTACAAGCCTATAAACATCACCACCATCTAAATGCCCCAGGCTTGAGGCTGATGAACCGGAGTTTTGGCGAACAATGGACAGCCGATTATATGGCGGCACTGTTTCAATAGACAAAATGCCTAACCCACCGCTATTTCTAGTTAGTGATGAGATTTTTATGACGACCAAAAAAACGTCCCACCCCGTCGATGTCGAAGCCGGGCGCAGTTATTCATGGTGCGGTTGCGGCTTAAGCCCTACCCTGCCATTATGCGATAAAACCCACCTTTGCACTGCCCAGCCCCCAGTCAGGCCGCCGTTAACTTTTCTTGCCGAACAATCTGTGACGGTATTCTTATGCACCTGTACACGCACAGAAAACGCGCCCTATTGTGACGGCTTCAATTGTAATCCTTAACCCCCCCCCCGTTTACTTTTTCTATCCGGCAGACTGTTGATCAACCGCTTCTCATTGTGGCAAGTTGGCAGGTGATTAATAACGGTGCCGCTTATGGCTTCGGCACTTTCTCACTTAACAATTCCTGCAACTGGTTTACCCTTTTGGTTAATTCGTTAATGCGCAATTTTTCTTCGGCGGCGGCCAAAAGCTCCATTTGCTGATTCTCGTTCAGGGCATCAAACAGTTCGACAATTTTCGCGGTCTTATACGGGGGAAAAGCTACGTTTGCATTCGGGTGCGTTCCATCTTCGGTTTTTATGGCGGTCAAAACAAATTTAACATCAAAACCATGCCGCGCCAATTCCGCCAAGTGATGCGCAGGCATCTTTACGCCGTTTTCCCAAGAAATGACCGACCGTGATGTGACGCTACATAATAAGGCGACATCATACTGGGACAGCCCCAATCTTAACCTTTCTGTACGAAAGCGGGCGGCCACTTCTTTTATGATGCTCTCTTCATTTATCTTTATTAACATATGAAATATTTCTTTAAACTTCCACAAAATTCTCCACTTTACCACCGCTTAACAAGGAAACTAAACACACACTAACGCCTTAGGAAGGAAATTAATAACAATATGTAACGGCTCAACCCTTACCGCAACAACCAATAACTCATAAAAATGACTTAAATATTAAAAAATAGTATTTTTCTGGATTTTTTAGGCTAGTTAGTTTTTTAATGGTTTTGTGCCGCCAATAAAGCAATCTATAGGTGTTTTTATATTAGTTAAAATGCGCTATATATGGATTTTAAAGATATAAATAGTCTCATAAAATTTTAAATTATTTTATATCTATACAAAGGTAAGTTTTTATTAAAACATTAACTATTCTATTTGCCATGATTAATAAAATGCCTAGACACTTGTACTTCCAAAGAAGAGAGCGGCAAGTATTTACAAAAATACTCCATCAAAGCATTAACTAAACAACTGCACCTTTCAACCTATCCGAGTATGACTCTCCGTAACCTTTCCCCAGCCCCCTCACCCCCCGACCAACTTCAGGTAATAACAAGCCCCCCTGTAGTGATGTTTTCTTCTTTTTTTTGTTGACACATGAAGTATTCTTCTTTAAAGTTCAATATAAATATCTACCTGCCTGATCAGACAAACACGCATGAAGCTGAAGACTCCCGACGAAGTAAAAGAGATGTTTTATAAAAAGGGTATCAGCCTTACTGAATGGGCCCGTACACATGACATACCCCGCCATGTTGTCAGTGATTTGTTGCGTGGTAAGTGCATTGGTAGGCGGGGCCAATCACACAAGGCCGCAGTATTATTGGGGATAAAAGATGGTAATGAAGCAGATGGCTTGAATAGTTGGCAAAAGCTTAATAACGGAACGGATACGCACACCATCAGTGGGCGTGGTAACAGTCTGGATAAAATCAAATTCTAGCCTTACGCAAAATCTTGACTTTTTGGCAATTTCTCGCATCTTAGTTTGTAGCTATGGGGCGGCTTAGGTCAAAGCCCAGCAAAAAGCGGCGGCGGCTATAGATGAGATTTAACAACAAGAAGCCATTTAATCGCAAGCGACCCTACAAAACAGCTCGCCATATCCCATTAAAACGGACGAAAAACCAGAATAACCGACACTTGTCTGAGTTTTTGGCCTACGCTCATCCGAAACGGACAATTCAAGGGCTGTTGCCGCCTCCTAAATGAGGCTTGGGCAGGCCGCATAAACAAACCCTCTTCATTTTTGGAGCCAACCCATGCCGCTTTTACGTTTAGCCATCCTCGCACCGTCCGCCACCGAACAAGAACTGGCCCTTATCCGCCAAGCCGCCTCTTTGGCTATCCGTTGTTTAAACAGCGACTGGTCCCTGACCGACAATGCCCAGGCCAACTTGCTTTTGGTGTGGATCAATTCAGAAAAGGATGTGCAGGCGTTCAAAATTTTACAGGAAAAATATACCGACAAACGCCTGATCGTCTGGGCCAGCAACGAATTGCCGGTACAGACGAGTTGGCATCTGCCTTACCCCAAACGCAATACCGTACCGACGGTGTTGGGCATCGCCAACCTGTTCAGCCGTGTGCAGGCCCATTTTCTGCCCGCCGAAAACATCCCCAAGCCCGATGCCTTCGACCCCGAACAAAGCCTGATCGGCATTGTCCGCGAAGCCTTGGCGGACGGCAAAGCCCGTATCTGTACTTATGATGCTTGTCCGCCGCTATATTTGTTGCCTAACGAACAGGCTTTTTATCTCGACGGCGGCCTTGAACAACTGATCCCTATGGTTTTGGCAGACCGCCAGGCTATCCGGGCCACCGAAGCGAGCGACCATGACGTGTTAAAAACGGTCAGCTATGTGCAGTTTTCTTCACGTCTGTCGCAATACATGTTTCTGGAAGAAGACAGCGTGTTTCAGGACATTAAAGTGAAAAAATACAAACGCTACGCCATCAACGAGTTGCTTTGGTTTTCCGCGCTCCTGGCTTCGCGCGGACGCTTGCCGCACGGTATCGGCGCCGACGAAACCGTGCTGCTGAAGCATCTGCCCGAATACCTGCGCCTGGAGTATTACGGCAAAGACTATAAGCCGTTGGCGGACCGCCTGGTCGGCAACGCCGTCAACCTGACCGAAATGCCTGACGGCACCCCCTGCTCCTGGTTTGAGGCCTGCGCTTTCTACAATGCTTGCGCGGCCCTGAGTTTGCTTGAATCCGGCGAGACGGCGTTACGCAGCGTCTTGGTCAAACACCATGCGCGTGAGCAATTGGCGCAAATTTTTGCGCCGGTGGCGCAACAAAATAAAGGCCGCATTAAAATCGTCATCGGCGGCAGCGTCGGTTCGGGCAAAACCGCCGCCATCGGCACGCTCAGCGATTTTTCGCCCATCAGCACAGAAACCCGGCCCAGCGACACCGTAACCCGGAAAAAGTCGACCACCACCGTCGCCATGGATTACGGCGAAATGCGCTTCCATGACAACCTGAAAATCTTTCTTTATGGCACGCCCGGCCAAAAACGCTTTGATTTTATGAGCCAGTTATTATTTGATAACGCCTGGGGCGCCGTGCTGCTGATTGATAACCGCGAAGACGACCCGTTTGCCGAATTGGCCTATTATTTGGATATGGTCAAAGATTTCCGCCATAAAATTCATTTGGCGATAGGCATAACCCATTATGACCTCTGTGCAACCCCCTCCATTAAAGACTATGCCGACTATCTGGGCCAAAATGACCTGTCTTATCCGGTGATGTCGGCGGATGCCCGCGACATCAGCAGCTTAACCCATATATTAGGCAGTTTAACGCATCAGCCCGCCTTGGCACTGGCTAGCTAAACGAAATAGTTTGATACTACCTTAAATCAACGGGTTACTCATGATGCAACTAATATGCGGGCATTTGCTTTGCCGGATAGGGCTTAAGCGGGTTATTACAGGATATTTGCTCTGTGTTTGATGGTGCGCCATGTTAATATCAAATTTTTAACACATCCCATAAGCCGTTACAATCCTTGGCATTACGCTTTCAAGGATTTAGTTGGGGGCTAGATAATTACTAGATAACAATAACAACATGGTCACATAATTTAGCAAAATTTTTATTGTCAAACCAACCTAGCCCGCCCAACGGTTAAAAATCCCTGCTTGCTTAAACGCCACCTGCCGCCCAAACACTATCCACCACACACAACGCCGTCATATTGACAATCCGCCGCACGGTCGCTGAAGCGGTCAGGATATGCACAGGCTTAGCGCAACCTAACAGCACCGGCCCAATGGCAATGCCGTTGCCCGCCGTCGCTTTCAGCAAATTATAAGAAATATTCGCGGCATCAATGTTTGGCGAGACTAGCAAATTGGCGCTGCTAGTTAAGGTGGTATCAGGTAGGGTGTGTTTCAGCATGGCATAATCAATAGCGTTGTCGGCGTGCATTTCTCCATCCACTTCCAAATCGGCATCTTTAGTGCGGATAATCGCCAAGGCCTTGCGCATTTTTTGCGCGGACAGGCTGTTGCTGGAGCCGAAGTTAGAGTGTGACAGCAACGCCACTCTAGGGATTAGGCCCAAATGGCGCATTTGATCCGCCGCCAGCAAAGTAATTTCGGCAAGCTGTTCGGCGCAGGGGTCTTCGTTGATATGGGTATCGACCAAAGCGATTTGCCGATCCGCCAGCACCAAGTAGTTCATCGCTGCGTACAAGGTGCAATCCGGGCGTTTGCCCAGCACTTGGTCGATGTAATGTAAATGCAGCCTAGGCGTGCCGAACGTGCCGCAAATCAGGCCGTCGGCATCGCCTTTATGGACGAGCATCGCCGCGATTAAGGTATGGCGGCGGCGCATTTCCAGCTTGGCATATTGTTCGGTAACGCCTTTGCGCAAAGTCATGCTCAAATAGCTTTGCCAATAATCGTGGTAACGCTCGTCCTGATCGGGATTAACGATAGAAAAATCTACCCCTGCTTTCATGCGCAGGCCTAATTTGTCGATATGTTGCTGGATGATGGCAGGGCGGCCTATCAAGGTCGGCACGGCAATTTTTTCATCCAAAACAATTTGTACCGCGCGTAACACCCGTTCGTCTTCGCCTTCGGCAAAGGCGATGCGTTTGATGGCAGGGTCGGCATTTCTCGCCTTATGGAACGCGGGCTGCATAAACGAGCCGCTATGGTAAGCGAATTGGCGCAACCGTTCGGTATAGGCCTCCAGATCGGCTATCGGCTGGGTGGCGACCCCCGACTCGGCGGCGGCTTTGGCGACTGCCGGGGCGATGTGGCTCATCAGGCGCGGGTCAAAAGGCAATGGGATCAGGTAATTCACCCCGAAAGACAAGTCTTGGCTACCATAAGCATTGGCGACCACATCCGAGGGTTCCGCTTGCGCCAATTGGGCGATGGCGTGAACCGTGGCGATTTCCATTTCACGGGTGATGGTGGTCGCGCCGCAATCTAAAGCCCCACGGAAGATATAAGGAAAGCACAGCACGTTATTGACTTGGTTAGGGTAATCCGAACGGCCTGTGGCAATGATCGCATCGTCACGCACGGCGCGGATTTCTTCGGGCAGGATTTCCGGGGTCGGGTTGGCTAGCGCCATAATGAGCGGGTTGGCCGCCATGCGTTTGACCATGTCCGGCTTTAACACCCCGCCCGCCGACAAGCCCAGAAACACATCTGCATTAGGGATAACTTCCGCCAAGGTACGCGCGGGGGTGTCTTGCATAAAACGGGCTTTGTCGGCATCCATCAACTCCGTACGGCCTGTATAAACCACTCCCGCCAAATCAGTGACGAAGATATTCGCCAGCGGAAACCCCATATCGACCAACAAATCCAAACAGGCCAACGCCGCCGCCCCTGCACCGGACACCACCAGCTTACACTGGCGGAAGTCTTTGCCCACCACTTTCAGGCCGTTGAAGATCGCCGCGCTGACGATAATCGCCGTGCCGTGCTGGTCATCATGAAACACCGGGATTTTCATGCGCCCGCGCAATTGCCGCTCGATATAGAAACATTCCGGGGCTTTAATATCTTCCAGATTGATACCGCCAAAAGTCGGCTCTAAGGCGGCGATAATGTCGCAGAGCTTGTCCGGGTCAGACTCGTTAATTTCAATGTCAAACACATCAATCCCGGCAAACTTTTTAAACAGCACCGCTTTGCCTTCCATCACCGGTTTCGCGGCCAGCGGGCCGATATTGCCCAACCCCAGCACCGCCGTGCCGTTGGTGATGACCGCCACCAAATTGCCCCGCGACGTGAAACGGGCGACATTGTGCGGGTCTTCAACAATTTTTTCGCAAGTGGCGGCCACGCCGGGCGAATAGGCCAAGGACAAATCGCGCTGGCAGGTCAGTTGTTTGGTCGGGGTGACGCTGATTTTGCCAGGCGTTGGAAATTCGTGGTAATCCAAAGCGGCTTGGTTTAGTTGTTGGCGGCACTGTTCTGCTTTCGGGAGAGAATCATTCATATTGGGTAGAAATCCTATTACGGTAAGACGTTGGGCGTAGCCGTCCTGAGCCTGTCGGGTAGGCTATGACGGCAGGATAAAATAAGTGCGGCTCGCCGTTTATGGTTTGACCACGCTGGTTTCAGGGGCAACGGGTTCGCTCAAAGCCGCTTGGCAGCCTTGGCGATAAAATTGCAATGACGGGGTAAACGGGGTAATGTCGATAGTCAAAGTAGTCTCTTGGGTAAACTTGGCGATAGCGGGGGCTACGGCACGTTGGAAGTTCACGCTTAAGTCTTTGGCCAGAGCCTCTTGGGCTTCGTCTTGGCCTAAAGCAAACGGGTTATCATCCAGGTTGGTGGCATTAACGGCCTGTTGTAAGACATCCGCCGAAAAGGCTTGGATGCGGTCAGAAAATTCGGCAAATACCTTATCGCCGCGCTCACGCTTGATACGCTCTATATCTTCAGGATAGGCGTAAATCAGAAAACTGCCTTGCGCCCCTTGCGCCGTGTTCTTACAAGCCAAACCATCCATAATCCTGACCAGATGTAGCTTTTTGCCGCCTTTATCCAAGGTCATGGCGGGGTTTTGGCCGGAAGCCGACGTTTTGTCCGGTTGGGCGGCGGGCGGCGGAACCACGGCGGCAGGAGCTGGGGTGTCACGTTTGACTTCCTGGGTGGAGCAAGCGGCCAACGCTATCAAGACACCAACCGTTAAAAAATTTAAGCTTGCTTTCATAAGAATGTCCTGCTGACTTACTATAAGGTGGGATATAGGCTTATTATAATCGGTAAGAAAGCATAACGGTTAAGAAAGCCGCTAAGATGTGCCATTTTTTGTTATTATCGCCCTTTCGTCTCCGGCACATTTGAACCATCAGCACCAATTGACTCTAACCGTATACCCTTTCCTCCCCCCTCTTTTGACCCTAGACCTACCCTAACCTTGCTTTTGCCTTGCCTAATGAAACAGACAGATAAACGTAGACCTTATTTTTACGCCCAATGGCCCTTGCTGACCGTGTTATTAATACTGGGCATAGGAGCCGTCCAAGCGGCTAACACCCAAACCGGACAAAAACCCCCCATATCGGCCAGCACCGCCCTACAGGCGAAAATTGATGCCGTTACCGCCCGCCAAGATTTTGACGAAACCACCAAAACCAGCGTCTTAAAATTTTATCATTCCGCGCAAGATAATCTGGCAAATATCGAACTGTTTAACTCAAAAACCGAAAGCTTTAAGCAAGCCACCAAGCAAGCACCCGAAGCGATCAAAAAACTCCAAAAAGACCTCGAACAAATCCAACAAAAACAAGCCAAACAAAAGCCGGAAAGTTTTACCGACATCGCCACCGACGAACTGGAGCAACGCCTGATTATCGAGAAAGAAAAGCTCAGCAACTTGGATGAGCAACTCAAAAATCTCGATACCGAACTGACCCTGCAAAACAGCAGACCGCCCTTAATCCGCCAAGAAACGCTCACCGCCCAGCAGGACTTAGATAACAGCCAGAAAAAATCGGCAAGCCCCGCCACGTCCACCACCTTAAAAATAGAGTCAGAAGCCGAGCAACTTTATCTAAAAACCCTCATTGATGCCCGCACCGCCGAGCTGAAAATGCTCGATATTGAAGCCATCAGCAACCCCGTCCGCGTTGACCTGTTAAAAGCCCAGTACCAACTGTTAGACTCACAAAGAAGCATGGAAGCGCCGATCTTGACCGCCATCGACAGCATTTTGGCAGAACGCCGCCTACAGGCCGCTAAAGAAGCCCAAGATGCGCTCAGCCAAGCAGAAAAGGACTTGGCAGGCAAACATCTGGTCATTCAGATGCTGACCCGCGAGAACATCCAATTCAGCAAGGATTTACAGGCGACCACCAGCAAAACCGACGCGTATAACGAGCAAGAAGCCAAGCTCGACAGCCAAGTCACCGAAATTGACAATGACTTTAAAAGTGCCGAAAAAAAAATCAGTCTGGCGGGCTTAAGCCCTGCCCTAGGCAAAATTCTCCGCGAGCAGCGGCGTAACCTGTTGATCGACATCCAACAAGGCCTACAATCGGAATCCGTCCAAAACGAGACTGCGTTAACCAGTCTGGAATTGTTTAAGGTGGAAGACAAGCTCCAAAAACTCGCCGATGTCGACCATGAGCTGCAACAGATCATGTCCGCGCAGGTTGACCCGCACATGCCCAATGAGCAACGGATGATGATCCAAGCAGAATTGCGGGTCTTGCTGAACAACCAGAAAGAACTGCTCAATAAAGTCATGGTCGCCGATGACACTTATCTGCGCTCTTTAGGCGATTTTGATTTTGCCAGACAACAAATGGTCGCCCAAGCCACAAAATATGCCGCTTTTTTAGACGAACGCCTGCTCTGGGTCCCCAGCTCCGAACCCATTAACGCCGATTTTTTGCCCGGCCTTTACCACGCCGGGCAATGGCTGTTATCGCCGATGAATTGGGCGGAGGTCATTAAAGACACCCTAAAATCCCTGTATTACCACGCGTTTGCCGCCGTCTTGGCAATTGCCAGCTTATTGGTCTTGGTGTTTTCCCAACATTGGAACAAAACCCATTTACTGGCCATTGCCGAACAGGTCGGTAAATTTTATAGCGACCATTTTCTGTACACGGTTAAGGCCTTACTGCATTTGCTCCTGCTTATCTTACCGTTGCCGCTACTGCTGTTTTACTGGGGTTGGTTTTTAAGCCATACCTGGAATATCAATGAATTCAGTAAAGTGGTGGGCACAGGCTTCCAAGTCTCCGCCGTGCCGATGTTCTTCTTGCAATTTTTTTACCGCCTGTTTGCCCCGCAAGGGATTGCCCGCAAACATTTCCAATGGCAAGCCGAAACCGCCAGCCTGTTCCGGCGACAAATCGCTTGGCTACGCTTCATTGCCGTGCCTAGCGTATTTCTGATTAACAGCACGGGCGCATCCGGTGTCGCCTTATACAGCGATAACATCGGACGCTTGGCTTTAGTGCTCAGCATGGTCGCGATGGCGGCGTTTTTCCGTAACATCCTGCATCCGACCCGCGGTCTCTTACAATATGTCATTGCTGCTGCCCCACAAGGCTGGCTCCACCAATCGCGGTATTTTTGGTATCCGGGGGCGATATCCTTACCTCTCATCATTATCGGCTTTGCCGTGGCCGGCTATTATTTAAGCGCCTTAGAGTTACAGCAACAACTGATCATCACCTTACGGCTAGTGTTTGTCCTGGTGGTGATACACTCGCTGGTGTTCCGCTGGCTGACCTTGGTCAATCGGCAGTTAGCGATCGCCAACGACCAGCAACGCCGCAAATTGGCGGCACAGCCAGAAAAGCCCCATATTGTCGGCGCTGAAGATGTGGTTGTACCGATTGAAGAGCCGTTGATTGACATACCTAAAATTAATGCGCAAACCATCAAACTGCTGAATGTCTTTATCTGTGTGGCCTTGCTGATCGGCATTTGGCTGATTTGGAAAAATATCTTGCCCGCCTTCTCGTTCCTAGACCATATCCAACTCTGGGAATATCAGGTGACTGAAGGCAAGCAGGACACCATGAAACCCGTCACCCTAACTAACCTGCTATTAGCTGGGGTCTATGTGTTTATCACCGTGGTCTCGGTAGTCAATTTTTCTGGGCTGATGGAAATAGTCTGGTTCCGCCGCCTATCGGTAGAGCCGGGCAGCCGTTATGCCATTAACAAACTTGCCAAATACCTGTTAATCTCCATCGGCTTCCTCTGTGTCGCCAATGAATTGGGCGGCAGTTGGACGCAAGTGCAATGGTTGGTGGCGGCGCTCAGTGTCGGCTTGGGCTTTGGTTTGCAGGAAATTTTTGCCAACTTAGTGTCCGGGATTATCCTCTTGTTTGAGCGGCCTATCCGCGTCGGCGATACCGTCACCATTGGCGACGTAACCGGCAGAGTCAGCCGCATCCAAATGCGGGCCACTACCATTATGGACTGGGACCAAAAAGAATTAGTGGTGCCGAACAAAACCTTCATCACCAACCAATTGGTTAACTGGACGCTCAGCGACTCCATCACCCGCGTGGTGATCCCCATCGGCATCGCCTACGGCACAGACTTGGAAAAAGCCCATCAGCTCATGCTCGAAACCGTGCAAAACACACCAATGGTACTGACTGACCCGGAGCCAGTGGTCGTATTAACCGGATTTGGCGACAGCTCACTGATGTTTTCTATCCGCGTGTTCGTCAGTGAAATGGCGCACCGCCTGCAAGTCGTCCATAACCTGCACCTGCGCTTAGACCGCGCCCTACGCGAACATAACATCGAGATACCTTTTCCGCAGCGGGAAGTGCATGTGCGCGAAACCGTGACGACCCAGGAGACACCGCCAAAATAGTCGTGGCAACCTTTAAACACCCATTTTTTAGTACGCTATCAAGCAGATAAACCAACAAGTTAGCGATACCGTCCTGATCCGGCACGCGGGATTTTCGCACCCGCGCGTATTTAATCTGTCTATTATTTGACAGATGTTTGCCGTAACAGTACCTTAGATAGCTTTTTAACATTACCCCACCCTGGTTGCCCAAGAGTTGTACATGGAACAATTTCAAAGAATAAGTCGCTTACCCCCTTATGTATTTAATATTGTCAACGAGCTGAAAGCCAAGGCGCGAGCGGCGGGCGAGGACATTATTGATTTTGGTATGGGTAACCCCGACCAACCGACCCCCAAACATATCGTTGATAAAATGATAGAGGCAGCGCAGCGTGACGACACCCACCGCTACTCAATGTCTAAAGGCATCCCGCGCCTGCGCAAAGCCATCTGTAACTGGTACAAAACCCGTTTCGATGTCGACCTGAACCCCGAAACCGAAGCCATCGTCACCATCGGCTCAAAAGAAGGTCTGGCACATTTGGCCTTAGCGACCTTAGGCCCTGGCGATGTCGTGCTGGTGCCTAACCCCGCCTACCCGATCCACCCCTACGGCGTGGTGATTGCGGGCGCAGACTTGCGCCATGTCCCGCTCATCCCTGGCGTGGATTTTTTTGAAGAACTGCACAAGGCGATTGTCGATTGCTGGCCTAAGCCGAAAATGCTGATCATCAACTTCCCCGGCAACCCGACCGCCCAATGTGTCGAACTGGACTTTTTTGAGAAAATCATCGCCCTGGCCAAAGAGCATCATATCTGGGTCGTGCATGACATAGCCTATGTCGATATTGTTTTTGACGGCTACAAAGCCCCGTCCATTTTGCAAATTGAAGGCGCGAAAGACATTGCCGTGGAATTTTTCTCCATGTCAAAAAGCTACAACATGCCGGGCTGGCGGGTCGGCTTTATGTGCGGCAATAAAGAATTGGTGTCGGCGTTGGCGCGGATTAAATCCTATCTGGACTACGGCACCTTCACCCCGATCCAAGTCGCCGCTATCGCCGCCCTGGAAGGCCCACAAGATTGTGTGGCGGAAATCGCCGAAATGTACCGTAAACGCCGTGATGTCCTCTGCGAAGGCTTAGCGTCGGCAGGCTGGCCGGTCGAAAAACCCAAGGCCACCATGTTTGTTTGGGCAAAAATCCCCGAAGCCTACCAAGCCATGGGGTCATTGGAGTTTTCTAAAAAACTGCTCCTGGAAGCCAAGGTCGCGGTCGCGCCAGGCATCGGTTTCGGCCAATACGGCGACGACCATGTCCGCTTCGGCCTGATCGAAAACGAACACCGCACCCGCCAAGCCATCCGCGGTATCCGCATGATGATGAAGAAAGATAAGGTTATTTAACGCCACCACAGGACAACCTTTCCCGGCTACACTCAGGTAGCTGGGAAATTGCCTGACAGAAGCGGACTTATTCACCAGAAAATAGCCGCACTATCGGGTCTTCATTTCGCGTATTTGGGCTGAAGCTGCGAAAACAGACAAGAACGCCTAGCATTAGTGGCAATAGAAAGTCAAATGCGATTGCCCTGCATTAATACGTCCTCTATTGCACGCTTTCCCACAAATTCTTACGGCCACCCGCATTGATCCAACTTTTTTAGCAAGGCTGATTATAGTGCTTGAATTATTAAACGATAATCATTATCATTAATATCAAGCGATGAATGACCTCTCGCTACTTCTCGTTTAACGCACAGGCGCATTGGTTGTGCGTTAAACATTTTTTGGGCATCCAACCCGAATAGGCGAGCCTTATGCAACAACAATATACCCCTGAAAAAACCGAATTGATCCGGCTCCATGCGGCAACCTGTTTCTCAATGACGCAATTTATCAATGGTCACCATTGCCCGAAACTGGCACATCTCATCGTGCGGCAATTAAGCCTGTTGGTTGCGCATCCTGATTTAGAAGAAGTGTCCGCTAGCCGTGACATGTATTTGCAACTTTTGGAACACTGGCAAAAAGTAACGTCCCATTTGTTGGAACAGCAAGCTATCCGTAGTCAGACGGCGAAATTTCACTAACATTTTTGCATCCGAATTTATGAAAAACAATACGAATACCATTACCCTGAGGAGCCATCCCAGTGTCGTGATCTTGGAACAGGAAAATTCCCCAAGCCGACGGCGGGTCAGCAGCGGCGAATTGTTCGGCAAACAGCAAGAGCTGGTGATCGAACACAATGACGAAGAATACCGTTTGCGCATCACCAGCAACGACAAATTGATTTTAACCAAATAACAACACCCCGCAAGCCACCCAGCCCCATCGGGCCAGGCAGCCAGCCCAACAAACTACCATGTAACCATGAGAGGCGGCCATGCCTAGACCTGCTTTAAAAATAGTGCCGTTTCCGGTGCGTACCGACCCGATAATTACGGCGCAAAATAATCCCGACCGCCGTGTGCTGGCCGTAGTCAAAACACGTCCGCCAGTCTCCACGCCACCTGATACCCGCCCTCACTTCATGCGTCATGGCGGCTATGCCTTGGCGGTAGTGGCGACCATCGCCCTGCATGGCTTATGGCTTAGTACGGCGACCGACAGCGTGCCGCACCCGCAAGCAACAGCACCGACGATACTGAAGGTATCTTGGTTGCCTGCGCCTGTGGTGCAAGCGGCGGCAACACTGCAACCAAAAGTCAATGTTCCGCCCAAGCCCCCGGCCAAATCCCAAGCCTTGCCGAAAGCGCGTAACAAAACGCCTGATAAGCTGTTAGCCAAACCAAGCAAAAATGTGTTTGCCAGCAACCAAGGCAAGCGTAGCGTGGCGACAAACACTGTGGCGACAAACACTACCGTCGTAACGCCGCCTAACTTTGTGCCTAGCCACGTCGCCGCTATCGCCAATCCCACGCCTCCCGCCAGTGCCGCGCCTGAGCCTAAAGCCATTGCCGAACCCATAACCTTGCCACATCTAAATGCCGATTATCTGCACAATCCTGCCCCGGATTATCCGACGGCTTCGCGGGAATTGGGCGAACAAGGACGGGTGTTGGTACGCGCCAAAATCAGTGCCGACGGCAAGGTCGAGCAAATCCTGCTCCGCAAAAGCAGTGGTTACGCCCGGTTGGATGAGGCGGCGTTGGCAGGTGTCAAACAATGGCGGTTCGTACCCGCACAGCAAGGTGCAGAGCAGGTTGCCGCTTGGGTGGTCGTGCCAGTCGCTTTTTCATTGGAGGGTTAACAGATGGATTTACCACATTTTTTAGCACAGAGCGATAGCGTCGGGCAAACTTTGTTTGGGCTATTGCTGGGCATGTCGATGGCAAGCTGGTTTTTCATCCTTGTCAAAGCTTGGCAAGGCCGCGTGGGCCGTCGCCGTAGCCAACGGTTTTTGGCGCAATTTTGGGAAGCGGCCTCTTTGGATGATGTCGCCCAGTCGTTAAACCGGCATCCTGCCAACGAACCCTTTGCCCATTTAACCCACCATGCCATCAGTTCCTCCCGGCATCATGCCGTTCACGGTGCGCATCGTCTGCATGAAGCGGGTTCGGCTACGGAGTTTTTGACCCGTGCCATGCGTCGCGTCATTGACGAAGAAACCGCTAAGCTTGAGTGGGGGCTAACCGCTTTGGCTTCCATCGCCAGCACTGCGCCGTTTGTCGGTTTGTTTGGCACGGTATGGGGTGTTTACCACGCACTGATCGGCATCGGTAAAGGTGGGCAAGGGACGCTGGACCAAATCGCCGGGCCTGTAGGCGAAGCATTGATTATGACCGGATTGGGTTTGGCAGTCGCCATACCCGCTGTATTGGCTTATAACGATTGCTCACGCTCGAACCGCTTGACGTTGGCAAAGCTTGATGCCTTTGCCCATGATTTGTTTGCATTTTTGACCACGGGTGCTGCCGTGCCGCCACAAACGGGAGGCCAATGATGGCGTTCGGAGGTTTTGACCAAAACAAAAATGCGCCTCCCGTTGCGGAAATTAATATGGTGCCGCTAATCGACGTGATGTTGGTGCTGTTAATTATTTTTATGATCGCCGCACCCTTGATGACACATACCGTGAAAATCGACTTGCCAAAAACAGGTGGGGCGGCGCAACCCGAACAACCGGAGGCGGTCAGCTTGTCAATCAATGCCGACCAACATTTGTTCTGGAACAACAAGCACTTGTCACGCATGGAGTTCCAACAACATCTACAGGAAATTGTCACACAAACCCCGCAACCGGAAGTGCATATCCGTGCCGACCAAGCCGTGCCGTACCGACTGATAGCCGAAACCTTGTCAGATGCCGCCCAAGCGGGCGTAACCCGGATTGGCTTTGTCGCCGCGTCTGAATCAAGCAAGCAATAATAGTTTTGATTTTATTGAAAATTTTATTTTAAATCAGCCACCCAGCATTTCCCCAGCTAGGCAGCCATTTTGAACACTATAAACCTGAGGGGGAAACATGAATAAGGCTATAAATCAAAAAGCCAAATGGCGGTTAGGTACGTTCGTGCCGCTGGGGGCAATGTTGAGCGGTTTAGTCATGGCAGGCGAGCCTGCCGTCACTTATCCTGCCAAGACGGACACCCGCCATTATCAGCCGCACCGCCACCCTGCGGAAGACGACGAAACCGTACTGGAAGATGTCAAAGTCAAAGCCGCACAAGCGCCGAAACCCAACCGCTTCAAGGCGGAAACTTCCACAACAGGTGGTAAGGCCGAGATGGCACTCCGCGATATTCCGCAATCGGTCAGTGTCGTCACAAAAGAGCTGATCAAATCTCAAAATGCGTTCAATTTGCGGGATGCACTAAGAAACGTCAGTGGCCTAACCATAGCTGCTGGTGAAGGTGCACGCACAGGCGATTCCATCACTTTACGCGGATTTGCAGCCAATACCGACAATTATTTGGATGGTGTGAAAGAAAATGGGCAATACAACCGTGACACTTTTTTTATCGAGAAAGCTGAAGTGCTGAAAGGCGCGTCATCCATTCTATTTGGGCGCGGAGCCACTGGTGGGGTGATTAACCAAGTCGCCAAAAAACCGACGGGCAAAACAGGGGTGACGGGTGCTTTCACTTACGGGTCTTATGATTTTAAGCGCACGACCCTTGATGCTGAATCGGCTTACCAAAACCTGTCGGCGCGGCTGAATTTCCTGTTCCAAGATAACGGATCGTTCCGCGATTACAACGACACTCAGCGGCTAGGCTTAGCACCGTCGTTCCGCGTGAAAGTTGACGACGACACCAGCATGGATTTGAGTTTGCTGCATCAGGAAGAACAGGGGGTGTTCGATTACGGTGTGCCGATGTATCGCGGCAAACCCGCCGATGTGCCGATCAACACTTATTACGGTTTTACCGATAATCGCTTGCTGGATACTGACACCAACGTCGCTACAGTCGCCCTTAACCACCGGTTCAACAGTGATTTTTCAGTGAAAAATACCGTGCGGGTCGGAGCGTACCAACGTGATTATCTGACCCATTTATTCGGAGCAGTCACAGACACGGGCGCAACGTCCACAGTGGCACGCACCCAAGCCTTGCGCCGTAATGAGCAGGACAATGTCTATAACCAGACTGATTTTACCTATAAAAAACCGTTATGGGGTTTCAACAACACGCTGATGTTCGGTAGCGAATTCGGTTGGGAAAATTACGGTTTCAAATCTAAAAGCTCAACCGGAGTCAGTAGCATTTCGATATTTAATCCGGTGATATCCGCCAGTAGCACGGGTTTGGCGAGCGATTTTAGCGGCACATTGGCAACTGACCGTTACACCAAGGCACAAACTTACGCGGGCTATGTGCTGGATCAGTTTGAAATTACGCCGGAATGGAAGTTATTGGCGGGTACGCGTTATGACCAATTTGATGCCCAGCAACTCGACCGCATCAGCACCAATAATTTCAGCCGCAGCGATAGCCAATGGAGTCCGCGCAGTGGCTTGGTTTGGCAACCGGACAAAGCGCAGTCGTATTATTTTAGCTACGGCACTTCGTTTAACCCCTCGGCGGAAAGTTTATCTATCACCGCGGCCAACGCTAATTTGCCGCCGGAACATAACCAAAATTTTGAAATCGGTGCGAAATACGATGTGTTTGGCGGGCGTTTGGGCGTGACCGCCGCTTTGTTCCGTCTGGAAAAAACCAATGCCCGCACCACTAACCCCAACGATTCCGCGCTGAGTATTTTGGCGGGCGAACAGCGCACCGATGGTTTTGAATTCGGCTTGGCGGGTGAAGTGTTGCCGCGTTGGGATATGTCGATGACTTATGCGTATTTGGATGCCAAAATCACCAAATCGACCACTACGGCAGTGGGTACGGTCAGTGGCCTGACCAAATCGTTCGAAGGCATGAGCGCAACCAACGTGCCGGAACACAGCGGCGTATTTTGGAACAGTTACCACATTACGCCGCAGTGGGAAGTCGGGGGAGGCGTGTTCTACGCTTCCGACCGCTATGCTGATAGCGTTAACGAAGTGACCTTACCCGCGTATGCACGTTTGGATGCTGTCGTTGCGTATCACCAGAAACATTACGATGTGCAGATGAATGTTTTTAACTTGGCGGATACGGTTTATTACGAATCAGGGCAGACAAGCTCGGCCTTACCGGGCGTACCGTTGTCGGCACAGGTGACGGTTAATATGAAATATTAACTGACGTTACGCAGTAACGTGCTTTACCCCCGTTTGCCGCGCCGAGCATCGCAGGGTTTGTCGGGATTAGCCCGAAGGGGCGCGGCAGGGATGCCGCGCGTCGGTAAAGGGGCAGGAGCCCCTTTTACCGACCCCCGACAAAACCGAGAAGCGCAGGAAGAAGCGGCAATCGGGCCGCCTTTTCTTTGGATACTTTCTTTTGGCGGAGCAAAAGAAAGTATCTCGCCTTCGGGTGCGAGAACCCGATTAAAAAAACGTCGCGATAGCGACTCATCGCTACATTTTTCAATATCGCAAAAATGACTGCGTAACATCAGATATTAATGTCGGTTAGCAGACCTAACTTAATATTTTGCACCGATTGCGGCGGGTTACGCGACCGTTGGCCCGCCGCCCTTTTGTTCATGCCTTTTGGATATGACACATCCTATGCCATTCAAACAGTTACCAAAAAACATCATTTAACTCACCCAATGAACACCAGCCAATCTACAACCACCCATTCCCCTAAAAAAACGCAAGGCGGCTATCTTTTTCTGCCCAAACCTTTCGCCCGTGGCGCATTCTTAAAATGGTTACGCCGCACCCATGCCTGGCTGGGCTTATGGGGCGCGATGCTAGGGTTGCTGTTTGGTGTGTCAGGCATCCTGCTGAACCATCGTGACATCCTAAAAATCCCCGCCGTCAAAATAAGCCAACACGAACTGCAATTGCCATTGCCCGAACCGCACCCCAGTGATCCTAAAGCCTTGGCGGCTTGGTTGGGTCAGACTTTAAATATCGACATCAAACATGCCAAAATTCGCCTAGAACCCGCCAAACAGATCATCTGGAACAATACCGACTTCCTGCAACCGCCACTGTGGCAAATTACCGTGCGTAATCCCAAACGCATGTTACAAGCCGACTATTGGCAAGGCAACGCCTTTGTCAGCGTCAAACAAGGCGAAGGCAATATTTTCGCCTTGTTGACCAATCTACACAAAGGCTCAGGCATGGGCATCGGCTGGATATTATTGGCGGACACGCTGGCGGGCAGTTTAATCGTGCTGAGTTTGACCGGAACGTTGCTGTGGACAGGATTGCACGGCAGACGCATTGTGGCAGTCGGTTTAGTGCTGGCTTGCTTGAGTTTGGGTTTGTTTTTCACCTGGCAAGCGATAGGCGAATAACCATGCTGATCCACATACCCGAACTGCTCAACCCACAAACTTTGCGGCAATGTCGTGATTTGCTCACTGATGCCGCTTGGGTAGATGGACGAGTCACCGCCGGAACGCAATCGGCGCAAGTTAAAAACAATTGGCAATTGTCCGAGCAAAGCCCCGAATGTCAGACCTTGCGCCCGATTATCGCCGATGCCTTAAATCAAGACGCATTATTTTTATCCGCCGCATTGCCGAAACGGATTTTTCCGCCTTTATTCAACCGCTACCAAGGTGCGCACAACGCCTTCGGCAACCATATCGACAACGCCCTCCGCGCTTGCTCCGTCACTGGGCAACGCATCCGCACCGACTTGTCGGCAACGGTGTTTTTAAGCGACCCGGACAGTTACCAAGGCGGAGAGTTGGTGATTGAGGACACTTACGGGCAACACGCGGTGAAATTAGCGGCGGGCGATATGGTCCTGTACCCTGGTTCCAGTCTACATCGTGTCGAACCGGTCACCAGCGGTGTGCGGCTTGCGTCATTTTTCTGGATAGAAAGCATGGTGCGGGAGACTGAACGCCGCCGCCTATTGTTTGAGATGGACATGGCCATCTTGGAACTGCGCAACACCCAAGGCGATACGGCCGCTGCCGTCAATTTGACGGGCTGTTACCACAACTTATTGCGGATGTGGGCGGATGTATGAGCGCCCAATAATTAATCACGGGTAAACCCTCGGCTCTGCCGGAGACACAGCAAAAGTTTGACATTAAGCGGTTAATCCGTCCATGATTCGACGACCCTCGGAAGTCCCTGTGGGACAAGCTTAGGCCGAACGGTTAATCCTAAATCCGAAAACCTGACCGCTTAAAGTATACTTATGCCAGGACAAAGGGATAGGAGCCTAAGAAGGGGAGTCGCTATTTTTGCGAAAGATTGCTTCGGCATCCTTGCCGGTCAATCAGCAAAAATCACGCGACCGCTTATGCCTTCGGCTGCCCCAGCCGTCCTGGTCACTCGCTCGCCACCCAACAAGGGGTGGCTCACATGCTCTCCAATGACTCGACGCGATTTCGTATAGCCTGCATTTTCACTTCCGCTTCGCTTCGTGAAAACTCAGGCACTATCGCTTCTGGGGACTACTCGACTCCTGTCTCGCAGCGCTAGCAGGGGAATTGCCCAGCAGAAGCCGACTTATTCTCCAGAAAATAGCCGCACTAGAGGAGTCTGCGGAGAAATGACACTGGCACACAGCATGGATGTGGCAATCAGCCATTCCTCATACGGCGGTATTCCGACTGCCAGTGTTGTTTGCAGAAAATTATCTGCGACCCGTGATGCCCAGCCACCTTCAAGCACCTTGAACACAAAATAGCCCTGTTCCAGCTCCCCTTCATGCCAAAACGCCAGCATATCGCCTTCATCCATGACTTGAAAGGCTCGCGGATACTGAAAAAAACCTCAACAAACGCTTCACTCTCTTGCGCCCGACCAATCAATAGACGCAACCCGTGGCGCGAATACGCGATTTCCACTATTTCCGCACCAGCACTCCAGTGACAAAACGCTCCAATCGGTTCAGTGCGCATTGTCATGAATCCCGTACTATCGCCATAAACCGCGCCAACAAAGCATTAGCCGCCTCCGTATCGGCAACCGCCGCCTGTAAGGCCGTCACATCCACCGCATTCGCCGTTAACGCCCCTGCCTGTTCGTCGATATACGCCCGCATAATCGCCGCCGAAAATTCGGGATGGAACTGCACCCCCCACGCATTAGCGCCCAAACGGAAAGCATGGGTCGCCTCAAAAGCATTCGCAGCCAAACACACCGCCTCAGCGGGTAAAGCACTGACGGTTTGGGCATGGGTGACATGCGCCAGAAACGTGGTCGGCAAACAGCCTAACAGACGGTCTGCCCGCCCCGCTGCCGTCAGTTGCACGGCTACCGTGCCTATCTCCCGCCCTTGCGGATGATAAGCCACCTGCCCTGCCATCGCCTGCGCCAAGAGCTGATGACCAAAGCAAATCCCCAGCAACGGGATACGCTGTGCCAACACCTGCGGCAACCATGCCGCCACCGCCTGCATCCACCCAGCCTGATCCGTCACCATCGCGGGCGAACCGGTAATGATGACCGCCGCCAAACTTTCCGCCGCAGGCAACACCGCCCCGGCGGCGACATCCACCACATCGACCATCTCGGCGGACAATCCGCAGCCAGCGATAATCCAATCCTCAAAATCCCCCGACTTTTGCCGGATACCCGGAAAAGTCGATCCCGTTTTGATAATGGTTAAGGCAAACATAACGGCTTAGCGCAACAAATTAACGGGCTTTAAAAAACACATAATCCGCCGTATAGGCGACGCGCTTTTCACTGCCCAAATGGTTGCTGTTGCAACCCGACACAGGCGGCAAACCGCCGACCGTTTTAATCCGGGTGATAAAACGGGTTTGTGCCAACAAGCCTTTACCTTCATGGCCGACTGCTTCCAGCAATAGCCAAGGAACCGATGTGTCAGGGCTTACATCCAATTTTTCCAACACCTTGCCCGTCACCTTACTGCCGTCCGCTGCTTCCCACGTCGGCCCCGCAAAATGCTTGCCGATGACCTGGCCTTGATTATTGCGCAGCACCGCCTCCGGTGCCAGATATTGCCAAGCGTATTGACCTTGGCTAAAGGTACACTGATAAACCTGCTCACCCTGGGCATGGGCCGCCCCAAACGCTTCATGGCCGACAGGCGGCTTAATCGCCGCCGGACCTTGGCACTCGGCAAAGGCCGTTCCAGCCAGCAACAGCGTCCCTAACAACAGCATTCTTAACATAGGCTTCACCACGGCATTACGTTGCCATCATACTTAATAAAATCACCCGATTGTCCTAAGGTGAACCGGGCGATGACTTGGCGCATTCCGCTAATGCTCTCCTCTTTTTCGATTAAGGCATTAGGGCCGCCCATATCTGTTTTAACCCAACCGGGGTGCAGCGTCAAGACCCCAATGGCTTGCGGTTTTAAGTCGATGGCTAAGCTCTTCATCGCCGCATTCAACGCCGCCTTACTGGAACGGTAATAGATGCTGCCGCCACTGGTGTTGTCGGTAACGCTGCCCATCAGGCTGCTGACATTCACCACCAATTTCTGCCCACTACGCAGTAACTGCGGCAAAAACGCCTCGGCCATTTTCATCGGTGCTTGGGTATTGATGACAAACGACTGCAACCAGAGCGGATAATCCAGTTCCCCAAAAGCATTCGTACGGTTATCGCCATATACGCCCGCATTGTTCAGCAACACATCCAGCTGAATATCCGCCAATTTCGCCGCCAGGGCATCAATAGCGGCGAAATCGGCCACGTCTAAGGCCTCCACTTGGATGCCGGGATATTGCCCCGCCAACGCCAATAAAGCCTGCGCTTGGGCAGGCTGGCGGCAACAAGCGATCACTTGCCAACCGTCTTGCACATACTGTCGGCAAAACTCCAACCCTAAACCCCGGTTAGCACCGGTTATTAATACTGTAGCCATGTTTTTCTCCCATAAAAAAGCCCCCTGCATCGGCAAAGACACAGAGGGCTAGATAGCAACCGTAAAAACCGGAACTTACGCGGCGAAATTAGCAGCGGCGAAATTCCAATTTACCAACGCCCAAAAAGCTTCCAAATATTTAGGACGCGCATTGCGGTAGTCGATGTAATAGGCATGTTCCCAAACGTCACACGTCAACAACGGCGTTTGGCCTGTAGTTAACGGGCAACCGGCATTGCTGGTGCTGACTAAGCCTAAGCTACCGTCGGCATTTTTCACCAACCACGCCCAACCGGAACCAAAGGTGCCGACCGCGCATTTAGTGAATTCTTCTTTAAACTGGGCAAAAGAGCCGAATTTTGCATTAATCGCCTCAGCCAACGCACCGGTAGGTTCGCCGCCTGCGTGAGGCGCCAAGCTGTTCCAGTAAAAGGTGTGGTTCCAGACTTGTGCGGCATTGTTGAAAATGGGGCCGGAAGATTTCAGGATGATTTCTTCCAATGATAAGCCTTCAAATTCGGTGCCAGGAACCAAATTGTTCAGGTTAGTCACATAGGTTTGGTGGTGCTTACCGTGATGAAACTCTAAAGTCTCTTCAGAAATATAAGGGACCAATCTGTTGCTAGCATAAGGCAAAGCAGGAAGTTCGAAAGCCATTTGATTATCCTAAATAAACGTTAAAAGAAAGGGGTCGGCAAACCACTGGCTACATGAAATACCCAGTAATGTGCTAAGCTATAACTGTAGCACTGCTGGGCAATTAAATAAAGCCGGACTTGCTTAAATTGTCTGCCAGAGCGCAACCCAGTGCCGCCCAAGCCCCGCCGCGCCAGTATTTTCCGTCCAAACCCACCAAAAACGTCAAACCTAAGCGACTGTTTTAGTATAAAAACCTGATAACAGTGCTACACAGTATCGGCCAATATCCTGCTTTTTTATAAAAAAATCATCCTCAGGACTGGTTTATTTTTATTCTTGCTATATAATGCGCCGCTTAACCAAACAGTTTCTATGCCTCGGTGGCGAAATTGGTAGACGCAAGGGACTTAAAATCCCTCGGTGGTAACACCGTGCCGGTTCGACTCCGGCCCGAGGCACCAAAAAATTCAAAGGCTTACGCATTTTATGTGTAGGCCTTTTTTATTGCCTGTTGAAAATGCCGCCATTGTAGAGACGTTGCACCGCAACGTCTCTAGCCACCTCTCCACTGGGGAGGCCTCACCACCCGAATCGGCCATTGTCCAACAATCCACCCATATACACTTAACGCAATAGCTATGTTCAACGCAAAATTTGGTAAAACCATCAAATTGTTCTTAATGGATGCCGACCCGGATGGACGCATAATCTGTGAACTGTCAAACTGGACAGGCAAAGCCTATAGAATCCCGCGCGGCAAAGTGAAGGACTGTGCCAATCGTCAAGAACTTAATGGCACTACGGTATATTTATTATTTGGCAAAGCTGAGTCGTCCGTCGCCAAACCTAAGGTTTATATTGGCGAAGCCGAAAACGCCTATAGCAGACTGGTACAGCATATTGGCGAAAAAGAATTCTGGAACGAAGCAGTGGTATTTATTAGTAAGGATGAAAATCTAAATAAAGCCCATATCAAATATCTGGAATCCCGTCTCCACGAAATTGCCTCCACCGCTTCCCGTTACGACATCCAAAATGCCAATACCCCTACACGATCGGCAATTTCAGAAGCCGATCAGGCGGAAATGGAGGAGTTTATTGAGTATATCAAAATGCTCATTAATACTATGGGCTTCAAGGTTTTTGAAGCCTTTATCAAAGAGGAAATAGCCCAAACGGATTTTCTCTATATAAACGCCGCTAGAGGGGCGCATGGCAAGGGCAAACGGGTTGCGGATGGTTTTGTGGTGTTTAAAGGCTCTGAGATAGCCCCAGATACTGTCCAGTCAATGTCTAAAAGCCTCAAATCCTTTCGTGACGAATTGCTGGAAAATAGGGTTATTGAAGACATGGATGGCAAATTAATCTTTCAACGCGACTATCTTTTTAGCAGCCCGTCAACTGCCGCCGCCATTGTCATGGGGCGCAACGCCAATGGCCTTGTCGAATGGAAGGACAGTAACGGCAGAGTTTTAAAGTCCATTGAAGAACAAGAAATACAAGCCGCCCTATAACATCACTACTTCCTCGCCTCAATCAACTTAATCATATCACCGCTTTGCTCATCCACGCGCACCGACACAAAAGGGCACGCCTTAACGTTCTTAACGGTATTGCGGTCGATATTCGCGCCGAACAGGCGCAAGACCAGCGGGTTGAGGCGGTGCATCAGCCACGCCAGCGGCGGCCTGGAACTGAGCACATGCTCCAGCAATAAAACTTGGCCGCCGGGCTTGCAGACCCGGTGCAGTTCTTTAAGGCCTTTTAAGGGCATGGGTACAGAGCAGAATACGAAACTGGCGACCACTGTGTCGAAACTGTTATCGGCAAAATACAAAGCCTGCACATCCATCAATTCCAGATCGACCACCACTTTTTTGCGTTCACGCTGCTGCTGTGCCTGCTTCAGCATCCCCGGGCTAAAATCAATCGCGGTAATGCGGGCGTAACCCGGATAATGGGCAAAATTTTTCC
The DNA here is from genome assembly GCF_002923755.1 of Methylovulum psychrotolerans. GTDB lineage: Bacteria > Pseudomonadota > Gammaproteobacteria > Methylococcales > Methylomonadaceae > Methylovulum > Methylovulum psychrotolerans. The sequence continues at coordinate 641,693 of NZ_PGFZ01000001.1, forward strand.
CCGTCCCCACCCCAACTTCAAGGATATGATAACCGTCTACTTTCGCCCACAGGCGTTTGCGCCATCTTTTAAAAAACAGGCCTTCGATAACGGCCTCCAAGACTTCAAAATAAGGGGCTATACGGTCATAGCGTTTTCTGACGGTTTCGCTATCGGTTTTCATAAGCACTCAGGGGTTGGTAACAGGAAAGCGGGCATGGTACAGCGGGATAGGCGGGGGCGGCAATACATTTTGGCAGGGCAGCCAAGGGGGTGGGCTTATGGTTTGCCGTAGATTTTCAGGACTAAGCGGTAAAACCAAGCGGGGCGGAACACCACCACCCACATCAGCCATAAGCCGGTAATGGGGATGGGGCCGATTTCCAGCAACGTAACGACCAGCAATACCAAAAGGCAAACAATGCGTGTCATTACGAAGCCCCCTGAGGCTAATTAGAAATTGATAAACACCGACCCCATAATCAAGTGTCGCATGGTGTCGCTGGTGTGGGTAAGATTCTCCACATATTGGTTCATATAACCCAATTCGGTACGGACATTTTTATTAAACGACCAACCCAAACCGGCAAACGCGCGGTTTTGGTCAAAACCCGCCTGGCCGCCATAAGGCGTGTCGTTAAGGCGGATAAAAAACTCATCCCAAGCAATCAGGCTCAAACGCGGCTCGGCTTGCAGCGGGTGCATAAAGCGCACCATTTGCCGTGGCCGGACACGCACATTGCTGTCTTGTAAAAAGTTACTTTCTACCAACGTCCGTAAGGATAAGGTACCGAAGCTGGTCGGCAAAACATAGCGCAGACCCGGCCAAACATCTTGCTGGGAGACAAAGCTCTTGCCGATATTTTGTGTCGGCAACCAAGTGTAACCCGCCCAAACAGTAAGACGCTCAGTGAGCGAATAACCCACTGCCGCCCGCACCATACCTTGATACCAATGGCTAAAATCGCCGTCATAACGGGATTGGCCTTCCAGCCAGATACGGGTTTTTTCCAGTTTCGGGTCGATAATTTTTAAACTGCCCTCACCTACCATTTGCAGCCAGCTACCGTCATCCTCAACAAAGGTGGGGGCAGGGCCTGCGGCAGTGGCTGGCGGCGCTAAAGCGCCAAAACCCATTATCATGGCTAATGCCAGTAATTTTTTCATAGTATACGCCTATTTGCATTCACAATCGTTGTACCCGTGATGCGGTTATCAGTGATGTCGCACACAAAATAAAGCTGATCCAATGTGCGGCGGCTATCAGCTCATGACGACAAGAAAGGTGCGGGCATCAACAGCCCGCACCAGAATGTTTAACTAAAAGACAGCGTCTTATGCTTACGCGCGGCTAACGGGTGTTGCGAATAGGCTTCATGGTATTCCAATCCGTAAAACTCACATTTGCCGCCTTGGGCTTCATAGTCATGTTGGAAGTGGTGCATATATTCCATAAAGCTGTGGTCGAGCAAAAAGGCATCGTTTAACTGAAAAATGACCGTCTTACCTTGCCCTACCGTCATCATGGCATCTTTTAAGGCCATAAAGTTAGAGAAAATGGCCGCACCGCTGATTTTTACCCATACCGTATTGTCATCAGCCTGTTGGATTTCAAAGTGGATTTTAAACAAATTATTAAACTTAACGCCCCGGCTGATATGGATTAACAGCTTAACAACAATCCCTAAGGCAACCCCGACCAATAAATCGGTGGCGATAACACCGACAATCGTCACCACAAACAAGAAAAACTGCTCTTTACCCAAACCCAAGACTTTGCCGAACTCTTTGGGCGAAGCCAGACGGAAGCCGGTAAAGACTAATAATGAAGCCAGTGCCGCTAAAGGAATACTATGGATCAGGCGCGGGAAGAAGGCCACAAACAGTAACAAAAAGACACCGTGGAAAAAGTTCGCCCAACTAGTTTTAGCGCCATTAGTGACATTGGCGGAACTGCGGACAATCTCGGCGATCATCGGCAAGCCGCCGACCAAACCTGCCACCAAATTGCCTGCACCCACCGCCATTAAATCCTTATCCAAATTGGCTTGGCGTTTATAGGGATCCAGTTTATCCACCGCCATCGCGCTTAACAAGCTTTCTAAGCTGCCGACCAAACAGATACTGACCACCGCTTCCCAAAATTCGACGGTGGCGAATTTTGAAAAATCAGGAAAGTAAAAGCTGGACATAAAATTATCAGAAATGGCCACCAAAAACTTCGGCCCTATAGTCGCTTCATGATGCGGCAAAATCGTCGCATCGGGCAAAAACAAATACACATGCTCATGGTCAAGGTCAAACACCTTACCCAAACCTATCCCGACCAACACCACGATTAACGGGGCGGGGATCATTTTCAGATAGCGGTTTTTCACCACCGTCCACAAGATCAAAATAGCCAAACCGGAAAAACCGATAATGGCAATTTCAGGATTCATATTAATAAAGCTATTGGGAATCTGGGCGATAGTAGAAATCAGACTGCTGCCTTTGGTAGGCGCACTGCCAAGCACGGTATGGATTTGTTTCGCCATAATAATGATGCCGATGGCCGCCAACATTCCGTGGACTACCGAGGCCGGAAAAAACGAACTCAGCCGACCAGACTTAAAATAGCCCATCAGAATCTGAAACACACTGGCGACCACAATCGCCGCCAAGGTGTAACGGTAGCCCGCCATGGCATCGCCTTCGCCTAAAGACTGCACAGCTCCCAAGACCACGACAATCAGACCTGCCGCCGGGCCGTTAATAGTCACATACGAACCACTGATACGCGACACCAATACCCCGCCAATCACAGCGGTGATGATACCGGCTGACGGCGGAAAGCCAGAAGCCATAGAGATGCCTAAGCATAACGGCATAGCGATCAAAAATACCAGAAAACCCGACAACAAGTCACTGTGCCAGTTTTCTTTTAATCCGGCCAAGCCGGTTTGCGGCAACGCGGATGGGCTTACCTTACTCATAAATGTTTCCTCAGATTAATCGGGCTGTTTAGAGCTTAAATTGCAATTAACATGCCAATATAATTTATTTTATACCTCATTGGTTTTAATGTTTTTTTTTGTAAAAACCACCCATTATGGACATCCAAAAGGGCAAAACAACCGATTTCCGGTTGATTTCAACCGCCCACCACCAATACTGATTGCTTAGCAACAAATTGCTGGTACGTTTAAATTTGCAACCATCATTGCCTAATCATTAGGCGTTGCGTATCATTCTGGACTAACACTAACTACGGCAGGAAAAAACGATGTCCCAGATTCCCGAAAACAAACGTCGGCATGTGCGTGTACCCACTAATCTGGCGTATCGCTTTGTTGTCGAAAACCAAGAATATGTCGGTCAAGTCGGTAACATCAGTTTAAGCGGTGCGTTCTTATCCGCACCAAACCCTCCGCTAAACCCTTCGCATCTGTGCCAATCAGGTATTCTGCAAATCTGCCTGCACCATGAGGCCCTGACACTAAAATGCGACATTATCTATGCGGCAACCATCGAAGGGACTTTTCCGGTTGGTGTCGGTGTCTGTTTTAGCGAAACCGATGCACCAACCCAGCAGTCCATAAAAGCATTAGAGGCGGCACTAGGATTAAAAAGTCATCCGCCTCATTAAGCTACTGGCACGGTTCCTCGCCTAACCCTGGGTAAAATGCGGAAATCGTCAGGCCAATGCCAATAAACTCATACTAAAAACGCGCAGTTAAGCTACACTAATGGAATAGATTACTTTCCCCACCTTTGGAGCTAAAGATTATGAGCGACACTATCTCAAATAACGCCGTCATTTACGCCACCCTTGCCTTAAACAGCGAAGTCGCTTTACAACGCGAATACTTGGCATCAGATGATGTGCCGGAAGACGAGCGCGAAAATGAAGAAGACATTCTTGCCGACTTAGAACAGGCTTTCATGGAGTTTATCGACATTTACAAAGTGCGTTGTAAAGCCGACCCTGAACTGCCCACGTTAGATGAACTGTTAAACAGCCAACTCTAATGCCAGATGACCACCGTCTTAACCTTATATGGCATCACCACCTGCCAATCTGTTAAAAAAGCGCGGCGCTGGCTAGAGCAACACCACAAACCCTACCGCTACCACGATGTCCGCGCCGATGGCCTCAACGCCGAGCAACTGCATGATTTTGTTGCGCGTGCCGATTGGAAACTGCTGCTTAACCGCAGCAGTACCGCATGGCGGCAATTATCCGCCGAACAGCAAGCCGACCTTAACCAAGAAAAAGCCATCGCCCTGATCTTGGCAACCCCCACCCTAATGAAACGTCCGGTATTGGATACCGGCGTGCAACTACTGGTCGGCTTTACTGCCGAACGCTACGAAACCGAACTATGAGCGACACTTTAGACCTGCTTAAAACCCTGATTAGCCGCCCCTCCATCACCCCGCAAGATGCCGGTTGCCAAGATTTGCTGGCCGAACGCCTGACCCCATTGGGTTTTAGCGCCGAGCGGCTGGATTTTGCCGACACCCAAAACATTTGGCTAAGACGCGGCCAAAGCCAACCCTTATTGACGTTTCTGGGGCATACCGACGTGGTGCCGACCGGCGCGTTAACGGCGTGGGATTCGCCACCGTTTGAGCCGACCCTACGCGACGGTAAACTGTACGGGCGCGGGGCGGCTGATATGAAAGGCGGCATCGCCGCGTTCGTTACGGCGGTGGAGCGTTTTCTCAAACAGCACCCCGACCACCAAGGCTCGCTGGCCGTCATGATGACCAGCGATGAAGAAGGCATTGCCACCCACGGGGTCGTCAAAGTCGTTGAAGTGCTGGAAGCGCGGGGCGAAAAAATCACCTGGTGCTTAGTCGGCGAACCGTCCAGCGACAAACGCATCGGCGACGTTATCCGCGTCGGACGGCGCGGCTCTTTGTGCGCCCGCCTGACCGTCATCGGCATCCAAGGCCATGTCGCCTACCCCGAATTGGCCGAAAACCCTATTCATACCTTCGCCCCAGCCTTAAAAGCCCTGACCGAAGAAGTCTGGGATCAGGGTAATGCTTTTTTTCCGCCCACCCGCCTGCAAGTATCGAACATCAACGGCGGTACGGGTGCGGAAAACATTATCCCCGGCGAACTGGAAGTGCAATTTAACTTACGGTTCTGCACCGAACTCAATGCCGAAACCATCCAGCAACGCACCCGTGCCATCCTCGACCGCTTCGGCTTTAACTACCGCTTAGACTGGCGCTTATCAGGACAGCCGTTCCTGACCGCCTCCGGCGATCTGGTGGCCGCGACCCATGCCGCCATCAATAGCGTCACTGGCTACGAACCTAAAGACGACACAGGCGGCGGCACCTCAGACGGGCGTTTTATCGCCCCCACTGGCGCACAAGTCATCGAATTGGGGCCGCTCAATGAAAGCATCCACAAAATCAACGAGCATATCGGCGTGGCTGATCTGGAAACCTTATCGGCGATTTATGAGCAAATTTTAGTGAATTTGTTAGTCCGCGCTTAGAGACAGCCCTAAATAGCCAATCATGTACCGCAATATTCTAGGCCAGCAATTTATTCCCTAACTACCGTGGCAATTCCCTATGGATATGCTAACCTTAATGATGTTATGGGAAAGCCATAGCAGGGTGTAATACATTGCAACATTTTTATTAAATGGGTGGTTATCATGGCAATTTTAAAAGGCGATAAGCAAGCAAATATTATCAACGGTAGTGCGGAAAATGATGCCATATTCGGTTATGGCGACAACGATGTTTTGACGGGTGGTTTGGGTAATGATGTTTTGAATGGCGGAACGGGTGCCGACCAGTTAAGTGGCGGCGATGGCAACGATATTTATATCGTGGATAATGTCGGCGATGTGGTTTCAGAAACGCTAGGGGCGGGATTTGACGCTGTCCGCTCCTCAATAAGCTGGACATTGGGCGACAACGTAGAAAAATTGGTGCTGATAGGGAAAGCGGCTATTAATGGCACGGGTAATGGCTTGGACAATAATCTAGTCGGCAACGCCGCCAACAATATCTTGGTAGGCGGTGCGGGTAACGATTTCTTGGAAGGTGGCTCAGGAGCCGATACCTTGATGGGTGGCGCAGATGACGACCACTTAACCATCGATGACTTTAACAGTGATGTCATCGATGGCGGCACAGGCATGGATAGCCTGCAAATAAAGGCCAGTAACCAAACCTTGGATTTACGTTATGCGCCAACGATAACCAATATAGAAACCATCCGCTTGGCGGACAGCCACAGCACCTTGATGGTGTCGGCAGAAAGCATCATTAACCTCAGCAGCGATAGCGATACGTTAAAAGTTGACGGCAGCGCCAATAACACGCTGATGATGGAAAACGGCTGGGCAGATAACGGCATTACCGGCAATTATCATATCTTCACCAAAGATAATGCGGTTTTGCAAGTCAATGCCGCCATTACCGATATCGAAATAATCCCTCACTTCAGCGCTTACACCATTTCAGATGTGGCAACCGCCGCCCGTGTCGGCGGTAGTTTCGATAGCGGCGTGCAGACAATCACGATTGATTTTGGCGGCAAAGCTTATAATAATTGGGCGTTAAGCTCCATTGACCTGAGCGGTTTTGGCTTGGAAGATAAGCTGGTTATTGCCCAAAAAGATGGGGCGATCAATTCTAGCAGAGCTTATTACCATAACGGTTCGCACGAGCGGACAAAATACATCAGCCAATCTAGGTCTTCTACGTCTTATACAGGCTTCCATTTTGTCGCTAGGGATAGGGTGTCTTGGCAAGCTGGGGCAACCCATGCTTTACTCGTCAGTTCGTCTTCTACGTTCTATTCTTCGACGCGCACCAGTTCTGCCCAAGCCCGTCCGGGCATCCCCACCAATCAAATCCTGCTCACAGGCCTGCCCGCAGGTTTGGCCGATAGCCACTTTGTGTTTGTGTAACAGACCGCCACACTAAGGAAACCTACCATGAACCCCGCCGAACCCCAAGCATCATCCCCCGTCAAACTGCCTTATTTTGATTACCTGCTCGCTTTACTCAAAGACGGCAACGAAGCCGTAGCCAAAAGTTTTGGCCGGCACGTCCACTGGGGCTATTGGGAAACGCCTAAGCAAGCCACCCTGACGACCGACGACTTTGCCGAAGCCGCCGAAGCCCTGTCGGCGCAAGTGTGCTTGGCGGGCAATATCCACAACGGCCTCAGCGTGCTGGATGTCGGTTGTGGGTTTGGCGGCACTATCGCCCATATCAACGAGCGTTATGTGCGCATGGACTTGGTGGGCTTAAATCTGGACGAACGGCAACTGCAACGCGCCCGCGCCACGGTACTGGCCACCGAGCAGAACCAAGTGGCGTTCCGGCAAGGCAACGCCTGCGCCCTGCCCTTTCCCGACCAGTCGTTTGATGTGGTGCTGGCAGTGGAATGTATTTTTCATTTTCCCGACCGCAAGCAGTTTTTTCAGGAAGCCTACCGCGTCCTTAAGCCCGGCGGTTATTTGGCCTTATCGGATTTTGTCGCCGACACCAAACTCTTACCGCTGACCCGCCTAAAACTGCCGGACTGGGCATTCTACGGCAAATGCAATTTGCAATTTTCCGCCGCCGATTACCGGCGACTTGCCGCAGCCACCGCGTTTACGCGCGTGACCGAGCGTGACATCACCGTAAACACCTTGCCCACTTATAGTTATCTGAGAAAATTGGCTCGGCAACAAGCCCGGATTATCAGCAAAAGCGCGGTGCTCGAAACCTTAGCGGCGGAAATCGCCAGCCGCTTGGCCTTATTGAACTATATGGTTTATGGTTTTAAAAAGAATTGAAGCAGCACAGCCTTGCTGCCCAATCGGCAGTTTCCCTGCCCTTGGTTGATACGGTGCAATCCATTATTGGTGAGCGGGTGAAATCCAGACATTACAATTCCCACAGGTAAAATTTCGCTTTCGCTGCCTCGTCTCCCGCGTTATGATTCTGATAGGCCTATGTCACTAACGACTAAAATAAAAGGCAGGGCATATTAATGGACAATCACCTTATCAGCCAGCTTGAGAAACTCATCGATATTGGCATTGCTTTGTCTGCCGAACAGGACAGTAGCCGACTGTTGGAAATGATTTTACAGGGGGCAAAACAAATCACCCGTGCAGATGGGGGGACGCTATACAGTATCGAAGGCAATGCCATAAAAATGGCTATTGTGCTGTCCGATAGCTTGGGCATCAATTTGGGCGGCAGTTTTGGCGTTCCGGTGACGATGCCGGATATTCCTTTGTATTTTGAAGATGGCGCACCAAACTTAAAAAATGTGGTCAGTTGTTCTTTCCATCATAATAAAACCATCAATATAGCCGATGCCTACCATAATCAGGACTTTGATTTTGCAGGCACGAAAGCGTTCGACCTACAAAACCAATACCATTCAAAGTCTTTCCTGGCCGTACCGATGCGCAACCATGAAGGTGACATTATCGGCATTTTGCAGCTTATCAATGCCATAAACGCCAGCGATAATAAAGTGATGGGGTTTGATGAAATATCCCAACACATTACCGAAGCTTTGGCATCACAAGCGGCGATTGTCCTGACCAAGCAATGTCTGATCGACGATTTGGCAAATATGTTCGAATCGTTGGTGCAATTGATCGCTACGGCGATTGACAATAAATCCCCTCATACCGGGGAGCATTGCCGCCGGGTGCCGGAATTGACCATGATGGTCGCCGAGGCGGCACATAATACCCGGCACGGTTATTTGCGTGATTTTGTCATGACCGATGCCGACCGCTATGAGCTTAAAATTGCCGGCTGGCTGCATGATTGCGGCAAAATCGCCACGCCCGAATCGGTCATTGATAAGGCGACTAAATTACAGACGATAGTTGACCGGATAGTATTGCTGGAGACCCGTTTTGAGGTAGTAAGGCGGGATAGGGAAATTGCTTTGCTGAAACAACAAATCCAGGCTTTAGAGCAAGGGCAGACACCGGAGAGTGCCGGCACACAGGCCTATTTGGCGGCATTGGCCGAACTGGATGAAGATTTGGCTTTCATCCGGCAGGCCAATAAGGGCGGGGAATTTATGCCACCTGAAGACCAGGAGCGTATCCGCGCCTTTAAGCACAGAAGCTGGCGCTTAGGTGGCGAAATGCAGCCTTTGCTAAGCGATGATGAAATTGATAATTTGACCATTGCCAAAGGCACGCTGAATGCTGAGGAAAGGCGCATCATTAACCAGCATATCGATGTCACGATTGCCATGCTGGAGAAAATCACGTTTCCTAAGCATCTGCAACATGTCCCCGAATATGCCGGCGGCCACCATGAAAAAATGGATGGGACGGGATATCCTAAAGGCTTGTACCGTAGCCAGATGTCCATCCAAGCCAGAAGCATGGCGATTGCCGATATTTTTGAAGCCTTAACGTCTAAGGACAGGCCTTACAAGCAAGGCAAAACCTTGTCCGAATCCTTGGCTATCTTAAAAAAAATGAAAGAAACCAACCATATTGATCCTGACCTGTACGATGCGTTCATTGAGCAAAAGGTTTACCGGCATTATGCCGAAAAATTTCTTGATGATTATCAGTTGGATGTTGAGTAGGGCTGCTGTTGGCAGCTACTGGTTCTTGCTTTAGGGTAAGATCGCTTTTTCCCCGTAAATTTTCCGTTTCCCATGTCGACTACCCTCTCTTTAAGCTATTTACATGCCGCCATGCGCGAATGGCGGCGGCATTTGCACCAATATCCCGAAACAGCGTTTGAGGAAACCCAAACCGCACAATTTGTCACCGCTAAATTGCGTGAGTTTGGCTTAGATGTACATGAGGGCTTGGGCGGGACAGGCGTGGTGGGTACGTTGCGTGCCGGCACGGGCGGGAAAAAAATCGCCTTACGCGCGGATATGGACGCGCTGTTTATTCAGGAACACAACGGGTTTGCCCATAAATCCCGCCATGACGGCAAGATGCACGCCTGTGGCCATGACGGGCATACCGCGATGTTGTTGGGGGCGGCTTGTCATCTGGCGCAACAGCCGGATTTTGACGGTACGGTGTATTTTATCTTCCAACCTGCCGAAGAATGCCGAGCCGGGGCGAAGGCAATGATTGATGACGGTTTGTTTGCGTTGTTTCCCGCGGATTGCGTGTTCGGGATGCACAATTATCCCGATATTCCGCTCGGCCAGTTTGCCGTTAAGCCGGGCGCGATGATGGCGGCTTTTGATTGCTTTGAAATTATCCTGCAAGGCCAAGCCACCCATGCGGCAATGCCGCATTTGGGCAATGATGCCGTGGTCGCCGCCGCACATTTGATTACGGCCTTGCAAACGATTGTCAGCCGTCACCTTAACCCTGCCGACGCGGCGGTGGTCAGTATCACGCAAATCCATGCGGGTAACACTTGGAACGCCATTCCCGATAGCGTGACCTTAAGGGGGACAGTGCGCTGTTTTAAACCGGAACTGCAAACGCAAATCGCCGCCCAACTCCGCCATCTTACCGGGCAGATTGCGGCGGCGTTTAACGTCAGCGCCACGGCTGTGTTCAATCCCGAAAATCCCGGCTATCCGGTGACATGGAACAGTGCCGCAGAAACCGAGCAGGCCCGCCAAGCCGCGATTGCCATAGTAGGGGAAGCGGGGGTTGACGGACAACCCGCTTCCAGCATGGGGTCGGAAGATTTTGCCTTTATGTTACAGGAAAAGCCGGGCTGTTATCTGTGGATAGGCAACGGTTCGTCCGCCAATAGCTGTTTGCTGCATAATCCGCATTATGATTTTAATGATGCGATATTGCCGATAGGGGCAGCGTATTGGGTGGCATTGGTGGCGACGGTATGTCCGGTATTATAACTTAAAAATGTTGACAAGCCGCCTAATGTCCTGCAAGGTTAAGCCTTTTTTGCCTGATAGGGAGTCGCCATGCAAATATGGGTCGATGCCGATGCTTGTCCTAAGCCGATTAAAGATATTTTATTTCGGGCGGCGGAACGCACTGCCATTACCACCACACTGGTCGCTAACCAACAGTTGCCGATACCGCCGTCGCGTTATATCAAAATGCTACGCGTGCATTCGGGCTTTGATGTCGCCGATAATGAAATCGTCAGCCGCTTAAGTGCGGGGGATTTGGTGATTACCGGTGACATTCCTTTGGCTAGCGAAGTGCTGGCTAAGGGTGGTCATGCCATTAATCCGCGTGGCGAACGCTATAACCAAGAAACCATCAAGGAACGCCTAAATATGCGGGATTTTATGGATACGCTACGGGCCAGCGGCATTGATACCGGCGGCCCCGCCGCCTTAAGTGCGCGTGATGTGCAGGCCTTCGCCAATCAGTTAGATGGGTTTTTAGTCCGGCGACAACTTAACGGTCAGGTTTGATACAGATTTTTAAGCCAACGGTTTAACGCTGTTTTACCGACTTGTTTATTTTGGGTGTTTAGCCGCCGTCACTGCGGCCAGTTTAGCCTCCAGTTTATGGCAACGGTCCATAGATAGGTGCCATAAGTCCAGTACCGAATCCAACATTAAATGGGTAGTCGCTGCGTCATAGTTGACGGCGTGCCGTGCCTCGTAAGCTTGTTCGGGTGTCGCACCGTGGTGGATGGCAAAAATTTGTGCCGCCATAATCCGGTCTATGCCGAGTATGTGGTAGATCAGCCATGAGGTGATGAAGCTCACCAACTTTTCTGCAATATCCCCCACCTCCTCTTCCGAGTACAAATGTTCCTGCATGTTTTGGATGTCGTAGATAAACGATTTGTGTTCCATCCGGTGAACATTGATATGGCGGGGGTCTAGGTGATGATGTTGCATCAGCAGTTCTTCATCGACAAAATGCTGGCCGGCGTATGCCATTAATTCTGTCAGTATGGCATCGATCGGCGCTTGTCTGCATACCCCTTCGGTCACATTTTCGGGCAATAGGTTAAGTAGTTCGAATAATTTTTTATGTTGTATGTCGACAGATTCTATTTTTACCGAAAAATGGTCTGACCAAGTTAACATCCGCTTCTCCAAATAATGTGCCCAACCAGCCATACATGTTAGTGCATGATAGATAAGACTATGGTTTTTAATGTTTTTTCGACTTAAGCAATGTTTGCCAGTTTTTTTATATTATCTTGTTGGGTATTTATATTTTTTCATGGGAATTGCCCAATTTAAGCGTCAGTTCTGGTGTAAGCTATTTTACCCCTTATATTGTAGGGTTAAAAATTTATTAAATCCCTACAAGCAATCGGTGCGGCTTTAACCTTGTGGGGCAATTGCCGTCATTATGCTGTCTTTTCTAAGTTCTTGTTATGCTCAATCGTATTTGGAGTGGTTTTTTTCTGGTGGCTTTTCTTGTCGCCTCAATTAAGGTGTTATACTTTGGCGACCAGCAAGTATTTGCCGAGATGTTGGCTGCTTTATTCGCGCAGGCCAAAGCGGCGTTTGAGATTGCCTTGGGGCTGACCGGGGTGTTGGCATTATGGTTGGGGATTATGCGCGTTGGCGAGCAAAGCGGTTTTGTCCGCTTGCTGACCCGTGGGCTTACGCCGCTGTTTAGCCGTCTGATGCCGGAGGTGCCGAAAGACCATCCGGCGTTGGCGGCGATGGTGATGAATTTGTCGGCAAATATGTTAGGCTTGGATAATGCCGCGACTCCCCTGGGCATTAAGGCCATGCAGGAGTTACAAAAGCTGAACCCCAAACCGGACACCGCCAGTGCCGCGCAGATTCTGTTTATGGTGATTAACAGCTCCAGCGTCACTTTGTTGCCGGTGACGATTTTCAGTTACCGGGCGCAATTGGGGGCGCAAAATCCTACCGATGTGTTCATCCCTATTTTACTGGCGACCTATATATCGACACTAACTGGATTGTTAACGGTGGCTTTTATCCAGAAAATCAATTTGCTCGATAAAGTGGTATTGGCGTATTTACTGGGTCTGACTGTGTTGGTGGGCGGTTTGTTAGGCTATTTTTCGGCGTTACCGCAAGCGCAAATGCTGGCACAATCGGCATTGTTAAGCCAAGTTTTACTCTTTAGCCTGATCGTGGCGTTTATTGCCGGCGCGGCTTATAAAAAAGTGGACGCTTACGCGGCGTTTATTGACGGGGCAAAGGATGGTTTTCAAACGGCGGTGACGATTGTGCCATATTTGGTGGCGATGCTGGTTGCGATTGGCGTGTTCCGTGCCAGTGGGGCTTTTGCCCTGTTAGCGGAGGCATTGCGTACCGCAGTGGCTGCCTTGGCACTGGACGGGCGTTTTGTCGATGCCTTGCCGACCGCCTTAATTAAGCCGTTTAGCGGGAGTGCGGCGCGGGCTTTGATGATCGATACGATGCGGACGGCGGGTGTGGATTCTTTTGCCGGACGCTTGGTCTGTATTGTCCAAGGCAGTACCGAAACAACGTTTTATGTGCTGGCGGTGTATTTGGGGGCGGTCGGAGTCAGGCATAGCCGTTATGCGGTTACTTGTGGCTTGCTCGCCGATGGGGCTGGCGTATTGGCAAGTATTGTGGTGGCTTATTGGTTCTTTGGTTAATGACTGTAATACTTTGATATTATTTGTTATTTGTATTTGTCATCGGCTATTTCGGAACAAGGCAAGAGGGAGCCGCAAAAAAACGGTCTAATTGGGCAAGTTTTTATTAAAACTGTGAACTGGTTACTTGAATTTAAATGCCATTCTGTTATTAATGGGCTACATGGAATTTTAGTCGGAAGACGGTTATTATGCAGAGTTTGCTAGACTTTTTATTGCCCACTAATAGCTTTATGCCCCACGGCTATTGTTTCTTATGGCAACCTGGGTTGCTGTGGCTGTTGGTGGCTTCGCATTTGCTGACCGCTTTAGCGTACTTTTCCATCCCTTTGGCCATTGCCTATTTTCTCGAAAAGCGTAGCGATATTGTTTTTAAAGGCCTGTTCCGCTTATTTAGCGGCTTTATCCTGTGTTGCGGCATTACCCATGTCTTTGCAGTCATTATGATCTGGCAGCCCTATTATGCGTTGGAAGGGATATTGCTGGCGGTAACGGCGGCGGTGTCTTTGTGGACGGCTGTCGTTTTGTGGACGCTGATCCCCAAAGCCTTGCTGATTCCCAGTCCGGCCATACTGCTTAAGGCCAACCAACAATTGCAGGATGAAATTTTCGTCCACCAACAAACCAAAGCGCAATTGACCCGGATTAATGCGGATTTAGATCGGACAATCACCTTATTACAAGCCAGTAACCAAGCTTATCAGGAAAGCGAACAGCGTTTTAAGGCAGTGGTCAATCTAAGTCCGGCGGCTATTTATACTTCGGTACTGACCGATAAGTTACGCTATCTGTACCGCAACACCTTTGTCAGCGATGCATTTTTGCCGATAACAGGTTTTACCCCTCAAGAGTGGCACGATAACCGTTATCTATGGGTCGACCGTGTCCATCCTGAAGATTTAGCCGGGTTGCTGGACAAAGTACAGCGCTTGCCTGAGCTTGAGCACTTGGATATGCAGTACCGTTTCCGGCATAAGGACGGCACTTACCGCTGGGTATACGATAAAGTGAATTTTTTGCCCTCGCTGGATGGCCTCCATGATGAAGTCATAGGGGCATGGATGGATATTACGGAAGCGAAGAAGAATGAAGAGGAAATGCGTTTGGCGGCAATCACCTTTAATAGCCTGCAAGGCATTATGATTACAGATGCACAAACCCATATTTTGCGGGTAAATCCTGCCTTTAGCAAAATTACCGGCTACACGGCGGAAGAGGTCGTCGGCAAAAAACCGACTATTTTGCGTTCCGGCTTACATAATGATGCGTTTTATGATGACTTATGGCAACGGCTGGATAATGAAGGGCGTTTTGAAGGCGAGGTCATTGACCGCCGCAAAGACGGGGCGCTGTTTACCAAATGGCAGTCCATTACCGCCTTGAAGAACAGTGACGGAGCAGTGACCAATTATGTGTCGATGTTTACCGACATCAGCGAGAAAAAAAAGTTTGAAGAGCATATTAAGCAATTGGCTTTTTATGACCCTTTGACTAACCTGCCTAACCGCCGCTTGTTAGAAGACAAAATTGAGCAAGTGTTGACCGATTTGCAGGCGGAAGAGTGTTTTTTCGCCATCCTTTTTCTCGATCTTGACCATTTTAAATGGTTAAACGACTCGTTAGGCCATCATGCGGGGGATGAGTTGCTAAAGCAGGTCGCCGGACGTTTGCGCAGCGGCATTAATGAACAAGACACTGCCGCCCGTTTCGGGGGCGATGAATTTGTCATTTTACTGAATACCGCGTCAAGCCTTCAACATGAGGCTACTGATATTATCATCAGCCGCGCCACTCAAATTCTGTATGACTTGAATCAGCCGTACCATTTAAGCAATAGCGGGCATTATTTTTCTACTAGCATAGGTATTACCTTATTTTCCAATAAACTGGTCTGTTTGCCGGAAGAGCTGTTACAACAGGCGGATACCGCGATGTACCGCTCAAAAGCCAAAGGCCGCAATACCATCAGCTTTTTTGATTACAGTATGCAGGAAGCGGCGGATAGGCATCTGCAATTGGAATCTAATTTGCGGCTAGCCTTGCAAGAGCAGCAGTTTACTTTGTATTACCAGCCCCAGGTGGATGCCAATGGCGAGATGGTCAGTGCCGAAGCCTTGATCCGTTGGTTGCATCCTCTCCAAGGATTGATTGCCCCCAGTGAGTTTATTCCCTTGGCCGAAGATACCGGATTGATTGTGCAACTAGGCCAATGGGTGCTGTCGGAAGCGTGCCAAAACATAAAAAGATGGTCAGAACAAGACCTCACCTTTAGGCATATTGCCGTCAATGTCAGCGCCAAACAGTTCCAGCAAAGCGATTTTGTCGAGCAGGTGGCGGCTATTGTCAACAATAGCCAAATTGATCCGAGGCAATTAATGTTGGAACTGACGGAAAGCGGGCTGATTGATAATATCCTGCAAACGGTGGAAAAAATGCGCCGGTTAAAAAAGCTGGGGCTGAGCATTAGTATCGACGATTTCGGTACCGGCTACTCTTCTTTAGCATACTTGACCGCATTTCCGCTCAGCCAGCTAAAAATAGACCGAAGTTTTGTTAATGATGTGACGGATAACCGCAGCAATGAAATTGTTGTCGAGACCATTATCCACATGGCGGATAACCTAGGCTTAGAAGTGATTGCCGAAGGCGTGGAAACCCAGGAGCAAGTGGATTTTCTGTTGCAAAAAGGCTGTAAATTGTTTCAGGGCTATTATTTTAGCCGTCCGGTGCCTGCCCAAGAGTTGGCGGCGAAATGGTTACGCAAACCGAACGGGCTTGTTTAAATGCAGGAGCAGGTTAGGAAGGAACGGCCAATTAAGGTGATAGGCATCTGCCTTACCCTAGTCAGCAGTAGGCTACCGTGGCACATAGCCGGATAAGAAAAAAGCCCGCCAAGTAAGCTTGGCGGGCTTTTTTATACGCGCTGGAGCCGGGTGTAGCCTTAGCTTGGCATATCGGCTGGCTTTTCTGTCACGGCTTCCGGTTCGGTAGGCGCTATGACTGCCGCTAATGCTGGCGCAGCTATTTCGCTCAGCGGCGGTTCGGCGCTGACTGCCACTGGCACATCTTGGACTGGCACTTCCTGCACAACGTCGGAAGCCACCGCTACAGGCACATCAACCCCGGCAGGTTCAGATGCGGTGCTTTCAGGCTCTGGTGCAGGCGCAACAGCTACCGCCACTTCGGCAGCAACAGGTTCAGATATAACACTTTCGGGCGTTGCAACAATCTCAGGCATTGGTGCAGTTTCGACAGGCTCAGGTGTTGGCGTAGGCGCGGTAGCGGCCTGTTGAAGCGGCTCAGGTGTGGCGGCTTCAACAGGCACTGCCAATTCGCTAATCGTTTCGATGACAACAGTCGCCGCTTCGGCCGCTTGGCCAGTATCGGTTACTGATGCGGCGGGCGTTACGTCGGTAACCGTTACAGCCGCCGTCTCCGCTTCCGCGACGATAACAGGTGCAGGTTCTACCGGCTTAACCTCTGTTTCTGCTTGTGCAACGGCAACGGGTATGGATACTTCTGGCTTAGCGTCAAAGTGGCTGAAATGTTCGCCGTGTACCTGTGCCGCCACTTCAAAGTCGTCTTGCGCCGCCAGTTGCGGCTCTTCATCACTGTGTCCCTCATGGTTGTCTTCGGGGCGCTTGTAATTAGGGTTACGCGGTCTTCTGCGGTTAGGGCCACGGCGGCTCGAACGTCTGGAAGACGACCGTAGGCTGGCCTGCTCTTCGGCGGATAATTCTGAGATATGGTCGTCGGATTCAATAGCGGATGCGACTAATGTATCCGAACCTTTAGCCTCTGCCAGCTCTTTATGGGCTGGTGCGGCGGATGCCGGTTTATCCGGTGCATCCACTTGGGCGGTTGCCGCCGCTGGTGCGGGAAGGATAATGTTCGGTCTGACATTACGGCCAGGCCCCCTAAATTGGCGTTGCGGCTGAGTTGCTGATTCCGGTTTGTCCTGTTTATCAGCTTTTTCTGGCTTGTCCGCATCCATAGCCGGAGCCGCTACAGTTGCCGTTTCACGGTCACGGTCACGGTTTCTGTTACGGTTGCGTTTACGGTTGGAGTTGCGGCTACGGCTAGGCACGGCTTCGCCGGTAGCTGGCAAGGCCTCTTCAAGGTCGGCAATGGCAGGTGCGGCATCTTTGTTATCCGGCTCATTCGCCACGGCACCGACCAGCTTATGCCAGAAGCGTTTAATCAGGCTGGCCGCTTCGTTTTTCTGGACAATGGGTTCAGGCACGTCATGAACAAATTCTTGGATGACCGGACGCTCCACTTTGCTCTTCATTTGCTGGGCAAATTCAGGGATAGTGATCTCTTCGGCCTTAATTTGGATATAGCTAGGCTTATCGTCAGGTGCCGCTTCTTTTTCCTTAATACGCTCAATCTCGTAGGCAGGCGTTTCCATGTGGCGGCTAGGCAAGATAACGATGCCGACTTTCAGGCGGTGCTCAATTTGCTCAATGGCACTGCGTTTTTCATTGAGCAGGAAAGTAGCGGATTCAATCGGCAAGTGGACAATGACTTTTTCGGTGCTTTTTTTCATCGCCTCCTCTTCAATCAACCGCAACACCGACAACGCCACGGATTCGACGTTACGGATAGTGCCTTGGCCTTTGCAACGGGGGCAGATGATTTGCGTGGAATCCCCTAACGAAGGCCGCATCCGTTGCCTGGACATTTCCAGCAAGCCGAAACGGGAAATTTTGCCGGTTTGGATACGGGCCCGGTCGATTTTGAGCGCGTCACGCAGATGGTTTTCAACGCTGCGCTGGTTTTTGTTGGACATCATATCGATGAAATCGATGACGAACAGACCGCCTAAGTCACGCAGACGCAATTGCCGGGCAATCTCTTCCGCCGCTTCCAAATTAGTGTTCAGTGCGGTTTCTTCAATATCATTGCCTTTGGTGGCGCGGGCCGAGTTAATATCGATGGAAGTCAGCGCTTCGGTATGGTCGATGACGATAGAGCCGCCGGACGGCAACGACACTTCGCGGTTATAGGCGACTTCGATTTGGGCTTCAATTTGGTAACGGTTAAACAGCGGTACGGCATCTTGGTACAATTTCGCTTTAGGCAAGAAATGCGGCATGACTTGCTTGAGGAATTTTTGCACCAAAGCAAAGGATTCTTGATTGTCGATCAGAATTTCATCGACATCACCGCGTAAATGGTCACGCAGGGCGCGAATTATGACGTTGCTTTCTTGGAACACCAAAAACGGGGCTTTTTGTTCGCTGGACGAGCGCTCAATGGACTCCCACAACTGCATCAGGTAATTTAAGTCCCATTGCAGCTCTTCGGCATTTTTGCCGCACCCGGCGGTGCGGACAATCAACCCCATATTATCGGGGATGGTCAAGGAGGCCATGACTTCGCGCAATTCGCTGCGGGTGTCGCCCTCAATGCGGCGGGAAATGCCGCCCGCTTTCGGGTTGTTGGGCATCAACACCAGATAAGTGCCTGCGAGGCTGATATAGGTGGTCAGCGCCGCGCCTTTGTTGCCCCGCTCTTCCTTTTCAATCTGAACGACAATTTCTTGGCCTTCTTTAATCAGGTCTTTAACCGCCGCACGACGGCCTTCTTCGGCGCCTTCAGGCGTGTGCCGATAAGCGGGGGAGATTTCCTTAAAAGGCAAGAAGCCGTGCTTGTCGGCGCCGTAATTGACGAAGGCGGCTTCTAAGCTAGGTTCTACGCGGGTGATGATGCCTTTATAAATATTGGATTTTTTTTGTTCTTTTGATGGTACTTCTATGTCAAAATCATACAGTTTTTGACCGTCTACCAAAGCGACCCGCAGTTCTTCCGCCTGCGTGGCGTTGATAAGCATTCTTTTCATTGTGTATCCTTGTAGTGTCCTGCTCCGTGGCCAGACTTTATTAATCAGACGGGCTTAATTCCTAGTGCAAAGTGAGTAATCAAGACAATAGGCCTAGTGGGCGATAGTGGTTAAAAAACACCATCAATCGGCGGTTTACCGTGCTATTGTTGGTTTATCGGCGTTTGGTTTATCGGCGCATTATTGTCGGTAGCTTGGCTGCAAATCATGAAGGCAACGGTACCTGCGCTCACAATACTAAAAACTTAAGTCAAATCAGTCTTAAGGGTAAATTCTGTTGTCAGCAGGAGTTTAAAAATCGCGCATCAAGGGTCGAGCGATGAACCCAAAAAATCTTGTCTTATGCGGCCTAAACAAACGGGCGTGATGAGTCTGCCCTGTTAGCCGCATGGCTTTGCCCCAGCCCGTGCCATCATGGCAAAGTGGGGCGGGTTATGTTTTTTTTGAAAACATGCTTAATATAGCAACCTTATCGCCCTACAGCAATTTAAAGAATCAATCCAGACCATAATACTGATATTATTTACTTATGACCACAGCAGAACAGGGCGGAACCCCAAAAGTCCAACTGATCGACATTACCGAAGAACAATGCGACCAGCGTTTGGACAATTTTTTAATCACGTTTCTGAAAGGTGTGCCGAAAAGCCATATTTACCGTATTGTCCGCAAAGGCGAGGTACGCGTCAATAAAGGCCGTGTCGATGTCAAATACCGTCTGGAAACAGGCGACCAAGTGCGGATACCCCCGGTGCGGGTAGCCGAAAAAGCCCCTGAAACCTTTGTCGGCCAGCATTTGCAAGACGCGCTGGCGGCCAGCGTGTTGTTTGAGGACGAGGCGTTTATGATCATCAATAAACCTGCCGGGTATGCGGTACATGGCGGTACCGGCATTAACTCCGGTATTATTGAGGGTCTGCGTTCGGTCAGGCCGAATGCGCCGTTTTTGGAGTTGGTACACCGATTAGATAAGGACACCTCCGGCTGCTTGCTGATCGCCAAAAAACGCAGCGCCCTAAAAAAACTCCATACCCTATTCCGTGAAGACCAAGTGCAAAAGACCTATCTCGCGCTCTTGGCGGGGCAGTGGTTGCGCAAAAAACTGCTGGTCAGTGCGCCGCTGCAAAAAAACCAAACCCAAGGCGGCGAACGCATGGTATTTATCAGTAAAACGGGCAAAGAGGCGGAAACGCTGTTCCGACGGCTTAAACTGTTTCCTGACTGCACCTTGGTCGAAGCCGCCCCTAAAACCGGACGTACCCATCAGATCCGTGTCCATGCCGCCAGCAGTTTGGGGCATCCAATAGTCGGTGATGAGCGTTACGGCCAAGATGACGTCAATAAAGCGTTCCGCAGCCGGGGCTATAAGCGCATGTTCCTTCATGCCGCCACCCTGCAATTTACGCATCCGGTCACCGGCGCGTTATTGACCGTCTCAGCCCCTTTACCTCAACAACTGGACGATTTATTAACTTATGAAGAACGCTTATGATTTAATCATCTTCGATTGGGACGGCACCTTAATCAATTCGATAGACTGGATTGCCGACTGCCTGCAACAGGCGGGGGAATTGTGCGGTATCGGCGCTCCCGAACGGCAAGCCGCCAAAGATGTTATTGGCCTGAGCATAGACAAGGCGATGCAGGCTTTGTTCCCGGCCGCCGATGACCAAAAAGTGGCTGTGCTAGTACGCCATTACAGCAAAGCCTATTTTTCCAAACCCATCAGCCCTGACGATTTGTTTGCCGGCGTTTACGACATGCTGGTGCAGCTTAAGGACGACGGCTACCAACTGGCGGTGGCGACCGGAAAAACCCGTGCAGGCTTAGATGAAGCATTAGCGGCGACGGGAACGGCGCAATTGTTTTGCGCGACCCGGTGCGCCGATGAGACCGCCTCCAAGCCTAACCCGCTGATGCTGCATGAGCTGATCGCCCATGCGCAGGTGGATAAAGACCGGGTGTTAATGGTCGGCGATTCCATACATGATCTACAAATGGCGCAAAATGCCCAGATAGCCTCAGTGGGCGTGGCCTGCGGTGCCCATAGCGAAGATTTTTTGCAACAATACAACCCTTTGCGTTGTCTACAAAAACCGACGCAATTACTGGACTATATCCAAGGTTAACCTAATGGACAATCAAGAAAAAGACAATTCGCAACACCCGACCGATAGCGCCCATTGGGAGCGCAGTGTTTTAGAAAAACTGGCGTTTGCCGCGCTGGACGAACAAAAAGCCACCCGCCGCTGGGGGATTTTCTTTAAATCCTTAATGTTCGCCTACATCCTGGTATTATTGGGCGTGGCGGTTTATCCCAAACTGAAATTGGACAAAAACTCTTCCGGCGAACACACCGCCGTGATCAACTTGGTCGGCATGATTGCCGAAGGCAAAGATGCCAATGCCGCCGATTTGATTGAAAGCCTGCGTAATGCGGTAAAGGACGAGCATACCAAGGGCATCATCATCCATGCCAACTCACCTGGCGGTAGCCCGGTGCAATCCGCTTATGTCTATGACGAAATCCGCAAAATTAAGAAAGAGCATCCGCAATTGCCGATTTATGCCGTAGTCAGCGACGTTTGCGCATCCGGCTGCTATTACATTGCGTCCGCCACCGATAAGATATTTGTCAATCCCGCCAGCCTG
The DNA here is from genome assembly GCF_002923755.1 of Methylovulum psychrotolerans. GTDB lineage: Bacteria > Pseudomonadota > Gammaproteobacteria > Methylococcales > Methylomonadaceae > Methylovulum > Methylovulum psychrotolerans. The sequence continues at coordinate 663,690 of NZ_PGFZ01000001.1, forward strand.
ATCGGCTCTATCGGGGTATTGATGGACGGTTTCGGTTTTGTCGATGCCATGAAAAACCTGGGCGTAGAGCGGCGTTTACTGACCGCCGGGGCGCATAAGGCCATGCTCGACCCGTTTTCGCCGCCTAAGGAAGACGAAACCGCCTATATGAAGGAGTTGCTGGGGCAAGTCCACCAACAATTTATCAGCGCCGTTAAACTGGGGCGCGGCAATCGCCTGAAAGAAACGCCGGATATGTTCTCCGGTTTGGTCTGGACGGGCGAAGCCGGCGTGAAAAATGGCATCGCCGATGATTTTTCCGATGACGATAAGGTGGCCCGCGATATTATCGGCGCCGAAAAGCGGGTTGATTTCACCCAACAAGAAGCCCTGATCGATAAATTGGCGGGCAAGTTGGGCGCGTCTTTTGAACACGCGCTGAGCAATGTCTTGCAAACGCCGTCCTTACGTTAAGGAACGTGCATAAAATTAAGTAGGCGTTCATTTTGCACCTCAGCGTGTTCAACCCCACCCCAGCCCTCTCGGCAACCGCTCCTGCGTTGCTCTACCTCCTGCATCCATGCAGTCGCTCTTCGCAGGGGAGGGAGCGAACGGCTTCCCCGTCGTACAGGCGAAAGTTAGAGGAAAAAGCCCCTCCCCCTGGCAAGGGGGAGGCTGGGAGGGGGTTGCCGTACTTTCGCCTGTACAACAGGTTTTATTTCATGCACGTTCCTAAGTAACGGCTAGCGTTTTTCACACTATTGGCAATGTAAGGCAGATTAAGCGCAGGTTCAGGGTCAGGCGAATACACTATGAGCCATAGACAAAGAAAGGTCACTTTCTTGGCAGTCCGCTTAATTTTATTCGCATTTGCAGGAAATTTTATGAAAAACGTCATCCGTATCAGTATACTGGCCTTGCTGTTAGCGGGTAAGGCCAGTTTTGCCGAAGAGGGCAGCAATAGCTTTGCCAATCCCGTCAGACTGACGCAAACCGCTGCCGTGGACTTGGCCGCCAGACAATTGAACCAAGATAGCCATAACCGGGTCTTAGGGGCTGAAACCGAGCAGATTGATGATAAACAAGTCCATGTCATTCGGGTCTTGACCACCCAAGGCCATATCCGCCATTATAAATTTGATGCCGAAACCGGCCAATTACTTAACTAAGTTTAGGTTAACAGACTATGCGCATTCTGGTTGTTGAAGATGAAGTGATCCTATGTGAACAGATCCAGCACTTTTTTGCCGAACGGGGCTTTGCGGTCGATACCGCCCATACCGGCGCCGACGGTTTCTATATGGGCAAAGAATTCCCTATTGACGCGGCGGTGGTCGATATTGGCTTGCCGGACTTTTCGGGTATTGAGCTGATTAAACGCCTGCGCAAAAACAAAGTCACCATCCCAATCCTGATTCTGACGGCGCGGAGCCGCTGGCAGGAGAAAGTCGAAGGTCTGGAAGCGGGGGCGGATGATTATCTGGTCAAACCGTTCCATTATGAAGAAATGCTGGCGCGTATTAACGCCCTGATCCGCCGTTCGGCAGGGCAGGCACATCCAGTATTGACCCATGACAATATCGAACTGGATACGGTCGCACAGGAGGTCAGTGTCGCCGGCGTTAAATTGGAACTGACCGCTTATGAATATAAAGTTTTGGAATACCTTATGTTCCGTAAAGGCGAGCTGATTTCCAAATCGGTATTGACGGCGCATATTTATGATGAGGACTTCGACCGCGACAGCAATGTCATTGAAGTGTTCATAGGCCGATTACGCAAAAAGCTTGACCCGGACGGTAGCCGTAAACCCATAGAAACCTTGCGTGGCCGCGGCTACCGTATCCCCCTGACTTCCTGAGCCTGAACTTTGCGCCTAAAATCTTTAAGTTTCCGTCTCTTAGTTGCCGAAGGCTTGGCGCTGACCGTGTTCTTTGGCTTGGTCGCCATTATCCTTGAGCAAGGTTTCCGTGACAGCGCCGAGCAGGCGCTGCAAGAGCGCTTGCAGGTGCAAATTTATTCCTTATTGTCTTTGGCGGAAATTAATAATGCCGGACAATTGAAGATGCCCGACTATTTGCCCGAACCGCGCTTCAGTAACCCAGGTTCCGGCTTATATGGGTTTGTCCAGCAAAAGCAAGGCGAGGTGCTGTGGCGCTCTACCTCCGGCTTAGGCTTGGATGTGATCAGCCCGCCGCCGCTTAAGGTCGGCGAATCCTTGTTTGCCTTTGATAATCATGGCAGGTATGTACTGCATTATGACGTGGTGTGGCAAAACGTCTCCGGTGTCGAGCGGGAATATATTTTTACCGTCGCCGAAGATGCCCAATTCGTCAGCCATCAAATCGAACACCTGCAAAAAACCTTGCGCATCTGGCTGCTGTTTATCGGCATTGTTTTGGTGACTATCCAGTTTGCCCTGTTGCGCTGGAGCCTTAAGCCGTTGCGCAGTATCGCCACCGATTTGGCGGCGATAGAACATGGCACCAAAACCCATTTGGACGGCTCCTACCCTAGCGAACTAAAAGGTTTAGTAGGGAATCTGAACGCCTTTATCAGTATTGAGCGGGCGCATCTGGAACGCTACCGCAACAACCTTGCCGACCTTGCCCACAGCTTAAAAACCCCGCTCGCCATTTTGCGCGGCTGTGCCGAAACATTCAGCTCCAATACCGACACGGTCAAAGAGCAGATTTCGCGGATGGATGAGATTGTCGAGTACCAATTGCACCGCGCGGCCGCCAAAGGCCAGCATAAAGCCATTAAAACCGTAGATTTGCCGGTGATTGTCAATAAGATTACCGCATCGCTTAATAAAGTCTATCTCGACAAAGGCATTACCATTGCCGTAGCGATACCCGACTCCTGTTTAATCTATTGTGAAGAAGGCGATTTATACGAAATTGTCGGCAATCTGCTCGACAATGCCTGTAAGTGGTGCCGGCAGAACGTCAAACTGAGCGTGTCTTTAAATGTCCGCAATAACCGCCGCAACTTTTCCGTCCAAATACAAATCGAAGACGACGGCCCAGGCATTCCGTTAGGCAAATATAACGAAATTCTCAAGCGCGGAGTGAGGGCGGATGAAAATATCCACGGGCATGGCATCGGCATGAGCGTGGTATATGAATTAGTCACACTGTTAGGCGGCAAACTGGAAGGCGGCAAAAGTAACGCCTTAGGCGGAATGCGCTGGAACGTGTATTTCCCTTAAATCCGGTTACCCCCTCCCCTATTTATCCGTTTTTGTGGCTCCACGAGATTGAAAGACGAAAACACCACGATGACCGTAGCCTTTTTGCGCCGCCGCCAAAATTAACAGGTACGGCAGAGCAAAGGCTTACGTTTTACAAGTTAAAACCAATCATTACAAGAGGATAAAAATGACTACCCTATTTGAACCTATCACGGTTGGGGCACTGACGCTGCCTAACCGGATTATCATGGCACCACTGACCCGCTGCCGCGCCAGTGCCGGAAGAGTGCCTAATGCGCTGATGGCGGAATATTACACCCAAAGGGCGGGAGCAGGACTGATTTTAAGCGAAGCGACCTGCGTTTCCGCACAGGGCGTAGGGTATCCGAATACCCCCGGCATTTGGTCGGAAGAACAAGTCGAGGGCTGGAGCAAAGTAACGAAAGCTGTACACGCGGCAGGCGGGCGGATTTTTTTACAGCTATGGCATGTCGGCCGGGTTTCCCATCCCGATTATCTCAACGGCGACTTGCCCGTCGCACCCAGTGCCCTTGCGCCACAAGGCCATGTCAGCCTCTTGCGGCCTTTGCGGGATTTCGTGATACCAAGGGCGTTAGACACGGCTGAAATTCCCCAGATTATCGAAGATTATCGTCAAGGGGCGGAAAACGCCAAACAAGCCGGTTTCGACGGTGTCGAGCTGCATGGCGCCAATGGCTACCTGCTCGACCAGTTTTTGCAGGACAGCACCAATAAACGTAATGACAGTTATGGCGGCCCAATAGAAAACCGTGCCCGTTTGCTGCTGGAAGTCACCGATGCCGCGATTGCAATCTGGGGTGCAGGTCGCGTTGGGGTGCATCTTGCGCCTAGGGGTGATGCCCATTCCATGGGCGATTCAGATCCCTTGAGTACCTTCGGTTATGTGGCCGAGCAATTAGGCCAGCGCGGCATCGCCTTTATTTGTACCCGCGAATCCCTAGGCGAAAACCGCATCAGTCCGGCCTTAAAAAAACGCTTTGGCGGCGTTTTGATCGCCAATGAGGGCTTTAACCGCGAAACCGCCCAACAGGTGGTTGCCGCCGGAGAAGCAGACGCGGTGGCTTTTGGCAAAGACTTCATTGCCAATCCTGATCTGCCCCGCCGCCTGCAACTGAACGTGCCGCTCAACCCCTATCACACCGAAACGTTCTACAGTTCCGGGTTGCAGGCACCTGAGATAGGCTACACCGATTATCCTGATTTGGTGGCGGAAGCGGGTTAAGATTAGGCCAAAATCCCGCGTCCTTACCTAGCCGGACACAGCAAGAGATTGCCAAAAACCGCAACTGCACGGCAACTTATAGGGCAGTTGCCGTGGCCGCCGGAAGGTCGGGCTTGTATCCGTTCATGTCTGTGTGCGGATGGATAGGGATGCGGTTATTGCAAACACCTTTCATCATCATGCCTAGGATTATTTACCCAATCGCTGACCGGAGTTGCCGCCATTTGAGCATAGGCTTGATTGTTAAGCAATGGCAATGCCAGTGATTCATCGGCCGATTTATCCAACCATTGCCGATAGCAATCTGGGGGAATAATCACCGGCATCCGTTCATGGATGGGTTGCATGATATGTGTGGCTTGGGTAGTGATGATCGTGCAGGAATACAAGGTATCTTGTTCATATTGCCAATGTTCCCAAAGTCCGGCAAAAGCAAAGGGCTGTTGATCTTGGCGATGGATATGAAAAGCCTGTTTGCCGGATTCCTGTTTGGCCCATTCGTAAAAACCGCTGGCGACTATCAAGCAACGCCGCTTATGGAATGCCGCCCGAAAAGAAGGCTTCTCACTGACCGTTTCGGCCCGCGCGTTAATCAGGTGGTGGCTATTTTTGCTGTCTTTGGACCAAGAAGGCACCAACCCCCAAAACAAATTGACCGCTTTTAAGGATTTATTCTCCAACTCGACAATGTTCAGAATTTTCTGTGCGGGGGTAATGTTATAACTGGATTGGTAGGGTGGCAGTTTCTGCAATTGAAAATGCCTGATAATTTCATCCGGTGTGGCTATTAAATTAAAACGCCCGCACATATTGTTTTATTCCTACACTTGAGTTTATCGGGTGGCTTTCACGGATTAGGCTGTTTAAAATGCCTGAATTTGATCCCGATGGCGCAAGCAGTACCTACCAAAATATACGCGTAATTGACAAACAAGCCGGACAAGGCGCTTGGATTATGGTCAACTGCATCGCGTAAGCCAGGGGTTACGGTTAAAGTCCACACAATGCAGGGGACCAGATAGGACAGGAAACCCAATCCGGCTGAAGATAAGGGGTTTTTTCCTACCGCTTCGGCACTCTTGTAAAACCAATAGGTGATCAGGAGAGCGGTAATTGTGCCAATCATAATAAGACTCCATAAGTTAGGTCAGTTATGGCGGTACAGTATCAAATTGGTTTCTTGCACTCAAGTGTTGCTGGCCAAGAAACTGTCCAATCACAAAGGCACGCTCCGAGTTATGGCCTCTTTAACATCGATTATTCCAGAAAATAACCCCCTTCCTCCTCGCCTGCGCCTAAAGCCTAATCCACAAAATAATAAATAGCCCCCAGCAACGGTGTCCGGGGATTCAGCGACACCTTAACCGACACCTTATCCAACAGCCCGGCAAACCGCCCCTTAGCCTTAAACGCCGCCAAGAACCCGCCCTTTTCAATCACAGGCAAAATCTTCGGGGCGATGCCGCCACCGATAAACACCCCGCCTATCGCCAAGGCTTTTAAGGCCAAATTACCCGCTTCCGCGCCGTACAACTCGACAAACAGGCGCACCGCTTCGGCGCACAGGGTATCTTCGCCGCTGACCCCCAAACGGGAGATCACCGCATTACGGTCTATGCCCGCCTCGTGGTCATCAATTTCCGGCACCGCCAAACAAGCGGTGGCGAAATCGTGTTCGCACAAAAAATCATACAAATGGCTAAAGCCGATGCCGGAAATCAGCCGCTCACAACTGACGTGCAACGGATAGATTCGGCGCAAATAGCGCAACAAATCATCCTGCTGTTCGTTTTGCGGGGCAAAATCGCAATGCCCGCCTTCGGTCGCCATCGGCAGGTAACGGCTGCCGTCCCAATATAAAATCGCCTCACCGAGGCCGGTACCGGCGGCAATGACCGCGATATTGCCGATTTGGGCTTGGGCGTTAGGGTTCAGTTCCAGCAACTCGCTATCCGGCAAATGCAGCATACCCAAGGCCATCGCTTCCAAATCGTTAAGCAGTTTGACGTGTTCGGTACCTAACAACGTTTTTAAGGCCGCCCCGTCCAGTAACCACGGCAAGTTGGTGGTTTGGCAACGTTGCTCGACCACGGGGCCGGCGACCCCAAAACAGGCGGAACTGATGGCCGTTCCGGGGGGGATAAATTCTTTCAGAATATCGGTAAACTCCAGATAGGCCAAACTGGAAAAGGTCTGCTCCTGCCTGCAAACCAAGGCTCCTGCCGCGTCTTTGCTTAATAAGGATAAAACGGTTTTGGTTCCACCTATATCGCCTGCCAGTATCATACGTTTGCCTCTTCTTTAGGTAAGCTATTATTATTGAGTAAATGTACCAGCGCGTCTAAAATGCCGTTGGCGACCCGATGCGGCGGCAGTTGGTAAAATGCTTGCCAAGCAATCGACACATGTTCTTCGTAATGGTCCTGGTGCAGCGGGTGCGCTTGCAGCCAGCAAATCCGCACGGCATGGCCGATAATGACATCGGTCACTAGCGTATCGTTAATATAAACCGAATTGGTATGGAAAATCGACGCAATGGCCTTAATCGCCTCCACCGTCAGTTGCCGATACACGGGCGACTGGATTTTGTTCAGCAAATGGCTGACATGTATCTTAAAACTTTGTTCACCCGATGTCATTTGCGAGAGGATAATCTCGCTGTCCAAGCGGCGTTTGCTGTTGAGCTTTTCACCTATCATCAAGCCGCTGCAATGGTGCAGGATAGTCCAGACACTGGCAAAAAAGGCATCATTCTCACGCCCGACGCTGCCTTGCCGCTCACGCCAGTCATACCAATCGGCATTGCCGACATGGTCTTGCGCGTCCATCGCCTTAGAAAACCGCGCCTGCCCCAAATCCGCACAATCGCCTTCATGGTTAAGGGCTTCGACTTGGCTTAGCTGGCTTTCGGTATTGCTGTAATCGGCCAAGGTTTCGCGGACTTTTTGCGAAAGCTGGTAAGGCGACAAAAACAGAATATCGTTAAACGCTTGGTCTAAAGTGCCGCCTGTTTCGCGTTTTTGCCTGACCAAGATCAATTGCAAGATATGCCCTACCCTGACCGTGTGCATGTCGGCAAACAGCTCCGGTTTGGATTTGATTAACATGCCCAAATAGATAATCAGTTCTTGGATAATAATCAGCTCGCTGGCATTGTTATTATTGTAGGTGCGGATAATCTGCAAAATCTCCCACGAATCGGTGGGGCGGCTCAAGGTGGCGCGGCCACTGTAAGCGCGGCCTACGGTCAGCAAATGCTGGCGCACCAAAATATCGGTCGCCGCCTGCTCCAGATTGATGTCGTATTTGCCCAGCAAGCCGGCACAGCGCCTGACCACATACCACGCATGTTGGTCGCCGGCCCGTTGGTAAATTTCTTCCAACAAATCCCGCACTGTGCCGTTGGGCTGATCGGCGGCAGTCAATTTAGGCGCGTAGTCCAAACCGTGGCGCAGCCCCAATTGGCTTAGCACCTCCAATTGCACATACAAATTACTGTTAACCCGAAGCTGTTCCAGCAAAGCCTTATCGTCACTGATTTCCCAAACCGTTAAAAACAGTGTGTCTAAAGGTTGGGATTCTTTCGCGTCAAACGGCAGGACATCAAAAAAAGGCCGCTCGCTTTCCTGCCAAGTGGCTTTGGAAAACTCGAAGTCATGCAGATAATTGATTTTTTCTTGATTGGAAGTGGCCGTAAAATCGCCAAGCAAACCTAAGGTGATCGGCACTTGGTTGACCGTACCTTGTTGCAGTTCTTCGATAAAATCAATCAGCACCTGGCGGTTATAGCTTTCCAGCATATTGTGCTTAATGGTAATCACCACCAATGGATTTTTGGGCTTATCCCAATGCTTGTAAATGTACGACAATTCCAAGCGCAGGCGATCTATCAGCAAACGGTTATCCATCGCCAAATAAAAGCCTTTTTGGTTAAGGAATTGCGGCAAGAACACCAACTTCTCACCGGACAGGCTATACAGCTTAGAAGTTGACAAGGTGCGTAACTGCCGCAACGGGCGGCCTGTCAGCCCGTAACAGTCATTCCGGCCGACATGGGTATAGGCCGCCGCCAGTTCGCTGGCATCGCGGATTTGGATCGGCGACACTTCGGCGAGGGTTTGGGTTTGGATGCCACAAGCCAGCAAATCATTTTGGACACTGCCGTCCTGCGCCACCAAAGCAATCTGCAAACGGTAGTCTTGGCGTTGGCTGAGCATCTTATAACGGCCCAAGGGGTCGATGTCGTCAATACCGAGCAAGCCGTCTTGGATCAGGCTACCTAAAATAAACAAGCTTTGCGCCCATACCAAAGGGATATTTTCGTTAGGCACACGGGTTTGGCTATTGGGTTGGGCTTTTTCGGCGGCAATGGCTTCTTTAGGGACGATATACAGTTCCGGCAACAACTTCTGGCCGTTATGTTCGACCAGCAAGCCTTCCAGCTTGGCGCGGTATTCCGCCGCCGCGTCAGTATCGCCAGAAAACAGCTTATTTAACAGCAAATAGCTGAAAAACAGCGGCCACTCACACTCAATGTGCATAAACTGCTTCAGCTCCTGCGGATTATAATGCAGGCGCTTACTGTCTTCGATAACGGTTTGGTGGCCGTCCAATAAAAAACGCTTGCAACCGTAACGGCCTTGTAACTTATCGCAAATCAATTTTTCGGTCTTGTCACGGATTGCCTTATTTTCGACCGCAAAAGCCGGAAAACCGGTAATGCTCAGCACCGCCGAATCGGCTTCTTTCGAAATGGACTCGCGGGGCAGCAAGGATTCTAAAGTAATGCGGGTACGCGCAATGTCATCACTGATGACATGCACCACCGAGGCCTGCCCACCGCCCTTACCGAACAGGTTAAAGCCTGACATCACTTCTAAAGCCGCTTTCGCCATGCCGATGGAACTGGCATTCAGCTCGGCAATGCCGTGATTAATCTTATTGCCGCGCTCCCAAATACCATAGTCGGGGGTGCGGTAAGTCCGGCTAACATAATGCACCAAATTTTGCACAAAATTGACTTCGTCAATCGTAAAGACAATACGCAGGCCAGATGCCGTCATTTGCGCCAGCATCAGCAAAAATAAAGAAGTGGCATCCAATTGCAAATGCCCCCACTCATGGTCACCGACCACCACCGCTCCGGTTTTGGTGTCATACTTGGCATGTAAGGCATCTAAAGGGTTTTGTGTGTGCTTGAATTTTTCCACTTTCGGGGCTTGGCGCATCATCGCCGCCAACAACCCCCGCATCAGCTTAACCACGCTCTGCTCCAGCAAATAAGCGCGGCCCTTATTGGGATTATCCGGCAAATCTTCAACCCGCCTATAGGCCAACCCCAACCCCCAGACCGCCAAAATGCTGTACACATTGTCCCTGACCCAAGCATCGGTATAATTGCCATGGGCGGTGACCGCCGTACTGGCAGGCAATAAACCGCTGATCCAATGTTGACGGCTCAGGATAATATCCTGTACTTGCTGGAAATAAGGCTCTAACTGCTCAAGCTCAACAGATTGCTTCATCTTTTATAGTTATAGTGGTGTATGGAAGATTAACGGAATAAATGCAGATATTATGCCAAACTTAAAAGCCCAACCCAATCAGGCCAGACGCAAGGACGGCAGCCGACATCCCTGTTTTTTGCGCGTAATCCCTTACCTTTACTCTGCCTATAGGCCATTAGCCTAGCCTGCACCGCCCCTAGCACACCACGCCAGACAGCGTGTCGACGCACCAAGATAAACAGGCTATTGCACTGAAAAAGACCATAAAATCGACGGTTTGACCAGCATTGCGTACCCTATTACTAGCAAAGCCAGCCACCGCCGTGTGTTTTTCTAAAAATTCCAACCCTTCTATAAAGTTGGTTCGCTTATTGCTTTTGCTTTTTATCAATTCCAACGCCAATCAGGAGCAAATTAATGACTGGAAATGCCGCACGCATCCAAGCGATCCAAACCATCACCAACCGCCAACCGATGCCCCCTAAAGCACCGTCTTCTTTGGACAGCTTATGGGCCAGTGATGTTTTTACCTTAAATAAAATGAAAGAAAGCTTACCTAAGGAAGTTTTCAAATCATTGAAAAAAACGGTTGAAACCAGTTCGGAATTGGATGTCTCCATTGCCGATGTTGTCGCGCTGGCCATGAAAGACTGGGCCTTGTCAAAAGGCGCTTTATATTATGCGCACGTTTTTTATCCGCTGACCAATGCCACTGCCGAAAAGCACGACGGTTTCATATCCGTACAAAGCGATGGCTCGGTCATTTCCGAATTCAGCGGCAAAGTCCTGGTACAAGGCGAGCCGGACGGCTCCTCTTTCCCTAACGGCGGTATCCGTTCGACGTTTGAAGCGCGTGGCTACACCGCGTGGGATGTCACCAGCCCTGCTTTCATCATGACCACCGATAACGGCGCGACGCTGTGCATACCCACGGTGTTCGTGTCTTGGACTGGCGAAGCGCTGGATAAGAAAACCCCGCTGTTACGCGCCAACGCCGCCATGAACAAAGCCGCCAAACGGGTGTTGTCACTGCTGGGCCATACCGACATTGCTCCGGTTAATTCCAGTTGCGGTGCGGAACAAGAATACTTTTTGGTCGATGCCAACTTCGTCAGTGGTCGCCCTGATCTGTTACTGGCCGGACGGACATTATTTGGCACTTCCCCCGCCAAAGGCCAACAGTTTGATGACCATTATTTTGGTGCCATCCCTGAACGCGTCCAAGTCTTTATGCAGGATGTCGAAGAACAACTCTATAAACTGGGTATCCCCGCAAAAACCCGCCATAACGAAGTAGCCCCCGGTCAGTTTGAAATCGCGCCGTTTTTTGAATCTGCCAACGTCGCCACCGACCACCAGCAACTGCTGATGACGGTACTGAAAAATACCGCGAAAAAACACGGCTTAGTGTGCTTGCTACATGAAAAACCTTTTAAAGGCATAAACGGCTCAGGCAAACACGTCAACTGGTCAGTCGGTAACGCCACCCAAGGCAACTTATTAGACCCAGGCTCCACCCCACATTCCAACACCCAATTTTTGCTGTTCTGCGGAGCGGTTATCCGGGGTGTGCACAAATTTGGCCCTTTATTACGCGCCGCCATCGCCACCGCCAGCAATGACCACCGCTTAGGTGCCAACGAAGCGCCGCCAGCGATTATGTCGGTTTATTTAGGCTCACAACTCGATAACGTGTTCGAGCAAATCAGCAAAGGCGAAATTACCGGCTCCTTAAATGCCGGAATTATGGATTTGGGCATCAAAACCCTACCGACCTTTAACAAAGACGCTGGCGACCGTAACCGCACCTCACCGTTCGCTTTTACCGGCAACCGCTTCGAATTCCGCGCGGTCGGTTCCGGCCAATCAGTAGCCGGCCCTTTAGTTGCCATGAACACCATGCTGGCCGATTCGCTGAACTGGGTTGCCGATGCGCTAGAAACAGAACTGGCTAAAGGTGCAACCTTAGATACTGCTATTTTGGCGGTATTGAAAGAAATCATCGACAACCATGGCGCGGTCGTGTTTGGCGGTAACGGCTACTCCGCCGAATGGCATAAAATGGCGGTTGAAGAACGCGGCTTAAGAAACCTGCGTACCGCCGCCGATGCCCTGCCCGTTTTGAAAGAAAAACCGATTGAAGCATTGTTTGAGGGCTTAGGTGTGCTGTCGCCCGTCGAGTTGGCCAGCCGTTTCGACATTTATGCCGAGCAGTATATTCTGGCGATTGAAGTGGAAGCCAAACTGGTCGTCAGCATGACCAAAACCGGCATTTACCCGGCAGTCGTCAAATACTTGGCCGAGTTGTCCAGCACCATCAGCAGCTTAAAATCTAACGGCGTTGAACTTGGCAGCGAAACCCTGATCAAAATCTCCACGCTACTGAATACTCTGATGGCAACCGTTGACAAACTCAGCACCGCTATCGGCCAACACGACTTTGCCGACACCGAAGCGCACATGCAATTTTGCGCCCAAACCATCCGCCCGCTGATGGACGAAGCCCGCAGTTATGCCGATGCTTTAGAAAGCGAAGTCACCGACGAATTATGGCCATTCCCGACTTACCAAGAAATGTTGTTTATTAAGTAGTAACCGCTCTGGCGCAATGCTAGGAAATCCCGCCTCTGTATAGCACAGGACTTTGGCTGTTTGACCAACTGCCAAAACCCTGACGCACTCTAAATGCCTCAGTGAACGGCTTGCCCAACTGCCCAGGTTGGTCAAGCCGCCTCCTAATTTAAGAAAAAAAGCGCCGCTAATTCGTGCTTTTCCTTAGCTATTGCATTAAACTGGCTAGCAATCGGATCAGTTGCCCAACTGATTTTACCTGCATTACCCCTCTTTACGCGGAATTCCCATGTCCCAACTTACCCCTGAAGGCCAACAAATCATTAATGCCATCGCCCAACGTTACCATTTTAGCGTCGATGCGGTGCTTAGCATGTTGCAATCGGTGCAAAACGGCAACGGCTCTATGGCCCAGTTCAGCCACCCCGAATTCGGCGGTTCCGGGCAATGGATGCGCGGCGGCATGACCATGATTGGCGATATGTTCAATAATGGCCTCAAAAACAGCGTCAGCAATTTGTGCCAAGAATTGTCCACGCTTTTAGCTAACCAAACGGCCATCTGGCAACCCCCTACCATCCAAAGCCAAGGCCATGGCCAAAACGTCAGCCTGTTTGCCGCTTCGGCGGGCGGCAATTGGTGGCCGCAGGGCTTGATGAACCCGAACAGCACCGGCTCGCAAAATCACATCCGCTACGCGTATTTTGCCTCTATCCGCCGTTTAGCCATTGAAGCTAATGGCCACGTTACCCTTTACGACACCTTAGACCACCAAATCGGCGGCTTTTCCCAGCAACAATCGGGCGGCAGCTCGGTCACGTTCAACAGCCAATACGGCATGGTCGATGTCCAAAACTTACCCGTCATCTCCATAGATAATGTTGCCGTTACGCCGTCCGGCAATACCGCCAACCTACCGCCCCTGCCCACCGCCCCGGCACAAACCGCACAAGAGGGCGATATTTTTGCAGCCATTGAAAAACTGGCCGGATTGCGCGATAAAGGTATTGTCAGCGATGCGGAATTCAGCAGTAAAAAAGCCGAATTATTAAGTCGCCTATAGGCAAAACGGTTGGCAAAGGCGATGAATAAAACTTGGTAAAATGCCATAAAACCCTTAAAATGCCCACGAAGAACAATGTTTCTTAGCGTTCTTAATTATTTCAACTACTTAACGTAACGTTTCGTGAAAAATAAATTTTATACCTCATTGTTGATAGGTGTCGGTTTAGTCATAGCAAGCACGTCTAGCTATGCCAAACCCGCTCATGCCAGTGCTAAAAAAAGCCCGGCAGCGGTGGCCAAACCAGGCCGTAAGCATAGCGTCATCGCGGTTAAGCAAAGCGAGCCACGAGCACGCCCTACAGCCAGTGCAGCGGCGACTAAACATGCCCAAGCCCGTGTGCCCCAGCATAGCGCCACGCTAAAACACGCCGCTTTCCGCCCCAGCAGCCACGCGCTGATACCGGCCAAACACGCGTTCTTGCGCCCGCAAGCCGCCCATACCTTACGGCCACTGCTGTCGCAACTAAAGCGTGGCCATGCCATGCGTGATGTACCCTATACGCAAAAACGCCTGTTCAACCACAGAAGAACTCCGAACGCAGGCCGCCGACATCTGGAAGCCATAGTGCCGCCTTTAGTCACTATCCCGCACATCCCCTCAAACAACCAATTTCTCCAAACCGAGGCAGATGATGATGCACAACGCCAATTGGCACAACCCGCCGAATGGGTTGACCAAAATCCATTAGCCACGCCAGAAACCGCCGAAATGGCCGCGCTTGAACCGCTAGCGCCCGCGAATGGCGCAATGCAGGCCTCGTTTAACAACAACAGCTTCGCGGAACCTAGCGAAACCAACACCCGTATCCATTCGTTCCTACCGAACAAACAGCCGTCAGAAAACATTGACAACGCTCCTCCGGTAGACAACGGCCCGCACGACTACACCACCACCCACGGCGTGATCACCTCGTCATTGGCGGATGCTGGGATGGAAGCCGGTTTATCGGAAGCGCTGACCGACCAACTGACGCATATTTTCGCGTGGGACATCGACTTCGCCACTAACCTGCATGTCGGCGACGAATTCACCGTCCTTTACGAAAGCGGCACAGACGGCGAACAGATTATCGCCGCCGAATTCGTCACCGAAGGCCGTGTCATGACCGCCGTGCGCTATCAAGACCGTGACGGTAACGTCAACTATTACACGCCCGAAGGCAAAGCCATGCGCAAGGCCTTCTTAAGTACGCCCGTGGATTATGCGCGGATCACCTCGCATTTTAACGCCAACCGCCGCCACCCCATCCTTAACCGCATCCGCGCCCATAAAGGGGTCGATTACGCCGCTCGTATCGGTACGCCCGTCAAAGCCGCAGGTGACGGCACGGTCACCTTCATGGGCCGGAAAGGCGGTTACGGACAAGTCGTCATCCTCCAACATGGAGAACACTTTGAAACCGTCTATGCGCATTTGTCCGACTTTGGCCGCTCCCTGTTAGAAGGCGATAGCGTCAGCCAGGGCGATGTGATCGGTTATGTCGGCCAAACCGGCTTGGCGACCGGGCCGCATCTACATTATGAATTCCGTGTCGACGGTGTCCACCGCAACCCCGAAACCGTCAGCTCCGGCGCCTCCCGCAATGAGATGGCCTTAAATGGCTATGCTTTGCGTGACTTTAAAGACCAGACCAAAGTCGCCGTCGCGCAACTGTATTCTGCCAAAGCCAAGTCCTTATTTGCCAAAAACCAACCCAACTACCGCTAATGCCTGACTATTACATCGGCTTGATCTCCGGCACCAGCATTGACGGCATTGATGCCGCCCTGGTCGATTTCAGCGGCAACCACAGCCGATTAGTCGAGTTTGAATACCAGCCCTTCCCTGCGGCGCTAAAAGCCGCCATAGCCGCTATCAGCGCCGCCGATGCCGCCGTCCCGCTCAAAACTTACGGCGCACTTGACCGGCAACTCGGTGGCCTGTTTGCCGAAACCGTCAACGCCTTACTGGCCAAAGCCCGTTTGCCCGCCGCCGCCATCACAGCTATCGGTAGTCACGGCCAAACCGTCTACCATGCCCCCGACGGCGACTATCCCTTTACCCTGCAAATCGGCGACCCTAATGTCATTGCCGAACGCACCGGCATAACCACCATCGCCGATTTTCGCCGCCGAGACCTAGCCGTTAACGGCCAGGGTGCGCCGCTAGTACCCGCATTCCATCAAGCCGTGTTCAGTGTCCCTGGCGAGCCGCGCTGTATTATCAATATCGGCGGCATCGGCAACATCACCCTCTTACCCGGCAACAGCCACGATCCGGTCATCGGTTTTGACACAGGTCCTGGCAACGGCTTAATGGACGAATGGATAGAGCGCCACCAAGGCCAACGCTATGACCAAAATGGCGCTTGGGCAAGAACAGGGCATATCCAACCCGATTGGCTGGCGGCTTTAAGCACCGACCCCTATTTCCGACTTCCGCCACCGAAAAGCACCGGGCGCGAGTATTTCTCCTTGGCATGGCTGGAACAGTCGGCAGACCCTACAGGCTACCGCCCCGAAGACATCCAAGCCAGCTTGTGCCAACTCACCGCCCAAACCCTAGCCGACGCCATCCAACACTACGCCCCCGCCACCCGCCAAGCCATCGTCTGCGGCGGCGGGGCGCATAATAGTTATTTGTTGGAACTGTTGGCGCAACAACTGCCCTGCCCGGTACAGTCCAGCGCCGCTTTCGGCATCCACCCCGACCATGTCGAAGCAATGGCCTTTGCATGGTTGGCACGGCAAACCCAACTGCGTTTGCCAGGCAACCTGAAAGAAGTGACCGGCGCCGATAAAGCGGTGGTCTTAGGCGGGATTTATCCGGCTTGCTAGCAGATAACGTCCCTTAATGACGTTATCTGCTGCGCTTGGAAACTACATAGAAAACGACGACCCGCATCCACAAGTGGTGGTGGCGTTGGGGTTGCGGATCACAAACTGCGCACCCGACAAATCTTCTTTATAATCGACTTGCGCCCCCGCCAAATACTGGATGCTCATCGAATCAATCAGCACCGTCACCCCGCCGTTAACGACGCTGGTATCGTCTTCATTCACTTCTTCATCAAACGTAAAACCGTATTGGAAACCGGAACAGCCGCCGCCTGAAACATACACGCGTAACTTCAGGTTATCGTTACCTTCTTCGGCGATTAATTCACTGACTTTGCTGGCGGCACTGTCGGTAAAAATGATTGCATCAGCCATAAATAAACATCCTCTATCAATAAAACCAACCCTGATTATGACTATACCCAGTAGTTTAGTCAACAATTACCCGCCCGCTTGGAAAAATTCCCCCAGATTAGCTCAGAAGCAGTAAAATAGGCGTTTAAAATGTCCGGTAAAATGCCTCAGGCCACCCAGCAAAGCCGTGTAAACCGCTTGGCTTTATCAGCCCCCCGCTGTGTGCCCTTTGTGCAATACACCCCACCACTCAGGATAAAGAATGTCTGATATAGAAATCGCCCAACAAGCTAAGATGCAGCCGATTATCGGCCTTGCCCACCAACACTATGGCATAGCCGCCGAACATCTTGACCCCATCGGCCATTACAAGGCGAAGATCTCGCTGGAATACATCAACAGCCTCACAGACCGCACCGACGGCAAATTGATTTTAGTCACCGCTATTAGCCCTACTCCAGCCGGCGAAGGCAAAACCACCACCACCGTCGGCTTGGGCGATGCCATGAACCGCATCGGCAAAAAAACCATTATGTGTCTGCGTGAGCCGTCTTTAGGGCCGTGTTTTGGGGTTAAAGGCGGGGCGGCGGGCGGCGGCTACGCGCAAGTCGTGCCGATGGAAGACATTAACCTGCACTTTACCGGCGATTTCCACGCCATTGGTGTGGCGCACAACTTATTGTCGGCGCTGATTGATAACCACATCAACCACGGCAATGCCCTGGACATAGACCCACGCCGCATCCAATGGAAACGGGTGGTGGACATGAACGACCGCGCCCTACGGCATATCGTGGTCGGCATGGGCGGGGCCGCCAACGGCTATTTGCGTGAAGATGGCTATGATATTGTCGTCGCTTCCGAAGTGATGGCGATTTTATGCCTGGCGACCAGCCGCGCCGATTTAAAAGCCCGCTTAGGGCGTATTGTCATCGGCTATAAATCCGACCGCACCACCCCTGTCTATGCGCGTGACCTAAAGGCCCACGGTGCTATGGCGGCCTTATTAAAAGACGCGATCAAGCCGAATCTGGTGCAAACCTTAGAGAACAATATCGCCATCATCCACGGCGGCCCGTTCGCCAATATCGCGCACGGTTGCAATACCGTCACCGCCACCAAAACCGCCTTAAAACTGGCCGATTACGTCGTCACCGAAGCGGGCTTCGGCGCGGATTTGGGGGCAGAAAAATTTATCGACATCAAATGCCGCATGTCCGGCCTGAAACCTGCCGCCGTGGTCTTGGTCGCCACGGTCAGGGCATTAAAATTCCATGGCGGCGTGGCTAAAGATGCCTTGAACCAAGAAAATCTGATCGCCCTGCAACAAGGTTTTGCCAATCTGGCACGCCATTACCACAACATCACCCAACATTACGGCCTGCCCTGTGTGGTCTGCATCAACCATTTCACCTTCGACACCGAAGCCGAAATCGCCTTGCTGCAAAACCAATGCGCAGCCTTAGGGGCGGCCTGCGTGGTTTCCAAGCATTGGGCGGAAGGCGGTGCCGGGGCGGAAAGCTTGGCGGTGGCTATCACTGAGATAGTCGATAACCGCGAGCCGGCTTTTACCTTCGTCTACGATGCAGACTTAGGCTTATGGGAAAAAATCGAAGCCATCGCCACCAAGCTGTATGGGGCGGCAAATGTCACCGCCAACGCCAAAGTCAAAGCCCAATTGGCGGCTTGGCAAGCCGATTACGGCACTTTCCCGATTTGTATGGCCAAAACCCAAATGTCGTTTTCCACCAATCCGAACAGCAAAGGCGCACCGTCCGGGCATACCGTCGAAATCAGCGATGTCCGGCTCGCCAACGGCGCGGGCTTTATCGTCGCCATCGCAGGCGATATGATGACCATGCCGGGCCTGCCGAAAGTACCCGCAGCCGAACGTATCGACATTGATGATGACGGTAGGATTACCGGGCTGTTTTAAATCAGGCTATTTTTCAGTAAGATAGCCCAAGCGGTGTAGGTATACGCCGCTTGGGCATAATTGCAATGATTTTTGAGATGACGGCAAACGGAAGAATTGCTTGCAGAACGCCGTATGTAATAAGATTTGGCAGCAGTTGAATATTGGTTTTTCCGTCCAGCACATCCGCTAAAAAGACTTAGCCAAAACGGAACCCGCCAGAATCCGCTTAAAAAACGCGATCATTTATATTTTTCTGAACACTGAAAGCCATTGTGACGCATTAACGTTACCGACTGTTTTTTTCCGACACCCATTATGGCTAACATGGTCTATAATCTCCCATAATAGCCAATCACCCTGATTGCTAATAATAGCCTTTTTTTCACTTTCTACGAGTTAACACCGCCATGATAAATTTAGTGATTTTACTTGATGACCCCGATTTTATTGAGTCAGTGCAATTTAGCAAAGTCAAATATCAACCCGATGACATTATTTTAAAAGAAAATGAAGTCAGCCAAGATGTCTACTTTATTCTGGACGGACAAGTACAAATCAGCACTTGCATCGGCGGCGAAGTTGACCGGGTGTTGCCGGGCTTGGCGCGTTTGGCGAAAGGCGATTTTTTTGGCGAACTGGCAATGTTCGACGGCGAACCGCGCAGCGCCGAAGTCACGGCACTGACAGCTTGTGAAATAGCCAAGGTTGACGGCTCACAAATGTTAAGCTTTATGGAAAAATATCCAGAGAAAGGTTATTTTGTGTTGCGTGAGCTGTTTATGAATTTAGTCATCCGCATCCGCCAAAACAACCTGCGCACCAAAACAGTACTGGAATTGTATCTGAGCGAACACAACACACCTAAATCATAATAAATACGGCTATTGGCGTTATGATTAAACAATGGGCATGAAATAACCTAGGCAAATACAGTCTCGGAGCGCGGGTATCTTGCCCGCCGCCTTTGGGATGACAATATCCCCAACTCAAAACTGCCTCAGATAAGCGCCGATGTTATTTTATGCCTGCTAAAGGATAGGACGGGCTAAAACAGGTTTCTTATCCCCCGCTTTACCCGCTAATGCGTACCTCAATACCGCAAGATAATACTGGCATGGATACGGCCATCACCGGCGCGGGTGGACACCGCATCATCTAGGGCATCGGCATAAGCCACTTTGGCCTGGAGGTTTTGCTGCCATTGCCAAGCCGCCCCGACCCCAGTACTGCTTAACGACCAATCCCGCCGCTGGCCAGGCGTGTAGCTTTGCAGCACACCATGCCCGTAATCATAGAACACAAATAAATTGACATGCTGCCAAGTCGGGGTAGTCGCTTCAATTTTAACAATTTCGCCACGGTCGGCACTGGTTTCCCGCTCCTGATAACCACGGATATCATAACTGCCGCCTATGCCTAATTGCTCACCGGAAATCAGTGAATTGCTGGTGTATTGGGCGATAAAAATAGTCTGTAGCTGCCATTGCTGGAGATTAATGCCCATATTGGCGCCGTAACGCAACACATTCCATTCGGGCGAAGCCCCAGAACGCACCGCCGTATAATCCGTAGCACTATTGTGGTCGCCTAATTGGGTATTGCCCGCCCATTGCGCCTGATAACCGAACCGGGCATTACGCCACGGGTATTCGGCCTTGTACTGGATGCTGAAAGGCACACTGCGGACATGGGTTCCGATAGGCACATTCTGAAAACGGATGTCGCTGACAAAATCGCGGTTATCCAGACCTATATCCAACCACTGCTCATAAGCCCCCCATTTGGGCAAAAATTGCTGGTAGTGGATACCGTACATTTCCCCCGATCCGGTCACGGTCAAATCACTGGCGATTGTCCCGGCATTGACGTTGGAATAGGCGTAATAAGCGCTCAACCAACCTTTTAGGCCGTACAGCGGCAAGCTATAACTGCCCCCGTATTGTTTGACGGTATCGGCATGGTCGGGCGAGGTCGTGTAACTGGCGTTAACAATATGATCTAAGCCCCACAGGTTACTGTACTGCAACGCACCGATCAGCCGAAAATTACCCGTGCTTTTAGTCCCTACAGTGTTTAAGTTCAAAGTCGCCTGATACGGGCGTAAGTCTTTAACATTAATTTTCGCATCCACCTGCTCGGCTTTTGCCCCTGCCTTAAAAGTGACTTGGACTTGCTTGGCAGGATGCTTATTGGCAACTTTGACCGCTTGCGACAAATCGCCGGGCACAGGCGGCTTGCCCTGTTGCAGATTGGGCAAACTGGCGACAATATTGTCTTTGCTGAAATAGTGGTTGCCTTGCACCGTGACTTCGCCTAAAGCGACAGGTTTGATAAGAAACTTAACCGTACCTGCATCTAACGTTTGTGGCGGTAATATGACGCTGTAAAACGGCAAATTCGCATCACGCAACAAAGCCTCCAAGCCTTTGCTGACATCCTGCAACTCTTTAAGGGTGTATTGGCGTTGCTGTAAGGGCTGAAAATACCGCTCCAGCGCCTGCACCGTCAGCGGTGCGGCACCTTCGATACTAAAGCGGTTAACCATAAAGCGGATAGCAGGCGGCGGGGCGGCCCACGTTACGGCACTGGACAAACAGCACACAGCGGCCAGCAACGCTGAAGATAAACAAGTGGGTAGTAATAATTTCATAAATGCGTTTTTGCAGAAGGGTTAAACTGCCGAAAATTACTTATCACAGCTATTCGCTGGGATTCCGGCCATATCGGCATCAGAATTATCTTGTTCACCCGCCTCTAAATAAGGGTCATCTTCTTGGAATGGCTGCACTTTTGGCAATACCGCCATACGCTCCGGCGATCCGGCGTAAGCCACTTGATCCTTGCCGACCTCCAGATGGCGGGCATTGTTCTGCTCCAAATTCACCCGCCCACCATGGACATCCACATAAAGCCCTGTCGGCACTTTAGCTTCGGAAGGCTTAACAAACAGCTTATCAACAACGCTATGATCTTTATCTGGCCTTGGGGTCAGATTATCGGGCAAGGTTGCGGGCAGTTCGGGCAGTTTCCAAAGCCCGCCGTTTGGGCCGCCAATATAGCCGTTTTCCGGCACGGTCAGGACATGTTCACCTTGAGTGTTTTTAACGACAATTTCCCCTTGCCAAACATGACTATAAAGGCCGTCGACTTGTCCGGCACTGATCGTGTCCATATCCGTATCGGCCGCCGACGCACTGACGCAAGAGCCGATACAGCTTAAGTCAAAGCCCGTGCCACGGATACCAATCGTACCGACTGGCGTATCAATCGCATAAGCCGCCTTATTCGTTTTTCCGATACTGCCCGTCAATGCCCGTAAGCCCCCCACGGCCAAACTGAATAAAGCATGGTCAGGTTGGCCTGGACGCTGGTAACTGTATTCGGCGATGCGCAGCGTGCTGCTGGGCTGTAAAGTGATTTTCTCACCGTCACGAAACACCATCAACGCATAACTATTGGCTTGGCTCTGCACAGAATCACTGCTGTAAAGTGGGCTGCCCAAGGTCAATTGCCGCTCTACCGCCCCGCCGCCCGCCTGTAGGTTTTTAGCGGATACCTGGCCTTTAATATCAACAATACGCGCCACAATAGTTAGCTCGGCTTGATCTTGTACCGCCTTATTTTCTTCTTGGCAATCTTTGCCACAAATCCGTAGCGAATAATCCGCTTCCTGGGCTTTGACTGTCGCCAAGGGGGTTTTAATTTGCAGGCCATCAGGATTTTGTTTGGCAAGCGCTCCGGTATGGGTTTGCAAGCCACCTTCATGCAAAGTCAATTGCGCCTGTGGGTGGGCAGCCTGCTGGCCGTATTGGTCAACACTAAAATTGCTGTTGGGGCGCACAGTCACTTTAGCACCATCATTAAAATCAATAATAACGAAGCTACGCTCAGTTGTTTGGATATTATCGCCGACAAAAATTTCGGCATTGTTACCTAAAATCCTCGGCGTACCCCCTGGCTGCTGGGCGGCGTTACTGCCGCGCGAAAAACTGACTTTGCCGACCACTTTCGGGTCAGCCATAGCGGCGGAAATGCTCAGCCCCAGCCAGCAACAAAAACCTAGCCGCCTGATAGTGAAGGAAATAGGGGTATACATAAGAAATTTTCGCCTAACGGGTTAATTACATTGTTTCTGCGGCTTATGGCCCGCGGCTCTTACCGCACCTATAGCGGTGTTGCCCAGATTTACGTCATCCTCCCCATCAGTCGCTATCACAACGGGGCCTGAACTCACCGGCCCGAAAGTGCCGGCTACGCTACCCGATGGTGAGGGGCCAAGCAAAACCAGAGTTTCATTTTGTTCCTTGGCGGATTCTTGGCTTACCGCTCCGTCAGGAAGTACCGCCGACGCGCTATAAAGCACGCCGTTACCCATAGCCGCCGCAACATTAAAGCCGTCATCCCGGCACAAACTGCCGAATGTACAGCCATAATGGCTAAATTTAGCCATTAAACCGCCCAAAACCGTAGTGTCCGGGGCAGTGCTGTACACTAGCCAGCGGCCATGCGGGGTAGCCAGCTTCGCGCCCGCATCATTGATAAACTGCGTATCCGCAACCAAGACAATGGCGCTATCGCCCCCATTTGCCGTAATATCGCCCGTCAACAGCAATTGCCCTGAAGACTTAGCCGTCAAGCGGTTGACGGACGGCATCGCCGGCAAGGTCAATAAGCCGCTATAATCGGTAATCTGCACCGTACCTGTCGCCGCCATTACGCCGCCACTATAGGCAAAACCGTTAGCAAACTGATAATGGCCAGCCCCTGCTAACGTCCCACCCGACCAAGAAAACTGCGAACTGGTCGTCAGACTGTCCGTATTGTCAAGCAATCCGCCTGTCATGGTCAATTTGCCTAAGGACAAAGCGCTGTAAAGATTAAAAGTGCTGCCGTCAAGCACCGTTTCTGGCGCATCCAGTACCGTATTGCCCGTAACAAAAACCTTATCATTGCTAAAACTGACCGGTGTCTCGCTACTGATGTTTGCCCCTTTAAAGACGCGGGTGCCGTCTTGGAACTGCAATTGTCCGGTCGCCGCTATATGATAACTTCCGGTGTCAGCGCCGTCACTGGTAATTTGGACGCTGCCGTCGGCAATATTTACTCTGCCGTTATTATTAAACTGGCCTAACGTTATTTGCCGGACACTCCCCGCCCCCGTACCGGTAAATGAAATGATACCACTGGCTTGGTTAGTTAAAATAATCTGGCTAGCTAAGCTATTGTTATCCGCCGCTGCGCCTTGCCAGACAATCGTGCCATAGTTATCCCAATTTTTGACCGATGCCAGTGTCGAGCCATTATTAAGGGGGTTAGTCCCTGCTATCACACCAAAATTGACTTGCCCGTAATTGGCCCAATTTTTATACAGCCCAGCCGAACCATCCGCTAAGGTAGTGGTAGAGCCTGCTTGGGTCGTTAACAAACCATTGCCCAAAAAATACCCGGAAGAAAACCCTAGGCTTTGGCTAATCTCAACATCATCCTTACTGGTTAAGCTTGCATTATTGCTGATGCTGACTATAGGCAGCACCAAGGTGCTGCCGGTCTTAAAACTCAGCGATGCCCCGTCAATATCAGTCTCAGCCGCCTGATAATGCGACCCAGAGACAAAGCGATACTCACCGCCATCGGTAAACACCACTTTAGCCGCATCAGCCGTCACCGAAGCCCCGGTGCCAAATGTACGGTTTTGGCTTGAAAAATACAGCGCCGAACCGCTATCTGCCACATAGCTGCCGGTATCGCTATGCCCACTGGCCGCCGTTATTGTTAAGCTTCCGCCACCGGACAGATTAACAGCACCATCATTATTAAAAACCGTAGTGGCGATTTCGCCAGCCCCGTCGGTAGCCATGTTAATGACCCCACCGGAAAAATTGTTAAACGTGCCGCTACCCGTTAGCGTCAACGCTTGCTGCCAAACCACGGTGCCTTTATTATTCCATTGCTTAGCCAGCGTCAGTGTGCCCGAATCTTTAAGCGTCGTGGTGGTCTTGGCCTCCGTCACCAAAGTGCCAGTCCCCGCTAAACTTGCGCCTGCATAAAAATTAAAGGCCTGCGTCACATCGACAACACCGCTGCCCTGTAATACCGCACCGCTGTACAGGTTCAAAGTCTCCATACCCAAATACGCATTATTATTCAGCGTGCCGCTATTGCTGAGCGTACCGATAATCGCACCGTGATTCAGGGTTAATGTCGTGCCTTGGCCAACAGTGACCTCCCCTACCGAAACCAACAGGCCATCGGCTTGCACCGCGCCTTTAACGATAGCCAAATCGGCATTGCTTAACACGCCAGTATGGTCGCCATTGATAATACCATTACCGTCAAAGGTCAATGTACCGCCATTTAAGTCGATGAGCTGGTTGACCGCCGCACTACCCTCGCCCGAACTGTCCGAATCCGGTGTCAACCAAACACTTAATGCCCCACTGTCGCTGCCTTTAGCTACCCTTATCGCCGCATCAATAGTAATGTCATTATGAGCCTCTAAGGTCAGCGTCGCCGCCCCGCCCGCACTTTTAATGATTTGGTTCAATACCGTGATATTGCCGTCTTGGCTACCGTCAGTCCCGGTCATCACCTTAACCGACGTGCCCGCATTCAGTGCCGCTTCCACACTGTCGGTAGTTAGCCACCCCTCGCCACCATCGTTTGTCCAATTTGGGCCATCTTTCAGATGGGTATCGGTGCCACGTTGCTGAATAGTAATGTTACTGGGATCCAGCAACCATTGCCCTCCTTTGCCGTGCGCGGCTGAAGCATCAACCTGGATGCCTGACGCATCCAAAAAATGCCCTGATGTCTCGACAAAACCGCCATTACCGCCCTGACTACCGCCTTTAGCGGAAATCTGCCCATAAGCACGGGTGGTTTTATCCGCCCAAACAACCACCTTACCACCATCGCCCTGAGTCTTGGCATCAGCGTGAATCTGGGCATCCGCCGCCACAAACGTAGCTTGGGCATTATGGACTTGCGCATTTTTGCCTTGCCGGTCACCTCCAACCAAAACCTCGCCGCCACCCTGGCCACCGCCCGCATCTACCCGCGCTTTAGTCAATAGGGCAACTTGTTCGCCTAAAATCTGTACCGTACCGCCTTTACCCGCCACCGCGTCAGCCTGTACGGTTCCGGCAACCGTCACACTGCCTGTCTTGCTTTCAAGCAACACCGTACCCGCATCGCCATGGCTATTATTTGCCGACACCTTACTGTTTTCGGCCAAAGTAATTTCTTGTTGGGCAACTAATCTGACATGGCCTTGACTATCAACTTCGACACTATCGACATTGATTTCACCCTGATGCTTGATTGTGCTGGCAAAAACATTGACCGCCCCACCTTCCGTCAGTAACTTGCCCAAATTTAACACGGTATCAGCCGGCGCTTGGATCTCAAAACGAATATCAGGGTCATCCAGATTAGTCAAAATCAGCTCTTGCCCAGCCGCCAAGGTAATTTGCCCACCTTCGCTTTTGATAATGCCATTATTGGTGATGGAGGGGGCTATCAAAATGATATTGCCATCTTTACCCGCACGGATCAGGCCTTCGTTGACGATAGCCCCCGCACTTGACCCGGCCATAAAATGATAATTGCCCTTTAAAAAATCCTCATCACTTAAATTTAGGCTAGAGGCGACCAAGCCTTGGGTATCAATGACCGAATCGGCACCAAACACAATGCCGTTTGGGTTAATCAACAACACTTTGCCGTTAGAAACCAATTGCCCCAAAATTTGACTGGGGTTTTCGCCGATAATCCGGTTAAGTACCGCGCTTTGACTGTTTTGTTGGATAAATCGGGTGATTTCATCCTGGGCAATATTAAAATTTTGCCACTGGATAATCGCATTAGGACTATTCGTGACGGTAGTCACGCCAGGCGTGGAAGTGTCGATTCCGACATGGCCGCTGATAATGTGCGCACCATCCGGGTTCGCATATAAGGTCAGCGGAGACAGGGCGGCCAAGACCGCCAAATTCACTATTTGGCGGACAGAAAGCCAAGTGCCAAATACTGTTTTGCCGTGCTTTAACGGTTGCCGAATGGATTTCAAGCTGATCTCCTGGAAAAAGTTGCAATGACTAACTGATCATCAATAAGATAAGCGATACGCAGAACACAGGCCTATTTTTCAAACATGAGAAAAGACCCTGTTTAGCATCCCCGTAGCCAGTTGCTGTGGCTTATAAGTTTGTGTGCAAACGCACAAGTAGTTAAATGTCAGACTACTATTTTGCCGGCCAGGCCAAGGCAAGATATTCATTATCCAACAATTTCTAATGAGAAAATATCAAATTTTACCTAATTGGGCAATTATTTTACCCAAGCAAAAATAGCCATTCCACAGGCAAAAAAAAACCCCGGCCTTAAAAAGGCCGGGGTCTTCATTTTGGGAGCTTGGCGATTCCCTACTTTCGCATGGCAAACTGCCACACTATCATCGGCGCTAAGCGGTTTCACTTCCGAGTTCGGGATGGGGTCGGGTGGTTCACGCTCGCTATGGTCACCAAGCAATTCGGTGCGCTCGGGGGGTTGCCCCAAGCCTGTGCGGGGGGCTTGCGCCCGCCGCCGGAAACCTGTAAAGTTTTTGTTCGCATTAAGAAGGCGCAGGCCTTAGGCCACAAACCCATTGGGTGTTATAAGGTCAAGCCTCACGGGCAATTAGTACACGTTAGCTGCACGCATTACTGCGCTTCCACACCGTGCCTATCAACGTCGTAGTCTCCGACGGCCCTTCAGGGGACTTTAAGTCCCGGGGAGATCTCATCTTGGGAGGGGCTTCCCGCTTAGATGCTTTCAGCGGTTATCCTGTCCGCACGTAGCTACCCAGCAATGCCCTTGGCAGGACAACTGGAACACCAGCGGTGCGTCCACTCCGGTCCTCTCGTACTAGGAGCAGCTTCCCTCAAATCTCCAACGCCCACGGCAGATAGGGACCGAACTGTCTCACGACGTTCTGAACCCAGCTCGCGTACCACTTTAAATGGCGAACAGCCATACCCTTGGGACCTGCTTCAGCCCCAGGATGTGATGAGCCGACATCGAGGTGCCAAACACCGCCGTCGATATGAACTCTTGGGCGGTATCAGCCTGTTATCCCCGGAGTACCTTTTATCCGTTGAGCGATGGCCCTTCCATACAGAACCACCGGATCACTATGACCTACTTTCGTACCTGCTCGACTTGTCCGTCTCGCAGTCAAGCACCCTTATGCCATTGCACTCATCGCCTGATTTCCGACCAGGCTGAGGGTACCTTCGTGCTCCTCCGTTACTCTTTGGGAGGAGACCGCCCCAGTCAAACTACCCACCAGACACTGTCCCCAGCCCGGATGACGGGCCCAGGTTAGAACTCCAAACAAACCAGGGTGGTATTTCAAGGTCGGCTCCGCCAGGACTGGCGTCCCGGTTTCGATGCCTCCCACCTATCCTACACAAATCGGTTCAAAGTCCAGTGTCAAGCTATAGTAAAGGTTCACGGGGTCTTTCCGTCTAGCCGCGGGGACGCTGCATCTTCACAGCGATTTCAATTTCACTGAGTCTCGGCTGGAGACAGTGTGGCCATCGTTACGCCATTCGTGCAGGTCGGAACTTACCCGACAAGGAATTTCGCTACCTTAGGACCGTTATAGTTACGGCCGCCGTTTACTGGGGCTTCGATCAAGAGCTTCGCTTGCGCTGACCCCATCAATTAACCTTCCAGCACCGGGCAGGCGTCACACCCTATACTTCCACTTTCGTGTTTGCAGAGTGCTATGTTTTTGCTAAACAGTCGCAGCCACCAATTTTTTGCAACCTGTTGGGGCTCCACCCGCGTGGGGCTTCACCTTACAGGCATACCTTATCCCGAAGTTACGGTATCATTTTGCCTAGTTCCTTCAGCCGAGTTCTCTCAAGCGCCTTAGAATTCTCATCCCACCCACCTGTGTCGGTTTACGGTACGGCTGCCCATAACCTGAAGCTTAGAGGTTTTTCTTGGAAGCATGGCATCCATCACTTGCGCCCCTAAGGGCTTCGCCATCACGCCTCGGAATTGTAGCCCCCCGGATTTGCCTAAGGGGCCTTCCTACACGCTTAGACCGGCACTTCCAACCGCCGGCTGATGTAGCCTTCTCCGTCCCCCCATCGCAGTTATGGCCAGTACAGGAATATTAACCTGTTTTCCATCGGCTACGCCTTTCGGCCTCGCCTTAGGCACCGACTCACCCTGCGTCGATTAGCGTTGCGCAGGAAACCTTGGGTTTTCGGCGAGGGAGTTTTTCACTCCCTTTGTCGTTACTCATGTCAGCATTCGCGCTTCCGATACCTCCAGCCAACTTCCCAGTTGACCTTCGCAGGCGTACGGAACGCTCCTCTACCACCGCGCATTGCGCGGTCCGTAGCTTCGGTACTAGGCTTAGCCCCGGTAAATCTTCCGCGCAAGCCGACTCGACCAGTGAGCTATTACGCTTTCTTTAAAGGATGGCTGCTTCTAAGCCAACCTCCTGGCTGTCTGTGCCTTCTCACATCGTTTCCCACTGAGCCTAGATTTTGGGACCTTAGCTGACGGTCTGGGCTGTGTCCCTTTCCACGACGAACCTTATCACCCGCCGTGTGTCTCCCGTGCTCAAACTTGTTGGTATTCGGAGTTTGCATCGGGTTGGTAAATCTAGACGACCCCCTAGCCGAAACAGTGCTCTACCCCCAACAGTCATACACGAGGCGCTACCTAAATAGCTTTCGAGGAGAACCAGCTATCTCCGAGCTTGATTAGCCTTTCACTCCGAGCCACAGCTCATCCCCATCTTTTTCAACAGATGTGGGTTCGGCCCTCCAGTCAGTATTACCTGACCTTCAGCCTGGCCATGGCTAGATCGCCCGGTTTCGGGTCTAATCCCAGCGACTGAACGCCCTGTTCAGACTCGCTTTCGCTACGCCTCCCCTATTCGGTTAAGCTTGCCACTGAGATTAACTCGCTGACCCATTATACAAAAGGTACGCAGTCACCTAACAAAGTAGGCTCCCACTGCTTGTACGCATACGGTTTCAGGGTCTATTTCACTCCGGTCTCCCCGGTTCTTTTCGCCTTTCCCTCACGGTACTGGTTCACTATCGGTCAGTAAGGAGTATTTAGCCTTGGAGGATGGTCCCCCCATATTCGGACAGGGTTTCACGTGCCCCGCCTTACTCGTTTTCACATATACAGGTTTTCGTGTACGGGGCTATCACCCTGTATCGCCGGACTTTCCAGACCGTTCCACTAACAATGTACATACTTAAGGGCTAATCCCCGTTCGCTCGCCGCTACTAAGGGAATCTCGGTTGATTTCTTTTCCTCCGGGTACTTAGATGTTTCAGTTCCCCGGGTTCGCTTCCCGCCACTATGTATTCATGGCGGGATACCCTTGCGGGTGGGTTGCCCCATTCGGAGATCCGCGGATCAAAGTTTGTTTGCAAACTCCCCGCGGCTTATCGCATGCTACAACGTCCTTCATCGCCTCTTACTGCCTAGGCATCCACCGTATGCGCTTATTCGCTTGACCTTATAACCCCAATGGGTCTGTTTGCCGCCGCCCCTGGGGGCGGCGCAGATATCGGGGCATGAGGCCGAGCCTGTCGCTCGTTCTTAATGCTTTTGGTGCGGCGCGCCGCTAAGCGTGCCGCGTTTACAGATTTCCGTGTTGTTAAAGAGCGGTGGCTTTCGCCAAGTTTCATCGGTTTTCACCAATCCTATAAGGCCTTTTCCCGCCGCTGGTGCGGCAAAACCGTATAGGGTTGGCCTGCGTGGGCCATGCCCCGCCACGCCTGTCGGGCGCGTCCGTTTTTTTGTTTTGTGTTATGCTGTACCCTGCCGTACCCTGACCGCCGGTAACCCGGTGGTGGAGCCAAGGAGGATCGAACTCCTGACCTCCTGCGTGCAAGGCAGGCGCTCTCCCAGCTGAGCTATGGCCCCGTGGGGTGTGGCATCCAGGCCCTGGCACTGCCGTCTGGCGGCGGTGGTGGGCCTGGGAGGATTTGAACCTCCGACCTCACCCTTATCAGGGGTGCGCTCTAACCAACTGAGCTACAGGCCCAAGGCTCATACCGTTTTGACCGAAATAATGTGTTGTGGGCGCTCATGGCGGCCTGCGCCTTTGTAAGGAGGTGATCCAGCCCCAGGTTCCCCTAGGGCTACCTTGTTACGACTTCACCCCAGTCATGAATCACAAAGTGGTCAGCGCCCCCCCGAAGGTTAGACTACCGACTTCTTTTGCAACCCACTCCCATGGTGTGACGGGCGGTGTGTACAAGGCCCGGGAACGTATTCACCGCGGCATTCTGATCCGCGATTACTAGCGATTCCGACTTCATGCAGTCGAGTTGCAGACTGCAATCCGGACTAAGACCGGCTTTCTGGGATTGGCTCACTTTCGCAAGTTCGCAGCCCTCTGTACCGGCCATTGTAGCACGTGTGTAGCCCTACCCATAAGGGCCATGATGACTTGACGTCGTCCCCACCTTCCTCCGGTTTATCACCGGCAGTCTCCCTAGAGTTCCCGGCATGACCCGCTGGCAACTAAGGATAAGGGTTGCGCTCGTTACGGGACTTAACCCAACATTTCACAACACGAGCTGACGACAGCCATGCAGCACCTGTCTCTAAGTTCCCGAAGGCACCCCCGCGTCTCCGCAGGGTTCTTAGGATGTCAAGGGTAGGTAAGGTTCTTCGCGTTGCATCGAATTAAACCACATGCTCCACCGCTTGTGCGGGCCCCCGTCAATTCATTTGAGTTTTAACCTTGCGGCCGTACTCCCCAGGCGGTCAACTTATCGCGTTAGCTTCGCCACTTACCCCATAATTGGGGCCAACGGCTAGTTGACATCGTTTACGGCGTGGACTACCAGGGTATCTAATCCTGTTTGCTACCCACGCTTTCGTACCTCAGCGTCAGTTTGGGTCCAGGGAGTCGCCTTCGCCACTGGTGTTCCTTCAGATCTCTACGCATTTCACCGCTACACCTGAAATTCCACTCCCCTCTACCTAACTCTAGCCCGCCAGTTTCAAATGCCGTTCCCAGGTTGAGCCCGGGGCTTTCACATCTGACTTAACGGGCCGCCTACGCACGCTTTACGCCCAGTAATTCCGATTAACGCTTGCACCCTCCGTATTACCGCGGCTGCTGGCACGGAGTTAGCCGGTGCTTTTTCTATGGGTAATGTCAGTCTGCCGGGTATTCGCCGGCAGGAGTTCCTCCCCATTAAAAGTGCTTTACAACCCTCAGGCCTTCTTCACACACGCGGTATTGCTGGATCAGGCTTGCGCCCATTGTCCAATATTCCCCACTGCTGCCTCCCGTAGGAGTCTGGGCCGTGTCTCAGTCCCAGTGTGGCTGATCATCCTCTCAGACCAGCTATGGATCGTCGCCTTGGTAGGCCTTTACCCCACCAACTAGCTAATCCAACATAGGCTCATCCTATAGCGCGAGGCCCGAAAGTCCCCCGCTTTCCCCCTTGGGGCGTATGCGGTATTAGCGTGGGTTTCCCCACGTTATCCCCCACTACAGGGCAGATTCCTATGCGTTACTCACCCGTCCGCCACTCTCATTGCCGAAGCAACTACTCGTCCGACTTGCATGTGTTAAGCATACCGCCAGCGTTCAATCTGAGCCATGATCAAACTCTTCAGTTTAAATCAGCTTTGCCACTTAATAAGATAAGCGGCCAATCTTGGTCCCGACAGAAAACTAAACGTAAATTTTGAATTGACGTGTTGTCTTGTATCGGCTATTTTATTGCGCAATAGCCGCCACAAGCACCCACACACATTATTTCGATCCGGTCTGTTAAAGAGCGTCGGGGCTGTCACCCCGGCTAAGTCCGACTATTATACAGAGCCAAACCAGCTTGTCAAATCTTTTTTTTCGTGCCGTTTTGAAGCAGGCTTCAAAACGGCACCGGGGCAACCATCCCGCCCCTTTTCCGCCCCGTGGGGCGCTTCACGTTTCCGGTGAAGAGCCGACTATTATACTTACCTTTTTCCCTTCGTCAATATTTATTTTATTATTTTTACTTATCCCGTTGTCCCGACTTGATTCTGTAAAGCGCGGAAATGTCTTCGTCACCATGCCCAGCCGCCATTAAGCCTTGATAATCAAGGACTGTCATCGCCGCCAATGGTATTTCAACCCCCGCCATTGCCGCCATCGCCTGACAGATTTTTAAATCTTTATGGTGCAAGGCCAACTTAAAGCCCGGCGCAAAACTGCCGCTCACCATCGTCTTGCCACGATGGTCTAAAAACCAATTGCCCGCCGCACCGCCTGCCACCGCATCTATCACCAATTCCATCGGCAACTGTTGCGCTTGGGCAAAGGCCAGCGCTTCCGTCACCGCTTGGTTAATACCCGCACACAACACTTGATTGACCGCCTTAGTCGCCTGCCCTGCCCCTGTCGCCCCCAAATGGATAACCCGCGCGGACATCGACTCCAATAATGGCCTAACACGGCCTACTATCGCCGCCTCACCGCCGACCATCATCGACAAAGTGCCGTTTTTCGCACCTTCCACACCCCCCGAAACGGGCGCATCCAGAAACGCCACTTGCCGCATAGCCAACATTGCCGCCGCTTGTTGCGCCGTGGCACTGCTGACGGTAGACATATCGACCACCACCGCTCCAGACTTAAGATGCGCCGCCAGCGCCGAAACCACCGCCAACACATCACTATCCGCCGACACACACAGAAAAACCACATCCATATCGGCAGCAAGGGTTTCAAGCGTAGGGTAAGCCCGTACCGCTAACGCATTGGCAAGGGCTTCGGCCTTAGCGGCAGTACGGTTATAGACTGCCGTCAAAAAACCCGCTTTAGCGAGATTTCTCGCCATCCCTTCGCCCATTGCCCCCAGGCCGACCATTGCCACCTGCATATCACTTCTCCAGATAAGTATAGGCGTTCAAGCCAGCCACCAGCTCATTCTCATAATCTTGCCGTTGCTGGGCACTCAGCGGGCTATTCGCCAGCTTGGCACGGAACGCCGTTTTCAGCTCTTCGCTACTGATATGCACATAATCCAGCAATTCCGAAACATCCTCGCCTTCCTGCAAATCGTAAAAATGGTAGCCCTTATCGTCAAGCTTGATATTGATAGAATGGGTGTCGCCGAACAGATTGTGCATATCCCCCAAAATCTCCTGATACGCCCCGACCATAAAAAAGCCGATCAAATACGGTTGCTCGCTGTCAATGTCATGCACCGGCAAGGTCTTTTCCAGATTTTGCCCATCAATATATTGGTCGATACGCCCATCGGAATCGCACGTTAAATCTTGGATAACCGCGCGGCGGGTCGGCTGCTCATCCAAGCGATGGATAGGCATGATAGGAAACAACTGGTCTATACCCCAAATATCCGGCAAAGACTGGAACAGGGAGAAATTACAGAAAATCTTATCCGCCAATTTTTCATGTAATTCCTGCAAAATAGCCGCTTCATTCTGATTATTCGGATTCAAGGAATTTTGCAACTGCTGGCAGAAAATTGCGTAGTCATTTTCCGCTTCGGCCAAACCATTGATGCTCAGCTTATCGCGGGCAAATTTAGCGCGGGCTTCCGACAAATAAAAATGCGCGTCATGGTAAGCCTCAACCAAATTACGGCTGTCCGGCACGGCCAAAGCCGCCTGTTCATTACTGTAGACCGATTCAATATCGGTGACATTGGTAATCAGCACCGCGTGATGCGCAGTCAATGCCCGGCCCGACTCGGTGATAATATCCGGCTGCGGCACTTGTTTTTCCGCACAAATATCGGCAAAGCTACGGACAATATTGTGCGCATATTCGTCAAGGCTATAATTAATCGACGATTCGCGACGCGAACGGCTACCGTCATAATCCACACCTAAACCGCCGCCCGCATCAACAATTTGAATCGCCGCGCCTAAACGGCGTAATTCCACATAAAATTGTCCCGCTTCTTTTAAGGCGATTTTAATGTCGTGGATATTGGCGATTTGCGAACCCATGTGGAAGTGCATCAACTTTAAGCAATCCAGCAACCCCGCTTGCTTAAGACGCTCCACCAATTGCAGGACTTCGTAAGCATGAAGGCCAAACTTGGATTTTTCGCCGCCGCTGTTTTGCCATTTGCCCGCACTGATGCTCGACAACCTGACCCGCAACCCTAACGAAGGCCGAATCTCCAACTTAGCCGCCTCTTCGATAATCAGTTCCAACTCCAGCGGCTTTTCAATCACCAGGTATAAATTCAGACCCATTTGTAGGCCAATCAACGCCAAACGGATATAGGCACGGTCTTTATAGCCATTACAGACCACCACCCCCTGATGCGACAAAGCCATAATTGCCAGCAACTCCGGCTTACTGCCTGCCTCCAGACCGATATTATCCGCTGCCAAAATACCTTCTATCACTTGCCGCTGTTGGTTAACCTTAATCGGATAGACGGGCGTATACTTACCCGTATAGGCCAACTTGGCGCAAGCTTTTTTAAAGGCATTATCCAAACGGGTAACACGGTCTTTTAAAATGTCGGTAAAGCGCACCAGCACCGGCAACGACAACTGCTTGTCATTTAACGATTCGGCAATCTCGTACAAATCCAAAGCAATATCCTTATCGGCACTGGGCTTAACACACACATGCCCTTGCGCATTAATCGAGAAATAGCTGTCACCCCATAAATCTATGGCGTAGGTTTGCGCAGATTGCTGGATAGTCCAGGATTTTAAGTTCACTTATTGGCTCCGATGAATGGTTTTTTAATGGACAAGAAAAGACGGATAGCCCGCCAAGCCAACATTAGGGCGGCGGTTAGTCGGCTAAAGACAATAGGCGGCATTGTACACCAAGGCCAAGAAAATTAAGCCCAAACAACCCGAATTATGTGCCGCCACCCTAACCCCGCTCATCCCACGCCTTATCCAAGCGTTTCGCCGAAATCGGATAAGCCGTTTTCAAATGCTGGGCGAACAGCGACACCCGAAACTCTTCCAGCATCCAACGGAAAGCCTCCTGCTCAGGCACAATAGTATTTTTGGGGGCTTTTTTCTCCACATCCTTCCAATAACGCAACACATAACGGTTCAGCTCTTGGACTTTTTGCGGGTTATTATCCAGCTTCTCCAAACGGTAACTAATCGCTTTCAGATAGCGCGGCAAAGCCTTTAGCTGCTCATAAGGGGTCGTGCGCAAAAAGCCTGCATAAACCAAAACCGCCAATTGCCCGTTGACATCGATGGCCAGCGGATCGTTAGCGTTCAGCCGCTGTAACTGCGCCTTAACCACCGTGTACAAAGCCATCACCTCCAACGCCAACTTACCCGCATCATTCGCCACCAACATCAGCCCCGGCTTATTTTGCTGCAAGCTATGCTCAAAGGCCTGCTGGGTACGGATAATGCGCCCGTCCATAAAAACATGCTGCAAAATCAATTTCAGCATATCTTCCTTATAGGAAGCGGTAACGGCATGCTTAATGATCGGGTGCGCCGCTAAACGGTGGTAAGCCAGTTCAGCAGCGGCGGCTTGCAGATTATTTTTGCCCAAATAAGTGCATTCCTTACGCAACGACAACTGGAACAGCCGCAATAGACCCGCCTGATGCTCAGCCGCCGCTTTTTGCTCAGTGTCAAAAATCCGTACCCCCACCGCATCGCCTTCATCGACAATGGCCGGAAAGCCGATAAAATTCTGCCCCTGCTGGATAAACGCATAAGTATCGGGCAAATCGTCAAATGCCCATTGGATACAGCCCGTGTAACTCAACTCATCAGCGGCAATCTGATCAAAGCTTTGCACCGCCTGGATAGCGTGTTTTTGCTGCAATTTCTTCAAATCACGGCCATAATCCAAGAGCTTGCCTTGGTCATCAATCACCCGAAAATTCATTTTTAAATGCTCGGTAACCCCATCCAGCACCCAGGCATTTAACGGCACAGCCTCACCCGTCAGCTTGCGCAAACGGTAACTCAGCCATTCTTGCAACAACCCCTTAAAATCCGGCTCGATTTCCAAACAGCGTTTGACGGTTTCCGGTACGGGGACAAAGTGCTTGCGCAAGTTTTTCGGCAAGGCTTTAATCAAAGCGATACATTTTTCTTCCAACAAACCCGGTACCAACCAGTCAAACGGCACAGCCGACAATTGGTTTAACTGATGCACAGGAATCACCGCCGTCACCCCGTCCTCATCATGACCCGGCTCAAAACGGTATTGCAGCGGAATGGTCAGATTACCGATTTTCTTGCTATCAGGATAATCCCACTCGTTAACATAGCCCTCTTTCTCGCGGGTCAAATCTTCCTTAGTCAAAAACAGGAACTTCGGATTGGTTTTTTCAACCGTCTTGCGCCACTGGTCTAAAGTGATGCCATTGACCACCTCAGCAGGCAACTTAGCATCATAAAAACCATATAACCACAGCTCATCTTCAACCAAATCGACACGCCGCCCCTTATGCTGGATCATGCCGACTTCTTCCAGCAACTTTTGGTTTGCGACATAAAACGGCGCGTTGCTATGGTACTCATGGCTGACCAACGCCGATTGGATAAACAACTCCCGCGCCGATTTTGCATCCACCCGCTCATAAGGGATTTTCCGCCCCGCCTGCAAGGTCAGGCCATATAACAAGGTGCGCTCATACACCGCACTGCGTCCGGCTTTTTTCTCCCAATGCGGGTCATAATAATTATGCTTAACCAAATGCCCCGCGCAATGCTCTATCCATTCCGGTTCAATCCGCGCCACCGTCCGCGCATACACCTTACTGGTCTCGACCTGCTCCGCCGCCATAATCCACTTCGGTTTCAGCTTATGCACCCCAGACCCAGGGAAAATGAAAAACTTTAGACCCCGCGCGCCCAAATACTCGTACTGCTCATGGCGGAAACCGATATTCGACAACAGCCCCGTCAACAACGCGCGGTGGATATTCTCATAAGGCAACGGCGGCGCATCTGCCGCCGCCAGCGTAACGGCGGGGGCATTCAAGTGCATCTTCAAATCCCCCTTCACCGCCTGCAAAATTTGCGCATGAATATCAAACCACTCGCGCATCCGCATATACGACAAGAAATTATCCGTACAGTATTTACGCAATTTGCTGTTCGACAAATGCTTTTTCTGTTCCTCGTAAGTGTTCCAAACATTCAGCAACGTCAAAAAATCCGATTCGGGATGCCGGAACGCCGCATGTTTAGCATCCGCCTGCCCCATCTTATCGGCAGGCTTTTCACGCGGGTCTTGCACACTTAAGGCCGCGACAATAATCGCCACCTCATGCAGACAACCTTCATCATGGGCCGCCACCAACATCCGCGCCAACTTAGGGTCAGTCGGAAACTTCGCCAACTGCCGCCCGACATCAGTCAACTGCCCCGCTTTATCCAAGGCATTGACCTCTTGCAGCATGGTCTTGCCGTCACGGATCATTTTGTCATCAGGCGGCTCGATAAACGGAAAATCCTCAATATCACCCAATTTCAACGCCGCCATCTGCAAAATGACCGCCGACAAATTAGTGCGCATGATCTCCGGCTCGGTAAACTCCGGCCTGGCAATATAGTCCTCGCGCGAATACAGACGGATACAAATCCCTTCCGCGACCCGCCCGCACCGTCCGGCGCGTTGGTTAGCGCTGGATTGCGACACCCGCTCAATCGGCAAACGCTGGATTTTACTGCGGTGGCTATAGCGGCTAATCCGCGCATGTCCGGTATCAATCACCCCGCGTATGCCCGGCACCGTCAACGAGGTTTCCGCAACGTTAGTCGCCAAAACAATGCGCAACTTGCCACCCTTAGGGTTAAACACCCGCTCCTGCTCACTGACGCTCAGCTTAGAATACAGCGGCAAAATCTCATACTGGGTGGGATGATGCTTTTTTAACGAATCCGTGGTTTCCCTAATTTCCCGCTCACCGCTTAAAAAAATCAGAATATCGCCGCGCAAATCGCGGGTCAGTTCATCGACCGCATCGAGAATCGCATTCTGCAAATCATCAGTGGTCTCATCGTTTTCCTCGTCCTCGTCCTTTTGCTCAATAGGGCGATAACGGATGTCCACCGGATACGTCCGCCCCGACACCTCAATAATCGGCGCATTATCAAAATGTTCGGAAAACCGTTTGGTATCAATGGTCGCCGACGTAATGACCAGCTTTAAATCCGGGCGTTTCGGCAACAGCCACTTCATATAGCCGATCAAAAAATCAATATTCAGACTGCGCTCATGCGCCTCGTCAATAATAATGGTGTCGTACTGGTTCAGATACGGGTCATTTTGCGACTCCGCCAGCAAAATCCCGTCCGTCATCAGCTTAACCAACGATTCGGCATGGGTTTTGTCATTAAAACGGATTTTATAGCCCACCGACTTGCCAATCGTTTCGCCCAATTCCTCGGCAATCCGATCCGCCACCGTCCGCGCCGCAATCCGGCGCGGCTGGGTATGGCCGATAAATCCCGCCGCTCCCCGGCCAATCGACAAACAGATTTTCGGCAACTGCGTGGTCTTTCCCGATCCCGTTTCCCCGCACACCACCACCACCTGATGGTTTTTAATCAGCTCGGCAATCTCATCCTTCTTACCCGTAACGGGCAAATCGGGGAAATTCAGCGGCGGGATACTGGCAAGGCGGCGGTTACGCAACGCCACCGAGTTATCGATACGGCCAGCCAGCGCCGCCAAAGCCCCGTCTATCGGCTTGCCTTTCTTGGCATCCTGACGGAAACGGTCTAACTGCCGTTTCAGCGCGTGGCGGTCTTGGTTCAGACACAGAGGTAACTGGCGGGTGAGTTGTTGGATAAGTTCGTTGCTGGACATTAAATAGGTAGTGGGTGCTGCTGTGGGGTGGAAAGATAAGGAAGGGAAAAGCGAAAATACGTTAACGACTTCTTTAGCAAAAATTAAGGCTTAAACCAGAAAACGCTCAACTCATTAAGTCTTGGCTACGCTCAAATAAACGGTCATCCGCCGCAATATCAGGTGCGAGTAAACGCTCTGATAATTTACCCGTCACAGGTTTAGAAACGGTTTCCTGATTACGCAACCGATACTTATCATCAGGCATCGGCTGCCCCTCCACTAATCCCAAACGGAATTGCCGGACTAAACGATAAAGCTCAGTCAACTTATCGGCAGGAATAGGATTAATTTCATCCATAATTTGTTCTTGTACTCACATTTTATCTGCCTTTTATGAATTGTCAGCATTTACAGACCCGCCCCAAATAACCGGACGCAACCAACTGCCCGCTATTTTACCCGATAGCTTTAACCGCCACAGCCTAAAAACCACCTACTCTGCCCGTTTTCGTGCTTTCACCTGCTCCAGCACCCGGCGTAACGCCACCGACACCTCAGTCCAAGCCTCATCCTTATTGCCCGCCGAAGTAACCCATACCCCAGGCACACCCTGAATGTCCCTCAAACGCAAACCGTCCCAATCGGTACTACGCAGCCTAATCGGCACAATCACTTTTTCACCCCGATTATGCTCCAGCAAAGCCGTACTAAATTCTTCTTGATAACAAAAATCCGATTTCACAAAATCCGGGCTGACCAAACACAAAACAACATCCGCCGCCGCCAAGTGCTGAAAAATCGTCTCGCGCCAATCCGTACCCGCATCAATACTGCGGTCATCCCAAAGCTGGAGTTTTTCCAAACGCACCAGCGGCGACAAAGCGGCTTGCAAAGCCTTAAGATGTTCCAAATCGGCGTGGGAATACGACACAAAGGCCTTTATCGGCTTCTGCGCTTCTTCATCACGCATTACAGCCTCCTCCACACCATCCAACAAATCGGCAATTTTTACCCGCTTTCTCAATTCCTTGATATAAACCTCTTCTTCACCATCCTGCTCTGCACAAACCAACTCATCGTAATCTTTATAAGCATCACCATCCGGTATCGGCACTAATTCGGTAAAATTTAAGTTCGCAAAATCAGCAACAATCTCTTTAACCGTTTCCCGAATAAAACTTAAAAAACGCCGCCGCTCCTCACCACACACATCCAGCAACAGCTTTTGGTCTTCCTTATCCCAGCGCACCCGTGCCGATGCCTGAAAAACAGTCGGCTTATGCAGCACCATACCCGTGCGCCAACGGTCTGCACCGCGAATAAAGGTATGCAGCTTAACCATCAGACGCGGGAACACACTACTAGGCAACAAATCAGGAAAATGGATAACAAACTTCAACACCGCCCCATCAAACTGAAAATCCGAGGCATTGGCGGGTAACAATTGCGGTACAACATAACGCTGCGTATCGAGCATAAAACACAGCTCAAACTCCTGCATTACCCGAACAATATACTGTAACTTATGTTTCGGATAATGAAAGGCCTGCTCGCTAGTATCATTTGTTTGGTAGCGCGAATCGTTAATCACCGCGTCAAAATCCGCTTCCTTAAGCAAACCGCCACTTTCGGCAACCAAGCCGGAATTGATAATCCGGTAAACGCCATTCGTCAGCCATAGCGGATTAAGGATTTGGGTATCAAAATTTTGCAGATTACGGAAATTAATCACCACCCCCAAATCATGCAGAAATTGCAACAACACGTCTTGGCTTAACGGACGCGCCACCCCGTGCCGTTCACACACTCGCCGAAACTCCGCCGCTTCAATATAGTCCGCCGTCATATCGGCAAAATGGTTTTTCACCGCCAACCACCGCGCCGGAAACGGTGTCCGGCGCGTATCAGAGCGGTCAATTTGCTGGCGCAACGCTTCCTTGAATTCAACAAACCCCGAATGATTATTCTCCGCGCAAGACAGCCGGAAAAACCCTTGAATTTGCGGATATTTTTCTTGCAAACTTTTGCGCTCAACCTCAAACGACGGGTTTTCGTCAATTTTATTTAACACCACCAGCACAGGCGAACGCCCACCAAAACTTTCCGCGTGTTTCAGCCATTTTTCCGCTTGGTCATCATTACGGCTATTCAGCAGCAACACATAAACACTCCGTTGCGATAAGAAAAACTGATGGGTGGCGTGCATCACTTCCTGACCACCAAAATCCCATAAATGCGCCGTGACGGCATCACCATCGGGCATAGTAAACGGCACTTTGCGGATACGGATACCGTGGGTTTGGCTCTCACGAAGGTCAAATGCCTCCCCCATTAATTGCTTCACCAACGAGGTTTTACCTGCCGAAGCCTCACCTAGGAAAATGATTTTAACTTCGTTGAGATTGCGTCCGTCTTCGCCGAGTTCTTCAAAATAATCCACTACGGCTTCTGGAGAGTCTTGGGCTATTTCAATAGGTGGGCAGATTAAAGGGCAATCACCAACATAGATTCCTGACAAATACTTACTTCTGACAAACCGCAAAAGAAGCGAATCACTTTCAATTACCTGTACATTATCTTTAATTAAATACTTTATTGGCGATAAATCGGCAACCGATGTGCCCGAACAGTCAATGCTCTGCAAACCGGACAAGGCCGACAGCGCGGACAAGTCGGCCACCGATGTGCCGGAACAGTCAATGCTCTGCAAACCGGACAAGGCCGACAGCGTGGACAAGTCGGCCACCGATGTGCCCGAACAGTCAATGCTCTGCAAACCGGACAAGGCCGACAGCACGGACAAGTCGGCCACCGATGTGCCGGAACAATTAAGATGCTGCAAACCGGACAAGGCCGACAGCGTGGACAAGTCGGCCACCGATGTGCCGGAACAGTCAAGGTGCTGCAAATTGGACAAACCCGACAGCGCGGACAAGTCGGCCACCGATGTGCCGGAACAGTCAAGGTGCTGCAAATTGGACAAACCCGACAGCGCGGACAAGTCGGCCACCGATGTGCCGGAACAGTCAAGGTGCTGCAAATTGGACAAACCCGACAGCGCGGACAAGTCGGCCACCGATGTGCCGGAACAATTAAGATGCTGCAAACCGGACAAGGCCGACAGCGCGGACAAGTCGGCCACCGATGTGCTAGAACAGTCAATGCTCTGCAAATTGGACAAACCCGACAGCGCGGACAAGTCGGCCACCGATGTGCTAGAACAGTCAATGCTCTGCAAATTGGACAAACCCGACAGCGCGGACAAGTCGGCCACCGATGTGCGGGAACAGTCAAGGTGCTGCAAATTGGACAAACCCGACAGCGCGGACAAGTCGGCCACCGATGTGCTAGAACAGTCAAGGTGCTGCAAATTGGACAAACCCGACAGCGCGGACAAGTCGGCCACCGATGTGCGGGAACAGTCAAGGTGCTGCAAATTGGACAAACCCGACAGCGCGGACAAGTCGGCCACCGATGTGCCGGAACAGTCAAGGTGCTGCAAATTGGACAAACCCGACAGCGCGGACAAGTCGGCCACCGATGTGCCGGAACAGTCAAGGTGCTGCAAACCGGACAAGGCCGACAGCGCGGACAAGTCGGCCACCGATGTGCGGGAACAGTCAAGGTGCTGCAAACCCGACAAGGCCGATAATGCTGACAAATCAACTAATTCAACACTCCACCTCAAGGATAACTTTGTCACCCAAACACATTCCAAAAGCTCGGCAGGCAAATCAATCAAATCACATTCGCTCAAATCCAATTCAAAATGTTGGGTCTGTTTATTTTCAGCAATACGTCGCAACGCTTCTTCGCTCATGGCCGGGGCAACCTAAATAGGGGTAAGAAAAACGGGTTGATATAGGCATTTTTTAGGTAGGCCAAAACCTATTAGGCATAACAAAGCTTAAGCCATTAGCCCACAAATCAGTTTATGCAATAACATTAGATAACCTTTCTATATTCACAATAGCGTGGATAGCCAACTATTCATACCACCCCCTGTACGCACCGCCATTTCCGAAGCAAGCAGCCCATGGCCTCTATTTTTAAACCATAAACCACCTGCTGCGGGCTGTTCCAAATTACCCTACCACTGCGACTCCCCCGTCTCAGGAT
The DNA here is from genome assembly GCF_002923755.1 of Methylovulum psychrotolerans. GTDB lineage: Bacteria > Pseudomonadota > Gammaproteobacteria > Methylococcales > Methylomonadaceae > Methylovulum > Methylovulum psychrotolerans. The sequence continues at coordinate 707,289 of NZ_PGFZ01000001.1, forward strand.
CATACATCTCATGGACAATGCTGTGGCGGTTAGCGATCAGCTCGTCAATGCTCGGCGAGTTGCTCATCGCCCGCGAAATAGCCAGCTTCATTGCCTCATAATTGGTGCGGTACAAATCCTTACGGTCCAGTTCTGGATTAGTCGCACATTCAGGGGCAATCCACACCATCGCGACGATACACAAATCATTTGCCCATTCTTTCGGGATAACTCCGGCAATAACGCTGTCCAATACCGCATCAGCAATGGCCGATTGCACGGGGCCGCCGAACAAGTTAACGTAGGCCGCTGATTTAATGGTCACTTTCGGCACAATCATGGTCGCCGGGCGGACTTGTTGGTTACAGGCGCGGATGGCAAACATGCGCGTATGGCCTTCGGTTTGTCCCATCAGATTGGCGAAAGCCTGACCAGCCGGGCCTTTAACGCTGCCGATCAAAATTTCCGGCATCGCATCGGTGCCTTGGCCGTCGCTGGAAAACACTGTCGCTTCGGCGGTTCTGAACCAAATACTGTCTGCGGTAAGGTCTGACATGGGTAAACTCCTAAAAAAGTAAAAGTTTGGCATTCTATGCCGGATAATGAAACTACGGCAAACATTATCTCTGCTTACCCCTACCTAACCGTTAATTCAGAGTAGGTTCAGACTGTTGCCCGATACTAATCACCCCCTCCCTATCCTTAAGGAAGACGTTATGAAATTCGCTTTATCCGCCGTGGCCTTAGCCTTATTCGGCACCTTTAGCCCGATAAGCCAAGCCCAAGCGCTCAACTTACCTTTGCAGCTTGATTACGGTTTGATCGCCAAACTGGTCACCAATAGCCTCTACACAGGGGCGGAACACACCGCCGACCTGTGGCAAGACGGCGCAAAATGCAGTTACCTCAAACTCGCCAATCTGAAAATAAACGGCCAAGCCGAACAAATCCGCCTGACAAATGATGTGCAAGTGCAGTTTGGCACTAAACTGGGCGGCCAGTGCGTGACGGTGTTAAAGTGGCAAGGTGTGTTGGAAACCTTACAAAAACCGACCTTAAATGCCGACCATAGTGTCTTAAGTCTCCCTGTCACCCAAGCGACGGCTTACGACCAGCAAGGCCACCAGGTCAACATCAGCCAATTGCAAGACTTGCTCAAACGCGTGGTCGAACCCAAACTGGCCGGGCTGAGCATCGACTTGAACCGCCTGCACGGAGATATGGAACGCAATGTCAGCACTTGGTTGCCGAAAACGGAAGCGGCGCAACTCAGCCAATGGCTCAATACCCTGACCATTAACAGCGCGGCGGCAAACGACCAAGGCATTGCCTTGCAACTGGGCTTGGATGCGCCCGCCTCCACCCCCGCCCAAGCCCCTAGCCTCGCCCTGACCGCCAGCGAGCAAAAACAATGGCAAGTGATTTGGAAACAATGGCAAGGCCTGCTGGCAAAAGCCATCAATGGCTTAGGGAAAGACCAACAAAACCAAGCCTTACAAACCACTTTAACGGCTATGTTACACGAGTCCAACACCGCTTTCCAAGCAGGTTTGACCGCCAAAAACACCACCGATAACGATCCTGTGCGCGAGTTTTTCAGCCACTCATGGACGACCCTGACCCCGCAACTGAAAGCCTTTAGCCAAGATCTGCCCGGCTTAGAGGGCTTTAACTATCTCGGCGCTATCGCCGCCACGGATGTGCTGTATGAGCTGGACACTAAAGCCGCGCCCTTAGGCATTACCTTGTCATCGGATGGCTTACGGAAATTGGCACGATTATTGATTGCCGGAAAGCAACAACGGACTTAAGCAGGGGCTGTTGCCGCTCAGCGATGCGTTACTACAGGATATAACCGGGGGCGGTTGTGCCGCCCCCATCATACGTTTATGACATGAGAGGACGAAGACACCATGAACAAAAACATGTTACTGTTGCTGGTTCTGAACACAGCCCTGCCCACTGCCGCCCAAGCCGAAGAAGTCTTTAAATGCGTAGTTGATAACAAAACCGTTTATCAATTTGACCCTTGCCCGACCAATGCGGCGAAAAAAGTGGAAATTGACATCAAACAGGAAGACCCGGCTAAAGAAGCCGAGGCGCAAGCCAAATTACAAACGTGGGAACAAGAGTTTAAAAAACGCGAAGCGGCAGAACAGCAAGCCCAAAGAGAACGCCAAGCCGAATTGGATAGGCAAGCCGCCATTGCCGCACTAAACCGCAATGCCATCGCCCAAGAAGAATTGGCTGCCGCCGCCCGCCAACGCAACATTTACGGGCAACCGCTTTATGGCGGCGGATATCGCTCCCCTTATTATAATAATATGTATCCGGGGGGCTTTTTTTTCGGGGGGGGCGGCTATCCGACACCACAAGAGCAGGTACAACACCACTCGCCTCAACAGCACCAAGAACCGACCCGCCGTGCGCTTGCCCGCTAGCTTTTTTATCCAACCCCAACCCCAACCTTAGCCATGACCACAAAACTCCGCCTAAACTTTGATAACAAATTCATCCGCACCTTACCCGGCGATCCTGAACCACTGAACTTCCGCCGCCAAGTCTTAGGTGCTTGTTATTCTAAAGTGCTGCCGACACCTGTTAGCCAGCCGCAGTTAGTCGTGTATGCTTGGGAAGTCGCGCAATTAGTGGATTTGTCCGTATCCGCCTGTGACAGCCCAGAGTTTGCCCAAATATTTGCAGGCAATGCCCTAGCAGACGGCATGGAACCTTATGCGCTATGCTATGGTGGCCACCAATTCGGTAGTTGGGCGGGGCAGTTAGGCGATGGCCGCGCCATTAACCTGGGCGAAGCTGTCAATGCCGCTGGCAAGCGGTGGACGTTGCAACTGAAAGGCGCAGGCCCCACCCCCTATTCGCGCTCGGCAGACGGCTTGGCCGTGTTGCGTTCCTCGGTACGCGAATTTTTATGCAGCGAAGCCATGCACCACTTAGGCATCCCCACCACCCGCGCCTTAAGCTTGGTGCTGACAGGCGATACCGTCATCCGCGATATGTTTTACGACGGCCACCCCAAAGCCGAACCCGGTGCAGTGGTCTGCCGAGTCGCCCCCTCGTTCACCCGCTTTGGCAGCTTCCAACTGTTTGCCGCACGGGGCGACTTAACAGCACTTAAGCAACTGGTGGATTACACCATCACCACCGACTTTCCGCACTTAGGCGCACCCTGCCCCGCCGTTTATCTACAATGGTATACCGAAGTTTGCCGCCGTACTGCCGAAATGATTGTACATTGGCAACGGGTCGGCTTTGTGCATGGCGTGATGAACACCGATAATATGTCGATTTTGGGTTTGACCATAGACTATGGCCCTTATGGCTGGCTGGAAAACTTCGATTTGAACTGGACACCCAACACCACCGATGCCAGTGGCCGCCGCTACCGTTTCGGCAACCAACCGTCAATTGCTTTTTGGAACCTAGGGCAATTGGCAAACGCCATTTTCCCTTTACTGGAAACCGACGACATCAGCCCCTTGCAAGCGGCGCTGAATACCTACCAACAACACTTTGCCGAAGGTTGGCAAGCCATGATGGCCAGCAAACTGGGCCTACAGCAATTTGACCCGGCAAGTGATTATGATCTCTGCACAGACTTATTGACCCTGTTACAAAGCGTCGAAACCGATATGACAATCTTCTTCCGCCGCCTGGCCTTACTGGACAGCCATGCCGATACAAGCGACGACGCGCAACTGATGGCCCCACTGTTAGAGGCCTATTACCTGCCCGAACAGCTTACCCCCGCCTACCAAGCCCAATTGGGCGCATGGTTGCGGCCCTACCTCCAACGCCTGCGCCGCGACGGCTTGCCGGAAGCACAACGCCGCCAAAACATGAACGCGGTCAACCCCAATTATGTGCTGCGCAACTACCTCGCCCAAGTTGCCATAGACCAAGCCGAACAAGGCGATTTCAGCAAAATCCATGAACTGTTGGAACTGCTGCGCCACCCTTACGACGAACAGCCGGATAAAAGACACTTTGCCGCCAAACGTCCCGACTGGGCCAGACAGCGGGCAGGATGCTCTATGTTATCGTGCAGTTCTTGAGGAAGCGGGCTGGTCAGCCGTTAAATTTCAGCCCGTTGTCAGGTGAAAAATAGGAATTTACCCTGCCAATATCAGGAAATTTGCCCAATATTTTTCAGCTAAAATTATCAATAATAGGCTTTTTGGTTATTGATTATGAACAAATCTGCTTACGCCTGTTTAAGCTTGCTCTGCTTACCCCTACTTAGCTTCGCCCATGGCCCTACCCCGCAAAAAGCCAAGGAAAGCATCACCATTAACGCCCCGGTCGCAAAGGTTTGGGATACCGTCAAACAGTTTTCCGATATTGCCCATTGGCATCCCGATGTAAAGCAAAGCACAGGGGACGGCAAACATGAATCAGGCGGAACCCGTACCCTAACCTTACAAAACGGCGGGCAATTAGTTGAGGAACTGGATTTTTATAGCGATAAAGACCACGAATACAGCTACCGCTTAAAAACCGAAAATGCCCAAGCCTTTCCCGTTAGCTCTTATTCTATCACCGTGCAAGTGCTGGCCGGCGACACCGCCAATAACAGCACCGTTTTGATGAAAAGCCGCTTTTATCGCGGCGACACCAGCAACACGCCACCCGCCAACCTGACTGACGAAGCCGCTGTCAACGCAATGGTCAGTTTTTTCAAAAACGGTTTAACCGGCTTAAAAGGCACGGTAGAAAAATAACCGTCCCGTCCATGCGCAACCACCGTCTGTTACGCGTGGACAGGCATTACCCTTACAAAACCTCCTGCGCCGTAATCAAGCCTTGCCGTGTCGCCAATAAGGTCAGCTCGGCAAGCGTTTCCACGCCCAATTTTTCCTTAATCGCCGTACCGTGGTTACACACGGTCTTATAACTCAAACACAGCTTTTCTGCCGCTTTGTGGGTGGTGTAACCATTGGCAAGCAAACAGAACACATCAAATTCCCTAGGCGAAAGCTGTTTGATACGTTCAGAACTGTCCAGCCCCGAAGTCATGGTAATCGCCAATTGCTGGGCAAGTTCGGAGTCGACAAATGTGCCGCCTAGGGCGATTTTACCGACAGCAGTCACCAGAATATCAGGGCTGCTGTTTTTGGTGATGTAACCTTTCGCGCCCGCCTGTAAGGCACGGGTAACATAAACCAATTCGTTATGGATGCTGAACACCAATATTTTCGCATGGTTATCCCGGTTAATCAGCCGCCGGATGGTTTCAAAGCCACCGATGCCGGGCATGGACAAATCCAAAACCACTAAATCCGGCTGATGTTGATTGTATAACTGACAAGCAGTTTCGCCACGGTCTGCCTCATACACTTGGCCGATATTTTCCGCTAAGGATAAATAGGTTTTATAGCCTGCCCGGACTACAGCATGATCATCCACCAATAACACACTAATTTTTGCCGACACCCTGCAACCCCACATAAGAAAACAATCCGCCTATCATGCCGACTTTTATCGGCGGCGGCTATGGGAGGATTTCCTTTTCTTCGTGCGGTAGCCAAGCCCAGGAGGGAGGCAAGCCGACAGTCACACTTAATGATTTGCTTTAACGGCATAACGGAATTTTTCCCACCAATTTTCCGTTCTTTTCCCCGTATTTTTACAGGCTTATTCCGTAACGGCAAGACACCTGCCTCCCGTATCATGCCCGTCCAGCATAGCCTGATGTCCGAACAACCCAACAACCCTCCGCTTTGATCAAGTAAGCCAATGGCTTTTGGGTTCTCCGGGCAGAAGGCTAGGCCTTATTGAATAACATAAATAATATTCTGGAGGAATTATGCAGATTTTGAAATTGGCGGTTCTGGTGGGGCGAACCGCATTGGCAACGGGGATTCTCGTGGCGTTAGCGCAACCCGCCCAAGCCAATAAGGAGCTGGACAAACTGTCACGGCAAAACACCAACTGGGTTATGCAGACGAAAGACTACAGCGCCACGCACTTTAGCGAACTCTATGACATCAATGTCACCAACGTCAAAAATCTGAAAGTGGCTTGGTCATTTTCGACAGGTGTCTTAAACGGCCATGAAGGCGGCCCTTTAGTCGTTAACGGCATCATGTATGTCCATACCCCTTACCCCAACAATATTTTTGCTATCGACCTCAACGAGCCGGACAAAATTTTATGGGAATACAAGCCGAAACAAAATCCGGCGGCACGGGCGGTCGCCTGCTGCGACGTGGTTAACCGCGGCCTGGCCTATGCGCCCGAAGGTAACGGCTATCCGGCGACTATTTTCCAAAACCAATTGGACGGGCATATCGTCGCCATTAACGCCAAAACCGGCGAAGTGCTTTGGAAAATGGAAAACTCCGATATTGCTATGGGCTCAACCCTAACCGCTGCCCCGTTTGTGGTGAAAGATAAAGTCATCGTCGGCAGTTCCGGCGCGGAACTGGGGGTACGCGGTTATGCGACCGCTTACAGCATTAAAGATGGTAAACAACAATGGCGGGTCTATGCTACCGGCCCTGACGAAGACATCAAACTGGCCAAAGATTTCAATAAAGCCAACCCCCATTACGGGCAATTCGGTTTAGGCCTAAAAACCTGGGAAGGCGATGCTTGGAAAATCGGCGGCGGCACCAACTGGGGTTGGTATGCGTTCGACCCTGACCTCGACATGCTCTATTACGGTTCCGGTAATCCTGCCCCATGGAACGAAACTATGCGCCCTGGCGATAACAAATGGACGATGACTATTTGGGGACGCGATGTCAACACAGGCGAAGCCAAGTTCGGCTACCAAAAAACCCCGCATGATGAATGGGATTATGCGGGAGTCAACTATATGGGCTTATCCGAACAAGTCGTCGATGGCAAAAAAACCAAATTACTGACCCATCCTGACCGCAACGGTTTGGTGTACACCTTAAACCGCGAAAACGGCGACTTGGTTAACGCCTTTAAAATTGACGACACCGTTAACTGGGTGAAAAAAGTCGATTTAAAGACCGGCTTACCCGTCCGTGACCCTGAATACTCAACCCACATGGATCATGAAGCCAAAGGCATTTGCCCATCGGCAATGGGCTACCACAACCAAGGCATCGAATCTTACGACCCCGCCAAGAAACTGTTCTTCATGGGTATCAACCATATCTGTATGGACTGGGAACCGTTTATGTTGCCCTACCGTGCCGGACAATTCTTTGTCGGCGCCACCTTAAACATGTACCCCGGCCCTAAAGGCACTTTAGGCCAAGTCAAAGCCATGAACTCGGTCACAGGCGAATTTGAATGGGAAGTGAAGGAAAAGTTTGCCGTATGGGGCGGTACAACCGCCACCGCTGGCGATCTGTTGTTCTACGGTACTTTAGACGGTTACATCAAAGCCTTAAATTCCAAAACAGGCGAAGAATTATGGAAATTCAAATTGCCGTCCGGCGTTATCGGCCACCCCATCACCTACCTGCATAACGGTAAGCAATATGTCGCCATTTACTACGGCGTAGGCGGTTGGCCCGGTGTCGGCCTGGTGTTTGACCTGAAAGACCCAACGGCGGGTTTAGGTGCGGTAGGTGCGTTTAAAGAGTTGGCGCATTACACGCAAATGGGCGGCGGGGTCATGGTGTTTTCACTATAACCGTTTAACGGCGTACCGTGGGCGGCTTGTTACTGGGCTGCCCCGATACCCATCAGAAGAGAACCCGAAATGCCATTTAACCTAAAAATCCCTGGCTTACTGTGCTGCCTAGGTTTAGCCATATCAGTCGCCCATGCAGAAGACAATACGCTAAAAGTCTGTGCGGCGGAAGATGAAATGCCTTACTCCAACCGTAAAGGCGAAGGCTTTGAGAACAAGCTGGCGCAATGGCTAGGTAGCGAGCTGCATAAAAAAGTGACGTTTGTCTATTGGACAGACCCGCGCTATTACCTGCGCGACACCCTCGACAAAGGTTTATGCGATGTCGTTATCGGTGTCGATACCGATGACCCGCGCGTAGCCACCACTGCCGCCTATTACCGCTCCGGCTATGTATTTATCGCCCGGCAAAGCGACCAATTAGATTTGTCTAATTGGCATAGCGAAGCCCTGACCAAAGCGCAACGCATCGCTTTTGTGCCGGGTTCGCCCGCCGAAACCATGTTGCGGGCGATTGGGCGTTATAACGACTTGTTCAATTATTCGCAAGAACTGGTCGGCTTCCGCTCCAAGCGCAACCAATACATTAAGTACGAAGCGGAAAAATTGGTCGACGAAGTGTCGTCAGGCCACGCCGAACTTGCCGTCTTGTGGGGGCCGTCCGCCGGACGTTATGTCAAAGCATCGGTAACGCCTTTGACCATGACGGTTATCCCCGACAACAACACCCGCGCCGACGGTGCCAAAGTACCCCACCATTACAGCACGTCAATGGCGGTACGCAAAGGCGATACCGCCTTACTGGCACAATTGGACGGATTGATCAAAACCCACCCACAGGACATCAAGCAATTGTTAATGGCAGAAGGCATCCCTTTACTGACCGAACAAGGCTTTGCCGTCGTTCCGTAACCCTATAGGACAACCATGACTTTCAAAAGAACCTGCTTGGCGGCATTCGTATTAGGCGCTCTGCTGCTGCCTACCGCCCAAGCCGATATTACCCTACACAACGCCATAACGGGCGAAGCGTTGGATTTGAGCTTCGCCAAAAAAGGCGGCAATACCGAAGCCTTCAAGCAATTTATGCAAGACGGCAAAAACCCTTACAACGGCAACCAAGACGCTGTAGCAAAAGGCAAAAGCCTGTATATGACCGGCTGTTCCGGTTGCCACGGCCACGAAGCCGAAGGCAAATTAGGCCCCGGCCTAGCGGATGATTACTGGACATATCCGCGCAACGCCACCGACCACGGCTTGTTCGAACTGCTGTTTGGCGGTGCGAACGGCATGATGGGGCCGCAATATGTCAATTTCAACACCGATGAAATGTTACAAATTATGGCCTTCATTCGCGACATTTATAACGGCGACCCCAAAAAGGCCAAATGGCTTAATAAATAACAAGGAGACAACCATGAAACACTTGCTTTTATCCGTGGCGATTCTGGCGGCAGCTAGCGTGCCCTTTTCGGCATCGGCTTATGACGGTACCAATTGTAAAGAACCGGGCGTTTGCTGGGAACCCAAACCCGGCTATCCCGATAAAGTCGCGGGCAGTAAATACGACCCAAAACACGATGTTAACGAACTGAACAAACAAGCGCAATCCGTTAAAGAAATGGAGGCGCGTAACCAAAAACGCCAACAGTATTTCAGCAAAAGCGGCAAATTTGTTTATGACGTAGACGAAATACCCCAGTGATTTGCTAATAACTTGCTAATGCGTTACCCGGCATAAAACCCCAGCCGTACCTTATGCCAATGCTTGAAACAATGCGCCAGCCAATTGCCAAATAACGTGAATTTAGCAACCGGGCGCGTTGTCCCGCCCATTATCGGTACGGGGTTTGCGATAACAGGCATCCATCCTTGGCTTTATGTTGACTAATATAACTCATACGCCGGAAAGTCTTCTTGCCGGCGTTTTTTTACCACTATGACAGATCATCTACTTAACGGCTGGCGCGACAAAGCGTTACAGTTTGAAGACCAGCTCGGAACCCTTGTCATCGGTCAGACCGACGCTATCCGCCATAGCATCCTAGCGGTGTTTGCGCGTGGGCATGTCCTGCTGGAAGGCAATGTCGGAGTGGGCAAAACCACCTTACTCAGGGCGTTGGCCCAAGGCTTAGGCGGTGCGTACCAACGGATCGAAGGCACTATAGATTTAATGCCCTCCGACCTGATTTACTACACTTATCTCGATAACAACGGCAAACCGCAAGTGGATGCCGGCCCATTATTGAAACAGGGCGAACAGTTAGCGACTTTCTTTTTTAACGAAATTAACCGCGCCCGTCCGCAAGTCCACGCCTTACTGTTACGCACCATGGCAGAGCGGAGCGTACAGGCCTTTAACCGGACGTATCACTTACCCCATTTGCTGGTGTTCGCCGACCGTAACCGTGTCGAAAAAGACGAAACCTTTGAGCTGCCCGCAGCGGCAAAAGATCGGTTTATGTTTGAGATCACCATCGACACACCGACGGACGACACCGTTCTACAAGACCTGATGTTTAACCCGCGTTACCACGACACCGACCGTTTATTGGCAACGCTGCCGAGCGGACAGTTGCAATTTGACGCACTCAACGGTATCGCCGAATTAATCCAAAGCCACATCCAAAGCACCGCCGCCCTCAAAGCCTACGCCCTAACCTTATGGAAAGCCTCGCACCGGCCCGCCGAATACGGCATCCGTATAGACGATGTGGACATGGCGGAATTGATCCACGCCGGTGCCAGCCCGCGCGGCATGGCTTATTTCATCCGTGCGGCCAAGGTTCGGGCTTGGCTGGCGGGGCGCGACAACCTGTTACCCGAAGACTTACGCGCGGTTTACCCCGCCACAATGGCACACCGTATCTTTTTCAACCCGATTTATGCCTACCGTAACGACACGCTTATGCCCGCTTTTATCAGCCACATCCTGCAACACATCGCCGCCCCGTGAGCATAGCTAGCATACGCCGCCACCAATCCCAATAGCCTTTATCATCCGTCTGTATGAACAACAAAATAGCCACCAGCACCGCCACCGCATTCGCCTTAAGCAGCTTAAGTTATGCAGGCTTAGGCTTATTTTTGACTCTTATTGCCGAAGGTTTGGATAACCGCGAACCCGAACCTTACGCTGCCTATTATGTCGGCGCCATCAATGAAGCCATCAGCCCGAAATTTTGGGATTTATTGGTTGTCACCAGCTTGTTACTGCTATGCCTGACCCTGCCCGCCATGTATCTGTCCAAACATAAGCCCGCGTGGTTAAAGCCCGCCCGCTATTTATGCCCAGCCACTTATCGGCTACTGAGCTTAACGTTTATTTTAGGCGCGACCGCTTGGGGCATTTTAGCGGCACAGCTTATCCTTAATCTGGCGGGCGGCCTCTATCCGCAAGCGTGGGGCAACCTGTTCTTAGGCTGTAGCGGTTGGCTAGTCTTATTGATATTGCCATTCCTCAATGCCGCCGTGTGGCTGGTAGGACAAGCCGTCACTCAAGTGGCTAATCCCTTGGCGGATAAATTATTTGCCCATTTAGGCCGTTATCGTTGGCCTGCTTACAGTGTGTTCACAGGCTTGGTCGTGCTGCTCATCGTCAACCAACAATAAGCGGCACAGATGAACCCACGGCCCCCTCAATTATTCCAATACCGCCTGTCTGTGCCTAGCCATCGGCTATTCCCTGGCGGGCATCGCGGCCTTCGCACCAATAACGGCCAATTGTTTAACCGCCATGAACCCTTAATGGCGCATCCCGACCCCAGACGCATTGATTTACGGGCAAGTGTGTTGGATGTGTCCGGCACTTACAAAGTGCGGGCCTATCGGCAACCTAGCGTCTTTGACGTAGTGGTGTTGGCGGATATGTCGGCCTCTATGGGCCAAACCGGCCAAACGCCCCAGCAAACCATCATGCTGGACGGCATCCGCTCCATCGCCCAATCGGCATTCAGTTACGGCGACCGCTTTAGCTTTATCGGCTGCGGGGCAAGCACGGAAAAGCCTTGGTTGCTGGGCAATTGCCGACATCTAGGCAGGCTGCAAGCCTTCGTCCGGCAATGGCAACAGCACCGTTTGACAGCAACCAGCCTGTGCTGGCAACCAGCCCTATCCCATTTACCCCTACAGCGTTCTTTAGTGTTTATCCTCTCTGACTTCCACTTTAACGCTGCCCAGCTAAAAACGCTATTGCAAGCCTTAGCCCGCCATGATGTCGTGCCATTGGTGTTATGGCAGGCTGAGGATTACCTTAACTTACCGAATTGGGGGCTGGTCAATTACCAAGATGCTGAAAGCGGCTCAATGCGGACACTGTTCATGCGCCCAGTCTTACGGCAAAAAATCCTCCAGGCTTTTGCGCAAAGGCGGCAGAACTTGCAACAGCTTTGCCGTAGTTACGGCAACGAGCCGTTATTTCTTACCGACAGTTTTAACCCCATGCAACTACAACGTTATTTTCTGAGCAAGGCATGATGATGCGCTTTAAAATCCGCAGCCAAAGCCTGCTCCAATCTTACCTACCCGCTAGGCTTACCGCCCGCCTATTGCTGCCGCTATGCTTAGCCACAGCCTGCACGGGTACAACACCGCCGCACAATGACGTTACCTTGCTAGCCCCGCGCCCGTTCGGCTATGTCATCGGCGACACCATCCGCCACCGCCTGATTATTGACACCCACAACGGTGTACAACTACAGCGTAACAGCCTGCCCAAACTAGGCCCTATTAACTATTGGCTGGACTTAACAGACCTGACAGTAAACGCCCAACCCCGCAACGGCGGCTTCCATTACGAAATTGACCTGCTCTACCAAGTCTTTTACGCCCCGCTGGAAGTCAAAATGTTAAGCATACCCAGCTTTAACCTGCCTTTAGCGCAAGGTAGCAATACCGCCACACAAACCGTTCCCGCTTGGCATTTCACCGTATCGCCGTTACGCGAATTGGCGGTCAGAAAAGATAATGGCGGCGACTATATGCGCCCGGATACACCCGCCCCGTTTCTCGACAACACCGTGCTGTTACAAGGCTTGTTACTGAGCACGCTGACCGTACTGGCTAGCGCCGCCTATTTGGCCTATCTCTACGGGTATGTGCCGGGCTTTCCAAAACGCTCCCTCTTCAAACAAACGGGCAAAAAACTGGTTAAATTAACGGACGCACAAATCGGCGAAGCCTTAAGCCTATTCCATCAGGCTTTAAACACCCTCAATGGCACACCCGTCTTTCAAGCAGGATTGACGGAATTTTACCGCCAGCATCCGCCTTATCGGCTAGCCGAAGAGCCGTTAGCAACGTTTTTCCAAATGTCAAACCAACATTTTTTTGCCGACGGCATCGCCAACCCCATCGGAGCCTTACATGCCTTACGGCAATTGTGTAACTTATGTTTAGCCATTGAACGGGGACAACGATGAGCTTGGCATTTACCACACCTTGGCTATTGGCAGGTTTAGGCTTAGCACTATTGCCCTTAACCAACCCTGGCATACGCCCCACTCCTTACGCGTGGCTGGAAATGTTGCCCGCCGACCCGCTCTCGGGCCTAATCGCCGCCGCCTTACGGTTATGCGCGGTGCTGGCATTGACAGCGTTAATCTTAGGCTTGGCAGGCCTGCACCGGACAGAGCAAAGCCGCGAGCGTATCGGTCACGGGGCCAATATCGTCCTGTTGCTAGACCGCAGCAACAGCATGGGCAACACCTTTGCGGGCAAAGCCCCGGACGGTTCCGAAGAATCCAAAGCGACGGCGGCGCGGCGCTTGCTCAGTGACTTCAGCCAACAACGCCCGCACGACTTATTCGGCATCGCCGCCTACAGCACTGCCCCGCTCTTTGTCTTACCGTTGACCGCCAATAAACCGGCGCTACAAGCGGCGATCAACGCCACGGCCACCCCTGCCCTAGCGTATACCCATGTCAGCAAAGGTCTGGCAATGGCCTTAGATTTTTTTGCTCAACCCAATCTGACGGGGTCGCGTATCGTGCTGTTGGTTTCGGACGGGGCGGCAGCCATAGACCCTGACAGCGAATTGCGCTTGCGCCAGTATTTCAAACAACAACAAATCCGGTTGTACTGGCTATTTTTGCGTACCGCCAACAGTCCGGGCATTTTCGACCTACCCCAAGAGGCGCGTGACGATAACGCTCAAGCCATGCCGGAACGCCATCTGCACTTGTTTTTTAGTAGCTTAGGCATCCCGTATCAGGCTTACCAAGCCGAAAATCCCGATGCCATGCGCCAAGCCATTGCCGACATTAACCGCCTGGAACACGCTCCCCTGCATTACCGCGAACGTATCCCCCAACAGGATTTGTCCGGCCTATGCTATCTCTGGGCAACAGGCTTGTTGGCCCTATTGTTATCCGCTAAATTTTGTGAGGCACAACGGTGATAAGACCCCTAACACATAAGCTCTTAATCGGCGTGCTGCTCATTAGCGGCGGGGTAATGGCGGCACAATTAGGCGCATTATTAAGTATCGCCCACAGCAATGGCCTGATTGCCGATTTCAATGCCGGACACACCAACAAACTGAGCGGCTTCGGCACTGCCGCCCCGGAAGTCCGTCTGGCACAAGCCGTATCTTGGCAAAAACAGCGGCGTTACGAAGAAGCCTTGGCCTGCCTGAACGGATTGCTTGATACCCCAGACCCGGCGTTGCAGGCCACGGTACGCTACAACCTCGGCAACCTGTATCTGGCTCAAGCCGTTGCCAAAACCGAAGCCGCCGCATTTAATGACGCAATCCCCTTAGCCAGTTTAGCGAAACAGGCTTACCGTCAGGCCTTAGCCTTAGATAGCCATTATTGGGATGCCAAATATAATCTGGAGGTCGCCATGCGTTTATTGCCGGAAATGGCGAGAATTAATAGCGAGGATGACCGCCCCTTTAACCAAACCTCACAGCTTTGGACGACTGTGCCAGGGTTCCCCAGAGGCTTACCGTAAAGCCGCTACCCACATTATGCCCGCCTTTTATCCGCACAATACCCTGTTAACCGATAAACCGCCCATGTTTTCAAGCAAAACTTATCAAGATTACCGCTTTTTCTGTCTCGCCTTCGCTGTGCTGGCCATGCTGGCCTTATGGGTACGGCCCACCCAAGACCAAGCACGCCCCGTCTATAACTACACCTTCATCATTGACATTACCCGGAGCATGAACGCCACCGATTATAAAATCGGCGACCAACCCGTCAGCCGCTTGCAGTATGTGCAATACAGCCTGCGCGGCCTATTGGCAAAACTACCCTGCCAGTCGAAAATTGGCTTAGGGCTGTTTACCGAACGCAGGGCAACGTTATTGTTTGAGCCTATCGAAGTCTGCCAAGGCTTTAATGAAATCGACACGGCACTAGCCAAAGTGGATTGGCGCATGGCTTGGGCCGCCGACAGCCGTATCGCCAGCGGCTTGCTCAACAGCCTGACCCTGCTGCAACAGCGTGACACTAATCTAGTATTTATGACCGATGGCCAAGAAGCCCCACCCGTCAACCCACGCTACCGTAGCGACTTTTCCGCCCTGAAAGGCAAAGTGCCGGGCATGATTGTCGGGGTCGGCGGCCTGCAAGCCGTGCCTATCCCAAAGTTTAACACACGGGGCGAACCGGATGGTTTCTACCGCGCCGATGATGTCCCCCAGCGTTCGACATTTGGCGAAGCGGATCTGAATCCTGAAAAAATCCCCGGTTATAACGCCCGCAACGCCCCGTTCGGCGACGCAACCGCCGTTGGCAACGAACACCTGTCCGCCTTACAAGAAAGCTACCTCCAAGACTTAAGCTTGGCAACCGGGCTATCTTACCAGCGTTTAACCAGTGCGGACGCGTGGGCGGATGCCCTGCAAAGCCCGACTTTCGCCAAGCAACAAAGGCTTCACGTCGATGTGCGCTGGCAAGCGGCAAGTGTGGCTTTATTCTGCTGCCTGCTAGTGTATGTGCCGCTTGGCAAGATGCGGTTAAAAGCCGTTTAGTAGCCAGTTTATAAAGCCCCCCATCATCTTACCGTAATAAATCTACCCTTCTTATAGCCCGCTCCATAACAGCGCCGTTAATTTATAGCTATTTAACTGTGTTAGCCAACACACGGAATATCCCTAAAAAAAGCGGATACTGGGCAAACGATTTATAGCGCTTGTATGGGTCATGTATTCACAAGCAACGCGCTATACGCGTTAAATCCTTATTAGGAGAGAAAAATGACTGTTACTACCTTCAATACCCTACCGCAAGCTTATAGGGCTGACAGCAATCCCAAACGTGCGCCAGTTACCCCACTATCTGTTGTTTTATCCACACCAATAAAGAACAATAACTTAGGACAGGAAAAATCATTATGAGCACTTATACACTGACTAACAACTCGGACAATTTTGTTGGCAAATTGGCCGATGACGCGTTTAAGGGAACTTATAATGATGGCGGTACCGGCACTTGGAGCGTCCTTGACAACCTCAATGGCGGCGCGGGTTTTGATTCCCTAAGCATAACCCCGTTAGGCGTTGCCGCGATTACTATTGATGATGGCTATTGGAGCCATGTCAGCAATATCGAAAAAGTGCTGATCGGCAGCACCGGCCCCGGGGCGCAAACGTTAACCACGGGCGCATTTTTTGAAACCGCCTTTGCGGTTGCAGGGCTTACCTTAAAGACGAATTCGGATGCAGGCGCGATTTCGGTGAATATGGGTTCGTTTACCGGAGATACTTCGCTCACCGTCATTTCTACGGCGGGCGCACAGGCTATTATCATGGGTACGGGCACTAATACAGTGATTGCGGATTCTTCGGGCGGGGCGCAAACCATTACCAGCAACAGCACCAACGCTATCACCGTGGCGGCAAAATCTATGGCGGGAGTGCAAACCATTTTAACGGCGGATGGTGCGGATGTGATAACGGCTACCACCACAGCGGCCACCAACACCATCAGTACGGGTGCTGGAGACGATACTGTCCATATCTTAGCCGCAGCTACGGGTGGCTATATCATTAACGCGGGTACAGGTGATGATTTAATCAGTGGTGGCGGCGGGAATGACTCAATAGACGGAAGCGATGGCAATGATAAGCTGAACGGTGGTACGGGAAATGACATACTGGTCGGCGGTCTTGGCACAGATGTCCTGAACGGCGGTACAGGCGCTGATACACTGACAGGCGGTGATGGTTCCGACCTCTACGTTATCGACAACGCCAGTGACATCATCATCGAAACTAATGCCGATGCCAGCGTGGGTGGTATTGACCGGGTGTATAGTTATTTGAACGCTTACACGCTGGCCACCAATCTGGAAAATGGCATACTGCTGTCCACGGGTGCAGCTGACCTGACGGGCAACGGTCTTGACAATAGGCTGTTTGCGGGTGCAGGTGACAATGTCCTTGATGGTGGCCTAGGTACCGACACCGTTTTTTATCTTTACGCCGCCAGTGCCGTTAGTGTCAGTTTAGCGGTGGCGGGTAGCCAAAACACCCTGGGGTCCGGCTCGGACACCCTCATCGGCATTGAAAACCTGACGGGCAGCAACTATAACGACATGCTGACGGGCGATGCGGGAGCCAATATATTGGTTGGGCGTGCGGGGTTTGATACCCTGACGGGCGGTGGCGGCAATGATATTTTTGGCTTCAACGCCTTATCCGATATGGGTACGCTCAGCGGTGCAACTGATGTCATCACCGATTTCGTGAGCGGCCAAGACAAAATCGACCTATCCACCTTAGATGCCAATACCGCCACGGTCGCCAATAATGCTTTCTCCGGTTTTATCGACAATACGGCCAGCTTCACGGCAGCCGGCCAGCTGATGTTTTTGGACGGTGTGTTATACGGCAACACCAATGCCGACAGCTCGGCAGAGTTCGCCATCCAATTGACCGGGGTAACCACATTGGCTACTGGCGACATCCTATTATAACGGCTTTTTGGTAAACCTTATTCAGCCCAAAGCCTATAGCCTTGACCAGCATTCGTCCCGAAATACCTTTTTTCGTGGCGAATGCACTCCATCCCCCCTAAAATCCATTAGCCTTTAGGTTTATTAGGCTTATCCAATACCCAAGCCTTTTATTACGGGCTTCTGGACATCTCCTAGCGTCCAAACAGTAAATCTTTACCTCTCCTTATTATAGATGCCGAAGCTGACCACGCGACATAATAAACGCATAACGTAAGAACGCGCTTTGATTGGTAGCGGGGCTATGTAGCTTAATTAGCTTCGGCCTCTATATGTTGGCTAACGCACAGAACACCTCTGGAAAAAAGCGGATACTGGACAAACGATTTATAGCGTTTGTATGAGTCATGATGTATTCACGGGCAACATGCTATATGCGTTAAAACCTCATCAGGAGAGCACAATGGGCATGACTATGACTACCCGCACCGTAGGACAACAGGCTTATATGGCTTGTATCAGTAGCAAAGACAATTTTGCATGTATAAGAATGGCCTATCCGCTATCGGTTTTTACGTCCACAGTGGCGACGGACAATAACTTAGGAGCAAAATTAGTATGACTACTTATACACTGACTAACAATGTGGACAATTTTGTCGGCGGGCTTGGCGATGACACTTTTGTAGGGACTTATAATGATGGGGCGACCGGCACTTGGGGTATTCTCGATTCCCTTGATGGCGGCGCGGGTTTTGACACCTTAAGCGTAACGCCTATTGGCACTGCCGCGATCACTCCCAATGACAGTTATTGGAGCCATATCAGCCATATTGAAAAAGTGGTGATCAACACCACCGGCCCCGGGGCGCAAACATTGACCACAGGGGCTTTTTTTGAAGCCGCTTTTGCGGGAGGAGTTGCCTTAGATACAAGCTCAGGTGCTGGTGCAATTACGGTGGACATGAGTTCGTTTACCGGAGCCGCCACACTCACCACCACCTCCACGGGCGGGGCGCAGGCTATTGTTATGGGTATGGGCCCTGCCACAGTAATGGCAACCTCCGATGCCGGCGCCTTGACTATCAGCGGTGTAGGCCTGACTTCGGTACAAGCCACTACCACAGGGGCGGGGGCGCAGACGATAGGGGATAGCAGCGGCGGTGGCGCGCAACTGGTCATGGTGACGGCGGCGGACATTGGCGGAGCGCAGACCATTACCAGCACCAGTACCAATGCGGTCACGGTGACTGCCACCTCAACGGCGGGGGTACAGACTATTTCAACGGGTGCGGGTGCGGATGTTATAAACGCCGCAACCACCGCTGCCATCAACACCATATCCACAGGAGCAGGTAACGATACCGTTAACATTTCGGCGACGGCTACAGGTGGCTATACCATCAATGCGGGTATAGGTGATGACTTCGTAAACGGTGGGGCGGGGAATGACGCTATCAATGGGGGCGACGGCAATGATAAGCTGCGTGGCGGCGCAGGTAATGACACGCTGACGGGCGGTTTGGGTGATGATACCCTGAACGGT
The DNA here is from genome assembly GCF_002923755.1 of Methylovulum psychrotolerans. Lineage (GTDB taxonomy): Bacteria > Pseudomonadota > Gammaproteobacteria > Methylococcales > Methylomonadaceae > Methylovulum > Methylovulum psychrotolerans. The sequence continues at coordinate 726,349 of NZ_PGFZ01000001.1, forward strand.
GGGGCTGGTGCCGATACCATGACAGGCGGTGACGGCTCTGACAACTACAATATTGATAATGCTGGTGATATCGTTATCGAAACTAACGCCAACATCGGCACCGGAGGTGTAGACATAGCCAACAGTTCCATTAGTGCTTATACCTTAACCGCCAATGTGGAGACGGGGCGGGTGTTGTCGGCGGGGGCAGCCAATATGACCGGTAATGGTCTTGCTAACCTGCTTTATGCGGGCGCGGGCGACAATGTCCTTGACGGCGGCTTGGGCGTTGACACCGCCTCTTACCTTTACGCCGCCAGTGCCGTCACGGTCAGTTTGGCGGTGGCGGGCAGCCAAAACACCCTGGGGTCTGGCTCGGACACCCTTATCGGCATCGAAAACCTCAATGGCGGCAACTATAACGACACGCTGACGGGCAACGCGGGGGCTAATGTCCTAAATGGCGATGCCGGTGCCGACACCATGGCAGGCGGTGACGGTGCCGACGCTTATTATGCCGACAATATCGGGGATGTGGTCACGGAAACCAACGCCGCCAGCACAGGCGGCATTGACACCGTGTACAGCAGCCTTAACGCCTATACCCTAACCGCCAATGTGGAAACGGGGCGGGTGCTGTCGGCGGGGGCGGCCAATATGACGGGCAATAGCCTTGCTAACCTGCTCTATGCGGGTGCGGGCGACAATGTCCTTGACGGCGGCTTGGGCGTTGACACCGTCTCTTACCTTTACGCCGCCAGTGCCGTCACGGTCAGTTTGGCGGCGGCGGGCAGCCAAAACACCCTGGGTTCCGGCTCGGACACCCTCATCAGCATTGAGAAATTGAATGGCAGCAACTATAACGACACGCTGACGGGCAACGCGGGGGCTAATGCCCTGAGCGGTGGGCTCGGTGCGGACACTCTGGTGGGCGGCGACGGCTCTGACAGCTATACTGTCGATAACGCCGGTGACGTGGTCACAGAAACCAACGCCGCCAACGCGGGCGGCATCGACACTGTGAACAGTAGCCTTAACGCCTATACCCTAACCGCCAATGTCGAGACGGGGCGGGTGCTGTCGGCAGGGACGGCTAACCTGACAGGTAATAACCTTGATAACCTGCTTTATGCGGGCGCGGGCGACAATGTCCTTGACGGCAGCCTGGGCGTTGACACCGCCTCTTACCTTTACGCCGCCAGTGCCGTCACGGTCAGTTTGGCGGTGGCGGGCAGCCAAAATACCCTAGGAGCCGGCTCGGATACCCTTATCGGCATCGAAAACCTCAACGGCGGTAACTATAACGACACGCTGACGGGCAACGCGGGGGCTAATGTCCTAAATGGCGATGCCGGTGCCGACACCATGGCAGGGGGTGACGGTGCCGATGCTTATTATGTCGACAATATCGGGGATGTGGTCACGGAAACCAACGCCGCCAGCACAGGCGGCATTGACACCGTGTACAGCAGCCTTAACGCCTATACCCTAACCGCCAATGTGGAAACGGGGCGGG
>NZ_PGFZ01000001.1:727852-760946 GCF_002923755.1 Methylovulum psychrotolerans
ACCGTCTCTTACCTTTACGCCGCCAGTGCCGTCACGGTCAGTTTGGCGGTGGCGGGCAGCCAAAACACCCTGGGGTCTGGCTCGGACACCCTTATCGGCATCGAAAACCTCGATGGCGGTAACTATAACGACACGCTGACGGGCAACGCGGGGGCTAATGCCTTGAGCGGTGGGCTCGGTGCGGACACTCTGGTGGGGGGCGACGGTTCTGACAGCTATACTGTCGATAACGCCGGGGATGTGGTTACAGAAACCAACGCCGCCAGCACAGGCGGCATTGACACCGTGTACAGTAGCCTTAACGCCTATACCCTAACCGCCAATGTGGAGAACGGTCAACTGCTGTCGTCGGGGGCGGCCAATATGACGGGCAATAGCCTTAATAACCTGCTTTATGCGGGTGCGGGCGACAATGTCCTTGACGGCGGCTTGGGCGTTGACACCGTCTCTTACCTTTACGCCGCCAGTGCCGTCACGGTCAGTTTGGCGGTGGCGGGCAGCCAAAACACCCTGGGTTCCGGCTCGGACACCCTCATCGGCATTGAGAAATTGAATGGCAGCAACTATAACGACACGCTGACGGGCAACGCGGGGGCTAATGACCTGAACGGGAGCGGCGGAGCAGACACTATGGCGGGTGGAAATGGCTCTGACTACTATTATGTTGATAATGCCAGTGATGTGGTCACGGAAACTAACGCCGCCAGCACGGGCGGCATCGACACGGTTTTCAGCTACCTTAACGCCTATACCCTAACCGCCAATGTGGAAAACGGTCGGACGCTGTCGGCGGGGGCGGCCAATATGACGGGCAATAGCCTTGATAACCTGCTCTATGCGGGCGCGGGCGACAATGTCCTTGACGGCGGCTTGGGCGTTGACACCGTCTCTTACCTTTACGCCGCCAGTGCCGTCACGGTCAGTTTGGCGGCGGCGGGCAGCCAAAACACCTTGGGTTCCGGCTCGGACACCCTCATCGGCATTGAGAACCTGACGGGCAGCAACTATAACGACACGCTGACGGGCGATGCGGGAGCCAATATATTGCTTGGGGGTTCGGGGTTTGATACCCTGACGGGCGGTGGCGGCAATAACATTTTTGACTTCAACGCCTTATCCGAGATGGGTACGCTTAGCGGCGCAACTGATGTCATCACCGACTTCGTGAGCGGCCAAGACAAAATCGACCTCTCCACCTTAGATGCCAATACCGCCACGGTCGCCAATAATGCTTTCTCCTCATTTATCGACAATACGGCCAGTTTCACAGCAGCCGGGCAGTTGATGTTTTTGGACGGTGTGTTATACGGCAACACCAATAATGACAGCTCGGCAGAATTCGCCATCCAATTGACAGGGGTAACCACACTGGCCATCAGTGACATCATATTGTAACGGCTTGCTGTAAAACGCTACCCAACCTAAAACCCGTAGCTTGACAAGGCATTCGCCCCGAAAGAGTCTTCTCTTTGTGGCGAATGCCCTCCATCTACCATGAAACCTATAGCTTAAAGTCCATTATCCACAATTTTTGGTTAACTTGGAGTTATCCGATACCCCGAAAAGTCTTTTACTACAGACTGCCGTACACCCTCACCTTCCGAAAGGGCCAACGCATTATGTTGACTAACGCACAGAATACCCCTGAAAAAAAGTGGATACTGGACAGACGATTTATAGTGCTTGTATGAGTCATGTATTCACGGGCAACGCGCTATACACGTTAAATCCTTATCAGGAGAGAATAATGGCTGTTACTACCCTCAATACCCCACAGCAGACTTATAGAGCTTGCCTTAATTCCGAATGTGTACAAATAACCCTATTTTTGGTGTGTATAACCGCACTGGCGATGGACAATAACCTAAACCAAGGAGAAGCCCTATGACCACTTATACCTTAACCACCAATACCGACAATTTTGTCGGCGGTCTTGGCAAGGACGCTTTTAAGGGGACTTATAATGACGGGGCAACCGGTACCTGGGGGCTGCTTGACACCCTTAACGGCGGTGCGGGTTTTGACACCTTAAGCATAAACCCCATTGGCACTGCCGCAATCACTCCTGATGACCGTTATTGGAGCCATGTCAGCCATATCGAAAAAGTGGTGATCAACACCACCGGCCCTGGGGCGCAAACCCTGACCACAGGGGCGTTTTTTGAAGCGGCCTTTGCGGGTGCAGGGGTTGTCTTAAAGACGACTTCGGGCGGGGGTGCAATTACGGTGGATATGAGTTCGTTTACTGGCACCACCACCCTAACCACCGTAACTACAGGTGGCGCACAAGCCCTCACTATGGGTACAGGACCTGCCACCGTGACGGCAAAATCCGGCGCGGGGGCATTGACCATCAACGGCGCAGGCCTGACCTCGGTACTGGCTATCACCACAGGGGCAGGTGCCCAAACCTTAGGGGATGGCAGTGGCGGCGGCGCACATCTGGTCACGGTGACGGCAACGTCTATTGGCGGCGCACAGACGATTACCAGTACCAGCACCCACGCAGTCACAGTGCAAGCACATTCGACAGCGGGTGTGCAGACCATTCTAACAGGTGCAGGGGCGGATATGATTAACGCGGCCACCACAGCCGCCATTAACACCATTGCTACGGGTGAAGGCGATGATACCGTCAATATCGCAGCGACGGCCACAGGTGGTTATAACATCAACGGCGGTCTAGGTAATGACATAATAAACGGCGGGGCCGGCAACGACTCAATTGCCGGCGGCGACGGCGACGATAAACTAGACGGCGGGGCGGGTAATGACACCCTGACAGGCGGCTTGGGCGATGATGTCCTAAACGGTGGAACGGGTGTTGACAGTATGACGGGAGGCAACGGCTCCGACCTCTACGTTGTCGACAATGCCAGTGATATTATCATCGAAAGCAACGCCGATGCCAGTATGGGTGGTATTGATCGGGTCTATAGCTACTTGGGGGCATACACGTTAGTGGCTAATCTGGAAAATGGTTTGATCATGTCCACAGATACGGCTAACCTGACGGGTAACAACCTCGATAACCTGCTGTATGCAGGGGCGGGTGATAATGTCCTGGATGGCCGTCAAGGTTCTGATACGGCCCTATACACTTATGCAGGCAGTGCCGTTACGGTCAACTTAGCGGTGACGGGTAGCCAAAACACCCTAGGCTCTGGCCTGGATACCCTTATCTCTATCGAGAACCTGTTGGGAAGCGACTATAACGACACGTTGACGGGTAATGCCGGAGGCAATATCCTCAATGGCGGGCTTGGTGCCGATACTCTGATAGGCGGCGACGGTAACGACCGCTACACGGCCGACAATAGCCGCGATGTCATCATTGAAACCAACGCTACCAAAGCAGGGGGCATCGATATTGTGTACAGCGATTTAAGTGCTTACACTTTGGGGACGAATATCGAAAATGGCCGGGTGAACGCCACGGATGCGGCTAACTTGACCGGCAACAGCCTGAATAATGTGCTATATGCGGGGGTGGGCGACAACGTCCTTAACGGTGGCCTAGGCATCGACACGGCTTCTTATCTTTACGCCAGCAGTGCCGTTACCGTTAGTTTAGCCGTAACCTCCACCCAAAATACCCTAGGTTCCGGTTCAGATACCTTAATCGGCATTGAACGCTTAACAGGCAGCGACTATAACGACACCCTGACAGGGAATGCCAAAGTTAATGTCTTGACGGGAGGAATGGGCGCAGACACCCTAACGGGTGGCGGCGGCAAAGACATTTTTGATTTTAACGCCTTATCCGACATGGGCGCACTTAGCGGCAATGCCGACATCATCACCGACTTCGTCCGCGGACAGGACAAAATTGACCTTTCCACGCTTGATGCCAATACCGCCACTACCGCCAACGACGGGTTTAGCGGATTTATAGACAACACCACCAGCTTTAGCGCGGCGGGACAATTGATGTTTTTAGACGGTGTGTTATACGGTAGCACCAATACTGACAGCTCGGCAGAATTTGCTATCCAATTGACCGGCATAACGGCGTTAGATAATAGCGATATCCGTTTATAATGGGCTGATTGCCGGACAGAACCAACCTGTCCGGCATGAAACCCTATCACCTAACCCGCTCCAACCCCTCCAACTCCGCCATAGTATTCACATTGCTGAACAGCTCTGGCTGAGCGCCAAAATCCACTGTCACCGTGGCGTATTGCGCCAACCAAGTCTCCACTTTCCGTTGCCCGCTGGCCAAATACGCTTGCAAATCCGTTTTTAATGCGGTATTAACCGCCAAAAACACCGGATGCCAACGCCCCCCTTCAACCGCCACCGCCACATCGGCATTTTGCGCACGGCGGCAATCCACCAGCCTTTGCAAGTGTCCGGCCTGCATCAACGGCGCGTCGCAAGGCATAACCAACAGCGTATCCGCCTGGCTGTGCAGCATCGCCGTCAGGATACCTGCTAAAGGGCCATCAAAACTGTCGGTCTGATCGCTGATGACAGGCCAGCCAAATTGCTGATAGGCTTCAATATTACGGTTAGCATTAATCAGCAATTCCGTCACCACCGGACGCATAGCGGTAATCGCATAACTGACTAAAGGTTGCCCCTGAAAAAGGATCAAGCCCTTATCCTGATGCCCCATACGCCTAGCCAAGCCACCTGCCAGAATCACACCGGTTATCGCGTCTTTATTTTTCATAAAAATCGGTTATATCCTCATAAAGCCTTATTAATAATAACGTCGCCGCACTTTGTACCGTTAACGTTGCCTGCCAAGTATAGGCTTATTGCCATCTCACCTGAGAATCCTGAACGGATTTCAGTTAAAATGCCCCTATAGCCTAAAGGGGCTTAATCCTTAGGCAGGGGCATAAAATAATTCGGCATTGACCAGTCTGGCCTTCCGGTCTTTAAGAAACCTGAACAGTCTTCCGTTTATTTTATCTCCAGCCCTTACTTTACCGCCCCGTGTAGGGGCCTTTTATTCTGTCAGGCATTATCCATGAAAGCATCACCCCTATCGTTTATTGTCACCCTCGCCTTGATCGCCGTAACCTCGGCTTGCTCGACGACACCTGAACCAGCCCCCGCCGCCGCTACGGAGACGGTTCGCATTAACGACTTCCCTACCCGTGACCGTGTCGAGTATGTCCTCAACTGTGTCGCCCAACATGGCGGCTTAAGCTACATCAACCAGTACGCCTGTGGCTGCAAAATCGACAAAATTGCCGAAAAACTCAGTTTCAGCGATTATGAATCGGCAAAGACCTTTAGCTATCTGAAAGGCACACCCGGCGAAAGCGGCGGGGTATTCCGTGATCCTAAACAATCTAAAGACTTACGCGCCCAACTGAAAGAAGCCGAAGCATTAGCGGAAAAAAGCTGTTTTGTGAAATAACGCCGCTTTGTCCGTCCATCAGGTAGGGAGAAACAACACTCCCTACCCTTTAAACCCCACCTTGCCCAGACGGCCAAACTTTTGCAAAATGCCTTGCAGAAGTTGATTTCCCTGCATTTTTGCTAGCAGTACCCCGCTTATTGCAGTAAAGTGTGCCTCATTCATTAGCTTATTTTTAAACTTGTATGGTCAGACGTTTTCTCCAAATCCTGTTATCTTGCCTCGTCATCGTCGGCTACCCGGCTTTTGCCTTAGCCGATGAAGCGGGCAGTGCGGCCTTAACGCCGCTCAACCTTACCGGACACTGGGTCGGTTATCTTGCTATTGCCATTTTTGCTTTCGCCTATGTGCTGGCAATGCTCGAAGAAGTCACGGAACTGCGCAAATCCAAACCGATGGTACTCGCCGCCAGCTTAATTTGGGCGTTTATTTCCGTCATTTACGTCGCCGACGGGATGAGCGCGTTATCTGGACAGGCTTTCCGTACCGCCCTAGAAGGCTTTGCCGAACTGTTTTTGTTCATCATGGTGTCTATGGCCTATCTTAATGCCATGGAAGACCGGGGCATTTTTGAAAACCTACGGATCTGGCTGTTAAGCAAAAGCTTTAGCTATCGGCAACTGTTCTGGATCACCGGCTGGATGTCGTTCTTTTTATCCTCGGTATGCAACAACCTGACCACAGCACTGTTGATGGGCGCGGTTGTCTTGGCAATGGGCAAAAGCAATAAACGCTTTGTCAGCATCGCCTGTGTCAATATCGTCGTCGCCACCAATGCGGGCGGCTCGTTTAGTCCTTTTGGCGACATTACCACGCTGTTGGTCTGGCAAAAAGGGGTCGTACCGTTCGGCAGCTTCTATTCATTATTAGTGCCTGCTATGGTGAATTTTGCCTTACCAGCGGCGTTGATGCACTTTTGGGTCCCCAAAGAACAACCCGCCGCCGCCATTGAAGAACCACAAATGAAGCGCGGCGGCATTACTATGATCGTGCTGTTTTTACTGACCATCATCACAGCGGTGTGCTTTGAAAACTTCCTGCATCTGCCGCCGGCAGCGGGCATGTTAATGGGCTTGACTTACCTGAAATTTTTCAGCTACTACCTGCAAAAAACCCCGGGGCAAACGGCATTGCTCAATGCCGATGACATCGACATGCCGCCCGATTTAATTAAAAAGCAAGATTTTGATGTCTTTGAAAAAGTCGCCCACTTAGAATGGGATACCCTGTTGTTTTTCTATGGCGTAATGATGAGCGTCGCCGGTTTAAGCTTTATCGGCTATCTGGGCTTCGCGTCAAACTTTTTATACGACCAAATCGACCCGACCGTCGCCAATATCCTGGTCGGCATTTTCTCGGCGTTTATTGATAACGGCACAATTATGTATGCCGTACTGACCATGCACCCCGACATTTCCCAAGGTCAATGGTTGTTAGTGACCTTAACCGCCGGGGTTGGCGGCAGTTTGCTGGCGATTGGTTCGGCGGCGGGCGTAGGGTTGATGGGACAAGCCAAAGGCCTGTATACCTTTAGCAGCCATTTAAAATGGATGCCGGTGATTTTAGTCGGCTATTTTGGCAGTATCGGCATACATTTCTTGCTTAACCAGCGCTTCTTTTAAGGATTTAAAGCGGTGGGCTATGGCGGCATACCCACCGCCATTAGCCTATTCCGAGCGGGGCTTGCCTTGCAAATAAGACGCGCCAGGGGCGACTTGAAAGTGCGCGGCCATTGCCGTGCGGCCTATGAGCATCCGAAACAGCATACTGTCACGGTTGGTCAAGGTCATTTCAGCCGTGATGACTGACGTGCCTATAATCAACTGCGTGTCGATCACATAACGGCGCTGCTTATGGCCACCCGAATCCGATACCATCCGCCTGTCCTTAACCGGTGCGTGGCATTCTATGGCAAGCTCGGTATTTTTTTGGCGCGGATGAATGGCAAACATCACCCACGGTGCCCCATCCTTAAGATACGGTTCAATGGTAAACGCATGTAAAGCCGACGACCTGGCCCCCGTATCAATTTTGGCTTTAATCTGCATAATGTTCAGCTCAGGCAAAGCCACCCATTCCCGCCAGCCTAGCATAGGCTTATCTGTTATTATTTCCGACATGATTTCCCCCACCTATCCATAGCTATGAATTGGTCTGTTTATATTATTTTATGTAGTGATGATTCGCTTTATACAGGCATTACAACCGATGTACCCAGACGCTTTACGCAACACGCCAACCGGCAAGGTGCGAAATATTTTCGGGGACGGCATCCCAAGCAACTGCTGTATGTTGAACATAACCATAACCGCAGTTCCGCCAGCCGCCGCGAAAGCATGATTAAGAAATTATCTCGAATGGAAAAGTGGCAATTGATTCAGTCCGGGGCAACACAGCCCGCCTCAGACAGTGAAAAATTACCACAAGATGGCGAAAAAAACGACTTTTAAATAGTAGGGAGGTAAAATATGTGCGAGAAAATGCAATCTTTTGATAATCCAGCCAAGCCTCTTCAAAGGGGCTTGGCTGGGGATACTGAGGAAGAGCGGCGATAACCGCTTAAATACAAGCCTGAGGACGGGGTTTAGAAAAGTCGACTACAACGGCTACGTCATTCTGAGCCTGTTTGCAGATCTCATGCCCGCACCCTAAACCTATTGCGCCAATACGCCCAAGCCACTATCCAACTCGTCCATAGCTTCTTCCGACACGGCTTCACGCCCTAACTTCAAGTCCATAAAATTAAATAGCCTAGGATCGGCCAATTGTGAGGGGGCGACGTTTTGCAAGCTGGTGAAGATGGTCTCCAAGCGTCCGGGAAACTGCTTGTCCCAGCCTTTTAGCATCACCTTCATGGCTTTGCGCTGCAAGTTCTCTTGCGAGCCGCACAAGTTACAAGGAATAATCGGATACTTCCTAAACGCGCTATAGCGTTCAATATCCTTTTCACGGCAATACGCCAAGGGCCTGATAACAATATTTTTCTTATCGTCGCTCAACAACTTAGGCGGCATGGCCTTAAGTTTGCCGCCATAGAAAATATTCAGGAAAAAAGTCTCCAAAATATCGTCACGATGATGGCCTAAGGCAATTTTTGTCACCCCGTTCGCTTCGGCATAACCGTATAACGTACCGCGCCGCAAACGCGAACATAAGCCGCAAGTGGTCTGGCCTTCGGGGATGACGCGCTTAACGACGCTATAAGTGTCTTTCTCAATGATATGGTAAGGCACACCCAGTGCTTGCAGATACTCAGGCAGAACATGCTCAGGAAATCCCGGCTGTTTTTGGTCGAGGTTAACGGCAATCACTTCAAAGTCAACCGGGGCGGTTTTCTGCAAATTAAGCAGAATGTCCAACAAGGTATAAGAATCTTTACCGCCGGACAGGCACACCATGACCTTATCACCGTTTTCGATCATCTTATAGTCGGCAATGGCATCGCCGACATAATGCCGCAAACGTTTCTGTAATTTATTAAACTGGGTTCTGGATTTTTGCGAAAAGTCGTCTGACATGGTCAGAAAATAAAAGTTAGGGGGATAAACTGCGAAAGGGGTTCTTGGCGGCTACCCGGCTAGGCGGTAACGCCTAGCCGGGTAGCATCTAGGCTAGCCGTTAAAACGTTCAAAAATCAGCGTGGCGTTAGTGCCACCAAAACCGAAACTATTGGACATAATGGTATTTAGGGTCACATTATCCTGACGCTCAAGCACAATAGGGATGCCCTCAGCCGCCGGATCCAACTGACTGATATTGGCGGACGCGCTCAGGAAATTCTCCTGCATCATCAGCAACGAGTAAATCGCCTCGTTGACACCCGCCGCACCTAAGGCATGGCCCGTCAAGGATTTGGTGGAACTGACCCAAGGCATGTCTGCACCGTCGAACACAGTGCGTAACGCACCCAGTTCTTTGGTATCACCTACGGGCGTACTGGTGCCATGCGCATTGATATAGTCAATCTTATTATGTACGGTCGCCATCGCTTGCTGCATACAGCGCACCGCCCCTTCACCCGAAGGCTGTACCATGTCGTAACCGTCGGAGGTCGCGCCATAGCCCGTCAATTCGGCATAGATTTTCGCACCCCGTGCCTTGGCATGCTCCAACTCTTCAAGCACCAATACGCCGCCACCGCCGGAAATGACAAAGCCGTCACGGGTCTGGTCGTAAGGTCTGGAGGCCGTGGTCGGCGTGTCGTTATATTTGCCGGACATCGCGCCCATTGCATCAAACAACACCGACATCGTCCAATGCACTTCTTCACCGCCGCCCGCAAACACCACATCTTGCTTGCCCATTTGGATAAGCTCCATGGCATGGCCGATACAATGCGCACTGGTCGCACACGCGGAGGTGATAGAGTAATTAACCCCTTTAATTTTATAAGGCGTTGCCAAACACGCGGTGTTGGTGCTAGACATGGCTCTAGGCACCATATAAGGCCCGACTTTTTTCACGCCTTTGCTGCGCAGAATATCGGCGGCCTCAACCAGATTAGAGGTGGACGGACCACCGGAACCCATCACCAAACCCGTCCGGTAGTTGGACACTTCCGTTTCTTCCAAACCGGAATCGGCAATGGCTTGCTGCATGGCGATATAGTTAAACGCCGCACCGTCACCCATAAAACGCTTAATTTTACGGTCGATAAACGCATCTAAATCAATGTTAATCGCCCCATGAATTTGGCTTCTGAAGCCCAATTCCTTATAAACGTCCGCAAATACGATTCCAGAACGGCCTTCCCGCAGGGAACCGATAACCTCAGTTGGGGTGTTGCCGATACTGGAAACAATTCCCAAACCAGTTACCACGACTCTTCTCATTGTTATAGCCTCTAGAAATCTTCTGTAGATGTAAACAAGCCGACCCGTAAATCGGTCGCCTCATAAATTTTCTTGCCGTCAACTTCCATGGTCGCATCGGCGATGCCCATCACTAACTTGCGCATAATAAGACGTTTTAAACTGACCCGATAAGTCACTTTTTTCGCCGTCGGCAACACTTGCCCGGTAAACTTCACCTCACCGACCCCCAGTGCCCGACCTTTGCCGGGACCGCCCATCCAGCACAAATAAAAACCCACCAACTGCCACATGGCATCCAAGCCCAAACAGCCCGGCATAACCGGGTCGCCTTGAAAATGGCAGGCAAAAAACCATAAATCAGGGGTTATATCCAATTCCGCGATCATCTCGCCCTTGCCATATAAGCCGCCTTCATCGGTGATCAACGTAATCCGATCCATCATCAGCATATTAGGTAGAGGTAATTGCGCGTTTTTGGGGCCATATAATTCCCCCCGTCCCGACATCAACAATTCTTCGCGCGTAAAACTATGCTGTTTCCCCATTTTTATACCTTATGCCTCTAATGATGATTATTCTTATTATGGAACCGTATATTATCTAACATAGCTCAAGAAAAATCAGCTCAAATTTTAATTGCCAGACAGTTCCGCCAACATATTTTGCAATTTCAGACCATTAGTCTGCAAACGGTACTGATAAATAATCGCGTAAGACAACACCGATGTCACATATTTGCGGGTTTCTTTATACGGGATGGTCTCAACCCACATATCGGCAGACATCTGCCGATTCGGCAACCATTTCGCCACCCGTCCGGGGCCTGCATTATAAGCCGCCGTCGCCAAAGCAAAATGGCCGTTAAAACGCCGTAACAGTTCGGCATAATAATAACTGCCATAACGGATATTCACCTCAGGCTTAAACAACTGCGCCTCACCCTGCCATGTTTCACCCAGCTTAGCCGCCATCTCCGCGCCAGTATCGGGCATCATCTGCATCAGGCCTTTCGCACCGACCGGCGATAGGGCTTGGCTGTCGAGCATACTTTCTTGGCGCATCAGCGCGAACACCACCGCCGGATCCAAGCCCCGCTGCTGGGCATTAGCCCGCACTTCCGGCACATACAGCAAGGGGAAGCGCAAGGCCAAATCGTCCCAATAATCGGCCTTGACCAAGGTCATAATGGCAATTTGCCGCCATTGCCATTGCTCCGCCTGTTTAGCGGCAATCCTAAGCCGCTCTTGATCCAGACCCTCGGCCGCAAACCGCCATTGCCGCTGCGCCTCTGCCTCGCGCCGCATCGTCCGCCATTCTTGTACGGCCTTAAATTCCGGCTGCGCCAATAAACTGGCAAATTGCCCTTCGGCGACCACAACGGGACTATCCCCCATAGTATAGCCGTTACCCAGAATATCTGTGGCTAAAAATCCATAAAAATTGCGTTGCGCCGATAATTTTAAGTAAACCGCTTGCGCTTCCTGCCCTTGCCCGGTCGCCGCCAACATCCGCGCCCGCCAATATTGCCAAGCGGGTTCCTGCAACACTGCCCAAGGCAACGCCGCCAGCGCATCACGGACATGCTGCCAATCCTGCTCCCACAACGCCGCCCTAATCCTGGCTTCGCGGATTTTTTCATCGGGTTGGCGGATTTGTTGCAAACGGCGGTAAGCGCGGCTATCCCTATGCAGATACAAAACCATCGCCAACTTGCTTTCAACCTTATCCAGCACTTCCTTATCCACCATCAGATATTGCTTGCGCCCATCCCAAAGCACGATAGCCGCGTCAATATCCACCGCCGCCAATTTAGCGACCCCTTCGGCAAAAATGCGGCTAGTTAAGGCATCGTTACTGACCCATAAGCCGCTATCCTTCACCATATACGGCTTTTTATACACTTGCAACCACAGTTCGGCGGTTTTTTGCTCAGACTTATCCAGCAAGCGCCGCAAATATTCGACCAGCAAAGCGTTGCCCTGATTCACCGCTAACTCAAAACGTTGCCATACTAAGGCTTGGGTAAAGTCCGGCGATTGCATGAACACTGCGAACAAAGGGTCACAGGCTGACGGCTGGCTAGTGCCGCTTAACCATAAACGCTTTGCTTCAAGCAAAGCCTTATCTTTATTGCCCGTCTCATGCACCGCCCAATAATACAGACATTCCCGTGCGGTATTGCCCGTGTCCTGATAGAATTCGGCAAACTCCTGCCACCGCTCATGCTTGGCCAGATAATCCAGCCATTTGCCGCGCAATAACGGCGCGTAACGGGTCTTATCATACTGCTGCAAAAATTCCGTGACCTTATCGGTTTTTTGCAAATGCTTTTTTAACCATTCATATTGTAAATGCGGATACAACGGATAATCGGCAAGACTGTCACTCAAAGCCGAAAACGCCGCATCATCGCCTTGCTCAAGAAACTTTTCCGCGCGTAAGAACACCGTGCGTTGCTCTTCCATAGCAGGTTGGGGCCGCCAGTTTAGCCAAACAAACAGCGCAATGGCTGCGGCTATGGCTAGGGTACCTGCCGCAGCCTTATAGAAATAGTTAACAGCCATGTTGCTCCCAACCCGCTTATCCGTACCCACAAGGGGACCCACTCAAAATATCGGTATTTTGGCAGGAAAACCGTAATGGTGCATTAGAAAATGCGTATAACCGCGTGGGCTAGCCCTTAATGGCATAAGCTATTCCCTGCCAAGCCACCTCCGCGAGCAATTCCAGTTCGGCGGCGGTAATGACATAAGGCGGCATAAAATAAATGACATTCCCCAAAGGCCGCAACAACACCCCCTTCGTTAACGCATACTGATACACCCTAAGCCCGCGCCGCTCCTGCCACGGAAATGGCTCACGGGTGACTTTGTTTTTAACCAACTCTATCGCCACAATCATACCCGTCTGGCGCACTTCGGCAACCTGCGGATGATCATTAAAACGCGCTGTCACCCTAGCCAAATCGGCAATCCGTTGCCGATTTTGGCCGATAACATCCTGTTGCCGGAAAATCTCCAGCGTCGCCAACGCCGCCCGACACGCCAAAGCATTGCCCGTGTAACTGTGCGAATGTAAAAACGCCATCAACTTACTGTAATCGGCATAAAACGCCTGATAGACCTTATCGGTGGTCAATACCGCCGACAACGGCAAATACCCCCCCGTCAGACCTTTAGACAAACACAAAAAATCCGGGCTAATATCCGCTTGCTCACACGCAAATAACGTCCCCGTCCGCCCAAAGCCCACGGCAATTTCATCGGCGATCAAATGCACCCCATAGCGGTCGCACGCCGCCCGCAACAAACTTAAATACACCGGATCATACATGCGCATACCACCCGCGCACTGCACCAAAGGCTCGACAATCACCGCACAGACATTGTCCGCATGTTGCTGTAACGTCACCTCCAACAAGGCAAAACGGCGGCTAGAGTAATCCGCCCACGACTCGCCCGCCTCGCGGAAATAACAATCCGGCCCCGGCACGGTGATGACTTCCATCAACAGCGGCGCGTAAGTCTCCTTATACAGCGCGACATTGCCCACCGCCAACGCACCCAAGGTCTCGCCGTGATAACTGTTCTCCAGGGTAATGAACTTAGTCTTCTGGGTTTGCCCGCTGTTGCGCCAATAATGGAAGCTCATCTTTAACGCCACCTCCACCGCCGCCGAACCGTTATCGGCAAAAAAACACCGTTCCAAACCCGCCGGAGTCACCGCCACCAACTGCTCGGCCAGATGAATGCCCGTCTCATGGGTAAAACCCGCGAAAATCACATGCTCTAAGGTATCCAACTGATCTTTTAAAGCCGCATTAATGGCCGGATTGGCATGACCGAACAAATTCACCCACCACGAACTGATCGCGTCCAGATAACGCTTACCGTCAAAATCCTCCAACCACACCCCCTGCCCCGACTTGATCGGAATCATCGGCAGATTCTCATGGTCTTTCATTTGCGTACACGGATGCCACAACACCGCAAGGTCACGTTGGGCTAGGGTTTGGTTATTTGGGGTTGGGTTCATAAGCTCAGTAAGTAGCAGGCTAACGCCATCGCAGATTAGTTTATTGTCGTTCTTGCTATGTTATGATGAAAGCCATTCTTGTCAACAGCCAAAATCCTAGCGCATGATCCGCCAACTGCATATCAACAATTACAAATCCCTATTTGACCTGACTTTAGAGGTCGGGCGGTTTAACGTTCTGATTGGCGAAAACCGTCACTCATTGACCGACAGACAGGCCAACCTGACATATTGGGTTAGGCGCGAGGTTAAAGCCCTCGGCAAAGACTAAAGGCCTTTGTACTCCACTTAACAAAACCACAAATACCCCCTAGCCCTCCAACTTCCTCACCTGCCGATTTTCCCCAATAATCTTCTTCACCAAAGCCTCCGCCCCCTGCAACTGATGGTCATAAACCTCAGTCTTATAAGCGGCGGGCAAACCCGTCAAAGGCTGCGGGATAGGCTTACCAGGCTGGCGGGTATCAATACGCACGGTCGCCGACAAACCTGGGCGCAACGGGTGGGTTTGCAACTCTTCGGCCTGTAAACTTATACGCACCGGCACCCGCTCAAC
The DNA here is from genome assembly GCF_002923755.1 of Methylovulum psychrotolerans. Classification (GTDB taxonomy): domain Bacteria; phylum Pseudomonadota; class Gammaproteobacteria; order Methylococcales; family Methylomonadaceae; genus Methylovulum; species Methylovulum psychrotolerans. The sequence continues at coordinate 742,635 of NZ_PGFZ01000001.1, forward strand.
AATATGGATATAGTTGCCCGTGGCATTATCCGGCGGCAACAGCCCAAACACGCTGCCCGTACCCGCCTCCAAACCCAGCACCTCACCGTGATACACCACCTCAGAACCGTATAAATCAACGCTAATCTGCACAGGTTGGCCGGGCTGGACATGAGCTAGCTCATTTTCGAGAAAATTAGCCTCTACCCATAAATAATCCAACGGCACAATCGCCAATAACGGCGTATCAGGGCGCACTTGCTCACCCGGCTGGATACTGCGCTTAGCGACAAAACCCGACAAGGGCGCGACAATCTCTTGCCGGACATTATCCAAATACGCTTGTTTGAGTTCGGCAATCGCCTGCAAAACTGTCGGATTATCGGCGACCGTCGTGTTCTGCACCAAAGCCTTCGCACCCGCCAATTCAGCCGCAATTTGCCGAACATCCGCTTCTTGCTCGCGGATCAGGAACTCGCTGTCCTCAAGCTGTTGCGCCGAAACCGCACCATCGTGGGCGACGCTACGGTAACGCGCCAGATCATGCCGGCTACGCCCCAGTACCGCCTCTTTGCCCGCCAGTTTTTGCCGGAACATCTCGGCATGGTTGAACAAGGTTTCAATCTGGCGCACCCTGTCCGCCAAATTCGCTTCGGCCCGCTCCAAGGCAACTTGGGTTTGCAAGCCGTCAAGACGCACCAGCACATCGCCTTGGCGGACATACTGGGTGTTATCGGTACGCACATCAACTACTGTACCGCTGGTTTGCGCCTTGAGCGGCACAATGTTGCCAGCAATATACGCATCGTTAGTCTCAACACCAGCACTGCCGACCTGCCGCGCATACAGCCCGTAGCCCAAGCCGACCAACAACCCGACTAGTGTGACTAACCACAGCCGCCAGCGGCGATGCTGTTGGCGTTGCGGGACACTAAAGTGGCGCTGAGGTTTGGGGGCTTGTTTATCATCTAAATCCGTCATGGTCGTTTACTCCTACCTGACATTAAGGGGTGGGCATTTGATAGCCGCCGCCCAGGGCTTCTATCAATCCGACTGCCGCCAGCAAATGGGCGGCGCGGCGTTCGCTACTGAGCAACCGTTGCTGGAGCAATGCCGATTCAGCGACAAGCACGCCATCACGGGGGCTAAGTCCCGCCTGATAACGTTGGTCGGCCAATTGTGCTGCCTGCTTTGCCGCCTCTAAGGCGCGTGCTTGGGAAGCGTCGTGGGCGACGGTTTGCCGCCATTCGGACACGCTATCGGCGACTTGCTGCACCGCCGCCAACAGCGTGCCGTTGTAGGTTTCGGCGGCAATATCGTAAGCGGCCTGCTGGTTTTTTAACGCCGCCGCCAAGCGTCCGCCTTCAAAAATCGGCAGGCTCAAGGTCGGCCCTACGCCATAGGCTACACTGGCACCATTGGATAAAAACAAATCTTTCAGGTTAAGGCTACGCAAACCGGCAAAACCGACTAAATTAATGTCAGGGTAGAAACGGGTCTGCGCCACTTTAATCAGCTTAGCCGCCGCCTGCACTTGCCAAAGGGCCGCCGCCACATCCGGGCGATGCACCAACAACCCCAACGCCACCGCATCGGGCGGCGGCAGTGTGCCCGCTATCGCGCCGATTTCCGGGTGGATGCCCTCCCCCCAATCCGGGCCTTGTCCGGCCAGCCCCGCAAGCCGATGACGCAGTATGTGGGCTTGGTTGCGGATACTGGCCTCCTGTTGCCGCGCCGCCTCCACTTGCTGCCCACTGGCATATACGGGATCTTGGCTAGTCAGCCCACGTTGCCAACGCACTTGCGCCAATTGCTGTTGCCCTTCGGCTTGCCCGGTCAGCTCATGGTACAAATCAAGGTCTTCTTGTGCCGCGCACAACCGGATATAAGTGCGGGTGATGGCCGTGCTTAACAGCAGACGCGCCATGGCCAGTTCCGCCGCCTGAGCGTGTTCTTTACCTAACATGGCTTCCAACGTGGCCTTATCCTTACCCCATAAATCAATGTGGTAACGGAATACAATAGGGTCGATGTAGGCACCAGTAAAAACTTTGCCACCATTCGGGCCGTAAAAATCCGTACCTGAAAACTGCCGTTGATGCAGATCAACGTTAGCATTAACGCTAGGCAGTAACTCTGCTGCCTGAGAATCACTCAGGGCTTCGGCCTGAGCGACACGGGCGGTCGCCGCGTGCAGGCTGGGATTATGTTGTAAAGCCTCGGTGAGCAAACGGTTTAGCTCGGCATTGTGTAACACCAGCCACCATTGCGCCTTAGGCCATGCCCGAACAATTTGCTCGGCTTGGGCATCACCACCTAAACTAGAGCTGACGCTGGGCATAGCCAGCAACTTAGCGCGACTAGTTGCTTTGGGCAATAATGCGCACGCTGTCAATAACGGCACACTGACCAACAAAAGCAACAGGTTCTTCAACACCTTCATGGCTAGGGTTCCTCCATCAAATCTTCTAACTCGGTCTGGCGCTGGTCTTCCTTACGGCTCAGCTGCGGTTTCGGTTGCACCGGAACGGCCAACCAAACCAACCCCGCCAAGCCCAAAAACAGCCACGCCGATAACCTAAACGTATCATCCAAACCCAGCACTGCCGCATGTTGCCCGGCCAATGCCACCAATTTAGCGGTAGCTATCTGACCATGCAGGCCGGCTTGGTCTAAACGCGCCAGAAGCGCCATTGACCCGCTATCGTGCAAGGAAAGGCTGTCAATTAAACGGCTTTGATGAAAGGCACTCCGTCGCTCCCAAAACACACCAAACAGCGGCGATGCCGCACTGCCGCCCAGTACGCGTAACATGCCACCCAACTCTACGGCTTGAGTCTGGCGTTGCGGCGGCAGATCCGATAAAAACACAGCCGTCAACGGCACAAACAACCCGCCTAAGCAAAAACCTTCCAGGATTTGCGACCACAAGGGCTGGCTAAAAAAACCGCCACGGCCAAAAAAATCGTAGCGGCTTGTCCACCAGCAATACCCGGCAAAAGCCAGCATATTGATACACGCCAACAGCCGGGCATCGAAACGGTGGACGATACGGTGCATGATGCTCGCCATCGGCTTTGCTAAAAACACCAACGGCAACAATACGCTGCCCGCCAAAAAAGAGGTATACCCGGCAATCACTTGCAAACGCACCAGCAATACCGACAACAGGCCGTACATCACCATAAAGCCGATGCTCAGCATCAGGCTCCCGATGACGAAGTTGCGGCTGGCTAACAGGCGCAAGTCCAGCAACGGCACAGGTTCTGCCAATTCCCAAACCACAAAATAAGCCAGCATCAGCAATCCCACCAATAATATCCCGATCAGGCGTGGCGAATTAAACCAATCCGCATCCTGGCCTTGGTTTAGCACGGTCTGCAAACACAGTAATGCGGCGGCCAATAACAGCAAACCCACACCATCAAACGGCAGCTTGCGTAACGGTACCTGGCGGTCAGACAGCAATGCCCACGCCAGTGCCGCCGCCAATAACGGCAGTGGGATATTCAAATAAAACAACCATCGCCAGCCCAAATGGTCGGCGATCCAACCGCCAGCGGCGGGGCCTAAGGTAAACGGGCTAAGCGCGGCAATACTCCAAAGCGACACCGCAAAGGCTTTGGCGGATTCAGGATATTCGCGCATCAACAGGGTTTGCGATAAAGGAATGGTCAAGCCACCAAAAAAACCCTGCAACGCCCTGCCCTCCAAAAACCAAAACACATCCCCGGTGACGGCGCACAGCAACGAAGCCAAGACCATGCCGACCATGGCCAAAATATATAACCTGACTTCGCCGACCGTCGCCGCCAGCCAAGAACTGACCGGCAAGGCCAGAGCTAAGCTAACGAAATAATAAGTTTGCATCCAGCTTGCGTGGCTAGGGCTGACCCCCAAATCTCCTGTAGCATGGAGGCTGACGGAGGCAAACGCGCCCGTATTGAACAGCACGAGAATATTGCCTAGCAACAGGCCAAGGTTAAGAAAGAAAAACGACACCCCAATCAATGGGCTTTTACCTGCTTGAGCCGTGTTAAGGCTATCGTGGGTTAAGGTCGCCCAAGCGGCACGAGCGGTTTTATCAGTGTTTTGGGTCATGACTTAGGCATCTTTTTAAGCGAAGTTACCTAGTCAAATGCAAAGCCTATGCCGACACACAAAAATACAAATAAAATCAATATAATCAAATGACTATAAAAATAAATTTAAGAAGGAAAGAGAAGGGATATATTGAAAAATACTAAATATCGTAAAATAACGAAATATCGTGATTTCACTAATGACTTAATTTAACCGTGGCTCTTCACAATACCGAGCTTTTGCATCCGTGAGCGCAAGGTATTCGGATTCATCGCCAAGATTGCCGCCGCGCCTTTGCTGCCCGAAATCACCCAATCCGTTGCCGCCAAAGTACGCAGAATATGTTCGCGTTCGACCGCTTCCAAGGTGCGTAATGGCTGGACTAGGGCACTTGCGTGGACGCGCGGCGATACCAACGGAGCTATCTCCAGCCACGGCCCCGACGACAAGATGACCGCCCGCTCGATAACATTCTGTAATTCGCGGACATTGCCGGGCCACTGATACTGGCGTAACTGCTCCAAACCCGCTGGGTCAATGTCGGTCAATGGCTTAGCGAATTTCTTAGCGTATTTGCCCAAAAAGAAACGCGCCAATAGCGGAATATCCACCAGCCGCTGCCGTAAGGGCGGTACGTCGATAGGGAAGACATTCAGGCGATAGTACAAGTCGGCGCGAAACCGCCCCGCCGCCACCTCCTCGGCCAGATTGCGGTGGGTGGCGGCTATCACGCGCACATCCACTTTTAGCGTTTCACTGCCGCCCACCCGCTCAAACTCCTGCTCCTGCAACACACGCAACAATTTTGCCTGCGCCGACAAAGACAACTCCCCCAGCTCATCAAGAAATAAACTGCCCTTGTCAGCCAGCTCGAAACGGCCTTTACGCTGTTGGATAGCCCCGGTAAACGCGCCTTTCTCATGGCCAAACAACTCGCTTTCAAGCAAGTCGGCAGGCAAAGCCGCGCAATTGACCTTAACTAAAATCGCTGCGCTACGGTCGCTGGACTCATGCACAGCGCGGGCCAACAATTCTTTGCCTGTCCCCGTTTCACCCAACAACAGCACAGGGGTATCGGTACGCGCCACCCTGCGCACCTGCGCCATGACCGCCCGCATTTCTTTAGAACCACTGACAAAATCGCCCGGATTATGGTCATCGTTAATGACCTCCTGAAGATAACCTTTTTCCTCCTGCAAACGCTGCAACTTTTCCTCCGCTAAATAACGGTCGTTCACATCCCGCAAAATGATCGTACAAAGTTTTTGCCCGCCCGCTTCCAATGGCGAAAATGTCGCCTCAATCGGAAACTCCTCACCATCCGCACGACGGGCACTAAGGCCTTCGGGAACCCAAGCCTGGTTTTTTGCGGCGGTGCTATCAAAAGCAATAAATTGTTTGAACAAGGGATAACAAGCAGGGGCGACAAAGCGTTCAATCGGCTGGCCGATAGCAAAATCGGCGGCACAGCGGAAGATTCTGGCCGCCGCCGCATTAAACAAAGTGATCGTCTGCTGCGGGCCGATAGTGACAATCGCATCCATAGCCGAACCGAGGATAGTAGAAATCCGTTGTTCGCTTTCGCTCAAAGACTGCATCATCAGCCGCTGTTCGGTACGGTCGCGCTGGGTTTCCACCACCGCCACCACCTCGCCTTGCGCGTTGCGGATCGCCCCTGCGTCAATCACCAGATACAGTCGCCGCCCATCCGGCATCAGACACCAATTTTCGGTGTGGCAAATATCCGTGCCAGCACTAAAAGCACTGGCTTGCTCATACAAGTCGCTGATGTTGCCCAAGGTGCTGTCCAACAGCAAATCCGCCAGACACGGTCGGGGTTCCGTGTAAAAACCGCGCCAATGTTGCTTGGTGCCGACCATGGTTTCCGCTTTCAGCTCGGTCAACTGCTCGCAGGCTTTATTCCAAATCATGACCTGATGCTGAGCATCCAATACGAAGGTAGATACTGGGGTATGCTGCAATAAATGCTCGGCGAAGCGGTTGTCGGCTAATAAGGGAGTCTGGATCATGCTGCACTGAGCCTCAAAAACGGGTCTTGGCGATAATACAAACACAGTTGCCGATAAACGCCGTGAAAATGCCCATGCAAAATGTCCGGGGCGCAAAAGAAATACTCGCTAAACACCGCGAAAAACTCGGCGGGGCTGGTCGCCGCGTAAGGGTTCACGCAGGTCGGATGGTGATGGTTTAACCGTCGGTTCAATTCCTCATAAGCGGCACTGAGCGTCGTTGACCATTCGGGGATGGGCATAGTGACATGCAGCGGCGGCATACCATTAGCGGTACCGTTCAGCATATCCAGCTTATGGGCAATTTCGTGGATAATCACATTATGCCCCGGTAAGCCCTGGACACTATCGCGCTCAACCTCATCCCACGCGACAATCACCGGCCCACGGCCCCACGATTCGCCGCTTAATACCCGCTCTTCATGATGGACTACCCCCGCCGCATCAGTTTCATCCCGGCTCACCCGAAATACGCTCGGATAAACGACAATATCCGTCCATTCGGCAAATAGGCTGATACCTAAATGCAGGATCGGCAGACACGCCGTAGCAGCCACTAACACCCGCATCTCTTCGGTGAGCAGTAAGCCTTGGACACCAAAGATGCGTTTACCGTGCAGCAACAAGGTGCTAAGCTCACGCAGATGGGCTTTTTCAACCGCCGTCAGCCCGACCAACAACACCAGTTTGCTGGTAACAGCCTCCCATATCTCATGCTTAATGGCATAGCGGTGCAGCACATAACGGATGTAAGCGCGTTTAAAAAATCGCATTGCTAAAATCCTGTTGGCTTTCTGATAAGAAAGCGGGCTTAAAATAACGTAGACCCTTTCCCTTCCATTCAGGCAGATTGACGGTAATGGCGGGCAAGATGCCCGCACTCCACGATAAGGGCGATACAGTCATAGCCGCTTCAAAATGTTTTAATGTTTTTACGCATCCTAAAATAAAAATCCTCCATAACCTCAACAAAGGAGCTTTGTTTTTGCCAAAAGCCAGGGAAATCACCGCCTTTCTTAACCAGCATGGCAGGAATAATCGCTACATGGCTGGCTTCTACGCTTTTAGGTAAAGGCTGTTGGCCTTGCCAGAAACCTGTTAGGCTGATTGCTTCAGGCAAGTTGATAGGGATAGGGCGGGTGTAAAAGCTGTCCACTGGCGGCAATTCAACCGCCCCGCCCGTTTTGGCCTCGCTCAGCACCTTGCCCAAGGGCGAATCGGCTAAAGCCTGCGCCAACTGCTCTGGGGTCAAGCCGCGCATGGCAAATAACAAAAATGGGTCTTGGTCGAACTGCGCCGCCAAACGGTAACAAACCCCAGCAATGTGTTTACACGGTACGGCATAATCAGGGCAATTGCAGGAAACCTTAAAATCTTGATAACTGTTCGGCAGCAAATGCACACCCACATCGGCAAAGACACTTTCTATGTTTTCAGCGATAAAATCCGCCCGGCGCGTCAGACGTTGGATAACCGCCTGCCATTGCGCCGCCGTCAAATGCGTCATTTCGACATGGACGTTATAAGTCGGTTCCTTGTAAACGCCAAAATACGGGTTAATGTTGCCGCGCAGCTTGGCATCCACCCCACCCTGCTGTAGTAACCAGTGTTTAATGCAGTTATCGGTCGAGTAAGAGCGCCCGCGCTGCAAGCGTCCGCTATCGGTAAAATCTTCCAGGGCCGCCATAAAACGTTGCCCCCACCAAGTTTTTGCCAGCCTGCTCATATTAGCCTTCCATAATTGTTTGTTTATTCAGAGCAATCAGTTCCTTAAACGCCTGATTGTCGAGCTTTGTCAACCAGCTTTCATCATTACCGACAATACTCTCGGCCATTTTTTGCTTATCGCTGATCATTTGGTCAATACGTTCCTCCAATATCCCCAAGGTAACAAACTTATGTACGAAGACATTCTTTTGCTGGCCGATACGGAAAGCCCGGTCGGTGGCTTGGTTTTCCACCGCCGGATTCCACCAGCGGTCAAAATGAAAGACATGGTTGGCTTGCGTTAAAGTGATACCGACCCCGCCCGCTTTCAGCGACAGGATAAACACCGCCGGGCCGTTGTCGGGATTTTGGAAATCGGCAACCATCTGCTCACGCTTGCTACGCTGGGTACCGCCATGCAGATAATAGGTCTTATAGTGCTTTTCACGGCTCAAATAACGGTTTAACTGCCCGCCTATTTCGGTGAACTGGGTAAATACCAGCACACTGTCGCCCTCCGCCATCGCCTCTTCGAGCATTTCGCCGATACGCTCCAGCTTATGCGAACGCTCCGGCGTAAACGCACTGCCGTCCTGCAAAAACTGCATGGGGTGGTTGCAGATTTGTTTCAGCTTCAACAAGGTCGATAACATCAATCCTTGGCGTTGGATGCCTTCGGCCTCGTCCAATTGCTTGACCACATCCTTAACGACCGCCTCATACAAAGAAGCCTGCTCCTTGCTTTGGACAAAGTCTTGAGTGTCTTTAGGTAGCCACATACCATGTATTATGTTCATACCAGACACCATTTGTTGCCGTTACTGCCAGTAAAAACGGCGTTTTTGGCTGGGTAATTGTTCATTTTAGGAACCGAATGCGCATGAGTCTCTAATGTTCTTCTGTCATCTTCATTATCGCCCATAATAAACAGCGACTGTTTGTTATAGGGATGACTTTTTAAAGTGTCGCGCCAGTTTCTCATTATCTCCCAAGCCTGCTGTAACTGGACATCCCCAGAGATAAACCACATAATCTTAACATGCCCTATCCCCTATTCTACCGTTATGACCCAAGCCTTATTAAACCTAGACGAATTGGCCTTGCTACGCGGCTGGCTACACGGCTTGCCGATGGAAGCTTTAGCAGATTTTTGCGGCGGCGACTCCCCCGCCCCCATCATAGAAGAATGCCGCACCCGACTCATCCTAAAAGCCCGCCGCCTCCAGATGGCTTGGGGAACTGGCTGGTTGGAACGCGGGCTGCCCGCAGAGCCGCTAGCGCTGGCCTTAAGGCGGATAGATGTAGTGCAGGCAGCAGAGGACATCGTACCGGACACCGCCCAGCCCTTGGCCTACTGGTTGCGCGATAGCTGGTTGGACAAACTCGCCCCGCTCAACCTCGTGACCGTCGCCGATTGGCAACAAGCCTATCAAGCAGCGGTCGGCAAAACCTGGTGGGATGACATCGCAGGCCTAGGCTCAGTTACCGCCAAAGCCATAGAGACGGAACTGGCGGGGCATTTCCTAGGGCTATTGGTAAAAACCAAACCACCCGTGGCGGTGATTGCCTACCAAACCGCCATTGTGCCTTTGGCGCACTTTCTCGTCCCTGGAGCCATGGACGGCAGCGCAGGCAATAACCGTTCGCCCCACAGCCCGTTCATCCCCGCCAGCGACGATTACCAAGCCCTACAATGCTGGCTGGCACGGCTGGCACCGGACAGCCACACCCACCGCAGCTATCGGCGCGAGGCCGAACGCTTACTGTTATGGACGGTACTGGTCAAACACAAAGCTTTATCGTCACTAGACATGGTCGATATGGGCGACTACCGCTTATTCTTAGCCGACCCGCAACCTGCCCACTTGTGGGTCGGCGCACCGCAAAAAAAAGGCCACGGGGCTTGGAAGCCTTTCACCGGCCCGCTATCGTTGCGCAGCCGCCGCCTGAGCGAAACTATCCTCAATAGCCTGTTCACCTTTTTAGTCAACCAACATTATTTACTGCATAACCCTTTGCAGGCCTTACCGAAACTGAAAAACCCCAACAGCAACCGTCCCCTCGACATCCACCGCTCGTTTACTGAAGAACAATGGCAGTTGCTGAGCGGCTTCCTTGACCGCAGCCAAGCCCTTAGTGACGGTACGGAACAATTGAAATGGCTGCGTACCCGCCTGCTGGTGCAATTGGCCTACACGACCGGACTGCGCCTACATGAATTGGCCAACGTCACCCTCGGTGATATTGAAATCCGCCAACGCCAAGGTCAGACCCAATACTGGCTTACCGTACTGGGTAAAGGCCAAAAACTGCGCGAAGTCCCGCTACCCTTATCATTATATAGCTTAATGCTCGACACTTATCGGCAACTCACCGGCACCCCCTTAGGCCGCGCAGCCCCAGACAGCCCACTCATCCCACCCTTACGCGGCCCAGACAGTAACTGCCTGACCCCGTTGGCAATCCATAAAATTGTCAAAGAAGCCTTTACCTTAGCCGCCGACCATCTGGCGGCAGCACACCCCGAAACGGCGGAAAAACTGCGCCAAGCCAGCACCCACTGGCTACGGCACACGCACGGTTCCCTCGCCGTCGACAGGAACATCCCGCTGACCATGATCCGCGATAATTTAGGCCACAGCAACATCGCCACTACTTCCTACTATGTCCATGCCGACGACGATGCCCGGCACGGCGCTTTTGCCGAAGGCTTCGGGGCAGATTAGTGCTTTTACCCGCCCAGTTAAAGCTTAATAAACCCCGTCCATATTGAAAGCCGTAGTTTCAATGGACAGTCCAGGATTAACCTGCAACGCCCTTAAGTTAAACTACAGATTTCAAAATGGACAGGGTATATCCCGCTTTTTAAATGGGCAGACGGTAAATTGTCACAAAATTTTAACCATCCCTTAATATTTCCTACTTGTTAAGTTCCTACAATGGGCAATGGAAGGCCATAGCTGCCTGCCTACATACCATACTTAAAACACTGGGAAAACTTATGAAACTGAAAATCTCTACATTAGCCGTTGCCGCTGTATTGTCAGCCGGCACTTCGCTGGTTAGCCATGCCGCAACGCCTAATTCGTTCCCTGCTCCAGCGTCAGACCGTACCACTTGGTTTAACGCCGGTAAAGCGACTGTCGATAAAATTGCCGCGCAAAAACCATTGCCAGGTAAAGCGAAAAACGTCATCCTGTTTGTTGGCGACGGCATGGGCATCTCCACCATCACCGCAGCGCGTATTTTGGCAGGCCAACAGCCTAACATCATTGATGCCACTAACACCACCCCAGGCAGCAGCGGCGAAGAAAATTCCTTAAGCTTCGAGTTATTCCCTAACTTGGCTTTATCAAAAACATACAGCGCCAACCAACAAACGCCTGATTCCGCGCCAACTATGACCGCTATGGTCACTGGCGTAAAAACACTGGACGGCGTATTATCGCTAGACCAAGATGTTACCCGCGGCAACTGCGCCACTGATACCAGCACCCACAAACTGCAAACCGTTTTAGAAATCGCCGAGAAATACGGCAAAGCTACCGGTATCGTTTCTACTGCGCGTATCACCCACGCCACCCCAGCGGCCAACTACGCCCACACCCCAGAACGTAACTGGGAAGCCGATTCTAACCAACCAGCGGGTTGCGCAGTACCTGATATTGCCCGCCAATTGATCGAATTCAACACTGGCAACGGTATCGAAGTCGTTTTAGGCGGTGGCCGCGATTATTTCAGACCTAACACCTCTGCTGACCCTGAATATTCAACAGCCAAAGGCAAACGTAAAGATGGCCGTGACCTGACCGCTGAATGGACAGCCAAATACGGCGCCAACAGCAGCTACATCTGGAACCAAAGCCAATTCAACAACATTAACACCACTACTACCACCCATTTGTTAGGCTTGTTTGAACGTTCGCACATGCAATATGAAGCCGACCGTTTAGCTGACACCGCAGGCGAACCTAGCTTAGCGGAAATGACCGACAAAGCGATCGGCATTTTGTCAAACAACAGCAAAGGCTTCTTCCTGCAAGTTGAAGGTGGCCGTGTTGACCACGCCCACCATGCCGGCAACGCTTACCGCGCTTTGACTGACGCAATTGCCTTGTCAAATGCCGTGCAAAAAGCGGTTGATACCCTGACTGCCAACGGTGAAATCGACAACACCCTGATTATCGTTACCGCTGACCACAGCCATGTATTCACTATCGGCGGTTACCCACAACGCGGTAACAACATTCTGGGTAAAGTGATTGATCCAGGTGCTTCTGCTTATACTTTGGCTTCTGACAGCGCCCCTTACACCACCCTGTCTTATGCTAACGGCTTAGGCTACCACGTTGGCGTAGCAGGCGATGACGTTTACAGCACCCCCGTACAAATTGGCCGTTTCGCCAATATGAGCGCGGTTGACACCACTGATGCCAACTTCCACCAAGAAGCCACTGTACCATTGGCAGGCGGCGAAACCCACGCGGGTGAAGACGTTGCCATTTTCGCCAAAGGTCCAGGCGCTAACCTGTTCCAAGGTATTGTTGAGCAAAACGTGATCTTCCACGTCATCAACAAAAAAATGAAATTGCAATAAAATCCCCTCCCTAGCAAGGCATCATGCCTTACATTTAAGGATATAATTTAGCTGGATGCCCTACGGGGGTGCGCAATGCACCCCCCGTTTGTTTCTGGCATCCGCCTTTTCAATGCGCTCAGGAACTTGTTATGAAAAAACTGCTCATCCCCTCCTCACTCCTTTTGCTGACCGCCTGCGCCAGCACCGCCCCTACCTTGCCGGACGGACTCGCCGCCCTCACCAACCCCAGCACCTTAAGCTGCCGCTTCACCAAGCAAAGCGACGCCGACCCCAAAACCCCTGCAACTAACTGGTACTTTTGGCGACAAGCGCAACGCACCGAAACCCGCGACGAACGCTCTAACCAAGGCGAAATCTGGCAAAAAATCAAGGGTGAACAATTCTTTTACACCCGCCTTTTTTACAATGAACAAGTTGCCCTAGACTTCATGCCAAGCGACTTAGCCGCCATCGGCAACAAAGTATCCTGGTCGCAGCTGACCTCGTTAGTCGATCCCGACAGCTTAGGCAAAACCTTAGCCCTGCAAAACAAAGCCACCGTTAACGGCATGGCCGTCGAATCCTATAGCGGCACAATCAACGGTGTCGGCACCGAAGTCGATTGGTTACCCGCCCTCAAACTACCCGCACGGCTTGTTAAAAAACAAACCCAAGGCACACTCTCACTGACCTTGGCGGAATGCTCGCCAACGCCGCAACAGGCCGTAAAACCCATTAGCGAAACCGAACTGAACGCTATGCGCCATTTGGACTATACCGATTTGGGCGATATGGAAACCGATCCTATGGCACAACACCTTGAGCAACTCATGGGCGACCACCACCACGATCACCATTAGCCCCCCATCACCAAGCATTGGTTTGCCCGCGCGTCTGTGCAAGCCTGCGCCGACAAACCAAACTTGCCCGCCCAATCTATTGCAATAATCCAGAACTGGGGCTAAAGTTCAATGTCTATCCACTGGCATTCAACCGATTAACCTGGAGCATTGTGCATGAAGATTACCCCTTATTGGCTGGGTTTGGCCTTAGCCATCATCGCCCTCCCTGCCACAGCCGCCGACCTGAGCCGCACCGAAGTCGAACAACGGCTGGCCAAAGCCGACCCGCAACACCCGGCCGACTTGCGCCGCAAAGACCTGACGGGCGTGGACTTATCCAACCTTAATTTTACTCACGCCGACTTATGGGGCGCTGACTTACGCCGCGCCAACTTCAGCAACAGCGACCTGTCCGGCCTAAATCTGGATTTAAGCGTCATGTCCAAAATCAACCTGTCTGGGGCCAATCTTGCCAATACCAGCATCTTCGGGGTGCATATCGGCGGCGCCGATTTAAGCCACGCCAATTTAAGCGGTAGCCGCTTCATCGCCAACCTCGACCGCTCCAATTTAAGTTACGCCAACCTCAGCCATGCCAACTGGGGCGTGGATATGCAAAACCAGCCGATGGGCTTAATGCGGGTCAGCCTAAACAATGTCAACTTAACCGGGGCTAACCTCAGCCATGCCAATCTGAACCGCGCCCTGATGCGTTATGCCAATTTACAAGGCGCGACCCTGAGCAACGCTAACCTGTCCGGCGTGGATTTATCCGGCGCAGATTTAAGCAACGCCAATCTGACGGGCGCGGATTTGTCCAGTTGCCTATTGGAAGACACCAATTTTTCCGATGCCGATTTGGCAGGGACACATTTTTCGGATATGACAGATAAAAACCGCCTCAAAGGCTTTAGCACCAGCAAACACGCTGATGCGGCCATCTTTAAAGATTAAGGACACCACCATGACGATAGAAACCAGCGTCTTAGAACGGTACTCTGCCGGGGCGCAAAGCGTCCAAGCCGACTTATGCTGTCCGGTCGATTACGACCGCAGCTTATTGGCACTGTTGCCTCAGGAAATCATCGACAAAGATTACGGCTGCGGCGACCCCTCGCGCTATGTCAAAGCGGGTGATGTGGTGCTGGACTTAGGCTCCGGTTCCGGCAAAATTTGCTACATAGCGGCGCAATTAGTGGGCGATACAGGCAGGGTTATCGGTGTCGATATGAACGACGACATGCTGGCGCTGGCGCGTCAATACCAAGCCGAAATGGCCGAAAAACTGGGGTCTGACCGGGTGACATTCCTCAAAGGCCAAATCCAAGACCTCGCCGCCGACTGGGCGGCACTCAACACCTATCTGGCGCAACATCCCGTCAGCAGCACCGAAGACCTGCTCAGCCTACGCGCTTGGCAAAGCCAACAACGCCAAACCGCACCGTTGATTAAAGACAACTCCGTGGATTTAGTGGTCTCCAACTGCGTACTGAACCTGGTACACGACAGCGACAAAGCCCAACTAATCCGCGAAATATTCCGCGTCGTCAAACCCGGCGGACGGGTGGCGATCTCCGACATTATCAGCGACGAACGCGTCCCCGCACATCTGCAACAAGACCCGCACCTATGGAGCGGCTGCATCTCCGGGGCATTACAAGAACACGACTTTTTACAAGCCTTCATCAAAGCCGGATTTATCGCCGTCAGTTACGACAAATGGGAAAGCCAACCCTGGCAAGTGGTCGAAGGCATAGAATTCCGCGCCGCCACCATCACCGCCATCAAACCGGCGGGCAATGTCTGCACCGACAAAGGCCACGCCGTCCTCTACCGCGGCCCCTATTCCGAAGTCTACGATGACGAAGGCCATGTCTATTACCGGGGTCAACGCATGGCAGTGTGTGAGCGCAACTACCAACTCCTGACCAGCGGCGCCTACGGCAGCGACTTTATCGGCATAAGCCCCGCGCAAGAACAACCCGGCAAACCCTGGGACTGCGCCACCGGCACCCTACGCCCCGTCAGCGCAACTAAAAACGGTGTACATGAGGATAAATGCCCGCCTGGGGGCAGTTGCTGTTAATGCTGAGGCGTTCAGTATAAAGTCTGCACAACCATTAGCAAAACCAAGGCAAAAAAAAAGGGGTACGCCAATATGGAATACCCCGTTATGCACAGAAAATCTGGGCATCTTCGCCACAATACCAGCCAAGGCACTTAAAGCCTATGGCGATTAACTGGCCGCATAACGCGGCTGGCAGGGATGTTAGGAAACACTGCCATTTTTACTAAAATGGCTATCCTGCCAAACTGTTAGCCCAGCCTAAATGCGGTTATTAAAGAACTGCACGACCAATCTAGGCTGAAACGCATAACTGCCATCGCCAGCATACTCATGCCACGCCACCAAGCGATAATTAACCGTTTGCCCCGCTGTGCAAGCATCAACACGTTGTATAAAAGACGGTATGGCCGAATTATGGGTTGTAACGTTAAATACGATACTGTTGTAATGGTTGGGGTCAGCAGCATAAGGCGCTGTGTTATCCAGAGTGATACTGATGCCACCTTGGACTACACCCAGCGTGTCCCCGGCTTTAGGGGTCAACAGAATACCGGCACTACCCGCTGCAACCAAATAACCGGCTTCCGGGCAAGTGACAGTAACTTTGCCTAAGTTTGTGGTGTTTGAAAAGTCCGTGGTCGTGATCGGCACGGATTTTGTTGATTGGTAGTAATCAAAATCGCCCGCAAAAAGCGATTGGCTAATGCCTAAACCCAAACAAAGAGCAGAAAATAATACAGTGTGTTTAGTCAGTTTCATGGTCGTTTTCCTCTTAGAGATAAAATGGTTATTATTCAATATGAACAATATTTGCCCTTCAAATATCGAAAACAATAATAACCCGTTGATACTTGATGAAAAAGTAAATACCGCACACCACCCCCAGCAATTATGACCCTACCCTAATGCATAAACAACACAACGAAGGCACAGGGCTTTAGAGTATTGCCGATATAAATCTCACACTCGATAATCAAGTTTTTAACATTGGGTACGCTCTTCATTGGGCGCAAAGAGGCGGCAAATCACCCGCCGCGAAGCCATTGCAGGGATTCGGTGGCGCAGGGGTACTGGAAATCGTGGACGACTTCGACGGCAACACTTATCGTGCCGTGTACACGGTACGGTTTGCACAGGCGGTTTACGCCTTACATGTGTTTCAGAAAAAATCACCCAAGGGGATAGCTACACCTAAACAGGACATAGAACTTGTCAAAGCGCGATTGAAACGGGCAGAGACGCATTACGCGGCATGGATCACCGAAACACAGGAGAAAAAATCATGAGTAAAACACCCCACCAAGAAACGCCTGTTTTTACCAGTAGCGGAAATTTATTCGCTGATCTTGGGCGACCTGATGCAGAAGAAGCCCTAGCGCGTGTTCGGCTGGCTCAGCAAATTGCCGAAATCATCGAAAGGCAAGGCTTAAACCAAGCGGAAGCCGCCGCCCTCATGGGACTCGATCAGCCAAAGGTTTCCGCCTTGGTGCGTGGACGGCTGTCCGGTTTTTCAACCGACCGTTTGCTTCGATGCCTCATGTCACTGGGTCAAGATGTGGATATTATTGTAAGGGACAAACCCGATAACCACACTAAAGCCCATATCAGCGTTATTGCCTGCGGTTCAACCTGAAATCTGCTCTCACCCCGCCGTTTGAAATGACCGTGCGGGTGGTTTCACAATAGCGACATCGTAGGCGTAGGTCGGTCAGGCTATTTTTGCCAGACATTTCAACGTGTTGAAACAGTGAGTGCCGGACAATGCCCCCCATAAGCCTTAAGCTTTCCTTATAGTGGCAGTGAAGTATCGGGCAGAAACAGCCCCAGCCGTCTTTTAGTAGCTGGGGCTTTTTTTGTTGTAAAATAGGCGCATAAACAACTTTTAAACATCAACAAGGCAACATCATGATGACGCTAACCATACCGGACGATGTGGAACAAGAATTGAAGATGATGGCTGAAAATAGCCAAATGACACCCAGTGATTTTATTGTTTCGCTACTGCAAACGGCGTTTAAACAACAGCAAGCCAATGCAGGCGGGTCATGTTTTGATGTAATGCAAGACGGCTTGGGCTGTATTGATGACGCGCCGAGGGACTTATCAGTAAACAAGCGTTATCTTGATGGCTATGGGCAATGAAACAGAATGCCATTATCGATTCAGGCGTATTAGTGGCATTATTGAACAAAAATGACACCTACCATCACTGGGCGGTTGGGCAGCTTAAAAACATCCGCCCGCCATTACTGACTTGCGAGGCCGTCATTTCTGAAACCAGTTTTTTGATTGGGCGCAAGCAGCATGGGCTTGGCGTTATTTTCGGCTATTTGCAATCAGGCATTATTTCAATACCGTTTTCTTTTGCGAACGAATACGCGGCTGTTGAAACGTTAATGCGCAAATACAGCGACGTGCCAATGTCTTTTGCAGACGCTTGTTTGGTGAGAATATCAGAACATTATCGGGATAGCTGTATTTTTACCTTGGATAGTGACTTCTTGGTTTATCGTAAAAACGGCAATGAGTTGGTTTCGTTGATTTATCCTGACAACGGGGCAAAGCTCATTCCGTAGGGCGCGAGCGTTAGAGGATTGCGCCTTACCGCGTTACCTTTTTTAATAGGCTTGATGATAAAATTCAACTCCTATTGGTGTAAGTATAAAAAGATTACCGAACTCTGATTTTGCTTGTAATTCCGCCTCTTTTTTAGCTTTATCCCAATTATCTGTTAGTATTCTTAATGTGTATTGAATACTAGAAATACCAGTGCCATCATTTGTTAGAACATCAAATAAATACATGTTTTTATAGGTATTTTTATTAGGGATATTAGAAAATATAACATCGATATCATGTGGTTTTATACCAGGAAAAATAATAACTCCATTTTTATATTAGACATCTTTCCTAAATGTTGCCATATCTCAGGTTAACCAGTGCGGCCACCAGGCTCCATGTCAGGGAGTAGTTTTTGTGTTTGCCCCGGTAAACGTCCTTGACGATCCTGAAAATTTTGCAGCG
>NZ_PGFZ01000001.1:761958-931099 GCF_002923755.1 Methylovulum psychrotolerans
CCTCCAACGCCACCTTCGCCTTTTGTGCGCCGGTCATCAATTTACGCTTTTTCTCACTCATTTTCGTCCACCTGTTTTATGATGGACACCATCTTAAATTATTGTCTGTTTTTATGGGTCCACTATATAGTTATTTATAGAATATTGTATAGCTGTTTTTATATTTATACCATAATCTAAATTATCTTTGATAAGACTAACAAAATTACCACCAAAGTCAGCGTCACCTGCAAATGTAATCGCTATTTTATTAACGGAATTTAGCTTAAGTGTTCTCTCATAAACATATTTTCCAGTATTCATCTGCCCTTGCTTTTCACCAAATGAGCTTTCTTGTAAAAGTTTTTTGTCCTCAGTTATAGCGATTCTTTTAGTAACAGCACTATCTGCAATTAAAAATGCTGCCGTTTTTGATTTCCATCCCAAACAGTATGTCATTGCTCACCTAAACTAATACTTAATTGTTGTAACTACTCAACGCGGCAAGGTGCAATCTATAGGGTGCAATAGCTTGCGTATTGCGCCCTATGTTTTCGCTAAAAAATACAAGCCCTTTATTTTATTGACTTTTGCAGTTCGTCCACCTAACAATTTAATATACCCCCGCTTATCCGAAAACGGCATATTCCCACCAGAAAGAGGCTTTTTATCATTCCCACCAGAAAAAGGACTCCAGCCCCTCACTTAGCCAAATCATAAACCCCATCAAACCCCACCCTGCCCCCGTCACTCACCAACTCCTCAATCCGCCGCAAATACAACGCACTAGCCGCATCCTGATGCTGCTCAACCAATACACCAAACATCCCCTGAGCCTGTTGGAACTGCTGTCCACGAAAAGCCGCCAAAGCCTCGGCGAACCCCGAACACAACTGCCGTTGCCGGACGCTTAATTGCTTATGCTCGGCGATTACCTCATAAACGGCGACGGGCTGTTGTTTGCCCTGTACCCTGACTTTATCCAATTCCCGACAGGCGAACAGGCCGCTGACATGTTGGTAGGTGAATTCGGAAATCAAAATCCCGCTGCCGTAGTATTTGTTCGCCCCTTCCAAACGTGCCGCCAAATTGACCGTATCGCCGATCATCGTGTAATCCAAACGGTCAATAGAACCGATATTGCCGACTACCGCAAGACCTGTGTTGATACCGACGCGCATGTACAATAACGGCAAGCCGCGCCGTTGCCAATCCTTGCGCAAGTCCTGCAAAATCCGCTGCATGGCTAACGCGCAAGCCACGGCTTGCTGGGCGTGGGCGGTATCGGTGACGGGTGCGCCCCAAAACGCGACGATGGCATCGCCGATGAATTTGTCTAGCACCCCGGCATGGGCGCTGATGGCGGCGCTCATTTCAGTCAGGTAGCCGTTCAGCAAAGCCACCAAGTCTTGCGGCGACAGTTGTTCGGAAATATTGGTAAAACCCGCCAAATCGGTGAACAGCGCAGTGATTTCGCGGGTTTCGCCACCCAGCACCAGCTCATGGTTAAGCAATTCTTGGGCAACCACGGGCGAGACTACTTTACCCAACAAGGTACGGATTTTTTCCTTTTCCAGCAATTGTGTACCCATTGAATTAAAAGCCAAACCCAATTGGCCTATTTCGTCGGTACTGTCAATCTGCACTTGATGGCGGTAATCGCCCTGGCCGATGGCTTGCACCCCCTGCGCCAAAATCTGTACTGGCTTGCTGACGGATTTGGCCAGCCACGCCGCCGCCAAACTGGCCAAGCCGATGCTAAATAAGGCAATGACCAACAATAGCCACTGCAAGCGGTAAAAGTTTTCTAGGGCTTTAGACCAGGGGCGTTCAATCAAAGCGACTAATTTACCGTCGGCCTGCTGCTCTAAAGTCACCAATCGGCTGAGATAGCGTTCTTGCCCGGTATGCCAAAAAAAGCCGTCGCTCTGGACAGGGTATAAGGGCAGTTGTTGCGGTGTCGGGGCGGGTAAGGTGGTTGCGTGGACTTGCAGGGTTTGGCCGTGTTCGCTTAACAAACTGATTTCCACTTGGGTCAGTTGCTTAAGCTGCGCCAAGACCGGGTTATCGACCAAAAACCCCAGGCACAACCAAGCAATCGGCTCAGGGGCTAATATCGGCACCACAATCACTTGGTAAGGCTTTCGCCCGACCAGCATCAAGCGGCTGGCCACGCCTTCTCTTTCGGCCTGCTCCAGCAACGCCGGGGAGAAAAAAGCCTGTCCGGCCTGTTCCGGCCTTAAGGTGTCGATTTGTACGGTATTGTCCAACGCCACCAAAAAAGCGGCATCGGCTTGGGCGCGGGCACTTAAATTGATTAACGCCGAGGTGATGGTGTCATGGTCTTGGGTAGCGATCACCCGCTTAAACGCATAATCGCTGGCTAAAGCCGTAGCCTGTTGGCTTAAATCTTGGCTGCGTTCACTCAGCAGCCGCAAAAACACCCGCTCCGTCACCACTAACTCATGGTGGATGGTCTCTTCAGTGTTTTGCCGGAAAATATGGTTAACCACCACAAACACCCCCGCCAATACTAACAGCAACAAGCCGATGATATAAAACAACAAACGGCTACGGAAGCGGGTAAAGTGCCGGAACCGCTTAACGGTAGCCAATATTAAGGCCGAGTTCCGTCGGCAAGCGGATCGCCCGGACATTTTTTTTCAAGTTCATGGTCAGCACCAATCCGGCATTATGGGGGGTGTTGGCCGCAATAGTTAAGGTATCGGGAGTGAGGCTTTTTAACTGCGGATGCCAAGCGGACAACACATAACCAGGACCATCAGGCAGTTCAAGCTGGGCGATGCCGTGGCTGTCGGTCAGCGCAAAAAAGGGGCTGTCCACCACCAACACATAAGCCGACATCCAATCATGGATATTGCAGCCTAAGTTGACCACCCCGGCTTTGTCAAACACCACCGGTTTGGCGGGCGAGCCTTGGTAAAGCGGCAGCTCAAAAACTTTGGCCGCCGAAAAGGAATAGACATGGTGGCGGATTTTGTCATGATTGGGGAATGACACGGGAGTCCCTGTCCTGACCACCGTCAAATGGTTGACAAATTCCTTGTCAATCTGGTCAATGACGATCTCTTTAGGCTTGACAGGTTTAGGGGGCGACGTTTGCGAACTGACATAAACCGCCGCCTGGGCAATCGGGTCGCCGTCATTATCGGTTACCTTAACCTGCCAAGTTTCTGCTTGGGCCACGCCCCACAATAAACCTAAAATCACCAGCAGCCGTTGGGTTTGCATAAGTCACTCGCCTCAATAACTGTAATGGATGCTGAATTGGACTTTATGGTTAGCATAACTCGCCCCTAAAGCTTGGGTTTCTATATAACTGTAATTTAACGCAGTCGCCGCATGTCCGCCCAATAAGGCATAACTTAGCCCCACATTATAAGTGTCGGTATTGCCGTAGGTGCGGTAAATCCAACCGGGCAATGCGTCATCATCGCCAATGCTGCGCACTTGTTCCAATACGGCGGGCGAGAAACTGCTCTCCGAATTATTGCTGACAATGTCGCCCCAGCGGTGGTTATAACCCAAATTCAATTGCATCCGCCCATTAACGGCAATATTGCTGCCCAGTTCAACAGTATGCCCTTTGATGTCAAAAACGGAATGGGGGTAATCCTTACGCCTGATATTGGCCCTGGCGGCGTTGCGGTCATCGAAACGGTAGCCCATATAAAGTTGCTGAAATTCGCCGTGCCAAAAAGACAGGCGCAGCCCCGCCGTCAACTGGTTGCCGGAGCGCAATTGGCTGTCGGAAAAAATTTCCCCATCCGCCACATCTAAGCGTAACATCGGGGCTTGCTGGCCTAAACCAAATTTATGGGTCAGCACGCCTTTGCCGCCGACGCTGTATTGGTTAAGCTTCTGGAAGTTCTCGTGAGTCTCGCCGTTCAATTCCAACGTGGTATATAGCCGTGAATAGTTATCTAACTGATAAGCCCGGCCACCCGATAACAAGCCTTTACCAATAAAATCGTCCAATTGCGAGGCGGAAAAAAAAGACTGGTTGATATTGCTGTCATACTCGCCCACCACCGCCGCATCGGCCAACCACTCTACCCATTCGGCGCGGCCAGCCGGGGCATGTAAGGCGGTGGCAGATAATACGATGGCAAAGATCGGCGGCGGTATTTTACTCATGGAAGAAGCCCGTTAATGTCAGTCTGCTAACGTTATATCATAAAAACACCCGCCTTTGAATGCTTCTTTACAACGGTATTTCTGCCTGATAAGACGCACTACCCGACCTGCCCTTTGCCAGAACACCTTACCCATCCAATTCCATATATTTCTTTACCGTCCGCCTATCAAGCCCGGCAATTCTGGCGACCGCCTCAAAGCTATCCAACTGGCCGTATAAAAATCGGCAGTAGTTTTGCATCACCTGCTGTGCCGAAAGGTATTCGCCATCGGCTGCCCGAAACCCGGCCTCAGCGGCATTAACCGCCGCCGCTAATGGCGTGGCCTGATACGTCCCGGTCAGGCATATACGCCGCACACATTGCTCCAATTCTCTGACATTACCCGGCCAAGGGTAATCCGCCGGTACGGTTGCGCGGATTTTGCTTTCAATATGGGCGACCAGCCCGTCATCTGGCGTGGGTATGACACGCCGTAACAAACGGGCGATCAGCCCCGGCAATTCGTTAGGGTTTTCGCGTATCCGCTGGCTTAAAGAAGGCAAGACAATAACATCGGAACACAGGCGATAATAGAGGTCTGCCCGAAACAAGCCTTGCTCCAATAACTGCCCGATGGGACGGTTGGTCGCGCTAATCACCCGCCCTTCAAAACGGTGCTTTTCGTGGCTACCCACCGGACTGTAGACCCGCTCTTGGATGACGTTCAATAGCTTGACTTGAATCGTGGCATCAATATCACCAATTTCATCAATAAACACCGAACCATGCTTGCTGCATTTGGCGAACAAGCCCGGATGGTTGTCAATCGCCCCGGTAAACGCGCCTTTCTTATGCCCAAACAATTCCGATTCCAGCAAACCCGTGGCGTATTCCGATAAATTGATGGCCTTAAAAGAGGCGGAAAAACTTTCGACAAACCGCCGCACCGCCAGATCGAAAGGGATATAACCCGAACAGCCCACCGCTTTCGCCACCAAACTCTTACCTGTTCCGGTCTCACCCAACAACAGCAAAGAAAAATCCTCCATGCGGCCACAAAGATAATTCAGATACCACGCCGGATTAAAAGTAAAAATGTTATTCCACAGCCGCATCCGCAATTCATAAAGTGCCGGGCAATCGCCTGAAACCGTTTCATCAATAAACGTAAAAGCCCGCTGCACCTGAAACAACAAGGCGATATAGTGCGCGGTTTCGGGTGGATTAAACCCAGCTTGTTCAAAATCACCCATCAGCTCACGCGCAAATGCCAGCTCAATCGCCTTATCCCCCGCTTGTTTTTGGGCGTTAATATGCCCGTTGAAACGCTGCCGATAACGGTGGAAGACATAAAACAACCACGCCAAGCGCAGGTTTTCTTCGGCTTTACCCTGATAATGGCGAATATCAAAAACCGCTTGCCGCTCCAGCGCTTTAAATTCCCTGTCCAGCTTGGCCTCAATCAACTGGAGGCGGTCGGCAAACCCCAAGCCTTCCGGTGCTAACCCTAACACCTCCCAATCGGCTTTTTCCCGCTCCAACCCAAACGGGTTCAAAAATACCAACTCGGCAACTTTCGCAAAAAAAGCCGCCTGTTCCGCCGTTAATATGTACATTTTTTGTTTTCCATGTCGGCATATTTTGTCAAAAAATTATAGCCAAAGCCAATAAAATTGGCTATCCAATTGTTTTTTAATCATTAAAAACATGGCCTCTGTCTTGCTATAAGCATTACAACCCTCAAGCGTAACAGGAACATACCATGAACAGCTTAAAGCGACTTTTTATCTCCTTGAAATCCCAAGTCGACGTTATTGTCGATGACTTTGAAAACCATGAGGCCGTAGCGGGCGTAGCCATTAAAGAGTTGGAAGAATGGCGGGGTAAAACCCGCATCCATCAACACCGCCTGCAAACCCTGATCGGGCAATTCGAGGCAAGTTTAACCGAACTGCATAAGGAAGCCGACACTTGGGCGGCACGGGCAGTAAAAACCAAAGAGACAGACCAGCCAAAAGCCTTAGAATGCGTCAAGCGTATGGTCAGTGCCCAGCAACAAATCAAAACCCTGGAAACCCAACTCCAGAACGCCCAAAGCCAACACGCCCAATTAGCCGCCGACCTCAACACCGTCCAAACCCGCTTACAGACGCTGAATACCCAAAAAGCCGTATTTGCCGCCCGGCAAAACCGCCTCCACTTACAAACCGCCTTAAAAAGCGGCGACAGCAACCCGCTCGCGGAAGCGCAAAAGGTTTTCAACCGCTGGGAAGAAGCCATCACCGGAGCGGAATGCGGCTACCCCGAACCCATCAGCCAAGACCCGTTTGCCGATGCCTTCGCCCAAGCCGAGGAAACCTTAGAGCTGAACAGAATTTTAGCGGCATTAGCCGCCCAAACCACCCCATCTGCCCCTAAAGCCGATGCCGGACAGGAGCATTAACATGTACGCCTATAAACTTGACAGCAACCCAGAACCTATTTTGGACACGGCAACCCACCCGCCCGCACTTGCGACACAAATCATCGGCTACCTACGCTGGGCAGGCACGGGGCTGATCGTCATTTCCGCCATTGGCTTTATGCTGCAAAGCCGCGCCGATTTGTTACCCGCTTACCGCTATTGGATAGGCTTAGGCCTCACCTTACTATTGTGCGCAGGCGGTATGATCTGCCGTTACGGACTTAAGGAAACGACCGGGGCGAGGATTTTCTTTGCCTTAGGCGTGGCGTTTTTACCCGTGCAAGTGTCGCAAGTCAGCGCCATGCTCTATGCCTTTAGCCAAGGCAGCTTGGCATTGCAACTGCCCTACCATTGGCTACAATTTGGCAATGTCAGCCCCTCTTTAATCGCGGCCGATTTTATCATCACCGTTTTGTTATTGGTGTTGGTCGGTTACGCGGGCTTTGCCATGCTGGCGAGGCGACAAGTCAAACGCTTGCTACAGGCCTTATTATTGGGCAGCTTTTTGTTACTGTTGCCCGTTCGGGATGCTTATTGGCCACCCATACTCATCACCCTGTTATTCTTCGCGCTCCGGGCAGTAGAACAGCAATTAAGACAAGACAGTACCCTGCGGTTAGGTGAAGGCCTAACGGCGCGGGTTCTGCTAAGCCTGCCGTTATTGATCTTGATCGGGCGCAGCCTGCTGCACCCAGCTTCCTGTTTACTGGGCATCGTGCTGGCGTTTATCACAGCGGTCACCTGTATCCTTGACCTTAAACACTATACCAAGTCCGCCAGCATTATCGACGCTGGCCAATTTGTCGGCACCTTAGCCGCCTTACTGGCTTGGCTCAACGTCACCGACACACTGCTCGGTTTAGGCTACCAGCACTACGGATTATTGTTACCCGCCGCCTTGCTGCTCTTCATTCTGTCGATGTATGTCGACCGCTATTCTGCCACCTACCGCCTCTTGGGTGCGGTATTGGCTTGCGGTTTAATCACGGGCAGCTTATTGGACGGGCAAGCCTTCGCGCCCTTATTAGCCTTAGCGACAGGCCTCAGCCTCAGCGTGGTAGGCTTAAGATACCACGAAAAAGTACCGTTTTTCGCCGGGCATCTGTGTTGTTTAGGCGGGGTGTTATTTTATTGCGGTTATGCCATCGACGCTTACCAGCAAGCCCCGTGGTTAAGCACCATCGGCTTAGGCCTGGCCGTACTACTGGCGGCATCGTATTTGGAAAAACGCCAACAGCATATTATCGGAAAAGTGGACGCTTACTGGCATGAGCTACAAAGCTGGGGGTAAATGCGGGAGCGGGTTGCCATGCTTCTGTACTGGCTTGGTAATCCGCTTGTAAGGCAAAAATAGCTATAACTCGATCATCAAGTTTTTCATAAAGTCACCTCTAAATAGTGGAAAAGATTAGCGAAGAGCCAAGGCTTGTCAAGGTAGACGGCTCCCTCCCCTGATGGGGAGGGTTGGGGCGGGGAGAATAAAATCAATGACTTATACATATAGCCAGAGATTTTAATCAGACTGATTTCAGTCCGTTTAATGAAAAAAGCCTTGTTTAGATTCTCCCCACCCCAGCCCTCCCCATCAGGGGAGGGATCCGGATTCCATTGCAACTTGTTGTTTTAAATTAATTTGTTAAAACTTTCAATACCCAGTAGCTGAACTATTTATCCGAATGTTAAAAACTTGATGATCGAGTATAAAGGCAAACGACAGGCTATCGTGCAATGGCTGAAGACCATTGCACTCCGTTCGGCGCGGCCTCTCCGGTGGAGTGCAAAGGTCTTTAGCCTTTGCCGAGGGCTTTAGAAATACCTACCCTTACCATTCAGGACGGCCTCCGATCAGGTTTTTCGACCAAATCTCCCCCATGCCATAATTGTCAAGCCAATGCTCGAGCGCCTTTTTATCAGGCCTTTTAAACGTAGACACGCCTTTTTGCTGATCCACGACAATAAAATCTTCGGGTTCAAACTGATTGGCAAAGGCTGCCGATTGCGTCGAACAAATGACCTGGCTTGTCTTTGCCGCAGCTTTGACCATTTCAGCCAGCACATTCAAGCCGCAGGATGCAAACCCAGCTCCGGTTCATCAAGAACAATTGTTTTGGGTTGGGATATTATTGGCTGAAGAAATAATACTGCCAGACAAATAAAAAGGGCCGTACCATCTGAAAGCTGGTTCGCAGAAAAAGGCGTATCATAGTCAATATGAATCCATCGCAATAAAAGGGATTCGTCGCCTTTCTCGCCCCTAGGTTCAAGGTAGAAGTCATGAAAAAACGGGGCAACCGTTTTAATGGCTGAAATAATCTCTTGATAACGGGTCGAGAAATGTTTTCTCAGATACAGAAGGAATGGCGCTAAATTGCTGGCATCCGCATCCAAATAAGTAACTGTGAACGGCCAAGTATTCGGCTTTTACAATTCACCGTAGGGTACAGCGTACCCTACCAAAAAACCGAAAACTTGACCGTTTGAAGTATACATCCGTTCTTGACGCGGATTTACTGAGCAGACTCGCCTCATTGACGGTATATTGTCAAATATCAATCCTGGGCAATTTTAATGGTAAGTACAGACTAATGACTGAAATAGGCCAATTGCGGACAGCTACGTTACCGTCATGAGTGACTGCACTTGAACGGATAGCTGCCTGACAGTTTGCTAAATATGCTTTTTCAAAATCTGCGCCCTTTGTCCTTAAGTACACTTTTTATTGATGTTTCACTGCCTACAGCGTTGGAAGCGTCGCAGTGGGGATGGCATCGGTATTCGTAATCACTCGGCGCTGCGGCAGGTAATCAAGGAGCAAATCTGTTTCCTTCTTGACCACGCTATAACACTCGCAACTCAGAGCTTCAAGTTTTGGTCGGTCAAGCACCTTGATCAATCCGCGCGAATATGAAATCACGCCTAGCTGCTGCAATTTTAATGCGGCTTGGGTAACACCTTCGCGGCGAACGCCGAGCATGTGGCTGATGAATTCCTGAGTCATGGTCAAGTGATTGTGAGACAGGCGATCTATGGAAAGCAGGAGCCAACGGCAGAGCTGCTGGTCGATAGAATGGTGCCGATTGCACACTGCGGTCTGAGAGATTTGCGTGATCAAGGCCTGAGTGTACCGGAGCATTAGCATCAACAACTGGCCGTGGCGGTTAAACTCCTCTTTCACCCGCAGTCTGGGGAGTCGATATGCGTAACCGGCGCTCTGTACCATCGACCGGCTCGGAGTGCTCTCGCCGCCCAAAAACAAAGTGATACCTAGCAACCCCTCATTGCCCACCACAGAGATCGCGGTCGATGCCCCGTTTTCCATCATATACTGCAACGAAACTATGGAGTCGGTGGGAAAGTAAACATGGCGCATGGGACGCCGGGATTCATATAGGAGCGCACGCAAAGGCAGTAGCACCAGTTCCAGGTACGGGAACAAGCGGCTTTGAACGTCAGGCGACAAAGCCGCCAAAAGATGATTGTGTTGCGGCTGTGGTTTGACGGACATTTCGGCGTTTTTGGAACGGAGTAGTTAACAGGCTGTTAAGATTCGATACAGGATGGTATAAGTATACGTGAATTCATGTCGTTATGACGGAAAAAAATAGTTTCTATCTGATCACGCTTGCGCAACCACTACCACAGCCGCCGATCACAACAACTCCCCACCTTGGGCATTGGCGTTTAACCATTCTTGCTCTGCAACATCAAGGTCGGCAGTAGCATCGCACTGCGCCAACAATTCTTCTAAGTTATAGCAGGGCTTCATCTGCATCCCTATCAATAAACATTCATTTTCCACAGCCCCCTAAACCGCCAAACTCCCCGGCAAAAAAAACTCACTAACCAACAAATGCTGATGCTGTAATCCATACACCGTACGCCGCCCCCACACCGGAGCGGCCACCGCCGCCAATGCACAGGTGGCGGGTGTCCATAAAACAGGCTGCACTAACGCCACATCCAACTGCAAACGCGCCAATTTCGGATAGGCGAAAATCACTTCGCCTAAAGGGCGGGTGCCGAGTTTTGCCAGATTGCTATGGGCAAAGGCGATGGTGCTGGCAGGGATGACGGTGCGGGCGAGTATCAAGGGTTGGCCGTCGGCGTGTAGCAAGACTTCCCGCACCAGCGCGTAACGCCGTGCGGGCAATTGCAAGCGTTGTTGTTCGCTGAGGAATGGGGTTTGCCACTGTAAATGCAGCAGGCTGACTTTTACGGCACTGCCGTAAGCGCGGCGTAGGCGTTGGGTCAATGATCCGGTTTCATACGTCCATGATTGCACTG
Source organism: Methylovulum psychrotolerans (assembly GCF_002923755.1). Lineage (GTDB taxonomy): Bacteria > Pseudomonadota > Gammaproteobacteria > Methylococcales > Methylomonadaceae > Methylovulum > Methylovulum psychrotolerans. The sequence continues at coordinate 772,825 of NZ_PGFZ01000001.1, forward strand.
CCTTGGGCAATTGCTGGCGGATACCGCGCCGATTCGCCAACCATAAAGGGTCACGGGTCACTAACAGGCTTCTTGTGGTCAAACTTACTACACCTCGGCGTAAAGCGTTTCGGTACCCAACCAGCGGTCGCAGAGCAACGCTATCGCTTCGGGGGAGTCGGTAAAAAGCTGGCTGCTGATCTGGGCAATGGCGGCAATCAGCTCGCCGTCGCGCTGCAAATCGGCGACTTTAAATTGCATGGCTCCGGTTTGGCGGGTTCCCATCACTTCGCCGGGGCCACGCAGTTGCAAATCTTTTTCGGCAATCACAAAGCCGTCGTTACTGTCCCGCAAAATGCCCAACCGTTGCCGTGCCGTTTCCGATAACGGCGCTTGGTACATTAGCAAGCAAAAACTTTCGCCTTCGCCCCGCCCTACCCGCCCGCGCAACTGGTGCAATTGCGACAGGCCCAGGCGTTCGGGATTTTCGATAATCATTAATCCGGCATTCGGCACATCCACCCCGACTTCAATCACCGTGGTGGCGACCAGCAAATCCAGGCTGTGCTGTTTAAAGGCCTGCATCACTGCGTCTTTTTCCGCGCTTTTCATGCGCCCATGCACCAGTCCGACCCGCACTGCGGGTAAGGCTTGCGCCAATAATTCGGCGGTTTTTTCGGCGGCTTGGCATTCCAAGACTTCGGACTCTTCAATCAGGGTACAGACCCAGTAAACTTGGCGGCGTTTGCCCACCCATTCGTTAATGCGGCCAATCACCTCGGCACGGCGTTCGGACGGGATAACGCGGGTCACCACAGGTTGCCGCCCCGGCGGCAGTTCATCAATAATGGAAATGTCCAAATCGGCATACTGTAACATCGCCAAGGTACGCGGAATGGGCGTGGCGGTCATCACCAACTGGTGCGGACGGCAGCCCGCTTGTTGGCCTTTTTCCCGCAACGCCAAACGCTGGTGGACCCCAAAACGGTGCTGCTCGTCGATAATCACCAGCCCTAAGTTCTGGAACTGCACGGTATCTTGGAATAAGGCATGGGTGCCGATCACCAGATTGACCGAACCATCTGCCAAGCTTTGCAATATCGCCTGCCGGGCGCGGCCTTTTGATTGCCCGCTTAAAAAACCCACTTGTACGGCAAATTCGGCAAACCACGCGCTAAAATTCCGTAGATGTTGCTCCGCCAACAGCTCGGTAGGTGCCATTAGAGCGACTTGATAGCCCGCCGCCATGGCCAGCAAAGCGGTATAGGCGGCGACAATGGTCTTACCCGAACCGACATCCCCCTGCACTAGGCGCATCATCGGCTTGGCTTGGCGGCAATCGGCGACGATTTCGTCCAGCACCCGCCGCTGTGCGCCTGTCAGGGCAAACGGCAAGGTACTTAAAAACTGCGCCGTTAAACGTGCCTCTTCGCTAAACACCGGGGCTTGCCACGCCCGCGCCTGGTGCTTGAGCGTACATAAACGCAAATGGTGGGCGAGCAGTTCTTCAAACGCCAAGCGTTTTAAGGCCGGCACCGTGCCGTTTTGCAAGGCTTCTACCGTTACGCTTTCATCGGGGGCATGTAGGGTTTGGATGGCTTCGGCTAAAGGCGGATAGCCGTAAGCCTGCAAAATCTCCGCTGGCACGGCATCCGCCAATAAGTGCGGCTGTTGCTGGCAATGCTGTAAGGCTTGTTTGACCGCTTTACGGATAACGCTTTGGCTTAGGCCTTCGGTTAATGGATACACGGGAGTTAAGCGGGTCTCCACGACTGCCGCCTCAGGGCCGCTGATTACCGTATAATCAGGGTGCACCATTTCCAAGCCCGCCATGCCATACCGCACTTCGGCAAACACACATAACCAAGTATCGGGCTTGAACAAGGTATGCTGGTTGGCGGAAAAATGGAAAAAGCGCAACATCAACGCTCCGCTGCCGTCGCTGATTTTACACACCAAGCTTTTGCGGCCTCTGGGCAAAATATCGACAAATTCCACTTTGCCGCACACCAAGGCAGTCATGCCCACCACCAAGTCGCCCATCCGGTAGACACGGGTACGGTCTTCATAACGGTGCGGCAAATGGAACACCAAATCTTGCAAAGTCCGCAGCCCCAGCTTCTCCAAACGGTTGGCCGTTTGCGCTCCGATGCCGCTTAAACTGATGACGGGTTGCTTAAGGATGCTCATAACGGGAACCTTACACCCTTAAGCCTATTATTGAAGCTATCCGCTTACAAGGGATATTCTTGGACAGGCAAGTGCATGATGGCATCCATTTCCACCGCCGCGCCTTTCGGTAACGCCGCAACCCCAATAGCTGCCCGCGCCGGATAAGGCTGCTGGAAATACTGCCCCATAATCTCATTCACCACCGGAAAATTCGCCAAATCGGTCAGAAACACATTTAACTTAACCACATCGGCAAAACTGCCGCCCGCCGCCTCGGCAACCGCTTGCAGGTTGTCAAACACACGGGTGATTTGCGCGGCAATGTCGCCTTCGACCAAGGTCATGGTTTCTGGCACCAAAGGAATTTGTCCCGAAAGATAAACCGCCTGGCCGACTTTAACCGCCTGCGAATAAGTGCCGATGGCTTGGGGGGCTTTATCTGTCTGGATAATGGTTTTTGTCATAGCGCTACCTTGTTATTGGAAGTATGGAGGGCGAGAAGACCCTATTGTCTAAGAGGGTTATTTTTAGGGCAATTATAGGGCATTTCAGCGCCTGTGTGAGCGGCAATTATCCAATAATTACGCCAAAATTGCTTTTTTGCGGTAGGGGTGCGCCAAAAAAGGCCGACCTGGCTTGCAACAAGTCCAGTAAAACGCGGAGGAGATGGGAGGCGAAGGTAAAACTGGAGTGAAATTAGGTATTGAGCTTATTCATAGCCGCCGCAATATCACCGCTGACGATTTGGCCTATATAAGGCTTGGCTAAGGCGAAACTGTCTTCCAGCAACGGCCATTCGGCTTTGGCAGGTTCCGAGAGGACATAATCGGCGACGACTTTACCCGCCGCAGGACGGCCAATGCCGATGCGCAGACGGTAAAAATCATTACTGCCCAGATGCGCGATAATATCCCGCAAACCGTTATGACCCGCATGGCCGCCGCCTTTTTTCAGCTTAACCACGCCGACCGCAAAATCCAATTCGTCATGGACGACCAGAATTTCATCCGGCTGGATTTTATAATAACGCACCGCTTTGCCGACCGACTGCCCGCTACGGTTCATAAAGGTTTCGGGCTTTAAGAACAGGACTTTTTGGTAGGCAATGGCGGATTCCGCCACAAAAGCTTGGAATTTGCCGTCCAGTTGCCAACTGCCGCCCGTGCTGGCCAGCAAATCGTCTAAAAACAAAAACCCGGCATTATGCCGGGTTTTTTCGTACTGACGGCCTGGATTACCTAAACCAACAATCAATTTAATCATGACAGGGTTTAATCAAGGCTTAAGCAAATAGCTTAGCTGGCGGTGCGGGTCGCAGAAATAGTGACGACTGGCAGGTTATGGTCTTCGCCTTGTGCCAAAGCAACCACTTCAACACCCGCTGGCAGAACCAAATCGGACAAATGCAGGGTTTCAGAGACATCTAAGTTAGACAGATCGACTTCAATGAATTCGGGTAAAGCAGATGGCAAACAAGACACTTCAACGTCAACCATTGAATGGGTGGCAACGCCGCCTTTTTTGATGCCGACTGAAGAGTTTTCATTGATAAAATGCAAAGGCACATGGACTTTAACAGTCGCCGCCATATCAACGCGCAGGAAATCCAAATGCAGGATTTGGAATTTTGCAGGGTTGCGTTGTACACCTTTCAGAATGGCTTTTTCGGTTTTTCCGTCAACCGTAATGTCTAAAACATGCGAATAAACGGCTTCGTGCTCAAGGTGCTTGATCACTTCATTGTGGTTCAACACCAACATTTGAGGTTCACTTTGACCACCATAAATTACCGCAGGCACATTACCTAGACGACGTGAACGTCTTGCCGCACTCTTTCCAGAATTGGCGCGACTTTCGGCTACAAACTCAAATACGTTAGACATTCTCTTTTCAACCCCGCACTTCAACGTGCTTTTATTAAACTTTTAATCAACATACAGCGAACTGACCGACTCACCGACGGCGATACGTCTTATCGTCTCCGCCAACATTTCGGCAACTGTCAATTGTCTTATTTTTCCTGAATCTATAGCTTCTTGGCTTAACGGTATGGTATCAGTAACCACCAATTCGTCCAGTGCCGAACCTGCCAAGTTTTTCATTGCCGAACCTGACAGCACGGCATGTGTACAATAAGCCAAGACCTTGACGGCCCCGTGCTTTTTTAACGCTGCCGCTGCGTGGCATAAAGTGCCTGCGGTATCGACAATATCGTCAATCAGGATACAACTGCGGCCATCGACATCGCCAATAATGTGCATGACTTCGGCGACATTGGCTTTTAAGCGACGTTTGTCGATAATCGCCAAATCGGCATCATTCAAACGTTTGGCTAACGCCCTTGCCCTGACTACGCCACCCACATCGGGGGAGACGACAATCAAATCTTTATACTGTTGCCGCCAAATGTCACCCAGCAAAATGGGCGAGGCATAGACATTATCAACAGGTATATCAAAAAAACCTTGGATTTGATCAGCATGTAAGTCAACCGTCAACAAACGGCTAGCCCCAGCCTGCTCAATCATTTTCGCAACCAGCTTAGCACTGATAGGCACACGCGCCGAGCGCGACCGCCGATCTTGCCTAGCATAGCCATAGTATGGCATGACTGCGGTAATCCGTGATGCCGATGCCCGTTTAAGCGCATCAATCATCACCAGTAACTCCATTAAATTCTCATTGGTAGGAGCGCAAGTAGGTTGGATAATAAAAACGTCTTTACCACGGACATTCTCTTCAATCTCTACCGCAATTTCCCCATCACTAAACCTGCCGACTGCCGCCATCCCTAGGCGCATATTCAACTTCTTAACAATACCTTCGGACAAGGCTAAGTTAGCATTTCCAGAAAACACCATCATCGAGGTGTCATTCATTCAAGCTCTCCCAAATAGAATTTAACTCAGTGTGGTAAAATGGCTGGGTCGCAAGGATTCGAACCTTGGTATGCGGAGATCAAAACCCCGTGCCTTACCGCTTGGCGACGACCCAATAATCAAGATATAAAATCACCCGACTTCATCATTGAAAACAAAGGTGATTCATTGACGGATTTAGTCAAGTACACTTGCCACTTAGCTTTAAGTGACTGGTACGCGCTAATCGCATTTGTTTCTGAATCAAACTGTGCAAAAACACAAGCCCCAGTTCCAGTTAATTTTGCATCTGAAAATTCAGACAAATCAACTAAAGCATCTTTAACGGATGGATAACGCTGGCAGACCACATCAAGACAGTCGTTTTGTTGTTGGCCTGCTGTAAAGTCAGATATTCTGATGGATTTGCTGTCTCTTGTCAACCCTTCTGCACAGAAAATTTCTTTCGTATTGACATGACAATCCGGCTTAATAATAACAACCCATTGTTCAGAAACGGTTATGGCCTGAATTTTTTCGCCCACACCTTCTGCCCACGCCGCCTGACCAAAGGCAAAAATCGGCACATCCGCCCCTAATGACAAACCCAGTTCCATGAGCTTCTCGGTGCTTAAATGTAGCCCCCATAAGACATTCAGCGCAACCAAAACGGTGGCGGCATCGGAACTGCCGCCGCCCAAGCCGCCGCCCATCGGCAGTTTTTTTTCCACCTCAATACAAACCCCTTCGCTACAGCCCGTCGCCGCTTTCAGCAAATTCGCAGCCCTGACTGTCAGGTCGTCGGCTTCGGCGACCCCAGGCAAGGGGTGTTTCAGACTGACCCGCCCGCTGGCATCGGGGTGGAAGCGGATCTTATCGGCCAGTTCGACAAACTGGAACACCGTTTGCAACAGGTGATAACCGTCTGCCCTGCGCCCGACAATGCGCAGCATTAAATTCAGTTTTGCCGGAGCCGGCCAATACGCCGCCCATAATGCCTGTTTAGTGCCCATCCTCACCCTTTATGACCCATTGCTCAATAATTAACTTTAATTTTGCCTGTCCGTTCATCACGGTCATTTTTCGCGGCAATACGCGGCGGCCCACCGTCTGCATTTGCTTATACTCGACCAGCCAACCCGCTTGCCGGAAACCGGACGGCATGTCCACATAAGCCTGCTCCGTAGCCGGCAAGCCGACAATCCAGTAAGCTAATGCCTTAATCGGCACATCCATGCCCAATTGCTGGTTAATAAACGCCTCCGGCTGGGCCGAAGTCTGCACATTGCCGCCGCCCCGGTCGATACTGACCGTCTCGCCCTGCAAACGGATGATTGTCGCGCCCTGCCCTAAAGGACCGGACAATTTTAGCTCATCATGCGCCGGGTCATGCTGCCAAAGCAGGTTCGCCGACCAGGCCTCTTTGCCGCCGCTTAGGGACATGCGCCCCTCCAACGCCCAGTCCGGCAAGGGCGGGCTATTGGCCAGCACCGCCCTTGAATAACTGCCGTCTGGGATGACTTCAACGGTGTTGCAGCCGGACAACCATAACGCCACGGCTAACGCCGCAAAAATAGGCCTACGCATGGCTATTGGGCGGGATCTAAGATGCGGGTTTTAAAATCCAGCAAATAGCGGTCGCTTGGCGCTTCTTTAATAGCCTCGTTATAGATTTTTTTGGCCTGGTCTTTCTTGCCCAAGAACCACAGTACCTCAGCCAGATGCCCGGCAATCTCGTTCTCTTTCTGCTTGCCGTAGGCCCGTTGCAGATAATCCAAGGCCTTGGCGGTATTGCCCAGCTTAAACTGTAACCAGCCATAGCTATCCAAAATCACCGCCTCATCAGGCGACAATTTTAACGCCCGTTGCAGATAACCCTCCGCCTCTTGGTAACGGGTGGTTTTGTCCGCTAAGGTGTAACCCAGAGCATTTAAGGCCTCGGCATTATCAGGATGCTGGGCGATGATTTTTTTCAAATCCGCTTCCAATACGTCCAGCTTACCGACATGCTCAGCCATCAAAGCGCGTGCATACAGCAAACCCTTATTATCAGGCTCATCCACCAACGCTTTGCTTAATAGCTCAAAGGCCTTGGCATACTGGCGCTGTTGGCTAAACAACTCCGCTTGGACAATAACAATACGCTCTTTTTGTTGCGGATATTTCTTCGCCAACGCCACCACGCGGTTTTCCGCTTGGGCGAATTGCTTATCCCGACCTAACAGGCCGACAGCGGCAATACCCGCCTCAAACCCCAAACGTTCGTCATTGACCTTATCGTACCAAGCCAAAGCCTTAGGTATGTCGTTATCTTGCTCGGCAATTTTGCCTAAATAATAACTGGCTTGCGGTTGCCATTGCGGGTCTTTCAATAAGGGCGTGAGGGCATCTTCGGCCTCATCCGGCTTATCTTCCTGCAAATACACCAGACCTAAAGCCAAACGGCTCTCGGATTCTTGCGGGTTGGCCTTAATAATCGCCTGATACAGCGTGATCGCCTCATCATAGTCACGGTTTTTAATCAAAACCTGCGCCAGCACCTTTTTGATTTTGATGTCATCGGGCGATTTCTGCACGGCGGCTTTCAGAACCGTTTTCGCCTGATCGAAATGCCCCGACATAATCGCCAACTGTGCTTGGAGCATTAAGGCCTTATCCCAATTAGGCTGTATGCGTAACGCTTCGGCGACTTTAGCGGCGGCCAAATCCGGCTTGTCCATTTGCGTTGCCAACAAGGCCTCGACAAAATACACTATCGCTTGGTTAGGATGCCGGGCGGCAACCGTATCCAGCACCTCCAAAACCGGCGCGGACTTATTGGCTTTTTGCAACACACCCGCCAATTCCAACAAAGCCTTGTCAAAATTTGCCGGATCATTTTTCAATAAGGACTCGATATGCTCCACAGCCGCCGCTTTGTTACCCGCCTGCAAAGCCGATAAGGCGGCAAATTTCCGCGCCGTGGCATTATTAGGGTCTTGCCGCAACCAAATCTTTATTGCTTCATCCAATTTGTTGCCGTTTTTCAGATACATGGCTATCATGGCGGCACGCTCGGCAAAACGCGGGTCATGGACACGCTTTGCCGCTTCCATATAACCCTCCAAAGCAATATCATATTGACCACGCTGTCCTGCCAATTCAGCGGTTAACAGCATAAACAGCACATCAGGGTCTATAGAAGTATTAACATCTTTGGGCTTAGGCTTAATCACGGCAGGCTTATCGGCGACCTGGACCGCGTCGGAAACCTGCGGCTTATCCGGCGCACTGGCGCAGCCGTATAGCAAGACCAGCGTAGTTACTGAGAATAATCTAAAAATAAACAGTCTAAAAGTTAACACTCACAATCCTATTTTAGGTCTCAAAGGTAGGGCTATAGATTAGCAGAAAAAGCCGTTGATTTAGAGAGCTGATTACAGCATTTTCATTAAGCTATTCTATTTCTTGGCATAGAGCGAGATAATATACGGCTGATTTAGCAAAAAGCCATCGGCGCAGGCCTAATTTAAGCCCTTATAGCCCTGGCAAAACCCATATCGAAACCGGTAACGTCCAATTGACCACCCATACCATGACACTCCTTGCCGTAGGGATTAATTACCAAACCGCTCCGGTCTCTGTCCGCGAACGGCTGTCCTTCCCTGCCGACGTCTTGCAGCCTTCCCTGCAAGAGCTGCATAACCTTAAGGAAATTAGCGAAGCGGCGATCCTGTCGACCTGCAACCGCACCGAATTTTACTGCGCCGCCAGCACCACCAACCAGCAAATCCTGATTGATTGGGTCGCGCAAAACAAGCATTTGGACAGCCATGACCTTACCCCCTACCTGTACAGCCACACCGGTCCCGCCTTAATCCGGCATATTTTCCGCGTCGCCAGCGGTTTGGACTCGATGATCTTGGGGGAACCGCAAATCTTAGGGCAAATGAAGACCGCCTACCAAGCGGCTTGTGACGCGGGAACCTTAGGCAAACATCTGGGCAAACTGTTCCAGCACACCTTTACCGCCGCCAAAAAAGTCCGTACCGACACCGCCATCGGCTCCAGCCCGGTGTCGGTCGCGTTTGCCGCCGTGCAACTCGCCCAACAGATTTTCGACAAGCTCAGCGAACAAACCGCCCTGCTGATCGGCGCGGGCGAAACTATAGAGCTGACCGCCCGGCATTTAAGCCAACAAGGCATAGGCCGACTCATCATCGCCAACCGCACGTTTGACAAAGCCCATGCCCTCGCCACGCAGTTTAACGGCTACGCCATCGACTTGTCGGAATTGCCTAACCACCTGGCCGAGGCCGACATTGTCATCTCCTCAACCGCCAGTTCCTTACCGATATTAGGTAAAGGGCGGGTAGAGAGCGCCTTAAAAAAACGTAAACACAAGCCCATGTTTATGGTAGATTTGGCAGTGCCGCGCGATATTGAGGCGGAAGTCGAACAATTGCGCGACGTATACCTGTACACGGTTGATGACCTCCAACACACCATCGACCAAAACATGAACTCCCGGCGCTTGGCGGCGGCCCAAGCGGAAGAGATTATCGACACCCAAGTCGACTATTTTCTGGCGTGGCTACGCGCCCAAGGGGCGCAATCGACCCTGCGCGACTTTCGCCTATCTGCCGAAACCATCCGCGATGAAGCTTTACAAAAAGCCCAACTTGCGCTCAAAAACGGTGCGTCCGCCGAAGAAACCTTAAACCGTCTCGCCCACACCCTCACCAATAAACTCATCCATACGCCCAGCAGCCAAATCAGGATTGCCGCCGAAAACGAACGTCATGACTTAGTCGCCGCTGCCCGCGAAATTTTTAAACTCAGCGATACCCAATGAAAAAATCCATACAAATCAAACTTGAAAATCTGTGCGAACGCTACGACGAAATCGCCGCCCTGCTCTCAGAACCGGAAGTGCAAGGCAACCAAAACCGCTTCCGCACCTTAAGCCAAGAATACGCGCAAATCACCCCGCTGGTAGAATGCTATAAACGCTATGAGCAAGCGCAAGACATGCTCGCCTCGGCCAAAGACATGCTCAATGACAGCGACGCCGATATGCGCGAACTGGCTAAAGAAGAAATCCGGGATGCCGAAAACCAAATCGACGCGCTCGACCACGAGTTGCAACTGTTATTGCTGCCCAAAGACCCTAACGACAACCGTAACATCTTTTTAGAAATCCGCGCAGGTACTGGCGGCGACGAAGCGGCGATTTTTTCCGGCGACTTATCGCGCATGTACCAACGCTATGCCGAACGGCGTGGCTGGCAAACCGAAATCATTAACGAAAGCCATGGCGATCACGGCGGCTATAAAGAAGTCATTTTGCGCGTTTCCGGGCGTGACGTGTATTCGCAACTAAAATTTGAATCCGGCGCCCACCGCGTCCAACGGGTGCCTGAAACCGAATCGCAAGGCCGTATCCATACCTCCGCCTGCACCGTCGCCATCATGCCCGAAGTGGACGAAGTCGATGCCGTCGACATCAATCCGGCTGATCTGAAAGTCGATACCTACCGCGCCTCCGGGGCAGGTGGCCAGCATATCAACAAAACCGAATCGGCGATCCGTATCACCCACATCCCTACTGGAGTGGTAGTCGAATGCCAAGATGAGCGCTCACAACACAAAAATCGCGCCCGCGCCATGTCCTTGCTGGCCTCGCGCCTGCTTTCCGCCGAACAGGAAAAGCACCATGCCGAACAATCGGCAACCCGTAAGCTACAAGTCGGCAGCGGCGACCGTTCCGAACGCATCCGCACCTATAACTACCCGCAAGGCCGCCTCACCGACCACCGCATCAACTTGACCCTATACAAGCTCGACGACATTATGCAAGGTGGCTTGGAGCAAGTCATCCAGCCTCTAATCCACGAACACCAGGCGGAAATGCTGACGCAATTGGGCGAAGATTAAGGCAATCAGCCTTTATGACATTCTGCTGTTAGGCCTTGTCGCCGATAAAACCACCTCTAGCCGATAAAACCATGACCGAAGCCCTGCACGACAAAGGTTACAAGCGCCTGTTCTCCAACAAGGTGATTTTCCGCCAATTAATCGAAAGCTTTGTCCTTGAGGACTGGGTGCAAAACTGCGATTTTAGCCAGTGCCAAAGGGTGGATAAGTCTTTTGTCTCGGAACACTACAAAGAAACCGAAAGCGACCTGATTTATCAGGTCAAATTCAAAGGCAGCAGTAATGCCTACATCTTTTTGCTGACAGAATTCCAAGCCACCGCCCCTTGGTACATGGCCATCAGGATGCTCAACTATGTCGGCAACTTTTACATGGACTGGCTACGCGATAATCCCCAAAAGCAGGATTTGCCGCCGATATTCCCGCTGGTGCTGTACAACGGCAACCCAAAATGGACGGCGGCGACCGATTTTGCCAGCCTACTGGGGGCAAACCATATATTGGGCAAATATACCCCGCAGCTTCACTATTGCCTGATTGACGAAAGCCAATACGACCTTGAAAACCTGCGGCAAATGGGCAACCTCGTTTCCACCCTGATTATCGCGGAACGGTGTACCGACATAGCAACCATCAACCAAGCGTTTCTGGCGCTCTATGATAAATATGACCCGCTTGGGAGCGAAGAAAAACAACCTTTCATGGACTTGCTGAACTGGTTCATTCAGCTTATCCTAAGGGAGAAAGTATCCGGTGACGGCTATCAGGAATTGGTGAATACAATCTATGATTCGAAAGAAAAGGTGGCAAACGTGTTAACAGAAACATTAGCAAAATATGGGCAAAATTTTTATGTCAAAGGCAGAGAAGAAGGTTTGCAAGAAGGCTTGCAGAAAGGCAGACAAGAAGCCCTGCTCAATGCGGCCCGCAAGCTGTTAAGCTCAATGGATGATGTCGCGATTGCCGAAATAACCGGCTTGCCCGCCGCTACCATCGCCGAACTGCGCCGCACTTGCTAAGAATTAAAGGCACTTTCCCTTTCCAAGTATTCCCTATCTCCACAGAGCATAATGGGCAGACATTTCTCTTTCGGCTATAAATGCAATGCTGAAATACGGCACTACGCCCATTCATGTAGGCCTTAACGCGCCTACCCAACACCAAATACCCATGCCCACCATTAACGCCCTTCTGGCACAAGCCAGCCAAAACCTAAACGCCAGCAGCGGCTCCCCGGCCTTAGATGCCGAAGTCCTGCTATGCCACGTTTTGCAAAAAAACCGCTCTTATCTACGCGCCAGGTGCGACAACACCCTTACAGAAACCGAGCAAGAACAATTTTGGCAACTTTGCCGCCACCGTCAACAAGGCCATCCTATCGCTTACCTCACCGGACAGCGCGAATTTTGGTCACGCGACTTTATCGTCACCCCGGACGTGCTTATCCCGCGCCCTGATACCGAGTTGCTGATAGAACTCAGCTTGGCCTTGGTCGCCCACGATGCACCAGGCCCTATTCTCGACCTAGGTACAGGCTCCGGCATCATTGCCATTATCCTCGCCGCCGAACGCCCCAACGCCCACGTCACTGCCACTGACTTTAGCCCTAAGGCTTTAGCCGTCGCCCAACAAAACGCCGCCCGCCATCATCTCAACAATATCGGCTTTTATCATAGCAATTGGTTTGCCGACCTGCCGCCGCAACGCTTTCAGCTCATCGTCAGTAACCCGCCTTACATTGATCCGCAAGACCCACACCTACACCAGGGTGATGTCCGCTTCGAACCGGATTCGGCATTAATCGCCGCCGACCATGGCTTGCAGGACATTAAAACCATAGTGGCTACCGCCAGACACTGGCTGAGCGAAGAAGGATATTTGCTAATAGAGCACGGTTATGACCAAGAGGCTGCCGTACAGGCTATTTTTAAAGCATCTGGTTATCAGGATGTACGGACGCATAAAGATTTATCGGGACAAGCGCGGGTGACGGGTGGGCAAACCTAAAGTATAGGCATACGCCCTGGAACGTATACTCTGAACGGTCAAGTTTTCGGCTTTTACAATTCACCGTAGGGTACGCTGTGCGTACCTTTTGCACTGATTTTATGAGGTTTTTTTAAAGGTACGCACAGCGTACCCTACCAAAAAAACCGAAAACTTGACCGTTTAAAGTATAGATACCTTACCGCCGCTTGCAGCTAAGCCACAAAACGCGTGCCTAGGCGCATTGGATACCGATATGGTTTGCTTGGGCTTGCACCCGCCCGAACCACGCCTTTATATGCCGATAAGCGGACAGGTCAAACTCGCCCTCCTCGGCAACATGGGTATAGGCGTATAAGGCCATATCGGCAATGCTATACTGGTCGGCGACAAAAAAGCACTTAGCTTGCAAATGCCGCTCCATCACATCCAAAGCCGCATAGCCCGCCTCCATCTTACCCTTCAGCGGCTCCGCATAATGGTCTTTCGCCTTGAGAATACTGATCCAATAACGTGCTGTGGCAATATTCGGCTCATGGCTATACTGCTCAAAAAACAGCCACTGCAAGACTTGCGCTTGGGCAAAGGCATCGGTCGGCAAAAACGCCGTATTCATCGCCAGATACCACAAAATAGCGTTCGATTCCGGCAAATAGTTGCCGTTATGCGCCAACACCGGCACCCGGCCATTAGGGTTAAGCTGCAAAAACGCATCAGTACGCGATTGCCCGCTTAAAATATCGACATCAACCCTTTCGTAGGCAATGCCCAACTGCTTAAGCAACAACCGTATTTTGTAGCAATTGCCCGACGGCAAAAAATCATAAAGCTTGTACATATCCGCCCCATTAAGAAGTAAAAACGCCACCTTTTCCCCTAGCCAGACTTGCCCTCCCCCAACAACACAAACAACAGCCTATCCAATAGCCTCGCGGGCAACAGCTTTGGCAAATAAAAATTGGCAAATTTTTGCGGAACCGGATTGTAGCGCACCTTAGGGCGCTTGGCCTGCATGATGTTTAGCACCAGCTTAGCGATAACGAGAGGGCTTAAGCCTTTTTTCTCGCCCGCCAAAGAGATGGCGATAAATTTTTTAAACGGCTGCTCGTAGCAGCTCCCCGGAAAGAAATTAGGGGTTGCCGCTTTTGCCCAAATAGGCGTTCTGACGCTGCCCGGCGCAACCACGACAACATCAATGCCCAACAGCAGCAATTCACGCCTTAAACTATAAGACAAGCCTTCCAGCGCATGTTTGCTTGCCGTATAACCGCCTAAGAACGGCATGGCCAGTTGCCCAGAAACCGAACTGATATTGACGATTTTAGGCCTAATGCCCGCACTATCCGCCCCCAATAGCGGCAAAAAAGCCTGTATGACCCGAACCGGCGCCAACACATTCACCTCCAGCATCGTCTGTATGTCATCCAGCGGTTGCAATTGCAGCGGCGCGGGCATGACAATACCCGCATTATTAACAATAACATTGAGTGGCCTGCCTGCCAAAGCCGCTTCTACCGTCACAACCGCCTGGCGCAAGGCAGCCTCGTCCCGCACGTCAGCAAGCAAAGGCACGAACAATTCCCCCCACTTAGCTTGGCAACGGACCGCATCTGCGGCGGTTCTCAGCGTCCCAAACACCCTGTAACCGCTGTCTATACATGTTTGCGCAATCGCCTCACCGATACCGGATGACACCCCTGTAATTAGCACCGTATTTTTCATCACTTTTCCTCCGTTGAGTTAAAGTGTCATGATGCCGCATTTATCGCCAATAGACCTGACACATTTGTGACACTAACGGCGGTCAGCCAACTTTTTTCTGATCCGGCTTAATGATTGCCGCTCAATGCCCAAATAAGAGGCGAGATGCGTTAAAGAAACCCTGCCAAACAAATCGGGATGCTGCCGGACAAAATTCAAGTAGCGCTGTTCGGCCACCTCCACCAGACACGCCTCTATTCGCGCCTGCTGCGCGGCCAGCACCTGCTCTTTATATCGCCGCCCATAAGTCTCCAGATTTTTAAAACGGCCAAACCCGTCCGCCATCGCCGTATACGGCAAATCAACGATGATACAAGGCTCAAGGCACTGGAAAGCATAGCGGGAAGGCTGGCGGGCGACAAAGGCGGCGCAATCGGTCGCGTAATCGTTTTCTTTGACAAAGCCCATAGTAATGTCGTTGCCGTCACTGTCAATATAAAAACTACGCAGCAAACCCGCATAAACAAAGCCTATCGCGTTTTGGACAACGCCGGCCTGCAAATATAACGCCCGACTTTTATAATCAGCCACCACAACGCTTGCCGCCAAAAAATCCTGCTCCGCTTCGGTAAGCTCAGGACACAAGACCCGATAAGCGTTGAGATAAGCGGGTATGGCCTGCTTGGCCAAAGTTTCGGCACAGGGCCGTAGCACTTTATTCATAGCAACAGTTACCAAACACAAAGGGATAAGATAAGCGGGCAGGCCACAATGGAACCGTCCCATCAGGGAAGGACAACGCTGGCAAAGCAGTGACTAAGAAAATTACCAAACCCGAAAATGGGTGGGAAGGGGAACGGAGTATCAAAAACGGGGGATAGAATAGAAGCTGGTTTTTTTACTTATTATGGGACTGCTTTAGAAAACCCATCCGGCAGTTATCATAAACCTACCCGTTTAAAAGACCGCCACCCCCGCTTTCGCAGACCGGGTGGTGGAAACAGCAAAAAGCCACACCAAGAGAACCCCGAAAAGCCTCCCGGTATGGCTTAAAGAATCTTACAACAGACCTTTCAGATCTTGGAAGCCTTTATAAGCATTTCTCAATTCTTGCTCTGCTTCTTGTAACGCGTTGTCTTTAGCGTGGTTTTTAGCAGCTTTCAATTTGTTGTTAGCTCTTGAACGGGCCATATCAACTTTATCGTTAGCGTTGATTTCTTTGCTGGCATCCAGGGCATCTTTAATTAATTTAGAAACCGCTTCACCATCGGAACCGCTGGCAATCGCATCAATCGCTAACTTTACTTTAGCAGATACCATGTCAATTGCTTCCACAGGGGCGTAAACGACTCTGCCTGGATCAGTTTCAGCAACAGCGATTGATGAAACACCGCCTAAAGCCGATGCAATCACTAAAGAAAGTAAGATTTTTTTCAAGTTTTTCATGTTTCACTAGTCCCCTAGTTGTTATTTTTCGTAAAAATTTCGCCTGCACAGCCATTGTTTACAGCCATGTGACAAAATTATTCTAGCATATTTTAGGCGTTTTCAATCGTGCAAACTGCGTAAAAAACCACTTTTTTAGCAATATTTTTAATAGCCCCCCATCAGGCCCAAAATCGGCAAAATAAGTCCGCCAAAATAGGCCTGACAGGCAAACAACTACTTATTTGTGGTTTGCGTCGTAAGTTTCTTTCATTTCTTTGTAACCGGTCAGCGCTTCACGCAATTTGGCTTCAGCAGCGGTCTTGTCACCTTCTTCAAAAGTGTCACGCGCAATTCTCAGCTTATCGTTAGATTTTTGGCGTTGGCGCTCAGTCAACTCATAACGGAACTCTTTTTGCAGCTGACGGGCATCGTTAATCGCCTTAACGATGTCTTTTTTATCAGCGCCTTTTTCGGCTAAGCCAACCGCTTCTTCAATTTTAGCAATAGTGCCTTCTGCCGCAGCTTTAACCGACGCTTCACCAGTTGCTTCAGCGAAAATAGGGGATGAAGCCAACACCATAGTTGCGGCCATAGCCATAGAAAGAACGGTTTTTTTCAATTGTTTCATTAAATTAAGCCTTTTAGTTAATATATAATTTTGATAGTGAAGTTAGCGTGCCAACAATACCCTACGAAAAATAGGAAATAAAATCAAATAGCTATCTTCAGGATCGGATTCTAGCATAAAAAAACGCCCTAAAACCGAATGTAACCGTCTTAACGGGCAAAAAATATCGCGATATTTCTACGGTCGGTAAAGGCTGCAAGGGCATAGCGCAAACCGCCACCCGCCGGACAAGCCGACAAAGTGACGGGCATAAAAAAAGGTTATCAGAATGATAACCTTTTGTGTATGGCGTCCCCAAGGGGGTTCGAACCCCTGTTCTCGCCGTGAAAGGGCGATGTCCTAGGCCGCTAGACGATGGGGACTAAATTGGGATTAGTCCGGCCTATAAAGTAACAATAATGTGGCGTCCCCAAGGGGGTTCGAACCCCTGTTCTCGCCGTGAAAGGGCGATGTCCTAGGCCGCTAGACGATGGGGACCAGACACTATTACTAACTTTAAAAAACGGTGGTGGAGCCAAGGAGGATCGAACTCCTGACCTCTTGCATGCCATGCAAGCGCTCTCCCAGCTGAGCTATGGCCCCGTCCAGTAAAGCCAGTCATTTTACAGGATAATTTCATCCTGTAAAGCATTATTTGCTATTTTTTATAAACTCAATCGCTTTTTGTAGTCTGGCTAAGGTTTTTTCCTTACCTAACAATGACAAAGTGACATCAATCGCTGGCGATACGCCAGAACCGCACACAGCAACCCGCAACGGCTGCGCAACCTTCCCCATACCTAAAGCCAAGGTTTCGGCCAGCCCAACAATGATGTCGTGCAACTGTTCGCCCTGCCAATCATTAACGGCGGCAAATGCCTCATAAATATGCGCCAGCACGCTATCAGAGCCTTCAGTAAAGGCTTTCTTCGCCGCCTTCTCGTCGTAACTGTCAAAATCTTTATAGAAGTAGACACTGGCATTAGCCATCTCCACCAGCGTTTTGCTGCGCTCGCGCTGGGCTTTGACCACTTCCGCCAGAGCCGGGCCATCGGCAGGATCAATGCCGCGTTGCCCGATATGCCACAGCAAATGCATAGCGACCAACTCAGGGTCGCTATGCATGATGTAGTGGTGGTTTAACCATAACAGCTTGTCCATGTTAAAGGTCGAGGCCGCACCGTTAACATCAGCCAAGTCAAAAAACTCGACCATTTCGGCGATGGAGAAAATCTCCTGGTCGCCATGCGACCAGCCCAAACGCACCAGATAATTAAGCAAGGCCTCCGGCAGATAACCGTCATCGCGAAATTGCATCACACTGACCGCGCCATGGCGTTTTGACAAGCGTGCGCCATCGGCACCCAAAATCATCGGCAAATGCGCGTAGAACGGCACAGGTGCGCCCAATGCCTTAAGAATATTCATTTGCCGGGGCGTATTGTTGATATGGTCATCGCCACGGATGACATGAGTCACGCCCATATCCATATCATCGACTACCACTGTCAGGTTATAAGTCGGCGTACCGTCGCCCCGCGCGATAATCAAATCGTCCAGTTCCTTATTGGCGACGACAATCTCGCCCTTCACCAAATCGGGAATGGCCACCACCCCATCAAGCGGATTTTTAAAGCGCACCACCGGCTCCCTGCCCTCAATGGCGACGGCATGGTCGCGGCATTTGCCGTTATAGCGCGGTTTTTCCTTATTCGCCATCTGTTCGTTGCGCAATTGCTCCAGTTCTTCTTTACTGCAATAGCAATGATAAGCGTCGCCTTGCGCCAGCAATTGGGCAATCACTTCCTTATAGCGGTCAAAGCGTTGGGTTTGGTAATACGGGCCTTCATCATAGTCCAGACCTAACCAATCCATGCCGTGCAAAATGGCATCGACCGATTCTTGCGAGGAACGCTCTAAATCAGTGTCTTCAATGCGTAAGATAAACGTGCCGCCCTGTTTACGCGCATACAGCCAAGAAAACAAGGCGGTACGCGCACCGCCGACATGCAGGTAGCCCGTAGGGCTGGGGGCGAACCGAGTAATGGTAGTCATAAAATTATTTCGTCAGTAAGATTTTTTTGGCATATTCGCCAGGGATTTGTTTCGACGCGCTTAAGCGCATCCGTTGGTAGCTAAAAGCTACCCCGCCAGCCGCAACCGGATTTTTGCCTAAAATCGCCAGCGCCGCCGTGTGGCCTTGTGCCGCCGCTTTTTCGTACCAGTAAGTCGCTTCTTTGACATCGTTTTTTACGCCCACGCCGCTGTCAAACAAGGCGGCGACCAGCACTTGCGCGTCAAGATACCCTTGCTTGGCGGCTTTTAACAGCCATTCGGCGGCTTTGGCTTCGTCTTTATCAACCCCGTTACCAAGCAGATACATCGCCCCCAGCTTAGCTTGGGCGGCGGCTTGGCCTTGGTCGGCGGCTTGTTGCGCAACGGCAAAAGCCGTCGGCTCCTCCGCCCACGCTTGTGGGGCCAAAGCCAGAGCCAGGGCTAACAGAATAAAACGGATTTTTTTCGGCATAAAGTCACTCCTTAAGGGCATTAGTCAGTATTGTTTTAGCAAAACGGCCTTAGCCGATCACCGTCACACCGCCCATATAAGGCAGCAACGCTTCAGGAATATGGATACGGCCATCGGCATCCTGATAATTTTCCATAATGGCAATCAGCGTCCGCCCCGCCGCCAAACCGGAGCCGTTCAGGGTATGCACCAATTCCGGTTTGCCCGTCTCAGGATTACGCCACCGCGCTTGCAGGCGGCGGGCTTGGAAATCTTTAAAATTGCTGCACGAAGAGATTTCCCGATACGCGCCCTGCCCCGGCAACCACACTTCCAAATCGTAAGTTTTGCTGGAAGAAAACCCGGTATCGCCCGCACACAACAGCATCCGGCGGTACGGCAGTTTCAGCTTTTGCAAAATACTTTCGGCATGACGGGTCAGCTCTTCGTGCGCTTGCGCGGAATCTTCCGGTTTGACGATTTGCACAATTTCGACTTTTTCAAACTGATGCTGGCGGATCATGCCGCGCACGTCACGGCCATAAGCCCCCGCCTCGCTACGGAAACACGGGCTATGGCAGACAAATTTCAGCGGCAGTTCCTTCGCCTCAACAATCGTATCCCTGACAATATTCGTTACCGGCACTTCGGCGGTCGGGATCAGGTACAAGGCCGGATCATCGCTGGCCTTAAACAAATCGGCGGCGAATTTCGGCAATTGCCCCGTACCGTACAAACTGTCGGCATTGACCAAAAACGGCACATAGGTTTCCGAATAGCCATGCTCGCCGCTATGGGTGTCCAGCATCAATTGGATAATCGCCCGTTGCAGACGCGCCAGCGCACCGTTCAGCACGACAAAACGGCTCCCGGCGATTTTTACGCCCAATTCAAATTCCATGCCCTTACTGACACCCAAATCGACATGATCTTTCGGGGTAAAGTTAAAACTGGGCAACTCGCCCCAACGGCTTATTTCCACATTAGCCGACTCGTCCTTACCGTCGGGCACGGCCTCGTCGAGAATATTGGGGATACCTTCCATCAACGCCGTCATAGCGGCCTGAACATCCGCCAACGCCACTTCCGCCGCCTTCAAATCATCGCCCAACTGTTGGACATGCGCCATTAACGCCTCGACGCTCTCGCCCTTCGCTTTCGCTTGGCCAATCGCTTTCGAGCGGCTATTGCGTTCGTTTTGCAATTCTTGCGTCTTAACCTGAATCGCCTTACGGCGGCTTTCTAAAGCCTCGTAAGCGCTGGCATCAAAAGCAAAATGACGGCGTTGTAATTGTTCCGTAACCAAAGCCAATTCAGTTCTAAATAAACGGGGGTCTAGCATAAGTACCTTACAGTGTATAAATGTTAAAAATAGGGCGAGACAGGATCTGGCGCAAAGCGGCGAAATTGTAACGGATTACCCGCTTGCCCGAAAACCTTTCAGGGGCAGACACCCAACAAGCCGTCAGCACCGCCCCTAAAGCCCAAGCCTAGACTAAACGTTGCCGCGCCGCTTCAATCGCCAGCCTGACCGTTTCCGGCGCAGTACCGCCGATATGCCGACGCGCCGCCACCGAGCCTTCCAAGGTCAAATAGCCGAACACGTCTTCGGTAATCAACGGCGAAAAGCCTTGCAGTTCAGCCAGCGTCAGCTCAGACAAATCCCGTTGGGTCTCCAGCCCCAAGCGCACCGCCAGACCGACCACCTCATGGGCATCGCGGAAGGCCATACCCTTGCGCACCAGATAATCCGCCAAATCCGTCGCCGTGGCAAAACCGCGCTTGGCGGATTGGTACATATTGGCTTTTTTGGCGGTGATATGCGGCACCATATCGGCATACGCGCGTAAGCAGTTAACCAGCGTGTCGGCAGTATCAAACAACGGCTCCTTATCTTCCTGGTTATCCTTGTTATACGCCAAAGGCTGGCTTTTCATCAGCATCAGCAAAGCCACCAAATGCCCTGTTACCCGACCCGATTTACCACGCACCAACTCCGGCACATCGGGATTTTTTTTCTGCGGCATAATCGACGAACCCGTGCAAAAGGCATCAGGCATGTCAATAAAATCAAACTGGGCGCTAGACCAAAGGATCAGCTCTTCGGAAAACCGCGACAAGTGCATCATAATCAGGCTGGCGACCGCCGTAAATTCAATAGCAAAATCCCGGTCACTGACCGAATCCAAAGAATTCGCCGACGGGCGGCTGAAACCTAACAGCTCAGCGGTCAACTGGCGATCTATCGGATAACTGGTCCCCGCCAAAGCCGCCGCGCCCAGCGGCATCACATTCAAACGTTTGGCGCAATCGTCCAAACGCTCGCGGTCACGGATGAGCATCTCAAACCACGCCATCAAATGATGCCCAAAAGTAATCGGCTGGGCGACCTGTAAATGGGTAAAGCCCGGCATGATGGTGTCGGCGTGTTGCGCCGCCAACTCGACAATAGCGGCCTGCAAACGGGTCAATTGCGCGGTGATCTGGACTATCTCGCTACGCAAATACAAGCGGATGTCCGTGGCGACCTGATCGTTGCGTGAGCGGCCAGTATGCAGTTTTTTACCTGCAATACCAATCAGGTCGGTCAAACGCGCCTCGATGTTCATGTGGACATCTTCCTGCTTGATCGACCAGACAAACTCGCCACGGTCAATCTCGCCGCCGATTTGGGTCAGGCCGCCGATAATGGCATCGCGCTCGGCTTCGGTAAGGATACCCACCGCGCACAACATCGTGGCATGGGCGATAGAGCCTTGAATATCCTGAGCCGCCATACGCTGATCAAAATCCACCGAAGCGGTAAAGACCTCAACAAACGCATCGGTTGCTTGTGCAAAACGGGCACTGGAAAGTTTTTCAGAATTAACAGAAGTCATGGTGTTTTTAAAGCCATCGGAAAAATTCGCCAATTATACCGCTTAGCGGCCAATCCATGTTTAAAAACGCGGCTTAACTGTTATTTTTAGGGATGGGCAAGAATATCCGCCATAAGTCCTTAAGGAATGCCTGCAATCAACATACACAAAGATAGCGGATTATCGGGAAGAGCGACGAAGCCGTAACGGGCGTAAAATACCGCCAATTCTGTAGTCTTGGCATCAACAAACAAAAACCTACCGCCAATTATCCTAGAAGCGACTTTGGCCTGAGCCATAGCGTCAAGTAACAAAAGCTCACCATAACCTTGTTTTTGCTCTTGGCACGCCACAGCCAAACGGGCCACCATCATTGCGGGAACATTTAACGGCAGGCCTTTTTGCAGTGCTTGCGGCAACGCTTCTTTGGATACTAAAGCCCGGATAGCCAACGAATAGTAACCTATAATGATAGTGGGCAAAGAATCCCGCACCATAACAAAGGTACGCGATAGATCTTTCTTTTGATGTTGCCGTGCAGTATTTTGCAGCCAACTATTAAGGTCGCTATTGCCGCAATTGAAATTTTTCAAGTTATATGTCTGATCTAACGGTTGTATTGAGAGACCCACTTTTTACCTCGTTTTTATAGCGTTCAGATGCCTTTGCCAAAATACTATTAGGGGGTGATTGCTTCTGAAGCATGTCGAATAACATAGCGGCATCTTTATGGGTCAAGCTAATAATCGTTTCACGCTCAATTAACTGCTCTGCCCTTTCAAGGGCACTTTGCACCAGAAACTGATTTAGCGTCGCGCCTGTTAAATCTGCCGCCTCCTGAATTTTCTCTTGGATAGAGAGGGAGACTCTTGCCGTAATACGGCCTCGTTCTATTGATTTTTGCTGCATATTAATTACCTATGCGCCCATGTTAGGCAGAATATGTCAATATTTTTTACTGTTAGATATTGACTCGGGGGGATTATGGATGCTTTATCATTTATCTTACTTATTTTCCGCTTCATTCTCCTGTTAGCTTCGTTAACGATTATTATATGTCAATGGTGTCAAAATGACACCATTATTTTCTGCTGAATTGCCTCCCTGTATTAACCCATCAAAAGCTGAAAGCCAGTTCTGACTAACCCGCATAAATACCGCAATGTCCATGGCTACCGTCACAATAAAGTCACATTGATAATTTATGATTAAGACACCGTTTTTACAGCAAAACCTGAAAGTTTCCATATCGTGGGACGGCAAGGCAACCCCATCGCCTTAGGCCTTCACTCGCCGCCGAAAGGCCTGTGTCAGCCTAACCAGCACGCCTGCCCGCCTCCGAGGCAACCCTTAACTCAGCGCGTAACCCATCATAATGAGCAAAAAAATCAAAGCACCTTACAAAGCCGTGTTTGTTTCTGACATTCATCTTGGCACTCGTTCTTGTAAAGCGGAGTTTTTACTAAAAACCTTAAAAAGGCTGTCGTTTGATGAAATTTATCTGATCGGCGATATTATTGACGGTTGGAAAATCAGGCGTGGCTGGTATTGGCATCAAGACCATACCAATTTTTTAAGAAAAATATTGAAATACTCGAAAAACAAACGGGTCGTTTATATCGCGGGCAACCACGACGAGTTTCTGCGCAATTTTTTATCGCATGGCGATTTGAATATCGGCAATGTGGAAATTTACGATGAAATGGTCTACAACAGCGCATCCGGCAAAAGCTATCTGCTCACCCATGGCGACAATTACGACATCGTAACCCGCTACCATAAACAAATTGCCGTCTTGGGCGATATTGGCTACGAAACCCTACTGTCTTTTAACCGCCATTTTAATTGGATAAGACGGCATCTGGGTTTTGGCTACTGGTCTTTATCCAAGTTTGTCAAAAACAAAGTCAAGTCGGCGGTGTCGTTCATCACCCAGTTTGAAATTGTAGTCGCCAACGAATGCCAAGGCCGGGGCTTAGACGGCGTAGTGTGCGGGCATATCCATTCAGCCGCCAATAAATACATAGACAACATCCATTACCTGAATTGCGGCGACTGGGTGGAATCGTGTACCTTGATTGCCGAAGATTGGAATGGCGAATTCCATATCATCGAATATAACCGGCTAGCGGAAACCATACCGCTACTGACAGATGAATCATTGGTGGAAGATATGGCTGACGAAGCGTTAGGCTAACCCGCCAAAAGCAAAGGGCGGCGGAACATCCCCCTGTTCCGCCGCCCTTTGCTTTATTTAGGGTAACGCGATGTTAAGCGTACATCCCCATCTTAAGCCTTAGACAAATCAAGCTTGATGACATTGACGCCGTCCCACACTTTTTCGACAAAATCAGCATCCATCTTCGGCATACCGTCTTGCAGCCACTGCACCAGAACCTTCGCCACATTAGGATAAGTGATGTGCGTGGCATGGTTGTCATGCAGCCACGGCTCAATCACCGCCTTATCCATCGTTTTCATGGTATGGCCATAACCCAGTTCTTTTAAGGCGGCGGCGTTGGAAATTTGCTCCATTTGCGAATGCAACGGCTTAACCAAGATTTTTTTACCTAATTGTAAAGCTTCGCTCGCCAACTCAAAACCCGCGTTACTGATAATACCGCCGCAATCATATAAATCTTTTTGGAAGCCAGTGCGCGATAACGGGTTACAGGTGATATGCGGGTAAGGTGATGCCACCACCTCAGGTGCATAAAGATGAAACTCAAAATCCGTGAACCCCGCCAACAAATTGATAACGGCAGCTTGGTCTTCAAAAGGCAAATACACAATGATTTTATTTTTGATAATGCGGGTAGGCGTTTCGGGGGTTTCAATAATCGGCGGTAGGATCATTTCGCCGAAATGGTGCCAATGCAATCCCACGCCGATATCGGCTGGGGCGAAATACTTCATGACCTGATTGGCGATCGGATCAGCTCCCGCCCTAGGGATAGGATAATTGAACGCATACTGATGGCCAATGCCCAGCACGGGTTTTTTCTGGCGCTTAGCCGCCCAAGCAGTAACCGGCTCGAAATCGGTCAAAATATGGTCATAGCCACTTAAATCTAAGGTTTTTATGTCCTTTAAAAAAGTCAGGGGCTTCGCATCCAAAGCGGTTTTCAAATAACTGACTTGGCCTTTATGGGTATTAAACGTTAGCCCAGTGCGGATTTGGTAGCCATTGAAAACTTCCATATCAAAAAATTTATCGATAGGCCGCCCGGTAAATTGAAACGTAACTTCTATACCTGCCAATTGCAGTTCTTTTGCCATGACCCTAGCGCGGGTGATGTGGCCATTACCCGTTCCCTGAACCCCGTAAAAAATTCTCATCAGATGATTTGTCCTAAACTAAAAAGTGCTGTGCAGATACCCAAAATACCGCCCATTAAGGTATCCGTCGGAAAATGTACCCCCAAAACAACCCGAGACAATGCGACCGCCGCCGCCCAACCATATAGCGGCACCAACAAGGCAGGAAAAAAATACGCCAGTAAGGTCGCGACCATAAACGCCGCCGAAGTGTGCCCAGACGGGAAGCTAAACTTATCGGAAGGTTTAATGATGCTGCGAAAATTCTTTAAGGCCGCTTCTGGACGGTTGCGTTTAAAACTATTTTTCAACACAAAATACAAAGGCCGTTCCACTAAAAACGCTAACAGCATGGCGCGTAGCAAGGGGCTTTCGAGGCCTTCGCTAAAATACAGTACGGCGGCGATCAAAACATACAATTGCCCGTCGCCTGTTTTCGACAAATAACGGCTAATGTTAGACAGCGTGCTATGAATTTTGGCGTTAAGCAACCAAGTAAACATAAACACGTCATATTTGTGTATGGACAGTAATAGCTTCATGTCGTTATCCTCTCAATAGATAAGCTGCCGAGGCTATCCTTAGACTTTGCAGCAAAGAAATCTTACGATTTTTTATTCTAATTATTGTTGTTGTGGGTTCTTAAGATTAAAGCGATTCTGTGACAAGGAAATGAAGCTTTGTTTACGATTTAATGACAGTATTGTTTAGCCGAAACCAAATACTAGCCAAAACATTGGCTTATCCTTTTTTAGCTTAGCTTAACAAGCACTTATTGCTATCGGTCGGGCGGAAAGCCCGCCCATAAGAAAACCGTGCGGCTAACGGTAAAACCAAGGGCGGCGCAAATTTGCAATTAAATGATTTCATCAAAATGTCATGTACTCTAGCTAGAATCCTCAGGTTTTACCTTTAGCCCCTTAACACACCGGGATCCTTTATGACATTACGCAATATAGTTGCCGCCGGACTCATTCTAGCCAGCCTAGCCTCCATAGCCCCTAGCACAGCCGAAGCCGCAGCAAGCCGCAAGGCATGGCTGGTGCAACAAATCTATAATTACAACCACCCTTTTGCCGCTAACCTACCTACTGAGTTGGCGACCAAAATGACCAAAATGTCAGTCAGCGCCTTTAGTTTTTATCGCGGCACCGCGCATTTGTTTTATGTAGATACGAAAAATACCGCCTCTTGGCCCGCTTCTTTGTACACCAACACCTCCACCAATGGGGTCTGGTTGGAAGGTGATTTGCATATGCAGAACATGGGCGGTTCACGCGATGCCAACGGCAATGCGGTATTCGACAGCAATGATTTTGATGAAGGTTACTGGGGATCTTACACTTGGGATTTACGCCGTATGGCCGTCGCCATTTTACTGGCGGCAGAAGAAAACGCCATCAGCAGCAGTGACCGCCAAACTTTAGTGAAAAACTTTATCGACAGCTATGCCACACAAATGGCCGCTTTTAAAGGCAACGACAACGAATTGACCTACCGCCTGACCGCCAGCAACACTAACGGGGTGGTAAAAGACACTATTCAGGCCGCCGACGGCAAAACCCGCTCTAATCTGTTGGCCAAATACACGACCGTCAGTTCCGGCCTGCGTTACTTCCAAACCATCAGCGGCTCTTTACAACCCGTCAACAGCAGCACATTTTCGGCCCTTAATTCCGCCATGTCCGGCTACATCAGCTCTATCGCCGCATCCAAACGCTATAGCAACAGCTATTATCTGCTTAAAGATGCAGCCTTGCGTTTAGGCTCAGGCACGGGCAGCCTAGGCCGTTACCGTTACTATTTGTTAATCGAAGGCCCTACGTCAGCAACCAGTGATGACGTGATTTTAGAAATGAAACAAGAAACCAACAGCGCCGTCTCCTTGGCTGCCGCAGGTAACATGCCGACTTGGGTTTATGATTCGCACAACGGCGAACGGGCCATCAAAAGCATGAAAGCACTGCTCAGCAACACCGATGTCTTGGCCGGCTACACGACCATGAGCAGCCTGCCCTTTGCCTTATCCGAACGCTCGCCTTACCAAGAAGATTTCGATTACACCCTGCTCACCACTTACGCGAAATTTAATGACGCGGTCAACTATATGGGGGCTATCCTCGCCAAAGACCACGCTTTAGCAGATAAGGATTACGATGCCACCCTGATTCCCTACAGCATGGACAAAGAAATCACCGATGTGATTAACGGCAATGTCTCTGGCCTGAAAACCGAAACCCTGAACTATGCACTGAATTATGCCGCCCAAGTCAAACAAGATTATGCTGATTTTGTCAGCGCCAAAAACAGCGGCCTCACCCTTTACTAAAACGCAGTAACATATCCCCCGTTTGCCGCGCCGGACACCTCAGGTTCGCTCAGGGCTAACCCCAAAAGGCGCGGCAAGTATCCACGGGGCGTAAGGCTGCCCCTGCCCTCCGACAAAACCGAAGGGCATACAATCTGACATCTGCACCCTGGCTTGGCTGGCAAACCTGTCTCATGCCCATCCTTTGCCACACCCGCCTCTTTCCCGGACTATTTTTATGCCCTCCCATGCGGGCAGCAAACCTTCGCTACGCGCCGCCGTGATTTTATAGGCCCAAAACCATGCCAATAAGGTTTCTTTTAATAATTCGCTATCGACGGCTTCCGTTTTCCTCCAAAAGAGCAAACGTTTCTGTTGTGTTAACAGGGAATTTAATTGCCTACAAAAGGCCTCCCAACGCACCGTTAACAAAACGTCCAAATCATATAAAATGATAGCTCTGGCGGCTTGGCGGATGCTGATGCCATTAGCTTGGGGACTTTCAATAGCGGCCAATAATTCCTTGAATAACGGCGCTAACGGCGACATCCCTAAACGGCCAACAACTTCTTTTAAGTCAGGGATGCACTGCTTGGCAAGCTTAATATCCATCACCCGCTCAAGGCCTTGCATGTAGCCTAAATCAAGGCCGCAGTCTAGCGAAAAATCTAGGGAACGGACATGTTCAAAGGCATGGGCGATAGCATAGACCAAAGCACGGTCTTGGCTACGGCTAGGCGTAGGGAGGGGGGCAAGGTCAAGGATCTGTTCAAGTGCCGGACAAAGGTCAGGATCGAAATCAGAATCGAAGCCACGTTCAAGGTCTAACGAGTAAAAATACCCTGCAAGATAAAGGGCGATGGCGGCCCGGTCAGCCGGATTTTTTAGCAACCCATAACCGAATCTGACCGCTAACGGATGGAGGTCGGACAATTGCCGCAGATAATGGTTGCTATGGCTTACATCCTGCCAAACCAAGGCATAATTGCCTTGCTCCCAACACCAAACGGCATAAGGCGGCTGGGGCGAAGCGGTTATGCCCTGTTGAGCCTCTGACACGGTTGGCAAGCGGTAATGTTGGCCCGTTTTTTGGCTTAACCACGCACAAAACGCTTGGGCATCAGCCGCCTTTATGCCTAAAACGGCTTGTTGCGCCTTATCTGGAGAACCACCTGGCGGATACTCGGTGCCACCTGTCGCATCTACAAACAATTGGTATTCGGCGCAACTGAGCCATTCCGCGGTAATCTCCGTTTGGCCATTGAGTGTTTGCAACGTTTTCAATCGGCTATTTAAGCGGACGTTAGCGGCCAATTGCCGCAAACCTGTATCGCCACTTACTACGTTTTCTGCCAACGTTGTGCGTAACGCTTGTAAAACCGGTTCATCCACTGCCACTGCCACGTCTGCACAATCGCTGGCCAAGCTTAGGCTAGCCCAAGTATTTTGCTGTAAACAGGCACGGACAATCGCGCTGGCATTCGCTTGGGCACTATAAAACCGGAGAGTTTCATGCCACACGTTATCCGCAACCAAAGCTTGCCATGTTTGGTCGGGGGGATATGCCAACCAATGGCAGGCGGTCAAATAGTCTTGCAGCGCCAAATGGGCAAAACGCCAACCTTGGGCTGTGTCACCAAGCAACAGGCCGCTGTGAGTGGCCACGGCTGTCAAAAACTGCCCACCCAAGATTTGGGAATCAAAACCTAATCGCCTTAAGGGTTCGGCGATCAGCCTTAACGCCTCTGCCTCTGTTATGTCACTTTGATAATGGCCCCGCATCGCCGCCGCCAAAGGCTGTAACACGATCTGCTTTTGTGCGGCGGTTAAATTATCATAAAAACCACCTGCCCGCCCCTGCCCTAAGGCTAGGGCACACGTTTGGGCAAATAACGCCACCCGTTGTTCAGGTACTTGCTGATGCCGGCTGTACACAACCGCAAGCATCGTTAATAATAAAGGATTAGCCTTTAGTATATCCAAAGCAGGCGGGTGGCGCAGGCAAGCTAATAACTCATCGGCTTTACGCTCACCCGCTGTTCTATCAGCCTCTACCAATGCCTGTTGTCCATACCAACGGCAAGCAAATTCGCGCACTTGCGGCCCGGCAAGCGGCAAGATTTCCAAACAATCGGCGTGTTGCAAAGGCGTATCCCAATAGCCTTCCGGGCGCGAGGTAACGACAAACAGGCAGTGGCGGTAATGACTAATTTGCCGATCTATCCATAAGGCAACACGGCGGCGGGTGGCTGTATCGGCGATGTCAGCCAAATCATCCAACAATACAATGGCTTTGCCTTTATGCAACTGTTTGGCAAACCACTGGGCAGGCGGATTTAAGCCGGGGTAACGGTTTTTATCGCTAAAATGCGCTTGCGCAAGCTGGGCCAAATCCATTTGCCCAGCCATAATAGCGCCGACATGCCCGCGCAAGGACAGCCACATAGGGGTACGCGCCGTAGCCTGATACATAAGTTGCCGATTGGCGGCAAACGTTACGGCAATATGCCGCAATAAGGCACTCTTGCCGCCGCCCGGTACACCGAGGACTGCCAAAGCCTGTTTTTCCGGCAAAAAAGCCCAGATAGGGCGATTGCCTTGTAATGCCTTACCCCTAAAGCAAGCCGGTTTATTGGGAGACAGGCAAGGCGATAGATTTAATTGGATATAGGTTTTTTCGCCAGCCAAAGCCAAGATGCCGGGGACAGATAAGCCTGAAGAAGCCAATACTTCGCCCCCAAACAAGACCTGTCGCTTATAGCGTAAGGTAAAACAGCAAGGCGAAAACCATTGAATCCCGACCAGCGTCAGCCGGCTGAAAGCGTTATTAATTATGCCAGGTAAGCTATCAGCCACTTTTTTGCCCAAATAAGGCATAACCACCGCCATTGCCATGCAAGCCAAACCACTAATGCAGGCTATAGGATCAGAGCTTAACGCTTGTAGCCATTTATTAAATTGGGGATTTATCTTATCGATACCTTGCATGGGATTACCTGTTTTTTTATAGTTACCTGCATTCAGTTATACATCTGCGGCGAAAAGACACAACCGCCCATCATAAGGCATAGCTATCCCACCAAACGCTTAATCACCTCAGTTTGGGCAAGAATATCCGCCACTTCATTGAGCATATCCGCCCCTTTGGCCTCGACCGCGACATCGGCGATGGCTTTTTTCAGTTCCGAATAAAAGCTAGGGTCGCCCGTGAGCCGGTACCAAAAATCTTGGCCAATATATAACGAGTAATCATGCTTATCGCGCAGACTTTTATAATGGCTGCTTTCTTGGCCGGGTTCACCGTATAAAATCCCCACCACCAAATCATGCTGCTGTACAGGCAGGTTATTGGTCTTCCCTAAATTCTTGGCTTGACGAAAATGGTTGTGGATCGTTTCGACATCATCCTTATTAATCGTGTTCGGCCCCAATTTCGCTTGGCAATATTTTTTCCGGCCATCGAGCGCATCGGTAAACTCAATATCAATGCCTTGTACCAAAGACCCATAAGAATTCAGCACCCCCGAAATGAAGGTCTGCATATTCTGCCCAAACGATGTGGTGATGGATGAGCCCAGCACCCTAGGATACAATAAAGCCTTAGCCACCGATTGCGGGGTCAGCTCACCCGTCAAAAACGCCGCGATATAGGGGACGAGAAACGGGTTAATGTCAAACTCGCTGGGATTAGCCAATTTTAAGGTGTTTTTTATATGGTTAGGGATAATCACCTCCCTAAACCAGGTTTTTACCTTCTCTAAAATCGCTTGTTTTTCTTGTTCGGTCATAATCTATTATCTGCATGAGGGGATAAGGATGATTTTGGCATGAATATAGCCCAACATAAATTCGTAAAGTCAGATAGAATAACCATCACAACAACATTACACATGGTTATTAATGAGAGATTTTTATTCAGTATCGGAAGTTGCCGATATGTTAGGGACAACCACAGAAACCTTAAGGCGCTGGGATAAATCAGGCAAACTGACCCCAGTGCGGCATCCTATCAATAATTACCGGGTCTATACGGCACGAGACTTGGCACAGTTTGAAAAAATCGGCTGCCTGCCCAAACCGGCTCCTGAGCAAGCCAGCTGTGCACCTTTACGGCAATATAATGCCATAGAACTGTTCGCAGGTGCGGGTGGTTTGGCACTGGGCTTGGAAAAAGCCGGCCTGAGCAATATCCTGCTCAGTGAAATCAATAAAAATGCCTGCGCCACCTTACGGCAAAACCGCCCCCACTGGCATGTTATTGAAGGTGATGTAACCGCGATTGATTTTACCCCTTACCAAGGCAAAGCCGATGTTTTAACCGGCGGCTTTCCCTGCCAAGCTTTTTCCTTCGCGGGCAAACGCTTAGGCTTTGAAGATGCCAGAGGCACGCTATTTTTTGAATTCGCCCGCGCGGTCAAAGAAACCCAGCCGTTGCTGTGCTTGGCTGAAAATGTCCGGGGCTTGCTGGAACATCAAAGCGGCGAAACCATTGCCGGGATGATCTCGGTATTGGATGAGCTAGGTTACGATGTCGTGCCGCCCCGCCTGTTAAAGGCCATTTTTTACCGCGTCCCGCAAAAACGCGAACGGGTCTTTATCGTCGGCCTGAAAAAAGGCGCGGGGCTCAAATTTACTTGGCCTGCGGAAAACCAAGAAATATTCACCATTAAGGATGCCTTAAAAAAAGGCCGTCTCTACCCCAACGACGTACCCGCCTCCGCCGGACAAGCCTACCCTAAGGGCAAACGGGAGATTATGGAACTGATCCCGCCCGGCGGCTATTGGCGGGACTTGCCGCTGGATTTGCAAAAAGACTATATGAAAGGCTCGTTCCACTCAAGCGGCGGCAAAACTGGCATGGCACGGCGAATTTCCTGGGATGAGCCCTGTCTGACCTTAACCTGCGCCCCCGCGCAAAAACAGACCGAACGCTGCCACCCTGATGAAACCCGCCCGTTTACGGTCAGGGAATACGCCAGAATCCAGACTTTTACCGACGATTGGGAATTTGCCGGCTCGTTAACCTCGCAATATGCGCAAATCGGCAACGCCGTCCCGGTTAACCTTGCCGAAGCCGTCGGCGGGGCGATTGTCAGAACGCTGAACGAATTTTATAGCCGGCATAACTAAAGGATACCCATAACACAAGAGCGCGGGCATCCTGCCCGCACCTCTTGGCCTGTGCGGCACTGCCTTCAATTCCTGGTTCGGCAAGGCTCTCCACGAGCGGCTATTATACCCTTGGAGCCTGCTCACTGTAACCGTTTACCCCCATTCCATTTCGCCAATAACGTGATTGAGAGGATTTTTTGATGACGGCATTAACAAAGTCCCTGACAGTTCCGGTAAAATCGGCAGCAGGCTATCAGCACAAGCCCCACCCAGCCCGCTTTTGCATTTTGGCATGGCTATTGCTGGCCTTTTTCGCACCCCTTTCCGGTACTGTCTTTGCCGAAGCAGTCAAACCCATACCCGGCATCGATATTGAAGTCTTCGTCAAAGAAGGCTGTCCGCATTGCGCAAAAGCCAAACTTTTTCTGGAGGCTTGGCAGCACGAACAGCCACAATTGCATTTGCTGATCCGCGATATTGCCGACGACCCGACCGCATTGGAGCGCCTCGAAGCTATCGCCAAAAGCCAACAAACTGCCGCCAGGGTGCCGGCGTTTTATTTGCGCCAACACTTGCTGGTCGGTTATGCCGACGAAACCAGCACCGGGAAACTGCTTAAGGCAGAGTTAGCACAACAGTCTGCCGTCACCACGCCAACCGACAATTCAGGCAGTTGCGAAGCAGCCGATACACTGTCCTGTACCGCCCCTCCCCTGGCCAAAGACGACTTTGAACTGAATGTTCTGGGCAGGCACATTACCTTAGCACAAGTCGGCTTGCCGCTGTTTACAGTCACCATGGGGCTGTTAGATGGTTTCAACCCCTGTTCGATGTGGGTGCTGATCCTGATGATTTCACTGCTCGCCCCCATGCACGACCGGAGACGGATGCTCGCCGTAGCCGGCACGTTTGTCGCCGTCGAAGGCATCGCCTATTTTGTGTTTATGGCGGCGTGGCTGAATCTGTTTTTACTGATCGGCCTATCACGGCTGTCGGAAATTGTGATTGCCGCCATTGCCATACTGGCGGGCGGCATTAACCTCAAAGACTTCTGGGCTTTTGGCCGCGGCCCTTCGCTGTCTATCCCCGCCTCGGCAAAACCGGGCATTTACGCCAGAATCAGAGGAATTTTACAAGCCGAAAACCTATTGGCGGCCATAGTGGGGGCGGTAGTGCTGGCGGTGCTGGTGCAGGTCGTTGAGTTCTTATGTACCTCAGGCTTCCCCATGCTCTACACCCGCATCCTGACACTGCACCAAACAGGTGCCTTAGGCTATTACAGCTATCTGCTGCTCTACAATATCGCCTATATGCTGGATGACATTATCGTGCTGGGCATCGGCATCATCACCCTCAGCCAACGCAGGCTACAAGAAAAGGAAGGCCGCTGGCTGAAATTGCTCAGCGGCTTGGTGATGGTGGGGCTGGGCTTATATTTGCTGGTGGCAGGATAAAAAGCCAGCAAAGCCGCCGCAAAAGATCACCGCCACTTAGCAAGCTATCGGTTTTACACGGTCAATAACTGACCCTAACCCCAAGCTCCGCCCCCCGTCCCGGCTCCGGCGCGAAATTGCGCAGGTACGAAGTCGAGTTGCGGATATTTTCATCCAGCAGATTATTCGCCTTGGCGAACAGCAAAACCTCCATGCCTTTAAATTGTTTAAGCTGGTATTGCGTGGACAGGTTAACCAGCACATACCCGGCAGTAGCGCTGTCGAACGCCCCCGGATGGTCTTGGGCTTCGCCGCGCGTCACCCGCAAATTACTGCTCCATGCGTCCTGAAAATGGTCTATTTGAAAGCCAAAGCGTAACGGCGGCATTCTCGGCACATCGCCGCCGCTGACAAATTGGCCGCGCGTGTAATCGCTGAACAAGGTCAGCTCGACCAACCCATAATGGTTTTCCATAAGCGGGAAAATGAGCTTACTTTCGTAACCCATAAAAGCGGCATCGGCTTGGCGGGTTTGC
Source organism: Methylovulum psychrotolerans (assembly GCF_002923755.1). Taxonomy (GTDB): domain Bacteria; phylum Pseudomonadota; class Gammaproteobacteria; order Methylococcales; family Methylomonadaceae; genus Methylovulum; species Methylovulum psychrotolerans. The sequence goes on from NZ_PGFZ01000001.1 coordinate 807,543, forward strand.
ACAATAGGTGCGCAAGCGCTACCGACCGGACAGACCCCACCGTCCTCAGTGACCGACACGCCAGTACGCTGTTGGTAAATATAATCATTCGCCCAATTGTGGAACAGGTCAAGCTCCGCCCTCAGCCAATCGGCAGTAAACTTATAGCCCAAGTCCAAATTATACGACGTTTCTTCATGCAAATGACTATTGCCTATTTCAAAGCTGCGCGTGGCATCGTGATAACCATGCACCAACAACTCCTGCACCTGCGGCGCCCGTTGCGAACGGGTCAGCGCCAAATTCAGGCTATTCTGTCGGTTAATTTTCCACAAGCTAGCTGCGGAGGCGCTGACCGGCAGATAATTAAGGCTGTTTAGCCCCTGCGGATCTAACGTGGTATCTTCGACACGGAAACCGAGCTGGTTATTGAGTGTTCCCAGAGAAAAAGACTCCACCGCAAACACCCCGTAACTGTGCGTCAGGGTTTCCGGCACAAGGGTAGTGAGGGTTGATTTGTCTATGGCGGTAAAATCACTGGCAATGGCCTGAAAGCCGAGCGCACCGTGCAGGCCGCCTATCGGCTTGTGGGCCAATTCCAGACGGCTCTCGTAGGTTTTATTGGTAAAATACGCCGCTTCCACACTGTTCGGGACTTCAGTATGGCGATAGTCGGTATAACCGAGCTTCATGCGCAGGGCTTCGGCAAAATAGAAGGGATTTTTCAATTCGCTTTTAAAATCGTATTTGCTTTGTTTTAGCAGTATGCGGGTAATCTCGCCACCTGTACCATCGGGCGCTATGCCATAATTGCTCTCCAAACGATTAATGGCGACCCCAGCAAAACCCGGCGCACCGATCAGCGATAAACCTGCTGAGCCGCTAATGGCACTGGCGGAGCTATTGGCAAGAACGCCCTTGGTGTTTTGCAAGTTGGCCGGCAACGTCAGGTCAACTTGCCGCGCCGCATTACCATCTATGGCCGTCCCACCAATATCAACATTGTTGCGGTCACGGAAAAAACCATCTAAATGGTAAGCTAAGTGACCTTTGCCGCCCTCCAATTTCATAGTGGTGGCGGTTTCATCAGAGACAGAATCAAAACGTTGCTCCAATGCCCCACCTAGCCGTTTTTCAGGCAGTTTTTCGGGTATCCGGTTATCGATGACATTGACCACACCCCCTATCGCCCCGCTGCCATAAAGCAACGTTGCCGGGCCACGCAACACTTCTATACGCTCGGCCAATAAGGGCTCAACGCTAGTGGCATGGTCAGGGCTAATAGCCGATGCATCGTTGCTGCCGATACCGTTCGCCAATACCCGCACCCGTGGCCCGCTTTGTCCGCGGATGACAGGCGTGCCGACCCCTGGCCCAAAGGATTGGCTGGTGATGCCGAGTTCATTTTTCAGCGTCTCACCGATGCTGTGCCCAACTTTCAGACGCAATTCGTCATCACTCAACACAGTAACGGGTACAGGCGTGTCGGCGAGACTTTCTTCTATAGGCGCAGTAACAATCACTTGTTCCAATTCAGATATAACATTGTCTTTGGCATAGGCAGGCATAGCCAAGACCGAAACATACAGCAAGGCAAATTTTTTCTTCATAACACGGATTGAGTAGGGTTAAATAAGGGCTGATCTAAATGATATGTTATAACATATCATATTGCAAGGCCAAAACCAGCCAATAACATAACGCCATCATAGCGCGGTTAATCAGGGATTTTTATGACAGCCGCTGACCTTAACTTGCCTCACACGCACCGATAGGCTAGTATTTCCGCATATTTGCTGTTCAAGTAAAAGGCGGGGTTATAAAAAACGTGACCATAATGATGCCCAAGCTTAGAAATACCCGTATTAGCCCCAAAACCACGAACCGCCCGTATAATACGCCGCCCACTTAGCCATGCCCTACTTTTATTATCGCAAGGAAAACTACCATGCTTAAAATCTCCACCCTCCTCATTCCGGCGTTGCTGGCAACAACCTTGAGTGGCTGCGGTTTGTTCCGTACTTACGAAGTCAAAGATGCCAATCTGGTTACGGTCAGCTACGATGCGGTGGGTGACATGCAAAAACGTCTGACCCAAAAACTGCCGAAAAACTCGCTGATTATCGTCACCACCCTGCTCAACGTCGATAACCTGAACAAAACTTCGGCGTTTGGGCGCATCGTCTCCGACCAAATCGCTTCGGCCTTCCACCAATCCGGCTACCAAGTTATTGGCATGGAACTGCCGATTGATTTGTTTATTATGAAGGAAGACGGTTCATTGCAATTGTCTGACGACACCAAAAAACTGCTCAAACGTTACCATGCGTCCGTCTTGGTCGGCGGTGTTTATGCCCCTGGAAAAAAGAACTCCTACGTTTCCCTACGCATGGTTGACACCATCAGCAAAGCCATTATTTCCTCAACAGACGTATCGATACCGATGGGGCCAGATGCCAAACTGCTGATGACACCTAAAGAAGTCGGCTCTGCCGGAGCGCGGGGCGAGACGGTGGCCGAAGCGGCCAGCCCTGAGGCGGCGGCGACAGACACCGCCAAACCCGCCGCTGAGAAAACCACTACCGACAGCTTGGAATAATATTCGTCCGGGAACGGTGGCTATCTTGGCCGTTTCCCACAATAATAGCCTTTTGTAGTTGCCAGCCCAGCCTAACGGCCTAAAACCAAGCGAAAGCCCAAGTTCGCCTGCCGAGACCATGCCGTACCCCAATTACGGTAAGCGGCACGGACTCTGGGCGCGTCGGCGTTCCAGCCACCGCCCCGCAACACCAGCAAATCATCAAAACCAGGCTTATCTTGCAAACAGCCCTCGCCTCCGGTAGCCTCGCCTTCCTTATAGCGCGAACACGTCCACTCCCAGACATTCCCCAGCATATCGTACAAACCCCATGGATTAGGCAACAGCGAGCCGGTCAACGCGTAAAAAAACCGCCCGTCGTCGCACTGATGGGTTTGCGCCCATGCCAGTTCTTTAATGGTTTTTTGGTCGGCGACATTGGCATAGCGGCAAGCAATATCAGGGTTATTGCCCCAATAACGGGCGGTCGCCGTACCCGCCCGCGCGGCATATTCCCATTCCGCTTCGGAAGGCAAACGGTATTGCTGGTGGCTGGTTTGGTTTAGCCAGGCAATATACGCCTGCACATCATAAAAACTGACGCAGCCCACCGGATAATCCGGCTTAATCGCCAAATCCTTAACAGGCCGCCGCCATTGCGCCCACTCCCACCACTGCCAACGCGCTTCGGCGGTATGGTCATAACTCCAACAGCCGGTTTCCTCGCTATTGCGTTCGGCATCGGAGACAAATCCGGTAGCCTCAACAAAACGCGTAAACTCATCGACGCTGACTTCGTATTGGCTTAACTTAAAACCTTGCACACACACCCGACGCTGCCCTTCGTTATCACCACGCCCTACTTCAGACTCAGGGCTACCCATCACAAAACAACCGGAAGGCAAAGTCACCAGCGGCGGTAACAAAGCCGGACCGTGTTGTTGCAACGGTTTTTTTAAAGTGCGGACTAGTGGTTCGGCAGGCACAGGCACGCTAAACCCTACAGCCAGCAGGACAAAAATGAGCATAATCGGCATAAAAAAGTGAATGTCTGGGCAAAAGGCAAGTATCGCACGTTCACAGACTCACGCACACCCCACTTAATGCGCCAAACTCAGCCCCAATTGGTTTTGGAAGCGTTGCGCCCATTCGCGGCTACGCCCGTCGCGGAGCTTTTGGATGGTGGACGGAGCAGACGGCAACAGGATATTGTTGGGGTCAACATCAATATAAACGGCAAGGCGTTTGAGCACCGTCAGAATATCGTCTTCAATATCTTCATAACTGAGGCAATAAGGATAGATCCGCCGCTCATAAAAATAGCGTTGCCAACCTTTTTCTTGGGCAACGATATGATCGTACCAATATTTAATAGCCTGATAATCATACTTCAACGCCTCAAGCTTGGCTAAAGCAGTTTCGCTATGGGCAACATGGCTATGGAACACTTCCGATGAAGTCGCCCGATATAAAGACACGGCTTGTGCCGCCAAATCGCGGCGGGTCAGATAAACGAATTTAAAGCCATTCAGATACCGAAAATCGGCCATAGCCTGGGTGAAGTTTTCAAATTGAAACCAACTGGCCTTAAGGCCAGAGACATTGTTGGCAGTTCTGGCCACGCGGATACCGTTACGCAGATACTCATCGGGAGTACGCCCCGGCACATTTTTACCAATACGGCTAGCCACGGCAATCGCCCCCAATATCTCTTGGGGGATACCTAAGCGGCGGGTATTTTTAATGACATCACATAAATAAGTGCTGCCCGAACGGGGGGTCATCGCGATAATATAGCGGCTACGCGGTTCGGGCACCGCTTCTAAATCCTGCAATACTTGCCCATTTAAGACAGGATTACTAAAAATGTCTGTAATAGTATTCATAAAAGAAGATGACGTTTTATTGCCGGGCCGTTGCGGCCTAGCTTATAGTTTTTTTAAATTGCCTGGTGAGTTTAGTTTTAACAAGCAAAATATCCGCCAAGGCTTTTACAATACTATACCGACCGTTAATATTAATATCTGTGATGTTTTTAGGTATGATAAGGTGAATTTTACCCAACTTTTCTTTTGCCATGTCACAAACACCCAAGCCTCCGCCTGAAGGGCCGACCTTACCCGCCGACTTACACTATTCTGTCACTCTGTTTATGCAGAAATGGCAGGAAAAGTTCAACACCCCCAATTCCGCTATCTATAACGCACCACAATTGCCGCCTAGTCTGCCCCAAATATGGGCAAGCAGTCAATTTGTTGCTGAAAGTTGCTTACGGCAACCGCATTTATTATCGGATTTGCAACAGTCTGGCGATTTAGCCACGCCCTACACCGGGCAGACCTATCATGACAAACTCCAAACCCTTAAGCCCGCCGACGAAGCCGGACTGATGCGCGGGCTGCGGCAGTTCCGGCGGCGCGAAATGGTCAGGATAGCTTGGCGGGATTTGGCAGGCTGGGCACCTTTGGCAGAAACGTTAATGGACTTGTCCTTGCTGGCCGAAGCCTGCATCCAATACGCGTTAGTGTTTCTGTACGGACAGGCCACCCGCAGACGCGGCACACCCGTATTGCCGGACGGCACCCCTCAGCAGCTGGTGGTGTTGGGCATGGGCAAACTGGGCGGTTACGAACTGAATTTCTCGTCCGATATTGATTTGATTTTTGCCTACCCCGAAGACGGCGTATTGCTCGACAAAAAAGCCACCAGCTACGGTGAGTTTTTTACCAAATTGTGCCAAAGCCTCGTCAAAGTGCTGGACGACATCACCGAAGAAGGCTTTGTGTTCCGTACCGACACCCGCTTAAGGCCGTTCGGCGATAGCGGCGCCATCGTCATGACCTTTGACGGCATGGAGCATTACTACCAAACCCAAGCCCGCGAATGGGAACGCTACGCCATGATTAAAGCCCGCCAAGTTGCAGGCGATATGGCGCAAGGCGCACCGCTCATGGCAATGCTCAATGCTTTTGTCTATCGGCGTTATCTGGATTACGGCGCGTTTGCCGAACTGCGGGCGCTCAAACAGCAAATCATGCAGGAATTGCGGCGTAAAGACCGCCCGGATAATGTCAAATTGGGCGCAGGCGGTATCCGCGAAGTGGAGTTTATCGGTCAAGCCTTCCAACTGATACGCGGCGGCAGCGAAAAATCCCTGCAACAACGCTGCATCCTCAGCGTCCTGCACAGACTGGGCGAACTGAACCTGCTCGCCCCAGACGATGCCGAACAACTGGGGCAAAATTACTGCTTCTTACGGCGGGTCGAAAACCATATCCAAGAATATCAAGACAAACAGACCCATACCTTACCGACCGACCCTTTAGCCCAACAAAGCCTGGCCTTTTCGCTGGGTTATCCCGATTGGGCCAGCTTCACCGCCGAACTGGCTACCGTCAGGGCGCAAGTCCACGGCATTTTTGACCAAGTCTTTTCCCTATCCAAACAAGAGACAGGCGACAACCAAGCTCAGCAGCTTTGGGCAGGCACAGCGGACACCGACTGTCTGCTCGCTAGCCTAAAGCATTACGGTTTGACCGATCCCGAAAGCGGACTGACCGCCCTCAAGCACTTCAAACACGCCGCCGCCATCAAACGGCTCAGCACCAAAGGCGCGGCAGTGCTGGATCGGCTCATGCCGCTGCTGTTCGTAGGTCTAGCCAGCGTCAATAATCCCGACGAAACCCTAAAAAGGGTGCTGGGCTTATTTGAAGCCGTCGCAAGCCGGACGGTTTACCTGTCTTTGCTCGCCGAAAATCCCGATGCCTTAGCGCAAATGTTACGGCTGATATCCGCCAGCCTCTGGTTTTGCGACTCTCTGGCGCGTTTCCCCATTTTATTTGACGAACTGCTCGATCCCCGCACCCTGTTCACTCCCTTGCAAGCCGACGATGTGGACGCACAACTGCACCACCTGTTAAGCCCTATTGCCACCCAAGACCTCGAACAACTGATGATTGCCTTGCGCCAATTTAAACAGCAACAAGTGCTGAAAGTTGCCGCCGCCGACATCATGGGCATCATCCCGCTCATGGTGGTCAGTGATTACCTGACCGCCATCGCCGAAAGCATCACCCGGCAAGTGCTGCACCGCGCTTGGCTGCTCCTCACCGACAAACATGGCACGCCGCCGGACAGCGACAGCGATAACAGCGGTTTCGCCATCCTCGGCTTCGGCAAATTTGGTGGCATCGAACTGGGCTACAGCTCGGACTTAGATTTGGTGTTCATTTGCACTTACACCGACGGCAACGCCCTGACCAACGGCAACAAACCCATCCCTACTTGCCAATTCTATGGCCGCTTAGGGCAAAAAATCCGCCACATTTTCGATACCCGCCTGTTGTCGGGCATCCTCTACGAAATAGACCTGCGCCTGCGCCCCAGCGGCGACTCCGGCTTACTGGTCACGCACATCGACACCTACGAAGATTATCTGAAAAACCAAGCCTGGACATGGGAACATCAGGCCTTGGTGCGCAGCCGCTGCATCGCTGGGGATTTACGCCTAAAAACTACCTACGACGCTATCCGCTACCGCATTCTCAGCAAACCCAGGGTGTATGAGTCCTTAAAAACCGATGTGCGGACTATGCGCGAGAAAATGCGCACCGCTCTGGCCAGCAAAGCCGTCGGTAAATTTGACCTAAAACACAGCAAAGGCGGTATTGCTGACATTGAATTTATCGTCCAATTTTTGGTGCTGGCTTACGCCTTTAACTACCCTAGACTAACCTTTTACACCGACAACATGCGCCTGCTAGACAGCTTGGCCAGTACCGCAAAACTGCCGCAAAGCACCGTCGACACTTTAAAAACCGCCTACTGCCTCTATCGGGATAAAGGCCATAAACAAGCCCTACAAGACAACAACGCCTTAATCGACCAAGCCGAGGTGGCGGAGCTGAGCCTATTGGTCGGGGAAATTTGGGATCAGTTATTGGGGAAATAACGGTCATGGCAGAGGTATTGAAACGCGAAGGCCTTTACCTATAACCTAAAGGCCACAAACACCAGCACTCGACCTCAACCCACCGCCGCCCATAAATACACCATCCCCGCCAGCGAAATCACCAACGAGCCGCCCCGCATCACCGCCAACCGATACTGGCGCGGCTTATCGGCAGGACTAAAACGCACCAACTGTTGCAGGGCAAAAAAGATCGGCAAGACAATCACTTGATGCCCTAATTCCACGCCCAAGCTAAAAGCGGCAATCGCCCAGCCGATAGTCTGTACGGGCATTCCCGCCATTGCGTCCAGCAAACCCCCCGCAAACCCTAGGCCGTGGAACAAGCCAAAAAAGAACACCGTCAACAGCCGCAAACCACCACGGCTTTGCTGCGGCCAAAACACGTTGACCAAGGCGACCAAGACAATACTGCCCGCAATCATCGGCTCAACCACTGCCGAGGGCAAACGCACGATGTCCAGCACCGATAAGGTCAGCGTCAGGGTATGCGCCAAGGTAAAGACGCTAATGACCTTGATTAAATCCCAAAGCGTCACGGTCGCCAGCACCAAGGCGATGATGAACAGCAAATGGTCGTAACCCGTGAGGATATGGTTAACACCGTGCGCCAGATAAGCGCCGAACATGCGGCTCAGATCGTTGGCGGAACTGTCGGCAAGCGTCAACGTTAACGGCTGTTTCGCGGTCAGTAACTGGCCTTGCTGCTGGGCTTGGCCTTGCGCCAACATCCGCACCACAAAACTGGCTTCCCACGGATTGCCGGGCGCGTACATAAATTCGTTGAGCAGATTCTGGCTGATGCGAAGTTGTTTGGGCGCTGCCGCTAATGGGTAAACAAAGGTGTAGAGGATATGCTCGCTGCCCGCTTCGCTGATGCCCTGCACCTGCCCCACCAATTCCTGTTGGTCGGCTTGGATATGGACATGCCGTAAGAAATACTGGGCATGTTCCCGCCAAGCTTCGGCTAAGGATTGGCTTTGGCTATCGGCAAAGGCGCTGCTGACAAACACCTCTTCAGTAGACACCTTCGCCTGGACAATTAATTGCCCAGACGCTACGTCAATAGCTAACGCGCCTTGGGAAACCGGATGGGCGAAAACCAGCACGGGCCATAGCAACAATAACATCAGGAATCTGTTCATCGGTGGGCATGAAAAGCGTTATACGATGGGTTAATCGCCACCGTTTGTTGAAGGAATTGCCGACCTTGGGCAAGCTCACCCACCCGTGAATAGATCAGCCCCGCATGGTAAAACAGATGGGCATCGCGGGTTTTTAACGCTAAGGCCTTCGCCATCATATCCCGCGCCTGGACAAAGTCACCGTGTTTATACAAAGCCCATGCTAAGGTGTCATAAGCATAAATGCTCTGCCGGATAGCCAAATCTTGCTGCGCCCAGCGCACCGCTTCAGCGGGGTTTTCTTGGGAATCGCTATAAAAACCCGCCAAATGGTGCAGATAATGGGCATTACCCGCCGCCACCGATTGCAAATAAGCCGCCAAGGCTTTAGCGTGCCACGGTTTCGCCAAGTCGGCTTTGCCCATAAAGGCATAGACATCACCTAAAGCCTGAAAAAACTCCGCCCTGGGCGTTTGTTTAAGCACTTTTTGGTACAAAGCTATCGCCTCATCATAATGGCCTTGCGCGGCAGCCAGTTCGGCCAAATGCTCTACCGCCACAAAACTGTCCGGCTGTTGCTTTAAGGCCGCTTGGTAAAATTGTCCGGCCTGTAGCCAGTCACCGCTATGAAAAGACAACTCGCCTAAGCGCACCTTAAACCACACATCATTGCCTGCCCGCTTTAATAACGCGACTGCTTGGGCGGTATCGCCATGCAGCTCGGCCAGCCGGGCTTGCCGCGCCAACACAGGCGGCGCGTCTGCCCCTTGCTGTACCGCCAATTGTGTATAACTACGTTCCGCGTCCGGGTAATGGCCTAATTCCAAGTGCGCGTCACCTATGGTCGCTAAAGCCCCCAGCTGGCGCGGGTCGGTGCGGTACGCTTGCTCCGCCAACACTAAAGCTTCGCTAAAATGATGATTTTCAAATTCACTGACCGCCAAAGCCGCCAAGCCGCCGACATTAGGCGGGGCAGGCACAGCCGCCAGCGAAGCGCGGGCGGCTTGTTCGGCGCGTTGCAAATAGGCCAAATCCCCGGTCTCGCGCAGGTATTTGATATACAGCGCGGACAGGCGGTTATGGGCCGTAAAGTCCAGCGGGTCTTGCCGGGCGCGGGCTTCAAGAAACGCCAGCGAAGTATCCGCCGCGCCGCCGACCAGCGGCAGCGCGACTAATACCCAAGCCAAAACGGCAATGAGCGCACGGTTTTTAGTTGCGCGTATTGTCATCCAAAGTGCCTGTAGGAAGCGGCTGGTGTGAAGCGGCGAAGAACGGGAATTTATCACGGAACGTCACGTCATTGGCGTTGACATTGTCGCCGGTGGTCAAACCCTCGTTAGTGACCAAAAACAGCACAGTGTCGATCACATCATCAACGGGGCGGCGACCATTAGGAAAGCCTGCCCCGGCATTATTGCCTCCTTGTTTGCCACTATTGGCGACTGCCGTATCCAAACGTAACAAATCGCCGTGTGTCACCGCCACACCCGCCAAGATGCCGATATGGGTATTATCCGTACCTAAAGCAGTTAAGGTACCGACAATATCGCCCGCAAACATGCCCGCCGCATCATCAACGGTACTGGCGCGGTTATATTCATTTTTACGCGGGAACGGGACCAGCACGGTGTTGATGGTCGGCACACCCATACGGTCTATTGGCTGATACGCGCCAGAATTAACCGGATCAGCACTCGCTGAGCGCAAGGTATGGGTACTGCGCAACGTGGTGGCACTGACACCGATAACACTGCCTGCCGAACCTTTCAACAAACTGACAGGAACGCTTAAGGCGATCATTTGCGAGTTATAGCCCGCAAAAGTATCGCGGCCACGGCTTAATAAGCTAATATCGGGCGCACCGCCCAGGACGGAAGCGGCAAAGCGGTTAAAACCGGGAATGTCAAAAAAGAACGGGTCATCAACCACCCCGGCAAAAAAGGCTATCCCGGTCGCCGCGTCGGTTTTTACCGCAGGTGTAGGAGCGGTAGCGGCGGTGGCGGATGATACGGTGGTGGGGGCATAAAAGCCTAGTTTATTGGTACTGCCTTTAGTGACCAACTGAACAGTGGCGCGTTGGGATTTACCGCGCGAGGCCTGCTCGTTGAAATTCACCGTGATGAATTTATCAGGATCGGCATCGCCAGTGTTTTCGATATTGAATTGATAGCGGACATTCGGGTCAAAGCCGCCGAGGTTACCGTTTTCACCGGGAACGATAAAACCGTGGACATCAAAAGCCAAAATCACTTTGCTATTGTCATTCGGATCTAAAAACGCATACACATCGGCAATGTCACTGGCGGCATCGGACTCCACTAAAGGGGCTTCGGCATGGTCGGCGGCAAACAACGGCGTGGATAAAGCCAACGCGACCGCTAAGGCCAACGTCGATAAAGGATTCTTAATGGGTTTCATGCTAGTTTCCTATGGGTTAAGGGATTAAAGACACAGATAGGAAAATAAAAACCATCCTATCACCTGTCTTTACGCCAACCTTTAGGAAATGGATGCAAAGGATATGAAATTTTTTTTAAAAGGAAACGGCAAAAAACGTTTATTTTGTTGGCTAACATGACAAAAAAGCCCGCTCATTCAAAATCAAGGCTGCACAAATGGTCAAAAAAAGCCTGTTTATTATGGGTATTTTCTTGTGGATAAAGGCGCATCAGTTCAGCATAGGCTTGCTGCAATTTCAGATGGGAACTGGCCACCAAAGGGTCGTTGGCATCAAACCCGTTCGTGCCAGATGGGCGTTGTTCCAGATAAGCTTGCTGCTCGGTGACGGCCTTAACCACCAAAAAATGCGCTAAAGCCAACCGTGCCGGGACAGACAAGCTTTGCAAACGCGGCAAAATATCGGCATAACGTCCGGCGACCGCTGCACTTTCAGCTTGCGCCACCTGACTGGAAACCCTTGCCACCAAAGCCAAGTCAGTCAGCTCGAAAAATAGCGCAAGAAATTCCGTCTCCTGCGCATCCATAATCGCGCTGGACACCGGATCAAACCGCGTTTGCTGATGCGGCACCGCACGGTAAGCCTGCTCAACCGTTAACGGCTCAGCCCACGCGCTGCCGACAATACCAATACCGACAGCGATTAATAAAACGAATTTATAGGCCTGCATCTGGATACCTTGTCGTATTAAAATGGAAATCTTCTTTCAGAGCTTACAGACCTGCGTAGAGTTCAACACCAGCGGCTTATGCTTGGGAAGCAGGCCAACGTTGATAAATAGCCGCCAGCTTTTGCATATCGCCATCGTAAGTGAGCAGTTCCAAATGGTAGTATTTGGCGGTGGCAAAATGCAGAAAATCAATCGCCACAAACTTGGAAAATATTAGCTTTACTGGCTCCACTATACTTTCTAAAACTGCCAATCAGCGTGGGCTAAAGCAAAACGGCTTAAAATCCTTGGGCACACATAATGAAAATTGCTCATCATGGATTTTGGCAAAATACAAACCTTGCGCCAATACTTTTTGCTGTAATTGTTGGCTGGCATCTACCGCCGCAAGAATGCCATAGAGTTTCTTATCCGCCAGTGCTGGAAACAGCACACGAAAATCACGGCATTGCTTCAACAACTGCTCAATGCCCTCTTCGCGCAGATGGCTTTTTACTTCCACGATAATCGCCGTATTGATTTCACCGTTCGCGTAAGCCAACACATCAATTTCCTGCTCATTACCGTTTTTATCCCTCACTCGCACACTAGGGTTGATAGTGGTCATGCCAAATTTTTCGGACAGAATTTTGGTCATGGAAGGCAAGGCTAAACCTTCGGTAAAACTGCCGAATTTATTGGCAATACCGCCAATTTGTTTGCTAAGCTCTTTAATGGCCTTATCGACCTCTTTACGCGAAGCCGCCAATTCTTCATTGAGTTTCTTGCGTGAAATTGCCGACTCCTAAGCCATTTTTTGATGGTTGATGGCTAAAACTAGCAACAAGGTCTTTTAATTCTTGGTCAGTCATAGTGATAGATTAAGGGGGGGCATAAGAGTAGACGTTATTATACGCTAAACGTTGTAGCAAGAATAGACATCTTTCCTAAATGTTGCTGACTATATAAACGTTGACAGGTTAAAATACCAAGCTTTATCCTGACCCACCAAAAAGCCATGAAACCGTATGCCCAGCTACCCACCGACAACCCCGAAGAATACAAACGCCTTGTCGGGTTGTCAAAAGAAGATTTCCAGCACCTCAACAGCAAGCTGTGCGTTTACATCGGCGAACAAAAAGCCCTCAGCCCGTTGACAAGGCGAGGCCGGAAAGACTCCAAACTGACCACGGAAGACCGCCTGTTGCTGACCCTCTATTACCTCCGCCACTATCCGACCCTGATAAATTTGGGGGCGGTTTTTGGTATCAGCGAATCGTATTGCCATAAGGTGTATTCGCGCACGGCCAGGATGTTGGCCAAAATTGAGAAGCTCCCCAACCGTAAGGCATTGCTGGAAGAGGGGCAGTCCGCCACCCTGATCATTTATGCCCCAGAGGGTATTGACGCGTCGGAGCAGCGCATCGAACGCCCCGTAAAAGGCCAAAAAGACTTCTACTCCGGAAAAAAAAAGCCACACGGTTAAGGCGCAACTCATCATTTGCGCGTTGACGCTCTCCATCCTCTCGGTCGTGGTCGGCAAAGGCAGTCAACATGATTTTTCGGTCTTCAAAGGATGCCGCCTGTTGCTGCACCCCGACGCCCTGCTGTTGGCAGATTCGGGATACCAAGGGATGCACGGCCTCCACCAAAATTCGGTATTGCCCATCAAGAAACAAAAAGGCAAACCGCTTTCTGCGGAGGACAAAGCCCATAACAAAGCCCTTTCAAAACAGCGGGTTTTCATTGAGCATGTCAACCGCCGCTGCAAAATTTTCAGGATCGTCAAGGACGTTTACCGGGGCAAACACAAAAACTACTCCCTGACATGGAGCCTGGTGGCCGCACTGGTTAACCTGAGATATGGCAACATTTAGGAAAGATGTCTAATCTTTTGCAATGCTCACCATAAAAGCGATCAAGTTCACCAACCGCTTTTTAATAGCCTGATTTAGAAAATTAAATAAAAGACCCGCCCGATGGCCTACGGCGAAGCCGCTTACCCATAAAAACAAAAACTTCGCCAGCCGGAATGGCGGGCAGTCCCTTTGATTGGCTTGTTAGAGGTTTGCAAGATCAACCTTTGACATTGGTACGGCACTTTCCATTACTATCTTTAGTGCTAGAGATGGATCAATAACGCTTTTGCCTGCCTCTATGGCTTCTTGAATTGCCAGGCCATAAAGGATTGGCCAATCGACAGGGTTGGGGCAAAACAGCTTTACTGTTGGAAAAAACAACGGCCAAATAGCTTTTAAGTAGTTGATTGGTGTATCACTAGCCCTATTATTCTCTGATATGCGGGGGATGCCAAACTGCTCACCACCCAGCACTGATGCAGTGTGTTGAAAAATTTCGTTGATATCAGGAAATTCATTAGCACCCGCACGCTGTGCGGCTCCAGCTGCCAAACCCCAAACGGAATGTTGATTGTTTGCAAGAGCATCATTTAACAGATCGCCAAAGAAGTACTGCTTACCATCATTGGTTGCGATGATTTGAAAAGCAGCTGTTTCCGGCATGTTTTTCGCTAAGGCTTGGGCACGAAGATTGGCTTGGCATGAATAACCAGCTAAAGCACCTAAAGCGCATAGTAATGATTCGACATGAACACCTTTTTCGTTTTTCATGCTATCAAGTAAGCGCTGAAATATCTCTTTACCGCCAAGCTTTGCGCCCACTAGGGGATCATCTTTGCTTCGTTCGCGTATCGCATGAATTAGTGCCTCAGTTTTTGGATCCATCTGAGATTCCTTAAATTCCGGCGGTTTTGAGCCAGACAGCTTTTCAAACATTTTCTTAAACATCCGCAGTTTCTCCAAACAGGTAAATCAGGCGTGGAAGGGAATCCCTAACGTAATGTAGACAGCCTAAATGACGCAAAATATTGCGTCATCCGTTTATCCATAGTTATTTTAAAGATATATAGTTCTTTTCTTTTACAAACTTAGCGGAATTTAGCACATCCTATAACTTATGCAATACCCGCCAGATAATTTAGCTGCCCAGAAACCTAAGCAGTTAGGAAAATAAGTGCTTGGTTAAGCACTTTGGATTTTACTGATCCCTTAGGGAATAAAAAACACCCAAACCACCCTCACCCCTTCATAACCCCCAACACCATAGCAATATGCGCCAATTCGGCGACACTAGCGACCTTCAGCTTAGCCTTAATTTGCGTGCCGTAATTGGCGACGGTCTTATAACCCAAACACAACTCCTCAGCGATTTTATGGGCGGTCAACCCCTTAGCCAGCAGCAGGAAAATATCGAACTCCCTAGCCGACAACGTCTCAATAATAGCCCGATAATCGGCAGCTTGGGCGGCGGGCGGCGCGTTCAGCAGGCCTTGTTCGATGTAAACCCCACCCTGGGCGATGGTTTGGATGGCGGCGACCAAAATACCGGGCGCACTGCTTTTGGTGATGTAACCTTTCGCACCCGCCGCCATGGCGCGGTTAACGTAGACGCTTTCATCGTGGACGCTAAACACCAGCACTTTCGCTTGGCTGTCGCGTTGGCAGATACGGCGCAGGGTTTCCAAGCCGCCGATGCCGGGCATGGACAAATCCAATACCGTCACATCCGGTTGCAGTTCCCAATACAACTGGCAAGCGGCCTCGCCGCGTTCGGCTTCGGCCACCACCGCCAGCGTCGCCTCCGAGGCCAATAACAGCCGGAAGCCCGCACGGACAATGGCATGGTCATCAACTAACAAAATTTTGATAAGTCCGCTCATGATAAGGGAATAATGGCACTAATCCGCAAGCCTTGTTGGGCTTGGGTGTCGATGGAAAAATCGCCGCCTAAGCTTTTGATGCGCTCGCGCATACCCAGCAGACCAAAGCCCGCTTTCAGGTTGGCAGGCGTACAGCCTTGGCCGTTATCGGCAATGGCTAAGCATAATTGCTTACCGTCACGAATGTCTAAGCGGATAGTCGCTTCGCTGGCTTCGGCATGGCGGACGATATTAGTCAGGCATTCTTGCACAACCCGAAACAATTGGATGGTCATAGCGGTCGGCAACAGGTCAACCGCATCGTCACAATGCAGCGTCACCGCCAAGCCGGGCTGGCGGCCTGCCCAGTGGTTGAGCAAATCTTCCAGCGTCGCCTTTAAGCCTAGCTCCGTCAGCACCAAAGGGTGCAAGTGGCGCATCATGGAACGTACCACGGCAATGAGGTGGTCGCAGATACTGATAATGGTATCGGTGATCTGGCCGGTGTCGGCCTGGGGATTTTTGGCAGTCACCGCCATCACCTTAATGGCCGTCAAAGATTGCCCCAGTTCGTCATGCAGCTCTTGCGACAAATGCTGGCGCTCCTCTTCCTGAATCTGCAAAGAATGCAGGGTCAAGGCGGTGTTTTCCTGTTGCGCGGCATCCAGCACTTCGGTCAAATGGTTAATGGCTTTGGCGATTTGATCGTATTCCTGTATGGCAAAATCGGGCAATTTTTGCCGGTAATGGCCTTGGCCTATCGCCGCCACCCCATCAACAATCACGGCAATGGCCTGAAAAGCCTTTTTAAACACCAGATTGACGGCACAAAACGTCAACAGCGCCATCACACATAACGAGACAAAAAACGCCCGGCTTTCCTTCCATGCCTCGCTGATTTCGTCTATCGGGTCCGCCCTAATGATCAGTGTCAGTTGTTGCCCGTCAGCCGTGGTCACTTGTTGGCCGACATCAGGGTATCGCGCCGACACCAAGCTGACAAACCAAGTCGGCGGCGCGTCGCTGATATGCTTAGGGACTGCACTAAAGCGCAGCACCTCGCCGCTAGCCTTCTGCAACTGGATATGTAAGTGGCGGGTTTGCTCAAGCGACACAAAACGCGGCAACCAAGTGCTGACATCGACCGCGCTCTGCCCGCCCTGCGGGAAGTTCAGTTGGATAAGCTGGGCGGCAAGGTTCAGCGACGAATCTATCTCCTTGCTAACCGCCGTCCGTGCTTGCCAAACGGCGACCGCGCCGCCCAGCACCAAAATCATCAAGCTAGTCAGAATAATGCGCAGGTTAATTTGATGGCGTAAACTCATAGGCACCCCCCAACGGCTAATGGATAACATGCCACTGGCTCAAAGCAATAGCTTGCCAGACCTGCTTGGTGGGTGGGGCAACCCATGCCAGTAAGGCCGTTGCCGCCAATAATAATAATGATACGGAAAAGTTCCTATAATGGTATAGCTTCAAAGCCGTACCAAACGATTTTTTCATGCGCTTATTACTTAAATCAACACTGTACAGCTCATCTAAGAGCAAATGGACAATAAAGCCAAAGGCGACAAATAAACCGTTCAACCATACTTGCAACACACTCCAATGCAGTAAATAATAGCTGATATCCGCTGCCATTAGGCCAAAAAACGCCGCCGCCAACAGCGAGTGGAACACGCCGCGATGCTCGGTGAAACGGTTAAATAAGGCGAACAGGCCATAGCGCGTCAACGGATACGCCGCCAACGCCAGAGCCAGGACTATATAAGCATCATAGCGGTATTGTAGGGTTTTAGCGGTTAGGCTCACCGATATTAACGCTAAGACGGTAAATAAGAGGCGCACTGGCCTGGAATTACTGGCATCAATGTCCGGTAACATGCCGCCGACTGTCCCTAACAAGGTCAGCCACAGGGTTTGATCCATGCTAATTAAGCGTATATACGCCATCAGCGAAGCCGCTGCCGCACTGGCAACGGCGGCTACAGCGACATGGGTTTTAAAGTTTGCCATAAATTCTGTTGAAAGGGCGCGGGTAAAATGTATTGGTCATAAAATAGTTGCCTATTATACTGGCGGATGCTTACTGATATTTTCTTAATACTCTACTATAATTCTAATGATGCCATTAACTTGCTTTAAAGCCTATGATATTCGCGGACGCTTACCCGATGAGCTGAATGCCGACATCGCCTACCGTATTGGCCGCGCTTATGCCGAACACCTCCAGCCTAAAGCGGTGATTGTCGGGCGCGACATCCGTCTGTCCAGTGACGAAATGGCGGCGGCTCTCAGCCAAGGCCTAGTGGATGCAGGGGTTAACGTCTATGATATTGGGCTATGCGGCACCGAAGAAGTTTATTTTGCCACTTTCGCCTACCAAAACCAAGGCGTGGCAATGGACGGCGGCATTATGGTCACTGCCAGCCATAACCCCAAAGACTATAACGGCATGAAGCTGGTGCGCGAACTCAGCAAACCGATTAGCGGCGATACCGGCCTGCATGACATCAAAGCGCTGGCCGAGCGCAACGCCTTTGCCGCCCCCAGTGCGACACCCGGCACCATCACGGCGATAGACATCAGTGCCGCCTATACCCAACATTTATTGGGCTATCTGGGTGGACAACCGCTGCGGCCTTTAAAAATCGTCGTCAATGCGGGTAACGGCGCGGCCGGACATGTCATCGACTGGTTGGAACCTGCCTTGGCTCCGTTAGAATTTATTAAGATCCACCATGCCCCGGATGGCAACTTCCCTAACGGCATCCCTAACCCGCTGTTGCCGGAAAACCGCGCCAGCACCGTCGCAGCGATTGTCGGCCAACAAGCGGATTTGGGCATTGCCTGGGACGGCGATTTTGACCGCTGTTTTTTATTTGACGAAACGGGACGCTTTATCGAAGGCTACTACATCGTCGGCCTGCTCGCCGCCGCCTTCTTAAAATTGAACCCCGGCGCGAAAATCGTCCACGACCCGCGCCTGACCTGGAACACTATCGATATTGTCAACAGCTTGGCCGGCACCGCCATCCAAAGTAAAACCGGCCACGCTTTCATTAAGGAACGGATGCGTAGCGAAGATGCCGTGTACGGCGGTGAAATGAGCGCCCACCATTACTTCCGCGACTTTGCCTACTGTGACAGCGGCATGATCCCCTGGTTATTGGTCGTCGCCTTAATAAGCCAGACGGGCAAATCCTTATCACAGCTAGTGGACGAACGGATGCGGCTCTTCCCTGCCAGCGGCGAGATCAACCGCACTATCGCTGACCCGGCGGCAATTTTGGCCAAAGTCGGGCAACACTACCAAGCGGATGCCTTAGCCGTCGATTTTACCGATGGCCTAAGCATGGAATTTGCCCAATGGCGCTTTAACTTGCGTTGCTCAAATACTGAACCACTGGTCAGGCTCAATGTCGAATCCCGCAACGACACCCCGTTGATGCAGGCGAAAACAGCCGAGCTATTGGCTTTATTAAGCGCTTAAACCAGCCCTAAAAGCACTTTCCCATTAACATAATGCCTTTTGATAGCTTAAGCCATAAGCGACCGTGGCGGGATAACCGTATGAACATACTGGATGAATTAAGACAGAAAGCCGAAGAAAAAAAACGGGCGCTGCACGAGCATAAAACCCAGGAAGCCCAGCATGAAAAAACTTATCAAAAAATATTATTGCCCAAAATGCAATTTTTGTTTGATAGCTTCCAGGAATTGATCGAGTATCTCAATTTTCTCGAAGAACCGGTGCTGGTACCGCATTATTCCCCTAAATACCCGCATTTTGGCACTTTGTTTCAAAGAAACTACAAAATCAATACGGATGGGCGTATGGGCATGGCCGATTATAATCGGCTCATGCAAATTAATGTCCGTTTCCTGTGCGAAGCAGAAGGCAGTTTTAGCTATACCTTAAACGGCAAATCCCTCATTGATAAAGAACATGCTTTCTTATTTGATAGGGGCTTACGTTTCCAACAAAAAAATAGGGGCATGGACGGGGCTTTATTTATTGTCGAGCGGAAAATTCCAGTGCATTTCCGGATCATGGTCGACTATAAAAAAGCCGTATTAAAAGTAGGTATTTTTAACCATGAAAACTTCCAAGTTTTTCAAAAAACCTTTATGCCGGAACAATTGGACGACTGCTTCTTAGATACCTTGCTCGGCTATTTTATGCGCCGCGACAACCGCTTTATCCATCCTGACATTTCCGCCCAAGATAGGGCCGCCATCTTGGACTATATCGCCCCTTTTCACAATGGCGGAGACAGAGACGGCGATATGCTTGCCGAACCCACCCCCAAAATTGCCGACCCGATCAAAAACCTGTTCAGTAAATTCCAACGCTAAACGCACGGTACCGCAAGTGTTTCAGGCATCACGGTACCGCCACCCTTTTCATTGCTAGCCCTAGTAAGCTTGCCAAACCAGCGCTAACCATGACTTTTTAGGCATTTTTCTTGGCAGAGCGTAACATCAGACTGTAACTTGCACGGAATTTAGGTAAGATTGTCGTCCACATTAACCCCATCGAACGACTGAGTCACAGATAATGAAGAAAGCCATTGTTTTAACAGGTATCACCACTACCGGCACCCCGCACTTGGGCAACTATGTCGGCGCGATACGCCCGGCCATTGCCGCCAGCAAAAACGCCGATGTCCTGCCGTTTTATTTTTTAGCCGATTACCACGCGCTGATTAAATGCCAAGAGCCGGAACGGGTCAGACAATCCAGCCTAGAAATTGCCGCCACTTGGCTGGCCTTAGGATTGGATACCTCTAACGCGGTATTTTACCGCCAGTCGGATGTGCCGGAAATATTGGAACTATCATGGCTGCTGACTTGCGTCGCCTCCAAAGGCTTGATGAACCGCGCCCACGCCTACAAAGCGGCAGTGGCCGATAACGAGCAAAGCGGCGAACACGACCCCGACAAAGGCATCACCATGGGGCTGTTCAGCTACCCGATTTTAATGGCCGCCGACATATTGCTGTTCAACGCCAATAAAGTCCCGGTCGGTAAAGACCAAATCCAACACATCGAAATGGCCCGCGATATGGCGGCGCGTTTCAACCATATCTATGGCGAACATTTCATCCTGCCGGAAGCCTTGCTGGAAGAACACGGCGCGACCTTGTCCGGTTTGGACGGGCGTAAAATGAGCAAAAGCTACAACAACACTATCCCGCTGTTCGAGCCGGAAAAAAAGTTACGCAAACTCATTAACAAAATCAAAACCAACTCGCTGGAACCGGGCGAACCCAAAGACCCCGAAGGCTGCACCCTGTTCAGTATTTACCAAGCCTTTGCGACCCCGCACGAAGTTACCCACATCCGCCAACGCTATGCCGAGGGCATCTCTTGGGGTGAAATGAAACAAGTGCTGTTTGAACATATCAACAACCATATTACCCCGGCGCGTGAGCGTTACGAAGCCCTGCTCCAAGCCCCTGAGCATATCGAAGAACAGTTACAGGAAGGGGCGCAAAAAGCCCGCGACATCAGCGTTCCCTTTATGCAAAAACTGCGTAAGGCGGTGGGGATTTCCAGAATAAGTGCGTAAGCCCTAAAGCTGACCTTAGGGATGTACAGAAAATAATATCGGCTAATCACAAGGCAGCTTCCCATTTGGCGCGTGAGCATCTTGCCTGCAAGATACCCATGCCCCAAAACCCGTGCCTATAAAAGACGACAAAGAAATGATGTAAATGAGGCGTTACCGCACGGCGGCAAGCATCCGCCGTGCGGTAACGCCCGAAAGTTATGCCGTTTTAGACAACGACAAAATCCATAGCGGTCAGCGCCAGCCCCGTACCGATAATGGCAAACGCTTGCGCCTCAACTGCGCCGTTACCATCGGCATCATAAAGCAACGTCCCTGCGGCAGTATCATAAAGAACATGATCGTCAGCATCTTCAAGGCCGCCGTTACCGATGATTTTAAACGCACTTTTAGTTAATGCACCTGGTGTCAATGCCGTAAAAACGGCATCTTCCAATCTAATGGTATCGTCAGCAACGCTAAAATCGCTAATAGTGTCGATATTGCTTTGCCCCAAACTGGTATTGAAAGCAAACGAGTCCAGACCCAAACCGCCTACCAGCAAGTCGTTGCCCAACCCGCCATTCATACTGTCATTGCCATAACCACCATTGAATACATTGTCCCCAGTGTTACCAATGAGAATATCGTCCCCGTTGCTGCCGATGATATTTTCGATATTGATTAAGGTATCGGTACCAGCCCATTTCGTATCTTGACCCGCCGTAATTTTTAAATTGATCAGCACACCCAGCAAAGCAGAAGCATACGATACAGTATCGTTACCTGCACCACCGTCCAGGAAATCATCACCACGCCCGCCTTCCAGGCTGTCATTCCCCTCTAAGCCATACAGACGGTTATCGCCATCACTGCCAATGATGCTATTATCCGACCCATTACCGAACCCGATCACATCTTTGCTGTGTTGCTGAAAAATTAAGCGCTCAACATTCGCCGACAAGCTAAAATCTACCGAACTGACTACTGTATCGCTACCTTCATTTTGCTTTTCCGACACAGTGTCGGTGCTGCTATCGACGAAATAGACATCATCGCCCTCGCCGCCACTGACGCTGTCAGTGCCCAACCCTCCCGACAAGCCATCATTAGCGGACGTACCCACTACAACATCATCTGCGTTAGTGCCGACAACGAAATTCGTTAACGCTTCACTGTCCGCAAACGTAAATTGGTCAACCCTAGAAGACGCACCCAAAAAGTAGTTTTTAAGCGTAATCTGCATGATATTTTGGTTGCCAATAACCAAATTATCGCCAAAGCGGCTTAATCCCGTCATTTGCGAAAGCGGGGCTGCATCAACAACAACATCAAATCCCTCATCAGTATCGTAATTATCAATCACTATCGAGCTATATGCCACATTATAAGTATCGTTACCTTGTCCGCCTATCAAGGTACCTTGACCAAGGTAACTGCTTAACGTGTCGTTACCTTCGCCGCCATCAAGAACATTAGTACCAAGACCGCCATCAAGAGAATCATGACCCAGCCCCCCTATTAGGACATCATTACCGTCCTCACCTTGCAGGTTATCATCTTCCGAACCGCCATCCAGCCTGTCATTGCCTTGGCCACCCAATAGAAAATCCACCCCTGCCTTACCCAATAAAACATCATCGCCATCATCACCTTGCAGGGTATCGTCATCTGAGCCGCCATCCAGCTTATCATTGCCAAAACCGCCATAAAGTATGTCCAAGCCCGTTCCGCCTAGCAAGACATCATCACCGTCATCACCTTGCAGGGTATCGTTATCCGAGCCGCCATCCAGCTTATCATTGCCAAAACCGCCAGTAAGCCAGTCGAAGCCCGTTCCGCCTAGCAAGACATCGTCGCCGTCATCACCTTGCAGGCTATCGTTATCCGAGCCGCCATCCAGCTTATCCGCACCCAATCCGCCAGTAAGCGTGTCGAAGCCCGTCCCGCCCAACAGGACATCATCACCGTCATCACCTTGTAGGGCATCGTCGTCCGAACCGCCATCCAGCTTATCCGCACCCAAACCGCCAGAAAGCGTGTCGAAGCCCGTCCCGCCCCGCAAAATATCATCCCCCTCATCACCTTGCAGGATGTCGCCGTCAGAACCACCATTTAATCTATCATTACCCAAACCGCCGGAAAGGAAATCAAATCCTGCCCCACCCAACAGCACGTCATCACCATCCTCACCAAACAGATTGCCACCGTCCGCGCCGCTATCCAGTTTGTCATCACCTAAGCCGCCATAAAGGGAATCAAATCCTGCCCCACCCGTTAGGCGGTCATCACCATCATCGCCATAAAGCATATCGTCATCGGCACCGCCATCTAGGCTATCATTACCCAAACCGCCCGACAGGAAATCAACGCCCATCCCACCGCGCAGGACATCATCACCCTCTTCGCCGGACAAGGTGTCATTATCCTCTTCCCCATCCAGTTTATCGTCACCCAAACCGCCGCTGAGCGTGTCAAATCCTAGCCCGCCCAATAGCCGATCATTGCCTTCATCACCATAGAGGACATCGCCATCCAACCCGCCATCCAGTTTATCATCGCCCAAACCGCCGCTGAGCATGTCAAACCCTAGCCCGCCCAACAGCCTATCATTGCCGCCATTACCAAACATCGAATCATCTTCATCCGTACCGATATAGGTATTATTATTATCATCACCGATATAATCCGCCATATTGCCATCTCCAAACGTAATTTAAGAAAGGTAGGATACAAATTTAAGCCGCCTATGTAGCACAAAAAATGTGCTATTCCAGCAGCGGGCGGATTGTAAACAACAGCCACCAAAATACCTAGGAAATACTTCACTTGTCCGGTAAAAAACGACTCGGCACAGCGAAAGCACTTAAAATACGGCATATCGGACTTAAACCCTAGCCGCATTGAAAGCCATAGTTTATTTATCTTGCCATTCACCACTAAGAACAGAGGACACGAAAAAAACAGCCCAAATAACGTCACGCCTTTCGTGATAAAGCGTTTTTTAACCATGGGTTCCTCAACCCTCACCCCGATCCGGCAACGTATACCGCTTCCCGTCCATCTCCCGCAAAAGCCGCCAACAACACCGCCACCTGCCCAGCGGGCACCTGCACCTGCACCTTGACCTGCCCGGCGAAATCTTGCGCGACAATGCGCCCGTCGAGCTTTTTCAACAAATATTCCAAGGGCTGGATTTGCTTGTAATCCAACGTCAACGGCACGGTGACCCAATCGATATACGGACACAGCTCGGCGGCGGCGATCACTTGACTGGCGGTATTGCTATAGGCGCGGGTCAAGCCCCCTGCTCCCAGCTTAACGCCCCCGAAATAGCGCACCACCACCAGCAAGACGTTAATCAGTTCCTTACCTTCCAATTGCTGAAAAATCGGCTTGCCCGCCGTGCCGGTCGGCTCACCCGCATCATGGAAGCGGTAGATGATGCCATTGGCGGTTTTCATGCGGTACGCATAGACAATATGGCTGGCATGGGGATGCACATCGGCAAAGCCCTTAAGATGGCGCGGCACGTCCTGCTCATCAGCACACGGGATCAATGCCCCAATAAACCGGGATTTTTTCAGGACAATCTCTACACTGGCGGGATTTTTAACGGCAATCATCATTAAGGGGCGCGATGATAGCCATCGGTATTCTTACCCACCCAACGCTCGTCGGCTGACAGCAAGCGTTCTTTTTTCCAGAACGGGGCTTTAGATTTTAACGCCTCCATAATGTAACGGCAGGCATCAAAGGCATCCCCCCGGTGCGATGTCCATACCGCCACCAACACAATCGGGTCATTGGGCAACAACTCGCCGACCCGATGGATAATTAACGCATCCAGCACTTGCCAATGCCGCCCCGCTTCGGCGACAATCGCCGCTAACTGCTTTTCGGTCATACCCGGATAATGTTCTAAGGTCATGGCTTGCACACCGCTGCCCTCGTTAAAATCCCGCATCGTACCGACAAAAACACTGGTCGCGCCAACTTGCCCGGCCAGGCCTTGCGCGGCTTGTTGGTAGGCTTGGAGTTCTTGCCAAGGGTCGAAGCCTGCTCCCGTCACAATAACCGTCATCATCAGCCTCCGGTGACGGGCGGGAAAAAGGCCACTTCATCACCTGCCCGGACAGGGCTGTCCAAGTCGGCATAATCCATATTGACCGCCGCTAAGATATTGTCCGGCAAGGGTTGTTGGGGATTGGCGGCAGTCCAGACTTGCCGTACCGACGCGATGCCGACGGCGGGCAAGGTCTCATCCGAACGCCCCAACTGTTCTTTTAAACTGGCAAAATAACGTACTTTAATTGACATATTCATTCACGCGGCTACAAAATCTAAGGATAATGTCAGACACAACCAACATTTTGCGCTAATTTTACCGACAAATGACCCAACTCACCCATTTTAATCAAGCTGGCGAAGCCCACATGGTCGATGTCGGCGACAAAGCCGTTACCCAACGCACCGCCATTACCGAAGGCTACATCGACATGCAGCCGGAAACCTTAGCGCTGATTATCGGCGGCGGCCACAAAAAAGGCGATGTCTTAGGGATAGCCCGCATCGCCGGGATTATGGCCAGCAAAAAAACCGCCGACCTGATCCCGCTCTGCCACCCGCTAGCCTTAACCCATGTGGATATTGCCCTAAGCCCCAATACCGAACTTAACCACATCCGCTGCCAAACCACCGTCAAAACTCAAGGCCAAACCGGCGTGGAAATGGAAGCGTTAACCGCCACCGCCTGCGCCTTGTTGACCATTTACGACATGTGCAAGGCAGTTGACCGGGGCATGGTTATCCATTCGCTACAAGTGCTGGCAAAAGCGGGCGGCAAATCGGGAACTTGGCAACGGACGTGAAGCCCGGCCACCAGCATCCGTATCCTGACCGCTCACCTCCTATTTAAAACTTATCACAGGGATTCCCTATGCCAATGACTTTAGAAGAACTCGCCCAAGCGTGTAACGCCCGTATTGAAGGCGGCGACCCTACGGCTTTGCTGACCTCGGCGGCAGACATTAGCTCCGCACAACACGGGCAAGTCACGCAACTGACCAATAGCCGCTACAACAAATATATCAAAGGCTCGGCGGCCAGCGCCTGTTTTGTCGCCGAAGGCTTCGCCCTGCCCGACGTGCCGCCTACAATGGCCTTATTGGTCTGTGCCGACCCGGAAATGGGCTTTATCCATGCCATCACCTTGCTGCACCCGGAACGCCATTACCCACCCGCCATTGCTCCGCAAGCCGTGTTGGCAGATACCGTTAGCCTAGGCATAGGCGTATCCATCGGCCCTTATGCGGTATTGGGCGAGCATAGCCAAATTGGCGACCATAGCGCGGTGTTGGCCGGAGCTTATATCGGTGCCCATGTCACCATCGGCAAGCATTGCCGCATCCATCCCTACGCGGTTATTTATGACGATGTGGTCATTGGTGATCATGTGATCATCCATGCCGGGGCGGTCATCGGTGCCGATGGCTTTGGCTATAAATTCCGCAACCACCAGCATATCAAAGTCCCGCAAGTCGGCAACGTGGTACTGGGCGATCATGTCGAAATCGGCGCCAACACCTGTATCGACCGGGGGGCATTGGGCAGTACCACGCTAGGTATAGGCAGCAAAATTGATAACTTGGTACAGATTGGCCACAACAACAAAATCGGCCGCCATGTCATCATGTGCGGGCAAGTCGGCGTATCCGGCTCGTGCCAAATTGACGACTACGCCATACTCGCCGGCAGTGCCGGCATCGCCGACCATGTCCATATTGGCCAAGGGGCGGTGGTGATGGCCCGCGCGGGCGTGGCGGGAGACATAGCCGCCCAAACCCAAGTCTTTGGTAGCCCGGCTAAAGATAAGCGTGTCGCTTATAAAGAACAGGTTGCCCTCAGCAAATTGCCGGAGTTACTGAAAAAAGTCAAATACTTGGAAGAGCAGCTAGAGCAACTGCAACCGCAAACCGAGAGCCGCTAGTTACGGTTGCCGTTACCGCCTGATGTGGCTAATACGACCGCATCAGGACGGCGTCCAATCTTTTTAACCGGCCGCAATTGATTACCATTGATAGTGCAATTATCCGCTAATGTCATGATAAAAAGGCAATATTAGCGCTTAAACCCCCTAATTGAGCGGATATAGCCCGCTATAGACGATACGCCCAACAACTATTTAATAACTGGCCTTACCTTTAATTATTCTCAAATACGAACTATTCTTATTTACCCCCCTCCTGTAACCAAGCTGTCATCTAAACCTTATAAAATAGCGGGTGAATGACTCACTCTCCTGCTTTTTGTACAGTTTTTTAGGTTGTCTATGCTTAGTCGTACCCAAAACAAACGCGACCTTAACGGTTCCGTCACCTTCACAGCCCCTAGCGTTATGGAATTGACGCAGACTGTTAAGCCTATCACCTTGGATATGGCAATACTGGATGTGCTGGGCTTATTCCAGGAAAATCCGGAACTGGCGGCATTACCCGTCGTCACCGACGAGCAACTGTTTTTTGGCATTATTTCGCGGCGCAACTATCTTAACCTGATGACCCGCGCCTTCGCCCGCGAATTGTACGCGCGTAAGCCGCTGGCCATCTTGCTGGAAAGCAACAGCGACATCTTTGTCGCCCCCATGATCGTCGATGTCAACGACCGTATCGACAAAGTCATCGCCAACTTCCTCAACAAAGACCCCAGCATCCGTTACGAAGCCTTGCCCGTTATTGATGACAAAGGCATCGTCGGCGTTGTTAAGATCGCCGATATGATGCTGAAAATCTCCCAATCCCAAGGCAACCTGATCGAGACCATGCAGCAATTAAGCGCACGGCTCAATGACGAAGTCGCCAATGCGGCGGCCCTACAGCAAAACTTATTACGCCCGGCACAGATCCGCTTACAAGGCATAACCGGGCTGGCCACCATGCTCACCTCCAGCGAAGTGGGCGGTGACTTTTATGACTATTACATCGTCGCTCAGCGCTGGGCAATTATTTTAGTCGGCGATGTCAGCGGCCACGGTATCGCCGCCGGCACCATCGTCTGCGCCGCCAAAGCGGCGGTTAATTTCTTGGAAGCCGAGCAGGAAAAAGAACCGCATAAAATCCTTAGCCGTCTTAGCCACATCATTTTTAACACCGCCCACCAATCCTTGCTGATGACCATGTTCGCCATCTGCTTGGACACCCAAACGGGAGAATTGCGCTACGCCAATGCCGGCCACCAATTCGCCTACCTCTACCGGCCCATGCTGGGAATTTTAGACTGCCTGGAAATCGGCGGCCTGCCCTTAGGTAAAAACGCCGATACCGAATACGAACAAGCGGCCACCGAAATGGATGTGGGTGACCGCTTATTTTTATATACCGACAGCATTGTCGAAGAAGAGAATGCCGCCAACGAATGTTTCGGTTATGAACGCCTAGAAGCCCTCTTGACCGACCATGCCGACAGCGACATTGCCACTTTACACGACATTATTTTGCTTAAGCTGACTAACTTTTTACAACGCAGCACTTTTGAAGACGACTTGACCTTATTTTCCGTTGACTATCTGGAAAAAACCTACGACACTGCCACCACTGAAAACACCCTTACCGCCAAAGCCCAAGATTCGGAGCAAACTTATCTGTTCGATGCCGATTACCGCGCCAATCCCGTCGCCGTGTCCAGTAAGCTTAACCGCCAAGAAGTGGTGTTCTTGGCAAATAACCGTTTTGCCGATTTAATCCCCAGCCTATCCCAACAGGGCATCCGGCGGATTCTCCCCCAAGACCGTCCCATTAACCACCAACTCGGTTGGGATATTTTACTCAGCCAACATGAGAAACCTTGGCCAGATGATTTAGCCATGTTGTTGCGCCACCCCGAACAACGCCGCGAATTTGATTTCACCCATAGCGATGACAAAGCATTTATAATTGCCGAAGTGGATGCATGGTTACAAGAAATGGCGACAGGTGACCCTGACCGCCTAGATGCCGCCGTGTTCTTATTGGACGAACTGATTGAAAATGGCTTATGCGCCGCTCCGCGTGACGGCAAAGGCCGCGCCTTATACACCAAAGGCACTTCGCGCGAATTGGCCGAAGATGAAAAATTACGCTTAGATGTCTCACTACAAGGCAATTTATTGGGCATCTCTCTGACGGATTCTTGGGGAACGTTAACCCCCCAAGTCTTTTTAAACCGTCTGACCCGTCATATTGAAGGCTTAGGTTTGGATGCCGGCATAGGTGGCGGTGGCCTGTACCTGATCTGGCGCATGTCCGATTACCTGCAAATGCGGGTACTGCCAAACCGGCAAACCCAAGTATGCGTTTTCCTTGATTTGTACAATCCTTTTGACCCAGAGGCGGATAAAGGTTTCCAATTCCTTTACCATACCGAATTATTTGAGGCGATTAACCATGAATACATCTAAGTTAAAAATACTGCCGCAACCGTCTGCCGACAAATTGTCGCAACAATTTTTTCTGGTCGGCACTGTCGATATCGAAGCCGTCGATATTTTGGAGACGCTCTATATCCTCCCCCCCGACTGTACCGTAGAACTTAACTTTTCCCAAGTGGATCGGGTCAACTCGATGGGCTTGGCACAACTGCTGAAATTGTTTGAACTATGGCAACACCGCAATAACCAAATCCGCGTCACCAATGTCAACCGCATGATCGGTGTATTGTTTAAAATGACTGGCCTGACCCGATTTTTGGCGGAAGACCTAGGTATGGAAATTGCCAAAGCAACTCCCGCCGTAGCTACGTCTGAGCCTGCCGCCGTACCACCGACTATCTTAACGTCAGAAAAACTGCAAATCCAGCCACAGCCCTCACGCACCAACCCTGAGCAACGTTTCAAACTGTATGGCATGGTCGATGTTAACGCTGTTGATGCCTTACAAACCCTGTATATAGTGCCGCTAAACGCCTCAGTAACCTTAGATTTTAGCGAGGTCGCGCGGGTCAACTCGATGGGCTTGGCACAATTGCTCAAACTGTTTCAGCATTGGCAAGAGCGGGATATTAGCATCCGCGTGGTCAATGCCAACCGAATGATCGGCGTATTGTTCAAAATGACTGGACTGACCCGTTTTCTGGCTGATGAAGCCCCTTCCAAAGCCACTATCGTGCCGCCAGGCAGTGCCGTACCGCAAGCCCGTGCCACCGAGTCCAGCGTTGCCGCCCCAGTGCAACGCCGCATCAGTGATGCCCCTGCTATCATCCAAGCCAACACCAGCGACAAACTGAACCTCTGGGTCAGTGCGCAAAGCAGCCA
This sequence comes from Methylovulum psychrotolerans, assembly GCF_002923755.1. Taxonomy (GTDB): domain Bacteria; phylum Pseudomonadota; class Gammaproteobacteria; order Methylococcales; family Methylomonadaceae; genus Methylovulum; species Methylovulum psychrotolerans. The sequence goes on from NZ_PGFZ01000001.1 coordinate 837,858, forward strand.
ACAAATGAACGGCTGGTATTTCTTCAACACCTACCTGCAACGCCATTTAGGCCGCGAAGTGCATCTAGAACTCAGCCACGGCGCTATGACGGAGCGGCGCAAAAAAATTGAAGAAATGGACATCGTCTTCACCAAACCGTTTGAAGCGACGCGCCTGATGCTGGAACACCAGTATAAGCCCCTGCTGCGGCCTATCGACCAAACCGATGAAGTCACCCTTCTGGTGCGTAGCGAAGACAAACGGGTCACTTTAGCGGACTATCAAGGCGGCAAGATCGTCACCGCCGCCCAAGACAACTTTGTCTATCTGCTGGGCCGCTTCTTATTGGAAGAAAGCGAAAGCTCACTCAGTGACATGGAGTACATTTTCTCCGGCCATGATATTAAAGCCTTGCAAATGTTACTGAAAGGCTCGGCGGACATCCTGTTCATGCTCAGCGATACCTACCAAGGCCTATCCGGCCTGACCCGCAAAATGCTCCGCGAAATCGACCAAAGCGAAACCGCCTTCGCTTTCCATATTTTCAGCGTTTCGCCCCGCTGCGAAGCCGTAGGCACGGCCTTGGCCGAAGTTCTGCTGGACATGAACCAAGACAGCCAAGGCCGACAGGTCTTAGCCGATTTAGGTATCCCTGGCTGGGTCAAACCCACCCCGGACGAATGCGATATGCTGGCGATGCTGTTCAACCGCTACGCCCCAGTCGCCGCGTAACAAAGTCCAGCCCCCCCATAAACCCGCTACCCAAGCCTTTGGGCAGCGGGCATACCTTGCTTTCCCCCCAGCAAAATCAGCCAATATCAAGACTCACGCTTTACTGGCTTGACAGATTACAGTAGTATTGATACCCGTCTTGCGGACTTTCCACAGCGTTCCGCCCCCCCATTAACCCTCAATGACAAGTTTTTGAATTATTTCAATAACTAATAATAACATTTGCATGTCTACACACGAACCCTCACTAGCCCCCAACTTCATCCGGCAAATTATTGCCAACGACCTGAAAACCGACAAACATAAAGGCCGGGTCGCCACCCGTTTTCCGCCGGAGCCGAACGGTTACCTGCATATCGGCCACGCCAAATCGATATGCCTTAATTTCGGCATGGCGATAGAAAACAACGGCACTTGCAACCTGCGCTTTGACGATACCAACCCCGAAAAAGAAAGCGACGAATATGTGCAATCCATCATGCGCGACGTGCAATGGTTAGGCTTTAGCTGGAGCGAACTGCGTCACGCGTCCGACTATTTCGAGCAATTGTACGGCTACGCCGTCGTCCTGATCGAAAAAGGCTTGGCCTACGTCGACAGCCTGTCCGCCGAACAAATCCGCGCCTACCGTGGCACGCTGACCGAACCGGGCAAACCCAGCCCCGACCGCGACCGCCCGATTGCCGAAAACCTCGACCTGTTCCAACGGATGCGGGCGGGCGAATTTGCCGACGGGCAGTATGTGTTACGCGCCAAAATTGACATGGCCTCGCCTAACATCAATATGCGCGACCCCGCCATCTACCGGATCCGCCGCGTCCACCACCAACGCACCGGCGACGCGTGGTGCATTTATCCGATGTACGACTACACCCACTGCATTTCGGATGCGCTCGAACACATCACCCATTCGCTGTGTACCCTAGAATTTGAAGACCACCGCCCGCTCTACGATTGGGTGCTGGAGCAAGTGGAAACCCCCAGTCATCCGCAACAAATCGAATTTGCCCGCTTACAATTGGAATACACCATCGTCAGCAAGCGCAAACTGAATTTGTTGGTCACAGAAAAACACGTCAACGGCTGGGATGACCCACGGATGCCGACCTTAGCGGGTTTGCGCCGAGCAGGCGTGACCCCCAAAGCTATCCGCGATTTTTGCGAACGCATCGGCCTGACCAAGCAAAATTCTTGGATAGAAATGGGGGTGCTGGAATACTGCATCCGCGAAGACCTGAACGAAAACGCCCTGCGGGTCATGGCCGTACTGGCGCCATTGCGCGTAGTCATCACCAACTACCCCGACGGCCAAACCGAAAACTTGGAAATCAGCAACCATCCGCAACGCCATGAACTGGGCAAGCGTAGTGTGCCGTTTGCGAAAACCATCCTGATCGAACAAGATGATTTTGCCGAAAACCCACCGCCCAAATACAAACGTTTGGTGCTGGGCGAAGAAGTGCGGCTACGCGGCTCTTATGTCATCCGCTGCCATGAGGTGGTTAAAGATGCCGACGGCAATATCACCGAACTGCGCTGTAGCTACGACCCCGACACCTTAGGAAAAAACCCCGAAGGCCGGAAAGTCAAAGGCGTTATCCACTGGGTATCCGAAGCCCACGCCCTGCCCGCTGAAATACGCTTATACAACCGCCTGTTCAGCGTCCCGCAACCGGATAACGAGGCCAACTTCCTGGATGCTTTAAACCCCAATTCCTTAGAAGTCTTGAGCGATTGCCGTATCGAAGCCAGCCTGGCCGAAGCCACGGGCGAGCACCGCTACCAATTCGAACGTACCGGCTATTTCTGCTTGGACACCGTCGATAGCGTGGACGGCAAAAAGGTGTTTAACCGCACGGTCACCCTACGCGACGGCTGGGTTAAGGACTGATAGGCAAATCGGCATAACACCACAGGTTGGGCAAACCGCTGGCGCTTGCCCAACCTGTGGCCTTCTTCTCATTGGTGCCGAAACCGCGTTTTAAAAAAGAGCTACGGCTGTACGGTTAGGGTTTATGCCCCCTGACATTAACCTCTCTCACCACCCGCTTGCTTACCCTTTTGGAAGCCTTTATGAAACCTCTGTTAAAAATTCTTTTGGTACTGGCCTTACTCAGCACTTACGATGCCAATGCGTCCAGCTACCCTGCCCGCTTTAGCAGCAAATTCGGCAACGGCGTTGCAAATGCCGTAACAGGCATAGCCGAAGTGCCTAAAACCATTATCATCACCAAGCGCAGACAAGGTTGGGCTTATGCGGCCACCGCCGGATTTTTCACCGGCATGGTTTACATGGTAGCGCGTACCCTAAACGGTGCTTACGATATGGCGACATTTCTCATCCCCACCAAACCCATCGTCACCCCCGATTATATCTGGCAGGATTTCGATAAAGAAACCTCTTTCCGGCCTAAGTGGGAACTGCGTTAAATAGCCCCCCAGCCTCCGCATTCCCTGAGCGAAGCAGAAGGACTCTCCCTTGGCAGGGAGAGGGGCGTTTTCCCCTTGATTTTCGCCTGTACGACGGGAAAGGCGGAGGGCTGGGGTGGGGTTCAACACGCTGTGTTGCAATGGAACACCTACTTAATTTCATGCACATTCCTATAAGGCCATCGGCAATGTTACCCGGCTTTAGCGCACAGGCGGCGGCGGTGGCAATCCGGGTGGCGGTGGCGGTATATCGTCAGCTACCGGCGCCGCCGAACGCGGTGCTTGCATAATCTGCCCATCCATAGGCACTTGATGGCCTTTAGCGTACATACATTGGACATAGCCATTATCATAAGCTTGTTGCGCCGCCGATTGGGAATCGCCAGCCGCACCCGACCCGACCACACTGCCCAACAACAACCCGCTACCCGCCCCAATCACCGCCCCGCGCCCACCACCAAACGCCGCTCCCGCCGCTGCGCCTAACGCCGTACCGACTACCGCACTGGTGACCCCACTACTCATCCCAGCCGAATTGCTGTCTACCCCACCCGACTGAAAAAAAGCAAATTGGCGGCACACCGCATCATCATTACGGAATTGCTCGAAAGATAGCCCATTACCCGGCAAAACCATCACACTGGGCCCTTCCGGCACACTGGCACAACCACTGACCGCTAACAACAGTATCGGCACACTTTTCAACTTTATAGACATAAACAAACTCCTTAACGGGGCGGGGGGACTGTCGGCGGCACACGCTGCCAACCGTCCGGGCATTCTCTGACAGTAGGATAATAGCCTTGCGGATCATCGCAGTAATACCAAGAACCGGACGGATAATCCGGGGCCGCTTGCTGCTGGATATAGACGGGCGGCGTGGGCGGCACAGTAATCACCACAGGCGGCGGCGCATAATAATTGCGGTACGGATAGCCGTAATAGGGATAAGTATAATACGGTGCGCCAAAATAAAAGCCCAAACGGTTACCGCCATAGCCATAGCCGCCATAGCCGAAACGGCCACCATACCCGCCGTATCCGAAGCGACCACCTCCATATCCGCCAAAATGACCGCCACCGAAATGGCCATGATCATGGTCACCACCCCCAAAGTGGCCGCCGCCCCCACCACCACCGTAACCGCCTCCGCCACCATGGTCACCACCTCCATGTCCACCGGCTCCACCATAACCGCCTCCATGCCCACCGCCTCCACCGCCCCCGCCTCCATGGCCTCCGCCATGACCTTCTGCCCAACAACCCTCACTAGACAAGCCGCCCAGTACAACCAGTAACACTACCGCCAAGGTATATTTTTTCATCGCCTACTCTTGTTTAAACCACCGTGACCTATCGACAGCAATAGGCTATACAAGTGCCTTCGCGGATTAACTAAACTGCATAAGCTAGGTTTTTAGGCTAAAAATGGCAAGCGTGTAAAAATACAAGTGACCATAAGACGCTCAAAACGGAGAAGCATTATTTTTGCACCATTGCAAAAAGCATCCGTGTTAATGTAGGGGCTCAAGTGGGAATTACTCAGCAAAACCCATAAAAAAGCCCCTTAAAAAAGGGGCTTTTTGACCGCAACCGCAATAGGCCGAAACTAGGCGATTAACGGTATGACACTGCTGGCATCCGCAACACCAATATAGCTTAAGGAGGCATCATTTCCGACTAACGGCAGACTGGCATCAGCACTCAAAGAGGTTGAATCTTGTAAGGCCGTGCCATTAGCATCAAAAGATATAAACATATCAACTTGTGCTATCGTGAATATACAAGCATAAGTACCCCAGGTACTACTATAATCAGGCGTATAAGCCGATAAATCTATATTGCCGTCGTCTAACGAAATAATGGTGTCATCGGTTGCCGCACTGCTGTCGGTCGTATCAGTGCCAGCATCCGCAGCAACTGCGCTATCCCCGTCAGAAGAAACATCTACCAGACTGCTTATCTCTATGGGCTCATCAAAAATAACCCAAGATATTATGCCATAAGTTGCCGTGCCGCCATCCGTAATGTCCACAATGGCAGGGTCAGTCATAGCACCGCCGTCCGTGCCGTCCACACTAGCGGTGTCGGTCTGGTCGGTTATCGCGCCGCCGTCCGTGCCGTCCACACTAGCGGTGTCGGTCTGGTCGGTTATCGCGCCGCCGTCCGTGCCGTCCGCACTAACGGTGTCGTTTTGGTCGGTCACAGTGCCGCCGTCCGTGCTGTCTACACTGCCGAGGTCGGTCAGGTCGGTTATCGCGCCGCCGTCCGTGCCGTCTACACTGCCGAGGTCGGTCAGGTCGGTTATCGCGCCGCCGTCCGTGCTGTCTACACTGCCGAGATCGGTCAGGTCGGTTATCGCGCCGCCGTCCGTGCCGTCTACACTGCCGAGGTCGGTCAGGTCGGTTATCGCGCCGCCGTCCGTGCTGGTGGTATCGGGCATATCAGTCACGATTACGGACGAATAAAAATTAACCATTTCAAAAACAGCGCCATGAGACATCATAATGGTATCCGCACCACTATCAATCACAGTTGCATTTATATCGGAAGGCGACCCACCAGTAGCATCAACAGGGCTATCGTTACCTGCCACCACTTCATCCGCTGTGCTGTCACTACCAATAACTGGCGCAGTGCTGGTTGCCGCATTATCAGCCGCCGCTGTAGCAACGGTATCCGTTTGTCCGGTATTCATCGTGCTGTTGTCCGTAGTATCGGCACTGTCAATTGCTGCGGGGATAATGCTGGGTAACGCCGTATCGGTATTATTCTGTGGAGCCGGTGTTTGGCTATCGAAAATAATTGTCGCATCAGCCAGATTTTTAAGTTGGGTCGCCATGTCTGCCTTATTGTTTAAAGGTGAAAAATATGCTGGATTATGGGAAGGGGTAAAATACCGTTTACTTTGTCAAATTATTGTTATCTTACTACTATACTACGACCTATTACTCTTGTAAATCCCAGCTTTATTATACAGACCCTATTATGAATGGATTATTAACTAAAGCACCTAATTCTCAACCCGTAGAAAAACCAGCCAGTGCCACGCGTTAACGCCCCTAGCGATTTTGCAATTGGCCAATGAGCACAGTAACGGCTTGCTTAAGCGTTTCAACCAGATCGCTTAAATCGGCTACCTCGCCGCTACGCGCCGCATTCTCCAATATACTGGCCGCCGTTTTTGCCGTATCGGCACAAAAATGCCCTAAAGTCCCTTTAATGGTATGCGCGGCATTTGCCACCGCCACCGCTTGCCCCTGCGCTGCCATTAACACAGCCAATTGCTTAGCGCCTTCTTCCAAAAACAAGCTAATCATCTCATCCAGCAACTCCTGATCACCATCCAACTGCTTCAGGGCGCGGGCTTCATCCCAGACAGGCACTTGTGTGGTGGCAAGACCCGGGTCGGGTACGCCGCCATCATCAGAGCCACCTAAAGTCCGCGCCAAAACCGCTTGTAATTGTTCACTCACAATGGGCTTGGTCAAATAATCATCCATCCCCGCCGCCAGACATTTTTCCCGCTCGCCCTCCAAGGCATTCGCGGTCAAGGCAATAACCGTCTGGCGTGGCCATGCCTGACGGCGTTCCAACAAACGCAGTTCACGGGTGGCACTATAGCCATCCAGTACAGGCATCTGGCAATCCATCAAAATCAGGTCATACGGCTGATGGGCCAGTTTATCAAGGGCGACCTGCCCGTTTTCGGCAATTTCAGGCACTAGGCCAAATTTTGCCAATTTGGCCGTAATGACTTTTTGGTTAATCTTATTATCTTCAACGACCAGAACATCTTTACCCCGATAACAGGGTACAGGCGGCTCAGCGGCGGCCTCTGGCGGCAGCGCATCGACACAGTGCAGGGCATTAACGATAACGTCAAACAATTGCAGCTGCCGGACCGGCTTTAACAAACGCTGCACAATCGCGGTGTTTTGGTAATCATCGCTATTAAACTGATCCCCTGAAGAGATCAAAATAATAGGGATGGCGGCTAAAGTGGGGATATGCGCCAGACATTTCGCCAACGTCAAACCGTCCATAATAGGCATTTGTACATCGAGTAAGATCAAATCATAAATAATCCCATGCAAGGCGGAGGTTTGCAATTGCATCAGCGCGGCACTACCGTTATCGACTTCCGAAACGGCCAATCCCCAACTCGCCAAATAATTAGCCAACACTTCGCGGTTGGTGGCGTTATCATCGACCACCAATGTGCGCTTGCCGGACAAATCGCACGACAACTGCCGCGTCTCTTGAGTTTGGGTATAGGTCAGCGGTAAGGTAAACCAAAAACAAGTACCAGCGCCCGGATGACTATCCATACCGATATGCCCCCCCATCAGCTCGACCAAGCGCTTGCTGATTGACAAGCCCAGACCGGAGCCACCGAAGCGCCGTGACGTGGCACTGTCCGCCTGCGAGAAAGGCTTGAATAACTGGCGTTGCGCCTCTGGGGAGATACCGATACCCGTGTCGCGGACCTCAAAACGCACTTCATCTTGATTCATTGTCAGTGGCGTGCGGCTGACTTTAATATAGATTTCGCCTTGTTCGGTAAACTTGACGGCATTGCCCACCAAGTTGGTCAATACTTGGCGAATGCGCATAGGGTCGCCAAGCCACTGTAAAGGCATAGGCACGGGTAAGGCGCAATTCAGTTCTAAACCTTTGCCGTACGCCCGCACGGCCAATAAGGCGCAAATATCATCAACCAAATCGGCCAGATTAAACTCGATCTGCTCAACCGCACACTTACCCGCCTCCAGCTTAGAGTAATCGAGAATATCATTAATAATATCCAATAAGGCTTCGGCGGAGCTGCACGCGGTATCCACCCAATCTTGTTGGGTAGGGCTCAGTTTGGTCTCGCGCAATAAATCTAACATACCTAACACCCCATTCATGGGGGTACGGATCTCATGGCTCATATTCGCCAAAAACTCGCTTTTTATCAATGAAGCCTGCATCGCCAAGTCGCGGGCCGTTTCCAAAGCCACTTTGGTTTCTTCTTGCCGGACAGCTAAAGCCATCATTTCACCCACTTGCTTTAACATGGTCAAACGGCTTTCAGTCTGTAAAGGATAACAGTCGGTAAATAAAAACAGCGTACCCAAAACTTCATTACCTAATACTAAAGGCACAACGTAATGCCCATGCGCCTGCATATCCAGCAGTTGATACTGGTCGCTGACACTACAATAACAGTCATCGGCCACCAATACTTCGCCGCTCTGCAATACTTGTCCCGATAAAGAGGCTCGGTGATCGAGGCGCTTTTCCCTATCGAGAAACGCTGGGGTTAAGTCGCCGCTCAACACAAACTCAACCAAAGCCAGCGGATCATCGGCTGAACGTAACAACACGCAGCCCTTATGAGCCAAGTCGAAGGCCTTAAGATTGAACAGAATAAGCAACACTTGCCCAAAGCGCGTCGCTAAGGGGATGGTTTTCTGCAACACTTCAGAGACGTTCAGCAATACCACACTATCGGTAATATCACGTTGTATCTGCACATAACCAGACAATACGCCAGCGTTATCGAAGACTGGAGAAATGCCGACATCGGCATTATAAAGACTGCCGTCTTTATGGCGGTTAACGATTTCGCCTTGCCAATGCTCGTCATTCGCCAACTTAGCCCACATTTGCTGGTAAAAAACGGCATCATGGACACCAGACTTTAGCAAATCAATAGGACGGCGGCCTAAAGACTCCTGAAAGCTATAGCCGGACAACTGGGTAAAAGCAGGGTTTATCCATTCAATCCGCGCGTCGCGGTCAGTGATGATAATAGCGTTGGAGGTCGCTTTTAAAGCGGCAATCAGCAATTGGTTACGGGTTTCAATATCGGCACGGTGCAAAACATACTTGATTAACCGTACCAAGCCCTCGTAACCCGCATCATCTTTGACGACATGGGCTTTTGCGCCCGCCTTCAACGCCGCTTGGGCAAGCGGGTCATCATCGTTGCCCAATAACACAATGACAGGTAAAGCTTGATTCTGTTGATGGAAGGCCTGTAAAGTCGGCAAACCTTGGGAATCGGCCAGCGATAAGGCCAAAACAATGACATCAAAATGAAATTCAGCCAATTTAGGCAAAGCCTCGTCTAAAGACTGCACCCAAACAATTTCAAAACGCATATCCCTAGCCCTGGAATCCACGGTTTTGGTGGGGGCTTGCTCGGCACTGCCCGCACGGACGACCTCGAAAGGAATTTCTTTAAATTGCCGCAGGCATACTTGGACACGCTGTGCCGCTATAGGGTCATCTTCAACTAACAGCACGCAAATGAGTTTAGAACGGATCATGGTTTTAGGCTATTTTAAAAAAATTTTGGGCCACCAACCGACCCGACAACGGCTATTGACAACCAGCCTAAATAGCCGCACCGTGCAAGCGGCCCACACCAAGGCAAACAATCCGGGCACTCACCACGGCTGCGGCGGAGAAATCAAACCGCCTTTCGTCTCTTGCCACGCTTGCCGCCATAACTGCACCATCAGCCTCGCTTCAGCGGCGGCATTCGGAGCACGGCGGCCATTACGCCACGCCTTAAACCTATAGCAATTTTGCGCCAATGCTTTCACTAACTGCGCATACAATACACCATGCCATTTCTGGTAATACAACAGTTGGCTACGCATCCGCCACAAAGCCAGCAGCTTATCACCGTCCACCCTAGTACCCGCCCTAGCGTCGCCCAAAAGGGTCACTTGTAAATCCGGCCAATAATACACCTTAAAATCGGCATCATGGATACGCCGACATAAATCAACCATACCGTAATACATAAAAAACCGCGAATCGAACAGCCTAATTTCGGTCAATAGGCTGCGGCGTAAAATCGTAAAACCGCAAGGCAAGCAATCAACGGCGGCCGCCTCGGCAGGATTCGCCCCAAAACGCACAAACCGACCCCAAAAATGGGATGCAGACAAATCAGCTAACGCCAAAATTTCATTGAATAACGACGGAAACAACTGTGCCGACAGCAATGTTTGCCCATGCCGGTCTTGCAGCAGCGCCCCGCCTATCCCGGCATCAAGCACTTTTTCCATAGACTTAACAGCACTCTGTAACAGGTCGGGCGGCAGTGCCGCCGACGGATCCAACAAAATCACATAACGCCCCCGCGCCAAAGTCAAGGCCAGATTATGCGCATTAGCAAACCCTAAATTATAATTATTCGCTAACACTTGTGCTTCAGGATAAGCATGACGGATAAGATCAACGGTATTGTCAGACGACGCGTTATCGACCACAATCAGCTCGAAATCCCCCAACGATTGGGCGCGTAAGCTCTCCAAACACGCCCGCAAATACGGCGCACTATTCTGCGTCACAATAAAAACAGAAGCAGTAATCATAAATTCCCCTTATCAGGCGGATAGTAAAACGGGAATATCTGTATAGCATAACCCATGAGTTTTTACACCGCTATTAGCGGTCACGCCCCCCCTAAGACCCTACTTGCCAAAACTGACAAGGCAAATATCCCATTTCACCTTAAAAATTGCAATAGCGCAGAATACCGCGCAACCCCTAAATTTTGACAATAGCACGAAAACCGATAAGCTGACAGTCATCGCACCCCACATAATAACAACAACCGGAGCAACACAATGAAGAACGCCAAACACAGCCTAGGATTTTTAGTATTGATGCTAGCCAGCACCACCGCTTGGCCTTACGGCAGCAGCAGTAGCACCAAAGCCTGTAGCAAACCCAAATTCACCGCGTTTGCGCCAGCGGACAATGCCGAAGTGGCGGCACAAAGCCATTTTAGCTTTAACGCCTCAAAAAACACCTATCCCAGCACCCTGACCGTCACCGTCAAAGACCTGCCCACCCAACTCAGCATCACCCCCGATAACGACGGCAGCTTCCAAGTCAGCGGCACCCTCCCCGCCGCCTTAAGCAACACCTATGCGCGGATTGTGATCAACGCCGAAGCGCAAAACAACTGCAAAGGTTCGGATGGCTGGTTGGTAAAAATTAAGTGATCAACGTAGCGCCTATACTTCGGATAAGGGCAAAAACAGCGCTTTGGCATTGATTGGTGACGGATAAAATCCACTCGCATCATAAAAGCACGCCGTTTGCCCGGAAAGCGCGTGAACCAGAAAAGCGTTGACACCAACAATTTCGGAAATGTAGACCATACGCAAAACCGCATCTTATGCCCCGTGGGTATGCCGGAATGACGACGCTTCCTTAATTTTTTGATGAAAATATTAGGGCGTTAGCCTTGCAAAAACTTATGTCAAAAAGCTTCTGCATCATCACTTAGCTTATCTGGTGGCTGCTTGCGGTTTCTTCGGTAGTTAATCTGTGTCCTCACACTATCTAGCCGCCCCAACACGGGCGAGAAACGGGCAGAAATAATCCTCGCCACGATAAAAGCAAACAGCCGTTCTATTTATACCGCAGCTTGCTAACCTAGCACACCATAAGCAAGCCCCAATAACACCTACAGCCATCCCGACCGCTTCAAACGCCGATATAACAACAAACTACCCAGCAAAACGCTACCCATCACCAACGGATAGCTGTACTCCCACGCCAGTTCAGGCATATAGCGGAAATTCATCCCATACCAACTGAACACCATCGTCGGGATGGCAAGTATCGCCCCCCAGCCCGCCAAGCCCTTCACCACCTCGTTTTGCCGGACGCTTTCAAAGGTCAGATGGACATGCATGGCTGAAACCAGCATCTCACGCATACCGTCAATAGCTTGGTCGACACGTTTAATATGGTCGGCAATGTCACGGAAATACACTTGCACGTCCTTAGGCACAATACCGCTGTGAAAGCGCATCAGCTCATTACAAATATCAATCATCGGCATGATCGCCGCCTTCAGCAGCAGCAATTCCCGTTTTAACTCATACAAATCTTCCAAGGTCTGACGGCTGGAGCGGTTCTCAAAAATCGCCAGTTCCAAACCTTCAAAGCGTTGCTGTAGGCCGTCAATCACCGGCATATAATTATCGACGATAAAATCCATGATCGCATACAAGACAAAGCCGGGGCCTTTGGCGAGCTGGTGCGGCATGGATTCGCAACGCTGGCGGATTTTCCGGTGATCCAGCGACGCGCCATGGCGGACGGTGACGACAAAACGGCTCCCGACAAAAATATGGGTTTCGCCAAACTCGACACTGTCCACCGTCAACAACGCGGTATGCAAAACCAAAAACACCGAGTCGCCATATTCTTCTATCTTAGGCCGCTGATGGGCGGCACAGGCATCTTCAATCGCCAATTCATGCAAGCCGAATTCTTCTTGTATTTTCAGCAACAACTCAGTGTCGGCTTCCCGCAACCCCAGCCAAACAAAGGTTTCCGGGTGTTTTAGCACTTCGCTAATATCTTCGATGGTGACATCGCCAAGACTGATGCCGCGCCGATAAGCTACACATTTCATAATCATGCTGGGATCCGTATTAAAACTCAAAAAGCCTCCTTATTTGGCAATAGTGATACTGGGCGCGTCTTGTTGCGACAATTCGCTCATGGTCATTTGAAACACCTGATACAACAGGCGAAAACCCTCGCGGTTCCATTGATAACCCACCTCCGGCTTAACCGCATAATAACGGCCAGCAAATTTAACGCTTAAATCCGCCTGCTTTGGCTCGTTATCCGATACTATAACCGCCAAGGTCTGGGCAGGGTTTTCTTTAACGGGCGGCGTTTGCGGATGTTGGGCAACCGCGTATTCGGGGCTGTCACTGATGCCTTGGCCAATAAAGTTTAAGACATTATGAAAACTGCGCAGGCGCAATGTCCCGTGCCAAGGCCACTCGCCACCCGGATAGCCCGGACGGATATCAACCATAATTTCATTGCTGTGCAGGCTGTCCGCTTCTTGTTGCAATTGCTCGCGTTCCGCATTACTCAGGCTGACCGGATTGTAGTTGCTTAAGATGATATGTCCGGTAACGCGTTTAGTCAGCTTAAGTTGCTGGTGTTCAATATCGTAGTGTACGGTAAATTCGTTTTGCAGGTCTGAAAATTGGTCGGTGCTAAAGGTCGCCGCTGGCAACACCCAGCTCCTGTCAAACAGCAAAGGATTCACATATAAAGCATGGCGGTCTTGTATCGCCGACAAATGCAGCATGGCTTGCCGGAATGTCCGATAGCCTGGCGCATCGGCAGGCTGGTTCGGGTAAACCTGATCGCCCTTGGCATCAGTCAGGCGCAATTCATCAATCAGCAGGCGCAAAATCAAATCCACATCCGCCCCCTGCCGCAACAGCATAGTAAGCTTAGCTTCTTGCAAAGGTTCCAACAAACGGCGGGTAAACTCCTCCCCCTCCATCGGCACGATGCTGATGGTCGGGTTCTCCGAGATACTGCCGCCAAACGACGGCACCAATAAAGCCCCGCTATCGCCCGTAAATGCAGGCCCCGCCCCGGCGGTAAACTGAAAGCCGAAGGTCGCGGCAATATTAGAGATGCCCGTAAAGTGCATGGGCTGGTGCTGATGGGCGCGGGCGATATTCAGCAACAATTGCTTAGATAGGGTTTCGGTAATGGATTTGTCATAAGAAATCACCGCATCATCGAGCAAGGCGGGCGAAGACACGCAGCCTTGCAAACAGCAAAACCAGCCTAATAACACTAACCGTTGCAGTTTCTTGCTAGGGTGTTGGCAAAACAAAGTCATCATGGCGTAAATTAAAGGACTGGTAAGCACTCAAAAAAAATAGATAGGCAACCCATTATATAGCGTTCCGTGTCAAGCAAACGACAATAAAACACAGGCTAAACGTTGGCCTTGCAGCCAAATGGGCATCAGCTTTTCAAGAGGAGGCGTGGATTGAAATACAGTTGCTGCTATTTGTCAAAATAGTCCAAAGTTTAAAAAAAGATTTCAATACCCGGTAAAATACATCACCTATTTTGGAGTAACGACATGTTAACTATAAAAAATATCGGTTTGACCAGCGTGGAAGACTATTTGAAATGGGAACTGACCAGCGAAGTCAAGCATGAATTGATTGACGGGCAAGTTTATGCAATGGCTGGAACGAGTGCTAATCATGAAAGAATATCGGTAAATGTTTTATCAGAATTTAGACACCACTTGAAAAACTCACCCTGCGAACCTTTTGGTTCAGATATGAAATTAAGAATCCATTCAAATTTTTTCTATCCTGATGTGATGGTAGATTGCAGCTTTGACAATTCCGAACCTTATTTCACCACAACACCTATCATCATTGTTGAAGTCCTGTCCAAAACAACCCATAAAATAGACAAGACCATCAAACTGATGGCGTATATAAACATCCCCAGCCTAAAAGAATATGTGATCATCGAACAAGACATGGTGGATATTCAGGTCATCAGGAGAAGCGAAGGGTGGCTACAGAAACATTACTTTTTAGGCGATGAAATCACTTTTGAGGCCATTGGCTTAACCTTATCTGTAGCAGAAATATATCATCGTGTACAAAATGACGATATGCTGGAATTCCTGAACAGCACAGCTAGACAGTAGCCCAGTATGTTAGGCTTTATTGTTCCCCCAGCTTTCGGGAAAGGGCAATTTTCCGCTGCCTTGGGTACCAGCGATCCCTGCCCTATTCCCCCGCCGACACCACCACAAACCCATACGCAGGTATGGCAAAACCCAACTCCCCTCCCTGAGCCGCCAACGGCGTTTCCAAAATCCGCACCTGCTCAGCATCTTCGTTATTATCAGTCGGTGCCGCACTCGCCAATGTTAACAACCGCCAATGTTGCTTGTCTGCCCCATCTGGAAACCGGACTTTAATCGTTTGTACATCCGGCTTAGCGGAAACGGCGGCTAACGCCCAGCCTTTAGGGGTTTGTAACGCCGTTAAGGTCAGCGCCTTATCTTCCGGCTCTAAAGGCCTAAGCGGATACACTGCCGCAGGTAACACCCTGTTCAGCATTTCCATTGCCAAGCCCGTCGGCCTCAGGCGGGGGCTAGCCCCCAGATCACGGACAATCCCCCATAATTTGACCAACTCACGCGGGTTTTGCTGACCTTCGACAAACGCATCGTATTGCGCCAAGGTATATAAACATTGTCGGGATATGCCCGCATTTAGCCCGGTCAACAAACGCTGGGCCAACGCTGCCCCCGCCGCCGCACTGGTGGTCGCGGTATTGCGGCTGGCTACAGAGGCCGTACCTGAGGTGGTGTGCAAATTGACCTCATAAACCGATAGCTCCTTACCCTGCATCCGTGTGGCATCGCGGGTCTCACGGTAAAAATCATCTTGGCTAAACAATTTGCTTAACAGGTCATCATCAGCATTGAGTTTAAACAAAAAATACGGCGCGACCGCCAAGGTTTGGGCATTACTGACACCGCCGAGATATTTGGCTGATAGCCACGGGTTGACATACTGGCCATTGACCACGGTATGTAAGGCGGAATGGTGGTTTGCCCCTTCCAACAAATACCGGAACGCACGGGTAGCCGCTTCGCCATGCGCCTGATAGGCGGGAATACCCGCCGGACGGAACACGGAGTTCCAATTTTCGTTGCCGAACTCCACCAGCACTTCTTTAAAATGCCACACGTCGGCTTGGCTAGCCAAATAACGTCCAAACTGCTGCAATTCTTCATCCCCTAGCGTCGGCGGCACAACCACCCACGGTTGCGCCCCCACCGTCGCGGCCAACTGCAAAAATTCCGGCAAACCATAACTAAAGGTGCTTTCCGCGCCAGGACGGTAACGGCTGGCGCGTCTGGCAAAGCTATCGGCAATGCGGTTAGCAAAGGTATCGCCCAATTGGCCTTGCCAATCACGCAAATAGCCCGGCTGCAAACGTTTAAGAGCCGCGACCACTTCCGGGCGGAACGCCCCCTCAGCGGCGTTAACCACAGCCCCCAACTCAATATCATCGACAATTATCTGGCCTTCCGTACCCTCAACCCGCAAGCTTAACGATAAAGTACCCGCCGCGCCGACATCTTGAGCGGTAAATTCACGCTTAAGCTGCTGCCACTGCCCACTAGCCGATAGGGTTTCCTGAAAAAAAGCCGGCCCGCCGTTTAAGCGGCGGAAACTGACCGTCAGCTTAGCCCCAGGGGACTTTTGTTTCAGCCACAAGCGCAATTTCCATTTACCGTTAACGGGCAACAGCTTCCCTGCCCTATCCCCGATGCTATCCAAATAAGACAATACCTCCACAGGCTTGCCCGCCAAGGGACTCAGTGCCAGCGACCTTAAGCCAGGGCTGTCCGGGTGGACATCATCCGAGACCACTGTCAACTGCCCCGGCAATAAGCCGTTATCAAACCACCACTGGCTAGGCAAACGCCTATCATTGGTCAGGGTCAAGCTGACCACATCGCCGGGACTTAACGGCGGGGCATTACCGATGACGGTAAATTCCGGCAAGCCCATTTTGCCTACCGCTTTAGAATCGAACAGTAACCCTTGCTGTCCGACCGCCCCGCCGCTACGCACATCGTAACGCGCCCCCGCCCAAAAACCATCGGGGCGTTTCGTCCAGGCGGTATCATCGCTAAAACTTACACCATCCGCTGCCTTCACCAGCACAATGGCGCGGTCAATAATGCCCTCAAAGCCCGGATTTTTTAAGACATTCGCGGATAACTGCCCCGCTCCCCAAGCCACCCATTCACCCAAATTAACGCCCAGACGCGGCACTTGGGCACTGATCGCCTGAGGTTCGACCTGATAATGCCGCTCAGGACTAGCCGCCAGCACCGGACAGCAGAAAACCACGCAGCAAAAAGCATAACCATAGCGGCTAAAGTGCGTCCTACCCATGCTTTCCAACATCAGAGGCAACAAGCTTACCCCTTAAGCCGCTTGTCAAAAGCCGCCAACAGATGCTGCGTATTATTATATAAATCATACTCCGCCAACACCTTACGCCGTCCGGCTGCTCCTAAGCGGCCACGCAACCGGGCATCGGTCGCCAAAGCACGGATAGCAGCCGCTAAACCATCACAATCCGAAGCGGCGACTAACAAGCCATCCTCACCGTTTTGGATCAGCTCAGGCACACCCGTAATCGCCGTGGTGATACAAGGGATTTCCACCGCCATCGCCTCCATCAATACCACTGGCAAACCTTCGGCAAAACTGGGCAGGACAAACATATCAGCCGCTTGGTAAAACGCCAAAATATGGTCTTGATCGACCGCGCCAGTAAATTCGACTTGACCGCTAATCCCTAATTGCTCGGCATAAGCTTGCAGGCTTTCGGCATCCGGCCCCATGCCGACCAAGGTCAACTTGACCGGAAAGCCTTGGCTGTGCAATTGCGCCACCGCCGCCAGTAAAATCGCTTGGCCTTTGGCAGGTGTCAAACGCCCGACACACAACAATTCGGCCAAATAAGGCGTAGCAGGGCGCGAAGTCCGATTGGGGGTAAAACGCTGGGTATCGACCCCCAAACGGCAGACATCAAACTTCGGCCATGCCTGTACAGGCGACAGCTTCATCACTTGGCTACGCGCATAATGGCTGATGCAGAAAATAAAATCCGCCGCCAAAATTTTCTCCGGCAAGTTATAGCCCGCCGCATCATAAAATTCATCAGGGCCGTGGACAGTAAAAGAAAACCCCGTGCCGAACACCGTTTTTACCAGCATCCCCACCGACGCGGCGGGGGTGGCGAAATGCACATGCAGATGCTTAAGCTGGCGGCTACGCAACCACTGGCCGACCAGTACGGCCTCGACCAGATAAAAACCATGATACAACAAGCGCTTAATATCCCAACCGCCCAACTTAATGGCATGGCGTACGCCGCGCCACAAACCGCCCGGATGGGTAAACAACGTTTTGCCTAACGCCAAGGCCGCTTTCAACATCCCTTGGGCTTTAACATAAAAAACCTGTTCCGCTTCGCCACGTTCAATCTCGGTCAGCTTATCCAAGGGGCGATCAGGGGCGTTAATCGAAGCGACGGCAATCGCCATACCCGCTTGGCGCAATTGCAACACCTCACGCAAAATAAAGGTGTGCGAATAGGCCGGATATTGACTGACTAAATAGGCGATAGAATGGCTCATTGGCGTACTTCCAATAATTGACGGTAAAACCCGATAGCGGCGGCGATTTTCGCCGCCCAACTGAAATTGTCCTCAACCCGGCGGCGACCTTCTGCCCCCAAAGCTTGCCAATGTTGCGGACGCTCATAGACATCCGTCAATGTGGCAATCAGACCCTCCACCACCGCCGCCTTACCTGTGGCGGGCAACTTTACTCCCACCGCCGCATCGACAATTTCCGAAGGCCCACCAAAATCAACAGCAATCACCGGACGCGCCACCGCCATCGCCTCCAGCAACACCGCTCCGCCGGATTCGCGCACCGAAGGCAAGCAAAACACATGCGCCTGCTGCATAATCTGCGCAACCTCAGCTAAGGGCAAATTCCCCGTAAAACGGACAGTATCGCTTAAACCCAGTTCTGCGGTCATTTGCTCCAAGCGGCCCCGCTCGGAACCTTCGCCGACTATCGTCAATTGCACCGGAAAAACCAAAGCCTTTACCGCTTCCAATAACATCGGCACACCTTTAAACGGCAACAACCGCCCGGTAAACACCACTTGTAACGGATTGCTGGCGGAAGCGGTGGGCGGATAGGGTGCGGGCGGGAATAAGTCCAAATTAACGCCATTTTCCAACAAATAGCGGCATTTGCTCTGATATTGTACGGGTATCGCCGCAAAAGTGGCTTGGGTGGCGGTAAAAATCAGTGCCGCATGACGGGTAGACCCCACCAACCTATCAAACACCCGCCCCAAATTGCGTAAGGAATACAGCCATTTTGACTCTGCCTGCATAATTTCCGGGAACGTATTAGGCGATGCCAAACCGCCGTTCCAAGGCCCCAGCACCAAAGGCAAACCGAGCTTATACAAACGGGTAGCCGCCAACGGCGAAACAGGGGTCACCGCATGGACAATATCAAACGCTTGCCCCGCTTTCAGGCGTTGGCGCATCTGCCGGACAGACAGCCAGTCATAAACGAAAAAATCTAACGAGGCGATCAGAAACTTAGGATGCTCACTACGCGGAAAGCACCAGCCCGCAAAGCGGTACAACGGCCCCGCAAACCATTCGCTATCAATATAAATAATCTCGGAATCCGCCAACGGCGCACCCGCAGCCGCCAACGCCGGACGGTTGCGGCTATGGGTCAGCAAAGTAACATGGCAAGATTCGCTCAAGCGGCTATACCACTCCCAGCCAATCTGCGATACCGACCCCATCCCGACACCACATTGATAAGCTGACAGTAACAGACGGATTTTATTGTTATTATTCATGGACTGCCTATTTATTGAAAAGGCGTTAAAAATTTATACTGATTAAGCTTATCCGTCTTCTGCCTTCATCAACCACTTAAACTACTTCTTCCCCTTAGGGATAATCTGCAACAGCCGCCGGATATGCCGCTCGGTGACAAAAGCCAGAAAAAACAACTGCAAAAAATTTTCCGCGACAATCGTATCCAAACCAATTTTTTCCGGCACCAATTCCTTACGCGTCCCGAACAGTTTATCCCAACCAGACAGGACAATGCCATAATTGCTGTCATGCTCTTTGCGTAAGGCGGAATGGTGGACACGGTGCAAAGACGGCGTGATGATGAATTGGGAAATCAGGTTTTCGTATTTAAAAGCCAAATTGGCATGGTGAAAAAAGATAAAAAACAGTTCGATAATCTCAATCGCCAAGACCACATAAGCATCCACGCCAATAATCATCACAAACAGGCATTTATATAAAATTTCCAAGAACAGGTCAAAGACATGAAAACGGAAGCCCGTCGACACATTAAAGCTTTTGTCGCTGTGGTGGACTTTATGGAAACGCCATAGCCATTCATACTTATGGCTGACCAAATGCCAGAGATAAATCGAAAAATCGAACAAAACAAACGATAACAGCCATTTTAACGGGCCATTAGCCATCTCGCTTAACAAGCCAAAGCCGGAAAAGCGTTGGGCGATAAAAAACAGCGACGAAGCGCGTAAAGCGGTCAGGATAACATTATTAAACAAAAATGCCGTCGTATTGGTGACAAACGATTCCTTACTGATTTTATTCGTAAATTTTCGGTAAGGTTGGATATGCTCCATCACCATCAGCACAGCAAAAGCCAGCATCGCCAAGCCAAACAGCACTTCATTAAACAACAAACTGGCCTGTTGGCTGGCTTCTGCCAACAGCGCGGGGGATTCTGCCGGACTCATTATGATACCTATAGGATGATGGTTTGTGTCGGCTTAGCCAATGCCAAGCCGCTATCTGGCATTGCCCGATTACTCGCCCTTACCCGAAAGGGCACCCAACAAATTAGTCAGCTCCGCTATCTCATGCTTAGCATTGACTTGATACGTCACATCGTACTGCACACCCAGATAATAAATCACCCGGCCTTTACGGTCATACAAAGGGCTTATTTTCAGGTGGTTATAAAACAGCTCACCGTCTTTACGGTAATTGCGTAACGTCACCTCAACGCCTTGCCCGGCTTTCATTGCCTCGGCAATCAGATAACGCTCCGGCTGCTCCCTGTCCACGCCTTGCAAAAAACGGCAATTATGGCCGATGATGTCGTCATTGCCATAGCCTGTCAAACGCTCAAATGCCTTATTGGCATAGACAATAGGCGCCCCTTCAATATCCGGGTCGGCCAAAGTCACCCCATTGACGCACTCGTCTAAAATGGCGGAGAGGATTTGTGGTATTAAGCCATTATCTTTTTCAACAACAAAACTCATGGTTACGCTCCAAGATTGTGATAGGCCTCAATATCATCCGATAAGAGTTTTTTAATATTTTCGACGGTGTTTTCCGCGCCTTCTTCAATAGCGGAACGGATCAGCTTTTCAAATGGCCGCATGAACAATTCCAGTTCCAACAGCGCGAAACTAAAAGTCAATAAGGTTGCGCCGCTAGCGTCCGGCTCCAGATAATAGGTATTCTGATACGGCGCGGTAAGGCCTTTGAAGGTCAGCTTGATGAAGGGATGAAATTCGGTGATTTCAAAAACGGATTTTATTTCCTGCCCTTGGTCACGGCGCAATTGCTCGGCTTTAGCGCCGACAAACACCGTCAAACCGTTAAGGGGTTGGAATTGCGTAACTTCCAACGCCCATTTTGGGTAATTTTCAAAAAAACGCTCGCCAATAAAAATAAAAATATCGGTGCTTGGCTGATTAATCAGCACACTGGCCTCACCCACTACGGGCTTTGTCGTGTCAAACGGAAACATGTTTTTTTCTCCTAGCTTAACGCCATTTTTAATTTTTATTCGGCTGTCGTTTCATTCTATCCTTAACTTCGCCAATAGCAAGCCCGACCTTCAGCGTATCCCCCAACTACCCGGCACTTTCCTCCGGCGGGAAAAAATACGCACAACGTAAACGGGTCAATTCCTCCGTAGCCGGGGCAAAATTATCCGCCGCCAACAAGTGCCGCCACGGCAACGCTTCGGTGCGCTCTTCACAACGCTGAAGATAGGCATCGACCGTACCGATAGGCTTGGCCGGTACGCCGCCGACGATAGTATTGGGCGGCACGTCGCGGGTGACGACCGAACCCGCCGCGACAATGGCATTAGGGCCTATCGTCACATTCGGCATGATAATCGCCCGATGGCCAATAAACACGTTATCGCGTATGTCTATCTTGCCGACGCTATCCAAACACCGTCCGGTCATTTTTTTCAGCATATTGATAGAGCCATCATGCCCGAACAAGGTGCAACCGGTCATCCGCACATTATTACCTAGCCGGACATGCTTAGGGTCAGTGATTTCGACATTCATCTGAACGACACAATCCTCACCCATCTGATACAGGATATGGTGGCGCTTTAAAAACTGCGCCCATTCCTCGCCGTCAGGCCGACAAAACTTGCGGTACAGGCCGACAAAACGCCCCGACTGCATGGCATTTTTCCTCAAAAAAGCACACCATAATTTACGCAACAGTAAGCGCATCAGTAACCCCCTTATAATTATTGTTATGCCGCAACTTTACGGCATCTTAATCCCGCCTGTATTGATAACCGGGCAACAAGGCTATACTCTACGCCAACGCCTATTAAAATTACAGTGACGACTATGAAAAAGCCCCGTTCAGGCAATTCTTTTTTCCGTAACACCTTAGCGCAAACCGCAGGCCGTTTGTTATACCTGTTAACGCGCGTCGGCCTGCCGCCGTTAATTCTGCATTATGTGTCACTGGAAGAATACGGTTTGTGGGCGACCTGTTTTTTATTGATAAGCTACGTTAGCATGGGCGCGTTTGGTGTGTCTAACGTCTATATCCGCTATGTCGCCGAATACAACGCCAAAAACCAGCACGAGGCCATTAGCGGCCTAGTCAGCACAGGCTTACTGCTAACATTCACCTTCAGCGTGCTAGCGTTGTCAGGCATTTGGCTGGCTATGCCGTGGCTGCTGCAAACCTTCAAGGTCGCACCGCACTTACAGCACACCGCGCAAGTGCTGATCCTCGGCACCTTAGCGACCATGTTGCTGGATATGACCCTCGGCGCGTTTGCCTATATCTTGCACGGGCTACAAAAAATCGCCCAGCAAACCCTGGTCTGGATTATCAGCTTCTTACTGGAAACCGCCTTAATCGTCACCTTACTGCTCCTGCATTACGGTATCGAAGCGTTGCTCTGGGCGTTTTTCGCGCGGTATATTTTTTCCACGCTGGTGTATATCGCCCTGTGTTACCGTGCCATCCCTGACTTGCGCATCAGCCTATGGCTGGTCAACCGCAAATTTTTCGGCACCTTCTTAAAATATGGTGGCATCTTGCAAGTGTCCGGCTTGCTGAGTGTCGCCATGTATTCTATTGAACGGGTACTGGCAGGTTACTTAAGCGGCTTGGCGGCGATTGCCGTTTTAGATTTGGGGCAAAAATTTCCGGTCATGGCCAGCCAAGTGTTTTCCTCCATGAACGCCAGCTTCCTGCCCGCCATCACCGAAGCCCATCATTTAGGCAAACAGGAAGACATCCAACGCCTGTACACCCAAGGTTTACGTTACCTGAACTTGCTCAATGGCTTGGCGATGGGCTTTCTCGCCCCGTTTGCAACCTGGCTGATTATTGCGTGGATAGGCAACTCTACCACAATGAACATGGCCGACACCGTCAAAGTGCTGGCCTGTGCTTGTGCGGGTTATCAGTTGCACGTCCTGACCGGCCCCTTATCGGCGTATTATCAAGGCATCAACCACCCTGCCCGCACCTTTGGCTACATCGGCTGGCAAGCGGCTTTTGTCGGTGTCGGCTTAATCACCGTCTGGCAGTATTTTAGCTTTACTATCGTCACCATCGCCGTACTGGTCATGGCTGCGCGTATCCTCAGCGCCTTGATTTACCTGTTGGTCGGCAATTTCCGCTTAAAGCTTACGCTCTGGCGCTTTATCCGCTCGGTACTCATGCCCGGCATCATACCCTACCTGTTCGGCTATGGCTTAATGGCCGCACTGCTGCCGTGGCTAGGGTTATTACAAGCCAACCGCTGGCAATGGATCGGTATTTTAGGGGTACTGGGCGTAGCTTACGTTTTGCTGACGGCAGGCTTTTTCTATGCCTTTATGTGCGGACCGGAAGAACAAGGGCAAATCCGGCAGAAATTACGGCGGCGAGGGTGATGGTTAGCGGCGACAGCCCCGCTATAAACACCCCTGCAACGGCCTTAGCCTTGGCTACCGCTAACACCGCCTATTACAAAACCAATGCCTGTCGGTCAAACTTCCGGTTTGGCGGCAAAGCTATGCACCCACACCAAGTGGTCGTCATCCCAGCTCATACCCGTGTGCATTTTTAAGATAATGTCCTTATACATGGCCAAACCCGGAAAGCCTTCCGCACGGGCATCCTCATCGGTCATATCCCCCAGACGTTGGCGGCTTAAATCGGTGATAATAAAGGCCATGCCTTCTAAGTCGAAACACTCACCGACCCAACCATACACACCATCACGGCGTTGTTGGGTCTTAGCGCCTGCCTTAACAGCGGCGACTAATTTAGGCTGAGTGACCAGACGCTCGATTGCACAGGTTTTGGGCGGTAAATTTTCCATAGCGGATTCCTTGTCAATAAAACCAGCCATTATAAAAGGTTTATGGCGCAAATCCCCATAAAGGCTTATTTTTATCAGTAAAGATGTTAGATCAAGCCGAAAAAATCACCTCAAAATCCTGCATAAACGCGGCGATAGCCTGACGTGGCAACACTTGCACAGGCAAGGCCAAATCATCGGCCACCAAGCCATATTCCGCCAAGGTTTCGGCTTCGGTGTACAGATCGGTGACATCATACAAGGCTAACGCCGCCAAACTAGCGGCGGTATCCTTAAAACCATAACCCTCAGGCTGCTGATGCCGCTTAAGGGCAAACACCCCCGCGTCCAACCATAACACACTGACAGCTTGGTCAAACGCCGCCGTGGTGAGGATAATATCGAGCATTTCTTGGACAAACGCGCCGCTATGGGCGGGTTTGCGCAACACAAACAAATACTTTTTCATCTTAACCCCAGACGATAAAACGGTCGGCCTCTAAGGTCGCGGCCAGCAATTGCCCCAAGCCGCCGATACGGAAGCCCTCCGCGACATCATCATCCTGCTTGCCTTGCCGCCACGCCTCATCGGCACACAATAAACCGCGCCGTTGCGCGGCGGAAATGCACACCACTAAATCAATTTGGTGTTCCCGCGCCAAAGCCTGCCATTGCAGCGTTTGCGCGGGTTCGTCATCGGGCGGTGTGGCATATTTCAGGGCATGGTAAATGCCGTCATGGTAAAAAAACACCTGCCGGATCTGATGGCCCTGTGCCAAGGCGGCGTTAATAAACGCGCAGGCACTACGCCCGGCATTGGCTTGGTAAGGGCTGGAATTGATTTGCAAAACAAATTTCATAATTTCTACGATGCGGCGGCAAGCCTGAATTAACAAAAGCCTAATAATATGATTTTAATGGCAATTAACTACCGTAATGGCAGTGGCGACAAGGGTGGGGATGATTTATAATCAGAACTTATTATTTTACCCGTTTGCGCATCCTAAAAACTATCTCCGGCCTCAGCGGTCTGTTAGTTTAACGTTATGTTCCACCCCTCTTCTCTTGCCGATACTCCACCATGACACTGAAACCTGCCACACTCCTGTTAGGGCTAAGCCTCGCCCTTTTTCCCAGCACCCACTACGCGTTGGAAAACGGCAAAATCGACCTGCCGGAACTGGGCGACTCTTCCGGCTCGTTGCTGACTGGCGAAGAAGAAAAAGAATTGGGCCAAGCTTTTTTCCGTAGCCTGCATTCCCAAATCACCGTCAGCCAAGATGCCGAAATCCAACAGTATATCCAAACCTTAGGGCAGCGCTTAGTCGCACACAGCGACGCGCCCGCCTACCCGTTTTATTTTTTTGTGGTTATGGAAAACGACATCAATGCGTTTGCCGGCCCAGGCGGCTATATCGGGGTCAATTCGGGGCTGATTTTAATGACCGAAGCCGAAAGCGAACTGGCTTCGGTTATCGGCCATGAAATCGGCCACGTTACCCAGCGGCATCTATACCGTAGCGCGGAAGCCGCCAGCCGCATGTCCATCCCGACCATGGCCGCGACGCTGGCGGCGATTTTACTCGGCACCCAATCCGCTGCGGCGGCACAGGCGGCCGTTATCGCCGTCCAAGCGGGCAACGCCCAATTCCAAATCAACTTTACCCGCGAACACGAGGCCGAAGCCGACCGGGTAGGGATGCAAACTTTGGCGGGTGCGGACTTTGACCCGCGCAGTATGCCGACATTTTTTGAGCGGATGCAGCAATCGACACGCTTTTATGGCCAAAACGTGCCGGAATTTTTACGCACCCACCCGGTCACCACCTCGCGGATTTCCGACACCCGTGGCCGCGCCGAAACCTATCCCTATAAACAATACCCCGATTCGCTGGCGTATCAGCTCATCAAAGCCAAAATCCGCGTCATCACCTCTACTGATGATACCGATACCCTAAAATATTTCCAGTCACATCTCAACCAAGGTACCGCCGACCAACGTTTGGTCGCCCGTTACGGCTTAGGCTTAAGCATTCTAAAATTGCAGAAGTTTAAAGACGCGGAAGCCATTTTCCAAGAGTTGCACAAAAACTTCCCCAACCAGATGCAATATGCCACGGCACTGGCGCGGACAGCCTTAGAGGCACGCGATTTCAGCACGGCGGTGCTACGCTACAGGCAACTGTCGGAGCAATACCCCGAAAATGAAGCCCTCAAGCTCGACTATATCAGTGCCCTGATTAAGGTCGGCAAAGCCGAACAGGCCAAAGACAACTTAAGCCAACTCAACCTCAACACCCAGCGGTTGCCGATTTATTGGGAACTGCTGGCGCAAGTCTATAGCCGCCTCAACCAACCCGCCGAATCGCACCGCTATCTGGCAGAATATTATTATGCGACCGGACAAGTGCGCGATGCTATCCTGCAAATCCGTCTGGCGCAAAAATCCAAAGGCCTGACCGAACGATTGTCGGCGATTTTGGCCGAACGGCTTAATTTTTTCATGACCGAGGAAATACAAGCGCGACAAAACCGCTAAAGCGTTATGACGTTAACTGAACGCAAGCTTAACAAAACGCAGTCTTTGCCGCCGACTTTTAAATTTTTTTATTTTATCGACTCGCTAACAAATTCTATTTATTAGGCTTTTTATTTATTACAGATTTTTTACAAATAAACTGTTTCCATTTTATAGACAGGGTAGTTTTCGTCAGGATACAATAGCTCACCTTTTAGAGAGTTAGACCAGCATAAAAAGCTGGCTAAGAAGGGGGAGGAGGAGCCGCAAGGCTCAATATAACAATAATAAAAATCAGTCAATTTAGTTGGGTTAAGTTAAATTTTTTAACTAATAATAACAATAATAACGACTCAATACGCCCGCTTTATGCGGGCTTTTTATTGCCCGGCATTTTTGCCGGGCAATCCTGCAAACCACTAAAAACCTCGCCCCTAGCTACCGCTACAGCCCCTCCCAAGGCGTATACAACCCCGTCACGTCAACCCCAAACATATCCAACACCCGCCCGACCGTTTCATTAACCATCGCCATCATCGAGTCGGATTTGCTGTAAAACGCCGGCATCGGCGGAAACATAATGCCGCCCATTTCGGTGACGCTGGCCATATTGCGGATATGGATCAGGTTCAACGGCGTTTCGCGCGGCATCACCACCAACCGCCGCCGCTCTTTCAGCACCACATCGGCAGACCGGGAAATCAGGTTATCGCCAAAACCGTGCGCAACGGCAGCCAGGGTCTTCATGGAACAAGGGGCGATAATCATACCCTCCGTCTTAAAGCCGCCACTGGAAATGCTCGCGGCAATATCATTAATGCCATGGGTGACATCGGCAAGCTCATACAAGGCGGCACGTTTCATGCCCAACTCGTGCTTAAGATTGACCACCCCCGCCGACGAGATAATCAGATGGGTTTCCCACTGTTCCTGCGCCTGTAACACTTGCAGCATCCTAACCCCATAAATGGCCCCAGTCGCCCCGGTCATGGCGATAATCAGACGTTTTTTCGCGCTCATAACGGCGCACCAAAACCACCTTGGCGGGCAAAGTCATCCGTGGCGGTGACCAGCGCGTCGATCATTTCCTCATGCTGGGCGACATGCCCTGCGTTGGGCAGGATGACATAATCGGCGTTAGGCAAGGCTTGATGCAGTTTATGGCCAGCTTCCAGCGGACAGAGAAAATCTTGGCGGCCATGAATAATCCGTGTCGGTATGGCCTGCAATACCCCGCACCGCGCCAGAATCTGATTTTCTGCTATAAAATAACGGTGGCGGGCAAAATTCAATTCCATGCGGATTTGCTCAAACGTGCGTCCGGTGATCTCCATATCCCTAGACGGATAAGCTGTCCCTAAGGCAGTCAACGCCCCCCAAGCCAACCATTCCTTAGCGACCCGCGTTTGCAGTGCGGTATCCTCACCCCAAAAAACCGCATACAAGGTAGCCAACAAATCCCCGTTGTGCGGATCCGGCAAACTGTCGAGCAGCTTTTGCCATTGCTCAGGGAAAATCCGGTTGGCGCCGTCTTTGGCATACCAATCCAAATCCTGTTGCCGTGCCAGAAAAACCGCACGGATAACCAGGCCGGACACCCGCACCGGGTAGTGTTGGGCATACAACAAGGCCAACGCCCCGCCCCAAGAGCCGCCAAACACCAGCCATTGCTCCAGCTTTAAATGCTGGCGGATACGCTCCATATCATCCAGCAAATCCTGCGTGGTGTTACCCTCCAACTCGCCAAACGGCAACGATTGCCCACAAGCGCGTTGGTCAAACAAAATGATATGGTAGCGTTCGGGGTTAAAAAACCGCCGATGGTCGGGCTTGGTGCCGGAACAGGGGCCGCCGTGTAAAAAAACGACCGGAATACCGTCAGGGTTGCCGCTTTGTTCGACATACACCGAATGCGGCGAACTGGTTTCTAAGAAAAAGGTGAGGAAAGGTTGGAGTTCTGGGTAGAGAGTCTTCATGAGGTAAAGGAGAGTCAGTTAATCATTGATAATGATAGCGGCAGGCAAGAATAGTCAAGTGGCTATCATTCACCACATAGACCAAGCGGTTGGTTTCATCAATGCGCCGTGACCAAAAGCCGGCTAAGTTTTCGCGCAGCGGTTCCGGCTTGCCTATGCCGGTAAACGGTTTTTTTTGCGTATCGGCGATGAGTTTGTTGAGGCGTTTTAGGATTTTTCTGTCCTGTTCCTGCCAATATAAATAATCTTGCCAAGCCGCATCTGTCCACGCCAAACAGTGGTTGGCCGGCCTATTCATCCGGCAACTCACGCTCGGTTAGCAGTCCGGCCTGATATTGCTCAATTGATTTGGCGAGATGGGCCGCATTGGCTGGGGATTTGAGCAGGTGGACAGTTTCCATCAAACTCGTGTAGTAATCCAAAGACATCACCACAGCATCAGCGGCATCACGGCGGGTGATAACTGTACAATCGGCATCGTTGATGACATCATCGAGCACGGACTTTAAATTATTTCTTGCTTGGGTAAACGAGAGGATACGCATAGCCCACCTTGTAGTTGTACTTTAATCTGTACAAGTCTAAAGCAAAGCACACGACAGCTCAATAAAAACCTGTTTTGCGGGCATAAAAAAAGGAGGGCTGTTACGCCCTCCTTTGTTGGCCGGGTTTTAAGCGTTGTGCTTAGAAACCGATACCGAGGTAACCACCAGCAGTTACGCCGTTGGTGTTGATGCCGTCAACATTGTCTGGGGCGTAGTGGTAACGGGCATCCGCACCGACATACAGGTTTTGCCAGACTTTATAGTCAGCACCCAGACCGAACTGCATACCTGGGTTTAATACGGTAATCGCGTCAGATGGTGGGCTGATGACGCTCAGTTCGAAACCGACAGGCACTACCCATGGTCTGAACGCTTGGCCTTTGAAGAATTTGATTTTTGGTGAAGCCGCTAAAGTCAATTGGTTGACAGTTGCGGTTTGGGTGTTAACGCCAGGCAGTCCTGTAGCAGCGCCTATCGCTGGGGTAATGCCGTTAGCGGCACGGTCGCCCAATTCTTTATAATCAAACATCAATTCAGCAAACACTTCAGTGCCGCTCATCATGCCAAACAGATTGTCATTCAGGCTCCAGTCAAAACCAGCGCCAAAGTACCATGCATCTTGATTACCGATCGCGCCATTCAATACACCACCTGAATTGCCGCCTGCTGCGGTAGGATCCAATGTGCCGCCTCTGTTGCTGTCTGCGTGACCATAACCGCCACGGAAGAATACCATATTGTTTTTGGCGTTAGACTTAGGCTCAGCCTTAACCGTGTTCATCCATTGGTCCAACTCTTGGACTTTGGCAGAATCTGGGTCAACCGCAGGGCGGTTAACTTGTGAGCGCAAAGATTGCACTTCATATTGCATGGCTTGCAATTGCGCTTCTAAGGCTTCAACACGGGCATTGGAGCTAGGCACTGCATAACGTTGCACTGAGCTGCTAGTGGAGTAGCTGCTGGTGACACTGCGTTTGTATTTTTTGGCTTTAGATTTTGCATCCGCTTGCGGCGCAACTAACAGGCCTGCCATGGTTAATGTTGCGGTAGCGATAGCAAGAACTAATTTAGTTTTTTTCATCATCGTTTCGACCTCGTGAAGGTTGTTTATAGTTATCTTTTGTTAAAATACAACAAAATGTCTGTGACGGAACACATGTTAGCAGTAAATCTATTTCCCCACAAGCATTAACGTAACTTTTTATTAACAAATATTTTATTATTTATCAACAGGTAACAGCAAAAATCAGCTAAAACAAGCCTTATGTCTGCGAAAAACAACAAATAATCCCCCCACCCAAGGCCCGCAATACTTTTTCGGACACTGTCAGTTTGGCTTATAATCGGCACTGAACGCGCCTTTACCCCACTACTTTACTAACTTTGGCCTTAACGCCAAGCAGAGCCACTGGGGCGGCACACTTACACTTACAGACATCCATGACCCTAACTCCAGACATTACCCTTATCGGCGGCGGCATCATCGGCTTACTGACCGCCCGCGAATTCCATAACGCCGGCGCCCGCGTCACGCTCATTGAAAAAGGCTTTATCGGCCAAGAATCCTCTTGGGCCGGCGGCGGCATTTTACTGCCAATCTACCCTTGGCGACAAGCCGAAGCCATTAGCGACCTGGTATTGCAAAGCCTGAAAATCTACCCTAATCTGATGGCGCAATTGTTCGCCGATACCGGACTGGATCCCGAATGGACCCCCTGCGGCATGTTAATCACCCAAAACCCCGATGATCAGGCGGCAATAAGCTGGTGCCAACGCTATGGCGTTACTTATAGTGCGCCGGAGGAAGCCTACTTTGCATATCTCAACAGCAATCCCAGTAAGCCGTTATGGTTACCTGACATTGCCCAAGTACGCAATCCCCGGCTGCTAAAAACCTTGCAACAAGATTTGCGTAACAAAGGCATCACGGTTTATGAACACTGCGAACTGACCGGCCTGCACTGCCGTAACCAGCACGTCGAAGCCATTGACACCACGCGCGGACGCTTTGCCGTCAACCATCTGGCCATCACCAGCGGCGCGTGGAGCGGCGGACTGTACCAACGCCTGTTTGCAGGGCTTACCGACACCTTACCCGATATTGCCCCGATTAAAGGCCAGATGCTGCTGTTCGATGCCCAGCCCGACACCTTGCCGTTTATGGTGCTGGAAGGCGACCATTATCTGATCCCCCGCCGTGACGGCAAAATTCTGGTCGGCAGTACCGTCGAACATGACGACTTTAACAAAACCACTACCGCCACCGCCAAAACCGACCTGAACCAGTTTGCCTTAAACCTGTTGCCCGCGCTGCACAACTACCCTTTGGTCAAACATTGGGCAGGCTTACGCCCAGGCACAACCCAAGGCATACCCTATATCGCCCGACACCCTGATATTGATAACGTCAGCATCAATGCCGGGCATTTCCGCAATGGTTTGGTCATGGGGCCGGCCTCGGCACAATTGCTGGCCGATTTAGTGCTAAACCGCCCGCCCCACATCAACCCTGAGCTATACCAATTCGGCAGGTTGCAATAACCCCTTTTTTAAAACCAACGGGGACAACAGCATCGTCTTTTGCCCCCGTATTACCTATAAGCCCACCTTATGAACCTTTACCCGCTATTACGTCCCCTGCTCTTTGCGCTAGACCCGGAAACCGCCCACGAAGTCACCTTAAAACTGCTCCAAACCGCACACCGCACCGGACTAGCCCAGCTAACCACCCCTCGCTTGGCCGACCACCCCGTCGAAATTATGGGTTTAACCTTTAAAAATCCGGTCGGGCTGGCCGCAGGTTTAGACAAAAACGGCGATTATATTGATGCCCTCGCCGCCTTAGGCTTCGGCTTTATCGAAATCGGCACCGTCACACCGCGCCCCCAACCCGGCAACCCCAAGCCGCGCCTGTTCCGGCTTCCCGAACACCAAGCCATCATCAACCGCATGGGCTTTAATAATCTGGGCATAGACCATTTGCTGCAACAAGTCAGCAACAGCGCGTACCATGGCATATTGGGCATTAACATCGGCAAAAATTTTGACACCCCGATTGCCGATGCGGCGGACGATTACCTGATTGGCCTACGCAAAGCCTACCCGCTCGCCAGTTACATCACCATTAACATCTCTTCACCCAACACCCAAAACTTACGCCAGTTACAGCAAGGCGACGAGATCAAAAACCTCATCGCCCGCCTAAAAGAAGAGCAGCTCAGGCTGCACCAGGAACAAGGCCGCTATGTGCCCTTAGTGGTGAAAATAGCCCCTGATTTAAGCGACGAAGAAATCCGCCACATCGCCCAGCTCTTAAAAAGCTACGCCATTGACGGGGTCATCGCCACCAATACCACCATCGTCCGCGCCAACATCGCGGGCCATGCCTTAGCGAAGGAAACCGGCGGTTTGAGCGGTGCGCCGGTTAAGGAGCAGGCGACTTATGTCGTGCGCGGCTTGGCGGCAGAACTGAATGGGACGGTGCCGATCATCGCGGCAGGTGGGATTATCAGTGCGGAAGATGCCCAAGAAAAACTCGCGGCAGGCGCAAGCTTGGTGCAAGTGTATAGCGGATTAATTTATCGCGGCCCACAGCTAGTGGCGGACGTGCTAGCAGGACTCTAGGCTACTGCCATTACGGCAAGGCGAAAAACCTTGCCGTACCGTGAACGGCTGGCTTAAGCCACGCTAAGCGGCAATTACAATACCCTTTTCCGCCAAGCCCCTTAATATCTGCAAACCGCCGTTAATCACCAACTCAGGTTGGGGATGCTGCATTTCGGCGGCAATTTGCTCAAGGCTGGCAATGGCTGGGCTTTGCCCATTATCCTGCAAGAGCGCTAACAGGCGGTAGGTCATCGGCGTAATCTCCAGAAATTGGACATCATCCAAGACGTTACGGTAGACGATTAAAAACGTCGCTTGGGCGGGGGCTTCGGTAGGTAAAAACGTCGGGGCGATTTTATGGACGGGGTATTGATAGGCTAAAGGCCAAGCGACGGGTGATAAGGCTAACACCTGCCTCGCCAAGTCGTCCGGCAGCAGGGTAATGGCCGGATTGGGTTCTTGGGCAACGGCGACCGCCATTTCCGCCCACTCATAATGCGCCAACTCCAGCAAAAACGGAAAGTCCCCGGCATTATCGCGCTCCTGTTGCAGATAAGCCAAAAACTCTTCAGGTATCTGCGAGAAATACGGCGAACTGCAAGCATGGCGGGCGAAGAAATCCTGCGCCAACGCGTACCATTGGGCATCATCAAGCAATTGCCTTATCACCGGAAAATTGCTGGCCAAAAAATTGTCGATATTATTAAACAACAACTCCCGATACATCGCCATACGCGGTGGCGGCACATCGGCAGGCACAGGCTGGTGGTCGGGGTCGCGGATATGGGCGACAAATTTGCGTTGCGTCGCGGCAAAATCGGTTTTCATCGCAGCCCTTAAGCGGATTGTTGGGCATGATGGTGTTGCCATGCCGCTTGTATGGATTTGATCGTATCGACTTCGCGGATCAGTTCGGCCATCTGAGGGATATTAAAATCACGCTCCAGCAAGGTCGGAAACACGCCATGCCATTCGTAAGCCTTGCCCAGCAATTTCCACACGGGGTCGATAATTTCCGCACCGTGGGTGTCCACCAAAAAATCTTCGGCTTCCACATAATGCCCGGCAATATGGGCATAGACAATACGCTGTGCGGGAATGGCCTTTAAAAAGGCCTCGGCATCATAGCCGTGATTGACACTGTTGACATAAATATTATTCACATCTAACAGCACGTCACAATCGGCTTCCTGCACAACAGCATTAAAAAATTCGAGTTCAGTCATTTCCTGACCGGGGGCGGCATAGTAAGACACATTCTCAATCGCCATTTTTTGCTCAAGAATATCCTGTACGCGCCTGATGCGTGCCGCAACATGACGGACAGCCTCAGCGGTAAAAGGAATAGGCAGCAGATCATACAAATGCCCGCCTTGGCTACAATAGCTCAGATGTTCGCTATAAAGCCTGATGCCATGCTCACGCATGAACCGCTTAACAGCCAGAACAAAGGTCTCATCGAGCGGGTCAGTACTGCCTAAAGACAGCGACAAACCATGACAGACAAAAGCACAGCGTTCGGTCATGGCACGAAATTGCTTGCCGAGCTTACCGCCCATGGTTATCCAGTTTTCGGGAGCGACTTCATAAAAATCGACCGCAGCAGGCGGCGAACCGACAACTTCACTCAAAAAACTACGCCGCAAGCCTAAGCCAGCCCCCTTCAAAGCGGGTTGTATCGTGTCCATCAGAACACCTGTGCAAAAATTAAAGGAAAAAAGGGGGACAGCAACCGCTATCCCCCCATTTAGGAAGGGGCATGAAATATTTGTAGCCATCCAAGTTTTGGTAACCTGAAAAGTCTTAACCGATATAATTACCCCAAACCGTCCTGGCTTATAAACCTTTTAGTGTTTCGCAGGTGCAGCAGGTACGGCAGGTACAGCTTTAGTGGCGGCACAAGCGCCTTCTTTGCCTTTCATCATCTCGCCACAGCCTTGCATCGCTTCACCGCAACCTTTCATTTGCGCACCACAAGAACCGTCTTTAGCTTTTTCGGTTGGGCATTTTTGCATGGCTTCGCCGCATTGCGCCGCACACTTGCCTTCTGGCATTTTGCCGTTAGCCGAACCGCATTTGCCTTCTTTACCTTTCATCATTTCACCGCAAGTGGCTTCCATGCCTTTTTTCATTTTTTCGCCTTCCATCATGGCCGCGCACTTACCTTCACCGCATTTGCCTTCAGCCGCTTTCGCAGGCGTTTTAGCACCCGCACAAGCGCCTTCGGCCGCTTTTGCCGTACCGCCCATATTCATGGACGCGCCGCATTTCATTTCGGCTGGCTTGGCTTCCGCTGGTTTGGCTTCAGCAGGCTTTGCTTCGGCAAGCTGCATATAACCGGATGACAACTCAGTCATGCCGAAAGGGTTAGTTTCCGCACTGACAGAGGCTGAAAAAGAGGACATGATGGCTACGCCCATAGCAGCGATCAACGGTGATTTATTGTTAGTTATTTTCATGGTAAATCCTTCCTAAAAGTGGATTGTGTAATAAAACGGCACGGGGCCCGTGTCGCCGTGCATGTCCAAGTATACCCGAACACGCGGTAAATATAAGGGGATTGCAAAAAATTACAATGTTTAAATCGGGGTATCCGCCGCCAAAATGCCTGTCCAATCTAGGCTAATGGACACTAAGCACCTGAGCGGCAGACGTTTTCTCTGGATATTCACATAAGTCAGCCAGCACACATTGGCTGCAACGCGGCTTTCTGGCGGTGCAGGTATAGCGCCCATGCAAAATCAGCAAATGGTGGGCGGTTTGCTTATAGTGTTTTGGAGTCGATTTATCTAACTTTTGTTCCACTTGCAGAACATTTTTGCCGACTGCCAGACGGGTTCGGTTGGCGACCCGGAAAATATGGGTGTCGACAGCGATGGTCGGCTGCCCAAACGCCGTGTTAAGAATCACATTAGCCGTTTTACGCCCTACCCCCGCTAACGCTTCCAATTGCTCACGGGTATTTGGCACTTGCCCGCCATGCCTGTCTAACAATTGCTGGCATAAAGTCATGATATTTGCGGCCTTGCTGTTAAATAGGCCAATAGTTTTAATATACGCTTTTAAGCCATCCAGCCCCAGCGCCAGCAGACTTGCCGGAGTATTGGCGACCGGGAACAACTGCGCGGTCGCCTTATTAACCCCCTTATCGGTCGCTTGCGCAGACAGCACTACGGCAATCAGCAATTCAAAATCGGTACGGTAATTCAGCTCGGTGGCCGGTTCAGGAATCGCGGCGGCGAGGCGCTCAAACAACGCCAAGCGTTTGCTGGCGTTCATAAATAACTAACGTTACGCAGTAACGTCGCTTTTATCCCGTTTGCCGCGCCGAGCATCGCAGGTTTTGTCGGGATCAGCCCGAAGGGGCGCGGCAGGGATGCCGCGCGTCGGCAGGAGGGCAGGAGCCCTCTCTGCCGACCCCCGACAAAACCGAGAAGCGCAGGATCAAGCGGCAATCGGGCCGCCTTTTCTTTGGATACTTTCTTTTGGCGGAGCAAAAGAAAGTATCTCGCCTTCGGGTGCGAAAACCCGATTAAAAAACCTCGCGATAGCGACTCATTATTTGTTTTTTTAAATCGCAGAATAGGTCTGTGTAACATCAGTAAACAAACACCCGGCATCAGTGCAATGTCCTAGGTGTCAGTATCCGCAAGGCGTTGATCGCCAAAAAGATATACAGACCATTTTCGGTAGGGGCGCGGTAACAGCCCATCGCCCCCAAATGCTTAACGACAATCGCCATCATTTCCCACACCATCGGCTCATCCAACTCAAACGCCGCTTCATTGGCAAACAGGGGGAAACCGGTTATTTTTGCCAGCTCCTTAATGGGCAAGGCCTTTTCGCGCAAAGACTTCAATATGGGCGGATTGCTCCAACCCCATTTCCAACTGTGGTTGGGTGCAGAATAACTGCCCAAATTGATAATGTCCGCTTCAACCGCAACTCGGTCATTACCGTCAAAAAACTGCAACAGCTCGGCTTCCTGGTCACACCACCAACTCGCCCATTGGCCCAAGTCATAAACGTCCTGTAAGTGATCTTGCTTGACCGTCAGCTCAGCCAAGGCTTGCGTCAGCAAATCACCAAATTCTTCGTTAGTCATCGCTATCACCCAGACCCGGAGCTACTGCCCGGCAATAAAGGCCTGCAAAAGCTGGGCGGTATTGGCCATACCCAGATGCAGATTTTGCTCAATCTCCGCCATGGTGATTTCACCCGCACTTTTCCCCGCCGCCCAATTGGCAATCACTGACACCGAGGCATAATTCATCCCCAATTCCCTGGCTAACGCCGCTTCCGGCATTCCGGTCATGCCCACTACATCGCAACCGTCACGCTCCATACGGGCAATTTCGGCAATAGTCTCCAAACGCGGGCCTTGGGTACAGCCATACGTTGCCTGCGGACTAATGGCGATACCGGCCTGGGCGGCCGCGCCGATCAGGGCATTACGCAAACTGGGGCTGTACGGGAAAGTAAAATCGATATGGGTGACCGGATAATTTTCGTCTTCAAAAAATGTCTGGATCCGGTTATAAGTATAATCAATGAGTTGGTCAGGAAAGGCGATATGCGCCGGTACCATCGCTTCGGTAATGCCACCGACAGCGGCAACCGCGACAATATCCTCAACACCCAATTGCTTTAAGCCCCAGATATTCGCCCGATAATTGATTTTATGCGGGGCAAGGGTGTGCGGATTACCGTGCCGCGCCAAAAAAATCACCGGATGACCATTAAACTCACCAATAAGAAACTCGGCGGAAGGATTGCCGTAAGGGGTTTTTAAGGTTTCACGCCGACTGATATTAAAACCGCTGAGCTGGGTCAGGCCTGTGCCGCCGATAAAAGCCAATTTCGTCATACATCTACTCCTGATTGTCTGTTGGGCAAGCGTAAATGCCGGGGGCATTGCGCAAATAGCCCTTATAATCCATACCGTAACCGAACACATAGCGGTCAACAACCTCAAGGCCGACAAAATCCGCCCGAATCGGTTTGGCACGCCCTAACAGTTTATCGGCCAAGACCGCGCAATAGACTGCCACTGCACCCTGTCCCAAACAAAAGGCATGGATTGCCGCCAAGGTAATACCCTCATCCAGAATATCATCAATAAGCAACACAGTGCGGCCTTGCAAAGGCAAGCGCGGTTTCAGCACCCATTCAACCGTACCGCCGGAAGTCTGGTTCCGGTAGCGGCTCGCATTAATGGCATCGACATTCAGAGGCATGGTCAGACGGGTCAGCAACTGTCCCGCCACCACCACACCGCCATTCATCACACACAACACCAAAGGGTTAGTGCCGGCCAATTGGCGGTTGATTTGCGCCGCCATAGCATCTAATGCCGCTTCGACTTCTTGTTGGCTGTGCAGTAGCTCGGCATGGTCTTGGATAAATTGAATGTCGTTAAGCATGAGCGATAGTTATGATAATTGTTCGGTAAACTGTTTAATAAGGCCACTAATGATCTGCCATTTTTGCGCTTGGTGCAGTTGTTCACGGCCCATTAACGGCTTGCCTTTCATCCGTAATAAGCGTTGCTCACGGACAGGGTCATCGGTGACCGGCAATGTCTCCAAGACTTGTTCGGCGGCGCTAGGGTTATTGCACACCAAAATCATATCGCAACCCGCCGCCTGGGCAAGGCGGGCGCGTTCGGGGAAGCCCCCTACCGAAGCGGCCCCTTCCATGCTTAAGTCGTCGCTAAAGACGACCCCATTAAAGGCCAGTTCTTGGCGTAAGATTTGTTTTATCCAAAACGGCGAAAAGCCTGCGGCCAAGGGATCGACATTAGGATAGACGATATGCGCCATCATCACCGCCTCCATACCTGCCGCAATCAATTGCCGGAACGGCTGCAAATCTTGCATACGGATAGTTTCCAAGTCCCGCTCATCAACGGGTAAGGCCAGATGCGAATCGGCCGCTACCGCCCCGTGACCCGGAAAATGTTTGCCGGTCGCCGCCATGCCCGCCACTTTCATGCCTTGGCGAAACAGCCCGGCCAACTCGACGACTTCCAAAGGATCGCGGGAGAAAGCCCGATCGCCGATAATGGTGCTGATGCCGCAATCAACATCCAGCACCGGTGCGAAACTAAAATCCACATCGACAGCCCGCAATTCCGCCGCCATCAGCCAGCCTGCCGATTGCGCCAAGGCTTTATTTTCGGCAAAACGGGCTACTGGCGGCAAGCGGGTAAAACCGTCCCGAAACCGCTGTACCCGACCGCCTTCTTGATCGACCGCGATCAAAATATCCCCGCGCCGCGCCGCCCGGATAGCCCTTATAAGCGCGGCCACTTGGTCGGCATCTTGAAAATTACGCGCGAATAAAATCACCGCACCGACATTGGGATGCCCAAGCAAATCGTGTTCGTGTGCGGTTAAGGCCAAGCCGGCAAGGTCGAGCATGACCGCCCCGATAGGGAGAGGTTCTTTCATAGTTATTGTTTAACAGATTAGATTATGTTTGTCGTATCAAGCCTATCCATATCAAGATAGGCGGTGAAGTTTTATCGCCTACCTAAACATATTAGAAAGCCATAGTTTTAAGCACATTATCGATGGAAGGCAACCTCATAGCGATAAGTTTCTTTGCATCCTTAATACTACCTGCAAGAAGCTGAAAGGTTCAACATAACCAGCGGCAAATGCTTTTATTGCAAAACCTTCTGGCCGCGGCTAACAAAACAGCTATTTCCCGTTATTTGTTTGGCGGACTTTTTAGCAACGGCGGCCAAGTCGGCAACTTCGACATGAGATTGGCAGCGCTCTGTCATATTGGGGGCAACAACGCCTACCGACAAACTGATCAGCGGGAAAAAACAGCCGGCACCGGCGCGGTCTTCGGCATAGATCCCCCCTGCCTTAACATCGTCGGCACGGTAATGGTGCGGCACTTGTTCGGCAAAACTGGCCAACATCTCTTCGCAACAACCCAGCCAATCTTCACCCGTGAACACGACAATAAAATCATCGCCGCCAATATGACCTACCAACCCACAACGGCTACTCACCGCGCGTTGTAACGTATCGGCGACCGCTTTGATAATACCGTCACCCGCATTGTAGCCATAGACATCGTTAAAAGGCTTGAAATTGTCCAAGTCAAAATAACCCACCGCAAAAGCCTGCTGTTCCGCCAACAAACGGTTAATATAATCATTAATCGGCACACTACCCGGCAATAATGTTAGCGGATTGGCATGTTGGGCATGGTGGATTTGTTGGCGGGTAATTTCTTCCAACAAATCCCAAACCGTGCCGATACCGGCATACTCACCGTTATGCGTGACAATAAACACCTTATCATGGTCGGCATTCGAGGTAAGCTGCTGACTGACAATTTCCACAGGAGTATATTGATCAAAACTTAACGGCGGCTTATCGAGAAACGACCGGACACTTTTTTTGCCATATAACTCTAAACCATACCGGCTAGAAAACAGTTTGGCAAAAAACCGCTCGCGCAACAGAACCCCCACCGCTTGTACGCCATCGACTATCGGCAAAAAATTCAATTCTGGATTATGCTGAAACCAGTCCAGCACATCAGCCACTGAAGTGCCAGACGGCAAGGCGCTGAGATGTTGGGTAATCTGTGCGACCGCCACCATCCGCAAAGGTTGGATTGAGACGCGCCGGCTTCCGGTCATCTGAAATAACGCCGCATCCAACGCCCCTAAAGGCACGGAAGCTGGTTTGGCAAAATAAAACCCCTGCATATAGCGGATACCCAAACGCTCCAGCGCCCTAAACTCATCGGTGGTCTCGACCCCTTCAGCAATCACTTGGCAGTGCATGGAACTGGCAATAGTTTGGATGGAGCGGACAAAATGGGTTTTGACGGCATCATTGTGCAGGCCTTCAATAAAATGCTTGTCGATTTTGACATAATCAGGCCGCACTTCCGTCCATAATCTCAGCCCCGAATAACCGGCCCCCAAATCATCCAGGGCAATCTGAAACCCCATGTCACGGCAGTGCCGGATCACGTTGCGCATCCGTTCATAATTATCGGTAACCTGATGCTCGGTAATTTCGATCACTACCGAAGCCGGCTTAAGCCCCAGGTGGGCATGGAAATGGCGGGTAATCGCCTCCTTAAAATCCGGATGTAACAAGACATTGGGGCTAACATTAATAAACAGCTTTTCCGGCAAATTCAAATCGGCATAATGCCTTAGGCTAATTTCACGCGACAAATATTCCAACTTACCGCTTAAATTAACTTGATCCGCCGTGGCGAACAGCACAAAA
This sequence comes from Methylovulum psychrotolerans, assembly GCF_002923755.1. Classification (GTDB taxonomy): domain Bacteria; phylum Pseudomonadota; class Gammaproteobacteria; order Methylococcales; family Methylomonadaceae; genus Methylovulum; species Methylovulum psychrotolerans. The sequence goes on from NZ_PGFZ01000001.1 coordinate 878,998, forward strand.
GGCGTATACAACGGGCTACCCGATGGGCCGCGTATCAGCGCCTCATAACCGATAATTTTTTGGTGCGTAACAGAAACGATAGGCTGAAAATAAGGTGTCAGGTGCTCATTCTCAAGGATCTTGACTAATTCGTCATGTAAGGCGGACATCTGCTGTTTTTAATTGTAAATGCCTAAAGGCGCTAAGGATAGAATTTGTTGGCGGCAATAGCAAGAAATCACCAAGAATTTCATGGGATCTGCCAACTGCGTCACACTTACCGACAAAGCCCCCCCTTAAAACACCCGGCATATAAAAACTTTAGCACTTATTTTTCCTCAAGTAAATAAGAGCTACCTTAAAAATAATCTCTCCACGATTTAAATCTGAAGAGCTACGCAGGGCGGCCTATTTTTCAATACAAACCCAACTGCAATTTAGCCACTTCCGACATCATGTCACGCGACCAGGGCGGATCTAGGACAACTTCGACATTAACGCTGCCGACACCGGGCAAAGCACGGATACCCCGCTCGACGTCGCCTTGGATCACCGGCCCCATGCCGCAACCTGGCGCCGTCAGGGTCATAATGACCTCAACGGCATAATGGCCGTCCGTCATGGGCGTGACCTTACAATAATAGACCAGACCCAATTCGACGATATTAACCGGAATTTCCGGGTCATACACCGTACGCATCACTTCCCAGCAATTTTGTTCGATCGCCTCGGCACTGTCCTCCGACACCAAGGTTTGCAACCGCTGCGGCTGCCGCCCTAAGGCATCGGCATCGCCTCCGGCAATACGCACCATGTGCCCATAGTCGGTGATGACGGTAAAGCTATCGCCCAAGGCCTGATGGACAGTGACCATCATGCCTTGCCGTAACATCCCGGTGGTACCGTCGGGGATGGTGACAATATCGACATCACGGGTTAAAACAACGCTTTCTTTATCTGTCATAGTCGCTTCTTATTCAGTCGTATTTTTATAAATGGAACGTACGCGCATCAATCGTTTGCCCTGTCACCCCAAGGCTCTGCGCACTAAACAGGTATAGGTAAACCGCCGCCAACGACTCCATGGCCGGCAGACGGCTTTTATCCTCGGCAGGATACGCCCGCTTTCTGAGCGGCGAATTGACCGGCCCCGGAATCAGCGTATTGACCCTGACGGTATTGGCGGATTCCAATTCCTCGGCCAGAATTTTCGCAAAACCTTCCAAAGCGATCTTGGCCACGCCGTAAGCGCCCGAATAGGCCGGTGCAGTGCGGGCCGAAGAATCGGAGGTCATTACTACCGAAGCGTGCGGGCTTTTTTCCAATAACGGCAATAACATCCGGCACAGCAAAAAAGGCGCGTTCAGATTGACATGCAGGCTTTGCCACCAATCCTTGGTGCTGATTTGTGACAGCGGCGTAAAATGGCTGAACTCGACCGCCGAATGCAGCAAGCCCTGCAAAGCCCCATATTTTTCCTCAATCCTATCCGCCAACTCCTGATAGTCGCTTTCATTCGCCCCGGCCAAATCAAACGGATACATAATCGGCTCCGGTCCGCCCGCATCAGTAATGGCATCATAAACCGCTTCCAGTTTGGGGATGTGCTTGTCCAGCAAAATGATATGCGCACCGTGCTTGGCTAAAGCCAAAGCCGCTGTCGAACCTAAGCCGCCGCCCGCACCTGTGATCAAAATAACATTATCGTTCAGTAACATAAAGCGGTATCTATCCAAGTTAAAAGTTCTGTCGGAGCACTAATTAGCGCGTCGGCTCCCCATGTTTCCGGCCTGTCATCCGGTTTGAGATAACCATAAACCGCCGCCAGCGTCTTCATTTGGGCATTTTTACCCGCGACAATATCATGATGGGCATCACCGACATAAACGCACTCCCACGGTTGCACGGCCGCCCGGCGGCACGCTTCCAGCATCGGTTCGGCATGGGGCTTAGGGTGGGCCGTGGTATCGCCGCTGACGATACAGGCCGCACGTCCTGCCAATTGCAAGGCCGCCATTAACGGTAACGTGAAGCGTTCGCGCTTGTTAGTCACCACTCCCCACTTGAGGCCACGCGCTTCCAGTGCCGCTAAAGTCTCGGCCATACCGCTAAAAAATACGCTGTATTCGGCGATGTTGTTTTGGTAGCACTCCAGCATCGTGTTTAACAACGCCTCTTGCTCAGCCGCCGTGGCGCTATCGCCTAGGCAATCTTTAATCATCGCCGCCGCACCGTAGGAGATGAACGGCCTGACCGCCACCGGATCAACCGTGGCAAAACCGTGCTGACGGAAAGCCTGGTTAAGGCAAGCCAGCAAATCGGGCGCCGTGTCCACTAAAGTGCCGTCCAAATCAAACAGCACACAAGCGAGCTTAAAATCAGTCGCCATAACGGTTTACCCGGTACGCTCAAAAACGGCGATATAATTCACGCCGATGTCTTTACCCAAACTAAATTGCTTATTCAGCGGGTTATAGCCGATACCGACCATACCCTGCAAACTTAAACCCGCTGTCCGTGCCGTCTGGCATAACTCAGACGGCTTAATGAAAGTCTTATAATCGTGCGTTCCCTTAGGCACCATTTGCAGCAGATGCTCCGCCGCCAAAATGGCTAACAGATAAGCCTTAGGCTGGCGGTTTAATGTCGAAAAAAACACCTTGCCGCCCGGCTTTACCAAGCGGCTACACGCCGTGATAATTGAACCCGGATCAGGGACATGTTCAAGCATTTCCATGCAAGTCAGATGGTCAAATCCGGCCGGCTCCTGTTCGGCCAAAGCTTCGGCGCTGATTTTTTGGTATCTGGCGGTACTGCCGGACTCCAAGCCATGCAAATCAGCAATATCCACCAACTCCTCGCTCAAGTCGATGCCGAGAGCATGGGCGCCGTGTTGCGCCAACGCTTCAGTTAAAATGCCGCCGCCGCAACCGATATCAACGATGCGCTGGCCCGCCAGATTGGCATAGCGTTGGATAAACGCCAGCCGCAAGGGGTTAATGTCATGCAAGGTTTTAAATTCGCCTTGCGGATCCCACCAACGCTCGGCCATAGCGCCGAATTTATGGATTTCATGTAAGTGTACGTTATCTGTTGTCATCATTGTGCCAAACGCTATAATCAATTGTCATTAGTTTACTCTATTGCTAGGTTATTCGTCATTTTACGCGATGTTTTTCTTGCGGTGGGCTATTTTAGGCAAAAAACAATAGATGGACAAAATCTGCTAAAACGGTAAAATTGTAGGGCTAAATGACCCACTAACCCCGTCAACCAGCACCTACTTTAATGGCAACCATCACCGTACTAAATGGCCCCAACCTCAACCTTTTGGGACTGCGCGAACCTAGCCATTACGGAAACAAAACCTTGGCGGATATCCAGGCCTCCTTAACAGAGCAGGCCGACGGGCTTGGCCATCGCTTGCCGTTTTACCAAAGCAACGCCGAACATGAACTCATCGGGCTTATCCACCAGGCCTACCGTGACGGCGTTGATTTTATCATCATCAACCCAGCCGCCTTTACCCATACCAGCGTCGCGCTCCGTGACGCGCTGCTGGCAACGCAAATCCCTTTTATAGAGGTTCACCTCTCCAACGTATATGCACGTGAGCCTTTTAGAAAACATTCCTATTTTTCAGATATTGCCAAAGGCGTTATTTGTGGACTGGGAGCAACCGGATACGCATTGGCCTTGCAGGCCGCGCATCAACTATTAGCCGAGAGACAATAAAAACAATGGATATTAAAAAAATTCAAAAACTGATCGAGTTGGTCGAAAAATCGGGCATCGCCGAACTGGAAGTGCAAGAAGGCGAAGAAAGCATCCGCATCAGCCGCTATTCCGCCGCACCTACCCAGATTGCCTACCCGCAACAAATGCTCCCGGCCAGCCCAGTTCCCGCCCCTGCCGTCCCTGTAATCGCCCCTGCCGAAGAAACGGCGGTCAGCGGCCATGTCGTCAAATCGCCAATGGTCGGCACATTTTACCGTTCCGCCTCACCTGGCACCAAAGTGTTTGTCGAAATTGGCCAAACTGTCCAAACCGGCGACACATTGTGCATTATCGAAGCGATGAAAATTCTTAACCAAATTGAAGCCGACCACAGCGGTGTCATCAAGCAAATCTTAGTGGATAACGCCGAACCTGTCGAATACGGACAGCCTTTATTCATCATTGAATAACACGGGAAAAAAGAAGATATGTTCGATAAAATTGTTATTGCCAACCGCGGCGAGATAGCCCTGCGTATCTTACGCGCCTGTAGGGAACTGGGCGTTAAAGTGGTCGCTGTCCACTCCGAAGCTGACCGCGATTTAAAACACGTCCGCCTAGCCGACGAATCGGTATGCATAGGCCCCGCCGCCTCCGCCGACAGTTACCTGAACATTCCGGCGATTATCAGCGCTGCCGAAGTCACCGATGCCGAAGCCATCCATCCAGGCTACGGGTTTCTATCGGAAAACGCCGATTTCGCCGAAAAAGTCAAACAAAGCGGCTTTGTCTTCATCGGTCCCAATGCCGACACCATCCGTATGATGGGCGACAAAATCTCCGCCAAAAACGCCATGCTGGCAGCGGGCATCCCTTGCGTCCCAGGTAACAACGACCCGCTTTCCGACGACAATAAAAAGAACCTTAAGCTGGCGCAAGAAATCGGCTATCCGGTCATCATTAAAGCCGCTGGCGGCGGCGGCGGACGCGGGATGCGTACCGTCCACACCGAAGCCGCGCTGATCAACGCCATTGCCATGACCAAAGCCGAAGCCGGCAGCGCGTTCGGCAACCCGACCGTGTACATGGAAAAGTTTCTTGAAGACCCCCGCCATATCGAATTTCAGGTCATGGCCGACTCCTACGGCAACGCCATCCACTTAGGCGAGCGCGACTGCTCCATGCAGCGCCGCCACCAAAAAGTCGTTGAAGAAGCCCCGGCTCCCGGCATTACCGAAGAACAACGTCGGCTTATTGGCGAACGTTGCGCCAAAGCCTGTATCGACATCGGCTATCTCGGTGCCGGCACCTTCGAATTCTTATACGAAAAAGGCGAGTTTTACTTCATCGAAATGAATACCCGCGTCCAAGTTGAGCATCCGGTCACGGAAATGGTCACCGGTTTTGATATTGTCAAAGAGCAGTTGCGCATTGCCGCAGGCGAACGCCTGTCCATTACCCAAGACCAAGTCAAAATCCAAGGCCACGCAATTGAATGCCGCCTCAACGCCGAAGACCCGCAAACTTTCATGCCCTGCCCTGGCAAAATTGAGCAATTCCACATGCCGGGTGGCCCCGGTATCCGTTGCGAAACCCATATTTACAACGGTTACAAAGTGCCGCCCTATTATGACTCGATGATCGGCAAGCTGATTGCCCACGGCGAAACCCGTAGCAGCGCGATTGCCCGCATGAACACCGCCTTAAGCGAAATCATTATTGACGGCATCAAAACCAACATCCCGCTGCAACAAGACATCATGAACGACAGCGCCTTTGCCGCAGGTGGACAAAACATCCATTATTTGGAAAAGAAGTTGGGGCTTTATTAATTTATAAGCCCGTAGGACGGATAAGCGTTGGCCTTAGATGCGTGCCAGCACTTGTCCATCTATACTTCAAACGGTCAAGTTTTCGATTTTTAGGATTAACCGAAAACTTGACTGTTCAGAGTATATACTCCAGTTCCGACCGGATACCTCAGAGAAATAGATAGCCCGTAAAAATCCCCCTGACAGAGACCGCATGGGAATACACCCTCTGTGATGGGTAGCCAACTTGTAGGCTACCGATTTCCACCCCGTCCACCCTCACCCCCCACCCACTATGGCCTGGCATCAACTCACCGTTATCACCCACGAACACCTAGCCCCTAAGCTTGCCGATTTTTTCGACCAGTTAGGCGCAGTGTCGGTCACTTATATGGATGCCGAAGACGAGCCGGTTTACGAGCCGGCCATCGGTGAGACCAAAATCTGGACGCGCACCCAAGTGATCGCCCTATATGAGCTCGATGCCGAACCGGAACAGTTAAAAGCGACCGCCTACCAGCAATTTTCGCCGCAAGACTTGTTCGATTGGCAATACGAAGAAATTGCCGACCAAGTCTGGGAACGGGCGTGGATGGAATTTTATCACCCGATGAAATTCGCCGACCGGCTTTGGGTCTGCCCGACAGGGCAAGAACAGCACGAACCCGGAACCGTCTGCCTGACCCTAGACCCCGGTTTGGCGTTTGGCACAGGCACGCACCCAACTACCGCATTATGCCTGGAATGGCTGGCCAGCCATGACCTGACGGGCAAAACCGTCATTGATTATGGCTGCGGTTCCGGCATTCTGGCGGTGGCGGCTGTGTTACTGGGCGCCAAACACGCTTACGCAGTCGACATTGACCCGCAAGCACTGACCGCAACCCAAGACAATGCCGCAAAAAATAACGTCCAAGCGCAAATAAGCGGCTATCTGCCCGAACAGTTCACGCCTGTACTGGCCGATGTGGTGTTGGCCAATATCTTGGCCAAACCGCTGATTGATCTGGCCACGCCTATTAGCGCTTTAGTGGCGGCGGGTGGGCAATTGGTCTTATCAGGGATTTTGCATGACCAAGGCGACGCGGTCATGGCGGCTTACCAACAGGCCATCGCCTTTAACCCGCCCCGGCAACAAGAGGACTGGCTAAGGCTGGACGGCGGCAAACGCTGACCTGCCGCGATGTTTACCCGTTGCCCTAATTGCTTGGCAGAACAGACGCTGACGGTAGAACAATTGCGCATCACCCGCGCCATCACTTATTGCCCGCACTGCGCCAGCCATTTTGATGCCTTAGAACAATTAAGCGCGAGGGCAATGGCCGCGCCAGAGACGGAACCCGCACCGCCCCAAGAGCCGACATCGGCAACGGACACACCCAGCGTTTTGCCCTGGGAAAAACCGACCGCCATCGCCAGCCCGCACTGGCGGTCGGGTGTTTACGGAGGCGTACTGCTGCTCATCGGGCAACTGGGCTATTTTCACAGCCATGCCATCAGCAATAATGCTACCGTACGCCGTTTATGCCAGCCCCTAAGATGCCCGCTACCGCCTTACCGTAACGCCGCCGAATTGGCGGTTATACACAATGTACTGGAACCTTTGGCTAGCCACGGCTATTTGTTTAAAGCCCTAGTCAACAACCAAGCGGCTTTTTCCCAAGCTTACCCGACCATTGTCCTGACGCTGCAAGATTATGGCGGCAACGCCGTCGCCCAGCGCCGCTTTAAACCCGAAGATTACCTGCTCAACCCACAAAACGCACTGATACGGCCCGATGCCACCGTGGAACTGAGCCTACATATCGCCCCGACCACCCAAACCGTGGGCGGCTATACATTTGATTTGACGTATTAACTGATGTTACGCAGTAACATCTTTCTCCCGTTTGCCGCGCCGAGCATCGCAGGTTTTGTCGGGATCAGCCCGAAGGGGCGCGGCAGGGATGCCGCGCGTCGGCAGGTGGGCAGGAGCCCACTCTGCCGACCCCCGACGACAAAACCGAGAAGCGCAGGATCAAGCGGCAACCGGGCCGCCTTTTCTTTGGATACTTTCTTTTGGCGGAGCAAAAGAAAGTATCTCGCCTTCGGGTGCGAGAACCCGATTAAAAAACCGTCGCGATAGCGACTCATTATTTGTTTTTTTAAATCGCAGAAAATGTCTGCGTAACATCAGTTATTAATATGGCACATCCTGTACTTTATCTAAAAAAACACGAAGACCAACGCCTGCGCAAAGGCCATTTATGGGTGTTCAGCAACGAAATCGACACCCAACGTTCGCCTTTAGAAGCATTTACCCCTGGGGACTTGGCGCAAATCCACAGTGCCGACGGCAAAGCCATGGGTACGGCTTACGTCAACCCCAACACCCTGATCTGCGCCCGGCTGCTGTCGCGCAAAGCCAATCTGAAATGCGGGCAAAACTTTTTTAAAGACCGCCTCAGCACCGCCCTAGCATTACGCGAAAAAGCCTTTGCCCAACCCTATTATCGGCTAGTATTCGGCGAAAGCGACGGCTTGCCGGGTGTGGTCATCGACCGCTTCGGCAGCGTCTTTTCGGTACAAATCACCACCGCAGGTATCGAGCAACGTAAAACGGCCCTACTCGACGCACTGGTCGAACTGTTCACCCCAACCGCCATCGTCTTAAAAAACGACAACGGCCAACGCGAATTGGAAGGCTTGTCTTTGGAGTCGGAAATTGCCTACGGCGAGCTGCCGGACACCCTGACCATTGAAGAAAACGGCGCACACTTTAACATCAATATCGTTGATGGGCAGAAAACCGGCTGGTTTTACGACCACCGCAACAGCCGCGCCCAATTGGCAAGCATGGCGAAAGGCTTGCGCGTACTGGACTTATTCTCTTACACCGGGGCATGGGGCATTCCGGCGGCGCAAGCGGGCGCTGCCGAAGTGACTTGCGTCGATGCCTCGGAAGGTGCGTTGACACTGGCGGCAGAAAGTGCCAGACTCAACGGCGTGGCGAAACGGATGCAGTTTGTGCGTAGCGACGTGTTTGAGTTTTTAAAGCAGGCACGGCTGGATAACGAACTCTACGACATTATCGTCCTTGACCCGCCCGCCCTAATCAAACGCAAAAAAGATTTTAAACAAGGTTACGAAGCCTACCGCCGCCTCAACCATCTGGCCTTACAAGTGCTGGGAAAAAACGGCATACTCGTATCCGCCTCTTGCTCTTTCCACTTAAGCCGTGATAATTTGCAGGAAATTTTACGTTCATCGGGGCGGCATATCGACCGCCATCTGACCTTTTTCGCCAGCCTAGGTCAAGGTCCAGACCACCCGATTGATCCGGCCATACCCGAAACAGACTACCTAAAAACGTTTTTTTGTTCAGTATCATCCAGCTTGTAAAGCCATTAAAGCGTAAACGCATTGAGGCAACTTGCCACTATGGAAACAGACCCTTGCGCCCTGTGCGGACAGCCCGTATACCTGAAAGGATTTACCCTAACCGATAGCAACGGTAACAAAAAATTTTGTTGCGGGGGCTGCCTAAGCCTATTCGGGCTTATGCACCCCGATAACGAAATCACAACTATAAAAAATGTAACCACGACTGATAATGAGGAGACACCCTAAATGAAAGCTTGCGAATCCTGCGCCGGCCGCGTCGAAATCGGCAAACACCACGACAACATGCCCGTCTGGCAACGCGCCGTCGGCATGGTACTGGTCTATCTGCCTATCCTGACCTTGCCGTTCGTCATCTTAAGCGCTTATCTGACCTATTACCACCTGCTGTTTATCGGCGCGAAAAACCTGAAAAAATGGTCTGACTTCATCCCCGACCGCGCCAGCCACCGCTACACCCTAAAAAACCAAATCACCATGAAACCATCGTTTCTCGGTAGCCTGTCACAATACCGGCTGTTCTGGATACTCAACTGCACCTGGTACTGCCCCTACAGCGTCGCCTTATTTGAATGGCACGCCTATATGGTGAAAATCGTCGAAAACTGGTGGTGCCCGTTCGGCCATGAGAAAAAAGACACTTACAGCAACGCCAAAATCGACCAATCTTTCTGGCATATCTACCCCGACGACAACGCCAAGCTGACCGACGAAGACCGCAACAACCCCATTTGGAACGATTCAGCCGACCACAACGGCCCAAGCAATCCGTAAAACCGTTGGGATAAGGCAAAACCAGCCTGCCCTAAGCGTTTAAAATCCCCCCGGCTTCCACTGCTAAAAAGCGGTGCAAGCCGGGGGGATAAGGCCGTTAAGCCAATATAAACGCACCATTCACGCCCAACCCCGCCATCTAATTACACCCTATCCGCCTAGCCCGTCATAATTGCTGAATCCTTCGGCGTTTTAAGCTATGATACGCGCCCTTCCACCGTATTACCCACAGCTATAAACCGCCATGCACATAGGCCCTTACCCGCTTACCAGCCCCGTGATCCTCGCCCCCATGGCAGGCATCACCGACCGCCCGTTCCGCAATCTATGCAGGGACTGGGGCGCAGGACTTGCCGTCTCGGAAATGGTCGCCTCCAACCCCGCCTTGCGCCACCACCAACGCACCGTCCTAAAAGCCGACCAACGCGGTGAAAACGGAATACGCTCAGTGCAGATTCTAGGAACCAACCCACAAGACATGGCCGATGCCGCCCGCTTTAACGCCGAACGCGGCGCTGACATCATCGACATTAATATGGGCTGCCCCGCTAAAAAAGTCTGTTCGGTTGCCGCAGGTTCTGCCTTGCTAAAAAATGAAGAACTGGTAAAACAAATCCTCAACGCCGTCGTGTCGGCCGTCACCATCCCCGTCACCCTAAAAATCCGCACGGGCTGGGACTTACAAAACCGCAACGCCTTGGCCATCGCCCAGATCGCCGAAAACGCCGGCATAGCCGCCCTCACCCTACATGGGCGCACGCGTGCCTGTAAATTTGCCGGAACCGCCGAATATGAGACCATACGCCAAGTCAAACAGGCCATACGCATACCCGTTATAGCCAATGGCGACATCGACTCGCCGGAAAAAGCCCGCCAAGTATTGGCCAGTACTGGCGCGGATGCCGTTATGATAGGCCGCGCCGCCCAAGGTAACCCGTGGATTTTTGCCCAAACCAGCCATTTCCTCACCACCGGCACATACTTGCCCAAACCGAGCCTAGCTTGTATCCAGCAAACCCTTATCGGGCATATAGAAGCGTTGTACCGCTTCTATGGGGATAACAGTGGTGTTAGAATAGCCCGCAAACATATCGCATGGTACTGCCAGGCACTAGGCCTATCTGGGGACACCCGCACCGCCATCAATCAGGCGCAACTGCCCGCCGAACAAATCGCGCAAATCAACGCCTTTTTTCATTATCTGACTAACGCCCGTGCCGCATAATATGGAAGCATTTAAACAGCCTGCCGGATCCATCAACACCGACAACATTACGCCCGTACCCTTATCAGCTTATGTGACCCAAACCTTGGAGCTGTATTTTGCCCAACTCAAAGACCATGATGCCGTTAACCTGCATACCATGGTCATGGGTGAAGTGGAAAAACCCTTGCTGGAGGCAGCTCTCGCCCATGCCGGACACAACCAAACTAAAGCCGCGAAAATACTCGGTTTAAGCCGCAGCACCCTGCGCAAAAAACTGGAACATTACGGCATTTCCTAAACCGCACTTGCCAGCACCGCCCCACTGCCCTTAAGATAAGGACACTGGCGGCAACCCTACGCGCAACTGCGGCGGCAGTAACCGGAAGCAGCTATTACGCTTTGCCAAACGCCCACCCGCTTTCTTATAACTATCCCTACAGCGGCAAAGGCTTAACGCCTTTTATATTCCGCCACCCAGCCACCCACGGACACGATCAAAACAAAGGCGGTGCGCCGCCCCTAACCAGCAACTCACTTAAGCAAGCGACAGCAGAGGAAAAGCGATGAAAATTGGTGTCCCCAAAGAAATCAAAAATCAAGAAGGCAGAGTGGCGATCAGTCCGGCAGGCGTACAAAGCTTATGCGCCCAAGGCCATATCTTACTGGTCGAACAGGATGCGGGCCTGCACTCAGGATTCAGCAATAGCCAATATCAACAGGCCGGAGCGCAGTTAGTGAGCGCCGCCGAAGCTTGGGCTACCGAACTGGTGGTGAAAGTGAAGGAGCCTATGGCCTGCGAATATCCTTATCTGGACAAGCAACGGGTGTTTACCTTTTTTCATTTGGCGGGGGTAGACCCTCGGCTGACCGAAGAACTGCTCAGCAAAGGCACTACCGCCATTGCCTACGAAACGCTAGAAGACAGTGCTGGACGCTTGCCTATCCTAGCCCCTATGAGCGCGGTGGCGGGCAATATGGCCGCTTTAATGGGTAGCTATTACCTGGCTCAATTTAACGGCGGCAAGGGCGTACAACTTGGCAAGGTGCTAGGTAAACGCCACGGCAAGGTGGTCGTCATTGGTGATGGCGTGGTCGGACAACATGCCGCCCAAACCGCCTACGGCATGGGGGCGCAAGTCTGGGTGGCGGGGATAGACACCGCTTTTATGGCCAAGGTCAAAGCCACCGTCTTACCGGAGGCCGAATTTTTCCTCTCCAGCCCGGCGGTGCTCGCCCAACACCTTAGCGATGCCGATTTGGTTATCGGCGCGGTTTTATGCCGGGGAGCCAATGCCCCTAAAGTCATCAGCGAGGCGATGGTAAAAGCCATGCAGCCCGGTTCGGTGCTGGTCGATGTCAGCATCGACCAAGGTGGCTGTATCGAAACCTCCAGACCGACCACCCACTCCGAGCCGGTCTTTATTAAGCACGGCGTTATCCATTACTGCGTCACCAATATGCCGGGTGCCTATCCGCAAACCTCAACGCTCGCGCTGATGGATGCCACCTTGCCCTACATCCAGAAAATTGCCAACATCGCCGACACCGCAGCCTTACTGGCCGACCCCGCCCTCGCCAAGGCCATCAATGTCCACAACGGCAAAATCACCTGCCAAGCCGTCGCCGAGGCCTTAGGGATGCTGGCTTATTACCAGGGCTAAAACAACGGGAGCGCGGGCATCTTGCCCGCCCTTGATGCCCACGCCACAAGAGGAGGAAACCGCCTCACAAAGACTTGCCGAAGTTATTTTATATAAAAGTGGCCGTTGTTATGATTAAAAAAATATACATATTGCTTATTGTTTTTTTTACATTCTTTAATTTTGCATACGCGACATCAAATATACGGAACGAAACTATTATTAAAAACAATGTTTGTGAAGTAAAAGCCTTTGATTCGGATTCTGATAAATTAGGGATATTAAAATTGAATATGAAAGTTAAAAAACATAATTCTGGCGCAATATATGCTGTAGATTTTGAATTATTCAATGATACTAATCGAAATTTGAAGATAACAAGTTTTTCTGCTACGAATGAAATGTTTAGAACCCATATTACTGTTCAGCATCAACAAGTATCGAAAGCTTATAAAAGCTATGCCATTGATGGCAAAAAAACAGCAAATATGTGTGATATTTTTCTAAAGCCTGGAGAAAAAATAAAGCGGAATTTAAGCATAGATAGCGTACTAAAAAACAGCCTCATAGAAAATAAATTATTACAAAACAATACAGAAGGTGATTTATTGGTTATTTTTAGTTTTGTATATTATGTAAATTCTAATGAATGCGATACAAAGGGTAAACTTACATCAATGTATTTAGGACAAACAGAAATTTTTTCTTTAGAGTCATATTTGCAAGAAAAGTAAGCCGAGCGAATCCATGCCTATTTCTGATTGTACCGGATTATTGGAGGTGTTCAAAAACCGATACAATCAGATTTTATAGATAACGTCACTAATTAAGATACAGACCAATCTGGTTTCAAGGCCAACTTCTTAGCCTATGCCTTTAATTATGTCGCTAGCTTAACGGTTGACTCTATATAAGGCCCCCCATCCGGCCAAATAACCACTACCGTCCGCAACCTATTTTTGCCAAAACAGGACATCCGGTCAAAATCCTCACGCGTAATGGGAATAAATTGGCAGTCAATTTCGGTTTGCCGCCCGTCGTCGGGGTCGGAATCGTGCATATACAGGCAATCGTCATCAAAACCGCTCATGACCAGCCAATGCGGGGCTTTTTTGCGGTCCATCAAAAAGGTGCTGATCAAGATTAACGGTATCGCCCCGGCCTGAAATACCCTAATCAGTTCATTCTGAGTGATATTGGCGTAATGGATAGGGATACCCTGTCCGGCGGCCTCACGTTTAAAGCAGGTGTCGACCAACTCAACCAGCTGTTTTTTTGCCTCATTGCGGACACCGTCAATAAAAAGCGGCCCGGTTTGGTTAATCCACACTTCAACCGCAAAATGCCGCCGCTTTGCCGCCAAAGCCAAACCAATCGGATGGCAACCGCCATGACCTGAGGTCATATAAATGGTCGTGGCTTCACGCCATAAACTGATCTCTTCCTCGCGTGACGGCAAATAGCTTTTATCCAGCCCGTGCATCGCCATCATTAACGCCGCCGGCCCACAAGTAAACGGCGTGGTTTGCCTCAGCCAATGGACGGTACGGTGCTGTAAGGTGTCGCCATAACGGCGGATACGTTTCTGGTAACGCAAAGCATCCTTATGGTCTTGGTAGTAATCCCGGTAGATGCCAAATTTTTGGAACCCCAATGTTTCGTAGAGCTTGATGGCCGCCAGATTATCGGCGCTGACTTCCAAACGTAAATACAGCCTGCCATTATCACGCGCGGCCTGCTCCCCGGCTAACATCAACGCCTTGGCAATCCCCAACCCCCGATGCGGGGCGGCGACCGCAATAGAATAAATGCGGGCAAGACGGGTCCCCGGATGCTGAATTATAAGGATATACCCCGCCAAGCTACTGCCGACCTCCGCCACCAGCAAGACCCGCTGGTCGGTGCTGAGCCAATGGCGGAAACTGCGGCGGCTTAACCGGTCTGTGGTAAAGCTGGCATTTTCCAGCCTGACCAGTTCTTCCAGATCATCGGGCAAGGCGGCGCGGATCACGGCGGCCAAGTTCATAACCCCCGCAACGCTTGGGTAAACACTTGCCGCGCCCGCACCAGCACCATTTCTTGCCAAGCCACATCATTCGGACAGAAATGCTCGAGCATCAATTGGCTATGCGCAATACGCGCGGGTATATTATCGGCCTGCGCCCACAGCAAATGGTCTTGCAATAACACCTCAAACAGCTCCAGCGTCCGGTAAGTGCCGAATTCCAAGGTCACATAGCAACTGTGTGCATTCATAATGCGATGCCAAGCAAAATCCAACAAGCCCAGTTTGGGTACAGATGTCGACGTACCAAGCAAAGGCAAGGTGACCGAACCGCCATACCAACGGCTTGCCACAGCGGCCCCCGCACTATCAGGCGTATGGTCGCAAATAATTTCGCCGTAACCGAAGGGTCCTAAACCCGTGTGCAAATCAATCACCGCCAAATCACGTTGGGGCAACGCATACTGACTAAGCAAGGCCTCAGTGACCAACCTGCCATGGGCAGGCGCACGGCCACCATAGAACGGCCCGGCAGGGTCGGTATACTGTCCGGCACTGATGGCGCTTTCAAAAGCCTCGCGCCCGTACTGGCGGGTAAAGTCGGCAAACGCGGCTTGACGCTGCCGGATATCAAACAGAAATAACACTGGCCTTAGCTGCTCATAGCCGGGATTTTCGGGTAAAGGCTGGGCAAAATCGACCACATTACGGTTAAGGTCCACGCCATCGGCATCACAACGCCGCCGCCAAGCATAGCCCCACGGCGTTAAGGCATGGACCATCAATACGGCAGCGTTAGCCGTAATAACGATCTGCTCTTGCGCCATCAGGCGCAATAGGTCAATTTCAACGGCATTCCCAGCGAAACCTTCAACACCATGCGTCCCGGCAATCAACACCAGCACCTTAGTGGCATCTTCAGCCCCTATCCATACCGTATCGGTCAGCAAGGCCTCGCCTTCCGGCCCCAACCCGGCACAAGGGTAAGATATATGCCGATAATGGCCGGGCAGTTGCGCCACTTGCGCCAACCAACGCTGCCTGCCGACTGCATACCTGTCTGAAAACAGCGAGGTATCAATGGCCGTAAAAGGAAAATGGGATGACATACTACACCTTACCTTAATTTATGGTGACACGACTGAAAGCGGAAACGGAAGAGGCTAGGCCAGAAAAATGAAGGGTTATAAATTCATCGCTAAAGTCTTCACCCGATGTTCAGCTTACTACCGTAAACTAAACCCGCCAGACTCGCCAGCCCTTTATATGCACTGTTTCAAAAATAGGTTTCTCCAAGCCAAGAAACCGCTTGTGAAAAAAACCGCTTGGTTCCAAAATTATAGCCACTCACTTCCAAGGACACCCCTTTGCTATGGCGCGCACCCTACTGGTCGTTGACGACCTTTCCGACTGGAACCCCTACTATCCCAGTGATCAGGTTATCACCTTTGAAAACTATCTGGCAACCGGGCAAGGCCCCGCAGAAGAACGCGTCCGCATCATTAACCTGTGCGCCAGCTACAGCTACCTGTCCGATGGCTATTACTGCTCATTATTGGCCGAAGCGCGTAGCCATCATGTCATCCCATCGGTCAAAGCCCTAAATGACTTAGGCAAAAATGCCCTGTACCGATTGCAACTGGATGACTTGTCGCAACCCTTGGCACGCGCCTTCAAAGGCCAAAGCAAAGATAACGCCCTCACCTTACTCAGCTATTTCGGCACCACACCCGACCCAGCCTTACAGGAATTGGCCCGACTCCTGTTCGACCGCTTCCCCTTCCCGGTACTGGAAGCCACGCTGCATTTTGGCCAGCAATGGGAAGTGACTAATTTAAAAGCCATCTCCTACCTCGACCTGGACGATGCCCAGCAAACCGTGTTCGCCGAAGCCCTGGATAAGTTCAGCAAAAAAGTCTGGCGCAAAGGCCGGGCGCGGAAAATTGCCCGGTACGACTTGGCAATGCTCGTTAACCCCGAAGAAAAAATCCCGCCCAGCAACCGCGCGGCACTGAAAAAATTCATCAAAATAGGCACCGAACTGGGCATTGACGTGGAACTGATAGACAAGCAGGATTTTGCCCGCCTGCCGGAATTTGACGGCCTGTTCATCCGCGAAACCACGTCCATAGACCATTACACCTACCGCTTTGCCAAAAAAGCCGAAGCCGAAGGCCTGATGGTGATTGATGACCCCACCTCCATGCTGCGCTGCACCAATAAAGTCTATCTGGCGGATTTGTTCCGCACCCACCGGGTCCCCTCGCCGAAAACCTGGATCTTGCACAAAGGCAATGCCGACCATTTGGATAAATTGGAAGCGGAAGCCGGGTTCCCCGTGGTCATTAAAATCCCCGACGGCTCGTTCTCGCGGGGCATTGAAAAAGTCAACAACCGCCAAGAACTGAACCACAAAGTCGCCGAATTATTCCAACAATCGGCACTCCTGCTGGCCCAAGAGTTCCTGTACACAGATTTTGACTGGCGGATCGGCGTTTTTAACAACAAAGCCTTATACGCTTGCCGCTATTACATGGTGAAGAACCATTGGCAAATTTATCGGCACGGGACAAACCGGACGGATAGCGGCGATTTTCAGACCATGGCCACCTTTGAAGTGCCCAAAGCCGTGCTGGATGCGGCCTTAAAAGCCACCCAACACATAGGCGACGGTTTATACGGGGTAGATGTGAAGGAGAAGAACGGCAAAGGCTATGTGATAGAAGTCAACGACAACCCCAGCATCGACAGCGGCATTGAAGACCAATACCTGGGCGACAACCTGTATCGACTGATAATGACGGAATTTTTACGGCGCATGGAGAACCGCAGCAAGGGAATATAAGTAGGCGTGCAACCGTTTTTTTAACACGAACATAACACACCTACTGACTATTTTTAAACCAGCCTAGTTTTAACTGGCAATCACAAACCGCACTGCATCCAAACGCAATTGCGCAGCCTGGATGCTCTCATGCGCCAGCATGGTCAAATCCTTCAATTGCTCAATCTCTTCGGCCTTAATGCTAGGGTTGACCTTTTTCAGCCTCGCCATGCGCTTCACTTCGGCAGACAACGATTCCAACATGGTGGTGTTAGCTTCCGCCGTTAAGGCCTGCATCCGCACCCGCGCCAATTCTTCGGCGTTATACAGCAGCTTGCTCAACGGCTTGCGTTGGCTATTCAAGAACGCCGCGATTTGTTGCTTATCAAAGGCCTTGCCCGTTTCCGGCAATTGCTGATGACTAAAGACCTCGGTCAAATCCTGCTGGTGCTGGTCGATTAAAATGCGTATCGGCGTGGGCGGCAAGAAACGGCCTATTTGCAGTTGCGCCGGGGCGCTGCATTCGACGATAAACAGGCATTCCAATAAAAATTGTCCAGGCCGCAAATCGCGGTGCTTAACGACGCTGACCACGGCATTGCCGGTCTCGCTGGACAACACCAAATCCATAGCCGCCGTCACCATCGGGTGTTCCCAGGTTAAAAACTGCATATCCTCACGCGCCAGCGCACACGCGCGTTTGACGGTGACGGTCACGCCGTCTTCATCTAAGCCCGGAAAATGGGCGATGCGCAGATGGTCGCTAGGGCGGACAATAAAGCAATCCGGCGAATGGAATTCGGTATCGACCCCGTAGCATTCAAATACCGCCTCCATATAAGGCCACAGCAAAGCCTCTTTTTCGTAACGCTTAAGCTGCTCCACCCATAGCTCGGCTTCGTCTTTACGGAAGGAATTTAATTCCAACAACTGGTCGCGGCCATTATGCAGTTGCTCGGCAATTTCCCGGCCTAAAGCCTGGGTTTTGGCGATAAAGGCCTCAATCTGCGCCTCATCCTGAAACAACATCGCCTCCAATTCATCCGCCAGCACATCGGCGACCGGACGCGCGGCCGAGCAATTGGCACGGAACGCATTCATGCCCTCGTCATACCAACGGTACAACAGCGCTTGTCGCGAATGTTCTAAGTAGGGAATATGGATTTGAATGACATGCTGCTGGCCGATACGGTCAAGACGGCCTATGCGTTGTTGCAGCAAATCGGGGTTGGTCGGCAAATCCCAGAGAATCAAATGGTGGACGAACTGGAAGTTACGGCCTTCACTGCCGATTTCCGAGCAGATCAACAACCGCGCGGCACTGTCCTGATCGGCAAAATAAGCGGCAGCGCGGTCACGCTCGATAATCGACATGCCTTCATGGAACACCGCCGAGGCGATACCGCCACGCACCCGCAATGTCAATTCCAAATCAACTGCCGTTTGCGCGTGTTTACAAATCAACAAGGCTTTTTGGTCGCGCAATGCCGATGTTGCGGAGATTAACGTATTCACCAGCCATAAATAGCGCGGATCTTTTTGCAAGTCCGCCGTGTTTTCGTCACCTTCCAATGGATAACCGTGACGTTCGCGCTCAGGGAAACCTTGTACGGTTTGCCGGGAATTGCGGAACAAAATCCGCCCCGTGCCGTGATGGTCGAGGAGGATTTTAATCAGCGCCGCGCGGGCGGCGGCAGATTTTTCGCTATCCGCGAGATTTTTCAACAAGGTGCCGACATTATCGTCTTTCAGCAACCCCGCCAACAAGGCCGAGTCTGCCTCAGCCAACGGCTTATCGGCCAGCAGGATTTTCGCGGCATCGGCGACTGGCTCAAACTGTTTTTCTTCGGCCAAAAATGCCGCAAAGCTATAAAAACGGTCAGGATCCAGCAATCTTAAGCGGGCGAAATGGCTTTCCTTACCTAATTGCTCCGGGGTCGCCGTCAGCAAAATCAAGCTGGGCGTAGCCAACGCTAATTGCTCAACAAACAAATATTCCGAACTGGCCGCCTGTTCGCTCCATGCCAAATGGTGCGCCTCATCGACAATGACCATATCCCAACCCGCTTGTAAAGCTTGCTGTTGCCGCAACGGATGCTGGGCAAAAAACTGTTGGCTACACAAAACCAGTTGCTCATTGACGAATGGGTTGCCGCTCAGGACCGCTTTGTCGGCATCGTCTTCGTCCATACCGTCATCGCCCAACTCGCCCAAACAGCGGGCTTCGTCAAACAAACTAAAACGCAGATTAAAGCGTCTGAGCATTTCCACCAGCCATTGGTGCAACAAACTTTCCGGCACAATAATCAGCACCCGCTGGCTTAAGCCATTAATCAGGCGATGATGCAAAATCAGCCCCGCCTCAATGGTCTTACCCAAACCGACTTCATCGGCGAGCATAATCCTTGGGGCGATGCGGTTGGCGGATTCATGGGCAATAAACACTTGGTGCGGGATTAACGACGCGCGGCTACCTAACAAGCCCTTAACTGGGGATTGTTGGTGCTGGCGCAAGCGCTGCCACGTCTCGTAACGTAACGAAAACCAATCGTTCGGATCGATTTGGCCGATAAACAAACGGTCTTGCGGTTTGTTAAACTGGATGCGGTGGTTCAGTTCCACTTCTTCAAACTGCATCGCCTCGCCATCGGCGGTTTTGCCGATGTATGTCATCAGGCCATTGTTCTCAATGACCTCCGTTACCGTCAGCTTATCTTCATCCACCGATTCGATGGTGTCGCCGACCGAAAACACCACTCGGGTCAGGGGGGCATTATCACGCGCATAAATGCGCCGCTCGTCAGAAGCCAAATACAGCACAGTGACGCGGTTAAAACTGACATCAAGGATTAACCCCAAACCTAATTCCGATTCGGTGTTACTGATCCAACGTTGTCCGGGTATAAATGATTCCATTAAATTACTGTATCTAAATAGTTAAACAAAAACTGTTAAGCGCTAACGTTACGCCCTGCCCTACTGCTTAATCCCCGTCCCCTTGCGCAACAAGATAAGGCTAGTCAAGGCCAACACCAAGATAACCCCGCCCGTCATCAAAAAAGACAGCCGCACATCAATGTCGGACACGCCAATAAAGCCGTACCGAAAGGCATTGACCATATACAAAATCGGGTTGCCCATAGAAATGGTTTTCCATATCCCCGGCAACATCGATACGGAATAAAACACCCCGCCCAAATAGCTTAACGGGGTCAGGACAAAGTTAGGGATAATCGAAATATCATCAAAACTCTCCGCCATCACCGCATTGATAAAGCCCGCCAAAGCAAATAAGGTCGCGGTCATAAACGCCATCGCCAACGTAATCACTATACTGTGAATTGTAATATCGGCAAATAACATGGCGATCAGGCCGACTACCGTACCGACCAACAAACCGCGCATAATGCCGCCGCTGACATAGCCCAACAAGATCACCCAGTTCGGCACCGGCGCGACAATCAACTCTTCGATATTACGCTGGAACTTGGTCGAATAAAATGACGACACCACATTCGAATAGGCATGGCTGATGACCGACATCAAAATCACCCCCGGCACAATATAATCCATATAAGGGGCGCCGTTAATCAGGCCGATCCGGTCGCCCATCAGCTTACCGAAAATCAAAAAATACAGCGTCGTTGTAATAGCGGGCGGTAACAGCGTTTGCGGCCAAATACGCACAAAACGGTAAATTTCTTTAACGACAATAGTGCGGAACGGAATCCAAGTATTCATGCAGCCCCTCCGGCATTTTTTGCATCCACCAAATCCATAAACAACTGCTCCAGACGGTTGGTTTTATTTTTCAGGCTCAACACCTGAATCTGCTGCTCGCTTAACTGCCGGAACAACTCGTTCAGACCGCTTTCTTTCGGCACAGCCACTTCCAACACCTTCTCCGAAACCCACTCCGCCTTAAAACCGGCCAGCACGGGCGCAGCCGCCATAGGCTCCGCCAAATCCAAGACAAAATGGTCGACATTCAGCCGCGCCAGCAAGCTTTTCATATCCGAATGCTCAACAATATGGCCTTGATCGATAATGGCGATATTACGGCACAAACTTTCCGCCTCTTCCAGATAATGCGTAGTCAGAATAATGGTCGTGCCTTGTTGGTTGACCTCTTCCATCATTTTCCACATTGAGCGGCGGATTTCAATATCCACCCCCGCCGTCGGCTCGTCCAAAATCAGCAGCTTCGGCGCATGCACCATCGCCCGGGCAATCATCACCCGACGCTTCATGCCGCCCGACAAGCGCCGTGACACCGTGTCACGCTTA
The DNA here is from genome assembly GCF_002923755.1 of Methylovulum psychrotolerans. Taxonomy (GTDB): domain Bacteria; phylum Pseudomonadota; class Gammaproteobacteria; order Methylococcales; family Methylomonadaceae; genus Methylovulum; species Methylovulum psychrotolerans. Next base: position 900,623 of record NZ_PGFZ01000001.1, read on the forward strand.
TCCCACAAATCCATCTGCTTAAGGCACTGCTCGGTACGCTGCAAGGCCAGTTTACGCGGTGTACCATAATAGCCCGCCTGGTTCAGCAAAATGCTTTGTACCGTGTCGAACTGGTTAAAATTAATCTCCTGCGGCACCAGGCCGATGCAGCTTTTCGCTTGCGGACGCTCTTTCTCCAAATCATGGCCAAAAATGCTCACCGAACCGCTGCTGGCATTGACCAGCGAACTGATAATGCCTATCGCTGTGGACTTACCCGCCCCATTAGGGCCTAGCAAAGCGAAAAAATCCCCCGCTTCGACATCCAAGTCTATGCCTTTTAAGGCCTGAAACCCATTGCCATAGGTTTTTTTAAGGTTACGAATAGATAATGCTTTCATCAATAAAGTTGCTATTATTCCGATGACCAGGCCGGATATGCCCGCCCGTTAGTAAAACCCGCCCGCACTTAACGGCACGGCGGCAGATAAGCGGCAAACAGCCGTGGTGACAGCCAATTAAATCTTATGATTCTATCAGAAATTGGGTGGGGCTTAGAAAATAACGCACGGGGGAGAAAGCGTACAGCTACAGACAGGCTTCGCGGCCAGATAAACCGCAACAGTAACTTACCAAATAGTTTTTAAGCCAGAAGATCCGTAAGCATCAAACTGGCTATCTTTAGAAATTAATACCCAATCATTTGCGACAGCTTGCCAAATTAACATCCTATCAAAAGGATCTTTGTGTGCAAGTTTCGGTAATTGATAAAACAGAGCAGCTTCCTTCGGCGTTAACGGTATTGTTGTAAAGCCCATATCATCAGCCAATTTAAGTAACGTATCAGGGTTACACCCTAAACTCAACTTGCCCAAGGCATATTTTAAAGAAACTTCCCAAAACGAAATGCAGCTGACAAAAACCTCATTATCCGCATTTTCTATTACAGCAACGGCCTGTGAACCTAATTTTTCAGGCTCCCATATTGACCATAAAAAGCTATGTGTATCAAGCAAATAGCCTCTCATGAGCGCAAAAAGTCTTCATCTGTCAATTTGAAATCTTTTTCAATAGCAAAAGCCACTTTGCCTTTTAATAGACCTAATGGCCTTTTATTAACGGGCTTCGCCTTTAAAGACAAAACAAAGCTTAACGTAGCCTCCACTTTATCTAAAGGCAGTGTGTGCATTTCCTTTAATACAGCCTGTTCAATTTCTGCCCTATTCATAATACCCGCTCCCCCTCATCACTTCGCCTTAGCTAGTAAAAAGCTAAGAATTTTATCAAAAATGGGCTTGGGCGACCAATTGCCTTTCAAGCCCGGCAACAGCACAAAAACACCCAATCACTCCCAGTCAATTTGCCCTCTGCCCAAGCCATCCGTAAAAGCCTAATCGTCAATAAATGGCGAACTGGCACAATAACCGGCATTCAAATGTACGGCCTTATTCTTAAAAACATGCGGCTCGGCAATTTGCACCGTCATTTTAATGTCGCCATAAGCCGTACCGACTTTTATCGCTTGCCCAGCCACCTTACTCAACCTAGCGGCCTGTGCCGGGTCTTTGGTGCCATTGGCGGTTTCCAGTCCCATATAGTTACTGCGCACCTCCCAATTATGCAAATCCAACACCTTCGCCCTCTCCTCACCCGTCCATTGCAGCTTATCGGCTATTTTACGCGCGGCATTACACAGATAATCATTTAACTTAAACCGATAGGCCGTAAGACCCGCATTAGCAGGCTCCACAGCGGTGATATATTTATCGGGTTCCAAAACCCCACCCCACAAAAACCCAGACGGCTGGTTGCCATGCCCCTTATTGGTCACAGAGAAATTATTCCCCACCATCTGCTGGCTACCAACCACACTCGCGGTTGCGTGCCTGATTTGCAGAAACAGCGGGTATCTTTTTGTGACCTTGCCCTTACCGTCCCTGACCAAATAATGGAAGGTGATGCCGCTATTAAAAAAGCCATCGACTAATTTTCTATGGTGCGGGGAGTCATCATTATAGGTTAACGACAACTGCTTGAGCTTTAGGCGGATATTATACCAAACCGGTTGGTCCATAAGATACGGATCGGGGCTTCGGTTATTGTCAGGCAACGGTGCTTGCAACCCTAAAGCCGTACCGCCGCCCGCATCGCCAAAACCGTTCGCACTCATCAGCTCATAAACATACTCGCCTTTCCGGCCATTTTTCGCATCCCGATAAATCCGAAACCGGGATTCCGCCCTGGCTTTATCGGGCGATGAATACAGCACAGATTCCGGGTTTTTAAAGACCGGATCATCTTCACCCTGCAAAGCCGCAGGCATTTTATGGGTCGGATTGATAAACTCCGTCTTATTCCATTGCCCAAACACACACTGGCCGGGCTTATAAGCCGTTTCGCCCTTAGACCCAGAAAAAAACGTATATTTGTCGGCATTGTCTTGGTACAAAAACGGCCCGCCCTCGTCAAAACAATGGGCATCGACCATAATGCCGTCACCCGTATCCGCCACCGCCTCACTGACCCCGCCTGAATTGGCCAAACACCCCGACATAATGGCACAGCCCCCCAACAGCGAAGCCAGACCGATTGTTTTCATTTTCATAAGACACCTTAAATAGAGAAAATGCCTTTCGCCAACCCTGCAAAGGCCAGTTAAAAGCGTGGGCAATTGACGGGAGCCACTGTTTTTAAGGAGAAGAACAATATTGGTATTACCCGTTATCCGGTATGACCTGCTCCAGCCAAATAGATTCATTCGGGTAATGTTCGGCAACCGTCGCTAAAGCATCGGCAATAACGTCGGGCGACTCGCCAAAAAGCGGATAATCAAACCGTGACAGCCCCGCCGCACAAACGGCCTCAGGCATAGCGTCAGCACTGCACCAAACCGGCTGGCCTTCGGCTTTGGCAAGCCGGATAGCTTCCGCAAGCCCTTGGGGCGTTATCGCTAAAAAAACCATTTCTATTCTCCTCTGCCAAGTTAAACAGCCATAACCAACATCATAGTCCATCAATCCGCGCCATCACATCCAGTACCACATCGCGTTTTTCGCGGGCGATACGGTACAGCACCGTGCGGTCACCCATCGCCTGCAAAGCCAACAGCAAGGGCTCAAAAATAGCTTGCCCTTCTTCCTCTAAAGCCAGCAAAGCCGCCAACACCGCTTCTTTTGCACCAGTGGCGGCTTGGGCGATAAGCTCCTCGGTTAACGCAGCGCAAAGATTATCCGCGCCTGTGCTATTAGCGATGATTTTATTGACCGCTGGGGCTAAGGCAGCTTGCCAATATTGGCTGAGGACATAACACCCATATCTATTGCAGGGATCTAATTGCAAACCCTGCAATAATTCGGCGACACCTGCCTCCAGCAAGTGCATATCCATAAGATAAAGCCCTGCTAAGTTATTATGGGCATAACCATGATTAGAATCCAATTCCAAAGTTTTACGATAAGCAGCTTCAGCTTCTGGATAACGACCTTGACGCTCAAGCGTGCTGCCCAAATTATTCCATGCTTTAACAGAGTCGGCATCAAGCTCCAGAGCCTTGCGATACGCCGCTTCGGCTTCTGGGTAACGACCTTGACGCTCAAGCGTGCTGCCCAAATTATTCCATGCTTTAACAGAGTCGGCATCAAGCTCCAGAGCCTTGCGATACGCCGCTTCGGCTTCTGGGTAACGACGTTGACTGTTAAGTGCGTTACCTAAGCTACCCCAAACATTAACAGAGTCGGCATCAAGCTCCAAAGCTTTACGCACCGCAGATTCTGCTTCCGAGTAACGGCCTTGCTCGTTAAGCGCGTTGCCCAAATTACTCCACGCAGGAACAGAGTCAGCATCAAACTCCAAAGCTTTACGATACGCGGCTTCGGCATCTGAATAATGCAACTGGCCGTTAAGCGCGTTGCCCAAATTATTCCACGCACAAACAGAATCGGCATCAAGCTCCAAAGCTTTGCGGTATGCCGCTTCGGCTTCTGGGTAACGACGTTGACTGTTAAGTGCGTTACCTAAGCTACCCCAAACATTAACAGAGTCGGCATCAAGCTCCAAAGCTTTGCAGTACGCAGCTTCGGCATCCCCATAGTTACCTAGTAAGTATAAAAATACTCCACCTAATGCGTTGGCATACCTTGCAGAATCTGTAAACCCGTTTTGTAAATCCGCTATTTTTTCCTCTACCCTAGGCATCAAGTTTGCGTCAATTAAGCTTACACGCAAGCGTTTGTACCAATTCTCCTCATTGGGCTTAAAGCCCAAGGCTTGCCTTTGCTCCTTATCCAACCACCACAACATCTCAGCCATTAAATACCGGAAACCAAATTTCTCCACCGGATCGCCATCGTTAATTTCTTCATCCAACGCCCGACGGTCATCTTTGGCAATGGCATCACGCACCAACGCTTCAAAAACATCACAGCGGCTATCATCATCCGCTGCCGCACATAAGGCCTGCAAATGCGCCAGCTTCTCGCTACGCATTACGCCATCCATAGAGCCGGACAACTCCCCCTCCAGCCTTTGCGCCCAGTGCTTATAATCCTTACGGCTATAAAACGTCTGCATAAACCCCACCAGCCAACGCAAACGCCGCCGCCCTTCCCTACTATGGCGCATCAGATAATAGACGTTATAAAAACGCTCACTGACCTGATAGCTTTTTTTCTTGGCACTGCCAAAAGCTTCCTCGACAAAGCCCTCGTCAATCAGACGTTTAATCTGCACACTGATATTATTAGACGGCTTGCGCAGTTCCTGGCGGATGTCATCCACCGTCACCGGATCCCAGCGGCGGGCAATAGCATCAAAAGTACGCCGGGCTTCTTTAGAAAGCGCGTCAATGCGGTGCTTAAAAAATGGCGTGGCCTCATCCAGCATCCGCTCCAAATCATGGCGCAAATCGCCATCCAGGCCATCGCGCAACACCCGATAACCGAGCTTAAGCAAGCGCGGGTTGCCGCCGGTGAGGATGCGCAAGGCCGCAACCCGCTCCGGCGCGTTGGCCATAATCTTCAGCACACCATCATCGCCCTGAATATCGGCATAACGGCGTAAAAAATCCTCAAACTCCGCTTGGCTTAAACGCTCTAAGGAAAAGCTGCGGAAGAAATCATGGAACACCTCGTCCACTGCGGTGATTTCGGCAAAATAACTGGGCGCGGCACCAATCACCATCAGGCGCGGGTCGGTCATCCATAAGGCCCGTAAGCTGTGCAAGGCTTGCCCGTCATCTATGGCGGTAAAAATATCGTTGAGATTATCAATCAGCAATACCGCGCGTTTGCCCGTCTTCGCCAGCAAGTCAAAAAACACCTGCCGCGCTTGCTGGGCCAGATCCGCCGGATTAGCCGCCAACAGTTGGTCAGCGGCTTGGTTGCTATGCTGCAAATGGCGCAGGCATTCCAACCAGAAATCCGCCAGATCGCCAATACCGTATTGCTCTTCCTGAAACACAATCGGCAACCATTCGGCATTTAAGCCGGGGTCACGCTCTATCGAATGCTGAATAGCGCAGAGCAACGTGGTTTTGCCCATACCACGCGGGCCGATTAAGATCAGATGCTGTTGCGGACGCTCAGGCGTATTGCCTTGGATAATCGCGAGTATCCGCGCCAACAGACCTTTGCGGTCAACAAATTCCGCCAGCAATTGCTCGGCAGTTTGGCTGGCGGGGTTATAAAGGTTTAAGGTGGGGTCTTTGCTGTCGCTCATACCCGCCCCTTGTACAGCCAAAAATCCCGCAGTAGCTGCGAGAAAAAACAGATATTGCCGCTTTCAGTTTCGCTCAGATAGCCGTCATGTTGCAGCACCTCTAAGACATAATCGAAATCATCGGCTTCCAGTTGCGGCAACTGTCCGCGCAGTTGCCGCAGGGCGATGCCCGCAGGTTGCGCGGCGACCAGTTTGAGCAGCGCACGGGCGGCTTGCTCGTTGGAGTTGAAAATGTCGCGTAACCTATCCCACATATTGGCGGCGTATTGGTTGCGCTTGCTCCGCGCGAGGGTTTGGAAAATCTGCTCCATGTCGGCACAGGTGCTAGGCAACGGGTCGGCTTCTTGCAGTTCGGCAATCAATAACTGGATAAAGAACGGCCATAACCCTAAGCCTAGGCGCTGCAAATAGTCTTGCGCCAAGGCTTCGGGCAAATTGATGCCGTTGTCCTGCGCTAATTTTAGCGTAAAGCGTAAGGCTTCGTCAGGCTGTAGGGGCTTTAAGGTTTCGCGGCGCAAATCATTGGCAACCCCGCGTATGCCGTGCCGCCGTAAAACACTGTCCAAGCCGATGGAACCTGTCAATAATAGCCGCACTGGGCTATTAGGTTGCTGGCGTAAGTTACGCGCCCAATGCAAGGTCGCTTCTGCCAAGGCGACATGATGGGTTTTGGCAATTTGGTCGATCATGATGGGGAATTCATCCAGCAAAAACCAGATAGGGTCTTTAAGCTGTTGTAAATCTTGCATCAGCTCTTGGCCTTTAGTCGCCCAATCTACAGCGGCTATTTCGACGTTCTTGATCTTTAAGCGCGTCAGAAGGCTTCCGGTTGTTTTGAGCTTTTGCCTCCAAGCCGCATCTTTAATCTGGCTTAATTTCGTCGCCATCGCGTTAATCCATTGTTCCGGATGGCTAAACTCTTCCAGGTTTAAAAATACGCTCCGGGTGCGGGCTGGGGCGTGGGCTTGCAAATCCAGCAAGACACTGGTTTTGCCCGTCCGCCGGGGTGCCAGAAACAACACATGCTCAACCTGCAAAGCACGGCGGAGCTGCTGGCTAATCTGTGGGCGCGGAAAAAAATTGTTGCCCGTGGCGGGTGCGCCAATAACGACTTGCATAGCTTCTTGTGACGACATAGCAATAATCCCATCTAAAGTGAAGAGGGTATCAGTATAGCAACAATTTTGTTGCGCAACAAATAATTTGCGCAACAAAATTGTTGCTACTATTCAAACACCCTATTTCGCACGAAAATAAATACCCTCCAACCCCCACCCCAAAAACTATCGCTTAACGGCAACGGGTAAATAAGTTAAATTAGCGGCTATGGCGGCTAGGTTAAGCCTTTTGTCCGCCCACGCCCCTTGTGATTCCGTCAGAAATTAACAAGCCCAGATCAAACCAATGGATTAACCTGTGCAAAGAAAACCACCTGAAATTGTCGCTGCTGTAGACCTAGGGTCTAACAGCTTCCACATGATTGTTTGCAGCTTAAGCAATGGCAAACTGATCACTTTAGACCAATTGAAAGAAATGGTCAGGCTGGCCTCGGGGCTGGACAAAAATAACATCTTAGATGCCGACACCCAACAACGGGCTTTGGCCTGTTTGGAACGCTTCGGGCAACGCATCCGCAACTTTCCGCCGGAAAGTGTACGGATTGTCGGCACCAACACGCTGCGGGCGGCCAAAAATGCCCCGCAATTCCTCGCTAAGGCCGAACAAGCCTTAAGCCACCCCATCCATATCATTTCGGGTATTGAAGAAGCACGGCTGATTTATCAGGGCGTGGCGTTCAGTTTAGGGTCGCAAGGTAATGTCCGGTTGGTGATGGACATTGGTGGCGGCAGTACCGAATATATTATCGGCAGCGGTGCAAACCCGCTGAGCAAAGAAAGCCTGCACATGGGCTGCGTGTCGCTAAGCAATTGGTTTTTCCCGGACGGCAAACTGTCAAAAGCCGCTTTCGACAAAGCCGTGCTTTTCGCCGAACAGCAACTGGAGCCTATCGAAACCCGCTTCCAACCTTGCCATTGGCATGAAGCCATCGGCGCGTCAGGCACCTTAAAGTCACTTGCCAAAGTGCTACAGGCAAAAAACTGGAGCAACAACGGCATTACCCGTGCCGGATTGGAATTGCTGGCCGAGCATTTATGCCAATGCACCCATATCAGCGAACTCAACTTACCGGATATTGATGACGAACGCCTGCCGGTCTTTCCGGGCGGCCTAGCGATTGCCTACGCCACCTTCAAAAGCCTGAACATCGAACAGATGACCATTTCCGAAGGGGCGTTGCGGGAAGGCTTGATCCAAGACATGTTAGGGCGGATTTACGACCAGGACATCCGCGCCGCGACCACACAGAACATCGCCGAACGCTACCATACCGACCGCCAACATGCGCTACGGATTAAGCAGACGGTTAAGTACATCCTCGACAACGTCACATCGGGTAAAAACGCCGCCACTGCGCAACAAGCGTTTATCACCGATGAAAACGGCCACCAGTTTTTGGATTGGGCCGCCGATCTGCACGAAATCGGCCAGGACATCGCCCACAGCCAATACCATAAACACAGCGCTTACGTTATCGAAAATGGCGACTTGGCGGGTTTTTCCAAGCAAGACCAAACAGTCTTGGCGGCCATTATCCGCTCGCATAGGCGCAAATTTTCCTTTGCCCGCTTCCTCAACCTGCCCACCCCGTGGAACGAATATGCCCCGTATCTGACCCTGATTTTAAGGCTTGCCGTGCTGTTGCGGCGCAACCGCCACGACGAAGACTTGCCGCCGTTTAAAATCAATCTGGGCAAAAATAAAATGTCCCTGAAATTCCCTAGCGGCTGGTTGGCGCAAGCGCCGCTGACCCATGCCGACTTGGCGCAGGAAGCGGACTATTTAAAAGACGCGGGCTTCACCCTGACGTTTTCCTGACCGACATGATAAAACACCTATTGCGCTTACCGCTGTATTGCCTGGGCACGCTGCTGGCAATAGGTGTGATTATTATCCTGTTCGGGGTCAGCGACCACCCCGATGTACAATTGGGCTGGACACTAGGCCATGAAGACATACTCCGCGCCCGCAAAATCCTCCGTGAAGGCTCAAAAACCAGCCCCGACGAAATCGGCACCTTAGTCCTGTCAAAAGAAGACCTCAACCTCGCCGCTAATTACCTGCTGAACCGCTACAGCAAAAGCGCGGTAGAAATTTCCTTAAAAGCCAACAAACTAAAATTTATCGTCACAGCCACCTTGCCGGAAAACCCGCTGGGCAAATACCTTAACATTACGATCAGGTTGGGTAATGCCGACGACGGCCCCTTGCCCACCGTCACCAAATTTAAGGCGGGAAAACTGCTGCTGCCCTCCAGCATTGCCGCCTATCTGATTGATTACGGCATCCGCCATTCAGCTTTAAACGCCTATTTTCTCCTCGCCACGCGCCAGATCCAGGCGGTAAAAATTGACCCGGACAAAATCACCGTCACTTATTTTTCTGACCTCAAGACCCTCATCCAAGCGCGGCAACTGCTCTCCCCAGAAGCCAGTACCAGCGCGTTTAACGATTACCAGAAAAAGCTCGGCGAAATTGTCGCGGGACACGACCCGAAATGGCGGCTGTCTTTTGCCGATTTGCTCAAGCCTTTATTTACCCTCGCCTACCAGCGCTCTGACCTGAACAACGCCATTGACGAAAACAAGCTCGCGATCATCGCCCTGAACGACTATATCAACAAACAAGAGACCCACCGCTTCCTGACCTCAGCCAACGCCAGCACCCCTTATTACGCGGCATTTATGTACAAACGTAGCGATCTGGCGCAACATTTCATCGGCTCGGCGACCCTGACCGCCTCCATGAACGGGCAAGTCTCTAAAGTTGTCGGCGAAGAAAAGGAACTGAGCGATGCCGACGGCGGTAGCGGCTTTAGCTTTGTCGACTTGGCGGCGGATAAGGCCGGCACCCGTTTCGGCGAACTCGCCACCGCCTCACCGGAACAAGCCCGCAAATTCCAAAAAGCCCTATCGGAAATCAAGGGCTACAATGACATCATGCCCGACCCCACCGATTTGCCGGAACACATGAACGAAAGCGAATTTAAATCCCGTTACGGTTCGACCAGCAGCCCCGCCTACCAACGCCTATCACAAGAAATTGACGAACGCATCGCGGCAATCCCGCTGTATAAACCAGATTAAGCCGCCAAACCAGCGGCTGATGCCGCCAGTTTGGGCTAACAGACCGAAAAAGCGTTAAAAAAGCCCCGCCAATATCTGTCAGCACTGGATTTATCGCTTATTTTTATTATTTATTTTCAATAACATAAAAACTCATTAGCTATTTTGTGGCCTATTCACAGTTTGGGCGGTAATAGTTAATTTCCTCAGTGGCGTAATTTTTATATAGTCGGCAGCTTCGCATCGTGCGGCGCAAACAAACCCAGGAGCCACTATGTATACATCGCTTTTTTCAGCCGAAGTCCAAGCCGTATTTGACCAAGCCTGCCGCGCTTCAGGGCAAACTAACGGGCCATTCCCGTCACCTGCCGACTGGCGCGACCACAGCATTTATTTTTTGCTGGTTGACCGTTTTAACAACCCGTCCGCCCCACCTGCCCATGCCCCTTACGACGACCCCCATTATGACTGCTTCCAAGGCGGCACGTTTAGGGGCATCCGCCAACGCCTCGACTACATCAAAAATTTGGGTATGGGGGCGATTTGGTTAAGCCCGGTACTGAAAAACCTGCCTTTTTCCGATACTAGCTATCATGGCTACGGTATCCACGATTTTCTCCGCGCCGAACCCCGCTTTGCCGACAACTGGGGCCAAGCCGACGACGAATTACGCGCCCTAGTCGATGCCGCACACCAAGCGGGGCTGTATGTCATTTTCGATATTGTCCTTAACCATACCGGCAACGTCTTCGCCTATAACGGCAACACCACCGCCCCGCATTCCGATACCCCTTTGCCTATCCAATGGCGCGATGCCAAAGGCATACCCCAAGCCAATTACAGCGATGTCGCCACCATCGCTAACCCATCGGCTGATGCGTTTGTTTGGCCTACGGAACTGCAAAACAACGCTTATTTCCGTCGGCAAGGCGGCCCCGACCCGAAGGGGCCGGATACCCTAGGGGATTTTTCCGCACTCAAGCAACTGATGACCGACAACCCTGAGCTACAAAACTATTTAATCCGCGCCTATCAATATGTCATCGCCCGTTATGACATAGACGGCTTTAGGATAGACACCTTACGCTACCTGCCTGCCGATTTCGCCCTGACGTTCGGCAATGCCGTGCGCGAGTTTGCCCTGGCCATCGGTAAGAAAAATTTCTTTACCTTTGGCGAAGTGTGGGACGGTAACGCCGAAAACGATATCGCCCGCTTTATTGGCCGCAACACGAAAATGGGCAACGATGCCAACAGCCTGATAGGTGTCGATGCCGCGCTAGATTATCCGCTGTTCAATACCCTTAAACCCGTTATCAAAGGCAGTCAAGCACCCAGCACTGTCACGGCGATGTACCAATGGCGCAAACAAAGCGAGCAATTTATCTTAAGCTCCCACGGCGATGCCACCCGCTATTTCGTCACCTTCCTCGACAACCACGATGTGAAAGAACGCCTACGCTACGCCAACCCCAACAACCCCGACCGCTATAATGACCAAGCCACCCTAGGCTTAGCCTGTCTCTACGCGCTGCCGGGTATCCCCTGCGTTTATTACGGCACCGAGCAAGGTTTGCACGGGGTAGGCTCTGATGCCGCCGTCCGCGAAGCCTTATGGGGGATCGCCCCGCAATTTCCGCAAAACGGCTTGTTTTACACCGAGCTGAAAAAATTGGCGGCAGTACGCGCCAGCTTGCCCGCCCTACGCTATGGCCGCTTTTATTTCCGGCCCATTTCCGGGGATGGGAAAAACTTTGCGGTGTCGGCATTACCGAATGGGGTATTGGCTTGGTCACGTATCCTTAACGACCGGGAAATCCTTGTTATCGCTAACACCAGCACCACCCAAACGGTTAACGTCTATGCCATTGTCGATATGTCGCTGAGCAGAACCGGCGACCAGATGACAGTTTGCTACAGCAATAAACCGCACCCCCAAGCGCCCAACCCTGTCGCCCGCTTCGGGGCAGTGACAGTCTCGGAAGTGGACGGCCCGACAGGCAAAGGCCCGATTAATGCGGTGCGGGTAACTTTACAAGCGATGGAAATACAGATTTTGCGGATATGATAAAGCGGAGCTAGCCATCGCCTACCCCGCTTAAACCACCATCTGCGACGTGATCTTAGGGATAATCAGCAATAGCAAAAATAGCGGCGCCAGCAAGATCAGCAACGGCGAAACCAAAAGAAAGCCGAGAAAATGGCTATTGACCCCTTGCTGCAAACGATAGGCGGTACGGGCAGTCGATTGGCGGATGACCTCAACCAAGTGACTGAGCCAATCCAAAGGGATCAATAAAGCGAAACCAAAGCCCAATGCTAACAGCACTAAGGAGTAGACAATCGCCACTACAGCCGCTATCGGCTTTAACAGCAAATAAGTGTCGGCGACATAATTATAAAGCCGCCTGACCGCGTGGCAAAAAATGCTGTTGACCATTTTAAACGCACCAGAACCGTCTAACGCGCCGCTGGATTCATTGGTAATGAAACTGTCCATCGAATCGCTGGACAGTTTGGGTATAACCAAGAACACAATCAGCAAAGGCGACAAAACCACTAACAGGATAGGCCGGAACAAAAACGAGAACAGGCCGCTGTCAATATAATCGCTATGGGTTTTCATCATACCGATAATCAGATGCCGACAAGCATCGGTAAGCTTGCCCAGCCAGTCTAAGACAATCCCCAAATAAAAAAACAGCCCTATTGCCGTTAAAACGACCGAATAAACCACAGCCAACGGCAGAACAAGAGGTTTTAACGCCCAAGCCGCCTGCCCCAAATACAGCCAATTATTCCCCGCCGCCTTAAAATAGGAATGCGCAATATGGGTGAAAATACCTGTATTCATGCAGTTAATTGATTAGTATAAGATAATGGCTTTCTTATGATTGGTGCTGGGTAAAAGAGCTTCACCCTATAGCTACCCCAAAAGGTAAAACCTCTGTTATTAGACGTGGCAATATAAGCGCAAGAAAAGCTTTTGACAACCCATCCTTGCACTAGCAAAAAAATTCACAAAAAAATTCGCAGTGCCGGAACTTTTTTTTTGGCATAGCGTCTTAATCCTGTTCGCCTTTCACGGCGACCAGCCAGCCGTATTCCCCCCTTTGTTAAACGGCTGGTTTCCCCTCAAGCCCCAGGGTTTTTCTCCAGACTCTGGGGCTTTCTTTTGCCCGCCAGAAACGTCCAAGGCTTGTTAAACCTCTTGCGCTTCGGTAGCCATCTCAACCGTTTCCGCAACTTGCTGTTCAGGATTAAACAACTGGTCTAAAGCCTGGTGCACTTCATCGACACCCACTTTTTTTAATGCCGAAAACAATTGGATGGTCAAAGGTACAGTCATGTCTTTCAATTCACGGCGCACCTGCAATAAGGTATTTTTACCCGCCCCGTAGGTCAGCTTATCGGCTTTAGTCAGTAAAATATGCAAAGGCAATTGGCTATGCTCGCACCATTCGACCATTTGCCAATCGAATTCGGTCAACGGATGGCGGATATCCATCACCAAAACAATCGCGCACAAAGATTTGCGGCTGGTCAGATACGTTTCCATCAGCTTATGCCAGTCTTGTTTGACCGCCAAAGGCACTTTCGCATAACCGTAACCGGGCAAATCGACAAAGCGCAATTGTTCGCTAATCTCAAAAAAATTGAGCATTTGGGTGCGCCCTGGGGTCTTACTGATCCTCGCTAAGCCAGTGTGGCGGGTCAGCGTATTGATCGCACTGGACTTTCCGGCATTGGAACGGCCAGCAAAAGCAATTTCCAACCCCTCGTCGGCAGGCGTGTCCTTAAGATGCGGAGAACTGTTTATAAATTTGGCTTGGTGGTAAATTGGATTCATCGTTGCCTCGCTTAAGCGTAGTAATTAGGGTAGAATTTGATGGATAACACAGCCTGCACCATCTTAAAGGCTATTATAACGAACTGGTGCCGCCGCCACGCCTAAAGCCACCTGTGCAGCAAGCGGGGCGGCGGGTACACATCGGCAACCAATTAATTTATTCCGAAGGGGAAAACCTGATGAAAAAACAATGGCTGGCACTATCACTGGCTCTGGCGCTCACTGGCGCATCTGGCGTATCACAGGCTGAAGGCACAGCGGAAGCCGGAAAAAGCAAATCGGCGACTTGTGCCGGCTGCCACGGGGAGCAGGGTAACAGCATGGTAGCAACATTCCCGAAGCTTGCCCAGCAGCATCCGTCTTATCTGGTAAAACAGTTACAGGCATTTAAAAACGGCACGCGCAAAGACCCTATGATGTCAGGCATAGCGGCAGGCTTGTCGGATGACGATATGGCCGACATTGCCGCTTATTACGCCGAACACAAAATCAGCGACAACCCCCTGCCGATTTTAAATGACGACGATGACACTGCCGACCAAGCGGCCATAAAACCCGAAGAAAAGGTCATCGCCTTAATCAAACAAGGTGGCGACTTATACCGCAACGGCGACCTGACCCGCGAAGTGTCCGCATGCATCGCCTGCCACGACCCCCAAGGCAAAGGCAACAAGCCTGCTGGCTTCCCGCTGGTCAAATCCCAACATGCCGATTATCTGATTAAAGCCCTGACCGATTTTAAATCCGATGCGCGTAGCAACAACCCCGAAAACATCATGCACATGATCGCCAAAAAAATGACCGACGAAGAAATCAAAGCCGTCGCCTATTATATTTCCATGATGAAATAACTTTCGCCCTTTCCTACACTCTTACGGAGCCTCTGACCTATGCTAAAAAAACTTGCCCAAGCCAGCCTGTTAACCTTGTTGCTGTTCTGTTCAGCATCACAGGCAGAGTCTGTCGGTTATGAAACCCTCTCGCCCGCCCAGCCGACCCAACATCCCGACAAAGTCGAAGTGATTGAGTTTTTCTGGTACGGTTGCCCGCATTGCTATGCGTTTGAGCCTGAATTGGCAAAATGGCTGAAAAAACTGCCGAAAAACGTCGAATTTATCCGCCAACCTGCGGTGTTTAGCGAACAGTGGGGCAAACATGCCAAAGCGTATTTTGTCGCCGAATCCTTAGGTGTGGTCGATAAAGTCCACACCGATTTGTTCGATGCCATCCAAAACAAAAAACAAAAGCTGGATACCGAAGAAGAGCAAGCGGCGTTTTTCGTCGCCCACGGTGTCGATGCCGCGCAATTCCATGACGCGTACAAATCTTTCGCGGTCGATTCCAAAATGCGCCAAGCGCCCGTCACCGCCGCCCGTTACGGCATCACCGGCGTGCCCACAGTGGTCATCAACGGCAAATATGTCACTAGCGGCCCTATTGCAGGTAGCCACGAAAAAATGCTGGAAGTGATGGATACCTTGATTAAACAAGAAAGCGCGAAATAAGCGCCTAACCGCACTTATCCGAGAAAGCCGCCGCCTGCACTTAAAAGGCGGCGGCTTTTTTATTTACAGGCCTTTGGCCAATTGCTGCGCATAGCCCGTATAACCGCGCGGCGTCAATGCCAACAACGCCGCTTTGGCCTCATCAGGCATATCCAACTGGCTGATGAACACTTGCATTTGCTCCGGCGTAATGCGATGGCCACGCGTCAGTTCTTTCAGCTTCTCATAAGGCTTTTCAATCCCATAACGGCGCATCACCGTTTGGATAGGCTCCGCCAACACTTCCCAATTCGCGTTCAAATCCGCTTCTAAGGCCTCGACATTCAATTGCAGCTTAGAAATGCCTTTCAAGCTGGCTTGGATAGCAATGCTGGTATGGGCAATGCCGACCCCAATATTGCGTAGCACCGTGGAATCGGTCAAATCCCGCTGCCAACGCGATACCGGCAATTTTTCCGCCAAAAAGCCAAACAACGCATTCGCCAAGCCTAAATTGCCTTCGGAATTTTCAAAATCAATCGGATTGACTTTATGCGGCATAGTCGAAGAACCGACTTCGCCCGCCACCGTGCGTTGCTTGAAATAGCCTAAGGAGATATAACCCCACACATCACGGTCAAAATCCAGCAATACCGTGTTAAAACGCGCCAAGGCATGGAAGAACTCGGCAATATAATCGTGCGGCTCTATCTGGATGGTATAGGGGTTAAATTGCAAGCCTAACGATTCGACAAAATCCTGGGCAAACACCGCCCAATCGACATCAGGATAAGCAACGCTATGGGCGTTATAGTTACCCACCGCACCGTTAATCTTGCCTAACAACTCGACCGCTTGCAGTTGCGCCAACTGGCGTTGCATCCGCGCCGCGACATTAGCAAACTCCTTGCCCACCGTAGTCGGGGTCGCCGATTGCCCGTGGGTACGCGCCAGCATCGGCTGGTCGGCAGTGTCGGTGGCGACGGTTTTGATGGCGTTAATGCAATCGGTGATTTGCGCGGCGATAATCTCCCGCCCCGCTTTCAGCATCAGCGCGTAAGACAGATTGTTAATGTCTTCGGAAGTACAGGCAAAATGGATAAACTCACTGACCTGCTCCAACTCAGCACAGCCCGCGATTTTTTCTTTCAGCAAATATTCGACGGCCTTAACATCATGGTTAGTGGTTTTTTCAATGTCCTTAACCCGCTGCGCGTCCGCCTCGGAAAACTGCCCGATAATGTCATCCAATAACTGGTTAGCCGCCTCACTAAAAGGACTGACTTCAATGATTAAAGGATGTTGCGCCAAAGCCTGCAACCAACGGACTTCCACTTCCACGCGGTAACGTATCAGCCCATATTCGCTAAACACCGGACGCAGTTTTTCAACTTTATCGGCATAGCGGCCGTCGATGGGGGAAATGGCGGTTAAACTAAAATTTGTCATGTTTTTATAGGTAAAAATAAAGGTAGTGGGGATAAAAGAGGTTATTTAACAGGCATAACGCCGCCTTTCCGGCGTAAACCGTAACCGACGCGATAGACATCGGGCATGTTGATTCTGCCATCGTGCATAGGCTGAAAAATGCCCAAGGCAATCAAATCTTGTTTTAGATCTTCCTCAGAAAAATCCGACTCTGAATAACTGGGTGGAGGGATTGCATCTGACTCTCTTATAATTTGCTTTAATTTTGACATGGCATTATCGGAGCACCATAAATTTTCAATATCACCAAAATCACAAGGAAAACTGAGTTCTTTTCCCTTTAACAAGACATTTATCCAGTGATAACGCTCATTTAATGTCCTGACTTGCATCTGCGATGCTTGTTGCACGCCTTTTTTCAAGGCTTGGGCATTCAAAGGGTAACAGTCATCTTCCTGCAATTCAGCACTAGCCGCCGCTGCCTGTAAGGCTGCTAAAAAGCTGCATGGGCTTACCTTGCCAAAACCGTCTTCCAAATGAGTCGGCAACCACGCATAAGGATAACCGGACTTAGCACTGTCCCCCATCCATTCCCCCGTCAAGGCGTGGAAAATTTTCCGTTGCAAGGCTTCATCCCGGCGCATAGCATCGGGTATTAGCCAGCTATCAGCATCAGGATGCTGATGCCAGCTTTGCCCAAACGCTTGCTCACAGCCTGTACGGAAAGCTTCACCGCCTTCTGGGGAATTAGCCAAGTATTGCCATAATAAATTAAACAATTCTACTTTTTGCCATTCTAAGGTCAATTTACTACTGATCACTTTTGACCCGCCTGTGAATGCGAAGACCGATGGGTCTGCCAACATATCAGGCCGAACGAAAATTTTGAGGCGAATAGCCCGAAACGCCCGGAACTTCAAAGCCGCCTGACACAGGCCTTTCAATAAAGTTTTTAAGATTTGCCAATCATCGGCGGCATAATCCAAGGCATCAAATAGCACGATATGCTTTTTGTTCTCGTCAACCAATTCGTGATCACGTTGCCGCAAGCGGTTATCATAATTATCAACATCATTTTTATACTTCTGAATCGCCTTTGACCAGCCATCTACATAATAAAACTCATTTAAAATGCCCAAAGCAATAACGGTATCCCAAATAGTTTGGGCATCATGACATTCCAACAAATTACTCAAGCTTCTTTTACTGGGATGATTTGGCGATGAGACTTGCCCAAAACCCACACTACATTCAGTATTTTCTAATCCAGAGCGGGGCAAAATAGCCGCTATTGCCTGAAGATGATCGGGATTGCTTAATTGCAAAAACCATTCGCTTTTACCCACCCCATGAACACCTTCAACTAGCATATTATCAGGATGCAACGCTTTAGCGTGACTTAACGGCGCATAGAAGTAACGTATATCAAGCGCTTCGCTATCCGATTCGCGCGGCTGTTTAGGCAAGGCTAAAAAAGCTTGCCGAAGTGCTGCAACGGGAAAAACACTCATAAAATCATTCGCCTAAAACAAGTTGGGTGGCAGTCTGTAAAAAATTGCCATAACAGGCCGTTAACTGCGCACCATTGGTTTTGAAATAATCAGCCGCTTGTGGATTAAATTCCTGAAAAGTCATATTCCACAAAATTTCCACCGGATAATGCGGCGCCGAACTGTCATCCAAAGCAAAGCTAAACGTATCTAAATCTTCGGCGCCGGTTTCTTCGTAGATAGTCTCTAAAAACAGGTTATACGCCGATTCACGGCAACGGGACAAATAATCCGCCCGCCCCAATTCTGGCACCATACCCGCTACTATTTTCAGATTTTCCCTAAACTGACCTAAATTGACATCCCACTTTTGCCAATGGGCAAACAAATAGCGATAAGCTTGCCATGTTTGCGGGGTATTGACCGCAAACAAAAACGCCATATCGGTTAAACGGGTGATGGCGATAGCGGCAATATCATGGATACCGGCACGGCTATCGAGCAAAACAATATCGGGTGTTTCCTGCGCCTCTAGCTGCTCTAACAGCAAAGCAAGCCGATGGGCAAAATCGACGATTTCACCGTTTTGGTTAATATCCATATAAATCCGTGACAGCTTGGCAATATAATCCTGCTCTTTGCCACCTGCGGCAGTCACCACCCTAATCATCCCTTCGCAGTTTTCAGCTAAGGGACTGGTGGCGACCATCTCGCGCAACAATTCGGCATCGGCTTGCCCTACCGCTTCTTCTACCAGCCAGTCAACAACCCCAAAATCAGGCAAATTGCCTTGCGGTAACAAAATTTGCCCAATGCCCGGCGATTCAAGGTCTAAATCCACAATCAAGACTTTTTTGCCTTGTTCGGCCAAAAACCAAGCCCAGATAGCCAAAGCACTAGAACGCCCTACCCCGCCCTTAATGCCAAATAAGGTGGCCCGTTTAGACGGGTGGGCGTTTCTTGGTATGGGTGCGCGTAGCCAATCTTGGCCTGTAACCTGCCTATCCAATAAATAAATAGGGGAGGCGGCGTTAGGAACACGGATTTTATCGGGGGAGTTAATTAGGCTACTGATGCCGTATAAATCTGCCGCATACAGAAAAATCTCCTCCTCCGAATAGGCGAATTTACCTAACAACTTGCCCAAGTCTTTGGCTAAGCCCTTATGTTTTTTAGTTTTTTTAGCTTGTAAGATAACACTGATACGCCCATAAATATCGCGCAATACGATAGGGTCTTGCCCTAATAAGGCGTAGTTGTCTTTAATAAACTGGATCGCATTATCTAATGCCTGATGAAACAAGACCTTATTCATAACAGCCCATCCCCACGCGCATTCGCCATTAAATTAGCGATGGTATGATTAACGGAGTCTTTGTGGGGCAACACAGTATTTTTAGTAAATAGCTTTTGATTGGCGTAGCGGGCATTAACCGACCATTGGTTAAAAGGGTTTCCTCCTGACAAATGCGCTAAATAAGAGGACGCATTTCTACTTTGAAGAAAAAGCCTACAATGCTGCCACAGCTTATCAATATGGACTTTATCGCCCTTATGCAATAAATCCCCATCTTTACCGACAAGCGTCGGTTCCAATTTTACCATTATCGCTTTTAACGCACATTCAGCCGCCAGCCCATACAAATGATCGGCATTGGCATAGCGTTTTTTGTCGAATAATTCATTAGCATCTTGCTGATGCCGCTGATAAGCATCTTTAAAATCAGATTTCATCCGTATTCGCCTTAGACTCAATAATCCCCCCGCCCAAGCAAACCTCGCCCAAATAGAACACCACCGACTGCCCCGGCGTAATCGCCCGTTGCGGCTCGTCAAACACGACCTTACACCGCCCGTCCGGCAACGGTTGCAAATAACAGGCTTGGTCAGCTTGACGGTAGCGGGTTTTCGCGGCGCAGCGCAGGGGTTCGGATAGCGGCACACCGCTACACCAGTCCAAATTGCCCGCTTCCAGGGTATTATGCAGCATCAGGGGATGATAATGGCCTTGGCCTACCACCAGCACGTTATGGGTCAAATCCTTGTCCAGCACATACCACGGCTCGTCTGGTGCGTCTTTAACGCCGCCTATACCTAAACCTTGACGTTGCCCCAGTGTGTAATACATCAGGCCGTTATGCTTACCGATCAACTGGCCTTCGGGGGTGCGCATCTCGCCCGGCTGGGTAGGCAGATAACGCTGCAAAAATTCCTTAAACTTGCGCTCGCCGATAAAGCAAATCCCAGTGCTGTCTTTTTTCTTATGGTTCTCAAAACCGGCTTTTTTCGCCAACGCGCGGATTTCCGGCTTATGCAAATGTCCGATAGGAAACAAGGTGCGCGACAAGGCTTTTTGCCCCATGGCATAGAGAAAGTAACTTTGCTCCTTATTCGGGTCTAAGCCTTTAAGCAACTGAAACACGCCGTCGCGTTCGGCGACGCGGGCATAATGCCCCGTGGCGATATGGTCAGCCCCCAAATCGTCTATGGCATAATCCAAAAACGCCTTAAATTTGACGTGTTTGTTACACAAAATGTCAGGATTGGGGGTGCGGCCTGCGGCAAATTCCGCCAAAAACACCTCAAACACCTCGTCCCAGTATTCGGCGGCAAAGTTGACGGTCTTTAACGGGATGCCCAAACGGTCGCACACTTGTTGTGCATCCGCCAAGTCTTGCATGGCCGTGCAGTATTCGGTGCCGTCGTCTTCTTCCCAGTTTTTCATAAACAAACCAGAAACTTGATGGCCTTGCTCCAACAACAGCAATGCCGTCACCGAAGAATCGACACCGCCGGACATACCGACGATAATGTTTTTACTCATGATCCAGATCGAGAAATGATTTTAATAACGCTAAAGGGTGGCGCTGGCCTTGCATGTATTCATCGACACCCAGTAACACTAAAGGGCTACGCAGACAGTGCGCCTGTGCGGCAATTTCGTCACGGGTCAGCCAATGGGTGGCGACAATACCCGTATCCAAGGGCTGTGTCGGGTCGTGGCTATGGCAAGACCCGGTAAAAAGAACCCGAAGAAAGGTCGTAGACTGTGGGTTCCTGCGCCAAAGTTGTAGGGAAACAATCGCCTCCGGCTCAAATTGCCAGGCGGTCTCTTCCCTCACCTCGCGCTTGACGGCGGCGATCAGGTCTTCATTTTCTTCAAAATGTCCGGCTGGCTGGTTAAATTGCAGGCCGTACGGGGTTTCTTCTTCAACCAACAAAAACCGCCGATCCTGCTCAATAATGGCGGCGACGGTAACGTGAGGCTTCCAAACCATCTAGGGGCTTCCCATATCAACAAAAGCGGATATATTACTCGATTTAGGCGGTCTATGTTGCTAAAGATTCACTAAATCTTCGCTAAATTTTCACTAAATATCCGGCAAAGGCTTAGTAAAGATTCGGGCCAATTGCCCGAATTCTTGCGCAATCCTAAGGCAGATAATAATTTGTTATGTATAGACGCTTGAAATGCTCTACACTTAGCATTATGTTAGTACACATAGAGTCTTATTTATCCGGTTACTATGTCCGATTCAAATCCGTTCGATAATGATAATGACCTGGCAGTCCAGGAAGCCAAACCTAAATTGCAAAAGCCACCGCTCTATAAAGTCATTCTGCTGAATGACGATTTTACCCCGATGGACTTTGTCGTAGAGGTGTTGATGGATTTTTTTGGTATGTCAGAAGAATTGGCAACGCAAGTGATGTTGCAGATACATACGCAAGGGGTCGGTGTTTGCGGAACGTATACCAAGGACGTTGCTGAAACAAAAGTAACTATCGTCAATGAATATTCACGCGAGCACCAACATCCGTTGCTGTGTTCGATGGAAGTCGTGTAAGGAGCGTTTATGTTAAGCAAAGAACTTGAAATCACGTTAAATAATGCGTTTAAAAATGCCCATGATAAACGCCATGAATTTATCACTGTCGAACACCTGCTGCTGGCGTTGCTTGACAACGCCTCGGCGGAAGCCATCATGAAGGCCTGTGGCTGCAATATAGCGCTGATGAGGAGCCAATTGACCAAATTCATTGACGAAACCATGTCATTGATCCCGCCGGGCATCCAGCGCGACACCCAACCGACTTTAGGCTTCCAGCGGGTGCTGCAACGGGCGGTCTTCCATGTCCAAGCCTCCGATAAAAAAGAAGTGACCGGAGGCAACCTGTTTGTCGCCCTGTTCAGCGAACAGGACTCCCATGCGGTGTACCTGCTCAATAAACAGGACATTTCCCGCCTGGACGTAGTCAATTACCTCTCGCACGGCATTTCCAAAATTGACCAAAACCATCCCGAAAATAATGCCCCCGACCCTAGCCAGGACAACAACCCCGATGCCGAATCCGGCACCCCGTTGGACAGGTACGCCACTAACCTGAACGAAGAAGCCTTAAAGGGGCGGATTGATCCCTTAATCGGGCGCGAACCGGAAATCGAGCGCACCATCCAAACCCTATGCCGCCGCCGCAAAAACAACCCCTTATTGGTGGGCGAAGCGGGAGTCGGCAAAACCGCCATTGCCGAAGGCTTGGCGAAAAAGATTGTCGAAGAAGATGTGCCCGACGTGCTGTTGAAAAGCGTCATTTACTCGCTGGATTTAGGCGCCTTAGTGGCGGGTACTAAATATCGCGGCGACTTTGAAAAACGCCTGAAAGCACTGATGAACCAACTGAAAAAAGAACCCAACTCGATTTTGTTCATTGACGAGATCCATACCATCATCGGCGCGGGTTCTGCATCCGGCGGAGTCATGGATGCCTCCAATCTGATCAAGCCCGCGTTGGCGGCTGGGCATTTGCGTTGCATCGGCTCGACCACTTACCAAGAATATCGCGGCGTGTTTGAAAAAGACCACGCCTTGGCGCGGCGTTTCCAAAAAATCGACGTATCCGAACCTTCGGTCGCCGACACTATCTTAATCCTCAAAGGCCTGAAATCGCGTTTTGAAGAACATCACGACGTAAAATATTCACCCGATGCCCTGCGCCTGGCTGCCGAATTGTCCGACCGCTATATCACCGACCGCCACTTGCCCGACAAGGCGATTGATGTCATTGACGAAGCGGGAGCCAAACAGCGGATGACCGCCGAGGCCGAACGTAAGCAATTGATTGACGTTGCGGAAATTGAAGAAATCGTCTCAAAAATCGCCCGTGTCCCCGCCAAATCGGTGTCTTCCAACGATGTCGAAAAACTGGCGAACTTGGAAAAAAACCTCAAGATGCTGGTGTTTGGGCAAGATGAAGCCATTGCCGCCCTGGCCTCGGCCATCAAATTGTCACGCGCCGGTTTGCGCGACAGCCAAAAAACCATCGGTTCGTTTCTGTTTGCAGGCCCTACGGGGGTAGGCAAAACTGAAGTGACCCGGCAACTGGCAAAAGTGCTGGGCGTAGAGCTTATCCGCTTGGATATGTCCGAATACATGGAACGGCACACCGTATCCAGACTGATCGGCGCACCTCCGGGCTATATCGGCTTCGACCAAGGCGGTTTGCTGACCGAGCAAGTGACCAAACACCCCCATGCCGTGCTGTTGCTGGACGAACTGGAAAAAGCCCACCCTGATGTGTTTAACCTGTTATTGCAAGTGATGGATCATGGCTCACTGACCGACAACAATGGCCGCAAAGCCGATTTCCGCAACATCATCTTGGTCATGACGACTAATGCGGGGGCGGAAGAAGGCAGCCGCGCATCCATTGGCTTCACCCACCAAGACCATGCGACCGATAGCCTAAAAGTCATTGAAAAAAGCTTCTCGCCGGAGTTCCGTAACCGTTTAGATGCCATCATCCAATTCAAGCCGCTGGATATTGCCATCGTCGGGCATGTGGTCGATAAATTTATCTTTGAACTGGAAGCCTTATTGGCGGACAAACAAGTCACCCTGACCCTAGAGACCGAGGCGCGTTTATGGCTGGCGGAAAATGGCTGCGACCCCAAAATGGGGGCAAGACCGATGGCGCGGTTGATACAGGAAAAAATTAAAAAACCCTTGGCAAATGATTTACTGTTCGGCAAATTGGCGAACGGTGGTCATGTCACCATTTACATGGAAAATAACCAACTGGGCTTCGCCATAGAAGGCAAAGAACTGATGGTATCGGAAGACAGCTAAAAACCTTAGGATGCGCTGATCCCAAAGCAGGATTAGCGCATACGGAAGGAAATACGGCCTTTTGACAAATCGTAAGGGGTCATTTCCACCTTAACGCTGTCACCCGTCAAAATACGGATGTAATGCTTACGCATTTTGCCGGAAATATGTGCAGTAACGATATGACCGTTTTCCAGTTGCACACGGAACATGGTATTAGGCAGCGTGTCGATGACCTTGCCTTCCATTTCGATTTGATCTTCTTTAGCCATGGCTATAACCTCTCTATTTAAAAACGCCCATTATAACATAAGCTGGAGGTTAACAATAAAAATGTGTCGCATCAAACCGTCAGCAAGCCGACATCCCCATACTCCGTCCATTGTTTATTAAGCAATATCTGCATAGGCTGGTACTGGCTTTTATAGGCCATTTTCTTACATTCCTTAATCCAAAACCCCAAGTACAAAAACGCCAACCCGGCCTGCTTGGCGTGTTCTATTTGCCATAACACCGCATAAACGCCGGGGCTGTACTCGGCAAAATCCGGGTCAAAAAACGTATACACCGCCGACCACCCCA
Source organism: Methylovulum psychrotolerans (assembly GCF_002923755.1). GTDB lineage: Bacteria > Pseudomonadota > Gammaproteobacteria > Methylococcales > Methylomonadaceae > Methylovulum > Methylovulum psychrotolerans. The sequence goes on from NZ_PGFZ01000001.1 coordinate 925,442, forward strand.
ATGCTAACTGGTCGACCACCGCCACCGCCACCAACTGCCCGTTGATAGCAAACTCGACAAAACGGGTATCGCACCACGAACTGCCTAAAAAAGCCATATACTCCTCAGGGCTGGAGCGTGCCATATCACCCTCGGTATGGCGCAACGCCTGATAACGCAAATACAATTCATAATGCGCCTGCACAAACACCGCCGGCCTGACGCTGACTTGAGTCGCCAGATTGCGCTGCCAACAGCGTTTCTGGCTACGGCTGGGCACAAACTCCGCTACCGGCAAACGCACCGACAAACACTGGGCGCAACGCTGACAATTGGGCTTATAGACATCGTCGCCGCTACGCCGGAACCCTTGCGCCATCAGTTGCCCATATATCTCGGCAGTCATCGCGCAGGAAGGATGGACAAACACCGAACGCGCCAGTTGCCCCGGCAGATAACTGCACGGATGCTCTTCAGTCAAAAATAAAGGTAAGGTTCTCATACCGCACTCCAAGCAGAAGGGCTGGCGACCCCGTCACAATAACGCCCCAGCCATTGCACAAAATCATCCCGCGAGATCTCTTCAGCCCCTAAACTGACCAAATGCTGTGAATGGACTTGGCAATCGATCAGCCGGTACTGCCAAGACTTAAGATGGCCCACCAACACCGCAAAAGCCACCTTTGAGGCATCGGTACGCGTATGGAACATCGACTCACCAAAAAACACCTGCCCCAACGCCACGCCATACAAGCCGCCGACCAACTCGCCGTCCAGCCAAGCCTCCACCGAATGGGCAATACCTAAGCGGAACAGCTCATTATAAGCTTGCTTAATGTCGACGGTAATCCAAGTACCCGACTGCCCCGCCCTCGGTTGGGCGCAACAGTCCATAACTTGCGCAAACGCCCGGTCTATGGTCACTGTGTAGACATTTTGCCGCAAAGTCTTACGCAAACTGCGCGAAATGACCAGCTTATCAGGAAACAGCACCAAGCGTGGGTCAGGCGACCACCATAAAATCGGCTCGCCTGGGTTATACCAAGGAAAAATCCCCTGCCGATAGGCATTCAGCAAGCGTTTTTTTGACAAACAGCCGCCAATCGCCAATAAACCATCCGGCTCTTTTAAGGCTTTTTTTACGGACGGGAACGCTTGCTCGGGATTTTTCGGATTAAGAATAGTCAGCTTCATTGATCTGCCACCTCATCTACACTAACGAGAAACACCGGTTGTGCCAGCGGCATGAATACGACTAGGATATTCAACCCAACAGATCATCCAAATACTTCTCTGCATCCAAGGCCGCCATACAGCCCGCCCCCGCCGACGTGATCGCCTGCTTATAGACAGAGTCCATCACATCGCCCGCCGCAAATACACCCTCGACACTGGTCGCGGTGGCGTTGCCTTGGATGCCGCTACGGACTTTAATATAGCCATGCTCCATCTCCAACTGCCCGGCAAAAATGTCGGTGTTCGGCGTATGGCCAATAGCGATAAACACCCCATGCACATCGACATCTTGGGTGCTGCCGTCGCCGACTGACTTGACCCGCAAGCCCGTCACGCCCATATCATCGCCCAACACCTCATCTAGGGTGTGCCCCCAGATAATTTCGACATTGCCATTTTTGGCTTTTTCCAGTAACTTATCAGAGAGGATTTTTTCTGAGCGGAACTTATCGCGGCGATGCACCACCGTGACTTTTGAGGCGATGTTGGCAAGATACAAGGCTTCTTCAACCGCCGTATTCCCGCCGCCTATCACCGCCACAGGCTTATTGCGGTAGAAAAACCCGTCGCAGGTCGCACAAGCCGACACGCCCTTACCCTTAAAGGCTTCCTCAGAATCCAACCCCAAATAACGCGCCGAAGCACCCGTGGCGATAATCAGCGCATCGCAAGTATAAACGCCCGTATCACCTGTTAAAGTGAACGGTTTCGCCGACAAATCCGCCGTATGGATATGGTCAAAAATAATCTCGGTCGCAAAACGCTCGGCATGTAAGCGCATCCGTTCCATCAGATCCGGCCCTTGCAAACCTTCCACATCACCCGGCCAATTGTCAACCTCGGTGGTGGTGGTCAATTGCCCGCCTTGCTGCATACCCGTAATAATCACTGGTTGCAGATTGGCGCGGGCGGCATAAATCGCCGCCGTATACCCCGCAGGGCCGGAACCTAAAATTAACAGGCGACAATGTTTGGAATCACTCATGGACAACTCTCTACAAAAAAAGGATAGTCAGTAAATTATGCAGGGGAAAGCGCGTTTCGACAATGTTATTGTTGCCTAACGCCAACTTGGGGGAGACCACAAAAAGCCCCGACAATTCCCGACTGTTATTAATGCAAAATTTAACACGATTCAACTATAATCATCCCTTAGCCGATTTCACCTTATCGAATCAACCTTATGTCTGCTGTAATGGAAGAAAAAACCTTTCGCGGCCTCCGCGAAATCGTCATCCTAAGCCTGTTTGCCTGCGCCTTGTTTTTCTTAATCTCCCTGGTGACTTTTAGCCTGGAAGACGGCGGCTGGACACACAGCGCCGCCAATAACCGCCCCGCCAATGCCTGCGGCGTGATTGGGGCTTGGCTTGCGGATATTAGCCTGAGTTTTTTCGGCCTGAGCGCTTACCTGTTCCCGCTCCTGATGGGCTGGCATAGCTACCATTTTTTCCGCCCGAAAAAGATCACCCATGAAAAAACCCTGATCAAAGCCCTAGGCATGATGGCTGGCCTTACCTCCGGCACTGCTTTGCTGCACCTGTATGTGCTGCGGGTACACATTGACTTGCCGCGCGACACGGGCGGCATCCTAGGCGAAGAAATCGGCGACTTGGCCTACCGCCTGCTGGGCAACTCAGGGGCAACCCTATTCCTGATCGTCCTGCTGCTCGCCAGCATCACCTTAGCCACCGAAGTGTCTTGGCTGGCGGTAATCGACTGGATAGGCAAACAAACCTTTATGCTGGCGCGGCTGGCCTTCCGCTATCTGAGCCAATTTAAGCCTAAGCCCGCCACCGTAGCCCCTACCCCTGACGCGGTAGGCACGGCTGCCATGCTGATGCCGCCACTGCCAAAATTGACCAAGAAAGCACCGGAAAAAACCGCCGCTAAGACCGTCATACCTTTACCGCAAGCATTCGAAAACCTCGTCGAAAAAGTCGCGCCTAAAGCAGAAAAACCCAGCAGGTTCGTACAAAAACCTGCTATTCCGGTGTATTCCATGAGCGAAGGCATTTTGCCTTCCTTAGATCTGCTCGACCAGCGCGAATCGCATGTCGTCAGCTATTCGCAAAGCGATCTGGAAGCCATGTCGCGGCGGGTCGAAGAAATCCTCGCCGATTTTAACGTCACCGTCAGTGTGGTCGGCTTCCATCCGGGCCCCGTCATCACCCGCTTTGAACTGCAACCGGCCGCTGGCGTTAAAGTCAGCCGCATCAGCACCTTATCCAAAGACTTGGCACGCGCCCTGCTCGTCACCAGCGTGCGTATCGTCGAAATCATTCCCGGCAAATCGGTGGTGGGTCTGGAAATCCCCAACCGCGAACGGGAAATGGTCAACCTGCGCGATTTATTAATGGCGAACAATTTCGCCAACGCCAAATCCCTATTGACCTTAGCAATGGGCAAAGACATCGCCGGTGCGCCCTTGGTCGCCGACTTGGGCAAAATGCCCCATGCCCTAGTCGCAGGGACAACCGGATCGGGTAAGTCCGTCGCCATCAACACCATGATCTTAAGCTTGCTGTACAAAGCCACCCCAGCGCAAGTGCGCATGATCATGATCGACCCGAAAATGCTCGAACTGTCGGTTTACGCCGACATTCCGCACCTGCTGACCCCCGTTGTCACCGACATGAAAGAAGCCAGCAACGCCCTACGTTGGGCGGTCGGGGAAATGGAGCGGCGCTATAAGCTGATGTCAAAAGTCGGCGTAAGAAACCTGGCGGGCTTTAACCAACTGATCGAAGAAGCCGCCGAACACGGCGAATTTATCAAAGACCCGATGTACCAACCGCTACAAGCCTTTGCCGATGACGACGAATACCCCGTCTTAAGCACCTTGCCCAGCATCGTCATCATCATCGACGAGTTGGCCGACATGATGATGATCGTCGGCAAAAAAGTCGAAGAACTCATCGCCCGCCTCGCGCAAAAAGCCCGTGCTGCCGGAATTCACCTGATCCTCGCCACCCAACGCCCGTCCGTTGATGTTCTGACCGGGTTAATCAAAGCCAACGTGCCGACCCGCATTTCCTTCCAAGTCTCCTCGCGCATCGACTCGCGCACGATTCTTGACCAAGGCGGCGCGGAAACCCTGCTCGGCAACGGCGACATGCTGTTCTTGCCGTCCGGCACCAGCATCCCCATCCGCGCCCACGGCGCGTTTGTTGATGACCACGAAGTGCATCGGGTGGTCGAGTTCCTCAAACAAACCGGCCCCGCCAACTACCTAGAAGACATCACCAAAGAAGTCGGCGACGGCAACGAAAGCTTTGGCGGTGCGGGCAACGGCGGCGGCAGCAGCAGTGGCGAAAACGACCCGCTCTATGACGAAGCGGTGCAATTTGTCACCGAATCGCGCAAAGCCTCCATCTCCAGCGTCCAACGCCGCTTTAAGGTCGGCTATAACCGCGCCGCCACCCTGATCGAAAACATGGAAGCCGCCGGTGTCGTCAGCGCCGCCGAATCCAACGGCTCACGCGTGGTGTTGGCCCCCCTGCCTATTAGGGACTAAAGCCCTTGGCACATTGGCCTAGCCCAACCACGGCTAGGCCAATATTGCGTCCTGCCCTGCCCTTTCCAAACAATCGGCCAACCTCATTGATGCCAACCCCCACCCTAAATTTACCGACTGGCAATGCCATGGTTCAAGCGCAATATTATCACCAACCACTCTAGTAAACCCAAAGAAATTCTTCTATGCTTATGGTTTTAACCACCGACGGTAAAAACCATGACCATTAAAGACTGGGACGAAGAAGACCGCCCCCGTGAAAAACTATTACAACGCGGCGCGGGCGCACTCACCGATGCCGAACTGCTGGCCATTTTCCTACGCACCGGCACACCCGGCAAATCGGCGGTAGACTTAGCGCGTGACCTGCTCGCCGATTTTGGCTCCTTAAAAGCCCTGCTCGATGCCGACCAAGCGCGGTTCTGCCAAGCTAACGGCCTAGGGCCCGCCAAATACACCCAACTGCAAGCGGTGTTGGAAATGGCGAAACGGCATTTTAAAGAAATCCTCCAACGCGGCAACGCCCTGACCAGCCCCGACATCACCCGCGCCTACCTCAGCGCCCAACTGCGCGGCTACAATTACGAAGTCTTCGCCTGCCTGTTCCTCGACAACCAACACCGCGTCATCCAACTGGAAGAGCTGTTTCGCGGCACTATCGACGGGGCCAGCGTCTACCCTAGGGAAGTCGCCAAACGCGCCCTACACCACAACGCCGCCGCCATTATCTTCGCCCACAACCACCCCTCCGGCATCGCCGAACCCAGCCAAGCCGACAAACACATCACCGATAAACTGAAACAAGCCTTAAGCCTGTTCGACATCCGCGTACTCGACCATTTTATTGTCGGCGACGGGCAACCGTATTCCTTTGCCGAACATGGCTTATTGTGAACATCAAGACAACACCGCCGACAAAAACACGGCTT
>NZ_PGFZ01000001.1:931108-964062 GCF_002923755.1 Methylovulum psychrotolerans
TTTAACCGTTGCGGCCTGGCAAGGCTGCATAAACTAGCGGGTGTGAATCCCGCCCAGGTAATCGCTAGCCACGAGCCTGGTATCGAGCCATGCAGGCATATCGGTAACGATGTGCTTGATGCGTAGGCACGAAAGGAAGCGAGGCGCAAAGGTAACAGGTGAAGCTGACCCTGAAGGATAAAGTCCCGAAATAACCGCATTGGATAAGGCCGATAGTTTGGTTAAGCTAGCAGGCAACAGGTGTCATAGCGTATAGGCGAGCTATGGCAACCATCCCGGGATCTCAGTCCGTACCGAGCTTTACATTGAGTTTATGCAGTAACCAGGGAGATCCAATGGTCGGCGCACAAGCGCACCTCTTGCCAAGTCTAAACAGCGAGAATAGAGGCGGAGTCCATTGGAAGTCGGAGATGCCTATAGTAGCAATGAAGTCTGGTAATTCGGATGGAGTGAAGGGGCATCGGTTTGAGATAATGGGTAATGGATACATGACCCGACACCGGGCGGACTCTGTTCATGACAACACAAATTATTCATTTCACACAGTGGGCCCGTGATAATCCACAGCGAAAATACAATTCGCTGTTAGGGATGCTGTTTGATCCCGATGGATTAAATGAGAGCTTCGAGCGCCAAGCGGCAAACAAGGCGCCCGGGGTTGATGGGATGCGCAAGGCAGACTATGGGGGCTATGGACTGCCGGAAAGGCTGAAGGATTTGTCGGCCAGAGTGCGCCGTTTAGGGTATCGGCCTAAGCCGGTGAGGCGAGTGTTTATACCCAAGTCGAACGGCGGCCGCCGCGCATTGGGAATTCCCAGCTTTGAAGACAGGATCGTACAAGATCGGACGAGTCTGATTTTGCAGGCGATCTGGGAGCCGGAGTTTCGAGACTGTTCGTATGGTTTCCGTCCAGGGCGAAATGCGCACCAAGCGCTAAAACGTTTAGCGGAAATCATTACGATAGAGCGCACGCAGTGGATCGTAGAGGCAGACATCAAAGGATTCTTTGACAACGTCAGTCATGATCATTTAAGGCGTTTCTTAGCACATCGAATTTCGGATCCGAGACTGCTACGGATTATTGACCGATTCCTCAAGGCGGGGGTGCTGGAAGATGGCGTATTTAAGGCAAGTGAGCAAGGCACTCCGCAAGGCGGATTGGTTTCGCCCGTGCTTGCCAATATTTACCTGCACTATGTATTGGATATGTGGTTTGAAAAACGCTATGCGAAGACATGTCACGGTACTGCACGGTTGGTGAGGTATGCGGATGATTTTGTCGCCTGCTTCCAATGGGAAGATGATGCCAAACGATTCTTGCAAGAATTAAAGATTCGGTTGGCGCAATTTGACCTTGAGGCAGAACCAAGTAAAACAGCCATTTATCGGTTCGGACATTTGGCGCAAGCGCGTTGCAAACAGGATGGGCATCGTCGCCCACCAACCTTCAATTTCCTAGGCTTCACGCACTATGTGGGACGTAGCCGTAAAGGTAACTTTGTGGTGAGTCATAAGACACAGCGTGAGCGCATTCAGAAGAAACTTATAGAACTGAATGTTCGTTTGGCTAGTTTGAGGGTTCAGGGTGGTAAGGCTATGATGGAATATGCCTATCGTCATCTTCAAGGCCATATCCAGTATTTTGGGGTCAGTGGAAACAGCAGGAGCTTGCGTCAATATCGGTATCAAGTACAACGGCTCCTGTTTAAGTGTCTGAATCGTCGAAGCCAACGCCGAAGTTTTACTTGGCAGCAGGTTGGCGAGGCTATAAATCACTATCTTCCTCGAACATGTATTGTTCGCAACCTTTACCCGTCACCATGGTGGATGACTCAAGCTGGGAGCCGGATGGTGTAACGCTCCAAGTCCGGTTCTGCGAGGGCGGTAGCGCGTATCATGAAAATGAGATCGCTGCCGCTACTCTCCGATAAGGCATTAGCATGATTAATCATGACCAAACACCCCGCGCAATGTCATGAACGGGAAGTCATCTTCCCTCTGGAGCTGCCGCTGCCGCTTACGCTATTAGATGCCCTGCGCGGCCTGATTATGCAAGCCCGCCAGCAGGTCTTACGCGCTGCCGACGTGGCGCAAGTGCAAACCTATTGGCAAATTGGCAGACATATTGTTGGATTTGAACAAGGCGGGCAAGTGCGGGCGGCTTATGGCAAACAGTTATTGCCGCAATTGGCGCAAACCCTGACCCACGAATTTGGTAAGGGCTTTGATACCTCAAACTTGCGCTACATGCGGCTGTTTTACCAAGCGTTTCCAAATTGTGACGCACTGCGTCACGAATTGAGCTGGACGCACTACCGCTTACTGCTACGCGTTGATACGCCAAAAGCCCGTGCAAGAGGCGACGTGGCAAAATTGGAGCACACGGGTACTGAGACGACAAATAGCCATTAAGGCCGACCCGCAAACGGCGACGGTGTACCCGGCGGCACTAGCGGATCGTTGCCCCATTCGGGATAATCGTCAGTCAAGGTCTTCATAAACGCCACCACCGCCTGTTCCTGCGCCGGGGTCAGCCCCAAGTTGCCCAGTTCGTCATGGTTGACGTTTTTCAGCACTTCCGGCTTCGGCCACCCGGACACGCCAAAATCGGGGCTTAAATTATTCGCCACTTGCCCTAAGACATCACGGGTATTATAAAAATGGGTAATCTGCTCCAGCGTCGCAAAGACACCGTTATGGCCGTACGGCGGGGTGATGGCGATATTACGCAATGACATGACCTTATGCTTGCCCCATTCCAGCTTATCCGGGTCGGATTGCCTAATGTCGCTACGCTCACCCAGCCCTAAGTTTGGCTTAGGCTGGCCGGGAATCTTGAAATTGCGCGGCAAACCGATATTGTCATAAGTAAAATCGGTAAACAACGGCGGCTGCGGGTGGCCTTGGGCATCCGTACCCATGCTGCTGATATGGCAACCGGAACAGCCCGCCTTGCCGTCGAACAATTTTCTGCCCTGCTCTTCCAAGGCCGTAAAATGGGTTTGCCCGGCAAGGACAAAATCAAATTTGGCATTAAACTTATGGAAGGCGGGCGACATTTCAAACGCCGCTATCGCTTGGGCCAATTTCTGATAAATGTCCGCCACCGCTTGCGGAGCCTGTTGTTGGAATTGCGCGTCTTTAATATCAGGCACAGCGGCCAAATCCAGTTGGTACAGCTTATAAAACAGCCGTATATAAGCCGGGTCGGCTTTCAGGCGGCTGACCACCGCCCATTCGTTAGGCATCGCCATTTCTACGGGGTTTAACAGCGGCTTTTGTGCCTGTTCGGCTAAATCATTAGCCCGCCCATTCCAAAACTGCCCACCTTCATAAGTACCGTCTTTCGCTTCCCAATGGAACGGCGGGCTGAACCCCGCATAAGCCGCACTCGGCGCATTCAGCGTTCCCGTAGCAAACTCAATCGAACCCAGAGACACAGGCGTGCCTTGTTTGACATTGGCGGGATCGACAAAAGCCGGGGCTTTGCCCGCTATTTTTTTAAGGCTATGGCACGAAGCGCAAGACTGGTTACGGCTGGCGGACAAATTCACATCCTGGTAAAGACGCTGGCCTAATTGTTGTTCCGGCGTTAAGTCGGCGGCGGCGGGGGCGGCAAAACACAAATACAGTGCGGTGGTAAGCAAGGGCTTGGCAAGCATGGTGGTCACTCCGGTCAATAGCGGGCAAGAAAAACAAACAGATATTGCATTAAATGATAATGATTATTATTTATAACAACCATACTGTCAACCCAACTATGCAAAAATTATGTAAACTGAAAAATTTTCGCCCTTAATTCTGCTATCATGCCAAAATTTTTTATCCCGCTAATTTCAGGAGCACACCATGTCAGAATTTACTAACGTCACCGTCGTCAAAAAAGCCAATGTGTATTTTGACGGCAATGTCAGTAGCCGCACCATCCGCTTTGCCGACGGCAGCAGCAAAACCTTAGGCTTTATGTTGCCCGGTGAATACACGTTTAACACCGGAGCCGCCGAAATTATGGAGATTATGGCGGGCGATCTGGACGTTCTGCTGCCCGGTTCTGAGCAATGGCAAACGGTTACGGGCGGCGAATCGTTCGACGTGCCCGCTAATGCCCAATTCACCGTCAAAATCCGCACCGCTACCGATTATTGCTGCTCTTTCCTTAGCTAAGCCATGCAAAAAGTCGCCATTTTTGCCGATGTGCAGAACATTTACTACACCACCCGGCAACGTTATCAACGGCACTTCAACTACCACGCCTTCTGGGAGCTGGCAACAGCAAACCGGACGGTGGCGGCGGCGTTTGCCTACGCCATTGATAAGCGCGACAGCAAACAGCAAGGTTTCCAGCAAATCCTCCGCACGATTGGCTTTGACGTTAAGTTAAAGCCTTATATCCAACGCAGCGACGGCTCGGCCAAAGGCGACTGGGATGTCGGCATCACCTTAGATGTCATTGACTATGCCAGCCAAGCGGATGTGGTGATTTTACTGTCCGGTGACGGCGACTTTGACCTATTGCTTAACAAAATCCGCACCGTGCATCAGGTCAAAACCGAAGTCTACGGCGTACCCACCCTGACCGCCCCCTCGCTGATCCAAGCTTGCAACCGCTTTATCGCCATTGATGACCAGCTGTTGCTGTAATGGCTTACCTAAACACTCATCCGCCCAAAGCTGGCTACCTTTTGAGGCTGCTCCCTGGAAAGCATGGGCGTGTCCCGCCCCTTTGCAGGTAAATATGGCCTAAGCTCCGCTCCACTTTTTCCGCCCCAAAACCATTCATTGTTACCCCAAACGCTAATTAATCGGTTATTATTCCGATATGCGCCATTTAGATTGCTTACCGCCTGCCGAACAGTGAACACGCACCCAAAAAACGTCCGCACCACTGCCGAAACCGCCGCCCTGCGTAGCCAACAAGTACCGATTTTATACGCCAGCATCCCCGTCTCCCTGTTGGGCAACGCCCTGATCGCTTTAATTCTGGCAGGTATCCAAAGCCAAGTATTGGCGGCTTCGGCATTGCTTATCTGGCTTACCGTCCTGGGCGTAGCACTGGCATTCCGCTGGCTGCTGCTCTTGCGCTACCGTAAAGCCAGCCAACCGGAACCCGACTTATGGCTGCGCCGTTTCCGCCTCAGCATGTTAGCAACAGGCGTGGCGTGGGGGCTGGCAAGCATCCTGACCTTCCCCGTCAACACCCTCCCCCACCAAGCCTTTTTGGCGTTCGCCATTGCCGGCCTGACCGCCGGAGCCAACACCACCTTATCGGTTGACCGCCAGTCTTTATTGGCGTTTACCTTGCCTACCCTTATCGGGCTGATTACCCGCCTGCTAACGGCAGGCACAACTATGCACATCGCCATGGCGGCCATGGTAATGCTTTATCTGCTGTTCACCGACATGATCGCCCGCCGTACCCATGCCGCCATTGTCGAAAACATCCTGTTACGGCACGCCGGAACATTACGCGAGCAAGCCCTGCGCTCCAGCATGGAACGCATGAAACAAGCCCAACAAATCGCCCATTTGGGCAGTTTTGAATGGGATTTGCGCAACAACACCCTACAGTGGTCCGATGAGCATTTTCGGCTGTGGGGACTGCCGCCGCACAGCACCACACCTAGCCAAGCGTTATTTCTGCGCGGCATACACCCCGACGATACCGACAAAGTCGCCCAAACTATCGGAAATGCCCGCCGTAGCCGGCAACGTTACACCCTTAACCACCGTGTCGTTTGGCCTGACGGCAGCGAACGCTATATGCAGAACCGTGGCGAAGTGGTCACTGATACCGTCGGCAATGCCGTCGCCATCAAAGGCACGGTACAGGACATTACCGAACGGCGGCAAACCGAAGAAGATTTGCGCATCGCCGCCATTGCCTTTGAATCGCTGGAAGGAATTGTCATTACCGATACCCAAAAACTGATCCTAAAAGTTAATCGGGCTTTTACCCATATTACCGGCTATAGCTCCGCCGAAGCCATCGGTAACCCGCTAGGGGCACTACTGAAATCCAGTTACCATGACAGCGATTTTTATCGGCAGCTTTGGCAAACCCTTGATAATGAAGGTTCTTGGCAGGGCGAAATTTGGAGCAGCCGTAAAAATGGCGAAGCCTTCCCCGCCGCCCTGAATCTGACCAGCGTCACCGCAAAAGACGGCGTAACCAGCCATTATGTCGCGACGTTTTTCGACATTACCGAACAAAAAAAATCCGCCGCGCTCATCCATAATCTGGCTTTTTACGACCCGCTGACCGAACTGCCCAACCGCCGCCAGATGCAAGATAAGCTGCAATTTGCCCTATTGGCGGGCTTAAAGCACCACCAGCACGGTGCCTTACTGTTTATTGACCTGGACAAATTCAAGGAGCTGAACGACACCAAAGGCCACCATATCGGCGATTTGTTACTGGTGGAAATCGCCAAGCGCATGAAACGTTGCGTCGGTAACGACGATACCGTGTCACGGCAAGGCGGCGATGAATTTGTCGTCATTCTCACCCACCTCAGCGACGATTTTGACGAAGCCACCGCCCAAGCCGAACAGGTTGCCGAAAAAATCCGTGATGCCATCAACCAGCCCTTCAATTTGCAAGGCCAAGACCATTACAGCTCGACCAGCATCGGCATCAGCCTGTTCCGCCACAATGAATTTAGCGTCGACGAACTGCTGTTACGCGCCGACACCGCCATGTACCAGGCCAAACGCTGTGGGCGCAACACCATCCGCTTTTTTGACCCGACCACCCATGCGGCAATGGAAGTGCGCATCGGCCTGGAGGCCGACCTGCGCACCGCCCTGCTGAATAACGAATTCAGCTTGTACTACCAGATACAGACCCTCGACTCAGGCTACATTACTGGAGCCGAGGCCTTGTTGCGCTGGCACCATCCCGAACAAGGCCTCATAGCCCCAGTCAAATTTATCCCGCTGACCGAAGAAATTGGCCTCATCACCGAAATCGGCTATTGGACTTTAGAAACCGCCTGCATCCAGCTTAAGGCCTGGGCAGATAACCCTGCCACCGCCCACCTGCAACTGTCGGTCAATGTCAGCCCCCGGCAATTCCACCAAGACCAGTTTGTCGAAAAAGTCAGCGCCATCATCACCAATACCGGCATTGATGCCAGCAAACTGAAATTGGAACTGACCGAAAGTCTGGTGCTGGACGACATGAACGACACCATCAAAAAGATGAACCGGCTGAAAAAAATGGGGGTGCAATTTTCTTTAGACGATTTTGGCACAGGTTACTCGTCTTTATCGTATCTGACCCAATTGCCGCTAGACCAACTGAAAATCGACAAAAGCTTTGTCCATAACCTGACTTTAAAAAATGCCGATAACGTCATAGTCCAGACCATTATCGGCATGGCGATTACGTTAGGCTTGGATGTGATTGCCGAAGGCGTGGAAACCGCCGAACAGGCGGCTTTTCTCAAAGCCAACTACTGCTACCACTATCAAGGCTACTTGTTCGGCAAGCCCGTACCCTTGGCAGAATTTGAAGCGGCACTGGCGGACATGCCGCCGATAAAGCAGGATTGATGGGGCTAATTTAAGAAACGCCTCCCCCAGCCTTAGCGGCTTGGGCGAGTTGATATGCCTGTTCCACCCGCTCAGCACCCCGTTTGCCGAGATGCAATACGGCGATGCCTGTTATACCTTACGGGGTTCGGTTAGTTGTTCAATGCGGTTTGGCTTGTTCGATGAGTTCTAAAATATGAGCGTACTTATCGCCAAAAACCGTGGGGGCTTGTTTTGCAAACGGCTCCAATAAAGCCGCCGATTCTTGTAAATAAACCAATGCTGTTTGTGGATCTTGCCAGTTTAAATAAGCCCATCCGAAAGCAAACAGCGTATTGGCGACAGCGGGCAAAGAAACGGCGGGGTTGTCCTGTGCCAGTTGCCGCCTAATCGCCAAAGCCTCTTGGTACAGGCTTTCCGTCTCGTTGCGGCGGCTGCTATCTTGTAATACCAAGCTCCCCAAGTTGTGCAATATCTCTGCAAGATAAGGCAAATAAACGGCAGGGCTGTCTTTTACGAGTTGCCGCCTAATCTTCAAAGCCTCATGGAACAGGCTTTCCGCCTCGCTACGGCGGCTGCTGTGTAATGATACCAAGCCGCCCAAGTTGTTCAATATCCCTGCAACATAGGGCAAATAAACGGCAGGGGTATCCTTTGCTAGTTGTTTATAAATCTCCAAAGCCTCTTGGAACAGGCTTTCCGCCTTCTTGTGGCGGCCGCTATCACCTGCCACCAATATACCTAGGTTTTTAAATGTCGTAGCAACATAAGACAAATAAACGGCGGGGTTGTTATTTGCCAATTGCCTATAAATCTCCAAAGCCTCCTGGTACAGGCTTTCCGCCTCGTTGTGGCGGCTGTTATCGTCTGATACCAAGTTGCCCAAATTGTTCAACGTCATCGCGACATCAGGCAAATAAACGGAGTTGTCCTGTGCCACTTGCCGCCTAATCCTCAAGGCCTCTCGGTATAGTATTTCCGCCTCGCTACGGCGGCTACTGTCATTTATTACCAAGTTTCCTAAGTTGTTCAACGTCATCGCGACATCGGACAAATAAACGATGGAATTGCCTTTTTCCAGTTGCCCATAAATCTCCAAAGCCTCTTTGTACAGACTTTCCGCTTCGCTACTGCTGCTGTCTGCTGCTATCAAGCTGCCCAAGTTGTTCAGCGTCATCGCGACATCGGGCAAATAAACGGCGGAGCTGTCCTGCGCCAGTTGCCGCCTAATCCTCAATGCCTCTCGGTGTAGTATTTCCGCCTCGCGGCGGCGGCTGCTGTCTGCCGCCACCAAGTTGCCTAGGTTGTTTAATGTCATCGCAATATTGGGCCAATAAACGGCAGAGCCGTCCTTCACCAGTTGCCTACAAATCTCCAAGATCTCTTTATACTGGGCTTCTGCGACAGAAAATTGATTGTTTGCTTGTAAAAAAACGGCGTAAGCAAAAATGTTTTTAGGCGTTTTGGCTGATTTTAGGGCGGACTCAAAAAAATAGCTGGTTTGGGCTATCCGGTCAAGCAAGCTGTAATCGATGGCGGTCAAACGGGCTTTGTATAAAAATTCGGTGGCGTTGTTTTCAAGCTGGGTGGTGACTTCGGTTTGTTCGGTTTGCAAGCGTTGTTGTTTGGCTAATAGTGCCGTTTGGTCTTGGGTTATTTCAGTTGCGTTTAAAATGTCGCGGGCGGCTTGGTAGTTGCCTTCGTCAAAGAATTGTTTAGCTAAGCGTAGCCGCTCGGTGTTGATGGGGATTTTATTAAAATCTTCCGCTAGCTTTAAGACCTCACGTTTAAAATCTTCTAGCTTTTGCTGTAGAGTTTCCAAATCTTGCCAAAAGTCAGTATCACCTGGATATTTGTTAACGTTTTGCTGGGCTTTTTCGAGTTGGGCTTGTAGGGCTTTGTAGTCGGCTGAATGGTAGAAATTGATACTGGAATTGTCACCAGTGATGATTCCAATAGTAGAGCCTTATAGTGGACCCATAAAAACAGACAATAATTTAAGATGGTGTCCATCATAAAACAGGTGGACGAAAATGAGTGAGAAAAAGCGTAAATTGATGACCGGCGCACAAAAGGCGAAGGTGGCGTTGGAGGCGGTCAAAGGTACAAAGACGGCCAATGAGATAGCCCAAGAACACGGTGTCCATCCGACGCAAGTCGGCCTCTGGAAAAAAGCCTTGCTGGAGAATGCCGGGCAACTGTTTGAGACGAAGCGCGGCCCGAAGGCGGTTGACCCGCAAAGCGACCCCGAACGCCTGTACGCCAAGATAGGACAGCTCAACATGGAGTTGGACTGGCTGAAAAAAAAGTCCGGGATCAACCCTTAAGCCTGCGGCAAGCGTGGGTTGCCCCCAATGACGGGCAGTTGCCAGTAACAGCCCAATGCCGTTTGGCGGGCATCGCCCGGTCGACCGTGTATGCGGGTAAAGCGGAAAGGGTGGACGGGTTCGAACTGATGTTGCTGCGCTTGTTGGACGAGGAATACACCCGCCGCCCCTTTTACGGCAGCCGGAAAATGGTGGCTTGGCTACGCGCCGAAGGCCATTGCGTCAACCGCAAGCGCGTGCAGCGCCTGATGCACATCCTGGGCTTGGCAGGGATGGCACCCGGCCCCAACACCAGCAAAAGCCACCCGGCGCACGCGGTTTACCCGTATTTGCTCAGGGGCTTGGGCATTGTCCGCCCTAACCACGTTTGGAGTACGGACATAACCTATATCCGGCTGGCGCACGGTTTTGTCTACCTGGTGGCGGTCATCGACTGGTACAGCCGTAAGGTTTTGGCTTGGGAAGTGTCGAACACGATGGATGTCGGCTTTTGCGTGGATTGCTTGGCAACTGCGCTCAGGCTCTACGGGATACCCGAAATCTTCAACACCGACCAAGGGGCGCAGTTCACCAGCGACAAATGGATAGCCGTACTCAAGGACAACGGCATCACAATCAGCATGGACGGACGCGGCAGGGCATTGGACAATATTTTTGTCGAACGGCTGTGGCGGAGCGTCAAGCATGAGGATGTTTATCTGAAAGGTTACGCCCATTTGCCGGAATTGCTATCAGGGCTGGCCGACTATTTTGTTTTCTACAACAGCGGACGTTACCATCAATCACTGGGCTATAAAACGCCCGATGAAGTCTATCGGACGGCGGTCGGCGGCGGGGCAAAAATAGCAGATCATTTTAGCGATAAACGAAATGCTTCAAACGGAGAAACGGGGCAGCGCCAATCCGCTGCAATGGCAATGACACTATCTTAAACTAGGCTAAATATTGTCTGGACAATGGGGGCCACTTAACCTTTAACATCTGAAACGTTAATGGAATCATTTGATTTTAACATCCGAATCCTCGTTTTCTTTGACGCTAATGTCTTGTCCTTCGCGGGTTTCGATGTCTATTTTGCTTTTTTTGTTCTTTTCAACCGCAGCAAGGTCTTTTGATTTATTTTTATCCGCCGACAAACTTACGCCGTCTTTGGTTAATTTAAAACCGACTGTTTTGGCCAGTAACAAGGCAAAAATAACTACAACGGCGATAACGGCGGCAATTTCTAAATTCATTTCTCAAACCCCAATCAGTTAAAAACCAAAAATTAACCGTAAGTTTACAATAAATTTATCAGCAGCACATGTCGGGTTACGCTACCACTTTTATGTCCCGTGGGTAAACCCGATCTACGCCTGCCAGCCATTCGGCATCAAGGTCACGGTGCGCATCGCGTTTTAGCCGTCCGTTTTCAGATAATCTCAGCATGGTCGGCAACTTCGCGCGGGTTTAGCGGTTTAATGGTCGGGCTGAGTTTTGTTCGGCTTGCCACAAATCCCACTGTGTCTGCATCCCCAGCCACACATCGGGGGATGTGCCTAGCCACGCGGCAAGCCGCAAGGCCATGCCCGCCGTCACCCCTGCCTTGCCGTTCAGCACTTTGGAAAGTGTGACCCGTGAAACCTGCAAGGCTTGGGCGGCTTCCGTCACCGTCATATCTTCGGGTAGCCAGTCGCGCAACACTTCGCCAGGGTGCGCCGGATTGTGCATTCTGCTCATAGTCGTTTGTTCCTAATGATAATCCAAATAGTCCACCAACTCTGCATCTTCATCATTAAAGGTGAAGATCAGCCGCCAGTTGCCGTTGACCGTCACCGAGTAATAGCCGGCAAGATTGCCTGTCATCTGCGTTGCTTAATGACGGACTTATTGCGCCCCGTTTTGCCAAAAACTTATCAGACAAGACTAACGGTAAAGTTAGGCGACGGCTTTGCCAGCCGCCGCCTTATATAGCCTTAAGGTTTCTTTTTCAAAGTCTCTTGCGCTAAAGCCCACAGTTTAGTTACGCCTTGAACCACGACAGGCTTAACCCAAAGGAAAGCGTTTTTAAAGCCCGCCAACAGCTTATCCACCGCCGAGGCTTCTTTGCTGTCGCGCCACAACAAGTATTGCGAGCCGATACCGTCAATAAACACAGGTTTAAACAGCCACATTTCCAAAATCGACGTGACCCACATAAACATAAACGACACCGCCATGCCCATACCGGCAAAAATGACCAGCCAAGCGAAAATCGGGTCGATTTTAGTCAGCCACCACGACAAGATGTCGGCAATCAAAAACGTATACGGCATCCCAATGGCAATACACTTGTACTGCACCGTCGTGGTCTCGGCAAAACTGAAAATCAGCCCGACAAACATGAAAATAAAGCTGATACCAAATAAATGGATATGCGAGACCCGCGTCAACGAAGCAAACGTCGCCCCTTGATCTTCCGCCGTCAAGGCTTTCAACTGCTTAAAGTCCTTAAAGTTAGGCAAGCCGGAAGCGGCTTCGTTATGGCACATCACGCAACGTTCTTCGACAATTTTTTCGATACCGTCTGCTTTATAATCGGCTTCGTCGGCACCGTTTCTGACCCATTCAATGATGTCAAAACGCTCTTGCGCCGAAGCATTCGCCTTCATCGCCCCGTTCAACTGGTTTTCTAACACTGTTCCTGAGCGGTTACCGTAGTAGCTATAAACAATATCGTCAATCGATAAACCGAACTTACCGTCCGCCATGCCATGCGTGAATAATATCTGCATTAGCGCGAACAAATACCCTATGCCGACCGTACAGAGATAGCCGGTAAACAACACCTTAATCGGCGTGTCGTGATCTTTTAAGGGCGTGAATTTTGCTGTCATAATGCCACCTGTGAAGTTGAGAAAAAATAGAAAAAATCTGTGGCCGTACGCCGCTAGCCAATAACGCTTTTATGATAAGTCTACCTGATTACATTATTATTGCCATGGTTTATAGTAAGCCATCTGTTCATCAGGCTATTTCCTAAAACACCCTAAATAAGGTCGCCAACCCTTTAAGCGCTGCTGGCCCCAAACCTTATTTATCCCTATCCCTAACCGATAATACTGTAAAATATAAGCAGTTTTTATACCCATATACCACTTAACACCGCCACACTGCCGAATCCATCCACCCTGGCAAACACCAGCACCGACAACAGCCAAAATCCTCCGAACGGCTAGCAAAACATCAGCTAACATGAAACAATACGCGCCCTAAATAAGGGCATTAACGCTGCCGCCGCCCTTAAAATACCGCCACCCGCCATAAAGCCTGTATGGTATGTTACTTGCTGGATTTGAGTAGCGGCCAGAGTTGTGTTTTGAACGCCCCCACCGTTGGTAAACCAACGCTTTTACCCGACCCCATACCCTAAGCATACGATACGCCCATTATGTTAAATGTGTTATTGATGGACAGCGACTGCGACAACGCCTTGTTAGAAGCCAACCTTGGCCTACTGGGATTTAACTGCTTAAGGATCCGCTACGGTGCCCAGTTTTTGGCCTTAAGCAAAGACATCAAGCCCGATGTTATTATTTTTAACTTGCACACACCCTCAGAAAACCTTTTGGCCGACCTGCACCAGCTCAACCAGCACACCCCCCTACCCGTGGTGATGTTTGCCACAGACGGGCATATCGACACCATTAACCAAGCCATTAAAGCCGACATCAGCGCCTACATCGTCGACGGTTTTGCCGGTGGCCGCCTCGCCAGCATCATCTATGTCGCGCTCGCCCGCTTCCGCCACCAGCAAACCCTAAAAACCGCCTTAGAAGAAGCCCGCGTCCAACTGGAAGACCGCAAGCTAATTGACCGCGCCAAAGCCATTTTGATACAAACCCAAAACTTTACCGAAAATGAAGCTTATCATACGCTCAGAAAACTGGCGATGGACCGCAACATCACCCTCGGCGAAATGGCGAAAAATGTCATTGCCATGGCGGCATTGCTTAAATAAACCGTAGTGTTACTAAGACTTCTTAAAAAAATCCCATGAAAACGTTTATCAAGGTTACAGAAATTTGGATTCCAGACCGGCAACGCACCCAGTTGGAATTCGGCTCCGGCTTATACGGGGCATTAAGCGAATTTAAGGCCGCCAGCGAACAACAACATTTTGCCTACGACGAAGGCCTACCCGGCAAAGCCTGGTCGCAAGGCCACCCTGTCATGCTGACCACCTTTGAACACTCTTACTTTAAACGCACCGCAGCCGCCCAAAAAGCCGGGCTGACTTGCGGCATCGCCATCCCCATTTTTTCCGGCGACTTCCTGCTTGCCGTCGTCATGTTCTTATGTGGCGACGACGAAGACCACGCCGGGGCGATTGAAGTATGGAGCAATGCCGCCAACCCCGACAGCCTCAGCGTCATAGACGGCTATTACGGCACCTTGCAACATTTTGAGCAATTGTCCAGGCAACTTGCCATGGCCAAAGGCGAAGGCATACCCGGACAAGTTTGGGCTTCGGGTATGCCGGTACTGATCGAAGACATCGGCCAACCGGCTATTTTCGTACGCGGAGTCGAAGCGCAAAAAGCCGGCATCACCACTTGCTTAGGCATCCCCATCGCTGACCACGGCCAGCAAACCTATCTGATGACCTTCCTTTCTGCTAAAGCCACCCCGCTCGCCAAGCGCATCCAAATCTGGATACCCGATGCCCAAGGCAAGCACCTGATTTGCCAACAAGGCTACAGCAAAACCAATAACGAGCTGGCACAAATTTTTGAGACTATCACCATCAGCAAAGGCGAAGGTGCCTTAGGCCGGGTCTGGCTAACCGGTATGCCCGTCATCACCGGCGACCATGAGGCCGAATACAACCCAGAATTGGATAACCTCAGCGCTATGCTGGCAATTCCGGTCATTGAAAGCGGAAAATTAAAAGCGATTGTCACTTTTTTGTTTTAAAACGGCTTGTTATCAGGCGACAACTTGAAAGCCAAGAAAATTAACCATCCTAAGCCCAAGCACTGACTACCCAAGCAGTAAACTGACCACTATAATTAAACATGTTGCCCGATTGGCGGGCTAAGCCATCAGGCAAGTTAAACATTATGAGGGGAAAGTTGACATGCTGCTGACTAGGCTCAGAAGATTATGGCGAAGATTCTGCAACAGCGATGTGTATGACCGCTATGCAGCCCAAACCACCGGGCAGCTGCTGGAGTCCCGCGAGCAGTTTTTAGACCAGCACCGCCAAGGCGTAATGGTCGATTTAACTGCCGAAGCCCTATTACAAAAAGTTCTGATTACCGAAAGGAATGTGGGGCCGATTATCGGTTGCTTAGCCCCTTACGAAGCGCGTAATATCGCCAAGCTCATTGATTGGGGCATCGTCTGGCTGTTGTTTTATGCGTGTGCCGCCCTAAAAAACCACTTGGCTCCCACAACTGTCGGTTTTGACCCGCAGGCCTACCTCTTACCTATGGCGTATTTCCTGTTCGCCGATGCCCTACCCAATGGGCAAAGCGTAGGCAAGCGGCTGCTCGGCATAGCGGTCATCCACGAAATCACCCGCCAACCCTGCGGCTTCTTCAGGGCGGCGGGCAGAAACCTGTCATGGCTGCTGCTCACCACAGTGTGTTCGCTCATCCTCGGCCCCCATTCCTACTTAGCTCTGTACATCGACATAGCCTTCGCCGCCGGCCCCAGACACAGGCGGCTGGGCGACCTGCTCGCCGCAACGGCGGTGATCAAAGTCGGCACACCCTGCAAATGGCCCTATTACCTGATTATCCTAACCTTCTGGGCAGGCGTACTCAGTTGGTTGGCTTTTGCTTTTGTCGTTGGCATCCAAGGCTGGCAAACCATCAGGTAAGACCACCTGCCCCCTAATGCTGTTGCTGCCGCCAACGGTAATACGTCTGCCCGTCGTCGCATAGCCAACTGACATGCCCGGTGCCTTGCCCGCCCGTTTGCAAAACACAGTGGTGCTCGGCCTTAAATTGTTGCCAATGCCCATCATCCACTTCGACACTGGTGTATAAACCGTATAATTTGACTAACGCCAAGGCCAGCCCCACCGCCAGCAAAGCCCCAAACGGGTTTTGGCGTATAAAGGTAATGGCCGGGCGGACGCTAAACTCAGGCATGATCATCCTCCAAGGTTTTTACGCCCCACTATACACCCGAAACAACCTTTCTGATACCCGCCAAACACCCGCACTTACCCGCCCGCCTTCAGGTTTGTACCCACCTGCCGCCTTTGGCAAAAAATTCTTGCCCTCCCTATACTATTCGTAGCGTTTGCCGCTATCATAAGTTACCGCGTCCTTTTACCCGCGCGGCAAGCCCTAAACTCTTTTTTGTCCCCGTCAATATTACTGTCATGGACACAATGGTATAACAAGAACTATAAGCAGAAAAATAATTGAGGAAGTGCATGTCAGACGATAGTTGTAATATTATTAATAAAAACGGATACGGATTCGATCCCAGCTATGGCTATTCTTTAGAACAATTATTAAATGTTGGCAGCCCCAAGCCCCCGAAGGACTTTCTGGCGTTCTGGCAGCAGCGTTACCAACAGGCGTTACGGATAGCACCCTTGCCAAAAATCACCTTTATCAGCACCGACAAATCCGGTTGGCAAATCTTCCACATCAGCTACACCTCCACCGACCAGCGTCGGATCCGTTGCTGGCTGATGCTGCCCACGCACGGCGTGGTCAAGCGCGGTTTTGTCATAGGGCATGGTTACGGGGGGCGTACCGCGCCGGATTTTCACCTGCCGTTTCAGGACGCGGCCTTGCTGTTCCCCTGCTTTCGTGGCCTGGGCCTAAGCCACGAAGCGGATATATCACCCGACCCGTTCTGGCATGTCCGCCACCATATCGAAGATGCCGACCAGTATGTGCTGGGCGGTTGTGTAGAAGATCTCTGGCTGGCGACCAGCACCCTCCTCAACCTATTTCCGTATTTAAGCGGCCATTTAGGCTATCTGGGCATCAGTTTCGCCGGAGGCATAGGGGCACTGGCTTTAGCCGTGGAACAACGTATCGCCAGGGCGCATTTCAACGTGCCGACCTTTGGCAACCAGCCCCTGCGCCTGCGCCTGCCCTCGCAAGGCAGCGCCAGCAGTGTCCAGCAATATTATTGCGGGCATAAAAAACAGACGTTGAAAGTGTTGCGCTACTACGACGCGGCCACCGCCGCCCAGCATATTACCCTGCCCGTGCATTGCGCCTGCGCCACCTTTGACCCTTGCGTAGCGCCGCCTGGACAATTTGCTATTTACAATGCCTTACCCGGAGAAAAACAGTTATTTGTCTTAGAGGCCGGACATTATAACTACCCAAACCAAGCCCAACAGCAAGATCAGCTAATTAATGAGCTGGCGGCTTTTTTTGCACCACTAGCAAAATAACCCTTACACCTATAACCCACACAAGCAATCAGGAGTTGTGCGATGAACCGCGAATATCACAAATGGTGGAGTGATAATTTACAACGCGATATGGAATTACTGATTTTCGGCCATGCAGGCGCGAAAGTGCTGGTATTTCCCACCCGTGACGGACGGTTTGACGAATATGAAAGGCTGGGCATGGTCAAGGCGCTAAAACACAAGATAGATGAAGGCTGGCTGCAACTGTACTGCATTGATGCCGTTTATGCGGAAACCTTTTATTGCTGGTGGGCGCACCCCTCAGGCCGTATCCAACGGCATATTGCTTATGAAGATTATGTGATAAAAGAAGTGCTGCCGTTTATGGACAGCCTAAACCCGCACGAATGCACCATTTCGCACGGCCTAAGCCTAGGCGCGTTTCATGCCGCCAACACTGCCTTCCGGCATCCGCACTTATTTAAAAAACTGGTGGCGTTTTCAGGCCGTTACGACCTGACCTTAAATGTTGAATATTTCAATGACTTGCTGGACGGCTTTTACAATGAAGACGTGTACTACCACACCCCCTCACATTTTTTGCCCAATCTGGAAAGTGATGATGTGTTAAGCAAACTGAAAGAAATGGATATTATCTTGGTCATCGGCAATGAAGATCCGTTTTTGGAGAATAACCAACAGCTTAGCACAACCTTAGCACACAAGGGCATCCGCCATCAGCTCATTTTATGGAATGAACGGGCGCATAGCGGCTATTACTGGCGGCGTATGGCACCGTTATATATTTAAGACAGCCAGCCTTTCAGGCCACCAAAACCTGAAAGGCCGACTTCACAAGCACCTAACTAAGGCAAACGCCCCACAATAAAGGCGTTATTCCTCCGTCGCCACATTGATCTTTTTCGGCTGTACGGCGGCGCGTTTGGGGATAACGATTTCCAGTACACCATGCTTGGACTTGGCGCTGATAGCCTCGGCATCGGCGGTGTCCGGTAAGCTGAAGCGGCGGTAAAAGCTGCCAAAAGAACGCTCGACCCGCTTATAGCCTTCCTGCTCGGTGGTGGCTTCGGTCTTTTTCTCACCCTTCACCGTCAACACCCCATTCTCCATGCTGATGTCGATCGCTTCGGGTTTAACGCCCGGAATATCGGCATGTAAAATAAATTTATCGCTTTCTTCTTTAATATCCACTGCGGGCGCCCACTCCGCCGTGGCAATCGAACCTTCACCGACACTGCTTTGATAACCGCGCTCCAGCTCTTTTTGCAATTGGTTTAATAAGCCCCAGGGCTGATAACGGACAATAGCCATAATAACCTCCAATCTATTCAGTGATAATAACCTTACAATGAAAAAGTTTATTGGGTACCCGATGACGATATAAGGTAGGCTAATAGGGTTTTCAATAGGGCCGAAATAATTTTTTTTCTAAGGCTTGAGGTTTATCCGGCCTAACGACCACCGATTGTTTCAATTATATTTCATATTAATTTTATGAAACATCAATCTGTTTCATAATAAACAAAAATGAAACACTACTAAGCTACTAAATCTGATAAAAATATTATTATAACAATAAGTTATAATAATGGCATAAGCATTGCTATCCACAAGATATAACCATAACAATACAAAAATCCTGCACAACAGGCATCCCTCCCCATTAAACACACGAGGCCGCACCATGTTATTTAAACAACTCTTCGATACCGAAACGTGGACTTACACTTATCTGATTGCCGACCCTATCAGCAAAGATGCCGTGTTTATCGATCCCGTCAACACCCATATCGACGATTACATCAGCTTATTGGCGACGCACGGCTTGCAGTTGAAATACACGTTTGAAACCCATGTCCATGCCGACCACATCACCGCAGGCGGTTTGTTACGCCAACGCTTAGGCACACCCACCGCCGTTAGCGAACTGTGCGGGGCGACCACCGCCGACATCCAAATCCAAGATGGCGACGTGTTTGCCTTTGGCGACAACGAACAGATCAAAGTCATTGCCACTCCAGGCCATACCCCCGGCAGCTTATCGTTTTTATGGCGTGACCGCTTATTTACCGGCGACTCCTTATTGATTGGCGGCTGTGGCCGTACCGATTTCCAAGGCGGCAATGCCGGGGCTTTATACGACTGCATCAACCAACGCCTGTTCACCTTAGCCGACGAAACCTTGGTCTACCCTGGCCATGACTACCAAGGCCGCTGGGTCAGCAGCATTGGCCAAGAACGCACCACTAACCCGCGCCTGGCAGGCAAAACCCGCGAGCAGTTTATCGACATTATGGCGAATTTGGACTTGCCCAAGCCCCGCCTGATCGACGAGGCCGTACCCGCCAACCGCTATTGCGGCTTGGATGAAAAAGAACGCCAAGATGCGGTGGCGGTACGCGAACACAACACCCCAGCCAGACAAACGGGCACTGTCCAAGATTGGGTCGCCCAAGCCAAGCAGCAGATTACTGAAGTCACCGTCGACACCGCCAAAAAACTGCTGGCCGAAGGCAATGTGGTGTTAGTCGACACCCGCGAAGAAAGCGAATATGCCGCCGGACATATTGATACGGCACTCCTGCTGCCGCGCGGCGTATTGGAATTTAAGATCGGTGGCATTCCCGAACTGGCCGACCACAGCAAAGCGGTGCTGATTTATTGCCGCACGGGCGGACGCTCGGCCTTAGCGGCACAAAGTATGCAGCAATTGGGTTATAAAAATGTGTTGTCTATGGCGGGCGGCTTTGAAGCTTGGCAAAAAAGTGCCTAAATACGCCATAAAGCCAGCAGCCAATTCTTGGAGACCGCGATAATGCCACCTTATTTATCTTTTCTTTATCTAAAGCTTAATAACCGGAACCAAGACATGCACGCTGAACGGGCTGCATTGGCAGCGTTTTTCCCCATTGTGGACTGGCTAAAAAACTACCGCCGCGAAGATATTAGCGATGATGTCTTTGCAGGTGTCATCACCGCGATTTTGTTAGTGCCGCAAGGCATCGCCTACGCATTACTGGCAGGTTTGCCGCCGCAATTGGGCTTGTACGCCAGCATATTACCGCCCATCGTTTATGCCCTGTTGGGCACTAGCCGCACCTTATCGGTAGGGCCTGTGTCGGTGGCCGCCATTATGATCGCCAGCGCCTTAACCGCCCCCGAAATCAGCGCCTTGGGCAACCCTATCCAAAGCGGCCTGATTTTATCGGCGGAAATCGGCGCGATTATGCTGGCGATGGCGATGTTGCGCATGGGCGGCTTGGTGAATTTCATCAGCCACCCAGTCTTGGCGGGCTTTACCAGCGGCGCGGCCTTGCTGATTATCGTCAACCAATTGCCGCAAGTCTTCGGCGTAAAAATGCCCACCTGCGCACTGGATTTGGGCTGTTACGCCCAAGCGGTGGGCAGCTTTTCCGCGCCGACCCTAGCCATCAGTTTAGGTTCTTTGGCGTTGTTAATTTTTTTCGGCTCGCCCCTCACCCGCTTACTGAAAAAATTGCGCGTTAACCTCTCGGCGATTACTGCTATCAGCAAATGCGGGCCGCTGTTAACCGTCATCCTGTCCACCCTAGCCGTCAGTTACGCGGATTTTGGCGGCAACCCGGTGGCGATTGTCGGCCCTTTACCGTCAGGCTTCCCCAGCCCGCATTTTACTAGCGCCCATCTGGAAACCTGGCGGCTGTTACTGCCGTATGCGGGGTTTATTGGCCTGATCTCTTATGTCGAAAGCGTCGCCATCGCCAAAGTCACCGCCAATTTAAGGGGCGAAAAAATTGCCCCTAACCAAGAGCTGATTGCCTTGGGCAGTGCCAACTTAACTGCCTTCCTGTTCGGGGGAATGCCCGTAGCGGGCGGCTTTAGCCGGACGATGGTCAACTTTTCGGCGGGCGCACGCACCCAAATGGCGATGATTATTGCCGCCACCTTGCTGGGCCTATCGGTGATTTTTTTAAGCGCGTCGTTTGCCAATATCCCCAAAGCGGCTCTGGCGGCGATTATCTTGGTCGCTATCTTCCGCTTGGTGCGCATTAAGCACATACTCCATACTTGGCGCTACGACGGCGGCGACGGCATGGCGGAATTGGCGACCTTGTTAGGCGTACTGGTGTTCGGCATCGAGCAAGGCATCACCTTAGGGATTATCCTGACCATCGCCAGCCATTTGCGCAAAACCAGCCAACCGCATATCGCCGTGGTTGGCCGAGTACCCGACACCGAGCATTTCCGTAACATCAAACGCCATAGCGTCGAAACTTGGCATCATTTGTTACTGGTGCGCATAGACGAAAGCATCACCTTCGCCAATGTCAGCTATATTGAAGATTATCTGGCCGGGGAATTGAAACGCCAACCCAACACCCGCCATATCGTGCTGATTTTGAGCGCGGTCAATGACATTGATGCCACCGCCTTAGACGCGCTGGAACTGTTTAACCAAGGCCTGCAAGCGGCGGGGAAAACCCTGAACTTGTCGGAAGCCCAAGACAAAGTCATGGATAAGCTGGAAAAAACCGACTTTTTTGAGCAATTGCAGCCGGGCAAAGTATTCGCCAGAACCGAGGATGCCGTTAAAGCCTTGGGCTAGGCCAAATCACCAACATAGCCTATTGGGTCGGCATCCCCATTATAAAACGCTAAACTGCCCAAGCAGTTGCTTGTAATCGTCAGCAATCGGATGGCCTGCCTCAGATTGCCCTAACCTATGCCTGTCCAGCAGTCCGTCAGCCGAAACTTGGTGTTCGGCTGACCATTGCTTAGGCCTAACCAATTGATGCGGACGCACCTTACCATCAGTACCGAGGCAATGGCTACAAGACTGTAACGGCTCCGAACTGGTCAAATAACGGTACAGCTCTTCTACAAAGGCTGGTGAGTCGGTCAATTTGATGCCGTCTTGAGCCAGCCTTTCCATAGGCAGATGGCGTAGCTGCGGAATATAAATGCTTTGCGGACATTTATAAAAATACCCTTCATGGACGGAATGGCAACCCCAGACATGCGCCAGTTTACAGCTTTTATAAACCCGCCGCGCCAAAGCCTGATCCTCGTAACCGGCGGTGGCAAAAGTCGCCCGGAATTGGTCAAAATAATACACGCGCAAGCGCACCCCATATTTTATCGCCTGCTGTTTGGCCGCTGCCAGCACATTTTCGGGCAAGCGTGAATCTGGATACACCGATATTTCTAACTCATTAATCAGCGTCCAAACGGCTTCCGGCATACGCGGCAATAACAGGCCGTTAGTTACTAACAGAATATAACCGCAGATGCCACTGCTGCGGATGGCTTGCAGTACCGCAGGCAAATCGGGGTGAAGCAAAGGTTCACCCCCTAACACTTTTACAAAACGGGGGCTATAGAATTTAGCCAGCAGTGAAAAATCCCGCAACACAGTAGCCGGATCAGCCACTTTCTTTTTCACACCCGGAGACGCGTGGTTACAATCCAAACAGGTCAGGTTACAATGGTCAACAACGTTTAATTCACAGCCATTTTGTGGCTGTAGCTTGCCGTTGACTAAGGTGACAGATGATGTCGCGGACAGGCCAATTGTCGGGCCGGCAACGGCATCAGGCCGGGCAAAGCGGGATATAAGCCGCTGCTTTATATTCAACATAAGATTCTTTGCTTTTAGTCGCCGTTATTATTGGGTAAAACGGCGACACGCTTAAGTGGCCCCCATTGTCCAGACAATATTTAGCCTAGTTTAAGATAGTGTCATTGCCATTGCAGCGGATTGGCGCTGCCCCGTTTCTCCGTTTGAAGCATTTCGTTTATCGCTAAAATGATCTGCTATTTTTGCCCCGCCGCCGACCGCCGTCCGATAGACTTCATCGGGCGTTTTATAGCCCAGTGATTGATGGTAACGTCCGCTGTTGTAGAAAACAAAATAGTCGGCCAGCCCTGATAGCAATTCCGGCAAATGGGCGTAACCTTTCAGATAAACATCCTCATGCTTGACGCTCCGCCACAGCCGTTCGACAAAAATATTGTCCAATGCCCTGCCGCGTCCGTCCATGCTGATTGTGATGCCGTTGTCCTTGAGTACGGCTATCCATTTGTCGCTGGTGAACTGCGCCCCTTGGTCGGTGTTGAAGATTTCGGGTATCCCGTAGAGCCTGAGCGCAGTTGCCAAGCAATCCACGCAAAAGCCGACATCCATCGTGTTCGACACTTCCCAAGCCAAAACCTTACGGCTGTACCAGTCGATGACCGCCACCAGGTAGACAAAACCGTGCGCCAGCCGGATATAGGTTATGTCCGTACTCCAAACGTGGTTAGGGCGGACAATGCCCAAGCCCCTGAGCAAATACGGGTAAACCGCGTGCGCCGGGTGGCTTTTGCTGGTGTTGGGGCCGGGTGCCATCCCTGCCAAGCCCAGGATGTGCATCAGGCGCTGCACGCGCTTGCGGTTGACGCAATGGCCTTCGGCGCGTAGCCAAGCCACCATTTTCCGGCTGCCGTAAAAGGGGCGGCGGGTGTATTCCTCGTCCAACAAGCGCAGCAACATCAGTTCGAACCCGTCCACCCTTTCCGCTTTACCCGCATACACGGTCGACCGGGCGATGCCCGCCAAACGGCATTGGGCTGTTACTGGCAACTGCCCGTCATTGGGGGCAACCCACGCTTGCCGCAGGCTTAAGGGTTGATCCCGGACTTTTTTTTCAGCCAGTCCAACTCCATGTTGAGCTGTCCTATCTTGGCGTACAGGCGTTCGGGGTCGCTTTGCGGGTCAACCGCCTTCGGGCCGCGCTTCGTCTCAAACAGTTGCCCGGCATTCTCCAGCAAGGCTTTTTTCCAGAGGCCGACTTGCGTCGGATGGGCACCGTGTTCTTGGGCTATCTCATTGGCCGTCTTTGTACCTTTGACCGCCTCCAACGCCACCTTCGCCTTTTGTGCGCCGGTCATCAATTTACGCTTTTTCTCACTCATTTTCGTCCACCTGTTTTATGATGGACACCATCTTAAATTATTGTCTGTTTTTATGGGTCCACTATACGCTGCCTGTCCAAAGCTTTTTTAAAGACCCGCAAGGTATTCAGTTCGACTAGGGATTTGCCCGCTGTCATATTTTGCCCATGCCGACGCACATGCAGCGTCACCGCTTCGGGACGGGCAAT
Organism: Methylovulum psychrotolerans; assembly: GCF_002923755.1. GTDB lineage: Bacteria > Pseudomonadota > Gammaproteobacteria > Methylococcales > Methylomonadaceae > Methylovulum > Methylovulum psychrotolerans. Next base: position 955,465 of record NZ_PGFZ01000001.1, read on the forward strand.
GGCCAATGCACAGGCACTGGCGCGGTTAAACCAGTCGGTATCCTCGGCAAAACGCAACTCGCTATCAAACAAACCCACACGGGTAAAGGCGCTGCGCCGATATAAGCCCGCGCCAATATAAAAGCGGAATGCTTCGCCGGGATTACCGACCATATCATAACCGTTGTGTTCAGCATTATGCACCAGCAATTGTGCCCGGCCATGGACAGCATCCAATGCCGGATCGTTAAGCAAAACTTCCGCCAGCATCAGCAAATTGCCTTCCGGCCACAGATCATCCACATCCAAAAAAGCGATAAAATCACCTGACGCATCCTTAATGCCGCGATTACGCGCCGCCGCCGCCCCAGCATTTTCCTGCCGGAAAAACCGGACATCCACGGGCAATTGCGCCACAACGGCTTCAATATCATCGGTAGAACCATCATCAACGACAATAATCTCCAAGGTCGGATAGTGTTGCGCCAAGACATTGGCTATCGCTTCAGGCAAAAAGCTGGCCCCGTTATAAACAGGGATAATGACGCTCAGCAAGGGCTTAGTAAATTCAACGGCAGAACTTTCCACAGCGGCCAACTTTGCGATGTCCACCGCACCCGTTTGCAACAAATGGCTGATTGCCGCCGGAACGGCACTGATGTCACTGCCTAAAGCCATACCCAAACAAGGCACATTGTTCAGTAACGTATCGATAAATTCATAGGTTTTACGCCCGGCATAAGGCAATTGCGACAGCGTGGTGAACGCAGCGGCACTGCGCAATGCCAATTTGGCTATAGGCTGGAAACGGGTTTCGGCAATACTGCCAAAATGCGGGGCAACAACCGTTTTTAGCGGCAAAGACAGGCGGATTTGCCCCTGATAAGCCGGCCACAATTGCAAGACAGCTTTTTCCCTATCGAGATGGCGAGTATTGGTAAGCGATGCCGCCAAACCCGGAAACTGCCGCAACTGCTCAGGCACCAGCTTAGCGGTGGCATAAAGGCTGTAGACCCGTGGCTCCGGGTTCAGCCCGACCACCAGATAATCATCGGCAAGATAATGCAATCCGGCGGCCAAGCCTGCCAAAGCCGTTGTCGATTTGCCGACCCCACCCTTGCCGGTGATCAGCAACGCGCCATTCTCATCACCTAAGGCGGCGGCATGTAACAACTGGTGGCCGCACTGCGCCATCCACCAATGGAATAAGGTGCGTAACGGCGAAGCATCGCACCAATAAGGTAAGGCCGCAGGGTCTTGTACCCAATAAATGGCATGGCTGCTGGTCAAATCCATCAGATTAACCGAACACTCAATCCAATGGAAAGCCGTACGGATACGCGGGCTGTTCATGCCCCAAATATCACCACGATCGGTAAAACACTGTTGGGGAAACGGTGGCGGCGGCATTGCTATGTGCGTCGAAGTGCTGTCCCAAATATGAAACGTCATATCCGGCCCGCGTATCGGCGTGACTTCCAAATGCGCCAAGGCCGCGCCAAAATGCCCCAACAAGGCTTCGCCTGCATAGACTAGGCGAATTAGCGTCCCGGCTAACTGCAAATGGCGGATAACAACACCCGTCTGCGCCTCGGCACGCATGGCACAGTCCATAACTTGATCAAAAAATGCTATCTGGGCGGCTTCAGAAAAAGCCGGGGTATCGGAAAGGTGTGCGTGGTCCATGAAGATAATTGCTTAAGCTGAGTCAAAGAGGGTTTGTTTTTTGCACCCGCTCCAAACGGCCTTGGTGCAAACGGTATACCTGATCGGCGCAGGCAACCACGTCAGGATCATGGCTGACGATAAGAATCGTCGGATGGTAAGGCGCGTTGACCAGCCCTGCCATTAATTGGGCAATCGCCCCGACATCCAGATGATTAGTGGGTTCATCGAGAATCAACAGCGCAGGCTCGGCCAATAAAGCGCTGGCAATGCCCAGCCGCTGCCGCTCGCCGCCTGACAATAACATGCCGCCTTCGCCAATTTCGGTCGCATACCCATCCGGTAACGCATTAATGAACGTCTCCGCCAACGCCAACCGGGCAGCGGCGGCGACTTGCGCCATGCTGGCCTCAGGTCGGCCATAACACAGGTTTTCCAATATCGTGCCGGAAAAAATCCCCGGTTGCTGCATCACCACCCCCATAGCCTTCCGTAAACCCGCCATATCAAGGTCATCGTAAGCAACGCCGCTGGCATAGAGCTGACCCTGCTGGGGCTTACAAAAACCGACCAGCAAATTGAGCAGCGTGGTTTTACCTGTACCGTTCGCACCGACAATCGCAATTTTACTACCCGCCGGAATCTCCAAATCCACAGACCGCAACACCGTATGGCTACCGTAAGCAAAGGTCACGCCCCGCAAAGACAAACTGCCGTCAAACGCCAGCAGACGCTGGCCTTGATACGGCTCTATTTCGCCTTCATGCAGCACACCGTATAGCTTTATTAAGGCCTCATTGCCCGTGATCAGTTCGGGTAAACCGCCGATCACATTATCGGCTTGACCGTTCAGCAAACCGGCGGCGACATAGAACGTCAGCAAATCGCCTAAACTCATTGTGCCTTGGGCGACGCTTACCCCGCCCGCCACCATAATCATAATGCCCGCGAATCCGGTCAAATTACGCTGTATTTGTCCATGCCACGCGTAACTCATCGCCATACGCTTACCCGTGCCGCTCAGTTCGTCAAGACATTGCCGCTGACTCTCCTGCTCTTGGCCGACACAGGCTTTCAGGCGGATCATATCCATATACCTCAAAGCAAAACGCGTCCGCTTACTGAACAGCTCAAATGCCGACTGAAACAACTGCACATCCCGTTTCACGGACAGGCCGACCCGCCGCGAAGCCCACAGCAAGACTGGCAAGACCAGCACCGCCAACGCCACCAGTTGCCAATTCAATATCAGCAATACACACAGCAACACCAACCCGGTCGCCACCGCCGGCAACATACCCGATAACAAGCGGTTGCTCAGGTTATCAAAACGCTCACTGTCCAAAACAATACGGCTATGTAACTGGTCAATATCGGCATGGCTAATAGTCTCCCGCGACAAAACTGCCAGCCTGGCCAACACATCACGCCGCAATTGGCCGACGACCTCTTTAATAATCCCCAGGATAAAGTGCCGCAACCACAAGCCGACGGCACTGTGCAGCAAACGCATGACCACCACGCCCAAACCTAGCCATAGCAAGCCGGACACATTACCCTGCGGCAAAGCGTGGTCGAACAACTGCCGGATCATAAACAGAATAGGTATGACCATTAACGATTGCAAAGCAGCGGCCAAAGCGTAGGCCAGCAACTGCCGCCAACAATGCCGATAGTAATGGCGGAACAAGCCTAGCGCATTCTTATCGAACAGATTAAAGCGCTGCCAGTGTTGATGCAGCCATATCCGCACGGCACTCAAACTAGCCGCCGCCATAGCCCGGCCAATACCGTGGGCAGGATTTCCAACCGTCCCCGCAAGCGCCAACGATAGCGCAGATAATGGGAATAGCCATTCAAAAACGGCAACAGGCTATCCGTATCCGCCAGACCGCAATATTCGGCAAAAATCACCCATTGTTTCGTCAAAGGATGTTCATACCAACGCCCCCGTTCGCTGAGAATGACCCCATTTTCGATACGTTCGCGCCAACTACGCCGCAGAGGATTATGTAAACGCCCAACCACGGCTTCGGGCAGTTCCAAGGCGAAATGTTCCGACAAATAACCTAAGCCCAACGCCAAACGCTGGCTCAGACGCTGGGCATCAGCAAAAGCGAACAAACGCTGCCAATCCACATCGCCCCCGCGTTGCTTTAAAATCATCAATGCGTCGGGAATCCAGCGTATCGGCGTTTCCTCATTCCACCGCATACCATGTAAAATCGTATGCGCCAGCAAAGCGGTCGGCGCCAATTGCCAAACCATGACCCCTTGAAAATCCAAAGTCTCGACATCTTCCCAAAACCAAGTATCGGCGGCGGCGTTCAGTCCGTCCCGCGAAATATGAAAATGCACATCCAAACGCTGATTAAGGTTACGCACACAGCCGATGGCATGTTGATAACGCAGATCATCCGCTGAAGGGTCCGGCCCCGTATCCCAGCCTATTTCCCGCAATAACGCCAAAGCCTTCGGTAACTGCCCGATACGGACAGCCAGGTCAATATCGGACATAGGGCGCAAAGCGTAATTGCCATAATACGTTAACGCCAAGGGTGCGCCTTTCAGCAACAGCAAATCCACTCCGCCTTGCTGAAGATGCTGCACTAACGGCAACACATCAAAAAATAACTGCTGGTTTTCACACCAAAACCGTCGGTACACCCCTTTTAACCTGCCCATCAAAGGGTCTTTTGCCCCTAGCCGCAGTAAATTATGATAAACCAACGGCAACAACCGCAATACCGGATAACCCAGTTCAGCATCCAAATCAATGCCCGCCCGCCAATCACAAAATGCCCGGATGGCCTTATCATCAGCAAGCAACGCGGCTTGCAGCAAATGCAATTGTTCCGCAGAAGGCCATAAATGCACAGAATGTCGCAGTTGCACTGACATTTAAGCCTCCGTTGAGGCTTGCAGACCGGGATCGGCCCGCCGCCTAGCCATAGCCGCATGTAAGATATGCAGATAATCGCGTTGTAAGCACTGGGTTTTCCTGACCGTATTCACCGTATGGATACGTCGGCGCAACACTACCGAACCGACTTGCCCAAAGGCAATATGCCGCTCCTGCGCCCGCGCAATCCAGTCCATCGTTTCTCCTACTTGCCACTCGCCATTAAATCCGCCTACCCGTGTAAACACTGACTGCCGCACCAAGAGTCCCCCCGCTAAACGCCCGGATTGGATACCCGGCAATTCCGCCAATTGCTGTTGCTCGGCAACGGATAACTCCGGGCTGACAAACGCCTCAATCAACCCGAACACCCCGTCCAAAGCGGGCGTGTCGGCAAATGCCGCTAGCCGGGCAGACAAACTGTCCGTCGGCCAGTAATCATCGGCATCCAGAAAAGCAATAAAGTCACCCTGCGCCTGTTGTACCCCTGCGTTACGGCTGGCAGCGATACCCTGATGGCTATGGCGGATACAGGTGACGATACCGCCATAACCCTCAGCGATCTCGGCACTGGTATCGGTCGAGCCATCATCAATCACCAACACTTCATAAGGCAATACTTGCTGCGCCAATAAACTGTCCAAAGCTTCAGGCAAATAAGCGGCGGTGTTGTAACACGGCACAATCACACTGACACGGGGTGGTTTATTCATCAATAGCCTTTCCTGTCCGTTTACGCTGAATAGAACGGCGTAAGGCGCGTAATAGCAAATGGTTAATATCAGGGTTCAGTAATGAACTGTTCCGGTCATGGACACGTTTGCGCACCAGCACCTCCGGCAACATCATCGGCGTAAATCCCGCATCTAACGTCCGCGCAAACCAATCACTGTCTTCCCCTACCGCAAAACTGGCATCAAAACCGCCTACGCTCATAAACAGCTCCCGCCGCGCCACCAACGCCTCCATAATCCAACCGGGCCGCGCCGCCACCAATAGCTCCTGCCGAAAACCTTCCGGCACGGCACTACCCGAATGCAGAAAATGCTCGACCAAACCTAAGCTATAGGCAAATTGCGGATGAGCTTGCAAGGCAGCAAGCTGACGATCCAATTTATGGGGCATCCACTCATCATCATGGGAGATAAAGGCGATAAAGTCACCCTGCGCTTGGGCAATGCCTTCGTTATAGGCATTGGGTATGCCGTGGGAGATTTGCGGGCAGATCCGCACTTTCGGAAATTGCTGGGCGATACTGACCGTCGCATCGTCAGAACCGCCATCAATAACCAGTATCTCAAGGGGTTGAAGGTCAGACAGATAGATGCTGCGTAAGGCATCAGCGATAAAATCAGCCCCATTACGGACAATTAAAATGACGCTGACGGCGGGTGTGTTCTCGCTCTCAGAGACAGAAGCAGGCTCTGCTAATGGGACACTGGACATGATGAAGTTAAGGCTTACTCAGCGGGGCGGGAAGGTTTGGCGACAGGCCAACCCTGCTCGGCAATGTCGTGGATAGGATCTAACAACAGCAAATCCTGCATATCCGAAAAAACCTCCAATACCGGAGGCGAGGTAAACTTATCAAGCAAGGGCTGCCCCATGATCTGGTCAGCAGCCCAAGTATTCGGCCCTTGGGCCACCATAGCCTGTGACACCAGATCATTATCAAGCAAACTTTTGATAAACAAAAGACTTTGCCCAATCATTGACGGTATGTCGCCATTATAGACATCAGTCAGCAACGCGAGCATTTCATCTTGGCTACAGCCCTTTTCCAGTGCCGACCACAGAAAAACCCCCGTATCGCGCACACTGTAATAATTACCTGATTTAAGATTCATGATGACCAGTTCGCCATCAATTAACTCACTGACAATATAAGGGCTGTTAACCTTGAATATACCTTTCTGTTCCATGATGTAAACTTCGCAAAAATTAAGAAATAGGCTTTTTAAAGCTAAGCCTTAGCTAACTTGAAACTGCGTAGCTTTTGTTAACAAGCTATAACATTACAAAACACATGACATTGTTCAAGCCGTGCCTTCGTGTCCCTTGGGGAAATGACGCTTTTGTAACTAGGAATTTCAAGATGAATGGATTGCTATACTGTCCTAATAGGCCATTAAAGTCCAGCATCACAAAGACAAAAACCACCATTAAGCACCATAGCCCACTATCCGCGAAGGCAGATACTTATTAATGGTATTTATAATCAACAATTTAAAAATACCATTTAAACTATACTGTTATCTGTTGATGATAACACTCTGCGGCAGAAGATACCTCTATTTGCCTTTTCCGGGAATAACAGCATAACTCAGGTGATTTTTCGAAGCAGGACAGCCGCAACAATAGCCGATTATTTTTCAGACCTGTTGATGCTGATAGGTGATGGCAGGCAAGCAGAAGCACTTTGCCTGCCTTAAACAATAAAGTGGTTTTCTATACCGGATGACTAGATGCCGAGCTTGCCCAGCGATTAAGCCTACTAACGGAGCCCGTCCAATATCGCCAAAGTCAACGCCGATTGGTTCATGGTGTAAAAATGCAGCCCCGGTGCACCATTATCCAGCAAGCGTTGGCATAATTCCGTCACCAACTCCAAACCGAACGCCTGTACCGAAGCGCGGTCATCACCGTAGCTCTCCAGCTTTTTCCGCATCCAACGCGGAATGTCCGCCCCGCACATTTCCGAAAACCGGAACAACTGGGTATATTGGCTAATCGGCATAATGCCCGGCACAATAGGAATATCAATGCCGTGCTTGGCGCAATTATCAATAAAATAAAAATACGCTTCGGCATTATAAAAATACTGGGTAATGGCGGCATTCGCCCCCGCTTCCACCTTACGCTTAAAATTCTTAAAATCTTCCGTGGCATTCAGTGCCTGTGGATGCACTTCAGGATAAGCGGCGACATGGATTTGGAAATGGTCGCCCGTCTCCTCACGGATAAAGCCGACCAACTCATTGGCATAACGGAACTCGCCCGCCGACATCATGCCTGACGGCAAATCACCGCGCAGGGCAACAATCTTACTGATGCCGTTATCCTGATAATCTTGCAAAATAGTGCGGATACTGTGCTTGGTCGAGGCGACACACGACAAATGCGGTGCCGCCGCTATGCCCTTGGTCTGAATATCGACCACCGTATCAAAAGTCTTATCACGGGTCGAACCGCCCGCCCCAAACGTCACCGAGAAAAAATCCGGCTGACGTTCCGCCAATTGGCTCTGCACCAACTGTAAACTGGCCGTCCCTTCGTGGGTTTTTGGCGGGTAAAACTCAAAACTGAACAACTGCGGATGGTGTTTTTGTGTGTGCATGTTATATCCGTGGCTAAACTGAGTGTTTAGGATGGGGGAAGGATCTGCCCCGATTGAAACAAGTCCAAAGAAAATTTACCTGCGCATCCAAAACAAGCAGGTTTTATCGGCACTAATTGACAATCAATTTATATAGCTTAATTGGCAAGTGCTTTTGATAATTATAAAAATCTTTATCGGTAGTATAAATTTGCATTTGCAAGCGTACTGCAACGGCACAAATTAAAAAATCAACAGATGAACCTTGAACACCATTTTTTCGGCAAATATTAGCAAACATTGCCGCTTGAATATAATCCGCGTCTATCACCCGAACATTTTCAAAGCCGCTCAATTTATTTTTTAACGCTTCAAACTTATTAAGGTCACTATATCCCGACAAGATTTCTTGCCGTATAGCCCCTATAAGAGCAACACGCCGCTCTATAATTAGCCTCTTAAAGCTTTCTATATAGTTTTCAAAATCAGCATTATTAGACCTAAAAGCATAAGACCAAATAGGCGTATCAACCAATACCATCAAGGCTTACGCCCCTGTTTATAATCATAATCAGGATCTGGATCAAATTTACCAAATGATTCGATGACCTCAAGCTGCTTACGGCTATTGATAAATTCACGCAAAGCCGCATTGACCGTTTCTTTTTTGCTTTTAAGCCCGCTGAACTGTAAGGCTTCGTTAAGCAATTCGCTATCTATGACAAGATGGGTATTC
>NZ_PGFZ01000001.1:964072-988842 GCF_002923755.1 Methylovulum psychrotolerans
TACTCAATCAGGAAAATAATTATTGCTCTTTCTTTATTAACAGTCTGGACTTTGTACTAGACCCTTAGTTTTTTGGTGTCCAAAGCCATTTTTTAGATTTATGTTTCTCATTATGCCAGCATGAAGGATGGAATGTATGCAAATCACTGCCAGAACCTATTACATTTATGATAGCAGTTTCGACTAAATCCCGTAAAAAAGGCCCACTCTCATTTCCTTGTGTACACGCATTTATAACAAAATCTCCTTCCTTTAGTAGGGAAGAAAATCTTTCAATAAAATTTGTTTCGCCAAAATCATTCCACACATCTGTAAAAATATCATACCGAAAAACTTCGGTATCGACCCCTAGAGAACACTGATACTGTATAGCATTTACCAAAATCAGCTCCCTGTCGTTTGTTGGCAAATAGCTTTTAAATCGATATAAATAATCTTTTATATTTGTTACAGTCCACCCTTTAGCTGGTTCAGGGGGATTAACTTTAAACTCGTCAATATGAGGCGATTCCAAAATTAAAATAAGTGCAGGATCATTACTTCTCTGACTTACGTCTTTTCTTGTGAAGCACCGAATTTTTGAGCGAATAACAGTACCCACAACTTGATATGGACAACAACGGCACTCAATATCGCTTTTAAATTGATCTAAATGACTTGAAACAATATCTTGAAATGTCATAGCGTATACCTTATTTGATCCCGTACTTAACGGCAAAAGGCGCGTCATCCAAAATGCCCGCGCCTTTTACCCATTCAAGCGATGGTCAAACCCGCATCAATAGCGGTAATGGACCGCCTTGTAAGGGCCTTCAACAGGTACATTGATATACTGTGCCTGTTCTGCGGTCAAGACCGTCAAGTTAACGCCCAATTGTTGCAAATGCGAACGGGCGACTTTTTCATCAAGCTTTTTCGGCAAGATATAGACTTTATTTTCATACTGCTCGGCATGTTGCCACAATTCGATTTGCGCTAACACTTGGTTGCAGAACGAGTTGGACATGACAAAGCTAGGATGTCCGGTCGCGCAGCCTAAATTGACCAAACGGCCTTCCGCCAAGATAATCAGGCGTTTGCCGTCAGGGAAAATGACATGGTCGACTTGCGGCTTAATGTTTTCCCAAGTGTATTGGCGCAAAGAGGCAATGTCGATTTCGGCATCAAAATGGCCGATGTTGCAGACAATGGCTTGGTCACGCATCGCCAGCATGTGTTCATGGCGGATAATGTTAAAGTTGCCGGTGGCGGTGACAAAAATATTGGCAATCGGCGCGGCATCCTCCATAGTGACCACGCGGTACCCTTCCATCGCCGCTTGTAGGGCGCAAATCGGGTCGATTTCGGTGATCCAGACTGTCGCACCCAAACCGCGCAGGGATTGCGCACAGCCTTTGCCGACATCGCCATAACCGCAAACTACCGCGATTTTTCCGGCAATCATCACGTCAGTGGCGCGTTTGATACCGTCCACCAAAGATTCACGGCAACCGTACAGGTTATCGAATTTGGATTTGGTGACCGAATCGTTGACGTTAAACGCCGGAACGGTCAACGTGCCTTTAGCAACCCGTTCGTATAAACGCAATACGCCCGTGGTAGTCTCTTCCGACAAGCCTTTAACATCCGCCATCAGCTCAGGGAATTTGTCGTGCATCATATTGGTGAGGTCGCCGCCGTCATCCAATATCATATTAGGCCGCCAGCCGTTCGGGCCGATAATGGTTTGCTCAATGCACCACTCAGCTTCCGCTTCAGTCTCGCCTTTCCAAGCAAACACAGGGATGCCCGCCGCCGCCATCGCTGCGGCGGCATGGTCTTGGGTCGAGAAAATATTGCAGGACGACCAACGCACCTCAGCACCCAACGCTGTCAATGTTTCAATCAACACCGCCGTTTGGATGGTCATGTGCAAACAACCGGCAATCCGCGCCCCTTTTAACGGCTGCGCCGCACCAAACTCGCTACGCAAAGCCATCAGGCCCGGCATTTCGGTTTCGGCAATATTGGTTTCCTTACGACCCCAATCGGCCAGAGCCATATCGGCTACTTTATAATCGTGCTCGCTCATTAGTCATAATCCTGATGTGGTGATTAAATGCCCGCCGCCGCTTTTAACGCGTCGACTTTATCGGTTTTTTCCCAGCTAAAAGTCGCTTCGTTACGGCCAAAATGCCCATAAGAAGCGGTCGGCTGATAAATCGGTTTTAACAGGTCGAGCATGGCGATCAGGCCTTTCGGACGCAGATCAAAAGTATCCCGGACGATTTGCACCAAACGGTCTTCGCTGAGCTTGCTGGTGCCGAAGGTTTCCACACTGATAGAAGTCGGCTCGGCAACCCCGATAGCGTAAGAGACTTGAATTTCGCATCGCTCCGCCAAACCAGCAGCAACGATGTTTTTGGCAACGTAACGCGCCATATAAGCCGCCGAACGGTCAACCTTAGACGGGTCTTTACCGGAAAATGCGCCGCCACCGTGCCGCGCCATACCGCCGTAAGTATCGACGATGATTTTCCGGCCTGTTAAGCCACAGTCGCCCACAGGGCCGCCGATGACAAATTGCCCGGTCGGGTTAATAAAATACTTGGTGTCCTTATGCAGCCATTCTTTCGGCAACACATGCAGAATAATCTCGTCCATCACCGCTTCATGCAGGGCTTTGGCACTGATTTCCGGCGAATGTTGGGTAGATAAGACCACCGCATCAATCGCTACGGGCTTGTTGTTCTCATAACGGAAGGTAATTTGGCTTTTGGCATCGGGACGCAGCCAAGGCAGGGCTTTATTTTTCCGCACTTCGGCTTGGCGTTTCACCAACAGATGCGAATAAGTGATCGGGGCGGGCATAAACACATCGGTTTCGTTGCTGGCATAACCAAACATCAAACCTTGGTCGCCGGCACCTTGTTCGTGGTTGTCGCTTTCGTCCACACCCATCGCAATATCGGCGGACTGCTTGCCGATTGCATTCAGTACGGCACAGCTTTTGCCGTCAAAACCAATGTCGCCGTTGTCATAACCAATCTCGCAAACCACTTTACGCACCAAGGCTTCCATATCCACCCAAGCATCCGTGGTGATCTCGCCCGCCAAAACGACCATACCCGTTTTGACTAGGGTTTCGCAAGCGACCCTGGATTTTGGGTCTTGCGTTAATAAAGCATCTAATACGGCATCGGAAATTTGATCCGCGACTTTATCAGGATGGCCTTCGGACACGGATTCTGATGTAAAAATGAAATTATTGCTCATGCTATCGCCTCGTTGAAAGAATAAATCCCAGATAGACAAAAGGCTGCACTAAGCAGCCTTGTTTTTAATATGGTGGGCCATGTAGGACTTGAACCTACGACCTGCCGATTATGAGTCGGACGCTCTAACCAACTGAGCTAATGGCCCTGGTAACTGTGCTTATTCGCCGTCCAAAAAGCAACGCAACTGCTCTGAACGGGATGGGTGCCGTAATTTTCTTAAGGCTTTGGCTTCAATCTGACGGATACGCTCACGGGTGACATCAAATTGCTTACCCACTTCTTCTAAAGTATGGTCGGTGTTCATGTTAATCCCAAAGCGCATCCGCAACACTTTTGCTTCGCGGGCGGTCAGCCCGGCCAAAACATTTTGGGTCGATTCACGGAGCCCCGCGATGGTCGCCGCCTCTACTGGGGACAATACTTTACCATCCTCAATGAAATCCCCCAAATGAGAATCTTCATCATCGCCAATCGGCGTTTCCATCGAAATCGGTTCTTTGGCTATTTTCAATACCTTACGTACTTTATCTTCCGGCATCTCCATGCGTTCTGCCAGCTCTTCAGGGGTCGCTTCCCGCCCCATTTCCTGCAAAATCTGCCGTGAAATACGGTTTAGCTTGTTGATCGTTTCGATCATGTGTACCGGAATACGGATGGTACGCGCCTGATCGGCAATCGAGCGGGTGATCGCTTGGCGTATCCACCACGTCGCATAGGTCGAAAACTTATAACCACGGCGGTATTCAAACTTATCAACTGCCTTCATCAAGCCAATATTGCCCTCTTGGATCAAGTCCAAGAACTGCAAGCCCCGGTTAGTGTATTTTTTGGCAATCGAAATGACCAGCCGTAAATTCGCCTCAATCATTTCTTTTTTAGCGCGACGGGCTTTGGCCTCACCAATGGACATACGGCGGTTAATGTCTTTCAGGCCGTTAATGGTCAGGCCGTATTGCGCCTCAATGTCAGCCAAGGTCTTTTGCGCTTTGCGTAACTCTTTTTCGTACGGTGCTAAGCTTTGGGCATACTCATGTCCTGCCCGCAGAAACTGGTCTAGCCACGTCGGGTCAGACTCGTGCTCAGTAAAAGAGACAATGAAATTTTTACGCGGCATTTTCGCATACTTAATAAAAATTTCCAGGATCAGCCGTTCCTGCTCACGCACCGCCGCTACCCCATTAGGGATAATCCCGGTGAGCTTTTTCAAATATTGCGGAGTCCACTTAAATTCCATGAACAAATCCGCCAATACATCAAACGCCGCCTCGGTTTCGGGGCTGACATAGCCGTATTGCTTAATCGTGTCGGAAGCGATGGCCAATTGCCGCCGCAAGCCTTCGACTTTTTCTTGGACTTCTTCGTAAGTCAAGCCCTTAAGCTCATCTTCCGGCGACGCATCAACCGCGACATCACCGACTGGCTGGGCAGAAATCAAATCTTCCGGCTCGCTGGACAAATCGACAAAACCGGAAATCAGGTCAGTCAAACGTACCCCGCCCTCGTCACCGGAAATGTTATCGAACGAGTCCAGAAAATCTTCCACCACCACACACGAGCGGGAAATGGCCTTAACCAGTTGTTGCTGGCCTTCTTCGATGCGTTTGGCGATTTTTAGTTCATCGGCACGGGTCAACAACTCGACCGAACCCATTTCACGCATATACATACGCACAGGATCGGTGGTGCGGCCAAATTCGCTATCGACCGAAGCCAGAGCGGCAACTTCTTCCGCATCTTCATCATCCGTGGTAACGGTCGCCGAATCGGTAATCAGGGAATCTTCATCAGGAGCCACTTCATAGACTTGAATGCCCATGTCGTTGATCATGGCAATAATATCTTCAATTTGCTCAGGATCAGCAATGTCACTGGGTAAGTGATCATTCACCTCGGCATAAGTCAGATAACCTTGGACTTTACCTTTAGCGATCAGTTGTTTAAGCTGGGACTGCTGTTGTTCTTGATTCATCGTTTTCTCACTGAATACCGTATCCAGCACCATTTTGCTGAACCCGTAATTATACTACAAGATTTGTCTGATTGAAAACCAGTTATTTGCTTGACCTGTGCATTGATAATTTTCTGAACTCTTCTTTATCTTGCTCACTGCCGCTATTCGCTTTAGCTAGCAAACGGTTAAAACGGGCATCAATGCCCTGCTCCAACAGCTTATCCCATGCCCCGCTAAATTCTTGCTCCACCCCTGCTTCTAATTGTATCGCTGCCAACTGCTTGATAATGGCCTCATCAGGATGCCCTCGATAATGCTCCAGCAACACGCTTGTAGTAGCGGGCTTTTTCAGTAACAACACCCGCAAGATGTCCTTAAATTTATCAGCACCTTTAAATTCCAATCCATCCCAATCAACTCCCCGCTCTTCCAGCACTCCAATCAAACTGGGGATTTGCACCAACATCGCCAAGGTTTGCCGCTCCAGCGGTGGACGGCTACCTTTCTGGCGAGGCGCAAGCACAGCTTTGCTATTAAGTCTAGCCGTTTTATCGGAAACGTCCACTGCCACCTTGCTTATTTTTTGCAAACGCGCCAGCATCATGTCCTTAAAAATGCTATCGGGCAGTTTTGCCAAATAAGGCTTGGCCTTATTGACATATTGCGCCCGCCCTTCGGTCTCTTGGAGATTAAATTCTTCCGCCAGTTGGCCGAAAAAATAATCCGATAACACTTGTGAAGCGAGCATGTCGCCGATAAAGCCCTCCACGCCCTGCCCGCGCACCCAAGAATCCGGGTCATGGCCTTGCGGCAACAGCATCACACGGATTTGCCGACCGTCTTGCAGCACCGAAAACGCCGCATCCATCGCCTTCCATATCGCTTCCCGCCCCGCATTGTCGCCGTCAAAACACAGCACCACTTCGGCGGTATAGCGGAACAGCAATTCAAAATGGGCTTGCGAAGTTGCCGTACCTAAAGCCGCGACGGCATAATCAATGCCCGACTGCGCCAAGGCGATCACATCCATATAGCCTTCAACCAGAAGGATACGCGGTGGCTTGGCATTACTTTTTAGCAGTTCATACAAGCCATACACTTCACGCCCTTTATGAAATAAGGGCGTTTCCGGCGAATTCAAGTATTTGGGCAGAGAATCGTCCAATACCCGTCCGCCAAAGCCGATCACCCGCCCGCGCTTATCGCGGATAGGGAACATCACCCGATGGCGGAAACGCGCATAAACGCCGCCATTATCGTTAGCGCCCAGCAAGCCGACTTCAATTAAGGCCTGTTGCGGAAAATGCGCGGTCAGCGCTTGCCAATCCTGGGGGGCGTAGCCGATCTTAAAGCGTGTCGCCGCCGCACCGCTCAGGTCGCGTTTTTTCAAATACGCCACCGCCTGCCGACCCGCTACGCCTGTGCGTAATTGCTGGACATAAAAATCGGCGACTTGTTCCATCAGCCCATAAAGGTTTTGCAAATCGACTTTATCGGCTTGCGCCCCACTCTCTTCCTTAGGCACATCGACACCGGCAAACGCCGCCAGATCTTCAACCGCCTCAACAAAGTCAAGATGGTTAAACTCCATTAAAAAACTGATGGCGTTACCGCTCGCGCCACAGCCGAAACAATGGAAAAACTGCTTATGGCTGTTGACGGAAAAGCTGGGGGTTTTTTCGCTATGGAAAGGGCAACGGGCAACATAATTGGCACCCGTTTTCTTTAGGGGGACATGCGAATCGATGAGTTCGACAATATCAATCCGCACCAACAGATCATCAATGAAAGCACGGGGAATTCTGCCGCCGGACATGGCTACCAGAACCCGGCCAGCTTATTCAGCCAAAGCCGCCTTGATTTTGACACCGACGACCGCCATATCGGCACGGCCTTGCAGAGGCGCTTTTAACAGCCCCATGACCTTACCCATATCCTTGATCGAAGCCGCGCCGGTTTCGGCAACAGCGGCGGCAATCATCTGGTCAACTTCCGCATCGGAGAACGGCTGCGGCAAATAATCCTGGATTACCAGAATCTCGGCCTCTTCGACAGCCACCAAATCAGCACGGCCCGCGTCACCATATTGGCGAATAGACTCACGGCGTTGCTTAAGCATCTTATCCAGCACTAAAATAGTCCGCTGGTCATCCAAAACGATACGCTCGTCAACCTCAACTTGCTTGATGGCTGACAAAATCAGACGGATCACACCCAAACGGGCCTTGTCGCCGCTTTTCATAGCGGCTTTCATGTCGTCTTTAATGCGGTCGGTCAATAAGCCACTCATAATTAGACGGCAGGACGGCCACGACGCAGGTTTTTCAGGGCATAACGCTCACGCGCCAACTTCTTCAAATGTCTTTTAACGGCCGCTGCGCCTTTGCGTTTGCGCTCTGCGGTTGGCTTTTCATAAAACTCACGGCGGCGCACTTCGGCTAAAACACCCGCTTTTTCACAAGCGCGTTTGAAGCGACGGATAGCAATGTCAAAAGGTTCGTTTTCTTTAATTTTTACTGACGGCATTATGTGGTTCCAAGTGTGTTAACATTAAAACAGGAAGCCCAGTGATAGACTGAGCTTAAAAAGCCTTGAATTATACCTTTACTTTAGCCATTTTCAAAAACTCAATGTACGTTTTAGGCATAGAAACTTCTTGCGACGAGACGGGGGTCGCCATTTACCACCCCCAACACGGCCTTATTAGCCACTTTTTATACAGCCAAACCGACATGCACAGCGAATATGGCGGGGTCGTGCCGGAGCTCGCCTCGCGTGACCATATCCGCAAATTGGTGCCGCTCATCCAGCAAACGTTGGCCGACAGCCGCCTGTTGCCCGCCCAAATCGGCGGCATCGCCTATACTGCCGGCCCCGGCTTAATGGGCGCTTTGCTAGTCGGGGCAGCCACTGCCAGAAGTTTGGCATGGGCATGGCAAATCCCCGCCGTCGCCGTCCACCACATGGAAGGCCATCTGCTCGCCCCCATGCTGGAGGCGCATCCGCCCCAGTTCCCGTTCGTCGCCCTACTGATTTCCGGCGGCCACACCCTGCTGGTGCGGGTGGACGGCATAGGCCGTTACCAACTGCTCGGCGAATCGCTGGACGATGCCGCTGGCGAGGCTTTCGACAAAACCGCCAAATTATTGGGGTTAGGCTATCCCGGCGGCCCAAGATTGTCGGCATTGGCCGAACAAGGCCAGCCGACTTGGGTATTCCCACGCCCGATGACTGACCGCCCCGGCTTGGATTTTAGCTTTAGCGGCCTCAAAACTTTCGCCCTTAACACCTTCAACGCTTGCGGTAAAACCCAGCAAGATAAGGCAGACATTGCCGCCGCTTTCCAAACGGCGGTATCGGAAACGCTGGTCATCAAATGCCGCCGCGCCTTACAGCAAACCGGGTTGAACAGCTTGGTGGTCGCGGGGGGAGTCAGTGCCAACAAGCAAATCCGCCACGCCCTAGGCGAAATGGCCAGCAAAGAAAACGCCGAATTGTACTTCCCCCGACCGGAATTTTGCACCGATAACGGCGCAATGATCGCCTACGCGGGTTGCCAACGGCTTTTGGCCGGCCACCATCAGGACTTGCGCATTTTTGCCAGACCGCGCTGGCCTATAGACGGCTTGGACGCTTGCCCTTAAGGGTAAAAAGTAGCCTGCCGTGAAAAACAACTGGCAAAAACTCACCCAAACTTGCTGAAACCAGTTAAAATATTAGGATTTACCGTAAATCCCGATAACAAAGCAGCAGCTTGGTAGCTATCATGCAAACAAAATACAACACTGATGATTTGAGAATTTGTGAAACAAAAGAAGTCATTGCACCAATTCAGGTTCATGAGGAATTGCCGATTACCGAAGCGGCGGCAGAAACTACCTTAGCCGCCAGAGCCGCCATCCATAACATCCTCACCGGTGCGGATGACCGTGTTCTGGTGGTCATCGGCCCCTGCTCCATCCATGACCCGGTGGCCGCCAAAGACTACGCCCAACGCCTAAAAGCCCTGAAAGATGAGCTACAAGACGACTTGCTCATCGTTATGCGCGTGTACTTTGAAAAGCCCCGCACCACCGTCGGCTGGAAAGGCCTGATCAATGACCCCGACCTGGACTCCAGCTTTAACATCAACAAAGGCCTGCGCATTGCCAGACAACTGTTGTTGGATGTCAGCAGCATGGGTATGCCCGCCGCCACCGAATATCTGGACTTGATCAGCCCGCAATATATTTCCGACTTGATCGCTTGGGGCGCCATCGGTGCCCGCACTACCGAAAGCCAAGGCCACCGCGAACTGGCTTCCGGCGTATCCTGCCCTATCGGCTTTAAGAATTCCACCGATGGCACTATTAAAATCGCCATTGATGCCATTGGCGCGGCCATGAGCCCGCACCATTTCTTATCACTGACAAAAATGGGCCATTCGGCGATTTTTTCCACCACCGGCAACGAAGACGTGCATATCATCCTGCGCGGCGGCAACGACCGCCCCAATTATGATGCCGTTAACGTCCAACAAGTCGCCGAAGGCCTACACAAAGCTAACCTTCGCCCCAATATCATGATCGACTTTAGCCACGCCAACAGCCTGAAACAATGCCAACGCCAGCTCATTGTCGGCGAAGATGTCGGCAGCCAAATCGCCAATGGCGACCACCGCATCATGGGTGTGATGGTCGAAAGCCACCTGAAAGCGGGTAGCCAAAAAATCGTCGACGGCCAAGCCCTCGTTTACGGACAAAGCATCACCGACGCTTGTCTGGCTTGGGAAGACACCGTGCCGTTGCTGCGTGACTTGGCTAAGGCCGTGCAAAAACGCCGTATTGTCAACCCTGAGCGGAGCCTAAAAATATGATGGTCTATGTTAACGGCGACAGCCGTGAATGCGCGGACAACAGCCCTGTGGCCGACTTGCTGGCCGACTTAGGCCTAGCCGGCAAAAAAATCGCGGTCGAACTGAACCACGAAATTTTGCCGTTTACCGATTATGCCAAACAAACCTTAAAGGCAGGCGACCGCCTGGAAATCGTCCATGCCATCGGCGGTGGCCAAGATGACTCATTTATTCTGGCGGGCAAAGCCTACCAGTCGCGTTTATTGGTCGGCACCGGCAAATACAAGGATTTGGAAGAAACCCGTTTGGCGATTGAAGCCAGCGGCGCACAAATCGTCACGGTGGCAATCCGGCGCACCAATATCGGCCAAAATCCCGGCGAACCCAACCTACTGGATGTCATCTCCCCCGACAAATACACCATCTTGCCCAATACCGCAGGCTGCTACAGCGCTGACGACGCAGTACGGACTTGCCGTTTAGCACGGGAATTGCTCGGTGGCCATAACTTAGTCAAACTGGAAGTATTGGCCGACCAAAAAACCCTGTTCCCCGATGTCGCGGAAACCTATCTGGCCGCCGAAAAACTGGTACGCGACGGTTTTGATGTCATGGTTTACACTAACGATGACCCTATCGCCGCCAAACGCCTGGAGGCTATTGGCTGCGTCGCCGTGATGCCGTTGGCGGCACCTATCGGCTCTGGCTTGGGCGTGCGCAACCCGTACAACATTCTGACCATCGTCGAAAATGCCAAAGTGCCCATTTTGGTCGATGCCGGGGTCGGCACGGCTTCAGATGCCGCGATTGCGATGGAGTTAGGCTGCGACGGTGTCCTGATGAATACCGCGATTGCCGATGCCAAAAACCCCATCCTCATGGCTTCAGCCATGCGCAAAGGCATAGAAGCCGGGCGCGAAGCCTTTCTCGCCGGACGCATGCCCAGACGGCGCTTTGCCTCTGCCTCCTCACCCATTGACGGCTTAATCATCTAAGCTTCTGGCAGCCTGCCATAAAGCGGGCTGCGCCTTTTCTGTGCGTATTTATGCTGCCTTCTTCCGATACACCGCTAAAAAAAATCCGTAGCTTCATCCGCCGCCAAGGCCGCTTGACACCCGGCCAGCAACAGGCCATTGACAGCCACTGGCACACCTACTGCCTAGACCCTACCCAAACCTACGACCTACCCACCGTGTTCGGGCGCACCGCACCGCTGATTATGGAAATCGGTTTCGGTAACGGCGAGAGCTTGGCGAAAACGGCTCAAGCCAACCCCGATAAAGACTATCTGGGCATTGAAGTGCACCGCCCCGGAGTCGGGCATTTATTGCTGCTGCTGGCGCAAGAGGACATCAGTAATGTGCGGATTTATTGCCATGATGCTATTGAAATATTAGAGCAGAAAATTCCCGACCATAGCTTAGCGGGCCTGCATCTGTTCTTCCCCGACCCTTGGCCGAAGCAAAGACATCATAAGCGCCGCATCGTCAACCCCGACTTTATCGCCCTGCTGCTGAAAAAACTGCAAGCGGGCGGCTATTTCCACGCCGCCACCGACTGGCAACACTATGCCCGCTCGATGCTGGGAATACTGTCGGCAGAACCGCTGCTGCACAATACCAGCCAGACGGGTGACTATTGCGAACGGCCTGATTACCGGCCTTTGACCAAATTTGAACAGCGCGGCCTGCGCTTGGGGCATGGGGTTTGGGATTTGATTTTTAAAACCCCCACGCAAAATTAAGGGCATTCATTATCAGCGTAAAGGCAAGCCTTATAAGGGGTCAGGAACTACATTTTGGCTCATGGCCTCATCAATCTTTACTATAATGGCTTTCAAGCGCTGCAAAGAAGGTAACGTTAAGTCAGGCGGCTTACCTGCAACCGCCCAATCCATCGTATAACTGCCGTCATCATCATACTGACCCACTGCGCCCAACCTAGCGAGCCAACGCCTCATCACTTTATTTTCCAAAGACACCGATGCGCGTAGAGTATCAATAGCCTTGCTGACGGCCATTTTATAGAGCAACGCCAATAAAATCAGCCCCAAGCCCCGGTTTTGATAGCTATCTATAACAACGATGGCAAATTCGGCAACCCGTGGTTGATGCGGCAAACGGATAAATCGGGCTATCCCCAAACCCGTTTGCCCCGCATTGTCTGAGGACAGCGCGATCCAGGCGACATGGTCAGACTGGTCGACCTCCGTAAAATAATCTAATTGTTGGGCAGATAAGCAGACCATAGGGGTAAAAAAACGGAACAAACGCGATTCGAACGATAATGCCGACATACCTTCCGCCACTATTTTCCGGTGTTCAGGCCTAACCGGCCTAAAGCTGACCAACTCCCCATCGGGCAACGCCATATCAAATCCCTCAAGGCCGCCATAAGAATTGCCTTGCATGATACCCCTCGCTTTTAAGATAGGAACAGACATAAAAAAACCCGAAGGGTGCGAACCTTATCCGCACCCTTCGGGTTTTTATAGCACAGGCCAAGCCCACTGTTAACCGCTTTCCCCGACCTGATTTTCTAACTGCATAGATTTGACCATAATCGCCAGTTCGTCGCGTTGACGCTTTAACGGCGCCACTTCCGCCTCTAAGGCGGCAATATTTTCCGCGACCGTGCCTTTGGATTCGTTAATTTTCCTTAACATTTGCAAACGGCCTTCAATCTGCTTTTTGTGGTCTTTGATTTGTCTTGCCAGCGGCGATAACGCGCTGTTGCTCCAAGCTATCGCATCGTCATGGGCTTGCTTAAGGATATTTCGTGCCTTCAAAATTAAGGTGCTATACAATTTATCCACCACAATATGCTGCTCGGTCATAGTGACTTTAGTGCTGGTGCGGAATATCTCACCTTCTTCAAAAACCTGCTCCAGCTCAATCTGATATTTCTTGATATCAAACAGCTTTGGCTCAATTTCCTTAAAGCCGTATTCATCCTTAAACTTTTTATGGATAGCCTTAACCAGACGGCGGGTCTCATTAGTGATGTCAGAGGAATCTTGCAACATATCACGCAAATCATCGAACAGCTTGCGGATATTTTGCTTCATACCCACGGTAGTCAGACTCTTAGTAATGTCATGCCGGGCGACACTAATAACATCATTGATTTTCTCGTCAGAAAAAGAGTCGATCAGCATTTTTGCTTGGACGATAAACACTCGGCGGCTAGATTGGAAGTTTTCCACATTCGCCATATAAACACTTTGTCGGTCACGGGTTTCCGCCATCAGCTTGCCGGTCATATCCTGATTATGGAAATCGACTTTCCTAAACTCTTCCAACTGCTCAGTGGCATGGGTCAGTGCCGTAGAAGTCAGGTTAATGGACTCGTTCACCAAGCCGCCAATATCGCGCATGACGGTAGCCGCCATGATATTACGCTTTTCACGCAAAATATCGTTGGCAAGATACCCTTCCAAGCCACTAATCCGGCTTCTTTTCAATAACTCAGCGTCACCTTTGATTTTGGCAAGCAGCGCCTGCTTGGCGGATAACGGAAAAATAGACTCTTCATCTATCTTCAAAATAGTCGCCGAAGCTTTAATTTGCGACTTGATCGCACGGTCATAATCCGTATTGCCGCCCAAATCGTCCCACATGGCATCAATCTTATTCATGACCACCGCCAAGCCCTGCTTTTTAGCGCTACGGGCACGGTTAATATGGTTTAGCCAGATTTCCAAGTCGCTTTTCGTCACACCCGTATCGGCCGCCAACATAAAAACAATCGCTTGGGCACTAGGCAACATATTCAGCGTCAATTCCGGCTCGGTACCTAACGCATTTAAGCCTGGGGTATCAATGATGGACAAGCCTTCTTTCAGCAAAGGGTGCGGAAAACTGATGAGGGCATGACGCCAACAGGGAATTTCCACGCTGTCAGGATTAATAGAACCCTGAGTTGCCGCTTCCCGCTCATTCCACAGACCCAACTTATCCGCTAGTTCCTTATTGACTTTTTTAGTGGCGATCAACTCCTTAAACACCGCCTGCATTTGCGTCGGCGAATTGGGGTTAAGCTCAAACTTAGTCCACCGCTCAGGCATGGTTTTAAACTCCGCCAGCGACATATCTTCCAAACGGCTTTCGATATTCAACAGACGGATATAACTGCCGCCCTCTGCATCATAAAAAATTTCCGTAGGCGACATGGTGGTACGGCCAGGCGAAGACGGCAATAAACGTACCCCCGACTCGGCAAAAAACATTGCATTAATCAGCTCGGTTTTACCGCGCGAAAATTCCGCCACAAATGCCAACGTGATTCGGTCATTCTTTAAACTGGACAGGATATTTAAAAGTGTATTGGTGCGATGGGCATCATCCATCCCATAACGCACCAGCCATTGCTGATACATCTCTATCGCCTGTACCAGATTTGCACGCCATTGCGAATATTCGTGCATTTTTTCTTTAAATTCCAAGTTCCTCATGGCAAGCCTTTTGTAAAAAACACGATTTTAGTAAATGAATCGGGACAGCACGTTTATGTAACAAATTGTAGTTGAAATATCTGCAAGCGTTAGGATAATCCACTATTATTTTTGCGTCTGTTAAAAATTACCGTTTTCAAGCCCGTAGAGCTGCTGGTAAGCCTTAATCGCTTCGACCTGGATGCTGGCTTGGGGGGTCAGATAGGCAATGATATCCGCTAAAGTGATAATCGCAACAACCGGCAAACCAAAACTATCGCTCACTTCCTGGATCGCCGACAGGCCGTTCTGGCCTTGCTCCTGCCGGTCCAGAGCAATCAGCACCCCAGCAGGCCGGGCATGAACCGCCTTAATAATTTCCACCGACTCCCGCACCGACGTACCTGCCGTAATGACATCATCAACAATCACCACACGTCCCGCCAAAGGCGTACCGACCAAAGCCCCGCCTTCACCGTGGTCTTTACTCTCTTTACGGTTAAAGGCAAATGGCATATCACTATCAAATAACTGTGCATAAGCCATAGAGGTGGCACAAACCAAAGGGATACCCTTATAAGCCGGCCCATAGAGCATATCAGGGGCTATGCCTGACTGCCGCAGAGCTTGGGCGTAAAAGCCGCCAAGCTTAGCCAGCTTAGCCCCGGTATTAAATAGGCCCGTATTGAAGAAATAGGGGCTGGTGCGTCCTGATTTAAGCAGGAATTCACCGAATTTTAAGACACCGCATTCCAATGCGTAAGCAATAAACTCTCTCTGATAATCAAACATATAATTTCATTAAATAATGTGGTTGCCATCCGCCGCCACTTTACAAGCCTTAGTAAAGGCATAAACGCCCCGCTGCCATTTTATTTCTTGCCTCCTCCGCCAAAGCGGAAAGGCAACGCAAAATACGCGCCAGAACTACAGCTAACCTATTTTATTCTTTAACGGCACAAGTTGCTATGCTAATAAAAAACGCGCTAATTTTCCAGAAATCTCTCTTTTATGGCATGATTAATTTTACCTTTATGCGGATATTGAAGGATTTTATCCCGCTCGCTATAGGCCATGGCCATAATTCATAGCAAGGCTGCCCCCTCCCTATTCCAGCGACACCCTCAGGATATACAGGATTTGCCCGAAACAGCTAACGCGTTAACAGATATAGTAACAAGGACGATATCGGTTTAACAAAGCCCTGAAAAAAACCTATAAGGCCTTAATTTCCGCTTCTTTTCGGCAGGCAAGCCTTACATGCCGCTTTAGTTGGACTATTCAACCCTAAACAAATTAAGCAATATGACCAATTTGACCAATTTGTGACAAAAATTGTCAGCTTTTTTAACAAGAGACCGGCCTTATTACGCCAGAATCCATCACCAAAACCTAATAACAACACTCCAATCCCTGTTTATCAACAGACCAAAAATTTTTGCAACACCGTATCCAAAAAATCCCAGCCTTGCGGGGTGCAACGGTAAACCCCGTCTTGGCACACCATCAGGCCTTGCGCCAAACAATCGGACAACCCCGGCTCCAAACTAGCGTCCGCCAATCCTGTCACCTGCCGATAATGCGCCAAAGAAAAGCCATCCCGCAAGCGCAACTGGTTCATGACAAACTCCAAAGGCAAATCGGCACGCGCAATCGCCACCGCCCCCTCCGGCTGATGGCTCGCCCGCAGATACTGCTCGGGGCTTTTCGGCTTCTGGGTACGCATAAGCTGTGCAGGGGCGGCCAAGGTGATTTTGCCATGCGCCCCCGCACCTATACCCAAATAGTCGCCAAACTGCCAATAATTGCGGTTATGGCGGCATTGCCAGCCGTTACGGCTATAAGCCGAGACTTCATATTGTCCAAACCCCGCTTCTGCCAGCAAGGCCTGCCCGGTTTTTTGGCTCATAAACACCGCTTCATCGTCAGGCAAAGCGGGCGGAAACTTATGGAAATAGGTATTAGGTTCTAATGTTAATTGGTAAAAAGAAATATGGGTGGGCTCCAAAGCTAAGGCCGTCTGCACATCCTTTTGACTACAATCCGCTGTTGCGCCAGGCAAACCGAACATCAAATCCAGGTTCATATTGGCAAATCCGGCATAGTGGGCGATCTCTACCGCGCGGATGGCTTCCTTAGCCGAATGCACCCGCCCCAAACGGGCCAGCAAACCGTCTTGAAAACTTTGTATGCCTACCGACAGACGGTTAATCCCTAAAGCCCTAAATTCGGCAAACTTCTGGCTTTCAAAAGTGCCGGGGTTAGCCTCCAGCGTGATTTCGGCATCCGCCGCCACCACCATCTGCTGCGCCACCCCCTCCAAAAGCCGACTAAACGCCTCCGGCGCAAATAGGCTGGGCGTACCGCCACCGATAAAAATACTGGCAAGCGGGCGCTCCCGACATGCGTATAAATCCAAATCCTGCGCCAAATCGGCCAGCAACGCACTAATATAAGCCGCTTCCGGCAAAGTATCCTTGACCGCATGGGAATTAAAGTCACAATAGGGGCATTTTTTTATGCACCAAGGAATATGTATATAAAGGCTAAGAGGCGGTAAAGTCAATGCTACTGGACAGGAAAAACTAAAAGCGGCAAGTTTACCATCAATACCTTAGCCTTGCAGATTTATGCACATTTGCACCACCCTGACACGCCGCCGCGAAAGTCTATACATTACGAAGGCCTTATTGGGTGTTAGAATAGGGGATTATTTTTCAATTGGCGGCGGGTCGCCCCCTGATGCCAATGGCAGCATCATTTAATATATTTTAAGAGGACGGTATGGGGAATTTGAAGTCTTTACCCGCGTTGATAGGATCGGCACTGGTCATCATGGGCATTTTATATATTGCCTTCCATTTCATCTTTCTCGACCTGTTTGTTGACTTATGGTGGTTCGAGTCCTTAAAGTTAGAAAACTATTTCTGGCTAAAGCTGCTATATAAATACCTGCTGTCAGGCGCCGTCACCTTAGGCTTTTTTGCCATCTTCTTCCTGCATTTTTGGATAGCCTCCAGCTATTTAGGCCTTAATCCGCCCGATGACGTGCGCCATGACGTGGCCAAACGGCAAAAATTCCAAAAAATTGCCAACACCTTTATGAGCGGTTCGGCAAAAGTCTACACCCCCATATCGCTGGTGCTGGCGATCATTATCGCCATCCCCTTTTACACCCAATGGGAAACCGCCTTATTATATTTTTTCGGCAGCAACTCCGGGGTCAACGACAACGTCTACGGACAAGACATCAGCTTCTACCTGCTGTTTTATCCGGTTTACCAACTGGTCCAACAAGAATTGTTAGGCACGGCCATCCTGATATTTGCCATGATTGCCGCCCTCTATTGGTTGGAACACACCCTTATCCCCAACCAACGCAAAGACTATCCCAAAGGGGCAAAAATTCACCTGTCCTTATTGCTCGGCTTTGTCGTCGGGTTTGTCGTCTGGGGTTTTATGCTGCAACGCTTCGCCCTGCTTCATACCGACTCCCACGAACCGATTTTTTACGGCCCAGGCTTTATCGAACTGCGCTACCAACTGCCGCTGATCTGGGCGGCCATTGGTACATTTTTAGCCACCGCCGTAACGGCGGGCTTATTTATCTTCTGGCCTAAGCACCGCATCAAAACGCCATTCTTGGTGTCACTGACCGCCTTTGTCTGCGTATTAGTGTTACCGAAGATCGGCTTTATCCCCAGCCTGCTCCAACGCTACCTGGTTAACCCCAATCCGGTCAAAACCGAAAAGCCGTTCATTCAGAACAATATCGACGCGACCTTAGCCGCCTACCAGTTGGGCAACATTAAACAGGCGGACGTGTCCATCAATCTCAACGCCGCCAAAGACATCGAAACCTGGGGGACACAAAAACGCTTTGAAAACATTCCGGTTTGGGATCGGGAATTTATCATCGACAGCTATCGGCAATTGCAGGAAATCCGCCCTTACTACCATTTCCGCTCCGTCGATGAAGACCGTTATTTCGTCCTTGACCACCTCCGCCAAGTCAATATTTCTGCGCGTGAGCTGAACACCTCGAAACTGCCGCAGGAAGCGAAAAACTGGGAAAACCTGCATTTACGCTACACCCACGGCTACGGCGCGGTCATCAGCCCGGCAGCACAAGATGCCGACAAACCGCAAGTCTGGTATTTGCGCGACCTGAATATGACCTCCGACATCGGCCTTAGCACTGCCCACCCTGACATTTATTACGGTCAGGAGCAATTTGATTACGCCATCGTTCCGAACAAACTGGATATTGTCGGCATTGCCGGCACTGACCCCAGCCAAAATGAAGCCTACCATGGCGAAGGCGGCATCCCTATCGCTTCGACCTTCCGCAAGGCCTTGTTCGCCATTTACTTACATGACGAAAAAATCTTCTTTTCCACCAATATCGCCTCAGATAGCCGGCTTAAAATCCATCGCAACATCAGCGAGCGCGTCGCCAAACTGGCACCGTTCCTGCGGCTCGACAAAGACCCTTATCTGGTCATCACCAAAGACCGTTTTTATTGGCTGATGGACGCTTATACCGTATCCGACAAATATCCGGTCTCCAAACCGACGGACAGCGACTTCGGGCAAGGCCAACAACGTTTCAACTACATCCGCAACTCGGTCAAGGTAGTGGTTGACGCTTTTGACGGCGACGTGGACTTTTACATCGCCGAACCCAAAGACCCGATTATCCAGGCCTACCACAACGCTTACCCCAACTTGTTTAAAAATCTGGCGGACATGCCGGCGGATTTGCGCAGCCACCTGCGCTACCCCCGTGACCTGTACACCATACAAATGCAAATGTACGCCAAATACCACCAAAACAGCCCCGAATTGTTCTACGAACAGGCTGAGACTTGGCAGTTCGCTAACGTCCGCGACAAACCGGTCTTGCCCTATTATCAGACTATGGATTTTGGCAATTGCAACGACAGCGAAGAATTTGTCCTGATCAACCCGATGACCCCGGTCAACCGCAACAACCTCAGCATGATAGGGGTTGCCAGCACCATAGACAGCCGGCAGTGCGGCAAGGATTACCAACCCAGCATCACCGTCTACCAATTCGGCAAAGACGTGCAGGTCAACGGCCCCGCACAAATTGAAGCGCTTACCCAACAAGTGCCGGAAATCTCGGCGCAGTTCACCTTATGGGGACAATCCGAATCGATTGTCGAAATGGGCCGCATGATCATCCTGCCCATGGGTAACACCGTGCTGTATGTCCAGCCGATTTACATCGCCTCGGTCAAAAACAAAATGCCCGAACTGACCCGCGTGATCGTCTCTATCGGCAACGAAACCGTCATGGACAAAACCATCGCCGGCGCGTTTGAAAAACTCAAACAAATCTTCATCAAAAACGCCGGCCCGGTCAGCCGTGTAATGCCCACCATTCCGCCGCAATAGGCAAAACAGGGCAAGCGCGTAGTAGACTACGCGCTTGCCCTGTCTCTAGTCGGTAAAAAAATAGCTTAGCATAACAACCGCATCTAAAATTCGCCGGATTTTTTGGTTACCGCTATGGTTTTGGCAAGCGTGGATTTAGTGTTGGTTTTGCCTTTGCTCAAGGTGGCATTGGCTGTTGTTGTGGAAGGGAAAGCTAATTTTAGCACCGAATAATCCAACATAGAAACGCCTGCATAGCCCATGTCGCCGTTGTTGTCAGCCGCCGCTGGCGTACCCAGGAAAACATTATAACTGAGCGTTTGGTTGCCGCTCATGGCAAAAGAAGCCGTTATGGTTGTGACCACACCTTTCAGTTTTAATGTGGCATACAGCAAGTAACTGTCGGCCCCGTCGGTTTTCCACACCCCATCATAACTGCTGCCGTTATACGCAAAATACAGATTGGCGTTTAAATCCTGCGGTTCGGCGGCGGCGGGCGACAATATACCTGTAAACGATTCACCGACTACGGTAGCCGTTAAGGTGGTTGTGCCGTCTTTCGTCGCCAACGTCAATTGGTCGCCGGTCATCTCGCCGGTCAACACATAACGCAATTGTTTCGCCGCCGAAATGTCCAAAGCGATCACTTTGTTTTTGGTGGATTTGACCAAAAAGATCAAGTCACCATTATCCGCTAACCAACCGCCGTTGATGGATTGGGCTTGGGCAGAGGCAATATGGCCGGAAAACAGCAAAATAAAAAAAAGTATAGTGGTTTTGATAGCGGTACGGATCATGGTAATTCCCCAAAATAATGGCTGATAGGCGGTTAGTGACTAGAAACATAAGCGATGGGAGCCCGTTTCCATGGCAATAGTGTCCGATAAAAATATGCCGGAATAATGAGCGGATAGGCCGTTTTTATGAGCAAATGTTACCGATGCGGACGGATGTCACAATTTGCCATAACTTTCTCGGCTAGCGTGTGGCCGTTGGTTGGATAGCTGTAGAATCAAACTTATGCGACAAGCGTTTTACGCTTGTATATCAGGAGCATGCCCCAACCGCATAAAAATACCCCTAGGGTAAAAAGCCAAGCCTGTACCCTAAGGGGTTAACGTAAGCTTACGGCGGTCTAGCTTAGCCAAATCCCATATTCCGCCGTGCCGTCCGTCACCAAACGAGAGGCCAATACGCCCGTCAATTGCACCACCGTATCCTCTGCGCCGTGATCTTGAAACACATAGGAACTGTAATTTGGCGCCTCAAACGCGACGGTCTCGCCATTGTTCAAATTTAGCTGTAAATACTCAAGCATTGAGGCGACACTGGTGAAATACGGCGATAATGCGTGGTGAAAGCTGTCGGTATTGTCAAAACTGATGATGCCGTTTTTAATGGCATGGCTTTGGATATGGCCAACATTCACCCCATCGACGCTATTGGCATCAGCAGCAATTAAGGAACCGTACAAATCCAGCTTATCTTCACCCAGACGAAAACCTTGGATCGTGTCAAATGCACCCAGTAAACTATCGGTAACACCGATTTTCACCGTATCGGTAGCCGACGCGCTTTCGTTTAACAGCAAAGTATCTTTGCCTAAACCGCCTATCAGCGTATCCGCGCCTTCGCCGCCGATGAGCGTGTCGTTACCTTCAGCGCCCGCCAAAGTATTTGCCCCGGCATTGCCGAGCAGCACATTGTTTAAGGCATTGCCGGTAGCGTCGGCCGCACCGCTCAGTAGGGTAAGTTTTTCGGTAAAGCCGGTTAACGTATAAGTGACCGAACTGACCACAGTATCGCTGCCTTGCAGTTCAGCTTCGGTAACGCTATCGGCGCTATTATCGACAAAATACACGTCATTACCCTCACCGCCTGTCAAGCTGTCGGCACCTGCCTGGCCGACGAGGAGATCATTGGCATCAGTGCCCACTAGGTTATCGTCGCCGTCCCCCCCAACAATAATATTATCCACTACAATGTGGCGGGGTCCCGGGCCGTTAAAATAATTCATAAAACTGAAACGGTCGACTTGGTAATCACCGCCGCCAAATTGGCCGCTGACCGTTAATTGATCATCAGTGCCGTAATGGATGATGAGATCATCGCCCGAACGGTTAATGGCCGTTACATCGGCTAGCCCGACATTATCAAAGCGGATAGTGTCGGCCTTATTATCGGCATGATAATTGTTGATAAGGTCTTGGCCAGCACCTATAGAAAATAAGTAAGTATCTTTACCGTTACCGCCGGATAATATATCGTTGCCCCGCTCGCCGTATAAGACATCATTGCCGCCATCGCCGGATAAGGTATCGTCACCGTCACCACCCCACAGCACATCACCACTCAATCCACCCGATAGGCTATCGTCACCGGCGTTGCCATACAACGTGTCATAACCGCTGCCGCCGTCTAAATGATCGGCTAAGCTGCCGCCTGTCAACTTATCATTACCCGCTAAGCCAGCCAGCGTATTTTCGCTATTCTCAAGCCCAGTCAGATAATCATCGCCTTCCGTAGCGTGTAAAGCTTGAAGATAGATATTCTCCCAAGTCCACACCACCCCATCACTAAAATGGATCTCGCCAATACGGTAAGCGCTACCGTAAAAATACTTGTCAATATGAAGATGGTCGCCATCGCCATAAGACAGCAACAGTTCGCCGTAACTGCCTTGCTTGACCCCAGCCAACTCAGTCGAAGCGACATTGGTAAATTTGACAATATCATGATTATTTTCATAATAATATTCTATCTGGATAGTGTCATAGCCATCGCCTTTAGCAAACAAGAAAATGTCGGCGCCATCACCGCCCTTAAGCCCATCATTGCCTAGCCCACCTGACAGCACGTCATCGCCTCCTTCCCCGCTTAAATAGTCGCTGCCCGCATCCCCGGATAACGTATCCGCTAAGTTAGCGCCATAAATGATGTCATCGCCGTCCAACCCCGATAGGGTGTGTTGCTCGCCGTCAAAGCCGTGTAAATCATCGTTGTATGCTGTCCCTTTGAGGACTTGGTATTGAATATCATCCCATGTCCAAACGACACTGTCGCTAAATTGGATTTGCCCGACACGGTTTTCGGGGGCGTTAAAATAGCCCTCAATCGTCAGTAAATCTCCATTACCATATAACAAATAGAAATCCCCATAATGATCTTGATAATTGTCACGGCTGGCCCGTAACACATCAGTAGAAGCCACATCAATGAATTTTACGGTATCCGCGCTAGCGTCAGCACTGCCGCTCTGGATAGTGTCATAACCCGCACCTTTGGCAAACACATAGCTATCCGCCCCTTCGCCGCCGTATAGATGATCACTGCCCTCTCCCCCTTCTAAGGTATCATCGCCTAATTCACCATATAAGCTATCACTAGAACCGCCGCCAGACAGCCAATCATTGCCCGTACCGCCAAACAGACGATCGCTACCAGCCAAACCCATTAGGATGTCATCGCCACCGTAACCCTCCAAGGTGTCGCGTTGTTCGGATGCGGTAATCGTGTCGTTACCGTCAGTCCCCTTATAAATAGCCATAATCGTCTCCAAATAAGATAATTTTTTTAAGCAAGCCATCAGAAGAGGCCAGCCATATCGGCCTCTGCTGTGTTGCTTCTCTAGGGAAAAATAACAACTGCCTTAGCGACAACCTTATTGACCAATTTCCATACGCAGATAAGCGAATTGGCCAAGATGTGCCGAGCGGGCAAACCGTTCGCCACCAAAGCCCAAATCAAACAAACAGTTATGGCGGTCAAAACGTTCCGGCAATTCGGCTTCTAAGGCATCGCATTGCGTTTGCGCTTTCGCTTTCGCCAAAGGCTTGCTGGCCAAATGGGATAAGGTATAAATTTTGCCGCTATAATTGGGAATTTCGGGTAAAGTGGCGGTCGTAAATGGATTGCCGTCCGTCAAGCGCCAACTGTCAATAAAATGGATAAAATCGGCGCGGGCCACCTGAACCTGTTGCGGATCTTTATCGGTTGGGGTAAAAGGCAACTCTAGGGTTTGCAGGCGGTCATAAAGTGCCGGAACGGATGCCCAGCCCAGCAAACCCACGGTAGTGACGGTGCGTGGCACCGTCACATTCATATCCAAATAGAATTTATTGGCATTGACTATAACGGCCACATCGCTGGTCGTATCGGCAATAAAATAAGACTCGCCTTTGCGGATAACATAACCGACATCTGCAATCGGCACTTTTCTGTTATGTTTCAAGGGCACTATTTTGCCATCGATAAAAATGACCGCCCCATCGTCACCACGATGGATTTCTAGGCTATGCTCAGTAAACATTGCCCACGACAACTTAAATGCTTCTGGAATCGTAAACGCCCCTGCTTTATTGGCTTTATCGACGACAAACCGCCCTACAATGGCCAAATGGTGACCGCCCCATACTTCCGTCACCGTATAATCGCCCGGAAAGTTAAGGTCATAACCGATACCGCTATGGGTCAGCCCGCTGAAAGTGGTGATATGCGGGTCGGAAATCACCGAGCCGTTGGCGCATAAGGGATGGACAGGCCCATAAGGGCTTTTTCCGTCCACCGTCCAAGCCGCTTTGGCATATTGCTCGCAGTTGGTAAAGCCGTCGTCCGCTTGGGCTACTGTCAGGCCAGAAAGTAACAGGCCGGATAACATCAGTTTAATCAGTTTCATAAGGGTTCCCGCTAGGTAAAAAAAGTAAGGGGAGTCGCTATTTTTGCGAAAGATTGCTTCGGCATCCTTGCCGGTCAATCAGCAAAAATCACGTGACCGCTTATGCCTTCGGCTGCCCCAGCCGTCCTGGTCACTCGCTCGCCACCCAACAAGGGGTGGCTCACATGCTCTCCAATGACTCGACGCGATTTCGTATAGCCTGCATTTTCACTTCCGCTTCG
>NZ_PGFZ01000001.1:988850-1005166 GCF_002923755.1 Methylovulum psychrotolerans
CTCCAATGACTCGACGCGATTTCGTATAGCCTGCATTTTCACTTCCGCTTCGCTTCGTGAAAACTCAGGCACTATCGCTTCTGGGGACTACTCGACTCCTGTCTCGCAGCGTAGGTTCGGCCAAGCACAGGCTAGGGTTACGCTTGACGCTGGGTTATTATGAAAACAGCAGTTTTCCTACCGTGTTTTCATAACTCAAGTTTAGCCGCGAGTTATGGCAAAAGCATGTGCAAATTTACCGCCTTTATGAGCAAATATGACAAGCAGTCTTTTTTGTCATGTTTTGTCACAATTTAGTCCGCATTGGCGTATTGAAACTGATAAGCTAATAGGGTTGTGAAAAATTAACTTTTTTTATGTGCATAAATCACTTGACTTGCTAAGCTATTTGTTAAAATTTTTTCACCATGAAGAGCATGGTGTTTTGCTGTTATGGCAAGATGCAGAAAAGCAGGCAAACTTTATCTTGGATATTTGCATAATTTTATGACTTATTGGCAAGGACTATGAGCGACCGAATTTTAATTGTTGATGATGACTTGGAAATCCGCACGTTGCTGACGCGGTATCTGAGTGAACAAGGTTTGACCGTGCGGGCCGTCGAAAATGGTGTCGCCATGCGGCGGCTGATGGAGCGGGAGACGTTTGACGTGCTGATTTTGGATATTATGTTGCCGGGCGAAGATGGCCTGAGCCTGTGCGCCAAACTCCGCGCCGAAGGGTTTTATTTGCCTACCCTTATGTTGACCGCTAAAGGCCAAGATATTGACCGGATTATCGGCATTGAAGTCGGCGCCGATGATTATCTGCCAAAACCATTCAATCCGCGGGAATTGTATGCGCGGATTAAAAGCCTGTTGCGGCGCCAAGCCTATGCAAAAATACCCGGTACACCGGAGCGGGGCGAGCAAATTCCCATCGGCCATTTCATACTGGATTGCCAACAGCGGGCGCTAAAAAATGCCGATGAAACCATCAACCTGACCACGGGCGAATTTGCTTTGCTGAACGCCTTAGTCAGCCATCCTTTAAAAGCCCAGTCGCGTGACCGTTTGCTGGAACTGTCGCGCAACCGTGACAATGAAGTGTCCGACCGTAGTATTGATGTCCAAATCCGGCGTTTGCGTAAAATCCTTGAGGACAACCCTGCCGACCCTAAATTTATCCAAACCGTTTGGGGGTTTGGCTATGTATTTGTTCCGACAGGAGAAAAACGGTGAAGATGATACCCCGTTCGGTCTTCTCACGCAGTAGCTTATTAATTATGGGTATCATTATCATTACCCAACTGCTCACTGCCTCTTTTTTCGCCTATTGGGTGCAACGTCCGCGCCTATTATTAATGGCCGATTTAGCGGAAGGCCACTTATACAGCGTCAAAGCGGCTTTGACTTTGTTGCCGCCAGAAAAACGCCACCTTTATGTTGATAAATTAGCCAATAAACTCAGTATCCATGTCCAGCAGACACCGCCCAATATAAGCCAAAACCCCAGCCCGCCACCGTTCATTGTCGAAAAATTTTTGCAGGCGTTCGCCAAAAAACTGAATCCTGATGAAACCTTGATTTACCAAAGCGATCCTGAGGTAACGGTTTGGGTACGGATTGACATTGATAAGCAGCCTTACTGGCTAAGGTTCACTACCGCACCCTTCAATGCCGACATGAACGAAAGATGGTTAGGCCTGGCTGTTTTTATGGTTTGTTTAGCCTTATTAGGCGGACTGATTAGCCAACAAGCTTTAAAACGCCCCTTACAGCACCTGTCGGATATAGTCGGGCGCATTGGTAAGGGACAGCGTGTCGGAACAATTAAGGAAGAGGGGCCGCAAGAAATTATCGCTTTTATCCATGCCCTTAACCGTATGAGCACCGATTTGTCGGCAATGGAAGCTGACCGTAATTTGATGTTGGCAGGCATTTCCCATGATTTGCGCACCCCCATCACCCGCATCCAATTAGCCATTGAAATGATCGGCGGCGATTTTGACAGTGCCCTAAAAAACCGTGTCCTTGCTAACCTGACAGAAATAGAAAGCGGCCTCAAACAATGTTTAGATTTTGCTTATGATTCGGCTAACGAGCCTATGCAGTATGTTGACCTGAATGATCTGGCGCTGCTTTGCGCCGCCAACTACAAGGCCAACGGTTATCCTATCGGCTTAGCGTTATGTGAAGAAGCAGAGGTCTGGGTGCGGCCGTTTGCCATTGAAAGGTTACTGAAAAATTTACTCGATAACGCCATCAAATATGCCAATAAAGATATTACCATCGCTACCGACCACCAAGACGGTGTGCTTTATTTGCGGGTTTTAGATCGCGGGGCGGGCATTTCAACAGCCGATATCGACAAATTACGCCGACCTTTCGCCAGGGCCGACACAGCCCGCGGCTCGGTGGGTTATGGTTTGGGTTTGGCGATAGTCGATAAAATCATCGAAACGCACCAAGCCGCCATTGATTTTCTACAGCGTGACGGTGGCGGCTTAGAAGTGCGGATAGGTTTTTGTGCACCGCTATCCGATCAGCCCTATCCCCAAAAGACAATATGAGCCAACACAAACCTTTAACGCCACGCCCATTAATCATTCAGGCAAACGCTAAAAATTAGGTAGTGGAGCGCGGGCATCTTGCCCGCAACTGGCGGGCAAGATGCCCGCGCTCCACCATACTTAAGCCACCCTAAGCATCCTCAAAAAACTATACTTAAACGCCACCTGCGGATCATCATCCACATCCTCGCGCTCCACCTCCCGCCAAGCCGACATATCCAACGCCGGAAAATAAGTGTCGCCCGCAAACTCCCGGTGGATTTGCGTCAGGTACAGCTCAGCCGCCAACGGCAAGGCGGCTTCGTATAAGCTTGCCCCGCCGATGACAAACACCTGTTCAGACTCACCACAGGCATGGCTTAAGGCCGCCGCCAAAGACGTAAACACGACTACTCCCTCCGGCTGATAAGCGACATTACGGCTGACGACAATATTTGTCCGACCCGGTAAAGGCCTGCCAATGGATTCGAAGGTTTTTCGGCCCATGATAATCGGCGACCCTAGGGTAATCTGCTTAAATTTTTTTAAATCCGCCGACAAATGCCAAGGCATTTGCTTATCGGCCCCAATAACACGGTTACTGGACAGGGCGACAATCAGTGATATTTTCATGTTCTTACTAAGAAGGCTTTGCTATGCTAAACGCTAAAAAGAGACGGGAAGGGCAGATATGCCGCCACATCGACTAAAAGGCCACATCATACTATGACTAGAAAAAATATTTTGCTGGTATTTACTGGCGGCACCATCGGCTCCACAGTCGCTGGCGGCACGATCAATACCTCCACCCGCGCACCGTACACGCTGTTGCAACAGTTCCACGACCAATACGCTGAAGCCGGACAAGTGACGTTCACCACCCTCCAGCCCTTGACCCTGTTAAGCGAGAACCTGACCCCCGCCGATTGGACTACCCTGATCAAGGCTCTGGAAGCCGCGCCAGCCACCGACTTCGACGGTATTATCATCACCCACGGCACCGACACCTTAAGCTTCACCGCCGCCGCCTTAAGCTGCTATTTCCATGCCTTAACCGTACCCATATTACTGGTCTCCAGCAATTACCCGCTCACCGACCCCCGCGCCAACGGCTTGGTTAATTTTAGCTGCGCCGTGGACTTTATCCGCCACCAGCCACACACAGGCGTGTTTGTGCCTTACCGCAACCCCGGGCAATCTATGCAGGTGCATCGAGGCCACCACCTTGCAGCCTCCCTGCAACTGAGCGGCGATTTTATCAGCATCCAACATAAAAGCTATATGCAGTACAGCGATGGGCAATTTACCGTCCTCAACCCACGGCAAGCCGCATCGGGCAAAACCTACCCGCTAAAACCGCGCTTTTGCGACCGCATCACCCTGATACGCCCGTACCCCGGCTTAGACTACCGCAGCATCAACCTTACCCATACCGATGCCATCCTACACGACCTCTACCACTCCGGCACCGCCTGCGTCTCCCCCAGCAGCGGCCCAAACCGCGCCCTGCCCGCTTTTCTCGACCATTGCCGGACGCACAACATCCCCCTCTACCTAGCCCCCGCCCTGCACTCGCCCGACGCTTACCAAAGCACCCGCCAGTTACTCGACCAAGGGGCGCAAGTGTTATGGAATTTATCGCTAGAAACCGCCTATACCAAATTGGCTTTGGCATACGGTAATTTTACGCGGCAAGAGGAGATTAACGAATTTATGGCGGCGGATATTGCGGGGGAACACGTTGCATCGGCATGAACGCATTTTTACTCTTACCGCCAGACCTTCCAGGTTTTAAAGTATTGGAAAGCCTAGACGGAACAGGTATGACCTAACCTAGGCAAACAGAGAAATGCGGACATATTGCCCGCCCGTCCCTTTAAGCCCAAACTATCGGCGGTTTGCATTCAGCGGGAAAAATAAACTGATGCCCGGCGATTGTACGGGTCTATAGTACAACGGTCTCGGCACATAAACTGGTTGGGCGTAGGTATAACGCGGCCTATAACCATAGCCATAAGGTGAACGGTAGCCATAACCATAAGGAGGCCGATACCCAGACCGATAAGCATAAGGTTGCCGATACCGAAGCGGATAGCCATAATTCCGGCCATAATGATGGTCGTTATCGCCATGCTGGTTGCCATGGCCATGTTGCCCCCCATGATCTTTGCCTTTGCCATGACCATTGCCATTGTCACGGTCAGCAAACGCCGGCGATACAGACAACGCACTTATCACGGCAACGAAAGCGAGTGCCGTTATAAGCTTGCCGCCGCCAGACCTGAACAACCTGCCTAACTGGAGTAAAAATTTCATAGCTTTTCCTTTATGTTGGAATGCTTGCTACTAAAACGACCTGAAATAGCCGATACGGATAGCCATCATTATTTGGCTTTTTTATGGCCTTTCGTTTGAGGGCCTTCACGGAAAAACGTATCGGCGACTTTTTTCTGCGGGTCTGCCATACCGTCATAGAGGGTAGCAAACAACGGAATCAATTTCTTAATCCCGTCTGCATGGGCTTGCGCTATTTCGCCGTAGGATTTCAGATCATCAACCGCAGTCATGTCTTTTTCGTGGTCGATTCTTGCCTGACTCAGCGCATCCATATTTTTAGCATCTTCCTGCATCGCCTGAGCAATTTTTGCCCACTGCGCTTCCTGTGGGGCCGTAATTTGTAGCTTAGCGTGCATATCATTAATGCGTAATTCCGCATGGTCTGCCTCTGGATCATCTTTAGCGGCAGCCAGAACCGATCCAGACGCGATAAAACAGCCAGCGATTAATGTTGCCGCCGCAAAACGGCGAATGCTTGCAAAAGTAAATTGATTGCGACTTAGTTTCATGAATAGTCTCCGAATTGTTTCAAGGGTCGGCGCATAGACACCACAGAATGCGCCTCGAACCGTGATTATCCGTCTGCATCTAAACGTTGTCTGTTGGCTAGGACACACATTGACACTGGAAACGTCGCGGGATTTGCTGAAAAAGAAGTCTTCCTCAGCGAAAACAAGAAGGTGTGGGCGGTTAATCCTTTAAGCCAAGCCCAACCGTAAGAGAGTGGCATTTTCTGTTTTGGCAACGGCAAAGCGTTTAATACAAATCGACCGGATCCACATCCAAAGACCAGCGCACTTTCTGCTTAGACTTTAAAGCCTCCATTTGCGGCACCAACCGCCCTAAAGCCTGATGCAACAAGCGGCGGTCGGTACTTTGCAACAACAACTGATAACGGAACAACCCCGCACGTTTTGCCATCGGCGCGGCGACCGGCCCCAACACCAGCAGCTCCGGCGAGGCGGCTTCCGCCAACAAGTCCACCACCGCCGCCAAAAATTGCAGCGGCGCGTCGGCGTGGGCCGCCTGTACCCGTAGCAAGGCCTGATAACTGAACGGCGGCAACAGCGCCTCCTGACGTTCCGCCAAGGCCGTTTGGGCAAAACGGTGATACCCCGAATGCAGCAAAGCCAGCAACAAGGGATGGTCAGGGCGGCGGGTCTGCATCACCACCTTACCCAGCTTGTCGGCACGTCCGGCACGGCCTGAGACCTGCACCAACAACTGCGCGAGCTTTTCCGCCGCATGAAAATCAATACTGAACAAACCGCTGTCCACATCCAAAACCGCCACCAGCGTCACATTGGCAAAATGGTGGCCTTTCGCCAGCATTTGCGTACCCAAAATAATATCCGCCTGCCCTGTGTTGATTTGTTCCAAAAACTGCTCCAACGTCCCCTTGCGCTGGGTCGTATCGCGGTCCAATCGCACCACCACCTTATCGGCAAACAATCCGCCCAACAGCTGCTCAACCCGCTCCGTCCCCAAACCCAACGCCGTCAGCACCCCCGTTTTACAGGCCGGACACAGCGTAGGCAACGCTTGTTCCGAGCCGCAATGGTGGCAACGCAAACGCTGCTCATGGCGATGGATAACCAAATTGGCCTCACAACGGCGGCACCGCGCCACCCACGCGCAACTGTGGCAAATCAAAGTCGGCGCAAAACCGCGCCGATTTAAAAAAATCAGCACCTGCTCACCCTTCGCCACCGTCGCGCGGATCGCCGCCAGCAACGGCTCAGACAAACCCTCTTGTAAGCGTTGGTTACGGATGTCCAACAACTGCAAGCCCGGTTGCACCGCCTCCCCTGCCCGTTTCGGCAAACGCAAATGCCGATAACGCCCCGCCTCGGCATTATAAAGGCTCTCCAAAGCCGGAGTCGCCGACCCCAACACTACCGGAACCCCCACCCGTTGCCCGCGCACCACCGCCACATCCCGCGCCGAAAACCGCAAGCCCTCCTGCTGCTTAAACGAGGTGTCATGCTCCTCATCCAGAATAATCAGCCCCAACTTCTTAAACGGCGTAAACAACGCCGAACGCGTACCCAACAAAATCGCACACTCGCCCTGCTGCATTTGCAACCACGCCGTCTGCCGCTGAGTATCGGTCAACTTAGAATGCGATAAGGCGATATTGACGCTAAAGCGCCGCCGGAACCGCTCCTCCAATTGCGGTGTCAGGGTAATCTCCGGCACCAGCACCAACACCTGCAAGCCCCGCGCCAAGGCGACAGCAATCAACTGCATATACACCTCCGTCTTACCGCTGCCCGTCACCCCATCCAACAAAAACACCCGAAACTGCCCGAAACTCTCCGTCACCGCCGTAATCGCCGCCTGTTGGTCGGCATTACAGGCCAAGCCCGGTTGCTGATTAAACGCCCGCACCGCCACCTCCGGCGCGTCGGCCAAAGCCAGCAAACCCTTGTCTTGCAACGCCTTCACCACCGCCCGCCAAGTGCTACCACCTAACGCCAATTCCGCTTCCGAAATAACCCCATCCTGCCCCTGCAACTGTTCGACCAGCTTTTTCTGTTGCGGGGCGCGTTTTAACAACAACGCATCGAAGCCCCTACCCGCCTCCGTCAGCGCGTAATAACGGGCGCGAGGCAACACCGCCGCCTTACCTTGGCGCAAACCCGCAGGTAAGGCAGTGCTGATCACCATCCCCAACGGATAATGATAATAACGGCTCACCCACTGCAACAACGCCATATCCGCCGCCACTAACACAGGCTGCTCATCCACCCGCCGCACAATCGGCCTTAACTTCGCCTCCGCCACCGTACTGCTCTCCGCCACCGCCACCAACACCCCGATTTTGCTACCCTTCCCAAACGGCACCTCCACCCGCACCCCCAAACAAACCGGGGCATCATCAGGTGCCAGATAATCAAACAGGCTAAAAATAGGCACAGCTAACGCGACACGGTAAATCCGCGCCGAAGTATGGGGTGATGTGAGCATGGGGGCAAAACTAGAAAATGGGATAGGGCATTATAGCCATCTGGGGGAATGGCGGGGGAAATTGTTCAAAGGGAGATAAGCTTGTGGATGAAGTGAGGTATGGCGAGGGATGCAACTGGACTACCACTTCTGGAAGGTCAGACAAAAACGTCGCACGAACACTTAAAAATGCCATAGCAGGCGCGGGGGTAAACATTCATCGTGGCAAAGGGTGAGAGAGCAGTGTCCACTCGGAAGCATTTTATATCAAAACTGTTTTAAAACAGTTTTGATATTTTTCAAACAAAAAACAAAACAGGAATACAAAACCCCACATTTATCCCGCCACCTCCAACATCCCCGCCTGTATAATAAACGCCTCAATATCCCCCAAGCCCGTGCCCGTTTTCAAATTACTGAACACAAAAGGCCGTTCTCCACGCATTTTCTTCGCATCCCTGTCCATCACTTCCAAAGACGCGCCGACATAAGGCGCCAGGTCGATTTTATTAATCACCAACAAATCCGAACGGGTAATGCCGGGGCCGCCTTTGCGGGGGATTTTGTCGCCCGCCGAGACATCAATCACATAAATGGTCAAATCGGCCAGTTCCGGGCTGAAGGTCGCGCTCAGGTTATCGCCGCCGCTTTCCACCATGATAAAGTCCAGATTTTCCCAACGCTCGCACAGTTCATCCACAGCCGCAAGATTCATCGACGCATCTTCACGGATGGCCGTATGCGGGCAACCGCCCGTCTCCACGCCTAAAATACGCTCTTCCGGCAAAGCTTGGCTGCGGATTAAAAACTGCTGGTCTTCGCGGGTGTAAATGTCGTTAGTCACCACGGCAATTTCAAATTGGTCGCGCATCCGCTTACACAAGGCATCGACCAACGCTGTTTTGCCGGAACCCACCGGGCCGCCTATGCCTACTCTTAAAACGGGTTTATCACTCATGCTCTACACCTCCTAGGATCGGAATAATCGGGAATATTGATTTTCATGGCGGCTACTGGCCAACGCCAAGCCGAACGCGCTGCCGCCCAGCTCGGCATCGGCCAGCAACAACGCCCGGTCAACCTGTGCGGGAATTTGCGCCGCCAAGGCCTGCAACAACTGCTGTCCGGCGACCTGCCCTAACGGCACTAACTTAACGGCGCACAGGACTTGGTTCTCTAACCAGCCCCAAACATAACCGATAGCCGCCGCACGCGGTTCTATCCCCCAACGCACAGCCGCCAAACTATACGCTGTCGCCAGCGTCGCCTCAGGGTGGCGCAACCACGCTTGCGCGTCAGGAACCGCTAAATTCACCAATAAGCGCGCTAACGCCTGCCCGGTTTGCCGATCTTCGGCGCGTAATTCGGCAGTTTCCCTGCAAGCCGTCAAGGTTTGGCTCCACTCGCCAACCGCCGCGCTATCGTCGCGCTGCCAAGCCGCATACAATCTCAGCAGAATCGGCACATCCACCAGTGTCATACCCGTCTGTAAAATGCCGCCTATCCACGCGCGGGCAGCCTCG
The DNA here is from genome assembly GCF_002923755.1 of Methylovulum psychrotolerans. Lineage (GTDB taxonomy): Bacteria > Pseudomonadota > Gammaproteobacteria > Methylococcales > Methylomonadaceae > Methylovulum > Methylovulum psychrotolerans. The sequence goes on from NZ_PGFZ01000001.1 coordinate 998,190, forward strand.
GCATTACTGACCCAACCATCCTCCACCGCCCGCTCCAAGCCTTGCGAATAGCTATACATGCCTATCGGCAAACCGGGGCTAACCAGTTGCAACAAACGCAATAACGCCAGATCAGTGACCATGGCTCTTATACGCGCCAGCTTCCGGTTCAAACGGTAAAATGTCGTGTATTACCACACCACCCAAGCCCTCGACCATCGCATCCAGAACATGGTCACTCAAAAACCGCAACTCCCCCGGCAAAATCTGCAACGCAATATGGCGGTTGCCCAAATGGTAACAAAGCCGCGCGAACAGCAAGGCATCATCGGTACGGACGACCGACAAGGTTTCTGGCGCGGCCTTAATCATCACCCGAAATTTTTCGTTACCCGTCAGCACCACACCAGAGCGCAAATACTGCCCACGCTGTAAAAACAAGCCGACTTTTACCCCACCATCGGTACAGGCAGGCAAACGGCTTTTTTGCCGCGATTCAAACGGCAAGGTCAAAATATCATCGGCTGGGGTATCAGAGGGGGCTAGTTCGGTCAGTTTCAACATGGTGTCATTAAATGTAGCGTTGGCAGGATTGCCATAGAGGTATACAACATAAACAGCGGGCGCGAAGTTACTCTAGCCCAAAAAGCTTTTATAATTTTCCGAAAACAAGCCATCACCTTCCATACAGCCAATAAAACCCGATTGCTGCATCAGTCGGTAAGCGGTCTGCCCTTCTGTTTCAAGTAATACTTGTTTGAACTGGACAATCGGCAGGTCAAGAGAACTTTCGTCTTCCATCAATAGCTTATAAGCATCTTCAATATTCTCTTCCAATTCTTGCAAGGTTTCGCCTTGGCTAAACACACCCTGCACTTCCTTAAGCCTGCCCGCATACCCGCCATTATCTTGCCAATATTCTAGGGTGAATGCGTGTTTCATAATTGCACCTATAATTATAGTTTCCACGCTCTGAGTCACTACCTAAATTGAGTAATAATAAATAACATACAATCTAACATATCGACAGATCCAGTGTAGGAACTGGATACATCTGCGCTCATGAATTTCCATAAGCAGAACTCGCATATAACTCGTAGTGTGAACTATCAACCAATTGCTGTGCGGTAATACCTTTAAACAATTGAAACTCTTCTATTAGTGGTTTGAAGCTTTCGGAACCTAAACTTAACCCGTTGTAAAAAAGCATTAGTAGTTCTTGAGTAGATAAGAGCGCCATAACTAAATCCGTATAAAATTGCTTGTCTTCAATATCGCTATTTTTTATAAATTTCAAAATATTACATAACATTTTGAAATAATGATCTGTTTCGTCTTTATAACTGCCATGAAAATACCCATAGGCAGAACTAATTTTCTTCGTTTGATCTTGTTTGGATGTTCCTCTAAGCCAAATCGGGTTCTTTCTTAGCTTGTCATAAAACTCGGTAAAGCATTTACGCCCACTAATATCTTTAGGCGACTCCCAGCCGCTTGTTATCTGCACCCATTGATTATCATGCTTTTCAAGTTCAGGCTGAGGAACCTGTATTTCAATTTCACTGGTAATTTCATTAAACAACGTCAGCATCTGAAAAAATGTAACTTCAAATTGTTGTTTTTTAGAAATTTCAATTTGTTTTGCTAAAGAACTTTCCGATATTTCCAGTTGCTTAGACGTTTTATCTAATTCCTTCCTCTGTAATTTTACCGTATAAAGTAAAACCAACAAGGTTACAAAAGAAAGCATTGGATTCAATGTACCACCAACATAATCACCAAACTGCCCCCAAATGTCTTGTTTTTTCGCTAACTCACCATTAAATGTTATAAAATATGAAATTGGAACCAAAAATATTAATACGACACTGATAATCGGGGCAATTAAAAAAATCGGTATTTCTTTTTGCTTTTTCTCATGATATTGGGAATTCATCTTACATATTTTGTAGTTTTTAGAGTATTTATCTTACCCTTAATCCACCATACATTCATCAAAACAAAAAATACCGCTGCGCCATCGGCAACACCGCCATCGGTTCACAGGTCAACAACACCCCATCCGCCCGCACCGAATAGGTCTGCGGATCCACCTCGACAACAGGCTGGTAAGCGTTATGCACTAAATCCTTTTTACCAATAGTACGCGTATTTTTGACAATGCCAATACGTTTGCGCAAACCTAACGTGGCAGGCAGGCCGCCCGCCACCGCCGCTTGCGGCAAGAAAATCATCGAAGTGGCGGCGGCGGTCACGCCAAAACTGCCGAACATCGGGCGATAATGTACAGGTTGCGGCGTGGGGATAGAGGCATTCGGGTCGCCCATCGCGGCGGCGGCAATCAGACCGCCTTTTAAAATCAGGCTGGGTTTTACGCCGAAAAACGCCGGATTCCACAACACCAAATCCGCCAACTTACCGACCTCTATCGAGCCGACTTCATGGGCGATACCGTGGCTAATGGCCGGGTTAATCGTATATTTAGCAATATAACGCTTAATACGGAAATTATCGTTACCCGCCGTGTCTTCCGCCAACGCCCCGCGCTGTAGTTTCATCTTATGTGCGGTTTGCCAAGTGCGCATAATCACTTCCCCAACCCTACCCATCGCTTGCGAATCGGAAGAAATCATCGAAAACGCGCCCAGATCATGCAGTATATCTTCGGCGGCAATGGTTTCGCGGCGGATGCGCGACTCGGCGAACGCGACATCTTCGGGGATGCTCGGATCAAGATGGTGGCACACCATCAGCATATCCAAATGCTCATCCACGGTATTGATGGTATAAGGCCGGGTCGGATTTGTAGACGACGGCAACACATTGGGCAATCCGCAGGCCTTAATAATGTCAGGCGCATGACCGCCACCCGCACCTTCGGTATGGTAAGTATGGATAGTACGGCCTTGGAACGCGGCAATCGTGTCCTCGACAAAACCGGACTCATTCAGGGTATCGGTATGGATCGCCACCTGTATATCATAGCGTTCGGCAACACCTAAGCAGCAATCTATCGCGGCGGGAGTCGTGCCCCAATCTTCATGCAGCTTCAAACCCATCGCCCCCGCCAATATCTGCTCTTCCAAAGCGGCGGGCAGACTGGCATTACCTTTGCCCAGCAAGCCAAAATTCATCGGGAAACCGTCCAAAGCCAACAGCATTTGCTGCAAATGCCAAGGCCCAGGGGTACAGGTGGTCGCATTCGTCCCGGTCGCCGGCCCCGTACCGCCACCGATCATGGTGGTCACACCCGAATTTAAGGCCTCTTCAATTTGTTGCGGACAAATAAAATGGATATGCGCATCAATACCGCCAGCGGTCAGAATGCTGCCCTCACCCGCGATAATTTCCGTGCCGGGGCCGATAATCATATCCACGCCGTTTTGGATGTCGGGGTTGCCCGCCTTACCAATCGCCGCGATACGGCCTTGCTTAACGCCGACATCGGCCTTAACAATGCCCCAATAATCGACAATCAGCGCGTTAGTGATAACCATATCCATCGCCTGCCCCGCCCCGACTTGGCTTTGCCCCATGCCGTCACGGATCACCTTGCCGCCACCGAACTTTACCTCTTCGCCGTATAAAGTGCGGTCAGCCTCAACCTGCAAAAACAATTCTGTATCGGCCAAACGGACTTTATCGCCTGTGGTCGGGCCAAACATATCCGCGTAAGCTTGTCTGCTGATCTTGCTCATACTGTCTGCTCCAAATCGCCCATCACTGCTTGCCGAAAACCAAACACCCGCCGCAGCCCCGCAAACGGCACTAACTGGATTTCCCGCTGTTGCCCCGGCTCAAAGCGCACCGCCGTACCCGCCGGAATGTCCAAACGCCACCCCCGCGCCAGCTCACGGTCAAACTGCAAGGCCGGATTCGTTTCGTAAAAATGATAATGCGAGCCGACTTGAATCGGCCTATCGCCGCTATTTGCCACCACCAAGCGCAAGGTCGGGCAACCCGCGTTCAGCTCAAGCTCGCCAGCGGCGGGGATAATTTCACCTGGGATCATGGGATGCTCCTACACAATCGGATTATGGACAGTCACTAACTTAGTGCCATCAGGAAACGTCGCCTCCACCTGCACATCCGGCAACATATCGCCGATACCTTCCATGACATCCTCTTGGCTTAATAACGTGCGCCCGTACTCCATCAGTTCGGCGACCGTGCGCCCATCCCTGGCCCCTTCCATAATCGCGGCGGAAATATACGCGACCGCTTCGGGATAATTCAGTTTCAGGCCACGGGCTTTGCGCCGCTCGGCCAATAAGGCGGCGGTAAAAATTAATAATTTGTCTTTTTCGCGTGACGTTAATTGCATGGTGTGGTTTCCTCTTTACCTTCGTCTGATGCAGGCTAAGCCATCGGTTAAAATCAAGTCGCCCAAATGCGCGGCGCACAAGCCTCGCGCTCCAGCACCGCAGGACGCAAGACGCGCCAAACCTGCTGGAAAAAATCCCGTAGACGGTCGGCGCGGTTATCTAAAGCGCGGCAGATCAACAAATCGTCTATTAAGGTCACGCCCTGCCCGGCAGTCTCGCCAATCAGTGCCTGCACCGCCGCCAACTGTTGCGCCGTCGCCGGATAGGCGAACAAGGTGCCACAGGCCGACTGCCCCTGCAAACCCCAAAGGGCAGCAAAAGCTTGCGCATCTATCAGCAAGCGTTCACGGTAAAACAACTGACCCGCGCGGAAAATTTGCCAATTCATCGCCACTTCGCCTAGGCTAAACCCTTCATTAGCGGCAGGCCTGCCGAAGGCGAGAATTTCCCAGCCGATAAACCGCGCCCCCGCCGCCAACTCCAAGCGTACCCCGGTCGCTACCCGCGCCCCTTCATAAACAATCGTCTCCTGCGGCAACCATTCCAAAGCCGCACCCGCCGCTACCGTCAACACCACTTGTTGCCGCGCCAGTTCCCCATCGCTACGGTAAAACTTACCCGCCGCCGGGGTCGTCACCAACGCCGCGCTACCGCTAGCCGCCGCCACCGAAATCGCCAAACAATCGCCCGCCACCACCCCGCCCGGCGGATGCAAAATATACAAATGGCACACCTCGCCTTCGGGATAAAAAGGCCGTTGCACCGTTAACGGGCCGCTATGGCGACGCTCCGCCAGTACAGTCTTGCCATGCCGATGGGCAAAACCCAATGCCAAACGGGCTTGCCAACCTTGGGCAGGCTGGGAATTTAGGTGAAAGGGGGCATCCTGTAGGGTATCGGGTTTCAAAAGGGTGTGACCGTTATGTAGGCGTTATTAAGGCAGAAGCATCGGAAAATAACCCGTCAGCTATATTATTTAGGTGGGCTTGCGGGCAATGGTGTAGCCGTTTGCACAATTGCCTTATTTTCAGGCGGTAATCCAAGCAACCGTCCACGCCGTTTTACCTTTAATTGCGTTAAATCATACTTTTTTCGCACTAGACAACCACCGTCGCTATAATAAAGTCTGCATAAACCTCATGCCAATCACCAGAGTCACCGCCCATAATAAAGGCTAATCAATTCGGCAGGTGATTTATTGCGTTGCAACCAAATAGTAAGGCTTACATTCCCTGTGTGCCATTTAAGCATACTGACTCTTCGGTTTCCAAAACCTTCATGACTAAGATACCGACGTGACACGCGTACCGCCATTAGAGACATTTGATGCTTCAGGCCATCTTCATCACACCGCCCTGAATAAACCCCACAAAGCAGCAAATCATAAATCCAATAAGGCGTAATATCGTCTAGCTGGGCCATTGGTAAATCCGGCTCTTCGGTAAGCCAAATGGCATTAATTTCCGCTTGGGTCATAGTCTTTGCCGGAGCGGTAGGCCGACCCTGTATACCTGCCAGAATTGACCAATACGCCACCCAAGGCAAAGCGATAACCATGCCACCCAACAGCAACAAAAAAGTAATGGCAACGCTACGAAACTTAACGCGCATGGGAAAATCCATTTCCTCTGGCATTAGCATCAAACTCCAGCCAACAACCCCACGCCAACCACGGCACAAACCAAACCAAAACCCGCCGCCAACATTTTAACCCGCGCCGCCGCAACCACACCCGCCGCCAAACCCAAGCCATGCAGTGCCGCCGTAGTCAACAGAAACCCTGCCGCATAGCCTAAAGCATCGGCACTATCTGTCAGTTCTACCGCATGGACATAACCGTGGGCAAGGGCAAAAACCGCCACCACCGCCATCGCCAAAGCCGATGACATGCGCGTGTTACGCCAGACCAACAGCCCAGCCGCCAACACCGAACCCGCCACCGCCGTTTCCGCTGCCGAAATAGTGAGACCCAGCATAGACAAGCCTGCCCCCGCGCCCATTGCCGTCAAAAACGCCAACGGCAATTGCCACAAAGCCTTCCCGCTGCGCAAAGCCGCCCACAGGCCAACCGCCAGCATCACCAAAATATGGTCTATGCCCAGCAAAGGGTGTAACGCCCCCGCCAACACACCATGCACCGCCCCTACACCCGTATGGGCATGGGCTGGCAGGGCGGACGACAATAACAAACTGGACAGTAATAGTGTTTTATTCATTTTCATTAGGGCTTCCTCATTATTTATGGAGTATCCGAATTGGAATCTGGAAACTGTAAAATTTACCACGAAAGGCATCCGGTATACGAAGAAAAACGTTGCGTTATCCCATGCTCTATTAACATTGTCCGGCAAGATACCGCTGCCGAACCTCATAATCTGACAAGGCGAGTAAACAAGATTCGGCACATTGGCTACAAACCCTGTGCGATCTCGGCCATCGGCCATAAATAAGCCTAAACAGCTTAACGGACAACCAAGGCTTTTCCCGTTTCGTCTGTCTGGCCATGCCGACATAGCCGCATTCAGCACAAAGGCTTAACTTTAAAAAGTCAAAATACCTCCGGCAGAGCCGGAGGCTTGTAAATGTGAACCGCTCAAAGCGGGTTAAAATGTGTGCCACCTAAAGGGTGGCAGTCTTCTAAAATAGGCTCAGTTGCTCAATTCGCTTGTCTTC
>NZ_PGFZ01000001.1:1005175-1208225 GCF_002923755.1 Methylovulum psychrotolerans
AAGTCAAAATACCTCCGGCAGAGCCGGAGGCTTGTAAATGTGAACCGCTCAAAGCGGGTTAAAATGTGTGCCACCTAAAGGGTGGCAGTCTTCTAAAATAGGCTCAGTTGCTCAATTCGCTTGTCTTCCTCTTCCTGATGCTTGATGTACTCACGGACGGCCTCTTCATCTTTGCCGACAGTCGAAACATAGTAGCCCCTCGCCCAAAAACTTTGTCCTGTGAAATTTTTTCTCCGCCCCATATAGTTACGCGCTATGGCTATGGCACTTTTGCCTTTGATAAAGCCAACCACCTGCGACACCGAATATTTGGGGGGTATTGCGATCAATATATGCACATGATCGGACACCAAGTGCCCTTACAATATCTTGCACTCTTTCTGCAAAGCCAAATCTTTCAGGAGTTCTCCCAAATGCTTCCTGAGTTCCCTATAAAGGCTTTTCTTTCTGTATTTGGGTATCCAAACTATGTGGTACTTACATTCCCATCTTGTATGCTTTAAACTTTCGGCTGGATTCATCGTTTGCTTCCTCAATCTTTTGAACTTTAGGCGGTTCACAGATTGGGAGGCTCTCGATGATTCCCGTAATTGTCAAACTTTGTGAGTCCCCCGGCAGAGCCGGGGGTTTACCCGTGATTAATTATCAGGCAGGTCAAGTTCACAAAGCTCAAGAAACTGCTTTGCCACCTTAATGATGAAGCCATCACTGTTTTCTTGGGCTAAACAGGCATTCCAAAAGTATTGTTCGCCTTGTTCAAGCCAACAAATATCCTCATCCAGATCATACCAGATACCATAAAGCGGGTTATCATCGACAAAATCCCAAAAACATTGCAAGTGTCCCAGGCCAATCCTAGGTTTAAGCGTACCATCACACAGCTGTGTACAAAGGCTTTTGGCATAGGCAAGAATCGCAAGCTTCTCTTCTGGAATAGTCCAACCCAGTTCCGCCACACACTTTTCAAAGTATGCCCTGACCTCATAAATGTCGGGTGAGCGCTCCATCCCTAAGCTGGCTAATATCGCAATACTTTCTGATTCAATGGATTGAAGCAATAAATCTTCCGCCCAATCGCAATAGTCTTTTGCTTGGGCGTGACCTACTGCCCTCTTACCTAATAACGTTGTGAAATCCATAGTGACTGCCTGATAAGCTGACTCAGCACACACTACCACTAATAAGGCAGAAAAAGAATAACCTCACCCATCAAACCGTCAAATACTGCTTAACCATCCCCTCGCTCAACGCCTCCATTTCCCCGGTCGCCACGGTGCGCCCCCTATCCATAATACAAAACCTATCCGCCACTTTCTTGGCAAACGGCAATTTCTGTTCGACCAGCAACACCGTCACCCCCAGTTCTTGGTTAATTTTGTTAATCGCCTGATGCACTTCGCCCAAATCATTGGGATTAGGCTTAGGCATGGGCAAGGGCGTACCGCGTGAGCGGTTGAGGCGAATAATGACATCACCAATTTCGCTGACGATATTCGGCTGGATGCCTTCGGTAGGTTCGTCCAAAATCAACAAGCGCGGGTTCAGCACCAAAGCGCGGCCTATCGCCAATTGCTGTTGCTGGCCACCGGACAAATCGCCGCCGCGCCGCCTGAGCATTTGTTTTAAGACCGGAAAAATTTCATAAATATGGTCAGGGACTTTTTTAATGCCGTGCTTGCTAGCGGCACGCAAACCCGTTTTCAGGTTCTCCTCCACCGTCAATAACGGAAAGATTTCCCGTCCTTGCGGCACATAACCGATACCCAGCTCGGCGCGTTTTTCCGCCTTACCGTCGCCCAGCGTTTCGCCGTCCAAGGTGATCGTACCGCCCCGGACCGGAATCAAACCCATAATGGCTTTCAGCAAGGTGGTTTTACCGACACCGTTACGTCCCATCAGGCAGACACACGCGCCCGCCGGCACGTCCAAATCCAAATCCCACAAGGTATGGCTTTCGCCATAATATTGTTGCAATGCGTTAATTTTTAGCATTAGCCCCCCAAATAAACTTGAATGACGCGCGGGTCGTTTTGTACTTCGTCCATCGTGCCTTCGGTCAACACCGTACCTTCATGCAAGACGGTGACTTTTTTCGCTATCGAGCGGACAAACTCCATATCATGCTCGACCACCACTAAAGAACGCTCGCCTTGCAGCGATAACAGCAACTCGGCGGTGCGCTCGATTTCCTGATGGGTCATGCCCGCTATCGGCTCATCCACCAACATGACTTTCGGTTCCTGCATCAATAACATGCCGATTTCCAGCCATTGCTTCTGCCCGTGCGAGAGAATACCCGCCCGCTCCTTAGCAAACGCGCTCAAGCCAACCGTCTCCAGCACTGCCCCGATACGGTCGCGCTGTTCACCGCTCAACCGGAAAAATAAGGTCTGCCATGTCCGCTTATCGGCCTTTAAAGCCAATTCCAAATTTTCAAATACAGTTAAGGCATCAAAGACACTGGGTTTTTGGAACTTCCGACCAATCCCTACTTGGGCGATAGCCGGTTCGTCCATTTTTAGCAAGTCAATGGTTTGCCCAAAGAATACCGATCCCACATCCGGGCGGGTCTTGCCGGTAATCACATCCATCATCGTGGTTTTACCCGCGCCGTTAGGGCCAATCACGCAGCGCAGCTCACCCGCATCAATGTAGAGCGATAGCTTATTTAAGGCCTTAAAGCCGTCAAAACTGACGCTGACATCTTCCATATACAAAATCGGCCCATGGCGGGTGTCCAGTTCGCCATCCGCCAAAACAGAAGACTTCAACTTATCATCTTCACCAAACAAATTTTCCGCAAAGGTTTTCATGCGTGTTGCTCCTGTAATTTCCGCCGCAACAGGCCGACGATACCATCAGGCAATAATAAGGTGATGACGATGAACACCGCCCCTAAGGTAAACAGCCAGATTTCCGGCATTAATCCCGTCAATACCGTTTTGCCGTAATTGACTACCACCGCACCGATAATCGCCCCATATAAGGTGCCGCGTCCGCCCATCGCCACCCAGACGACAATTTCCAAGGAATTGAGCGGGGTAAATTCGCTGGGGTTGATAATGCCGACTTGCGGCACATATAAGGCCCCGGCAACGCCTGCCAGCATCGCGGCAAAGACGAAAATCCATAACTTGAACATTTCCACCCGATAACCTAAAAACCGCACCCGCGACTCTTGATCACGGATTGCGGTAACGACCCGCCCCAGTTTGGTGTTGACTATCCAGCGGCACAACAAAAATGCGCCGATTAAAGAAAAACCGGACAGGAACAGCAGCACCGAGCGTACCGCCTCAGATTGGATATTAAAGCCCAAAATATCCTTAAAGTCGGTTAAACCGTTGTTACCGCCAAAGCCCATTTCATTGCGGAAGAAGGCCAACAATAGCGCGTAAGTCAGGGCTTGGGTGATAATCGACAAATACACGCCCGTAACCCGCGAACGGAACGCCAACCAGCCGAACACAAACGCTAATATCCCAGGTGCCAACAGCACCATCAGCAGGGCAAAGCCGAAATGATCAAAACCGAGCCAATACCAAGGCAACTCTTTCCAATTCAAGAACACCATAAAATCCGGCAATAACGGGTCGCCGTACACGCCGCGCGTACCGATTTGCCGCATTAGGTACATGCCCATCGCATAACCGCCCAGCGCGAAAAACGCCCCGTGACCGAGCGCCAAAATGCCGCAATAGCCCCAGACCAAATCCAAGGACATGCCCAATAAGGCAAAGGTCAAATACTTGCCGATTAACGACACCGTATAAGCCGAAAAATGCAGCGGCGAATCGGCGGGGGTCAGCAGATTGCATAGCGGGATGATAAACGTCACCGCCGCCAAGGCCATCAACACGGTGGTGCAGGTTTTATCCTGGCTTGCTAATGTTAATAATTTCATATCAAAACCTTATTCAGAACCTTATTTGGGATAACACATAGTCAATATTAAGAATCCGCCGCCCTGCCCTTTTGCGGAAACAGGCCACGCGGACGTTTCTGGATAAATAAAATGATAAACACCAGCACCAAAATCTTTGCCAACACGGCTCCGGCAAACGGCTCCAAAAACTTATTGGCTATCCCTAAGGAGAAACCCGCCACCAAGGTGCCGAGCAAATTGCCGACCCCGCCGAACACCACGACCATGAACGAATCGACAATATAAGCCTGCCCCAGATTGGGGCCGACATTGGTGATTTGGCTTAAGGCCACCCCAGCCACTCCGGCGATACCGGAACCTAAGCCAAAGGTCATGGCATCGACCCGCGCCGTGGGTATGCCCATTGCCTTCGCCATTTTGCGGTTTTGCGCCACGGCGCGGACTTCCAAACCTAAGCGGGTACGTTTGAGGATTTGCAACAGCAGCACAAACACCAGCAAACAAAACACCAAAATGTAAAAACGGTTCCAGGTCAGTGACAAAAAATCATTGATTTGCCACGAACCGCTCATCCATTCAGGCGTGGCGACACTGCGGTTTAATGGCGAGAAAATCGAGCGCACACTTTGTTGCAAAATCAGGCTTACGCCAAAGGTCGCCAACAAGGTTTCTAAAGGCCGTCCGTACAGGAAGCGAATAATGCCCCGCTCTATGGCAATGCCAACTAGAGCAGAAATGACAAAAGCGGCGGGGATAGCCAGCAACACCGAAATGCCCAAATGGTTGGGCATCAGTTGCTGCATGACATAAGTGGTATACGCGCCCAGCATCATCAACTCGCCGTGCGCCATATTAATGACCCCCATCACCCCAAAGGTGATCGCCAAGCCAATAGCCGACAATACTAACACCGCCCCTAAGCTGAGTCCGAAAAACACCGTTTCTACCGAGCTGTACAGTTGCAGGCGGTTATTGATATTAATCAAGGCGGCTTTCGCCAAATTACGGATGTCCTCATCCGGCTCGACAAACTCGCCGCTCTCATCTTTTTCCACCATCGCGTTCAGGCGGTTAACTACTTCTTGGCTGTTCTTGGCCTTTAAAGCCTCTATCGCCATAATCCGTGTGGCTTTATCTGGGCTATCCATATCCTGCAATAACAACGTCACCTTAATGGCTTCTTTAACCGCCGGGTCGGCTTCCTTATCGGCGCGGCCACGCAACAAATCTAAGACCCTATCATCAGCCTCCTTTGCCATAGCCTTGACTGCCGCTAACCGCACAGCCGGGTCATCCGCGCTTAATTCCAATTCGCCGATAATTTTGCGCAACGTGCCGCGCATTTTGTTGGTTAAATTGATTTTGCTCAGGGCATCATGGTCAACCGCACCTAAGGCGGCACCGCTGACGGCATCGCTGATGTCAAATCCCTGATGGTTATCAATGCCGATAACCAGCTTGGTATCGGTCTTGGTGGTAAATAATCGGCCATCCAGCAACGCTTGCAAAATTGCCAAATTATGCGCGTCCTTTATCTCGGCAAGCTGCATAATGGCCTGTTCGCGCTCTGGCATGGAGCCTTGCTTAAGGCTATTTAAAGCATCCAGCCAAGGCTGTGATGCGGTAATGGGGTCACTGTGCGCCGCCAGCGAAAATACCAGCATCAGCACCGCAAGCACATGATGGAAGCGCGTTAATGGAGGGATGTTCATCGTATTTTCCTTATCAGGGTAACAACAGGCCGTTTACCCCTGCCAATGGTTAGGCTTGTGCTGTTGGGGCGGGTGAGCCGGTTGCGCCGCACTAAGGCGGCGCAACCGGCACTTTATAAGCTAAGCGGACAAACTTAATAGTTTTGGCCGGAACACTTTTTGGTTTTGGTATTGTAGTTACCGCAATTGATAGGTGGGGTCCAGTCGGCAATAATCGGTTTGCTTTCCGGCAAATAATCCGACCAAGCATCACCGTCGATCAGCTTATTGGTTTGCCAAACGGTGACAAATTGGCCGTCATCCTGAATTTCGCCGATTAACACCGGTTTGCTGATATGGTGGTTAGGCAACATTTTCGCCATACCGCCCGTTAAGTTGGGGGATTCCACACCGATAATGGCTTTTTGAACAGCATCAGGATCGGTAGTCCCGGCTTTTTCAACCGCTTTCACCCACATACTAAAGCCGATGTAATGCGCTTCCATCGGGTCGTTAGTCACCCGTTTCGGATTCTTGATATACTCATGCCATTGCTTGATAAAGCCTGCGTTTTTGGTGGTGTCAACGCTCATGAAATAATTCCAAGCCGCCAAATGGCCGACCAACGGTTTGGTATCGATACCTGACAACTCTTCCTCACCGACCGAGAAAGCCACGACCGGAATGTTTTCCGCCGATACGCCTTGGTTGCCCAACTCTTTATAGAACGGTACGTTCGCGTCGCCATTGATGGTCGACACTACAGCAGTCTTCTTGCCAGTCGAGCCGAACTTCTTAATATCAGCAACGATACTTTGCCAATCGGAATGGCCGAACGGCGTGTAGTTAATCATAATGTCTTTCTTCGCCACTTTTTTCGATTTCAGATAAGCTTCCAAAATCTTATTGGTGGTGCGCGGATACACATAGTCCGTACCCGCTAAGACCCAACGCTTAACGCCTAAATCGTTCATCAGATAATCAACCGCCGGAATGGCTTGTTGGTTAGGCGCCGCCCCGGTATAAAAAACGTTCTTTGACGACTCTTCGCCTTCGTATTGCACCGGATAAAATAGAATGCCGTTCAGTTCTTCAATGACTGGTAACACGGATTTGCGCGATACCGAAGTCCAGCAACCAAAAATCGCCGCGACCTTATCCTTAGTCAGCAACTCGCGGGCTTTTTCCGCAAACAAAGGCCAGTTAGAAGCCGGGTCAACCACCACCGCCTCCAGTTTTTTGCCCAGCAAACCGCCCTTTTTGTTTTGCTCGTCAATCAGCATCAGCATCGTGTCTTTCAGCGTGGTTTCGCTGATCGCCATTGTGCCGGATAGGGAGTGCAACACGCCGACTTTAATGGTGTCTTCGGCGTGTGCGGCGGGGAAAAAGCCTATCGCCGCAGCGGCGATAGGCGCTAAAAGCCGTTTCTTTGCGAACTTATTTGCAATTGTATTAAACATGTTCTTGTTCCTTAACATTTATACCGATGGGATTAGATTTGCACCTGAACGCCAAGCTTGATCGCATTGACAAACGTGCCGTTGGCATTGGGGTTATAAATTGCGCCACCACCGGATAAATCACCGCCTTGCCATAACAAGGAGACACGGGCATTATGGCCATCAATGATATAGTTCATGCCGGCTTCATATTCACTTTGGTCTTGCTTAACATTAACACCACCAACAGAATAACCTTGGCGCGTATTAACTTGGGTGTACATGATATAAGGTTGGAATTGGCCTACCCACACCTTTTGGGGAATCAGATAGAGCAGGTTGCCGGTGACAGAGTCACCTTGGAATCCGTTCGTTAGACCGCCGCCGCCGCCGCCGACATAGAAAGTGGTCGGATCATTGGCACCAGGAGAGCCGTGGTGATAATCAATGCCAAAGTTTTTATATTCGGTATTGATCGTCAGTACGCCATTATTAGGCAGCACTTTTTCAAACTTAACATCACCACCTGCCAGGAGGAAATTGCCAGCGTTGGCGGCAGTTCCTGCACCATCTTCTTGATATTGGGCAAAACCAGCGAAGGTAAGTACATCACCATCGCCGCCATACGCCGTACCGCCAGAATAATAACCGGGTGCTTTTTCGGCATTCAGTATGTTATAGGCAATACGGGTACCATAAAGCAGATTGCCATCGGCATTAGCGCCCGTCTTATTGTGTTTTAAGCCCTGGAAGGCACCAAACACATATTTCAAATGGCCGTCCAAAGCCGCACCCCAATAGTTGACACCTTCATCACGGCCATAAGTACCGGCATCCATTCCCGGTATCACACCCTGAATACTGGCATCAGAAGGTTCGAAAGGGGCTTTAAAAGGTTCATAGGTCGCACTGTAAAATGGCCCGTTCATTTCCAGACGGCCTTCAGGCACCAGTTGCCGACCCGCCCAGATATTGGTGTAGGGATTAAATTCAAACTGGACAATACCGTCCAAAACCTGGATATCCGCTTTATCGTGACCATTACAACCCGGACATTCCGTGTTAAAGGTAAATTTGATATATTTATGGATTTGACCGTTTGTATACAAACGGAGGTTGTTCAGCGTGAAATCGGTCGACCATTTGGGATCGCCACCCGTATTTCCCGCCTTATCTTCAGCTGCCGAGAAACTGGTTCTCATCCCCAACCCGAGACTAATCCATTTGGTATCATCAATTTTAAACGTTGCTCCAGCTTCGGATACGGATGAATGACCTGCCACCAAAGCCGTTAAAGTCACCATTGGCAACCATCCGACCTGACGGATTTTTGCTAAATGCTTGCTTGAATTGTTCATGTTAAGCCCCTTTGATCTTAAGCTTGCGTTGATTGATACATCAAGCGGCACTTGATGTAGCCATGCGATACGGCTGGTAGAGATTATTTGACTTATGCGGATATTGCACAATGCGTCATCTGACTCATAAGTTAAATGACGTATATCGGAAAAACCGGAGGATTTATACAGTAGCTGCCAGCAATCGTAGCGCGTGTTACAACGGAAAACGGGCAATACAGCGTCTTTGGATAGGGCGGTGTAGCGGTATTTCCAACCCGTGCGTGTATCCGGTATGCTATGCAAATACTGTCAGGTTACACTAGCGCCTTTCTGCCCAAGCTTAACCCGACCCCCAGCTTTCCATAGGAACCCGCACATGAAAACACCCACACCGATCTTGCTTTTGCCGCTCATTTTCGGCTTGATAGGGGGCGTAAATGTCAGCGCCGAACCGCTGGACAAACCGGCGATCAAAGCGATTGATCTGCAACTGAACCAGCAACCGCTCATTAAGTTAGGCTTATCCGATACCAAAGCGTTGCGTACCGCCGTCATTGCCAACCTTAGCCAATGGCGTTTTCCGCTCCAGACCGGAAACGGGCAAACGTACACGCATACCTTAACCGTCGAAATTGGCGACAGCAAATACGATCAAACTCCCGTGGGATTTTCTTTCACTAGCGGCAACTCCGACCCACGCGCTCCAGGTTTCCAAAAAGCCTATGTCACCCCTATCCAATGCCGTTTAGAGGCTAACGCCAACCCTAAGCAGGCAGAGCAATTGGCAATGACTTTTTCCGCACCTCCCGCCTCAATCAGCAGCCAAAAATTGCAGGAAACCTTAGCCGATAACATCAGCAGCGTGTGTTTTGATCTACTGGATAGCTTGAAATTTTTACCGCCAGCTACTGCCGCGCAAGCGGCGGCAACCGCCACCCAGCCAACCTGGATGCCGAGCGTACAAATAGAAACCGTACCCATTCCGCCGCTCCAACCCAAAGCAGAAAGCTTACCTACCGCGCCCTTACCCATAGCCGCCCCTGCGACTATTGCTCCGCCGGTTCCTGCCACGACCTTACCTATGGCTACCGCCCCTAAAGCCATGGCTTCACCAACTCCCGCCGCCGCCTTACCTGCGCCAGCAGTAGAACCCGAAGAAACCCGTAAACAGGTCATCATCCATAACCAAGGCACACCTGTGATTATAAAATTTGGCTATGATCGGCAATAACATAGCCGCTTAAGCACTAGGGCAAAATGCCCTACCCTCCACCTCTACAATTAAATGCCATGGGGAGCCGGAGTAAAAAAACCTGTTTTTACTCCGGCTCCGATAACACCACGCAGAACCTTACCCGACCCTTATCCATCGGTTGCCTCCCCGTACGGGCCAATCCAGTGCAAAAATCCTTTCTTTGCACCTATATCAACCAAACTCCAGCCCCACATTTGCGCCAATATCCCCGTCAAGCACCGCTTTAACTGCGCATTAGCATGATTTTAATTCCGTTAACAGGCGCCCCTCCATTTGGCATTGATAATGCATTTATTGTTGTATGCAACAATGGCGGGCAAGAATTATCCTGCCCATCGCTTTGCAGGCATAACAACACGTTTCGCCCAACAAGCAACGGTTACGCCGCCAGTTTCTGCCTATCTGGCGGGCTTACCTCTACCCATGAGACCACACTATGAACCGATACGTCACCAGCACACCTTACGCTTACCCTTACAACGGCGATTTACGGCCCGAAAACACCTGCCTGATTATCATCGACATGCAGTTCGATTTTTGCGGCGAAGGCGGTTATGTCGATAAAATGGGTTACGACATCGCACTGACACGCGCCCCTATCGGACCGATAGGCCATGTGCTGGAAACCTGCCGCAAACTGGGTTTTCACATTATCCACACCCGCGAAGGCCATAGGCCAGATTTAGCGGATTTGCCAAAGAATAAGCAATGGCGCAGCCGCCAAATTGGCGCGGGTATCGGCGATGTCGGCCCTTGCGGACGGATATTGGTGCGTGGCGAACCGGGCTGGGAAATTATTCCGGAACTCGCCCCCCTACCCGGCGAGCCGATTATCGACAAACCGGGCAAAGGCTCGTTTTACGCCACCGACTTGGATTTGTTATTGCGCAATCTTGGCGTAGAAAATATCGTCTTAACGGGCATCACCACCGATGTCTGTGTCCATACCACAATGCGCGATGCCAATGACCGTGGCTATGAATGCCTATTGCTGGCGGATTGTTGTGCGGCGACCGACCCCGGCAACCATCAGGCGGCACTGAATATGATAAAAATGCAAGGCGGGGTCTTTGGCGCAGTCGCGGATTCGGCAAGCTTTATTGCGGCAGTGTCGTAACACTATCCCCATCAACCTAGCCTAATCACCGCCTAAGCGCAGAGAACATCATTTTGAACACATCGACTGATTGTTTACCCTTGGATTTATTTTCCTTAAGACAAGCCTATCTGGACGGCACAACCACGGTATCGGCAGTGATCCGGCAAACCTTAGCACGGGTTAAGGATTTTAAAAACCACAATATCTGGATTAGCCTGTACGCCGAAAGTACGTTGATGGCGCAGGCGAAAAAGCTCGAAGGCTTAAATCCGCATGACCTGCCGCTCTACGGCATCCCCTTTGCTGTCAAAGATAATATTGATTGCGCCGGACTGCCGACCACTGCCGCCTGTCCGGGTTTCAGCTACCTGCCCGCAACATCGGCGTTTGCGGTGCAACGGCTGCTTGATGCAGGCGCTGTGCTGATCGGCAAAACCAATATGGACCAATTTGCCACCGGATTGACCGGCACCCGCTCACCAGAACCTTACGGTATTTGCAAAAACGCCCTCAATCCTGACTATATTTCCGGCGGCTCCAGTTCCGGCTCAGCGGTGGCGGTAGCGTTAAGTATCGTCAGTTTTTCCTTAGGCACAGATACCGCCGGTTCCGGGCGCGTCCCAGCGGCCTTCAATAATATTGTCGGCTTAAAACCTACCCGTGGCTTACTCAGTTGCAGCGGTGTTGTCCCCGCTTGTAAAAGTTTGGATTGCGTGTCGATTTTCAGCCCCACCCTCGCCGAGGCAGAGTACCTGCTGGACATCGTCACGGCTTACGATGCCCACGACAGCTATGCGCGTAGTGACCGTCAGTTGTTGGCCGCCGACCTCAGCGCAACCGCCAAACTGCGCTTTGGCGTACCCAAACCGGAACAGCTCAATTTTTTTGGTGACGCGGAAAGCCAAGCCTTATTTGCCCAAACCGTCGCCAAGCTACAAACCTTGGGCGAAGTCGTGGCAATCGACTTCCAACCGTTTCTGGAAGCGGCGGCGTTACTCTACGAAGGCCCGTGGGTTGCCGAGCGTTATGCGGGTATCCGCCCGTTTATCGAGACCCATCCTGAACAACTGCATCCGGTCATCTTGGAAATCTTAGCGGCGGCAAAAACCAAAAACGCCATCGCCGCCTTTGATGCGCTGCATCGCTTGCAACAACTCAAACGTCAAACCACGACGCTATTACAAGGCTTATCCTGCATTGTTGTACCGACCGCACCGCGCATTTACCGTATCGAAGACGTGCTAGCCGACCCGATCCGCCTCAACAGCAATCTCGGCTACTACACCAATTATATGAACCTGCTGGACTTGGCCGCCGTTGCGATACCCGCCGATTTTTACGCCAACGGGCTACCATTTGGCATTACCCTGTTCTCAACCGCCTTATCTGATAACCGTTTGCTGACCATTGCCAAACGCTTTGCGGGCATCAGCGGGCAACCGCCCACACCCAGTAACTCGCGCTACCAACGCCTAGCCGTCTGCGGCGCACACTTGCAGGGTTTACCGCTAAATCCGCAATTGCTGAATTTAGGCGCCCGCTTTTATGCAAGCACCCGCACCGCCGCTAAATATCGGCTTTACGCCCTAGCCATTGCCCCACCGGAACGCCCCGGCTTAGTCCGTGACGACCACGCTGGCCAAAGCATCGACGTAGAAATATGGGAGCTGCCCAAAGAAAACTGGGCAAACTTTATCAGCAACATCAAAAGTCCGCTGTGCATCGGCTCGGTGGAAATGCTGGATGGCAGTTGTGAATATGGTTTTTTATGCGAGCCTTATCCGTTAGATAAATCGGTTGATATTACCCAGTTTGGGGGCTGGCGGAATTATTTGCAAAATAAGGCGTAAGGCAGGCAAATTAAGGCTTATAATTTAAAAAAACCGCCAAAAAGCCATTCCCTTTCTTACTGACAAGGCTATCATGACCCATCCAAAAACTCCCCTACCATTCACCCTATCACCCGAAATGATTGAAGGCGATAGTGCGGACTGGCGGCAACTGCGCGAAGGCGTAGTGTTGCGTACCTTATTCGAAGATACCGACAGCGGCTACAGTGTCGGCCTGATCCGTTACCAACCCGCCGCTTGTGTCCCCCTGCATCGGCATATCGGCGACGAGCATATTTATGTGCTGTCCGGTTCGCAACAAGACGAACGGGGCATCTATGCGACCGGCAGCTACATTTATAACCCCGAAGGCTCCCAACATAGCGTCAGTAGCCAAGACGGTTGTTTGGTTTTGGTGCATTGGCATAAGCCCGTGCAGTTTATTGGCGATTAAATTTGTTAGGATATGCCCACAAAGAGCCTATCCTAATAACATCAATCAAACGCCACCCCACCTTGCGCTGGCTTAACGGCCGCAAACGGAAAACAGTTATTTTTGCGTATGCCCATGCGGATGATCGTCAGCATTTTGCTGAACTCTTCGCTTTTTTTGATATGGCGCAGCATTTCATTTTTCGCGGCTTGGATGTCGCGTTTTAACAAATATTGGAGGATGCGGTAATGTTCTTCGTAAGTTTTCCTGATGCGTTCCTGATCGGTAAAATCCAAACGCCGGACGATGCGGATGCGGTTGTTGATGTCGATCAGCAATTTCATTAACGCTTGATTGCCGCCGCCTTCGGCCAGCTTGATATGAAACGCCTCATCTAGGCCGGCTACCCGCTCCGCTTTGCCCTCATCATCTTCGGCGGTGTCTTGTTCCCAGACTTTACACAAATTTTTTAACGCCTCATCCGACATATTGGTGCAAGCCAATTCTAACGACAACATTTCCAGACTGACGCGGATTTGGTAGTAATCGGTAAATTCCTCCAAATCCATAGACCGCACAAAACAGCCTTGTTTGGGACGGATGGTAATCAACCCTTCGTTTGCCAAACGCTGCAAGGCTTCCCGAATCGGTGTTCTGCTGACATTAAAATAGTTAGCCAACTCGGTTTCGGTCAAACGCGAATTGGGCTGAACTTCAAAATTCAGGATCATGTTACGAAGTTTCTCATAAATGTGTTGCGCAGCCGCGCCTTTTGCTGTCGTCATGTCAGTTCTTAATAAAAATAGAGGCATCTGCCAGCAATGCCCAAAAGATCAATAAAGTTAAGAGGTCGCCCTATTATGCGCCCTAATAGGTGAGTATATAACATCCGACCACCGAATATTGAAGTGCCCCGAAAAACCTGCCTAAGCCAGAAGTGCGACATTGATGTGCAAAATTACCGCTTTTTACACCCTATTGACCAGAAATTGTGCAGGCTTACTCCGCCATCAAATCCTTACCCTCCTTTTATTTTTAGAAATTACTAATTATTTACAATAACTTGCAAGAAATATGCGGCAGTTTATCTAATAGGTATGGGACTTGCTTTGTTGTATACATAGTTGCATTTTACCTGCCATCTTCCCTACCATGCAGAGATCCGTTATGCAAACCATTGAAATTGATGCCGAACCTGAAGCCATCACCATTGAGCTAGCCAAAACAGCTATTGTCATCATTGATATGCAGCGGGATTTTCTTGAACCGGGCGGGTTTGGCGAATCCCTAGGCAATGATGTTGCCTTATTGTCAGCCGCCATTGAACCCTGCAAAGCCTTACTCCGTGCGGCAAGGCAAAAAGGCCTGTTGATCATCCATACGCGTGAAGGCCATCTCCCCGATATGTCCGATGCCCACAAGGCCAAAGTGGAACGTGGCGATCCCAGTGTCCGCATAGGGGAAATGGGGCCGATGGGGCGTATTTTGATCCGTGGCGAGCCAGGGCAAGACATTATCCCGGCTCTCTATCCGCAAGCGGGCGAACCCGTCATCGATAAGCCCGGCAAAGGGGCGTTTTATGCGACCGAGTTTGAAGCCATTTTGCAAGCCAACGGCATTGCAGACCTGATTGTTTGCGGCGTAACCACCGAAGTCTGTGTGCACACCACCATACGCGAAGCCAATGACCGGGGTTACCGTTGCCTCGTACCCGGTGATTGCTGCGGCTCTTATAACCCCGAATTTCACGAAATCGGCTTACGGATGATCAAAGCACAAGGCGGGATATTTGGTTGGGTGACGGATTCCCAACGTATTTTAGCGGCACTGGCCGGATGAAATATCCGGCACGAAAAATTCCCGCTTCGGAAATTTTGCAACCAGCAGATACCCTGAAAATTCAGTTAAAGATTTACATACACTCCCCCTAATTTACTTTAGGCCTACCAAAACAGAGGGCAACATGACAACATCAAAGGTTAACATTTGGACACCCGGAGACTGGAACGCTTACTTCGGCTTTGGCACTAATATTCTGGTCAATCTGTTAGTCTTGACCGGACTATTACGCTTTGTACTGAAAATGCCCGATGATCTGGTTTTCGGGCGCATTCTTCCGGCAACCGGGCTTATGCTGTTTTTAAGCACTATTTACTATGCGTGGCTGGCCTACAAACTGGCAAAAGAAACGGGTAGGGATGATGTCTGCGCCCTGCCTTCAGGCATTAGCGTACCGCACATGTTTGTGGTGGTTTTCGTTATCATGTTGCCGATTTCGCTGAATACCGGCGATCCGGTCAAAGGCTGGGAAGCGGGTCTGGCATGGGTGTTCATCCAAAGTTTTGTGCTCATGGTAGGTGGCTTTATCGCGCCCATTATCCGAAAAATCACCCCCCGCGCCGCATTGCTCGGCACGCTGGCCGGGGTGTCTATCGCCTTTATATCGTTACGCCCGGCTTTAGAAATGTTCATGACCCCTGTAGTGGGCGTGGTGTGTTTCGCCATTATTTTAGCAAGCTGGTTCGGCGGAGTACGTTATTTCAAAGGCATTCCGGCTGGTTTGGTCGCGATTGCCGTGGGGACGTTGATTGCATGGTGCTCTACCTTAATGGGCTTGAATTACGGCGGTATGAGCTTAGAGAATGTCTCGGCATCCTTGACCAACTTTGGCTTCTCGTTTCCTATTCCGGCCATAGGCCATGTTTTTTCCGGGTTTGAATTTTTGGGCGTGATTCTGGTGACGGCTATCCCATTCGGCATTTATGATTTGGTTGAAGCCATGGATAACGTGGAAAGCGCCGCCGTGGGCGGCGACAGCTACCCCACCACACGGGTACTGAGCGCCGACGGCGTGGTTAGCCTGATCGGCTGCATGATGGGCAACCCGTTCATCAACGCCGTCTATATCGGCCATCCCGGCTGGAAATCGATGGGCGGACGTATAGGCTACTCGGCGGCAACCGGCGTTACCGTGCTGGTACTGTCTTGGCTAGGCATCATCGCGCTGATAGCCTCTCTAATCCCGGTCGTCGCCATCTCACCTATTTTGCTGTACATCGGTATGTTGATCGGTGCACAAGCCTTTCAGGAAACCCCAAGAAGCCATGCCCCCGCCATCATTTTGGCCTTAATGCCCAACCTTGCTGCATGGGGCAAGTTGCAGATTGATAATGCCCTAGGCGCGGCTGGTACCAGCGCCGCCACACTGGGCTTAGATAAACTGGGCAAAGTCGGGGTGCTGTATCATGGCTTGGAAGTATTGGGTGGCGGTGCGATTCTGGGCGGCTTAATGTTGGGCGCGATAGCCGCCTTTGTTATTGAGCGGGAATTGGTCAAAGCCGCAATGTTTGCCTTAGCCGCTGCGGCCTGCACGTTTGTTGGCCTGATGCACGGTGAAGCCATCGGTTTCGGCCAATCGTTGCCCGTGGCGTTCAGTTACCTTGCCGTGGCAGGTATTCTGTTGGTCTCAGCAAAATACGCCGAAATAATACCCGCTGCAAAAGACAGCTATTAAATCCTAACGTGCTGGTAAATGGCGTTAATGCCATTTACCAGTGCAAAACCGCCCAAACGCACCTTTTAACTACACTCAGCACTGCTTTATCCCGCTATTTCCTGCCCACATTACTTCCAACAAGCCACAAGTCCTTGCTTAATTTTGACCTTACAAAAGCCAGCAAGATGCCAGTCCCAGAAGGCTTGTCGCTCCGTGTTATCCGCCTCCTTTCATCCTGAGCCATTACAGTTATCCCCTCAGTTTACCCCCACCCCTAATCATCAACACATACAATCCGTCAAATGACTCATGAGTCATTTGACGGATAGCTGGTAAGATCAGTTTTTTATACAGTGGACATCAGACCCCTTCAGCATTTAACCTGAATGCGGCTACTGCCCGACGATGTTTGGGGTAGAACCGTGCTTATTACCGTGCCTACTGGGTAAAGCAAAATCTTATATTGCACCATATATGGGTTTTGCGCTTGCCATCAGAACATGTTTCATGAGGAGATAGAGAGAAAAATCCGACCTATTTGCCCGCGTTGAGTATAAAAACCCTTAGAGGATCTAAGCCATGGCTTACGATTAGGTTATGCACATACACGACACCAGCCGATGAAAAACAAAAACATTTACCAAAACATCTCAAAAATCCGCCGCGATTATAATTCTTGGGTGGCGAATGAAAGCCTGGAAGACTATGCTTTGCGTTTTGCCCCGCGCAGTTTCCGCAAATGGTCGGAGTTTCAGGTTGCCAACACCGCCTTCGGCTCGACATCGTTTTTGGTGCTGGAGGCCATCGGCGGCTTTTTGGCGATACATTACGGCTTCACCAACGCTTTTTGGGCGATTTTAATTGTCGGACTGGTAATTTTTATCACTAGCTTTCCGATCAGCTATTACGCCGCCCGTTACAATATTGACATCGACCTGCTCACCCGCAGTGCCGGGTTCGGTTATATCGGCTCCACCGTCACCTCACTGATCTATGCGTCATTTACCTTTACCCTGTTCGCCTTAGAAGCCTCGATCATGTCCTTGGCTTTAGAACTGTATTTCCATATCCCCATTGCCCTCGCCCATGTCATCAGCGCCGTTATTGTCATCCCTTTAGTGACTTTCGGTATCACCACTATTAGTCGGATGCAATTATGGACGCAACCGGTATGGCTGGCATTGTTAATCGCCCCCTATATCGCCGTGGTCATGCGCGAGCAAGATGCCTTGCTGACGGTAGAAAGTTATTTTTGGATAGCCGGTAGCGGTCAAGGCTTTAATTGGCTGTTGTTCGGCAGCGCCACCACAGTGGCCTTTTCGATGGTCGCACAAATCGGCGAACAAGTGGACTTTTTACGCTTTATGCCGGAAAAAACCGCCGACAACAAACTGCGCTGGTGGTTAGCGACCATCAGCGCCGGGCCGGGCTGGATTATTTTTGGGATGCTCAGGCAATTGGGCGGGGCGCTCTTAGCGCATCTGGCCATGCGCCACGGCATCCCCCCCGAACATGCCCACGAACCGACCCAAATGTACCTCATCGCCTATCAGGAATTGTTTCCTAACCCTGAATGGGCCTTAGCGGCGACTACCTTGTTTGTGGTGATTAGCCAACTAAAAATCAATGTCACCAATGCCTACGCCGGGTCATTGGCCTGGTCGAACTTTTTTTCGCGTATTACCCACAGCCACCCTGGGCGGGTTATCTGGCTACTGTTCAACGTGCTGATTGCCTTATTGCTGATGGAATTTGGCGTATTCGGCGCCTTGGAAAAAGTCCTGGGGCTGTTTTCCAATATGTCGATCGCCTGGATCAGTGCGGTCGCGGCAGAATTGCTGATTAACAAGCCACTCAAACTCAGCCCCGACATCATCGAATTTAAACGCGCCTACCTGCCCGACTTAAACCCAGTCGGCATTATCGCCACCTTTGTCGCCTCACTGGTGTCGATACTCGCCTATATCGGTCTGTTTGGCGAGGCCGCAAAAGCATTTTCCGCGTTCATCTCGCTAAGTCTGGCTTTTATCCTCGTCCCCAGCATCGCCTATTTTACTGGCCACAAGCACTATTTGGCGCGTGACCGCAATAAGCAGAACCGCCGCAGCCATAACCAATGCTGCATTTGTGAAAATGAATTCGAGCATGAAGATATCGCCTATTGCCCGGCTTACAACGGCAGTATATGCTCATTGTGTTGCACCTTAGATGCCCGGTGTCTGGATGCCTGCAAACCGGGGGCGCGGCTGGACGATTATCTGGAACTGTTCGCCCGACGCTTTATGCCTTCCGCCATGAATCTCACCGCGCGTTTGCGGCTGTTACGCTTCGTCCTGCTGTTTGGCTTTTTGTCGGTGCTGACCAGCATTTTCATCGGCATCATTTATTATCAGGATCTCTTGGCGGCGGAAACGTCACTAAAGGCTTTTGAACTGCTTCTGGCTAACTTTGTCAAAGTCTACACGTCGTTGATGGTGTTTATCGGCCTGTGTACTTGGTGGCTGATCTTAAATGACGAAAGCCGCCGCGTAGCCCACGAAGAAACGGGCAAGCAGACGCATTTATTATTAACCGAAATTGAAGAACATAAAAAAACCGATGCCAAACTGGAGCAAGCCATTAAAATGGCCGACACTGCCAACAGCGCGAAAAGCCGTTTTTTAAGCAATATGAGCCACGAAATCCGCACACCCTTAAACAGTATCATCGGTTATTCATACATCCTACATAAAGACCCCAGCATCCCCGAACACCGCCGCCAAGCCGTGGACACCCTAAAACGCAGCGGTGAACATTTGGCGGCACTGATTGAAGACATCCTCGACATTGCCCGCATCGAAGCGCGGAAATTTGAGCTAAACTACGAGCCGATCAATTTTCAGGCTTTTATCGAACACTTGGTGCGCATCTACAAAGTCCAAGCCGAAGATAAGGGCGTGGCGTTCCGCTGCCAGATACTCAGCACCTTACCGCAGCGGGTGCGGGCTGATGAAAAGCGGGTCGGGCAAATTTTAATGAACATCCTCAGCAATGCCGTCAAATTCACCCAAGCGGGGGAAATCACCTTACGCATAGGTTATAGCGGCGGGGTGGCAAATTTCCAGATTATCGATACCGGGCAAGGCATAGAGCCTAGCCAATTGGACGCTATTTTCCAACCCTTCACCCGCTTGAATACCACCACCGGCAATGCCATTTCCGGCAGCGGCTTGGGGTTGACCATCAGTAAAATCCTCGCGGAAATTATGGGCGGCGATTTGGCGGTGACCAGCACTGTCGGCAAAGGCTCCACATTTACCGTGCGGCTGTTTTTACCTAATTTAGGCGCAGCCACTGCCCCTGAACCCCAAGACAACATTACCGGCTATCGTGGGCGGCGGCAAACCGCCCTAGTAGTTGACGACCAGCCAGAACACCGTGATGTGATGGTGTCGATTCTGGAACCCCTAGGTTTTGTTATGCTGACCGCCAGTGACGGTAACGAATGCCTGACCCAAGCCCAAACCCATAAACCCGATGTGGTACTGTTAGACTTGACCATGCCAGGCATGGGCGGGGCGGAAACGGCGATACATTTGCGTAAAAACGGCTTGTTGAAACCGATTATTGTCCTTAGTGCTAACGCCTATCCGGCTGACCGGGCGACCGCTATCCAAGCCGGCTGCAACGATTTTTTGGCAAAACCCATCCAAGTCGGCGACTTGCTCTATAAACTCAAACTCCATTTAGGATTGACTTGGATTTGCCAAAACGAAGAGCCGGATTTGAGCATCGCGGCAGATGAGGCGTTACAATTGCCGCCTGCCGAGATGTTACAAAAACTTCAGGCATTTGTGCGTATCGGTGATTTGCTGGGGTTGAATAAAAAACTCGATGAACTCATTAAAGACAATCCAGAATACAAGCCGTTAAGCCTGCGCATCAAAACCTTAACCAGCGAATTCCGGTTGGCGGAAATTAAAAAATTATTGGCTTAAATTTTCTCAGCCTAGGCAATGCCCCTCCCGAAAAAGGGCATAAGCTAATTGAGCCATACGGGGCAGGCCTTACAAGGTATTAAGTGACGGACGGTTTATGCCCGTTCCTAAGTAACCTGCCCCCCCCTACTATACTTGACGCTTTTGCATAGGAGATTATGCTTTGGACACCACCACATCCTCCGCTAACGGCACGATTATGATTGTTGACGACACCCCCGGCAATTTGGCGTTGCTGTCCGACACACTCTCGGAAGCCAATTATCGGGTGCTAGTGGCAACTGACGGGCTGTCGGCCATTGAGCAAATCGACTACCTGAAACCGGATATTATCCTCATGGATGTCATGATGCCGGGCATAGATGGGTTTGAGACTTGCCGCCGCCTAAAAGCCAACCCGATAACAGCGGCCATTCCGGTACTGTTTATGACAGGCCTAAGCGAACTCGACAATTTATTGCGCGGCTTTGATGAAGGTGGCTTGGATTACATCGTCAAACCCATACGCCCACCCGAAGTGCTGGCGCGGATCGAAGTGCATCTGGCTTTGGCGCGTGATCGGCAACGCGCCGAAAACGCCTTAACCCATAGCCCGTTTTGCGCCTTAGCGGTGAATTATCAAGGTTCGCTCACTTGGTTGACCCCAGCGACGGAGGTATTGCTGACAGAACTGGCACCGAACGCCCTATTTCAGATCGGCAATCCGTTACCCAAACCGATCTTGGATTGGTTTAAAAGCAGCCGCCTCAATACCGACCACAATACCGATGAATTCCGTAGCCCTAACGGCATCACTATCCGCATGAGCGCCTGCCAAAATGCTGGAGAGTACCTGTTATTGCTGAAAAAAACTGCCGCCGACTGGAATTTGGAGTCTTTAAAAGATGCCTTAGGACTGACGTTCCGGGAAGCGGAAATATTAATGTGGATATCGCGCGGCAAAACCAACAAAGAAGTCGGGCTGATCTTAGAAAGCAGCCACCGCACCGTCAATAAGCATCTGGAACATATTTACGAAAAACTCGGCGTAACCACCCGCGCCGCCGCCGTCGCTATGGTACTGCAAAAGACCGGGACGTATTGACCGCCATGACAGCTAGCAGCGGGCACCTATCCGCTTAAGCAAAAAGTGCCTAACCTCCGGCGGACACCCTTTAGCGCATTATTATCGGGCTAACAGAGAGCCCCTGAGCTTGCCCTTTACTGCCCTGGCTGCACCACAGGCGCATTTTCCACCCGTTGCTTAACGTCCAAGGTTTCGGCATTAATGGATTCAACCAAATCCTTATGATCTTTTTGCTGCTGCTCGACCTTATCATGAATCCGCTTCACATCGGCATTCGCTTCTTTGGTCATACAGCTATAATAAACCAGCGCCTCTTGCTGCCAAGCGTTAATGGCGGCGACGCTGTCGTTAAATCCCGGCACAGAATCATAATTCAACGCGGGGGCTATCGGCTTAGGCCCGCACTCGCTGGGTTCCCAACCGTCTTTAGTCAACGTACCAGCGGTAGAGCTTACGGCACCTAGGCACAAGCCAGAAAAAATAGCCAAACGCAATAGTGTCATCATGTATAGGTCTCCTGAACAGGGGGGAGGAATATAGAAGTCATCGCCAAGGTATGCCTATTGCCAAAACCGCTGCCAAGACCAATCTTTAAATTGTAGTCGGTTTTTTCTTATCTGTGCCAAAAACAGGCAAAAAAAGCCGTACAAGCCACTGTTTACAGGCTAAGAGAACATAAAGCCAGCAGACTCAGCCAAGTGGGCTTACCCTTTGATTAAGCAATTCCAGAGCAATTCCAGTACAAAGCCATTGATCTTAGCATTAAAAAATACAGTTATCGGCAGCCAGCATTTTCTGCTTATGCCCCTTTAGCCAACTGCTGTTGCGCCGACGCTAACCATTGTGCCGTATGCGGATTATTAAAACGCCGATGCAATTGCTCAATATCACTAATAAACAATTTGGCTAACGCGTAAGCAATGTCAGAGGGAATGTCGGGATATTGATGGGAATTGATGCGCTGCTTAGCCATCGAACAAATATGCTCATCAGATGCATCAACGCCTAAAAATAAACACACATCCTTTAGCAATTGCTCAGGCGTGTCACGAATTTGTTCTTGGAAGCCGATAAATATCTGCTCGGGCGGATAATATTTTTCCCAACGATGTAAATTTTTGAGAAACCGCGAACTGGCCTGATGTGTAGCATTGCCGATAAATTTTTCAATGGCTTCGGGATCAGCCGTATGCAAGCCTTGGCTACCGAATTTAGGGCGGTGGAACATCGCCAAATCCGACCATATCCTATCAATAGGGTTACGCAGCAGGTAAATGATTTTCGCATCCGGCACCAAGGCATGGACTTTGGCGATTTTCGCCTCACCTAAAATGGCATAGCGCGGCGTAATTTCCCCAGCAACCTGGCCTTTGGCTGGCTTAAATAAGGAAAGATACCAGTGCTGGGTACGGATAGAAAAATAGTAGCTGACATACCACCCTAAGGCTTGTTGGCCTTCCCGCACTTTAGCAAAATCCCGCACCATCCGATTTTTCGCCCAATGGCGGATAGGGCGCATCGGGGCAAACAGCAGAAAAAAAAAGGGGACTAACGGCGGAAAATCAAAGAAATGCAGTTCTTTTTCAGGGGGTAGCCAAATATTAGGATGGTTTCGTAAATTGCGGTCTAACCAGGTCGTACCGGCTTTTTGTGAACCGATAACCAGAAAATCAGGAATCATGATAAGTGACAGGTGATCGTAAAAAGAACCTCCCTTTGCCCGCATCAATTGCGTAAGCTCAAGCACCAATCAGGTGAGCCAGGCAAAAAAAAGGCGACGGAAAATTGGATGCAATGGCTCGCATTATCGCATAGATTAGCTGGCTACTGGCGACTATTACCACCGTAGCGGAAATTTTTGCAAGGTTCTGGCTGTGTTTATAAAGCCCAGACCTTTCGGCTTTCTTATGACCCTGCGGAAACAAGGAAGTAAAAAACCTAAAAGGTCTGGCTAACAGACACTCACTGCGCTGTAATTTTTCTTATTAAATTACTGTTTTAATAGTATTTTTTAATATAAACAAGAGATTTACGCTTTAATGGCGTTAAGCATTTCGCGGGCTTGGGTGGTTTCTTCTTCGGTACCGTGCAACATCAGCAGATACTTATCGGCAATCAGGTCTTTTTCATACTTAATCACGTCTTCTTCCGGCAAGCCCATGCTGATTAACGCCGCCCCTAAGGCTGATAAGCCCCCCATGACCGCCGCGCTTTCCAAGGCTGCCACTAAGGTAGTGACAACAGGTCCTGCGAGGGCGATCAAACCTACGCCAGGAATGAAAAATACCGCTGGCGCGAACAGCAGACCCCAAAAGCCGCCCCATACTGCACCGATGCCGCCCCATGTCTTCACCCGGTCGCCTTTAGTATAAAAACCGACCGGATGCTCTTCCGTTTGATAGCCCTTACCGACAATGGATAGTTTGGCCATATCGAAACCCAATTTATGCAGGCCTTTAATGGCCGCTTCCGCTTCGGTATGGGTGTCAAATACTGAAATTACCGTGTCTTCTGTCGTCATGTCTCACCTCGAAAGCATTTGGAAAATACCGCGCCTGATAGGCCGCTAGGCTGTTCAAGCGGCGGGGTTGGGCGGACTTACCCTATATCCACCACCCCTTAGTATACGCCTAATCTATTTCAGTTCCGATTTATCGCCACCCCAACCGCATTAAAAACCGTCCCCTATGTGCATCGCCATAAAAGGCAACCATGAGCAATCGGGCAAACACGACAGGCCTTTCAGGTTTTGGCAACCTGAAAGGCCTGTTAGTGACGGACGTATTTTATTAATTGCCCCTTAGGACGGCAGATAAGCGCTAGGCACTATGCACCTATAAACTGACGGCCTCTATCAGGCAAATCCCTACCCTGAGCCGAGACAACAGCACTTCGTCAGTCTTGGCTGACAAAACGTTTGGCGTAGGCTTCCAGATGCGGGATGTCAATGCGGTAACCTTTAATCATAATATGCCAATACAGCCAAGGAAAGCCGGTGGTTTTGCCCCACCACCAGATCCGACGGTTCGCCCTAGGGTCTAACCAAGGGAACGATGGGGTAACCTTACCCGCATAAGCAAACTCCGCCAGCATGACGGTGCTCAGTGAAGTGGTCAACGGGCAGGAACCGTAACCATCATAGCCTTCGGCAACCGTTTTGCCGTTGATCAGCGCCAAAATATTATCCACCACCACCGGCACTTGTTTGCGTACCGCCGCTGCGGTTTTGGCGTTCGAGGTCGAACCGGCATCACCTAAGCCGAAAACAGTCGGGTATTTGTTATGCTGTAGGGTTTTATCATTAATATCCACCCAGCCCGCCGCGTTGGCTAAAGGGCTTTGCTTAATGAAATCCGGCGCACTTTGTGGTGGCGTGACATGGATCATATCAAAGGTTTTGCTGACCCGTTCTTTATTGCCGTTACTGTCGGTGACTTCAAAAATGGCGGTTTTGGCAGGGCCGTCAATAGCGACCAGATTATGGTTGAATGATGTAGTAATACCATAATCGGCGACCACTTTACTTAAGGCCTTGGCAAAAAATGGCACACCGAACAGCGCAGGCCCGGCGTTGCAAAATTCAATGGCGAATTTGTCCAAGATGCCTTTTTTGCGGAAGCGGTCAGCGGCCAAATACATGATTTTTTGCGGAGCACCCGCGCATTTGATCGGCATTGGCGGCTGGGTAAACAAAGCCGTACCCCCTTCCAATTTTTGGATACATTCCCAAGTATATTCCACCGTATCCGGCGAATAATTGCTGCACACCTGATTTTTACCCAACGTATCAAGCAAGCCTTCGATTTTCCCCCAATCCAATTGCAAACCAGGGCAAACCACCAGATAGTCATAAGTCACTGCTGCGCCGGAACGCAATGTTACGGTATTGGCTTCGGGTTGGAAGGTCTCGGCATAGTCTTTCAGCCAGTTGACCGACGGATGCAGCAGATCGGCTTCCTTACGTATCGTTTGCTTTAAGGTATAAGCCCCGCCACCGACAATAGTAAAACCGGGCTGATAGTAATGAGTCTCGGAAGGTTCGACCAGCGTGATGGCGATGCTGGCGTTTTGGCGGCGCAGGTTATTGGCTACCGAAACGCCCGCCGCGCCGCCGCCGATGATTAAGACAGTGGAATGTTGTTGGGTCATAGTTCCTCCAAAATTGAATAAAATTATTCTTGTCATTATTTTAAGCTGGGCGGCCACCCTATTCTATTTAAGATCGCCACCAACAAATGCAGTCAGAAAAGCCACCTGCCCCGATTTTTTTCAACCGCAGGCAACGCGAAGCCCTTTCTTCCCAGCCCTACTATTGAACTAAAATAACGGGCAAGTCAAGAAATTATAGCAATTTTTAAGGCACTTATAAGGCTTCGGCCCTATGTTCCTGAGCAATAAACGGCACACGGCCTTTTTTATCCAAGGCCGCCGCCCACCTCTCGTTGATACTCTTCAACGGCTCCATTTCATCATCAATATAAGCATCGACAGCATGTTGCTCTTCTGGCGAAAGGGCCAGCACTTTAGACATACAGTCGCACGACACTAATGGTGTGCCGCAAAACGGACAAATCTCTTGGGTGCAAAACGGCTCATGCAGCGCACCGTCCGAACACGCGCAATCAGCACAAATTATTAACATGGACAACACTCTCCTATTGTTTTCAACGCTCATAGACCCTTATCAGAGTCATTTTTTAATAAAAACGTATCCGATAGCCTTTATCGCACCGGATAAACATCCCAGTTTAGAATGCTAGCATGGCAGCCCGACAGTTGATAGTAACAATCTCACATTTCAAAAAAATTTTCATCAAAAATTCTGCCGTCGCCAAGAAAAGCACTAAGAATGCCAGAAAAAAATAGGAAATTGCAGGCAAAAAAAAGCGGCTTAGGTAAGCCGCTTAAAGAGAAGGATTTAAAAACTCTAAAACCCCCTAGGGGGGAGCGCATCTCAAGAGTTGGGCTAATCTTACGCGCAAATGCGCGGCATGAAAATGTGGCACATTGCCGCGCGGCGGATTGTCGCAGCTAACGGTCACATAAACAGCAAGGGGGAATTCTGCGGACAAAAAAAAGCGGCTTAGATAAGCCGCTTAAAGAGAAGGATATAAAAACTCTAAACCCCCTAGGGGGGAGCGCATCTCAAGAGTTGGGCTAATCTTACGCGCAAATGCGCGGCATGAAAATGTGGCACATTGCCGCGCGGCGGATTGTCGCAGCAGGCTATCTGTTACAACAAGTCGCTCAATCTGGCAAAATCACTTAAGGCCAGCGTTTCGGCGCGGGCACTAGGGTCGACACCAGCGGCCTGGATTTGCTCGGCAGTCAAAAGTTTGCCCAGCGCGTTGCGCAAAGTCTTACGGCGTTGCGAAAAGGCCGCCGTAACAAGACGGCTCAGGTTGGCGACATCACGCACCGCCACTGGCGGTTGCGGGTGCGGTATCAGCCTGACCACGGCGGACATGACTTTGGGGGCAGGGTCAAAACTTTCCGGCGGCACCACAAACAATAGCTCCGGTTCGCAGTAATACTGCATCATAACGCTTAACCTACCGTACTGCTTGCTGCCCGGCGGTGCGCACATACGGTCGACCACCTCTTTTTGCAACATAAAGTGCATGTCTTCAATACAGGCGGTGTTTTCCAGCAAATGGAACAGCAACGGCGTGGAAATGTTATAGGGCAGATTACCGATCACCCGTAGTTTGCCGTCGCCTTCCGCCAACCGCGCAAAATCAAACGCCAAGGCATCGCCGCTGTGGATAGTCAAACGTGGCCTGGCACCGAATTTATCTGTCAGAAAAGCGACCAAATCCCGATCCAGTTCTACGACATCCAAGCGGACACCCGTCTTTAGCAGGGGGTCGGTCAACGCCCCCATGCCCGGCCCTATCTCTACCCAATGCTCATCGGGGTGGGCGGCGGTGCTGGATAAAATGTCGTTAATAATCGAATGGTCATGCAGAAAATTCTGCCCGAAACGTTTGCGGGGGGTATGAGTCATAATGGCGAAGAAGCAGTAGCGGCAAGCGATGGCGAAGCCATCATTAAAGCAGTCTGTAAGGCGACGGACAAGCTACCGACATCGGCTTGGCCAGTCCCGGCCAAATCCAAAGCCGTGCCGTGATCAACTGAAGTACGGATAATCGGCAAGCCGAGGGTGATATTGACGGCTTGCCCAAAGCCTTTATACTTGAGCACAGGCAAACCTTGATCGTGGTACATGGCCAACACCGCATCGGCCTGGCTGAGATATTTCGGGGTGAATAAGGTATCGGCAGGCAAAGGGCCAACCACGTCAACACCTTGGTGACGGAAGCTCTCCAAAACCGGCTCGATAACGTCAATTTCCTCCCTGCCCAAATGCCCTCCCTCGCCCGCATGGGGATTCAGGCCACAGACCAAAATACGCGGTTTAGCGATATGGAAACGGTTACGCAAATCTTGCTCTAAAACCCGGATGACGGTTCTTAAACGGCTATGGGTTAAAGCCGCGCTGACTTCGGCCAGCGGCAAATGGATAGTCACCAAAGCGACCCGCAAACCCTCGGTGGCCAGCAACATCACCGGATGCCCTCCGGTCAGTTCGGCAATAAACTCGGTATGGCCAGTAAACGGTAAGCCGGCATCATTAATTATGCCCTTATGGACAGGTGCTGTGACCATTGCGGCAAAGTGCCCGTCCAAACAGCCTCTCGTAGCTTTAGTAATGGTTTTTAAGACATAGCGGCTATTCAGGGCATTCAAGCGACCCACCTGCACAGCCGCCGCCAATTCGACGGGTAACAGGGTCAGGCTGCCGGGCTGGTGCGGCCGAGCCGCCAATTGGCTATCAAAATTATGCAGTTGCAAAGGCAAGCCTAATTGCTCCGCACGTTGCACCATCAACTCAGGGCTGGCAATGACCACCAACTCACAAGGCAACGCCTGTTGCGCCAATTGGATACAAAGGTCAGGGCCGATACCCGCAGGCTCGCCAGGAGTCAGGGCAATACGCAAAAGTGAAGAGGTCATGCAGAAGAGGGGATAATAAAAGTGGAAAAAAGACACCCGGCAATGTTTAGGCCTTACGCACTAGCCTGACACCATAACCGTAATTGATATTGCCATAAAACGCGCTGCCGCTGGTAAAATCGACAATCCACGCGACATTGTTATTATAAGAACCGGCCGAGGCCGACCACATCAAGTCATAATGGCCAGGGAACACCCGGTTATTGATAAAATGTAGGCCTTTGCGGGTATCGCCCGCTTCGAAGTCGATCAGCGTCTTTAGCTCCTCGACTAAGGGCAACCGCCAATCGGTGTAACCTTCATAACCGCCTTGGCGGTTAAAGGCCTGAGCCGCTGCAAACGCCTCTTTCCACTCAAAGCGCTCCAAGCGCCCCTGAACTTGCTCATGATACCACTCTTGCCCCAAGGCAAAGCGCAACCACATCAGCCCGTTATGGACATCTTTAGCAATGCCGCCGTTGAGAATAAACTGGCTGTCTTCACCTGCCGTAGCGAAAATATGCCCAAACGGCTTAGCATAGCTTCTATCGACAAATTGCGCGGCAGTTGGGGGGTGTTCATAAATGGCTAAGGCCAATTTCTCGGCCACCAGTTCGTCGGCATCGTCTAATTCATGGTAAGCCGCCGCCAGACCCAGAAACGCTAAAGACCGCAATTCCTTATGGCTAAAAGAGCCGGTGTTGCCTTGTGCAGAGATGCTGGACAGGCTATAAAAACCGGATAAGGCACCCGATACCAAATCACGTTTGGCATGGGTACGCGCCGAATCTTTTAACTGGCTAAAGGCGCTGCTCAGTGCCGATAAGCGCTGCTGTTCCTGACGGGTCGCCGTTTGCGCCAAGTCGGCATTTAACCGGAGCAAATAAGCGTTAATTTTCGGCGGTTCCAACCCCGAAAAACCCGAAAATAACCCCAACTCACGGGTTAGGGAACTGATTTTGACACGAAATGTCTGGCTAGCAATTTCCGCACTGAAATAATCCAGAATATCCGCCATCACTCTATTCGATTCAACCATAGCTTTATCTCTTGAAGAGTAATCTTAACGATGAGCCTAATACTTGCTGGATACCACTGGGCGATCATAATCGGAGAGGAGTTTACATCGGTTAATGTTAATTGTTACCATTCTAACATTCTATCCCTATAAGATATCTATCTATTTATTTGCGATTTTTTATAGATATTGGGTATATAACGTGCTTAATATCGAATTAGCCAAACTAAGCAGGTTATAATACCGCCCCCCTGCTCCGGGGTATTGCCACATAAAAAATCAACCTTTTGATTTAAAAAATTATTTTAATGTCATGAAAAAATATCTCAACAAAAGCTTACTGACTAATGCGCTATCGGCACTCATTATTGTTGTCGGCTACGTTTGCCCGGTACAACAGGAACTAGTCAAATCCATTGGTTTTTTTGCCTTGTCGGGTGCCATCACCAACTGGCTGGCCATTTACATGCTGTTTGAAAAAGTCCCTTACCTGTACGGTTCAGGGGTTATCCCCGAACGTTTTGAAGAATTTAAACAATCTATCAAACGCCTGATGATGGAGCAGTTTTTTACCGAACGCAATATCGGCCAGTTTATTGAAAATGAAGAAAAACAAGGCGGTAAGCTGCTCAACCTAGAACCACTGCTCAATGCGGTCAATTATGACAAAATTTATGACGGCCTAGTGTCATCAATCATGGAATCCTCATTCGGCGGCATGTTGCTGATGATGGGCGGTGCTGAAGCCTTAACCCCGCTTAAAGAGCCGTTCAGCGCAAAAATGCGTGACACGCTGACCGAAATGGTGCATTCCGAAGTATTCAACACCGCCCTGCAACAAGGCTTGGATGCACACAAGATCAGTGCCGACATTGTCAATAAAATCGAAAGCGTCATCGACAAGCGCCTGAGCGAACTGACCCCGCAATTGGTCAAAGAAATGGTACAAAGCATCATCAGCGAACATCTGGGCTGGTTAGTGGTTTGGGGCGGGGTATTCGGTGGCCTGTTGGGCGCATTGTTCGGGTTCGCCTAAATGGCGGCGCTTGACCTTGCCTTTGAAGTTTTCGGTACCCCTGGCTCACAACCGCCCCTGCTGATCTTGCACGGTTTTTTCGCCTCCTCACGCAATTGGCGGCAACTGGCCGGAAAATTGGCGAAGCACCAACAGGTTTATGTGCTGGACATGCGTAACCACGGTGCGTCGGCACATCATCCGGCCATGGATTATCCGACAATGGCCGCCGATGTCCGCCGCTTTGTCGACTGCCACAACTTAGGGGTTGTCAATCTGCTAGGGCACAGCATGGGCGGCAAGACCGCCATGTGGTTCGCACTCAACTACCCGACGTACGTCGATAAGCTGATTGTCGCCGATATTGCCCCGGTCAGCTATAGCCATAGCTTCGCCTCACTCATTGCCGCCTTAAAAGCCCTGCCTTTAGCGGATCTGGACAACCGCAAGCAAGCGGAGGCTTATCTCTGCGCTGCCATACCCGAATTAAGCTACCGGCAATTTTTGCTGCAAAACTTGGTACTGATAGATCACCACTACCAATGGCGGATAGATTTGGATATTTTCGCCCGCACCGCCCACCACATTGTCGCCTTTCCGCCCGCCCTACACCTGCAACCATTTACCGGGCCGACCCTGTTTATTTCCGGGGCCCGTTCCGCGTATTTATCGGCAGGGCAAACCCAAGCGCAAACGTTATTTCCCCGCGCCCATTTTAGCCAAATCGCCAATGCCGGACACTGGTTACACGTCGAGCAACCGGCCGCGTTTTTGGCGGAAGTCGGGCGGTTTTTGCAAGCGCCGAAACAGTATTTAAGCCCCATTTGATCTATATCAAAACCATCCGAAAAAGGGCGTGGCACAATAGCCCCACCCTAAGCACGGGGCCACTACATTCTTTAATATCACTTGCGAAAAGAAATTATGAAATCAATCAGCTCAATCATTTTGTTAGTTATCGCTGTCGCCACTTTAACCGCTTGCGATTCAGGTAAAGGCCCAAGCAAACCAGCCAGCGCTACTGCCGCGTCTTCTGCGCAATAACAACCGCATTATCTGCCTAACATAGAAAGGCACAGCGTGGCCTTTCTTATGCTGAGCGCCACAAAGCGCAGGACTCGACAATCAGGGTCAACAGCGCCAAGTCACTAATCTCGACATTGCGCTGCCTGATACGGATGATCCCCTGCCGGTTCAGGTCGGCAAGCTGGCGGCTCACCGTTTCAATCGTCAGGCCTAAAAAATTGGCGATGTCCTGCCGCCGCATACTTAAATTAAACGCGGTGCCGGAAAAACCCAATGCCCCATAGCGCCTTGACAGCATCAACAAAAAGGTCGCCACCCGTTCCTTCGCGCTACGGTGTCCCAGCAAAACGATCTGCTCATGGTCGGAGGCGATTTCTTTGCCTAAAATCCGCATCATCTGCATTTGCAGGCCGGGAATTTCGGTGCACAGCTCTTGTAGCCGCGCTACCGGCACCTCGCACACCGCCGCCGTCTCCAAAGCCACCACCGAACAACTGAAACGGCCATGCTGCAAAGCGTCCAAGCCCATGATCTCACCCGGCAAATAAAAGCCCACTGTCTGCTCAAAGCCATCCGAATCCGCCATAAAACTGCGGAATGAGCCAGATTTTACCGCATACCAATAGAGGCCATCCCCCCCTTGCCGATACACATACTCATCCGCCTGTAAGAGCCGTTGGCTTTTAACCGCCGTGGCAAGCTGGGCGACCGCCTCATGGTGCAACCCGTAGGGCAAACATAATTCGGCGAGCCGGCAATGCGGGCAAGCGGACGCGGAGGCAAATGCCATTGTCGTCAATCCTTTTGCAAAATGGACAGTGTAGCAGAAGATAGCGTTAAAAAAGTAACTGTTATAGCGCCAACGGTTCAGACTAAAATAGCTGTTTTGCCCATTTACTTCCTATTATGCCCAACCCCCCTATCATAGCCACCCGCTTGTGGCTGGAATCCGTCATTATCGGCCATACTCTGTGCCCGTTCGCTA
Source organism: Methylovulum psychrotolerans (assembly GCF_002923755.1). Classification (GTDB taxonomy): domain Bacteria; phylum Pseudomonadota; class Gammaproteobacteria; order Methylococcales; family Methylomonadaceae; genus Methylovulum; species Methylovulum psychrotolerans. The sequence continues at coordinate 1,037,727 of NZ_PGFZ01000001.1, forward strand.
AACGCGAATTAGAGCGCGGCAGCATCCATTTTTGCACCGAAGCCGACACCGACCCCGAAACCTGCCTGCACCAACTGATCGGCGAATGCGTCCGGCTAGATAATGACAGCAATATCGCCACCACCCTAATCATTTACAGCCACGGCTTTAGCGATTTTTATGCTTACTTGGATTTTTTGGCCTTGGCCGAAGCCTTATTAGCCGCCCAAGGCTATGAAGGCATTTACCAACTCGCCAGTTTTCACCCCGATTATTGTTTTGCCCAAGCCGCCGCCGACGATGCCGCCAATTACACCAACCGCTCGCCCTACCCCATGCTGCATCTGCTGCGGGAAAGCGATATCGAACAGGCGGTCAGCAGCCATCCTGACCCGGACGGCATACCCGAACGCAATATCCGGCATACCCGCCAACTTGGCCTAAACCAGATGCAGGCCTTACTGGCGGCCTGTTATCGCCAGAAACCCTAGTAATAGGGTTTGCATCAGACCCGAAAGCGTTTTATGATGTTTCAGACCTGCGGGTTTAACCCGTGCCGCGCTTGCCGCTGGCCTAGCCACACTGGCAAACAACCATCAGCCAACGCGCACAATCTTAACCCCTAACGAAACTCTACCCGCATTTACAGGTCACTTGTACCGTCAACCACTCTTTAAGGATCCTTTATGAAAGCCGATACCGTTTTATCACGCCCCGAAGCGGGCGTACTGGCAACCAATAAGTTGCTGCGCAATACTTACCTGTTATTATCCATGACTTTATTGTTCAGCGCCATGACCGCCGGTGCGTCCATGTATCTGAACCTGCCCCACCCCGGCATGATCCTGACTTTAGTCGGTTTCTATGGCCTGCTGTTCGCGATCACCAAATTCCGCAACAGCGCGGTCGGCATTGTCCTGGTGTTTGCCCTGACAGGTTTTATGGGCTTGACCTTAGGCCCTATCCTGACTATGTACATCAAAGCTTTCACTAACGGCCATGAGCTGATTATGATGGCCTTAGGCGGCACTGGCACGATTTTCTTAGGCCTGTCCGGCTACGCCTTGACCACCCGCAAAGATTTCAGTTTCTTGGGCGGCTTTTTGATGGTCGGCATCTTGGTGGCCTTTCTGGCGGGTATCGGCGCGGTGGTGTTCTCCATCCCCGCCCTGTCCTTGGCGGTATCGGCGATGTTTATCCTGCTGATGTCCGGCATGATCCTGTTCCAAACCAGCCTGATGGTCAACGGCGGCGAAACCAACTATATTATGGCGACCGTTAATTTATATGTGTCCATCTATAACCTGTTCCTGAGCTTGCTGCAAATCTTAGGCGTATTCGGCGGCGACGACTGATAGGCCCGAAAGACTAGGGTGATTACACCCTAAACCTCTAGTACCCCCCCAAAGGACACCCGGCTATAGCCGCGTGTCCTTTTTACCTTCCAGACCATGCGCCCGAATTTTATTGGGGTACGCACTATCACCACCAACTTCGCCCTACACAAAAAGCTTCCGCTTATTTCCTAACAATAAACGGATGATCAAGCCATATTTTTCAACTTAATGGCCGTACCCCGCCCCGACCACCGCAAAACCCACTCCTTCACATCATCCATATAAGTAAACGCCACCGGAATCACCAATAAACTTAGCAAGGTAGAAGTCACTAAACCACCCAACACCGCCACTGCCATCGGGCTGCGGAAAGACGAATCGGAATCTCCCCACCCCATAGCAATGGGCAACATTCCCGCGCCCATCGCAATCGTGGTCATAATAATCGGGCGGGCGCGTTTATGGCAGGCATCCAACAAGGCTTCATGGCGGCTCATACCGTGGTCGCGTCTGGCGACAATGGCGTATTCGACTAACAATATGGAGTTTTTCGTAGCGATACCCATCAGCATCACCAAGCCGATTAAAGACGGCATGGAAAAACTTTTATCCGCCAGCAACAAGGCGACAAAGCCGCCGCCGAACGACAGCGGCAACGCCACCAAAATGGTAATCGGCTGTAAAAAATCCTTAAATAACAGTACCAGCACGATAAAAATACACAACACGCCAATCAGCATCGCCGTGCCAAAACTGGTAAACAGTTCTATCATCATTTCCGCGTCGCCGACATTCACTTGCTTCACCCCCGCAGGTAAGTTACGGATACTGGGCAATTGTTCCACAGCGGCGGCGACATCGCCTAAGGGCAAATCGGCCAATTCAATTTCAAAATTAATATTGCGCGCCCGATCATAACGGTCAATCACCGCAGGGCCGCTAGACAGGGTCAAATCGGCGACTTGCCCGATCATCACCGGGCTACTATTCGCTTTACCTGACGGTACGGCCAGACGCTCCAATATGGCAAGGTCACGCCGCCCGTCTTCCGTCAGCTTGACCATAATCGGCACTTGCCGTTGCGCCAGATTAAACTTGGGCAATGAGGTATCGTAATCGCCGATAGTGGCGATACGCAGCGTCTCGGCAATAGCGGCGGACGTGACCCCCAAATCAGCGGCACGGGCAAAGTTTGGCCGCACGGCAATTTCCGGCCTGACCAACGACGCACTGGACGCAATATTGCCCAAGCCATGTATCGTGCGTAAATCTTTCCCGACCGCGCGGGCGGCGGTCAACAGCGTCTGCGGGTCTTCCCCGCTCAACACCAACACATATTTTTCCCCAGACGCACCCAAGCCTACTTTCGTGCGCACTCCAGGCAACGCTTGTAAAGCGGTACGAATATCTTTTTCAATAACCTGTTTGCGCACGGGCCTATCTTGGCGGTTCGCCAGTAAAACGGTCAGGGTCGCCTTACGCACCTCACCGCCACCCTGGATCGCCATCGGGTCAGCCCCTGCCGTACCTGCGCCAATCGTGGTATAAATGGCATGCACATAAGGTATGGCAGCGACTAACTGCCGCGCTGTTTCCGCTGTCGCGCTAGTTTGCGCCAACGTCGCTCCGGGCGGCAATTCGACAAACACCTGACTTTGCGGATTATCATCCGCTGGGACAAAGCCAGTCGGCAATAACGGGATTAACATGAGCGAGCCGATAAAAAACGCCACCGCCCCTGCCATCGTCAATAACCGGTGCCGCAAGCACCACGCCGCCAAACTTAAATAATGGCGCATAATAAGCCCGTCAGCTTGGGCTTTATGGCCTGTATCCTTTAACAAATATGCCGACATCATCGGGGTTAGCATCCGTGCCACCACCAACGAGGCCAAAATGGCCAACGCCGCCGTCCAGCCAAATTGCTTAAAAAACCGTCCGGCGATACCGCTCATAAAAGCGGTCGGCAAAAACACCGCCACTAAGGCCAGCGTCGTTGCCACCACCGCCAAACCGATTTCTTCCGCCGCTTCCATCGCCGCCTGATACGGGCTTTTGCCCATGCGCAAATGGCGGACAATGTTTTCGACCTCAACAATCGCATCATCGACCAAAATACCGATGACCAGCGACAAGGCCAATAAGGTGACGACATTCAAAGAAAAGCCGAAATAATCCATGCCGATAAAGGCCGGAATCGCCGACAAGGGCAAGGCGACCGCCGAAATAAAAGTGGCCCGCCAATCGCGCAGGAACAACCAGACCACCAAAATCGCCAGAACCGCACCTTCGTACAGCAAAGCCATCGAACCGTCGAATTCTTCCTGCACCGGCACGACAAAGTTAAATGCCTCGTTCAACTCCACATCAGGATTGCTCAGGCGCAATTGTGCCAATGTTTTTTGCACCCCAGCCCCGACTTCCACCTCACTCGCCCCCCGGCTCCGCGTCACCTCAAACCCGACCACACGTTTACCGTTAAAAAACGCCAATGCGCGGGGTTCGGCAACCGTATCGTTAATCTCGGCAATCTGATCCAAACGCACCCGCCGCCCATCCGGCAAGGAAATCTCTAGCGTCCGCAGTTGTGCTACCGACGTGACATTCGCCAAAGTACGCACCGGCTGTTCGCCGTTGCCCAAATCGGTGCGCCCACCGGAGCTCTCGCGTTGAATCTGCCGCAGTTGTTGGGAAATACCTGTTGCCGTCGCGCCTAAAGACTGCAACTTAATCGGATCCAAGGCAATCGCCACCTCCCTCGTCACCCCGCCAACCCGCTGTACATTCCCTACCCCGCGCACCGACAACAGCCGCTTAGTAATGGTGTCATCGACAAACCATGACAAAGCCTCTTCATCCCGCTGCGCCGAAGCCACCGTAAATGCCAAAATCGGCGATGATGCCAAATCCAATTTATTGACAATTGGATCCCGCAAATCGGCGGGCATATCCGACCGCACTTTACTGACTGCCGAGCGCACATCATCGACCGCTTCCTGTACGGGTTTTTCTAGCCGGAATTCGGCGGTGATCGTAACGCTACCGTCCTTAATTGTGGTGGTCAGATGCTTTAAACCTTGCAGTGTCGCCAACGAATTTTCAATTTTCCGCGCCACATCCGTTTCCAACTGCCCCGGTGACGCGCCGGGCAAACTGCACGACACCACGACAGTCGGCAAATCCAAATCCGGGAAGTTTTGGATTTTCATGGCCTTAAAACATAGCAAACCGCCGATGCTCAGCAGTAAAAACAGCATCAAGGCCGGAATGGGATTACGGATACACCAGGTTGAAATATTCATTTGCCCACCACCCGCACGGTATCGCCATCCGCCAAAAACGCCGCCCCGCTGGCCACCAAACGGTCATCAGGGCTAATGCCCGATAAAATTTCATAATACTCAGCCCAACGCCGCCCTAATTGCACTTTGACTTGGCTGACCGTCGCTTGATCGTGCTGCCCTGCATTCAGACGGAACACATAACTAAAGCCTTCGCGTAAAGACAAAACGTCTTGCGGCACAGTCAAAGCAGAACTACTGCCTAGGACAAATTCCCCTTGGGCGAACATCCCGGCGCGTAGCCCTTGGCTGCTGGCCGTAGCAGGCAGATCGACATAGACCAAGCCATTACGGCTTTGGGTATCTATGGTCGGGGCAAGCACCCGTACCTTACCCGCCACTTTTGCCACGTTGGGGATAATCACTGTAACCGCCACCCCCGGCTTAAGCCGCGCCATTTCCGCCGCCGTCACTTCCGCCCGCCATTCCAAACGGTTTTGCCGGATCAAGCGGAACAACTCCTGACCCGGCGTCGCCACCGCCCCTAAGGTCGCCGACCGCGAAGAAATAACGCCGTCATCACTGGCGACCACACGGGTATGCTTTTTCCGCAGCAACTGGCTATCCAACTGGGCTTTAGCCGACTGCACTTTCGCAGCAGCGGTTTTTTCACTGGTTTCATACTGGGCGACTTGTTGGCCGCTCAACACCCCCGAACCGGACACTTGCCGCGCCCGTTGCGCATTAGCGCGGGCATCGGCAAGATTCGCCTCCGCCTCCGCCAAGGCCGCTTGGGTTTGGGCGACATCCGCCAACACCCGATCATCGGCAAATACCGCCAAAATTTGGCCTTTACGCACCGTTTCGCCCACTTGCCCCCGTACCTCATCTAAACGCAAATCGCTGATTTGCGCGCCGATAATGGCCTCCTGCCACGCCGCAACCGAACCGTTGGCCGTTAAAGTCAACGGAATATCCCGCTGGCTAGGCCGACTAACGGTAACGCTTAAGGCTGGGCGCACCGCCGCGTTACCTTCAGCAGGCGCATCGCTTTGCCCGATACTCTCGCCCACACTTAAGGCCAAACAAATACCCGTCACTATCGCCAAAACATTGGCTGTTTTCATGCTCTTGCTCCAGTTACAGTTGCCGCACAGGCGTTATCCAAATAGGTGTTTTCCCGTTCCCACGCCCGGCGCCCACTGCCATTAATCCAATAATTAATAATCAATGTGTTGCCGTTAAATTTTTTTCAAAAAAGCCAAAACAGGATTAACCGTCCATAGTCCGATAAGGTTATCCTTATCCCTCAATCCACCCAACCGCCGCCCACAGCACGATACAAAGCAATCCACGCGCTAACTTGTTCCTGCTCCAAATCCTTTACCGCCAAATCCGCCGCCACTGCCGAACGCCGCGACGTTTCCGCATCCAACAAATTCCCCAAACCCACCTCATAAGCTTGCTTAGCGGCCTGATAATGGCTCTGATAATCACGGGTAGCCGCATGGGCTTGAGGCAAGCGTTGCCCGGCACTCGCCAAACGCACCAAGGCCTGCTCCACCTCTTTCACCGCCGTGCGGACAACCGCATGGAATTGCGCGGTGGCAGCGGCATAATCCTGCTTCGCGGCTTCGACATCAGCAGCGCGTTTCCCCGCATCAAACAACGGCAAGCTCAGCGTCGGGCCAATTGACCACGTTTGCGCTAAGGTCAACGCCCCACCGTTAATATTTTGGAGCACCGGCGCAATATTGCCCGACAAACTCAACTTAGGATAACGCTTGGCTTGCGCCACCCCGATCTTGGCACTGGCTTCCGCCATATCCCGCTCGGCGGCGGCAACATCCGGGCGTTGCAACAACATCTTGGCAGGTACGGCATTAATCGGAAACGGCGGCGGTTTAGGCAAACTGGCGACCGCCCCTGAGGGTTGCGCCAATAGTTGCCGCAGTTGCGGCTCTTCCAGCCCAGTCATCGCCACCAAACTTTTGACCGAGCGGTCACAGCTCGCCTGTTGTTGCAATAAGGTATTTTGCCCCTCGGCGGCACTGGCGCGGGCTAAAGCCGCATCGGCGGTCGTGCGGAACCCGGCTTGGGCAGCAATCCCCACCACCCGCGCCGAGGCCTGCCTAGATTGTGCGTCGGCCTGATTTAGACGCAACTGCGCCTCACAATAGCGTTGCGCCAGATAAGCATTCGCCAATTCCGCCGCCACTGCCACCCGTGCGTCGTGCCAAGCCGCCGTGCGCGAAGCCAACTGGCTCAGCCCTGCCTCTTGCTGCCGCGCCAGACCACCAAACAAATCTAACTCCCAACTGGACTGCAACTCCAATTGATGTTGGTTACGGATAAACGGCGCTTGCCCGAACGAAAACGACGAACGGGTACTGCTTAAACTGCCATCCACACTCGGCAAAAACTGCGAACCGCTGCTGACCAGACTAGCCCGCGCCTGCCCAATACGCGCTTTGGCATTGGCGACATCGGCGCTTTCCGCTTGTGCCGCAGCCAGTAAACGGTTCAGCACCGGATCATTAAATTTTTCCCACCAGTGCGCCAATTCCGTCAATTCGCCGTGATGCGCCAACACCGGGGGTGGCGCATACCAGCGTTTGGCGGCCGGCAGTTCGGGTGTGTGGTAATCCGGCCCCACTGTCGTTAGCCAACCACCTTTTAAACCGCAACCAGACAATAGTAACGGTAACATCACCCCACTCAGGAGGGCATTACACTTGATGTTCAAGTTTTTCATAAAAACAGCTCTACATATCGTGAAAACCGTCATTGCAAAAACCATTTACCACGCAGGACACGAAAGGCACGAAAGCACAATAAAATCGCCGTGTTTTTGTGATAAATGAATGACGGAAGAAAAATTTACCGTGTTTTTAAGTAGGGTTAGAAACGTGCATAAAATTAAGTAGGCGTTCCATTGACGGCTGCGTGTTAAACCCTCCTGAGCGAAGCCGAAGGCCCTCTTGACAGGAGAGTGAACAAATGGCTTCCCAGTCGTAGGCGAAAGTCAGGGGGAAAAGCCCCTCCCCTGTCCCCTTCGCTCAGATAACGCGGACGCTGGGGAGGGAGTGCCGTACTTTCGCCTGTACAACAGACTTTATTTTATGCGCGTCCCTTAGGGTTTAACCGATAGCCGGCTTGCAAACAAACTTACCGATTTTACCCTGCACAATGTGAATGCCCAGTTAAAGCCTGCGCTGCACCTCACCGGCAATAATGGCCACTGCATAGCCCGCCAAACGTTCCGCTAATATCTCAATATCAGCGGGCGTAGCTAGCAACTGCGGGGCAAGACAAGCCACCACATCCTGTCCGACATAAAAATGCACCGCCATACCGATTACCGCAAACGCCAAGCGCTGCAAATCGTCATCCGGCTCTGCCAAGGCAAAGTGCCGCTGGAGCAATGCAAGCAGAACATCATGCAGCGGCTTAATTTCAGCATCTATCTCTTCCTGCCAAACCCCCGTAGGCTCAACCATTTCCCGAAAACGCAATTTCATCGCCAATCGCGAAGTTTCACCTTGCTTTAACGGCGCTAAAAATTCGCGGAAAAACAGCGCCAAGGCTTGCGGCAAAGGCAAGTCCGCACAAGCCGCCAAAGCCAAATGGCAAGGCGTGTCGCCCATCGGTTCAATAAATGCCGCCCGGTACAAGCCTGCTTTGTCACCAAAATAGTAGCGGATGGCCGAAATGTTCGCCCCCGCCAATTGGCAAATATTACGCGTCGTTGCTGCCGCAAAGCCTTTTTCGGCAAAAATGCGCAACGCCGCCATCACCAAACAGCTACGCGCATCCTGCGGTTCGGTCAGATTATCGGTATGCTTAGCCATCTATCCCATACATCATCAGTCGCCCATAATTAAATCAATCGTTTGATTTAATTATGGGCGACAAATACCCGCCTGTCAACTTTCCCGCCTATTTTTACCCGTCCACTAACAAAAATAACCCTCAAAATGCCCGAAATTCATAACGGCATTGTTATTCTCGGTTTTTTTCTTTTATACTTGCCAGCTAACTTTACGCCTATCTACCAACAGGGAGCTATCATGGAAAAACCATTTATCTTACACATGCTGACGACAGCAAAAAACCTCAGCCCATTCGATGTTAACATGGCTCTGGATGCCGGTTGGGTTTCCGCTTTGCCTTACATTAATGTTGAACCTAGCGAGGTACAGGGCTTAGTTCAGGATGCGATTTTTTCGCGTAGCACCAAAAACCTCAAGCGGACAGGCATTTTTATCGGCGGACGCGACACCAAACAAGCGATGGACATGCTCAAAACCGCCAAACGCTCGATGGTACCGCCTTTTGAAGTATCCGTATTTGCCGACCCTAGCGGCGCGTTCACCACAGCGGCAGGCATGGTCGCCGCTGTCGAACATGAACTCTTCACCAAATTTAACACCACCTTAGAAGGCAAAACCATTTTGGCGCTGGGGGGCACCGGTCCGGTCGGCCAAGCGGCGGCGGTCATTTCCGCACAAGCCGGCGCGAATGTGCGCATTATCGGCAGACAATTGGATAAAGCCCAAGCTATTGCCGATTTGTGCAGCAATGAGTTTGGCGATGGTAAAATCACCATTACCGCCGGAGCCGATGCCGATAAGGCCGAATACATCAAAACTGCCGACGTGGTGTTTGCCACAGGCGCGGCAGGTATCGAACTGTTAAGCGCCGAACTGATCGCTTCCGCCCCCCAACTGAAAGTTGCCGCCGACGTTAACGCCGTACCGCCTGCCGGTATCGCGGGTGTCGATGCCTTCGATAACGGCACCCTCATACCCGCCTCTACCAGCGGCGCAGTCGGCATTGGCGCGTTGGCGATAGGCAACATTAAATACCAAGCGCAAAATCTTTTATTAAAAAGTATGCTCAGCACCGACAAACCGTTATACCTGCATTTTGAACATGCTTTTGCTGTGGCCAGAGATTACATAAAATCCCAAGCCTAATCCGCTTACCTTTCAACCCGTCACTTTATGAGAATGTCTAATGGAAAAACGTAGCATTTTACACATGCTGGACCCCATGCCGCACAACAGCCCGTTCGACATTAATATGGCCATGGACGCTGGCTTTGATGTGCTGATGCCCTATAGCAATGTCAAACTCGACAGCGTTTATGGCTTGACTCAGGACGCTATCTTTTCACGGGGCCCTGCGGGTGTCAGACGCACCGGCATATTTATCGGTGGCCGTGATCTGGGGCTGGCGATGGATATGCTTAAAGCCAGCCAGCAAGCGATGGTACCGCCTTTTGAAGTGTCGGTGTTTGCCGACCCCAGCGGCGCATTCACTACGGCCGCCGCCTTGGTCGCCTGCGTGGAAAAACAACTCCAAAGCCAGCATGGTAAGGCTTTGTCCGACTGCAAGGCCTTGGTGTTTGGCGGTACGGGGCCGGTGGGTATTGCCACCGGCGTGATTGCTTCCCTGGCAGGGGCGCAAACTGCCTTAGTCGACCATCTCTCGGCAGAAACCGCCGACGATGTCGCCAAAGCCTACAACCGCCGGTTTGCCTGCACCCTGACCGGGGCGTGCGGACGCACGGATGCCGAAAAGGCCGAACTGCTGCGTGATGCCGACATTATTTTCTGTACTGCTAAAGCCGGTATCCAAGTGCTGAACGCCGCCACATTGGAAACCGCCTTACAGCTTAAAGTTGCGGGTGATGTCAATGCCGTGCCGCCAGCAGGCATTGAAGGTATTAAGCGCAATGACCTAGGCACACCCCTGCGTCATGCCAACCCCGACCTGAATGCAGTCGGGGTCGGTGCCTTAGCCGTCGGCAATGTGAAATATCAGTTGCAAAATGAGCTGTTAAGGCTGATGCTAACCGCCGAAAAACCGCAGTATCTGGATTTTAGGGCGGCATTTGGCAAAGCCAGAGAGCTTGTTTAAGGCGTTTTTTTTTAGAATGGGCAATCCTGACAATTGCCCATTCAGCAACTATACTGATACCAGAGGACACAAAAACCCACGGGCAATAACGGCAATACACTGTTATTTTTGGCATGAGGGTTAATACCACAGATGGTGTGACAACATGAGCCAATACGACAGACTATTATTTGCCGGCGACCCGCACGGAAACTTTAACGCCCTGATTACCGCCGTACACAAGCACCGCCCGGAAGCGGTGGTGATGCTGGGTGACTATGATCTTGAACAGCCTTTAGAAACCTATTTGGCGGAGATTCTCGACCTGACCCAGGTCTGGTGGATTGCGGGTAATCACGATTTTGAAACGCCCTGCAAATACCATAACCTGTTCCATTCCGCCCTGGCTCATAAGAGCCTGCACCTTAAAGTCACCGAAGTGGCGGGACTACGGATTGCCGGGCTAGGCGGCATTTTCTTAGGGCGGGTCTGGTATCCGCCGCAAGTGCCGAAATGGCGCAACAAGCAGGAATACTTAGAGCATCAAGCCGCCCATATCAAAAATGCCGATATGTCGCTGAAATACCGTTCGGCAATTTGGCATGACGAATTTGAAGCGCTCAGAAGCCTTAAGGCCGACATCCTCGTCACTCACGAGGCGCCAGGTTCACATCGGCACGGTTTTGCCGTTATTGGCGAACTGGCCGCCGCTATGGGCGTAAAACATATTTTTCACGGCCATTTGCATGAAAATTACACCCGCATCATCAAACAACACATCCATGTGTTTGGCGTAGCAAACCGGACGGTCACTAATTTACGCGGCCAAATCGTCAGCGACATCAAAGCCTGCCATGACTTCTCTTATTAAACCCTCCGCCCCCGCTTAAAGGCTAGACCCTTAGGCGGCTTCTCCAGCTTGTCGTTTTTAACCCGCATCTAAATTGAATGGCCTGAACGCCTTAACCATTAACTGAAGAGCAACCGCATGAGCGACTTTATCCCCCCCTACCCTATCCGCCACCCGAAAACCTTAGGTGGTTTAGATACCATTAAGCACCTGCGCCGCGATTTGCTGTCATTCTGGACAGAAAATGCCTTTACCCGCAAGTTCATCACCATGAAACTGCTCAACCGCACGCTGATTATCGCCAACTTACCTGAGGCGGTGAATTATATTTTAATCCAACATTATGATAATTATCAGAAAAAAAGCTCCTTGATGCAAAAAAGCCTGATGCCGTTAATACCGGACAGCCTGCTGATTAGCCACGGGGATCTTTGGCAAAAGCACAGCCACCTCATCAGACCTTTTTTCGGCCCCGAACAGCTCACTACATTCAGTGCCGTGATGCAGCAAACCCTGCACGAACAGCAAGAACGCTGGGGCAAACTGCCGACCACCAACACCTTACCCATGCTGCCGGAAATGCGTGCCTTAAGCGCGACCATGCTGTGCCGCATCCTCTTTGGCTCCCAGATAAGCGACGCGGACTGCCAAGCCTTAACCAAAAGCGTGGCCGCGTACCTGCATAGCATTGAAGACTTGGACGTTAACACCTTTTTCGGCTTACCCACCTGGGTACCGAGCTTGGGCGGCAACAAAAGCGGCAAAGCCGCCAAAGCGGTGCATGAGTGCATAGACAAAATCATCGCCACTTATAGCCCAGCTAACACCAACTCCTTACTGGGGTTATTCCTTAGCTTGCCCGACTTAAGCCCCGCCCAAATCCGCCATGAACTGCTGGCATTTTTTCTGGCCGGTTACGATACCACCGCCACTACCCTCACCTGGGTCTGGTATTTGCTCGCCCAATGCCCCGATGTCGAACAACGCCTACACCAAGAAATCGACAGCGTGCTAAACGACACCGAGGCCTTGGCTGATCTGCCCACACAACTGCCCTACACCCGCGCCATCATCGACGAAACCCTGCGCCTGTATCCGCCCTTCCCGATGCTGTCACGCGAAGCCGCTGCCCCCGACACCTTTCACGACAAACCCATTCCTGCCGGCGCCACTATACTTATCGTGCCTTGGCTGTTGCACCGCCATAAAGCCTACTGGGAAAAACCCGACCACTTCATCCCCGAACGCTTTCTGGCCGATGCACCTGTTAAACCGACCCCTTTCACCTACCTGCCGTTTGGCTTCGGGGCGAGGGAGTGCGTCGCCAAACAGTTCAGCACTTTGCAACTAACCCTGTCCGTAGCCCTATTGGCGCAACACTTCCGCCCACAAACCAAACCTGGGTTAAAAGTTACCCCTATCTGCAAAGTCACCCTAAGCCCAGACAATGACGTACCCATGACAATAGTAAAGCGGTAAGCCTATTTGCCGCTACCTCGGCACAGCCACCAGTCAGGCCTTTCAGGTTTTGGCAACCTGAAAGGCCTGACTGGTCATAACGGAATTACCCCTTTACGCATTTTTGGAGCCAGTAGTGCTGTATCTATGCCGCCAAAACCCATACCCCAACACCGCCAGCAACAGCCACACCGTCACTAACGGCCCAATCACCCCATCATAACGGCTGACCAGAAACGCATAATCGGCGTTAAAATCGGTGTTGAACACCGTCTTGTTCATTTTTATCAGCGTCACCCAGCAGGTATGGCAACCGATGCACAAGCCTAAACTGGCTTGGCGTTCCGTCCGCAGCAACCCTAAAAACACCCCGACCATCAACAAGGCCAAAAACGCGCTAAAAATATCAGGATTGAGCAAATTGGCGAACGCATCGGCCAGCAGGCCAAACGTACCGCCTAAAGTCAGTTCCGACGCGGGGATGTTATGCGGGCTTTTAATAAAATGCAGACAACCATAATAGGCGGCACTGATGATAATCGCCGCCGGAACAGGTAGTTTGCGCAGCAAACCCGCCAATAAAATGCCCCGGAACAGCGGCTCTTCAATCAAAGAAATTAACAAGGACAACAATACCGCCAGACTGGCTTTGCCGAAAAACCAACTCAGCGTCCAGGCTTGCGATTCATCCAAGACATTGATTTTTAGCACCGTCAAGACAATAAACACGGGCATTAAGGTGGCAAAGCCCAAGCCGAAGCCTTGCAACAATTGCCTGCCAAACTGCTTACGGCCAGCAAAACCCAAATCGGTTTTATTCAACTTAAGCCAAGCCATCGCCGGAAAAATGCTCAGCACTAACAAGGCTTGGGTGGTTTTATTGATGACTTTCTGTACCGACCAGGTATCGAACACCTGCACCAGCAAAAACCCGCCGAGACTGGCGATAACCGCCGCACCCAACAACACCCCCAGCGGCACCAGCGCGTAATAGACCGAACGCATCATTTAAAATCGCCCCATAACATCTGCACCGCCGCCAAAGCCGTCAGCGAGGCCGTTTCTGTCCGTAAAATGCGGCTGCCTAAGCGCACCGGGATAAACCCCGCCGCTTGGGCAATCTCGCGCTCTTGCGCACTAAATCCGCCTTCCGGCCCGGTCAGCAAAGTCACTTGCATAGCCTCCGGTTGCAACTGAGCTAACGAGGTTTGCGCATACGGGTCAAGAAACACCCGCAAGCCCTGTTGCTGACCGACCCAACTTGCCAGCGGCGCAATCTCGGTCAAAGCAGGCACAACCGTCCGGCCACTTTGCTCGGCGGCGTGTTGGACGATTTTCTGCCAATGCAGCAAACGCTGGGGCTTTTTTTCGCCCTTAAACTGCACCACACAACGCTCGGTCATTAAAGGCGTAATCCGGTTCACCCCCAATTCCACCGCTTTTTGCACCGACCAGTCCATCCTATCGCCCCGCGCAATCCCCAAGCCTAAATTAACCTGTAGCGGCGATTCGACACTACGTTCTTGCCGCGCCCCGATAGCCACCGCCACCGCCTTACGCCCCACCTCCTCAACCCGCGCCAAATACTCGCCGCCGTCGCCGTTAAACAAAATCAGCTCATCCGCTTTTTTTAAGCGCAGCACCGTCCGCAAATAATGGCCGCTGTCATCGTCCAAGTCGATAGTGTCACCTTGCGCCAACGGCAAAGCGGTGTAGAGTCTGGAAACACGCATGATAGTTTTTTAGGGGGGTACGGAATAAAAAAGGCGGGGGAATGGTTGGGCAAAGTGGCGCTAAGGGCGATGGTTATATCGTGCAATGGCTGAAGACCATTGCACTCCGTTCGGTGCGGCCTCTCCAGTGGAGTGCAAAGGCCTTTAGCCTTTGCCGAGGGCTTTAACCTCGCGCCTAACCGTCCACCCTTCGACGACCAACGGAAGTCCCTGTGGGACAAGCTCAGGCCGAACGATTAATCCTAAAACCGAAAAGTTGACCGTTCAGAGTATATACTACCGCCAGTTTTGACTGGCCGATAGCGTAAAAGGATTAGCGGCAGTTTTTGTCTGTAAAGCCCCTAAGGTTAAGTCCATACTCGGTAGATAATTAGTCAGCAAATCCACACCGTTATCTTGATAAGCTAATAAGCCTTGCTTTTTAACCGGAGATTTTTCTTTAGCAACCGTGGCATTTGTTTCATCTGAGTGGGTCAATAATTGAAAATCCGCATTCGCTGTTAAACTGGCAAAATCGCTATGCTCGGCGGCTTGCCCAGCGTAGGCCGGATTTAAACTAATCGCTTGGCTTAAATCCGTTAACGCAGCATTGGCCTCACCCAATAAAGCATAACAACACGCACGGTTATAAAAAGCCGAGGCATCTGTTGCATTGGTTTGAATCAATTCATCATAAGCCTGTAGGGCTTTGCGGCATTCAAGCATTGCTTCATCGTTATAATTGACCATGAATAATGCACGGCTATTCTTAAGTGCCGCTTCACCTTTATTAGGATTAAATTGGGTTGCCTTAGCAAAATCAGCTAAAACTTGTTTTTTGGGCTTACCCAATGTTGCATTTAGCCATCCATGCAAAAACCAAGCTTGCGCACAACTAGGCTTTAAGCGTATGGCCTGATTTAAATATACTATGGCAGTTTTGCTGTCTTTTAACTGAATCGCTGCCATAGCGGACTGCACATATAAATCAACATTGTTTTTATCTAAACGCATAGCAGATTTATAGCATTCTACGGCCTCTTGGTAACGTCTTAATTGAATAAAACACCCCGCTTTAAACAGCCAGTAATATGTATCGTGATTTGATTTATCAACAACCTCCAAAGCTTGCTCATAAAACTTCAATTTAACCAAAATCATTGCCTTGGCAAGATAAAGTTTCTTATGCTTCTCTTTTAGCTTTATAGCCATATTAATAGCCTTTAAGGCAAAATCAAACTCTCCTACAGCAGCTTTCGCGAAACAAAGAGCATAATAAATATCAAATAAATCTGGATTGATGGCAATAGCTTTTTGCGAAGCAACAATAACAGCTTCATTCTTACTATAATCCGAAATATTTACGCCAAAATTTGTTTCTTTTTCAGATGTTAGATATATGTACGCATATCTTTTATTAGTTAAATATCCAATAAAATCAACCCAAGCCTGAGCTTTATCATCTGATTGCTCAACCACCTTTTCAAAACTATCTATAGCCTCTTCACACCTGCCTAATTCACTTAAAACGCGGCTCCGCGCAGCCCATGATTTAACATTTTCTGGCGATAATGCCAACGCTTTATCGTAACAGACTAAAGCTTCTTCATAACGCTTAAGCTTAACTAATGCAGTACCTTTGTTATGCCAAATATTGTAGTTATTCGCTTGCTTTTGGATAGCCTTCTCGTAATCATCTACAGCTTCTGCATATTTTTCTAAATGGCAAGCTGCTTCGGCTCGGATACTTAAAATACGCCAATCATCGGCTTTGAGTTGCAGGGCTTGATCACAATTAACCATTACGTCTTTGTAGTGTTTCAATCTTAATAAAACAACACTTTTTCTAAAAAAAAGATTAAAATCATTCCCATCTAATGCGATAGCCTTATTGTAACTGCTTAAAGCCTCGGGATACCTTTCTAAATCTTCTAAGATATGCCCTCGGAGTTGCCATATACTTGCATTTTTTGGGGCTATTTTTTTAGCGTCATCAAGGCTTTTCAACGCGCCTTTATAGTCTTTGCTTACCGCTAAAATAAAACCATGCAACCACCAACTAAATGCGGCTTGTGGCCGGAGCTTAGTTAACTGTTCGGCGCTTTCCACTGCTTCTACCGTTCTTTTTAAATTTAGTAAAATAACACACCGTAACAGCCAAAAACTTCCTTTTTCGCTATTGTTTGCTAAAGCTCCATCAACTCTCCCTAAAGCCTCTTCCATGCGCCCTAAATTTTGCAAAAAAACCACACTGGTTTCCAAAGCAAAAGAATCATCCGCTTTTATTTGCAGAACCTTATCACAACTGATTATGCCCTCCTCGTACATATCGCTTAAGCCCAATAAGCTAATATGCTTATGATAAAGCTCAATCCTATCCGCCTCCGACTGATTAGGCTCAGCAATTAAGGCTTGAATTTCCAGTAACTCCTGATGCCGCTGTGCCTCCGTCAATTCCTGATAATTATCAAAATCCTTTGATAAAATTTTAGCAATTTCCTGCTTAAGCAAATTCTCTTCGGTGGCAAACTCAAACACCCCCGAACGCCAATCAAAAAAATCAGGGGCGCGTAGAATGAAATACCTTAACGCAAATAAAGGCAACAAAAACACAAAACGGGTATTTTTAAACGACTCACGAAAGCGCTCGCGCTGCAAGTTAAGATGCCCCAATATCCTAGGGACGCTGTCTTCCTTATAATAATTGCCCCGTCCGCCGTAACCGGGTTTGATATATTCGACTAGAGATTTTTCTAAGCCCTGAATAAACAACACATCGACAGGCTGATCTTGGACGATTGCCTCAACTTTTGCATATAGATTATCAATCGGCTCTTCCAACACCAACGAAACGAAGGCCTGAGAAGGCATGTCTTTTTCTACCCGCGCGATAAGACGCTCCGCCTGGATAGGCGTACAGACGGCAAAAAACAGCCCGAAACCTTCCTGCCATTGCAAGGCGCGGGCAAAAGTCTGGTAGTCTTCTTCGTCTAATAAAGGGTCTTCTAAGGACATGATTGCGCCTTTTTCCCGCTATATCGCGCTAAGGGCTTGTTGAAACTGGTTAAGCTCCTCAATCAAGGGGTGGACATCGTACCATGTGGTAATCTTCTGGTCGTCATCGACTTCCCGATACTCCAAGACACAACGGTCAAACAATAAACGCCGATAATCGTCTTTATTCGATAAATCTTTTGTTTTATGAACCTTTGCCAATTTCTCCCAATCCGCATCTGCAACCGTCCGCCGATACACATCACGCATTTCCGACAAAGCGCGGCGCATCGCTTTAACAGTTACCGGTAAGCCAGATGTCCTGATAATTGAGGCATGGAATAACAAAATTAAATTGCGCACATGACCACCGCTCCTTAAACACAACTCTTCCAAAACGCTTTGATCTTCAAATACAGCCTCTAATGTGAGTGTGGAATCTATTTTGATAATGCGCTGTTCAATAATGCGTTTAAGTTTGTTTATACCTTGAGGATTTTCAGTGCGGACAATTGCACCCGTATCATCTTTTGCATAATCCCATACCTTAATCATCGGCAATATTTCTATGGCTCCGTAACAGTCAATAAGCCGGATGGCCCTTTGCGAATACGCCATAGAAATCGGTACGGTGTAAATCACATGACAATTTAATGCCCTTAATTGCTCGCTACGATCCAGAAAAATCTCATCGTGATTAAGATTATGGGTATCCGCATTGGTAACGGGGACAATACGGTCTAAATTATCGGCGATCAGAACCACTTTGCCTTGCCATTGCGGCGTTTTTTGCATGGCCTCAGCAATAAATTCATTAAGCGCTTCTATTAAGGACACCGTATAAGGATCCACTTCATTACGGATTTTTTGCCTCAAACTGGGAACAGTCCTTAAATTGGCGGTGATTTTGGCAAAAATCTCAATCGAAATGTCCTCTATTTCGACTTCTGTCGCCGCCAACTCTTTTAGCGATTGCCAGCGCGATTTCAGCCACGCGACCACCGGATTGTTTTTTTGGTCGGCATTTAATGATTGCAGCAAACGGCGGGTACAGGCCAGTAAAATATCCGTGTAACGGGCATCCTCTGGGTCAATATCTTCTTCATCAGCCGAAAAATAAACTACCTTATAATCAAGATCTTCAAGATACTGTTTTAACCGTAACAGTTCGGTTGATTTCCCCGCACCGCGTAGCCCTGTATACAATAGGCAAGTGGATTTATCGGAAAATACAATTTTCCGCCCCATTTCCTGCAAAATATCACAGTCGCCGCGTAATTCCTGACAATCGACATAAGCAGAATTGCCCGCATCCAACGGCTGCGGCTCAAAAGCGTTATAGAGCTTTCTTAATACAGACGGATCAATAGGCATAACTTAACTTCCTATGGTTAGGGCTTATATAATGCGAGATATTTTAAAATACGGGGAGTTGCGCTCTGCAAGCCAACGTCACACCTAATAAATGACATACGCCCAACCCATCGTGCAATGGCTAAAGACCATTGCACTCCGCTTAAACGGCCTTAAAACAACTGCAAAGCCAACATAATCGCGTCTTCACGGCCATTTTCGGCGGGGTAGTAGTTTTTGCGGATGCCGATTTCGTTAAAGCCCATGTCTTCGTATAAGGCAATCGCCACCTCATTGGAGGGGCGGACTTCTAAAAATACGGTCTCCGCCCTGCCCCTGACACTATCAATCAAATGCTGGAGCATTTTCCGGCCTATGCCTTGCTTTTGCTCGGCGGGATCTACGGAAATATTCAGGATATGCGCTTCGCCGACCGCGACCGACAGCAGGCAATAGCCCAACACCCGATCTAGCTCTTCGCACACCCAACAGCTATAGCCGGATTTTAGGCAGTCTTCAAAAATGTCCTCTTCCCAAGGGAACAGATAATTTTGCCTTTCAATCGCCAAGACTTGCGGCAAGTCCGCCATGCCCATCCGCCTCATGCGGAACAAATCCCGGCGCGGCACCGAACCGGGAAAGACTTTGGCATAAAACTCCTTGTCGGCATCATAGACGACCAAGGTCTTGAGTTTATCGAATAAATCGCGCATGGTGGGCTTCCTTTTCTTCTTCTTATTGTTGTGCTTTTACGGTGTGCAGTGCCAATTGCAAATCTTGCCAGGCTTTGCGCTTTTCCGGCAATGACCGCAACAAATAGGCAGGGTGGTAAACGACCACGACCGGAACCCCGTGCAAGGTATGCACCTTCCCCCTGAGTTTCCCTAAGGGCGCGTCAGTCGCCAATAAGGTTTGCGCGGCGATACGCCCGACCGCCAAAATGATTTTCGGGCGGATCAGGGCAATTTGCCGTTGCAAATAGCCTTGGCAGCTTGCCACTTCATCGACATGCGGGTCGCGGTTATTGGGCGGGCGGCATTTGACGATATTGGTGATGAACACCTCGTCACGGCTAAGGCCGAGGGCGCGGATCATTTCCGTCAGCAATTGCCCGGCATTGCCGACAAACGGCAAGCCCTGTTCATCTTCATGCTGGCCCGGGCCTTCGCCGATCAACAGCCAATCCGCCATCTTATCGCCCGACCCGAACACGGTGTTGTTACGAGTGTTGCATAAGCCGCAACGGGTGCAAGCAGCAACTTCGGCAGCCAGCACCTCCCAATTGTCTGCGCCAGCATCAGCCGCGCCAATATCCGCTAAGGGCTGCGGTTCCGGCGGCGCAGGCAACTCGGCCAACGCTTGCGGTTCGGGCAAAGGCGGCACAGGCTCCGCCGCGCTTAGCTCCGGCACTACGCTAGCCGCCCTAGGCAACCAAACGTCGATACCCATAGCCTCTAAGTAGTGCAGACGTAGCGTGTTATCCATAATAATCCATGATCCCGCCCAAACCGTCTGGGCTAGCCAAGAGCGGCCTTATACCTCAGCCATCTGCGGATGCTGGCGTTCGTTAGGCTGGTGCAGCTTATTGACGGCATTAATATAAGCCTTCGCCGAAGCCACGACAATATCCGTATCCGCGCCCAAACCGTTAACAATACGGCCTGCTTTTTCCAGCCGCACCGTCACTTCACCTTGCGCGTCGGTACCGTTAGTGATGTTATTGACCGAATACAGCGCCAAAGTGGCTTCGGTTTTTACCAATTGCTCGATCGCTTTTAAGGTGGCATCGACCACGCCGCCGCCTTCGGCACAGCCGACCGCTTCTTTATTATCAATACGCAAGGTCACTTGCGCGTTAGGAACTTCGCCCGTTTCGGAACAGACTTTTAACGAAATCAGCTTAACGCGCTCTTCCTCGCCTTCGGTGCTGGTTTCGGAAATTAACGCCTGTAAATCTTCGTCAAAAATCTCATGTTTTTTATCGGCGAGCAATTTAAAGCGGGCAAATGCGTCGTTAATCTCGGCTTCGGAAGCAAATTCAAAACCCAGTTCGGTAATGCGGCTCTTAAACGCATTGCGCCCCGAATGCTTGCCCAACACCATACGGTTAGCCGACCAGCCGACATCTTCCGCCCGCATAATTTCATAAGTTTCGCGGCTTTTTAACACGCCATCCTGATGGATACCCGCCTCGTGGGCAAAGGCATTGGCACCGACAATGGCTTTATTAGGCTGTACCGGAAAACCGGTAATGGTCGACACCAGCTTGGAACAGGTCAAAATTTCGCGGGTGTCGATACGGGTTTGGCAAGCAAACACGTCCTGGCGGGTGCGCACCGCCATCACCACTTCTTCTAAAGACGCATTGCCTGCCCGCTCGCCCAAACCGTTGATGGTACACTCAACCTGCCGGGCACCGTTCATGACCGCCGATAAGGAGTTCGCCACTGCCAACCCTAAATCATTATGGCAATGCACGGAAAAAATCGCCTTGTCCGCATTAGGGATACGCGCCATCAGGTTGGCGATGGTCGCGCCGAATTGCTGCGGAATGCTGTAACCGACGGTGTCGGGGATATTCAAGGTGGTCGCGCCCGCGTCAATTACCGCTTCCAAGATGCGGCACAAAAAATCCTCTTCGGAACGTCCGGCATCTTCGGGGGAAAACTCGACATCATCGGTATATTGCCGCGCCCGCTTCACCGCCCGCACTGCGTATTCAATCACCTGCTCCGGCGACATGTTCAGCTTCATCTGCATGTGGATCGGCGAGGTGGCGATAAAGGTGTGGATACGGCGGCGGCCCGCCTGTTTTAAGGCCTCCCCGGCACGGTCAATATCCTTATCCAACGCCCGCGCCAAACCGCACACGGTACTGTCCTTGATGATTTTCGCCACCGCCTGCACTGCCTCAAAATCGCCGGGGCTGGCAGCCGGAAAACCGGCTTCGATGACATCCACCTTCAACCGCTCCAAAGCTTTAGCAATGCGCACTTTCTCGTCGCGGGTCATGGATGCGCCTGGGCTTTGCTCGCCGTCGCGCAGGGTGGTGTCAAAAATGATTAATTGGTCTTTCATAAAAACGCCATTCATGGAGAAAAATCAACACAGCGTGTTGATACTAAATAAGTAAAAAATAAAGGGGGCTATCAGGCGGATGCAAACCGCCAGCCTGGACGCATCAGCCCTTACGCTCTTGCTTAATGCGCTTGCGTTGCACCAGCGTGATCACCGGACCGGAAACCGCGTAGGCCAAAAACAGCAAGAACAGCATGGTTTGCGGTTGCGCCATCACAAAGGCGATGCCCAACATCATGGCAATAGCGACAAAAAACGGCACTTTACCCTTTAAGTCGATAGACTTAAAGCTGGTGTAGCGGAAATTGCTGACCATCAGCAAGCCAGTGCCGATGGTTAAGGCAATCGCCACATATTTGACCATATCAATGGCGTATTGGTGTTCCAAACAAATCCAAATAAAGCCGGCCAAAATAGCCGCCGCCGCCGGACTCGCCAAGCCTTGGAAATAGCGTTTGTCCGCCGTTTCCAATTGGGTGTTAAACCGCGCCAGCCGTAAGGCCGCACCGGCGGTATGGACAAAAGCGGCAAACAAGCCTAAGCGCCCTAGGCTAGAAAACGCCCACAAATACATGACCAGAGCCGGAGCCACACCAAACGACACCATATCCGATAAGCTATCGTATTGCGCCCCAAATTCGCTTTGGGTATTGGTCAATCGGGCAACCCGGCCATCTAAGCCATCAAGAATCATAGCGACAAAGATGGCGATGACCGCGGTTTCATAGTGGGCGTTCATCGCCGAGGTGATAGCGTAAAAACCGGAAAACAGCGCACCTGTGGTAAACAGGTTGGGTAGTAAGTAGATGCCGCGACGGCGTATGGAGGTTTTTTCAGATGCCATGCTTGCAACCAATCCTTCGTAGTGACTAAAACTAATCAATTATACAATGGGCCAACTCACGATACCTAACAAAGGCTGATTTTTACATTTTTTTTACAGCAAAAGCGCTAACATTATCCCCACGCCATTTCACCATAGAGGGATTATTGCCACGCACTTTCTACCGGACAAAGCGGCAAAACCCGTAACTGACCGCCCAACATTCATTGGGCAATAGATCGGCCTACAAGAATTATCAACCTTACACAAGGAACCAAAACGTTTAAAAACAAGCTTAATCCCAATCAAACTTAACACCTTAAATACTATATAATTTTTATGGCTTTTGTATTAGACAAAATCAATAGCCAGTAGCCCTAATTTAGCTATTGCCCAACCGCCAATTTATACTACACTTGTACAAGTAAATTTGGACAAAGTAACGCACCATTGTGGTTTAATAACTCCTATACTCATTCCCTAGCTATACTATAGAGTCATGAAAAAAATTATAAAAACGCCGCAACCGGACAGACGCAAACGGATTGATAGACGGATACACAGCCGTGTACTGACCGAGATAGCCTTTGCCATGACGATCAACGGCCAAGAATATATCGGAAACATCGATAACATTAGCCTCAGCGGCGCGTTTTTATCGAACCTGCAACCGTACTTGGCGCCTGAGCTGATTTCGCAATCGGGTACAATTAACATTGAGTTCGACGGCGAGCAATTAAAGCTGGTGTGCGAGATAGTCTATATCGCACCGATGGATAACGAATTTTTCCCTATTGGCGCGGGGGTTATGTTTAACGGCACTGATGCGAAAACCCAAGCATCCATCAATAAATTAGCGTCTATGCTAGCGCTTGCCTTAGAAGAAGGGCGCGACACTTAAATCATTATGCAATATAGCTAACGCAGTATAAGTTGATTGTAAAGCCGTTCGCCTGTCCCCAGCCCCCCGCTTGTCGAAGGGCTATGGTGGTTCGACGACCAACGGAAGTCCCTGTGGGACAAGCTCACCACGAACGACATCATTTTATTGTGCTTTAGTTATATAGGGTTGCCGTTACAGACTACCCCCTTCCAGCTAAACCGCCTTTTGTCAACTGTACACTAAAATGACAGCTTGAAAAAGGCCGCTATTGCCCATCTTTGCGGGCATTTTCCCGAATTGCGGTACTTATCATACGGTATGATTGGCTTAGCCCTCCGACTAACTGCAATACCATCAGCATCTTATCCCTAATTGCCGTATTGTACACCTATGTATAGAGGCTAAAGCCAATTAACGGCATAGGCTCTCTACTAATCAAAGCCCATTTTTAACTCATGCACATATACTGTGAACGGCCAAGTTTTCGGCTTTTACAATTCACCGTAGGGTACGCTGTACCCTATCAAAAAACCGAAAACTTGACCGTTTGAAGTATACATTATGTCGCGTAATCAACTTTTAACCCTATATGTCCACCAATGGCAACCTATCAAAGGCGTTAATTTCAACAATGTCCATAGATTATTTTTTTGGAATCATCGTCAAAAATCACCTAAAAAAGTGAATAATTCTAAAGAAATGAAGAGACTGGGGGTTAAATTTTAACAAATTGCTCATAAATGATTAGTTTTTATAAGAGGAAGTTAAGTAGTTACAAAATTTAGTAAATCTAAAAATAGACTTTTCATCATTTTCATCATATTATATGACTTTGAAACTGGTCATAAACGCATCAATTAAGGGTAGGCTTTGGTTGGCGGCAAGTCTATGTAGCTTAACTGGGTTCGCCCTCTATATAAAAACCTTAAACTGAACAAGATTATTATGGTTATGGCCCGTTCAAGGATAAAATAGCGGCAGAAATGTTTGATAGGTTATTGGGGTAAACAGATGCGGTGCATTCGGAAAAAAGCCCACCTATCCTACACAGCCAAAAAGCCAGCCGCTTTTAAATTTTTTGGCTTTGTTTTTCTTAGGCTTCGGGATATATTGAACCGACTGGGAATAGCCCCGCTAATATCATATAGCCGCCAATTCTAAAATTAATGAATATAGAAAACGATAATTTTATTAGCCTTAAACTCATTGGCTTTAGAAAGCATGAGGCAGAAAAATTTTGCGCCATTCTTGATTTGGCTGAATTCGCCTTACAGCCTGCTTGGCAAATTGTCAAAACCGCCACTGCCGATTTTTATGTCGTTTATGACAAATCGCAAAGTGCTGCCTTAAAAAATCTACCGCGTGAACGCTGTTTTTTTTATGTCCCCGACCCCAGTAAAGGTCTTGACAATGGCCTACTGGTCGACAGTGACCGCACCCCCAGCTTACAGGCTTTAATCCCGCTGTTTAATCGGGTCGCCCAGCAGGCGTTGCCCGCTGCCACAGCTAAAACGGCACCTAAAGCAAAGCCCGAACAAAAGCCTGCACCCACTAGCCCGAAAGTACCTGCACCTACTGCTACCGTGCAACCGGCCAAACCACAGGCCCCGGCAAAAGCCCCAGAGTTTAACCCGCAACAAGGGCTACTAGGTATATTACTGACTGAGCAAAAGCAAGCTTTCGCCTTAACCTTGCAAGCACGGCCTACCGATAACCCTATTTTTATCTATCACGATAAAAAAGCCTATTATTCCCTTGCCCCTTTAGAGCAGCTTAAGCCATTTTTTAGTCTGGACAACCCTATCTTAGCAACCCCTTTATCCGTAGCCGAATTAGGCAAAGCCGTCAAAAAATCCGGCTTAACGGCGCTGCCGTTAAGCCAACTGATTTGGTATGCCGCATTTAACTTATCGCAAGGGCAGCTGCTACAGGGGCATTCCGGTCAAGAATTGGTACAATTGTCCCAACTGCCGTATCTGGGAAAAACTGACAGCTTGAGTTACCGAAAATTAGCGGAATTTTTGCATAAAAACACCGCCTCTTTAGAGCAGGCTGCGGAAGTGACGGGCACGCCCTTAGCGGTAGCAAACAATTTTTACAATGCCAGCTTCGTGGCAGGGTTGTTCGGAACAATTCCGGCCCCTGATAAGCAGAGCCTGTTTAGCAAACTAAAAAACCGCTTAAAACACCCTGGGGCTTAAGCGAATGCCTATCCCCAAACCCTTGCCTAAGTAACTAAGGGTGGCAATATACCTATCTGGATTACGTTTTAGCAAAAAGCTTCTTTTTACTTGCCGGAAAAAACAATAACAATGACAAAACTAGACGATATTTTACAATCAGTTATCGCCGACATGGATGGCGTATTCGGGTACGCGGTGATTGACATGAACAGCAGGCAATTATTAGGGGTCGCCCATAAAGTCGATTTCCTTACCCCCTCTTACTTAGAAGCATTGGCGGCGGCGGCGGCGGAAATGTTGCGCGGCAAACCTGTACGCGCCGTAGAATCACTACTGTCGGCTAAACTGGGCAAAACCATCAGTAACAGCATTAATGACATTTGTATCAATGCCGGAGACACCCGGCATTTTATGGCCGTCATCCCCGAAAAACCAGATTTACTGCTCGTGTTAAGCACGGATAAAAACACCAGCGTCGCGATGGGCTGGATCACCATACAGCGCAATATGGGGCTGATTACCGAACATTGCGCCTAACAGCCGCTGAAATTAACAAGACTTAGGACGGTACGGGATAAGTTAAGCCAATGACGACCCAGGCCTGCCAAGATTTTATACCCTACACAGGGGATGCCGAAACCTGCAAAGCCTTAACTGGCGAGCTTATTTCACAGCCATTCCTAACCCTATTGCTATCATCCGTTGGCAAATAGCAATAGTTTTTTTTGTGCCAATAATCTAAAGGAAAAACAATGAGCAATATTAAAGAGATCGTGGAACAATTAGTTGCCACTATTGACGGTTCTATGGTTGCGGCTGTGGTTGACGGCAACAGCGGCATGTTATTAGGCTCAGCGGGTACAGGTATTGATATGGAACTGGCGGCGGCCGGCAACTCCGAAGTTGTCCGCTCCAAACTGAAAACCATGAAAAGCTTAGGTCTGAAAGACGACATCGAAGACATCCTGATCACGCTGGGCAAACAATACCACATCATCCGCCCGACTGAAAAATACGAAGGCGTATTCATTTATGTCGTACTGGACAAAGCCAAAAGCAACTTGGCCTTGGCCCGCCGTAGCGTCATGTCTTTAGAAAGCAAATTAGTGCTGTAATCGGGTACGCCTGCTGAGTCAGCAGAACAGTTTCCAGCAATAACAGGCCGGATGACCCCATCATCCGGCCTGTTTGTTTCTGCTTTTATGGCTATTTAAGGCGGGTTCTGATCCTATCCAACAAGTTACGGCGGTCGGCATCTAACGGCTTCTCATTACGTTGGGCAACAGCGGATTTTTCTATCAGCCCCACCAAATAACAGGCATTATAAAAATTATAGATTTTCGGCAAAGGCAAACGGGTCGCCTCGGCAATATCCGCCAAAGCCAAGGTATTATTATGCATAAACGCCGCCAGCTTAATAAAATCGCGGCCTTCCGGCAAGCGCAAATTTGGCCAGCCCTTCAAATGCACAATATCATCGGGACTATTACCAGCCAACAACCGGCCTTGCGAAGATTTAAACGCAACATACCAAATCAGGTTATTTAGGGGCTTAGCGGCAATTTGCCGCTTTTCAACCAGCCTTTGCAATTCCGATGCCGTCATTGTATTGATCAATATCCGGCTATCGGCGGTGCAGTAAGGCATCAGTTCTTCTAAGTTCGCTTGGCTATAGTAAAGGCTTTGCACCGGATCCAACCAAATATCGATAGTCTTATCAACGACAATCCATATCGGTTCGGGGCTGTCGTCAAGCAAGGCTTTTAGCAGCCCATCCTCCGGATAAAAAACCTTGTCATCGCCACTTAAACGCTCCGGCAAAGGTTCAGGCTCTTTTACCGAAGGCGTGACCGGGTCGGCTACTGGCGGCAGGGCTTGCGGACGCTCAAGCAGCGTAGTGCCTTCAGCCCGGGCCAACACCGCCACTAACGAACTGACACTCGGGATGCCGCTAGCATCCACCACGATATGCTTATCGCTTAAGGCTTCGGCAGCGTAAATAAAACACCGTTCGGGCGGTAATCCGTCTTGTGGGTGCTGTGCCGGCAACACAAAAAAATCGGCATCCCCTGTGTTTACCACTTGCCACCGTTGATGCAGACGCGTTTCCGCCAAATAGAGGACAGCCGTAAAATAGCGTATTTCCAGTTCGTCAAATCCTATGGGGGCAATACTAAAATGGCTAACGGACATAGATAAATCATTCCTAATTATGTGAAATTGCGTAAAAAATTATTTACGCCCCTGTTCCGAGCCACCCTTCGCGGAAGCTCCAATCAATCGGGCTATAATAACCAATATTCAGGCCAAATAGCCATAGCAAGATAACAATGGCTATGTACTCACTTCTATTAAGCGGCCACACCACCGTACCTATATACTTCAAACGGTCAAGTTTTCGGTTTTAGGATTAACCGTTCGCCTGTCCCCAGACCCCCCTTGTGGGACAGGCTCACCACGAGCGGATTAACCGAAAACTTGACCGTTCAGAGTATACATTATGGAAATCCTTCCGATAACTTGCATGACGCTTGACAGGCGCTATAGTGAAAGGGCTGGTATTTTGCTGATTGCCCGAAGCCTTGGCGAACAAACCAACCCTATAGCCCAGCTTTGCCAAAATGTGTGATACAGTTCACAAAAAATGCCAAAAAACTTGCAAAAACTGTGAACTTAATATAAAAATAAAAATAAAATCAATAAATTACAAAAAAATAAACCAGCTAAAATAATGCCACATTAAATACGGCAAATAACAACATTCCCTTTTATCCATTAAAAATTTAACGTATTATGTCAAAGGTAATTCCACTCGATATGCGGAGTGTCCTGTAACTAAAAATCATCCGCCTTAAAAGCCACCACTTTATGACAATGATAGCAGATTACCCAATACCCGTACTGCCCACCAAAGGATCCCCATCATGACCAAAGAAACCTCTTCAGCCCCCTCGGCAACCATTTTTATGGATTTATCTGCCATAAAAGCGCTGGGGCAAGAAAGGGCGGTGAAAAAAAACCAGCCGAGCCATGACGAAACAGTTCCCCAAGCCGCTAATGTATCGGCAGTTACGGCCAACACCCAGAAAAAAGCGCCCATCCTTAAATTTGTCTTTACCGGCTCGGTAGGGTCAGGGAAAACCACGGCCATCGCCACCATCAGCGAAAGCAGCTATTTTTCCACCGAAGTAAAACCCTCAGAACAAAACGTCCTGCAACAAAAAAAATCCACTACCGTCGCAATGGACTACGGGGTGCTAAAAACCATTGACGGCCAAGATAAATTTTATTTGTACGGCACACCCGGACAACGCCGTTTTGATTTTATGACCCCCATCCTCACCCGCGACGCGGCGGGGCTGATTATCATGATCAACAACACCCAAGGCAATCCCTTGGAGGAGCTGGACTATTATCTCAGCCTTAACAAAGCCTTTTTGCTGAAAAATCCGGCGGTAATCGGTATTACCCATTACGATACCACTAGCCAACCCAGTGTTGACGATTATCTGACCGTCCTTAACGGACGTGGCATCCCTTGGCCAGTCATGAATATCGACGCACGCGAATTGGACGACATTATGTTGTTGCTCGATACGTTAGTCATGATGGTCGAATACAGCTAAACCCCCATCCATAACGCCCTACGCCTAGCCGTATCCGGTCAACAAGCCCGGAACTGGACACGGCCTAAGCCGTATCCAGCATGACCAAAACCTATTTCAAATTCGCCGTCACATAAGGCTCTATGAGCTGATACATCAACTGGTGCATTTTCGGGCTACCTGCAATTAAATTTCCCGACTGCAAATAATTGTCATTAAAAGAAAAATCGGTAACAACACCGCCCGCTTCCTTAATCAGCAAAATCCCGGCGGCCATATCCCATTCCATCACGCCGATTTCCCAAAAACCATCTAAACGCCCAGCCGCGACATAAGCCAAATCCAAAGCGGCAGACCCCGCGCGGCGGATGCCGGCGCACTCCATGGTCAACGCGCTGAACATATTCACATAAGCCTTAAGATGCAAATCGGTTTTAAAAGGAAATCCCGTACCCAATAACGCACCTTTTAAGCTCGGCTGTTGGGTAACCCGCAAGCGGCGGTTGTTCAGGGTCGCGCCGCCGCCGCGTTTGGCGGTGAACAATTCGTCGCGCAAGGGGTCATAAATAACGCCGACTTCCAGCCTGCCTTTGTGCTTTAAGGCGATAGAAACGGCGTATTGCGGGAAACCATGCAAAAAATTGGTAGTGCCGTCCAGCGGGTCAATTACCCAAACAAAATCATTCCCTTGATGCTCACCGCTTTCTTCCGCCAAAATGGCATGATCGGGATAAGCTGCCCGAATAATGCTGATAATTTCCCGCTCCGCCATACGGTCCACTTCACTGGCGTAATCATTTTTGCCTTTTTGGTCAATACGGAGTTGTCCGATACTGTCAGATGAGCGCAGGATCAAATCGCCCGCGCTGCGTGCCGCCCGGACGGCGATGTTTAACATTGGTTGCATAGGTCAGTTTCTTAATGAGCAGATAAAAGCCAGTATGGTAGCAAATCTTTTGGTAAACTTAAGGCTTTTTTCGGCTTGCACTTTTAAAGTGGCGCTTTAGCCTGCCCCAAACCCAACGGCGGTTCGGGCTGTCAGGCAAACCCACCTAAAAATGGCCACCTTTTTCATAACAGGTTTAACGTTGCTTTCCCATATCAAAATTGTCTTGGTCGAAACCACCCATCCGGGTAACATCGGAGCGGTGGCCCGTGCCATGAAAAACATGGGCATGACCCGCCTCGCGTTGGTCGGCCCCAAAACCTTCCCCAGCAACGAGGCGACCGCCCGCGCTTCAGGTGCCGACGATGTGCTTACCGCCGCCACGGTCTACCCGACCTTGCAGGAGGCCATCGCCGATTGCCAATTGATTATTGGCACCAGCGCCCGGCGCAGGACGATTAGCTGGCCGGAACTCAATCCCAAACAATGTGCGCAATTGGCCGTCATCGACAGTCCGCACCAACAAATCGCCATTATTTTTGGCCGCGAAAATTCCGGCCTGAAAAATCATGAGCTGGATTTGTGCCATTATTTGCTGCATATCCCTTGTAATGAGAGCTATAGCTCCCTAAATATAGCCGCTGCGGTGCAAGTGGTGTGTTATGAGCTGTTCGCCGCCACCGACCGCCCCGACACCATACAAGTGGGCGACCAAGGCGAATGCCCGCTGGCGACCGCCAGCCAAATGGAATCGTTTTACCGGCATTTGCAGGAAGCCTTGGTAGATATTGGTTTTATGCAGCCAGGCCGCTCCAAATCTATTATGCGCCGCCTACGGCGCGTGTATAACCGTATCCAACTGGACACGAAAGAAGTCGACATACTCCGGGGCATTTTACGGATGTCCCAGGATCACCAACATAAGGATTAATATGTTCAGCCGCTTAAAAGAAGATGTCGCTTGCGTGTTTGCCCGCGACCCCGCCGCGCAGACTTGGATAGAGGTCATCACCACCTATCCGGGAGTCCATGCCGTGGTCGTCCACCGCCTTAGCCATTGGTGCTGGCAGGCCGGTTTCCGCTGGCTGGCGCGTTTTATCGCCTATCTCAGCCGCTGGTGGACGGGCATTGAAATTCATCCCGGTGCCGTCATTGGCCGCCGCCTGTTTATCGACCACGGCATGGGCGTGGTCATCGGCGAGACCGCCGTCATCGGCGACGACTGTACCCTTTATCATGGCGTAACGTTGGGCGGCACGACTTGGCAAAAAGGCAAACGCCACCCGACGCTGCATAACGGCGTGGTCATTGGCGCGGGCGCAAAAGTCTTAGGGCCTATTGATATTGGCGACGGGGCACGGGTCGGCTCCAACTCGGTGGTACTCAAACCTGTACCCGCCGGCGTTACCGTAGTGGGCATTCCGGCGCATATTATCGGCGAACAAAAAGCCCCGCCGCCCGAACCGACCAGCAGTAACCGCCCGGTCAACTTCAACGCTTATGGGGCCAGCGCCGACATGCCCGACCCGGTCGCCGTGGCGATTAACCGTATGATCGACCATATCAACGCCCTCGACCAACAAATAGAGACGATGCAAAAAGCCATGAATGAGGCGGGGATCAGTTGCAAAAATCCCCCTATTTGTACTCTGGACGGTTGCGAAATCAAAGACGCTTACCGTACCCTACCCTAAGCTATGCCCAAAGCAAGGTGGTCTTAAATGGTTATTTTATGGACAGATGCCCTCATTTTTACCCTGTGCCTAATAATTTTGGCAACTGGCCTGTACCTGCGCGGTAAAGACTATATCCAACGCCCGCTCAGGCAAATCGGCGGCGACCCGCTCGGTATGGCGGCACTGGCCGTACTGGTGTTTTTCTTGGGCATCGGCCTGCTCGATTCCCTGCATTACGAAAGCACAAGCCGTACCGAGCAAGCCAATAGCCATGAGATCATCAGCGTCCTGGACGCATGGGCAGAACCCTTACGCCAGCATGGCGAAAAAACCTATTCGGCTCCGTTCGCACTGACCCTGTACAGCAAAGAAATGGCCACCGCCGCCGACGGTACAGTCGCGTGGACGTATCCGCGCCTGACTTTCGGTGGCCACCATTTGGCCGACCCCACCCAGCAGGCCGCCGATATTGGCGTAAAAACAGCCATAGCCTTGGCACAAAGTTTGGCTTGGCTAGGTTTGGCGGCTTTGCTAGTCTGGGCAGGATTTGCCTTGGCAGGGCAAAACATACCCAAAAATACCGCTGCTAAGGCGGTTTTTTGCACGGTGGCGGCGGTTTTTTGCACTGCCTATACCTTGTGTTACCTATCGGGCTATTATCACGTCCTCGGCACAGATAAGGTTGGTGAAGATGTCTTCTACCAAGCCATCAAAAGTATCCGTACCGGACTGGTCATCGGTACGCTGACCACCCTCATCATGTTGCCGCTGGCGGTTATTTTCGGTATCCTCGCCGGGTTTTTCCGGGGTTGGGTGGACGATATGATCCAATATGTCTACACCACCTTGAACTCAATCCCCAGCGTCTTATTAATCGCCGCCGCCATCTTAATGGTGCAAGTTTACATGGCGAACCATGAAGCCGCCTTCACTAGCCTAGTCGTCCGCGCCGATATGCGCCTGTTATTTTTGTGCATGATTTTGGGCGTGACCAGTTGGACGGGGCTGTGCCGTCTGTTACGCGCGGAAACCCTTAAGCTGCGCGAAATGGAATATGTCCAGGCCGCCACCGCATTAGGGGTCAAACCGCTAACTATCTTAAGCCGCCATATCCTGCCCAATGTCATGCACTTGGTGCTGATTTCGGTGGTGCTGGATTTCAGCTCGCTGGTGCTGGCGGAAGCGGTGTTATCTTACATCAACATAGGGGTCGATCCGACCACCTACAGCTGGGGCAATATGATTAACGGGGCGCGGCTGGAAATGGCGCGGGAACCGATGGTGTGGTGGTCGCTGTCCGCCGCGTTTGTGTTTATGCTGGCCTTAGTTTTGGCGGCCAACTTATTTGCCGACACCGTACAACAGGCTTTTGACCCACGCCGAAACAGGCAATAACCCCCTTTCTCACAGGCGGCAGGCTTCATGGAACCACTCGTTTTTTATGGCTATTTATTGGCTACCATCGCCTATTTTCTCTTATTGCTGACCGCTTGGGTGGGGCGCAAAAAAAATCCCGTCGCCGGACCTTTTTTGCTGGCTCTGGCCTTCTCCATGCTCTGGGCGGGCTATATCACCGTTTGCGAATACCAACCTACTTACACTTTAATAATTTCAACCAGTTTGGCGTTTGAAACCCTACGCAATGCCACTTGGTTTTTTCTGCTCGGCACACTCATTTCGCGGCAGCAGCTTAACCATAACTACCTATTGCTATACCGGTCACGCTTCACTTATATGCTCGCCGCGTTCATTGTCTTTTTGCTCGTTTTTGAACTGTCCGAAGACGTGCGCACCCCCATTAAACAGTTCGTCGGCAATCAAGTGCATATCCGATTGATGTCCCACCTCATGTTCGCCATTATCGGCTTGGCCTTAGTCGAACAACTGTACCGCAACGCCACTACCGAGCTGCGCTGGGTCATCAAATTTTTGTGTATCGGCTTAGCGTCTTTGTTTACTATTGACTTTATTGTCTTTAGCAAATCATTATTGTTCACCAGCCTGGATTACCCGTTGTGGGGTTCGCGGGGCATTATCAATACCCTGATCACCCCTTTGCTGGGCATCGCCATGTACCGCCTGCAAACCCACGGCATGACCGACATTAGCCTGTCGCGGACGTTGGTCTTCCATAGCACGGTGCTGATGGGGACCGGGTTATACCTGATCACCATGTCTTTAGCGGGCTATTACATCCGCGATTTTGGCGGCAGTTGGGGTGAGTTCGCCGAAATTGTCTTTATTTTCCTCGCCATTATTCTGCTGCTGGTGTTGTTTGTTTCGGGCAGAGTTAGAGCCTTAGTCAAAGTCTATTTCAACAAGCATCTGTTCAGCTACCACTACGATTACCGCGAAGAATGGCTCAAGCTCAGCAAAACTATTGCCCGGTTGAACTCCTTGCCAGAACTCTCCGCCGCCATCATCAAAACCATGGCCGATTTGGTGGACAGTTCTGGCGGCGGCTTATGGTTAAAAGACGAGCAAGGCGATTTTTATCTGGCCGATGCAAAAAATTTAGGCTTTGACTCTCCCCAGCAACTGGCGGCCAACCATAGCATGATCCTATTTATATCAAAAAAACAATGGGTTATTGATTTTTACGAACTAGCAGAAAGCCCCCAGCTCTATAAGGATGCCGACCTGTCATTATGGATGACCCCAGAGAAAGCAGTCTGGCTCATTATCCCGCTATTCTTGCAAAATGATCTGGAAGCCTTTGTCGTCCTGACCCAAGCCCGCGCCCCGCGGCCTTTAAATTGGGAAGACCACGATCTGTTGAAAACCGTGGGTAAACAGCTTGCCAACGCCCTTGCCCTTAACCACGCCAGTGACGCGTTGTCCAGATCACGCCAATTTGAAGCTTACAACCGCATTTCCGCTTATTTGGTGCATGATCTGAAAAACTTGATCGCCCAAGTCGGCCTAATTGTCAAAAATGCCGAAAAACATAAGCGCAATCCTGAATTTGTCGATGACGCCATTACTACGCTGGAAAATGTCGTGACCAAAATGGATCATCTGATTACTCAACTGAAAAAAGGCCACGACCCTCAATATCAGAACCATCGCCTTAACCTTGCCGATGTTGCCGCCGATGTCGCCTTGCAACAAGCCGGTAACCGCCCTGCGTTGCAAGTGCTGAACACTCTTACAGACGACTTGTTTGTCGTCGGTGAAAAAACCAAAATCACCGCCATTCTTGGCCATCTGGTGCAAAATGCCCAAGATGCCACACCCGCCGACGGTTTTGTAAAATTAATCCTAGAAAAACAGCCGCCCCACGCCATTATTAAAATAACCGACAACGGCTGCGGCATGGATAGAAAATTTATCGCCGAACGCCTGTTTAAACCGTTTGACACCACCAAAGGTAATGCCGGCATGGGCATAGGCGTATATGAAGCGCGTGATTATATCCGCAGATTAGCGGGCAGTTGCCATGTTGACAGCACCCCCGGGCTAGGCACAACCTTTACCGTTTGCCTACCCCTTGCCGAAGAGTTGATAGTAGACTCGGAGAGCCCCTCTCCTGCTAATACCGGGGCAAACGTATAACAACATCCGCCACCCAGAACTCACAAAGTACGGATCTCCTAGCCATTGCCCACCCGTTTAAAATTTAAGCCTAGAACAATTCAGCCAGACTTGCCATAATAGCGTTTTTGTCCGTATTCAGGTGCCATTATTAATAAGCGTGTTTTATTAGGTATTAGCGGCGGCATCGCCGCCTATAAATCGGCAGAGTTAGTACGCTTATTGCGCAAACAAGGCGCACAGGTACGCGTAGTCATGACTACCGCCGCCGCTGAGTTTATCCGTCCCCTCACCTTTCAGGCCTTATCGGGCCATCCTGTCCAGACCACCTTACTGGATGCCGATGCCGAAAACGCTATGGGACACATTAACCTCGCCCGCTGGGCGGATGTTTTGGTCATCGCACCCGCCAGTGCCAACCTGCTCGCCAAACTCAGCCATGGCTTAGCGGATGATTTGCTTTCCACCCTGTATTTGGCGGCAACCTGTCCGGTTTATGTCGCTCCGGCCATGAACCAAGCCATGTGGTCTAAAGCCGTCACTCAGGCAAACGTCGAACGCCTAAAAACCCACGGAGTCAGATTTATTGGCCCGGCAGCAGGAGACCAAGCCTGCGGCGAAACGGGCTTGGGGCGTATGTCAGAACCCGAAGACATTTGCCGCCAACTGCTTACTGCGCCCGCTTCGGTGCAAGCCAGTTCGGAACTGGCCGGCCTTAAGGTCTTAATTAGTGCAGGCCCCACGCGTGAGCCTTTAGACCCGGTACGCTATATCACCAACCGTAGCTCAGGCAAAATGGGCTACGCCTTAGCAGAAGCGGCAATCAATATGGGGGCAGATGTCACCTTGGTCAGCGGCCCGGTACAATTAGCCGCTCCTGCCCAGGCGCGGCTAATCCAAGTGGAGACCGCCGCACAAATGTATGCGGCGGTACTGGCCGAGGCCGACAGCCATGCCATTTATATCGGCGCGGCGGCAGTGGCCGATTACAGCCCCGTACCCGCCCCTGAAAAACTGAAAAAACACGCGGGCGCAAGCACGCTGGTGCTACACAAAACCCAAGACATCTTAGCGGCGGTAGCGGCCTTAACGCCGCCGCCCTTTACCGTCGGCTTTGCCGCCGAAACCGAAAACCTGACCGAGTATGCGCTAGGCAAACTCCAAGACAAAAAACTGGCGATGATTGCCGCCAATTGGGTCGGTAAGGCAGAGGGCGGCTTCGACAGGGACCAAAACGCCTTACAGGTTTTTTGGCCCACTGGCCAAAAAGCCCTGGCAATGACCGACAAATCCCTGCTTGCCCAACAACTGCTCAGCCTGATCGCCGAACACTTCTATAACACCATGCCATGAATACCATACAGTTAAAAATTCTTGACCCCCGTTTAGGCGCAACCATCCCTTTGCCTGACTATGCCACCTCCGGCTCGGCGGGTTTAGATTTACGCGCCTGCCTTGACCAAACTACCGTTATCGCCCCTGGGGAAACCTTGCTTATCCCTACCGGACTGGCGATTTATATTGGCGACCCTGGTTTAGCGGCAGTCTTATTGCCGCGTTCAGGCCTAGGTCATAAGCACGGCATTGTCTTGGGCAATTTAGTCGGGCTGATTGATTCGGATTATCAAGGGCAAGTGTTCGTTTCCTGCTGGAACCGCAGTGATAGTGCCTTTACCCTCCAGATCGGTGAGCGTATCGCCCAAATGGTATTTGTCCCCATCGCACAAGTCCAGTTCCGCCAAGTCGACGACTTTACGGCCAGTAGCCGGGGAAGCGGCGGCTTTGGCCATACCGGACAACAGTAGGTGACATCGCTAATGTTCTGCCTGAAATTTATAGGCCACTAGCAGAACACTGCCTAAAAAACAGCGGTAAATTATCTAAAGAAGGGGATAAGCCGTCCCATATTGGCCCAGTTATTTCACAGGCATTCCTAAAATTTTACGGCTATCTTCAGCCAGAATAACTTTTTCGTGTTTTTCGTGGACAACAACCCCTGCGCAAACCCAGAAATTATTTTTATGCGTGTTTTCTTGGATACGCCTTTAAAATCAAGTCCCGCACCATTTCAGTGTCTTCCTGCCCGGAAACCACTTAAAAGATTTTTATCTTCGGAGTTATTATTATGAGAAAAATGTTCTCTTTGCTTGCGCTTGCCATGGTTCTCATCATACTGACGGCGGGTTTTGGCATTTATTGGTTAAGCTCAAACGAAACCAACACCGCCAAAAAAGAGGCCGCCGCCGCCGAAGCGAAAAGTATTGCCTTAGGGTTATCGGCACACCTTACCTTACTGAACAAAACTCTCGATAAAATGGCCGAAGACCCCGATGTGCTGAATGCGGTCAACATAGGTAACAGCGGCCTATTAAGGGTTAATGCGGCCAGACTTGAAAAGTATCTCCCGAATGCCCTAAAAATCCGCTTATTACTGCCTGACACCAATACCATTGACGAGCAAGATAAACCGCGCATGGGCTTTGCCGATTTGGAAATGGTCAAAGAAGCCTTAACACACAACCCGTTTCCCAGCATCCACGGCGATAAAGGGGTTGACAGGCACTTGGCGATAACCCGGAGCATTAGCCAAAACGGTAAAGTCGTCGGCATGATTCTGGCGAGCTTAGACGAAAACATTATCTTAAATGGCCTTAAACTGATACCGACAAAAAACAGTTATTTTGAACTCAGGCAAGGCTTACAAGTATTGGCCGCTATCGGCACCAAAAATAGCACAAGCAGCCTGGACGGCAACCAGCAGCCTATTGCCAATAGTGACTGGGCGATATATTATCAATACGACGATAGCATGGATATGGCTGATTTGAGCCTGATGCTTAGCATTATCATCATCCCCTGCCTTATCGCCTTAGGCTTGATATTTATCACCCACCGTTGGTTATCAAGCACCCTAAGCCAAGACTTAGAAAGCCTGATGAAAGCCTTTAAAGATATTATGGCCGGTTCGGCACACAGCCACTATCCTGTCGAACTGGTAGAAATGCACGCCGCCGTATCCAATCTGATGCAATTTAAAAGGGTTCTCGATTATAGCGACCGCGACAGCCCGCCACCTAGCCATAAATCTGATATAACCGTCACTGACGATAACTTCGATTTGGATGATTTATTTGATGATTTTAAATTTTAGGTAACGGCAGCTTGCAAATTAGCCAAATTCAAGCATAAATTCGCCGATTAAAATCTTGCAAGTTTTCATGCCCACCGTGTATAAAATTGGCGGCAATGCTTAATTGTATCCACCGCCGCTTAATTCACCCTTTCCCCTTAATACCCAATAGATGATGGACTATTAAAAAATGAAACAAAAAAAAGCCGCCCCCCTGATCGCTGAAGTGTTGATCGAAGCCCTACCGTATATCCAACGCTTTAAAGGCAAAACGGTTGTCGTTAAATTTGGCGGCAACGCGATGGTCGACGAAGCCTTAAAACACAGCTTTGCCAGAGATATCGTCCTGATGAAACTGGTCGGCATCAATCCGATTGTCGTCCATGGCGGCGGCCCGCAAATCGGCCAAGTCTTGGCAAAACTGGGCAAGACTACCGGCTTTGTCGACGGTATGCGCATTACTGACAGCGAAACGATGGATGTGGTGGAAATGGTGCTGGGTGGCTTGGTGAATAAGGAGATCGTCAACC
This sequence comes from Methylovulum psychrotolerans, assembly GCF_002923755.1. Taxonomy (GTDB): domain Bacteria; phylum Pseudomonadota; class Gammaproteobacteria; order Methylococcales; family Methylomonadaceae; genus Methylovulum; species Methylovulum psychrotolerans. The sequence goes on from NZ_PGFZ01000001.1 coordinate 1,076,923, forward strand.
TGATCAATATGAACGGCGGCAAGGCGGTAGGCCTGACAGGCAAAGACGGGGATTTTATCCGTGCCAAAAAAATCAACCTAAAACGCTCGGCACTCGACGATGATGCCTCAGAAATCATTGACTTAGGCCATGTCGGCGAAGTCAGCAGCATAGACCCCGCTGTGGTCGATATGCTAGGACGCAGTGATTTTATTCCGGTGATTGCCCCGATAGGCGTGGGTGCGGATGGCTATTCCTACAATATCAATGCCGATTTGGTGGCGGGCAAAACCGCCGAGGTCTTGAAGGCCGAAAAATTGATCTTATTGACCAATACCGCCGGTATCCTTGACAAACAAGGGGGGCTGCTGACCGGCCTGTCAGTCAGCGATATCGACGCGCTGATCGCGGACGGCACTATCTCCGGCGGCATGATCCCGAAAACCCGTTGCGCCACTGATGCCCTAAACGGCGGAGTCCATAGCGTCCACATTATTGACGGACGGGTAGAACATGCCGTATTGCTGGAACTGTTCACCGACCAAGGCGTAGGCACTTTATTAGTGAGCCGCCCCCGCTGCTAAGACGTTATTGACATAGCTACGGAATGATGCCCGCAAGTCCTTGATTTTTTGGCTAGAACATAATTCTTCACCAACTATCGAATCATGGCAATGAATATCCAAAAACAGCTCGTAATCATTCTCGGTAATGGTAATGCGTGACAAAGACAGGCTAATGTCCGTATCCACAGCCGGTGGACGGTTCATAATCAGTTTATCGTTATAAACATCGGGCACCGTTGTCGAGTGGCGGTTAACAAACTGGCGGGCAATCTCCCAAGCCTTATTGCATTCATGGTCATTCTCGCAATGGAACAGGCCAAGGGCATTGGCCTGTTGGATGCTCGGCTTGTCCGCCTCGTGGCGCTTGGGTTGTTTTACCGATTGGGTCAAAAATAAATAACGCTCTATATTGGCGGTATATTCATTTTTGACCAGCTCCCGCTTATCCATGTTTGCCCTAAGGGCTTTTTGGATTTGCGCTATTTGTTGCTGGGTCGATTTGATGTCCTCGACCGATTTGGCCGATACATCCTGACCGTTACGCTCCGCCGCCGCCGCCGCCTTTTGCTGGTTAGCCAATTGTTGGGTGACATTGTTTAACGATTCTTGCAACACCCGTTGCTGGTTGTCAAAGTCCTGCATTTTCGCCGTTAAGGCCGCCGTAATTTCTTCTTCCGAATGGAAGGTATTGAGCAAGGCATGGTCATTGACTTTTTGTTTGGCAATCAGCTTTTCTTCTTCTTTTCTCAGTGCCGCCAGCCTTATATCCAAATCAATTTGCTCTTTAGTCTTGGCTTTCTCGACCACATCCACCACCATAGCACGGTTATTAAGAAGCTCGCGGCGGTTTTGCGACTGCTCAGGCGGCACCTGATCAGAAAACAGGGTATTGCCGTATTGGTCTTGCAGCTTATACAAGCGCTTGGCAAAAGCCACTTCGCTGCCGAGCAAACAAAATAACACAATAAAAACTTGAAACATAGGTACGGACATAGGCTTCTTAATCGCTTTAACAAGATTTTGAATTATATGACAAAGGCTCAAACAAAGCGAAAAGCTTATCATCTTGGCGGCCATCTTTAGTTTTAGTTGGGCTTGCTTCTTTCATCAGACACACCCGCCACCCGACAGAATCTAACTAAGCAAACTGGCCAATTGCTGCAACGGCGGCAAAACCAGCATCTTTGCCAATTGCAAAAATAGCAGCGCCGCTAACGGCGACAAATCTATGCCGCCTACATCAGGAATAAATTTCCGGCACAGCGCCAATAAAGGATCGGTCAGGCTCGCCAACATCGACGATGCAGAATCGTAAGCGCCGGGGTTTATCCAGCTCAATAACGCCCTGGCAAACACCGCAAAAATAAAAATGTTCAACAGCAAAGCCACCACGTCTGTCATCGACAAAATCGCCAAAGCCCCGATATTGACCGTCACCCCTTTCAAAATCAGGATGACGAAATTAGCCAACATTTGCAGGGCCAAAACCAAAACTAACGAAGACGTATCAATCCTACCGATGGGCGGTATAAAACGGCGTAATACCCGTAACGGCGGATGGGTGATTTTCAGTAACAATTGCGCAATCGGGTTGTAAAATGATGTCCCACACCATTGCAACAAAAACCGCAATAAAACCGCCATAATATACAGTGACGATAAAGAATCGACAACCAAGATAATAGGGTCGGTCAGATAACTGGAATCCATCAGGAATTCTCCATTTGTTCAGACATTTCAATAGAGCGGTCACGCGCCGCCTGTAAGGCGCGCGCCACCAATGGCGTAAAACCACCTTGGGTAAACGTTCGGATCGCTTGTTCGGTCGTCCCGCCCGGCGAAGTTACCCGACGGCGCAATTGCTCCGGCGATTCAGGCGATTCCAAGGCGATTTTCGCCGCCCCCAAAGCCGTTTGCTGGACTAATAAGCGGGCCGTTTCCGCACCCAAACCCAATTCCACAGCCGCCGCCTCCATCGCTTCCATCAACAAAAAGAAATACGCAGGACCACTGCCGGACACCGCCGTTACCGCATCCAGCTCGCTTTCGTCAGCCACCCAGAGGGAAATGCCCACCGCCCGCATCAGGCTCTCGGCCAAATCACGCTGCTTGGCACTAACATAGCTATTGGCATGTAAGGCCGTCGCCCCGGTCAGCACTAGCGCGGGGGTATTAGGCATACAGCGGACAATTGGCACTTTTGCACCCAACCAAGCCGCCAAACCGTGTTGCGAAATGCCCGCCGCAATTGAGACCACCAACACCTGTTGCTGCCGCACCACCTCGGCAATGCCACACGCCACTTCCTTAAGGGCCTGCGGCTTAACCGCCAAAACCACCACATCGGTAGCCGCCACCACATCGGCATTATGGGACGTGGTATTAATGCCCAGATTAGCCGCCAACGTTGCCAAAGCGGCTTCATTTACATCGGAAACCCAAATGTCCGTCGCCGCATGGCCGCTGGCAATCAGGCCGCTCACCAAACTGGAGGCCATATTGCCGCCGCCGATAAAACCTATTTTATGTGTTTTCATAATGTCCCTGTCTGATAGTTATATCACGCTATTTTACCCTATATGGAGCTGGAGCAATAAATCACAAGCTTTTTCCCTAGAAAATAGCGGGCTTAACTGAACGCGACAAGAACTGTCGATATGATTAACCTAAATTCCAACGTGGTAACGTTCAAGTGGCGGCATAAAACTAATCCACCACACCCATTTTCCGCAATTCGGCGCGTAAACCCTCAATACGCTTACGGTTAACGCCAAAGTCGCTGTGGCCCACCCGTGACGCGGAACGGATATGGATAAGCTCCCTATCGGCATCAAGCAGCACATTAATGTCATCGACAAACCGGAACACCAAACTGGTGGCTTCGGCATGTAGCGTGGTATGCGTCTCATGGGTAATCACCAGACGCGGCTGTTTTAAAATAGCCTTTTTTAAGGCATCCCACGCCTGTAGCGGATTGCCCTTAATTTCAAACGGTAGGATGTAATGCTGGCGGTCATGGATGTCCGCTTGGCTGGATACACAATTAGGACTGCTACCACACAGTGGCAGCTTACCGTCAATAGCCGAAGCTTGGGTCAGGGTCGGATTCGTCATAGCCATTATCACGCTGAAAAAAATAATTTTGAAGTGCATAAATTATGAGGGCAGAGGTTATATTTCACAACATTATGACAATTTGACACAAACTGGCTTAGTGTCAAATCTATAGCATCCGGCGCTGGGTAAACGACAGGCTAAACATAGCGTAGACTGAAACGTGCTAGCGTTGTGCCGCCCATCCTCCCATCTTTCATACTATTAATCCCTTCTCAGGGCTTACCGAAAAACACAGCTTAACACAACAAACAATGCCTTGATCAATCAAAATATTATAAAAAACATCAGCGTATATTTATTTTCGGGTAATTAACGGCGCGTACCAACGCTAACGCCGCAATACCGTCCAGTTGGCCTCAAAGATCGGCTTTTAGCTTGCCGTTTCCTTAACGGCGGACTCTATAACAGATAAACCCAAGCCTAGGCACGGGCATGGTTAAGATACCCCACCGCCACCGCAGGCGCACAATCGGCAGGGTTTAAAGCCGTTGCCGAACACTGGCACAGCTCGGAAAAATCCCGATAAGGCCGTCGCCAGTGCCGCGCCAGTTCGCGTACCAAAAACCGCCCTATACCCGCCCCGACCAGCGGGGCAGCGGCGGACACACCGTTCTCGGCCAGCACTTTCCCGCTGGCGGCGGTAATGGCCTGGAGTTGCTGGGCCCGCAAATTAACCGCCACGCTTTGCCAACGCGGCAATTGTTCGGGATAAAAATCACAACCTAGCATCCGTGCCAAACGTCTGGCACTGGCGGCAACGGTTTTGGCCGCCCCATCGGCGGTCTCAGTCTGGTCATGAGCTTCGTCCAATTCGCCCGTTAGCCGATACACATCCGCCATCGTGGCAAAATATTCCGCCATCAGACCGACTTCTTGGCCTTCGTCAAGCACCGCTTGCGCAACCGCCATCACCGCCGTCCTGACAATCCCGGTATACACCAGCTCTTTAGTAACCAATCGCTGATAGTCGGTATAGCCCTGCACTTGCACCTGGCGGTCTTGCAGCACCAACACATCCGTGGTGGTGCTGCCTATGTCAATAAACAAACCATCCCCCACGCTATGCGCAGCGAATCCGGCACTGGCCAGCCAATTGCTTGAGGCAATATCCTGATAATCGGCGGTGCTAATGGCCGACAAAGGCAACAAACCTTGCCGTCCAGCAAACACCAGTATCTCACTGGCAGGCAACAATCTGGCCATCGTGGCGATGATTTGCCTGACCCCGTCCTCCCTATCGGCAAATAAATCGACCAACTCACCCGTCATGGTCATCGCGTGGCGATAATCGGCGGCAGGCAAAGCCTGCATAATGGCGGCGACCGCCGCCTGCAAGGTCGCCAAACCTTTCCATAACGGGCAAGGCTGCTGGTACAGGGCGGTGATGATGCCATCTGGATTAAGGACAGCGGCTTTAAGATGCGCCCCGCCGATGTCCCAGCCTAAATAATGTCTCGGTTTCATGAATGTAATGTCAAGGTGATGGCTTGGTCAGTGCTAACGGTAATGGCGGGCGACCCATGCAGCAACTGCAACACTAACTCGGCGACGTTGATACCTAGAGCAGACCGAAGGGCAGCAAAGGAAGAGGTCAGGCGCGGGTTGATTTCCAGCACCCAGATGGTTTCGGGGGTTTCGATCAGATCAATGCCGACATAGCCCCATAGCTCGGGGCAAGCCTTAGCCACTTGCGCCGCCACTTGTTGATACGCGGAAGTCACGGGGCGGTCATTGACGATAATGTCTTGCAACACATACTGGTGGTCACACACCGTAAAACCTTGCAGATTGACCGACAGCAACCAGCTTTCGCCGTGCCGGAACAGGCACGACAGGCTGGTCTTCTCGCCGTGCAAGTGCGGCTGGATAATAAACCGGGGCGAGCGGATGATGTGCTTAGCAAGCGCGGCTTGGGTCGGCAGAATATAAGTGCCGCCACAGCCCGCACCATCAATCGGCTTGATCAGCCATTCCCCCGGCGCAAACATCGCCTGGTCGGCCAATTGCGTGGCAACCGTAGCGATGCCGTGTTGTTGCAAGCGTCGATAGGCCTGGTATTTATCGCCCGTCACCGCCACAGCGGCGGCAGGTGACGTTAACAGCCGCTTACCCTGAGCCTGCACCGCCAAACACAGCCGCAGCAACACCCCATCAGATTCGGGTGCGATAGGCCACACCGCATCGGCAGCCGCCAACAATCGGGCAAATTCCGCTTCGGTGTCCTGTTCAGGACTAATGATGGCCAGATGCTGCACCGCACGGGTGTCCACCTCAGCCAACAGACGGCTATCCAACATTACTGTCAGTTCAATAGCCGGGAGGGCGGAAAAATCAGCCAAGAGCGCCTGCAACATCAAACAGCCTTCCCTTGCTAAGGAACTAGGTAACGCCGCTTGGTTACAACCACCGCCCGTAATATACTCAAACACCAGTACCCGCATCATGGCTAGCCTGCCGAAGGCGCACGGTCACCGTCCGGCCATTGCCATAAACGCAATCGCCCCGTCTCTACAAGCATCCGCAAGATCATATCCGTCAGGGTTTACTCAGTAAACACACCAAAATCCATAATGCGTTGGTAACGGGTTTCCAACAGTTCATCCATATTCTGTTGCTTTAATTCCGCCAAGTGCCGTACCAAGGTCTCTTTCAGATTCTTGGCGGTGCTGACAAAATTCCGATGGCCGCCGCCTAAAGGCTCGCGCACCACTTCATCCAAAAAGCCCTGCTCACGGATACGGTCGGAAGTAATGCCCATCGCTTCCGCCGCCAATTGTGATTTTTCGGCACTTTTCCATAAAATCGACGCGCAACCTTCGGGGGAAATCACCGAGTAGGTGCTGTATTCCATCATAATCAGACGGTCACCCACGCCAATCGCCAACGCCCCGCCCGAACCGCCTTCACCAATCACCGTGCAGATAATCGGCGTTTTCAGCTTCGACATCTCAAACAAATTTCTGGCAATCGCCTCACTTTGTCCGCGCTCTTCCGCACCGATGCCAGGATATGCGCCCGGCGTGTCAATCAGACAAATAATCGGCAGTTGGAAACGCTCGGCCATTTTCATCACCCGCAAGGCCTTCCGGTAGCCTTCAGGACGTGGCATACCAAAATTGCGGTAAATCTTTTCTTTGGTGTCGCGGCCTTTCTGATGCCCCATCACTACCACCGGTTGCCCGTCCAGACGCGCCAGCCCACAAACAATGGCCGGATCATCCGCATAAGCACGGTCACCATGCAGTTCCTGGAAATCGGTCATCATCAGCTCGATATAATCCAGCGTATAAGGCCGCCCCGGATGTCTGGACAACTGGGAAATCTGCCAATCGGACAGTTCGGCAAAAATAGTTTCGGTTAGCGTCCGGCTTCGGTCTTCCAACTGCTTAATGGCATCGGAAATATTAATGTTGTTATCAAACTCCACATTACGAAGCTCTTTTATTTTCGCTTCTAACTCAGCGATAGGTTGTTCGAAATCGAGAAAATTTAAATCCATGAAGGTGCGCTATGACGAATGAAAGGTAAACGGTAGATTTTATAGAAATTTAGCGATTTATTCTAAATATAAATTGTAGTAATGCATTTAAAGGGCAAACTTGAAATTAGCGCGGCCAAACTGGGCGTAACTGCCCGGCCGCTTACGCGAACGGAAATATCTGCAAATCGTCACTTGTTATAGCCGCTTTTATAGTAAACTGCCCGCCTTGAATCTGATAGCAGTCCCTTAAATCCACCGACTATGTTTACCATCACCAAAGAAGTTTATTTTTGCTACGGGCACCGGTTAATGAACCACGCCGGAAAATGCCGCCACCTGCACGGGCATAGCGTCAAAGCCTCGATTAGCATCCAACAAGAACAGCTTAACGCCGACGGCATGGTCTGTGACTTTGCCGACATCCGCGCCTGCGTGGAAAGCTACGTCGACGAGTATCTGGACCACAATTTTTTACTGCATAAAAATGATCCGATCATCCCGATGCTGACCGCCCAAAACGAGCGCTTCATGGCCTTAGACGAACACCCGACCGCCGAAGTCTTAAGCAAAATGCTCTACCACCATATCAAACAAGCGGGCTTTAACGTCGCGCAAGTGACGCTATGGGAAACTGCCAGCGCTTACGCCAGCTACCGCGAAGACTGACCGCCGCCATGGCCCTCATCACTCCCATCAACACCTCGCTTTGTCTGGAACAGCTCTGCGCCTCCAACTTCCAGAAATTGCTGCAACTCATCCCCGACCTAGCCGCCATTAAAAACGCTGCCGTCGGGGTAGCCCCACGCCATGCCAACCTGCACCTCACCGTCATTGACCACAGCCCCTACACCCTAACCGTCGAACTCAACCATTGCTTTAGCCAACACCTAGACGGACTGCTCGCCCCTGCCCTGCGCATCCGTATTTACATGGACGCACAACTCGCCGAAGTGCTCAGCGACAACGACCGGGCCAGCGTCGCCCGCACCTTCCCCGATGCCAGCCAAAGCCGAGAAATCATGCACTACAAATGGCGGCTCAATTATTTCTTACAAAAATGGCTAGACCATTGTTTGGGCAAAAACTACCGGTTCACCAGCTAAGTTGCCCTTAGGCTTCGCTCAGGGAACGGGATAGCTCCCGTTGGCTACTATTGGTTGAGTGAAGCCCGTTGGCTGAGCGAAGCCGAAGCCAACGGGCAACTCAGCATAGCCACCACTAAATCCGCCATATTCTTCGACGCGCCGCCCTGCCCTAAAGCCTGCTTAACCTGCACCAATTCTGCCCGCATCGTTTGCGCATAAGCATCGTCAGTCAAAATCCGCAGCATCTCCGCCGCCAAATTATCCGCCGTGGCCTCATGCTGTATCAACTCCTTAACCACCAACTTGCCAGCGACAATATTCGGTAAACCAATAAAGGGGGTTTTGACCAACAACCGACCCAGCCAATAGGTCAGCGGCGACAACTTATAAGTAATCACCATCGGCACGGTAAACAAAGCGATTTCCAAGGTCGCCGTCCCCGAAGTCGTCATCACCGCATCACAGCATTGCATGACTTCATAAGGCTGGTTTTTCACCACTTTAATAGGTAACGCCTCCGGCAAATACGCCGCCAGTAAGGCATCAGGGATAGAACTGGCTTGTGGCAAGACAAACTGGACGGCGGGTAAGCGTTGCTGCACTTGCACAGCCGCCGCCAGCATCACGGGCAACAGGCGTTTGATCTCATTGGCACGGCTACCCGGAAACAAACCCACGACAGGCCGTTGCCCATCCAAGCCGAACAGCCGCAAAGCCTCCGCCTTAGCGTATTGCGGATGCACTTTATCGACCGACGGATGCCCGACATAACGCACCGGCACATTCTCCGCCTCGTAATACGCCGTTTCAAACGGAAAAATCACCGCCATCATGTCGATGGCTTTGCCATACTGTTTCACCCGCCCCGCCCGCCAAGCCCACACTTGCGGACTGACGTAAAACAGCACTTTAACGCCCTGCTGTTTGGCAAATTTCGCCAATTTATAGTTAAACTCTTTATAATCGACGCACACCAACAAATCGGGCCGTTCCTCGGCGACCAACCGCTGCATAAACGCTAATACCCGCCGGATTTCCGCGTAATGCTTAAGCACTTCCACCACGCCAATAACCGCGATAGCCGACGAATCATAACGGACATCTACCCCCGCCGCCGCCATTTTGGAACTGCCCATGCCCATGGCCTGAATGTCCGGCATTTGCTTTTTCAGCTCCAAAAACAAATTGGCGGCATGTTGGTCGCCGGAGGCTTCCCCCGCACTGAACATCACGGTTAAGGGCTTGGTCATGGTTACAAAGCCGCCTTAATCGTATCGGTAATGGTTTTGATGTCCCCATCCGACAGATACGGACAAATCGGCAACGAAAAGCACTGGGCGGCGACGGTTTCAGTGACGGGCAAAGACAACCCCTCACATTCTTCTTTAAACGCCACTTGCTGATGCAGCGGCACGGGATAATACACCGCGCAAGCAATTTGTTGCGCCTGTAAAGCCTGCATAATCTCGTCACGACGCTCGGACAATAAGGTATATTGATGGTACACATGCACCCCCAAACCGTCTTCCAGCGGCGTGGTCAGCGGCAGGCCCGCCAATAACTCGGAATACCGATGCGCCACGCGGCGGCGGCCTTGGTTATATTGGTCAATACGCTTGAGCTTGGCGCGTAAGATCACCGCCTGCATTTCGTCAAGGCGGCTGTTATAACCGATCACCTCATGATAATAACGGACATTCGAGCCGTGGTTACGCAACTGCTTAAGCTTAGCCGCCGTGGTGTCGGAATTGGTGACCACCAAACCACCGTCACCAAAACCGCCTAAATTCTTACTGGGGAAAAAACTAAACCCCGCCGCATCACCGATAGACCCGGTTTGTTTGCCGCCGACACTCGCGCCAAATGACTGGCAACAATCTTCGATCAATTTCAAATTATGCTCTTGGCAGATTTGCTCAATCTGCTCCATATCGGCAGGTTGGCCGAACAAATGCACCGGCATCACCGCCTTCGTCCGCGAGGTAATGGCGTTAATGATCGCCTCAGGCGCAATATTAAACGTGCGTGGGTCAATATCGACAAACACCGGCACCGCACCGACATATTTAATCGCTTCCGCCGTGGCAATAAACGTAAACGCCGTCGTAATGACTTCGTCACCCTTGCCTATCCCCTCCGCCAGCAACGCCAAATGCAACGCATCCGTACCCGAAGCCACGCCTATCGCATGTTTTACGCCCAGATAAGCCGCCGTTTCTTGCTCAAACGCTTGCACGTTCGGGCCTAAAATAAACGAACAATTCTCTATCGTCTGCGCCAAGCCCTGTTCAACTTCATCTTTAATTTCCGCGTATTGGGCTTTCAGGTTTACCATGGGTATCATATTATTTCCTTGTTTCCACAGGGTATTGTGGATGTTGTTATGCAATTGGTATGGCCCGATCATCAAGCCCTTCAAATAACAGATGCCGTTATGAAAAGCGCAAGCCGGGCAGGAAAGGCCTCCCCTAATAGGAAAAGGCCGTCACCTTGAAATCTATTTTTTGTTCGTTTAAACGCTTAATCTAAGTGCTGTTAAGTAGTGGACAATCGCCTCACTTATCCCCCAACAACGCCGTAATCCTAATCGCCGTTGCCAAAGCCCTGCGTCCTGCTTCGCCAGATACCAAAGGCGTACTGCCCGTCTGGATGCAATTGACGAAATGCGCAATTTCCGCCAGTAACGCATCACCGCTCTCAAACACCGACTCTTCGGTTTCTATCTCAGGAATGCCCGGAAACATTTCTTTTGTCCCCGTACGGTGCTTAGTCAGGGTGCGGTTTTGGAAATCGACGGCAATGTAAGAGCTCGGACGGAACAGGCGCATTTTGCGTTCCAGCTTCATACTGATACGGCTGGCCGTAACATTGGCGACACAGCCGTTCTTAAACAACAGCCGCGCATTGGCAATGTCCGTGCCTTGGGTCAATACCGCCGTACCGCTGGCATCAATGCGCTCAACCTCGGAATCGACCAACGCCAAAATAATATCAATGTCATGGATCATCAAATCCAGCACCACACTGACATCATTCGCGCGGGGATTGAACGGCGCCAAACGGTGCGATTCGATAAATAACGGTTTCTCGTCTTTATCCAAGCCCAAGACCGCCGGATTAAAACGCTCTAAATGCCCGACCTGCAACGCCACCTTATTGGCTTCGGCAAGGGCGATCAACTCGTCGGCTTCGGCAACCGTCACCGTAATCGGCTTTTCCACCAACACATGCACCCCAGCCGCCAAAAAGTCTTTCGTGACCCGGTGGTGCAAAGTTGTCGGCACCACAATACTGACCGCATCAATAGAGCCGTCTAATAAAGAATGGTAATCCGTCAGGGCCTGCACCCCATGCTTATCGGCAACCGAACTTGCCGCCACCGGATTGACATCGACCACCGCCACCAACTCACAATCGGGTAAGGCGGCATATTTTTCGGCATGGAATTTACCCAGATAACCTGTGCCAATAACGGCGCATCGCAATTTTTTCATCATAAAGCCAGAAAGTCTGTACCATCACTCTGCTTGGCAAAACAGTGAATCGGCACAATTAGTAAAAAAGATATAGGGTGTATTGTAAGCTATCGGAAAATATTCAGAAACCTTTCGATGATTGGGCAAAGCATAACAACCGCCCCAACCGACCGCCGCCAAGCAAAAAATCATGGTAAAGGTTTGCTTTAGCGTCATTGCCCCGTTAGCATCATGATGGAAACTTATCAGCATAACCGCAAAGATAATACACCGTACGCAGCACCAAACAGATTAAACGATAAGCTTCAATGTGGATGAAATTTATGAATGCAGAAAATCTAGATCAATTGGATTTATCATTAGAATCTCCGCCTTTTTCCGTGGCGATATGGAAAAAATTGCTGAATAACGAAGTCTCAACCTACCGCTGCGAAGCTTTAGACCACATACCTGATGAAGCCACAGATGAAGAGGTAGCCGAAGCCGTCATCAAAGCGCTACGCGATGAAGAGGATCTGGTGCGTACTTGTGCCGCCGATGCCGCCAGATTATTAATGGGGCGGCAAGATATAGGGGACGCGCTCCGTAGCCTCATTAAAGTAGAGACGGACAATTTGACGTTAGCATATGCTTACGCTTCGCTCGGACGTTGGGGGGAGGCACAGGATATTGCGGCTTTTACTCAGGCGCTAAATACCGTATCTGACATGAGGACTCGCTTGGATATTATGGGTGGCTTTTGTGTGCTGCTCCATGGCTTGTATTTATCTGAAATGCAAGCATTAATGAAGGCAAAAGACAATAATTTGTTTTATATCGCCGTCAGTATATTTTTACATATCACAGATGATGAAAGCTTCATCGAAAAGGAACGGCTTAACAGTATAGAGCGCCATTTTAAGGCCTTGACTCCAGAAGAACTAGCAGCCGATTGCAATGCTTGTGAAAAATTGATGAAAAAACTGAATGAAAGGCTTAACAAATCAGAACCCACCACATCCCCGTAGATTAGCTTGGACAGATCCGCTCTTCTGCCGTTAATTGCCAAAAGCGGACAAGGCCAAACTATGCGCGTTCTTTTATCTTACCCGTAGAGATTAAAATTTATGCACGACTGGATTCTGTGGGCAATTTTAGTTGCATGGACAAAAAGTGGAGAAGATAGGGTGACAATGACCTTTACTACCAATAAATCCAATCAGGTAGAATTGACGGCTACAGGGCTGGTCAATTTGGCTGTCCCTAAATATGAGGAATGGGGGCCGAGCAACTCGGTGAACAGGGTCTTTGGGCCAGTTCAACGGGATAATGGCAATTATCGTGTAGAGATAGAGCTTCAGTCTGGGGATACGCTTACCCTTGAAGCGAAATCCATCCAAATGCCGGAACCATAGCACTAAGCTCCCCTAACCCATTTCCAGAGCAACCGCTAAAAATGCCGGATAGATTTATGGGCGCTCTATGTATTAACGGCAAAGAGACATTGAAACCCTATAGCCTCAACGATGCACCGACCCCGAAACCCACAAAGCGCCAAAATAATAAACCCGATAGCCCCCGCAACTAAACACCGCCTGCTCCAGCAAAGCCGCAGGCCATGCCACGGTTGTTGTCGGTTGTAGGATGTACCACGCCAAGCCGTTGCTCAGCGCGTAGGTTTGTACCGCCTCGGTATCGGCCAAACGGCTAAACGCTTCAACCTCCTTAACCCGCTCTTGCAGGGCGGCTTCTTGCCAGCCGAACATGCTCTTACTGACAAAATTTTGCCGCTCGGCTAAGGCGGTGACTGCATAGTGGGGGTCAAAGTCCGATGCTTGGATCAGTTCGTCGGGGCGGCTATTATCCCGGACAAACCGCGCGGCCTTGACCAGACACGCAGGCACGGCATTAAAATCCTCATACCTTGCATAGCCGCGCAAGGCCGGAAAGGTCTGAAAATTCGCGGCCACTAGCCAAGGCACGGCCAAACTGGCACAAACCGCCCCGGCCAAGCCGATACGCGTTAACTTGCGGGGCGGCAAGCCCGCACCCCACAGCCAATAATAGCCCCCACCCGCCGTCCACGCGACCACAACAAAATACGCCCACCCCAGCGGACGGTTCAATAATTCGTAAGGACTGGCACTATTATGCGCATCCGCCGCCAAGCCGATGGACATTAACAGATAATTGCCGATAATAAGCACCGGAAACACCGCAATAGCCAGCGGCAGCCGCCGCCACAGCAGCACCCAAACCCCAACAAAAGCCGCGCCCCACAAACCAAAGGTAGACAGCGACAATAAGACGGCGGCATACAGGGCGTTAACCAGTTTACTATGGTGTTCTTCGACCAGCACGCCGTGGAAAAAGTTTTTTAACGCGCCAGGGTCAAACGCATCCATCAGCAACAGCAAATAACCCGTGGCACCACTGCCATCCAAGCGCAACACGGGTACAGAGGCCAGCTGTTGCGACCAAGCGATAACGCCGACAAAGCCGCCGATAAACCCCAAACCGATCAGCAGCCGCAAAAGCCCACCGAGGCGGGTAAAAAACACGCAAGGATATAGCCCAATCAGCAAGGCATTGGCGACGAAAAAATGCGCTTTATAAAACAGGCAAACCACGGCCAACCCACAGCCCGCGACTATCGGCCAGTACAAGCCGCGCCGACAGCCGTCGAAAATACACAGCCAAGCCAAGGCCATGCAGGCGATGCCGTATAACATGCCCAGATTGACCTGGGTAAGAAAATGGTAGCTCAGGTATCTATTGGCAAAGCCTTGTTGGTAGGCATCCGGCAGCAAGACAATCGCCACCGTCGCCGCCAGCGCGGGCCACACCCCCCAAAAATAAGCCATCAGGGCAAACGCCGCCAAGCCGCTGAGGAAAATCCCTAAAGGTAACTGAAACCCCGCATATACCTCGACCGCGCCCGCCCCCGACAGCAAGGCCAGCGCCGCCGCAGAAAGATAACTGCCATAATGGTAAAACGGCGCGGGCAACCCGGCCATCCTGACATCAGAAAAACTCGCCAAGCCATGATACTGGGTGAAGGCGCTGATTTCTCTGGCATGAAAAAACATATCCTGCCAAGTGCGGAACACCGCCGCCTGCCCATCCACCAGCACCGGAAAGCGGAAGTCGGCACACCATAACCCCGCCGCCGCCCCACTGACCGCAATCGCCAACAAGCTGGGCAGATTATCCTGATACCCACCCAGAAAAGGCCGATACTGGACGCGGTAAGCCACCCATAACAGGGCGACAACCGTCAGCAACATCAGGTTAGCCATCATCCCTAAAGGCGACACGACCACCAAGACCAACAACAAGGTATTAAAGACAAAATAGCCGCCAAGCAACTGCAACGCCACCCCGCCCTTACTGACCAGATACGAGTTGGTCGGCAAAACGGCTGTTCCGTAAGCCAAGCACAAGCAGGCATACCAACCTAAAGCACCGAGCGTCGCCCAACCCACCCCGCCACTGGCCTGCACCTGCCAAACCACAGCGGACAACACGAACAGCACTGCCGCCTCTAATGGTGGCTGGCGCAAACCCTTGACGAAGCCTTGGGCGCTTAAAGCCTGCATAGCCATGCCCCTACCCCGCCAAAGCATCAATAATCCGCCCGATCACCGCAGCCTGATGAGCCTCAAGCCCCAACCACAGCGGCAAGCGCAGCAAACGTCCGGCAATGTTATCGGTTATGGGCAAAGCATAGTCAGCACGGCCATAACTCAGGCCAGCGGGTGCGGTATGCAGGGGGATGTAATGGAACACCGCATAAATGTCATGCTGTTTCAGGGCTTCTATTAACGCGCTCCGCCGTTCGACATCAGGCAGCAAGATATAATACAAATGGGCGTTATACCCGCACTCTTCAGGAATGCGCGGACGCTCTATCAGCCCCGCCTCGGCCAGCCCTGCCAAGCCTTGGTGGTAAGTGTCCCACAGTGCTGTGCGGCGGCGGGTAATGGCATCGGCCTCGCCAATTTGCGCCCATAAAAACGCGGCGATAATTTCCCCCGGCAAATACGACGAGCCAATATCCACCCAAGTATACTTATCCACTTGCCCCCGGAAAAATTGGCTACGGTTGGTGCCTTTTTCACGGATAATTTCCGCCCGCGCCACCAAGTCGGGATGGTTGACCAACAACGCCCCGCCCTCTCCAGAAATGATGTTTTTGGTCTCATGAAACGAATACGCCCCCAGATCGCCGATACTACCCAACGCCCGCCCCTTATAAGTGGACATGACCGCCTGTGCGGCATCCTCAACCACCCAAAGCCGATGGCGGCGGGCTATCGCCATAATCGTGTCCATTTCGCAAGCCACCCCGGCATAATGCACCGGGACAATGGCTTTAGTGCGCGGCGTAATTGCGGCGGCAATTTTCGTCTCGTCAATGTTCAACGTATCGGCGCGAATATCGACAAACACCGGCACCGCGCCCCGCAACACAAAGGCATTGGCAGTGGAAACAAAGGTATAAGCGGGCATAATCACCTCGTCACCCGGTTCGATACCGATCAGCATAGCGGCCATTTCCAAAGCGGCGGTACACGAGTGGGTCAGCAACGCTTTATGCGCCCCCGTGCTGGCTTCCAACCACGCATGGCACTGCTTAGTAAAACTGCCCTCACCCGCAAGATGGCCATTAGCATGGGCTTCGGCAATATAATGCAACTCCTTGCCCGTCATATAAGGTTTATTAAAAGGGATACGCATAGCTTACTTGGTCTGTTTATAATCAGGATGGGGCGATAGGGCTTATGTTACTCGATGTTCAAGTTTTGGCGCTGGTTCCCAAGCTCCGGCTTGGGAACCAGCGTCTGTCATATTATTCAGCGTAGGTTTTATGCACAATTTGATCAGCGAGATAAACACAGAACTAACTTAACTCCACTTCACTAGCAATACGGGAGGCATTCGCCATAGCCAGCAGGCCAATTGTCGTGCCAGGAAGCGAAGGAAAAACACTGCTATCGACAATATGGATACGTTGCCAACCCTTAGGGCGGCCATCGCTATCGGTATCAGTCTCTAAGACAGGGGTAGCGCACATGGGCAAGCTACCACCGACATGAAACGAGGCCGAGGTTTGCGAGAACGGCAATAGCGCGTAACAGCCCCACTGCCGCCCCAACGTAAATAACGCTTGGGCGGTTTTTTTCAGCGCGTGGCGAGATTCGGTCAAGTGCTGCGGCGTGGCGACCAATGTCGCAGGGCCGTTAACAGCCTGTTCAAGCTGAAGGCTGTAGCCATTGCAATGATCCGAATGCAAATTGCAATGGGCGACCAGCAAATGCGCCGACAACAGCCGCTTAAGGGACTGCCAAGCCCCTTGGGTTTCCTTGGCAAGCCCCAGCTTTGCCAACACCATCTCATTCGGCGTGGACAGTTGGGTATGCACCCAATGCTCGGACAGGCCCTTGACCTTAAACTCCAGAAACACCCCCGGCAGGGTATTTTCGTGCGGCCACGCGCTGGGCATTTTCTGGACGCTGAACAGCGGCATGACAAAGCCCCCGGTAGACTTTAAGCGCACCGCTTGCCCATACAGCCGTTTAGACTGCAAGACAAGGCGGGTGCTGCCCACCGCCCCGGCAGCGACAAACACCCGGTCGAATGTCAACACTTCCGGCTCCCCGCCCGCCCGCACCAGCGATACCCTGACCTGACCTGCCGCTTCGGCCAGTTCCTGCACCAACACCCCGCCAACATATTCAATGTGCTGCGCCGCCCGCAAGCGGTCGATGTCTTGGCTGGCTTTATAAATGGCACCATAAACGCAGCCGCTCATGCAGCACCCGCAGTATTGGCAAGCATTGGCCGCTGGCGTATCGGCAAGCTGGAGCAGCAGACGGGCTTGGCCGAACACCACCCGGTCTTTAGCCGCCAAGCCGCTAGCGGCCATTTTTGCCAACAACAGACGGTTGCCCGCCGACAGGCGCACCGCATCGCTGCCCGTTTTGTGCAAAGGAAAGTTCAGGCTTAAGCTGTCGGCACAGGCCGAATAAGGCAAACGTGCCAGAATTTGCGCGTAATAGCCGTGCAATTGCCTAGCGGCCAGCGGCCAATCGGCCATATCACAGGCATCGGCGGGCAAGGCCGAACCGCCCCAGCCGACACTTAGGCCACCATAAGCATAACTGAGCGGCGGCATATCGGCTTCCCTAAGCAGCGGGGCCAACGGCTGCGGACGGCCATAAAAATAATCCGAACCGAACGCCAGCTTAGTCGGCACGGCCTGTTTATTAGCCAAAGTCGGGTTATGGCACAGCACAGCGCGCCCAGCCGCCGCCCATTGCTGGGGCGGCAAGGCGGACAACGTATCTACAAGCTGTTGCCTGCCTGTATCTAAACATTCGCCATAATCCAACACTATCGGTTTTAACCCCCGCGCAACCAAGGCATTCAACGTCGCCACCGCCGCCAACCCCGAACCGATAACGGCTACCCTCATAGCTAAGCCCCTACTACCACTAAGTAACGGATATAAATTAACGCAGGCAAAAGCTTATCCCCCTGGGAGCGCGGGCATCTTGCCCGCAAAAGGGGCGGGCAAGATGCCCGCGCTTCTATCAGCCGCTTACCATTAACCCACATCATTCAGCACCTGAATAATCCGCTGCCGATCGGCGGCATTTAGGCCAGGAAAACAGGGTATAAACAAACTGTTGCTATACAGCTTATCGGCATTAGGGGTGTCGCCGTGGTAAGGATAGGCGGGCAAAGCGGAAATTTTTAATAGGCTGGTGGTCGCCGTATCGATTTTTTTGCCATGCCAGCGTTGCTGGGTTGCTGCCGGGTCAGCAAAATAAGCCAACAATTGCCAATAAATAGGCTTGCCGCCTTCGCTACCGCGCGGAAAATCGACTGAAGGGGCAGCGGCTTTAATCTCGGCGACATTGTGTAAGCGTTCTTGGTCTAAAGCCTCCAAGCTGACTAGCCCTTCCAAGCCCACCCGCGCCTGTAATGCCGTGTAAGCACAAAACCACTCGCCCGGCAATTCGTCTATCATGGCTTTATCCCGGTCGCCTGTATGCTTTAGTACACTATTGGGTTTTAATTTAGCCAACAGCCCCAGCAGTGGAAAAACGCCAAAATGGAATACCAGCCGCGTGGTGGCGACATTACGGATCAAGTCGGTGACAATTTTTTGCCACAACTGGGTTCTGACGGGCGGCGCTAACTGCGCTTGGTCAGCCCTCAAGGCTTCGGCCAGAGCCTCATCATCACAGACCAATAGGCCTCCGCCATAAGTGTCCAGGGTTTTGATGGAAGACGCGCTATAAACCCCAACCTCGCCAAAGCTGCCGATTTTACGGTCGGCAAACTGGCCGTTCAGACATTGGGAAAAATCCTCAATAACAAACACCCCGCGTGTACGGCACACCGCCACCAGCTTCTCCACATCTGGCACCATACCAAACAGATAAGTGATGATAACGGCACGGGTATTCGCGTTAAGGGCTTTTTCCAACAACTGCTCATCAAAACACAGCGTATCCTTGTCAATATCGACAAACACCGGCACCAACCCCAAAGCCAATACCACATCTAAAATGCCCTTGATGGAAATCGGCGGCATGATAATTTCACTGCCATGCGGAAAATGCTGGCGCTTTAAGGCATAGTAAATCGCCGTTCTGGCAAAAGGGAAAGCCACACAGTGCTTTCTGCCCAGCAACTGCGCAAAACGGGTCTCGAACGCCGCCACCACAGGCTGATCGTCCAACTTGGCAACCAGTGATGTGACCAGCCATTTCAAATCATCCAGCACCGAATGATAAATAATACCGCGTGGGATTGCTAAATTCATAGGCCTTACCTCATATCCGTTATTGGGCGCACCGCGTACCTTTTCAGGAAGAGGGGTGCAGTTCCCTGTTATTAATTAGTTTGGCGGGATTACCCGCCACCACCGTATAAGGCGCGACATTTTTAGTCACCACCGAACCGCCACCGACCACGGCGCCCTCGCCTATCTCCACCCCCGGCAGGATTATGCATCTGCCGCCTATCCAGACATGATCGCCAATCCTGACCGTTTTCCCAATGTCGGGCAAGTCGAGCCGGTGGTAATCGTGCGCCGCTGCAAAGATACTGGTTTCAGGACCAATAGAGACATGATTGCCGATAATAATCTCGGCCTCTTTAAGATACCCTGGGTAGAAAGCGCAGCTTCTGTTAATCCACACCTTATCGCCGATAGACACCTTGAAAGGATAACGGATATAAGTGCCGTAATCGATAAACCCACCTTTACCGAGTTTTTTTAACAGCAGGCGGAACAGTACCGCGCGTAAAAAAGCCGGCAACACGTCCATGACCAGCGTCACTAGATGTATACAATAGGCGTAACTTTTAAACAGCTCTTGCTTGAATGGACTCACACTATTAACTTATCGGCTAGCCCGCCAAAACGGGGACAAAAAACAGGAATAACCGCCTGGATTCCCAAGTGTGTACGCGTCACACCGCCTGCCGGCGTACCGACACCCACCCATATAACCGCTGCCAAACCAGCCCATGCACTAACCCAAAGCTTATCATCACCACACTAAAACAGCGCAGTATCAGTGCCCCGGCCTCGGCTTGGGCAGCATCATAACCCATCACCTGCAACAGCTTAGCGACTAACACCTCACTGACCCCCAAGCCGCCGGGGATAAGGCTAAAGACTTGCGCCAATGCGGTTACCGACATCAGCCATAGAGTCTGCGGCACCGACAAATCAATAGCCACACTCAACAGGCTAAGCTTCCAACCCAGGGCGATACACGACCACGTTAGCCAACTGATGGGGATAATCTTCAACCACAACGTGGGCTGATTGCCCGCCTCCAGCAAACGCCGGACGAACACCCCTAGTTTGCTTTGGCCGGGCCAGCACAGCAACAGCACTAAGGCCACTATGCCAACGCCTATTATACCACCCAGCATATAGACCACCGGGCGCGAAGCAAAACCTAAGCGGGACAAATCCTGACCAAGCCAACCAATCATCCCAAAACTGGCGACCATCACCATATCGATGACCCGTTCGATAAAAAACGACCCGATCCCCGTCGTCCTGTCTAACGTTATGCGGCGTTTTAACAATTCAATCTTAAGCGTTTCGCCCAATTGACCAGGAGTCACCACGGCCAGATTCACGACAATACCAGTAATCAGATACACATCCCCAAACCCCACTTGTGGATTGACCGTCCTGATCATCAGCCACCACCGCCATGCCCGCAACACCGTCACAGCCGTACACCCTCCTAGCGTACCCATCAGCAACCAAATAACCTCAGTCTTGCCCAGCAAGGCGATAATGGCAGGCCATTGGAAATAACGGTACAGATACCAGCCACAGCCCCCTAAGAGCAGCATCGGCACTAGCTTAGCTAAGACGCGCAAGACCGGAATTTTCATGCTATGGGATTCGCTTAGGAACGTGCATGAAATAAAATCTGTTGTACAGGCGAAAGTACAGCAACCCCCTCCCAGCCTCCCCCTTGCCAGGGGGAGGAGCATTTTTCCCCTGATTTTCGCCTGTACGACGGGGAAGCCATAAGCACCCTCCCCTGCCAAGGGCGACTGCACGGATGCACACCCTCAGGGGTGTAAAGAAGGTAGAGCAACGCAAGGAGCAGTTGCCGAGAGGGCTGGGGTGGGGTTTAACACGCAGAGATGCAGAGCGCCTACTTAATTTCATGCACGTTCCTTATCCGTTTATGGCGTTAACCGATGATACACATCCACCGGATGGCTAAACTGAAACCCCAAGGACGCATACAAATTAAGGGCGGGGATATTGGTGGCGGAAATGGAGCTTTTAAGCACCTCCAAATCCGCAAAACAGGCCTGACAAACGGCAGTCCAGAAACATTTGCTTAAGCCCTGGCCGCGATAGGCTGCCGACAGCGCGTGTAAGACTAAGATATTGCCGTCCACGGCGATAAAGCCCGCCAAGTCGCCGCGAAAAAACACCCCATAGACCTTATCCTCAGCGAGCAAAGCCGCCAACCAATTATCATAGCGCAGATCCGCCTTAACGCGGTCTAGGTTGAAGTCACGCTGGAAACGCCCGTGGGCAAACGCCCCGTGGCAAATGGGCTGCACCTGCGCAAACGTCACCGCCTTAGAGATGCTGACCTCGGCATGGACAAACGCCTTAAACCGGGCTTTCGGGCAATAAGGCTCGATTAGCGTGTCGCAATAATAAAAGCCATAATCGTGCAGGGCTTTTTTACAGGCTAAGGGATCGACCTTAACCGTATAGTGACCGGGCTGGGTGATGGCCATTTGTAGCGTCTGCTCACCCGCATCGGCCAGCTCAAAGGTTGGCACGGCAAAAACCGCCGCATCCCAAGGCGTAGGCTTACGGCTCACGGTCGGCAAACGTGGCGTTACTGATAATATACAGCGGACGTTTTTTGGTTTCGTCAAAGGTCTTGCCCAGATAAATCCCTAATACCCCCAATATGGAAATGATAATGCCGCCCAAAAAGTAAATCGACACGATCAGGCTGCTCCAGCCCATAATCGGCGAGCCATGCGCCAACCATTGGTAAATAATGTACAAACCATAGCAAAAGGCAAACAAGGCGATCATAAAGCCAAAGCGGATGGTCAAGCGCAAGGGCTTGTCCGAATAGGCAATGATAGTCTCCTGCGCCAGCTTAAACAATTTTCGGAACGTATAAGTAGATTGTCCGGCAAAACGTTCGGCATGGCGGACATCCACCGTACCGACCCGATAGCCCAGCCAATCGACCAGCCCGCCGAAAAACCGCAGTTGCTCGCGCATCAGCCGGAAACTTTGCACCACTTTTTTGGACATAATCCGAAAATTGTTGGTTTCGGCATCGTAATTCATATCGGCAAGATAGTTGAACAGGGCGTAAAACAGCCGGGAGGCGCAGCGCTTAAGTAACGGGTCACGGCGCTTGCCGCGCCGCGCCAACACAATGTCATAACCCGTTTGGGCATGGGCGTACAGCCGGGGGATTTCTTCGGGGCGGTCTTGCAAATCACAATCCATAATCACCACCCAATCGCCCCCGGCATAGTCCAGCCCCGCCGTAATGCCGTAATGCTGGCCGAAATTGCGGCTAAATTGCAGCCCCTTGACGCGCGGGTCACTGGCCGCCAAGTCGTTAATTATCGTCCAAGACCTATCGCCGCCACAATCTTCAACCAAGATCAGCTCAAAATCACCGCTAATCGGCTCAAGCGCGGCCACCAGCCGCCGATATAGCTCATGCAGGCAGGCTTCGGCCTTATAGACGGGAATGACAACGGAAATATGCGGCATGGCTATTTAAAGAAGCTGGCTAAGCGGCGGCAAATGTGCAAGATTATCATCTAAATAACAGGCAGTGGCAAACTGGAAAAGACAAAGTGCACCCCGCCGGATAGGCCGCTCTGCCCGAAATGGAGTGCAATGGTCTTCAGCCATTGCACGATGGCCTAAACAAGCGTTCATTTATTTTTCAACATTCGTTAAACCGTCTATAGGAAGAGCAGCCCCACCCCAGCCCCGTTCTCTGAGCGAAGCCGAAGGGAACGGGGCTGGGGTGGGGTTATATTATTTTGGTTAGCACCCAAGTGGTTCTATAATCACCCTATCGCATTAATCCTATTAGTCTTACAGCCCTCCTTATGTCTTTAGCCACTGTTTACAGCCGGGGCCGCTCCGGTATTGACGCGCCCTTAGTCACCGTTGAAGTGCATGTATCCAATGGCTTACCCGCCATGTCCATCGTCGGCCTACCCGAAACGGCGGTAAAGGAAAGCAAGGATCGGGTGCGCGGGGCGTTACTGACCTCGCAATTTGACTTTCCTATGCAGCGCATTACCATCAACTTAGGCCCCGCCGATTTGCCCAAAGAAGGCGGGCGTTTTGACTTGGCCATCGCCTTAGGCATTCTAGCTGCCTCCCAACAGATTTCCGGCCGCCACCTAGCCGACTATGAATGCGTCGGGGAATTGTCCTTAAGCGGCGAATTACGGCCTATCAGCGGCGTTTTGCCCATCGCCATCCAAGCGCGTAACCAAGGCCGCAAACTCATCCTGCCTATTGCCAACACCGCCGAAGCCGCCCTAGTCACTGGCATAGAAATTATCCCGGTCGGGCATTTGCTGGAAATCTGTGCGCATTTAAACGGCCAAACCCCCATCCCCCTACTAGGCCACCAGCCCGACCCCAATGCCGAAACCGCCACCGAACTGGATTTTGCCGATGTCCACGGCCAGTACCACGTCAAACGCGCTTTTGAAATTGCCGCCGCCGGGGCGCATAACCTACTGATGCTAGGGCCACCAGGAACCGGCAAATCCATGATCGCCGCCCGCCTACCCACCATTTTGCCGCCGTTGACCGAAACCCAAGCCCAAGAAACCGCCGCCCTCGCCTCCATCAGTGAACAGGGTTTTGATGTCCGGCAGTGGCTAAAATCACCGTTCCGCGCCCCGCACCACAGCGCCTCGGCGGCGGCTTTGGTAGGCGGTGGCAGCAACCCGAAACCCGGAGAAATCTCGCTGGCGCATAACGGCACTTTATTTCTCGACGAACTGCCGGAATTTGACCGTAAAGTTCTGGAAGTGCTACGCGAACCGCTAGAAACTGGCCATATCACCATTTCCCGCGCCAACCGCCAAGCCGACTTTCCGGCACGTTTCCAACTGATCGCCGCCATGAACCCCTGCCCTTGCGGATACTTAGGCGATGCTTCCGGGCGTTGCCACTGCACCTCGGAACAGGTAGCCCGCTATCGCGGCAAAATCTCCGGCCCCCTATTAGACCGTATCGACATACACCTGGAAGTGCCCAGAGTCCCCCACGAAGTCTTACGCAAAGGCTCGGCACAGGGCGAAGAGAGCAGCGCCACCATCCGGGCGCGGGTCGTCAAAGCGAGGACGCTGGCGGTAGCGCGTAGCGGTAAAGCCAACTCAGCACTGAGCGCCAAAGAAGTCAACGCCGTGTGCGGCTTGCCGGAAGCCGGACACCTGCTCTTAGAGCAAGCGATGGACAAATTTGGCCTATCTAACCGCGCCTACCACCGCATCCTTAAACTGGCGCGTACCATCGCCGATTTGGCTGGATCGCCACAAATCGGCATCGCCCATCTCAGCGAAGCCATCAGCTACCGAAAGCTCGACCGAAGCCGTTAGAATTGTGCATTTATACAGCAATCCTTTGCCACAAATAGCACAAAAATGGTAAGGTAAGCATTTTTTACCCGCTCAAAAACCCTAACGCCACTCTTTTTTGAGCTTGTCTTAAACCCGTACAGGAAACCTATCAATATGAAGCAACACACAGCAATTGCTAGCGGCACGTCCTTCCGAACAAAACTGCTCACCCTCATAACCGGACTCTTACTGGCTCCGCTAGCAAATGCCGAAATCGACCTTTCCTTATACGCCGGACAATCGTTCATCGACAATGGCGATTTGACGTTGACCCAAGGCAAAACCAACCTAACCTTTAGCGATGTCAGTTGGGATGACCGCTCTTTTGAAGAGCCCATTTTCTACGGGGCGCGTTTAGGTTACTGGTTCGACAGCGCACCTAACTGGGGTGTGTCGATTGACTTTAGCCATATCAAAAACTACCTGAACTACGACAACAACGCCCAAGTCGACGGCACCCGCGCCGACGGCTCTGCCGTCCACGGGGTCGAACCGATCAGCAACAGCATCCAAGACTTTAACATGTCGCACGGTGTCAACACCCTGACCTTCAACGGCCAATACCGCTGGTTTCCGAGCGGCCAACGCGACAACACCCTGTTAGGCCGTATGCAGTTGTACACAGGCTTAGGAGCCGGTTTCAGCGTTCCGCATGTCGAAGCGCTTATCAAAGATGTGTGGACTTATGAATACCAATGGGGTGCAGGCCCAGTCGTCAACGGCATGATGGGTATCAACTACGACATCATCAGCCACCTCTCCGCCTTCGCCGAATATAAATTAAGCTACGTCAGCGTTGATGATAGCCTAACTGGCGGCGGCAACATCAGCACCGAAACCGTCAACCACCAATTGATCTTTGGCTTGACCGCACATTTTTAAAAGCTTTGATTTTTAAGGCATAAAAAAGCCCCGCTTGCATTTTTGCAAGCGGGGCTTTTTATTGTTCAAGCAAGCAAAGGGCCTAAACCACAGACCCTAAGACAGCTAGGCTTACATCATACCGCCCATGCCGCCCATACCGCCCATGCCGCCCATATCTGGCATACCGCCTGCACCTTTTTCGTCGCTAGGCGCATCAGCAATCATGACTTCGGTGGTCAGCATCAGGCCAGCGATAGACGCGGCGTTTTGCAGCGCGGTGCGGGTCACTTTCGCAGGGTCTAAGATACCCATTTCGATCATGTCGCCG
This sequence comes from Methylovulum psychrotolerans, assembly GCF_002923755.1. Classification (GTDB taxonomy): domain Bacteria; phylum Pseudomonadota; class Gammaproteobacteria; order Methylococcales; family Methylomonadaceae; genus Methylovulum; species Methylovulum psychrotolerans. The sequence goes on from NZ_PGFZ01000001.1 coordinate 1,103,001, forward strand.
TACACGCCAGTCGCGGCGTTGTAGCCGAAGCTGCCAGAACCTTTCTTGACTTCGTTGAAGACAACAGAAGGCTCGTCACCGGCATTGGCGACGATTTGGCGCAGAGGCTCTTCCATCGCACGGCGCAGGATGTTGATGCCAACCGTTTGGTCATGGTTTGCACCTTCCAAACCTTCCAGAGCCGACAATGCACGCACCAAGGCAGTACCGCCGCCAGCGACTACGCCTTCTTCAACCGCAGCGCGGGTTGAATGCAGCGCGTCTTCAACGCGGGCTTTCTTTTCTTTCATTTCGATTTCAGTGGCGGCGCCGACTTTAATCACAGCAACACCGCCAGCCAATTTGGCCAGACGTTCTTGCAGTTTTTCTTTGTCGTAGTCGGAAGTCGCATCGTCAGCTTGGGCGCGGATTTGCGCAACGCGGGCTTTGATTTGCTCTTCTGAACCGGCACCATCAATGATAGTGGTGTTTTCTTTGCTGATTTGGATTTTCTTCGCAGTACCCAATTGGTCCAGTTCGGCTTTTTCCAAGCTCAAACCGACTTCTTCAGAAATGACCGTACCGCCAGTCAGAACCGCGATGTCTTCCAACATCGCTTTACGGCGGTCGCCGAAGCCTGGGGCTTTAACGGCGCAGACTTTCAAAATGCCGCGCATGGTGTTGACTACCAAAGTCGCCAGGGCTTCGCCTTCAACGTCTTCAGCAACAATCAATAAAGGACGGCCAGATTTGGCAACGCCTTCCAGAATCGGCAACATTTCGCGGATGTTGGAGATTTTTTTGTCGTAGATCAAGATCATAGGATCGTCTAACTCGACGCTCATATTTTCTTGTTTGTTGATGAAGTAAGGTGACAAATAGCCACGGTCAAACTGCATACCTTCAACCACGTCCAAAGAATTGTCCAAACCTGAACCTTCTTCAACAGTGATTACGCCTTCTTTACCGACTTTTTCCATCGCTTCGGCAATAATGTCGCCGACAGATGCGTCAGAGTTGGCAGAGATGGTGCCGACTTGGGCAATGGCTTTGTTGTCGGTGCAAGGGGTAGAAGACGCTTGGACAGCAGCAACGACTTTAGTCACCGCCAAGTCAATACCGCGTTTCAAGTCCATTGGGTTCATGCCAGCGGCAACGGCTTTCAGGCCTTCGTTGACGATAGATTGTGCCAATACAGTTGCAGTGGTGGTACCGTCGCCAGCCACATCAGAAGTCTTAGAAGAAACTTCCTTAACCATTTGTGCGCCCATGTTTTCGAATTTGTCTTTCAATTCGATTTCTTTCGCAACCGATACACCGTCTTTCGTGATGGTGGGTGCGCCAAAGCTTTTGTCCAAGATCGCGTTGCGGCCTTTAGGGCCCAAAGTGACTTTCACTGCGTTTGCTAAAATGTTTACGCCACGCGCCATACGGACACGAGCGTCATCGCCAAATAATACGTCTTTTGCTGCCATTTTTTTTATCCTAAATTCGTTGTGTGTGTGATTGTGGGGTCTACGGGGGTCGGGGCTTAACCTAACACGCCCATAATGTCTTCTTCACGCATTACGATGACTTCTTCACCGTCAACTTTCACTTCGTTGCCGGCATATTTGCCGAACAATACTTTGTCGCCGACTTTTACGTCTAAAGCGCGGACAGTGCCGTTGTCCAAAGGTTTGCCTGTGCCTACTGCCAAAATCACGCCTTGGCTTGGCTTTTCAGCCGCTGAACCTGGCAATACAATGCCGCTAGCCGTTTTGGTTTCTTCTTCAACACGTTTGACAATGACTCTGTCGTGTAACGGACGTATATTCATTTATATCTCCTAAGATTAAATTAAAGGTTGAAAAGTTGTTAGCACTCTATGGTTATGAGTGCTAATGATAATGAGCTTTTGCAGTGTGTCAAGTTCTTTGGCATTATCTTACGCTTACCTACCTAGACCTCAGACTTATGAACGACAACCAACTGTTACGCTATAGCCGCCAAATCCTGCTGCCGCAAATCGACGTCGCCGGGCAGCAACGCCTGCTCGCCGCCCAAGTATTGATCATTGGTGCCGGGGGCTTAGGCTCGCCGGTCGCCATGTACCTGGCGGCGGCCGGGGTCGGCTCGCTGACCATTTATGACGATGACGTGGTGGATTTATCCAACCTGCAACGGCAAATCGCCCATCACACCCCTGATATAGGGATGGATAAAACGATTTCAAGCCAACAAACCCTGAATAAATTAAATCCTGATGTGCAGGTACGCGCGGTCAAACAGCGTTTGGCAGGCGAACTGCTTGATGCAGAAGTAAAAACCGCCGATGTGGTGGTCGATTGCAGCGACAATTTCGCCACCCGTTTTGCCATTAACAAAGCCTGTGTGGCGCACCAAACGCCCTTAGTATCAGGTGCGGCGATCCGTTTTGAGGGGCAAGTGGCGGTGTTCACGCCCGGCCATAATGACAGCCCGTGCTATAACTGCCTGTACCAGAGCGATGGGGAAGAATTGGTCAATTGCGCCACCAATGGCGTTATCGCGCCGATTACCGGCATTATCGGCAGCATCCAAGCCTTAGAGACCTTGAAACTGATTATGGGCATCGGTACGCCCTTAACAGGAAAATTATTATTGATAGACGGCTTAAGTATGGAAATCAACACCCTGCGCCTGAAGAAAAACCCCGCCTGCCCCAGCTGTGGGAGCGTCGGAACATGAGGGCTTGACGGGCAAGCCCCCACTCAAACCACCGCTATTTTTTCGCCAAGCGGCTTTGGACAAAGCGGATGGCATTTTCCGCCAGGTCATTAATGACCGACGGGCTATCGCCATGCGGCGCGGTGTCGCCAAATGGCTGACCGTTGCTTTGGGTATACTTATAAATGAAGTACCCCAACGGCACAAAAGCCGCCCCGGCAACAATAAACATGATAACAAACAACTCTGTGACAGTACCCATAGCTACTCCTCATAGTAAACCAATTTCTATTATTATTTTTAGGTGAATCAGGATAATACACTTATTTTGGCGGCAAAAAAATACCCGCCGGGCAGGATGGTTTTAGCTTGCCCGACACACCGCCCGGAGCAGTTGATTTATCTGCCCCCACAAGTTGGCAAGCACACGCAAATGCGAAATATTTGCCCAAAGCCCTAGCACATCTTGCGAAAAAAAAGGGTTCATCGTATACTTCGGATTGGCTTACTTGATCAAGCTAGCACACACCTATAAAACTATTTGGAGGTTATGATTATGAAATGGGAAACACCAAGCTTTACCGACCTGCGTTTCGGTTTTGAAGTCACCATGTACATCTACAACCGTTAATTTTTAACAAACGGTTAAAGGGAGGGGTTCGCACGAACCCCTTTTTTTTGCCTGATTTTTGGGGCGGAATCCTACGCATAAACCGTTTGTATAAGCTTACCCGCAATGCCGGATGCACGGAGAATCGTGGATAGCATTGCTTACACTAGGTAGGTGTGCCTATATTTTGTTATATCTACAACCCCCTCCCTCCTGAGCGAAGCCGAAGGGCTCCCCTTACCAGGGGGAGGGGCTTTTTCCCCTGACTTTCACTGTATGATGGGGAAGCCATTCGCTCCCTCCCCTGCGAAGGGGAGGGCTGGGGTGGGGTTGAATTCACGAATGTTAAAAGATGGCGCACCCTCTTACTAAGCCCCCAACGCCATCAGGAACCTACGTTAATCACTACCACCTCCTACCCTTCAACCTTACCCAAACCCAAACACCATGAAAATAAGAGTCTTAGGTTCCGCCGCTGGCGGCGGCTTCCCACAATGGAACTGCAACTGCCACAACTGCCACCGCCTGCGCCATAACCAAATGAACGGCAGTGCCCGCACCCAATCTTCCATTGCCGTCAGCACCGACAACCGCAACTGGCTGCTCTTCAACACCTCGCCGGACATCCGCGCCCAACTGGAAGCCTTTCCCGCCATCCAGCCCAAAGAAGGCATCCGCGACACCGGCATCAAAGCCATCATGCTGATCGACAGCCAAATCGACCACACCACAGGTATGTTGATGCTGCGCGAAGGCAAGCCATTAAACGTCTACTGCACCGAAATGGTCAGACAAGACCTCACCAGCGGCTTCCCCCTGTTCAACATGCTCGCGCATTACTGCACCGTCAACCACCACCTCGTCCCCGTAGACGGCAGCAGCTTCACCATCCCCGGCATCGACGACTTGCGCTTTTACACCCAAGCCCTCAAAAGCAAAGCCCCGCCCTACTCCCCGCACCGCTACGACCCGCACGACGGCGACAACATCGGCGTAATTATCGAGCAAATCTCCACAGGCAAAAAAGTCTTCTACTCCCCCGGCCTGGGCGAAATCGAGCCGCACGTCCTAACCGCCATGCAGAACGCCGATTGCGTCATGGTTGACGGCACGTTTTGGACAAACGACGAAATGGTCACCCAAGGCATCAGCGAAAAACGGGCGCGGGAAATCGGCCACTTACCGCAATCTGGCGCAGGCGGCATGATCGACGTGCTGGACAGCATCGGCGCAAAACGCAAAATATTGATACATATCAACAACACTAATCCGATTTTGGACGATGATTCACAAGAGCGTAAGATATTAGCGGAACATGGCATCGAAGTGTCTTATGATGGCTTGGAAATCGACTTATAGGAGTAACCGACATGGGCGCGTTAGTACAAAAACACCACATCACTGAACAGGATTATTTGCTCTGGGAAGCGGAAAGCGGACGCAAACATGAATATATTGACGGCGATTGCTACGCCATGGCCGGAGCGGGGGAAAAGCATAACCTGATTACCGGCAATATCTTCCTGCAACTACGCCTGGCAATGCGCGATAAACCCGGCTCTTGCAGGGTATTTACCAGCGACATGAAATGCCGCCTTGACCAAGGGCGGTTTTACTACTACCCAGACGTAATGCTGGTCTGCAACAAAACCGATAAGTCCGAGTTCTACAAAGAACACCCCTGTTTCATCGCCGAAGTGCAATCCAAAAGCACCGCCCGCATCGACCGCCACGAAAAATGGCCAGTCTACGCGCAAATCCCCAGCCTACACTACTACCTGCTGGCCGATTCGCGGCAAAAAGCGGCCCAGTATTTCTGGCGCGATGAAACAGGCGCGTGGCAACATAGCCAATTAACAGAGGAACAAACCCTAAACATCACTTGCGGCGACTACCACGCCGCTTTACGTTTAGCGGATATTTATGAAGATGTGGTATTTTAAAAGCGTTTATGTGGGTTTCGGGGGCTTTTTATTGCAAAAACAGCCATATAAGCCTTAAGGTCTTTATAACCGCCAATAAACATAGCACCCATAAATCCGCCCGTCATTCCGGCATGGATTGCCGGAATCTAGATTACAGGGACGTACACCCGTGAAAGTCGCCGTCCATGGCTTCTGGATTCGCTTACGCGGCCTAACGGCTCCGGCAATCCATGCCGGAATGACGATGCTTTCTTAATTTTGTGGTGAAAAATAGGTCGTTAGTCCTGCAAAAATTATGTTAAATAACTTTTGCACACTTGCTCATGAGCCAGAAAACCTAACACCTTTAAATACAGACCATCCCAGTCACAAGCATTAATGCGTAAGAGGAATAAACCATGCGGCTAGTGCGCGTACAAGTCCCTGAGTTCAGGGCGTTAAAAGATGTCGACATCACCTTTGAACCAAACTTTTACCCACAGGTATTTCCGTTGGGAAGCTTGAATGGCGGCGGAAAAAGTACGCTGTTGCAGTTGATTTTTGTGTTGTTGCACTGTACTGCTGATGAAGAACGGCATCCATTTATTGCCAATATGCTAGATAAGGCAATAATTCCAGAAGGCCAAACTAGCAACATATTAGCCAAATTTGAATTACTGGAAGGTGACAAAAAAATCGAGCTGGAATTTACCCTTTGCAATGACGGTTATTTGCGTGAATTGGACATTGATCCTATTTTTAATAAAGAAATGGTTTCATTTGGCATTTTTGCAAGACAGGCTTGGCTAATAAAAAGCCTTGGAAAATCAGAGGAAGAACTATGGGAAGAATTTTATCATTCAATTCCAAATGAATCAGGCGGCGACTCACACCCAGATTCTGAAATAAGCATAGGACAAATGGAATCTGAATTCGAATACACTATAAAAGAAAGAGAATACTTCCAACCTTTAATAAAGAACATTAAAAAATCCTTAATAGCAAAAAATCAATTTTGCATTACCTCTTTCTATTCAAAACAAGCATTAGGCCTAATTTGCAATTTCTCAGGTTCAAAAAAAGATATAAAAGAAATTTTGACATCCGTTTCAAAACGGATATTTCTTTCCGCCCCTTCAACTCAAATATATCTTTTTCTTAACCAAAATGACAAGCAACAGCTTTTCAAAAGAAAAATAAACCCCATAATCTCATATCGAAATGAAAATTATGAACAAGCCATTGAAAAATCTAAAGGGATCTTACCCAACTTCCTAACCTACGATGTGTTTGCAACCGATACCCTTGTACATCTTATTGAGACAGCCCGCAATCAAGACTTCAAAACCCTAGTTGACACCGGAACTAACGGCCTCACCTACCAAAAAACGATTGAAGAATTGAATGCCTTAACACGGGATAAAACCGTACTTCCCCTCCTAGACGATAAGGCGGCTATCATAGGCGTGGTTTTTAAAACGCCAGAAGGCACAGACATTTATCCCGAAGATTTAAGCCATGGCGAATTAAAACGCTTAAGCCTTTATGTCTGGCTAAAATTATTGATACCCCAAGACGAAAACATCATTTTGATGGACGAAATAGAAAACGGTCTCCACCTAGACTGGCAATACACCATCGTTCGCGACTTACTCGACTGGGGCAAAACCAACCAATATATTTTAGCCACCCATTCTTACGAACTTTGCACGGCACTAACCCCCGCCCACGTCAAAGAAATCGAACTCAAGCCCATTGCACAGTAGCCTGTTATGAGCCTATCAACAACCGAATTGCAGCTACATTGCCAAGAAATCCGCAAATTGTCACAAAGAAAAAAAGGCCTCGTGGTGCTTTGCGAAGGCAATATCAACGAAATTAAAGGCCGGGTAGAACGTTACCGCCGCCTAGAAATATTCCCCGATGCCAATTTCTATAAAGCCTGCATCCCAACATGGTGGACAGAAAAACGCCCTACTTTTGTGCCTTGCGGTGACAGAAAAGACGTTATCGACAGCTATTTTGCATTAGTAAACACGCCCGCCAGCAGTGATGCCGAAACAAATACCCACCAAGCCCAATTCTTCGCCATTATTGATTTAGACTTACAGCCCCATACTTTTTCTGATTATACGGTTGCCGACACCGAAGCCCTTTACGCCCTGTATTATCAAAACGGCACCTGCCAAGCTATCGGCATAAACCAGCACGGCATTTTCATTACCGGTCTAATCTACAAAGAAGCCTATTTCCTAATCCCTGATTTACAACCCCTTTTCGACAACCACATTAGCCGCATTTTTTACCAAGGCCAACCGCTAAATCTCGAAAACCTCTATCACACCATGGCGCAAGCCCTAGCGGACGATAAAAATCTCCGCACCCACTTCCAACGCGCTTGCAACCGACTCCAGCATATTGCAACATTAGACCTAAGCGATATAGCGGCCTTACAAGAAAGCTGGCGACAAGCTTTCTTAACCGCCGATGAGCCAGACAAAAGCCAGCTCATTTATGCGTTGCTCACCATCCACCAAGTCAAGGACTACTGGCAGGCTTTTAACACTATGGACACCCTACCCGAAGCGCGTTTTAAAGAACAGCTGACCTTGGCTATCGGCGACTTTTACGCCCGGCAGCCACCGGAAAGCGGGCATCATCTGCCCTGTTTCTTTAACGCCCTATCGGCCCACAACATTTAATTAAAAATAATAAGGTTATCATCATGAGCGAACAACCCGCCTGGACCCGCGAAGAATTCGAAGCCGCCCTGCGCGGCATGGAAAAGTATTACCACATCCATCACCCGTACCACACGCTAATGAACGAGGGCAAACTCACCAAAGAGCAACTGCAAGGCTGGGTTGCCAACCGTTTTTACTACCAAGTGTGCATCCCGCTAAAAGATGCCAACATCCTCGCCAACTGCCCCGACCGCGAAACCCGCGCCTTGTGGATACAGCGCATCCTCGACCACGACGGCCACCCCGGCGACCCCGGCGGCATTGAAGCTTGGATACAACTGGGCATCGCCGTCGGCTTAAGCCGCGAAGACATCACTTCGTTAAAATACGTCTTGCCCGGTGTGCGCTTTGCCGTCGATGCGTACGTCAACTTCGCCCGCCGCGCCGAATGGCACGAAGCCGCCAGCTCATCTTTAACCGAACTATTCGCGCCAAAAATCCACCAACAACGCCTGGACAACTGGCCTGAGCATTACCCCTGGGTCGAATTGGAAGGCTACAGCTACTTCCGCAAACGCCTGACCGAAGCCCGCCGCGATGTCGAACACGGCCTGGCGATCACCCTGGACTGGTACAAAACCCGCGAACAACAAGACCGCATGGTGGAGATTTTAAAATTCAAGCTCGATGTGCTGTGGACAATGGCCGATGCCATGTACATGGCCTACTTCCATAATATGCCACCCTATTTCAACATCGAAAAATAGCCGGACACACGGAGGGCGCGCATCTTGCCCGCCCTCCTCAAGCAACACCAGCCCGCCGTTTTTAACAAGAAAAACCCACCCAACCGCCACCCCAAAACAATCCCCCAACAATTCACTAGGGATTTAGTTGAATTTGCCCGCAAAACTCATTAAAGTGCGGGGTGGTGTGATGCTACGGCAAACCACCCCAACATTCGACTGAGGAGTTTACAATGACAATAACAACAATGCTTAAGTCCGGCCTTTTGCTGGTGACGCTGTTAGCCTGCGCCACCGCCAACGCCTATAGTCCCGAAGAAAAAGAAATCGTCTGCAAAAAACCGCGTTTCACCGATTTTAACCTGACCCCCTATACCGCCGCCGATAATATCGAAGTGTCGCCCGAATCGGAATTTATCATAAAAATATCGGGCTGGGCGAACCCCGAAACCATTAAGCTGATGGTCAAAGGCGAACCCGCACCCTTTAAGTTGGAGAGCAACTCCACCTTCCATAAAATCACGGCGAAATTGCCCGCCCAATTTAACGGCCAATTTGTCAGGGTGAATGTCTATGCCAAAGCCGTTTTAGGTTGCGACGACCAAACCGGCTGGCTGATTAAAATCGCCAAATAAGCCCAGTCTACAGCACAGCACCCCCGTTTTGCGTCCTTATGCAAAGCGGCGGAGTGTTCGCCCAGTGAAACCACTAGCCTTTTATGGCCTTATAATTAAGACATTTTTACTGCCCATGCTGACCCCGACCTTATTCTTCAAATGCCTTGGCGACGACACCCGTCTGCGCTGCCTCATCCTGCTGCACCAACAAGGCAGGCTATGCGTCTGCGAGTTGACCGAAGCCTTGGACATGCTCCAACCGAAAATCTCCCGCCATCTGGCCTTGTTACGGCAAAGCGCCATCTTGCTGGACAGCCGCGAAGGCCAATGGGTATATTACCAAATCAACCCCTCACTGCCGCTTTGGGCGCGGCAAATCCTTGACATCGCCATTCAACAGGCCGCGCAACAGCCGATGCCGCAACAAGACCGCCAACGTTTACACACCATGGCCAACCGCCCTGAACCGCTCCGCTGTTGCTAAGCGGTTTTTTCGCCCCTATAATATACGAAAATTCGAATATCCACATATTATAGGAACCACCACTATGCTCAACGTCTTAATCTTATGCACCGGCAACTCTTGCCGCAGCGTCCTAGGCGAAGCCTTAATCAACCATCTGGGCAAAGGCCGCTTACAGGCCTTTTCCGCAGGCAGCCGCCCGGTCGGCAAAGTCAACGACCACGCCTTAGCGATCCTGGCGCGGAACGGCTTGCCCACCGACGGCTACCGCAGCCAATCGTGGGATGAATTTGCCGACACGGGCATCGACATCGCCATTACCGTCTGCGACCAAGCCGCTGGCGAAGTCTGCCCCATATATCTCAACAGCACCACGCGCGGCCATTGGGGTCTGCCTGACCCTGCCCATGTCAGCGGTACCGACGCAGAAATTAACGCCGCGTTCCAAGCCACTTACGACGCATTAGAAAAACGCATCACCGCCCTGCTCGCTTTACCGTTAGAAACCTTAAGCGGCAGCGAACTGAGCGCCCACATCAACCGCATCGGCCAGAGCAGTTAAGGCTATGAATAGCGCAACCGCTGCTGTAAAAACCAACGCCGCCTCCAAACGCCTGGGCTTTGTCGAACGCTTCCTGACTGTATGGATTTTTCTGGCAATGGCCTTAGGGATAGGCCTAGGCTATGGTGTGCCTGCCCTGCCCCAGTGGCTAGGCCAATTCCAATCCGGTACCACCTCACTGCCGATTGCCGCCGGACTCATCATCATGATGTACCCGCCGCTGGCGAAAGTCCGTTATGAAGAACTGCCGTCGCTGTTCAAAAACCTGAAAGTCTTCTCCTTGTCCCTGCTGTTAAACTGGCTGATCGGCCCGGTACTGATGTTCACGCTGGCGGTGCTGTTTCTGCACGATTACCCCGCTTACATGGTCGGGCTGATTATCATCGGTTTGGCGCGGTGTATCGCGATGGTGCTGGTCTGGAATGAATTGGCGGATGGCGACAGCAACTACTGCGCCGGGCTGGTGGCCTGTAACTCACTGTTCCAAGTCCTGCTATTCCCGTTCTACGCCTATCTGTTCGTCACTGTTTTGCCGGATTGGCTGGGTATCGGCGAAGGGGCGGAAGTGAAGCTGACCATGCTGGAAGTGGCGAAAAGCGTCTTTATCTATCTGGGCATCCCGTTTCTGGCGGGCATGGCGAGCCGTTTCATCCTAGTGCGGCAAAAAGGCGTGGTGTGGTACGAACAGGTGTTTATCCCGCGTATCAGCCCCATCACCCTGATCGCCCTGCTCTTTACCATCTTGGTGATGTTTTCCTTAAAAGGCGACTACATCGTGCAACTGCCGCTGGATGTCTTGCGTATTGCCGTGCCACTGGTGATTTACTTCGCCATCATGTTCCTGCTGACCTTCTATCTAGCCGCAAAAATGGGCGCGGATTATCCGGTCAGTGCGACGCTAGCCTTTACCGCCTCCGGCAATAATTTCGAGCTGGCGATAGCCGTCGCCGTCGCCGTGTTCGGCCTCAACTCCGGCGAAGCCTTCGCCGCCGTCATCGGCCCCTTGGTGGAAGTGCCCGCCCTGATCGGATTGGTAAAACTGGCTCTGTATTTTCGCGGCAAATATTATTTGCCTAAAGCCTAAACGGCGTGGAAGCTGTGGCGGGGTTAACACGCGCATCCCCGCTCAGCCCAACCATTAGGGCCATATAACCTCAGCCCATTAGCCGCAAAGCCAAATAAGGGGTGATATTCAACAACAGCACCCCTATCTTATACAAGGCCATACCCGCATAATGGACTGCATCAACCTGTCCGACCGACAATTGGAACCAACGCCCATGTAAGCGATACAGCCAAGCATGGGCGCACTTAAAACAGAAAAACCATACCATCAACACACTATAGTTAATGACCGCCGAATACCCCAGCAGAGTTGCCAACTCATTGCCCGTCATTCCCTACTCCCCAAACGGATAGGACAGCCCTTGCCCATGGCTCCCCCAACTACAGTATCTTAGCCTCAAGAAACAAAGACACCACTAAGGCAATACCTAACAGGGCGACCATCACATTAATAAAAACCCCAAAACCAGCACTATACCCTTCGGGTATTTCAATCGGCTTTAGGGTACGCAACACTTTCCGGTATTGCCTGACCGCCACCAGTGCCGCCAACGCCCCCATAGCGATAAACCCCAAGCCTATCCAAAAAGCCCAAGCCGTATTTTGCTTGGCTACCAAGATATGCATAAACAGACCAAACCGCTCAATAACAAAACCAAACGCCATCAAGGTCAGGCTCGTGCGGTTCCACGCCAATAGGGTGCGTTCCGCCGCAAAAAATACTCTAGGGTCGTTTAATTCTGACATGTCTTATGCAATAAAGTAAGAGGGTTTGTTAACAACACAGCTTAGCACCAGAAAAAAACACCAAGAAAGTCAAAAATTTGCGTTAATACCTAGTAAACCAAGACAACGAAAGACAACCCTGCCCACCAAAGCAGAGCGCAAAATAACACCTATACTGTTCAGTTGCCGCCGTAACCAGAAAAAAGAATTATGTGGCTGATAAATACCTGTATATCATAAGGTAAAAATCCATAAAACCAAGCAAAACAAACAGCCCATAACCCGGCTAAGAGGCGGACAGGCAATAAATTAAGCCACTTGCGGCTTTTTAGGTTTTGCCGATCGCTTTCATGTCTTACTTTACAGCAGCCGGCAAAAAAAGCAGCCTGCGGCATGAAGCCAGACCATTAGATGCCATAAAATTTACTCTTTTCGGAACCGAGCATGTCAACCCTAAATTCGGGCATAGCCGCCCCCTTTTCAGTCCCCGAAGGCTCTGTTTATCTGGCTAACGAAATGCTGCCCGATTTTTTAGGGCAACTGCCTAACGGCGTCGCCTACGGCAAGATCCTGTACCAAAACGGGCAAGCATACGACTGCGCTTACTTCTACACCAACCCAGCCTTCCAGCGGCAATCTGGACTCCAAGACTTAAGCGGGCAACCGGATATTTTTGCCCGCTATGCGCGGGTGGCGGCAGGTGGCCCGCCGGAACATTTCCAAGTTTTCCCCGACACCTTTCAAGCCCCCTATTCGGTACAAGTTTTTAGCCCTAAACCGGAGTATTTTGTTTGCATAGTCAACACCAGCCCGCCACCCCCAACTGACAGCCCATCCTCCCCCTCGGCACGCCGCTATCTGTGTGTTTTAGAAGACCAGACCGAAATAATTTGCCGCTTTCTGACCGACGGCACAATCCTTTATGTTAACGATGCCTACTGCCGCTTCTTTGGCAAATCGCGCGAGTCCTTAATCGGCAAAACTTGGCAACCGACCGCTTGGGCAGAAGATTTACCGCTAATTAATGCAAAACTGGCTATGCTATCGCCCGCCCAGCCCGTTGTCACCATAGAAAACCGCCTGATAGCGGCTGACGGTAGCCTACGTTGGGGACAATTTGTCAACCGAGGTTTTTTCGATGCCAATGGCCAACTCCTAGAAATGCAATCGGTGGGGCGCGACATCACCGAACAAAAGCAGATGGAAGCGGCACTGCGCGAAAGCGAAAAGCGTTTCCGCCTGTTAGCCGATAACGCGCCCGTACTGATCTGGATGGCGGGGTTTGATGCCTCGCGCCTGTATTTTAATCAAGTCTGGTTAGACTTTACCGGACGCACCTTGGCGCAAGAACGCCATCAGGGCTGGACTGAAAATGTCCATCCCGATGATCTCCCACATTACTTAGCGGCCTATCAGACAGCGCTGGCTAACCGGGAAAAATTTGCCGTTGATTATCGGCTACGCCGCAAAGACGGGGCATACCGTTGGCTAACCGATCATGGTGTACCCCGTTACGACGACCAAGGCAACTTTTTCGGCTACATCGGCTCGTGCATAGACATTACCGAACGCCATAACAAGGAGGAACAGGCCAAGCAACAAGCCTTGTATGACCCGTTGACCAAACTCGCCAACCGCCGCTTGCTGCATGAGCGCCTGGAGCATACCTTGGCCACCCTCAAGCACCATCACGGCTATGGCGCCTTGCTGTTTTTGGACTTAGACAATTTTAAACCGCTCAATGACCTGCATGGCCATGAAATTGGCGACCTGTTGCTTATTGAAGTGGCGCGGCGCATCGGCCACTGTATCCGCGACATTGATACCGTGGCACGGTTCGGCGGTGATGAATTTGTGGTGTTAATCAGTAAATTAGAAGCCGTTGAAGCCCGTGCCGCCGCTTGTGTTCACCGGGTCGCCGAACGTATACGCAACCAACTGGCACAACCCTATACGCTGACCCTACCGTCTGGCGGCGATCAGGCCGTAGTCCATCATTGCACCTCCAGTATTGGCGCGGCCTTATTCGGCCCCAAACACAGCCAAGCCAAGCAAATCCTCAAACACGCCGACCAAGCCATGTATAAGGCCAAAGCCAACGGACGTAACAGGGTGCATTTTTATACGCCTGATGACGACCTATGAAATGGCTTTTGCTACCGGGCCATTTCAGCCAACCCTAAACCATCAGCCATGCACCACTTCACGACCATCCCATTCGGCTTTAATTTTTAGGATACTTGGCAAAATACGGATGAAAATAGCCAGCAGTTCGGGGTCGAAATGCTGACCAGAACCTTCTTTGAGAAACTCGATGCTTTTTTCGACAGGCCATGCGTCTTTATAAGGCCGTTTCATCGACAACGCGTCGAAGACATCGGCAATGGCGACAATACGCGCGGATTCGGGGATGGCTTTGCCCGTCAAGCCTTCGGGATAACCGCCGCCGTCCCACTTTTCATGGTGATATAGGGCGACTTCCGCCGCCAGTTTGAACAGCGGAGCATTGCTTTTAGAGAGGATATCGTAACCGATGCGTGGGTGCGTCTGCATCAGCGCCCATTCGTCTGGAGTCAATTTATCGGGTTTGCGCAAAACCGAATCGGGAATGCCGATCTTACCCGTATCGTGCATGGGGGCGGCCAACTCCAATAAATTACACTGGTCTACAGGCCAACCCGCCGCCTCTGCCAAGGCGCGGGAATATGCTGCCATACGCCACAGGTGTTCACCAGTATCAGTGTCTTTATAATGTCCGGCATCACCAAGCATAAACACCGCATCACGCTGGGTTTTTTCCAGCTCGCAAGTACGCACCAACGACAAATGGGTGCGTACCCGTGCTTTGACAATACCCGCACTGACCGGCTTAGTCAGGTAATCGACGCAACCGACGGCAAAGCCTTCTTCTTCGTTGCCCAATTCCGACAGGGCAGTGACAAAGATAACCGGGATGGCTTCAAAGCGCGGATCAGCTTTTAAGGCGCGGCAAACGTGATAGCCGTCCATATCAGGCATGTTAATGTCGAGCAAAATCAGCCGGGGATGGTGCTTGGCTACCGCCGCTAAGGCCTGAGCGCCGTTACAGGCAAACACCAAATTATAATCCGGTTCCAAAATTTGCCGCAGCATGGCGAGATTGGTAGGTTCATCATCTACGAGCAATAAAGGCAGGGTCATAGGAGCTCAATTCTTCAACGGTTTTAGTCAGCTATTAAGGTGGCCATCAAGGTGCGTACCGACAGTTCAGCAGCGCGAAAATCAAAATCACCTACCTGATTTTGCAGCAAGGCCAGATGTTCGGGGGCAAGTTGCCCTTGCAATTTTAACAACAGCGGTTCGACGCCGCTCGGACTGTCTTGGTCTAAAGCGTCTAACAACTGCACCAGCACCACCATAACCTCAGCCGAAGAGCTAGGTTTGGTTGTTAAAACTGGGCTTTTTTGTCCTTTTGTGCTTACTTCTTGCCACTGCGCTAGTGATAAGGATACTTCGTCAAGTGCGGCCTGTAAAGCCTCAGCTTTAGTCTGTGCGGCAAGCACTTCACCCGCCGCTAACCGCACATCCACCGCCTGCGCTTGGGCGGCTACCGAGGTTAACGCTAACGTTGCCGCCACGCCTTTTAGCTTATGCGCCAAAGCGGCCGCGGCCGCACGGTCACCCGTTTCAAGGCAATGGCTAATGGTGCGCCCGGCATCGCTATACGCACTGGTAAACTTAGCCAAATAAGTGCGGTAGACCGCCTTATCTTGCCATTGCCCTAGCCCTGCCGCCACATCAATCCCCGGCAATAAACTAGGGTCTGCGGCGGTGTCAGGCTCAACCTGAGACGCTAATGCGGCGGTACGCTCTAGGGTAAAGTGCCGGATCACCGCGATTAATTGCCCGACATCAAACGGCTTAGCGACAAAATCGTCCATACCCGCCGCAGCAGCCGTCTCGCGCAGGGATTTAAAAGCCCCAGCCGTTAGGGCGATAATAGGCAATTTTTGCCAACGCGCCTCTTGGCGGATATGGCGGGTGGCCTCGTACCCATCCATACGCGGCATTTGGATGTCCATTAACACAATGTCAACCGCATCGGGATGGCTATACAACCAATCCAAAGCCTCTTGGCCATCAGCCGCCAAATTAACGCGAGCCCCGTCGGCTTCAAGGATGTGCTGCACCACGTCACGGTTGATGTCGCTATCATCCACAACCAACACCCGCACCCCCGGCAAACGTTGGTTGGGCAGGGGAGCTTCCGCCTCGCTTACTGTGCCGCCCCGCTCCACAGCGTTGATAATGCGGGTAATGGTGTTATATAAGGCCGAGGGCGTGACCGGTTTAGATAACACACCATCCACCCAAGTGATACCGGACTGGCCGAGCAATTCTTCGCGCGAATAGGCCGTTACCATAATAACGATAGGTGTGCTATTGGCGGTGCGGATGGGATTTTTCCGTAAGTTTTCTTGGATGATTTGGGCGGTAAGCAGACCGTCTTGTCCGGGCATCTTCCAGTCAAGCAAAATCACATCATAAGGCTTAGGGCTATCTTGGCGCACTAAAATATGCGCCAGCGCGGCAGGGCCGGAACTGACGGTCTCGGCTATCCAGCCCAAACTGTGCGCCGTCAGCGCCAACGCTTCCCTGGCGGTGGCGCTGTCATCGGCTACCAGCAACGCCAAATTCGTCAGTTGGGCGGGCGTGCGCCGCCATTGCGGGTCTTTGGTGAGGGGCAGGACAAACCAAAACACACTGCCCCGCCCAATCTCGCTGTCAACCTGTAATGCGCCGCCCATCAGCCGCACCAACTCTTGGCTAATCGCCAAACCTAAGCCGGAGCCACCAAACCGACGGCTGATGCTATTGTCGGCTTGGCTGAAGGCAGCAAAAATTTCCTGCTGTTGTTCGGGGGAAATGCCGATGCCAGTATCATGTACCCCAAAGCGCAGGCTCACCTGTTCCGACGTTTCGGTTTCGAGGCTGACCCGCAACACCACTTCGCCTTGTTCGGTAAATTTAATAGCATTACTGAGCAAATTGACCAGCACTTGTTGCAGGCGTAAGCCATCGCCGATAAGCCCGTCAATCGACGGAGCGGGGGTAATGACCAGTTCAATCGCCTTATCATTGGCAGCGGAGGACATTAACGCCGCCAAATCGTCCAAGATGTCCGACAAGCGGAACGGTACTTGCTCCATCTCCAAGCGCCCTGCCTCAATTTTAGAGAAATCCAGCACGTCATTAATAATCGCCAATAGCGAACGGCCCGCGCGGTGGATTTTGTAGACCAACTGCCGCACCTCATTATCCAACGGCTGTTGCTCCAACAAATAACAAAACCCCAACACCGCGTTCATCGGGCTGCGGATTTCATGGCTCATATTCGCCAAAAAGCTGGTTTTTACTTGTGACAGCCGCTCCGCCTCCTCACGCGCCAGTTGCAGTTCTTCGGTGCGGGTGGACACCAGTTGCTCCAAATGGTCGTGATAATGCAGCAACTCGGCTTCGCTGTGTTTGCGGCGGCTAATGTCTTGCACGGTGGCGACCCGATAAAGAATCGTTCCGGCACCATCCTTAACACTGACTAAATCAACCTGTACATCAAACACATAGCCGCCTTTGTGCTGGTAGCGCGATTCAAAGCTGATCCAACCCAAGGTATCGGCAACCTGTAAATGGGGCTTAATCGCCGCCTGTTCCTCAGGCGGATATAAAGCAGCAATCGGCAAACCCACCAGTTCGCTAGGATCACCGTAACCTTGCATAGACGCAAAAGCCGGATTACAAAAATTGATACCGTTAGTCAACGGGTTGCCGATGACAATACCGTGGGCACAATAGTGGAAGGCATCTGCCCAGCGCTGCAACTCAGCCGCTGTCCGCTTCTGGGCAGTAATATCCTGTACCGCCCCGATCATCCGCAACGGTACACCGTCCGCATTTTTTTCTAGCTCGGCAAACGCCAATAACCAACGGTACTGGCCATTGATGGGGCGGCTGCGGAATTCCAAACTGACTGGCTCACCCCCTGCTATTAATGCCTCCCGCCACGCTTGGACAGCCATGCGGTCATCAGAATAAACCAACTCCCCAAAAGCCTCCTTATTAGGCGGTGCATCGGTTGCCGACGACAAGCCAAACAGGCGGAAGGTTTCCTCACTCCAGCGGAGCTGCCCGGTTTTAATGTCCAACAACCAACTGCCGATATGGGCAATCGCCTGTGAGGCCGCCAACAGCCGTTCTTGCTCGCGCAGGGAGTCCTCTATGGCCTTACGCCCGCTAATGTCAATCAGATGCGTCACCAAGCCCTTAAAAGCTCCTTGCAAGGGGACGACATCGAGCCTAAACCAACGCTGCCCATCGCCAATAGCCAAGAGGAACTCTTGCGAAAAACGCGCTTGGTCGCCATTCAGCACCGCCTGTAAGCCCTGCAAAATTTGCGTGGCCTGCTGTTGGTCGGTGCTATCACGGCACATAGCAAAATAATTATGGCCAATATCTTCTGGCTGTAATATGCCATGGCTAGCGGCTGTGGAAAAGTTTTGGCCGTCTTGGTTAACATGGATAATCGTACCCTGATCGTCCAATACGGCAATAGAACTGTCCAGCGAATTCATCACCGAGCGTGTCAGATTTTCCGAAGCCCGCAAGCTCTCCAGCAAGCGGCGGTGTTCAGTCATATCATTCGCCAAGACCACCATCACCGGACGGCCATGCAAGATCAAGGCATGGATATTAATTTGCACCCACAATAACGTGCCGTCTTTCTTTTTATGCTGCCACTCACCCAAATTGATTGGCCGGTCAAATTCGCTCAAGGTCATTTCAATTGCCGCCAGCGTCCGCTCGATTTCCGTCTCAGGGCGAATATCCTTAATACTCAGCGCTAAAAATTCCTCGCGCGTATAGCCGTATTTAAGCAAGGCAGCACTGTTAACATCCAGAAACATCAGCGTTTCATAGTCCAAAATATACATCGGCACAGGATTGGCCGCAAAAATTAGCCGATAATAAGCTTCGGAAGCCCGGATGCTTTCCTCCGCCTGCTTTAGCTCATGGATGTCAGTACAAGTGCCAAACCATTTATAAATAGCCCCCGACCCGTCGAGAACCGGCACGCCCCGCACCAACCACCAACGGTACTCGCCGTCGGCACGGCGCAGACGGGATTCCAGCGAATAGATGCCGTTGTGATGCACCGCCTGATGCCAAGCCGCTATAGACTGTTGCCGCTCATCAGGATGAAACGGAATGCTCCACCCGTCGCCATAGCTTTCCGCCAAACCCAGCCCGGTATACCCGCACCATTGCGAATTAAAATAATACGTCATACCCTCACGGTCAGTGGCCCAAACAATTTGCGGCATGGATTCCGCCAACCAGCGAAACTCACGCTCACTGGCCGCCAGTGCCTGTTCGCTGAGCTGGGCCGCCAATTCCGCCTGTTTGCGCCCGGTAATGTCCTGTACTGTGCCATACAAGCTAGTGATCGTATCATTAGCCGCCCGTATTGCCATACCCCGCGCGGTAATCCAACGGCGGCCACCGTCCGCCCGCAACACTTCAGCATCGCACTCATAAGGCAGCCCCGCCGCCAAAGCCGTTTCGACAGCAACGGTAAGTTGCGCCCAAGTTTCAGGGGTAAAAAGCGTCTGGACAGCCGGATAAGTGAGCGCGGGCAGTGCCGGATCCAGCCCGTAAATGCGGTAGGTTTCTTCCGACCAAGTATGCGTATCGGTGGCGACTTCCCAGCGCCAGTTCCCCAACCCCGCCAGCCGTTGCGTCTCCAGCAACTCTTGGTCTTTTCTGACCAACGCTTGCTCGGCTTCTTTGCGGTTTTGGATGTCTTCAACAATACCCGCTAATAGCAGCGGCTCGCCTTGCGGGTCTAAACGGTGGCCACCCTTAGCACGAATCCAGCGTACCACCCCATCGGCACGGCGTATCCGGCACTCAAAATCCCAATCCGATCGGGTCTGGGTCGCCTCCTGAAAACAGCTATGGACACCCAACCTATCCTCAGGCACAACATGCTCCAAAAACTGCTCATAAGTCCAACTATCAAGCGGGGTCGAGTAACCAAAAATCTGGTCGTGCAAGGCCGTGCGTTGTGACTGATGGGTCAGCAAGTCTAACTCCCAAGCCCCAACTTGCAGAGTGCTAAGGGCAAAATTCAAACGCTGCCCGCTATCTTGCAAGTGCTGCTCCAGCTTTTTCCGGCTGCTAATATCAATGACGATACCGCGATACAGCATCACCGCCCCGTCCGCATCGGCATCCGCCTGCCCGCGCGACATCAGCCAACGCTCTTGGCCGGGCGGACAGCCGGCGACGCGCCATTCCAAAACAATACCTGTACCGCTTTGCACGGCCTCATTCAGACGCTTAAGCACCGCTTCCCGGTCATCAGGATGCACAGACGATAACCACAGCTCATAAGACGGCTCGGCGCTCCCAGGCACCAAACCATAAAGCCCCCAAAGGTTGGGCGACCACTCATTGCGGTTAGTCCTGACATCCCATTCCCACAACCCGGCCTCGGCGGCTTCCAGGGCAAGGCGCAATCGGGATTGGCTAACATCCAAATTGCGCGTGCTGATATGGCGCAATTGCGCATAAGCCGTTTGCAAAAGCCCATGTACCACACTGAACATCACCCCCATCACCCCAAACACCAATGCCGAATACAGATGCCGGGGGTCCTGAATAACCCAAGACCACTGAGTGGGAATAAAGATATAAATGCCTAGGACGATGGCGACACCAGTCGCCATCAGGCCGCCGATAAAACCGCCCACCCAAGCGCTGATAAAGACCGCCGGATACAAAAACAGCCACGTCAACGGCGGCAGATAAGGCCACAACAGCCATTGCAGCACAGCGGCAAACACCGGCATTAACACCGCCAACAACAACCGCCAAGCACTATGCCCGCGCAACGGCTCAACCGGCAGCTTGGACACCAAGAAAGCCGGACATATCATTTTCATATCTGCACCTTTTTTAATCAGCCCGCCCCCATTGGCAACCTGACTGCCGAAGTGCGGGATCTTTAAATCCTAAAACCATAACACCCCATGTTAACCTGTTATATATACTCTGAGCAGAGAAAATGTCCAATTTTTTGCTGTATAACATCAGCTAAGCACTGGATTTACTGGATTTATCGGAAAATAAGCATTTGCGCAGCAACCAACTACTAAAACACAGCGACCCGCTATTGAAACCCTTTCACATTGAATTGTTTAATAACCCGTTTTGATACCCATGTAAGCAACCGCCGCCAAGAATTCCCTAATGAACAGCAAAGCATAATCAAACACTTGAAAAATGGCGTTGTTCATCAATAAGGGCGTTTATACAATTATGTTTATTCACCACATAGGCCATCATCACTTTACCTTTCAATCTGAATTGTAGGATGTTTGGTGCAGGTGTAGTTGATCGGGTATTCTATGTATACTTCAAACGGTCAAGTTTTCGGTTTTAGGATTAACCGAAAACTTGGCCGTTCACAGTATCTCTTTGCTTTGTTGTCATGCCCTATGAAATACACTCGTTACTTTTGATGCTATGACTTATCACTATCCCGACGCAGTATTAATGGTGTTCTGCAAAGCCCCTGTCCCAGGGCAGGTTAAAACCCGCTTAATCCCCACCCTCAGTGCTAGGCAAGCCGCCGACGCACATATCGCCCTTGCCCGCCATACCCTGCATATAGCAACTAAACGGCCTTTATGCGCCGTACAATTATGGTGCGCACCATCGCCAGCGCATCCTTTTTTTCAGGCCGCAGCGCAGAATTTTAGCGTGACGTTAAAAACCCAGCAAGGCAATGACTTAGGCGCACGGATGGCGGACGCATTTCAGGACGTTTTGCAAAACTACGCCCACGCGCTCCTGATTGGCTGCGACTGCCCATCCTTGACTGAGGCGGATTTGGCGCAGGCATTAACCGTGTTACAGAAAGGCTATGACAGTGTATTAGCACCGACCGAAGATGGCGGCTATAGCTTAATTGGCCTAAACCAAACCGCTGCTGAACTGTTTGCTGCTATGCCGTGGAGTACGCCGCAAGTGCTGCCGGAAACCCGTGCACGTAGCCAGCGTTTAGGACTACAATGCTATGAATTGCGGGAACAATGGGATGTGGACACCCCAGCCGATTGGGCGAGATATAAACAATGGTGCGGGGGTATTTAAGGGGGCTTTGTGGGCAGAGCCACAAGGGTTGAGGCTCTGCGGGTTGGATGAGGAGTATGATTAAACGTTGCCAAAAAATACGGTGAAAAACATGACGCTTACCACCACTAGGCCAAAAACCCAAAATAACTTTAACTCATCAAACTGTTTTTTTACTCGTTTCATCATCAGATACCTCCCGACATTCATTATCACAATAAACGGAAGCTATTCGATCGGACGGCTTACAACACCCTAGCCCCCGTCTTCTGGGGGCATTTCGTCAGTGTCTGGAAAAACGTCGTCACCCGACGGAAGAGCTGCCTGCTCTTCAATAGAAGGCTGATGACTGTCGTCAAGCAATAAGGCCGTTAAGGCGGCGAGCTTATCAGCATCGACAAGACCTGCTTTATAATGGCGTTTTAACTGCTTAACAAAAGGATGTAGCGCGGGATTGATTTTTAAGGTCGGTTGCGGCGGTTTCTTTTGCTCCGGCGGTAAGGCCTTACGTCCCCGTTTATCTTTTTTCTTAGTCATAAATTGCTCAATTATTAAAAAGTAACCTCAGTATAACAGGTATAGGGCGGTATGCAAGAAAATAAAGAGTTACCTTTAAAATTAATTTCAGGCTTGTGCCTAAGGCAAAAAAACTGATTAAATGGCTTTGAATAGCTTTGCTACCGAACGCTTTTTTTATAAGAATAATTGTCGTTTATCAATTAGTTATACAAAAAAATTAAAGACATGCAAAGTGGGGAACCCCTTCAGCAGGCACAAAACCCGTTTAGAAGCCCGCGTGACCCTATTCGTTTGCCACTGGCAATTCCGGCCTTTAAAATCGCCAAACATCGCATCTATACTGTGAACGGCCAAGTTTTCGGCTTTTACAATTCACTGTAGGGTACGCTGTACCCTACCAAAAAACCGAAAACTTGACCGTTTGAAGTATATGCAAAGATGTTTCGGGTAGTATTGGTTGATCTTTTGGGGCAATACTACCCGCCCCTTCTCCCTATAACTCCGATACGCGGCGGGCTATTGCCCATTAACATAACCGTAACATTAAGTAGTGCCGACAAATATACTTAAACCCGAACAAATTCTAATATAATAGCCGCTTAACTTATTTACTTTTCAGGAAACATAGATGAACCCCTCAGAATGGTTTACCGAACAGCTCCCCGGAGCGGACTCAGCCTTTTCTTTAAAAATCAAAAAGAAATTACACGAAGAACAATCGGCTTTCCAATTTTTAGAGATTTACGAAACCGAAACCTTCGGCAACCTGATGGTGATTGACGGTTGTACAATGGTGTCTACGCGTGATAACTTCTTCTATCATGAAATGATGAGCCACCCTGCCCTGTACACCCACCCTAACCCAAAACGGGTTTGGATTATCGGTGGCGGCGATTGCGGAACCTTAAAAGAAGTGTTAAAACATGACTCTGTCGAACACGCCGTACAAATTGACATTGACGAGCGCGTGACCCGTTTGGCGGAAATTTATTTCCCCGAATTGTGCGAGTCCAACGGCGACCCGCGTGCGGAACTGAAATTTATCGACGGCATTAAATGGGTCAAAGAGGCCGAGCCAAATTCAGTAGACATTATCATTGTCGACAGCACCGACCCGGTAGGCCCTGCCGAAGGCCTGTTCAGCAAAGCGTTTTACCACGATTGCTTTAACTGCCTGTCCGAACACGGCATGGTCGTCCAACAAAGCGAATCGGCGCTCTACCATCTGAAACTGATCGGCGAAATGCGCGGGGCAATGGCATCGGCGGGGTTCGGGCATTTGCAAACCCTGTTCTTCCCGCAGTGCATCTACCCTTCGGGTTGGTGGAGCGCGACCATTGCCAGCAAAGCCAGCTTGGCAAAATTCCGTGAATTGGAAGCCGCCAATAAGCCCTTTGATACCACTTATTACAATGTTGATATTCATAGAGCGGCGTTGGCACAACCCGAATTTTTCAAAAAAGCGTTTTCATTATAAAAAAACCGGATGCAGGAATTGAATACATTTAGGCTTATAGAGCGTATCAGTAACCTGTTGCGCTCGGAAGAGCGAAAAAAATTTGCCGCTATCGGTTTGCAGCCTGTGCATATCCAAGTCTTGGATTACCTGTCCACCTGCAACCGCTTTAGCGATACGCCAGCGGCGGTCGCCGAATACTTAGGCCTGACCAAAGGCACCATTTCCCAATCCATACAAGTGCTGGAGCGTAAAGACTATGTCAGCAAAAGCCAAGATAGCGAGGACGGACGGGTGGTGCATTTGGCCTTATCGGAAGCCGGCAGGCAATTATTGGAAGAAATTAAGCCAATAGACGTGTTTGCCCAAGCCCAGGCCATTATTTCGTCGCATAACTTTACGACGCTGGAAGATGCCTTAAACAGCGTCTTGATTGAACTGCAAAAAGCTAACAATGCCAAAAGTTTTGGGGTTTGCCATTCGTGCATCAATTTTGTTGAGGTGGAAAACCACTATCTCTGCAATTTGACCCAACTGCCCTTAAGCCAAAACGATTCGGTTAAAATTTGCCGTGAGCATGTCCTTGCTGACGGCTTTGGCCCCTCTACTGCCACCTCCCCCTAGTAGACCCTTTTTATAGTGAGAGCCCTTATGTTTGACCCTAAAGCCATTGATGACATCGCCAACCGTTTGGCAGGCGCTATCCCGCCCGGCCTGAACAGCTTTAAAGAAGACTTGGAAAAAAACTTCCACGCCATTTTGCAAAGCGCGTTAAGCAAACTGGATCTGGTAACCCGTGAAGAGTTTGAAGTGCAAAAAATGGTGCTGGCCAAAACCCGCAGCAAATTGGAAGACTTAGAGCAACGCGTCGCCGCTATGGAACAATCACAGAACAGCCAGCAAGAAGGTTAAGGCAGCCCTAGGCCGCAGATTGCCGCAATCTGCAAACACCTAGCCACTTTGTCACTGGCGGTGCCCCCACACCGCCAGCCGTTTTCTGCCTACACCCATCTTTTGCGGTGCAGACCCCGCCTTTTTCCGGCCTGCTATGCCCGGCTTAACGCCCCTCGCGCTTATACGGCACCAGCCTTAGGCGATACCGTTCGGTGCCGCGATTAATGACGGTACTAAAAATACAGCTTAACCCATTTGATTAACCTGACCGACATGAAACCCATAGAACTCCTATCCCCCGCCGGCACCATCAAAAACATGCGCTATGCCTTCGCCTTTGGTGCCGATGCCGTTTACGCAGGCCTGCCGCGCTACAGTCTTAGGGTGCGCAACAACGACTTTCTCGCCGATAATTTGGCGAAAGGCATTAATGAAGCCCACCAACAAGGCAAAAAGTTTTTTTTGGCGACCAATGTCATCCCCCATAACGCCAAAGTCAAAACCTTTATTAAAGACCTGACCCCCATTATCGCCATGCAGCCGGACGCATTAATCATGGCCGACCCCGGCTTAATGATGATGACACGGGAAACCTGGCCGGACATGCCGATACACCTGTCGGTACAGGCCAACACCGTCAATTATGCGGCGGTCAATTTCTGGAAAAGTATGGGCGTTGAGCGGGTGATTTTGTCGCGGGAATTGTCCTTGGATGAAATTGCCGAAATCCGCCAGCGTTGCCCTGATATGGAATTGGAAGTGTTTGTCCACGGTGCGTTGTGCATCGCCTATTCGGGGCGTTGTTTGCTGTCCGGTTATTTCAACCACCGCGACCCCAACCAAGGCACCTGCACCAACTCCTGCCGTTGGAAATACGACACCCTGCCCGCACATGAAAATGCCGAAGGCGACACCGTACTGGCAGGCGGCTCCTTATCGCTAGCCGACATCAGCACCGCCAGTTGCGGCGGCGCGGAACGCCACCCCTTAGCCGACAATATTTATTTTCTGGAAGAGGAAGGCCGCAAAGGCGAACTGCTGCCGATCATGGAAGATGAAAACGGCACTTACATCATGAACTCCAAAGACTTACGCGCCATTGAGCATATCCATCGCTTGGTCGACATCGGTGTGGACAGCCTAAAAATCGAAGGCCGCACCAAATCGCATTATTATGTCGCGCGTACCGCACAGTCTTACCGCCAAGCCATTGACGATGCCCAGGCAGGCCGCCCGTTCCAACCGGAACTGATAGGCGTGTTAGAAAACCTGGCTAACCGGGGCTATACCGACGGCTTTTACCAACGCCACCACACCCACGAACAACAAAACTACATCAGTGGCTACTCAAAAAGCCACCAGCAACAGTTTTGCGGCGAAATCAGAGACTACGACCCAGCGACTGGGCTGGCGACTATTGATGTGAAAAACAAATTTTCAGTAGGGGATAAGCTGGAATTGATCTTGCCGGAAGGCAATCAGGATATTACTGTTGAACATATGGAGAACCTGCACGGGCAAGCCATGCACGAAGCTTCCGGCGGCGGTTACGAAGTCAAAATACCCTTGCCGACAGGGGCGAACGGCTATGGCTTATTAGCCCGTTATACCGACCAAACCGAGACGGTGGGCGAATAAGGCAAAAGCCTGGAGCGCGGGCAAGATGCCCGCGCTCCAAAAATACGGCTTAGACGCGTCCCTTACAACACCTTACGGAACTTAAACTTGCGGGTATCCGGCTCCTGCCGCGTTTTGCCGCCGCCTTGGTCGCCGTCCCAAGTGCTTAAGCGCAGATACGCATCCGACAGGCCGACAATAATAAAAAACAAGGTGCAGCTTTGGTTCATCATCGCCACGGTCGCCACGGCGATAAAATACATCAAAAAAATCGCCGATAACGAGAACGCCAAAGAACTGCCCCTAGGCTCGGTTATGGGCCGAGACATGCCGTGGATAATCAGGCGCACCATCATGCCCAGCATAATAACCAGCAGCAACATTAAGGCAATCACGCCGTGGTTTAAATAGGTCAGCAAAAAATGGTTGTCGATGGACTCAAAGCCCGGCACTTCCGGCCATTTCATCAGTCCCCAGCCCCACCATAAGCGTTCGCTGGCAACATCCATGTACTCCGTCACCAGTTCATAACGGTAGGCGGCGGTTTCTTGGTTATCATCTTTGGCATTCTTACGCCCGACCGACGCATAACTTAAAAACGCCAGCAGCAACGGCAAACCGATGAACACCATCACCGCAACCACCGCTGTCACCGCCGCCACCCGTTGCTTGGAGCGGCCAATGATGACAATCCCGGCCGCCACAATCCCCGCTAACCACTGGCCTTTGCCTAAGGTGGACAACACGCCGCCAAAAATCATCAGCGTAAAAAACTGCCCCGGCTTGAGCTTGAACGCCTTCAACCATGTCAAATGCTTCATTTTCTCAGGCCACGCCTCCGACCACTGCAACCAACGTTGCAAACGGTAGCCGACCGCCATAATCACCCCATCCAGCAAACAATGCCCATAAGGCCCCGCCGCCCGCGCCAAACCAAACCGGAAGGTGGTAATCCAACCCAAGCCCTGTCCAGGAAAAAACATCCCCAGATAGGCTTGCCAGAGATTGAAACCAAACTTATTCTCGAACAAATTCAGCACAAACACGAACGACAAACACAGCACCACGCTTTTGGCGAAGTCATAGCGCAAATTAAACGGCTCAATCAGGCTTTTGGCGAAAATATACGGGAACATCACCGAAGTGAGTTCAAAAAACATCAGATTCTGCGCGTCGGCATAGCCGGAAGCGAGAAACTCGGAAAACGACACCGAAAAGGCGTAAAAACCGACCAGCAAATCGGTCAGGCTAAACTTATATCCCGGCGAGCCTTGCATGACAAACACCGCAAACAAGGCCACCGACGCGCTTTGGTTAAACGACGGGTCAGGCAAACCAGGGGTGATGGCGCGGTAATAGTCCGGCAACAGCAATAAGGTCGGGATATACACCCAAATGAACGCCTTGGTCACCGATTGGTTTTGTGCCACATAATACGCCCACAGCCCCGGCAAATACGCGATATACGATAACATTCAGGCCTTAATGACACGGGCAGGGATACCCACCGCCACCGCCCCGGCGGGGATGTCTTTGGTCACCACCGCATTCGCCCCAATCACCGCGCCCTCGCCTATCGTCACCCCGCCCAAAATCGTCACCCCCCGCCCTATCCAAGCATTGCGCCGCACCACAATCGGCTGACCGACATGGCCGCTATGGCGCATGGAACCGTCACTGACAATACGGTGGTTGGCATCCCGCAAACTGGAATATTCGCCAATCATCACCCCGTCTTCCAAGGTGATGCCCGCAAACGCCACCAAATGCACCCCCCGCGACAACACCACCTCATCGCCAATGGCAATCTGCCCGGCTTCCTGGGTTTCAAAATACAAATCGCGGTAAAGATAGAGGTTTTTGCCTAATACAATGTTTTTGGTGCCGTGCAACTCAGGCGTGTTCAACACCACCACCGACGGGTGCAGCTTACCGTTTAAAGCACTGTTTAAACGCGCATTAGCCCACAAACGGCTGCAAGCCTCCAGTTTATTGGTCAGCGCGGCGATAGGTTGCAGGGCTTTTACGAGGATTTTTTTTAATTGTTGGCTCATGAGGGCTTTTTAGAGTGAGATTTGAAAGCCATACAGATAGGCAAATAATATTACTTAACCGCTCGGCATGGTTTTAATTAATTCGATAATTAGTTGATATATAAAATTACCAATAACCCCGCATAGTGCCGAAAAAAAAGTAAGTATAATAGAGTAAAACTGCGTTTTATTTTTACTGTCTATATATTGCTGATATTCAGATTCAGACCTTCGACTAATTAAAATAAAACTTTGAACTTGATAGAATGAAATGGCTTTTTTAAGGTAAATGGGTATACACACTGCTAAAGCAAGCATAGAAAAAGCCATAAATAAAATTGTATTCTTTAATGAATACAATCTACTATCATCAGAAATATCAATTAGTATTGTTTTAAGATCGGGATTGCGCACTATATCATTGACATTCTTTTTTAAAAAATCACTTTTAAGATTTAAAACCGAAAAAATGCAATATCTTTTTCAATAAAACTTGCTGTATCATTTTCAACAAGGCCATTCCCTTTACTATAAAAAGAGATCAGCTTATACAAATCATTGTTTTTTTTATCTGTCGTATAATTCGACATAGACACATCATTCATAATCACAAGAGAGATAAGAACAATAAAACACATAATATAAAACCCACCGACCCTGGCAATTTCCATGCACGATTTTATAAAATTAAATTTCTTTGTTTGTTTTATAGATAATTCCGCAATTTTATCCTTAAATAGATTCAATACTTCCACCCCCCACGCTTGATTAGTATGCTCAATAACTAACAAAACTTCGCCATTACCATAATTATCAGAATTATTGCCCTTAATAAAGGAAAGCTGTACACGTTGATTTTCAATAGTGTCTGATTTTGGATATTTGATAATTATATTCCACGACATCGTGACATCAGATGGGATAACATCTCGTGTTTCAAGAAATTTATTTAGTGACTCTATACCCGAAATTTCTCTTGAAGTGCTATCATTATAAGATATATTCACTGAAAAATGGTCTATATAAACATGATGTTCTTTCGCTATTTTTGAATCTAGTAAATAGTAAAATTGTTCTATGTCATTTTGCCTTATCAAAAAAGCGGTTTTTTTAAGGTGATAAGTTAGCTTTTCTTTTTTTCCAAGAAAATTCAGTATCATATCGGCAAACTTTTGTTCGCTTAATATTACGGATAGCTCACTATTTTTATTGCCTTCTGCATAATTAATTACATCTACCATGGGTTTTATTAGGAGTTAAATTGAGTTAAAGGATAATTTAACATAGATTTAGCCCCCTTTGTTCAGGTAATTGCTACGCTAATACGGTATGAATCCAAAAGGTACAAAACATACAACAAAAATCAATTTCAGGCATTCCGCTCTTCCCTAGAAAGCATAACAATATAATCTACATCGGCAATTAAAAAAGTAGGTTTACGCTTTTCCGTTATTGCCTCAACGTCATCCAATGGTTTAATAATCAATTCAATATCACGATGCTGAAATTCCACGGGGTTGGGGATGAATTCAGGCGCGTCAAAGATGACTTTGCGTACGGATTGCATGACTTTACTCCTAAATTATTGTGGCTCTATATAGGGTTTAGGCTCTTTTGCTAAAACTGTACGGTACGGTAAGCTATTAATAAGCATGGCAACCTTAAATCCGGCAGATTGCCGGAATCCAGATGCCATGGATGGCATTTGTTCCACAACGAACTTTTAAAATAGTCGAACTTCTATTTTTTGGCGTAATTGTAACTGTTCACATCCCTGTAAACTGGATTCCGGAAATCTGCCGGAATGACGAGTATTTTGAAGGTCGTTATGTTGATTAATAGACAAAAGACGCTGAACCCTATATAGAGCCTACATTTTATTGTAAAGATACGGGCATCGAAAACATTGTATTCAACAACCCTATAATAGAAATCATGTATGAAAAAAGAATATTTGGCATAAAACTAAAGGTTTTGAAGTCTTTTACAATACTGGTTTATTAAATGACCATTAATGTTGCTTGTAATAAGAGGATGCCTACAAAGCATTATAAGATAATCAACAACCCATTTATACTTTGGATAAATTTGAGTATCTGTGTAAATGGATTTTTCTATATTTTCAACTATCGCCCCTAACTTATTCTCATCTTGAAATGCGTAACTCAAATAGTTTATAAATAACGCCACATCTTTATTTAGACCTTCTATTGGTTGTCCAACCCCCGTCCAGTCAAACAAAATATCTCGTTCTTGCAGATTATATTCTGAATTGGAAAGACCATGATTGTTAATTGTATTTATCAGCTCTCCTGCACTTTTAAACTTAAGCGCACTTATTAGCTTATTATCTAATATCACCCTAGGATTTATCGCTAACCTTTCCTCTAAGAGATAGGCATTAATATAGGCAGGCCCTACAACTTGACTCTTTTCAGCATTAAAATATGCTTTTCCTGAGGATATTGCACCTCTTAACCAAATGTTCTTTTCAGCCAATTTGAATTGTATTTTTTGTATAGCTATGCAAAGTTGCCTTAAGTTATTAAGGTTTTGACTATCATTAATATCCATTGGTATAGCAATGATAACTGAGTCACTAATTGTAATTGTAGCTATTTCTTTTTTTAATTCAAAACGGCGAATACCATAAGTAACCTCTTCAATAAGCTGAAAATATTCGCTTATTTTTTTCTTATCTTTTGGCGCCTTACTCATCACCAATTCTTTGAATCCTAATACATCAAGAAAAGCTACAAAATAATCAGAATACGGAACATTATCGCTAATCATTTGAAATCCAATAGTAATTTATATCAAAAAAATCACACCAATCTTACACCTACAATTATGCCATTAATAATGTAAAACCTTGTTCAAAATATCACTTATACTCAATCAACCCCTGCCGCCGATTTCTCAAGCGGTTATACCAATAACCCATCTGCCCTAAAGCAATCGGGATTTGTTGCAGATGCGAATGTAGCCCATACAACAATAAGGTCACGGGTTGGCGGCATTTCCAGCGGGCTTTGTAAGCCGAACGCACAATCAAAAACAGATAGGCCAGCAGCAAGCCCAGTAACGGCAACACATCGCCCATCAGCACGGCTAAGGCAAGGGCGGCAATGGGCATAGCCAGTAAAACCCCGGCGTGGATGGCGTTGCGTTTGCATTCGCTGACCCAGAGCGGGAAGTCGGTGTTTTTCAGGCGTTGCGATACTTCCGCATACGCATGGCCTGCGCGTAGGGCGCGTTTCCAATAGGCTTGCCAGCGGCCCATCGCCAAATCGTGGTCTGTCATGGGCTGGTCGATGTGCAGGATGCTGTGGCCTAAGGCGCGGATGCGTTGGCACAGTTCCGGCTCTTCTCCGGCGATTAAGTCTTCACTAAAGCCATCGGTCGCCACTAAGACCGAGCGGCGCATCAAGGCATCGCCGCCGCAAAAATCCGTGATGCCGGGGGCGTAGATCCAATCCAAATCCAAGACCCGATTATAGAGCGTCCGTTCGGGATAACGTTCACGGCGATGGCCCCACACGACGGCGACTTCGGGCTGTTCTGCCAAGGCTTTGAGCGCGGCGGGCAAAAAGTCGGGGTGCAAACGGGTGTCGCCGTCTAAGAATAACACCAGCGGCGCACTAGCCGCCCGCCACCCGGCATTACGGCCTATCGCCGCGCAAGGCCGGGCGGGGACGACGCGCAAGACTTTTGCGCCGTAGCTGGCCGCCAATTCGGGGCTACCGTCTTGAGAATTGGAATCGGCATAAATCACTTCAATAGGGCCGCCGATAGGGCTAATGGTTTGGATGGAGGCCAAACATTCGGCCAGACGCTGGCCTTCGTTGCGGCCTATGACCACGACGGACACGCTAGGGGCATTCATAGCATCACCTTGGCAAATTGTTCACGGTAAGCCTGTAAACGCGCTTGGCTGGAATACTGTTGCCACAGGCGTTGTTCGGCGTTGTCAGCCATCCGGTTTAATTGTTCGGCAGTGGCGGCTTGCAGAAGGTTAAGCTGCCGGGCTAAGTCCTGCGGGTCATTGGCTGTAAAATGCAGCCCTGCCACGCCTTCATCCGCCAAGTTGTAGGTTGGGATTAGGCTGGCCGCGCCGCCTTGATCGGGCAATAATACGAGGACTTTCGCCGCCATCGCCTCTAAAATGGCCAAACCGAACGGTTCGACCGGACAGCAATGCAGTAATAAATCACTGGTGGCTAATTCTTCGGCGACCTGCTCGCTAAAACCGACAAAGGTGACGTTTGGATACGCGCGGGCGCGTTCGCGTAAGGTATCCAAATCCCAACCCGTACCGAGGATACGGATAGTTAACCGCTGTAAGGACGGGGCAATATCCAATGCGTCCAATAACACATCAAGCCGTTTGATGGGATCGACCCGCGACACCACCAGCACGTTGCGGATACCGGCAAGGTTAAACCGGGGCCGTTGCAAGGTGGTGGCGATTTGCGCATCGGGCAGAAAATTTTCTAAGACCTGAATTTGCGCAGGCCGGACACCGTGCGCCAGCAAGCGCTCACGGACAAACTCGGACACGGCGACCAAAGTGACAGGCAGGAAATTTAACAGCTTTTTTCTGCCGTAACTGAGCCGTTCATCCGTACCGCCATGCACCAAGTGCAAATGGACATTAGGTAGCCGAAAGCGGAGGTTTAACAGCAAGAAAATCAGCGAATGCGACACGCCTGTGGCGCAAATGGCTATGCGGGTGCGGCCACGCAAAAAGCCCGGCAGTTGCTTAAGCAAATCGAGGCTGCCGTTAAAAACATGGGTGGCGATGCCCGCCGCTTGCGCGGCGACATGAACGGGACCGGGCGGAGCGAACAAGACGGGCTGCAACTGATCGCGCAATCCCTCCAAGGTGACCAAAGCCATGCGCTCGGTACCGTATAAGTTGCCGCTGTGTAACAGATACAGCAGCTGTGTGGGTTGCGCCATCGTTGTTCTCCTGAAAGCAATTGTTATTGTTCTGGCCTAAAAATAGGTTTTCTTAGGCCTTTATGTTTTGCTGTTGGGTAAAACGCGTTCTATCAGAGCTAGGTATCTTTAGCGTGCCAGCCCCCTACCCTTTCGGCGGTTTAGTATACACTTTAGAATAATAGCCGCCACCGTGAAAAATTTGCAAGCGGGTGACAATAAAACTGATGACTTTAGGGTCAACCCGCTCCAGCATCTGCACCGAACGCTTGATCTCGCCGGGTTGGGTGGTTTGCGCCGCAATCAGCAGCAAGGTAATATCGCTGATGCTGGCGAAAAACTCCACATCCGCCGACAACAACAGCGGCGCGGCATCTAAAATAACAAAGGCATAGCTTTCGGCAAGCTGTTCTAACAGGGTCTGTAAGCGGTGGTAGCCGAATAACAAACCTTCGGCAGGCAAACCGATGGCAATCCGATCGGGATATTCAGCATCTGCCGGACTGAGCGCCTGTTGCAGGGTAATGTCGGAATCAACCAAGACATCGAACAGGCCTGCGCTGGCCGAACTACAAACATAACGGGTATCAGGCTTTAAGGTATTGACCTCCACCACCACGGCCCGTACATCCATAGCCTGAAAATTTTGCGCCAGTTCAAACGCTAACGAAGTCTGCGCACTGTGATGGGTCACCGCCGTCAATAACACCACACTGCCCGATTTACCTGTACGCAAGCGTTCTCGGTTTAAAGCCAAAGCCAAGCGGCGCTGTTGGTCGGCAAGCACTTGCGGCGCCACGCCCGCCTGCCCGCTTTCCAACAACGCCGCCAAGGGTTTGTAGCCTAAGAGCTTTTCGACTTGTCCGGCAGTCCTGATACTCTTGTTTAACAAATCCATAATAATCGGCACAATCAGGCCAAGAATGCCGCCCACTACCGCCATCATCACCATGATTTTTTTCTTGCCGCCGCGTATGGCTTGTTCAGGTGGCCGGGCGTAACTTTCCATACGGATATAACCGGGCGCATTGGATTCCAGCTCAATAAAATTAATGCGGTTTTCTACGGTATCCAATTGGCTGTAATTGCGCTTGATTTCTTGGGTCAGGCTCAAGGCCTCGTTATAGTTAGAGGAAAACCAAGCCGCGCGTTGCTTTTGTTCAGTAATTTGCGCTAATAATCCCTGCTCGATTTGCCGTGTCAAGGTCACTTTAGAGCGGCGTTCTTCAATCAGCATCCGCTTGACATCATTGCTTAACTGCTGGGTAGCCTCGACCACTTCCGCCTCAATCACTTCCAATTGCTTTTTGATTTGCTCATGCCACGGATGCTTTACATCCAAGCCGCTGATTTGTTCAACCAGCTTACTGCGCCGCAAATACATATTGGCCTTTAAACTGTATAAGCCTTGGTCTTTGTAGACTTGTTCGGACACCATAGATTCCAGTGCCGCCGTGGCTTTGGCATCTTTGGGATTTTCAAACAGTTGCAGGCCCGCTTCGGCCGCCATGCGTTCGCGTTGCGCGACCGAATAGGCTTTTTGGCTATCGGCCAGCAAATCGTCATAAGGGTTAGGGGCATTATCGACAAAGGTCGTCACACTAATCGCCTGGGTGATGTCTGCTAAGCGTTGCTTTTTCTCGGCAATAATTTTTTGGAATTTCTCCCGCTGCCCGTATAAAAACGCCAGCCGCTCTTTTGAGGCATAGAGCATCAAATCTTTACGCGATGCCTCAAAATATTCGGCAACAACAGTATTGACCAACTCGTCCAGATACTGCTTATTGTCCGACTCCAGCGTGACGGTAAACAAATAAGTATCTTTAACCGGCTTAACCACTAAGGCCGCTTGCAAGCGTTCGGCGGCATGACGCTCGCTTTCATTCGGCAATTGCCAAACAAAGCGTTTGTCGCCCAGTTTTTGTAAGGCCGACAAAACAATATCATAGCGGGCGACGGTACTGGCTTGTTGGGTCAAAAATTGCAGATATTGCTGATAAGAAGGGATCTCTTGCTCTTTACTGTCTTGCAGGATATTGGCGATACGCGGCGCGACATGGACGACCGCCGTCACCGAATAGTACAACGTACCCTTTTTCCAGGCAATCGGCACCCCTAGCACCGCCAAAGTGACAAAGATGCCTACACTGATTTTCCAATGTTTTTTTAGGCTGACCAGAGGCATAATCGCCCCGGTCGAAACCGATTCGCTAGCCGTCGGTGTTAAGGCGGACTCAGACATGGGCTATGGGATGACCGCGCCTAATTGGCTGATAGTAAACAAGGTACTGAAGGGATTGATTTGTTGCACGATATAACCAATTTTGCTGACGTTGTGTTTAGGCACATAAATAATGTCACCTTCGTTAATGGCGACATTTAATTGCCCATGAGGTTTTAACAAATCACTCAAATCAATTTGCATATTGGCATTGGCACTGGGGCGGATTAAATGGATATCATGCGTGTTGCCGTCCTTGGTCATGCCGCCCGCTTGCCCTAGGGCATCCATAAACGACATTTGCGGGGTCAAACGAAATACCCCTGGCGCATTCACCGCCCCCAACACAAACACGGAGGTGTCGGTAGCATCAGGGATGTACACCACATCATTGCGCTGCAACGGTACATTTAAGCTAATATCGCCTGTCAACAGGCGGGTCAGGTCTATCCAAAGGATTTTCTCTTTACGGATAATCGCACAGCGGGTCAAGACCTGCTCCTTACGCAATAACGGCATACCGCCCGCTTGGGCAAGAATATCCAGCAAATTAGGCGGCGTATTAAACAGCAATTCCCCCGGATGCTCGACCCGCCCGATAATCACGACCCGGTTTGAATTGTAATGCTCAACCCGCACCGTCGTGTAAATGTTAAGATAATACGGCGACAAGGCGTTATTGATGGTGGTGGCGGCCTGTTCGCGGGTCATGTTGCGCACTGATACCGACCCGACCACCGATAAGGTGATTTGCCCGTCAGGGCCGATACGCTGTAAGCCCGATAATTCTGGTCTGCCGATGACTTCAATATTAATGTCGTCACCATCATACAACAAATAATCGGTAACGCTTTTGGTGTCGGTTTTAAACGCTTCGATGGCGCTGGTTTCCGAATAGCGTGTTGAACGGTCAGGCACACTAAAGGCTTTCGCCGCCCCCCGACTGGCATCCGGAACACTCTCCCACGCCCCGCAAGCAGACAGCAAGACCAAGCAACAGCAAAGAATGGCGGTTCGGTTAATGGCTAAGATCATCATGTATAAAGCGCAGGGAGGGTATCGGTTAAGCAAAGATGCCCTAAACCTTATCATTGCTACCGTCCGCTATCAATAACCTTTACCATTATCTTAGCGGCTGTTTTGGCGGCCAGCCATTCGGCAGGGGAAATTAAGCGTATGGATAGGGCTTATAGGAGCGGAGGGAACCTGCGCCTTGCCCAAAAAGAAACTGCCCAAACTAACGGCAGATATAGGGGAAAGAAGGGAATAGGCATAATAACATCAGGCCTTCTTGCCAGCTTTTAAACCAGCAAGAAGACCCAACAACGCTATGCCTTGCGTATCTTGTGCCGCTTACACTTCATCCAATTCCTCGGCCAATTTGGCATTTTTGCCATAATGCGGAGCAATGCTAATCAACAAAGTCGCCACCGTGGCGATATACGGCACGGCTTGGACAGCCAGGATAGAAATCCATAATCTGCCGCTGAGGTTATCAAAATGCTCTAAGGAGGCCATGGCGATCATTGCCGCCGCCAACAACAGCATCAGTATCACTTCTTGCCTGATAATCATCAGACCCGCAAATAAAGGCCCTTGTTTTTCATATTTAGGAGTACGCATAAACGGCTTGCCCGATGTGAACATACCTTGGATAGTGCCCCGCGCTACGGTATGGGTCAACGACAGCCCGGACAGAGCCGCGCCCAAGGATTGCCAGAACGAACACGGGACACGCGCCTGATACAGCCACAGCCCGCGCAACACCTTAAAGGTAAACAGGCCGATAGTCGGCAACAAGAAGGCGTTAATCGGCAATTCGCTATGGATAGGGTCATAAACGATAATCGCGGTCAATAACAAGCTGGTAATGGTGAACACCAAAGCCAGCGCGTCGGAAAACCACGGCAACCAACCCGCAACAAAATAATAGCGTTGTGCCGAGGTCAGCGGTGATTTTTGCGTCGGCAAGAAACTGCGCCAATGCGCCTTAATGATTTGCATCGCGCCATACACCCAACGGAAGCGTTGGGTCATGTAACCGGAGAAGGTATCCGGCATCAGGCCACGGCCAAACGAGTCTTTCACATAGACCGAATCATACCCGGCCTCATACAGGCGCAAACCCAGTTCGCTGTCTTCGCAAATACACCATTCCGACCATTTGCCGACTTCCAGCAAGGCCGATTTCCGTACCATCGTCATCGTGCCATGTTGGATAATGGCGTTATATTCGTTACGTTGCACCATACCGATATTAAAGAAACCGGCATATTCCCAATAACAAATGTCCTTGAAGGTGCTTTGGTGGCGGTCGCGGTAATCTTGCGGCGACTGCACAAAACCGACATTTTCATTATCAAAATACGGCACCATACAGTTCAGCCAATCCGGCGACAAAATATAGTCGCTGTCAATGACGGCGATGATTTCGGCATCAGCGGCGGTTTGCTCCAGTGCGTGGTTAATCGCCCCCGCTTTAAAACCGGGCCAGTTTTCCAAATGGAAGAACCGGAACATCGGCCCTAAGCGTTCGCAATCGTCGCGCACCGGCTCCCAAATCCCTGCATCTTTGGTGTTGTTGTCCATTACCAAAACTTCCATATTGGGGTAATCGACTTTTGCCAAGGCTTCCAAGGTCTTACGCACCATCAGTGGCGGTTCGTTATGGATGGGCAAATGCAGGGAGACTTTTGGGTATTTGAAATCGGGTGACGGCGTTAAAGGCTGGAAGGTACGCGCGGTTTTCCTATGCCAGATAACTTCGGCAATCTCTAAGGATTCAATCAGCAAGATAATCGCCGCCAGCACCTGCATTAAGATCAACACCACCCAAAAAATAATGGTCAACGGCGTTTGGTATTGTTGTGCGCCTATCGACAGCGACCAAAAAATGGTCGATACCGCCAAGTTGGTGATCAAGCCGAAAAATACCATACCCGGCAGTTTCAAGCTGCGGCGGGTGAACAGGAATAGGGCCATCAGCACCACGCTTAACACCGCCGCACCCGTCGCCCAATGGCTCCAGCTTGGCAAGGTCAGGACATCCCCGTCCATCGGATATTTAGCTTGGCGGTCGGCATTAAAAATACCCCAATAGGCCCCGGCAGAACCTTCAATGGATTGCTTCCACGGTTGATCGAAGGCTTCGACGATGTAATAAGTGATTTTTTCTTGGTCGGCGCGGTTTAAGAATTCCCGCAATATTTTTGCTTGGTTAGACACCGACGCTGTGGCGTGTTTGGCGGGCTGGCCGTCAGAGGGCCAACCTAATTCGGTAATGATGACCGGCTTATCAGGATAGGCTTGTTGCACTTGATGATAGCGGTCGAAAATATAATCCACGGCATCTTCGGCGGCAATACCTTCCCAATACGGCAGGATATGCACGGCGATAAAGTCCACTTCCGCCGCCACTTTAGGGTGCTTTAACCATTCCGCCCAAGTTTCTGAGGTACTGACTGGCCGCCAGTTACGTTTTTTCACCTCGCGGATATATTCAATCAACGCATCTTCCGGGATTTCGTTACGCAACAAGACTTCGTTGCCGACCATCACGCGGATGATTTTGGGATTGTCTTGGCGGCTGACATTAATCAGCGCCTCCAATTCCTGGCGGTTTTTCTCCAAATTGCCGTCTATCCACGCGCCCATTGTCACATTCAGATTATGTTTGGCGGCAATGTCAGGAATTTTATTCTGGCCGCGTAACATACTGTAAGTACGGATAGCATGGACTTTGTTTTCCAGCAAGGTCAAGTCTTTGTCCATGTCTTCTTCACTGACAAAGATATTGTCGCGGGGGTCATCCGTCTTACGGGTCGGATCGTAGGTCAAGCCCATCGTGGTTTTTGTCCACGGCTGTAACTGCAAGGGGTTGTTGACAAAGCTCCAAATGCTGAAATTAATCATAACCAGCAAAGTAAGTGCCAATACAGTAGCTATTTTTGTTTTCATCGGGGGGATGCGGGAATTTGTTTGTGGAGGATGTTTTGAATCCAACGGAAATCATTTAGGATTAACACAAAGCGGCAAAAAAGCTTTGCGCCCCTTATTTTACACGCGATACAAAACTTGTAAGAAATTATTTAAACCATAACCAACAAGATTTATAAGGATTTTAACCATAGATTGTGCCTGAAAATGATAAAAGCGTCAAAAACCGCCCACAACAAGACAAAAAGCCTATTAAAGCGCGGTAATCGCCAAGCAATCGGTTAAGTACAACCCTTATTGTCCGGCTTGAGCTTATCTTAAAAAAAACAGAATGAACGGTTACTGAACTGACAAATATACTGTGAACGGCCAAGTTTTCGGCTTTTACAATTCACCGTAGGGTACGCTGTACCCTACCAAAAAAACCGAAAATCTGGCCGTTTGAAGTATATAGCCCCCTCCCCCCGCAAAATGGAGCATTAACCTTAACCAACTAATTAAGGTTTACCTACGAAAATTAAGGCACTTCGCTTGTATACGCTATCAGCCGCGTACATTTTAGTCCACACACGGGTGTGCAAAGCGATAAAGCCGGACAAGCCTTTATTGCGCAAGCAAAAAATCCTCCCGAAAGCCATCCATCGCCTGCATTAGTTTTGGCAGATCAACACCTTCTTGTGTTACCGCCACTAATAAGACATCCTGATTCAATAAAGCAACTAACACATAACCCTGTTCGCCCGTAACAACAAGGTGCTTACAGTCGCCGCCCAGCAGAGTGGCGATACTGTTTTTACCGACCGCAAAAAGGGCTGAACCCATACCGCAAACATGGTCTTCATTGCCGCCATACTGGTGCGCATAGCCCAGCGCCACCCCATCTATAGATGTGACGGCAGACGCTTGAATACGGGGGTCTGTATTGTTAAACGCAGAAAGCAAAGCATACATCTTAAGGCCTCTCTTGAACTATTTTGATGGTTAACCGCAAATGTTTATAAGTGAATTCTTAGCAGGCATAAAACACGCTGTCTGAACTTCCTAAATCCGCTGGCTTTTTCAACCTAACCCGCAAACATTAACGGAATTAACAGATAAATTTAGCTGCCGGAAATTCCTAATGATAAATATGCGCGTAACCATAAACAGCCAGCATCACTTACAGCTAATTCTCCTACCCAATAATCCATTCAGCATAGTTGCTAATGGGGCTACTGTCTAGTCGGCAAAGCCGCTACCGATACGAAAAAAGCCTAGTTGAGATAAGCCCTGTCTATAGGGGTTTTAGAATCATTTTGCTAGAGGTGTAGCGCTAAGCCGTTAATAAGCATGGCGATCTCCAAAATACCCGTTATTCCGGCATCTTCTCAGAAACCAAGAGATTGGCCGGAGAGGGATGGGGTAATCGACATCATATTTATCGACGGCAAAAAGACTTCAAAACCCATATAGATACTTAAGTATATTATAGCCCATTTTTTCATCCATACTCAGGCGGACATTAACCCATCAGCCCCCGAAGTTGCACAAGTGGCGTGTAAGCTATTTTTGACATAACAAGCGCCCATTTTTTCTTAGCCTAACACATTGAGTAGCTGAACTTTTATTCAAGGACAGACGGTGCAAGAAGCGCTATCCCATCCCGAATAATATCGCCGCCACTTTTACACAAACCGTCCAAAGTATTGGAGGGGGATACTTACATTTCTAGTTTGTATGATTTAAACTTTCCGACAGCTTTATCGTTTACGCTTTTACAAATAGGCAAAGCTTCCCGATAATTCTCCGATGTGCCAAAACATTATCAGCTTCCCGGCATAACTAGGAAGCTTGCCGAATAAATAAGGATTGCCTTCCATAAAAGAGATGCAGAAATGACTGAACGGCTTAACGAAAACGAGATTCCGACCGACTATCGGGCTGGCTTTATACAAGGCAAGTTAATTGATGAGGCACTCGCCGAAAACTATATACGCCACACGCTTATCGGTGATCCTGATGCCGATGCCCTGATTGCCTATCTCTCCACGTTATCGCCTGAAGAAGCGGAAAATTGGCTACGCCAAGGCATAGAAATTGGCCTGGACGGCTTAGCCGATGCGCCCGATGAGGTGCGTGATTTTTTTACGAAAATGGAGACGGTACCTGCGTGGTTTGACCCCCAAAAAGTCAATAAAGGCTGTGCGGCATTTCACCGCCATTCGACGATGTTTGTAGGGGCTTTTGTCGCCGGGGTTTTGGTGGAAGGCTTTGCGACGCTAATCAGCAAATCTTTTTGTATCACTGGGCGGGTTATTGATCAGGGCGTACGGCGGCTGAAACAAAATAACCTGCATTTGATGGAAATCATGTTACCCGGCGGCTTGGAGCGGTACGGCGACGGCTGGAAACTGTCCATGCGCTTGCGCCTGATCCATGCACGCATCCGGTTAATGTTGAGCCACTCGCAAGATTGGGATACAGCGGCCTGGGGTGTGCCAATCAGTGCCGCGCACATCGGTTTGGCAACAACGGTTTTTTCTGCGTTACTGCTCAAGCGTGTGAAATCGTTAGGGGTAAACCTATCCGAGGAAGAGCGGGAAAGCTTCATGATGATTTGGCGTTATACTGGTTATCTGATGGGCGTTCCTGAAAGCATCCTGTTTGATTCGGAACAAAGCGCGTTGCATTTACAACGGGTCGGCGCGATGTGTGAGCCCTCCCCCACTTATGAATCGATCATCATGGCAAACGCCTTGATCAATTCCGCACCTATTGTTGCCGGAATCACAGAGCCAAAAGCACGGCGCAATTTGGCAAACTACATTTATCGGATCTCACGCGCCTTGATCGGCACGGAGTTAGCTGATCAATTGAATTTTCCGAACCATAACCCCTTTGGGGTGCTGGCGTTTTTCCGTTTCAAAAATGGCCTGGGCAACTTGTTGCAACGCCTGTTTCCAAGCCTGGAAAAGCGTAGCCGTAGCGGGCAGTTTATGCAGCTACTAGAGGTTTCCTTATACAATCAGAATGGTATCCGCTACCGGATGCCAGGGCATTTATACGCTGAACAAGATCAAGAATTATGAAAACCGACCCTATCTTAATTTTGAGCACGGGGCGATGTGGCTCCACAATGATTTCGGACATACTGGGCAAGCATCCGAAAGTGCTCAGTCTATCGGAGTTTTTTGTCCCCTTAGGGTCAGCGGCGTTTTCAAACAAAGCCCCTACCGGGCCGCAAATGTGGCAGATATTGAGCCAACAAACTCCCGCTTTGCGGATGATGTTGGAAGATGGCATTGTTGTCGATGAAGGCTTATATCCGTTTAATAGCCCGCAGGCGCGGTTTACCCCAAAAAATATCCCACCCATTCTGTCGGTGGCACTTCCGCACCTGACCGACGCACACGAAGCCCTGTACGATGAATTGGAATTGCTTGTAAAGGCACGTCCACGTTGTCCGCTTGCGGAACAGTATCAGTTTTTATTTGAGGCTTTGGCGAATAAATATCAACGTGATGTCTGGGTCGAGCGCTCAGGCGGTTCTTTTATGATCGCCGCGACTTTATTGAAACTGTTCCCACAGGCCAAAGTCATCCACGTCTTTCGGGATGGGCGCGACACCGCCTTGTCGATGAGCCAGCATCACAATTTTCGTCTCTTGTTGGCCATGCTACAGAAAAGCCAAAGCCTAGGCATCGATGTTTTTAAGGCTTGGCATAAACCGCACATCGGGCCACAAAAACTGTGGCTTGAAAAATTGCTGATGCCTTTTTTCAATACCCGGCAGATGAAATCACAAGAATTTCCGCTCGTGGAATACGGAAAACTATGGAGCAACATGATTCTGGCAGGCAGCGCCATTTTGGCTACCCTTCCTAAAGACCGTCTGCTTTCCGTAAAATTTGAAGCCGTCCAGCAAGACCCCAGAAAGGAACTGAACGAATTGATCCGGTTTATCAGCCCGGAACTGGAAGATGCCCACTGGTTGGATACCGTGTCGCAAATCCCTAGGCCGACACGTTCAAAATACCGTGAGTTATCCGAAGCGGAGCGGCTTGCGCTTACCCAAGCGTGTGAACCGGGCTTAAAAATACTAGGATACCCATTATGAAAACGACCTGCCCGTTCGCAGCGATGGCGGATGAGATTAACAGCATCTGCGCGAAAACTTTTCAAAAAATCCAACCCGATGGCAGTTATCGGCGAACCTTCCATGCCCCGCTGATTGCCAACCTAGAAGGCGAACTGGAAATTTTTTCTGCCGTGCCTACCCCATATCGGCTTGGACTGTTTCTCGAACCCAAAACCTACAAAGTCACGGCACGTTTTTCCAGTTCGCTTTTTGCCAATGAAAACTACCCTGACGCACGAGGGATGGCGTTGACAATACACGCTGTCAGTGGCCCCGTTTGTGAAGAGGCACCCGAAGGCGAACATACGATTGTTACCATCAACCAACCGACCTTTATTGCGCGGGATGCGGAAGATATGTTGGCGTTTATGCGCAAAATGGACGGAGTGAAAGAGCTGACCCCTTTTAACGTCGCGCCGCCGACCTACACCTTTCCTAGCTTAAATCCGCTAAAGGCGCGATGGGGCTTTGTGCAGGCAATGCTCTGCACCTTAGGCCAAGCCTTCCGGCGGCGGGACATCACGCAATACCAATACAACAGCCTCTCCCCTTACCGGCTCGGCACAAGCGCCATGAAATATCAGTTCCGCCCGGCGAGCACACCAATGGGCAAAGGCCGCACTCTGCGTGAACGGCTACACTCGCATTTGTTGCAAACCGATTTGGTGTTCGATTTTTTCATTCAGCCAAAAACATTGGCAACAGATTTGGTGGACGACCTGTTTCAAGTTTGGCAAAGCCCTACGCATCTTGTCGGACGCTTAACCTTTCCAGTACAGGATATTTTGGCAACCGCACTATTCACAGAAGGTGAGCGGCTGTC
This sequence comes from Methylovulum psychrotolerans, assembly GCF_002923755.1. Lineage (GTDB taxonomy): Bacteria > Pseudomonadota > Gammaproteobacteria > Methylococcales > Methylomonadaceae > Methylovulum > Methylovulum psychrotolerans. The sequence goes on from NZ_PGFZ01000001.1 coordinate 1,147,775, forward strand.
TTACAATCCTTGGCATTGTTTGCAAGCGCATGAACCGCTTGGCAGCATCAATGCCTTGCGGCGCGTCGTCTACAAGAATTCGGCCCTGCGGCGGCTTACATAGCCAGATTCCGCAACAGCGTCCGTTCGTAACGGCCTTGCTTTGACTAGGCAAGCCAAGGGTGTGGCGTTGCCTAATAGCCGGTATCGGAGTTCCCTAAAAAACGCGGCCATCACCTGCTGACGAAATACAGTAAAATAAAATTAACCAACAGCAGCAACAGTGACAGCCCTTGCCAAAACAGTAACGGGTTGCGCTCCATCAGCGGCTGGTGCTGGGGGGTATTTAAAAAAGCGGGATTGGGATGGCCCAAATCGTAGAGAAACTCCGACAAATCGCCGTAACGCAATTGCGGATTCAGCGCGGTGGCTTTTTTTAACGCCCCATCCACCCAGACCGGGACCCTATCGTTATGGTGGAAGCTGGGCACATAGACCAACTTTGCCAGACTATGCTTGTCGGGCTGGGATGGCATCGGCCCATAAGGTAAAGCGCCGTTCAGCATTTCATAAGTGATCACCGCCAAAGAAAACAAATCTGAGCGGGTACTGCCCCGCTGACCCAAATGGTATTCGGGCGCAGTATAATTGAGCGTCCCCAAAATATTTTCTTCCTGGTCGGCCAACGGAGCCAATTCGGCGATACCGGCAATTTTCACCGAACCAAAATCAATAATCTTCACCGTACCGTCCGCCGTAAACATAATATTTTCGGGCTTTAAATCCTGATGCAGCATTTCCATACGGTGGAAAGCACGCAGGCCTTTGGCGATTTGCCCGACAATCACCGATACCGTATCCAGATCCGGCTTCGGATGCACCGCCAACCACTGCCTGAGCGTCAATCCCGACAGATACTCAGTGACATAATAAATACAGCTTTTAACCCGGTCGATACCCAGCACCTGCAACACATGATCATGCCGAAGGCGCTTACCCGCCCATTCTTCATGGAGAAAATGCTCGATATACAAGGTGTCGTCGTCATACAGCACCGACGGGGTTTTTAAAATCACCTGCACACCGCTACGCATATCTAAAGCCCGATAAATTTGTGTGCGCTTACTGGCGTGCAGTTCGGCTTCGATACGGTAACCGTCCAATACCGCCCCCACCGCCAAAGGCGGCGGAAACGGCAAATTGGCATGGCGGCGCAGTATTTCATCCTCTTTGGCCTCCGGCAAAGCGACAATACGGACAAGTTGGCAGGTCAAATTATCATCACTGCCGTTCGCCAAAGCCTGCCGCACCATCGCCTCCGCCAACACCGCCAAATCGCCGCCGTCTTGCAACTGCTTTTTTAAGGCTTTCGCGTCCAAAAAATCGTGTACGCCATCCGTAGTTAATAAAAACACATCACCAATGACTAAGGGCATGGCCTTATAATCGACTTCTAGGCGCGGCTCTATGCCCATCGCCCGGTTCAGATAGCTTTTATCGTTCGCCAACCAGACCCGATGGTCGCGGGTGATCTGCTCCAAATTGCCGTTCCGCCAACGGTAAATCCGCGAATCGCCGATATGAAAAATATGCGCCGTCGTCGATTTCAGCACCAAAATGCTCAAAGTGCTGACCATGCCCTTAGCCGATTGATAGCGCACCTGGCCTTGGCTGTACAGCCAAGAATTGGTCGCCGAGAGAATTTTCTGCCCCGCTTGTTTGACCGACCACGAATCGGGGGTGCTGTAATAATCGCTTAAAAAGCCCACCACACAGCAATGGCTGGCCTGCTTGCCCGCCTCACTGCCGCTCATGCCATCGGCAATGGCAATAGCGATCCCCTTATAACTGAGCTGGCGGTCAGTCGGGATAAACGCCCCGCAACAGTCTTCATTATCGGCCTTAACGCCCTTATCGCTGGCCGAGCCTATATCAATCGCCAATTCAGGCCGTACCGCAAGAGTCATGGTTAATCCACTAAAAATTGCCGAAAGGGTTATGCCTTAAATCAGCGTTACCGCCCATCAATTCAGCTCAATCATTTCCACCGAGCCATCTTCCTGCACTTCCGCCATGTGGCCTTTCGGTTCGTCGACCCATTGCACAGCTAGCAAAACCACGATAGCCACACCAGCAATGATAACAAAAAACTCGGCGGGCGAAACAAACGCCAGCACAGTCAAAAACAGCACTCCACCGACATTGCCGTAAGCGCCGACCATACCGGCAATCTGTCCGGTCATGCGGCGCTTAATCAACGGCACCATAGCGAACACCGCCCCGCAACCGCCGGACACAAAACTTGAACAGGCCATCGTCAACAGTACCGCCAAAGGGATAGGCCAATCGGGAGTGATCAGGGACATACCAAAATAACCTGTCGCCAAACCCGCAATGAAAATGCTTAAGGACAGCTTGCGGCCAAACTTATCGCTCAGCCAACCGCCTGCCGGACGTGCCACCAAATTAATAAAAGCGAAGCTGCCGCCCAACAAACCCGCCTGCACATTAGTAATGCCTTGCGACACATGGAAAGTCTCAAAAAAATACATCGGCAACATCGACACCACGGCTAATTCCGAACCAAAGGTAATGAAATATGCCAAGTCCAAAATAGCGACTTGCTTGAATTTGTAACGATGAATAGCTTCAATCTCCTGCGAAAGAAGTCCGTTATTGACGTGGAAAATCTTTCTGATATTGAGGATAAATACCAGCCACACCACGGCATAGATCACCCCGGCTGCCGCCGCTGACAGTAAAGCAGTCACTCCGTTAGACAGCTTCCAGGTCAGCAAAGTTAATGCCGAATACAGCGGCAAAGTCATCAGCATATACAAATACAAATCGACCCGGCTGGTCACTTCCATCGCCCCGGCTTTTTTGGGCTTAAAATAGGTCGAGCCTTTTGGGGTGTCGGTCACGCTAAAAAAATACACGACCGCATAAATCAAAGCCATCATACCCGTCGTCGCTACCGCATACCGCCAGCCGTCCGCCCCGCCGTACCACAGAGCCAGCATCGGCAATAGCCCCGCTGCCGCCGCCGAACCAAAATTGCCCCAGCCACCATAAATGCCCTCGGCCAGCCCCACTTGCTTGGCTGGAAACCATTCGCCGACCATACGGATGCCAATCACGAAACCTGCGCCGATAAAGCCCAGTAAAAACCGCGCCAGAGCCAGTTGTTCAAAGCTGCTGGCAAACGCAAACATAAAACACGGCACGCTACCCGCTGCCAAGAGCGTCGAGTATGTCCGCTTAGGGCCGAATTTATCAACCAACATGCCGATAACAATCCGCGCCGGAATAGTAAGCGCCACATTTAAAAGCAAAATGGTTTTGATCTGAGCCGCATCCATGCCCAATGATTGGGCAATAACCAACATCAGTGGTGCGTGATTAAACCAGACGACAAAGCTAATAAAAAAAGCCAGCCAAGTAAGGTGCAAAATTTTCATTTTGCCCGAAAAAGAAAAGAGGTTAAAGGTCTGCGATGGCATTATAGAATCCAAATCAAGGGTATTTAGCACCAAAATTAAGCACTATTCATACCATAAGCGACCAAAGCAGTCCTTTATTGGTGCAAATACATTCTCTGCTGCACATTAACCGGCAACTCTCAGTAAAATTGCACCAATACAGGAAAACAAATCCCATACTGGTGCGAATTCAAGAACGTGCGTAACAATTAAAATAAGCAGCCTCACGCGATATTAAGGCGTAGTATTCACCAACACACTGGCTGTACTGTCGCTAAGGTTTGCCGTTAAAACATCAACATTGCTATCGCCATTCACATCCGCTACGGCAACAGCGCTCGGATTTGCCCCTACCGCATAATCGGTTTTGGCCAAAAATACGCCATTGCCTTTACCCGGCAACACGCTGACGGTATTGCTGACACCATTAGCCACCACCAGATCAGGCTTGCCATCACGGTTGATGTCAGTAATGCCAACTGAATAAGGGCTATCGCCAGTACCATAATCAACTTTGGCATTGAAAACCCCATTACCCTTACCCAGCAGTACGCTAACCGTATTGGCGTTGGCGTTGGGGGCAAACAAATCCAACTTGCCGTCACGGTTAACATCACCCACCGCAACCATAGAAGGGCTAGTGCCGGTACTATAATCGACCTTAAAATTAAAACTGCCATTACCCTTACCGATCAATACGCTTAGCGTATCGGCGCTGTAATTTGCCGTCACCAAATCTGGCTTACCGTCACGGTTGACATCGGCCACTGCCACCGCTTGGGGAAAAGCCCCAACGATGAAATCGTTTTTCGCCCCAAACACCCCACCACCTGTACCCAACAATACGCTGACACTATTGCCGCCCGCATTGGTGACCAGCAAATCCGCCTTACCGTCGCGGTTAACGTCGCCGATAGCCAACGAATAGGGATTTAGGCCTGTCGTATAATCGGTCTTCGGTTGAAACGTGCCGTTACCGTTGCCTATCAACACGCTCACGGTGTTCGCCGCATAATTTGCCGTCACCAAATCGGCTTTACCGTCACTGTTGACATCACCGATCACCACCGCATTGGTGTTAGCCCCCGCCGTATAATCCACTTTCGGCAAAAACACCCCAAAGCCATTATTGAGCAATACACTGACCGTACCCGCACCAATATTCGCCGTAACCAGATCAGGTTTACCATCCAAATTGACATCGCCTGCCGCCAAATCAATGGGGGTAGCATCCGTGGCATAATCTGCCTTAGGCTGGAAAGTAATAGGAGCCGCTTGCAAATCTTTGCCCAAATCGGGTAATAACAGCCCCAGGCCAGTCATGGCAACGACAGACAAGCAAGAAGATAACTGAATATTTTTTAACATGATTATTGTCCTCAATTAAGTAATTCGTTCATCGAACGGGAGACATCATGATAAAGCCAAGAACTATTTTTGGCAGCGACATATAACCTATGTAAATCCTAAATATTAACCGCGTTATCCGGTAAGACCTCACAACCTCAACGCGGCAAGTTCTGCGGTACAAGATATTCTAACCGCACTAGCCGATCATCCGGCCACTTCGCCACCGAAAAGCATAGCGGTATAAGCCAGACCCAAAACTTCTGATTCCTATTTTCAAAACTACATGTTCCAAGTAACCGATAACAAGAGCCACCCAACCTTTGCCTAAACAGCTAAGAACCGTATTTATCCAGACAAGCTTACAAAACAACCGGTTAAAAAACACCTTGATATACTAATAAAATGCAATTGCATTTAAACCCTAATCCAAAGCCCCGAATATTTAACCGGCTTTATTGTTCTTCGAGCCGCATACTCTCCAAAAAAAACGCTCTAAATAGGAACATTTCTCACTACAGTTCAGCGATTGCCAAACAATTTACATAAGCTCTTCAAATCCACTAGGTTCTGGTGGTATATTGGCGCGGATAAAAAAAGTGCAGCACAGCACATAACAATGAGGAGAGCTTTGTAATGATTAATGAAGGCGTCGATAAGTCTAAACGCCAGTTTTTGACCTCGGCCTTAACCGTGGTTGGCACAGTCGGCACTGGCTTTATAGCGGTGCCTTTTCTCGCGCAGATGCAGCCAAGCGTTAAGGCCATGGCGGCGGGCGCACCTGTTACTATAGATATTAGCAAAATGGAACCTGGGCAATTGCTACGGGTTGCTTGGCGCGGCAAGCCGGTATGGGTTTTGAACCGGACACCCGAAGTGCTGGCAACCTTAAAAACCTTGGATTCGCAGCTACGCGACCCTCTGTCGTCGCAGTCCCTACAGCCTGAATCCAGCAAAAATCCCGCCCGCTCCATCAAACCGGAAGTCTTTGTCGCAGTGGGCTTATGCACCCATTTGGGATGTTCGCCGACCTTCCGACCGGAAATCGCCCCTAGCGATTTGGGTGAAAATTGGAAAGGCGGCTTTTTCTGCCCTTGCCACGGCTCTTGGTTTGACTTGGCGGGGCGCGTTTACCAAGGCGTACCGGCACCGACCAATTTGGAAGTTCCCCCTTACCGTTATGTAAGCGACACGCAACTCATCATCGGCGAACAGGCATAAGGAAAAACGCATGAAAATTAACCGATTTACCGAATCCGGTAACTGGATTCTCGACCGTTTCCCGCTCACTAAATTGTGGAACGATCACATGGCGCATTATTACGCGCCGAAAAACTTCAACTTCTGGTACTTTTTTGGCTCGCTGGCGCTGCTGGTGTTGGTCAACCAATTTGTCACCGGCATTTTATTGACCATGAACTACAAGCCCGATGCCAAATTGGCGTTTGATTCGGTGGAATACATCATGCGTGATGTCCACTGGGGCTGGCTGATCCGTTATATGCACTCGACCGGGGCATCGGCGTTTTTTATCGTCATTTACCTGCACATGTTCCGTGGCCTGCTGTACGGCTCGTTTAAGCAACCGCGCGAATTGGTGTGGATTTTCGGCATGTTGCTGTTTGTCGCCCTGATGGCGGAAGCCTTTATGGGCTATTTGTTGCCTTGGGGGCAAATGTCCTACTGGGGCGCACAGGTCATTATCTCGCTGTTCAGCGCCATTCCGGTCATCGGCGACGAGTTGTCGCTGTGGGTACGCGGCGATTATGTAGTGTCCGATGCCACCTTAAACCGCTTTTTCGCCTTCCACGTCATTTCCGTGCCGCTGGTGCTGGTCATGCTGGTGTTCCTGCACATCGTCGCCCTGCATGAAGTCGGCTCCAACAATCCTGACGGCGTGGAAATCAAAAAATATAAAGATGAAAACGGCATTCCTTTAGACGGCATCCCTTTCCACCCCTATTACACCGTTAAAGACATTGCCGGGGTCGGCGTGTTTATGATTTTCTTTGCCACCGTCATTTTTTACATGCCGGAAATGGGCGGTTATTTTCTCGAACACGCCAACTTTATTCCGGCCGACCCGCTAAAAACCCCTGAGCATATCGCCCCGGTCTGGTACTTCACACCGTTCTACGCGATCTTACGCGCCATCCCCGACAAATTTGCCGGTGTCATCGGCATGGGCGGAGCGATTGTGGTGCTGTTCCTGTTGCCGTGGCTGGACCGTAATCCGGTCAAATCCATCCGTTACCGGGGCGGCGTGTATAAAAAAGCCTTGGTCATGTTTGCCATCAGCTTCTTGGTGCTGGGTTATTTAGGCACCCAACCCGCGACACCCAGCGCGACTATCGTGGCGCGTATCTTTACCGCCATGTACTTCGGCTTCTTTTTACTGATGCCCATTTACACCCGTTGGGAACGCACCAAACCCGTCCCGACACGCGTTACCGAACACCATTCGCTTGACGAGCAATTGCCGGCATTATTTGAAGAAATCACTGAACTCAAACCCGAAACAGGCGAACCTGACCATGGCGTGTTCAGAAGTTCTTTCTTCAGCCGACGGCCTAACCCTACCGGTATACGCCATGTCCTCACTCGCTTTGCAAAAAAACTGGTAGAGAGCCTCGACTAATATGAAAAAATTTCTCACTTTATCACTACTCTTGGTATCGCTCAGCGTCAACGCCTCCGAAAGTGTCAAGCTGGACAGCGCGGACATTGATTTAACCGATAACCTGTCGTTATTGCGCGGTGCCAAGCATTTTGTCACCCATTGTTTAGGCTGCCACTCCATCAAGCAAATGCGTTACCTGCGTATCGCCAAAGACATGGAAGTGGATGAAAAAGTCATCCTGAACGACATCGCCCCTGAAGGTGCTGGGATTTATGACCAAATCCACAGCGCCATGAACAAGCACGATGCCGAAAAATGGTTTGGTACCCAACCGCCTGATTTATCCCTAATTGCCCGCTCACGCGGCCAAGACTGGCTCTATAGCTACTTAAAAAGCTATTATTTGGATCCGAAACGGCCATTTGGGGTCAATAACCTGATTTTCAAAGACACGGCGATGCCTAACCCGTTCTGGGAATTGCAGGGCGAGCAACACGCCACCGTCAGGAAAACCATTTACGGCGAACATATCGAACTGGTCCAACATGATCCGGGTACCCTGACTGAAAAAGAGTTTGATACCATGGTAAATGATTTGGTCAATTTCTTAGTCTATGTCGGCGAGCCCGTTCAATTGGAACGGCAACAAATGGGTAAATATGTACTGTTCTTCCTATTGATTTTCTTTGTCATCGGCTACTTGCTGAAAAAAGAATATTGGAAAGACATCCATTAAAGCCATTAGTACCCGGTCTTTTCCACCCTAAGTGCATAAGAAGACAAGGATGTTTTCTTATCCTTAAGTCCTGTCGCAGGCAATCGGAAGGAAGCCACAAAAAGCTTTACGATTCATGCTATAATAGCCAATTTTATCGCCCTACATACGTCAAAGAGGTTGTTATCTGTGGCAAATATTATTACTCGTAAATCTGTAATGACGCTTTTTTCATCCGCAACCTGTCCGATGAGCCACTGCGCCCGCTTCGTCCTGCACGAAAAAGCGATCACCGCCGACATAGAATATTACGACCCGGCCAATCCGCCGGAAGATTTGCTCGAACTCAACCCGACCGGTGTGTCGCCCACTTTAATCGAGCGCGAACTGGTGTTATACGATTCCCGTATCATCATGGAATATTTGGACGAACGCTTCCCGCATCCGCCCTTACACCAAATGGATCCGGTCTCACGCGCCACTGCCCGCATGGTCATTAAGCGCATTGACCAAGACTGGTATCAGTTGCTGGACGAAATATCATCATCAGGCGAGAAAAAATCCGCGCGTGCAAAAAAATTGTTACGCGAAAGCCTGATTGCGGCCACGCCGGTTTTTGGTGCCCGGCCCTATTTTATGAGCGACGAATTTTCTTTAATTGATTGCGTCATTGCCCCATTATTATGGCGCTTGCCCAGTGTCGGTATTGATGTCATGTCGCAAAACGAAATCATCGGCAACTACGCCCAACGCCTGTTTAAACGCACCGCCTTTAAACGCAGCCTGAGCGATGCCGAAAAAGAAATGGCAGACCCTATCAAATAACCCATAGCCCCAACATGACTTCTTTAAAACCTTATTTAATCCGTGCCATTTACGATTGGATTATTGACAATAACCTGACCCCGCACATGCTGGTCGATGCCCAGCATAGCCAAGCGGTCGTGCCGCAACAGTTTGTCGACGACGGAAAAATTGTCCTGAACATCAGACCGCAAGCGGTCGATGCCTTAGCATTAGGCAATCACGACATCCAATTTAACGCCCGTTTTAGCGGCAAACCGATGTTGGTCATCGTTCCGGTTGCTGCCGTACTGGCGATTTATGCCAAAGAAACTAACAAGGGCATGAGCTTTGATCCTGAAGACTATCCCGAAACCGAAGCGCCGCCACCCGAACACAAGCCGCCTACCGGTCGGCCCAATTTGCGCGTGGTCAAATAACGCCTGCCTCTAGCCGCCCCTATGCCCTTCACACCGCTGCATTTTGGTCCTGGGGCGGCGATCAATGCCCTAGCCCCTAAACACATCAGCTTTTTAAGCTTTTGTGCGGCCAATGTCCTGATTGATATTGAACCGCTGTATTTCATACTTAACGCCCAGTATCCTATCCATCGGTTCCTGCACACTTATCTCGGTGCATCTATCATCATCATTGCCACCTTGGCATTGTTTGTCTTAGCCCGCAAACTCAGCCGCTGGCTACCAAACTGGTTTACTTGGCAAAGCTTAAGCCCCGCCGCTGTTACCTTCGGTGCGGCGGCGGGTTGCTATTCCCACGTCTTGCTCGATAGCGTCATGCACACCGACATCCGCCCGTTCGCACCGTTTAGCGATGCCAACCCGCTCCTCGGTATTATCGCCATCGACACATTACACAGCCTGTGTCTCGTGGCCGGGATAGCGGGTCTGTGCTTACTCTATGTACGCCAAGGACTAGGCAAATAATCAACTCTTATCCGGCCTATACAACATCGACACCTTACCGCCCCCTTCGCCTTCGCCTTCGCTTTTCCCGGCCGCGACAATTTTGGCCTTGCCTTGCTGTTTGACTTGGTCGATACGGATAATTTTGTGGGCGGGTATGAACGAGCGCTCGACCCCTTCGAATTCGATCCTGAGTTTTTCCTCGGACGGGTCGACCACTATCGCGCTTTTTTCGCCGAACACGAAATTCTCAATGACCACAAAACCATACAATTCGCTCTGGTAGACATTTTTGACATAGAGTTCATAGATTTGCTCATGACTGACTAAGGTCACTTTATAAATAAGCTTTTCCGACATGGAACTTTGCTATCCTCGCTGGTTCAGGGTTACGGCTTTAGGCCTAGGGTTGGGCGGGTAAAATAAAATCGCTGTACGGTGGCAAGGCCGCTATTAAACCTGCCGCGCCGCCGTTTCTATAGAGCTTATAACTGCGCGTGATAATCACTGCCAAGCCTTCCACCATCGGATAATCCGCCAAGTCCGATAAAGCGACCCAGCGGGCCTGCAACGCATCGCTATAGGCTTGCGGTTCCGCCACGGCGGGATCAGCCAATACCGCCAAAAAATCCAAAATTACATAATGGAAACCTTCCAGCCGCCTTTCCGCCACGGCCACCAATTGCTGCACCGTTACCGCCAAACCCGTTTCTTCGGCAACCTCGCGGCAGCAAGCCTCGGCCAAACCCTCCCCCGGTTCCTGCTTACCGCCAGGTATCGACCATAGGCCGTGCGCGGGCGGCTGGCCGCGTTGAATCATTAGGACATGCCCGCCATTAAAAACAATAGCCCCAACCCCAATAGCGGGCATCGGCAAGGCTTGGAGGTCTGTAGTGTGCATGATAAGTCTGAAAATCAGTAAATAAAGAGGGCATTTAAAATGCATCCTGCCCCATCTGACCAAAAATCCAGCGTTTTAAGGGTCATTTACCGCAGACTCCCAGTTGCTAGGGACGGCGAAGTTTGGGTTGGCATTGTGCCTATGCTACAGACATTTTGCCCCCAATGCGGCAAATAAATTAAAAAGCTTAAAACCGTTGCCATCAGGCAACTGGTCGGTTAGGCTTTTTATAGGCGACAGACCCAGTTTGGGTAATAAATCACAGCCTACTGACAGCATTTTAGCTTATGCTCGGCAAGTAAAAATGAACTTTGCCAAAATATGACTACACGGCCTCAACCAAGCCATTATTAATTGATTATATTATAAAAAATGAAGTTACCTTAGGCGTTCAGACGGTTTGTTGTCATCAGATTTTCATACAAACAGTTCATTTTAAACACAGGAATTTGGGCAGATAGGGCATTGCTGTGTTAACACGCTATCGCCAAAAAAAGGATTTACTTTTTTAACCCCTTTCACCGAGCGAGGAACATCTGATGAACCCGACCCAAAGCCCTACTTTACCTTACCGCCGTCATGCCTTAGTTTTAGCGCTTACCTTAGCACTAGCCAGTCCCACACTCTCCGCCGCCACGTTTAACGTCAGCGGCACTTGCACCCTTGATAGCGCCATCAGCAACGCCAATACCGACACTGACACCGACGGCGCCAATGTCGGCTGCCCCGCAGGCAATGGTGCTGATGTTATCAATTTGGCCAAAAAAGCCACTTATGCTTTAGCCAACAAACTGTTGCCGACCATCAGCAGCGTCATCACCATCAATGGCAACCACGCCACCATCGACAGTAAAGCCCTTTACGCCCGTGCCTTTTACATCACTAACACGGGGAATTTGACGCTGAATAAATTGACCGTAAAGAATGGTTATGAACAGAAAGGCGGCGGCATTCTCAACCGTGGCCAATTGCAACTGAATGACAGCACTATTACCGGAAACGGCGTTTATGCAGCCTGTGATTATTATTGCTTTGGCAGTTACGGCGGCGGCATCTTTAACAGCGGGACGGCAACCCTTACTAATAGCAAGATTTCCAACAACACTGCCGATGCGGGCTATTCGATTAATGGCGACAGTGGTCGGGGCGGCGGCATTTACAACAGCGGGGTCATGACCCTAACCAACAGTACCGTAAGCAATAACAAAACCCTCGGCAGCCATTATCGGGGCGAAGGCCCTATGGGCGGCGGCATTATCAATTTTGGTACCATGACCCTCAACGGCAGCACCGTAGCCAATAACAGCGCCGACAGCGAAGGCGGCGGCATCCGTAACCGGGGTACGATGACCCTGACCGACAGCACCGTCTCGCACAATAACGCCCCGTCTGGTGGCGGTATCTACAGCGGCCACTTTATCTTTTCCAGCAACACCCTGACCCTGACCAACAGCACCGTCGTCAATAATCAAGCAACTGGGGGCGGCGGCATTTTTAATGCCCAAGTCCTCAATCTGAGCAATAGCACGGTGTCGGCCAACAAAGCCAGCAACAGCGGCGGCGGTATCGCCAATAAAGGCGTATTAAACCTGACGCACAGCACCTTATCGGCCAACCAAGCGGCCAAAGGCAACGGCGGCGGCATCTTTAACTTACATAACATGACCCTGACCAACACGCTGATTGCCAATAGCCAAAGCGGCGGCGATTGCGTGAACAAAAGCGGCGGCATCACTACCCTACAAGGCGTTAATTTGGTTGAAGACGGCAGTTGCGGTGCGGACATCATGGGCGACCCCAAACTGGTGACGCTGTTAGATAACGGCGGCATCACCGCCACCCAAGCCCTGCTTGCCGATAGCCCGGCCTTAGATACCGCCAATAAACCGCTCTGCACCAATCAAGACCAGCGTGGTATCAGCCGCCCACAACCGAGTGGGGGCGGTTGTGATATCGGTGCGTTTGAGCGGATGACCAGTATCCCCAATACCGTCGCCAGTGTTGTGCAATTCTTTGACAACGGTATTTTGACCGGCACTTTAGTCGGTACGGGCAACACCAAGCAAAGCCCGCTTTTCAGTTCGGCTTTGCGCAACCAACTCTTAGCCGCCGGACGTTATAAAAACCAAAACCAAACCGCTTCCGCTTGTAGCCAACTTAGCCGGACGCTAAAACGCATCGATACCGACAATACGCCAAGTTCTGGCGAGTATGTCACGGGTAGCGACGCCACCGCGTTAGCGGCAAAACTTGCCGGACTCTTTGGCCCTTGGTCTTGCCAGTAAGGCCTTTAGCCCCTCTTCATTTTTATGCTCAGGATTATCCTAATGAATAGCCCAGCACACCCAATACCTTTTCGCCGCCATGCCCTAGTTCTCGCTTTAGCCTTGGCGGTTACCGCCAGCCATGCCCAAACCATTGCCGTTAAAGAGGGCTGTACCTTACGCAACGCCATTATCAACGCCAACACCGACACCGATACTGACGGTGCCAGCGGTTGTCTTGCGGGTAGCGGTGCCGACACCCTTAACCTTAAGGCCAACAGCACCTATACGTTTAGCCAAACCGATAACAACACCGACGGCAACAATGCCCTGCCCTCCATCACCAGTGTCATTACCATCAACGGCAACAACGCCGTTTTGCAACGCAGCACCGCCCCTGACACCCCCGCTATGCGCTTGCTGCATGTCGGCAGCACCGGCAACCTGACCCTCAACCGTCTGCAAGTGACGGGCGGCAAAGCCCCAGCCTATTATAACTACCACCGGGGCGGCGGCATCTACAACCGTGGCACCGTCAGCCTTAACAACAGTACCATTACCGATAACCGTGCCGGCAATGACGGTGGCGGCATTCACAACTTGGGCAACCTAACCGTCAACAACAGCCTCGTTTCCGGCAACCGTGCCGGGGCGAATGGCGGCGGCATCGCCTCACTCGGCAAACTGACCCTGACCGATAGCCACATCAGCGCCAACCACGCCGTAGACGGCAGCGCCCTTTGGAATAAAGACAGTACCATGACCTTAACCAACAGCACGGTCTCCGGCAATACCGCCAGCAACGGCGCAGCGGTTTCTAATGCCGGGGGCGGCTATTTTTACGGCTGTTATGGCCGCGCCAGCTTGTTGAACAGTACAGTGTCCGGGAATAAAGGCATGGGCATCCAAAACCAACAGATCAATAGCACAAAGCATTACAATTACTATGACGGTGGCGGCGGCTATTATATCCAAGAGCGTTGCCAGCTTACCCTAGTCAACAGCACCTTGACCAATAATAGCGGCAGCGGCGCCGATAACCACGGCGTGCTGATTCTCGGCAACAGTCTCTTAGCCGCCAATACGGGCGACTGCGCCAACCATGCCGAAGTGTTTGCCAGCAACGGTACCAACTTCATCGGCGATAAAACCTGTAACGCCCAGCTCAGCGGCAACCCCAAACTGGGGCCCTTATTGGATAACGGCGGCCCCACCCCGACCCAAGCCTTGCTGGCTGGCAGCCCCGCCAATAATAAGGCGACGGAAATATTCTGCCCGAAAACCGACCAACGCTACGTTAACCGCCAGCTTGCCGTCAACCAAGCCTGCGACATCGGCGCTTACCAACGTTTGACATTCCTGCCCGCCAGCACCAGCGGCCTGCTGCAATTTTTTGATAACCAAGCGTCAATTAACGCCCTGATCGGCATTACCCCAGCCAAGCAAGATGCTGTCCGGCGACAAGTGCTGGTGGCGGGCGAATACCAAGACCGCCACCAGAACGCCGCAGCCTGCGGCCAACTGCATAAAACCTTGACCTATATCGACACTGACGGCACACCCGACCAAAACGACTATATAACAGGCAGCGCCGCCGCCACTTTTGCGCAAAACATCACCGCCCTACGCACCGCGTGGCAATGCCGATAAGACGCTGCGCCTATGCGGCTTTACCCCTAGGCGCAACTTCACCAACACATTAATGATGACGAGGAATCTCTTATGCCTGTCAAACTTTCAGCTTTACCTTTCCGCCCCCATGCCCTAGTGCTGGCACTGGCGCTCGCCAGCGGGGCGGCATCTGCCGCCACTCTAACGGTCAGCGGCAGTTGTACGCTGCTTAACGCTATCCATAACGCCAACACCGACACCGATACCGACGGCACGGGCGGCTGTAGTGCGGGCAATGGTGCGGACATTATCAAACTCAAGGCCAATAGCGTTTATACCTTAAGCAGCCCCGACAACTATGCCGACGGCGAAGGCGAAAATGCCTTACCCTCCATCACCAGTACCATTACCCTCAACGGTAACGGCGCGACCCTGCAACGCGCCAACACTGCCGACACCCCCGACTTCCGCTTCCTGCACATCGCCGCCAACGGCAATTTGACCCTAGACAAGCTGACCTTGCGCAACGGCAACCTCGACGGCGATTATCTCTACGGTGGCGCTATCCTTAACCACGGTACGCTGACCATCAGCAACAGCCAAATCGACCAGAACCAAGTGGACAATGGCGGCGGCATTGCCAACCTTGGCGGCACACTGGCACTCAGCAACAGCCGGATAACGGCCAATCGTGCCGCAGTCGGCGGCGGCATTATCACCGTCAACGGCACGACGGCCTTAGTGGACAGCAGCGTTTCCGGCAATAAGGCCTTTATCGCGGGCGGCATGATGAACGACCACGCCACCGTCAGCCTCAGCAACAGTACACTGTCCGGCAACACCGCCAATGACGGCGGCGGCCTCAGTAACCAGCAAGCGACCGTCACCCTGAGCAACAGCACCATATCGGGCAATAAGGCGCAACAAAACGGCGGTATTGGCAACCTTGCCTCGACACTCACCGCCAGCCACAACACCATCGCCAAGAATCAAGGCGGCGGGCTAAACAATCAGGCGACCGCGATACTCACCAATAACCTAATTGCAGGCAACAGCAACGGCGATTGCCTCAACAGCGGCGCGGTTATCCTTAAAGGCTCAAACTGGATTGAAGACGGCTCTTGCAACGCAACCTTAAGCGGCAACATCAACCTAGATGCCTTACTCGATAATGGCGGCGTAACCGCCACCCATGCCATTTACCCGCATAAAATGGTTAAACCCACCAGTTCCGCCTTGTGCCCCGCCACCGACCAGCGCCATGTCAGCCGCCCCCAAACCTCGGACAAGCGGTGCGACATAGGGGCTATTGAACAGATCCGCTTCATCCCCGCGCCAGTTACCGACATTATGCAAATTTTTCAGGGCTTACTCGCCAGCGGCAACCTCAGGCCGACCCTAAGCACTAATTTAGGGATGCAGCAACTGAATGCCCTAATGAACCAATTCCTAGTGGCGGGCGATTTGCGTGCCCACCACCAAAAGCCACTGGCCTGTAGCCAACTCCAACGCAGTGCCGCACGCATCGACCCGGATCATAGTCCAGAAGCCGACGACTATGCCACAGGCGACCAGGCCGTAGTGTTACTGACCGCCATTAACGACCTTCATAGCACCTGGAAATGCCCATAAACAAACCCTGCCACCAAGGCGGCAAAGCGATTTGCCGCCATTCACACGGCGTTTGTCAAGAAGAGTTAAAATACCCCCCACCCGCTTAACTCTTACCCTTTTTGTTTGGAGATTTATAATGGCCCAACCATCCCAACCGCTGCCTTATCGCCGCCACGCCTTAGTGTTAGCACTCGCCTTGGCGGGTTCGGCACAAGCCGCCACCATGGCGGTGACCGCGCCGTGCACTTTAATTAACGCCATCAATAATGCCAACACCGATACCGATACCGACGGCACGGGCGGTTGCCCGGCGGGTAACGGCGCGGATACCTTAAATCTGAAAGCCAACGCCATTTACACCGTCAATAGCGTCAACAACCAAGATTCGACCGGCCCGAACGGCTTGCCCTTAATCACCAGCACCATCACCCTTAACGGTAACGGTGCGACCTTACGGCGCAATAACGCGGCGGGTACGGCGGACTTCCGGCTAATACGGATCAACGGCGGCAATTTGACCATCAACAACCTGACCATTAGAGGCGGACACCTTAGCACCGCCTACCAATATGGCGGCGCTCTGAATAACGGCGGCACATTGAGCTTAAACGACAGCACCCTCACCAATAACAGCAGTGTAGGGACTGGTGCCATCGGCAGTGCCATCGCCACCATGTACCAAAGTAGCCTGACCCTTAACAACAGCACCGTCACAGGCAACCAAGCCAGCCACGGTGCCGGCATTATGAATTTTCCTGGCGCGACCGCCACCATCAACAACAGTACCATCGACCATAACGAAGCCAGTAGCGGTGGGATTGGTGGGATTGGCAATGGTGGAGTCATGGTCTTGACCAACAGCACTGTCTCCCACAACCGTAGCCTAGGGGCTTGGGGTGTCGGCGGCATCAGCAACGGCGGCGACGCGGTACTGGCCTTAAACCACAGCACCATCGCCCACAACAGCACCGGCTACGGCAATGTCGCCGGCATTCAAAATACCGGCACACTGACGTTAACTAACACCCTGATTGCCAACAGCCAAAACGGCGGCGATTGTTATACCAATACCCGCTATGGCGGCACAACGGTGTTCCAAGGCCAAAATCTGATCGCTGACGGCACTTGTAACGCCACTCTCAGCGGCCCGGCCAAACTCGCGCCGCTCTTGGACAACGGTGGCCCCACCCTTACCCATGCTATACACACGGGTAGCCCGGCCATCAACATCGCCAATGCGCTCTGCGTAGCAATCGACCAACGCTATGTCAGCCGCCCCCAGCCTACTGGCGGCGTTTGCGACATCGGCGCGTTTGAGCAGATCAAAACCCCTGCCGCCGCCATTGCGCCATTAGTGCATTTTTTCGACGCACAAACCGCTAACCACAGCATTATCGGCATCGGGCAACTGGCGGTGCCAAAAACCCAAGCCTTACGCAACCAACTGTTGACAGCGGGTGACAATAAAGCCGCCCTGTTAGATACCCAAGCCTGCCAACAATTGACAAAAGCCCTAAGCCGCTTAGATACCGATAACAGCCCAGATGCGAATGATTATGTGACGGGTAGCCAAGTGGCGGCCTTAAAAGGCCAGATTGACAGCTTGCGCACAGACTGGGCTTGTCCGTAACACACCGCTGCCCTAGCGGAATCTGACCGCTAGGGCAACTCGCCCCAAACCTACCCTAACCGTACCCGCCACGCATTATGAGCATCCCCTTCGCCAGCCAACACACCCCTTCCTTCCCCGCCTTACTGAATTTTTTGGGCGTATCGGTGTTAGTGTCCACTTATCAGGCCGGACAACTGATTATCCTGCGCACCCAAGATGACGTGCTGAACACCCATTTCTGCGGCCTGGAAAAGCCCATGGGCATGGCGGCGCATCGGGAGAAACTGGCTGTAGGCACAGGCTACCAGCTCAGGGAATACGCCAATCTGCCCGCCGTCGCCGCCAAACTCACCGACCCTGCCCCGCACGATGCCTGTTATCTGCCGCGCACGGTCCACATCACGGGCGATATTGACATCCACGAACTGGCGTACACCGAAGACGGCGAATTATGGTTAGTTAACACCCGCATGTCCTGCTTATGCACCCTAGACCCCGCTTATAGCGTCGTACCGCGTTGGCGGCCACCTTTCGTCAGCGCCTACGACCTTACCGACCGCTGCCACCTGAACGGCTTGGCTTTTAAAAACGGTGCCCCCGCCTTTGTCACCGCCTTAGGTAAAACCGACACCGCCGCTGGCTGGCGGGCGAACAAAGCCTCTGGCGGCCTGTTAATGGATGTGAGCGACGGGCGCATTATCTGCACCGGACTGTCCATGCCGCATTCGCCGCGCTGGTATCAGGATAAATTATGGTATCTGGAATCAGGCGCGGGGCAATTGTGTACCGTTAACCCGCGCACCGGAACCCGCACCGTCATAGCCCATGTCCCCGGTTTTACCCGTGGCTTGGATTTTGTGGGCCGTTATGCGTTTATCGGCCTATCACAAGTCCGCGAGACGGCGGTATTTTCCGGCTTGCCGCTAACGGCGCAACCAGGTGAACGGCACTGCGGGGTCTGGGTGGTGGATATTGACAATGGGCAAACTGTCGCTTGCGTGGTGTTTACCGGCTCGGTACAAGAAGTGTTTGCCGTACAAGTCGTGCCGCACCGCTTTCCGGTGTTATTGGATATGGACGACCCCTTACTGCGTAATTCCTACTCGCTGCCCGATGCCGCCTTGGCCGAAGTCGCCGCCCCCGAACCGCTCGCCGTCGCCTTTGAAGCTGCCACCTACAAACACCGCCAAGGCCAATGGGAAGCGGCAGTCGCCGACTATCGGGCTTTACTTCAACAAGCCCCCGACCATCTGCCCGCCCGCTTCCATTTGGGCGTGGCCTTAACCGATATGGAACGTTGGCAAGAAGCCATCAGCGAATTACAGGCCTTACTGGCGCGGCAACCCCTCCATGCCGAAGCCCATAATAGCCTGGGCCTGTGTTATGCCGCCCTAGCACAATGGGAGCAAGCCCTAGACCAGTTCGGCCTCGCCCTCGCCGCCGACCAGCAATATGCCGTCGCGCAAATGAACCGTGCCATGATCCTGCTCAAACTGGGACGGTTCCGCGACGGCTGGGCCGCCTACGAATGGCGTTGGCAAACCCCGGCCTTCACGCCGTTTGCCTGCCCGCAACCGCGTTGGCAAGGCGAAGACATCCGTACCAAAACCTTGCTGGTGCATACCGAACAAGGTGCGGGCGATGCCCTACAATTTGCCCGTTTCTTATCTTTGGCGGCACAACGTTGCCAAAAATTAATCTTAGCCTGCCCCGAAGCCTTGCGCCCATTGCTGGCGCATATTCCAGGGGTTAGCGAAGCACGGCTACCCGGTATGGTCGCGCTCGACAGCTTCGACATTCTCTGCCCCTTACTCAGCCTGCCGCATACCCTAGGGTTAGACGAAAAAAATTTGGCCATGAATGAACCTTATCTGCCTATTCCCGAATACATTACAGTGGTCAGCCTGCCGCCCGCTTCAGCACTCAAGGTCGGCGTTTGTTGGGCGGGTAGCCCCAGCCACAAAAACGACCGCCACCGCTCTTGCCCGCTGCCACACTGGTTACCACTATTTACCGTACCCTCCGTGGCGTTTTATAGCCTACAAACGCCAGTGACCAGCACCGATGCCCAGCTCTTGGCAGACTACGCGGTCAGCAACCTAGAAGCCGAATTGACCGATTATGCGCGTACCGCCGCCTTATTGGCGCAATTGGATCTGGTCATCAGCGTCGACACCTCAGTGGCGCATTTGGCGGGGGCATTAGGCAAACCGACTTGGCTGTTAGTCGATAAACAAGCCGATTGGCGGTGGGGCATAGCGGGCGAAGAGAGCTTGTGGTATCCAAGCATGACGCTGTTCCGGCAAACCGAGGCAGATGCTTGGGAAGAATTGCTGGCCCGTGTCAAGACAAACCTACTGGCCAAGATAGCTTAATAGCCTTTACCGTGAAACTGCTTTATACCATCACCTTAGCCCAGGAGGTTGCCATCATGCACTTAAATCGGCCTATACCTGCGTAAAGGCCTTGGACAAACAAAAAATCTAAAACAACTAAATAGACTGTACTGTCGGAGGAATTATGAACCGCATCACCCGCCCTATCCTAAGCTTTGTGCTAATGTTGGCCAGCCTGCCCGCCTTAGCCGACAACAGCGTCGTTACCGTCAACATCCAAAACTTTGCCTTTACCCCGACCCCCATAACGGTTGACCAAGGCGATACCGTCAAATGGGTCAATAAAGACAGTTTTACCCACACCTCCACTGAAGACAAAACCAGCTTATGGTCAGGCAACCTTGCAGGTGGGGCCTCATTTGCACGGGTCTTTAAAACCGCCGGCACCTATACCTACCATTGTGCTATCCATCCGACTATGAAAGGCACTATCGTCGTCCGCACGCCTGACGCAACCCGCGCCCTCATCGGCCAAAAAATCGTCACAGGCGGCGCGGCGGCGGTATTGCCCATTACCCTGAACTTGGCCGGAAAATCCGCCACCCAAGTCTATACCGGCAGCTACATCGTCAATACCCAAGGCAGTTGCGCCGACTGCCACAGTTGCCCGACTTACAAAGCCGGACACAACCCCTTCCAAGGCAAAAGCAAACAATTCAACCCAACTGGCTATCTGGCAGGCGGGGTGGCGTTCGGGCCGTTTGTTTCGCGTAACCTAACCCCCGACAGCACCGGCAAACCCGCCGGGATGACCTTAGCACAATTCAAAAGCACCCTGCGCACCGGCCACTCGCCCGACGACCCAGCGGGCGTATTGTTACAAGTCATGCCGTGGCCTATCGTCGGCCAAATGAGCGACACCGACTTAGAATCAGTTTATGCGTATTTACAAAGCATCCCCGCCGCCACCACCCCAACGACATTCTGCTCCAACGCCGGACAATAAGTAACGGCAAACTCAGCGGTTGGCCGATATTTAAGTCCATCCTAAACACAAAAACCCGCCAAGCCGAACTGCTTGGCGGGTTTTTTATGCAGCTGCGGTTAACCCCACCTCTAGCGGCACACCGCTTGATTCGGCTTACAACTCAAAATCGGCCGGATTCAAGCCCAATTCCTGAGCAATCTTCTGGGCGACTTTTTTCTCGGTGACATCAAAGCTGCCGTCCGCCGCCGCGATGGCGATAATCATGCGGATCAGTAAGCGGGCCGCTTCGACGTTGTTTTTCATCTTGCCTAACGCTTGGTAGGCCTTGGCTTCGCCAATGTCCTTATCAAACTCCAATTGGCCGATAAAATCGCTAAATGCCTTAATCACATCGCTAGTGGAAAATACCGATAAAGCCTCATTACCTTCGATGAATTTGAGCATTTTTTGTTTTTCTTCCGCACTGACGCTACCGTCCGCCATAGCAATCAAGGCGGAACCCGCCATGGCGGCATTGAGGAAATCTTTATTTTTAAATTTTAAGACATCGGTCTTTAGCTCGCTCGCCTTAGATTTTATTTGGCTTAAAAAACTGTCAAAACTCATAATTAGCTCCTGTATTTATATAATAATGGCTGGAAAAGTCAGGGCGGCTGCCCTTGTAATATAGCTAAAGCACAATAAAATGATGTCGTTCGTGGTGAGCTTGTCCCACAGGGACTTCCGTTGGTCGTCAGACCACCATAGCCCTTCGACAAGCTCCCCCACAAGGGGGGGCTGGCGACAGGCGAACGGCTTTACAATCAATTTATACTGCGTTAGCTATAATATTGTGGCTTGGCTGACGTAAGCCCAATTAACTGGACATATCCGCATAGTCGTCTAGCCTATTAGAAGCTGTGACCCCGTAACAGCTCTGTCGGTTCAGTATAGTTTTTGCCCATTGCTGATGGGTCGCGACTTCGCACATGGCATTGTGCATCCGAAATACCGCCGGGGCATCGTCATCACTTAAGCTCAAGGCCATTTCATAATCATCCCTATCCACGGCATACGCGGCTTCAATCGCGGCGATTTGGTCGGGATGGATGGCGGTTTTACCCGTCAGGCCATGTGCCAAATCCAGCACAATTTCCTTTTGCAAGGTGGCAGTATCGTTAAGATAATCAAACACGGGGGCGGACAGGGCAAACTGGTAAGGTTTGAAGACCGTCACCAATTGGGCGATCACATAACTCATCGGCGTATCATACAAGGTCAGGCCGCGCGGCCTGCGCAAGCCTAACACGTTCATCAAATCATTGCCGCCGATACGCAACATTAAGATGCGCGGGAACACATCCGGCTGCACCAGCCGCTCGCGCAAGCGTAGCATGGCTTGGCTATCAAACACGGCGCGAGTCTCTAAGGTGGGCATCACTTTAAACGGTGTGCCGTGCAAATGCTGAAAATACGCATCAAACACCTCTTCGGAGAATTTAGGCAATACAAAGCCGTCAATTTTATCTATGGCAGGCAGTTCTAACAGCCGCGCCAACACGTCGGGATTGCGTACCCGAATAAAGCGGTAGCGTCCGGCATTATCGGCAAAATCTGGCAAGCACGCGCCTAAATGCTGCAAACTACTGCTAATGTCTTGATCCGAAACCGCGTCTTCAGTACAAAAAATCATTGAGCGGAGAAATTTAAGCTTCTCACCGTTGGCGATGTCCACCAAATCCCGCCGATGGGCCGGCATATACAGCGGCGCACCCAACATCCACGGCGAAAAGGGTTCAGGAAGCGAGGGATGTAAAAAAGTCATAAGGCTATCTCTTTGATTAGGGCCACGGCACGGTAAGGCAAATCGTTACAGACCACGACCGGAATGGCGCGGGCTTGCGCCAACCACCGCAAATGCAGGGTGGCTTCGGCACTATTATCCTGTAACAATAATAATCTGGCTTCGCGGCGTAACAACACCCGCGTCGCTTCACCGATGCCCGGTTTAATATAATTGGCTTGGCTGACCTGATAACGTTCCGCCAAAGCTTTCAGTAGAGCTTGGGCAACGGCTTGCCCAACAAGCTGGGGGGGTGGGCTGAACGGTGTGATAGCGCTAGGCCATTGCTCACCGACACTGTCCAGAATCGTGTCAATAAAATACCCTGATAAGTCGTGCGGCGCAAATTCTTGGTAGTACAAGCAGCCATGGAAGTCGCCAAGCCCGGCAGTATGCGGGTCGTATACCGAGCGGCTGACTAAGCCGGACACGGTGGCGTTTAAGATGCACGAAGGGATGAGGTAGTCTTCCGCCGAAGCCGCCACCGCCGCACTGCCGGACAAATCCGCCAGCACATACAATTCGGCGGGGATATTAACCCCATCCGAGACGGCAAACGCGGCCAAGCTGGCGGCCAATTGCCGGGCTATTACGCCTTTGCCCGTCCAGCCGTCAACAAAGACGATAGTTTCTGGGGCATGGTGTTGCAGGATATGGCGTAAGGCGTTTTGGTCGATGCCGACATCCCGGATAATGGAAATGCTGTAATGCGCCGCGCCGATACCATAATAACGCTGTAACACCCGCTTGAGCAACACGCCAATCGGCGTACCTGCCCGCGCCAACGACACCAAGGTGACACCGTGCGGACGGGTCGCGACAATCCCCGCACTCAAGCGGATAATATCCGCCGCCACCCGCTGTTTATTCGCGGCTAAGGCCTGATGGAATAACTGTAGGTAAGACTCAGACGGCACCGACTCATGCGAAAGCATTTGGGAATAATGTTTCTGGCCGGATTGGATCAAGGCCTCCTTAACAGCGACCGGGGTATCGCTAATAGCCATCGGTTTGAGTAAAAACTGCACATCGTCGGCAGGGTAACTTCCTGTGAATGGGGTCATGGCTTCCAGTGGCGGTAATGGGTTTATTTGATATTCAAAGATATTGGCAAGTGCGGGTGGTGTACAACACGCCTAAACCTATCGCGGAGCTTGCTATGCCTTAAACTCGTGGATCACGGCAATTTTTCCGACAATATTTTGGTTAAGTTCAGGCAAATCCTCGGCGGGAATCCACCACTCTGTATGCTGTGCGCCGCCTACTTTTTGGATAGGGTACTTATCCATAAAAGCCTTCTTCACGGCAAAGCGTGTGACGCAACCGTAACCGCTCGCTTGGACATTCCAATCGCTAGCAATTTCGATAGCGTAGGCTTCGTTGGTGACAGGATAAAAAATCGGCTGTTCCGGCAATCTTGGCGGCCAAGCCCGATAATCACTGGCGGCGACCAAGGCTATTTCTTCGGGGCCGGTTGGGCGGAACAGCAGAACCGTTTCAGACATGGTCATCTCCTAAATGTAAGCTAATTTAAGGGTGATTATTATGACACCGCCGCCAATATCGCCCCCAATTGCGTCTGCTTAGGAATTAGCGCGTAATCGCATAAGGCAAGAAACGGCGCATCAGTGCGGCTATCGCCTGCGGCGAAGGTCAGCAACTCGCCATATTGGTTTTGGTAACGCGCCAGCAAATACGCCACCGCACTTTCCTTATTAATGCAACGGGGCAACAAGGCCAAATTATTGCCGTTAATATGCCAATACAAACTGCCGTCCAAAACTGCCGGATGCGGTTTGATTAAGGTATCGAGCAGGTGCTGTAAAATGTCTTCCGTACCCGCACGGTGTTTGACATAGCCATACCAGGTCACACCAAAATCCACTACCAGCCGGGCTTTATAGCCCTCATCCTGCCGACAATAGGCTTCAATCTCCGCCCACAAGCTGACGAATGGCGCACGGTGCAAGGCTAAGGCTTGCTGCATCTGCGCCATCCACACCGGGTCGGCTTGGCGCTGCTTATCCAAAATCACCGCCCCGTGGTTAATGACCACTTCCTCCACAAACGGCAATTCCACCCGGGTGAACGAAGCCATTTCCCGCGCTGTGACCGGCACAATACGGAAGCCTTGGCTCAGCCAATCCCAGAGCCATTGTTGCTTAGCGGTAGCGAAAGAATTGGCCTTACCGTCGGCTAACCGCGCCCGTACTTGTAGCGCCGGATCAGCCGCGCCATTGGCGCATTTGCGTAAAGTTTGGAACAGGGTGTCGTCAAGGTCGAGAAAAATGTAACGTTGCATCGTGTCCGTTGGTCGGGCTAAGTTCAAAACGCGCACTGATCGCTTGCCAAGCGTGCAAACGCCCCAACAATGCCGCACACAAGGGGGTTTCATGGCACAAAATCACTTGGCGGTACTGTGCCAAATCGAGATTGTAAAGAAAATTAGGGATGCCGTCGGCATAGTTATCGGTAAATTGGCAGACGGCGGCAATATCGTTGCCCTGATGGATGGGCGAACGGGTGGTACTTTGTACTTTAACCGCAAACCCCGCCAATTCCAAGGCCCGCCCCAGCATCAGCGCAGGCGCATTGCACTCGCCCGTGCCTAACACCAACAAAGGGCGCGGGTCTTCCGCCGCCAACAACGGCAACAAACGCCCTATGGTATCGGCTTGCCAACGCAAAGGCGCGTCCATACCTAAGCGCCCAGGCCAGGCCAACAAATGTTTTTTACACGCCCCGTCACCGGAGACATTGATGGTCACTTCATCCAAGGCGGCATTATAGCTGTCCTCAAAACGTAACACGCCTTCGCGGAAACACACCCACACCACCGCCACGCCCGCTTCATTTTCCAACGCCGCGCGGTCATCAGGATGGGCAAAGTTAACCAGACTGACAATAAAGACTTTTTCCAGTAACGGGTTGACGGTTTGATAGGCCTTAATCAGCCGCAAAAAAGTCTTACCCGTACTGATTTCGTCATCAATCAGCACCAGCGTCCGCGCTTGCAAAAACTGTTGCCGATGTTCAGGCCGCTCAGGATAATACAGAAAAAAGTCAGTAGCATGACTATGCGCCTCTTCAAACGCCAAATAATCGTGGCCTTCCAGCACATAACGGGTGGTTTGCAGAAATAACGCCCCCTGCACCCCCTCGTCACTGGCGGCGGCAAACACCCCATAACCCAACCCGGTCGCGGTCTCCGCCATACCTATCCATACCGAACCCACCCCGACACCATCAGCCAACACCAACCGCGCCAACGCCCGATACGACCAATACATCAAACGCGGCGACACCGGATAATGCTTACCCAGCACCTTGCTGACCAATAAAAATTTCCGCTTACTGCTGACCCGCGCGGCAAAACCCAGCAGTCGTTTAAGCGGAATGCGCCCAGGGCTTAAGTCAAGATGGAGGGTGCCGGTGGCGAGTTGGATGGAGAGTTTTTTGGGCATGGGGTCTCGTTAGTTTACAGCGTTTATGCTTGGGCCAAACCACGCAGTTGGTCTAGCCAGTGTTTAAAATGCCGGCATTCTTGCTCGATTGTGGCAAGCGTGACGTGTCCGGCAATCAGCGGGGCATGGCGAGTTTTTTTGTAGGCAGGTTTTAAGATGTCTTCCAAGCGTCTGGATGGCTTAGTGTCATAACCATCATTAATGTGTTCGGGGCTTGTAAAGCAAGCCCGCACTTTTTGCAAGCTTGCCAGATGTTTCTGCCAGTCTGGCTCGGTACGGACTAGAGCCCCGACATCAGAAAACCATAGCCCTTCAAGCTCATGCGGCTGGATATAAGCAATAAACCGTTCTGGGCGGCATCCTACATGATTGCTAATGGCTGCTGCTAAAGCCTGTTCCATGATGTCTAAGCGGCCATAGACATCACCGACCCGCTTGGCTTCGTGAAACATCGGAAAATCGCCCGCCAAACCATATAAATCCAAAAATGTCGTCAGTACCGCTTGCGGATGTTGCCTTAAGGTATTTCTGGCATTAAATTTAAGGCGCTCAAAACTGACCGCCCCGCCCTCGGCACCTTTTGATGTCGGCAATAATTGCGGCTTTAAGTATATCTGCGCAGGGCGCAAAGTCGGCGCAACAATGTGCTTAATAAACGCTTCTTCACTTTGGCCTTCGGCAAAAACAATCACTTCCACCATTTTAAGGCCGCCCACCCAAGACATTGCTTTTCCACAACTCGCCCAAAGCATATTCTTCCAGCCAACCGGACAATTCCGCCGACGAAAAGCGTTTAAACACGGAAGCATCGTTTTCTTGCTCGACCACGATAACATCTTCGGGCGACAATTCATTGACCAACTCGACCGATTGCGTGGAGACAATCAGTTGCTTCGTTTCCGCGACTTGTTTAAATATATCCGCCAAGATGCTAATGGCATAGGGATGCAAGCCCAGTTCCGGTTCGTCAATCAGAATGGTATCGGGTAACAATTCCACAGGTTGCAACAACAAGGTTGCCAAACAGATAAAACGCAACGTGCCGTCTGATAAGACATGCGCCTTAAATGGCGTGTCCTGCTGGCCTTTTTGCGTCCATTCCAACTCGATATAATCCGGCGTACCCGGACGCTGGACAAAATCACCGAAGAACGGGGCGACCAAGCGGATGGTATCAACAATGCGCTGATAATGGCTAGGATAACCGTTATACAGCATCCGCAAATACGCCGCCAGATTCGCGGCATCACTTTTTAAGCGTAAGGTATCATTAACCCCGTGGGGTTGCTTAACTTTTGCCCTCTCGCCCGTGTCGTGGAAATGATAGATGCGCCAATTGCTTATCCAATTTTTTACTTGCCGGGCATAGGGGTCAAGAGAGGTTTTTAAGACGGACTCGTTTCGATTTGTTCCGTGGAAAAAATTTCCCAAAAGCGGAGCCGCATCATCAAAAAGCGCTGTGTCATTAAGCCCCGTTTCACTTGAAACAATTAAACGGTTGTCATTGGTTGGCACCAACAGGAAACTATAAGTATGTTCGGCATAAAAAAACTGCCCTAACAATGAGTCAGTACCATTACGGCCAAAATGAAGCAAACTATCCGGCCCGCCTTGGGTTTGCACATAAAGTTGCAAATTTTGCTCGGCTATTTCCGCTAATAGCCTAAAAAAACCGATAAAGTTGCTTTTCCCCGCACCATTTGCGCCAATCAGCACGTTCAGGTTATTGAGCGGAAAATCGCGTAATTCACGGATGGATTTATAACCCATTATGGTTAGCGAACTAACGCCGGACATAGCCTCTCCTTATCTGTTAATTTGACTATCAGCCAAAGCCAATTCCTTAAGCTTACCCAGCAAATAATTAAAGCTGGGCGAGGCGTTGTTATTGATGTCCATGTGTGGGCTAATCGCCTCAGCCCATTGGAATTTTTCCGCCCCTACCGCTTGCCAGCCCTTCTCTTTTAACGCTTTAGCCCCACCCGGATAAACGGCATCGGCGAGCTTTTCCCAAGTGCCGCAAATGGCATCATGGGTATAATTTTTTAACACGGCTTCCTTGGCTTTCGGGTAGGCTGTTTTCAGCGCGGTGCGGTCGCCTAAAAACCACGCCTCGCCTTCTTCCACGGCAATACAAAAACGGGTTTCCGGTTGCGGGTTACAAGCCTGTAACAGTGCCAGCAATTCTTGACGGAAGCTTGTTAAACATTTGTCGTCCAAATCACAAACCACAATCACCGCAGCGGGATAGTTTTGCCATTGCCGACCATAACCCGCCAATAATCTGGGCAGATTATCCAATAAAATACGCTTGCTGGCCTCTACTGCCGAATGCTGCTTTTTGGGGATACGCCCAACCCCTTTATACGCTTTGACAGCGAAACTATGTTCCTCGCCAATCATTTTCGGGATTAAAATATCCAAGGCCGCTTTGCCTGATTGGTCTTCCACGAGTATCTCAAAGTGCATAGTTTAGCTTGCGTCCAGATAATCGCTATACCACAGCCCTCCTAAAGGCAAGCCCTCGGCCACCATGCTTTTAACTAAAGCGTCATCACTGGCGCGGCGGATAGTGGCAAAACCATCCGACCCTTTTTCTAAAATCCACACTTCTTCCGGCTCTAACGCATCGACAAAATACGGCTGGTGGGTCGTGATAAACAATTGCGAGCCGCCTTTACGGCCTGTCGCGTGGCTGCGGAATTCGGCGGCTAAGGTTTCCAATAATTTATGGTACAAACCGTTTTCCGGCTCTTCAATACAGATAAACGGCGCGGGGTCGGGGTCTTCTAAGAGTAGCAAATAGGCAAAGACTTTTAACGTGCCGTCGGACATTTGCGGGGCATAGAACGGGTCGATAAAGCCTTTATCATTAAAGCGCAACAACAAACGCCCGTCAGAGGTTTTTTCGGTGTCGATTGTGTCTATGCCAGGAATTTTTTCGGCGATACGGTTTAAGATGCTTTGGAATTTATCCCGATGCTCACGCTCCATAAACTGCACCACATTGGCGAGGTTGTCGCCTTTACTGTTAAGGTGCTGCTGTACACCTGACAGAGGCAAGGTTCTTGCCGCATCGGGGGTAAAGTAACTGAGATACCAGCTTTCTATAAATTGCCGGAAGGCGACGATTTTGGGGTGTTCATTCAATGCGCCTAGGGTGGCTAGGCCGAGTTTTCTGGTATCCGCCAGAGTCACTTTTTCCGCTTCTAAAACTTTTTCATCAATTAGCTGTTCAAAATCACCGCCAGTAACGTAAATATCAACCGTTTCGCGGTAACTAAAGCCATTAAGTCCCTTGCCCCCCCCTTTACATACAATACCTTTCCCATTTGCCAGCATTAAGAAAACCGTAGAATTTTCAAATATATCTTTATTGGGGGTTTGAAAAAGAAGCTCCCGTTCTACGACGGGTCTGCCAAAATCTTCAACGCCAATATCGATTACATAGGTTAAGAGAGGCGCATTTTCATCCTCCCTATAAGCAATTGAAAATAAGATATAATCTGTTTGCCCTTGAGAGCGGATTTTTTCAAATCCCCCCCGCCCACGTAAATCACAGGCTTCTTCTACACCAAACTTAAGGGCATCCGCCAAGAAACCAAACACATCAAACAATGTACTCTTACCGACACCATTTTTACCAATCACAACCGTCATGGGGGTTAACGGCTCACATCCCTCTCCAATTGTATCGGGCAGTTTGCCTAGAACTACATGTTTTAAGGACTTAAAATTCTGTATCCAAATCCCCTCAATCCTAGCCATAAGCTACCGCCGCCCCATCACACCTTATCCCGCAACACCACAGGCGTGTTAACCTCGGCAATCTTCAAGCCATAATGTATCTCAGGCGGGCTAACCTTCTCGCCTTTAAACGCCTGTAAAGCCAACTTGGCAAGGTTAGTCCCCGCCAAGCAGGCCATGCCGAAACCACCCGACGGGCGGGGGTTAATTTCCAGCAACCGTGGGCCATCCTTGCCGTTTTTAAACTGGATATTAAACAAGCCGTTCAAATAGTAATGGGCAGTCAAACGCTCCACCATGCCGGCAATTTCAGCGTTATTGTCAATTTCCTGACCGTGGCCTAATAACAGCGATTTCCGGCGTTGTACCGCACACAGCAATTTGCCGTGCCGTCCGGCGCAATCGACGCTCCACTCATGGCCGTCCAAATGCTCCATGACCAGCATGGTATCGAACGAGCGGGTATTCATCATGCCTTGCCGCAATTCTTGCAACGGGATTTCGTATTCCACGCCTTTTAGCAAATGGGTGATACTGTCGCGGCGGGTGTCGAGAACCCGAAACCCTAAGCCAAATACCGACACCGAAGGCTTAACGCACAAGCTGTCATGCCGTCTTGACAATTCGGCAACCGCATGGTCGAAAGCGTACAAATTATCGACGGCGATAAACTCCATTGTCTGGGCGACATCGGGGTCTAGCGCGGCATAAAAAGCCGCTTTGTTATCCAATAAGCTTAAAGTGTCGTAATCCGCCACCGACAGCACTTGAATCCCCAGAGCATGGAACTGCGCCTGATGCAGGCTAATAAAAGCCGCTTCTTTGCCGGGCCAAAACAAATCAATGCGGTGGCGTTGGCAAAATTCTAAGCACCAATCCAGATAGTCTTGTCCGACCAGAGCGCTAGGCTCCAGATAGCTCTCGTCAGCGGCTAAAAAAGCCGAAGCGGTGGTGTGGGTGTGGGTGCAGATAATCGTTACGGCACTTGGCCTATAGGCCAAGTGCAAATTATTAAAAACCGCACTAATTGTAGAGAATGTTTTATTAAACCAAATGCGCATCAGCGTTTAAAGATGGACGACAATTTGTGGCAGCAAGTTTTCAATGGTACGTCCGGTGCCATTTTCGCCGATAGCGTGCATTTTCCATTCGCCATTGTGGCGATAGAGTTTTGCCATGATTTGCGCGGTATGCGAACCTTGGGAGCTCAGCGTATAACGGGCGATTTCAGTTTTGCTGGCACTATCGACTATACGGCAATAGGCATTTTCGACCGCATTAAACGTTTGTCCGGTAAAAGAATTGACCGTAAAAACCAAAGATTTGACATGGGCGGGTACTTTATCCAGCTCAACGATAATTTGCTCGTCGTCGCCGTCACCCGCACCAGTCCGGTTGTCGCCGGTATGGACGATACTACCGTCTTTGCTTTTCAGATGACCGAAATACACCGTATCCACGGCTTTGTTATTGTCATCAAACATGACGCACGAGGCATCCAAGTCAATAGACTCACTGTTGCCGCCGCCAAACAGGCCTTTCAACATCCCACCGCCGGATTTTTTCGCATCCCAACCCAGGCCCATAACCACTTTGCTTAAGGCCCCGCCGGATTCTTTGGACAAAGAGATTTTTTGTCCTTTTTGTAAACTGATAGCCATTTTATTTGCTCAATAGTGAATAATTATTGTTAACTGCATGATGTCCAAACTATTTGCTACCGCTACGCCATTTCATCCCCCATTGATAATGCTTATCCAGCTTCTCGTGGCCGCCAAAATATTCGTTCAGCTTCATCAGCTTTAACGCGCCATGGCTATTTTCTAACATCGCTATGGCACACATATTCGAGTCCTTGCCTTGGGAATCCAAACGCACTTCAATGACCGGATGGTCGGGGACGGTCAGGGTAACAACGGCATCAGCCTGTGTCCAACTCACCGCACCTTCGTAGATAAAGGCAAAAATGCAAATGCGCCGGATACGGTCAAAATACTTGCCGTTAATGTACAGAAACTCGCCCTCGGCAACTGCGCCGGAACGGTCGTCACCCGCGAGGTGGATATAAGGCACATCTTCGTAAGACCCAAAACAATTGCCTAACGCTTGCACCACATGCTTAGTGCCATCACTGAGTTCGTATAAACACCCCAGATCAAGGTCAACCGCCTTATCGGCACTCTTGCCGCCAAAAAAACCTTTTTTCTGGGTTTGCTGCGCCGACCAATTCAAATTGCAGACAATGCGTCCGTAACCACTGGCCGTTTTAGGTTTATCCAAAGAAATTTTGTCGCCACGTTTTTCTAAGGTGATTTTTGACAGGGATACTTTAGGCTCTACTGGCTTTGGCGGCTGGACTTCCTCTGCCACTTCCGCGCCAAAATGCTTGACCAACGCCGCCAAACCGCCGTTAAAGCCTTGGCCTATCGAATTGAAACGCCAAGTGCCGTCTTTGCGGTACAACTCGCCGACCATCAGGGCTTTTTCATCGGCGAAATCGTTGCCGTTAAAAGCAAACCGCGCCACTTCTTGCCCTAATCCGGTCAACAGGCGCAAATACCCTGCTTGCATCTGGCGCATCGTGCCGTTGCCATCCACTGCCGCCGTAAACACCAAGCGGTCAACCGTGGCAGGCAAGAGCGCCAATTGGCAAGTAAATCCTGCCATATCGCCTGCCGGTGCCGCTAAAGCGACAGCCCCGCACGGTGTTTGGGGCTGGTTGAAAAAGGTCATATAGCGGTCATCAGAGAGCTTCTGTTGGGCATCCAGACCAAAACAAGCAAAATCTACCGCTACCGACAGACCTGCTATAGACACACCTATCTGGAAGCGCTCTGCTGGCGCATAGTTAGCGAACAGTTGCTCTAGGGCGACCCGCCGCCCTTTTGCCAGTACCTGAGAGTCGGCATTCAGGGCGGACATATCGTCACGTTCCTCGTCGTTTAAACATTAACGCCAAAGGAAGTGGCCAATGGCCCTAAACCGCCCGCAAAGCCTTGGCCGACCGCCTTAAATTTCCAATCGCCACCATTGCGGTAAATTTCGCCAAAAATCATTGCGGTTTCGACAGAAGCGTCTTCACTTAAATCGTAACGGGCAATTTCTTGGCTATTTTCTTCGTTGACTATACGGATATAAGCGCGGCTGACTTGGCCGAAATTTTGTTTACGGGTTTCGGCATCGTAAATCGTAACCGTGAACACCACTTTGTCCAAATCGGCGGGAACGGCGGACAATTGGACTTTGACCACTTCATCGTCGCCGTCGCCTACGCCTGTGGTGTTGTCGCCCATGTGTTCGACCGCACCGTCGGCAACGACCTTATTGTTAAAAAAGCAGAAATCGCTGTCAGAACGGACTTTACCGTCCGCTTTCACCAAAAAGGCGCTCGCATCCAGATCGAATGCCGCCCCATCGGTAGCGCGTGCGTCCCAGCCTAAGCCGACGATGATTTTATTCAAGCCTGGCGCTTCTTTGCTTAAGTTTACGTTGCCGCCTTTTGTCAGTGATATTGCCATGATGCCATGTCCTCTTTAGTTGTTTTTAGACTATTAAAATTATAACTTTATACTAAAATTGTTAAAACTATACATTAATGCCATATTGGCGAGCCAAAGCCGCCAAGCCGCCCGCGTAACCTTGGCCGACCGCACGGAATTTCCACTCGTTAGTGTGGCGGTAAATTTCGCCGAAAATCATCGCGGTTTCGATAGAGGCATCTTCGCTCAAATCAAACCGGGTGACTTCCACGCCCGAATCTTTATTGACGATACGGACAAAGGCTTGGCTAACCTGACCAAAATTTTGCTTGCGGGGTTCCGCGTCGTGGATGGTCACGGTAAAAATAACCCGTTGGATGTCGGCGGGAATTTTATCGAGCAAGACGATAATGGATTCGTCATCACCGTCGCCTGCACCCGTGCGGTTATCGCCAGTATGCTCGACCGAACCGCAAGCGGATTTGGGCTGGTTATAAAAAATAAAATCGGCATCCGAGCGGACTTTACCGTCGCTGTTGACCATAAAGGCACTGGCATCCAAATCAAAATCCGCACCGTCCGTAGGCCGGGCATCCCAGCCTAAACCGACGATAACATTTTTTAGGCTCGGGTCGGTTTTGGACAAACTGATGTTGCCGCCTTTGCTTAAGGAAATACTCATAAAAATCAATCTCCGTTCATTTTAGTGATGGTCAGGTTCATCTATAGATGGGGATGCAATGATCCAAAAACAAGAAGGGGACAGTTTTTCGGCACACAGCCGCCGCCCTGCCGCTAGCTTAGCATCTAGGCTTATGATAACCCTTAATAGACACTTTTCCTAGCTAAGCACAGATGCAGCCATTACGCCTGACCGAAAGCTTTTTCGGCAAAAAATAAGTTACCTTTACAGCACAGATTTTCTTTTTAAATTATTTCTTATTTATATTCAATTTGTTGCAAAATACACGCATATCGCATACCGATTCCGCTATTATTTTTTTAATTTATAGTTTTGACACAACACGGTTATCGTGATAAAAATTGCACCGTTGTTTAAGAAAACTTTCGACAACCGACTCATACAAGCTGAGTTGCTCCCTTGTAGGAAAGGGAAATAACAAAAATATTAATAACTATAGATGAGGATTTAAAAATGGCTGAAGTACAAGAAGACAATTCACTGTGGTTCATCGTTGGTGGCTGTATCGCTGCAATCGTTCTGTTGGTCGTTTTATTGAAAAAAGACGAAACCAAACATTTGCAAAGCGGTGCTGTTGCGGCACTTCAAACTGAAACCTTTTCTAAAATAGAAAAAAGACACACCAGCAACAACTCTACAGCTGCTCAAATAGCTGGCAAATAAAACCAAAAGCCCTCCGCGCACTTAAGCCGGAGGGTTTTTGCTTGCAAGCGCTTGCAAAGCAATAAAGGCGGCAATCATTGCCGCCTTTATTATTTCTGGTGTACGCCTCAACTGTAAAGCAATCCTCGCTATACTTCAAAAAACGGCTGAATTCAGCTGCAAATTCCCTGCACCGACAGAGTTACCTATCCCGGAAAGTACGCATGGGCATCTTTGTGTTAAGGAAAAAGGCTAAAGCATAGCCTATTACTTATTTTTCTTTAAAATATCAATGACCAGCTCAAGCAAATTCGGCACATCGAACGGCTTAGTCAAATAGGCCAGAAAACCTGCCTTTAAACCTTCATCAATGGTCTTCGGCATGGCGGCGGCACTGACAGCAACCACCGGAATCAGGGCTGTACCAGGATTGGCTTTAAGCAAATGCAGAGCCTCCAAACCACTCATTTCTGGCAGGTTGATGTCCATCAACACAAGATCTGGCGATTCTTGGCAGATTAGCTCCAAGCCGCATTCGGCAGTGTTGGCGGTTAGCAATTCGACACCCGGAAGCTTTCGGAAAATATGTAACATAACCTTGATATTGATAAGACAGTCATCAATATAGATAACACGCCCGCTGATATCGGAAAGATCCATGGCCGCTTTAGTTGCTATCCCCGCAGACCTATCGTTAACGGCTGCCTTAGGCAAATTAACCCAGAAGCGGCTACCGACTCCCATAACACTGTCAAAACCAATGCTGCCTCCCATCGCTTCGACTAGCCGCTTGCTGACAACCAACCCTATCCCCGTACCTTCGACACTTGTTGTTTCCGCCCCTAAGCGTTGGAATGGCTGAAATATTTCTGTATATCTCCCCTCGGCTATACCTAAGCCCGTATCGGCGACAGTAATGCGCACAAAATCCCCAGACACTTCGCAGGATAAGCCCACGCTACCCCCCTCTCGGTTATATTTGATCGCATTGGACAATAAATTCAATATAACCTGGCGCACCCGCAACATGTCGGCGTAGATGGCCATTTCGCTTTGGTACGATGGGATAATAGTGACATTTCGTGCCGTTGCGGTAGGCCGCAATAGCAACACCACCTCTTCAAGCAACGGCACTAAGGCGACTTTATCGGTGTAAAGGTTCAGTTTTTGGTTTTCGATGCAAGCGAGATCGAGGATTTCGTTGATGAGGATCAGCAAATGGCGGCTGCTGGTTATGATGTGTCCAACCGCCAGTTTTTGTTCGTTTATGAGCGGCGACAGCCCACCCATTTCCAGTAATTGCGCGAACCCGATAATGGCGTTGAGCGGCGTACGCAATTCGTGGCTCATGTTTGTTAAGAATTCGGACTTGGCACGGTTAGCGTTCTCTGCGGCTTGCTTTGCTAAGGTCAGTTCGGTGATGTCGTTAATGATGCACTGCACCAGCCCTTGCCTAATCGGTGTCAAACTCAGATGTAACCAGACGCTACTGCTATCGGGGCGCGGCAATTCAATTTCCTCCGTCACCGTGACCCGTTGGTCTTGGCATCGCGCCAAAGCCTTGCCTATACTGTTAGGGTCACGGCAACACAGCGCATTCAGGAAGGTAGCATTTGGTTCGGCGGTTAATGCAACATCCATGCCTATCATCTGGATAAAAGCAGGATTACAGGACACTATCCGGCTGTTACTATCCAGCAGACAGATCCCCGCTTTGGCATTGTCAAAAATAGCCAAATATTTTTTTTCGCCGGCCTCATGCTGTAGCCGAAGGTTTTGCTCTTCATGCAGGGCGGACACCAGTTGCTTTGCCAAGGCGTTGACATCGTCCACTAGGCGGCCAATTTCATCATCCTGATGGCCACGCGGTGAAGCCAGCGTATCGCCCGCACAGGCATCCATTGCGTGTAAGTTATCCGAAACCTGCCCGATGGGCCGGATCACGAAAAACGACACCATCACCAGCACTACGCCGCCCAATACCACCAGTTCGAAAATCAGCAGATTCCTGACAAAGCCCACATCCAAGTCGATACGCTGTGTTATTTTTAAAGGGTTCGGGACTAAAACCAATTCGCCGACCACTTTATCGGGACTGAACGGGGATAGGATTAACCGATGAATCGGTGCTATTTCGGATATGCCGCTCTCCAGAAAATGGCCAGGACGCGAAAAGTTAGCCAACTCCGCTTTGCCGATATCGTAAATCACGACCGACGCAACCTCGCTATTCTTCATCAGCCCTTGCGCCACTTCGGCAGCTAGTGGTTGGTCATTCAAGTAACAAGCAATGCTGGCAGTCCGTTCCACCGTGTCTATCAATTCATTTAGACGCCCCTGGGTTTGGCGGTATGAATAATTGGCAATGACCGAAGAGGCAAAGGCAATAAACACGCCTCCCGTCACTCCGGAAACCACCAGCAGAAAGAGTAACGTGCGGGCCAATATATTGGCAGGGAACCAATGACGCATTATTTGCCGCCTTTAGGTTGCAATTCCAGGATGATCTTTACCCGTTTGTCCGCAATGGCACGCTCTACATAACCGATAGTATTCGGGTCGCTGGCCACACTTTCGAGTACGGCTTTTTGGTCTGCTACTCCACGCGGCGGCGAAGCCCGTCCGGAAAATATCAGCCGCGCCCAATAAGAATCAATATCCGCCATCTCTTTATTCACTAAAAGGCGATAAAAAAGGGCTTTTTCCTCACTGTCTGACGGCAAATCCAGGGGCTGCGCGGCAGCACCTGAAGGCATCCGACGCAACCGGCCCATGTAAATGTTGATCACTTCTTCACGGCTAATGCTAGCTACGGAAATTTTGGCGTTGGCGATCAGTACCATATCCGCCGATACCGCATTAACCCCCACTAGCATTAAAACCAGCATAAGAAAGGTTAATAGCTTGGCTAAAATATCCATATTCAATAAGCAAAATCTAAGGTTGCCGAGAGGACATCCGTCTGCCCATTCCAACCCGGTTGTTCGCCCCGGACTAAAAAGACCGAATCTGGACTCCCAAGAACGGTATCCCATTGAATTTTTGCATCCATGCCGCGGTAAAAATCCCAGCGTAAACCCAGCATGAACGTATGCTGGTTACTATGGGATGCGCCGATGGCCTTCGCCACCGCCGCATCCAACAACGGTATTTTTGTCCTGCCAATAGTATTGGTGGCCGCTTGGCTCCATGACAGGCCTGCATAAGGCGTGACAGCACCGACCCGATAGCCAGCCAAGAGATAGCCGGCAAAATTGTCCTGCAAAGAGGCCGTTTCATGTACCGCTCCGCTGACCATCAATTCCACTTGCCAAGGGCCTTTATCATAGGTCATGCCCAGCGAATAATGGCGGCTGATGGTATCCTGAACCGTCAGCGCATCGGCGGCGGCTTGAGTTTCCGGTCGGGGAATCCCGCGTAAAGCCGCTAGTAATTCCTGTATTCTGGCCAAATCCCGTGCGTGCTGGATTTGCGTGTAGCTAAAGCGCAACTGCCAACTGTCCCACTGATAGCCCAGATTTCC
This sequence comes from Methylovulum psychrotolerans, assembly GCF_002923755.1. Taxonomy (GTDB): domain Bacteria; phylum Pseudomonadota; class Gammaproteobacteria; order Methylococcales; family Methylomonadaceae; genus Methylovulum; species Methylovulum psychrotolerans. Next base: position 1,186,330 of record NZ_PGFZ01000001.1, read on the forward strand.
GCCTAACACGAGCGCCCCGCTCACATCCCACGCCGGGGGGATTTTTTCAGGGCTATAGCCGCCGAACAGCTTGGCCCGCAGAATGCCTTTACCCATAGGCAGCTTGACCGTGCCATCCAGCCCATCAATGTATTGATAAGGCAAGCCGCCATAATAGTCCACCGCTGGCCTGACGGGGAGATAGGAATATCCCACCAGCCTGGAATCGGCACGCATGTAAAAATCAACACCTAGCCGTCCGCCCCGCAGATCCAATTCGGGGCGGGGCGAATATTTCGCGTAAGCCCACGTCAGTTCAGGCAGGTAAGTGCCGCCGAAGTGATAGCGGCTGACACCTTGACCGACGATTTCAAGTTGGTCATTGACTGTCAAGTTAGCCTGCAAGCCGGCTAAGGAATCCACGGTAGCGGACCATTGGCCGCTTTTTACGCCATCAGGCTGGGATAAGTCACGGACAAACTCGGCTTGCCCTGAGCCTGAATGGGCCAAACCCGCCGTTCCGAAATAGTGCAAAGTTAAAGGCAAAGCTTTGTTATCCGCCCCCGACCTGCCAGATGCCAACAGGCATAGGCAAAATACCAAGCGGGGCATCATCCTGCCGATTGCTAGTGGTTTAGCTACCGCCCGGCCATTTGCAGCACCTACATAATAACAGGCAGATCTTGAAGACATTTTTATTGTTCCTAAAAACGGATTGCGCCGGATTATGGAGCGCCCTTCAAGGGAACCCCTGATTTAAGCGACGTGTCCCTTCAGCCACTCAAGAAGCTGATCCTCCGGCATTTCCTTGGCAATAAACCAGCCCTGCACGAAACCGCAACCCAGATCACGCACCCTATCCAGATCCGCTTGAGTTTCGACCCCTGCCGCTACAGTGGCAAGCTTAAGCCTCTTGGCAATTGCTAACGTTGCCGCCATTGTTGCGTGGACGGCGGGATTTTGGCTAGCGGCACGCACAAAACGGCGATCAAATTTTAGCTCATTGACGGGAAGATGCGGCAATAACGCGGCAAGCGGATAGCCACTGCCAAAATCGGTGACTGACAGCTTAAAGCCTTCGAGCCGCAAGTGGTTCATAACCTTCAGAATGGCTGTCATGTCCGACATCATGTCAAGGTCGGTAATTTCCAAAATCAGATTCTCGGCCTTAAAATTGAATGCCTGGATGCTGGCAAGGATAAATTGCGGAAAGCGGGTATCCGCCAGCCAATTTGCCGAGAGATTAACTGAGAGAGCCAAAGGGCAACCTGCTTCCGTAAACTGTATGCCGCTGATCAATGCCTTAGTCAGCAGCACCTCGGATAACGGCGCGACCAAACCATATTTCTTGGCTATAGCGAAGAACTCATCGGGTGGCGGTGATTCGCCTTGCCGTTGCCAACGCGCCAGCGTTTCCACACCGACGACATGCAACGTTCTGCTGTCCACCTTAGGCTGAAAATACAACTGAAATTCGGCATGGCGAATGCCTGCCAAGATGTCATTGGACGAAATGCTTAGCGTAGTAGGCCGGACGGAGGTGCTTGAGCCAAGATAATGGTTTGGACTGACGGTTGCCACTATTGGCGATTCTGTTACCTTCATGCTTGTCCCTATCTTATCCGGCATCAATGCGGCATCGCCAAGACCGTAAGCCTCAGATACGGTGAGATTTTCAGCGGCAATTTCGACCTTTTCCAAGGCATCTTCCAGTTCGATAAAAAGCATTTGTGCGGTATCGAGGCGGCTATTTTTGGCGGCCGCCTCGATACGTTCCGCCAAGCTGGCAAAGTGCAACGCACCAACAATACGCGCCGACGATTTGATTTTATGCATGACTAAAGCCAGCGCATGGGCCGTACCTTCGGTAAAATGCTGGCGGCAAGTGGCAATATCCGTATGTACCGTCGTGATGAACAGGCCGACAAACTCGCGCATCTGCTGGACATCTGAGGCACCGATAAGATTAACCAAATTGCTGGTATTTAGGATTGCGATTGCCGGCTTTACCGACGTTTTGTCCAACCAGTATTCCAATAGGGAGCGTAACGCATCCAACTCGACGGGTTCGGCCAGCATGGCATCTATACCCGCCTCCCGGCAAATTGTCGGCCCTTTCGGGTACAGTTCGGTAGTAATGGCGATAATAGGTGTATACGCACCACTAGCCCGTTTGGCGGCGCGTATGGCGCGGGCTAATTTCACCTTATCCAAATCGGGTATCTGATGGCCGATGAGAACCAGATCATGACCACCCTCCTGCCATTTGAACAGTGCCGCCGTGTTATCAGCGGCGATATCGGCATCAAAGCCTAACGCCGCCAGTTGCATTTGTAGCAACATTTGGTTGGCGGGGCGATCTTCGGCCACAAGGATACAACGCCGCCCCGTCTTGTCAGAAGTTACCGTTGTGGTAACGATGGCGGATTCAGAAGACGTTGAACAGTTGGAATCAATATGTTCAGGCAGTTCGCTAATCAATGTGGCGAGCCGCTTTGCACCTTTGGCAATTTTGTCGATTTGCTGGCGGGTGTTGGCATCCAACGCCCTATCCATTTGCAGAATGTTGATTTGAGCAAGAAGAGTGTGTAACGGTGCGCGTAATTTGTCCCCCCAATTAGCCAAGTCTTCCAACTTGGCATGGCTAACGGGTTCGGCTGCATCCGGCACTTGCCCTACGCTGTCGATGCGCTGTTGTTGGGGTTGATGTTGTTGGTCAGTCATTGCTAGCTTTTACTTATGCCTAACCGAATCGATTTTTGCCAAGACAGTTCTCCGTCAGGCAACCTATACTCTGAACGGTCAAGTTTTCGGTTAATCCTAAAACCGAAAACTTGACCGTTTGAAGTCTATGACTTTGCAATACCCGTTGTGCACCGTAGCAATAGGCTGCCATCATGCCAACTTTTTGCTCAAATGCTCCACTAGCGGACGCAAAACGGCAAAGGGAATCGGTTTGGAATAGACCGGAATGCCGGACGGTAGCCCACCGTGTTCTTCAATTTCGGAAGCCGTAAGGCCAGTGACGACAATGATAGTCGCCTGGGTCGGGGCGGGCTGGGATTTCAAACTCCGTATCATTTTAAACCCATCCATTTCCGGCATAACCAAGTCAATAATGATTAAGTCCGGATTATGGCGGCCAATCATCATAAGCCCTTTAAAACCATCGTTTGCCGTCAACAAACGGACAGGTAAACGCCATTCGTTAAATTGGAGGCGATAAACTTCGCGCTGTACCGCATCATCTTCCACTATCAAGACTTGAAGCTGATCCGGTGCCGGCGACGATTCGGTGCTCAGGATAGCCTTTTGCCGCAAGTGCATGGCCTCGACCGCCGAGACGGCAATACGCCGATGGCCCCCGGCAGTTTTCCAGGCGGGCAATATCCCCGACTCAACCCAAACCTGCACTGTTGACAACGCCACGCCTAACTTGGCTGCCGCCGCGCGGGTGGAAAGAAATTTTTCAGGCTCTAACGTATTGGATTCACTCATAAGTTTTTTATTTTTGGTGTTTGATAATCGCCTTTAAACCGATGGCGCTGAAATCAATTTCATGATCTTTCCTTCTTAAAAGCCCCAAAGCATAAAATATTCCCACAACTTTTACGCCGTCATTCCGGCTTGCCCAAAGGCTCAAGCGGATTGCCGAAATAACCATTCTACAATAGCTATAAATACCACGCAGACTTTATGGAAACATCTGTTAACGGATGAGCTGATGCCCGTATTTTTGTCGAACCGATGTTGCATTCGCTATTGGGCCACACTGAATTACGCATTATAAAACACACAAACACACGCAACCGGAATTATACTGTGCTTTATAGCGGCCTGAAATAAATTCACAGGCTTATTGTATATAAGTCCAGCACTTTTTTATAGGCGGTAACCCGCCAAATTTTTAACTTTCAAGCTTAAGCGGCTCCGCAACCGTCACCATTAACAGCTTATCGTTCAAGATAGTGACCTTTACAAAACCTTGCTCACCCTCAACAACAATGTCTTTCATTTTGCCACCGACCAGATTGGCAATACTCTTTGAGCCAAAGGCAAAAAGCGCCGCCCCCATCGCCCCAAGGAAATCTTCATCCAAGGTTGCCCCACTGCCTGTATGGGCAAGCACCAAGCCGTCTGTGGAAGTAATGGCACTGCACTTAATGCCGTCATCCAATGTAGGCAGTAATGTATCCACGCTGTTTTCCATAGATCTAAGCTCTCTTTTTTCCGGTTTTAAAATCGCCAATTTGTAACAATAAATTCATCAGAACCTGTTTTATTTCAAGTGTGTTACGCGCATCAAGCGACACCACAGGGCAAGCTAACCCATGTTTCAAAAGATAAGTGCTGTAATCCAACAAACTGGTGTCAGTATTGTTGTCATCAAAATGGGTAATGGCGATAATCCCCGGATAGTTTTGTAAAAAACGACCGTGTTGGTGCAGATAATAGTCCATTTCATTCAACGGGTCACGGCAACCGTTATCAATCATCACCACCATACCGTGAGCGCCTTTGCATAAAACATCTGCCATAAAATCAAAGCGTCTTTGTCCGGGTGTGCTGTAAATATGCAGATTGCTATTATCCAGATACGCCATGCCATATTCTATAGAGACGGTTGTGGACTCTTTATTATGCAAAGCATTACGTTCAATCGCCTTGGCATCGGAACCAATCACGGGGATTTCGCTAATGGCTCTAATGGCAGTCGATTTGCCAGAACCGACATTACCCGCCAGAATAATCTTGACTTCTTTGACAGGCTCTCCTTTTAATAAAGGCGTTCTATCCTGGTTTTGGGCGCGTTGCAGAACTGCCGGACGGGTTTTGTAAATAGGCGCATCTTTCATATTGGTTACATGGGCTTGGGATTGCGGTTTTTCTATAAACAGTCTACGTTTTTCGATGTTATGAGCTATCTGTACAGCGCTAATTGATGTGGTGGCTTGTTGCATATTTAATGTCCCCATTCATCCTGAAAAATCGTTTATTTTGTATAAAAATTAATTCGTTACCGCCAAAATAAATCTGACAACGTTTTTTTCAGTAAAGAAATCGATTACGGCCTGTAAAAATCGTCAGATTACTGGTGAAAATATATAATATGATGAAAATGATGATAAGTCCATTTTAAAAATATATTGAAGTTACTATGGGGGTTTTTATTAGGCATCATAAACAGACAAATGGGGGAAAGGGGGAAGGTAAGAACCGATAAGGATAAAATGCTGGGGAATGCTTAATCTATTGCAATACTATGCAAAATGGCATTTTGACCGTAAAGAATTGTGCATGGCGCGGAAACGAAGCGGCGCATTGCCTGTTTTAAGTGTAAGTGCCGCTGTAAGCGGCGAACAGGGCTTCTCTTCAGTGATTTTAACAAATCAGACTAAATTGTAGGAATATTTTGATATTTGTAAGGTTTTTCCTACAAATATTAAAGCCCTTAGCTGCTTTTAAACCCCTATCTTTAAATTTATAATAGTGGGTTCTAATATGCTAATTAAACCGAATTTCATCAATGGCTTTTATTGCAATAGATTAAAAAATACTACAGACCGAATAAGAACTGCCCAATACAGAAAAACAGGCTAACAGGTTCGGAAAACGTCCCTATATATTCACTGAGTTGAATTTATCAGGGGCGTGACACCACAACAGTGCTATTTTTTAATTTATCCACCCACAAAATTAAAGCCCATCGGAGATGCGATAGATGTCTGTTAGTGAATTAACTATCAAATTGGTAGGATTTAACGAAGCGCAACGCTCTAATTTTGAGTCCATCCTAAATCTGGCCGAATCTAAATTGCAACAGCAATGGAAAATCGTCAGCAGCGAAGGGCAAGCCGATTTTTTTATCTTCACCGAAGAACCATTGCAAGCAACGATAGACTCCAGCATCCCCTTAGAGCGGCGTTTGTTGTGCACCCAAGACCCTAATAATGCCGAACAGCGTATTTTCGTCAATACCCGCATGATTCCGAGTTTGCACTCTTTGGTGGCCGTACTCAACCGGCAAAAACAACCTCAGCCAGCCGATCCGGCATCCGCACCCACCAAAGAAGAACCCCACGCCGATGCCCAAGCCGCAACCGCTACAGCACCACCTATCACCGATACTATAGCGGAAGTACCCGACACATCGACGGTTTTTTATCCAGAACAAGGCCTGTTAAAAGCCTTGTTAGAAGCCAGATCCGCCGCCCAACCCCTTGCTATTACTGCTAATGCGCTTAAGCTGTGGATTGATCCGGTAGCCAACGTTTACTACTCATCTGAAGCCTTAGAAAACCTCGCCCCTTATTGTCTAGCCAACCCTCCTTCCCTATCGGCCTATCCGGTTACGCCAGCCGACTTACAACGCACGGTCAGCAACGCCGATATGCCCACCGGCCCGCTTAAAGACCTTATTTGGTATGTGGCGTATAAGTCATCGCAAGGCCGCCTTTTACAGGGCAGCAGCCCTGAAGACATTGTTAACCTGCTCCAGTGGCCCAATTTTAAACTGCCGGAGTGCGGCAATTATGTCAGGTTGGCGGCGTTTATGCACAGCAACGCCTTAGCATTAGGAGAAATAGCCGCGTCTGTCAAAATGCCAGCGACCGATATTTACAATTTTTATAATGCGTGCTTCTTAATCGGCTTAATTGAAAAAGGCTTGACCATCCAATTACATAAAAAAATCCCCAATACCGAGCGGGAAAGCCTTCTGAACAAAATCAGGAACCGTTTAAAATAAATGCACACTGCGAATAAAATCAAAATAGTTTTTACAGGCTGTGTCGGGGCAGGAAAAACGACCGCCATACAGACTATTAGCGAAGACATACCCATATCAACCGATGTTAAGCCTTCCGAAGCCAGCGTCATCAAACGCAAGCCATCAACAACAGTGGCAATGGACTACGGGACGCTAAGCCTAGGAAACGGTGAAACCTTATACCTTTACGGCACACCCGGTCAGCGCCGCTTTGATTTCATGACCGACATCCTGACGAAAGGGGCAATAGGCCTGGTTATCCTGATAGACAATAGCCATGACGACCCCTTGCAGGAACTGGACTATTACCTCAACCTTAACCACCGTTTCTTACTCGACAATCCGGCAATTATTGGTGTCACCCACTACGATGAGACTCAGCAGCCAGAGCTTGACGCTTATTATGATGCCTTAGCAGAGCGCGGCGACCCGTGGCCAGTTATCCCTGCCGATGCGCGTAACTTATCGGATATTAAGCTGTTACTGAATACTTTGCTGGCCTTGCTTGAGCATGGCTAGCAGTACCCACCCCGGCCAGAGGCCGTTACCAAAACTTTATTATTTTAGGAATTCTTCAAAATGGCAAAAATAGATGATCTTTTACAAAGCATTGTCGCGGATGTGGACGGCGCTTTAGGATGTGCCGTGGTTGATCTGGAGACCGGTCTTTTGATTGGCGCAGCGCATAATGTGCCTTACTTTACCAATGCCTATCTGGAAGCCGTCGCGGCGGCGGCTGTCGATATGCTGCGCGGCAAAAACGTCCGGGCAGTGGAGTCTTTACTGGCGACCCAACGCGGTAAGGTGGTTGAAAAAACCATCCAAGAAGTGCAAATGACCACGGCAAACACCTTACATTTTATGGCGATTGTTCCAGAAAAACCCGATTCCTTAGTGGTCTTAATCACCAACAGAAAAACCCATTTAGGCATGGGTTGGGCAGCCGTGCGCAGAAATATGCCGCTGATTGCCCCGCTGTGCCCTTAACATCTTGCCCTGCATTCCTCGCGGAACGGCCAGCACCTTAAGGGTGCTGGCCGTTCCGGCACTTTTCGCTTAAGTTAAGGCTGCCCGTAACCTTATGTGGACTATCGAACTTATCGGCTCTATTGACGGACAGTCCCACTACAGCCCTAAATATGTCGGCGAACTGTTAAATGCAGACCCGCAAGCTTTAGCGTTGGGGAGCGACTTTGTTGGCCGGCCCTGCACACAACTGTATGTCAACAACACTGACGTTATCAAAGTGCGCACCGAACTGGCTTTGCCCGTTGACAAAGCCCGCGCTTGGCTACAACAAGCCCTGCATAACGAGCAGCGCCTTCGCGTGCACCATCCCTATAAAACCTGGCTGTTACTGCTGACCCCTTCCGGGGAGTGCCAAGTCGGCAGCATTTGCCCGCGCCTTTATCCCGTTAATATCGCCCTGAAATCCGCAGCGGATCGGCGGCATAATCTGGATTTGCTGATGGCTGTATTCAAGCTTTACCTAAACTTGGCCAAAACGACAGGGCATAAATTGGATGAAGGCCTGTCAAACTTCGCCTTCTCCACCGAGGGAGACATGTATTATTTGGACGACGAGTATTATGGCTGGGATGATTTTACCGCCTTTGCCGTCATGCTCGGTGTCTATATCCGCACTTACCACTGGTTCGACAATGCTTTTATAGAGGAATTAGGCCATAAATTACAGGTGCTGGTCGAAACCATTTTTCCTGGCACACATTCCCATCTGACTATTGCCGCGCACTTGCAAACGGTTTTCATGCCGAATGCCGATAAGGAGTACCTGTTACGCACTTTAATCGGCAGCTTACGGCACCATCCCCCCAAAACACCCCCTGCGGCCATTGTGGAGACCGCCCCTCCAGCACCTAAAGTAGTGCGCCGCCCCGCTAACGGACGTTTTTTCGCCTTGCTGGGCGATATCCACGCTAACTATCCGGCACTCAACTGCGTCTTGGATTATCTTGCCGCCGAGCGCATTGACCAAGGCATTATCCTTGGCGATATTGTCGGCTATGGCCCCGACCCTAAAGAATGTATACAACGCCTGCAGGACAGCACTTTCCATATCATCAAAGGTAACCACGATGAAGGCGTGGCGAGCGGCAATACGCCAAGCAGCTTTTCCAGCAGTTCCAAAGCCGTCATTCATTGGACAATCGGCCAATTGTCCGCCGACGAACGCCAATGGCTTAGCGAATTGCCGCCGTTTATCAAACAGGACGACTGGTATGCCGTACATGGCGCACCGATGGACGCGGACTATTTTTACGCGTATGTTTACATTATGACTTACCAGGATAATCTGGATTATATGCAGCAAAACGGTTTGGCGCTATGCTTTCACGGGCACTCGCATATCCCCGGCGTATTTGCGCGTAACAGACATAAAGACAGCCACGAAACTGGCCAAACTGTACGGCTGTCCACCTACCAACAAGCCTTAGTTTGCCCAGGGTCGGTAGGGCAACCGCGTAATGGCCGCCAAGAAGCCCAATTTGCCATTTACGATAAAGAACAACAGCAAGTCACCTTTATAGGACTGCCTTATGACAACGCCCCAGTCATCGCCAAACTGCGCCAATTCAATTTACCCGAAGAGCTGTCGCTACGCTTGCTTAATGGCCGTTAATTGATGCCGCCCTAGGTGGGCGGGGCATACGTTAAGCCGGAACGGAACTGGCATACCGCAGAAAAACCTATGAAACTGTTAATTATTGACGATGATGCCGCCGAACGCGCCCTGACCATCCAAGTGTTAAGCCAGCAATTTGCTGACTTGGAGGCGGTCGAAATTGCCGGCCCGGACGCTTTCGCGCACAGCATGGTGCAAGCCGATTTCGACGGGGTGGTGACGGAGTTCCGGCTGGCTTGGACAGACGGTTTGGCTTTATTCCGGCAAATCCGTCGTGACCATGCCGTCCTACCGGTCATCATGCTGACCCGCTATGGCGATGAAATGCTAGCCGCCGCCGCCATAAAAAGCGGCATGGCCGATTATATCCCCAAAAGCCACCGCCATACCTTAGGCGACGCAATAACCGCCAGCCTTTGTAAGCCGGACTTACCTCCCCTCTTTCAGGATAAAAACGATAGCCTGTTATTAGGCATCTTACGGTTAAAATCCGACTATACCTATGCCATGCGCATAGGGCCTGATAATAAGCCGGTCTTTGAGTGGATGAGCCCATCATTTAAGCACATCATCAATTGTCGGGATAGCATAAACGATGCCGCCGCACCGCTTGACGGCACAGGACTGGCCATCCATCCGAATGATACGGACATTATCCAATATCGGTTTGCACAACTGCGGGCCGGCTTTGAAAACATTGCCGAATACCGTGTCATCGGCAACGATGGCGGCTGTTACTGGCTGAAAGATTATGCCTTACCTATCCGTGACCCGGCCCATGCGGACGTGATCCGTATTTACGGCAGCATTCAAGACCTGACGCGGGAGCGGGCAACCGAAGAACAATTGCGCCTGATGCAGTGCGCGATCGAATCCAGCAGTAACGGCATCGTCATCTCCGGCTTGGCCGACACAGATTATGGGATTATTTATGCGAATAATGCCTTCCTAAATTTGACAGGTTATCGCCTTGAGGAAATACGCGGGCAAAATTGCCGTATTTTGAATAAACATGACCATAACCAAGCCGAAATTGCCCAATTACGCACCGCCCTGCATGAAGGTTGCGACGCACACGTTGTGCTGCGCAATTACCGCAAGGATGGCAGTCTCTTCTGGAATGAAATCCATATTTCGCCGATACGCAACCAAAATAACGTCATCACCCATTTCGTCGGAGTGCAAAAAGATGTCACCGAACGCTGCGAAATGCAGGCCTTACTCAGCAGAAAAGAAGCCAAATTACGCGCCATTTTCAACAATGTGTTTGACGGCATCTTTATTATCGATCAGCAAGGCCTTATTGAAAGCATTAACCCGTCCATCGAAAAAATATTCGGCTATCAAGCGCATGAACTCATTGGCCAAAATATCACCCTGCTGCTGACCGATCCTGAGTGGAATTGGCACGATGCGTATTTAGGCCGCACAAACAATGACAGCGACCAAAATGTCATTTGCGCCGGGCACGAAACCTACGGGCTGAGGAAAAACCGCTCGAAATTCCCGATGGATTTAAGCATTATTGAAATTAACGTCGATAGCCGACATTTGTTTATCTGTACCGTACATGATGTCAGCAAGCATAAACAGGCTGAAGATGCGCTACGGAAACTATCCAGCCACTTAGAACTGGCCAGGGAAGAGGAAAGGGCCCGGATTGCCCGCGAAATCCACGATGAACTGGGTAGCCTGTTGACCGTCCTAAAAATGGATTTGAGCTGGCTAAACAAACAATTGCCCGCTGACTGGGTAAAATGCCGCGCCAAAACGGTCAATATGACCGAACAAGTTGACGATGCCATCCAAACCGTCAGAAAAATCATTACCGACCTACGCCCCAGCATTCTCGATCATCTGGGGCTATTGGCGGCCATAGAGTGGCATCTGGAAAAAATCCGCCAGCAAACCCAAATGAAGTGCCTGTTAACCATGCCGGAACACCCTATTGACATCGACGACAAACACAGCATGGCGGTATTTCGGATTATGCAGGAAGCGTTAACCAACATTATCCGCCATTCTATGGCCACTGTGGTCATCATTAAAATTAGTGTGAGCGGAAATAATTTACAGATGTATATTTTGGATAACGGTTGTGGCATGACGCATGCGCAGATCAATAAACACGACCACTATGGCATTAAAGGTATGCACGAACGCGCCCGCTATTTTGGCGGTGAACTCAAGCTGGACGGACGGCCAGGACAAGGTGTCCTGCTCAGTTTGTCCATGCCCATCCAAGCCGCTTAGGGCGGTGGGGACAATGAATGATTAAAATACTGATGGCTGACGACCATGCGATTGTCCGCGAGGGCTTAAAGCAAATCCTCGCCGATGTGCCTGATATGGAAATCGCCGGGGAGGCGGCTTCAGGTGATGATGTCCTGGCAATGCTCAGGGCCGATAACTGGGACATTTTGCTGCTGGATATCGCCATGCCCGGCAAAAATGTGCTGGAGCTGATCAAATTAGCCAAACAGAAAAATCCGCAGCAACCCATATTGATATTAAGCATGTACCCTGAAGACCAATACGCCATCAGAATGCTCAAATCTGGAGCGGACGGTTATCTCACCAAAGAAAGCGCCCCCGACCAATTGGTCGCCGCAATCCGTAAGGTAGCGAAGGGCGGTAAATATATCAGCGCCACAATGACCGATAAATTAATTGAGGAATTAAACCCCGACCAGAACAAACTGCCCCATACCAAATTAAGCGACCGTGAATACCAAGTCTTTCTGGCCGTCGCCAAGGGCAGGCGCACTTCTGAAATTGCCCAAGAGATGACGCTGAGCGTCAAAACCATCAGCACCTTCCGGACCCGGCTGATGGCCAAAATGCACCTGCATTCAACCGCCGATATTATTTGTTATGCGTTAAAGCACGGTTTGCTGGACTAAAAACACCATAATAATTGTATGGTAATTTGCCATACCTGCGAACCTGTGCCCTATAAGGGCCAGAATTAGGGTAATGGCTTGTAGGCATTTCGGGCAAGCTAAGCCGATATACAAAGGATGTTCAAATAACCCCGCGGCCTATCCCGGCAGAAGCAGGCCGTTTTTATTTAGCCGCTAACGCCTCAGCTTCAAACGTAATCCCCGCCCAACCGTACTTCATAAAGTTTCTGATATTCTTATGTCCCTGGCCATCCGGGTCATTTAGTACATCCAAACGGTAATAGTCCCCGAACAAACTTAAGGTTGTTGCCTCATCAAGCTGATGGAGCTGGGCAAAAGCAAAAATCTTACAAGAGCCTTCATTGCTACCCGCCGGACTCAACAGGCGGCCTTCGCCCAAACCGTTGTAAAAGGCTACGGGCGTATAGTGGTAGGCACTTTCAATAATAGCCATCGTTTCGGCAAAACTGACCGGGATATGGTGGGCTAATTTTTCAAGAAACAAAGTTAAGGACATAAATCAACGCAATAATCGGGAAAGGGGTTTAAATTCAGGATGCGCGGCGTCGCGCAGCCACTCAAACAACACGGATTCGTAATTGGTGATGGTCGCCCCCTGCTGGCGTAGGCGTTTGAGCGCGAAGCGCTTATGCTCAGCATCGCGCGAACAGACACCATCAGCCACCACCTGCACCTGATAGCCCATAAACAGCAACTCCAAAGCCGTTTGCAAAATACAGACATGGGTTTCCAAGCCGACTAAAATAACCTGTTTGCGCCCGGTCACCTGCAACGCTTCCATAAAGCCGGGTGCGGCGCAACAGGAAAAGCCTGTTTTAGCCAATACGGGTGTCTGTGCGGGCAAGGCCGCCAGCAGTGCCGGTTCGGTCGCCCCCAAGCCTTGCGGATATTGTTCGGTCGCCAGCACCGGCACCGCCAAACGTTGCGCCGCCGCCAACAACACCGTCACGCACTGGCTCACCGCCTCCGCTTCGGCCATTACGGCGGTCAGACGGGTTTGGATGTCGACCACGACAAGGACGCTATTCGCCGCCGCCGCCAAATTAGGATGTGTATTCATAAGCCCTTAGCCTTTTTTCATAATCCGCGCTTTTTCGCGCTGCCAATCGCGGTCTTTAGACGCGGCGCGTTTATCATGCAGTTGCTTGCCCTTCGCCAAACCAATTTCCAATTTGGCGCGGCCGCTTTTCCAATACATCGACAAAGGGATCAGCGTGTAACCTTTGCGCTCCACCGCCCCAATCAGCTTATTCAGCTCGTAACGGTTGAGCAATAATTTTTTCGAGCGCACCGCTTCAGGGTTGATATGGGTGGAAGCCGATAACAAAGCCGAAATATGCGCCCCCGATAACCAAGCCTCGCCGCGCTTAATCGCCACATAGCTTTCTTTAAGCTGCACCTTACCCGCCCGCAGACTTTTTACCTCCCAGCCCTGCAACACCAGTCCGGCCTCAAACCGCTCTTCAATAAAATATTCGTGGGTCGCCTGGCGGTTAACGGCAATCGTCGAGTTTTGTTGGGATTTTGCTTTTTTAGAATTTTTATCGGCCATAGGGCGGGTAATACACTGATAGATAAGGATAAAGCCTTTGCCAGATAAATTAAACTGACGCAACGGCATAATTTTGCTATTTTACGCGATAATAATCCGATAATAATAATTAAAGTGAGTTTTTGAGGCTACGCACATGACAGACACAAGAAAATCCCCTCAAGGCGAATGGTCATCCCATTTCGCCTTCATTCTCGCCGCGACTGGCTCAGCGGTGGGTTTGGGCAATATCTGGAAGTTCCCCTACATCACTGGTGAGAATGGCGGCGGCGCCTTCGTGCTTGTCTACCTGTTGTGTGTGGTGCTGATCGGTGCGCCGATTATGATAGCGGAAACCCTTATGGGCCGCCGTGGCCGCCATAACCCCATCACCACGATGGAGACCTTGACCGCCGAAGCCAACGCCGACCCACACTGGCATTATCTGGGCTGGATGGGCATCAGCGCCGGGATTCTGATCTTGTCCTATTACAGCGTCATTGCAGGTTGGGCATCGGGCTACGTCCTGAAAGCCTTTACCGGGAGCTTTTTTGGCGCGGATGCGCCCGCCATCAAACAGCAATTCGCCGACTTTATCGGCAGCCCTATCCAATTGGCTTTTTGGCACACCGCGTTTATGCTGGCAACCATGTGGATAGTTAAACAAGGTATCCATAACGGCTTGGAAAAAGCCCTGCGTTGGCTGATGCCCAGCCTGTTTGTGCTGCTGATTTTGTTGGTCGGCTACGCCATGACCACCCCCGGCTACTTCCAAGGCCTGCATTTTTTGTTTAATTTGGATTTCAGCAAATTAACGGGCGGCTCGGTGCTGACCGCGATGGGCCAAGCCTTTTTCAGTTTAGGCTTAGGCATGGGTGCGGTGATGGTCTACGGGGCGTATTTGCCGAAAAAAGTCTCCATCACCGAAACCGTGGTGATCGTCTCCCTGGCCGATACCGTAGTCGCCTTACTGGCGGGGATCATCATTTTCCCGATTGTGTTCAGCAACGGCCTGCCCGTCAATTCCGGCCCCGGACTGATTTTTGAAACCCTGCCGATTGCGTTTGGTTCTATGACTGGCGGTTGGCTGTTCGGCATTATGTTCTTTGTCATGCTGGTGCTGGCGGCGTTGTCCTCCTCTGTCGCCCTGATCGAGCCTGCGGTGGCGTGGCTGGTCGAAGCACGCGGTTTTAGCCGCGAAAAAGCCGCGCTATGGGCCGGTTTGCTGACTTGGCTGTTAGGCTTCGCCAGTATATTTTCCTTCAATAGCTGGGCAGGATTTAAGCTGTTCGGGCATAATCTGTTCGAGTTATTGGATTATGTCACCGCCAACTTGATGTTGCCAATAGGCGGCTTCGCCATTGCCATTTTTGCCGGCTGGATGATGACGGCGGACCATAGCGAAGCGGAACTGGACTTACCTAAACCACAGTATCAAATTTGGCAATTACTGATTAAATATCTTGCACCTGCGGGTGTGTTTTTCGTCTTTTTACACGTTGTAGGAGTCCTCTAGGAATGACGCTTGTTCAAAAAAGTGCCTTGGTCAAATATTCGGCACAACAAATGTTTGATTTGGTTAACGACATAGAAGCTTATCCGCAGTTTTTACCGTGGTGTAGCGGCAGCCGCATTATCAAACGGGGTGACGGCGTGGTCGAAGCGGAATTATCCATCTCCAAAGGCGGTTTTAAAAAAGCCTTTTCGACCCGCAACCGCATTGACCAAGGCGGCAAAATCACCGTGTCCTTACTGGACGGGCCATTTTCGTATCTGGAAGGGGTATGGAATTTTATGCCCTTGCGTGAAGATGCCAGCAAAATCAGCCTGGACTTAGAGTTTGAAATGTCCGGCAAGCTTGCCAGCCTAGCGTTCGGCGCGGTCTTTAACCAAATCTGCAACACCATGGTCAGCTCCTTCACCACCCGCGCCAAACAAGTGTATGTCTGAACCGCTGCATATTGAAGTCGGCTACGCCACACCAGACCGGCAACTCCTCATCACCGTGGAATTGCCCGCACCCGCCACGGCCGTCGCCGCCGTCCACGCCTCAGGGATTACCCAGCAATGCCCTGAACTGGCCGAGGCCAGCCTCAACGTCGGCATTTTCGGGCGCATGGTTAGCCTAACGCAACCTTTAAAAGACGGGGACCGGGTAGAAATCTACCGCCCCCTTTACCATGACCCTAAAGAGGCCAGACGGCAACGGGCGGCAAAGTGAGGATGGCGGTCAGTTATGCCGTAAACGGTGACAGACCCGCCTTTTAACCGCCTATCGCCTAAGGAACGTGCATAAAATAACCTCGGCATAAGCATTTTTGGAGCGCGGGCATCTTGCCCGCAAGAGCGGACAAGATGCCCGCGCTCCAAAACCCATACTTTTTAACGTTTGCCTAAATTATTTCCTACCCATTCCTAACACTACCCCCAACTTTGCAGCCAAACCATTGTGGAACCGACTACGCCCAGCCAGGTGTTTGACAGCGCCAGCTTTTTAAAAAACCTGACCACTTTGCCGGGCATTTATAAAATGTTTAACGGCCAAGACGAACTCATTTACGTCGGCAAAGCGAAAAACCTCAAAAACCGCGTCTCCAGCTACTACAAAAACAATCAGGCCTCACCTAAACAACAGGTGATGATGGCAAAAGTTTGCCGCATTGAAGTGACCGTCACCCACACCGAAAGCGAAGCCTTATTGCTGGAATGCCAGCAAATCAAACGCCACAAACCCCGTTATAATATCTGTTTGCGTGACGACAAATCCTTCCCTTATATTTATCTTAGCGACCACGCATTCCCGCTCATCACCTTGCACCGGGGCGCGAAGAAAAAAGCCGGCCACTATTTTGGCCCCTATCCCAGTTCCACCGCCGCTAAAGAAAGCCTGAAACTGCTGCAAAAACTGTTTCCGGTACGCCAATGCGAAGACAGCGTTTATAACAACCGCACCCGCCCCTGCTTGCAACACCAAATAGGCCGCTGCACCGCCCCTTGCGTCGGCCTCATCAGCGCCGCCGATTACGCCACAGATGTCGCCCATACCAAACTGTTTTTGGACGGCCAAGGCGGCTTGCTGATCGAACAGCTCATCCGTAACATGGAACAGGCCTCAGCCGCCCTGGAATTTGAGCAAGCCGCCGCTCACCGCGACCAAATCGCCCGCCTGCGGACGGTGCTGGAAAAAAGCCATATCCAAGGTGAAAAAGGCAACCTCGACATCCTCGCCTGCGCCACCCAAGCCAATAGTGCCTGCGTACAGGTATTTTTTATCCGTAACGGCCAGCAATTGGGCAATAAGGCCTACTTTCCCAGCCTAGGCGACGAACACGAAGCCAGCGCCGTTTTACAGGCTTTTATCGCCCAATATTACCTCAACAAACCCATCCCCGCCGAGCTGATCGTCAGCCACGCCCTGCCCGAAACCGAACTGTTGACGGAAATGCTCGGCCACCAAGCCCAACATGCCGTCACCATCAGCCCACGGGTACGCGGGGAGCGGGCAAAATGGCTGCAAATGGCGGTCACCAACGCCGAACTGTCCTTAGCCGCCAAACTCGCCGACAAACAAAGCCTGCACGGGCGTTTTCTCAGCCTGCAACAGCAATTGCGCTGCCCAACGTTGCCGCAACGTCTGGAATGTTTCGACATCAGCCACACCCAAGGCGAGCAAACCGTCGCCTCGTGCGTAGTTTTTGACCAAAACGGCCCGGTCAAATCCGCCTATCGGCGCTTTAACATCGAAGGCATCACCGGCGGCGACGATTATGCCGCCATTGGCCAAGCCGTTTCCCGCCGTTTTAAACGCCTGCAACAGGGCGAACACCCCGCCCCGGACATCTTATTTATTGACGGCGGCAAAGGTCAGGTGAAAGCGGCGCAAAAGGCACTAGAGGAATTAGCCATAAACAATGTTATGATAGTCGGCGTTGCCAAAGGGCCCGACCGAAAACCCGGCATGGAACAGCTGATTTTGGTCGGCCAGGAACACCCTTTGGACATCACAGCGGGCGCCAGCGGCCTATTGCTCATCCAGCATATCCGCGATGAAGCGCACCGCTTTGCCATTACCGGACATCGGCAACGGCGCGGCAAAGCCAAAAAACAGTCCAGTTTGGAAGGCATTGCCGGATTAGGCCCTAAGCGTCGGCAACAATTATTAAAGCAGTTCGGCGGCTTACAAGGGATTGCCCAAGCAGGGGTAGACGCACTTTGCAGTATAGACGGCATTAGCCAACCATTGGCACAACGAATTTACGAGCATTTTCATCATCAAGATGGCAATTGAATTTAACTTACCAACCAATATAACCCTGTTAAGGATCGCGCTAATCCCGCTCTTAACAGTCGTTTTTTACTTGCCTTGGCAGTATGCCAATGTCGCTTGTACGCTGATTTTTATTGTCGCGGGCATCACCGACTGGCTAGACGGCTATTTGGCCCGGAAAATGAACATGGAAACCCCGTTCGGCGCTTTCCTTGACCCGGTCGCCGATAAGCTGATGGTCGCCATGGTATTGGTCTTGCTGGTACAGCAACAGGGGTCGCCGGGTTTGGCCATCCCTGCCGCCGTCATTATCGGGCGGGAAATCACTATTGCCTCACTGCGGGAATGGATGGCGGAAATCGGCCAACGGGCGACCGTTAACGTCTCCCAATTGGCAAAATGGAAAACCGCCTTCCAAATGGTCTCCATCGGCCTGCTCTTATACCGCGACGATTTGTTCGGCATCCCGGTCAACAGCCTCGGTTACGGCCTGCTCTATATCGCCGCGTTACTGACGCTGTGGTCTATGGTCAACTATTTGAAAGCCGCCTTGATAGCGATAGCAAAAACCTAAAACATTACAAACCACCGCCTATAGTGCCTTGGTTTCACTCAAATTATAAGATACAGCCTATTGAACTGGCTGTGAAAGAAGAAAATGGAACAGGAACTCAATACTACTCAGAGCAAATCTGAACAACAGAATGAAATACTGGTTGCGGCACTCAAATTGTTTGCGGAACAAGGCTATTTCAACACCTCATTAACCGATATTGCCGAAGCGGCGGACATAAAAACCGTCAGTGCCATTTATCAGCACTTTAACAGCAAACACAGCATCGCCAACAAGCTCTACGACAACATCCTCGACAGCCTGAACGTGTCCATAGACGACATCAGGCGGCGGACGCAGAAATCATCCGAGCAATTGCGCGGCGTGGTCGACCTATTGTTTAAACTCACCGATGACGCACCGGCCATCATGAAATTTCTGCTGGTCATGCCCCTCAATGAGTTTCTCCCCGAACAAAAGCCGCTCCAGCAAACCTCAGCCTTTATTAAAATCCTCAAAATCATCCAAGCAGGCATCCGTGCCGGAGAAATCCGTAACATTGACCCCATGCTGGCGAACACCTACTTTTTTGGCATCATCAACAACACCTTAACGATGGTCTTAACTGGCGAACTGAGCAAACCCGCCGACACCTACCGCCCCCAAACTTGGCTAGCGGCCTGGAACCTGATCGCTAAAAAATCCTCTGTATTTTAAGCCCCCACCAAGGCCGCCCGCCCCGCCATAACAGCCTTTATTACGGCGGGGCTTAGACAGCCCCCGCCAAAAGTCCACAAGACTGCGGTATAATAGCCCCATCCCCTTTCCTCAGAGAGTCCTCCCTTATGATCCAGATCGGCAAAGTCAACCGCCTGAAAATCGTCAAACAACAAGGCGCCGACATTTATCTGGGCAGCGAAACGTCTAATAAAGTCCTGCTTATCGACCGCTTGCCCCCCAACCATGAGGCCGACGAGGAACTGGAGGTGTTTGTCTATGTCGATACCGACGGCCATCTCGCCGCCACGACCCGCATCCCCACCGCCCAAGTGGACGAAATTGCCTGGCTCCCCGTGGTCTCGGTCAATTATGTCGGTGCATTTTTAGATTGGGGCTTGCGTAAAGACCTGCTAGTGCCGTTCAGCGAACAGCATTTGGATATGCAGGTCGGGCAATCGTATTTGGTGAAACTGTTTCTGGACGACAAAAGCCGGATTTTGGCGACCACCAAAATCAACCGTTTCTTAAGCGAAACGTCGACTGATTTTAAAGTTGGCGAAAAAGTGGCTCTGATTATTGCCGAAAGCACCGACCTAGGAATCAGGGCCATCATCAACCAGACCCACTGGGGGATGCTCTACCGCAACGAACTGTTCCAAACCGTCACCCCCGGCCAG
The DNA here is from genome assembly GCF_002923755.1 of Methylovulum psychrotolerans. Classification (GTDB taxonomy): domain Bacteria; phylum Pseudomonadota; class Gammaproteobacteria; order Methylococcales; family Methylomonadaceae; genus Methylovulum; species Methylovulum psychrotolerans. Next base: position 1,206,394 of record NZ_PGFZ01000001.1, read on the forward strand.
CACATCGACGGCTACATCAAACAAATCAGGGAAGAAGACCTAAAAATCGACCTGACCTTACACCAGCCCGGCTATAAAAAAGTCGCCTCAGTGACCGACACCATTTTAGCGAAACTGGCCGCGAACGGCGGGGAACTGCAACTGAGCGACAAAAGCCCGCCGGAAGCGATTTATGCCGCCTTTGGCATCAGCAAAAAGGTGTTTAAACAAGCCATCGGCGCGTTATACAAAGACCAAAAAATCATCTTAGACAAGACTAGCATCAAATTAGTACCTTAACTTTTCGGCGAGGCGGATATGGGACGATACGATCGGGATTCCAAGCGGTACTCACGCTCTAAAGGCAAACAGGCCAACGGCATTCCGGCGTGGCTGACCATCATCCTCATGCTGACAGGCATAGCGGCGGGCTTTTTCCTCAGACCCGTCGCCGACGGCCTGGTCGATCCCCTCAAGCACCTAGCCGAATTGGCGATTACCCCAAAAACCGTCCACCCCGACATAGCCGCCACGCCGCCGCCGCTAACCCCCAGCCCGGTACCTGCCGACGCTAACCCCGAACTTGAGCCGACCAGCCCGCCACCCGCCCCGATCATCCTGCCGACCTTGGACAGCAGCGACAACCAGTTCCGTACCCAAACCCTCACCGCCGCGCCAGAGCTTGCCCCGTGGCTAGTCGGCGATAACCTGATCAGAAGATTCATACTCTTAGCGAACGACCTATCCCAAAGCCAACGCACTAACAAACACCTGGACTTTTTGAAACTGTCCCAACCCTTTAGCGTCAACAGCACCGGCACACTTATCGCCCCCGCCAGCTACCAACGCTACAAACCCTTCGTCTCGGCCATTGACCAACTCGACGCGGATGCCGTGCTGCGGGTATACCAAACCTTCAAACCCCTAGGCCAGCAAGTCCTAGCCGAATTAGGCTACCCAGACGACTACACCGTCGATACCTTATTAAGCAAAGCCGCCGCCGCCATCCTCAACGCCCCGATTATCGAAGGCGATATCAGCGTCATAAAGCACTCCATCTACTACCACTACACCGACCCGCAACTGGAAGCCATGAACCCAGTCAACAAACAAATGCTGCGCATGGGGCCGGAGAATACACGGATTATCCAAACTAAAGTGGCGGCGTTGTTGGCTAAGCTGCATGGGGAGCGGTAGTGAGTTTTTGATGTGTTTGGCGAACACATTGTGATAGGCCTCTGTTTAGCGCGTACCGATATATTAAAAGACGCATATAAGGCGATTTTACAACTTATGGTTATCACATCAATTCATTGGTCGGTTAATAAATCCCTAGATCATGTTCATCATCTCGACTTGACTCATAAATAATTAATTTATCTAAATAAGCAATATAGTTTTGAACCCAATCTCTGACGTAAGGATTGGAATGTTGTAGTAAAGATTGCAAAGCATTTTTATCTGACTCTAAATAGGGAACAAGTGAACCAGACCAACTTCTTGAGCTAAGATTTGCAGATAGCTCGCCTGCCAATGAATTCAAATAGCCAAATTTTTCAAGCAGTTCAATAAATAGGTTGGTAGGTTTTTTAGAACCATTTTCACTTTCTTCAAATATATTTATAGCTCTTGCCACAAAATAAGGGGCAATATCTGTATTTTCTTTACACCAGTCAATTATAATCTCTAAAGGAAGCACCGAAAATACGCTAACTTTCACATTTGAGAAACCGTTTTCTCTGGCAAGTAAACTTTGGAACTGATACCGCGTCATCGGATCAGCTGCAACAATTGCGTTGCCAAATAACGACCATAGCTCTTTTCCATAAAGAGCCATAATTTCAACTAATACT
>NZ_PGFZ01000001.1:1208984-1224997 GCF_002923755.1 Methylovulum psychrotolerans
CAAAAGCCTTGATTCAAGAGTTGCGGCTGTGCCAGAATTATATACCCTAAATAACTGAGAAAATACGCCTTGCGAATTATTACTATACCCTTCGTTTTCAGCTGAAGCTAAAAGCAATAAGGAGTATGCAGCTTTTTCAAAAAGATGAGAGTGAAAACATAGTTTCTCTAACGCCCAAACTAAATTTCGTCGTACATTACCAATTATATTCAATAATTGCTCATGAGTTTGATTTTGTAAAATGCGTGATATTGCAAAAGCTGTTGCTTCAGGATTCAGGTTAACAAATGAGCGGAAGAGACTTGAACCCCTATCAGATAGGATCACTTCCGCTTGGCCAAAAGGGCCTTTTGGACCGCATAATGATTCAGTTAATAACTTCACCTCAGGTAGAAAATCAAGCTTTTCAATTTGCTCACAAAAACTCTTAACCAAAGTTTCTGGAAGCAAGTCAATTAATTCGGCTTGATCTCGTTCGCGTGTTCGCGTCCACCATTCAGCAGCTAAACGAATAGCTAAGGGTTTTGGAACTAATTGAGCATAACGCCCTCTACGGTCAATTATCCCTCGCTCTGTAAATCGTTGAATACAATCATAGAAATCGGCTTCGCTTATACGCCCAATATAAGTAGCAATAAACTCAAGTTCATTAGAAACATCCTTATCCACACCAAATCTATCGAATAAAGCACAACTTTTTAGTATTTTTTCATCTATCGAGTTTTGTTGTTGCGCTTTTCCCCATAATAATCTTTTAGCAATATCATCGTCTGTAAGTCGCCCAATATCAGTGTCATCATTTAAACGGGCTTCTGCTATAAGGACAGCCATTTGGGGGAAACCTTGTGCAAACTCGGCTATGCGATTTAAATCTGGAATCTTTGCTCCATAAATATTTTCAAGCATTCCCTTTACTTCTGACGTAGAAAAAGGTTTTAATCTAACCTCTTCGGCATTCGAAATACTTTCCAAATTATAATCAAGAGTTAGCGCGCTCAATTTGCTATTTGTTCGCTGCACTTCTTTTTGTATTTGCCCATGAATTTGAATATCACAATTATCGACAACAACAATTCCATTAATTCCATGACTAACCCAATCGGTAACGAGAGCGGCAATATTAAAGACAATAGCAGCATCAACATATACAACGAGTTCTTGTAACAGAGCATCACTCCTGAATATTTCAAATGCAGTTCTTGTCTTTCCTAAACCAGATAATCCAATAATACGCGCACACTTTTGTTTTTGCTTAAGCAAGCATGTTAAATCCAAAATAACTTGCTTTCGTGCTTCAACAACAACAAAGGGGTAGTTAGTAAACTCTGCTGTTGTACTCCACTCAGAGAAAGACTTTAAACCTCGTTCAATTGATTGCCCTATCCAACTTAAAACGGCAACTATAGCCGATAAAAAACAATTTACCCAACCAGCAATTTTTGACGCGTCATAAATATCAATATCTGCCGTTAATGCGTTAGCCAATCCAAGCTCCGTTAGCTTTTTTTTCATTAAGGCTATGCGTTTCTTCTTTTGATTCTCATTAATTTCCTGAGTTGTAAATAAAATATAAGAGCCGCCTTGTGCCAAAACATCAGAAACCATAGGCTTAATCGCCCCATCTTTGGTGACCAATTCATTAGCACAGCCCGCAGGCCCCAGTTCAGAAGCTTTATTTTGGAATTGGGTTAATCTATTAGGCAAATAATTTGTCGAAACAGGGCCTCCTTGCCATTCAATTCGCCCGTCTTCACCTCCATCACCAACCTTAATATTTAAAGCAACATCTACAGCTCGCTGAGCTATTCCGTGTTTATCTGATTCAGCCCACAATAACAACTGAAGCAACTGAGTAAGTTGATCGTAATTAAGCCTAGTTATGTGTTGAGATTCAACATTAAATGGTTTAGTCATTAGATTCCGTATTTATTCGAAAAATGCTAGCAGCCTTCTTTTGTCCGATTCTAGGCATTCAAAAACTTTTAGCGTAGGCTTCCAGTGTAGCAACTCCCCTCCCGTTCAGCTACAAACTATTACCATTTTTATAAAAAATCCATTGATCCGTTTACCTTATCTTATAGGCGAATACTTTGTCGCAATGTTACGATGCATGGGGCTGGAGAATACGCGGATTATCTAAACTAAGGGGCGGCGTTGTCGGCGACATTACACGCGGGGCAATAGCGGGTATAGCCGCCGAAGCACGTTAAACGACACAGACCCCTCCACCAATCAAAACCCGTTCTTAAGCTATACTTTTATTATGCCGCGTAATCAGCCTCGGACTCTATATTTTGAAGCGGCTTTGATATACTGAAAGGAAAATTCATGCCTATCAACAGAAAAACCGCCTGAATTTCTCCCCTAACATTACACCCTTTCCATAAAGAGGAATGACCTAAAATGTCCCAAAGCTTATCATTGATAGAATACGAAGCGGATGAAGACGGTAATCTTTATGAAGATCATTGCCGCGTTATTGAATCTGCATTCATTTCCCCAGAAGTCATCAGCTCCATCGAAGCGCAAAAGTTACTGGAAGACAAAACGCTTCTTGAGGAACTAGGGGAGGCAGAGTCCTCGGTAATGAAGTGCCTTGAGGATTCTTCACTCGATAAGGTATTGTCAATTTTAGAAATTGAATTTATAAAATTTCTCTCATCAGAGGCTGCAAATAACGCAAAAAATAGACTTATACGCGATGAAATTTCTTCGTTACTTGGTGATTTCGGGACAATAGCTAACCTGTATCACGTCATAAAGCTCAAGAAAGAAAAGTTTTGGCATCACCCTAACGTCGTTTTAAAGTTAGGGTAAAGCGATGAGTTCAAACAAAGGTAAAGATGGCGAAATGAGGATTATAAAAATCGTTGCCGATATATACTACTGTGAACGGCCAAGTTTTCGGCTTTTACAATTCACCGTAGGGTACGCTGTGCGTACCTTTTACACTGATTTTTATGAGGATTTTTTAAAGGTACGCACAGCGTACCCTACCAAAAAAACCGAAAACCTGGCCGTTTGAAGTATAGCTATCCAAGAAGAAGGCTTCGATTTTACCCGCCCCACCGTTACCAATGAAAGCGACATGGGAGCAGATTTGATGATCAGATCGTCGCCATAGTCACTTAAACGCCTGCTTCACGTTGCCGCCGGACTTCCACAACCCACCGATGAACCTAGCGCAGAACGCCCAAAGAAGACAATAGAATCCAGAGTTGACGTAAAGACAACACAGAGCAAGCTGCAAACAGATACTGTTGAAAAGTTTGCTTCGGATGCGCATAAGCACCCCAAATGCACTGGTCATATACTTATGGGCGGAAGCAATCTGACAGGCCCCGCACGCCGAAAATTCGATCAATATAAGCATGATTTTGAACAAGCCGGCAAAATATTGGCTTACATTTCCAATGAGGGAATCAGCAAACTGGAGTCAGAATATACAACATCTATTGCCCTTACGCCGAAAGACAGCGGGAACGATTGAATAAGACTGTCGCGAGTGCCGGAATAACGGGCATTTGGAATGCCGCCTTGCTTATTAACCGCTTACCGTACACAAAGGGAGCCTGGGAAATGGAAGCAGAAATAAATGGCAAGCATCAGGACAAAGCAGCCCTGAAATGGTGAAGGTATAAACGGGTAAAATTGACGTGACAAAGCCCACCAGAAGCAATCAGTTGCTACTAGTATCGCTACTAAAGGGGATTATTTAGACTAAAACGGGATTGGTATTTTATTGGGGTGAACGACGGGGCTCGAACCCGCGACAACAGGAATCACAATCCTGCACTCTACCAACTGAGCTACGCTCACCATAATGGTGGGTAAATAGGGGAAAAACAAATGGTACGCTTGGCAGGACTCGAACCTGCGACCCCCAGCTTAGAAGGCTGGTGCTCTATCCGGTTGAGCTACAAGCGCAAAGTGGTCGGGGTGGAGGGACTCGAACCCCCGACATTCTGCTCCCAAAGCAGACGCGCTACCAGACTGCGCTACACCCCGACAATTTTCTTTACCGATATTTGTAATGTTTTACAAACACCCTTGAAGAGCTGACTATGATAGACCTGTATCAGTTTTCCGTCAACAGTTTTTTAATTTATTTTCTTAAACCATTACCACTCGTCCTAAACAAGGCTCTATTCATTACAAAATAAACATTATTATCAGCAAGATACAAGCCATTCCTCTCAGCTTAACAACAGCCACAGACCTAAACGCCGCAAGGCATAACTTGCCGCACTTGCCGGACAGTTATTCAGCCACTCAAGATAAAATAATTGCCCTACTTTTGCGGATTAGCCAATAACTGCAACCCATACCGGCTTAACCTAACTTCGCCCGTTTCCAGTGTCGGATTACTATACTGGCCAAACTGCAAAACCCGCCGCAACAAATCCAAGGACAATAAAGCCGCCTGGCTTTGTTTACGCTTGCTATTGCCTGTGACGGTATGCACCGATTGATGGTAACGGGCATCGGCAAGCAGTACCGAATGTACGGTTATCGCTTGGCTTTTATCTTGCAGTTGCTGATAACTGCCCTCGTATACCTGTACTAAAACCCAATCGGCAGGGTTATCTGTTGGTACCGAGCCAGCCAATTGCCGCGCCAAGCCGGCAATGTCGCCACCGTCAAAAACCAGCCCTCGCTGCTTTGCCCAGTTCGGCAGCGACGGCTCATAACGCGCCGCCACCAACCAATCGGCCCCCACGCATAAGCTTGCTAACAGCCCTTGGCTGGCGGTTTCGACTAATGACAGGCTCAGTCCCTTATCGGCCATTAACTGCCTGACAACATCGGCCATACTACCCGACGGGGTATCTTGGGTATCGACGGCAAACACCGCATCGCCCAACAGCCCGACCGTTTCCGCCACTAAGGCGGTCAATTCCGGCTGGGGATAGGCATAAGGGAATAACAGTTTGGTCTCCACTTCGCTTAAATCGGCACGGAAACCTAGCTGCACGGCGGCGGGCAATGCCAAAGCATTCAGGCGTTGCTGAATCGCCGATTCGCCCAAACCATACGTCTTAATGCTGATTAAGGTGCTGGGCTGTAAAACGAACTGCTTCTGCAATAAAGGCAAAACCCTTTTGACAAACATCGTGCGCATTTCGCTGGGCACACCCGGCAGAAACACAAACCAGCAACGCTGATACCGCAGGGCAAAACCGGGGGCCGTGCCGCGCTTATTGTTAAGCCGCACCGAACCTTTCGGCAATAGGGCTTGTTTGCGGTTGGATTCGGGCATATCACGCTGGCGCAAGCGGAAAAACGCCTCGATCTGGGCGAAGGCTTTCGGATCAAACTGCAACGGCAAGCCAAACGCCAACGCCACAGCCTCAGCGGTCAAATCGTCTTGGGTGGGGCCTAAACCGCCCGTGCAAATACAGCAATCGGCGCGTTGGGCAATTTCCTGCAATAGCGTCACCAAGTCAGCCAGTTTGTCGCCAACCGCCGTGTGGCGGGTCACGCAAAAACCTTGCCTGACCGCCTGTTGCGCTAGCCACGCCGCATTGGTGTCTATAGTATGTCCGGTGACAATTTCTTCGCCTTGCGAAAAAATCTCCAGGATTGGGTTCATGTTAGACTCACTTAAAAAGATAGGGTTATGGGCTGTACGGCACGGACAGATTGGCTAATAATAGGTGCTTTTTACCGGACGTTGACATGCCGATGATAATAGAGCAGCACTGGCTAACAGGCATCACTCACCTGCCCTCACCTAACCACGATGAGCGGTCAGACCCTGACGATATTTCCCTGCTGGTTATCCACTGTATCAGTCTGCCGCCCGGCCAATTTGGCGGCGACTACATCAGCCAATTATTTTGCAATCGGCTTAATCCCGAAGATGATGCCTATTTTGCCAGCATTTATCAACTGAAAGTGTCCGCGCACTTGCTGATCCGCCGCGATGGCACCTGTGTGCAATATGTGCCGTTTGACCGCCGTGCTTGGCACGCCGGGGTATCCCATTACCAAGGGCGTGAGCGCTGCAATGATTTCTCTATCGGTATCGAGTTGGAAGGCTGCGAGCAAACGCCTTATACCGAGGCGCAATACCAACAATTAGCAGCGGTGATTAAGACCTTATTGGCCGCATATCCGCGCTTGACCCAGCAGCATATCACCGGACACAGCGACATTGCCCCGGGGCGTAAAACCGACCCCGGCGCAACGTTTGACTGGAACTATTTAAGAGGCTTGCTGGCGTAACCCGCCCTATGGGGTAACAACGGCTACTTATTAACTGTTTTGGGTTCGGGGACATGTGGGGCGTAATTGACCCGTTCGATGCCCGTCGCCATTGAAGGTTGGTGGGGAGCCGCCGCTTCCTCCTCTTCGCTTTCTTTATGGATAGCCTCTAACGATAAACCGCCGCTGGTATGGCCTCCTTGATCGGTTGGTGATTTTGACCCCAAGCCTTCGCTTAAATTAATTTTTAACTTTAAGTTATTGGGCGAGTCGGAGTTTTGCAGGGCTTCTTCCAAAGAAATGATCCCTTCTTTGTATAAGCGCATCAAATGGCTATCGAAAGTTTGCATACCGATATTCTCTGATTTCTCCATCGCCTCCTTAATATTTTGCACTTCGCCTTTCAAAATCAAATCGCGCACCAGTTGCGAGGACAATAAAATTTCAATCGCGGCAACACGCTTACCTTCAATAGTCGGCACCAGCCGTTGCGAAATAAAGGCTTTTAAGTTCAACGACAAGTCCAGCAATAACTGATTATGGCGCTCTTCCGGGAAAAAGTTCAGGATACGGTCTAAGGCTTGGTTAGAGTTATTGGCGTGTAAGGTCGACAGGCATAAATGTCCGGTTTCGGCAAAGGCCAGCGCGTGTTCCATGGTCTCACGGCTACGGATTTCGCCGATCAGGATCACGTCGGGGGCTTGCCGCAAGGTGTTTTTTAACGCGTCTTCATAGCTCATGGTATCCACGCCGACCTCACGCTGGTTAACCAACGACTTTTTATGCGGATGGATATACTCGATAGGGTCTTCAATGGTGATGATATGGCCCGACGAGTTACTGTTGCGGTGGTCGATCAGCGCCGCCAGCGATGTCGATTTGCCCGACCCCGTACCGCCGACAAACAATATCAACCCGCGCTTTTCCATAATGACATTTTTGAGGATTTGCGGCAGGCCTAACTTATCGGCATTGGGGATTTCCACCTTAATATTGCGGATAACCAACGCGAAATTATTACGCTGCCGGAAAATATTCACCCGAAACCGCCCGATGCCCGGCTCGGAAATCGCCAAATTCATTTCCGGTGTAACTTCAAAAGCCTTTCTTTGATCGTCGTCCATCAGGCCAAAGGCGATTTCTTTCAGTTTTTCATTGGTCAATTTTATATTTTCTAAGGGCTTCAACGCTCCCTGAAACTTAGCGGCAGGCGGCGCGTCTACCGTCAAATACAAATCGGAACCGTCGTGGCGGACAAGAATGGTCAGATAATCTTTAAATTCCATAAAAAGCTCGTCGTATAAAAGTTAAATGGGTGATAAACCCGCTCAAGAACAGCAGATAATGCAAATATCCGCGTATAATGCCATTGATTTACCCATAACAGCCAATAATTATCAATCAACTTAAGGTTATGACTCAACAAAGAAAAGCCGTGGCACTGATTTCCGGCGGCCTAGACTCTATGCTTGCCGCGAAAACCATCATGGAACAAGGCATCCATGTCGAAGGCATCAATTTTTTCACCGGCTTTTGTGTCGAAGGCCACACCCATGCGATCCGCGATAAGGACAAAGCCAAACCCAAACGCAACAACGCCCTGTGGGTCGCCGAACAATTGGGCATTAAACTGCATATCGTTGATGTCATCGAAGAATATAAAAACGTGCTGATTAACCCCAAGCACGGTTACGGGGCGCACCTTAACCCCTGCCTGGACTGCAAAATATTTATGGTCAACCGCGCCAAACGTTGGCTGGCGGAAAACCAGTTCGATTTTATCATCACCGGCGAAGTCATTGGGCAACGGCCTATGTCACAGCGCAAAAACACCATGCCGATCATCGCCAAACAATCCGGCGCTGATGATTTGCTATTGCGCCCGCTGTGCGCCAAAAATCTGCCGGAAACCATTCCTGAGCGCGAAGGTTGGGTGAATAGGGAAAAACTGCATGACATTACGGGCCGCTCACGCAAACCGCAAATGGCGATGGCCGAACAGTTCGGCATTGACGACTACTCGCAACCTGCGGGCGGCTGCTGCTTTTTGGTCGATAAAAACTATACCGCCAAATTGGTCGATTTATGGCAAGCACAAGGCAGTAAAGACTACGAACTCGATGATGTCATGCTGTTAAAAGTAGGCCGCCATATCCGCCCTGCCCCGCATTTTAAGCTGATTGTCGCCCGCGAAGAAGGCGAAGGCCGCTTTTTGCAAGGCTATAAAAAAGACTATATCAGCCTGCTGGCGACCAGCCATAACGGCCCCTTAGTGTTATTGGATGGCGAACCCTCGGCTGAAGACCTGTTCCTCGCCGCGCGTATCACCGCCCGCTTCGGCCAAGGCCGCGAAGCGGAACAGGTCGATGTCGCCATTCTCGACAAAGCCGGCATAGAGCGCGTCATTACCGTCACACCCATAGCCAAAGAAGAATTCCCTAAAGAGTGGTATATTTAAAGGGCTTATCAGTAGCATCCGTTTAAGTGGAGCGCAGGCATCTTGCCCGCAAAAGCAAGCAAAATGCCCGCGCCCCCAAAATGCCCCCATGCACCGCTACGCTATCCTAGCATCCTTAGGCAAAACAATAGGCTGCACAACCGGGGTCGCCTTAACCGACCAAGGCAATAAACGCTCTGGATGGGTCAACAAACCATAAATGATCAGAACGCCGATCAGCAACCACGCCACTGTTCTCATTGTTACAAACTTGCCCATCACATTGTTATCCGTTATTTATTGGAGATTAACTATAGCGTAGCGAATATTGGCAATATTCCTACCCGCAATGTGCATTTATGTGAAACCGTTCCGCTTTATTTTTCAGCGCAGTGCTGATGTTATCAGCCCGCCTCACAAAAAGACAATATTCACCTGCTCGCCAAACACGGCTTGCACGGTGGGGATCAGATGGTCATGGTGGCTAAGGAAAATCACCTGCGTCTGGGCGGATAAGCTTTTCAGGGCTTCAAACCCGGCTTTGGCGCGGACATCATCGTAATTTATAAACAAATCGTCGGCGATAAACGGCAATGGCAGGGTTTGTTCCAAGTGCATTTCTAAAGCCGCCAGCCGTAATGCCAAATAGAGTTGGTCGCGCGTACCGTCGCTCATCCCAGCAATACCGACTAACTTGCCGTCGGCACGCAAGCCTTCCAACACCATCGGCACGCGCTCAAAATCCACCACCAACTTCAAAAATGCCCCTGAAGTCAAGGTCGAAAAAATCGCCCCTGCCCGCCCCAGCAACGGCCCTTGCTTGTCTTGCCGATAACGGTCTATCGACCAGCGCAGCAAATGCCCAGCAGTGAGTACCTTAACATACCGCTCCGCCACCTCCGACATTTTCGCCAACGCTTCTTGGCGTTGCCCCTCGGCTTGGGCTGCTGCATCAGAACCGCCGATGTCGGCTAATAGCCGTGCCGCGTTGGCTAAATTGGCCGACAGCCCGGTTTGCTGCTCTACGGTGTCCGCCAGTTCGGCATCAATTTTCGCCAACTCGGCGACGAGTCGGACCAGGTCGGCGGCATCAATCTCCGCTTCGATTTGTACTTGGCTGAGGCCATCGCCGCCATTAAGAAAAGTGGCCTTCGCTTCGGCCAGCTTAGCCTGTAAATGGCGATAATCGTCAGACCTAGCAATGGCTTCCGCCAACAAGGCACAACTGTCAACCCCCGCCCGTTCCATCAACGGCCTGAGGTTGGCCGTGGCCGTTTGTATCGACTCATTAGCCTCACCCACTTGGGCATTTGCCACCCGCAACATCTCCGTTAAGCGCTCCCGTTCTGCATAGGCCGCACGGGCTTGGGCGAGCCGACTAGCTAACTCAATGGCGATTTCATTGGTCGGTGCCGCATTCAGTTCAGGGGCAAGGCTTTGCGCCAACCGCTGGGCATCGGCCGAGAATGCCTTAAGATCCGCATTCATGGTATCAATACGTTCTACCCGAATCTGGCGCATTTTGCTCAATTTTTCTTCCATTAAGCCAATCAGTTCCAGCGCGTCTTCGACCGCCCCCAAAGCGCTGTCAGCGGCTAAACCCGCCTTCGCCAGCATATCAGACCAGGCCGCAATCCAACGGTGCTCTTCTGCACGCGCCCCGTCGGTCGCTTGCTTTAAGGTGGCCGCTAGGGTTTGCGCGGTCAGCAATTGCGCCGCCAAGGTGTCGCGCCGGACATTGGCATCATCAATGTCTTGGATAAAGCGTTCCGCTTGTACCGTCAGTACCGCCAGATTATCGTCATCGGATACCGCCAGCCCGGTTTCGCGCAACGCTTGACTCAGGCCTAGCTGCGCCTGAGCCACCCTATCGGCGGTCAAATCCAACTCGGACTGCGCCTCCTGACAAACCAGTGCCGCCGCCAGCACCTTTTCCCGCTTCCCTAGCCAAGCGCCCAACTCCTCCAACGGCATCGCCAGCAAACCCAGCCCCGCCGCCTGCTCAGCCCACGCCCCATCAAAGGCTTGCAGGACTTTGCCCAACTCGGCATACTGGCCGTCAATCATCGACAGATTATGCTGCTCCCGCTCCAACTGATGTTCTAAACTTTGCAGTTCGGTTGCCTCCCCCACATCATCAAGCCGCCTGTCGGCAACCAAATCGGCTTGGCGTAGCGTCACCTCAAACCGTGGTGCCGCTTCTTGCAGGGTGTTCTCTCCGGCTTTCATCGCCAACCATAAGGCATCGCGTTCATGCCGCGCGTACAGAACGGCTTCATGAGTGGTGGGATGATGCAGTTCCTGAAATTGCGAAATCTCTATGCCAATCCGGCCAACCTCAGCTTTTTGGCTGTTCAGTCGGCTTAAGGCCGCTTTTTGGTCGGCCACCAGTTCGCGCCGCTCTTGCAGCAAGCGGTTAATGCGTGTTTGGCTTGGCGGCTGCATAGCCAGCAATTCCGCTAACGGCTTTTGCCAAGCCCCCAATGCCGCTAGCGCATCGGCCAACGCCGCCTGGGCTTTCGCCAGCTTCCCCTGCTGCTTTTGGCTGGCCGTATCCACATCCCCCAAAGACTTAGCCTTTGCCAAAGCCGCCCGCAACGCCGGCTTAATTTCACCCGCGCACAAACTGGCCAATTGCTTAGACAACCCGTCAATCTCCGCCAGCTTGTTGCTTTCAGCTTTTTCCGCCGCCCGCAACGCCTGGATAATGCCGCCATGACTATGGGCTTGCCGCCTCAGCTCACGCTGCACCAATTGCTTAGGCAAACGTAAGCTGATGGCTGATTCCGATTCCGGTTGCCAACCCAATTGGGCGCATAAATCAGCCACGTTTTGCCAAAGCAAGGCAATCTCATTTTTGCGCCGCTCTATATCGCGGCTATAGGGGCTGTATTGCTGGCGCAGATTATCGAGCTTGCTGATGTCCGCCGCCATCGCCAGCACCGCTTCGTCCAGCGGGATTTGCCCTAAAGCCGCCTGAGTCTTTTCCGCCTCGCCCGTACGCAACGCTAAAAGCTGGCGGGCGACCGCAAGCTCCCGCTCCGAAGCCGACAAAATGGCTGCCGCATCCCCAGGCAATTCAATCACCGCACCCAATTCCGCCAATTGCTGTTCATTATCCCTAATCGCCGCCAGATAAGGGGCTAACCGCCGGATACGTTCAAGACTATTGCGCTGGCTTTGCAACTGCTGGTGGCGGTCGCGCTCGTCACTTAATTGCTGTTGCAAAGCCTCAACCTTATGATGCGCCTCCACCCACACCTTCGTCCGCACCGTGGCTTCTTTTAAGGCCGCAGTCGCCTTATCGAGCTGATCGGCGGCGATATAATAAGCCCGTTCCGCCGATTTTCTCGGTGCCCATAAATGGCTGGCCTCGGTCAGCAACGCATCACGGATTTTGCCCAAACTGGCAACCCCCGCCGCCGATTGGAACAGAATCTGGCCGACATCATTTTCGGCATTTAAAATGCTGTTGCCCCCGGCAATCAAGCGCGTGTGGTCAAGGCCAAACATCTGGTCAAAGAAATACCTGTCCGCCGTCCCGATAAACGGCACCAACGCCGCCTCCGGCAATACCGCATCGGCTGGCGAACGCAAGGTTTGCTTTTGCGCCTTGGCGCGGTGAAATTCCAAAGCCCCAGAGGCATTATTGATGTGCGCCCCCAACCGTAATTCATTGAGCGGATGGATAAAGTTTAAAGTCGAGCGGGTCGGAATGCCGAACAGCAAATCGACAATCGCCGACCGCAACGTGGACTTGCCCGCCTCATTCGGGCCGACAACCAGATGAAAATCGTATTGGGCGGCAGGAAACCCGACCGAACGGTCAGAAAACTTGCCATATTTGATAAGGTCAACACGCTGAAATCGCATAATCCGCTTACTCCGCCTGAGCCAAATGGGCGACCAGCCCCGGACGCACGTCCTGCACCAACCCCATTAAATCGCCGGAACGAATATCCTTAAAATAAGGCACAGCCGTTTGTAACTCCAGCGGCGCCTTATTGACCAAGCCTAACAACTCCTCTTGCAAACCCTTGAGAAAATCGGGGTCAGTTTCCGCCGCCGCAAACAAATCCTGCAAATCCGCCAGCGCGTCGGCCCGCGCCCTGAGCACCGCCCCGTCATCGACAGCCGCCGTATTCACCTTGACCTTTTCAATCCAAATCCGCTCCGCCCCGATAGCGGCCGCCAATGCCAACACCTCCGCCCGCAACTGGCCTTCCAGCCCGAACAGCTCACCGTGCGCCTGCGTCTTACCGATGACATTAACCCTGATAACGGCGGGTATAGTCGCGGGCGTATCCGCCAACACCGCCTCCAAAGCCTGCCCTATCGCCACCACCACCTCGGCTAGCGCGTTACAGCCCGCCACATCCACATCAAGGCTATACCAGCGCAACACATCAACGAACAGCCGCGCAATGCCGGCAATTTCCGCATCCTCAACCGTCACCAAAACCGCCCCGCGCGGGCCGGTCTCACGGATATGCCGCCCCTGAAGATTGCCGGGAAACACCACCGTCGCCGCCCCTTGCCATATCTGATGCTCATGGACATGGCCTAACGCCCAATACTGGTAGCCCTTGGCATGAAGCTCGTCCAGACTGCACGGCGCATAGTTGGCATGGGCGGACGAGCCTTCCAGTGCCGTATGCAGCACACCAATGTTAAACACCCCCGGCACGGGTGCCGGATAACCGGACGCAAGATTTTCGACTGTTTCCTTATCCTTAAAACTGCGGCCATGCAGGGCGACCTTTAACCCTTCCAACTGGAACGTTGTCGGCTTACGCGCATCAAAAGTAAACACATTATCGGGCAATTGCAGTTTTTTGGTCATTTCACTCTCGGCATCGTGGTTGCCGAACAGCAGATAAACCGGAATCCCCGCCCTTTTCAGGCGGCCCATTTCTTTACAGAAATAAATGCCCGTATTATGGTCTTTCCAAGTGCCGTCGTAGAGATCCCCGGCAATCACCATAAAGTCCACCTGCTGCTCAACCGCCTCGCTAACCAGCTTGGTAAACGCATCACGGGTCGCCGTACGCAACATCTCCACCGGGGCATCCGGGTAAGCGCTTAAACCCGTTAATGGGCTATCTAAATGTATATCCGCAGCATGAATGAATTTCACTATCCCTTATCCCTTTTTATTGTGTGGCGACGCTAATAAGTCCGTAAGTCGGTTAACAGACCGGATGATAGGCGCATAAACTGAAAACGCTGCCGTTTAGCCCGTTTTTCCGTCCATCTGGCACGCAAAGCCCGAAATATTGGATAATAGCCGCCCTTTGTGGATCGGGCAATAAAAAAAGCGCCTATTCGCCCCGTTTGGGCTATTCTTACTAAAAAAACCACAAATTGTTGGTGATAAAACGTTCGGTAGCCTTGTCGGATAGGATAGCGGAAAGGCCGTAAGCCCATTATTTGGTGAACAATGCGGATGTCGCGTTTAGAAATGGCTGATACCCTAAACCAGCCCCGCTTATCGTTTATGGGATAATGACCCATAGCCTAACAACAGATAAACGTTAACTTATAGCATCTAGCGTTAAGCAAACGACAGGCTAAAGCTAGCACACTCGGTCAGGTTATCGTGCAATGGCTAAAGACTATTGCACTCCGTTCGGTGCAGCCCTTTAAAATCATGCCGTTATTAAGCAAAAAGCGGGGAAGCGCAATGGGCTATCGTTTTGCAGATTACCAATGATGACGATGCCCCAGAGATACGGGGTATTGTCGATAATGAATTTAAAAAGATCGGGTGCGAATAGCCACCTGAAACAACACTTTTAGGGGAAAAAACATGAAAACCACGCATTTATCTAGCCGCAGGCATGTAACCATTCCAAAAACAATATGCGATGCTTATCATTTGGCCATCGGGCAAGAATTAGAAATTGAATCTACCCCGCAAGGCATTTTATTGAAGCCAAAAAAAATAATGCAACATACTTCTATCGAAGCTATTGCGGGCTGTTTGGCTTATCAAGGCGCAGCAAAGTCCATAGAAGAAATGGACGAGGCCATTCAACAAGGCAATTGCCGCTGAATGGGGACAACATGATCGCAGTTGACACCAATGTGATAGTGCGATTTTTAACCAGAGACGATGAAGCCCAATATCTCAAGGCATACCGTATTTTTGCCGAATCCGCACTGCTTTTTATCCCCACTACCGTTATTTTGGAAACAGAATGGGTATTACGGTTCAGCTACCGTTTCCCATCTGACCGTATTGGCTATGCCTTGTCGGGTTTACTGGGATTAACAAACGTTATGACTGAAAATAAGGCCGCTGTGTTTAACGCCTTAGCATGGCATCGGCAAGAAATGGATTTTGCCGATGCTTTACATCTGGCGTGTAGTTCATCTGCCAATGAATTTGTCAGCTTTGATAAGAAGCTCATTAATAAAGCGATTGGTTTAAATGTCGATATAAAGTTAATTGATCCTAGCACTTTACCGCGCTGAGGGATAAACAACTGCTCCAAGTCATCTTCCGTATTGCCTATGAATTTATTAGCCATTTATATTTTATTGCCGTAAGAAAAACGGATACCCAACCGAAATCCCATTTAATACTTCAGGAGCCATTATGCAAACCGTCACCGTTTCTGAACAAGGCCAAGTTATTATCCCTCTCGACATCCGCAAACAATTGGGTATTACACCAGGATGCCAGCTTAGCTTTATAATAGAAGGCCCTAACTTAAGGGTTGAAGTCAATCAGCGCATTCAGCCGACAAAACCTGAAGAGGGTTACGGATTGCTCGTTTGCAAATTGCCTGGTGAACGGAATCTAGCGGATTTTGATGTTGCACACGCTATGCGAGACGCTAAATGATAGGGCTAGACACCAATATTTTGGCCCGTTTTTATGTCGATGACCCCAACGATTTGCAGGCGGTTAAACAACGCCCAATTGCCCGGCGCATCATGACTGAATCACCCCAACTGTTTGTGCCATTGACCGTTATTTTAGAATTGGAATGGGTGTTACGCGCTTTTTATGGTTTTGGGCAGAGTGATTTTCGCCGCGTTATTGAGCATCTGCTAGGGCTAGCCAATGTCACCGTTGAAGAATGGCCTCGCGTCTCCCAAGCCTTGGCTTTACAATCAGAAGGTTTGGATTTTGCCGATGCTTTGCATCTGACCGCTTGCCGTCATTGTGAAAGTTTTTACAGCTTTGATGACCGTCGTTTTGCGCGTCGTGCCGCCCGCTTAGCAGTAACGCCCTTAAGTGGCCCCCATTGTCCAGACAATATTTAGCCTAGTTTAAGATAGTGTCATTGCCATTGCAGCGGATTGGCGCTGCCCCGTTTCTCCGTTTGAAGCATTTCGTTTATCGCTAAAATGATCTGCT
>NZ_PGFZ01000010.1:0-9630 GCF_002923755.1 Methylovulum psychrotolerans
TAGGGGACGTGTTTAAACTGATGCCTTCCGAAAAGCACCTTTCCGGCAGGGATTTGGGGCGGATGGAAACAACCCCTTCACTAAAGTATAGGGCTGCCGAATGACGGCTTGAAAGCGGTCTGGGCGAATGTTAAAAACTTGATGATCGAGTAAAAGTCCTGATCCACCAAAAGACGCGTCAGGCTAGTGCTGCTTAGAAGCGTATAGCCATCCCATCAGACCAGATTAGACACCTCATGAGTATGGTTTGATGATGCAATCCACACCAAACAAGTAAATGCCAATCGTCCCCTAATCAGGTACAATCAGAAAACATCACCGCGACAAGCAACCGACCTTATGACCGCCGCCCTGCTATTGATTATTCTTGCCTTTCTGCTTAGCATTTTCATTATGCTGTTGTTAGCCCTTAGCCGCCTCACTAAACTGCTGAAAAACCATTCCGACACAACTTTTGACGATATTAGCCGCTTACTGCAAAACAACGAAAACAGCCTGAACCAAGGCTTTAGCGAATCCAGAAAAGAACGGCGTGAGGTCAGCGCGGAAAACCGCCGCGAACTTCAAGACGTGTTTAAAAATCTGCAAGATACCCTACTGAACCGTATTGCCGAGAATAGCACCCTACAAAACCAACAGCTCAACGCTTTTAGTGCCGCGTTTGGCGAATTGTCAGAAAAGCTCATCAACCATTCCAACGATTTCAGGCACAGCGTCAGCTTGTCTTTTCAAGCCTCCAGTGACAGGCTCAACCAAAAACAGGATGAGTTCCGCGATAAGACCGTCCAACAACTGGATATTTTTGCCGCGACCATTAAAAATGATGCTTATACTAATCGTCAGGAATTGAATACAACGTTACAAGCGTTTGAGGGTAAATTTTCCGAAGGCATTAAGGCGTTTAACGAGCAACTGCGCTTAGAGTTTGCCGAATTGAACAGACAACAGGCGGAGACCAACCGACAAGCAAAACACAGCCTGACTGACGTACAACAGACCGTCGACAAACAACTGCAAGCCATCCGCGCAGACAACACCCTGCAACTGAACGAAATGCGCCGGACGGTGGACGAAAAGCTGCACGAGACCTTAGAGAAGCGGCTGGGCGAATCGTTTAAGCAAGTTAGTGACCGTTTGGAGCAAGTCCATAAAGGCTTGGGCGATATGCAAAATTTGGCAATTGGGGTGGGAGATTTGAAAAAAGTCCTTTCTAATGTTAAGGCACGGGGCATTTTAGGCGAATATCAACTGGGCAACATCCTCGAACAAATCCTCGCACCCGACCAATATGCCATGAATGTGCCCACCAAACACAGCAGTCGTGACGTAGTTGAATTTGCCGTCAAATTGCCCGGCCAAGCCGATGAAAAAACCGTTTGGTTGCCGATAGATTCAAAGTTTCCGCTGGAAAGCTACCAAGCCTTGCTGGGCGCATGGGAAGAGGGCAATATCGGGGCAATTGACGCGGCGCAAAAACTCCTACTTAGGGCGGTAGAAGGCTTTGCCAAAGACATCAGCAGCAAATATATAGACCCACCGCACACCACCGATTTTGCGATCATGTTCTTACCGATTGAGAGCCTGTACGGAGAAATCCTACGCCACCCAAAACTATTTGAACGCCTGCAACGCCATTACCGGATTACCATCACTGGACCAACCACCTTATCGGCATTGCTGAACAGTCTGAACATGGGCTTTCGAACGTTGGCGGTACAACAGCGCAGCAGTGAAGTGTGGAAAGTGCTGGCGGAAGTAAAGACCGAGTTCGTCAAATATTCGGAGCAACTGGCGGCGGTGCATAAGCACCTGAATTCTGCAACGAATACCTTAGAGACTCTACAGACCACCCGCACTAAAGTCATGGAGCGCAAACTGCGTGGTGTTGAGGCCTTGGAGCCGGGTTCTGATAAGAACCTGAAGCTGCCGGGGATTATAGAGGATGACGAAGAAATGGACATCAAATAAACTCGCCTTGCTATGGTGCAAACGTGCGGCTATCTCAGCGTTATTAAGCGAAAAACCAAATCCTCTACACCGACCACTTCAACGTGCAAGCACTGCCAGGCGCTCCGCAAATGGAATGTCTACAGTTCCTCCCTTAAAACCCATGTCCGGCACACACCGAAAAACGGCAAGGCACACAAAATGCTTGCCCTAACTGCGGCAAAGCGTTGTTTTAGGTAAACGGGATACGCCCTTTATCATCCAACACCTGCCTCCACCTAGCTTTAATGCTTTTTAACGGCTCCATCTCAACATCCGTATAGGCCGTTATGGCATACTGCTCTTGGGGCGTAAGTCTCAGCACGTTAGGCATACAGCCGCAGGAAACCAGAAGCTGGCCACAAAAAGGGCAAATTTCATCTACACAGAACGCTTTATGTAACTGGCTTTCTGAGCATGCGCAATGGGGGCACTGTTTTGACATAGGCACAACATCCTTTGTTAATTATAGTTTTTTGTTAACTTTCCAGGCCGTCAAGCAATACAACCAACGGCCTTACCTTGTTTGATAGCCTATCAGGCTTAAAAAAACCGGGCAGGACGACCAAAATCCGCCATCCGATGATAGATAACGAGTTGTCATGCTAACACGATAAATTGGCTTAAAATAGTAAATATGTCACAACATCGGCATCCCCTTCTAACACTTTACCTTTTTTGTTTTTAAAACATTTAGTTATGGTAATTTAAACGACCTATCCTTTTGGCTTTAGCGGTTAATCCCTTATGTTCTCCAGACTACTTGTCTCCATCGCTTATTTTTTGCAAGATTCGCCATACTACCGACACACCAAACAATTTTTCTATAACTTATTAGAAAACCCCGACAGCCGTTTAAAAGCGAATTTTGATATTGTCATGATCGCCTTAGTCATGTTCAGCGTATTTTTGCTGATTTACGAGGTTGATACGCCGTTAACGGCCTTAGATATGCAATTCGAGCAAACGCTGATACTGATTTTCACCTTGGAATATTTGTTGCGCGGCTGGCTGTATAACGACTGCCATAAAATTATCTTGGCGCACTACGAAAAAACCCGCTACCTTAACATCCCCTTTAGCCTAATAACGGTGTTGGGGAAAATTTTTGCGCAAAAATGGGCTTATATGTCCTCACCTCTGGCGTTAATTGACTTATTGGCGATTTTGCCCAGTTACCGGCCTTTGCGGATGTTGCGCCTATTTCTGATTTTTCGGCTGTTTAAGCTGTTCCGCTATTTCAACAGCCTAAAATTGTTCACCGAAGTTTTAGCCAGTAAGCGTTTTGAACTGTACACGTTAGCGATTTTTTTAAGCTTTGTGGTCTTTATCGGCAGCACCGCCATTTATCTGTTTGAAAAACCGACCAATAGTAGCCAAGTCGCACATTTGTTCGATGCGGTTTATTTCACCATCGTCACCGTCTCCACGGTCGGCTATGGTGACATAACCCCGCACACGACGGGTGGTCGGATAGTGGCGATGGTGTTGATATTAAGCGGCTTGGGGGTATTCTCGTTCCTGACCTCCATCATGGTGTCGGCGTTTAATGATAAAATGCAGGATATGCGCGAAAACCAGACCTATACCGAACTCAAACGGTGCCGCGATTATGTGATTATTTGCGGTTTCGGGAGGGTAGGCGAACATCTCGCGGCACGGCTGAAGGCTGAGCGCCAACATTTTGTCATTATCGACATCAATGCCGACAATGTCAGCAAAGCCAAGCGCCTAGGTTATTTGGTCATTCAAGCGGATGCCAGCAAAAATGCGGTATTGCTCCAAGCAGGCCTTAACCAAGGTGCGAACAGCGTGGTCTGCACCACTGGCAATGATGTCGTCAATGTCTATATCACCTTAAGCAGCCGACATTTAAACCCTGATATCCGCATCGTTTCCCGCGCCAACAACCCGGATACCATCAAAAAACTGTACCAGGCAGGGGCTAGCGACGTGATCCAGCCTTTTGCCATCGCGGGCTTAGTCGCTGCCGAATATATCGGCCAACCCGTCGCTTTTGAAGCCATTTTCGGTATCTTAAAACAAGAAAAACAATACATGATTGACACCCTAACCGTTACCGGCCCCTCTTTTATCGAAGCTAAAACCTTAGCCGAGTTGGATTTTATCGGCAGGAAGCTCGTGTTACTCGGTATCGTCAGTGATAATCCCGCGCATAACCAACATAAAAACCGTTACCCAGTCAGCCACCAGCACTTTTACTTTAACCCGCCCGCCCATTTTGTCCTGCACAGCGGTGATGTATTAGTGCTGTTAGGCCGCGATGTCAGCATCGGGCATCTTCGCCAACAAATTGCGCGTAGCCGCTTTAACAATAGCCGTAAATCATGAAACATATTGCCGTTTTTGGGTTTAGCCTCATGTCGTTAGAGCTGATGCAACGCTTGCAGCAAGCCGAGCATAGCCTAGTGTTTATCAGCCAAGACTGCGCCGAAACCGCCCTGATGACCGCACAAGGCTTTACTTGCCAAACCCTGGATTTCCGTAACGACGACCAACTGCAAGCGATAGGCATAGGCGAACATATCGACACGTTGTTCTGTTTTTTCCCTACCGATTCCGACAACGTGTTTTTAACCATTTCCGCCCGCGCCCTCGCTAAAGACTTGACCATCATTAGCATTGTTGATGATCCTGAATCGGCAGAAAAATTATTGGCGGCGGGGGCGAATAAAATTATCGACCCTTATGAGATTTGCGGGCGTAAACTCCATGAAATGCTGACCCGACCCGACATTTCTAATATCCTTGACCATACCGTGTTCGGCCAACACGACCTAAACTTGGTGCAAGTGCCCATCCCTCCGGGTTCTTACTTAGAAAATACCGACCTCAGCGGGCTGGACTTGAACGCCCAGTATAATGTTATCCTCATCGGCGTAGTCGATACCGACCAAGGGGAAGAACTGCATTTTGCCCTAGACGATACATCCCGCCGTCTGACGGCAGGAGATATTTTGGTGGTCTTAGGGGTTACTGCGGATATTGAAGCATTTAAGGCCGGGTTGTCCGTGGCGGGTTAAGCCCTTGGCGGCGGACTTGTAGAGTCCGGCGTTAAGCACACGGCAGGCTAAACGTCGGCGCACCGGGTTTAAGCCATCCTGCCAAGGCTAAAGACCTTTGCGCTCCGCTCAATTCCTGACGGCATCCATATCTCCCCTAAACCTATAATCCCCATCTTTACGCTTTTTTTACATCCATGCCGCTAAAATTATCAACGAACGTCAGCCGGGGTTGTCCATAGGGATAATGCCAAATAGGGTCGGCATCCGATAGTTTTAGCAGAAGGGATATTATGGTGTATTGTAATGTGACAATCAGCGCAAAATGGGCCTACGCGCTTATGGCAGGCCGACAATGACAGCGATCTTACAACCTCTTGACCTGACCCATAATTGGGCCGGGTATTTTTCCTTGGCCGTCATGGTCATCGCCTATATTGCGGCGATGTTTGAAGAATCTACGCATTTGCGCAAATCCAAACCCATGCTGCTCGCGGCGGGTTTGATTTGGTTTGTCATTGTCCTGGTCTATCAGGAACAGGGCGACGACGCGCTGGCGGTGGCGGCTTTTAAAAGCAACTTACAAACGTATATCGAATTATTGTTGTTCATCATGGTATCCATGACCTATTTGAACGCGATGGAAGACATGCGCATTTTTGATGCCCTGAAAGTCTGGCTAGTCAGCAAAAACTTAAGCTACCGGCAATTGTTCTGGCTGACCGGCTTCTTGGTGTTTTTTATGTCCAGCGTCGTCAATGGCCTGACCGCCGGCCTTCTTATGGGGGCGGTGGCGGTGGCCGTAGGTAAAGATAGCCCGCGCTTTGTGTCGTTAGCCTGCATCAATATCATTGTCGCCACCAATGCGGGCGGCTCGTTCAGCCCCTTAGGCGGGATTTCGACGTTGTTTGTCTGGCAGCACGGCAGATTGGGTTTTACCGACTTTTTCCAACTGTTTATCCCTTGTCTGGTCAACTTTCTGGTGCCGGCCTTGGCGATGCACTTTGCCCTGCCTAAAGACAAACCGGATATTGCCATAAGGACAGTCCAGTTGTCGCGGGGCGCGAAACGGATTATTTTTCTATTTGGTGTAACTATCGGCTTGGCGGTCATTTATGATATGAAACTGCACCTGCCCGCAGCGGCGGGCATGATGGCGGGCTTGTCAATATTGCAGTTCTTTTATTTTTATCTGCAAAAAACTACGCCGCCAGACAGCCAAAAACCTGCCGACAACGCCTTATTTTTAGGCGGCGGCGATGTCGCTTTGGCCGATCTGGCCAATAAGTTGGATATTTTCGATAAAATAGGCCGCCTGGAATGGGACACCCTGCTGTTTTTCTATGGGGCGATGATGGGCATAGCGGGTTTAGGTTTTATCGGTTATCTTGAGGCCATCTCGCAAGTGTTGTTCGGACAATTAAGCCCGACCCTCGCCAACATCCTGATCGGCCTGTCGTCGGCTTTTGTCGATAACGGCACCTTAATGTTTGCGGTGCTGACCATGAACCCCGACATCCCCCAAGGCCAATGGCTGTTACTGACTTTAACCCTAGGGGTAGGCGGCAGCTTATTGGCGATAGGCTCCGCCCCCGGCATCGGCCTGTTAGGCCAAGCCAAAGGCCAATACACTTTCAGCAGCCATCTGAAATGGTGTCCGGTCATCATACTGGGTTACTTTGCCAGTATCGGGGTGCATTTTTTGGTTAATGCCAAGTCTTTTTAAAAGCATGGCTCCCGTTGCGCCACCAACCTTGGAATAGCCACTTGCTTAACACTGCTTACGAGCCGCCCCCAAACCGCCCAACCAGCGGGCAACCGCTGGGTAACCGCCGCCTTAACCGTTGGCAAAACTATTTATGGGGCATCGCCGCGCCGTTTATCTGCACCTTGGTCGATTGGCCATTACGGCATATTTTAGGCCCGGCCAGTATTCTGATAACGTATCTGTTAGGGGTGTTTTTGGTCGCCAGCCGCTACGGGCGGGGCGCGTCGATCATCGCGTCGTTTTTAAGCGCCCCGGTGTTTGCCTTTTATTTTGCCCACCCGATATTTTCCTTCGCCATCAATGACCTGGAAAACATCATCGGTTTGGCGGTCATGATTGTGGTCGCCAATGTCACCAGCAATTTTTTAGAAAGCCAACATCTGCAAGCCGCACTCGCGAAACAACGGGAAAAACGCGCCAATGCATTATACCGATTAAGCCAAGCCCTAGCCGACGCACCCGACCAACAAGCCGTCGCCATTATTGCCGTCAACCATATCCATGAAGATTTTGCCGCCTGTTCAGTGGTGTTGTTTGCCGACAGTAACGGGCAACTGCATTACCCTTCAGCCCGGCCATTGACGCACTCGCTACGCGGAGCCGATTTGGCGACAGCCCAACAAATCTACGCACGCCAGCAACCCGCCCAGCTATCCGCAACGGCAAAAACCTGTTATTACCTCTTAGAACGCCCACAGCTTATCCAAGGGGTGCTGGTGATCCAGGCAAACAGAACCTCTGGCCTGGGCGACCGTGAAGCCGTGACGTTTTTCGACACCTTCAAAAACCTGATCGCCCAAACCCTAGAACGCCTGAGATTAACCGAACAGGCCCATAAAGCCAAACTACAGGCCGAAACCGAAGCCTTACGCAACGCCCTGTTAAGCGCCATCTCCCACGACTTACGGACACCCTTGACCCATATCATCGGCGCCAGCACCGCCTTAGTGGAAAGCCGTGGCGATTTTTCCCCAGCCGAACAGTTGGATTTTAACAAAGTGATTCTTGACGAAGCCCTGCACATATCAGAACTAACCAGTAAAATCCTCGATATGGCCCGGCTGACAACAGGCGAGATTATCCTGCACAGAGAATGGAACGCCTTGGAGGAAATTGTCGGCAGCGCCTTAAACCGATTGGAAAAAAACCTCGGTGACCGCCCGGTCACGATTTGCCTGCCGGATGACCTGCCGCTGTTATGGATAGATGCGGTGTTACTTGAACAGGTTTTGGCCAACCTGATCGAAAATGTCATTAAATACACCCCGCCCAACAGCCCTATGGACATCAGTGCCGAACGCTTGGCCGCTTCAATAACCGTCACGGTATCCGACTACGGCCAAGGCATCCCGAAAGGCATGGAAGAAAAAATCTTTGCTAAATTTTATCGGCTGGAATCGGATTCCCTACAAAGCGGGGTGGGCTTGGGGCTGACCTTGTGCCGGGCGATTATTGAAGCCCATGGCGGCACCATCTATGCCCGCCAACAGAGTCCAGGCGCGGCCTTCGTCATAGAATTGCCCGCCCACCAGCAACCGCCGCTAAACTGGCATGAAGCCTTGGATGCCTGATGAACAAAACCGCCCCCTTAATCTTGGTGATAGAAGACGACCCGCAAACCCGCCGCTTGCTGAAAACCAATCTCGGCAACCGGGGCTGGCAAGTGCTGGAGGCTGAAGACGGCAAAACTGGTATTGCCCATACCAAGACCGCCCACCCGGATTTGGTCATCCTCGACTTAGGCTTGCCGGATATAGACGGCATTTCCGTCACCAAACGCTTACGGCAACTGGCCGACCTGCCGATTTTAGTGCTGTCCGCGCGTAGCCAAGAACAAAACAAAATCATGGCCTTAGATGCCGGAGCTGACGATTATCTGACCAAACCGTTCAGCATCGGCGAACTGCACGCCCGCCTGCAAGCCCTGCTGCGGCGGGTTAACCGGGCGGCGGGCTGCTTGGCGATATTCCAAGCGGGCGAACTGCAAGTGGATTTGACCCGCCGCAAAGTCTTTCTGGGGGCAACCGAAGTGCATATAACGCCCATCGAATACCGCCTCTTAAGCATCCTGATCCGCCACGCGGGCCTGGTCGTTACCCATAGGCAATTGCTGTTGGAGGTCTGGGGGGCTGAGCATATCAATGACCAACATTATTTGCGGATTTATATGGGGCAACTGCGCCATAAGCTTGAAGCCAACCCCGCCCGCCCACGGTATTTGCTGACCGAGGTTGGGGTGGGTTATCGGCTGGCGGATGATGGCAATGAGGATGGAGGCTGACAATGTTAATGGGCTAGTTTGGCGTTTGCCCAGCAGATGCAAATGGCTAGACCATCGTAATTCTCCCAACGGTGTTGAGAGTCCCGACAAAACCTGCCATGCTGGATGCGGCAAACGGGGGGATAAAGCACCTTACTGAGTAAGGTAAGGTATTAGATTGGTGATAATTAAAAAGACTTTAAAATAATATTCCAAGCTGCATAGCAATTGGCAAATATTTTATTGTTGAATTCAAATTATTTTTCTGTATAATCTATTCCAGCCTTTGGTTATAAAAGGCTTGGGTCACTGGATAGTGGCGAATTCTCGGATGAGAATAGGGCTAATATTCTAAAATAAATCTGGAAATTTAATCACCCCTATTCTCTCCTTATTTCTTTTTCGTAATTAGGGAGTGAAGTCATGAATAATAACCAAATTATAATTCGGTTATCACAAGCCTGCGAAACTAGCGAAGTTCTTTCTAAGCACATTGGTCGTGTCACTGGACTTATAGATGCTGAGAATTTTGCCAAACTTATGAATAATCTTGGGATTGAATCAAATCCCAGAAAGCCAAAAGAATCAGCCGT
>NZ_PGFZ01000010.1:9876-32166 GCF_002923755.1 Methylovulum psychrotolerans
TGAAAGTTTTAGAGAGATTTTAGAAAAACCAGGGAATGGTAATTGGAAAGGACAGACTTATGAGCTTACAAATCCTGCAATTAAGTCAGCAATAGATTTGGTTTCAGAGTTGGTTGATCTCTATGATTTCATTTATGAAAAATTTCCTGATGCTTATAATAAAGCTGGTGGGAAGTTCGGAAGAATAGAAGGGGTTCGTATTTATAACGACCAACATACTAATGATAAAAAATATTCTAAAAAGCCATTCCATACTAAATACTATGGACGAGAAACGGAATTTCAATATGCTGATGGTTTCATTGTTCCATTAGTAGTTGGATTAAAAGAAATAATGGAATTAGATGACCAAGACAAAGTTAAGTGGTTATTTGATCCAAAGGCATTTCTAACTCATAACATTGCCAATATACTCGGAATGTATAGCTCTATTATTAAATTTGCAAAGTTTGATCCACAAAAAATCGGCAAAGACAAGGGAAGTTATGAAATTGTTGCAGGTGCTATAAAAATGTCAGCCTCTAACTACAATAAAAGTAAGTAGTGGTGCAGAAGTTTAGTAAATATCCAATATAAAAAATATGGTATTTATGGTGTGTGAACTGCTCAAAACGGTAAAACAAGTCGCTAACACGACCCACTAATAATAGTCATCTTAGGGGTGATGGCTCAACCCCTAAGGTTCAACTGCTCAATCCGCTGGTCTTCCTGATGCCTGATGCCTGATGCCTGATGCCTGATGCCTGATGTATTTAGCATGGCTTCATCCCTTCCCATTGTCGATACAAAGTATCCCCGTGCCCAAAAATGTTGGCCAACAAAATTTCCTTTCTTTACACCAGACACCCGTGCCAAATGGGTTGTGCTTTTTCCTTTGCTATAGCCAACCACTTGCGACACAACATATTCTAGCGGGATCAAATGCCCCTCTCAATCCGGCTTTCTTTCTGCCTTGCCAGCGTACGGAAAACTTCCCCAAAATGCGGGCGCAACTCCTTAACAGCACGGCATAGCCGCCAGCGCGTAAAAATGCTAAAATTGAAAATCTATCCGTTATTTATCAAAGGAAAACATGAGCCAAATCACTATTGAGCACAACCCTAGCGAAGAACGTCTGCAAGCTTTAGGCGTGGCGGGCTGGTCTATCTGGGAAAAAGAAATATCCACTTTTCCTATCGACTTTGACGAAACCGAGACTGCCTATATCTTAGAAGGCGAAATTATCGTCACTCCGGCTGGCGGCGAACCCGTGCGCATTTTGCCCGGCGACTTGGTGGTGTTCCACGCCGGTTTGGACAGCCATTGGGAAGTGGTCAAACCTTTGCGTAAGCACTATAGCTACGATTAGGCCAACGGCACTTTAGCATCCTAAAAAGGCATCTTACGGATGCCTTTTTTATGGCCGGACACTCGGTTTTTAAGGCAAAACGGTGACCTTTAAAAAAGTATCGCCCCGATAACTTGAATATTAATAGTTGCTAATATAAAATCCTTACTATCATTGGGTTATTTGTGCCTGATGCTTAGCTAAGACCCTGTCGTCTGAGGAGATTTTATGTTTGCCAATAATAACAATAACTATTCCCGCCGCCGTTTTCTAAGCCATACGGGTTTGGGGATGCTGGCGTTTGCGGGTATGCCCAACCTGTTACAGGCAATGGAAGGTATGCAAGCCATGCCGAAAATGCCGCCCCGCCTCGCCAACCCGCAGTTTAAACCCGATGTCGAAATCGAACTGTTCTGTAAACCTGCCGCCGTGGCGATTTTAGTCGGCCAACAAACCCAAGTGCTGCAATATACTGCCCGTTTGCTGCAAGGCCCTAAGGATACCTTGACGGAAATCGCCGGATCGTATTTAGGGCCGATTATCCGCCTGCATAAAGGCCAAAAAGTCCGCATACTCTTACATAACGGCTTGTCCGAAACGACGGTGACACACTGGCATGGCCTGCATGTCCCAGCCGAAATGGACGGCCATCCGCTTTACGCCATTGCTTCGGGCGAAAAATTAGTCTACGAATTTGAGGTGCTAAACCGTGCAGGGCTAAACATTTACCATCCGCACCCGCATGAAACCACCGCGAAACAGGTTTACCACGGTTTGGCGGGGGCATTAGTGGTGAATGATGACGAAGAAGCCGCCTTAGGCTTACCCTCCGGTGATTATGAAATTCCTATCGTTATTCAAGACCGCCTGTTCGATGCGCAAAACCAATTGGTGTATGTGCGCCATCAGCATGACCGGATGATGGGCTTTTATGGCGACCGCATATTGGTTAACGGCAAAGCGGATTTTCAGTTAGATGTGGACAGCCGGGCTTACCGTTTGCGGTTTATGAACGGCTCGACAGCTCGGATTTATAAACTGGGTTGGGATGACGGCACACCCATCACCGTCCTCGGCGTGGACGGCGGGTTACTGGAACAGCCGGAAACCAAACCGTATATGATGCTGGCACCCGGCGAGCGCCTGGATGTTTGGGCGGATTTCAGTGGCCGTCCCGAAGGTTCGCAACTGGTGATGCGCAGTTTGGCGTTTAGCGGCGTGTTGCCCAGCATGGGCATGATGATGCAACGTGGCGGCTTGGCGGTGGGTAGCGAGTATCCTATTTTTACCGTTAAAGTCACGCGTAAAGTCAGTGACAGCCCTAAGCTTCCCCATACTTTAGCCAAACCGCACCGTTACGCTATCGCCGACACCGCAAACCCTAACCGCCCCGTACCGATAGCCATTACCGAAGCGCACATGGCGATGCTGTTGAATGGCCGCAGTTATGCTTATAACGATGTCCAAGACAGTGAGCGCATTCCGGTCAATACCGTGCAATTGATGGAAATTTTTCATGCCCATGGAGGCGGTATGGGGATGTCTGAGGCAAATCCCAAGCAAGCGGCAGACCATCAGAATGGGGGCATGGGTATGATGGGTCACGGTATGGGTGGGATGCGGCAGGGCGGCATGGGCGGTAGTATGGGTATGATGATGTCAATGGCGCACCCTATCCACTTGCATGGGCAAGCGTTCACTATCATCAGCCGCACTATCGCCACTGGCAATGAAGAGCATTATGCCACGGTGCGCGATGGCTTTATCGACAACGGCTTAAAAGATACCGTGTTGGTGATGCCCGGCGAAACCGTCCGAATCATTAAACCGTTTCAAGATTTCAAGGGCGTGTTTATGTACCATTGTCATAACCTTGAACATGAGGATATGGGCATGATGCGGGATTTTTTGGTGGTGTAAGCTAACGCTAAGCCTTTCACAAAGGCAGTTGTTGCGCCAAAAGTTGCAAAGGGTTCCCAATATTCAGCCCGTCGGCATTAAGGAAAATGGTGCAACCGAAATTACTGCTGACCGTACCATCAGCAGGCGTGTTAGCTATCGCCTGCTGTTTAAGCTTGCGTAATTGTGCGGCGTTGTCGGGGTGGGTAAGCATGTAACTGCCACCCGCACCGCAACAAATGGCGTTATCGGCAAGGGGGAGGACAGTTAAGCCGGGGATTTTTTGTAATAGCTTATAAACATTTTGCTGGTTTTTCAGGACATGGCGTTGGCTGCATGGTTCATGTACGGCAACGGTTTGCCCTAAAGGCCGTAACTGTAAACTATCCGGCCAGTGTTGCAATAAAAAAGCGTTAATGTCCTGTAAACGGTGCTGGAATTGCCGGGCGGCTTCGCTGTCGGCACTTTTGTAGCTGTCTAGCATAGCGCCGCAACCGCTGGCGGCATAGACTACGGCATCGACAGCCAAGGCGTTAAACACTTTAAGGTTTTGTTCTATAAGGTCGGTGGCGTAAGCGCCATTATGCTGGTGTATCGCCCCGCAACAACCTTGTTGTGCAGGAACGGTAACATCGTAGCCAATGGCATTCAATAACCGGGTAGCGGCCTGCAAGGTAGTACGGTCAAAATACTCGGCCAGACAACCTGTAAATAGAGCCACCGTACCGCGTACGGGTTGTGGGCTAGGATAATAAGCTTTCAGCGGTGTGAGGGCAGGCGGGGTTAAGAGGCTTTCTGCGTTGCGGCAACCGAGCGCGTCAAGCAGGCCGCTACGGCGCAACGGTTTTTGCAGGCCGGATTTAAGGTAGCCGCTTAGCAACGGCAGCAAACGGTTGCGCCAAGCTTTATGGGCGATAAACCAAAAAGCCAGTTTTTTTTGCCAAGGCGGCGTTTTTGCCAAGAGGGCTTGGGTTTGGTCGAATAAGTCGCCATAAGCGACCTGGCTGGGGCATATCGCTTCACAAGCGCGGCATTGTAGGCAATTGTCCAAATGTTCGCGTTCTTGGGTGCTGATGGTTTGGTTTTCGACGGTTATTTTGCTGATGGTACGCAAACGCTGACGGGGGGTTTCTTCGTTGATAGACTGTAAACGGAAGGTGGGGCAAGTGCTGACGCACAGCCCGCAACGTAGGCATTCGCCAGCATCGGGGATGTATGGCCCGGAAGTTAGGTTGGCCGGGTTGGCGTTAAAGTCCATGTCCATAAATTCAAACACGTCAGGACTCCATGACGGTGCTATAGGCGCGGCGCAGCAATTCCATTTCCGCAGGTGGCCTGCCGCGCAGTTCAGGCAAAGTCCGCAATTGGCAAGCACGGCTTTGCAGCAACTTATGGGGAGGGTCGAGCAACATGAACCGCGCCATGTAGACGGTGATGATGCCGTTCGGGGTGTCAATCTGTACACTAAATTCGGCTTCTGCGCGTAACAGATCATTATCCAGTTGTAACTGTTGGTTAATGTTCTGGATAAGTGCCGAAGGGTGGACGCTGACTTTGCTGTCGGTATACTCTTCAGGTTCTAAAGCACTGGATAGCGCAGGTAACGGCTGGGGGAAACACACACTGCCATTGCTGTGCTGGACAAACAGGGTCAAGGCACTAATGTCGCCTTTGTAGTAAAGCAAGAGACGGTAGTTGCTAAAGGGGTTATTGCTATTCATGGTAAGCCTAAGTCAGATTGCCGTAATTGTCCCATAATGGCTTATAACTGCTGTCCAGCCTTGATAGGCGGCTATGGGTTTCTTCCAAGAGCCTATAGCCAGGAAAACGGCTGGTGTTGCCTGCTTTATACCAGTTGTCCATCGCTTCTGTCAGGTGGTTTTTCTCAACCGCACAAGCGGCTATTTGTTGTTTTAACCAAGCCATGCTATTACTTGGGCTCAGATCGGCAATACGGTAACGGACAGCGTTGTGAAAAATCCGTACACCGCCACCTTGGGCGGCGGTATGATAGAGGGCGTTGGCATCAATAATGTCCACACCCGCAAGATAATCAATGCCGAATTCATGCAGCTGCGGCAACCAAGGCGTAGTTGGCCCCATTAACACCGTTTTGGCGGTGGCGGACAGTTCGGCCAAACGCGGAAAGGTTTTATTGGGGATGGAACTGGCGGTTAAAAATACCCAATCGGCTTTCGGCAAGATAAATTCGCTGGCGGCATCGGGCAAGTCGCCCGCCACGGGTTGTTTTTCCAATACGGTCAGATGCAGTTGTTCCTGATAACGTTCGATGCCAGGATAATGCCCGACCACCACCACATTTTGCCCTTGCAGTTGCGGTAAAAAATGCTCGAATACGGCAAGGTTAGGCTGCTCCTGCTGTTCCAGCAATACTGATTCTG
The DNA here is from genome assembly GCF_002923755.1 of Methylovulum psychrotolerans. GTDB lineage: Bacteria > Pseudomonadota > Gammaproteobacteria > Methylococcales > Methylomonadaceae > Methylovulum > Methylovulum psychrotolerans. The sequence goes on from NZ_PGFZ01000010.1 coordinate 15,505, forward strand.
GCAATGGTTTGGCGTTAATGCAACTGTTAATCGCTGACATCGCCACAGTCGCTTTATAGGGCTCCCAGTCCGTAACCCATGCCGCTAGGTCGGTTATGGGTTTGCCTGTCAAAGTACCCGACCAAGGCAGGGTACGGGTTGTAATAGCTGGACTCATTGCCAGGCCGCTGGTGCCGTTTTGGCTTTGGCATACTGTCCATACCAAACCTATCATCAGCGTGTCGACAGTAACATTGCTATTGCACTGGTCTATTAACAGTTCATAAATCCGTTGGCTGGGGTTCATAGATTTTCTGTTATCGGAACATCAGGCGGTTTTTTTCTGTGGTTGGTTAAATCCCACCACTTCCAACCAGTCTTCTATGTCGGCATTAACAATTTCTAGGCCGATTTTTTTGCAGAAGCGGACTTCCTTATCGGTAGGGTTTTTATTCAATATCCAACCTTTAGGTTCCGCCCCGTCCCTGATAATGTCGCTCATGACCATGCGTTCGGAGTCACGGTTCAGGCGCATCCCTAAGAAAAGGTATTGTTTATCTTTACGGTAACTTTTAAGGAATTCAGGGATGGCGAAACCGCCCATTAATTCGGTGATGTAATCGACATAATCGGCGTCGGAAGCGACATAATTGCCTTCCGGTTTGGGTGTGCCCATCGGTTTGAACAAAATTGGGAGGGTCGGATCGACTTGTTCTTGGGGAATCTCAAAATATTCTTTGCCGTCGAAATGGTAAATCCGGTAACGGTATTGGCTGGCGGTAATTCTGGCGACCCCGACAATTAAAGTATGTTCTTCGTTAGAATAGCTTTCTTGTAATTGCGTATCGCGGTTTATGTCGATGACGTAGGTAGGTTTCCAGTGCGCCAACCAATCGTGGGTTGCTGCGCGGGTCCATTCGGTTTGGCCATAGAGTCTGGTTAGAAATTGGCCAAGGAAGTTACGGCCTCTTTTTAGTTCCAAATTCATTGCAGCTCTAGGGAATTCATACATCAGTTTGGGTGCCATGGGTCGGCCGTCATTCATTGCCAAAATGAGACTGTCGCTGTCGGCAGGCATAGCTTGTCCTGTCAGTTTGTTTTTGGCATCGAATAAAACGCCTGGGCCTAGGTAAGGTATGATTTTATTCTCGTAAAGACCGTTTAACAGTTCGGCAAAAATTGCTGAGGACATGGACAATTCCTTTATTGATTAAATATAAAGGATCTATGCAATTATTAATCCAAGTTTGATATTTTTTATATTAAATGTTAACTAATTGTTTTAATTTAATTATTAAATTTAGATAATGCAGACGTAAATAATAGGATTGTGGTTTTTATGACAATGTTATTTTGGCGTTGAATTTCTGACAAATTTGGTTTTTTGAGTTTGACTGTATTTTTTGGACGATTGTTAATATTAGTTGCTTTTGGAAACATGGAAATGTTGTGAACATGATTTTTAAATGGGTGTCATTTTGTTTTGCATTGCCGAGTGTTTTTGGGGGCTTTTTTTGTGTCTTCCGTTTAATTCCCTTTAAAAGGATAAATAAGGAAAAGAATAAAGAAGGAAGGCTAAAAAAATAGCGATTTTTATTATTTAAATCATATAGGTATAATTTCACTTGCGACCTATACCTACCGACATCTGCGACCTATACCTACTGCCTAGGGGTTACCTGCGACCTATACCTACCGCCTTTTTACCCAGTTGCGACCTATACCTACCGCTACTGCGACCTATACCTACCGCCTTTTTTATCTGTTGCGACCTATACCTACCGCCTCGGCCTGTGGATAACTTTTTTTTCCGGCTATTTTTTCCTGCTTTTTACCCAGTTGCGACCTAAACCTACTGGGTTCTGCGACCTATACCTACTGCCTCCATTTTTTGCTGGCGGCTTTTTTTGCTTAAACGTATCCATTTTTTTGTGCAATTTTTAGGGTTAGGGGATAGGTTTTGCCGTTATGCTGAGTTCGTCGAGAAATTGGTTTACCCAATGGCCTACGCGTGGCAAGCAACCGTTTAGTGAAGCGTGTTTTTCTGGAATTTTAAAAAAATCGGGTTCGTGCAGATAAGGATTGCTGATTTTGCCGACATCTAGGGCATCGTGGCTTAGGTCTACTATGCGCCCGTCGATTATATTGTATTGGTGCTGGTAATTGCCGTGGATTTCCCCACCGAATAGTTGGTTCATGAATAGGCTTCCGTATTTGCATGAGCCTGATAGGTCTTTTGGCGGCAGTTTTTGCCGTTCATTGGCTTGCTCACACCATTTGCGGAACACAAAAGCTTTCGCTAGGGCGAAGTTTTCATAAGAATAGTCTATTTGTGCAGGTTTGCTGCTTGTCCAATCGGTGGTCATTTTAGGGAGTCTCCGTTAATGGTATGCCCTTCAATGGTTAATTGTTGGGGATGTTGGCTAGGATTTTGTTTTTATTTGAGTTGCGACCTATACCTACCGCTAGGGTTGGTTTTTGCCGTATTTTACAGATTGTTGTTTTTGATTGAGGGGTTTCCTTTAGTTGCGACCTATACCTACTGCCTTAGTGGATTTGATTTTGGCGGTTTATTCTTGATTTTTTCTGTAGTTGCGACCTATACCTACTGCCCTTGCTGTTCTGTTTTGTCTTTTGAATCTTTTTGGCGTTTATTGGCAGCTTTGACATCTTTGACAAATTCCGGATGTGGTGACAGTGAGTATTTGATGTCAAGGATTTTGTTTTTTTCCCCCCGAATATCTTCTAGTTTGCTGAAGGCGGTTAGGGCGTGGTTGTTGATCAGCTCCGCCAAGGCATCTTCAAATTTTCTTACCGCATCATTGGTGCGTTTATATTCTAAAAGTCCGCTGTCGCGCCGGATGGTTGATAGCCATATCTGATAAGGGACAGTATAAGACGCGTTAGTGTAGTTGTGTGAGAGCTTTTTATGTATCCAACGCGCCAACTGAGTGCTGTGCGACATCATTTGGTGATAGTTAAATTGACGGAAGCTAAGGGAATCTATGCTTTGGGTGACTAATGGATGGAAATGGGCCACCCATTTGGCGGTTGGGTCGTCTTTTATCTGTTCTTTTGAGACAGCCGCTAAGGAGGGTAGGTAGTTGGTTTTGGCAAAGCCTTTGCCGTCCGGCAATAAAATTTCGATGTGGCTACCCGATAAAATATTTAGGCTTTTGACAATTTCGTAATAGGAGCGGGAGTGGCCGCGTTTTTTTAGTTCTGTCCTTAATAAATGTAAAGAAAAGACCACGCCGCTTTTAAATTCCGGTTTGTCAAAAAAGCCGCGTTGTTGTTCCGAGGCGATTTTTCTTAACGCATCTTCCACGAGTTCTTCATTGGCGCTGGGGTAATAAGCCTTATCTATATCGTCTTCGCTGTCGATAATGGCGGGTGTGACCCGGATTTTGTATTCTTTATGCCGATAAACAAAGGTTTTTTCCAGACGCGGCAGAAAGCCTTCTTTTGTCCTTAAGCCGTTCATAGCCTGTTGCGATATGGCAAATTTAGGTAAGCTGTCCCACAGTTCTATGGTATTGGACAGCTTATCTTTTTCATCATGGGTGTTGCATAGGAAAGTTTGGAACAGGTCAAGTTGGTCGGACTTAAAGGCGTTGGAAGAAGGTAAGTTGATATCGCCTTTTTCTTTAAGTAAAACCATACTTTTTTTCGAGCTTTTGCCCGGTTTTTCAGGAGGGGTACGCGATGTTTCTTTTTGGGTGGGCAAATTTTTTGGCATTTTTTTTCTGGAGTCGGATGACATTTTTTATGCGCCCATTGTAAGAAATGTAGCAGTGGAAGTGAAGTGTAGCAAGTTGTTGCCGGATTAAACAAACTTAAATCGGGTCATGGTATGGCGTGGCGGATGATTATTCTATTTATTGTAATAATATATTGTAATTTGTGGCTATTCTTATTTTAAATGAAATTTAATACAGTATGTCTACCCGAACTGAATCGGGTCACTATTATCAGTTAATCATTAAATATTATAGGAATCCTATCATGAGCCGTATCAATACCGTCACCAAAGAAACTGCCGATGCCGAACAACAGGCTTTATTTACGGCTATCCAGGCTAAATTGGGTATGGTACCTAATTTCTTAAAAATACTGGCCAATTCCCCTGCGGCTTTGCGGGCTTTTTTGGGGCTGCATAGCATCGCCAATGAAGGGAGCCTTGATCCGCAAACCCGCGAGCGTATTGCTTTGGCGGTGGCGCAACAAAATGCCTGCGATTATTGCGTGTCCGCACATACCGCCATTGGCCGTAAAGCAGGCTTGGACAATGCCGAGATCCATGCTAACCGTAGCGGTACTAGCCATGATGCCAAAGCGGCCGTAGCGGTTAAATTTGCCCGCTCTTTGTTGGAAAACAGCGGTGAAGTCACTACGGCGGAAATCATTGAGGCCCGTGCCGCCGGGTTTTCTGATGCGGATCTGGTTGAGATCATCACCCATGTGGCGATGAATATTTTTACCAATATGATCGGTAAAGCTAGCCATGTCGATATTGATTTTCCTAAAATTGATCTGAAGCTTGTGGCTTAAGCATTTTTGACCCATGCCAGGGCTACTTTGAGTAGCCCCGGTTTTTTTAGGAGAATAGCGATGGCTATGGCTTTTTCGGAAATAACGTTTACCCCTAGTGTGAAAGCGGCTCAGAGTTTATACGGTAGCCGAGCCAAAAATAGCCGCTTTGAGGTTGCTGAGGAGCAACGCAATGTCTTAACTGAAGCGGAGATGGCGTTTATTGCCCAACGTGACAGTTTTTATCAAGCCACCGTTTCCGAAACGGGTTGGCCTTATGTACAGCATCGCGGTGGCCCGGTCGGTTTTTTAAAAGTGCTGGATGGGCGAACTATCGGTTTTGCTGATTTTCGCGGTAATCTTCAATACATTAGTGTCGGCAATCTTATGGCGAATGACCGTATTTCGCTGTTGTTTATGGATTATGCCAACCGTAGGCGGTTAAAGCTGTGGGGTAGGGTGCGTGTCGTCCATGAGCAGGATGATCCTAGCTTGCTCGCCCGTTTAGAAGTGCCGTCTTACCGCGCTAGGGTAGAGCGTGGTATTGTCATCGAAGTCGAGGCCTACGATTGGAATTGTCCGCAACATATCACACCGCGTTATAGCAAGCCCGAAGTGGATAGCTTGCTTGCGCCTTTAGTTGCGGAAATTGCCGACTTAAATGCGCGGTTGGCGGCGATGGTACATTTATCAGGCAGTGATTTAATTGGGTAATGTCATGATGACATTAAACGCATTTTCTAAATGCCGCCCTATCTCAGGTTAACTAGAGTCATTTTTCGTTGGGTTTTGCGTCATTATTGACCTGCTCCGGCGACTATAATCCTTAGCATCTCATTTTTCTGTCAATTTATATGTATTTATCCTGGTTTTTCCTGCGATTAAGTAGACAATAAATGCCCTGATCTGGCATTATGGGCAGTTCAATAAACCTTGTCTCCGACAAGGTTAAGAAACTCTTACAGTAAGGTAAAGAAACCACCATGAGTACACTCCCCCCCTGCCCCGCCTGCGCTTCAGAATTCACTTATGAAGACGGCAGTATGTATATCTGCCCTGAATGCGCCCATGAGTGGCCGCAAGACGGCAGCGCTGAAGACAGCAGCGACAGCCGTGTTATTAAAGATGCCAACGGTAATGTCCTCCAGGATGGGGATAGCGTCACCGTCATTAAAGATTTGAAAGTGAAAGGCTCGTCGTTAGTCGTGAAAGTCGGCACTAAAGTCAAAAATATCCGCTTAGTTGACGGTGACCATGACATTGACTGCAAAATCGACGGTATTGGCGCGATGAAGCTTAAATCGGAATTTGTTAAGAAAATCTGATGTTGTTGGCGGTTGTTTGGTTTACCCAAGATCTGGGTAAGCCTAGCCAAATGAGGGCTTGGAGCGCGGGCATCTTGCCCGCAAAGGGGCGGGCAAGATGCCCGCGCTCCAAGGGCGAAATAGTCTTATGATAAGACTCGCCAAGATTATTTTATGCATATCCTTTTAGTTTTCGTTACCATAGCATTTGCTATAGTCGATGCACAGGTCGCAAGAGGGTACGCGGCATAAGTACAGCCCTTCAGATTCGCAGAGCTGTTTGTAGAGGAATTTCTTCCATTTCATATCTTTAGTATTTTTTGCCGCCAAGTCGGGGAAATTATACTGTAACAAGGCGCTCAGTTGCGCCCTATTCCATAAGCCCATGTCTTGCCAGAGATGGTCGCTGCCAAGACAGGCGGCGACAATGATGTCGGTGATGATGCCGCTATCCTCGGCAACGGCGTAGTGCGCCAATAAGCCGACCAAATCGTCTTTTTCCAGCATCCGGCTGAAATCCACGGGGATACCTGATGGGGCTTGTTCGGGTAAGGCCGCATCAGGAAAATAGTGCTGTTTTAAGTGTTTGAATTGCCCTGCCGATAAGCCGAAATAATCCGGTAGCGCACCTTTGCCCTGCCACCAACTCGCCAGCATATAAGCTAGCCACTCGCCGTTAGGGGTGGGTAAAGGTCGGGTGGTCAGGTCTTGGTAAACGCCAAAGACCGGGTCTTCGGCTCGTCGTTGCGGCAGGGCAGACATGCTTAGTACTCGACTAAGATGTCTTCGTCTCTGACGATCATCTGGCAAGCCAAACGCCAAGGTGACGGTAAGTCATCGACAATCATTTGTTCCAGCTCTTCTTTGGTGATTTTGCCATGCTGTCTCAGAATGGACTTTTCTTTTTCGGTTAAAGGGCCGCCCATGCGTCCGGGTTTTTTGTCGACGCTGGTGACTTTCACTAAGCAAGTGCCGCAGTCGCCGTCTTCGCATTCAAACTCGATGGGGATTTTGTTTTCGCGGGCCAGCTTTAATAAGCTTTGGGTGTGGCTGCCCGCTACCGCATAAACGGTTTTGTCTTTATATTCAGGATTGGAAAAGGTAACTAAGGCCATGATCTTCTCTTTAAGTAAAGGGTTATCAAACAGGTTTGACGCAGATTTTGCCGCCCAGCACTTGGGCTTGGCAGGCTAGGCGGTTGTGTTTGCCCGCCATATTTTCGCGTAATACCTTGTCTTCCAGTACTGACGGCTCGGTCAGGTTGTTCCAGCCATCGGTGACTTTCATAATGCAAGTACCGCAATCGCCTTCGCGGCAACCATAAGTGATGCCTGAGCCGACTTTTTCGGATATTTCGATAATGCGCGTACCAGCCGGTGCGGAGACAGTGATGTTAATGTCTTCAAAGGTAATCGTTGCTTTCGCCATGGGTGTTGCTCCTGTGGGAGGTTGTTAATATTATGGTTACTATGCCAAATCCGCCATATCGATGACCTTGCTTTGCCTTAAGCCGTTAAGTTCTTGCGCCAACTCGCGCCCGAAGCCCCGGCACAGCTCAATTTCTTCATCGGTGGGGATCAGTTTTATGCGCAGCCCTGGCACGGGGACCCGCAGTTTTAGGCCGCGTAAGCGGTCTTCGACCATCTTGACGGCTTCGCCAGTCCAGCCGTAAGAACCGAATACGCCACCCACTTTCGATTTGAGGTTAATCACCACCAAAGATGACAATAAGTCCCAAACCGGCTTGACCGCGTCGCCGTTAATGGTGGGGGTGCCGAAGACGATGCCGTCGGCCCCTTCGATCAGATCGACAAACGGGGCAAGTTCGCTACCTTCCAGGTCATACAAGGAGACCCGGACTTGGTCTATGCTCATCGCACCTTCGTATATGGCTTCTGCCATCCGCCGCGTATTGCCATAAGAACTGATGTAGAAAATCAATAAGGTTTTTTCGCCGTCGTGAATGTCGCTGTGCAAAGCGGATTGCGACAGTTCGCGGTAACGTCGCACATAGCGGTGCGGGCGGTCACGCAGTAACGGCCCATGCGCGGGGGCGATGTTGGTCAGCGGCAATAACGGCTCTATCAAATCCAATGCCCGGTTCACATAATCTTTGAAAGGGCGCATGATGTGCGCGTAGTAATATTCAAACGAGAAGCGGAAGTCGCCGACTTCATCGTTAAACAAGCGGTTATCACAAAAATGGCAGCCGAATACATCACCGGAAAATAAGGTGTTTTCTTCCGGCAAATAAGTGCATTGGGTATCGGGCCAATGCAGATAGGGGGTATGCAAAAATTGTAGCGTCCTATCGCCCAGTGTTACGCTGTCGCCCGTCAAGACAGGGGTATAAGCAAGGTCATTTTGCTTGAGCAAGGCCTTGACCATGGTTTGGGCTTTTTGCGAGATGTACAGGCGGGCTTGCGGGGCGCGGCGCATCAGTTCCGGCAAAGCTCCGGTGTGGTCGGGTTCCAGGTGGTTTAAAACGATGACGCTGATTTCGTCATAACGGGCAACGGTTTCCAAACGGGCAAAAAAATCGGCGGCAAAGTTTTCCTTCACCGTGTCGATAATGGCGACTCCGGCACTGCCCCTGACCAGATAGGCGTTATAGCTGGTGCCGTTGGCGGTTTTCAGGATAATGTCAAAGGTTCTTAAGTTCGGGTCTAATGCACCTATCCAATGGACGCGCTCAGATAAAGCCACTGCTTGGGGAATACCGCCGAGGCTGAGTATCGGGGGCTTATTCATGGCGGCAGGTGGGCTGTGCCGCCGTTTTGGCACAGCTTTGCAGGTCTTGCGAGGTGTCGGCACTGGCTAAGCCTAGCCAAGCGTCAACCTTCGGTAAGTCAAATCCCGCCATTAAGGTATCGCCGACCTGCATGAGCGGGCGGCGTATCAGTAACGGTTGCGCGACCATAAAGGCCAAGGCAGCTTCGCCACTGAGGCCACCCGGATCGATTTCGCGGTTTTTGATGGCAGGGGCACTGTAGTTAAACCAATCACGCACCGGCAAACCGGTAAAAAAAGCGCGTAACGTTTCTGGCCGCCAAGCTTCGGTCAGCAGATTTTTGGCAATGACCTGATGGCCTGCGGCCACCAGCATTTGCTTTTGCCGCGCGTTGCTTGCGCAACCGGGTTTTTCGTAGAAAATGACCGTAGCCATTGCCAAATCCTCAGTGTGATTGCAACTCGGCCATCGCTTCCGCCATTTTTTCCGGCGGAATTCCGGTCAAGGAGCCAGGCGGGTTAACCGCTTCGCCCTGGGCATTTAAAATCGCGCCTTCAATCGGACAAATGCTTGCGCATTGATATACGGGAAAGTCCCCTTCACATTCGGTGCATTTGTTGGGGTTTACCTTAAAATGTGGTTTCGCTTCGTAAATGGCTTTACTGGGACAAACCGGTTCACAGGCAAAACAATTCACGCAAGACTCTATGATTTTTACAGCCATAACCAGCTCCTTAAGTTGGGTTTACCCCAAGTTTTGTCTAGTACGCGGCCGGAAAAATGTTGGGCTGCCAAACAACCTACAGCCCAACGTTACCCCCCACGGTACACTTAACTGTTAAGCGCTCGCCCGCATTGCTTCGGGTTTAGCGTCTAATTTGCCTGCCGCCGCCATTTCTTTGTAAACTGCCATGACGGCCTCTTCGATAGGCTCCATAGCATGTTCGCCGTTCGGCATGATGCCGGCGTTTTCCAGCAACTCCCACGGTTCATAACCGACTTTGGAGCATAACACCGCCTCGCAACCTTCCAACGTCCGCACTGTCCGCTGTAAGACGCTTTCGCCGTCACCACAAGTGCTGTCGCCGCCGCAATATTGGTCGGCTTTACGGTGGCTGATAAAACGCACACCATCGGGCGAGGCCTCATAAATCAAAAACTCTTTGGCATGACCGAAATGGACGTTAATGACCCCCTGCCCGCTGGTCGCCACCGCCATCAGCACCGGACGGGTCGCTAATTTAGGTTCGGCTTTAAATTGCGTCGATTTCTCGGCCTTTTCCAAACGCTTGCTGTCCATTTCCGCTTGGATTGCTTGATGGATGACTTTGCGTTTTTCCATCGCTGCCTGATAATCAATCTCCATTTCTTCAATCTTATCCAAGGTAAACTCATCGCCTCGGTCTTCGCCCAGCAAGCCCACCGCGTCAGCACGGCATTGGCGGCAGTGGCGCATCATGTTCATGTCACCGGAGCAGGCATCTTGCAGATCCTGCAATTCGTCATGCGTCGGGCCACGTTGCCCCATTACGCCGTAAAATGTGCCGTGTTCGGCTTCGGCAATCAGCGGCATAACGTTATGCAAGAATGCGCCCTTAGATTTGACCACGCGGCTGACTTCCGCCAAATGCTGGTCATTGACCCCTGGGATCATCACTGAGTTGACCTTAACCAAAATGCCTTTGGCGATCAGCATTTCCAAACCTTTTTGTTGCTGGTCAATCAGAATCTTCGCGCCTTTTTTGCCTTTAATGCGGCGGTTATTCCAGTAAATCCACGGATAAATTTTCGCGCCGATTTCAGGGTCTACGCAGTTGATGGTAATGGTGACATGGTCGATATTGTGTTTGGACAACTCCTCTACGGCATCAGGCAAGGCCAAGCCATTGGTGGAGACGCACAATTTAATGTCCGGTGCTTCTTCGCTTAAGCGACGGAAAGTCTCAAACGTACGCTCTGGATTGGCTAACGGATCGCCGGGGCCGGCAATACCTAACACGGTCATTTGCGGAATGGTTGCCGCTACGGCCATAGTTTTTTTAACGGCCTGATCGGGGGTTAGCAATTCTGATACCACACCTGGACGCGATTCGTTAGCACAATCGTATTTGCGGTTACAATAATGGCATTGGATATTACAAGCAGGTGCTACCGCAACGTGCATACGCGCAAAATAGTGATGGGCATCTTCGGAGTAGCAGGGGTGGTTTTGCACCTTCTCGCGGATTGAATCGGGCAGTGCATCCATTTGATTTTCGGTAGTACCGCAAGAACTGGCAGAACAACCACTTTTAGCCGCAGGGGCTTCGTTTAAGACGGGCAATTGCATGATAATGACCTCGTGAAATGTATTTGCGATAGGTCAAAGCATACGCCGTGCCAAAGTCGAAAAATATTTTAAAATAATGATTTTATTTAATTATTTTTTGTTTTCTGCACGTTCAATAAGAGATTGTCCTAAATATGACAGCCATCTATTAAATTTTTGTCGTGAATGGCACAATGCACTCTGGGCAAGCTTAGCCCGCAAGTCGGCTATCAAAAGCTTACGCGTTTAACAGTGCCATAAAGTTGGATGGCTTTAGCTTATTGCCGACAGCCTTAGCCCTATGCAAGCACTAGGTTTTGCCCAGTAATGGCGGCTTGTTTAAGTGATATTTAGGGGCTAAATGGCAAAGACGCATATAGATAGCGGTTTTAGCGGTTTTTGAAATATAATGTGCCTTTACCTACAGAACTAAACGCTACAGCCGCCGCCTATAAGATTTATAGGGTGTTTTCTAAATAGTGCCGATGCTTTTTAGGTTTCCCGTAAACAAAAAAACAGCAGGGGCAAGAGCTGCTAGGTTTGCTGTATCTTAAACGGCTAAGCCGTTTTTACTCTACTACTCATTATTGAATTTGCTATGATTGAAATTGATACAAAAAAATTGGTAATTGGTATGTATGTGGCCCGCCTTGACCGGCCTTGGCTGGAAACCTCTTTTTTATTCCAAGGTTTCCGCATTGAAAACAATCATCAAATAGAGCAACTGCAAACCTTTTGCAAAACCGTTAAGATAGATGAAGAGCAAAGTTCGCCCTTAGTATCCTTTGAAGCCTTTAAGCCGTCGACAGGCCGCCTTAACGGCACACCGCCGCCGCCCACCGCCGCCCCGCAAGACCAAAAAGCCCGCTTTTATGAGGACATGGCGCAAGCGAAATCGGTTTATGACAACGTCTCCGGTTCCTTAAACAAAGTCCTGACGGAGTTTCGCCTCAATAACTACATTGCCATACCCGAAGTTAAATCTTGTGTGCAAAGTGTCATCGGCAATATTATGCACAATCCTAATGCCTTGGTGTTGTTAAGCAACCTGCGCTCAAAGCATCAGCATTCCGCCAAACATAGCGTTAACACCTGTATTTACGCGACGCTATTTGGCCGTTATTTGGCGTTTAACCCGGAGCAACTGGCTACTTTAAGCACGGCGGCTTTACTGCATGATGTCGGCGAAATAATGCTGCCTAAAACGATTGTTGACAAAAAGCCTGATGAGTTGAGTGCGGAAGAAATTGCCCAATCGCAACTGCACACCCAATACGGCGCGGACATGCTGCGTAAAATTACTGAGCTGCCTGCCGAAGTGGCCGAAGTGGCCCATTCACACCACGAAAGAATAGACGGCAATGGCTATCCGCGTGGCCTAAAAGAGACTGAAATTACGCTAATGGCGAAAATAATCGGCATTATTAATGAGTATGAAAGGCTGACCAATAATCCTAACCCTAAGCTGCAATTATCCAGTTCTGATGCGCTAAAGGCCATTTATGCCCTGCGCGATAGCTGTTTTGACGCTGGCTTGGTCGAAGGCCTTATCAAATGCTTAGGGATTTATCCGATCGGTAGTGTTGTGCTACTGAACAATGGCTCTACGGGCATCGTTATCGGTATGCGGCAGGACAATCACTTATTGCCGACAGTGATGATTATCCGTGATCCGACGGGTGAACTGCGCCATCCGCCCAAAGCCATTAACCTTGATAAATTCAGGGATAAGGAAGGTAAGCCGATATTGTTGATCAGTAAGGTGCTTGAGGTTAACAGTGTCGATGATGACCTGCGTGACTATATTTTGGCGGAACTGGTGACAAAAAATAAGCCGATGTAAATGTTTGGCTGCGGATACGCTGACCGCCAAGCTTTACTGCCGCGCCGTGGTTATAAAAAACCCATCAAGCAAAAAGTGCTATGGGGGTTTATCTTGGCTTGGCAGTTTTGTTAAGCGTCCTTGTCCCTCTTAAGGTCTGCTTAATAGCCAAACCTTCCAGAGGGGCCGCGATAACTGTCGTGGGTGTCGTGGTCGGCAATCAGGCCTAGCCTTTTCGTGACTTCACGCTCCCAGGAGTCCGGTCTCTTACTGCCATTAGCTATAGTGAGCAAGGCGTAGCGGATTAGGTCTTCCGCCGTATCCGCCAATACGGGCTTGCCGCTACGTTTATGGAGTTTCAGCATATATTCAAATTCGCGGAAAATGTCGTCGTCAATGTGGATTTGCATTATTACACCTATTGAAGTTTTTTAAAGAGGCTAAGCGTTTTTGGCAAAGCTTAACATTCGGCGCTATTTTTATCCATAAGAGGACTGCTGGGGTCTTAGCTGTCTGGTGACTTATGTTGGTTGGTGGTTAGGGGGGCATTTGCTGTCCGGCCTTTTATCAAAGGTCTTCCGGTACTGTTCTCCCAGCCGGATGGTGAAAATGATTAGCTAAAACGGTAGTTATTGGCTGATAATAGCCTTTCCGCCCCCCTCACCTACTACTTAAGGTCTATTGTATGAACAAGATTGCCCTGCTTGCGTTGCTGATCCTGCCCTTACTTGCCCATCAGGCATACGCCACTTGCGATAAGCCGACTAACGATTTTGAGGGCATCTATTGCCTTGACAAAATTTATTTGGCGGCCGACCAAGAGTTAAATGATGTCTATAAAAAACTGAGAGGGCAATTGAACGCGGCAGGCAAAGAGGCGTTAAAAGCCGGGGAATTAGACTGGATATCCAGCCGCAGCAACCAATGTTCACACCATCAGGAAGGGGAATTTTTTGTTAATTTGGATTGCGCTACCAAAACGACGGTTGATCGCTTGCGCTTTTTGCAAGACCGTCTCCGCGAATGCACCAGCTCCGGTTGCCAAAATAGCAAGTTGTAAATACTCTCCCCTATGCTGATAAAATGTCCTTACGGCTTATGTGTACTTGGCTTAACCCTGTTACCCGTCTTGCCAAGCTTTGCGAAGCCGCCTATTGTGGCGATTGATGCCGGGCATTCCATCGCCCATTCGGGGGCGACCAGTGCGTCCGGTAAACCTGAGTTTGATTTTAACGCCGCACTGGCCACCATTTTCAGCAATTTTCTGGCAGCACAAGGGGTGCAGGTCATTAAAATAGGCCATGATGGTATGATGGCAGATTTGCTGCAAAGGCCACAACTTGCCAATGCCGCAGGGGCGGATTTTTTCTTGTCCGTACACCATGACTCCGCGCAACCACGCTACTTTAGGCCTTGGCAATGGGAAGGTAAAACGTTACAGCATACTGACCATGCCGCCGGATTTTCTTTATTTGTCTCCAGAAAAAATCCCCATGTCGCCGAGAGTCTGCGGTGCGCCTCGGCATTGGGCAAATCCTTGCGACAAGCAGGCTTTTATCCTTCCCAACATCATGCCGAAGCGATTGAAGGCGAAAATAAATCCTGGGCAGACCAAATTAACGGCGTATTTTATTACGACAATCTAGTGGTGCTAAAAGCGACGGTTATGCCTGCGGTCTTATTAGAAGCGGCGGTTATTGCTAACCGCCAAGACGAAGACAACATCACCAAACCGCAAGTCCGCCAGCAAATGGCGGTAGCGGTCGCCAAAGGCCTGTCGGCGTGTGGTGTCCTGCCGCCATCCCACTAAGAAACGGACACGGAATAACACGGACAAAGGCTAGGCGGTACAAGCCTTGGGTCGTGGGCGTTTTATCCACCAGGCCGTGCAGGTTTTTATACCCCTTTCTAACAGCCTATCCCATTAAGGACATCGTTATGCTGAAAAAACTCTTGCTAACCCTGTTAGCCGTTCTGGTCATTTTTGAAGAATGGTTATGGGATATCCTTACCGCAACCGGACAATGGTTAGCCCGGATACTCAATTTGGAGCGGTTCGACCAATGGCTGATGGCTGCACCACCATCACAAGCCGTGTTAGCTTTATTAGTGCCCGTGCTGATAGTCACCCCTATCAATCTGTTCGCGCTCTTTCTGCTGACCCACGGGGCTATTTTAGAAGGTATTCTTCTGGAGATTGCCGCCAAATTATTGGGTACCCTTTTAGTGGCACGGGTATTCAAACTAGTGCGCCCCGCCTTGCTCACTTTTGTATGGTTCGCTAAGCTGTACAGCACTATTGTCGGCCTGCTGCAATGGGCGCATGAGCTGGTGCATAATTCCGCTCTCTACAAGCTCAGCGTTAAGGTAAAAACGGCAATCAAACAGCAAATCGGGCTATTTCGGAAGTATCTTAAGGCGTTTTTCAACTAAGCCTTATCCATCAAGTACGGCTATATTGAAACGCTAGGAAAGCCCAGATAACCGCTCCAAAGCAAATTTTTACGTTATGTTGAACGTATTGTATTGTCACAATGGCCTACACTGCTTTCTGCTGTTGCGCGTAAGCTTCAATAATAGCCAGAATCATAGGCCCAAACCGCTCTTTCAGTTCAGCACAACGTGTTGAGTTGATTAATTCCACGCCTTTGCGCTCGCTACGGATCAGACCTGCTTCGCGCAAGATACGAAAATGTTGGGATAAGGTGGATTTAGGCAATAACCGCTTTTGAATGGTTAAAAACGTCGAACAGTTTTTAGCGCATTCCGCAGTGGCCAGATCAGCGTAGATTTCTATACGCACAGGATCAGAAAAGGCATGTAAGATGCCTTCGACAGTGACGTCTTCTATAGGTGGGTGATAAGGGGTTCTCATAGAGCTGATCATACCACACTTGACAGCATCGCTTAATAGTTCCATAATTCCGAACTAATGAATTAATCAATTCATTGCGGTAATCTAATCTTTCAATCTATAGGGGTGTTTTATGAGCAAGCTTTCCGGAAAAATCGCGGTTATCACTGGCGGCAACAGTGGTATTGGCTTAGCGACCGCTAAATTATTTGCCCAAGAGGGCGCTACCGTCATTGTCACTGGGCGTAGGCAAGCGGAACTCGAGGCGGCTGTTGCTGAAATTGGTCATAATGCCGTTGGTGTCCAAGGTGACGTGTCAATATTGGCCGACCTTGATAAGCTCTATGCCGAAGTCAAAGCTAAATTTGGCCATATTGACATCGTTTTTGCTAATGCGGGCATAGCTGAATTGTCCCCGATTGGGGCCGTGACCGAAGCGCATTTTGACAAGCACTTCGACATTAATGTCAAGGGCTTATTGTTTACTGTGCAAAAGGCCTTACCGTTGCTGGTGGACGGTGCTTCGGTCATCCTCAACTCGTCGATTGTGAATGCAAAGGGTTTTGAGGGCTTTGGTGTGTATTCCGCTACCAAAGCCGCCGTACGGTCTTTTGCTCGCACTTGGACGGTAGAATTAAAAGCCCGCAAAATTCGTGTTAATGTCGTTAGTCCTGGCCCTATTGAAACCCCGATTTTTGACAAGATGGGTCTGTCGGTAGAACAGACCGATGCTATGGGAACGGCTATGGCAGGGTTGGTGCCTTTAGGCCGTTTTGGCCACCCAGAAGAAATCGCCCAGGCCGTGCTTTTCTTGGCTTCTTCTGACAGCAGTTATATTGCCGGCATTGATTTATATATCGATGGCGGTATTGTCGCGGTTTAAATGGCAGGCTACATGTTGATACACTCGGTTATAAGCCATTGTGCAAATCGCTTATAACCTTGGCACTGTGTTCTATGCCGCCCAATTAGTGACGGCATCTATAAGCCAGCCTTAATCACTTTTCATTCGCTGCGAGACAGGAGTCGAGTAGTCCCCAGAAGCGATAGTGCCTGAGTTTTCACGAAGCGAAGCGGAAGTGAAAATGCAGGCTATACGAAATCGCGTCGAGTCATTGGAGAGCATGTGAGCCA
>NZ_PGFZ01000010.1:32175-43948 GCF_002923755.1 Methylovulum psychrotolerans
CTAATAGCCACTAACAGCCACTTTGCCGTTAGCAGGTGTTTTTCAACTAACTGATATTTAATGATTTTTTTTAAAAAAAGTGGGGCGCGTGAGTTTTCAATTCCCGCCGCCCCACCAAAATTAAGTCCTTTCAGGACTCTTCAAGACCGACTAAGACCCTTGAAAATCAGGTTCTTAGTCATCTTACCTACATTCCCCTTTAATCTCAGATAGTCTTGATAGGCTCTCGTTGAGGCACAAATTTGCCATAAGCCATCCAAACATCCCACTTAGACACAATAGTGAGTATTAAAGACTATGAGATGGTTGCAGGATTGTAAGATCATGTCGGCACACTTACTTACATAATGGAACTGATTCGGGTTGCCTTTCTATCAGATAAGCCTTATTCAACCAAAAACCTACACAAAAAACAATGAAATCATTTTTCACGACTACCTAACTGGCCAATATTAGAAAAAAAACCTGCTATCCGTAAAATCATATGGACATCAGCACTAAAAAATGTCAATCTAAAATACAAAAAGCCCTACCCCGCTCGTCACATTTTGCATCAACCCTACCTTCAATAGGAGGAAACGCGCTTTGAGTCGCCTAACAAATAGAGCATAAAGAAAATGAATAAAAAACACCAATCCTGTAAATAACCTTGATTTTCAATATGAAAGTAGTTGGCGAGCAACTTGAAAAATGGGCTCATAATCAAGCTGAACCTCACATTAAAAACCTTTTTGGACGAAGTGCTTTTAATAGATATTATTATGCTGCTTTTTTGATTACTCGTGAAATGCTAGGGGATTTTGAGCCTAAATGGAAATACACCCCGCATAGTGATATTCCTGGGCTTCTGGAAAATGCGTTGAGAAAACCTATTCTGAACCGACTCAAACATGCCGTCAGATTTGAGATTATTTCATTTACCGAAGAACAAAGATTACGCCAAGAGCTACAAATAGCAACATCGGAGTTATCCAGTCTTTTAAAATCAGCATATAACGTGCGTATAATTGCAGATTATCAACCAGAAACAGCAATGAAAATTGATGGCAAGGTCATTTCTTTAGATGACTGCAATTTGAATTCTGCTAGCAGTTGGGCTGACCGAGCTCGCGCCCATTGCAAAATTATAAGACGTGTTAGAAAGGAGGCTGGTCTTGACTAATATTGGTGATATTAAAGAGTATCTTGTTAGCAAAAAAAGAAATTTTGTTTCTGATGTCCGATTGCGTCCAAGCGATGAAACAATCATGATTTACTTGAATCAAGATAAAGTAGGCACAAAAGCAAATTCAGAAGTTACATCTATTCTACAATTAAATAATCTCAAAAAAGACTTAGTTAAACAATTTTCAAAAAACGTTGAAATTATTTTTGTTCAAAATGATAGGCAACAAGAGCTTGAATCTGGATTTTATCAAATGCTCAATCGAAAGTTTCATGACCAAATAGTATCTCTTTATGTATCGTTTAAAAATGAATCAATGGTTGATGCGTTCATTGAGGCTTCAAATCTAACCAGTCAGCTTGAAAGCGACGTTTCCAAGCACTTCAAAAAAATTTTAGAAGATGCAGATCTTAAAATTGGTATTATTTATTGGCTGTCATCACCATCAGATTTACCTAGCCTCCCTGCTATATTGAGAGCATTAAAAATATTGCAACCAATAAATCTTCAAACAATGGCAGCACATATGCAAGAATCATACAAATCAGTATCTGATAGATGGCTACGCAATAAACTTGATCAACTTAGAAAGAAAGGCCTAGTAATTTGGCAAAAAGATTCAGAAACATACACGATCACGAATATGGCTCTTCGTTTTGTTCCTGCGGGCACTAAACGAAATAGCTCTGATATTGAAAGGGCTCTTGCATTAGGAAAAAGAAAATGGTAAAGTTAAATTCGGGAGAGGAGGTTATTACTCGCGAGGGTGTGCATCATGCCCGTATGCGATGGCTAGGTACAGAAGAAGCGATGAAATAAATCCACCGCTCCTTCGAATCGATGGATTTATTTCATCGCTTTCTTAAAGAAACTATTATTTTTACTATGAAAGCCCCGCCTCTCCTTGTTTCTTATTCCTCGATTGACGATTATTTATCCGCAATTTCTCCCGAAGACCGTGAGCAATATGAGAAACAAATTCGTTCCTTAGTATGTAAGGGCTTACCGCCTGTTGTTTCTTCTCAATGCCTAGCAAATTTATTTGGCTACACAAATACGTTTGTTCACTCCATGGCAAGTAAAAATTGGAAATACTATAGGGGTTTTTCTATTAGAAAAGGGAAGAAAAAGCGTTATATCCAAGCCCCAAAAGTTGCCCTTAAAGTTATACAAAAATGGTTAGGATTTCATTTGGCTAAGTCTATTAACTATAATGACTTTGTCTATGGTTTTGTCGAAGGAAAATCTGCAATTGATGCGGCGGCTTGCCATACCAATGCTACATGGGTTTACTCGGTAGATATTAAAGATTTTTTCCCTTCTACTTCAAAAGAAACTCTCATAAGCAACCTTGAATCTTTAGGTTACTCTCGAAAAGCCAGTGCCTTAATTGCATCCTTATGCTGCTATGAGGACTACTTAGCCCAAGGATCTCCATCAAGTCCTGTTTTATCTAATTTAGTTATGCGAGACATTGATTTAGAACTTTACAAAATATCAATGATACATGGTGTAAGATTAACTAGATATGCCGATGATATTGTATTTTCTGGCCAATCTGAGTTTCCAGAATCACTTAAACGTGAGGTTAAATCATTATTCGTCGATACATGTTGGAGCTTATCTGAACAAAAAGAATATTTTGCTCAGATACCCAAACGATTAAAAGTACATGGATTATTAGTGCATCAAAATAGCCCTCGACTTACAAAAGGATATAGAAATAAAATCAGGGCTTTTAGACATCTACTTGAAGCACATAAAGTTCATGAAAAAGATATTAAGAGGTTGACTGGACATATCAAATACGCTGAATCAGTTGATCGTCATAAAAACTAGAAATTTTCGAAAATCAACCGTAATTGGCCGCTCAAAAATAATTTAACAAATTTTAGGCAAAGTTGATGTGGTAGTTTTTGCCAATATTGGCAAGGATTTCAAACAGGTTATGCTTAAGGCTCCAAAAAGACTAGTAAGCTGAAAAGGGCAACCATTCATATTTTATCTTCCGCCAAAGGATTTCTATCAGGTTCAGTTCGGGCGAATTGTGAAGAATATCCTTTTAACCTCCCGCAATTACAATTCATCCCCTATCAACGAGCGGCCTATCCGCAGCAAAATCCCCGCCATCTTTCCGTTGCGGCCTTAGCCTGCAAATAATCTTCCGTTGCCAATGCGGATATTTTTTCCGCCACAGCCGTGGCAATAAACTGGTTGATAGACACCCCTTCCTTTATGGCAACTGAAAAATTATATATCAGATGGATTGGGCAGATACTTATGCCCGCAAAATCTCCGTCTTACCACTGGCGCACTTTCTGTGGCACTACCAACCGGTCTGTCCAGTTTTTTCCGCAAAACATGGAAGGGGGGCGGGTGTCGCCGCGTGGCAGATCAACCTGGTTTAGGTGAATGTCCGACAACTCCGCAGGTTTTCTTGCCACAACAATCTGGTTATCCGGCTTGATATGTTGTAGGCCTATCAGTGTTTCGGTGCCATTATCCATTGTCCAAACCACCTGAGCTTTACCTTTAAGCTTGGCATGGGGAAATTTAAACGTCACAGCCATCCCTTCTTCGAAACCAAAGGCAATAGGCAAGCGGATCATCAAGCCATCAACCGACATGTTGACCGTCATAAAATCCAAACAATAGCCGTCTAAAAACAACTGCCCAGGAATGGCTATTTCGGCACGATAATTTTTACGGTTAAAACAAGGCTCGTCTGATGAATGGTTCAGGTCTTGAAACGCCATTGCAAAAGCTACCTGCCCTTGTTTGGTGACGGCTACCCGGATTATTTTGGCAACACCAGATAATTGCAACGGGGACAAGAAAAAATCAAGCTGTTTAGATAAGGACAAACTTTTCAAGGTTTGCTGATGATCATCGTTAAAGCGTAAAACCTCAGGGGTTAATATGGCCAATGCCCCTGATATGGAAAGGTTTTTAACGGTAATCTCACGCATTTTGCCGCCAAAATAAACCCAACCCTCTATGTTGGTAGTTTTACGGTAGGCGCGTTGTTTTAGTTGGGTATCCATACATCCTCATATATTTTAATTCTTTTTAAATAATTTCTTTTGTTGTTGCTGATTTGACGGTTTTCTACCCACCCATAATAGTGAGCGAAATAACGCTACAGGTACACTCTCTACTGCAAAAATCGGCACTGGCAAGACGGCAATACATGATATTGATATATAAAGAAAAATAAAATGTACCGGCTTCGCCATCAACATTGAAATAGTGTAGCAATTTAAAAAAAACAATTCTATGAACTATTACCATTTTCATAAAAAATATGAAAAATAATCCGTTCACCCCAAGGCAACAACGGTATAGTAGATTTTTTGGCGAATTGCTTTTGGATTAGGGGCGTTCCCCTGATAATGCTGGTTGACTTGCTATTTGCCAGATGTGGGTAAGTGGAGTGCTTTATTTAGCCGAGATGAACAAACAAAAAGGGGCTTGCAGTCAGCCTGCCAGCCTAAAGGATTACCGCCACCATAAGAGATTGGCCATGCCCGCAAATAGCCAGGATAAAAAACGGGCGTAAGGCCGTCCGTAGGCATACCCCTTTTAGGTGCTGTCTACTTTGATGGGTTTTATGAAAAACTTGAACATCGGACAATAGTGCTTATGCACAATAAGCAAAGCAGGGTAATTTGCTATCGCGCATTCCGGGCAGGGTTAGCCGGGCTGCACGATAGCTTGCATAGTGGAAACAGTGATAACAAAATAACAACAATTTCAAATAGTTATTCTACGGCCTTTCATCCGCAATTTTGCCCGTATTGGCTAGTAGCCCTTAAAATGCGCGTCGCCCAAACCTAAGCAACCGACAGCTCAGACACCTAACTGTCCCTCAACCCAAGCGACAACCCCCTGCAAAGCCCCTGCCAAGGCCGCTGGGTTATTGCCGCCCGCCATCGCCATATCAGGCCGTCCGCCGCCTTTGCCGCCGACTTGGGTAGCGACAAAGTTAACTAAATCCCCGGCTTTAATCTGCGCCATTTTGTCTTTAGTGACCCCCGCCGCCAAGCTGACCTTGTCGCCTTCGACCACCGCCAACACCACCGCTGCGCTGCCGAGTTTGTTTTTCAATTGGTCGACCATATCGCGTAGGGATTTAGAATCGACGTTATCCAGTTTGACCGCCAAGACTTTCATACCCGCAACATCGACCGCTTGGTTGCCCAATTCGTCACCTGCGGAGCTGGCGAGTTTGGCGTTGAGGCGTTCCAGTTGTTTTTCCAGATTGCGGGCTTTTTCCAGCAATTGTTCGACTTTTTCCGCCGCTTTATCCGGCGCACTTTTCAGCAGTCCGGCGATGCTGTTCAACACTTGTTCGCGCTCGGCCAACCACGCCAAACAACCCGCACCCGTGACGGCTTCGATACGGCGGACTCCGGCGGCTACGCCCGTTTCGCTGATGATTTTAAAACAGCCGATATCCCCTGCCCGTTCAACGTGAGTACCGCCGCACAGTTCGGTAGAGAAATCGCCGATTTTTAACACCCGCACTTCCGCACCGTATTTTTCGCCAAATAAGGCCATTGCCCCCGCTTTTACCGCTTCATCTTTCGCCATAACTTGCGCGGTGACGGGTTGGTTAAGGCGGATTTGCGCGTTGACCAATTGCTCTAGGGTGGCGATTTGCTCAGGCGTGACTGGCTCAAAATGTGAGAAGTCGAAACGCAGCCGCTCAGGATTCACCAACGAGCCTTTTTGCGCGACATGGTCGCCCAAGGTTTGCCGCAACGCCGCGTGCAGCAAATGCGTGGCCGAGTGGTTCAGTTCGGTAGCTTTGCGTTGTTCGGCGCTGACTTTGGCGGCGCATAACTGACCGACGGTCAAAGTGCCGGACACGACTTTACCTTTATGCAGGAATAAGGTGCCGCCTTGTTTTTGGGTATCGGCAACGGCAAACACGGCATCCCCTACCAACAATTGCCCACAATCGCCGACTTGACCGCCGGACTCGGCATAGAATGGGGTTTTATCCAACACCACCACACCTTCAACCCCTGCGCCTAAGCTTTCGACTGGCTGGCCTTGTTGGTACAGGGCGACGATATGCACTTCGTCATCAAGCTGCCCATAGCCCGTAAATTCGGTTTGGCTATCGAGCTTAATGTCTTGGTCATAATCGGCACCAAAGCTGCTGGCGGAGCGGGCGCGGTCGCGCTGTGCCGCCATGGCGGTGTCAAAGCCGTCATAATCGACTGTCAGTTGATGCTCGCGGGCAAAGTCGGCGGTCAGATCGACCGGGAAGCCGTAAGTGTCATAGAGTTGGAATACGGTATCACCAGGAATAACTGTACCGTCCAGTTTAGCGACACAGGCTTCGAGAACTTTCATGCCCTGCCCTAAGGTTTCGGCAAAACGCTCTTCTTCTTTTTTCAACACCCGCTCAACTTGGGCTTGGGCATTTTGCAATTCGGGATAAGCCACGCCCATTTCTGCTACCAAGGGGGCGACCAGTTTGTAGAAGAACACATCCAAAATGCCTAAGCGGTAGCCGTGGCGGATGGCGCGGCGGATGATACGGCGCAACACATAACCCCGGCCTTCGTTAGACGGCATCACACCATCGGTAATCAAGAACGCGCAAGAGCGGATATGGTCGGCAATCACGCGCAAAGAGCTGTTCGCCAAATCATCGGTTTTCGCCAACGCGGCGGCGGCATTGAGCAATTTTTGGAACAGGTCGATTTCGTAATTGCTATGCACGCCTTGCAACACGGCGGCGATACGCTCCAAGCCCATGCCCGTGTCAACCGACGGTTTCGGCAACGGGGTCAACGTGCCGTCTGCCGAGCGGTCATACTGCATGAACACCAAGTTCCAGATTTCGATATAACGGTCACCATCTTCCTCAGGGCTACCCGGAGGGCCACCGGCAATATGCTCGCCGTGGTCGTAAAAGATTTCCGTACATGGGCCGCAAGGGCCGACATCGCCCATAGACCAGAAATTGTCTTTCGTGGCGATGCGGGAGAAGCGCTCAGGATTAATGCCGACATCTTCCAGCCAAATCGCTTCGGCTTCGTGGTCTTCGGCGTACACCGTCACCCACAGCTTTTCGGTGGGGATAGCCATTGCTTTGGTCAAAAATTCCCACGCATAATGAATGGCTTCTTTTTTGAAATAATCACCAAAACTGAAATTGCCGAGCATTTCAAAAAACGTGTGATGCCGTGCGGTATAGCCGACGTTTTCCAAGTCGTTATGCTTGCCGCCTGCGCGTACACAGCGTTGGCTGGTTGCGGCGGTGCTAAAGTCGCGGTGTTCGCGGCCTAAAAACACATCTTTAAATTGCACCATACCCGCATTAGTAAATAATAGGGTCGGGTCGTTGCCGGGCACTAAGGAGCTGGATGGCTCGATGGTATGGCCACGTTGACGGAAAAACTCCAGAAAGGCGGCGCGTAATTCTGCGCTAGTCATTTTGTTCATGATAGTAGATAGGGTTGTGAGACTAATTCTTAAGAAAACGGATTGCCAAGTGCTTCGGTAAGGCGTTGACCAAGTCAGCGGGAAAGCCCCGCTGGATCAGAAAACGGCTACGTTTCGCCCATTCCTGGCGGCTTAACGGTTGATCGCCGGAAAATTTTTTATGGTACACCTGCACCAAGGTGTCCAGCCAACTGTCCTCGTCCGGTTGCAGTGCGTCCGCCTCCATAGCAACGCCTTTTTGCTGTAAGGCATAACGCACCGCCAAAGGGCCGTAACCTTTTTGGATACGCGCCCTGGCATAACTTTCGGCGTAGCGGGCATCATCTTGCCAGCCTTGCTCGGCCAATTCGGCCAGTATCGGCACAATGTCATCTTTAGGAAAGCCTTTCAGCAGACATTTGTTGCCCAGTTCTTGGCGGCTGTGCTCACGTTGCGCCAGTAAACGCAAGCAATACGCGCGGATGGCTTTCGCCGTATCCAGTTCAGCCGCCGCCACGGTTATTCTTCGTCAATAAAAGGTTCTTCTTCGGTCTCTACTGAATTATCGGGCGGCAGTATCTTAGAAAACGCTTCCGCGCGGATTTTTTGTTCGATATCCAAGGCTTTTTCAGGATGTTCTTTGAGGAACTGGCGGGCGTTTTCTTTGCCTTGGCCGATTTTCTCGCTGCCATAACTGTACCAAGAGCCGGACTTTTGGACAAAACCGTATTTAACGCCTAAATCTACCAGTTCGCCGACAAAAGAAATGCCTTCGCCGTACAAAATATCGAATTCGGCTTCTTTAAAAGGTGGGGCGACTTTGTTCTTGACAACCTTGACGCGGGTTTCGTTGCCGACAAACTCCTCGCCTTTTTTAATCGATCCGATGCGGCGGATATCCAAACGCACCGATGCATAAAATTTCAGGGCATTGCCGCCTGTCGTGGTTTCCGGGCTACCGAACATCACACCGATTTTCATGCGGATTTGGTTAATGAAGATGACTAAGGTATTGGAGCGTTTAATATTCGCCGTCAGCTTTCTTAAGGCTTGCGACATCAGCCGCGCCTGTAAGCCCATGTGCGAGTCGCCCATATCGCCTTCAATTTCCGCTTTCGGGGTCAGGGCCGCAACCGAGTCAATCACCACCACATCCACCGCGCCGGAACGCACCAGCATATCGGTAATTTCTAAAGCCTGCTCACCTGTATCCGGTTGCGAAACCAACAGCTCACTGACATTGACACCGATTTTTTCCGCATAGCTGGGATCCAGCGCGTGTTCGGCATCGACAAACGCTGCCGTACCGCCCAGTTTTTGCATTTCGGCAATAACTTGTAGGGTCAGCGTGGTTTTACCGGACGATTCCGGCCCATAAATTTCAACGACGCGGCCGCGTGGCAGACCACCGCAACCCAAAGCAATATCCAGCCCTAAAGACCCAGTAGAGACCACATCTATGTCACGCGCTGCCGCGACATCACCCATGCGCATCACCGAACCTTTGCCGAATTGCTTTTCAATTTGCATCAGTGCCGCGCCAAGCGCTTTCTTTTTGTTCTCATCCATTATTCATGCCCTTATGTGCGTTGACCCCGCCAAAAACGGGGATTGTGAAAGCTTAGCAGAAAGAAATACCGCAAAATCAAAGCCCTTTATTATTACATAGGCGCATGGCTTCGGGTAGTGTTGATTTGTGCCAAAAGACCGGATGGCTGGCCTGTGCGGCGTTGGGGACATTTATTAAATGCCGATAATCGGGTACTATAAAAGCCAAGCTCCCACCTGTTGCCGACAAGATGCCCAAGCTATGCCTACAGTCACCCAATTAGGACAACTAGACCCAAACCTAAGCTACAGCTATGCCGACTACCTAAGCTGGCAAATAACTGAAACCGTTGAGCTGATTAAAGGCAAAATTATGCCGATGTCACCCGCACCGACTTTGCAGCACCAACGGATTTCGGCGGATATTACCGGCCTGTTATACAACTTCTTTCGGCACACCCCCTGCCAGTTTTTTGCCGCCCCGTTTGATGTCAGGCTTTTCGGCCGCAACCAATCGCTATTAGCCAACCAAGACATCCATACCGTCGTCCAACCCGATTTGTGCGTCGTCTGCAATACGGCCCTATTAGACGCACAAGGCTGTAACGGCGCACCGGATTGGATTATTGAAATTTTGTCGAAAAGCACCGCCAAACGCGATATGCAGATAAAATATCAGCTCTACCAAGAAAATGGCGTAGCGGAATACTGGTTATTTTATCCCCATGAACAGGTTATCCAGCAATTTGTCTTAGACACAGGCCAGTACCGCTTGCACGGCCTCTACACCGACGATGACATTGCCACGCCGCTGTTATTTCCTGATTTGGCGATTAGCTTAACAGACGTGTTTGCATAGCGGCAATAATCTTTAGATACCCCAAACAACTGGACAGACCTCTCATGACCCACTACCCTATCGCCATTTTTGGTGAAGTGCTGTTTGACCAATTCCCTGACGGACCAGCCATCCTAGGCGGCGCACCGTTTAATGTTGCGTGGCATTTACAGGCCTTCGGCCAACGTCCCGGCTTTATCAGCCGCGTCGGCGACGATGCCTTAGGCGTAAGCATCCGCACCGCCATGCAAGACTGGGGCATGGCGGACGCTAACCTGCAAACCGACCCCGAACACCCTACCGGAACCGTGCAAGTCACCTTCCCTAACGGCGAACCCGCTTACCAGATTCTCGACCAGCAGGCTTATGATTATATAGCGGAACCCACCGCCATCACCGCGCCCCTGCTCTATCATGGCACTTTAGCTTTACGCTACGCCACTTCGGCGCAAGCCTTGCAAGCGTTGGCGGCGCGTTTAGACTGCACCGTGTTTATTGATGTTAATTTACGCGCCCCGTGGTGGCAAGCAGAGCAGGTCAAAACCTGGCTGGCGGCAGCCGATTGGGTCAAGCTGAATGAAGACGAACTATACCAACTGACCCGCCAACAAGCCACCCTTAAAGAAACCTTACAGGCTTTTTTGCAGGAATTGCAACTGACCGCGCTGATTGTCACACGCGGTAGCCTAGGTGCGGTGGCGTTAACCGCTGGCGGTGAATTTATTGAAGTCGTCCCCAGCAGCCAAGCGGCTATTGCCGACACTGTCGGCGCAGGCGACGCGTTTGCCAGTGTGTTGTTATTAGGCCTGCAAAAAGCTTGGCCGCTGGCGTTGGCGATGACTAGGGCGCAAGAATTCGCCTCGGCTTTAGTTATGCACAAAGGCGCGACGGTACAGGATAAGGGATTTTATCAGCGGTTTATAGCGGGCTGGGGGTTGTAAAGGCCAATACCCTACCTTAAAAAAATGCGCTGAAATAGTTAACTGATATTACGCAGCCCTTAGTTTTTGCAATTCCTCATAAGCCATTTGGTTCGCCTTTAGCGAAATGGTTGGTTTTATGTTTTATCTTCAGGCATTCGAGCTTGAACACGGCATAGATGGACATGAAGATGTGGTTGTTTTGTGTGATGACGGTGCGGGTGGGAGATTTTGCCAGCCCCGCGTTGGATTTTAGCGATTTGTGGAACGCTTCGATACCCCCATTATAAAAACATCTATAAAAGACTTCTTGACAAACGAGGAGGTTCTTCCAATAATTCAAAAAAGTGCACTCATGTCACTGGTCGAATGGAGCCAAGCACATGGTCAAGAACTCAAGCGAACCGGATCCGATTGCCAATACTTGGCACAGCCTACCTTTCCCCCAACAAAATCACCTGATCAGCCTGTTGTCCGGCTTAGTGCAACGCCAATTGATGAAGACAATTCAAGCGAAGGGGGGCGGCAATGAACATACACTCACCCAATCTGAAGAAAAATCAATTGGATATAAGCGGGAAGATCAAATCTCACCACATCAGTCGAAAAGCAGTAATATATATCCGCCAATCTACCCTACAACAAGTTCACCGTCATCAGGAGTCGACCCGGCTGCAATACGGCCTTGTTGACCGGGCGGTTATTCTGGGCTGGCCTAAAAACGACATTGACGTTATTAGACATCTTTCCTAAATGTTGCCATATCTCAGGTTAACCAGTGCGGCCACCAGGCTCCATGTCAGGGAGTAGTTTTTGTGTTTGCCCCGGTAAACGTCCTTGACGATCCTGAAAATTTTGCAG
>NZ_PGFZ01000010.1:44325-135829 GCF_002923755.1 Methylovulum psychrotolerans
TTCCTGATTAGCAAGATGCTTCAGCCAAACCCAGTATTACGCGAAAGGACGGCGTCTACTAAAGGCATATCATTTAAGGGGCCGTATATCATGGCGATGAACCGCATCCAATTCCAACCTGGGCTGTCACTGCCTGAGTTTCTTAAGCAGTTCGGCAGCGAAGCGCAATGTGAGGCCGAACTTGAGCAAGCCCGCTGGCCTGAGGGTTTTGTCTGCCCCTGTTGTGGCGGAACCGGCCATAGTGTGTTTAAAACCGGCTCCCACAAAACCTTCCAGTGCAAAGCCTGCCGCCGCCAAACGTCACTGACCGCCGGGACGCTCTTCCAAAGCACCCGCCTGCCGCTGACGGTTTGGTTTCTGGCGATCTATTTCATCAGTCAAGCCAAGACAGGGCTGTCCGCATTGGCTTTGAAGAGGCTGATTGGCGTCAGCTATCCCACGGCTTGGCTGATCCAGCACAAGCTGATGGCGGCGATGTCCGAGCGTGACGCGGACTACACCCTCAGCGGCAGGGTCGACATTGACGACGCTTATCTTGGTGGCGAACTCAGCGGCGGCAAAGCGGGCCGGGGGTCTGAAAACAAAGTGCCTTTTGTGGCCGCGCTGTCGCCTGACGACGACGGGCATCCTTTATGCATCAAGCTGTCCCCCGTTCCGGGCTTCACCAGCGAGGCTATTGCCGACTGGGCGGAAACTAACTTGGAACCCGGCAGCGCCGTCTTATCTGACGGGCTGGCCTGCTTCGCGGCGGTGACCCGGGCGGGTTGCCGACACGGGGCGATCATTGTCGGCGGGCGAAAACCTAAAGAAATGCTTGAATTCCTATGGCTCAATACCATACTGGGCAACCTTAAGACCAGCCTTGGTGGTGCTTACCATGCGTTTGGGTTCGCAAAATATGCCTCGCGTTATCTGGGGGCGTTCGCCTATCGCTTCAACCGCAGGTTCCAGCTCGATAGGCTTCCCATGCGCCTGCTTGTTGCCGCCATCGCCGTTGGGCCTCTCGCCCAGAGGTTTGGATCCGCTCGGCTGAAGCATCTTGCTAATCAGGAAGGGGTAAGCGCTGTTAGGAAGATTATTTTTAAGCAACCAAGAAAATACAGTCCCCCAAAAATGCAAAAAAGCCAACCGTCCGAAAACGGTTGGCTTTGTTTTTACGGCAAGATGCCGCTGTTCAAGCCATTAATGCCTTGCGCATTAACAATTATTGAACAATTTGCAAGCCCTGGGTGTTGTTTGCAGGGTTGTTAGAGTAGATGATTGGCGTACGGCAATCGTTAGTGGCACTGCCGCTGGTGCCTGGGAAAATGGCATGGCTTAATGGGTTAACAGGGGCTGCCAAGTTAACTTTGCCGGTTGCCGCAGCAGGGTGTGTGCTGTTAGGAATTGCCATAATGCCAGAAGCACCGAAAGTATGAGTACCTGTATTGGTGTTGACATAGCTGATTACAGAAGGGGTAGTGAATGAACTAACCAATTCCAGAACCATTGCTTTCAGCGCGGCGTCAGTCAATACAGTCGTGTTGTATTGGAAAGTACCTTCAACCCAATCAGGGTATAAGCCGTTAGCGACGTTAGCCAAAGTCGGCGCTACACCGTCGATTTTCACGAAACGGTAAGCGTTAGCCAAGTTGGCGTTTTTGTCTAATGATTGGAAACCGACTGCCCAACGTACCGCAGTCGCGCCAGCAGCGCCATAAGCTGTGCCTGGGGCAAAGTTACCCGCCGTGTTGGCTGAGCCTGCATCCAATTCATTCAAACATTCAGCCAAATCGCCGCCGCTGGCCATGGCATGAACCATAGGACGCAAACTTTTTTCTACGTTGGCGATAGGGCCAGCTTTATAGCCTGTTTGGCCAGATTCGCCAATGGCAGAATGGTCAGCATGTTGGACAACTTTGCTGCCGTTGGTGCCACAGACGTTGCCTAAGAATTTAACGCCAAATTGGGCTTTGGTGCCTGAACCGACAGTACGGCTACAGATATGGACTTTAGCTGCACCTGGTTTGTTGGCGGCACTGACTTGGGTATACAAATCAGAAGCGCCGACTTTAAACTGGGTCCATTGGTTGATTTTGCCGGCACCTAAAGCAGGGGCACTGATGTTGGCGGCTAATGGCGCGACTGGTGTTGGGTAGGCGGCAAACAAAGCAGCGACAGTGCCTTTATTCAGGTTAGGCATACACGCTTCTGAATCGGCAGTATCAACTTGGGTGCCAGACAGGTCAGTATAGCCAGCATTTTTTGGGTTACAAACGCTAGTTACAGGAAATTGGGCTTCTTGCAGCGCGTTACGCAGCTTAGTCGTAGCAACGATACCAAACACAACGGCAGGGCCTGGGACAATTTGGTAAGTGGTTGGTGTTGGGTTTGGCGGAGTGCCAGGAACCGTACCTACAGGCGCATTTTCACTGGCGACAGTGAAAATTTGTGGGTTGACATCGGACATACCGAAAGTAGGGACGTGGAATTCAGCGTTAGTGCTGACATTGTATGCGCAAGTTTTGACGCTGGCGAACACAGAAGAAGACGCAGAAGTACAAGCTGTTGGGTTAGTCGTCAGATTCAAGAATTCAATTTGCGCAGGGGCGACGATTGGCACAACACCTTTGCCTGAACCGCCCGCGTTACGTTTGTAAACCAACAGGTTTGACGTAGTGATAGAAGCAGGGATGCTGGTGTCAGGTGTCAAGCTGCCGTTAGCGGCAGTGTTCAATTCACAGATATAAGCCAATTGGTTGCCAGTTGACTCTTGGAATTTATGGACAGTACCCGCTCTACAAACGCCTTCGTTAGTACCGACAGTCAAGCCTCTTTCAATCAAATCTGATTGGGCAGAAGAACCTGACAGATAAACGGTAGTGGTATCAGCCAAAGTTGCCGCATCAGGCAGGTTGTTGGCATTGAAGGTAATGGCCGCTTGGGCAGCGCCGCCAAACAAAGCCGCAGAGATTGCCGCTCCTAATAAGATTTTTTTCATGTTATCCTCGTTATTTATAAATATAAAAAAACCGCACTTACAGTCTATGGGTACAGTGGGCATCTTCAACACATCAGGCTCAATTCCTTCTGCTAAGGGCTATTCATCAAACCCTTAATAAACGGCAAACTAGCCTTCCATGTTTAAGCAATGACACACCGCCAGCTTGGCCATTATTCATATCCGCTAGATTGGTCAATGCTGATGGCCTTACCTCAACTTGTGGTATTTTTTCATACTTACTGCGTGAAGATGGTTACAGCTTCATGAAAATTCCATGTAACGTATGACGTTTGTATGACGTTTGTGGCTTATCTTGGCTTTCGTAGTATTTCTGTAACATTAATCTTTTATCTTATGCGCAATTGATGAACCACCCTCATCCCCCTGATCACCCACAGCTCCCAGGGAGTTGCCTTTTGAACGAATTAAAACAAATCATTTCGCTACGCCTGGTCGATAGTGATAGGGCCGCAGTGCAGGCGATCGCCGCACGCCTGTTTGTCAGGGAATCTGATATTTACCGTTTCGCCATTAACTATCTGCTCAACCGGTTCAGTTGCCTGTTTGACGATACTTACACGGGCAGCGATTTATTGCCCGCCATGCTGGAAATCCGCGCGGAAATTAACCACACCCTCGGCTTAAAAAGACATCAGCTAGAAAAGATCATTAATGGTAACAACATCAACCCGGACAAATATGTGGCGATGTGTGATATTGAACTGCTGCTGATGCCGCAACACTTGCTAAGACAGCGCCTGCTGAAACTGGATGAAAACCCAAGGAACCAAGGCGATGTGGAGACTTGGCTAAAAGACTACCTGACCGACAAATACCATTTGCTGGCTGTGGAAAAAAAGACGGTATTCGACGATTTTATCGTGCCGCGCAAAAAAGCCCCAAAGCTTGATACCTAATGGCCTGCCAACGCTTCACAGTGAATTTTCGCCTGTACGACAGGAAAGGCATAAGCTCACGCCCCTGTGAAGAGGGCTTTCGGCTTCGCTCAGGAACTGAGCGGTGGGGTTTAACACACTGAGGCGCAATGGAGCGCCCACTTAATTTTATGCACGTTCCTTAATGCCTACCCGCCAACGCCAACAGCCGATCAACTCCCACAGGCTCTTCAGATAATAACGGTACCACGGCATAGCGATGGGCATGTTGATGCGCAACCGCGTCGATTTCGCGCACTTCATTCATAGCACGTTGACGCAATAACGGCGATGCCACGGTCGTGGCAGCGATACTGTTATTGATCACCCACGCCCAAGGCTCAATACCGGCACGGCGCAAGTCGTTTTGCAGATTAGCCGCTTCCAGCACAGGGGTCGTTTCGGCCAATGTGACGATCAGCACCTTGGTTTGCTGAGGGTCTTGTAGTTGCATCATCGGCGTTGAAAACGGCACACTGCCGTCCATCTGCCGGGCGACTTCCCGATGATAAGCCCCTGTTGCGTCAAGCAGCAACAAAGTATGCCCAGTTGGGGCGGTATCCATCACGACAAACTGCTTACCTGCCGCGCGGATAATCCGCGAAAACGCCTGAAACACGGCGATTTCTTCGGTACAAGGCGAACGCAAATCCTCTTCCAGCATAGCGCGGCCTTGCGCGTCCAGCTTAGCGCCTTTGGTCGCCAAAATCTGTTGGCGATAACGTTCCGTTTCGGCGTGAGGGTCGATACGGCTGACGGTCAGATGGGCTAACGCCCCATCCAGCGTTTCACCCAAATGCGCAGCAGGGTCAGAGGTGGTCAGATGCACAGGCAAGCCGCGTTGCGCCAAATTAACTGCCACTGCCGCCGCTATTGTCGTCTTACCTACCCCGCCTTTGCCCATCAACATGATAAGGCCGTGACCGCCCAAGGCGATTTCAGCAACCAGACCAGAAAGGCTAGGCTGCGTAAACGCCATAACTGGCGCAACCGCCATCGGCACTGACGCAGGCGCGTCAACTAACAGCTGCCGCAAAGCCTCCAGCCCCACCAGATTAAAGGCCTTAAGCAATACCTCGTCACGCGGCAAAGCCCGCAACACCTCCGGGATGCCCTGTAGCGCCGCCTGCTCACGCGTATGGATAGCCAACGCCAAGGAATCATTGCCTATTGCGCTGGCAGGCAAGAGCGCGTTAATCAGCAAATATTGGTTCTGAAAGCCAATAGCCGCCAATTCCTCATGCGTACGCGCCACCTCGCGCAAGGCCGAGTGCTGGGCGCGGGCCACTAAAATCAGCCGGGTGCGGGCCGCATCAGCAAGACAGGCAACCGCCGCCTTATACTGGTCGCGTTGCTTTTCCAAACCCGCCAAGGGGCCAAGACAAGAAGCGTCGCCCTTACCTTCTTCAAGAAAGCCAGTCCAAGCACCCGGCAATTGCAACAAGCGGATGGTGTGTCCGGTCGGGGCCGTATCGAACACGATGTGATCGTAACCGCTGGTTAAGGCCGGATCAGTCAATAAGGCGGTGAACTCGTCAAAGGCGGCAATCTCCGTCGTGCAAGCACCCGACAGCTGTTCCTCAATGCCTTTGACCACCGCTTCCGGCAACAGACCGCGCACTGGCCCGACAATACGGTCACGGTAAGCTTGGGCAGCGGCTTGCGGATCAATTTCTAATGCCGCCAAGCGGGGCACGGCAGGGATGGCGGTAATCTGATTACCGATAGTGATGCCGAAGACTTGGCCGACATTGGATGCAGGGTCAGTGCTGACCAGCAAAACCTGTCGCCCGGCATCGGCTAATTGTATGGCCGTGGCACACGCCACCGAGGTTTTACCCACACCGCCCTTGCCGGTAAAAAACAAAAAACGTGGTGCTTGGTCAAGAAACCTTAATGCGGACATGAGAAACCTCAGGTAAGGAACGTGCATGAAATAAAATTTGTTGAACAGACAAAAGTACGACAACTTCCTCCCAGCCTGCCCTTTGGCAGGGGGAGGGGCATTTTTCCCCTGATTTTCGCCTGTACGACGGGGAAGCCATAAGCTCCCTCCCCTGCCAAGGGCGACTGCACGGATGCACACCCTCAGGGGTGTAAAGGAGGTAGAGCAACGCAAGGAGCGGTTGCCGAGAGGGCTGGGGTGGGGTTTAATACGCAGAGGTGCAATGGAACGCCGACTTGATTTTATGCACGTTCCTTAGCAACAGCTACTGCCACTACAACAAGCGGATACCGGTTTTTCGGTTGTTTCGGCAATGGCCGCCCAACGCGCCAATTCATCGCGGTTAGGGTAACGCCCCGCCAAAGCCACCTCACCGTCTACTAAAACCAATGGCAATGCATCAGCACCTGAACGCTCCAGAAAGGCCTTTACGACAGCATTGTCAGCAAAAGCCATCGGTTGCTGAGCCAGGTTGAAGCGCTCAAGGTTTGCGCCATTTTGCTTTGCCCAATCCACATCGGCAGAAAAACCCACTAACTGTTGATCGACTTCCACACCGCACACACCCGTACTGCAACACAAGGCGGGGTCAAAAATTTGAATGCTTGCCATGATTAAATTCCTTAAACGTTAGGGTAACAGATTGCCAAGACGATCCAGTTCCGCTTTTAAGCGTTCGCGGGCGTCCTTTAATTCATCCAGCGGTAAAGCCAGAAATTGTTCAATGCGATGCCGCAAAATACGGTAAGCCGTCATAAACGCCGCTTTGATTTCCTCTTCAGTACCTTCGGCATGGGCGGGGTCTTCAACCCCCCAATGACTGCGTAAAGCGCCGCCCAAATACACCGGACAGGTTTCGTTAGCCGCATTGCCGCACACGCTCAGCACAATATCCGGTGTCAACGGCAGATCATTCCAAGATTTGCTGTAATAGCCCTCGGTAGAAATGCCTTCCTGCTCAAGCAAAGCCACCGCGCCGCTGTTTAACCGACCCAACGGCTTGCTGCCCGCACTGATGGCCCGCCACCCTTCCGGGGCAAGATGATTGAAAATGGCTTCACCCATCAGAGAACGGCAAGAATTGCCAGTACATAAAAATAAAACATTCATAATCAATAAGATGTATTAATGAAAAATAAAAAATTAATCGCTATCACAGCAAGGGGATGCCTTATCGGCATCAAAACAGTGTTCCGGGCTACCCGCACAACACTCGGCAGTCAAATAGCCGATCAATGCCTGCATAACGGCAAGGTTCGCCCGATAACGCTGGTAGCGTCCCTCTTGGGTGACGTTAAGTAAACCGGCATACGTCATCGCCTTGAGATGAAAGGACAGATTCGTGGGCGGTAACGCCAATAACGTGGCAATTTCACCCGCCACCAGCCCGGTGGGCGCCTGTTTTACCAGCAGCCGAAAAATATCCAGCCGAATGCCGGATGCTAGTGATTCAAAAAGTGTGGTGGCAAGTTGTTTATCCATCCTTCAATTATACAATAATAGTTGAAATATAAAAATTATAAAATGGCTTATTGTAAAAGTTGTCTGCCCAATGTGCATGTGCTTATTGGCGAGCCAAACGATTGCCTTTTGGATAGGAGTGCGTACAGGGAGTTGAGTTCCCCCCCTTTTGGCAATAAGCACAAAACATGACGCGCCTGCCTCTACAGATAAACCGTAGATAGCATTCCGCAATTGACTGTCCAGCCTTTTGCCGACAAGATGCTACAATAACCGTTTTTTCATCGCCCTCCTCCCCCTGTGCAAACTAAACCGGACAAGCCCGTTGACCTTTGGAAGCCCATTAAACAAATCGCCCTTGAGCATAAAAAAGCCCTGGTTTACTCGCACCTGATCGCGGTCTTAGCCACCGTCGCCAGCGTTCCCGTACCGTTGCTGATGCCCTTGCTGGTCGATGAAGTCTTGCTGCATAAACCGGGCATTGTCATGGCCACTATTGACTTGGTCGCCCTGCCGGAATGGCGGCAACCGATTTTGTATATCGGCGTGGTGCTGTTTATCAGCGTTCTGCTACGCTTATTCTCCATCCTGTTCAACATCATCCAGTTGCGGCAATTTTCGATGGTATCGAAAGACATCGTGTTCCGGCTGCGCAAAGGCCTGCTTGACCGCTTGCGGACGATTTCAATGGCCGAATATGAAAGCCTAGGCACGGGTACAGTGGTCACGCATCTGGTCACCGACTTGGACACGCTGGATAATTTTATCGGCAACACCATCAGCAAACTGTTGATTGCGGTACTGACCATCATCGGCACAGCGGTGATTTTGCTCTGGATGCACTGGCAACTGGGCTTATTTATCTTATTGCTCAATCCGGTGGTGATTTATTTCACCCGCGTAGTCGGGGCAAACGTCAAACACCTAAAAGCTAAAGAAAACTCTGCATACGAAATTTTCCAA
Source organism: Methylovulum psychrotolerans (assembly GCF_002923755.1). Taxonomy (GTDB): domain Bacteria; phylum Pseudomonadota; class Gammaproteobacteria; order Methylococcales; family Methylomonadaceae; genus Methylovulum; species Methylovulum psychrotolerans. The sequence goes on from NZ_PGFZ01000010.1 coordinate 52,613, forward strand.
CAAGCCCTGACCGAAACCTTGGAGGCCATCCACCAGATCCGCGCCAGCAACCGCGAACAATACTATTGCCAAGAACTGATTACCGCCGCCCGTTCAGTCAAAGACAACGCCATCGCTTACGCGTGGAAAAGCGATGCCGCCAACCGCCTCAGTTTTCTGATATTTTTGTTCGGCTTCGATGTATTCCGCGCCGGTGCCATGCTCATGGTGTTCTATTCCGACTTGACCATGGGACAAATGCTCGCGGTGTTCGGCTATTTATGGTTCATGATGGCGCCGGTACAAGAAGTTTTAAACATCCAATACGGCTACTTTGCCGCCAAAGCCGCCCTGCTCCGCATCAATCGCCTGAATGCCCTGCAACAAGAGCCGCAATACCCGCATCTGCATAACCCTTTCCAAGGCCAAAAAACCGTCGCGGTGCGCGTCGATAACCTGCATTTCAGCTACGGCGAAGACAGTATCCTCAACGGCATAAACCTGCACATCAAAGCGGGCGAAAAAGTCGCCTTAGTCGGAGCCAGCGGCGGCGGCAAATCGACCCTGATCCAAATCCTGATTGGCCTGTATCCCTGCGCCCCGCAGCGCATTTATTTTAATGATATACCCATTGAACAGATCGGTTTGGATATCGTCAGAGAAAATGTCGTCACCGTTTTGCAACATCCTGTATTATTTAACGACACCATCCGCGCCAACCTGACCCTCGGTAAACCGGCCCCTGATGACGTGCTATGGCACGCCTTAGAAATCGCCCAACTGGGCGAAGTGATAAAAGACTTGGACAAAGGTTTGGATACCGTCGTTGGCCGCCACGGTATGCGCCTGTCCGGCGGACAACGCCAGCGCATGGCCATTGCCCGCATGGTGGTCGCCGACCCCAAAGTCGTCATCCTTGATGAAGCGACCTCGGCCTTGGACAGCGAAACGGAGCATAATCTGCACCAGGCTCTGGCGACATTTTTAACAGGCCGCACCACGCTCATCATCGCCCATCGGCTCAGTGCCGTCAAACAAGCCGACCACGTTTATGTGTTCGAGCAAGGCAGCATTTGCGAGCAAGGGCGGCACGAAACCTTAATCCAACAAAATGGCCTTTATGCCAAGCTATACGGCGAGTACCAATAACCATGCCCGAACCTGACCCAAGCAAACCGCAAATTTACGACCTGCACTGCCATTCCACCGCCTCAGACGGGGCTTTGTCGCCCACCGCCGTGGTGCAGCGTGCCTATGAACGTGGCGTAACCGATCTGGCTCTGACCGACCACGACACCACTGCCGGACTGGCCGAGGCGGAACGTTGCGCCGCCACCGCCGGCATAACCCTGATCCCCGGCATAGAACTGTCCGCACAATGGCGGCACCAATGCTTCCATATTGTCGGCCTAGGCATTAACTCTGCCTACCCGCCCCTAGCCGATGCCACGCAACGGTTACAAAACACCCGCATGGACAGGGCGGAACGGATTGCCGACAAACTGGAAAAAAAACGCATCCCCGGTGCCTTAGCCGCAGTCATGGCGGCAGCGGGTGACGGCATGATCACGCGTAGCCATTTTGCCGACTTTCTGGTCGCCGGACACCATGTTAACAGCCAACAGGAAGCTTTTGACCGCTATCTGGCCAAAGGCAAACCCGCCTACGTCTCGACCGCGTGGGCAGAATTGGTGGAAGCGGTCGGCTGGATTACCCAATCCGGCGGCGTGGCGGTGCTGGCGCACCCCCTGCGTTACAAACTCAGCGCCAACCAAATGCGCCTCTTACTGACTGCGTTTAAAGACGCGGGCGGACAAGGCATAGAGGTCGTTACCGGACGCACCAACCCCGACGAAATCAGCCGGGTCTGCCAATACGCCAAAAACTTTGGCCTGAGCGGCTCGATGGGTTCCGACTTTCACGGGCCCGACCAATGGGTGGAACTCGGTCGCCTTATGGCCCTGCCGCCGCAAATCCAACCCGTTTGGCAATTACTTAACTAACCGCACAGCGGGTAAAAAACTTACCCGCCGCCGCAATTCACTTTTGCGCACATCGCCAATAGTATCGCCTCCCCTATTGAGTTAAAATATCCCCATTCAACCCACTAAAGAAGTCAAGATTATGCAAATCGTACTCGCAAACCCCCGTGGATTCTGTGCCGGTGTAGACCGCGCCATCGAAATCGTCGACCAAGCCATAGAAGCGTTCGGCGCCCCCATCTATGTCCGTCATGAAGTCGTGCATAACCGTACCGTCGTTGACGGCCTGAAAGAAAAAGGCGCGATTTTTATCGAAGACCTGACCGACGTACCCGTCGGCTCTTACCTTATCTTCAGTGCCCACGGCGTTTCCAAACAAGTACAGCAAGAAGCCAAAGAGCGCAACCTGACCATTTTTGATGCCACCTGCCCCCTAGTCACCAAAGTGCATCTGCAAGTCGCCAAACACGCCAAATCCGACCGCGAAGTGATCCTGATCGGCCACGCCGGCCACCCCGAAGTGGAAGGCACCATGGGCCAATACGAAAAATGCACGGAAAACGGCGGCATTTATCTGGTCGAAACCCCCGAAGACGTCGCCAAACTGCACGTCAACAACCCCGACAACCTGGCCTACGTCACCCAGACCACCCTGTCCATGACCGATACCCAAATCATGGTCGATGCCCTCCGCGCCCGGTTTAGCTCCATCCAAGACCAGAAAAAAGACGATATTTGCTACGCCACCCAAAACCGTCAAGACGCGGTGTATGAGCTGGCAAAAACCGCCGGCACCATCTTAGTGGTCGGCTCGCCGAACAGTTCCAACTCCAACCGCCTGCGCGAAATCGCCGAACAGCTCGGCAAACCCGCCTACCTGATCGATACCGCCAAGGACATGCAGCAAGAGTGGTTTACCAACATTGATGTCGTCGGCGTAACCGCCGGCGCCTCCGCCCCCGAAGTCTTAGTACAAGAAGTGATTAACCAACTGAAACAATGGGGCGGCCAATCGACTATTGAAATCCAAGGCATTGAAGAAAAAGTCGTCTTCTCCCTGCCCAAAGGCCTAAGAAAAGCCAGTGTCGCCTGAACTGGAGTCCCTCCGCCTAGATAAATGGCTGTGGGCGGCGCGTTTTTTTAAGACCCGTGCCGATGCCGCCGAAGCCATCAACGGCGGCAAAGTCCACGTCAACAAACAACGCGCTAAGCCAGGTAAAGACATTAAAGTCGGTGCACAACTGAGCATCAGCAAAGACCGCTACCGCTGGGAGATCACCGTCACCGCCCTCAGCGGCCAACGCCGCGCCGCCAAAGACGCGGCGCTGCTCTACGAAGAATCCCCGGAAAGCCACGCCCAACGCCAACTGCAAATCATCCAACAGCGCGAACAACGGGAATTTTTAGCCATCAACGGCATAGACCACAAGCCCAATAAAAAAGAACGCCGCTTGATCCATCGGTTTAAAGATGGGCAATAACGCCCATCACCTTACCGCGTTTCCGGTACAGAAAAGCTCCCCTCGCGATCAATATGAGCGGCATCAAACGGAGCGCAAAGGTCTTTAGCCTTTGGACGATAACCTAAAGCCAACGCATTAACATTCCGCTTACCCCCTGTAGCTTACCCATAACCATAACAGACCAGCCCCTATTTTTACCCCCTAAGCCTGCACCCCCAAAATTTAGGAATAAATTTAAAGCCCAAATTTACTTAATAATAATCAATAACTTATAGTAGCATCAAAAAACATTGGTTTTTCTTGCCAAAATCCCCGTAAAGCCTATATACTCTAGCCTCTGAAGCATCTAACTCCAGTTAACCGCCGCACAGGCGGCTTAGAAAAAAAGTTAAAATCAAAACTGATGTTCCCCATTGTTAACCGCCGCACAGGCGGCTTAGAAAGATTATTGTCGCTAATAATGATTAACGAGCCAGTTAACCGCCGCACAGGCGGCTTAGAAATCTTATGAGTTGGGCTATCACGCTTGGGGTACGTTAACCGCCGCACAGGCGGCTTAGAAACACCCGCCGCCTGCGCCAGCGCATCGCTGATAGTTAACCGCCGCACAGGCGGCTTAGAAAAGCCCTCGAAACCGAAACCGACCCTTTTTTGCGTTAACCGCCGCACAGGCGGCTTAGAAAATGCTTCGCGCCATGTTAGCCATGACAGGCATGTTAACCGCCGCACAGGCGGCTTAGAAAATGTTGAAGGCCTTGATTGATTGCTTGGTGTTGTTAACCGCCGCACAGGCGGCTTAGAAATTTTCCGGTTTTTGAAAATACAAAAACTTAATGTTAACCGCCGCACAGGCGGCTTAGAAAAATAGTCGAAGAGCGCGATCAGCTTTCGCAGTGTTAACCGCCGCACAGGCGGCTTAGAAATTTACATTATAAGAACTTCTGTTTGTTGTAATGTTAACCGCCGCACAGGCGGCTTAGAAAATCAATCTTAGCACCCGACTGGATTTGTTTCAGAAACGTTTGTAGGCAAGCATTTTTATGCTGAAATAGTCACGCTGTACCAAAAATTACACGAGGCTGACTTATGATCCATAGATACCAAGACAATTGCCGTTTTTGCGCCCATTATCTGGGCGGACAGCGCTGTAAGGCATTCCCTTTGTCGATACCTGCTTACTTATGGTCGGGCGACAACCAGCACCGTAGCCCCTATGATGGCGACCAAGGCATCCAGTATGCGTCTAAGCAGATGGCCGTGCCCGATGCAGATGCCTTTCTGTCCGGCAATTATTAATGGCTGGCGCATCCGTCACTGTTAACCGTCGGCCAGCATTTACAGCAGCTTAAAAACCCAAATGCCATTATCTACCCCTCACAAACAAGTTGGCGGCTTGGGCAACCCCGCCAGCTTGCAAGTATACTTCAACGGCCCAGCGGGGAATAAGCGCTGCAAATAACGGCTATTGCCCTTCTCTTCCCCTAGCGTCTTCGCTATGGCTTTGGCGAATACCCGTGCATTGGGCAGATGCTTATACTGCCGATAATACCCCCGCATAAATTCAATCAGCTCCCAATGCGCCTCCGTCAACTGAATCTGGTTAGCAGCGGCTAATGCCTCGGCGACCGTAGGGTTCCAATCCGCCGCATTCACCAAAAAACCTTGCTCGGTAGTCGGTAAGGCGATACCTTCAACCATTAAGACCATGATTGTGTCACTGTATTTTTAACGGTCAACGCCACCAGCCCGGCATAATCGACCAAAGCCAACCCTGCTACCAAGTCAGCTTGGGCAAGGCCGCGTATCTGTAAATCATCCGCTAAGGCAAACACCTGGCAGGCCCCTGTTAAGCGGCTTATCTCCTGCGCCCAACGGCTATTTTTTAACAATCCCAGCACCGCGCCATCCAAAAAAACCACATCATCCCCTGCGCCGATCCGCGCCAGTACCGCCGCATCCGGCGGCGTTTGAAAAATGAGCTGTAACATTACACCGTATCCGTTATTTTTAAGCCAATAATGCCGATAATCACCAGTAACAGCGAGAGCAAACGCGGCCAGTCCGCCGATTCTTTAAAAAGGACAATCCCCAGAATGGCTATGCCGACTGCACCGATGCCCGTCCACACGGCATAAGCCGTACCGATAGGTAAGGTTTTAATCGCCAACGTCAGCAGATAAAAGCTCAGCGCACCAGAAGCGGCAGTCAGCAAGCTTGGCCAAAGCTGGGTGAAGCCTTCGTTATACTTAAGGCTGACCGCAAAAACAATCTCTATCACACCCGCCAAAAACACTAATAACCACGCCACAATAACCTCTTTTTCTTAACAAAACAGCGGACATTTTACAACATGTAGGGGGCAAGGGCATGTAAGTCTGCCGCAAACAGACAAATGCCCTACGTTTAAGGTAAATATTTACCTGCCTTCGCCGAGATTCTTTGCTACATTACCTCCGACACAGCGATTATCATCATAAAAAGGACTGGAAAGCCATGAAAACCACGACAAAATGCCTATTATCCCTCGTTGCCGCCATCGGCACTTATAACGCCCAAGCCGCCCCATTGAATAATATGGTCGCCAACTGGCATATCGACGAGGGTGCAGGCCAAAAAATCCTTGATTCATCGGCTTATGGCAAACATGGGCAACTGGGCGGCAGCACGGCGGCAGATGCCGCCGACCCACTCTGGATTAGCCGCCGTTTTGACGATGCGGCGTTAAATTTCACGGGTGGACAGTATGTAAAAATACCTCATGCGGCTATTTTAGAGCCGCAAAAAATCTCTGTGGAAGCGTGGATAAAAGCAGGGACGACTGACGCAACCGTACCGCTGTATGTGCTTGCCAAAAGCAACCATGCCTGTAGTTATGCCGCATACGGCCTCTATCTGCACGAAAATGCGACGCACAGCAATGGCGTGCCTTATTTTTATGTCGCCAACAGTGACGGCTCGTCTTATACCGAATCGCCCGATCCGGGCTATAGCTTAATGGATGGCAAATGGCATCATTTGGTCGGCACTTATGACCTGAACGCCGTCAGGTTATATGTAGACGGCGTACAAGTCGGTACCGGAACACCAACAAAATCAGCCATCGGCTACGGCAGTTTCAGCCAAAAAGATGTCTATATCGGCAGTTTTGACAATGGGGCAAATGGATGCCCATACCAGTTTATCGGCAGCATTGACGAAGTAAGGATATGGAATAAAGCCTTGACTGCCAGTGATGTGTTGACCCGCTATAAGGGCTATTGACAGGCACAAAAAAGGGCGGTCAAGCCGCCCTTTTTATCGGTGTCGGTGTCAGAACGTTTTAAGTAGAGGGCTGCCCGTCAACAATCACTTTTAATTGCTGCCCAGGACGCAGGCCTCTGCTTAATGCGTCGGCGTTAGTTTTGCGCAATTCGCTTACGGAGATGTTAAAGCGTTTGGCGATTTGCGTCAGGGTATCGCCATTGCCGACTTTATAATGCACCAAGCGTATCGGTGCGGCTGAGGCGACCTGCTGGTTGGCGGTGCCCCCTTTAATCACCAGTTTACGGCCCGGCAATAGGGCGGTTTTTAGGGTTATTTTATTCCACTCGGCCAAATCCTTAGGATCTACTGCAAAGCGTTGCGAGATATTCCAAAAGGTATCGCCTTTTTTCACCGCATACATCTGGCCGCTGCCGCCAGTCTGGATTTTTGCCGCTTTTACCGCTATCGGCTGGCGCTCAGCCCGCGCGTCGTTAAGGTCGTCGCTGGCGGACGGAATCTGCAAGCGCATACCCCAACGCACATTACCGTCGGGCAAATGGTTGGCTTGGCGTAACGCCGCTATGCTGGTATGGCTACGCTCGGCAATCGCCGATAAGGTTTCGCCCGGCTTGACGGTATAACGCCCTGAAATAGTGCTGGTCTGAATCTCTTCATGACGCTCTTCTTTCGGCTCGCTTCTTTTCATGATAGGGGCGGCGGCAAGCCGTTCTTCAGAGCGGATTCTGGCCGGAGCCGGGGCTGGTGCAGCCTCTTCATAAAATTGGCTGTAATCGACGCGTTCGTTAAACGGCAATTGGGCGAGGTTTCTTTTAAAGTTTTGCGCTTGCGCCACTGGCACTAACAGGCGGTGCGGACCTTGCGGGGCGGTACACGATCGGTTAAAACCCGGATTAAGCTTTAAGAATTGGTCAAAAGGGGTATTGGCCAATTGTGCGGCTTTGCGCAAATCCAACGGCGCTTTAATATCGACCGCTTCAAAATACGGCTTATTAGGGATATGATGCAAATGCAGATTGTATCGCTCGGCATTAGCGAATATTTTGGCGATCGCCAATAAGCGCGGCACATAATCTTGGGTTTCTTGGGGCAGGCTTAAAGACCAGTAATCCGTCGGCAGACTGCGGCCTTCATTTTTATCTATCGACTTGCGGACGCGGTTTTTACCGCAATTGTACGAAGCCAAAGCCAACAGCCAATCGCCGTCGAACAACTCGCTTAACTCTTTCAGATAAGTGGTCGCGGCTTTAGTGGAGGCATAAACATCGCGGCGGCCATCGTACCAATCATTTTGCTCCAAACCGTATTCTTGACCTGTAGAAGGGATGAATTGCCAAAGCCCTGAGGCATCAGCGGTAGAATAGGCGTTCACCACGAACGCGCTTTCCACCACGGGCAATAAGGCCAATTCCCCAGGAATGTGCTTAGCTTCCACCTCGTCCAAAATATGGTGCAGGTAAGGCTCTGCGCGTTGCTGGATAATTGCGAGGGAAGCCGGATGTTGCAAGTACCAATCAACCGCACGGTCGATACGCTCATTATCCATTTCCGGCAGGGAATAGAGCGCTAATAAACGGTCCCATACGCTATCGTATTGGGCGGTTTCGCTTTGGGGCTTGTGTTTGTTGAATTTAAGGCGAGAACCGGCCTGTCCAGAGACATTCTCTGGCGCATTAGGATCGGTGTTGCCGGACACTTGGTCGGTGGCACTGATCTGGTCGGTGGCGTTTTCCGTACAGCCTGCTGCCAAAAAAGACAACAAAATCAATAGGAAATTAACTGGCCTCTTAAAATTAACATGCATCGTCTTATAGCCTAAGAGTGTAGTTATATAATATAAGGGTTATAGTATAGCGTGTTTTTCTTGAAATTATTCAAAGGAATATTACATTATCTGAAAGAAAAAGTTAATCCACGCCTAATGCCTGACCCGCCTGCGATTAATTGCCCGCCGCCAGCCGTTTTCTTTCCGCATTAAGCGGCAAGCTTGGCGTAAATAAACAGTGTCCATGCCACAGCGGCAACCACCCGCCTTGCCTTAAATTGGGGCAGGCTCACAACCTGTAAGCACCGCAATGAAACGTAACTTCTTATTTTCTTGGTACCAAACGCCTAGGGGCAAATTGCTAAAAGAACTCGAAACCGAGTATCTGCAACGCGCCATTACGGTAAGTTGCCAGCAAACCGTTTTGCAGATTGGTGGATTGGGCTGGGAAAATGACTTTATTGACTGTACTTTATACAAATTCTATACCATTCTTGACGCAAAAAATCTAGGCTCACCGCTGGCCAGAAAAATTCAAGCCAAAGCCTTCCGTTTGCCGTTAAAATGTGCCAGCGTCGATATGGTCATTGTTCCACATCTGTTAGAATTTGACACGTCGCGCTTCCAAACCATGCGCGAAATAGAGCGGGTCTTAAAGCCTGAAGGGGTCATCCTGATGATGAACTTTAACCCTTGGAGCATCTGGATTCGGTACCAGTTTTTATGGGAACTCAAACTGACCGATTCTTGGCGCGGGCACTTTATCAGCCATGCCCGAATGATGGACTGGCTAAAACTGCTCAATTTTGAAGTTACCGTCTCGTCAAGCTTTTATCTGGATGAAATCAAGACCAAACACGGCAAAGCGGTGCGCACGGCCGGCTCGTTTACCGCAACCGCCTACGCCATTAAGGCCATTAAGCGCCGCTACAACCTGATCCCCTTATCCCCAGTGACGCAAACCGACCAACCCCGTTTAATGACCACCTCTTTAGCTTCTACCTCTACCCCCCAAATTAACCATGACTGACTGCGTAATTATCTATACCGACGGTGCTTGCCGCGGCAACCCGGGCCCTGGCGGCTGGGGTGCGATGCTGACCTATAAAAGCCACAGCAAAGAACTGTTTGGCGGCGAAGCCACCACCACCAACAACCGCATGGAACTGATGGCGGCGATACAAGCCTTAGAAGCGCTGAAAAAACCCTGCAAAGTCAAATTGCACAGCGATTCCAGCTATGTACTGAAAGGCATTACCGAATGGTTGCCCGATTGGAAAAAACGCAATTGGCGCACCGCCGCCAAACAGCCCGTGAAAAACGACGACCTCTGGCGCAGGCTCGATGCCGCCAGTAACCTGCACACCATCGAATGGCAATGGGTCAAAGGCCATTCCGGCGACCCCGGCAACGAACGCGCGGATGCTTTGGCAAATAAGGGGATTGATAGCTTAGGGAGGGGATAAAATAGGCCTAATAACGCCACGCGAAGAGGAAAATCATGATTCAGGCGCTTTTCATTCTAGCGGCATTACTTATTCTTGCCCTTGCAGGGTATTTGCTGATTATTGCTGTCCGCTGGGCGTTCCGGTTTCCAAAAGCCGCGCTCATCCTCTGCACCCTATTAATTGCCGGATGCGGCATCTATTACCAACACTTTATAACACAGCATAGGCTAAAGCACCTCCCCAAAGACCTACCCATTGACGATATCCTTTACGCCAACGAAGAATCTTGGGGATGGGGGCCTGGCGGCAATGAAACGGGCTTTATCGCCTATAAATTACCCGATATTGCCGCACAAGCTATACTGCAAGGCGGTCTTGCTTATCTGGAAAAATTATCGCCCAGAGGATCAGCATCCGGCTTTTATTGGCATTACGGAAAATGGCAAGAAACCCCAATTCTGTCAGATCCCCAGTGGCTAGACAATAAGCAAAAACGCGAAGCCATAACAGCGGCAGCTAGCCCCAAAATTGCCAACTACCTAAACGTATATGGCTTTGGCATTCCCATAGACCCGCTGATTGAGAGCGAGCTTAATACGGCAATTGCCAAACCAAAAAGCTATTTTGCCTATGGGCGCATTGGCATCATCATTGTCATTCCCGATGCCCGAAAAGTTATCTATGCTTACAACGGTTAGGCGTAGATAAACAAAGCCTTATTTCTTACTGCCCAACAAGCTCTTCAAATCCGCAAACGGATTATGGGTGGCCACAGGCGCACTGGCTTTGCGGGTCTGGATACCGGAGAAGCGGGTCTCCTCATAACGCGAATGCTCATTATCATGGCAATACAGGCATAACAATTCCCAATTGCTGCCATCCGCCGGATTATCGTCATGGTTATGGTTGCGGTGATGCACGGTCAGCTCCGCAAGGTTTTTGTGGGTAAACTCACGCGCACAACGCCCGCACACCCACGGATACATCTTTAAAGCCTGCCCGCGATACGATTGCTCGCGCAATTCCTGTTCACGGCGGGCGGCCATCACTAACTGGGTTTGTTTGTCGCTATTGGCGGATGTTTTATTGACTGCCATATCCTGTCCTAAAAACTCATGCAAATAGGCCTATTGTAAAGCGTCTGAGCCTTTAGCGATAGTCATCATAAAGCTAAGCGTCCGGCTCCAGATCAGGCGGCCATTGATGGCCGCCGGATTAACTTAATCAAGCGGCGCATAAACCCCTGCATCGGGCGTTTTTTATAGTGGTTCATAATGCCGTCGATTTTATTGTACACCTGATCGTGCATGTGGATTTTTCTTGGCATGGCCTTGCTCCTCACATTAAATGACTGGGTTGGCATGGGATCGGTAACTGCGCATTTGCCCGACCAGCACACCTTGGATTTGCACCTGTTCAGGGCGGTAAGCCAACGCGCTCATGGCCGCATTGGCGGGCAGCAACAACACTTGTCCGGCGGATTGCTGAATGTATTTCAACGTGGCTTCGGCGTTATCAATTAGGGCGACGACAATCTCGCCGTTCTGGGCATAAGCGCGTTGCTCAATCACCACCCAATCGCCATCAAAAATCCCCGCCTCAACCATCGACTCGCCTTTAACTTGCAACACATAACACGGCTTATTGGTTTTTAAGGCCTCAGGCACCACCATATAGCCGACCGTCTCCAACGCCTCAATCGGTTTACCCGCAGCGATAGCCCCGACAAAAGGCAAGCCCTGCCCTTCCCTAGCCTCTACCCGCGCTTGTGCCGTCAGGCGCACCCCCGTCTGCTTATTGCCGTTAAACGGCTCGACCAGCCCCGCATTAACCAGTGCCGAAATATGCTTATGCAAAGACCCGCGCGAAGCCATGTCCAACGCTTCACAAAGCTCATCCAGACTGGGGGGATAAGGAAAACGCGCTTGATTGGCGCGTAAGAAGTTAAAAATCTCCCGCTGCCGCCTAGTTAAAATCTCCATCATGCGCCCTTCCTTAACGTGTTGAATACGGGGTTAGCTTACCAGAGACAACGGCAAAAGCAAGAAAAAAGAGAACAAAAAGAGAACAAGAAAGATACAGAGAAAAGCGAAACAGCCGTAGAAACGTTGTCGCACCTTTACCGCTTAGCGCTAGGCGTAGATCTGCTCGGCTCTAACTAATTACATGGGTGGCAATGGCCGCCACTATTTTCGCAACTGTTTCTTTCACCCCGGTCTTTAATGCTGGATGGCTGTAGGCAGGCGGCAAATCCGGCTCCGCCGCGCACCATTCCACAAGTCTTCTGACATTAGCTGAAGGCGGCTTTGCTGGCCGTACGGTAAGCCCGACAGCTTAAGAAATCATTTTTTTCAACCAATTGAAACAACATGAAAAAATATATTTATACAAGATGCTGGTTAGCCTTACTGAACCGTTTATTCCATACTGCCTATTAGTCCCTGAGGTTGCGCCAATTTATTTACTGGGCAACGCCAATTAAAAATAGGGTTATGCCCCTAGTGCGCGTAGAATCCTTTCGCGTAATCAATTAATTTTAAAAAGGAAAACGGTTATGAAAAAAATAGCTTTGACGGCGGCGATAGGGGTTTTAAGTGTATGGGCAAGCGTTGCGTTTGCGGACATTGCCTTAGAATCGAAAGATGATATGCACGGAACGTGGAAACTGCAATATACGAAAAACTCCCTCACCGCGAAAGAAACGGTATCACGGGAAGATTCGTGGGTATTTCAGGGCGGAAAAGTCACTATCAAAAATATTGCCCGCGAAGGCGGACATTATGACCAAACACCGCTGAATTATGAAATCGACAACGGCAAATTAAAAGTGCCTTTTGTAGGCCGCTCAGGATTTGATACCTTTACCTTAGTGGAGCGCACAGCGGATACCATGACGCTGAAAGGCAAATTCGGCGAGCTTTACTATTTTGTAAAAAAATAGCCGCAGGCATTTTAGCCAAGACAGGCCTACTGTCGGGCAGACCCTCATTATCTTGCATGGCACAGCGATATGGCTACCCGGCAACATATTGGCGTACAGAATCACTTGGTTAACGCGACCATAGGCGATGGACGTTAACCCATCACCTATGCGCGGGTTATTGCCCGGCCTTCTCTACGACTCGGCGCTGTCCATATCCGCCAAATACATATCCGCCAATAATTTCTTCTCGGCAGTTGTCAGTAAAATCCGTTTATAAGCCTGTTCTTTCTGTTCTCCGTCCACCTGACTGCGGCGGTCATTGGCACGCCTGAGCATTTTGCGGCGGTCGTGAATCGGCTGCTCCAGACCTTGGGTGCGGATATACTCCAGCCATTCGGGCGAACCGAACGGATGCGGATTTTGGCGGCGGTCGCCCCCACACCGGGTATTAGAAGATTCTCTAAGGCTGGTTCTTAAATCAATGATGTTCATATTATTATTGTCTCCTATCCTTGATTGCGGGCATTATCGGCCAACACAACAATAATAGGTTAACGTTTCATAAAGTCAAACACCTTTGCTCTTTAAACTTTAAAGAAACATCTAAAAATAGCCGCCGACTTCAACGGATGCTATCTAGCCCTTGCCGCGTGTGCGTGTCCGGGCTTGGATGGATTTGTCTTTGGAGGTTTCCAGCGATTCAAAGCGTTTTTCCATAAACTGGATAATCAAGTCGGCAATGTCTTTGCCGCTGGCGGCTTCAATACCTTTCAGCCCAGGCGAGGAATTAACTTCCATAATCACCGGGCCGTGGTTAGAGCGCAGCATATCCACGCCGCACACGTTAAGCCCCATGATTTTGGCGGCGCGGATGGCCGTCGAACGCTCTTCAGGAGTCAGGCGCACTAAGACGGCCGAACCGCCCCGGTGCAAGTTAGAACGGAACTCACCGTCCGCGCCTTGGCGTTTCATCGCGGCAACCACCTTATCGCCGACCACAAAACAGCGCAGGTCACTGCCGCCCGCTTCCTTAATAAATTCCTGCACCATGATATTGGCTTTCAAGCCCATAAACGCTTGGATGACGCTTTCGGCGGCATTATGGGTTTCCGCCAGCACCACACCAATGCCTTGGGTGCCTTCCAATAGCTTAATGACCAGCGGCGTACCGCCTACTTGGTCAATCAAATCGGTGATGTCGTCAGGGTTATTGGCAAAGCCGGTCACCGGCAGGCCTATGCCTTTTCTTGCCAGCAATTGGGTGGAGCGTAATTTGTCGCGCGACCGGGAAATGGCGACCGATTCGTTCAGGGGCAGGACATTCATCATTTCAAATTGCCTTAACACCGCCGTACCGTAAAAGGTCACAGACGCGCCAATACGCGGTATGACCGCATCAAAGTCGGTCAAATCTTCACCACGGTAGTGGATGGACGGATTATGCGAAGTGATGTTCATATAGCAGCGTAAAACATCCAAAACCCTGACTTGATGTCCGCGTGCTTCCGCAGCCGCAACGAGCCGGGACGTTGAATACAGTTTAGGGTTACGCGATAAAATAGCAATTTTCATAACTTCTCAAGTGGAGGGGACGGGTAAATGGCGCATATTCTGTCATGATTTAAGCCATCAAGCACCAGAAATAACGCCGCGAATACGTTTGGGCAGAGCAATATCCTATTAAAGCGAATATCCGTTAAAATAGCTTTTCAGTCCCCACTTTTTTATAGGATCATTCAGGCGATGGAAATTTCCGCCCGCATTTATGCCGGCCTTGCAACCCCCGCTTTAGTAGTGGATGAAGGGCGGCTTCTGGCTAACTTAAAAGCTCTGGACACCTTGCGCCAGCAAAGTGGCTGTAAAGCGCTATATTCTATCAAATCCCTGCCATTTGTGCCGATTTTGGCGTTGGCAAAACCCTATATTGACGGATTTTCGGTCAGTTCCTTATTTGAGGCCAAATTGGCGGCTGAAGTCTTGGCGGGTACGGGCAGCCTGCATTTGACCACGCCCGGCATCCGCCCTGATGAAGCGCTTGAATTGGCCGGGCTATGCAGCCATGTCAGTTTGAATTCGCTATCGCAACAACAACGGTTTGCCCCGCTGATGCAAGAGCGCACCTCGGTAGGCTTGCGCATTAACCCAAAACTGCCGTTTGTCGAGGATGCGCGTTACAATCCTTGCCGGCCCCATTCAAAATTGGGTGTTGACTTGGAAACGTTATCGCAAAGCCCAGCGTTGGAGGCTATTGAAGGCTTGCATATCCATACCAATTTTTCTGGCACAGATTACACGCCGTTGCTGAAAACGGTCGCCAAGCTGACGCAGCATTGGCCGGGTAATTTGCGTAAATTGCATTGGTTGAACCTCGGCGGCGGTTATATGTATTGCCAAATCCGCGACCAGACGGCCTTTGTCACGCAAGTCCAAGCCCTGCAAGACACTTATGGCTTAACGGTGTATATTGAACCGGGCAAATCGGTTTTGGAAGATGCCGTGCAACTGGTCGCCACGGTGATCGACTTGTTTAGCAGCGACGGCAAGACCATCGCCATCCTTGACACCTCCGTCAATCACCATCCTGAAGTGTTTGAATATCAAAGGCAGCCGGAAATTAGCGGCACGGATCAGCATGGCGAACATTCGGCAATCATAGCGGGTTCGACCTGTTTGGCCGGAGATTTGTTTGGCGAGTATCGGTTCGGCAAACCCTTGCAATTGGGCGATAAAATCATCTTTAACAATGCAGGAGCCTATAGCTTAGTCAAAGCCAACCGCTTTAATGGCTATAATTTGCCAAGCGTCTACATGCACCATGCCAACGGGGAGTGCCAAGCACTAAAACATTATACTTATCAAGATTATCGCCAACAATGGTTGGGCGATTGAAAGCAAAGGCCCTATTGGCAGACACTACCCAGTCATCGGCAAAGGCTAAAGCCCTTTACCGGACAATTGCAGCGCTTATATTCTGTAAATTATTGATTATTTGTTTTATTTATAGGCACTCGCCCTAGTAACCTTATCTATCAAGCTGAGTTTTAAGGGTTTGCTTGTTATAATGGACGGATTTTAACCGTATCCATATCTGTTCGAGAGATTTCATGATTCAAGGTAGTATCGTAGCATTAGTCACCCCCATGGACGACAGTGGGGCTGTGGATTTTCAGAAACTCCAAGCATTAGTGCATTTTCATATTGCGCAAGGCACTGACGCACTGGTCGCCGTCGGCACCACAGGCGAATCGGCAACGCTGGACGAACACGAACATTGCGCTGTCATCAAAGCTGTGGTCGAGTATGCGGACGGTAAAATCCCAGTCATTGCAGGTACAGGGGCAAATGCCACCAGCGAAGCCATTAACCTGACCCGCCGCGCCAAAGAAGCGGGTGCTGATGCCTGTCTGATCGTTACGCCCTACTATAATAAGCCTACCCAAGCCGGTTTATACCTGCATCACAAGGCCATTAACGATGCCGTGGATATTCCGCAAATCTTATACAATGTGCCTGGCCGCACCGGTTGCGACATGTTGCCGGAAACGGTGGGGCGGATCGCCGAATTAAAAAATATTGTCGGCGTGAAAGAAGCGACCGGCGACTTAAGCCGCATCAAGCAAATCCGTGACTTGACCGGCCCAGACTTTGCCATCTATACGGGCGATGATGCCAGCAGCCGCGAATTTTGCCTATTAGGCGGTAACGGTTCCATTACGGTCACGGGTAACGTCGCCCCGAAACTCGTTCATGATATGCTGATGGCCGCCCTCGCGGGGAATAAAGATGCCGCCTTGGCATTAGACAGCAAACTCGCCGCCTTACATAAGCAGCTCTTCATCCAATCAAACCCCATCCCTGTTAAATGGGCGGTTGCCGAAATGGGCTTGATTGGCAAAGGCATCCGCCTGCCCTTAACGTGGTTGACGGAAGATTGTTTTGCTGCCGTCCGTGCCGCCATGCACCTTGCCGAAGTCATTTGATTATGAAATTAACCCTTGTGTTGCCGCTGCTCAGTGCTTTGGCCTTAACCGGTTTGACCGGATGCGGCTATATCAAAAGCCTGTTTCCCGATAAAGAGAAAGACTACCAGTACACGGTGGAAATTCCGCCTTTAGTATTGCCTGCCGACTTGGCAAAAAATGATGGCCTAAAACGCCCCGCACCAGCCGTGCCGATGACTCCCGGCACGGCCGAAACCAGTGCCAATGCCGTCACCCCCGGCAGTAACTCCGCTAATGAAGCGCCGGAACTTGTCGCCCCTGCCCCTAATGCGCTTGAGCCACTGCCAGCCGCTTCAGAAGAGCCTATTACGGTCAGCACCAGCACAGACAATAAATCTAGCCAGCACGAACAGATTCCGGTCACGTTACTGAAAACAGCAGACGGTATCGACACCTTACGCTTGTCGGCGCCCTTTGAAAATGCTTGGCGGGCAGTAGATAAGGCGTTAAGCCGTAAATCGGTTGAAGTGACCAACCGCAATAAAGCCGAAAAGCAATTTACCCTGCATTACGACCCTGATGAAAAAGCCTTGGAAGACCGCTCATTTTGGCAAGAAGCCTTTTTTATCTTTCATGGCCTGAACGGTAACGAGCAAGAGTTTATCGTCAAGCTGAACGACCATAACGGACAAACTGATGCGGTTATTTTGGATAAAGACCAAAAGCCCACCGCCGATGCCAGTGCGTTAAAATTGCTTAAACTCTTACAAGACACTATCCAATCAGGTTTTAATAAATAATTGGCAACGTGGCAGACGGGCTATAACGCCCTGCCGGACAAATTGCCCCGAAAAACCTAGCCGGAACAGGCCTGTTCCGGCTTAGTGGCCTGTTGGACGCAGGCCACCCCTACCCTCTCTATTTTACCCAGTATCTTGCCCCCATGTTAAAAATCCCTGGAACCGCCGCCCTTTCAAGCTTTCGTATCAAGCAACTGTTATTAAAGTTGCAAGCTTTAGAACCTGCCATTACTGAGGTGAACGCCCGTTTTATCCATTTTGTCGATAGCGATGGCGATTTGACCGCATCTGACCAAGACATTCTGGCAAGCTTATTGGCTTATGGGCCGGATTGGGCGAATGCCGACGTGGAAGGCGAACGGCTCTTAGTTATCCCGCGCTCAGGCACCCAATCGCCTTGGTCGAGCAAGGCCACCGAAATTGCCCAACGCTGCGGCCTGACATCCATCCGCCGTATCGAACGGGGTATTGAATATACCCTCTCCTGCCCTGTCGCATTGCCGCCTAGCGTTGCCGTCCTGCTCCACGACCGTATGACCCAAAGTGTGGTGTTGGCCGACACGGATACCGGGCTATTCCAACAGCACCAGCCCCTGCCCTTACAAACCGTCAACCTGCTTGAGCAAGGCCGTGATGCTTTAGACAAGGCGAATACAGACTTAGGTTTGGCTTTATCCGCCGACGAAATCGGCTATTTGGCCACCAGCTTCCAAGAGTTGGGCAGAAATCCTACCGATGTCGAGCTGATGATGTTTGCCCAAGCCAACTCCGAACATTGCCGCCATAAAATTTTTAATGCCGATTGGACGATTGACGGGGTCGGGCAGGCGCGGTCTTTATTCAGCATGATCCGCAATACCGCCGAACAGCATCCTGAGAATATTTTATCGGCCTACAGCGACAATGCCGCCGTTGTGACCGGCTCTAAGGCACGGGTCTTTATCCGTAACCCACACACGGGCGAATACAGCTACACCGAAGAAGACGCGCACCTGTTGATGAAGGTGGAAACCCACAACCACCCCACCGCCATTTCCCCATTCCCTGGTGCGGCGACCGGATCAGGCGGCGAAATCCGTGATGAGGGCGCGACCGGACGTGGTTCAGCAACCAAAGCCGGGCTGACAGGTTTTTCCGTATCGCATTTAAAAATCCCCGGCTTTTTGCAACCTTGGGAACATGACAATGGCAAACCGGAGCGTATCGCCTCCGCCTTGGACATTATGTTGGAAGGGCCTTTGGGCGGTGCGGCCTTTAATAACGAATTCGGACGGCCTAATATCGCCGGGTATTTCCGTAGCTTTGAGCAGCCCGTCGCCGATAGCGGCAACGCATTTAGGGGCTACCACAAACCGATTATGATTGCGGGCGGCATGGGCAATATCCGCCCGATGCTGATCGAAAAACAGCCTATCCCTGCCGGATCGTTAATTATTATCCTCGGAGGCCCCGCCATGTTAATTGGCTTAGGCGGTGGCGCGGCTTCATCACAAGCCTCCGGCAGCAGTTCCGAAGCCTTGGATTTTGCTTCCGTGCAACGCGAAAACCCTGAGATGGAACGCCGTTGCCAAGAAGTCATCAACCATTGCAATGCCCTCGGCGAGGCGACCCCTATTATCTCCATCCATGATATTGGCGCGGGCGGCTTGTCCAATGCCGTGCCGGAAATCATCCATGATTGTAACCGGGGCGGACGCTTTGAACTGCGCAACGTCCATAATGCCGATTTAGGCATGTCACCCATGCAAATCTGGTGCAATGAAGCCCAAGAACGCTATGTGGTCGCCATCAAACCGGAAGCATTAGACTTATTCACGGCATTTTGTGAGCGTGAGCATTGCTTGTTTGCGGTCATCGGCGAAGCTACCGAAACTGAGCATCTGACCCTGAATGACCAGTTGCTGGGCACTAAGCCTGTGGACATCCCCATGTCGGTGTTATTCGGCAAGCCGCCGAAAATGCACCGCCACGCCGAACACCGCACTGCCAACTTACCCGCACTCGATACCAGCGGCATTGTGCTGGCAGAAGCGGTGCAACGGGTTTTGGCGTTTCCGGCGGTGGCCGACAAAAGCTTTTTGATCCACATCGGCGACCGCTCGGTGACAGGGTTGGTGGCGCGTGACCAAATGGTCGGGCCTTGGCAAGTCCCTGTCGCCGATGTCGCCGTCACCGCGTCCGGCTTTTATGCCCTGACGGGCGAAGCAATGGCAATGGGCGAACGTACGCCGCTAGCAATCATTAACGCCCCCGCATCTGGACGCATGGCTATCGGCGAAGCCATCACCAACTTGGCGGCGGCACGGGTCGACTCCTTAAAAAGCATTAAATTGTCGGCTAACTGGATGGCGGCGGCTGGCTTCCCTGGCGAAGATGCCGCCCTGTTCGACACCGTGCAAGCCGTGGGCATGGAACTGTGCCCTGCCTTAGGTATTGCCATTCCGGTCGGCAAAGACTCTTTGTCCATGAAAACCGTCTGGCAGGATGCGGCGGGGGGGAAAACCATGACTGCCCCCTTGTCCTTAATTATCACCGCCTTCGCGCCCGTTTTGGACATCAGCAAAACACTGACCCCACAACTGCGCCCGATTGCCGATAGCGTCTTGCTGCTGGTGGATTTAGGCGCGGGCAGAAACCGTCTGGGCGGTTCGGTATTGGCGCAAGTTTACGCGCAATTAGGCAACGATTGTCCCGATGTCGACCAAACAGCGCTGTTAAAAGGCTTCTTTGAAGCCATCCAAAACCTCAACCATAATGGCTTGCTGTTGGCTTACCATGACCGCTCCGACGGCGGCTTACTGGCTACGGTCGCAGAAATGCTGTTTGCGGGGCGGCAAGGCGTGGCGCTAAATATGGACAGTTTGGGCAATGACCTGCTCGCCGCTTTGTTTAACGAAGAGCTAGGCGCGGTATTGCAAGTGCGCAAGGAAAATTGCGCCCAAGTGCTAAAAATCCTGACCGATGCCGGTTTGGCCGATTGCCTCCATACCATCGGGCAAACCGTCAGCGGCCAAAGCCTGAGCCTCTATAAAGCTGGCGAATTGCTATACAGTGCCAGCCGTGCCGAACTGCAAAGCCAATGGTCGCAAGTCAGCTACCGGATGCAGGCCTTGCGCGATAACCCCGACTGCGCTTTAGCGCAATTTGAGCGCATTGCCGATGATAACGACCCCGGCTTACAGGCCGCGTTAAGTTTTGCCGTCAACACCGACATCAGCGCCCCGTATCTGGCCTTAAGCAAGCCGAAAATTGCCATCCTGCGCGAGCAAGGTGTCAACGGCCATGTAGAAATGGCGGCGGCTTTTGACCGGGCAGGTTTTACCAGCATTGACGTGCATATCAGCGACATTATCCATGGCCGCGTCAGCTTAAGCGATTTTATCGGCCTTGCCGCCTGCGGCGGCTTTTCTTACGGCGACGTGCTGGGCGCTGGTGGCGGCTGGGCAAAATCCATCTTATTCAACGCCCGCGCCCGTGAGGAGTTTAGCGCGTTCTTTAACCGTCCTGATACCTTCGGCTTAGGGGTGTGCAATGGTTGCCAAATGCTCTCCGGCTTAAAAACCATTGTTCCTGGTGCCGAGCTATGGCCGCGCTTTGTCCGCAATAACTCCGAGCAATTTGAGGCACGGGTGGCGATGGTGGAAGTGCAGGCCTCGCCTTCGGTGTTGTTTGCCGATATGGCCGGTTCCCGGATGCCGGTCGTCGTCGCCCATGGCGAAGGCCGCGCCGTGTTTGCCGACGGCCCGCAAGCCGCCTTGGACGCACAAACGGTCGCCTTATGCTATGTCGATAATTATGGCGCTAAAACCACCGCTTTCCCTGCCAACCCTAACGGCTCACCCTTAGGCATTACCGGGTTGACCACCACCGACGGACGTTTTACCATTATGATGCCGCATCCTGAGCGCTGCTTTAGAACCTTGCAAAACTCTTGGTATCCTGACGGCTGGCAAGAATACGGCGCGTGGATGCGCTTGTTCAGAAACGCCCGCGATTGGGTAAAGTAAACCCAAGACCGTAACATGTACAGGCTAGGGCATATCCTTTATACTCTAGCCTGACATAAAACGAATGCCCTTTTTACTATCGGACAAACAATGAACTCGCTGGATTATCGAAAAATTTTCAGGGGACTGGCTACGATCGGCATTCTTATTATTTTTTTGTTGCCGCATTTAGTATTCGAGTTAGTCACCGAAGCAGGCCATGTCGTATTAGAATTAATCGTCGAACTGGGTCATATTGTCTTTGAATGGGTAGAAATTAGCCTGGATACCGTTATCGAGCTGCTGTTTGAAACCGAGTTGCACGATACCCAGATTATTGTTTTCTATATCATCATGGCAGTTGTCTGTTTCGCGCTGTATCGCTTGGCCTTATTAATCCCCCGTTGGTTGCGATGGCTTTACAATAAACTGGTGGCTTATTATTTAGGGCAAAAAAACCGCTTTAGCTTGTACTGGCAAAGCCTCAGCTTGCTGAACAAAATAAAAATGGCGGCTATCGGCATCGGCGTTAGTGTCGGTTATTTATATGTGTTTTTCTCTTTCTGATACGGCAATTAGGTCATATCCCACCATAGCTATGCCTTCTGCCCCAACACCAGTAGCGCGGGCTGTGTTCTTAATATCTGCGGTTACCCAGCCATATTCTGCGGTTTAAAAAACAAATTCGGTTTTGTCTTAGGGTCGTCCTGTCTTTATGCCCTTGGGTATTTATGCCCTTTGGGCGTACCTGCCCTGCCGACGCACAGCATCCATTGTAGGCGTTAGAAAATTACAACTACCAAAATTAACGGGTTCAACTGATGAAAAACATCCGCCTTAAATACTTCGACCTATCATTACCCGCGATAACGGCGTTACGCGAATGCCTAAATGCGGTTGAAAAATCGGGGCTGGAAAAAGCCTTGCTGGAATTGGTTTACCTGCGGGTATCCCAAATAAACGGGTGCGGGTATTGCCTCAACCTGCACGCCAAAGCCTTGCGCGAAGCTGGCGAAACGAATGCCCGCATTGACATGCTCGCGGGTTGGAAAGTGAGTGCCTGTTATTCCGAACCGGAACGCGCCGCCCTCGCCTGGGCCGAATCGTTGACCGCCATCACGGTAGACGGCGGCAGTGATGCGGCGTTTGCCCAGTTAAAAGCGTTTTTTACGGATGCGCAAATTTCCGACCTGACTATCGCCATTGCCAATATGAATGCCCTGAACCGTATCGCCATCAGCATGCGGGTCTGATGGCACCTTAACAACAAGCGTTTTTTGCAAAAGCAAGACAATGAAAAAACCAAGTGATTTTGATTTCAAGCCTTCCATTGTAGGCGGCTCCATTGTGCTCAGGCCGCTGTATCCTGAGGATTTCGGGCAGTTATACGCAGTAGCGGCTGACCCGCTCATTTGGGAACAGCACCCGCAACCCCTGCGTTATCAACGGGAGGTGTTTGGGAGCGGTTTTTTTGCCGGTGCCATCGCTTCCCCAGGGGCTTTGGTGGTGCTTGACAAGCTATCAGGAGACATCATTGGCTCATCCCGGTTTTATGAATGGGATGCTGAGCGTCAGGAAGTGGCGATCGGATTCACCTTCCTGGCCAGAAGCCATTGGGGTGGGCAGACCAATCGGGAATTGAAACGGCTTATGCTGGAACATGCCTTCCGTTGGGCAAACACTGTGTGGTTTCACGTTGGTGTCAACAACATCCGTTCACGAAAAGCCATGGAAAAAATTGGCGCAGAATTTTCCCACGAAACCGCCAAAACGGTTAATGGCGTTATGGATACTTATGCGTTTTATCGGATTGAGGCAATCAGATTCTGTACTGAACGATAGCGCGGCGCGTTGTGCAAACAAAATTATGGACGACATCATCTGGCCTGAGGCCTACCTGCCCGGCATGACTGACAACTACGTCTCTAATGAACTCATCGTCAGCGACTTGAGCGCCGTTGCGGTGTAGGCGGCATTTAACGACACGTCGTACAGCAACGTGTCCGACATTTATACTGTGAACGGCCAAGTTTTCGGCTTTTACAATTCACCGTAGGGTACGCTGTGCGTACCTTTTGCACTGATTTTTATGAGGATTTTTTAAAGGTACGCACAGCGTACCCTACCAAAAAAACCGAAAACTTGGCCGTTTGAAGTATATTTCCATAACAGCCCAGAGCCGCAGCTACACCTGAGCTCCCATTTCCGTTTACCACCTTTAACTTTTCGGTAGAGGCGTACGTTACCGAATACCAACCACCCGTTAACGACGAAGCGGCGCGGGTCGCTTGGCACGGTTGGGTAGACGACGGTACGGCGGCAAACCGTCTGGATGTCCATCATGCTTGGCTGTTTGAAAATCTGCCGGGCGGGTACGCATACTGGCTCAAGAAACCCCAATTGGCAACCCCGCGCAGACCCTCGCTGCGATCAAGCCCAATCCAATGCTTAAAGCCCATCAAGAATGGCTTGAAGGCCTGGCGCAGATAGCAGCCCGTATCCAAGCGCAGTCTGTGCAGCCTCTCACTGGCGTTTGCTGCCTCACTGCCATTAAGTTAATGAAAGCATTTCAAGCATTGCTCAAAATTACAGATTATCGTTACAGCACCCAACTTCCTCTCCCAGAACTGTCCCTTAACGCCAAAGCTAGACATAAAAACCCAGTTGCGGGACGGTAGCCCGTCCTGCAATATTTGCCTTGACGCGATAAAAGCCAAGCAAATAGGACTCTAGCACCTATTGTCACCGTTATTTTCAAAAATCAGGCCGCTATTATCATCTGGTGGCCGATTATCTTCAGTCAGTACCTGCTAATAAATTCGGCATATTCGCCTTTCCTGTTAAAATAACGGATATTTTTAACAACGCCAGTGTCCACTGCTTTGATTACGCCTTTCTATCGCGCAAACCCCGTCCTGAATACACCGGATTCCCCCTAATGAGTACATTACTTAAACTTTTTCAAGATTCATCTTCCTTGTATGGCAGCAATGCCACCTTTATTGAGGATTTGTACGAACGTTTTCTGGAAAACCCAGAATCTATTGACCCTAGCTGGCAACAACATTTTAAGACCCTACACCCTAATACCGATTTTGAGACCGCCCATAGCCCGATTGTCGAGCGTTTTGCCAAGCTGGCGATCAAATCACCAAACCGTTTGGCGCAAATCCAAGGCTTTACCGAAGAAAGCGTCAAAAAACAATCGGCGGTGGCACGGCTGATTAACCATTACCGTGTCCGTGGCCATCAGATTGCCAGCAATAACCCTTTAGGCAAAACGGCTCCGCCGCCTTTGGATATGGAGCCGTCCTATTACGGCCTGTCGGAACCGGATATGGACACCTTATTCGATACGGGGGCTTTGTACGGGATCAATAAACTGCCTTTACGCGATATTTTGGCACACCTGCGCAGCATTTATTGTGGCAGTATCGGCTCCGAGTACATGCACATAGACGATACCAATATCCGCCGCTGGTTTATTAACCGCCTGGAAAGCGCCAAATCTTACGGCACGCTGGATCAGGACAAGAAATGCTGGATACTGAAATTATTGACAGCAGCGGAAGGTATCGAAAGCCATTTACAAAACAAATTTGTCGGCCAAAAACGCTTTTCATTAGAAGGCGGCGAATCCTTGATTCCGGTACTGGATGAACTCATCCAACGTTCCGGCGAAAAAGGCGTGAAAGAAATCGTTATCGGCATGGCCCACCGTGGACGCCTGAACGTCTTGGTGAATATTTTGGGCAAAAGCCCGGCCAGCCTGTTTGAAGAATTTGCCGGACATTTCACCCTAGTGCCAGGGATGCGCTCAGGGGATGTCAAATACCACATGGGCTTTTCGTCGAACATTGAAACCCCGGGCGGGCCGGTGCATTTGGCTTTGGCATTTAACCCTTCACACCTGGAAATTATCAATCCGGTGGTGGAAGGCTCGGTAAAAGCCCGCCAAGACCGTGCGGGTAAAGAGGGGCAGAGTACGGTGATTCCGGTGCTGATACATGGCGACGCGGCGTTTGCCGGTCAAGGTATTGTCATGGAAACGCTCAATATGTCGCAAACCCGCGCCTTTTCGACGGGTGGCACTATCCATATCGTCATCAACAACCAAATTGGCTTTACCACCAGCAACCCGTTGGATGCCCGTTCTACGCCCTACTGTACCGATGTTGCGCGGATGATCCAAGCTCCGGTGTTTCATGTTAATGGCGACGACCCCGAAGCGGTGCTGTTTGTGACCCAGTTGGCGGTGGATTTCCGCATGACCTTTAATAAGGATGTGGTGATTGATCTGATTTGTTACCGCCGTTTGGGCCATAACGAAGCTGACGAACCGGCGGCAACCCAACCGTTGATGTACAAAAAAATCCGTAAGCACAAGACTACCCGTAAGCTGTATGCCGAGCGGCTTATTGCCGAAGGCATTGTCACGCCCGACCGTGTTAAAGACATGGCGCAAGCCTATCAAAACTTGCTGGAAGCGGGGAAAATCGTGTCGCGTCCGGTTTTGGACAGCCGCAGTTATTCGTATTCGACGCAATGGAACCAGTTTATCAACAAGCAATGGGACATTCCTTGCCAAACTGCCATATCCTTAGATCGCCTGCGTTTTTGTAACGACCGGATGCAACGCCTGCCCGCCGGTTTTGAATTGCATCCGAGGGTCGCCAAAGTGATGGAGAACCGCCGTAAAATGGCGGCGGGGGCCATGCCTTTGGATTGGGGGTTTGCCGAAAATCTGGCCTATGCGACGCTGTTAATGGAAAAGCACAATATCCGCCTGACCGGACAAGATGTCGGGCGTGGTACGTTTGTCCATCGCCATGCCGTACTGCATAACCAAATCAATAATAAAACCCACACACCCCTAAAACATTTGGATGAAGCCCAAGGCCGCGCACAAATCTTTGACTCGCTGTTATCGGAAGCGGGGGTCTTGGGTTTCGAATACGGCTATAGCACCACCACACCGAACACATTGGTGATTTGGGAAGCGCAATTTGGCGACTTCGCCAATGGTGCCCAAGTGCTGATCGACCAGTTCATCAGTTCCGGCGAAACCAAATGGGGGCGGCTGTGTGGCTTGGTGATGTTGCTGCCGCATGGTTTTGAAGGCCAAGGCCCGGAACATTCCTCGGCACGTCTGGAGCGCTATTTGCAGTTGTGTGCCGAACATAATATGCAGGTTTGCACTCCGACCACACCCGCACAAATCTTCCATCTGTTACGGCGGCAAGTATTGCGGCCTTACCGGAAGCCGCTGATCGTCATGAGCCCTAAAAGCTTGTTGCGCCATAAATTGGCAATATCGACCCTGGAGGATCTGACTTCCGGCGAATTCCAAGCCATTATTGGCGAACAGGACGCGCTCGCCCCGAAAAAAGTCACCCGCTTGGTGTTGTGCGGCGGCAAAGTGTATTACGACTTATTGGAAGCCCGGCGCGAAGCCGACCTCAAGCATGTCGCCATTGCCAGGATTGAGCAGTTGTATCCGTTCCCATTAACGTTGTTTAAAGCGGAAATTGCTAAATACCCGCACTTAAAAGAACTGGTCTGGTGCCAGGAAGAGCCGAAAAACCAAGGGGCTTGGTATAATTCCAGCCACCATTTTATCGACAACCTACCCGCCTCTATTAAAGTCACCTACGCTGGCCGCGAACCTTCCGCATCGCCTGCTGTCGGTAGCTTTCATGTACATATCGAACAACAAAAAGCCGTTGTGCAGTCAGCACTTTATGGCACTTCTTCAGGAAAATAACATGAGCATTGAAGTCCTAGTCCCCAATTTACCCGAATCCGTAGCCGATGCCACTTTAATCTCGTGGCATAAAAAAGCTGGCGATGCCGTCAATAAAAATGACAATCTGGTTGATCTGGAAACGGACAAAATCACCTTGGAGGTCACCGCCCCCGAAGCCGGCATCCTCAGCGAAATCTTGCAACATGACGGGGCTATTGTAACCAGCGGCGAATTGCTGGCGCGGATTAGCATCGGCGCAGTTGCCGATACCGCCCCCGCCTCTGCGCAAACCGACGAAGCCAAAGCCGGAGCGATTCCGTTAAGCCCTTCGGTACGCCGTCTGATTAGCGAAAACACCTTAGACCCTGCACAAATCACCGGCACAGGAAAAAGCGGCCGCTTGACCAAAACCGATGTTTTGGAACATTTGCAAAAACAAACGCCAGCGGCGGCCACCCCACCACCCGCCCCAGTTGCACCCAGCATTGCGCCTGCACCTGCCGCACCGGTCAGTGCGCCGCCTGTCGTAGCCACCGTAACGACACCACCGCCGTCTAATCTACGGCCTGAGCAGCGCGTCGCTATGACCCGGTTACGCGCGAAAGTCGCCGAAAGGTTATTGCAAGCGCAACAAAACGCCGCCATGTTGACTACCTTCAATGAAGTCAATATGCAAAACGTCATTGATTTGCGTAACCAATATAAAGGCCGTTTCGAAGATAAACATAAAGTCAAATTGGGCTTTATGTCCTTTTTCGTCAAAGCCTCTATTGAAGCGTTGAAAAAATTCCCGGCCATTAATGCCTCCATCGACGGTAACGACATCATATACCACGGCTACTATGACTTAGGCATTGCCGTCAGCACCCCGCGCGGCCTGATTGTGCCTGTGCTGCATGATGCCGACCAACTGGATTTTGCCGGCATTGAAAAATGTATCGTCGATTACGGCGAAAAAGCCCGTGCCGGCACCTTAACCTATGACGACCTGAAAGGCGGCACGTTCACCATCACCAATGGCGGCGTATTTGGTTCCATGCTCTCCACGCCTATCCTCAATCCGCCGCAATGCGCGATTTTAGGTATGCACGCCATTAAAGAGCGTGCGGTGGTTGAAAACGGCCAAATCGTTATCAGGCCAATTATGTATTTAGCTTTGTCTTACGACCATCGCTTGGTAGATGGCCGCGAAGCGGTACAGTTTTTAGTCACGATTAAAGAATGCTTGGAAGCTCCTGCCCACCTACTCCTAAACATTTAAGCCTATGTCAACCATACCCCCTATTTATGATGTCATCGTCGTCGGTGCTGGCCCTGCGGGCTACTCCAGTGCCATCCGTTGCGCCCAACTCGGTTTGCGGACTGCTTGTGTTGATAATTGGCGTAATAAACAGGGGCAGCGTATTTTGGGCGGCGCCCATCTGAACTCCGGCTGCGTCGCGTCGATCACCTTACTGGAGTCGGCGCGGCTCTACCATGCGCTCAACCATGACCTAAAAAAACACGGAATCCATGCCGATAATATCAGCCTTGATATTGCCGCCATGATCCAACGCAAAGACAGCATTATTGATGCGCTGGGCCATAAAATCACCGACTTGTTTAAGCTGCATAAAATTGACAGCTTCCATGCCACCGCCAAATTAATCAAGCCTAGGCAACTGCATCTCACCCCGATAGACGGCTCCGAGCCTTACCGCCTGGAAGGTAAGCATATTATTTTGGCGACCGGCTCATCGCCTATCCCCTTACCTTATGCCAAAGTCGATAATGAATTTATTATCGACTCTTTTGCGGCCTTAAATATGACCACTTTGCCGAAAAAATTGGCGATCATCGGCGCAGGTGTGATAGGTTTGGAACTGGCGGCGATATGGGGCCGTTTAGGGGCTCATACGGTCTTATTGGAAGCCCAAGAAAGTTTCTTATCCTTACCCGACCAACAGATTTCCCGCGAAGCCTACCGCATTTACACACAGCAAGGTTTGGATTTGCGTTTAGGGGCACGGGTGACGGCGGCGAAAAAAGTCGGCAAAAAAGTCCAAGTCGAGTATCAGGATCAAGAAGGCAACCACAGCCTCAAAGTGGACAGGCTGATTGTCGCGTCTGGCCGCAAACCGAACACCGAAAACCTAGCCGCCCCCGAAGCCAGCCTGTTACTGGATGAAAATGGCTATGTGCATGTCGATGAAAATTGCCGCACCAATTTGCCTGGGGTTTTTGCGATTGGCGACTTAACCGTGTTAGGGCCGATGCTAGCGCATAAAGGTATAGAAGAAGGTGTGTTTGTCGCCGAACAAATCGCCGGCAAACACACTGCCATCCATTACGACACCTTGCCCAGCGTCATTTATACCGATCCTGAAATTGCCTGGGTAGGACAGACCGAACAAGTGTTACGCGCTTTAGGGGAACCGATTAAAATCGGCATTTTCCCTTTTAGCGCCACCTCCCGCGCCCAAGCGTCAGGCCGTACCGAGGGGCTGGTGAAAATCATCGCCCATGCCGAAAGCGATGCTTTATTAGGGGTTCACATCATTGGCCCGAAAGCCTCAGAGCTCATTGCCGAAGCGGTGCTGGCCATGGAGTTTTCGGCCAGCAGCGAGGATTTGGCGCGGACTATACATGCCCACCCGACCCGCTCGGAAGCCTTCCACGAAGCGGCCTTGGCATTTAAAAAGATGCTCTCGCATATCCCTGGCTGATAACGCTTATGAAGAACAGCATCCGCTTTGTTATTAGCCCTTGTTCTTTAGGCTATGTTTTAGTAGCCGAAACGGCTAATGGGATATGCGCCATTGCCTTGGATGATGACGAACAGGCCTTAAGCGCCTATCTGCAAAACCTGTTTCCCAAGGCTTTACTCATTCCTAACCATCATTCAATAGAGAGGGCGGCGCAAGTGCTGGCACTTATCGAAGCCCCCCAGTTGCCGTGTAGCTTACCTTTAGACATTCAGGGCACGGCGTTTCAGCAACAGGTTTGGCAAGCCTTACGCGCCATTGCGCCCGGCACAACGCTGAGCTATTCCCAACTGGCCGAAGCTATCGGCGCCCCTAAAGCCGTACGGGCGGTAGCAGGGGCTTGCGCCGCCAATAAATTGGCGGTCGCCATACCCTGCCACCGCATCATCCATAAAAACGGCAACAACTCCGGCTACCGTTGGGGTGTTGCCCGCAAGGCCGAGTTATTGCGCCGCGAGCAGCTTAAACCTTAACGGCCTTCAAATACCACCACACTGCGTCCCGCCACTTGGTAGCCGGATTTACCGGCGCGTTTCTGTTTGTTAGGCAGGACAATATCGCCCGGCGATACCAGCGAGGTATTGACCGCCAAATACCAGATCCTGCCTTCAAAAACGGGTAAATTAATGGTGACGGCGGTGTCCGCCATATTCATGACAATATGCAAATCCGCTTCATGAGCCTCATGGATTTCACGCCCTATGAGCGTATAACGCAATAGCTGCGCGTGTGGGTCATCCCAACACGGCACATCATCGCCATTTTGCCAATGCCAGATAATATCCGGCAACAAGCGTTCGCCGCTGGGCTTGCCGGTCAAAAAATGGCGGCGCATAATGCTGGGATGACGCTTGCGCAAAGCGATCATCTGTTGGACAAAGCGCACAATATCGGCATTTTGTTTGGCCAAATCCCAGTTTAACCAAGACAAGCCATTATCTTGGCAGTAGCCGTTATTATTGCCGTTCTGGGTGTTGAGAAATTCATCTCCGGCCAATAACATCGGCACACCTTGGCTCAGCAATAAGATCGCCAAGGCATTTTTGGCCTGTTGCCGCCGTAATGCCATAATCGCCGGATTATCCGTGTCGCCTTCGACACCACAATTGTAGCTCAGGCTATTATTGCAGCCGTCCTGATTGTTCTCGCCGTTCGCTTCGTTATGTTTTTGGTTGTAACTGAACAGATCATATAAGGTAAAGCCATCATGGCACGTGATAAAGTTAATGCTGCTGATCGGCATACGGCCATGCGGCTCATAGAGATCGCTACTGCCGCACAGACGGGTCGCCACTTCATTGACAATCCCTTTATCGCCGCGCAGAAAGCGGCGCACACTGTCACGGTAACGCCCATTCCATTCCCCCCAGCGATAGCCGGGAAAACTGCCGACCTGATATAATCCGGCGGCATCCCAAGCTTCGGCAATCAATTTAGTTCTTGCCAATTGTTCGGACAGCTCTATCCCCCAGAGCACAGGCGGGTTATGCAGAACTTCACCGCCCTCACCCCGCGCCAAAGCGCTGGCAAGGTCAAAGCGGAAACCGTCAACATGCATTTCCCGCACCCAATATTCCAGACAACTGATGATAAAACGCGATACTAGAGGATGGTTGGCGTTGACGGTATTGCCGCAACCCGTATAATCATGGAAAATACTCTTATCAAAAGGGTCGAGATGATAGAAAATATCCCCTGAAATGCCCTTGAAATTAATCATCGGCCCGCGCGTACCCGCTTCGGAGGTATGGTTGAACACCACGTCAAGGATGACCCCCATGCCCGCCTTATGTAAGGCCTTAACCAAGTCGCGGAATTCTTGGATATGGGTGCCTTGCTCAGGTGTGACGCAAAAGCCCGGATGCGGGCTAAAAAAGCTGTGCGTACTGTAACCCCAATAATTTTTCAACCCCAATTCGGCAGTATGCTGCGGCACGTCTTGCTCATCAAAGGCCATAACCGGCAACAGCTCGACATGGCTGATACCCAATGCTTGCAAATAGGGGATTTTTTCAATCAAACCCGCAAACGTGCCGGGATGTTTGACTTTGGCTGTGGTGTCGCGGGTATACCCACCCACATGCAGCTCATAAACAATGGCTTTTTCACTGCTGATGCGTAGCGGCGTATCGCCTTCCCAGTCATAACGTAGGTCTACCACAGCTCCCCGCATGGCGGTTTGGCTATTATCGCCTGGCCTACAGGCGATGGCACGCTGCCAACGTTTATGGCTGACTGCCCGCGCCCAAGGGTCAAGCAAATGCTTGTCTTTATCAAAGCGCAAGCCGGAATGGACGGGATCGTAAGGGCCATCCAGCCGCCAGCAGTACCAAGTACCGACCGGCAAATCTTTAACAAAAACATGCCAAGAAAAAAAAGTGCGGTTTTTCTCTTTGCTCAGCGTAATGATATGGGAAGGCTCGGTACTGTCTGAAGCGGTAAACAGCAATAACTCTACCGCTGTGGCATGACGGCTGAAAATGGAAAAATTAACCCCGCCCTCAGTGACAGTGCAACCTGGCGGATAAGGATTGCCGTGTTTTAATTTAAATTCGAGTTTGTGCATATTTTTATGAATAACCGTGTCGTTGTCTGGCAATATTTTCTATAAAACATCACCCGTAATGAAATAGTCACTATTTCTTATTATCATTGTAGCCCTTTGCCACCAATAAACTAGCAACTGACTGTTTAAGCCATTTGCAGCGTGTCGGTTCATCATCCCCCATGCTTACTTTTACTGCCACCCCATTTCCCATGCCCTCGCTTTTTACAATAATCCACTGAGAAAACCGTTTTTTAAGACAGGAAAATTTTGATTATGAACTATTTATTCATTTGTGGCACAGCCCGTTCCGGAACAACGGCCATGTGGCGTTTAGTGACAGCGGACGAGCGTTTGGTCATTGGCTTGGAAAGATATTCCAAGCATAGCTCCCATCATGCGCTGACCACTGACCTGTTTACCCCAGAGCGCTTTCTTGAGCTTCGGGCCGGCGACACGTTCTACCCTAATTTATGCGAATTTGACCCTTATTATGAAAAAGTTGGGGCATTGTTAGCCCATGCCGAGTATGTCGGTGATAAAATCCCCAAATTATTTAATTTTTTAGATACGCTATTCGCAAATATCCCGACAGCGAAAGTCATTTTTATGCTGCGGAATATCATTGATGTCGCCACCTCTTTCGAAAGTCGGGCCAACAGCATCCAAGACAAATCTTGGCCTGAAACCCGCAAAACTCAGGCGGCCATTAAGGAGTGGAGAAACTCCTTACTCATGCTGAAAAAATATCACCATGATGACCGTGTGTTTCCGGTCATTTACGAAGAGTTTTTCGCAGCCAACAGCTCTATAGAGCCATTGTACCAATTTCTTGGCCTAGAACCCACCCAAGCCGCCCATTTAGCCCACCAGACATTGCTGGCACAAAACCTGCAATTGGAAATAAAACGCCGTAAACGGGAATTGTCGGTCGAAGGCGTGCAACAAATTTGCGAGACGGCACCTTTTGCTTTATACAGGGAAGTGCTACGCACTATTAGGGCTAAATAAGCAGATTTTTACTTTCAGACATCTTATATAATCAGGCAACTATGGCTATCATTAACCATTCCCATAAATTTATCTTTGTCCATATCCCAAAAACTGCCGGAACCTCCCTAACCTCCGCACTGGAAAAATATACCCATTACTGCGATTTGGAAATTGGCGGCACGGCTTTTGGCGAACAGATACAAAGCCCCTACAGAAAACGTTTCGGCTTGGCCAAACATTCCACCGCCAAAGAAATACGCAATGTGTTAGGTACTGTGGCTTGGGCACAAACATTCAGCTTTTCTTTTGTCCGCAATCCTTTTTCCCGCTGTCTATCAACCTACCATTTTTTGCGCAAATGGGATGCACCAAACAGTGAAATATCCAGAAAAATCAGAGGTTTTAATAGCTTCGATGATTATGTGTTATCGGATATTTGGCAAGAAACCAATGGCCCTGACGAATTGTTCCGCCCACAAATTTATTGGCTACGCGCAAACATTAACACCAATAGCCTACTGGTCGATTTTGTCGGTCAAGTCGAACGTATTAACGAAGATTTTGCCACCATCCTTCATTCTATTGGCATACCGGAAAGTAAACGCCCAAGTACTTTACCAAAACTCAACAGCAGTCAGCCTTCAGCACTGACTGACATTAAAAATCAGGCAGTGATCGACAAAATTATCACAAAATACCGGGTCGATTTTGAAACCTTCGGCTATCCTTATTCGCCTTATTGACCGAGATGTTGTTTGGCGTACAGAGAGCCCGCAGCAGCCTAACAACAATTGTCTAAGGCGGGCTTTATAAGCGACCCGTTTGACCGTTGCGTTTTTTTTGCAAAATCTCAACATTATCCTTACTGTCAAATCCAATAGGAATACGCCATTGTCACCCAAAAAACCTCATTTTATCACTGCCACCCATTATTTCGGACGCTGTTCTATGGGTAACTTTTGGAATACGTTCGAATGTGGGCGGGTGCCTGACGATTTTAAACAAATCCGTGCTGACGGCTTTAACGCCATTATCCTCATTGTTCCGTGGGCGCACCTACAGCCGCACACTCAGCCGATTGAATATGACCAAACCATTTTAGGCAGGTTATCTTACTTGCTCGCCCAAGCGCGTGCCGTCGGTTTGCGCATTATGCTAAGGCTAGGTTATTTGTGGGAAAATGCCCCGGCCGATATGACAACCTACCGCCGCTACCAACGGCTATTGACCGATCCGCAGCTGCAATTGGCTTGGCAGGATTATCTCGCTAAAGTGGAAAGCGTGGTTGGTGAGGATGCCCAAGACTGCAATTTTTTCCTTAGCTGGGAAGATGCTTATTGGCCGGTGTTGCGCCACCCTGAAAACCTGCGTCCAGAAGCCCGCATCAAATACGCCCAAGACATCGGGCTGACCGCCTATATCAAAAAACGTTTTGCTTTTGAGCAGCTACAGGCACTTTACGATGTCACTGCCGACTCTTATGATACCTTGCCCGCCCCCACCTCCAGGGAAAAATTATTTGCCGAATTCGCCCTATTTTTTGACCGCGAATACATAGAGCCTTGGATACTCGCCAGTAAAAATGCGTTAGTCCATGACATTTGGTATGAACACCGTATCGATCCTGATGTATTTTACGGGGATGGCTGGCAAGACTCCGTAGAATACGGCTCCTATAAAACCGGCAGCAGTTGTGATGTCATCTATTATCATCCTAAAATAGGGGTAAGTGGCGCCAAGCCCCTCAGCGCCGACGAGGCCGCCAAACACATGCAGCGGGTCTTAAATGGCTTCCGACCTTTTAATATCCACAAAAAACCGGTTTTTTTAGACCAGTTCAACTTTAAGATCAATAATCCCAAGCACCCTGATTTTGCCCGTCTGGCGGACGAGCATGTCCCCCGGCTTTTAGAACAACTGGTTCCCCTGTTCAAAAAAAATCTGATCGGCTATGGTGTCTGGGGCTACCGTGATTGGCGTGACGACAAAATTTTTAACGGGGCTTTTGAATTGGGCTTGGCCGGCTGGGAAGGCACTCAGCTGATTATGGAAGGCGACACTGTCCTGTTGACAGCGGGCAGCGAGCTGAAACAAGCTAACTTACCCCCCATGCCGTTTGTTTATATTGAATGTTTGCCGCTACCCGGCGAAACAGTGCTGAGCATCAGCAACGGCGTATGCACCGAACAGCAAACCGTTACCGCCGATACCTGTGAAATCATCCTGACTTTTGCCCAGAACAACACGGGCAAAGGGCCGCTTCATATCAATTGCCTGCAAGGTACGCTCAGCATCCGTAAAGTCGCTTACTATTCGCACATTTACAGCAACGGCATGAGGGATATTAACGGCGCGGCCAGCCCTATCCTCAATGCGATTGCCCGTTTTAACCATACGCTTGCCCCCAACCTGCCAACGGCGGCCCATAAGCAAGCCGCCCTGCCCGCTTAAGGCCACCCGCCCCGACTGAGCCGCCCTTTAAAAAGGGCGGCAAAGGGTTTACAGGCTATCTAAAATAGCCCGTTTTACCGCATCCAAGCTCGCGTCAATGGTAACGGGTTTAGCGTCGGCACATTGCTGCATGGCAATTTCCGGGTCTTTAATGCCGTTGCCCGTCAAGGTGCAGACAATCCGGCTGCCTTCGGGAATTTTGCCGATACTGATGTCATGCAGCGCCCCCGCCAACGATGTTGCGGAAGCGGGTTCACAAAATACCCCTTCAAATTGCGACAACATTTTTTGTGCCGCCAAAATCTGCTCGTCACTAAACTTATCAAACCAACCGCCGGACTCTTTCTGGACGTTCCAAGCCAAATCCCACGATTGCGGATTACCGATACGGATTGCCGTCGCTAAGGTTTCAGGGTTTTCTATCGGATGGCCGGCCACAAACGGCGCCGCACCCGCCGCCTGATAACCGCACATAATCGGCAAATTACGGGTCACCGCCGCATGGCTGGCCGAATAACGGGCATATTCGGTATAACCTTTCCAGTACGCAGTGATATTGCCCGCATTACCAACGGGTAAGCAGTGATAATCGGGCGCAAAACCCAGCTCATCAACAATTTCAAAGGCTGCGGTTTTTTGGCCTTCGATACGGAACGGATTGATGGAGTTGACAATAGTCACGGGTGCCAATTCGGCGACTTCCTTAACTAAAGCCATGCCTTTATCAAAGTTACCGTTAATTTGGATGATTTTGGCATCATACATCAAGGTTTGTGCCAGCTTGCCCAAGGCAATCTTACCTTCGGGGATCAGTACGAAGGCCTTAATGCCCGCCCGCACCGCATAAGCCGCCGCCGAAGCTGAGGTATTGCCGGTCGACGCGCAAATAATGGCTTGGCTACCCGCTTCCACAGCTTTGGTCACAGCCATGGTCATACCACGGTCTTTAAACGAACCAGTGGGGTTCAGGCCTTCAAATTTGACGTAAATATCGACCTCTTTGCCGATCAGGCGGGGGATATTTTGCAATTGGATCAGCGGTGTGTTGCCTTCGCCAAGGCTAATCAGGCGGGTGTCGGCACTGACGGGCAGGCGGTCACGGTAGCGTTCAATTAAACCGGTGTAACGGGACATGAGAGTTCCTATGAATTTGAATAGTGATAATTAGGTTTATTAATGCTTATTAGGTAAGCTTTATTGTATAGAGCAGAGCTAACCAATAAGACTAGCCCAGCGTTTCCATGCGGATACGGTTGACTTTGCCGCTGACCGTGGGCAAGGCTTCAATCGCCCGGATAGCGGCGTTCATTTCTTGTTCCAAGGTGATTTGCGTCAACATAATAATCGGCAAGGCTGTACTGTCTTTAGGCGGCTCTTTTTGGATAATGGCTTCTATACTGATGTCATGGTCGGCAAGGATTTTTGTGACATCC
The DNA here is from genome assembly GCF_002923755.1 of Methylovulum psychrotolerans. Classification (GTDB taxonomy): domain Bacteria; phylum Pseudomonadota; class Gammaproteobacteria; order Methylococcales; family Methylomonadaceae; genus Methylovulum; species Methylovulum psychrotolerans. The sequence continues at coordinate 90,073 of NZ_PGFZ01000010.1, forward strand.
GCCAATACTCCTGGCTTATCTTCGGCGTTCAGGCGCAAATAATACGATGTTTTAATGCGTTCCGCCGAAAGGACCGGAATATCCGCCAAGGCATCGGCACGGAACGCCAAATGCGGCACCCGGTTTTCCGGGTCGGAAGTCAAGGCGCGTACCACATCAATGACATCGGCGACCACGGACGAGCCAGTCGGCTCAGCCCCTGCACCTGCACCGTAATATAAGGTCGCGCCGACGGCGTCGCCTTTGACCAACACCGCATTCATCACGCCGTTGACATTAGCGATCAACCGCCGCTCAGGAATTAAGGTCGGATGCACCCGTAACTCAATGCCCTCGGCAGTTTTGCGGGCAATCCCCAAATGCTTGATACGGTAGCCCAATTGCTCGGCATATTCAACGTCAATCCGGGCAATTTCGGTAATGCCTTCGGTATAAACCTTCTCAAACTGCAAAGGGATGCCAAAAGCAATCGATGCCAATATAGTCAGTTTATGCCCGGCATCAATACCTTCAACATCAAAAGTAGGGTCGGCCTCGGCATAACCCAAGGCTTGGGCTTCGGCCAACACATCGGCAAAATCGCGGCCTTTATCACGCATTTCGGTCAGGATAAAGTTGCCCGTACCATTGATAATGCCGGCCACCCATTGGATTTGGTTGCCGCTTAGGCCTTCACGGATCGCCTTAATAATGGGTATGCCGCCCGCCACCGCCGCTTCAAAAGCGACGATTACGCCTTGCTCACTGGCTTTGGCAAATATCTCGTTACCGTGGGTGGCAATCAGCGATTTATTGGCGGTGACAATATGTTTGCCGTTGGCAATGGCGGTCAGAATCATATCTTTAACCGTCCCTGCCCCACCGATGGTTTCCACAATAATGTCGATATCAGGGTCGTTGATGATGTCTAAGGGGTCGGTGGTCAATTGTATATCTTGCGTGTCGCAGATACGCGGTTTTTGTAAATCTCTTGCCGAGGCGCGGGTAATGATAATTTCCCGTCCGGCGCGGCGGGCAATTTCTGCCGCGTTGCGCTTTAAGATATTGACCGTACCGCCACCGACAGTACCCAATCCCAACACACCTACTTTTATCGGTTTCAAAGCAAACTCCAGTTCAGCTAAAAGCTGACCATTATATTTCATAAGCCGTAAGGCACAAGCGCGAGTTTACGGTTAGCGGCCTTGAGCCTTAGGACGTTTTTACTAATTTCTTACGCACTTTTTTGCTGACCATATTAATAAACTCATCGCTGTTGTCATAGCCTTGGACTTTGATAAACTCGACTATCGACGCGATTAATTTTTTGGTGTCGGCGATTTCTTGGTGCGAACGTCCGCAACCTTGGCAATGTGTGCCGTCTTTTGTGCAGAGGTCAGCACAGGGGGTAAATTTCATAACATCTCTCGGATTATTTTAAGTAAATCGGGCGGGGCTTTAGTCAGTGGCCCATTAAGAATGCCAAGATAGCCGCCACCTTGCGGTAACTTGCCTTATTTTAAAGCTATTTACGGCACAGGACACGAAGAATACGCAATTTTTGCCGATGCATCCGTCTTATGGTCGGCTTATCGGCGTTAAACCAGCAGATGGCGGCCAATGCAGGCAAGGGCTTGGCTGACTAACGCGCTGTCGCCCGTCACCAAATGCTCGGCTTCGGTTTCTTTACGCAGCCAAGTGAATTGCCGCTTGGCCAGTTGGCGGGTGGCGGCGATGGCCTGCTCGGTCATAGTCTGCCAATCCGTATCGCCATGCAGATAGGCCCATACTTGCCGATAACCCACCGCCCTCAGTGCGGGCAAAGCGGCGTTTAAATCGCCGCGCTGGTACAGCACCCTGACCTCCTCGACCAAACCTTGCGCCAGCATCTGATGGAAGCGTTCGGCAATAATGCCGTGCAGGATAGCCCTATCAGACGGGGCGACCACCAGCTTAAGGATACGGTAAGGGATCGCGGGGCCGGTATCGGCAAAAAAGTCCGACAAGGGTTGGCCACTTAATTCATAGACTTCCAATGCCCGTTGCACCCGTTGCGGGTCGTTAGGATGGATTCTGGCGGCGGCTTTAGGGTCTATCGCCGCCAAGCGCTGATGCAAGGCCTCTTTACCTAAGCTTGCCAACTCTTGGTCTAAACGCCGCCTCAGTTCCGGGTTGGCCGCTGGCAGCACGGCCAAGCCACTACTCAAGGCATTAAAATACAGCATAGTGCCGCCCACCAAAATCGGCAACTTGCCGCGTGCGGTCAAGTCCGCCATCAAAGCCAAGGCTTGGCTGCGGAATTGTCCGGTGGAATAGGCCTCAGAAGGGTCAAGGATATCGATCAGATGATGGGGAATGCCGCCGCGCTCCTGCGCGGTCGGTTTGGCCGTGCCGATGTCCATGCCGCGAAACACCAAAGCCGAATCGACACTGATGATTTCGCCATTAAGCTGCTGTGCCAATTGCACCGCTAAAGCCGTTTTGCCGGAAGCGGTCGGCCCCATGAGAAAAATGGCGGGGGGAAGGGTTAAATCCATAAATACGGGTTCAGGCAAGGGGGCGGCAAACGGCACAAGGCCTTATTGTCCGCGCAAAAAGAATTTATCCAATTCGCCCGTTGAGAGGGCAATCCAAGTAGGGCGGCCATGGTTGCATTGCCCGCTCCGTTCCGTTTTTTCCATATCGCGCAGCAAGCCGTTCATCTCCTCAACCGTCAGGCGGCGTTGGGCGCGGATGGCTCCGTGGCAAGCCATTGTCGCCAACAGTTCTTGGATATGCTCTTGCACCCGTTGGCTCATGCCATGCTCGGACAAATCCGCCAACACATCGCGGAACAAGGTTTCGACATCGGTATGGCGTAACAAAGCCGGCACGGCGCGTAGCACTATGGTTTCGGGGCCAAAACGGTTAATGTCAAACCCCAAGGCCAAAAAAATGGCTTGGGCCTGTTCGGCCAAGTCGGCTTCGGCAAGGCTGGTGCTGAGTTTTATCGGCAACAGCAAGGGCTGGCTGGCGACTGTACCTTGCTGATATTGCTGTTTCAGGCGTTCATAAGTGACCCGCTCATGGGCGGCATGGGCATCCACCAAAATAATGCCCGTGCGCGTCTCCGAGAGGATAAAAATATTATGTAAATGGGCAATGGCATAGCCTAACGGCGGCGCCCCGCCCGCCTCAGCATCTACCGCTGTCGGTATCGGTAGAGGTTCGGCGGCCAATTGCGCGTAATGCCGAAGCTGCTCTTCAACCTGCAAAGGCAACTGGCTTTGTCTGGCGGGCGGCGGCTGGTAAACCGCCGCCGTACCGCCCCCTGTCGCCGCCACTGTCGGCGGTAAAGGCGGATGGGAGACCTCAGGTAACGTATGGATAGTCAAATCAGGATGGCCGGGACGTAAATCCGCCAAGCTACGGTGTAAGGCGCTGAACAAAAAATCATGCACCAACCGCCCTTCCCTAAACCGGACTTCCAATTTGGCGGGATGGGCATTGACATCAACTAAGGTCGGATCTAAGGTCAGGTATAACACAAATACCGGATGGCGGCCATGAAACAGGACATCCTGATAAGCTTGCTTGACCGCATGGGCGACCAGCTTATCCTTAATCAGGCGGCGGTTGACATAAAAAAACTGCATGTCCTGCTGGCTACGCGAAAATGTCGGCAAGCCGACCCAGCCGGTCAATTGCAAACCGGCTGCGGCAAAATCAATGCTGACGGCGTTATCGACAAAGGCTTGGCCGCACAAGCTGGCGACGCGCTGGATTTGCTGAGCTTCGCTAAGTGCGGGCTTTAATTTAAAGATTTCCTTTTGGTTATGCACCAAGGTCAGGCCAATATCAAAACGGCTTAAGGCCATGCGTTGCAGTAAAGTTTCGATATGGTTAAATTCGGTTTTTTCCGTCTTTAAAAACTTGCGCCGAGCGGGGGTATTATAAAACAAATCCCTTACTTCAATCGTTGTTCCCGGTGGGTGCGGGTCGGGTTGCGGGGCAAAATCCTGTTCGGAACCGTCGGCAGCGACCCGCCAAGCGCAATCGCTGGCCGCCGTGCGGGAAATTAGCGTCAACCTCGACACCGAGCTGATACTGGGCAAAGCCTCACCGCGAAAACCCATGCTGGCGACCTGCTCCAAATCCTGTAAAGAGGCAATTTTGCTGGTGGCATGACGGGACAAAGCCAGCGGCAAATCGTCTTTAACAATGCCGCAACCATCGTCCCTAATTTTAATCAGCCGGATGCCGCCCTGCTCTATCTCTATATGGATGTGGCCGGCTCCGGCATCAAAACTATTTTCGACCAGCTCCTTAACTACCGAGGACGGCCTTTCGACAACTTCACCCGCAGCAATTTGGTTAACCAGTTGGGTCGGTAAGGGATGTATGCGCATTAAGCCTTAAATCGTTTTTTTACAGTGCCGCCATACGGCTATCGATGGGCGCAGATTTTTTAAAATAATCATACACGCCTGCAAAAATGGCCCTGGCCATTTGCGTCTGGTAGCGCGGATTAACTAAATTCTGCTCTTCCAGAGGATTGGAAATAAAAGCCGTCTCCACCAAAATGGAGGGGATATCAGGTGACTTAAGGACAATAAACGCGGCTTTTTGCACCGCATCACGATGTAATTGGTTCACTCCGTCAAAATGCCTTAACACACTGTCGGCAACTTGTTGGCTGGCGGATAAGGTGGCCGTTTGCGACAAATCCAACAGCACCGAAGCCAACACGTCTTCTTTATCGCTTAAATTGACCCCGCCCACCAATTCGGCGGCATTTTCCGACTTTTCCAGCCAACGGGCGGCTTCGCTGGATGCGCCCTGAGTCGATAAGGTGAATACGGAAGCCCCACGCACCGAAGTATCATTAAACGCATCGGCATGTACGGAAATAAACAAATCGGCTTTGGCGGCACGCGCAACCTGCATCCTTTCCCGCAGGCCGACATAATCATCACCCTTACGCACCATCACCGCTTTCATACCCGGCTGGGCATCAATCAGCACGGCAAGCTTTTGGGCAATGGCAAACGTGACCACCTTCTCTTCGGTACCTTGCGGGCCATGGGCACCCGGATCATTACCGCCATGCCCTGCGTCAATGGCGATAACAATATCACGGCCTTTATGAATAATGGCTTTGGGTTCGGCGGCAGGCTTAAGCTTAGCAACCTTAGGTGCTACTGCCGCAACGGCTTTAGGGTCATTAGCGGATATCGCCTTATGGGTAAGGTCAACCGTCAAGCGGTGTTCGTTACGGTTATTGGACGATAAGGAGAATTTTTCCGGGCTAATGGCTTTTTTTAAATCGATCACCAGCTTTACGCCAGCCGCATCCTGAACCGCCAAACGGGTCTTAGCAAATAAGGGGTGGTCAGCCGGAGGCTGTTGTAAACTGCCCTGCAAAGCGGCATTTTTAATGACGATGACTAAGCGTGGCGGGTTATCCATAACAAAAACGCGATGCTTAGGTGAGGCCGTAACGGCAACCGACAGATGGCCTTGTCGATTATCGTAAGCTAATGCCCCCACTTGGATGGGTTCTGGCAACGCCATAGCAGCCCCTGATTGCAAGGCTAAAATACACAGTATTTTATGGTAATTTTTCATAGACAACGCCAAAAAATAATATCTCAGTCGAGATTATATAGTAGCTTATCCTTAGATATATACAAGATATATACAAACCGGACTCTCTAAACCGGATGATTTTTTACGGCTTACCCCACTCCAAGGTCATCAGCCGTCCATTGCCTTCGGCTTCCAAACGGATGATGATGTCAGGCGGCGGTAAAAACCCCAAGCCTTTTTCGGCCCACTCGATAAAACACAGGCAAGGCTGGCTAAAATAGTCACTTATACCTATCCATTCCAGCTCTTCCGGTTCGGCAAGCCGATATAAATCGAAATGGTAGATGGTTTGCCCTTTAATGGCATATTCTTCCACTAAGGTATAAGTGGGGCTTTTGACCGCCCCCACAAACCCGGCTGCACGCAGATACGCCCGTACCAGCGTAGTCTTACCCGCCCCCAGATCACCTTGCAGAAACACCACAGCTTGCGCGGGTAACAGTTCGCGTAATTCGCCGCCTAACTGTTCGGTCGCCGCAGTGTCGGCCAAGTAACGGCGCATCAGTGGTTAACCAAACGCCGTAAATGCGGCATCAGATCACTGGCAAGCAAGCCGCGCTCACCGTCTTGCATCGCAGCCATATCGGCGGCTTTACCGTGGATATACACGCCTTGCTGGGCGGCATCTTTTAACGAAAAACCTTGTGCCAACAATCCGGCTATAACGCCGCACAGCGCGTCCCCCATACCGCCTGAAGCCATGCCCGGATTACCGCTAGTGGATACGCCAATATCATCGGCGGTGGCGATTAACGTACCCGCCCCCTTAAGGATGGCGATGCCGCCATATTTTTTTTGGACATTGGCGACCACCGTAAAACGGTCTTCTTTTATTTTCGCTATGGGCAAGTTCATCAACCGTGCGGCCTCGCCGACATGCGGGGTCAAGATACTCCGGTAAGGGGTCAGCAGCAGATTGTTATGTGCAGCCGGAATTTTCGCCAGAATATTGAGGGCATCAGCATCAATCACCGATACCTTCCGGGAATGGATCACCGCCAATAACAATTCCTTTGCCCAATGGCTTTGGCCTAGGCCGGGGCCGATAACGACTACATTGGCTTTTTCCAACAGGCTGGTCAGTTGCTCGGCATTATCGACACCGTGACACATCAGCTCAGGGCGGTGGACACTGATAAATCCGGTATGCTCTTTACGCGTGGCGACACTCACCAAACCCGCCCCCACCCGCAAAGCGGCTTCCGACGCTAACATTACCGCCCCAATATAGCCACGGTCGCCACCAATCACCAGCACATGACCATTTTTGCTTTTATGTATACAGCGGTCACGGCGCGGAAAAGTCTTCGGTAAGACCCGATACACCGTGGATTGCACATCCTGAAAGACTTCTTCCGGCACATCCAATGAGGCATAAATAATGTCCCCACAATATTCCGCCGCCTCTCCTGTCAGCAAACCCCGTTTCAGGCCAATAAAAGTCACCGTACAATCGGCCTTAACGGCTGCTGCCAGGACGGTTCCGGTATTGGCATTCAGGCCGGACGGCAAGTCTACCGAAATCACCGGGCTGGCGCTGTCATTAATCGCTTGGATAGCCGCCAGATACTGGCCAGTCACCGGCCTGTCCAGTCCGGTGCCGAATAACGCATCGACAATAACATCCGCGTTTATAGGCTGCCCCAAACTGAACGTGCTGACGCTACCGTGTGCCGCCCTATAGTGTTGGTAGGCGGTTAACGCATCCCCTTTCAACACATCCGGGCTAACCAAAGCGTAAACGTCAACGGACAAACCCGCTGACAAAGCCAACGCGGCGGCAATATAGCCGTCCCCGGCATTATTGCCTGCCCCACAAAAAACCGCAACTGTCCGCGCGTGCCGCCATTTTTTATGCAGTTGGGCAAAAACGGCGGCACCGGCTTTAGTCATCAGCGCAAAACCGGAAATGCCCCGCTGATGGATAAGCCGCTGTTCGAGTTCCTGAATTTGTGCCGTGTTGTACAGTGTCGGCGGTAGTGTTTGCATAAAATTATTTTGTTAAAATGACCGCAGAATAATCCAATTCCCAACAAGTCCGGCATTTTTGCCGTTTTGGGTTTTCAAAGACATTTTTTATGATACATTAAAGACCGCTAAGATGCTTATAAGGCCTAAAACCCTTTTAGGCGCTTGGCAATGAATGATATGGGATTGGATATCCAAACAATTTGTTTCATGTCCATTCCTTAAGCAACTTATAACTATAAAGAATCCTGAGGAAAACCCATGAGTAACGTATTAAATGAAGTGCTGCTGGCAAACCGCGGTTACGCGGCCAGTTTTGACAAAGGCGACCTGCCTATGCCTCCAGGACGGCGTTTTGCCATTTTGACCTGTATGGACGCACGACTGGACCCTGCCAAATATGCCGGCTTGTCAGAAGGCGACGCGCATGTTATCCGTAATGCGGGTGGCCGAGCCAGTGATGATGCCATACGCTCCTTGGTCATTTCCTACAAACTGCTCGGTACCCGCGAATGGTTTGTTATCCACCATACCGATTGCGGCATGGAAACCTTCACAGACGACATTATGCGCGGCTTACTGGCCTCCAGCTTAAAAACCGCCTCAGTTGACGAACACGGCTGGCATGACTGCTGCGAAGGCCCAGGCTCCGCCGAAGCCAACCACATTAGCTGGCTGACCATTAAAGACCAAGCCCAAAGCGTTTTAGAAGATGTCCAACGCATTAAAGCACATCCCTTAGTGCCTAGCGACATTCCGGTTTACGGCTATATTTATGACGTTAAATCAGGCCGCCTGATCGAAGTGCCGGAAGCCACCGCCGCCGGCAAATAAGGCAAAAGCAGCCGTGCCGGCATTAGTGCCGCACGGCTACTCTTTATCGATCCATTCCTCTAAGGCCGCAATGATGCTCTTCGCTTGGTCTTTGCTGGAAATATTAAACTTGGATTTTTGCTGATATTCCCCGTTGCGTTTTTGGTAACGGCGGATAGTATATTTATCCGGGCCGTATTCTTCCTTAGCGCGGTTCCAATCCTGATAACGGTACATCACCGTCGCCCAAGCCCCCTTGGTCAAAACTTTTTTATCCAGTTCCTTAACGGTCTCAATATCGCCGTCCTGATAACTTACCGTCAATTCATCTACTGTTTCAGCCATGTTATTCCTCAACTATTACCAAATGGTTCGGAGTCTATCATATCGCCCGGCAATATCCGCTTAAAAAACGGCGTTATTTGCCGATAAATTGCCCAAAAGCCCGGCTGCCCTCACCCGTCTTAACCGTCTTAATGACACGCAAGGTTTGCGCGTCCACAACCGAGACAGAATTGTCAAACCAATTGGCGACATAGACATGGCGGTCATCAGGATGGGTACTGATACCTTCCGGCTTTTCGCCGACCGGCACCAAACCTATCGCCGTCAAGGTGGCGGTATCAATCACCGACACCGAGCCGTCGTCTTGGTTAGTCACCAACAAACGGCTGTCATTTAAAGCCAACGCCGCCGCATAAGGCAACATGCTGACCTTAACCGTCGCCAACACCTGCATCCGCCGGGCATCCAGCACCGTCACATCATCACTTTGCACATTAGCGGCATACAAGCGCTCGCCACGGCTATCTAAGGTCAAACCAAACGGATGCTTACCCACCGCCACAGTTTGCTTCACCGTGCCGCTGCCCAAATCCACCTTACTGACCGAATTGTCCAAACGGTTCGCCACATACAGCCAACGGTTATCGGGACTGACCGCCAAGCCGGACGGCGATTGCCCCACAGCAATGGTTTGCACCACCTTAAGGCTAGCGGCATCGACCACCCCGACGCTATTATTATACCAATCGGCGACATAAATACGGCGGCTATCCGGGCTAACGGCAATGCCCAACGCCCCGTCACTGACCTTAACCTCCGCCACCAACGCGCGTTGCGCGGTGTCGATAACGGCAAAACCGTGCGCTTCCGGGGTGCTGACATAACAGCGCTTACCGTCGGGGGCAACTGCCACCCCGGCAGGCTTACCCGGCACGGCAACCGTCGCCACCACCTCACCCACCGCCGTATCAATAATAGAGACGCTATCGCCCAACTGATTGCTGATATAAGCAAACGGGGCGGCAACCGCCGCAGACGTAAAAAAAGCGGTAGCTATTGCTACCGCTTGCACAAGCTTAGCCCGCACCGGATGGCCTATTTTTCAGCCAAGGCTTTCAAATTGGCCAAGCCACCTTTCAAAATCGCCGTAACGGCGGTATTGGCGGCTTCTTCGTTCATTTCCGCTGGCGGATTGTTGTTCATATAAGCGCGGTAGTAACCGGCTTTCCAAGAAACTACCGTTGCACCGCCTTTCGCTTCCACTTCAATGCTGGCCGCATAGTTGTCCACTGGCAATACGGGTACTTTTTCGTCCACACCCGAATGGTTAATGGTCTTGACGGTGCTCATATCGATAATTTTATAGGCGTAAGACATATTTTTTTCGTCATACTTTTTCAGCTCTTCCGTGATAGTGCCGCCGGCATCCAAGGTCAACACGCGGACTGAGCCTTTATTGTTACCCTTATCGACAGTGGTGCTTTTAACGCCCGGCAACCAGGACATATCACCGTAATCTTTAATGATATGCCATACTTTTTCGGCAGGGGCGTTAATTGTCACTTCTTCTTCCGCTTTTTGGCGGACTGGGCCGTGGGCATTAGCAACCGCAGTAAACATGAGCATAGCTGAGAACCCCAATAAAGCAATTTTTTTCATAGTCATTTCCTAGTGAGAACAAATAAACGCCCCATTATATGCCAACTACCCGCCGCAAGCATTAGTTGATGGTGTCTTTTCGTGGGTAATGCCCATAGATGGACTAAACAATCAATGGTTTATGAAATACCCCTTATGCAAGCGGAAGGTAAAGGGCTTTAGGCCTTGCCGAATGGCTTAGGAACGCGCATGAAATAAAATCTGTTGTAAAAACGTTACACGGTAACGTCACTACAGTTTTTAGCCTAATCGGGGGTATTTTTTGCCACTGAACTTAAATGGCAACATTATTTTATGCACGTTCCTTAACCGGGCTTTTAGCCACTGCCACCCACAAAGTAGCCACAAACCGCTGAACTGTTACACCTATGGGCTGACCTTAAATACCGTGCCAAAACCGTATTGGCCTCCTGAGTTGGTTGCCCCATAGAGATTACCTAAGGCATCCCGCACCAGTCCGGCAAAAGGAGATTTCCCGTTGGTACCGTCAAAATCAACCAGGGTCGCTAATGTCCACGCCGTTTGTCCGGTCACGGGCGGCGACAGCTTGAAAACAGTACCAAAATCGTCGTCAGCACCGCCGATAAAGGCTGTGCCATAAAGGTTGCCGGATGCATCCCTCAGCAGCGGCGCAAAGGGGTAGTGGCCGCTGGTCGCGGTAAAATCGGCCAGTGTGGTCAGCCTCCAGGTGGTTTTGCCCGGCAAGGGCGGCGACAGTTTGAACACCGTGCCTAAGCCGTTTGCCCCACCACGGGTGGTTGTGCCATAGAGGTGGCCGACTTTATCGGCCACCAATCCGGCAACCGGGAAATTCCCGTGTGTGCCGTCAAAATCAACCAGCGTGGTCAGCACCCATTCGCTCTGTCCGACCGCAGGCGGCGACAGCCGGAACACCGTGCCGTCATCGTCAACGCCGCCCCACCAAGTTGTCCCGTACAGGTTGCCGGACGCGTCCATAATCAACCCACCAAACGGCAGGGTGCCGTTGGTGCCATTAAAGTTGACCAACGTACTCAGTGTCCAGCCTTTTTTTCCGGCGGCAGGCGGCGCTAGCCTGAACACGCTGCCGCCATGGCCTGCCCCACCATCAAATGTTGTACCGTAGAGGTTGCCGGACTTATCCCTCAGCAAGCGGGCGGAAGATAAGGGGGCCTGTGTACTGTCAAAGTTGAACAGTGTAGTCCGCGTCCATTTGGTTTGCCCGACCGCAGGCGGGGCTAGCCGGAATATCGTGCCTACGCCGTTGGTGCCACCGCTGACGGTGACAGCGTACCAATTGCCGTCTTGGCCTTGCAGCAAAGGGCCTGGCTGATAACCGTCACTAGGGCTGTTAAATTTGCTGAGCCGCGTTAACGTCCACGCGGTGTATTCGGGTGCTGGCGGCGACAGTTTGAGCACCGAGCCGGCATAGCCTAGGCCTTTTGCCGTCCCGTACAAACTGCCCGCCCCGTCCAATACCCATGTAGAATCAGGATAGGCACCGTTGTTGCCGTCAAAATCAAGCAGGGTGGTGAGTTGGGCAGCCTGCGCCCAATTTGGCAAGACCACGGCCATCAATAAGGGAACAGCGGCCAGTTTGCAACAGGCCCGCAACGTCGACAAGATATTCTTCTTTTTTTGCATATATTTCCCCTTAGGGTGATGATGGTTTACGCACAAAATTGGCTGGACGAAAAATAGACAGGTCGCTGCCTTAGGACAATCGCATTAAACATGTAGCAAGACAATTTATTAGGTTTTAATTGCTGCTGGGCAAAACTGTCCGAGTATGGCTTTCAGCACAAAACCCGGTCATAACTCTTCCTCAACAAGCCAACGCCCCAATACAGGGATATTCAGTTGGCCTTGCCCATCAATTAGCAGCCGCCGTTCCAGCCAACGGCGGGTACGCGAATCGGGAGCCGTGGTTTCACCCAGCGCCAGCATCTGCAAAGCCTCACGGGCGGATTCGGGGGCGGTGCCGTACAAATGGCGGAAATAATAGGCGCTTTGCTCCAATGCGCGGCACTCCACCGCTTCCAGATCAGCCAGCTCAGCGGTGCGGCACTGGGTTTCATTAAGGCGGCTGACCAAAAGACTACCGTACAACTGCACCAGATCGGGCTGGCCACCTGTACGCTGATAGATACTTTCGGCCACGCCTAAGGGGATGGCCTCGGCGGGAAATACCGGAATGGGGCGGGTCAAAAGCCCTACCGTTGTCTGCCTATCCAAATGCCCGATAGCTATTTCGCGGACATTAATGAAATGGTCGCTCCATAACTCTCCCCATTCCTCAAAGGGTGCGGCACCGGAAACCAGCAGCCGCACCCGCCGCTTGTGCTGGATGGTGGCTCGCAGCAAGCCCATGAATTGCAAGAGTTCCCGCTGCTCGCCGGGGAACAGGTCTTCCAGGCGTTCAAATTCGTCGATGCAAAGCAATAAGCGCCGTTCACCGACAGCTGTTTCCAGTGCGTCCAGCCAGTCTTTGGCGGTCTCGAAAGGGGCCGTCAATAGGCGTTCCCGGTCTAAGGCAGGCAATTCCAGTTGCCGGTCACGCCGGGCTTGGATACGGATCTGCCGATCCATGGCTCCGAACAACGCCGACAGACTATCTACGGGATTATCTTGAAGGTCGAACAATACCACTACCGCATCCGGCAACATCGACGGCAGCATTTTAAGCAACGAGGTCTTGCCGCAACGGCGCGGCCCTAAAAGCGCCAAAGACGCGGCATTCCCGGCATCGGCCAGCAGCTCATCCACCCGCCGTACCAGATTTTCCCGCCCCCGAAAAACCTCCCGCCCCGTTTCCGGCTCCAGGGGATTCCCGGAGCGGAAGGGATTGGGCAATTGCTGTTCGGCGGCTTGTTCCGCCTCCCGCCGCAAAGCGGCCAGGGCGGTATGCCAAGCTGGCAGGATAGGCCGCAGTTCGCGGGCTAAAAAGGAGGAGGTATTGAGCAACTGGTTTTCCAGCGACTTAAAGGCCTTTTCTCCCCGTTCCAGATGGCCTAAACGGTGATAGGCGATCTTGGATTGCTGTGCCGCTTGGAGATAACGGGCCATTTCGGCCAAACCCGACAGCAGGGGGTCTGCACCCTCTACCCCCGGCAACCAATCCCCCTGAAGTTCCGCCGCCTCGGCAAAGCGGCTGGTGTGGGCATATTGGGCCAGTTCCCGCGCTTGCAAGCGGGCTAAAGCGATGCGGCCAAGCCGCTGCTGACCCGGCGCGATGGCGCAGGCATCAAGTGCCCGACGTGCCAAGGACGGGTCGGTTTCTGCTGTGAGTGTTATATGGCTGGCTAAGAAAGGCAAGGGAAAATAAATTAGCTCATGGTGCAGCACCGGAGACCAATTTAGGGTAGGCCGACCAGTGAAACGCTGGATGAAATACGAGAGGGATGCAGCCTGAATCTCCATAAGATAAAACGGCAACCGGATATAAGCCACTCCCCAAGCCACTCCAAAAGCCACGCCCCCAGCCACGCCCAAAGCCACGCCCAAAGCCACGCCCCCAGCCACGCCCAAAGCCACGCCCAAAACCACGCCCAAAGCCACGGCCAAAGCCACGCTCAAAGCCACGCCCAAGTAATCCACTACGAACCCGTAGGATTGGAGTGCCAAAACCAATGCGCCAGTTAACAGTGGTATAGCCGTCACAAGCAATACAAACATCCGTAAGACAAAAGCCCGCCCCACCCCACCCCGCCGCCAAAGCCGCCAAGCGAATGCACCAGGCTCATCAATCCCCAAAGCACGCAAACGCCTATGCAAGGTCACTGGCTGCATGAACAGCAGCCAGAGTAGTTCCCAATAGCCTGGTAAAGATACCTTCGGCTGTGTGCTGGCAATTTTCATGCTTCGTCCTCTTCTTCCAACCATTGCCGCAAAACCTCACCGAATAACCGACCGTTCTCGTCCTGTAAGCCCCGCAGTCGAAAGGTGCTGTTAGTGGCCGAAAATCCGCCGGTTGCAACATTCCGCAAGGCTTGCTTATCCTTGTTGCGTAAGGTTTTCCAGAGCTGGCGCAGGCGGGGGTAGGCATTTGATCGGGCTTGGTCTACCGCCCATTCGCGGGATTTGCCGTGGCGGCGGGCTTCGGCCAAGCGATAGCCCAGAAGTTGCAAAAAATAGGGATGGCGGCCAGCCCAGCGGCGCATCAGCGCTTGGTCTTCCCCGTCCAGCTTACCCTCACCGCGCCGCACCAATTGCTCGGCGGCGGCGGGTTCGAGCAGGCCTAGCCATTCGATGCGCAGTTTATTGTCAAAGGGCGAGCCACGCCCCAGCTGTTCGAACACCAAGTCAATAGGCTGATGGGTGGCCAGCACCAAGCACAACCTATCCAAAAGCCCCCGGAGCCGCTCAAAGAAACGGTATTCAAACTTGCGCAGGAAGATTTCCGCTTCATCCAGCAACAGCACAGGCGGCAGGCCGGGCAGGCCAACACGGTCGACCCAAGCCGCCAGCCGGTCGGCGGCAGGGTCCGCGCAGTCAGCACAGGCTTTGCCAGTAATAGCGGCTACAAAAGCAGACAGCGAAGCCGCTTCCGGCCCTTCACCACGGAGCAGAACCACTGTCCGGGCCATGATGCGGGCTTTTTGTTCGAAGTTTTTCAGCACCGACATTTTGCCGATACATCGGTCACCGACCAAGGACACACTGGAACCCTCTTCCAAAGCTTGAATCAGGCTATCCATTAAGGCCACCCGACCCACGAAATTAGGCGGAAGGGCCGGACGATTGAAATCATAGGGATTGGAGCTAGGGTCAATGCGGGCTATGGCTTGGGCTAATGGCCACAACAGCCGCCCTTGATGGCTTTGCTTGTAGCGGCTGTCATCGTCGTGCCAATGGCCTCGCTCTGACCAAGCACGGAACCAAGGTTCAACACTGATGGGCCGCCCTTGCCCATCAAGTTGTAAGGTGATGAGTTGGCAACCGTTAGGATAGTGGTCTGCGTGGTGGCCTTCGTACAAACAGCCAGCCGCCAATTCCACCAGCCCCCGGTCGGGGTCGTCACTGCGTTCAAGAACGGCGTTGTGCAAATGGCCGCGTAACAACAAGTCGGCATGTTCGGCTAACAGATTTTTGGCGGCTGCGTGATCGGCCAGATCCCAAAGCGGATGATGGCAGAGGACAAGGCGCAAACCAGGGAATTTGTTGCCTTCCTTGTCGGTGGCATGAAGCATGATTTGGTCATCGGTGAGCCAAAGTTTTTGGGCATCGTGGTCGTCCCCAGCCAGCCAAGCGGTATCCAAACCCGTAATATGTATCGGAAAGGGCAAGCCCGGAAAGTCCGGGCAGACGTGATAACCCACCCGTCCGTGGTCATGACGCTCCGGCAACAAGGCTTCCCTCCCCAGTTCCGTAAGCCATTGGCGATAAGCGGCCTGCCGTGCCAACACCGGTTCAAGCCAACCCGTATCCGCACCGGGCGGCGGTTTACCGCTGCCTCTCAGCCAACGCGATAACGTCAGGCCATCCATTTGGCTGAATGTTTCGCGCAGTTTTTGCCATTCCGCCAGATGGAGGCCTCGGTCAATGTCGTGGTTGCCGGGCACAAGGAAAAACCGCTCAGGTGGCAGGGACAGCTTTTTCAATACGGCGTGGAAGAATGCAGTGGCGGCGGCATATTCCCCCGGCTTACCCCAATCCGCCGCATCGCCAGTAAAACACACCAAATCAATAGGGCCGGCAGCGGTGACGGCTTCCAGATTATGTTCCCAGGTTGCCCCCAAAACCCGCTGCCGCCGCCAAGATTCCGTCTCGCGCGGGCCGCGTTCGTGCAAGTCGGAGATATGTAGGATGCGTAGCGTGTAGTTTTTTTCGTGTGCCATAGCTTAACTCCCCAGCGGTATCGTACTAGGCTATAGTGATTCTCTCCTAAAAGCAATACGGGAAGGGGCAATTCAATGCCCAAAGTATTTAGCTAAGCCACTTGGCGAATATACCGCCCTATAAGCCAAGCAGAAAGGGATTACCGATACCGACGGGGGCTATCCGCAAAAATGGACGCAAGCCGCCACTGCCCATTAGAAATGATGAATATTTACAACGTAGAGAAAAAAACAAGTAAGCCCGACAAAAGGCTAAAAATGACAAAAACCGTGCTGTTGCTGATACAGTTGCTAATAGCACGGATTTTTAAAAGACCGAACGCGTGTAACGCTTTGATTTAAATGGTGGGGTGTTAGTGATTAATAGTACATTTCACATATTTTAAAAAATCATTAACTTAATTGACTTTTATGTAAACAGTTAGCCATTTTAGATAAACTTAATCCCGTCAATCATCTTCTTTCATCCGCAATAACAAATATCCCCTCACCCCACCCGCAAAACCGGCACCGCCGCCAATAATTTTTGCGTATAAGCTTGTTGGGGTTGGGTCAGCACTTGTTTGGCATCGCCTTGTTCGATGATTTTGCCTTTATACATCACCGCCACGGCATCGGCGATTTCCGCCACCACCGCCAAATCATGGGTAATGAACAGATAACTTACGCCTTGCTCGCGCTGTAAGGTTTTCAGCAAGCTGATAATCTGCGCTTGCACCGACACATCCAAGGCGCTGGTCGGCTCATCGCAGACAATCAGGCGGGGCTTGACCGCCAACGCCCTGGCAATGCAGATGCGCTGGCGTTGGCCACCAGAAAACTCGTGCGGATAGCGCAAGGCCGCTTCTTCCGGCAAGCCGACTTGTTGCAGCAAGTGCCGGACGCGGCTAGCGCGTTCGGTCGCGCTGACTTCGGGGTATAAGGCGGTAATGCCTTCGGCGATAATGTCGCCTATCAACATTCTAGGGTTCATAGCCGCAAACGGGTCTTGAAACACCATTTGCATCGCCGCGCGTTGCTGCCTTAAGGCTTCGCCGCTTAATTCATGCAAGGCTATGCCGTCCATAAATACTTCGCCGCTATTATGCGGCAACAGGTTTAACAAGCTTTTGCCCAGGGTGGTTTTGCCGCAGCCCGATTCTCCGACTAAGGCCAAGGTTTTGCCTGCGGCTAGCTCAAAGCTGACCCCATCGACGGCCTTAACGTGATCGACCACGCGCTGGAACAGGCCTTTGCGGATAGGGTAATAACAACAAAAATCTTTGACTTGCAATAACGGCGTATTGACCGCTTCAGACGGGGTTTTAACGTGGCTGATGGACGGCAACGCCGCCAGCAGTTTCTGGGTATAAGGGTGCTGGGGTTGCCGGAAAAAATGCTCGGCCCATCCGGTCTCGACAATTTTGCCTTGCTGCATGACAGCCACACGGTCGGCGATGCTGGAAACTAAAGCCAAATCATGGCTGATCAGCCACAAGGCCATGCCGGTTTGCTGTTGGATCTGTTTTAACAACGCCAAAATTTGCGCTTGTATGGTCACATCCAAGGAGGTGGTCGGCTCGTCGGCGATCAACAAATCCGGCTGCCCAGCCAAGGCCATGGCAATCATCACCCGCTGCCGCTGCCCCCCGGACAATTGGTGCGGAAAATCTTTCAGGCGTTGTTGGGGATTAGGGATTTCCACTTGTTGCAACAATTCCAGCACCCGTTGCGCCAAGGCTTGCGCCGATAAGGCAAAATGCAGGCTAATGGCTTCGGCAATTTGCTGGCCGATCGTCATCACCGGATTTAACGCCGACATGGGGTCTTGGAATATATAGGCGACGCGGCGGCCCCGGATTTTGCATAATTGTAGCTCCGCCAAGGCCAATAAATCCTCACCCTGGACGGTGATCGCTGCGGCGCTGATGTGCGCCGTATCCGGCAACAGGCGCAACACCGATAACGCAGTAATCGACTTACCAGAACCGGACTCACCGACCAGTGCAAAGGTTTCACCGGGATATACCGCAAAGCTGATGTCATCAACCACCGGCTGGCCTTGTTTAAAAGCCACGCGCAAATGCTCAACGGTAAGAATGGGCGACTTCAGCATAACAATCTCAACTTGCCAACCGCTGTTGCCACACCGCGATTTTGCCGCGTAACGCGGCGATGTCTAAGGCCGTTAACTGGCCTTGCTTCAACAACTGTTTGCCCGCCACCCAGACATCGGTCACTTGCCGACGGTTAGCCGCATAAACGATTTGTGAAACCGGACAATACACGGGCTGGGTTTCCAACGCGCTTAAGTCTATGGCAATCACATCGGCGGCTTTGCCGATGCTTAAAGAACCGATTTCCTTATCCAACCCCAAGGCTTTCGCGCCATTGATCGTCGCCATCCGTAACGCCGCCATAGCGGGTACGGCACTGGCATCCTCGGCGACGGCTTTCGCCAATAACGCGGCGGTGCGCATTTCACCGAGCATGTCCAAATCATTATTGCTGGCAGCACCGTCTGTGCCTAAAGCGACATTAATGCCCGCCGCCAAGCATTTGGCGACCGGACAAAAGCCACTGGCCAGCTTGAGGTTAGATTCGGGGCAATGGATGATATGCGCCCCTGCATCGGCCATTAACTGGATTTCCTCGTCATTTAACTGGGTCGCATGGACGGCCAGCAACGACGGGTTAACCAACCCCAGTTCATGCAGGCGCTGCAAAGGCCGCTTACCGCTGTCCGCTTGCGCCTGCTCCACTTCGTGGCGGGTTTCGTGGACGTGGATATGGACAGGGGTTTGGTGCTGCCCGGATAAGGCCAAGACTTTTTGTAAAGGCGCATCGGAAACCGTATAGGGGGCATGGGGGGCGAATGTGGTGGTGATGAGCGGCTCGCCGCGCAACACATCATGCAGTGCCTGCGCTTTGCTCAGATACATCTCGCTGTTGTCCGCCCACACGGTCGGAAAATCAAACACCACCAAGCCGATACTGGCGCGTATACCATGCTGTATGGCTTGTTGGGCGCTGATATTCGGGAAAAAATACATGTCATTAAAACACGTCGTCCCGCCCATGAGCATTTCGGCAATCGCCAAATCCGTGCCGTCTTTGACAAATTCTTCACTGACCCAGCGTTGTTCCAAAGGCCAGATATGGTTTTGCAGCCAATCCATTAGCTGTAAATCATCTGCCCTACCGCGCAGCAAGGTCATGGCCGCATGGGTATGGCTATTGATAAAACCGGGCAGTAGCGCGTGGTCGGGCAAGTTTTCTGTCGTTACGGCCTGATACTGGGCGGTGGCTTGTCCGGTCGGCAGTAAATCAATAATTCTGCCCTCGTGGATAACCAACGAATGGTGTTCTAAGGTAATATCGGGCTCTACGGGAATAATCCATCGGGCATGGATGACGGTATCGACCTGCATGGCTAAGGTTCCTGATAATAGCGGTAGAAAAGAAAAGGGATAAGTGCCTCGGCAACAGGGGCTTACCCCATTGCCACAGCAGGGTGGCAGATTTAGGCCTTGGGTAAGGTCACGCCAGTTTGCCCTTGGTATTTGCCGCCCCGGTCTTTATAAGAGGTCTCGCAGATTTCGTCAGCCCCCAAAAACAGCATTTGCGCCACGCCTTCATTGGCATAAATTTTTGCGGGTAGGGTTGTAGTATTGGAAAACTCCAAGGTCACATGCCCTTCCCATTCCGGTTCTAACGGCGTAACATTGACGATAATGCCGCAACGGGCATAAGTGGATTTGCCCAAACAAATCACCAGCACATCACGCGGGATGCGGAAATATTCGACAGTACGCGCCAGGGCGAAAGAATTGGGCGGGATAATACAGACATCCGACTGGACATCGACGAAGCTACTGGAATCGAAGTTTTTCGGATCAACAATCGCCGAACTGATATTGGTAAAAATCTTAAACTCGTCCGAGCAACGGACATCATAACCATAACTGGACGTACCGTAAGAAATAATTGGCCCGCGTTCCGACTGTCGGACCTGACCTTCCGCAAAAGGTTCGATCATCCCTTGCTGCTGTGCCATACGGCGTATCCATTTATCGCACTTAATGCTCATTGTCTTATAAATCCCATAATTAACTAAAAATGCCGCCATTTTATCATAAACTGGCGGCAACACGTCTGGCTGCACAGACTTGGTATTCCCATTATGACCGGAATCTACCTAAGGCTTCCCCTCCCCTATTCCACTACCCGGCTGAACCTTCCCGGCATTATCGGGGATACAAATATGTTATGGAACGGCAGCGCTTAAGCCAGCTATAACAAACCCAAATTTTCAGGCCGTCAATAAAGCCAACATTCCGCTTTTACTTAATGTCCGAGGACAACATTTATGAAAAACCTAAGCCCAACGCCTACTTTCCCTTTTATAGCATTGGCCGCCGCTTGTTGGCTAGCGGGTATTAGCACCGCTGCACAAGCCGATACTAACGGTACCTACCGCCAAACTAATCTGGTTGCCGACCAACCCGGTGTTGCCGCCCAAACCGATGCCAATCTCCAAAATGCGTGGGGCATTGCCTTTAATCCGAACGGGGCGGTATGGATAGCCAACAACCATACCGGCACCACTACACTGTACGACGGCAACGGCGTACCTATTGTCGGCCTACCTGTGGTGAACGTGCCGGATGCCAGCGGCGCGGTAGGCAGTCCGACCGGGGCTGTGTTTAATTCCAGCAAAGATTTTAATATCACCCCCAATAATCCGGCGGCTTTCATTTTTGCCAATGAAAGCGGCTCGTTAGCCGCTTGGAACCCCAATGTCGACTTGCACAACGCCAAAGTTGTCGGTACGCCTATCGCCGGAAAACCCATTTATAAAGGCTTGGCACTGGCCGCTAACGGCACAGCACATTTCTTATATGCCACCGACTTCCATAATGCCAAAGTCCGGGTATTTGACAGCACGTTTGCCTTGGTGAACGCCAAACAAACCTTGGGCTGTGATTTTACCGACCCCAGCATCCCAGCCGGTTTTGCCCCGTTCGGCATCCAAAACATCAATGGCGCTTTATATGTGACCTATGCCCAACAAGATGCCGCTAAGGAAGATAATGTCTCAGGCCCAGGCCTAGGTTATGTCAATGTGTTCGATGCCAATGGTTGCCTGATCAAACGTTTCGCTTCCCAAGGGGCATTAAACGCCCCGTGGGCAGTGGCCGTGGCTCCCGCCAATTTCGGTATCCATAGCAACCAAGTGCTGATCGGTAATTTTGGCGATGGCGCCATCAACACATTTAATCCCGTAACCGCCCGTCCTGGTGGGGCATTACGCGGTTTGGACGGTAAGAAAATCAAGATTGACGGCCTGTGGGGGCTGGCGTTCGGCAACGGCGTGGTTAATCAAGCCACCAACAGCCTATTCTTTACGGCGGGCCCGAACGAAGAAACCAATGGGCTTTATGGTAAGATTGATGCAGCCCCATAATCATGGCATAGCGATTACAAGTAGTAAGCCCCTATAACATTCCAAGCCGCTACCACCACTACCAGTGGTAGCGGCTTGGAACGGGCAAACTCCCCTACCCCTTAGCTGTTCTGCACGACAATCGTCGGGAAACGGCTACTGAAATCTTTGGCTTTTAACGCCAGCCTTGCCGCCGTTTTACGCGCAATCGACTTATAAATTTCGGCGGCACGGCCATCAGGGTCGGCGACCACGGTCGGCCTGCCCAAATCGGCATCTTGGCGGATAGCCATGTCCAGCGGCAACGCCCCCAGAAAATCCACCCGGTTGGCTTCCGCCATCACCATACCGCCGCCTGTGCCAAAAATCGCCTCTTCATGGCCGCATTGGGAACAGATGTGCAGGCTCATGTTCTCGACAATCCCCAACACTGGCACATTGACCTTGGCGAACATGCTTAAGCCGCGTTGCGCGTCAATCAAGGCAATATCCTGCGGAGTAGTGACAATGATTGCACCGCTGACCGGAATCTGTTGCGCCAAGGTCAATTGGATGTCACCCGTGCCCGGCGGCAAATCGATCACCAAATAATCCAGGCCTTGCCAATTGGTATCGCGCAGCAATTGCTGCAAAGCGTTGGTCGCCATCGGCCCGCGCCAAATCATGGCTTGCTCGGCCTGCACCAAATAGCCGATAGAAATGGTCTGCACCCCATACGCCACCTTAGGCATCATGGTTTTGTTATCATGGCTTTCCGGCGTACCCGACAGGCCTAACATGGTCGGAATGCTCGGCCCATAAATATCGGCATCCAAAATACCTACCGTCGCCCCTTCCGCCGCTAAAGCCAAGGCCAAATTCACCGCTGTGGTCGATTTACCCACCCCGCCCTTACCCGACGCGACAGCAATAATATTTTTAATTTGCGGATAGGGCTTTAAGGTTTGCTGAACAGCATGGGCGATAATTTTGACCCCAACTGTCACCGTTAAGCTGCCGAAGGTCGCCAAACTGTGCAGGTGCTGCTCAATAGCCGCCTGCATAGTCGCCAAAATACTTTGGGCAGGATAACCCAATTCAATAGTGACCGTAACCTGATCGCCATCTACGGTGATCGCCTTCACTGATTTTGCCGTGACCAGATCGACCCCATGGTTAGGGTCTATAAACGTTCTCAGCAACTGCTCGACAGTGGCTTTATCTATGCTTGACATGGTTATTCCTGATAAATGGACAATAAAAAAACGGTATGTGGCTCAGGATATAAGCCATGACGTATTTTTTCAACACAATTTACGCCAACCCAGCCGCCACAATCGGCAGCAACGGTGCAAAAAAAACCAGCCAGCCGATTACCCTCCGTTGCCTTAGCCTTTATTGCTGCACATTCCGGGTGATTTGCTGCTCAACCTCCGCCAATTTCTGGGTCACTTTGGCGGCAATGTCAGCGTGTTGGCTTTTCCACGCTTTACTCACCACAAAGGTCGCCGGTATCGCCACTGTTTGGATACTATAGGCATCGGGAATGGCTTGGCTGTAATCGCTGGATGACAACGAGGTGGCCTGATAAATCCCGCTGGCCACTAAGGCCGGGTCGTCAATGGCCACTAACTTAAGCGTTTTACGGTTTAATAAGCGGTCTATCGCCGCCGTATGGGGAGCCGCCATATAGAGCAGGCACGCCTTAGTTTGCACCGCCTTATTAATGGCATCGACATAACTGGCGGCATCTTTGACCGTGACTTGCGCATACACGGGATTCAGCGCGACAAATTTATCCCACGTCAGACGCGCCCCCGAAGACTGGGGAATCCATACCGTATGCCCCGCCATATCGGCGATGGTTGAGGTATGGGCATTGACATGACAAGCTAAGTGGGCAGCCTCAAGAAACGGCTTAAACACCACGTCCATCTGTTGGCTATCGGCCTGCGCATCGCCTTGGATAAAGCCCGCATCACATTCCCCCGCCGCCAGTTTCCCTAAAATATCCGGTGTACCTAGGGTAATGACCGGGTTTACGTTGACCCATTCCACCAATTCGGGCAACAGATTGGTCTGCGCCACCTTATAGTAAGGCCCTCCTTCAGAACCGACACAAACATTAAAATCGGCTTGGCCGGATTTTAATGCGGCTTCGGAGACTACGGCGGTAGCAGGTACACCCTGAGGCAACCAACTGGGATTAGGGGGCGTTGTGCCGTAGTGGCGGCGGGCGGCATCTAATTGCGCCAACTGCGCCCGCAACCCGGCATTAGCCATAGCCAAACGCTCCGCTTCCGCCCGCCATTGCCGATAATCCCTATCATCTTGGTGGTGGTAGGCATATTCGCCCGCCGCATTCGGATTATTCAGTAACTTATACAAAAACTGCCCGGAGAGCATCCCGAAAGCGTCACTGCCGCCATTGGCCATCGCAGGGGCTTGGGTTTGGGTCTGCTGGTAACGGCTTCTTGTCCCCCACGCATCAGGCTCCTGGGCAGCTTGTTGGTACAGGCTATTATCCGCGTAACGCCGCCGATATTTTTGTAAATCCGCAACAGGAAAATGTTTGGGTTTTGCCGCCGATGGTGACTGGGATGCACTGCTGGCGGCAGCTGCCGATTGCAGTTTCGGTGCGTTGGCAACGGTTTTTTGCTTAGTTTTCCCACTATACGGTTGCAGCAAGGATGAATTGTAAGGTTTGCCAAATTTTGCCCCCACCGAACTGCTAGTGCTTCTTGATATACCACTATAACTTTTAAACACAGAAGAACTGCTGCTTTTCGGTGCCGAACTAAAATAACCCGGCCTGCTACTGGCACTAAAAGTATAGGATTTTGCCCAAACATAACAGGGGCTTAATAAGGCTATAGCCAACGGAAAAGAAAATAAGATCGGTTTCAGGCGGTGGTTGTCGGTAGTCATGCACATATTGCCGTTATGGGATTTAAAAACACTAGGTGGCTTTATCATCGCTTTCTATTAGTAAAATGGCAACTGTCTAGGGCGAAAAATTCGCTTAAAAACGCGGATTTCTCCCTTTGCCACTTAGCATTGCCGCGCAACAATGCGACAATATCCCCACCTATCGGTAACAAAACGGAATGTTATGAAAATATTAATTTTAGGGGCAGGCAAAACCGGCACATCGGTTGCCGAAGCATTAGCGGGCGAAGATAACGACATTGTTGTGGTCGATGATGATGCCACCCGCCTTGAGGCCTTAAAAGAACGCGTGAATATCAGCACCGTGGTCGGCAATGCCGCCTACCCTCATATCCTAGAACTGGCCGGGGTGCGCGAAACCGATTTGGTTATTGCCGTCACCGACCGGGACGAAACCAATATGCTCGCCTGTACCATTATTAAAACCCTCTACGGTGGCACAAAAACCATCGCGCGGGTACGCGCCATTGATTATATGAAAAACCCCAACCTGTTTGGCGCAGACGGTATCCCGATAGATATTGTCATCAGTCCCGAACAAAGTGTCATGGAATCTATCCGCAATCTCATAGAATTACCGGGGGTGCTGCACATTTCGGATTTTGCCAATGGCTTAGTGCGCCTGTTTTCGGTAAAAGTGGCGGCGGGCGGCTTTTTGACCGGAAAAAAAATCAAAACCCTCAAAGGACGTTTAAGCGAAGGGAAAATCCGTGTTGCGGCGATTTTCCGTAACGGTATCGCCCAACCGACCAACGGCGAATCGGAAATTGCCGCCGATGACGAAGTGTTCTTTTTCGCCCCTAAACTCGAAGTGCGGCGCTTGCTAAAGGACTTAGGCTGCTTGGAAAAACCGCTTAAGCGCATCATCATTGCGGGAGGCGGCCATATCGGCAAACGCTTGGCGCTGGCATTGGAAAAAGACCATTATGTGAAAATTATCGAACTTAATCCGAAACGAGCCCGCAAATTGGCGAATGAGTTGGATAACACCATTGTCTTGCAAGGCGATTGCGGCGACGAAATGCTGTTGCTGGAAGAATCCATTGATAAGACCGACCTGTTTTGTGCCATTACCGATAATGACGGAGAAAATATTATTGCCGCCGCCTTGGCAAAAGCCCATGGCGCCCGCAAAGCCATCTGCATCCTCAACAATCTTTGTTACAACAAATTGCTGCCGGGTACGGGCATAGACCTCGCCGTGCTGCCTTATGTCGAAACCTTAGGGGGTATACTCAAACATGTCCGGCAAGGCGATGTCGCCCAAGTCAGCCTATTACGCAACGGCACCGCCGAAGCCATTGAGGCCATCGCCCACCACAGCCACGGCGAAAACTCTGTGGTAGGGCGCAAGGTGGACACCGTCAAGCTACCCGAAGGCATTATCTTAGGGGCGCTCATCCGTAATAACGAAGCCATAGGCATACATCATGACACGCTGTTTGAAGAAGGCGATCATGTGGTGATGTTTACTTTAGATAAAAGCCATATCCCCAGCATTGAAGAAAAGTTTAAGTCGCTATCGGCATAAGCCGTTAGATTATCCTAAGGCCTGCTAATAGAACCCCGTATCCGTATAACGCAGCAAGCCGTTTTTTGCCAAGCGCTGTTCGCGCTTAGCCATCATGCGCCGCCAAAAAAACTCAAACGCCCGCGCCGTCAACCGTGGGCACGGCGTAAAAAAGGGGTTAAAAGGATTATCCCGCGCCTGCATCCATATCACCATCCGCGTGGCCTGCCCTTGGGCATCACCACGCCTATGGATGCCGTGGACATTACTGATGAGCAGGGTATTGGCAGGAACGCAGAACACCTTCGGCGGCTGGCATTGCATAAAGTCCAAATCGTCGGGGCCGACGCGGAACGAACCGTCCCAATACCGCGCCGCCGCATCCTGCCCCACAGGGCGGCTTGCCAACAGGCTTTGGCGGTATTCCCAGCGCAGCCGCCGCCAGCTCAAACGGTAGGAACCGGGAATGCAGACATGCGGGCCATTCCGGTCATCGACATCATCCATAAAGAACCAGCCTTTTATGCACGGATGAAAGGTATCGATATGCAAGTCTTGTTGGGGGTCGGTAGCCGTTGCGTCAAGGCTATGGAATTTTAAGTTTTCCACATAAAAAAGTGGCAGGCGGTTTTTAGAAGAGCAATAGCGCATTAATTTGCTTAAGGCGATATTGTTAATAAAGCGTTGGCATTGTGGCAAGAGCTTAGCCTTGGCACGGTCGAGAAACAGGCGCTGGGTCAGCGTGTCACCCTCCAGCGTTTCACTGATGGGGCCGTTATAAGCCTTTAGCTCCTGTTTTAAGGCCGCAAAATCCGCTTCAGGCAGAAAGTTAGGCTTTAAAATAAACCCATTGTCCAGAAAGGCTTGGCGGTCTTGCTTAGCCAGCAACGGGCTTAGCAGCATGAGGCGGAACCGGAACAGCAAATGCGCCACCACCAGTCGGGCGACATGCAGGCCGCAACGGTTCAGCCAGTAATTGCCGATAATCGGATTGTTACGGAATGATTTTTCCCAAGAAAACACCAACAGCAGCCAATACGGCAGTTTGAATAGCTTTTTCATAACAATAGCCTAAAGTGACAATGGGTTGGTGTGGGAAGCCTAACCTGATCCGCCCACGCCCCCCAAGCCTGGCATAGGCCGAGGAGCGGTCACGTCTCTTGGCTTTTAAGCTGTGTAGCCCTGCGGATTTTTGCTCTGCCAATTCCAAGTGTCGGCGACCATATCATCAAGATTTTTTTCCGCCCGCCAACCCAGTTCCTGCAACGCCCTGTCGGGATTGGCGAAACACTCGGCCAAATCCCCTGCCCTGCGCCCAACTACCTTATACTTGACCGGACAGCCTGTAACGCGCTCAAAGGCATGGATGATGTCTAAAACACTGTAACCTTGACCCGTGCCGAGGTTATAAGGCCGGCAGCCGCCTTTGGCGAAACTCTCGCCTGCCAGGGCAGTTATCGCCTGAATATGGCCTTTGACCAAATCGACAACATGGATATAGTCACGGATACCCGTGCCGTCAGGGGTGGGATAGTCATCACCGAACACCGACAATTGCGGCAATTTGCCTATCGCCACTTGCGCCACATAAGGCATCAAGTTATTCGGTATGCCATTAGGATCTTCGCCAATCAAACCGCTGGCATGTGCCCCTATCGGGTTAAAATAGCGCAACAAGGCGATTTTCCACGGCATCGGCTCCGCATTAATGGCATCGGCGGCCGCTAAATCCCGCAAAATGTCCTCAACCATCGCTTTCGACCGCCCGTAAGGGTTAATAGGCCCTAGAGGAAAATCTTCGGCATATTGCGGCGACACCGACTCACCGTAAACGGTCGCCGAAGAGCTGAACACCAATTGCTTCACACCCGCCGCCGCCATCACCTCAGTCAGTACCAATGTGCCATAGACATTGTTATGGTAATACAAGGCCGGTTGGGCACAGGACTCACCGACTGATTTTAGGCCCGCAAAATGGATCACCGTGGTAATGATTTCTTGGGCAAAAATGGCCGTTAATGCTGCTTTATCGCGGATGTCCACCTGATAAAACGTCAGGGGCTTACCCGCAAGCTGTTGTGCGCGTACCAACGCTTCGGTTTTGCTATTGGACAGATTATCCACCACCACAATCTCATAACCCGCTTGCAGCAATTCCACACAAGCATGGCTACCGATATAGCCGGCCCCGCCCGTCACCAAAATTTTGCCTTGACCGCTCATTTAGGCTTCCTTATTTTCAGCTTAATCAAATGGACGCGGCGGTTATCGGCCCTAACCACCTCAAAACGCAAGTCGCCCACCACCACGCTCTCGCCTTTTTTGGGCATGTGCTCGAGCTGGCTGACCACAAACCCCCCCACCGTGTCATACTCGTCGGTAGCCAAATGAGTGGCAAAATACTCGTCAAACTCCTCTATCGGAGTCAGTGCCTTAATTAGATACTCATAATCGTTGCGCTTAAAAATGTAGCCATGATCCTCGTGGTCGTCATGTTCATCTTCAATATCGCCGACAATTTGTTCCAAAATATCTTCAATCGTCACCAAGCCGGCCGCTTGGCCGTATTCGTCCACCACAATCGCCATGTGGTTGCCGTTGGTGCGCAATTCTTTCAATAACACATTTAGGCGTTTGCTTTCAGGCACCACACAAGCCGGGCGCATAATCTGCTGCACGGTCATGGATTTATTTTGCAGGACATGGGTCAGCAGATCCTTAGCCAACAACACCCCAACCACCTTGCTACGGTCATCCTCTATCACCGGATAACGGGAATGGCAAAATTCAATGACCAAAGGAAAAATGGCTTCTAGCTCGGCTTCTTGTGGCACAACCACCATTTGGATGCGTGGGGTCATAATATCTCTGACCCGCATTTGCGAAACCTGCAAAACCCCCTCGATCATTGCCAGCGCGTCCGTATCCAGCAACTCATTTTCGCGGGCTTCCCTTAATATTTCCTTGAGATCTTCCAAGTCTTGCGGCTCTCCGCTAAGTAAATGGCCGAGTTTTTCAACCCAGCTTCTCGGCGGAGACTGTCTACTAGGAGGATGGTCATCGCTCATGGTCTGTTACCTGTAAATAAGGATTACGAATAGTCAATTGTTGCAAAAAAACGATTTCTTTATTTTCCATTTCTTCGGCATCCGCCTCGTCGATATGGTCATAACCGAGCAAATGCAAAACGCCGTGGATAATGATATGCGCCCAATGGTCAAGCAATGGCTTGCCTTGTTGCTCAGCTTCCGCTGCCAAAACCGGGGCGCAAACCACCAAATCGCCCAGCAAAGCCGATTCGAAACCGTCAATGTCAGGGGCTTCGAAGGGGAAGCTAAGAATATTGGTAGGGCCTTGCTTGGCGCGGTAATAGCTGTTCAGTTCAGCACTTTCTTCAATGCCGACAATACGCACGACAATTTCAGTATCTTCGTTAAGGGCAGCTAAAGCCGTATCGACCCAGCGTTGCAGGCTGGCATCGTCAGGCTGGCCATCAGATGCAAATACCCGCTGGACATCAATCCAGTTCATAAGGGGAGTGTTTTAGATTTTTTATCGTAAGCTTCATAAGCGGTGACAATACGCTGCACTAAAGGATGCCTGATAACGTCGCGGTTATTGAAAAAGGTAAAGCTAATGCCTTCTACATCTTGTAAAACCTCCAGTACATGCCGCAGGCCGGACATTTTTTCCGAAGGCAAATCGACTTGGGTAATGTCGCCCGTCACTACCGCCGTCGAGCCGAAGCCGATACGGGTCAAAAACATTTTGATTTGCTCGACGGTGGTATTCTGCGCCTCGTCCAAAATGATAAACGCATCATTAAGGGTACGCCCACGCATAAAGGCCAGCGGAGCCACTTCAATAATGCCCCGGTCGATCATTTTCTCGACCCGCTCGTTGCCAAGCATATCATAGAGGGCATCATAAAGGGGGCGTAAGTAAGGGTCAATTTTTTGTGCCATATCACCCGGCAAAAAGCCCAATTTTTCGCCCGCTTCAACCGCCGGACGCACTAAAATGATTTTTCTGACCCGCTCATTCTGCAAAGCCTCAATGGCACATGCCACCGCTAAAAAAGTCTTGCCCGTACCCGCAGGGCCTATGCCAAAGTTAATGTCATGGCTGACAATTTTGCGTAAATAGTCTTGCTGGTTTGCCCCACGGCCTTTAATCATGCCGCATTTGGTCTTAATGGCGACATTAGCCGGCTGGGGTTGCTCTTGCGCCTCTTCTTCGAGCATTGCGTCTATGGAAGAGTCCTGCATGGCAAGGTGGATCATTTCCGCCGTCAAGCACTCCGTTTCGGTGCTGGCAAACAACTTTTCCATAATGGCGCAAGCGGCTTTCACAGAGCGGTCTAAGCCAGTCACTTTAAATTGGTTACCACGGTTAGCGATTTCGACTTGCAGACGGGCTTCAATTTGCCGTAAATGGGCATCAAGCTGACCACAAAAATTGGATAACCTGCCGTTATCGGCAGGCAGCAGGGCGATTTCCTGTGAGATCATAAGATTAATTAAACAGTGGCGGCAATTTTAGTGACCGACGATTCCACCAAACGCCCGCGTAGGGAATTAGGTAAAGCTTCGGCAATCAACACGTCAACAAATTGGCCTGCTAGGCGGGGGTGGGCGATAAAATTGACCACGCGGTTATTTTCCGTACGGCCTTGCATTTGCAACGGGTTCTTTTTGGATTGGCCTTCGACCAGCACCGTCTGCACCGTCCCAATCATGCGGTTGGCAATCGCCGTCGCCATGGCATTAATGCGGTTTTGGAACTGCTCCAAACGCTGTTTTTTTACCGCCATCGGCACATCATCAGGCAAGTCAGCGGCAGGCGTACCGGGCCGGGCGCTATAAATGAAGCTGAACGACAGATCAAAGCCCACTTCTTCAATAAACGCCATGGTTTCGGCAAATTCCGCATCGGTTTCGCCAGGAAAACCAATGATGAAATCCGAAGACAAGCATATATCAGGGCGCACTTGGCGCAATTTACGGATAGTTTCGATGTACTCGGCACGGGTATGCCCGCGTTTCATCTTTTTTAAAATAGAATCGCTGCCGCTTTGCACAGGCAAATGCAAATGGTTGACCAATTGCGGAATTTCCGCGAACGCCTTAATCAGATTATCGGTAAATTCGACCGGATGCGACGTTGTGAAGCGGATGCGCTCAATACCGTCAATCGCCGCGACATAATGCAGCAATAAGGCAAAATCGGCGATATCGCCGTCATCCATCAGCCCGCGATAGGCATTGACGTTCTGCCCTAACAAATTGACTTCACGCACGCCTTGCTTGGCTAAAGAGGTGATTTCGGCCAGCACATCATCCAGCGGGCGGCTGATCTCTTCGCCGCGCGTATAAGGCACGACACAGAACGTACAATATTTGCTGCACCCTTCCATCACTGACACAAACGCTTTTGGGCCTTCGGCACGCGGTTCCGGCAAGGCATCAAACTTTTCAATTTCGGGAAAAGAAATATCGACCACAGGCAAGTGCTTATTGCGCACTTGGTCGAGCAATTGCGGCAAACGGTGCAAGGTTTGCGGGCCGAACACCATATCGACAAACGGGGCGCGTTTTTGGATGTCAGCGCCTTCTTGGCTAGCGACACAACCGCCGACCCCAATCACTACATCAGGGCGTTTTTCCTTAATCATCCGCCATTTGCCTAACGCAGAAAAAACTTTCTCTTGGGCTTTTTCGCGTATGGAACAGGTGTTCAGCAGCAAAACATCCGCTTGGGCGGGGTCGTCGATCAATTCAAAACCGTGCGAAGCATGGAGGACATCCCGCATTTTGTCGGAATCGTACTCATTCATCTGGCAGCCGTTTGTTTGAATATACAGTTTTTGGGTCATATTTTTAGGGTAAACATCTGAAAATCACTAAGGCCGGACACAAGCTTAGCGCTGTTGGGCCATAGGGTATTTGTAAGCATAATACAATGACGAATCCATTAAGATTCTTTTAGGTGGGCATTATAACCTGAACAGGCTATGAACAGGCAAAACTGTATTGACAAAACGACGCAACCTTTACCTGTGTATAAGGGCAACTGGGCAGTAACGGCAAAACCAAGGGCAGCAGGCAAGCGCCTAGCCTTGACCTTCCTCAAAAATCTCCGGCAAGGGCGGCGCCAGCCGTTGCTCAACGGTACAGACAGCACGGTTTAAAATGCCCAGATTTTTTTCTTCGCCGATCTGGATACCCATCACATAAAAAATAGGCATCCAAAACGGATTAATAAGGATACCGCCCAACACGCTTTTCCAAGTGCGCCGGACATTTTTCAGTATGTTATAAGAATCGACCAAGGGCGGCATCTGATGCTCGGCAAATACGGCCGCTATTGGCCGCAACCGCAGCTTATCGCGGCGCTCAAGCTGAGCCATCGCCTCGGCCAGCTTACGTTCCATATTGTGATAATTCTTACGCGCACAACCGGAAGACACCGCAAACACCAAGGCGACCGAGGGCAGCAGCACGGTCGGCGGCATGAGCGGTGCGAACGTGGACGACAGTATCACCACGCCCAAGCCTAACATTAGAATATCTTCACCGCGTTCGACATCCTTATCCAGCGCCTTAACAATGGCGGCGACCGGATCAGCAGACGGTTCTTGCAAATACTGTTTGGACTTGGGCATAACGGCATTCTCCTTAGAACATATTCTATTGATATATCCATATTATAGAAAAATGTCAAGACCCATCATGGGTTTTTAAAACATACCCTTAAATCCGCGCCGAACCCTGTGGGACTGGGCCGCTAAACAGCGGCCATAAAAAAAGCTTTTGTGAACACCACAAAAGCTTTTTTAAGGTTATGTAAGCGCGGGTTACTTAGTGCTTACATTGGTGGCGGTCAAACCTTTAGGGCCTGATTCAATATCGAAAGTGACTTTTTGGCCTTCTGCCAACGTCTTAAAACCTTCGCCTTGAATCACCGAATGATGCACGAACACATCTTCGCCGCCTTCGCTAGGGGCGATAAAACCAAAGCCTTTAGTGTTGTTAAACCATTTTACGGTGCCTGTTGTCATTAGAAAACTCCTGAGATTAAAACTTATGGTTAGAACAGATCGACAACATTGATAACCGGATAAGCATTAAAAGAGACTTCTACTGGCTCAACATTTTGACTCTGTGAGTGCGAATTGTACTGATATTTTTTGCCCGATGCTATTTCTCAACACAGAAACGCGTAAATTTGTGAACCAGTCGGCAATTTTTAGCGTTGCTCGGATAACAGATATAGCCCGTCCAACACCAACGAATTGGGGCTGACCATACCAATCACCTCACGGTTGGCAATGACCGGCGCACGCACCAAATTATAGTCGGCGAACAAGCGCGAACAATAGCGGATATCCATGTCGGGATGCACGGAAATGACCGGTTTGCTCATAATTTCATAAACATTGACCCGCTCCGGGGCGCGGTCTTTCGCCAACACATGGCGGGCAATATCGCCGGAATTAATCAGCCCATATTCATCATCATCATGGCGCTTATTGACGATCAGCACCGAGGTCTTTAATGCCTTCATGGTGCGTAAAGCCTCGGCGACCGTGGCAATGCCGTCAATCGTGCCAAATTCGGTTTTCATCACATCTTTGACACGAATGACCACAGGTTTAGTTATCATAATTTGTCCTCAATTTCCCGGGTTAAGGTTTCCATCTGGCGGGTCACGCCGATGGCATCTTCGACATCAATCTGAAAGGCAATGCCAGTACCCGGCTTGTTGTCAAATTCGGCGACACTGGCGATTTTTTCCAAAATATGGCGGCTCAGATGCTCTTCAACCAGCATCAGCAAGACATCGCGCTGGGCCTCCAAATTCAGGCCAAAAAAGGTTTTGGACTGCTTCATGCCCTCACCCCGCGCATTGTTAATGACCGTCGCGCCTTTCGCGCCATACTCACGCGCCGTCGCCAACACCAGATCGGTTTTGTCATCATCAACAAAAGCGATAATTAATTTAAAGTGCATAACTGATAGACCTCAAGGTTTCGGGTGCGGCTTGCCTAGCGTCTGCGCTAACTGGGCGTAAGCCAATACGGCAATGATAGGGAACAGACTGGCAAAGGCGATCAGGCCAAAACCGTCCACTAAAGGGTTGCGTCCGGGTACGGTGGTGGCCAGCCCCAAGCCTAAAGCCGTCACCAACGGCACCGTCACAGTCGAAGTGGTCACACCACCCGAATCATAAGCCAAAGCAATAATCATTTTCGGTGCAAACATTGTTTGAATAATAACCACCACATAGCCGACCACAATATAAAAATACAGCTCCGTGCCGGTGACGATTCGGAAGGTGCCTAAGGCAATGCCGACCGCCACCCCAATGGACACGGCAATACGCAAACCCCAGGCGCGGATCGCCCCGCCGGAAATTTGCTCGGCTTTCATGGCGACCGCCAACAAAGACGGCTCCGCCAAGGTGGTGGCAAAGCCAATACAGGCGGCGAACACATACACCCAACTGTAGGTCAGCCAAGTGCGCGGCCCGGTTGCGGCGATGCCTAAGAATTCTGGCGAGGTCAGTTGTGTCGCCATCAGCTTGCCGAGCGGAAATAAAGCCATGTCCAAGCCCTCCAGAAAACAGGCGATGCCCAGCACCACATAAAAAAAGCCGATAGCGATTTTACGCGGGTTTGCCAAGGGTTTACGGATCACCAACAACTGAAAGCCGATAATAATCGCGGCAATCGGCAAAATATCGCGGCCAGTCGCCAACAGCATATCGGCAAAATGCCAGAGCCATGCACTCATCGTAACATCCCGTAAGCCATCACAAAAATCATCGGGGTCAAGGACGCGAAGGCAATCAGGCCAAAGCCGTCAATCATCGGATTGCGGCCTTTAATGGCGGTCGCCAAGCCTACCCCCAACGCGGCGACCAGCGGCACAGTGATCGTGGAAGTCGTCACACCGCCGGAATCGTAGGCGATGCCGATAATATCAGCGGGGGCAAACGGCGTAACCGCCGTCACCACACAATAGCCGCCGATAATCAGATAATGCAACGGCCAGCCGCGAAGAATGCGCAACACGCCGACTAAAATAGCCACCCCTACCGATAAGGCCACCGTCAGGCGCAAACCTAAAGCATAGCTTTTACGCGCCGCGTCAGAATCGGCGATAATATGGCCTTGGGCGGCGATCCGCGCCGCCTCGTCGCTGATAGCGATCAAGGCCGGCTCCGCCACGGTCGTGCCGAACCCCAAGCAAAAAGCAAAAACCAGCAACCAAAACACGCTGCCCTTACGCGCAAAAGCATAAGCCATAGACTCCCCTAAGGGGAACAAGCTTTGCTCCAAGCCTTGGACGAATAAGGCCAAGCCAAATACGACCAACACCATCCCTTCAAGCAAATGGGCGACATCGGGAATCGGCTGGCGGATAACGGCAACTTGGAAAACCAACACCACCGCCAAAATCGGCAGCAAATCCAAACAACTGCTGAATAATTGCCTAATGAAGCGGTTTTTTAACATAGCCCTGCCCTTTATCCTTAAAACGTCTAATTGCCGCCATAAACCCTATTAACGGCGGTGTATCTACCTCTTAACCGCCATCATACAAACAAAGTTGAACCATTGGAAATAAGTATCCCGATGGGCAAAGCCGGCACGCTCCAATAGCGCCATATTTTCATCAAGGCGGTACGGAATCAGCACATTTTCCAAAGCCTCACGCTTGCGCTGGTTTTCGGTATCGCTATAGCCGCTTTGGGAGGTTTTAAAATGCAAATAATGGTCAATATAGACTCGGTTCAGCAACGGGTCTTGCGCGAGTATTTTCTCGGACAGCAACAACAGCCCACCCGGCCTGAGGGCTTGGTAAACGGTATTTAACAGCCCTTGCCTGTCAATAGGCCGGACAAACTGCAATGCCCAGTTCAAAATCACCACATTGCAGGGCGGCAAGTCGGTAAGGTCAGCTAAATCCGCCAAGCGCAAAGACACCTGCCCTTTAGCGGCTTGCGCCGCCAACTTTACCTGCGCCTTAGCCAGCATCGGGGCGGAATTGTCCAAACCGATAAACAGGGCTTGGCTTGGGCAACGCGGATGGGCGGTCAAATGCGCCAGTGTCGTACCCGTCGAACACCCCAAATCACAGACCACCCCCGCCTCATCGGGCAGAAAGTCCATAATCAAATCGGCTTGGATACGTTGTATTTCGTTATAAAACGGCACACTCCGCGCCACCATATCATCGAACACCCCCGCGACCCGCTCATCAAAAGCAAAATCCTCGACGCGGGTGATCTGTTTAAAAAGTTTATCTTGATAGGTCATAGCAAATAGGCAATAAAGGCGGCACAAACACTGCCGGACAAATCTGGGGGCGACTTTCCCTATCCTTAATTGCGGTTAAACAACTCCACCAAATGCGCCAAGCGTGAAGCGCGTTCGGGCGATAACTGTTCCCAAGCGAAACGCCATTGCCAATTGCCGACGATGGTGCCGGGGGTGTTCATCCGGTGTTCAGTGCCCAATTCCAAAATATCTTGCATAGGGATAATCGCCAAGTTAGCGACCGAAGCCAAGGCGGCTTGGATCAACGCACAATGCAAGGTTGCCAAGGGGTTGCCCAAATATTCGTAAACATACTTCCTTTCATCAACATTTAACTGCTCCGCCCAACCTAAGGTCGTGTCGTTATCATGCGTACCTGTATACACCACACAATTTTTTTCATAATTATTCGGTAAATACGGGTTATCCGAGCCGCCGCCAAAGGCGAACTGTAAAATTTTCATGCCCGGCAACTGAAATTCGTCGCGCAAGGCAGTGACTTCATCGGTGATAATGCCCAAATCTTCGGCGACCAGCGGAATGGCCCCCAGTTCCGCCTTAATGGCGTTCAATAAGGCCTTGCCCGGCGCTTTGACCCATTCGCCCTGCTTCGCAGTCGGCTCAGAAGCGGGGATTTCCCACGCCGCTTCCAAACCCCTGAAATGGTCGATGCGTAAAATATCAAACTGCTCCAATTGGGTCTGCATCCGCTCTACCCACCAGTTAAAGCCGGTTTTTTTCAAGAACGTCCAGTTATAATGCGGATTGCCCCAGCGCTGGCCGTTTTCGGAAAAATAATCCGGCGGCACACCCGCCACCACCGACATCTCCCCATTATCGTCGAGCTTAAAGACATCGCGGTTAGCCCAGACATCGGCACTGTCATAAGAGACAAAGATAGGAATATCGCCGAACAGCAACACGCCCTTGGCGTTGGCATAGTTTTTTAATGCCATCCATTGGCGGAAAAATACATACTGCTCAAATTTTATGCAGTCAATCGTATGGCCTAAGCGGATCCGCACCTCTTTCAGGGCTTTGCTGTCGCG
The DNA here is from genome assembly GCF_002923755.1 of Methylovulum psychrotolerans. Taxonomy (GTDB): domain Bacteria; phylum Pseudomonadota; class Gammaproteobacteria; order Methylococcales; family Methylomonadaceae; genus Methylovulum; species Methylovulum psychrotolerans. Next base: position 127,457 of record NZ_PGFZ01000010.1, read on the forward strand.
CTCTTTAAAATAATCCGGCCATTGGTTCCAGCATTGTTGGTTAAATTCCGTCCTTAAAGCCAAAAATAACGCGAAATCGTCCAACCAAAAGGCTTTGTCCTGACAAAACGCGGTAAAACCGTCCTTATCTTGCGGTGTGCCGCGCTCCATAAAACCGTTAAAGGCTTTCGTAACCAGACAGTTTTTGTTAAATTTATGGGTTCCCTGACACTCTTCGCAACGCTCGGACAAATCCAGCCAGCCTTGCCTGACCAGCCAATCGATATTAATTAGGTCGGGGTTGCCGGCATGGGCGGACAAACACTGGTAAGGCGACCCGTCGGCATGGGTCATCCCCAACGGCAGGGTTTGCCAGACGGTAATGCCGGCCTTATGGAGGAAATCGACAAAATAGTAGGCATCCTGACCCAAATCACCTTGGCGGCCTGCACCAGGCAAGGAGGTGATATGCAATAAGATGCCTGCACGGCGTTTGTTTAAGATATCGTTTTCTATAGCTTTCAATGTGGCGGGTCTCAAGTTAAAGTTCAACGCCTGGACGCATCGCTCCACCCATGGCTGGCGCACCGGAGCCTTGAGTGAATGACAGTGCCAGATAAGAAGGGGGTTGTTCGCCCAACAAACGGTATAAGTTAGCCAGATTCAAGCGAAAGTGTTTTTCAAAGTTACTGACGGCTTCGCCGGGATTATAATCGCCAAACCACCAAAACCAATCCGAGCCTTCGCAGACGGCGAGCTGGATTTCCGCCGCCTTAAGCTGCTTGGGGGACAGGCACTTACCTGCCACCGCTTGGTCAAAGGCGGCTTTGGCTTCGCCCAACATGTCCCAGCCGCGATTTTTATCGCTATCGCCTATCCACGTCGAAAACGTACCATATACCCAACTGCCCGCCACCAATTTTGCCAAGGGCTTAACAACCGCCTTAGCCTTTAGGCATTCGGAAAAAGTGGCAAGTTCAATAGCAGGGTGTTGGCTCAGGTTTTTATATAAGGCGCTGAGAAAATGATAGCCGTTTTCGGGAAAATATTCCCACGCATTTTCACCGTCCATAATCACCGACACCACAGCATCGGCAGGTTGGGTGGCGGCGATGGTTTCCAAATGGCGGATAAAATCGGCGACTGCGTCATCGGCGTGCCATTTTGAATATTGGAAACCAATAAGATCGGATAAGCCGTCATCACGGAAAAAACAGGCAATGGCCGTTTTTTTTAATTTAAACGGATAATGGATGCAGGCAGGCACGGTATTTTCCGGCAAATGCAGGCTATTACGCAAGACGCTACCGCCGCTGGCCGTCCACTCGAAGCCAAAGTCGCCCAACACTTTTAAGGTTTGGGCGCTAATGCCGCCCTCGGAGGGCCAACAACCTTTCGGCTTAAAGCCAAAAAAACGTTTGAAAACTTGTACACCTTTCTCAAGATGATAAGCGACCCGCTCTTCACCGCCCGGATAGGCGGCCAACTCCGGCATCAGGGCATTAGGCATAGCCTCTTGGGTAGTCTGCAAATCCAGCAACAACGGCATGATCGGGTGCGCATAAGGTGTCACCGACAATTCCAACTGGCCTTTTTTCACCAAGACTTTATAACGGCAAATGACATTGGCAAGCAAATCGCCAATAATTTCGACAATCTCTATCCGGTCATGCAAGGAATAGCCCGTACCCTTTTCAATCAGGCTTTTGACGCGGCTGTCGCTCAACTTAACCGTTTCACCCATCCAAGCCAAATGGTACCAAACCAAAAAATCGCTCAAAAACTGGGAGTTGACATACATCAACGCATCATAATGCAGCTCAAGCCATTCCGCCATTTCCGCCAATTTTTTATACGCCGGATAGCGATCGATTTGCCGTTCCCGATTGGCACGCAAACAGTCCCTAATCAATTTCAAACGCGCTTCTGAATTGGCCGGAATGCTGACATCGACCAGCGCCGCCAATAAGGGGTCGGTCATGGTCACCCGGTCATGCAAATAACTATTGACTTGCTTGGCGTATTCCTCAATCTGCTCCAACAGGATCGGCGCGAAATTGACCACCGCCTTCGCAGTAGGCACGGCTTCCAAATGCGCGACCATATCTACATAATCTTTAATGACATGCAGATAAGTCCATGGCAACTTAAATTCCCCTGTTTGCAAATCCCGATATTCAGGCTGGTGCATGTGCCAGCATAATACTAATTTCACAAAGCGTATCCTATTAAGTTAAGGGTAAATGCCGCACCTATCAGATTTTATGGCAATACATAATTTAAGCCAAGCTAACCACGCTTAGGCAGACGGGAGAGACCGCATACCCAAGGCAAAACACCCCACAACAGGACTTTTTGCCGAGGTTATCCTGCCCATGCTTAAATGAATGCCGGACACGCCTATCTGACATAATGCAGGCGTTGCCCCAACATATCCGGCGTCACCAACACCACACCGCCCGCACTGACATGGAAGCGTTTTTCATCGGCTTCGCGGTCTTCACCGATAATCGTACCCTCCGGCACTTGGCAGCCCCTTTCAATAATGGCTTTGGTGATGCGGCAATGGCGGGCGATGTTGACTTCCGGCAACACGATGGTGTCTTGTAAGGTGGTATAGGAATTTACCCGCACGTTAGTAAATAATAAGGAGTGCCGGACGGTGGCGCCGGACACCACACAACCGCCTGACACCATAGAATCGACGGCTTGGCCACGGCGGTCATCGTCATCAAAAACGAATTTCGCAGGCGGCGTTTGCGCCTGATAAGTCCAGATCGGCCAAGTGTTGTCGTATAAGTTCAAGTTAGGGTTAACGCCAATCAGTTCCATATTGGCCGCCCAATAGGCATCAATCGTACCGACATCGCGCCAGTAACTCTGTTCGCCGCTTTGTAAGTCTAAGAACGGATAAGCATTGACGATGTATTTGTCAATCACTGATGGGATAATGTCCTTGCCAAAATCATGGGACGAGCCACGGGTGTCGGCATCTTTGAGCAATTGCTCAAACAGGAAGCTGGCATTGAAAATATAAATGCCCATCGACGCCAACGCGGTGTCGGTACGCCCCGGCATGACCGGCGGATGTTCGGGCTTTTCGACAAAAGCGCGTACCCGGCGGTTAGTGTCGACATCCATCACCCCGAAAGCCGTGGCATCTTCCAAGGACACTTCGATGCAACCGATGGTCAGGTCGGCGTTCTTTTCCACATGGTCGACCAGCATCGCGCCGTAATCCATTTTGTAAATATGGTCGCCGGCCAATACTAAAATATATTCGGGCTTGCGGGTTCTAAGGATGTCGATATTCTGGAAAATGGCATCCGCCGTGCCTTTATACCAAGAATCTTCATCATGGCGCTGTTGGGCGGGCATCAGGTCGACATATTCGCCAAATTCGCCGCGTAAAAACCCCCAGCCTTGTTGGATATGCCTAATCAGCGAATCGGCCTTGTATTGGGTCAGGACACCGATTTTACGGATACCGGAATTGACGCAATTGGACAACGGAAAATCCACGATGCGGAACTTGCCGCCAAAGGGTACGGCAGGCTTGGCACGCCAATCCGTCATATTCATTAACCTTGACCCACGCCCACCCGCTAAAATCAAGGCAATCGTATTTCGGGTTAAATGCTGGATGTTCAGGTCATGCTTTTTGGGGGTCGGTGCCGACATTTTTCATCTCCGAGTGGAATAGATTCACAAGAATTGTTTTATTTTGGTAACATTTGCGCAACCATTATTCTACTAAATCGAGGCAAAGCAAAGTGAAAAAGCAATCAACCAGTACGCTTGACGCTGATTCGTTAAAAATCATAGCCGCCAAACATCATGACCCCTTTTCCGTATTGGGCCGCCATACCGTTAATAACCAAACAATTATAAAAGCTTACTTGCCTTACGCGGAAACGGTCAGCTTTAAAGACAACGGCGCGGGCCTGACCCGAATCAGCGGCACAGACTTCTTTGTCTACACCGACACCGACCAAGTTCTGCCCGTCCACTATTGCCTATCTTGGGTGGACAAAGACGGCGATAGCCATGAAATGTACGACCCTTATACTTTTGCCCCGCAATTGCCTGCGTTTGACCAACACCTATTTGCCGAAGGCAAGCACTGGCACATTTATCAAAAATTGGGCGGCCACTTGCGCACCATTGACGGTATCGACGGTGTGCTGTTTGCCGTTTGGGCGCCCAATGCCGGACGCATTAGCGTCGTCGGCGACTTTAACCGCTGGGATGGCCGTTGTAATCCGATGCGCAGCTTAGGCGGTAGCGGCATCTGGGAAATTTTCATCCCTGGCCTGACCGTGGGCTGTTTGTACAAATTTGAAATCCTCAATGCCAAAACCCACCAATTATTATTAAAAACCGACCCTTACGCGCAACAGTTTGAGTTCCGCCCCAGCACCTCGTCGATTATCGTTGACGAAACCGAATTTGCTTGGCAAGACCAGCAATGGCTGGCCGACCGCGCCGCTTACGACTGGCTGCACGAACCTATCGCCATTTACGAAGTGCATCTGGGGTCTTGGCAACGCGACGAACAAGGCAACTTCCTCAACTATCGGGTGCTGGCGGAACAACTGATCGGCTATGTACAAAAAATGGGCTTTACCCATATCGAACTGCTGCCCATCACCGAACATCCCCTGGATGCCTCATGGGGCTATCAAACCACGGGGTATTTCGCCCCGACCAGCCGCCACGGCACACCCGATGATTTCCGTTATTTTATCGACCAATGCCACCAACACGGCATTGGGGTTATCCTCGACTGGGTACCTGCGCATTTCCCTAAAGATGCGTTTGCCTTGGCGCGTTTTGACGGCAGCGCCTTATACGAACACGAAGACCCACGCAAAGGCGAACACCGCGATTGGGGCACATTAATCTACAATTACGGGCGCAATGAAGTCAGAAACTTCCTGCTGGCCAGCGCCATGTTCTGGCTAGAAGAATTCCATCTGGACGGCTTACGCGTCGACGCGGTCGCCTCCATGCTGTACTTGGATTATTCGCGCAAGCATAACGACTGGATACCCAACAAATACGGCGGCAACGAAAACCTGGAAGCGATTGACTTTATCAGGGAACTGAATGCGGTGATGCACGAACAGCACCCCGGTGCGGTGGTCATGGCCGAAGAATCGACCGCTTGGCCGCAAGTTACCCGCCCGACTTGGACAGGCGGCTTAGGTTTCTCGATGAAATGGAATATGGGCTGGATGCACGATACCTTGGCCTATATGAGCTTGGATCCTATCCACCGGATGCACCACCATGACCAACTGACCTTCGGCCTGCTGTATGCGTTTACCGAGAACTTCGCCCTGCCCTTCTCCCATGACGAAGTGGTGCATGGCAAAGGTTCGTTGTTAAACAAAATGCCCGGCGACGAATGGCAACGCTTTGCCAACCTGCGCCTGCTGTATACCCTGATGTACACCTATCCCGGCAAAAAGTTGCTGTTTATGGGCTGTGAATTTGCTCAAGGCACCGAATGGAGCTTCAATAAAACCCTGGATTGGTATGTCTTAGAATACCCCTACCACCAAGGCATTCAGACTTTAGTTAAAGATCTGAACAACCTGTATAAAAACCAACCGGCACTCTACAAGCACGATTTTGATTATTTGGGTTTTGAGTGGATCGATTGCCATGATGTCCAACAATCCATCATCAGTTTCCGGCGTAAAGATGGCGACGACGAATTGTGCGTCGTTTTAAATTTCACACCCGTTACCCGCCACGATTACCGGATTGGCGTACCGAAAGAAGGCGTTTATACGGAAATCTTCAATTCCGATTCGACTTATTATGCGGGTACGAACGCCGGCAATGGCGCGGTGACCTCGGAACCGAAACCATGGATGAATTTGCCGCATTCGATCAACTTAACCTTACCCCCCTTAGGAGGCGTGATCTTAAAGCTGTAAGCCGATCACCTAAAGGAAGCCATAATGAAAAAAATATTATTTGTTACCAGTGAAGCACATCCTTTGATTAAAACCGGAGGTCTTGCCGATGTGTCTGGTAGCTTACCTAAAGCCTTGGCGGAACTGGCGCAAGACGTGCGCATTATCATGCCAAACTATCAGGCACTTAAGCTCACCGGCGATGTCCACAACATCTTTTCGTTACGCGTCGATAACCGCCAGATCAATATATTGGCAACCCAATTGCCGGATAGCACTATTCCGGTCTGGTTGGTTGATTGTCCTGAGTTTTACAATTACCCAGGCAACCCTTACACCGACGAAAACGGCAACCCGTGGCCGAATAACGCCGAACGCTTCGCGCTGTTTTGCCGGATTGCGGTAATCTGCGCCTTGGATAAAATCGGCCAAAATTGGTGGCCTGATATTGTCCATTGCAACGACTGGCAAAGCGGCTTGGTACCCGCGCTGTTATCGCTGGAAAAACACCGCCCGGCTACGGTGTTTACCATTCACAACCTGGCCTACCAAGGGCTGTTTTCCGCCAGCCGCATGGTCACGCTGAACATCCCAGGACAATTGTGGAACCCCGAAGGCTTGGAGTTCCACAACATGCTGTCCTTTATCAAAGGCGGCCTAGCGTTTGCCGATTGCATCACCACCGTCAGCCCCACTTACGCCCAAGAAATCCAAACCGCCGCCTTCGGTTACGGCTTGGAAGGCTTATTGCGCTACCGCAAAGAGGCCTTGGTCGGCATTATTAACGGCATTGACACCCAGCAATGGAATGCCGAAACCGACGGCTATATCCCGCAACGCTACAATGCCGACACCCTGCAAGATAAAGTCCATAACAAAACCGCCCTGCAACAGCGTGTTGGCCTGCCCATTAACGGCCAAGTGCCGTTATTCGGCCTGATTAGCCGCTTGGTCGAACAAAAAGGCATCGATATGGTGCTGGATTGTCTGCCGGAAATGCTTACTATGCCCATGCAGTTTGTGTTGCTGGGCAGTGGCGATAAAACCTTTGAACAGCGTTTACAGGCTCTGGCAGCCGCCAACCCGGATAAAATCGCCGTCACCTTAGGCTATGATGAAGGCTTGGCACATCTGATTGAAGCGGGAGCCGATATATTCCTTATGCCGTCACGGTTTGAGCCCTGCGGCTTGAACCAGATGTACAGCCAACGCTACGGCACTATCCCGCTGGTCAGAAAAACCGGCGGCTTGGCGGATACTGTCATAGACACCTCTGCGGCAAGCCTTGCCGACGGCACCGCCAGCGGCCTTGTCTTTAACGAAGCGAATGCAGGGGCGTTACTGGAAGCCATCAAACGGTCGCTACTGCTCTACCATCTGCCCGAACAATGGCGGCAAATGCAGGTCAACGCCATGGGCAAAGACTTTACCTGGCGGCACAGTGCCGAAGAGTATCTGCAAGTGTATGCCAAATTGCAGCCTTAATAGCAAACTAAACTAACAACAGGCTTAACGGACAGTTATGCAAGCAACCAGCGACCCGGCCAAATGGCTTGACGAATACGGCGACGCACTCTACCGTTATGCCCTGTTACAGCTACGTTCGGAGCCCTTAGCCGAAGATATGGTACAGGAAACGCTGCTGGCGGCTTGGCAGTCGTTTGCCCAATTCAATGGGCAATCTTCTGTCAAAACCTGGCTAATCGGTATTCTGAAACATAAAATCATCGACCATTTCCGCAAATACCGCCACGAACGCGACAGCGAATCGCTGGACAATTTCGACGATGATGACGCTTTGTTAGCACATTCTTTCGATGCCGACGGCCATTGGAAAATTCCGCTGATTAACTGGGGCACACCCGATAAAGCCCTCACCGACGAGCAGTTCTGGCAGGTGTTTTACCGTTGTCTGGCGCGTTTGCCGCAAGACATGGCGGATTTATTTATTTTACGCACCGTAGACGGCTTATCCAGTGAAGAATGCTGTAAGCTTTTGGCAATAGCCACGACTAACCAATTGTGTGTCGCGTTATCGCGCACCCGCCTGAAACTCAGGCAATGCCTGGAAGCCCAATGGTTCGACCGAGGATAAGATGATGCCTAGCTGCAAACAAATGACCCAACTGCTCTCCGACAGCCTAGAAACCCGCCTGCCTTGGCCAAAACGCTCGGCCATGCGCCTGCATTTGCTCATTTGCGCCACCTGCCGCCGCTACCGCCGCCATTTGTTGTTCATGCAAAAAATCATCACCGACCATAACCCCCGGCTCACGGCCTTATCCGACACGGCCAAACAGCGCATTAAAGACAATTTGGCGCAGTTGAAAGATAAGCCATAGTCAAAATACCTCCGGCAGAGCCGGAGGCTTGTAAATGTGAACCGCTCAAAGCGGGTTAAAATGTGTGCCACCTAAAGGGTGGCAGTCTTCTAAAATAGGCTCAGTTGCTCAATTCGCTTGTCTTC
>NZ_PGFZ01000011.1:0-36154 GCF_002923755.1 Methylovulum psychrotolerans
CGCGACGGCCATGCCAAAACTCCACAACGCCAAGCCCAATGCCTGTGGCTTGCTGAGGGACGGAAAATGCATGGCAATCGTGTCGATCCATTGGTATAGTTCTGGATGGCGGGGCATGGCGGCACCTCCGGTAAACGGATGTTGATGACACTCATCAATTTACTCTCAACGCTTTGCCCCGTCACTTTTTAAAAACCTACACTTGTAAGGGGAAAGCTGGGAGGGGGAGCCGTGCTGCCGTATTTTATTCATGCACGTTCCTTATCGGGTTTCAGACCCTATTATAAGCGGTTTTTAGGCAAATGAAGGGCTTATGATTGCCCGTTATCGGAGGCGGGGTGTGTAATGGTGTTTTTTGAGCCAGGCCATCAGGATAAACCACCGTGCCGGTAGCATCCCACGCTTGTCGGTATGTCCTGCAATGTATTGATTTAAAACTGATGTGCGGCGAATTAATTTTGTGATAAATGGCGCACTAACGTACAATTAGCCCATAAATACCTTGGCATCGCCAAGACTGCCCCCCCAAAATAAAATCCGGCTTTAACATGATGAAAATAAAACGTAATTTACTCCTTGCCCTAGCGCTCAGTTCCGGCGTGGCCCATGCCAATATGGTTAACAGTAACCTGTCTGGGTTCACGGCCATCGGCAGTGCCGAACTGTCGTCGGTTGACTATATCAATAATCAAGACAAGGGCGCGGCGTTTCAGGCGAACCGCATTCAGGCCGTTCCCGGCAGTGGCGGCAATACCAGTGTCGTCAACATGGCGGATGCTTGGAATATCCATGACGGTGTCCATAACAACGCTTATTCGGGGGTCAGCACCGTTGTTAATGGCCTGATTGCCGGACGGACGTACGCACTGAGTTTCTACGAATCGGCCGCCAACCGCACACCGGCTGGTTCAGGCAACCCAAGCTTCACGACAACAGGCGCGAACACCACCTTGTATTGGGCCGTTTCGCTAGGCGGTGGCTTGGTTGTTAACAGTACCCGTGTCACCATGGACACCAGCAAAGATTATGCGTTGCCTTGGACATTAGTGACGGTGAATGTCACGGCGGGGGCGGGCAACAATTTGTTGCAATTTCTTGCCAACTCAACACTGGGCGTTTCTCCTGAACCGCTGTTGTTACTGGGCAATGTCGTTCTGACGACGAGTAACCTGCCCGAACCCAATATCATCTGGTTGTTATTTTCTGGGGTCTTAGCGGCTTCAATCGGCCTAAAACGCCGCAATACCACGGTTTGATTGCAACACCCTTAAATCGGTAGCCGGTATCGCTGCCAGCGGATGCGCAGATTTTACAAATGAGTGCTTGATGTCCCCAGAAATAATAATGAACCAGTGGGCGCATCTGCTGGAAGGTATGGACCAAAAAGCCTTGTCGCTGGCGACATGGTTTTTGGTTGCCTTGTGTGCCATTGCCCCGTTAGAAAAAATCTTTTATATCAAACGGCAAGATTTGTTTAGGAAAGATTTTATCAGCGATGTGGCCTATTTTTTTCTCAGCGGCATCTTGCCGTCTTTTTTGTTGGTCATTACCACCAGCATTATTGTGCTGGGGTTCCGGTCAGCACTGCCCGCCGAATGGTTTGCTTATGGGCAAAGTTTGCCCGTCGGTGTCCGTATCGTGGCGATTATTGTCGTGGGCGATTTTGGCTTTTATTGGGCGCACCGTTGGGCGCATGAAATCCCTTGGGTTTGGCGTATCCATTCTATCCACCATAGCCCAACCGCCGTTGACTGGTTAGTCGCCACGCGTGTACATCCCTTAGAAGTGGTGTTTCTGCGCAGCATCAGTTTTATTCCGGTTTGCGGCTTAGGTTTGGTGGACTTTTCCGGCGCTAAGGCCGATCTGCCCTCATTGCTGTTATTGTCGTTTAATAATATTTGGGGCATTTTTATCCACGCGAACGTTAAGTTCCGCTTCGGCTGGCTGGAACAGCTTATTTCTACCCCCCACTTTCACCATTGGCATCATGCGAATGGCAGCGCGTTGGTGGTTAACAAAAATTATGCGGCGCTGTTGCCTGTTTATGACAGGCTGTTCGGTACGCTGCATCAGCCAAAAACACATTTTCCGGCGGCTTATGGCATATCAAGCTACTTGCCCGAAGGCTTGCTCAAACAATTGGTTTATCCTTTTACTTGGTTTTTGCTAAGAAAATAATCCTGATATCCGATAAAGGATAGCTGGGAAAGCATTCAGGCAAACGCTAAAGGGTATGGATCTTGGAGCGCGGGCATCTTGCCCGCTCTTGCGGGCAAGATGCCCGCGCTCCAAAAAAGAGGCCGCCGTATTTTAGCCCGGCCACCCCTAACCGCCCCTACGCCCAGGCCACCACAGCACCGCCGCCAACGCCGCCCACAGCAGTCCCGGCAACAACCAGAAATAAGTTTGGTAAAAAGTCGCTTGCGGCTGTTGGCGGTAGGGGATTTTATACAGCCCCGCCCACGGTTTATCTATCGGCGACAGTTCCAGCACTTCGCCGGAAGCCAGGCCGACGGTGGAAATCCCGCTATTGGTCACCCGCAGCACCGGGCGGCGAAACTCCACACCGCGCCCTAAGGTCATATACAAATGCTGGTAAGGCTCCTGCCAATCGCCGTACCATGAATCATTGGTGACATTGACGATAAACTGCGCCCCCAATTGTGCCAGCGACCGCGAGAAACGCGGGAACAGGCTCTCGTAACAAATCTGCGCCCCCATCTTAAACCCATGCAGCTTTAACAGCTCGGAAGGCCCCGCGCCCCGCGCAAAATGGCCGGTGGCGGGTAGCCATTCGCGGATGACCGGAAAATAATCCTCGCCGGGGATAAACTCGCCAAAGGCCAACAAAATCGTCTTACTGTAATGCGGCGGCTGTTCGTGGCCGTTTTCGTCAAATACAAACAGCGAATTGGTGAGGCGTTTGGTGCCGGTTTCGACACTGTAGGCGCCAGTCAGCAACGGCACTTGCTGCTGGCGGACAAACGCCGTCAAGGCTTGCGATTGCGGCGACTGCCGAAACCAATCGCCAAGCAAATACGGGAAAGCGGTTTCCGGCCACATCACCAAATCAATTTTGGTGTCCTTGTGCGCGGCAATCGCCTCGGCAGTCAGCGTTTGGTAACGCTGCCAGATCACCTCGCGCAAATTCTTGCCCAACTCCGCCGCCAGCTTGTCCTCGCTGTTGATACTGCCTTGCACCAGTAAGGCATTGACGGTCGCGTCCGGCGCAGGCAAGCGCGATTTTAGCCACAGCCCGCCGCAGTTGAGCAGGACAAAGCCTATCAAGACGGGCAGGGCGGGCAACCAGCCGCCCTCGTTGCGGCGGTTTTGCCACGCCAGCAGCAAGGGCAGGTTGGTCATGACCGTCAGCGCACTTAAGCCGCTAAAGCCGATACACTCCGCCCACTGGTATATGGGCAGACCTGCGCCGTACCAAGAATAACCAAAATTCCAATCGAACAGGGTATAAGAATTGGCCTCGCACAGCGTCGTCACCAAGGCTAAGGCCAGCAGTGAGCGCGCGCCCGTACGCCCCCACCAGCGTTGGCCGACAAACCACAGCAGCCCGGCCACCGGAACGTAGAGGTTGGCGACCAGCGCGTATACCATCAGCCCCAGCACCGCCCATGGCCAATCCAAATGCGCGAACTGGTGCAAAGTCAGGGCGACCCAGTTAAAACCGATCAGGGTAAACACAAACGCGCTCAATAAGCCGCCCAGTAATATGCCTAGCCACCCGGTTTGTTGCCGCCAAAACAACCATAACGGCACAAAGCCGAACAAAGCCGCCCACGGCGGGAAGGGGATATAGCTGGTGCCGATGAAAATACCGGCGTAAACCGGCAGTAGCCACGGGTGTCGGAAGCAGGCGGGTAGGGTCATTTATGGGGTTAGGGTAGTGGCAAAGAGGGCTTACTTTAGCATATTTCGGTTAAAAATAGGTGTCCTGGCCAGCGGTTTGGGGGGGCTGGCAGAAACGGCGGGTAAGGGTTTTTAAGTAACCACTTATTAATCATTTTACCTTTTTATCTCTGCAAGGCTCCCTTCGGCTTCGCTCAGGGAGCGCGGGCTTCGCTCAGGGAGCCGGGCTTCGCTCAGGGAGCACAAGCTTCGCTCAGGGGATAGTTTGCCCATGCCCCGTTCCCTGAGCGAAGCCGAAGGGAATGGGGGAGGGCTTTTCCCCCTAGCGTCCACCTGTAGGGTGGTTAACCTTTACCCTAGAAAAGTAGGGCGGCAAAATATAAATAGTCACTCTTAAGTTAATGAATTAAAATCACCTACCCGGTTCGTGGGCATTTATCTATTGCCAAGCCAATGATTATTTTCCTAAAGGGATTGTGCCCGTGAGAAACAGCAAGCATTTCATCCAAACCCGCATTAAAGAATTTATTCTGCCGCCTTTCCGTGACGGTTTGGTGCTGGGCAAAAATTCGCCCATCGGCAGCAAGGCGATGCGCCAAGCCTTAGAATTGTTAGTTGCCACACCCTTTGAGCATATCGAGATAGAGGATGACGTTATCCAATATATTCTGGTCAGAAAAACCCTGTTACGGCGGATTGACCAAGACAAATTGGTGGAGTTTGTCCTAAAGAGCATTAAGCCGTTTATGGGCGAAGAGGAGATCCTCTACCTTGAGCTGGACGTTGAAGTCCAATTTGAGACGGAGTTATAGCGTTATCGGGTTGAGCCCGTTCACTGTCCATGCCGCCGCCGGTCGGTCAAACCCTACGCTTGTTATCATCTAAATTCCATGAGTTATGAATGAACTGATTGCCGCCGATGCCTACGCTGATAATGTTGTCCATGTCGATGCCCATATCCGGCCCGCCCCCAACCGTACCGCCGGGACAGTGTACGCCGTTTTTTCCACGGCAATATTAGGTGATGCCGAAGGCGAGTTTCAGGGTTTGGTCACCGATATGGACATTTCGTTTACCCCGCAACGCATCTTTGCCGATTTGGTCAACCCCCATCCCTTAGAGCCGGTCAATGCCAATACGCCTTTAACCGAAGTGGAGACCTTATTTAACAGCTTTGTGGAAGCTTTGGCGGTTGTTGATGACAACGGCCATTTTGTCGGGGCGGTGACGCGCAACAGTGTGCTGAAAGCCTTGCTGAACCGCGAACGGGAGTTGCTGATAAAAACCCGGGAGCTTAACCTCCAAATTGCCGAAGATCATGAAAAGCTGACCCTATGGTCTGCCCGCCTGGCCGAGCTGCATCTGGCCTCCCGTACGTTGTTAAGCGTGTTGGCGCATACTCAAATCGAAAACGACATTTTGCAATCGGGCATTGAGGCCTTGTGCCACCTTTTGCAGGCACGCTACGGGGCGGTCAGCCTCATTAACGACGCGGATGAACTGACGCATTTTTTGCATACTGGCCTGAGCGAAGCGCAAATCAACGGCATAAGGCAACTGCCGCAAGGGCGGGGGCTGTTGGGCGCAGTAATCAATGAAAACACCGCCATCCGCTTGGAGAATTTGGCGGCTGACCCGCGTAGTGTCGGCTTTCCGCCCGGACACCCGCCGATGACTTCATTATTAGCCGTACCTGTCGCCAATTTAGGCCGGGTCTATGGGCGGATTTACCTGTGCGACAAACTCGACGGTACGCCGTTCCTGCCCGAAGACGAGCTGTTAGCGATGAGCTTTGCCACCTCGCTGTCGTTGATTTTGGATAATGCCCGCGAGATCCAAGAAATTAAGCGCGGGCAACAGCATTTATATCAATTGGCGCATTTTGACCGCCTGACCGGCTTGCCCAACCGCGAACTGGCCCATGACCGGATTCGCCAAGCCTTGGCCAACAGCCACCGCCACCAGACCAAGTTAGCGGTGATTTTTGCCGATCTGGATAATTTTAAGCATGTTAACGATTCGCTAGGCCATGCGGTCGGCGATGAATTGTTAAAAGCGGTGGCCGCGCGGCTTAAGCAGTGTATCCGCGAAAGCGACACCGTCGCCCGCTTAGGCGGCGATGAGTTTTTGATTTTATTGCCCGGCATTACCGATGTGCAGCACATTATTGCCGTCGCACAAAAAATTAAGGACACCTTGCAGCCTCTTTTTAAAATCGCCGGGCAGGAAATTTTTATCAGCATCAGTATCGGCATCAGCATTTATCCCGATGACTCCATAGAAATTGGCGAATTGTTGCGCGATGCCGATACCGCGATGTACCATGCGAAAAATAGTGGCCGCAACAACTTCCAATTTTTTACCGAGCAAATGAACGCCATTGTCCAGCGGCAGATGCGTTTGATCTCGGTGTTAAGCGGGGCTTTGGAGCGCGGCCAGTTTTTGCTGAAATACCAGCCCCAAATCGCCTTGCGGACGGGTAAAATGATAGGGGTAGAGGCGTTACTGCGCTGGCAAAGTCCCGAATTGGGCGACATTTCACCCAACGAATTTATTCCCGTAGCGGAATCGGCAGGGCTGATCATCGCCATCAGCGATTGGGTGCTGATGGAGGCCTGTCTTCAGGGCAAGCAGTGGCTAGACCAAGGCTTAACAGGCCTGCGGGTGGCCGTTAACCTGTCGGCGGTACAATTCCAGCAACCCCACTTAGCCGAAAAAGTCCGGCAAGCCCTCGCCGCCACCGGATTTCCGGCCGAGTTGCTGGAGCTGGAGATTACCGAAAGCATTATGATGTCCGACAAAAATGCCATTATTACCCTGCTCGACGAACTGAAAGCTCTAGGTACACAGATTTCCATCGATGATTTTGGCACCGGCTACTCTTCGCTAAGCTATCTCAAACGCTTACCGATTGACCGGGTTAAAATCGACCAGTCTTTTGTCCGCGATGTCGTCATCGACCCCAACGATGCCGCGATAGTCACCGCGATTATCGCCATGACCCATGGCCTGAATTTAGAAGTGATTGCCGAAGGCGTGGAAACCCAAGCGCAATTGGAATTTTTGCTCAGCAAAGGCTGTTACTATGCCCAAGGCTACCATTTCAGCAAACCCGTCGGGGAGCAAACCATACCCGCACTTTGGCATAGCGGTTTTGCTGTTAGTCGGGGTGAAGATTGTTAAGGTTGGCGTTTCCAAGCTTCCATACTTTTATTCTGATTGTACCAAATTATGGGGCAGTTAATACCCAATCACTCGATCATCAAGTTTTTAATATTTGGATAAATAGTTCGGCTATCGGATATTAGAAAAGAATACAAGCTAATTTAAAACAACATGTTGCAATGGAATCCGGTTCCCTCCCCTGATGGGGAGGGCTAGGGTGGGGAGAATCTAAACAAGGTTTTTTTCATTAAATGGACTAAAGACAGTCTGATTAAAATCTCTGAGCCATTAGAGTAAGCTATTGATTTTATTCTCCCCACCCCAGCCCTCCCCATCAGGGGAGGGAGCCGTCTTACCCTACAGGCTTGTGTTTTTAACAAATGCTTCACCCTATTCAGGTCGGGCTTTATGAAAAACTTAAACATCGAGAATCAATGGGTTACGCGTGAATAGCGCGGACAATCTGGAGATATTTGCTTTGCTGGATAAGGTTTAAGCGGTTATTATAGGACATTTGTCCTATTTTTGCTTGTGTGCCATATTTATTTTTAAACAAAATCAATTAATTACAGGTTTTTGAACACGCCCCATAATCCGGTACAATCAGATGATTTGTATGATTTCCCCCCACTTAATCTTGGAGCTTTAAACATGAAAAAAATGGCTATTGTTGTGGTCATCGCCACCCTGCTGTCCGCCCACGCGTGGGCTGGGCCGGTCAGCGAGAGTTTGGCTATGGAATACCTGAAAATATCGAAAGTGGAAGATATTATCAACGCCACCATCACCCAGTATGACAGCCAACTGTCCGCACAGATCACACCCGGAGACAAGGCGAAACTCCATGATCTTCTGGTAAGGGTTATGGGTTGGGAGGCCATCAAAGACCAATTGGTTGCCGAGGTGCGGAATGTCTTTACCCAAGAAGAAATTGACGCGTCGATAGCGTTTATGAAAACTCCGGCGGGGGCATCGGCAACGGCAAAAGGTGCAGAATTTTCCAAACGGATGGCCTCCATCGTCTCCAGCAATCTACAAAAAAGCATGGTGAACACCGCGCCCCAAGGTGCCGCCAAGCAACCGTAAACGCGGTAAGGCGCGTGTAATAGCGATAGCCGTGCACCGCAGTTGGCTTTTTGACATCCGGTATGGTTACCAGCAACACCTTAGGAATGCGCATAAAATAACCTCGGCATAATGGTGAGGTGGCTTCCTCTTTGGGGCGCGGGCATATTACCCGCGCTCCAAGACCCGTACCCTTATGGGCGGATGTGCGTCCCTTCGGGCAAGGGCTACAAAACTACTGCCAACCTCCCCCCAGCGATTTATAAAGGTCTACCATAGCGACAATCTGCTTCTGCTTAGTCTCAATCAACTCCTTCTTCGCCTCCAAGGCATCGCGTTGGGTTAACAACACATCCAGATAATCCGCCCGCGCCGACTTAAACAACTGCGTCGACACATCAATGGATTGCACCAGCAAATCCACTTGCCCGCGCTTAAGCTGATAGTTTTTATCCAAATTGGCGATATTCGCCAACTGGTTAGCCACCTCGTTGTAAGCTTTGATAATCGTTTGCTCGTACTCATAAGCCGCCTGAACCTGCTTGGCATTGGCGTTTTTATAGGTTGCGATAATGGCGTTTTTATTGACCAAAGGCGCGACCATCTCCCCGGCAATAACCGCCGCCAAAGACTCCGGCGTATTAATCAGGTATTTCAGGTCAAACGCATCAAAGCCCAACCCGGCCTTCATGGCAAACGACGGGTAAAAATTCGCCCTCGCCACCTGAATATTCAAATCCGCCGCCGCCAGCTCCAACTCCGCTTGGCGAATATCAGGGCGGTTTTGCAGCAATTGCGAGGGAATGCCCACCTGAAGCATTTTCGGCTGCATGTCCATAAAACCCGCTGCCGCGCGTGGGATGGCTTGGGGCGTGCGCCCTAACAGAAAATTAATCCGGTTTTCGGCCACCGTAATCTGCTGCTTAACCTCATAAATCCGGCTTTGGTTCTTCGCCACCTCCGCCTCGTAACGTTTGACGGCCAGCGTGGTGGAGCGGGCATAAAACTGCAATTGCTTGACCACTTCCAAACCGTTTTTCTGGATAGCAATATTTTGCTCCAAATTCTTCAGCTGATTATCCAAGGCCAGCAGCTCATAATACGAATGCGCTACTTCCGCGACCAGATTAGTCACCAAAAAGTTTTTACCTTCGCTGGTCGCCATATACTCCAGCGCCGCCACCTTGGTCGCATTGCGCAGTTTTTTCCAAACGTCCAACTCCCAGGTGGAAAACAGCCCAAACTGATAATTGCCCAAGAAGGTAGGAAAGGCTTGGCCATTGCTGATGTCCAGATTGTCTTCCACCGCCCCGTTGCGGGTATATTTACCGACTTTTTCCCCGTCCGCCCCCGCGCCAAACTTCACAAACGGCAAATACTCCCCTTTCCGCGCTTGGATCTCATTTTGCGCCATGCTAATGCGTTGCAGCATCATGTTCACCTCCTTATTATTGGCGACCGCCGTACCGATCAGGCTGACCAGATGCGGGTCGTCAAAAAAGGTCTGCCACTTCACCGTCGCCGAACTGGTCTTTTTGACCAGTTCCGGCTGAAAGCTGCCGGGCAGTTGCACATCGGGCTTTTTGCTGGTGATGTCGGGGATGCTGCATGCTTGCAACAGCGCCCCAACGGCCAGTGCTATAACACGAAACTTAATCATCGGGCTTCTCACAAAATAACCTCTAAATAATGGGAAATATTAGCCAAGAGCTAAGGCTCATCAAGGTGGACGGCTCCCTCCCCTGATGGGGAGGGTTGGGGTGGGGAGAATAAAATCAATAGCTTATACATATAGCTCAGAGATTTTGATCAACGTGTTTTAAGTCTGTTTAATGAAAAAAGTCTTATTTATATTCTCCCCACCCCATCCCTCCCCATCAGGGGAGGGAGGCGAACTCCGTTGTTAAATTAACCTTGAGTCCTTCTGATATCTGGTAGCTGAGCTATTTACTCTTTGACATCGTGCGTACCAAATTGATAAGTTTCTGTTAACGGATTCAGGTCTTCGTCCTTAATTAAGGTCTTGCCTTCGGTCATTTTCGCGAAGATGTAATACAGCCCCGGAATCAGCAGCACCCCGAACACCGTACCAAACAACATACCGCCCAAAGAAGACGTGCCTATCGTCCGGTTACCGACCGCACCCGCCCCGGTCGCCATCGCCAACGGCACCAAGCCCGCGATAAAGGCAAAAGAAGTCATTAAGATAGGCCGGAACCGCGCCCTCGCCCCGGCAATCGCCGCCTCCCGCACCGACAGGCCTTGGGTTTGCTTCTGCACCGCAAACTCGACAATCAACACCGCGTTTTTGCCGAGCAAACCGATCAACATCACCAAACCCAATTGCGCATACACGTCATTGGCAAGGCCCAAGGTTTTCAGTAAGAAGAACGCGCCGAAAATACCCGGCGGCAGCGAGAACAACACCGCCAACGGCAAGACAAAGCTTTCGTACTGCGCCGCCAACACTAAGTACACAAACACAATCACCACCAAGAAAATCACCAACGCCTCATTGCCCCGCGCCGCTTCGTCAAAAGACAAACCTTCCCAAGCAATGTCAAAACCGCGCGGCAAGGTCGCCGCCGCCACTTCTTGCACCGCCTTAATCGCCGCGCCGCTGGTATAACCGGGCGCAGGTACGGCACGGATAGTCGCGGAATTGTATAAGTTGTAGCGGGTAATCTCGTTAGGGCCGAGCTTTTTCTTCATGGTCATAAAAGCCGAATACGGCACCATTTCGCCGTTTTCGTTTTTCACATAATAATTCAGCACATCGGTAGGGAAACGGCGGAACTCCGGCAGGGCTTGGGTATAGACCTTGAAAAAGTTATTGAAGCGGATAAAACCCTGCTCATAGGTACTGCCGATCATAATGTCCAGATTATTCATCGCCTTATCAATGGACACACCTTTTTGCATGGCTAACTGATTGTCGATAACCAACTCATATTGCGGGTAATTGGCGGCATAAAAGGTAAACAAGCCCGTCAACTCTTTACGTTTGCGCAATTCCGCCATAAAGTTTTGGTTGATTTTGTCAAACGCCTGATAATTGGTATCAATCGTCTTATCCAATAAGCGCAACGCCAAACCGGAGGCTGCCCCGTAACCGGGTACGGCAGGGGGTTCAAAAAACTCAATAATCGCCCCGAAATCATGGGTTTTTTCTTCCAACTCGTGGATAACCTCTTGGACAGAATGCTTACGCTGCGCCCAATCTTTCAGGTTGATAATACAAGTGCCCGCATTAGAGCCGCGCCCTTCGGTCAACACCTCATAACCCGCCAGCGAAGACACCGATTGCACCCCGTCAATCTTACTGGCGATGCCTTCCAGCTCACGCGCCACCTTATTCGTCACCTCAATAGTGGAGCCGGGCGGGGTTTGGATAATCGCATAAATCATGCCCTGGTCTTCGCCGGGGATAAAGCCGGACGGCAAGGTGAGGTTGACCGAATAAATGCCGAAAGAAAAGCCCGCCAACACCAAAACCGTGACAATCCGCCGGGTAATCACCACATTCAGCACCTGAATATAGCGCCCGGTGGCTTTTTCAAACACATAGTTAAAGGCATCAATAAACAGGCTGACCGGGGTCTTGCGCTTCGGTTGGCCGTGGGTGTTTTTCAAAATCATCGCACACAACACGGGGGCCAGCGACAACGCCACCACCGCCGAAATGATGATTGACGAAGCCATCGCTATCGAGAACTGCCGATAAAACACCCCGACCGGCCCCGACATAAAGGCAATCGGCACGAACACCGAAGTCATCACCAAGGTGATGGCAACAATCGCGCCGCCGATTTCCCCCAACACCTGTTGCGCCGCGACATACGGCGACACATTCTCCGCCTCCATCTTGGCATGGACGGCCTCCACCACCACAATCGCGTCATCGACCACAATCCCGATAGCCAGCACCAAGGCAAACAAGGTAATCAAGTTAATGGACAGCCCAAACGCCTGCATCACCGCAAACGAGCCGACCAGCGACACCGGCACGGCCAAAATCGGGATCAAGGTCGAACGCCAATCCCCCAAGAACACAAACACCACCAAAGACACCAGCACAAAGGCTTCCGCCAAGGTGTGCAAGACTTTTTCGATAGACGCGTCAACAAAGCGCGACACATCATAGTTAATCTCGTAATCCATGCCTTCCGGGAAGGTCTTTTTCAGCTCCTCCAACTTTTCCTTAACGTTCTCAATCACCTTACTGGCATTACTGCCATAGTTTTGCTTCAGTACGATAGACGCGGACGGATAACCGTCCTTATCGGAATAAATGTTGTAAAACTCGCTGTTAAGGTCAACCTTGGCAATGTCTTTCAGATGCAGGATCTCACCTTTTGAATTGGCGCGGATAATAATGTTTTCGTACTCTTCCGGCTTGTTATAACGGCCTTGATAAGTCAGCACATACTCTTTCGACTGCGCTGCCATCCCGGTACTTTGGCCTATCCGGCCAGGACGGCCAATAATGCTTTGGTTAGCAATCGCATCCATCACCTCTTCGGTCGAGACGCTATACGCCCGCATCCGGTCAGGATTCAGCCAAACCCGCATCGCATATTGGCGGCTACCCAAAATTTTGGCTTGGGCAATACCAAAAATACGCTGAATTTCCGGGATAACCGTGACGTTGGCATAGTTGAACAGAAATTTCTCGTCGGCGTTTTTGTCCTTACTGAACAGGTTGACGTACATCAACATACTCGGCTGTACCCGCTCGACGATAATCCCCTCCAACTGCACCAACTTCGGCAAGCGGCTCATCACCGTATCGAGCCGCGTCTTGACGTTAACCATCGCAATATTCGGGTCGACACTCAAATCGAACAGCACCTGAATCGTCGATTCCCCCGCGCTGGTCGCATCCGAGATCAAATATTTCATACCCGGCACACCGTTAATGGCGCGTTCGATAGTAATCAACGACGACTGCACCAACACATCCGCACTCGCGCCAGGAAACGATAAAGAAATCGTCACACGGGGCGGGGCAATATCGGGAAACTGGGCAATAGGCAAGGATTTAATCGCCAACAGCCCCATAAACAAAAACAGCACCGATAACACAATCGCCATTACCGGTCTTTTGATAAAAATATTAAACATAATAAGCCTATGATTAAAAAGGTGGCTTTAAAGTAGGTGTGCAGCTATTTTTTACCCGATCATCAAATTTTTCATAAATCCCGCTCTGAATAGGGCGGGCTTTATGTTAAAAACACAAGCCTATAGGGCAAGACCGCTCCCTCCCCTGATGGGGAGGGTTGGGGTGGGGAGAATAAAATCAATGGCTTATGCATATAGCACAGAGATTTCAAGCAGACTGCTTTCAGTCCGTTTAATGAAAAAACATTATTTAGATTCTCCCCACCCCACCCCAGCCCTCCCCATCAGGGGAGGGAGCCGGATTCCATTGCAACTTGTTGTTTTAAATTAATTTGTTAAAACTTTCAATACCCAGTAGCTGAACTATTTATCCGAATGTTAAAAACTTGATGATCGAGATTTAGCTGAAGAATAAACGCTTAATCATCAAGTAAAAGGTTACTCCGTATACAATTCCAACTCCGAACGTACCTTTGCAGGCGGCTTCAAATCAATCTTCACTTCTTCGCCCGCATGTACCTTACGCAAACCCTCAAGCAAAATCTTGTCGTCATCTTTCAAGCCGTCTTTAATAATAAACAAATGCGGCAAATCGACTTCAATCGTGACCAGCCGTTGCTCCAGCTTGCCTTCGCTGTTAATCACATACACATAGGTCTTATCCATCACCTGAAAGGTCGCTTTTTGCGGAATCAGCAAGGCATTTTTATAAGGCTTAACCATCAAAATAGTCCCCGTCTCCCCATGGCGCAGGGTGCGGTCAGGATTAGGAAAGGTCGCGCGGAACTCGATATTCCCCGCCGTATTATCAAAATCCGCCTCAATCGTCTCAATCACCCCGGGTTGGTTAAATACCGCGCCGTTCGCCATCCGCAACTGCACTTGCTTGGTACGTTCATCCCCCGAATTATGGGTTTTATATTCCAAATACTCCGCCTCCGGCACGTTGAAATACACCCATAACTTGCTGATGTCCGATAAGGTGGTCAACAAAGACCCCTCATCCAGCAAACTGCCGTTTCTGGCTGCTAAATGGTCCATAATGCCGTCAAACGGCGCGTTAATATTGGTAAAACCCAAGTGGGTTTCCGCCATCGTCACCTCGGCATTGGCCTTATCCAACTTCGCTTTCGCCAACGCCAATTCATTGGCCGAAACGATATTTTTATCCGCCAAGCCCTTGGTGTTCAGGTATTCGATATTCATGTTATTGGCTTCGGCTTTTGCCTTTAACAGCTCCGCCTGGTAGATATTGGGCATAATTTTGAACATCGCCTGCCCCTTATGTACCCATTGCCCTTCATCGACAAAAATATCCTGCAAATACCCCCTCTCCAACGCCCGAATCTCGATATGCCGAATCGCATGGATCTGGCACACATATTCTTTCGTCACAAAGGTATCCTCACGGAACGGTGTAGTGGCCTCCAGTACCGGGGCGGCCTCCGGCTTTTCGGGTTCTTCTGGATGGCAAGCGCTTAACAACGTCGCAACCAAGGCCAGAATGACAGATGCTTTAGTAATCATATTTAGGGTGGCTTAAGTGAATAAGACAAAAAGGACGCAACCGACAGGACCCAGCCTATCGGTTAACGGTGGCTAAAGAGGCCTATCCAATAATCATGCCATTTTGTCGCGCCCATGCAGGCGGGTAGGATTTGCCGCGTATTTCGGCGCGGTAAATTTGGGGGGATTAACTTTTAAAAAAGGCTATTGCTTTTTAAAGCTTTATAAAATCAATTGCTTGCTATTAAACCGTAAAATAATTACGTTTTTTGGTGCGGCGGGCGCAGAAAGCGCAATCACTTAGTTTTTATAAGGCAGTTACCCGAAAATTCCTCCGGGTTTGAAAATAACAAAAACCTTACTTTCTTCCGCCTCGGCTGAAATGCCCAATAGGGCGGTTTAGGATTTGGTTTAAATGAACCAGCTTGCCAGGTGGTGGTGGCGGCAATATCCGGCAGGCTATTGCCAAAACGCTTTGCCATGGGAATGGGGCGGCGGTCAGTGAAAGGGTAAGCCGTTATGCCCGGCTATTTAACGGGTGAGTCGGCCAATAAATCGGGGGTTTGCTGAAGAAAATCCAATACATCGTCGGTGATGTCAGTCACGGGTTGGCTGCTATACAGCACATCTGGCGGATAATCATGCAAAATCAACGCATAATCGTGTTGGGCACTATAGTCTTTGAGGACGCTGGCGGTAAGCCGCGCCGTTGCACTCGCGAGTTCTTCCAAGTAATGGAGATCGCTGGGTGTCGCTAGCTGCGCCCTTAAATAAAGCTGCTTGTGCAGTGCCGTCAGAATCGCCGGCTCTTCTTGTAAGATTTTGATGCACTGCATAACCGGATTATATTCATCCGCCAGCTCCGCACATTTTTGCCGCCCCGGTCGCTCCAAATCCGCCACCTCTTGTTGTGCGGCCCGCAGTTGCGCCAACTTTTCGTTATAACGTTGTTGCGCTACGCCGTCCTTGGCTTGCAATAGCCGTTCAATCGCCAGAGACAGCTTATTCGTATCCACCTTTACCCATTTTAGCGGCGTTTCCGGCGGGTGGGCAATTGGCGCGGCAGGCGGCGGCACAGACTTGGAACGGCTAAAATCGCAGGCGCAGAGCAGTAACAGCATAAGGCCAAGGCTGGTTTTTTTCAGCATGGATAAAGGGTTCCTAAAAGGCGGGCAAGATGCCCGCGCTCCAACGCTTGGAAACCGCACGGTTATTGACCTTCGGCCACATCTGGCGCGTCGCTGGCGGGCGGCGGCGTTGCTAAAGGCTGTTGGCTGATAAAGTCCAGCAAATCAGCGGTAATGTCCAACACCACTTTACTCTGGTTATGCACGATAGACTGGTCGCGGTCGTTGATAATCAACTGATAGCCGTGGTGTTGCCCATAAGTGCCGACTAGCTTAGTGAGCGTGCTCTCGGTAAGCTCGCGCAACTGCCGCTCGTTTTGGCTTTTCTCACGTTCCAAATTCCCAAATGTCTCCAAGCGGGTTTGTAAATCTATGAGCAACGGGTCTTCTTTGATTTTTTTGACACATTCCAGATAGGCCGGGTTATTGTGGGTTTTTTGCCACTCAAGCAGGTCGGCACCGGAATAGATTCTGGAAGAGCCAAACTCCTGGTAGGGGATGTCGGCGGGTTTAGACGGTAAGTTTTTACCGCCTTTATTGCCTTGGGCATCTGGGCATTTATCCCGCATCGCCCGGCCTATCTCACTGATTTGGTCAACAATCAGCTTACGTTCTTTGGTTTGCTCTTGATAGCGGCTGTTTGCCGCCTCAATCTCAGGGTCTGCCTTGCTTAAAGCCAGGCTGACCGCCTCGGTCAACTTGCGCTTATCCACCACCGCCCACTTGATGGCCGACGCGGGGATAAAGGCTTGAGCCGCTGGGGCTGGGATAGGCGGTGGCGGAGCTTGTAATGCGTCGCAAGCACTGAGTAGGGCTAACAGGCATAAACTGGCGGGGAGTCGTTTAGTCATGGGGGCTGGCACTGGGTGGGTTGGGGTGTAATAAAGTATAAGCCAGTAGTGTTAACAGGGGAAAGTTTTGTTGTGGGGTGGGTGGTAATAATAGCGGGTTTGGGATAAGCTTAGGGGCAAATGGGTTTATTGGGGTGTGGGATTGATGGATATAGAGGAATTTAGAAAAGAAGTAAAGGCGCAGTTAAAGGATAAGAGTACAGAACACCAGGTTGCATTTGCAGTACGTTCGGCGATGCGGGTATTGCCGTTGTTGGCGTTGCAAAAGAAACCAAGTTTTGTCTTTAAAAAAAAGCGGGAGGCGTTTTGGTTTTGGCAGAAAGAGAACAAGCAGGTTAATTTAGCTTCCCTCTTAAAGGCGTATGCTTCATGTATGTGTTATATTTCAGTGTTCAATACCTTCGCCGCCGCCGAAATCTTCAACATCATAGCCAACGTAACTAACGCCGCCGATGCCGCCAATGCCGCCAATGCCTACATCGCCTTCTATGCCTCCATCGCCGCCGCCGAAGCCGCCACCGCCATCGCCGCCGCCGATGCAGTCTATGCCAATACCTACGCCACCGCCGCCACCGAAGCCGCCATCTGCGCTATCTACTCCTACAATACTATATTAAAAGAAGTCCAAGCAGATTTGATTTTAATTGACCAATTGACAGCCGAGGCGTTTTTACACGCTTCCTTGTGGTCAAGCCCGCTGCCAAAAGAATGGCAACAATGGCTAAACGACTTTAAAACAGATGCCTTAAGCTTGGATGCAGGATTTGAGGTTTGGCTGGATTGGTACGAAGAGCGGCTACAAGGCAAACCCATTGATGTTGATTTACTAGAGCAATGGGTTAACATCCCAAAAGAGATAGACAGCCAAGGCGTAACCGCGCTTAACGCCTACCTGAAAAATCTGGTAGTAAAAAACGCCACCCAACCCCTTAACCGCGTCCGCGCCATTTTTATCGGCTACGGCGAAGCAGGGAAAACCTCACTCATCCGCGCCCTGCATAACGAACCTGTGACGGAAGGTAAAGAGCCGATGACCGCAGGTATCGACATCCGCGACTGGCCTGTACCCGATACCGACATTAAAGCGCATTTTTGGGATTTTGGTGGACAAGTCATGGCTCATGCCACCCACCAGTTTTTCTTACGTTCTTCTTGCCTGTATGTGCTGGTGCTGAACGCGCGTAGCGAGATTAACGGCACCGAACAGGCGGAATATTGGCTGCAACATGTGAAAAGCTTTGGCGGTAATGCCCCGGTGATGATAGTCGGCAACAAAACCGATCTAGCCAGCGTTAATCTCGATATGGCTTATTTGCAGGGCAAATATCCGAGCATTGTCGGCTTTTATCCGTTATCTTGCACCCAAGCGCAAACGGCTTATAAGAACAAGTTCGCCAGTTTTCAAGAAGACTTTTGTGAGCAACTGCGCAAAGTCGGCACCCACCAAATGTTGTTCACTCAAGAACAGTTCGCGGTCTTGCAAGACCTACGCCCTTATCAGGAACAATCGGCGTTTTTAAAACAAGACGAATTTACCGCCCTGTGCCAACGCCACGGTATAGGTGAAGACGGTGTACAAAACCGGGCATGGCTGCTGGATATTTTGGACAAGTTGGGGGTGGTAATCCACTTTCCGCAATTAGATTATCTGGATGACTATATTCTGAACCCGCGTTGGCTAACACATGGGGTCTATACCTTAATGTATCATCGCCAAGCACGGTTAACCGATGCGGAAGTGGTGAAGATTTTACGCGATAAGCCGATTTATGACGAACAAGGCAATAACCTGGACTATTCAGGCCACAAATGCCGTTTTATTATGGATGCCATGCACGAATTTAAACTGGCCTATCCTTATCTGCTCAGTCGCGATATCCAGATAATCCCTGAGCTATTGCCTAGCGACCAGCCCAGCAACATCCCTTTTACCCAAACAGGCGGCTTAGCATTTGAGTTTGTCTTTCGGGGCTTTTTACCGCGCCACGTCATGCCGGAGCTTATCGTCAGCCGCCACGAGGAAATTGTCGGCGAGAATGTCTGGCAATGCGGGGTGTTGCTGGCCAATAAAACCTATAAAGCACAAGCCCTAGCAAAAGTCGATTACCACGACCGGGTGCTGTCAATCACCGTACAGGGTGCAGATGCCAAGGATTACCTTAGCCTATTAAACGCCGAAGTGGTGCGGATATTGGCGCGTTTAGACTTGGACTATCAGCAAATGATAGCCCTACCCTTAGCGGCTTGCCGAAGCGATAGGCTGGGCTTGCCGGAAGAAAAAGCCCCTTATAAACAGCTATGGGCTTCGGCCAATAAGGGCGAGCGGTCTTATACCTCGCCATTGGGTTTAGACTATGATTTAGGGCAAGTCCTCGGCTGGATTTTACCCAAAGCGCAATACCAAGCCATCTCACATCATTACCATAACTCTACCGTTCACCAAGCAGAGGACATCCACATGAGCGATACCCGACAAATCCAAACCACAACCTATATAGAAGGCGATATTAAAGACCAAGCCCAAGTCGCCGCTGGTAACATCAGCAACAAAAACCAAACCATCAACAACAGCACGATACACGGCCACGCCATAAACGCCGACACCATCACCAACAGCTTCAACACCACCACAGCCGATACCCAAACCGCCACCCTATTGGCGCAATTATTAAAAGAAATTGAGGACTTAAACGCTAAAATCCCCGCCGAGCAAGCCCAAGCCCTGACCCGCCCCACCGAGATTTTACGCGAGGCCAGCACCAGCTTGGATAAAGACGACCTGAGTTACGGCCTGAAAAAGATCAAAGACACGGTGATAACCCTAGGCGAAATCGCCAAGCCCGTGTTGAATATTGCGGTGCAGTTGCTGGCGTTGTAGTGCCGTAGGTCGGGCACGCTGTTTTGCCCGACAAAAGCCCATCGGCCACCCCCGCCCCCACCCAACCATAGAGGCCTTAAGGTGGATATTTTGCAACAAACGATAATGGAAAATGTCGGGCAAAACCGCCTGCCCGACGGACGCGAAAAACGCCAGTTTCCCTTACCGCCCACCCGCCTTAAGCCGCCGTAACGCACTCGCCAACAAGTCAATTTCCTCATAAGTATTATAAAACGCCAAAGAAGGCCGAACCGTGCTTTCCAACCCAAAGCGGCGCAATATCGGTTGGGCGCAGTGGTGGCCTGAGCGTACCGCGATACCTTCTTTATTCAACGCGGTGCCGACTTCCACGGTACTAAAGCCCGCCAACACAAACGACAACACGCTGGCCTTATCCGCCGCCGTGCCGACCAAGCGCAAACCGTGGATGTCTTGCAAGACATGGGTGGCGTAGGTCAGCAGCTCATGCTCGTACTGCCCAATCGCCTCCAGCCCCAAGGCCTGCACATAATCCAACGCAGCGGCCAAGCCGACGGCATCGGCGATATTGCCCGTACCCGCTTCAAACCGCGCCGGGGCTTGATGGTAGCGGGTCTGCTCAAAGGTCACATCTTCAATCATATTGCCGCCGCCTTGCCAAGGTTGGGTGGCGTTAAGCAGTTCGCGCTTGCCGTATAGCACCCCTATCCCGGTCGGTCCGAAGATTTTATGGCCGGAAAACACCAGCCAATCACAATCCAAGGCCTGGACATCAACCCGCAAATGCGCCACCGATTGCGCGGCATCGACTAACACCCGCGCCCCGTGGCGACGCGCCAACGCGATCATTTCCCGCGCGGGCGTGACCGTACCCAAGGCGTTGGACACTTGTGTAAAGGCGACCAAACGGGTGCGCGGGTTGAGCAACTTTTCGTAGGCTTCCAGAATAATTTGCCCTTGGTCGTCGACCGGGGCGACGCGCAGCCGCGCCCCGGTGATTTGGCAAAGCTGTTGCCACGGCACGATATTGGCGTGATGCTCCAGCCAAGTGATGACAATCTCGTCATCTTTGCCCAGATGCTGCCGCCCCCATGATTGCGCCACCAAATTAATCGCCTCGGTCGCACCGCGCACGAAGACAATCTCCTCGCTGGCGGCGGCGTTGATGAAGCGGGCGACAGTATTACGCGCCCCCTCGTAAGCATCGGTGGCGCGCGCCGCCAGCTCATGCGCGGCGCGGTGGATATTGGAGTTTTCGTGTTGGTAAAAATAGCTGATCCGGTCAATCACGCTTTGCGGCTTTTGGGTGGTCGCGGCATTGTCCAACCACACCAAAGGCCGACCATTGACGCGCTCCTGCAAAATCGGAAAGTCGCGCCGTACCGCCCGCACATCAAACGCAGAAGGGCTAGGTGCCGCCGCCGCTGGCTGCAAAGCCTTGGCAAAGGCCGGAATTTCTTCCAAGAAATAAAAGCCCGGCGGCTCGGTAGCGGCGGGGGTCAGCTTAACCTGAGGCTGCGGAAAGCTGGCGAACAATTCCTGCACTTGCACCTGCACATTACTGGCGGTGAGCGCGTCGGCGGCGATGCGCCCGGCTTGGCCGGACAAATCGGCTAGCCGTGCCGCACAAGCGAACGCTCGCGGGTGGGCTTCCGCCTGCGGCGCTAACGCGGGCGGCACAAAACCCAACGCGCCGTTATCTGCCGCACCCGGCAAAGCGGCGAACAGTTGGTTAGCCACCTGTTCGATTTGCGCGACCGACAGCCCGGTCTCGCCCTGGCTGAACGCGGCAATAGTCGCATCGGGATTATTGGTAGTCATGGTATTTGCCCACGTCGACGTTCTCCAGCACCGCGAGCGCGTCGTCAGTCAGTACCGCTAAGGTGCAGTACAGGGAAATCAGATAAGAGGCGATGGCTTTATGGTTAATGCCCATAAAGCGCACCGACAAGCCCATGCTTTGCTCACCCGTCAGATTCGGCTGGTACAAACCGACCACGCCCTGACGGCTTTCGCCCGTGCGCAACAGCAGGATATTGGTCTTGCCGTTAGTGATTCTGACCTTATCCGAAGGGATTAGCGGCACACCGCGCCAAGTGATGAACGGTGAGCCGAACAGGGTGACGGTTGGCGGCGGTACGCCCCGGCGGGTACATTCGCGGCCAAACGCGGCAATCGCCAGCGGATGCGCCAAGAAAAAGGCCGGTTGTTTCCAGACCTTAGTCAATAATTCGTCCAGATCATCCGGGGTCGGCGCACCCGTGCGGGTCTGTACTTTACTGGCGGGGGCGACATTGTGCAGCAAGCCGTATTCGCTGTTGTTAATCAACTCGCTTTCTTGGCGCTCTTTAATGGTCTCAATGGTCAAGCGCAACTGCTCTTGGATTTGGTTATGCGGGCTGCTGTACAAATCCGAGACGCGGGTGTGGATATCAACAACGCTGTTGACCGCGCCCAAACGGTACTCACGACCCCATTCTTCATAATCGACATAGGTTTGCGGCAACACCCGTTCGTCAAGATTGGAGCAGTCC
This sequence comes from Methylovulum psychrotolerans, assembly GCF_002923755.1. Classification (GTDB taxonomy): domain Bacteria; phylum Pseudomonadota; class Gammaproteobacteria; order Methylococcales; family Methylomonadaceae; genus Methylovulum; species Methylovulum psychrotolerans. The sequence continues at coordinate 22,094 of NZ_PGFZ01000011.1, forward strand.
ACGGCAATGCCTTGCTCGTTTTTGACTTTATTGACGCGGTAAATACCCGCCTCAACCGGCACCCATTGCAATAGATGCACCAGCCAGCGCGGCGTGATGGTGGACATCATCGGCACGGTTTTGGTGGCGTTGGCTAAGGTACGCGCGGCGACATCGCTTAACGCGGTATGGGCTTCATGTATATCGGACATTAGGTTTCCTTGGTGGTGGTTGGAGTTTTATGCTTGATGATCAAGTTTTTAACATTAAAATAAATAGTTCAGCCTTGAGGTAACGAACGAGTTGTTATATTTAATTAAAACAACAAGTTGCAACGAAGCGCATCTCCCTCCCCATCAGGGGAGGGAGCAGTCTTCCCCTATAGGCCTGTGTTTTTAACAAATCCCTCATCCTATTCAGGAGGGGTGAACACTGGGTTTAGAGTGGCCTTTAGCCTGTTTGAGGGTTTTTGGCTGCTCCCCTTTGCGCCCCTCTTACGCAAAGGCACCTTATGCTGCCTTATTGCAATTGGGCGCTTAGCCCATTAAGCGGCGGCTTATAGGTTGGCGGCTCATTATTGACCTGCGATTGGGTGACGGTGCTGCCGGGCGCGACGCTATGGGTCAGCCAGACATTACCGCCTATCGACGAGCCTTTGCCGATGGTGATACGCCCCAGCAAGGTTGCGCCCGCGTAAATCACCACATCATCTTCGACAATCGGGTGGCGGGCATTGCCTTTCAGCAAACTGCCGTCGGCGACTTTCGGGAAGCGTTTCGCCCCCAAGGTGACCGCCTGATACAAGCGGACATGCTCGCCAATCACCGCCGTTTCGCCAATCACCACCCCCGTGCCGTGGTCGATGAAAAACCGCGCCCCAATCACCGCGCCCGGATGGATGTCGATGCCCGTCAGAGAATGGGCGATTTGCGCGATCATCCGCGCCACCAACGAAGCCCCCAGCCGATGCAGGGCATGGGCGATACGGTGGTAAATAATCGCGGTCAGCCCCGGATAGCAAACCAATACCTCATCTAGCCCGGTCGCTGCCGGATCACCTTCATAAGCGGCGACCAAATCGCTGTCAAGCAAAGCGCGGATGGCGGGCAATTGCGCGGCAAATTGGCGGGTAATCGCGGCGGCTTGATGGCCGCAATCAATGTCAAACAACGCTTGCTGCTCAGCGTGGAAACGGCATTCCCGGCGCAATTGCTCATACAACGCCCGCAACGCCACATCTAAACTATGGCCGACAAAATAATCGACCCCGTCATCGCTCAGCTCGCCCGAACCGAGGCGGTTAGGAAACAAAACTGCCGACAAGCCTTCCATAATGCTCTGCAAAGCCTTGCGCGAAGGCATTTTCGGCGGGCGGTCTTGGCGGTGGCGGTTCGCCAACGCCTGGTCACGCAACACCCTAAGTTCCGACACTATCGTCTCAATGCCCCAGTTTTTATCAATCGTTAGTGGGCTAGTCATGGCTTATCATCTCCTTTAGGTCGTCAAGCCGTTGAAAGTTTGGCCAGACGCGCCAGCCGTTACACGTTAACGGATACCGCTTAGGCTTATGCTTGCCGCAGGCTAAAAAATCCGTCGTTGTAAAAACTATTGCACTTGCCGTACCATGTTTTTATCTGATTGAATTTTAATGGCTTTGTGGGGTGGTGATGGGGGATTATGCTGGCCTTTGAGCAAAGGCTGTTGGGGTGGTGTTGGTAGGCGGTCAGTGTTTGCCGTGCCGTTCGGTGAAGAATGTCGCGTAGGCCTTGTACGCGGTTTTGCCCGACATTTTCCAATATCGCCAGCGTCGAAATACCCACTTTAAAGCCTATCGCTGAGCAATAAAACCCACTAAGCCGAACGGATTGCTGTTGGGCAAAAAAGCGTGCAGAAACTAAGTCTTCTTCCAAGCCATAGCTATCTGCACAATGCCTAAGGTAATAAATAAATCGTGGCAATACCTAAGAAATGAATTTCCTATGTTAAAATTAATCTCTGGATATGAAAACCGCCTGGAAACTGTTTGGCCTAAGCCATAGCCTTGGATCATTGCATTCCGGTGTTACCCATCCCTCATTAGGATTAACTTATGCTGACCCGCGCCTGTTTATTTATCTTAACCCTTGTCATTGCTGGTCTGCCCAGTGCTTATGCCAGCTTTCCAATGGCCGTAGGACCGGAAATCACCGCTTTGGCGATTGCACCCAGCAATTCGCGTATCCTTTATGTCGGCACCCGTTATGAAGGGATATTTAAAAGTACGGATCGGGGCAACTCTTGGCAATATCTGAATAAAAGTACCGAACTACAGGGAATAGGCATAATTGTTGTTGACCCGCTGCATCCGAATATCCTTTATACCAAGACATTTTTAGAACCTCTAGGCCTTTATAAATCTACGGATGCCGGGCGTTCATGGCAGCAGATTAACGGCTTTCTTAACGTTAATGCCGTTGCTATCAACCCTCAAACCCCCAATAACCTCATCGTCGCCAGTGTGGAGCGGGGCTTGTGTTTGAGCGAGGACGGCGGCAAGGAGTGGCGGCCTGTGTATTCCGGCACTGGGGTTTATAGTGTGGCTTATGATCCCCAAGACCCGCGCTGGGTTTTTGCAGGAACCAAGCGCGGTATACTGCAATCAATGGATGGCGGCTCCAGTTGGCGGGAGCTTAAAACGGGCTTGACCTATGAGGGCAAGCCTGTGCCTATGAGGGAGCTTACGGTTACGAAAAGGGCTAAACCGTTGTTATATGCCCATGGCTTGGGCTTGATGACTTCGGAAGATGGCGCCAACTGGCAAGAAATTGACGGCATTTGCGGCAATTATACCGTCGCCCCTTCCGCCCCCAATCGGGTCTATGTCAATTGCGATAGGTTTTCACGTTTTGACAGTGCCCGCAGTAGTGTTGACCGGAGCCGATTTTTAGTCAGCGACGATTACGGCGCATCATGGCGGCCAGCGGGTAAGGAGTTGCCGGATTCGTGGTTTGCCACGGCCATGGCGGTCGCCCCTGACAACCCACAAATAGTGTTTGCCGCTTGGCAAGGCGGTGGGGTATACCGCTCTACGAATGGCGGTAAAACGTGGCAGTCCGGTAGCCAAGGCCTGCTATACCCTAAAGCCGATGATAATTCGGGGTATTTGCAACAACCGCCCTTGCATAAGGCTGTTATGGACGGGAATTTACGGCGGGTAAAACACTTATTGCAACATCATGCCGATGTTAACGAAATATCCGACACTCAAATGACCCCATTACTGTGGGCAGCGGAACGGGGTACACCAGCCATCCTTAAGGCTTTGCTTGCGCACGGTGCGCGGCTGGTGGCATCAGGCGATTCCCAGCCGCTACATTATGCAGTACAGGCCAATAATATCGCTATGGTTAAATCCTTGCTTAAAGCAGGAGTAGATATTAATGCACAGGTTAAGAATTACTGGGATACACCATTGACACTGAGTTTTCGCATTCATAAACAGCGTAGCAGCCTATACGCAACCATTGACCCAGAAGACAATACGCAGTACCCTTCGGCAAACCCCTTTAACCCAATGACCAAGCTGCTGATCGAAAAGGGAGCGGATTTGCATAATGCCCGTGTAATGGTAAAGGCCATTGAGTATGGCGATTTGGCTTTGGTGGAAGCCCTGTACCGCAAAGGTGCGGTACTTGCTGAGCATGACGGCGACGGTAATGCCATTGATTTAGTGTCTAATGCGGCATCAAACTGTAAACCCGATATAGTCAAATATTTGCTTGATAAAGGTCTTGTCCCTAAGCGTGGGGCTAATGATAAACAAACCCACACACCATTAGGAAATTATTCTTGTAATGACAAGCTTGATAAAGATAGGTTAAAAGCATTGGATGCGACTATAAAATAAGTGGTTTTTTTTAGTATGTTATTAGGGCCGCCCATTGCCCTACAACGTCCCCACCCAATCCCAGCATTTTTCCCACCGCCCAACCCCCTAACCCCAAGAAGCTGTTATAATAGTAAGCAACCCCACCCCCAAGGACATCCCCCACCCGCCCATGTTGCCTTACTTGCGTTTCAGTCTGGTTGCTTTTTTGGTGTTGCTGCAATTGCTTTCGCCGTTAGTCCACGCCCATGCGGGGCAAACGGCGGCGGACAGTTTTGCGCGGCTGCATATTCCGGGTTTGGAAGGGTTTGGTGTGGTGCGGGCAGGGTCTTTAGACCGTGCCGATGCGTACCCCGTCACCCTTACCAGCCCCTCCGAAGGGCTGGTGGTGGGGGTGCATAGCGGCATTAAGCCTAGCGTAAAAGCGTGGCTGGCGGATAATCCGCCGCTGGCTTGTTTGGACGTGCTGCCCGGTGTGTCCGGCGGCTATCTGCCCGCGTCCGAGGTGAATTTTTCGCCCCATTCCCCCCCATTTATCCCCCGTCTGCCTGCCGCTGCGCATTCCCCCCGCGCCCCACCGTTGGCCTAAGCGTTTCCTCTAGGGATTTGGGGCGCTTGTGCCGCAAGCATCCGTGTTGCCCCGCTCCTAATCCATTTATCTGCATCATTTCTAAGGTTTAGGCAAATGTCATCTCCCGATAAGGAAAGACATAACCGCCTTACCAAGCTATCTGTTACTCGATCATCAAGTTTTTCATAAAGCTCGCCCTGAATAGGGTAGGGCATTTGTTAAAAACACAAGCCTATAGGGTAAAACGGCTCCCTCCCCTGATGGGGAGGGCTGGGGTGGGGAGAATAAAATCAATAGCTTATGCTTATGGCTAAGCGATTTTAAGCAGGCTATTTTTTAGTCTGTTTAATGGAAAATGTTGTTTATATTCTCCCCACCCCAACCCTCCCCATCAGGGGAGGGGGCTGTGTCACCTTACAGCTTGTTTATTTTAATAACAAAAACATGAATATTGCGTGTTGTCTTAAACAATAGCATCTGTTTTCTATAGTAAATAAACAGCGGCATACGCCGCATTGAGTGAATATTATGGCTACCATTTCCCCGCCCCGCCAGCGTTATAAAACCCTATCCTGGCATTCTTTATGTCTGGCGATGCCCTTAAGTTTTGCGGCTTTGGCTGGCGAAGAAGCCGCCAAGCCGCCTGTGTTCAGCGTCGAGCAAACCTTAGTCTCGCACCAAGATCCGGTACAGATTAACCCTAAATTAAGCCTAAGCCAGTTGGTGGAACAAACCTTGGCCAAATACCCGGACGGCCATTGGTTGGATGCCTTGGAAGAAGAAGCCAAAGCCATTAGCCGCCGTAGCGAAAGCTGGGTGGCGGGTGCGCCGCAAGCAGGCTTGCGCTACCAAGAAGCCAGCAGCGGCACCTTGCATTATATTGATGCGCAAGTGCAAGTGCCGTTGTGGAACATTGGCCAGCGCGATGCCGAGGCGACCGTCGGCGCGAAAGCCGAAGAGAGTGCGCAAGCGCAAACCGTGGCGACCAAGTTACGCATTGCCGGGCTGGTGCGGGCGGCGTTGTGGGATATGTCGCTGCAAAAAATCCGCTACGAACAGGCACAGGCGGAAATCACCATTTTTAGCCAATTATTGGCGAAGATTCAGCGCCGGGTCGAGCTGGGCGATTTGCCCCGCGCCGACGAATTGTTGGCGCAAACCGAATTGCTGCAAAAACGCGCGCTACTGACCATGGCGGAAGCCGAGCTGATGCACGCGCGTAAACGCTACGCCAGCCTGACCCAAACCACCCAAATTCCTGCTGTGTTTGGTGAAAAACTGGTGGCCCTGCGCGAAATCCAAGCCAGCCACCCGGCGTTACAAGCGGTCAACAGCCAGATTGAGCGCAAAGAAGCGGAGTTGGAAGCCTTGAAACGGGTCGGCTCCGGGCAAAGCAATGTCGCGGTTGGGATCAACAGCGACAGCTTTACCTCAGACCCGCGCAGTAACAAGACCGAAAGCTTTAACATCGGTGTTAACGTGCCGTTCGGCGGCAGCGCCCATATCCAACCGCATATCGCCGCCCTGAATGTCGAGCTGAACCGCCTGATTGCCGAGCGCGAGTTGCTGTACCGCAACCTCGAACAACTGCACCACGAGGCCGAGCATAACCTAGAAGTCAACCGCGTCGCATTGGGCATTGCCAACGAACTGAAACAAGTCGCCGAGCAGCATCTGGGCATGTCCAACACCGCATTTTCGGTCGGCGAGATTGATTTGATCGACTTGCTAAAAATCCAATCCCGCACCCAACAGGCGATTTTAAACGCCAAGGAACGGGCGTTGATGCTGGAGCGCGACCAAGCGTTTTATAACCAAGCCGTGGGAGTTATGCCATGAGCAGGAATAAGAATACTATTATGATAGGCACTCACATGGCAAACGGCTTAAAACGCCTCCCTCTTATTGTCGGCTTATTGATCCTAAGCCCGCCCGCCCTGGCCCTAGACAACACCATCAAACTCTCCGCCGAACACAGCGCTAACCTGGGCGTAACCTTGGGCAAGCTGGTTCCTGTCACGCAAGTGCCTGTGCTGTACGCCCCAGCGAAAATCGTTGTGCCGCCCGCCCATGAGTATGTGGTCAGCTCATCGCAAGCGGGCCTTATTACCCAATTGGCGGCGGCGGTCGGCGATAAGGTCAAGCAGGGCGAGGTCTTGGCGACCTTGAACAGCCCGGACTTATTGTCCATGCAGCAACTGTTTTTAAAAGCCGCCAGCGAATTGGGCCTGAGCGAAATGGCTTACCAACGCGACAAAAAACTCTTTGACGACGGCGTGATTCCAGAGCGGCGCTGGCAAGAAACCCATAGCCAATATACCGCCTTACAAGCGGTGGCGAATGAGCATCAGCAATTGCTGGAGATTGCCGGCATGACCCGCGCCGAAATCGATACCTTAAGAAAAACCCGCCATTTGTCGGGTATGCTGGCGATTCACGCACCCATCACCGGGGTGGTGTTGGAGCGTCCGGTGATGGCGGGGACACGGGTGGATAACCTGACCCCCTTATACCGCATCGCCAATCTTGATGAGCTGTGGCTGGAGCTTAACATCCCGCAGGAGCGTATCGGCGAGCTGAAAATCGGCGATAAGGTGTTAGTGGAAAAACCCGCCGATAGCCAAACGGCTGGGCAACATCCGGGGGCATTGCCCATCACGGCGCATATCACCTTATTAGGGCAGGCCGTCAACCCCGATAACCAAACCATTTTAGTCCGTGCCGCCATTAAAGGGGCGCAGACCGACATCCGCCCTGGCCAGCGCATTAACACCCAGATTATCCAACCGCACAGCCAAGCCGTGTTTGCCGTGCCGAACACCGCGATTGCCCAGCAAGCCGGCAAGGCCTATCTGTTTGTGCAAACCCCTGAAGGCTTCCGCGCTAGCCCGATTACCGTCATCGGTAAACAGGGCGAAGAAACCACCTTCAGCGGCGACTTTACCGGCAGCGAAACCATCGCCATCACTGGCGCGGTGGCCTTAAAAGCCAATTGGTTAGGCTTAGGGAGCGGCGAATAATGGGTAGCCTGATCCGTTTTGCCTTAAGCCAGCGGCTATTGATGATGATCTTGGTGCTGATGCTGGGCGGCGGCGGTTACTACGCCTTCCAGCACATCCCCATTGATGCCTTCCCCGAAGTCTCGCCGACCCAAGTGAAGATTATCGTCAAAGCCCCCGGCATGACCCCCGAAGAAATCGAAGCGCGGATTACCGCCCCTATCGAAGTCGAATTACTGGGCATTCCGCACCAAACCATGTTGCGCTCCATCGCCAAATACGCCCTGACCGACATCACCGTCGATTTTACCGAAGGTACCGACATTTACTGGGCGCGTCAGCAAATCGCCGAACGCCTGAACGGCTTATGGAGTTCCTTGCCCGCCGACATCCAAGGCGGCATTGCGCCGATGACTACGCCACTGGGCGAAATGTTCATGTTCACCATTGAAGGCGGGGATTTAAGTTTAATGGAGAAACGCTCCCTGCTCGATTGGGTGATCCGTCCGGCCTTGCGCACCGTGCCGGGCGTGGCCGATGTCAATTCCTTGGGCGGCACGGTACGCAGTTTCGAAGTCATTCCCGACAACACCCGCCTCTCGGCGCGGGGCATCAGCATGGCGCGGTTGATAGAAACCCTAAAAACCAATAACCGTAATGACGGGGCAGGGCGGCTAAGCGACGGCGAAGAAGCTTTGATCGTCCGTGCCGAAGGCCGTTTAAAAACCGTAGACGACGTGCGCGGCCTGGTTGTGGAAAACAACAATGGCGTGGCGGTAACGGTCGGCGATATTGCCGAAGTCAAAATCGGCGCGTTAACTCGTTACGGCGCGGTCAGCAAAAACGGCGAAGGCGAAGCCGTAACCGGACTGGTGCTGAGCTTGCGCGGGGCTAACGCCCGGCAAACCATCGTCGGCATCGAAGCCAAACTGGCACAAGTCAGCAAAAGTTTCCCGAAAGGCGTAGAGGCTAAGGTGTTTTACAACCGGGGCGACTTGGTCGATAAGGCCGTAGAAACCGTGCTGCACGCCTTGCTGGAAGCCATTGTGCTGGTTGTCGTGTTGCTGTTGCTGTTCCTCGGCAACCTCCGCGCCGCCGTGGTCGTGGCCTTGGCCTTGCCATTGGCGGCCTTGTTCACCTTTATCCTCATGCACTACATGGGCATGTCGGCCAACCTGATGAGCTTGGGCGGGCTGGCGATTGCCATCGGGATGCTGGTCGATGCCGCCGTGGTGGTGACCGAAAACCTCATCACCCACTTGGCGCATACCCAAACCGCGCAACGCCTGCCGCGCCTGCACGTCATCTACCGCGCCACCCGCGAAGTCGCCGCCTCGGTTACGTCGGGGATTTTAATCATCATCATCGTGTTCTTGCCGCTGTTGACCTTGCAAGGCTTAGAAGGCAAACTGTTCACCCCCGTAGCCCTGACCATCGTGTTTGCCTTAAGCGGCTCGCTGATCTTATCGCTGACGGTGATTCCGGTCATCGCCTCGTATTTGCTCAAAGAAGTCTCCCACGAAGAACCGTGGTTGCCGCGCCATTTGCAAGCCCTGTACAAACCCAGCTTAGCGTGGTGCATGGACAACAGCAAAAAAGTCTTTGTCGGCGCGGGCGCGTTAATGGCCGTCACCGTCGTGGTGTTTATGCAAATCGGCAGCACTTTTATGCCGACGATGGACGAGGGCGACATTATCGTCCAGTTAGAAAAACTGCCTTCCATCACTTTGGCGCAATCGGTCATGCTTGACGGCCAGGTGCAGAAAAACTTGCTGAAAAACGTCCCGGAAATCGCCACCGTCGTGTCGCGGGTCGGTTCCGACGAACTGGGCTTAGACCCGATGGGGCTGAACGAAACCGACACCTTTTTGGTGTTAAAACCCAAAGACCAATGGCATACCCCCGATAAAACCCATTTGATCGAAGATATCCGTAAAGTTATGGAGCAAACCCCCGGTATCGCCTTCGGCTTTACCCAGCCCATAGAAATGCGCGTTTCGGAAATGCTGACGGGCACACGCGGCGATGTCGCGGTCAAACTATTTGGCCCCGACTTGCAAGTGCTGAACGAAAAAGCCACCGCCATTGCCGAGGTGCTGAAAAGCCTTACCGGGGCCAGCGACGTGTTCGCCAAGCAAAACGAGGGGATGCAATTCTTGCAACTGAGCATCAACAAAGCCGCCGCCGGGCGTTTGGGGCTGGATAGCGACACGATAGAAACCCTGCTGCGGGCGCAAATCGAAGGCCTGAATTTAGGTATCGTCCAAGAAGGCATCAAGCGCACACCGTTGATTTTACGCGGCAACAGCAACACCGCCAACTTCGACAACCTGCAAATCACCCTCGCCAACGGCAGCCACGTCCCCGTCACCGAAGTGGCGCAACTGCGCAAAGTCGAAGGCGTAGTGGCGATAGGCCGCGAACACGGGCAACGCTTCGCCGTGGTGCGCAGCAACGTCCAAAACCGCGACTTGGTCGGCTTTGTCGAAGAAGCCAAACAAGCCGTCGCCGCCAAAGTACCGCTGCCGATAGGCTATACCCTGGAGTTCGGCGGCCAGTTCGAGAACCAACAACGCGCCGCCGCCACCTTATCCATCGTCGTCCCGGTGTCGCTAGGTTTAATCTTCTTACTGCTGTTCTCCACCTTCGGCTCGGTACGCCAAGCCACCTTGGTGTTGTCGAACATCCCCTTAGCCATGGTCGGCGGCGTGTTCGCGCTATGGCTGTCCGGCGAGTATTTGTCCGTCCCCGCCTCGGTCGGCTTCATCGCCCTGTTAGGCATTGCGGTACTGAACGGCGTGGTCATGGTCAGCTACTTCAACCAACTGCTGGCGACAGGCATGGACATCGCCAAAGTCGTCCTCATCGGCTCCGCCCGCCGCTTGCGCCCGGTATTAATGACCGCCAGCATCGCCGCCTTCGGCCTCATCCCCTTACTGTTCGCCACCGGCCCCGGCTCAGAAATCCAACGGCCTTTGGCGGTGGTGGTAATTGGCGGCTTGGTGTCATCGACGTTTTTAACCTTGTTCTTATTGCCTATTTTGTTTAAACGCTTTGGGGTGGCGAAGGGGTAGGGTTTTTTAGCCTTGGCGTGCAAAGGTCTTTATCCTTTGCACGCCTTAAAAATATCAGCAATAACAAAAGCTTAAGCGTAGGTCGGGCAAGCGGTTCTGCCCGACATTTGCCACTATCGCCCGTTGCAAAATAGCCGCTTTACATCATCTAAGAATTACAAATTTTTCCCGAATCCAGCATCCACAGGTAAAAGCCCTCCCCTAATGGCTCGATTTCGTAAGGCCATAATCCATTCGTTATCCAAATTATGTAAACAATCCTCTAATGGCCATCCAGGAGCGGTTTCAATTAAATGCACCAGAGATGAAGCCAAGCCAAAGCAACCATCAGAACCGAATAACTTAACCAACACACGAGCTTCCTCATCCGTTATTGGCCTAATGATACGCCTATAGAGTTCTTCATATTTTTGTATCAACGCTGGGTCAGTCCCATCCTCAGTTGGTAACGCCCCCAAAAGGTTCAGTGCCGCTATTTCTTTTCGTATGCTAGCCATAACCGCTGCTTTTCATTGATTCCATACTATTTTTTGAGAAATTTATATAAATGTTCGCCAAATATCGACGCTGCAATTATCGATATCAATACTGCAAAAAAATTAAGCAGCACTTTTTGTAGCACTGATCGATCACCAATGCACCACAAATACCCTGTTAAAATGGCAATACAAGAACCACCTAAAGCGACAGATAACAAACGAACAAGAAAAAGCATCTGTCCTCCAAGTGAATAGCAATCATTTATTTTGTGAGTATAGAGTCCGTAATTGGTTGAGGCCCGTGGCTAAGGTAAGGCACGAACCCCAGCATTTTTGCGGCTTGATTGCTGGGATTACGCTACCGCTTCATCCCAGCCTTGGCTTTAAAACAAGTCGTCGGATAGCGACCCTTTGGTCAGTTTTATCATTTCGCAGTAATGAGCTCGTAATCAGTTACTTAGAGTTAGCGCGCTCACATAACCCTTGCACATACTGCAAAGCCTGTCCAACCGTTTTGATCTCTCCATGTTCGTTCATAATTTCTTGTGCACTCACAGTATTCATAGCCTCGATGTGGTATTCATTGTTTAACCAAAAACTACCCTGGGCAAAAATAGCACCATAAATTTCAAAGAAACAAAGTGGATTAGGGCTTTCAGCATGATCAACTGATACCTTGATCTTGTATCCACTGAAAAATTCTTTTAAAACATCTTCAACTTTCAGGCTTAAAGATTTCAGCTCACAGAATTCCATAGTTACTTCCAATGATTTTCGGGTTCAATATGAGGGTGCAGAAACCGCGCCTTGTAATGCGGGTCTAGCCGTTACGGGTTTTTCAACAGTTCCGTATCTTCCCAAACATCCTCATAATTTTCGTCAATGAGAAACCGCCATCCTGGTTCTAATCCCAAATATGGTAGTACAAGTGGTGCCCACTCTACCAAATGATGGCCGTGAAGTGGGGCAAAAAAGTCATCGGCATCAGACCATTCTCCAGTCCATATATACCAACCATTAGCATCCCCTTTGGGTTTTATTCTTAGGCCATTGATAGGCATAATCCCATTTCTGACGTTAAGAGAAATGCCCACCTTTAAATTACAATCGCAACCATAAAAAGTTGCTCCAAACTTAGAACAGATTTCCCTCTGCTTGTTTTCCAACGTCTTTGCCATTTCTAAAATCCAAAAAATTGCTTTATTGCTTTAGAAAAGCCAGAAAGTTGCCCACCTTGAACGGATGAACCCGTTGTTATAAACAGAGGGTTTCCTGTTTGGCCTCAGCGTCAATTAATGCCATGATTTTGAAAAATATTTGCTCTGCATCAGGGTCGCTATCATTGAAACGCTCCCAAAATCCTTCATCTAACCATTCTTTAGGAGTCAATTCGACATACCCGTTAAGGTCAATCTGCGCAACCCACTGAGACGATAAAGTTGCATCAATTATTTCAAAGTCTGATGCGGGGTAATATGCAGCTGTTAATTGCTTTTTAGACCAAATCAAGAATCTAGTACCTTTTGAACAATTATTAATTAACAGAACTGAATAGCATTCAGTTGGCTCTAACCAGCCCTCAATTTGTTTTGATCCAACTTTTGCAACGACCTTCATCGGCGAACCTCCCCTTTGATTTTAAAATCAATATTCAAAGCTTTAGAAAAGCCAGAAAATTGCCCACCTTGAACGGGTGAACAGGTAGGGCAATGAAGCTGAGCAGCATTAATAGAACTTTGCTGTGCTATATCCACAGAACCCTCACGATAATATTGGACAACCAAAGGATCAATATGGTCAGCAACCTGCTTAGATGTTATCGCGCCACAATCAACGCAAGGCTTTCCCTGTACAAATGCCCTTTGAGCTGCGGTTGGCCCCGCGCCGCTTGGTCGTACAAAACCATAACATAGTGCTTAGCCTATCAGTCATCTTTTCCAAACTCAAAATACTCCTGCATCATTTGGGTCGGGTGATCTAGGTTTATCCCTAAGAATTCCACTACTTCAAGAAACCACGCTAACTTTTCCCCCGTGCTGTCCATATCTGTAGTGGCACTACATAATACAAGACCTAGCCGTGCCTTAAGAATGTTTTTATCCCTAAACTCACGTATTCCATTACGGTCATCAATGTATTTCTAATAGAATGGGGTAAGTTTTTCATACTTTTCTTTTGTTATATCCTGATTAAGGTAATTACGCGCATGTTGTAAAGGATCCATTAACTCACTCGGAAATCCGATGCCTAAGGTCTCTAAAACCTTTACCATGAAACCGAGGAACAGCTTGCCCTTATCTTCTTCATTTTTAGGCCATTTAATGTTTAGAATATACAATAATATCGCAAAGAAATTAAGAGTACCGCCAAGTGGCTCACCCCAGTATTTAGCACTTTCTCAATACAAACCATTTCGGCACATCCCGCCCTTGCCAGTCAGGGGGCGGATTGACCGGACAGACGCACCAATGTTTTAAGACGGGTGTCATCGACCCGCTTGCAAATCAACAGGGTAACTTGCTTTTTTCCAATTCTCGCCAAATATTTCAACCTCTAAGACCTTTTGATCCGAATCGTTCACAAAAAAATCGAGCAAAAGATAATCAGATAAATCGCGGGTTAACAACCCAACTATGCCGTCCTCATGTACGTCAAATTCAAAACCAAAATTAAAATCAAAAACTGACTTAAGCTCGTATGTTCCACAAGTGTTTGTTAATGGTGTCCAAATAGATACCGATCCAGAATATTCCTGATATAGCTTTTCGACGAACTCTAAAAAAGGCAAAGCCTTTTTTTCATCAAAACCTATTGTTAACTTATAGGGAGGCGTTGCCATCAAAGCCCTTGAGCCCTTGCTAAGGTTTTCCGTTTCTTCTAACGAAAACAAGTCTGCTGCTATCGGTTTGGTCTTGCAAAAATGCCCCAACTCGACAAGATACGTCTTAATATTGCGCAAATACATTAGGCTCTATATGGGTTTCGGGGTCTTTTTAACTAAAACAGCCAGTAACGAAGACAGCAAGCTTTTCCCGCGTTTTCTGACATTATGGACAAACTCAAAAAAGCTCAGGTACAGGGGCAACTTGGCCTG
>NZ_PGFZ01000011.1:36164-99655 GCF_002923755.1 Methylovulum psychrotolerans
GGCTCTATATGGGTTTCGGGGTCTTTTTAACTAAAACAGCCAGTAACGAAGACAGCAAGCTTTTCCCGCGTTTTCTGACATTATGGACAAACTCAAAAAAGCTCAGGTACAGGGGCAACTTGGCCTGTGATATGCCGCGATGCGGGCGTAGCCAGGAACGCAGCAGCGACCAGAAGCCTTCCATGGTGTTTGAATGGACTTCGCAAAAACTGTCGCCGTCCTCGTCACGGGCATATTCCCCCGCCGAATGGTTGACCGTCTTATGCGGGTAACCCCAAGCCTCCAAGCGGCTATAGATGTTGTATTCGTCGGTATAGATTTGTGTGCCGGGCATAATGGTTTGTAAGATCAAGGGTTTGATGGTGGGCTGTTGCACGTTTTCGAGCATCCTGATGACGACTTCACCTGTGCGCTGGATCATGCCGAAGACGGGCGGCTTCTCGGTCTCCGCCGTGCCACGCCCCGGTGCACCTTTTAGGCGGCGGCAACGGGGCTTCCTTCCGGCTTTGGCAACTTTGTCCGGCTGGCCTTTATGGCCCGCCACGATGTAGACTTCGTCGCATTCGACCACGCCGGACAGGGTTACCCGCTCTTTTTTTTATCCAGACCTAAGCGCAAGTGTTCTGTCATATACTGCAAGTCGTCCTTGTTCAAATCCAATTCTTGGGCGATCTGCTGGTTGGACAGGTTCAGCCCCATGAAATACAGGCATAGCACCCAGGCCGACAGCGGCTGATGATGCCCTGACAGCACGGTTTCGGTCAAGTCGTCGAAACGTTTGTTGCAAGCCTTGCATTGGTAACGCTGGCAAAGGCGTTGCGGACTGTCGAAGCCGCGCCGGATCGTGTCGCCGCTGTCGCAATGGGGGCAGGTGACACCGTCTGCCCAACGTAACTGGCGGATGGTCGCGTAACACTGGGCTTCGCTGACTGGTTGTTTGATGGTTATGATTGAAGTTTCCATCCGACCATTTTATCAAAAGACCTCAAAACCCATATTGAGCCATACATTATTCTCTGAACGCGATTTATAGGGGTCATAGTTTACCTTTGGGTTTTATTCTTAGCCCATTGATAGGCATAATCCAAACTTTAAACGGGCTATGGCCCTTAAAGGGGATAATCGGTATTCCAAGGTTCAGAAAAACCATTATCATCAATGCCGCGAGATTTCAGAAAATCCAATACCGCTTCAAATGAATAACAAACGTCAAAAAAATCCATAATCAACTCACCAAGATCCCAGTCATTTTCTATACATTCAGCGTCAACATAAACCTTTCTTACCGTATAAAATTGCTTAGCATCTTCCGGAATAAGCCGGAGATTAAGGTTTTTTATATAGGGTACATTGTCTGGGTTCTTATACAAATAAGAAACAGGCACTGCGGATATTGCAACCCAACAACGATAGCCATCCCGACATGAAGGTTGTTCGCTTACGATGGTGCCAGAATTCATAAGCAACTGATTTTGTATTTTTATTTGCATACTTAGCTTCCAGCATAATCAATGGCATACAATGCGGATGAATTTGATGATGCAGTGGTTACCCTTTTTCTGATAAAACCATTTCATCAAGCAGTAAATGAAATTCTTTCAATAACGTAGCAACATAATTACGATCTGCACCAATCCTGGTTTCGAACTCAAACACTGCAATCCCATTGCAAATCTCGTTTAAGGCTGCATTCACTATCAAAAGCTCAGCACGGCTAAGGCTAACCAAAGACTTTTCACGACCTATTTCTATAATTTCCATTCATGTCACTTCAAGCTATTAAAGTAATTTATGCCAGTGGGCGGCTGAAATTGTATTGATTCAGATGAACATGGACTTCACCCCCTCTATCAATAATGGAATTACACGGCATCGGCCAAGAGCCGAGAAACCGCCAATCCCACGTTATTTGACCGCATTTCTTTCCTGGCTGTATTGAGCTGTGTACTTACATGGTGTTTTTTATTTCAATAAAAACATGTTCGGCGTGATTTACGCCAAAATGTTCTGATAAAATATGGCAGACATTGTCTAATAATATATCTATATATTTTTGAGCCGCTGTATCATGCATGAATATTTTCTAGGGGGTAAGGGCGGCGATGAGTGATAGCGCATCCGGCATTGGACGGCAACGTGTCAGACATAAACAGCAGCCCCACCCAGCTTACGCTGCAAGCCGTCTAGCTTTATGCCTTAGGCTTTGCGGCATAGATTTTTTCTGAGCAAACATTTTAAGAATTGGCTTTAGTAATGATTGAAGAGCCTTATCATGTGATACCCATACCAATGCCAGCTCTGGCCAGTACTCTGATACCGCGAATTCAAAGACATGCCGTATTAAATACGCCTTTGGAAAACTATCTATCGCTTCGGAATAAAAGGGGTTTGATAACTTTATTTCCGCCAGAAAATCGAAAAATAGTTGATCATCCATCTCAAGAATTGGCATCAATGGCATACAGGTTTCTAACGAATCACAAATGATAATCCTATCCCCATTTTGTACGCACCAGCCATTTTTCTGGTGAACACCGCATCTGAGCGCTCCGAATTCAACCAACCAACAATAGGGTAAGGCCTCTATGGGAGGTTTAAGCAGATGTTCCATTACAGGCACCCTATTGCTGATGATTATCTGTTACACAACTTTGACAAAAATGTCAACTACATAATAAAAGTAGTTTTATCCATGATTACTTTCCCACCATAACATCCTTTAAAAATCTAAATGTACCCGGTAAAGCTGCGGCTACCGCAAGCTGTTGAAACCAGAATAGCACCATCAACTGCTATTCTGGCCGCGCCGGTGTCGTTTATAGCTACTTCGGATTGAAAATTATCTTGGCCTATCTGCATCTTCTTTATTGTGCAAAGCCATATAGCCATCTTTTCCATACTCCAAAATTAATATCTCTCTTGCTTCATCAAGATCGAAAGCTTCCACAACCACACGCTTTCCAAAAAGTCCGGTTTCTTTATTAATTATTGCAATAGCCTTAAATATTCTTTTCTCTCTTGCCATGGGTTGCGCAGGCGGCGTTTCGTCCTTAAGCGATAGCCAAAACTGTTCAAATCCAATCTCTAAAGAAAGCAAGTGATCATCATTAACGGAGTCGCTGCTATAGAAATAAACTGACCCTTCTGGAGTTGAACAATCAACGAAGAAGTAATCACCGCCTCCATCGACAGCGAAGGGGAAAAGGTGAAGAGGCACCAGCTTTTTCTCCTCAACCAATCGCCTATAACACTGGATAGCCGTGCCTTCATGCTCGCCAAGGGGAAGGAATTCAGAAACAACAGTATCCAAATCTTTATTTTCAAAAACATAAGGTTCTGGAATACCGCCGTTGCTTGAAAGATAGAGGTCACGCACAGCCAACGGCAGCACTATTCCAAGTGTTGTTTCTGCATTCAAAATATCTTGATCTGTCAAAGGCTGTGCTGGTTTTACAAATTTCATAATCGCTTACCTCTATTTTTGCTTGGTTGCTTGCTCATCCCGCTATCGCCGCGAGAAACGCTTCGGTATCGCCCTGCTGTTTTGTGTCGGCAGGTTTCGGCGCATAACGTTGTTCCAGAAATCCGATGAAATCCAAGGCTTCACGCGCCGCAGTTTCAGGGAGTTTGAGGCTGTGTTGATAAATGGTTTCGGCCAGATTCATGGGTTATTCCTCAGCGAATCAAAATGGGTAAGCTTAGGCCACTTCTTTTTCCTTATTGGAGCGCGGGCAAGATGCCCGCGCTCCAATACCCGTAGCCTTTAGCGTTTGTTTGAATTATTCCTAATGGATTCATGCCATCAGTGAATTTTTAACCACCTTATTAATACGGTACAATCAGGTTTTTTCTTTGCCAGGCTTGACTCCGATTTCTCCTAAGTTTATAAGAGAGATACGTTCAAGTCACTAAACCATTACACCAGCCTATGCCTACAGTGATATTACCCCCCTCTGTCCTGCCCGCACTGCTTAGCCTTCAAGAAATGCTGCAAGTGTTTTGGTTTCAGGATTTGCCGGATGAAGAGATTCCGCCGGCATTTTGGGCCATTAAACACGATGACATATTTTATGACGCGCTCCAATATTTGCCTTCTTGCCTGTTCACTGAAGGCGGGCCGTCTGGGCGGGGGCATTCTTATGAGGATATCGCCAGCTTACCCGAAGGTTTTTGGCTGGCTACCATCATGTTTCAACTGGAAGAGGGTTTTGATACTGAGGGTTGGATAGCGATTGGTAATATGGAGGAAGAGCCATTAAGATGGGTTGTCCAAGCGTATCTGAGGATTGGCCTGACCCAACGTGCCGCCGCGTTGGAACGCGTCATCGCCGCCTATATTGCCGACCCTTATGACCCTGATGGCTATGCAAAAGCTGCCGACGGCCAACTGCCGGATCTGCGTGATGATGAAGCTGCCGTTAGCAAGGTCATAGCCTTTTTTCGCGCCGATCCTGATACGCTGTTTGGCAAAATTGCTTAGTGCCGATGATCTCCCAAAAATCCTCTTTGTCTTCCTCGGCCACGGCATTGCTGGGGCCGTAGAAAATTTCAAACCCCGCCCCGGCTTGCCCGCGCAAAACACAGGGCGAAAAACCCCTGTCCGCAAACGGGGTAAACGGTTTGCTGGGCAGTATGACAAGGCACACCATTTCTGATGGCGTACCAAGGCCTTGAGCTTACGCCACCAGAAAATCTGCCGCCGTCATCGCCAGACCTTTGCCCAGTACGGCGACCAGCACCGCCGCGTCTGCGCCGTTGCCGTCGGCATCATAAAATAGGCCACCGGATA
The DNA here is from genome assembly GCF_002923755.1 of Methylovulum psychrotolerans. GTDB lineage: Bacteria > Pseudomonadota > Gammaproteobacteria > Methylococcales > Methylomonadaceae > Methylovulum > Methylovulum psychrotolerans. Next base: position 40,954 of record NZ_PGFZ01000011.1, read on the forward strand.
CCGTGTTGTATAAGATACGGTCGCTGCTGTCTGCCGCCCCGCCGTTGCCGAGGATTTTGAATTGATCGGTGGCCAACACGCCGATGTGGGGCAGGGCGGTAAAGATGGCGTTTTCTAGGCGGATAGTGTCGTCGCTGACCTTAAAGTCGCTGAGGATGTCTTTGTTGTTGGGGCCTAAGGCGGTGTCGAAGACAAAAATGTCCTGACCCAAGCCGCCCTTAAGAAAATCATTGCCTAAGCCGCCGTCCAGCACATCATTGCCTGCCCCACCCCATAAGCTGTTGGCGGCGGCATTGCCAATCAAGGTGTCGTTAAAGGCGCTGCCGTTGACGGCCTCAATCGCGAGCAGGGTGTCCGTACCTGCGCCCACCGTGTTCTGAGCAGTGGTCAGCGCCAGATTGACGGTTACGCCCGCACTGGCGGCGTAGTATTGGGCGACATCCAAGCCGTTACCGCCATTCAGGACATCGTTACCTAAGCCGCCGACCAGGCTGTCATTGCCGTCGCTGCCGCTGAGCCGATCATCGCCCGCGCCGCCATAAAGGCTGTTATTGGCGGCGTTACCTAATAATATGTCGTTATAAGCGCTGCCGTTAAGGTTTTCGATACCGCTTAGGCTATCTGTGCCCGCACCGATGGTGTTTTGGGCGATGAGCAGCCCCAGATTGACGGTGACGGCGGCGGTGGCCGTGTAATACTGGGCGATATCTGTGCCGTTGCCGCCGCTTAAGGCATCGTCGCCCGCGCCGCCGAGCAAGCTGTCATTGCCGTCGCCACCGCTCAGGCGTTGGTTGCCGCTACCGCCCCAGATAACATCATTGCCGTTCGTGCCTTGGATGCTGTAAACGCTGGTTTGGAAACCCTGGTCATCGGTATAGGAGGCGGTCAGTTTGAGCAGGTGGTTCAGTATGGTTGGGTTTAACACCAGATCGGTGCTGGTGGTCAAGTTGCCCCAGGTCTGGCTGTCGGTGCGGCTTTGCCATTGGTAGCTGATGGTGCCCAAGCCATCGGGGTCGGTGATGTTGTTGCTGGCGCTTAAGGGTTGGCCTAGGGCAAACGTGCCGTTAATGAACACAAAGCCGTTCGGGGCATCATTGGCGGGGGTGATGGTAAGGGTGGTGGAGCCAGTGGCCGTTAACGGCTGGCTGCTGTTGCCGTCGTTAAATGTCCAATCCAGTTGGACGGCGGTGGGCGGCTGTTCGGAGCCATTGCGGTAAGCCAGTTGGTGTAAGGTGTTGTTGACCTGTTGGGTAGTGGCGGCGGCGAAATGCAGGCTCAGTTGCCCGGCATCGTTCTGGTAGCTGCCGATAGTTTGGCCGTTAAGGGTAACGCTGCCGTTGCTTAGGCGGAGTGTGCCTGCGCCGGAAAACAGGTCGTCTGGGTTGGCGCCGCCGTGGCGCAGCAACGTTAAGCTGGCGCCGCTGTAATTGCCTTGGCGGAAATTTAAGGCATCCAGTTCGGCATCGCTAATCTGGACATGGGCGGCAATAATAACGGGCAAGGCGTTTTCTTGGGTGGCGACGGTGTTGCCTAAGGAGTTTCTGGGTGTGCCAAAGGTTTTGTCTAGGGAACCGTCGCTGTTATAACGCGCTGTAGCAAAATCATGGCTAAAATCTTCCATGTTCATAGGGCCGTTACCGGCAGCGATGATCTTGCCGTCGGCCTGGAGGGTGATGCGGGTAATGTTGAAGCTGCTGCTGGCTTTGCCGTCGCCGCTAAAGCTTAAGTCCAGGCTGCCGTCGCTGTTGTAACGCGCCAAGCTGTAGCCGCCTGCGACTACCAATTTGCCGTTGGCCTGTAAGGCGGCGCTGGTAATGGCGACGGCGCTGATGACTTTGCCGTCGCCGCTAAAGCCAGTATCTAAGCTGCCGTCGCTATTATAGCGGGCGATGGTGGTGTCGCCTGCGGCCAACAGCTTGCCGTTAGGCAGGAGCGTGGCGCTATTGACCGAAAAGCCGGTGAGGAGCTTGCCGTCGCCGCTAAAGCTGGTATCCAAGCTGCCGTCGCTGTTGTAGCGCACGATGCCGGTTGTGCCGCCAACAACAATCTTGCCGTTGGCTTGCACCAAAATCGTGGTGGCCGCATCGGCATCAAAACCCAAGTCGGTAGTGACTAGGCCGTCGCCGCTAAAGCTGGTATCTAAACTACCGTCGCTGTTGTAACGGGCCAAGCCGAAATCATAGCTGCCCACACCTGGGTCATTGGGATCATAGCCAATTTTACCGGTGGCCAAAATTTTACCGTCACTTTGTAAGGCAACACAGTAGGCCATATTGAGTGAGCCGATAAACGTGGTGGCCACTAGGCCGTCACCGCTAAAGCCGGTATCTAAGCTGCCGTCAGTGTTATAACGCGCCAAGGCAAAATCGTACTGGTTACCGTTAAAATCATTAAAGTAACCGGTAGTGCCAGCCACTATGATTTTGCCGTCAGGCTGTATGACGGCGCTGTCGCCAAATGAATTCTCGGACATTGTCGTCAGCAGTTGGCCGTCGCCGCTAAAGCTGGTATCTAAGCTGCCGTCACTGTTATAACGCACCAGCGCGACGTTCGCGGTATACCAGCCCGGCCATATCCACTGGTCAAAAAGGTATGTGCCCGCCACCACTATTTTGCCGTCCTTCTGTATCACGACACTGGATGCGGTGTCATCCGCGCCGAAGTCGGTGATTATTGGGCTGGTGTGGATAATAAAGCTGGGGGCGGTGTTAACGGGTGCGGTTTGCTCATTCATAATAACCTCGATACAGTGGCTGGTTTCCGGTCTGGTTTCTGGCTTTCAGTTTAATCGGGCTAACGGCAGTGTGGTTGGTGCGGCTCTGATAGTATGGTTTTGCTGGCTGGAGTTGTCCGACACTCAAAATCCTAATAAGTCGGTATGAAAGTATTTTTTGCCGCCATTATTGAGTGGTGTGCGGCTATTTTTGCCATCGGGTGCTTAGAATGGCACTGCGAAAACCGTTAGGGATTCGAGTCGTTTTACCCTAAAATCCATGCTGGTACAAGGGTTTTTTAGACAATGCCGCTTTTTTTCTGGCAAATCGCCTGCTTTCCCTAATCATCGGCGCTTTAACAAGGAATGCCGTTGCCCTATGCTTTAAGCGGTCAAGTTTTCGGTTTTTACAATTCACCGTAGGGTACGCTGTACCCTACCAAAAAAACCGAAAACTTGGCTGTTTGAAGTATATACTTGAGGTTAAGGGCAGGTTTAAGATAATTTTAGGCAAGCACGGGTCAGGCCTTACGCGCTTAAAATGCCTGAAAAATTTGAAGCGGCGGCTCCTTCCTGAGCGATATTAACGCGTCATACGGATATTTTTCCTTAAACCGGGGTCTACCCCCTGCATTTTTCCAACCCACCCAAGGTAACATCATGACCCACCAAGAGTATCTGCTCACCCTGAACGTTCCCCCCAGTTTGGAGGAGAGTATGGTTGACTGTTTGTTGCTGTTAGAGTCCGCGCACGGTTTCAGCAGTTTTCCGGTTAACGCCCACCACCATGAAAACAAAGGCTTGTCCTTGGCCGAGCAGGTCAGCGGGCGGCAGAAAAAAGTCCGCTTCCAAATGCCCGTGAATGCTGAAGGGCTGGCGGTGTTGTTGACGCGCTTAAAACAGGATTTTGCCGGGACGGGCATCCAGTATTGGGTGTTGCCGGTGATTGAGCGTGGGGAGATTTGAGGGGTAATATAGACTTTGAACGGTCAAGTTTTCGGCTTTTACAATTCACCGTAGGGTAGGCTGTACCCTACCAAAAACCCGCAAGCTTGACCATTTGAGCATAGGGTCCGGTATTGGGCAAACGCTGGGCTAGGTGTTGATGCATTCGGTCAGGCTATCGTGCAATGGCTAAAGACCATTGCACTCCACTTACTGTTGCGGCCAAGCTGGCCGCGCTCTTAGGGGGTTTAGCTGCGCAAACTCGCCAAATCAATCACGAAGCGGTATTTCACGTCGCTTTTCAGTACCCGCTCAAACGCGCTGTTGATGTCTTGGATGGCGATCAGCTCAATATCGGAGGTGATGTTGTGTTCGGCGCAAAAATCGAGCATTTCTTGGGTTTCTTTAATGCCGCCGATGAGTGACCCGGCGATGCTGCGCCGTCTGAAAATCAAGGCGCTGACCGATGGCGAGGGGTGCGGTTGGTCGGGTACACCGACCAGGCATAAAGTACCGTCGCGTTTGAGCAGCAGGGTATAGGCATCGAGGTCGTGCGGGGCGGCGACGGTATTGAGGATAAAGTCGAAGCTGCCGTTATGCGCGGCCATTTCATCAGGGTTTTTGGACACTACGACTTCATCCGCGCCTAGGCGTTTGGCATCGGCGATTTTGCTGGGCGTGGTGGTGAACAGGACAACATGCGCCCCTAAGGCTTTGGCGAATTTAACGGCCATGTGGCCTAGGCCGCCCAAACCGACCACGCCGACCTTATCGCCTGCGCCGACTTGCCAATGGCGCAGCGGCGAGTAGGTGGTGATGCCGGCGCACAGTAGGGGCGCGGCGGCGGCGGGGTCGAGGCTGTCGGCGATGTGCAGGACAAAATGCTCGTCGACGACGATGTTGTCGGAGTAGCCGCCGTAAGTCGTGCCGCCGTTTGGGTCGGGGCTGTTGTAGGTAAACACGGGGTTGTCGCAGTATTGTTCCAAGTTGTCTTGGCATTCGCTGCAAATGCGGCAGGAATCGACCAAGCAGCCGACCCCGACCGTATCGCCGATTTTAAACCGGGTGACAGCACTGCCGACGGCACTGACTTTGCCGACAATCTCATGCCCCGGCACCATCGGAAACGCCGCGTTGCCCCATTCGTCCCGCGCTTGGTGGATGTCGGAATGGCAGACCCCGCAAAACAGGATGTTGATATGGACATCGCCGGGCTTAAGGGCGCGGCGTTGGAATTGGAACGGGACTAGCGGCGAGGTGGGGCTATGGGCGGCGTAGGCTAAAGTAGGGTGCATGGGTGGCTCCTGGGTTAATGGATGGCGGTCAGGCCAACAAAGCGTGCTGCTTGGATAGGGCTGGCGGTGTTTAAGTTCAATGGTCAGGGAGCGCGGGCATCTTGCCCGCAAAGGCGGGCAAGATGCCCGCGCTCCCAGGAGAATTTTACGCCGGGTTATTGGCGATCACTATCGCCCGTTTCGGGGCGGGCAGGCCTTCGGCGGTCAGGTTGGGGTTGTTCGGGTCCAGGTAATCTTGCAGGGAGTTGAAGCGCATCCAGGCGGTGCTGCGCTGTTCGGCGACGCTGGTGACGGTGACATCGACGACGCGGACGTTGGTGTAGCCGCAGCGTTGCAGCCAATTGACCAAAGTCGGGCAACTGGGCAAAAACCAGACGTTGCGCATTTTTGCGTAGCGGTCGGGGGGCAGCAGGGCTTCGCCTAAGCCGCCGTCAATTACGAGGGTTTCTAGTATCAATTCGCCGCCCGGTTGCAGGCAGCCTTTCAACTCCAGCAAATGGTCGATGGGTGAGCGGCGGTGGTAGAGCACGCCCATGGAAAACACGCTGTCGAACAGTTGCAGGTTGGCGGGCAGGTCTTCCATGCCCAGCGGCAGCACATACACAGGGGCGGTGCCGTGGAGTTTTTTTATGGCGTGGAACTGCATGACGTTTAACAGCATGGGGTCGATGCCGACCACGGTTTTTGCCCCGGCTCCGAACATGCGCCAGCAGTGGTAGCCGTTGCCGCAGCCGACATCAAGGACGCGGCGGTGGGTGAGCGGGGCGATGTGGTCTTGCAAACGCTGCCATTTCCAATCCGAGCGCCATTCGGTGTCGATAAAAATGTCGAACAGTTGGTAAGGGCCTTTGCGCCACGGGTGCAGGGCTTGCAGGTGCTGTTCCAGGTTTTTGCGCTGGAGGGCGGTCAGGTCTTCGGCACAGCCGATTTCTATGGCATCGGTGTCAGTGCGGGTATGGCTGTGCGAAAATTGCGGGATGGCGGCAATGGCCGCCTGCCACTTGGGCAAATCGCCGTGGCGGCTGGGGTCGAAGGCGGCCGCCAGTTGGGTTTGCAAAACCGCCACCCAAGCGTCGGCGTTGGCGGCTAATAAGTCGTGGAATAAGGATTGGTAGTCGGGCATTAGGGGGTAAAGGGTTGGTGGGCTGGGTTCGCCGTCGGCTTAGGCCTTCGGGGTGGTGCGCTTAGCCGGGAGGGTTGTGGCTCCGGGCAATAGTAGGCATAAACAGCTGTTATACACGCCGGATATGTAATGAATATTAAAATCGGCGGCTCAAAGCGTATTTTTTCGTGATTTTTTTCTACTTAGGATGCTTATGCGGCGCGTTTGACAACTGATAGTTTTTAAAGCCGTACCCTTCACCCCGTACCCTTCGGCTTCGCTCAGGGAACGGAGTGAAGGGCACGGGCGAACCGTCCGACTGACCGTTACGCGCTTTCCGGCTTAAGATTTTTTCCCAGGTGCCGCCGCCAAGGCTTCGGTGTTGCGTTTTGCCAAGCTGTCGATGACCGCGCTTAACGAGCCTTTGGTCTGCATTTCATTATTAAAGGTGGTGCGGTAGTTGGTCACTAAGCTCACGCCTTCAATCATAATGTCGTAGGCTTTCCATTCGCCTTCGTGCAGGGCCATGCGGTAATCGATGGCGATAGGTTGGACACCCGGTTGCAGGACTTCGGTTTTGACGATGACTTTGGTGTCGCCAGGGGCCATTTCCAAGGGTAAAAAGCGCACCGACCATTCTTTAAACTCGACAAACGCGCGTGAGTAGGTGCGTACCAATAAGACTTGGAACTCCTGTTTAAAACGGTTGCGTTCGTCCACCGTTGCGGTTTTCCATAATTTACCCAGCACTAAGGCGGCGATGCGGTCGAAATCGACGCGCGGATAAATGACCTGATTGACAAAGTCGTTAATTTTGGCAAAGTCTTTGGTAAAGCTTTTATCCTGCATTTGCGATTGCAATTGCGCCGAAGCCGTTTCAATGGCTTGTTGGGGCGCTTGCAAATCGGCGGCGAACAGGGGCTTTAGGGGGGCGAGGGTTAACAGTAATGCGAAAAAAGTAATCTGTATGGTATGTTTGGCCTTCATAAAATCCTCTAAGATACGGCGGTTGAAATTTACGACTTTTGAAAATGGGTTTAGTTTCTTAAGCAGGGTGTCGGCAGTAAAAATGTTCGGGTGCTTAGGGGTGGGGTTTGGGTTTACAATAGGGGGTTATGGCAAGGTTCTTTATCTGAATGTTAAAAATTTGAACATCGGGTTTACTGTCACTGATGATTACCCTTTCCTCGGTAATACCCACGCCCGCCCAACTGCATCAACGGAGTAAAATGACGTATCATAACATTACCTTACCCACACGCATGAGAAGAATGCGTTACCACGATTTTTCCAGACGCTTGATGCGTGAGCACCGCTTAGGCGTGGATGATCTGATCTGCCCGCTGTTCGTCACCGAAGGCGAGGGGTTGCGGGTGGGGGTGGCTTCCATGCCGGGGGTCGAGCGGCTGTCTTTAGACCTGCTGCTGGCTGAGGCGCAAGCCCTGTATGCCTTAGGCATCCCCGCCATTGCCTTGTTTCCGGTGGTCGCCGCCGAGCAAAAATCCTTGGATGCCGCCGAAGCCTATAACCCCGACGGTTTGGTGCAACGCGCTGTCCGCGCCCTAAAACAAGCGGTGCCGGGCTTAGGCATTATCACCGATGTGGCGTTGGACCCTTACACTGTCCACGGCCAAGACGGGCTGTTGGACGCGAAGGGTTATGTCGTCAATGATGCCACCGTCGCGGTGCTGGTCAAGCAGGCCTTGTCCCATGCCGACGCGGGCGCGGATGTGGTCGCCCCGTCCGACATGATGGACGGGCGTATCGGCGCGATCCGCCAAGCCTTGGAAGCCGGGCAGCACCACAACACCCTAATTTTGGCCTACGCCGCCAAATACGCCTCGGCGTTTTACGGGCCGTTCCGCGATGCGGTCGGTTCGGCGGGCAACTTGGGCAAGGGCAACAAATACAGCTACCAAATGGACCCGGCCAACGGCGACGAAGCCCTGCGCGAAGTCGGGCTGGACTTGCAAGAAGGCGCGGATATGGTCATGGTCAAGCCGGGTTTGCCGTATCTGGACATTATCCGCCGCATTAAGGACACTTACGCTGTACCCACCTTCGCTTACCAAGTCAGCGGCGAATACGCCATGCTCAAAGCCGCCGCACAAAACGGTTGGCTGGACGAACGCGCGGTGGTGCTGGAGTCCTTACTGGCCTTTAAACGCGCGGGTAGTGACGCTATTTTAACCTATTATGCCAAGGCCGTCGCCCAATGGCTGAAGGAAGCCGAATGACCGACTGTTACGCCGTGTTCGGCCAGCCCATCAGCCATAGCAAATCGCCACGCATCCACGGCTTTTTTGCCGCCCAGACAGGCCAAGACCTCAGCTATACCGCCCAGGAAGTCGCCCCCGAACACTTTACCGCCCGTGTCGGGGATTTTTTTGCCGCTGGTGGCTTGGGGCTAAACTGCACCGTACCGCTGAAAGAATTGGCGTTTGATTATGCGCAGGTAAAAACTCCCCGCGCCGAACGCGCCAAGGCCGTCAACACGTTAAAACGCTTGCCGGACGGTGCGGTATTGGGCGACAACACCGACGGCGGCGGCTTGGTGACGGATTTGCTGGACAACCACCATCTGACCTTAGCAGGCCAGCGGATTTTGCTGTTAGGCGCGGGCGGGGCCAGCCGGGGTATTCTCGCGCCGTTGCTGGAGCAGTGCCCGCACAGCCTGCGCATCGCCAACCGCACCGCCGCCAAAGCCGAACAACTGGCGGCGGAATTTGCCGATTTGGGCGCGGTGTCCGGCGGCGGTTTTGCCGACTTGGCGGGGCAGTGCTTTGACCTGATCCTGAACGCTACCTCGGCCAGCCTCAGCGGCCAATTGCCCCCATTGCCAGCAGGGCTATTAAGTCCTGGCGGGGTCTGTTATGATTTGGCTTACGGCAACCAACCCACCGCCTTTGTGCGTTGGGGGCAAGCCCAAGGCGCGGCGCACAGTTTGGACGGTTTAGGGATGCTGATCGAGCAGGCTGCCGAAGCCTTCCGGCTCTGGCGCGGCATCCATCCCGACAGTGCGCCATTAATTGCATTATTTGACCATGAAAGGACATCTTTATGAGCCGCGAACTCTGGTTACTCAGGCATGGCGAGGCCGAACAATTCACCACTAAGGCGGACGTAGACCGCAACCTGACCCACCACGGCGAACACGAAGTCCGCCATATAGCCAAAACCCTCCATAAAACCGGCCTGCGCCCCGATGCCCTCATCACCTCGCCCGCCGCCCGCGCTTATCAAGCCGCCCGCCTCGTCGCCCCCACCCTAGGCTGGGATGAAACCGCCCTGGCAGCAGACAGCCGCCTGTATTTCCAAGGCCTGGTGGCGGTTAAAACCCTTTTGGCCGAACTGCCGCCGTCTTTAGGACGGGTGCTGCTGGTCGGCCATAACCCGGATTTTGAAAACCTGCTGCTGGAGTTGGTGGGCTTTGATAACCTTCGCTTCCGGGGCGATTTGATGCCTACCGCCACTTGGGTGCGGATAGAACTGCCGGATGACTGGCAGCACTTGGCAGCGGAGTGCGGGACGCTGTTGGCCAGGGAAGTTCCGTAGGTCCCTGCCCGCTGTTTTGCCTGACGTAAGCCCGTGCGGTTTGCCAGTCCTTTAGCTACGCCATAGACCGTACAGCGGGTGTTGTGCTGGTTCCCAAGCTCCGGCTTGGGAACCAGCGTCTGTAATAGTGTTCAGGGCGAGTTTTATGAAAAACTTGACCGTTCAGAGTATAAATGAACGCCTACTTAATATTCCGCATCATGATAAACGTTTTGGACATCGTCCAACTCATTGAGCATGTCCAAAAAACGTTCAAATAAGGCGATGTCGTCGCCGCTGAGTACGGTCGAGCTTCTGGGCAGGAATTGGATTTCGTCCACCTCAAAATCGACTTCGCCTAAACTGTCGGCTAAGGCCTGCTTGGCTTTGAAATAATCGGCGGGCGGGGTGAAGACGGTAATCTTGCCGTCATCGCTTTCCACGTCGGAGACATCGACATCCGCCGACAACAAGGCTTCCAGCACGGTATCTTCGTCGCCATGTTTAAACGCCAAAATCACCGAATGGTCGAACATGTGGCTGACCGCGCCTTGGATGCCGATTTTCGCCTTGGTTTTGGTAAAGCATTGGCGGACATCGTTAAACGTGCGGTTGGGGTTGTCGGTCAGGCAATCGACAATCACCATACAGCCGCCGGGGCCGAAGCCTTCGTAACGGGCGGGGGCAAAATCTTCGCCGCCGCCGCCTTTGGCTTTGTCTAGGGCTTTTTCGATAACATGGGCAGGCACTTGGCTTTTCTTCGCCCGTTCAATCAGCCCGCGCAAGCTTAAATTACCATCCAAATCCACCCCGCCGGACTTGGCGCAGACATATATTTCCCGACCATATTTGCTATAAACCTTGGCCTTAGAATCCGCCGTTTTGGCCATGGACTCTTTACGGTTTTGATAGGCTCTACCCATTTCGCTGTGGCTCCGTTAATTTAAAGATAAATAGACGGATTTTACAGATAAGTAATTGGTGAGGGAAATTTTTTCTGGCGTTGGGTTCGGACAATAGGGTAATAATAGTGCAGGGCGTTCACTAAATATCTATTTGCAGATGCCATTTCGCGCCAATCTCCGCCGCTTGCTCCAAGACACTAATAAATTCGTCCAAATCTTCGCTAATGCCCTCGGCGTTTGGGGTCGTTGCGCCGTCGTTTTCAAAATAGGCTTTCAGCGTCCCGAAGTAACTGATGCCCTCGGCGGGGTCGAACCAGACATATTTGCTGGGGTCAAACGGCGGCCAGTTCTCTTCATCTTCGTCGTATTCATCACCACCTTCGCCGAACAATGCTTCGGCATCGCCGTCTACATAGCTATAGATATCAGCGATCCCCAGCTTTTGGGTTATCTCTTCCAAGGTTTCGCAGTGGGCAAAATCCTTGCCGTTGACAAAAGTGTCAAACCCCGGTTCTTGGTTATCCAGCACGATAAAATACGCCAAACTCATTAAGTCTTTCCTTCTTTGTGTTAACGGTTACGGAACGGTGCTGTCAAGCAGACCTTACCACTTGGGAATGTGCAATAAGCGGAACCAATAATACCCGTAAATACTGGAAGTAATCAAGTGGTGCTAGGTAATAAATAGCGGAGCCGCCTAGGTTGGATTTTTGCGGCGGGGCTTGCCAACAGTGCGCTAATGCGGCAAGCTGTCCCCGCCTACTCTACGCACTGGCGGGAGGGGACAATGTCGGGTAAATAAATCCCTTGCCCGACCGACGATAATTTACGGCCAAGCCGCTATTATGCCCAAAAAAATCACCCTCACCCTAGACCAGCAAGCCCAGCTTTTCCAGCAATTGGCGCATTTGGAGCAGGCGGGTTTGCCTGCCGCCGAGGCGTTCGCGTTGGTCGGCAAAAATGCCCCGTTGTTGCGCAAGGCTTTAAACACCCTGCCGACGCGCCTGAGAAGCGGCCAGAAAATCAGTGAGGCGGGTTTTCGGGCAGGGTTGTTTGACGATAACCAGCGGCTGGTGTTGGCGGCGGCGGAGCAGGGCGGCTGTTTGGCGGCTGTGTATGCAAAGCTGGCGGCGTATTATGCCGCGACAGCACGGCGGCGTAAGCAGATGTTGTCGCGGCTGTATTTACCGGCGGCGGTGCTGGTGATCAGTTTGTTTGTCCAGCCGTTGCCGGATTTGGTCGCCGCGCGGATCAGTGCGGCGGACTATTTGGCGCAAAGCGCGGGTACCTTAGCGATGCTGGCGGTGGGTATTGGCGCGTTGCTGAAACTGCCGACAGTGTTGGTGGCTTTGGGGGTGAGCGGCGCTTGGCATTCCCTGCAACTGAGGCTGCCGCCCGTTGCGGCGTGGTTGACGGCACGCCAGCTTAACCGTTGTTATTTTCTGTTGGCGTTGCTGTTGGAGGCGGGTTTGCCTTACGCGCAAGCCTTGCCGCAAGCGGTCGCCGCGATACCGAACACGCGCTTAAGGGCGCAGTTCCGCCCGGCGTTGGCGTTGTTGCCGACTGGAGCGAGTGTCTCGGAAACCTTGGCGGCGGTCAGTTTGGTCAAACCCGCGACCTGGCAGATTATCAATACGGGGGAGTACAGCGGCCAGTTGGCCGAGACCTTACAGCATTTTACCGAGCTGGACGCGCAAACCTTGGCCTTGCAGGATGAGGCGTTGGCGGAGTGGTTGCCGCGTTTGGTGTATACGGCGATAGGGCTGTGGATGGCTTATGGGATTTTGTCGCGCGGCTTGCCGTTGCCGCCGGTTTAGCTTAAGGGCGGCACGGGGCTACCGTGCCGCTGGCTGTTAAGGCCGTAGGTAAGGCGGCTTACGGTGCGCCGTTGTACAGGATGCTGATGTTATTGAAGAAGCTGTCGGGGCTGACCAGATCGGGTTTGCCGTCCCGGTTTAGGTCGCTGACCATCAAGGTGCTTGGGTAGGCAAAGATGGCATAACTGGCTTTATTGACAAAAGTGCCGTCGCCGTTACCTGCCAATAGGGTAACATTGCCGTCATAGCGATTACCTACCAATAAATCGGCTTTGCCGTCGGCATCCATATCTGCCACCTGTAAACCTGACGAATCGTTACCTGTGGGGTAACTGGCTTTACTGACAAAGTTGCCGTCGCCTTGGCCTAAAAAGATGTTGACGGTTTTATGTAACGAATCTGTCAGCACCACATCGGTGTAGGCATCGGCATTTAATTGCGCTAACTCAATGGCCGCGCTATTGAAGCGCAGGGTGAGCGCGGTTTGGATTAGCTCAAATTGTCCGTCGCCTTTGCCTAACATCACCTGTAATGCCGTGCCGCTCGGAATCACCAGGTCTGTCTTGCCATCGTGGTTGATGTCGCCTAGCCCAAACAGGCTGGTGCCGATCAATAGGTCGGCTTTAGGCATGAAGTAGCCGTTGCCATAGCCTAAATAGATGCTTAGCGTTTTTGTGTTTGGCGCAAAAGCCAACAAATCGGTTTTGCTGTCATTATTGAGATCGGCCATTTTTAGTACATTGGTATAGGGACTGATGGGGTAGCTGGTCTTGTCGGTAAATGTACCGTCACCGTTGCCTAAGGAAATGGCCAAATGCGCGCCCAATACCGCCACATCGGGCTTGCCGTCGTTATTGAGTTCGCCGACCAGCGCCGAGTCCGGGAACGACGTGGTGGGGTAGTCCTGTTTATCGGCAAAGCTACCGTCGCCGTTGCCCATTAAGACGCTCAGCGTGTTGTCTACCAAATTTGCCGTCAGCAAATCTGTTTTACCGTCATTGTTAAGGTCGCTGGCCGTTATGGATAAGGGGGCATCGCCTACTGTAGGTTGTACAGGCGTTTTAAGCTTCCCTCGCTGCGAGACAGGAGTCGAGTAGTCCCCAGAAGCGATAGTGCCTGAGTTTTCACGAAGCGAAGCGGAAGTGAAAATGCAGGCTATACGAAATCGCGTCGAGTCATTGGAGAGCATGTGAGCCACCCCTTGTTGGGTGGCGAGCGAGTGACCAGGACGGCTGGGGCAGCCGAAGGCATAAGCGGTCGCGTGATTTTTGCTGATTGACCGGCAAGGATGCCGAAGCAATCTTTCGCAAAAATAGCGACTCCCCTTCTCCTGCCCGTCAAACCGGGGCGGCCTGAGGCATGGCCCGGTTTGACGGAAATCAACGGCGTGACTTTGGCTGTTTACGCAGAAGGGGGTGGAGGGTAAGAAAACCTACACTTGTAAGGGGGGAGGAGGGCGTCATCCGCATCACGAAAGGCTATAGCCGCGACCACCGCCCCGACCTGAACCAGGCCGTGTTGCAGCTGGTCTGCGAACGGCAGGCAGGGATCCCGATCCTGATGCAGGCCTTGGACGGCAACAACAGCGACAAGGCCAGCTTCCGCGAGATGGCCCAAGCCCATACCGGACAGATGCGGTCGGGCTTTGGCGTGGAAATCCTGGTGGCGGACAGCGCCCTCTACACCGCCGGGACGCTGAAAGGCCTGGAGGGGATCGGGTGGGTCACGCGGGTGCCGGAAACCTTGGAGCTGGCTTGCGCCGTCATCCGTGACGTGGCGCCCGACCTGATGGCCGACCCCTCACAAACGGCATACCGCGGCGTTTGTACGGACTATGCGGGGGTCAGGCAACGCTGGGTGGTCGTGTATTCGCCCGAAGCCCGCCGGCGCGCACTGAAAACGGTCGGCAAGCGCTGCCTCAAACAAAGCACGGACGAACTCGGGCGTTTCGGCAAGCTGTACGGGCAGGATTTCGCCTGTGAGGCCGATGCGTGCAAGGCATTGGCGGCGTTCGAAAAAAACCTGAAGATGACCTGCGTCACCGACGCGCACATCCAAGCGGAACCCCGCTTCAGCAGCAAAGGCCGCCCCGCCCAAGGGCGCGGCTCCGACTTTTTTGTTTACCGCATCGGCGGCGGCATGACCACCCTTTTATAGGAAAGGGTGCGCCGCCTGGAGCGTAAAAGCTGCTTCATCCTCGCCACCAACCAACTGGACGGCGGCCTCTTCCCGGGCGCGGAGCTCATTGCCGCCTACAAAGACCAGCAAAAGGTCGAGCGGGGCTTCCGTTTCCTCAAAGACCCCTTGTTCATGGCCTCCACCCTGTTCCTAAAATCCCCCAAACGGATCATGGCGCTCATGATGGTCATGACCCTTTGCCTGCTGGTCTATGCCGCCCTGGAACACCGCATCAGGGCCGCGCTCAAGGCACACAACCGGACATTCCCGAACCAGGCGGGCAAGCCCGCCAGCAACCCGAGCGTACGCTGGGTGTTCCAAGCCTTTGCGGGCATCCATGTGCTGGCGCTGGATGAAACACAGGCACTGGTGCTGAATTTGGGCGGGCACCATCGTACCTTGTTAAGCTTGCTTGGCAACCGGTATGAGGCTATTTATTCCGAAAGCGGGTAAAGGGTATGCGGAATGTCGGCTTTAGTATACGCCGTCCTTTCGCGTAATACTGGGTTTGGCTGAAGCATCTTGCTAATCAGGAAAAAAAATGCCGAAGGGACGTATGATGTCGTTTGGCGTGTCGCCAAAATGCGCATCCCCGAAAAATTGGAAAGGCACCGTCAGGACATACTCGAAATGGTCAGGGAGGCGTTGGCCGCACATAAAAGCCGCGGATTTATTGAGTGGGATCATGAAATAAAAACCGTCCACGTTGAGTTCGGCAACAGCATCATCAATTATAAACCCGGAGACATTATATGGATGTGAACAGCGCCCAATTCAAGCAACCATTTACCCATTTACGCGATGTTCGACTTTTTAGATTTGTACCAACCCCTCAAATTGGAGGGGTTGGTGGCGGCCCAGGCAACAATTCAGAAACACCCCTACGGTATGGGCAAGCAGCTTGCGGATGACACGGTTTGCCAAGTGCCAAAGGTTACGCGCCCTGATCCGTTCGATGTGGAACCTTTCGGTCAGTTGCCCGATAACGGTTTCAACCAACCTTCGGGTGGCCGTCAGTTGCCTGACGAAGGCCTTCGGGCGCGGGCCGTCCATGTTTTTCCGTAAGGGTGTCTGCAAGCTGATGCCCCGTTTTGCCAATTCTGAGTTGAGCCAAGGCCTGATATAGCCTTTGTCGCCAATCAGCCACCCGCCAAGCCCTTCGGCAAGTTCGGGGACGACATCGCGTTCGTCAATGGGGGCGTTGGCGAAGGCAAAACCGCAGATGATGCCGTTGCTGTCGGTCAAAAGGTGGCCTTCAAAACCGTAATACTTTTCATCCTTGGCGGCGCAGTAACCGTAACCCGCCTCCGTGCGGAAACAGCGGCTCCGGGCGGCGCGGGTGATCTTGCAAACGGGCATCGGGAAACCGTCAACCAAATGGACGGTGTTCGTGTCCGCCCCAAGTTGTCTGGCCAGTTGCCCAAGTATACGCCCCTTCACCACCCAAAGGTTCGCGGCTTGCTTGACAAAACTGCTGCGTGACCCTAAGTTAGGAAACAGGCCATGCCAATGGTTGCGGAAGTATTCCCAAATCCCTTTGTCTTGGTCTTTGCCCATAAATTCGCCGACAATCTCCATCGTAATGGCTTCGCAGTCACTCAGTTTGGTCGGGAAGCCCCGCTTCCTCAGCGGGTGGGGGGCCACTTTTTCATAGCAATCGCATACGCAACAATACACATAAATGATGAAATCTTCGACGGGCATGACGGCTTCTCCGGTAAGGTAGTTCGATTAACCTGAACCTAAGACAAGAATGTCACCCTTAAAATTTCACGCCCTAAAAAGTCGAACATCGCGTAAGGTAATTGTAGTTTTGAGAGCTTTAGGTTTTATGCTTTGGCATCACCGACTCCGCCAGACTTTGCTGGTTTTAAAAACCTGCAAGGTCTTAAGCCATGCGCTACGATAAAGGCTGTGGGTAGGGCGAGTGGTTCTGCCCAGACCTATACTGTGAACGGCCAAGTTTGCGGTTGTCCAAAGGCGGTGCTTTAATGATAACCAACTGCCTGGAATTATCAAGGTAATTGTGCTTGGGCGGGTTTTGCTTAAAGACTTCGGCCAAGGCTAAAGGCCTTTGCCCGCCGCCGGATGGGCTTGCGTCATTAGTCAACTCTTCTTGTCAGTTAAGTCTTATCTTCTGTGCCGCTCAATGCGTGACGGTATCTGTAAACAGCCAAGCAACAGACTGTTGAGAAAAACAGCGCAAACCTAAACAGAATCTTTATCCGCTAAACTCTACTATGCCCGCCAGGGTAGCGTCTGGGCTTTCGGCCCCATCGGCGATTAGTCCTAAGCAAACCTGTGTTTCCTGTTTTGGCATTCAGGCTGGGCAAGGGTGTCTCCATCACTGCGCCGCTGCAATGTCTTGGCTGGCCCTTATTGAAGAGTAAAGCGAGTTCAAATGAAAAATTCCCCCCCGCCCCTCCTTACGCGCTATGGCTTAGTCTTGGCTTTGGTGTTGCTTGTGCCGTCGCTGGCTTACGCGGACGACATTGCCGCTACCGTCATGCAACTGGACTTGAAGCGGCATGTTGTCGGTTATCTGGCGGTCGCCATCACGGTCATGGCTTATGCCATCGCCATGACCGAAGACCTGCATCAAATGAGTAAGGCAAAACCCATGGTCTTGGGTTCGGCGCTGATTTGGTTTGCGATTTTTATGTATTATTCCTCGGAATACGGCACGGCGAAGCATGTCGCAGTCGTTTTTCAAAGCAATTTGACGGCTTATGCGGAATTGTTTTTGTTTATCACCGTGTCGATGACGTTTTTAAACACCATGACCGAGCGGGGCATTTTTGATGCCTTACGCATTGTGTTGGCCAATCGGCAGTACAGTTACCGGCAATTGTTTTGGATTACCGGGGTGCTGGCGTTTGTGTTGTCGTTGGTGATCAGCAGCTTGACGGTCGGT
Organism: Methylovulum psychrotolerans; assembly: GCF_002923755.1. Taxonomy (GTDB): domain Bacteria; phylum Pseudomonadota; class Gammaproteobacteria; order Methylococcales; family Methylomonadaceae; genus Methylovulum; species Methylovulum psychrotolerans. The sequence goes on from NZ_PGFZ01000011.1 coordinate 58,357, forward strand.
TTGTTGATGGGTTACATCATCTTGGCGATAGGTAAGGACGATGCCAAATTTGTCGGCTTGGCGGGATTGAATGCGGTGGTCGCGGCCAATGCGGGCGGGACGATGAGCCCGTTAGGCGGCATTTCGACATTTTTTGTCTGGCAACAAAATATGTTGCACTTTACGCAATTTTTCGCCTTGACCGTGCCGTGCATCGTCAATTTTTTGGTGCCTGCCATTATTATGCACTTTTCGGTGACCAAAGGGACACCGCGCTTTTCTAAAGAACAGCCGCTGTTAAAGCGTGGCAGCAAGCGGGTAATTTTTATCTTCGTGCTCACGTTTAGCATCACTATTTTGTCGAATGTGTTTTTTGATATGCCTGCGATAGCCGGCATGATGCTGGGCTTGGCGTTGTTGCAGTTTTTTGCCTATTTTTTGACCAAAACCGAAAAGTTAAGCCATGTTTCGCTGCCCGATAGCCAAGAAACCCCGGATTCGCAAAAAGGCTTTGATGTGTTTAAGTGTATTGCCGGGGTGGATTGGGATACTTTGCTGTTTTTCTACGGGGCGATGATGATTGTCGGCGCCCTCAATTTTTTAGGCTATTTAGATGCCATGGCGCAGTATTTGTTTACCGAGATCAACGCCACGCTGGCGAATATTATGATCGGCTTGGCTTCTTCATCTATTGATAACGGCACACTGATGTTTGCGGTGTTAAACATGCACCCTAAGCTGCCTATCGGGCAATGGTTGTTGTTAACGTTAACGCTGGGGGTGGGCGGGAGTCTGTTGGCGATCGGTTCGGCCCCGGCGCTGCATGTCTTGGGTTTGATGAAAGGGGTGATGAAAGAGGGCGAAGGCTATACCTTCACCTTGCATTTGCGCTGGATGCCAGCGATATTATTAGGCTTTTTTGCCAGTATCGGGGTGTTGTTTTTGATGAACGGGGGGCAATTTTAATGTCGGGGCGTAAGGGGTTATGGGGTGTTTGCAGTATTTTGCTGCTTAACCCGATGGCAGGGGCGCAGGAGTCGCCTTCTGGGTTGGTTGCCGCGCTGTCCGGTCAAGAACCGGCCAGTTGGGCGGGGTTGCAAGCGGCTGGTTTCACGTTGGGGGGCTGGGCGGCGGCGGGGCTTAACCATAATATGGACACCCCCGCTGACCGCAGTAATGGCCCGGTGTCCATGACCGACCGGAGCGATGAGTTTAATCTGTATCAGTTGGCGCTGTTTATGGAGAAGGCCGTTACCAAGACGGCGGCTTGGGATATAGGCGGGCGTTTTGAGGTGATGTTCGGCACAGATACCCGCTATACCCAAGCGACCGGGCATTGGGATATGGGCTTGTTTAGCCCAAGAGATGAGCGTTTTTATCGTCTTGCCCTGCCTCAGGCTTATGCCGAAGTGTTTGCGCCGGTCGGTAACGGTTTGAGCGTAAAGCTAGGGCATTTTTATACGATTATCGGTTATGAGTCGGTGCCGTCCGCGCTGAATTTCTTTTCTTCGCATACTTATAGCTTTAAGTCTTCGCCCTTTACCACGACCGGTGCGTTGTTCAGTTACGCGCTGAACGGGCAATGGCGCGTTAATTTGGGGGCGGTGACCGGGGCGGATAATGTTGACCGCGATTTTGGGGCATGGAGCCAGATGGACGGCCTGACCTGGACAAATGCCGCCACCGACACCAGCGTGTCTTTTTCGGTGCTACAGGGCGATGTCTATCTGCACCAAGCCTCGGATTTGTTGTATTACTCGGCGATTCTCCAGCAAGGCTTCGGTAAGTGGCGTTATGTGTTGCAGCATGATTTTGGGGCGCAACAACAGGCATTGGCTAACAACCACGATGCGCAGTGGTATTCCGTTGTCCAATATCTGACCTATCAGGCAACCGATAGCTTGGGGGTGGGGGTGCGCGGCGAATGGTTCCGCGACCAGAATGGTTTCCGTTATTCGGCAGGAACCGCCAATTATTATGCCCTGACGGCGGGTCTGAATTGGCAGCCTAAGCGGTGGTTGATGGTACGCCCAGAAGTGCGTTATGACTGGAGCCACGCCCAATTGGCCGCGTTCGATGGCGGTCAGCGGACGGATCAGGTTTTGTTGGGGATTGATGCGGTGGTGCAGTTTTGAGAGGGTGTCTTGCTGCTATAGCTTATCAATGGAATGGCTTATCAGCGGTAGGCTCTGCAAGCGGTTTTTCCCGAAACGGTCGGCTTTTATTTAGAGGATGCGATGAAAATAAAATCTGTTTATGGCTGGTTAAGCATAGCCCTGCTGTTGGGTTGCCAACCGCCGCCGCCGTCTGAGACCGCGTTGTCGGGTGAAGCTCAGGGGACGACTTACCATATTAAATTGGTCATGGCGGGGGTGGCTACGCCGCTGGCGGAAATCAGGCGGCAAGTCAGCGGCACATTGGCTGATATTGATGCGCAATTGTCCAATTATCGGGACGATTCGGCAATTTCCCGGCTGAATAACCAAGAAACACGGGAGTGGTTGCCGGTCTCGCCGGAGATTAGCGGTTTGTTGCGTATTGCCCAACACGTTTATGAGCGCTCCAACGGCTGCTATGACCTTACCGTGAAACCGTTGTTTGATTTATGGGGCTTCTCGCGCCATCAGAACCGGGTGCCGGATGGGCAGGAAATTGCCCGGCTGTTGCCGCATATCGGCATGGCGTTGCTGGAAATCGACCCGGTTCAGCCTCGGATCCGCAAGAAAGACCCGCTGCTGAAAATTGATTTGTCGTCCATTGCCCAAGGTTATAGTGTCGGGGTGTTGGCGCAGCGCCTTGATGCGTTGGGGGTGTCTAATTATTTGGTGGAAATCGGCGGCGAAATGGTGGTGAAAGGCCGGAAAAGTAACGGCAAAGACTGGCGGGTCGGCGTGGAAACCCCGACCCCGCTCAGCCGCGAATTAGGCAAAATTCTGGATATAACCGAGCAACGCGGCACGGCGGTGATGACGGCAGGCACTTATCGACACTATTTTACCGACCATGGCAAAACCTATTCTCATATTATTAACCCTAAAACGGGTCGCCCGGTCACCCATCATTTGTTGTCGGTGACGGTGCTGCATGACGATCCGGCTTGGGCGGACGCTTGGGATACGGCCCTGCTGTGTGTGGGCGAGGCGGAGGCGATGCGTATCGCCGAAGCGGAACACCTTAAGGTATTGCTGATTTATCAACAGGGGCAAACACTGGCCGAATATGCCAGCAAAGCCTTTGCGGCGGGCCAGTAATGGCCGGGACTGCTCTGCCAGTGCTGCCCAAGCCTGCGCCGCGCTGGCCGCTGCTGAACGGCTTATGGGGTGTTGCTGTGCCGTTAGGCTTGACGGCGCTCGATTGGCCGGTTCGGGCGTTGCTTACGCCCGGCAATATTTTGCTGTTTTATTTGCTGGGGGTGTTCTTTGTCGCCATTCGCTTTGGCTTGTGGCCTTCTATTATCGGGTCGTTAACCAGCGTCGCCGCGTTTGCGTTTTTTTTCGCGCCGCCGATTTTTTCATTTGCCATTGCCGATCCGGAAAATTTGGTGGGCGTGTCGGTGATGCTGGTGGTCGGGATTGTCACCAGCAAATTGGCGGAAACTTTGCGTAGCCAAACCCAGGTGGCCGAACACCGCGAACGCCGCGCCTCGGCGTTGTACCGGCTCAGTAAGGCCTTGGCGGAAGCGCGTTTGGGTACTGAGGTTATTGCCATTGGCGTACAGCATATCCAGGCCGAGTTTGGTGGGCGCAACACGCTGTTATTGCCCGGCCCTGATGGCAAGCTCTGTTACCCCGATGCCCCGGCTTTGGCTATGTCGTGGCGGGGTGCCGATTTGGGGCTGGCGCAGTGGGTATTCGGCCATGTCCGCTTGGCCGGGCGCGGTACGGATAATAATGCCGACAGCCCGGCAGTGTATGTGCCGTTGCAAGGCGGCGGCGGGATGCTTGGGGTATTGGTGTTAGAACTGGCCGATGTCCGGTTGCTGCATGTCCCGGAACAGCGCCAGTTTTTGGACACTTTTGTCGGGCAGATTGCCCATAGCCTAGAACGTGCCCAGTTGGCGGAACACGCCAAATTGGCGACTTTAAAAATGCAGGAGGAAACCCTGCGCAATTCCCTGCTCAGCAGCATTTCCCATGATTTGCGGACACCGCTGGCGACGATTATCGGTGCGGCCAGCACCTTGGAAACGGACGGGCAGTTGGCCGAGGCCAGCCGCCGGAATTTGGCGGCGGCAATCAGCGAAGAGGCGTTGCGCATGTCGGAGCTGATGGTGAAAATTCTCGATATGGCACGTTTGGAGGCGGGTGAGGTGGTGCTGAATCGGCAGTGGTACGCGCCTGAGGAAATTGTCGGCAGCGCCTTGCGCCGCCTCGACAAAAAGCTGCACGCCCGGCAGGTGAATGTCAATATGGTGGATGGCTTGGCGCTGGTTCAGGTTGATGCGGTGTTGCTGCAACAGGTGTTGGTGAACCTGTTGGACAATGCCGCCAAATACTCCCCGGCAGGCCGGCCCATTGATATTGCGGTTGAAACCCAAGCGCAGGGGCTGACGATTAGCGTCGCCGATAATGGCCCAGGGATTGCGCCGGCCTTGCAGGATAAGGTTTTTGAGAAGTTTTTCCGCCTCCATCCTGAGCGTGCGCAAGGTGGGGTCGGGTTGGGTTTGTCGATTTGCCGCGCCATTGTCGGGGCGCATGGCGGCGACATCCACGTCAGTAACCGGCGCGGCGGCGGGGCGATGTTTCAGATACATTTGCCTTTGCTGTCCGCACCCCCAACGATTACCCCGGAAGAAAAAGGCCTGCCGCTATGACTGAGCAAACTCCCTTATTGTTACTGATTGAAGATGATCCACCCTTCCGGTCTTTGTTGGCCACGACGCTGGAAGGCCAGGGTTATCGGGTGCTGGCCACCGACACGGGGCGGGAGGGCTTGTTGGCCGTGCGCAACCGCTCGCCTGCGTTGTTGCTGCTGGATTTGGGGTTGCCGGATATGGATGGGCAGGATGTGATCTGCCGCCTGCGCAAATCGTCTGAGTTACCGGTCATTGTGTTGTCGGCGCGTCACCAAGAAAGCGATGTGACCCAGGCCTTGGATAACGGCGCTGACGATTATCTGACCAAGCCGTTCAGCAATGCCGAGCTGATGGCGCGGATAAATGCCTTGCTCAGGCGGGTCGCCAAGTTGCCGGGCGGGGTTCAGGAGGTGTTTCAGGTGGGGGGGCTGAAAGTGGAACTGACTAAACGCCGGGTGTTTACGGACGGGTGTGAAGTCCATCTGACCCCTTTAGAGTTTAGCCTGCTGAGTGTTTTGGTGCGCCATGCCGGTTTTGTCGTGACCCATCGGCACTTGCTGGAAAAGGTCTGGGGTGCGTCTTATGTCGAGCATAGTCATTATTTGCGGATTTATATGGGGCAATTACGCCACAAGCTTGAGGCCGATCCGGCCCGCCCGCGCTATTTGCTGACCGAAGCGGGTATCGGCTACCGGCTGTTTACGGACGATACGCCATGATGCGTTCAGGCTATTGCGTGTGCCCGCATTGCGGTAGGGCCACTACCGTCACCGGACGCTTCGGCACGGCTTTGCAGTGCCGGTGCGGCGCATGGTTGCCGCCCGCGCTGCTGGACAGGGTGAGGCATTATTGGCTGGTGCAGATTGCTTTGGCTTTTGGCGGCGCAGCCTTGCTTTTCGCGGTGGCGGTGTTTTTCCCGGACTTGCCGCGCGGGCCTTGGCAGCGGTTGTTTAGCCCTTTAGTGCAAGGGCCGGCCATTAGCGCGTTCCTGCTCAGTTACCTGGTGCTGGTATGCCATAAGCGGCGTTGCGGCCATGACCGGGGCATCTACCGGGCTTTTCTGGGGGCGGTTCTGCTAATGGCCAGCGGTTTTCTTGCCGCTTTGGTGCGGGCATTCATCCGGGTTTAAGGGGATAGGTATCTTGCCTGCCTTTTACTCGATCATCAAGTTTTTCATAAAGTCACCTCTAAATAGTGGGGAAGATTAGCGGAGAGCTAAGGCTTGTTAAGGTGGGCAGCCCCCTCCCCTGATGGGGAGGGTTGGGGTGGGGAGAATAAAATCAATGACTTATGCTCATGGCTAAGAGATTTTAATCAGACTGTTTTTATTTCGTTTAATGAAAAAAGCCTTATTTAGATTCTCCCCACCCCATCCCTCCCCATTGTATGGACCGGAGACATAGGTAACACATGTTCGGGGACATGGGTGACGGTTTTTTTGGGCTTATTGAGACCAAAAAAAGTAATCCGGTATTGACAAAAATAACGCCTTGTTGGCAGTTTAAATTTATATGGCTAGAGCCATACATGGTTATGAAAAAAAATCCAGCTAAAATTTTATATGCTAGGTTAACGGCCAATTTTTGCGTGCCTGTACGCTTTGTATTAGATGTTATTATGAGCTTCATCTAATGGACGGCAGGAACCCAGAAAATCAGTACCAAAATGTGTTACCCATGTCCCCGAACATGTGTTACCTATGTCCCACGTCCATACACCCATCAGGGGAGGGGGATAGATTCCATTGCAACTTGTTGTTTTTACTTAATTAAAATACTAATCCAATATCTAATGGCTAAGTTGCTTATTCTAATATTAAAAACTTGATGATCGAGTTTTAGGTTTAGCCCCGGCCAGAAACCTTTATTTCAAGTATCTTAACCCTGCAAGACTTCCCGTTTTGTGTGGCGTTTCTCCGTGCCTTGCGGTTTTCTTTGGATAAATGGGCATTAACCAAAAACTACGGCTTTCAACAGGGTTAGGTTTTGCCTTATAATTATAGGCCTTAGGCTATCGGCAACGGCGAGTGGTTCTGAAAAATAAACTTGCCCATGACTTCAAACCCTCATAACTTTACGTTATGCTGGCAGACCCTTTGCCCCTTCCCTTTATTAATCCTTTAGTATAATGTCCGAACCCGATAACGAATCTATCCTTTTAGCGTATTTAACCGAAGTGCGCGGCAATGGCATGGCGGCCAGAGTCACCGAAGCATACACCAACAGCAAGCCGTTAATTAGCATTGGCGATGAAACGATGCTGGCCGCCCATGTCGGCTCTTATGTGGTGATCCGTCAGGAAGAGATTGCGGTGATGGCGTTGGTGTTTAAGATTTGGGAGCAAGACCGTTATAGCGACCGTAATGTGCGTTTGGTCGACCGCTATATTTCGCTGATTCCGGTCGGCGAAATTGGCGCGGACGGCACGTTTATCCGGGGGATGCGCCATTACCCTACCCCTGGGGCGGGGGTGTATGCGGTGGGGATGAAAGAAATCAACGCGATTTTTTCGCGCTTTAGGGCTTACGAGTTTTACATCGGCCAGCTCTCCACCCATAAGGAATACCAAATCAGCTTAGACCCTAGGGCATTCTTTGGCCGCCATTTCGCCATTTTGGGGCAATCCGGTTCGGGTAAGTCGTGGACGGTCGCCAGTTTGATCCAAAGCACCATTAAGGCGATGCCCAACAGCCACATGATTATGCTCGACCTGCACGGCGAGTATGCGTGGAAAACCCCCGGCGGCTTGGTCAAGTCGGCGTTTCCTAGCCATCAGGTCAATTATGTCGAGGCCACGGAAATGGAGATGCCGTATTGGATTATGAGCTACGCCGAGCTGGTGGATTTGTTTGTCGACCGCGACGACAAAAATGCCTCGATGCAAATGTCGTATATGCGTGAGGTGATCCAAGTGCTTAAGCGCAAGGAAGGCCAGCGCATCGGTTTGCCGACGGTGTCGGTGGATACGCCGATTTATTTCTCGTTGGCGGAAATGTATATGCACTTTAAGTCCGCGAATGAGGAGCGGCGTGATTTCGGTAAGGTGCAGGGGGCGTTGTTCGGGGTGTTCGACGAATTTCTGATCCGAATGCAAAGCCGCTTTAACGATGTCCGTTATGACTTTTTGCTCAAGCCGAAAATCCGCAACACCTCGGAAAGCATGGCGGGCTTGTTGCGCAAGTTTGTCGGCTTGGGCGAGCATAAGGCCAATATTAACATTGTCGATTTAAGTTCGGTGCCGACCGACATCCGTCCGGCCATTTCCGCGCAAGTCGGGCGGCTGGTCTATGAATTTAACTATTGGAACCCGCAACGCCGGGATTTCCCCATTACGCTGATTTGCGAAGAGGCCCATGCGTATATCCCTAGGGAAAAAGGCGGCCAATTTGACGGCACGAAACGGATGATGGAGCGCATCGCCAAAGAAGGCCGGAAATACGGGGTGTCCATCGGCGTGGTCAGCCAACGGCCTACCGAGTTGTCGGAAACCATGCTGGCGCAATGCAGTTCGTTTATTTGTCTGCGCACCTCCAACCCTGACGACCAGGCTTATATTAAGCGGCTGATGCCGGAGGCGGAGGGCGATATGGCCGATGTGCTCAGTTCTTTAGGCCGGGGCGAAGCCTTGGTGCTGGGCGAGGCCGCGCCGTTGCCGACCCGTGTACAAATCTACCGACCCAATCCTGAGCCGAAGAGTAACGACGTGGATTATTATGAAAGCTGGCGCGGCGGGGCGCATGATTTGGATATGGATGAGATTATCCACTTATGGCGGACGCAGACGCGTAAAAGCAAGTAAATGGCTTGCCGTTTGTGACCTGCTGGCAGGTGATCGGTATAGGCTTTTACGCTAAGCTAAAAACCGTGTGCGTTCTTGTGGCAAGCCTTGTATGTGGTTATAAAAGGCTGTATCGACAAGACCTTAGGGTTAATTGGCGGGAAAATAATAACGGGGCGGTTAAGCGGGCAAAACCATAATAAAATTAGCAAATTCCCCCTAGCATTTGGCCGATAATCTGCTACAGTGAGCCTCTTTTGTACCATTTTGCGACACAGCCATGACTGCCACTTCTACTTTTTACCAAGCTGCGCAACAATTGATTGCGGCGGGTTGTTTTATTGACGGCAAAGGCTGGGTACCTGCCACCAGCGGTAACTTTTCCGCCCGCTTGGCCGACGGTTCCATTGCCATTACCGTATCCGGTAAGCATAAGGGCTATTTGCAGGTCGATGACATTATGTTGATTGATAGTGAGGCGAATTCCTTGGACGGCAAAAAGCCGTCGGCGGAAACCGGCCTGCATACGGCTTTGTACCGCCGCTTCCCTGACATCCATGCCGTGCTGCACCCGCACCCGTTGAATGCGGTGTTGGTGTCTAGGCTGTTTGGTGATGAGATTGTCTTGGAAAACTATGAGTTGCTGAAAGCGTTCCGGGGCATTACTACCCATGCCTGCCGTGTGGTCATCCCTATTTTTGCCAACGACCAAGACATTTCCCGCCTCGCCGCCCAAGCCGATGCCTATTTGGATGCCCATCCCGATTGCCAAGCTTACATCATTGCCGGACACGGTTTGTATGTGTGGGGGGTCGATGTCAACGAAGCCCTGCGCTATTTGGAGGCGGTGGATTTTTTGTTGGCTTGTGAGTTGGCGTTGCGTTTGCATCGGGCGGTTTGAGGGAGGGTGTCGGTAAGCCCTGTCTACAAACACTTGAAAAGAACCTGAAAAACTTTAACCGCTAGCTAACGCTTTACCCCATAGGACGACATGCTATGAGTTTATTGACCATTTCCCCTGAACATCAGCCCGACCAAGGCTTGCGTTACGCTGAGTTTGCCGACATCAGCGCCCAGTTGCAAACCATAGGCGTGGTGTTTGAACGCTGGGAAGCCAGTTGCCAATTTGCCGCCGATGCCGATCAGGCGACGGTGTTGGCGGCTTACGCCGAGCCTATCGCGCGTTTGCAAAACCAGTATGGTTTCCGTTCGGTCGATGTCATCAGCCTGACCGCCGCGCACCCCGATAAGGTGGCCTTACGGCAAAAATTCTTGGCCGAGCATACCCATGACGATTTCGAGGTGCGGTTTTTTGTCGAGGGCTGCGGCTTGTTCTATCTGCATGTGGGCGATAAGGTTTATAGCGTGTTGTGCTGCCAGGGCGATTTAATTAGCGTCCCCGCCCATACCCGCCATTGGTTTGATTTGGGCGCGGAGCCGCAGTTAAAGGCGATCCGCCTGTTCACCACCCCTGACGGTTGGGTCGCCACTTTTACCGGTAGCGACATCGGCGCGGGGTATCCTACTTTAGACCAAACGCTGGCCGGCTTGTCATGATTAAGGCGATTATCACCGATATAGAAGGCACCACCTCGTCGCTGGCATTTGTGCAGGCGGTGCTGTTTCCTTACGCCCGGCGGCACTTGGCCGAGTTTGTCCGTAGCCACGCCGATGACCCGGTGGTACAAGGGTTGTTGGCGGACACCGCTGCGGCGGCGGGGCAGGCCTTGGACACGGAAGCGGCGATCGGGCAATTGCTGGCTTGGGCGGATGCCGACCAAAAAATCACCCCGTTAAAGGCGTTGCAAGGGCTGATTTGGGAGGCGGGTTATCGGCAGGGCGATTTTTACGGGCATGTTTATGCCGATGCCGCCGCGCAGCTGCAACACTGGCGGCAACAGGGGCTGGCTTTATATGTCTATTCGTCCGGTTCTGTCCATGCGCAAAAATTGCTGTTCGCCCATACCGAATACGGCGATTTGACACCGCTGTTCAGCGGTTATTTCGATACCCTGGTCGGTGCGAAACGCGAGGTGGCGGCTTATCAAAACATTGTTGCCCAGTTGCCTTTTCTGCCGAGTGAGCTGTTGTTTTTATCGGACATTAAGGAAGAGTTGGACGCGGCGCAGGCGGCGGGTTTGCAGACGGTGTGGCTAAAGCGTGACGGCGGTTTGGACGGTATGGGCCCGCATCGGCAAGTTGGCAGCTTTGCCGAAATTAGCGGGGCAATGCTGGCGGCTTGAGGGCGTTCACCGCCAATGGCCATGCCAGCCGCCCCAGCGGCGATAACCATAGCCACCCCACGGACGGACGTAGCCGGGACGGACGACAACGGCGGGCGGGGCATAATAAGGCCGCACCACTGCCACCGGACGCGGGGCGACATAGGCCGGATACACCGCACAGGCGTTTAAGCTAGCCGCTAAAGGGATTAATAAGATTAACAAGGCTTTTTTGGGGCTTAATAAGGTCATGGCAGACTCCTGGTTAAAGCAGGTGGTAGATGCTGGGTATCATAAGCCGCTATTGCTGAATAAGGGATGAATTTTAGGGGCGTGCAGGAAATAAAATCTGTTGTAACTGCACCCAGCCTCCGCGCTCCCTGAGCGAAGCCGAAGGGGACACGCTGAGGCGCTTAACTTTATGCATGTTCCTTAAATGGGCGGTTGGCCGATTTTTCAGGTTTGGGCGGGCAAAAAAACGCGGGGGCCTAACGGACGGCAAGCGTTTAAAGTCACTCTAATCCTTAAGTAAGCGAGGGTGGACGCGCTACACTATCGCTGTTACAATGCAAAAGATGCGTGGCAATACAATATGTTCTTGTTGATGGGCGGCAGCTTAGGTACAGCGGGCAAGTCGCTTGGGCTGGCATGGGCATAACGGGCAATAGCCCGCGTCGTGGGTGGTTTTGCTAAAGTTACCACCGCAGGCGGGATGGTTAACCTTAAACCTATCGCGGCCTTACCTGGTTTGGGCATAAACCTTTAAAGGCAGCTTAAAGGTTTATGCCAGTAAAAACGCGGCCTTAATAAAGCGGCCCGTGCTTGTCAAATGCTGTTAACATCCCTTTTTAGCAATGAGTTTTCCCTGGTACACTAACATGAACAATCAAAATGTTGAGACACAACCTACCGAGCAGGCCAAAGTCACTGGCAGACGGCGCTTTTTGCAAAAAGCCGGGGCTATCAGCCCTGTGCTGTTGACGTTTACCAGCCCGACCGCTTTTGCCAATGCCCCGGCTTTGTGTATGTCGCAAACCATATCGGGTAATATATCCCATACGGTGACCGGTAACTGTAAGATGGGCACTTACAACCCGACCATGCTGACCGCCGTCTTTTCCGGCGGTGGGGTTTTTGGCTCTATCACTGCCTCTACGCAGGTTAAGGTGCTGTTTGGCGGTTCCGATACCACTACTTTGCTGACGGCGATGGGGACTACCAGAAAGGCCATTTATATTACCGCCTATATCAACAGCATAACCCCGGCCATCAGCAACAAATATCCCCGGACAACGGCAGAAGTGGTCACCATGTACAACGGCAACCCCGCGCCGTTTGCCGACGATGCCAGCGCCCAGTATTACTTTACCCATTCGACCTTCCCTTAACCGGGCCACCGCCGCGTGGTTCAGGACTATACGGTCGGCCTACCCGAAGACGGCAGCGTTTTGTGCCGTTTTTGGGGCGACGAATGTGTCGCCTACCATGACCTTATCGGCGCAACCCATTTAATCGCCGACGCGGGCGCGGTGCTGTTTAAAGCCGTTAGTGCCCACCCCATGAACCGTGCGCAATTGCTGGCCGAACTCAGCGCCGCTTTTGAGTTCCCCGATGATTTTGTGGTGGCGGATTTTTTCGACACCTTAGTCAGCAATTACCGACAACTCGGCCTCTTGGCAGTGACGCAACACCCTTAAACTGTGAATTTATCCGCACTATCAACAGCAGCGGTGCATCAGGCACTGACCGGGAACGGTTTAGCCTTGCGCATCGGCGCGTTTAACGTCAGCGTGGTTTCGCCCATCGCCAGCGTCGCCGAACATATCCTTTGCCTGTATCCCGATTTTGCCGTTGTCGAAGCCGGGCAGTTTATTGATTTTCATGTCGGACTCACAGCCCCTTGGTCGCCGCGCCGTTATTGGCACCCGCAGGTAAATTTTAGTTTTGACGGCCACCGCCCTTTTAAGCCCTTGCCCTACGCCCAAGCGGCGGCGTTTTTTGAGTGGGGGCTGAACTGGTGCATCGCCAGCCAATCCAACCAATACCTTATCATCCATGCCGCTGTCGTCGAACACAACGGCCAGGCCTTTATCCTGCCCGGCAGCCCCGGCAGCGGCAAAAGCACCCTGTGTGCCGCCTTGGTGTGCCGGGGTTGGCGGCTGTTGTCGGATGAAATGGCGTTGCTGAGCATGGCCGACGGCCTGATTTACCCCGCCCCGCGTCCGGTCAGCTTAAAAAACCAGTCGCTGGACGTGATCCGCGCCTTTTCTGCCGAGGCGGTCATCGGCCCCATCGTCAACGACACCTTAAAAGGCACGGTCGGCCATTTGCGCCCGCCCGCCGCCAGCGTCGCCGCCAGCGCCTACCCGGCGCAGGCGGCGCAGATCATTTTCCCCAAATACTATGTCGGCTCCACAACCGTGCTGGAACCGTTGTCCAAAGCCCGCACCTTGTTGGAATTGGCGGAACATTGCTTTAATTATTCGGCCTTAGGCAAACTGGGTTTTGCCGCCTTGGGGGATTTGTGCGACGTTTGCGCTTGCCACCAATTCCAATACAGTGACTTGGAAGAGGCCATCGCCCTGTTTACCCGCCTAGCCACGCCCAGCCCATGACCTTGCCCTTGTTAACCCGCGTTTATAGTAACCCCCAGGCGGCACTCGGCTTGGCGTTGCCGGACTGGAGCCTGCTCATCCGCCAAGCCCGCAACGCCAATATGCTGGCGCGGCTGGGCTATGTGTTGGCGGCGGTGGCCGTGCCTGCCCCGGCTTTGGTGCATATCCAATCCCAACTGACCTTTGCCCGCCGCTTTAGCAGTTCGCTGCAATGGGAAATCGACTGTATCGCCACGGCCTTGCAGCCTTTGGGTATCCCCTTGGTTTTACTCAAAGGCGCGGCCTACCATGCGGCGGGTAACACGGCGGCGCAAGGGCGGATTTTTTCCGATGTGGATATTTTAGTTCCTGAAGCCGAGTTGGCGCAGGTCGAGTTGGCGCTGATACGCGCGGGTTGGTCGTCCGGCCCTATTGACGCTTACGACCAAAAATACTACCGCCAATGGATGCACGAAATCCCGCCCATGCAACATATCAAGCGGCAAACGTCGATTGATGTCCACCATAATATCCTGCCGAAAACCTGCCGGTTTTGCCCCGATGCCGCCAAGCTGCTCGCCCGCGCCGTCCCTACTCCGGGCGGCTATTGGGTACTGGCTCCGGAAGACCGGGTTATCCACAGCGCCGCGCATTTGTTTTTGGGCGGCGAATTTAACCACGGTTTCCGCGACTTGACCGACTTGGATTTGCTGCTGAAAGAGTTCTCCGCCCAGCCCGGTTTTTGGGAAGTTCTGCTCAGCCGCGCCGCCGAGCTTAAGCAGACCTTGGCGGTCAGTTTGGCGTTGCGCTATACCGGAAAAATCCTCCACACGCCTATTCCTGCCGCCATTCTTGAGCAGGCAAATTTGGCCTTAAGCCCCGTGCGTTGGTGGTTGTTCGACGCGCTGTTTCTCAGTGCCTTGCAGCCCGACCACCACAGTTGCCGCACCGCGTGGAGCAACTGCGCGGAAGCCGCGCTGTTTATGCGTTCGCATTGGCTGAAAATGCCGCTGCACTTGTTGGTGCCGCATTTGTTGCGCAAGAGCTTGAAGCCGCTGGAGGTGTTGTGGGAGGCGAAGGAGTAGGGACTTGGGTGGTATCGTTACCCTCGGCATATTAGTGCGGTAGGCAGAGCCCCGCAGGGTTTACGTCTGCTAATGGCTATATGGACGCATTTCCATAATCCTATTATGATACGCTTGAAGCTGGGCATACTTAGGGCTTGCTTCGTCCTCAAACCGCATGGCTTTATCGACTTGCTGGCATAAGGATTTGCGCAATTGCTCAAAGGTTATGGGGTCAAAAGACTGATGGGCAAAAGCTACCGGATCGCCTATAAAACAGGATTGCAAACTGATTTTACGGAGTAAGTTTAGCGCGAGCGGTGGGCAGGCTAGCGAATCAAACGCTAATTTTGCAACCCCCTTCTTTGATAAGCCAAGTGCCGCTCTGTATCGGTAAACCTGTACTGACAGGACTGCTATGTTCAGGTAAACCGCCCCAAACAATATCAACAAACCTAAATTCGCCCCCAAACCGAACAGCACGGCGGGCAACCCGACTAGCTGCAACACCAGCAGGCTATACAGCGGGTAACGTAAACGCTTAAGTGCCGACAGAAAATGCCGGAAGGCCACCGGATCATGGGGGCGGCTATCCGCCGCCGACCAAAACACCCGGAACAATGGCCGGGCAGGCGTGAATGGGTTTGGCCAATAGAGGTGTTTCCTTAACAGTTGCCAGTTCGTTTGCGGCAAGGCAAACGCCCACTTCCCATGGGTTTGTGAAAATACCCATTCGTTCGCATACAGCAACATTATGGAGTCGGATAAATAGAACCCGACCACCCCTAAAAATAATAAAACTTCAAATGATAAGGTCACGATTTTTTCTTAAACAACGAGCGTAACCAAGAGAACAAACCTACCACGGCCACCGCTACGAATTTCCATGTGGCGGCTAAAAAGCCGAGAATTGCCGTCAAAAAACCTTTTTTGGTGGCGACTGCGGCGGCGCCGCCCGCAATCAGCGCCGCCAAGCCCAATTCCGCTACCCGGTCGCCTTCTTTAAATTCTGCATACCGCTCTCCAGGATTGAAATCAAAACCAGGAAGGGATTCCTTAAACGTCCGTACGTCTGTATCCAGCGTTTCCGGGCTGGAGACTAGCGTGGCGTTTATCACGCCCGTCCTGCCTAATATCCGAATGGTATAGTTGAGCATTTCTTTCCCTTCGCTGCGTAATTTAAGCCCCCATTCCAAGCGTTTGGTCGCTTTATCATAATGGGGCAACACATACCATCCTTCAGTATACAAAGGCGCTATGCCCAACCGCGTCCGTTCCCCGTTTGCCGGCTCATCACTGTCTTTTATTTGCTTAAGCAGTGCGTCCGCGTCTATTTCTTCATCATCCTTAACGTAACCGAGGGGATTAAACGAAAAGCTAGCCCACCAATTATGGTCAATGGACAGCAGGATAAAATTGCCCATTTCAGGAATATTGCCCGTCAGTTCCAAATACTTCTTACTGTTCGCTTCGTCAAGAAAGGCAAAGCCTTGTGCCGTTTTTAAAGTCGCCTTGGCGGCGATAGTCTCTGTCCGGGGGCCAATATGCCAATCTAACTCTCTGATGGCGCTAAGGGGATCGTCGGGGTTCGGCGTTGTGTCCGCACTCGCCATAAACGGCAAAAACAAGATAAAGAATAGCGGAATGAGTTTCATAGTGGGATTTCCTATAGATCAGTTAAGCTTGCGATGGGCAGGGCAGCCGTCCTGCCTAAGAAATAGGCGTAATACGTTCTTTAAGGGATTTGTTCAAATTGCCATAAATTGTTGCCTGGCCTTCTTGGTTGCCTAAGCTTTTGTTTATCTTGAAGGCACTTTGATAATTAAGCATCGATTGGTAAAACTACACGTTTGGTGTGGGCTTGGCGAAGGCGCGATATTTTGGTTAAGCGGTTGCTTATGTAGGGCAAGCCTTAACCATAAGAAGCGGCCAAAAAGCGGCAGAAGCGGTGTTTCAAAGGCGTTGAGGTCAGTGCACATGGACAGTGTGGGGTGGCAGGTGGATACTTAAGAACGGTTTAACAATAGCTTTAGCCAAGTAATTTGGCAAGTTTTTTCTTCTTTAGGTAATGGATATTGAATGTATTTACAGATCTCTGTCCCTATTTGAAATATAATATGCCGTATAGGTGTTAATAGCAGGGGCTGAATTTAGCGGGTAGGCCAGGCAGAGCAGCTTGCCGATGAAGTTACCGGGCTGTGGCGTTCTGTGCTTCGCCCTGTTTTAGCCATTGGCTCCGTTTAAATGCTTAAGTCGGCATTGTTTGCCGACTCAGCACGCGGATTTGTGAAAAATCGCCTTAGTGGTTGGAAATGCTGACTAAAAAGCTAGGAAAAGCATTCCGACGGCTAAGGTAAAGTGTCTTTTTTATCAATGGCTTGTGTTGTCTGTATGGCGATGTGTGGAATAGTGATGTTTATTTTAGGTAATCGTTAATTTTATTCGCTCTCTGATTTTGCTTAAATGCTGTCCAAGGTTGCGGTCTTTTGCAACCTAAACTGCTCTGCCCTGATGAAGCCGTTCAGGGCAGAGCGCCGCACCGGCCCCATCATAATAATAGCCCGCCGTGCGTCTGAGAGATGATATAACCTGAGAGAAGCCCCTATGAAACCTTCCTTAACCTGTTTGTTTGCCGCTGTTGCCATGGTCTGTAGCTCCCTGGCTTATGGCGGTTCCGTGCGCATCAGCGCCGCCGAGTTTGTCAAAGATCCCGCCAAAGTCGCGGCCTTACAAAAGGCGGTCGCGGCGATGAAAGCCAATAACAGCGCCGACCCGACCAGCACCGCCTACCGCGCCAGTTGGCAATACTGGGCGAACACCCACGGCTATCTGGGCCTGGGCAGTAATTCGTCGGGTGTTGTGGCGACGTATGTGCCGACCCAAATCGCCAACCGTTGCGGCGGCAACCAAACCTGCGCCAGCTATTACAGCCATCTGACGGATACCCCTGTGCCCGCTGACGGTTTTACCGATGCTATCTGGGGGACTTGCCAGCATGGTAACCTGAGCTTTTTGCCTTGGCATCGCCTTTACCTGCATTTTTATGAGCGGATGTTACGCAAACAGTCCGGTACGGACGACTTTAACCTACCGTATTGGGATTACTACCAAGAAACGGGCGAACACGATGTCGGTGTCGCGTTACCTGAGTTGGTGCGTGGCAAGTCAACCGGGCCGCTGTATGACGAGTTCCGCACACCCGGCCTGAACGACTATAAAACCGCCATTCCCGCCAATACCGCCAGTGCGGAACAAGCTTTTGATTTTACCGACTTTACCTCTTTTTCTAATCAGCTTCAAAACCAACCGCATGGGGCGATGCACTGCGGCACGGGCTTTGGCTGTAGGGCGCCCGATATGGGTTTGGTGCCGTTGGCGGGCTTAGATCCGGTATTTTATATGCACCACGCCAATATCGACCGCTTCTGGCAATGCTGGCTGAACCGTCAAGCGGGTGGCCAAACCATTGATTTGGCGTGGGCGAAAAAGAATCTGGGGATGCCTGACAGTTGGTATGATACTAAGTACCAGTTTGTCGATGAAAACGGCCAGCCTGTCACGGTGACGATTGCCGATGTCTTTACGCCGGGGAAAATCGATACCCATTATAGCCAAGAAAACAATTGTCAAACGTCTATGCCGAAAGCCACCCCACCGCTGACCGCCGCCGCCAAATCCGCCGCCAGCTTTAAGTTGACCGCCCCGCTGGCCAGCACCGAAGCCACCGTGTTAACCGGAAAAGTTGTCAAACGTGGCCTAAAAGCGTTGGGCAATATAAATTTATTGGCCGCCAATGCGAAAACCGCTGGGGTTAAGGCCGGCCATGCCTTGTTGGTGATTGAGAATGTTAATGCCAAAACCCTGCCCGGCGTGACTTATGAGATTTATCTGAGCAATAAAAAATCTCCTGACCGCAAGGTGTATATTGCCACCTTCAACTATTTTGGCCTGTTTGATTCCGCCCACCCGCACGGCGACGCGGCCGCGAATATCGGCACCTTGAAATATGATGTCCAAAGCGAGTTGGAGGCGTTGGGGTTAACTTCCGCCGCCGATTTGGAAGTGCAGTTTGTGCCTAGCGAAGCCGCTACCGCGCCGGAACAAGGTGCGGCGGGTGAGGTGACGGTCGGCAATATCTTGCTGCTTAACGCTGATCCGGCTAAATAAAACGGTGCCGCCGCTCAGGCTTAGTTGAGCTGGCGTTGCTGAAGGTATTTTTTTCGTGCAGGGCGCGGAGTTTACTGGGCAACAGCCCGGCAGGCTTCGCGCCCTGTATGGTTTTAGTGGTGTGGGTTGGGATAAGCCTGGAGTTTAAGGGGGTGAAAACTTGAAAAGCTTGGCGAGCCATGACCGAAACGGTTTCGTAGCCATTTTCTAGGAACTTGCATGAGATAGCCTTGGCAAATTTGGAGCGCGGGCATCTTGCCCGCTCTTGCGGGCAAGATGCCCGCGCTCCAAACCCCATGCCTTAGCAGATAGCAGGGCGTTAAGGGCAGGGAGGTGGTTTGCTTAATTTCCCGTGCAACTTTAATGGCTTTTGCCGTGCCAGTCAGGCACTATAAGCCTTTTTTGTTTGAGGGTTGTCCATTGGTGTGGTTAAAACGTATCGCGGTGTCTTTGGTGGTGGTGCTGGTGGCGGTGTTCGCGGTGTTGCGTTATCAGGGGGTGCAGCGGTTGGCGGCTTATACGGGCGGCGGCTTGGCGAGGCCTTTGCCGGATGCCGCCCGCTGGGCTGGGCAAAGCTGCACCGTAGCGCCAATGCAGGTGTTGAGCTATAACGTGATGTACGGGTCGGCGTTTATTGAGGCGATGGCGGCGCGGTTTAAGCATGGCGAGACCGGGAAGGGCGAGTTGCCGTGGTCGGTGCGCTTGCCGGAAATCCGGGCGCGTATCGCCGAATATAACGCCGATCTGATTGGCTTGCAGGAGATGGGCACGGCGGCGGATGTTGCCATGATTGTGCCGCCGGAGCAGTACAGTTTGGTCAGTTACCGTCAGGGTAGTGTCGAATACGCGGATTCGGCGCTGTTATACCGGACGGCGCGGTTTGAGCAACTCGATGCCGGGCAGTTATGGTTGGGCAATGACCCGGAGTTGCCGATGTCTTTGGGGTTCCGGCGTTTGTCGATGATCCGTTATGTCAATTGGGTGCTGTTGCGCGATAAGGCCAGCGGCTTTACTTTTTTGTATGCCAACACCCATTTTGATAATGCGGGGGTGAATAAAGACCCCAGTTCGTTGCTGTTCCGTGCGCGGGTCGCGGGTTTGGCGAAGCAGATGCCGGTGATTGTGACGGGCGATTTTAATACGACGGCGCAAGAGGCGCGTTATCAGCATATTATCGGCGCGAATGTGCAGCCGCCGTTATTGGCGAATGCTTATAGTTTGGCGCATAACCCGCCCGTGCCGCCGCAACTGCATCCCGAT
The DNA here is from genome assembly GCF_002923755.1 of Methylovulum psychrotolerans. GTDB lineage: Bacteria > Pseudomonadota > Gammaproteobacteria > Methylococcales > Methylomonadaceae > Methylovulum > Methylovulum psychrotolerans. The sequence continues at coordinate 78,215 of NZ_PGFZ01000011.1, forward strand.
AAGCGTATCGACCATATTTTTGTCGGTGGGCCGTGCCATGTTGAGGCGGATAATTGGCTGTTGGATACCCGGCCTTTGCAAAACGGCCTGCCGATGTCCGACCATGATTTGCTGACGGCGCAGGTGCGGTTTTTTTGAGGTGAAGTAAGGAACGTGCATAAAATTAAGTAGGCGTTCCATTGCACCTCAGCGTGTTAAACCCCACCCCAGCCCTCCCCTTGGCAGGGGTGGGAGCTTATGCCTTCCCCATCGTACAGGCGAAAATCAGGGGAAAAAAGCCCCTCCCCCTGGCAAGGGGGAGGCTGGGAGGGGGTTGCCGTACTTTCGCCTGTACAACAGATTTTATTTCATGCGCGTTCCTAAGCGGAATTGGGTGGGCGGCCCTGTAAGAAAACGCCTATGGCGTTATTCGGCTTTTTGCCGTTTCGCCGCGAGAATGTCTGGGAGATTGACTTCAATCCAATCAGCCAGAGACTCCACTTTTTGGGCTATTTCTTGCCCTAAGGGGGTGAGCCGATATTCGACGTGGGGCGGGATGACGGGGTAAGCAATGCGCTCGACAAAGCCGTCGCTTTCGAGCCATTGTAGGGTTTGGGCCAGCATCTTTTCACTGATGCCGCCCACCTTTCGCCTTAACTCGCTGAATCTATGGGTGCCGCTTAACAGCGCCACGAGCAGCAGAACTCCCCAACGGCTGGTGACATGGGTCAATATGTCGCGGGATGGGCATTTTTCTGCAAACAGGTTGCCGCGTTGCAGGCGTTCGGCCAGGGTGGTGGGGGGGTTGGGGATTTCTGTCATTTTACACTTACCTTTAGGTGTGTACTTACTATTGGTAAGTATATGTTGTATTCTGTTTGCTCTTTCTCAATAAAGCAAAGGATATTTTATCATGATTGTTATCACCGGGGCCTCTGGCCAACTTGGCCGCTTAGTTATTGACATATTGCTTAAATCTGTACCCGCCCAGCAGATTGTCGCTGCGGTGCGCGATCCGCAGAAAGTGGCGGATTTAGCGGCTTTGGGCATTCAAGTCCGGCAAGCCGACTATGATCAGCCCGCTACCTTAGTGAAGGCATTTGCAGGTGCCGATAAGCTGCTGTTGATTTCCGCCACCGAAATTGGCCGTCGTCTGCCCCAGCATCGGGCGGTAATCGACGCGGCACAACAAGTGGGCATCAGCCTATTGGCCTATACCAGTATCTTACATGCCGATAGTTCGCCGTTACCGCTGGCGACGGAACACCGGTTAACCGAGGCTTTGATCCAGGCTTCGGGCATTCCTGCTGTTGTGTTACGCAATGGTTGGTATTCTGAGAACTATCTGGCCAGTATCCCGGCGGCTTTGACGTATGGGGTATTGCTTGGGAGTGCGGGTGATGGCCGCATTGCTTCGGCGGCGCGTGCCGATTATGCGGCGGCTGCGGCAGCAGTGCTGACCCTGGACGGTCAGGCCGGACGGGTTTATGAGTTGGCGGGCGATGCGTCTTACAGTTTGGCGGAATTTGCGCAAGAGCTTTCTCAGCAGTCCGGCACCTTGGTCGGTTATCAGAATCTCCCGGAGGCCGAATTCAAAGCTGCACTGGTCGGTGCGGGTTTGCCGGAAGGTATTGCCACATTGCTTTCGAAATCCGATATTGGTGCGTCCAAAGGCGGATTGTTCGATGACAGCCACCAATTGAGCCAACTGATTGGCTATCCGACCACGCCAATCGCTGTGCAAATACAGGCTGCGCTCCCCTAAAATTTAGCTATTGCTGTCAGCAAACAGGTGCTTGGGCATCTGTTTGTTGCGGTGGCTAAGGTACGCGCCAGAGCTAAAGCTGCCCTTAGTTAAAGGCTACGCTTAACGTCCCAGTTCCTCACCAAAAATCGCCCCCGCCGCCGCACCGACCCCGGTCGCTAAGGGGTCGCCACCGCCCAGTTCATAGCCCGCCACGCCGCCGATAACCCCGCCCGCCACCCCGGACATTAAGCCGTTATTGTTACGGTAGTAGCGTTGCGGACGCGGTTGTTGATAATACACGGGCGGCGGTGGGGGTGGCGCGTAGATAATTTCTTCGCGGTAGATGGGGCGCGGTTGCGGGTAGACGTTAATCACCTCGCGGTAGATGGGGCGTGGTCTGTGGTGGTGGTGATGTTCGTGCCATTCGCCGCGCCCGTCGCCCCAGCCGCCGCCACCCCAACCGCCCCGGCGACCCCAGTCGTCGTCATCGGCATGGACAGGGGCTGCCATTAAAGCACTCAAGCCTAAGGCAACCATCAGCATTAATTTGTTCATAACAGCCTTCCTTTATTGGGATTGTTAATTGATTGGCGGAAAAGCCGCCGTACTTTGCCCTTATTGGACAGTGTGGCGATAGCATAAAGCAACGTGGCTTAATGGCAGCTTAACGGCGGCGGGGGGAATTGTGGAAATAAGCGGTTGGGCTTTAGGGGGGTAGCCTTTCAGGCCATTGGCAAACCTGAAAGGCCGTAAGTGATAGGCTGAACTTAGCCGCGTTGCCTAATAATGCCAGCCAGGGATACCCAGGTGGGCATCGACATCGGCGGCGGAGGGGCGGACGGTGACGGTGAAGCCGGCGCCGCAGCCGTTGGGCAGCGGGTTGGTGGTCAAGTTGCGGGTGACTTGGAATATAGGCGGTTCGCCGATGCCGTCGATGTTTTGCGGGCCGCCTAAGTTGGCGTATTGTGAGCCGTTGTCAGGTATCCATAGGTTGACTTTGCCCGCTTGGATGGTCGGGGCGGTAAAGTCGCAGATGTCGGCGATGGCCACTTCAATTTTTAACGCGGTGGCGCAACTGGTGGCGGCAAAGCCCGGTGCGGTGAATTGGAACGGGACGCGGCCTTGTAATGTGGTGCCTAAGCGGCCATCCATGCCGTAAAAGCCGATGGCGTTGCCGAGTTTGTCGTGTTTTTCGTGCTGTTTATTGAAAATGTTACGGTCTTGAATGGTGTCGACTTGCCCTGCATAGACGCTAGGGCCGATGATTTCGCTCAAGTCGGTGATGGTGTGGCCATCGGAGGCGATCAGCTCCGGGTTTTTGGTGGGAAACACCACGCTTTGGGCGCGTATCGGCAGGTGGGTGTCTTCGCAGCCGTGGCCGATGGCGATGGCGTTGTCGCCGCCAGTGTTTTCTACGACCGCTTTGATAAGGATTTCATCATGGGCAAACGCGGGGGCGGCTAAGACTAGCCCGACAGCCAAGCCGCAAGCCGATAATTTTGGCAATAACATCATGAGGTGTCCTCCTGAGGACAAGGGTTAAGAACAAGGGGCCGTCCGCAGGGGGTGCGGATTGCCTATAGTAACGCCCTTTGGCTGTGGCGGCGAAAGGGTTTTTGCCGTGTGTGTTGAAGGATGCGGACGGGGTGGTAAACCGTGACCGTAGGAGTGGGGGATTTTATCTGTGCGGCTTGGACTTAGCGGGGTAGCTGGAGGCTCGGCCCTGTTAAGGCCAGTGGTAAAATCCTTAATTTTTGTGCCAAGGCTTGGGGGCGTTTGCCCTGGTAGTGCGGGTGCTTGTTTTGATGCTAAAGGCGGGCTGGCTGTTAGTGCCGCTTATTTTGTCCGTTTGATTATTTTCTGCCTGCCGCTAGGTCGGGCTTTGCCGCCGTTTTGCCGTAAAGCCGCTATTTTTTGGGTTAACCTGCCCTAAAGCCTGAAAAAATCCTGTCACTATAAAAATAAGTGCCTAATAAAATCAAAGCATTATCGATGAACTACTTCAAATGTGAAGCATTGACTTTTTATTAGGTAGTAGTTAATTTCCCCTCTCTTCCGATCTTGTTATAACTATGCCCCAAGGCGGTGCTGCTGCCGACATATTAGCCTGGGGCGGCTTGCGCCCTGACACTCTGACTAAGGAGATGAAGCGTGACTGCCACTACTGATTATCTGGCGCAATACGATGCCGCCGCCGAAGCTGACAAATTCCCTCTGGTACGGCACTGGTTGGATACCGAACCGCTGCCGTTTTTTAAACAACTGCGTGAGCAGCGGCCTATTCTGGTCACGCCGGTCTGTACCTTGCTGGCGCGGTTTGACGACATCACCGAAGTGCTGAACATGCCGAAGGTGTTTACCGTTGAGCTGTATATTGCCAAGATGGGCGATTATCTGATGGCGCATGATGACGATGCCCTGCACACCCGCGAAAAGTCTCTGATGCAAGGCCTGCTTAACCGTGATGATTTGCCGCAGGTGCGGGCGTTGGTCGCGCGGATCGGTAAGGCGATTCTCGACGGCGCGGGAACGGGGATTGAAGTCGTTAACGACTATTGCCGCATGGTGCCTGCGACTTTGGTGCAGGATTATTTTGGCCTGACGGGGTGTGATAAAAAGGACTTGATCGAATGGTCGTATTGGAACCAGTACGATAATTTCCATAACCACCCTTTCGACCTGATGCCGGAAGAGAAGCGCCTGTATATCGTCGAGCGCCATAATGCCGTAGGGCCGCCGCTGGGGGCGTATATCGCCGAGTTGATGGCGCGGCGGCTGTTGGCGGTGAAGGCGGAACAGGCGACCAGCAGCCTATTGGTGCTGTGGTATGGGCTGAAAAAGTTGTTCCGGCTGTTATCCGGCAAGAAAAGCGAGCCGCTCACCGATGATATGGTGACGCGGATGTTACGCACCAATTTTCCCGATGCGGTCAATTTTGACTTGACGCGGGTCGGCATCAACGCGGGCGGCTTGCTGATCGGGGCGATAGAAACTACCTCGCAGGCAGTCGCCCAGATTCTGCAATTTTTGCTGGACAACCCCGCTTGGCTGGACAAGGCCGTTATCGCCGCGCACCGTGATGACAATAAAGAATTTGACAGTATTGTTTGGGAGGCGTTGCGCTTTGTGCCGATTGCCCCGTATTTGTTCCGCAAAACCGCTGGCCCTTATACGGTCGGCAAAGACACGCCGCGCGAGACGATGATCTTGCCCGGCACTTATGTGCTGACCCTGACCCAATCGGCGATGTTCGACCCGCTGATTTTCGCCAACCCCGACGACTTCGTCCCCGAACGCAATTGGTACCATTATTTCCACTTCGGTTTCGGTAGCCATGAGTGCTTGGGCAAGTATGTCGGTATGGTGATGATCCCGGAAATGGTCCGGCAAGTGTTACTAAAACCTAATGTCCGCGCCTTGGGGCGGATTGATTATAAAGACGGGCCGTTTCCTGAGCAGTATGAGTTGGCTTGGGGTTGAACACCGTAAAAAAGGGGCTTGCGGCCCAGTTGGCCGCGCTCCAAGGCAAACAGCCTAAACCTGTACCACCCAAAAAACTAAAAAAAGCGTTACCCACCACTATCGAGAGAAGGACGTAGACTATGCAACACTCCCCTGTAAAACTGGCTTTGGCGATTGCCTGGGCGTTGGCCACCCCATTGGCGGCTCAGGCCGACACTAACCCTTTGTGTGCTTACGATAAGATTGATGTCAATAAATACGGCCATCAGCCGTTCCAAAACCCGCCGGAGATCCGCTCTAGCAACGGTGTGTTGACTACGCCGCTGGAAGTGAAATTTACCGACCCCAAAACCACCAGTATCGCCGGGTGTCCGGTGACGTTGCGCACTTATAACGGGCAATTGGTCGGCCCTACCTTGCGGGTTAAACAAGGCGATGTGATTAATCTGACGCTGAATAATAATTTGCCTTTAGAAACGCCGAACGAAGTCCAGCAACAGTTTGACCAAGAAAAAGACAGCGCGTATCTGGACACCAAGCCCGCGTCGTTTAACACCACCAATATGCACTACCACGGCCTGCATGTTTCGCCGACGGGTAACAGCGACAACGTTTTGCTGGCGATCAGCCCGCAAAGCCATTTCCCTTACGAAGTCAAACTGCCCAGCACCCACCCCATCGGCTCGTATTGGTATCATGCCCATGCGCACGGCTCGACTTCCATCCAAGTCGGCAGCGGTATGGCCGGGGCGATTGTTATTGAAGACAATGCCGACGCGCCAAAAGCCTTGCTGGCGGCCAATGCCAATGAGAAAACCTTGGTCTTGCAGACTATTCTTTATAACGAAAACGGCAAGCTTAACAATATCACCAAGCTGTTTCCGGGGCCGTCCACCCCCACCGCCAAAGATTGCAAGAAGGCCAATAAAGGCACTTGGCCGTGCGCTAACCGGGCGATTACCATCAACGGCCAAATCGCCCCCATCATTACCATGAAGCGCGGCGAGGTACAGCGTTGGCGCTTGATTGACACCGCGTTCCGCGAATCGATTTATTTCGCCGTGCAAGACCATGACCTGCATGAGATTGCCCTGGACGGCAATTATTTGGGGCATGTCGACACTTGGAAGGCGGGGGTGGCCATTGATTTGGAGCCGGGCTACCGCAGCGATGTCTTGGTGAAGGCCAGTATGAAACCGGGCGATTATGAAATCCGCGATATGGCGACCCCGGCCAGCCAATCGTTACGCGGCGACGATGAAGGCAGCCATGTGATCGGCATTTTGCGCGTCACTGATGAGGTGAACGAGATGGATTTGCCGACCGATGCGCAAATGCGGCCTTTAGCGCCGTTCGGTGATACCGATTTGAGCAAAACGGCGGTGGGTTTGCAACAAGTGACGTTTAATCTGACCCAAGATTTGCCGGGTAAGAAAAACTATTTCCAAGTCAATGCCCGCGCCTTTAGCCCCACCCATGTCCGCAAGCTCAACTTGGGCGCGACCGATATGTGGGCGTTGACGACGTTGGGCGATCCTGATCCGTCGGCATTGGCCAATCCCGATAACGCCATACCGCCTGTGCCACATTTGTTCCACATCCACGTCAATCCGTTCCAATGGACGCGCCAAGGCCCCGATACGCAATTAGAGCGGGTTTGGAAAGACACGTTACTGGTGCAAGGCCCGGCCACTACGAATGTCTATACCCACTACACCGACTATATCGGCAAGTTCGTCATGCACTGCCATATCCTCGACCATGAAGATTTGGGTATGATGGAAGTGGAGGAGGTGGTTGATCCCAATAGTGGGGCTGCGGCGCATAGCCATTAGGCTTAAGCGGGAGTGGGTAAGGGCAAGCGTTTGGGCTTGCCCTTCGTTTTTAGGGAGTCGTGTTAATTATCCTAAAGCTGAGCTTGTTAACCCGTCAGTGCTGAATCCTTTGGATAATGGGTAAGTCATCAGGCATCGTATAGCTTCTTTCAAATGAAGATTAGCTGTTTATTTAGAATACGGTTAAGCGTATGATTGACCGTATTATTAAGGTCTTATGGAGGCATGGCATGGCGGGTATCAGTGCAAACGAACTGAAAATAAAAGGCGTTATGGCGATACAAACGGCGTTGGAGCAACACGATGAAGCGGTTATTTCCGTGCGTGGCAAAGAACGTTTTGTGGTGATGGATGTCGCACATTACCAGTATTTACGCGAATGCGAATTGACCGCTGCGCTGGCTGAATCCCATGCTGATATAGCAGCAGGACGCTATGTTAAAGAATCCGCCGAGCAACATCTGGCGCGGTTGGAAAGTATGGGATGAGCTATACGCTAATTTTTACTGAGCAATACAACCGCCGGGCTTTACGCTTTATTAAACGCCATCCTGAGCTAAAAAAACCGTATCTTAAAACCCTGCAACTGCTGGAAGTGAACCCGTTCCACCCCTCGTTACGCTTACATGCCTTGCAAGGCAAGTTAGCGCATTGCCACTCTGTTTCCATCAATCTGTCTTACCGCATACCTTGGAGTTGCAAATCAGTGCAGCGGAAATTATTCTGCTTAATGTGGGCGATCATGATGCGGTTTATTGACAGGAATAACGTTTTTTTGGGGCTTTTCCTGGATTTAACCCAGCCGCCGTTGCCAAAACGGCGCGTCTGGCCAGCGTTGTTCTTGGCGGTGGTAGTCGCTTAGGGTGGTTTGGTAGGCGGCGAATTCGCGCTGCATCAGTGCTTGGTAGCGGGTGAAGCCGCTACTGTCTTGGCGGCGGATGTAGTCAGTTAGTGCGTAAGCGGCGAACAGGCCGGAACGTAGGGCTTTGATGATGCCTTGTGAGGACAGGGGATCGAAGCAGGATAGCGCGTCACCTACGGCGAGCAGGTCGGGGCGGGCGGGGCCGTGTAGGTAGCGGGAGTTGGCTGGCCACAGTTGCGGTGGGGCTAGCGGGCGGGCGTTGCCGATGAGGGGCTGGACGTGGCGGGTCTGTGCCAGTTGCTGTTGCCAAGCGGCCAGTTGTTTGGCTTTGAGGCGGCGGGTGAGGTCGGCATCGGTCATTAGGGCGACCACGCGGCGGCCTTCGGGGAGGGCGGCGGTGTACCACCAACCGTCGGGGCAGGCTTCGGTCAGTACGGCATCGGCGTTGGGCAGGTCGGGGTCGGTCTGGCCGAAAAAGACCGCACTGGCGACGAGGCGGTCGTGGTTGATGGGTTTAAGGCCTGCCAGACGCGACGGCAGGGCGGTGCGGCCACTGGCATCGATGAGGTAGGTGGCGCGGTAGTCGCCTGCGTCGCCGCAGCCGATGTGCCAGTATGGGGCGTGGTGGCTGAGGGTGTGGAGTTGGGCGGGCAGGCGTTGGGCACCTTGTTGGCGGGCGGCGTTGAGGAGTGTTTGGTCGAAGCGGGCGCGGTCTAGCCGCCAGCCAGTGTTGTGGACGTTGAGAAAGAATTCGTTGCTGACCAGTTCGGGGCTGCCCCAGGCGCTGACGGTGCGGAATGAGGGGCAATGGTTGTCTTGTAGGAAGGCCGCGCCGACACCGAGTTGGTCAAGAAAGGGCTTGATGAGCGGCGGTACGGATTCGCCGATGCGGAAGGGGGTGCTGCGGCCAGGGTCGGCGATGGCGACGCGCAGGCCGGGCACGGTTTGGGCGAGGGATAGGGCGACCGCACAGCCTGCGGGGCCGGCACCGACGATGAAGACATCAAAAAGGGTGGGCTGGGTCATGCGTTGTTTGGGGAGGTAAGTGATGGTCTGTTTTAGGCAATGGCGTGGTTTGTCAGGTGACGGCGGCTACCTGACAAACTACGCTATTGGGCGGTAAGCTAGCGGCCAGTAATCTGCTAGCTTAGGAACGTGCATAAAATTAAGTAGGCGTTCCATTGTATCTCTGCGTGTTAAACCCCACCCCAGCCCTCCCCTTGGCAGGGGAGGGAGCTTATGTCTCCTCCGGTATACAGTTGAAAATAAAGGGGAAAAAGCCCATTCACCTGCCAAGGGGGAGGCTGGGGTGGGGTTGCCGTACTTTCGCCTGTTCAACAGATTTTATTTCATGCACGTTCCTTACCTCAGCTTGGTTTTTGCTTGGCGGTGGCGGTGTCGGGCAGAACCGCTTGCCCGACCTACTCGACTACGCGCGCTGGTTACAGTTTAACCGCATAAAATGAGGCGACGACACCGGCGGGGGAGATGCCGCCGTTGCTGCTGGCGTGGGGGATGGTGCGGATGACGGAGCCTACCAGGGCGGGGATTTGTTGTACGCCGTTCGGCCAGTGGGCGACCAGGTAGCCTTCGTAATCGTAGATCCATTGTTCGCCGCCGACCACGCCGACCCCTTGGAAGCGTACCCGCATCGGGCTGCCGTATTCGCGGGAGCCTTGCAGTTTCAGCGACCAGCCGTCGCCGCCGATGGTGCCGCTGAGGATTTGCATGGCATCTTCGTGGATGTCGATGACACCTTGGCCGAATTCCAGATCGTTGACGGCGGTGTTCAAGTTAGGGTCGTTTAAGAGGCTGCGGTAAGCCCATTGGCCGACGAAAGGGTTGTTCATGGTGTGCTCCTTGGCGTTATGGTTAGTGTTGGGTGGTGCGTTAAGGGAGGTTGTGCCGGGAGGGCGGGTCAGTGGCCCGTACTCCCGGCAAGTTAGGTCAATCGCTTTTTTCGGTGTCCGGCCCTGAGCGTTCGACGCTGTAATAGCGGTCGTCGGGCAGGCTGGTGGATGGGGTGGCCATCACGTTGCTGCTGGGCGGTAGATGGGGGTTGCGGATGATGAAGCCGAGCCGCCACCAGTCGCTGACCATTTTTAGGTCGCCCGCGTTGGTTTGTTGGATGCCCCGGCTCCAGGTCGTCCATTGCAACTGCGGTTGCCCTTGTGCGTCGAAGCCGACCAGTTCATTGGATTGCAGGGGTCGGTGTGCGGGCCACCAGAGGGTATCCCAGGTTTGTTGTTGTTGCGCCATGCGGGCATCGTCGCTGGTGTTGATGAGGTTCCACTCGGCGTAGGTTATGTCGATGGTGTTGGTGGTGCATTCGTTAAAGTCGGCTTGCCACGGCACGGCCATGGATTTGGTCAGGTCGCCCGGTTGCAGGCCGGTGTTGTAGTCGTTGTTTTGGCTAAGCGGGCTGTCCATGGCGAAGGTGTTGTCGTCGAGCAAGCTGCCGTGTTTGGCGTTGGCTTGGGCGGCAGATTGCAGGAAGTCCGACCAACTGCGGTCGGCTTTGATCCGGTAGGGTTCCAGGTAGATGGAGGGGTTGCGCAGCACCCAGCCGATTTCGCCGCCCGGACAGAACGCCCCGCCGAGCAGGTTGCTCAATACGCCACGGTCGAGTTCGCGGGCGTTTTTGGGGGGTGTGGTGGGGTAGGGTTGGAACACCGGATAGTTGGGGGGTAGGCAACCTTGTTCGATTTCGTTGCTGAAATAGCCCAGCGCCCATTGTTTGAGGACGAACAGTTGGTAGTCGGTCAGGCGCAGAAATTTGGACGGCACGAGATTGCTGAGCGGGTTGTCGCCGCATAATAGCGGCATCAACGGCAGGTTGTGGATGCGGCTGCCGACTTTGTTGCTGATTTTGAAGTCATTTTCTTCACCGCCGCGCCGGAGCAGGTCGAACAGGAATTGCCGCATCGGTGCGTAGGGGTCGAATACCCAGAGGCCGTCTTGCAGGCGTGGGGTGGGCTTGCGGGTTTCGGCTTGGGCTTCGCCTTGGCTGGCGTTGCGGTTTTGGTGGCGGCTGAGGCTGTCGGCGACCGCTGCGTCGTAGTCGGCACGCTCGTGGAAGTAGCGGGGCGGTTGGCTGAGCAGGCGGGGGTCGAAAGTGCCGCGCTGTTCGGGATCGTGGGGGAAGTTGGATTGGGCGAGGATGTCGCTCAGGTATAAAAATTCGTTGGGGCGGAACAGGATCGGCCAGATGTCGCAGTAGAAGCCGGGTTTAAAGGTGGGGTTCCAGGTCAGGCGGCTGGCTTGCCATTGTGCCAGGGCTTGCGCGTTGTGGGGCGGGATGGTTTCGGGGTCGGCAAAGCTGTCGATGCGCCCGTACAGGCGGGTGTCGGCGGCGAATTGGCGTAGGCTCAAGTCGTAGAGTACGTCGTCGGCGGTGATCATGTCGAGGATTTGCGGCACGAAGCGCGGGTAACCGGCCACCACCCAGGCGGGGTATTCGACATCAATGTAGCGGGTCTGGCCGACTTGTTCGGAGTACATGATCAGCCGCGCCATGACCGGGCCGTCTGAGGTGTCGTCGTACCAGCCGTCGTTGTTGGCGTAGTCGCTGATATGCGGCTCGCCGGGGCCGGTTTTTTCGCAGCCGGAATGGCCGTGGCCGCCCAAGACCAGCAAGCGCCCTGCGTCGTCGGTGAGGATTTCGCCCAAGGTGTCGATGTCGTGCGGTTGCAGGCCGCGCGGCGGGAAGGTGGTGGCGTAAGCGCCGTCGCCAGTGCGGTCGAAACGGGCGCGGCGTTGGGTGGTGGTGTTGACGCTGCGCGGGCCCGGGTCAATGACTAGGCGGTCGCGGTCGGTGATGTCGGGGTTGCGGCGGGGATGGTCGCTGTCGTAGCCATGTTCGCCGCGCAATTGTTGGAAGTCGTACCACGACGCTTTTTTGTTGGCGAGGTAGACCCGCCATTGGATGTCGGTCAGTACCCCGTGGTTGCCGCCGCCTTCGACGGGGTCGCCGAGTTGCAGTGGCCGGCCTTCGGGGCTGTCGGCATCGTAGACGTAGACTTGGAAGCGGGCGGCTTGGCGTTTGATGCGCCCGTGCTTATCTTTAAAGGTGTTGACCAATAAGGGGCCGGTCAAGTCGGGGGTTAATAAAGGGTTGCCTTGTGCGTCGCATTGTTGCGGCAGGTTGGCGGGCATTTCGGGGGCGATATAAAATTCGCTGGTGCTGTTACCCAGACGAGCGATGCCGATGCCGGGATGGATTTTGTATGTAGCCACGGTGAGGATTCCTATGGTTAACTGATGTTACGCAGACATATTCTGCGATTTAAAAAATAAATAATGAGTCGCTATCGCGACGGCTTTTTTAATCGGGTTCTCGCACCCGAAGGCGAGATACTTTCTTTTGCTCCGCCAAAAGAAAGTATCCAAAGACAAATCCGCTGGGAGCGGATTTGGATGCACCGCACACGAAGTGCGAGTGCCAGGACGGCACGCGTCAGAAGGCGGCCCGATTGCCGCTTGATCCTGCGCTTCTCGGTTTTGTCGGGGGTCGGCAGAGAGGGCTCCTGCCTTTATGCCCTTTGGGTGCACCTGCCGACGCGCGGCATCCCTGCCTCGCCCCTTTATGCCCTATGGGTATTCGGGCTGATCCCGACAAACCCTGCGATGCTCGGCGCGGCAAACGGGAGAAAAGTGACGTTACTGCGTAACGTCAGCGGTTAATCGAGGAAGTTGAGGGAGACGCCTTCGAGTTTGAGCAGGTCTAGCTCTTCCTCGTAATCGGCACCGATAACGACCAGGGTGATCTGTAACTCGTGGGCGCTGGCGAGCAGGTGCCGGGCGCAGTCGGTCACGTCGATGCGGTGGTTGCGCGGCATGTTATGGCTGCGTGTCCGGTGGTCGAAGTCGCGCGGTTGCGGCGGCGGGGTGGCGCAATGGCCGGGGCCGCCGTAGCAGGCGCCGTGGCCGAAGATGGCCAGATAACCGGCAAAATGCGGGTTGTCGCGCCAGTCGGTATGGGCATCGGCACCGGGTTGGTTTAAGAACACGCGCACGAAGCAGGAGCGTTCCAGTTGCGGTACCCAGTGCAGGCGGATTTCGGCTTTACGGAAGCCTAGGGTTTCTGGCGCGACGGCAATCGGTGCGGACAGGAAGCGGCCAACCGGGGCTTCTAGGCCGACGGGCATGAAGTGGCCGCCGCGCAGGTATTCGTAGCCGAAGCGGGCGATGTTGAGGGTGTCGCGCTGGGTGTAGTTCCACGGCGACAGGATAGCGTCCAGTTCGACGGGGTTGCTGTTGGGGTTTTGCCCTTGCCATTCCCACCACAGCCTGTCGACATTGACGTGGATGCCCCAGAATATCGGGTCGTAGGAGGCGGTGAGGTTGCTGAACATGTCGCCGAATTGCGGTTGGCTGTACATGTCGTTACGCGAGTGGAAGCTACGTCCGCCCGCCCTGACCATGCCGTTGCGCCGTGCCGCCAGCTGCGGTGTGGCGGTGCGGGCGGTGGCGGTTGCGGTGGCCGCGTAGCTGCCTTTGCCGTCTTGGTAGGGGTTTTCGCCGCCTGTCCAGATGTGCAGGGTGTTGTGGGGGTTTTGGTCTAAGAAGCCGAACGCGGCATCGTAGATGCTGCCGCCGCCAAAGTCGCGGAAGTTGTTCAGGCTCATGATCTGGCGGATGTCGTCGGCACTGGGGTAGTGGTAATGGATGGCTTGGTTGATGGTTTTGCCGCCGTATTCGGCGGGGAAGCGCAGGGGATACCACAGCGGGTTGGAGGCGAGCAATGCGTCGAGCAGGCGTTGGCGGTTGCTGTCTTTCGGGTCTGGGGTCAGTTCGGTGTAGCCGATGACGTTATAGACGTACTCGAAAAACTGGCTTTGCGAGACGAACAGGCAGTGGTCTTCCGCCAAACGCATAAATGCCGCCGCCTGTTCGGGCGTGGGGCGCGGGTTTAGGCTGTCCAGCAGCTTGGCGGTGACTTTGGGCAGCAGGAAGGCTTGGTGGACTTTCGGGGTAATCCAGCCTTGCTCCGGTTGTTCGGGGCGGTATTGCGGCATGGTCCAATCCCAATAGGGCAGGGTCACGTCGCTGTCGAAGTCTTGCAGGTTTTGCTCAAATTCGTACAGGTAGGCGCGGTGCCAGGGCAGGAAGCGTTCCCAGCCGTGTTGGCAGTGGTTTTGGTGGATCAGGGCTTGGTTGTTGTAGCTGCGGCGGTCTTCCGGCCATTTGTTCAGAGCGTAGATGTCTTTGAAGGCGGCACGCAGGCGGTTGGCTTCGGCAGTGCCCATGCAGTCGATGTTGACGCGTTGCTTAGGTTCGCCGGGGCGGCGCACGCGGCGCATTCCGTCGGGGGCGACGTTAAATTCGTGGCGTTCGCGTACCGAAATGGTCAGCGATTCTAGGGTTTCGCCTTGTACGGGCAGGGGCGGTTGGGTGTCGGGGTCTTCTTCGGGGCAACCGTCGTCTATCCAGGCGCTGATAAAGCCGATGTCGGCGGCGCTGATGGTGGTGGTCCAGCGCGGGTAGCGGCTATCGTCGAACGGAGCCTGGCCTTGTAGGCCTAAGATCAGGCCGGACGCGGCGCTGCGCCGATAGTTGGGGTTGTCGATAGGGTGGCCGCAACAGGTGGTCGGTGTGGCGGCGGCGATTAAGGGGATATCACCAATGCGGGCGGCCAGCAGGGCGGGCAGGCCTTGCCGCCAAAAATGGCCTAAGCCGCCGTAATCGGCGCTGCTGTTCTGGGCGGCGGCTTCCAGAATGGCGATGACCTGCCGGTAGCGGCTCGGTGGGGTAAGTTGCGATGACATTAGGGGCTCCTCTGCGGTTAAGAATGCGCTTGCCGTGCCGTATCCGTCCGCATGGGCGGTTCCGGGGCGGCGACGTTATCCGTCGGTTATTATTAGGCTGTTTTTGACGGCGGCGGCGTACAGTAGCAAGACATTTTGCTAAATTCTATTAGGTAATACCGAAAAAAGTGTGAGTTTTTAACACAATGGTTTTTTGTGTTGGTAGTTTATTGATTTTGTTGGTGTTGTTGACGGAGGATTTTTTGGGCGGGCGGGAAAAAATGCGTGATGGCAGAGGTGTTGGCCTAGGGCGTTTTTAGCTGTTTTTGCATCGTCAAGTGCGGCATGAACGGCTGGGAATACGCTTGTGCCTAGCGCTTCGCGCCAAGATTTTACTTTGGCTACTATTGCGAAGATAATAGCCACATGATTCTGGCCGCACCCTTACACCTATGCCCATAGACCATGATCGCTTGTTTAAAGAGCTGCTGACGATATTTTTTACGGACTTTATCGCCCTGTTCCAACCGGAACTGTTGGGCTGGTTCGAGCCGGACAGCGTCACGTTTTTGGACAAGGAGATTTTTACCGACATCTTTGGCGGCGAGCGCCATGAGGCGGATTTGGTGGCGAACGTCCGCTGCAAAGGGGGATCGGCGTGTTTTTTAATCCATATCGAGACTCAAGCCAAGCGCCAGCCTGATTTTGCCCCGCGCATGTTCAAATACTTCGTCCGTTTGCACGAAAAGCACCGCGTACCCATTTACCCCATCGCCGTGCTGTCTTACGATAGCCCGCGTACGCCGGAACCGGACAGCTATAGCGTGGCTTTCCCCGATTGGGAGGTTCTGGCGTTCCGCTTCCGCACCGTGCAGCTGAACCGCCTGAACTGGCGCGATTATCTGGGCAGCCACAATCCGGTCGCCAGCGCCTTGATGGCGAAAATGGCGATAGAGCCGAAAGACCGACCACGGGTGAAGGCTGAATGTTTGCGGCTGTTGGTGACGCTCAAGCTCGACCCCGCCCGCAGCCGTTTTATATCGGGCTTTATCGACACTTATTTGCGTTTGCAACGCGAAGAGCTACCCATTTTTGACCACTTAATCCATACTGAATTTTTACCCACCGAACAGGAGCAAGCGATGGAACTGACGACCAGCTGGAAAGAAGAAGGTATTCAAATTGGTATCCAACAAGGCCTCAAACAAGGTTTCCACCAGGGCGAATACCACGCGCTCAAACGCCTGTTGACCCGCCGTTTCCAAACCTTGCCCGACGATGTGCTGGCCCGCATCGAAGCCGCCCCACAGGAACAGTTGGAGCAATGGCTGGACAACACCTTGGATGCCGCCACCTTAGAAGACGTGTTCCGAAACCATTGAGCCGTGCCATGCCCATAGACCATGACCGTCTGTTTAAAGAGCTGCTGACGATATTCTTCACAGATTTTATCGCCCTGTTCAGGCCAGAACTGCACGGTTGGCTGGAGCCCGATAGCGTGGCGTTTTTGGATAAGGAAATTTTTACCGACATCCTCGATGGTGACCGCCATGAGGCGGATTTGGTGGCGACCGTGCGCTGTAAAGGTGAGCCTGCGTGTTTTTTGGTGCATATCGAGACCCAGGCGAAACGCCAGCCCGATTTTGCGCGGCGCATGTTCAAATACTTCGCCCGTTTGCACGAAAAGCACGGCTTGCCTGTCTACCCTATCGCCGTCTTGTCTTACGACACGCCCAGCACCCCGAAACCCGACCGCTATAGCGTGGCCTTCCCCGACGGGGAGGTGCTGGCGTTCCGCTTCCGTACTGTGCAACTGAACCGCCTGAACTGGCGCGATTATCTGGGCAGCCATAACCCGGTCGCCAGTGCCTTGATGGCGAAAATGGCGATAGAGCCGAAAGATAGGCCACGGGTGAAGGCCGAATGTTTGCGGCTGTTGGTGACGCTCAAGCTCGACCCCGCCCGCAGCCGTTTTATATCGGGCTTTATCGACACTTATTTGCGTTTGCAGCGCGAAGAGCTACAGATTTTTGACCACTTAATCCATACTGAATTTTTACCCACCGAACAGGAGCAAGCGATGGAACTGACGACTAGCTGGAAAGAAGAAGGTATCCAAGAAGGGCTGCAACGCGGCTTTAGCCAAGGGATGCAGCAAGGTATCCAACAAGGTGAATACCGCGCCCTTATACGCCTGTTGACCCGTCGTTTCCAAGCCCTCCCCGCCGATGTGTTGGCCCGTATCGAAGCCGCCCAACCGGAACAATTGGAACAATGGTTGGACAACACCTTGGATGCCACCACCTTGGATGATGTGTTCCGCAACCATTAAGCCCCTCTCCCAGCCCTTTCCTTCGCAGGGGAGCGAACGGGCCGCTTCCCCGTCGTACGGGCGAAGCTCAGGTGAAAAAGCGCCTCCCCTGGCAAAGGGGAGGTTGGGAAGGGGTTGCCGTGTTTTCATCCAGATAACAGATTTATTTCATGCAGTTCCCTTACCCATTCCTTAGCTGCCTGACTCGGCGCCAGCGTATAGGCCAAGCCGTTACGGTAAAGCCCTTAATAAAGCCAACCTAACCTAACCTAACCCAGTAGTAAGTATTGAGCGGCTCTGCCTGCTTAGCGGCGTTGTTTTGCCGTTAAATTTTGGGCTGGCGTGTTGCCGCGCTGCGGCGGCTTTGTGTGGGCTGTATAAACGGCATGTCTCCTCATCGTATACGCGATGAAAAAAAGGCCTTAGCTTTGGCATGAGCCTGTTATGCCGATAAAGTGCCGCCGGATAGTTTCGTTCCTTCGCCCCCCTCCTTTGTCCCTTCCTTTTTGCTGATATTCCCAGGCGGTTTTACCTTGTTTGGAATGGCTGGTGTTTGCCCAAATTTCTGGTTGCCTTATCCCGATGGGGCTTTTGCTAAGCTGTAGGTGTTTGCCTGGGGCGGCTTTGTAATGTTGGCTGAAGGCGGGCTTTTCTTGTCGGCCTAGAGGCCGCAGGGCATTTTAGGGGTGGGCCGTTTTGCTCTGTTAGGGGTAATAGGATTTACTTAGCACAGTAAAAAAGTGTGGGGGCATGCGCATATAAAGTAATAATGGCGTTTTTTAGGCAACAAGATGCGGATTAGTACCATAGCGATTTTTCAAAACTATTGCTATTAATTAGTGCCAGAAAAAACGTGAATTTTTCACATAATTTATTTTTTGTCGATGAGTTTATTGAAATTATTGAGAGGTTTTTTTCATGTCAGGGCTAGGAATTGCGGGATAAGCCGGAATATTTGGCCTTATGGGGGGTTAACGGGGCTTTAGTTGCTGCTCAGGCGGCGGCAGTCGGTGCGGATACGGGATTTAGGCTTCTTATTAAGATATTAATAAATTCTAAATAATGATTGCGGTGAAGCCTGTAGTTTTTTGTTGGTGAGGATAAGGGTTATCGCTAGGGCAGAGGAGGCCGCTGAGGCCGGGGGGGTAAACGCGTTGGCGAAAAAGCCTTTAAAGACGCTATAACCTATTGTTTTTTTAACGATAAAGAAAATAGGCTGTCCGGTCTGGTCATTTCGGATGGATTTTCGCTTTAGGGAAACACGGAGTTTGGCCTGTGGCGTAAATGTTGGGTTTCTCAAGGGGGAGGCGGAAAGCCGGGGCGGATGAGTTGGCTTAAGCCGATGCCGACCGGTCGGGGGAGGAAGACCGGGGCGGCTGGCTTAAGCCAAACACTATTGGGGGGTACGCCAGTTGGGTGGCTTAGGCGGGCGGGCCGTGTGCTGGCGCCGCGCCGCCCATTGCCGCTAGGCGAAGAGGTCTAGCGTAACACTGACCACCAGAACACGCGGCCTAAGATGATGAGTTTTTCGGCATCTGTGCCGATGCAATCGACATCTTGATATTCGTGTTCGTTGTAGCTGCGGATGCGGATACCGCCTGCGCCGCCGAGGATACGGTATAAGCGTTTGACCAGCAATTGTCCTTCATAGTCGACGGCGTAGATGTCGCCGTCTTTAATGCGGGTGCTGCTGGTGTCGATGCCAGCGGTGCAGCCGTCAGGCAGGACTGGCTCCATGCTGTCGCCGGAGACTTTGACGCAGGCGGCGTGTTCGGCGGAAACGCCGACGCGCTTGAGGGTAGCTTTGGCGAAGCGCAGTTTCGCGCCGGGGTTTTCCGCGACGTGGAATTTGCCGGTGCCGGCGGAAAGTTCGACTTCACGGTAGAAAGGCAGTTCGACTTCGTCGTCCAGCAGCGGCGTGTTGCTGTCCCATTCGTCGAAACCGCCGATCAGTTCGGCGTTAGCGGCGGTGGAGGGGTTGGAGCGCATGGTGCCGGTGGCCAGCCATTGCATGTCCACATTCAGGGCAGAAGCCAACTGGATGAGTTTTTTGGTTTCTTTGGTCTTGCCGGAGGTGAGTTTGTAGATAGCGGCTTGGGACAGGCCTGCCCTTTCTGCCAAAGATTGCTGGGTGAAGCCTTGTTCGGCCATTTTTTGGTTGATTCTATCTGCTAATGTTTTCATAGGTCTGTAAGTGATGTGGTTAGGGCAGTATCGCATTACTAGGGTGATTTCCGCTAGAAAAGGCCTTAGTTATTGACAACGAACTACTATTGTAATATTTTATTACCCATGCGAAAAATAAAAGCGGCGAATAATGCCAATAATGGATAGTCCAGCCAAGTTTTTTGGCTATAAGTATCTATACATGGCGGGCAAGGGCTAGTAAGGCGATTGCTTGAAATAGACGGGCCTTTATTCTCTAGGGTAATAACCATTGAGAAGCATTCCTCAACGTCGTGCAGATTGCCGGCATAATGCCGATAATCCTTGTCAATCCTAATAGATTAGCACTGTCTGACGGTGATGTCCATACCGTAGTCAAGGTAGCATTTATTCTTAGGCGACAAGGGTTTGGTGCTTTCGGCGTGGCGGTTTCGCTTGCTCAAGTAATTGACCATCGTTCAGGAATAGAGTTCATAAAAGTAGTTCAAGTATGATAACTAATCCGTTTTAATTGGGGTTTCGAGTACATCTGTGTTAAGCAAGGGGGTGGGGTGACGAAAAATGATAGGCGGGCTAGGGCGTTATTGTTGCGCCCGCCACCGCCGCAAACCAACGCGTTCCGTTGGTTTCGGGTGGCTGAGAGGGTTAGTGATAGCGAGGCGGTGGAGAATGACCGCAAACGCCGTTGCGCCCGATTTAGGGCCTAACACTAAGCGGGCGTTATTGTACTAATTTAAAGGGTTAATGGTAAAGCGAATGAGAAATATTCATATTTGATTAGGGTAATGGTTTTTTAAGGTGGCTTGGCAAGCGGCTTGTTAGGGTTAAGGTGACCGGTTGCTTATAGGCAACAACATATCAGTGCGCGGGTAAAAAGCAAATTTGTTTGGGCGGTGGGCAAAACAGTGTAGGAGGGATGGTATGCGGGATTACGGTAAAGTGTCGCCGAAGTTTTGGACGGGGCGGACGGGTAAGGCCATTAAGGCGGAAGGGATGGAGGCGGTGTTGGTGGCGATGTATCTGATGACCTCACCCCATGCCGATATGTTGGGGGTCTATTATTTGCCGACGGTGTATATCGCCCACGATACGGGTTTGCCGTTGGCAGGGGCTTGTAAGGGCCTGGACGGCTGTATCAAGGCGGGGTTTTGCGCGTATGACCGGGCTTTGGAACTGGTATGGGTGCGCAAGATGGCCTTGTATCAGATCGGCGGGGCGTTGCAACTTAAGGATAACCGGGTGAAGGCGGTGGAAAAGGCCTTTTTGGAGTTGCCGGTTTGTGAGCATTTGCGCGGGTTTTATGCCTTGTATCGGGCGCATTTCCATTTGCCGGCCCATCCGGGGATTGTGGATGCGGAGCAGGCCCCTTTACAGCCCCTTGCTAGCCAAGAACAGGAGCAAGAACAAGAACAAGAACAGGAACAGGAGCAAGAGCAGAAACAAGAACAAGATAAGGCATCGCCGCGTTTGGCGGCGGGGCGTAAAGGCAATGCGGCGGAACTGTTGTTGGCGGAGTATGGCGTGGGTGCGGAGTTGGCGCGGGATTTTATCGCCCACCGTCTGGCGAAGAAGTCGCCGATCACCAAAACCATGTTGGCGGGGCTGGTTAGGGAAGCGGCGGCCGCTCAGCTGACGGTGGCGCAGGCGGTGCAGTTATGTATCGAACGCAATTGGCAGGGCTTTAAGGCGGAGTGGGTGGCGGGCAGTAAGGCGGTAGTGCCGGGGTCTGTCCGCACGGCACCGATGTATGTGCCTAAGGAGCAACGCCGGACGGCAGGCCTGGTGATTGAGTCGACGGCGACGAGGTTGGTATGAGTCCGCAGGAGTTTGGCGCATTTCATGAGCTGTGGCTGTTGGCTCATGCCAAGAGCAGCAGTAATCAGGTGCCGGCGGATGCGGTGGTGATGGCGGTGTTTGATGATTTGGCGGGCTATCCGTTGGCGGCGGTGGAGGCGGCGTTACGCCACCATGCGCGGGTGTCGCGGTTTGCCCCGACGGTGCATGATGTGGTGGCGGTGTTGGCGCGTACTAATCCGCGTGTGTCGGCGGATGAGGCGTGGGCATTGATGCCGCGCAGTGAGGAAGAGACGGTGTGTTGGACGGAGGAGATGGCGGTGGCGTTTGCGGTGTGTGCGCCGTTGTTGGAGTTGGGTGACCGTTATAACGCCGGGCGGGCGTTTAAGGCGGCTTATGTACGCGAATGCGAACAGGCGGAATTGGCGCACAAGCCAGTGCGTTGGCAGGTGACCTTGGGTTATGACAAGGCGCAGGTGGAGCCTGTGTTGCAGGCGGCGGTGGCCTTAGGACGGATCAGTGCCGCGCGGGCGGCGGCA
>NZ_PGFZ01000012.1:0-25567 GCF_002923755.1 Methylovulum psychrotolerans
TTGCTTGGTGACCATAGCGAGCGTGAACCACCCGACCCCATCCCGAACTCGGAAGTGAAACCGCTTAGCGCCGATGATAGTGTGGCAGTTTGCCATGCGAAAGTAGGGAATCGCCAAGCTCCCAAAACGAGGCCCCAACCTGACGGTTGGGGCTTTTTTTTGCCTGCGGTTTTGCCGCTTGTTAGGATCGTGCATAAAATTAAGTCGGCGTTCCATTGCAGCACAGCGTGTCCGGCCCCGCTTCTGGGTCCCTGAGTGGAGCCAAAGAGCCGCCCCCTTCGGCTTTACAACGGAATCATGGGCGGGCAAGATGCCCGCGACCCCATCCGTAGTGGCTTTTTACCATCCCCCCAGTTCTAACACCCATTTCACCGAAATATAAGCGACCAGTAGGCTGCCTAGCCAGTAGAGGCCGCGCCGCAGATAGTCCTTAACACCCGTGGGCACAGCCTGTCCGTCCGTTTGCTTGGCTTGCAGATAGGCTTCCCGTGCCGCCAAAAAACGTTGCTGTTGGTAATTAGCGAGTAATTCGCGGGCCTGTGCCAATTGGGCGTGGTCTCTTAGCCAAAGGGCAGGCATGGAAATGCCCCAATTTCCTGCTGAGGTTTCATAAAAATCGATCTGCTGTTCGGTCAGTAGCCCGCGCACTTCGTAAGCCTCGTCATCGGGTACGCCGCGTAAGGAAAATAATAGGATGGCCATGGTGTTATAGGGAGTTTTTCAAGAAAACAGCCATTATAAATGGCCTGGATATACACCCATAACGGTTTCGACTCCCTGTCCGCTATTTGCTATAATAGTGGGCTTGTTACGATGTGTTTGGACATTCACGCCAAGGATTGTGTGGGTGTTTGTGGACATTCAGGTGGCTTAGCCGTTAAAAAAACCGGTCGGTATCTTTGGTTATCCGGCGTTTATGTTTATATAGGGATCAATGTCAAACTTCGCTAAAGAAATTATCTCCGTTAATCTCGAAGACGAGATGAAACAGTCCTATCTTGATTACGCCATGAGCGTTATCGTAGGCCGTGCCCTTCCAGATGTCCGTGATGGCCTTAAGCCCGTGCATCGCCGTGTGCTGTATGCCATGAGCGAGTTGGGCAATGACTGGAACAAGCCCTATAAGAAGTCTGCGCGTATTGTCGGTGATGTCATCGGTAAATACCACCCGCACGGCGATACCGCTGTCTATGACACCATGGTGCGTATGGCGCAGCCGTTTTCGATGCGCTATATGTTGATTGACGGGCAGGGCAACTTCGGTTCGGTCGATGGTGACGCGCCTGCCGCCATGCGGTACACCGAAGTGCGCATGGCAAAAATCGCCCATGAATTATTGGCGGATATTGATAAGGAAACCGTCAATTTTATCCCTAACTATGACGAGTCGGAATCCGAGCCACAAGTGCTGCCGACCCGCTTGCCGACTTTGTTGGTCAACGGTTCTTCGGGTATCGCTGTGGGTATGGCGACCAATATCCCGCCGCATAATTTGGGTGAGGTCATCAGTGCCTGTTTGGCGGTGTGCGATAATCCCGATGTGACGGTGCAGGAACTGATGCAGCATATCCCCGGCCCTGATTTCCCGACAGCGGCTATTATTAACGGTGCGTCCGGCATTTACAGCGCTTATACGACAGGCCGTGGCAAAATTTATTTACGCGCCCGTTGCCATTTTGAAGATATTGGCGACAGTAGCCGCCAAGCCATTATTACGACCGAGTTGCCGTATCAAGTCAACAAGGCCCGGTTGCTGGAAAAAATCGCCGAGCTGATTAAGGAAGGCAAGATTGACGGCATTTCCGGTCTGCGCGATGAGTCCGATAAGGATGGAATGCGTATGGTGATTGAGCTCAAACGCGGTGAAGTGCCGGATGTGGTGCTGAATAACCTCTATAAACAAACCCAGTTTGAAACCGTATTCGGTATCAATATGGTGGCGTTGTTGGATGGCCGCCCGCATTGCATGAACTTAAAGGAGATTATTGCTGCCTTTATTGACCATCGCCGGGAAATTATCACCCGCCGGACGCTGTACCTGTTGCGTAAAGCCCGCGAACGGGCGCATGTTTTGGAGGGTCTGGCGGTCGCTTTGGCGAATATCGACGAAATGATCGAGCTGATCAAAACCTCTTCCA
Source organism: Methylovulum psychrotolerans (assembly GCF_002923755.1). Classification (GTDB taxonomy): domain Bacteria; phylum Pseudomonadota; class Gammaproteobacteria; order Methylococcales; family Methylomonadaceae; genus Methylovulum; species Methylovulum psychrotolerans. The sequence goes on from NZ_PGFZ01000012.1 coordinate 2,139, forward strand.
GCCGTGAAGAAGCCAAAGACGGTTTGCTGGCTAAGGTTTGGAATGCCGGTTTGGTGGCATCCTTGTTGGAAGCCGCCGATGCCGACCGCTCACGGCCTGAGGATTTGCCGATAGAATTTGGTATCCACGGCGGTCAGTATCAGCTGACCGAAACCCAGGCGCAAGCCATTTTGGATTTGCGTTTGCATCGTCTGACCGGACTTGAGCAAGATAAGATTGTCGGCGAATATAAAGAACTGCTGCTGCAAATCGATGGTTATCTGTATATCCTCGCTAACGATAGCCGCCTGATGGAAATCATCAGGGAAGAGCTGGCGGCGATTAAAGAACAGTATGCCGATCAGCGCCGTACCGAAATCGTCCAGAACCAGTTGGATTTGTCGGATGGCGATTTGATTACCGAAGAGGACAGGGTGGTGACGATGTCGCATGAAGGCTATGTCAAATCCCAGCCTTTAAGCGATTATAAGGCGCAAAAGCGTGGCGGGCGCGGCAAGTCGGCGACAGCGATGAAAGAGACTGATTTTATCGACAAGCTCATTGTCGCTAATACTCACGATACGATTTTGTGTTTCTCGTCTTTGGGTAAGGTGTATTGGCTGAAAGTGTACCAATTGCCGGTTGCTAGCCGCGCGGCGCGGGGTAAGCCGTTTGTTAATTTGTTGCCGTTGGAGCAGGGTGAAAAGATTAACGCCTTATTGCCGATCCGTGAGTTTAGCGACAATAAGTTTATTTTTATGGCGACTTCGGCGGGGACGGTAAAAAAGACTCCGTTAAATGAGTTTGAACGCCAACGCAGCACCGGCAAAATCGCCATTGATTTGCGCGAAGAAGATACCTTGGTCGGTGTCGCGGTGACGGACGGGCAGCAAAATGTGCTGTTGTTCTGTAGTTCCGGTAAAGCCGTGTGCTTTAACGAAACCGATGTCCGCTCCATGGGCCGGACGGCTTCCGGGGTACGCGGAATGCGGGTGCAAGACGGCCATAAGGTTATTTCCTTAATTATCGCCACCGAAGGTACAGTGCTGAACATTACCGAAAATGGCTACGGCAAACGCACCAAGCTGGAAGAATTCACTTGCCATAAGCGCGGTGGCCAAGGTCTGATTGCAATCCAGACTTCTGACCGTAACGGTGCGGTGGTCGGGGCGGTGTTGGTTAACGATAATGATGAGATTATGCTGATCAGCGACGGCGGTACGCTGGTGCGCACCCGTGTCGATGGTATTTCGGTGGTCGGCAGAAACACCCAAGGTGTGACCATTATCCGTTTGGATAAAGGCGAAAAAGTTATTGGCGTGGATAGGATTGCCGGGTTGGCGGGCGAGGAATCGGAAGAGTCGGAAGAAGAGCTATTGGACGGCGATGCGGAAGCGATGGATGATGGGGTCGATGAAGACGCTGATCAGGCGGATGTTGAGGATGACGCTTCTTAAAGCAGGATTGGTAGACTAAAAGGACGGCATCCTGGTAAGGGGTGTTGTCTTTTGCTATTAAGCCATTCTTTCCATTGATGAATAAGCAGGCGTTAGCCTATTGGCAGTTCTGCTATGATTGCACTGGGTTTATAAAATACACATCTAAATACAAAGAGAATCCTAATGTCCAGAGTTTACAATTTCAGTGCCGGCCCTTCCACTTTGCCGGAATCGGTGTTGCTGCAAGCTCAACAAGAGCTGTTGGAATGGCGGGGCAGCGGCATGTCGGTGATGGAAATGAGCCATAGGGGTAAGCATTTCGCCATTATCGCCGAAGAGCTGGAAAGTGATCTGCGGAGTTTGTTGGCGATTCCTGATAACTATAAGGTGTTGTTTTTACAGGGCGGCGCGTCGGCGCAGTTCTCTTTAATCCCGCAAAACCTGTTAAACGGCAAGACGAAGGCTTGTTATATCAAGACCGGGGCGTGGTCGGAAAAAGCCGTCAGTGATGCGCAAAATTATTGTGAGGTTGTCCTTACGGCCAGTTCCGAGGCGGAGCATTATTCGCATGTACCGGAACCTGCCACTTGGCTCATCGACAGTGATGCGGCTTATTTGCATTACACGTCTAACGAAACGATCCACGGTGTGGAGTTTCCTGATATTCCTGACAGTAAAGGCCTGCCTTTGGTGTCGGATATGTCGTCTAATATTCTGTCGCGCCCGGTCGATATTAGCCAATTCGGCCTAATTTATGCCGGAACCCAGAAGAATATGGGGCCGTCGGGTGTGACGATTGTTATCGTCCGCGATGATTTAATCGGCCATGCCCCTAAAACTACGCCGTCGGTGTTTAATTACGCCGAACAGGCGAAAAACCAGTCCATGCTCAACACGCCCGCCACTTATAATTGGTATCTGGTCGGCTTGGTATTGAAATGGTTGCAAGCGCAAGGCGGGGTCGCCGCGATAGAGCAACGCAATATCGCTAAGGCGGCAAAACTGTATCAGGCTATCGACCAATCGGCCTTATACCATAATCCGGTCGCCATTCCTTACCGTTCGCGGATGAACGTGCCGTTTATTTTAGCGGATGATGGGCTGGATAAGGCGTTTATCAGTGCTGCCGAAGCGCAGGGTTTGTATGAGCTGAAAGGCCACCGCTCAGTCGGTGGGATGCGGGCGAGTATTTACAATGCTATGCCGGATGCGGGTGTGGAAGCGTTGATCGCCTTTATGGCGGAATTTGAACGCAGCCATTAATTGTTTACAGGATAACGCCGCTATGACCGCCATTACGCCACTTGCTGAACTTCGGGAAAAAATCGACGCGCTGGATGCGCAGATGCTGGACTTGCTGAATCAGCGGGCGAAATGTGCGCAGGAAGTCGCCAGGACAAAAATGGCCCAGGGCGAGCAGGGGACGTTTTATCGGCCTGACCGCGAGTCTTTGGTGTTGCGGCGGATTCAAGAATTGAACCAAGGCCCTTTGCCGGATGAAACGGCGATCCGTTTTTTCCGGGAAATTATGTCCGCTTGTTTGGCGTTGGAAAAACCGCTGGAAGTGGCTTTTTTGGGGCCGGAAGGTACATTTACCCAGCAGGCGGCGTTCAAGCATTTTGGCCATGCGGTGAAAACGGTGCCGGTCGCCACGATTAATGAAATTTTTAATGCGGTCGAAACCCAGTTATGCCCGTTTGGGGTGGTGCCGGTAGAAAACTCTACGGAAGGGGTGATTAGCCATACTTTAGACCGCTTGTTGGTGTCGCCGTTGAAAATTTGCGGCGAGGTGGAAATCAGGGTGCATCAAAACCTGTTAAGTTTGGCGGAAAATCTGGCCGACATTACGACGGTGTATTCGCATCAGCAATCTTTGGCGCAATGTCGGCAATGGTTGGATAAGCATTTGCCCCACGCGCAGCGGGCGGCGGTCAACAGCAATGCCGAAGCGGCGCGGCTGGCGGCGGCGAATAAAGGGGTGGCCGCCATTGCCGGGATTGCCGCCGCTGAGGTGTATCAGTTGCCTGTCATCGAAAAAAATATTGAAGATATTGCCAACAATACCACGCGCTTTATTATTGTTGGCCAGCAAATTTCCACGTCGACAGGTAAGGATAAAACTTCGCTGGTGGTTTCGACAGGCAATAAGCCGGGGGCTTTACACCGGATGCTGGAGCCGTTCGCGACATTTGGCGTGGATATGGTGAATATCGAGTCCAGGCCATCGCATCAAGGGTTGTGGGATTATGTGTTTTTTATTGATATTCAAGGCCATGCCAATGACAGTGCGGTGGCGCAAGCCCTAATATCTTTACGCGATAAGGTGAATATGTTGAAAATATTAGGCTCTTATCCGAAAGCGGTTTTTTAGGGGCATGAGCAAAATAAGCCACTTTTCGCAATTAGATTTAGGCCGCACTTACTCCTATGCTGATTATCTGACGTGGCGGTTTGATGAGGCGGTCGAATTGTTGCGCGGTAAAGTGTCGCTGATGAGTCCGGCTCCGAACTTGCGCCATCAGCGGATTTCTAAGAATTTGCTGGTGGAGATAGGCGGGTATTTGAAAGGTAAGCCTTGCCAAGCATTCCATGCCCCTTTTGATGTGCGCCTATATGACCGAAAAAAGTCGTTGGTCGCTAACCAAGACATTTATACCGTAGTGCAGCCGGATTTATGTGTGGTCTGCGATGGCGGTAAGCTTGACCCTAAAGGCTGCTTGGGAGCGCCCGACTGGATTATTGAGATTTTGTCCAAAAGTACGGCGCAAAAAGACACCCAAACTAAATTCCAGCTCTATCAGGAAGCGGGGGTGAAAGAGTATTGGCTGGTGTATCCCTACGAGGCGACCGTATCGCAATTTGTGTTGGACGAAACGACAGAAAAATATCAGTTAACCGCCATGTTTTCCCGGTATGATCAGGCGGCACCTTGGCTATTCCCGGATCTGGCCATCGACTTGGCCGAAATATTTGCCCACTAATTGAATTATCACCGATTTTATTTACGTCATGAACAAACCGACTATTTACCAACTCGCTGTTGCGGGTGTGCAAAAACTCATCCCTTATAAAGCCGGAAAACCGATTGAAGAGTTGGAACGCGAGTTGGGTTTGACGCAGATTATTAAACTGGCCTCTAATGAAAATCCTTTAGGTCCTAGCCCCAAGGCGGTGACGGCAATGCAGGCGGCACTCGCCGATTTGGCCTTATACCCTGACGGTAGTGGTTTTCATTTAAAGCAGGCTCTGGCGGCAAAGTACGGCTTAGATGCCAGCCAAATCACGTTGGGCAATGGTTCTAATGAGATTTTGGAATTGGTGGCGCGGGCGTTTCTGACTCCTGAACTGGCTGTGGTGTTCTCGCAACATGCGTTTGCAGTTTATCCTTTAGTGACTCAAGCGGTCGGAGCAACGGCGATTGTTGTGCCTGCCTGCGATTATGGTCATGATTTGGCGGCAATGGCCGCCGCTGTCACTGCGCAAACACGGCTGGTGTTTATCGCCAACCCCAACAACCCGACGGGGACGCTGTTGGCGCAAGCCGAGCTGGAGGCGTTTATTGCCGCCCTGCCGGAGACGGTCATCTGCGTGTTGGATGAGGCGTATTTTGAATTTGTCCAGCAAGCGGGGGGAGGCGATTCTATCGCTTGGCTGCAAAAATACCCTAATTTGCTCATTACCCGCACATTCTCTAAAGCTTACGGCTTAGCAGGGTTACGGGTCGGTTACAGCTTGTCCAGCCCGGAACTGGCCGACATTTTAAACCGCGTCCGCCAACCGTTTAATAATAACAGCTTAGCTTTGGCGGCAGCGGAAGCGGCCTTGGCGGATAGCGAACATTTACATAATACCATCAGCAATAACAGCGAAGGGATGCTGCAATTGACCGAGGGCTTTAAGGCTTTGGGCTTAGCGTGGATACCGTCGGCGGGTAACTTTGTTGCCGTCGATATAGGCCGTGAAGGTTTGCCTGTTTATGATGCCCTGCTGCATAAAGGCGTTATTGTCAGGCCAGTGGCGAACTATGAAATGCCGAATTTTTTGCGTATCAGTATTGGTACAGCCGCTGAAAATGCGGTGTTTTTGCAAGCCTTGGCAGATGTCCTGCGGTGATGTTTAACACGCTGTGCGTTATCGGTGTAGGGCTGATAGGGGGATCTGTCGCCAGAACGGCGCGGGTGCAGAACTTGGCGGCCCGTATTGTCGGTTTTGGGCGTGACCAAGATTTGGCTAATCTCCAGCTTGCCAAGCAACTCGGCGTGATTGACGAATTTTATCTCGACATTGCCGCCGCTGTCGCCCATGCCGATTGTGTGGTGATTGCCACGCCAGTGGCGACCACGGCGGCGGTGCTGGGTTTATTGAAGCCGCATTGGTCGGCGGAAACCGTTTATACCGATGTCGGCAGCACCAAAGGCAGTGTATTGGCGGCGGCAGAAGCGGTGTTTGGTTATGTGCCGGATAATCTCGTCCCCGCCCATCCGATTGCCGGCGGCGAGCAAAGCGGCGTGTCGGCGGCGGTGGAAGGCTTGTTTGCGCATAAGCGCCTGATTATTACCCCGGTGGCAGGCACCGATGCGGGTGCTTTGGCGAAAGTCCAGGCTTTTTGGCAGGGCTTAGGTTCGGTTGTGTCGCTGATGGATGCGCAACACCATGACAGCGTCTTGGCGGCGACTAGCCACTTGCCGCACGTTCTGGCCTTCGCACTGGTCGATATGCTGGGGCATAAGGACGAGCAAAGCGAGATTTTTAAATATGCCGCTGGAGGGTTTAAGGATTTTACCCGTATCGCCTCCAGCGACCCGACCATGTGGGCGGCGATTTGCACGGCGAATAAACAGGAGATTTTGCCTTTAATTGAGCAACTAAGAACGGAATTGGCAAAGATCCACGCCCTGCTGGCAGCGGATGATTATGCGCAATTGTTTGCCACGTTTGCTTATGCCCAAACGGCGCGGGAACGTTTTTTGGAGCAGTTTGAGCGGCCAGTTTGAGCAAGGATAGACATTATGTTGGCGGGTGATATTTATACGCCAAGTGTCTATTTAAGATCAATTTTAATTTTTTAACCACCCTTTCATTAACCACACACCACTATGTCAAAATCCATCACCTTTACTATCCAACCCGGCGGCAAACTATGCGGCGAGACCCGCGTTCCTGGCGATAAATCCATGTCGCACCGCTCGATTATGCTTGGCTCTTTAGCGGAAGGCGTGACCCATGTCACGGGTTTTCTTGAAGCGGAAGACGCGTTGGCGACTTTGCAGGCGTTCCGGGATATGGGCGTGGAGATTGAAGGTCCTAGCAACGGTTGTGTGACTATCCACGGGGTCGGCAAACACGGCTTGAAAGAACCTAAAAACGCGCTGTATTTGGGTAACTCCGGTACGTCGATGCGCTTGTTAAGCGGTTTGTTGGCCGGACAGCCGTTTAATTCGGTGTTGACGGGCGACAAGTCCTTATCAGGCCGTCCGATGAAGCGCGTTACCGATCCGTTGGCGAAAATGGGTGCGGATATTAAGACCACCGAACAAGGCACGGCACCTTTGCAGATTACCGGCAAAGCCGGGCAGTTGACTGCGATTGATTACACCATGCCGATGGCGAGTGCGCAGGTGAAGTCTTGCCTATTGTTGGCGGGCATGTATGCGCAGGGCGAAACTCGTGTCACCGAACCGGCGCCGACCCGTGACCATACCGAACGGATGTTGGCGGGCTTTGCTTATCCGGTCACACGCGAAGGCAGCACGGCGATGATTTCCGCGGAAGGCAGCTTAAAGGCGATGGACATTGATGTGCCTAGCGACATTTCTTCGGCGGCATTTTTCTTGGTCGGCGCGTCTATTGCCCCCGGCTCAGATGTGACGTTAAAGCATGTCGGCATTAACCCGACCCGTACCGGCGTGATTGATATTTTGCGCTTAATGGGTGCGAACATTGAGGTGTTGAACGAGCGTGAAGTGGGCGGCGAACCGGTAGCCGATTTGCATGTCGTTTACAGCCCGTTGACGGGGATTGATATTCCTGAACATTTAGTGCCGTTGGCAATTGACGAATTCCCGGTGCTGTTTGTCGCCGCTGCCTGTGCACAAGGCCAAACTCGGTTGAGTGGGGCGGAAGAGTTGCGGGTGAAAGAATCTGACCGTATCCAAGTGATGGCGGACGGCTTGTTGATTTTGGGCGTGGATGCGCAGCCTACCCCAGACGGTATGGTTATTCAAGGCGGTAAGCCGATTGGCGGCGGCGTGGTCGAATCGCACGGCGACCACCGGATTGCCATGTCGTTCTCCATTGCCGGTTTACGCACCCAAGCCCCGATTACTGTTTTGGATTGCGCCAACGTCAATACCTCTTTCCCTGAGTTCAAAGACTTGGTTAAGGCTTTAGGGTTGGATTTAGTCTGCACCGGAGCTTAAGTATGGCGGTTCCGGTATTGACCATAGATGGCCCTAGCGGTGCGGGCAAGGGGACGGTAAGCCGCCTGTTGGCTAAACGCTTGGGCTGGCATTATCTGGATAGCGGCTCGATTTACCGCTCTTTGGCGATTGCCGTGTTACAACAAAATGTGGCTTTGGACGATGTTGCCGCTATTGTTGGCGTGGCGCAAGCGCTGGTGTTGGCGTTTGAATGCGGCGACGAATTGGTGGTCAAGCTGAACGGCTTGGACATAACGGCGCAGTTAGGGTTGGAAACCACTGGCAATGCCGCGTCCATCATCGCGGCCTTGCCGGAAGTCCGGGCGGTGCTGCTGCAAAAGCAACAGGATTTCAAACAGCTGCCAGGATTGGTGGCGGATGGCAGAGATATGGGCACAGTGGTTTTCCCCGATGCCGCCCATAAGGTGTTTTTAACGGCAAGTAGCATAAAAAGAGCGGAACGCCGATATAAACAGTTGAAAGAAAAAGGAATTGATGCTAATCTTATGGGCTTAGCAAAAGACATAGAAGAACGCGATCGCCGCGATAGGGAGCGGGCAACTGCTCCGCTTAGCATGGCGAGCGGCGCGCTTTTTATTGATTCTTCTGAGATAACAATTGATGCTGTGATAACCCAAATCTTGGACTTTATCCGTTAAGGATGGGCGGAGTAGGGTTGGGCAGTTTTTTTAACTTAACATATACAATTAAGGCTGGGGTGTTCCGACCAGCTTGGGAATAGAAAATGAGCGAAAGCTTTGCTGCATTACTTGAAGAAAGTTTAACCAGAACCAAAATGAGTCCTGGTGCCATGTTAATGGGTACTGTAATTGACATCGAAAACGATATGGTCATCGTCAGCACCCATTCTAAATCAGAAGGTGTCATCCCCAAATGGCAATTTCTAAATAACGATGGCGAATTGGAAGTCGCTATCGGCGATGAAATTGAAGTCGCCCTGGATTTATTTGAAGACGGTTTAGGTGCTACCCTTCTTTCCCGAGATAAAGCCAAGAAAAATAAAGCGTGGTCTGAACTGGAAACTGCGTTTGAAAAAGAAGCGACTATCGTAGGCCGTATCACCGGTAAAGTCCGTGGCGGTTTCACGGTTGCTGTCGGTGCTTTACGCGCCTTCTTGCCAGGTTCATTAGTCGATGTCCGGCCTATCCGCGACACCACGTTCTTGGAAAACCGCGACCTTGACTTTAAAGTCATCAAAATTGACCAAAAACGTAACAATGTCGTCCTGTCCCGCCGTGCTGTGGTCGAAAAAGAATACAGTGCCGAAAGGGAAGAATTGCTGAAAACGCTGGAAGAAGGCGCGGCAGTGGTCGGTGTGGTCAAAAACCTGACCGATTACGGCGCGTTCATTGATCTGGGCGGTATCGACGGTCTGTTGCACATTACCGATATGGCATGGAGACGGGTACGTCATCCGTCCGAGTGTGTGGAAATTGGCCAAGAAATTAAGGTTAAGGTTCTGAAATACGACAAAGACAAAAACCGTGTGTCTTTGGGTATGAAGCAAATGAACGAAGATCCTTGGCAAAACATTGCCCGCCGCTACCCAGCCGGCACCCGCGTGTTCGGTAAAGTTAACAACTTGACCGACTACGGCTGTTTCGTTGAGATTGAAGAAGGCGTTGAAGGTTTGGTCCACGTTTCTGAAATGGACTGGACTAACAAGAACGTCAACCCTTCTAAGCTGGTACAGTTAGGCGATGAAGTCGAAATTATGGTTCTGGAAATCGACGAAGAACGCCGCCGTATTTCTTTGGGTATGAAACAATGCAAAACCAATCCTTGGGATGAATTTGCGGCGACTCATAACAAAGGCGACAAAATCTCCGGTAAAATCAAATCGATCACTGATTTCGGTATCTTTATTGGTCTGGAAGGTGGTATTGACGGTCTGGTGCACATGTCCGACATTTCTTGGGCAGAAGGCGGCGAAGCCTCAGTCCGTGACTTTAAGAAAGGCGATGAGCTGGAAACCGTTATTTTGGCCGTTGATTCCGAACGCGAACGTATCTCTTTAGGTATTAAGCAACTGGAGCAAGACCCTTTCCAAAACTTTTTGGCGACCCATGAAAAAGGCAGCTTAGTCAAAGGCACGATTAAAGAAGTCGATGCTAAAGGCGCGGTAGTCACTTTGGCCGACCACGTTGAAGGTTATCTGCGGGCTTCCGAAATCCAACGCGACCGCGTTGAAGATGCGCGTACCCTGTTGAAAGAAGGCGATACTTTAGAAGCCAAATTCATCGGCGTAGACAAAAAGAGCAAATCTATTTCTTTGTCCATTAAAGCTAAAGAGCAAGATGAAGAAACCCATACCATTAAAGACCACGCACAACCGGTTAGCAGTTCACCGACTTTTGCTGACATCTTTAAGCAAATAGAAAAATAAGCTTCAGGCAGGGGGCGCATCTTTAAGATGCGCCTTCCGTCTGCGGTTTTTCCCCGAATTTATAAAACGAAACTTCTCTCTTTAGAGGAATTATTGATAGGTGGCAGTGCTGCGCTTGCAGCGCTATCGTTTTTGGTAAACCTCGTCGCTGACGGAGAAGCTGCCCCACCTTTTTTATCGGTGGCGTTTCACCCATCGGATGTACGGGTGTGGATTTAAACATAGGATAGAATGTGACAAAATCCGAATTAATTGAAGCCTTAGCTAAACAACAGCCAAATCTTGCTTTGAAGGATGTGGAGCTGGCAGTTAAATGTATCATTGAAAAAATGAATGAGGCATTATCTACTGGCGAACGGATCGAGATCAGAGGTTTTGGCAGTTTTTCTTTGCACATGCGGCCTCCACGGGTCGGACGTAACCCGAAAACGGGCGAGTCGGTAACACTGTCAAAAAAATATGTGCCGCATTTTAAACCGGGTAAGGAACTGCGTGACCGCGTAGACGCTTCGCGTGACAAGTGCGTTATTATCGACTAGATCCGGCACGGTATACGGGCTGCGGTAATCTTTTGCTGTGCAAGCCTTGCTTTATCTGTGTTTTACGCTTAAGCCTGTGTGCTTAAGCGTCTTCTTTGCGGCGGTTGTTGCCGTTACGGCGTCATTTAGCCGCTAAAATCTCTTTCCCGGCTTAGCTTCTGCGCCGCCCGTCGGTGCTTCCCCTTTGAAACCCATTCATACTGTTAGGGCTTTTTATGCCAAAACTCGGCGTTTTTGCGCGGGTTGACAGACATAGTCACGCTTAGGTTTTCTGCCGAAGTCTTGGTGGCTATCAATAAATATGCGTTTAAACAAATAGCTGGCGTTTGCTAGTGGTTTGACGGCGGCGACTATTAGCACACGCTTACATTGGTTTTTTGACTGTCTGGCCATCTGTGATATAGTGATCATTAATGAGAATGATTATTGATAATTTCTCGTTCTCCTCGGTTTTCACACGCACTCTAAGGATACGGTTATGGCCCTCAGTTTAAAAAATCTTCATGTTGGTGATTTAGGGAAAATAGTCGGTTTTGAGCAATCCGGCAAAGCCTATCGTAAACGCTTGCTGGCGATGGGGCTGACCCCCGGCACGGCGTTTAGCGTCACCCGTTTCGCCCCGATGGGCGACCCGGTGGAAATTAAGCTGCGCGGTTTTTCTTTGACCTTGCGTAAAGACGAAGCGGCGATCTTATTGATTGAGAAAATGTGATGGCTGCGGATTTTACGGTAGGGGTGGTCGGCAATCCCAACTGCGGTAAAACTACCTTATTTAACGCCTTGACGGGTGCGAAACAGCATGTCGGCAATTGGCCGGGCGTGACGGTCGAAAAAAAATCCGGCGATTATAGTCATGACGGCAAGCTGATTGAGCTGGTCGATTTGCCCGGCACTTATTCCTTAGAGGCTGCCGATGACCAAGTGTCTTTGGATGAAAAGGTCGCCAGGGATTATGTCGCCTCACGGCAAGCCGATTTGGTCATTAATATTATTGATGCATCGAGTATTGAGCGTAACCTGTATCTGACCTCGCAACTGGTCGAGATGCGGGTGCCGATGGTTTTGGTGCTGAATATGATGGATGCCGTTAAGCGGCGCGGCATTAAAATCGACATAGAAGCCCTGTCCAAACAGCTAGGCTGTCCGGTCATCCCTATTACCGCCTCTGCCAAGCATGGCATTGGCGCTTTAAAAACCGCCATTAACGCGGCCGCCCAGAGCCAACCCATTCCCCATATTGCTATTCCCTATTGCCCTGATTTAGAACAGGCGGTCAGCGAGCTGTTGCCTATGGTGCAGGCTACTGCTGATGCTTATCCTTGTGATGCGCGGTGGTTGGCGTTGCGTTTGTTGGAAGAAGACACCTTGGCGCAAGCCATCGGCGGGGCGGCTCTGTTGCCAGCCGTCGCCGCTTTGCAAGCGCGGGTTGCCGACGCGACGGATGATGACATTGATATTCTTGCCGCCGATGCCCGCTACGGTTTTGTCAATCAACTGACCCAGCACTGCGTTTGCAAAATCAACGAGGTTAGCCGCCATACCACGGAAATGATCGACCGTTTCGTGCTGAACCGTTTTTTAGGCATTCCGGTGTTTTTGCTGGTCATGTACGCCATGTTTATGTTCACCATTAATATCGGTACGGCTTTTGTCGATTTTTTCGACCAAACCGTCGGGGCGTTACTGGTTGATGGTTTGGGGTTGGTGCTGACCGGTTGGGGCTGGCCTGAATGGCTGAATGTACTGATTACCCACGGTATCGGTAGCGGTGTGCAAGTCGTTGCCACGTTTATTCCAATTGTCGGGTTTTTGTTTTTGTTTTTGTCGGCGCTGGAAGATTCCGGTTATATGGCGCGGGCGGCGTTTGTTATGGATCGGTTTATGCGCATGATGGGCTTGCCGGGCAAGTCTTTCGTGCCGATGATTGTCGGTTTTGGCTGTAACGTCCCTGCCATTATGGCGACCCGTACTTTGGAAAATCAGCGTGATAGGGTGCTGACCAATTTAATGAACCCGTTCATGTCGTGCGGGGCGCGTTTGCCGGTGTATGCCTTGTTTGCCGCTGCGTTTTTTCCGGTCGGTGGGCAGAATTTGGTGTTCGGCTTATATCTGGTGGGTATTGCGGTGGCGGTGATGACCGGGCTGATTATGCGCCATACCTTGTTTAAAGGCGAAACCTCGCCGTTTATTATGGAGTTGCCCGCGTACCATTTGCCGACCGTCAGCGGTGTCTGTTTAAGGACATGGGATAGGCTGAAAGCGTTTTTACTCAATGCGGGTAAGGTGATTGTGCCGATGGTGCTGGTGCTGAATTTTCTGAACAGTATCGGTACTGACGGCAGTTTTGGCCGCGAGAACAGCGACAAGTCGGTGTTAAGCGCGATAGGCCGCAGTTTGACCCCGGCGTTTGCGCCTATGGGTATCCGTGATGATAATTGGCAAGCGACGGTGGGCATTTTTACGGGCATTTTAGCGAAAGAGGCGGTGGTCGGTACTTTAGATGCGCTGTACAGCCAGTTGGGTGCGGATGGCGGTAGCCCGGCGGCTCCGCCAGCGGCGTTTGATTTGGTGACGGCTTTAACTGATGCGGCGTTGACCATCCCGACAAATTTACGCAAAGTGGCTGACAATGCCTTAGACCCGTTAGGTTTGGACATCGGCACGGTTGATGATTTGAGTGCCGCCGCTGCCGAGCAGGAAGTTAAAGCCGCTACCTTTACCGCGATGCAGCACAGTTTTGACGGTCAGGCGGGGGCGTTTGCCTATTTGCTGTTCATTTTATTGTACGCGCCCTGCGTAACCGCCACCGCCGCGATTTACCGCGAGACTAACCGGGGCTGGACGATTTTTGTGCTGTGCTGGACAACAGGCTTGGCGTATCTGGCGGCGACGGTGTTTTATCAGGCGATGACGTACGCCCAGCATCCGGCTTATTCTTTGCTGTGGATTAACGGCCTGCTGATGGGGTTTGCTTTGGTCTGGTTAGGACTGTGGTTGACGGGTAGGCATACCGATAAAAACCATCATCAGGAGGCGTAGCGATGATTTTGGAATTGCGCGAATTTTTGCAGCAACAGCGGCGCGTGGCCTTAAAGGATTTGGTTAACCATTTCGGTGTCGAGCCTGATGCTTTGCGCGGCATGTTGGCGAAATGGGTCAGCAAGGGCAAAGTCCGTAAGCTGTCTTTGGAAGCCGATTGCGGCGGCAGTTGTTGCAAATGCGACCCGACCTTAACCGAGCTTTATGAGTGGGTGGATAAGGTTTGAGCGTGTCCGGCTAGCCTTAGCCGATCCGGGCAGTCCGATAAGAGTGGCTACAGGCAAGCTCTGCAATGATCTGGCTTGAATTATGGGTTATTTGGCTTTATATACTTTATAATCCATTTGTCCCCCTCTTTTTTGCCCCTCTGTTGACTTGTCCTGATGAACGCTAACAAACTGTTGTTGATTAACCCGCGCCACCTTGGGCGCTTGTTGCTGTGCTTGTGCTTGCTGGCGGTTGTGCCGTACAGTTGGGCTACGCAGATTCAGGTAACGGTAGACCGCAATCCGGTCAATCTGAATGATTCGTTCCAGATTGTGTTTACCGCGACCGAAGAGCCGGATGATGACCCTGACTTTAGCCCCTTGGCGCAAGATTTCTCGATACTCCATCAAAACCATGGCAGTACCGCCTCATGGGTGAATGGCCAGCATAGCCGAGTTTTGCAATGGACATTGAATGTCATGGCCAAGACGGCGGGTACTGTCCAAGTGCCGGCTATCCATTTTGGCGCAGATGTTACGACACCGTTGACTGTGCAAGTCCAGCAACAGGCCAAAGCGCCGGATGCTCAGCGTAATGACGAGCTGTTTTTGACCGCTGAAGCCACCCCAACACAAACCTATAACCAAGCTCAGATTATTTACACGGTACGGGTTTATACCCGTGTGGAAATTTCTCGGGCGCAATTGTCCGAGCCGGAGCTAGCGGATGCGGTGATTGAGAAAATCGGTGAAGATGCCAATTACAATACTGACGTGAATGGGGTGGGCTATTCGGTTACTGAGCGTAAGTACGCGATATTTGCGCAAAAAAGCGGCACTTTAACCGTTAAGCCTTTAGTGCTCACCGCCGAGGTGCTGAGTGCCGGGCGTTCGGTGTACAATAATTTTTTCAGCCCACCTGTGGCGAAAACTAAGCGGGTGGAATCGCCTGCGGTAAGCCTGGATATTAAAGCCGCCCCTGCGGCGGCGGCCGGACAGCATTGGTTGCCCGCCGAGCAATTGGAACTGACCGAAACCTGGTCGGGCGACCCTGCACAAATGCACGTTGGTGAACCCTTGACCCGCACCCTGAAAATTCAGGCCAAAGGCACAACCGTTGGGCAATTGCCGGAATTGGCCCAAGTCTTGAACAATGCCGACTTGAAAGCGTATCCTGACCAACCGAACTTGAAAGAGCAAAAAAATGCCGATGGTTTGGTGGCGTTGCGGGAAGAAAAAATTGCCTTGATACCTTCTAAACCGGGCCGTTATGTGTTGCCTGCAATGACTTTGCCGTGGTTTAACACCCAAACTCAGCAAATGGCGGTCGCTACCTTACCCGAAGTTGTGTTGACGGTCGTAGCGGGAGCGAATGAAGCGCCTGCCGCTAGCGTACCTGCCCCGCCTACGCTTGCCGCTCCGCCATCGGCGGCGCAAACGCCTAGCGTAGCGGCTCCGGCTCTGCCGCCCGCTGCATCAGCCGACACAGTGTTGCCATGGTCGCTGGCGGCGTTTATGGCCTTGGGGTGGCTGGTGACGTTGGTGTATCTGTGGCGGGGCAAGGCTAAGCCCGTCCCGGTTGTCGATGAGGTGCAAGCGGCCCGGCAGTTGCGTTTGCGGGATATTGTCAAGCAACTGCGTACCGCCTGTGCCGATAATGATGCCGCCGCCGCGCAAAAAGCGTTGTTGGCTTGGGGTAGCCTACAATTTAACGCCAACACCTTAGGGGCTATTGCTAACCAGTGCGAGGCGCGGTTGCGCGATGAAATTATTCTGCTTAATCAGACCTTATACGGTAGGGGCACGCAAGCTTGGCAGGGTAAGCATTTGTTCCAATTTTTCACCGAAAATAATGCCCGCACTAAATTAGCGACCGCCAAAAGACCTAGCGAATTACAGCCTTTGCATCGGCTGTAAGTAATGTGAGTTCCCATCGGTTGACACTTATGCTTAGCATCGTCCAGTTACCTGTTTTAAACGATAATTATATTTATTTGCTCCATGAGCCGGAAACCGGGGTAACGGCGGTGGTCGACCCGGCGGTGGCGCAGCCAGTGCTGGACGCACTGGCGCAACGCGGTTGGCGGTTGACGCATATCCTCAATACCCACCACCACCACGATCATGTCGGCGCGAATCTGTATTTGCAAGCTTTAACGGGTTGCCAGATTATCGGTGCGGCAGTGGACAGGGCGCGGATTCCTGGCCTCAGTCACGCGGTGAATGACCAAGACCGCTTCGGTTTAGGGCAAGCTAGCGTACAAGTTATCGCCACCCACGGCCATACCAGCGGCCATATCAGCTATTATATCGCCGAGGCTGAGGCCTTATTTTGCGGTGATACCTTGTTTGTGATGGGTTGCGGCAGGTTATTCGACGGCACTATCGGCCAGCTTTGGCACTCTTTGCAGGTACTGAAAACCCTGCCCGCCAGTACACGGGTATATTGTGCCCATGAATATACCGAGGCCAATGGCCGCTTTGCCTTAAGCGTGGAGCCGGGCAATCAAGCCTTGCAAGACAAAATGGTGCGGGTCAGGCAATTACGCGCCGTAGGGCAACCGACTGTGCCGTCCACCTTGGCGGAAGAGTTGGCGACTAACCCGTTTTTACGCACCGATAATGCGGCCTTACAACAGGCGGCCGGTTTGCCCGGCGGTGACAGTTTGGCGGTTTTTAGCCGCTTGCGGGCGATGAAAGACACATTTTAATTTGCGGTTTAGTCCGCTTTCTCCTTATTTAGAGAGGTATCCCTATGCGCTTAATGATTATGGCCTTATTGGCCACCACTGTATTTATCCGTCCGGCCAGTGCCGCCGTCGCTTTTTGCGAGAGTGTGCAGCCTTTAGAAGCCGTGGTGTCGTTAATGGCGCAACGGCTGGCATTAGCGGAAGATGTGGCGCGGTATAAGTGGAACCAAAAGGTGGAGATTGAAGACAGTGCCCGCGAGCAGATGATTATCACCAAGCTAAAAGCGCAGGCGGTTGCCGAAGGTTTGCCGGAAGCGTGGTCGGAAACATTTTTTAAAGCGCAGATTGCCGCGTCAAAAGCTACCCAAAAGCAATTATTTGCCGAATGGCAACAACATCATGCCGCCGCGTTTGAGGGCGTACCGGATTTAAATAGCCAAACGCGCCCTAAGCTGTACGCGTTGATGTCTGAGCTGATTACTGCGTTACACCAAGCGTGGCAACCCTTGCAGCAACCCGAATGCCAGCCGGTAGTGGATAAGCTGGTGCGGGAGAAATTAGCCAAGCCTGGCTATAAAGTGGCGGGGGAGCCGTTGTTTGCGGTGCATTAGCTAAAGCCAATCATCCTGCCGGGCGAATTTCGCTTTTAAAAATTCGCCTTGGGCGATCAGGGCTTCGGCATCTTGGCTGGTGATGCTGATGGCAATGCGTTCGAGTTGTGCGTCTAATAAATCCAGCTGTTCGCTGAGGGTTTCTTGGGCGGTTTTGCCGTTGCGCATTTTATGCAGTTTGGCGAAAGCTGGCGGCAATTGCAGGTAAGCCGTGAGCATTTGCGGCAAATAATCCACCACGGTTTGCCGAATGACGTGCAGGTCATACGCGCCTGTTTCCATTGCCGCCAGTTTCGGTAAAATCAACAGCAGCTTAGCTTTAATGCTATGGACTTGGCTTAATAGGTTAGGCGGTAGCCGTTTGCCGATTTTTTTTACTAAGGCTTCCAGTTTGGGGCTTAAGTCTTCGTCTAGGCTTTCGCTGCTGTTGATAAGGCTGATTGTGTGCGGCTTGGGGGTGAGCAAATAGCCTAGGGCGTATAAACCGAGGACGATAAACAGCCAAAAGCTTTTGATAAATCCGGCAAAGAACGCCAACAAACCCACGCTTGCCAATAGGCAGCCGACGATATTGGCGGTGCTGTAGATGTATAAGAAAACGCGCCGCATGGTTATTGATAACCCCGAATTTGTTTAAACGCCGCCGCTAAGGAGTTGGTACGGCTATCAAATACTTGCCCGCCCGTTAAGGCAGCCAGTGCTTGCAATTGGCTAGGGTCGGCATTACCAAAAATAATCGGGAAAGTGTTGATAGCCGCCGCTGAGTTGGCGTGTTGCTGATAGAGGCGGACAAAATCGGTGTAGCTCATACCGTCTTCATTGAGGCCGTCGGTCATTAGGACGATGGAGTAAAAGCGTTTTGGGTCGGCGGCTCTGGCTTGGGTGGCTTGCTTATATGCAACATCCAAGGCGCTAAAAATTGCTGTGCCGCCTGTTGTGGTTAAGCCATTAACGTAAGCGTCGATGTCTTGCAGGGCGTGGCCTTCTTTATCAACGGTGAAATGGCGGATGTCTTGGACTTGATGGTTAAAGGTAATCAGGGTCACTTGTTCGCGGTTTCTGAAACGGGCGAATTTTCCGGTTAAGGTCGTGTCCGCCCCCGCTAAATTTGCCATCGCCTGTTGCAGGGCGGCGATGCCTGAGCCAGCCATCGAACCGCTGACATCCAAGACAAAATAAGTATGGCTGGGCTGGCGCTGTTCGTTCAGATAAGCAAAGAGGATTTCGTTGACGGTGGCGATGGTATTAGGGAAGGGCATGTCCAGCAAATAACCTTTGGGGAATTGCGTCCCTAAGGCCACCGCCGGATTCACCGGGCGGCGGTCGGTAGTGTCCATTAGCCATTGTTGGAAGGCGGCGGACTTGAGGTAATCGACCAGTTTTTGATAATTCGCCGCTTGGTCTTTGGCTAAGAGCAGTAAGGGGTAGTCGGCAATCACTGTGCCTTCTTGCGGATAGAGCAACACCAACTTTTCTTGCAATAAGGGGTTGCGGTTAAGTTTCAGCAATTCGGCTTCGTAATTGAAAATCCCTCCGACTTGGGCTTGGTTGCGTAAAAATAGGCTGCTTAAAAAGCCGCTGCTGCCTGCGGTAAGGACATGGCCGCTGAAAAAGCTTTTTAGTTTTTCGGCATCGACATCTTGGGCGGTCAGCGCGTCACCCTTATTGGCTAACGCCGCTTGTACGCTCATGACCGTCGAAAAGCCGGAATTGGAGGCGGCAGGATCGGTCATAGCGTAAGTCAGTTGCCCTGAGCGGATTTTTTCCGCCAATTGCGTCCACGTCACTTGCGGATGGTCTAGCCAGCCCCATTTTTTTGCCAAACTTTCTTTAATGGCGGGGATGACGGGGGAAATAGCGATTTTTTCCTGTGCTTGGATGAGTTTTTGCTTTTCCTGCATCAGAGTGAGGTATTTGGCATGAGAAAACCACGCCAGATCGTAATGTTGCTTGGGATCGCTGAGAATTTCCGCCCCGTCTAAGGTGCCGGTATAGGTGATTTGCAGGTGTATCCCGGTCTGCTCTTGCAGGTTGGCCCACATCGGTTCTAAGTCTTTGAGTTCGGAACCCGCCAGTAGGGTTAAGGTGTTGGTTGCGGTCTTAGGTTCGGTGGGTTTGCCGCAAGCCGCCACTAAGAGCAGTAGGCCAAAACAACCGGTTAGGAAAGCGGTGCGCAGTAGGTTCATGGGCGGTCTCTTTGGGTAGCGGGTCGGGTTATCAAGCCGTTGTGTCCTGTGAGCGGCTGCGGTTCAAATAGACGTTGGCTTTGTCGATCTCAGTTGATAAGGCGGTTACGGTCAGCTGCATATTCGCCAAGGCTTTAGTTTTATAATCCGCCATCATGTCCATAGTTTGGTAGAGGTTGGCGAAAGCGGCTTTCAGTTTGTCCAGCTCTAGGGTGGTGTCGGCGGCTTGGTTGCCGATGTCGCCCGCTTGGCGTTTTAACAGTTGCGCGGTACTGGCGATCATATCGCTGGTGGTGGTGTTTAAGGCCTGGATTTGGTTTAAGACCAGTTTTTGGTTGGTTAAGGCTTGCGAAACCATCACGGCGGTGCGTAAGGCCGATAAGGTGGTGGTGGTTGCCCGGTCCACGCCTTTGATCAGTTCTAAGTTATTTTTGCGCACCATGTCTAAAGCCAGATAGCCTTGGACGCTGACCGCCAGTTGGGTCAACATATCTTGGACTTTTTGCTGGCTGTAAAAGAGCATTTCTTCTTTGATGATGCGGGCTTTTTCGGGGGATTGCTGTTCTATGGTGGGGATAGTGGCGATCAGAGCGGCGCTTAATTGTTTGCCCAGGTAAATGTACTGCTCCAGTTTGCCCATAACCTCCCACAAGTGCGCTTTTTCGGTTTCGATGGCCGCATTGTCTTTGCGCAGCTCATCTTGCCCGTTATATAACGCCGTGACGATGTTATCTAATTGCGTTTGTGCCGATTGGTATTGCAGAAAATAGTGCCGGAGCTTATTGCCTAAGGGGATGACGCCCAACAATTTGCGTGGTGCTGCTAAATTTTGCTGGCTAGGGTCTAGGGCTTCGACGGTTTTACGCAATTCCAGCAGGCTTTTGCCGATGGGGGCTTTATCGTCAAATACCCCGCCGTTGCTGAGGCTATGGCTAGGCCTTGCCAACATCCGGTTGGACATGCCAGCCGCTGCCCTGAGTTCTTGGCTACCTAAGGTGTGGATGAGATTGAGCTTGTCTTTAAACGCGTCGCTGTTGACCTCGGCGGCACGGATGGCGGCGACAAAATCGGCGGCTTTGGCATCGAGTTGCTGGTGCTGTTCGCTGGAGACCGGCACCATGGATAAGGCTTGGGTGGCGGCGATTTCCGCGACGGGTTCGGGCGGGGTCAGGCTAACGGTGTCGGTCATAACGATTCTCGATAGGCAGGGCGTTAACGGGCGGTTATTCGGTTAATCATCGCTTCCAATATGTCATAACTGGGTTCGTCTATCACATTGACCAAACTGGGCAGGGCGGCGGTGCGGCTGTTGGCGGCACTATGGGCGGTGCGGAAACCGTAGCGTTGGGCAATTTGTTGTAAGGTTTCGTCTTGCTCTAAGGCGGCGGCTAAGGTTTCGCCGTTGGCGGTCAGCGGAATCAGGATATGTTTGCTGAATAAGGTCGGTTCGGGGTAGAGCAAGACCATCTCTGGGGTGATGGCACTGGGACTTTTATTGGCTTCGCTGAAAAACTGCGATTCGTACACCATCACTAACGGCGATTTGCCCATGCCCATGGTCAAATAATCTTGGAAGGGGATTTCGGTGGAGTTTTCGGTAAAGCCTTGGCGGGAGAATAACGCGCTCAATTGCGGGAGGATTTTGTCAATCTGGGCGGTATTTTCGACAATCGCGTTGCCGTTGAGGAGGTAACTGGCCAACGCTAAGTACATCGCGGCGCTGTTGGAGGTACGCAAGTCAGTGGTGGTGACCAGGATGGCTTTGTTAACGGGGTAGGCGGTGTTACCAGGCAAGTCACGCCAGCGTTGTTCATGGCTAATCAGGCCAAACAAGGCCAGCATATCGACGATGTAGTAAGTGTCGCCGCGTTTCTGGGCGATGTGGTTGGCGACCAGCAAGTCGGCAATAGGCCGCCATGAGGCGATGACCATCGGGCTGAAAAAAAGCTGCACGGCTTTTTTGCCGTTTTGCTCGCGCTTGAGCTTTTCGGCGGCGGCAATCCCGGCGGGAAATGCAAAATCGTATTGGTTTTTAAGGTTTTGTGTGGTGGAAAGTTCGCGGGAGCCGGATTTTTCGATGCTGACGTGTAAATGCCACGGGGCTTTCGCTAAAGCCGCCACCGTTTCTGGGTCACGGAAAAAGTCTTCTTTTTCAGAACCGATAATCCCTTTCAGCTCTTGTAATGCGGGGGCTTGTAAGCTGGCTTGTTCTTTAACGGACAGGTAAATCGCCGTACTTACACCCACCAACAGCAGTAAGGTGAGCACAGGGGCGAGCAGGCGTTTTAGCATAAAATCCTCATCGGTAGCGGCGTGGCTGGCTGCATTGGGGTGGCTAATAATTACCTTAAAATAGGGTAATAGCAAGGCCCAATGTTTGGTGGAGCCAAAAATCAGTAGGTTGGCAGCAATGAAACCATTACCTTTACGCTACTTTTGGTTGCTAAGGATAATTCCGGCTGTGTGACCGGACAAGGCGGGTAGGGGCTTATGGACACGATGCCGTCCGGTAAATAAAGCGTTATACGCGTAGCGGTGCAAGCGTCATCTATGCTTAGGATGGTGTCCGCCATAGGACGGTGAAGATCCAAACAGGTATCGCGATCCGCTACGTTTACGACAATAACAGCCATCTGCTGTTTGAAAAGTCGTCCGGTAGCTATAATTGACGAGAGAATTTTTATGGGAATTTACGGCGATAAATATTGGATGTTTTATTTGCATTAAGGGTGGTTTGAAATAGAGGGGGAATAATGATGGATTTACATGAACAGATTAATTTAGTAGACAGTAACAAGAAACTGGCCGAATTTGTAGAAGCTTTGCGAAATGACCTTTTGTCCAATCCCGAAGATTGGGAAAATACACGTTTAGACCTCTTTCTTGAAGCAATGGCGGCATGGGTTCATTCAATGGAAAATGTATACAAAAACACAGGTAGAGAGTTTCCCAACCAGCCCAGTTGGAAAATGATCGCCGACATTCTTTATGCTGCAAAAGGATATGAATGAGCAGTATCAAAGCAGTAGCTTTAAACCACAGCCAAGAGTAATGCTGTGCGTATCTTCTGCATTGATTTTATGGAGGCTTATTAAAGGGCGCACAGCGTCCGGCATAAGCTGAAACAGTTACCTGCAAAGTGGTATTGGGGGCAGTAACTATTGATGGCATCTGCTCGGCCAGTGAAGACTCCGACGGCGACGGCATCAAAGTCACCTTCAATTTGCGTTTCCCCAGCCAGTATTTCGATGCCGAATCCGGCTTGCGCTATAACCTACCCGTTACTTTTCACCGCGCACCGGAGTGCATTTTAACTTAGATGGGGTGGATATTTGGCAGGGGATTCAGAGAGCCGCGTCAGGTAGGGGAGGGGCTACAGATTGGGAGCTTTTAACGATAAGACAAAGCCCCCAATTTTGGGATACCCTACAATTTTGGCTAAATGGGAAAACCGTCCCCAATCCGTTTAAATGAGGGATACACAAATGAATACAAAAATACTTACTCAGCGTACTTTTTTGGGCAGGACTTTTCAATTATGGGAATACCATGTCAGTCATGGTTCATTGCTGATTCGCAGTCCAAAAAGTTTAGATGAGGCGACAAATATTGATATTATTTGTTCGGGAGTTGACTATTTATCTGCACCTAGATTCATTTACAATTTGGAAATTACTGAACCTATAGTGGACCCATAAAAACAGACAATAATTTAAGATGGTGTCCATCATAAAACAGGTGGATAAAAATGAGTGAGAAAAAGCGTAAATTGATGACCGGCGCACAAAAGGCGAAGGTGGCGCTGGAGGCGGTCAAAGGTACAAAGACGGCCAATGAGATAGCCCAAGAACACGGTGTCCATCCGACGCAAGTCGGCCTCTGGAAAAAAGCCTTGCTGGAGAATGCCGGGCAAC
>NZ_PGFZ01000012.1:26040-29687 GCF_002923755.1 Methylovulum psychrotolerans
CCGTCTGCCCAACGTAACTGGCGGATGGTCGCGTAACACTGGGCTTCGCTGACTGGTTGTTTGATGGTTATGATTGAAGTTTCCATCCGACCATTTTATCAAAAGACCTCAAAACCCATATTGAGCCTTATGGGAATACCATGTCAGTTATGGTTCATTGCTGATTCGCAGTCCGAAAAGTTTAGATGAGGTGACAAATATTGATATTATTTGTTCAGGAGTTAGATATTTATCTACGCCTGGAATTATTTACAATTTGGAAATTACTGATTTAAAAAGCAAGCTATTGAAGGACTTGGTCTTTATGAACGTAATCCTAACGGCAACAATAATTATGTAACATTCAATTAAATCAATGTATTAAAAATAAAATATTTTCATTTTTGTCTTTATTACCGCAAATACTGCCGATTTGGCCAAAAATAAGCCTATATGCATAATTTAACCAATAAGTCAAATATACAAACTATTGATTTTAAACTGTTTCCATAATGAGAATTGCTGTAATCCTAATGGAGGCATTCAATGATTAAAACTCAGTGTCGTTATCTTGCATTATCAGAAGTTGATGATTTAGATGGCATTTGTGAATACAAAAAAATGGTTCATCCTATTAGCTATGAGTTTGATTTGATTCGAGGTAATGAATATTTTGTTCTGGGTGCTTTAACACGGCATGGCACACCATGGCTATATATTGCCCCAATAAAAGGAGATAAGCAGCTTCGGCTTGTTCCAAGCGCACTATTTATGTTTGATTGGAAAAAAGTGCCTAAAAATTGGTTTATCCGCTTTTTGAGGTATGGAGAAATTGAATTGTTGCCTGCCTCAATGGTTACGATTGATGGGTGGTTCGAAAAGTATGTTGATGATGACATAAATGTGGTTAAGATTGTTGAAGAAGAAATTGACCGTTTATGTACTGGATGACCTTGGCATGGTGGATATACTCGGTGCAGCACTGGTAGGGTGGGCAAACTGCTTTATCGTTTAATTTCGATTGCACTTCGGAGTTGATTCACGAATTATAATATTCGGAACACAAACGCGTAGTGACATATTGGCTTATGTTGCTAACACTAACCGTGTCAATAATGAAACCATTTCTCCCGTACCGTCTGTCGGCGGCTTAGGAGGCTCTAACGACGCTTATGTGTACGATAAATCCGGCTATGTGACCGGACAAGGCGGGGCGACTTATGAGTACGATGCCGCCCGGCAAATGAAGCGTTATACCCGTAACGGTGCAAGCGTCAGATACGCTTATGACGGTGCCCGCCATAGGGCGGTGAAGATCCAAACGGGCGACACCACCCGCTACGTTTACGACAACAAAGGCCATTTGCTGTTTGAAAGGTCATCCGCCAGCTATAGCCAGCGCAGCTATGTGTGGCTGGATGACATCCCTTTGGCGGGCATCGACCAAAAAACGTCGGGGGAACTGCTGGGGGTGTATTTGATCGAAACCGACTTCGCCAACACCCCGCGCTATTTGCGCCGCCTGTCCGGCAACACCAGCGCCCCCGTCTGGCAATGGCCGTTCGCCCCTTACGGCGACGTGCCGGCCAATGAAGACCCCGACGGCGACGGTACAAAAGTCACCTTCAACCTGCGTTTCCCCGGCCAGTATTTCGATGCCGAATCCGGTTTGCACTACAACCATACCCGTTACTTTTCGCCGCGCACCGGACGGTATTTGCAGCCCGATTTGATGAGGTTGGAAGGTGGTATTAACGTTTGCATATACGCCAAAGGTAATCCGGTCAATTTTGTTGTTTGTTACCGTAATTGAAAAAACATCGAATAATTGGTATCAACTGGCTAAGCCTCTACACTAATATGAAAGAATTTAACACGCTTTTACATCAAACAATCAGCAGGTTGTTTCTTGTCGTGTGGCCGCCTTTTGCTGAAGATAGTGCTTTAGCGATTGACATATCAATGGGATTTGTTTTTACGCAAGACCCCAACTGTCTTTGTATTGTGTCTACTGACACAAATAATTTGTGTATGCCGTGTCTTAAGTATGAAATGCTTCCCGATGTCATTTTACCTTGGCCGTCATTTTATTTTAGGATGGAGCAGTGGATGACAGGTGTCGAAGAAGCGGATTTGAATAGGGAAAACGATAAGTTTACTGCTGTCGAGGCATTTGCAAAGCCGAGAGTTTTAGATACGGAATATTATGAAGTGACTAATGTTTATCTATTTGTGGGCATCGTGGCACATACCATCCGATCAATAGAATTTATTCGAATGCAAAATACCGCCGTTCCTTTTGGGGTAAAATTGATGTTTGATAAAGACTATGTGCTTTCTAGTCCGATTAATGACGGCAATACCATAGAAACGGCGTATTTTAATAAAAATGCGAATATTTTGAATTTTGAAAGAATAGGCAGTATCACCTATGACGCCATCACTGGCTAATGCGATAGTCAGGTAGGGGAGGGGCTACAGATTGGGAGCTTTTAATGATAAGACAAAACCCCCAATTTTGGGATACCCTGCAATTTTGGCTAAATGGGAAAACCGTCCCCAATCCATTTAAATGAGGGATACACAAATGAATACACAAATACTTACTCAACGTACTTTTTTGGGCAGGACTTTTCAATTATGGGAATACCATGTCAGTCATGGTTCATTGCTGATTCGCAGTCCAAGAAGTTTAGATGAGGCGACAAATATTGATATTATTTGTTCGGGAGTTGACTATTTATCTGCACCTAGATTCATTTACAATTTGGAAATTACTGAACCTACTGTTGAAGAATTTCAGTATTTGCAAACAGTAATTCATCATCCTGTGCCGATGTCATATATTCATGTTCTGGTTTCGAACGGCAACCGTTTTTTGGTTGTAGCTGCGAGTTTTAGGATTGTGGAAAACACATCTGACATTTTCGACAGTCCATTCGACGATATAATAACCCGAGCAAAGCCCATTCAATGATACATAAGCCGAGCGCGGAAAGAAGTCCGATTACTCAAATAGGCTTATGACGGTGCCCGCCATCGGGCGGTGAAGATCCAAACGGGCGACACCACCCGCTACGTTTACGACAACAACGGCCATCTGCTGTTCCGCCAGCTATAGCCAGCGCAGCTATGTGTGGCTGGATGACATCCCCTTGGCGGTCATCGACCAAAAACGTCGGGGGAACTGCTGGGGTGTATTTGATCGAAACCGATTTCGCCAACACCCCGCGCTATTTGCGCCGCCTGTCCGGTAACACCAGCACCCCCCCCCGTCTGGCAATGGCCGTTCGCCCCTTACGGCGACGTGCCGGCCAATGAAGACCCCGACGGCGACGGTACAAAAGTCACCTTCAGTCTGCGTTTCCCCGGCCCGTATTTCGATGCCGAATCCGGCTTGCACTATAACCATACCCGTTATTTTTCGCCGCGTACCGGGCGCTATTTGCAGCCCGATTTGATGGGGTTGGAAGGCGGTATTAACGTTTACACATACGCCAACGGTAATCCGGTCAGCTATACTAGACATCTTTCCTAAATATTGCTGACTATATAAACGTTGACAGGTTAAAATACCAAGCTTTATCCTGACCCACCAAAAAGCCATGAAACCGTATGCCCAGCTACCCACCGACAACCCCGAAGAATACAAACGCCTTGTCGGGTTG
>NZ_PGFZ01000012.1:30081-92562 GCF_002923755.1 Methylovulum psychrotolerans
AACAAAGCCCTTTCAAAACAGCGGGTTTTCATTGAGCATGTCAACCGCCGCTGCAAAATTTTCAGGATCGTCAAGGACGTTTACCGGGGCAAACACAAAAACTACTCCCTGATATGGAGCCTGGTGGCTGCACTGGTTAACCTGAGATATGGCAACATTTAGGAAAGATGTCTACTGACTCGACAGGGACGTTTACGAATACTTCCGGTATTGCTGACGAGGTTTCGGAGTAGTTTAATAATCCTTCCTTTAATACGGTGGCTCCCGCAACCCAGAAGGCATCCGATTCGTCTTTGAATTGGGGGTGGGACGTGCCTAATGGGCAACATTTGGTAAAGACGCTTGACGGCTCGCCCGACGACGACCCGATCTATGTGGGTAAGCTTGTCGTGGCGGGGTTGAGCGGTTTTGCCGGGAATTTTGGTTGGGGCAGTAAAAGTGCTGGTTATGTTTTTTGGTCTGGTGGAGAGGAAGCAATGGGGGCCGCAGCGAACTATGCCTTAGCTACAGGAGGAAAAACATTAGAAATGACAATGGGAGGGAAAATTATGACGACGCTTGATCCTTTTCTTTCAAGAAGCATTTCTAATGATATATGGAAAAGTTTATCAATGAATTTTGCATATGGGGCAAGGGGTTCAGTTAATGCGTTTCAGAATGTATACTTCAAACGGCCAAGTTTTCGGTTTTTTTGGTAGGGTACAGCGTACCCTACGGTGAATTGTAAAAGCCGAAAATTTGGCCGTTCACAGTATAAATGGAATAAGAATTCAAAGCGTTTGGGCGCAATATGAATTCCCATATTGAAAGGCAATAACGTCGATATTATTTACCACAATGTATACCCATGATTGATTGCCATGATTACATCAGAAAAAATAAAAATATATGCCCATTATTATGGTGATAGTGATATGTGGGCCCGAAGAGCAAAGTCTAGTGAAAAAGCAATATTATCAAATGATTGGTACTTGATTGGAAGTTTAATTCAGGAAATAGAGCTTGTAAATAAAGGTCTGGCATCCGAAAAATTTACGCTTAATTTAAAAAAGCATCTAATTGAAAGTTGTGATAATCAAGAAACCATCAGGCAACTTGAATCTTTGCTGGCGATGAATAAATAGGAAAACTCCGAACTTTAGGTTATGGAATTTAACAAACTAATAAAAACACAGCTTTTCCCAATACTTCAAAAACACGGTTTTGAGATAATAGAAGAGTTTAAAAATATCATGCGCTTTGCATCATATATTATGAAGATAAATGTGGTTTTTAATGAGTGTGATAACTCTCATTTTGTTGAGATGGGCAAGAAAAATGGAATGCTATACCCTTTAAGTGATAATACGGTTAAGGCTATTTTTGATTTTGAATTACCTATTGAGCAAGTGACATCAGAAGAATTTGTGAAAAATATTGCTTTCCTTTTTGAACAACAAGAAGGGATTGAACTTTTAAAGGGGAATATTGAATCTTTGGTAAAGCTTGTGGAGCAAGAGGGTAGTTATTATGCTTCTGGGCTAGTTCAAAAACAGGCATTAGAAGCCGCTTTAAAGGCGTGGGAAAATAACGACTATGAAGCTTTTGTAGGGTGTATAAGAAAAATGGACATTGAAAAAATCCCACAATTTTATCAACTAAAATACAATATAGCCGTGCAGAAATTATAAAAGCTGGGTACGGTATGCGTACTTTCATCGGCCAGAAGATGTCGGTGGAACTGCTGGGGGGTATTTGATCGAAGCCGATTTCGCCAACACCTTATGCTATCTGCACCGTCTGTCAGGTGACGCGGGCAAGCCCGTCTGGCAATAGCAATTTAAAGGGGGATATTTATGGATATTGCATTCCGTGCAAATAAAATTTTAAAGCGGCAAAACAGCTATAGAGCAATGGATGCTGATTTGCTTTCATCAATTGGACAGCTTCTGCCATTATTGCCTGGAGAAACATGTATCGGCATCTATGAGAATACCTTAGGCGAACTGACAGATAGCATCCTGATTACTAATAAAGGGTTACACGTTTTTTATGATAATGATCCTAGGTTTATTGCCTTTGATAACATAGAAGACGTTAAATGCCCTTCAGATAAAGTTAATGGGGATGCCCTATCTGTCAAATTAACAGATAATACATTACTATCCGTTCCGGTTAGAAATGGACGGGGCAGATTTAGGGATGTGTTTGAGTTTGGAAGATTTGTAATGCGGGCGAGCGGTCACTGACAAAAACATGTAATTATAAACCCAATAAGTTGGGTTATGCTTTGATGAGCTAATCCGACGCAACTGGACGTGAGCTGCCCCCTCTGGCAATGGCCGTTCGCCCCTTACGGCGAGGTGCCGGCCAATTGTGTTTTACGCGATATTAGAACTGATATGGGGAAGGGGTAAAAATGAGAAATAGTATCCTTTGTCTTCTTAGGCCTTTGGATCCCTCTTTACATTGGGTTGGTGATGCTATTAAATTCATTGAATCTGAGGAAATAGAATTATTATCCGAAAAGCCTGGTGTTTCTAATGCGGCTGAGCTAATTATAGAGCTTAAAATCCGTTTTAATTGTGCGAAAAAAGCGGATATTAAAGTTATAGGCATGTCGGATGTTATCGAATATCTCGAAACAGTTAATGGCAATGAAATAATTAATAATTTTTTATTCAAAAGTACAGACCGAACTGGTTCTGTTTATCTGGATAAGCTTAATACAAAAATAATTGGCGTTATATTGGTGCCGACTAACAAATCTGATTTGCTGATAGGCAATCCGCCATAGCCTTTACTGGCATTGGCGTTTTGCTATGGCGGGAAAAGCCCTACGGGTTGGTCTTTTAAGGATTTAGTTTGCCAATGCGGGTGGGATAAACGAGGGCTGCAATCTGTTATTTACGATTAACTTTAAATTTCTTGCCAATATCCGATAGTTGGGCTATTTATCCGAGTGTTGAAAATGTGATGATCGGGAATAAAGGTGTTGATGTTCATGGAAATATGCTTCGATATATTGATTCCTAAAATATGTGAGGATGGCCCGATGGGTCTTCATGAACAGTTTTGTCTGTGGGGAGGAGAGGCGTTTAGTCAAGACCCTCAAAGGTTTGCGTTTGGAGAATCGGTTTTCTTTACCAAGCGGACTTTGCCTAAACATATAAACAATTTTATTCCGACCGAATTAGATATTTCTGATTGGGAATTTCTGTCTCTCGATAGTGATGCGCTATTGCTATGGGAACAAGTGATTAACAAAGAAAAAAATATCGTGAATGGATTAGTTCCGCTTAAAGAATTTATCGCCAATTTTCTGGCGCGGCTTGAAAAGTGGATTGTTGTATTTGAGCTGAATTGTGATCAAATTGACCATGTGTATAAAATGACGCATAACGATTTGGTTTGTAAAATTGAAGCGGTTTTAGATAAGAAAAATACCCCTGAAGGTTTTGTCGCTTGGTATAACGGAACGGATTAATCCATAAAATCAGGTAAGGGTGTGTCATAGAGTCCGAAGTTGGTCACGCGATAAATAAACGTATAAATTAAGAACAGGCGTTGATTGGTATCGATACTATGTAGTTTTTATATCTCTCCGATGGCAATCGATTCGGAAATTATGAAGTGCTAGGGGGCGTTTTTCATTTGGTCAATGAGTTAAATTTGATATTACGTTCAAAATACTCGAAAAATACCCTATTATTTTACAAGGTAATTGTGGATACTTGGAGCAGTGATATAGTTTTTCCAAGCACTGACGATTTTTTACAGGCTTTTGGTCTTGAGCCGATAGAATCAGATCGTGATTCAGCTTATTGCCGTTATGTGAAACCATCATCTGATGGCAATACGGAAATTGATTTTTCTTTTAATGCCGCCGCTAGGTCATTCCAAGCCGTATTGCGTTGCGGCGGCAATGAAATAGCGGCAATCTGTTCCGAAAAAGTAAAGTTCATCGAGATTCGGCATGATAAAACGATGTCAGGCCTTCATGTCGTGTTTGATATTGATGGTGTTTTATCCGAAGCCTTAATTGCATTAGAACCTACTTTGCATTGCAAATGGTGGCTATTGTCTGATTAGGTGCTTTTGGCGTTTAAAAACTCACCGAAGCCGTTACCCTAACCATGCGTGGTTCCACCGGGTGTTTGATGATGCCGTCGGTGCTGCCGTCGGGGTTGGGGCCGGCGGTTTCGCCTTGGAGGCGGTAGCCATAAAAATAGGCGATATCGTTGTTGGTGGAGCCGAACAGGTTAAAACAATCCACTTCGATTTTGTAGGCTTTGTGTTGGTAGCCTAGCCCTAGGTTGACGATGCTGGTGTCGCCTGCCCATGCTGTACCTTCGCGGTTTAGCGGTACGTCACCGAAGTGGCGCAGCCGTAAGGAGCCGAACAGGCCGGAGGGGTCAGTGGCGGTCGCGCCTAGGCTAATGACCCGTCCCACCGAGTTGGGGATATGGCTTTGGGCGGCGGGGGCATCGGTAAAGTAGGCGCGGGTAAAGGCAAAATCGGCCTCTAAGGTGAGCCAGTCGGTGGGTTTGTAGTCGTTAGTCCATTCAATGCCGTAGCGTTGCGATTGCCCCGCCGCGTCGGTGGTGCCGCCGTCGCCGACAAAGACCAGTTCCGATTGGCTTTCCAGCCACCACAGTGCCAGTGTGCTGTTTAAGCCCGGCAAGGTTTGGCTGCGTAGCCCCAGTTCTGCGCCCCGCGAGCGGGCTAAGGGGGTGACCGGATGCACGGTTTCGCCTGTGGCCGGGTCGGTATGGGTGACTGTACCCCGCGCATCGTTGGAATGGTAGCCGTAGCCCATATTCAAGAACAGCTCGGTATCTAGCCACGGACCGGCGATCAGGCTGAGTTTGGGGCTGATTAAGGCCGCGTCTTGGCTACCCGAATTGGCGGCTAAGGTGCGGCTATGGACATCGAAGGCAAAAAAATCCCCGCGCAAACCGGCGATGGAGCGGAATTTTTCTAGCCAACGGGCTTCGTTTTTGGCATACAGGCCGACGCTGGTTTCGCTAATATCATCGACGCGCACGGTGCTGAGCAAGCGGCGGGCTTGGGTGTGGTTTAAAGCCAGGCCGTTAATGTCGTCATGGCGGATTTGGAGGCCGACCGTGGTGTCCGCGTCTATGCCGAACCAACGGTCATAACGGGTATGCTCGCCATTGCCGCCGAGTTGGACGCGATGTTCTTTTTGTTCGATCTGGTCGCCGTGGACGGTGTCGATATAGCCTGTAAAGTTGGAGAACAAGTCCAATTCGCTATAGACCGCATACAGGTTCAGGTCGTTTTTGCCGTGGTCATTCCGGTTCCAGGCATTGCCGGATAGGCTGTAACGGCTGGTGATGCCGCCGTCGCTAGGGTCGCCCGTGCCGTATAAGCCGATCAGGCCTTCGGTTATCGCCCGTTCGGGGATTTGGTTAGTCGCCGTCCAAGTGGCATGGTAAGCTTTGCCGTTAACCGCCAGCCCCCAGTTATCCTTATCAATGGTATAACGCAACATGCCGTTGTATTTGCCCGCGTTTTCCGGCTGTTGCCAAACCCCGTCATAAAAATTCACTTCCGAGCCGAACAGCAAATCCCCGTCACCTATACGCCGCGAATTGGCGAGTACGCCCCGGTAATAGCCGAATTCACCGCCCGTGACTTTCAGCAAGCCTTCGGACAGTTTGTGTAGGGTGTGCATTTTTGTATAGCCTGCGGCGGAAAAATCACCCGCATCGGCGTAATACGGGCCTTTGCCATATTCGATTTTATCGATCAGTTCAGGAATGACGCTGTTTAAGTCCAGATAACCTTGGCCGTGGGCATGGCTGGGCATATTCATGGGGATGCCGTCGAGCGTGACCGAAAAATCCGTGCCGTGGTCGAGGTTAAAGCCGCGCAAGAAATATTGGTTGGCTTTGCCGGAGCCGCTATGCTGGGTCGCCACCGCGCCTGGGACAATTTCCACCAATTCGCCGACCCGCGCTAAGGGGCGATATTTTAATTCCTCTTGCCCCACCACACCCTGGGATGCCGACGCGGCAATGCCGATTAAATCGGTGGCTTGGCCTGCAACTTCGACGGTGTCCAATTGGGTCAGTTCTTCCGTCGGCTCTGGCATCTGTTGTGGATGGGCTTGAGCCATCATGCAGTGCAGGCTCAGATAGACACCGATACCCACTAGCGAACAGGGTTTTATCAGGGTAGCCCAAGGGATTTTTTTCATAAGGTCTGCCGTCTTGTGGAAATGCTGTGGAACAATCGGCAGGGCGAAGACTTTGTCGTTTTTGCGCCTGCCTGTTGGTTAACAATACGGCAGATGTGGGGGTTTGGATGCAGATAATCGCGTAATGGCTAAGAAAGTCCGTTGGCTGTTTGGGGGCAATGCCAAACGTGGGCTAAGGGAAGGGGCGATCGCCCGCTGACTATTACTGTGAACGGCCAAGTTTTCGGCTTTTACAATTCACCGTAGGGTACAGCGTACCCTACCAAAAAAACCGAAAACCTGGCCGTTTGAAGTATATTTACTCCGCCCGCATCGCCCAACCAAAACCAAGCGTTTCAATTCTGCCTTCAAAATCGCCCAGGCTGGAATTTTGTGGCAGGCTGCAAGCTGGCTTGGGCATCATGCAGGCCGAGGCTTGACGCAAAAACTGTGAGTCTTGATAGGCGTGGTTTTTGACAAACTCCAGCAACAGCGCGTAGCTTTCCTGTTGGTGGTGGTATACCGAGAAGATCAGGCGGTCACACTGGTTCAACCGCGCCCGAGACAAATTGTCCCCAAACTTTTTTCACTTCCGCCGACTTAAAATCATCGTCCTCCTCCTCCAAGTATTTTTTCAGCTTGGCAAAGCCTGGGATGGTTTTGGGGTTGAGTTCGTTGTAGATCAGGACTTTCATGGGCGTGTTTTTCTGTAAACGGCTATGCGCTGGATAATGATTAGGTTAACAGCGTTTATCATTGCAAGTTATTTAATGATAAGGAGTAAACGCCCCGTTTGTTTTTCTGGATAACATCAAGTTTCAACCTTCCTATCCTAAAGGCAACATTTTCCCCGCATTCAATATCCCCTTAGGGTCAAACTGCCGCTTAATCGCCCGCATCAGTTCTAGGGAGTTGGCATCCAACTCCCTATCGACAAAATCACGTTTTTCCAAGCCCACACCATGTTCGCCGGATAGTGTGCCGTTGAGTTTTAGTACCAGCGAAAAGACTTCATCCAAACACTGGTGTGCCCTCGCACTTTGTTCGGGGTCGTCGGGGTTGAGCAGGAGGTTGACGTGGATGTTGCCGTTGCCGGCGTGGCCGAAGTTGATGATGGGCAGTTGGTATTGTTTAGACAATTCATCCAAGCCTGCTATCAGGGTGGGGATTTCGGTGACGGGGACGACCACGTCTTCGTTGATTTTTTTCGGGGCGACTTTGCGCAGGGCAGGGGAGAGGGCTTTGCGGGTTTGCCACAAGGCTTGCACTTCTTCGCGGGTTTGCGCGACGCGGATGTCTAACAGGCCGTCATTCTTGGCACTGTCGGCGACTTTTTGCGCGGCGCTGTCCAGACCTTCGCGTTGCCCGTCGACTTCTATCATTAAAATTGCCCCGGCATTTTCGGGCAGGTCGCAAGTGGAGTATTGGCGGATCATGTTAATGGCGTTGCCGTCGATAAATTCCAAGGCGCAAGGCACGACGGGTTGGGCCATGATGGCGGCGACGGCTTTGGCGGCGGCGAATACGTCTTGATACACGGCGCGGAGGGTTTTGGTGGCTTCGGGCAGTGGCGTAAGCTTTAGGGTGGCTTCGGTGATGATGGCTAATGTGCCTTCCGAGCCGATAATCAGCCGGGTCAAGTCGTAACCCACCACGCCTTTGCTGGTGAACACGCCGACGCGCAGGTCTTTGCCTGCCCCAGTGACGGCGCGTAGGCCTAGGGTGTTTTCCCTGGGGGTTCCGTATTTGACGGCTTTAGGGCCGGCGGAGTTGTAGGCGAGGTTGCCGCCGATGCTGCAAAATGCCGCGCTG
This sequence comes from Methylovulum psychrotolerans, assembly GCF_002923755.1. Classification (GTDB taxonomy): domain Bacteria; phylum Pseudomonadota; class Gammaproteobacteria; order Methylococcales; family Methylomonadaceae; genus Methylovulum; species Methylovulum psychrotolerans. The sequence goes on from NZ_PGFZ01000012.1 coordinate 38,075, forward strand.
GTCGGGTCGGGGGGCCAGAAGAAGCCGTGGGCTTTGACGATGTCCTGTACTTGTTGGTTGGTGATGCCGGGCTGGACGCGGATGTAGCGGTTGTCGGGCGAGAATTCCAGTACTTGGTTCATGCGCTCCAGCGATAATACCAAGCCGCCTTGCAGCGGCACGGTGGCACCGGTGGTGCCGGTGCCGCGCCCGCGTGCAGTTAGCGGGATATTGAACTGGTTGCAGGCTAACACGGTGGCAACGACTTGCTCGTGGCTGGTCGCAAAGGCCACGGCTTGCGGCAGGACATGGCGGCGGCTGTTGTCGTAGCCATACGTCCAGCAGTCGGCGGGGGCGGTGAGCAATTCGGCGGCGGTAAAAATGTCCGCTAAGGCCGCCAGAAAGCTGGCGGGTAACGGCGCTTGCTCAGTCGAGGTATTCAAAGACGGTGATGATTTGTTTGACATTGGGTTGGTATCTGACCAAGTTGATGACGACTGTCCCTTCGTTGCGGTGGACTTTGCCCATGAGGTAAACCACGCCTTGTTCGGTGTAGGCTTTGACCATCGTAGGGCTAAAGCCGTTGAGGGTGCGGATTTTGTCCAGGGCGGCGCGGACGTTTGCCGCCAATTGCGCATCATTGGCCCGCGAGCTTAAGTCGCTGGGCGGGGCAATGGTGATTTTGTTATAGACGATTTTTACGTCGTCCACTGAGCGGACAAGGTTGACGGCTTTGGCCCTAAGGGCTTCGCTGGGGGCTTCGCCTGTCAGTAAGGCCGCGCCGTTGAAGGCGTGGACGTTGATATGGGTTTGCGCCAGCAGTTCTTTATCGCCACTGAGTTCGTCGAGGCTATCGGCTTCGATGCTGCGGTCGGTGATAATTTGCGCCCGGCTACGTCGGCCTTGGGCGAGTTCGCGGGTGATTTCGCTTTCGTCAATCGGGGCGGTGACGCAGCCGTTCAGGATCAGCAGTCCGGTCAGTAACAGGAGGTATTTGTTCATGGTTGCTCCTTAGCCAAATAATTGCTGGTCGATTAAATCGCACAGGCAATGGGTGATCAGAATGTGGATTTCTTGGATGTGGGCGCGTGAGCTGGAGGGGACGCGGATTTCTATGTCCAACTCGTGCAGTAGCGGCGACACCATGCCGCCGTTGTGGCCTGTTAAGGCGAGCACCGAGATGTCTTTGTCATGCGCCACGGCAATGGCTTTACCAAGGTTGGCGGCGTTATGGCTGTCGCAGTAGACGACCAGAATGTCGCCGCTTTGCCCTAGGGCACGCAGTTGTTTGGCGAAGATTTCGTCAAAATGGTGGTCGTTGGCGATGCCGGTTAAGGTGACGGCATCGCTGCTCAGGGCGATGACGGGTAAAGACGGGCGGTCGCGCTCATATTGGTTGAGCAGGGCCGAGGACAGCAGTTGCGCACTGGCGGAGGAGCGGCCATTGCCGCAGGTGAAAATTTTTCTGTCATTCAATAGGCTGGACACTAGCCGCTGCGAGGCGTATTCGATCAGTTCGCAGAGGTTGCCCATGGTGTCTTGCTGGGCTTGGATACTGTCCGAGAAATGGTTGATGATTCTGTCTTGTAAGCTCATGGAATTCTGTTGGGTTAAAAAGCGTTTTTTATCCAGTCCAACTGCCCGTCACCGGACAGGGCGACCACATCAAAGCGGAGTGGGCAATTACTTTTGTGGGTCGCTAAATAGACGTGTGTTGCCGCTATTATACGCGATTGCTTGGCGGTTGTGACGCTCTCTAGGGCACTGCCGTAGCGGGCATTTTTGCGGAAGCGGACTTCGGCAATCACCAGGGTGTCCCGGTCGGTCATGACTAAGTCCAGCTCGCCGTAGCGGCAACGGAAATTACGGCAGACCAGTTGCAGGCCGTGTTGTTGCAGATGCGCTAAGGCTTGCTGTTCGGCCTGTTCGCCGCGCAATAGATGCGGGGCTTTGGTCTTGCCGAGATTAAACAGCATGGCAAACCACCAGCGAAGTCCGGCAGATGGCGGTGATGCTGTTATAATCGCCTGTTAGGCCGTGCGGATATGGCTTGTTATCATTGCGGCGCGTAGTCATAACGTAGGTGGCGTGCCTTGAAAAAGTGGAGAATTGCGAATGGTCAATCAATGCGGCAAATTATACGTTGTTGCGACACCGATAGGTAATTTAGGCGACATCAGTTTTCGGGCCGTCGAGACCCTCAAGCAGGTCGATCTGATCGCAGCGGAAGATACCCGCCATGTCGGCATGTTATTGCAGCATTATGGGATTAGCAATAAGCGGGTGTCTTTGCATCAGCACAATGAGGACAAGGCTTCGCAAGTGTTGTTGGAAAAGCTACAAGCGGGGCTGTCCATTGCCTTGGTGTCAGATGCCGGAACGCCGTTGCTAAGCGATCCGGGGATGCCGTTAGTAAAATTGGTGAAGGAGGCAGGGCTAGACGTTGTGCCTATCCCTGGCGCGTGTGCCTTGATTGCGGCGCTGTCGGCGGCGGGTTTGCCGGTCAGCCAGTTTACGTTTGAAGGCTTCACGCCCCGAACCTCATCGGCACGGAAATCGTTTTTTAGCGAACGGGCTTTAAGCCCGGTCACCTGGGTGGTTTATGAGTCCAGCCACCGTATCTTGGCCTGTTTGCAAGATATGGCGGCGGTGTTGCCTTTGGATAGGGAGATTGTTATTGCCAGGGAGTTGACCAAGCTGCATGAGACGATTGTCAAAACCACATTGGCGAAGGCGTTGGCGTTGGTCGAAAGCGACGAGAATATGCGCAAGGGCGAGTTTGTGGTGATTGTTGATGGGGCGGTGATCGACAAATCTGAGCAAGAGCTGAGTCCTGAGCACTTGCGGATATTGGCTGTTTTGCTGAAGGAATGCTCGATTAAGACTGCCGTGGCGTTGGCGGTTGAGATTACCGGGGTGCGGAAGAAATTGTTGTATCAAGCGGCGTTGGCTATGCAGGGAGAAGCTTAAGCTGAAGGCTTTGCCCCGCGCGTAGCCGTTTTGTATCGGGCTTTATCGGCACTTATTTGCGTTTGCAGTAGGAAGCATTGCGCGTTTTCGATAACTTAATCCGTACTGAATTGTTATCCACCGAACAGGGGCAAGCGATGGAACTGACGACCAGATGGAAAGAAGAGGGTGTTCAACTTGGCATCCGACAAGGCGAAAACCTGTTGTTTAAACGGCGGTAGGTGGCGGAGGCCAGCGGTAAAAATAAATGCAGATTTGTATTTTGTTGAAGTTAGGTAACATTCAGAGAAACAAATATGCTATACTGGTGGATGGAAGAGTCGACTGAGCAGTCGCTGTTTTATCCTTGTGATGAAATGGAGGAAAGTCCGGGCTCCACTGGGCAGGGTGCCAGGTAACGCCTGGGAGGTGTGAACCTACGGAAAGTGCCGCAGAAAATAAACCGCCCGTCATCAGACGGGTAAGGGTGAAAAGGTGCGGTAAGAGCGCACCGCGCAACTGGTAACAGGTGTGGCAGGGTAAACCCCACCCGGAGCAAGATCAAATAGAGGGACAGACGCGTGGCCCGCGCGGTTCCTGGGTAGATTGCTTGAGCTGTAAGGTGACTTGCAGCCTAGATGAATGGCTGTTCTCGACAGAACCCGGCTTACAGGTCGACTCTTTCTTCCTACTAGATATTTCCCGTGTTTTGCATGGGTGATTTGTGAATTAATACCACTCCTTAGTTGTACAGGCCTTTCTTTATATGACAAGGCCGTGACAAGGGAATGTTAAGCCCCGCTAGCCCCTCCTTTTATAGGCTCTTTATAAGCCCCTATCTTTTTGCACTAAATCGGTTCATTTTATTGATAAATCTTGATATTTAGGATTGCCTCCGGCAATTTCCCTCGTCTTTTCATTAAGGGTTTGTAAGTTATTGTCATGAAAGCAAGATTTCAAGCCAAAATCATTCTTGACTAACGGTCGAATGAAATCTATAGTGCGCTTAATCGTGGGTAAAAGTGGTATAAACGGGTGAAAAATGGATTTTTTGGGGCTTTGGGTGATTTTTGTTCCGTGGCATCAGCACAATCAATCTTGACGACAAAGGGCGTATGGCGATGCCCACCCGTTATCGGGAAGCGTTGCAGCACTGTTGCCAGCGGCAACTGATTGTCACGGTCGCCGTCAATGAGCGGTGTACGGGCGAGAGCGGGTGTTTGTGGCTTTATCCGTTACCCGAATGGGAAAAACTCGAAAATACTATCAGGCAGTTACCTACCTTAAATAAAGCCGCCGGCAAGCTCCGGCGCTTTCTGATCGGCAACGCTTCAGAATGTGAAATGGATTCCCAAGGCCGCGTATTGTTACCCGAAAAATTGCGCTCGTTTGCCGGTATGGACAAGAAAGTGATTTTGGTCGGGCAACTCGATAAGTTTGAAATCTGGCATGAGGCCGCTTGGAATGCCAAAGAGCAGGAGTGGATAGACAGCACCGATAATGAAGGTGTGGAGGATTTGGGGCATTTATCATTTTAAAGGGGATAAACAAGTGGAACATTCGCCCGTCATGCTGGCGGAAGCATTGGAGCAATTGGCAATACAAACGGACGGATTGTATATCGATTGTACGTTTGGCCGTGGCGGGCATAGCCAAGGTATTTTAAGGCAATTGGGCGGCGGCGGACGTTTATGGGCATTGGATAGGGATTTGCAGGCCATCCGCTCGGAAATTGCCGGACAGTTACAAAACGATCAGCGCTTCACGCTAAGTCACGCGTGTTTTTCCCAACTGCACACGCTCGCCGCCACCGCCGATATGGTTGGCCAAGTTGACGGCATTTTAATGGATTTGGGGGTGTCTTCGCCCCAACTGGACAATCCCGAACGCGGTTTCAGTTTTTTGCACGATGGCCCTTTAGATATGCGCATGGATGCCTCGGCAGGCCTGTCCGCCGCGCAATGGTTGGCTCAAGTGCCGGAAGCGGAATTGGTGCGGGTTTTGTTTGAATACGGTGAAGAGCGGTTTGCCCGCCGTATTGCCCACGCCGTTATTGAACAACGCCAACAAATACCCCTAACGACCACCCGGCAACTGGCCAAGCTCATCGAAGGGGCTGTGCCGTTTAGGGATAAGCATAAACATCCGGCCACCCGTTCTTTTCAGGCGATACGGATTGCCGTTAATCAGGAACTGGACGAACTGCAACAGGTATTGGGGCACGCTTTGGCCGTGTTAAAGCCGGCTGGCCGATTGGTGGTGATTTCTTTTCATTCCCTTGAAGACAGAATGGTCAAACGCTTTTTTCGCGCTGAAGCGGGCGCAAAATATAATCCCGGCAAATTTCCCATCAGAGAAGCTGACATTGCTAAAGGCGTGTTAAAAAAAGGCGGTAAGGCGATTAAGGCCAGTCCTGAAGAAATCGCCCATAATCCCCGTTCACGGAGTGCCGTTATGCGTGTGGCGGAGAAAGCCTAAATGGCGGGCTGGCGTGTTTTGGGTATGGGGTCGTTGTTTGTAGCCTTATTGGTGTCGGCGATAGCGGTGGTCTATTATCAGTATCGGGCCCGTTTGGTGTTTATTGAGATTCAGCAACAGCAGGCGGCACTTGACCAATATGAGATTGAGTGGGGGCAAATGCAGTTGGAGATCACTATGCTCTTGGAGGAAAACCGGGTCGAGTCTGCCGCGCTTAATCAACTGAAGCTGATTTTGCCTAAGCGCGAAGAAACCATTTATCTAAAACCTTAATAGCCGAATGATCGACTTTCGCTTGAAAAAAAAGGCTCCTGAGCCGAATACCGATTTTACGGGCAGAAGACGGGTTTTGCTGGCCTTCATGATGCTGTGCATGGTGGCGTTGGTGGGGAGGGCGGTGTATCTCCAGTTAGTCTATCAATATGACAGTAAATTGGAGAATGTTTACGAGCATGTCGGAACTCAGGCCATTATGGCTTCACGGGGCATGATTCGGGACCGTAACGGTGCGCCTTTGGCGGTCAGTACGCCGGTGCATTCCATTATCATTAACGCCTATGAAGTAAAAAAAACCGATGAGGCGCGGCTTAAGCAAATGGAAAAGGCTTTCCGTAAGCAAAAAAAAGACCAGCTACATCTGGAAAAAGAGATGAAGATGACTGAAGACGAAAAGCTTCAGGTGCTTAACAGCTATAACAAGGAAAAAGACCAAAAGCTTGCCCAGATCGAAACACTGCTAGGCCTGAAAGCGGGTAAGGTGGCGGATTTGGTTAAAGCCGATAAGCCTCGCCAGTTTGTCTATTTAGCGCGGCGCATAGCCCCGTCGATTGGCGACCAAATTAAGGCGTTAAAGCTGGCGGGACTGTTTGTCGAACCGGAATATAAGCGTTTTTACCCTACCCGTGAGGTGGCGGCACATTTGTTGGGCTTTACCGATGCCAAGGATGTCGGTCAGGAAGGTGTCGAGGCAGGTTATGAGAAGGTCTTGCAAGGCATTCCCGGCAGTAAGCGGGTCATTAGGGACGGGCAAGGCCATGTTGTTGCCGTGACCGATATGAAAGAAGCGGTCAAAGGTAAGGATGTCGAATTAAGTATTGATGAGCGCATCCAATACCTTGCTTATCGGGAGTTGGAACGGGCGGTGGCGGAAAATAAAGCCAAGACCGGGGTGTTGGTGATTTTGGATGCCAAAACTGGTGAATTGTTGGCGGCGGCGAACCAACCTTCTTTTAATCCCAATACCAAACAAAAAAGTTCATACCGTAACCGTGCCATTAACGATGTCTTTGAGCCGGGTTCGACAATCAAGCCCTTTGTGGTCGCTGCGGGCCTTGAAGGCGGTTATGTCCACCCGAACGATATGTTTTATACCACCGGCAGTTTTGCCATAGGCCGCCGCACGGTTAAGGATGTGCATAATTACGGCACAATGGATTTGACCAAAGTCATTAAAAAATCCAGTAATATTGCCGTCAGCCAAATGGCCTTGCGGATGCCGCCTAAATATTTTTGGGGCGTGTACCGTAAATTGGGGCTGGGCAGTTCGGCGAAAATCGGTTTTCCTGGCGAAGCCAACGGTAGCCTAATCGATTATCACCGCCTCAATGATTTTGCCCGGGCTACTTTATCGTTTGGTTACGGGCTGAGCACGTCGGCTTTGCAATTGGCTAGGGCGTACACGGCTTTGGCTGATGATGGGGTGTTGCATTCGGTCACTTTGCTCAAACGGGACGAAGATGATGAGGCGCAACGGGTATTTTCGGTAAAAACCGCGCGTAGTGTCAGGGCAATGATGGAGCAGGTCATTACTAAAGACGGTACGGCTTATGAAGCGCGGGTCGATGGCTATACGGTGGCGGGTAAGACAGGGACGGTAAAAAAATCCGGTGGCCGCGGCGGTTATATCGACAAGAAATATTTTTCCGTGTTTGCCGGTATGGCGCCAGCAAAAGACCCGCGTTTGGTGATGGTCGTCATGATTGACGAGCCGTCGGCAGGCCAATACTACGGCGGTTTGGTTTCAGCTCCGGTGTTTTCCAGGGTGATGACCGGGGCGTTACGGATACTGGATATCGCGCCTGACAAGCTCGATACCATGCCTATTTTATTAACCCAACAACAACTCCAGTAAATCCGTGCCGATGAACCTGCATGTCTTATTAGATGGACTCGCTCCCCCTCCGCCTGATCATGAGCTGGCTATGCTCACGGTGGGCGGATTGGTGTTGGACAGCCGTCAGGTGCAGACGGGAGATGCGTTTGTCGCTTTGCAGGGTAGCCAGCAACATGGCTTACATCACGCGGCGCAAGCTATTGCCCAAGGTGCGGCAGTTATCCTTTATGACCCCGCTGGTGAGGGTGCGGCCTTAGCCGCCGCCATTAGCGCCGTGCCGCTTTGGGCTCTTGACGGTTTGGACGTGCGCTTGGGTGAGATTGCCGCCCGCTTTTATGGGCAGCCTTCGCGGCAGATGGCGGTGATCGGCATTACCGGCACGAACGGTAAAACCTCATGCAGCCAGTTCTTGGCGCAACTTCTGACAGACTGCGGCATTATCGGCACTTTAGGCTGGGGAAGTTGGGGGCAGTTATTGGCGACCGCCAATACCACCCCCGATGCTTTAGCCGTGCAACGGATGTTGGCCAGTTTACAGTACCAAGGTAAGCAGGCAGTGGCGATGGAAGTTTCTTCGCATGGTTTGGCGCAAGGACGGGTGAACGGGGTGGCTTTTACAGGGGCGGTATTTACTAATATCACCCGTGACCATCTGGATTATCACGGCACGATGGCGGCCTATTTGGACGCTAAGCTGTTGTTGTTGAAACAGCCGGGTTTGGCGTTTGCGGTCATTAATTTGGATGCAGAGGGCAGTACACGGATGTTGGCCGAAACGCCGGAAGGGGTGGTCCGTTGGGGGGTCACACGGCAAGCCAGTCGCTTGGCGGCAGACGAGACTTTACAGGTATTGGACAGCCATACCCATAGTGCCGGCTTGGCGTTGACGGTGGCTTGGCGGACTTTCAGAACAACGGTCAATATTCCCTTATATGGCGACTTTAATGCCGAAAATGTCGCCTTGGTGTTGGCGGTGCTGTTGGCGATGGGCGAGCCGTTTGGGCAAGCCGTCGCTAAACTGGCGAGCCTACAGGCAGTTGCCGGACGGATGGAATGTTTCGGCGGCGGTGCTAAGCAGCCCCTCGTGTTTGTCGATTATGCCCATACCCCCGATGCCTTGGACAATGTGTTGCGCAGTGCGCGGGGACATTGCCGCCAGGCTTTATGGGCGGTGTTCGGTTGCGGCGGCAACCGTGATGCGGGTAAGCGGCCACTTATGGGTGCGAGTGCCGGACAATGGGCGGATCATGTGCTGGTGACGGACGACAATCCCCGTTTTGAAGACAGCGCCGCTATTATTGCCGATATTCTGGTGGGTTGTAAGGCCGGAAACACGCAGGTGCTGGCCAACCGGGAGCAAGCCATACGCCATGCTATAAGCCATGCCAGTCCGCAGGATTGCATTGTTGTGGCAGGTAAAGGCCATGAAGATTATCAAGAAATCAAAGGGGTACGTTATCCGTTTAGTGACCGGCAAGTCGTGCTGGCGGCCTTGGCGGAGCGGGAGCAATGAAGATGTTATTAAGTGAAATCGCCGCCATTGTCGGCGGGCAACACCACGGCGCAGATGTCGCCATCGCTTCGGTGAGTATCGACACCCGCACTTTAAGTGCCGGGGCATTGTATGTGGCAATTCGGGGCGAGCGTTTTGACGGCAATGATTTTGTCGGCCAAGCCGCACAAGCGGGAGCCGGAGCGGCGATTGTCCATGCTGGGGTAGTGACGGAACTGCCGCATATTGTGGTCGCCGACAGCCGTTTGGCCTTGGCGGAATTGGCGGGGGCATGGCGGCGTAAAGCACCTGTACGCGTTGTCGGTGTGACCGGCAGTAACGGTAAAACGACGGTTAAGGAAATGACTGCCGCCGTTTTAAGCGTGGCGGGCGAAACATTGTTTACCCAGGGCAATTTGAATAATGACATTGGCGTACCGCTGACCTTATTGCGCCTTAATGATAGCCACCGCTTTGCGGTTATTGAAATGGGCGCGAATCACCCTGGGGAAATTGCGTATACCAGCCGCTATGCGCAGGCCAATGTGGTGGTTTTAAATAACGCCGGGGCGGCCCATTTGGAAGGTTTCGGCGATTTGGACGGGGTGGCGCGGGCTAAGGGCGAGATTATCGAAACCCTGCAAGCCGACGGGATTGCCGTCCTGAACCGCGATGACCGTTATTTTTCGTATTGGCAAGCTGTGGCCGGGGCTAGGAAGGTTTTGACGTTCGGCTTGCATGGGCAGGCTGATGTTTCTGCCGATGGCATCCATACCGAATTGTTCGGGCCAGGTTTCCGCACGGTATTCCGTGTACACACCCCGCAAGGGACAGCCGATGCAGTGCTGAATCTGGCTGGCCGCCATAATGTCTTAAACGCTTTAGCGGCGACGGCGGCAGGTTTGGCCTTAGGTTTGGAATTGGCGCAAATCGTTACGGGCTTAGCACAAGTGCAGCCAGTGAAAGGCCGTTTGCAGCCCTTATGCGGGCCGTTGGGCAACCGGATTATTGATGACACTTATAATGCCAATGCGTCATCCTTAAAAGTAGGCTTGGACGTGCTGATGGAATGCGGCGGTGTGCCTTGGTTGGTTTTGGGGGCGTTTGGCGAGTTGGGGTCTGATAGCGAGGCCCTGCACGCCGACATTGGCAGGTTGATTAAGGCTAGCGGTGTGGAGAGGGTATGGGCTACGGGTGACCATGCCCGTTTTGCCGTAGACAGTTTTGGGGCTGGGGCGGCGTTTTTCCCCGCCCAAGCCGATTTAATCGCCGCTGTGCGGCAGGCGTTGCACAGTGAGGCAAGCATTTTAGTTAAGGGTTCACGGGCGCAGCACATGGAGCATGTCGTTGCTGCTTTAATTGGATAATTTGGAAATTAGGCTAGGAATTAAGCAATGTTACTTTATCTGGCGGATTATTTATTGAGCGTCGACGGTGGTTTTCGGGTTTTCCATTACCTGACCTTCCGCGCCATTTTGGGCGTGTTGACCTCCTTATTAATCTCATTGATTATCGGTCCTTGGATGATACGCCGTTTGCGCGGCAATAAGATAGGCCAAAGCATCCGGGAATTGGGGCCGCAATCGCATTATGAAAAAGCCGGTACGCCAACAATGGGCGGCACGTTAATTTTGGTCGCCATTGCGGTCAGCACTTTGTTGTGGGCAGATTTGGGCAACCGATATATCTGGGTGATTTTATTGGTGACGATGGGTTACGGGGTCATTGGCTTTATTGACGATTACCGTAAGGTCATTAAGCGTAACAGCGATGGCCTGTCGGCGAAAGCTAAATATTTAGGGCAGTCGGTCATTGGTCTGACCGCCGCCATTTTTCTGTACAAAACGGCTTCGATCCCGGCCGAGACGCAATTTTTTATCCCGTTTTTTAAGGATGTGATGTTGGATATGGGGCCGATGTATGTTGTCCTCAGCTATTTCGTCATTGTCGGGACCAGTAACGCGGTCAATCTGACGGACGGCTTAGACGGCCTGGCGATTATGCCGACGGTGATGGTGGCGGCGGGTTTGGGCGTGTTTGCTTATGTGTCGGGCCATGCCACCTTTTCGCAATATCTGGCCATCCCTTATTTGCCCAATGCCGGTGAGCTGATTATTTTTTGTGCCGCCATTATTGGGGCAGGTTTGGGATTTTTATGGTTTAACACCTATCCTGCTATGGTTTTCATGGGTGATGTCGGCGCGTTGGCGTTGGGCGGTGCCTTGGGCGTATTGGCGGTGCTGGTCAGACAAGAAATTGTCTTGGTCATTATGGGCGGGGTGTTTGTGATGGAAACGCTGTCGGTCATTATCCAGGTCGCCTCTTTTAAGATGACCGGCAAGCGGGTGTTCCGTATGGCACCGATACACCACCATTTTGAATTGAAAGGCTGGCCGGAGCCACGGGTGATTGTCCGTTTTTGGATAATCACCGTGATTCTGGTTTTGATTGGCTTGGCGACCTTAAAATTGAGATAAGTCCCATGCAAACGCAAGCAGTGACCGACGCATTAAACACCCATTTTGCCCTAGACCCGCTCAGTTCGAAAATATTGGTGGTCGGGCTTGGCAATACCGGCTTGTCGGTGGCGCGGTATTTACAGAAATTACAGTATCGTTTTGCCATTATTGACAGCCGCGACAAGCCGCCAATGATTGATGAGTTTCTTGAGCAAATGCCCGACACGCCGCTATTTACCGGCGGGTTTGACGATGCGGCCTTTCAGGTGGCGACGCATCTGGTGGTCAGTCCCGGTTTGTCGCTCAATGAAAAGGCCATCATGAAGGCCATTGCCAATGGTTCGAAAATTGTCAGTGACATTGATTTGTTCGCCTGCTCAGTGACTGCGCCGATTATTGCCATTACGGGATCTAATGGTAAAAGTACCGTGACGACCATGGTCGGCGATATGGCGAAAGCGGCGGGTAAGCAGGTTGCGGTTGGCGGTAACTTAGGTGTGCCCGCTTTGGATTTGCTGGACAGTTCGGTAGATTTATATGTGTTGGAACTGTCCAGTTTCCAATTGGAGCGGACAGCGGTATTAAATGCGGCGGCGGCGACAGTGTTGAATGTGAGTGCCGACCATCTTGACCGCCATGCCGACATGGCCGAATACGCCCAGGAAAAACAGCGGGTGTTTCGTGGTGACGGGGCGATGGTGCTTAATTTGGACGACCCAGTCGTTGCTGACATGCAGGACGCTAGCCGCGTGACCCATACTTTTTCGATTAGGACACACGCCGATTTTTATTTGGCAGGCCCTGAAGGCGAGGAATATCTCATGCACCATGACGAGCGTTTGCTGGCTTTGGCGGATTTGCCGCTGGAAGGCCGCCACAATGCCGCGAATGCGTTGGCGGCGCTGGCTTTAGGTGTTTCGGTGGGCTTGGACAAAACGGCTATGTGTAAGGCCTTGCGTACATTTAAGGGCTTGGAGCACCGGATGCAGCGGGTTGCCGAAATTCGTGGCGTAACGTGGGTCAACGACTCTAAAGCCACCAATATCGGCGCTTGTGTCGCCGCTTTGCAAGGCTATGCGCGTAAGGTGATTCTGATTGCGGGCGGACAGGCTAAAGGTGCAGACATGAATGAGTTGACACCAGTCATTAAGGAAAAGGCTAAAGGCGTGGTATTGATGGGCAAGGATGCGCCGCTGATAGAAGCGGCTTTGCAAGGTTCTTGTGTACCCGTGTATTCGGCGGAAAATATCACCCAAGCCGTGCAGATTGCCGCCAGCTTGGCGAGTAGCGGTGATAGCGTCTTGTTGTCGCCCGCCTGTGCTAGTCTCGACCAGTTTAAAAACTATCAGGATCGGGGCAATAAATTTACTAAGGCTGTGTTGGCATTGGTGCCATGAGTAAAAAGGGCAAAAAACCGGCGGCTGAACCGTTTCATTATGATGCCAATTTGGTGGCGGTATGTGCGTGCTTATTGCTGATCGGTTATGTGATGGTTACGTCATCGTCTTTGCATTTGGACACCAAAGCGTCATTGAGCGCCAGTACCTTTACGGTGTGGGGGTATCCGCTTAAGCAGCTTATCCATATTTCTTTGGGGCTAATTATGGCGCGGTATATTGTCATGATACCGATGCGTAATTGGCAGAAAATGGCGCAGTGGCTGTTTATAGCGGGTTTAGTGCTATTGGTGGTGGTGCTGTTGCCGGGCATTGGGGTCAATGTTAACGGCAGTACCCGTTGGTTGCAATTGGCGGGGATCAGGATCCAAGTCTCCGAGTTGGTCAAGTTTGCCGCCGTAGTTTATATGGCCCGTTATGTTAACCGCCATCAGCAGGAGTTGCGGGAATCGGCGTTTGGTTTGCTCAAACCGTTGCTGGTGTTTTCGGTCGCCAGCCTGTTATTGTTGTTGGAGCCGGATTTCGGTTCGGCAGTGGTAATTTTGATGATCGCTATGGGCATGATGTTTTTGGCGGGTGCACGGGTCTTACAATTTGGTTTGTTGTTCGGTGGCCTGATCATTTCGGGGGCTCTGCTGGTGTATTTTGAGCCGTACCGCATGAAGCGGGTGACGAGCTTTCTTAACCCTTGGGAAGACCCGCGTAATACCGGCTTCCAGTTAATCCAGGCCTTAGTGTCGTTTGAGCGCGGTGAGTTGACGGGGGTAGGTTTAGGCGGCGGTTTGCAAAAATTATATTATTTGCCGGAAGCGCACACCGACTTTTTGTTTTCGGTGATCGCCGAAGAGTTAGGTTTATTGGGTGTGGTGGCAGTGATTGGCCTGTTCGCGTTATTGGTGTGCCGGGCTTTTTCGATAGCGGTGGCGGCGGAAAAGGCGGGTGAGCAGTTCTCGGCATTTATTGCCTACGGCTTAGGTATTTGGTTTGGATTTCAGGCTTTTGTCAATATGGGTGTCAATATGGGGATTCTCCCTACCAAGGGACTGACTTTGCCGCTGATGAGTTACGGTGGCGGCAGTATGATGATTATGTGTTGCGCGGTGGCGCTGTTGTTTCGGGTGCATAGCGAAGTGACCGAAATTAATGCCAATACTTTGCCCGAACCGCGTGTTAAAGCGAAGGCGAAAGCATGAAGCGGATTGTTATTATGGCGGGCGGTACCGGCGGGCATGTGTTTCCGGCCTTAGCGGTGGCGCAGTCTTTGCGTGCTAAAGGCTGGCAAGTCAGTTGGTTAGGTACGCAAAAAGGCTTGGAAAGTCGGGTGGTGCCTGAACAGGGTATTGATATTGATTGGCTGGCAGTGGCGGGGGTACGTGGCAAGGGTTTGTTGTCCAAGTTGGCCGCCCTGTTTAAGTTAGTGGCGGCCTGTGTGCAGGCCGCGCGTATCTTACGGCAACGCAAACCTGATGTGGTGTTGGGTATGGGCGGTTTTGTTGCAGGGCCTGGTGGCCTTATGGCGCGGGTGTTGGGTATTCCTCTGGTCATCCATGAGCAAAACCGTGTGCCAGGGACGACTAACCGTCTGTTGGCCAAAATGGCCAGTCAGGTTTTGGAGGCGTTTCCGGGCAGTTTCCCGAAAAAAAACCAAGCCCAGTGTACCGGCAATCCCTTACGGTCAGCGTTTGTACAGCATCTGGCTGCAAAACCGGCCGCTAGTGACCCCCTGCATATTTTCGTGGTGGGCGGTAGCTTAGGGGCACAGATATTAAACGAAATCGTTCCTGAAGCCATGGCATTATTGTCACAGGTGCGCATAAAACACCAAACAGGTGCGGTTATGTGCCAACAAGTGACCGAACATTACCGCCATCTCGGTATTGACGCTGAAGTGAGCCCTTTTATTGACGACATGGCGGCGGCTTATCTCTGGGCGGATTTGGTGGTTTGCCGGGCAGGGGCCATGACGGTCAGTGAAGTTTCGGCGATGGGGGTGCCGGCGATTTTTATCCCCTTACCCGGTGCGATTGATGACCATCAGACCGCTAATGCCCGTTATTTGACCGAAGCCCAAGCAGGATTATTATTAATGCAGAAAGACTTGACTGCCAGCCGTTTGGCGGAAAATATCACCGAAGCCCGTCAGCATTTGGCGGCTATGAGCCAAGCGGCCCGCCAATGCGCCCGTTTGGATGCGACTGAAGTTGTGGCGGAAATTTGTATGGCGGAGGCAAAGCCATGAGTTTCCGACAAATCCGCACGATGGTGCAGGCGCTGGGCAATATTGAACGGATTCATTTTGTCGGTATTGGCGGTACGGGCATGAGCGGCATTGCCGAAGTGCTGTTTAATTTAGGCTACCAAGTGTCCGGTTCGGACATTAAGGAAAGCCCCGTCACCCAACGTTTGGCGGGCTTGGGCGTGAAGATTTTGATCGGCCATAGCCGTGAAAATATTCTCAATACTGATGTAGTGGTGGTGTCCAGTGCTATAGACCGCAGCAATGCCGAAGTTGACGAAGCCTATGTCAACCGCATTCCGGTAATCCCACGTGCGGAAATGTTGGCGGAGCTGATGCGTTTCCGCTTCGGCATCGCCGTGGCCGGCACCCATGGCAAAACCACTACCACCAGTCTGACCGCCAGCATTTTGGCAGAGGGTGGGTTAGATCCGACTTTTGTTATCGGCGGGCGTTTGAACAGTGCGGGTACTAATGCCAAGCTGGGCTTGGGGCATTATCTGGTGGCGGAAGCGGACGAGAGCGACGCGTCGTTTTTGTATTTGCAGCCGATGATCTCGATAGTCACCAATATCGACCAAGACCACATGGCGACTTACCAAAACAGTTACCAGCGCCTGAAAGAGACGTTTATAGAATTTTTGCATCACCTGCCATTTTACGGTTTGGCGGTGTTATGTTTGGACGATGACGGCATCAGGGAAATCCTCCCCGAGATTTCCAAGCCAGTCGTGACTTACGGAGTCAATGAAGAGGCGGATGTCCGCGCCGTCGATATT
Organism: Methylovulum psychrotolerans; assembly: GCF_002923755.1. Taxonomy (GTDB): domain Bacteria; phylum Pseudomonadota; class Gammaproteobacteria; order Methylococcales; family Methylomonadaceae; genus Methylovulum; species Methylovulum psychrotolerans. Next base: position 53,957 of record NZ_PGFZ01000012.1, read on the forward strand.
GAGCAAGATGGGATGCTTACCCGCTTTACCGTCATACGGCGCGGCGGTCATCCTGAGTTGGCGGTCACGTTGAATATGCCGGGTTGGCATAATATGCTCAACGCCTTGGCGGCGATTGCCGTAGCGACTAAACTTAAAGTGGATGATGCCGCCATCGTCAAAAGCCTGTCGGCATTTAAAGGGGTCGGCAGACGTTTTCAGATCAATGGCGATATTGCCTTAGGGCAAGGCAAGTTGACCTTGGTTGACGATTACGGCCACCATCCGCGTGAAATTGCCGCCACCTTGGAAGCCTTACGGCAAGCGTGGCCGGCACGGCGTTCGGTGGTGGTGTTCCAGCCGCACCGTTATACCCGCACCCGGGATTTATTTGAAGATTTTGTCCAAGTACTGTCGACGGTCGATGTGCTGATTTTAATGGAAGTGTATGCCGCTGGCGAGACCGCCATTCCGGGAGCCGATGGCCGGGCGTTAAGCCGGGCGATACGGGTGCGTGGCCAGGTCGATCCGGTATTTGTCGAGCATTGGGAAGAATTGCCGTCCATTTTGGCGGGTATCGTCCATGCGGATGATGTCGTTTTAACGATGGGGGCGGGCAATGTCGGTGCTGTGGCCGCGCAATTGCCGCAACTGTTAACGGCTGTGTTGGCAGGCTAAGCGATGCAAGGACGTTTATTATTGGCTGAGCCGCTGGCGAAGTATACCAGTTGGCGGGTTGGCGGCAGTGCCGACCGCCTGTATATCCCTCACGATAAGGCCGATCTGATTGCTTTTATAAAAGGTTTGCCCGCCACCGAACCGCTGTTTTGGTTAGGCCTGGGCAGTAATTTGTTAATCCGTGACGGCGGTATCCGTGGCACGGTGATTAACACTAAAAACCGCCTGAAAGAAATGCGATTGACCGCCGAGGGTGGGTTGTATGTCGAAGCGGGCGTACCTTGTGCTTTAGTGGCAAGGTTTGCTGCCGAACACGGCTTATTGGGCGCGGAATTTTTGGCGGGCATTCCGGGTACGATGGGCGGAGCCTTGAAGATGAATGCCGGGGCGTTTGGCGGCGAAACCTGGCCAATTGTCCGCCAAGTGGAAATGCTCAGCCGCGACGGCGAGATTACCCTGCGTGGCCCACAAGATTTTGCCATTGCTTACCGTAGCGTCAAAGGCGCGGCTGGCGAATGGTTTTTATCGGCTTGGCTGCAATTGCTGCCTGGCGATACCGCTAGCAGCCAGCAAAAAATTAAGGCGTTATTGGAGCAACGGGCGAAAACCCAGCCGACTAACCAACCGAGTTGCGGTTCGGTGTTTGTCAATCCGGTCGGCGATTATGCGGCCCGGCTGATCGAACAGGCTGGCCTGAAAGGCTTTCGGTTGGGAGGGGCGCAAGTGTCTGAAAAACACGCTAATTTTATCGTCAACACCGATAATGCCACGGCGGCGGATATAGAAAAATTAATTGGGCTGGTGCAACGTAAGGTTGCGCAGCAGCATGGTGTGCTTTTAAAGACAGAGGTTTGCATGGTAGGCGAAGAAACGGCAGTAATGGATACCCCGGCGCACCGGTATGGCAATCCTGAAAAGTTTGGTCGGGTGGCGGTGTTAATGGGCGGTTCGGCGGCGGAACGGGCAGTATCGCTCAGAAGCGGCGCAGCGGTGTTTGCGGCCTTGCAAGAGGCGGGGGTCGATGCGGTGGCAGTAGATGTGACGGCTAGCCCTATTGATGCCTTAGCGGGTCTGCAAGTGGATAGGGTATTTAACATCATCCACGGGCGTGGCGGTGAAGACGGCGTGTTGCAAGCGGTCTTGGAAGTTCTGGGCATCCCTTATACGGGTAGCGGGGTGTTAGCTTCGGCCTTGGCAATGGATAAGCTACGCACCAAACTGTGTTGGCAAGGTTACGGTTTGGTAACGCCGAGATGGCAATTGCTGCAAAGCGTGGCGGATATTGATGGCTGTATCGAAAAATTAGGTTTTCCGGTTATCGTTAAGCCTGCCCAGGAAGGTTCCAGTATCGGTATGAGCAAAGCCCATAATCGGGAAGAACTGGTCGGCGCTTTGCAAACGGCTTCGGCGTTTAATTGCGATGTTTATGCCGAACAATGGGTGACGGGGCAGGAGTATACGGTGGGGATTTTAAACGGCGAGGCGTTGCCCGTTATCCGTTTGGAAACGCCGCACAGTTTTTACGATTATGAAGCCAAGTATCACGCCAACACCACCCAATACCATTGCCCGTGCGGGTTGCCTGTTGACCAAGAGCAAGCCTTGCAACAAGTGTCGGTGACCGCCAGTAAGGTGGTCGGCATTAAGGGCTGGGCACGGGTTGATGTGTTTATCGACGGCGACGGCCAATACCAGCTTATAGAAATCAACACCGTGCCGGGCATGACCGACCACAGTCTGGTGCCGATGGCGGCACGGCAGGCGGGGATGGATTTTAAAGCCTTAGTTTGGCAGGTGTTGGAAACCAGTCTGGCGTAATGAGCAGAATTGGCGTAAAACTCTTATTGGTCGCGTTATTGTTAGGGTCTGGAGGGCTTTGGCTGGGAATCCACACGGGTAAGATCAAGTGGTCGTTGAAAATGGCCTCTTTACCCATAAAATATGTCAGGATTGAAGGGGTTTTTCAATATTTAAGCAAGGACGACATTAAAACGGTCTTGGAGCCGTTAGCGACCACGAGTTTTTTGGAAGCCAATATGCAGGCGCTACACCTTGCCGTGGCGGCTTTACCCTGGGTGGATAGCGTCGCCGTCCAGCGTATCTGGCCGGACACCATCGACATTAAAGTGACCGAGAAAAAACCCTATCTGCGCTGGGGCAAGGATAGCCTGATTACCGAAAAAGGGGTGATTTTTACTCCGAAAAGTTTGGCTCAGCACCAGCATCTGATGGTGGTCACGGCACCGGAAGCACGTCGGCTGGAAGTGCTGGAAATTATGAAGGGTTTGAAAACCGCCTTAGCCGATGAATCGTTGGAACTGGCGGAGTTTACTATTAACAGCCGTTGGTCATGGACGATCAAATTGACGACAGGATTAGAAATCTTATTGGGGCGGGAAGATCAGCTTAAAAAATTGCAACGGTTTTTACGGACGATACCGCTGTTAGGTAAACAACAAATTGATGCGATGGCGGTGGTGGATTTGCGTTATCCTAATGGTTATGCCGTTTCTTGGAAAGCGCAAGCCCCTCCTGCTATTGACTGGGAAAATATGTATGCCCCAGAAGCAACGGGCGTTGCCGAACAACAATGACATAAACAGGCATACTAAAAATCGACAGAGTAAACAATGGCAAGAAAATCAGAACGTAATTTAATCGTTGGTCTGGATATTGGCACTTCCAAAGTCGCGGCTATTGTCGGCGAGTTGAGCAGTGACGGTAGCATTGAAGTTATCGGTATCGGCACGACCGCCTCGCGCGGCCTTAAAAAAGGCGTGGTGGTCAATCTGGAATCGACCGTGCAATCGATACAACGCGCCATTGAAGAAGCCGAACTGATGGCGGGTTGCCAAATTAAATCGGTTTTTGCGGGGATTGCCGGTAGCCACATCAAAAGTTTGAACTCGCATGGCATTGTGGCGATTAAAGATAAGGAAGTGACCCAATATGACATTGACCGCGTAATCGATTCCGCCCGCGCGGTGGCGATTCCGGCCGACCAAAAAATCTTGCATATTTTGCCGCAGGAATTTGTCATTGATTTGCAGGACGGTATTAAAGAGCCTATCGGCATGTCCGGCATCCGGTTGGAGGCGAAAGTCCACATGGTTACGGGCAGCGTCAGCGCTTCGCAGAACATTGTCAAATGTATCCGTAAATGTGGCTTGGAGGTTGAAGACATTGTGTTGGAGCAATTGGCCTCCTGCAATTCGGTGTTGACCGAAGACGAAAAGGAATTGGGCGTATGCCTGATTGATATGGGCGGCGGCACCACCGACATCGCCATTTTTGTCGAAGGGGCGATTAAACACACCGCCGTGATACCCATAGCAGGCGATCAGGTCACTAATGATATTGCCGTGGCCTTGCGGACACCGACCGTCAATGCCGAAGAAATTAAGCGCAAATACGCTTGCGCCTTAACGCAATTGGCCAGTGTCGATGGCGTGATCGAAGTGCCGAGTATCGGCGACCGCGCCCCGCGCAAAATCTCCACGCAGAATTTGGCCGAGATTATCGAACCGCGTTATGAAGAACTGATGTTATTGGTGCAGGCGGAAATCCGCCGGAGCGGTAACGAAGAATCGATTGCCGCAGGTATCGTCCTGACGGGCGGCAGCGCCAAAGTTAGGGGGCTGATTGAGCTGGCCGAGGAGATTTTTCACATGCCGGTGCGCATGGGAGGCCCCGAAAATGTGACGGGGTTGGCAGAAGTGATAAAAAACCCTATTTATTCTACAGGCGTGGGCTTGCTAATGTATGGCAAAGAGCATCAGAATATCGTCAGAAGCACCGATTCAGAGCAAGACGGGTGGTTTGCAAAAATGAAGAGCTGGTTTCAGGGCAATTTTTAAAGAATAACTTTGTAAAAATTTTTTGTTAATGGGTGGTTTTATGAAATATGAATTGGTCGATATGTATAATGAAACTGCCGTCATCAAAGTTATTGGTGTCGGCGGCGGCGGCGGCAACGCCGTCAATCACATGGTCGGTTGTCAGATTGAGGGCGTAGAATTTATTTGTGCCAACACTGATGCACAGGCGTTACGGAAGTTAAACGTCGGCACCATCATCCAGTTGGGTGTGGAACTGACCAAAGGTTTGGGCGCGGGTACGAACCCCGAAATCGGCAAACATGCCGCGCAAGAAAATAAAGACCGTATCAAAGAAGTGCTGCAAGGTGCGGATATGGTATTCCTGACCGCCGGTATGGGCGGTGGTACGGGTACAGGAGCGATTCCGGTCATCGCCGAAATTGCCCGCGACATGGGTATTTTGACTATCGCCGTCGTCACTAAGCCGTTTTTGTTCGAAGGCAAAAAGAAACAGGCTGTTGCTGAACAAGGTATTTTGGAACTGGAAAAATATGTCGATTCTTTAATCACTATCCCTAACCAAAAACTGTTGCCGGTTTTAGGCACTAATGTGTCTTTAATGACTGCTTTTAAAGCCGCCAACGATGTCCTGTTGGATGCCGTGCAAGGCATTACCGAGCTGATTGTCCACCCTGGCATGATTAACGTCGACTTTGCCGACGTGCGTACCGTCATGTCCGGCATGGGCGCGGCGATTATGGGCAGCGGCTCTGCCTCCGGCGAACATCGGGCGCGGGAAGCGGCCGAAAAAGCCATTGCCTGCCCGTTGTTGGAAGACATTAACTTGCAAGGCGCACGCGGTATTTTGGTGAACATTTCCGCTTCCGACATGGGCATTGCCGAATTTGACGAAGTCGGTAACATTGTCCATGAATTCGCCTCCGAAGATGCCATCATCAAAATCGGTATGGCGGTCGACGCGTCTTTAGGCGATGAGCTGAAAGTGACTGTAGTTGCCACAGGCATGGGGCAAACGGCGGCTATGGCGGCCAGCAAGTCCAATGTCAAGCCGCTGCATAAACCCAGCAGCAACCCTTACGACGATCTGGACAAACCGACCGTTATGCGTAACAAGGGCGATCATAAAGCCGAAGGCCGCGAAACCCGTTTTGGCGCGCAACCTGCCAAAAAAGAAACCGATCTCGATTATCTGGACATCCCCGCGTTTTTAAGACGGCAAGCGGACTAAGCTGCCGTTTGTTGTTCCCCGCCATACCAGCAGGATGGGGTTTTTAACCCCGTCCTTCGCTTTTTTATATCGTCAAGAAGGTTTTGGCTGTCAGGAAAAGGCTGTGTCTCACGCTAAGCGAGAGCCATAGTATTCCCCTTCCTTATTTGGTAATGGTTTATGTCAGTTCTAAAGCTAACTGGATTAAATTTAAAAAACTATCGCTGTTTTTCCTTCGTAGCCATTGATTTTCACCCACAATTGACCGTATTGGTTGCACCCAATGGCTGCGGTAAAACCGCCATTTTGGATGCCGTCGCCGTTGCCTTAGGGCCTTATGTCGGGGCATTTGATGAGGCTGTTGGTAAGCATTTTCACGCCAACGACATCCGACTCAGGCGTGTCCGTGAGACGGCTAGCAACGAAATGGAATATGTTGCTACGGGCGCTCATGTAATAGCATTTGGTTACATTCCTGGAGATGACCACGACACAATATGGCACCGTACCTTAGCGGCTCCTAAAAAATCAAAAACAACGATAAAGAACGCTAAAGAGTTGATTGATTATGGCAAGCGTATGCAAAACGCCATCCGTGAGGCCGACACCGACACTCTCTTGCCCGTACTGGCGTATTACGGTACAGGGCGGTTGTGGCAAATGGAAAAATTGACCCAAAGCAAGTTGCAAGTGACTTCGCGGTCGGTTGGTTATAGCAATTGCCTTGATTCGGGTTCTAGTTATAAAAACTTTGCCGAGTGGTTCCGTTACTGGAATATCAGTGCGTTTGAGCATCGTTATGAAGCGGCCAAGCAAGGCCAGCCTGATACCCCAAGCGAGTTTGATGCCTATATTGCTTCGGTCAGTAATGCCGTCAACCGTTGCTTGGCACCATCGGGCTGGAAGCAAATCGCCTATAGCGCCGCCCGTCAAGAGTTAGTTGCCTGTCACGACGAACACGGCGAATTGCCTGTAGCCCTACTCAGTGATGGTATCAGGAATATGCTGGGCATAGTTGGCGATATTGCCTTTAGGGCCACTAAATTAAATCCAATGCTCGGTTCCCGCGCCGCCGAAGCTAGCCCAGGTATCGTTTTGATAGACGAAGTGGATATGCACTTGCATCCTGAGTGGCAACAAGTGGTGTTAAATTCCCTTAGGCAAGCCTTTCCCCAAATCCAATTTATTGTTACCACCCATAGCCCTCAAGTGCTTTCTAGCATCCATAGAGAATCTATCCGCTTATTAGGCAAAGACAGTAACGGGCAAGATGTCGCCGTAATGCCGCTGGCGGAATCTTATGGTGAAATCAGCAGTGATGTGTTGGAAAGCATTATGCACGTCAATCCGCAACCGCCTGTTGCAGAACGGGAACAGCTTGAACGCCTGACGGCATGGGTAGATCAAGGTTTGTATGCTACCCCAGAGGCAACAAGCCTGTTTACGGAATTGCAAACGGTATTTGGCGCAAGCCATCCACAATTGCAAAAGTTGCTAAGAAGCATTCAGCGGCAAGAGCTGTTAAAACGATGAGGCCGATTAGTACAAAAATCAGCGGTGGCTATTATCTCGACCAAGCCCACCAAATGCCACCCACAACAGCTACCGCCGCAACCAGCCGCTGGAAAGCCTTTGGACACAAGGAGGCGGTACTGGATAGCTTGTTGGACGATCAATATGGCTTGTGCTGTTATTCGGAGCTTCGCGCTGACGAGGCAGGTTTAGGCTATCACATAGAGCATTTGCGCCCCAAAAGCCACTATCCGGCACAAACCTTTGATTATGCCAATTTGGCTGCCAGTGCCTTAAGCAGCAAAGACCTCGCCTTCATTAAGGCGGACGTATTTGGTGGCCATGCCAAGCGCAGTCAGTTTGATCCGGCCTTGTTCGTGTCATGCCACGACAGTGATTGCGCCCGTTATTTTGCCTATTTGTCAGATGGCCGGGTAGTACCTAGAGCTGACCTAGATCTAGCTGATAAAGCGCGGGCCGACTACACCATTGCCTTGCTCAATCTCAACAGCGGCTATTTAACCAACCGCCGCCGTCGTTGGTATGATGAATTGGAACAATGGTATAGCGAACACATTGATAAAGCGTGGCGTATTGAGGATTTGGTTGCCACTGCGTTGCTGCCCACCAACAAACGCCTTAGCCCATTCTTTAGTCTGACTCAGCAATTTTTTGGCCTGGTCGCCGAACAAATCCTACAGCAAGACACCCGACTTAAATAGGGAAACAATTGAGTAAAGCCGTTATCGAAACCGGATTGCTGCGGCATCATGTGTTGCGGCGGATGAGGTTGTCCGCTATAGATGCGCTAGTTTCTTATTGCTTATGCTATCAGTGCATAACGCCAACCCGTTCAGCCTAAATAACTGCACTAATTCAGCGTCAGTTTTCTTGGCTAACCCCGCTGTCAAACGGCAAAAAGTGCGCCTTATCCCCACCCCGCCTAAAACCACCCGCCTAGCCACATCCAGACAATTCCTAAGAAGCTAACGTAAAAAATAATTATTTTTCTGAAAACTAACGCGATTAATAATCTTTTAATAAAAAAGCAACTCATTGTAAAAGTTACTAACGTCTTTTATGATTATTATTTTGCTTGACCTAACATATTTTCTCATGATAAAAATAGATCGTTGTTTTAGCGACAGCAAACAACCGGCCCGCCATTCGGGCCGCTCCCTTAGAGGAAGGGGAAATAACAACTATTAATTTCAATGACCAAGAGAGGACTTTAAAATGAGTGAAACAGTAAAAGAAGACAATTCTTTGTGGTATATCGTTGGCGGTTGTATCGTCGCCATGATTGCGATTGTTATTTTCCTGAGAGGCGAAAAATCAGAACATTTGAAAAGCGGTGCGGTTGCGCAATTGCAAGCCGAAACGTTTGCTAACATTGAAAAAAGACACACGCAAAACAACGTGACCGAAGCCCAAAAAGCCGGCAAGTAAGACACATAAACCTCTCCGCAGCTTCAGGTAGCGGAGGGGTTTTTGCCCGTTACCCAGCGGCCATCAGAAGTCGGGTAGGGCACTAAAAAACAGCGATTAGCAAAAAACAGCACGGATTCTTGCGCCTTAGTCGGCTTATTTTAAAAGTTAGCCGCCACCATTTAAGCGCAACTTGGCAGTCCTAAGAAGTGGCTTGTTAAGTGTGGTATCGGGATAGCGTGTAACCGGATCAACCTCAAGGCGTTTTTACTACCTTCAGCCGGTAGGGTGGGCAAAGTGCTTTTTGCCCACTATTTTTTTGCGCCTGACCTTAAAGTCCGTCGCCTAGTAGCCTCAAGCCTTTAGAACGCAGCGCATTGGAATTGCGCGGCACTGATAATGTGGATAGGGTAAGCCGCCACAGCGGCAAAACCAGGAAAAGCCTTATCGACAACCCCCCGCACTGCCAACTCCCGCCAACTTAACTTTGCGTCTACCGTTATGGATTTGACCAGCACCAAGGCCTCGGCGGCTAGGGTATTGGCTAGCCAAGCGGCTAGGCTGTCTGAGGTAATGTCCCAACTGGCCGGAATGCCCGCCCGGTCGAGTTCGGCGACATCGGGTGACCAAATGAGGGTGCGCGGAGAGGGATTGGCTTGGCGGAGGCTGGCTAAGGAACCCGTCAGCGCGAATTCAGGTTTCAGGTCATGGCACAGCAAGGCCATTTGCTGCATGGCTAACAGCGCCATCGCATGGGCGGCAGTCTCGCTGAAGTGCCAGATTTGTTGGCTTAAACGCACTTGCTCGGCGAAATCGCCGCCGCCCGGCACCACCACCACCGCTTGGCTAGGAAAGTTTGTGGCTATGCTATCCAAACAGCCGCGCAAGTGCCGCGCCTGCGCCAAACTGCCGCCCAGCTTAACGACAATCATCGCGGCTAAATTGCCGTAAAACGCTTAACAAGGCGGCGGCTTTATCGAAACATTCTTGATATTCTTCTTCCAACACCGAATCGTTGACAATGCCGCCCCCCGCCCAATAACGGATGGTATCGCCGGACTGCACGAGGGTTCTAATGGCGATATTGCTGTCCATATTGCCGTCAAAACCGATATAGGCAATGGCGCCGCAATAAATGCCGCGCCGCTGTGGCTCCAATTCTTCTATCACTTCCATTGCGCGGATTTTCGGCGCACCGGTAATGGAGCCGCCGGGAAAGCAGCTTTTTAATAAATCCAGCGCGTGTTGGTCGGCAGCCAAAGTGCCGGTAATGGTGCTGACCAAATGATGCACGGTGGCATAGCTCTCCACCGCAAACAAGGTCGGCACTTTGACCGAGCCGATAGTGCAGGTTTTACCAATATCATTACGCAATAAATCGACAATCATCAGATTTTCGGCGCGGTCTTTCGGGCTATTTTCCAAGAGCACGATTTGTTGGCGGTCTGCGTCGGCATCGGCTTTGCGCGGGCGTGTGCCTTTTATAGGCTTGGTTTCGACGCTACCCTGTTGCAATTTTAAAAACCGCTCCGGCGACGAGCTTAAGATGCGCACTTCGGGCAGGTTAAGATAGGCACTGAACGGGGCGGCATTAACTTGCCGCAACAGTTGATACGCCGTCCATGGGTCGCCCTCGCAACGGGCGGCGAAGCGCTGGGTCAGATTGACCTGATAACAATCGCCTTCTTTCAGATACTGCTTAATGCGCCGGAAAGCTTGGGCGTAGTAGGCACTGTCCATATTGGGTGAAATGTCGCCCAGCACTGCAAACGGGCGGGGGAGGGTGGTATCGGGCAAGGTACTAAAACGTGCCAATAAACGCTCACAGTCGGGCAGATCCAGGCCTTGGGCAACCAAAACGCTTTGCTGTTGTTGATGGTCGACAATCACCGCCCACTGGTAAATGCCCACCGCCATTTCGGCAATATGCTCGGCATCTTCGGCAATGACGGGCAACTGTTCCAAACGCCGCGCCAGATCATAAGAAAAATAGCCGATAGCCCCGCCATTAAACGGCAGCACCGGTATATTTAGCGCCCGCCCCGCCCAAGCTTGCAACTGTTGTTTGACCAACAGGAAAGGATCGGCCCCGCTATAACTGACCCCTTGGGGTGTGCTGATGGCCGTGGTTTCGCCATGTGTCAACAGGGTGCACAGCGGTTCGGCGGCAATAATATCATAGCGGCCCTGTTGGCTGGATGGAGAGCCGCTATCGAGAAAAACCGCCCAAGGCTGGTCTGCCCACGCTGAAAACAGCGCGGCACTGTCTGCAAAATACGGCAGCGGAAAAGTGTTTGGAAGTGATACCGACATTAAAAAGGCGTGTAATGGGGGAATGAAGGTTGTGCCGAAACGCAAGCGGTAGCTTGCCGGACGGCAAAGCCAATAAGAAAACGGACGAAAAACGCTGAGCCTATGGGTAAGGTTTTGCTAGGAGTGCTGGCATTAATAGGCACAAGCAATTTAGCAGACCGTTTCAAAAACGTCTACAGCAAGCAATGAATTGCTTGGCAATCTTAGCCTATTGTAACACTATTTCCCGCCAAACTGTCCGCGATGACGCAATCGGTTCTGGAATGTGCTTATAAGCCTAGCCGTGAATAAAGCATAAGCCCATTTAACTGGCAGTTTTACCAGCCCGGTAAGCTAAAATTTATCCACAAAAAAGCCCCGTGCCGTAAACGGCACGGGGCTTTTGCTCAGCCGTCGGCAGATTATACTTTATTTTAAAAACCAATCCCTTGATAATCTGTCGGCGGCAATAGGAAACATTTTACAAAACTAACTTCGCTTCCAATGCCATAACGCTACGGCGAGCCAGCGCCAAATTGCTTTTTGCCTTATCCAGTACCACATAAAGGAACACGCCTTCATATTTTTCAGTCGGGCGGATGATGTGGTATTGCTTGCCCAGTGTCAGCAAAATATCTTCAATGTCGTCTTTCAAACCCAATGCTTTCATTGTTTTTAGCTTTGAGCGCACGACTTCGGAGTTGCCTGCTGCCGCCAACTCTACGTCAAGACCCGTTCCAGCGGATGCTAACAACATGCCGCTGTTACCGTCAACCACCGCAGCGACTATTGCGCCGTCAATAGATGTAACCAATTCTTCTACCGTTTCTTTGATGTTACTCATTATTTTTCCTCGCAACGTATCCACGAAAAGACTATAACCGCTAGCCAACAGGCAGCCGCAATAGGCGGATACAAATTAAAATATATAAAGGGGTTGGTTTTTGTAGGCTTGGCGAGTCGTTTTGCAGGGCAAGGTTAAAACAAACTTTGAAAAGCCGCTTTAGCCATACTCGGTATTTTCAGCAATTATCGCGCCAAAAACAGAGGTCTACCGGCAAAATACAAATAAAAAGCATAAGACGTTGAATGGTAAGCTTATTTTTATTCTTGATAAGAAAAAGCAAAACTTGATAGGTGCTGCAATCACTATAATTGGTTTAAATAAACCAATTATAGTGTGCATTTGCCCACATTGCGGTGGATTTGCACCAATTAAGGCTTTGGGGAACTTAAGCAACTGATCTGGTGTTTTTATATAAAGACAAAAGTTTATAAGTTAATCTGTCGTTTGCCCATGATAATTAAGCTTGGCCAGCAAGCGCAGATCAATGGCATGGGTATCCATGTCCAAGCGTTTGACTATCGCGCTGATCGGCAAACACCGTAAGGATTCTATTGGCCCAAAGCGCAAAGCGAACAGGCGGTTTTGTTTTTGCGGGGGATAACGCCCCATAATCGCAGCGCAATGGGTATCAATCAGCCCCCTCGCTTTGTGCAATTCGGTACGGCAAGCAGGGCTTAAGGCAGTATCGACAGGCGCCACAACAGGCGGGGCGGCAACGGGGGCGGTAATACCGCGTGCCTTATCGCGCAACGCCGCCAACTTACGGCTTTCGCTGGGGGCAACTAAGGTGCTGGCTTCTTGTACGGTGACGCGTTGGCGTGGGGCAGTGGGTTTATCGGTCATACAGTTTTGCTGGTGTTAAAAAAACGGTTATGGCATATAAGCCAATAATTTACCCCTGCCGAATGTCCACTTCATCCAACTCTTGGTCATCCAAGTTCGGTAAAGCGACGCGGGGCGCAAACAAGCGGTACAAAACCGGGACTAACAAAACCGTCATCACCGTTGCACTAAACAGCCCCCAGACAATCACTGTCGCCAACGGCCTTTGCACATCCGAACCCAAGCCGGTCGCTAACGAAGCCGGCACCAACCCTAAAATCGCTACCAAAGACGCGACTAATATAGGCCGGACGCAGCGCACCGCCCCTTCGACAATCGCCTGTTCCAAGGCAATGCCCGCCAAGCGCAATTCGGTGATGGTGCGGACAATCAACACCCCGTTCATAATCGACACGCCAAACACGGCGGCAAAGCCGACTCCAGAGGAGACGTTCAAATTCATATCGCGCAAATACAGCGCGGTAATGCCGCCGACAAAGGCGAACGGAATCGCCAGCAACAGCACTAACGCCGCCCTGACCGAGCCGAACGTCACCAGCAACAGGGTAAAAATCACCCCGATACTGGCAGGCACCAACACTTTAAAATGCTCCGCTGCCCGCGCCAGATTCTCAAACATGCCTAACCACGCGACACGGTAGCCGTCCGGCACGGTAATCTGCTGACCAAACAGCCGCTGTGCTTCGGCGACAAAACTGCCTTGGTCGCGCCCGACAATATCCGTCCGCACTGTCAGCCGTCGCCGCCCGTCATCCCTGGCAATCAGGGTCTGGCCGTCGATAATGTCAATATGGGCGACTTGCGCCAAGGGGATGGGGATACCTTCGGCATTGTACACGGGCAAACGCCCGATGGCGGCAGGAGAGCGCAAATGTTCTTTGGCAAACCGGGCGACAATATCAATGCGCCGCTCACCCTCAAATAAATTACCGATAGGCGAGCCGCCGATGGCGACATCAATCAGCCGCGTCACATCCTCAACGCTGACATTATAGCGGGCGCACAACGAGCGTTCAGGGCTGATGACCAATTGTGGCTGCGGGCCTTCCTGTTCGATACTGACATCGGTAGCCCCCGGCACTTGGCTGAGCAAGTCTTTGGTTTTCCGCGCCAACCCCAATAACACCGCCGAATCAGTGCCGGAAAATTCGACCGCCAAATTCGCGGACGTGCCATTGGCATCTTCGGTGACACTATCAATAATCGGTTGGGTGAAATTAAAGCGGGTGGTCGGAAACTCCGAACGGAAACTGTTGCCTAACGCCGCCACCAATTCCTGCTTACGCTGGAACTGCACCCATTCGTCACGCGATTTCGGGCCGATCAGCATTTCCAAACGGCTGGGCGGGAACGGGTCGGTACCGCTGTCGCCACGCCCGGCCTGCACCACCATAAAATCAATATCAGGATATTTCAACGCAATTTCGCGCAAGCGTTGGCCGAACTTCGACGTTTGCTGTAAAGACGTGCCTTCCGGGAAATTGGCGCGTACCCAAATCATCCCTTCATCCATATACGGCAAAAACTCGCTGCCGAGCTTGGGCAAAATCACCACCAACACCGCCACCAACACTGCGACGGAACTGCCGAGCGCCAGCCAGCGGAAGCGCAGCAAACGCGCCAGCAACGCCGCATAGCGCGGATACGCCCACGTTAACAGCGGATTTTCCCAATCGCTATAGCCTTTTCTAAACAGATAACTGGCAAAAGTCGGCACGATAAACAGAGCGTAAATCATCGCCCCGACTAAAGCGAACAAAATGGTCAACGCCATGGGGCGAAACAGCAAACCCTCAATATGGGTCAGCGTCAACAACGGCAAAAACGCCCCGACAATCATTAAAATCGAAAAAAACACTGGCCGTTCGACCTGTAACGAAGCCTGCAAAACGGTTTTGGCAACCCCGGTCTTATCCTGCCTGAGCTTGGCCTCATGCAGCTTATGGGCGATATTTTCCGCCATAATCACCGAGCCATCGACGATAATGCCAAAATCTATCGCCCCAATAGACAGCAAACCAATAGGGATACCGAACGCCTTCATCATCACCAACGCAAACAACAGCGAGAACGGGATGGTCAAGGCCACCAACAACGCCAGCGACGGGCGGCCTAAGAAAAATAACAGCACCAACGTGACCAGCGACACCCCTAACAGGACGCTGTGGCCAACCGTATGCAAGGTATTGCTGACCAACTGCGAGCGGTCATAAAACGGCTCGACACTGACCCCTTCCGGCAAATCGACATCATTTAGCGCGGCAATGACCGTTTTGACGTTTTTTAAGGTGTCCGAGGTATTCTCCCCCCGGCGCATCAGCACAATCCCTTCAATCGCTTGGTCGGTTTGGTCTTTGCTTAAAATGCCCGCCGGAATTTTCGCATCCACTTCGACATCGGCGACATCATGGACATAAATCGGTGTGCCGCCGAAAGATTTGATATAAATATTGCCGATTTCCCCGACACTTTGCAGCGACCCCTTGCCCCGGATCACAAACGACATGCTGCCGCGCGACAACACGCTGCCGCCCGCGCTTTCATTATTGGTTTGGATGGCATCGACGACATCATTGAGCGACAACCCGAAGCGCTGCAATTGCGACGGGTTCATCAGCACTGCATATTGTTTCTCAAAACCGCCAAAATTCGAGACATCGGCCACCCCGGCGGCGCGTAACAAATGCGGAATCACTACCCAATCATTGATAGAACGCAATTCGGTCAGATCATAGCGGCCATCCGAGACCAATTCATAGCGCAAAATTTCCCCATACGCCGTCGCCAACGGCCCCAATTGCGCGGAGGCCCCAGTCGGCAAATCGACATTCGCCAACTTCTCTTGGACACGCTGCCGCGCCCAATAACTTTCCGAGCCTTCTTCAAACGTCAATTGCACCACCGACAGACCGAAAATCGTCCGCGAGCGGATCGTCTGCACTTTCGGCACGTTACGCATTTCGATTTCCATCGGCACGGTCACTTGCCGCTCCACCTCCTCAGGGGCGCGGCCCGG
Organism: Methylovulum psychrotolerans; assembly: GCF_002923755.1. Classification (GTDB taxonomy): domain Bacteria; phylum Pseudomonadota; class Gammaproteobacteria; order Methylococcales; family Methylomonadaceae; genus Methylovulum; species Methylovulum psychrotolerans. The sequence goes on from NZ_PGFZ01000012.1 coordinate 69,598, forward strand.
ATACACGGTGACAATCTGCACCATCTGCGACGATATGTCAGGATAGGCATCAATCTGCATATTCAGAAACGACCACAACCCCAGCAAAAGCACCGCGACCGTACCGCCCAACACCATCAGGCGGTGGTGCATGGCTTTGCTCAGCAGTTGCGGGATCATAACTTGGCTCCAGACAAAGGCCGCCGATTATCCGCCTCTTCGTTTTGCAGCGACTGCACCAGCATAGGCTTTAACAGAATCGCGCCATTACCGATAATACGCTCGCCTTCGCGCACCCCTTTCAGGATTTCGATACGGTCATCAATACTTTCGCCGACGCTCACTTCGGTGATGCGCCATAAACCCTCTTGCGCACCAATTAACACATAATCGGAATTGCCGCTGTGCAGCACCCCGTCGGTAGGCACTAAAATGGCATCGCGCGGGTCGGTGCCTAGGCCAATTTCGGCATACATGCCGGGTTTAAATTGGTCAGCGGCATCGTTCAGCTCAAAAAACACCCGCAAAGTATGGCGTTCCGCCGATAAGGTCGGCGCTAAGCTGCGCACCTTACCCGCAAACACCTGATCTGGCAAACCGTAAAAACGCGCCGCACACGCTTGCCCCACCGCCACCAAACTGATGCGCAATTCGGGCACGTCGGCCATAATCAGCGACACCCCAGGGCTGGAGCTTTCCAGCAATACAGGATCAACCCCTTCCTGTAACAGCTTGCGCTCTAACGCCGCCCGGCTACGGCTGGAGACGGTCAGCGCCGTTTCCGCCTCATAAACATCTTTTTGCCCGCCCAGTTGTACTTCCATCAGCGTCGCCTCGGCGGCGGTCAAATCCCTAATCGCCTCCGTCCCCGTGGCGACCAGTTTTCTCAGCCTGTCCACCGCCAGCTTTTGCGAATTATATTGCGCGGCGGTCAGCTCGCGGATTTTTTCCAGCCGCTTGGCATTAAAATCCTTTTCCGCTTGCGCCCGTTGCCAATCGGCATACACCCCCGATAATTCAATGCTATTGAATTGCCAACGGTCTTCTTTAGGCGCGGAACCGACGGGTAAGCGTGCCACCACTGCCCCGGTCACCACCAATAAAGGCGTGGTTATGCGCTGCTTTTGGACGCTGGTGATGCTGAATTTTTGCTCCAACAAACTGCCCGCCTTGACGCGGATCAAACGGTTGCCCGCCAACTCAACCACAGGTGACGAAACCACCGTTTCGGGCTTGGTATCCGCCCCGGCATTCAGGCTAAGCAGCGCCAACACAGCCACACCTACCCTTAAGCGGCGGCATAAGAATAACCCCATCATCGTACTATTTCCTTACCCATCGCAGCGTTAAGCTGATACAAAGAATGCCAATAACTGGAGCGCCCGCTGATATGGACGCGGTAAGTCTCCAGATAAGCCCGTTGTGCGTCCAGCACCTCAATCAGCGTTTTACCGCCTAGCTCATAAGCTTGGGTGATTTTATCGCGGACATTTTTGGCCGCTTCCAATTGCCCCGGATCGTCGCTGGTTAAAAATTGGTAGGCTGACGCGAAAGTCTGCACCGCTTGGTCTATTTCGGCACGCAAATCGACCAATTGGGCTTGCAAATTCAGTTGGGTTTGGTTGTACACCGACTTAGCCTTACCGATATTGCCCTGGTTACGGTCAAACAGCGGCACACTGACGCTCACCCCCGCCATCCATGAATCGGCATCGGGATAGCCAATGGCCTGTTGCTGGAATTGGCGGGTATACCCGACGCTGGGTGTAATGGCCGGATAAGCCTTGGTTTCCTCCCACTTAATGTCGGCATTGGCCTTAGCCAACTGCTCACGCAACGAAGCCAAATCAGGGCGGTTTTCTGCCGCCCATTGCAAGGCCGATTCGATACTGATGGGTTTCGCCAAGTTGCCGACTTCCAAACTACCCTTCACCTTAATCGGCGTGGCTTCGGCGATACCTAACAACGCCCGGAAACGGTTACGCGCCGCCGCCAAATCCAACTCCCGCGCATGGACATCCCGGCGGCTACTGAAAATGGACAAACGGATACGGTCGGTCTCGATAGTGCCGACCCCGCCAAACGCCACCCGGTTACGAATGATATTTTCCATTTTAGCCAGATTGTCTAAGTTTTCCTGCGCCAGCTCCAACATCGCCTGCATTTCCAGCACATCGTAAAACGCCGAAATGGTCGCGGCAATCCTGACCCTAACGGTATTGGCAAAATCCGCTTCGGCAACATCCACCCCCTTCGCTCCCGAAACCATCGCCGCCGCCCGTTTGCCAAACACAAACCAATCAATCGGCATGGCGACATTAAAGTCAAATTGTGGTGGCCCGCCTTGTCGCGTCACGGTAAACGTCCGTGTCAACGGCATAAGCTGGATGTCGGTACTGACTTGGGGATTGGGCAATAACCCAGCGGTGAGCAAATCGGCTTGCGCCTGATTAATGCCTTCAAACGCGGCGGCGATGCGTGGATCAGCTTGCAAAGCCGTCTGCACGGCTTGGTTTAAGGTAAATTCTTGGGTTTCGCTAGCTAGCTTAGGTTTAATCGGTGCTGGCGTAGTACCTGCCGCCTCAAGAAAATGCGCGGTGCTCAGGTGTGCATCCTGACGATAAACCGACAACGGTGTCGGTGCGTAGGCTTGACTGGCACAACCGCACAGCAGCAGCCACGCCACGCGGCATGACCCGAATAAAAAAACCTTTATTAATCGGGGGGTAGTGTTATTCAAATCAGTCATAGATATTTAGGCGGTTGCTTAACTCAAAACGCCCCACTAGGGTAACATCCTGAGTGGGGCGCTTAGCAGGGAGACGCTTATCCTAGGGGCGCGGGCAGCTTGCCCGCAAAAGTTTATGGCTCTTGCCAAACTTATGCCATGGGCGTACCTTAGGAACGTGCATGACATAAAATCTGTTGAACAGGCGAAAGTACAACAACCCCCTCCCTGCCTCCCCCTTGGCAGGGGGAGGGGCTTTTTCCCCTGATTTTCGCCTGTACTAAGGGGAGGGCTGGGGTGGGGTTTAACACGCTGAGGTGCAATGGAACGCTTACTTAATTTTATGCACACGCCTTATCTCATGCCCGTGCCTTATTATAAAGCACGATGGCCGAGCCTATTATTAAAACGGGATGTCATCATCATAAGGCTCGTCAAAATTATCATGGCTGGCGGTTTGCGGCTGTGGCGCATTACCCCGCGCTGACGGTGCCGGACTGCCATAACCTGTCCCTGCTGAGGCCGCAGGCGCACCGCCCTCATTGCGTTTACCGACCAAATCGAGGATGTTCGCGTTCAATTCCAACGAAGTCCGCATCGTACCGTCATTGGCTTTATACTCGCTTTGTGACAACTCCCCGGACACAAACACCTGCTGGCCTTTTTTCAGATAATTCTGCAAATTGCCCTCGGCGCGTTTGCCGAACACCGCCACCCGAATCCACAAGGTTTGCTGCTTATCACCAAAACCAATATTATTGGCGACGTTAACATTCAACACAGCCATACCCGCCGGGGTATAGCGCACTTCGGCATCACGGCCTACCGTGCCGGTAAAACTAAATACATTACTCATAACAATCTCTGGGGGGGTTAATAATTCATCTATTATCGGCGGCTTTGCAGTACATCGCCAATAGTGCGGATAGTTTAATCGTTTTCGGCCTGTTTATAGCGTATCGACGAAAACACCGACAAGCCAATCAGCACCGCACCGATCAAGCCAGTGACAATTTCAGGAATTTCATGGGTCATACTCACCAACATAATCGCCGCTAAGCTACCTATCGCATAATGGGCGCCATGCTCCAGAAACACATACTCGTCCAAGGTTCCCTTGCGCACTAAAAACACCGTCAGACTTCTGACAAACATTGCGCCTATCGCCAAACCCAGCATGATGATGACCACGTCTTGGGTAATCGCGAACGCGCCGATCACACCATCAAAAGAAAACGACGCATCCAATACTTCCAGATACAAAAAGCTCATGACGCTGCCTTTTTTCAGCACTTCCGCCAGCTCTTCACCTTCTTCCTCGTCCTCAAACAGGGCTGACATGCTATCAACAACGACAAACAGCATCACCCCGAAAACACCGGACACCAACGCCTCGTGGCGGATCGCTTCGGGCAATAAATACTGGGTCACCATCAATACAGCCAAAGCCAAAATAACTTCCAGCGACTCCAACTTGCCAAAATCCGACAGTTTCTTTTCGATATAGCCCAGCCAATGCAGTTCCTTACCCGTATCAAAAATAAACGAAAAGAACACCATCAACAAAAACATCCCGCCGAAAGCGGCAATCTGCACATGCGACTCAGTCAAATGCTTGGCATACGTTTCAGGATCATGCAGCGCCATTTGCGTCACGCCGATAAAATCAATCCCCGTCGCCATCGCCACAATCGCGATAGGAAACAATAAGCGCATCCCAAACACCGCGATTAAAATCCCCCAAGTCAGGAAGTATTGCTGCCAGCGCTCATCCATTTTTTTCAGGATAGAGGCGTTGACCACCGCATTGTCAAAAGACAAGCTGACCTCCAGCACACCCAAAATCAAAGCAATCGCCGCCCCGGTAGGCCCGCCCCAATAAAAGGCAATCGCCAGACACACAATGGTGATAATAATAGAAAGTCGAAAATGCTGCATAGAATATCCTTAACTGAATGGTTTAACCCGCAACTATAAGACCATTTTCGGTAAAATCAATCATTAAATGGTGGCAAACGTTGAGGGCGAAATAGAGAGTATTGTATTGTTTTTTTAGAGGAGGTGAGAATGGTTAAGGCGATAAAATTATATTTTCACAATCGGGAATGACAGATCAATGCACGCTTAGTCTACTTTGTTTCAAGCTTGAAAATAACATTAACCCTCTTTTCGATCTTAATCGTCGCAGGAATAAATATTATCTCCCCTCCGCTAGCCATCATAGATTTTTTGAACATACTGTCTAAAACGTCGCGCGTATTAGACATACCAAATTGATCCTCCATGCTATTAAAGCCCCGGTCTGATATGGCATACACAGATCCTAGTTTAGCACCTATACCGCTAGCCATATTTTCAGCCTGCATTTTGGCGTTAGCGCAAGCGTCTGCCGTCAAAGCGGTTTCCAACGCTTTACGTTGGGCTACCTCGAATTGGACATTGATGTTAGTGACATTCCTATATTTCAATAATTTTTCGATTAATGCCGAATATTGGCTAAGCCCATGTAATTTTATGGAAAATTTTTGCTTAACCTCATATCCGAGGATTTTTAACTGCACATAATCTTTTTCTTGGCGAACCGCCCTCTTATCAATCTCGTAAGTTTCGATATCGTTTGTCGGAATTGCCATGATTTTGAATAAGCCGATCAATTCGATGCTCCGCTTTGTTAGTATGTCGAGAGATTTTTCTGGATTCTCATCGAACGCTTCCACATCAAAAGTAATGGTCGCCAAATCGGGAGGCACTTCTTTAATCGCCGTACCCACGGCAAAAAGAAAAGGAAAATCAGGCCACTGAGATGCGGCGGCAATATTCCATTGCAACATCAATACAGCCATAACAATCATGTGTTTTTTCATATTGCCGATTCCTGTGCAGGGGAGGTTGTGGTCACATAAAATATGCTGACTGTTATTTTACCTTAACTATAGCGTAACACCTGAAAATAACGGTGTTGCAAACTTCTTTCATTTTGAAGCCTATGGTTTAAAAAACCATTACCGCTAAGGCTTTCGGCATAGTTTGAGAATTAAGGCGATAACCCAACATCTAATAAACCCTATCGAAACAATCCTTTTTGCCAATGTAAACAAGTTTTAAGCGAAAGTAACGCCATCCGTTATCCAAACTTAAAGGTAAGCTAAGCCGCATCAGTCAAAAAAACAAAAACCCTACATTAAAACAGACAAAGCTAATATTTCCCCCTATAATTACCCCATCACTAATAATGATTTTGCAACACCATAAATGATGCTGTGCAAGCTTGGCCATCCTGCCTAAAGCCTGATAGCAATCCTGCTTTGCCCGGCATCGGTTAATCTAAAGAGAGGATAATATGCAGTCTATAAGTGAAGAAGAGCGCCAACAGATTCTAGAAAGTTCGCCGGTCGGCACTTTTGCCCTCATGTCAGCGGTGATCGGCGGTATGGTCGTGGCTTGGCTGTTTTTGTATTACGGCGTATTTTTGCCGCGCGGCTAGGGGGAGATAATGCAAATAGACACCGCAAAAATCCTCGCCCAGCTACGCACTTGGTGCACCGAATTTAACGCCATCCATATCGACCCCTTAGAAAAGAAATGGATCGCCATTTCCCTGGCCGTGGTCGGCCTGTTCGTCGCCATCATTACCCTAGATGCCTTGTTCCACGGCATTAACCCGCCCAGCAAGGTGGAGACCATCGACTCGGCCAGCCTGCACCTTAGCACCGAGTTTGCCGAAGACAAGCTCGGCGTACAAACCGATGCCCAGGGCGTTATTACTGTCCGCATGGTCGCTGGCCGTTATTCGTTTTTCCCTAAGCACATCACCGTACCCGCCGAAACCCCGCTGACCTTCCGTTGGGTCAGTATGGACGTGCTGCACGGCGTACATATCCCCATGACCAATATGAGCACGATGATCGTACCGGGCTATGTCGCGGAAATCACCACCACTTTTCCTAAACCCGGCGAATATCCTTTGCTGTGCAATGAGTATTGCGGTTTAGGCCATAACCACATGTGGAGCAACATTTCGGTCATTGCCAAAGAAGATTGGCAAGCGTCGGTTAAATCACCTGCCCAAGGAGAACAAAAATGACGACTGCGGCGACTAAAAAACTCGCGTTAAGCCATTTATGGGTGGCGTTTGCCGCTTTTATAGTGGCTTGTTTTATGGGCGAATACCAAGTGCTGGAGCGGAGCGGCTTTATTTCCGCCTTAGATTCCGCCCCGGTCTATTTCGCATCGGTCAGTACCCACGGGGTGCTGATGGCGTTTGTCCTGACCACTTTTTTTATCATGGGTTTTGGTTATTACATTGCCACTACCACCTTAAAGCAACCGTTATGGAACCTGCCGCTGGCTTGGGGCGGTTTCTGGCTGGCTTTATTCGGCGTGGTGTTGGCGGCTGTGCCCTTACTGACAGGTAAGGCATCGGTGCTGTATACGTTTTACCCGCCGATTGTCGCCCATGCCGCGTTTTATATCGGCGCTACTTTGTTGGTCGTCGGCTCGTGGGTTTGGTGCGCCATCATGCTGGTGATGTTTAGCCAATGGAAAAAAGCCAACCCCGGCCAAACTGTGCCGCTGGCGATGTTCGCCACCGCCGCCAATGCCATGTTATGGCTGTGGACTAGCGCGGGCGTGGCCTTAGAAGTTTTGTTCCAGTTAATCCCGCTGTCGTTGGGCTGGATAGATACTATAGACCCCGGTCTTGCCAGAACGTTGTTCGCTTGGACCTTACACCCTATCGTGTATTTTTGGCTTATCCCCGCTTACACGGCGTTTTATGTCTTCGTCCCCAAACAAGCGGGCGGTTATTTGTTCAGCGACGAAATGGCGCGGATTGCCTTTATCGTTTTGGCGGTGTTTGCCTTGCCGATAGGTTTCCACCATTTATATATGGACCCTGAGCAAGCCAAAGGCTGGAAATTGCTGCACGGCATCGGCACGTTTGTGGTGGCTTTACCAACCCTAGTGACTGGCTTTACGGTGATTGCTTCGTTGGAAATCGCCGGACGCTTGCGTGGCGGCAAAGGCCTGTTTGGCTGGATAGGCACGTTACCGTGGACGAACACCATGGTGCTGTCGGTTATTTTGGCCTTATTGATGCTGATTTTTGGCGGCTTTGGCGGTATCGTCAATGCCAGTTACGCCATGAATGCGATGATCCATAACACTGCTTGGGTGCCTGGACATTTCCATCTGATTTTCGGCGGCACGACCATTATTATGTATTTCGCCATTGCCTATTATCTCTGGCCTATCTTAAGCGGCAAGCCGCTGTATTCTAATGAAATGGCCTTAACGCAATTATGGTTATGGTTTATCGGCATGGTGATTTTAACGACCCCGTGGCATGTGTTAGGCCTGTTAGGCCAACCGCGCCGCATTTCCAGCGTGGTTTATAACAATCTGCTGACCTTGGCGTGGAAACCTTACGAATTGGCGATGATCTTTGGCGGCTTAGTCCTGCTCGGCTCCGCTTGTTTGTTTATCTACAATCTGGTTAAAACCCAGTTAAACCCGACTGCCGAAGCCCTTACCGAAGAGTTGGAATTTGCCGAGCCTATCCATGCCGTCACCGCCCTGCCTGAGTATCTGAACAGCCTGACGCTGTGGAATAAGGTGATTGCCGTATTAATGGTGATCAGCTTCGGTTATCCGATTTTGCAGTTCTTTATTATGAAAACCTTTGGCTCTAGCGCGTGGGGATATTAATCATGAAACAGCTCTTCTTAACGCTCGCCTTACTGGCTCCGTTAGCGCTCCAAGCCGAACCTGCGTCTAAAATCGCCTGGACACCCGACACCCTGAATTTCGTCAAAAAAGGCGACCCTAAACAAGGTAAGGTGTTGGCCGAATCGTGCCAAAGCTGCCATGGGCAAAACGGCGAAGGCTTAGCCGCCGAAACCCGCGACGGCGAAACCCTGCCCGCCATTCCGGCACTGGCCGGGCAAACCGCCACTTATACCTATAAGCAATTGCGTGATTATTTTAACGATAGCCGCAGCAACGATTCTATGACGGGCATTGCCAAAGGCTTAAGCGAACAAAACGCCGCCGATCTGGCGGCGTGGTTCGCGTCATTACCGATGCCGGAACACAAAGCCACCAAAGCCGCATCGGCCAAAGCGGAAAAACTGGTCTCCGAAGGCGACGGCAAACGCATCCTCCCCCCTTGCTCAACCTGCCACGGCAGCCAAGGCCAAGGCGAGAAGATGGACATCCCGGCACTGGCAGGGCAACAGGCGGATTACTTCGCCAACACCCTGCTCGCCTATAAAAAAGGCGAACGCCATAACGACATCTACAGCCGGATGCGCTTAATCTCGCAACAATTGACGGAAACGGAAATTAGGGAATTGGCGGATTATTATGAGGGCTTGAAGAAATAAGGCTGGCGTAAATTCGCCGGGAAAGGCCTTTCGGGTTTTTAAAACCTGAAAGGCCTGCTTCGCCATAGGCTTAGAAATATAACATCAGCAAAAGTCACCATAACCGTATACGCCAGAAAAATAATCGGCTACCGTTACGTCTTGCTCTCCGCGCTTTAACACAACGATATTAGCCTGCTCTGCCGCTTGCACAATTAGCGGATTGTGTGCGCTGACGATAAACTGGGTGTCAATAAAACGCTCACTCAAATACCACCATGATGGTGCGTTACCACTGGCATAGCCACTCATTGGTGCGCAAAGGCTTTTTTACCTTGCATTTAATCCCCCACAAGATGGCAGTTTTAACTGGCCTATCCAAATCATCTTAAAAAACATTATAAATTATAAGGCTTTGTAATGCCCTCCTATAAGTAATATGACGTATTGCGGAACTGCTTCACAAAATTAATAATGTCCCCGTCTACACCGAAACGCACACCTTGCCGAAGAGGTGTTAAACCCAACGCTTGCATTTAACCCATTACCCCCAAGCTTAAAACAACTTCAAACCCTCATCGTTGTGCAATTATCCAACCTTATCTCCTCATCCTTATTAAGGGGCGGAGCCTACAGGAATGGCCGAAACAGCGGCTCAAAAAACGTTCGATTGTTTGCCAGCATCTGACCTGACAGTGACTAAAAGCCCGTTAGGATTAACGTTATCTTATAAAGCAACGGGTTGATTTTTCTTGGGATACAAAAGACGCTCAAATTATTGTTAACAATTTGAATACTCCGTAATAGCCACCTCACCTTGAGGAAAATGCCATGAATACCACCGTGCAATTAGCTGAAAGCCCACAACCGCCTAGGCAAAAAGATAAACCTAAAATCAATTTCTTATTGGTCAATATGTGGGGACGCTACACCTTGGCCTTGTTATTGATTGCTGGCCTTACGACCTCGGCTTTTTTCATTATGAGCGATTTGCTTAAGATTAACGAAAAAAGCGGCGCGATAGTGAATGTTAGCGGTCGGCAGCGGATGCTCTCGCAACGGGGCGCTTTGCTCGCCTTGCGGTTGATTGCCGAACAAAACCCGGTCATTAAAGCCCATGTGCGTGATGAATTGACGCAAATGACCGAGCTGATGCTGAAATCCCACGAGGGGCTGGTGAAAGGCAGTGAGGAAATGGACTTGCCGTCGACAATGTCCGACGCGATGCACAACATGTATTTTAACCCGCCGAAATCCCTAGACTTGCAAGTACGCAATTTCATCACAATGCTCCAGACGCTGATTAGCGACTCTTACCAGCCGAACACCACACTGGACAACCCGCATCTGCAATACATCTTAAAAGAAGCACCGAACCGCCGCTTGTTAAAGACACTGGATGAAGCCGTTAACCAATACGAAGCGGAGGCTGCCAGCGAAATCCAAAAAGCCATGCGCTGGGAAGAATATGTTTTCATTACGACTTTACTGACTCTGTTCTTTGAAGGTTTGTTAATTTTTAGGCCGATTATCAAACGGGTCAAGATTGCCACCAACGCTCTGATGAAGGAAAAACAATTCAGCGAAAACATCATCAATACCTCGCAAGCGTTGATTATTGCCGTAGACCAACGCGGTGATATTGTCCTGTTCAATCAGTACAGCCAAGAGCTGTCGGGTTGGCAAGCGCAAGAGGTGGTCGGCAAAAACTTTTTCGAACTGCTGATCCCTGAAAGCGATCAAGAACAGTTACGCACAACATTCCACGCCATGTTTGCAGGTCAATCCGCCAGCCAATTGGAATCGCCGTTAATCATCCGCAGCGGCCAGCAATTGCTGGTCGAATGGTCGAACACCTTGATTAAGGATCCCATCACCCGCCAACCTGCCTTGCTAATTGCCACCGGGATTGATGTGACTGCCCGCCATTTGGCGTTGACCGAGCTGTCGTCCGCTTTGACTAAATCGGCGGCTTTAAGCAACCGCTTACAAGAGGAAGTCTCACACGCGGGCCTATTGCAAAAAGCCATGATGCCGCCGCCAGTGTTCCAACTGCCGGGCGTTCACGGCCAAGTCAAACTGACTACGTCCACGGAAGTGGGCGGCGACTATTACGACTATTACGAGGTGGACGGTTGCCATGCCGTGTTTTTGGTCGGCGATGTCAGTGGTCATGGCGTGGCGGCAGGTACGCTGGTCAGTGCGGCGAAAATGAGTGTGCATCAATTGGTTAACCAAGGCGAGACCGACCCCGCCGCCATGCTGGAGCATATCAACAACGCTTTGTTGGCAGTTAAGCACGAAAGCATGTTCATGACGATGATGTGCTTTAGCTTGGATAGCCGCAACGGCCATTTACGCATTGCTAATGCTGGGCATGTGTTTCCGTATTTATGGGTTGCTGCCGAAAAAGATTGGTGTGCCATCGAAGCGGAAGGCTTGCCGTTAGGTAAAGTTGAAGAGCCCGGCTATACCGAAATGAGCTTAACCCTACAGCCAAATGACCGCTTGTTTATCTTTACGGACGGTATTGTTGAAGAAGAGTCGCCGACAGGTGCCGCCTTTGGGTTTGATGCGATTGAAGACTTGCTTTACCAAGCGTTGGACGCGCCCATGGAAGGCATTCTGGAACTGTTTTTTGGGCAGTTACAGACCCATTGCCAAAAAGATACCTTTAGCGACGATGTCACGCTGATGCTGATCGAACACACCCAACGCATCGCCTATTCCACGCCAACCCCGGCCCATACGCCTGATAAGCAAGAACTCATGCAAATCAGCGGCACGGATTTCTTAAATGACCCCAATATTGGTAGCCAAATTTCCCGCCAACATATCTTGGTTCTTTTTGATGACCAACAATTGCTGGAGCTGTTGCCCTTTTTATGTATTGAAGGGGTGCGCCGGGTATTGCCCGCCCAGCACGCCTTTTTACGCGAATTGGGTTGGCAAAAACTCTTGCAACAACACGCCATAATAGCGGGAGACGATATATTCCAATGGCTGCCCCACCCTGAATTGCAACGGCAGTTTATTTTGTCGCACAGTGATGATAAGCAATTTGTCTTGCAGGAAATGACCGGCTTGCTGCAAGAAGAAACCAAAATCCCTGAAGAGTTACGCGAGATTATCATTTTGCTCGCCGACGAGTTATTGGAAAACAGCCTGTACGGTGCCCCTAGGGATAGCCAAAACCAGCCGTTGTATCCTAAGGGAACAGAACGGGATGTTAGCCCTGCTGAGGGCATACGCATTGATTTGGTAAAAGATGACAAATGTCTGGGGATTATGGTCACTGACCACTGGGGCACTTTTACGCCCGTTATCTTCCTGAAACGGTTGTTGCTGAACAGTGCCCAAGCCGGGTTGGAAGCGGGAATCGGCGGGGCAGGCCTGTATCTGATCTGGCGGATTTGTGATTATTTGCAAGTGCGCGTCTTCCCGAACCAAAAAACCCAAATCACTTTGTTATGGTCGCTCACTCACGAATCTGATCATGATAACGATAGCGGCTTCCAATTTTTCTATCATAACGAGATCAACGAAGTCATGGCGGAGGCCGATGTTTTGGAGCATTTTGAAAGCTATAGCGAAGACCTGCCCCATCCGGTAGCCGCTAATCCGAACCCAACAACTGGAGAGATGTGATGGTCCAAGCCCCCAACTTAACGATTGCCACGGTACATAGCGATGACACGCTGCACGAATTTAAATTGTCCGGCCAAATTGATGTCACTGCCGCCCCGGTCATCGACACACTGGCCAGCCGTAAGCTTGCGGCAGCGAGCCGGGTAATTTTGGATTTTGCCGATATTGACCGCATTAATTCTATGGGGCTGGCGCAGCTTATGAGGGTGTTGGAGCAATGGCGTGGCCAAGCAATCCGTATAGAAGTGCGGAATTTAAACCGCGTCGTCAGTATGTTATTTAAAATGACGGGCTTAAACCGTTATTTTAGCGACACGCCAGAAGCGGGTGACGCGGTAAAACCCGCCGCAAGCAACGATAATGCGGCCAAGTTACGCTCGGTGAAACGCATACGCCCCGTGGCCGAACCCGTCAACAGCAATCGGCTGGATTTTTCGGTCAGTTTGCAAAATAGCCAACAATTGGCGGGCTGGTATGTTTTTAATACATTTTTGCAACGGCATCTGGAAAAAGCCATTCATCTGGATGTCAAGCAACCGGGCATCAACCAGCCTTTACACCAAAATGCCTTGGTTTTCGCCAAACCGTTCGATGCTTGTATCCTGATGGCTAAACACCAGTTTATTCCTATTGCCAAGCCCATAGACGAAACCGACGAAGTCAGCATTGTCGTGCGCAACGATATGCCGCCTAAAAGCATTGCGGAATTTTTGGCCGCCTCGGTCGTGACCGCCAGCGCAACGGATTTTATTTATGTCTTGGGGCAGTTTTTATGCGACGAATGCGGTTTAGCGTCAACTGGCTTAAGCTATACCTTTACCGGCAACGACATCAAAGCCTTGCAAACCTTGTTAAAAGGCCAAGCGGATTTGTTGTTTATGACCAAACGGAATTACCACCAATTATCGCGCCTAAGCCGCGAAGGCACCCGCTTGCTGGAAGAAAGCGAAACGGCTATGGCTTATCCTATGCTGTTGCTCTCACCCAGCTATGCCAGTTTGCAAAACACCCTCGCCGACACCCTGCTGGCCATGCAGGACGATGACAAAAGCCGCCAAATCTTAGGCGATCTGGGCTTAGCTGGCTGGTGTCTGCCTGAGCAGACCGAGTTGGATATGTTGTTGATGCTTTATAACCGTTATGCCAAGGCAAGTGTGGCATAACGCAGGGCAGCGCTTGCGCGGCCCTATTGGTGTTTAGGGTCTGGCTGGGGAAAAAAGTGGCTTAAATACGTTGCCGCCAAAAGGTGTTTAAATTATTTTTAGGTTAATTATCAAAAGGCTATTTGATGTGCTGCCTGTTTTGTGGGATATTCACGTTTTTAGCAGCGACCTTGTTTTCTTTGTGGTGGTTTAGTTATGCTTATGGATAACCTACTGATAATCGCATTCATTCTGTTAATTGTCCTCGCCAATGCGCTGGTGTCGTTCGCTGTTGTGTGTAGCGACGCTTTTGAGCCTAGGCAAAAAGCTTTCCAATTGCTTTTGATTTGGTTAGTGCCTGTTTTCGGTGCGGCTTTTTTATGGGCGGTATTGCGTGAAGAACGGCCTTTTAAGTTTAAAAAGGGTTATGGCACAGATGTCGATGATGATCTGGGTTATCTGCCTTTACGGCAGCATCGTGATTCAGATGTTGATGATTGAGCTTTGGGCCGATGCGCTTGTTGCGTTATCATCAGAGTTCGTCGCCAGCCGGAAAACTGTCAAAATTCTTCCTATTTCCTCGCCCTCCAGCCATTTGCGGTGGCAAAGTCCTGTATAATTCCTTACAATATAAGCATTTCTCTTTCTCTTTCAGCCAGTCCATTAGTGAAAATCTTGCCGCTTAACCGCTAAGTTGTGCATTAATGAGGCTCTCACAGACCCCAACTCTATGGAACACAACACTTTTACACTTGGAATCCCTGACTTTACTTATGCTGACTTGTACGATGCCAACCGCCTGAAAGATTTGGCGGGGGTGTTTGACGCTTCTGTGCAACGCCATGATGCCGAGCTGTTCGGGCAGTTTGCCGCGTATCGGCAAGCGCAGGGCGAAGGGTTTGCGCCGGAGGCGATTTCTGAACTGTTGGTTAATATGGCCCCTTACGTCGGCCAGTTTGTCGCGAAGCTATTCAATATTTCTGCGCAGCACGACGCACAACGGGCGACGATTGCCGATGAGGTTGAGACTATTTTCACTTATAAGAATGAAGTGGTCGAAAAGCTCGGCGTGTATTTTAAAGGCCAAACAATTGATGACTGGGACATCGCCGCGCTGAATGCCCAGTTAGAAAGCCTGACGCTGGCGGGTTTTCCCGAAGCGGCGGCGGATACTGACCCAGAGCGCCGCGTGGCGCGGGTTGGGGCGGTGATTGGGTCGCTGTCGGCGCATTATAAGGCGGTGGCTAAGGGTAAAGATGGCGGGTACGAAAATGCTGATCTGGTGGTGCAAAGTCTGCGCGAACGCTTGGCGGCGGATGCGCAAGCGGCGGTGTGGTTTGCCGACAGTTTGGCGCAACCGGAAGCGGCCGATTTTGTCGCGGGGCTGATGGATTGCGTACAGCGCTGGAGTTTTGCCGCGACCCATAATAGTGCCATTGCCGACCACTGGTTGAGTTTTAAATTTCCCGAAAAGCGTGATTTTGATGATTTGGTTGCGCATGATACGGTGGATAAGGGTTTGTTTAGCGCGTGGATGGGTGAGCATCGCCGCCGCCGTGATGGCTTTAAATTGACCGATCCGCGATATGGCCAGCGTCAGGTGTTGTCGGAAGTTAACCATTGCATTTATTGCCATGAGCGCGATACTGATTCTTGCTCTAAAGGGATGCGCAATAAAAAGACCAATACTTATAAGGTCGATCCGCTGGGCGAAACCACAACGGGTTGCCCGTTGGATGAAAAAATCTCGGAAATGCACTTGGTGAAACGCCGTGGCGACAATATCGGCGCGTTGGCGATTATTGTCGTGGATAATCCGATGTGTCCGGGCACGGGGCATCGGATTTGTAACGAGTGTATGAAGGGCTGTATTTACCAAAAAACCGATCCGGTCAATATTCCGCAAATCGAAACCAATGTGCTGACCGATGTGCTGTTCATGCCTTATGGGTTTGAGATTTATAGCTTTTTGACGCGTTGGAATCCGCTCAATATTAAGCGTCCGTATATGTTGCCGTACAATGGCAAAAATGCGCTAGTGGTGGGTTTGGGGCCGGCGGGTTATACCATGAGCCATTATTTGCTGAACGAAGGATTTGCGGTGGCGGGTATCGACGGTTTGAAGTTGGAGCCGTTGCCTGTGGAACTGACGGGCGATGCCGATCATCTGCCGACACCAATTGCTGATTTTAAAGACTTATACGAAGATTTGGACAAGCGGATTTTGGCGGGCTTCGGCGGTGTCGCCGAGTACGGCATTACCGTGCGTTGGGATAAGAATTTCTTAAAAGTCATTTATCTGACTCTGCAACGCCGCGCGGCCTTCCGCAGTTACGGCGGTGTCCGTTTTGGCGGCACCTTGACCATTGAAGATGCGTGGCAAATGGGCTTTGACCATATTTGTATCGCCTCTGGCGCGGGGCAGCCGACGATTATTGATTTGAAAAACAATCTGATGCGCGGTATCCGTAAGGCTTCGGATTTCTTGATGGCGTTGCAGCTGACCGGGGCGGCGAAATCGTCGTCTTTGGCCAATCTGCAAGTGCGTTTGCCAGCGGGGGTTATTGGCGGCGGTCTGACGGCGATTGATACCTCGACCGAGCTGATGGCATATTATCCGGTGCAGGTGGAAAAAATCTTGCACCGTTATGACATTTTAGTGGCTATGTACGGTGAAGAGACGGTGCGCCGCCGTTATGATGCCGAAGAAATTTTGATTTTGGATGAGTTTTTAACGCACGGTAAGGCGATTAAGGCCGAGCGTGACCGCGCGGTAGCGGCGGGTGAGTTGCCTAACTTCCAACCCTTGGTGGAAAGCTGGGGCGGGGTGACGTTGTTCTACCGTAAGGGCATGAAAGACGCGCCAGCGTATCGGCAAAACCATGAAGAAATTGCCGAAGCCTTGGAAGAGGGTATCGCGTTAGCGGAGGGCATGAGTCCGGTTAGTGCGCACGGCGATGCGTTTGGGCATTTAAACGCGGTCGAATTTGACAAGTTGACGCTGGAGAATGGCCGTTGGCAAAGTGCCGGGCAAACAGTCACCGTACCGTTGCGGAGTTTGTATATTGCTGCGGGTACGTCGCCCAATACCATTTATCAAAGCGAATACCCCGACACCTTTGTTATGGATAAGTGGTTCTTCCAACGTTATGAGCCGCAATGGAGCGAGGGCGGCGAAGTGGAGTTGGTCGCCATGCACGACACCACCGCGCCCAAGTTGGGTAAGCCAGCACCGCTGACATCGTACCAAAAAGACGGTAAGTTCATCAGTTTCTACGGCGATAACCACCCGGTCTATGCGGGTAACGTGGTAAAGGCGATGGCCAGCGCGAAAAACGGTTATCCTTACGTCGCGCAATTGTTTGCTAAAGAACTGGCTGGCCTTGACCCTGCCCAACAGCCCGCGCGTGATGCGGCAATGGCGGATTTGTTCGCGCGTTTGGATGACGCGTTTAAGGCGACCATTGTCGCCATTAATCGTCTGACCCCGACCATTATCGAGGTGATAGTCAAAGCCCCGCTGGCGGCGGAAAAATTCCACCCCGGCCAATTCTACCGGGTGCAAAACTACGAGGCCTACGCGCCTGTGGTCGAAGGCACGGTCTTGGCGGCAGAAGGTTTGGCGCTGACTGGGGCGGAAGTCGATAAGGAAAACGGCACGATTTCGTTAATCGCCTTGGAAATGGGGTCTTCGTCCAGACAGTGCGCCCATTGGAAAGTCGGCGATCCGTTGGTCATTATGGGCGTAACGGGTACGCCGACCGACATACCGACCGGACAAACGGTGTTGCTGTTGGGCGGCGGTTTGGGTAATGCGGTATTGTTCTCCATCGGTAAGGCTTTACGCGCGGCGGGCAATCGGGTGGTGTACTTTGCCGGTTATAAGTTTGCCCATGACCGTTTCAAGGTCGAAGATGTTGAAGCCGCTGCGGATTTAATTATCTGGTCGGTTGATAATGGCGAGGGTGTCCAGCCCATCCAACCTAGCCGCCCGCAAGATAAAACCTTTGTCGGCAATATTCTGGAAGCGATGTTAGCTTACGCGACAGGCGAGCTGGGCGAGCAGCCGATTGCCTTGGCGGATGTCGACCATTTGGTGGTGATTGGCTCTGACCGGATGATGTCGGCAGTGAAAGAAGCCCGTTATAACGTCCTGAAACCGTACTTAGGCAAGGTGCAACACGCCATAGGCTCGATCAACTCGCCGATGCAGTGCATGATGAAAGGTATCTGTGCGCAATGTTTGTGTAAGCATGTCGATGCCGAATCGGGTAAGGAGTATTTTGTTTATTCCTGCTATAACCAAGACCAAGATTTGGATAAGGTGGACTTCCCACATCTGAACGCGCGGTTACGGCAAAACAGCGTGCAGGAGAAGTTGTCTAACCTGTGGTTGGATTATTTGCTGGTGAAGCAACAGGCGTAGATGCTACGTTTGTGAGGTGAAAAGAGGCGTAGCAAGGTTGCTTGTTACGCCTTTTTTTATGGGCTTGTATAACGTGATGTTTAGGTTTGTCATAAAAGCATACCCCTGGCGTATCAAACTATAAGGCAAAGAAAAGATAGCTGTCACATTATCATAATGACATTGTTTTAAAATCATTCGTTGCGAAGAAACGGGTTGCAGGTAAATGCTTCGCGTTTTCCGTAGCGAATGGCTATTCTTATGTTGGTGCTGGAAGTATGAATAAAATAGATTATCCGGCTTATTTTAGATTGATTTTGAATAATGATTGATGTCAGCACTAAAAAATCCGCGCTGGTCGTACCGCAAACGTTCGCTAATGATTTCGGCAAAGGCGGGTTGAATTTTGCCCACGGGGTGGTGCGCAGCGAGAGTGATCCGGTGTATTTTTCCCACATGCGTAAGGGCAAACCTTTGCTGAATGTGGCGTTGCAAGCGTCGTTGCTTGGCGCGGAACCCGCCAAGCTGGCGGGTAAGTGGTTGTATCTGGGTGGGGTGTACAATCATTTTGGGCATTTTGTTGCCGAGTCCATCCATCGGGCTTGGGCGTGGCGGCAGTATGGGCAGGATTGTTGTGGGGTGCTGTTGTTGCCGAAGCTAAAACGCTTCCAAACCCGCTACCGTATACCCGACTATGCAAAAGATTTGCTCGGTTTATTTGGGCTTGAAGAACGGCATCTGCACTTTGTCACCGAATTGACCGAGGTTGAGGAATTGCTGATCCCGGAACCCGGTTCCCAGTTATTTTTGCCTCCGTCTGAGGAATATATACGCTTTTTAGCGAGTTTGGACTTGCCCCGGCACTTGGCGGCTCAGCCATTACCCGAAGGTTTTACCCCTAAGGTAATGGTGTCTCGCCAACATTACCGCCTGTATGGGGCGATTGCCGGCCTAGGGGCATTGGAACAGCGTTTGGCACAGGAGGGTTATTTTATCTTTTGCCCAGAGCAATACCCGGTCGCCACACAGCTAAAAGTGTATTTGCAAGCCGAGCGGCTGATTTTTGAAGAAGGCTCGGCGCTGCATTTGCTGGAGCTGCTTGCTGAAATTAAAGCCGAGGTGTTGGTTATCGAGCGTCGCCTGAATGCTAAGGCTAGCTCTTTTGATAGCGTTTTGGCTATGCGGGCACCGCATTACCGCAAATACAGCCAAGCAGTGGCTTTACCGTCGCTGTCTACCGCAAAGTTTGCCGGCGCTAATACTTTATCCGTCCTCGATCTGACTGCCTTGGCCGAGTTTTTGGTACAGCACGGTTTTGCCTCCCCCGCATTGCTTCAAGGCTTTACTTGGCAGCCCCAAGCGAAAAACGATGTGCTGGATTATTTGTTGGTGCGCTCTAACCCGCCCGCGCCTGGATTTGATGGGTGTGTATTGGGGTATTTGCAGCGTGTGCAGGAGATTTTTAAAAATTTGGCGGAGAAATAGCTTAAGCGGCTATCGTCAATCCTGCGCTTAAGCATTTAGGCCGAGATACCCATATCAACCACCCCCCTAAAAATGGTAAAATCAACGGTTTAATTATTATCCGGCTGCTATTTTACTCATGACTTCTACCGAAAAACTGCCCATAACCGCGTTAAAGCTCCCTGTTGATCTGGACGGTGTGGATTTTCCAGCCCTTGCGCCAGTGCCGTCGGGCATTTTAGGGCAAGACCGGGCGCGGGCGGCGTTGGCTTTTGGTATTGCCATGCCACAGTCCGGCTACCATATTTTTGTTATGGGCGAGCCGGGTATGGGGCGTTTGACTATGATTAACCAGCATCTGGACAGTTTGGCGGCGGCATTGCCTACCCCGGCTTCGTTCGCTTATGTCGATAATTTTGAGAATTCCCGTGAGCCGGTGGCGTTGGAGTTGCCTGCCGAGTCTGGGCAGCCGTTCCGCAAAGACATTGAAGCGTTGCTGGATAATCTGTTGCACATCTTCCCCGCCGCATTTGAAAGCCCGGCTTATCAGCAAAAAAAGACCGCGATAGAACGGCAGTTTAATCATGATTATCATCGGGTTATTGATAGTGTCGATAAAAAGGCGCGGAGCATGGCCATTGCCCTGTTCAGGGAAGATGACAATATTACCTTTGCGCCGATTCGGGATAATAAGACCCTAAATGAAAAGCAGTTTAACCAATTGCCGGAAGCGGAGCGGGAGACCTTTCACCGCCAAGTGGAAGAGCTGGAAGACTTTCTGAGTGACGGGCTGTTAGAGTTGCCGTCATGGCGGCGGGCGGTGTTGGAAAAGTTTAAGCAATTGGATAACGACACTATCGGCCAAGCTTTGCAACCGTTATTGGCCGAGCTGCATGACAAGTATTTGGCGATTGACGATGTTATCAGCTACTTATCGGCTTTAGAGCAAGAGCTGTACACGACTATCGGCGATTATCTGATGCCCGTTCGGGGCGAAGTGTTATCAATGGCGGCGAAACGCGCCCGCTTGCTTGAGCAATACGCCCCGCATATCTTAGTAGACCATTCGCAAGACAGCGGTGCGCCTGTGGTTTACGAAGCCCACCCGACGTATCAAAATTTATTCGGGCGTATCGAATACGCCAGCGACCAAGGCTTGTGGGTGACGCATTATCAGCGTATCTGCAAGGGGTCTTTGCACAAGGCGAACGGCGGTTATCTGATTCTGGACGCGGAAAAGCTGGTCGATTACCCGTTTGTTTGGGACGCACTAAAACGGGCGTTAAAATCTGGTTATATTGATATTGAGTCGCCGTATTCGGAAATGGGCATCAATACCATGAGCCTAAAACCGGAAGTGATTCCGCTGAACGTAAAAATTATTCTGGTCGGTTCCAGCGATATTTATTATCTGTTGGAAGAGCTGGATAATGAGTTTAACGAAATGTTTAAGGTGTTGGCGGATTTTGATGATGATATTCCCATTACTTCCGCCACCCGCGCCCATTTTGCCGCGTTGATGCAAAAACAAGCCGCCGATTCGGGGGCAAGGCCGTTGACGGCGGCGGCGGTGGCCTGCCTGATGGAGCATAGTTGCCGTTTGGCTGAAAATCAACACCGTTTTTCGGCGCGTATTAATGATACGTTAGAACTGATCGGCGAGGCGAACCTGTTTGCCAAGCACAGCGCGTCGGCTTTGTTGGAACGCGCCCATATCGAGCAAGCTTTAGCGGCGCGGGAGTACCGCAATGGCGGGCTGTCGCAACGTATTCTTGATGATATGCTCGACGGCACTATCCTGATTGATAGCCACGGCGAGGCGATAGGCAAAATTAATGGCCTGACGGTGCTGACTTTGGGGGGCAGCAGTTTCGGCGCACCCGCCCGTATCACCGCGACGGTTTATCCCGGCTCGCGTGGGATTGTCGATATTGAGCGCGAGGCCGAATTAGGCCAAGCGATACATTCTAAAGGCGTGATGATTTTGACAGGGTATCTGGGGCATTATTACGCCCAGCAATTCCCTTTGGCGATTTCCGCCAGCATCGCCATCGAGCAGTCTTACAGTGCGATTGACGGCGACAGCGCGTCGCTGGCGGAGTTGTGCTGTTTGATTTCGGCACTGACCCGCACCCCGATTAACCAAGCGTTTGCGGTGACGGGTTCGATTAACCAATACGGGGAAGTGCAGGCCATTGGCGGGGTGAACGAAAAAATCGAAGGCTTTTTCCGGCTCTGCCAAGCACGGGGCTTGACCGGGCACCAAGCGGCGATTATTCCGGCGGCTAATAAACGTAACCTGATGTTAAAGCAGGAGGTGATTGATGCCGTAGCACAAGGGCTGTTTGCCGTGTACGCCGTCTCTACCGTTGATGAAACCTTGGAACTGTTGACCGGACACCTGGCCGGAGAACCTGATGCCGAGGGCAATTACCCTGAAGGCAGCATCAACTATAAAGCTATTTCCAGATTGAAGGAGATTTCGGAAATGACAGGGGCTGATGATGACAAGGAAGAAGGGGAATCGTAAGCTTTGTAGGCAGTTAGAGGGATTATGATAGAATCAAGCTTACAACATACACGCATCATAAGGAGCTTTTAATGGTTATTGATCTAACTGATTTGAGCAACATTGGGCAGCTAAAAGCTCAGGGTGATTTTAGGTCTGTAAAAAGCTTGGTAGCAAAAGCCTTGGGTTTCGCCATAAAGGCCAATAGCTGGGACGGCTTGTATGGACAACTCTGTAAAATACGCGCTGCAATCACAGAAAACCATCAGCGGTTGTGCGTATTAGCGAATAATGACGCGGCTATTAGGGCATTAGGGGACTTCGATAAAGTAAAAGAAGCCTTATCTGCCCTGCTGAGCGTTAAGCTACCCGCCGAAAGCTGGCCGCAACTGCTTAGCAGGTTTCAACAGGTCATGTCGGCATTTCTACCTAATGAGACCTTAAACGGCAATAGCCCGCTTTATACCCATGAAGAAAAAGTGCGGAAATTTGACCAAATAAAATTTCAAAATTTTGTCAACAGTTCAAAGTTAGACCTGATTAGCAAGATGCTTCAGCCGAGCGGATTCAAACCTCTGGGCGAGGCCCAACGGCGATGGCAGCAACAAGCAGGCGCATGGGAAGCCTATCGAGCTGGAACCTGCGGTTGAAGCGATAGGCGAACGCCCCCAGATAACGCGAGGCATATTTTGCGAACCCAAACGCATGGTAAGCACCACCAAGGCTGG
>NZ_PGFZ01000013.1:0-77137 GCF_002923755.1 Methylovulum psychrotolerans
TCAGGCGGCTTCCCGTATCCGCCGCCAAGCCCGCATCCAAACCGGCGACAAAATCTTCTATGAAGGGGGCAAACTCGGTCAGTAGCATGGCGTTCAATCCGGTCATTTTTTAACGCGGATTAGCTTACCTGCTTTACCACCCATTTTCAGCCATAAATTTGGCGGCTTTATGAAAAACTTGATGATCGAGTGTAAGCACTGCCTTTCTATTGTATAGTAGTCGCCAGTATATTGCGTGACCCCGATGATTATTTTTGTGCACTTAAGGACTTAGCCGCGCCATGCTTTGGCCGATAGCAGGCCGCGTAACGCTAGGGCCAGATAGCGGAAATCTTGCCGGATACTGAAATTTGCCCAGTAAAACGAATCGCTGAGCAATTTTTCTTCTTCGGGCGCATCGGCGGGGATAAGCAATTGGGTAGGACCAAATAATCCGGCTGGGGCTTGGTCAGCAAATTGCTCCCAATTTTCGGTGCGTTGCGCCGAGGTTTCAAGACTGACAGGCAATGCCCCTACTAGACGCAAATCACCGCTGATAACCGCCCATAGACGCGGCAGGTAACGCAACACCGGAAAACCCAACGGCAATTCCCATGCCACAAATTCCGACCGTTGCGGCAAACCAAAATCATCCAATTTAATTTTGTTGCCGCGCAAGCGATGGGCGATGGGCGAGGGATTTTTCTGTCTGGTAAGCAAAACCGCCGCCAATAGCCACAACGGTAAACTGAACACCAATATCGCCACACCTGCGCTACGGTTATAGGCATCGCCTAAGCCTTGGTGCAGGGGATTGGTGGTCAAATCAGCCAGCAAAAACGTATCGGTTATCTTAAGTATCGCCCCGCTATCCACGCGGATCAGTTCATTACCGCGCACAATGGCGTTACGGACTTCCACCAATTCGCCGACATAGCTATGCGGCAGGATAACACTATCGGCAATGCTGGCACGGCGATCAATGATGACATGATCGCCTATCACGACCTCACCGCTCAATTCCACAGACGGATGCAAACTACAATAAGCGCCAATCAGGGCAATACCCTGTTTGATGTTTTGTGGGTAAGCTTGGCTGTTACGGCCTTGCGTCATGCCTAAAGCCGTTTGCAAGCCGGGCAATAACAGCGGGATACGGCCTGCGGCGGCATCCAGATTCGCTTGATGGAAACCAGCCAAGGAATCCAGTTTGGCCACACCTCCCACCACGTCAACCGAAGGGATGGCTTCCTCGGCCAATGTCCAGTCGGCATTGGCTAAAACGTTAGGACGCAGTTCGCGGCAAAACAACATAAAACCATTGTCTCCGCCGCAGCGGGCCTGTACGCAAGGGGCGGCCAGTACTTGTGCTTGCGCGACAAAATCACCGACCATACTGCTACGCACCACGTCGCCGCGTAAGAGCAGAAATGGCGGTTCAGGTGCTATGCTTAAGCTTGCCAACACTTGCTGCGGAGTCTCTTCGCCACGGCTGGTGCTAAAAGTCAACGCCATACCCCAGCGTTCGCCAGTACAAAAAAAATCTTTCACGGCTTCGGCATGGGGCGAAAGCACAATGTGGGCTTGGCGTAAGCCAGCTTGCACTAAAGCTTCCAAGGTATGTTCCAAAACGCTTTTGCCAGCCAACGGCAATAACGGGATACAGGTATTATCGGTCAGCGGCAATAATTCTTGGCCTTTTCTGTCCGCTAAAATAATAACGTCCATCAGTAAGCTCCTCGGCTTAACAGCACCGCCGGAATGGTTTTCAGCAATAGCTTGATATCCAGCCACACCGATTGCGATTGGATATATTGTATATCCAACTGAACTTGTTGCGGGAAGGGGATATTAGAACGCCCCGACACTTGCCAGATACAAGTAATCCCTGGAATAACTTCCAAACGTTGGCGGTCTTGCAGGGAATATTTGTTCACTTCGGACGGCAAAGCCGGACGCGGGCCGACGAGGGACATGTCACCCTTAAAAACATTCCACAATTGCGGCAGTTCGTCTATTGAGGCCTTACGGATGAATTTGCCGACCGGAAAGATGCGCGGGTCGTTTTTCATTTTAAACAGCACCCCTCCGGCCATTTCATTTTGCGCCTTGATTTCTTTTAGGCGTTGGTCGGCATCAAGATACATGGAGCGAAATTTCCACATTGTGAACAACTTGCCCCAACGTCCGACGCGGGTCTGCTTATAAAATACCGGGCCCGGCGAGCTTTTGTAAATCAACGCCATAATCACTGCAAACAGCGGTATCAGTAAAATCATTAATATGACCGAAGCCAGCACGTCGATCAGACGCTTGACAAAATAAGTGCCGCTAATAACGCCATGCCATAACCAACGTTTAAGCAACATCCGAGGAGAAATGCCGCTGTTCAGATACCGCAGACGGCTATAGCGGTGCAGCAATTCATGCTGCAATTCATCGTCGTTCATAGTTCATCCTTGTTGGCGTTGTCGCCAAACACGATAGAGAAACAAAGGGTTGCCGATCAAATAACGCCGCCACATACGTCCAGGTTCTTGCAGCAAACGCCACGTCCATTCGATGCCGATTTCGCGCATCCAAACCGGGGCGCGGGGAATACGCCCAGAATAATAGTCGAACAGGCCACCCACCCCCATACACACAGGCACCCGCAATTGCTCACGGTAACGCGCCAACCATAACTCCTGTTTAGGTACACCAAAACCGACCAGCAAAACGGCCGCCCCAGAGGCATTGATGGCGGCAAGCACTTGCGGTTCTTGCGCATCAGAAAAAAAACCGTCTTGGACACCGGCGATTTTTAAGCCAGGAAAGCGTTGCTGCATGGCGGTTGCCGCCTGTTCGGCAATACCCGGCAAACCGCCCAACAAAAACAGGCTGTAGCCTGCTTTAGCGGCGCGTTCGCACAAACGCGGGAACATATCCGTGCCGTTGACATTTTCGCGTAAGTGCTGCCCCAGCAAACGGCAGGCGATTTTAATGCCGATGCCGTCCGGCAACACGCATTCGGCATTTTGCAGGACTTGGCGGTAGTCTTCATGGGTATAAGCGATATTCAGGCAAGCGGGATTGACGAAAGCCAGCAGCGAAGTGTGTGGCTTGTCGAGGCAAGCCTCAAGCCAATCTAAGGCTTCGATCATGGTAGTATTGAGAATATCGACCCCCCAAAAATGCAGCAAGGGCGGAGTAGGCCGGTCGGCATCACCCTCTAAGACCCAAGCAATGAGTCCGCGCAAGCACAAGCCAATATAGCTTTTAATCGACAGATGAGTGAAAAACGCATGGTCGGTGGCAAATTCGTCATCATAAGCCAAGCCCACTTGCCGCTTAAGGCTGTAGGCAGACAGGACACCGGGCCGAAAATTAAAATGGTCGCTGGCCTTAGCGCCTAACTGTTCGGCTTCGGCGGGCGATAAGGCGCGGACTCCTGCCCAAGCCAAATCACCTGCCAACACATTGATCAGCACCGCTAAATTTTTGCCACTGGCGGCACCAGCGAAACTGAGGCGGTTAAACGGGCGTTGCCGATAACCCAGTTGCGGCATACGGATAAAGACCTGATGCGTACTTATCTGCCCGGCCACGACACGGTAAAACAAAAAAGGCGATAGCAACAGCAGCAACACACCACTGACCAGCACATCGAATAAACGGGTCATGGCCTTATTCCTGAAGTTTGCGCGGCTTAATCACGGCGGGAACCCCCACCGCCAACGAGTTGGCAGGCACATCCTTCAGCACCACGGCATTCGCACCGATGGCGACATCGTCGCCGATGCGGATTGCGCCCAATATTTTCGCGCCTGTGCCGATGTCGACACGGTTGCCGATCACCGGTGCCCCAGCTATCCCAGTGTGTTTCAGGCCGATGGTCACGCCGTTGCGGATCACCACATCATCACCGATGACGGTGTCGCCGCTGATGATAATGCCGCCAAAATGCTCAATGACCAAACGCCGTCCGACTTGGGTTTCACAGGGCAAATCAATGCCCGTCAGAATTTGCGACGCTAATTTTAAAAGACGGTACAACAAGGAAAACGGCAAGCGCAGCCAACGTTGTCGGATGTTATAACGCCAGCGGCCAAAACGGTAGACCACCATCACCCATAGGCCTTGGCGGCAAATGTCACCCTCATAAGCCCGCCAATCTTCTCTAATCAGTTCAAACATACGCTTCACCAAGGTTGGGGGGGGGACACCAAACCGCCTTGGGTTTCTGCCCAAGCTTGCGCCCATAGTTGCACAATATGCCGGGATTCGGCGGCTTTTTCGGGGGCGCGGCGGGCATTGCGCCAAGCCCGCAGCCGATGCCAACTTTGTTCCAGACTTTTGGCAAGCCAGCTATAAACCCAGCCATGCCATTTACGGTAATAAAGCAGTTGGCTACGCATACGCCATAAGGTTAATTGTTTGCCGGCACTGGAAAACACCAGTTCATCAACAGTTTCCGACGATGCACCGCCAACATGGGTAATCAGCAAATCCGGCCAGTAGTAGACTTTAAAACCCGCTTTACGGATGCGCTGACACAAGTCAACTTCTTCATAATAAAGGAAAAAATGCGGATCGAACAGACCGATTTGAGCCACCAAGCTACGCGGTATAATCGCAAACGCCCCAGGCACCCAATCCACATCGGCGGCTTGCAACGGGTCGGCCCAAGAGCGGTCGAATTTGCCGAAAAAACGCGAGCCCGGATAACGGTTTGCCAAACCGGACAGGGTCAGGCCATCATTCAATAAAGACGGAAATTGCCGTGCCGACGGTTGCCATTCGCCCTGCGTACCTTGCAATAACCCACCGCCCATGCCCGCATCAGCGGTTGCTTCGATATGTTGCAGAGCCTTTGCCAGGGTATCGGGCGGCAATACCGCATCGGGGTTGAGCAGCACCAAATAGCGGCCTTGCGCTTGCGCTAATGCCAGGTTGTTGGCGTTGCCAAAGCCTAAATTGGTGTCATTAGCAAGCAAGCAGATCTGCGGATAGTCGCTGCGGACAATATCCGCCGTACCGTCCCGTGAGGCGTTATCGACGACGATAATGTCAAAATCGGCTAACGTTTGCGCCATTAGGCTGTCTAAGCACGACCGTAACAACGGCGCACTGTTGTAAGTGACGATAAGCACCGATAATTCGCTCATAAACCCTCCCTATCCGTCCGTTGCCATTGGGCGTTGCGCCGGGCATTACGCCACAATTTTGGCATTAAGGTCAGTTTCCAAAAAATATAAAACGGCACTGTCGCCAAGGCTTTAATTTCCGCAAAACCGCCACCGCCGCATCGGATTGCCAGCAGTACATGCCCAACAACCAGTAGTAACCCAGCCAAGGCATAATACTGCACAATAGGCAGCGGCAGCAATAAAGCCGCCACCAACAACAGCACATGAAAAGCCAGCGGTAACAACAACAATTCCGCCAACGGTTCCAACAAACGCCATTTGCCTTGTAACACCGCCATAAATAAGCGGGGGATATGTTCTGCCATGAGCCGGAAGCGTCCGCCTTCCCAACGGCTACGCTGCACGGCGGCGTTTGCGCCTTGGTTAGGCGCATCGGACAATACCGTCACGGCCTCAAGAAATCGCACCTGAAAACCCGCGTCGACAAGGCGCAAGTGATATTCCATATCTTCCGCTATAGAACCCGCTTCATAAGGCACGGCTTCGAGCACAGTACGGCTAAGGGCAAAACCGTTACCTAAAATCCCGACCGAAACGGCCAGCTTTTCGCGGCCTACCAACCGTAATTCATTAAATGCCAACCACGCGATATATTGCAGGCGGGCGCGGCGTGAGGCTTGGGGATTGGCGATACGGTAACGGCATTGTAGGGCTTGCTTGCCTTGGGCAAAAGCGAGTTGAAAGCTGCTGACAAAACCGCTGTCGACTCGGCTGTCGGCATCAACCACAATAAAGCCGGCAAAGTTTTCCGCTAATAAGGTTTTAAACGCATAATCGAGAGCGTAGCCCTTACCGCGTTCCGTCTCATTATGCCGTACCAGTACTCTTGCACCTGCTGAGGCGGCAAGCGTGGCGGTGTCGTCTTGGCAATTATCGGCAATGACGATCAGTTGGCAACCGGGGGCGTATTGAAGGCTGGCATTCAGATTGGCGATACACGCACTAATACCGTCAGCTTCGTTGTGGGCCGGCATGACCACAGCCAGACGCGGCAACTCCGCAGGAGACTCAAAAAGGCTTTGCGGTCGGAGCCTATGCCCAATAGCGGCACCCGTTAAGACCAACAGCTCCAGTGTACCGGGTAATGTTAAAAGGAACAGGAGCCATGCCGACAGTGAAAGTAATGCCTGGATCATAAAACCTCAGTAAGCCTTGAGTGGATTTGATAGCCAATAAACAGGTGTTGCTTATGCCATTTAACGGGTTTGCTCTGCCCCCGCGCTTTGCCACATTCCTAATGGGTACGCCGCACCTAAACTAGGCATAAAGCCTACCTGTTTTATTGATTTTATTATTATTTTTAATATACGCTTTTGTAACTAAGTGTTTTACGCTTATCGCACAGGAAGGCGGTAATGCCTGAAACATTAACTGTTGACCGTAATACAGGCTATCACAAAAGCATTATCCTCCACGCCGTTACGCTTGTCGTAACTATTATCAATCATGCGCCCCATTCTTCTAGGACAGAAGACAAAATTTACCTATTTATGGCAATTATCGGAAGCCTTGCATCTATAAGATCTTGGGATAAAGGAACAACCGTCAAAATAACAGTTCTCCATTTGAAAGAAACATTGTCTTTTTATTTAATAACTTGACGGACAATTATCTACTTTTGCAAAGCAGTATATATTTAGATTATACTAAATTTTTAATTGCTGCGGGCAAAAATACGGATATTGCAGGTCTTGCTGATTATATACGCAGTCCGCAACAAGCGCCCATTTGACCACAAAGTGATGGCGACTCAGTCCCCCCGACCAAATTCAAAGGGCAGTCTCTGATTGTACCGGATTATGGGGTGCGTATAAATCGGGCATTTTGTTGATTTTATTGCCCAAGAGGAGTAATTTCAGCCCCAAAGCGTTGGGGGTGTGCCATGAAAACCAAGCCACGGAAAAACCATACGATTTGCCTTCCGTTCGAGAAAAACCGCTATGACGGCCTAATAAAAGCCCCCAAGACATTCAGGGAGTATGTTGACGGCCAATGGGTCACCCACCCTGAACTGTTCCCTGAGGGGATGGGGCTGGGCTATACCATGAAGGACATCCGCCGTTCAAAGAAACTGGGTATCGCTATCCGGCGGATAACGGTTAGTGGCACGGACTACAGCATCCGCCTGTCGTTCGCCATGCCCTATATGGGCGGGTTCGCCGCTGACGCCGAAAAGGGCCTGTATTTGCGCAAGTACGGTGTCCCCTTCCATGCGTTGGCCCACACTTGCGGGCGCATTACCTAAGCATGTGCTTGCCGACGAGAAGCACACCCGTTTGGGCGGGGGGAAGTGCTATGTCGCCACCACCGTGGCCAAGGAATGCGTTTTGGGGGTCGCGGTGGCCGAAAACGCGGGCACGGAAGCCCTGACCAAAGCTTATGGCGTGTTTGCCGAAGAGGCCAAGGCCGCCAAACCCGGTTACCGCCCCGAAACCGTCAACACGGACGGGTGGGCGGCCACCCAGAACGCCTGGGCTTACAAGTGTAGGTTTTCTTACCCTCCACCCCCTTCTGCGTAAACAGCCAAAGTCACGCCGTTGATTTCCGTCAAACCGGGCCATGCCTCAGGCCGCCCCGGTTTGACGGGCAGGGGTTGGTGGTTCAGCAAGGCGGCGACAATCAAAGACCAACCGTGTTGGAAAATGCCGACCATCCGCCAGCGCTTCCCTTGTCGCCGTGCCGCACCCGGCACTGATGGTTCCTTGATGTCCAACGGCGTGTCGGCTCCGGCCTCGGCTTCGCCACCGACGGAAAGCAGCCACCAGGTGGCGATGGCAATGGCCATCCACAGCCGCTCCGCCCGCGCCGGATCATCCATGCGCGTATGTTGCCATTGCCAACCGCCCCGCTTGCTGTGCTTGAAGCCCTGTTCTATCCATGCCCTCAAACCGTACCAGCAGGCGTCGGCGCATTCGGGCGCCAGATCGGTCAGCACCAGCCACGGGCCGTTGTGCCCTTCGCCCCAACAGCCCAACAATGTGCAGGGCAACTGTGTCTTTTTGCCGCTGAACGCGGTGCCGCGCCCCTGCCAACGGCGGCCTTCCGCAGGCACCAAACTGCAAAAGGGATGCCAGCGGCACCAGCCTTCGGGACGGAACGAACCTTGGACATTGACGCGCAGGAACGGATGCCATTTCAGTTCCACGATGGCCCCGAACAGCCATTTCGCGTATAAGCCCCGGTCGGCCAGCACGATGACCGTCCAGCCCTCCGGCAACAGTCCCCGGAAACGCCCCAACAACGCCAGCCATTCCGGTTTCCAGGCGTGTTTCTCCGTGGCTTTCAGCACCTTCCAGGCGATCGGCACTGCACAGCCACGGTACACGACACTGATGGCCAGCACGGTGAACCGATCCCCCAGGCTCGTCGCATCCATGGCGATGGCGAGCTGGCGGCCTGCCCAGCCGTCCAACACCCAGGCCAGCCACGGCGCCCAACACTCGGTGACGCAAAGGTCGGCACGCCGCCGCCCCGATTTCGCGCCCGCTTCCCGATAGGTGTCACGCAACCTTTCACGCAGCGTGTTGTACTTTTTCCCCAGCAGCGGCGACAACACGTCGGCCACGGCGGTCAGGCTGCATGAACGCGCGACGGCCATGCCAAAACTCCACAACGCCAAGCCCAATGCCTGTGGCTTGCTGAGGGACGGAAAATGCATGGCAATCGTGTCGATCCATTGGTATAGTTCTGGATGGCGGGGCATGGCGGCACCTTCGGTAAACGGATGTTGATGACACTCATCAATTTACTCTCAACGCTTTGCCCCGTCACTTTTTAAAAACCTACACTTGTAAGGAACGCCTGGGCCGCCCTGTTCCCCGGCATCTTGGTGCTGTGCTGCTTCCTCCATATCTTCATCAAGATGCGCGACCGCGCCAAGCTGAAATATGGCGCATTGTTCCTTGAGGCCGCCACCAAGCTGTGGAACTGCTACCGGGCGGCCAGCAGGCCGCCTTCAGCCAACGGGTCAGAAGGCTGGTGGAATGGTGCGCGGCGCGGCCGGACTTGCCGACAGCCATTACCGGCCCCATCAGGAAACTGGGGGAAAACCGTCGGCGCTACTCCGCCGCCTACGGCCATCCGGGGTGCCACAGGACCAGCAACTGCTTGACCGGGTCATGCAGCGGATGGACAGGCACCTTTTCGGCACCCAATACTTCCATGGCGGGCGCGCCACGGCGGAACTCAACATCCGGGGCTGGGCGCTCATTTACAACTTTGCGCCGTCAAACCCGATGACGGTAAGGAAGCACTTGGGTAAAAAGAGTCCGGCGGAGAGGCTAAACGGCTTTTCATACCACGACAACTGGTTGGAAAACCTACTGGTTTCCGCCTCCTTGCAGGGAGTTCGAGCCTCCCCATAATACCGTACAATCAGCAGATTTTATTTAGAGGCTTAAAAAGTGCCTATTATGTAGTAATATACCCCTCGCCTAGGCTTTATTTGAAGACAAAGCTTTCCTTATTTAAAGCAGCAACCCGATAACATTACCAGATAAGCCCATTTATGCCCCCAATAACCGAACAACTTTTCCAACTCCTGCAAGGTGTCGATTGCCCCGGCAATTATTACACGACGGGCATTATCGAAACCTTTCCGCCGCTGATTGAAGTCGAGGGCGTAGGGCGGGTGGCTTTGCCGTTATTGCCGGCTCAAGTGGAACCGTTGGTGGCCGCCGCCGAACGGGCGCCTTATGGGCGGGGGCAAGAAACCTTGGTCGATACACAAGTGCGCCGTACTTGGCAAATTGATGCCGTCCGCATCAGTTTGGGCGGCAAGCATTGGCAAGCCACGCTGAACAGCATCGTCAGCCGTGCCGCACAAGGTTTGGGGGTGGACGATGGCGTGGTGGCGGAACTTTATAAACTGCTGGTTTATGATACGGGCAGTTTTTTTATCAGCCATCGGGATACCGAAAAAGCGCCGGGGATGTTCGCCACCTTGGTGATCGTCTTACCTTCGGCTTATAGCGGCGGCGAATTGGTGGTGAGGCATCAGCAAGAAGAAGTCAAGCTTGATTTACGTTGCACCGACCCGTCCGAAATGGCTTTTGCGGCATTTTATGCCGATTGCCAGCATGAAATATTGCCCATCACTGAGGGTTGCCGCCTGACCTTAATTTATAATTTGGTGCGTACCAATAAAAAATTGCCGCTGCCGACCCCGCCCGATTATCGCCAAGAGCAACACAAAGTGGCAGTATTATTGCGCCAATGGGCGGAGCAATTGGCTGATGAACAGCCAAAACCGTATGACGATGATGATACTTATACCGAAGCCCCCCTACCCGACAAGCTGCTGTATCTGCTGGAACATGCCTACACACCAGCGGAACTGAGCTTTGCTGCCCTAAAGAATGGCGATGCTGCGATTGCCGAGGTATTGGTCGCCGCTGCCGGACAAGCCGACTGCGATATTTATCTGGCTTTAGCTTCCATAGAAGAGAGCGGTACAGCCGAATATGGCGGTTATGACCGCTATCGGCGTGACTATGACTTGGAACCGGGCGAAGTCGAAGATAGTACGGAAACCCTTGGCCATTGGCGGCGGCTTGACGGTAGCGAGCCGCCCTTACCGCAAATGCCTTTTGCCGAATACGAATGCTGCCCGCCCGATGCCTTTGCGGATATAGAACCGGACGAAGTGCAATTTGAAGAAGCGACCGGCAATGCTGGAGCTTCTTTTGAGCGGACTTACCATTGTGGGGCTTTGGTGATCTGGCCGCATAGCCGTTATTTGGCTGTGGTTAACCAAGTTGGCCTATGTGGGGCTGTGCCGATATTACAAGAGTTTTGCCAGACGCTTCCGGCGGCAGGTAGGCTAGACACCAACACCATTATTTGGCAAGATGCCCACCGCTTAGCGGGTTATATATTACGCGACTGGATACCAGGCACATTGGGTGAACACAGCCGATACAATGATGCCAACCTAACTGCCTTTTTAGAATGCCTATACTGTTTGCAAGATAGCGGACACAGCCGCCAATTTTGGCTAGAATTTGCCAGCTTGGGCGTTTACCACCGTGCTTATTGCGCCAGCCTCGTGCAAATTGCCCGCCTGTTACCTTGGCCTGACGTTGTCGACGGCCTAACCCGTGCCATCAGCACCAGTGCCGAGCATCATGCCTTAGAAGCCTGTGCCGCTTTACTGCTTAATTTTTCCCAAGCCTACCCCGATCAGGCGGGTGACCTTAGCCCGGCGGCAAACATTCTACTACAAGCTTTACCCGGCGATATAGC
Organism: Methylovulum psychrotolerans; assembly: GCF_002923755.1. Classification (GTDB taxonomy): domain Bacteria; phylum Pseudomonadota; class Gammaproteobacteria; order Methylococcales; family Methylomonadaceae; genus Methylovulum; species Methylovulum psychrotolerans. The sequence continues at coordinate 11,412 of NZ_PGFZ01000013.1, forward strand.
GCGGTTTGCCCATTTGCCACCTTGGCAATATGCCAGAATCACGGTTAATGAGAGCTTGGTCGCCGATTTGTTGACAGGGTTTAGTGCCATAGAGACGGTGCTGGCAGAAAAACTGCTTGATTATCTGTTGGCATGGCCTGAGCTTTACAAAATGGACGGCTTGTTGATACCCGCCGCCTTAAACCTGACCGCCACGGCGGCAACCGCCGGCTTGCCCGCTATTGTCCGCTTGCGCGATGAAGTCATTGCTTACCTACAAGCGCGGGTCGCCGAAGACCTGACGCCGCCTGCCGATTGGCGCAGACCTAGCCAGCTTAATTGCGTCTGTGCAGACTGTATAGGACTGAGCCTGTTTCTTGACGACCCCAGCGAAGCGAAATGGCGTTTTAAAGCTGCCGAAAATCGCCGCCAACATATCGCAGACACCGTCAAAAGCAACCATTGCGATGTCAACTTACAGACCGGAAAAGATGGCCGGCCTTACACGTTGATTTGCACCAAGAACCAAGCCAGTTACCAGCGCAGGGTAACACAACGCCAACAAGATTTAGAGACTTTGCAGACGTTATCTGTGCCGCTATAATTTTTGCAGGATGGGAATTGCAGGTTTCCAAATGCTAAGGAACGTGCATAAAATTAAGTAGGCGTTCTATTGCACGGGATCCCAGCTCTAGGTCTTTGGGCGAAGCCGAAGAGCCGCTCCCTTCGGCTTCGCTCAGGGAACGGCTCTTCGTCTCTACAACGGATTTTATTTCGTGCGCGTTCCTAAGCTAAAAACAACGAAAAGCCAATTTGGCATAAAATGGTTTTTAGCTATTTTATAGGTTGCCACTATGCTTTAAGACTTGGACACTCACCTATAAGGCATCGACAAAAATTGAAGGTCTTTGCAGGCCACTTTAGTCTGGCGGACAGCTATGTACAGCTAGCCATACCGTAGCTTCCCCCGCCGCCGTCCACGCCACCCGATGTTTGGTATGGGCAGTAATCAGCGCATAATCGCCCGCATTTAATAGGCTGTCGGCTTGTCCTTCATAAGCGAGCCGGGCTTGGCCTTGTAGGACTAACACCCATTCATCCCAAGGCTGGTCATACCAGAAACCCTCGGCACTGGCATGGCCTTGCGAGACAATGCGCTCGATATGGACGTGCGGGTTTTTGAACAAGGTCGTGAAAAGCTCTTCTGGCAATTGCTTGGGAATGTCGGCAAAAATATTGGCTTGGCTCATAGGCGGGACGTTAGCTAGAGGTTTAAGGGGAGTCGCTATTTTTGCGAAAGATTGCTTCGGCATCCTTGCCGGTCAATCAGCAAAAATCACGCGACCGCTTATGCCTTCGGCTGCCCCAGCCGTCCTGGTCACTCGCTCGCCACCCAACAAGGGGTGGCTCACATGCTCTCCAATGACTCGACGCGATTTCGTATAGCCTGCATTTTCACTTCCGCTTCGCTTCGTGAAAACTCAGGCACTATCGCTTCTGGGGACTACTCGACTCCTGTCTCGCAGCGAAAGTACCATTCAGTTTATCCGTCTGTTTGACAATATGCTATTATCGGCTAAGCCAGCTTAAAATCTGGACGGCAGTATCAGCCCGCCCAGGCTATATTATGCTTTCGTTGCCTTAACCGACTGCCGACTGCTCTGCTGCTGCATCATGGCTGAAACGGACGCTGTCTTCGGCAGACCGTCCCAGGGCTTTGGCAAACCAAGGTGGCGGAGCGGCAAAAACGGCTTGGAATTCCTGCAATTGCGCCACCGCTTCGGTGACATCCGGCACTTTAATCGGATAAATATCGGCGCGGATTACTTTTGCCGCCGCTGGCCCACCGATAGACTGCACGAATAAGACATGGCAATCTTTAATCAATTGGGCGCGGAACAAGTTACGGTCTTCGGCACTGTCGGCTTCGATGGTCGAGCGGATGTCCACTAAACGGTAATCGGTGGCCGATAATTGGTAGACCAGGAAACGGATGCACGAGCCAAAATGGCCGTTAATTAACGCACCGCTGTTCGAGCCGATGGCGACCCGGATCGATTCGGGCAGGTCGCCGTCTTGGTAGGGCATAATTTCCGGCAAATCTTCGTCTTGGTCTTCATCACCCCACAAATAGCGTACCGCCAATTTGATATTGGCCAGACCGATGCCGATGTCTTCGCCGTCTTCTTCGCCATCTAAACTGCCCAAGCCTGTTTTTAGGTTAGTGACGGTGATGGATTTGAGCTTTTCGTCAGTTAACGGCGAACCGACCCGTTCATGCAGTATGCCCAGTAATTTAGGTATATCGATGCCGGGTAAGATGCGTGATGCCAAAGCGATGCGTAAAGCCAGTTCACGGGGTAATGCGTCCATTTCAAGCTCCTGGTTTAACAAGCGGGGATAAGAATTTGAGGATTTTTCGGGTTGACGCTAAGTCCACCGCAGTAAAATCATCATGGTTTTTCAGGGTCGGATCAGCCCCGCCCTGAATAAGCTGTTCGACCACCGCTTCCCGGCCACTGGAGGCGGCAAACATCAGGGCAGTCGCACCTGAGGCCGGGCTTTGGTAATCCGGGTCAATACCTGCCTGTAGCAAAGCTGCGATACACTCACCGTTTTTGGCATAACAGGCCGCCCATAAGGCGTTATTGCCATAATCATCGACGACACTCAGGTCGGCCTGTTCGGCCAGTAAAAACCTGACAACATCACTACGGCCTTGCTGGCAGGCCAAGATTAGCGGATACAGGCCTGCACTGTTTTGTGCCGTAGGTTGGGCGATTGAAAAATAATTGTCTTGCAGCCAAGCCCATACTTCCGTTTTCATCAGGCCGCCTGAAGGGCTTCCCGCCAACTGGCATAGCCACCATCCAGGCTATAGACGGCCTTGAAACCGAAATCGCTAAAGAATTCGGCAAGATGCTCACTGGCATGGCCGTAATAGCAATAAATCAATAGGTCACGTTGTTTATCGCCGCGTTTGATTAAGGACTCTTTCAGGCCCTCATGGACATGCAGCGCGTCATCAATATGTCCGGCCTTATAGTCCTTGGTGTCCCGGCAGTCCAGAATCATCGGGGCGGCAGCTTGGATCAACGTTTTTGCTTCGGCAACAGAAATTTTTTTATACTTAATAGCCATTGGGCTTTCCCTCTTAAAATTTACGGCAGGGCGGCTGGAGACAGTCCCCCATTAGCGGGCTGATCTAAATCCATACCCCGAAATATGGAGCAACGGGTAAAGACATCCAACGTCGGCGGGACGTTTTTATGTTGGCAAAACTTCGCCACTAATTTGGCAAGACCTTTGATGTCGCGGCCTGTCGCCTGCGGGAAGTTATCGGCAAGTTGGCCGATCAGGGCGGCATCGATATTCAGCTCAAACTGGGCAGCCATCACTTGCCAAATTTTCCGCCGGGCTTCAGTATCCGGCGGGTAATACTTAATCAGGGCGATACAGCGCGAGACGATAGCCTCGTCAATATCATCGACGCGGTTGGTGGTCAAAAACAGCAGGCCATTGAAATATTCCAACACCCGCAAGAACACCCCAACCACAGCATTCATGGCGATATTGTTGTCACGGCGTTTGATATAAACATCGGCTTCATCAATCAGCATCACCGCACCCCAACGTTGCGCACGGGTCAGCACCTCTTTCAGGGCTTTTTCCATTTCCGCGACGCTTAACCCCAATTGCCCGGAATGCACCCGGTATAAAGGCCGTTTGATAATTTCGGAATAGACTTCAGCAGTCAGGGTTTTACCGACTCCAGCGGGGCCTGCGCATAACACGGTCGTGCCACCGGATTTACCCGCGACAATATCATCCATTAACACATCCATTTCAGCGGTCAAAATATCAATCAGATCAATTTGTTCTTCACGCAAAATCAGCTTTTGCTTAAGTTCCGGCTGATAGCGGTAAGGCTCTATATCGTTGACATGCACCCATAAATGATGATGCAGTTCCAGATGGAACATCAATAAATAGCCGTGTACGGGCAAATCGGTGAACAGGCCTTTGGGGATTTCCGCTTGGGTGGCTTCCACGGCATTTTCGACCTTGCCGTTATAGCGGGTGCTTTTGGCGGCTTTGCGCAAATATTTCGCCAAAATATCGCCTTTAGCATCGGTGGTTAACGCCCGTTCGCTCAGGATGCTTTCATCGCAGACCAGCCGGGCATTACCGCCTTCGGTGGACAGCACCACCACATCCTTACGCGCCCAATCGGTGTTACGGTGCGTGGCGGTAGGGTCTTCGGCGTAAAAGCCCGTGCCTTTACCGAGAAATTGGTCGCCGGATTGGCCGCACCAAGTAAAATAACGTTCGGCGGCTTCATCATAGCTGCTGATCAATTCCGGCGTTTCCTTGATATAGCCCTTGGCCAAGAAAATTTCCGTAATGGTTTTATTGGCAATATCACGGGCGCGAATGGTGACGGTGGAAATGGCCACCTTGCCTTTGGCATTGGCCTTTAATTCCAGTGTCACACGTCCGGTCTCTTCCTCGCCGGACGGCGTGTAATCCAAGCGGGTGACCAGATAAGCCATCGGCTTGCCCGCGACATTGGCTTGAAACAACCAGCCGCGCAGGGCATTATGGATAAGATAATGGGCAATGGCGGGCAGCAACATTTCCAGATCATCTTCGGTAAACGTCACAATATCGTCGTTCATCGCTTTTTGTAGCGTCGACAATTGCGCGACATGGCCTTGCATCGCCACACCCTCTTGCTGGTACAACACTTGCAAATAATTCAGCTCATTGTCGGAAAGTTGCTTGAAGGGAATTTCGGCCTTATTGCCAAACCGCAATTGCTCTTTTAACGCCGCCAAGCCCGGAAACTCATCCACCATCGCTTCTACATATTTGCGTTCTATTTGCAGTTTCATGGCTACTCCATAAAGGGGGGCGTAGTGTAGACGGGTAGCCGCCGACGGATTGGCTGGCTTGCTTAAAGTTATGGTGTAGACAAATCGCTAAAGACAGCCGACGCTTGGCTTGGCCGCTATGTCCGGCAAGCCAAGCGGCACTAAAGCTTATCCTTTGATAATGCCTTAGGCTAAAGGCTAGCTTAAATCGCCCCTACTGACGCATCTTTGACCACGACAAAGGTATTCGCTTGCGCTTCTTCATACGTCACCAGCGGTGCTTTGGTTTTATAGGTTTTGGCGGCGGCATAAGCGATGGCCACTTTATCTTCGGCGGATTGGTTTTTCAGCTCGCTTTTTTCGATATACAGCTCTTCTAAAATCTCGTTCCAAACCAAGCCTTCTTTGTAAGGCAACAAGATATAAGTGACCCCGGCCAATTCAACTTGCAGGCTTTTGGCGATATTTTCGACATAGACGATGGCAACACAATCGCTGGCAATGTCGGCCTGATATTTTTCTACAAAAACAGGCAATAAATCGAGCTTAGGCAATAGGCCGTTGATAAATTTGATTTTGTCATTTTCGATAATTAACGCCGAATGGATGAACAGTGCTTCGGGCGGCTTGCGGTCGTGCGTGGTGCCTTCGCGCAACGCGCCTTCTTTCAGCACCAAATCGCCGCGATACGCATAAACGCCCGCCGTGCTGGTTTGGCCGTTGACTAAAGTGACGGTTAATAAGCCTTGGGCCTGATAAGTTTCTAATAACATGGTTTTCTCCAATATTCAGTAAAAATAATGTGTTAGGAATGGGTATGAAATAAACTCATCAATTAAGGCCTTGCAGGTTTTGGCAACCTACAAGGTCTGCCGGATTAATGCCGAAATTATTTCATGCCCGTTCCTTAGGGAGTTAAGGGCAGTAATTTGGCTTCCGCTTTGATATTGTCCGCTTGTCCCCAGGCTGTGACCCCTTCAACAAACCATTGGCTTTTACGCGGATGGGGTTTGACGACATCAAATTCAGCATAAAAACTGCCGTCGCTGTTAAATTGCAGCTTACCCAAACGTTGCTTATTGGCATGGTTAAACCAATGGCAGGCCAGATTATGCCCCCCCGTATACGGGTCTTTGACCAGCTCGAAACGGGCTTCGTCATACTGCGGGTAAGGCAGGGCTTCGCTGGCGGCAAAACCCAGTTTGTCGATTTCCGCGCTTAGGCGCTGGCATACGGCTTCGCCTAAGGGGCGGTTGGCCGTAATCTGTGCTGTCAAATCGCTCATGCCGCCATCCCCGCCGCCAAATCCATAATCACCGAAGCCCCCGAAAGGTCTTTCGGATCCAGTTGCCGTAAGTACGCCAGTACCTGTTGCGCCTCGCCGTCATAGCCTTGCCGTAATTTGATGAAGGCCAACGCTTTCAGTGTGTACAAATAAAATAGGGCGGTATCATTGGCATACAGATCCCATTGCTTGGGCTGTTGCGCCAGTTGGCTATAATCTACCGGAAACTGGCCTTGTCTTGCCGCTTCCGCCAAACCCGCCCTGACGATGCGTTCGGCATCGGCTAGGCGTTTTTGGAAAAAATAAAACTTATACAGGGCGAAATAGGTTTGCAGGCAAGCGTTATCCAAGCTTTGCGCCTGTAAAAATAGCCTTTCCGCCCTGCTTTGGTCTACCGAACTGGCGGCGACCGCCGCTTGTAAAAGCTGGTTGACCGCTTCCGGTATATCCGGGCTAAACAGCACCCGTTCTTCAATCAGCGTAACAGCGGCCATCACCAAATCTCGGCGGGCATCAACAAATCGGCGACCGGTTCGCCGCCGAGCAAGTGTTGTTCAATGATGGTTTTGACATCGTCTTTTTGCACTTTGCCGTACATCACACCTTCAGGGTAGACCAGTACACTAGACCCCATCATGCACGGCCCCATGCAGCCGGTATTGGTCAGGCCGATTTTTTCAAATAAGTTACGCGCTTGGATTTCGTTCATGAACTCATTCATGACTTCGGCGCAACCCGACTGGGCACAAGAGCCGCGCGGATGACCCTGCGGACGGTTTTGGGTGCAAACAAACACATGTTTTTCGGGTCTGGGCATGATGAATATCCTTTAAAAAGTTACAATCGACTAGCAGCTAGGCAGCAATTTTATGGGTATGGGTAAAGCAAGCTTTAGGGCAAACCTTTGAGCAAGCCTCGCAACCGATACAATCAAGAGAATTTTTAATGCTCATAACCATGCTGTTATCATCATCGTCTTCAAAATCACCGTAATCGTCGTCAAAATCCTCGGCATCCAAGGCTTCTGCCTTATCCACCAAATCAAACACATCGCGGGGGCAGACTTTAAAGCAGCGGCCACAACCGATGCAGGTCTTTTGGTTAATGTCGGTAACGTATGCGGGAGTCCACTCCGATCCGCCAAAGGTAACGCCGGTGACAAATTCAGCCATGATGTATCTCCGCTTAGGCCGCCGCCGCTTGGGCGGCCAGCAGTTTTTGGTTAGCTTCATCCCAAGCCTTGCAGGCGGCATAAACTTCTTCGGCTATGCCCATCAATTCACCGTAACCATCCGGTAAACGGTCTTCGATCAAGTCATGCAAGACCATCGCCTGTTCACTCGCCAAGCGTTTGGTTTTTTTGACTTCTTTTTCCAGGGTTTTTAAATCGTCAGACATGGCAAGCCCTCTTAATCCGTTGCGGCAGCGTTATATTTTTCGATTAAGCCCAACGCTTTTTCGATGACTTTGTCGGTTTTCTCACACAAGTCTTCCAAGCTGGCGAAGCCGAAACGGTGGGTGTCGCGTAAAATTTTATCGACCACAATCAGCTTACCGACCATGATTAACGCGCGGCCAAAGCCTTCGTGGCTAAGATGCACGATAGGGGCGGCCATCAATCCGGTCTTTTTTTCGATCAGGGTCGCCAACGAGTTGTAATAGGCTTTTAAACGGGCGATGGTGATTTCATCAGGGTCGCCAATAACCGGAATGCCTTGTTTGCGTTCTTTGGTCAACACAACCGGGTCGATGATTTTAGCTTCCGACCAACCTGCATAAGTATCGTAAGTGTCAATCGCGCGTAATTGTTTAATGTAGTCTTTGACAATATCAGAACTTAAATGGACATCGTCTTCGGCTACGACTAATGCGGCAGTACTCATGGTGTTCTCTCCGTTTAATGATTAGTGGGGGGTGTTTGTGCCGGCTTGGCAATGGGCAAACGGGCAGCTATTCATCCCAGCCCTCATCAAGCATTTTATTGAAGCGCTCGGGATCCGGGCCTTTGTGTTGGTTAATCGCCTTCGCCAACCAGCTTGACGGGCCGGCTTTGATTTCGTTTTGCAAATCGGCAATCAGGTCTTTAATCTTGCTGCCTTCATGCACCTTGACGGGCTGGATATTTCTGGCGATCAGTTGGTTAATCGCCGACCCGCCGACCGCTTGGCAATACACCGCCGCACAACCATCGAGCAGGTCAAGCTTGACCGACAGCTTATCTTCGTTACCGTCTTGGTTAAGTTCGCCAAACTGCGCGGCTTCCAATAACTGCGAATTTTCCATATCCACGGCATAAATGGCGAAGGATTTCGCCGAGCCGAAATGCTGATTAACCGTGTCCATATCGGTAGTGGCGAACGCGATTTTTAAGGCGGTTTCCATAAATTTTTCCTCTTCTGTGTCAGGCACAATGTGCATTCGTCTGGTTAATGACATGGCTGTGGCCGGTCGGTAAGTTCACTGGCGGGTTTTTGCGCGTACACGGAGTGGTACACAGGAATTTCTTCATGCGAATAATTGATGACCAAGTTAGCCAAATCAAACAAGGTTTGCCGTGTGCCCCGATAACCGACCCAGGTTTTCTGGTAGCCGCCGATAATGTCGTACAAGGGGAAACCCGCGCGTAAAATTGGCGTACCCAGCCGTTCGGCGGTATCTACCGCATGGGAGTTACCAATGACCAATTGCACTTTGTTTGCCCGGCCCATCAGTTCCATGTCTTCCAGATCGCCAATTTTGATACTGGCGACCGGAATTTTCGCCAACAGCGGCGTATTGCAGGAAGTCACTGCCGCCACCACATCCGCACCCATTTCCTGTACCAAATCAATAAACGCCGCCAACAAATCGGCATCGGCGGCAATGGCGACCCGCAATTGCCCAAGCATAAAATGGGTGTCGAGCATGGCATCCTGCAACTGGGCGCGTTGCCGTTCGATGCGTTCCGGCACGGCGTTGCCACTGATCTTTGCCAAGGCGCACATCAGCGCGTCATTGGCTTTTAAGCCATAGAGGTGGGGTAGGGGATAGGTAGGCACACCCGTTTTGGCCTCCAACAGTTCGGCGGCCTTGCTTAAGGAGTCGCCAATCACGATGGTTGCCAACGCATCACCTAAGGTCGCCATTTCCGAGATAAGTGTGCCGCCGATTGTCACGGGGCTAAAATCATCATCGGTCAAACAACCGTCTAAGGAATCCGATAAATCAGGGACAAATACAGGCCGCAGCTGGAATTGCTCAAAAATATCGCGTAACGCCTCCAAATCACCCGGAGTCAGCATATAACTCGCCAAGACATTGACCTGACGCTTCCGTTTGCCCGGATAGGTGCCGGCGGTTTGGGCATCCGGCACCAAAGCGCGGATAATCTCCACCAATGTCGCTGCATAACCCGTCTCGACACTGCCGGTAAAATCAGGGGTATTGACCGCGACCACGGCGACATCGGCAAATTCTGGATTGGCCTCGCGGAACTCGCGGACATTACGGTGGACATCCGCCCCTTGCGTTTCGGCCAAGCCTGTCGTCAAAATCGTAATCAGCGCGGGATTGGATTTTTCGGCAATATTACGGATACCTTCGCGGACATTCTCATCCGCCCCCAGCACCGAACTGGCCTGATCCATAGCCGTGCTTTGCAACGGAATAGGCTCGCGGAAATGCCGGACAAAAAACACCTTGGCAAATGCGGTGCAACCTTGCGAGCCGTGTAGCATCGGCATAGCGCGATTAAAGCCTAAGGTTGCCAAAGAGCCGCCTATCGGTTGACTGGCTTTTAGCGGGTTAACCGAGAGCGCCTTATTGCGCTTTAAAATATCAGCCATTACGCCGCCTCCGGAAAAGCCGCCAACGTTTTCCACGGTGCGGGAGCCCTAACGGCCTGCCAGACGGGGCTTTCAATGGTCAAAGCCAATTGCCGCACCAATTCCAACATGCCTTGATAGCCTTCATAACCAAATTCGCGCTCTTGGTTAATGTCCAAGAAAGGGATTTTCGCTTTTAAAGCCGTGTACATATTCCGGCCTCCGGCAATCAGAATATCGGCCTTATAATCATGGACGACTTTTAACAAGGCTTTCGGACTACCGTCATTGATCATCAGGGTATCCTCACCCATCAGTTCCCGAATCCGCGCCTTATCCTCTTCAGTGGATTTGTTCGTACCTGTCGCCACCACCACCATGCCTAAATCTTGCAGCGCCGAAATCACCGACCAACTTTTTACCCCACCCGTAAACAACAGCACCCGCTTGCCTTTCAGCCGCGCCTTCCACGGCTCCAATTCGGCACGGATGCGGCTTTCTTCGCGGGCAATCACTTGCTCGGTGCGGGCGGTCAAATCGTCATCACCCAAAGCTTTGGCAAAATCCCGCAAGGCTTGGCTAGTGTCGGTAATACCGTAAAAACTGCCTTCAAACCACGGTGTCCGGTAGCTTTGCTGCAACTTCCGCGCGACATTAACCATCGCCTTGGAGCAAACCATCATATTGACTTCCGCTTTGTGCATCGTTTGCACTTCCCGGAACCGGGCATCGCCGGACAAAGTACACAGCACCCGCAAGCCTAATTCGTCTAACAGCGGCAACACATGCCAAAACTCGCCCGCGATGTTGTATTCGCCAATCAGATTCACGTCATGGATGGTGATAGGGCTGTTGATGGGTAAGGGGTCAGGGTCGCGTGTGCCGATAACATATTTAACCATCGCATCGCCAGCAATCCGGTTGCCCAGGTTTTTTGTGCCATAAAAGCCCGCGCTGTCTATCGGCACCACAGGTACACCCCACAGTTCTTGGGCAGATTTACAGACAGCGTTGATATCGTCGCCGATTAAGGCGGGCACACAAGTGTTATAAACAAACACGGCAGGCGGCGAGTAAGTGTCTATCGCCTGTTTAATGGCATGGAACAAGCGTTTTTCCGCCCGACCCATGACAATATCCTGCTCGGTCAGGTCGGTGGTCATGCCGATACGGTATAAGTCCGCGCCGGAAGAACGTGTCCCGCGGTTATCCCACGAACTGCCCGCGCAAGCGATAGGCCCGTGGACAATATGGGCGACATCGGCAATGGGCAACAGGGCAATCTGCGCCCCGTCAAAAGCACAGCCACCCGCCGCCGACCCCGGCTTAGGCTTGGCACAACCGGATTTTTCCTTTTTGTTATGCTCGCAAGCAGGTTCGTCCAGCAACGCTGCAATGTCTTTTGTCGATTTCATGGCTTTTGACCTGATAGCTTTGTTTGTTAAGCTAAAAGCAAACAGTGTGCCATTTATTATCCCATTGAATTATAATATATTTTAATGGATTTATTTTGTAGGGAACCTGACAATTTGGTGGTGGAGGGTGTGACAAGGCTGGAACAGGCGGGCAGTGCAGCCCGATGATCATGTTTTTCATAAAGCCATCCCAAATTTGTCGCTAACCACTGGGTGGGAAATAGGTAAGGAATGCAAAATAATCTCGGCGTAATCCGTATCGTGAAACGGGTCTTGGCACACGGCCATCTTGCCAATACACCAAGATCCGTACCCATTAGCATTTACCTGAATTATTTGCGCCTTACAAAAACAAGCTACGGCGAAAAAAAACTTTTACACAATATATTAACAATGTTAAATTAACGTCGTTAATAAAATAATCTATTGCCCATGCCCCCTAAAATTAAATCCGAACAAGACCGCGAACAGCTACGCACCCTGATCCTTGATGCCGCCCGCAGCTTATTTGTCGAGCGCGGGATAGAAGCGGTGTCAATGCGGGAAATCGCCAAGCAAATCAAGTATTCCGCTACGACGCTATATAACTATTTCCAAGATAAAGAAGCCTTATTACAAGCGGTCTGTGATGCCGATTTTTTGGCCTTAGCTTCTGGGATGCGCGAGATTATGCAAATCCCTGATCCTATCCAACGTATCCAGGCATTGTGCCGGGGGTATGCCAAGTTCGCGCTACACCATCCCGGCCATTACCGCTTTATGTTCATGACTCCGCGCGGGCCTTGCAACATGGACATTACCCATATCGAACAGGGCAATACCGAACAAGATGCCTATGCGCAACTGCAAGCCGTCGTGCAGGCGGCTTTTGATGCAGAACTGTTCAGGGCTGACCTTAACGATAGCGAACTGATTGTCCAAACCTTATGGGCGGGCGTACACGGAGTTTGTTCCTTACAAATCGCCCTAGGTAATGAGATTTGGATGCAATGGACTGACATTGATGCCCGACTCAGCTTAATGCAAAACGCCCTTTTACGCGGCCTGCTCCGCCAACCTGACAGGATTTTTTAAATGCGACATTTACTCTTTGGATTATTGGCCTTAATTTTATTGGTAGCTTGTGACAAACCTGTAGAGCCGCCCCCGCCCCCGCGTCCGGCTTTGGTCATGCAGGTGGCTGACAGCGCTACAGAAACGGCAATGAGTTTGATCGGGCAAGTGCAGCCCCGTTATGAATCTGCCCAAGGTTTCCGTATTGCCGGCAAAATTATTGAGCGGCGCGTGGAAATGGGCGCTAGAGTCAGTAAAGGCCAAGTTATCGCGCGGCTGGATGCCACCGATAGCCAGCTTAATGCGGCGGCGGCGGCGGCGGAAGTGGCTTCGGCGGAAGCCAGCCATGCCTTGGCGGTGGCGGAAGTCGCCAGACAACGGCAATTGTTCGCCAAAAAATTCATTTCCGCCTCGGCCTTGGATATTAAGGAGTCGGAGTTGAAAGAATCCAGCGCCCGCTTGGCGAAAGTCAAAGCCCAAGCCAATATCTCCGGCAACCAAACCCAATACACCACCTTGACCGCCGACCGGGACGGGGTAGTCAGCTTTATCCAGGCCGAACCGGGGCAAGTGGTTGCGGCAGGTGACGTTATTGTGCGTATCGCCGACATCCATACCGTCGACGTGCTGGTTGCCGTGCCGGAATCGCGGATGGCGGAAGTCAAGCTGCAAGCTCCAGTGCTATTAAAAATGTGGGCGGATCAGCAAAAAACCTATACCGGGATCGTGCGGGAAATTGCCCCGACGGCGGACGCGGCGACCCGCACATTTAACGTGCGCATCACCTTGGAAAATACCGATGCTGCCGTTAAATTCGGCATGACCGCTGGAGTCCGGTTTGCTGCCCCAAGCGCCACTAATGACAGTAGTGTATTGATACCCAGCCGTGCTTTAACCGCCAATAACGGCAAAAGCCAAGTCTGGGTGATTGATGCTAATAACCATGCACAACCACGCGCGGTTGAAACGGGGGAGTTTCGGGAAGATGGCGTAGTGATCCGCAGCGGCTTAAGCACGGGCGAAACTATCGCCATCGCGGGTGTCCATACCCTTACTAAAGACCAACTGGTGCGTCCGGTTATGGAGACAAAACCATGAATAAGACTCCTGAACACGAAACCGCCAATACGGGCTTTAACTTAACCGACTGGGCATTGAAGCACCAGACCTTAGTTTTGTACTTAATGTTGGTGCTGACGGTGGCCGGTTTTATGGGCTATACCAAACTAGGGCAATCGGAAGATCCGCCGTTTACCTTTAAAGTCATGCTGGTACACGCCACTTGGCCGGGGGCGAGTGCTGAGGAAATGGCCGAGCAAGTCACCGACAAGCTGGAAAAGAAAATCCAAGAATTGCCGCACCTTGACATTATCAGCAGCTTTTCGCGGCCTGGCGAGACCATGATTTTTGTCATCATTAAGGACGACACCATGTCGTCGGCCATTCCTGAGTTGTGGTACCAGCTACGGAAAAAAGTCGGCGACATCCGCAATACCCTGCCGCAACAATTGGAAAGCCTGACTTTTAACGATGAATTTAGTGACGTGTACGGCAGTATGTATGCCCTGACGGGCGACGGTTTTGCTTATGCCGACCTCAAAAAACACGCCGAACTAATCCGTACCGAACTGCTTAAGGTCAAAGATGTCGCCAAAGTGGAATTTTTTGGCGAACAAAAACAGCGCTTATTTATCGAAATAGCCAATGCCAAACTGGTGACATTAGGCATCAGCACCCCAGAGCTGATCCAAACTTTGCAAAACCAAAACACCGTCGTGCGGGGCGGCACTTATGATTCCGCCGACGAACGTATCCGTATTGCGGTATCCGGGCGTTATACTGATTTGGAAGATTTGCGGGAGCTGCGCTTGCGTTCGCACCAGCATGATTTCCGCCTAGGGGATGTGGCAAAAATTTATCGCGGTTATGAAGACCCGCCCCATGACCGTGTCCACTATCAGGGCAAAGAAGCTTTATTGCTGGGCGTGAGCATGACCGACGGCGGCGATGTGATTGAACTGGGCCATAACCTCGATAAGGCCATTGCCGGTATCAAACAAAATTTGCTGGTCGGTTTGGAACTGAACACCGTCACCTCACAACCGGAAATTGTCACCCGTTCGGTCAGTGATTTTGTCCATTCCTTGGCCGAAGCTTTGGTGATTGTGCTGGGGGTCAGCCTGTTATCACTGGGCTGGCGTAGCGGTATCGTCGTTGCCATCACCATTCCGGTGGTACTGGCGACAACGTTCCTGGTCATGCAGCAACTGAATATCGGCCTGCATAAAATCTCGCTGGGTGCGTTGATTCTGGCCTTGGGGCTGCTGGTTGACGATGCAATTATCGCCGTGGAAATGATGTCGGCGAAAATGGAGCAGGGTTGGGATAGGCTGAAAGCCGCTTCGTTCGCCTACACCTCCACCGCCATGCCGATGCTGACCGGTACCTTAGTCACTGTGGCGGGGTTTTTGCCGATTGCCACCGCCGCTTCGTCCACAGGCGAATACACGCGGTCAATTTTTCAGGTCTCGGCGATTGCCCTGTTAGTGTCATGGTTTGCGGCGGTGATTTTTGTACCGTACTTAGGCTACCATCTGCTACCTGATTACGGCCAAGCCCCACAGCCCTCAAAATTGGGCAACTGGTGGCGGGCAACGCTGAAACTGACACCGAAAGTACCCCAAGCCCACCACCACGACATTTATAACTCGGCTTTTTACCACGTTTTCCGAAAAGTCGTCACTGCCTGTGTGCGCTACCGTAAGACCGTCATTGCCATTACCCTTGCCTTGTTTGTGTTCGCGATTATCGGCTTCGGCAAAGTGCAGCAACAATTCTTCCCCGATTCGACCCGTCTGGAATTGATTGTCGACTTGCGCCTGACGGAAGGCGCGTCTTATACGGCGACCGAAAGCCAAGCGAAAAAGCTGGAACAATGGCTGCTCGAATGGAATACCCAACATCAGGGCATTGATAATTTTGTCGCGTATATCGGCAGCGGTGCGCCGCGCTTTTATTTGCCTCTGGACATCCAATTGCCGCACCGTGGTTTTGGCCAGTTTGTCATCCTAAATAAAACCCTGGCCGACCGCGAAGCTTTACGCAAAGATTTGCTGACCTTATTTGCCAATGACTTTCCGGCTCTGCGGGCTTCGGTGCTGCGTCTGGAAAATGGCCCGCCTGTCGGTTTTCCGGTGCAATTTCGGGTCAACGGCAGCAATATCCCTGAAATACGCACAATTGCCCGGCAAATTGCCGACATTATGCGGGCCAATAGTAACCTGACTAACGTTCAGCTGAGTTGGGATGAACCCAGCAAAGTGATTAAGGTCAGTGTCGATCAAGCTAAAGCCCGCTTGCTAGGCATCAGTTCGGCGGATATTGCCACGGTGTTGAATGGCGGGGTTCAAGAGCTATATATCACCGAATTTAGGGAGGGTATCGAGCGCATTGATTTGGTCGCCCGTGGCACGACCGAACAGCGTACCCGCCTGTCGCATTTGCCGGATCTGATGATTAACACACAAACAGGTGTGGGTGTGCCGCTGGCGCAAATCGCCACTATCAGCTACGAATTTGAAGAAGGTGTGATTTGGCGGCGCAACCGTATACCGTCCATTACTGTACGCGGTAATTTGCAAGGCGATTTGCAAGCCCCTGTAGTATCCGGGCAAGTGGAAGAAAAATTAGCCGAGTTGAAAAGCCACTTGCCGCTAGGGATCAGTATCGAAACAGGCGGTGCGGTCGAGGAATCCGCGAAAGGCGGCGCCTCCGTAGCAGTGGGCTTCCCGCTGTTTCTCATCGCGGTGCTGACCATCCTAATGATACAGTTACAAAGCTTCGCACGGGTCATATTGGTGGTGCTGACTGCGCCTTTGGGGCTTATCGGGGTCACCCTGGCCTTATTACTGTTCGATAAGCCGTTCGGTTTTGTCGCCATGCTCGGCACTATTGCCCTGTCGGGGATGATTATGCGCAACTCGGTGATTTTGGTCGATCAAATCGACCAAGATAGGGCAGGGGGAATGGCACCGTGGCAAGCGGTGGTCGAATCGACCATCCGCCGTTTCCGCCCCATCGTACTGACAGCGGCAGCGGCGATTCTGGCGATGATACCGTTGACCCGCAGCGTCTTTTTCGGACCCATGGCGGTCGCTATTATGGGCGGTCTGGCCGTGGCGACCTTATTGACGGTGCTGTTTTTACCCGCCTTATATGCGGCATGGTTTAGGGTAAAAATGCCTGAGGCACTGGATGAGGCCTGATAAGCCTCCTCATGAACCCATCCGTACAGGCGGCCTAACAAGCCGTATCCTAGACGGCGACATCATTTTTTGCGCGTAATAAAGGTTATCCACTATGCGACATCCCAGCATTTTTGTTACTACACTGATTGCCGCTACGGCGGCGTGGGGCACCCCTGCGGTGGCCGAAACCAGCCCCCAGTCTTTACTGGATATTTACCATCAGGCGGTGGCACATGACCCAACCTTAGCCTCGGCCTTAAGCGCCAACAGCGCAGCGCAAGAATTGATCGAACAAGCCAAAGCTTTATACCGCCCGGTCATCAGTTTCAGTGCGGGCGGTAGCGCCTCGCAGTCCGATGTCCATTATCAAGGTATGGGTGTACCTTTCCCCAATGGCGTACGCTCTTATCAAGGCTACCAATACGGGGTGGAAGCGCGGCAACCGCTGTTCCGCCAACAGAATCTGGTGCAAATGGAACAACTGCGCACCCAAGTCAGCCAAGCCGACAAGCAACTGCATTTAACCTTACAAAATCTGATGCTGCGCACCACCCAACACTATTTTGATGCCCTGATAGCCCAAGATAAACTGGCTTTGATTACCGCGCAAAAAGCCGCCATCTTAAGCCAATTGGAGCAAGCAAAATCTAAATTCGATGTCGGCAACGCCACAGTTACCGACGCGAATGAAGCCCAAGCACGCTATGATTTGGTTATCGCCCAAGAAATAGCCGCCGAAAACGCCATTGAAATTGCCAAACGCGCGGTACAGTCAATCACCGGAGAGTTGCCCCAGCAGCTAGCGACGGTAAAACCCAGCCTGAAACCCAATACCTTGGCACAGACCATGGATCAATGGCTGAAAGTGGCGGCGGACAGTAATTTAAGCATTCAAATCCAACAGGATCTGGCAAAACTGTCTAGCCAAGAAATCGAACGCAACCAAGCCGAACATCTGCCGACAGTGGACGCAGTCGCCAGTTATACCGAATCGTCCGCTAACGGCAGCACCTTCGGGTTTGGCAGCGACATTAACACAGGTACGATCGGCGTACAATTGCAAGTCCCGCTCTATCAAGGCGGGGCGACCAGCTCGCGCATCCGTCAAGCCGTGCTGAACAAGCAAAAAGCCCAAGATGATGTCGAAATTGCCCGCCGCCAGACCGAACTGGAAACCCAACGGGCGTATTTGAACCTCAACTCCAGTATTGCCCAAGTCAAAGCCTACGAACAGGCCTTAAGCAGCAGCCAAACCCAGTTGGAATCGACGCAAACCGGCTACGATGTCGGGATACGCACCAGTGTTGATGTCTTGAACGCCCAACAACAATTGTTCGCCGCCAAACGGGATCTGCTCGAAGCCCGCTACCAGTATCTGATGAACATTATCCGCCTGAAATCGGCGGCAGGGGTGGTTAGCGATACGGACTTGGCTGATATTAACCAGCAATTGGAACTCCCGCCAAAGAGCCGTAGTTAAACTATCTACCCCGTGACACAGCAAGCCTTCGTGGTGAAGAGGGCTTGCCAATCGCCACTACTGATTTTCGGCGGGGGGCTGGGGGTTGTTATGGGTATCTTGCCTGATTGTTGCAATGGCTTCCTGTACGGTCGTCATGAATTGCGCGGGGAAAATAATGGTGGAATTCTTTTCCGTGGCGATTTCGGCCATAGTCTGGAGGGTGCGAAGCTGGAGGGCGACGGGGTGCAGGGCAATAATATCCGCCGCCTCGCCCAATTTCACCGCCGCCTGGAACTCGCCTTCGGCGGCGACGATTTTAGCCCGGCGTTCACGTTCGGCCTCGGCTTCTTTCGCCATTGCCCGCTGCATATTTTCGGGCAGCGTAATATCCTTAATTTCCACCGCCGTCACTTCCGCGCCCCAAGGTTCGGTATGGCCGTCAATGACATTTTTTATCTGTAAATTGATACTGCTGGTTTGAGAAAGCAATTGGTCTAGCGAAAACTGCCCGACCACATTGCGCACGGTGGTCTGGCTGATCTGGTTGACGGCACTGGTAATATCCTCAATGGCAATGACCGATTTTTGCGGGTCAATAATTTTGTAATAAGCGACGGCGGCAATGTCGATGGATACATTATCCTTAGTGATAATTTTCTGCGACGGGATGTTCATGGTAATGGTGCGCAGGGTCACTTTCGTCATCTGTTCAAAAACAGGGATAAGCAAAATCAGCCCAGGGCCGCGTACGCCAGTGACCTTGCCCAGAAAGAAAATAACCCCACGGTCATACTCCTTGACAATGCGGATTGCCATGAAAATCAGCATTAAGATGAAGAAAACGAGTACATTAACTAAAGACATACAGTACTCCTGTGGCTAAGCTGTCGCGAAGGACTGGATGCCTCCGGCTCACGGCTATTAGACCCCACAATCAAGCTAAAGTTTGTACAGGGTAGCTATTTTTCAAATTTTCGCCCAAGCCACCTGCAACGGCAAATCGCCTATATGCCTATACCTCCTATTTACAACAGACTTCCAGCAACTCGCCCTAGGCAGTCTCCTTAAGCAAAACCTCATATAATTTCTCCCCTAAAGCAAAATCATCCTCCCAATCAACATCGAAACCATACAAAGGCGGGGTTTCAAATAAGAAGGGGTTTTGGCCGACGCGGTCTTGCAGGGCAACCAGCAATGGCTGTTCAATCACAAACAAAGCGCTGTTGACGAGTTGTATCTTCTCCAAATCTTGGGTACGCGGCCAGCGTTTGATGGTGCTGTCATGACTAATCCATGCCCCGGAACGCAAAGCGAAGGTTTGCGCGACATCAACCGACATGAGACTATCGGCGCTGTGGTCTTGTTTGGCCTGAAAATACGCGTAAAGCGCCGCGTCATATAACGGCGCGTCAAACAGCGGCGAGGTGACATGAGTCCAGGCGATAATATCGGTGTCTACCGTTGCCCCAAGATAACCGATCAGACCTTGCAGGGAATCGTCAGCGG
Source organism: Methylovulum psychrotolerans (assembly GCF_002923755.1). Classification (GTDB taxonomy): domain Bacteria; phylum Pseudomonadota; class Gammaproteobacteria; order Methylococcales; family Methylomonadaceae; genus Methylovulum; species Methylovulum psychrotolerans. The sequence continues at coordinate 31,036 of NZ_PGFZ01000013.1, forward strand.
CATATTGGTCAGGCCGCCGATCAAGAATGATGGGTTTGTTCAAGGTTGGCCGCACTTCTTCAATATAGGCAATGACGACCGGGTCATTGGTGGTGACAAAAATATCGTCTATCGCTGTAGATGCGGTGAGCTGCTGTAGCTTTAACTCCAACAGGCCATGATTAAAGCCCGCAAAGGGGCGGGTGTTTTTGTTGACGACGCGCTGGCTACCCTTACGGCAGGGAATAATCGCAGTGACTTTGGCAGTGTTCATAGATGGATACCTTGGATAGATAAGGGGAGTAAAGGGCGGGTAAGTCTCTGTTATAGCGAATATTCCGGCAATAACTCATAAAGGTCAGGCAATACATTGATGACGGGCAAACCGGTTCCTTCAATCAGTAGCGACATCTCGGCGGGAGCCGCCGCAAAACGCCGCATATAGACAAAATCGCACCAGTGGTGGCGTTGCGCCGCCTCCAAATCCGCTTTGGCATCCCCGACAAATAATGCCCGGCGGGCAGATTTAGGCGCAAGAGCCGTTAAAATATCGGCTTTACTTTGCGGCGAACCATAAATGCCGGTGAAATAACCGCTCAGTGAGCGTTGCTCCATAACCCAGCGCAATTCCGTTTGGTCAGAACCGGAAGCGATATACACCGGCCCAAAGCCGGCAAGATAGACCAAGGTTTCGATACAGCCGGGCGTAAGCGGCACATCCAAATAAGCCGAGCGGACAATCGCCGCATAACGGTCAAGCAAGTGCTCAAGCTCGCCCGCTTCTGGCTCGCGTTCCAAAAATTTAAAAAAATCCTTAAATAAAACATACCGCGAACGGCCAAAATTACGGGCCTGATAAGCCGAAAAACGCGCGACAACGCCTTCAGGATAGGCAGCCAACGTAGTGCGGAAAGCGGCTATTTTCATAGTATTGGAATCAAGCAACACACCGTCGCAATCAAGTATGGTAAGGCTAGGCGATAACATGGCGGTCTCCTTTAACAGGCTTGTACCATCGCATACAGCGACCGTACCGGAATGCGGTATAAGGTCGGCGCAAGGCTGACTAAATACGGAACATTGGCGACCGCCAAATAATCGGCAATAGTGCTGGCATTCTCATCATGTTTGGCATGGGAAGACTCCCCATCATCAGCATAGCCGTCAAAACCTATCAGCATGACTTCATCGGCCCCGCATTCGACTGCTGCCGTTAACCCCAATTGCAAGGGGCTAGGCACGGAAACGTCGGCAATCTCCGTAATCAGGAACAGGGATGCCGGGTTCACTTGGCACACTTCACCGATTTCGGGAACACTGCCCGAAAAACGCGGCGGTGGGGCGATCACCCAGCAAGCAATGGCTTGTGCCAAAGTATGCAGGCGCGTTTCGGGTATCTTTTGGATTTCATGGCCGGACAGGGCAATACAATGCCCGTTTAAATCGGTGAAATAATCCGTCGATTTAAGGCTGGTATGTAAAATAACAGTATCATCCAAATCAAAATGTCCGATAGTCGAGGCCGCCCGCCGCGCACTTTCACCACTGCCGATCAGAATGAAACGGCTACGGCCTGTTGCCGCCGGAAAATCCGCCAGCTTAGCAAAAGCTTTGTCGTCCAGACTGCCTTGCACCACCAGCTTATTTTGCAAAGCCCCCATAACCACTGATGGGTCAAAACGGTCTTTAATCAGCCAATCCATCACCTTGCCTTGCTCCTGCCCGGACAAGCTGGAATACATATACGGCAAAGACGTTCCCCATTGGTAAAGTTCATGCAGTTTGGCCATTTTGTCCATAAACTTGCTCAGTTCAAAATAGGGGATTTCCGTACCCGTAGCAATACCGATATAGGTCAGCATCAGCTCGGTTTTCAGATTGCCGGCACCGCGCCCCATCCCCATAAACGTCGCGTCAATCGACAAACCTCCAGCCGCCAAGGCCGCCAAAGCATTGGCAAACGCCAAGCCCGCGTTATCATGACCATGAAAACCGACATTACCCGGAAAAATGGTGCAGGCCAAATTTACTGCCCGTCCCACCTCTTCAGGAAAACAGCCGCCGTAACTATCCACTAAGGCTAGGCAATCCAGATTATCAAGCCCTTGGAAAGGCGCCAGCACCTCTTCAACCCGATGGCTCCATTTGCTCAAGTGCATAATATTCAAGGCACAGGCAAAACCGTGGGCGACGACTTTTTCATGCAGACGCAAGGCGCGGGCTATTTCACCCGGTGCGACGGCAAAGCGGATCAAGTCAACAATCCCTTCAATATCGTCAAGAAAACCGTCGATGCTGTCTTCATGGACATCTTTGAGGTTAAACATCAACGCCAAACGTTGGTCAGGGCGTAACTGCTGTTTAGCTTCGCGCAACTGCTGTTGCGACAGGTAAAAATACTGGCCAAAATAACTGTCTTTTTCAGGGCTGCGGTAACCTATTTCAATATCGTGTATCGGGCTACGCGCGACCAGTTCCAAATATTCGCTGACAAAGTCCGCCGCAAACTCCCATTGGGTATAATAGCCGCCATCACGCAAGGTGCAGTCGAGTAGCCGCGTTTTGTTCGATAAGGTATTCATGGGCATAGACTCACAATTAAGGTTGGTCTTTATAGGTCTGCATGGTTTGCAAAACTTGTTCGAAAAACGGTGGCGTGTGTTTTTTACAACATTCAAACCGCTCAAAAATATTTCGGAAATCAATTTTCAGTTTGGCAGGGGATTTACCCGACGCAAACCGCGACTGGGGTGGCAATTGGTCTTTGCTGCAAGCCATGGCGGCGCAATAAGCCGCTTCGATATAACCTAACAGGTGGTGGCAATCGCTGATCTGGCCTAGCAACCAATTATTTTGTGGGTGCAATAAGTCGATCATGCCATAACGTCCGGCATTAACAGCACTGATGAACAAACTGGTGGCTTCGTCAAAACGTTGGTTCCAGACCTTAATCAAGCCGCCTTGGAATAACAGCAGGGTAAAATTTTGATGTACCATAGGATTAAAACCCGGATGGACAATCGTTTTTAAGGCCGTTTCAACCACATTACTGGCTTGGGCAATCGAGCCGACCGACAGCAACACCGTAGCTAACGCGCTGGAACAGGACACAAACCATCGGAAAGCAATGGCATCATGGGTCTGGACAACTTCCCGATATTGCCGATAGGTTGCATAGACGTTATCAAGCAAATCGCCCCGTTCGTCTAATTTGTCGGCAATACGGTAAGATAAGACCGTTATCAGCCCGCCGAAATTTTGATTTTCTAGCGGTATGCTCTTTAAGTACGCATAAGTCACGACAAACAAATCATCAGGCGAAAAATCCCGCGCCGAAGCGTTAAAAATCGTATGCGTCAAATAGGCATTATCATTAAGCTTATTTTTATTAAGCTGATAGCGCAAAAATACCGGACTAATATCCAAACTGTCACCTGCGACCAGCAAATAGGCTTTGGCTAGCGACGGGATATGAATAGCTTGAATCGGCACACTTAAGGTTAATTTGCCGTGCAAGCTAGTTTGGACATCAACGGCAACTAATGCCTCGCTACGGTCATGGCTGACTATCTTAAGTTCATATTGGCCAACCACAGCAGGATCGGACAGTTCCAATTCCAGCACAAATGCCAAGCCACGCACTTTAACAGCGGGTTGCTGGATGATGGTTATTGCATTCATAAACCCACCACACTTACGGTTTTGCTAACGCAAACTGGGTGGTTTTCACTAACGCCACCGCCTCTTGCCCAACTGCCAATCCTAATGTTTTTAATGAGCTGGTGGTGATAATAGACGTAATGATACCGGCGGCAGTATCCAGTTCGATTTCGGAAAGGACATCACGGGTGTGGATAGTCCGTATTTTGCCTTTAATTTGGTTATGGCCATTAACCTCAGACGTATTCATAAGCTTTTCCCTTAAGTAGTTGGATAGTTGTTGCACATAAGGACTAAAAGCAACAACAATGCCATATCAAAAAGAAAATAAAAATCAATGTGTTATTTTGTTTTATCAGAATAATAGGTGTTGATATATCAGCAGAAGCTGTTGATTTAGTGTTGATATATAAGCAGCAATCTGATTGAAGGTGATCGGATAATGCTAAGGTTTTTTGATAATCCGCAAAATGGACGTGCTATTCGTTTGGCAAAAAAACGCCCCAAGCACCCGACATACCCCGCTGCCTGTCAAGATAATGGGCTATTTTCAGCGACTGGTAAAAACTTAGACGATCTAATCATTTACCATTAACTTCAAATGATTAGCATTTAATATGACCGATTTTCAACAAAGTTATCCACAGAAAATGTGGATAACTTTTCCACCCCCGCACATTCTTTGTTTCTTCTGTGGACGTATACGGCTACACTTTGGGGTAACCTTGCTAAAATAATAGGTAAACCTAGCCTAACCACCTCCCATAAACACTAAAATACCCCACAATGCCGTTATGAAACTCGTATTTGCTTTGCGGATAAACGGTTGGATTTTATGCCTGACACTGCTGGCAATAACGGCGGCTTATGCCGCCGACCCCCAGCCTTATGCCGTGACTATTGCCAAAACTGGCGATACCGAGTTAGACGGGATGCTTGCGCAAGTCTGCACCTTAATCAGCCTCAAGGAAGTCGCTCCGGTTGGCTCGTTTGCCATGGTGGCACGGGCACGGGCGGATGTGGGACGGTTTACGGCGGCCTTGCAAAGTTTGGGCTATTACCAAGGCAAAGTGCAGGTGCGCATTGCCGACCGACCCTTAGATGACCGGGGCATTTACGACACCATTGACTACTCCCCCGCCAGCCCGCCTATACCCGTACAAATAACGGTAGAGCCAGGGGCATTGTTCCATGTCCATAATGCGGTTATTGAAGGCTCCGCCCCTAGTGAGGCTAAGCAATGGTTAGGCTTAAAGGCCAATGCCCCTGCCCGCGCGGCGGATCTCCAGCAAGCGGCGGAAAAATTAATGCTGGCCTTGCAAGATCATGGCTATGCCTTGGCAAAAGTCGAAGAGCCGATAGGGCAATTATTGCCTGACAGCCACGAGTTGGATGTAAGTTATCGCGTGGTGGCGGGTGAGCCAGTGACCTTAGGCAAGGTCAGTGTGCAGGGTTTGGCTAAGGTAAACCCGGCTTTTGTCGACCGCCGCTTAAAAATCGCCTCAGGGCAGCCGTTTAAATTGTCCGATATTGAAAAAGACCGCCAGAGCTTACAGGCAACCGGGGTTTTTTCGACGGTACGGGTGCGTTTGGGTGAGGGGCAGAACCCACAGAAACTCGATCTCCAACAGCATCTGCCAGTCACCTTTGTGGTCGGGGAAAGGTTACGCCATACTATCCATTTAGGGGCAGCATATTCCACCGATTTAGGGGGCAGCCTTAACAATTATTGGCAACATCACAACTTATTCGGTTATGGCGAACAGCTTAACCTGACCGCCGGAGTCACCCAGTTGGGCGGCAACAGTACCACCGGCGTCGGCTATAATGTCGCCGCCAATTTCATTAAGCCGGATTTTTTACAAATCGGCCAATCCTTACTGGTCAATGTGGCGAATATCCGGCAAAATTTAATCACTTATAATGAAGATGTGTTTCTTGCCGAAGTTCAGCTCAGCCGGAAATTAAGCCCTGTTTGGACAGGAACTGTTGGCATAAGCCCAGAGCAAGCGAGTATCACCCAACAGGGTGAGACCCGTGATTACACCCTAGCCAGCTTGCCGCTAAGCCTCAAATATGACAGCACCAACAATCTGCTAGACCCCACGCACGGCAATCTGGCGACAGCGGCGCTGACACCGATTGAATCCCTACAGGGGTCAGAACTGCATACTTTTGTGATTATGCAATTGTCGGCGGCCAGCTATCTGGATTTTCACACCGAAGGCCGGAGTGTCTTGGCCGTGCATGGCTTGCTGGGTAATATTGCAGGGGCAGGGCGCTTTGACCTGCCGCCGGATAAACGCTTTTATGCCGGAGGCAGCGCGACGGTGCGCGGCTACCGTTACCAATCCATAGGACCGCAATTTAACGACGGTAACCCCCAAGGCGGTAAGGGGATCGCCACCGCCACGGTAGAGTTCCGCCAACGTCTGTTTGAACATTATGGCGTAGTGGCATTTACCGATGCCGGACAAGTTAGCCCTGATACCTTGCTAGCCTCGGGCGATTGGCGGATGGGGGCGGGGTTGGGCCTACGCTATTACACCAGCTTCGGGCCTTTGCGTTTGGATGTGGCGTTACCGCTCAACCCACAATCCAATAGCGGTTCTTTTGAGCTTTATTTAGGTCTTGGGCAGGCGTTCTGATGCGTAAATATGTGTTTTGGCTCTTAGGTTTAATTTTCGGCTTGCCTTTGGCGGCCATCGTCTTGGTGCTGGTTGCCGCCAATACCTCAACAGGGCGGACATTTATCACCGATTCGGCCCATACCCTGAGCCAGCAGCGCTTAACCCTGTCTGAACTGACGGGGCATTTCCCCGAACAAGTGCGGGTCGGGCGGGTGATTTGGCAAGATAGCCAAGGTGTGCTGACCATTGAGCAATTACAAGTCGCTTGGCAACCTTGGCAATTATTCACAGGCCTGGCCGACATCCGACAAGTGGAGGCGGCGCATCTTAGTTTTGTCGCCACCCCGAATGCCCCCCCTCCGCCCCCAAGCCCGCCGTTTGATTTTGCTTCGCTCAACTTACCGCTAACTGTTAAGCTTGGGCAGTTACATATCGGGCAAATTGACCTGACGGCCATGAGCGGCCAAACCCTCGGTTTGACGCTGGATGGCCAAGCGCAGCTTCGCTCCTTGCAACAAGGTGATTTGCACCTGTCGGTCAAAGACACCCAACACCAAGGTAGCTATACCCTAACCAGCCATATTGACGCTAACCGCCTATCTGTGCAGGCTAGCGTACAAGAACCTGCACAAGGGCTGCTATCGCAACTGCTCAACTGGCAAGATGCCAAGCCCTTAGTGTTGGAAGCCAGCGTTGACGGCCCCTTAGACCAATTGACTACCCGGCTTGACCTTGATTGGGATTTGCTGAAAGCCAAAATGGCAGGCACATTCAACGCCAAAAACCAGCAAATCGACTGGCAAATCAACGCCCAATCCCCCGCCATGCAAGCCCATGCCGACTTAGCTTGGCAGCAATTGGCCATCAATGGCAAACTGCAAGGCGCACTGACCCAACCGACGCTGGATGGCCATATCGACATCCAAACCTTACGCGTTGCCAAAACGGTTATCAGACAACTGCACCTATTGGCACAAGGTGATAGCGGCCAACTGCACCTGAGCGGAACCTTAGCGGGGCTGACCTTAGCCGAAGGCCAGCAAGACGTTTTACAAGCCCAACCCATCAACCTACAGGCGGCACTGCGCATGGATCAAGCGGCGCATCCCCTGACGCTGGCGCTCCAGCATCCGCTGTTTAGCGTGACAGGCACTGCCGCCACCGCCCCGCCCAACGCTACCATGCAGGTTAACTTACCGCATTTGCAAGCCTTGGCGGCGTTGGCAGGGGTAGATATGGCAGGTACGGCCAGCGCCACCCTACAGGCACGGCAACAGGGTGACAAAACAGAAATCAATCTGGACGGGCAGGTGGCTATGACGGGCGGCCCGGCAGCGTTAGTCAATCTGCTCGGTAAACAAGCCGATTTTGGCGTTACCTTGCTCGCCAGTGTGACCGAACAAAGCTTATCGCGCTGCCAAGTGCGGGGCAAAGCCATCACCTTACAAGCCAGCGGCAGCTTGAAAGACCAACTGAGCCAATTGGATTGGCAACTGGGCATTAATGATTTGGGGGCGGTTATCGCCAAAGCGCAAGGTAAGCTAAACGCAAAAGGCCAGCTTAGCGGCCCACTAACCGACATGAGCGCCGTTGCCGAGATAAACGGCGAATTCGGCATGGGGGTTTGGCCGCGTAAACCGATCACCGCACAACTCAAAGCCGACCATCTGCCGCAGCAGGCCAGCGGCCAATTCACTGCCCACACGGTGTGGCTAGGTGCGCCGATGGAGCTGGCGGCAGAAGTCAAACCCTTACCGAACCAAGCCCGGCAGATCAGCATCAACCGTGCTGATTGGAAAAGCCTCCATAGCCAAGGCCTGTTTGTGCTGCCTCCCGCCAGCGCATGGCCAACCGGAACACTGGACATCAGCATCAAACGCTTAGAGGATTTGCGCGGCATTGTGGACGTGCCGATAACTGGCGCAGTAACGGCGAACCTAAAAACCAATCCCGCCAATAGCGCCGAGATCAACGTTACCTTACGCAGCCTCGGTGTCGCAGCAACTACCCGCATCGACCAAGGCAAGCTGACGCTAACCGTACAAAACGCATTGGCTAAGCCGCGCTTGCATGGGCAATTGGCTCTACAGGGCTTAACTGCCGGAACTCTGGCGGGTACTGCGCAAATGGATGTGGACGGCACTCTGGAACACCTGGCCATACAAGCCAGCAGCCATTTCGATAAGCCGCTGGATACCTCCGTAAACATCAACAGTACCGGCTTTTATTCGGCCAGCACCCAAGCCTTGGAACTGGCGACCTTAACGGCGCAGTGGCAAAAGCAAGAGTTACGCTTATTAGCCCCAGCCAGTATTAGCTTGGGCAAAACCCTTAGCGTCGCGCATTTACAGGCAGGTTGGGGCGAAGCCCGGTTGCTGGCCGACGGGCAGCTTAGTCCAGCTTTAGCACTCAACGCGCAAGTGCGGCAACTGAATCTTGATAGCGTCAAGTTGCTCATTCCCAGCCTGCCGATAAGCGGCAAAGTTTCGGCGGAAGCGCAATTACAAGGCAATCTATCCCAACCGACCGGAACACTGACCCTGAATGCCGAACAACTACGCCTTGTTGGCGGTAACGCCAACGCACTTCCCCCTGCCCACCTGAACACCACGGTTACTCTTGATGGCTTGCTTGCCCACCTACAGGCCCAGCTTAAAGCCGGAGACAATGCCAATCTGCAAATCACCGGCACTGCCCCGCTTAAACCGGATGGACTTTTGGACTTAAAAGTGAAAGGCTTACTGGAGCTAAAGCTATTCGATGCCTTACTCAGCACCAACGGGCGACGGAGCCGTGGCCAAATTAGCCTTGATGGCGGTTTGGCAGGGACATTAGCGCAACCACTGGTGACAGGCACCGCAACCTTAAACAAAGTGGAAGTGCGTGATTACGCCATCGGCGCGAACATCACCGCCATTAACGGCATCATCAGGGCAAAAGACCAGCAATTACTGATAGAAAAACTGGTAGGTACTGCCGGAGAAGGTACGGTTGCCGTGACTGGCAGCATTGACGTATTGAAGGCGGGAATTCCGGTCAACCTAAAAATCACCGCTAACAAAGCCAAACCCTTGGCAAGTGACCGCTTGGCAGTTGACTTAAACGCCGACCTGACCTTGCGCGGCTCGGCGACGGAACATTTGCTGCTATTAGGAGCGATTCAAATCAACCGCGCCGATATCCGCATTCCCGAACACTTGCCCGCCAATCTCGCCGTACTTAAGCTAAAAACCCCCGGCCAACGCGAAGTGCCCGAAGCCAGCACAGCACCAATGGATCTCAATTTAGTGATTACCGCCATTGACGAAATTTTTGTCCGAGGACGGGGGGTTGAAGCCGAACTGGCAGGTACAGTACAAGTACACGGTACTGCCAACGCACCCGAACCCGCCGGAGGCTTTAGCTTACGGCGCGGCCAATATAATTTAGCCGGCAAGACTCTGACGTTCTCACAAGGCCGGGTCAGTTTTGACGGCGGCAAACTGACTGACCCCTCGCTCAATTTCATTGTCACTAACACTAAAAATAGCTTTACCACCACCCTGACTATCGGCGGTACGGCCAGTAATCCGAAAATAACCTTAAGCAGCGTCCCCGAACTGCCGCAAGATGAAATTCTGGCCCGTCTGCTGTTTGGCCAAAGCGCCAGTAGTTTGAGCGTGCTGGAAATGGTACAAATTGGCTCTGCGGTAGCCTCCTTATCAGGTGCCACCTCAAGCATGGGCGACCCTTTGGATAAGATCCGCAGTAGCCTAGGCCTAGATAGGCTCTCGGTCGGCGGCCAAAATACCTCCCTGGAAGCCGGACGCTATGTTGTCCCAGGCGTTTACCTCGGCACCCGGCAAGGGTTAACGGGTACGCCACAAGCCACCATCCAAATTGACCTGACCAAGCACATCAAGCTGGAAGCCGCTGTAGGGGCGACCAGCAGCACCAGCAAAAACGCCAACCCTAACAGCTTAGGGATTATTTATGAATTTGATTATTAAAGCCGTTCGGCTTTGTGTAATACCCTATGCCTTGTTGGCGGTTCGTTGCTATGATAGCGATACCGTCACTCATTGAGCGATAAATAGTGGCGTGCAATGGCCTAACCGAGTGTGCCGACATTTAGCCCGTCATTTTCTCAATACCGGACTCTTCTAAGCTATTCTATCCCCTTACCAACCCTACCGCTAAGCCATGACCGCCATTGTTACCGACCCGCCCTTAAAAGCTCTGACCGGGCAGACCATCCGCCATTACGAAGCCAATGCCCAAGCCTTTTGGGAAGGCACCAAAGACCATGATGTCTCGCAAAACCTCGCCGCGTTTTTAGGGGCTTGTAAAACGGGCAGCAGCTTGGATATTCTCGACCTGGGTTGCGGGCCGGGGCGGGATGTGCGCTATTTCCAATCTATCGGCCACCGCCCCGTCGGCTTAGACGGCAGCGCCGCTTTTTGCCAAATGGCCGCACAACTGACCGGTTGCCCGATATGGCAACAAGATTTTCTCGACCTGGACTTGCCCGCCCAAGCCTTCGACGGCATCTACGCCAACGCCTCGTTATTCCACGTCCCACGGCAACGCCTACCGGATGTACTCGCCACCCTGCACCAAGCCCTAAGGCCGGACGGGGTATTGTTTACCTCCAACCCGCGCGGCCACGGCGAACAAGTACACGGACAACGCTACGGGCATTATATGGAACTGGCGGACAGCGCGGCATTTCTCAACGCAGCACGTTTTGGCATCGTAGAACACTACTACCGTCCCCAAGGCCTACCCTGCAACCAACAGCCGTGGCTAGCGATTGTCAGTAGGCGTTTGGGGTGAAGGGCTACTCGTGCAATGGCTAAAGACCATTGCACTCCGCTCAGAGCGGCCATCCCGTGGAGTGCAAAGGTCTTTAGCCTTTGCACAATGGCCTTACCCCCCCGTGCGGGCAAGATGCCCGCGCTCCATCATGGCAACCGCGCCTGTTTTGCAACAATGGATTACTTTTGTCATAATAACGGCTGACAATACCCCGACAACCGCCAAGGATGACCTATGTCCGCCCAAGCTTCGCCGCAACTGCTCCAAACCTACCATATCTTCCTCGCCTCCCCAGGGGATATGAATGACGAACGCCAAATGGTAAGGGAGTTCTTCCAAGACTATAACCGCACCACCGCCAACCACCAAGGGCTTGAGTTTAAGGTGATAGACTGGCAAAACTACAGCCATGCGGGTGTCGGCAGGGCGCAAAAGCTGATTACCGAACAAACCCTAACCCAGTACCAAGGCTCCTTAGTCTTACTGGTCGGCCTATTAGGCCAACGCTTTGGCACACCGACGGACATTTACGAATCCGGCACCGAAGAAGAGTTTCAAACCGCTATGAAGTTTCGGGCAGAGCAGGGCGGTTGGCCGGAAATAAAATGGTTTTTTCGCCAAGAGTGGGGCAAACAAGGGCCACCAAATAATCCCCAGCAGTTAATGATAGCCAGCAATCAATGGCAAAAAGTCCTCGATTTTAAAAGCCAACTGCAAACTAAAAAGCCGTTATTCTTAACCGCAGACTTTGCCAGCACAGACGATTTTAAAGACATTTTCAGTCATGACCTGCTGCTTTGGCTACACGACCCCGCCCGCCCGTGGCACAAACAAAAAAACCTCCCCAGCCCAGATCCCGCACTAACCGCCCAAGACTCCCCTTACTTGACGGTTTGGCTTAAGCTGGTACGCGATGAATGCGCCCAATTGCCCTTACCAATTCTGGACGGGCGTATGGGCATGGCCTCAGCCTCGCCGATTGAATTGCCGGATATTTTTGTGCCGTTAAAAACCATTCCCCCCAGCAAAACCTGGCAAGAAACCACGGCGGAGACTATCGCTTTAGCCCGAACAATGATGCAGGACGGGCAACAAGATCCCCAACCGATTTTAGACCTGTTGCAAGACCAACGCTTGGCGGTGGTGATTGGCGACCCAGGATCAGGCAAATCAGCGTTAATTAACCAACTCACTTGCCTGTTGCTCACCGATAATCTTACTCACCTCCTGCCCGATTCTTTACAAGGCCGCATCCCCCTGCGCATCATCCTACGCCGCGTACAAATCCCCGCCCACCTTGACGCGACCGCCCAAGGCCAAGCCGCTTGGCTTTGGGAGAGCGTCAAAGCCGACATCCGCGCAACGTTAAGCAATAGCCAACAGGCAGAACATCAGGCAGAAGCGGTATTCAGCACCTTACAGCACCAACTGATGCAGCCTCCAGGCGGTTTAATCCTGTTGGACGGTTTAGACGAAGTCCCCGCTGCCGACCAACGCCGGGTGCATTTATTACAGGCGATCCGCGCCTTAGTGTCGTCATTGCCGACACATACCCGTTTTATCATCACCGCCCGCCCTTATGCCTATACCGACCCCTGCTGGCGGCTGAAAGGATTTAGCGAGTTTTTCCTGACCCCCTTTGATAAAGAGCAAAGGACACAGTTTATTAAGGGCTGGTATAACACCGCGCGTAGCCGTTTTGCCTTATACGCAACCGACCTTAAACAACGGGTAGAAGATTTGCTGGATAGGGTCGAACACCAGCCGCATTTACAAGAGCTGGCCGAGCGGCCTTTATTGTTGACCCTGATTGCCATTTTACACGCCAGCGGTGGCCGCTTACCCGAAGATAGGGTCAAACTCTACGAAGAAAGCGTCGATTTATTGCTCTACCGTTGGCGGCAAGAGGCGTTTCGGGATAGCGACGGACAACAATTACGCTTGGATAAAAAAGACCTGCTGGCTTGCCTGCAAAGCCTTGCCTATAACGCCCATAAGGCACAACAACAGCAACAGGCCGATAATCGGCACACGGCAGATATTAGCACGGCGGCGATCTATACGGCTTTTGACCCTACCCGCCAACGCCTATACGTCTTGGCGGGTTTGGCGTTAATGGAACTTAACATCAGCAAAACCGATGCCTTAACTAAACCCGTGCGGCAAGCGCTAGTCAAGCTTTTGGCGGATGCCCAAGCCTTAAATGTCAGTGAACGTGCAGAAGCGGGGCGGGTGTTATCGGGCTTAGGCGACCCGCGTCCGGGGGTAGGCCTTAACCCCCAAGGCTGGCCGGATATAGATTGGGTGAAGGTGCCTGGAGGTGTGGTGGTTTTGGAAGATAAGGCAGGTACTGTTCACGTCACGCCATTCTGTCTGGCCCGTTATCCGGTCACCAACGTCCAATTCCAAGCGTTTCTTGATGATGCGGACGGCTACACCAACCCGCACTGGTGGAAAGGATTGGATGCAACACCCGGAACACCTGAACTACCGCGCTGGACAGAGGCCAACCACCCTCGCGAAAGCGTGTCTTGGTTTGAGGCCATAGCCTTTTGCGCTTGGCTGTCGGCGCGGCTAGGCTACACAATCACCTTGCCCACCGAAGGGCAGTGGCAACAGGCGGCTTGTAGCGCCCAGGCGGGCTTTGTTTACCCTTGGGGCAAAAAATACCTGACAGGCTTTGCAAATATTAATGAAACTATAGGCAATGCCGGTCCACATTGTTTGGAACGGACGACTGCTGTGGGTATTTACCCGCAAGGCGATTCCCAGCAAGGCATTAGCGATTTGAGCGGCAATGTCTGGGAATGGTGTCTGAACAGTTATGAAGATCCCAGCAACACGGCATTATCAGGGACGTTTTCCCGCATGTTGCGCGGCGGTGCTTGGGACATCAATCAAATCAGCACATATGCCTCGTGTCGCAGTTTTCACTTCACACCCAATTTCAGCCACAGCCCTATCGGTTTTCGTGTGTGCTGTGCGTCACCCATCTGAACGTTGTCCACTGAATCCTCCGCCGCGTTAGCGGCGGGCGATTTTTTTTGCAGGACTAAGGGGAAATTAAGCCAAGCATTAACACTGAGCATCCAGTTCGGTAAAGCTTATACCACCAAACATCCCCACATCCGTTTAGTATTTTAAACAAACCTACCCCTAAATCCCATGCAAACCCTCGCCCTATTAGCCATTGGTTTTTCCCTAGGCACTGCCGTGTTACTGATGCTCGGCAATCTCCTGCAACCCCAAACCCCGCAATGCCCACTTGCCAAAGCCGCCGGATTTTTATTGCTGATCGGTTTGGCAAGTATCCAAATATTGCACTTAGGTGTGTTGACCGGGCAAGCCGATGGTTTCCATACCGTTTTGTATACCGCCATACTGTACGGCATAGCCCCCAGTTTTTATTTTTACAGCCGTCAATTAGTGCAGGCCGATAGCGTTGACCCACAGCATAACCTTTATCATGGCATCCCCTTGCTGGTCGGGGTGTTGTTGCCGCAGTCCTTAGGGGTTCCGGGGGCATTTTTGGTGGGTAGCGCTTATGTGGCATGGTTGGCGCGGGTGGTGTATGGCTTGCGCGGGCAACGCCAACGCTTCCGCTTGGAGCTGTTGGCGTTGGCGACTTTGTTTGCTATCGCCCTTGCCGTGTTGCTGCTGGGCTTTATCTGGCCGCTATTAGATGAACGCGCGTTTATCATCAGCTATAGCCTGCTTATCGGCTTGGCATTGTTTGCCACGACCCTGACCTTATTACGCTTCCCATCCATCACTGCCGATGTCTCGGAAGCCGTACAAGCGGCATATACCGAATCGACGCTGAAAAACATCGACAAATCGGCGGTACTCGCGCAGTTGGCGGTGTTAATGGCGCAAGATAAGCTCTATAAACTGGAAACCTTAAATCTGGGATTGTTAGCGGAGCAGTTGGGCTTAAGTCCGCACCAATTGTCCGAATTGATTAACACCGAATTCCAACAAGGCTTTTCCCGCTACATCCGCCAATTGCGCGTGGAAGAGGCCAAACGCCTGTTACTAGCGGAACCCCAAGCCTCGGTCTTAGCCATCGGCCTATCGGTGGGCTTTAACACCCAATCCAATTTCTATGCCGCCTTCCGGGAGTGTGTCGGTATGGCACCTGGGCAGTACCGTAAAAATGCCGCATAGGTTGCTTGTCTTTCCCATCCACTATTCCTATCTTATCTTTTTGTATATCCATAAAGGCTATGCAAGACAATCACTTACAACGTAGATAAAAATGAGTTATTCCATTTTTATCAAATTGGAAGCTGACCCCGCTTGTCTGCCCTAAGCTATTGCCAAGGCTTTAGGCTATGGAAGCTTAAAGGCCTTTTAGCCATGTTCTAAACAATAAGGAGTGTCTCTATGTTATCTCCCTCTTATCCGCCTGGCCTCCAGTGCGGTGATAAAGTCGTGCTGTTTGATGGTGAATGTAAGCTTTGTCATGCTTGGGCGCGGTTTTTAATCGCCTTTGATAAGCAGCGTGTCTTCAAATTGGCATCGGTGCAATCTGCCGCTGGTAAGGCCATTTTGCAATGGTATGGTTTGCCTACCGATTATTACGAAACCATGCTGGTGGTGGATGATACGGTGATGTACCAAAAATCCTCGGCATTTATTCAGGTGATGCTGGGCTTACCGTGGCCGTGGCGTTTGGCGGCGGTGTTTTGGCTTATTCCCACACCCCTACGCGATTGGCTTTATGACCGTATCGCCCTGAACCGCTATAGGCTGTTCGGCAAATATGACCGCTGCATAATTCCGACTCCTGACCATTTGCAGGTATCTGCATGACTAATAACAGCCTTATTTTACACATCTGCCGCCATAGCATCGCCTTGGTTTGGCTGTATCAAGGGCTAATACCCAAATTGCTGGGGCCGCATCACGATGAAATAGCGATGAGTAGGGCGTTGGGCATCAGTGCCGAGGCGGCGACTGCATTGGCGTATATCGGCGGTGGCCTAGAAATGCTGTTGGGGGTACTGGTCATGGTGTTTTACCAACGCGCGTGGCCTTTTCTGCTGACGATTTTGGCGATGGTGAGCTTGTGGGTTTTTACTGCCCTGTATGCGCCATGGTTTGTGCAGGCGGCTTTTAACCCGACGACGGCTAATTTAGCGGTGGCCGCTTTGGCTATGATTGCCTTGGTATGCCTAAAACACAACCTTAAAGCCTAAGGAGACGCAAATGAAGATTTTTCTTACCGGTGCCAGCGGTTTTATCGGCCATGCCCTGTTACTGGCTTTAGTGCGGCAAGGCCATGAGATTACCGCTGGTTGCCGCCACCCCGAACGCTTGCTAGGCCTATCCGCCCAAGTTAAGCCGTTGTCCATTGACTTTGCTGCCATGCATTCGCCTGAACAATGGTTGGCACACCTGCACGGTATCGAAGTGATTATCAATTGTGTGGGGATAATCGCCGAAAGCCCAAGCCAACGCTTTGCGCAAGTGCATAGCCACGCGCCGATAGCTTTATTTACGGCAGGGGTACAGGCAGGGGTGGCAAAAATCATCCAGATTTCCGCTTTAGGGGCGGATGGGCAGGCGCAGTCGGCTTACCATCTATCAAAACGCGCCGCTGATGAAGCCTTACGGCATTTGCCTGTGGTGGGTTTGGTGTTGCAGCCGTCGCTAGTCTATGGCGATCGCGCCCAAAGTATGGCCTTGTTACAGGCTTTAGCGGCACTGCCTGTGCACCTGTTGCCGGATGGCGGTAAGCAGTTATTACAACCTATCCATGTCGATGATGTGGCTGCGGCGGTTTGCCAATGCCTTAATCCGGCGGTTAACGCCAGTGCCACGCTACATTTAGTCGGCCCTACGCCGATTTCTTATGCGGTGTTATTGCAAGGGCTTCGGCAGCGGCTGGGCAAACCTGCGGCTTTAGCGTGGGCAGTGCCGCTGCGCTATCTGAGTACCGCCGCGAGTTTAGGCAAATTCTTCGGTGAGCCGATTTTATCTAAGGACAGCATTGCCATGCTCAGCCGGGGCAATCGTGCCGATGCCACCGACATTACCGCCTTATTAGGCCGCCCACCTATCGGTATAGCCCAACAATTATGGCAAAAACCTGCATCACAAGTCGAACGTTGGCACACGCAATTGTATTTGATAAAGCCGTTATTAAGGGTGGTGATCGCTTTGGTCTGGTTATGGAGCGGTATCACTTCGTTGTGGTTTTATCCGCATTCGCTCAGTTATGAACTGCTGGCGGCAACGGGGGTGACGGGCAACGCCGCGCCGTTGCTGCTTTATGGTTTGGCATTTTTAGATATGGTGTTAGGAGTAGCGACCTTATGCCGCTACCGCCCGGTAGCACTAATGACCGGGCAGTTAATGATGGTGGCGTTTTATACCGTCGTGGTCAGTGTCGCTTTGCCGGAATTTTGGTTCCACCCGTTCGGGCCGCTGTTAAAAAATCTGCCGTTTTTAATGACGCTCTCTATTTACCAACAATTGGAAGGAGAAGGTGCATGATGTATTTAACGCTTAAAGTGCTGCATATTTTCAGCGCGATTATTTTATTTGGCTTAGGGATGGGGACGGTGTTTTACAAAATTATGGCCGATAAGACCCGCAACCATGCCGCGATTGCCGTCACTAGCTGCCATGTTGTGCTGGCGGACTGGTGGTTCACCACGCCGACAGTGCTTATCCAACCGCTGACAGGCTATTTTTTGGCGGGGCAAGTGTCTGCCCCGTTCAGTGACGGTTGGTTATTCTGGTCGCTGTTGCTTTATGCTGTGACGGGCTTGTGTTGGTTGCCTGTGGTCTGGCTACAAATCCAGATGCGGGATTTGGCGGTGATTTCTTTAGAGCAGCAGCAAGCTTTACCCGCGCAGTATTTCTATTACAGTAAGCTTTGGTTATGGCTGGGTGTGCCAGCCTTTTTCGGCATGGTCAGTATCACCACGCTGATGGTGTTCCACAATTCACTTTGGAGTTAACGTATGAATGCTTATTTATTGTCCAAAACGGTAGGAAGCGCTTGGCAAACTTTGCCGCCTGTCATCCAACGCCATTATGCGGTGCAGGAGGGACAGGGCAGTAGCTTGGTTGGGGTTATGACCATTGCCTACCCCCATTTTATGTTACCGCTAATCGGCTTGATCAGTTGTTTCGGCGGACTGGTGTTCCGGCGCGGCAGCAATGTCCATACCCGTGTCGAGAAAACCGCTGATACCGAAGGTGTCTTACATTGGCACAGGACGCTACGTTTTCCTGACGGTAAAACAGCACATTTCCGCTCGCAAATGACGTATCAGACCGAACATGAACTGATCGAAACCATCCGCTATGGTTTCGGTATCCGGTTGCGGGCAGAAGCGGAAGACGGGCGCTTGGTCTACCGTAGCCAAGGCCATTGCTGGCAAGGCGCGGGGCTACGCATCACCTTGCCCGATTGGCTGCTGTTAGGCACGGCGACCATCAGCGAACAGGCCTTATCAGCCGATAACTTCCGCTTAGATTTTACCATCCGGCATCCGTGGTGGGGCGAAACCTATAGCTATCGCGGGGATTTCCGTTATGCCAAAACAGAAGTAGAGAGCAAAGGCATGAAGCCTTTGCCGATAGCTTAACAGCGCGGATGATTTTCAGGGGATCTGTAAAACGGCCAAAAAACCGGGCAACCATTTAATACCCACAAAGAAAACCTGTTATTCGTTATAATAGCCGCTTGCCTTAAAAATAATAATAACAGGAATACTATGAGCTATTTAACTGATACTGCAAAACTCTGCCAACGCCGTTTGGAAGACCAATTTGTCCGCTTGCAAGCCACTGCCTCTTACCAACAATGGCTGGCCATGCCGCCGCTACAGCGTTGGCTGGCGGTGGTGGGGTTATTTTTGCTCTCACAGCTGTTAGTGTTCGGCAGCCTGTACCTGATATTTGGTAAAGTCGTTGTCATCGGCTTTCTTGCCAGTGTCCTGGCTGGCTTGGCGACTGGGGCAGGGGCGTTGCCCGCACTGTTTTTTAAAAATATTTCTAAGAACGTCTTCAACAGCATGTTAGGCGCGGCGGCGGGGGTCATGTTGGCGGCGACCGCTTTCTCGTTGCTGGTGCCGGGTATGAATTACGGCAACTTGATTTGGCCGGGGCGGGGCATTTATGTCGTGTCTATCGGCATGTTGATCGGGGCGCTGTTTTTACACTTTGCCGACCGCCAGTTGCCGCATGTGCATTTTGACAGCGTACCGGATACCCAGTTAGATTCGTTCAATAAAGTCTGGTTGTTTATCATCGCCATCACTATCCATAACTTTCCTGAAGGCATGTCGGTCGGGGTCAGCTTTGGTTCGGGCGAGTTAAATAACGGCGTGGTGTTGGCCGTAGCGATTGCCTTGCAAAACATCCCCGAAGGTTTGGCGGTGGCTTTGCCTTTAGTCGGTTTGGGTTATAAACCTTGGCGGGCGGTGGCAATCGCCACCTTAACCGGCTTGGTCGAACCCGTCGGCGGCTTGTTAGGCATTACCATGGTGACGGTCTTTACCTCCATCTTGCCGATAGCAATGGGCTTTGCCGCTGGGGCAATGCTGTTTGTCATCAGTGAAGAAATCATTCCCGAAACCCATGCTAATGGCCGTTCACGCTATGCGACTTTTGCCCTGATGATCGGCTTTATTGTGATGATGATTTTGGATAATGCTTTGGGTTAATGCCGCTTTACGGTATAGCCGTCGCTTCATAAATCTGGCACGATGCTTTCTTAGGAACGCACATAAAATAACATCGGCATAATCGCAATTTTCTCTTGGGAGCGCGGGCATCTTGCCCGCCTTTGCGGACAAGATGCCCGCGCTCCCAAGCCTATGCCCCTTTGCGTTTGCCAGAATTATTTCTTGCCTTCCTTAACCAGACCTAACCTTCATCATGGATACTTTTCTACAATCTTGGCAAGCTTTTGTCACCTACGTTGCAGCGGCTGATTTTTTAGGGCTATGGCAACAAGGGCTAGCACAGCTCAGCCTACACAATATCAGCACATTGGCGACAACCTCGGCCACCAGTTTTGCCCTGATTGCCGCTGCCGAAATCGGTGATAAAAGCCAGTTGGTATGCATGACCCTAGCGGCGCGGCATAAACCGCTACCCGTATTGCTGGGGGCTATCGCAGCCTTTATGTTGCTCAATAGCTTAGCGGTGGTGTTCGGCGTGGCAATTGCCAGTTGGCTGCCCACCTATATAGTGGCCGCTGGTGTCGCGTTATTATTTGGCGTTTTTGGTGTCCATGCGTTGCGGGTACAAGAAGAGGATGCCGATGCGGATGTCACCGAAAAAAGTGGCCGCAATATTTTTCTGACCACATTTTTATTGATTACGGTCGCGGAATTTGGTGACAAAACCCAATTGGCGGTAGTGGCTTTAAGCAGCACATCCGCTCCGGCAGCGGTGTGGCTAGGCTCGACCTTAGCTCTAGCGTTCACCTCCGCCTTGGGCATTATCGCCGGGCGCACGGTACTGCAAAAAATCCCCTTAAACTTATTGCATAAAATCAGCGGCGGGATTTTTTTGTTGTTAGCGGCGGTAGCCGCTTATCAGGCGTATCTTAGCTATTTTAAGGGCTAAAAATCCGACAACGTTTTAGGCGGGATTGCCGCCCTTAGGGCATTTAACACCGCCAACACATCAATCAGCTCTTGTGCCACTGCCCCAGTAACTGGACTGAGATAGCCAAAACCCGCAAAGCCCATGCCGATCAAGCTTAAAACCATACCGCCCACGGCACTTTGCAAGGCGATTTTGCGCATTCTCGCGCCGATATGAAACAGCTCATCAACCTTTAATAAAGAACTGTCCATAATCACCGCATCAGCGGCTTCGCCTGTTATATCGCTGTTTTGCCCAAAGGCTATGCCGATGGTGGCGGCGGTTAAGGCGGGGGCATCGTTAATGCCGTCACCCAAAAATACGGTTTTTGCCGCTTGCGTTTCCTGACGCACCAAGGCCAGTTTTTGCTCAGGGCTTTGGCTGAAATAGACGTGCTGTATGCCGACCTGCTCAGCCAGATAACGCACTTCTGACTCCCTATCGCCAGAGACCAGCATCACTTTATTAAATAAATGGTTAGGCCGCAGATGGTTAATAAACGACGAACTGTCGCTACGCACTTCGTCACGGAATTGCAGAACAGCGGCATACTCGCCACCAATCAACACCAAGCATTCCAATCCGCCGCTTAGGGCGGGCAGTTCCACAGGCACAGCGGTGGCTTGGGCGGTAAAATGTTTGCGGCTAATCACTTGCACTTGTTTGCCGCCCACCACCCCTTGCAACCCTGCGCCAGGCAATTCGCTAATCTCCGTCACAGGCAATAGTGCCAAGCCTTTGGCTTCGGCGGCTTTAATAATACTCACCGCTAACGGATGTTTGGAATAGCGTTCCAGACTTGCTGCCAGTGCCAGCACTTGCGCCTGCTCATGTTGTGGACTGGTTAGTATTGCGGTTAATGCGGGGCGGCCATAAGTGAGCGTGCCGGTCTTGTCAAAAATCGCCGTGCGGCAAGTGCCGATGGTTTCTAAGATCGCCGGATTTTTGATGATAATTTCCCGCCGTGCCGCCAAAGAAATGGAACTGATAATCGTCACCGGAATACCGATTAACAAAGGGCAGGGGGTTGCAATCACCAGCACTGCCAAAAACCGTACCACCTCGCCGCTCATTCCCCAAGCCACCAGCGCCAAGCTAACCGCCAATGGCGTATACCATGCGCCCAGTTGGTCGCCCAAGCGGCGTAAGTATGGGCGGTGCTGGTCGGATTCGCGCATCACCGTCATAATTTT
This sequence comes from Methylovulum psychrotolerans, assembly GCF_002923755.1. GTDB lineage: Bacteria > Pseudomonadota > Gammaproteobacteria > Methylococcales > Methylomonadaceae > Methylovulum > Methylovulum psychrotolerans. Next base: position 52,910 of record NZ_PGFZ01000013.1, read on the forward strand.
CGCGTAACGGGAATCAACCGCCAACTTATCGGCACGGATCACCAATAAGGTATCACCGTTGACCGCCCCCGACATGACGGTGGAGCCGCTGGTTTTTGACATCAAATACGGCTCCCCGGTCAGATAAGACTCGTCCATGGTGCTGGAACCCGCCAACACCGTGCCATCTACCGGACAAATCTCATGCGGCAAGATGGACAAGGTGTCACCGACTTGCACTTGCCCGATAGTAATATCTTCTAAGGCATCCTTATTTTTCCGATGCGCCACCGACGGCATCCGTTTAGCCAGCGCCTCCAGTACCGACGAGGCTTTGCGCACCGCGTAAGCTTCCAGCACCGAGCCGCCAGACAGCATTAAGATCACCAACGTCCCCGCCAAATATTCATGCAGCATGACAGCGGTGACAATGGCAATGCCCGCCAGCAAATCCGCCCCCCAATTACCGTGCAATAGCTTCACCAGTAATTGGCCGATAATCGGTACGCCTCCCAACAGCAAAGCGACCAGCAACGGTAAGTCCAGCACCGAGACGCTAAAATTAAGTTGGAGTTGGTAAAGTACCGTCTGCTCGGACAGCAAAGCGTAATACCCGTCCACCGTATAAGGCGGCAGATTTAAGGCCATTCCGTAGCGTAATAACAAATAAGTGCCAATAGCCAACAGGCTTAAGGCAACAATGCTTTTATCAAGCCCAGAGGAAGCGGGGCTAGTCATAGCTTATCGTCTAAGGATTTTTTACTGCCCTGTATCATCGCTTTGGCGAGATTTTCTTTATGTATGACACTTTCAAGAATGACCCCGGCAATATGTAAAACGATCAGGACAACGCTAAAATTGGCAAAAAACTCATGTATTTCTTCCCAGAGTTCTTCGTTATCCGAGCCTATCCCTGCTAATGGCCCCGCCCCTTGGTCAGCACCGTACACAGCAAAACCGCTCAACGTTGTCGCTAACAAGCTGAGCAGTAACAGTACAATCATTGCCGCCCCTGCGGGGTTATGCCCTAAATAGCGTTTGGCTTTGGCAGCAAGCAAGTCTTTAATATAGGCAATTGAGGCGAGTGGGCTGCATAGAAACTGGCTAAACCTAGCATAAGGCGAACCGATAAAGCCCCACACCAGCCGAAACGCCAACAAAGCAAAGACCAAATAACCGGCCCAAACATGGATGTCCAATAATTCATCTTCAGTCAGATAAGCAACCGTAAACCCCAGTACCAACAGCCAATGAAAAATTCTTAACGGTAAATCCCAAACTTTAATTAAGGCGGGCATGTTCATAGCGTTTCCTCTTATAGGCCAATTATGGCGGATTCATTTCCATAAACTATGTAAGTTTATTCTGGTTACTATACACGCACCACAATATAAAGCCTAGTGATCAGTCCGTTGAATCCCCGATAGCTAAAACTCAGATACTACCGTGAAAAACCGGATGTGAGGGTTGAAAAACCGCACCAACACCAAAGGGTTCATTGAAGTACGGCAACAGTAAAATGCAGCGCTTTCCGTGGCAAGATAATTGGACAAATACAAGCCACAGCTTCCAATTAGGTTAAGTCTTATCTCGACAAGATATTTCCATTCGACCTAATAATCGCTTGTAAAACCCTGCCATTGGTATTAACGCGAAAAAACCATTTTATCTATACATGGATGCTTATTATCGTATTGGATTCAGATTAGATTCATAACTACAAGTCAAAATAACACCGCCACAGCCTTTTTATGATCTTAATTTGACTAACCAAGGAAGTATTAGCTATTATAATTCACTAATTTTATATCAAAGAACAAATTTATTCTTTTAAAGAAATTAATTTATGAATAAAATGTGAAAAACTACCTTTTTCTTTGGTAAGTTAAAAATTAGAAACGTTACTGATTAGTAGGTATTTTTGCTATATCCACTCCCTAGAGTACAGATAAAAATAGAGCCATGGATTACTTTTAAATAGGCTTTAAGAAATTCCAAAAATGAGTGGCCATTAAGATGGCTAGGCGTTATTTAACCGAAGTTCCTTTATCAACCAAACAATAAGGCAATTCAGATGACGAACAAGAAAACAACAGCAATGGCGGTGAGCGATAACTTAGTTGTGGTGACGACACCCGTGTATGAATCGGCGGCAGCGAATGTGCCGTTACCGACTTCGGGGGTGAATACCGCGCCAAGGTTTTCGTCCAGTTTTAAAGTTTTCGCGACGACAGATTTTGGTGGCACTGATGATGGTCGGGCACTTGCCATACAAGCTGATGGCAAATTCGTGGTGGCGGGTTCCGGCAATGGCGACTTTGCCTTGGCGCGTTACAACACCGACGGCAGTTTGGACACCAATTTTGATGGTGACGGTAAGGTCACCACCGATTTTACTGGTTTTCAAGACACTATTAATGCGATGGTTTTGCAGACAAATGGTAAAATTTTGGTCGCTGGTTCTAGCGTTAATGGCTTTTACAGGGATTTCGCCTTAGCGCGTTACAATGCCGACGGTAGTTTGGACACCAGTTTTGACGGTGACGGTAAGCTCACCACCGATTTTTCAGGCGATAACGATAGTATCAATTCCCTGGTTGTCCAAGCTGATGGCAAAATCCTAGCTGCAGGGAAGAGCTTTTCTAACAGCATTTTTGGTGGTTATGATAACTTTGCTTTGGCCCGTTACAATACTGACGGTAGCTTGGATGTCAGTTTTAGTGGTGACGGCAAACTCACCACCCAGTTTTCGTTTAATGCCAGCATTAACTCTGTCAACTTACAATCCGACGGTAAAATTTTAGTAACGGGTGATAGCAATGCAGGTGCAAATACTTATAGTGACTTCGCATTAGCCCGTTATAACGCTGACGGCAGCTTAGACACCAGTTTTGGTGGTTCCGGCAAACTCACCACTTCTCTTTCGGCTTATCACGACGGTATAAATGCGACTACCCTTTTAGCGGGCGGCAAAATTTTAGTTGCAGGTTATAGTAATAATTACAGTACTTTTGCTTTGGTACGCTACAACAGCAATGGCAGCTTGGACACCAGTTTTAATGGTAGCGGCACAGTGACCACCGACTTTTCGGGTTTTCAAGACATCGTCAATTCTATCACTGTGCAAGCGGATGGTAAGATCCTCGTGGCGGGTTGGAGTTACACTACTGCTACCGGTGCGGATTTCGCTTTGGCACGCTATAACACCGACGGCAGCTTGGACACCAGTTTTGATGGCGACGGCAAACTCACTACCGACCTTTCGGGTAAGAACGATTATGGCAACTCCGTTGCTGTACAAGCCAATGGCCAAATTGTGGTGGCGGGTAACAGTGACGGTAACTTTGCCTTAACATTATACAATTCTGATGGTAGCTTGGCGAATAAATCGCCGGCGGGAAGTTATGTTGAAAATGGTGCGGCAGTTAAGCTGGATAATTTTTTACAGCTCAACGACGATTCTCTCGACAGCCTCAATAACTACAGCGGTGCCACCGTTACCTTGGCACGGCAAGGTGGGGCCTCTAGCGATGATGTGTTCACTTTAGATGCTACGGGCACGTTATTTACCGTATACCAAAATTTTCTTTTATCGAATGGCGAAATTTTTGCCGATTTCACCAGCAGCAACGGTGTGCTGACCCTGCATTTTTCCAGCCTAGGTACGCCTGCAACCCAAGCCTTAGTCAAGGGCGTTCTGCAGCATGTCACTTACAGTAACACAGCCGGGGTATTACCCGCCAAGGTGTTGCTGGATTGGACGGCGAATGACGGCAATACGGGTAGCCAAGGCAGTGGCGGCGCTTTAAGCACTGTATACACCAGTACGGTGAATATGGTGGCAGTCAACGATGCCCCTACAGGAACCGATAAGATCGTCAATACGCCTATCAATACCGCTTATACGGTGACGGTCAACGATTTTGGCTTTTCTGATCCAAACGACAGCCCGGCGAATACGTTAAACAAAGTCATTATCAGCCAATTGCCGACGGTGGGTAGCTTGACCTTACTGGGTACTGCCGTGACCGTAGGTCAAGCCGTCTCGGTCACCAATATTACGGCGGGCTTGCTGAAATTTACGCCTGCCACTGGCGCAAGCGGTGCCCATTACGCGCAAATCGGTTTTAAAGTGCAAGATAATGGCGGCACAGCAAACGGCGGTGTTGATACCGATACTGTCAGCCGCTTTTTGACGGTCAATGTCGGGTTCAGCAACCACGCACCGACCGGAACGGTAACCATCAGCGGCCTTGCCACACAAGGCCAAGTGCTGACGGCCAGCAATTCGTTAGCTGACGTGGACGGTTTGGGGCCTATCACTTACACCTGGAAATCCGGCGCTACCGTATTAGGCACAGGCAACACTTACACACTGAAAGCAACAGATATCGAGACCAAAGTGACGGCAACAGCAAGTTACACTGACCTTGCCGGAACGGCGGAAAGTGTCATCAGCGCGGCAACAGTGCTGGTCGGTGCCGCAACGACGGGTACGGCCAATGCCGATGTCTTGCTCGGCTCGGCGGGTAACGACATGTTACTCGGCGCGGCAGGCAATGATGTTTTGGTAGGGGATCTGGGCGATGACCTGTTAGATGGCGGCAGCGGCATAGATACACTGGTAGGCGGGGCGGGCAATGATACTTATATCGTCGATAACGCCGCCGATATCGTTGCCGAACTTAACAAAGGCGGCACAGATACGGTCGATGCCTCAGTTAGCGTGACCTTAACCCTCAATGTCGAAAATTTGGTGTTGACAGGGACGGCGGCACTGAACGGTACAGGTAATGGCTCTAACAATGACCTGCTCGGCAATGCCGCCGCCAACGTCTTGTCGGGTGGAGCGGGCAACGATACGATTAATGGTGGGGCAGGCAACGATAACTTAACAGGCGGTACGGGTAAAGATACCTTTATCTTTAACAGCCCGTTGACGGCGAATGCCGATACCATCACCGACTTTAAGGTCGTTGATGACACCATCCAATTGGAAAATGCCGTATTTACCCAGCTAACCGCAACCGGGGTTTTAAATGCCGCTAATTTAAAGATAGGTACTGGGGCATCTGATGCCAATGATTTCATTGTCTACAATCCCTCTACAGGCGCGTTATTTTATGATGCTGACGGTAGCGGGGCAGGGGCGGCGGTACAAATTGCCACTGTGGGTGTGAATTTGGCAATGACCAATGCGGATTTTATGGTCAGTTAGGCAAGTCGGCGTTTGGGGTTGGTAAACTCCCAAACGCCTTATCTTAAGTATCGGCCCTACGTTTCAAGCTATACCAAAAACCCCTGTCTGCACAGACGCTGAGCGGACAAGGGTTTATTTCTGCTTAACCCTTAATACATAAAACCTGCCTTAAAGTATGCACGATTTCCACCAAGTCGCTTTGGTGCGCCATGACTTGGTCGATGTCTTTGTAAGCTGCCGGAATTTCATCAACCACGCCGCTGTCTTTGCGGCATTCAATCCCGCGCGTTTGCGCGTCGACATCATCGCTGTCAAAGCGTTTTTTGGCGGCACTGCGGCTCATCACCCGACCTGCACCATGGGAGCAGGAGCAGAAGGACTGCGGGTTGCCTTTGCCGCGCACGATATAGGATTTTGCCCCCATACTGCCGGGGATGATGCCCAACTCACCTTCACCCGCCCGGATTGCGCCTTTGCGGGTGATCCAGACCGACTTGCCGAAATGTTCTTCCCGCACCACATAATTGTGGTGGCAGTTAATGGCTTCTTTGGTGATACCGAACTTGGGCAGTTTTTTGCGCAAGGCTTCGCAAATCAAATACATCATCTCGCGGCGATTAGCCAGCGCGTAATCTTGCGCCCAACCCACCGCCTCCAAATAGTCGTCATAATGCGCCGCCCCTTCACTGAAGTACGCCAAATCTTTATCCGGCAGGTTAATCAAGTGCTGGCCCATATCTTTTTTCGCCAAGGCGATAAAGTATTCGCCCATGACATTACCGATACCCCGGCTACCCGAATGCAGCAACACCCAAACGTCGTCATTTTCATCCAAACATAATTCGATGAAATGGTTGCCGCCGCCTAAAGTACCCAATTGCCGCACCCAAGTCTGGTAAGGTTTTTTCTGCATGGTATTGAGCTTGCGGTGCTTGCCCAAAATGCTGTGCAAGCCTACCGCTAAGGCGGTGACGGTAGATTGCCTCGCCCGGTCTTGTTTGTGCATAGCAAAGCCCACTGGAATCGCCGCTTCGATAAACAGGCGCAAAGAGCGCAAGTTATCGGGCAAATCATGGGCTTTAATCGATAAGCGCAAGGCATTCATGCCGCAACCTATATCGACCCCCACTGCCGCCGGGATAATCGCCCCGGCAGTCGGAATGACCGAGCCGACCGTCGCGCCTTTGCCGCAGTGCACATCCGGCATCACGGCGATATGGCTATGGATGAACGGCAGTTGCGAGAGGTTATAGAGTTGCTGGAATGCCGCCGATTCAACCTCATCGGTATAAATTTTCACCGGCACTTTGCCTTTGGTCATAACGGTTTGAATAGGCATCAGCCAGCCCTCCCGTCTAAAATACCGACATAACAAAAGCTTAAAGTCGGCGTGTGTTTACGGTGTAAGGCCTGGGCCAAGGCCGAACGCAATAACCCTTGGATACGGTTTAAGGCTGCCAGCACTTCGGTTTCGGATACCGGCGTATCGGCGGCATATTGCCCGACGGTGACGCGGATACATTGCCCGTCGCCGTCCGGCTCTACCGATAACACCACTAAATCCCGCACTAAAGGCTGTTGCGCTTCGCCTGTTAAGACTAACGGCACGATACGCGCTGCTTCTTTACACAGTTGCAGATGTTTGCGCGGCGTTTTTTTCCGTGCCTGTTTAGCGGCTAAATAGCGCGGGTCGATACCGTCTTCCGCGCCGATGTCGGCACACAGGCGTGCCGCGTTTTTTGTCCAACGATGTTGGGTATTCATACAGACTCCCACTGACCAAACTTTAGGCAAAGCAAAGCCCTACCGTGTCCGGTTGTGTTAAAAAAATGGATTTTTTTGTGGAAGCCCCGACCCGTAAGATCGGACAGATTACCGAGGAATAACGGAGACGAGGCTGGATTTCATTACACTATCTAACATGGCAGCCTCCTAAATGCAGGTAAATGGATGGAAAGCGCGGCAATCTACGCGCTTTGCGCCGGTTTGTCAACTTATTTAATACTCAGGCCAATCCTAAGTAGCCGCCTGACAACCATACGGTGTGGCTGGCCGGGGGATTTATGAACAACGTAAGCCGTCATTATTGGAGCCATGTAAAAGCTTGCTGGGCTCTGTAGAGCCCAAAGGCTAATTGGCCAGGTCTTTTGCGATACTTTCCCGGACATTTTTTCTTATGGTTGCAGACATCTCCGGTTTCATTAATTTTGGACACGAATAGGTGTAACTATTTAAGATAATCTCGCAATTTTTGTTAAAGTCGATTTCGTCAATAGCCTGTTCTTTGGTATTCACCAGCGCACTCAGCGACGCTTTATTGCCATTGCGCACTTCAAAAGTGACCGTAATCGTATCCGTGCAGCCAGTCCGATAAACAATAAACTCGCCACCAGAGCGGCTGTCTATACGCTGATTTTCACAACTACCGTCTTTAGGCATAACAACATCATTAAAATGTATCCCTTGTTTTTTTAAATCATTAAAAACTTCCCAGGCATATTTTCTATAGTATTTTTCTAGCTTTGCTTTGGCGGCCATAATCAAGTTACGGTTATTTTCTTGCTCTTGTTCTTTATGCTGATTCTCTTTATCGGCTTTTTTGAGGCGGGCGGCAATGGATAAGATAGGATCTGAACTGGTTTTATCCTCATCTGCCGCTGGGCTTGCTTCACGGCTTTTATTTTTCAATAACGCCGCTTGATGCAATTCACAGGCCTTTATGTTATCAAAATAAAAATAATCGATATTTTCATTGTTGACGCTATCATAGCGATGGGCTGAAAAGACCCGGCCACTTTTTTTCTGCGGTGATATTTCTGCATCCACTAATTCATTGCCATATTTTTGAAGCAATTTGTTGCGTTGCTCTTCTAGCGAAGGGGTATCGAAATGTTTACAGAGTTCGGTGCCGGCTGCAATAGCTTCAGCAGTAGCCGCCCAATAAATGCCGCCTTGCGGTTTTTTTTGTTGGGCATGACCTGTACCCGCCATAACCAATAGGGCAAGTCCCCCAACCGCTAGAAAACAATCCGAACGCATAGTTACTCCAAAGAATGTTAAGTTAAAAACGCAAGTTTAGAGCAGCTGCGTACTAATGCAAGTTTTTTGGTGTATCTTAACGGCAACCGTGTTTGCTGACGGGATAGCCATTTGAAGAGGGATAAACCAGACTTTAGTTTTTGGCCGGAGCAACGGCTGAAGCTGGAGTTGGAACAGGCGCAACAACCGCAGGTGGCACGACTTTTTCGGCAACTTCTTGCTTAACGGGTTTAACGCTTTTATGTTGAAACAGATTTTGTTGCCAAGCACCCACCAATGCCCCCAGAATAATGCCAATGACCAAGAAACTGCGCCACGGGGCTTTTTTCGTGGCAAACGGGTCAAGCAATTGACGCTCGGCATTTTTCGGCAATTTTGCCGTACTGGTCAACAAATGCCCGAACGGAATATTAATATAAGCCTTGGTGTTAATCGCCCATCCACTGGCATCAAGGATAGGGGCGAGATTGCGGCGGTGTAGCTTGAAAGAAGCGATCAGCATCGAAGGACCAGAAATGAATAATAAGATCCCCAACAATGATAAGGGCATCTGCCACCAGACCAGCGATAAAAAGCCGCTGACAATAGAAGCGATGGCTGCGCCTATCGCACCTATCGCCAAACCAATAGCGGCAAAAATGCCTGCAAATTTACCTGCATCAAACGGTACGGGCGCGGCCTCAGTGGCACTGATAGCGGCTGTACTGCCTGCCAAGGTTTTCGCTTGGGCTTCTTTATCACGGGCGGCGGCAAACTTTTCAATTTGTTCGGCGAGCATTTTGCCTAAGCGTTGATAAGGCGACCAAAACGCTTGGCCGATGCTGATCGGATGGTCGATAATTTTCACAATCGTGGCATCCCAATCGCCGCCTTGCCGGTCATAAAAAATCCCGTTACGCCCAACCAACAAATTATCCGCATCCCCGCCTGTAAAGGCGGCGGCAATGGTCATTTTTTCTTGTGTGCCGGGGCGGGTACAGTCGCAATAGGCCAAAAAAATCAGGCTGGAACTTGCCAAAGCACTATGCTTGGCAATGTCCGTCACTCTGATACATAAGCTACAGCTTCTGCCGTCTAAAAATAAAGTGCCGGCCTGAAAAATGCTGTGCGGGTTGGACGAATAAAAATCCCGGAAAGAGACGAAATTATTCAGCAAACGGTATAAGTCGCGGTAGTAATAAATTAATCGCTCGACCGATTCAATCGCCTCGGCTTCCGCCGCCAACGCTTGGTCTTTAGCAATCAAAAGGCTGAGCTGGTGCTGATAATCGCCCGCTAATAAAGCCTGTAGACGCTCTATGCTTAAGCGTTCAACGGCTTCGGCCGGTTTACTTTGCAGCCACAGGTCATAGCCGACAAACTTCGCTTTGGCTTCTTGCCATTGCGCCCAACTTAAAGACTCCAACCTACCCAGTAAAGGCAAGAAAACCGCTTGGTTTAACTGGCTTATCTGCACTGCCCAAGCCGGATTTAAACCTTTATTTAAAGGTAGCGGCTTATTGGCGGCGATACTTGCCAAGGGCAAGGCAAGCAGGGCTAAATCGGTCGCTGACAAATCATGCAAAGCCAGTTGTTCATATTGGGCGATTGAAGGGTTTAACAAGGTTGCCGCTTGCGGGTCAAATTCCGCCAGTTGGCAACGGGTGAAATAGTCGTCAATTTTCGGCTTAAGCTGCTTAAAGTTTTCTACGGCGATTAACGCATCCTCTCCTAGTAGCAGATTGTGGGTATTATCGTCAGTATCGACATGCCACCAGTCAATATAGGCCTGCACTTGACTGAAAAAGTCATCGACTTTTGCTTGGGTCACACCCAACTCGCCGCAACGGTCCGGCTCCCCGCCCACACAACTCAAAATGTCGGCAATCACCTGCTGGTAAGTCTCGTCATCGACGGCTTGGACGGGTATCACACCATCACCGTTAAACGGGGTTTGGGCAAAAATCTGGGCAATATCGGTAACATCGTCAACCGAAATTTCGTTGGCTTCCGGCTTATTGATGATTTTTAGGATTTCACGAGCCGAAGCCAAGAGTTTCGCACCTTCGGGGTGGGATTGGTCAATCGCCGCCAAAGGCAAAACACTATGGCCCGCTTTGATGTCCAAGGGGTTAATCAGCCGTGCGGTTGTCCATTGTAAAGCGACAACAATTTCCGGCGCGCGGATACGGCCATCTTTATCGGTATCCAGCAAGGCCAAGGTGCGGGGATCAAAATACAGGCCTTGGGTCGGGCAGCTGAGCGCTGTCCAGAGTTTTTGGTCTAACTCCGCCAACGCAATCAAATCTTCCGTGCGCTCCAACTTCACTTGATCAAAGCCTCCCACGCGGACAAATTGCCATTGGTGCGTTTTTTTCTCGGTGCTGGTATCGGCGACTGTGGGCATTAAAATCCTCTCCTAGTTAATGGGTAAGAAATTGTGGCGGCTAGCCACGACAATTTAATTGGATCACTATTTTCACAAGTTTACTGCTTTTGCTTATATGAAGCCACTTGGCAATGCTTTGGATTTGATCACGCGCCGTCATTTTCTTCAAGCCCGTCTTAACGTGGCCGTTTTGTCAGGTTTATGACAATCCCCCCATACCTCCACGGTATTGTCCTGTCAGCATTACACCAATAACCCACCAGACCCCGCAATTCCTGTGACTTAAGCAGTTGGCAAGCGTTTTGCTTTATCTCTGTTAAACGCTTTTTGACCTTGATAATCCTAGCCATGAAAAATCCCAACCGCCAGATCATCATTGACGATACCACGCTAAGAGATGGCGAGCAATCGGCGGGCGTGGCTTTTTCCCTAGACGAAAAGCTAGCGATAGCCACCCAACTGGCAGCGTTAGGCGTACCTGAATTGGAAATTGGCATTCCGGCCATGGGGGCAGTGGAACGCGAAGAAATCCAAGCCATTGCCGCATTAGGTTTACCTGCGCAATTGCTGGTCTGGTCGAGGATGCGCTACGATGATTTACGCGCTTGTTTAGGTCTGAATGTCCATAAAGTGGATTTGTCTATTTCCGCGTCCGACCAACATATCCAGCACAAACTTAAACAATCGCGGCAATGGGTGCTGAAAACCATCAGCGAACTGGTACAAGAAGCAAAAAACTTGGGTTTTGAGGTTTGTGTCGGCATGGAAGATGCGTCGCGGGCGGATGTCGGTTTTCTGGTACAAATGGCCGAAACCGCGCAAAAAGCCGGAGCGACCCGGATCCGCTTTGCCGACACAGTAGGCATTATGGAACCGTTCGGGGTGTTCAACACCATTAAAACCTTACGCGCCGCCACCGATTTGGCGATTGAAATGCACGCCCATGATGATTTAGGGCTGGCGACCGCCAACACTCTCGCCGCCGCTTTGGCAGGCGCTACCCATGTTAACACCACCGTCAATGGTTTGGGCGAGCGGGCGGGCAATGCCGCTTTCGAGGAAGTGGTGCTGGGCTTAAAGCAATTGTACGGTTTTGATACGGGCATCCAACTCGCACAGTTTCCGGCCTTGTCGGCTCTGGTCGCCAATGCCTCAGGCGATGCGATAGGTAGCCGCAAGAGCCTGATCGGCAAGAACGTATTCAGCCATGAGGCGGGTATCCATGTCGATGGCTTATTGAAAGATCCGCACAATTATCAAGGTGTAGACCCGGCTTTGGTCGGGCGTAGCCACCAACTGATCTTGGGCAAGCATTCAGGTACGCAGGGTGTTATCCATGCCTACCAACAACTGGGTATCAGTGTTAGCCGTCCACAGGCGCAAACACTGTTGCAGGCAGTCAGGCGGTTTGTCAGTACCCATAAACACCCCCCCTCAGCAGGTGACCTTAACCATTTTTATCAAAATTTATGAGGATTACAGCCATGAACGAAGAGTTTGATTTGCTTGTAGACCGTTGCGCCATTGAGGCCGAAGCCAGTGACACCGAGGAATTGCCAGGTATTGACGATGACCGTTATCCCGGTTCATTTTTCCGCATCCCCAGACCACCGATACCCGGCAAGACAGGCTGGAGCTTAAGGTAGTGGTCATGCTGATACCCAATCATCCGGCGGCAGACGCGCCTTTAAGCTTTTTTGCGCAATGGGCGGAAGATGTCAATTGTGTATTTGGCCGCGATCCGGCGGCGCGTAGCGTCATTGAAATATTGCTGACCTATTCGGGAGTCCATGCGGTGCTGTTACACCGTATCAGCCACCGTTTATGGCTGGGGCAATGGAAATTGGCGGCGCGGGTTTTGGCTGCTTTTGCGAAATGGATGACCAGTGTCGAAATCCACCCGGGTGCGACCGTCGGCAGGCGCTTGTTTATTGACCATGCTTTAGGGGTTGTTATTGGCGAAACCGCCGTGATCGGCAATGATGTCACTTTATATCATGGGGTGACGCTGGGCGGTACGACCTGGAATAAGGAAAAACGTCATCCGACCTTGGGCAATAACGTCTTGGTCGGGTCGGGGGCAAAAATCCTCGGAGCGATCACCTTAGGCAACAATGTCCGGGTCGGCGCAAATTCGGTGGTCGTCAAGGATGTGCCGCATTGCTGTACGGTGGTCGGCATCCCCGGACGCATCATCCAAAGCAAAGGCACGCAAATCCAGAACAAGCACGGCATTGACCTCGATCATCATCTGGTACCGGATCCGGTCGGTAAGGCTATTGCTTGCCTGATGGAACGCATTGACGAGCTAGAAGCCAAACAACTGCAACTGCACAAGGCGGTTGCCGAGCAACAGTGCGACTCCTGCGAAGCAGAAAGCCTCTGTGGGTCACATCAGGATGCGCCAATTAAACTGACGGTGAGCCTATAATGGATTTATTAGATTTTGAAGCCCAAGGTCTGTATTTTGACGAACCGGATGTGGCGGGTGTTAAAGAACTGATTGCCGAAGCGTCGGCACAGTATGGCGGCGGCAAGGCAGAATTGCCGTTATTAAAAGCCTATTTCAAAGCCCCTGAATCGTTGAATGTGTTAGTGGCCTTAAACCGTTTTTATTATTACCAGCATCGGCTAGATGATGCCCTTGCCGCGACGACAAAAGCTTTAGCGGTCATCAGAGAGGTGGTAGCTTTTCCCGAAGATTGGCGGGATTTGCAAATAAGCCATTTACAGACGGCGCCGGCGGCCTTATTGACCCAAGTCAGGCTGTATCTGTTTACCTTAAAAGCCATCGGTTTTTTACACATGCGCTTAGGGGATTTACAGGTGAGCCAAGCGATTTTTGAAAAATTGGTTGCGCTGGACAGCAAGAACAGGATCGGGGCAGAGGCCCTGTTGGAGTTGGTCATCCAACGCCAAGCGGAATTGTACGCCGCAACCGCCCAAGCCTCCGCTTGAACTTAATAATGGCTTAGCCTTAGCTACCGGAGTTATGTCATGTCAGAAACGAAAACCAAAACTGAGTCAAAGATTAAACCTGATGCCTTATTAACCATCATGGCCTGTGCCGCCTTCATCATGTTGGCTATTTATTTGCTGATTCAAGATTCGTCTTTAATCGGCCCTTTGTAATGTTGACAGCCCTTAGCGGAGAATACCATGAGTTTTGAAGAAGAAATGGAAGAACTGGAGTCCGCTGAAGACTTCTTGCAGTATTTCCAACTGCCTTACGAGGCCAGTGTCGTGCATGTCAACCGCCTGCATATTTTGCAGCGCTTCCACAATTATTTACAGCAAGGCGCGGACAGTATGCCCGAAGACGAGACCGCCAAACGCGCGGTCTACAGCAAATTGTTGACGCGGGCCTACCAGGATTTTGTCGACTCCGATGCGCAGACCGAAAAAGTCTTTAAGGTGTTCCACATGGGCGAGGCGCAAACGGCCTTTGTAGCCTTAAGCGATATAAAAACATGAAACCGGAACGCTTTGACGAAGGCCGCTTTGAATACGGCGAAGCGGTACGGGTAACGCGTAATGTCCGTAATGACGGTACTTATCCCGGCTTGGATGTCGGGCATTTGCTAGTGCGGCGCGGCAGCTTAGGCAATGTCGTGGAAGTCGGCACTTTTTTGCAGGATCAGGTGATTTTTACCGTACATTTCCTCAGCCAAGGCCGTATGGTCGGTTGCCGCTTAGAGGAATTGATCAGTGCCGATGAAGTCTGGAACCCCAGCCGCTTTGAATTTAGGGATAAAGTTGTCTGCACCCTCGATTTGGGTGTCCAAGGCAATGTGCTGGTGGCCAAAGGCAGTGACGGCGAGGTGATGAAGGTCATCCGTGACGATGCCCGCATCCAATATCACGTCGCATTTCATGCCCGCACCTTGCAAGTCCCCGAATCGGCCTTAGCCCCCGCACATCCAGAAACCTTTTGTGAGCCGGAGTTTTGATATGGAGCAGCCCCAAGCGGAAGCCTATAACCTACTAAGGACAGCATTGGCACTGTTCCAAAAATCCCCCGCCCATTTGGAAGACGCGCAGCTACAGCAAGTGCGCCTCCAAGCCAGCAAGGAATTACAACTGGAAAATCGGGTGCTGAATTCGTCGGAAGCCGCTACGGTAGTGATTAGCGAACAAGAAGTGCAAAACGCTTTTTTGGAAATCCGTAACCGTTACGATAATGACGGGGAATTTCTGGAAGAGCTATACCAAAACCGTCTTGATGAAGATAGCCTACGCGCCGCCTTATATCGGCAATGTAAGGTCGATACCGTCTTGGCGGTGGTCGGTAGCCGTGCCCCGACGGTCAGTGACGTGGAAATCGGCATTTACTACCATGTCCATACCGAGCAGTTCCGGCGGCCTGAACAACGTGAGGCCTGGCATATTTTTATCAGCATCAATGACGATTACCCGGAAAACACCCGGACGATGGCTTTGGCAAGACTCCAACAAATCGGTGCAAAGTTGCAGAAAAAGCCGTATAAATTTGCCGATTTGGCGTTGCAGCATTCCGAATGCCCGACCGCCCTGCAAGGTGGCCTGCTAGGCAAGGTGTCACGCGGCACGCTTTACCCTGAAATTGATGCCGTGCTGTTCACTTTGAAAGAAGGCGAAATCAGCGCGGTGGTGGAATCGGAAATCGGTTTCCATTTGGTGTTGTGCAAGCATATCCAAAAACCGGAAATCTTATCATTACAGAAAGCCACCCCCAAAATCCGCCAATTGATGGACGATAGGGCCAAACGGGTATGCCAGCGGGCGTGGCTGGCCGGTTTGGCTAAGGAAGCCGACGATAGGCACTAGCCCCGTATTTGCACAAGCCTGTATTTGCACAAGCCTGTATTTGCACAACTCTATTGAGGAAAGCCGTCATGACCATTAAAGAAATTAAGCACTGTTCTTTTTGCGGTATCGAACAATCCGCTTCCATACCCTTGATAGCCGGTGCGGAAGGCTATATTTGCGGGGCTTGTGTAGCGCTGGCGCATCAAGTGGTCAGTAACTGGAGCCGCAAGAAAGAATTGTCAAAAATGCAGGGGACATTACCTATCCCGGTAAAAATTAAAGAGCATCTTGACCAGTATGTGATCGGCCAGCAGCTTGCCAAAGAAATTTTGGCGGTGGCCGTCTATAACCACTATAAGCGCCTGAAACATGAGAGCGGTGATGCCGGTCTGGGGCAATTTGACAAAGATGTCGAAATCGGCAAATCCAACCTGCTGCTGATAGGGCCATCAGGCACAGGTAAAACCTTATTAGCCAGTACGCTGGCGAAAATTGTCGGCGTGCCGTTTGTGGTCGCCGATGCCACCACCCTGACGCAAGCCGGTTATGTCGGTGATGATGTCGAAAATATCTTGGTACGTTTGCTGGATGTCGCCGAAGGCAATATGGCGAATGCCGAATGGGGTATTGTTTATCTGGATGAAATCGACAAAATCGCCCGCAGCCCGGAGCAACCTACCGGCACCCGTGACGTGTCCGGCGAAGGTGTGCAACAGGCTTTGTTAAGGCTGGTGGAAGGATCACAGGTCAAATTACCCAACAAAGGCCGCCACAGCAAAGAAGGCAGCGATTTGATTATGGACACCCGCAATATTTTGTTCATTGCAGGCGGCTCTTTCCCTGGCTTGGAAAAGCATGTCGAAAAACGCTTAGTTCCCAGCAATACGGCCATCGGTTTCCATGCCAGCGTTAACCAAACCAACGAAAAACCCAGTTTGGAGGCGATGCTCAACGCCACCCAACCCAGCGATTTGCGCAAATTTGGTTTGATACCTGAGTTTATCGGGCGCTTTCCGGTCTTAGCCCCGTTGGAGCCTTTGGACATTGACGCGCTAATCCGGGTGCTGACCGAACCGAAAAATGCCTTGCTCAAACAATACCAGCAATTGTTTGCTTATGAAGGCGTGGCCTTAGAATTTACCCAAGAAGCCTTAGCGGCCATTGCCCAAAAAGCTATAGAGCGCGAGACCGGAGCGCGGGGGTTACGGAGCATTATGGAACAAATCCTCAGAAAAACCATGTTCGACATCCCCTCGGCCAGCGATGTTGAGCAATGTCTGATTGATGCCGATGCCGTACAAGGCACAGGCGATGTCCGCTTGATTAAGAAAGCAGCGGCGGACGGGCTTCGGCAACAGGCGGGGTAGGGGGCTTAATAGCCCCTTACAGGGATGCACATAGATTGACGTAGCCGAGACGTGCTGGCTTTAAGTGGCACACTTAAAGCCAGCCTTTCAAAACTACCCACCCGACTATTATCTACAACAGGGCATAAGCCGTACGCCTAACAGCAACCAACTCACTTTCCCGTATTTTATGACTACCATGAAAACCGAAGACAAAATCCGCCAACAACTGGCCACGAATCCGATTCTGCTCTATATGAAAGGCGTGCCGGAAAATCCCCAGTGCGGTTTTTCCGCCAAAACGGTGGGCATCCTGAAATCGACCGGTTGCCAATATGCTTATGTCAACGTCTTGGCCGCACCTTTTATCCGCGAAAAGCTACCCAGCATTTCCCATTGGCCGACCTATCCGCAATTGTTCGTCAATGGTGAACTGGTCGGCGGTTGCGACATTGTTGAAGCCATGGCGAACGACGGCAGCTTGTTACCGTTGTTAAACTCGGCGACCCCAAAAACCGAAGCTGCTAGCGACGGGCATTTATCGGTGGCAGACGTAGAACAACTGATCAAGCAAGGCATCAGCGACGCACAAGTGCTGGTTGACGGTGAAGGCTGCGACTTAGTGCTTACCGTCATCAGCGGCGAATTTAGGGATTTGTCTCTTGTGAAAAAGCAGCAATGGGTATTGTCGACCTTAAAAGACCCGCTGGCATCCGGCAAGCTCCACGCCGTTAGTGTCAAAGCCTATACCCCAGAAGAATGGCAGGAAAGTCAAGCCCAGCCCACAGGCGGCTTGTTACAGATACAATTGTGATTATCCCCTTGGCCTGAACAAGTCTTGGGTGGCATGATCTTAGCTAGTGGAGAATAGTATGGCGAAAATAGGCATTTTTTTTGGTACCGATACCGGTAACACCCGCCGGGTGGCGAAAGACATAGCCACCCTGTTGGGGGTGGATTTAGCGGCCAAACCCGTTAACATCCGCACGGCCAACGTCGACGACCTGCTGCAATACGACGTGTTGATCTTAGGTGCGCCGACTTACGGCGAAGGCGAATTGCCGGGCTTGGGTACGGGTAATGCGACCGAGAGCTGGGCGGAATTTTTACCGAAATTGATCGGTCACGATTTCAGCGGTAAAACCGTCGCCATTTATGGTTTAGGCAACCAGAAAGGCTATCCCAATGACTTTGTCAGTGCCATGGCTTATCTGTACGACAGCTTCCGGCAATGCGGCGCCGCCATCGTCGGAGCCTGCCCTACCGACGGCTATAAATTCAAACACTCTAAATCTGTTATCGACGGGTTGTTTGTCGGCTTGGCATTGGATCAGGAAAACCAAAAAGAACTGACCCAAGAACGTCTGGGCACTTGGCTGCAAAGCCTGCAAACGGTTTGGGCTTAACGGCCATGACCGTACTGCACCCTAAGCTGAAGGCCATTTGCCCAGTGGCACAGTTGCAGCAACAGCCCTTTACGACGCGCAATATCACCCTGAAAAACCAGCCTGCTTCGGCGCTGGTTTTTTGGTTCGACGGTTCTGCTTACAGTTACGTCAACCACTGTATGCACATGCACCGGCCTTTAAACTGCGAACAGGACGCTATTTTTGATGAAACCGGCAATTATCTGCGCTGCTCCATGCACGGTTTTATCTTTGACCCCAAAACGGGCGAGTGCCAAAGCCCCGTCTGTTTGGGACAACGCTTGCAAGCCTTACGCTTGCAAGAACATGAAGGGATGCTCTATTTTGCCGAGAAGCATCTGACATTGCTTGATTGAGAGCCTATTTATGATAGAAGCGACCGCTGTAGTGGTGAAAACCACCGACCAACAAATTTGGATCACAGGCGGCGAACAGTCCGCCTGTGGGGCTTGCCAGCAAAAAGCCTCGTGCACAACAGCGGCACTGGACAGCACCTTCAAAAAAAAGCCCGTACCGATTACCAGCGCGTTGCCGCTAAACACTGGCGACCGGGTGTTGGTAGCGATTGATGAAGGCGTGGTGTTACGCAGTACCTTACTGTTATACCTATTGCCTTTACTGGCTTTGTTGCTCGGTGCAGGACTGGCGGAAAGCCTGTTCGGGCAACAACAACATGCCGATTTATGGATTGCCGCCAGTGCCATCGGCAGTTTGTTGCTGTCACTGTACCTGATCCATAAAGGCCAAAACTTAGGCCTAGTGGGAACGCCCCCCGCGCCTGTCATTATTAAAAAGCTTTAACCCACCTGTTATTTATGAATGTCTGGGCCATTAATAAAGACACGCCCCTTAAACTGCTGCTATTAGAATTAGTGCATTGTTATGGGGAAAATGCCCTGGCATTAAACACCCGCGAGCAACACTTTCAGGCCATCGAGTTATGTACTCTAGCAGACTCCAGTTTGGCCGCCTATATTTATACCTTTGCGCAATCGCCCGGACGTTACGGCATCGACCTAAAATATCCCATTGCCGAGCATAATATCGTCGGCGAAAACGAAAACCTGACCTTAGCGCAAATCTTAGACATTATCGCCAGCCATCTTTTCTCCTAAAGCGTCCTTCGCTTAGGGCAAGCCTTAACCTATTCAAGCTGGCAACCGTAACAGGATGCAGTTGTCGTCAGCAAAGCCCTATGGCATGATATAGCTAACGCAGTATAAATTGATTGTAAAGCCGTTCGCCCTGAGCTTGTCGAAGGGCTCACCACGAACGGCATCATTTTATTGTGCTTTAGCTATATTATCAACGCTTCGCGCCAACTTGCCAAAATTTTGGCCACAATAAAGTAGTGCTTAGCCTTTCCCTCGCCTCAACGATAATTCATCATGATAAAAATCAGTATCCTTTACCCGAATACACCGAATAGCCGCTTTGATATGGCCTATTACCTTGAGCAGCATATGCCCTTGTCTATCAGCCTGCTAAGCGCACATCCTGATTTTCAAAGCGTTTCAGTCGAGCAAGGGCTGAGCGGTGTCATGCCCGGCAGCCCGCCTACTTATTCTGTCATGTGCCATTTTCTGTTTACTTCCATAGAAAGTTTTATTGCCGCCTTCATGCCCCATGCCGCCCAATTGCAGGCGGATATAGCCAATTACACCGACGTGGAACCGATCATCCAATTTAATCAAGTGCTGGTAAGCCAATAAGCAGACTAATGACAACTGGACGCATCACTTTCAGCAGGGCAGGCTTGGGCGACGTTGGCACAATAGCGGTTATGGTCGGTGAATTATTGGAGGAAATTATGTCTGCCAGCGGCACACAAGCCTTCAACTTTAATCGGGCGGAAACTGACGCGCGTCTGACGGAGTTTATTAGCCAAGACCAATACATCGTCTTCATAGCGCAGAGTGAAGAGGCCGGGGCAGTAGGGTTTGTCAGCCTTTATAAAAGCCTGGCCTTATACGCTGAAGGCTATTTCGGCACTATCGCCGAATGCTATGTGCGGCCTAAGTACCGCTCCCAAAGCATCGGGCGCGGCTTATTGGCACAAGCCAAAGCCTACGCACTTAACCAAGGCTGGCAGCGTTTGGAAGTGACCACACCACCCCTACCGCCCTTCGATAGGACGCTGGCATTCTACGGACGCGAAGGCTTTAACGTAGCAGGCGGGCGAAAAATGAAAGTGCTGCTGTAGGGGAGGGGGCTGTCAGCATCCTGCAAAGCTTATGGAACAGATTAAATCCGCCCTGATAGCCTGAGCATAAAATAACAACCCGTTGGCCTTATAAAGGAACCACCTTGATGTTGACCGAAAAATATCTAAACCCTTTCACCGATTATGGGTTTAAACGGATTTTTGGTGAAGAAGCCCATAAAGATCTGCTGCTGGATTTTCTCAACGAATTATTGCGCGAAGAACAAGGCGAAATAAAAACCCTGACGTTTCTAAAAACCGAGCAGTTAGGCTCCACCGAAACCGACCGCAAAGCGATTTTTGACTTATATTGCGAAAATGAAAAAGGCGAAAAGTTTATTGTCGAACTGCAAAAAACCAAGCAAAACTTTTTTAAAGATAGGGCGTTATATTATTCGACCTTCCCGATTCAAGAACAGGCCAAACGGGCCAATTGGAATTACCGCCTGACCGCCGTCTACACCATCGCCATTTTAGATTTTGTCTTTGATGAAGATAAGAATGACACCGATAAATATAAATACTTTGTCAAACTCAGTGATATTGAAACCAACAAAGTGTTTTACAACAAATTGACCTTTGTCTATTTAGAAATGCCCAAATTCAACAAAGCATTGGCTGAAATAGACAGCCGTTTTGAAAAATGGCTGTATGTGCTTAAGCATTTACCCGAACTGGAAAAAATCCCCGCCAAACTGACGGAGAAAATATTCAAACGCCTATTTGAAGTCGCCGAAATTGCCAAATTTAACCATGAACAGCTCATACAATATGAAGACAGCCTAAAGTATTACCGGGATTTGAATAATTCGTTTGCTACCGCGCGGGAAGACGGTAAATCGCAGGGCTTGGCTGTGGGATTGGCAGAAGGCCTAGCTCAGGGCTTGGCTAAGGGATTAACACAAGGGAAAATAGCAGAAAAAGTGACGCTGGCGACTAAGATGAAAGCCAAAGGCTACACGTTAGACGAAATTATCGAACTGACAGGATTAGATCCGCAAACGCTGGAGAATTTATAGGGCTAGTTTGGCAAAGCCCCCAAACCCCACGACGTGACCATGAAAAAGTTCGTCATATTCGCCGCCGTGGGATATTCATTTTATTTTTTAAGCTGCCTGTGCGGCAGTAAATAAGCCAACAAAACACCACCCATTATCCAAGAATTTCTAAGCTGCCTGTGCGGCAGTAAACAGGCGTTAACGCGCGGGGTGAAATCCCGGTCTTTTCTAAGCTGCCTGTGCGGCAGTAAACCATCTATCAAAGAGAGCGTCTTACCCGCGCCCTTTCTAAGCTGCCTGTGCGGCAGTAAACTTTCATCAACAAAAAGCGATTTCTGACGCAATTTTCTAAGCTGCCTGTGCGGCAGTAAACTTGACGGTAAGCCAAAGTCGATGCACCTATCTTTTCTAAGCTGCCTGTGCGGCAATAAACAGCTTAAGCAGATCACCCAGCGCAAGCGGCCATTTCTAAGCTGCCTGTGCGGCAGTAAACGCGCAGTTTGTTAATGTGATGCGTGTGCATTTTTTCTAAGCTGCCTGTGCGGCAGTAAACTTAGCCAACCATCCTCATGCCATTTTTTAAATTTTCTAAGCTGCCTGTGCGGCAGTAAACCAGTCCTTACTTAACGTCTGGCTGATGTTGGTTTTCTAAGCTGCCTGTGCGGCAGTAAACTCTCGATTTTCCGTCCTCCGCCCGTATCCTTTTTTCTAAGCTGCCTGTGCGGCAGTAAACCGCTGACGCGCTACATGGCAAGTGCGCTTCGCTTTCTAAGCTGCCTGTGCGGCAGTAAACAACGCTGAGTGATTCAATCCAAAGCAATAAAGTTTCTAAGCTGCCTGTGCGGCAGTAAACTGCCAACGGATTTTCAAAGTGTCGGCCAGAACTTTCTAAGCTGCCTGTGCGGCAGTAAACGCTTGCCATGATGCGGTACACGGGAGATGTTATTTCTAAGCTGCCTGTGCGGCAGTAAACTTGACGATCTCGAAGAAAGGATGCGTAAGACATTTCTAAGCTGCCTGTGCGGCAGTAAACCCCGATTACTTGCCTACTGCAAGCCAGAAAAATTTCTAAGCTGCCTGTGCGGCAGTAAACAACATCAGGCAAAAGAGTCGAGATACAACTCATTTCTAAGCTGCCTGTGCGGCAGTAAACGTCAAATGAGTGCCTGCTTGATATTGGCGCAATTTCTAAGCTGCCTGTGCGGCAGTAAACCCTTGGGCGAAACCATAACGGCGCAAATTACTTTTCTAAGCTGCCTGTGCGGCAGTAAACCAGAAGTTCGTACTTTTGGGCAGTTTTCTTTTTTTCTAAGCTGCCTGTGCGGCAGTAAACATAGCTTTAAGGTAGCCCTGCAGGACTTCGGGTTTCTAAGCTGCCTGTGCGGCAGTAAACGCGGCTAAAGCGGGGGTTAAGGCCGCTAGCACTTTCTAAGCTGCCTGTGCGGCAGTAAACTCAAGCTAAGACGCTTTTTTATAAAAACTCTATTTCTAAGCTGCCTGTGCGGCAGTAAACTGTCCTATCGCCCCACATAGCCAACGCATTGCTTTCTAAGCTGCCTGTGCGGCAGTAAACCCACGCCCAATGCGTGGAGATCGAGTTTATCATTTCTAAGCTGCCTGTGCGGCAGTAAACAGACTCAAGCCTAACAATCCGCTTGACCAGCATTTCTAAGCTGCCTGTGCGGCAGTAAACGCCCCGCCGCCTGACCCAATGACACATTTTATTTTCTAAGCTGCCTGTGCGGCAGTAAACATACCCAGCCCATTCACCACAAACTGCATCCCTTTCTAAGCTGCCTGTGCGGCAGTAAACTGACCTCAAAACCTCTGAAAGCCAGTTGTGTAGCAGTATACAGGAGATTTTACCGTTATTCACCATCCAAAAAACACCGCCACACAACCAACTGATTTTACTATATTTTTAAAGAGCGCAAAAAAGATGGGTCAAAATTCGGGTACAGTGGAAACGGCACTTAGGCCATAACTGCTGAATGCCGCCCCCGACGGCTCTGCAACTACCGTTTTTTTAATCCACAGGCAAAACGTCTGCCCGCCGCTCAGGCTTGTCAAGCGGATAAACGGGGTAGCGACGGTTTTTTGCGGCATATCGCAATAACGGAATTGCGTTTTGTAATCCGCGTCAGGGGGAGCCTTGGCGGTTAAATCAATAGTGCTATGCAACGCCGTTTCGAAGGCCATATTATGCCTTTTAGCATAACGCCTGGCTAAACGCTCTTTGTTGGTTTTGGGATGTTCGCGTTGATAAGTGGCGAACCCGCTGAGTTTTTCCGGCACAGGGCGAATGCTTGTGCAATGCACATAGTCGCTCAGCCGGGCTAACCAATAGCTGGCATTAAATTGCCTGAGCGTCGCCTCATATTCCGCGAACAAACGTAATTTGCTGCCCAAAACGCTGTATTTTTCGCCGATGACATACTCAGGAAACGTCACGCCAATGGGTACACAACCTTGCTCATCCTGTATCTCAACCAGCCCTAAGTGGATTTGTTGGAAAACTTTTGACCAAAGACTAAAAAGGTTAATGTCCGAGTTATCTATTAAGGTTATTTCAATATAATATTTCATAAATACTCGTTATACTCGAAGTTTATTAATACAAGCATACGCGAGACCCTTTTTACCTAAATAAAAACTCGAAACCCCAGCCGCTTCGATCATGTTTTCAAGCTCAATAGCTCTATTTAGCGGTATATTTAGATCAATTGTTAATATTCCGCTAGCTTTAGAAAGCTTAGTGGGAGTACCGCCACACCTTTTTTTCCCTCCGGCCAATGGATTCAGAAAATCTCTTATGCCATTAAAGCCAAAAGGATTAAAGCCCTGAATATTACCATTTTTATTAACAAAGCTCGAAGTATC
>NZ_PGFZ01000013.1:77171-89779 GCF_002923755.1 Methylovulum psychrotolerans
TTGACGTGCTTGATAAAGCTTTCTCTGATCCCCTATTAATCGGCATAACACACCAAGAACAGTAGTTATGCTAATTTCACGATAATCAATAACATTTGCCTTTGATGTGGTTTTGAATTTTCTAACATTGTTATTATTTATTGGTTTGTCATCGGAACCATGCAAAAATGAGTTTTGCCAACAAGAATCATAGACAATATAAATAACCATTTTATATTCCCTCAAAATAAATAGCATATTCTCCATTTTTAATTTCAGATATATTAGACGGCGAATGCTTGATACGCATCATATCTCTGCCAACACTACCATCGTTATAATCGACCAACATTTCATCAACAAACATAAAGCCTTTAGCTTGTCGTATTGTAAGCCTTTTAATCATATCCAATGTCTCATCAACCATAACACCAACGGCTGTATTATTGAGTAAAATGCCCGCTTCACCTTTATTAAATATCGAACCTCTTCTTACATAATTTTCGTGATATGTAGGCATTTACGTCATCAGAACATGCGAGTGTCTTTATAAAATCAGTAATTTTTTTAGCTAAATTTTCACCATCTTTATTGCTGTCAATACGCATAGCACATCTACTATAATCTTCACTAAGCGATATAAATTGCAGTTGCTCAATACTTATTGAACCGTAACCTATATATTCAGTATCACCAAAAGTAGTTTTTGAAAACATGGATGTGCTTTTTTCAGTCCCTGATTTTGTTTTTCCTTTTTCTTTGCTTCCTGATCTTCCCATTTGATCGTAATTTCCCTTGCACAATTGATCTTGGAAGTCTGTTAGTAATAACGGGCTTGTTCTTTTATTCTCTGTTTTAGGGATTACATAACCTCTAATCAGTCCGGTTAATGAACAAAGCAATTTGTCCATATTGTGGACAATTTCTGGGCTTTGCAAATCAACGAATTCCTCTCTAAACAAATGATGCCTAATGCAGTTAGTGCTAATGTATAAAGGAGTTTCTTTGAAGTTAATATTTTGAGGTTCTTTATATTTAGGATTTCCATCGTCCCAATGGCCTTTTATATTCGTATAACCTCTTAATTTTGGCATTGAATGGTTATTGATTGGTTTAGATTTACCTTCAATTTCAGTCACCAACTCAGTAGGCCCATTCCAGTTAACAACACCGTGCCCACTAGCAACCACTTTAAAATCAACGCTTTTAATACCCGTTATTTTTTGCATACATCATTCCTCATTTGAATTCAGTTGTTTAATTGAAATTGCGCCGATAGGCTGTTTGTCGCACACAGCATAGTAAATGGCATAACTATGCCGTGCGCTTTCCCCACCCACCAAAAGTAAATCATTGGGTGTATAACTCAGGTAAATGGGGAATTCTGGATCTCTTGCTTCATTGAACAAGATGAAATCTTTATAGGCTTTGTTACCGCCCATAATGTTGTGGTGTTTAGCTTTCATATAAGCCAGCAGGTTTTTCTCACTGTCGCCATAGCCCTCAATTTCATTTTTAGAAGCCGTCAAATTGTCGAAATCGTCGCGTTCGTTGATTGGCATTTGATAGGCATATTCATCGACAAACTCCGGTTGACCTGGATCGTTAACATTACATACCGCCATTTGCACAAAGCGGTTTTCGCCGCGTAATGAGTGCTTGCTAATTTTACCCCGCCCTTTTTCTTGGGCTTTTTTGGGTGAAATTTTGATCGGGTCAATAACTTTTTGACCGATTAACATCACGCTGGCTTTAAACGACGCGGCCAAATCAGATTCAATAAATTTCTGTCCATTTCCCGATTGGTGAAATGCTTCATAAAGCTGATATAAATACGGTAATTTAAACGGCTTACCATCTAGTTCGGCTCTTAAAAGCTGATACCACGCTTTGGTAGAACCAAACGTGTACATACGTGATAAAAAACGGGCGGCAGCTCCAGTTCCTTTGCCTTGGTCAATCGATTCAGGTACAGCAATGCAATACACATTGACTTCTTTATTTACGCCGAATCGGTCTTGTCGGCCTAAGCGTTGTAAGCAATCTTCGGCATTGGTAATTTCCGCAACCATGTTATTGCAGGTAATGTTTAACGAAGCTTGTACAATCGGCCCACTGCGCAAGACGGCAAATTTTTGTGTACCCTCTTTTTTGAAAGATTCATAGACTTCATCAAACCACTGTTTTTTGTCGCTTTTTTTAAACTTAGAATGCAATAACACTGCATTTTCTTGGCAATGATTACGGATAAAGCTTTTTTGTGCGGTTATGGCGGTATTGCTAATTACAATTGTATTGGATTCGCGTACTTGATAAAGCGGATTGCTTTCATCTTGCTTAGCTTCATCAAATACGTTGAACTCAATGCGGTAAAGGCTTTGATTAAAAGATGGCATAGCAACTATGTCTTCTGGATCAATTTGTAATACTTTTCTCAGATAAACATAATGGGGGGTAGCTGAAACCAGCAAAGTATTGGCTAATTGCTCTTGTTGTTGTTTACAGGCTACTAACTCGGCAAATAACAAATTAAAAGCTGGCATATTGATGTATTCGTGAAACTCGTCAAACACCACATGTGCATTGAGAAAATCGATTAACGAATTGGCTTTGGTATGGGTAATGATTCCACCGAAGATTTGATCTATGGTGGTGATGACAATATTGCCTGAAAAATAGTCGTCCTCTAGCGTTGGCTTATCCCATTGATTAGTAAATTTGAATTCGCCTGTATTGATTTCTATATCGGCATTAGGCAGGTATTGCTCGGAGGTCAATTCATGAAATAAGCCTTGGCAGACCTGTACTCTTGGGCATATCCAAATGATTTGTTGGGCTTGCTTTGATTTAGCCCATTCCAGCGCTATTTTAGTTTTGCCACAACCCGCAGGGCCCGCCAACACCGCAACGCCCTGTGTTTTGGTTAATTGGTTTGCTACTTCACCTTGCTTGGAACTGCGTTCACCCACCGGAAACTGTGTTAAGCAGGTTTCAATATGCGAGCAAAGGGCAGATTCGAGCAATAGTTTTTCAGCCACTAAAGCATCAAGGCTGTTATTTTTAATATGGGCATGTAACTCAGATGGTTCTAAAGCTGATACCCAACGATCTGCTGAAATGACACAGGCCCGCATGATATTGTTGTTAGCGTTATCGCGGATTTGGGCAGGATATTCGCCGATATTTTCTTCAGATTCATATTTTTTATAATACGGCAAAGCCAATTCGCCCTGTGCCTTGATAACGTCCAAGTCAGCTTCTTCGCTAAAAATCTTTGCAATAACGGATTCTTCAAGCCCCCGATATTTCACATCAATGGCGCTCAGAACATGAAGCAATTGAATTGCTTTTACGAGAAATTCAGCAAAAGGCAAATCCTTCAAGTTGCTATTCAATTTTTTGTAAATGTCGCCATACGTTACAAAATCTTTTTCTTTTCGGAATGGTTTGGCGTGATGCCAATAAATGACGTGTTTTATCGATTTTTTGTTATCGGCATTAATTTGCTTTAACGCAATATTGTCAAGCAAGTGATAAAGCAAAACGGAAATTTCATTGTGTCGGGGATGCTTGTCAAAACTAAATTTTGCATCGTCAATATGTTGCCCGTCATCTGCAACAAAATCTCTTTTCTTGGGATTTCTCACCCAGTCTTGAAAAAACGGGTCTATTTTTCCTACATCATGTAAACAACCCGCGACAAACGTAGCTGTTGATTGTTTTTCTTGATTAGGCATCAATCGTTTATGTAATTGTTCGGCAACGTAACCAACGGCAAACAAGTGCTCGCTTAATGATTGCAACTGCGTATTTGCATACAACATATTAGGGTTAGGTTTATCGCTTGGCATATCCATAATGAGTTCTTTTAAAGTGGTATTTACAGGTACAACGCCTTCGGGATTAAATTGATCCCGATTCCCCACAATCCAAACCAATTCGCTACGGCTTCGGGAACGCAACCAGTGGCACGCCACGGCGGTGTTTTTGGTGGCGGTTTTGCGGAGTAGGGTTTTCACGGCGATGAGGCCGTCTTCGGTTATCACGGTTTGCCAAGTGTTGTCGCCGATGCGGTTGGCGAAGGCATCTAAAACGCGGCGGGTGCGGGCCAGGGCTTTTTTTTGGCACTGGCTGACAAAAGTCACCATCATGGCAGATCCTCGCGTAAGGCTTGTTGTTTGACTTGTTCAAACATAAAATCCAAGGCCTTATGTTCGGTGAATTTTTGCAGGAGTTGTTGGCGGAATTCTTGCTCGGTGGCTTTTTCTTTGGCGCTGATAAATGCCCACGGCAAAACAATGGCATCTTTGATAAGGTCGGCGACATCAAACACCAACGCGCCGCGCCGAGTTTTGCCGTGCATGACGGCAAAGCCGTGCGGTATGCCCAACACCCATAAGGTGGTAGCGGCGAGGCCATAGGCCAAATAGTTGCCATGGTTTAAAAAGCCGTTGGCAAGGTCGGTGGCTTCGCGCTCCCGGACAAAGTTGCCGAGTTTGGTGGTTTTGGCGGCATAACGGTACAGTTGTTTGGTGAGTGCGGCTTCTTTTAGCAACAACTCACCGACTTTTTGCGTGGCGGGGATTTGCTGGGCGTAGCCGTCTAAAGCGGTGCTGATGTCTTTGTCGTCGGCAAAAAAGTTTTCGGCTTTTAAATCGCGGTCTTTTTCCCAGACGCGTTGTAAGTAAGCGATGCGGGCTTGCTGGAAGGTTTGCGCTACGGCTAAGCGTTTGTTTTCGTCAAACCAAAAACTGAGCCAGCCTTGCACATAGTCGGTAGGGCGGTATTCGCTTTGTGGGGTAAGCCATTCGATTTCGCTGCCTGAGAATAAGGGCGAACCGCCGCCGCCACAAAAGCCGACCAAAACCCCGGCACTGGCCAGCATCCGCATGGCGGCTTGGGTGATGGATGTGCCAGTACCCAGCATGATAACAGTGGTGTTGGCGATGGGGATGTTCCAATAGTAGTTTTGGTCTTTGGCTTCGGTTAAATACAGCACCCGCCCGTCTTTTTGCATGACGCGACACTTTTCTAGGTAGTAAATATTGGCACGTTTAGAATGTAGGATGGCTTTTAGATCAGACAACTGTTCCATTAATGGCTGGCCCTGATAAATAGTAAATTTAGGGAGGACGCAGGAAACGGAACTTAAATCCGATGGTTTAATGGTTGTTTTTTTCCTCTTTTCTCAGCGTCGTTTGTAACGATATAAAAACCGCGATAAAAGATAGCATTTTAAACCGATTAAATATATAAATTAACACTTAAAAAATAACAACCCATTATTTTATTCTGATTGTACCTGATGATGGGGAGGGAGGGACTGGGACTGGAGCCAATTGGCTTTTCTGGACGGGATTTAAAGGTATTATGACAGGACATCCGTCCTGCTTTTGCTTATACGCCGTACTACTTGTTTGATAACATCCACTAATACGTTAGCTTGCAATTTCTCGGCATCAGCTCCGTAGGAGACTAGCCTATTTTTGACGCGGCTACTATCACGAAGCATCCATTTTGTAGCCGAATCCGCGTACGGTCTTAAGCAATTTCAGTTCATGCCCGTCATCAATTTTACGGCGCAACTGGCGTATATAAACGTCCACGACATTGGTTAAAGGGTCAGAACTGTAACCCCACACCTGCTCCAGAATCCGGGTGCGGCTTAACATTTTCCCGGACATGCGCATCAAGCATTCTAATAAGGCATATTCCTTAGGGGTCAGCTCGATAGCGGCCTCACCGCGCCGCACTTCATGGGTTTCGCCGTTCAACACCAGATCGGCTATGCGCAATTCATTCGACGCTTCCGGCTTGCTGTCGCCGCCACGCTGCCGCCGCATCAGCACCTCGATACGCGCAAGCAATTCTTCAAAAGCGAAGGGTTTGGTCATATAATCATCGGCACCTGAACGCAGGCCGGTGACTTTATCCTGCACGGTATCCCTGGCTGTTAACATAAGGATGGGCGTATCAACCCCCTGAGAGCGCAATTGCCCGCACACCTCCCGGCCATTCATATCAGGCAAGCCCAAATCCAAAATAATCACCTGAAACTGCCCGACACTTCCCATTGTGATGGCTTCCTGTCCGCTTCGCGCCACCTCTACGGCATAACTTTCGGCCTTTAGGCCACGCCGGACAAAATCGGCAATACGCACATCATCCTCCACCAAGAGGACGCGCTTGTAACCCATACTTTGGGCGTTATCGGCGTTAAAGTATTTCCCGCTCATTGACAAAATTATCCTGTCCTATCGAAATCAAAGGGAGTGTCACCGTAAACGTCGACCCCTGCTGTTCAGTGCTGGCCACGCTGACCTGCCCGCCGTGTGCTTGCAATATGGCTTTAGCCATAGGCAAGCCCAAACCCGAGCCGTCATCCCGCGAACTCAGGGCATTATTACTGCGAAAATGGCGGTCAAAAATACGCTCCAAATCTTGGGCGGGGATGCCGATGCCTTGGTCGCTGAGGCTAATAATCGCTTGGTCGCCATCCGCCGCCAAGCAGACGGCGATATGCCCGCCGGGCTTTGAATAGCGGCAGGCGTTGTCACCGAGAATAAACAGCACCTGCCGAAGCCGTTGTTTATCCCCACGCACCCAAAGCGCTTCGCCAAGTGTATTCAGCGCAACGGTCAAAGCATTTTCCTGCGCCATAACCTGAAAATCCTCGACTGCACTGGCGACTAACTCCAGCAAATTGACATGATCCCATTCAAAGTGCAAATGGGCGGTTTCGGCACGGGCCAAGAACAACAAATCATTAACATACTTAGCCAATTGCATAGCCAATTCGACAATACGGTGCAATGCTTCTTTATACTCTTCGGCAGGGCGATCATCACCGCGTAACGTCACCTCGGCTTCGCCACGGATAACCGTAATCGGAGTGCGCAGTTCGTGGCTAATGTCGGCCAAAAACTCCCGCCGCGTACTGTCCATGTGCTGTAACTGCCCATTCAGTTCATGTAACTCAAGTGTGCGTTCGGCGACCTTTTTCTCCAGCAGGACACGCCCCTCGCGCAGTTTGTTTTGTTGCAGCGCAATCTCTTCGGCCATTTGATTGAAATGCATGGCGAGATACGCAAATTCATCGTGGGTATTGAGTTGAATACGATAGGGCAGGTTGCCTGAGGCAATTTCATCCGTACCTTTCATTAATGCTTCGATAGGTTTTCGGACACTGCGCAAGAGTAATATGCCGGCGGTAAGGCTAAACAGTGCGGCTGTCACTGCCGCCATAACGGCAATTCGGCGCGAAAGCCCAACCAATTTGTCCAATTCTGCCTTGGCCGTTTGGGCTTTGGCCCGTTCGGCATTAATGGCGACATCAATGAGCGGCTGAAATTTACCGTCGATTTCTTGTTCCGAGAATTGTGCAAAAGCCTGCACAGCCAAACTGCGTTTACCTTGTTGGCGCAAGCGTTCAATTTCATCAAAACGGTATTCGCTGGCTTCCAAAAAAGCCGTGAAATGCGCCACCCTTTCCAATTCGGCGGGCTTATCTTGCCCACCTTCTGGAGCTAGGTCGCTGGCAGGGGTTTGTATCGCCGTATTTCTGAGCTTGTCCATCGCTTCGTAAAGCCGCTGTTTAGAAGTCTTAATCCCGGCTTCAGTAGCAGGACTATCGGTTAGCAAGCTATCCATGCGCTGTTTAAAGTACCGATACGCTTCTTGAGATAAATGCCCATAATCATCAAATGCTTGGTAGGCGGTTTGGCTACGCTGGAAATAAAGGCCGACTTGGTTTGAACCCCAATATAGCACCGTCCCTAACAACAAAACAAAACAGAAAGATAGGCTAATAGCCACCAACAATCGAAGACGAAACATAGCCGCTAGTTTCCGCCGTTCTCATCCATTTGTTTTTCCATAGACCTGATGGCCTCCAGCTTTTCCCGCAACAGACGGGCCTCATCTTTATTGCTTTCCATTTTATTACCCTCCACTTTGGGAGTTTTGGGCGGTTTCGATTCCAGCACAGATTGGACATTTTTTTGTTTGCGGTCTAAAGTGCTGATTTTTCTCGATACTGATCCTAACCGTTTCAGCGCTTCCAAATCAATAGCCACCAATCGGCGTACTTGTTCATCAGCCAAGCTAGCCGTCGGAATAGCCGCCACGCCACTGATGATAGCGCCAATGTCGCCACAGGCATCGGAAAGCAGCCGCCCCACCATAAGATGTAATTGTAACCCTATTTGAGGGGACGATTTTTGCCGATCCAGTAAAGCTTGGCACAGTTCAGCGCGTGAGGCGGGCGGGGTGTTAGCCATGTTCGCCCCGAAACCCAGCAATTCATTAAGGTCTGACTGTGTATATGGGTCATTATAAGCGGGCGCGGGAGTCTCTTTAGTACCCGAACCCCATTCGGCACAGCCAACCATCAGTAAGGCAATGTAAGCCAAACTTATCCATTTTATCAGTGCTAACAACATATCGCTTTCATAACTCCTTTAACGGTATCCGAACCTGGATCCGGGCGCCTTGTTGGTCTTCACGGGGATCAATAATATCGACACAGCCTTGGTGGTTGGCGACATATTCTTTAACAATAGCCAAACCCAACCCCGCTCCTTCGTTAGCGTCATCAAGCATCCCCTTTCCACGGAAAAAAGGCTCAAAGACACGGCTGCGGTCTTCTGGCGCAATTCCCGGCCCTTCATCTTCAATCTCCAATTCTACCTGCCCACCTGCCTCACGCAACATGATGCGTATTTCTCCGTTCACCGGCGAATACTGCACCGCATTGGCAAGCAAGTGGCCGATAATACCGCGCAACTGCTCCTGAACACCAGACATTGCAACAGGCCTGAGAAGTTTCTTTATACTCAGCGATTTGGCGGCAATAGGCTCTTGATAATCCATAATAACCGCTTCCAACACCTCTTTCAGATTAACGGTTTGCGGGTGCTGTATGGCCGACATGGCATTAATTTGGCTATATCGGGCTAATTCTTCAGACACAGTGTGCAATTTTTCAATATTCGCGCACAGCACCAAGGCCATACTCTGGCGCATAGCATCGCCTTGCGCCTCGGCATCGCTAGCTAGCCATTGCGCCCCTTCGCTGATTTCCTGTAGCGGCGTTTTTATTTCACAAGCAACATTATGGATAAACTGCCGCTTAGAAAGGGCCAATTCCATTAAATGCGTACGCAGCCATTCGAGACGCTCGCCCAGATAGCGCAAATCCGTAGGGCCGCTGACCACAATCGGTTCAGCCAGTTCCGTCGAACCTAGACGGCGGATAGCCGCATCCAATTGCCGCATGGAACGCGATAACACAATTAGCAGCAACACAATAAAAATAAATGACACCACCAACAACACCGCACCTTTAATCAATAGCCCTTGCTCAAGAATTTCCGACTGCTGGCGCAATTCGTTAAACTCATGGTCGACATGGCTTTCAAACTCACGCGAGAGGGTGTTGGAAGATTCTCGCAGCCCCTGAAAAGCCTCATTCACAGCAACACTGGCATTATCGCCCGCTGCCGACCCCATAATCTGCTGATAAATAAGGTTTTCTTTTTCTGACAATTCATTGGCCAGCAAAGCTATTTTATTGTCGACGTGTAATTTCAGTAGCTCACTTAATGCCTGTTTGAATGCCGACCGGGTATTTTCGTAAGATTCGCGCTCATAAGGCTGACGTAACGCCGGATCTGACAACAAAATGAACAGCCGCGCCTTACGTTCAACATCGGAAGACTTTTGTAACACCAAACGGATTGCCTTCGTCTGTGCAAAGACCTGATAATTGATCGCCCTGCCCAAGATGGCCGTCTCGCGCATAGCAAAAGCCGCATACATCACACCCAAAAACAATGGGATAACGGCAATCACAAAGCCTAAAATAATCAGGGATTTTAACGATATTATTTTTTTGAATTTCATCCGCAATATGAAAAAGCAAGCACTAAAGGCTTCATTAAGGGGGTTTAAAAAACTTAAAACACGCCATAAGACTATATCACCAAACCTATACCGATTTGAAAAATGTTTGCCGTACGGGCAAATTGGGCTATCACAGCTTATTGGAGCTTGGCACACCCTTAGCGGATAGGTTTAGGCCAATAACAATATCCCTACTTACCTAATTTTAAGTATTTTTGCACACCTAGCTTAGTTCCATGGGATATTTTGCTATACTTAAAATCACATAGCCTATCAATAAAAGCTACCCACGACTAAATAACGGGTAGACTCTATCGTTTTTTATTAACCACCCAGTAAATAAGAGCGAATATTAAAAAAACGTTGCACCATTACCAACCATATTGATGTATGGGGTATGGTCAAAAATGGCTTCTTTGGTTTAAAGACCTTGGCAAAGGCAATTATGTTTAATGAATGCAAGCATGTTATTCACGCTTTTTTAAGCGTTTGTTTTCTGCTGAGTATAAACCCTGCTTGGTCAGCCGCGCAGGAACCTGTCAGCTTGCAATTAAAATGGCAACATCAGTTCCAATTTGCCGGTTATTACGCTGCTAAAGAAAAAGGTTTTTATAAAGATGCCGGGCTTGATGTCCGTATTATTGAAGCCGCTCCAGGCGTGGATGTTGTCCGAGAAGTCATTGCCGGCAGGGCGCAGTTTGGTGTTGGCACCAGCGAACTAATCCTCAACCGCTATCGCGGCGATGCGGTTATTGTCCTTGGAGTCATTTTTCAGCACTCGCCTTTGGGTCTGATTACCCTTACCTCATCAGGAATCGACAATATCCATAAATTAGTTGACCGTAACGTGATGATCGAATCGGGTTCATCAGAATTATTCGCTTATTTCTTTCAGGAAGGCTTTACCCAAAAAGCTTTCAACTTACAGCACCACAGCCAAAACATCAACGACTTGCTGACGGGTAAAACCGATGCGATGTCGGTGTATATAACTGATGAGCTTTATCCGCTCAAACAACAAGGCCATACCTACAACCTATTCAGCCCACGGATGAGCGGCATCGATTTTTATGGTGATAACTTCTTCACACTGGAAAGCGAATTGGCAGAGCATCCCGAACGGGTAAAAGCCTTTAGGGAAGCGACCTTACGCGGTTGGCGTTACGCCATGCAAAATCCTGACGAAATTATCCAACTCATTTATGACCGCTATTCGCAGCAACACAGCATCGAACATTTACAGTTTGAAGCGCGGGCGATGTACGCACTGATGCAGCCAGAACTGATAGATCCTGGTTATATGAACCCGGGGCGCTGGCAGCATATCGCCCAAACTTACCACCAGCTAGGGCTATTGCCGGCCCATTTCGATGCCGATGCGATGCTGTATTTACCTAATAGCGAAAATGACGTGAAAAAACTCGAAAGGACGCTGTACTACACGGCAGCGGGGCTATCGCTGTTAACCCTGTTTTTAGGGGTTTTATTCCGCTTCTATCGTACAGTGCGCGTTAACGAGGCCAGGCTCAACATCATGTTCGATCATGCCCCACTGAGCTTGATTGTGTTGGATGACCAAAACCGGATCCAACGCTGGAATGCCGAAGCCGAAAAAACCTTTCTCTGGCAGGCTAAAGATATTGTCGGGAAGAGTATTTTTGTCATCATTCCTTTAGCAATCCGCCCGAAAATTGAAGAAATTCTCACAACTGTACACAAAGAACGCACGATTGCCCGCCACGAAAACGCCAACCTTAAACAAGACGGCACCGAAATCCTTTGCGAATGGCTGAACGCCCCCTTTAAAGGCAAACAAGACCAAGCCGGTTTTATCATCTGTATGGCCCGTGACATTACCGAAGATAAACAGTTAGAGCAAAAGCTTAAGCAAGCCGCGCATTATGACAACCTGACATCGCTACCGAACCGCGCCTTGATTTTTAACGAGCTAAAACATTCGCTCACCCTTGCCGCCGCCGACAACACCAAAGTGGCAGTATTATTTCTTGACTTGAACGGCTTCAAGGAGATTAACGACAACTTAGGCCACGAATCGGGGGATATCCTGCTGATAACCATCGCCCAACGCCTCCCCAATGCCATCCGTGCGGGCGATTATGTAGGTAGGCTGGGCGGGGATGAGTTTTTGGTCATTCTGCAAGACATCGGGTCGCTAAAAAACGCGCAACGGCTGGCCGATACTATGCAGGAGCTGATTAGCCAGTCTTGTCTAATTAAAGAACGGGCAGTCACCATCAGCGCCAGCATCGGTATTAGCCTGTATCCTGACGATGCGACAGAAATCAATGCCCTGATTCACTTGGCCGACCAAAACATGTACCAAGCCAAACAGTCGGGGCATTAAGCACCAGTGCACCTACCATCAGCCGTTTCCCCCTGAAGGCACGCTAATGACAAACCCGTTACCACTGCGCATTTTTATTGCCTTATTTTACTTAGCGCTTTCTGTCCCAGCGGCGGCGGAGGACACCCCACTACTGTCTATGCCGCTGGCGTGTACGGTCGGAGAGACCTGCTTTATCCAAACCTATGTCGATGCCGATAGCAGCCCGGCTTACCGATGCCCGTTTGCAAGATAACCCGCGCCGCCCGGAGCCGCTGTTTCCGCACGGAGGCGGGTTACGGTTACTGCGCCGCCAAGGATGAAAAGTATTACGGTTTTGAAGGCCACCTTTTGACCGACAGCAACGGCATCATCTGCGGTT
>NZ_PGFZ01000014.1 GCF_002923755.1 Methylovulum psychrotolerans
AGGGCATTGGAACACCCCGACCCCGCCGGGATGCTCAACAGTTTGACCCAAATGATAGGGGACGTGTTTAAACTGATGCCTTCCGAAAAGCACCTTTCCGGCAGGGATTTGGGGCGGATGGAAACAACCCCTTCACTAAAGTATAGGGCTGCCGGATGACCGCTTGAAAGCGGTCTGGGCGAATGTTAAAAACTTGATGATCGAGTGACAGTATCCGATCTATACGGTTGGAAGCTTAGCCTTTACCGATGCCCTAAAGCGGTACATCCCTTAAAGACTTATGTTTGTCCTGTAAGCCAAACATAACAACACCTACAAATGGTGTTCTTATCTATTTTCAACCACTATAAAAATGAGCGAACCGTGAGCTACAAAACCCGTTTAATAAAAATGGCCATAAAATGGACACCCACAAAATTGATTTTATGGGTCGCCAATATCAACCTCAAAGGCATTGCAGAGTTGACCGATTTTAGTGTCGACCTAGATGCGCAAACAGCCTTCGTTCAACTAAAATTGGCGGGTGAAGACGAAGCGATTGAAATCTGTTTGGAAGGTTTTGGTGTCGTAAGTGATGGGCAATCTTGCCAAGTTACCCTCCGGTACGCCCAAGCTAATCGGCTCTGGCTGGATAATATACTTGCGCGTATCGTCGGTAAAACGTGGACAATTCCTGTGCCGTCCCAACTTGCCCCCCATATAGGTTTAGTCACTGACTTATTTAAGGTTGAGGAACCCAAGCCCGAACAAGATTAATTGGCGTAGGGCAAGGGACTGGGCGTTTTGCTTAAGCCATTTGCAGGTGCTTTGCCCTACAAAAGCATAAAAAGCCGCTGTTATGCTTAAGTAGTTTAAGCCGTTCCCATAATCCGTTACAATCATCATAAAAAATGCACATGCTCGCTGTGCCTTCTGTCATGCAGGCGTTTTTCTATGCCGCGCCCACGGTTTCTTTGGTAACTTAAGGACTTTTTTCCATGTTGGCAACATTCAAACCCGGCAATGGCATAACCTTGACTATTAGCAGTAATGCCGAGAAAATCTCTTTGGTTTGCGAAGCCTTGCACGCGCTATGCCTGTATGCCAGCGGTAGCCCGGCTTGTGCGCTTGAAGTCCAACATGCCGCCGTTGAAGCTTTAAACAACGTTATCATCCATGCCTACCACAACCAGCCAAATCATGAAATTATCGTGCGCTGGAGTCAGGAGGAACGGCTATTGCGCATTGAAATTATCGACACTGGTACCTCCATGACGTTTTTGCCCGAACCGCTATTGCCCGACTTTGCCAAGGAAGGCAGTCGGGGCTGGTGGATTATCAATGCCTGTGTCGATGATTATTACTACCAAACCATCGGGCAAAGCGAACAAGCCCCGCTTTTACGTCCGGGTGAAAAATACCCCGCTATTGCCGCACTGACGGCCCAACCGCATCAAAATATTTTGACTTTTATGAAGCGTTTTTAAGCGTTAAAAAAAATGGCAGTTTACCCTTAGCCAGCTATGTCGTAAATAATTAAAAAATTGGCGATTGGTTTTTTGCGGTCACTCGCCCCCTCCCTAATTTATATAGCACAGGTTTTCATGGAAGCGATTGAATATGTGATGAAATTGGAATCGGTCTCTTTGTTATATGAAAAAAATATTGGTATAAAAAACCTGACTATCAAGCTTCCTAGGGGTTGTGTGTATGGCTTTCTTGGACGCAATGGTGCGGGCAAATCGACCACTTTACAAATCCTCAGCGGGGTTATACGGCCGCATAAAGGCCAAATTTCCTTTCACAATGAGCAATCACCTTTCGTTAAAACGTCTTGGAAAAAACGCATTGGTTATGTAGCTCAAGACCCGGTTTTTCCGCACAACGTTAATGGTGTGCAAACGGCATGGTTTTTGTCCCAACTATACCCTAAATGGAGTAATAGCCGATTTATTGAAATGGTCTCAGCCTTTCAACTGCCGCTGACGCGAAAAACAGAAACTTATTCGTTTGGTATGAGAACTATGTTATCAATGGCTTTGGCTTATGCTTGCGACCCCGAAGTCTATATTTTGGACGAACCGACTGCTGGTCTTGACCCTGTTTCACGAAGGATTGTGCTGGATCTGCTTAAACAAGAAACGGCATTGGGCAAATCGGTTATTTTTTCGACACATATCGTTGATGACTTGTTCGATAATTGCCATTATCTAGGCATTATTGATTACGGGCAGATGCTTGATGAGGGGGCTATAGTGAAATTTGGCGAGAGTAAAAATAGCCTGGAGGAGGCGTATTTTCAATTGATTAAACACAATAAACCATCAGGACATGTTGCTATTAACAGTCGTTAAGTATCTATGGACCAGCAACCGTTCTTCTATAATCGGGTATTGCCTGGTATCAATTGCCTTGACGGCAATTATTTTTTACCGTGAAAATGAGAGCTCGGAAGATTTCAATGCACTTGCGCTGGTTAGTTTTTTAAACATTACTTTTTTCATTTGCGGTACTTTCCTGTGCCGACAAGTTATCTACAAAAATTTCCAAAATGGCGGGCGGTACTTTTTTGCGCCGTTACCTATCGCGCCTTTGAGGATGCGCCTTTACGAACAGGCTTCCTTTTTTCTTATCGCCTTACTGCCCTATATTTTGGTGTTGCCGACGCTCTTATTTGCCGTCTATTACGCCGGACTCTGGAGTTCTGCCCAAACCGTAAATTTCTTGGGGTTTCAGGTATTTTTCTGGATCGTGTTTGCTAATTTCGCGCTTTGCTTGGCGATGACAGGCCGCCTTTGCTGGTATCTGTATTCGGGTGCCATTATTGGCTGTAATCTTTACACGCATTACAACGGGAACCACGCTTTACTGTTTTTAAATTTCTTTGATGTTGACAAAATACTCTACAAATCCGAAGCCATAAATAGCGGGCTGATAGTCAATTATGGGGGGCTTTGCGTAATCTTGTATGCAATCGCTCTTGCATTGAGTTATTCGGCCAATAAAAACGGCTTTGCATGGCTCCATGCTAAAGAAACAAGCCTATCCGGCGGGCTTTTTGGGCTATTTTTGGTGTTTGCGCTTATCGGCAATTTTTATTTTACTAATAAGCTAGATGCATCTGAGGCTGAATTCAACGGGCTGCATTTAAGCAAGCTTGGCGGTGCGGACAAGGCAAAAGGTTCTGCCAACAGCCGTCAACAGCCCGATTCATTTTGGAGTTCATCAATCCCTTTAAAAGATGCCGAAATAGCGTTTTACCAGCAGGCAATCAGCCAACTTCATGGCGATGTCTTGATGTTTGCCGACACCTATCAATTGCGCCTGCCAGCCATCCATTACCAAAACAAACCGGGGCAATATTCTGTAAAGCCCCTAAAAATTCATGCCGATGGGGATAATGCGCTTGAAATCGAATTTGATTTTAAGCAATTACAGGCGCATTTTGCCGATACTGAACGTGACATTCTTGTTGAAAACTTGATTAATCTCTCGCGGGGTTGGCTTCTGAAAGAAAACCAATTCATTTTTTTGCGCGGCTTAGCCGCACATTGGAGTCAACGGCATTTAGACAAAGCTTTGAGCCACAAAAGGCTGGTGGCATTAACCAAAAGCCCGGCATTCAATAAACACTATGCCGCTCGGGCATGGCTTAGCCTTTATCAAGATAGTGGGTCTTGCTTGTTTGATACACTGGCGGCAAACACGGTTGACGGTATCAGCGCAACGCTCCCAAAAGACGAGTGGATAACTCATATCCAGACCGGACTTAATCTGGATAATTCTTGGGTGCCGTTCCATCTGTTCCGTTCGCTGTTCAAATGGTCTGCCAATGTTGAGAATAGAGCCTCAGCGTTGGTTTTGCCTGAGCTTGCCAACAGACCCTACCAGGCTACAGGGACTGCAAGCCAGTCAGAACCAGTGAGTTATGAATTAGCCTCAACAGAAATTTTTCCTAAAGTCTTCCAACCGACTTATAGCATCCATTACCCAGGCTCTGGGTATAGTGACGTACAAGTCCATATTTATGAACATCAAACCCCCGGACGTTTAGTTGATCTTTTGACGATGGAGTCGGAGATTCTTGCCCCCAATAAGACGGCGTATACCGCACAGTCACTTATGCTTGAGAAAGACAGATTTTCGACCACGTTATCTTGGTATGACAAAGACTTAGATTGTCGGGTCAATTTGCCTTGGCGCTATGTCGAATTATGAAAGCCATTATTCAGTCGCTGCTATTAGAAACTAAAATAGGCTTAATACGGAATCTGCTGTTTGTCGTCATTAGTGCCTTATTGGTTTTTTTTGAGGCATTTACGGATTTCCCATTTAGCCCTCATGCCCAAGCCCAAGAGTATACTTCCAAGGATGAGCAATTACTGGATATTTTGATTTACTGGATTCTTTTTCTCGCTATTTTTCGGCAATGCGTACTGAGGGATCTGGATAGCCGCATCTATTTCGCCCAACATCCCCTGAATTATAAAAGCCATTTTATTGGCAAATGTATTTTTCTTTGCTTGATATTCGTCCTGGTTGATCTGCTTGTTTTTGCGGTGCGCGGGTTTTGCGGGTTTTACTATAGTTATTCGCTAGGAGCGTTTACGTTAAATACTTATACAGATAGATTAGTGGCCGATATAGCCGGCAGCTTGTTTTCTGGCGGATTTATTTTGTTAATAAGCTTGTTTAGGCCTCTACATTTTGCACTGCTGATTGTCATTGTGATAGGCGCTTTTGTTCTGGTTGATGCCCAGCCCAATTCAGCAAGTTATGTCCCTTTGTTTGCAGAAAGTTTCCGGCCCAGTTTATTTTGGGCACCCGTGCCTTGGTTGTTGGGTATGTACCTTTACGAATGGAAAATGACCCGAACGCCTGTTGCAATAGTAGGGTTTGTTCTGCAACGTTATCCTCGGTTACAGAAACTACATCTCACTAAAATTGTGCCCGTGTTGATTACGTCAGGGTGTTTAGGGTTTGCCATCTACTTAAATTGGCCGGAGCAGAAATTGTCACCCATCCAGAAAGTCAGGCAGGAATTGCTCGGTGCTATACGCCAACTCAGGCATCAAGACAGTACCGAAACTAACTATTTTTCTTTCAAGTTTCAACAAGAGCATCAATGGATAGCAGACGAATTGACCCCATTTGCAGACCAGGAATGGCAGCATCTGCATAAGGAATTTGGTATTCCTTTCAAGGAAAAGCCACGCGTAGAAGTGTTCATAAAACCCTCTGACGAACATACTCTGGGCTCAACACGGGGAACTTTCATTATCATTAATTCGGCAACTACCCATTCTGCTGATGACCAAGGAGAAAACCTAAAAAAGACGTTTCGGCACGAACTGACACATGTCATAATTAATCGCTTATCTGATTTTCAATTTATAGAAAATGCCGATATTCTTGGCGGCTTTTTCCATGAAGGTTTGGCCGAGTTAGCCGAACACAACTGGAATACCGACGACCCCGTCTTGTTAGGCGAAGCTGCCCTACACTATAAAGCCTATGATGAAGGCTTAATGAGCCTCTTACCGAAACTGAGCCAGTTCAGCGACTATGATTATGATGTCAATTACGGTTTGGGTTATGTTTTTTGGGGCGAGTTCGTCAAAATATATGGCCGTGGCAAAGTCAAAGATTTTCTTTATGCAGTGGGAGATATAGATGCGCAAGATGGCGAATATAAAGGCATCCAATTTTTGTTTCATCAGGCCAATTTGGCTAAAATCGACTTGTACAAAGTTTTTCAAGCCAGCGAGCTGACAATGGCAAACGTTTTGAAAGGCTTAGATCCTCAGCTTTTAGCCCAAGTACAGGCGCTAAAACATTTTAAGGCCACCCGATTTGAAACCGATAAGATATTGATCCCTTATCTGTTTGAATCCCCTGCCCACGCGCTATGCAAATTTAGGCAAAATGATTCCCTACATACGCAAACCGAACGCATTGTAAAATGGAGTTACCAGGGAAATACCGGGGGCTTATGCAATCTACCCAAACATAACGGGGATGAGCTACAACTGCTCATTTATTTTGATAGTGGCATCGTTTTCCGTTCACGATGGATAAAAATGCCAAAAATATAGTGTGGGGCTAAAGCCGATGGCCATAAAGCGGGGTTTAAGGTGAACCTAAACATCAGCCCTGCCGCTGCATCACCACCTCTTCCTTAGCCGCCCACAGTCCTATGTCGCCGCCATTTAACGCTGTCGCCATCAGGTCAGGGAATTTGTCCGGCGTACAGGCAAAAGTGGGTACACCTAAGTTGGCGAAGGCTTGTGCCAGATGTGGGTCGTAACTGGGCGCACCGTCGTCATTGAGGGCTAACAGGGTAATGACTTGGACACCGCTGTTTTTCAGCTCGGCGATACGGGCGACTAAGGCTTTGGCATCGCCGCCTTCGTATAAGTCGGTGATGAGGATAAGCGAAGTGGCGCGGGGATTGCCGA
This sequence comes from Methylovulum psychrotolerans, assembly GCF_002923755.1. GTDB lineage: Bacteria > Pseudomonadota > Gammaproteobacteria > Methylococcales > Methylomonadaceae > Methylovulum > Methylovulum psychrotolerans. Next base: position 6,438 of record NZ_PGFZ01000014.1, read on the forward strand.
TGCGTTGCTGGCAGTAACTGACGGCGCGGTTAATGTCGGTGCCGCCGCCGAGCTGGACACCGAACAGCACTTCTACTGGGTCGGCAAGTTGTTCGGTCAAATCGACAACGGCGGTGTCGAAGACCACTAATTGGGTTTTTAAGGCTGGAATGGAGGCCATGACAGCGGCGAAGATGCTGGCGTAAATGACGCTGGTCGCCATAGAGCCGGATTGGTCTACGCACAACAGCACTTCTTTCAGATTTTGGGGCTTTTTGCGCCCGTAACCTATCAGCCGTTCGGGGATGATGCTTTTATAGTCGGGCTGGTAATGTTTCAGGTTGGCGCGTATCGTCCGCCCCCAATCAATATCGCCGGGTAAGGGGCGGTTACGCCGCGCCGCCCGGTTAAGGCTACCGCGCAAAGCCTGTTCGGTTTTACTGCGCAAGCGTTGCAACAGTTCGTCCACCAATTTTTGGACCAATTGCCGGGCGGTGTCTCTGGATTGTGCCGGCACTAAATGCTTGAGGCTGATAAGGGTGGCGACTAAGTGGATATCCGCTTCGACCCCCGCCAACATTTCCGGTTGCAGCAACATGGCCCGCATATTCAGACGCTCAAACGCATCCTTTTGTAAGACCCGCACGACATTGGCGGGGAAACGCTCGCGGATGTCGCCCAACCAACGCGACACTTTTGGGGCGGAAGCGCCCAAGCCTGCCGAACGCGGTTCGGAGCTGTCCTGGTATAGTGCGTTCAGCAAGTTATCTAGCTGAATGTCATCCTTTCCTAAGCCGGTTTGGTTATCACCGCCCAGCAATAACCGCCAGCGTTTTTGTCTTTCGTCCAGTTCAGCCATGATTGTGCGTAACTCCCAAAATGCAGTCCAGCAACGGCAACACTAAAGCCGCCTGGGTGTGGTCAAAATCCGGCTCAGCAAGGCTTAGGCCAGTGGCAGGCGCGTCATACAACACCTTATCCAACAAAGATCGCCGTTCACCGAAAGCAAACGTAGCAAACGTGCGGCGTAATAATGGGGTAATGGCTTCAAAACGCTCCCGCGTCAAACCGCAAATATAAGTGTCCAATACTTGCCGCAAGCTGTCATCATGCAACAAGGCCAAACCGGTTCCGTTCAATAAGCCTTCCAGCCAACCAGCGGCTTGCGCCGGTTCTTCCGCACGGGATAACGCTAAGGACAGAGCCTCGGCGACCGCCTCAGCATTAATGACGTGGGCATTTTCCAGCAAACGGTAGCATTTGCCGCACAACACCCCTTGGATGCCGTCCGTCGCCGCCAAGCGCACTAGCACTTGCTGCCAAGCCGTGTTCAGTTCCGCCTCGTCCAACAGTTGCAGGGCACTATTGACGGTCGCCAAAGCGTCGGCCATAGTCCGCGCGGTGTCTTCGTCGAGTTGGCGGCATTGGTTGATCAGGCCGATATTGATGCGCACCGTCAGGCTGGCCACCAATTGTTTGAGGGCGGCGGTATCGGTGGCTCTGACATCACCATAACGGACAATCCGCACCAAGCCCGGCAGGGCTAACATCAGTTCGTCAATTTGGTTGGTTGTGGCGGCACGGGCTTGTAACACACCCATTGCCGAACTGACGGCGGCGGGCAAATCGGCTAGCAACAGTTGCTGCAAACCTTCCAATAACAACGCCAAGGAACCGGCTTGACTTAGCTCGGCAAGCGCGAAGGCGGCGGCGGCACTGGCGATAGCCGTACCCCAGAGATTACGCTCAATCAGCGATAATTCAAATTCAGGCCGCCATTGGAGCTGCCACGTTTCTTTAAATGTCCCTTTGCTGCGGCTGTCTTTACTGACGCTTCCCCAAGTGATGCCCAGCAATTGCAAGCGGTACAGCAGTACCGAGCGGTTACGCCCGCTATCGGTACGCAAATCCAATTCCAAAAGCTTTTCTACCGCTTCTTTCTGTAAGCGCAAGCTTTTCAATTGGTGTTGGAAGTCCTGTTGCAGAGGGGTTTGCGGCATATCATCCGGCACTTGCCCTAAGCGTTCGCTGACCCATAAGCGTTCATCCAAGAGCCTTAAGGCGGTCGGGTCACCTAAGCCGAACAGGGTTTGCATGGCTTCCGTCATGTCGCTAGGATTGGGCGGGTGGCGGTCGCGTAACGTCGCCAAGGCTTCCGCCAAGCGCACGGCATCAATGACACTGGCGGGTGAAATGTCCAAGCCTTGTGTCCGCAGCAGGCGGGCGGCGCGGGTAATCCAGCCGCTACTGACCGCATAATGGCTAGAGTCGGTTTGGTTACGCTCCCAAAGATAATCATACCAACCGGGTGAAGCCACACCCGCCCCATAGCCGCTGCACCTGCTGATGCGGCTATATGTCCACGGTATCCAAGTGGCGTTGATTTTAGTTTTGGGAAGGCCTTTTAATAAAGCGGTATCCTGCTTGGCGGTTATCGGTTGCACTAAGGCGGGTACATGCCAAGCCCCGCACACCACCGCGATCTTTTGGTAGCCGTCTTTACGCGCTTGGCGTATGCAGCGCCGCATCCAAGCTTCGCGGTATTGTTCGCGCAGACTTAAGGGGCGTTCGGCTTCAATGGCGGTACGCACGACGCTCATGGCTTCGGCAATGGCGGTAAAAATCTCCCCTTCCTGCGGGTTTTGTTCGACCATTTGTTCCCACCATTGCTCGCCGTCTTCAAATCCGGCAGCGTGGGCAAGCAAATCCAAAGGGTCAAAATCCAGCGTTAAGCTATCTATAGCCTCAAGGGGTGAGTTCCCTTCTTCCGCTTCCGTTTCTTGGACGGATCCGTTACGCTTTAAAGCGAGGGCGTGGGTTTGCGGTAAGTCGAAAAATTCCAGCGGCGTTTGCGACTGCTGTGCATAACACAGCGTCTGCCATTCCGGTGAAAAGCGCGTATAAGGGTAAAACACCGCCTCAGCGGGTTGGTCGGTAGCGTAGAACAGTTGCGCGACGGGCGGCTGTAATTGCGGATGGTTAATTTGCGCCAGCAAGGGGGCGGCTTCTGCCGGGCCTTCCAGCAAAATTTTATCCGCCGCAAAGCTGGCTAACGCCCGCAAGACACTGTCCGCCGAGCCGGGGCCGTGGTGGCGTATGCCCAGGTAAAAGACGTTGTCGACTAACATCGCTCAACTGAGTTCGCGGCAAGCACGGTAAAGGTCTTGCCATCCGGCACGCTCTTTAACGACGGTTTCCAAGTATTCGCGCCAAACGATAGGGTCTTGCACGGGATCTTTGATGACCGCCCCGATCAGGCTGGAGGCCAAGTCGGCGACATTCAACTCGCCGTCACCAAAATGCACCGATAGGCTAATGCCGCTGTTCATAACGGAAATGGCTTCGGCAGTGCTTAAGGTGCCTGACGGTATTTTCAATTTTTCTTTATTGTCTAAGGTCACGCCCATGCGTAATTCGCGGAAAATGGTCACGACCCGTTGGATTTCCCGCACCGCACTTTTTTCCAATGGCAGTTCCAAAGCACGCCCCAATTCGCGTACCCGCTGTTCGACAATTTCCACTTCTTTGGCCAAGCTGGCGGGGGTCGGCAAGATTACCGTGTTAAAACGCCGTTGCAAGGCGCTGGACAGTTCGTTAACGCCTTTATCGCGGTTATTGGCGGTGGCGATGATGTTAAAGCCTTTCCGCGCCGAGACTTCGGTATTGAGTTCGGGGATAGGCAAGTGCTTTTCCGACAGCACCGTGATTAACGTGTCTTGGACATCGGAGGGGATGCGGGTCAGTTCCTCAATGCGGGCGATTTTGCCGACTTGCATGGCGTGCATCATCGGACTGACCACCAGCGCTTCCATGCTCGGCCCTTTCGCCAGCAATTGTGCGTAATTCCAACCATAACGGATTGCCTCTTCGCTAATCCCCGCTGTGCCTTGGATGACTAAGGTGGAGTCGCCGCAAATTGCCGCCGCCAAATGTTCGGATACCCACGATTTTGCCGTGCCCGGTACGCCGTAGAGTAATAAGGCGCGGTCAGTGGTTAATGTGGCGACGGCGATCTCCATCAGGCGTTGGTCGCCGATGTATTTTGCCGATACTTCATAACCGTTACTTAAGGTGCCGCCCATCAGGTACTGCACCACGGCCCACGGCGATAACGCCCAATTGGTAGGCTTTTGGCGGGTATCGACGGCTTGCAGGGCCGCCAATTCTTCGGCATATTGCTGTTCGGCGTGCCGTCTTAACACCTCATTCATGAGCAAACTCCTGATGTAGCGCCTGGCGCTGGGAAAAATGGGTTAATAAGTCAAAAAACTGCGGGTTGTCATCTTGTTGTAAGCGTCGGCTCAAATGGTCATAATTCGCCAGCGGCAATTTAAAGGCCAATTGCGCTAAGCTTTTACGTTCGTAACCGTAAAAGACGGGCGGGGTAGCCTTGGCGGCTGCCAGCAAAACGTCGATGACGGCTTCTGCGAAAGGTTCGGATAAAGTGTCTTGCTGGGCGGTAAAATTGTAGATAAACCCCAGTGCTTGGCCGGCATCCAGTTGCTGGAAATAGGCAATGGCTACGGGTTCGATGCACGCGGGCGGATATGATGGGGCAAAGTGCTGTAGCCAAAAACCTTGCTCCCTCGTATTCAGTAAAGGCATACGCAGTGGCACAAATTCCGCGCAGCTATGCAGGGCCGCGCCAAAATCAAAACCTGATAATAAGGCCGCCGAAAAATCCGAGCGCAGGGCAGCATCAACTAGCGTTGCCAAGCTTAAACCAAGTTGTTCGGCGAGTGTAAGGGGATTGCTTAAGCTTAGCCATTGATAAAGCCAGCCTGCCTTATTGCCGATTTTAGCAGAGCCAGTCAGGACAGGCAGGTATTCCAGTTTTTCTTGCAAACCGCGTTTTTTCCAAATTTCGGCGAGCGCATCGGGCAAATTGACCCGCAGTTGCTCGTGACCTAATAAAGGCTTATGTATTTCCAGCACGGCTAAAAGATTGTCCTGCACTAAACGGGTCAGCTCAGGGTCTTGCAATTGTGCGAGCAGGCGGGTGGTTCTCTCGCGCACCCCTTGGCTACGGTCTTCGGTGATAGTTTGCAAAAAGGGCAACATATCCGCCGTGGGTTGCCCGGCTAACACATCTAAAAAGGCTTGCCGGTCTTTAGCGTTGTTTACAGGCCATTGAGCGGCCAATTGGCTTAAGGCTTGGTGGCGGTCTGCTGTTAAGGCTTCGGCAAAGAGGGCGAACCGCGCCGATCCGATGGCCTCCAGCCAAGTATCGGTGGTTTCCACTGTGGTGGCTAAATTGCCCGGCAATTTCTGCCAAGCGGGATTGAGTCCGCATAACCATAAGCCACGGTTACCGATCACGGCCCTTAGCTGGGCGGCGTTAGGACGTTGGCTTTCACTCCATGTTAAAAACGCCGCTAACAATTCAGGGGGTAACAGTTGTTGCCGCTGACTGAGTAGGCCGAGGGCTTCTTTCACCAAAGCATGGTTTTCTTCGTGCAAGTAACGGTGCAGGCATTGGCTGATATGGGCGCTGCAATAGGCCGCTGTTTCAGGGACGGCGGCGGATAAGGGTGCAGGGCTAGCCACCGCCCAAATTTTACCCACCGCTTTATAAGATTCGACCAAGGCCAGCGCGTTAAGCAATTGCTGTTCGGTGCTTAAATCTTGCCAATGGTGCTGGCGGCTTTGTAAGTCCGGTGGTGCTAACACGGGCAGTTGGCTGTGGCGCTGAGTGCCGACAATGGCGTGTTTGACTAAGTCTTGCCAGATCTTCATGTTACTGCCCTAGCCGTTAAATTGGCGTAAGTCTGTCCGTACCAAACCCCTAAGGCCTGGAGGCGTTCACCATCCCATTCGCCAAAGACACTGACGGTTTGCCCGCCGCTCATTGCCAATAACGGCCACGGCGCAGTGCCACGCGTATCGACTGGAATGGCGGTGCCGTCAGGCAGTTGCAAGTATAAAAAAGGTTCTTGGTATATCGGTATAGCGGGCGGTGCCAGCACCGGATAAGCGCCTAGCCACGGGTTGCGGATTTTTAATTGGCTGTAATCCTGCCAAAAAGCGCTATGTTGCGGGGCAGGGCCGATGCCCGCTTGTTGTGGGCTGTTTTGATAGTCGCCTAATACGGCGCGTAATGGAGTCGCTGACGGGTAGAAATGCGCATTGCCCAGCAAACGGTTGCCAGTCAGCCATAGTGTTTGTAAGGTTTGCCGCTGGCTGGCATGGGCGAAATGCAGTAATTTGGCGAACTGCCCGCTAGTGGTGCCTAATAACCACACTTCGCGGGTCACTAAGGCGTTTTCTTCGCTAAAACGGGTTGCTAACACCAGCCATTCGTCATTGACCGCCGGGGCTTGTAATACCTCGTCTTCACGCATTGCCAAGCCCAGCACTTGGTTAATGTCGGCACACAGTCCGGCGGGTAGCTGGTGGCGTTGCGGATACGCCTTGACCAACAAATGCAGGCGGGCGATTTCTTGCGCGAACAGATGCAGATTATCGCTTTTTTGCAGCAACACCGCGCTTAACTTTCTGATCCGCCCCGCGAGGCCGGGCATTTTGGCATCGACCATCCGCGCCGCCCATTCATCCCAATAGCGCAAGGGTTTGGCGGGCAATTCTGCGAAGCCGATACGGACAATATCCTCCAGCCATAGCCCCAATTCCGCCAGCCCTTGCGCCATTTCCCCATCCCGCTGTTGTTGGCGTTTGGCTTGGGCTTTGGGGTCTACAGGCTTGGCGGCGGCGGGTGCTTTTTTGGCTTCTGCCCGTTGCCCGCGACTTGCCAACCATTCCGCCACCCAAGGCGGTTCCGCATCGGTCTGGGTAAAATGCTGCGGCTCTTCGGCATATAATAGGAACAACGCCAAGCCATGTTTACAAGGAAACTTGCGGCTGGGGCAGGAACATTTAAAAGCATTGCCGCTTAAATCAATCCGCGCTTGGTACGGGTTTGCGCCACTGCCTTTACACTCGCCCCACACCGCCCGGCCACTATAGCCCAACACACCCCAAACTTTAGGGTTACCCAAGCTTTTGGCGGCACTGATGGATGCGGTATCTGGAGCTAACGCGAGGATTTGTTCCCTGTTCATACAGGTATGGCCTGTTATTGTTGTTGTATGGACGTACCTTAATTATATATCACAATTAATTTCTGTTAAGTAGGCGAATAAGAAATAATTTTAACCTCGGAGTATTCAATAAGCAGATAGGCAATTAAATGTTGGGAAATATGGTTTTTTTGGCTATAGAGAAACCACAGATCCCTACCCTTATTGCGCCGAAACAATCTGCCCTTTATCAAGAAAGGCCACGCTATCGGTCAAGTAATGGATTTCCGCTAAAGCGTGGCTGACGTAAAGCATGGGCAGGCGCAATTCGTCACGGGTTTTCAGCAAAAACGGCAGGATCTGTTGTTTGAGGCGCTCATCAAGGGCGGCCAGTGGCTCATCAAGCAGCAGCAGGCGGGGACTGGTAAGCAAGGCGCGGCCTAGGCCGACGCGTTGTTTTTCGCCGCCGGAGAGTTTTTGCACGGACTGCCCTAACAAATGGCCGATTTCCAACAGTTCCACTACCGTATCGAGGTGAATTTGCCGTTGGTCGGGTTTGAGCAAATGGTAGCCGTACAATAAGTTATGGCGTACCGACAAATGTGGGAACAACCGCGCATCTTGAAACACCAGGCCGATCCGGCGCCGATGTGCGGGTAAGTTAATATCTTGGCGGGAGTCGAACAAGGGTGTGCCATCGACGATGATATGCCCTTGTTGGGGGGTGAGCAGTCCGGCTATCAAATTCAAGACGCTAGATTTACCCGCACCTGAAGGGCCAAATAAGCCGGTGACCAAGTGGCTGCTTTGAAACTGGGCGTGCAATTGAAAGCTGCCGTGGTTCAGTTTTACATCAATATCTAACATAATTAACGCCCCGCATTACGGTATAGCTTACGGTTGAGCAGGTCGCTGATGATTAAGGCGAGCAAGGCCAACAGTACCGACAAAATCACCAACCGCGCCGCCGGGCCGTCGCCGCCCGGCACTTGGGTGGCGGTGTAAATGGCTAAAGGCAAGGTGCGGGTTTCGCCTTCGATATTGCCGACAAAGGTGATGGTTGCGCCAAATTCACCCAGGCTGCGGCTAAAGCCCAATACCGCCCCGACCAGAATGCCGGGGGCCGCCAACGGCAGGGTGATGGTAAAAAACACCCGCACTGGGGATGCCCCCAAGGTGCGGGCGGCATTTTCCAGCCCCCGGTCTATCGCGGTGATTGACAAACGCACCGAGCGGACAATTAACGGCAAGGCCATGACCATTGAGGCCAATACCGCGCCTTTCCAATTAAAGGCCAAACTGACGCCAAAGCTTTGGTACAGCCATTTGCCGATAAAGCCATTATGCCCGAAACACAGCAACAATAAATAGCCGGGAACAATCGGCGGTAATACTAAAGGCAGATGCACCAAGCCATCCACCAAGGCTTTGCCGAAAAATTCGTAACGGGCCAACCACCAACCGATGATAATCGCCAAGGGGCAGCTTAACAAGGTGCTCCACCCGGCGATTTTTAACGATAACAACAAAGCCGCTATTTCTTGTTCACTCAGTTCCAGCATACGTTACCAGGGTTAGGGTTGCAGACGGGTAAAGCCATAATGGGCAAACACCTTGCCCGCTTCGGCTTGGCTTAAATAATCGAGAAAAGCCCGGGCTTCTTGGGATTGGCTAATCAAGGCCATTGGGTAAGCTATCGGCGCGTGGCTGCTCTCAGGAAAAGTGCCGACCACTTCGACCTTAGTGCTGATCAGGGCATCGGTGGCATAGACAATGCCAGCGGCACATTCGCCACGCTCGACAAACGCCAACGCGGCCCGGACATCTTCGGTACCGACGATACGGGTTTTAATGGTGTCCCACATCGCCAAATTTTGCAAGGCTTCTTTCGCATATTTGCCGGCGGGTACGGTGCTGGTTTCGCCAGTGCATAACTTGCCGTCAAACGCGTTAGCTAAGGCTTCGCCTTTCGCCAACTTAACAGCAAAGCCTTGGCCTTTTGGTGCGATCAGCACCAAGCTATTGCCCAAAACCTCCTTACGCGAGGTCGCGTCGATTTTACCTTGCTCATACAAGGTATCCATCCATTGCTTATCGGCGGAAATGAAAATGTCCGCCGGTAAGCCGTTTTCGATTTGTTTGGCCAGTACCGACGATGAGGCAAACGAGGTTTTTATCGTTACGCCCTGTTGTTTTTGGTAGTGTTTGATAATGTCGGTGAGCGCGTTGGTCAGGCTGGCGGCGGCCAGCACGGTTATTTCCGCTTGCGCGGCGGGCATAAAAACGCTGCAAATTAAAAAAATCAATAATAAACGTAAGGGTTTAAAAGTCATTGGCGGCTCCTTGGAAGCGAAGAAAATAGATGTATTGGCAAAACGCTATTACGGTTGCTATACTGCGCTTGCGGTGTTTTCTTGTCAAGCAGTGGTCATTAGCGAATTAATGATGATAGAATTTAGTTTTTATCATTTTTGGAGATATTCAAATGCTTAACAAATCGGCATTATGGTTGGCAATGACGGCCATCGGTTTTGCTAATACCAGCCAAGCCATGAGTGTGGAACAACGGATGGCGGCGATGGAAAAGAAAATGGCGCAGATGGAGAACCAATTAAAACACGCCGCAGCCGAAAACCAACAACTGAAAAGCTATCTGGCCGGACGAGCCCAACCTGTCCAAGCCGCCCCTGTCAAACAGTTGGAAGACAAGCTGTCCGTCATTAGCCAACGTCTTGAAACCGACAAAAAAGCCGCCGACGAACAAGCCAAAAAAGCCCCTAAAATTGACGTGTCCAATAAAGGCGTGGTCTTGAAGTCCGCCGATGACAATTACAAGCTGAACATTCGTGGTTATGCACAAGCAGACAGCAATTTTTATGCCGATGATGCGCCGTTGTCTTCGGGCGAGTTTGATAAGTTTTTGATCCGTAGGGCGCGATTAACGTTTGACGGCACGTTGTTTAAAAATGTCGATTTTCGCATCGCGCCTGATTTTGGCGGCGGGCAAGTACGCCTGTTTGATGCCTTTGTCGATTTGCACTATTTTACTGCCGCCAGCTTGATGGCGGGAAAATTCCGCCAACCCGTCAGCTTGGAACGGATGCAAACGGCGACTAATCTGACCTTTATTGAACGCGCCTACCCTGCCCAGTTAGCACCTAACCGTGATATAGGTTTTATGCTGCACGGTGCAATTGCTTATCCTGGCTATAAAGCGCAATATACACCGCAGCCAGTTTTTAAGGAGTTTATCGGTTACGAGGTCGGGGTATTTAACGGTGTCCGCGATAACCAAGCGGTACAAAATGCGGATAGGGACACCGATAACAATAAAGAAGTCGCCGCGCGGTTGTTCTCGCACCCTTTTATGCACAGCGGTACCGCTTTGGCAGGTTTAGGTTTGGGCGTGGCGGGTACTTGGGGGCAACCACAACAAAATGCCTTAGTCTCCTTGGTCAGTGCCGGGCAGCAAGCCATCGTGACCTATAATGGCGCCGCCACTTCATCCGGCGAACAGTATCGGATTTACCCGCAAATGTATTGGTATTGGAAAACCGTTGGCATAATGGGGGAATATTTAGTATCATCACAAAACCTATATAATGCAGGGTTGAATAAACATGCCCTACAAAACAACGAGGCTTGGCATTTCAATGTGTCTTATATGCTGACCGGTGAAAATAATAGCTTTTTTGCCATTAAACCTAACAAACGCTTTGATCCGGCAGCGGGTTCTTGGGGGGCATGGCAACTTGCCGCACGGTGGTCTGAGCTGAATATCGACAAGTCGACGTTCCAAAACATCGGCTCGGTGGCAAACCCTTATTCTTTCGCCAGCTTAAGCAATTCCATCAGAAACGCCCAATCGTGGGCATTAGGGGTCAACTGGTACTTAAACGACAACCTGAAGCTGATGACCGATTACGAAGAGACGCTGTTTGTCGGTGGTGCTGCCGGCAATACTGACCGGACGACCGAGCAGGCGGTATTCTCGCGGGTTCAGGTGGCATTTTAAAGCGGCGCTTAGCAAGGTTAGCGTCTGGGCCACTTATTTTGTCAGGCGCTAATCCGGCTTGGCTTATTATTAAGGAGACTTATTTTGTCTAATCTGCCTATTAAGGCCGAGCTTTGCGAAACGGCAGACAGCGCGGCAACACCCGCTGAGCCTGTCGCTTTGGTCAGCGGCCAAATCCATTTGTTAAGTAGCCTAGGAGAGCGGCTATTCGGCCTACTTTCTGCCATCGGGCAAACGGGTTCCATTAATCAAGCCGCGCGGGCTGTGGGCTTAACCTATAAAGGTGCGTGGGAAATGATAGAACGCGCCAATAACCTGTCGCCCAATATTTTGGTGACAACGGCTATCGGCGGCAAACAGGGCGGCGGAACCCAACTGACGCTGGCGGGTAAAGCGTTCTTGGCGGTCTTTCAGCAACTGCAAAGCGAACATGCTATTTTTTTGCAACAACTCAACCAGCGTTTAAACACCCATCAAGATATTGTTTTCTTACTCAAGAGGTTAATTATGAAAGCCAGTGCGCGTAACCAATTTTTTGGCAAAGTGACCGATGTTGCCGTCGGTGCCGTCAATGCCACCGTTACTCTCGATCTGAAAGGCGGCGACGTGATTGTCGCTTCTGTGACGAAAGAATCTGTGGAAAGCTTAGGCATTAAAAGCGGCCTTGATGCCATTGCCCTGATTAAAGTCTCGCAAGTTACGCTCGTGACCGATTTCGGTGGTTATCGCCTGTCGGCGCGTAACCAACTGAAAGGTACAGTGACCCGTATCCAAAAAGGCTCGGTCAATACTGAAGTCGTGATTGCCTTGCAAGGCGGCAATGCCATCGCTGCGACCATTACCAACGAAAGCGTCGATACCTTAGGCCTGACCGAAGGCAGCGAAGCGACTGCGGTCTTTAAGGCAGGTGCGGTATTGTTAGGGGTGGCTTCTTAATTTGCCGATAAGGCACAAAGGAAGTGGAGGACACGGTTGCGTGTCCTCCGTGGTGAAGTGCTGTTTAGATAAGCTTTACGGTGCAGGCTGGTGGCTAATTAGCCTTGGTTTGTCGTCCTAAGGTTGCCAGCCCTGTACACTATCTGTCCGCACGATAGGCGTATTATTCGCCGCCGTTGTAAATGTATGGTCGGCACTTTGCTCCCATAGCGTATTGCCTTTGCTGTCACGTTTGACATATTTATACTTAAACGCGGTATTCGTCGGTAAGGAAATGCGCGTACTCCAAACTGGATAGCCTTTTGCCGATAGTTTGATGCCCGAAGCGGGTATCCAGTTGCTCAGTAAAGGGCTGTCGCCTACCAGATAAATATTTTCTCCCCACTGGGTTTGCGCAGTGGCATTAAAACTGACGGTCACTTGCGGTTTATCGCAGGCATAACGGTCACACACCACTTTAGGGGCATCGCCTTTCCCAGACTTAATCGCAGCGGTCAGGTTGATATACTCGCCCATCGCCCAACTTAAAGGCTGCATGGAACGGGTCGCCGTGCCGGGGACATAAGGGGCTGGCGTGATGGTTTCCCAGCCCGTAATGGTTGCGGTCTGATTCCAGATTTGTTCGGGGATAAAGCCCGCAGGTGATGAGAAGGCTTTCAGGGCACTCAGATACGCCGTGCCTTTACTGCCGTCGCCGCTTTTGGCGATTTCGTAAATACCCCGTTCCGCCGTAAAAATAGGCCATAAACGTCCGCGCCCCGTGCCATTGTAACTGCCGCCTTGGTTATTTTCGCCATAGCCGTCATTGTTATAACGGAAAAAAGCATCACCTTTGCCAGGGAACGTTTGCTTCAGAAGTTCATCATATTCGGGCAGGGTGTCCAAAATCGTCCAATCGTTCGGACTCATCGCCCCCATACGCACCAATTCTAAGAAGCCGCCGTCAATAATCGACTTTTCTTTATGGTTGCCGCCACCGTTACCGAAAGTCAGGCTATCTTCGTCGTCAGGGTTTTGGTTGCTGTCGATACGGACATAATATTGTTTATTGCCATAATAGCCTGTGGTGGTAAATGTCCAATTGGCGATATTGTTGCGCCATTCGTCAGCTTTTTGCAGATAATACGCCGCCGCACCCGGATCGCCCGCCGCCGTCGCCAAATCGGCGGCACAGACTAGCCCGGCAATTTCGGCGGCAATGGTCGAAGGTGAGTACCCGCCCATTTCTTCCCAGCGCTCTTGCCCAGTATGCGGGCCGGTTTTGGCGACAAATTCCGCCGCCAATTTTATTTTCGGCCAAAGATCGGTGCGGTTAAGTTTCCACGCCAAAATGATCGGCATCGCCGCTTCGTCCATTTGGGTGCCGTTCCAATAAGGTTTGCCGTCGACAAAACTGTTTTGCGGAAAACGGCCAGCTGTAGCCCCTGTGGTTTCCATTTGTACATTGAACAAAAATTCGACCGATTTATTGGCGGTGTCTTTATCGCCCGCTGTGATTAAGGCGCTGGCAAATTTGAACAAATCTCGCGCCCAGACTAAATGGTAGCCGCCTTGGTTGCTGTCGTTGCTGGTATCGCCCCACGGCGTACCGGGACCTGCCACCATTGCGCCGCTACTTTTGTCTTGGATGCTTTTTAAGGTCATTGCCGCCAAATAATACTGGTTATCCGCCGTACCGCCTTGGTTGTCAAGGCCTTGGGTATAGGTTTTCCATTGGTCAGCATAGGTTTTTTCGACCGCCGCCAGATCATTTTTCAGGGCGGCGTTGGCTGTGTTCATCGCTTCATTTTCGCTGCTGCCAAAACCCAACACCACATCAAAACTGACTGAACTGCCGGTTGCGGCGGAAAAATCCAGCCAGCCCATTTGCGCGACGTTACCGCCTAAGGCATTGGCATAATGCCAATCCATGGTTCTGTCATGAACGCCTGCGAACAAATCGGTATAACCGTCGTTAGTGCCGACAAAGCCGTTAGATACCATTGGGTCGCTGCCCGTTACCCGCCAAGGTAAGGAGACAGCTAAGGCGGATACTGCCGAATTGGCTTTGCTTTCCGAAGCGACCAAGAAAGTGCGCCCCGACGTGCTTAAGGCTTTCGAGTTATCGGCGCCATCAGTGGTGCTTTGTTTGCCGCTACATTGTGCCTTGCCCGCCCCGGAATTGTTAATGGCGGGGTTGTTCAGCAAATAGACGTTATAATCTTTCACACTTTTGCCCGCTTCCAAGGTTTGGAAAGTCACGCGCTGAATGACCACATTACTGTTCGGGTCGGTAAATATTTTTTTGCTGATTTTCCATTTGCCGTTATCGGCGGTAGTCGCCGCATTCCAAATCATAGCACGCGGATCGGTTTGGCTGATTTCATGCTTGGCTTGTTTGCGCTCTTCATCACCCCAGGTTTTGGCGGCATCGGTGACCAAAAACTGCATATCGACATTTTGCACGGTGTCGATGGTCGGATAGAACACTTCGGTTAGGATACCTTCCGCCCCCGTAAAATAAACCCGTGATGTAGCACCTAATGATGTGCCGAGAAAGTCTTTAGCGGCAGGGCCCCACGTTGAGGGATAGCCGGGCGGGCAAGGGGCATCTTCGGCATGAAGCGGCGCAGACAGCGGCAACAACAGTAATAGTGGCCAGCTTTTTTTAATGTGGCGAAAAGGTTGCGGTAATGCCATGCCCGTTAATTGGGCAATGGCGGCGGCTAGGGTACGGTTTTTTTGTGGCATGGTATATTCCTCAGAAACTGAACAGTGGTGGTTTGGGGATAACATCACATCAGGATTCCAACCTGACCATTTTGGCGTGTGAAGGCTTACCTGCGGCATTCAAATAAAACATCATGTAGTAACCGGGCGGATACAGATTGGCGTTGCTGGGGGCATTGAATTTAATAAGGGCGCTACCTGCCTTATGCTCTTTAATCGCTATAGGCAAATCCACCAGACGTTGGCCGTAATCGAAAGAATGCGTGACTGAACCGAGTTTGACCAGCACCAGATCGCCTGCCGCCTCCGCTGCGCTAACGGTGACTAGGCCGGTTTGGCCATATTTGATAGACTCTGGCGCTTGGATGATTTCGGGGCGCACACCCGGCTTAAACAAATAAGGTGGGCTGAAAATTTCCGCTTGCCAAATCTCTGCCGGCACGAAAGGCTGGGTATCGCCCTCGGCATAATAGCTTTGCGGATGCTGGTAAAACTCTTCTAAAGTAAAGGCTTTGGGCTGTCCCGCTTGGTCGGTCAGTTTGGCGAAGACGTTAAATTCCTTCGCATCGCGGATAGTGTCCACGCGGACGTTGCCGACACTGTCACGGGCCGCCCTGTTGGCGTTGCCGCCGATAATTAACACCCGTGCGTCGGGCAATAGCAACGCGCCGTTATGGTATAGCCTAGGCAAGTGGGCGGCTTTCATGCGCTTTATGTCATAGCCGCCGTTAGCTTGCGGGTTCGGCGACAGTAATAAGGGTTCATAGACAGGGCGGTATTCGGGATAAACGCCGCCATTAACGACCAAAACTTCTTTATCCGGCAAAATGACCGCTTGCAGATTGGCTCTAGGCTCCGCAAGAAACGCGGGGGTTTGCGACCATTGGCCTAATTTTGTTCCGGTTTTGCCGGGCGCTTGCCAACGTTGCAGACTGGAGGCGACGCTAGCGCCCGGAATATCCGGCTTATTAGGCAGGCCAAAGCCAATATCATTAGTCCCCGTCAAACCGCCCAGCAACACCACGTCTTCGGAATTGGGCACTTGAAACGCAGTACCGTAAGCTTTTGAGGTTTCGGCTTTATCCGCACCGACCTCAAAACTGACCGACAGCTTACCGCCCGTGTCTTTCGCCACCGCCATCAGATACGATTTTTTGCTGCTATGCGGCGTCAAGACATTGGCGATGCCCGCCTCGTCGCCAGTAATCAGCAATTTGCCTGTGGCAGTAGGGAAAACGCGTGGATACAAGTCGATGCTGTCATAAACCGAACTGCCTTCCAGTTTGGTGTTAAACGGGCTATCGGCAATTTGTGCCAAGTCAAAATAATCTAACTTGTTCAGTAAGGGGTCGTAAATTTCTAAGCCCTGATTGATTTGATTGGGTTCATTTAATTTCAGGCCAGAAAAAATGGCGATTTTGCCGTCGGCCAGCGGCACTAAGCTCGGATACCAACGTCCTTCTTTAAGCTGCCCTTTATCCGACCAAGTATTGTCACGCCAATTATATAGGTTGAGCTGCCTGGAACCGGTAAAGCGTCCACCCGGATAATAGCGGCCAGTACCGCCGACAAACAGGACATTGCCGTCAGCTTGCTGTAAATGGCCCGCGCAAAACAAGTCATTGTTCTCTTGGTGCTGTATCGCCGGTGGCGATGGAATTTTGGCAAATTCGGCAGTTTGGGGATCAAATAGGACGGTATTGTTAACGGAATCATAGTCGCCTGAATCCACGCCTTCTTGGATTTTCTGAGTGTCGCCTTCGGTGACAATGGTATTACGGAAGCTGCTGCCGTTCGCTATCAGTACCTTACCGTTAGGTAACAACACCGAATGTACAGCTTGGGCTAGGGTTTGCTGGCTGGGCATAGGAACACTCTCCCATGCTCCTGCCGTTTGCGGATCTTCTTCAGCCGTGGCGGCATTAACGTTCGCGCTCATAATGACAGCGCTTAGCATTAATGATAAGGCCGTTTGATATATAGGTTGTTGGGTCAGTATGGGCATTAGATCAACCTCTTAAAAATGAGTGGCTTAGCTTAACAGGCTAGTCAGGTTGGCTAAGAAACTGATGCTGGGGGCAAAAAAGTATTCGCCGCCTTGCAGAGTGATACACAGCGGCATCGACACCGCTTCCCTAGTGGGTGCGCCCCATTGGCTAGGCCATTGTTGGGTGCCTTGGGGTTGCCCGATCACAGGGTCGGGGCCGACAGCGACTTTGACAAAATTTGCCGAATTAGACCAACTGGCTTGGATAAAATTGAATTGGTTTTCGATGTTCGCCTGAAAGCATAAGAACAGCAAACCGGAACCGGTTTCGGGGGCGGCAGTCAGATCGGCATTACCGTAACTGACGGCCCGCCGGGCGATACGGTGCTTTTTTTCCATCGCCAACGCTTGCGCGACATCATCCGATGACACAACCCTGCCGGTATCGCCACGCGGGTTGGTTTTACGCAAATGGGAATGGAACGGGCATTTGTTCGCTGCCGTATCGGCATCGTAATTAAAATTATTGGTGGTCGGGTTATCGGGTATCGGTGTGTCCGATAAAACCACAGGACTGCCGTCTTGGAAGCGGCCCATCATCATCGCCCCCGCCAAACCGTTATCCACACCCAAGGTTTGCGCTAAGGCTTGTTGCGAGGTATGGAACTTTTTGACATTTTGTTCCAGTTTTCGGTATACCAGATAACTGCCAAAACTGTCTTCGGTTAGGCCATTAGGGTCTTTGGTGACGATAATATCTAACGAAGCCCTAGGATCCCATTGATCGAATCCACCATCTTTTTCTTTAGCGGCATCAATATCGCTTTTCATGAACAGGGGTTGGCTGATGCCATCGACAAAGCCAAAATGCTCTATCACTTGGCCAGCGGCGTTTCTTAAGATGAAGCCGTCATCCCGCTGGACAATATCGGCTATTTGCTCTAAGGTGTCGGCAATACCGCTTACCACATTCTGTAAGTGTTGGCTATCATCATCTGCCAACAGTAACAACGCGTGGATGTCGCCTTGAAAACCGTTTTCCCATTGGGAAGCGGACGGATCGCCTAACGTTTGGGCGATATCCGGATTTTTTATCCCTAGACGGAACGGTTTGTCGGTAGGGATTTTAAACGGCGGGATACCCAGATATTCATAACCTTGGCAGGACAGCAAGCAGTTTGCCCACACCCCGCCAGATAGCCGTTCGGCTTTATAACGCGCAGTCTCCTGCCATTGTTGGGCGGCGGATTTGACATATTGTTTGGTAAAGCCCTCCAGCCATGCCGCCACTTCAGCGGGTGTGGCCTTAAAGCGCAGTAACAGGTGGACGCTATAATCGCGGCCATGGCCTTTGAGGATATTGCCTTGCAGATCGTCAAGAAAAATCTTGAAAATATCAGGATTACCCGGGTCAATCCCCGTCTCTAACGTAGTTGATAAAATGTCGTCTGTTAACATCACGTCTCCGGCAAATGCCATTACACTGTTTGAAAAATCCGCTACAAAAACATAGCTAGCCAAATTGATGGTTTTGCTTTATTACATATAAAGGGTGCGAAGCGTTTGCTGGTACGCGTCTTCGTACCCTTCGCGGCTAACCGCTTTCATAATAGCGGGCCACTTGGGGCCGTGGCTTTATCCCAGCGGCAAGTCTTTTCCTAAGGCTTGTTATTCCATAATTGTCTGGAAATGAGCCATTCGCCGTTGTCAGGGCTGCATTCGACAATCCACAAGGCCGTATATTTGGCGACCCGTATCGCTCTTGTGCTGTGGTCAGTGATTTGGGCAACCGAGTTGCCTAAAACATAAGCCGTAGCGCCAAATAATCGGATTTCCTCGGCAGTAAATACGGGATCGATATCGGCATTGGCGATTTGTCTGGCAAAACCTTCGGCTATTTCGGCTTGGCCACGGCAATCTGCCGCATTGGGCGGAGACCAAAAGGCATCGGCGGTGTACATAGCGATATAAGCCTCAATATCCCTACCCCTAACCCTATCGGCATACGTTTGCTCAAACAGGGTCTGTATCGCTTCATAATCTGACATGCTCATAAGTAAACCCTATTGGTTGGCGGCGGGAGGCTGATGCCCTCTTAATACAGATGCGGGCACATTAGCGTGGATGGCCGCCAGCACCTCGGCGGCAATAGTGTAAGCACTGGGATAAGGTGGTTTAGCGGGATCTTCTCCAGGTATCCAAAACTTCCGTCTGGATAAGCGTAGCGAATCTAAAAACGCCGGAATGGCATTAAAAATCTCCACCGCAATAGGGCCTTGATGGGCGTTTAACAGTGGTTCGACCAAGGTTTGCCAAGGTATCCAACTGTCTTGGACATTACCCCGATCCGGTGGGGAAATCTGCGCATAATGCAGACGGCCTTCCTGTACCAGCCAGTCGAGCTGTTCTTTAAACAGTAAGGGGCCGGCACCGTCGAGGGTTTCGTGGGCCGTGTCGAGGCATACCCCGACCTGCTGACAAGGTACGCCTTCTAAAAAGCCGATCAGTTGCGCCAAAGTGTTAGGGCCTGGCGTTTCCCAATGCGTGATCGGTTCTATCGCCAATTTGACGGCTTTGCCTTGTGCATACAGGCCTAATTCGTTCAGTACGGGCTGGGCGTTCAGATAACGTTGGGCCATATAATCTTGCAGCGCGTCGCTCCAGATGCCTTGATTGTCGGCGGTTACCGGAAAGTGCCCATAAGGGTAGACAATCGGCCCCATCATAATAGTGCCCCGTAACGCGGCGGTGATGTCCACCCGCGACTTTAAATACACCAAAGCGGCGTCGCGTTGCGCCTGATCTTCGGAACTGGGGTCAAACGTGGGCGTAGCCCCGACATTGGTAGCGACTTTCATATCCTCCAAGCCGCTGGCATCCATCGCTTGCCGCAATTGTGCATAGTCGGCAATTTGCTGGGCATAATCGGTGTCTTCAGTAACGGCCAGCGGGAATTCGAAACCCGAATAGCCCAGCTCTTTTAAAGCCTGCATGTGGGTGATGATGACGTTTCTATAGGCTTCGTCGCTGGGCTTCATATCTGTGGTAAACATGAAAAAGCTGATGTAAATGTCTCTGGCAGTCTTATCAGTGTGGTGATTCATTAGCTATCCTTTGTGTCCGATAGGGTTAAAAATACGGGTAACCATAAGGGTTATGGTTACCCCTACATGAACCTCAGTTATCTGAGGTTGGCTTTAAAACCCTATGGTTTCACGAAGATATTGGCGGGCCATTTGGGCATAGACTAAAGGATTGGCTTTTTTGGGGTCTTGCTCGGCTTCGACGACCAGCCAGCCTTGATAATTGGCGGCCGCTAAGGTTTCTAAGATCGGTTTAAAATTAATCGCCCCCGCACTGTCACCGGGTACGGTAAACACCCCGGCACGGATGGAGTCTAAGAAACTGCTGTTACTGGCAACCGAACTGTCCAACACGGATTTGCGGATGTTTTTCAGATGGACATGCTTAATCCGGCTAGCATATTTTGTCGCAATCGCTAAAGGGTCAACGCCGGCATAAAACAAATGCCCGGTATCTAACAATAAATGGACATATTTAGGGTCAGTACCCGCCATCAGACGGTCAATATCCGGCGCTTTTTCCACACCCGTGCCGACATGGGGGTGATAGCACAAACGCATCCCTTCTTTTTCCGCCAAGGCACCCAACATATTCAAGCCGTCCAGCAACGCTTTCCATTGTGCGTCGGTAAATTCCGGCTTATTTGGCAATACCGCCACCGGTTGCTGATGTACGGCATTGCCTAATTCCGCGACCACGATATCGGTACCACCCATGGTTTTGATAAAGGCCATTTGCTTTTTGAAGGTTTCTAGGGTCTGCTCATCCATGGCCTTAATGGTGTAATAAGTACCTACCCAAGGCTCGGAAATTTTCAAGCCGCGTAAGTTCAGCTCGTCAGTCAGCACTTTGGTGTCGGTCGGATATTTATGGCCGACACTGGAGCCTTGAAAGCCCGCCAAAGCCATTTCGCTGACGATTTGCTTAAAGCCAATATCATCATCAATGGTCGGATCGTCATCATTAACCCAACCCGTTGGGGTAATGCCCAAAAAAACTTTGCTGGGGTCAAACAGGGTTTTGGTGGTGGGGGCGGTTATTTTGGCTTTAGCATAAGCGCTTTCGGCGACCGCAGCAGGACTCGCCAATACCATGCCTCCGACCATAGCGGCCAGCAAACAATGGGCAATGGCACGGCGAAGCGTAATGTTTGTAAAATAGTTACTATTGTTCATATCAATACCTTTTACTGAGATAAAATCATGTGATGTATCGTTAGGAAAACGGCGCAGCTTTGGGTGTTGCTGACATGAAATCCAGCAAGGCCTCCAACCGTCGCTAGATTTGCTTAGGAAAATACCGGGGCGTTAACCCAACTGTCATATCCGGGGGCTTTGGCACCGGCGGGGGTTACCCCGACAGTAGGCCATAGCAAACCTTCAGTATAGGCGGCTGGACTGACGACAAAGCTGTCGCCCTGTTCTCCGGTTCCGTAAGCGCCCCACCAGTCTTTTGGTAATTGATACCAAGTGCCGACAAACCAGAGCTTAATGATATTGCGGGTGACCGGGCCGAATTTCGGATCGTTGAAAATGGTATTGCGCAACAGGTTATCCAACGTTGCGGCATCACCGTTTGCGGTGGCAACAATGGCTTGATATTGCAACAGCAGCTCATCTAAAGTGGCCGGGCCGATAATCTTTTGCACGGTCTCAAAATAAGGTGCCGCCATGCCAGTACCCTGTAGCCTAAAGGTACTGAAACCTGTCAGTGTCACGGAAAAATCGATAAATAAATCAAACATGTAGGTAGCTCCCGTTAATTCTTTAGGTTATGCCGCTCTCGAACCAAAGGTAGGGCCGGCATTAGTGCTCTCACCTTGGATAGGATTAGGGTTTCTGACTAATTGGCTGGCCAGTTCTTTTAAGCGGAACATACCGCCCACCGCCGGGATCAGGTATTCTGGTTTACCGTTATAAGCGTCAGTGATGTGGCGTAAAAAGTCATAATAAGCCGCTTCAAAGTCGCTGGCCGCCTGATAGACTTCAGTGCCTTGCGGATAATCCGTCAAATGCGCATTGCTTTTCAGGTCATAGACGGCATCCCAATCGACCGTGAAAAAGTCGCCGCTCGGTTGGTTAACTGGGTCGCCGTGGACGTAATAGCGCCCTTTTTGGATTTGTTGGAAACGGTAATAGTGGCCAATTTCACCGCTGCTGCTATAAACAGAGTCTGCGTAACCCTCGCCCTGTTCGATAATCAAGTTAAGGGCCGCTTTGGCTGTTTCTAAGTTGTTGACGACGATGATGTCGCCGCCCCCCGAATAATAATATTTGGGGCCGATTTGTAAGGCTTCATCGCCAGAAAACAACGCCTCGCCGAGTTGCGCATAAACGGTATCCAAACCGTCAATAATGGCTTCATAAAACTCGCCGATACTGTAAAAGTGCATATCCGCAGATTTGCCGCAAGCGATCAGAGCCTTATCAAGGATGCAATGGCAATGCCGGTCTTTATGTTTATGGACTATATGGCCGCGTAAGCCGTGCGGGAGATGCACAGGCCTTAAGGCTGGGCGCTCGATATTCAAAAAAGTTTCGATAGCTTGTAGGGAAAACTTTTCCGTGCTGACCTGAAAATCCGTTTCCCCACTAGGTAAATAAGTCGGGTAGAGGGGGACAAAATCGGCTGCGGCCAAATCCGGCTTGCCGCCAATCGCATTTAAAACATTGGCAGCCAAGGTCAGATGCAACATCTCTTCAACCAGAGCGGCGCGGAGAATCAATGTGGCATCCAGGTTAGTACCCGGATGGATGGAATAAAGCGCGGTCAGGTATACGGGTATAGTGGAGTGTTCAAGCTGTAATGCCGTTTGCAGATAATGCTGCAACTCTTCTTTGCTGTTAATTTTGGCGCAGGCTGTGGTATGGTTCATGTATGTCCTCTTCAAATAAAAGTAGGGTTATCAATAGCGCGTGGATATATCCGGCCTAAGCCGTTTGTAAATCCCGCAAAATTTGCTCGATGCTCATATAGCACATAGCGGCTAAGGTGAGGGTGGTATTTGAGGTTGCGATGCTTGGCAAACTGCCGCTGCCTACCAGATAAAGGTTGTCGTGGTCCCAAGAACGTTGGTTGCGGTCTACCACAGAATCGGCGGAACTGCTGCCCATGATATGGGTGCCTGAAAAATGGTTACCGCCCCGTGCGATCATCTCTTGGCCGTTATAGATCAAGTAGCCGAAAGAACTGGGGTCGTAATAGGTGTGATCTTCAACGCCGATCTGCGCGAAAATTTCCTTGGACAATTTACGCCCATACGCCATCCCCGCTAAGCTATAATCGGACAGGCTATAAGTGATGACCGGACGGTAATTGCCGATTTGGTCGGTGTAGCTTGGATCAATAGTGATGCGGTTATTGGGATCAGGCAATTGCTCGACCATGAACGCCAGCAACAATTGGCGCGAGACGTTATTAACCAGTCCGTTGCGTAGGTCAGTCCCATATTGCTGCTGATTATCGACCAGATCCAGCAAGTCCGTTGTCGGTGAGCCGGTTGCCCAGCCCCAGCCTTCGTTATGGATGTCGATACGGAAGCCTGCATGTTGGCTGCGGAACTGCCCGCTACGGATCTCTTCGATACCCGATGTGCCTTGCGGGCCGCGCATTGTGCCGGAAATTTCCGGCATCAGGCCCCAGGCATGGATATACGGATGATCCATTAGATTTCTGCCAACCATATCGCTGCTGCTGTTTAAGCCGGAAGCCAGCATCAGCTTGGCGTTTTCTATAGGGTTGGCGGCCAAGACAAATACCCGCCCTTGTACCGTGCCTTCGGTATATTCGGGTAAAGCGGGGTCTTGGTAGGATTTATAATGGATACGCGTGACCCGTTGGCTATCAGGATCTATGTCTATTTTGTGGGCGACCGCTTGGGAAATGATCTCGGTATTGCCGGTTTGTAAGGCTTTATACAGGGTTTTTCTGGCATCATATTTGGCTTGTACCGGACAAATGGGCACACAGTTGCCGTTACCTTGGCAACGCTCGCCCATTTCTTCTTGGTTAGTGCCTAGTGCGCCAACGGGTACATAGCCCTTGCCGCCATCATAGTTTGGGTTGGGGACACCGTTACGCGCTTGGGGGATACTGCGCACCAACAAACTCCGCGCTTCGCCGCTTTCGAGTGTGATGGTCATGCCATCGACATGTTTAGCGACCATCTTGTCCAGATAGGAAACCGGAATCCTTTCCATAGGAAACACATAATTGGGGTCAAAGGTAATATCAAAATAGCGTTGGTCGTCAACATCGGCAGCTACGCCCAATTCCCGTTCCGCTATATTGTAATAAGGGTTAAGGGTTTCATAATCGTAAGGCCAGTCGCGGCCTTGTCCGAATAAGGTTTGCATTTTAAAGTCTTCCGGCAACATACGCAGGCAAGTGGCTTGCCAATGCAAGGTCGTACCGCCCAAGACGCGGGTATAAGTGCTTTCTAAAGGCAAGGTGCCCAATTGCACAAAATAGCCTTTGGTGTCAGGTACGCCGGGAGTGAGCTTGTCGACATCCAGGCTACTGGGGCTTTGCGCGTTGGCGTTAAAGGGGTAAGGGGCGTTGTTGTCTTTGTTGATATTGCCATAAAAGGTTTCGATATACTTGTTGTAACCGTTCATGGTGTAAATGTTTTCCGGACCGGCTTCCAAGATCAGCACCGACTTGCCTTGGCTGCTGAGTTCTTTGGCAATAATTGCGCCGCTAACTCCCGACCCTACGATAACGACATCATAGATTTTTTCCGCAAAGCGGGCATGATCGCTTTGGCAGCGGCATACATGTGAATACTTCGGCATTGCATGACTCCTTAAGGTTTATTAATGGACATCTAAAAGAAAAGGGTGGTACTCATGTTAGGCTGCCAAAACAGCTGGCCACCCTAAAAAAACAACAACGGATACTAACTTTTATGTTGAGTTGACCCGTCAAGCTGAAAGCCCTTAAACTAAGAGCTTTGCCCGAAAAATTAATCTGTTCAACAGAAAATAAATTGGGGTATAAGCACTTTTTTCTGTATAAAAGCCAAGCGCCTATTACCCATGATAAAGTTATTAACGTTTAAGCATCACAAATAGATAAAAATTAACGCATAAAATAATAAGACACTAATAGTTAGTTGCCTCGATTTTTTAAATCCTGAGAATTTATAACAAAATAAAAAAATAAATGAAATTAATTATTACCTATAAAAAAGTGAATATTCCACAAAAATTGTTTAACAACAAAAAAGTGCTTGATTTGAAAAAGAAAAACATTTGTGTACTGAAATAAATTTTTGCCTGTTTTTATTATGTGGCGCCAATATTAGCTTATCTGCTTGGCAAGCAGTACCCCGTTGGGGCTACCCATTAAGTACCTCCTCATCGTGATAGCAGACAACGCTTTTATGGTTGCTTGGCGGTAACTAACTGAACAAAGCCCACCGGTATGGATACTATTTGTCGGCAAACTATTTTGCCTATACTAAAGGGTGCTATGATTTTTATAGATGCGGCGCATCGGTGTAAGTAGTGGTTCATAAGTCTTTTAACATTTTTATCTCCGACTTGCTCCTAAGCGAAGCCCCGTTCCCTGAGCGAAGCAGAAGGGAGCGGGGTAAAATTCACAAATGTTAAAAAATATATGAACACCTACTTATTGATTAACATGAAACCCGTACTATCCAGAGGTATCCCATTTGCGCCATACTACTATGCTAAACCCTTACACCTCTTTGATAATTTTGGCTTCATTGGCCTGTTTGCTAATGCCAAAACCTGTTTGGGCGGCGCGGATGGACGGTTTTCCCGCTATTATCTTATGGGCATGGGAGCGGGCAGAAGATTTGCGTTTTTTGCCTAGCGAACGTTTTGGGGTGGCTTTTTTGGCGCAAACCCTGCGCTTACAAGAAGACACACTGCTGGTGAACCCCCGCCGCCAAGCTTTGAAAGTGTCGCCCACCACCCGTTTGATAGCGGTAACACGCATCGAAACCCATAAAAAAAGCCACCAGCGGGCGGCTTTGTCAGCGGCACAACGTGAAGCGATCATCCAAAGGGTGTTGCAGACCGCCGCCCTTAAAAATATTTCGGCAGTACAAATAGATTTTGATGCCAAAGTCTCGGAACGGGAATTTTACCGCCAATTTCTCATTACCCTGCGTAGCCGCTTAGCGGCGGATATTGCCTTATCCATAACGGCGTTGGCTTCTTTCTGTCTCGGTGATGGTTGGATTAATGGCTTGCCCGTAGATGAAGCGGTGCCGATGATTTTCCGTATGGGAATTGACGCGAAGAAAGTGCGGCACTTTTTGGCTGAAGGCAACGATTTTTCTGTGCCGTTATGTCAACAAAGTTACGGCATCGCTACCGACGAAGCCGAACCGCCACAGCATTTCGTTAAGCTTCGGCAACGCCGTTTGTATGTATTTAAGGGACGGCATGATGGCTGGAAACTCTCTGACCTAGATTTTTTAACACACCGCTAACCCTTCATGCCCCCCCGATCACCAAGAATCCGCCATGCACATCTTATCAAGACCCACTGTTAAACTAGCCTGGGGCATCGTCCTGCTCATGTCGGTTAGCTTACCGATACGAGCTGGCTCGTCATTGCCGCTGCCCATTTTTACTATAGCGGAACGCCCCGAAAATTTTGAGGAATTCAGCCAAGGTAAGCTGGGCATTATCCATGGCCAGTTATACCGTCCGGCGTTATTCGCGGCTTATCGGTCGTTAAGCAGTCAGCCCTTTTCGGCCACCGAACAACAAGCGTTGCTCCGCAGTTGGCAAAATATTTATGAGAGGACAGACGTAAAGCAAGACCAAAACACCACCGCGCTCAACAATTGGTTGGCGGCGCGGCAAGCCGTGTCAGCCGACGCGCCCAAGCCGGATATTAATGCGTTCAGACAAGGCAAAGACTATGCGTCTTATGCCAATTGCACCCCCGGCGCATTCGATAACGCCCGCAAAATATTAGCGGCTAGAATAAGCCGCTACACTGCCGCCAACGCCTTTGTTAAAGAGTGGCTGCAAGGCCAAGACCAAGTGTTTGCCAATTGCGCAAAAAACCAAGCCCTGCCCAACCCCGCACCCGCCGACGCACCTGCTTGGCTAAAGCAGGATCGGGCTTACCAAATAGCTGCCGCGCATTTTTACGCCGAGGATTATACCGCCGCCCAAGCAGACTTTAGCCACATCGCCCAAGACCCCCATTCCGAATGGCAACCGTTAGCGGCGTATCTATTGGCCAGGGTCGCGGTGCGCAAAGCCGCTGACCAAGCCGCCATCGATCAGATTAATGCCGTCTTGGCCAATAGCCAATTGGCGGCTTACCACAACGCCGCCAAGCAATTGGCAAACTACGTCAATTTCCGCTTGCAGCCCCGGCAACGGCACGCCGAACTGGCGAAACTACTGGTGCAGGCCAAAGACAACCCCCAGTTTTACCAAGACCTGACCGACTATCGGCGCTTACTGGACAAAGCTGAGCTACACGATGATGAAGACAATACTGAAGCGTTAAAACGCCAGAACGAATTTCGCCAAGACAGTGACTTAAGCGACTGGATTTTTACCGTACAGGCTAAAGATGACGACAAAACCGCCTTCAGCCATGCCTTAGTGCGTTGGCAAAGCGGCCGCACTCTGCCTTGGTTAGTGGCCAGCTTGCTCAAAGCCCCCGCTAAGGCCGCCGCTGCCGCCGCCCTGATCGCCGCCAGCGCCAGCGTCGGCCGCGAATCGCCCGCCTATCTGACCGTCAATTACCACGCCGTCCGCCTGCTGATGGCGCAAGGTAAAAATGCACAGGCACGGGCAAAACTCGATGCCTTACTCGCCAAGCCGTTGCCGGGTCACGCCAAACTAGCAGCCAACCAATTTTATGGCCAACGCTTGCTATTGGCGCAAACCCCCGACGAATTTGTCAAATACGCCCAACGGCAAACGCCGTTTTTGGCGTTAGAAGACAGTTATGAACTGGTTGACCCTAAAACTGACGGTGGCGCGATGTTCGATGCCGATGCCACCAGTATTTTCAATGTGCTAATGCCGCTATCGGTATTAAAAACCTTCGCCTTACACCCTGCCCTGCCCAAAGACCTGAAAAGCCGTCTGCTGATTTCGGTATGGACCCGCGCCGTGTTACTGGGTGATGATGCCAGCGCCGTAGCATTTGCCCCGCACCTAGGCAAATATCTGCCGACACTAAAACCGTTTCTCAAGCAATACCAACAGGCCAACACCCCGGAGCAACGCCATACCAGTGCGCTGTGGTTAATACTCAACAACCCTGCCATGCGCCCGCTGGTGAACAAAGCTGAGGGCCGTTGGGTGGAGATTAACGAAATTGACGATTTTCGTGATAACTGGTGGTGCGACAACCAGGCCGACCAATACCCTTCAGGTAGCGCCGATAACCTGCCTGTCGGGCCGCCCCCGGCTTTTCTGACCGCCGCCGAGCTTAAGCAAGCCGCCAAAGAAAACGCCCAAATCACCGCCTTGACCGGAGCAGCCAATTATTTGACCGCCCAGACCCTACAATGGGCCAAAGCCTCCGCTACCGACCCGCGTATACCCGAAGCCCTGTATCTGGCAGTACGGACAACCCGCTACGGCTGCACAGACTGCGCCACCAAAAACTATTCCAAAGCCGCATTTGAGCTACTGGCGCACCATTATCGGGGTTCGGTATGGCAACGCAAAACTCCTTACTGGTTTGGCCGATGCGATCAATAAACGGATGCTAACCCTAAAATTTAGAATGTGGCATCCAAAGAGGAACCGCTTTTTTAAATCTGCTTCATCGTAATATCCAAAGTGGAAATCCGGTAGGCGATTTGGCGGGGGGTCATGTTCAGCAAACGGGCGGCTTTGGCTTGTACCCAACCGCTTTGCTCCAACGCGGCGATGACCCGTTCGCGGTCATCAAGGTTTTCATCATTAAAATCAACGGATGGCAGTTTTTGCGGCTTGGCGTTCAGTCCGGCTTGTGCGACTACATTTTCCAAGCCGGTATTGACCATCACATCACGGTCGATGCTACCGTTAGGGCTCATAATCGCCGCCCGCTCCAAGCAGTTGGCCAGTTCCCTGACGTTACCAGGCCAATCATGCTTCATCAGAATACGGATGGCGCTTTCTTTGATCTCCAAAGGCCGCCCGCCCTGTTGCTCGGAAATGCGGCGCAGCAAAAACTCCGACAGTTCGGGGATATCTTCGCTACGGTCACGCAAAGCCGGCATGTGAATAGGCATGACGTTAAGACGGTAATATAAATCCTCACGGAATTTGCCTTGGGTTACCTCTTCTTCAAGATTACGGTTGGTCGCGGCAATAATGCGCACATTGACCTTAATGGTTTGCGACCCGCCGACCCGCTCAAACTCGCCTTCCTGCAGGACCCGCAGTAACTTGGCTTGGAAAGAAGCCGATATTTCGCCAATTTCATCCAAGAATAAAGTGCCGTTATTGGCCAGTTCAAAGCGGCCTTTGCGTTGGCTGATCGCCCCGCTGAACGCACCTTTCTCATGACCGAACAGTTCCGATTCCAACAAGGTGTCCGGCAAGGCGGCACAATTGAGTTTGAGGAATGGCCCGCTGGCGCAACCGGAATTGAAATGGATGGCGTTGGCGACCACTTCCTTACCCGTGCCGGATTCGCCGCGCACTAAGACAGTGGTATTCCATTTGGCGACTTGCCGGATCAGGTCGAACACTTTCAGCATCGGTGGCGAATGGCCGATAATATTCTCAAAGCGGTAGTTTTTTATCAGTGCCTGTTTAAGCTGGTCGCGCTCGCTTTGCAGATGCAGTTGCTTGCGTTCGATAACCCGCAAGACTTTGACGCTTTGCGCAATCAGGTTAGCGATCATCTCCAAAAAGCGGGCGCGTTCGCCTAAAAACAAACTGTTATCGGGCTGGGCCGCCAACACGCCAATCGTGTCGCCTTGTTCGATGTAAATAGGCGAGCCGATAAACGGCAGTTCCGGGTCATATAAGCCTAAACGGCCTAAGAAACGCGGCTCGTCTGCGACTTTCTCTACCACCAGGGTACTGCCAGCATCCAGTATTGCCCCCATTAGGCCTTCACCAGACTGATAACGGATAGGCTGCTTAAGCGGGCTGCTCGCATCGGTGTGTACCACACTGACAATCAGGCTGTTACTTTCTATTTCCTTAAGGGTGATCATGCCAGAACGCATCCCCGAGCGTTTATGCAACAATTCCAGCACGGCTTGTAATTTGGCGTGCAGATCATGGGTGCTATTGAGGATTTGGCTGATCAGATACAAGGTATCCAGCTCCGCTTCAATCAGTTGGGTGCGATCAAGCATCAGATTAGTCCTCCAAGCTCCTGTCTATGTAAAGGGAAGCTGATTTTGAAGCGGCAGCCTTGCTCATAATTAGGGTCTATATCAATAAACCCCTGATGTTGGCTGACAATTTCCTTCGCTATCACCAAGCCCATGCCCGCTTTTTGTCCGCCCATTGCCCGGGTCGTGTAAAAAGGCTCAAAGACTTTACTGCGTTTTTCTACAGGAATGCCCGGCCCTGTATCCTCAATATGTACATAGATCAGATCGGCATCGGCATAGGTGCTGATTTTTATACGTTGTTCGGTGGAGTTTCCAAAACCGACCGCCTCAATGGCGTTATCTAATAATTGGTTGAATAATACCCGCAAACGGCTTTCAGAACCTAAAATATTCGGCAGTTCCGCCAGCGGTTGCCAATGCACGTCAATGCCGTTACTCCAGATACGTTGGTCGCTGAGCAATAATACTTCATGAAGAATCTGGTTAAGGTTGACCGGAATGATAGCGGTTTGGAGGATTTCAGGGATACAGTTTTGCATGGTCGCAATCGCTTCTTCACCCGATTGCTGGATTTGTTGCAAAATTTGCAGCAGTCCAGGATTTTGCCCATCACCTTTGTGCCGTAAAATTTGCTCAGCGGCTTTGATTTGATTCATCGGCATGTGGATTTGATGGATAGCCCCCAATAACGTTTCACGGATGCTGCGTACCCGTTCATCTTCGGACATTAAGGTTTTTAAGGTTTGGATATTCAATTCCTCCATTTGTCGCCGTTGCCGGGTAATGTCGGTAATAGTCAGGATAAGATATTGCTTAGAAGCGTTTTCAAAAAAACTGTCGGCATGGACTTCGTTTTCCTTAAACCAATTGCCCGCGCAGGAAAACCAGCGCGACCTACGCCCAGCTTTGCCTTCCACCCTGAATTCACGGTTATTAAAACCTTTCTCGTTCGCTTGCAGGTCTGTCCATAAGCCGCCCATTTCCTCACGCAATAACTGTAAAAAATAGGCGGCAGGCTCACCTTTGTCCAGGTCGCTGACTAGTATTTTATAATTGTGATTGTCCAGTATCACCTTGTCTTGATCATCAATGACCACCATGGCAATCGGAGAAGAATTAATCACCGATTCTATCAGTAATTTTTGGTTAATGACTTTTTTATCCGCTTCATGAGCCTGGGTAATATCATGGTGCATCCCGATATAATGGCTGACCGCACCTTGGGCATTGAGCATAGGCGCGATGGTCAGGTTGGCTATATAGCGATGCCCTGACTTATGGCGGTTACATAAAGTGCCACGCCAGACTTTTTTGCTGCGGATGGTATGCCATAAGTCGTAGTACACCGTTCTGGGTGTGCGTTTGTCGGAGAGTATGGATTCGTTTTTGCCGAGAATATCTTCTGGCTGGTAGCCTGTGACTCTGGAAAACTCTTCATTGACGTAAAGGATTTTGGCTTTTTTGTCGGTGATGGAAATGGCGATGGGCACTTGCTCCACCGTCTCGACAAACAAGCTGTAAGGCATGGTGCCACCATTAAGGCCATCCGCATCGGTAAACAAATCAGGGATCAGTTCGCCAATGACGTTTGCCATATTGGTATGCGCCTGTAAAAACAGTAAAGAGGATTTTTTCATATGACGGCCTAGTCTGAAGAAGCTATAGATAATTATTAAGCAATTTTAACGCCAGTAACGGCATGGTGATGGCCATAGCGTAAGCTAGATGGATGACTTTTGGGTGTTTGTCAAGCAGATAAGCTTGCCAGTCTTGCCCCCTATTACTCTGCCCTTACTTGCACAATTATTCAAGCACTACTTATAGTTTGTCGGGTTTGCGACAAAAACTTTCTTTCCGTCTTGTCCGGTGTCCTACTTAGAACAGCTGAACCCTGCCCATTATCAGGCTTATGTAGCTGTTTAGCGGAGCAAATGGAGTTTTAACCCTATTGGCATGGTTACTGCTTTTAATTAAGCAAAGCCCTATCAATCGTCTGGACACTACAGTGAGTGAATATCTGCTTCTTCTATTAGGCACAGCATTGGTGAACAACGTCGTGCTGGTCAAATTTCTAGGTTTATGCCCGTTTATGGGGGTGTCGAAAAAACTCGATTCCGCTTTAAGCATGGGGTTGGCGACGACTTTTGTGCTGACCTTGGCGGCCATGACCAGTTGGTTATTGGAACATTTTATCTTAGCGCCGCTGCATATTGAATTTTTGCGCATCTTAGCCTTTATTTTGGTGATCGCCGCCGTCGTACAGTTTACCGAAATGGTTGTGCATAAGACTTCACCCGTACTCTATCAGATTTTAGGCATTTTTTTGCCGCTGATCACCACTAATTGTGCGGTATTGGGCGTGGCGTTACTGAATG
Source organism: Methylovulum psychrotolerans (assembly GCF_002923755.1). Lineage (GTDB taxonomy): Bacteria > Pseudomonadota > Gammaproteobacteria > Methylococcales > Methylomonadaceae > Methylovulum > Methylovulum psychrotolerans. The sequence goes on from NZ_PGFZ01000014.1 coordinate 38,833, forward strand.
TGCAAGAGCAATACGGTTTTATGCAAAGCCTGATTTTCGGTTTCGGCTCCGCCCTAGGCTTTACCTTGGTGATGGTGTTGTTTGCAGGCTTACGCGAGCGTCTTGCTGTGATGGCCGTTCCGGTATTGTTTGCCGGCACCCCTATCGCCTTTATCACCGCCGGGATATTATCTTTGGCTTTTATGGGCTTTGCAGGGCTTTATACTAAATGAGTACACCGTCAACAAAAAGCGACAGGAAAACAGCATGTATGTGTTATACGCCATTGTCAGTTTGACTTTATTGGGGCTGGTGTTAGGCCTTGCGTTGGGGATTGCCGGCAAATATTTAAAAGTTGAGAGCAGTCCGCTGGTGGATGAGCTGGAAGCCATGTTGCCCGGTTCGCAATGCGGGCAATGCGGCTTCCTTGGTTGCCGTCCCGCTGCCGAAGCCTTGGCGGAAGGTAATGCGCCGGCGACCATTTGCCCGCCCGGCGGCAGTACCTTAGCCGAACAGATTGCGGCACTTTTGGGCTTGGATCTGGATTTAAGCGCGGTCAAAGAACCGGAATTGCTGGTCGCTAGAGTCAGTGAAGCCACCTGCACGGGCTGTACCCGTTGCTTTAAGGTTTGCCCCACCGATGCCATTGTCGGTGCCCCGAAACAAATCCATGCCGTGGTTGCCGATGCCTGCATAGGCTGTAAAAAATGTGTTGAGGTCTGTCCAACCGAATGCCTGCAAATGCACCCGATCGAAATCACGTTGCGTAATTGGCGCTGGGCTAAGCCCACCATCAACCCTGCGGGTAACGCCTTATGTTAAGCTTCTTTACCAAAGCGCGTATCCGTGGTGGTGTCCATGCCGAAGAACACAAAGCCATTACGGCGACCCAAGCTATCGTCACTGGTTTCCCGTTGCCGAAAACACTGTATATTCCCCTCCAGCAACACGTCGGCAAACCTGCCGAACCGCTGATTAGGGTAGGCGAACAGGTTTTGAAAGGGCAATTGCTTGCCTACAGCCAAGGCTTGATCTCTGCCCCTGTCCACGCGCCCAGTTCCGGGGTGATTCTGGATGTCAATGACTACCCTGCCCCGCACCCGTCCGCTCTGCCTATCCGCATGATTGTACTGGAAACCGATGGCAAGGATCAATGGCTGGAGCTACCTGCCGTGGCTGACCCGTTCCAGTTAGCCCCCGAAGACATCAGCTTGCGGGTGGGGGCGGCCGGCATTGTCGGCTTGGGCGGGGCAACGTTCCCGACTGCCGTCAAGCTGAATATGGGGCGGGAAAACCATATCGACACATTGATTATCAACGGTGCGGAATGCGAACCCTATTTAAGCTGTGATGACCGTTTGATGCAGGAGCGTAGTGACCAGATCATTGACGGGGTGCGGCTGATGCTGCACGGCATGGAAACCGGGCAGGCGATAGTGGCGATTGAAGATAATAAACCGCAAGCTTTTAATGCTATGCTGGCATCGGCGCAGGCTTATCCTAAAATTACCGTGATACAAATCCCTACCCGTTATCCTATGGGCTGGGATAGGCAACTAATCGGTTATGTGACAGGCCGCGAAGTGCCGGTAGGTTCACGTTCTTCAGAAGTCGGCGTAACCATCCATAATGTCGGCACCGCTTATGCTACGCATAAAGCGATACGCTATGGCCAGCCTTTGGTTAGCCGGGTACTGACCGTCTCCGGCGGCGCGGTGGGGCGGCCTATGAATGTGGAAGTGCCTTTGGGGACATTAATCTCCGAAGTGTTTGACTTTTGCGGTGTCGATGCCCGGCAGACCGCCCGTATCATTATGGGTGGCCCCATGATGGGCGACGCCTTGCCGCATACTGGCTTGCCGACCGTCAAAGCCACCAGCGGCCTGTTGGCCCTAACTGCTAGCGAGCTTAAAGATACCGATGAACAACCGTGTATCCGTTGCGCCAGTTGCGTCAGCGTCTGTCCTGCTGGATTGCGGCCTTTAGATATGGCGAATAATATCCGCGTCAACCAACTGGATGCCGCTGTTGATATAGGCCTGAAAGACTGTATCAGTTGCGGTTGCTGCTCCTATATTTGCCCGTCCAATATCCCTTTGGTGCAGTATTTTAAATATGCGTCCGGCGAAGTCGCCGCCCGGCAACAAGCCCAACACAAGTCTGAACAAACTAAACGCCTGATGGAAGCGCGTAACACCCGTCTGGAGCGTATCGCCGAGAAACAGCGCGAAGAAGAACAGGCGCGTATCGCCGCCAAATTGGAACGGGAACGCCTGAAAGCCGAGCAGGAGGCCAGCGTATGATGATACTCAGCAAACCTAACAGCGGTGCCCACATTGGCGCTAACAGAAGTGTCCGCCAGATTATGTGGCAAGTCATCTTGGCCTTATCGCCCGCCACCGTCTTTGGGCTGTGGTGTTTTGGCTGGCCTGCCCTCAACCTGTTTATCATTACCGTCACCTCAGCACTATTTTTTGAAGCGTTCTGTATCCGCTTGCAAGGCCGGGCGGCTAAGCCCGTGCTGATGGACGGCTCGGCATTACTGACCGGATGGCTGTTGGCGATGACCTTGCCGCCGTGGGCGCCGTGGTGGATAGGTGTGGTCGGTTCCGGGCTCGCCATCATTTTAGGCAAGCAAGTCTATGGCGGCTTGGGGCAGAATTTGTTTAATCCGGCGATGTTGGCGCGGGTGGCCCTGTTAATTTCCTTCCCTATTGAAATGACCACTTGGGCGAACGTTTCGCCGCTGTTCTTTAGTCATTCGCCGGGGCTGGCCGAGAGCTGGCATATCACTTTTTCAGGGTTGGATAATCTGGACGCTTACACCGGGGCGACCACCCTAGGCTATATTAAAACGGAATTTTCGCAAAACCGCGTTTTAGCGGACATTATGCAAGATTATTCGCCGATTCTGAGCTTTATTGGCTGGAGCCGTGGCAGCTTGGGCGAAGCCTCAACGCTATTGCTGGCTTTAGGCGGTATCTGGTTGATCCGCGCCAAAATCATCACTTGGCATATTCCGGTGGCCTTACTGGCGACTGTCACCGTCTTGGCCAGTATTTTCCATTTGGCCGATAGCCAACATTATATCAGCCCCTTTGTGCATCTGAATTCGGGGGCAATGATGTGTGTGGCTTTTTTCATCGCCACCGATTATGTCACCTCTCCTAACACCGCTACCGGGCAATTGGTGTTTGGCGCGGGTTGCGGCTTATTGATTTTCGTTATCCGCACTTGGGGCGCGTATCCCGAAGGCGCCGGGTTTGCGGTGTTGCTGATGAATTCGGCGACCCCGCTGATCGACCACTATATCCGCCCGCGCATTTACGGACGTGACCGCAAAGGCAAGCCGCTGGAAATCCCCAAACCGTAACGTCCCCCTTGCTGACAGAGCGCACACCATGAAACCAGAACCCTCCCTGACCGAACGCCTCACCGTGCAAGCCGCTTACTATTGGGAGTGGCTAAAGCGTTGGCTGGAACCTGCGCACTTGGCACAGTTACGGCCTTTGCTGACTTTTCAAACCGGCATCTTGGCAGGTTTTGCATTGCTTGCCAGTGTGTTGTTGGGTTTGACCAATTGCAGCACCCAAGACTTGATCCAACAGCGCTTGGACGATGATTTAAAAGCCTCGTTGGCCGAAGTGCTGCCTGCCGACATGTACGATAATAACCTGCTGCAAGACACCAAGACCATCCCGTCCGACACCTACAATATCGCCGCGAATGAGACTTTGGTGTATCTGGCGAAAAAATCCGGCAAAGTCACCGCCGTTTGTTTCAAGCTGACCGCCCCCGACGGTTATTCAGGGGCAATCAACATGATTATGGGCATAGACCGCGACGGCGCTGTCTTAGGTGTGCGTGTCTTAAGCCATAAAGAAACGCCGGGCTTAGGCGATAAAATAGAAGTCGGCAAATCCAATTGGATACTCGACTTTGTCGGGCGTTCTTTAGAAAACCTGAACGCCGCACAATGGGCTGTAAAAAAAGATGGTGGCGTGTTCGATCAATTTGCCGGTGCCACCATCACCCCGCGCAAATCCGTCCAAGCTATTTATCGTGGCCTGCAATTGTTTAAAGCCCACCAAGCAGAACTTATTAACCCTTAAGTCGAGGACTAGGCCATGTTTCTATCAGAAAACTACCGAAAAATCGCCAGCGACGGTATATGGAACAATAATATCGTCTTCGGGCAAAACTTGGCCTTATGTCCGCTGTTGGCGGTCACAGGAACGGCGACGAATGGCTTAGGCATGGGGTTGGCGACCCTGGTGGTCATTACCGCCTCGAACGGGCTGATTTCCCTGACCCGCCATTTAATTCCCAGCGAAATCCGCATCCCGATTTTTGTCTTGCTGATTGCCGCCTTAGTGACGCTGGTGGATATTTTAATGAACGCCTGGGCGCATGAGTTGTATAAGGTGCTAGGCTTATTTATTGCCTTGATCGTTACCAACTGCGCCCTATTAGGCCGTGCCGAGGCCTTTGCTTCCAAACAACCTGTCAAAGAGTCCTTATGGGATGGCCTAATGATGGGCTTAGGTTTCACGCTGGTGTTGGTCGCCTTAGGGGCGGTGCGGGAAATCAGTTCGGCAGGTACTTTATTCGCCCATGCCTCGGTTTTGCTGGGCGAATCGTTCCGGTTTTTGGAAGTGACGGTCATCTCCGACTATAAAGGTTTTTTACTGATGGCCTTACCGCCCGGCGGCTTTATTATGCTGGCGTTTTTAATTGTCGGCAAACGCCTGATTGACCAAAAGCTTGCGCAAAGAAAAGTGCCTGCCGAGGTGTTAACCCCAGCGATTATTGATTAAGAGGTGCCATTATGAATGTCGGAGTCTGTTACGCCGAAGTGGATAGGCAATTATGGATGCGTTTGGAAGTACCCGAACACAGTACCGTTGAAGAAGCCATTAACTTGTCGGGCGTATTAAAACTTTATCCAGAAATAAACTTAGCCACCCAAAAAGTCGGCATCTTCGGCAAAATCGCCACCCTGAGTACGCCTGTACAAGATGGTGACCGTGTAGAAATCTATCGGCCTATCACCGCCGACCCGCAACAAGTGCAGCGGCGGCGACGTTAGTTTTTGCTTACTTTAAGCGAAAAATATGATAACTAGCCCGCAAAAGTAAAAAAAATTATCTTAAACCGCTAATAAAAAGATACAATCCTCTTTAGCGACTCAAAATAAACCGTAAGTTGTTAATTATTAACATGAAAAATGGTATTAATCCACAAGATGCCAAACTTGTTTTTTAGCGTCTGCCCGGAATTAGTTGAGTCTGCTTAAGCGCATATCCAGGATAAGGCCCTGCCGCTTTGTCCTAGAGTGCCCATAATAATTAGAGGAGTATAAGCGATGAAAGATAAGCGATTTGATTTTAAGGCCTTATCCAAGGCGACAGCTGTGGCCGCACTCATGGCCGCACCATGGTCTGCCGACGCAACCGTCACCACCTTCCCGCAAGGTTGGTCGGCCAGCGACAAAACCCAGTTTTATAGCCTAGACCAAGGTTCCGAACTGATGCCGTTAAACTGGATGGTCGCGTTAAAGCAAGCCGATGGCCGCCCATTTATGGCGGACAGCCTTAGCCGTTACGGGTATTTGCCTAATGAAGCCAGCGTCCAACATTTACCAATAGGCTTTACCGTAGCCCACGCGGGTGACCAAGGCCAAATGTTGGGCATGACCTGCGCCGCTTGCCATACCCGGCAGATAGAGGTTAAAGACAGTACCTACCGTATTGACGGTGGTCCGGCTATTGTTGACTTCCAAAGCTTCGCCGCCGATTTGGACACTGCGGTCGGCGTGGTGGTCAATGATGACAAGGCCTTTGCCGAATTTTCTCTGACGGTGTTAGGCCCTGATGCCGACCAGGTTGAACAGCTACAGCTAAAAGCCGATGTCGCGGCGTGGTATCAGCGTTATCATACCTTAATGGATAGGGCTTTGCCTAAAGACAAGCCTTGGGGGCCATCGCGTTTAGATGCCGTGTCCATGATTTTTAACCGCCTGACCGGTTTGGATATCGGCACATCCGCCAATCATATTATCCCCGAAAACATTTATCGTGCCGATGCCCCGGTACGCTACCCTTTCTTATGGAACGCCCCTATCCAAGACATGACCCAATGGCCGGGCTTTGCTGATAACGGCAATAATATTCTAGGCCTAGCGCGTAATTTGGGCGAAGTGTATGGCGTGTTTGGCAGCTTTTATCCGAAAAAATCCAGTTGGCGCTTATTAGGTGTGGATTATCTGCACAAAAACTCTGCCGACTTTAACGGCTTGGATAATGCCGAAAGCTTGATCCGCAAATTGCAGCCGCCTAAATGGCCGTGGGCAGTCGATAAAGACTTGGCAGCGGCGGGTAAAAAAGTATTTGATCTGCCTAACGATCAAGGCGGCTGCGTCGGGTGCCACGGCATTACCAAAGGTAAGACCCGCTTTTTGTTACAACAAACGTGGGCGACACCTATCTTAGATGTAGGCACCGATACCAGAGAATATGCTGTCCTTGCGCGTACAGTTAACACAGGCGTGTTGGTCGGTGCGAAAATCCCCGCCCTGACCCCACCGCTCCAGCAAACCGATACGGCCTTTAATGTCCTCGGCCTGTCGGTGATAGGGGCTATTTTGCAACATTATGAATCAGTGGCGGTCACCCCGGCGGTACAAGCGCACCTGACAAAGGATGTGACAAAAGTGGAAGGGCTACTTAACCATATAGAGGCCGACATTTCACCGTTCACGCCGATGACTGCTGATCTTAAAGGCGCGTTCCATCAGTCCGCACCGCAAGCCACCGCCGCCGCTGCGCCTTCTTATGCGTATGAATCACGCGTCTTGCAAGGGATTTGGGCGACCGCGCCGTATCTGCATAACGGTTCGGTACAAAGCTTGGCCGATTTGCTAAAACCTGCTACCGACCGTACGGCGGCATTTGCCATAGGGCCTGAGTATGATCCGGTCAATGTCGGTTTGGCCAGCAAACAAACCAAGTTCGGCTATACCTTGCAAACTACCGATTGCAGCCACCGCGATTCCGGCGACAGCCGTTGCGGACATGAGTTCGGCATCCAACTGTCAGACAGTGATAAAAAAGCCTTATTGGAATATTTGAAAACGCTGTAGGTTTTATCGTCCCAGACTGGCGGATGTCATCTGCCAGTCTGGTTTAAGGTGTTGTTACAAAAATGAGAAATTACGCAGTGAGATAGGCTGAAATTTTGGCTTGAGATGTGTGCGATGGCTGGTATCTATCACTGAAGTTAAGCTTGAGCGGTAAATTAATTCGTAATCTGCATAATTAATGCTTTAAACTCATATGGTTTTGTCTGGCTAAAATAGCTAACAGCCGGATGGAGCTAGAAATTCCGGCTGTTATTTTCAACCCCTAATTAATGATGACTGGTGGCCGTACCGCCTTTGCCATCAGGAATACCGATACTGACGTTTTGCATCATGCCTTGGTCTTCGTGGTCAAGAATATGGCAATGCAGGACGAATTCGCCGATATAACGCTGATAACGGGTACGCACAACAATCGTGTATAGGCCGTTTTGTGCGGTATCAGGCGGAATCAGGCTCTTTATCCACAGCGTATCTTTCCATACACCTTTCAGGCCGGGATATTGTGGGTCTACCGTACCGCCCCCATTATCGACCGACCCCAAAGCGCTGACATCTTTACCGCTAGGATCAAGGATTTTAACGATTTGGAATGGATTGACATGGATATGGAACGGATGGCTGACAAAATTGGACTGCAATGTCCATTCATCAACACCGCCCAATATCAGGTTACGGTCAATCCGGGCCGGATCATAAGGTTTAGGATCAAATTGCGCACCAATGCCATTGCTAACCTCAAATTTAGTCGGGGTAGCGGATGTGTCGATGAAAAATGACAAATCTTGTTTGCCGGTCACTTCGCTATCTTTAATGTCAGGATGAGGGATGAAGCTAGTCAGTTGCAGATTGTTTTTAAGATCGGCGATGATTTTAGGTTTAACGGATGCGGGCATGGTGTATTCGGCGGCGGCCACTAAGGCTGTCGTCAGGTAGTCATGGATGTTAGTAACTGGAATGCCAGAACCTGCCAACACGATACCCAACAATTGTCGGCTTTCGGCGGTTTGGCCGGGGCTGCTGCTTGCCGGTGCCGAAGCATCGACCACGCAATAAGAACCGGCTTCTGGGAATACGACCAGCGCATCGTTACGGTAACCGGGCTGTAAAGTGGACAGGGTCGTTTGTTGGGCGCCAGCCATAGTCAGGCCATCAGCGGCGATGACGTGATAAGGGACGGGATCGCCTACGCAATAATCACTGATATAGCGGTCAGCATCGGCAGCTTTTAGGCGATTGGCAGAAGGTGCGCCGACTTTCAGTTTACGGAATTCTAAGCTGATGGTATTGCGTACCCCGGCATGGATAAGCCGCCAGCGTTCGATTTCTCCGGCTTTAGCGTTAAACAAAGGCAAGACCTTGCCGTTAATGCTGGTGTAGCGTCCTGAGGTAGCCCATGAACTTGGGCCGAAATTAGCATAAGACTCAATCACTCCCGTGCTGTTTGTGCAGTCCCAAATATTGCTGGTATTATCGGGGCAGTAATACTGGATTTGTTGTAAAACCAGAATGCGTTCGCTTAAGGAAGCGCCATCCGGTTTTTTCAGCAAGGTATCAATATCGCCGTTAGTTTGTTCGCTAGGTAAACGGTTGCCGCGCACGATCAGTGCCCCGGCCATACCGCTGGAGACTTGCAGGGCAGTAGAGCCATGCCGATGGCTGTGATACCAGAACGTGCCCGACGGGTGGTCAGGGGGGATGTTGTATTCATATTGGAAGCTAACCCCTGGATTGATAGACAGCAGTACGTTATCGCTATTGCCGGTTGGGCTGACCCATAAGCCATGCGAATGCAGATTAGTGCCGTTGAAGCAATGTGGCGTGTTAACATCGCCCTGTGCATCGGTACAGCTTGGGTCGTTAGGCAATTGGTTATTTAAGTTGACACGCACTGTGTCGCCTGGGGAAACTTCTATCGTTGGGGCGACAAACGGGACGTTCGGATTAGTATCCGTCCCCCGGTAGCTGCGCAAATGCACCTTATCGTTGGTGCCGGTCGCCGGATTGTAAAGCATACCATCCGTATAAACGATATTGAGGTCAAGCTGCTTTTCCGTTATAGCGGATCCGGCGGCTTGCGGCACAGCCATTAAACCGAGGCGCGGCGGGGCTTTTCTAAACTTAAGTAAGGGCGGGTTTTCTATAACCCGCTCCCCGTCGGCCCATGAAGGCAAGGCGGATAGGGTAAGATAAGCGGCCATGACCGCAATCATCGCTTTAACTGGCAGCGGTCTGTCAGTTAACGTACTGTTGGGGTTTTTCTTCAGTGTTCTCGACATGTTAATAACCTTTTTATTATGGCCTTTAAAACCATGGCGTTACCACGGCATAAGGCTCTATTAATTATGGCGCCGTTTATAGGACGGGGTAAGCTTGGGCAATTTTTGCCCCCTGTTTATAATGGACATTCGGTTGGGCGGTAAAGCTAACATTACTGGCAGACTCAAACAGGACGATAATGTCAGAACCGCCAAATTGAAAATATGACAGTTCTTCGCCTTTGCGTAAGGTCACGCCCACTTCGGCGGTAATGATGACGGAGGACACTTGCGCCATGCCTATCGGCAGTACCGCCACTAGACCAATCGGGGTATCCAGCACTACTAAGCCACGGGCTTGGGCAAACTGATAGCCGGCATTATCGGGGGCATCGAAGGCACGCTTTCCCACCAAACTACTGCAACCTTCCGGATCATCTTGTATAGGCACGGCCTGCACCTCCAGATAAACCTGCCCTGGAATAACCCGCGCTTCCACAACTTTACCGCCGACTGGGGCATGTTGGCGATGGTAATCGCTCGTGTTAAGAAAGCTGTGCATAAACATACCGTTGGTAAAGCGGTCTTTATACGCGCTGCCTTCCAGCAATTCTTCTATGCGCCAATGCAAATTTTTCACAGTGACTTGTGAATCGGTACGGATTTCCCATTGCCCTGCAAAAGTGGCATCGGCAGGCGAGACAATGACGTGCTGGTCGCACAGGGCGGCAACAGGGCGGTAGCCTGGCTTGTAATTGCGGGCAAAAAATTGGTTAAAGGTTTTCCAATCACCGTGCGGACGGAGATAATCGCCCATATTGTAGTTAGGCGACTTATAAAACGAGGCGAGAGACTCGGGGGTCAGCGAGTCTGGGGTATCTAAAAACTCACCCATAGCTTTGGCATAGTTGACCATCCATGCCGACAAATCCGTCAGAGGAGGTGCTATATCATGCGGCAGGACTTTATTTTGCAGCCCTAGCACAGGTGGCTGATCAAGAATGAAATAGAATTCGTACAGGCGGTTATAAATTTCTTTGCCAGGGTAGTTTTCGCTTGGGACCCAATAGAGTAATTCGTTCATCCAAGCCAAATAATCTTCGAGGTTTTTTATGTCTCTAATTTGCCTGACGTTTTGTTTATGGGCATTGTTAATAGCTTCATTGAACTGGTCGGCCCACTGGTGGGTGGCGATGAGTTCGGCTAGTTCTTTAACCACTGGGTGTATGGGCTGCATTGCCATATTCTCCTAATAGAAGTAAAAGTTACCAGAACCTTAATAACGAATGCCGAATGGTCAAGGTATTAAGCGTATTAAGGTAGAGGCACAGTTGCCAAAATGACAACTGTCTTTTACATTAGCAATTTATTTTTATAAATTCTATTAGTTATTACCGAATAAAAAGGGAATATTCAACACAATTGTTTTTATTGTCTATATCTTATTGATTTTTATTGTTTGTTCTGTTCGCAATAAAAGCAAAAATAGGTAAGCTTTAGTCAGAGAGTAAAAAAATATTTTGTAACCATTCACCTACTCCCACCTTTCGAAAGATGGAAATCTTCCGAAAAGCACCGTAACTTATTGATATTTTCTTTCGGAATCACAAAAAAGAGTGAAAATCCGATTAAAATTTTGAAAATTACGCTCAAATAGGAGATGGGAGTAGGTGAACGGTTACGGCATAATTACTGTCTCCAAGAATGCTCCATGGCCGCAATGGTGACATCATGAACAGATTGCTGAGAAACGGGCCGTTAAGCTTACTTTTGCTCGCCCCACTACTGACTAATGCCGCCGCCAGTACGGATGCTGCTACCCAGATTATTGTCATCAAAGCCAACTGTTTTGCCTTCCAACCCGCCAAAATTGCGTTAAAAAAAGGCCAGACCGTCATTTTAGAGCTGAGCAGCACCGATAAGCGACACGGATTTTTCTTGCCTGATTTTGGTATCCGTGCTGATGTGATGCCAGGCAAAACAGTCCGTATTCGCTTTACGCCCGACAAAATAGGGACATTTATCTCCGTTGCGATATTTTTTGCGGCGATGGCCATGAAGAGATGGTGGGGGAAATTATCGTCCGGCAAGAGCTGTAGGCAGTAATTTAGGCTTTACGTTCCCACGCGGCTTCTTAGCACTTTGGCGGCTTCAACCATACGCGTTAAAGAGGTTCTGACATCCTGCCACTGCCGGGTTTTTAGCCCACAATCGGGATTTATCCATAACTTATCCGCCCCGATCCGCTCCCCGGCTTTTTCCAGTAGGGCGATCATGTCTTCGGTGCTGGGTATATTGGGGCTATGGATGTCATAAACCCCTGGGCCTATTTCGTTTGGGTAGTCAAAACCGATAAAAGCTTCCAATAATTCCATATTAGAACGGGACGTTTCAATAGTAATCACGTCGGCATCCATATCGGCAATGGCGGCAATAATATCGTTAAACGCCGAATAGCACATGTGGGTGTGGATTTGGGTGCTGTCGCTGACCCCGCTGGAACAAATGCGGAATGCCTGTACCGCCCATTCCAGATACGCTGGCCAGCGCGATTGCTTAGGCGGCAAACCTTCCCGGAAGGCTGCTTCGTCGATTTGGATAATTGGGATACCGGCCCGTTCCAAATCGGCCACTTCCTCGCGCAATGCTAAAGCCAATTGGTAGGCGGTAGCCGAGCGCGGCTGGTCGTCACGCACGAAAGACCAGTTCAGCAAGGTCACGGGGCCGGTCAACATGCCTTTCATGGGTTTGTCGGTCAACGCTTGGGCGTATTGGCTCCACCGTACGGTCATCGCCCGTGGACGGCTGACATCACCGTAGATAATCGGCGGTTTGACGCAACGGGAACCGTAAGACTGCACCCAACCATGGGCAGTAAACAAAAATCCCGCCAATTGCTCGCCGAAATATTCCACCATGTCATTACGTTCCGCTTCGCCATGCACCAAGACATCCAGGCCTAAAGCCTCCTGCTCGCGCACACAGAATGCAATGGCTTGCTCCATCTGGTCGATGTAATCAGCCTCGCTAAGCAAGCCACGCTTAAAATCGGCGCGGGCCTTGCGGATTTCCGGCGTTTGCGGGAAAGAGCCGATGGTAGTGGTCGGATAATCGGGTAATTTAAGCTTAAGGCGTTGTTGCCCGCGCCGGATTGCGAACGGTTGCGCCCGTTGTGCCAAGCTACCATTAAGCGCCGCGACGGCGGCCTGTACGGCGGGATTATGGATAAGCGCCGATGCGCGGCGGGTTTGCTGGGCGTTAGCCGCAACCGCCAATTCGGCTTCTGCCGCCTCCGGTTTTGTTAAGGCCAAGCGTAAGGTCGCCAATTCGGCCAGTTTCTGCCGGGCAAAAGCCAACCACGCCTTAATGCCCGGCTCTAAAGCCGTTTCGGCTTCCAGATCAATCGGCACATGCAGCAAAGAGCAGGATGGTGCCAGCCATAGCTCGCCGTGAAAACGTCCCCTAACCGCCGTAATGGTGTTAAGGGCGGCGTTTAAGTCGGTGCGCCAGATATTGCGCCCGTCAATCAGCCCTAAGGACAACACTTTATGGCTGGCGATATTGTCCAGCACCGCCGTTAACTGTTCAGGAGCCCGTACCAGATCAATATGCAGCCCGGCAACAGGCAATTTGCAGACGAATGAAGTCTGCGCCCCCAAGTCGCCGAAATACGTCGCCAACAGCACTTTGACGGGAGCGCTTTGCAGACGGTGGTACACGGTTTCAAAGGCATTGATCCAAGCAGGTGGCAAATCCAGCACCAGAATCGGCTCGTCGATCTGCACCCATGTTACGCCTTGCCCGGCTAGACGGCGCAAAATGTCGCCATAAACAGGTAGCAAGCGGTCGATTAAGTCCAGCTTATCAAAATCGCTGGTGGTTTTTGCCAGCCATAACCAAGTCAATGGTCCTAATACAACGGGTTTCGGTGAATAACCCAAACCTTGCAGTTCGGCAGTTTCGACAAACAATTTATCGCTGGACAAGGTGAAGCGTTGCTCCGGCTGCACTTCCGGGACCAGATAATGGTAGTTGCTGTCAAACCATTTGGTCATTTCGCAAGCGCGATAAGGCTTGCCGTCCGCCGCCTGCCCGCGGGCCATCCTGAAATAAGTGTCCAAGCCGCTGGCTGTACCGAAACGTTCAGGAATGACCCCCAACATGACGCTGGTGTCTAAAACGTGGTCATAATAGGAAAAATCCCCCACGGGGATAAAATCCAGGCTGCTCTCGGCTTGTAGATGCCAATGCCGTTCACGGATGGCGGCGGCGACCCGGCTTAATTCCTCCTGACCGCATTCGCCACGCCAATAGCTTTCCAAGGTGAATTTTAACTCACGGTCCGCGCCCAATCGCGGGAAACCGAGGTTGTGAATAGTAACCATCAATAATGCTCCACTTAGTATTTACAAGGAAACACTATTCTAGGGCTTGTCATCTGTGAAAAATATTGATAGTTTCTCACTATTTCATGAGGAATATTCATCGGTATGGAATTAATCCATTTGCGCATTTTATTGGCCTTGAAACAGCGTGGCACTTTGAATGCCGCAGCCGAAGAGCTGCACTTGACCCAATCGGCCTTATCCCACCAGATGAAAAATTTGGAGCAACGCCTAAAGGTTGTGCTGTGGCGTAAACAAGGACGTACTTTAGTGCTGACCCAAGCAGGCAGATACCTGTCCGAGGTAGCCGAATCAGTCATTGCCACCGTGACTTCCGCCGAACAGCACCTGAATTTGTTGGCGGTGGGCAAAACCGGGCAACTGACTATCGGCATCGATTGCCATGCCTGTTATGAATGGTTCCGCACCATACTCCAACCGTACCTGCAAGCTTGGCCAGATTTGGCGATTGAAGTGACTTCCCGTTACCGTTTCAATGCCTTCGAAGCTATCCGGCAGTACAAGCTGGATGCGGTGTTGACTTCTGATCCTTTATTTAACGGTGGCCTGCATTACCAGCCTTTGTTTGACTTCGAGCTGGTGCTTATCGTCGCTAAAACCCACCAGTTCGCCGGACTTGGCGAGATTGAGCCGGCCGATCTGCAACAGGAGACCATTTTGACGTATCCGGTCGCCCGTGAGCGCTTGGATATGTTCAGAAAAGTCCTGCAACCTGCCGGTATTGAAGCGTTTGCCCATGTCACTGTCGAAGAAACCGATATTATGCTGCTGCTGGCCGCCAGCCAGCGTGGCGTTTGCCTGTTGCCGGATTGGCTGCTCGCCGATCAGGCCAAACATCCCGATGTGGTGAGTTTACGATTTAAAAACCTACCCTTAACCAAAACCATGTATTTGGCAACACGTCATGAAGACGTGCAACTGGACTATATCCAATGGCTAATTGGCCATGCTGCCCGGACTAGCGCGACGGTCAGGCCAGTGGCCTAAGGAAAGTAAGGGCGGCACTGTGTCAAAATGGCTATTTCATCCCTCACCTATTCGTGACATGATAGCCACTTTTACTGTAACCAATGGGCGTACTGCTTTGCTTCGTCGGCGAACGCAAACATACCCGTTATGTGCTTAAGCTTGAAATATAGATGCCGTCACTCATTAAGCGACATAGAGCGGAGTGCAAAGGTCTTTAGCCTTTTTTGTGAAAAATATAGACTAGCCATGATTTAAAGGAAACCTATAAATTTAAATTTTCAATATATTGATTTTAAAAAGTAAAAATTTTTACATCACTCCATATTGGCATGGTTTTCAAAAAGTCTTTTCTGTCAATGCGTAACTTCTATAATGGTACATTCTTAAAGAGGCCTTTATGATTACCTCAACCACGACTAAAAATAAAAACTCGACTCTGTTGATCTATCCTTCAGAGCCGTTGGAAATTGATTTCGGCGATCTGCTGAAACCAATGAATGGCGATGATTTTTTCTATTTTTGTCAGCGGCACAAAGATTTGCGGATTGAAATGGATCAGTTTGGAGAAATAACCATTATGTCACCCACAGGCAGTGAAACTGGCGGAATAAACTTTGAGTTAAGTGTAGATTTTGGCGTTTGGGTACGAACAGACGGCACAGGCAAAGGCTTTGATTCTTCAACAGGCTTTATTCTGCCCAACGGAGCCAAGCGTTCGCCAGATTTGTCCTGGATAAAACTGGAAAAATGGCTTGCCATACCCGCCGAAAAACGCAAAAAATTTGCGCCGATTTGCCCTGATTTTGTCGTCGAAATCCGCTCCGAATCCGATTCGCTAACCAAATTGCAAGGAAAAATGGCGGAATATATCGAAAACGGCTCAACGCTTGGCTGGCTGCTCGACGTGAATGATAAAAAAGTCTACATCTACCAACAAAACGTACCCATTCAGATACTGGACAACCCAAGCGAAATATCCGGCGAACCGTTGCTAAAAGGCTTTAATTTGCAGATGAAAGGTATTTTAGGTTAGAAAAACAAACGGACAGAAAAGCATTGCCCGCTTTGCATTATTACAATTTTCTGATTGAACCGGATTATGAGGTATGCTCAATGTTTTATATCCAATTGATTTGGTATCAACGAGTTTTTGACCACCCATAATGCGGTACAATCAGTTTTTATCGATGCCCTAACTTATTGAGAAGTTACTTTTTATGCTTGTATAAAATTGATTTTAAAAGCTTTTAATTTATATGCGTTTGCCCGGGGGCAGCGCCAATCCGCTGCAATGACGCTATCTTAAACTAGGCTAAATATTGTCTGGACAATGGGGTCTCACTTAACTGAGCGAATATGGATGACAAAAATAATTCTTACCACTGAACAAGATTACCAAACAATTCAAGCTGAGCTCAACGCCGGCAAAAAACCTTCCAAAACCTTGCGGTTTATGGTGCAGGCCTTAGAAAATTACCGCCAAGCCAGAAAATACGGTTGGTCAAGACCTTGGAACAAGTACGGTGTGGTCAATTTCCAAAGCTTTCGCCTAAATGATAGTGATGCTGAACTCCGTCAGTTGGCGGTGCAGGTGATTATGGCCGAATGGCCGCAATTGCCCGATGCTCCGCGCCACTTTATTGATGAACTGTTAAACAGCGCAACAAAGCCTTTAGGATTTATTTTTTTCCAGGAATACACCGACAACGGCCAGCACTTTGAAGGGGTAGTAGTGAGTTATGGGCGCATCAATAAAGACAGTCGCAGACACCGCGACCGCTTGGATCTGATACTAGAATCCCCTGTCAGTCAGGGTATCAGTACCGGCTTAGCCAGATTGAGGATTTATGTCGATCCCTTTAATGACGAGGGCAAAGAACCGTTATGGCAAGGGCATATTGATAAGCCAATACAGCCGGACACCCAGAGGTTGTTTGCCTATCTGGCGGATTTGTCTTGGGTTTGGGCGGAGGATAAGAGCCGCATCTGGCAACATTGGATAACCGATTATATTGATTACTTCGGCCCTAGGCAGTGGGTGATGCAAAAAAGTTATTTCTATATTCCGGGCAATTCTGCGGCACGGGCGGTTTTTGCCGATACGCCTTACGAAAACGAGGCGGGATAACCGGTATGGATTTTGTTATTTCGGTCATCCATCCTGTGGCAGACTTTGCCGAAGCCACGGCGTTTCTCTGCGACACTCTAGGTTTCCAATGCCAACAGGCAACGGCGGAAGCGGTTATTGTTGATAATGGTAGCCTTGCCGTCAGGTTAGTGCCTGCTAAGGATGCTGTACAAAGTAGCTTGCATCTGGAATTGCACAGCCAAAATCTGGCGCTAACCACCGACGCGTTGCTGTCCTTGCCAAATGTCAGCCTGATAACGCGCGACATTACTATCAGCCCGCAACGGCTTGAGAGCCGTATCCAAGGTCCGCAGGGCATTGTCATCATTGTCGCCCAAGCGTTTAACGAAGACGAATTGGAGATTATGCCGCCCTTGCCCATGTCGTTGCTATGGGATGACGATGCGGAACAGTGTGTCAAACAGATGTTACGGCTGACACCGCTGGGTTTCCGTGAAGCGGCAAGAACCCGTATAACCGAGCAGGCAGAAATGTTAGCAGGCGAAGAGGCGGCCATTACCGTCACTATCGCTAACGCCGTCCGGGCTTTGGCGGAGGTCACGCCAGCGTTCCAGCATCCTGCTTTGGTGTCGGCATTGCAACAACACGGCATTGAGCCAGCCCCGCATTTTAATGGGATGGCACAATGATACCGCGTTTATTAAACAAAACCTTACATTGGTACCGTATAGCGTTAGCGATGCGGCGGCTAAAGCGGGTGGACTCACCCACCCGCAGACATGCCCAGCAAACGTTAGCCTTACTCCTTGCCGATTCGCGCGGCTTGGCGATGAAAATAGGCCAAGTCATGGCAGGCAGTGCCGACAATAACGCTTTTCAAACACTGGTCACCAGCATCGAGCCTTTGCCTTTAAGTGCCGTACAAAACAGTCTGGGAAAGCCTTTGGTACAAGCCCTACAAGCGATAGAGGAATCGGTAGCGGCGGCTTCCTTAGGGCAAGTCCATCGTGCCCTACTTCATAATGGCACGGAGGTCGCCATAAAAATCCGTTATCCGGGTATTGTCGGCAGTATCAAAGCGGAACTCAAACTCAGTGCTTGGCTACCTAGTGTCGGCCCCCTCAAACGTTGGCAATTTAATGTCAACGATTACAAAACCATCCTACACCGCCAACTCCTGCGCGAAACCGATTACCGCCTTGAAATGCACACCCAGCAGCGTTTTCAACAAACGCTCAGCGTGCCGGGCTTGTTTATTCCGCCAGTCTATCCTGAGTTCTGCTCGGAGGCGGTGCTGGTGCAAGCCTGGGCAACAGGTAGCCGTTTCAGCGAGGCGTGTACTTGGTCAAAACAGCATAGGCTGGAAATTGGCCGAACCTTGCTGATGCTGTTGTGGCAAAGCCTGTTTGTCCATGGCGAAGTGCATGGCGACCCGCATCCGGGCAATTATCTGTTCCGGCTGAATCCGCAGGGCAACGCCGAAACGGTCTTGTTGGATTATGGTTGTACGGTAGTGGTCGCCCCGCCACGGCGGCTGGCGTTATTGAAGCTGATGGATGCCTATCATAGCGGCCAGCCGATTGATGCCTTCCGCTGTTTTGTCGCAATGGGCTTTAACGCCGAAAAACTGGCACATTTACAGGTAAAAATGCCCGGACTCTGCCAGATTCTATTGCGGCCCTTCTTATCGCCACGGCCTTTTCAGATGCAAGAATGGCAGTTAAGCACGTCTTTACAGGCTTTGCTGGGCGAACAGCGTTGGTGGTTTAGGGCGGCGGGCCCGGCTGACCTGATGCTGTTGTTACGCGCGTTTCACGGTGTCAGCCAACAATTGGCGCAACTGGATGTCGCCCTGCCGTGGTGGCCGTTGTTGCAAAACGTGGTCGGGCAAGAGCTGTTGGCACAAGCCCGCGCTTTCGAACTGCCTCCCGTTAGTGCGGACGATAGTTTAAGCGCTAATAGCCACAGCCATGCGCAACGCTTATGTATACGGATGACGGAACACGGAAACACCGTTATCGCTATGGATTTGCCCGCCGAAACCGCCGCCGATCTGGAATCGATTATCCCATTGTCGGTGCGGGAGCAGATAGTGGCAGCAACAACCGTCGACATTGCCGGGCTAAGCCGTCGTGTGCAACGTGAAGGTATCGTGCCGCAAGAGCTGTTTAGTGTAGAGCTTGGGCAGCAACATTGCCGGGTCTGGCTGGAGTAAAGGCTAAAAGCTGTTCGGTTCGGCCATGAACGGCTTTAGCCCTCCTTAGATTACTAGTGACTTAACCACCTAATGCCGGATAATCGGTGTAGCCTGGCGCACCCGGTGTATAAAAAGTCGCAGGGTTGGCCGCATTCAACGCCGCACCCGCTTGGATGCGGGCCGGCAAATCGGGGTTTGCCAAGAAAGCCCCGCCAAAAGCCACGGCATCGAGCTTCCGGTCGGTAATCGCGGCGGCGGCTTCGGCGGCATCATAGCCCATATTGCCGATCAGCGTACCTTGATAATGGGTGCGCACCGGGGTCATGACATCGCCGCTTTGTTGTTGGAAAAAATCACCGCGCATGACATGCAGATAGGCCAGGTCAAACGCATTCAGGCGTTGCGCCAACCACGTCACCAAGCCCACCGGATCACTGTCGATCATGCTGTTATAGCTGTTCAACGGGGAAATGCGCAAACCTACCCGGTCGCTGCCCCAAACCTCACACACTTGCGCCAGCACTTCCAATAACAAGCGGGCGCGGTTTTCCAGCGGGCCACCATAAGGGCCGCTACGTTTGTTCGCCCCATCGCGTAAAAACTCATCCAGTAAATAACCGTTCGCCCCATGTACTTCAACCCCGTCAAAACCTGCCGCTTGGGCATTTTGCGCCGCCTGCTTAAAGCCCGCGATGATAGCGGGCAGTTCGTCATCATGCAGTTCGCGCGGTAGCACATAAGGCTGTTTGCCTTCGGGGGTGTGGACTTCGTCACCCGTAATGGCAATGGCGCTGGGTGCGACCGGTTGCGCTCCGGCATTTAATAAGGGATGGCAAGCCCGTCCGCCATGCCAAATTTGCAGGAATATCCGCCCGCCAGCGGCATGGACGGCATCGGTCACGTTATGCCAGCCGTCAATTTGGGCGGGGGAATAAATACCCGGCTCATGCCAGAATGACGAATTGCCCGCCATTGCCATGGTCGCTTCGGCAATAATCAATCCGGCACTGGCCCGTTGGCTATAATAGGTCGCCATCAATTCGCCGGGGATATGTCCGTCTTCGGCGCGGCAACGGGTTAATGGTGCCATCAAGATACGGTTAGGTAGCGTCAGACTACCGACTTGCAAAGGCTCAAACAAAGTGTGCATAGTTTACATCCCGATTGTGGTGAAAAGTTGGGTAAGAATACGGCGGGTAAATCCCTGTCACCAACAGCCTTAGCTTTTGGCGCTTAAATTTTTAATAATTTCTTCCAAGGGCACCAAGTTAAGCTTGATTCTGAACAGCACCTCCTGATTTTCCAGCAAACCGAAACACTCATAAGTACGCAAGAGGATGCGGGTGTGGTTAAGGGTATTGTCTTTAGATTCGGGTAACTGTTTGACTAACACATGGACTTTATCATTGTTTTTTAGTTGCTTGACCAGCAGACGGTCAACTGAAATGTCATGCGAGGT
The DNA here is from genome assembly GCF_002923755.1 of Methylovulum psychrotolerans. GTDB lineage: Bacteria > Pseudomonadota > Gammaproteobacteria > Methylococcales > Methylomonadaceae > Methylovulum > Methylovulum psychrotolerans. Next base: position 59,328 of record NZ_PGFZ01000014.1, read on the forward strand.
GTACACCATCGGATTAGCTTTAAAATCATGCCGCTCCAACCGGGCTTTTTCCAGCAAAACCCCCGAAGTCAAACTGCACGGAAAAATTTCCGGATAATGGGTAAACTGGGTTAACTCGTCAAAATAATCCGATTGCTCGGCTAAAGAGCCGGACAGAAAGTTTTTGACGTTACCGTTGTGCAGCCATTTACGCTTTAGAAAGAACTCGCTATCCGGTACAAAGGTTTTGTCGGGTAGGCTATTCAAATCCGGCAAGGCACTTAAATCAGTATCGGTCAAAAACAATGGCTCTTGGGTTTCTTTTTTATAACCCAGTAAAATGGTTTTGCCTTGCGATTTTATGCTCACCCGATTGGTCAAGGTCAGCTTAGGGATAGTGCTGATGAGGGTTTTTTTAATGTCTAACGACATTTCTTGCCTAGGTCTTAGGGCATTAACAAAAATGGTCTGGTAATTACTGAAACGTAATTGTTTGTCGGCGATAATCTCATCTTCATGATGCGCTTCACGGTACAAGCGCATTTGGTATTCGATCAGGGTGTTCAACTGAAACCCCAACACTATCGGGCCTTTAAAGGGATTATGGGTAATCTCCAACCATTTATGCTTGTCGTGGAAGAGGTTAAAATCGTCAGAAGCGTTACGGGCCACTTCGATGTGTATTTGTTCAAACGTAAACAAGTTTTCTTTCATCGTCTAATTGTTATTAATTATGGTGCCGCTACGGCTAGGTTGAATTTAGTGGACACTCGGCAAGTTTTGCTTCATCAGGAAGCTATAAAATCACCAGAATTTGGGATTGGCCAGCTAATCTAAATAGTAGCTACCTTAAGTTTTATAGGATGGAATTATAGCGTGATAAGGTGTTCTGGCATAGGTCATGCCTAAGCAAACCAATCTCTTTAGGCGAAATAACCTTATTTTCTACTCAGTGAAAAGGCTATGGGGGGTAAGAGGTATGTTTTTAGGCCTTACGCTAAGTGCGCAGCTTTTCAGTATTGCATCCACTGTTATACTTTACTTTGCCATTTGCAATGGGCTTCCACGCTACAATAATAGGCGTTTTTTCTACTCTGCAATAATTGTTACCCCGCTACCGCATTACCTCACAGAAATTGCAGCACATCCTGCTGTCATCCGTTAATAAAATAATAGTTTAAATAAAAACAACTGCTTGCAAATAAAATAAACTTGGTATGTTTAGTGCTTTACTACGGATAAGCGGAAACTACCGCCTGCAACAGACGTAAATATTAAAATAAACGGAGCATCAAAATGACTTACTATACGACTAATAGTACACAGGACAGCATTGGCAGCAATGAGGATTTCCACGGTAACGATGGCAATGATGAGCATCATGGTGGTTCAGGCAATGATCATCTGGACGGCGGCACTGGCGATGACAGGTTAAGCGGCGGCGATGGCAATGATGATCTGATCGGTGGCTTAGGTCTCGACTATCTGTACGGTGACAATGGTGACGATACCTTGTCAGGTGGCGATGGCAATGATGCCTTAGTCGGCGGACTGGGTACTGACAAGCTCTATGGAGGCAACGGTGACGATGGCTTGGCAGGTGGGGATGGTAATGACATATTGTCCGGTGATATGGGAGCCGACAAACTTTATGGTGGTAACGGCGATGACGTCTTGGCAGGCGGCGACAACAATGACATTTTACTAGGAGAATTGGGTATTGATAAGCTCTATGGCGATAATGGCGATGATACACTGTCAGGTGGCGAGGGTAATGATGCGTTGATCGGTGGGATTGGTCTCGACAAGCTTTATGGCGGCAACGGTGACGATGGTTTGGCTGGTGGGGATGGTAATGACATATTATCCGGTGATATGGGAGCCGACAAGCTTTATGGTGGTAATGGTGATGATGTCTTGGCAGGCGGCGGCGACAACGATTTTTTACTAGGAGAATTGGGTGTTGATAAGCTCTATGGCGATAATGGCGATGACATTCTGTCTGGTGGTGAGGGTAGTGATACGTTGATCGGTGGGGTTGGTCTCGACAAGCTTTATGGCGGCAACGGTAATGACGGCTTGGCAGGTGGGGATGGTAATGACATATTGTCCGGTGATATGGGTGCCGACAAGCTTTATGGTGGCAACGGCGATGATGTCTTAGCAGGTGGGAGTGATAATGATCTGCTGTTAGGTGATTCAGGTAACGACAAGATCGTTGGCGGCTACGGCGATGACCAATTGCTGGGAGGTGATGGTAATGATTTGCTGATAAGTGATGCAGGACATGACCAGTTAGTCGGCGGCACTGGCTCAGACACGTTCAAATTTCTTAACGATAGCATCTATCTTGATGATATTATTAAAGATTTTACCAAAGGCCAAGATAAAATAGACTTGTCGGCAATAGATGCCAAAACATCTACCCTTACCGTCAATGAAGGCTTTACTTTTATAGGTTCACAAGCCTTTAGTAGTGCCAATGCAAGCGGTCAACTACATTTTGATGCACTTACCCATACTTTATCAGGCAGCACCGATGCCGATAGCCAAGCTGAATTTTCTATCCAATTAACAGGCATAAGCAGCCTATCTGCTAGCGATTTTATTTTGTAACCTACCCAAAAATAAACTCAGTGGACAGCCTGTTGCAGGCTCTCTGCGGAACTCTGGCACTTAAAGCTTTTCGGATCTGCAAATAGATAAGGCCAGCCCATTCTTAAATGAATTCTTACCTTACAAACAACTTGCCAACTGGTGGTTTCCGGTAACATCGTACCGGAAACCACCTTTAGCCTTACCTTACCTACGCATACGTCGGCTTAAACGCCTGTTCTGGATTAGCCACAGGGCCGTTACCATCCCAGTACGGTGACAATTTACGCAAGGTGGCGACCACGCCTGGCATGACTTTCAGCACTTCGTCGACTTCGTGCATGGAATTATAGCGGGAAAACGAGAAGCGTATTGTACCGTGGGCTGCTGTGTAGGGAATATCCATCGCCCGCATAACGTGCGAAGGTTCCAAAGAACCTGACGTACAGGCCGAGCCGCTGGAAGCGGCAATACCCGCTTTATTCAGCAACATCAAAATCGCTTCGCCTTCGATGTACTCAAAAGCAATGTCGGTGGTGTTGGGCAATCGGTTATTCATATCCCCGGTGACGAAACAATGTGGGATCTGTTCGGTAATGCCGCGCTCCAAACGGTCACGCATGGCTTTGACATGAGTATTTTCGTATTCGATATGCTCTAAAGCCAGCTCGCAGGCCTTGCCTAAACCGACAATAGAGGCGGTATTCTCTGTACCCGCCCGTCGGCCACGCTCCTGATGGCCACCCCGTAACAGCGGACGGTAGCGGGTGCCACGGCGCAGATATAACACGCCAATACCTTTAGGGGCGTGCAGTTTATGGCCGGACAGCGACAGCATGTCGATTTTAGTATCCTGTAACATCATCGGGATTTTGCCGACTGCCTGCACGGCATCGGTATGGAACATCACGCCTGCCGCATTAGCCAGTTCCGCCATCTCCACGACCGGAAACAGCGTTCCCGTTTCGTTATTGGCCCACATGACCGAGACAATGGCGACTTGCTCGGACAGCAGTTTTTTATAAGCTTCCAAGTTTAAGCGGCCTGCTTTATCGACAGGCATCCGGTGGATAGTGTAGCCTTCTTTTTCTAGCGCTTCGCACAGGCTTAAAATCGCCGGATGCTCAACGGTGGTGGTGATGATTTCTTTTTTGTTCGGCTGGGCTTTAATGGCGGACAAAATCGCGGTGGAATTGGATTCCGTACCGCAAGACGTGAAGATAATTTCCGAATCATGCTCACAGCCGATCAGGTTTTGCACTTGTTGGCGGGCCTGTTTAAGGCCACGCGCCACACCGTCGGCAAATTTATGGATGGATGAGGGGTTGCCGTATTGCTCCAGAAAATAAGGGATCATCACATCAACCACAGCATGATCCACTTTGGTGGTGGCATTGTTGTCCAGATAAATATCGGTCATGACAGTTGTCCTATGCTGTTGCTATGTTCACAAGTTTGGCCATTTCCGAAGCAGGGACGACTTTAATAAACTCGCCCATCACTTCCATCAGCCGTTGTTGGATACCCGCTATGGTCATTGCCGCCATTTGGCAACCGCTACACGCACCTGTCATATTGACGTAGGCGGTATTGCCTATCACTTCGACCAATTCGACATCACCGCCGTCGGCCATTAGCGAAGGCCGTAACGATTCCAGCACTTGTTCGATTTTTTTGATGCGTTGCAGATTAGTCAGCGAGCCTTTGACCTCGGCGACCACCGGTTTGCTGACCGGCGCGGCTTCGGGGTCAAATTTCTCGCCTTTTTCCGCCAAGACTTTTTCCAGAATCGCTTCAATGTCTTCATGGCAAGCCGCGCAACCGCCGCCCGCTTTCGTAAAGTTAGTCACATCTTGGACGGTACGCAATTTATTGGCCCAGACCATTTCCTCAATCATAACGGCATCGATGGCGAAACATTTGCAGATTAACGCGCCTTCCGCATGGTCATCCGCCCATTCTTCACCCCGATAATTGGCGATCGCCGCTTGTAAGGCTTCCCTTCCCATGACCGAACAGTGCATTTTTTCTGGCGGCAGACCTTCCAGATGGTCGGCGATGTCTTGGTTAGTGACTTTTAAGGCTTCGTCCAGCGTCATGCCCTTAACGATTTCGGTTAGCACCGAGGACGAGGCGATTGCCGAACCGCAGCCGAAGGTTTGGAAACCGGCATCAAGAATCACTTCCGTCGAATCATCGACTTTTAAGGTCAGGCGCAAGGCATCGCCGCAACTGATGGAACCGACTTCACCTATGGCATTGGCATCCGCCACCGCCCCGGCATTTTTAGGGTTAAAAAAGTGTTCTTTTACTTTGTCTGAATAGTCCCACATGGTGTTATTCCTCGAATTGGGTAGGGCGGACAACGCTGTTTTGTCCGCCTTGGGTCGGGTTCCGGTGGGCAAAACAGCGCTGCCCAACCTGCCTTAAGGGTTAAGAACAGGTTTTGGTTCCCGTACCGCTAGCACTGGTGTTGAATGAAGAACCGCAAGCGCAACTTTTTGCCGCATTGGGGTTAATAAATTTGAAACCGGAACCTTCTATACTGTCTAAGAAGTCCACGGACATGCCATCCAGCATCGTCATACTGGTGGGGGCGACAAACACCTTGACTGTGCCGCAATCAATCACGGTATCTTCGGGGGTGTTTTCAGTCTCTAGCTTCAGCCCGTATTGGTAGCCGGAACAGCCCCCATCAGTGACTTCGATACGAAGCCCTGCTGTGGGTGTTTCCGAACTGGCGATAAAGCGACCGACAGCGTTAATAGCTTTTTCTGTTAAGGTAATCACAACAAGTCTCCTGAAAGGGTTGGCATCGTTCTTGTAAGAACATAAAGCAACCTATGTGCCAGACTATTTTTATTTTTATAACAATATGATTTTTATAAAATAATATTTTTTTATAGCCCCTGTAAAAAAGATTACAAACAAACAATCCAGCGGGTTTTGTCAGGTTTCCTACAAAATCCCCAGCCACTAAAGAGGAGATGCCATGAGAGTAGAAGACTTGGATATAGGCGATATTGTCTATGCCGCCACCACGATTATTGATGACGGTTCAATGCCTGAGGGTATGGAAGGCGAAATATTGGCGGAAGCCGGTACGCGCGGCGTTATCACTATGATAGGCCATGTCGAAGAACAGCCGGAACGTAGCGTTTTCTTAGTACGTTTTGAAGACAAAGAGATGAATCTGGGCAACCCGATAGGCTGTTGGGTTGACGATCTGATGGTAGAGCCGAAACTGATTAATTAGCCATAATTTCCGTTGATTTAAAAATCGGATTATTTGCCACGGAGTACGCGAAGCGGCTTGTTGGTAAAGGCTTCGTGGCCTTTGTGGCAAATGCTGGTTAAGGTTAAGCGGAGGCTGCCGTGCCTTATTGTAAAGCCGGGGTTGTTCTGAGCCGCACCGCAAGCAAGTCAATAAATGCCCTGACTTTGGCATTTGCATGACGGCTCTCACGGTGTAGGATATGGATAGGCATCGCAGCGGGTTCATAGCCGCTTAATAACGTTGCCAATTCATTGGCGGCCAAATAAGGGGCGCACTGGTAGGACAGCAAGCGGGTAATGCCAAAACCTTGGATTGCCGCTGCAATAGCCGCATCATTGGTGGTGACGGTAAGCCGGGGAGCGGTCTTAACCGTCAAAACCTCAGGGTCCTGGCCGAACTTCCATTCCACAGCCGTACCGACTGAGATAAGGGTGTGTGCAGGCAATTCCAACGGTGTTTTAGGGCAGCCATGGTGGGCCAAATACGCGGGTGAGGCGCATACTACACGCCGCACTGAGCCGACCCGCAAGGCCTTCATGCTAGAATCGGGCAATACGCCGATACGCACCCCAATATCCAAACCCTCTTCCAATAAATTCACTACCCGATCCAGAAATACCGCCGACACACAAATTCCGGGATAACTCTGCAAAAACTCCACAATGACAGGCAAGACATAGAGCTTACCAAACAGTACGGGGGCGGTAATCGCCAAATGTCCGCAAGGCGTACCGTTAATCCCCATAGCCGCTTCATCGGCCGCGTCCGCTTCGGCAATAATACGGCGGGCATCTTCCACATAACGCTGACCTGCCTCGGTTACCCGTACATAGCGCGTCGTCCGGTTTAGCAGCTTTACCCCTAAGCGCTCTTCTAACATGGCAACGGCACGGGTTACGGCCGGAGGGGACATCGCCAAACGCCGCGCCCCACCCGCAAAGCTTTCTTCTTCGGCCACGGCGACCAACACCGCCATTAAATGTAACCTGTCCATCTTGTTTCCTATGGGTGTTAATAATTTGCCAACGCCTACACAACCCGCTTCCGCTTCATAGCCTATGAGCCATCGGCAAAACCTTGAATGTCTTGGCTGTGCCAAAAATCGGCTGCGAAAGCCGCCATCAAATACACCATGAATCTGCGCATCCGTATCTGTCCGGCCATTATTCCAATAAGATTAGGCTATTTCAAGTTAACTGAGGCATGAGATTTAATAATGGACGGGGGTTAATATAATTTATGGCACTATTTTTGATGAGAATTTAGGGCAATAAGCTTGGCCTGTTCTAAAATAAGGCCATATCAGCAAAAATGGGCAGCTTAACACCTTAAAAAAGCCCGAAAAATAAGGATAAACGTCAACACCCGGTAAACAACCCAGTCCACCATTTCTATAAGCAACCCGACAATCTTTATGACACCATTAGCTGAAACCTTACTAAATTATCATCACCGCACTAAGCACACCCTACAGCGTTATGCTAAAGGCCCAGAAACTTTAGATTGGGATGACCAGCCCGACCCATTCCGGCATTTTTCCGGTTGCCAGATAGTGGCTTTACCTAAGCCTGGGCGCGAACTGGATGTGTTGTTTAGCGACTTGGACAAGCCGGACACCGTGCCTATACAGCCGTTGGATTTGGCGAATATCGGCCTGTTGTTGGAATTGGCCTTTGGCTTGTCGGCATGGAAGCAATATGGCCCAAACCGTTGGTCTTTGCGTTGCAACCCTTCCAGCGGCAACCTGCATCCTACCGAAGCTTATTTGCTCTGTGCGGATGCCAACATTGTACCTGCTGGGGTATACCACTATGTCAGTTATGACCACCATCTGGAGCAGCGTTGCCAATTTACCGAAGCCTTGCCTGAAGGGGAGGTGCTGATAGGTTTGTCATCTGTGCATTGGCGGGAGGCGTGGAAATACGGTGAAAGGGCATTTAGATATTGCCAGCATGACATAGGTCACGCGTTGGGGGCGTTACGTTATGCCGCCGCTACGTTAGGCTGGAAAATAGAGCTATGTTCAGGGCTGGCCGATGCCGACCTTGCCCAATTGCTAGGGTTGGATCGGGCGGCGGATTTTAAGGCCAAAGAGCAGGAAAGCCCGGATGTGCTGTGCCGTATCCTTACCTCCGTCACGCCAGCAGCCTGTACGGATACGGCATTAATGGCGTTATTGCCGAGCGCGGTGTGGGTAGGTGCTGCCATGAGTTTAGGCGCGTACCATTTATACCATTGGCCAGTGATTGACCAAGCCAGTGCTGCTGCCATCAAGCCCCGCACCGAAGCGTCAAGCCGTCCGGTGGTCGCGCCCGTAGTGCCGTCCCCTAGTTCTGGCCAGCACCTTGCTACCCGACTCATTCGGCAACGGCGCAGTGCACAGCAGTTTGACGGTAAAATGCCCCCGCTGCCCATCACAGATTTTTACCGCTTGTTAAACGCAGTATTGCCCGATACCGCTACGTTTGGCTTTTGGCAGTCGCCGCCGAAAGTACATTTATTTATTTTTGTCCATCGTGTCGAGGGCTTAACACCCGGTTTATATGCCCTGCTCAGGGACGAATCGGCATTACCTGCTTTACAAGCGGCAATGTTAAGCTCATTCACTTGGCAAAAACAACCTGGGGGATTGCCTTTTTATCATCTGTATGCCGGCGATTTGAAGCAGATTGCAAAAACTTTATCTTGCCACCAGCCAATTGCCAGCGATAGCGCCTTTAGTTTGGCGATGGTGGCGGAATTTATGGCCACGATCGAAGAGCAGCCGTGGCGTTATCGGCAGTTGTTTTGGGAATGCGGCCTGATTGGTCAGGTTTTGTATCTGGAAGCGGAAGCGGCGGGTGTCCGTGGCACGGGTATAGGCTGTTATTTTGATGACAGCGTCCATGAAATTTTAGGGCTTAAAGATGACGCTTTTCAGAGCCTATACCATTTTACTGTCGGTAAACCGTTGGAAGACAGCCGGTTACAGACTTTTCCGGCGTATGGGCATTTATAGCCTTAAACCGTTTGCAAATCTAATCATCTGCTTTCCGTATCTTTTATCCCAGCTATAAACCCTCTATTATATTGAAGGTTGTCAGCCTATTATTTTGCTGCAAAGAACACAAAAAAACGGATTGAAAAACGATTGTGTTCTTGGCAGTAAATAAGGTTAAAACGATGGATTCTAATGTCGCCGACGTTTATGTGTGCTGTTGAGTGAAAAAAGACGGCCACAACTTATCCTTAACTAAAAAATTACAAACACTGCTGCGTAATTACCTATCATATACAGTGTTTGCAACCTCATCTGCCCGCAAGAAATTTTACAGCTGCCGCAGGGCCAATCCGTCGAAGCCTGCATTTCCTGTCAGGTTGGTACGGCCTGTGTAGCAAAGGCTTTATTTAGGGATTTGTTTCGCATAGAATGGAGCCGTAACAAACTGGCCTTTTCTTAAAGCATTATAACCTTTCACATTGGCACTATAACATGGAAGCGTTTATCCACCCGACCTTAGTCAAACTTTCCAAAGGCATCAAAAGTTTTCAGCAACGCGCTTATGCCTCTGATGATGTCAAAATGAAACGCCTGATCGATTATGGGCAACAGCCGAAGATTTTGGTCATTTGCTGTAGCGATTCACGGGTAGACCCCGCTTTGCTAATGGATGCGGAGGCAGGCGATTTATTTATGTTGCGCCATGTCGCCAACTTGGTGCCGCCGTATGCTTTGGAAGGCAAGTATGATGGAGGGCGGGCGAGCATTGAGTATGCTGTCCGTGATTTGCTGGTCGAACATATCATAATTTTAGGCCATGCCCATTGCGGTGGCATTAAAGCTTTGCTCAAAAGCCTAAAAGGCCACAAACCCCCGCGTGATTTTTTGGCTGATTGGGTGTCTATCGCTATGGATGGCTGCTACCGTTATGTGCTTGGGCCCTTGGCCGAACCCAAGGATGACTGCGGCTGTGCGGTACGCGAGCTTGATCTGGATGGCTTGTGCGACCATCAGCATCTGGTTGAGCGGGCGGCGATCCGGGGGTCTTTAGATAACCTTAAAACCTATCCTTGGTTAAACGAACGCCTTGAGGCCGGAACCCTCCATCTGCATGGCTGGTGGTTCGACTTGGAAAACGGTGATTTATGGGCGACCAGTGCTGACCATAGTGCCTTTTTGCCCGTCCTTTGATTAAGCCCCGTTAACGGTCAGGCCTATGCGTACCCCCGCCACGATTATTTACGGTACTGATGATAAGCCGCCCTTACGCATTTTGTTGGGTCTTGCCTTGCAACAAATGTCCTTTTTGGGTGTGTATTTGGTCATATCGCCGTTATTTGCCCGCGAATTAGGCTTAAATCCCGAACAATCCCTGCAATTGGTTTCGGCGACCCTACTGGCTTCGGCACTCGGTGTCGTCTTGCAAACCGCAAGAGTTTATGGTATAGGTTCGGGCTATTTCTGCCCGTTGCAGGCAACCTCATCAACATTTGCCGGACTGCTCTTAGTCAAGACCCATAGCGGTCTGGAAGCGGTTTTTGGTATGGTCGGGGTCGTGGGGGCTGCGCAAATGGCTTTTGCTTGGCTGTTCCAGCGGCTTAGAAGCGTCCTGACTGTGCAGGTGGCGGGTTTGGCCGTGCTGTTGATCGGTCTAGGTTTAGGGCATTACGCGCTAAAGCAGATGTTGGATACCGGCACAGGTATGGCCGGACAGCAACAAGGACTCTTATGCGCACTGACCTTAGGCACAATGGTGGCTTTTAACGTTTGGTCGTCGGGTGTGCTACGCTTATTCTCGGCGTTTTTGGGGCTGTTGGCAGGTTTTATCAGCAGTTGGCTGATGGATGCCATACCCGCGTCTGCTTGGGCGACTTTTTATGACGCGCCGCTGTTTTATTGGCCCAGACCGATGAATATCGGCTGGTCGTTTGACCGCCAAGCCTTATGGCCCGCCATTATCACGGGCTTATTTCTCGCCCTGCATGGTTTTGGCGCCTTGGTGGCGGCACAACGCTTTAATGATGCCGACTGGAAACGCCCTGACCTGCAATTGGTCAAACAAGGCATCCTCGCCGAAGGTCTTACCAATATCTGTAACTCGTTCCTGAACGGCTTGCCGCTTACTTCCAGCGGCGGTGCGGTCAGTCTGGCGGCTTCCACAGGCTGCACTAGCCGTTATTTGGCCTATTGGCTGGCGGTCATTATGGCGGTTATTGCCTTTATGCCCAAAGCGATGGTCTTTTGGCAGATTTTGCCCTTGCCTGTGATGGGGGCGGCACTGATTTTTCTGGCCTCGTTCACGGCCTTATCAGGTTTGCAAATGGTCGCGTCAAGGCTATTGGACAACCGTAAAATTCTGGCCTTGGGTATCGGCTTAATTTTTGGGGTCAGCTATGAGGCTATATTGAAGCCCTTACACCATGATGCGTGGATTCCCCTAAAAGCCTTGTTATTTTCAGGGGTAAGTCTGGGCATTTTTGTCGCGGTGCTGCTGTCGGCGGTGTTCCAAATCAAAAACCATACCCATAAACAACGCCGCTTTGATCCTTTGCACAGTTCGCTCAATGAAGTCATTGCTTTTTTGGAGGAACAAGGTGAAAGTTGGGGCGCACGCCCGGAAATTGTCCGCCGAGCCGAACATGCGACTTGGCAAGCCTTTGAAATTTTGACCGAATACGGATTATTGGAGATAATCGACGGTAAAGCGGATAAAATTCATCTGCAAACTATCTTTAATGAGTATACTTTTACCGTCATTGTAAACTACACTGGTAAACCCTTTGCGCTGCTGACCCAACCGCCCAGCCACGATGATATGCTCTCGGATACCGACGCAGTATTGGAAATGGCGGGCTATATGCTGTACCGTTTGGCCGACCAGGCCAAGCTCCGCGTTGATGGTGCAGAGTGCGAACTACGGTTGATATTTAACGATTAACTAATTAAAAAATAGAGGAAACTATACGTTATGCTAACCATTTCATCGGCACCTCAGGGCAACTCTCTGGTCATTGCTCTGGCAGGGCGTATTGATGCCGCCAATGCCAAAAATCTTGAGCAATACTGTCTGGAGCAGATAGACGGCGGGGCGATTCGCCTAATATTTGATTTTACTGCCGTCAACTATATCAGCAGTGCCGCATTGCGGGTCTTTTTGGTCATCGCCAAACGCCTTAATAGCTTGCAAGGCTCGGTGAAACTGTGCGCCCTCAACACCCTATTGCGGGATGTCTTTGACATCAGCGGTTTTGCCAAATTGTTTGTGATTACCGCAACCGTACAAGAGGCGCTCTAATCCCATGAAAGCGTACCTTGCCGAGCAACAGGATGGGGAGAGCCATAGCGTTGTGGCAAACCCACGTTACCGGCCTTTTATCGGCATTAGTGTCAGTAAGCGTGTCTTACCGCTGGAACAGACGGTAAAAATCTTGTCTTGGCTGTTGCATAGCCCGTCACCAGTTTTGCCTATTCTGATCGCCGACGAAATCGCTGTTATCAATTATAAAGCCTTTAAGCGTTATAGTGGCGGTAGTTGTGTCAAAAAAGTCCAGCAAGACAGTGATTTGCAAATTAGCCACTGGCAACAAGCAGCCGACTGCCTGCCGCCGGAACAAAGCCGCCGTATACGTTTTGTGCGCTGGTCTGAAATAGTTACCGATTTATATGGGCGGCAAGTCGCGCTGGTACGCAGCGAGTTTGAACAAAACCCCTTGTTGCAGGATACTATTTTGGCCTTGGTGACCAGTTTTATCCGTTCTACCGGCAAAACCGTCACTACGCAACGCTGTTGGGCTTTGGCCGAGTATATTATCCAAGAATTGCCTTCGCTGTTGTTTGGTATCGAAGTAGATACGATACAATATCAACTGTTGGTATACCCGACCCATTATCCGACTGAAATGTACCGCTTGGTTATCGCCATTCGCCGCCATCCGGCTTTTGCTGAGTTTTTTACCCAGTTGCAAAATCCGCCTTTAGAAAATAATAAAATAATCCAGCTCATTATTACCGGGCAACGGTTTGATAAGCCATCACAACCTCTAGTAACACCTAGCCATTATGACCGGGCGGCACATGAACTTACTATTACCGCATAAGCTGATGGATTTTAGCGGCCTTATTGGCCGTCGGCAACGCTTGCGCAATGCCATAGGCTTGTGTTTGGCATTAGGTACGCCGCAATTGGCACAAGCAGGCGGCTCTGATGCCGAATTGGAAAGTGAATTGCAATTTCTCGCCGCCGAACGGCACATTGTCGTCACTGCATCGAAATTGCAAGAAAGCGTTGACAAGACGGTGGCAACAACTTCCGTCATCACCCAAGACGACATCCAGCATATCGGAGCCCGCAACTTATTGGACGTGCTACGTTTAGTGCCTGGTCTTGGCGTTACCCAGACTATGCTAGGGGTGCGGGAAATCGAAGTGCGCGGGGTCAAGACCTTATTCTCCGATAAGGTTTTGTTTATGCTCAACGGCCACCCCTTAGACCATAACTTGCAAAATGCCGGCAGCACTTGGGTCTACGATGACCTGCCCGTCGACACCATCAAACGGGTGGAAGTCGTGCGCGGTGCAGGTTCCGCCTTGTATGGTGCAAACGCGTTTATGGCGGTCATCAATATCATTACCCAAAACGCCAAAGATTTAAACGGCCTACATGCCTCGGTAGGAGCCGGCAGTTTTGGTGCCCAACAATACCGCGCCTCTTGGGGCAAGCAATATGACAACACTGCTGAGGCGGCGCTGCATTTTAACCATACCGATACGGACGGCATCGGCTCACCGGTTCCGCAAGACAGCATGAGCATACAAGGCTTGGAATCGTTGGCTCCCGGCAAAAGTCAGCTTAACGAAGGCCGTAATGATATGGAATGGCAATTGGGCTATCAAGGCTTTAAGCTCGACGGGCGGTATATCAGCAAGCGCACCGGCACGTTTGTCGGCGCGGCGTTCGCGCTCAGCAACCGCACCGTGCAGAATTATGAAGATTACTTTATCCGCCTAAGCCGCAATTGGCGGTTCTCAGAAAGTTTCACCGTCGATACGCAAGTCTATCATGACAGTTTTAGTTTCGACAATCTCCTGCAACTAGCGCCGCATAGCTTTGGTCATGTTGGCTTACAAAATATGCGCAATGGCGGCGAGGTGCAAGGCAATTACCAGCTCAGCGCCAACCAAACCATCATCAGTGGCGTGTCATATAACGAAGACGAACAAAGCGACGTGACCGCCGAAAATGGCAGCGACCCCAGCCAACTGGAACCCACCCTACCCTATGGTAAGTCCAGAAAGCGCACCCGTTGGGGTGTTTATGCCCAAGACGTTTGGGATCTTTGGCCTAACTTGCGTATGACCCTAGGCGCACGCTACGACAGATATAATGATTTTGGCGGCACATTCAACCCGCGCCTAGGCTTTAACTGGGAGTTTATCAAAGACTATTCGCTGAAATTTTCCTACGGCACAGCCTACCGTGCGCCTGCGTTCGGCGAGTTGGATTTGATTAACAATCCGATATTGTCAGGGAACCCGAACCTCTCCCCAGAACAGGCGGAAACCTTTGAAAGTGGTATCGTCACCCATCCTGTGCAGGGTCTGACCGCCCAAGCGACTTACTACCACACCCATATCAGCGAGCTGATCAGTCAAGTGCCCGCACAGACGACCTTTGTGCAATATGCCAATAGCGGCAGTATGCTTTCGGAAGGGGTCGAGTTAGAAAACCGCTACGATTTCAGCGGTAGTTTACAAGGCTCTTTCATTGCCGCCAATATCGTCTATCAACATACTATCCAAAACAATCTGGCTGTCGCCGATGTCCCAAAAGCCCGTGCCAACCTATTGTTAAACTGGGCTTTTAATAGCCATTGGAGCCTGTATGGTCATGTTCTCATAAAAGATGCCACCGGGCGCGGCGTAGGTGACAGCCGCCCTGATGTACCCGGTTACGCCGTCTTAGATATGAGTATGCTGGGTCAGCACTTTTTCTCCAAACGGCTGGATGTTAGCTTTACTGTCTACAATTTACTTGATAAAACTTATTTTGACCCCGCCCCGACCAGCGTTCCTGGCGACTACCAACAGGCAGGCCGGGCTTTTTTTGGACATGTCAATGTCCGCTATTAATCCTTTAATGCCATGATGATTAAGTATCCAACTATTTTTCGGCAGTGGCGGGCCTGGATTTCGGTCGTTTTATGGGCATTGCTGTCTATCCCCATAGCCCCCGCCGGTACGCCCGAAACGGTGTTTTTTTATAACCCGGAAAGCAGTGTCGACAATTTTGCCGCCTTAAAAGCCGAATTTGACGATTACTTGTCCAAGCAGGGAGCTTACAGTTTTCAACCGTTTAGCGAACGTAATACCTTTGAAGTCATGTTGGCAGGCAAGCCCCAGGGGGTCTATCTGTTATCCAGTTGGCATTATCTACAGCTCAATGCCAAAACTCCCTTAGAAGCTAAGCTGGTCGGCACAGCGAAAGGCGAACCGCAACAGCGGAAAATCTTAACCGCCAAAGATATCGATAACATCCCGGCCTTAGCGGGGGCGACTATCGCCGGAGCGGGCAGCGAAGATTATCTGCGTAGCCAATTACAGCAAATGCTTGGTGCCAGTTATGCGGCACTGATGCCCAAAATAAAACTGCTCAGCGTACCTAAAGATATTGATGCGCTGATGGCGGTCAGTTTCGGCATGGCCAGCGCGGCCCTCTCTTCGGAAAACAGCCTGAATAAACTGGCGCTGATCAACCCGAAACAACATGCTCAACTGAAAACCTTGGCTAGTGGCGAAAAAAGCTTTTTGTTGATTGCTGCCGTCGCCAAACCATCGCAAAGTGATGCACAGCCGCTACTGAAGATCATTGAAACCATGCAGCAACAACCCGATGGCGAAAAAAACCTCAAAATGTTGGGTCTGGACGGATGGAAACGGATTGATGCCTTGGACACCTCGCTTGTCAAACAATTGCGCTTACCCTAATGCCTATGTCATATCCTAGCCTTTTGCAAACTCTGTCCACCCCGCTCCTTAAGTCGGTCGCTCCCTTATTGTTTGGGGTTTTATGCGGGCTGTTAGCGGACACCGTCCAGGCCCAAAGCCCGGCGAAAATATTAATTGTCAATTCTGATGCCACCGTCAATAAATACCGGCAAGTAAAAGAGGCGTTCACCCTGCAAATCGGGACTTATGCCGGGCGTATCATTAATTTTGACGTACAGCAATCGGGTCATCCTGAATTATTGGAAAAATTGATTAAGGACGAAAGCCCTGACCTTATCTACAGCATCGGCTCACAAGCCTATCAGCTTGCCAGCCAATTTGGCGGCAGTAAGCCCGTGCTGTTCTCTTCGGTCATCAATTGGCAACGTTTTGAGCGGCGCGACAACAGCTACGGTATTGCCAATGAGTTATCGTTGACTCAAGAGCTGTCGCTGCTCCGCTTCCTTTTACCCGGTTTACCGCGTATCGGAGTCATTTATGACCCCCACTTCAGTGCCGAACGCATCAACGAAGCGCGGGCGCAAGCCAAGGAACTTGGCTTGGTGCTAGTCGAACAAACCGTGGACGACGAGCATCCGTTGGCACAGCATTTGGATAGCCTGTTGGATAAAATTGACATTTTATGGCTGATTGCCGACCCAGGTGTGTTGGCCGACCGGGTTACGGTCGAAACTATCTTCAGCTATAGCAGCCGCCATAAAAAACCAGTTTACACCTACAGCGATGCCTTTATGAACTATGGTGCAAGCTTGGTAGTGGCAGCGGATACCCCAACAATGGGACGCCAAGCCGCCAATATGGCACAAGCCATATTGTTGCGCGAACCCCTGAAAGAAACCGTGCAGTCTCCTGCTGGTTCGCACATTACCCTTAATGCCTGTCAACTCGGTAAGCTGGACACCCGTTACAATGCCGATGCCTTGGATGCGGTTAACCAATTGCTCGAATGCCATTAAATGATAAAGTTCAGGCGTACCGCGACGATAAAAAAATCGGCTAAACCGCAGCCTGAATCCAAACTATCGCGCCACAATAAAACGGAACGCACGGCGGCGACCCGCCGTCGTGCCCGCAATAGCATCCGCTGGCAATTGCTGACCACTATGATCGGGCTGATAATCGGGCTGGTAGTCACGTTGACTGTCATTGAGCTGGTGCTGCAAAAACAGTCATTGGAAAATGAGCTGTCTAAACGGGTTGACCTGATGAAGGCCAATTTGCTGGAGCGTGGTTCCACCATGTCAAATTTGATGCTCACCCAAGTTGAAAATGATGTCGCCGCCTTCAATTTTTCCCATATCACCGAAAATTTGCACAACACCATCAAGGAATCGCCGTTACTGGTCTACGGGATATTAACAAACAACGATGGTGTGGCCTTTGTCCATAGCAGCCACCCCGAACTGCAACAGGAAACCTTAACGGACGAAGCCAGCCGTTACGCCTTGACGCAACAGCATCTGGCGCATGTCGAGTACCCTGCCCTCAATGTCACTGAATTTATCTTACCGATACATTTCGGCAACAAACCCTGGGGGGTCTTACGCCTAGGCTTTACTATGCAGGAGTTGAATAAGGAAATCGCCCGCTCCCAAGCGGATATTGCCACCAAAACCCGCGACCTGATTATCTCCACGGCTCTGATTGCTTTGGTGTTTGTCTTGATAGGCTCGGCTGTCGTGCTAGTCATTTCCACCACTTTATCCAAACCGCTCATGCGTTTGACCGAATCGGTCAAAGAACTTGCGCGGGGCAATTTTGAATTGGCGACCGAATTATTGGACGAAAATGCGCAGGGACAAAAAGTGCGTTTCAAAGCCCAAGGCGAAATAGGCCAATTAGCTTACTCTTTTATCGAAATGGCGAATGAAATCCGTCGGTCACAAGATAAATTGGCGGACTATAACCGCACCCTAGAAGCCAAAGTCAAAGAGCGTACCCAAGAACTGGAACGGGCTAACGAAAAACTACAAGAGTTGGATCAAATGAAGACCAACTTTCTGTCCACGGTTTCCCATGAGTTGCGTACGCCCTTAACGTCGGTCATGGGGTTCGCACGTATTCTCCAGAAGAAATTTGAAAGTACCTTGTTTCCGCCCTTATCGCAAAGCGAAGACAAAAAAGTCCAAAAAGCCATGCGCCAAGTGATGGAGAACGCGCAAATCATCGTTGATGAAGGCGAACGTCTGACGACGCTGATTAATGATGTGCTAGATTTGGCTAAAATGGAGGCGGGTCGGGTCGATTGGAATATGCGCGAACTTTCTGTTGAAGAGGTTATTGACCGTGCGATTGCTGCCACTTCGGCACTGGTCGCCAACAAACCAGTACAGCTTTGCAAGGCTATCGGTGAGGCGTTGCCGCTGTGTGAGGGTGACCGCGACCGCCTGATCCAAGTGGTCATCAACCTGATATCGAATGCCGTCAAATTTACCGACCGGGGCAAAGTGATTTGTCGGGCGCAGCTTAAGGACGGCGAGTTAGTGGTCAGCGTCACCGACAGCGGCTGCGGCATCAAACCGGAAGACCAGCCGCTGGTATTTGAAAAGTTTAAACAAGTTGGCGACACCCTGACTGACAAGCCCAAGGGCACAGGCTTAGGCTTGCCTATCTGTAAGGAGATTATCGAACATCATGGCGGACATTTATGGCTGGAAAGCGAACTGGATGTGGGCAGCACGTTCTTGTTTTCATTGCCGTTACCGCAACAATACGACCCCGATGCCACCCTAATGACCCAAGACGGCGAAGCCATCAGCTTAGTTTGGCAGAGTAACCGCCAAGCGTTGGTGGCGGCGCTGCAAGCCGGGCTTAAAGTTACCGCCGACCCTTTGCAAAGCCCAAGCTACAGTATTTTAATTATTGATGATGATGTTAATATCCGTGAATTTTTGCAGCAAGAATTAAGTGCCGAAAACTATGCCGTCCGCGAAGCCAGCAGCGGCAGTGAAGGCTTGGCGATTATTGCCGGGCAACAGCCCGATTTGATTTTGCTGGATGTCAAAATGCCGCATTTGAACGGTTTTGCTGTCGCGGCGCGGCTGCACAGCAACCCTGCCACCCTGCATATCCCGATTATTTTACATACCGTTGCCGAAGACAAATTTTTGGCGGAACAATTGGGGATCGATTACTATTTGACCAAACCCGCTAAAGAGATGGACTTATTGGCTACCGTGCGGCAAGTCTTGGCGACCGTGCCGCCACGCAAAAAAATCTTGCTGTTTTCTGGCGGTGATGCCCAACAGGACAGTTGGGCAGTCGGTTTGGAAAGCTACGGCTATCAAGTCCGTATCGCCGCGACGGTCGAAGAAGGTGTGGCTTTGGCAGTAAGCCTACAACCACACCTAGTGGTCGCCGACGCAACACTGGCTACCGAACACCAGCTTATCAAACGTCTGCGGGTCGAATTGGGGCTGGACAGAACCTTTTTCACCCTTTTGGACAGCCCGGATGAACCCTGAAATCAAACTGAAACGCCTTTGCCAGAAAGGCCATGCCGCCAAACTGATCCAGCACTTTCTGGCCGACCGGAAACAACCATTAACGATACTTGACCTGAACGGCGACTGCTTACTGGGCGACAGTAACACGGGCGAGCGCCATGCCATTACTGTTGAAGGTAATCCTTTGGGCTGGGTGTGCGGTTCGTCTGAGGATGCGGCACTATTGGCAGCTTTTGTCAGCTATATGGCGCAAAAAGAGTTGGAAAGCAAGCTACTTGCTCAAGAAACACTCAGTAAATACAAAGAATTGACGTTGTTATATGAGCTGGGTGAAAAAATCGCCGCCTGTTTGGACATTGACGAACTCGCCCATTTAACGCTGGCCGAAGCGCGGCGGTTTCTGCCTGACGGTCAGGACATCCATCTGGGCATACTACTGGAAGGGACGGAAGCAGGGCAATTGACGGTCTGTGCGGGACAAGGCGAATTATTCCCGACTGGAGCAAAATTATTGGGTATCGACGGTATCACCCAGCAAGTTTTGGCTTCAGGCAATACCGAAATTGTCAACGAAGTTTGGCAAGACCCGCGTTACCAAGCCTGTGCCGGGGTCTTAAGCGATATTAGCGCCATGTTATGCGCCCCACTGAAAACCCGTGACAAAACCTTTGGTGTCCTTAGTGTCATCAGCCGCGAGGCGGTTTCTTTTAGTGCCGCTGAAGCTAAGGTACTGAACTTATTGGCTACCCAGGTCGCCCTGGCGATCGCCAGGGTACACCTGATCCACGAGCGGGTCGCCCAAGAACGCTTGCAAGAATCGCTCAAACTCTCCCATAGTATCCAAATGGGCATGTTATCGACAGCCTTCCCGCGTTTTAGCGATGGGCAGCCGATTGACTTGTTTGCCTTTATGGAGCCGGCCCGCGAAGTCAGTGGCGACTTTTATGATTTTTTCCATCTGGATAATAAAACCTTACTGTTAGTGATTGGCGACGTGTCCGATAAGGGTGTGCCGGCCGCCCTGTTTATGGTCATGGTCAAAACCCTGATCCGCGCCATCGCCAAACAATACACCCAACCCCACCAAATTTTAGCGGCGCTCAATCCCGAATTATGCCGCGATAACGAAGCGTCAATGTTTGTCACCTTATTTTTGGCCACTCTGGATCTGGATACTTATAGTCTGAACTATAGTTTTGGTGGCCATAACCCGCCGCTGCATTTGTCGCGCTATGGCATTGTTACCATGCTGACGGGTGATTCGGGTACGGCCTTGGGCATTATCGACGGCATCAGCTTTAGTAGCCAAACTCTTCAGCTTAGCTTAGGCGATAGCCTCTTGCTGTATACCGACGGCATTAGCGAAGCGATGGACAAAGATTACAACGCTTATGGCGAAATACGCCTGTGCGGCCTTTTGACCGGGCTGGCCTATAGTAATGCCCAGGAACTCATCGGCACCATCATGACCGATGTCATTGCCTTTACTGCCGGAGCCGAGCAATCTGACGATATTACCCTGATGGCACTGCAAATAGGCCGGCCTTAAACCATTCGGGTACGTTTGGCGGTGACTGTTACAAGCATCCATAAAACAAGGCTATTTAATCCGCTTTTATTCTGAATGGGCAGAACGCATGAACACAAATATGGCACACAAATATACCGATATACCCGCCCCTAACGGGTATTTTGCCAAACAATTGCCTAATAATATTGACTCACTAGCGCTGTTGACGGAAGCCTTGGAAATATTTGCCGAACAAGAGGGTTGGAATGATGCCACAGTTATGCAAATTAATTTGGTGCTGGAAGAATTATTGGTCAATGTCATTGACAATGGCTATGCCGACGGACGTGACGGTACGATAGACATCCAAATCCACAGCGATGCGCAGACCATCACCATTTGCATTAGCGATGATGGCGATGCCTTCGACCCTTTTGTCATGGTGGATCCGGATCTTTCTTTAGCTGTTGAAGATCGTCCTATTGGCGGCTTGGGAATCTATCTGGTACGCAGCTATATGGACGGTTACGCATATTGTTATAGTCAACAACACAACCAGGTGACCCTAACCAAGCATCTGCCGTTATCGGCCGCACCCTAATGCTTATCGATAATATAGCCATAAGCCTGGCCTCCCCGTATATTTTTCAAGAAAACAATGCAGTTACATAAATCCAATTCCGAAGTGCAATTTAGCTAAAATGCGATTGATATGACACAGTGCGCAATAATCCCCCATTCCGCCTGAAAAAAGAGCATCGCCAAGGAAGTGTGTGATGTGTTTGTTTAGCGACCTGCCTTGGCAACGGCAGGCCGAGGCGTGAACTCGGAAATATGGCTTGGGGTCATTGCTTGACCTGTAATCACACGGGTATGCGGCGCGAAAAAGATGGCGATAAGAATCGGTGCAAACTGATGCCTTGGTTCGCTTAATAATGGTAAAATAACCAAAAATATACGCGATGTTCGACTTTTTAGGGCGTGAAATTTTAAGGGTGACATTCTTGTCTTAGGTTCAGGTTAATCGAACTACCTTACCGGAGAAGCCGTCATGCCCGTCGAAGATTTCATCATTTATGTGTA
>NZ_PGFZ01000015.1:0-41720 GCF_002923755.1 Methylovulum psychrotolerans
TGCCCCCCCGACACGCTCACCGATTGGGTCAGGAATTCGCGCAGCTCCTTGGCGAGCGGCTTGAGCAGGTCTTTCGGCAGGCGGCGCACATCGGCGGGGCTGGCGATGTCGTCGAGCAGGGGGAATTGTAGTGCGTTCATAATTAGTAACTGATGTTACGCAGACATTTTCTGCGATTTGAAAACAAATAATGATGGGTCGCTGTCGCGACGGCTTTTTAATCGGGTTCTCGCACCCGAAGGCGAGATACTTTCTTTTGCTCCGCCAAAAGAAAGTATCCAAAGAAAAGGCGGCTCGGTTGCCGCTTAATCCTGCGCTTCTCGGTTTTGTCGGGGGTCGGCAGAGTGGGCTCCTGCCCACCTGCCGACGCGCGGCATCCTTGCCGCGCCCCTTCGGGCTGATCCCGACAAACCCTGCGATGCTCGGCGCGGCAAACGGGGGTAAAGCACGTTACTGCGTAACGTTAGTCAGTAAAGGGGTTCGCGGTAAAACATCAGGATAAAGCCAATTTGAAACAGGGCGGCGACTGAAACAAAGCCGGCCAGTTCTTTGCCCGGCGAGTCGAGCTTGAGTTCCAGCCAGCGGCCACAGGCCAAAATCAGGGCAAAAATTCCCATTGTAGTGTGGCCCACCTGGATCAGAAACGCACTTTTGGCTTGGAAACCAATATGGGAATGGGTCAGCAGCATCAGGCCACCGAACGCCGCCAAGATAGGAAACACTAGCGGCAAGGCACTATCGGCATTTTTGGCACGTCGTGCCATCAGCTCAAATATTCCGAGCACCAGCACCAGTAAGGTGGCAATCCGATGTTGTAAGACTTCGCCATTATTGAAAGTGCTTTCCCAAAAGCCGATGGGGCCTAAGGGCCAGGTTTCGGCATCACTACGGAAAAACAGAAAAATCCCTAAGCCGACAAAACCGATGGGCCAATAGCGGCTCAGCGCCAATAGTGGGTGGCTGTGGGCCCATCGGCTGTAGGAAAACATCGCCAACAGACCCATCGCAGTAATGAAAATACCCGAAATATTATGGTTGTAGTTTGACCATTCGGTCGCCGCCAAGGACGGGGTTTGGCCGACAATCGCCACCCGCCCCGCTTCCCCCGCCAGTAAGGCACTATGGGTGGGTGAGGTGGTTTGCGGCCATTGCGGCGTAAATGTCCCTAAAACTTCTTGCCAAGCCGCAGTCAGGTTGGGGATATCAATCGCGGGCGGTTGCGAAGCTAAGCTGGCGGCGGTAAACAATAAGGTCACTAAGATTAAGGCTTCGGCCTCAATATAATAAGGCACCCGTCGGCGTAGCGCGTGCTGGTTGCCGGACAGCAGGAAGTCTGCGACAGCAGTGCGGTTCAGCCAAGCAAACGTTAAGGCCAGCCCTAACAGGATAATCTTGACCATCAATAAATTGCCGTAGCCTGTACCGACCAAGCCGTTCCACGAGTCGATGTATTGCCAAGCAATCGGTACACCGGACAGCAAGATGCCGCCCACTGCCAACCCGCCAAATAAGGAGAAGCGCTTAAGCAACAGCGGCCATAATTCGGCGGCGACAGCTTGGCGGCGTTGCAACTGCCATAGGTTCAAGAGCATAAATACCCCGCCTATCCAAGCGGCGGCGGCCAGTTGATGCAGTACGGTCAAACCCATCAGCAGCAGGCGGTCGTCAAAGCGTCCGGCGGCATGGACGAGCCACGCCCCCGACACCACCATAGGTACAGCCAATAGCCCAGTGTTTTGCCAATGGTCTTCGGAGTCGGGATGGCGGCTTAAATAATAATAGGCATAAGCCGCCACCAATAGGGTCAGGGCGGCACGGATCAGGCCACCGATAAATTGGCTGGTGTCGGCAAATTCAGGGAACGGTGATTTTTCCAGTATCGCCGCCATCAGCCAAATTTTTAAAATAATCTTAAAGCCTTGCGCTGCTGCAAGCCAAAACCCGCCTTGATAAATTAAGCGGATAGTGGTGGCCGCTAAAATAGCCGGGGTGTTGGCCTGTTGCCAAGGGCGCAGCACAAATAGCCCCCATAATAGACCGCCAATCATCAGCGCGAAGCATATCAGGTCAAACCCGCCAATCAATGAGTCGAGAAAATCTGCAATACCTGCCATAACATAGCCTATGGGGTAACAGAAAAGTGGATGACATCTTCGGTCAAATGCCCGTCGGCGGCAAATACTTTTAGGCGTAGCGCGTAATCGCCCGTTACCAAAGCGGGTATATCAATAATGATCTGACCGCGTTGTGGGCTTTTATGGGTAGCCAACAGCTGATGTTTGTCGCCTTTGCTGACCAGAAAAATTTGCGACAAGGCCAGTTCAATTTTGGAATTGAAGCTTAACTGCACTTGCGCGGGTTGTTGGGCATGGATAGGGGTATGCGCTAGCGAGTCTTGGGTGACCACCGCATGAGCATAAGCCCCTGCGCTGCCCAAGTAAAGTAAACAACAAATAAGCCAATATTTCGTCATATTAACCGCCTTTTTTACCTTTCAGGGCGTGTCCGGCCAAGTTTTTGCCCAAGTCCCAGATTGAACCGGGGACTTGGTGGGTGTCGGCAATGGTCTTGGCGAACGCGCTGATGATATGGTCGCGGTCTTTTTGGGTCAGGGTTAGCGGCGGCAACAGTTTGACCACATTCATACCATGCCCCGCCACTTGGGTCAGGATATGGTGTTCCTTAAACAGCGGGATGGTGATCATCTGGCAGAACAGGCCTTTGTTGGCGGCTTCCAACATCGCCCACGCCGCTTTTAAGGTCAGGCTTTTCGGGGCTTGGAATTCAATGGCGATCATCATGCCCTTGCCCCGCGCTTCTTTTAAAAATTCGTATTGGCCGCTCATGGCATTTAAGCTGTCAATAATGTCCGTACCCACTTTAGCGCAGTTTTCGACCAGTTTTTCTTCTTCCAAGACATGCAAGGTCGCCAAGCCCGCCGCCATCGCCATATTGTTTTTCGAGAAAGTCGAGCCATGCACGACTGCCCTGTCCATGCGGTTATAGACCGTGTCCATGATTTTTTGGGTGATGGCGACCGCGCCGACCGGGACAAAACCGCCGGACAGGGCTTTGGCCATGCAAATCATATCGGGTTGGACTTGCCAATGGTCTACCGCCCAGAATTTACCAGTCCGGCCTAAGCCGGTTTGCACTTCATCGGCGACAAACAGCGTGCCGTATTTTTTGCAGAGGCGCTCCACTTCCGGCAGGTAGTTGTCGTCAGGCAAGTTTACGCCTTTGCCTTGGATAGGCTCGACGATGAAGGCGGCGACATCTTTTTGGCTCAAAGCCGCTTCCAGTGCCGCCAAATCGTTGAACGGGATGGCGCTGCATCCGGGCAATAACGGCCCGAAGCCTTCGCGGAAGATGTTTTCGCCGTTTAGGGACAAAGCACCCATGGTCAGACCATGGTAGCCATGCTCACAAAAGACGATTTTTTCGCGTTTGGTGGTGTAGCGGGCAAATTTGATCGCCGCTTCTACGGCCTCAGTACCCGAATTGCAGAAAAATATCTTGTTGAGGTTTTCTGGCGTAGTTTTTAAGATTTCTTTGCCTAACAGGCCGCTCAGCACCGACACGTCCAATTGCACCAGATTCGGCAATTCTAGGGTGAGAGTTTCTTGCAAGGCTTTTATGACGGTAGGGTGGTTCCGGCCTACCGCAAACACGCCGAAGCCGCTGAGTAAATCCAGATATTCGGTGCCGGTTTGGTCATACAAGTATTGGCCGACCGCGCGTTGGTAATGGCGGTCATAGCCTATGGTCTTTAAGACCCTGACCATTTGATTGTTTAAATATTGCTCATGTAAATCAAACTTATCTGTGCTGTGTTGCGCAAACAGTTCGGCGATGCTGAATGTCATGGGTTGCCTCGAAAGGGTTACGGGGAGCTGTTTGAAAAGCCGTCAACCTAATTAGAGGCTTTTTGACAGGTATGGTTCCCGTGTGTAACCGTGATTAAAAATGCAGGGCCGGCCTAGCCGACCCTATTGCAAGAAATTATAGCTTGTAACCTGCCCGGAAGAAGAGGGCTAGTGGTGTTAATAATGGGTGTTACACAGTCGTTTTCTGGCGATTAAAAAAACCAATTATGAAAAAGCTGGCCCTTTCATTCCTGGCCTATTAACGCGCCACGCTGCGGCTGTGAAAAAATTCGCTGATGGCGACAAGTTGCCGGGCAGCGATTTTAAGCGTTTTTTTGGCGGCGCTAAAGTGCAGACCTAGCTTAATGAGTCCGGGCAATTCTAAAGGGTGCAAAACCAGAAACAGCAAGAGGCGGCTGAGGACAATATCCCCCTCGGTATTGGCGGCATATTGGATGGCGCGGGGCAAATCCATGCTGACGGGATCGACAATGGCACGGATCGCCAAAAACGGCAAGGCGTTACGTCCGGCGATTTTGGCGATAGCAACACTTTCCATATCCAAAACCTGAGCCTTGGTAATGAGTTGTAAATACTGTTTCTCTTTGCTGGTCGAGACGATAGTCTGGCTTTCCGCCAAGCGTCCGGTGTGTACCTGTTGGGCTTGCGCCAGCAGCTTTTTGCTATGGCTGTGCCAAGCCGGGTGGACGGTGATTTCTTGGTCATCGCTGCCGACTAAGGTATCCGCCAACGTCAGGTCGCCGGACTTTAAGCCCGGCTGTAAGGCGGCGGCGCAGCCCCAACTGATGAGCTGAGTCGCGCCTTTGGCCACCAACAGTTCGGCGGCGGCTTGGGCATTTTTGCTGCCCGTACCGGAATACGCCACCAACAAGGTATTGGCAATAAAGACGCAATGGCCTTTGTCTATCCGTTTAGAGGTCAGCGTCGCCAATTCTTCGGGAAGCGCGACCACGATGCCGGAGATCATTTTTTAGCCAGCTCGTTGCGGTATCTTGCCAACGCCCACAAGGGGAAAAACTTATCGTAGCCATGATACTTCAGATAAAACACTTTCGGAAAGCCGGGTGCAGTAAAGCACTTGTCGTTCCACAAGCCATCAGTTTGTTGGTGGTGCAAGATAAAGTCGATGCCCGCCTTGACTTCGGGGCTACGCGCTTCGCCCGCCGCCATCAGCGCCAAGACTGCCCAAGCGGTTTGGAACGCGGTGCTGAAACGGTATTGGCCGCTGTAGCTCAAGTCATGGTAGCTGAAATTGTCCTCGCCCCAGCCGCCGTCGGCACGTTGGACGCTCTTTAACCATTGTGCGGCCTTAGTGTACAGCGGGTCGGTTTTCGGCAGGGCGGTTTGCTCTAAGCCCAACAGCACCGACCAAGTGCCGTAAATGTAGTTAGTCCCCCAGCGGCCAAACCAAGAGCCGTCGGCTTCCTGTTCGCTACGCAGATACGCTAAGGCGCGTTCTAAGGCCGGCAGGTATTCGTCATGGTCTTGGGCAACCCGCGCCATCAGCATCGCACATCGCGCACTGACATCGGCAGTGGGCGGGTCGAGTAAAGCGCCATGGTCGGCAAAGGGGATTTCGTTCAGATAATAGTAAGTATTATCGACATCGAACGCCCCATAACCGCCATTTGCCGACTGCATCCCGACTATCCAGCGGGTCGCACGGTGGATGGATTCGTCCAGTTCGGGCAATTGCGAGTCGGCCATAGCAAAACCGACAATCGCCGTGTCATCGACATCGGGATAATGCGGGTTGGCAAATTGGAATGCCCAGCCGCCGCCCGCCAAGTCCGGTTTGGTAATGCGCCAGTCGCCCGGCTCATCGCTCAGTTGCGTCGATTTCAGCCACGCGTAGGCGCGGGTCAAAGCGGGGGAGGCAAGCCGCTGTTCAGGGGCTTTGGCCTTGTCGGCTTCTTGCAAAGCCAAGGCCGCTAAGGCCGTGTCCCAAACCGGTGACAAACAAGGCTGGCAATAGGCATCGTACTCGTTGACCACCAACAGTTTATCGATGGCTTTGCGTGCTGTGACCACCCGCTCATGTTCGGGTGCGTAGCCGAGCAGTAACAAGGCTTCGTAAGCGTTGACCATGGCCGGAAAAATCGCCCCCAAGCCGTCTTCGCCGTTCAGGCGTTCGACAAACCAATCGTGCGCTTTGGTGATGGCGCGTTGGTGCATCGCCTTAGGGATTAACGGGCGGGTGAGCCTGCCCAATTGGTCCAAACCTAAGAATATTTTGTTCAGTACTGTCCGCTCAGGGAAATAATGCCGCTCCTGGTCAGGATGGGTGACAAACAGTTCCAAAATACCCACTTGCAACGGATTTTTTGCCTCCGCCTTTAAGGTGCAGAGGATGAACAGCGGTACCATCACCGCACGCGACCAATACGACACCTTATCCAAATGGAAAGGGAACCATTTTGGGAACAGCATGATTTCTACCGGAATATACGGTACGCCGCGCCAAGGCAATTGTTTGAACATGGCGAGGGCGATACGGGTAAAGACATTGGCCTTAGCCGCGCCGCCCTGGCTGAGGATGTAATTGCGCAGGCGTGTCATGTGCGCCGCTTCCGGCGCGTCACCCGCCAGCTTTAAGGCGTAATACACTTTAACGCTACAGCTAAGGTCACCGATACCGCCGGTAAACAGTGGGTAGCTGCCGTCTTCGGATTGGCGTGAGCGTAAATAGTTGGCGATCTTAGCCTGTAAGACTTCATCAATCTCGCCGATATGGTGCATCATCATAATGTACTCGGACGGGATGGTGCAGTCGGCTTCCAGCTCAAACACCCAATAGCCGTTTTTATCCTGGAGTTTCAGCAAGGTGTCTTGGGCTTGGCTGATGGCTTTGTTCAGGTCGAAGGCATTGGAGTGGATCGCATTGGATGCACTCGGTGCATGGCTATGGTCAAGGTAATGGGTAGAATCAGTAAACATAAATAATGTCCTTAAAAATCGGGATTAGCTTTTGAGGAGGATATCGGGTACGACCAGCCGGGTGTGGCAAGTCCTCGGCTAGTCCAATTGAACAATACGTTGAGCAACAGATTACTGCGGCCCATCAGTTTGGTGGCGATAATCGTCGTTTTGACGCTATTGCGGGTGATTTTGACTTGCTCGGATGCAGTAAAGTTAAGGTTTTGCTTGATCTTGCATAAGGTCAGCACCGCCATACCGATTGCCCACAAACAAAAATTCCGCAAGCCCGTCTCGTGGGCGGGGAGCAGCAGCGTATAGTCCAAGGCCTTGCGCAAATGCGCATGGGCAATCCCTATCAAGCGCTCCAGCCCTGTGGTGAAGGCAGGGCAAGCGTTGGCGGTGCGGATGTCTTTAAGGTCAAAGCCGGTTTCGGTAAAAATATCTTGCGGCAACCAACATACGCCCCTTCCGGCATCGTCCCAAATGTCTTTGAGGATGTTGGTCATTTGCAGGCCTTGGCCAAACGCGACCGACAACTCCAGCAGCTCGGTGCGGTGGCGGGCGATGTCCGGCGAATAATGGCAAAACAGCCGGGTAAGCATTTCGCCGACACAGCCGGCAACGTAATAGCAATAGCGGTCCATATCAGCCAGCGTCGCCAAGCCGTTATGTAAATTTTGTGCCTGAAAAATCGGCATGCCCGCCGCCATAGTTTTGACGCAATCGCTTAAAGCCGCGACCTGTTCGCCCTCGAAGCTGTGGGTGATTTGGATAACCCGTGGCAGCAGATGGATTAAGGTATGTTCGGCGGCAATGGTTTGCTCGGACAGCAACGGCGCGAGTTCGACCGCGAACGGCTCGGAATTGTCGCCCGTCCTGACCACTTCAATAAATTCGTTACAAAAATAGGCTTTTTGTTGGGCGCTCAGTGACACTTCGTCTTCTATGGTGTCAACAATCCGGCACAACAGGTAAGCGTTCGCCACGGCCCGGTATAACGGCACCGGCAATTGCGGAATGGTCAGCGCGAACGTTCTTGACACGCCTTCGAGCAAAGCGGCCTGAAAGTCGTCATCCGAGAGCTGGCTCAGTAATTTTGGGTTGTCCAGGGAAATTCGAGATGTGCCCATAATAGTACGGTTAAATCATCTGGCTTAAGGTTAAGTTGCTTGCTTGCAATAATAGACTGTTTGTTGGTATTTTGCAAAGTAATGTTGTTTTATTGCCAATATCCTGATTTGATAGGCTTTACAAGGCAATTATTGGGAACAAAAACAGTTATTTAAAGGTCTTTGTTGTATTTATGTGAAAATGGCTATAAAGCCACGGTTTGCCGCTGTTTGCGGATTATTTATAGTAAAGACTGGAGTCGATTGTTAAAAGATAGTATTCTAGTCAGCAATAGCTAAGCGTTTGTATTATATAAAGCCCACGCGCTGGCTTTGGGCTTGTGGCAGGCCGCGTCAGGAGAGGGTTGCATTTATGCTACGGCTGTTTTCTTGTTGCTTTATTGCCACAGGCTTATTATTTTCCCCTAGCTTCACAGAGGCTAAGCGGCAGGGCGAGTCACATCGGCTGCCGCCAACTTAATCATTTTGGAGGATTTACAAATGGGTGTTCCTTTACGCCAACAATTAACCGTCGGCACTTACCTGATCAAGCAGAAATTAAAAGGTGTCAAAAAATATCCGCTGGTGCTGATGCTGGAGCCTTTGTTCCGTTGTAACCTTGCCTGTGCCGGTTGTGGTAAAATTGATTATCCCGATGAGATCCTCGACAAACGCCTGTCGTTTGAGGAATGTATGCAGGCGGTTGACGAATGCAACGCGCCGATGGTGTCGATTCCTGGTGGTGAGCCACTGATCCACAAGGAAATGCCGCAAATCGTTGCCGGCATTATTGCACGGAAAAAGTACGTTTATCTGTGTACCAACGCACTGTTGCTGAAAAAACGTATTGACGATTACACGCCGTCGCCGTATTTGACCTTCTCTATCCATTTAGACGGTATGCAAGAACGCCATGATGCCTCGGTTTGCCAAGATGGCGTGTTTGAACGTGCCGTCGAAGCCATTAAGTTGGCCTTGGCTAAAGGTTTCCGGGTCACGGTCAATTGTACCCTGTTCCAGGGCGAAAATGCCCAAGAGGTTGCCGAATTCTTAGATTATGTCATGGAATTGGGTGTTGAGGGCGTGACCATCGCTCCCGGTTTCAGCTACGAACGCGCCCCGCAACAAAATGTCTTTATCAAAGGCCGCGATGTTAAAGAGCTGTTTAGGGGGATTTTCAAAATCGGCAAAAACCGCAAGTGGAAGCTCAACCATTCGTCCTTATACCTGGATTTTTTGGCGGGCAACCAAAGCTACGAATGTACGCCTTGGGGCAACCCTACCCGCAACGTCTTTGGCTGGCAAAAACCGTGTTATTTGCTGGCTGACGAAGGCAATGCCGCCAGCTTTCAAGAATTGCTGGACACTACGCCTTGGGAAAAATACGGTAACAGCACCAACCCTAAATGCGCTAGCTGCATGGCACATTGCGGCTATGAGGCGACGGCGGTTGAGGATATGCTGAGAAATCCCTTAAAAGGTTTGCTGA
Organism: Methylovulum psychrotolerans; assembly: GCF_002923755.1. Taxonomy (GTDB): domain Bacteria; phylum Pseudomonadota; class Gammaproteobacteria; order Methylococcales; family Methylomonadaceae; genus Methylovulum; species Methylovulum psychrotolerans. Next base: position 9,405 of record NZ_PGFZ01000015.1, read on the forward strand.
CCGCGCTGAGAGGGCCAAAAACCGACGGTGATATGGTGCCTGAGCCTATGCCCGAATTGGTGGTGGCCAAAACCCCGACTTTGGCGGGCATTCCCATTCGTGTGGAAATGGCCGACTAAGCGGCCCGCTTTGGGAGTGCCGGGCTGCTGCCCGGCTCCCCTGTTCATGCCAACCGATAAACTTTATCGTTAATAGGGTTTAGGATAGGCATACTGATATGGCCGTACCAATGCAGCGTAAACGGGCCATTCTGTCTTTTTTCTTGTTGGTGCGTGTGGGTTAAGCCAAGTGCATTGGGGTGTCTCCCTGCCCGCCTGAAAACCGTAGCCCCTATTGAAAAGGCGTTTCGCCAGCCCGCACCACGATGTGTATAAAGCCATTAATCGGCAAAGGTTTTGTGTGCCTTGCGGTTAATACGGTAGGTGGGGCTTCGCGGCCTATTTGCCGGCCCAGCGTCCGGTTTTGGCAAAACCCAAAAACACAAATCGACTGATGACGTAAAGCAAACTATGACCTAGGAGGTTCGCGGTGATTGTTTTTAAAGATGTATTAAAGAAAATAACAGGGGCGGTGGTTCTTTCGGCACTGCTGTTGGGATCGGCAGTTGCCGAAGAGGTGGCCACTGCCCGGCAAATTGTCGATAATTTTCAGGCGCAATTAGTGGCGGTGATGAAAGAAGGCAAACAGCTCGGTTATGCCGGACGCTATGCTAAATTATTTGATGCCGTCGCCAATAGCCACGACTTGACTAAAATTGCCCGTATTGTCGTCGGCAAAGAGTGGGAAAAATTATCCGAGGCACAGCAGCAGCAATTGATCGATGTGTTCAGTAAATTGAGTGTCGCTTCTTATGCCCATAATTTTAAAGAGTTTAGCGGCGAAACGTTTGTTTTTGATTCTGAGGAAGAAACTACCCGGGGCGGCGTGGTTATCCATGCCCACCTGACCATCCCGGACGACAAAGATGTCAAGTTTGATTATATGCTGAAAGAAAAAGGCAGCAGTTGGCGCATCATTAACATCATCGCCAACGGTGTCAGTGATCTGGCGTTAAAACGTTCGGAATATACCAGTATTTTACAACGTGATGGCTTTGATGCTTTAATAGCGAAGATTAACGAGAAAATCGACAACTATTCAAAATTATAGGTTTTACCCGCAATGAACGGATATCGTACTATTAGGCGCAGTGCCGCCGCCCTTTTGCCGCTATCTTATGCATTAGTTGGCATTATGGCGTTAAGCGGTTGCGCAGCGACGGCTACTAAGGACGGCCAAGCTGCCGCAGTCAGTCCTGATGACCCTTACGAGCCGTTCAATCGGGCCATGTATGGCTTTAACGATACGGTTGACAATTATATTGCCGAACCCGTTTCTAAAGCTTATCGGTATATAACGCCCCAGTTTTTTCAGGACGGGGTTTTTAATTTCTTTAATAACGTCAGAAACGTTGACGTTATCACCAATGATTTATTGCAAGGTAAGCTTCAGCAAAGCGGCGAAGACAGCCGCCGTTTGCTGATGAACTCGACGCTGGGTTTGGGTGGTCTGTTTGATGTCGCCAAGTCAGTAGGCCTTGAGCAACATGATGAGGATTTTGAGCAAACCTTCGCGGTTTGGGGCATGCCGCGCGGCCCGTATTGGGTCATCCCTTTAGTGGGGCCTAGCACCACGCGCGGTATTCCGGCGATGATTCTTGACGCGGCTTTGACCCCGACCTCTTATACCGCCTACCCGGTGCAAGTGGCTGTGGCGTCGCTGATTAACACCCGTTCCAATGCCGAAGGGGCGTTAAAGTTTATTGACGAAGCCGCCTTAGACCCTTATGTGTTCACCCGCGAATCATACTTGCAATGGCGCGAAAGTTTGGCGAGCGACGGCAAAAACACCCAGGGCACCGATCTGGATGCCGAGTTAGACGCGAATGATGCCGAGGCCAGTTCCAGTCCGAAAAAACCGCCCGAAAAAATCCCAGCCGCCAAGGCCGCTAGCCCGGCGGTCAGCTCTAGCCCAAGGACTGTTGCGCCTGTTGCCGAACCTAAGCCTACCGCTGCGTCGGCCCCACCGTCATTTGCGGGGACGGCGCAATCTTTTGATGCGACGGCACAAGCCTTTCAAGGCATTAATGCGAAACTGGACAGGCTAAGTAAGCTAAAAAACGGGTCTGCCCATTAGTTTCGGGTTAATCTAAAAGTGCAGCAGGGAATGGGTTTCGTAACCGTCTAGCCTGTCCCTGCCTTGCAGAAAATCCAACTCCACGACAAACGCGCAGGCTTCCACCGTTGCGCCCAGCTTTTCAATCAACTCGCAACTGGCTTTTGCCGTGCCGCCAGTTGCCAGCAAATCATCAATGAGCAACACCCTGTCGGTGTCTGCCAGCGCGTCGCTGTGTATTTCCAGCATCGCCGAACCGTATTCCAAATCATAAGACACGTTCTGCACATCATAAGGCAATTTGCCGGGTTTGCGCAGCGGCACAAACGGTAGGCCCAGTTCCCACGCGACCAACGAACCAAAAATAAAGCCCCGCGCCTCCATCCCTGCCACTGCCGTAATAGGGCGGCCTAAAAATGGTTGCAACAACAAATGCACTGCCAAGCGTAATGCCGCCGGGTCTTTGACTAAGGGGGTGATGTCCTTAAAAATAATTCCGGGTATCGGAAAGTCAGGGATGTCGCGTATTTTACTGCGGAGTCGGTGCATAATGGCCTCGTAGTGGTTTGGGATAGGGGTACTCATGAAGCAGGGCAAGTGTATCTAAGCAAAGGCTTTATAGCGGTTTTTGGGTCTCTTTAGCCAAGGGTATCTGTTAAACCGTTGCAAGATAGCGGCCCTAAAACGCCCTATAGATTTTCTGCGCCACGATTAATAGGGCACGGTTTTAGTGCCCTCAATAAAACCGTAAATACCCAAGGCGGCACCGCCAGCAACGGGTAAAACCGTGCGGCACTCTTGTATCAGGATGCCTGTGGCCACAGCCCCCGCTATGGCGGCCTCCCGAAACGGCAAGGGAGCGGCTTGGCAATAGGCAAGAAAAAACGGCGCTAAGCGTTCGTAGGACTCTTGGAAACTCAGTTGCGAAAACTTGGCATCCAAATATTTCGTATCGACGGTAGTTTCGGTGATGGGTTGTCCCAGTTGTTGTAAGGTCACCAGCATCATATCCATAAGCTTGGGGCCGTGCTGGTTGGCCTGCTCGGATAACACCGTTGTGCCGGGAGCCAGTTTGTCATCAAGGCCAAAGCTTTTGTACATCAGGCTACCCGATAGCCGCGCCACCGACATAATCAGCGTTTCCGCGTGTAAGCCGCGTTCGGTCGTCAGCCGTTTTTTTGCGGTCTCGTTAAAGAAACTGGCGGCGGCAAGCAGCACTTTCTGTTGGTCGTTGTCCATAGTCATCTTGATTTGAGTAGAGTGAAAAGTGTCTTATGCGGCACGGAACCGTTCAAAACCATTGGCTGACAACGGCGGTGCTAAAATAGCAAAATGCGGCACTAAGCTACAATGCGGGGATTTTTTTGTCAATGTGGCGGCGGCAATTAGCACGGCGGCGTAGCTGTTTGCGCCGCTTATTTATGTTGCCGTCAGGCAATCCCCATTTGCCTTGTCGGTATCTGTCCGCTTCACCCTGCCGACCTTGAAAAAGAACGGGCCTACGGTCAATCAAAGCTCAAACAACTTGAGCTGATGGGTTTTATTAATCAGTTCGACCAGATTATTAACCTGTAGTTTGCGCATGATATTTTCCCTATGTTTATCAACGGTCTTAGGTGACAAAGCGAGTTTTTCGGCGATTTCCCGCGTCACCAGACCGGAAAAAATCAGTTTTAAAATCTGCAATTCGCGTGTGCTTAAAGGCAGTTCAATATCAGCTATGGTGTTACCCACCGCTTCGGACACATAATGTCCGCCCCGCATCACCTGCTGGATAGCCAGCAACAATTCCGCTGCCGCACTGTCTTTTAACAACACGCCATCGGCTTTGGCCGCGACCAATTGTTTTAAAATAGGGCCTGAGTGGCTACCGGTCAGGGCAATGACTTTTAAATCAGGATAGCGGGCCTTGCAATAAGCCAGTAAGGCCACCGCATCGCCGCCGGGGATATGGTAGTCTAAGATCAGCAAATCGGCCTGTTGGCTATACAATAGCGTTTTAAGGTGTTCTAAATCAGCAATTTCTGCAACCACGCAAAAATCGGGGCGGCTGTGTAACAACAGCTTTAAGCCTTCGCGAAAAATCGCATGATCGTCTGCCAAAATAATGCGCATGGGATTGGATATAGGTCAGGATAATACGGTAAAGTGCCGAATGTAGCACAGATATGTCTATTAGGGGGACGATTGGCCTTAGCAATTAAACTATTTATCCTTAGCGTGTTGTTAACCATTAATAATATAGCAACGGCAGAGGCTAAGGCGGTCTGCCAATTACAAACCCAAGCAGAATTGGCCTTAACTGCTTGTATGCAGACGCTGGATCCGGCTACGGTTCCTTGGGTCGGTTTGGCGGGCAAGCCCCTAATGGCAGACAATCTTAATTCTGGCGCGGCACACTGGCTAAGGCTTGACATCGATAACGCCAATGCTTCCGACATACGGCGTTTATTGGCGGTCGGCCTACCCGATGCGTTTTTTCTGGCGGTTTTTCAAGCCCAAAATGGCCGTTTGGCAACCGTGTACAGCATAGACCAAACCACGACCTTTACCCAACGTCCGGTCATTAACCGCTTTTTGTATGTCCCGCTGACCTTGGCGGCAAACGCCCCTACCACGCTTTATCTTGCCTACCGCACCCACGGCAAAACCCCCTTGCAAGCGCGTCTGTTGACTGCCGAAACCCTCGCGCAACAGGACACGAAAAATGATGTCCTCAACGGTGTTTTGTTGGGGGTGTTACTGGTGTTGGCCGCTCTCTTGTTTTTCAACCACAAAGGCGTAGGCCATGCCGAAAGCCGCAATTATGCAGGCTTGATTGTATTTAGCCTATTGTTTTTAGGCCAAGTCCAAGGCTATAACTTCCAGTTTTTGTGGCCTGAACAGGCCGCTTGGAACAGGTTCGCCCCCGGTTTGATAGGCATCGGTTCCGTCATTACCCATGCTTGGTTTAGCTTGCGGTTTTTACAAGTGCAGCAACGGTTCCGGCGCTTATATTTTAGCTTTGTCGCGCTTATCGGCCTAGCCTTTTGCAGTGTGCCGCTATATGGCAACGCCTATTTCACCGAATGGGTATCCCTGCTCGTGGTCTTATACGCCACGGTGGCGGTGGTGGCGGGTGTTTTGGCGGTGCGCCGGCACGTCCCGGCGGCGCGGTTTTATTTGTTGGGGGCGCTTTCCCTGATTGTTTTTAATGTCGTTTTGATGTTGTTGAGTATTTTTGGCCTAAACCCGTTCCCGATGCTGTCAATTTTCACTTATCCCAAAATCGCCTATATTCTGGAGCCGGTGTTTTTTATCATCGCGGTGCTGAACCAGTTGCGGCGTTTTGATGAACAAAAAGCCGAGTTGCGGGTGAAGCGGCAAGCCGAAACCGAGTTGTTGGTCAAAGCCGAGCAAGAGCGTTTGGCCGCCCTGCAAGAAGCCAAAAACCAGCAGCTTTTATTGGCTTGCGCAAGCCATGATTTATCGCAACCGTTAGCCTCGATACGGTTTGCCATTGACGCATTACGCGTTAGGGAAGAGGCCGACCCTGTCGCCCAGCACATCAATAAAACCTTGGATTATGCCCAAGGCCTGATCCAGGGCTTAATACACCAGGCTCGCCAGGAGATAGGCGATGACCAGGCTGACCGTGTCTTGCTATTTGAATTGTTTGACCGCTTGCACAGTGAATTTGCCGCCGCCGCCGCCAAAAAAGGTTTGCGGCTTGACACCGTGGGCAGCACTATTGAAATCAAGGGCTCGGCCTTGCTGTTACACCGCATCCTCAGTAATTTAATTGGCAACGCCATCCGTTACAGCCACAAGGGCCGTGTGTTGGTGGGCGTGCGCCGCCGGGCGGATGCTATTGAAATTCAGGTGCTGGATAGCGGGGTGGGCTTATTTGCCGCCGATTGTTTAGCCTTGATGTCGCCGTTCCGGCAAGGGCAGCACCGTGATGAGGCTGGTTACGGTTTAGGGTTGTTTATTGTCAAAACCCTGTGCCAACAATGCCATTATGAGTTAAAAGTCACCTCGAAATTGGGCAAGGGCAGTGTGTTTGCCATCAAAATCCCCTTAGCGGACTGTATTACTGAACGATAAGCCCCGGCAGTTACGCGCCCGTCACTAAATTACGGACATCACCTTATTGTTGCCAAACCTATCTGCCTTTATAGTGAAATCCCGTAAAAATTTTGTTGGGTTTTCAATAAACGAGGATAAAATAATGCGAAAAATTAACGCAATAACAGGCGGTTACCCGCGACTCTGCCGCGCCTTTACCGTGGCTTGCCTGTCGGTTTGGGCAGTCGGCAATATCCAGGCGAGCAGTCTTGTCCCCCAGACCCATTTGGACGGTAGTTGCATACCGAAATTTTCAGTTTCACTGCCTGTATTCGGGCCGGCGGATTCTATTCCGCGTGTCGATGCCTACACGCACCGCAAGCTGACGGTCACGATGAAGGAAATTGACCAGACGGTTTTGCCTAAGGGGCTTACCGACACTTGCGGCAAAGGGGTGACGTTTGGCAAAACCCGCGTCTGGGCTTACGAGACTGCCGACTCTGCCACCAACCAAGTCTTAGGCCCTGCCAATTGGCCTGCGGTGACGCTTGAAACCCGGAGCAAAGTGGCCACACAAATGACGTTTGTCAATCAGTTGCCGAGCTTCAATGCCGCCAGCCCTTACGGGCCGGGGTTGGTGCAGGGGCTGATAGCGGTGGATCAAACCCTGCATTGGGCCGATCCGCTACAGAAAATGTGCGGCATGACCACCAGGGATTGCTCATTGTCGGAAAATACCAGCAACGCTTGTTGCCTGCCTTATACGGGGCCCGTCCCCACCACGGTGCATTTGCACGGGGCAGTCATCCCGGCGCGGTTTGATGGCGGGCCGGATTCTTGGTTCACACCTGACGGCAAAATCGGCTCAAGCTATAATTCGCTGGGTAAACCCGGCACTGGCGAAGCCATTTACCAATATGTTAACGACCAGGAAGCGGGAACCCTTTGGTTCCATGACCATGCCTTGGGCGTGACCCGCACTAACGTACTCGCCGGGTTGGCGGGCTTCTATTTCATCAGGAACCCGGCCCTGGAGCCGAAAAAACTCCCCAATGGTGCCTATGAGTTGGAGATGGCTATCCAAGACCGCCAGTTTGACACCAACAGTCAGTTGTACTTTCCGACCGAAACCACGGTTAAGACCCATCCGTACTGGTCGGTGATGTTTGAAGGCGATGTGGCGATGGTCAACGGGGCGCCTTGGCCTTATTTGAATGTGGAGCCGCGCCGTTACCGCTTGCGTATCCTGAACGGCTCAAACCACAGGAGCTATGACCTGACCTTTGGCCGCGCCGCCGCTTACCAAATCGGCGCGGATGAGGGCTATCTCGGCAAACCCGTAAAAATCAGCAACGTGCATTTAAGCCCTGGCGAACGTGCCGATCTGATTGTGGATTTTAGTAAATTGGCAGGCCAGACCGTCACCTTGGCAAACGATGAACCGGGCGAGATGTACCAACTGCCCGACATTATGCAATTTCGTGTCAATACCGCGCTAAAGTCTGGCGACACCAGTTGCAACCCTGCCAAACTCCCTGGGACACCCGGATACTGCACATGGCCAGTGCCAGCGGCACGGCTGACCGATGGCCAAGGGCATGTGTTGCCTAGCGTTAAAATTGACAAAGTCCGGCAATTCGTGATCAACGAAAATTTTGATTATCCGAACAATATTGAAGAATTTGTCAACAACACCAAATGGGATGGGCTACTCTCGCCCAGCATCGCCGCCGAATTCCCTCAAGACGGTGTTAGCGAGACCCCGCGCGTCGGCGCGGTCGAGTTGTGGGAAATCATTAATATCTACTCGCCCGGCGTGGCCGCCCAAACCCATCCGATACACACGCATCTGGCGCAATTCCAAGTCCTTAACCGCCAAGCCATCAACTTGAAAGGGTATCTTGCCGCTTGGAACCGTGCATTTGGCACTGGGCCGGCACCGCTGCCAAGCTCATGTGCCCTCGGCAAATACTGCCCAGGTTACGGGCCGCCGTTGGCTTACAACACCCCTAATGCCGATGGGGCGGTCGGCGGCAATCCTGCGCTGGGGCCTTTCCTTTTGGGTAGCCCAATCCCGCCTGATGTGGGCGAAACCGGGTGGAAGGACACGGCGACCGCCCACGCCAAACAAGTGCTCAGAGTTTTGGTGCGCTGGACTCCAACCGACACCCCGGTAGTGCAAGGCAAATCCTATATCGGCAGCAACCTGTTCCCATTTGATCCGACCTTAGGCGATTATGTCTGGCATTGCCACATCATCGATCACGAAGACAATGAGATGATGCGGCCCTATAGGGTGTCAAATTGATGCGGGTTGGCGATCAGGGTGAACAGTACCCGCCAGACACGACAACAAAAAACTTATCCTTCCGCCAAACCCATTGCTTGTTTCGCCAGCACCGCTTTGGCGGCGGGGATATGGTCCAGCAAGGTGAGGCCGACATTTCGCGCGGCGGCTAGAGCCAACCAGTCATTAGAGAAGATTTTCACCAAGCTGTCGGTAAAACCGATGACGCGGGCGTGATCTTTGCGGCGGGCTTGGCTGTAGCGGGACAAGACCTCACGGCTACCGAGGTCTTGCTGGCTGTGGGCGGCGGCACTTAAGGCCTCGGCGAGTTGCATGACATCGCGCAGACCCAGATTAAAGCCTTGTCCGGCGACAGGGTGCAGTTGGTGGACGGCGTTGCCGATAATTACGGCGCGGTCGGCCTGCATGGTGTCGGCGCGGATCAGTGACAAAGGAAAGGCGCGGCGGGGGGCGGTTAAGGTTAAGCCGCCTAAGCGATAACCGAAGCAGTCCTGCAACTCACTGAGAAAATCGGCTTCACTGCCCAGCATCAGCGCTTCAGCTTCATCGGTGGTGCGTGTCCAGACCACCGAGCAATGGTATTTGCCTAGCGGTAATAAGGCTAGGGGCCCCGACGCGGTGAAGCGTTCGTAAGCGGTATTGCGGTGGGGCAGGGTGGTTTTGACGGTGGTGACCAAGGCGGTTTGCCGATAATCGGTGCTGTGTTGGGGGATGTCCAACAAGGTGCGCACCGAGGAAAGGCCACCGTCAGCCCCGACCACTAATTTTGCGCTGACATTCAGGGAATCGCCGTCTTGTTTCAGGCTGACATTCATGGCTTCGCTGCCGGACATTAAGCCCACCACCCGCGCCGGGGTGATCCGGGTGATGGGGCTTTGTGCGACCAAATCGCCGACATGGCCTTCCAGATCACGAGCGGTGATGACATAGCCTAGGGCAGGAACCTGGGCTTTGGCGGCGGACAAACGGGTCTTGCCAAAATGCCCACGGTCAGAAATGTGGATATGGCCGATGGCGGTAGCTTTCGCGCCGATGTCTTGCCAAATCCCCAAGGCTTCTAAGGCGTTGACCGTACCTGCGGCTAAGGCTAGGGCGCGGTCGCCCGCTGCCGAAGCCTGTAATTGGGCGCGGCTATTGGCTTCGGCAATAGCGATGCGCAAGCCACAGCCTTGCAATGCCAAAGCCAGACAATTACCCGCCAAGCCGCCGCCGACAATCAGCAAATCGTAATCGTGTGCCATTAGACCCCCTGCATGATAGCTTCAATTTCGGCAATGGTTTTCGGGGCGCTGTGCGTTAACACCTCGTGGCCGTCTTCGGTGACCAACACATCATCTTCGATACGGATGCCGATACCGCGCCATTGCGGGTCGACTTTTTTATAGTCGGCAGGGATATACAAACCCGGTTCGACCGTCAGCACCATGCCCGGCTCTAAGGTACGCCAAGTGTCATCGATTTTATAATCGCCGACATCATGGACATCCATACCCAGCCAGTGGCCGGTGCGGTGCATATAAAAAGCCTTGTACTTTTCGTCTTTAACCAACTTTTTCACACTGCCTTTTAACAAACCGAGTTTGACCAAGCCACGGGTCAGGACTTCGACCGCCGCTTCATGCGGCTGTATCCAGGTCGCCCCCGGTTTCACTTCGGCAATGGCGGCATATTGGGCATCCAGCACTAATTGGTAAAGCTGACGCTGCGCGTCGCTAAACCGCCCCGACACCGGAAAGGTGCGGGTAATGTCGGCGGCATAATGGTCGCATTCCGCTCCTGCGTCTATCAGCAATAAATCGCCGTCTTGCAGTTCGCAATCATTGGTCGTGTAATGCAGGGTACAGGCGTTTTTGCCGCCCGCGACGATCGACGGATAGGCCACGGCGCGTAAGCCAGCCTGCATAAAATGGTAGACCAGTTCCGCCTCCACCTGATACTCATAACGCCCGGCCTTGCAGGTCTGCATGGCCTTAATGTGGCCTTGTGCCGACACTTCGGCGGCATGGCGCATCAGTTTCAGTTCGGCAGCACTTTTAAACAAGCGCATTTCGTGCAGGATCTGCTCCAGCGCACTCAGTTCATGCGGGGCGGACACGCCGGAACGGGCTTTTTGGCGCAGTTCTTTAAGCCATTCCAAAACACTGGCATCTAAATCGGCATCATGGCCCAGCGGATAAAAGACTTTACGCTTACCCGCCAACAGTTCAGGCAGGCGTTCCGGCACGTCTTCGATAGGAAAGGCCTGATCGGCGGCATAATGCTTGGTCGCGCCCTCCAGGCCGGCATGGGCACCTTCCCAAAGGGCTTTGGTCGGGTCAAATTCGCGGCAAAACAGGATGTATTCGCCTTCTTCGCGGCCAGGTACAAACACCGCTAAGGCATCAGCTTCATTAAAGCCTGTCAGGTAGAAAAAGTCGCTGTCTTGGCGGAACGGGTAATCGACATCGCGGTTACGCGTGCGCGGCATGGCGCTGCCGATCAGGGCGATATTGTCGACCCCGATATCCTGCATTAAGCGTTGGCGGCGTTTGTTAAATTCATTGGCTTGCATATCACACTCCTAGTGAAGGGCCCTGCCGCTGTCATCGCCCAGTTCTTCGCGCAATAACAGGACAGAAGATTTGAGGTATTCGGTGATTTCCACAAACGCAGACTCATCTTCTTCGCCTTCGGCGGCGGTGTCCAGTTTGGTAAACTCGGCAACGTCCCTTAGGATGCTTTGGGTATCGTGGCTTAAGGCGGTGTTAGGCTGACCGCAGCCTGTGCCGAACAAAAAGCCGTGGCACCAGTCTTTTAAAGCCAAGAGCCGCTCCGGCAAGGGCTGCTCGTCGTCGGGCAGCAACAACGCAAATTCAAAGCTGTCGCTGGCGAGCAGGCGGCGCGTTTCTTCAAAGAGCCGGACCAGCAAGGGCTCGGCATCGGACGGCGACGCGGTCGGCTCCAACAGCGCGTCCAGCCAATAGGCCGGGGTGGTCTGGCGGTTGACGCACAACATGCCGGTGGCAATACCGTGCGCCTCGGCGGCGCTTAGGTCGGGGTGGGTTTGCTTTAATAAGCTATTGACGGTTGTGTAAGGCATAATTTCCGCATAATAAATTGCACTATCGCTAAAATAAAAATACTGCTTATGCTACCATTGATTGTTAACTTGGATAATAGTTTGTTCATCCCAAACCGCAACGCTTGAGCCGCCATCATGACCGCATCACATACTGACCAACCTTTAGCATTACAAGAACTTGAAGAAAAACTCGACCGCCTTATCGAACAATACCAGGCCGTTAAGAACGATAATCGCCTGTTACGGTTGCGCGAGCAGGAATTATTGGAAGAAAAGACCCAGCTTTTGGAAAAATCCGCCTTGGCAAGAAGCCGTGTGGAGGCTATGATTACGCGTCTTAAAGCTTTGGAGCAAGCCCATGACTAACCGACCCCATGCCGTTGCCTTAATGATTATGGGCAAAGAATACCGGATTGCCTGCGATCCTGAAGAACAGGACGATTTGCTCCAATCCGCGCAGCAGCTCGATATGCAAATGCGCAAAATGCGCGACTCCGGCAAAGTTAACGGTGCTGACCGCATCGCCGTGATCGCCGCGCTGAATTTGGCGCATGAACTACAAATCGCTAAAAATCAAAACCTAATGCTCAAGCAGCAGCTCAGCGACAGCTTGGCCAATATCGGCAATAAAATAGAAAACGTTTTGGAAAACTCTTAAACGCGTTAAACTATTGGCCTGTATCTCCTGCGGTGTTCGACAGTGTGCTGGGTGTTTCCTGAACCTGTATTAACCCCGGGGGCTTGTTGCTTAGCTCATGGTGTGCATGCTTGTTTTAGACAAGAAGCCTGAATGGCTAGCCGTGTCCCCACTTGAACTGTCGGTTCAAGGACGAAAGTGCGTATCGGCACAGGCGGGAGATACATACCCTCAAAGACCTTTCCGGCCTGATTGCCTAGGCTGGCGGGTTAGGCTTTTTCGTCGCCCAAAAATCCCCGTGCCGCAGGATTTGCCTGTCTTATACCCACCTGACAGCCGCCCTGTGCCTGTGCTACACTCTGCCCAACTCTCCCCACTCGCCGCACCGCTGCCATGCAAGACGTTTTTGTTAACCCGTTCACCGATTTCGGCTTTAAAAAACTGTTTGGCGAAGAGCCGAATAAAGATTTGTTGATCAGTTTTTTAAATACGCTGTTGCCGGACAAGCACCAGATTGCCAGCTTGCAGTACAGCAAAAACGAACACCAAGGCGCAACAGCCCTAGACCGGAAGGCTATCTTCGACCTGAGCTGCAAAAGTGCCACAGGCGAACGTTTTATCGTCGAACTGCAAAAAGCCAAACAGAATTTCTTTAAAGACCGTAGCGTTTACTACGCCACGTTTCCTATCCAAGAACAAGCGCAGCGGGGCGAGTGGGATTTCCAACTGGCAGCCGTCTATACTATCGGCATCTTAGATTTTGTCTTCGACGAAGATGCCAAAACAGGCGATCAGGAGGTCATCCACGCTATCCAACTGAAAAACCAGCACGGGCGGGTGTTTTATGACAAGCTGACCTTCATCTACCTGACCTTGCCGCATTTTCGTAAAACCTTAGCGCAACTGGACAATCTGCAAGACAAATGGCTGTATGTGTTTAGGCATCTGCACGAATTCGACGATATTCCGCCGGAGTTGAAAGAAGACGTGTTTGCCAAAGTCTTCGCCGTGGCGAAAATCGCCAAATTCAGCCGCTCGGAGCAAACGGCCTACCGTGACAGCTTGAAATATTATTGGGATTTAAAGAATGTCACCGACACCGCTTGGGAGGAGGGGCATGAGCGGGGGCGTAAGCAAGGACTAGAAGAAGGTCGTGAGCAAGGTATCAAACAAGGATTGGAAACAGGCGTGGAGATCGGGCTTGAAAAAGGCATTGCTAAAACCCGCCTATTGGCGGTGCAAAATGCCCATAACATGGGGCTTTCCGCTGAGACTATCGCGGGAGTTTTACAATTGGAACTTGCCGAAGTGGAACGGCTGTTAGCGCAGGTAAACAATTAAATGAGCAATAAAAATTCGGGCTTTGCCACCATCAACGGCACCGCCGCCGCTTTGCCGCAAAAAACTATCCTGGTGCTGGGTATCGGGCGTGGCGGCACCTCTATGGTGGCCGGGGTCTTATCTAAGCTGGGCATTTATATGGGTGACGGGCTATCGTCGCGTTATCAGGACAGCACCTTGCTGGATTGCCTGAAACGTAACGACAAAAAACAGGCTAAAAAAATCATTAAAGAGCGCGACGCCAGTTATCCGGTCTGGGGCGTGAAAAAACTGCGCTTGTGGCGTTGGGAACGGCTGTTCCGGGAACGGGTCTATGTCGTGGTTGTCCGCGACATTTTCGCTACCGCCAACCGCCGGACAACTATCTACAATATTTCTTTATTGGCGGAAATGTTTAAAGTGTTGGGGCTTAATTTTGCCCTATTGCTGTTTTTATGGACAACCAAACGGCCTATCTTTATCGCTTCTTACGAAAAAGCCTTGCTGTTCCCTGATGATTTTATCGCGGGTCTGGCTGACTTTCTCGGTTTGGCAGACAACCCCGAACAGCGCACGGAAGCTGCGCAATTTATCAACCCGTCACCGCCGACCTATACCAACACCTTGGTCAATTTTAAGGCCATTAACGCGAACAAAGCCTATTTGGGCTATATCGACCTGCTGGAAGCACAAAAGATCACGGGTTGGGCTTTATCCACCCTCCATAACGACCCGCTCATGCTGGAATTGTTTATTAACGGCACTTATCGGCAAAGCGTCAGCACTCAGCTATCGCGGCGGGATGTCATCCGCCAAAACCCGCACTATTACGAACACTGCGGCTTTGTGTTCCACTTGGCTGAAGGTGAGGGCTTAACACCCGGCGACCATGTTGATGTGCGGATTGCCGGCCAAGACCAAGCGTTGAACAACTCGCCGCAAGCGTTTATTTAACCCGCGCCTCCCAATTTGTCAGGCCAGCTTGTCTCTGTGCCGCTTAATGAGCGGCGGCCTTTATAAATAGGGATTAGGATGCTTAACTCAACAGCCAAGACCTGACCTTGGCCGACTCTTTTGCGGTAACGGGGATACAGGCGCACTCGGACGAGGTCATGGACAGGTGCAATACCGCACCCTTTTTAAAATCATTATCCACCGCCGCTAATTTGACGACATAGTCTTTATTGATAAGCAATTTATTGCCTTCTTCCGTTTCGATTTCAAAAAATTGCATAGGGGTTTCCTGATAGTGTTGGTAAGGGAGATTGTTGGCTATCCCCGTATATAACGGCCCGTCTAGCTTAAGCTTTCTGACAAGCTAAGTTTTCTATAATTCACAAACGCTTTCCTTAATCCGACTTTGAATAAGGAATGTGCATAAAATACGGCCTCTTCTTCGGAGCGCGGGCACAAGCCGTACTATAAGCTTTATCGCCACTACAAAAATAGCCATAAAAAACGGGCGGATCGCCGTCAGCCATCCGCCCGCCATTTTAACGCATCAACTTACTCGCCAAACCGCTCAATCATTTTTTCCACTTGCTCGGAAAACTCTTCCAAATTGCCTTTGGTTACGGTTTCGACCGGAATCACCAGCGCGGTGGTCAGGTTGAGGTAAAAATACACATAGCCTTTGCCATATTCCACCCGCAACAACTCATCCCAGCCCATCTTATTTTTGCCGCTGGGCGATTTTTCCAGCAAATATTTCGGGTTGGCGGGGTCTATGGTCAGGCTGTACTTGCCGAACATGTCATTTTTTTCTTTCGGCGTATAGCTTTTCAAAATCTGCCGATGCAAATCCAACATCATGATCTTCGGTGACAGCAACGCCCATAACAACGCGATGACCATCACATAAGCGGTAGTTTGCACGTCGTTATAATAAAAATAATAGAACGCGCCAATTAAAAAAATCACCCCGGGTACCATCAGGCGGTTCTTTTTGATATTGTGCTGGATTTCATCATTTTTAGAGAACTGCAACTCATTAAAATGGATCAGGTCTTGTTCGCGGAACTCATATTCAATTTCAAACATATTGTTATTTTTGTTGTTGTTAAAAAAGGGCTTAGTGCATTTTTATTTTGATATAAACGCTGCGTCTAAAGGCGTTGGAAAGCGTCAGCATGGCGGTGCGGAAATAGCCGTGGATAGCAATTTGGTGCATTTTATACAGCGACAAATACACAATTTTGGCGATAAACCCACCGATACTGACCGTACCCATCAAATTGCCCATCAGGTTGCCGACCGTGGTGTACTTGCCTAACGACACCAAAGAGCCGTAATCATAATAAACAAACTCGACCGGACTGCCGCCTTTTAGGCGGTTGATGATGGACTTGCCCACCGCCGTGGCTTGTTGGTGTGCGGCTTGGGCGCGGGGCGGCACATTGCCGGTACGGCCTGTCCATGCACACGCCGCACAATCGCCCATTGCAAAAATATTGTCGTCACTGGTTTTTAAGGTGCGGTCGACCACCAATTGGTTAACATGGTTAGTTTCCAGGCCATCCAGGTTTTTCATCCAATCCGGTGCCTTAATGCCCGCCGCCCAGACTTTAATATTAGCCTCGATAAATTCATCATCATGGGTGGTGATGCCTGCGGAAGTGACTTCAATCACCCGCCGCCCCAGCTTTAAGTCCACGCCCAGTTTTACCAATTGCTGTTGGGTCGCCAACGCCAGCTTATCCGGCAGGGCAGGCAATAAGCGCGTGGCCGCTTCGATAATGGTCAGTTTAACATTGCTGGTCTCGTTCAGGCCGTAAATCGCCAGTACGTCGGTCACTTCATGCAGTTGCGCGGCCAGTTCCACCCCGGTCGCCCCCGCCCCGACAATAGCAATGGATAAGGGCTTAACTGTCGCGCTATCTTTGCCGATATAATTTTTAATATACGACTCAAACAATTGCTTTTGGAACTTAAACGCTTGCGAGGTGGTGTCCAAAAACAGGCAATGCTCGGCAACCCCCTTAATGTTAAAGGTATTGCTGACACTGCCGACTGACATGACCAAGGTATCATAAGCAAAGGTGCGGCGCGGGATCAGCTCTTCGCCCGCCTCGTTAAAAGTCGGGCTGACATAAATTTCCTTAGCGGTACGGTTCAGGCCTTCCATCTTGCCTAGGCGGAAGCGGAAATGGCTGCGGTGCGCCTGTGCCATATATTCCACTTGTTCCGATTCGTCCAACGTCCCCGCCGCCACTTCATGCAGCAACGGCTTCCAGATATGCGTGGTGGTGGCATCAATCAGCGTAATTTCCGCCAACTTTTTCTTGCCCAGCTTATACCCTAAAGTCGTCGCCAGCTCAAGACCCGCCGCACCGCCGCCAACGATGACTATTTTATGTATCGCATTGCTTTCATCTGCCATAGTGTTTGCACCCTTGTCTGTGATTATCGATGGTGACATTATAACGAATCCGTGACCCGCTGACTGGTTTTGCGCAGAGATTATTTGCTTTAGGGAACGGTAAGGGTTTGGCAGGGTGTTTTTGTAACCGCAGGCTGGGCAGGCTCCGCAAATAAAATGCCTTGCCGCTCTGGCTGTACGCGAAAAAACTGCTATCATGCCTCGTTTTTTAGTAATATAAAAACAACTCTAGCGCGTGTCCCATACCCGCCGGGCCAGCTTGACCCGGCGGCCCGGTAACTCTTGGCAGGATCTACCCATGCAATCGACCACCCAACGCAGAGAGCGGTTTGAGCAGTTAATCGCCGCCGCCGAACGCGATATTCAGCACAATCCCCGACGTTACACGATTAAGGTCGCTTTGTTGGCATTGCTAGGCTATGCCGTCATTTTTGGCATGTTACTGGTGTTAATCGGCTTGGTCGGCGGCCTCGGCTGGGCGGCTTTAGCCAGTACCGCTTTCATCCTGTTTTTGTTCAAGACTAAGCTGATTTTTGCCTTGCTCATCATGATTTATGTTTTGTTGCGGGCGTTATGGGTACGTTTTCAGGCTCCGGTCGGCTATCGCGTAAAAGCCAAACAGTATCCGGCAATTTTTACTGAACTGAAAAGCCTTAGCCGCAAGCTCAAAGCCCCGAAAGTCCATCAGGTTATCCTTACCCCCGAATATAACGCCGCCATTGTCCAAACCCCGCGTTTGGGTGTGTTCGGCTGGTATAAAAACACCCTGATTTTAGGTGTGGAATTGTTGCTCAGCCAATCGCCTGCACAAGTGCGCTCGGTCATCGCCCATGAATTAGGCCATTTATCCGGCAAGCACAGCCGTTTTTCCGGCTGGATTTACCGCGTCCGGCTGAGTTGGGACAGGATTGTCAACGGCTTAAGCCAGCAGAATAATTTTGGCACTAACCTGCTGCGCCGCTTCTTCAACTGGTACGCCCCCACCTTTGCCGCCTATTCTTTCGCCTTAGCCCGCGCCAATGAATATAACGCCGATGCGGTCGCCGCCCAACTGACTTCACCCGAAGACATTGCCCATGCCTTAATCAACACCCATGTCGTGCAGGGTTGGGTCAACGAACACTACTGGCAACCGTTTATCCGCCAAGCAGACAGTATTCCGCAGCCACCGGGTTCACCGTATAGCCAGCTTTTGGATTTTTTACAAGCGGCAACCTTTGACAGCCATGCCTTGCAAAGCAAAATCGATAAGGCAATGGCGGTCAAAACCGGCTATTACGATACCCATCCCGCCTTAAAAGACCGCTTGGCAGCCTTAAAATGCCCTGCCAGCCCGCCAGAGCGGGTCAGTTATTCCGCCGCCCAGGCTTGGTTTGTCGGGCAGTTACCCGATATTATGGCGCATTTTGACCAACAATGGCGGCAACAAAATGAAAGCCGTTGGGAAGAACGCTACCATTATATGCAGGAAGGCCGCGCCAAGCTGGCAGCTTTACAGGCCACGCCATTGGCCGGGATGGCCTCGGAACAACTGTGGCAGTTGGCGGTGCTGACGGAAGAATTCGCCCCCGACCAAGATTGCCTGGCTTTGTTTGAGCGGTACAAAACCCAAGAGCCGGAGCAGGCCAAAGCTGATTTTGCCATCGGCAGGCTATTGCTGGCGAAACAAGATGCCGCCGGGTTGGATTTTATAAAACAGGCAATGGACAAGCAGGAGGATTTGCGCCTAAACGGCTGTGATTGGCTGATTTATTATTATCGGGAGCTAAATGACACGGCGGCGGTCGCGTACTGGCAAGAACAGGCCGAGCGGCAATATGACATCAACCAAGCTGCACAACAAGAACGGGCTTTTGTCGCCAATACCGACCTTCTGGTCAGTCCCGGCAACCACGCGGAGATATGCCAACAAATCCGCGAGCAAATCCATACCCTGCCCGGTGTAAAACACGCTTGGTTGGCGGAAAAACCTATGCGGCATTACCCAGAAGCCAAAACCTATGTCTTGGCCTTTGAAAAGACCCTCTATAGCAGTGAAGATGCGTTAGTCAAAAGACTGGTCGCCGAATTGGAGATAGAAGGCCTGTGTTTTGTGGTAATGAAAGGCGGCAAGAGTAAGGTGGTCGCCAAGCAGGCCATCAAAGAGGGAGTGCAGCTATTTTAAGGGCCGCTTTTGCGGGGCTTAGTGCGCAGTAAAACAAAACGGCTTAAAATCTTTGGGCACACATAAAGAAAACTGCTCGTCATGGATTTTGGCGAAGTATAAACCTTGCGCCAAGACTTTTTGCTGTAATTGTTGGCTGGCATCTACCGCCGCAAGAATGCCATAGAGCTTTTTATCGGCTAATTCGGGAAACAACACACGAAAATTACGGCATTGTTTCAATAACTGCTCAATGCCTTCTTCGCGCAGATGGCTTTTTACCTCGACGATAATCGCCGTGTTGATGTCGCCGTTTGTGTAAGCCAACACATCAATTTCCTGCTCGTTACCGCTTTTATCCCTCACCCGTACGCTGGGGTTAATAGTAGTCATACCAAATTGTTCGGAGAGGATTTTGGTCATGGAGGGCAAGGCCAAACCTTCGGTAAAGCTGCCGAATTTATTGGCAATACCGCCGATTTGCTTGCTCAGCTCTTTAATGGCTTTATCGGTTTCTTTTAATGCCCGGTCTACTTCTTGTCGGGAAATGGCCGCTTCTTGTCGGGAAAGAGCCGCTTCTTCAGACATTTTTTGCTGGTTGATGGCTAGGCTGGCAACAAGGTCTTTTAATTCTTGGTCGGTCATGGTTGTGGTAGGGTTAAAAATATGCCAAGGTCAGACATCATTATACGCCAAACTTTGTGACAAGTATTTTTACCATTGTGTTATGGATTCAACGCAAAAGTACCAGCGAAATGGGCCGAATGGGCAAATCACAGTAAAAACCCTCGGAAACTTTCAAACGGCCTTGTGGGTAGTTAGGCGGCTTTCGGTGCCAATAAGGGTTTTCGTGGCGGCAAAGGCATCACTTTCTTCCCTGCCTGAGCCTGACGTTTGAGAATATCCTCAAAGAGGGCATTAGGATCATGATTAAACTTAGCGGCGTATTCTTCACGGAGCGCACGGGTTTCATTCACTATCGGGTCTTGCCACATGGTTTTAGCTTTCCCCTCCCCCATTCAACCAAGCCAAATACCGCCCAACCCCTTCCTTAACGCTCAAAAACGCCTTGTCATACCCCGCCGCGCGTAGCCCGCTAATATCCGCCTGGGTATAGCTTTGGTAAGCGCCTTTTAAATGCTCAGGGAAGGGGATGTATTCAATCCGCCCCTGCCCATGCCACGCGATGACGGCTTCGGCGACGGCTTTGAAAGGTTCGGCTTGGCCGGTACCGACGTTGAAGATGCCGGATTGGTCGGGGTGGTCTAAAAACCACAGGTTAACGTCGACGACATCGCCGACATAGACAAAGTCGCGTTGCTGTTCGCCGTCGGCGTAGCCGTCGCAGCCCGCGAACAGGCGGGCGGTTTGGCTGGCGATGATTTGCTGGTTGAAGTGGAAGGCGGTGCTGCTCATCGCGCCTTTGTGCTGCTCGCGCGGGCCGTAGACGTTAAAATACCTGAACCCGGCAATTTGGCAGGTGGCGGTGGGCAGGATGCGCCGGACGTATTGGTCAAATTGGAATTTTGAGTAAGCGTACATATTGATCGGCTGCTCGCAGGCGCGGTCGACGCTAAAACCTTTCGCGCCGTTGCCGTACACCGAGGCCGAGGAGGCGTAGATAAACGGGATGCCTTGCGCCAGACAAATATGTAGGAGTTGCTTGGAATACTCGTAATTGTTCTGCATGACATACTGGCCGTCCCATTCGGTGGTGGCTGAGCAAGCGCCTTGATGGAAAATGGCGCGGACGCGTTGCAAAAAATGGCGGTCGGCAAGTTTGGCCTGCAAATCGTGCTTGTCGCAATAGTCGGCAATGTCCAGATCGGCGATGTTGAGCATTTTGCGCCCGTTCGCCAAATTATCGACCAGTAAAATATCGCGCTCGCCGCGGTCATTTAAGGCGCGGATGAGGTTGCTGCCGATAAAACCCGCCCCGCCTGTCACTATAATCATTCGCTACCCCGTGCTTTGTTAATCATTGATGTGGTGGAATGCCCCTCCACAAAGTGTAAGATTTTTACTGCCCCGCCCGCTTTAATCACGCAGTCGCCGCCCGCCACTTGATCGGGGCTGTAATCGCCGCCTTTGACGATGACATCGGGCAATAGGCGGCAATACAGGCGTTCGGGGGTGTCTTCCTCAAACGCCACCACCCAATCGACACAGGCCAAGGCCGCTAAGACGGTCATGCGTTGTTGCAGGCCGTTAATCGGGCGGGTTTCGCCTTTGAGCCGCTGCACCGACGCGTCGGCATTGACGGCGACAATCAGGCGTTCGCCTAAGGCTTTGGCTTGTTGCAGGTAGCTGACGTGGCCGGCATGTAAGAGGTCAAAACAGCCGTTGGTCATGATGACCCGTTCGCCGCCCGCTTTGGCATGTTCGATCAGGCAGGCCAGCTCGTCTTCGGAGACGATGCCATATTGCGCGTCGTTAGGGTCGCCGTGCAGGGCGCGGGTCAGCTCTTCTTTAGACACAGTGGAAGTGCCGAGCTTGCCGACGACAATGCCGCCCGCCAAGTTTGCCAAGTACATGGATTCGGGTAGGGGCAAATTCAGTGCCATGCCTAAGGACATGACGGCGATGACGGTATCGCCCGCCCCGGTCACGTCAAACACGTCTTTGGCTTGGGCGGGCAGGGATTCGTGGCGGTCAGGTTGGATTAAGGTCATACCCGCTTCGCCACGCGTCAGCAATAAGGTGGCGATTTGCTGGTCGGCAAGGAGTTTGCGGCCTCTTGCCAAAAGCGCCGATTCGTCGGCGCAACTGCCGACCACGGCCAGTAATTCTCCTAGATTAGGGGTAATGACATCGGCATGGGCATAGCGTTGGAAATCGGTGCCTTTAGGGTCGACCAGCACTTGCAACCCGGCTTGTTTGGCTAATGGGATCAGGCTGGCGACATCGGTTAGGGTGCCTTTGCCGTAGTCGGAAAACACCAGCACATCGTGTTCGGGCAAGAGCTGCTGTAAGTGCGCTTGCAGCAGGCTACGGTCAAACTGTAGCGGCAGGTCTTCAAAATCGACGCGGATCAGTTGTTGGTGCTGGGCCATAATGCGCAGTTTGCAAATGGTGCGCAGACCGGGCTGGACAACAAACAGGCATTCCACGCCTTGCGCTTGGAGCAGGCGTTTTAATTCTTCACCTTCGGCATCATCACCGACCACGCCCAGTAAGGTCACTTGCCCACCCAGATGGGCGATGTTCAGGGCGACGTTGGCCGCGCCGCCGACCCGATCTTCGCTGTTATGGACCCGCACTACCGGCACGGGGGCTTCGGGGGAAATCCGCGCCGCTTGCCCAGACCAATAACGGTCGAGCATGACATCGCCGATAACAATAATTTTCGCCTGACTGAACTCAGGTAAAGTGGCTAGCATGAAACGTTCCTTTAATTTTAAAAAATCGGCGCGGCTGAGCGGTAAGTTGGCGTGCATCTATTTCTGACCCTTGTAAATATTTAGGGTTATACACGGCCCATTGTTAACAAAACATAACAATAAGCAAAACCTTTTCTGGCAATCCTGATGGCGGATTAGCGCGATGTTTGCTTAACTGGCTGGTTGAAATATAGGACGCTAGTCCTGCAAAAAGTCCAGGTTAAAAAGCGTTGGTACATCGGCATAAGCATCTTTGGAAGGCGGGGAAGATGCCCACGCTCCAAGTTCCGTACCTTTTAACGTTTGCCTAAATATTTCCTACCCATGCCTTAGCATGGCTATGCGCCCGCAAAATGGCTTTCAATGGCTCCGCACCACCAATGCCCAATTAAGATATGCGCCTCTTGGATACGCGCGGTCACATCAGATGGCACCACCACGGCAGCACTGGCTAAAGCGAGCAGTTGCCCGCCGTTGCCGCCCGTCAGGGCAATCACCGCCATGCCTTTACGTTGCGCCACTTCGGCGGCTTTAAGGATGTTCGGGCTTTTGCCGGAGGTGGAAATGGCGATAAGACAGTCTTGCGGGTTTGCCAAGGCCTCGACTTGACGGGAAAACACACTCTCAAAGCCGACATCGTTACTGTGGGCGGTAAGGATAGACGAATCGGTAGTCAAGGCCAAGGCGGCTAGGGCGGAGCGGTCTTTTTCATAGCGCACCACCAGTTCAGCGGCGATATGCTGGCAGTCGGCAGCGCTGCCGCCGTTGCCGCACAGCAGGATTTTACCGCCGTGTTGCAAGGTCTTGATTAAGACATCACCCGCCGCCGTAATGTCTTCATGACAAGCGGCCAATCGGGTCATCATGGCTTGATGTTGCTCAAGCTCAGCTATAAAAGTGCGCAAAAAAACTCCTAAGATAAACAGTGGGGTTTCGGTAGGGGGCAAGCCCCCCGCCTGGCTTTGTTATGGCCTATCAGTCTTTCAAACGTTTGTAAGCGTTGATCAAACCATTGGTGGAGCTGTCGTGGCTGGTGATGACCGCGTCGTTTTGCAATTCCGGCAAAATGGCTTTAGCCAAGATTTTGCCCAATTCGACCCCCATTTGGTCAAAGGAGTTGATGTTCCAGATTACGCCTTGGACAAAAATTTTGTGTTCGTACAGCGCCAAGAAGGAGCCTAAGGTTTTGGGGGTCATTTTTTTGCATAAAAACGAGTTGGACGGCTTGTTGCCCTCAAACACTTTCGAGGCGACCAAAACGTGGTCTTCGCCTTCGGCGGGGGTCAATTCCCGTTTCACTTCGTCTAGGGTTTTGCCGCGCATCAAGGCTTCCGGTTGCGCCAAAAAGTTAGACACTAAAATGTCATGGTGGCCGGGCAACTTATAATGGCTGTTGGCGGCGACCAGAAAATCGCAAGGTATCAGTTTGGTACCTTGGTGGATAAGCTGGAAAAACGCATGTTGGCCGTTGGTGCCCGGTTGTCCCCAAATAATCGGCCCGGTGCTGTAGTCGACTTTGTCGCCGTCCATGGTGATGCTTTTGCCGTTGCTTTCCATATCGCCTTGTTGGAAATAATCGGCGAAGTAGCGCATGGATTGGTCATAAGGCAGTAAGGCGTGGGAATCGGCATCAAAGAAATTATTATACCAAATCCCCAATAAGGCCATGATGACCGGGATATTTTGCGCAAATGGAGCGGTGCGGAAATGCTCGTCCACTTCGTACGCCCCTTCCAGCAAGGCCTCAAAATTATCCATGCCGATGTACAAGGCAATCGACAGGCCAACAGCTGACCATAGCGAAAAACGCCCGCCGACCCAATCCCAAAATTCAAACATGTTTTCGGTGTCGATGCCAAACGCGGCGACATTTTCGGCGTGGGTGGAAATGGCGACGAAATGCTTAGCAACGGCGGCAGGGTCTTGGGCGGTGGCCAAAAACCAATTTTTCGCCGACGTGGCGTTCATCATCGTTTCTTGGGTGGAAAATATTTTTGACGCGACAATAAACAGCGTGGTTTCGGGGTTAAGCGGCTTAAGCTTTTCAACAATATCCGTCTGGTCGATATTAGACACATAATGGACTTTTAAGGCGCTGGTGCTGTACGGGGTCAGTGTCATTGAGACCATTTTCGGGCCTAGGCCGGAGCCGCCTATGCCGATATTCACCACATCAGTGATGGTCTTGCCGGTATAGCCTTTCCACGCGCCGGAGCGCACCGCTTCGCAAAAACCGCGCATTTTTGCCAAGACGCGGTTGACATCGGGCATCACGTCTTTGCCGTCGACATAGATGGGCCGGTTGCTGCGGTTGCGCAAAGCGGTATGCAGAACGGCGCGGTGTTCGGTGGTGTTGATGGCCGCGCCGGAAAACATCGCGGCGATCTTTTCTGCCAACCCTTGCTGCTCCGCCAAAGCAATCAGCAGAGGCAGGGTTTCGTCGTTAATGCGGTTTTTTGAATAGTCAAAAAGAATGTCATTGAACGTCAAGGAAAATTTGGCATGGCGCTGGGGGTCTTGGGCAAAAGCCTCGCGTAAGACAAAATTTTGGATGTGATGGTAATGGTCTTGTAAGGCAGACCAAGCTTTTGATGTAGTCAATGATGACATGTGCTGGGGGCTCCGGTTAAATGATGATGGCTTAAGTCTACGAAAAGGCGGAAAGTATAGCAATACCAGCGCAATAGCACGACGATTTGCTTCTGCTATTATTAATGGTAAGCTTGCTGTTATCGAAGCCTTTATTTGCTGGGCTTGATATGCTAGAGTTGATAGTTGCTATCCGATAATAATACAGCAAATAAGGTTATTTACGGTTAGCTCTACGTTAAAGGGCACAGAATATTTATATAATAATTACTATTTATCGAGACGGGAAAGTATTATGAAAACCGCACACATTGTAAAAAAAGGTTGTTTGGCACTATTAGGCTTGGTTTTTTCCGCTTCAGTATGGGCGCACGGTGGTGCGGCAGGTACGGATACCGACCAATGTAAATTTGAATTGGAACCGACCCATTGGATACATTATACGGCTTATCAGCCAGTTGCCTATTCTGCTGAAGAGTTTTGCGGTAAATTGCCGGGCATTGACACTAAAACCCAATTGGTGTTCGACTATCAAGACATGCGTTACAGAAACATGACGGTTGAGTTTGAAGTGACCAAAGAACCTGAAGGTACCCGTGTGTTCTTCCTGCCTGCGGCAAAGCATAAAGCCGGTACGGTCAACTTGGAACTGCCTAACGGCGTACCCGAAGCGGGCCAGTATTTGATTCATATCACCTTAATCCCTGACCAAGGCGAGCGTTTGGATGCGCACATGAGCTTTAAGGCCGGCAGCGGCGGGGCGGTAGGTAAAGGCAGTCTGTTATTATACGCCTTCTTTGCCTTCGCTGGCTTGTATGTGTTGTATCTGTCCCATGCCGGATTTAAAGGCGCTATTGACGGTCTGTTAGGTAAAGCGAAAAAATTCTAAGGCTTATAATACGGCGGGTTTGGGGGTGCCAGATGTTGGGCAATACGCTATAATACCCTGCATCTGGCTGATTTCTAATCAAAAAGGAGACAAATAATGGTGAAGTTTTTAGCGGTTGGTGGCCTTGCTATCCTGTTTTCCGCTTCGGTTGCGGCAGTAGATTACCAAGAGCATGACGGTATGCTCATGAACCATGGTGACGGCCATCTGATGGACATGGCGGGTGGCATGGTCATGGGGCAAAACGCCGACACTTTGCCCGGCGGTTGCGACAGTATCTCCGAAACTAAAGAGATTACCGTCCATGCCGGCCATAAATACGCCGAAAAATTCCCTGGCCGGATGTTTGCTTTTGATACCCAAGAATACCAATTCAAACCCTGTACTAAGCTGACGGTGCATTTTGTTAATGAGGACAAAATCCGCCACCAATGGATGATGCACGGCTTGCCGAAGTATTTGTACCCTAAAGGCATGTTCCATTTGGAAGTGTCAGGACCTGCGAAAATTTCCGGCACCTTGATTTTGCCGCCCGGCGACAAAACCTATCTGGTGCACTGTGATATTGCCCAGCACATGGAAAAGGGCATGAAAGCCCAGCTTAAGGTCGGTAAAGGCGACGGCGATTTGCCGAGTATTCCCGGCGTGACGGCTAATGTTATCGCCGATGATTATAAAGTTGGTCTGCCCGAACTGATTGCCACAGCCGCCGAAGCCGATAAACAGGCCGCCGCCGCGCCGCCTGCGCCTGATGTCATCAGCCCTGCTGCGGCCAGCACAGCGGTGCCTGCGCAACCGGAAGGCTTTTTTTCTGGCGTAATGGTCATCGGATTGGCCGCCGGCTTGTTGTTAGGGCCGTATTTGGCGCGTAAATTCCACGGCATGAGCGCGTCGGAAATTATCGCCACGATTTTTGAAGGCGTTGCCCTGCTGGTTGAGCGCGGCGTTAAGCTGTTATCGGCTTTGTTAAAATTAGTCTCAGGTAACAAAAGCAACGTGTTGCCTAAAGTTTAAGGCTGAGCATCAGAAAAACCCCTGTGCCTCTAACCGCACAGGGGTTTTTTTTGGCGGTGGCTTTTTTGCCAAATTTGGCTAAGCGTTTAATCGTTATTGTTTTGTGGGCAGATTTATTAGCCTTATTGTTCTTAGTCTGACGCTTAAAACGGGCAAGTTTTCGCGCTCTTCTGAGGCAGTAAAAATTGAACCAACCGTTTAGAATATAAAAGGAAAACCCATCATGGACAGTTTAAGCGGTTTGACAGGACTGTTTGCCAGTGCCTTTATTTCCGCGACAATCGCCCCCGGCGGCTCGGAAGTGGTGCTGGCTTATCTGGTTAGCCAAGGCCAGCATCCGCTCGGACAGTTGCTGCTGGTGGCGACCTTAGGCAACACCTTGGGGGCGATGACCACTTGGGGCTTGGGGGTGTTGGCGGCGAAAAAATTTCCGGTCGCCGACTTGCTGCCGAAAAACCGCCAAAAAGCCTTAAACCTGGTCAGGCAATACGGTTTGTGGACACTGCTGTTTTCTTGGTTGCCCGTGCTGGGTGATGCCTTGTGCTTTGCTGGCGGCTGGTTAAGGCTTGCGTTTTGGCCCGCGTGTCTGCTGATTATGCTGGGCAAATTGGCCCGCTATGCGGCAGTGGCTTGGTTTTTCACTTAGCCAGCTCTATTCTTAAACAACAGCCGCTTACACTTTTGGCAAGCGGCGCTACACTATCAGACAGAGGTACTTGTGCTGCGGCATTTTCCCCAACCCCATTTGCTCTACCCCCATAAAAAAAGAGATTATTTCATCGCCGCCTTCACCTTTTTTTGCGTGGCGGTGTGCCTTATCAGCGATGCCAACGCCGATATGGCGAAGCAAAATGCCTTAGGCGTGTGCGGCTGGGTATTTCTGACCGGACTATTGCTGGGTGAAGCCAAAGATGTCCGGGTGCAAGTCTTAATTGCCGTGCTGTTCGCCACTATCGGCGAACATTTTGCCTCCCCTTACATGGGCGGGTACACTTACCGTTTCAGCAACGTCCCTGCTTATGTGCCGCCGGGGCATGGCATGGTTTATCTGACCGCCGTGGCACTGGCGCGGTCAGGCTTCTTTCTGACCCATGCCAGACAAATCGCCGCCTTTGTGGTAGCCGTCTGCGGTTTGTGGTCATTATGGGGCATCAGCGGCATTCCCGACCAAGGCGACTATGTCGGGGCGTTGCTGTTTGTGGTATTTTTAGCCTACCTGTTTAAAGGCCGTTCGCCGATGGTCTATTTGGCGGCGTTTTTCATCACCACTTGGCTGGAGCTGATCGGCACCGCCGTCGGCACTTGGAAATGGGCGGCCATCGACCCCGTCCTGCACTTGCCGCAAGGCAACCCGCCCAGCGGTGTTGCCGCGTGGTACTGTTTAGTGGATGCGGTGGCTATCGGTGGCGCACCGTTAGTCATGGCTTGGGCAGGCCGAGCGCGTGACTATTGCAAATTACAAAAAGCTCGAAAAAATGCTTATCAGGGTGCGGGTAACGAATAGCCCGGCACTGTCTTTCCCCCATCAATAGCGAGAAAATGATATGAAACGTCGTGATTTTATACACTTAAGCGCCGCCGGACTGGCAACAGGCCTACTGGTTCCCGCCCTTAGCCAAGCCGAAACGGCACCCGCCGTAGCCGCCGAAACGGCTGATTTATACTATACCAAAGACTCCGCCGGACGCTGGAGCGGCAAAGTCGCCACGCATTTGCCGACTATTGAGATCAGTAAAGCCGACGGCAAAGTCACGGTAAAAGTCGTCACCGCCCACGAAATGAAAGGCTACGAACACTACATCGTCAAGCATGTCTTGTTAGACAAAAACCATAAATTCTTGGCCGAAAAGCTGTTCAACCCGATGGAAGACAAAGCCCCCATCTCGACGTTTACCTTAGACGGTTACAGCGGCACCTTATACGCGCTCAGCCTGTGCAACAAGCATGATTTATGGGTCAATTCCACCGAAGTGTAAGCCTATCGGGCAGGCCGGGCAAGCAGTCTTGCGCGGCCTGCGCCACTAGCGCCAATTGCCAAACCGCCGCTTTAAGGCATACTGCTTAAGTAGGTGCGCATATACCTTTTAACATTCGTGAATTAAACCCCACCCCAGCCCTCCCCTTCGCAGGGGAGGGAGCATCTTCCCCGTCGAACAGGCGAAAATCAG
This sequence comes from Methylovulum psychrotolerans, assembly GCF_002923755.1. Taxonomy (GTDB): domain Bacteria; phylum Pseudomonadota; class Gammaproteobacteria; order Methylococcales; family Methylomonadaceae; genus Methylovulum; species Methylovulum psychrotolerans. Next base: position 38,494 of record NZ_PGFZ01000015.1, read on the forward strand.
GGGGAACAAGCCCCTCCCCCTGGCAAGGGGGAGGCTGGGAGGGGGTTACAGAGATGCCAATGTCAAGCGTTAAAAGATATATGCATATCCGCTTAATAGGCGGCGCAACGTTGGCCACTCAAGCATTCTATATTCTGGAGAAGTTATGTCGATTTTAGGGATTGGTATTCATGTCATCATCGCGATATTTTTTGCCATCCACGCCCTGCGTAGCGGCCAGCAACTGTTTTGGCTGTTTATCTTATTTTCATTCCCGTTGTTGGGCAGCCTCGTCTACTTTATCGTCATTTACCTGCCTGACTCGCGCATAGAAAGCGGGGCGAAAAAAGCCGTCGCCGTCGCCGCGAAAGTCCTAGACCCCACCCGCGAATTGCGCGAAGCCCGCGCCGAATTTGAATACTCCGGCACGGTCAAAAACCGGACACGCTTTGCCGCCGCCCTATTAGAAGCAGGCCGCGCCGAAGAAGCCGCCGAACATTACGAAGCCTGTCTAAAAGGCCCGTTCGCTACCGATCCGGTCATCCGTTTTGGCGCGGCGCGGTGTTTTGTCGAATGCGGGCAATACGCTCCAGCCATAGCGCACCTGACCGCCATCCGTGCCGACGACCCCGCTTTCCGCGCCGAACAGCTCGCCATTTTACTGGGCCGCGCCTACGCCGGACTCGATGACAACACAGCCGCGCAAATCGAATTCGCCCTAGCCGCCGAACAGTTCGGCAGCTTTGAGTCGCTGGTGCAATACGCTATCTGGGCGTTACGCAGCGGCGATTTGGACACCGCCACCCGCCTGAAAGTCGCTATCGACGAGTCAATGGTGCGCTGGAACCGCCATACCCGCGAATTGAACAAACCGTTGTTGAAACAGCTTTATGATGCTTATGCGGCGGCGAAAAAGTAACGTTGCCGTAAGTCTTAATAGTGGTAACAGCAAAATAGGATATAAATCCTCCCTCTTCGGGTAAGTCAACCAAATGACGTTCGCAGGTAATCCGCCTTAGCCAATAGATGCTAAGGCCGCCCCTTGGTTCCGGCTTACCCATCCGACAAGCACACGCCAATCCAATCATTAATTTCGTATTATTGCAATTACCTTGAGATATGCTAGCATTGACAGTAAATTAACCTACTGGAAAGTCCAATGCCAAGTTTAGTTGTCAGAAATATTGACGAAGCCATTATAAATGCGCTTAAGCAACGGGCAATGGAACATCATCGCTCGGCAGAAGCAGAACATCGCGCCATTTTGGCAGAGGCTTTACTGAAACCGCCCCGTAAATCCTTCGCCGAAGCTATAGCAACTATTCCCAATGTGGGTATTGATGCTGACTTCCAGAGGGTTAACGGCGAGATCCACGCTGCCGATGTATTTAATTGATACCAATGTTATCAGTGAAATCAGAAAGGGCAACAATGCTAATCTAGGTGTTCGCCAATTTTTCGAGGTCGCCATTGCCCAAAATACACAGCTCTATCTTTCAGCCATCACCATTGGCGAATTACGTCGGGGCGTTGATTTAATTCTACATCGTGGCGATAGCATCCAAGGCCAACTCTTGGAAAATTGGTTAATTGCCATACTCCAAGACTATCAAAACCATATTCTTGGTATTGACAGTGACACTGCCCTGCTGTGGGGAAAACTACGCGTTCCAGATGCCCAGCACCCACTCGATAAACTCATTGCCGCCACCGCGCTCACTTATGATCTGACCGTAGTAACAAGGAATGTTAAAGACTTTGAGCATACGGGAGTACGCCTACTGAACCCTTTTACAGATACAAATTAGCAACACAAATAAAAATTCAAGCCTTATGCTTTAGCATATAGGCGCTGTCTTTATCCAGATGCCCAATAAAAACATTATGATTGAATCAATCGAAGCAGGAAGAAAAGAGGATGGAAATCGCTCAATCGCCGAAAAAATAATAAAACGGCTAGGTGAGCTTAATAAAACAGTGGAAAACAATCAAGGCCGTTGGGCTTGGGAACTCTTGCAAAATGCCAAAGATAGTATTGCTGAAGAAGATAGAACAGTATCAGTTCAGATTATACTTGACGAAAAAAGCGTTGAATTTAGACATAATGGAACTCACTTTACGGAACGGGACATTAGAGGGCTAATAAACCAAATTTCGTCTAAAGAAGTCGAGGAAGGAGAGCATACAAAAAGGACAGGTCGGTTTGGAACAGGATTTTTAACGACGCACTTACTATCGAAAGTAGTTCAAATAAAAGGCATTGTAAAAACAGAGAGTAACGATTTTTATACATTTCAATTCCCGTTGGATAGATTAGGCGCAACTACAAGCCAACTTATCCCAAAAATTGAAAATGCATGGACAGAATTTCACCGTTCTGCCAAAAAGTTAGAAATTGAGTACGATCATAATCAATTTAACACATCTTTTTGCTATTTGTTAGATACAGCAGAACAAAAAGAAATAGCAAGAATCGGCTTGAATGAGTTTTCGAAACTTATACCTTTTGTATTATCTTTTATCCCAAAGATAAGTTGTGTGGACATCATGGACAACACCATGAAATTAACCACTACTTTTATAAGCACTAACTCATTAAACAATAATTTAATAACCGCTATTGAGAAAAATGAAAATGGAGAAACATCGGAAATATTAATATTACAGGCTACGGACGATAGAGTTACTGTTGCAACTGAGGTTGAAAAGACTAAAGAAGGTTTTTCAGTCAAATGCATCAAGAATCTTCCAAAATTATTCTGTGATTTCCCACTTATTGGGACTGAAAACTTTCATTTTCCTGTCATTGTAAATAGCTTCTTTTTTCACCCTCAAACAGAAAGAGATGGGGTATGGCTAAAAAGCCATAACGATGATACCGAGGTAAGAGAAAATCAGGAGCTTTTAAAGTGCGCTGTTGAATTGTATAAAAATCTAATTTCGGAGATTTCAAAGGGTGATTTTTTTGATTTATACAATCTCGCGGAAACTAAAATGCCTGCTACAAATGACAAGTATTTTGACGAAGCCTGGTATAAAGACGCTATTCAAAAACCAATTAGAGAGTTTGTTTTTAATGCAAAAATTGTTGAACCAGAAAATGCGGGTGATGATAGAAAATCGATAAAAGAGCTTAGGTTTCCATTAAAATCTTATACTGAAACGATACAGAATAACATTTGGCAATTTACGTTTGATTTATTTCCGAGTTTTGTATGTAAAAAAGAGCATGTGCATAATTGGTGTAA
>NZ_PGFZ01000015.1:42390-49091 GCF_002923755.1 Methylovulum psychrotolerans
AAAATACCTACTCCCCCCCCAACGGAAAACCAACCCCAAAGCTTATCCTAGCAAAGGTTATGATGTCGCCTAGTTGCCGCTCTGGTATTTTACAGGCGGTGCCGCGCCCAACCTTCGCTTACAGGAACAACGCCATGTCTAAAACCACCACCGACCTTGCTTTAATCGCCCGCTCTGGCGGCGGCATTACTATTTCATCGGCAAAAACCACCGCCGACCTCAGCACCATTGCGAAAGCAGGTATCGGGTCGGGGGCGTTTTTGATTATTCGGGCGGCGGGGAAAAAGACTACGGCGGATTTGTGCGTGATTGCCGCCGCTAATCCTGGGCATGTGCTGTTTGAGTTTGACTAAGGAATAGCCAATAAAGGATAAGGGCTTGGAGCGTGGGCATCTTGCCCGCCACGCCTTTGCGGGCAAGATGCCCGCGCTCCTACAAGATACCTTTCATGCCGCTGCCTAAGGCGATAGATGACGGCTTACGCTAAAGCCGTAAACCGAACGGCACTACTCCCAACCCCATCACCCCCGATTAATCCGGTTAGCAATAATCTCCTCAACCACTGACGGATCAGCCAAGGTCGATATGTCGCCGAGGTTATCCAACTCATTGCCGGCGATTTTCCGCAAAATCCGGCGCATGATTTTGCCGGAGCGGGTTTTCGGTAGCGCGGGGGCCCATTGGATGGCTTCGGGGCTGGCGATGGCGCCGATTTCGTTTCTGACTAGGGCGATCAGTTCTTTTTTAATCTGCTCGGAAGGTGTAGCACCCATTTGCAGGGTGACAAAGGCATAGATAGCTTGGCCTTTGATGTCATGCGGGAAGCCGACCACGGCGGATTCGGCGACGAATTCATGCAGGTTTAAGGCACTTTCAATTTCTGCCGTACCCAAGCGGTGGCCGGAGACGTTCAGCACGTCGTCAACCCGTCCGGTAATCCAGTAGTAGCCGTCGGCATCGCGCCGCGCCCCGTCGCCAGTGAAATAATAGCCCGGATAGGTTTTAAAATAAGTGTCGATAAAGCGCTGGTGGTCGCCGTAGACCGTACGCGCTTGGCCGGGCCAGGGGTGGTTGAGCGCCAGCACACCTTCGGCCACGCCCTCCAGCACTTGCCCGCTGGTCGGGTCGAGGATGACGGGTTGTACGCCAAAGAACGGCAAGGTCGCCGAGCCGGGTTTTAAGGCGGTCGCGCCGGGCAAGGGGGTGATTAAAATGCCGCCAGTTTCGGTTTGCCACCAAGTATCGACGATGGGGCAGCGTTTTTCGCCGACAACATGGTAGTACCACTCCCAAGCTTCCGAGTTGATCGGCTCGCCGACACTGCCCAAAATCCTCAGGCTGCTCCGGTCGGTGCGGGTGACGAACGCGTCGCCTTGCGCCATCAGGGCGCGGATGGCGGTGGGGGCGGTGTAGAAGATATTGACTTGGTGCTTGTCGATCACTTGCCAAAAACGGTCGGCTTCGGGGTAAGTCGGTATGCCCTCAAACATCAGCGTGGTCGCGCCATTGCATAAAGGCCCGTAGAGCACATAAGAATGTCCGGTAATCCAGCCGACATCGGCGGTACACCAGTAGACATCGCCGTCGTGGTAGTCAAAGATGTATTTGTGGGTCATGGCCGCATACAGCAAATAGCCGCCCGTGCTGTGCTGTACGCCTTTGGGCTTACCTGTGGAGCCGGAGGTATATAAGATGAACAGCGGATCTTCCGCATCCAGCCATTCCGGCTCGCAGTCTTCTGCCGCCAAGGCCATCGCTTCGTGGTACCAGACATCACGGCCTTCTTGCCACGCCACCGTTTGCCCGGTGTTTTGGATGACAATGATTTTTTCTATACTAGGGCAATTCGCCGCCGCCTTATCGACGGTGGCTTTAATGGGGATGACCTTACCGCCGCGATAGCCTTCATCGGCGCAGACCAAGTAACGGCATTGCCCGTCTTGGATACGGTCTTTTAAGGCTTCGGCGGAAAAGCCGCCGAACACCACCGAATGCACCGCGCCGATACGGGTACAGGCCAGCATGACCACCGCAGCTTCGACAATCATCGGCAAATATACGCAGACATGGTCACCTTTGCTTACGCCTTGGGCTTTGAGGACGTTGGCGAATTTGCAGACTTGCCGGTGCAGTTGCGTGTAGGTGATTTTTTGGGCTTGATCGGGTTGATCGCCTTCCCAGATAATCGCCACTTGTTCACCGCGTGTTGCCAAATGCCTGTCCAGACAGTTGTAACTGACATTGAGCTTGCCGCCTTCAAACCAACGGATATAAGCGCTGGGGTAATCATAAGCCATCACCTTATCCCAGCGTTTTTGCCAGGTCAAAAATTGTCCCGCCTGTTCGTCCCAAAACGCTTCAGGCTGGTCGATAGACTGCTGGTAAAGGCGTTGGTAGGTTTCGGTGGTGATATGGGCGTGGTCGGCAATATGCGGTTTGACGTGGTAAAGATGCGGGTCGGACATGGGGCGGTTCCTGAGCGGGTTAACGGGCTGGGTAGTGGCGGTATTATAAACCTTTGCGACGGCTTGAACCTATTGCCTTATGGAGGCAGGCCCGTCACCCATTAAGAGGCACAGAGACAGACCAACCGGATAGGCTGGATTAGGCGCGAGGTTAAAGCCCTTGGCAAAGGCATTCCACTGGAAAGGCCGTAATGAACGGAGTGCAATGGTCTTCAGCCATTGCACGATATAACCGTGTGTACCTTAACGTCGGCTCCTATTTCTGTGGCAAGTGGTGAGGCTATTCATACCCTGCTACCTAATGCGCTAGGGCTGGGTAACTCGGCACGGGTTTTATAGAACTGCAAAATGGTCTTCGCCGTATCCGTTACCAGAAACCGCGCCCAAAAATCCGCGTAATGGTTAAAATTTGTGCTGACACTGGTGTTGACTTGAATGGTCAGACGTGTGCCGTTGGCTTCCGGTTGTAAGGCATAGGCGGTGGATTCCATATTGAAATAATGCCCGCCGATGACGATATGCTCGTCAAGCGAACCGGGCGGAAACGAGTCGGCGGTAAATTTATAATCCCAAGCGATATAGTGGTTTGGCTCCCATGCGGTGATAATCTCGGCAAATTTCACTCCGCGCTCCCACTGTAAAGCCCGCAAGCCGCCGACCTTACCTTCGAGAGTCCGCGCCTCCATAGGATAAGGGGCACCGATTTGGTAAACCAAGCCGTCCTTAAGCTCTGCTTTTTGGATATTCAAGGGATAATTGATATGTTGCCAAATGGTCGCGGGCGGTGCGGCGATAAAAATGCTTTGGGTAACGGTTTGGTGTAAGGTGGTCGCAGGTAGCCTTTGCTCTAACGGTGCCAGCATAAACGGCATGAATAAACCCACCGACAACAGTTTAGGGCTATTGGATAAACCCAATAAAGAGCCTAATGCCGTACAAATAACCCCCAATATCGCCAAGACAATGAATATCGGTAACGCCATCACAATACAAACCGTACCTTCCCGCAATAACGCCCCAGCGGCAAACACAACCAAGACAATAGACAACAGCGATAGCGTACCGGAACCGACCCAGCCCGCCAATTTTCGCCGTTTGACGAAATAACTGATTAACATACCCATAGCAAAGGGAATGCCCGCCAAAAATGACACTAACATTAAGCCGCTAACGCCTTTTGCGGGTGCGGAAAAGAGCAGGGCAAAGATTTTGTAAGCGCTTACCCCATACAAGGCGCCGAGCCCCATGATGCCTGTTCCGGCAATCATCTTTAAGCTCCACAGGGTAAGATTAACGCCACCCAAGGTATAAGGATAAGGATAAGGCGATGGGGGTTTAGGTTCTAAATTTGGCATAGTGTCACCATAATCAGTAAAGTGATGAAGGGCAGCATCCACCTTAAGGCGGGATTTATAGCCATTAACTAGCGTCTTAAATGTGGCAAGGCAAAACCATAGCATTGGCTTACACCATAAACAGCACTACTTTGCCGTTAAGAGCAATGCCAAGTAGTAGGTAAAGGTTTTCGCCTTGTGGGCTTGCAACAAGGGTTATGAAAACAGATGCTAGGGTAGTGTTAAAAAGCCGGATCAGCTTCCTATTTGATAAAATAGGAACAATAAATTCTGCTTTTAGGGGCTTTTTTGCTTTTCGCCGGACAATAAAAAACCCGCAAAGCCTTGGGCTTGCGGGTTTTTGAATCTTGTTGCGGGCGATCCGCTTAAATAATAGTAGCTGGGAAGAATTGCCATTATTCTCTTGTAAGGGTCAGTCCGTTATTTTCTTACAAAAGCGTCTTTGCTAAGTAGCTTGATGAGCAAGCCAAGACGCTTTTCTGACCGATATAGCCTAACCGCCAATGCCTCCGTAGGAACGGACAAACTAGCCGCTAATAAAATGCGCTCTTTACCGCTGGAAAATGAAGATGTTAAGCACCGCCCTTATTAGCCAAAGCTTTGCCCATCTCACCAGGGTCGTAGCCATAAATGGGTACTCCGTTAATCACCACGATAGGTACGCCGTGGCCGTGCAACTGATTATAGCCGCTACGGCCTTGCTCGGAATGCTCAATATCCAAGTCGGTGTACTTTATATGGTGTTCGGCAAAATATTTGCGGGTTTTAGCGCAGTACCCACACCATGTTGTCGAGTATAAAATAACTTCGTTTTGTCCGGTTTGACGGGTAATGGCAGGTAGCGGGTCTAGCCAAGCACTGATTTTGTCGTGGTTTTGGATAAGCCCGCCAGTAATGGTGGCCAATGCAAGAAAAGTGCTGGTTTTCATGTTGTTGCCGATAGCTGCCGAGGGTTTGCGCAAATGATCGTTATTTTAACCGCTTTAAGGCAATTGCTATTAACGTTCATTGCTGGCGACCGAAGCTAGGCCATCTTATTTGAATCGTGGTCAGACAGTTGCAGTACCTGCGCGAACACTCTTGCGCCGAAGATAAGCGCCCAATGCGTAACAAATAGGCGTGATAGCGACCAGCGCGAAATGCAGCGGCACAGAATCAGAGGCTTTCCCGAAAATCAAAGAATATACGCCGATTCCTACACAAAGCCATGAGGCTAGTACACCGTTGAGAATCTCATCGTGCTTAGCAAGCCATGCCGCAATATAGCCGCCAAAGATTGAGCAACTAAGGCCAATAAATAATTGCACACTATAGAGTCCGATATTGCTATGAATAGCTTCCACCGCAGCCATGCCGAGCTGATCTTTTGGCAAACCCAACAGGCCTCGACTGCTTATGACGTATATACTGAGCGGAATTCCTAGAATACCTGACAACACGACATCAGTGATGCCACCGATAGCAATGCCTTTGAATGAAACTTTCATCTTTTTCCAATGCCGTGTTTAAATGAAAAATCTAATTTTTCCTTATAGGTTATTGAAAACTGCTCATCCGTTTCAATACAACTCAAACCGGCTTGTTCAAAAGCCCGATAAATGGGGGGAACCGTTGGCATTTCTTGGGCGCTTGGCGTATCAAGATTGCCTTTGTACTTATTGCTTTTCAACAAGCCACGATCTAATTTGTTTTTCAACAGCGCAATAAAATCGAGAACCTCCTGCTGCTCCTGTTCAGGCAACATTAAAAGTTGCGAAGTGATTTCTTGGGCGGATAAATTCATTGGACAGACTCCTCTGCTTTATATTTTTTTGCTGAACTTACCATAATGGCTGCTTGTTAACTATCTTTCTTGATGATCGGGTATTAAGTGGCGTTTTGACGTTCTATACAAGTGCCGAACGTAAAAAAACCGAACTTCAAAGCCGCTAACCGACGGCACGCCACTTGGACTGACTTTTTGAATTAAACTTATGAATTACTTTCTATTTCTAGACAGCTATCAAATCCGGGCTACACACTTACTTCATGCAACTGGTATCGCTTGAGCCTTCCGTCGCGCGAATTGACTTTTGTCACATTTGCTGAAAGGGCTTCAAAATTACCTCGTGCAACTTTCCCTAAATTATCTGCCATGAGCGTTTTTTGATCATCATTCAACTCTAGCGTTGGTCTAAATCCGTGAGACATTGAGTCAATATCCGTAATAAACCGACCTGTACCAGTTCGCGCATTAAAACGACTTACAGCAACTTGAATTACCTCACTACCAGGCTCAATAATCTCTGTTTCCAGGTACTCAAGAGTGGAATCATCGAATGTGACAGTGGTTGGCGTCCTAGCGATAATGCCACTGTGTAACCTTGGTATTTCACAGGAGAATGAGCTGTAAGAAGCGCATTTTCCAGTCGTTGAAGAAGGTCTTCGTTCTCTTGCATCAGTGCCAGAATTTTTTTCTTTGCTTTTTTGTTCTTAATAGCCCATGGAATTCCAAGAAGCGAACAGAATGCATATTTGAGAAGATCATACAATCCGCTTTTTCCAAGATCAGTTAAAAGCGACAACGTTTCGGAATCGGTAACTACGAGCTGAATAATTTGCTCTAACGACCCTATTGAATTTTTTCCTAAAACAATTCTAAAACCACGAGCTGCTGGTGCGCGAACAACTATTTCTTCATTAATGAATGCGTGTGCTGCAACTAGCATAAATTCGGAGAGAGCCGCAAGACTGTTTGCTCCGTAATACATATCCAATCCGTCAAACATATTTCTTCCCGAATCGTACTTAATGCGAAATAAAACTTCCATTTTTGAATGCAACCTCTAATGATTATTAATTTCGACTTCTAATACTCGATGTTCAAGTTTTTAACATTCAG
>NZ_PGFZ01000015.1:49101-59739 GCF_002923755.1 Methylovulum psychrotolerans
CCTCCCCATCAGGGGAGGGAGCCGTCTTACCCTACAAGCTTTTATTTTTTAACCAATGCCCCGCCCTATTTAGGGCGGGTTTTATGAAAAACTTGATGATCGAGTAATACAATTTAGACAACCTAATTGATGCAAAATATTGCAGTATCAGAGTAGTCACTGTTTTTTAACCGACATTTCGCATACATTTTTGCAATAAATTTACTTATAATCATAAAATGCTTGGCAACTGAATTTGACGAGAAACATAATACCTACCTTTCAATATGATGTTACTTATGATCTAAAAAATATAGGATTTAAATATGTAAGATTTCTTTTCTTTTATGGGTTTGACAGAATTTAGCACATCTTATAACTTATGCAATCCCTGTTAGTTAATTTAGTTGCAATACAACCTAAAAGACCAAATCATGTCAGGAAAATTCCACGTTAAGTATTGCTACACCCAAGAAAACTGGCTTATATGGATTAGGCTTATCCCACATTTTGGCAAGCGGCATACGCGAAGGAAGGGAGCGGCTGAAATTGAGTAATTTTTACCGCATTTAGCAGAGGGGAGGAGATCAAGGTCGCGGCGGTGAAGTCACATAATCTGCAACTTTTACAGGGCAGAAGCGGAAACGTTGTCACCCACCCCGGCTTTAGAACTAAGGGAGTATTGATATTGAAGGAGAGGGTTTACTCAAGCTCTATCTGTTGTTGCCTTCAAGAGCAATTTAGGCCCAGGATTTAATTTAATGTGCTTTGATTCGCGTTCTTTTTGCCGCATTGCTTCCACAATTCGGCTTAGATCATTATCATAGTGTGCAGCGTGTTCTTTTCTATAGCGCCGGACTTCCTCAACAATTGGGTCATTAACCATCTTACATTCCACCTGATTATTCTGATGAATATAACTGCGGACATGCGTAACCGGATGATTTCACAAGCTGGGTAAGCCATCTTTGGATTGATATAGAGTCCGGCGTTAAGCAAGCGACAGGCTAAATGTTGGCACACCCGGTTAGGCCATCGAAAGACCATTGCACTCCACTCTGTGCCGCTCAATGAGTGACGGCCCTATATAAGTTTTAGCTGGCGCTGTGTTTATAGGCTTCAAGACGTTGCGGTGCAACGTCTCTACAGGCTTAGCCTAAATCGGGGGGGCTTGTTTTGCTACTGGCCTTAAACAATACCATTATGTTTAGCGCGTTGCTTACTCACCATCCGTCACCCACCAGCGCGTGCCTGCAAAATCGCCGCCACCCTCAGCAAATCTTCCGGCGTATCCACCCCCGCTGGCGGGGTTTCCGCTACCACTTGCACCCGCACGGCTTCGCCTTGCCATAATATCCGCAGTTGCTCCAAAGACTCGACGCTTTCCAAGACCGAGGCGGGCCAGTGGCAGTAGCGGCGCAAAAAGCTGACCCGATAGGCGTACATGCCGATGTGGCGCAGGTACGGCATTGCGCCTGAGGGTATGCCGCCGTCGTGGCTGAAGGCGGCGCGTTCCCAAGGGATGGGGGCGCGGCTGAAATACAGGGCGTAACCTTGCTTGCTCAGCACCACTTTAACGGCATTGGGGTTGAAAATTTCTTCGGGATCAAAAATCTCGGCGGCTAAGGTGGCGATACCCGCGTGTTGTTGTCCGGCCAAAGCGGCGGCGACATCGCGGATATAGGCAGCCGGAATCAGTGGCTCATCACCTTGCAGGTTAACAATGATGGTGTCTTGCGCCCAACCAAAGCTTTCGGCGACTTCGGCAATGCGCTCGGTACCACTTTGGTGATCGGGGCGGGTCATCACGGCGGTAAAGCCCAAATCTTGCACGGTCTGCAAAATGCGCACATCGTCGGTGGCGATCACCACTTGCTCCGCCCCCGCCTCGCTGGCACGGGCGCAGACATGGGCAATCATCGGTTGTCCGGCAATGTCCAATAGGGGTTTGCCCGGCAAACGGGTGGAGGCGTAACGGGCGGGGATAACGACTTTAAAGGGTTGGTTCATTGGTATAAGGCTTCGGTTTCTTCAAAGCTTAAGGTGCGGGCTTCGTCTTCCAGCATGACCGGAATATCGTCGCGGATAGGGAAGGCCAAGCGGTCGGCGCGGCAAATCAATTCTTGCTGGTCTTTTTGATAGCGTAAGGTGCTTTTGCAGATCGGGCAAGCAAGAATATCGAGTAATTTTTTATCTATCATGGCGTTGGCTCTGGAGTAGGGATAAAAGTTGCAAGGCAAACTCCGCCTCAGGCTCGGCCTGGACGGGAACAAACCAATGCTGTGAAGTGGCAATTGCGGTACATTTTACCGCGTCTTTTTCGGTCATTAACACCGGATAGGCATCGGCGTAGCGAATATCGTCGGCTTGGTAGGCATAATGGTCGGGGAAACGGTGGTTTTTGCACACTAATCCGGCACTTGCCAATTGCTTAAAAAACCGTTCGGGGTTGCCGATAGCCGCTAAGGCGTGGCAGGGGCTGCCGGAAAACGCGCTTAAGGGCCGCTGTTCGCCCGTGACGAGATTAACGGCGCTGTCGCCCTTAAGCTGCATGGCAAATTCGTTGGGTTCGGCTTTGTCGCCGTTAACGACGACAAAATCGACGCTTTGTAAGCGGTTGATCGGCTCACGCAAGGGGCCGGCGGGCAGGCAATAACCATTGCCGAAACGCCGCTCGCCATCGACCACTGCAATCTCAATAGTGCGCCCTAGGGCGTAATGTTGCAAGCCGTCATCAGAGATAATGACATTACAATCACTGTGCGCCAGCAGGTACTGGGCAGCGGCGACCCGTTGCGGCGACACCACCACCGGACAGGCCGCACGTTGCGCCATCAGCACCGCTTCGTCACCGACTTCGGCGACCGGGCTATCAGGCCGGACGAATTGCGGGGCTTGGGCTTGGCCGCGATAGCCCCGGCTGATGATGCCGGGCCGGAAGCCCGCCGCGCGGAGTTGCTCGGCCAAATAAATCGCCAGCGGCGTTTTGCCCGTGCCGCCGACGGTGATATTACCGACAATAATAACGGGTACGGGTAAGGTGTGGACTTTCTTGAGGCCGCTACGGTACAGCCAAGTGCGCAAACGCACGATGTCGCTGAACAAGAACCCTAAGGGCATCAACCAAGTGCCGATAATCAGGTCTTTGTACCAGATATTTTCGATAGCGCGGATCAGGGCTTTTTTCATTCGGCAGGCTTGGCTTCGGTGGCAAAACTGATCTGGTTAAAGCCCACGGCATTGGCGGCTTCTAGGGCGGTAATCACGGCCTGATGCGGAGTTTTGCCGTCGGCGTTAATGACAAACGGCACGGCAGCCCCTGGCGTATGGCGTTTGCGCAAGGCTTGCACCAAGGTCTCGACTTTTTGGTTCAGCAGTTCATGGCTGACCCCGTCGCCATCTTCCAAATAATACACGCCATTGGCATCAATAGTCAGGCGGATGGTCTCCAATTCTGCCTCGGTCTTTTCGCCGTCGGCTTCGGGCAGTTTGACTTTGACTTGAGTTTGTTTGTTAAACGTGGTGCTGACCATAAAAAAGAACAGCAACAGCAAGACCACATCGACCATGGAAGTCATGGAGATTTCTGGCGTAACCCGCCGTTTACGGTGGAATTTCATTCTATCGCCTCACGGTCGCCATGCAAAATATCAATCAGCTTTAAGGCCTCGGCTTCCATATACACCACATATTCATCCACCAAGCGTTCAAAATAACGGTGGAAAATCAGGCTGGGGATAGCGACCGTCAGCCCGGCGGCAGTGGTGATTAAAGCGACGGAGATGCCGCCCGCCAATACCGCCGGGTCGCCGACACCTTGGTCGACAATGGCATTAAAAGCTTGGATCATCCCTACTACTGTACCCAACAACCCCAACAGCGGGGTTATCGAGGCGATGGTGCCAAGGGCGTTTAAAAAGCGTTCCAGCTCATGCACCACTTGCCGCCCCGCTTCTTCGATGGACTCTTTCATCACATCGCGGCCATACTGGCTATTGGCTAAGCCAGCCGAGAGGATAAAGCCTAAGGAAGAGCTGTTTTTTAAGCGCCGCAAAATGGTGTCGTCGAGCTTTTTATCGCGTGCCAACCGCCACACTTGGGTCACCAAATCTTGCGGCAACACTTTGCTTTTTTGTAATGTCCAAAAGCGTTCGACAATAATCGCCGTGGCGATAATGGAACATAATATGAGCGGCAGCATCAACCAGCCACCGCTTTTAATGATATCAAACACAGGAGGTCCTAAATGAGGTGGGAGTTAAAGTCCCGCCCGGATAATTATCTGGGCAAGCCATTAAATATTATAGCCTAATAAGACGGCTTTGCATGGTGCCGATCGCTTAAGCTTAAGGGTTTTTCGCGCAGGTCCAGTTGCGCTTAATTGCCGCTTTCCCGGCCTATCCAACTATAGGTCAGCAGTAAGGCCAGCGCACAACACAAGGCCGAGGCGGTATAAATGCCCGTCGCACCGATAAGGTCAAAATAATAGCCGCTGGCATAGCTGCCGACCATGCCGCCCAAGCCGGCACTAAAGCTATTATACAGAGCTTGGCCTTTGCCTTGGTGTTGGCTACCAAAATAGCGGTGCACCAGATGTATCGAGGCGATATGCGCCCCGCCGAAGGTCATGGCGTGGAGCAATTGCGCGGCCACCAGCCACGCGGTGGAGTCGGCCAGATAGGCGATTAACAGCCAACGCACTACGCCCGCGCAAATGCTGGTGAGCAACAAAGCGCGTAAAGACACCCGCGCCAATAGGCGGCGCATAAAAATAAACAAAACGATTTCGGCAACAACCCCTAAAGCCCATAGCCCGCCGATGAGCGTCACCGAATAATGGTGCTGTTTCAGGACTATCGAATAGAACACATAATACGGCGAATGGGCGATTTGCAATAAGGTACAGACCGCAAAAAACGCCATGACTTCCGGCCTTTTGACAATATGCCAAAGCTTATGGGGTTGATGGTCTTGGCCATTGGCCCGCGCTTCGGGTACGCTTAAAGCCGCCAAGCCGATACCCAGCAACAGGGCGATAATAATGCCCGGCAATATGGTTAAAGGCTGCCAATCGAGCAGTCTGCCAACGCCTAACACCGCAACAATAAAGCCCACCGAACCCCATAAACGGATTTGGCTATAGCGTAACGCTTCGGCCTTTAAATGCGCTAGCGTCGCCGCCTCAAACTGCGGCAGGGCAGCACTCCAGAAAAAACTGAACGCCAGCGTCACCCATACATACTCGTTATAGCTGTGCGCATATAAAAATCCACAAAACCCTAGCGTAGCGAGAAACGACGCGAGGCGGATAATCGGCAGGCTTTTGCCGGTATGGTCGGCAATCCAGCCTAAGCTATTGGGGGCGATAATCTTGCAGCCAACTAGCAACGCTGAAAGCTGACCAATTTGGACGGTATCAAAACCGGCATTTTTAAGGTACAAGCCCCAGTAAGGGATAAACGCACCGAGCGCGGCGAAATAAAACCAGTAAAAACTGGACAGCCGCCAATAAGGGATAGGCATAAGGTATTGTTAAGTAAAATCAGCGATTGTAGTGTAAAAAGTCAGGCTAATGACAATTTTATCCCGCCTCTGCTGTTTATGCCTACAGGCTTACCCATCAAAAAGCGCCGTTCATTTGCATTAAGAGTTAAGCTATCCGCCTAATGCCTATAACCTCACTTTCCCCGTTTGGGTCCGGCATTCACAACAATTTCCCAGCAAACTGGCTATTTTTACGGCTCCACCGTTAAAATAGCTGACAACAACTTCTGCCCTTGCGTTTTTTTCGCCATTCAGGTCAAGCAACTCATGATAATCTCCCTTGTTTTGTCGCCGTTACTGGTAGGATTGGCTGTGTCTTTTCTGCTGGAACAAACCCTAACCCCAAAGCCGCGCCCGGTCTGGAAACGCCCTTTCGTCAGCGCTCTCATTCATAGCGGTTTATGGGGCTTAGGGTTTGCGGTGCTGCTATTGATCTTGCAACGGCCTTGGTTTGCCGTTGTTAATTTGTTGGCGTTCCAATTGCTGTTAGTTTTGGTTAACCACGCCAAATTCGCCAGCCTGCGCGAGCCGTTTATCTGCCAAGATTTTGAATACTTCACCGATGCCATCAAGCATCCCCGGCTCTATCTGCCGTTTTTTGGTATCGCCCGCACCGTGGCGGCAACCTTAGGCTTTAGCGGGGCTTTCGCCATCGGCCTGGTGCTGGAACCATCTTTGCTGGACGCATTGCCTCTGTGGGGCTTTCTTGGTTTGGTGGCGGTGCTGGGCTTAGCCAGTCTGCAACTGTTGCGCTGGGTTGGTCCGCGTTTGCCAGCCTTAAGTTACCAACCCGCCGAGGATTTGACCGCCTTAGGGCAATGGGCGTTTTTTTACGGCTATGGGCGCATGGAACACCTAAACCGCGAGCTAGATTGCCAAGCCAGCCCGTTCCGGCAGCCACCGCCTATCGCGCCTGAGCGTTTGGCGCATATCGTCACCGTGCAAAGCGAGTCGTTTTTTGACCCGCGCGGCCTATCGGCGACCATTAAACGTTCGGTACTGGCGCATTTTGATGCCAGCCAAGCCAGTGCTTGCCAATACGGGCGCTTACAAGTACCCGCTTGGGGAGCCAATACCGTACGCACCGAAAGCGGTTTTTTTACCGGACTGACCCCGGCGCAATGGGGCATACATCAGTTTAACCCCTACCGTCTGCTGGTGGACTACAGCCTCCCCAACGTCGTCGCTTACCTTAAACAAGCCGGGTATAGGACGCTGTGCATACACCCCTACCATGCCAGCTTTTACCAGCGCGACCAAGTGTTCCCACGTTTGGGCTTTGATGAGTTCATCGACTTGGCCAGCTTTAGCGAAGCGCAAAAATGCGGCCAATTTACGGGTGACCTGGCCGTTGCCGACACCATCCAAACCCTGTTAAGCACCGCCGAACAGCCGCTGTTTATTTTTGTCATCACCATGGAAAACCACGGCCCGCTGCACCTTGAACAACCGCCCGCTGATGCCGCCGCGTATTATGACACCGCACCGGAAACGGGCTGTAATGACCTGAGCGTATACCTGTATCATTTACACAATGCCGATCTGATGATAAAACAGCTTAAAGACAGTCTGGCGGCCAACCCCCGCCCCGGCTTGTTATGCTGGTATGGTGACCATGTGCCTATCATGGCCAGCGTCTACCAACGCTTCGGCGAACCCGATGGCCGGACGGACTATTTTCTCTGGCACACGGAAAATACCGCCGCGCCGCGCCAACAAGACTTGCCGATAGACAAGCTGGCAGAGGCCATGCTGGATTACGCGGGTTTGCGGGTTGCGGGGGAGGCGGTTTAAAGCGTGCTTTAGGGGCTGTTTTAGATAATAATACACAAGACCATAATCTGCTTGGATTAAAGCGTTTGGCGTTTATGGTTTTTAGCCATTTTACAAGGCCTTAGCAAAGGCTAAAGACCTTTGCATTCCAATTGAATAATCCCCCCGCTGCCCAATAGCCATAAGACAATCGTGACCTCCCTTCCAGTACCTCCAATTACCCCATCCTCTACGCTACCCCGCATCGCCATTATCGGCGGTGGCCCGGCTGGCTTAATGGCGGCGGAATTTTTGAGCCGTTATCCTGTCCGAGTAGACGTGTACGACAGTATGCCTTCGGTGGGGCGGAAGTTTTTAATGGCGGGGAAAGGCGGGATGAATATCACCCATGCCGAACCCTTTCCGGCCTTTGTGTCCCGTTATGGCGAACATCAGGCCGAGGTCGCGCCGTTACTGGAGGCGTTTCCGCCGACGGCGTTGCGGGCTTGGTTAAGCGAGTTGGGCATAGAGACCTTTGTCGGCTCGTCCGGGCGGGTGTTTCCCACCGATATGAAAGCCGCACCTTTGTTGCGCTCATGGTTACGGCGCTTACGCGAGGCGGGGGTGGTGTTCCATACCCGCTGGTTATGGACGGGGTGGCAAACGCCCGGCCAAAGCTTGGTGTTTCAATCCCCGCAAGGTGGGCAAGTTATCCATGCCGAGGCGGTGATTTTTGCCTTGGGCGGCGGCAGTTGGCCACAGTTGGGTTCTACCGGACAATGGCAAGAGCCGTTCCGGGCTCAAGGTATCGCCGTGCAGTTGTTGCAACCCGCCAATTGCGGCTTTACCGCCGCTTGGAGCGACCATTTTAAAAGCCGTTATGCCGGGCAACCCTTAAAGACACTTACTATGCGCTTGAGCGACGGCCACGGGCAGACGCTTAAGCAACAGGGGGAATGTGTCATTACCGAGACGGGTATTGAAGGCGGGCTCATTTATAGCCTCTCCGCCGCAATACGCACCTGCATTACCCAAACTGGGCAAGCGGTGGTGTATTTGGATTTACTGCCCGATAAGGAGGTGGCGTGGCTGCACCAGCGTTTGGCTCAGCCGCGCGGAAAAACCTCGTTGGCGAATGTATTGCGTAAACTGGGGCTGGATGGGGTCAAAGCGGGATTGGTGCGGGAATTAGTGCCAGCCGCTGATATTCATGATGCCCAGCGCTTAGCCCAAGCCATTAAAGCCTTGCCCTTAACGTTATTGGCGGCGCGGCCTTTGGCGGAAGCCATCAGCACGGCGGGCGGCGTGGACTTTGCGGGGCTTAACGAAGACCTGATGCTAAAATCCCTGCCGGGCGTGTTTTGTGCCGGGGAAATGCTCGACTGGGAAGCACCGACCGGGGGATATTTACTGAGCGCCTGTTTTGCCACAGGCCGCCAAGCGGGCTTAGGGGCGTGGGCGTGGTTGGCGGATCAAACCGCAACTGTTGAGCCACCGCCTGTTTAAGCGATAAAATCGCTATCATCCTTTATTTTTTATTATCTGCCCATGAACACACCAGCCATTTTATTAGGCGTTAACATCGACCACGTCGCCACCTTACGGCAAGCGCGGGATACCCGCTACCCCGACCCTGTCCAAGCCGCTTTAGTGGCCGAGCAGGCGGGGGCGGACGGCATTACCGCGCATTTGCGCGAAGACCGCCGCCATATCCAAGACAGGGATATTTTTCTGTTACAAGAGCGGCTGCATAGCCGCCTGAATTTGGAAATGGCGGTGACGGCGCAGATGCTCGCCATCGCCCTACAAGTAAAACCTCATGCCTGTTGCCTAGTGCCGGAAAAACGCACCGAACTGACCACCGAAGGCGGTTTGGACGTAGCAGGCAATTTGGCGGCTATGCAGCGGGCTTGCGGCGATTTGGCGGCGGCGGGTATCGAGGTGTCGCTGTTTATCGACCCCGATTTTGCCCAGATTGATGCCGCTGTGGCGGCGGGCGCACCCGTGATTGAACTGCACACAGGCCGCTATGCCGATGCCGCCACCGCGCCATTACAAGCCAGTGAGTTAGCGCGTATCCAAGCGGCGGCGCAGTATGCGCATAGTGCGGGGCTACAGGTGAATGCCGGGCATGGCCTGCATTTTCATAATGTCGAGGCGATTTGTGCGATACCGCAAATTGTCGAGCTGAATATCGGCCATTCGATTATCGCCCAGGCAGTATTTTCGGGATTGGCGCAAACGGTGCGGGATTTGAAACAAGTGATGCGCCAAGCCAGGGCGGCAGTCCGGCCTTAGGAATTAGCTAGTAGTCAGTCAACTTGAAACGCAATAATGGCGTATAACTTTGATGCATGGTAGAAGTGTAGGTTTTCTCAGCCAGTATTCAACTATGCCCACCATCAAATATAAAGTCAACTTAAGTGACGATGAAAAAATTCAGTTGGAAGCTTTGCTTAGCAAATAGACATCTTTCCTAAATGTTGCTGACTATATAAACGTTGACAGGTTAAAATACCAAGCCTTATCCTGACCCGCCAAAAAGCCATGAAACCGTATGCCCAGTTACCCACCGACAACCCCGAAGAATACAAGCACCTTGTCGGGCTGTCAAAGGAAGATTTCCAACACCTCAACAGCAAGCTGTGCGTTTACATCGGCGAACAAAAAGCCCTCAGCCCGTTGACAAGGCGGGGCCGGAAAGACTCCAAACTGACCACGGAAGACCGCTTGCTACCTCCGCCATTATCCGACCCTTATAAACTTGGGGGCGGTTTTTGGTATCAGCGAGTCATATTGCCATAAGGTGTATTCGCGCACGGCCAGGATGTTGGCCATTGTGAAAAGCTCCCCAACCGTAAGGCTCTGTTGGAAGAGCCTGAGGCCATCCTGATCATTTATGCCCCAGAGGGTATTGACGTGTCGGAGCAGCCCATCGAACGCCCCGTAAAAGGCCAGAAAGACTTCTACTCCGGAAAAAAACGCCACACGGTTAAGGCGCAACTCATCATTTGCGCGTTGACGCTCACCATCCTTTCGGTCGTGGTCGGCAAAGGCCGCCAACATGATTTTTCGGTCTTCAAGGGTTGCCGCCTGTTGCTGCACCCCGAAGCCCTGCTGTTGGCAGATTCGGGATACCAAGGGATGCACGGCCTCCACCAAAATTCGGTATTGCCCATCAAGAAACAAAAAGGCAAACCGCTTTCTGCGGAGGACAAAGCCCATAACAAAGCCCTTCCTGATTAGCAAGATGCTTCAGCCGAGGGGATCCAAACCTCTGGGCGAGGCCCAACGGCGATGGCGGCAACAAGCAGGCGCATGGGAAGCCTATCGAGCTGGAACCTGCGGTTGAAGCGATAGGCG
>NZ_PGFZ01000016.1 GCF_002923755.1 Methylovulum psychrotolerans
AAGGCCGACCGTAAGGATTCCTTCGTAAATGCGTAAAGTCGCCCGGAACCCCGCGTCAAACCTAGAATCTA
The DNA here is from genome assembly GCF_002923755.1 of Methylovulum psychrotolerans. Lineage (GTDB taxonomy): Bacteria > Pseudomonadota > Gammaproteobacteria > Methylococcales > Methylomonadaceae > Methylovulum > Methylovulum psychrotolerans. The sequence continues at coordinate 72 of NZ_PGFZ01000016.1, forward strand.
AGCGCAATTCCATAGACTACAGAGGTGAATAGCAGTAATCTGTATCAATTGAACCATCCACGCAAAATACCCCTGTAACCCGCATTCTACCTGTAAAAAATAGTGGTCAGTTTAAAGTAAGCTTCAATTGGGACGAAGATTTTGCATTAAAGATTTCTGACTTTACTCATTTACGAAGGAATCCTTACCATCAGCCTTGCAGGTGTTGAATTATTCGATGAATACCATAAATTACAGCTTATTTAATAAGAAAAGACATAGGAATATTAGGCCTTTTTATCTAATCTTCCTTATTGTGTAAACGTTCGTTTTTTCTATGCTTTTTGAGCTACTGAGTAATGATGGTTAAGGCTTCCCAAAAAATGGCAGGTTAACAGGGTTAAAATTGGGAAGCCTGAAATGGCATAAGGCCACGCCGTCTGTGGCTTTTCAATAAATCCTATGGGACTTTAGTGTCGTTTGTTTAAATGCACCCCATTCTATGGAATGCTTGCGATTTTCTGTTTTAACGTGTCAGTCCTTTCATTTGTCATGGCTGCCATGCAATATAGCTTAATAGTTTCCTGCACAATGCTATTATCGGGTTCTTCGATTGAAGCTTTACGTTCACACTCATTTTCTCGTTGCTTTAACCATTTTCTTTGTTCTGACAAAAGTACCGCTCTAGTGTTTTTTGTTGCGGACTTCCAAACAATGTTGATTTGTTTGTTTGCCTCATCAAGCGCGTCTTTGGCCTTGTATTTTGCCACTTCTTGTTGTTGCATTTGGTTATTATCCGCAGACTGTTCTGGTGCTATAACGGCTTGTTTGGCGAGCAAATCTTGTTTAAGTTGGTCGGCCTCTTGTTTTTCCTGCAATGCACTAAGCCTTTCTGCTTCTAGTTTAGAAGCCTCCGCCTCTTGTTTTAAATTCTCGACTTCTTGTTTTTCTTGCGCATTTTGCCGAATTTGTTCAGCTTTTTTCACTTCTAATATTGGTTTTAGTAACGCAGAAGAGGCAATGTCATTAAGTAAACTGACCCATAATGTATTTTCTGATTCAACGTATAATTCTTTGCCATCATCAGTAGGTTGTACGCTATATTCAAAATCTTTTTTAGTAAACACATTGATATTGTTATCTATATCAAGCTCTCTTGCGTCTTCTGAAATTTTGGACTTATTTTGAAGCCCTTTGGCTTGGTCGGCATCAGCAAGCATACTGGCAGGAATTGTGACTTTTAATACACCGCTACAAAATTTTTTACTGCTATTTGGATCTTCTTTTGTCGTTCTGACACTTTCAACAGCGATTTGTAACTGCCCTAATGAAGCCCTGATTTTTGCCTTATCGAAAATAAATTCGCCAGTATCGGTATATTTTTCGTCTGATGTCTTTTTTTCAACGGCATCAATAATTGTCTGGCTGATTAACGTATAAGCCGCCTCAGATGAACAACTTGCTTCGGGCGTTTGTTTATCGCAAGCTGATAACAGCAAACTTGAGAGTAATAAGGGTGTTAAGTGTTTTATATTCATGATTAAAATCGACGGTTAGAAAATTGACAGATGTTTCGATACATATAGGCTGCCCGTAAGGATTCGTGCGTAAATGGATAGTAGCGGCCTGCAACACGCATATCACCTACAATCACGCCGTTTTAACCGCACTATGAATACATATCCATTTACTTGAGCTTGTCTTGTCATATAAAATTGGTATTTATTGTGTTTTGTGTTCTAATTTTTTAGGTTGTTGTAGAAGTATAGCACGAGAGATTAAGGCCATCATTTAAACAAACCTAACTTCAACCATCTCATTGAGCCGTTTGCGCCTCAATTCCCAATCTTTCATGACAGCCGCCAGCAAGCGATAAAATGCCCGGCTATGGTTATGTTCTTGCAAATGGCACAGCTCATGGGTGATGACATAATCGATGCAATCCTTCGGGGCGGCGATCAGTTCGGGGTTGAGGATAATATGGCCTTGGCTGGTGCAACTGCCCCAACGCTTGGGCATAAAGCGCAATTGGAAGCCTTGGTCATGCGCAATGCCCAGCTTGGCAACTTGTTTCAGGCACACGTCATAACGCTCTAAGAAAACCGTGTTCGCCCTCAGCCGATACCAGTTTTGTAGCAATGCCTTAACCTTTCCGGTATTGTTGGGGTCAACCGTCACGACGGCCAACCGGCCATAGGAAAGCCTGACCTGTTCAGCCTCCCCATGAAGGATAAGCAACCGGTATTGCCTGCCCAAATAACGGTGCGTTTCGCCGGAAACGTATTGCCGGGGCGGTAAAACGGGCGGATAGGCCGCAAACTGCCTTTGCTGCTTAAAAATCCACGCGGCGTTTTTTTTGACCTTGGCGGCAATCGCTTCCGCACTGGCCGTCATCGGCGCATCAACCACCACCGCCCCATCGGGATAAACATGAATGGCCAAGGTTTTGCGGTCGCACGCGTTGACGGCATAAACAATTTCCGTCTCGCCAAACCACAACGATTGCGCAAGCCTACCCATTAACCATCCCGCCGCTCGGCGATAGCCAGCACCTGCGTGGTGATACGCTCGATAGACTCCAAGCCCATTGCCAGTTCATAGCGGCCTTTCAAGCTGTAGAGATAGTCTTCCAGCTCATTCAGCATCTGGTTTTTAATGTCCTGATTCTTCGTCCAATCGCGGATTTTATGTTCGCGGATAATCTCGTCAAGGCGCACGGCGGTTTCGGCGGCAAAGCGTTCCGGCGTATAGCCCGCCACCGCATAATTTGCCAACGGCTCCTGGATGACACCGTAATAGGCTTTCGCCTCATCGCGGTTACTTAACATGTCCGGCAGGGTAGAAGCCGTTTTGCCGCGCACCGCATCTAACGTGCCGTACATCCGCTCCAGATAGTCTTTGTCAGACAGCCGCTTCGCCCGGTGTTCGGCAATCGCCTCATCAATCAGTTCGGAGAGGCGTTTATACAACGCCGGGTCTTCTTCCATCTTCTCGGTGATGGTCTTTTTTAGCCGCGAGGCAATCGCATCGGCTTTGGCGGCATCGCCTTCAATCGAGGCAATCTCTTTGTCAAATGCGTCCAAGGCAAACACATTCACCGGGGCAATGAGCTGCTTGACCGCATCGGCTCCGATGTACTTATTGACCATATTGCGGATTTGCTGCTCATAAGACGAATAATCCACCGACTCGCCATAACGTTGCTTGACCGCCTGCCTGAGATTGAGGAAATATTTCAGATCATCCTTATAACGGGCGATACGCTGTACGGGTGTGTCATCCTGAAACTTGGCGTTGGCTAAAGCCAATTGCAGGGTTTTGGCAAATACCCACACGCGCTCATAAAACGGCTGCCGCCGATCTTCCGGCTCCAAATGCCGTTGCATGGCCTCCAAATCCTTAAGGTTGCCCACCGCCTTAAATACCTCCCAAACATTGGTATGGCGTTGCGGCAACAGCTTAATCTCCTCAGCGACATCGGTCAGCGTGCCTGCAATGTCTTCGGGGTCAAAGCCCTCGTTTTCCAAGGCGGCATAAGTGTCGATGGCTTCGTTCAGTTCACCGAAAATGCCCCGATAATCGATCACCAAACCAAAGTCCTTGCCATCAAACAAACGGTTGACGCGGGCAATCGCCTGCAAAATGTTATGCTCCTTCAAACGTTTATCCAGATACAACACACTGTTGCGCGGCGCATCAAACCCCGTCAGCAACTTATCCACCACAATCAGGATTTCCGGCTCATCGGAATGCTTAAACGCCTTAATGATGCTGGTTTGATATTTTTCATCACTGCCATATTTCGCCATCATCGCCTTCCAGAACACTTGCACATCCTGCAACGTGTCTTCATCGACCGCCTGATTGCCTTCGCGGGTGTCGGGCGGCGAAATCACCACCTCCGCCGCCACCTCGCCAAATTCATCGAAATATTTCTTATAACGCAACGCCATTGCCTTGCTGGACACGGCCAGTTGGCCTTTTTTGCCCGTGCCCCTGAACGTGGTTTTAAAATGCTGGCCGATGTCGTAGGCAATTTCCGCAATCCGCTGGTCAGATTTGCTCAACTCCTCCTCGCGGCGGAACTTCTGCTTTAAATCGGCTTTTTGTTTCGGCGTTAGGCCGTCAGTAATGCGCTCGAACCATTTATCAATCTGCGCCTGGTCGCCGTGCAATTCGCTCACACGGCCTTCATACAACAGCGGCGCGACCGCGCCATCCGCCACCGCCTGGTTCATCGTATATTTATGGATAAAGCCGCCGAACTTCTTGGCCGTGGTCTGCTCTTTTTTCAGCAACGGCGTGCCGGTAAAACCGATATAACAGGCATTCGGGAAGACATTCTGCATCTTGGCATGGGAAACCCCGTATTGCGAACGGTGCGACTCATCCACCAAAACAAAAATATTGCTGCTGGTGTCGCAGATTTTGCGCTTGCGGCTGGCCGACTCAAACTTGTCGATAATCGTCGTGATAATGCTGGCCTTATTATGCTCAATCAGCTCCAACAAATGTTCGCCCGTCTTGGCTTGCACCACCGGCTTGCCGCAGGCATGGAAGGTCTTATAAATCTGGTCATCCAAATCCACCCGATCCGTGACCAAGACAATCTTAGGATTCTGAATATCGGTGGCTAACACCAAAGCCTTGGCGAGCATCACCATCGTCAGCGATTTGCCGGAACCGGTGGTATGCCAAATCACCCCGCCCGGCCTGGGGCTGTCGCCTTTGCGTTGCGTCACCTTCGCTAAGGTTGCCGCCACCGCAAAATACTGCTGATAACGGCAGACTTTCTTTTCTTTGTTGTCGAACACAATGTACTGGTAAACCAATTCCAGCAACCGCGCCGGCCTTAATAGGCTATGGATGGCTTGGTCTTGCGGCGACGGCTGGCATTGCCCGGATTGCCACAGCGTTTCCAGCGTCCGGCGTTGCCGATCATCACGCTCGGCAAACAACCGGGCTTTAAACGCCCCATCGGCTGGCTGATTGACTAAGGCCTGCAAGGCTTGTTCCTGCGCGTCTGGGTCTTCTTCTTTCCAGATCGCCCAAAACTTGGCGGGCGTACCTGTGGTGGCGTACAGGGCTTTGTTTTGGCTTACCGACAACAACACTTGCGCGTAAGTAAACAGCTCTGGAATCTCATCATGACGTTGATTACGCAACTGCTGGCTGATGCCCTGCTCAACGGCATCTTTTAAATCCGGGCGTTTGCACTCGATTACCGCCAACGGAATGCCGTTCACAAACAAGACAATATCCGGCCTACGGGTTTGCTTGCTGTTGCGCCGCTCCAGGACAAACTCATCACAAACGTGATAGACATTATTTTCTGGCCGCTGCCAGTCGATATATCGCAGGGAAAAGCTCTTGGTATAACCGTCAATGGTTTGCTCCAGGCTTTTGCCCAAGGTCAGCAAATCGTAAACCTGTTCGCTGGTGTTCATCAGGCTATCGAAAGGAATATCCGCCAACGCCCGCACCGCTTTTTGGATGTTGCCGTCGCTAAACGGATAGCGTTGGCCTTTGAAAGTGATCGTGTTCTGTTTTTGCAGTTGGGCTTTCAACACGCTTTCCAAAATCAGCTTGGAAGTGCGTCCACCGCGCAAGGCGATATTTTCGGAAGGGGAAAGATACTGGTAGCCCAGCTTGTTCAACAAGGTGACGGCAGGCAACAGCGAGGACAAGTCTTCCAGATAGTCGTAAGCAGGCATATTTAACCCTTCGATTTTGTTACCCGTTGAAGTATATGAAAAAGAGTAAATACAACCTAAAAAACCATGTATGGTTTATTAATAAGAAATATCATCAATATATATACTTCAAACGCCCATAATTTGCGTTTTTTCAAACCTCTGGAAACGCAAAGTAAGCAAAGTGTCAAGGGCGGGCTTATGTTTTGAATGGGTCTGCTCCAGGCACTCTGTAATGGCGGCCTTGAAGGGGCCGAAGCTCGGGTAATAGGTGGAGTACAGGCATTCCTTTTTGACGAACCGCCATAACCGCTCGATCAGGTTCAGGTTGGGCGAATAGGGCGGCAAAAAGCACAGTTCGATTTGCAGGCGGATGGCCGTTTCGATGACAAGGGCGCATTTCTGGTAACGGGCATTGTCCAAAAACAGCGTGATGGGAATGCCGGGCTTCAGGTCGGCCAGTTTTTGCAGGAGAGCGCAGACCTCCTTCGAGGTGATGTAGGTGTCGTTGGTGACGGAAATGAGTTCATGGGTGATGGCGTTGAGGGCGCCAAGGACGTTGAAGCGTTGCCGTCCGGCGGGGGCGGGGATGAACAGCCGTGCCGCCGACCACAGGAAACCGAGGAACGGCGCCAGCACGAAATGGGCGGCATCGACGAAAAACACCGCCCTTTGTCCGGCACGCGCCTCGTCCAAGCGGGGTTCTAGGGTCTGTACGAGGTATTCCTCCTGCTTGTCGGGATCCGCCTTGGCGGGGATCATGCCGATTTTTCGGCAACGCAGATGGAGTTTTTTTTTAGGAAGACCCCCACTTGGGTCCGGCCACGCCTGATGCCCGTCAAGGCTTCAATGTCATCCTGGGCTTTTTTAAGGGTGGCCGGCGGATGTTCCCTGAAATGGGCTTCGAGCGAAGCGGCATGGGCATCCGGGTCGCTGCCCAGCCGGTGGAAACGGACTGCCCTCAAGGCCTCAACCCCACCTTCCCGGTACAGCTCAAAGTAATCCCGCAGGGTGTTCTCGCACACGTCCACCAAGGCGGCAATCTGGGCATGGGGCAAGTTATGGCTTTTCAGCCACAGCGCCTCCATGCGCCGTTGGACGATCGGTACGGGATGGCTGTACCTTTCGTCCTTCAAAACGGATAGGGTGTCATGGGGGAATTCAAGCCGTACGGTCATGGCAAACCTCCTGCCGGGGAAGCGGGGCAAAATCAGGTGAAAATACAGGTATGGATAGTATAGCAAAAACTCACTTAATGGCCGAGTTGAGTATAGTGTTAGGTGTTGGATTTTTCTGATGTGTTTTAGTAACCTGCCCTACTTAAGTTAACGTTTAAATTTGACATCCGCTTAAGCTTAATTGAAAATAGCCCCAACACGGCCTCTTTCGGCTTAGCTACTTTGATGGCTAAACTGCTAAGGGGTTTTTTATTGCCCGTCACTTTTGTTGTTCTTGGCAGTGCTTTTTAGGGCTACCAATCCCATTGTTCCCAGCCTTCTATCGCGCCCATACCTGCTAAGTTAAGTTCCAAATGCCGTAAATCAGGAAATTCTAACAGCAAGCTTTTCAATCGCTTTCCCCATTCAGAGCTTGGGTTGATAATGGTTAACAGATACTTGGCAATGCACAGCAACAAAAAAGGCCGGGCGAGGCTATGGGTATTGCCTTGACAGTGATCAATCCAGCTTACTTCCCCGGCATGGGGCAATTTCGGTTGGTCAACGATATTCCGGTTCCAAAGACGGCTATGGTGTGCACAAACATTGCGCAGATAATTCAGGCTACGCAGCCAGGACGCAAAAATCCGGCCATTACTAGCCCCATATTTACTGGCTATCGCGTCTTGGTCGGCTTCTTTCATCCCGGCAAATAAAGTGGATAACGTTCCAAAATCCCAAATTTCACAGACAACCCAAATGGGCAAAGGAAAACCATATTTGGTTTTGTTATGCTTTATAAAATCTTCTTTTGACCGGGAAATTAAAGCCGCTTGCTTGGTCAGCCATTGATGATGTCCGCTTAAACTGGTTTGCTCATCGAGCTTTTTTGCAAAACCTTCAAAAAACAAATCGGGATTGAGATACGCAAAGGGGTCTTGCTTGTCTAGCGAATGGGAAATATCGACCCGTAAACTAATCTCGATCCGTTCCAAGGCATCCATAACCAGCAAGCGCAGTTTTTTATCAAAGACATACAGCTCGACGGCATTTTGAAAACTTGCCCCGGTTTTAAATTCATCCAGCACCATCCGGTCAGTTTTGCCGCGTTTGAATTTTTTCCCATCAGTTGTGGGCAACGGACAATAAAATCCGCTGCGTTCACGGAAGGGAAACCAATAACCGCTCAACCGATAATAGCCGATACGCTCAAGGTGGTGCAACGCTCTTGCCTCATCGGTGACCATCAGCCCCCGCCTGGTTAATTGATCCAATTGGTCTTGATAGCTTTTCCAAGGCTTGTCGTAAATCATTAGGCCGCCTCTGCTATCATGACCCGCTTCTTGCCGGTCAAAAGCTGCTGCATCAGGGCTTTTTTCTGTTGTTTTAGGGCGGTGAGCTGATTTTGGTGGACTTGTATTTCTTGGTCTGCGGTAGAGAGGGTTGCGGCGATTTTTTGTTGTTCTGGAAGAGTCGGACACAAAATGAATAATCCTTTTACATCAGAAGAATTAATAGCAGGATAGTTTGATCCAACAACTAAAGAGTTAATCTGAAAAGTAATATGATTGCTAAATATATAATGAAAGATATAGTCATACGAATAACCTGCTTCTGCTGTAATCGTTGAAAAACCAGTAGATGCAATGTAAGGATAGCCGCCATTATCGGCTATTTTTGCAAATCCCTGCAAATTTGGGCGAACCGTAGCAATGATGATGTCACAAGGGTAAACAACACGTCTGGCTCGTGAAGGTGCGTCTTTGAAAGTAAACGTTTTCAATTGATTATTTATTTTCCCTGCTTGTACATCAGATAAGGAAATGTATTTGAATTTGTAATTTGGATCGGTTGCATTGCTCAGGTTTTTAGCATCAATTTTTCCAATTTCCCCCAAGTGCTTGAGGTTCAATTTTTCATCAAACCCAGCAAACCGCTTCTTGCCAGTCAAAAGCTGCTGCATCAGGGCTTTTTTGCGCTTTTGCTTGGCGGCAATCAACGCTTCCAGTTTTTCAATGGCTTTATCCCAAGTGGAAAGGATTTGGGCGATTTTTTGTTGTTCGGGGAGTGGGGGCATTTTTAAAATTATTTCACTACAATCTGGAACGCGAACATGTGCAACTGTTCCGCCATTACTAAAATCTTCAATTTGCTTTTGACAATAAAGGCTTTGCAACGAATACAAAATGAACAGGTTATTACTTTTTAATGGGTGTGCACGATACATGACTGTGCGTTGCCCAAGAAAAACACCACTTGCATCTTCAAGAATCCCAATTTCACCCACGGGAGCTTCACGGGTAAAAATCAAATCGCCATTTTCAAGATTTCCTCGACGAGTCCATATTTTGTAAGTTTCTTTAGTTACATAACGGACATTTTTTGTATCGACACGACCATGACGAACATTCGTTGTCCGAATCATTTTATAGGGTGTTTCGTAATCAACGACTGCCGCGGTCTTATTTACACAATCGACAATGCAACTACATATTTCTTTAATTGGGACAAGTTTCCAACCCTCAGGCAACCGCATAACCCAACTCCTTAAAAGCCTTATTCATGAGCGTTCCCCCAAAATTTTGCTTTTAACCGTTTATTGTCCATCATTATGACCCAATTGTTGTTGCACGATGCGCCGTTCCCGTTCCAGCTCTTGTTTAAGCTCCGCTTCCGTGGGCAGATAGGGTAGGTATTTGGCGGCAAACAGTTGTTGGCTGTCGGCCAACACCGAATATTTCGCAACGGCTTCGCTGGTTTCGCTGCATAAAATCAGGCCGATGGTCGGATTGTCATCATCGTCTTTTTTATGTTGGTCATACATGCGCACATAACCGTCCATTTGCCCGACATCCTGATAAGTCAATTTGCCCAATTTAAGGTCAATCAGCAAAAAGCATTTGAGTTTGAAGTTATAGAACACCAGGTCGATATAAAAGTCTTGGTCATCTGTCCTGATGCGCTGCTGGCGGGCAACAAAAGCAAACCCTTTGCCCAACTCCAATAAGAATTGCTGCAAATTATCAATTAAGCCTTGCTCCAATTCGCTTTCAAGAAACGTTTGTGAAGGCAGATTAAGAAAATCCAACACATAAGGGTCGCGTAGATAATCTTCTGGCCTACCCTGTAAAGGCAACGTTTTTTCTTGGGCTTCCTGCTCAACGGTCGCCCGATCTTGGCTGGCCAGCAACCGTTCATAATAAAGCACACTGATTTGCCGCTCTAGTGCCCGCGCACTCCAGTTGTGTTCGATAGCTTCCTGCATATACCATGCACGGGCATTCAGCTTATCGACCCTCAGCAGAATCCGGTAATGCGTCCAACCCAATTCGAGACGCACTGCGTCTCGAATTGGAAAAGCCTGATAAAAACGCCGCATACTCCGTAAGTTACTGATGTCGAAACCTTTACCAAATTCATGGCTTAGTTTTTTGGCAAGCGATTCCAGTTGCTTTGTCCCGTAAGCGGCACGTTCCTGGCCTTGTTGTTCATGCTCGACAATCAAATTCCCTATATGCCAATAGGTTTGCACCATGACGCTGTTAACCGATTGGTGGACTTTGGCTTTCGCCTGCTCAATGACTTGGCGGATATTGCCTAATAATTCGGTGCTGATAATGTCATCGGCCATAACCCAACTCTCGCAAATACCCCGCCATTTCCTGCTTCACTGCAACCAGTTCTATTTCCAACTGGTCAATTTCGGTTTGTACTGCGTCAATATCAATCTCTGCCTCTTCGACAAAGGTATCGACATAGCGCGGGATGTTCAGGTTGAAATCATTGTCTTTGATGTCGTCAAAGCTGGCCAGATAAGCGTATTTATCGACCGTCTCCCTGGCCTGATAGGTGGCGACGATGTTATCAATGTCGGTTTGCCGTAGCCGGTTTTGGTTTTTACCGTCCTGATAGGCGCGGCTGGCATCAATAAAGATGACGTTGGTATCGGGTTTGTTGCGCTTGAACACCAACACCGCCGCCGGAATGCCCGTACCGTAAAACAGGTTGGACGGCAAGCCGATCACGGCATCGAGCAAATTTTCTTCAATCAGTTGCTGGCGTATTTTGCCTTCGCTGGCACCCCGGAACAGCACGCCATGCGGCACGACCACACCGACCCGCCCCGAATCTTTGGTGGTGGTTTCGATCATGTGGGTGATGAAGGCATAATCGCCTTTGGATTGCGGCGGCAAGCCGCGATGGAAGCGTTGGTAAGCGTCGTTCCCGGCTTCCGCGTAGCCCCATTTGTCTAAGGAAAATGGCGGATTGGCGACCACAACCTCAAATTTCATGGTGGTGTCGTCTTCAATCAGCTTGGGGCTGCGGATGGTGTCGCCCCATTCGATGCGGGCGTTGTCCATGCCGTGCAGGAACATGTTCATTTTCGCCAATGCCCAGGTTGCGCCGGTGATTTCTTGGCCGTACAGGGCAAAGTCTTTGATGCCTTTTTTGAGCAATTGATTGCCGCATTTGATCAGCAAGGAACCGGAGCCGCAAGCCGGATCGGCAATACGTTCGCCCGCTTGGGGGTTGACCAGTTCGGCGACCAGTTCGGACACTTCGGCGGGGGTGTAAAACTCCCCGGCTTTTTTACCCGCTCCGGCGGCGAATTTAGCGATCAGGTATTCGTAGGCGTTGCCGATGACATCCAGATTGCCGACCCGCGAAGGGCGCAAATCCAGCTTGGTGTCGTGGAAATCTTCCAACAGCATTTTTAAACGGGTATTGCGGTCTTTGGTTTGCCCCAAATTGGCCTCGGAATTGAAATCAATATTTCTGAACACGCCGGCCAGCTTTTGTTTATTGGTTTCTTCGACATGCTCCAAGGCAATGTTAATAATCTCGCCGATATTGGCTTCGTTGCGCTGATTATAAAGCTCCTGAAAACTGCATCCTTTGGGCAGCACAAAACGCTCGCGCTGCATCCGGCGCAGGATCATGTCTTCATCATTGCCGTATTTTTCTTTTAGGCCTTCGTAGTGTTCCTGCCAGACATCGGAAATGTATTTTACAAACAGCATCACCAGAATGTAGTTTTTATACTCCGCCGCATCAACCGTGCCGCGAAAGGTGTCACAAGCCTTCCAGAGTATGCCGTTGATTTCGTCCTGATTTATTTTCGTACTCATACCCTATCACCTTGATACTGTTCCAATGTTTTCTCCAATAAGCCCTCTAAAAGCTGTTTCTTTTTTTCAATCAGGCTCTCCAGCAAGGCCTTCTCTGTTAATCCGCAACAATGCGCTTTAACGATGCCCTGTTGCACAGCCAAGGGGGGCAAAACCACCGGTAACTCCTCAAGCACCTTACGGTTGACATAAGGTAATACCGTACCCGCAACCCGCTGGGAAAAGTAACGTTGTGCTTGGGTATGATTGATATACCATGCCAAATAGCCGGGCATCACATCCTGCGCATTATTGACCCTAATGACAAAAAAATGGGAACAGGCAACCGTACATTCCAAATCCTCATCCACCAGAACGGCAAAAATCCGGTAACCACGGCCCACAAACAAAATATCCCCGCGCCGCAAATAATCCGGTTTCTTACGCCCCGTTAGACGGACATGATAAAGCTTGCCATTGTCGAGGCCTTTTTCAGGATCAACGTCTTTCATCTGCACAACGGCGACATCCCCATCCAAAGCGTTTTCGATGCTTTCACGAAAAGGATGCCCCGCTGTTAAGGAAGCCAACTGCCCTATGGTATTCATTTTTTGTGCAATAATGTTTTTAATGCTGATATTCTGAAGCCATTCTACAGAAAAAAGCCAATCCGTCAATATTGAGCGCATTAAAAAACAATATGCAAAAATATCAGCTCAAGCCATCGCAATCCCAGCTCACAAATCAATCGTGGTAGACAGTGAATGGGTAGCCCACATGCTCTCCAATGACTTGCTGCGATTTCGTATCGCCTGCATTTTTACGGGGGGAGGGAAGTCAGTGAGTTAATGGCTAATGCGATTAGCCACCAATATTTTTCTCTTGCGGGTAAGCCATCCGAAAAAATGGCCAGTGATCAGGCCTCATAACACGCGATCGGCTTGTCTCATAAAGTGGAGTTTCCTTTACATATCCCAAGCCCCCCGCAAACCCGCATCCCACCGTGTAAACAATATCCTATTATCGGTTTATTTTACATGTGTTATGATAACCCTTAAAACTTAATTTACAATCAGGGGGCTATCATGACAGGCCAACAGGTGGGCTATATCCGCGTCTCATCCGCACAACAAAATACGGACAGGCAATTGGCGGACATCAAACTGGACAAAACTTTTGAAGACAAGGTGTCGGCAAAAGACACCAGCCGTCCGCAACTACAGGCCTGCCTCAACCACCTCCGCGAAGGCGACACCTTGCATGTCCACAGCATTGACAGGTTGGCGAGGAACTTGTTCGACCTCCAACAGATCGTCACCGACTTGGCAGGACAAGGGGTCTGCATCCATTTCCACAAAGAGAACATGGCGTTTTCCGGTGCGGCCAACCCGATGCAAGAGCTGATGTTACAGATGCTGGGGGCTTTTGCGCAATTCGAACGGGCGTTGATTAAGGAACGGCAAAAAGAAGGCATTGAACAGTGCTGGAGCGATCTAGGCAGCGACGACGACACGGACAATCTGCATATTTTCGGATTTCAGTGGCGTGACACCACCCCTGACGCTCTGGCATTCGAGCGGCTTATGCAGGAAGCCGTCCAGGTCATTGACGGGTGGATTGCAGGGCAATTTTAACTGCCCCCTCGAAGCCCCTTCCCTGCTACGCTTTACAGCTCACCACAAGCATCCTTTCACAAAATCAAGATAGTTAAATATTTTGATATTAAAATATTTAACTATCTTGATATTTTGCTATCAAAATATTTTGTTTTCATGAAATCTTAATTTCTTGCTATCATGGTTTCAAACTATCACGAGGTTAAAATATGAAAAAACGCCATGACGTTGACGAACTCGCCAAGCAATTGACAACTGCCGCCGCGACCCCTTTACATAAAAGTACACCAGTAGCCGCACCGCCACCGGAAATCATTGACCCACCTGTACCATCTGCGCAGAAAAAGAAGCAAAAAAGCGATGCGATACCAGTATTTTTGCGACTTCCAGCCGCAATGTATAAACATTATGATGATATTGCCATCGCACGCACCAAGGAGACGGGGCGGGGGGTTTCGGTGCAACAAGTCATTATTGAACAGTTGGAGAGCGTCCAATGAGCAAATTTGTTTATTTAGGGGGACAGAAGGGCGGCACAACCAAAACCACGACAGCGCACTTGCTCTGCCTTGGGGCCATTTTGCGTGGCGAACCCGCCGCCTATGTCTTAACCGACCCAAACCGTCAGATCAAATCAGAAGGCCGCCCTTACGCTGTTTTAGATGGGCGTGATCCGCACAAACTCGCGCAGATCATCACAGCAAGCTACAACACACAAAACGGCTGGCTAATCGTTGACGGCGGAGGCAACCGCCCCGCTTTCGATGAAAAGTTAACCGAGCAGGCAGATTTATGTATTCTGCCGTTTCGCGCCTCGGAGGAAGATTTAGACACTATCGCACTCGATATGCGATCCTTACCGTATGCTGTGGCGTGGCCTTCCGCATGGCCGACCAATCGCCACGCCCAAAAGGCCGCGCAGTATTTTATTGATGGGCTGGAAAAGGCTTTTCCATTGCGGGTTATCACGAAGCCGATTTTCTTTGTCAATTCTGCCGCCGAGTTGCTGGCCGCTTCGCTCGATTCCCCATCAACCCCCGTGCGGAACGCCGCCCGCCGCGCTTTTAACCTGATGGCCGAAAATTATGATACCCATACCAAACCGCAACAAGAACACGATTTAAAAGCAGTAGCATGAAGAGGGAAGGGGAAGTGATGACTGATACAGCCAAAAAGAAACCACTCCGAAAAACAGTTAAGCCCGTTCCTTCCGAGGCTTTCAAAAATCAGCAACTTAACCTATTTCAAACGTTTCTCGGTGAAAAGGACGAGCTTTCAAATGCCGTTGATCTTTGGGACAATACCCCGCGCTTTTCAATATCTCGCAGAAAACAAGAAAAATTGAGGCTGGCTGGCGGATTTTTACCCATCAGCACAATAAATTTTCAATATCGTAGATTCCCCTTCACAGCAGACATACGACCAGCACGGTTTAAGTTATACGGACAAGACGGCAAACCAACAGGCGAAACCATTGAGTATTATCCCAGTGCGCGGGAAGAACTGATAGAACACGCCTTGCGGAAACTCGCCGTTGAAGAACAAGCGGGGTATTTCGATAAGCCAGATTTTCGCTCCGGTTGCCGCTTTTCTCTCCACCAACTCCGTACCCATCTGATCGAGCAAGGCCATTCCTTGCGTTACGATGAATTGATCGAAGGGCTGGAAATTTTGGCTCTCAGCAGTATTGAGATCAAAGGGGAAGGCGATCAAGAAGACATAACAGGTAGCGGAAATTATATAACCTTGGTTGCTCGGGTTAATCGCAAAGACATTAAAGCAGACCCCGATTCAAAATGGTTAGTGCAGTTTCATCCACTGATAACAGACAGCATCCAAAAAGTAACCTATCGGCAATTCAACTATAAACGCCTAATGAATTGCCGAACTCAGCTTGCCCGCTGGCTTATCGGCCAACTCGTGCTGAAATACACAAATGCCTCGCTTACAAACACTTTCGATATGAAATACAGCACCATCAAGCGCGATAGTGCTTTACTGGAAAGCTATACACGCGGACGCGACGCAATCGCCGCGCTTGATGGTGCATGGGCTGAAGTAAAAGCGTTAGGCGTATTGACTAGCTTTAGAAAGGCGGAACAACGGAGCGGTCGCGCAAAGCTGGAAGATGTTATTTACACATTGCATCCATCCGTAGAATTTGCCGCCGAACAAAAAGCTGCAAACCGCCGCCAAAATGACGACCGAACCAAGAACAACACGGCGCAACAACAAACACTTGAATTATTTATGGATCAACCTAAGTCAACGCGCAAAATAACGTAGCCTGTGGATAAGTTTGATAAAAAGAAAAAAAGGCAGGTGGAATAGGTCGCGGGTCAGGGCTTTTTGCAGGTGGAATAGGTCGCGGGTCGCAGGTGGAATAGGTCGCGGGTCGCATTTTTCCAGGTGGAATAGGTCGCGGGTGAAGCTTTCCGGCAGGTGGAATAGGTCGCGGGTCGCCAAAAAAGCAGGTGGAATAGGTCGCGGGTCGCCAAAAAAGCAGGTGGAATAGGTCGCGGGTCAGATTTTTGACTAAAAATCACCCTCAAAAAAGCACTTCTTACATCAAAAAATGCCTACTTTCTCACCATTCGCAGGTGGAATAGGTCGCGCTTCATTTTGTTATCAAATTGATTTAATTAAAAAAAAAAGCACTATTTTTCTTCTTATTCTTTTATTCTTTTATTTATTCTTTTCTTACTCGTGCAACGGCTTATGGATAAATCAAAACAAAGCTGACAAATTTCCGATAACCAAGCATACAACGTCCGTACAGAAAAACAGTAGCCTGTAAAAAACCAAGGCTCCCGCCCTACATAATCACCATCCCTGGGGATTGCTCCGGTTGGGCTGATTTTTAATAAAACGAGGAATATACAAATCATTTTTTGCAAGACCCCTAAAAGCCCCATAAACAGGCCAAGGAAGCGAAAAAGCATTTTTAAGCTAGAGACGTAGCCACAGACACGGAAAAAGCCGCAGGCGAGCAAAAATTACGGCAAATATTCAATATTTTTCTATCTTGTCTGGCTGATCGCCAACCATTAGGCTTTAACTCTTGGAAAGGAAGCCTGCATTGTTACCAAGCAAAACAGCCTGCTTGGGGTTAATTAACCAAAAGAACGGTTTGTCCTGAGGCACCTCTGGATCCCTTGGTATCAGTGGCTTACAGACGAAATACCGATTTTAAAACAGGCAATAAAATAATTTGTAACACATTGAATGTTAAGAACATCGATTCTGTTTTAAAATTCATGTTCGGATGAACATGCCGCCGCTTCATTTCCTCTATGGCTGAAACATTCACGCGTCAGCTTTTTTTCTGGCAGCCAGGATTCTATAGACGGTAGCCTCACCGATATTGGGGTACGACAACGATTCCTTAATTTTGAGGCCATAAAATTTTAAGCCTATTGCAATTCATGGCGTTGTAAATGTTACGTCCATTTTCTTGAAAGTTGTGCAACGAAACTCAACTCCATTTTCATGTTTGGTACTTTGATTTCGTATATGAATTTTATGGTATGAAAAATGGCTTTAAATCTGCCAAAATCTGGTTTTTTTGGCCAATAAGCTTCAGTACCAAAAATACGTTCGTTTTTTTGATCATGGTAAATAGGCTATACCCATAAAATACATATCTTGCGGTCGATGATCTGCCCGATTTTCATTTGCGGATAATTTGAGCTCAAGCCAATGGAATGCAAGCTGGAGTCGATAAATGCGAGCCCGCCCGATTTCAATTGCAAGCCGTTACACTTAGGAGGATCATCCGGCTATCAATAAAATCCTCTATAATGGATTTTAATAAATGAAAGCCTACCTTAACCAATAAACTCTATTATGGTAGTTTTTAATTGACACGATCAGGCATTGCCTCTATAAATCCAGTATTGGAGGTTTATATGAAGCGTGTCATCCCTACGGCCTTTCCTGCCGACCCTTGTCTTGACAACCCGGCCACCTTGGGTGCGGCGATCCGTGCCGCCCGCACCCAAGCGGGTATGCGCCAAGTCGATGCGGCCTTAAGCATTGGTGTTGCCTTGCAGACTTTGATTGATATTGAAACCGGCCAACCAGGAGTCAGTATCGGTAAAATCCTGCAAGTGGCGCAAGGCTTGGGCGTGTCGCTGTTCGTCTTGCCGCCGTCACAACGCGATAATGCCCGTCGGCGTTTGGCTGACCTGACCCAGCCGCCACTATGAAGCTGGATGTGACAGTCAACGGGGATTTGCTCGGTTGGCTCAGCCTAGACAGCGCTAGCGGCCTGTTTGCTTTTGCTTATGCACCGGATTGGCTGGCAAAAGACATCCGCTTCCCGTTAAGCCCGGCCTTGCCTTTAGATGCCGGAGCGATCCCACTCGAACAACACAGCGCTACTGTCCGGCAGTTTTTCCAGAATTTGTTGCCGGAAGGCCAGGCACTGGATGATGCGGCGCAAGCCAACAAAGTGTCGAAATCCAATCTGATGGGTTTGCTGATCGCCTTGGGGCAAGAAACCGCCGGGGCGTTGTCGCTCAGCTTGGCTGATCCGCCATTGCTCGCCCACCGGGAAACCACAAAACGCTTGCTCAGCCGGGATGAATTGTCCGAACGCATCCGCTCCCGCCCGCAAGAGGCGTTCACGGTCTGGGACGGCAAAGTCCGGCTGTCGATTGCCGGACACCAGGACAAGATTGCCGTGCTGGAAGAAAACCAGTGCTGGTATCTGGTCGACGGCGACCGCTTGGCTTCTACCCATATCCTCAAACCCGAACCACTACGCACCCGCCTGCAAGGCATGACCAGCAATGAACTGGCTTGTATGCGGCTGGCTCAGACCGTGGGTTTGCCGACGGCGGACATCCGCTTGGAATGGCTACCCGAACCTGTGGTGCTAATCTGCCGCTTTGACCGGATCAGCAAAGCCGATGGCGTGCAGCGGCTCCACTGCATAGATAGTTGCCAAGCCTTAGGGTTCGGTGTCAGCATGAAATATGAGCGCCCTTATGGCGATAGTCGGGATGTGCAACATCTGCGCGATGGCGCGTCTTTGCCCAAGTTGTTTGCCTTATTGACCCACGCCAGTTCAAAACCCGCCATCGACCGCTTGGCCTTGTTGCATTGGGCGATCTTCCAGGTTTTGATAGGCAATACCGATGCCCATGGCAAAAACCTGTCGTTCTTTATGGACGCAGGCGGCTTGAGCTTGGCGCCGGCCTATGATTTAGTGTGTTGTTTGCTCTATGCCGGAGACGGCATTTCCGATACCTTGGCGATGGCTATTGGCGACAATTTTAACCCTACCACATTGACGGCGTATGACTGGGCGTTGATGGCCTACGAATGCCAGCTCAATCCCAAACTGGTCAGCCGTGAATTAAAACAACTGGCGGACAACATTTGCAGCGTCTGGCCGAGGTTGCAGAACGATCTATTGGAATCCGGGGCCAATCCATCTGTGTTGGAGGGGATAGGGGATATTATTTTGCAGCAATGCGGTAATGCACAAAAGCTTGTGGCTGAAATCCCGAAAGTTTCTCGTGACTTGCTGAAGTGAAAAAAGGCGGCGCGAGGGGTTTTCATGCTGATGGCGGCCTGGACGAACGTTCTGTTCAGTTTGCAAATTCCGTTACGATACTGGAATGTAAAATAGTCAAATCAGCCAATTTGGGAATTGGTAAACGTTGGGTAGCTGAATGTTTCAGAACGGCCAGGAGCAGGCGGTCGCGGCCGACGGCTTTCGAGTAGGCTGCTTGGCAGACCCCATTTTTACCTACTGCGCCAGTTAGCGATTTAGCTGAATAATCAGGGAGACCATGAACATGAAAAATGAAATAGCGATAGACAAAAATGCAGTCGCCCGTGCAGTCCGTATGCCCCTTCAGGCCTACTAGACCGACCGTAAGGATTCGTGCGTAGATTGATAGTAGTGGCCCGCATCCCGCCTACAATCCTGCCGTTTTAACCGCACTATGTAGTCCGAAACCGAACGGTTTCGGACAGGCCTTTTTGTGGTGTACGAAAGTAGGCTAAATGTATTTCGTACACCTGCTATAGTTCGTACATCCCTTTCGGACAGATTGAATTGGTCTTTTGTTTAGACCTAATACTGCTCAACTATCAATTTACGCACGAATCCTTACGGTAGGCCAAATATGGCGATGTAAACAGCGCATGTTATGGACTTTTGCCGCATGAATTGTTTAAGCAAGTGAAGAGCAAGCTTGATGATGTCATAAACAGACGGTTGATAAAGCTTGTTCCGAGAACCGAATAAAGCTTATTTTTCTAACCACCTGTAAAGCGTCCGCTGTGAAACGCCTAGGGATTTTGCCACAATGTCGTGGTGTCCGCCTTGCTCTATAAGTTTGCGGGCATGGGCGATTTGTTGGGGATAATTAACCAATTTTTCCCCCTATTCAAACCAGTTAACTATTTTTGCCCTTCATCCATCGCCAATTTTGGCGATGGATGAAGGGTGATTTTTCGGCTAACCCAAGCCATTAAAAAGCATACAAAACCGAGGATTCTCACCGCTTGGTCGGGCAAACAGCCCCCGGCACGCAAAGCGGGAACAATACACAACGGCAACCCTGCCTTTTTTACGGCCCATGAAGGGAAAAGGAAAGCCCTAAAAAAACTTAAGCGTCATCAGAACCGGCATCCTGTCGGCGGGCAACGGAAAAGCCTTCCCCGCATCCGGCGGCGGCACTGACGGCAGCGTTTGGCCGGCCTGAGCCAGCAATTGCGCCAACAGGCGGCTCCCGCAATCAATAAGGGGTTATTTAACCAAAAGAACGGTTTGTCCTGAGCGCACCCTGAAGCCCTTGGTATCAGTGGCTTACAGCCGAAATATCGGTTTCAATGTCGACGATAAACTGTTTGATAACCTATTGAATAGTAGGCATATCTGCCCTGTTGTAAAATTCATACTTACCAATGAAATTGATATGCTGCCAGGCAACCGTTGAAAACCGGAGTATCTGTTTTGCCATTTCAGGGTTATCGCATAAAGCGCGTAGATTTCCTCTTGGGTCAAAATGGTCAGCCGTGCCATGCGTTATTTTATTGGTCGTGCGGATTGTGATGGCGGCTAAAGCGGGCTTTCTGGCCGGCCGGGCTTATCATTAGGGCAAGGCCCATTGATAGGTGAAATAAGGCCCCAAAAGCCTATCAATGGCATCTGTTTTAATTTATGATCGGCACTCTATCACAACATCTATGGCTCTTGTGAGCGGAAAATGATCATTGGATACGCCAGAACCTCCTCCGCGGAACAAATGGCCGGACTTGAGTCCCAGCTTAAGGAGTTTGAGGCCGCCCATTGCGAAAAAATTTATAGGGAACAGGTGTCATCGGTTGCCGTCCGCGTGCAGCTTGAATCGGCGTTGGAATTTGTACGGGAGGGGGACGTGTTGGTCGTGACCAAACTCGACCGCCTTGCCAGGTCAGTGGGCGACCTGATGGCGACCGTCAAAACGCTTGAGGAAAAAGGGGTTGGCTTGCATATTCTAAATCTTGGGATGGACACACAGACCCCAACCGGAAAGCTCATGCTGTCTGTCCTGGGCGGTGTCGCCCAATTCGAGCGCGAAATGATGCTGGAACGGCAGAAAGAAGGTGTCGCCAAAGCCAAAACGGCCGGTAAGTACAAAGGCCGCAAGCCAGTGCCGGATGACCTGCGTGAAAAAGTCGTTTCCCTCGCTGCGGAAGGATAGGTAAAAACGGGGTTTGAAGTCCATTGGTACGAAAACGTACGTTAGCATCTAAAGTAAGTGGCAATGTTTTATAAGTGTCTAATAAATTACAAGTTTATGGACATAAATTTGCACTAATAAATCATGTCTACTAAATCGTTTTTCACCAGATTAATAAACAATCTGTCTATTAATCGATTTAAGAGACAGATTCACCCATGTTTTTTGCTATAAAAGTCAATAATTTTGCTTAGCGTACGTTTTCGTACCACTGGACTTCAATCCCCCAAAACGTTTTGTGGTCGCCCTCAAATATGAGGGCGAAACCGGCTACCGCTATCTGGTGGCCACCGATATGACATGGCGTGCGTTGGACATCCTCCAAACCTACTCGCTGCGGTGGCTTGTGGAAGTTTTTTTCGAGGACTGGAAGCTTTATGAAGGTTGGGGGCGGGAGGCCAAACAATTGGACGAAGAGGGGTCAAGCAGGGGCCTGATCCTGAGTCTGTTGTTTGACCACTGCCTCCTCCTTCACCCCGAGCAGACGGCCCGCTTAAAAAACCAACTGCCCGCGCATACCGTCGGCAGCCTGCAAAGGAAATCACAGATGGACGTGTTGTTGGCCTTTATCAAAAGGGCATTGGAACACCCCGACCCCGCCGGGATGCTCAACAGTTTGACCCAAATGATAGGGGACGTGTTTAACTGATGCCTTCCGAAAAGCACCTTGCCGGCAGGGATTTGGGGCGGATGGAAACAACCCCTTCACTAAAGTATAGGGCTGCCGGATGACCGCTTGAAAGCGGTCTGGGCGAATGTTAAAAACTTGATGATCGAGTATAAGGCATTAAATTTAACATAATCAATGTTATGCGAAGCATTTTAGGCCGCAACCGTTGCCGCTTTATCTGATGGGTTTTAAGGTAAATAGGTGGAGCATCAGTTTTTATAGCCGTCTTCGTTGGGGTCGTAAATGATCTCGTGAACTTTAAAATGTACGCCCCCCATTCCTGCCCCCGTATAAACAATGCGTCCTAAGCCCTTATAAAAATCTTCCATGCGCATCACATCGCCGCCGAAATAAAAAGGCACAAAGGCTTTTCCGGTTGCATGGCTTCCGGTGTCCGTAGGCTCTCCTATTAAATCATGGACTTGCCTGTACGGCATTCCGACTTTTACTTTAGCGAACGGGCTGTTTGACGGGATATTGACGGCGGTCTGCGAAGCCGCACTGTTGCCGGCGGGCAGGGTGTTGCTTTGGGTATTGGTTTTGCTGCCTGAAGAGGCGCAAGCCGTTATGATGCCGACCAATAAGAACAGATTAATTCTAAGTAGTGTATTACGCATGATATTTTCCTTTTATGGGATAAATTTGGCTCATTGCCGAACACAATAGTAACGGTTAACGTACTTTTGTCAATAATTCGGCATCGATACGGCAGCCCCCCATTTCTGGATGGTCGATGGTATCTTGTTCAAAGTCGCGGTAGCTGGGTGACTGGAACGCAATACGGTTAATTTTGCCGCCCGAAAACTCAAATTCCATAGCGCCGCCCTTGGCGCGCGGGCCGCCTGCCTGGGTGGTGAACAGCAGTATGCCAGCGTTCGCCGTTGGTTTGCCCATCTGTTCCGGGATAATCCTGGCGCAACTGAATTCGTTGAAAGCCAAACCTAAAAACACTTGTACTAGCTGATGGGCCGTAATAATTATGCCTTCGCCGGGAATGGGGGGGGGGAGTGGCGCTGAGGGTGCTATTGTCACTGCGTTGGTGGCGGCTTCTGGATTTTGTGTCGGCTCCGATGTCGGCGCGGCAGGGGCCGCAGGTTGCTGCAACAGTTTTTCCAGGCCAAAATCGCCGAGATGATTTTGCAACAGCACCGTACCATCGCCTTTTCCGGCGGTGGTTAATAGCGGGTATATCTGGCTTTCCATTTTCGCCTGGTTAGTATTTTTTAGTACGGTGAGAAGTTGGCGTTCAATGGATTTAAGCGGCATGAAGAACTGTTCTTTCTTTTGGCTGGAATCGCCCATCTGCGCCCAATCGGATTCCGTGTTGACGGGCAGCCCCATAGCTTTCATTGCGGCAATGTCGTCGGAGATCAGGCAAGCGCCAAAATTGTTGCGGCGGTAGTTTTGCAGGGTTTTGGTGTTGACGGATTCGGCTTGCGCTTTTTGTGCCGGGATGTTGTAGTTTTTCCAATCGGCACTGTTTAAGAGAAAGTAGTAAATATACGCGTTACGGTCGAATTTATTAAATCCCAGGTCTTTCATGACCACTTTTATTTTGCGGCAATTGACTTGTACATCTTCGTAATCGTTCCAGTTTGGCTGCAAATTAGGTTTTTCGGGGTGCTTGGACTGTTCGATCACTTGTTGCAGTTTGATGTCGCCTGTCGCCGATTTCATCGGTGATTGGCTGATTTCCATCCAGGAAACATCGCGTGCATCAGGTAAGCCGTCGGCTTTTGTCCTTAGCAACAAAGAGGGGGTAATTTCTGGGTAAACCCTTAATTCGCCGATAGGTTTGATGTCTTCATTCAGTGGGTTAACGCCGCCTTCAGTGACCGCATTAACTTTAAATGCGGTTTCCTTGAGCGTGCCGCTTTTATCGGTGTAGCTCACAAAGGCGGGTAAGGAGTGGGTTTCCGCACTTTGGTTTGCGGGCGGCGTTACCGCTTGTGAGGCTGGAGTTTGTTGGCTTGTGTTGAGCAATTGGCCCGTAAACTGGCCCAACACGGCAACGCCCAAACCCACCCCGGTGAATGCCAGTAAGCTGCTGGCCGCTGTGGTTTTGCTGACCAACCCGGCCACATCGACATCGCTATTGGCGCTAGAATAAAGGCTGTAGTCCACTTGGGTTTCTGTACCCGAATCTAAGCGCATCCAAGGGGTTAAGTTTTGCTTTTTGGCCTCGAATTTAAAATTGCATTTTCCGGTTGTGGACTGGTAAGAATAGCCGACAGCTTCGGTATCCAGTTTTAGGATGCTGTTTCGGACGTTAAAAATCAGCGCTGACGACAAATCATTTTTGCTAAAAGACGCGATTAAGCTGTTACATCCGCTTTTTAAGGCGGTGTCGCCTTTAAAAGCAAATTCGGCAATCAGCTTTACATAATAATCGTCGCCGTCTATGGAAGGAAAATTAGGCAAGGCCTGAAACGGGCGCGTCTTAGTCGCTTGTGCGGCCTTAGGGTCGCCCTCATCGGTACTGGGATAATTGACGGCAAGTTGTCTGGTTGGCGCGCACCCTGCCAATAGGGCGCTAATGCAGAAACTGAGAGGCAAGAAACGGCTGTATGGGATCGTCATTTTTGGTAGCATGGTGTCAACTAAAATTAAACCAGCTTTTCTGGCTTCAAAGCCCATTTTGGGCCTGTGCGTTAATGTCAGCCCCTATAACAGGTATCTGCCAGAGAGTGGGTAAGATTGTGGTATGGTCAAGCAGGCACCCCCATCCCGGCTTTTCCTTTGCCAGGGGAAGCGGCTGGCAAAGGGTTGAATTCACGGGGGTTAAAAAAACATCTCCCATCTGCCTAGGACAGGCAGCGTTTAAAAATAAGCGATGTGTTAATGCCGCCAAAGGCAAAATTGTTACTCATCAGATATTCGCATTCCAGCAGACGCGTGGCCGCCGTTATATAGTCCAGTTCGGCGCACAGCGGGTCTATCGTGTCCAGGTTGGCGGTCGGGTGGAACCAGCCTTCGTTCATCATTTGTATTGCCGCCCATGCTTCAATGGCGCCGCACGCCCCCAAGGTATGCCCGGTATAACTTTTCATTGCACTGATGGGGATGTTATGCCCAAAAACAGCCCCTGTCGCATGGCTTTCGGCAATATCGCCCAACTCGGTGGCCGTGCCGTGGGCGCTGACATAGCCTATGGCTTTGGCTGCCAAATCCGCGTCTTGAAGAGCCAGCTTCATGGCGGTTTGCATACTTTGGCAATCCGGTTTTGTAATGTGCAGGCCGTCGGAGTTGGTGCCGAAGCCGACGACCTCGGCATAAATGGGTGCGCCTCGGCTAAGGGCGTAATCCCTTTCTTCGAGGATGAGGCTTGCCCCGCCCTCGCCAATGACCAGACCGTCGCGGTTTTTGTCGAAAGGTCTTGGGGTAAGGTGCGGCTCGTCGTTGCGTTGCGAGGTTGCAAATAACGTGTCGAAAATGGCAGGTTGGGAGGGGGACAATTCATCGCTGCCGCCCGCTATCATAATAGTTTGTATGCCGTGCTTAATGGTTTCATAAGCATAACCTAGCGCTTGGCTACTGGACGTGCAGGCGCTGGAGGTCGGGATAATCCGTCCGGTAATGCCAAAATGCAGCCCGATATTGACCGGGCAGGTATGGCCCATCATGCGGATATAGGATGTCGCGTCCAAACTGCCTTTATCGCAGTTCAGCAGCATTTTGGTGAAATCTATCAGGCCGTCAAAGCTCCCGGAAGAGCTGCCGTAGGCAATGCCGACGCGGCCGCTTTTCAATATCGGGTCGGCCAACAGCCCGGCATCTTGCAACGCCCGTTCGGTGACGTAGGTCGCCAGCATCGCCACCCGCCCCATGCCGCGTATTTGTTTACGCGAATAATGTTCCGGCCTGACAAAGTTTGTGGGTGCCGCCAATTGGGTGTTAAGGCCTTTATATTTGCTCCAGTCGGGCATTTTTTGGATGCCTGTGGTCTGGGACTTGAGTTTTTCAGCCACGCAGGCCCAGTTGTCGCCCAATGGCGTAATCGCCGCCATGCCCGTAATGACTACCCGTTTCATCAGCATAACCCCCCATTGACCGAAATGACTTGGCGGGTAATATAGGCGGCATCCTCGGACATTAAAAAGGCGACGGCGGCGGCGACTTCTTTGCCTGTCCCCGCCCGTCTTAGTGGGATCAGTTGTTTAATGTCTTCCAGCGGCAAGCCTTCCAGCATCTCGGTCTCAATCAGGCCGGGCGCAACGCAATTCACAGTGATATGGCGTTTTGCCAGTTCCAAGGCCAGCGCCTTGGTGGCGCCTATTATGCCGGCTTTGGCGGCGCTGTAATTGACTTGCCCGCGGTTGCCCATGAGGCCGGAAACCGAAGCCACAGTAACGATGCGTCCGGGTTTGCGCCGTTGGATCATGGGCATAACCAACGGTTTTAAGACATTGTAGAAGCCGTCCAAATTGGTTGCAATCACCGTATCCCAGTCGGTATCGGTCAATGCCGGAAACGCATTGTCGGCGGTGATGCCCGCATTGCAGACCACGCCGTAGTAAGCGCCGTGCAGGGCAATATCTTGTGTCAGCAAATCGGCGCATTGCTGGCGGTCGGCCAAGTCAAACTGTAAGACGCGGGCTTTTTGCCCCATTGCTGAAATGGCCTCTGCGACGGTTTCGGCTTCGGCTCTGCGGCTATGGCAATGGACGGCAATATCGAAGCCTTTGTCAGCTAAGTACAAGGCTATCGCTTTGCCGATACCGCGGCTGGAACCTGTCACTAAAATGGTTTCACTCATTGTGCAACATCCGGCCATCTATTCTGTAAGTACACGATTATGTTCTGATTGTGGTTGATAAACATTTAATTTGGCCTCGACCAACACGCCAGGTGCGGTAATTTTGCAATCAAACACACCTAGCCCTTGTTCCTGTAATATTATTTTGACAGTCACCGTCAATAGCGACCCCATCAAGAAACTGCCTACGTTGCTGGTGTATAGGCGTGTCCCCAGTAAAAAGCCCAAGTAACTAGGCCGTTGCGCTATTTTATCCATCATCCCGCTGTGCGCCGATATGGTTTGCGCCATGTATTCTATGCCTACCAGCGCGGACACGGTGTCACCGTCGCCAAATAAGCCGTTGCTTTGGACAATGACCTCAGACACCATGGACTGCCCGTCAAAACTGACGATTTTATCTAACAGCATCATGCCGCCATCATGGGGCAATAATTCGCCCAGTGTATATCCTTTCATGTACGTGCTACGACAATGGATAGGTTATTGCCGCCAAAAGCAAAGGAATTGCTTTGGCAGGCATTGATCTTACGTCCCAAATAGTGCCCTGGTTTGACGAAGTTGAGTTTTGCTAATGCCGGGTCGAATTCGTCGCCATTGATATTGGGCGGCAATTCCCCGGAAGGGTCGTCGGCGGTCAGTAACAGCCAACAAAACCCCAGTTCCAGAGCGGCGGCGGCCCCTAATGCGTGTCCGGTCATGCCTTTAGTCGAGCTGGCCGCTGTCCCGTCTGCAAAAACGTCAAACACGCTACGGCTTTCCATTGCGTCGTTCAATGGGGTGGCGGTGCCGTGCAGGTTGAGGTAATCGATAGTGCCCGCCGCTTTTCCGGCTTCTTGCAAGGCCATGCGCATCGCTTTTATGACAGATTTGCCGTCAGGCGCCGGGGCGGAGAAATGGTATGCGTCACTGCTCGCGCCGATGCCGGATAACTGCACCGGCCCCGCCTCTTTACTCATCACAAATAAGGCGGCGGCCTCCGCTATGTTGATGCCGTCCCGATTTAGGCCAAATGGCTTGCATAAGCCCGCCGCAACCGATTCTAAGGCGGCAAAGCCATGCACCGTGTAGCGGCACAAGCTGTCCGCCCCGCCGACGATGACCGCATCGCATATATCTAAGGCCAGCAGGCGGCGTGCCGACACTAAAGCCCTGCCGCTGGATGAACAGGCCGTGGAAATCGCGTAAGCAGGCCCTGTAAGGCCTAAATACGCCGCCAGAAAGTCGGCGCCGCCTGCCAACTGTTGTTGCTTATAATGAAATGCGTCCGGTTTATGCCCGTTTTGGGCGACCCCCGCCCAAGCCGATTCGGTATTGCTAAGCCCGGAAGTGCTGGTGCCTATCACCACGCCGATCCGGTTTGCCCCAAAGCGGCGGATCATGCCATCTACCGTACCCTTAATTTGGTCGAGTGCGGCCAGCAACAGCCGATTATTGCGGCAATCATAGTAAACGTGGGCAGATGTATCGACCCTGGGTAAGTTTGCCTGCACTTCCCCGACATAAGCAGGCCTTTTGGCAAACAAACGCTCTGCCAGCACAAACCCGGTCTGGTCGCCTGCTAAAACGCGTTTGAGATTTTCTGTTTTAGAATCACCTAAAGGCGATACTATACCAAGGTCGTTCAGGTAAAACTTCATCCATTAAGCCGTTATTCTGCAAAGTTCCACCAAGGTATTCAAGCGGTTTTGTGAATTTTTAACATAAGGGTTACGTTCGTCCCAAGCGTAACCCGCTAAAATAGAGCAGATCATGGCTTTAATGTTAGGCTGTTGTTGGTTGTAAAAAATCACATCCTGTAAACCGCCTTCGTACCATGATGTAACAAAAGTCCGAAACGTGTCCACACCTTTTTGTAACGGCTGGGCATAGTCACGTTGCCAATCGATTGCTTGGCCGTTAAATTGGCGGTCCAGTACGTCAGCGGCCAAACTCGCCGATTTCATCGCGATGGTCACACCCGAAGAAAACACCGGATCCAAAAATTCGCCGGCATTACCCAGCAAGGCGTAGCCTTTGCCGTGTAATGCGCTGACATTCGCGCTATAGCCTTTAATACCGTTAATGGGCGTGTCGTAAACGGCATTGGCCAGTAAGGCCGACAAATTAGGCTCTTCCGCCACTAAAGCGTGGAAAGCCTGTTGGTTATCTGCAAAGCCGTCGAATAAGCGGGGCTCCCCGACAATCCCTAAACTGCAACGGCCATTACTAAACGGGATAAGCCAGTACCAAACGTCGGCCATTTTGGGATGGATGACGATGCTTATTTGTTTACGGTCATAATCTGCACCGCTAATCCGGTCTTCAATATGGGTGAACAATGCCTGTCTGACCGGGAAGTTGGTCGGGCTTTCCAGATTTAACAAACGCGGCAACACCCTGCCAAAGCCGCTGGCATCTAAAACAAAATCCGCTTCGGTTTGGTAGGTCGCCTTCTGTTCGTCGCATACGGTCAAAACGGGTTTTGCACCCGAAAAATCCGCGCCTAATACTTGGTGCTGCCATTGAATGACCGTGCCTTGCGCTTGCGCCTCGGTAGCCAGCAAGGCATCAAAGCGATCCCGTTGCACCTGAAACGTCGTCTCAAAGCCAGGGCTAAATTTGTCGGCAAAATAAAATTCTGAGCGTTTGTCGCCGCATAAAAAATCGGCGCCGGTTTTTAACTGGAAACCGGCCTCAATAACCGCCTGTAACATCCCGGCTTCTTCAATGAATGCCATACACTGCGGCAACAGGCTTTCACCAATACTAAAACGCGGAAAGACTTCCCGCTCCAAGATAATGGCCTGATGGCCTTTTTTTTGCAATAAAGCTGCCGCGATGCTGCCCGATGGCCCTGCCCCGATAATAATTACTTTTTTTTGATCCATTATTGTCCGCACCGAGTAGTGGTATTACGTTTTTATAAAAATATTGTGCTTAAGTCCGGTGTATTAACGGCAAACACCTATTTTTAATAGGTTATGATTATAGCGTACTTAGAAACACCGTCTCACTAAAAATTAAGCCCTTACCTTTTTACCTTGCCGCTTGCCGTGTGGTTTATTTGGGCCACCCTTTGCAAGTATTGCGGCACTTTATAGGTGGACAGCCGTTGTCGGCAAAATTGCAACAGCCCTTCCACATCCCATGCAGCCTGCTGTGTTAAGACCACCTCGGCACAAACCACTTCCCCAAACAAAGGATGCGCTTGCCCGAAAGCACGGCAGGCGACAATGTCAGGGTGCGTGCTTAATACCGCTTCGATCTCTTCAGGAAAAGCCTTGTTACCTGACACATTAATCATAGCCTTTTCGCGCCCGCAAATAGTGATGCGGCCATCACCCCCGCATACGGCAAGGTCGCCAGTTAAAAACCAACCTTGCCGCATGACTTCCCCGGCTGTTTGCCAAGGTTTTAGGTAAGCGTCAAATAAGCCTGGCCCACAAACGGCCAACCGCCCGATATGCCCGTCAGGTATCGGCAAGCCATTATCGTCCAGTACCGCCACATTAAAGCCATCGGTCGGAAAGCCTACACTGTGCGGGTCAGGTAGCCCGGTCAGGCTGTCCAATAATGGCAATCCGGCTTCAATAATGCCGTAGGCCTGGCTCACCGGTACCCGGAAACGCCGGGTAAAAGCCTCGGCAATCGCGGGCGGTATGGCCGATGATGTGGAAATGGCCGCTTTAAGGGCGGGCATCAGCATCCCCGATGTATCCGCCGCCAACAAACGGAAGTGCATGGGGGCGGCATACAGCAGGGTGGCGCGGTGTCGGTCGGCATCCTGAAGTAACGTGCTTGCCAATATATCTTTACAAACGATAATTTTCGCCCCGACGCGGATATAAACCAAAATGCTGACCAAAAAATGAAATGCCATCGGCAAAACCCATAACACCGCGTCTTCAGAACTGAGCCGCAAAGCCTTGCTGGCGTGTTCGACCCGCGCCAAAATGCTGTGGTGCCTCAGCACGACCCCTTTGCTGTTCCCCGTCGTGCCTGAGGTATAACGGATAAAAGCCGCGTCTGGTAAGGGGGTCATCGCTTGGCCAGTGTCTGCGCCAGTCCAGGCAAAGCGTAATGTTTGCGCCGAAAAAGCTATCAGCAGGCTATTGCCCCCCGTTGGCATGACACCCGTTTGATCGTCCAATACGGCGTGTACGCCCGTATCCTGCAATAGTTGGGTTATTTCCGCCAATTTCAGTTGATGCGATAACGGTACGACCACCGCGCCACATCCCAGCCCCGCTAACATGGCGGCGACAAAGGCGCGGCCATTGCGTCCCATAACCGCCAAGCCCAAGCCTTTGCTTATTCCCATTTGCAGCAACTGGGCTTTTAGGGTTTCCGTTTGCGCATATAATTCGTGATAACGCATCGTGCCATAGTCATCAACTAACGCCGGGCGGTCAGGCCAAGCCTGGGCGGCGGCTTCAAGTAACTGGTAGGCAGAATCCATAAAATGGCTACATTTAAAATAATTTAAAAAACAATGGCCTACTATAAGTTTTTAGCCATAATTTGTCGGTGACGGATATTGTTAACGGCAGTTTGCCAGCCGCCTGTCGCGCTGAATTCGGCGGCCAACCCACCCGCCGCATAGCCTGTGCTTAAACAAGTGCCGATCACACGCGCCGAGGCTATCGCCGCTTCTGTCGCCGATAAGCCCCGGCCTGCAAAAAAAAGATTGTCCAAATGGCAGGACACAAGCATTTTTGCCGTTATCCAATACGCGTCATCTATAGGAAAATAACGTAGCGTCGGTTTGCGGTCTTCCCCCCAATATTCGATAGGCCAAGCGCCGATAGCCACACCCGTGTCAGGTTTTCGGCAAGCCAGGACATGGTTTTCATCTAATAACGCGAGCCCTTGAGAGCGTTCATTGGTGCGTATACCCACTTCAGCCGCCATAGCCGTGATGCGTAAGTTTACCAAGGACGGTTCGTTGCGGCTCAGATAATCCACAATATTGCTGCTGCGTTCACGCGCCTCCAACTCATACTGGCTTAGGCAACCGATAGAGCCGTCGAACGGTACCGGCATCCCCAATTTGAGCAGCGTTTGGCCTTGGGCATTTGACCCCGGAATAATAGACAGGCGGTCGCAATACGGGTCTAAACATCCCGATTGAATGCCCCGCTTAAGCCCGCGAATTAATGCTAAAGACAGTGCGTCAGGCGCTATCTCAGGCAAGCCGCTAACCTGAAACACCAACGCCCCGGCTTGGTAATGCGCTTGCCTTATCCTGTCCAGCCCCGCCAACAGGGAGATTTGGGCGCCGCCGCTGCAATCGACGACCGCCGCCGGATAAAGGCTCAGTATCTGCGCCGGGGTTTGGATGCGCAGCTCGCCTACCCGCTTTTGGCTCAGGCAAACGCCGCTAACGTAGCCTTGCAACACTATCCGCACCCCAGCCTGTTGTAGCCGCCTTACCGCCACGTGATGGAAGGCGGAAGGGCGGTAAGGCAAAAAATGTAAGCCTTCGCCAAAAGTGGCGACTTGGCTTTGGCTGGCCGTTTGCACCGCGTCGGCAAATTCCCGCGCAAACCCCTGCACGGCATATCGCGCCGTGGTCGGGTGGCGATAAAACAACCCGCAAATAGTCCCCACCAAGGCGGCAGTGGCCAAACCGCCAGTAAAACCGTGGCGTTCCACAAGGACAACATTAGCCCCCGCTTCCCCCGCCGCCACGGCAGCGGCAATACCGGCAGCCCCCGCGCCTATCACCGCGACATCGCAGCGCATACTTAGCCCTTATCACCCAGCAACACGCTATGCACCGTCGCCAACAACTGTTGCGCCTCAAATTCCGTGAGATCCGCGTGCATATAAGACAACGTGATTTGCAACGCGCCTTGGTAACGGCTAAAAATAAAGGTCAGGCCGGGCGGGTACATATTGGGCGGATAATGGACAGCACCCTTGACCGGTTGGCCGAACAACCCGGTAAAATCCTGCAATGAATCCCCGGTATCGGAATAAAAAAAACTCGCCATCAGCCCTTGGGTCGGGGCTTTTAACACGCGGCGATAGATAAAGCCCGGTAGCCGCCGCAAAAAATCCATCATAACGGTATAGTGTGCGGGGCTTTCGGCACGCATCAGCGCTTTCATTTGCGTCATTAACTCCCCCGTCATGGCCGGCACGTCTTCTAAAATGGCCTTTGGCAGGCGATAAAAAAGAAAGCTGACCTGATTCCCCAAGATTGCCCCGGGCGCGCCCCGCTTGCGGCGGTCAACGGGAACCGGCACCAGCGCGTCACCGTCAATCTCCCCGCGTTTTTTCTGGACTTGTGCCACTGCATAAGTGGTGGCGGCCAGATAAAACGCACTGGGTAAAAAGCCCGCGTCCAAGCGCTTGGCCTCTCCGTTAACCATAAGCGTTTGCTGGGGCGTGAACGACAGGACGCGGTAACACGCCTGCGGTTTGTCCAGATTGCTTTTATACAGCGACAATAAGGGCAAAGACGAGGTGTCGTAAAGGAATTGCTTCATATCCGAAGCAATCTTGCCCCGAACCTTTAGCGGCAGCTTAGGCTCTTCAGGCGCTACCCAGCTAGCTTGCCTTACGGCGGGCGGCATGCCTAAGTACCGGATAAACAGCTCGCCACCGTGCGCATCCATTAAGACATGGTGCCAAGTGAAAACCAACACCGACCCCGCATCACCTGACTGTAACAAATCAATTTTAAAGGGGGCTTGTTTTTTAATGTCCAGCCCTCCCGACAATAGGCCGTCAGGTAGCTTACCGGAAGCCGCCAGCGGATATTCGCTCACGACCGGCATAGCCGCCTTGGGCTCATAAACCCATTGTGCCAAACTGAACGGCAGACCTTCACGCAAACGCAAGCGGCAAAGCCATTGATAAGCCGGACGCTGATCCAACTGTTGCTGTAAATCCGCCAGCGCCAGCCGTTCCGCCAACGTCACCACCAAAACGCAGACATTGCGTTTGCCGCTGGTTTGCCACATGAGCCTGTCCAACTGCAAACAGAAATAATCCGCCCCATTCAGGACGATATGTTCAGGCAAAGGGTTAGCGGTTTCAAGCATGGCGGTTTTGCGCCAGCAAAACCACGCAACACCCGGCCAATGCCCCGGCACTGGCAATATTTTCGGGAGTCAACGCTTCCGCCGGCAGTTCCAAGCCGAAACGGCGCTCAATAAACAACACCAATTCCATCAGTGCAAACGAATCCACACCGATT
The DNA here is from genome assembly GCF_002923755.1 of Methylovulum psychrotolerans. GTDB lineage: Bacteria > Pseudomonadota > Gammaproteobacteria > Methylococcales > Methylomonadaceae > Methylovulum > Methylovulum psychrotolerans. The sequence continues at coordinate 33,982 of NZ_PGFZ01000016.1, forward strand.
AACGACAAGGGGGTTTCAGGAGAAACAGCCACATCGCCCGCCAATACATTGGTGCGTAAAAATTCGCACAATTGGCTTTCTATGTCATCTTGGGTAGGGTTAGTGGTCATTTCTCGTTTCTTTTAAAGTTATGTAAAGGGTAGTGCAATGGAACCTATGCAAGAAATTTAAGTTAGACGCGCCTCGGCCGAACAATGTTTACTAAATCTGCAATATTAAGCATAGGCTCAGTGCGATGAATAATTCGATGGCAATTTGAACATACAACCGCTAAGTCTTGTAATTCAGTCTTAACTACGCCATCAGATTTTGCTAGTTTCTTAAGGTGGTGAACTTCGCAAAAACCTTCTCCATATTTGCCATAGGTTACTGAAAAATCAAATTCGCAAACTTCACAACATAATTTTCCTGTTGCTTTTTGTGTGGATTCTTTTTTTGCCTTGACAAGTGCTGCATTTCGTTCACGCCTAAGATGTGCCGCTAGACGGGGATTGCCCTCAAAGCCAAATAAATAACCATCAATATCAGGCAAGTAAAACTTATCGCCATTCTCAATCAGGTTTGTTACGGCGTTTACGGTTTTTTTATTTTCCTCTTTATCTGCGTACCAGACATGGCTTCGTCCAATACCGCCTTTAACACCACGTGGAATAGTAAGCTCCCGTTGTTCCACAGGAAGGAGTAGGGCTTTATCGGTCTGGGCTTTAATGCGATAGAATTTCAATCGGTTGTTTTTCTGTAGTTTTGTAGGCGATTTTATTTTTTGAGGATAGCGATATACCGTAGCGTCTTTGTACCACCCTATAACGACAGTGCCGCTGCTATCTGAACTGGCTAACCAGACAACGGTTATTCCATCTATTGAGTTGTCATTTTTACTGGCACCTAGTCGTTCAATCCTTATTTGTTCTCCCTTAAGCTGTACATAGCCATATACAGTACCGTCAATATTGGTGAAATTGCAGACTTCCGACCCAACTGAATGTTGGTTGTATGCACCGCCCCGAACGATGGAATCACCATCAATTCCATCGTAATTGTTCATCCAACCAACATTGCAAAATAATAACGTCATAGTAATCTCTAATGGCTCTATATGGGGTTCAAGGTCTTTTTGCCGTTAATAAATATAGCGACCATAAATCTACCCGTCATTCCGGCAGGGATTGCCGGAATCCAGTTTACAGGGATGTGAACGATTGCAATTACGTCAAAAAATAGATATTCGGCTATTTTTGACACATAAAAATTGCATAGATGCCATCCATGGCATCTGGATTCGCTTACGCGGTCTAACGGCTCCGGCAATCCCTGCCGGAATGACGGGTATTTTAGAGGTTGCCATGCTTACTAACGCCTTACCGTACACCCTTAGCAAAAGACCCTGAAACACATATAGAGCCAACTTTTTTAATAAGGGGCCGTCATTTTAGCCAACACACCTAGTTGATTTTATAACGTTCAGGACTCAGTCCTATTAGCGTGTACTTCACCAAGAAACGCAGCAAATTTAGGCAGAATGGGTTGCTTGCCGCCGCACCGCTAAAAATCCGGCTGACACGGGCGCTGACCCAAGCCAGCAACCAGCGGGTGAAACGGTTGACGGGCATCGTTTGCCCGGCCTTAATGCTGCCCATCAAGCGGCCATCATAGTAATAGCTGACGATTTCAAACCACGCCGCCAAATGGCGGCGGGTGACCGTTTCGTAATCCGCCAAGGGTTTGTTGGCCAATAAAATGGCCGACAATTTCTTTGCGCTGTCCAGTGCGATTAACATGCCGCTGGAAAACACCGGGTCGACAAAGCCGCCCGCATCGCCCAACATGACCCAATTTTCACCGCATATCCTGTCCGAGATAGATTGGTAGTTCCTAAAGCACAACACCTCCGTTACCCGCTTGGCTTCGGGAGCCAAACGCCGTAGCACCGTATCGGTTTTTAATAGCTGCTCATATTGCTCTTCAGGCGTTTCCCCGTGTTGGAAGGCGTAAGCCTCCGGCACCACAAAGCCAAAAGACACCCGCCCCGGCAACGGGATGCGCCAACACCAACCTTGATCCATCCGGTCATTATGCACATACCCCGGATCGACCAATTCGGTTTTGTCCACATGGGCAAACAGCGCGACATCTTGCCGTAACCCTTTTTGCATGGGGATATTGAGCAGCCTACCAATCAGATTGGCGCGGCCTGCGGCATCAACAATCAAATCCGGTTCTGCCGCATCCCAACAACCCGCCGCTGCGGCCAAGGATTGTGCATCGAATGTAAGCCAGTCAGTGTCGGCCACGCGGCTTAACTGCACATGATGCGCAATCAGTTTCGCGCCTGCCCGTTGCGCGGCGGCAAGTAAGGTCGCATTAAAGCGGTCCCTAGGGACATTATACGAATAAGACGGCAAGTCGCTGGGGGTGTCGGCAAAGCGGAACTCAAAGACTTCATCGGCATTGTAAGTGAAACAGGCGCCCGGTTTATACTGGCTATAACTGGCAACTTCCGCTTCCACATCCAATTCTTGCAATAAGGGGACGATCATAGGCACTAACGATTCCCCCACTAAAATAGACGCACGTTCCGGCATGGCGAAAATGGCTACCTTGCAGCCTTGGCGGCACAAATGTATCGCTAAGGCACTGGATGCAGGGCCGCCGCCGATAATGGCGACATTTTTTATAGAAGGCATGGTTATTCTCTTAAGCTGTGGAGGTTTTAGGCCGTTTATTCGCTTGGGCGACCCTAGGTATCAGGTGATTTCGGCCAAGCTTGCCAACTTTTGCCAATGCCAAGTTTGTCTGGGCGTTGTAATCTGTAAACTGGTGTCCGCACCGGATAAGAAGGCTAGCAATAGGGGGAGCTGCACCGGCTGTTCACCTGCATAGCCGCATTGCCCATCACGTTTGAACTGCATCGCTTGCCCGTCACCGTCTTTACCGATAGCCAATACCAGCGCACTTGCGCTGTCGGCGCTCAAGCGAAACGGGGCGGCAGGATAAAAATCCGGTAGCGGTTCGTCGTAAAACACCAGCAACACCTCCGCCGCACCTTCTTGCAGTAAGCCTAATGCCTCAAGGAACCCGGATCCCACACCATCCTCACCGGATGCCAAGACCGTGATTTCACAGGTATTGCCGTAAACAATCGAGAACAGGCCGGCAATGGCATTGTGTACGGACAGGCTGAATGCCGTAGGCGAAATCTCCTCGCCCGCTTCAATCAACTTAATCATTTCCAAAGACCTGCCCAATTCACCGTGTGTGGAACTAAACACCACGGGCGACTGGCTTTTTGTGCCGGCACATTGGCTAAGCGCGCAAAAAACGGTTTTTGCCAACGGCGACAAACGCCGTTTTAAATGATTAGGGATAACGGACAAGAGGTTTTTTTGCGTTGCTGCCAATGCCATATCATCCGGTGCGGGTAATGGCGGCCAGGCCGCCCAAGCCTTTAAGACAAAACGTAAGCCCGGCGTGCTATCGGTCATGAAAACTGGCGGCCTTTATTCAACAAAGGTTTCAATAAGGCGCTGCTTAACAGTGTCGTCAAAAAGGCCATCAACACCAACGCCACAAAAATGCGCTGGTCAATCAGGTGATATTCTAAGGCCACCGATGCCAAAATGATTTCTACCGCCCCCCGACAATTTAGGCCGACACCAACAGCCGCCGCCTCCCGCCAAGACATCCCGCCCAATTTTGCGCCCAAACCCGCACCGATAATTTTCCCCACGCAGGCAAGCGCAAAAATCAGCAGGCATAAAGGGCCATCAAATTGGCTGCTAAAATTCGCCTTAAGACCTACGGACACAAAATAAAGCGGCGCAAAAAAGTTGAGGGCAAACGGCTGGATGATCGCATTAATGGTTTTTTCCTGTTCGGGGTCGTGGCCTTGGCTGAGCGCCATCCCGACCAGAAACGCGCCGAAAATGGCGTGTATGCCAATATGTTCCGCCCCGACCGCCGCCAACATAATGAGCAAGGCAATAAAAGTCAACACGCCCCCCGGCCAGTTTTTGAACAGCCAGCCGCTTTTCAATATCGGGCGCAACAACCAGCGGCCTATCGCCAAAATCAGCAGTGCGTAGCCCAGCACCAAGGCCAACGCGGTAAAAACGTTTCCGCCCACGGTTTCGCGCCCAAAGTTGCGCAACAGGAACGCAAACAGCACCCAGCCGACCAAATCGTTAATCATCGCCGAGGTCATAATTGTCATGCCGACCCTGCTGCCCAGCAAATTCATTTCCATTAATATCCTGGCAATGATAGGCAACGCGGAAATGGCCAAAGCCGTCCCCATAAAGAGTGCCAGCAACAGGTTGTCAGTGGGCGGGGCGGCTTGCCCCCACAAGCTGGGGAACAGAAACACCATGCCAAAACCTAAGGCGAAGGGCAATACGCCGCCAAACAGGCTGGTAAATATAATAGGCCATTTGCCGTTTCTAAAGTGGCTTAAGTTGACTTCCAACCCCGCCGCGAACATAAAAAACATCATCCCAACCTTCAGCAGGGTATCAATGCCCGTGGCAATCGTTTTGTCGGCCGGAAACAAGCCCGCATGAATGTCAGGGAAAACCGCGCCGAAAACAGTGGGGCCGAGCAGGATACCGCCGATGATTTCGCCTAGCACGACAGGTTGCCCCAGCCTTTTCATCACATAGCCGAATAGGCAAGCAACCGCCAACATCAGGCTAATTTGCACAAACAGGGTATGGAGCTGGGTATGGTTCATGTTATGGACGGCTGTTGAGGTTTAATAATGATTGGGCACAGCAAATACCCCAGCACCACGCCCAACACCACCACGCCCGACAAAATTCTGAGCGAGGTACTGTCCGACACCATCAGGCAGGCGAAAGCTAAGGCACTGGTCAGCATTGCCGCACCCATGGCTTGGTAAGTCAAAGCGCTGTCGCCGCCCCGGTTTTCCTGATAAAAAATACCGTAATCGACACAGATGGCGACCACCAACAAAAAACCCACCAAATGCAGAAAACTGATGGCAACCCCGGTAAATGACCAAAACCCTAACACCATGACGGCGGCCAAAACCGCCGGCAACAAGGTTTGCGCGGTTTTAAACAGGCTTTTGTAACGACCCATCAGTAAGAGGAAGATGATGATTAACCCTACCGACAACAAGTGCTGCGCCCGCCCGGTAAAATCACGCATCATCGTGTTGAGCAAGTCGCGTTGGCTAAAATACCGCACACCTTCCTGATGCGCCAAGGCCGCTTTGACCGCGTCAGGATCGTGTCCTGACAACCAGATCATGATAAGGGTTTGGTCTTTGCCTTGAATGATGCGGTTATCGAGCCATTTTTTTACCGGGGTTGCCAGCACTTGCCCAAATGTCATGGGTTGGATAGAAGGATAATTAAAATACCCCAGCTTTTCAACCGACAACCCTTGTTGCGTTAAGGCATGTTGCCAACGTAACAAGTTATCAGTGGTAAGATAATCCTGCAATACGTTCTGGTTAAGTTGTTGCTGATGTTGTGACAAAACCCAAGGATAAAGCCCGTAATAGCCGGTCAAATGCCGGGCTTGCTTAAGCGTGTCCAACACCTTATAAACCGCCTCGCTACGCCGCAAAGCCCCTTCGGCCGTACTATCAGTAACCAATACGAAGCGTCCGGGTTCTATATTGGCCATACGTTCCCGAATACGCTGGTCATTTTGCTTAAGATAATCCAATTCGGGCGTTAACGCTTGCATGTCCGCCATCCAATGCAACGATGAAACGCCAAACAGCGAGGCCACCGAGATGACTGCCGACACCGCCAATAACGCCGGCCTAAAGCGTTGGCAAAATACCGCCCACGCCCCTACGAACGGCACGTTCAACGGCCTATCCGTTTGGTTTTTCACCAACCCCGGCAACACGAACCGGGTCAGCAACAGGCTAACAATAATGCCGCTGGCCGCAAAAACAGCCACCTGTTTAAAGCCCGGATAACCCGATGCGCCTAACGCCATATACCCGATCAACGTGGTGATACCGCCCAACACCATACTGGGCCATATTTTGGCTATCACCGCCAACCTTTGGCCGGACTTAACGGTTTGGGCATGGGCGATGGCGTGCATGGGATAGTCGATACAAATCCCGACCAAGGTAGCGCCTATGGCAACCGTCATGCCATGCACATAACCAAATACCCCCTGTGTCGTAAGCATCGCCGCCAAAATGGCGATCAATAACATGGCGGACACCTGCAACAATGCGGGGAATGAGCGGAAAACCACCAAAAACAAACTCAGTAAGCCGATAACGGATAACAGGCTGACCCATTGTATATCCCCTTGGATCAGCACTTGCGTCGCGACGGCAAATACCGGCACCCCGGTCATGGACAGCCGATAGTGGGCTGCCAAGACATGGTTAGGCTTATCAAGGCGGTTAAAAACATCATTAATGGCCTTTTGGATACGCTTTTGTTGCGGCACGTCCAAGCCTGACATCGCCGTTTCCAAAATTAGATTCCGATACGCCGCCGACCCGGCTTGCCGCCTAGGCATGTCCTGCGTTTTCACCGCATTTAACGTCAACAACAAGGGGTCTTGAAGCACCATTTTTTTAACTGCCGGGCCTTGTGGCGACAGTAAAGCCTCTTTCAGTAACCCGGCGCGGGCCAGCAAGCCCGCTTCGGAAAAGAGCTCAGCCAACCCGTGTTGGTCATCTAGGCTATACCACGCGCCCGCATAAGGGCCGTACAACGCCAGCAAGGATTCCGGGGTTTCTGTATTGTCTTCCGGCGACCAAACCCCAGTCACACCGTCAATGGCTTTTAACTGGTTTTTCAGCGTTTGTATCAGCGCCGCCGGCACACCGTCCGGCTGCTGCGCATCAACGGCGAGCAGATAACGCCGCGATAAGACACCGGACTGCATTTCACTGGCCAGCAGGGTTTCTTCGGCATTGTCGCCGGCAATAATGAATGCCGACAGGTCGGTCTTGAAATTAACGCCCGCCATCACCGCCAATGCCAATAAGAGCGGCAGCAGATAAAAGCCCGTTGTGCGCCAGTTAAACAAATTATTCTCCGGCCAATTCTTGAAACAGGCCCGTTATGGCGGCATTGTTTTGGCCGCCGCCTGGGGTAGGCTGCAAGGTAAATTCACTGCTGTCCCCTTCCTCTTGCAAGATAGTGATCTTATCGATTTGCCCGCCTGGCCGTCCCGAAACAAAAATTTTAGCGACGGTTCCTGCTTTTTGCTTAGGGGACAATTCCATCAGCCAATCCTGAGGATGGCTAGTAAAAACGATATGGTATACACTGCGTAACAATGCTTCGTCGGCGGTCACTAAAGCCTTAAATACGGTAAGCGGCGCATTTAATTCATTGCCGTCATTCAAATCTGCCTGATGCCGTTCACTTTTACCCGGATCAAAATAATAGGCTTGGTTCCCTTTAGCCCCCATCAGTACCCGTTCGGGTTGCAGTTGTTCCCGAATCATCAGCTCCGGCGGCAACGCATACAAATAACCGCTGCCATGCCAAGGTTCCGCCATTAACTTCAGGTTTCGGGTTTCCTGATAAGCAACCCTAGACATGGGCTCGGATTTGAGTTTTTGCATTAATTTTAGCAGGGAATCTTCGGCATAAGCGTTGCCCATAGCCAGCAAAAATAAGGCAAACACACTAAAAACAATCGTGTTTGTTGTTCGCATTTAACGTTCCTTCATTTCCAGAAAAACCTTTCGGCCATTAATAAACAGCGCTTTCATTGTTGTTACCGGATCCGGTATGCCTTGATGCAAAATACGGGGGCCAACAAAATAGATGCGCCGGTAAATATATTCCCCAATGCCCAACACGCCCATTAAAACGTAGATCAGCACACCATTGTACAAAGCCCACCAATAATCGGCTCCCGCCGTCGCCAGTAGTACGGACACCAAAGCATTGAAGGCAAAAAAAGCCGACCATACCCAACTCAGCCGTCGGCAATACCCGCTAATTGCGGGGGGGGATTCGGGAAATTGCAACAGCACCACCCGTTCAATAAAAGTCAGATCCTTCACGCCGAACAGCCCGCGGCTAAAAAAAACCATCAGTGCCAACTGCACCAACACGGGTAAAATCTTAGCCGTGACGCTCTGCACATAATAAGCCCCCAACAACAAGGCCAGCGCAACAAGCATATTCAATACCCGTTTGGGCAATGTCCGGGCAAACCACGCCCGATGTAAAAAAACGCCCGAAAAGATCAATGGCGCCAACCAATCTATGCCGCTTTCCATCCCCTTATAAACCATATAAGGGTAACTGATAAACAAGATTGAGGCGGCAACGCCTTTAAGTACCGGCAACATCGCCGTTAATTTATAGGGGTAAGCCTGCTTAATCGATAATATCAGAGACCTTGCCGTCTTTAAAGTTAACGATAAACGTATTAAATTTATTCCGCCAGAACACCCACGCATTGGCGCTCAAGTTCGGTGTCCGCGTGATCGGCGGATAACCGATGGCGGTCGTCACCGCTTTTTTGCCCATCCCTACGCTAACCGTGCCCTTATTGATGTTCTCTTTTTCCAAAGCACTGAATTGGTTCAGGTTGACTTGTTGCTTAGCGAACAATTTGCCAAATGCCTGCTGGGTAGTGTCGCCAGTATGCTTTTGTATATTTTTGACCACCACTTTTTGGCCGGGGTTGCCGATTTCTATATTGATGGTCGCATCATCAATGCCTAACAGCTTAATTTGGGTATTGACAGGGACAGGGACACCCACTTGGTAATTGGTCGTCGGATAAATATTTTTTTCATAGTGCATAAAGACCTGGGTGTAATAAATACCGCCCTCTGTGATAGCAACACCTAATTCGTCCGCCTCTAGCTTTTTTTTGCAGGCCGCCAATGACAAACTGAGCATGATAACAATCATGCCGCGAAAAAATAGACGCATCGCTTAACTCCTCTATAATTAACAAAATAATATAAAATCAGCCGCTTATCGTTAATAGGAACAGAGCGGAGCGACTGGCGTTGTCTTAAATCCCTTTCCGGGCGGTCATAAGAGCGCTTGCCATAATTCCGACGGCCTTTTTATGCCCAAAATGTGCTGTGCGGCCTGCATACCCGATATGCTCACGCCGTATATACCGCTACCAGGGGAACACCAATGCCCGGCAAAATACAGGCCTGCCACAGGCGACGCATTTCTGATACGGACAGGGTCTATCTGGCAGGGTATGACATCCCAGCCATAGGCCGCGCCTTGGTAGTTCTGTGTGTAGCGGTGCAATGTGGCGGGCGACCCGCCTTCAATAAAATTAATATGTTGCTTTAAGTTAGGGATGTAGTCCGCGGCAATATCCACAATACTATCCATATACCCCTGTTTAGCCTCTTGCCAGGAATCCTTAACGCTATAAGGCAACAACGCGGTCAACACCAGCAAATGTTCCCCAGCAGGGGCCAATCCCGGATCCAACAAAGTCGGTACTGTGATGCCTATCCAGTCCACTTTGCCATTGAGCGTTTGCGCAAAATTTCGGTCATGGTCAAAATCCCGATAATAAAAGGATTCATGGGCCATATTCAACTGCACCAAATCCAAATCGGTCGCGATATAAACCACAAAAATGGACACGGAATGCTGCATTTTGTTAATCTTTTGCACATACCGTTCCGGGAAGTGCCGCTCGCCGACCAAATCGAAAACCGTTTGCCGCATATCGGCGTTGGCAACCACCACAGGCGCGTCGAACCGGGTGTCATTAACCATAACGCCGGCCACTTGCTTGTCTTCAATAATGATTTTTCCGACAGGCGAACGCAGCCGCACAGTGCCGCCGTGCTGACGGATACCTTTAACTAAGGCATCGGCAAAATTTTGAAAGCCGCCCTTGCAATAGTATGAGCCGTCAGCCATATAACCCATCAGCATGGCCGCCCAATAAATAAAGGACAGCTTGGAAGGCGGCAACCCCAAATAAGGCCAATTGCTGGCAAAAACGCTGCATAATTGGGGGTCGTCGATATATTCTGCCATCACCTCGGCCAAGGTCGATTTGCGGTATTGGCATAAGGCGGGCACTAATCGGCTGGCGGTATCATAGTCCGTTAACGCCATTTCGCTGGCCAAGGCTATTTCTTCAGTGACTTGCAAACAAAGCCGCACTAAATTTGCCAAGCCTTGCCGTTGCAGGGGGTAATGCTTGGCCAGCGTATTGACAAACGCCGCTACCGACTGCGGCAAAGCACTGGCAAACCCCGGATAATAGACATGGCTGAACGGGTCGGCATTGATAAATTCAAGCTCATCGCCAACACCGAGCGCTTGTAGCAACTTATAAATGACTTGCCCGCCCTGATACCCTGTAGGGCCGCAGCCGCTGACCAAATGCACGCCACCATCAAACTGGTACTTTTTCCGCTTGAAGCCATGGGCATAGCCGCCTGGGCGGTCATGAGCCTCCAACACCAGCACCGATTTACCAGCTTTGGCTAATAAAGCAGCACAGGTCAGGCCACCAATCCCGCTGCCGACAATGATAATATCGTAAGTATTCAAGATTTTTCAAAACCTAATTTTTGCCATAATATCGCCGGGCTTTCATAACACATCTCACGGTTTGCCATATCGACGGCGACTTGAGAAGTGTAGCCGCGCGATAACCGGACACCGGATACTTTATCAATAATTTGATAGTTAATTTTCAGGCGGTTTTGCCATTCGACCAGATCCGCCTGCACAATAATTTTTTGTCTGAAGATAACCGGCTTAGCGTAGCGGATGCGCAAATCAATGACTGGCCAAGCATAGCCTGAATCCCGCATCGCCATGTAACCGTAGCCAATTTTGTCGAGCAAGTCGCACCGGGCAATTTCAAAATACTTGGCGTAATTGCCGTGCCAAACGATTTCGATTAAATCGACATCAAAAAACGGCACGTCAATTTCAGTCTCTGAGCTTACAATGCTTTTATTCATACAAACTCCAGTACTCGTCGCGTATCAGCCCCAAACATAAGCGCAATGGCTGTTCCAATGCCCGGTCGGATTCCAAAAAAGGCACATGTTCCCTCACTTGGGATAGGGTCAGGCTGACATTGGCCCCCAACACCAGCGGTTGGCCTGCGCCCCGCAACTCAACCGCCTGAACGGCGGCGATCAACGTCGCGGCCGCCACCTGCTCGGTCAACTCCAGCACCCGTATGCAATCACGCGCCGCAATAGTCCCCATGCTGACCTTATCTTGATTATGGCATTCTGTGGAACGGGAAAACACGCTCGCGGGCATGGTCAATTTCAGGGCTTCCGCCGTCCATGCGGAAACGGCAATCTGTACCGCCTTAAAGCCATGGTTCAACATGGCGTGTTCGGCTTTCGCCCCGGAAAGGTTGGCGGGCAAACCTTGATTAAATTTGGGGTCGACCAGTTGCGCCAATTGCCTGTCCATCAAATCGGCCAGATTGGCCACGGCGGTTTTCATGCTGTCCATTGCAAAAGCGATATGGCCGCCGTAAAAATGCCCGCCATGCAACACCCGCCCGTTTTCGGCATCAATAATGGGGTTATCGTTGGCGCTATTGAGTTCATTTTCTATAAACTGGCGGAACCAAGGCAACGCGTCTTCCAATACCCCAATAATATGCGGCGCACAGCGCAAAGAATAACGGTCCTGTAAACGGGTGTCATTGCGGCCAGTTAGCGCGGCAACCGGCAAATCGCCACGGATACGCCCCGCAACCTTAATCTGTCCGGCATGGGGTTTGACGCCGAACAGACGTTCGTCGAAATGCCCGGCATTGCCTTGCAGCGCAATCGAAACCAAGCTGGTGATGCGGGTGTTCAACTGCGCCAAATAAGCCGCCCGTTGATGCGCCAAACAAGCGAGGGCGGTCATGACCGCCGTCCCGTTCATAATCGCCAAACCTTCTTTTGGGTTTAACGTAAGCGGCGTAATGCACAACGCCTTAAAAACGCTGGCCGCCGACCGGACTTGCCCCTGGTAACAAACCTCCCTTTCCCCCGCCAGCACCGCCGCCAGATAAGATAAGGGTGTCAAATCACCGCTTGCACCGACCGAACCTTCTTGCGGGATTAACGGCAGGATGTCATGGTCGAGCAAACCGCTGATGCGCTCCAACAATGTATAACGTACCCCAGAAAACCCTTGCGCCAGGCTATTGATACGCACCGCCATAATCGCCCGGGTTTGGGCGGGGTCAAAATGCGCGCCCAAGCCACAGCCATGAAACGTATAAAGATGCCGTGACAAGTCGGCGACATGCTCCATAGGGATAGACACGGTACAAGAATCGCCATAGCCCGTGGTGACACCGTAAACAAAACCCTCTTCACGCAATAAGGTATTGATAAACTCCGCACCCTTATTGATCCTCGCCTTAAAGAAGGCTGTATCGTCCAGCTTAAGGGACTTGGCTTGTTTGGCGATATGACAAATGTCTTCTATCGTTAACTGTCCGCCATCGACAAGCACCGTATTATTAGCCATGGCCTTCCTGCCAAAAATCATAGAAATTGAACCATTGCAACGGCTCTTTCAAGCAATAAGACTGTAGCCTGTCGGCATAGGCCTGAACATACTCTGTTATGGCGCCGTCCCGGTTTTTACGCGGCAAAACGATAGTGTCGCTAAAATGTTCGAAATAAATGGTTTGGCAACGCTGATGTTTGAGACAAAACAACGTGTACACAGGACACTTAAGCAAAGATGCCAAAATGTAAGGCCCTTGCGGGAACAAAGCAGGATGGCCTAAAAAAACGGCGCTGGAAACGCGGTTTTGTCCGCCCACGGGTGTCCTGTCCGCCGCAATCACCACAATTTCCCCTGCATCAACCTTATCCATCAACAGCATCGTAGTCGCGGCATTGATGTCGGTCACTTGAATCAAATGGACACGGCTAGATCCGGCCGCGCTGTTTAATAAGGCGTTAAATTTTTCGGCATGGCGGGTATGCACCAATACATTGACGTTCACATCTTTGCGTAAACCGGCAATGGCGCGTAACACCTCTATATTGCCGAGATGGGAACCCAGCAACACCAAGCCTTGCCCGTTATCGACATGCCCAATAATGGCCTCCCGGCCTTTATAGCCAATGTCTTGGAGCGATATTGCCCCGCCCACAGCCGCCAACTTATCGATAATGGCATTGGCAAAACTGAGAAAATGCCGATAGCTGTCATAATTTCCCCCTTGCAAACCCGCGTCCGGCAAATACGCCGCCACCTTTTCCAGATAGCGTCGGCTGGCTTGCCGCCCCGTCCGGTTTACCAACCAGTAGTAACTCACCACTGGATATAAAAAAAACTGTAACAGCCGCCTGCCAAACAACAGGTAAATCTTCAACAGCAGCTTCATGCCCCAAACAAAGCTGCTTTCTTCAATCTGCGCCCAATGGCTCATCGGATCCGCCTCGCCAAAATCCTGGGCAAGCGCCACAACATGCCAAAAAACAATTGCGCATGCTTTTTGGAAATCAGCAAATTGTCGTCCAGCATCCTGAAATGGGAAACGCCATCCAAAGGATAACGGACATCCGTATCTATATTAACCACCCCAACACCATCCCAATGTAGGCGCACGGCAATTTCTATATCAAAATCCATACGCTGGCCCAAAGCCGTCGTTTGCACTATCTTACCGACAGCGGCAAGCGGATAGCACCGGAAACCGCACATCCCATCCCTAATATCGAAAGATAACGTATTAATCCAAATCCACAGATTAGTAAACTGCCGTCCATACAGCCTTTTTTTAGAAGCGCTGCCATCAAAACGGGGCGCGCCCAAAATCAATTTATCGGGATTTGCCGCACTGGCGGACAGAAATAGGCGAATGTCGTCCAAACAGTGTTGGCCGTCAGCATCGATTTGGATAGCGTGGGTGAAACCCTTTGCCAAGGCCAACTGCAAACCCGTGATAACCGCCGCGCCTTTACCGCCATTTTTCTCCCTCTCATGCAAAGTCAGCCAAGTGCTGTCCTGCGCGGCCAACCGCCTTAATTCCGCCCCACACGCCGCCGAACTGCCGTCATTAATTAACAAACAAGGCAGCTTGAAAGGCCGCAACGCCTCCGTCACTTGGCCAATAGCCTCATGATGGTTATAAACCGGAATGACAATGCACGTTTTCATAGACTAGCCCCGTATAAAAGCCTGCCGGAACTATGCGACTCGATACGGGAACTAAAATCGAAATACAATTTGCCGCTGTCCGCATTCCAACTCAGATGCAAAATCAATTCATCGTTAGGACGGATTATCTTTTTAAATTTGACAACTTCCATGGATAAAAACCCTTTGGCAATAGGAAAAAACAGCTTGCCATACTTTTCCGCCCAGACCAACTGGGTAACACCCGGCAAAATCGGTTGGCCGGGAAAGTGCCCGGCAAAATACAACAAGCCCGCTTGCATACGCAAAGAAAGCTCCACAGCGCCGTCCTGTTGGCTGAGCAATTGCAGTTCTGGGAATATCCGTCTGTCCAAAGCCAACAAACCGACGATCATCTCATGATCGATTTTGCCTTGGGCTGACAAAGGCAAACTGTCCATAAACAGCCATTTTTTCGGCAGGACAAGATTTTCAAACGTATCAGACAAACGCATTTTCAGCTGTCCGATAACAGCGCCCCGCCCCTCTTGCCTTAAATGCCCCAACCCCTTGGCGGTTAAAACAATCAGAGCGGCAACCCGTACCCGCCCATCCCCAAAAAGGCGGCAATGCGCTTGATCCACCCAGTCTGACTGCTGTAAAGCCTGCTCCATTTCTGTCAGCGACAAACGCTTTTCTTCTATCTTTACGATGCGGTCATTTCGGCCTAACAGACAAAACCGCCCATCCTGATGCAGTTCTATCCTATCCTGCAACAAATAAGGCGGGGAGGGAGGCAAATAAGGGGATTGCAACAAATGCCGCTCGCCTATGGCCGTTATGCCGACACCAGGAAAAGGCAACCAACGCCCTTCCGTCGCCGGCTCGCGCCAAGCGATGCCGCCCGTTTCTGAACTGCCGTAAATATCTATCGGTTTGGGGCCACCATGCGCGGCAATTTGCCTTGCGACATCCGCATCCAACATACCGCCGGAACTAAAAATGGCTTTTAAAAGACGCATTTCTGACCACGGTGTCAAATCTTCATCAAGCCTTTTTAACTGGGCGGGGCTAGCCACCCAATAGGACGGACATAAAGACCGCACTGCGGATTTTAACAACGACTCCGGGCTTAGATAGGTTTGGCTATGGAAACAACGCCCGCCCGCCAACGGCCACAATACCCTGAACAACAAACCATAGATATGCTGATGGCTGACTGTCGCCAACACCTGGGATTGCGCCAAGCCTTCTCCCCACTGCCGTTCTAAAGTATCCACCTCAGTTTGCAACTGCCATAATTCCTTTTGGATAGCTTGCGGGTGGCCCGTAGAACCAGAGGTAAAAAAGGTTAATCGTGACTGCCGCAAATCCAATGGCACTAAAACCTGTGAGACCTCAGCCTCTGACTCAAACAATGGTTTCAGATGGCATGAAGGCCAATCGCCCAACAAAGCGCAACCTTGCCGCATCAGCGTCTCAGCGGTCGCCGGCCTGTTGTTGGCGGCAACCCAAACCGCCTTGCCGGTATGCCATAAGGCAAACAGCGTGACGGCAAAAGGATAAGCCTCTTCATAATACAAGGCATAATCCGTCTGTGCTTGCCGCGCAAAAACCCCCGCCCTGTCCGCCACATCCTGGCAAAAACCGATATGACTGATCTGTTGCCCTTGATAAAAAACGACCGGGGCCCTAGGGCTTAAGCCCAAAGCACATTCGGCAAGCGGTGTCGGTTTCAATTCATTGCTCACGCGCTTGCATCCTGATGCGGATAAGATATTCAATCCCCATTAACAAACCTATCAACATATAGGAAATGAAGCCATTGTAGAGGCTCCACCAGAAAAAACTGCCCCATAACGCCGTGCCTGCGGCAATCAGGCCATTGACGATAAAAAACACACACCAAACTTGGGTTACTTTTCGGGTATGGATAACGCCTTGAGCCGACAAATTAGGATCTTGCATCCTAGCCAAACGCTCAACAATAGGCGGCGGATATAACAAACTCAGCGCAAACAACAAGAAAAAACAAGCGTTCACCCCTACGGGATAAAGCCGCAAACCCAACGCACTATTTTGCCAAATGGCAAAAGCACAATATAAAACGCCAAAACCCATTAAAGGCCAGCCCAACTGCCTGTCCGCAGGGGACAAGAAAAAACGCGCCGTTAACACTACTAGCAACGCCAGAGCCATTTTCCAAGGCGCCAACACCTGAATACCCAAATAGACCGCCAAGGGATACAACAACAAGGCGCAAGCCAAAATAACCCGAAGCATCAGGGATTCATGATCCTGAATATAGACTCAACGACATCGCCCACCGTCCTAGCGGCTTTAAAATCCTCAAGCTTAAGCTCCCGTTGGGTAATTTCTTTCAGCTTCACTATCATGTCGACCGCATCAATACTGTCAAAATCCAAGTCTTCGTACAGACGGGCATCCAACGTTACCTGCTCCGCCTCAATTTCAAACATCTCCAACATTATTTTATTGATAACGCCCAATATCTCATCGCGATCTTTCATACCACCCCCCGATTCAAATCCGTTTTAATTCAAGTTGTTTGGAATAAATAAAAGCGGCTAAATGGGAAACCGAAGCGAATATATCCTTAACGTTGTCGGCTTCCGCATCGATTTTGACATCATATTTTTTTCTTATGGCCAAACCCAACTCCAAAGCATCAATTGAATCCAGCTCATAACCGCCACCAAACAAAGCCTCATGGCTATTAAAACTGGCAACACTCAAATCCTCTAAAGACAAAGTGTCAATAATCATTTGCTTTAGCTCATTTTCCAAACTGCTACTCATGTTTGCTCCGTTGTTGAGTAAAATAATCTTGTAAATAATGGTTGAAGCGGCGCACCGCAATGCTTTTTGGCGTTATTGCACGAAAATCATCCAGCACCATATCCTCGCCTACCGTCATCGACAAATGGAACCGCCGCTCAGGTATTTGATACCATTTTTCCGCCTTCGTTAAGGTACTGGGGGAACAATGCAGCGTAACAGGTGTCACTATAGCATTAGCCTGCAATGCGACCGCCGCCGCACCCCGTTGGAAATGGTATTCGGTATTGGGTACTGTCCGCGTACTTTCGGGGAAAATAATCATAATGCCGCCGGACATCAAATACGCCACACAACGGTCGATCATCTGTTGGGGATCCTCATTACTGATATAACCGGCATTGATGATAGACCCTTTCATACAAGGGTTATGGCACAGCTTACTTTTAACAATGCAGCTCGCATAAGGGATGCGGCTAAGCAAAAATACAATGTCGATCAAGGTCGGGTGGTTAGCCAAAATTAATTGGCCTGGCCGGTTCAGCCTCTCCAAGCCATTAACTTCATAAGTCATAATCCCGATCCGGTGCATCAAACCGATAAAAATGCCAAAGCTGTAATGCACACATTTTTGCGCCCGCCCCCTTTTCTTAAGAGGGCTACCAGGAATGGCGTTAAGTACAGGAAAAACCAGCACCCATAATAAAAAACCACCTATGCCAAAAACACTAAAGCTCAGACCCGTAGCAAACAAACGCCAATAATAATCCAGTCGTTTTTTCATTGTTGTCGTTTCCGATAAAAGCGTAGACCCTTTCAGTAGGCGTTTATTATTTTTGTAAGCTCAGTCAAGCCGTCTGCATAAAGGATACACCCCAACACCAAAGCGTGTTTTAACCGCACCCACCGCCCTAACCACCATTAAAAATATCTTTTTATTTCAATACTATACTAATAAATTCAATGCCACACGCCTTCCCATTAACAAGGGCGCAAGCGTCTTAGCCGCTACAGGTAAGGCCAAAGGAACACCCGCCCATGCCGCCCTTCGGCGACGCTCAGGAAACGGGGATTGGATGGCTTATGATTAATGGGCAGTTTTAGGCTGGAAGTAGGCGAATAAACCACAAAACCCCTTGTTTGTGGTTTGTCAGGGGGAGACTTTTGCCAAACCCTGTGGTTTTCAGGGCATGACACCATCCCCTTAACCAGCAGTTATACACTTGACGGTACGCCCCCGCCCCTATTTATATTTTTATGTATTATCGCTAATATCAAGTATTTTTGCGAAATATAATTACACTGCGCCAAAGAAAAACGATTTTAAAATTCAACATCCTGGCAAAACCCAATTATCCGGGTTATCCAAAGGTGGCATTGTGAAAAACGTAACAAGCGCGCCAGGATTTTTCGCGAAAGCTAAAATGGGATCCATCCGATTTTAGCGGCGAAAAATTTTCCTGGCGATTATTGCCTTCGGCTGCCCGCCTTCGTCCTGCTCCGGCCGCGGTACACAACTCCCCTTCGGTACGCTGTGCACCACTGGTCTGCGCAAATGACTTGATGCCGTTTCGAGATGGCCTTGCATGTTGACTGCGCTTCCGCTCGCACTCCAACTCCGTCAACACGCCCGGCCTCTACGGCTACGCGGGGAGCCTCGTACACCGCTCGGTTCTGTCGCAAACTTTCTAATTTTGGGGGATAATCCGCCAATTTTTGTTGCCAGACTATGAAGATCAGCTTTAAAGGCACCCACTATCCGAAAGACGTTATCCTGCACGCGGTTTTCTTCTATGTCCGGTATGGCGTTTCCTACCGCAACCTGGAAGAAATTCTGGCGGAGCGCGGTGTCGCCGTGGACCATGCGACCCTGAACCGCTGGGTTGTCCGCTATTCGCCACTGATCGCTTTGGCGGCAAAAAGCCGCAAACGGACGGTTGCCGGCTCTTGGCGTATGGACGAGACGTACATCAAAATCAAAGGGGAAT
>NZ_PGFZ01000017.1:0-26760 GCF_002923755.1 Methylovulum psychrotolerans
GGTATTTTGATGGAAAGTGGCTGTTAATCGGCTAGGTAATAGCCACTTTAACAGCCACTTTTAACAAATGATAAAATAAATAATATATTTATCAATAACTTGTATGGTGGAGGCGGCGGGAATTGAACCCGCGTCCGCAAGTACTCCGCCACAAGGTCTACATGCTTATCCCGCACTTTTGATTTAACCGATGACTACCCGTCGGGCCAAGAAAACCATCAGCGATTCCGTAAGGTTTTTGCGCGTCCATTCCGGACAGACTTCAGCGCGAGCTTATGTAAATGACTCCTGAGCGTCCAGCGAACCGGACTCTACCCGCATAAGCACAGGCAGTCAGAAGAATGGAAGCTGTTTTTACGCAGCGATTGCCATTGAGTAGTTTTCGTCGTTTGCGAATACTTTTTTTCTGTAGATTTTACGAGGTGTACAGTCCTCGGCATGCACTCTAGGTTTCGCTACCCACGTCGAAGCCATGTCGCCCCCGTGGACTTTGTAGTTTACTGGATATGCAGGCAGATTGCTATGCTTATTAAGAAAATTTATTGGCCTCGGTCCTTATCGGTCTTCATAAAAAACCCTTCTTGACGTATGGTTAAATTTAAACCATAATAAAAATGTGGTAATAACTAGAATTAACCCATGAGGAGAACAAAGATGACACTAATCACTTGGACGGCAGAACAATACGGCACTAATGTAGGTTTTGCCGATGAAGAGCACCAAATTTTGTTTGATAAACTCAATAATTTATACAGCTTGGCGACAGGCGGGGCGGAACGTTCGGCGATAGGGGCGCAGTTAGACGACCTGATCGCCTATGTGGTCGGACATTTTGCCCATGAAGAACAAGAAATGCAGGCGAAAGGTTTCGCCAATTTTGCTAACCACAAAGCGGAACATGAGGCATTAATCGGCATTTGCGCCGATTTGCAGAAAAAATTCCATGCCGGCGAAGCCGATGTGACCGATGCGGTCGGACAGATGGTCAAAGGTTGGTTGGATAGCCATATCCCCACGTTCGATAAAGCCTATGCAGGCGCGTTAAACAGTTAAACGCGGCTCCCTCCTTACGCAAAATCTAAAGACAGGCTTTATGCCTGTCTTTTTTTTGCCTGCGGTTTGGTTTCGGGTGGTTTAGCCCTACTGATATAAGGCCAACGTATTATAATGGTGGCCTTTGTTCATTTGACTGTATACCGACATGCACCCGGCTTTTGTCCATCTTAGACTCCACACCGAATTTTCGCTGGTAGACGGCATTGTTAAGATCAAGCCGCTGGTTAAGCGGCTGGCGGAATTGAACATGCCTGCCATTGCCCTGACTGAAAACGGCAATTTATTTTCCTTGGTTAAGTTTTATAAGGCGGCGATGGGGCAGGGCGTTAAGCCGATTGCCGGGGCGGATGTGTGGGTGTTTAACCCCGAAGAGCCCGCCGCACCTTTCCGTTTGACCTTGTTGGTCAATCGGCAACAGGGCTATGTGACCCTGACCGAGCTGATTTCTAGGGGCTATCAGGAAGGCCAGCACTTAGGCGTGCCGATGGTGCAGAAAGAGTGGATAGAAGCCAATCACGACGGCTTGATTGCCTTGTCGGGGGCAATGGAGGGTGATATTGGCAAGGCCTTGTTGGCGGAAAATACCGAGGCGGCGCAACGCTTAGCGGCGTATTGGGGCGGCTTGTTCCCGCAACGGTTTTATCTGGAAGTGCAGCGGGTGGGCAAGCCGGATGAAGAGCGTTATATCGCCGCTGCGGTCGATTTGGCGTTGGCACACGGCTTGCCGGTGGTGGCGACCAATGATGTGCGCTTTTTGCGGAAGGAAGATTTTGCCGCGCATGAAGTGCGGGTCTGTATTAATCAGGGGCGGGTGTTGGATGATACGCGGCGGCCTAAGGATTATACCGAGCAGCAGTATTTGCGCAGCAGTGAGGAAATGCAGGCCTTATTTGCCGATTTGCCGGAAGCCTTGGCGAACACGGTGGAGATTGCCAAGCGTTGCAATATTAAGCTGACCTTGGGCGAAAACTTTCTGCCGGATTTTCCCGTACCGCCTGGGATGACCTTGGGCGAGCTGATGGCAGCCGAGGCCAAGAAAGGCTTGGCGGAGCGTTTGCTGCACTATCCGGCGGTTGGCAAGCAGTCGGTGGCGGAAAACGAGCAGGCCTATTATGAGCGCTTGGATATTGAGCTGTCGGTGATTAACGCGATGGGCTTTCCCGGCTATTTTATGATTGTCGCCGACTTTATCCAATGGGCGAAAAATCACCAGATTCCGGTCGGTCCTGGGCGGGGTTCGGGTGCGGGTTCCTTGGTGGCTTATGCGTTGAAAATCACCGATTTGGACCCTATCGAATTTGATTTGCTGTTCGAGCGGTTTTTAAATCCAGAGCGGGTGTCCATGCCCGACTTTGATATTGACTTTTGTATGGATCGGCGTGATGAGGTGATTAATTACGTCGCCGAACATTATGGCCGCGACCATGTGGCTCAGATCATCACTTACGGTTCGATGGCCGCCAAGGCGGTTATCCGCGATGTCGGGCGGGTACTGGGCTTTGCTTATGGTTTTGTCGATGGCTTGGCAAAGTTGGTGCCGTTTGAAATCGGCATGACCTTGGATAAGGCTTTAAAAGACAGTCCTGACTTAAAGCAACGTTACGGAGCCGAGGAAGAAGTCAAAGCCCTTATCGATATGGCGTTGTCTTTGGAAGGCACGGTCAGAAACGCGGGTAAGCACGCGGGTGGGGTGGTGATTTCGCCCACCAAGCTGACTGATTTTTCGCCGTTGTATTGCGAAGAGGGCGGCGGCAACTTAGTCACCCAGTTTGATAAAGACGACGTGGAAGCGGTCGGTTTGGTCAAGTTCGACTTTTTGGGTTTGCGCACCCTGACCATTATCGACTGGGCGTTGCAAACCATTAACCGCAAAAAGCAGTTGGCGGGCGAGCCGCTCGTGGACATCACCACCATCCCTAGGGATGATTTGCCTTCGTATGAGCTGTTGAAACAGGGCTTGACCACTGCCGTGTTCCAGTTGGAGTCACGCGGCATGAAAGAGCTGATTAAAAAGCTCAAGCCTGACTGTTTTGACGACATCATCGCGCTGGTGGCTTTATTCAGGCCGGGGCCGCTGGAGTCGGGCATGGTTGATGATTACATCAACGTCAAACACGGCGCCAAAGCCGAATACGCCCACCCGCTCTTAATTCCGATTTTAAAGCCCACTAACGGCGTTATTTTGTATCAGGAGCAGGTGATGCAGATTGCGCGGGAGATGGCGGGGTATACGCTGGGCGGGGCGGATATGCTTCGGAGGGCCATGGGAAAAAAGAAGATCGAAGAAATGGCGAAGGAACGCGAGAAGTTTACCGTAGGGGCGGTTGCCAATCAAATCGAGGAAAGCATCGCCACTTATATCTTCGACTTGATGGAAAAGTTCGCGGGTTATGGTTTTAACAAATCCCACTCTGCCGCTTACGCGCTGGTCGCTTACCAGACCGCGTGGCTGAAAGCCCATTATCCGGCGGCGTTTATGGCTGCTGTGTTGTCCTCGGATATGGATAACACCGATAAGGTGGTGGTGCTGATTGAAGAGTGCCAGCAAATGAAGCTGAAAATTTGTCCGCCGAGCATTAATTTGTCCGAGCATAAATTTACGGTCAATGCTAAGGGGCAAATTGTTTACGGCTTAGGGGCGATTAAGGGTGTGGGTGAAGCGGCGGTTGAGGATGTGATTATCAACGAGCGTAACACTAGCGGGCTGTTTACGGGTTTGTATGATTTGTGCAAGCGGGTGGATTTGCGCAAGGTGAACAAACGGGTGTTGGAGGCCTTGGTAAAGGCGGGCGCGTTTGACGAGTTTAACCCTTGCCGCGCCAGCCATTTTGCCGAATTGCCGACCGCCTTACGCGTTGCCGAACAGCATGGCAAGATGGCGTTGACGGGGCAGAATGATTTGTTCGGTTTGGCGGTCAATGCCGAGGCAACCGATGCGACGGAAACCTACACCACGCCTGTTGAACCGTGGTCGGAAAAGGCTAAGCTCGATGCCGAAAAAGCCATTTTGGGCTTGTATCTGAGCGGACACCCCATAGACCAATATGCGGTTGAGTTGCGCCAGTTTACCAATGGTACGCTGGCGGGAGTACAGGAGACGGCGGAACGTTCTCGTGGCCCGCTTACTGTACGGATTGCGGGCTTGGTGGTGGATTTGCGGGTACGTCAAACTAAAAGCGGTAAGACTATTGTCTCCGTTATGCTGGATGACCGTACCGCACGGCTGGAATGCACGTTATTTGGCGAAGTTTACGACCGTTACCGCGAGGTGGTGCTACGCGATACGTTATTGGTGGTCGAAGGGGCATTGAGCATGGATTCTTATGCTAACGCCTTACGGATGACTGTCGAAAAAGCCCTTGATATAGGCCAGGCGCGTTCGGCTTTTGCCCGGTCATTACAAGTTTACTGGACGGCCGAGGGTGATGACCCTGTGACGGTTACTAAGCTGCTGACGGTGTTGCAGGATTTTAAAGGCGGGCAATGTCCGGTGGAGGTGAATTACCAATCACCCGTGGCTAAGGCGGTATTAAGGTTAGGCGATGACTGGCGCGTCAGCGCGGGCGATGAACTGGTGACGAAGTTACGCGCGGTGTTTGGGCAGGATAAGGTTGAGGTTAAGTATCGGTAAGCGTTACTTATATGGCCGTCGCTACCCAAACAACACAGGCAACGAAATGCTGAGGCTAAAGGAGCGTTGCAAGCCGCGATGCTCTGCACCCAGGCCGGACTTATAGCACCGCCCCCCTGGCCATAGCCAATGCCGCCTTATACAGGCGGTAATCGAATACGCATAAGGCATTTAACTGCTCGAGATGGTCTTCTGAGAAAGCGTCTGTATCAATGGCCTGGGTATTCGGTAAGCTGTCGGGAAATAATGACCTCTCCCAGTCCATCAGGGTGCAGAGCCGGTCAAAAGAGAGCTTTTGTTGCTCGTTGATGCCAATAAAAACAAAATATTGGGCCATATTGCCCAAAGCGGTATTGAGCATGGTTTCTGTGCATTTGCCGAAGGGTGCGTCCAAACCGGAAATGAGACGGGTGTAATAATTGTCCAAGCTTTTGTGTTCGGCTTTAAGGATGGTTGCCATATCACAAGCTTGGTGCATCCGCTCGGCATTTTTCGCAAATAACAGGATGTGCTGTTGCACCCGCCGCAAGGGGTCGCCCAACCAAACCATAAATTCACTGGGGCGGTTTAAAATTTGTTGGCTACCAAAGGTAAACAAACCGTAAATGATATGCTGTTTTAGGTAGGTTTCGCTAAATTCCGCCAAATCGGTGAGGTTTTTGGGGAACGGCAAAGTAGGGAAGACCTCCAGCAGATTGCCATGACTGGCCATGGTTAGATAATGCCGCACAGCGGGGTTAATGCTGAAAGACGGTTCGATAAAAAACCGGATTTTGGTGTTTTGGGGGTTAAGCAACACCTTATCCAAACGCGCTTCTATATAGCGGTAAAAGGCTTTTTTCTCAATGGAATAAGGGTGTTCTATTATTATTGATGCGGGTTGCTGGGCAGTTTTTAAGGACATCGCCATGCTTTTTTTCCACAAAGTTTTTAACACGGAGCCGGCCCGTTTATCTTTGACGTAGGCTTTCGGCAACAAATAGACGTTAGGGTTAGGGTGGTTATACAGGGTTTCCTCTAAGGCTTGCCGGGCTTCGGCATTACCCAAATGGGCAATGCCCGGTTTACTAAGCAGACCTGACACATACAGCGACCCGGTGGCAAAACTGCCGATGAAAAAATCAATATTGGCGGCGATAAACAATTTTGTCGTGGTGTTTTCATCTATGACCGATAGGGTCAGAATATCGGGATGTAAGCGTTTGCGGATAGCCTCGGCCAGACGGTAGTCGGCTGTCCGGTGGGCTTTTTTCGCACTGGCTGCTAAGATCCGCCCGTCAATGATGACCCCTAAACGGGGGTAACGGGCAATTAATTGGTTCAGGATATAACTATAGCCGTCCACTTGTTCCTGCCAAGCGTTTTTTTGTCCGGCCACACCAATCCAAATTAAAGGATAGCAGTCTTCCATCTGCACGGCTTTGGCTTGTGCCTCATGGCTGACGTGGTTGTTGATCTGTTTAAACAGGTAGCGGTTAACGGCATCGTAATATTTATACAGGCTGCGCTGTTGCGGGGCGTTGCCGATATGGATAAACCAGCGTTGCGTACTGAAAGCCTGCCGGCTCATTTCGCCTGCCCCTAAAACGCTGCTGGGGCAGTTTGGAAATAACAGTTTAAGGTCAATAAAATCTTGGCCTTTGCGCATCACCAGACCGGGAATATGTGGACGCAGTTGCGGGTTTTGGTAGACTGTCAGCAAAGCCGGGAGGATTTCATAATAAAAATGTTCGGGCAGGCTATGGGAAGCGATCAGACCTGCCAATTTGTTGCTGCCTTGCGCGTAGGCCAGTACCTTATGAAACTCGCCGAGCAGGTGGTTTTGTAAGTGCCTGACTTCGCTGGCTGTGGCTTGGACAAGACAAATTAAGCTATTGCCTTCGGGAAAATACAGGCTATCCGCCGAAGAAACCCCCTGAAGCACAAAAAAGCACTGCTGACCGTCGGTAAAACGTAAATAATTCATCCCGTCTGCTTCATAACTTTCTTGGCAGCTTGCCCGGTTATCCGAAAACGGACTCATCAAGCTGAGGTTGGAGGTCAGGGCAGTCGCCACGCACTGCTCGGCAAAATGCTCATGGCGGCACTGCCCCAGCAAACGCGCCAAGCGGGGTTTGCTAACCGCCAAGTTTTCCGCTTGCATGGCCTCACTGGCTGTCAGCACCGTGGCAGGCACCATGAGTGCCCCGCTGTTTTTTTTGGCGGCGGCAAATAAAGTCTTAATGCCTTTGTGGTGCCGGTCGGAAATTTTTTCAGTTTGGTTACTGAAAAAATAATACAAAGCTTCGGCAGCGATCAGTTGCAAGCGTGGGCCATCGGGTAAAGAAATGGCTGGCTTGGGCAAAAAATGGCTGTCAGTAAAGTAGCGGCTGGGCTTGGTAAGGGTTGGGATGGGCATAGTTTAAACCTTGGATGACGGCTGACGGGCGTTAACCCGTGCCAGATCGGCCTGATCTAAGCATAGGCCGTAACAAAGCAATTGCCTGTCCCAATCCGTAACCGCCTGATACAAGACCAGCAACTGTGCCA
The DNA here is from genome assembly GCF_002923755.1 of Methylovulum psychrotolerans. Taxonomy (GTDB): domain Bacteria; phylum Pseudomonadota; class Gammaproteobacteria; order Methylococcales; family Methylomonadaceae; genus Methylovulum; species Methylovulum psychrotolerans. Next base: position 7,217 of record NZ_PGFZ01000017.1, read on the forward strand.
AATTGGCCTTATCGGTTTGCCGGGCTTCATTGGCATTCTGTTGGCTAGCTGATACCATAAACGGCTTAGCGGTTATTCGGGCGATGTTTATAGGCTGTGCAAAAATCTGTTTGTATTGGCTGCGGAACCGATAAAATATCGCTTCGGTGGCAGATGCTTGTAATAATTTCCCATTCTGAAGCTTGGTTAAGGGCCGCGAGGGGAAGGCGAAAAAATTAGCGGATTTAAGGCCTTGGCAGGCATTATTAGCAATCATTAATAAGCTCTGGAGTAAAAAGCGGTTAGGCGTTATTTTAACAAAAGCGCAAACATTATTGATGTGGAATGTGTTTTATTAGCCCTTAGTTTAGCAGAGACAGGAATAAAATTGCCTGCCATTTTATGTTAAAGGTTTTAATTCCTCCGTTAGGAAATCCTTGGCAATACCGCATTGGCTATTTATACGCCTTCTAGGGTACGCGATAAACAAACGGCAAACGTAGCTATTGGCTGTCAGTTTGGCGAGGTGTGTTTATTGGGATGAACGCCATATTTACACCGCCGCCCGGCTAACGTATCCTATTTTTAATCCATTGCTTTGGCAGCCTACGGCTTGGGATAAAGCCGATAGGGCTTAACAGTGACGCTATTTTAAAACGCCAACTCTGACAATGGCGGTTTAAAAGCGCTTCACCTCTTTTTAATAACTCGGAATTTTTATGGCTACTTGGCTAGAAACCTGTCAACAACAACTGATACGCTTAGAAAAAACGGCGGTGCTGGTCGATAAGCTGGACACCCTGTGCGGCAAAACCCAAACGGATTTGCCCGCCGAACTGCTGCAAAAACTGGCTATCGAGCAGCAACGCCTCAATAACCAATTAGAGCGCTTACGCGCCAACCGTTTTGAGGTTGCCGTCATTGGCCTGGAAAAAGCGGGTAAAAGCGCCTTGCTGAATGCGTGGTTGGGGCAAGAAATTTTGCCGTCCGCCCGCGAGCGCTGCACATTTACCAGTACCGAAATTTGGTCGGCGCAAACCGAACACGACCAATTGCTACGGATTGAATATTACAGCAAAGAGGAAATCGGCATCCTGCAAGCCCAGCGCCGTGACGCGTTGGCAAGCAATTTGTTGAGCGAAAAAGAAAAAAAGGAAATTCAGGAAGATCTTGACGATACGGAAAAGCACTTGGATGCCATTGCCGAGTTTACCAAACTGAAAAGTGGTTTTAGCCAAACGTTTATTGACATCAGCGAAATAAGCCACCATTTACAGGAGGCGATTTTTAAAAACCGCGCCCAATCGCTGGCGATCAAACGTATCCAACTGAAGACTGTACGCTTGCGTAGCGACCGCGACATTATTTTCCATGATGTGCCGGGCTTTAACTCCGGTATCTTGATGCACGCCGAACAGGCGCTGGAGCGGTTGAAAAAATGCGATGCCATCATTTACGCCAAAGAAATGAAGCAACCTTCCATTACCGGCCCCGAAAAAGAGATGCTGATAGTGACAGATGCCGAAGATCCGGCAATCCGCGTTGCCGATAAGGTGTTTGTCGTCCTCACCCAGGTCGATGCCTTAGATGACCCGATTGATTTTAAGGAAACCTACGAAAAGCATAAAAACTACTGGCCTGCCGTGCCTGAGCGCCGCCTGATTCCGGTCTGTGCCCGGGCGCATTTGGTGGAGTTCGGCATCCCTTCCGAAGATACCCTGCGGCGTTCTAAAAGCGCCGACGATAAGGCCAAGCTGAAAAAACTGGGCATTACCGACGGCTTGCCGATCTTAAAAGAATCGGTCAACTATTATATTGATAACGAACGCGCCTTGGTGCTGCAAAAACGCTGCGATGCGTTAGTCAATAATATGCGCTATTACGCCAGCGACATTTTGCAAAAACTAGAGCCGCTCTACGCCAGTTTTGCCGACAGCGACAGCGATAGCCATGAAGATAACTTGCTGGGTAAAGAGTTTAACCAATGGTGGGGGCGGGAATGGCAGCGCATTAAAAAAGATTTTGATGTCTGGTATTCCGAAAGCATCCAAGGCCGTACCGAAGCCGATGCCTTAGGCGCGGAACACCAAGAATTGGCGGCTTTGCATGATGCTTATGATGAAAAAATCGAAGCCTTGCTGGCTAATTTGTCCACGGCCCAACCCGATGAGTTAAAGCGTATTTACACCGCTGGCGGTACCATTTCCATGCCGGATTCGCGGGAGGGCAATTATAAGATCCGCGAAGAGTTGTTCCGGGAAATCCAACAAAAATTTGAGACCGAACTGACCGACGAATTGGCGCAAGCCTTACAGGCCTTAATTGACCAAATCGTCCGCAAAACCCAAGAATTGCTTTGGGAAACCGAAGATGTGCGTAAAACTCTGCTGCATTCGCAAATGGATGAAGCCATAGAGCAGGCGCGGATACGCCACGGTTTCCAAGTGCTGTTTTTGCGCTTTGGGCGGGTCGCCGTCGAGGCCTTTATCGCCAAACCCCTACAAGCCCGCGAACGCCTATTGAATGAACGCGCCGCCGAAATCAAAACCTTGGAAGCCTTCTATCTGAGCACGAACGACCAGCCCAAACAAGAAGGCCGTTTGACCCATTATTTGCGCTATGGCTTGTGGGAAAAAGCCATCAGCCGTATTCCGGTCGCGGTCAGTAAGGCTGCCCGCGCCGCTAAAGCGGGCAGTGAGTTGGCGGAAACAGTGGCGGATGCGGCCTTAGCGGTATCTGGACGCGGCAGCCGCTCGAAAGCCGTAGTGGTGCAAGAAGTGGTCGAGTCGGTCGCCGCTTTCAAAGAAGAATTGGAAAGGTCACCGGAACCTATCAATTTTGAGCAAGTGGTCGAAGAGATCAACGGTGATTTGGCGGCGTTGGAAGATTACCTGAAAAACAGCGTCTTTTATGCGGCGGGTTTCATCACTTATTGCAACCAAGAACTGGAGCGCATCCGTAACCGCTTTAAAGAAATTGAAGACAATGAGCGGCAATGGATCGGCATTATCCGCACCGCCGTCAAATACGAGCGTAACCCGCGTATCCCTTATAACATTTCCCACTCCAAACGCGATTTCCGCTTACGGCGGGAAATTGCCCTGGAATTGCGCGAAGTGCGGGACAGCTATACGCATTTGTATTGACAGGGTAGGGTGGTTGAAGGTTAACCCGTCATAAAAACAAAACCCCCGAAAGCTTTAAACGCCTTCGGGGGTTTTTGTGGTTTAAGGCAAGCGTGTTAGCCGTTGCCCGTTAACCGCTTAGTGGCTGACTTCAACCTTTGCACCTTTGGTTTGGCCAATTTCCGCCAAAGTTTGTCCGAACCAATCGGTGTCGATATTGAACGGTTTGCCGCCTTTAATGCGCGGGAACTCAATGGCGCGTAACACGCCGTTTTGGTCTTCGTCGTGACCCATTACCCCAGATTCGCGGCGTAAGGCACATTCTACCGCCAAATCCGCACAGGACTTGATCAGGCGCACGTCTTCGATATTGGCGGCAGAGGCACGGGCGAAATAACCGGATTTTTGCACTAAAGTCTTTTCCGCGCCGATCATGGCGGCGAACTGTTCACCGAACCATTTGCCGGGGTTGATGGCATCCAGTTTGATGTGGCCGAACGCATCGCGTGGCACTTCTTGGCCTTTCGCTTGCATTTCTTCGACAATCGCTTCGACACCGGCCCCTTCGGATACGAAGATGTTGACGCAATCGACAGTATCCATGACGGTGCGCAGACGTTCCGCTTCGGCAGCCAAGTCAATCGCCATTTCAGGTACGAATACGGCATGGACTTCAAAGGCGTTACGGTCTAAACCGATGGCAGGCAACCATTCGGAGCGGTCCAGCAATTTGCGGTATTCTTGGGCGGTGGCGGCGGTCAGCCAGCCACAGTTACGGCCCATGACTTCATGGACAATCAACATGCGCGGGTTAGCGTTGTTTTCGGCCACCACATTGGCAAAATAACGCGCACCTTGCTCGGCGGCAGTCCAGGCGCCTAACGATTGTTTGATCGGATAAACGTCGTTATCAACGGTTTTTGGCAAACCGATAACGGTCAGGCCATAATTGTTTCTGGCCAAGAAAGCCGCTAAATCAGCTGCTGCGGTATTGGTGTCGTCGCCGCCGATGGTGTGCAGGATGTCCACGCCGTCTTTAATCAATTGGTCGGCGGCGACTTTTTGCGGGTCTTCGCCTTCTTGAACTAAACCGCGTTTCACGCAGTCTTTCACGTTGGTCAGTTTAACGCGGCTGTTGCCGATAGGGGAGCCGCCAAAACGGTGCAGCAAACCCGCTTTGGCGCGGATTTCTGGGGTTACTTCGTAAGAATCACCCAATAACAGACCTTTATAACCGCTACGGTAACAAATGATCTCGATAGTCGGATCAATTTCGGTATAACGTTCGATCAGGCTACCGATAGCAGAACTAAGGCAAGGGGCTAATCCGCCCGCTGTAAGAATTGCGACTTTTTTTGGTTTATTCATAAGAGTTTTAAGGTGTGGGGTTGTGTCAATGCATTACCGGTCCGGGCCGTAAGGCCGGGCCGGTTGATTCGGGTCGGCTTAAGACATGCTGGCCAAGCTAGCTTAGCGGCCTTAAGCTGACGGGGCAGAATTTTATCATATTGTACGTTTATCGCAGTGCGTTACTCATACTATAGGGTTTCGATAACCCAATTTTGGGGGCCGTTTGGGTTTTTTTGGGGGTGACGTACTGTAAACCCATGAGCGTCTCATGGGCTTCGCCATGAGCTGCCCAAACGACTTTAACCAAACCCTTTACGTTGGCTTCGGATAATTGGAAGGGTATGACCGCGCCCGGCTCTATGTCCAATTCTTCTGGCACACGGATTTTTAAGCCTTCTAATGATATATCGACGGTGACAAAATCAAGCGGCTGTTCCTCTACTAAGAGTTGGCCTGGCATAGAGACTTCTTTGCGGTAACTTTTGCGGTTAAAAACGGGTTTGTCGGTGGTATAGGCAATATTTTGGAATTCCATGGCCAAAAGCAATTGTTTATCGTCGGTAGTATCGACCCTGACAACTTTCGCCTCACCAGACAATTGCAGATGCGGCAAATAAAAATCGATGGATTTTGAAACCGCTAAATTTTGTAGGGTATGCTTCTTGTCAGGCACTTCGTTTTGGGTGTTTAATTGCACTAACGCACCCGTTATAGAAATGTTTTTGACAGTGATTTCCTTTGATTCACCGCCTACATACATCCAACCGTGTGAGTTAATGCTCTTTCGATAAGGGCGGTCATGGTCATGGGACGGCGTGTTCATAGTTTTTTCCTTTATATTTATATATTTGACATCCGCGTCGCCTATTTTCTCCATAAAGAAATAAAATTTTTTTCCGAAGAAGTCAATAGTATTTGTTAATGGGTAGCCTGTGAGAGGCGCAATGTCGGTTGAGTGGTTATTTTTTTAAAATGGTTAAGCGGCTGGGTTTATGTTAAGGCAAAATTTGTTAACGATACTCTTTTATTTGTGTTTAGCAAGTTGCGCGACTGCGCCACCCAACAATACCGAAAATATTTGCGCCGTTTTCAGCGAGCAAGACGAGTGGTATGGCAATGCCCGCCAAGCTTCGGAAAAATGGGGCATACCGACTACCGTCATTATGGCGATCATGCATCAAGAATCGCATTTTGTCGCCGATGCCAAGCCGCCGCGCACCTATCTGTTAGGCTTTATCCCGTGGTTTCGCCCCACCAGCGCCTACGGTTATGCGCAGGCTTTAGACGGCACTTGGGATGATTACCAAGGCAGTGCCGGCAATTGGTGGTCAGACCGCGACGATTTCGCCGATGCCGCCGATTTCATTGCGTGGTATTGCGCCATCAGCCACCGTAAATTAGGCATTGCCGCCAGCGATACGAAAAACCTGTATCTGGCTTATCATGAAGGCCATCGCGGCTTCCAGCAAAAAACCTATTTACGCGTGGCCTGGTTACGGCGTACCGCCGATAAGGTGGCGACCCGTGCTAAACAGTTTCAAAAGCAATTGAACGGATGCAATCTTTAATTTTTTGGTAAAATGGGCTTTTTACTTTGATGAGAGAGAAATCGTGGGAAAAAATCAAACGCAAATCCTGGCAATGGTTACCGCTATTTTTGTAGGCATTACCTTGTTTTCCGTAGTGAATGCTAAAACGCCCCAAGAAAATAAGCTTGCGGGTGTCGCTTTTCTTACCGCCAATGCAAAAAATCCTACTATTATAACGACCAAAAGCGGCTTGCAATACGAAGTAATAACGCCGGGTACGGGTAATAAGTCACCCACTCTAGCGGATACTGTCACGGTAAATTATCGCGGCACCAAAATCGACGGCCAAGAATTTGATAGCTCCTATGCACATGGCGAACCGGCAACTTTTCCGGTCAACGCCTTAATCACGGGTTGGACAGAAGGCCTGCTGTTCATGAAAGAAGGCGCGAAATACCGTTTTTACATCCCTTCTGAATTGGCGTATGGCGAAGCCGGCGGCGGTGCGGTTGAACCTAACGAAGCCCTTGTGTTTGACGTAGAACTACTAAAAATAAAACAACCCGAATAAGCCCAGCTTGTCGGCGACATGACGTAAACGGCCAACGGAAGGCCTTAGCCTTTAGGGCTTACCCAGCAGTGCACCGCACGGCGTACCGCCCACTTCTTTTTGCACACTTACCGCCTCTGGTAGAATCCGGTCGGTAAGTGACGTTTTCCTTTTCCCCCTTAATCAGCCTTTTAAAACCATGCCCACTTATTCATTATTCGCCACCACGCCGAAAGCGATGGAAGATATTCTGGCCGCAGAACTGCAAACGCTAGGTATCGCCCAGCCCAAAGCAACTTTGGCAGGGGTGGCGTTTGCGGGCGATTTGGAAACCGCTTACCGTGTCTGTTTATGGTCGCGTACCGCCAACCGCGTGTTACTGGTCTTGGCCACTTTTCCTGTTAAGAGCCAGCAGGATTTGTATGACGGTGTCCAGCAAATCGACTGGTTTACCCACATTAACCCCGAAGACACCTTGGCGGTCAGCTTTAGCGCGAAAAATTCCGAAGCGATCAACAATACCCATTTCGGGGCATTAAAGGTTAAAGATGCCATTGTCGACCAAATGCGCAGCCGCTTTAATGTCCGTCCCGGCGTCGACACCGAGCAGCCTAATATCCGTATTAACGTCTATTTGCAGGGCGAAACCGCCCAGCTCAGTTTGGACCTGTCCGGTGAAAGCCTGCATCGGCGCGGCTACCGCGACACCACCATTAAAGCGCCGATTAAAGAAAATTTGGCCGCCGCATTGTTATTACGTTGCGGTTGGCCAAAACTGGCCGCCGAACACGCGACCCTGCTCGATCCGATGTGCGGTTCCGGCACCTTACTGTTGGAAGGGGCAATGATGGCTGCCGACTACGCGCCAGGCCTATTACGCGATTATTTTGGCTTTACCGGCTGGAAACAGCACGATGCCGCCTGTTGGCGCAAGCTCCGCGCCGAGGCCGAACAACGCAAAACCATTGGCCTTGCCAAGCTGCCCGTCATCGTCGGTTTTGACCAAGACCGCTATACCGTCAACATTGCCCTAAAACATATCGCCAATGCCGGATTGGCCCATAAAATCCATGTCGAACGCCGTGATATAGCCGATGCCGCGCCTGCGGAAAGCTGGCAACCGGGTCTGGTGATCTGTAACCCGCCTTACGGCGAGCGTTTGGAAGATGAAGAAGCCGTTGCCGAACTCTACAGGAAATTCGGCGAGACCTTAAAAAGCCATTTTCTCGGCTGGCAAGTCGGCATGATTATCAGCAATCCTGAATTGGGTTTCCGGCTCGGCATCCGCTCACAAAAACCTATTACCCTGTTTAATGGCGCGTTGGAATGCAGGCTGCTCCGCCTGAACATTAACGAGGCGGCGTTTTTTGTGCCGAAAGCGCGTAACCCACAAGAGCGTGTTGCGCAAGTGATCGAGACCAGCAGTCACTCCATTCCCGAAGATACTGGCGCGGACATGTTCGCCAACCGCCTGAAAAAAAACCTGAAAAAACTCAGTAAATGGGCGCAAAAAAATGCCGTTACCTGCTACCGGATTTATGATGCCGATTTGCCGGAATACGCGGCGGCGGTAGACTTGTATCAAGGCGAGCAAACCTGGGTTAACGTCCAGGAATACGAGCCACCGAAAACCGTAGACCGCCAAAAAGCCGACCAACGTTTGGCGGGGCTGTTGGCAGAATTGCCCAAGGTACTGGACATACCGCGCGACAACGTGTTTTTAAAAATCCGCCGCAAGCAGCGCAACACCGAACAATACGAAAAATTTGCCGATAGCGGGCAATTTCACCGCATTACCGAAGGCGGTTGCACCTTGCTGGTTAACTTTGCCGATTATCTCGACACAGGGCTATTTTTAGACCATCGGCCTATCCGCTTGCGCATCCAACGGGAGGCCAAAGGTAAACGCTTTTTAAACCTGTTCGCCTATACGGGCAGTGCTACCGTCCATGCCGCCGTTGGCGGCGCCATCGCCACCACCACTGTGGATATGTCCAATACTTATATTAGTTGGGCGAAACAAAATTTGGCGCTCAATAAAACCGACGGTACCCACGAGTTTATCCAAGCCGATTGCTTGGAGTGGCTGGCGAGTGAAGCCGCGCAAGCGTCGCCCCGCCAGTACGGGCTGATTTTTCTCGATCCACCGACTTTTTCCAATTCTAAGCGCATGGACGCGGTGTTTGACATACAAAATGACTATGTGACGCTTATCCGCAACGCCGCCGCCTTATTGGCGGCAGACGGGGTACTCTATTTTTCGACCAATTTCCGGCGCTTCAAAATGGATGTTGCCGCGTTGCCGGAATTGGCGATAGACGACATTAGTGCGGACACTATCCCGGAAGATTTTGCCCGCCATACTAAAATCCATTATTGCTGGAGGCTTGTTAAGCTATGCGTAGAGTAAAAATTTTAGTGTCAGGGCGTGTCCAAGGCGTGTATTTCCGCGTCTTTACCCAAAATAAAGCCAAACATTTTGCCATTAAGGGCAGTGTCAGAAACCTGCCTGATGGGCGGGTGGAGATCATCGCCGAAGCCGAGCATCCGGTGATAGAAAAATTTATCAAATGGTGCCATAAAGGCCCGATAACGGCACGGGTTGACCATGTGGATATTTACGAGTTGGAAATGGATGAGGTGTTGACCTGCTTTCAGATTATGCCGTAAAAAAATCAGCAGTAAAAAGTTTGCAGCGCAAAGTGGGCGTAAACCCTAAATCTAGGACATCACCGCTAGGCTTTATTCTGCCTCGGCATTTTATGGCTACGAAGATGCTCCGGCGGGTATGTCTCCCGCTAGCGGCGATAGTGTACCCGAAAGCCCAGACAGCTTGTTTTGGGCGTTTGAAAATCGCCACCCATAATTGGGTAGAACGCCAAATGGCTTGCCACTAGCGGTATCCCAAATAATCGCCCGAAACAATCCGCTGCAAGCCTTCCACCTCCCATTGGTAAACATAACACCATGCCCTTAATAGGCTACCGCCCGCCAAGCGAACCGTTAAGCGTTTGCGTATATACTCCTGAGGGGCGGCAAATTCTGCCGAACATTCTTCATATTGATCCAATATTGCCAGTAATACGCTAGGGTCGACAATGCGGTATAACTCACCGTGTACCGTTTCCGCCGGATCGGCAGATTCCACAGCCCCAGGATAGCCCGCCACCTCATATAAACGCCCAGACATAACGGCATGGCCTTGATAAACAGCCACTTCTGCCAACATCTGTGCCATTGGTGAGCCACTATCGGCGCGTAGCGAGCCATAGACAAACAAAAATTCACTCATAAACATTGCCCGATTGTAAAAATACCGTGTAAAAACGGTTGCGCATTGCACCAAAATATTCGATACTTCGGGATTATCCAGCTTTACAGACGAGGAACCTGACTGGATTTAATTTACTACACTTGGAGACTCCTACATTATGAAGAACAACACCCTTTTAGGCTTGGCTTTTGCTGTAATCGCTCTGAATCCCGTTTTAAGCTCCGCCGCTACCGACGACAAATACCCAGCCGCCAATTTTCAACCGACAGTGATTTATCTTGATAAAGACGCGGCGCAAACTGCCCCGGCTTCCGCCGCCGAATTTGACCCAAAATACCCTGCCGCTAACTATCAGCCCCAGGTCGTCTATGCCGACCAAGCGCTGATTGATGCCGCCGAAGACAAAACCGACCCGAAGTACCCCGCCGCTTACTTTAAGCCAAAAGTCATTTATCCCTAATGGTTTTTTTAAAAAAATCTGTCGGTTGCCCAAAAATGAAGATGGCGGCCAGCGCGTCAGTCAGGGCAGAATATTAAAAATGGTAATTTTTCACATTATTTTGTGGTAAAATTACAATTTATCTGTCCCGATAGCTCAGCAGGATAGAGCGGTCCCCTCCTAAGGGACAGGCCGGCGGTTCGAATCCGCCTTGGGACGCCAAACTCCAGTACCTCGACATCCAACAGAGTACACAACCCCGCAAGTTACAAGGCTTGGCGGGGTTTTTTTTGTCCGATGAGGTGCGGTAGGGTACGTTGCCCAACAGTTAAGTAGGTGTGCATATATTTTTTAACATTCGTGAGTTTAACACCGCTCGTTGCTCCCTGAGCGAAGCCCCGTAGCCTTCGGCTCCGCTCAGGGCAAGTCAGAGATAAAAATATTAAAAGATATATGAACGCCTACTTAAATAATCGGTTCTGATAGTTTTGGAAAACGTCGTGATCAATTATTGAGTGCATGTGGATAGCACCAGCCAAATCACCATTTATAAAGATGCGGCAGAAACCCAAAAACTGTTCACATTGCCGATTACCCTGACACCTTTGGCGAACACCGTTAAGGGTAATCGGCTGCAATATGCCATTAATGGAATGTTTGCCGTATCAGGCCAATACGTTGTCATCAATGACAGTGCCAAGCTGGATAAAACCGACACCGCAATCGCTTTTTCGACCATTAATTATATCCGTAAAGGCTTAAGTGACACCTGTTCAGAATCAGGCCGCTTTATTGGTAAATCAGTCAGTTAACATCCGCTCGAAATCGCTTCCTTGCTTAGGTTTTGGGTTGCGGCAAATTAGGCGCAAAGGGTAGGAGAGGGCGGTAAGGGCGGTACGCGCAGGGCGCGGGGGTATTACCCCCGCGCCTTGTCTAGCTTAAACCGACAAGCGTTGTAGATTGCCTATTGGTTTTTCAGTTGATGCAGATTTAAAAAAAACGGCCTTTAAGTTTATGGTCTGCATTCAACAGGGGTTAGCAGATACCCGCCACTAAACAGGTAGAGTTTGGGTCTACATTCCAAATAATGAAACCCGTATAGTAGTAAACCCCGTTAAGAATATAGATTTCACCATTTAAGCCATTATTTGTAACGGCAGTGGCAGTAATTGTCGTTTGAAAGGGATCGGATTGCATAATGGTAACTGAAGCTGTTGTCGCCTCAGAGGGTGGGGTCGCAGCAATTTTTTGGTTCGCTTGAATTAGCGCGGTATAGACACCGTAGTCACTTTGCGTTCCGTCACAAGTACCTAAGCCTGCATTGGTTTGGCCGCAAACCTCGACAGCGGCTTTAATGCTAGCCGTATCTAAAATCACTTTGGCAAATTTAGCTTTCGCCGTATCTTGGTACGGAACGAACGATAGGTCACCGCACACGCTATCAATAAATTTAGTCAACGGCCCCACGGCGGGAGAATCGTTAACTACCCCGCCTCCCACTTTATCCAATAGGAAAATTTTCTTCGTCTGACTATTCTGCTGTTGATAGGCGAAATATTGATGCGTGTAACTGCCGACTAAGGGCTTACCGGTTATATTGCCCTGTGCGGCATTAGCAATTACGGATTTTATATCATTCACGCTTAAATTAGCGGCTCTTACTTCTTTAGATTTAAGGTTAGAGCCGGATGGAGATAACTTAACCGTATGTTCAATAATAACCTTTCCGTTACCATCTAAGGTACAGCTATTGCTGGTGTCATTCGCTGACGTTGAGGCAACAACAACTTTTAACAAAGGCTCTGGCGCGGCAAAGGCAATGCCCGATAACGGTAACAAGAAAAATAGCCAAGCGTGGGATGGTAGTTTCATAATCAAACTCGTTAAGTAGGTTGGGGAATCGTTTAGAGGGTGGTTTGCATACTCCACCCCCTAAGTAGTATAGGCTATAAAAAACACTTTTGTAGCGCGAATACCCAATATTCTGGGTGTTAACCAATAAAATAGTTTGCGCTATTTTTTGTGGCTTTGCACTTCTGGCAAAATTCTCGGCCAAACATCAAGTGAGGTTCCGCATCTCTGCCAGGAAAACTAAGAAAAGCTTTCCTAAGCAGAACAAAAAAGCTAATATAGTATCGACTCGATACTAATTATGGGTTGGCTATTTTGTTTTTGTATGGGGAATTTATCATGAGAAAAATAATAATTCTATTAGGCATAGTGGCATTAACTATCTGTTATTCAGAGTCTTATGCACAAAATGTTACGATTGAAGCTTTTCATCCAGAAGTGATGGGTGCATTTGTGCCCAACAGTGTACCGGAAACTAACAAGCAATATGACGATTTAGGGTCGTCCGTTTTCGTCTATTCTTTGATTATTGGTATTTACACGCTGTATTGGTTTAGGCAGAAGGCGTAGGCTGACTAAACTGGCGAAAATAGAGGGGGGGGGCAATAAGCTGCGATGACCGTAACAGGCGGGGCAATGGGGTACGATAAAAATAAAATAGCGTTGTCAGTGCGGGATTTGCTTCAGTAACGCTTCAAATTGCTCAACAGGCACTGGCTTACCGAACAAATAGCCTTGAAAAAGCAGGCAATTATGCTGCTCTAAAAAGGCACGCTGCCCTTCCGTCTCCACGCCTTCGGCGATGACTTGCATATTCAGTTTGTTAGCCATGGCAATGATGGTCTCGACAATGACGGTATTATCTTGGTCGATGGAGATGTCACGCACAAAACCCCGGTCAATTTTGAGTTGATCGAGCGGCAGTTTCTTGAGGCTGGATAGTGACGAATAGCCCGTACCAAAGTCATCCATTGAAAATCGTACGCCAATTTTGCGCAGGGCATTCATTTTTAAGATGGTGTCATCAATATCATCAAGCACTAAACTTTCTGTCAATTCCAGTTTAAGCTGTGTGGGGTTAATCGCGTTAACCTGTAAAATTTGCTGTACTTGCCCGACAAAATCGCTTTGATGAAATTGGCTGGCACTGACATTAACCGCCAGTTGCAAGTGCCGGGTGTGCGTGTGTGCTTCCCATAGTTTGAGCTGGGCACACGCTTTCTTTAACACCCATTCACCAATAGACAATATCAGGCGGGTCTCTTCTGCTAAGGGAATAAATTCTGCGGGAGAAACCAAACCCCGCCGTGGATGTTGCCAGCGGATAAGCACTTCGGCACCGATGATCTCGCCTGTATGCCGAACTTGTGGTTGGTAATAGAGTATAAATTGCTCTTCTTTCAGTGCTAAGCGCAAATCTTCTTCTAGGGCAACGTGGGCGGTGATGATGGCCTGCATTTGAGGGTCGAAAAAGCACAGGGCGTTACGGCCTGAGGTCTTGGCTTGGTACATGGCAATATCTGCCTGTTTCAACAGCTCTTCGCTAGATTGTTCTTGGCCATTAAACAAGGTGACACCGATACTGGGGGTGCTGTGATGTTCGTGGGCATCAAGCTGATAGGGCTGATTGAGGACGGCAATAATGTTGTTGCCAACAATTTCAGCCTGCGTTGCGGTATCCAGTGTTTGCCCACTTAAATCTTCCAGCAAGACAACGAACTCATCACCGCCAAAACGGGCAACGGTGTCACCTTCGCGCACACAGGATTTAAGGCGTTGACTAACCTGTTGCAGCAATAAGTCGCCCATATCATGGCCGAGGGTATCGTTGAGGGTCTTAAAGTTATCCATGTCGATAAACAACAATGCACCTTGTCGGCCACTGCGGTGGCTGGCGGCAAAGGCAAGCGGTAGCCTATCTTGTAACAGCCGCCTATTGGGCAAGCCCGTCAGCGGATCGTAAAAGGCCAGTTGTTCAATTTTATCGACCGCTTCTTTGCGTAGGGTGATGTCGGTTAACGTGGCGACGTAATTGGCAATGATACCATTTTGGTCTTTTACTGCCGTAATAATAAGGTGTTCTGGGTAAATTTCACCATTTTTGCGGCGGTTCCAAACTTCCCCTTCCCAAGAACCGGATAGCGAAAGGCTTTGCCAGATAGTCTGATAAAACTCGGTCGCCGCTTGCCCGGATTGGAGTATCGACATATTCTGACCGACCACATCTTCTGCCGTATAACCGCTAATGGCAGTAAAAGCACCATTAACACGGAGAATGGTGCAGTTGGCATCCGTGACGATGATGCCTTCTTGGGAGTCAAAAGCCGTGGCGGCAATACGCAAATCCATGTCATTTTGTCGGCGTTCAATCGCGATACTGGCCAGTTTGGCGGATTGTTCGATGAGATAAATATCCGGGGAGGTAGGGGTGATTGTCTCATGATGATAAATGGCAAAAGTCCCCAGCACTTTATTGAGCGAGGAGAGGATGGGCTGTGACCAACAGGCCCGTAATCCCGCTTTAGCGGCGAGTTCTTTATAAGGGGCCCAATACGGATGGGTGGCAATATCTTCGACAATGATCGGCTTGCCTGTAAAGGCGGCTGTTCCGCAGGAACCTACACCAATGCCAATCTCTATTCCGTTGATGGCTTGGCTATAAAAGTCGGGCAAGTTGGGCGCGACACTCTCAAGAAAATACTTGCCCTCATCATCCAGCAATAAAATACTGCACGTCATGGTTGGGTTAATTTGTTCGACACCTAGCACCAGAGCTTCAAGAATATTAAAGAGCGGTTTGTTAGTCGCCAATTGCTCAAGAATAGTGTTGCGAAACTGCTCGTAGTCATCGGCTTTTTTGCGCTCGGTAATATCAACAAAAACGATTAAATGCTCGGTAGAGCCGGCAATCATCGCGGCATTGACTATAGCCGTTTTAAATTCGCCCGCTTGGGTGCAAATGGTAAATTCCCCTGGCGGGCAGGGCTTTTGCTCGCGTTGGGCTTGTTCCAGCGCCGCTTGCCAAGTCGCCTTAACTTGCTCCCGATAATCGGCATTGGGATAAGCTTTTGGCCACCAATCTGTGAGCGTCGGAATGTCCTCTAGGCGGTAACCAAAGGTTTGTGTAAATGCCGGGTTTACATAAGTGATCTGTTGCTGATCATCATTTAAGGCCATTGGCACAGGTGAAATTTCAATAATTGAGCGGAATTTTGCCTCACGGTTTTTTAGCTCTTCTGCCATGAGGATGCGGGCGGTGATATTGCGGACAAAGCAAAAGTTGAATTCATGCCCGCCGATATGGACATAATTGGCATTGACCTCAATAGGGTAGATAACACCGTCCTTAATACGATGCCGGGTGTTAAGCGTGATTGTGCCGCGCCGTTTGAGGTCTTCAAAGTGAGGCTCCCAGACTTCTGGCGGGTAATCCGGGTCCAAATCAAAAATACACATGTCGAGCAATTCTTCACTGGAATAACCGCGTTCCTCGCAGGCGGCTTGGTTGGCATAGAGGATGCGGCCTTCGCGGCTAATCCAAAATATGCTGTCACCGGCGTGATCGACACCAAACCGCATCATCTGTAGCGATTCTTCTGCCTGCTTGCGTTCGCTAATGTCTGAGGAAAATCCGACATAGTGGATAATCTTGCCGTTTTCATCGTGTAGGCTGGAAATCGTGAGATGTTCGTAGTAGAACTCACCATTTTTCTTGCGGTTCCACATTTCGCTTTGCCAATAGCCATGCCCTTTCAGATCTGTCCACATCGCCGTAAAGAATTCAGGGCCGTGTTTGCCGGAGTTGAGTAAACGCGGATTTTGTCCGATGACCTCAGTCCTGCTATATCCCGTTGTGTTACAGAAACTAGGGTTGACATCAATAATAGTCCCGTTGGCATCCGTAATCATGATCGCTTCGCGGGCTTCTTTAAATACTCTTGCCGACAAGGCTTGTTGCGCCGCCGCCCGTTTCTGCTCTATCCGGCGCCTATAGAATTCATGACCCGCTAAGCCTAGGATAATCAGGATGATGGGCGCGAAATACCAAAATACCTGCAAAAAAGAGGCTGGTTTTTCTTCGTACGGTTGAAACCATTTTTCATAGAGCGTATCGAAAGTGCCGCTGGGTTTGGTCAAAGCCAGCCCTTCATTGATCTTAGCCAACAAATCCGCATTGCCTTTGTGAACGGCAAACGAGAATTTTTGCGTGAAACCTGCTTTTATATCCAGTGCCCTAATCGTGGTAATCTCAAGCTCGCGTAGGGTCTGCATCCCGGCCAGCTTACTCAGAAGCAGCACATCATGTTTACCCGATGCGAGCAAGCGCAAACCTTGTTCTGGAGTATTGACAAGCACCAGTTGTTTCTCCCAGCCTTTTGATACCGCATAATCATGCGCCAGATCGGCTTTCAGCACGATAATGGACTTGCCTGCAAAATCGTCTTCCGAACGAATCTGGGAATCGCCCTTACGGACAAAGATTGCACCGTGAATGATGACATGAGGAATAGTGAAATCTGCAAACTGATGGCGCTCTTCAGATTGGGCAAGGTTAATGAGGACATCAACCTTGCCGTCTTTAAATTCCTGAAGAAGCTCATGAAAAGGCCGCACACGGATGGTGTACTTCAGGCCTGTTTCTGCCGCCACGGCTTTCCATAAATCGACAGTAAACCCGTCCGCCGTGGCATCGGTCATGCCGATGGCAAAAGGTGGATAGTCTTGTTCGCTACCCACGATTAAGGTGTCTTCTTGTGTCTGAATAGCCGATAGGAGGGAGAGGACTGTTGCCGTCTGGTTGACGGAGGGGCTGGCCAGCACAGCTCCGGTAAAGAATAGGAGGAACACGATAATAAAAGCCGCAAGTAATCTATCGATCCTCATTAGAATATTTAGATAGTGTAAATGAACTGTTTTAGTGGAGGGTTATCTGGGTCATTATATCTATGGAATAAGATGACACACTTCAACGAACTTTCTGCTATGTTAAACCAACACTTTCACTGGAACAAGGCGCAAATGGATTGTCTTGTCGGGATGGTGGTGGCATTATTTTTTTCAAGCAAACCATTAACCTGACCAAATTGGCCAAGGCGTTCCCAGCCAGGCGAAACCGGATTCCGCTTACCGGCGGATACAACGCTTCTCGCCCTGGTGAAACGGTTTGGCCGCAAATTTGGCAAAAAGCAAACCATTACGTTTTTGGCCGACCTTGAATTTGCTTGTGCGGGTGGTTGCGGTCATCGCCTTCTGATAAGTTACACCTTTAGCCTGAAAATAGGGACGGTTTTTCCGCCTGCAAACCGCACTAAAATATCTAAGGTTTGATGTTTTCTTAAGCTGACATCCGAAAAGAGGAATCTTGCCTTGGCTGATGACGGGTTTTCCGAAAAGCGTTTGCCAAGTATGGGCGAGGCAATGCCCATGCTGCCTTCAAATAAACCATCGGCTGTTGCCAGCAAAATAGCCGATATGTTGGGCATACCGATTTTGGTGAGCGCGAGCCCGCCTATATCGCCTGTATACATAGTGTGCTTGGCATGGGTTCCGGCGGGTAAGCTATCAATAACCAACATGTCAAAATGGTCATCTTGAAGATTGAGCACTTGGATGAATTCTAAAAGTTGGGTATTGTCAAACAGGGAGTTGTCTAGGCAATGCTGACCGGCTTTGACAAAGGTTATATATTCGCCATTCTGAAACTTATCAAAACCCCTGTCGGCAAATAACGCCTCGTAGGCTTGGGTGCAACCCGGCAAGAACCGGTCATGGGTTTCGCAGGATATGGCTTCTACTGCATCAATCCAGGCTTCCGTATGGTGGGTAAAAACTTGCTTTTCGCTGCCTTCAATGTCAATTTTTAGAAAATCGATTTTATCAATTTGGTAGTCGTTGAGTATATCCGCTATGGATATAGCGCTTAAGGTGTCATCTCCGCTTTCATCATCCCCGACTTCTTGAATAATATTCCCCCAGTCGCCCCCTATTTGGTTAGTGATTTTCAGCTTAGTCTTATGGCTCCATACCCCTGTATTGATGGTTGTCACATTAGGATAAGCTCTGGTGTTGAGTTTTAACATGCCATAATTGTCAGTAGATGGCTCAACACAGATGATTTTTGCTGTGGGGAAGCGGTTGGCAAAATAAATGGCACTTAAGCCAATATAAGAGCCCAGGTCAATGATGGTCTGGGGAGGGAAATAAAAGGATTGGGCATATTCTGCACGGACAAAAATTTGGATGAAATTCATAAAATCCGATGTCCCCCTTCTTAGATAAATAGGGTGGGTGATTTTAGGATGGAAAACCGGAAATACTTCGGCTCGCTTTCCTGCCGAGAAAAATTTTTTCATCTCATTGATTACAATATCTAATTCTCCAGCGGAGGAAAAATTTTGCAATGCAGTTTGGAGCAGGAGCAACTCCCTATAGGGGGATGCCTCAATCATAGGGACAGGGGCTTCTATAACTGCTACCGTTTCTATAGGTAGATTGTCAGTTGCCCTAATCTTGGTGATTTTTATCTTAAAAACATTTCTAAGTAACTTTTTAAGCAATCTTTGAAAAAAATTCTTGGGCTTTGGGGGCGTATTCATAGGTCACCAATTACATATAGAGGTTGCTATTTGGGAGTTAGGTAATTTCAGAATCCAATCGAAACTATTAGAAGGCTAAGGCAAGAGAGGGAATCCGCGCATGACTATAGCCTAAATATTAGTGTTTTTGTAAGTATTTAATTTTGAAAAGTATAAAAACACTTAAAAGCCCTACATGGGTTTTGGGGTATTTTTGCTGAAAATATATGACAATTTGTTAATAAGCATGTCAATTTCCAAAATACCCGTCATTCCCGCAATCCTAGGAATCATAAGGCCTTCCGCCCTGCTTCGGCAAAAAACACCGCTGGAGTATCTTGTAGTTGAGTGCTTTCCGGGGACGGTGGTCTAGCTTGTGCATCACTGCCTCAACATCCTCATCAGTGATGCCCTCAAAGCTGCTGCCGTGTGGGTATCGCGTCAAGCGTCACCACCGCCCCAGTAATGTCCAGTTGCAACAACAGCTTGGGGATGGCGGTGATTTCATTGGACTTATCGTCCACCTTTTGCTGCCACCGCACCGGTTGGTTATGGGTCGCCCAAGCACTAACCCTATAAATGGCAGCTTTGTCCGAAGCCGTGTCCAAACTGCGGCGCAGGCATTTGCCGTCAATAGCTATGACTTCGCCCACCGCTAAATTCCGCTATCCTACCCTTGTGTCAATAGAATTTTAATCTCGATCATCAAGTTTTTAATATTAGAATAAGCAACTTAGCCACTACATATTGGATTAGTATTTTAATTAAGTAAAAACAACAAGTTGCAATGGAATCCGTCCCCCTCCCCTGATGGGGAGGGATGGGGTGGGGAGAATCTAAATAAGGCTTTTTTCATTAAACGAAATAAAAAC
>NZ_PGFZ01000017.1:26768-36166 GCF_002923755.1 Methylovulum psychrotolerans
ATTTTATTCTCCCCACCCCAACCCTCCCCATCAGGGGAGGGAGTTGCCCACCTTAACAAGCCTTAGCTCTCCGCTAATCTTCCCCACTATTTAGAGGTGACTTTATGAAAAACTTGATGATCGAGTTAATGCAATTGCCCTGAGTGCAATAGTCTTTAGCCCTTGCACGATGGACTGAGCGAGTGTACGAACATTTAGCCTGTCGTTTGCTTAACGCCGGATTCTATAACCATGCAAAAAAGGATGACTATTTTTGCGTGTTTTATGCTGGGTTAGCGCGTAGCAAATACAGCACTACTCCAACAATGGCCTGCCCCATAAAACAATATGGCTACTTAACTTATTGTAAAGTAAATAAATTAATGTAATAAAATTATTGTCATCGTTAATTAAGGGTAAGGTGACAATGTTTATATTACCGATATTTTATGGCAATTTTTAACATAAGCTGTTGGCTTTGTAATTGCATAACCCCTTTATGTATAAGGAAGACATACTTTACCGAATTTTCACTTTTTTGAGGAGGCCATTAGATGCCAGTCACAAATATGCTTTTTTGTAACCGAAAGCCACTTCATCGCTTAAATACACGCCTAGCTCCGCTTTGCGCGGGCGTTATTTTGGCTCTTACGCTAGGCGGCAGTGCCTTGTTTAGCGGGACGGCGGCAGCGCAACAAGTCGGCGCGGGCGCCGAATGGACGACTTCTGGCGGTACGGCAGATGGTACGCGCTATAGTACGCTGACGGATATTACCCCTGCGAATGTCGGCCTGTTAAAAGAAGAATTCGCCTTCCAAACTGGCGTTAATGGTAGCCACATGGGCGACCCGTTAGTTGTCGACAGTACCTTATATGCGGTCACGCCTTACCCGAATAAGTTGGTCGCTTATGATCTTAATACGGGTAAAGCCAAATGGACGTATAGCCCGGCGGTCAACCAATATGCTAAGGGGGTTAATTGCTGCGACACCACCAATCGCGGGGCGGCTTATGCCAATGGTAAGATTGTTTACAATCTGCTCGACAATACCACGGTCGCCGTCGATGCGGTCACTGGCAAGCAAGTCTGGCGGACTAACCTCGCCGATCCGCATACGGGTGTGACCATGACAGGCGCGCCACTGATTGCGAAAGGCAAAGTGTTTGTCGGCACTTCCAGCGGTGAAATGGGTGTCCGTGGCTGGGTGCAGGCGCTGGATCTGGCGACGGGTAAGAAACTTTGGCGTGCCTATACGACCGGCCCTGATAAAGATGTGTTAATCGGGGCGAATTTCCACGCGTTTTACCCGAAAGATCAGGGCAAGGATATAGGTGCGACCAGTTGGCAAGGTACGGCTTGGAAACAGGGCGGCAGTTCGGTTTGGGCTTATTTGACCTACGATGCCGAATTGGATTTGTTGTTCTACGGCACTAGCCAGCCGGGGGTTTGGAACCCAGACATGCGCCCTGGTGATAACAAATGGGGCGCATCGGTTTTCGCCAGAAAACCGGACACAGGCGAGGCGATTTGGGCTTATCAGGTCACGCCGCATGATAATTGGGATTACGATGCTATCAGCGAAAATATCGCCGTCGATCAAACGGTTAATGGCACGTTGCGCAAGCTGTTGGTGCATTTCGATAAGAACGGCTTCGCTTATACCTTTGACCGGGCGACAGGCGAAATCTTGCTGGCCAATCCCTTCATCGGCGAAATTACTTGGGCGAACGGTGTGGATCTGAAAACGGGCTTGCCGGACATCAATACCGATAAGCTGACGCATCAAGGGGCGGAAACGGACAATATTTGTCCGTCGGCGCTCGGTGCAAAAGGCTGGGAGCCGGGTACGTTCTCGCCAAAAACAGGTTTGTTCTATATCCCAACATTTAATATGTGTATGTCTATGCACATGCTGAAAGCCGAGTATGTCGCCGGTGCGCCTTATATGGGCAACGATATAGCAATGGGCTTGGGGGCGGATCCGAGCTTTACCGGGGAGCTGATCGCTTGGGATGCCCCGACGGGTACGAAGAAATGGGGTGTTAAAGAGCGTTATGCCATTTATGGCGGCATTCTCAGCACCGCTGGCGGCGTGGTTTTTTACGGAACCCAAGACAAAACCTTTAAGGCGATTGATGCCAGTACCGGAGCGGTGTTGTTTAAGACGCAGTTGGAGTGCAGCACTGTCGGCAACCCTATCAGTTTCACTGGCCCGGACGGTAAACAGCGCATTGCGGTGTTCAGCGGTGTCGGGGCGATGGCTGGGGCTATAGGGGGCGGTGGCGCTTGTCATAGTAACAAGACGAGTACCGCTATCGGCGGCGGCGAAGTGCATGTGTTTAAGCTTCCTTAACCGCTATTTGTCTACCGCTAAGGAGAAGGGTAATGTCCGAACGGCTTCAACCATTCGCGTATAAGCTACGGCTGGCTTGCGCCGCCGTTTTGCTGGCGGTGACGGCAGGGGCGGCGGCGCAAGGCCAGTTCCGTGTGTGTGCGGATCCTGACAATATGCCTTTCTCCAATCGGCAGCAACAAGGCTTTGAGAATAAGATCGCCGCCGTGTTGGCGAAGGATTTACACGCCCGCCTGAGCTATACCTGGCTCAGGCAAAAACCGGGCTTTATCCGCCAAACCTTGGGCGAGCGGCGTTGCGATGTTGTCATCGGCGTACCTTACGGCTACGAACGGGTGCTGTCCACCCAGCCTTATTACCGTTCCAGCTATGTATTTGTCACCGCTCGCCGCCGCCATTTGGCTTTTAGCTCTTATGATGACCCGATACTGCGCGAGTTAAAAATAGGCTTGCATACGATCGGCAATGACGGCGCTAACTCGCCGCCCGCTAATGCCTTGGCTCACCGTGGTATTGTTGGGCATATCGTCGGCTATTCCATGTGGGGCGAAGCGTCGGTGAAAAATCCGCAAGGCCAGATTGTTGATGCCGTCGTTAAAGGGGATATTGACGTGGCGATTGTCTGGGGGCCGGTAGCGGGGTATTTTGCGAAAAAATATGGCAAAGCTCTGGAAATAGCCCCCGTGCCTGCCGATGCCCAAATGCCTTCGATGCCGGCCTTTTTTGATTTTGCCATGGGGGTCAGAAAAGATGACACGGCTTTGGCGGCAAAGTTGGAACACAGTATGGCTAAGAAACGCCGCAACATTCAAGACATTTTGCAGGCTTATAACATACCGCTCATTACATCCAGTACGGACTCGCCCCCATCCCAACCCAGCACAGATGGGGCGGCTCCACCAAACCATAACAAGAGGTAAATCTATTATGCGAGTTCTACCGAATATCGTTAACATTAGCTTGGGGCTGGTTCTGCTCACAGGCGCAATAGGCGTTGCGTCTGCGCAGGGCAATTTCGCAACAGCAACAACGGCTACAGCCCCCAATTGCATGGCCGCAACCTTGGATGCGGCTGGGGAAGGGCGACGGGCTTTTATGCGCCTGAACTGTTATAGCTGCCATGGCATGGGAGCCAAAGGCGGCATTATGGCGCCTAATATTGCTGGCGCTGAAGCCGGAGATATAAAAGAAGTGGTTCCTAACGGCTCAGACGAGGGAATGCCAGCCTTTAAAAAGTACCTGTGCACCAACGATATTGCCAATTTAACGGCCTATTTACGCTTGGTCGGCACGGGTAAAGAGCCAACCTTTACAGAGTGGTGGGTGACTTACCCGGCACGATAGGCAATCCGGGCAGACCTGCTTAAGTGAACCAAGCGGTTAGGCGGCAGTCTAGCTATTGCGGACATTCACCGCTAATTAAACTTTTTTGAAGGTGATTTGATATGAAATGGGAAACACCACGTTATAACGACCTACGCTTTGGTTTTGAAGTGACGATGTATATTTATAACCGCTAATTGGCAGTTGGCGATACTGGACGGGGTCTTACAGTCATGTAGACCCCGTTTTTTATTGTTATCGGTAGCCATAGGTACGGCCTTGGGAAGCTTAACAACGCTACCAGAATTGGTGTTAATGTGGCCTGTCTTGAAGATTGGCTGGCACTTAACAGGTAGTTTTGTCGCTTTCCCCACCCCCGCACACCCTAGCCCCAATCTCCTTACCTAAGCTCTCCAGTTTGCCCTCTATCGCTTTCCCGACAAACAACTGCGGCAAAGAGGCCTCTATACCCTCGCGTTTTTCCCGTTCACTGATGGTGATTTGGGCTTTTTTCAGGGCGGCGATGATGGCGTAGTCATGTGGCAGCAGGTCTTTGAACACCGCTTCACCAAAATAGGTGAATTCTGATGCGGTGCCGCAGCCGAAGGAGGTTTTATCGGCAGCGGCGGCGGTGGCTATTAAGGTATCGTCGCTTTCTAAGGCTTTGATAAAGCCGCCTGAGTAGCAGGCCGAGACGATGATCACCCGCCATTTTATGCCGGCATTATCCAGCATGGCGCGTAATTTTTCTGGGGTGATGTCGTTTAACGCTAAGGGCCAGAAGGAGACGGCGAAACGGTGGTCGCGGGAGCCGTGGCTGGTCATGTACAGCATCAGCACATCTTCGTCTTTATCCATGATGCTGCCGATGCGTTTAAGCGTGGCGGCTAAGTTGGTAGCATTGGCAAGCGGTATGTTGTCGCGGGTATGCAAATGGTTAACTAGGTTAATGGAATGGCCTTGGGCGCCGAAGCGGGTATCGAGCATGTTTTTGGCGAAGGCGACTTCTTTTGAGAACACGTCTTCGCTGGCATACCCGGCAAAGCCGATAAAGAATAGCTCGCTCAGGTGCTTGCGCTGGGGCGTTAAGGTTTGCAGGGCGGCGGACAGAATATCCGGTTGGCGGTACATGAGCTGTTCGGCATCCATTTTCCGGTATTCCGCCCATCGGTCGTCGTCTTCGTTGTCTTCGGGGTCGGGATGATACCAAAAGTCTGTGGTTTCGCCGAAGACGCGCGTTTGTAACCCTCCGCTGAAGATAAGGGTTAACAGGGCGACCGATGCCAGTGCTTTCTGGTGGTTGGAAGCGATGTAGAAAACGCGCCATAAAATAACGTACAGATAGAGGTAAGCCAGTACGATAAAGAGGTTAAGGGCCGAATAGGGTGATGCTGTCGGGTTGCTTGTATGGTTTTGCACATACTTATTTATGCCGATGATGAGATCTAAAACAGGGGCGGTCGTGTTGAGGATGACGATGCCGGTCGCCAAAAACGGCCAGGATTTTTTCCAGAATTTGGCGATGATAAAAATGAGCAGCCAAGAGATTAATTGGCGGAAGAAATAGTCGGGCAGGGCGTAAGTATTAAACAGCGGTTCGGGTAGGGTAGATAAATAGCTGATGGCAATGGTCAGCGCCAGGTCAATCAACATGAGTACGGCGATTTGGTCGCCGTTAATGACAAAACTAGGGCTACCGCAGGGACGGAACGAGATTAGGCGTAAGCCCATCCATAGATTGATTTGGGTATCTTTTAAAAACTTACGCATAGTTACCGCCGTTGACATGAAGGTGAAGGCTTTGCGGTAAAGTATAGTGAAAATGGTCGTGATGTGGGCAGTTTTTAGGGCTTTGCCTCGCGCCTTTCATGATAAGCCGGGTTATGCTAGCGCTAACCCGGCTTACGGTGGCTTATTCTGTGCGGTAAAGACAGAAATTACGGTGATGGGCTCTTATTCCATTGCCGCCGCAATCGCACTGCCCATTTCCACTGTACCTGCTTTGGTGTTGGGGTTTAAGTCAGGGGTGACGTAAATGCCTTCATTGACGACTTTTTCGACGGCCTTAACGACCCGTTCGGCGGCTTCAGTTTCGCCGATGTGGCTAAGCATCATTGCCCCCGCCATGATAACGGCGGTGGGGTTGGCGAGGTTTTTGCCGGCAATGTCCGGTGCACTGCCGTGTACGGCTTCAAACAGGGCGGCATCCGCACCGATGTTCGCGCCGGGAATTAAGCCTAAACCGCCGACCAAGCCTGCGGTCAGGTCGGATAAAATGTCGCCGAACATATTGGTGGTGACCACCACGTCGAATTGTTTGGGGTTCATGACCATGTGCATACAGGCGGCATCAATAATTTTTTCGTCAAAGTTGATGTCGGGATAGCGGGCGGCGACTTCTCTGGCAACATCTAAGAACAGGCCTTGGCTGAATTTGAGGATGTTGGCCTTATGGCAGACGGTAACTTTTTGGCGGTTATTGTCACGCGCATACTGGAAAGCATATTCGACGATGCGCTCGGAGGCGCTGCGGGTGACGACGGCAAGGCTTTCGGCGATGTCTTTTTTCGGGCTTAAATAATGCTCTAAGCCGACGTACAGGCCTTCGGTGTTTTCGCGCACGATAACAATGTCCACGTCGTCGTAACGGGTTTTGATGCCGGCCCAGCTTTTAGCCGGACGCACGTTGGCGTAGAGGTCGTATTGTTGGCGCAGGGCGACGTTGATGCTTCTAAAGCCGGTACCGACCACCGTGGTCAGTGGGCCTTTAAAGGCGACACGGGTTTTGTCAAACGATGTCATAGTGGCATCAGGCAAGGGTGTGCCGAATTTCTCAAATGCCGACAGGCCGGCATAAGCTTCTTCCCATTCTATTTTAACGCCAGTGGCATTTATGACCTTCACCGCTTCATCCATAATGGATGGGCCGATGCCGTCACCTTTAATTAATGTAATTGTGTGCATTTTTTTCTCCTTGGGTTTAAAAAGGGTAGGGGTCTTGGTGCCATGCACCAATAAGGCGCAAAAAACCTCAGCCAATCACGCTTTAATTCGGGGCGGCTGAATTATAGAGCGATAAAAAGGGTTTTTATAGTGGATAGGCAAATATTGCTGGTTCTATAAGGCTAGGGTAGCTTAATCAAGCAATTTTCGCACCTAAAAATAATCGCTTTGTGTTGGGGGCGGTAAAAACGGTGTGACGGTTACGGCGAGGAGGGGGATAATGGTTACAGAGCTTAGAGACCATCTGTTAATAGTGGCCTTATTTGCTTTAGCGTGTGGCGGCTTGTTGTCGCCGCCACGCCGCTTAAACGTTGGTGTAGGTTTATTCTTTGACGGCTTCAACCGGAATAGTTAGAGTGACTTCATCGCCCACATGCGGGGCATATTTGCCCATATTGAAATCGCTACGTTTAACGACAGTTGTGGCATTGGCGCCGCAAGCGTCTTTTTTCAGCATAGGGTGAGGCATACACTGGAAGGACGTTACCGCTAAGGTGACGGGTTTGCTGATCCCTTTGAGGGTCAGGATACCGTCAACGGCGACTAAGGCCTCGCCCTCGAATTTGAGGGTGTTAGAGGTGAAGGTTGCAGTGGGGTAGGTGGCGGTATCGAGGAAATCTTTGCCTTGGATATGTTCGTTAAACAGCGGGGAGCCGGTATCTACCGAGGTGGTGGCGATGGTGACATCGACCGAGCCGGATTTGGCTTGGCGGTCAAGCACGATTTTTCCGGTGGCTTTATCGAAGCGGCTTAGTTGGGTTGAGTAACCAAAATGGCTGTAAGAAAAGCGCGGTAAGGTATGGGTGCTGTCAATAAGGTAGGTTTCTGGCGTGGCTAAGGCGGCGGTTGAGAAGAGCGCGGCTAATGTCAGCAGGGTAATGCGTTTCATGATAAATCTCCTAATTAGATAAAACAAAAATGTGGGATGGTGTAGGGTAGGCCACAGGAGAATTGGAAAGGGTTATTCTAGTGACCCGTTATTTTTGGGTGTTTTCAAGCGGCCAGTTCCGCTAACCGTTGTTGGGCGTTAGCTAAGCTTTGCCCTTTTGTGGCCTCGCCCATGTTAAGCCCTTCGGCATAGACAAATTCTATATCGGTAATGCCGATAAAGTTAAGGAAATTGCGTATATAAGTGGTTTGGCTGTCTAGTGCCGTTCCGGCATACAGGCCGCCACGGGTGGCGAAGATGTAGGCCTTTTTGCCTGACAGCAAGCCTTCTGGGCCGTTTTCGGTATAGCGGAAGGTTACGCCAGCGCGGGCAATTTGGTCAAAATACGCTTTGAGTGTCGAGGGGATGCCAAAGTTGTACATAGGCAACCCTATGACGACGGCTTGCGCTTGTTTAAGTTCATCGATCAGCGCGTCCGATTCGGCAATATAGGCTTGTTGCTCAGGGGTGCGGGCTTCGGGTGGGGTGAAAAAGGCAGAAACCCGCGCTGCGTCCAAATGGGGCAGGGGATCTTTCGCCAGATCACGGCTGATAACTTGGGCAGCCGGATTATGGGTCTGCCAAGTAGTGACGAATTCATCGGCAAGTTGGCTGGAATGGCCGTCCGATGAGAAGATGCTTGAGTTAAGTTGCAGCAGTGTGGTCATGTTTTTGCTCCATCAGTAAAAGTTGGCACTATTTAAGCCTTTATTAAAAAGATAAAAAAGCATAATAATTGGCTAATATTAATGAATTTATTCGATAGGTCTATTATGTCTGCCCATATCTCTTTAGAACAATGGCGCTCTTTAATCGAAGTCGTCGATGCGGGCGGTTATGCCCAAGCGGCGGAAAGGCTGTGCAAAAGCCAATCCGCAGTCAGCTATGCCGTACAAAAAATAGAATCCTTATTAGGGGTAAAAGCCTTTGAGATTCAAGGCCGCAAGGCCGTCCTTACACCGACCGGACACATGCTTTACCGCCGCGCCCAAGCTTTGCTGCGTGATGCCCAAGATTTGGAGCGGGCCGCGCATAAGCTGTCGGCGGGCTGGGAGGCAGTCATTACCATCGCCGCTGAAATTTTGTTGCCGACCGACCTGTTGTTGGCAGGTATGCAGCGCTTTAGCCAAGAAAGTCCTGGGACGCGCATTGAACTGATCGAGTCGGTGTTAGGCGGGACTTCAGATGCACTGCTGAGCGGTAGTGTGGACTTGGCGATTTCGCCGCAATTGCCGACGGGTTTTTTGGGGGAGATTTTAATGCGGGTACGTTTGTTGGCGGTGGCCCATGCCGACCATCCCTTACACCATCAAGGCCGGGAATTGACTTATCTGGATTTACGCGCTTACCGGCATGTGGTGGTTCGGGATTCGGGGGTCAAGCGCGACCCGTGTACAGTAACTGTTGAGGTTGACCAGCGTTGGACGGTGAGCCAGGTGGCGACATCAATCCAAGCGGTCTGTAAGGGGTATGGCTTTGCTTGGTTACCCGAAGAGCATATTCGTGAACAGCTACGGACGGGGCTGCTAAGGCCCTTACCGTTGCGGGAAGGCGGCACACGCGAAGCACCGCTATACTTGATTTTGGCTAATCCTGATTTTGCCGGGCCAGGGGTCAGGCGTTTGGTTGAAATTATCAGAGAATCGGTATTGAATAAAGTTATTTAACTCGATCATCAAGTTTTTAATATTAGAATAAGCAACTTAGCCATTAGATATTGGATTAGTATTTTAATTAAGTAAAAACAACAAGCTGCAATGGAATCCGTCCCCCTCCCCTGATGGGGAGGGATGGGGTGGGGAGAATCTAAA
>NZ_PGFZ01000017.1:36176-46738 GCF_002923755.1 Methylovulum psychrotolerans
ATATTGGATTAGTATTTTAATTAAGTAAAAACAACAAGCTGCAATGGAATCCGTCCCCCTCCCCTGATGGGGAGGGATGGGGTGGGGAGAATCTAAATAAGGCTTTTTTCATTAAACGAAATAAAAACAGTCTGATTAAAATCTCTTAGTCATGAGCATAAGTCATTGATTTTATTCTCCCCACCCCAACCATCCCCATCAGGGGAGGGAGCTGCCCACCTTAACAAGCCTTAGCTCTCCGCTAATCTTCCTCACTATTTAGAGGTGACTTTATGAAAAACTTGATGATCGAGTTTAAGCAGATGCAGGCTTGATGCCTGATTTTTGGCAGCTGTTGCCTATCTTCTTATATTTTTGGCTTGTTATTTTCAAGCACTCAAGAAACATTTTTTTGCAACCGTAAGAGAAATGACTTGTGAAGCACAGTCACGTTAAAAAGTTGTCTTTACCCCGTATTAATGGGCTGAACCAGTAGCCCATTGTCCAGACCGTTAGCAAAAATAGTTTTGCAGTGTCTCGCTGGTGTTTCATATTGAAACGTAAATTGTTTCACATTTTAATTGAAACATATCCATCATAAAATAAAAGATTTATTATTCCTCATAAAAAACAGAAGATTGCTGAGGGGGCTACGGTTTTCTTGAATTTGGCACAGCAATAGCATTAGAATTTAATAATAGAGTTATTTATAAAATTTTACCTTTGAGGAGCCAAAATTATGACTATCGAGCGCGTCGTCAGAATTGTTGCCGGATGCTTCATCTTGCTGTCCCTTTGCCTAGGCGTGGCAGGCAGCCCGTTTTTTCTGCACCGTGATTGGCTTTGGTTTACCGCCTTTGTCGGGGCTAATTTATTGCAAAGCGGTTTTACCCAATTCTGTCCGTTGGAAATAGTCCTGAAAAAACTGGGCGTTAAATCATCCTGCCAATTATAGGCAGTCATATAATAAAAAGAGGAGTAGGTCATGGCTAAAATTGTAATTGTTGGGGCGGGTATCGGCGGCATTCCGATGTCTTTTGAAATGAAGGAACTGGCGCGTAAGGAAGATGAGGTGGTGGTGATCGCCGATACACCAACCTTCCATTTTGTCCCGTCTAACCCATGGGTAGGGGTCAACTGGCGTAAACCGGAAGACATTAAAGTCGAGTTGGTACCGGTCTTTAAAAAGAAACAGATCACGTTTATCCAGCAAAAAGTGACCCGTTTCCACCCCGAAACTAATCAGGTGGAATTGGCGGACGGTGCGTTGGTGGCTTATGACTATCTGGTGATTGCCACCGGCCCCAAACTGGCGTTTGAGGAAATCCCTGGCTTAGGCCCCGAAGGTTATACGCAATCGGTCTGCCATGTCGACCATGCGGGTAAGGCGGGTGAATTTTGGGATGGCTTTGTTGAGGAACCGGGGCCGATTATTATTGGTGCGGTACAAGGGGCTTCGTGTTTCGGGCCGGCTTATGAATATATGTTTATTGTCGAAACCGATTTGCGTAAGCGCCAAATCCGCGACAAGGTGAAAATGACCTATGTCACTGCCGAGCCTTATATCGGCCATTTGGGTCTGGGCGGGGTTGGTGATACGCGTGGGATGCTGGAAAGCGAGTTGCGCAATAAGCATATCAATTGGATTTGCAATGCTAAAGTCGACAAAATCGAAGCCGGCATGATGTATGTCACGGAAGTGGATGACAGCGGGCAGGTGAAAAAACAGCATGAGTTGCCGTTTAAGCACAGCATGATGTTGCCTGCCTTTAAAGGCGTTGATGCGTTGATGGGTATTGATAAACTGGTGAATCCGCGCGGGTTTGTCTTGGTTGATGAGCATCAACGTAACCCGACCTATAAAAATATTTATTCGGTGGGGGTGTGTATCGCCATTCCGCCGCAGGAACAAACGCCTGTACCGACAGGTGTGCCAAAAACCGGCTATATGATCGAGTCTATGGTAACGGCTACGGCGCATAATATCCGTGATGAGCTGGACGGTAAAGCGCCTAGCCATAAAGGGACTTGGAATGCTTTATGTCTGGCCGATTTTGGCGATTCGGGCATTGCTTTCTTAGCTATGCCGCAAATCCCGCCGCGCAATGTGCAATGGGCGGCACGCGGACGTTGGGTGCATTGGTTGAAAATTGCTTATGAAAAGTATTTCATGCGCAAAGTGCGCAAGGGTTTGAGCGAGCCGTTTTATGAGCGCTTGCCGTTAAAAGCGATGGGCATTATGCGCTTGAAAAAGTCAAAATAAGCTGTCCGGCCAGTGAGGGCGCAACCTTCACTGGCCTTTTTGTCGTTTTAGCCATTTAGCCATACTCTACGGAACTCATGAACTATTTAAAGACATTGCTTATCGGCGGTATCCTCGGCTCGATGACGGGTGTGTATGCCGCACCACCCGCTACGGCGTTGACTTTGCCGCAGGCGATTGCTTACGCGCTGGAAAATAATCCTGAGCTGACCATTATTGAAGCGAGGCTTGGGCAGGCACAAGACCAATTGCAGTTGGCGATGGCAGCCAATTATCCGCAAGTGAAGCTGGGGGTGTCTTATCAATACAGCAATAATCCGGCCGAGGCGTTCGCGATGTTAATCTCCCAGCGGCGGCTAAATTTTGCGGGCACGGATTTTAACCATCCGGGCGGGGTCGAGAACTTCCGTCCGCAAGTCACGGCGACTTATTCATTGTATCGGGGCGGCCAAGACAGCCATTTACGCGAAGCGGCACAGTTGGGCACGCAAGCGGCGGAGCTGGAACAGGCGGCGGTGCGTAACCGCTTGGTCAATCATATCAGCGCCGCGTATTACGCGCATTTGGCGGCGGCCGAGGCCCATCAAGTTAGCCAGCGTTCGGTGACGGCGGTGCAAAGTGAGCTTGAACAATCGCAATTGCGCTATCAGGCGGGTACGGTGCTGAAATCGGATGTACTGTCCTTACAAGTGCAGGTGGCGGAAGCGAAAGAGGCGGAAATTCATGCCGCTAATGCCATCGAAATGGCGTTGACCATGCTGAAAACCTTGTTGGGAATATCCGCGGACGAGCCGTTGGCTCTTAAGGAAACCCTGGCGCAAGCCTTACCTAAACCGCCAGAAAAATTTACGGAGTTGCTGGCACAGGCTATGGCGCAGCATCCCGAATTACAGGCGGCGCAAAAACGCGTCGCCATTGCCGAGCAACAGCTTGCCGCCGCTAAAGGCGCGTATCTGCCGCGTGCCGATGCCTATGTGAGTTATGGCGCGAACAGTAAGGATGTGGACTTTAGCACCAACCGCGATAATGTCAGTATCGGGGTACAAGTCGAAGTGGATGTGTTTAACGGTTTTGCTACCCAGGCCAAAGTCAAAAAAGCCGAGCATGAAGTGACAGCGGCACAAGAAGCTGCCCGGCAAAGCCGTTTGCAGATTGAAAACGGGCTGAAATCGGCGCAATTAAATTTACAGGAAGCCTTAAACCGCGCTGACGTGGCGACAGTGTCGGTACAAGCCGCCGAAGAGGCGTTGCGTTTGGTCAACGAGCAACGGCAAGCCGGGGTAGTGACGGTGACACGCTATATTGAAGCGGAAGTGGCGCGTGATAAAGCCCATGCGCGGCAAATCAGCGCCCGTTTTGACGCGTTACGCGCGGACGCGGAACTTAAACAGGCCATCGGTTTTTGGCAATAAGACACAGGACAGGTTCAGATGACCGCTCAGAAGACATTTTTAACAAGCTACCCCTGGTTGATACCGATTGCCGCGATTAGCGGCTTAGTATTGGTGATTTTATTCGCATTAGGTTTTTTAGGCGGTGGGCAGAAGATTAGCCAAGGCACTACCGAGGCGATAGGGCAACTGGTGCCAACTGGGGCGGCAACGCTGACGGTTGCCCGCCAAGCGACGACGAATGTCTCGGCTTGGCAGGGTACGGTACGCTCACGACTGGCCGTTAAAATTGCCCCGAAACTCAATGCGCGTATTGTCGATATCCCTGTACATCCAGGTGAGCGTGTCCATAAAGGGGCAGTGCTTGCCCGGCTGGATGATCGGGAGCTACGCGCTGCTAGCCAAGCATCCCAAGCCGCCCAAGCCGCCGCCGAGGCGCAAGCCGCGCAAGCGGCGGCGGAAGAGAGGCGCATCATTGATTTATATGCTAAACAAGCTGCTACTAAGCAAAATTATGATGCGGTATTGGCAGGGGCGCGGGCGGCGCGGGCACTGGCGAACCAAGCCGCCAGTTCTGCCCAGCAAAGCCAAGTGCTGTTAGGCGAAGATGTTTTAACCGCGCCGTTTGACGGCATTATTGGTGAGCGATTGCAAGAACCCGGCGATATGGGAATGCCGAACCAGACGATTGTCACCTTATTGAAGCCTGATGATTTGCGTCTGGAGGCGGCGGTGCCCAGCACTTGTGCCGGGCAAATCGGTTTGGGTATGGCGGTGACGGTGCGTATCGACGCACTGCACCAGACGGTGCAGGGCAAGGTGGATGAAATCGCCCCGGAAACTGACCCGCAAACGCGTAGCCAAGCCATAAAAATCAGCTTACCCGCCACGCACGGTTTACAACATGGGCAGTTTGCTTGGTTGGAGTTGGCTTGCCAAGCCCAGCAGCAAGTGTTGTTGATACCGCAAACGGCGGTGGTGTCCTATGGGCAGTTGCAGGCGGTTAAGGTAGTCGAAGGCAAGCAGGCGCATGTCCGCCATATCCGCACCGGCAAGGCCTACGGTGGGCAAGTTGAGGTGTTATCGGGTTTGCATGAGGGTGAAACTATTCTGCTGGACAGTGGGTTGCAGTCATGAGCGCCGATATTAAAAAAGACAGCCTGACGGTCGCTATTGTCAGGCTGTTCACCACTTCGCATTTGTCGTTGCTGTTTTTGCTGATTTCCTTGCTGGCGGGGGCGGCGGCGTTGCTGCTGACCCCGCGCGAAGAAGACCCGCAAATTATCGTCCCGGTCATGGATGTGTTTGTCCAAGTACCCGGCGCGTCAGCAGGTGAGGTTGAGCAACAAGTCACCACGCCGTTGGAAGTTTTGCTAAGGCAAATTCAGGGTGTGGAATATGTCTATTCGGTGTCGCGCCCCGGTGAGGCGGTGGTGACGGTGCGTTATTTGGTGGGGGAAAATCTGGAAAGCAGCCTGATTAAAACCCGCGATAAGTTACAGGCCAACCAAGATATGATCCCGCCTAGCGTCAGCAATTGGTTGGTGAAGCCCGTTGAAATTGACGATGTGCCGATTGTGCTGTTAAGCCTGTCGTCGTCACAGCCCAATGGCGAGGCAACGGCGTTGCGGCGTATCGCCGATGAATTGATCGCCCGGTTGCGGGAAGTCGATAATGTCGGCAAAAGCTGGGTGGTCGGCAGTGCGCCCCGGCGGGTCAGCATTTATCCTGATCCCGCCAAACTGGAGGCGGCGGCGTTGACGTTGCCGGACATCCAACAGGCGCTGGCGCAAAATAATAGTAATCTGCACGTCGGCACCATCACGGCGGCAAATAAGCAACTGGTGTTAGAGGCGGGGCCGTCGTTTGATGATGCCGGGCAAGTCGGTGCTACGGTGTTAAAAAGTGTCGGTGGGCGGTTGCTGCATTTGCGGGATGTCGCGCAAATTATCGACGGGGCGGCGGATGTTGACGAATACACGCGCATCGGTTTTGGCCCTGCCGTCACGGCGATGCAAACGGTCGGCACTAACGCCCCGTTGCCGATGGCAGGTGAGGAACGTTACATGACCACTATCGCTATCGCCAAGCGGCGCGGCAGCAATGCCGTTAGTGTTGCTGAGCAGGTTTTGGCGCTGACGGAACAGCTTAAAGGCACGTTAATTCCTGATAATGTTTTGCTGACGGTTACGCGCAATTACGGCGCGACTGCCGACCATAAGGTCAATGAGTTGGTGATGCACTTGTCGTTGGCGATTTTGACCATTATTGTGTTGTTGGCCTTGTCGCTGGGCTTTAAGGAATCGCTGATTGTGTCGTTGGCGGTACCGATGACCTTTGCCGTGACTTTGTTATGTGATTATCTGTTCGGCTATACCATTAACCGTGTGACTTTGTTCGCGCTGATCCTGTCCTTAGGGCTATTGGTGGATGACCCGATAGTGGATGTCGAAAATATCCACCGCCATTACCAAATGCGCAAAGAGCCGCCTTTACAGGCGCTGTTATCGGCGGTTAACGAAATTAGGCCACCGACTATTTTGGCGACTTTTGCGGTCATTATGTCGTTTGTGCCGATGTTTTTTATTACGGGCATGATGGGGCCATATATGGCACCGATGGCGTTTAACGTGCCGATTGCCATGCTCTTGTCCTTGGTGATCGCTTTTACGGTTACGCCGTGGGCGAGTTATCGGCTTTTGAAAGGCGATTATGGCAAAGGCCATGATACGGTATTTGACCTGAAAGCCAGCCGGGGCTTTAAAATCTATCAGGCGCTCTTAGCGCCTTTATTAGGCAGCAAAGCCAAGGCCGGCTGGTTTTTATTGGCGGTGCTGTTGGCTTTTGTCGCTTCGGCAATGCTGGCGGTGACGCGGGTCGTACCGTTAAAGTTATTGCCTTTCGATAATAAAAATGACTTGCAGCTTATCATTGATATGCCAAAAGGCAGTTCTTTGGAAGCGACGGATGAAGTCGCGGCCGCTTTAGGGCAATACCTTGCCAGTGTCAACGAAGTCAGCAGTTATCAACGCTATGTCGGGCTGGCGTCGCCTATGGATTTTAACGGTATGGTGCGGCATTACTACCTGCGCCAAGGGGCGAATGTCGGCGATATCCGTATCGTGTTAGCGGATAAGACCCGGCGTGAACAGTCTTCGCACGCGATTGCCCTACGCATCAGGTCGGACATTGACCGCATCGAAAAACGCTATGGCGCGAATGTCAAAATTGTCGAAATGCCGCCGGGGCCGCCAGTCCTGTCAACGTTAGTTGCGGAAATTTACGGCCCGCCCGAAGCCCATTATCAGGATATTCTCCATGTCGCTCAACGGGTGCGGGCGGATGTGGCAAAGACCGCCGGGGTGGTCGATATCGATGATGTCATCGAAGCTGAACAAGGCAAGCTGCATTTTCTCATCGACCACGATAAAGCCGCGTTGCTGGGTATCAGCAGTACGCAAGTGGCGCGTACCTTGCAATTGGCAATAGAAGGCGTTCAGGTAGGTCAACTGCATCTTGCCCAAGAGCGTCAACCCTTAACGATACAACTGCAATTGCCTAGGGCGGTGCGCTCTTCCGAAGCGGATTTGCTGGCTTTGTCGGTAGCCAGTGCGGATGGCACTTTAGTGCGGCTGAGCGAGCTTGGGCAATTCGCCCATGAAAACGGCGAACAGGCCATTTACCATAAAAATATGCAGCGGGTGGCTTATGTGACCGGGGAAATGGCCGGACGCAGTCCGGTTGAGGCTATTTTGGATTTGTTTGGTGTATTTGACCGCCAGCCTTTGCCGGACGGCTATCATGCCGAAATGGCGGGGGAGGGCGAGTGGAAAATCACGGTCGATGTGTTCCGGGATCTGGGGCTGGCATTTGCGGCGGCGATGGTGATGATTTATGTGTTGCTGGTCGGGCAAACCGGCTCGCTGTCCGTGCCGTTAATTATGATGATAGCGATTCCGCTGACGGTCATTGGCATTATGCCGGGTTTTTGGTTCATTAACCTGTTTACTGCCCCGGTCGGCGGGTATGCGACCCCCATTTACTTTACAGCCACGGCAATGATAGGCATGATCGCCTTGGCGGGTATCGTCGTGCGCAACTCGATTATTCTGATTGATTTTATTGAGAATATTTACCGTAATAACCCGGCCATCAGCTTGGCGGAGGCGATTGTCGAAGCGGGGGCAACCCGTTTGAAGCCCATCTTTTTAACCGCCGCCTCCGCTGTGCTGGGTTCGATGATGATCGTCTTAGACCCGATTTTCTCCGGTTTGGCGTGGAGCTTCATTTTCGGCATTATCGCCTCAACCCTGTTCTCGTTGGTGGTGATTCCGGTGGTGTATTTTTTGTTAAAGCGTAACAGCCTTAAGAGAGTGTTGCCGGAGGCGTAGCGGCATATCTCCTTGTCAGGGCAGCTAGACTCTACATCTTGTCATAAAGTATTTTAAAATGGAAAAACGCCCTAAAAAGGCGTTTGTTAACTGAGGTTGATAGCATGATTTCTTTTAGTAACTATATGGTCCAACACGTTTTGTATATTAACGGCATACAAAAATGCCTTAAGCAGCATACCGAGTTTAACCATAAAAAGCCTACGGAATGTGCATTCGGCAAGATGTTTTATGCTGACATAAAACCTAAGCTGGATGCGTTTCCTAAAAATAAGCAAGACGTAATCCATGAGCTTGAGCAGACCCATACCGCTTTCCATAATGCCGCCCTGCGGATTAGCCATGACAATCCTGATATTGACGCGGCTAAACAAGACACTTGGCTTTATTCGTCAAAATTGATTAACTTGTTAAATGGCCTTGAAAAAATGTAAGAGTCAGGGGGCAAGCGCAAAAAGCGATTGTTTTCTAAAAGATCGGGCGGTATGTTATGGCGGATTTTCTACAGACCTTACGGAGACGCTATGCACGACCAGATACAGACTGAAGCCGAAAACATTTTCGACACTTGGGAAATTTATAAAAAAATTGTCAGCGCCAATAATATGTTCCATAGGGAGCTATACGCTGACGTTGCGGCGGTTTTGCAATCGGTCAGGCCTGGTTTTTCTTTCTTGGATTTGGGCTGCGGCGATGCCGCGCATTTTGCTACGGTGTTGGCCGGGTTGCCGATAGGCGGTTATTGCGGGGTGGATTTGTCCAAAACCGCGCTGGCTTTGGCGGCAGATAACCTTCAGGCTTTGGCTTGCCCAGTAGAGTGGCGGTGTGGCGATTTGCTGGAAGTTTTGGTGGCCAGTACGCAGCGCTATGACGTAATTTTTACCGGCTTTGCGTTGCATCATTTAAGCACTGCCCAAAAAGAGGCGTTTTTTCAGGCCACTTTCGCGCATTTGAATGCAGGTGGCTGTCTAGTGCTGGTGGACACTGTCCGTGCCGAGGAGGAGGATAGGGCAGCGTATTTGGCGGCTTATTGCGGTTGGTTGCGTGACTGTTGGCAAGGGGTTTGCCCGCAGGAGAAGGAAGTGGCTTGCCAACATATCATTGACTATGATTTTCCCGAAACCTTGTCGGCTTTACAGGCTATGGCAGAACAGGCGGGCTTTCGTGCCGGCTTGCCGATTAGCCGTTACCGCTGGCATCAGCTGTTGCGTTTTGAGATGTAACGGCGGCGAAGCCTTGCGGGTACGGCAACCTGCAAGGCTTCGCCAAAGTCTTTAAGCGTGGAGCGCCGGGCTGTATTCGTGGACAGCATCGACCATCGCTTTGACGTGGTCGGGGTTAATATCCGGCAAAATGCCATGCCCTAAGTTAAACACATGCCCAGAACCTGAACCGTATTTGCTTAATATCGTTTTGACTTTTTCCTTAATGATGTCCGGTTGGGCATATAAGGCGATAGGATCCATATTGCCTTGCAAGGCAACTTTACCGCCCACCCGCGCCCGCGCCTGACCGATGTCGGTTTGCCAATCCAAGCCTAAAGCATCATAGCCCGCATCCGTCATGGTTTCCAACCACAAGCCACCACCTTTGGTAAACAAGATAGTCGGGATAACTTGCCCGTCCTGCTCGGTTTTTAATAAAGCCCGGACTTGTTTGGCATAGCGCAAGGAGAATTCGGCATAGTCTTCGCTGCTTAACATGCCGCCCCAAGTATCGAACAGCATCACTGCTTGTGCCCCAGCTTCGATTTGGGCGTTGAGGTAAGCGGCGACGGCTTGTGCCAATTTGTCCAACAGCAGGTGCATGACGGCGGGTTGCTCGTACATCAAACTTTTGACTTTCTGGAAGCTTTTGCTGCTGCCGCCTTCGACCATATAGGTCGCCAGTGTCCAAGGGCTGCCGGAAAAACCGATTAGCGGTACGCTGCCTTGGAGGTTTTTTCTGATCAGGCTGACGGCATCGGTAACATAGCGTAATTCTGCACCGGGGTCGGGGATGGGCAGGCGTTGGATGTCGGCAAGGCTGCGTACCGGATTGTGGAATTTAGGGCCTTCGCCTTCGGTAAAATATAGCCCTAAGCCCATCGCGTCAGGGATGGTCAAAATATCGGAAAATAGGATGGCGGCATCGAAGGCGAAACGGCGCAACGGTTGCAGGGTCACTTCACAGGCCAATTCGGGGTTGGTGCAAAGGTTCATAAAGCTGCCCGCCTGTTCGCGTATTTGGCGGTATTCGGGCAAGTATCGGCCCGCTTGGCGCATCATCCATACAGGGGTGCGGTCTATAGGTTGTCTGAGCAGGGCTTTAAGAAAAAGGTCGTTTTTTAAAGTTGTCATGGTTTAAGATCTGATGTTACGCAGATATATTCTGCGATTTAAAAAACAAATAATGAGTCGCTGTCGCGACGATTTTTTTAATCGGGTTCTCGCACCCGAAGGCGAGATACTTTCTTTTGCTCCGCCAAAAGAAAGTATCCAAAGAAAAGGCGGCCCGATTGCCGCTTGATCCTGCGCTTCTCGGTTTTGTCGGGGGTCG
>NZ_PGFZ01000018.1:0-1864 GCF_002923755.1 Methylovulum psychrotolerans
AGTGTCGCCAAATTTGTCCACCGCGCGGTACAAGTAGGCCCATTCCCCTTTGATTTTGATGTACGTCTCGTCCATACGCCAAGAGCCGGCAACCGTCCGTTTGCGGCTTTTTGCCGCCAAAGCGATCAGTGGCGAATAGCGGACAACCCAGCGGTTCAGGGTCGCATGATCCACGGCGACACCGCGCTCCGCCAAAATTTCTTCCAGGTCGCGGTAGGAAACGCCATACCGGACATAGAAGAAAACCGCGTGCAGGATAACGTCTTTCGGATAGTGGGCACCTTTAAAGCTGATCTTCATAGTCCGGCAACAAAAATTGGCGGATTATCCCCCAAAATTAGAAAGTTTGCGACAGAACCTCTTCATAGTCTGGCAACAAAATTGGCGGATTATCTCCAAAGTTTGGGATATTTGCGACAAAACTTTATTCCCTAATCAGTATGATAATGATAACCGTATTTCAGCTAACACTCCGTTACACCTGTCGAGCAGCAAGTGGCAAATACGCGCTAATGGCCCCGCTGGCAAAGATCGTTTCGTCGCGATCGTCTCAGGTACGGCAAACCGTTTTGCAGGGTTAGGCGTGCCTGTGACCCCCTTTAAAAAGATTATGGGCGATACGGCAGGTGCAAGAGAACTTATCAAAAGGTTAGTGACACCTGATAAAAGCTGTAAGCCCTCTAAAAGTGATCAAAGGGATTTTGACGCAATGCCAACCTGCTCGTCCGGTTATGGTGCGGGTTACACAGATGTGCAAGAAACTAATTGAAACGCTTTTTGTTGGTTTCTGGATGTTGTCACAAATATTTAAGGGTAAATTGATAGCCGATAAAAGGTGATCCTAACCATTTTATCGGCATCCTGCCACTTCGGTCTGGACGCGGCAGGACTTGCGATACGGCAAACGTGAGTAAAGCAGGACGCCGCATAGCGTAAGTTATCAGTTAAACCAACCAAACCCCTCCTGCTGCCAGCCCTGCGGTGTTCAAATTACTTGCGGTAACGCCTGTCAATTGCACTAAAGTATCCGTGATGCCGCCGTCTTGGAAAACATAAGTATTGCCGAGCGCGTCAAAAGCAACGGTTTCACCAGCTTTTATATTGCCTTGCAAATAGCTTAAGACATTAGAAAAGTTACTTTGTGTCAATGTAAGTTCTGATGAGAAACTATCGGCATCGTCAAAACTTATAATGCCGTTGCTAATGGCGTGGCTTTTAATAATCCCTGAATTAACGCCATCTATAGCGGATACGTCACCTGCAATAGTGGTGTTGGCTAAGTCCAATTGATCTGCCGTAGTATCGGTAACCGAATTGCCTAACGAAAAACCAATTACGGTATCGTAACCCGTGACTTTGCTGTCACCTGCGGCCACCACAACCTTATCGGTCACAGCGACGATTTCTGTCAGCACGATGCTGTCCTTACCCACGCCGCCTATCAATATGTCCAAACCTTCACCGCCATCTAATTTATCGTCACCACTTAAAGCTGACAAGCTGTTCGCGGCCGAATTTCCAGTCAACGAATTGCTATAGGCATTACCTATAGCATCAAGTGCTTCGCCGCCTGTTAACGTCAAATTTTCTACGCTGGTGCCAATTAGACTGTAACTGACTGAGCTATTAACCGTATCTATGCCTTCGTTAGCATTTTCAACAATGGTGTCTTCTGAGCTGTCAACGATATAAACATCATTGCCATTACCGCCAACAAGATAATCATTGCCAAGTCCGCCATCCAGCTTGTCATTACCGTCACCGCCATAGATAGTGTCCGCCCCCGCGCCGCCGTTTAGGGTGTCTTTGGCATTGCCCCCATACAAACTGTCATTCCCGCCCAAACCATTTAAGGTGCTGCCGT
>NZ_PGFZ01000018.1:1936-7018 GCF_002923755.1 Methylovulum psychrotolerans
TTACCCGCCGAACTTAGCACGGTCAGCCGGCCCGCCAAATCGGCATAGCCCCAGGTGACGCTATTGCTGAACTGTAGGGTGCTGATGGCGTAAGGGCTTTGAAATTGGTAAGCCGAAAAGAAATTGTAAAACGTTAGCGTGTCGCTGTTGCCGTAGTCCACTATTAGCTGGTCGTTATAGCGTGAAACGGCGGTGACGTTAGTGCTGGCGACATTGCTGAACTGGACAATGTCGGTGCTGTCCGAGCTGGCGATAGTGTCCTGGCCATCGCCTTTAGCAAAAAGATACGTGTCGCTGCCGCTGCCGCCATCCAGGTAGTCGTTACCCAAACCGCCGTTCAGCAGATCATCACCGTCACCGCCATAGAGCATGTCCGCTCCCGTGCCGCCGTTTAGGGTGTCTTTGGCATTGCCCCCATACAAACTGTCATTCCCGCCCAAACCATTTAAGGTGCTGCCGTAACCGTCCAGCGCGTACAATGTGTCATTACCCGCCGAACTTAGCACGGTCAGCCGGCCCGCCAAATCGGCATAGCCCCAGGTGACGCTATTGCTGAACTGTAGGGTGCTGATGGCGTAAGGGCTTTGAAATTGGTAGGCCGAAAAGAAATTGTAAATCGTTAGCGTGTCGCTGTTGCCGTAATCCACTATTAGCTGGTCGTTATAGCGTGAAACGGCGGTGACATTAGTGCTGGCGACATTGCTGAACTGGACAATGTCGGTGCTGTCCGAGCTGGCGATAATGTCCTGGCCATCGCCTTTAGCAAAAAGATAAGTGTCGATGCCGCTGCCGCCATCCAGGTAGTCGTTACCCAAGCCGCCGTTCAGCGTATCATCGCCGTCACCGCCATAGATAGTGTCGGAACCGCTCAGTCCGCTCAACGTATCGTTACCGCCATTACCATAGATTTGATCAGCCGTGTTGGTGCCTTTTATTATGTTGTCTTTATTATTACCGGTGAATGTAGCCATTGGTTGCCCCCAAATAAATTGTGATCGTTAATGATTTGCCCCGAATTAAATTAATACCTATATATCTGTTCATATACCCCCTATTTGAGCATGACTTTCAAAAGCTTGATCGATATTTCACTCGCCTCAGTTATTATGACTTAAAATATCAATAGGTTATGGTTTTCTGGGGTTTTTGGAGGATTGCCATCTGTCGAAAGGTCGAGGCGAAGGGTTACGCACTTATTTTCGACAGCATTTTAATAAAGGGAAATTTTTTTACCTTGATGTTTGGCAAGCGACTATTCACCGTACCTAGAATATAACACTTTATTTGGTGGTTCGGCTAGGGCGTGTTGATATTCACCCTAAAAACTTAGCTGGCGACACTATAAACTTAAAAAAACACTGGCAATGGCACCGTTTGCGACAGAACCCTTATACCGACCATACTGGGTTTGAAGCGAATGTGGCAGGTTACTATAAACCCGTTAAGAATAATGATAATGATAATGATAATGATGATGTACCCGGCCAATATCTGGTTAGAAAGCCGTCTGGTAACGATATAACATTTCAATGATGATTAGTTATGACAAATAAAACACCTTTTTGTGTTAAGAAACCGTTGGTCATTTTGCTGCTTGCGGTTATGGGCACTACGCGCAGCGCCTATTCCCAAGAACCAGTGGAAAACGGTTTTGAGCAAATTGCTGCCGACACATCGACGGTTCAGGTCGATAGGGAGGGGCATGTTGACAATGTTGATGCCGCCTTTTTCGTCGTCACAAAGAAGTTGGCGGCTGATAAGCCATTGATTGCCGAAATTATAATTTTACGCGAGCCAAAAACAGGGTTGACATGGTGGTCGGCCACTGACCGTTCTTCCGATGGGTATTATGCCGATTCGGTTTCAAGCTATTTGCGCAGAATTAAAATTTATTTGACTGATGACGCTATAGGAATAGCGAATGTCATACAACGGGTAAATTTTGGGGGCAGTGAGTCTACGGAAAAATACCCTTCAATGGCAGAAGCCAAGTCACAGGCTTTGAAAAACCTTTTTAGTACAGATAAGCATTACAGGTCATTTGATGTCCCTATGTGGTCATTTATGCCAGATGAATTTTATCTCACTAATGGGCCGTCGCCAAAAGTAGAATCGGTACACAAAAAGGGTGGCGTTTGGAAGGCGACTATAGTAGGGGTCAATAATGTCAAGATGGAGGTGGAGATAAACGCCCAGCAGCACGTCACAAAAGCGATCTTTTATCCGAAACCAAAGGCACAAAACTGATGGGCAAAAATTTTTTAATACAGAAAAGCTTAATTTTGCTGATGCTGGTTACGGGTAGCGTCTGTGCCGAGCAACAAGCCGATAAAGAACTAAAGCCATTAAAAACCGCGTACACCGAACCATTCCGATTGCGGGGTAAAAACCTTAAAAAACCTCAAGATAGGCGCGAAGAAAAGATTAATATGGAGGCGGCTTACTATTTTTTTCTGGTGCCGGATCCTGCCCGAAACGATGCCACCATCGAAGCCATCATTTTAAGAGACCCGCA
This sequence comes from Methylovulum psychrotolerans, assembly GCF_002923755.1. Classification (GTDB taxonomy): domain Bacteria; phylum Pseudomonadota; class Gammaproteobacteria; order Methylococcales; family Methylomonadaceae; genus Methylovulum; species Methylovulum psychrotolerans. The sequence continues at coordinate 4,452 of NZ_PGFZ01000018.1, forward strand.
AACGGGTTTGTCTTGGTGGGGTTGTAGCGACATGTTTGATAGGATTAATGTGATTAAGAGAGGAGCAGTAAGGGATTTTGAGAGGGCATCAACTTATCTGTCCGACAATGCCATCGGTTATGTCAGGGCCGGCCTGTCGGAAGGGCTGGCGGCCTTGTGGATATCGGAATCAACGGAAAAATACCCCTCTTTGGATGAAGCCGTCGCCCATGCCTTGCCTTTGCTTAGCCAGGCCGGGCCGCAAATCATCGATAAGGGTTGCCATTCGCTATCCCATGCGGCCGACATCTCCCCATTGGCGCCGAAGGCCTTTTTTTATAACGATGCGGCAGCTTCCCCCCCGCAACTTGTCGCCGAAGTGGCGGCGGTGCGCAAAGACGGGAGCGGTTGGATTGTCCTGCTGACTGGGGAAGGCGGCGCCAAACTGTCTGTGGCGGTGGACGAACATTACCAAGCCCGGCCCAGCACACTATGGAAGCAGGCCGCTTCGCACGACTCAACGCTGCCAATTGTCAATGGCAACAACAAGGCAAAACTGCAAGCCAGTTTGTTGGCCTTTACCAATAATATGACCGACGACAAAAAACCCTACGTCAAGGTGCTGATCTTAAGGGATCCCAGAACGGGGCTGACATGGTGGGGTTGCCAAGAAAGCGACGACCTTACCGTCGATGACGGTGCGCTTGCCAAATACCTTGGCCGATATCGGGTGTATTTGTCCGACAACACCTTAGGGGTCGTATTGCTGACGGTTGTCCCCACCGCCTTATGGGTCAGGGAATCCAATACAAAATACCCCTCCATGCCGGTGGCCAAGGCGCTGGCCTTGAAGGCCTTTGCCGATTTTATGCCGGAAATTCTGGAAAAGGGGAGCGACACGCTGTTTCACGAAGACAATATCCGTGGCCGCTATAAATTCCAATTCAGCAATGCCCGCGGCAATGACATACGCGATGAACAGTTTGATACGCTATTCCATAAAACCGATGTGTCGTCGCTGATAATAGGCGAATTTTTCTATGGCGACTCCCAATATGACAACCGAAAGTTATTTGCCAAACTGACCTCGGCATCTAAGGAAGGTGAATATTTGCGGATAACCTTATCGGGAACCCATGACCGGAAGGCCGAAGTGGACATAAACAGCCAACATGATGTTGATAAGGTCATTTTTTATCCGTAAGCGGCGTAAAGATCATGCCAAAACTAAAAGCTTATTTGTCATTATCCATCCTAATAATGTTAATTATTGGTTCTGGCATGGATGCTTCTGCAACGCCACTGCTGGATGACGAATTGAAACAGAGTGCCCCGTTTAATTCCACTGTTCAGGTTATAAAAGACGCTCAAGTTACCAATGTAGAAGCAGCCCTTTTTGTTTTTACCAGAAATGTAACAGCCGGGGAGAATTTTAGGGCAGAGGTTTTAGTCTTGAGAGATCCAGAAACCGGATTGTCATGGTGGGGGTTTCATGGAAGTTCGGATCCAAAACGGCCTAATGAAGATCTGATTTCCAGATATATTGCCAATCATAAATTTTACTTGTCTGATGACGCTATAGGAAGCGTCATGTTATCAATCCCAGATTTATGGTTTAAAGAATCTTTAGAAAAATACCCGTCAATGGCAGATGCAACCTCTAATGCTTTGAAACATTTCAAGTCGGGTCTATTAACGGGCAATGAGCATAAATTATTTTATAGTATATTCAAAAGCATTAATATTGCTAAAAACCTACCGTTTGAGTTTTTTCACGGAGACTTATGGCATCCCATGACTAAAATACACGCAAAACTTGAATCGGTGCGTAAACAAGGCTCAAACTGGACAGTCTCGTTGTCAGGGGCGGACAGTGCCAAACTGGATGTGGAAATAAACGCCAACTACCAAATTACAAGAACCATCCTCTATCCTGACCACAAGGCGAAAAACTGATGGGCAGAACATTTTCACTACGGAAAATCTTAATTTTGCTGATGCTGGTTACGGGTAGCGTCTGCGCCGAGCAACAAGCCGATAAAGGATTAGAGCAGCAAGAATATTCGTATACAAGACTATTCCAGTTAAAGGGTAAATACAAGGATAGCCGCCAAGAAATGATTAATCTGAAAGCGGCAAACTATTTTTTTTCAGTGCCTGATCCTGCCCGAGACGATAGAATTGAAGCCATGATTTTAAGAGACCCACAAACGGGTTTGTCTTGGTGGGGCTGCACCGACATGTTTGATAGGATTAATGTGATTAAGAGAGGGTCGAAAAGGAGTTTTCAGGAATCCTCGGCTTATCTGTCCGACAATGCCATCGGTTATGTTAGAGCCGGCCTGTCGGAAGGACGGGCGGTCTTGTGGATATCGGAATCAACGGAAAAATACCCCTCTTTGGATGAAGCCGTCGCCCATGCCTTGCCCTTGCTTAGCCAAGCCGGACCGCAAATCATCGATAAGGGCTGCCATTCGCTATCCCATGCGGCCGACATCTCCCCATTGGCGCCGAAGGCCTTTTTTTATAACGATGCGGCAGCTTCCCCCCCGCAGCTTGTCGCCGAAGTAGCGGCGGTGCGCAAAGAC
>NZ_PGFZ01000018.1:7290-43299 GCF_002923755.1 Methylovulum psychrotolerans
TTGTTGGGTGGCGAGCGAGTGACCAGGACGGCTGGGGCAGCCGAAGGCATAAGCGGTCGCGTGATTTTTGCTGATTGACCGGCAAGGATGCCGAAGCAATCTTTCGCAAAAATAGCGACTCCCCTTAGGTCTCCTCACTTACTTCAATTCACCTTCTTGGCATTCCGGGTTCTGTCGCAAACTTTCCAATTTTGGGGGATAATCCGCCCATTTTCGTTGCCAGACTATGAAGATCAGCTTTAAAGGCGTCCACTATCCGAAAGACGTTATCCTGTACGCGGTTTTCTTCTATGTCCGGTATGGCGTTTCCTACCGCGCCCTGGAAGAGATTTTGGCGGAGCGCGGTGTCACCGTGGACCATGCGACCCTGAACCGCTGGGTTGTCCGTTATTCTCCATTGATCGCCTTGACGGCAAAAAGCCGCAAACGGACGGTGGCCGGCTCTTGGCGCATGGACGAAATGTATATCAAAATCAAAGGCGAATGGGTCTGCCTGTATCGCGCGGTCGACAAGTTTGGCGACACCGTTGACTTTATGCTGTCCGAACGCCGCGACGAAGCGGCGGCCACCGCCTTCTTCAGGCAAGCCATTGACGGCAATGGCCTGCCCGAAAAAGTGGTCATGGACAAAAGCGGCGCCAACCTGGCCGGATTGGAAAACATCAACGTCTTGCGGGTGCTGGCAGGCCTGCTTTGCCTGATGGTCGACATTTGCCAAGTCAAATACCTCAATAACCGGGTGGAACAGAATCACCGGTTCACTTGTGCCCTGGGGGTATCAAAAAGATAATCGAGCCAATGTTGGGGTTCAAAGCCTTCCGTTCCGCCCAAGCGACCCTTAATGGGATATAAACAACCCATATGATCCGCAAGGGGCAACTCGCCGGAAAGACACTTCCCGCTTACCAGCAATTTATCAATTTGGCAGGCTAGTTTTGCCCGCCAATCAGGCCGGGCTCGGCTCTTGTAACTATTTGCGACAGAACCCAAGGCTGATGCCCGCCAAGAACCGGTGCCGCCACCGGCAGCTTTTGCAGCTATAGCGTTGCAGGCCGCTGGCGGAGCCGTAACGTGATAACCGGATGCCCGCACCGTGGGGGCAAGCGGGGTTTAATTCGAAACGGGCCTCAATCACCTCAAGGGTTTCGGGCAGGTCGGTTTGCTGGTTAAGGGTGGCCTTGGCCAAATTACGCTGATGATGGCCAAGCCCCCGGAGACTTGACAGCAATTCCTTAAACTCTTCGGCAATCATGGGCTTATCCCAGTCGGATGGTGGCTGCCTAATTCGACATGGCTTTAGCGGTATGATTCCATAATTAACGGTGACATAGCCTTCTGAATTGTTGCCTAGGCCGCCACCGACCCCTCCAATTTGATGGGTTGGTGCAAATCTAAAAAGTCGAACATCGCGTATAATTCCCCCAATAATAAATCCAGAAAAGCAGCAAGCGCATGACCCAACCGAATGAAAAAAACGATTCAATTAAAGTAGAAAAAAATACCCTGTGGGCATTGATGCAGCGGCCTTTGGCGATTCCCGATTATCAACGCCGTTATTGTTGGGGCAAACAGCAAGTGGAACTGTTATTGGAGGATATTAAAACCTTGCTAAAGTGCAACGGCCAGCTGCCGTTGTTTTTAGGCACGGTGATATTGCATCAGGAAAAGGACAAGGCCAATTTGGTTGATGGTCAGCAACGCTGTTTAACGCTAGCCTTGTTATTAAACGCCTTACAGAAATTAGCGCCATCAAACGAAACTCAAGCTCTTGGCTTGATGAAGGCGAAGTTTCCCGATAGCCAGTCACGACAATCCCTTATAGCTAATTACCAATACATAAACGCTTATCTTAATACCGAGCCAAAAACCGATGTTACGGCGATGCTCAATACCTTATGGGAAAAAATGGAATTTGTAGTGATCACCATTGATTCGATTGATCAAGCCTTTGCCTGTTTTGACAGCCAGAACAGTTCAGGTAAACGGCTGACCGATTTTGATTTACTCAAAGCCCGGCATTTACGCGGCGTAGTGTCCGGCCCAGCGGTTGGTATGGGCTGCTCTTACCTTTGGGAACGTTACGAAAACCAAAAAGTCGGTAATAGCCAACGCTTGGCCTATTACTTAACAGAACAAATTTTGGCCAGAACCCGGATGCGCCAACGTAATAAAAATGTGGATGATCTGCAATTGCCCCATGAATTTGCAGTGCATACCTCAGGTGATGGCTTAAAGATTCCACTTTCGCCACCTACGGCCGTGGGTTTTTACCGTTATTGGCAAGTGGTGTGTCTTCCGCATACCGCTAACACCGTCCCGTTTGAGTTTTCAATGGTGTTAAGTGCGGTCAATAACGGCTACCCGGCATATAAGGTCGACGATATCACCCAGTTGCCCTTGCAATTGAACCAGCCCTTAGTGGGCGGTGAGCAGTTCTTTTTTTATATCGCCAAATATACCGAACTGTATCAGCGTTATTTCCCTGAAGATGTGACCGGGCGGGATTTTATTGGCCCGATAAATCTACAGAAGCAGCCCTTACTCTTACAGCAGCCTCTTTTACGGCGACATCGGCTATTGGAACAAGGCCAAAGCGCGGGCTATTCGCGTTTGATAGAAATATGGTCAGCCTTGGTGGTGTTTTATTTGGACTGTTTTGGAGACGATGAAAACTTTAACGCGTTTGTATGCATTAGTGACCAATATGTGTTTAGTTTACGCATTACCGCTGACGTATTACGCAGAGATTTGGTTGAAAAGCATTTCAAAGACCATCAGGTATTTGGGTCCTTGCTGGAATGCCCTACTTCTTTACAAGCCTTGGCCTACATTAAAGATCAATGTGATAAGCAAGCTAAGGTTATCAATACAAAAAGCACCGAATTATCTAAAATTCTGACCAGAAAATCAGGCGTGATCTGGCGGTATTTAGAACAGTTTTACCCAGCAGATCCTGGTGGAAGTTGGCACGCAAAATATTATGAAACATCACTATCGGTTGCCATGAACGGCATAATAAACCCTAAGGTGGTTTCAAATGACCAATAATGATAATGCGTTAAGCACTAAAAAATACAGTGCCGAAATGCTGACCCAAGGCGATTATCGGATAAATTTGCCGTTTTTGATACCCATTTACCAACGCTTGTACACCTGGGAGCATCAGCATGTAGAACGCCTGTTGGTGGATTTATGGGCGGCCTACCGATCGGATCAGCCAGAATATTTTATTGGCGCGGTGGTTGTCAGCCCCGCTAATGCTAATCCGACAAACAAATATCAAGCCTTAGAGTTGATAGACGGACAGCAACGGATGACAACGCTATGGTTAATCGCCTCGGTATTAGTAACTTATAAGGCATTAACTGCCGATGCCGATTCCCTACAGCAATGGAAAAAATTTATGGCCTTAGGTGACGATTCTTCGCCTATGGCGAGGTTAGATTTTTTAGGCAGGGAAAATGATAAAGCGGCAGTAAGCAGTTTCATTAAAAACTGGTGTTGCAGCTGTGACGGTAAATCGTGTGATAGTGACTGTAACGGATGGTTAAAAAATGAGGCGATGTCCGTTGCGCGTAGCACGATCAGCCGTTTTTTGACCAGTGAGCAATATGAAAAAACCGATATTTCAGAATCGCAAAATATTGCTGATAAAATTCCGGGGTTTAGCGCTTATATTTGGTCAAAAGCCACGTTTGTTATTACCCGGCTACATTCTGGAACCGATAAAAACCGTTTTTTTGACACCATGAATAGCCGTGGCATCCAGCTTGAAAAACATGAAATTTTAAAAGCCAAACTGTTGAATGGCATGGATGAGCCGTCACGGCAACGTTACGCCAAAGCATGGGATTTGTGTGCGGATATTAACGGCTATATGCCAACGGAATGTCAAGAGAAGTTTGATTATGGCAGGATTGTCTTGGATGAATATTGTATTAATAAATCGATTGAAATCTCTAGAGCTAATAAAGCGCAAGATGACTTTACCTTAGAAGATATTCTGAGTAAGCCCGAGTCGGATCCACAACCACAGCCACAGCATGAAGAAAAGAAACAAACTAAAGCGTACAGGAGTGTCGTATCTTTTCCTGTTTTCTTGCTGCATGTGCTGAGAATTTTTGTCTGCCATCAAAAGCCTCCCGCTGCGTTAAAAGACATATCAGTGGATGATAAAAAATTGATAAGCCAATTTGAAGAAAATTTGGCTTTTGAAGATAAGCCCTTATGCAAAAAGTTTATTGGATGCTTGTTGGAATGCCGTTTATTGCTCGATAATTTTGTCATTAAAGGCCATGTCGATGAAGGGAGTGAATTTGCCCGATGGGAAATTTGGTCGCATTTGGCGGGTAAAAAAGCCGATACCCGTGATAAACGTACGGGGCAAACGTGGGATTCAATTACCATGCTGCAAACCATGATGTATTTTAGCCAAGATACCACCCGCGCCCCTTGGTTGACAGACCTGCTAAAGGGCTTACGCGAGGAAACCGAAACGAAAGGACGTTGGGCAACAGCGGCTGATGGTGGTTGGTTGTTGGCGCAATTGCAGCAACAAGATAAACAATATGCCGAAAAGCGGCTGTCTGGCAATACCTTAGAAAAAATAGTGGGGGCTGAAGGTAAGGGCTTAAGCACAAAAGTCCCCCATTATTGGTTTTTCAAATTGGAATATTGTTTGTGGGAGTTATGGTTTAACAAAAATCAGACAATATGTGCCTGTGCCAAACCGCAGCCGCTAATTGAAAAAAAACCTAGCTTTCGGATGCGTCATGTCACATCAATTGAACATGTCAGCCCACAAAGCCGGAATAATGGAGATATTACTGACTTGTTGCTGGATAGGTTCGGCAATCTGGTGTTAATTTCTGTGGGCGCCAATTCCAGTTACAGCGATAAAGACCCGTCGGTTAAAGCCGCTGAATTTACCCTGAAGTTGGACAAAGGCATGGTTGAATCATTAAAGCTCGCGCATATCTTCAAAAACGGTTCAGGTAATTCCTTACGATGGAACGATGATGATCTGAAAGCCCATGAAACAGAAATGTTAGCTGTATTGAAAGCGTTCCATCCAGAGTTGGAAAAAAACAATACCTGCGACCAGGAAGATAATAAGGGGTAAAATCCCGTCTGGCAACAGGTCATATTCTAAAGCGATGCGGCTCTTGGCCATTTATTCGGCCCCCAACGCCTTAAACACCGCGTCAACCGGATCGGCATAAAAGCTGATTTGGAATTTTGCGAACAGCTCGCCCCTGACGGTCGGAATATCGCTGACACTGGCCATCGGCAACAATATCCGCTTGCCCCCCGAATCAAAGGCCATCTGTAACGTTTCCGCCAGATTTTCAACGGGGATAATGTTTCCGCCCAAGGTCATGGTACCTAAAATAAGCATCTGGCTTTGCACGGGCTTATTCAGGATGCCTGAGCAAAAGGCGATAAACCCCGCCATTGTTAAGGTAAGCGATGGCCCGCTGTTATGCAATTCAACCAAATGCAAATGATAGTCGCGGTCTGCCGCTTTGGCGGAACCGCTGACCCTAGAAATATTGCCTTTATAATAATCAAATCCGACTTTGACGGCTTCTTTGGCTTGGGTGTTGCTGCCAAAACCGGACAGGTTCAGCTTGCCATTACCCATGGCCATTTGTGTTTCAATCCTGAACAACCCCAAATGGCCTTTGGCCCCTTGGGAAATGGTATGCAGCACGCCCGCTTTTAATGTGCCTTCCGGTATCAGCTTATCGCCGCCTTGCTCCGGGACGGCCACAAATTTTTCTTCCAGCGTTTCTTGGTCGATATAGCTGAAATGCACGTCAAAAAACTCCATGCCGCCGAGCTTTTTTAATTGCTCTTTAACACGGCGGCGGGTTTCCAACGCGTACTCAAGGCATTGCGCAACGGCGGCCTTGTCATAATCGCCATGCGGGTAAAGCAGCTTTAACAAACCCGATACCGTGCGCCGGACGGCAATGGTGTCGCGTTGGTTGAGGTTATTGCCCAGCTTGAAATGTTTATCAATGGCATCGGCAAAGCTGCGCTTACGCATTTCGCGCATAAACTCGGCCAAGTAATCGACAATAAAGCCATATTGGTTGGTGAAAAACTCCGGGCGCATTTTGGGGATTTCCCAGCCAGGGATGTAGGCATGGAAGCGGTCAAAAAACGCGGTGTCAATCATCACATCCGGGAACGGCGTCAATAAGTGGCTAGTTTTGACCAACGTATCAACGGATTGGTTGATGTTGCCGATAAACACCATACTGGCCGACGCCACAATGGAATCCCGCCCCCTGGCAAACGAGCCGGAGGCCATAAAGTCTTTCATGATCTGGATGCCGTCCTTGTCCTTAAAGGCTATGCCCGCCACCTCATCAAACGCCACGACATCCCATAACCCCACCAAGCCGATGCTTTGCCGCCCCAGATTATAAAAAAGGTTCGCGACGGTGGTCTGTCCGCCGGAAATCAGAATGCTGTTGGGGCTGACCTCCTTATAGATATGGCTTTTCCCCGTGCCGCGCGGCCCCAATTCGCAGACGTTATAATTGTTCTCCACAAAAGGGATCATGCGTGCCAGCAAATGCCATTTGGCACGGCCAGTAAAATGTGCAGGCTCCATGCCGGTCGAGCGCAGCAAGACATCCAACCATTGCCCGGCATCAAAAGCCTTACGCCCTTCAAATAAGGCCTCCATATCCATATTGGGCATCTGGATGGGCTTTAATTCGGTGATTTGAAAAGGCGACCCGGCCTGCCCTTCCTCAAACACATAATGCAGCGTGATGATGCACCAGATGCCCCCGGCCAACAGCTTTTCATAGGCCTTAACCAAGCGGTCAGAAATTTCAACGCCCTTAACCCCCAGATTGAACAGCATGGCTTCGTAGACATCACGGCGTTCGTTCAGCTTGACGGCGACCTTATCAATCACCTTATAACTGCCGCTTTCCCTGATTTTGGACTTGATCTTTTCGGCTTCATCAGGGCGCACATAATTATCCGCCAAGATGCGCTTGACACTGGCCAAACCGGCCTGGATAGTCTGCTCGTCATCACTGGCGCAATACATGCCCAGCAAATATTCCAACACATACACCGGCACATTCGCGCCTTCCTTGACCAGCTTGGTCAAATCCTTACGGACGACCTTACCGGCAAACGTGTGGTTTAATAAAGCGTCCAGACTCGTGTCCGTCCCGTTAGGGGGTGGTTTCCCGTCCATCATTCCTCCTAAAAATCGTTACTAAAGGCCAGATCAACTTGCAACGGAACCCGCAGCATTTCGACTTTGGTCGTTGCGTCACGCGCAACCAGAAAATAATCTTTATTACGGTCATAAGCACCCGATAACACGGTCAGCACGACCGAGCGTTTGCGCTCATCCAGCAATTGGGAAGGGCTGTCAAAAGTGACCGTCTGTTCATTACTGATGGGCTGGTCGCCATCGCGTAAACAGACCACCACCGTGCGGGGCAAAACCCGTTCGGACACCGCCTCGTTCTGGATAAACTCAAAACGTTGGGTATTGGTGACGACCTTATTGGATGCGCCAAGCAAACTGATACTGGCCGCCTTAGTCTTGGCCAATTCCGATTCGCTCGCCCGGACGGTGATCACCGGCACCACAATCTCCTGGGGCATGGCGCCGCCATGCACAAACCGTGCGCCGCCCGTAAAATGAAAGCGGTTAATGCCTTTGGGTAGCCAAAAATCCAAGCTGCCATCCGCCCCGGTGCCCGCCGTCAACGCCGTATTGCCAGACCAAGCCTTGGCATTAGTGCCCAGACCTTGACCCAACACATAACGCTTTTTCGCCAGCAATGTCCCTTCCGGCTTATCAGCCAACACCGATTTGTCGGCTTCCGCCAAAGCCGCTTCCTGATAAATAAACCCATGATCGGCGGTCACCAACACGTTATAGCCGTTCAGGCTATTGACGATAAAGCCCACCAATTGCGCCAATTCAATGACGGTATCGGCAGCGGCTTCAAAGGTCTTGGTTTCAGAGGCTTGTTTGTCGCCAATCAAATCAATCCGGTCGTGGTAAATATAGATAAGCCGACGGTCACGGACAAATTCGCGGCCTTTCTCTTTGCCCATAGCCACCAAATCTTCGGCCTTAATGGCCGCCCCGCCATGCAAACCTAAATAAGCGCCGCGTTGCTCCATTGAAGACACCGGCTTACCGTCCGCGCTCAGCTCCAGATTACTGTTAATCTTATAGGCCAAGCGCTGATGGGGCAATAAAGCCGCCATGCCCAACCCGGTATAACTGGGCAATACGCCCAGCATAGCGGATAGCGAGGCCTTAATCCGGCTCTTACTGTTGATGGCCTGCGCCAACTCCTCGGCCACCTCAAAGCGGAACGCATCAGAGATGACGACAAACACCCGCTTGGCGCCGTCATCGGATAGCGGCGCCACCACTTTGGCAAAAAAGTGCTGTTGGTTAATCACACCGGGTAACTGCCAAGATGACAACAAACCTGACCCGCCCTCAAGAATATTGCCCCAAGCCGAACTGAGCTGGGGCATAAACCAACCCGAATAAGCCGCTTCAATGCGCTGTTTCACTTCATGCAGGACTGACCAACCCATCGGCTCGACCAATTCGTAGGCCCGGTTAAAATGCCGATAGCCTTGGTCAAACCTAAACAATCCGGTTTGATAAGCCAAAAACCCCGCCTTACCCGAAGCAAAACTAAAGCCGTCCTGATACTGGTCTTTCAATGCCAAAAAGTGGATGGCGGCTTCTAAGGCATCATAACTGGCGGCTAACGCCCGGTTGACATCATGGGTGTTCGCCAAAATAGGATTCGCCCAATGCCCATCCCTGCGCCGGGCAATCAAGGCCAGCACCGCCTCCAGAGCCGCCCCCGCCCCGCCCAAAACCCGGTCTTTCAAATCACTGATGATCCGGCGTTCCACATCTTCAAACGTCATCACCTCAGCCAAATCATCGGCGGACAACCCGGACAACAGGTGCGCCAACGCCAAATCCTGGCCGACAGCGGCGGACATCAGGTTATAGCTTGAATAATGCGCCATATCCGCACGCCAGCGTGACGCGAAGACGGACGCATTGGCGGCAAGACGGCGTTCCGGCAACACAAAATGTTGCAACGCCCCGACCGGCTTGGCGAGGACTGAGCGGGAAAAATCGGTCACCAAAATGCGGAACAACAAATCCCGCAAACCGGGCTTGGCTTCCGCATAACCCAACTGTGTTTTCACCGCTTGCCAAAAAGCTTCTTCCAAATCATTGGCGATAATGTCCTGCCAGATTTTCGGTTGGGCATTCAGGTCAACCTCGCCTTCCTGCACAAAAGCCACGAACAAACGCAGCAGGATGGCGAACAGTTCCGGCTGGTCGGCACGCACTAACACCGCCAACATTTTCCGGTCAAGGTCATCGGCGGTGTCGCTGGCAAGCACCAACCGCTTTAAGCGCCCGACCCGCGCCGATGAGCGCAAAAACTTCGCCCGCGCCTTTAAATGCCCGCGTAGGGTTTGCGACACCAGCCCTAACTCCGCCAACAAAATAGAAGCCGAATCGGCTTTAAAAGACTTGCTGCGCAGACGGATATCCAATAACCAATCGGCATAAGGGTCAGGTTCGGGCTGGGTGCTGTACAGCAGCCAACATTGCCCAGGCTGGCGTTCAATAGCCAATTTGACTTGTAACGCAGGCGTGTCCTGCAACCGGACAAGCGCGGCATTATCGGGTACGAGATTGTCCACCGTTGCGGCAAACTCGCCTTCAGCATCGTGCCAAAACACGATGGGCTGCACAGCAAACAAGGCCGCTAGGGAATCGGTGATACGTTGTAGGCTCAAACTGTTAGCTTCCGTTTAAAAATTATTCTGGGACGGTGCGGGAATGCTCCCTTACAACGCCGGACGTGCGGGAATCACTACCCGTAAATGATCGTCAGTAAGATCAAAATCCGCCTCTTTTCCAGAAAACAAACGCGTCAGAGGAATTATTTTTCTCCTAACCCCCATGCCGCGGGCATCTACATAGCCATAATCACGCATAATTTCGACAATGATGGGGTTTCTGGCCGAACGCTGGCCTGCAAGCATTTTCTCGACCGTCATGGAGTTTTGCAGTGTGCCGGGGCTGATGACTTCCAGCCGATCGGCATAGTTGACAACTTCAACCTCCGTTGAGCGCGTCCAATCGCGATGTACAAATGCGTTTAAAATGGCTTCACGGATAGCATCAAGCGGATAGCGGTAACGCGGATCACGCCGGAGTTCTTCATTAACTTCGGAACTGTCCTCAGAAATGAAAGGCCGCATCCGGTCAGACAGGCGTTCGACCAAGCCGTCTTCAACCAGTGTCCGGCCTTCACCAGGCCGCACTTCCCATAAAGCGATCAATGGGCCATCTAATACCGTATCGTCCTGAGCCTGATAAGCTTTCTCGGTGCCGGCAAACGACATCCAACGGACCCCGGCATGTCGGAGGCTCCGTCTTGGACTACGGCCAAACAACACCAATCCGGCCACCGTGCAAACGGCAGGATCGCCATCAGGGCGCCCCACCATTAAGCCCAAGCCTTTTAAACGTTGTTCCCATTCTTCACCCGATTGCGGGGGCGTCAAATCCCCAATGACATTCAGCAAATAATCCGTTAAACGGCTTTGGTCAAGGTCTTCCAGACGGCTGCCTGAAACCGGCAAAACTTCGCTGTGCAACATGCCCCCGCTCTCAAACAAGCGGGCTTGTTGCTCCCGTGTGGCCAAACGGGACGTGCTGCCGACACGGACGTAAATGTCCTCCCGATTGTCCTTGCGTAGCACATAAGGTTTTGCCGTACCTTGGGTAAAAGAAATCACCGCAACCCTTTTGCCGCCATCAAATTCAACTTCTTCATAGAAGGGCAGGATCATAGGATGGACATAGCGGCCAAAAACCGTATCCATAACCCATGTTTCCAGGCCGTCGCGTTGGATGCCGCTAATGCTGCCGTCGTCTTCAACCCCTAACAGCAGCTTACCGCCTTGAAAATTAGCCAAGGCGACTATCTCTTTGGCCAACTGCTCCGGCCGCAAATCGTCCCTTTTAAATTCCACGCCGGAGTTTTCGCCATTGGCAATGATTTCCAGCAACTCACTTTTCAACATAAAAACGGCCTTTAAAATTCATACTTTTCTTTACGCTGGATAAAGGCGGCACGGCCACCTTCCAAGATAGCGGCGACTTGGTCACGGATGACCGGCACATCAATCGAGCCTTGCGCATCCGCATCCAATGAACCGCGATTGTCCACGGCGGTAAACACACCAATCCACTCGGCATCACCGAAAACCGGGATATTGGCATTGTGGGTGGCAAACAAAAATTGGCGGGTCGTCTTGGCGGCCCGCAACTCATGGACGATACGTTCGGCAATGAACGCATTATCCAGATTGTCTTCCGGCTGATCCATAATCAACGGGTCAACATTCTCCAACAACAGCATGTGCAAGATGGCGGTGCATTGCTGGCCTGTTGAGAGTTTGTCCAACGGTTTGAATAGGGCTTCTGCTTCACCATGGGCGATGTTTAGAGAAATCCCGACACGGTGGTCGAGTTCCAACACCTCCAATTCCATCAATTGCGCAGCAGGAAGTTTAGTCAGCGCATCTGCAACGAGGGGTGAAATGCCCAGTTCAAACTGAAGGTTTACGGGCCCTTGCCTTATCAAGGACGCTAACGCCAATGGCTTTAGGGTGTCCGGCCCATCAATCCAAGCCAGGCGTTTCTCGCCAATCCCATCCAACCGACAGCCAAGCAAGAAAGCTTTTAACGGTGTTCTGTCGGCCTCAACGGCAACCTCGACTTTCAGTTTGCCTTTAAGTCGGTTATTCAATTTTTTGGCGGCGCTGAGTAACGATTGGGTATGCTGTTCGCGCAGGTCGGATACTTCTGCAAGCAAGTTGCGCCGTTCCTGTTCCAGGGAATCCTTTAATTTATTAAAAGTGGCAACGCGTGCCGTCAGCGGTTTAATTCTCTCGATTTCACGCAATAACTGCTGATAGGCCGTCCCTACTTCCTGACCGCTTTTGCCGGATAAGATGGGCAGACTGCGTAATGCCGTTTCCAACTCCGCTTCACCCTGTTGCAGGGCTTGCCGCCATACCGTCAGATCGCTTGCTTGCCGACTTTCGCCTTCCGTCAGCAGCGTTTGTAACGCGTTGGCATAATGCCCAAAGTGTTGCTGAAGGTGCTGCAAATTCTCGCGGATGGGAATAAGTAATGGGGCATTTGGCAACCCTTCCAGAGCCTTATCACTGATAAAGGTCAGATCGGGGAGATTGTCGCGTAAGGCGGCCAGACCTAACTGCAAATGCTGGAGCTCTTCATTTGCACGCATTGCGATTTGACGTTCCCGTGCGAATAATGGCGTTTTCGACAATTTCTCCTGGATACCCAAAGCAACAAAACCTTGCAGCTGCTCTTCCAATTTTGGTAAGCGTGCGACTTCGGCTTGCAAGTCGTCCAGATCGCCCAATGATTTCAGCAGCTTTTGCTGATTCTCATGTAGGCGCTTTTGTAAACTGGCATTGTGTTGGGCAAAGCCGCCATCGTTTGGCAAAAACCGGTCTAAAAGCCGGAGCCTGCTTTGTTCGTCCTGGGCTAATTCGTAGATTTCGTTTTGCCCGTAGATGTCGATTCCAGGCAACAAGTCCCTAGGTTGCAAGGTAGAAACATTGCCGTTTACATCCCGGACGATAGGCAATTCACCATAACGGCGGGACACCCGGTAGCGATGGCCGTGCTGGGCAGATGAGATAAGCTCAACCTCTATCCGACCAGACTCCTTACCCAAATTTTCCTTAATAAGCTCCGAATGGAGTTTTTGCGCCTGCTTGCTTTTAGGTTGGATGTCGAGCGCGTAACGTAAACACTCCAACAAAGTCGATTTGCCCGTACCGCGCCCTCCGATAACCGTGTTCAAATGGGGAGAGAAGGTAATATTCAGCCCATCCAGATAACCGCCAGACACGCTCATTGATACAATCTCACCCGTAGGCTGTTCTTCACTTTGAGAATTCAACCGGATACGCGATTCTGGATCAAGGAACGCCACCTTAAAAGCCTCAAAACAGGGTCGGGTCATTTTAATCCAACAGGTGACGCCGGCCTCATCCAGATCGGCGGGTTTTGCCACATCTTTGGCGTTGATGACTGCGAGCGGACGTTCGCGTTGCCAGTTTGGGTCCACATTTTCAACGATCCGCTTGAATTGGAATGGCAACTCAGAAATTGGCCCTGGTATTTGTCCTGCACGGACTAGAGCATGATTTTTCCAGACATGCACCAAACCGCCGCCGTCTTGGTTTAGGCGAAGCAGGCCGTTTTTGCCGGTGATATGTGCCGCATACCAGAAGCCGCCAAGGTCACTTATTATTCTGGCCAGCTTCAGGCATCCGAGGTTTGATGGCGACACTTTTTCTTCGGTGTCGGTTAAATCAAGTTTGCCCAAGTAACGGTTCAATTGATCCTTACTTGTCCCTTCCGGGAACAGGCACACCATGTGGATTTTCTCGGTCGAAGCAATTTCAAAACCGGGAAAAACTACAATGCCATAGGGTTCCAAAAACGAGCGCAAGGCATCGACACTATCCACACTGCCATGATCGGCAATTCCTATGACTTTAATGCCATGTTCCAGACACTTGTCCAACAACTGTTGGTTATAGGTTGCCTCAGTCAAGCCGTGTTCGCCGCCACGGTAGTCTCCGTGGTAACTGAACGGGTTGACTTGTAAGGCGCAACGCCAAAATCGCGCTTGGTTGTATTGCCCGCTCATATCACTCCTTGACAGTGCGATAACTTTGACTATCAATGTCCCTGTCCGAAACCACATGACCACCGATTGAATAATAATTGGGTATCCCCAAAGCACGGTTGGTGGCTTGGGCGCGGTGAACTGCAACATTGCCTATAGCCATCATATCCATAGCTTCGCGTAAAACGGCCGCATCGGTAACGGGTTCAAAGGTTTGTTGTTTCATAAAGACTCCAAAGAGGCGATAAAACGCATAAAAAGATCAGGCGCCGTTTCTGTGACCTGATGGCCTTTACCCGTGGCAAGGAGATCAAATCCTTCGCCAGTATTGGCAAACAGTTGCCAGCTATTCACTAATGATGCCAAACTGCCGTTAGGGCCGCCAACGATGACCAAATGAGGCTCACTCATCCTTACCGCCTGTCACCGCCTTCACCTCGGCCAATAAATCGCCAAACTTGCCGTAATTGACTTTTACGCCGTCATCCAAATCAAGCGCGATGCGCAGGTCGGCGTAGTGGCGGAGTTTTTCATCGTAGGCCAATAGCTCAAGGTGTTTTTTTCTGAGCCTTTCGATGTCCTTGTTCAGTTTGCTGCGGGTGGCGTTGCCGACAGCAGCTGCGGCATCTTTTTCCAGCATATCAAGGCGCGATTGCATTTTTCCGGTCAGCGGCACGACATATTCGGTGCGCATTCGGGATAATGTGCCTTCGTGGTAACGGTGCAAATACACCAAAGCCTGGAATGCGCCGTGTTTGCCGCTGGAGAACAGCCAATAAATCGGGCGTTTTTTGTAAGTTTGCAGATGGTTTTTATAAAAGCTGCCGGCAAGATAACGGCGGAGGGTCTCTTGGGCGGTTTCGGTCGGTTTTTGGCCTAGGCTTGCCGCCAGCCACGCGAGGTTTTCATCCTGGGTGTCAGCACCCCACACCGCCAGTAAAAATTCGTTGAGGCGGTTGGCGGCATCGTCCTCAAACCAGAGTTCATCGGTGATCGGCACAATGCCATCGGCATCGGCGGGAAAGCTGGGGTAACGGTCAGGGTCAAAACCGATATTACCCGCATGGGCGTAGATTAAACCGGGTGCATCCAAGCTATAACGCCCCATCATGCAGCTGACGGCATAAGAGACTAGGCGTTGGCTGTCTTTTTCACGGTCGGCGCGGGTTAGGGTTATTTGCTCTTCGGGTACGTCCGGCGACAGCTCATCTTGCAGGCCGTAGGCTTCGATGAATAGGCGATTGTTTTCTTCTTCCAAGCGTTTCATTTGCGTGATGGCTTCATGGTTTTTCAATTGCCATTGCTTGAAGCATTGTTCAAGGCTAGTTGATATGTAGATTGGATTAGCAGCTTTATCGCTAAACGCCGTCATTCCTACCGGAATGACGGGGCGGATAGTGGCTGCGGGTATGTTTTGTTTTTGGCAAATCAGCTGGTTTTCTGTGAAATCCCATGAAATCTCGAACGAATTCCAATCTTGCTTTGCAACTAGTTTGGCATCCTCGACATTTCTGATCACCACATCGGGAGCGATTGGCCTAACAATTGGAAGTTTTCCGAACGGACCCTCGTGGTAATCCATAGTCGGTGATAAAGCCGAAAAAAACTCATTCGCCAACTTTGTATTTGTAAAGCCGAGAATTAAACTTCCATCGTTAGTTAATTTTGGGAAACAGACCGCCCCTTTTGACTCAAAAATGAATCCAGATGGGCAATAGCGAGTCGTAAAGTCACCGGAAGTCAATGTGGACCAAGTTACCCCCTCATTCCCATAGTAGCGCTCGTTTCTTATATTTGAGCCTTGATGGTTCTTTATCGCTGCGCCTGAATATTCCCAAAGGACAACGAATTCGTGATTCCCATACCATCGTCTTCTTGCTCCACCTTTTTGACATGGCACCCAATGCAAAGTTTGACCAGTACTGCTATTGCTAAGTGGTGTAAATTTATCAAAAGAGATTTCAAACCAACGGCGTAGGAATTTATCATTTTCTCCCGTATCGAGGCCTTTACGAGGAAAAGCAATACCTTCGATTAACTGCGATTTGCTCCAAACTGTTCTTACGTTATCCGATACCCAGTAGGAAATTGGTGCTCCAGGGATAAATTTAAATCTATCGGGCTTGGCAATTTTATAACGATGATTTGGCACGGGAAAGACTCGTGGCCTTTCTCCTTCAACTAGATCAGCATAATCGCAAAATGAAAAGCTACCAGCATAGTCGTCAATGTGCCGATTGAGCATGACAGTCGCAGCCGTCCCAAATGCAATGCCCATCACGCCATTTCCCATGTGAACCATGCAGGATAATGTTCGCTCTTTTAATAACTTTTCACGCATGGCTTCATAAGACGACAAAAACATCCAGCTCTGCATCGTCACCATACTGTTAAAACCAGTCGGTTTGCACCACTGAAAACCACGCTCCATAAACATGGCAAACAAATCCGATTTACTATCAGGAAATGTACGTTTAGCAAACGCCTTCAAAGCCGGATTCATGCCCTTGCCGCCCATATACGGCGGGTTAGCCACCACCACATCAAACTGCATCGCCAAGATAACCGCTTGCCGGATAAACGGCAGTAAGGTGGTCGCGGCGGTTTTTTGGAAGCTGTCGCCTTGGCTTGCCAAAGTTTGGCATTGCGCCAATAGGTCTTGTAAAGGTTTGGCGTATCCGGCGGGGATTTGGATCAAGGCACCGAAAGTTTCCGCGTGTTCAAACAAGGCCAAGGTGTTTTTGATGAGCTGGTATTGGCTGTCATCAATGGCCTGGGTCAGGTCGGTTTGCGGGTCTGCAAATAAGGAGCTGGTCGTACCGCGTTGGCTTTGGCGGTTTACGTCCAGCCGTTGCCATAACAGCGGCAGGTTCAGGTTGTTGCTGGCTTGAATCGCCAGCACATTGAGTTGGGGCGGGTTATCCAGCAAGCGCCTGTCATCGGCGCGGGCTTTTATCAGCAAGGCAAAGCCTGCCAGTTGCGCGGCGCGGTCGTCAATGTCCAAGCCATAGAGGTTTTTTTCCAGTATCAGGCGGGGTATGCTGCGGAGCGGGTAGCCGCGTTCCAGATAGATGGCTTTTAATACAGCGTAAGCTTCCACCAAGATATGACCTGAACCACAGGCGGGGTCGAGTACGGTGATGGTTTCAGGATTAAGGCTACCGCCATCTTCTGCCCTGCGGGATTGGATGAGCGCATCCAGTTGCGTCTGCACTTCAGGCGTTTGCTCGGCGGGTCCGATGTAGTATTCCCATTCGTTTTTTAGCGTCGATTCTGGATTTGCCATTGTCGATAACCGCCCGACGCTGTTTTGCACCAGGTATTTGACTATCCAGTTCGGGGTAAAAAGCTGGGTGGCGGCGGGTATGTCTTCGCTTTTGACCACTTTGCCGATGACTTGGTCTTTTTTCTCGCTGATGTAAAATTGGTACAGCCAGCCGATGATTTCGATGTCTTGCCAGTCTTGTTCGGGAATGGCGGCGACCAGTTTGGCAATGACCGAATCGGTCAGCAATAAGTTGTCGGGCAGCAGCAGTTCGCTTTCGTTGTCGATACGCTCAAACAGGAACGGCATGGCCTTGGCTAAGGCGTTGCATTGGGCAATCAGGGCCAGGCGGTATAACTCGCCGTCTTTGTCGCCCGCCAGTTTGAGCGCGATGGCTTGCTCGGCGTTCAAATCGGGCAAGCCGCCGTTTTGCGCCAGTTCCGCCGCCGCGTTCAGCAGTTCCGGCAAGCCGCCGTCCCGGCTGGACAGGGCGCGATAACCGTGGCTGAGGTAGTCGTGGATTTCCATATAACGCAAGGCGGCAAAACGGTTAAACCAGGTGTAGGCCACGGCCTCCAACGTCTGGCTAAAGCCATCTTTGTCGATACGGGCCAGCAGTGCGTCCCGTTGACGGCTGATTTTGGCAGGCCAGGACTGTCCGGCAATGATGACGAAATCACCATTTTTTTCCGCTGGCGCAATGGCCAGTGTGCCGTTTTTCTCCGCCAGCCCGATCCGGTTGGCGCGGGCGGTGACGGCGGCGATAAAGTCTTTCCGCGCTTGGGGGGCGTAGGTTTTGAGTTTGGCTTTGTTCATCCTGCGTAATCCTGTAAACGCACAATATGACCAATGTCTTGTGCTTTGCGGTAGTAAACTTCATCGGCAGTGATGAATTTTGAGCCGGGTGTGTGTAATGCAACGGCGTGGTAGAGGGTATCGAACAAATGATGCCGATAACGGATGGAGAGATCGATTGCTGTTGTATAAATCTCTGGCCCTTGGGTGATGTGACATTCGACGCACAACAAATCAAACAGGTCATCTAGGGCTTCATCGGGCTTTTCGCGGGCCAGTACCGCCGCCACTTCCGCAATAAAATGCGGCGGTTGCAGTAGTTGGATTCGTCCCGCGCCCACACTTTCCAAAATGCCCAATGCCAAGTCGCAATCAGTTTCATTATCCCGCCCCTGAAAGAACCATTTGATGGCGACGCTAGCATCGACCACCAATATCATGGACGGCCTTCTTCGCGTGCTGCACGAAATTCTGCTTCGGTGATTGCCGGCGCATGTTTGCGCCGTTCTACTATACTTGCAATCGCATCGCGGCTGCGTTGTTTACGCTGGGCACGTTCAACGGCTTCGCGCATCAGTTCGGCAATGACGGCACTCTTGTTTTGTCCTTGGTAAGCGATGTTAAACGCTTCTTTAACATCGTCTGGGATGCTGAAATTCATAGTGGCCATAGTAATCTCTCTTAGCTTGTTGAAGTTTTCAACAAATTATTGAGTATCGCCGGAGAAAATGCAAGTCATTGCGGATTTCACTGAATCCGGGCTTTTTTGCCTTCCCGCAGTATGGCCATCAGGGATTGCCTGAGTTTGGCAAGGTAAGCGTCCACTTCCGCTTCGGTTTCCAGATAGCTTTTGTCACTGAGCGCTTGGGCATTAAGCACTTTAACAGGTTTTGGCGCGGTGTGGTTGCTGGGTTTGCTGACGGTTGCCGTGCCGGGCGCTTTATCGCCAACCAGCGGCGGCTTTTGGCTGGCGGCAATCTTATCCATTGCCGTATCCAATAAGGTGCCGGTCTGTTCGCCCAGATAGCGGATTTGGGGGATGCTGGCCAATCCGGCAATTTTGCTTTTGAGCTGTTGCAGCGGGTATAAGGCCTTATTGCGCAAAGCCATATCCGCTTGCACTTGCGTCAGGGCGGTGTCAATTTCGGCCAGCTTCTCCCCAATGGCCAATAAGGCGTTTTCCCGTTCGCTGTCCGCCAGTCGCCCGTTAACCGCGCCGACCGTGCCGAGTAAAGGGGCGATACGGTTGATCTGGCCGTATGGGGCCGGATTATCCCGGATAAGGTTTAGCTCTTTGAGGGCGTTGGCGGCGTTACCGTCTTGCTGCAAGGCTTCGTGGTTGTCGGCAAAATTAGCCAATGCGTCCAACATACGCTGCCAGGTTGTCAGTTGGGTTCTGTAGAAACTGGTGACATCGTGGCTGTCTTCCCGCAAATCCAGCCAATCGTCTTTGCCCGCCAGGAAGGTGTCGATGAATTCGTAACTGTCGCGGATCGCCAGTTGTTTGCCTATCTTGGCAAGGGTCTGGTCAATGACGGTTTTGCCGGGATGATATTTCCCCGCCGCCACATGGCTGGTGTTTTTGAGTTCGTTTTGCCAGAGCGTGAAGCTGTCACGGATATCCGCGACCAAACCGTCCTCCTCTTCCCTAGGCAGTTTGGCAAACAATTCACGGTGCAAGTCGCGTGCGCGTTTGAGCGAGACGCTATCCGCCGATTTTCGTTTGAGCAGGGAGACTTGTTTAAAACGGACGGCTTTGGTCAAGGGGTCTATGGCCGCTTTGGGTTCAATGTCAGCGCCTTCGAGCATCAATTTGATCTCACCCACCATGTAAAGCCGGGCGACTAGCAAGACGATCTCCCATTCCGGTTTCCAGCCCCACGGGATGCCGGTAAACCGGTCGATGAGGTCGGACAGCAACACGCGCTTTTCTGAAGCCGCCAGTAACAGGTATTGGCGCAGTTCGTTGACCGCGAGCGGGTTGAGTTCTTCGTTTTGGGTATCCGGCAACAGCGGCCTAATGTCATCGCCGGCAAGGACGGCTTTGATTTCGGCGACGGGGTCAGGTGTGCGGTATTTGAGATAGGGCAGTTTGTAGTAGGTGTTGCCGATCAAATAATTGCCCAGTTCATCCAGCAAGCCAGCCGGGTTAAGTCCCGCCTTAAGGTCGGGTTTTTGCCCCAGCACATAAAAATCCCCGGTCACCATCAGTGTGCCGAGCTGTTCGGTCAGGCGCAGTTTCCGCTCGCGGTTTTCATCCTTACGGTCAGCGAGGATGCGTTTTAATGATGGCGTGGCTTGGTCGGCCTTAGGGCTGATGATGTATTTTTCAATTTGCAGGTACAGCGTCAGCTCTTCATAAAGGCGTTGGCCTTCCGCCATGCGCAGGATAGCCCGGCCTGCCGATTCGCTGCTGCGTAATACACAGGTGGCCTCGTACAGCTTTTCATAGTCATCGCCTAAGGGCGTGAGTATTTCCAGCGTTAAGGCATGGTGGGCGGTTTTCCACGGCGCACCATCAAGCAGGCGGTTAAATTCGTAGTCGCCTTTGGTGTCACGGTGGCGGACTTTGGTTTGGCTGCGGAGGATGTCCTCGAAAACCAGTTCGGACAGCAAGCGGGCACGTTCTGAAGCTGACACCTCGACATGGCCGAGTTCCCTGGCGACATCGCGTTCTTCATTGGTCAGGAAAAACCAGTGGTCGCCGTTACGGCTGACCAGTTGCTGTTGCTCCAGCCGGGCCAATGATTCTTGGATACGGCGTTTGAGCTTGAGTTTGTCGGCATCGACTTCCTCAAGACACAGCGTCGCCAAATTGTCGATGGTGGGCTTGATGGTTTCTGAAATGTAGCGGATCAGGAACAAGGCCTTGAGCAATTGGGTGTCGTAGGGTTCCAGTGCCGGGTTATCAGGGGCTTGGTCAATCGACTTTTTGGCGATGCTGTCAATAAAACTGTCGATGGACGGATAAAAGTCATACAAGGGTATTAGGGCGTTAATGGCCTTGCCGGCGTTTTGCACTGCCGCCGACTGGAAGGCGTCCAATAAGGAGCGTTCACCGCGTGACAAATGTTTGCCGGTCGCCCCCACTTTGCGGACCGACTCGAAGATTTTTTGTAAGAGTTGGAATTGGTAAGGGGTAAACGGATAAAAGGCGACAAATTCCGCCGCATCCTTAAAGCCCCGCAGGTGGGTGGTATTGCCCTGAAATGACAGTTGGTTGTTGATAATGTCGCCTTTTTGGGCATAGATGTCGCGTAAGGCCACATGGGCGGCTTCGGTTTTGGACAGCAAACGCTCACCAATCACTTCGTCGGTGTTGGAGCTGGCCAAGGACAAGCGGGTATGGAAGCGGGCTTGGATTTTGGAAAAGTCTTGGGACTGGGTTTTGTTGGTGCCGCCGATGGCAGCGTCAATATCTTCTTGGCTGGTGACGATCACCCAGGCGCGTCCTTGGCACAGCGTGCCCAACTGCTCGACGATAGTTTGCAGGCTGAGCATCAGTTGGGTGTTGTCGCCGATAAACTGCCCGACTTCATCGGCCAGAAAAATGACCCGGTGGCCGTCGGGTTTGCTGTCCAAATAGTCCCGCACCAACTTTGCCAAGCCTTCAATGTTGATGCGGTAGCTGTCACGGGCGTTGTCAAACCAACGTCCGGCGGATGCTTCCGTCATGTTGAGGGCTTGCGCCAAGGCGGCGACCACGTCATCACGCAGGAAGTCCACCGCATCGCGTTCCTGTTCCCAGGCATTGCCGTTTTGGCTTTGGAAGACGGTTTTAAAGGTGCCGTAAGCCCCTTTGGCGATCAGGTAACGCTCCATTTCGGCGATATGCGGGGCATCACCACACAGCCCCAGCTTTTCGTTAAACACCCGCAGAAACACTTGGACAATGGCGTCGCGTTCGGATTTGGCGTCCGCTTTGGCATCGATGTTAAACAGGATGACATCGGCAGTCCCTTTAATGGCCCGATGGATGTCCGCCAACAGCAACGGGTCTTTGATTTTCTGTCCGTCAAAGAAATCCGCCGCTTTTTTCCGGTCGCCGGTGTTGGGGTCAACCGCCTCACGGTTTTCCAACAAGTAGGAGAGGATTTTGATGTAATGGGATTTCCCTGAGCCGAAGAACCCGGAAACCCAAACGCCCATCCGGGCGGTAATGGTCGGGTCTTTGGGCTGTTCGGCGGCGGCCAGGTAAGCGTCGAAGAATTTGCGGAAGTATTCGGTAAGCTGTTGGGTGACGACGTACTCTTCCAATTCCTGCCAGATGCTTTCCGCATCCAATTGGTCGGCCTTGATGACCCCATTGATCGGGCGGTCAATCGGCTTGGTGAACAGTTCCTTTATTTCCATCTGGCTCTTTTCTCTATTGGCGGCGGTGTTATTGCGCTTCAGGTATCAACCTGAAGGCACGGTAGTAATGGTCTTCGGACAGTTTGTTGAACAGGCGCAATGAATAGCCGTCGTAACGGCCCGGGTAAAACATCAGTAACGGTGTTCTGCCCATTAAGGGATGCAGCGCCGACAGTAAGGTGTGCGTCCTCAGCAGGGGATACGCGCTGCCGACCCCCCACAGGATCAGCACGTCGCAGTTGTCCAGACCGGCCATCGCCACGATTTTTTGCGCCAATTTGTCTTCCTTAAGCACGGGGCGTAAGGCGGACAGGATAGCATCGTCACCTTTAGTGCGCTGCATTTCGATAGCCTTGTCGAGCAGCTTGCGTTCCTCAAGCACTTGGATCACGAGGTCAAATACGTTAACGGCTGCCGCACGGATGGGCGGTTGTGACTTGTTCAGCCGGGCGATCACCGTCCGGGTCAGAAAATCCCGCATGTCCAGTTCGCGTTCGGGCGGATAGTCAAAAATCCAAAAGCCAATTTCATTGCCGAGGCCTTTGCTGTTTAAGAAGTCATCGGAGGCAATTTTCGGCAGGATTTGATTGAGCCGTTCTTCAAAAGTCAATGCCATCAGACCCGCTCCAGCAGTCCGATTAAGGCGGTGTCGCCATGGGCCGACAGGTAATGCCGGACATCGGGATGTAAAGATTGCGGGGTCAGTTTCATGCTGCCGGAATTTTCAAGATAGTTGGCTTCGGCCAGGATACGGCGGATAACCTGGAATAATTTGGCTTGTGTTGCGGCCGACCAGTGCGCCACGGACGGGTCCCTATGCCGGCATTCGCTTAAGAAGCCGTCCCAATCGAGCGGGGATAGCGCCAAATCTAACCGGCGTTGATGGCCGATATAAACGTCCCTTATATAATCGGCCAGCAATTGGCTGTGCTTGGCGGCGGCAACCAATAAAAGTTGGATGCTCACCTCTTTTTCCCGATGGGCGATCATGTCCCAACCGGTGTCATCAAGCGTCTTCAGGCGTTTTCTGATCAAACCGGCTTGGCGTAACGCCGTGGCCGGCGCTTTCTTTTGCAAGAGGTTATCGTCAACTAAGGCCTGTTTCCAGGCCTTATCGTCAGGACGGCCCAATAAAAATGCCGCGATACGGCGGCTTTCCAAGGGCATCAGGGAGCCGGCGGAAATTTCTGCGTTGTAATAAGCGTTCACAGTATGTTCAAAAATTGCCCATCATGTAATCCCCATCCGTTTTTCGGACGGCTCTGTTAAAGCTATAACGGCGCCTCGTACCCAGGCGCAAACACTGCGCTTGATACGTTATATAAGGCAAGGTGGTTCCTAAGCCAAAGCCGATATTCATTGCCTTTAAGGCGGTGGTCTGGCGAACAATCGACAAGCCAATGCCGAAGCACATAGCCGGCGGTGGCCGCCCTGACATTTATCCGCAACACCCCCGCTATCATGCCATAGTCGCCTTCAATAATTTGGGAATGTTCTTGGTTTGGGTGCGGTACCAAGTCCAGTTCCACTATCCGGTTCCATTGTATATCCGCCCCAGGTAGCTCATGGCTTTCAATGGGGCTATTGTCAACCGACGTGGTTGCCAACATCCTGGTAAGGACAAAGTCACGGAACTCGGAGGATTTCCGGTCATACGCACGGACATGCCAACGGAGGCCATCATTGACTAAGGCGAACGGAATGATTTCACGGACGGTCGCCCCGCTGGTGAACGATTTATATTCCATGCGGACTGCTTTTTTATTATAGATAGCCCGTGTGACCGGCGCGAGGATGTCGATGGACGGGTTATTTAACGTCAGCGGAAGTTCGCAAGCCAGCAAAGCGCCCATGCTAGACCCGCCCTCACCAAAACCTTGGGATAAGGCCGTTAACACCCGCTCCGAAGCGTGTCGGAACGCCGCCGTGAAACCATCCCCCAACACATACCGTTTAGTTTTGCTGTCGAAATTGATGTTTTCCGGGAAGGTGTCCCGGTATTGGGCAAAGTCCCTGGTGGCGACGGCAGGCGCTATCCCAAACCGTTGGATTAAATCCTGGCGCCGCGCTTCCCCAAGAAAATACAGGCGGAATTCAATGTAGGCCAAACGCTCCCTTTGTGCGCGGCTTAAATGGTCTAGCCCATTCGGAATAAGGTTTTCTAAGTGTTTATTTTCCATGATTTCAAGTATAGCCAATAAGACTATAACAAGCAATCAAGCACATTAATTGACATAACTAAAACGATTATATAGAATAATCAAAATATTTTTTAGGTATTATAGTTATAACTTAA
This sequence comes from Methylovulum psychrotolerans, assembly GCF_002923755.1. GTDB lineage: Bacteria > Pseudomonadota > Gammaproteobacteria > Methylococcales > Methylomonadaceae > Methylovulum > Methylovulum psychrotolerans. The sequence continues at coordinate 31,790 of NZ_PGFZ01000018.1, forward strand.
CACCAAGCCATAATATCGATAATCGACCAAACTTAAAATTTTTTTATACTAATAGATAGTGATGAAGATAGACCATTACCCTTTAGGGGAATGAGTGCGTAAAATCAGGTATCAATATAAAATTATCCGAAGCAGGACACAGGTAGCTATGGATTAGTAAAAGGTTGACTGGCAGATGCTGACTTAGCTCTGCTTTTGCAACAATTATTTGCCGGCTAGTTCGCACAGATTAGATGCCTTCAAAAATGATCGCCTCGTGTTGGCAACCCGTACCGGTCACCGCCGCGAAGCAGACCAGCCCATCGGATAAGACGGTACAGCCGGGTTCCAAGTTGGTTTTCACTCAGTCGGCAATAGCCTTGCTAATGAAACCCGGGGCGGGGGATAGCTTGATGTATACTTTGAACGGTCAAGTTTTCGGTTAATCCGCTCGTGGTGAGCCTGTCGAACCATGGGCGGATTAGCCGTCCACCCTTCGACAAGCTCAGGGCGAACGGCTAATCCTAAAACCGAAAACTTGACCGTTTGAAGTATATAAAGGATGTCCGCTGTCATCAAACGACAGCGCGGTGTCAACAGTAGGTGATTTAGGTAACAAAAGGCGCTTTGTTTCAGCCCACCAGTCCGCTTTGCTGCCGATGAGTTCGCCGCCAAGATAGGTGTCATCAATGTCGACCCTGCCGCTGAGGGTGTAGTTCACATCACGCTCGAACATCGCTGTCATCAGCTTGTGCTGGAGTAGCTATGCCGTGGGATAACTGACACTCAACAGCCTCTTCAAAGCCAATGCGGTCAGCCCTTTCGGGGCTAGGCTGATGTGAGGTAGGTCGCCAAAAACCAAACCGTCAACGGCGAGCGGGTGCTTTGGAAGAGCGTCCCGGCGGTCAGTCACGTTTGGCGGCAGCAGGCTTTGCACTGGAATGTTTTGTGGAAACTGATTTTTAAACACGCTATGGCCGGTTCCGCCACAACAGGGGCAGAAAAACCCTCAGTTCAGCGGGCTTTGCTCAAATTCGGCCTCACTTGCGCTTCGCTGCCGAACTGCTTAAGAAACGCAGGCCTCGACAGCCCCGGTTGGAATTGAACGCGGTTTATCGGCATGATACGGCCTCCTCAAATGAAATAGCGTTTAATATACGCCGTCCTTTCGCGTAATACTGGATTTGGCTAAAGCATCTCGCCAATCAGAAATATATTTGCCAAAAGCAATTAATACATACCCCTAATGTCATTTTAAAAGTTTGTGATTGACTGCACCTTGAAAAAGTGATGATTATACTCTCGACCATTTATCCAGGAGAAACAAAATGAGTGTCAGCAGTACTGCCCCACTGAACTTTGAAGAGTCGCGTGCGCTTCTAAATGATGATCATCAGCTTCAAGAGGCTTTGACCAAAGTTGAAACTATCGATTTTTCCATGCTTACCCGTAAGCTTGTTGAAGAACATGGCTGGACTGGCGAGTTTTGCCAGGAAGTTGAAGATTTATACCGCAAATTTCTTGCGCTCAACATCCGCTATCCTGAGAAGAAGATTTGCCCTACTGGTCCTATTGATGAGTTTTGGCATGCCCACATATTGGATACGAGAGCTTATGAGATGGACAGTAACTTCCTCTTTGGTAAATTTCTCCACCACTTCCCCTACTTTGGCATGCGTGGGCTAGAAGATCGCGCTAACTTGGAAGCAGCATTCCAAGAATCCATTGACTTATTTGTGTTGCATTATGGCATTGACCCAACCGCTGGCGATGTGAATGCTCGCAGCTGTGCGCCTCAAAGATGCCCCTGATATGGCAGAAATTAAGCGCATCTTCATGTTCGACCATGCTGAAGATGTTCGCCTAGAAAAAAGAAACCTCCTCTTTTGGCGTGCTTTGCTGGGTCATATCCAAGCAGATCGAGCCATAGAGGCAGGAGCTACCATATTGGATGTCGGATGTCATCGCGGCGGGTTGCTTGAACTTGCCATAGACCGATTTAAACCTGCAAGCATAATCGGCATTGAGCCCTTAAAACCAGCGCGAAACGCCGCCCAGCAGAAGCTTGGTATCTTTCGGGGGCATGTTCAAATTCTCAGTGAAAAGGAGTGGAATCGTATTCCTGACACCTCTGTTGATCTCTTGCTTTCCCACGAAGTTTTGCCATTCTTTGACGATCTACAGTTCATAAGCAAACAGATGGGGCGCGTTCTTAAGCCAGGAGCCTTTGCTTATATGGTGTCTGGTTGCCATACTGAAAATCCCCTTTGGCCTAGATGGAAAGAAGCCCTTCAAATTCAAGGCCACGTTGTCTATGATCATTCTCCCCTAGACTTGATGAGAGCGGTCAGTATAACTGGATTTTCACCTTCAGTTCGTCCATTACGAGATAGCGGCTGGGCACACTATAATCCTGTAGAACAGGATGTTTTCAAGTATCCATCAGTGCAGGCTCTTCTGGATCACCAATTCAAACACAAACTTCTCTTCCGGTTTCAACGGTCATCAAATTAAGGGCTGATAATGTTTGTAATCATAAGTTAAGGCTACTTCAAAAACCTGTGCTACAAAGTAGCCAAGCTTTCCAAAGAGTAAAGTTAATAGGATATAAATTGACTAGCACATAATGAGAATAAAGCCTGATGAATACCATTGAAATTACTATGTCACCTGCTGTGTCCCATCTTTTAGAAGTTACCGCTAAAACACATAGGATTGATAGCCTTGAGCAATACTTTCTCGATCCAGCGTCATCACAACTTGATTTCACATTCGAACCAGAATGGCATGACTTTGTCGATCAGGTAAGCAATGCATGGAAAACTAATCATCATATGGTTGTTCGCAATATGCCTACGGATAACGGGGCGTCCACTCTGCTTGCCGCCTTAAGCTTGCCTGCGCGATTTAAGCCTTACCGAGACCAAAAAATCGTTAAGCATTTCAAAATGTCGCCTTGGACTGAGGAGCTTTCCCAAACCATTAAAGAAGGCCATTTTCATACAGACCTTAACACAGCTCCAATACCACCAGCAGCTACGGTGATTCACTGTATTAAGTCTGATCCAGATCCAAAGATGGGGGTGTCCCGCGTGGCATTGCTGTCTGATTTGATCAACCACTTGGAAAAAGTAGGAGCCACAGAAACCCTCACATTTTTGACCGAAACCCAGGTAGATATGGTTGATGAGCGAAAGCAAAGTGCTTGGTCTGGCCTGATTGTAGAAAGTGATGCCATTCGTTTCCATCCAGAGACCTTGCGTGCAGCTGCAAGACGGCTTAATTCTCTGCCCGAGGATTTGGAAGCTTATTTAGCACAAATCCATGAGAGTGCCTTGGCCGTATCAGAGCCCATACATCTGGCACCAGGTGATGCCATCTTTGTTTCCAATAAACGCGCGCTTCACTATCGCGGTGCCTGTACTGCACAATTTACTATGTTTCCACATGAGTTTCAGACACGTGAAATCTATGTTTTACATCTACAGGAAGAGCCTCAATGGAGCGTCTGAAGATTGACACTATTGAAGTTATTGGAGCGGATGCCAACAATCTGCGCGATGTAGATGTTCATTTCCCCATAGGCGGTATTTCTATGGTGGTGGGGATGTCCGGTTCTGGTAAAAGTTCACTTTTAAAAAACGTTCTGGCCACAGAGGGCAATCAGCGTTTGAAGGATTTTCTTGGTGTCGGACAAAATCACCTCGATCCTCCTTTGAATCATGCATTTGTGGGAGCGCTGCCCGCTACAATCCATGTAGGTCAAAGGGCATTCCGCGCTTCCTCGAGAACGACGGTAGGAACTGCCAGCGGACTTTTGTCATTGCTGCGCCAGATGTTTTTGCGCTGGTCCTACCCAGTGTCCCGCGCGACGGGGCATCCGGTCAATAGGCCCAATGCGATCGACTATACAGACTGGTTGCTTGAGCATCATTCTGGGAATATTGTGGTTTGGGCGATTCCTCTTTCCTTTGTAGCCAGCGATGGCATGGACATGGCTCAGCGCCTACTTGACCTTGGCCTCAAATCAGTCATCGTACGTAGTGAGACCGATTCACCACAACAATGGGAAAACGGACGTCTAATTCTCCTTGCTAATTTCAAACCACTTTCGCTCAAGTCTCGGCATCTTGTGGAGGTAGAGATTGGAAGCATCAACCTTGGCACGCGAACCGTAAAGAACGACCAGAAACTTCGAGATCTCCTCGACCTTGCTTTTAAAGCAGGTGAAGGAAAAGTTTTTGTGGAAACCCTACATAGCAATATACAAGATTTTCAAGGCCCCAACGGGCCTGGGCTTGATTCACGCCACCACTGGGTGACACCAATGGATCAAAGGATTTATCGTCCAGCAGATCACCATCTTCTTTCTTTTAATGCCCCCGATCACGAGGCCAGTGGAGCCTGCCCCGAGTGCCGGGGCTTGGGCAAAGCTGCGACCATAGACATTGATGCGCTCATCAATAATTCTCAACGCTCCATGCATCAAGGAGCCTGTGCCCTTTGGAGTACCAAGAATTATAAGTTCGTCAACATCCAGCACTCTACCATCGAAGGTCTGCGGGGCATGGCTGGTTTTGATCCCGATATCCCTTGGAACCAATTAAGTAAGGAAGCGCAGAATCTGATCTTGAACGGCAGTGGTGCTGCTCTAATTACCGATATTGAACCTAGCACTTTGCGCAAAATGAGCAAACCACGCCCCTATCCCGGCTTGGTTCCTAGCATTATGAAACACATTATCAATGGCAGTAAAACTGGAGAGCATCTGGCTTTTTTGATTCGAGATGGTCGCTGCTCCCTGTGTCAAGGAACCCGCTGGTCTCATGCTGCCCGTTCTCTGATACTTGGCCATCAAACTATCGACGGTATACTACAAATGAATTTTGATGAACTAGCAGCACTCTGTCAGCCTTCATCAATTTTTGCTCAAACACTTCCTTCTGAGGCGGCTCCCTTCCTAGCTCAGATTTCGCGCCTTACTGAAAGCTTAGTTGGTGTTGGACTTTCCCATCTGAGTGCTGATCGCGGCATGCTTGAAATCAGCGAAGGGGAATCCAGGCGCATTCGTCTTGCCGCTGTTTTTGATGGGCGTCACCGTGGGCTTTGCCTTTTACTTGATGAACCCGCCCGTGGTCTTCACGACGAAGATGTTCTCAGATTGACTGAGACCCTAGAACAATTGCGCGGACAACACACGCTCATTATTAATGAACATCGGCAACAGCTGGCTCAAGTAGCCGATCACTTTATTCAGCTTGGCCCCAGTGGCGGACCTAAAGGCGGGCAGATTACTTATGTCGGCTCCGTACCTGAGCAATGGTGGGAGTCGCCCGTGGAAATGAAACGGGTTGCGCGACCCGTGGATGTGAATGGGCCTTATCTTTTGATTCGTGGTGCCTGTTGTCACAACTTAAACAATCAAGATGTATCCATTCCTCTTGGGCATTTGATTTGTATTACCGGTATTTCCGGTTCTGGCAAATCCAGCTTTGTTCACGGTGTGCTCAAACCAGCGCTCAATAATCCCCAGAATCCAAATCCCCAAAGCTGGCGTGAAATTGAGGTCACTCAACATATCAATGAGGTGATCAGCCTTGATCAGGGCACGCCGCCAGCCAATCGACACAGCACCGTGGCAACTTTCCTGGATTTAGCTAAAGCGCTACGCAGCCATTACGGCAAACTGCCTCAGACCATACACGCAAAGCTCAATGACCGGGATTTTGGGCTAAACAGTGGTTGTGGTCGATGCTCTGGGTGCCTTGGTATTGGTGAGACGAAAGATGGTGAACATTGGATTCCCTGTTCCAGCTGTGGGGGCTCTCGTTTTGGCAGTCTGGTGCTATCCATTCATGATCACGGCCTCAACTTTTCCCAACTCCTCGACAAAACCATGGAGCAACTGCTCGATTTGCATCACCCAGCAGTTGCTCCCTTTATTCCCTTCATTAAATCCATCACCAACCTTGGGCTTGGCCACCTTTCCCTAGGGCGTCGTTTAGATACCTTGAGCGGCGGAGAGATCCAGCGTTTGCGCATTGCCCGCCAGCTTAACCTCAATAATCCACACGGTTTTGTGCTTCTGCTCGACGAACCTGCCTCTGGACTTCACAAAAGAGATGTCGCCAATCTGCTTAATGCCCTGGATCACGTTCTCGCCGATGGCAAGAATACAGTTATCTTAGTTGAGCACAACCTCTCAATTGTGGCCGCCAGCGACTGGATTATCGAATTTGGTCCAGGCAGCGGACCAAAAGGGGGTACTGTGGTTGCTACCGGGAGCCCCGACCAATTATGCCATACAGATACCGCCACAGGGAGAATGCTGCTTAACTTTGGGAAAGCTGGAGTAGCGAAGGAACTATCCCTGCTTACTCCAAACAAGGAGGCGATGACGATCAATGCAGCCACAGCTGCAAGCACCTTGCGTTGGCTACGACGTCTACTTGGCGACGACATTCCGCCCAGCACCTCCCCTCAGGGAACTGTAGTTTCTACTCCCACCGTTGTCTTTCATCCAGAGAAGTTGGGTCAAACACGCCTAATTGAATATGGCGGACTGGATCGCGAACTTCTGACTCTCATGCTTGAACTTCAAATGATAGGCGATTCCCGTTTTTCTATTCAAAATATCCTAAAATGCTGGCAAGAACATCCAAAAGCTGAGCTTTTTGTACACCCTATAATTCAGGATATCTACATTTGGGGAAATAATCTACCCACTAGCCTTATAGAAGAGCGGCGTAAGCAGTTGGTATCTCAGGGTTATCAGTGGCTTGAGGCTAAAAATATCGCCAAAATCCGGGTTGGCGGTATACCCTTTTATTGCCCTCAAGATGCCAACATGCAACAACGTCAGGAAACTCTCGATACAGCCATTGCCGTTGGTGGCGGTTATGTAGAGCTGTGCGAAGATGGCCATCTTCTGCATAGTTATACTAGGCGTCTAATTGACCTCGAAGGTATGCTTATTGGCCCCCTTAAAATATCGCCATACGACTTACAACATAACGGGCAGCGAGGCAAATGTATTGCTTGCAAGGGTAGTGGGCTAATTATGACTTATGATTCTCGCCTGATTTTTGGGCTGACAGATCATCCAATCGAAGAGAAAGTAGCCTTACATCCCCGAGCACTAGAAATTCTCAAGGGAGTTCACCGCAACATTTTGTTGCCATTCCTGAGGCGCATGAACAAGGAGGGACTTTGGCCTGCCAAGAAGCCGATAAAAGATTGGTCGACAAAAGAACAGGACTTGATTCTGCATGGCTTCTGGTGCCGCCCTGGTCCTGGGAGTTTCCTGAAAACAGCAAATATTAACTCAAATGAAGTGGTCTCCTGGCTGCGCTGGGATGGCTTGTACCATCATCTTCGTGAAAACCTTGACCAAGGCCTTCAAGACTGGCAACGGCAGTTGTTGGAAAGCGCAAGAGAGCAGCCCTGTCCCACTTGTGACGGTCTGGGACTCCTGCCGTACATCCAGCTAATCACCTTTGGCGGAAAGAATTACGGAGACTGGATCAAGCAAGGTACCGTCAGAGAGCTTTGGAGTGTGCTGCACAAGCTCCAACCAGAGGGTGGGCGCCTCAAACATCGTCGGGAGCGCCTGCTTGCTATCCTTGCAACTTTGATAGATAAGGGCTTTGGCCATACCTACCTGTTCCACCTCATATCTCCCGATGTTGCAGCCCAATTTGTCCCACTGGTTGTCAGCCAGTTCACCCTGATGCCAGTCCTCATGGAGTCTCTTGCCAGTGATTGATGCAAATAACTACCAACTTTACGGTGCTTTTGGGGATCGTTATGATCTTCATACCCCGGCCCATCACTACCAACACGATCACCAGTTTCTCATTCAGCGGATTCAGAATATTGGTGGTCTTGGTCGAATTCTCGACATTGGTTGCGGAACGGGGGTCTTTTTAGAGAAGGCTCTTGCCGCTGGACTCGATCCAATTGGCTTGGATCCCGCACCTGCTATGCTCCAACTTGCCAGTCAAAAGGTCGGAATGAGCCGCGTACGTCTCAGGCGCATGCAGGATCTTGATGACCAACAAGCATTTAACGCAATTACCGCTCTTTCCTGGTCGCTTAACTATTGTCGTGATTATGGAGAGCTTTGTACGGTATTGATGCGATGTAAAGAAGCATTGCATCCAGGTGGTGGACTATTTCTTCAGGTCGCTCATGCACCCCATGCAGCCACGCAACCCCCCGATTTCTTTGTGGACTACGAAGCTGGGCCCGGTGGTCCCCAAGATATTGTTTTGAAATACCGTTTTTGGGCAGCCGATCATCAAACCATGATGGCCGAATATAACTTCGAATGTATATCTATGGCTGATTCTTTCCGTGAAGTCCATGTGCTTCAGGTTGCAGATGCCATGCTTGTTGCTAGCGCCGCAGAGGAAGCGGGGTTTATCGACTTGGAAATCCTAGAGGGCTATGGCGGTGACCCTTTGAAAAAAGCCATCAATCCGTTTATCTTTGGAAAAGTTTAGGCTATGAGTAAGCCGATTGTGGTAAGACTTAGTTACTATGTTTGTTTTGTGCGATATAAGGATTATGTGGAACTTCAACACACCGCTCGTAATATGTGTTATCAAATAGATTTGGAAACATTCCATCGCCTACTTTACTTTGGTAATTTTAAGGCTTTCGAGGAGGATCTTAACTTCTGGTTTGATAACGGAATTTTAGTAGCCCCGTATTTGGATACCTTTGAACTACACAAAGGGAAGAAAGAAAGCGAAGCTGGGCTCGCTAATGCCTATCACAAATGGTATTGGCAACACGAGGTGGAGACAGAACGCGAATATCGCTGGCTAGGCAAGGTAGCGGTGAAGATGCCAACCGATCTCTTTTTCTACCAGGAGACTTTGTCCGAACTATCTAGGCGGCACGTCCTTGAACTTGGTTATGGTCAAGGTGGTTCATTGCATTTCTTTAGTAGTATCGTCGGCTTACTCGGCGGCGGACTGGTAGTGGGGGTCGATAAGGAAAACAGTGCCTCGGTCATTGATGCGTCGTCCGATTTACCAGTAATTCTAATTCATGGAGATGCATTGTGCAACGAGACCGTTTATAAGGCTCAAATTATCTCCCAAAACTACGACTTGATTGTCCTTGATCTCGGGCCATCGCATATCAATTATCAAGCTCTAACTCTGTGGACACCATTGCTTGCGCCTCAGGGCGTGCTTGTGATTGAAGATCTTTGGGGAACAGACGATGAGAATTTGATTCCTAGAACGATTGATTTGCTTTTATTGGATAATCCGCAATTAGCTTTTTACGAGCCAGCCCGTCGCTATCCCTTTTTGAAGGGAATTGTTTTGTCAAACTTGGGTTAAGTGATAGATGAATAAGATTATCCAGACTATTAGCGAGAATCTAGCTAGGGATGGCTATCACTATGATCCCTGCTTTGAGCCCAATAATCTATCCCTTACCCAGAAAAAAGATATGTTTGTAGCGTTTGCCAGTCAATTTGGAGAGATATATCTATCTGAGAGTGAGTCTGTTCTTCAAACTAACCCACAACCTACAGCTCCGTCTTGGATGCCTTTTGATCGCAGCGCTCAAATCGGTTGGCATAATGATTTTACCACGAAAAAGGTACGACCTCGAATCAGTATGTCTTGGATTGTCAATCAAGATCCACAGGGGCCGATGAAAGGGGGGTGGCGTTTAGCATCCGCGCGAGATGTAATTACGGTAATTCGAGGTATGAATGATGGCGTTGAGCGCGTAGCAAGGCTGGCACAGCCTATTTTCCCCTTTGGTTACTTGGGTGGAGGGGCGGTAAAGCATTTTCCTATTCTTAAAAAAGCGGATGGAGATCAGATGCGTTTTTACGGACGTGCGCTTCGAGAAGGGGTACGGCTAAAGACTCGGCAAATAATAACAAAGCCAGAACTATTGGAAATCGTTCAGATTGTGGAGAATGCTGCCGATATGGTAGGTTGTGTGAAACCCGCCCACCAAAGTGCTTTAATGGTGGTAGATAATACACGTTCGTTGCATGATAGGCTGCCACAGACGATTGATGGTAAGCAGCTATTACGCATGGCCTTGCTATGTTTTGTTGTTTAGGACTAACGCCACATCCCTATGGATGAGGGCAACCGAATCGCCTTCGCGGTCAATCATCTGCACACCAAGGGTTTGAGAAAGCCTTGCGCGTCCAAATGTGTAAACGTCTAACCCAGCCACCTAGGCAAACCTGATAGGAACTGTCATCCTTGCCCTTTTGTATGGGGAATAACGGTGGGATTATCAAAGAAGTGGATTGGGCATATTGAAGCATGGCAGGCCAGCGGCCTGCCGCAAGCGGATTATTGCCGGCAACAGCAACTGAACGCCAAAACCTTTGCGGCACGATTGTGCGAATACCGTCGGGGGCAACCGGTATTGCCGCCGCCTCCGGCCTTCATTCCGGTACAAGTCCAAGTGCCGGCATCCGAACCTTTTGTGCTGCGGCACGCGGGCGGCCACAGTCTTGAGTTGCCGCCGGGCGTGTCGGCGGCTTGGCTGGCGGAGCTGTGGCGATGCCTGGGCTGATCCCATGCCCGCCGCACATTTGGCTGGCGGTGTCGCCCGTAGATATGCGCAAGGGCGCCGACGGCCTGTCGGCCATCGTCCAGCAGGGGTTGGGGCATACGCCGTGCGCGGGCTCCGCGTTCGTGTTCCGCAACCGGGCGGGCAACCGCCTGAAGCTGTTGCTGTGGGACGGCAACGGCGTTTGGTTGTGCCAACGCCGTTTGCACCGGGGCGGTTTTGTCTGGCCAAAAGCCACGGACAGTTGTTTTTCGATGACGCCGGACGAATGGCGCTGGTTGGTGGCCGGGGTGGATTGGCAACGTTTGTCGGCGGCCCCAGCCGCACATTGGCAACCCTGAACAGACAGGTTCCGGCACCTAAAAAGCACGCCGAAAATTTGGGGTAAACCCAGTATTGACAAGGCATACAGGTGTTTTTTTGGTATAATATGACCTATGAACCCACTCGCCGAACTCGACAGTTTAGACCTCGACCCCGCTGCCAAAAGCCAAGTGGCGGGTATGATCCGGGCGTTGCTTGAGCAAACTGTACATGATGCGGAGCTGTTGCATCTCAAAGACGCGCAAATCCAAGCCAAAGACCTCAAAATCGAAGCCCTGACCCACGAGCTCGCCCATATCCGGCGTATCCGCTTCGGCGCGAAAAGCGAAACCTTGCCGCCGCTGCAACGTGACGTGTTCGAGGAAACCTTGGACACTGACCTTGCCGCCATCGAAGCGGAGGCCGAACAGCTTCAGGATGGCCAGCCCTGCGGCACAGTGGCGAAACCCAAACGCCCCCGCGCCGGACGCCAACCCTTACCCGACCATCTGCCCCGTGTCGACCACCACCATGAGCCGGCATCCTGCACTTGCGGGCATTGCGGCAAAAACCTGGTCAAAATCGGCGAGGATGTCACCGAGCAACTGGATGTCGAGCCCGCCAAGTTCTTTGTCCGCCGCCATATCCGTCCCCAATATGCCTGC
>NZ_PGFZ01000018.1:43309-45483 GCF_002923755.1 Methylovulum psychrotolerans
GCGGCGGCACGTTGCCCGGCACGTTCGGAGCCGGCAAACAGCCAATTTTTCTTGCCCAACGCAATGGGCCGGATGCAGTTTTCCACGGGGTTGTTGTCAATCGGCAGATGTCCGGTTTCCGCATAACGGATCAGGGCGGGCCACCGTTTTAAGGTGTAATCCAAGGCTTTGGCGGAACCGCCGCCGGGGGCGGTGACGGTACGGGTTTTCAGGAGCCAGTCATGGAAGGCGCGCAGTTGGGGCTGGCTTTTTTCCGCCCGCAGTTGTTGGCGCGCCTCAATACCCAAGGCTTTGCCTTCCGCTTCGACGGCATAAAGCACGCTGATGCGTTGTAATGCTTCCCATGCCATGGGGCTCTTGTGCCCCTGAGGGTATTGGTTGGCTTGGTGCAAGTCGAAGAACTTTCGCCGCGCATGGGCCAGGCAGGCCAGCTCGGTGCAGGTGCCGGTGTCCGTGAACAGGGCTTTGTAACCGGCATAGCCGTCGACCATCAGGTGGCCTTTCCACGCGCCCAAAAACTGGCGGGCATGTTCGCCGCCCCGGCCTTTCCGGTAGTCGAAGACGATCAGCCGCGGCCCAGGCTGTAAATCGTTGCTGCGGTATGCCCAGAGATAGGCTTTGCGGGTCTTGCCGCTGCCGGGGTCAAGCTGCGCCACGGGGGTTTCGTCGGCATGTAAGGCGCCGCCCTGCAACAGGTGCCATTTCAGCCGCTCCGCCAACGGCTGCAACGCGACGCCGACACGCCCGACCCAATCGGCCAGGGTTGACCGGGACAGGATGACCTTGTCGCGGGCGGCGATTTGTTCGAGGCGGTACAGCGGCAGGTGGTCTTGGTATTTGCTGACCATCACCCAGGCCAACAGGCCGGCCGCCGCCATTCCCCCGTCGATCACGGCAGGCGGGATCGGGGCGGCGGTGACGGTTTCGCAAGCGCGGCAGGCATATTGGGGACGGATATGCCGGCGGACAAAGAATTTGGCGGGCTCGACATCCAGTTGTTCGGTGACATCCTCGCCGATTTTGACCAGGTTTTTGCCGCAATGCCCGCAAGTGCAGGATGCCGGCTCATGGAGGTGGTCGACACGGGGCAGATGGTCGGGTAAGGGTTGGCGTCCGGCGCGGGGGCGTTTGGGTTTCGCCACTGTGCCGCAGGGCCGGCCATCCTGAAGCTGTTCGGCCTCCGCTTCGATGGCGGCAAGGTCAGTGTCCAAGGTTTCCTCGAACACGTCGCGTTGCAGCGGCGGCAAGGTTTCGCTTTTGGCGCCGAAGCGGATACGCCGGATATGGGCGAGTTCGTGGGCAGGGCTTCGATTTTGAGGTCTTTGGCCTGGATGGCAGCGTCTTTGGCTTGGATTTGCGCGTCTTTGAGATGCAGCAGCTCCGCATCATGTACAGTTTGCTCAAGCAACGCCCGGATCATGCCCGCCACTTGGCTTTTGGCAGCGGGGTCGAGGTCTAAACTGTCGAGTTCGGCGAGTGGGTTCATAGGCCATATTATACCTAAAAAAACGCCTGTATGCCTTGTCAATAGGGGGTTTTACCCAAATATCTGGTGGTGTTTTTGGACACGGGAACCAGCCTGTTCAGGCTTGCCAATGTGCGGCGGGAACCGCCGACAAACGTTGCCAATCGACCCCGGCCACCAGCCAGTGCCATTGCGCCCCGGTGACCTGGAAAACCGTGTCGCCCGCCGCCGGCCAGACGAAACCGCCCCGGTGCAAACGGCGCTGGCACAACCAAACGCCGTTGCCGTCCCACAGCAACAGCTTCAGTCGGTTGCCCGCCCGGTTGCGGATACCCACACGACACGAACGCGGAGCCCGCGCACGGCGTATGCCCCAACGCCTGCTGGACGGTAAGCGCGTGTCCCTACCACGTTGCCTTTTCAGGTAAATTTTGTTTAATCGCCGTTATTTGTTCGGATGTCAAAGGCAACAATTCATCAATGCGGCTATTCGGCCACATGGGCAGTTTTTCTAATGTTTCTTTCAGCCATGCCGCCGGGTTTAGGCCATTAAGCTTGGCCGTACCCAGTAAGGTTTGGATTGCGGCGGCACGTTGCCCGGCACGTTCGGAGCCGGCAAACAGCCAATTTTTCTTGCCCAACGCAATGGGCCGGATGCAGTTTTCCACGGGGTTGTTGTCAATCGGCAGATGTCCGGTTTCCGCATAAC
>NZ_PGFZ01000019.1:0-20503 GCF_002923755.1 Methylovulum psychrotolerans
AAATATGCCTCGCGTTATCTGGGGGCGTTCGCCTATCGCTTCAACCGCAGGTTCCAGCTCGATAGGCTTCCCATGCGCCTGCTTGTTGCCGCCATCGCCGTTGGGCCTCGCCCAGAGGTTTGGATCCGCTCGGCTGAAGCATCTTGCTAATCAGGTAAATTGATGATGCCAAAAAAGCGACAGGAAGGGCTGTACGTCCTTGAAGGACGGGCAGTCCTTATCGGCTTATATTGGGTTAGCTATAGATAATTCGACAGAGCTTTAGCGGTATGATTCCATAATTAATGGTAACATAGCCTTTTCCTTTGACTTTCGCCTGTACGACAGGAATGATACTGGCTCCATCCCTACGAAGGAGTACGCTTCGGCTTCGCTCAGGAACCGAGAGGTGGGGGCGGACACGCTGTGGTGCAATGAGCGTCTACTTAATTTTATGCACGTTCCTAAGCGTTAATGTGGAGCGGGGCAGGGCGTTAATGGTACGAGAACCCGAAAGCCAAACACCACAAAAACCATCTTACTGTCCTAACCGCATAGAGAGCCTTGCATGAAAAGCACCCAGAAACCCCATGTCGTTGTTATCGGAGCCGGGCTAGGTGGCCTGTCAGCCGCCATTTCCTTGGCGACGGAAGGCTTTAGTGTCGATTTGCTGGAGAAAAATGATAAAGTCGGCGGTAAGCTGAATGTGTTGGAAAAAGACGGCTTTTCTTTCGACTTAGGTCCCTCCATTTTAACCATGCCGCATATCTTCCGCGCCCTGTTCAGCCGGGCGGGCAAAGAAATGGCGGATTACGTCAATATCCAAACCGTAGAGCCGCATTGGCGGAATTTTTTCCCTGACGGCAGCACCTTAGATTTAAGTGCCGACCCGTCGGTCATGGCGCAGGAGTTGGCGAAGCTCGGCGACAATAGCGCCGAAGAGTTCGCGCAATTTCTCGCCTATTCCAAACAGCTGTGCGATGTCACCGAAGCGGGCTATTTTGCCCACGGCTTAGATTCGTTTTGGGAATTGCTCAGCCATTATGGGCCGCTGAAAAGCTTGCAGGCATTTGATGTGTTCCGCTCTACGGATCAAGGGGTCAGACGCTTTATCAAAAACCCTAAATTGGTCGATGTGCTGAATTATTTTATAAAATATGTTGGCTCTTCGCCTTACGATGCTCCTGCGCTCATGAACTTATTGCCTTATATCCAGTTTGGCTATGGTTTATGGTACATCCAAGGCGGCATGTACAGCATGGCGCAAGGTTTGCAAAAACTGGCGCTAGAATTAGGGGTCGCTATCCGCGTCAATACCGAAGTCACCGCCATTGAACATGCCGCCGGACGTGCCAGCGGGGTACGCTTGCAAGACGGGCAGTTATTAGCCGCCGATATTGTCGTCTCCAATATGGAAGTGCTGCCGGCATACCAAAAATTAATGGCTAACCAAGAGCAAGAAATCCGCCGCATCGCCAAATTCGCCCCCAGTTGTTCGGGGCTGGTGCTGCATTTGGGCGTAGACCGCATTTACAGCCAGCTCGCACACCATAACTTCTTTTACTCCGATCAGCCCCGTGAGCATTTTAAAGCCATTTTCCACGACCACCAGCTCTCGGAAGACCCGACCATTTATCTGGTCGCCCCGTGCAAAAGCGATCCTGGCCAAGCCCCCGCTGGTTGCGAGATTATTAAAATCCTGCCGCATATTCCCCATATCGACCCCAACAAACCCTTAACCGCCGAGGACTACCAAGCCATGCGCGAACGGGTCTTGCTGAAGCTAGAGCGCATGGGGCTGACGGACTTGCGCCAACATATCGTCTGCGAAGAAAGCTGGACTCCTGTAGATATTCAGGCGAAATACTATTCTAACCAAGGTTCGATTTACGGCGTGGTGGCAGATCGGTTTAAAAATTTGGGCTTTAAAAATGCCCAGCGTAGCAAGGTATTAAAAAACCTGTACTTTGTCGGCGGTAGCGTCAATCCGGGGGGCGGAATGCCGATGGTGACCTTATCGGGGCAATTGGTGCGCGATAAGATTTTGGCGGATTTGGGTATGGTTGGGAAATAAGAAAAAACTGGCCTTATTGGGGTTCAGTGTCCTTCCGTCATTCCAGCTAGGAGAAATACATCAGGAGGAACGCACAGGCAATGCTGTGCAAGTGCTAAAACATGGCAATAGCCACCTGCCGGACAGCAAAACTCACTCGCTGTCCGAACGCGCCCACAGCTCAATAATCTCGCCGTTATCAGCGCTGGCATAGATTTCTATCGGGCGGCAGCAGACTTGGCAGTCTTCGATATAATCCTGCTCGTCAATGGAGGTGTCGACCAATATGTCGAGGTTTTCGCCGCAGTAAGGGCATTGGATGAGGGCGGATTGGAGCTGGGGCATATAGAGGCGATGGGGTATAGGGGCGCAAAAAAGGTTTGCGCCCCCTAAAGCGGGCGGTCAGTTGGCGGTAAAGCCGTGTTTGTGCATCCGGTATAGCAAAGTGTCGCGGCTTAGGCCCAGCAGTTTGGCGGATTGGCTACGGTTGCCTTTAGTGCGGCTGAGGGCTTGGTTGATTAAGTCCGCTTCTAACGAATCTAACTGCAAGCCGGTTTCCGGTAAGATAAAGCCGGTATTTTTGCCGGGGTTAGCCTGGGGATTAACGCGGAACTCGCTAGGCAGGTTATCTATTTCAATCGTTCGGCCCGACAGCAGAATGCTGAGACGCTCGCACAGATTACGCAACTCGCGGATATTGCCGGGCCATTTATACGCTTTTAAGACTTTTAAGGCCGGTTTGCTGAATTGCGGCGGCTTAATGCCATGCTGGGCGGCAAACTGCTTTAGGAAGTGTTTGATCAGATGCTCAATGTCTTCGCTACGTTTTGCCAGGGGTGGCAGTTCTATCGGCACGACATTGAGGCGGTAATATAAATCTTGGCGGAACTCGCCCGCTTTGATTTGGTCATTTAAGTCAGAGTTGGTGGCGGCAATGACGCGGACATTGACTTTATAAGCCGTGGTTTCGCCCACAGGCAGACATTCGCCGGAGTCCAAAAAGCGCAACAGTTTGCCTTGCACCACTAAGGGCAGCGAGTTGATCTCGTCCAAGAATAGCGTGCCGCCGTCGGCGGCTTGGAACAAACCGGGCGAATTGGCGGTAGCCCCAGTAAACGCGCCTTTTTTATGGCCGAACAGTTCGGACTCGATCAGGCCTTCCGGCAAGGCCGCACAGTTGATGGCGACAAATTTTTTCGTGGCGCGGGGGCTGGCCTTTTGGATGGCCGAAGCCAAAACTTCTTTGCCGGTGCCTGTTTCACCTTTGATTAAAATGGTGACATCGGTGGCGGCGGCAATTCTGGCACTGCGGATTAAGGAATCGAGTTCAGGCGATTGGCCGATAATAGCACTAAAATGATCCATGACGACCTCTAATGTAAAGCTGAATGGTTGGTTATTGCCAAAGGGTTTAACCAAGGCAACGCCGCTAACAAGGCCAGGACGATCATAAATAAGCCAACCGCTTGTTTAAAGCGCTGCATTCGGGATAGCCGTGTCAGTATTCCTGTCATTATACCTACTCCCATGACGGCGGGTAAAGTACCTAAACCAAATGCCAGCATAGTTAACGCGCTTTTGCTGACATCGCCTGCGGTCGCCGCCAGTGCTAAAGCCGCATAAACCAGCCCGCACGGTAGCCAACCCCACACCATGCCGAATAAAAAAGCATGGCTGCGGGTCTTGACCGGAATGAGTTTGCGCCCGAACGGCTCAATTTTCCGCCATAGGTGCATCCCGGCTTTTTCGATATAGGCAAAACGCGGGAACCAGCCAGCGATATAAAGGCCCGCCCCCGCCATAACCAGCGCCGATAAAATCTGCAACAGCCGATGGCCGTGGATTTCGCCCATTTGCAGGATGGCCAGCGATTGGATCAGCCCCGCTAAAGCCCCGGCAATGGTGTAGCTGGTGATGCGTCCTAGGTTGTAATTAAAGACAAACGGCAACAGCAGGGCTTTTTTATGGCGGATTTCCGGGCTGAGGCTTAAGGTCAAGGTGCCGATGATCGACCCGCACATGCTGATGCAGTGCAGGCTACTGACCAGCCCCATGATAAAAGCCACCAGATAGGAACTGGTAAAAGCGGGGTCAAAGTGCATACAAATCCCGCCGCACTACCGAGTCAATAGTTAACATGTTATTATTATTTTAAGGGTTTGCAGTCGCCAAGACGCTGAGAATCTGCGCTTGGATGGTCTCCGCCATGGCTTTACGGTCAGCCGCGTCACGGATGGGGCGGCCTACGACGATATAGTCCGCGCCGCCTTCAAAGGCCATTTCGACACTGACCACGCGTTTTTGGTCTTCTTCTTCGCGGTTATCGACCGGACGGATGCCGGGGGTGATGACCAATAAACGTTGGCCCAGTTGCTCCCTAATCATGGCGGCCTCCAGGCCTGACGAGACGATGCCGTCACAGCCTAACTGTAAGGCGCGTTTGGCACGGGACAGCACCAGCTCGCGGATATCGCATTGGAAGCCCAAATCGTCCAGGTCGCCCCGGTCAAGGCTAGTTAAGGCCGTGACCGCCAAGACTTTCAGGTCGCCTTTGGCTTGCGCGGCGGCTTCCATAATGGCATCGTTGCCGTGGATGGTCGCCAAATCCACACCTTTGCTGCTTAAGGCCTTAATGGCGCGGCCCACGGTAGCGGGAATGTCGAAAAACTTCAAATCGACAAAGACTTTTTTATGGCGTTGCTTCAGCCATTCAATAAAGCCGAAATAATCGCCGGACATGAACAGTTCCATGCCGACTTTATAAAACACCACCGAATCGCCCAGCTCTTCAACCAAGGCTTGGGCTTCGGGGATACTGGACACATCCAAGGCCATAATCAGGCGTTCACGGACGGGGATGGGCTTGGTGGACAAAAATACTGGCGACATAATGTTTAAAAGTAAAAATGGAAAGGAAGGGGTTATTCGGTGGCGAGGCCTTGCGCTTGCCAAGCCATCAGGCCACCCTCCATATTATACACCTCGGTAAAGCCCGCCGCTTTTAAGCTGGCCTGGGCGGCGGCGGAGCGTTTGCCGCTTCGGCATTGCATAATAATCGGCTTATGTTTATATGCGTCCAATTCGCCTAGGCGGTTGGCCAATTGGCCAAGCGGGATGTGCAAAGCGCCGGGGATATGCTGCTCTTGCCATTCGCTCTCTTCGCGCACGTCAATAATAATGGCTTTTTGGTTAGACCGCAGGGTAGCGGCCTGTTGCGGTGACACGACCACGGCGACACCCGTGCCCGCCTGCACCGCGACACTGGTCAAAGCCCATAACAAAGCGGCGAAAACGCCTGAGCCACAATACTTTACAAGATTACGCATAGAACCCCCGGAATTTACGGTTAAATGTGCCTATATTACCGGAACTTGTCGCCCTGGTGAATGTTAAAATAAGCCAAAGTCTGATTTAATGCCGACCAGCCCGAACCTAAGCTGCCTAACAGCCTGATTAAACCGCTATTTGCTTAACCTAATTATTTCTGCCCCATGAATTCAACCCTGATCCAAATGACCCTGCTCACGGCTTGCGGTGTGGTCTGGCGGCTGTTACAGCCCGCCGGGCTGTCCGCTATGCAAACCCGCGTGGTACTGACCAGTGTAGTCTATTACCTGCTTATGCCCGCGATGATTTTGGACGTGTTGTGGCAAACGGATATGGGTATCCACTCTTTACAATACACCCTGCTCGGTTGGGGTAGCCTGAGCTTTGCCGTTGTTTGCGCTTGGCTGATCGGATGGCTGTTCCGGTTTGATAATAAGCGGCTCGGCACGGTCATCCTTGCCAGTGCCTTCCCCAATGTCACCTATTTGGGGCTACCGATTATCGAGCAAACGTTTGGCCCTTGGGCGCGGTCAGTAGTGATTCAGATGGATGTCATTTCCGCCGCGCCTTACCTGTTTACGGTTGGCCTGCTGATTGCCCGCCACTATGGTGATGAAGAGAAACCGCGCTCGCCGTGGCTGGCGTTGAACGCGCCGCCATTTTGGACGGCAGCGCTGGCAATAGCACTGAATATGGGCGGCGTACCCGCACCGGATTGGTTGGTCGGGGCTTTACAAAAACTGTCCGCGGCCGCCGCGCCGCTGATGATTTTTTCCTTAGGTTTAGCCCTGGATTGGCGGACGATAAGTTGGCGGAATATGCCCTATATGCTGCCTGTTCTACTGATAAAAATGCTCGCCATGCCGTTTGGCGCTTGGTTTTTGGCCAGTCATTTGGCTTTGGACGCGCCGCATCAGGCTGCCGCCGTCTTGGATCTGGCTATGCCCAGCATGTTACTGGGCATTGTCTTTTGTGACCGCTTCCGCTTAGACAGCCCGCTTTATGCGATGGCGGTAACGGTCACCACCTTTGCCAGTCTGTTGGCGTTACCGCTGTGGCATGGCTTTTTGGTGCATAGTTAAGCGGCAGCCTTTATTTTGGGGCCAATAAAGGGGCGGCTTTGTCCTGTTGGCCTTTTGTTTAATCCTATAAACTTTCTTAAGGAGCAAAAATCATGGCCACTTTTACCGTTACGGGTGATGTTGACCCATTCTTACATATCAGCCTAAAACGTGGCGAAAAAATCTACTGCGAAGCCAATGCGATGGTCATGATGGAGGCCACGTTAGATTTAAAAGGCAAAATGACCGGCGGCATCGGCGCGGCGCTGATGCGCCGCTTTGCCAATGGCGAATCGTTTTTCCAAGAACATATCGAAGCGGTGCGCGGCGACGGCGATTGCCTGCTCTCGCCTACCTTGCCCGGGGCGGTTGAGGTATTAGATGTTAACAGCAGTGCGGGCTATAAGCTGACCGATGGCGCATTTGTTGCTGCGGAAACAGGCGTTAACCTCACAGTCCGCACCCAAAATGTTGGTTCGGCGTTATTTGGCGGTACGGGCGGATTTTTTATCATGGAAGCGACAGGCACCGGCAAGCTGGCCGTATCCGGTTTTGGCTCCAGTTTTGTCATTGATGTGGAGCCCGGCAAGGACGTTATTATTGATAACGCCCATGTGATCGCTTGGGATAGCCGTTTACAACATGAGATTTCGGTTGCCACCAGCGGCGGCGGTTTTTTCGGCTCGCTAGTCAACAGCGTCACCAGCGGCGAAGGCATGGTGCTGAAATTTTCCGGACGCGGCAAGGTCATTATTTGCTCGCGCAACCGGGAAAACTTTGCCAGTTGGCTGCTGAAAATGCTGCCTGGCAATGATAGTTGATTTAACGATAAAGGCGCGGCCTTAAAATGTCCTAAGAAACGGCCCTAAGAAACGCTCTAAGAGCGGTTCAAGAGCGGCTTAGACAGAAAGGCTTTTTTAAATTTACCAGTAACCTGATGTACAATCGGGGTAATTCTTTTTATAGGACAATCCGTTATGAAATCTACTATGGGCTATACCGTATTTTCTGAGATGCTGCGGTGGACAGGCCGTGGCGTAAGCGTAGGCTTAGTGCTGGCCACCGCCGCTTGCGCATCAATGGGACATGAATTTCCGGCCGGGCAAGTGCAAAGCATCCGCATCGGCGAAACTACCCAAACCGACATCGCCAATACCTTTGGCACACCGTGGCGCACAGGCATTGAAAATGGTCTGAAAACGTGGACGTACGGCAATTATCAGTACAGCGCCTTCTCCGAAAGCCAAACCGAAGACTTGGTGATTAAGTTTGATAAGCGCGGCGTGGTCAGTTCGTTTAACTATAACTCGACTAAGCGGGCTAAATAAGGCGAGCGTAGAAGCTTACTGACTGATATTACGCAGCCTGTAATTTCCGTAACGCTTCACTGACGTTATGCAGCCATTTTTGTGGTATTGAAAGCGGCAAGCAAATGCGTCATAAACGGGCGTTCAGCAATCCCGCCCTATTGGCGGGCCTGTGGTTTTTTCTGGCCATGCCTACAATCATGGATGCTTACTCCTAAAAGGAGTTGGACGGTTTCAAGGCCACCGCCAAGCAATTTTGGGGGGCGTTGTGTAGAGGGCTTATGCCCTGGGCAAGGGGAGACTGGAAGGGGGGGATGTTTTCACCTGTAAAACAGATTTTATTTCATGCGCGTTCCTAAGTGCCAATAAAACGGCCTTTGTCCGTCAATAAATTCCAGAGTTGCTGATCTTTCTGCGCCACACCCTCCAGCAAATCGGTGACTTTTATAACACCCGGCCAACGTAAACCGTGATAATCTGCTAGCGGCCCTATTTTAGTAAAATGGATACCCGCTGATGACAAAAACCGAAACCAAGCAGGTTCTAGTGTGCCATAAAAATGATCGATATTATTTTCACAGCAGCCTTTTATTAAACAGGCAATCAGCGCGAAACTCAGATGCGGAAAAACCCGCCGCTCCGCCAGGGTAAAATAAGCTTGGCTATCGCAATTGGCAGAATCAATTGCCGTTAAGGTCTGCGCATCATTTTTGCGTTGTTTAAACGCTTTTGATATGCAAAACCGTGAAGCTTCCGCTAGTCTTGTCCGATTAATGCTTTGCGGCACTAACGTCTCATCAAGGTCACAAAAAGCCTCTAGCGGAAATGGCCGCGCCGGACAAGCCCTATCGGGCAGTATCAGCCGGGTCGTAGCCGCATACTCCCCAGATTTGCGGTGCCGGATTAAATAATGGACGGCGTTTTCATCATATTCATCGTATTCCCGTTTGTCAGGAAAGTCGTCGGGGTTGCTAAACCCCGTAACTTCGACACAATAAACTTGATAACGCAATTTATAGGCTTCATCTTTAAGCTCTGCTGAAACCGCCGGCACCATTTCGAAAAACTGATTAAAAACATCCATCATATCTGTCATACTAATAACCCTTGGTTTCCCCATTTTTAAAGAATTTCATTCAATATCTTGTCTTGGTTAAAAACACTGTTTTTTAAAAGTCAAGCCATTGACAATTGAGCGGACTAAGGGCAATAGTTCGCGACGCGGTAACGTTTTAGCTACCGCCATTACGCGGGAGCGACAGTACCTGACGATCCCATTGTATCTGCTTCCACATCCCCACTTTGCGCATTGGCAGTATTCGCCCTGTGCTGTCTCACTGATAGCCTCTGTGGTATCAGGCTTATTTGAACGTTTTTCGGCACACAGACAGGTATTCATTTCGAAGCAACATGTCTGGATAACGCGCATTTATCAATTGCTTGCTTTAGTTCTTCAGGAACGGCAGGAATAATTTCAAAATAGGGATAAAAACCGCTCATTGTGGTGACTAGCCGACAATGGGTCTGATTTTCCAATCTGATTGCAGGATGGCTATTTGTCTTTAAAGAGCGGGCTTTTGACTGGCTGACTGGCGGTTGTTTATCAGCGCGTAGAAAATGCGGGGGAGGAAATGGGCGGTAAAAATAGGCCGCCCATCCCTAACAAAACGGCTTAGCCGTTAAGAAGCAATTTTTTGGGTCTTAACCAATTTTTTCAGATACAGCAAAAAATCATCTTTCAGATCTTTATGCAGCAATCCATGTTCAACCGTAGCGATCAAAAACCCCAGCTTAGAGCCACAATCATAACGGCGGCCTTCAAACTCGTATGCCAAAACCTGCTCGTCGTTCATCAGTGCGGCAATAGCGTCGGTCAGTTGGATTTCGCCGCCTGCGCCTCGGCCAGTGGTTTTAATCTTATCAAAAATCGCTGGGGTTAAGATATAACGGCCCACCACCGCCAAGTTAGACGGCGCGTCTTCGGGCTTGGGCTTTTCGACGATGGTTTCGACCACGCCGCACGCGCCGACAAAATCAGCGGTCTTAACAATACCATAACTGCCGGTGTCAGCCGGATTAATACGTTCAACCCCCAACACCGAGCTATGGGTTTCCTGATAAACCTTGACCATCTGCGCCATACAGCCACGGTCGGCATCTTCAATCAGGTCGTCCGCCAAAATCACCGCGAACGGCTCGTCACCGACAACAGGACGGGCACAATACACCGCATGGCCCAATCCTAACGCTTCGGCCTGACGGATAAAAATACACGACACATGCGGCGGCACAATACCGCGCAAAATGCTTAACAATTCATTCTTACCTTTTGCTTCCAGCTCTTTTTCCAGCTCATAAGCTTTGTCGAAATGGTCGGTAATGGCATTTTTACTACGGCCTGTGATAAAAACCATGGTGTCGATACCTGCCGCCACCGCTTCTTCGACGGCATATTGGATCAGTGGCTTATCGACTATCGGCAGCATTTCTTTCGGGCTGGCTTTGGTGGCAGGCAAAAAGCGTGTACCTAAACCGGCCACTGGGAAAACGGCCTTGGTAATTATTTTACTCATTTATTTTTCCTTTCAGCATTCACAATAAACACTACACCGTCAGAGCGTAGCAGGAGGGGTTAAACTCGTCCGTACATATCATTAAAACGCACAATATCATCTTCGCCCAAATAACTGCCGGACTGCACTTCGACAATTTCCAGCGGAATGACGCCGGGATTTTCCAGGCAATGGACAACACCTAACGGAATATAAGTCGATTCGTTTTCGGTCAGCAACAGTTGCTCGTCGCCTTTAGTGACCAGAGCCGTGCCTTTGACCACCACCCAATGTTCGGCGCGGTGGTGGTGCTTTTGTACCGATAATTTGCCACCCGGCTTGACCACCATGCGCTTGGTCTGATGGCGTGTGCCCTCATCCACCGCCTGATAATGCCCCCACGGGCGGTACACCTTGCGGTGGATATCGGCTTCGCTACGCCGTGCCGCCTTTAACTGGGCGACAATATCTTTCACTTCCTGCACCCGGTCTTTAGGCGCGATCATCACCGCGTCATCGGTCTCGACAATCACCAAGTTATCAACACCGATGGCCGCAACCAATTTATTGCCGGCATGGATATACGAGTTGTGGCTGTCAACGGTCAGTACGTCGCCACTGATGGCGTTGCCGAACGCGTCCTTATCGGTCACTTCCCATAAGGCCGACCAAGAGCCGACATCGTTCCAGCCCGCATCCAGCGGAATGACCACTGCTTTGGTGGTTTTTTCCATAACGGCATAGTCAATCGAGTCGGACGGGCAGGTACTGAACAAGGCCTTATCGACACGGGTGAAATCCAAATCGGTTTTGGCGGCGGCTAAGGCTTGGCGGCACACCGCCAGCATGGCCGGATTAAACGCCGCCAACTCGGCCAGAAAACTCCCCGCCGTAAAAGCAAACATGCCGCTATTCCAAAAATACGCGCCGCTTTGCACATAATCGGTAGCCGTCGCCAGATCCGGCTTTTCGACAAACGCCTCGACAGCAAACGCCGCCCCGTGCGCGGTATTAGAGCGTTTGATATAACCATAGCCTGTTTCCGGCGTACTGGCAACAATCCCGAAGGTGACCAAAAAGCCTTGTTGCGCCAATTCTTTGGCTTGGCTGACGGCCAGATGGAACGCAGGGATATTGGCGATCACATGGTCGGCAGGCAACACCAGCAGGACATCATCCGGCGAGGTGGCCGACAGTGCCGCCATTGCCACCGCCGGGGCGGTGTTTTTTCCGACCGGTTCGAGAATAATAGCCGCAGGTTTAATGCCGATTTCCCAGAGCTGCTCCGCCATCATAAAGCGGTGGCTTTCATTACACACCGCAATAGGGGCTTTTAGGCCTTTAAGACCGCTTAACCTGAGTAAAGTTTCCTGCACCATCGTTTGTTTGGTGACCAAAGGCAAAAACTGTTTAGGATAGTGCCCGCGCGATAAAGGCCACAGCCGTGTACCCGAACCGCCTGACAAAACAACGGGGATCATACTATTTTCCTTACAAAGACCAGTAAAAAGGGGTTAACATTTACAGCATTGTGCCAAGGGCAACAGAAGCCCTTTTCATAAAGTGAGTCTACCATATAGGCTGAACCTACAAAACATCTTATCATAATGCCCTTACTGTCGGCAGCAGCAGCCGTCGCGTTTACACCCCAACCCCCAAGCTACCTATGATACCCAACCCTATCAGCACCGCCGACATCCAAGCTTTTCTTGCCGAAGACATCGGGGCGGGCGATCTGACCGCCAACATCATCCCAAGCGGGCAAACCGCCCATGCGCAGGTGATTACCCGCGAGGCCGCGACACTGTGCGGACAGGCTTGGTTTAATGCCATTTTTAACGCCCTAGCCCCGGATATTGACATTGTTTGGCACGTCGCCGAAGGGGCGCAGGTCGCCCCCGACACCCTGCTCTGCACCTTAAGCGGTAACGCCAGAGCCTTGCTGACCGGCGAGCGCACCGCCCTAAACTTGCTGCAAACCCTATCCGCCACCGCCACCATCGCCAGCCGCTACGCCGAAGCTGTCGCAGGCACCGGCTGTAAAGTGTTGGATACCCGCAAAACCCTGCCAGGGCTAAGAAAAGCCCAAAAATACGCGGTTATTTGCGGCGGTTGCCATAATCATCGGCAGGGCCTTTATGACGGTGTCTTAATCAAAGAAAACCATATCATCGCCGCCGGTTCCATCGCCCAAGCCGTACAAGCGGCACGGCAACAGACCGCCGCACCTATTGAAGTCGAAGTGGAGTCTTTAGCGGAATTGTCCGAAGCCCTAGCCGCCCGGCCTGAGCGCATCATGCTCGACAACTTCACGCTGGCCGACCTGCACAGCGCTGTGGCTTTAACCGCAGGCCGCACCGAATTGGAGGCCTCCGGCAATATCACCTTAACAAATATCAGAAGCGTCGCCGAAACCGGCGTAGACTATATCTCCATCGGAGCTTTGACCAAAAACCTCAAGGCCATCGACTTGTCCATGCGTATTGATTTGGAGCTTTGCCATGAATGAACCGTTATCCGCCTTATTAAAACATATTAACTCCGGCGTTTACATCATCGGTGTCAGTAATGGCGAGCAGCAACACGCGTTTACCGCCGCGTGGGTCATGCAAGTGTCGTTCCGGCCACCGTTGCTGGCCATCAGCGTCAACCCGCACAACCATTCCTACCAATTACTGCAAGCGGGCGGGGTGTGTTCGGTCAATGTCTTAAACCACCAGCAACTAGCGGTTGCCGAGCATTTTGGCCGCACCGATTTACCCGACAAAATGGCCGGCTTTGTTTGGCAACAAGACCGCACCGGCGCACCCATCCTCGCCGCCGCCTTAGCGTATTTCGATTGCCGCGTCAGCCACTACGCCGACGCAGGCGACCATAAATTGGTCTTTTGCGAGGTTGTCGCGGCGCAAAAACTGCACGACGGCAAACCGATGCTCTATGGGCAAACCGGCGATATGGATGGCAGCAGCAAGCTTTACCCTTCGCCATAAGCTTACCCGAACGTTGCGCAACCTAAGCTGAACAGCAATTTTTTAGAATTAGGGTTGATAAATCCGGCCCCAGTCAGTATAATACGCCCTCACTATAGCTTTACAGCAACCTTTGCCGAGGTGGTGAAATTGGTAGACACGCTAGCTTCAGGTGCTAGTGGGCGCAAGCTCGTGAAGGTTCAAGTCCTTTCCTCGGTACCATAAGCTGCTTTAAGCGTTACAGAATTACAAAACCCGCAAGCTGCAAGGCTTAGCGGGTTTTTTATTGCCCAATGAAACACAAAATCCCACACAATGCACCCAAATGCGTGATACAAATCGTGATACGGGCTAAAAGCCGCAGCTGAGAAACTCAATAAAAAGGCGAGTCTTACCCTTGCTTGTAAAATTCAGCGGCGTTAAAACGTGGCGGTTCATTTGCCGATTTGCAGGAAAAAAGGCAATAAAAAGCATACTAGGTGGATTGCCTTATCGGCCTACTTTAGGGGGCTGGCTTGCTACTAAGGCCGAATATAAATTGCGTGAGAGCGGTTAAACTGGCCAAAAAAACGGCTGGGGAGGAAGCTTTAATTGCGTTATCCATATTGATTTTCCAAAAATTCACTGCGGGGATTAGTCTGCCGCTATTTTATAAACGGATAGGCCAGACGCTTTGCCGCCCCGTTTGCTCCAACAGACCGGAACAAGGGCGGCAGTGCAGCGCCGCCCTGCCTTTAAATCTCTTTACCTTTAAGGCGTAACGGTGCCTCTGATAAAATACTGGCCTAAGCTATCGTAGGTGGAATACGGAGTGACGCTATTGCCTACGCCTTTGACGGACAAATAATATTGTCCCGCAGGCACCGTGGCGCTCAACACCGCTTTGGTTTCATCTAAAGGATCGATTGCCTGCACCACTTTGCCATTCCAGTCATACAAGGTGGCCTTAATGTCAAGATTGGCCCCGCGTTGGTTGTTATGGTAAAACGCATCCCAGGCGGGGGTCACGGTGATGTTCACCGCACCTGCCCCGGCATAAAACGTAAACATATCGACATCATTCAGCTTGCCGATAACGCCTTTATTGGCGGGGTTGCTGTTAAACGGGTCGGTTTCGGGGTTGGTTGCGGCAATAGTCCCCGCCGCGTCCACCACCAGAGGCGTGGCTGTGGTTAAGGTTTTGCCGTGGTCATCAGCACGGTAGCCCATATTGGCGGCGATAATGGCGACATCATCTTGCTTTTGGTTGGCATCGGGGTATTCGCCCTTACTCCATTGGGTGACGTTAGTATAATAACCCACGCCCATAATTGGCCCCCACGACACATAGCCGGAACCTAAACCGGCATAATAGCCTACTGTCGATGTGCCGTCATGTGACAAGCCTTGGTTGTGGCCCATTTCATGGGCGGCGGCTTCGGCGACATAAGGCGGATAACCGCTGCCCAAATTATTGTAATAGACTAAAGCGGGCGAATAATAGCCATAATTAGAGCCTCCCCAAGCCCCGACATAAGCCACTCCGCCCGCAGTGGAGGCAGGCATGGCCACACCGTTTTTATCGACGTTTTTAGTGATGAGGATGCGTCCGACCGTTGGCCCGAAAGTTTTGGGCTGTTTGGTGGTGACATCGACATTAAACGGCATATAGTCTTCCGCAACCCGATGCCAAATATCGGCAATATTGTTTAGTTCGGTAGGGCTGAACGTACCCGGTGAGCCGTCTAAATCATAAGCTAAGGCCTTGTAAGTCGTCACAGTGCCGGCGTTCCACGCTGTCCCCGTGACATCCATGCCATTAAAATCCAGATAAATGATATTTTTCGCACCTTTTTTGCTGTGCAAGGCAAACGCCTCGGCGGCGGTGATTAACGGTACAGTTTCAGCGGTGCTGCTTAAAGCAGTGGCTGGTGCGGCGGGCGGCAAAAAGCTGTCCACATATAATATGCCGCCCGTGTTATCGACTTGTAAGTAAGGCAAATCCTTATCGGTAAAAGACAGGCCGCGTAGGGTGTTAAGGGCTTTAGCTTGGGCTTTGGCAGGCAAAGTATTGAGTTTGGCGCGGAACTGACTGGCAGGCAAGTCACTGATTTGTAAAGGTACTGGCATCCCTAAACCAAAGTGCTGGGAGGTTTGTGCAGAAGCGGCGAGTGGCATTAATGCCAAGATCAGCAGTGCCAGCGGTTTTAGCTCCAAATTATTGTATGTGTTCATAATATGCCCGTTATAGTTAGAATGTAAGTCCATCAAAGCCCTTTTAATGGCAGTAAAGAGCCGTCTTCATTATAGCCGCAATTTTGGGTTCTGCACGTTAGCCTGAGTTAGCGCATATCCTCCAATAATTGTTTAATACGGCCCAGTAGCTGCCTTTGCTGCCCCACCGACAGCTTGTTAAAATCTTGCTGGAAGGTTTTAAAATCATAGTCGGCAGCGGTTTCTAGGGGTTTCGGATGCGGGTCGGCTGCGGCAATCGCCGCTCCGGCGGCACAATCGCTGACCACTTTTTGCAGCACTTCACTGGCCCCGGCGAGCGGAATGGATCCTGCCAATTCTTTGCGCGTCATGGTGAGGACTTTAAGAAAAATGCTCTCTTTGCCCGCTAACATTGCTTTAATTAGCGTTTGCGCGTCGGTATCGGTATAGCCTTTACGTTTGGAGTCGGGGAACGTGGTCATTTGCAAGCCGACGGGCGGGGTTTGGTCAATCTGGTAGCTGATGTCGAATTGGCTGCCTTGCGAGGCGATCAGGTTATCGGCGGTCAGGTCAACCTGCAATTGTTGGTTGCGGCACACCACTTCCAGCTTCAATTCGTCATACAGGTCACGGCGCGGCATCGGTGACATGGCAGTGCTGTAGGTTTGGTTATTGACCACATCGGTTTCCCGCTGATAATTCCATGCATTCACAGCCAATACTGGGCAGGAACAGAGCAGCAAAGCCATGGCGGCTAGGATTTGAGGGGTGTTTGGTAGGCAAAGGGGCTGCATGTTTTCTCCGCAATAGCACTGGGTTGATGGCACGGACGTTTGCCCACAAAAAACACGGGTCTCGATGGCGTTAAGATCGGCTGGCGGGTCTAAGCGTTGGTGGGACAATGCGTGTGCGTAAACCCAGATAGTAATACATAACCCGAACGATGCGAAGCTGTATTATAGTGGGCGAATACTTATAATAGCGTTATTCGCCCTCAACAGCCCTGCTTATGCTCCCAGAACATTTTGATCCGACTAGCGCCCACTTGCATCAGGGGGTCAATTTAATAGAAGCCAGTGCCGGCACGGGTAAAACCTATGCGATTGCCATGCTGGTCTTGCGCTTTGTCGTCGAAAATGCCATTAGTATCAAGCAAGTGCTGGTGGTGACGTTTACCAAAGCCGCCACCGAAGAGCTGAAAGAGCGTATCCGTGGTCGTCTGGCGGAAGCTAAGCGGGCACTGAACGCGCCGCATCTGGCCGATCCCGCCATCCGCGATTGGTTAGAGCAATTAGACATCCCGCCCGAAGACATCCGGCAGCGGCTGGCGGTGGCTTTGGTGGACATCGACCAAGCGGGGATTTTTACCATCCACGGCTTTTGCCAAAACGTCTTGCACCACTACGCGCTGGAAACCGGCCAATTGTTCGATGCCGAGCTGACGGGCGACTTAGCCAGTATCAAACAAGCGTGCGCCGATGATTTTTGGCGGCAACAAATGGCGCGGCCTTTATGGGAAGTCGCGGTACTGACCGCCCGCTTTAACACCCCCGATGCCTTGCTCGGCAGTTTGGCGGGCTTCCCTAGCGCAGGCCTTAGCCCGACCACGCGGATAAAAATCCACCCCGAACACGGCGACTTGGACGCGGCCTTAAACACCCTAACCAGCCTGGCCCAACAAGCCGCCAGTGTGCTGGCACCGACAGCGGCACGGCTACGGCAAGCCTTTGCCGAGGATAAGTTTAAAAGCAGTTACCAAGACAATTTTGAGCTGCATTACCAAGCCTTAGCCGCTTGGCTGCAAGAAGGCCGCCCCGACATACCCGACCCGGAAGCGTTTGCCTTATTGACCGAAAACGGCTTGCTGGAGGCCTTGCACGGCAATAAATTCCGCGCCGCCAAAGGCCAAACCAGTGCCGAACGCAAAGCCGCCTATCTGCAAGGGCTAGGCATCGACACCGCCGTTTTTGAGGACTTAGCCCAGGCTTACCAACAAATCCCCTTATTGTTCAGGCGGCTGTTGCTGGAAACCTTGCGTATCGATTTGGACAGCCGCTTGCAGCAAATGAATTTATTGTCGTTTGACGATGTGATAAGCCGCCTCGCCGACGTGTTGGAAACCGAGTTGGGTGCGGCCTTAATCACCGAATTGCGCCAAACCTACCAAGCGGCATTGATTGACGAATTTCAGGACACCGACGACAAGCAATGGCTGATTTTTTCCGCCATTTTTGCCGGGGAAGCCCAAGGCGAAGAGACCTGCCGCCCGTTTTTATACCTGATCGGCGACCCCAAACAAGCCATTTATAAATTTCGCGGCGCGGACATTTATTCTTACCTCACCGCGCAAAAACAGGCCGAACACCGCTACACCTTGGATAAAAACTGGCGCTCCCAGCCCTTGCTGGTCGCCGCCGTCAACACCCTATTCCGGCGCGAACAGGCCTTTTTACTGCCCGACTTAGACTTCTATCCGGTCAAAGCCGCCCAACCCGCTACCAGCACCGCCCTGTATCTGGACGGGGTAGCCGTGCCGCCGCTGATGTTTTGGCAATTGCCGGACAGCGACAGCAAATCCGGGTATTGGACAGCAGGCAAAGCCGCCGAATTAATCAGCCGCCATATTATTGATGAAGTCGTGGCCTTATTGTCGCAAGACTATGATTTCCGCCCCGAACACACGCCACTACAGGCCAAAGACATCGCCATTTTAGTGCGCAGCAACCGCCAAGCCCGCGACTACCAAGCCCAATTGCGCCAAGCGGGCGTGCCTGCCGTCATCAACAGCACCGAATCGGTATTTGCCAGCCCCGAAGCCAGCGATTTATACTTGTTACTGCAAGCCGTCGCCAACCCCGGCGACAGCACCTTGCTCAAACAAGCCCTCACCCTCAGCTGGTTAGGTTTAGACGGGCAAAGCCTCTACCAACTCAGCCATAACGAGGCCGAACTCGACCAATGGCACGCCCGCTTTTTAGGCTACTACCAAGACTGGCAAACCGCCGGGCTAATGGCGATGCTGATGGAACTGTTAGAGCGCGAAAACATCCGCCTGACTATCGCCCAAAGCATCATGGCCGAACGGCAACTGACCAACCTGCACCATATCTTAGAATTGCTGCAACAAGCGGTGTTGGACGAGCATTTGGGTATGATGAAAACCCTGGACTGGCTCCGCGCCACCATCGCCGCCGCCAGCACCAGCGGCGACGAAAACGCCCAATTGCGCTTAGAAAGCGATGATGATGCCGTGAAAATCGTCACCATGCACCGCTCGAAAGGCCTAGAATATCCAGTCGTGTTTTGCCCCTATCTCTGGCAACGCAACGACAGGTTAAGCAATGAAACCGAGCTATTGACCTGCCACCTGCACGGGCAAATGCACGTTGACTTAGGCTCCGAACACTTTGAGACCCACCGCGCCCAAGCCCTATACGAAGAACAGGCCGAAGACTTGCGGGTGTTTTATGTCGCCGTCACCCGCGCCAAATACCGTTGCTATCTGGTCTGGGGCAATGTCCGCAGCGAAGCCAACCCCAACAACTCGGCGATGGCGTGGTTACTGGACTTTGCCGACAGCGGTTTTGCTGGGCAGCAAGCCATTTTACAAGACTTGGCAGACCAAGCCCCCGACACCTTCGCCTACCGCCTGTTAACGGCAGACACCGACAGCACCCCGCCCCTGCTTAGGCTAACGGGCAAAACCGCCCGCACCTTACAGGCGCGTAGCCTTAACCGCTCTTTATATACCCGTTGGCAAATGAGCAGCTACACCGCCCTGTCCGCACTCAGCCAAAGCGACAGCCCGGAACTGCCGCCCGATAAAGCCCGCGAACCCGCCAACGCCGCAGAGCAAGAACCCGCCGAATTGCCGCGCGGGGCGCATACGGGTAACGTCGTCCACGATTTATTAGAAAACAACCGTTTCGCCGACTTGGCAAACGGCCTGGACATCAGCGAGCAACGCGACAAAGCCTGCTTACGCTACGGCCTAAAACTGCCGCAACCGACCTTGCTGGATGAATTATTGCAAGCGGTGGTCAAAACGCCCTTAAGCGCCGACCCTAATTTTTGCCTAAAAAACCTTGACGACGCGCACTGCCTAAAAGAAATGCCCTTTTATCTGGCGATGCAGAGCATGGATGCCAGCCAAATAAACCGCATCCTCCAAGACAGCCCCGCCTACCAGCCCTTAAGCAGCAAACAAATGTGTGGGTTTTTAACCGGTTTTATCGACTTGATCTGCGCCTACCAAGGCCGTTTTTATGTGATGGACTACAAAACCAACAGCCTGCCCGATTACGCACCCGACACCCTCACCCACGCCATGCGCGAACATAACTACGGCTTGCAATATTGGCTATACACCGTTGTTTTGCACCGCTACCTACAAATCCGCTTGCCGGATTATGATTATGACCGTCATTTCGGCGGGGCGTGTTATTTGTTCGTGCGCGGAATGCAGCCGGAGCAGCCGATGAGCGGGATATATCAGGATAGGCCGGATAGGAGGAGGGTGGAGGATTTGGCGCGGTTGTTTGCTAGGGGTTAAAACCGTGACGGGGATATATAAAACCAGGCTTCAAGGTCTTTTTAACCAAAACAGCCAGCAACGAAGCCAGCAGACCTTCTCTTGAACGCGCTGTACCACAGCGGTGACGTGTCCGTCCCGGTCGCCTTTGAGGTGGTGCGCAAGCTCCATCAGTTTTGCGACGTAAAGATCCGTAAAGTCAAGCGGGCCTGCGTGGCGAACGCCATCAAGTTCCGTTATGTCCTGACCGACAGCTGGTTTGCCGCCAAGGAGAACTTCGAGTTCATCCTCAAGAAAGGCAAGCACTTCATCAGCGCCTTGAAGGACAACTGTAATGGTCAACAAAAACCGGACACTTTCTTAGGCAACCTTGCTGTAAAATTCCCGCTCAAATTCCAAAGGCGTTCCTGATTAGCAAGATGCTTCAGCCAAACCCAGTATTACGCGAAAGGACGGCGTCTACTAAAGGCATATCATTTAAGGGGCCGTATATCATGGCGATGAACCGCATCCAATTCCAACCTGGGCTGT
>NZ_PGFZ01000019.1:20811-45364 GCF_002923755.1 Methylovulum psychrotolerans
TATCTCGCTCATCATTTTGAGCCTGGAACAATTAAAGGCTTTGATATTGAGCCCTAAACACGTCGTTAAGGCGACGTGTATCCCGACTTTCAGTCGTTATATCACTAACCCACCGACCTAGTCGGTGGGTGTTGAGTAGACCATTTCACTGCCGTCGGGGTGACGGTGGCAGGAGTCAGAGCCCTCATAGTACCGTAAATCGGTGAAACCCAAGGCAAGGCAAGGATATTGTGGCACCGGCGGGAAACCTGCCGGTAACGGAGAAGACGAAGACGAGCCTAAACTCAGGGTGGGGACGATGGTAAAAGGCGGTTAGCAAAACCGCCCATAGGGAAGGGGGGCAGGAAGGTGGAAATCTGATGACGCAGCCATGGCCAAGTCATGCGGCAAACCTCCGGTAAACTGCCGCAAGAATCTGGAACAATCCAAGCCAGCCTAAGGCCATGGGGCGGGGTCGGATTTGCGGGCAACGCGGTAACGCGGAACGATGGGCTCACCAGTATGGAAGTCGTTCACCAGTCCCGTCCCGAAGAGGCAACTGCCGACTGGAGAGCCGTGTGCGGGAGAACCGCACGCACGGTTCGGAGGGAGGGGAGGGTCGAAAGACCCTATCAAAGAGGCAGCTGCCTTACGGTGTTTTTATGGATGTTCCTAAGGGCTACGGACGGGGTGTTTATCGCCCCGTCCGTTATTGTGCCTAAGCGTAGGCCGATAAGAGAGGGCTTACTTCTTTTTACGGTTTTTATGCGCCTGATAGCTTACGCCAGGTTCGGCAACGATGGTTTCCTCTGCATCGGCTACCCCGTCGGTTTCGGCAACGATGATAACATCGGTTTCCGCAATCGGCTCCCGAACTTCAGCAAACTCCTCTTCCGCTGGCTCTTCAACTTCGGCGGCAGCCTCTTCAACCGCTGCGGGCTCTTCCACTTCGGCGGCGACTTCTTCAACCGCCGCGGGTTCTTCCGCTTCGGCAACAACCTCTTCAACGGCTGCGGGTTCTTCCGCTACGGCAACAGCCTCTTCAACGGCTGCGGGTTCTTCCGCTACGGCAACAGGCTCTTCAACGGCTGCGGGTTCTTCTGCTACGGCAACAGCCTCTTCAACGGCAACAGCCTCTTCAACGGCAACCGGTTCTTCCTTCGGTAACAAAGGTTCGATAAAAGCCAGAAACCAATCCGCTTCCTTAACGGTCGCCAAATCAGGGTCTTGCATTATGTCGCTGGCATCGGGCAGACTACCGCGCTCTTTCGAAAGCTCAAAGGCTTGCAGACAGGCTTGCGAATCGCCGCGCAAGGCATAGATACAGGCCAGATTATACGAGGCGGTGCCGGTCTGGATTCTATTGGCGGCTTCAAAGTGCTTTTGTGCCTGGGTGTATAACTCATCATCCGGCACAACCCCTTTCAAGCGGGCCAAATCCATATACGCCACCCCACCGTTAATTGCCGACCCCAAATAATCTGGGTTAATCAGCAAACAAAAAGTGAACTTGTTAATGGCATCCTGATAAATAGCTTCAGCTTGGGCGCCTTCCTTGGTTTTGGCTTGGTGCAATAAGGCAAACCCCCAATTATATAAGGCATCGGCGCGGATAGGGTCATCCAGCAAGACCTCGGCGTAACCGGCATAAGCACTTTTAAACAATTGGTCGGCGGCGTTGCCTTCGCTTTTCCGTGCCTGCTGGGTTTGTTTAATAGTGGCAGAGAGTTTGGATTTTTTCGTAAACGACGATAATAACGACATACTGGCTCCTCTTAACAATAGGGTTTATGGACTAGCTGCTGATAACAGATAAAATAACCGCCTATCCATTAACAACAAGTGCCCATTGTAACTCGACTATGCAAGAAATTATCGACACGACGTTAAAAGAAAAAATCCATCTGGAAACTTCCCAAATCGCCTGGAGCGAATTGCAGCGCTTTTTTGCCCAAGGCTTGGCGGTTAACGTGGGTCCTGAGTTGGATTTGATCGACGTTGCCTATCAATTTGCCGCCGACAACAAAACCCAAGTGCAAGCGTGGCTCAGCGCCAAGCAAATCGGTTTGGTGTCGGATCCGCAAGCCCTGCAATGGCTGGAGGCGAATGCCTTGGTTTGGGTGGTGGTGGTTAAACCTTGGCTGTTGGTGCAAGATAATAGGGTGGCCTCTTGCCCCTCAACCGATTAACATCCGCGCTAAAGGGCTGTCATTATCGACCACTAAGCGGGTTTCCACATCGGGGCATTCGCATTGCCCGATCAGCGCCGCCAATTGCTCAAGTTGTCCGGCGTGGGTTTGGCTAAAGTCGGCGATAGTTTCTTGTATCGCGTCATCCAATAAGCCAAACGCTTGCTTAACGCCCGTGTTTAAGCCTTTTAGGGCACTTTTGCGTAAGGATGGCTGGGCTTTTTTCAGGATGAAGAACGGCACCAGCCAAGTGATGGCGATCAGTAAGCTGCTATGGATGGCAAAGTCTACGCCTAGGTAGTGGCTACTGGTCTGGTTGCTTTGGTAAAAGCCCAGAAAGACCTGATAGCCGACCCAAGACATCGCCGCCAACGGCAGGGTTATTTCCAGTAAGCGGATAACTTTTAACAAACTCCGGTGCAAATGGCTACCCGGGCGGGCTAAGGCTTGCCGCACCGCCAGTTCGGTTTGCCCTTGTAGTATTTTCGCGGCTTTGCCGCGCAGTTCCGCCAGGGCGTTTTTTAACGGCAACACGGGCAAGCCCTGTTGGGCGGCATCTAAGACGAATAAATCTAACGCATCGTCAAAACGGGTTTGCGCCCACTCATCCCACAACGCGACGCGTCCATTCGACGGGTTGCCGAGCAAATCGGCGGCATGTTCGCCATAATAGGTGGCGGCGTTTTTGATCGGCCAGACAAAACCTTGTCCCAAGACGGTGACGGCCTGTTGCCAATGGTATTGCCATAAGCTGGGGAGTTTGCTGACCGGGGCTTGGCCGACCAAGCTGGCGCGGATGTCCTGTAATTGCTGTTGCAGGGCGCGTTTACGCAGGGCTTGCCCGCGCTGTTGGAGTTGTTGCACGGTATGGCCTTGCGCCAAGGCCATGATAGTCGCTTCCAGTTGCGCGAATTCATCGGTTTGCCAGTCGTCGGCACAGATGGTCTTAAAAATAATCGGCTCAAAAAAGCCTGCTTTGTGCAGTTGTTGCTTAAAATCCTCGTATTGTTCGGGCTGGCCCCTATCCCATTGGTTGAGCACAAACAGCCACGCATGTTTGGCCCCTTCGGTCAGTAACAGCCGCCACGCTTTTTCGTCGCGGTAACGTTCGGGGCTGACCACATAGACCAATACGTCGATATGCGGCAACCATTGCAGCACCAGTTGCTTGTTGCCTTGTTCGGTGCTGTCAAAATCCGGCATGTCGATCCAGATAATCTGCTTTTTCGCCTCTTCATCGTGCTGAGCGATTTTGATATGGGTAATCGGCAGCTGTTCGGGCAGGTTTTGGATGGCGACGCTGTGATGGTGGAAAAGGGTGACTTCCCGCGAAGTCGGGCGTTCAACCCCGACCCGCGCAATCGGCTTGCCCGCCAAGCGGTTCAGCAAGGTGCTTTTGCCGACCCCGCTGCCGCCCATAAAGGCGACGATCAAGGGTCGGGCTTCCTGGGGGCTGAATAGGCTGTCGGGGGATTTGGTTTCCAACTCTTTCAACTGAGCGGCAGCCTCGGCGCTAATCCAGCCGGCCCCAAGCGCCTGTTCGGCCCACTGTTGGGCGTTTGCTACTACTTCAGAGTAATCGTAAGCCATGGCGTTTCTCTGTCAATTGCTGTTCCATTGCCCCTAACTGTTCGGGCGAGATATTAAAGTGACTGTTGCCGGCCAGTTGTGCGGGCAAGGCTTTCAGGGTATTGCCTAACGCACCGCTAAACAAGTTCAAATCGACGGCGTTCAATTGCTGTTGTTTAAGGTGCGCTTCGACTTTGTGCATATAGCCGCCGATGGCGCTTTCCGCCAGCAAGGAGGTGACGGAAAGCATGGCGGGGGCGATCACCAGATCATGCACACCAATGCCGCCCGTGTGTAAGGTCAGCGCGATCATCGCCGCGTCGGCGGTGACGCGGGTGGCGCGGAGGCTATTTAACACCATCGGCTGTTCTTGGAGTTTATGATATAAACGCTGGGCGCTGGCTTCCACGTCTTGCTGGAATTCCAAATGATAATTTTTGACCGCCACCGCAAAATGCTGCAAAATTTCTGGACGCTGGCGGCGTAGCGACGAGCTTAAGCCCTGCCACCAGTCTTGTTGCTGGTGTTGCTCCTGCTTATCCAGCAAACGGTCGGCCAATTGGATGAGGGCGTGTTCGGCCAATTGGTTTAACAGTTTGACTTCTTGGCTGCTGTCGGTGATATGCAGGCGCTTGCCGCCGAGCTTGAGCATTTGCCGCATCGGCCAGGTCAGGATTTTCCGCGCCCCGGTCATAATCCCCGCCAAGCCGGGCATTTCCAATAAAGTCAGCAACTCCGCCATCGCTTGTTGGAAAGTTTCGTAATGGTGTGGATGGTTCAGATAATCGCGCTGATAGTGGCTTAAGGCTTGTTTTAGCACCTCATCCAGTAACGCTTGCCAATCGCCGACTAGTTGGTGCTCGGCACGCACCGGCTCCAGCCAGGATTGCCAGTGCTGTTGTAAAAAGGCTTGCTCAAACCGCGCATGTTGAGCGGGGTTGGCTTTTTTCGCCAACTGCTTAATGCGCCCGGCTTGGCTGTCAGGCCACTGCGGGCCACCCAGGGCTTTTTGATAATACAGGGGGATGATGTCGGGGCAAGGGTCGCGGCGGGCTTGCTGCCACTTGTCTTTTAAGGACGGGATTAACAACGCTTCCGAGCCTTCGGCCAATTTGTTCAGGCAAATCAACGTCGGTTGGTTCAGTGCCGCCAATTCGGCCATCATCTCCCAAACCGATTGGTCGGCGTATTTTTCTTTACTGACCACCAACACCAGTACGTCCGCTAAGGCAATGCTTCGGATGACCCCTTCGCGGTAAGTTTGGGAATCTATTGAATCAAAGTCCGGCGTATCCCATACTATACAAGGCGGTAAATACGCCGAACGGCTATTGGTGTCACTGACCGAATAGCAATCGTAGCGGTGCTTACTGAGCTGTTCGGGCGACAGGCATTGGAAGCGCCCGAAATAACGCTGCAAACCTTGGCAGTCGCTCTGTTTTACGGCGTGGCAAAAGCCCTGCGGATGCACAGTATAACCGGCCAGCGGACTCACCCCCGCCGCCGGACTGCCCAGCAAAGCGTTAACCAGTGAGCTTTTGCCCGCTTGTGTAGGGCCGATGACCGCCACCTGTAAGACCTGCGGCTCTTTCGCCGCCAACCATAAGCCTTTGCGGACAAAGGCTTCCGCCAACGTCAGTTGGTCAATGCGCTGCTGATAATCCAAGGTGGCGGCTTTGCCCGTTTGCGCGACTATGGCTTGATAACGCTGTTTTAATAATTGGATAAATTCCAGCATAGTTGTTTAGCTCAGGGTTATAATAACTGACCATTTTACTTTGTTTAGGCGATACCGAAGCATCAATAGCATTGAATTATATTAATTTTTTGCCGTCTGCCCAGCCCGTTACTGCCCGTTTAGGCAGGGGGCGAATGCCGTCAGGATGAAGCCTTGGCGGCAAGCACGAAAAAATCGCGCGGCTAATCTTGCCTTCGGCATTGCTTTCTGTAATCTGGCGTATATAACAACGACTCTGACTATAAAATCCCATCCGCTAAAAATAACAACAAAGCCGTTATAAACATTGAGGACTTCTTTATGAAAAAACTTCCCATTTTGCTTATCTTATTAAGCTGCACCGCCCTTATCGCCTGTGGCAAAAGCCAAGAAATCAACGGGCAGAACATGAAAACCGCTTACCGTTCAGTCAGATCCTTAAAAGAGCGCTTGCCCCAGGAAAACCGTATCGAATTTGAAGTGTCGTTTTGGACTATCCGTGATGCCAATAAAGACGACAAACAATTCTTGGATATTGTCGGCGGCAAAAGCCCCCAAGAAATTATAGAAATCGGCAAACAAGTTTATCAAGAGCGGAAAAATGCCAACTATAAAGGCTATGACCAGTATTCTAGCTGGGGCGAAATGATCACTAAATTCGGCCGCGAAAGAATCGATCAGGATAACCGCAAATCCCCCAAAAAAGAAGATGCCAAAGACAAGGCCAATGATGTGCTGTACAAGCTTTAAAAAAACTTGATGTTAATGCAGCAGGGGGTGGGGCAAACCCGTTTGCGCCACCCTTTTGAGGGTAGCCCGCCGCGTTGGGCTTTTACTCCCCCAATGCCCAACCCACCTAAAGCCGTTGCCTAGGCAAGGCTTTTTGCCCCGGAGCATTTTGCAAGGACAGCACACTGACAAATTCGTTGGCTTCGGCGATGATCTGCTCCATTGCCAACAGCAATTGGGCGATATCCATGCCGATGTCAAGAAATTCATGCTGTAAGGCGGCAATCGCCCGCGCATTGAGGTTATGCTTAAGATACAGCACCTGATCCTTAAACGCCGCCAATACTGGCTGAATTTTACCTTCCGCCTTGTGCATGGCCTTAATCAGCCGCGCATACTGCTGTCTGGCTTGCTTTAATTGCTGTTTGCTATGGTTGCGCAAGGCTCTGTTGCTATACTCGCCCAACTCACGTTCCCATTCCGTAAACAAGGCCTCAGTTACTTCTTCAATGCTTCGGATACGTTGGCTGACCGCCTCGGCTTTGGCGCGGCATAACTGATATTGCCGATTCAGCAACTGGTATTTATGTTCTAATGCCGTATCTTGCACCGCCACCAAGCTGTTAAAACGCTCCAGCGCATCGGCAAAGGCATCCCGGGTGTCTTGCAAACTGCCACAAGCCTGTTCCACTTGCGCAACCACAATCGCCCGCTTAGGCTCGCCTATCGACTCACGCGCGTGAAAATACATGGCTTGGAGCGGCTTGCTAAGCAGTTTCTTTAAGGTGCGTAAGGATAAGGCGAGTAAACCGTGGGAATTGGAATAATCAGGCATCGGGTAACAAGATAGGTGGGCGGTACGGCAAAAGGGGACAAGGCCGGATATTACGTTAAAAAAGAGCCAAAAAAGTTATTTTTTGGCTCTTGCCGACAAACTCGGCGAATCACTCCGATTTTGCCGCCACATCCGCGAGCAATTTCTTTCTGATAAAATACGCCGCCGCCATGCCGCACAAAGCAGGGATTTGCGTGACCAGGAAAATCATGGTCGGGCTTTTGGTAAACAGCGCCGCCAACGGTGCCAGTGCGGTCAATTTGAACGCCCACCAAGCCACCCAGTAACCGATCACGCCAATTATCGCCCATTGGAAAGCGGGCTGGCCTTTTTCCTTTGCGGTCAGATAAAACCAGACTAATATGGCAATCCCTGCCGCTTTAGCTAAAATCAACATTTTTTCACCTCTTATAATATACCAAGTTCCCCGCCATGATATTCGATAAACTGGCCTTAATGAATACTTTTTTAGCAACCCGCGCATGAACGGCTTGTCTGACCCAACCATGCCTCGCCCGCGCCTTGATCCGGCTAGCTTCCAAGAGCGTCTGTTGGCGTGGTTTGACCAGCATGGCCGGAAAAACCTGCCTTGGCAACAAGCCATTAGCCCTTATCGGGTTTGGCTGTCGGAAACCATGCTGCAACAAACCCAAGTCGCCACCGTCATCCCGTATTTTCAGGCTTTTACCGAGAGCTTCCCGACCGTCGAAGCCTTGGCGGCGGCCCCTATAGATGAAGTATTGCGGCATTGGGCGGGTTTAGGCTATTACGCGCGGGCGCGTAACCTGCATAAAGCCGCCCAACGCATTGCTGAATTGGGCGGCTTTCCTGACACCCTAGAAGGGCTAATGGCTTTGCCCGGCATCGGCCAATCCACCGCCGGGGCGATTTTAAGCATCGCCTTTAACAATAGCCACCCGATCCTGGACGGCAACGTCAAGCGGGTACTGACCCGCCTGAACGCCATTGGCGGTTGGCCCGGCCAAAGCCAAGTCAGCAAATCCCTATGGGCGCTCAGCGCCGAACTGACCCCTAGCGTCAGGGCGGCCGAGTACACCCAAGCGATTATGGATTTAGGGGCGACGCTGTGCACCCGCAGCAAACCTTTATGCTTAGCCTGTCCGGTCAGCGCCGATTGCCAAGCCTATCGCCAAGGTAACGTATCCGCTTACCCCAGCCGGAAACCGCCGAAAACCTTGCCGATTAAAGCCTGTTTTTTGCTGCTGCTCTATACCCCCGACCAGCGTATCTATTTAGAAAAAAGGCCGCCCACCGGCATCTGGGGCGGCTTATGGAGCCTGCCGGAATTTGCCGCCCTTAATGCCGCCGAAGACTGGTGCTTAAGCCGAAACTTGCTTATCAAGCAACGCCATAGCTTAGCCAGCAAACGCCACACCTTCTCCCATTACCATCTGGATTACACGCCGTTGCTGGTGCAGATCGAAAACCCTACAAATAATGTGATGGAAGCGGAACAAGCGCTCTGGTATAACAGCGCACAAATCAGCGGCTTGGGTCTGCCCGCTCCGATCAAAACTTTACTGCAACAATTTAATACAGACTACTAGGAATCACTATGACGAGATTAATACACTGCGTAAAACTGGGTGAAGAAGCCGAAGGCTTAGACTCACCACCTTTTCCCGGCGAAAAAGGCCAAGAAATCTATGAAAAAATCTCCAAATCCGCCTGGCAAGCGTGGTTAAGCAGACAAACCATGCTGATTAACGAAAACAAACTGGCTAGTTTTGACCCAAAAGCCCGCGCTTATCTGGCCGAAGAACGCGCGAAGTTTTTGTTTGAAGGCCATAATGACATGCCCGCCGGGTATGTGCCGCCTAAGGCGTAGGGGCTTTTTCCCCTAACTTTCGCCTGTATAACGGGAAAGCCGTTCGCTTCCTCCCCTGCGAAGGGGAGGGCTGGGGTGGGGTTTAACACGCTGAGACGTAATGGAATGCCGACTTAATTTTATGCACGTTCCTAAGGCAGTTAAGCCTTAACCCCCGCCTTGTTTACCATCCCGCAGGCAAAGCCCATGACCACAACCGTATTAGCAGACCTATCCGCCCCCGACCATGCCCAAGCCATTATCCGCTTGTTAAATGATTATGCCCAAGACCCCATGGGCGGCGGCGCAGCCTTGTCCGTGTTTACCCAAGCCAACTTAATTGCCGAGTTGCAAAAACGTCCGGGTGTTTATGTCGTGTTGGCTTGGGACGCAGACCAACCCGTAGGTTTGGCGGTGTGTTTTGAAGGCTTCTCAACCTTTGCCTGCAAACCGTTATTGAATATCCACGACTTAATGGTAGCCGCCCCTTACCGTGGGCGCGGCATTGCCAAGCAACTGCTCGCCCACGCCGAAAACATCGCCCTTAGCCTAGGCTGCTGCAAGCTGACCTTAGAAGTCTTGGCAGGCAATACCCCCGCCCAAGCCGCTTATCGGTGGTTTGGTTTTGCCGGGTACGAGCTGAATCCTGCCATGGGGCAAGCGTTGTTTTATGAGAAAAAACTGGGTGGTTAATCTGTCTGCGGTGTTCCCGATAGGCGCGGAAAAATAGCTAGGGCTAGCGACCCATTACCACAGACCTGTTTTTGCCAACTCCGCATTATCCGGCCAAATCAGTCCAGTAGACAAACCTCCTTATACAAAAAGCACATCACCGTCAGACACGCCCGGTTCTGGCTTGAGG
This sequence comes from Methylovulum psychrotolerans, assembly GCF_002923755.1. Lineage (GTDB taxonomy): Bacteria > Pseudomonadota > Gammaproteobacteria > Methylococcales > Methylomonadaceae > Methylovulum > Methylovulum psychrotolerans. Next base: position 30,520 of record NZ_PGFZ01000019.1, read on the forward strand.
CCGACACTTTGCCCGCCACTGCCAAACGCGGCAAAAATTGTTCAACATCAGCCACCCCCATTTCACACTGATGCCGCTTGCCAAAATGCAGGATAAACCACCTAATCCAATCTATGTAAGCCGTCCTGTGCGGGTACTTGTAATACTTAAAATGGATTTTTCCCCTGATTTGATCTAACAGTTTAAGTTTATAGGCGGCTAAATTAGCTGACGGGTATTGCATAAGTTATAGGATGTGCTAAATTCTGCCAAACTTATAAAAGAAAAGAAATTTTACATATTTAAAAAACTATAGACAAACGGATGGCGCAATATCTTGCGTCAATTAGGCTGTCTACATTACGTTGGGCAATTATTGAGGAATAAGTTGATGCAATTTTGCATGAAATTTAGTAATTACCGATTCCTGAAGTGCGAAGCTGGATTAAAAAAGAAAATTTTGGTTATTGCTATTTTTGGAATAGATATTTTTACATCATACGCAATGGCAGATTCATTTTGGAATCATAATGGCTCATTAATGCGGCTCCGAGCTTCAGATCATGTTCGAGTATTTGAATATGAAATTCCTGCACCTAAAATTAATTTCTCTGGAGTTCAAAGAGGAACTGTCCTTTTTAACGGGATGCGTCAAGATAATCGTTACACTGGTATAGCTAGAGTATTTTCAAAGTATTGTGATGCTCCGTTGGAGTACCGAGTTGAAGGCCGTGCTCTAACCGAAACATATATTGTTCTCACTGGTCAGCGTGAAATTTACACTGTAGGTTGCGTTCCAACGGGTCGTTTGACTCAAGATACACTAGAGTTTACATATGTATCTAAAGAAAACCAAGCGTCGGTAGTTTTAGATAATCTTCCAGGTTTGACATACCTTAGTACACTGTTGCATAAAGCTTCCTACAAAATTTCATTTAATGCACTATTTAATGGTCAATATAATATTGAACCTTGGCTTAATGAGTATGTTAGGAATCGTAATGGTGTCGAACATCCTGGCGAAATGCGAATGGTTGGGAGAAAAAAATACGAGTTTTACGAAATTTGTGAACCACATAATTGTCCAGGGAACGGGATGTATGTATTTTTTGAGCCAGGTGGCGCACAAGCTTGGGCACTTTTCACTAAAGAAGATGGTACTTCACGTTTCTTCGGAAATCCTGACACAGAAATGCAGATAGAGCTTAGGGCAGCAACGCATCATGAATGATGTGCACCCTTCGTCGGCACATCCTATACGAGCTTCGAGCCTACCACGCTGTTCCAGCGTACCTCGACCATCGCTGTCGTTTTGGGTTGAGGTGTGTCGGATTAGTGCTGTGTGTTGTCAGGAGCTATCGGTCTGGTGATGTTGGTTGTTTTAGTCGTTGTACGGCATTGCGGTGTGGCGGGTTTTTACGCTTCAGGTTAACATGTCCCACAATAAATGCCCAACAAGTGTACCGTACCTTAGCCCTCAGTAACGTCTATCGCGAGGCTTCATGTCAGAAAAGAAAACGCCAGTCGCCGTAATCGCGGCTCAAGTACCTCCGAGAAACAAGCCGTCTGTATATCCCGATCCGTTTGCCGCACGGATGTTGGGCCGAACGAAGAGCCAGCTTGGTGAGATTTTCGGTCTCGCAAATTTTGGCGTGAATCTCACGCGCTTAGCCCAAAATTCAGTTTCGGCTCTGCGTCACGCCCACAGCAAACAAGACGAGTTCGTTTACATACTTCAAGGATACCCCACGCTGCACACCGATGAAGGTTACAGCAAGCTCGGCCCTGGAATGTGTGCAGGCTTCAAGGCTGGCACAGGCAACGGGCATCGCCTGATAAATGACACTTCCGAAGAAGTCGTGTACCTCGAAGTCGGCGACAGATCGCCGGGGGATGAAGGTAGTTATCCAGATGATGATCTCAAGGCTGTACTTGTAGATGGCAAATGGAAATTCACCCGTAAAGATGGAACCCCCTATGAGTAAAGCGTCCCCGCAATCAAAATCACTTTGGCTGTCTTTCACTATGTTGTCGCCTAACACGGCGTTCAACCGGAGCGCGGTTATAATTCCGTGCTGCGCCCAGTTAGCTCTATGTTAGGCCTTACGATGAACGAACAATTTCACCAGCACATCGAATTTCTGCATCCTTCATTTGAAGCGCTTCTCTGTAGTGTGCCGTTTCAATTTACATCGCTTCCGAAGGTTCTGCCGAAAGCGGGTATTTATCTTTTTTCCAATGGTGAGCAACATCTTTATGTCGGACGCACGAACAGTATTCGCAAGCGGCTACAGCAACACTGTCGTTCGGGTTCTTCTCACAACAGCGCAGCCTTTGCTTTTCGCCTAGCGCGTGAGGCCTGTAAAGTTCCACAAGCAACCTACAAACCCCAAGGCTCCCGGAAAGATTTACTTCAAGATCCAGATTTTGCGTTGGCCTTCACTGATGCTAAAGCACAGCTGCGCACCATGAATATCCGCGTAATTGAAGAAAGTAATCCATTTCGCCAAGCACTACTGGAAATGTATGTGGCTATTGCCTTGGCTGCGCCATACAATGACTTCGACAATCATTGAGGGAAAATGAGTGAGGGCAAACCTAGCTGTTTTGGTTGGTGGCGGTTGAGCTTGGGTCGTATTGCCGAGCCTAATATGCCAGCCAAAGAAAAATCCCGCCCATCACCAACAAAAACACCCCTAAACGGGGTGTTTTCAGACAAGCACTAACCAATCAGCCGCTTATTCCAAATTCGCGTGGCGGTAGCGCATTTCTTCTTCCGCTATACCCTTCTCATGAATCAAATGCGCGATATACGATTCTAAGAAGAACAAAGTGGACAGTTCGAACACCGTGCCCATCGGCATACCATAAACTTTGCTGTATTGCTCAGGCACACCGATTTGGAACACATCGTCGGCCATATCGCCAATGGTTGAGCTGGCTTTGGTGGTGATCAGCAAAATGTCCGCCCGCAGTTCCACGGCGCGTTTAGTGAAGGCGATCAATTGTTCGGTTTCGCCGGAGCCGGAGATGATAATCAGCAAGTCGCCGCGTTTAATGCTGGGGGTGACGATTTCACCGACGACGCTGACGGTGTAGCCGCTGTGCATCAGGCGCATGGCGAAGAATTTGGCGATCAGGCCCGAACGTCCCGCCCCGCACAAGAACACACGTTTGGCTTTATCCAACAGCCGGGTCAGGCGGATGGCATTCGCTTGGTCGGTGGCGCTCAGGATGGCACCGATTTTGTTAATGACCATTTGCTGATGGGTGGATTTGCCGTCGGCAATGTCGCGGATTTGTTTGGCGGCTTCGGCGGGGGAGGCCGCGCCGTAAATCGCCGCGCCGACGACGATAATATCCGCGCCGGCTTCCACCACTTGTTTGACGGTGCTGGCTTTAATGCCGCCCGCAACGGAAACGCGGACTTTTAAGCCCAAGGCGGTAATGGCTTGTAAGTCGGCAAACGGGGTTTGTCCGGCGGCTTGGGCATCGAGTCCGGTATGGACACCGATGATATTCGCGCCCAGTTCGGCGGCGGCTTGTGCACAGGCCACTTTGTCGGGGACGTTGATTAAGTCGATTTGCGCTTCGGCCCGGTGGGCTTTGGCGGCGTTAATGACCCCGGCGATGGTTGCCATGCCCGATACGCCCAGCACGGTACAAATGTCGGCCCCGGCGGCATAAAACGGTGTGGCTTCGTATTCGCCCGCGTCCATCGTCTTTAAATCCACTAAGATCAATTTGTCGGGGAATTTAGCCCGCAACGCCTTAACCATGTCCACGCCGTTATGCTTGATGCAGGGGGTGCCGATTTCAAAAATATCAATATACGGCCCGGCCTGTTCGGCTAAGCTGAGGGTTTGGTCAAAATCCAGCGAGTCTAACGCCAGTTGTATTAATGGTCTAGCCATGATGTGTACTCCTCTCTTGTAATTATAATTTTTTCCAAGGCTCAGGCGGGCTGTGCGTGTTTATGCGCCGGGCCTGCGCGGGTTAACGCCCACCTAATGGGGGCAAACTGTAAAACAGGACGGTGCGGATGTCAATTTTCTCCCGGCTAGGTAGGCGTGTTTTAACTCTAGCGCAGCCCCCCGTTCCCTTCGGCTTCGCTCAGGGAGCGGCGTGGATGGCTTTGGCTTTGGGTTAAACCGCCTGGCATAACAGCTCGGCAATTTGTTCCAAGTTAAGGACTTTTTGCGCTGCGCCGTTATCAATGGCGGCTTTGGGCATCCCAAACACCACACAACTGGCTTCGTCTTGGACGATGGTCTGGCCGCCCGCTTGGGCGATGGCTTTCAGGCCACCCGCGCCATCATCGCCCATGCCAGTCAATAACACGGCAATGCACAAGCTGCCATAGTGTTTGGCAATAGAATGGAAAGCGACATCCACCGAGGGGTAGTGCAAGTATTCGGGGGCGTGGCTGTAGGCAAAGCGGCCATAGCCATCCAGTTCGAGATTGGCATGGTCGGGCGCGAAATAAATTCGTCCGGGTTCAGGAGATTCGCCAACGGCGGCAACACTGACTTTCAGCTTCACTTTGCCGCCTAACCAGAGCAGGAAGGGATCTAAAAAGCCTTTGCTGATATGTTGGATACACACGATGGGCAATGGATAATGGGCGGGCAGTTTCGCCAGCACTGCCTCAAGGGCTTGCGGGCCACCAGTCGACGCGCCAATCATCAAGATTTTTTGTCGGGGGGTAGCACTAACATGCTGGGCGGCTAAAGCAGGCCTTGCTGTTTGTGGCTGGGCTTTGCGCCTGAACACGCTGACCCCGGCTAAGACTTTCAGTTTGCGGGCCAGCAGTTGGCCCGCTTCCGGGTCGGTGCTTAAGGTAGCGGCGGGCAAGGCTTCAATGGCTCCCGCCGCTAACTGCGCGTTGCTTAGGGCTTGGCTGTCCGGCGTTGCGGCGCTCATGATCAAGATAGGGGTGGGGCATTGATCCATCAATTGTTGGGTTAGTCTTAACGCCCCTATTAATTGTGCGTCGCTCACCACGACATCCGGCTTAAGCAGACTGATTTCTGTCAAAGCTTGTGGCGCGGTGCTGGCGGTGCCGGCCAGCCCTAAACCTGTGGCTAGGTTTAAGGCGCTTTTCAAGGTTGTCAACAGAAAAGGATCATCAGTGACTAAAAACACACGGATCAATGTCAGCACTCCTGGCTAAATAAGGGTTTTTAAGGTGTCCAGCAATAGGCGGTGGTCGAACGCACCTTTGCTTAAATAGGCGTTCACGCCCAATTCCAAGGCGCGTTGCCGATCATTGGGCTTATCCATTGCGCTGAGCAAAATAATCGGTAAATTTTTATACCGTGTTTGGCTACGGATTTTTTCGGTGAGGGCAAGGCCGTCCATATTGGGCATAGTGACATCGCTGACCACGGCGGTAAACGTATTGCCCACTAATTTTTCGTAGGCATCACGCCCGTCCACCGCCGCTGTGACGGCATAACCGGCTTTTTCCAAGACCCGCTTAATTTGGGTACGCGCGGTAATGGAGTCCTCAGCGTATAAAATATGCGGTTTGACGGTTTGTTGGGCGGGTGGGGCAGGGTCGGCTTTGATGGTAATGGCGGTTTTTTTACCGTAGGCGGTTCTGACCAAGTCATAAGGGTTTAAGACAATGCAGACCTCGCCGTTGCCTAAGACGGTCACGCCGCTGATATTGCGCACCCGCTTTAACAGCCCGCCTAAAGGCTTGAGGAGAATCTCCTGTTCGTCCAACAATCTATCGACCAACACGGCTATCCGTCCGTATTTTACGGCGATAATCACCGCTAACCCATACTGTTTTTTGGTGGGCACATCGGGCAATTCCAGCAGGTCGCTTAAATGTGCCACCGAAACGGCTTGGTTTTCCTGTAACAAAGTTTGGTAGCCGTCGATATTAAACAGTTGCTCGGCGCTGACGCTGCGGATCAGTTCAATGGCTTCCATCGGCAGGGCGTAGTAGTGTTTTTGTTGCTCGACCAAGATCACTTTTGTAGTGGCTAGGGTGATCGGCAAAACGATGTGGATACTGGTGCCTTGGCCTGGGCTGGAATCGATTTCAATATGGCCTTTGAGTTGCTCGACTTTGCTGCGGACAATCGCCATCCCTAAGCCGCGTCCTGAAATGTCATTGATTTGGTCGGTTGTGGACAGGCCTTGGCTAAAGATCAAATCTTGGATTTGCCTATCGCTCATTGCCGCCAGTTCATCCGCCGAATAGAGCTTATGCTGTAAGGCGCGGGCCTTGATTTTTGCGACATCAAGCCCTGCGCCGTCATCTTTGACGACAATGACAATGGTCGAGGGGGTTTGGCGTGCGCTCAGGCGTATCGTACCGACAGTGGGTTTGCCTTGCGCTTGGCGCTGCTGTGGGCTTTCAATGGCATGGTCGATAGCGTTGCGGAGCAGGTGTATTAAGGGGTCTTTAATTTCTTCAATGACCCGTTTATCGGCTACCGTGTCATCGCCTTCAATCAGCAAATTCACTTGCTTATGTTGTTGTTTGGCAATGTCGCGCACCATGCGCGGAAACAGGTTGAACGTGGTCGAGAACGGCAGCAGGCGGATGGAGCGGATACCGAAACCGATTTCGGTGTTTAAATAATCAAAACGGTTACTGTCCTCATGCAGTTGGCTGCGCAAGGTTTGCAGGCGGGTTTCAATAGCGGCCAGATCTGGGCTGTTAGTAGGGTAGTGTTGTTGTTTCCATTCATCCCAAAGAAAGATAATGTCGTTCACATCGTGAAGGCGTTGCGCTAAGCGGTTTTTATTGACGGTCAGCTCACTGACATGGGTCATCAGGCTGTCCAGCTGTTGGGTACCGACCCGTATGGTGTCAATCTTACTGGTATGCCCGCCGGAGGTATAGGCTTCGGTAGATTCCGTCAGTACCTCTTCGCCTGGTTCCGGCTGATTGACGGGTAACGGGCCGCTGGCGCGGGCGGCAGTTCCGGCCAATTCTGCAAAAATAAGCGCTATGTCCTTATTATAGGGGATATCGGTAAGGGCGGCTTCCGCCAACCCCCGCAAATCGTCAACACCATGATAGAGCCGCTCAATGACCCCTACTTCTAAAGGTTGGCCCGTGTGCTGCGAGGCTTTTAAGACGGTTTCAAAATGATGCGCAACTTTTTCCATATTACTGACCCCCAGCATCCGCGCCAAGCCTTTCAGGCTATGCGCTTCGCGGAACACCTCGTCCATAGAGGCGGTCAGGGCCGGCTGTTTTTCCAAATGCAATAAGTGCTGCTCCAAATTGTGCAGACGCTCTTCGCATTCTGCCTTAAACATTTGCCGCAGGTCGGGATCATCGATCATAAGGTTAAATCATATCTTGCAGTTGTCCGGCGGCGTTGTTCAAATTCTGAATCGCCAGTTTGCTTTGGGAAATGCCGTTGGCGGTCTCTTTTGCTCCGGTGTTGAGCATATTCATGGCTTCGACCACTTGGTTGGTGGCGTTGGCTTGCTGTTTGGCGGTTAGGGAAATTTGCTGCAAGACATCGGCGATATTATTGACGGCGGCGGACAAGTCATCATAACTGCGTTTGGCGATGTCTGCCTGTTGGCTGTTATGTTGGGCGGTTTGCGTGCCTGCCTCGGCGGCCAGCACCGTCGTGTTGGTGACTTTTTGGATGTTTTCTAATAAGTTGCTGATATGTTCGGCGGATTTTTTGCTTTGCTCGGCCAGTTTGCGGATTTCTTGCGACACGACGGTAAAGCCTTTGCCGTGTTCGCCGGCGCGGGTCGCCTCCACAGCGGCATTGAGCGCCAATAAGTTGGTCTGGTTGGCAATATCCTTAACGGCATCGGTAATATGGCCGATTTGTCCGGTCTGCTCGCTCAGGCGGACAATCTGGACACCGATGGTTTCTACCTTGCCTTTAAGCAAATCCATGCTGAAGAGCATTTCCTGCATGGCCTGCGCCCCTTGCCGCGCTTGGCCGACCACCCGTTGCGCGTCCTGGTTGGCGGCATCGGCTTGAAGGATGGATTGTTGTGCGGAGCGCCCCAATTCGTTCATGGTGGCACTGGTCTCATTAACGGCGACGGCCTGTTGCGCGGCTGTGCGTTCATGCTCGTCGGTGGTGATGGACAGTTCACTAGAGGTGGTAAAAATTTCTGTGGCCGCGCCGCTGATCGGGCGGCTGAGGCGACGGCCATACAGCAAGCCGGTCACCGCTGCAATCAGGCCGGTCACTAACCCGAACAATAACACCCAATTGCGTAATTGGGTGATTTCGGCGTTGGCTTCCGGCTCGTCAATCTCCACCAGCAGCAGCCAGCCTAAGCCATAGTCTTTGTTGAGCAACAGCCCTTCGGACGCGCCGACTATCGGCATATTGCGGTAATCGGGATAGAGCCCGGCCATGTTTTGCTGTTGGTTTTGGAACAAACGCACGGGTTGGGTATCGACTTTTTGCTTGAGGACGGCATTGGCGATAAAGCGCGATGGGGTGATCATATAGCCGTTTTTATTGATGAGATAAGCCTCTCCCGTCTCGCGTAAGCCTTGGCGGTTGGTGGTGACGGCATTTAAAGCTGCCAAATTGAGGCGGTTGGCAATGACCCCCAACAACCGCCCACTCTCGCGGTGGCGGATAGGGGCGGATACCGCCAAGGCGTATTGTTTGCTGGCGGTATGATAATAGACATCTTTAAAATATAAGCCGTCTGGCGCGGCGGTAAACAGGTCATTGGCGGATTCGTCCCGGCCTATGGCTTGCGCGTCAGTGGATGCCACTACCTTGCCTTGGGCATCCATCACGACGGTCTCACCACCCTGCTCGGCACCGATTTTCGTCATGGTAGTTTTGGTTTTGATAAACCCCTGCCATTGTTGTGCAGAAATGGCCGTTCCGGCTGCCTGTTGTTCCAATAAGTGATAAAGCAAGTCATCGCCGGCAAAATCGGTGATGCGCATGGCTTCGGCATCCAGATATTGGTGGATCGTCTGGGATTTAGCTTGGGCAATGGCGGTAAAATCGTTTAGAAACTGGCTTTTTAAAGCATCTTTACCAAACTGATAACCTCCAAAGCCAATCAAACTGATGGGCACGACGGAAGTGAGCAGGAATAAAACCAGCAGATTATGGGTTAATTTATGTTTGGCAATGCGCATAGGGGGATTCTCTCAAAGGCTCTCAAACTTCTTCTTCCACCACTAACTCTCCTTTTTCCAGAATCAGGTTCAGGTCTATCAGAGTCAGTAACTTATCTTGGTAGGGCATTTCTCCAGTCAGAAAACCACCGCTGACCGAAGCCACCGCCGTCGGTACGGGGGTTATTTTTTGCGGGTCGACATAAATGACCTCGCGTACCCCATCGACCATGATGGCGACAGGAAAGTCATCGGCAGCGTTGATGACCACCGCCTTGCTGTCAGCCTGCACGGGTTTGGGCGGCAAATGGATAGCTTGGCGCATTTCGATTAAGGTCAGGACAGCACCGCGCAAGTTAATGCAGCCCAAAATATGCGCCGGGGTGCAGGGGATAGGCACAATATCACCAATATTGGCAAATTCGCGCACTCCCGCCAGATCAATACCGAAATATTCCTCATTGAGGATGATCACCGCTAAGGCCAGATAGGTACTGGCATCTTCGCGGGTTTCCTGCCATTTTAATTTTTCTGCGCGTAAGGCAAACACGACACGGTCATCAGGATTAGCCCGCGCATAAAAGTCACTGTAGCTGCCCGCCTCTTCGGGTACGGTAAACGTTGCCTGCTGTAATAAGGCCTCGACATTCATCAGGGTAATGATTCTGTCGGCTTTTTTCAGGCTGCCGATTAACAGCGGCTCGTCCAGTTCGGCATTAATACGGGCCGAGTATAGCAAGGGGTTGTCATGCACCGAATCGGCAATGCAGACATCGTACACCTCATTGACAATCACGCCAAAGGTTTGTCCGGCCAGATGCAGGATAACAATGCCGTCACTGGCCTGATAGGGCGGGCAAGTTTGCCGGAAACGTAGGCGCACATCCAAAACCGGCACTAAGTTGCCGCGCAGATCAAAGACCCCGACCACATCGGCGGCAGCGGTAGCCAATAAGGTCAATTCCGGCAAATAGACAATTTCTTGGACGATAGGGGCAGGCACTGCGTAAAAATAGCCGTTTAAGGCAAACACAAAATAGGGCAGCAACGGATCAATCAGCGGAGTCGGCAAATGGGCTGTCATGGGCGGCGCCTACTGCAAGTGCAGGATAAGGTCTTGGGCATGGGCGGCAAACTCCTCCAAATACTGTTTAGGCGGCAATTTTTGCAACAGGTTTAAGGCTTGCCCGCGCATTTGTTGGCATTTTAAGGGTTCATCGTATTCATAAAGGGCTGCCAGTTCCAAATAGGCGGGGATGAATTGTTCATCGGCAATAATCGCTTTATTCAGTAATTCCGTTGCTTGCTGACTGTCGCCCTGCGCTTCACGGATATGTGCGAGCAGATAATAACAGGCGGCGGAACGTTTATTTAAAGCTAAGGCCGCATGTAAACGGGCTTCGGCGGCGGGATATTGGCCTAGGCTGGCAAAGGCTTTGGCAGACCAATAATGGGCATCAAAATCATTCTGTTGCGATAATAGCGTTTGGGCGATAGCTAAGACTTGTGCATAATCGCCCGCTTGGTACGCCTGGTCAAGGGCGGCGATACGGGCTTTCGCAATGTCCGGGGCCGTTAGGGTCGGCACTGCCGCAGGGCGCGGCAAGTCGGGTAAGACGGCGGGGGAACGGGAACTGCTTTGGGCACTGCGCTGATACACCACCGATTCCAAATACAGCCGGGTTTGCAGGCCGTACAGCGGTTGCTGATATAACTCGCCATGCCCGGTCAATAAAAAGCCTTCGGGGTTGAGGGTCTGGACAAATTTTTCCACGACAGCGGCAATTGCCGCTTGATCAAAATAAATGAACACATTGCGGCATAAAATCAGATCGATTTTATTGATTTCCAAATCAGGAAACGGCGTCTGTAACAGATTGACGCGGCGGAAAGTGACTTTTTCGCGTAAATCCGGATCCAATGCCAACAGGCCTTGCTGGGCGGGCTGGAAGTACGCCAAAACTTCCGGCCCGACATCGCGTAACGACCAGCGGGAATACAGGCCGGCACGGGCTTTCGCCAACACTTTATCGTTAATGTCGGAGCCTAAAATCAGCACATCCCATTCATGCGCATCAGGCAAGAGCTTTTGCACCAGCATCGCCAGCGAATACGGCTCTTCGCCCGTCGAGCAACCCGCGCTCCAAATCCGCAATTGGCGTTGGTGGCGGTTGCGCTGGATCAGCTCCGGCAAAATATGTTGTTGCAGGATGTGCATCTGCCCTTTGTCACGCAGGAAAAAGCTTTCCGGGACAGTCAGGGCTTGGACGACCAACTGCCATTCTTGATCTGCGCGTAAGCTGTTGGCGGTTAATTGCTGGACATATCCGGCCAAGTCAGGTGTTTTTAGCTCCGCCAAACGGCTTTGCAAGAACTTATAGGCCTTATCGTGATCGGTCTCGCTCAGGGCCAGGCCAGTATAGTGGGTCAATAATTGTTTGAATTGAGTCAGCACTGCGCTTAACCTGAAGATAAGGCGATATATTGCACTTGGTTACGGCCTTGTGCTTTGGCTTTATAAAGCATGGCATCGGCTTCATGCAGCCACTTTTCCGGCGTGTCGGCATTGTTGGGAAGTCCTCCGGCTACGCCCAAGCTAGCGGTGACATGGCTGGCCGTCAATGAGCCTAGGTGCGGGATTTGCTCGGCGGCAATGGCGGTGCGGATTTTTTCGGCAATGATTGCACCGCCTGCCGGTTCGGTTTCGGGCAGCAATAAGACAAACTCTTCGCCACCATAACGGGCAACAAAATCAGCGGGTCGGCGTTTTTGCCCTTTAAGGATATGGGCAATCTTTCTTAGGCAATCGTCACCTTGCAAATGCCCGTAAGTGTCGTTATAAAGTTTAAAGTGGTCAATATCAATCATCACCACCGACAGTGCCTGCTGGTTACGCACGGCGCGTTTCATTTCGATGAGGATACATTCGTCAAAATAACGGCGGTTGGCGATTTCGGTCATGCCGTCAAGCTGGCTCAGCCGCAACAATTCGATATTTTGTTTTTCCAGCTCGGCTTGGGCTTTTTGCAACGCCTCAAACATCCGGTCACGCTGGAGCTTATGGATGTGGGATTTGGAATGGTAGCGCAGCCGGGCGATCAGTTCGATTTTATCGGGCAATTTCACCAGATAATCGTTAGCCCCCCACTCGAACGCCTTCACCTTGGTGGCCGGGTCATCTTCAGTGGATAACATGATAACTGGAATGTCTTGGGTAGTGGGGTTTTTGCGGATTTGTTTCAGTAATTCCAAGCCGTTAAGCTTAGGCATAATCAAATCCAGTAAAATGACGGTCGGTTTGATATTTTCCGCCTCTTCAATGGCTAGCGCGGGGTTATGGCAATAATGGAAGCTGATGTCGGTGTGTTCGGCGAGCATATTTTGGACAAGCTTCCCGACGATGGCCTGATCGTCAACCAACATGATCATTATGTCTACACAATAGAGCTCAATTTTATAGCCATCCATAAGTATACTGCCAACTACTTGCAAAAGTAGTAGTGTGCCATAAAACATCGTGTAAAACCAAATATGACACGTCATTTATGGTTATTATTTACTATTTATGGAACCGATTTTGCTATCGACATACGCCGTGCGTTAATTCGGCTATTTTTGCTTAAAAAGGCCGCCGACCGGTCAGTTTATTTGGCAAAAATAAGCGTGAAAATTGCTGGGCCTAAATGGCAATCGCTGCCTTAATGGCTGCGTGGGATTGGTAGCCGCACAGCTCAAAATCATCATAGCCGTAAGCAAACAACGAGTCGGGGCGGCGGTTGATGCGCAGTTGCGGCAACGGGAGGGGCTGGCGGCTTAATTGCAGCCGCGCCTGCTCTAAATGGTTACGGTACAAATGTACGTCACCGCCCGTCCAAATGAACTCGCCGACTTCCAGACCGGCTTGTTGGGCAATGATGTGGGTGAGCAGGGCATAACTGGCGATATTAAACGGCAGGCCTAAAAAAGTGTCGCAACTGCGTTGGTAAAGCTGGCAGGAGAGCCGTCCATCGGCGACATAAAATTGGAATAAGGCATGGCAGGGAGCCAAGGCCATTTTGCCTTGAGCGACGTTTGCTAGGGGGCTGACGCGCTCATCCGGTAAATCGGCGACATTCCAAGCCGAAACGATAATCCGGCGGCTATTAGGGGTGTCTTGCAGTTGCGCCAACACTTGGCTGAGCTGGTCGACGGTACGCCCGTCGGGGGTCGGCCAAGACCGCCATTGCTTACCGTACACCGGCCCCAATTCGCCCTCGGCATCCGCCCATTCATCCCAGATGCTGACCTTATGGTCATGCAAATAGGCAATATTGGTGTCGCCCCGCAGGAACCAGAGCAACTCGTGGATAATGGATTTGACGTGGATTTTTTTGGTGGTCACCAGCGGAAAGCCGTCCTGCAAATTAAAACGCAGTTGATGGCCAAAGATAGACAGCGTACCTGTGCCGGTACGGTCGCTTTTGGCGTGGCCTTCGCGGATAATCTTGTCGAGCAAGTCTAAGTAGGATTTCATGAAGTTTAGTTATCGTATCGACACACTAAAGTATAATGCTGTAGTTTGCCAGTTACGGCAAGGGAGGGAAATTTCTGTCCCAACGAACATTTTCCTTAACTATTTTTGCAGGGCTGCCTACAATAATGCATTTTTCAGGATAAGTACCCTTTGTCACCAAAGATGCCATTCCGACAATCGAACCGCTGCCAATAGACACGCCTTTGAGCAGTTTTACGCCTACTCCGACCCAAACATGCTCGCCTATGGCAATAGGGGAGGGTGGATTAATGCGGATATTATCGGCATCATATATTGGGTGCATATCGCTAGTTGTCATAAGAATATCGCCAGCAAACATGCAATCTGCGCCTATTTTAATAGAGCTTGGTTCATGATTGAATAAACGGACTAAGCCCATAAAGGAGCTTCCTTTGCCGATCACTACCGTGCTTTTCCCGCGACGGGCAACTATATTTAGTGATCCCATGATATTGACATCATCTTCGATAAGCACCTTGCTATCATTACCGATAATGTTAATCAAAATAGTCCCTTTGACATTGTCGCCAATCTCTACCGTATTATTATATCCGTACACTTCTATGGACGAATTCGCCTTTAAGGGAGATTTACCTATTTTGAAAATGTTCTTATTGTCAATGATAGTTTTATAGCTGGAATTCATATTGCTGTCTCATATCGAGTGGGCGGCTTTATTTTGTAGTATTTATTGATGTTACGCCGTCATTTGTGCGACATTGAAAAATGTAGTGATGAGTCGCTATCGTGGCGGTTTTTTTAATCGCGTTCCCGCACATGAAGTGCGGCTGGCAGCGGTATCCAGCCTGGTGAAGCTTCTGAAAACGGAAGGGTAAGGCATAAAAACTCGATCATCAAGTTTTTAACATTCGCCCAGACCGCTTTCAAGCGGTCATCCGGCAGCCCTATACTTTAGTGAAGGGATTGTTTCCATCCGCCCCAAATCCCTGCCGGAAAGGTGCTTTTCGGAAGGCATCAGTTTAAACACGTCCCCTATCATTTGGGTCAAACTGTTGAGCATCCCGGCGGGGTCGGGGTGTTCCAATGCCCTTTTGATAAAGGCCAGCAGCACGTCCATCTGTGATTTCCTTTGCAGGCTGCCGACGGTATACGCGGGCAGTTGGTTTTTTAAGCGGGCCGTCTGCTCGGGGTGAAGGAGGAGGCAGTGGTCAAACAACAGACTCAGGATCAGGCCCCTGCTTGACCCCTCTTCGTCCAATTGTTTGGCCTCCCGCCCC
>NZ_PGFZ01000002.1:0-73697 GCF_002923755.1 Methylovulum psychrotolerans
TTTGGCACTTGGCAAACCGTGTCATCCGCAAGCTGCTTGCCCATACCGTAGGGGTGTTTCTGAATTGTTGCCTGGGCCGCCACCAACCCCTCCAATTTGAGGGGTTGGTACAAATCTAAAAAGTCGAGCATATCGTAACTATATGTTATATATGGTAAAAAACCATGATAAAGCAATTCTAAAGGATCTCAATTTGATAAGCTAGGAGAAAGTAGGCGGAGAGTAGGGGATATTACGGTGCGGTTTGGGGGCAAATGTGGCTGTCGCCGCGCACCTGCGCCATGACGCTGCCTGCGGTTAATTTGAATGTGGGGGACAGGTCAAATCCTGCTTGTTGCAGGCCTTTCGCCGTCCATTTATTGCAGGTATTGAAGAGATGGTAAGTGCCTACGCCTTCGTAAAATTGGCTGTCGCCATAAATGCCTTGCTTGAGCGGTTGTACCCGCCCTTGTGGGTCTTTAGCGAAACTGGCGGCGATAAAGTCAAGCAGTGCCGTGTAATTGCGCTCACTGAGGCAAAAGCTGGCCTGTTCGCTGTTGGCAAAATAGCGGCGGACGTTGCGCGGTACGGCTACGACATGGAGAATGGCCCCAGATGACCAAAACATCGCCCTTAAGGTCAGCCCCGTGGTGATTTCCTGGGCTTGGTAAAAGCCTTTGTCACCCCAGCCAATTTCTAAGAACGGGGTATCGGTAAAACGGGTTTTTAGGGCAGGGATACGCGCTTGGAGAGCGTCGGCGGGGACGACAAAGCCGGTATGCCAACCGTGGCTGACGACGTAGACGGTCGTGCTGCTTTGGGCTTGGTCGGCTAATGGAGCGGGTGCGTAGGGCTGTGCGGCACAGGCGGTTATTAAGTGTAGTGCGGCTAGAAAGAATAGCTTCATGGGCTGATTTGGTCACTAGCTTGGTTGTGGCATTAGTATAGCAATTGCCTGCTTAAGTTAGGCGGTATTAGTAAATCCTGAACCGCCTAAAAGGCGGATGCCGCCAGTTGCCGACATCCGCCTAAGCCCTTAAGGTAAAATGTCCACTATGCGGCCATTTAATGCTTGGGGTAGCCTGGCGTTATTGATATACAGAGCTTCAAATTCGGCGATTTGGGCGCTGGACACGGTAATGGGGGCGCGGGCGACCGACCAATCGACACCTTCGGTACACGGCGGTGTGGTTAATGAACCGGCATAGGAGTAAAACTTTCTGCTGGGCGATAACAGCCCGTTGGGGTCTAAAGTGACTCCAACGGGGGTGTTGGTGTTGCCTGCAATGCTTGGCGCATTATCCAAGATTTTTTGGAATTCTGGGTTTTCTGCGCCCGCTTTGATCATGACACCCAGTACGGCCAGCTTGCCGCTAGGTGTGGAGTGGACAAAATGCAGTTCCAGCGGAAAAGTCTTCCCGTTCAGGGTATGCTCGCTGGGGGCGTGGAAGTGGAATTGCAGCAACTGATAATTTTCTTTGCCGATCAACAAGGCATTCGGGTTTGCGGTTATCGGCATGTTTACCTTGATGGTATGGCCGTTATTGCTGACCGAAAGCGGTACTGATGCGTACAGCGGATTTAGGTGGTTTAAGGAAGCCTTGGCGGCAGGTACGCTGATGTCGACAGGCGATTGCTTTTGGCCTAAGCCGCATTCGGCAAAAGGATACAAGGCCGGAATGGGGGCAGTGGGGTCGGTGTTTTCTAATGCGCCCCAGTCGGCTTGTTCGTCATAAGTCCAATGCGGGTCGGCGGCATGGCTGGCGGCGGCAGTGGCGATCATGCCGATGAATGCGGCGTATTGCAGACGCTTGATAATAGTCATGTTGTGTACCCCTTCTGTTAGCAAGTGTGTTCGCGGCAGTAGTCCGCAATACTGGGTTTTGGGGCACTGGGGGTGTTAGTGCCGTTTGTTTTGGCTTTGCCTGCGTCAGGTGTCGGGGTGCTGGTGGGGGCTGGTGCTGGTGCTGGTGTGGCCGGAGTCTCGGCTGCGGCTGCATAAGTTGACAATGTGCATAAAATAATGCCGATCAATATGCTTGTTTTCATAATCTCTTCTTCTCCTAGTGGATGTTGTGCTTCAGGCCAAGCGGTGTAAAGCGACATATCTCGCTCTTGTGCCGTTGTCTTAACCTTGCGGGTGGTTTTGTGCAATATCGGCAAACGCTGTGGAGGGGTTTGCATTGTGCACAGTGCGGATTATAGGTGTTGGTTTGCTGGCAAGGTAGTGAATACCTCACTATTTTAAAAATAAATTTGCAATTTCTATCGCTAAAGGTAGGTAGAATACAGTTTTTGGTTGTATCGCCAGAAAAGTAGCTGAAAGTAGCGGTTACGGTCACCCCGTAATGCGTCAACTCCTATATAATCGCGCCTCCCTTTTTGCAATCACATCCTCGCCATGGGTATCTTAAAAAAACTCGCCTCACAAACTGCCATCTACGGGCTTAGCAGTATTTTCGCCCGATTTTTAAATTATCTGCTGGTACCGCTGCTAACTTATTCGTTTTCGGCGCAAGAGTATGGGGTGGTGTCGGAGTTTTATGCCTATTCGGGTTTTTTGTCGGTGTTGTTGCTGGGCGGTTTTGAGACGGGTTATTTTCGGTTTCGCGATAAGGCGAACCCACGCCATGACACGGCGTATTCAACGGCGTTATGGTTTGTCCTGCTGGTCAACGGACTGTTTTTTCTGGGCGTGTTTTTTGCCGACCAGACCGCAGCGACTGCACTGAATTACGCTAGCCATCCTGAGTATGTGTTGTGGTTCGGGTTGATTTTGGCCTTGGATGCGTTGGCGGCGTTGCCGTTTGCCCGGCTCCGTGCCGAAGAGCGGGCGTTTAGGTTTGCGTTTATCAAGCTGCTGGAAATTGCCGTAACGGTGGGTTTGACGGTGTTTTTTATCGTCTACTGCCCCAAGCTGTACGCACATAACCCGCCGCCTTGGCTGGTCTATGTGTACAGCCCGCATATCGGTCTGGGTTATGTGTTTATCGCTAATTTGCTGGCCAGTGCCTGTAAGGCGTTATTGTTGTTGCCGCAATTGGCGGGGCTGGTGTGGGGGTTTGACCACCGTTTGTTTGCGCGGATGTGGCGGTATTCCGCGCCGATGATGGTGATCGGCTTCGCGGGCATTATTAACGAAATGCTCGACCGCGCCTTGTTAAAATATTTATTGCCCTACGATTACGCCACTAATATGCAGATGCTGGGCGTGTACAGTGCCTGTTACAAGCTGTCTGTCCTGATGTCGCTGTTTATCCAAGCGTTCCGCTATGCCGCCGAACCGTTCTTTTTTGCCTATGCCGACAAAAATGATGCGCGTGATGTGTATGCCAAAGTGCTGAAGTTTTTTGTCATTTTTTGTGTGGCGATTTTTCTGCTGGTGACGCTGTATTTAGATTTTTTCCAATATTTTATGGGTGCGGAATTCCGCACGGGCTTAGGGGTGGTGCCTATTTTATTGTTGGCGAATTTATTTTTAGGCATTTATGTCAATCTGTCGATTTGGTACAAACTGACTGACCGCACCTTAATGGGCGCGTGGGTATCTATAAGTGGGGCGGCATTGACTATCGGCCTGAATGTCTGGTGGATTCCCTTATTCGGTTATATGGGGTCGGCATGGGCGACTTTGGCCTGTTATGCCAGTATGGCAGCGGTGTCTTATCTGTTGGGGCGGCGGTTTTATCCGGTCGCTTATCCATTGGTGCGGATTTTGGGCTATATCCTGTTAGGTATCGGCCTATCGGTTACCCAAGCTTATTTGCAGCCGTATTGGGCTTGGCCGAGCTGGCTATTGGCTTCGGCGTTAATGGGCGAATATTTGTTGGTGGTGGCGTTATTGGAGCAATCTCCGCTGCGCCGGGGCAAACGCTAGCCGCCACTTTCTGTAGACAGTGTGTTTTCGGTGGGGCTTCGGTGTTAGAATGCCGCACCGTTTTCATCATCCTGTATCTGTCATGACCGATTCACTGCAAACACGGGCGCGTTTAACTGCCGTCGCTATCCTTTTATTATTAGGGGGCTGGGTTGTCCAAGGCTTTCTGCCTTTATTGGGGTGGGCGGTGGTGCTGGCCATCAGCACTTGGCCGATTTACCGCCGCTTACTGCTCAGTAAAGAACGCCATGGCAGTATCACTTGGGGGGCGGTAGGCCTGACCTTGCTGATTGGGGCGATGATTCTGGTGCCGCTCAGTTATGCCTTGGTTAAACTGTTCGCGGAAACGAATGCGCTGGGGCAATGGTTGTTGGTGGTGCAAAAGACTGGCATTCCGCCGCCTGATTGGTTGATAAAATTGCCTATGATGAGCGAGTCGGCGCAAGAATTTTGGCAAAAATCCTTGGGTAGCCGGGAGGCGGCCAATAGTACCTTGCACTGGCTGAGCACTAGCGGGGCGTTGGGCTATACCAAAAATTTCGCCGGTCACCTGATACAACGCTTGATGAGTTTTTTTGTCATTTTGTTGGTGTTGCTGTTTGTCTACCAGCATGGCGATACCCTAAGCCGCCAAGTCTTAGCCAGTGGCCGGCGGATTTTCGGTGATGTTGGCGAGCGTTATCTGCGCCACGCCGCCGCCGCCGTGCGCGGTACGGTCAACGGCATGATGCTGATCGGTATCGCCAAAGGTATTTTGATGGGTGTGGGCTACCATTTTGCGGGGCTGGGGCATCCGGCGATGTTGGGGGCTTTGACTGGCATTTTTGCGATGATCCCGTTTGCCGCCAAGCTGATTTTTGGCGCGTGTTCTTTGGTGTTGGCGGCAGAAAGCCATTTCACCGCCGCCATTGCCCTGTTCAGTTACGGCATGGTGCTGACCTTAATTGCCGATAATTATGTGCGTCCGGTGCTGATCGGCAATGCGGTCAAGCTGCCGTTTATCTGGACGTTGCTGGGGATTTTTGGCGGCATGGAAGCATGGGGGTTGCTGGGGTTGTTTTTAGGCCCCACGCTGATGGCGGTTTTGATGTCGGTGTGGCGCGATTGGCTTGAGGATTTGGAAAAGGTGGAATAAATTAACGGTAACTGCCTGCCTTCACTATGCTATAAAAAAGCCCCGTATTGTGTTTTGAGGTCTTTTTTAAAATACACGAAAATACGATGGCCATTAATAAACCTTTCATTCCGGCATACCTTCAGGGGCATAAAGGAATTGCCGGAATGACGGATATTTTAAGGGCGTTAAAACATTTAATGCCTTATTTGGCTATGTCCTCAAAACACAATATGAGCATTACTATCAATTAGATAGGTTTGTCGTGGCCGATCCTGTCAGGTTACGCTAGTGCTTTTATGCCCTGTAAGTAAATCCGACCTGCGGCTCCTGCTGATTGTCCCATTTGCCACGCCCATATCCTGCCTCATTTTCAACAGAAACTCAACACTAAATCAGCATAATATAAACACCTAAAATGTTTAAGTTTAACTAAAAATCCTATGGATATTGAATAAGACTTGGTATAAGCTCTAGGTTTTTGCAAGCAGGTTTTTCTGGCAATCCAACCTAAGGTGGCACACAATGGCAACGTATAATGGCGACAATAACGACAATTTTTATGACGGCACGGCGCAGGATGACTTTATCTACGGCTATGGCGGCAATGACTCGTTGTGGGGCAATGATGGTAACGACACTATCAATGGCGGCACGGGCGATGACACCTTAGGGGGCATGGGTGGCAATGACACCTACCTGATTGCCAAAAACGATGGCATGGACGATATTTATGATAATGGTGGCGTGGATGTGGTCAAATTCACCGATTTAGCCTCCACCGGCATCACCCAGGTCAGCCGAGTGGCGGGCTTGGATTTGCAGCTAAATTATGGCGGCAACAGCCAACTGTACTTCTGGAATTATTTTGAGTCGGCGGACTACCACATCGAACAGTTCCAGTTCAGTGACGGGGTGGTGTGGGGCTGGGCGGACATCAAGGCGCACATCAGCCAGGCCGGCACCAGCGGCAATGACGGGCTGTACGGCTATGACGACAGCGACGACCACCTGAGCGGTTTGGCGGGCAATGACTGGCTGTTTGGCTATGCTGGCAACGACACCCTCAATGGCGGCACGGGCAATGACTACCTGGAAGGCGGGCAGGGCAACGACACCTATCTGTTCGCTAAAAATGATGGCGCGGATACGCTGTATGATGAAGGCGGCGCCGATGTGGTCAAGTTCACTGATGTTACCGCCAGCGGCATCACCCAGATTAGCCGCATCACTTACAACAGCACCGCCAGTTTGCAACTGAACTATAGCAGCGGCCAACTGACCATCCAAGGTTATTTTGACTCGGCGGACAACCGTATCGAGCAATTCCAATTCAGTGACGGCACGGTCTGGGGCTGGACGGAGATTAAAGCCAAAGTTTTGCAAGGCACGGCGGGCAATGACTGGCTGTACGGTTATGACGACAGCGACGACACCCTGAACGGCTTGGCAGGCAATGACTACCTGTCTGGCGGTCAGGGTAACGACACCCTCAATGGCGGCTCCGGCAATGATACCCTGTATGGCGGGCTGGGCAACGACACTTATCTGTTCGCCAAAAATGATGGCGCGGACACGCTGTATGATGAAGGCGGCGCCGATGTGGTCAAGTTCACCGATGTGGCGGCCAGCGGTGTCACCCAAGTCAGCCGCACCAACTATAACGGCAATGATTTGCTGCTCTCATATAGCGGCAGCCAGCTGACCGTGTACAGTTACTTCGCCTCGGCGAACACCCGCATCGAGCAGATCCAGTTCAGCGACGGCACGGTGTGGGGCTGGACGGACATCACGGCGAAATTTTTGCACGCGACCTCCGGCAATGACACTTTATATGGCTTTGACGGCGGCGATGACACCCTGAACGGTCTGGCCGGCAATGACACCCTGTATGGCTATGGCGGCAATGACACCCTCAATGGCGGCACGGGCAATGACTATCTGAATGGCGGGTCGGGCAATGACACTTATTTGTTCGCCAAAAACGATGGGGTAGACACGCTTTATGATGAATCCGGCACCGACACCGTCAAGTTCACCAACCTGCTGGCCACCGACATCAGTGTCAGCCGGATTGATTATAACGGCTACTACCCTGGCAACACTTTGTTATTGACCTACAGCGGTGGCCAATTGACCGTCGAATATTATTTTTATTCAACCAACAACCGCATCGGGCAGTTCCAGTTCAGCGACGGCACGGTGTGGGGCTGGGCGGACATCAAGGCGCACATCAGCCTGACCGGCACTAGCGGCGATGACCAACTGTACGGCTATGACGACAGCAACGACACTCTCAACGGTTTGGCGGGCAATGACACCCTCTATGGCTATGTCGGCAATGACACCCTCAATGGCGGCACGGGCAATGACACTCTGATCGGCGGGTCGGGCAATGACACTTATTTATTCGCCAAAAACGACGGGGCGGACACGCTTTATGATGAATCCGGCACCGACACCATCAAGTTTACCAACCTGCTGGCCACCGACATCAGCCAAGTCAGCCGTATCGGTTACGATGGCAGCGGTTTGTTGCTGGCCTATAGCGGCGGCCAATTGACCGTCCACAACTGCTTTAGCTCAACTGCCGCCCTTATCGAGCAATTCCAGTTCAGTGACGGCACCGTGTGGAGTTGGGCGGACATCAAGGCCAAAGCCTTGCAAGGCACAGCGGGCAACGACACCTTATATGGTTATAACGACAGCAACGACACGCTGAATGGTTTGGCAGGCAATGACATTCTCTATGGCTATGCCGGCGATGACAGCCTCAATGGCGGTACGGGCAACGATGTCTTGGTCGGTGGTACCGGCAATGACAGCTATTGGCTGGACAGTGCCGCCGATAAGGTCTTGGAATACGGCGGTGATGGGATAGACAGCGTCTACAGCTCGGTGGGTTGGCGGTTATCGGCCAATGTCGAAAACCTGACCTTATTGGCGGGCGCGGCGTTTGCGGTCGGCAATGGTTTGGACAATACCCTGACCGGCAATGCCGCCAATAATATCCTGCAAGGCGGTGACGGCAACGACAGCCTTAACGGCGGTGACGGCAACGATAACCTGCGCGGCGATGGCGGCAACGACATCCTTAACGGCGGCAATGGCGTGGACATCGCTAACTATGAGAACGCCAGTGCTGGTGTGGCCGTCAACCTCAGCCTGGCCACGGCGCAAAACACCCTAGGTGCCGGCACCGACACCCTGAGCAACATCGAAATCGTCAACGGCAGTGCCTATAACGACACCCTGACGGGGAGCACCGCCAACAATGTCCTTGATGGCGGCGCGGGCAACGACAGCCTCAACGGCGGCGACGGCGACGATAGTCTGCGCGGCGATGCGGGCAATGACAGCATCAACGGCGGCAATGGCGTGGACACCGTCCACTACGGGACCGCCACTGCCGGGGTGGTGGTCAACCTAGGGTTGACCGGAGCGCAGAACACTGGCGGCGCCGGCATCGACACCCTGAGCAATATCGAAAACCTCAACGGCAGCGCCTACAACGATACCCTGACGGGAAGCGCCGCCAACAACAGCTTATGGGGCGGGACGGGCAATGACGTGCTTAACGGCGGCCTAGGCAACGATGTCCTGGCAGGCGGCTTAGGCCAAGACCGTTTTGTCTTTAGCACTGCCTTAGGCCTAGGCAACACCGACACCGTCACTGACTTTACGGTCGCCGATGACACCATTCAACTGGCGCACGGCATCTTCACCGCCTTAGGCACTGGCACATTGGCCGCCGACCAGTTCAAAATTTTCGGTGCTGGCTCGGTCGAAGACAGTAACGACCACATCCTCTATAACAGCACCTCTGGTGGCCTGTTTTACGATAGCGATGGCAGCGGCAAGGCGGCGGTGGTGCTGGTCGCCCTGCTCGGTAAGGGGCTGGCGATGACTTCGGCAGATTTTTTAGTAGTTTAAAGGCAAGCTGCCATAACCGTGTGCCTCGCTGTTTGCAATGTAAAGGGGCATAAGTGTCTACGCAACTTTTATTAGTCATTGTAAAACTAATGGTTAGTGCATTTGATAAAAGTGATGATTTTATCAAAATTAAAGGGTTGCAAAATTTGTGTAGATACTTATGGTAAAAGAGGGCAAATTTTAAAATCAGTTTAGGCTATATGAGTTTTGAGGACGTTTACTGTGAAGAAATGCAGCGACTATAAATAGCCCCGTCATTATGGCAATCCATACCGAATTGCCGCCGATACTGTGTTTCGGGCGGAACGTGTTTTTATTGTCAATCTGTTGGCAAGAGGCAGCGATGATCTTTTAATGCTTGTGGCAATCGTATGGCGCAACACGCTCATGTTGGGCAACAAAATCAACAAAATACCCGATTTATACGTACCCCATCATCCGGTACAATCAGCTTATATCTGGTTTTAATTTCCATCTGGCGGCTTCAGCCCGCACAAATGTGCAGGTAGCCCGTGTTTTAGTCAGCGGATTTTCAACCCGCCAGCTTTAGCTGATGGGTGTTGAGTTAAGCTTGGCGGTTGATAGGGAAGGCCAAAGCCACCCAAACAAGTAACCGCTGAGGAGATTCATTATCAGAGAGCTTTTATGTTACAGACGATTATCAACGCAGTAAATGATCGGGAAATGCTGTCTTTGGCATACGGTAGCCTTATCCATACCGTAGAGCCTCATGCTGTTGGGGTATCGGTTGCGACAGGTACGCATGTGTTGTGGTGTTTCCAACTCCATGCCGAACCGCTTGCCGCCACTCAGGGCGGTATGCCTAAGGCTATGGCGGTCAATTATATTGGCCAAGGCTATGAATGGGATGTGTTTGAAGTGGCGCAAATATCCAGGCTACATGCTTTGGGCAAGTATTTTGTCAATGAACGGCATGGCTATATGCGTAATAATAAGCACATGAGCACCATTCTTGCCCAGCTTTGACCCTCACGCGGCCTGCCGCTTTTAGGTGGTTAACGGTACTTAAGGTACACTAAAGTACCGTCTATCAGCCCCTATTTTGCCTATGCCGCCTTTTGTGCCAGCCCGCCGCCATTTCCTAAAGGGCCTTGCCGCGACGGGCATTGCCTCGCTGTTGCCTGCCGAGTGTCGGGCGGCGAGTGCCGAGGTGCTTAGCGGCACGGCGTTTACCCTGACTATTGCCCAAACTATGGTTAATTTTACGGGTACGGCGCGTCCTGCGACCACGGTTAATGGCTCCATCCCCGCGCCGACTTTGCACTGGCGCGAAGGTGATACGGTGACGCTAACGGTGGTTAACGAGTTGGCGGAAACCACGTCGATACATTGGCATGGCTTGATTTTGCCTTATGAAATGGACGGTGCGCCCGGTATCAGTTTTAACGGTATCCCGCCGGGCAGCCGCTTCACCTACCGCTTTAAAGTCCAGCAATCCGGCACTTATTGGTATCACTCGCATTCGGGTATGCAGGAGCAAACTGGGCTGTATGGGGCGATTGTCATCAGCCCCGCCACCGAAACCATTGTCGCTGACCGTGATTATGTCGTGCAATTGTCGGAATGGACGGATGAAGACCCGTTGGCGGTGTTTGCCAAGCTGAAAAAACAGAGCGATTACTACAATTTCAACCAGCCCACGGCGGTGGATTTTATCCATGATGTTGCGCACGATGGCCTAGGGGCGGCGTTGGACAAGCGGGCGATGTGGAACGAAATGCGCATGTCCATGACCGATTTGGCGGACATTTCCGGGTATACTTATACTTATTTAATTAATGGCAAAACGGCGGCGGATCATTGGTTGGGACTGTTCCAACCGGGTGAGCGGGTGCGCTTGCGCTTTATCAATTCGGCGGCGCAAACTTTTTTTGATGTGCGTATCCCTGGCCTAAGCCTCACTGTCGTCCATGCCGATGGCCAGCCGATTGTTCCCGTTAGTGTCGATGAATTGCGCATAGGCCCTGCGGAAACCTACGATGTGCTGGTCAGCCCCAGCCAGCAAGCCTATACCGTGTTTGCCCAGTCTATGGACAGAAGCGGTTTTGCTTGCGGCACGTTAGCTGTCCGCGCGGGTTTGTCGGCTCCTGTTCCCACGCCGGATAAGCCGGAACCCCTCACCATGACCGATATGATGGGGGCAATGTCCGGCCCAGTCGCCGTCCACCACGCCAAAAGCGAATACGGCGCGAGTGTCGATATGCGCGTTGATACCCCGCGCACGAATTTGGATGATCCGGGGGTGGGCTTGCGCAACAATGGCCGCCGGGTTTTGACGTATGCCGATTTGCGCAGCGTAGAGGGCATTATCAGCGACCAGCGGCCACCAGGGCGCGACATAGAGCTGCACCTTACTGGCAACATGGAGCGTTATAGCTGGTCTTTGGATGGAGTGCCGTTTGACGAGTCCACGCCTATCCATTTCCGTTACGGCGAACGCCTGCGGGTGATTTTTGTTAACGATACCATGATGAGCCACCCCATGCACTTGCACGGCTTATGGAGCGATTTGGAAAGCTCCGACGGCCAAGTGCAGGTACGCAAGCATGTGGTGGTGGTGCAACCCGCCCAGCGCGTCAGTTTTCGAGTTACCGCCGATGCGCGGGGCTATTGGCCTTGGCATTGCCATTTGTTTTATCACATGCACGGGGGCATGTTCAGGGTGGTGGTGGTGGCATGAAAAAACGCCTGTTACTTTTAGTGCTGTTGGGCAATGTGCCGTCAGCTAAGGCCGAGCCTGCTATGGATCATCAGCATCATAATATGGCGGATATGTCCGCCGAGGACATGGAGGCGATGGAAGAGCCTAAGCATCCTGCCGCCACACCCAAACCGCATCAGCACCCCGTTGATGCCGAGCCAGAACCGCATCAGCATGGCGTTGATGTTGCGCCAGAACCTCATCAGCACGGCGTTGATGCCGCGCCAGAACAGCACCAGCATGGTGTTGATGCTGTGCCAGAACAACATCAGCATGACGTTGGTGTTGCGGCTGGTCTGCATCAGCACACAGGGCATACCGCAGCTAACGACCGCCCCCCTAAAGATGCCCGCGACCCTGATGCCTATTCTGATGGCTATGATTTTGGCCCAGGTATTGCCCATAGCCATAAAGAAGAACACCCCCTTGCCGCCTTGCTGGTTGACCGTTTGGAAGGCTTAGGTACGGGGTCGCAGAGCCTGATGACCTACGATTGGCAAGCGTGGTATGGCAAAACCGCCGACCGGGTCGTGATTAGGGCAGAAGGCAATATCGACGCGGGGCAATTTACCGAGGCGCGTAATGAAGCGCTGTGGGGTCACGCCTTAACCCCGTTCTGGGATACGCAGATGGGCATCCGCTATGATGCGGGGGCAGGGCCTGAGCGTAGCTGGGCCACTTTCGGTTTACAAGGCTTTACCCCGTATTGGCTGTATGTCGAAGCCACCGCCTATATCGGCGAGCAAGGCCGGGTCGCGTTTCGGATTGAAAACGAATACGATTTGCTGATTACCCAACGCCTGATCCTGCAACCGCGTATCGAAGCTAATTTTTATAGCCAAGACGATGCCGGGCGCGGTATTAGCAGCGGCTTGTCTGATTTTGAAAGTGGCTTACGGTTGCGCTATGAAATCCGCCGCGAATTCGCGCCATATATCGGCGTGGAATGGTCCACCGTGCCTACGGTTAACCATATTGACAGCCGCACCGATACGACCCGTTGGGTGGCGGGGGTGCATTTTTGGTTTTAGGGGATGGGCTTTATATCGTTATTAAGCAAGGGTATATTAGGTATCTTTTGGAATGTTTCCGGTAAGTATTAAGGTGCGGTATGTAGCTTAGGTCTTGCTAAGAGGCTAGGCGCAAATACTCTACAGCGTAGGATATGGTTTATGGGTTGAGAATGCTATAAGCGCTGGTAAAAAGGCTGATGTTTTCATCTAATGCCATTTTTGTTTTTATTAAAGCACCGCATAGTGCATTAGTATTTTAGGAGCCGTTATGACGCGACAAATATCCCACCCCAGTATCAAAGTGATAGGCCCGAATGGGCAAATATCGCTGGGCAAACAATATGCGGGCAGACAAGTGTTGGTTGAGGAGCAAGAGCAAGGCGTGTGGCTAATCCGCACCGCCACTGTTATTCCCGACAACGAACACTGGTTACAGCATCCTAAGGTTGCCGCCGATTTGCAACAGGCCTTAGCGTGGGCTACCACCCATCCGGCGAGCGATGCTACTCTCGATAGCGTGATGGAAAAACTGCATGAAGGCGAGTGATGCCGGAATGTCTAAGGTGTGTCTTGATTTAAATAATCCTGTTTTTCAAGAAAATTTGTTGTCCTTACAAAAGCCAGAACGTCATGCCGCATTGGATGCTTTGAATAAGATTAGGCAAATGACATGGCAACAAGTTTACCGTGATAATGGCCTTAAGTGGGAAAAGATAGCCAGCATCAGGCCGCCTCAAGGTATTGACGCGCTGTATTCGTTACGCATCACACAGTCTTGTCGTGCTATAGCGTATCGTGATGGCGATTTCATTCGATTGCTGACCATTTCATCGGATCATGACGGGGCTTATGGTAAGAAATGAAATAGATGGATGGTTTTTTTCACTGGTTTTGATCATATATGCGTTTTTTCGACAGCGGCTCCTTTATTGATAATTACTTAGTGGTGTGAATAAAATAGCTTTGGCATAGTTATTTTGGGGAGTGAGCAAGGTGCCCGCGCCCAAGACCCGCATCCTTTAGCGTTTGCCGAAATTGTTGCTTACCCGTTCCTTACGATTAGCGTGGTATGGTAAAACCGCTGACAGTGCCGTGATTAGGCTGGAGTGCATTTTTGGTTTTAGATGATGGGCTAAGGATTTATGCCCGTAATTGGGAAAGCTGTTTACGCTGATGCGCCTGCTACGTTGACTAGGTGGGGGCGGCATTAAGCAAACGACAGGCTAAACGGTTGGTACACACGGTTAGGCCATCGTGCAATGGCTGAAGAACTTTGCCGAGGGCTTTAACTTCGCGCCTACCCAACCTGTCAGGTTAGTCTGTCTCTGTATCCTTAATGAGTGACGGCATCTATATATTTATTTTGAATGTTTTCTGCTTTTCTTGGTTTTCTTTGTTTCCTTTACTATGCGTCTGATACATACAGAGCTATGCAATTTTGCGGACACATCTTGTTCATAGCTTGCTGATCGAAAAGCCGATGTTTTTGCTTTAGTGGCTTTTTCCGCCGCCTGAAGAGCCGTAACTTTGGCCGAAGCGGTATCAGATGATATGTCCGTAACCGATACGTTTAGTGAATCGAGCTGAGCTTTCAAGTTTGCAATATTTGAAACACTGGCGCAACTAATGGATAAAACGGATAGTAAAGTAACGGCGAATAATTTGGAAATTCGCATAATGATTTTATTCGTGAATACAGTTGTAAAAATAGCGACATAGCACTGTCTCATAATCTGTTTGCTACCGGAATCCCAATGAGCCAAGTACCCTAGCCCCGAAAGACTTGGTGTTAAGAAGGTATTTTTAGGTGGATATTAATTTTATAATGATCAGTCTAACAGCTAAAAATACCTTTCGCTATGAGTTTTTACCATTTTTCGGGGTGGGGAGGATTTTAATGGTGTTAGTCCTGTTTTTGATTGTGCGCTATGCTAATTTATTAAATTACGTTAGGTCAATTGAATACAAGATGCTGAATGCGCCTCATAATCCGTATATGAAGCCAAGACTAATGGCAACCTTCCTGCTATTTGGCGTACTATAAGCCAATAGGTGCGGTAGAGTTGAATATTCATACGCTGATCCTATCCGTTCGTACTTTGACAGGGTTTTCGGCAAGCTCAGGAGGCTTTGCCGAAGGGTTTAGCTTGAACGGATGGAGATAGGCGTAATGACAGCTTAATTCCCGCGCCGCCCTTTTACCATCAACCTCGGAACCACTGCCATGCACACACAAAAACTCAAGGATTTGCAGCATCATCATGATTTCGCCGTGATTAGTCGACAAGGTGAGCGGCGTACTTGGCAGGTGTTGGTGCTGACCTTGATTATGATGGTGTTGGAAATTGTGGCGGGGACGCTGTACGGGTCGATGGCGTTGCTGGCAGACGGTTGGCACATGGCGACGCATGTCGCGGCGTTTATGATTACGCTATTGGCTTACCGCTATTCCAGGCTTCATGCGGATGACCATACGTTTGCGTTTAGTGCGGGTAAGGTGGGGGTGTTGGGTGGGTTTGCCAGCTCTATCGCGCTGGGGGTGGTGGCGTTGATGATGTTGCTGGAGTCGGGCGAGCGGATTTTTCATCCTCGGACGATTCATTTTGACGAGGCGTTGGTGGTGGCGGGGGTAGGGCTGTTGGTGAATGTGTTGTGTGCTTGGTTACTGAAAGACCATGACCATCACGATCATCATGCCGCTCATGAGGGCCACGGCCACGAGCATCATCACGACCATAACCTTAAGGCGGCTTATGCGCATGTTTTGGCGGACGCGCTGACTTCGGTGCTGGCGATTGTCGCGTTGGTGGCGGGTAAGTTTTATGGTTGGGTGTGGCTAGACCCGGTGATGGGGATTGTCGGGGTGCTGGTGATTGCCCGTTGGTCTTATAGCTTGGTTGGCGAAACTAGCCCGGTGTTGTTGGATGAAAGCGTGGGGCAGCATTATCAAACGGAGATCCGGCAAGCCCTTGAGCAAGATGCCGATAACCGGGTCGCGGATTTGCATATTTGGTGTGTAGGGCCTGGGCATTTTGCGGTGATTGTTTCGGTGGTGTCGCATCAGCCACAAGCGCCGGATTATTATAAGGCCTTGCTTAAGCCTTTTTACCGTTTACGCGGTTTGGGTAAGCTTTCGCATATTACGGTGGAGGTTAACCAGTGCGTAGGGGAGGGCTGTGATGGTTAAGGGAGAGGGTAGGGGTTTTTTGACAGCGGATAAACGATGATTAGTGTAATACAACGCGTGACTAGCGCGAAGGTGACGGTTGATGCGGTGGATATTGGCGTGATCGGTACGGGGATTATGGCGTTGGTGGGGGTGGAAAAGCCGGATACCCGCCAAGCTGCGCAACGTTTGTTAGAGCGGATCCTAAATTATCGGATTTTTGCCGATGCCAATGACCGGATGAATTTAAGCCTGCGGGATATTAACGGCGGCTTGTTGTTGGTGCCGCAGTTTACCTTGGTGGCTGATACCCAAAAAGGTAATCGCCCCAGTTTTGCCAGTGCCGCCCCGCCTGAGCAGGGGCGCGAGTTGTTTGGCTATTTGCAGGAATTGGCGCAAGCGACTTATCCGCAGGTGGCGTTCGGGCAGTTTGGTGCGGATATGCAGGTGGCGTTGGTCAATAACGGGCCGGTGACGTTTACGTTGAGGACTTAGGAACGTGCATAAAATTAAGTAGGCGTTCATTTACACCTCAGCGTGTTAAACCCCACCCCAGCCCTCCCCTTTGCAGGGGAGGGAGCCAATGTCTTCCCCGTCATTCCCGCACGGCATAGTCAGCGAAAAGCCTAAGGGGTTTTCGGCTTGCAGTTTTTGCGCGGCTTGCTTTGCGTGTAGTTGTTGGCTTGTTGCCTGTGCCCGGCGGGCTTGTTCGCTTAGCCCTAAGGCGTTGTAGATGACGCTGAGGTTTTGGTGCCAACTGGCATGGTGCGGCTGTTTGGCGATGGCTTGTTGTAAGAGCTTGAGGGCGATTTCGGTTTGGCCTTGTTGGAAGCGGGCAATGCCGAGCATGTGTAGGGCGGCGGCGTGCTGGGGCTGGTGTTGCAGGATGGTGCTAAAAATCGTGGCGGCGGCTTCCTGTTCGCCTGCTTGTAAGCGCGTCATGCCTTGAAAGAAATAGCCTGCGGGTAAGGCGGCGGGCGGCTCCGGGTCGGTTTGCGCCTCGCTTGGCGGGGCGTTGAGGATGTCTTCTAAGGGCTGTAAAAAATCGGCGTAGCGCCGCCATTTTTCGGTTGAGGTGTTGTAGATGGGTTGCCGCACTTGCCAGACGCTGGCGGTTTTTACGGCGCGTTCTAAATTTTGGTAATCCAATACGGTGTCTGTCCAGTCCAGTTGCAGGTAGGCGAGGATTTGGCGGGCGGCGGCTTCGGTGTCGGCGACGACATCCTCGTAGCGGATGGTCAAAATCGGTTTTGCCAGTACCGCATCCCAATGGCGCATTAAGGCTTGATGGTCGCGCAGTTGTTTGCCGATGTCTTCTAGGTCGTAGGCGAAGCCCATGCCGCCAAATTTGGCTTGGTAATCGGTGAAGTAGTTGGAGACGGCGACATCACGCGGTTCGCGCAGGACATGGATAATGGGGGCGTTGGGGAACAGCAGGCGGATCAGGCCGATATTTTCAAAATTATGCGGCAATTTATCGACGATATAGCGGGCATCGGGGGCGTAGTGGCGTAACTCCGCGAGGATTTCGTCGGCATAATGGCGGGCTTGGTCTGCGGTTAAGTCGCGGACACAGGCGGGGTAGTGTTGCCCTGAGCCTAGATGGCGTTCCCAGGCGTTGAGTTTTTGGATAATGCCTGACAGGAGGCCGATTTCGCCCGCGACAAAAATGTCTTTATGGCCGCCTAAGATTTGTTCGACTAAGGTGGTGCCGGAGCGGGGCATCCCTAAGACAAAGGTGGGCTGGGCGGACGGGTTGCCGTAAGCTTGGGTTTGGGCGAAAAAATCCGCCGTGAAGGTTTGGCGTATCGCCCGGCACTGTTGGCTATGTTGCTCGGCATTGTAGCTGAGTAATTTACGGTTGGCGGCGTTGGCTTGGTTAACAAACTGGAAGGCTTTGGGGTAGTCTTTTAGGTGTTCCCAAACCGCCGCCAAATCAAACAGCAAACAGCCGGACACCGCGCCTTGTAAGCTGGGCAGGTAGGCGACCCGTTCTATGTGCGCCAAGCGTTCGGGGTCTTCGGGGAAGCGCCGGGCGTTAATCAACGCGCCTAAGGCAGCGACCGGATGCCGGGCGGTTGCCGCTTCAAAATGGGTGAGGGCTTCGTCTACCCGCCCCCATTGCAATAATAACTGCCCTAGGCCTAAGCAGGCGGGGGTATAGTCCGGCACTTGCGCTAATGCTTGCCGATAGTAGTCTTCCGCCAGACTTTCTTCGCCTGTGACGCTGGCGATTGCCACTAGGGCTTCGGCGCGGCTTAAGCCCGAATCGTTGGCGGTCAGCGTTAGGGCTTGTTCGGCGGCTAACCGTGCGCCCTGTTCGTCAAAATACTTTGCCCCCAGTTGCGCCAGTTGCGCCCATAATGACGCGTTATCCGGTGCGTGTTGGATGGCGGTCTGCATATAGCGTACGGCTTTGCCATAATGGCCTTGCACCCGCGCCAGGGTGGCTAGCTGCATCAGCAATTCGACATCTTCTGGGTGGTTGCTTAAGGCGTTGCGTAACGATTCGGCGGCTTGTGCGTGTTTGTCTTGTCCGGCTAAGACCAATGCTAAGAGTTTGACGCATTTGAGTTCTTCCAAACCTGCGTCTAAGGCGTGTTGGATGGCGGTTTCGGCGGCTTCCCAGTGCCGTAGGGCGACGTAGGTGTCCACCGCGACCAGTAACCATTGCTGTAAATGCCCACCGCCCGCCGCCTGTGCGTGTGCCACGGCTTGCAGGGCGAGTTCAAGGTCTTCCAGATATAAAGCGCAACGGGCGATATTGATGTGCAAGGCGGCTTGTTGCGTTGCCGGGCTGTATTGTACCGCGCGTTGGAAATCGGCCAACGCGTCGGCAAAATGGCCTAATTGCATCCGTACCAAACCGCGCCGCGCCTGTGCCAGATAGGCGTTCGGCTGTTGGCTTAGGGCTTGGTCTAAAGCCGCTAAGGCGGGTAAGGGGTCTTTTAACAGGAAATGGATGGCGGCGATGTCGGTTAAGGTGTCGGCATCGGCGGCTAGGGTAGCTTCCGGCGGCAAGGCCTGTAAGCATTCGCGGCCTTGGTCAAACTGTTGCTGTTGGCAAAACAATACGCCCAGTAAGACCAATAAGGCCGGATGCTTGGGGGTTTGAGCCAAGGCTTGTTGGCATAGTGCCGCCGCTTCGGCTAACGCGCCGCATTGCTGTAAGGTTCTGGCGGCGGCCAGCTGCGGTGGGCTGAAGAAGGTTGGCTGGGTCATAAGGCGCAAGAATCGGGTAGGCTGGGCTAAAAGTTTGGGGGCGCGTAGGCATGTGTCTTACTGATGGCCTTTCAGGTGTTATCGGTCTGAAAGGCCCAGGTCATAATGGAGCAGACGATTTTATGGCTAGGCTGGGCAGGCCGCTAGACAAAGACAAATTGGCTGTCGGGTAGGCCAGCCGGGAGGCCGGTCAGTTCAATTTTAGCGGTATGTCCTCCTATCATTGTGACAGTCCCCGAGGTGGTGTAGGAAGTGGTCTGCGTATGGTAATAACCAGACCTATAGGTGTGCTGGCTGGAAATCAGCTCGGCCTTAGTGGCGCCCGCTTGCCAAGAGACCCAGTCATGGTATGAATGGACTTTGACCCCATGGGCAGACTGGGACGTATAGGTATAGGCTTGCGAAATATAATGGCTTCTGTTGACGGGGTCAGTACCGACAAAAGTTGCACCACTTAAGTTAGCGAACAGCAATTTGTCTTCTAAGCCAAAACCGCTTAAGTCAATGCTGGGTGTCGTCCAGTAGGTGCTGGTCAACAGGGTGATGTCCTGCTCTGAGCTGTTGAAAACACTGCCGACATTGGCGGCACTGATTGGGTCGGAAATGCTGTAGGCGGTAGGGGCGACAATATGGGTGATGGCGGTGTTGAGTTCTAGAGTCTCGCCGTTTTTGGTGAAGGTGTGGTAGCCGTTGCTGATGCCGTCGTCCGTCCAGCCGCTGTCCATTTTTACGGTGTTGCTGTTGCCGCTGGCATCGACTTTCAGGGTGTTGTTGCCGCTGATGTTGGCGATGCTTTGGGCATCGACGATTAAGGTGTCGTGGCTGTCCGCCAAGCGGATGGTTTCGATATTTTTTATTGTCGAGGCGGTGCGCAAGTCGATGGTTTGGTTGGCCGCCATAATTTGCAGGTTGTTGCTGCCCGTGCCGCCGTCGATGGTGTCGCCGTTAAAATCGCTGACCTGTAGGGTGTCGTTGCCCGCGCCGCCGAGCAGGGTGTCCACGCCCAAGCCACCAGTCAGGACATCGTTGCCCGCCCCGCCGTCCAAGATGTTATTCGCATCGTTACCTTTCAATGTGTTGTTGAGTTCGTTGCCGGTGCCGTTGATGGCGTCCGTGCCGGTCAGGATCAGCTTTTCAAAGTTCGCCCCCAGTGTCCAACTGATGGAGGATCTGACCGTGTCGGTGCCGCCGTTGGCCGTTTCGACCAGGGTGTCGGCGGCATTGTCGACGAAGTACACGTCATCGCCGTTGCCGCCAATTAAAATATCGGTGCCGCTGCCGCCGTCCAGGCTGTCGTTGCCGTCGCCGCCGATCAGGATGTCGTCCCCGCTGCCGCCTTTCCTTTCAGGACATCGTTGCCCGCACCGCCGATCAGGTTGTCGTTGCCGCCATAGCCGAAAAGCTTGTCGTCGGACAGGCCACCGATTAGGGTGTTGTCTAGGTTGTTGCCTTTTAAAATTGCCATATATCCACCATTTAATAAAAGTTTATGTGCTATTAACGCCGTGTCGCGGCTTTGTAGCTGCTCACAGCTTATCCAGTTAACATGACTGCATTGTTAACTGGATAAGCTATTGGTTTCTTGCGGGCTACCCGATAGAATCCGTCAGAGGGATGCCTTAAATAAGCCAAGACTTAGGCGTTATAGGCCGTTAAGGCCTTTTGAGCTTGGCTTGGGTATAGGATGACTCGACAGGATCTATTTGTGTGTTGCCTAGGGTTATTGCGCGTACTTCTTCTGAATTTCGCCAAACAGAATATAGTACCTGGGTTTTGCTGACTTTACGATAGCAAATAAATGCGGTGGAGCGTTATTAAATATTACCCAAAGCCCTGTAAATTTGTCACAACAGGGAGCTTGGTTGCTTACGCATTCAGTATCCGCACTGGCAGGTTGCGCTGGGAATGCCGGATTTTCTTTGGATGGCGGCTCAATGTCACACGCGCTACGCGGGCATCCTTGTATAATACGGTTTTTAATTTGAGATTGTTTAAGCTATGAGCCTTTCCCTTGTTGAACTTGAAGCTGTGGTGCGCGAAGCGGGGCAGGTTGCCTTGGCGTATTTTAGAGATTTAAAGAATACCGCTATCCACAAAAAAAATCCGCGTGATTTTGTGACCGCCGCCGACTTGGCTGTGGAAGCCTATTTACAGGCGGTGTTGACGGAAAAATATCCTCAGTATGGGTTTTGGGGCGAAGAGAGCGGGCAGTCGGCAAATCAAGCTTCGCGCTGGATTGTTGACCCGATTGACGGCACGCATTCGTTTGCCAGAGGCCAGTATTTTTGGTCGATCAGTGTCGCGTTGGAAATTGACGGTGAGCTGATGGCGGGGGCCGTGTATGCGCCAGCTTTGGATGACTATTACACGGCGGCAAAAGGTCAGGGGGCGTTTAAAAACGGCCAGGCGATTACGGTTTCTGCTGAAGCCAGTTTGGCGGATGCAATGGTGGCGACGGGGTTTGCCTGTTTACGCGCATATCTGACCGATAATAATTTGGCGCGGTTCGGGCGTATTGCCCAGCAAACTACCGGGCAGCGGCGGTTCGGGTCGGCGGCGATGGATTTGTGTCTGGTCGCGGACGGTCAGGTCGATGCGTTTTGGGAGCAGGAGCTGAATTTGTACGATGTCGCCGCTGGCGCGTTGATCGTTTTGGAAGCGGGCGGTACGGTCACGGATTTTCAGGGTAATCCTGGGGTGTTCCCTAAGCAGATTTTGGCGACCAATGGCAAGGTTTTAGCGGATATTTTGGCGTTGATGTGAACGCCGATTGAAGGGGCTGTACCCTAGGGTACAGCTTACCGGGCATTTTTTGATAATGATGGCTTAATAATGGCGACTAAATATCTCAATCCTTACACCGATTTCGGCTTTAAAAAGCTGTTCGGCGAAGAAGCCAGTAAAGACCTGTTGGTGGATTTTTTAAACCAACTGTTGCCGCCCCAGCATCAAGTGGCGGAGTTGAGTTTTAAGAACCCCGAAAAAATGCCCGGCACAGCGAAAGAGCGCAAGGCGATTTTTGACATTTACTGTAAGAACGTCAATGGCGAGCAGTTTATCGTCGAGATGCAGAAAGCCAAGGTGAAGTTTTTCAAAGACCGTTCACTGTTTTATTCGACTTTTCCGATTAAGAACCAAGCCCAAAAAGGCGGCTGGTCGTTCAAGCTACTGCCCGTATACATGATCGCCATTTTGGATTTTGTCTATGACGAACAGGAAGAGGCGGCGAAATTCCGCCGCGATGTTTGTCTGAAAGACCAGGACGGCGATATTTTCTACGATAAGCTGCATTTTAAGTTTCTGCAAATGCCCTTGTTTAACAAACAGGCGGATGAATTGGCAACGCACTTTGACAAGTGGCTGTATTTTCTTAAAAATCTGGAGAACTTCGACCATATCCCCGCGATACTTAATGAGCCGATTTTCCAAAAAGGTTTTGAGATTGCCGAATTGGCGCAGTTGCGGCCTAAGCAGTTGGATGATTACCAAAAAAGCTTGTTGGAATATTGGGAAGTGAAAAATGTAATGGATACATCGTTTGAGGAAGGGGTTGTGAAAGGTAAAGAGGAAGGCTTGGCGGAAGGGATGGCGAAAGGCAAAGAAGAAGGTTTGCTGGAAGGGATGACGAAAGGCAAGGAAGAGGGGCTACTGGCGGGTAAGTATGCTATTGCTAAGACAATGTTGGCGGACGGTGAGCCTTTGGAGAAAATTATCCGTTACACGCAATTGTCCGCCGAGCAAATTGCGGCTTTGAATGGTACGCGCAAGTAGCCTTCTTGTCGGCTACTTGCGGCAAAGGCGGGCTGTCCGCGCTCCAACGGGATTAATAGGGCGCTTCGCTAGGCTTGGGCTTTAAATTTTCGGGGTCTTCAGTGCCGCCACTGCGCATAAAGCCAAATACGCTGGTGATTTTTTCCCATAAGGTTTTGTCCAAGTCGCGCTTAGGCACGTTGATGGTCTGCTCTTTAGGGGCTTTGATAGTGGGTACGCCGCCGCCCGGTTTCAGGTCGCCTTGCATTCCGGCCAGTTCGTCGCCGTTAAACACTAAGGTGACGCGCTTTTTCACTTCGTCTTGGCCGCTGACTTTATCGGCATAGATATAATCCCAACGGGATTGGTGGAAGACGTTTTTCAGCATTGGCGAACCCATGATATATAGCACTTGGCGTTTGCTCATGTGCGGTTTGAGCTGGTCTATCATGTCCTGTTCGACAATATTGCCTTGCTGAATTTCCAACGTATATACGCCGGGCAGGTGGTTTAAGACCATAGAACAGGAGGCTAGGGTTAGTGATAGCAGACAGACGGAAAAAAGCGGTTTACTCATGGGGCCGGCAAGTTCGGTTAAAAACGTAAAATCATACAGGATGTTAAACGATTATCCTATAAAACTGTCATGCCTTGATGGCTTGAAAAAGGCTACAATGGACAGAATTTTCACCCACTGCCGCCATTGCGGCGAACCGGAGTTTACCAATGGAATCCCATGATTTAAGAAATGCGGGCTTAAAAGTGACGCTGCCGCGCGTTAAGATCCTGCAAATTTTAGAAAAACAGCTTAACGAGCGGCATTTGACGGCGGAAAAGGTCTATAAAATTCTCCTCAGCGAAAATGAGGAAATTGGTTTGGCGACCGTTTACCGGGTACTGACCCAGTTTGAGGCGGCAGGCCTGGTGACCCGCCACCATTTTGAAGGCGGCAATTCGGTGTTTGAATTGGCGACCGCCGACCATCATGACCATATTATGTGCATGAAATGCGGCAAGGTCGATGAATTTACCGATCATGTGATTGAAACCCGCCAGAAAGAAATTGCCGACCGGCTCGGTTATGAACTGACTGACCACGGCCTGTATTTATACGGTTTTTGCCCTCATTGCAGAAAATCCTGATTTTTCCTCCTACCGATACTATTCATGTTTAAACCCTTAATATTTTATATCGGCCTGCGTTATACGCGGGCAGAGCGGCGCACACAGTTTATCTCCTTTGTTACCTTGGCATCGGTGCTGGGTATTGCCTTAAGTGTGGTCGCTTTAATCACGGTGCTGTCGGTGATGAACGGTTTTGTCGAGCAGATCAGTGCGCGTATGCTCAGCATGACCGCCCATGCGACGATGACCGGAAAATACGGGCAATTAGACGATTGGCAAGCCCTAGACCAAAAACTGGCGAATATACCGCATGTCCAAGGCGCAGCGCCGTTTATTAACGGGCAGGTGATGATTAACGCCGATAGGCGGGTTAGTGGTACGGTGCTAACCGGGGTGTTGCCGGATAAGGAAGCTAATGTCTCGGAAGTCGCGCAGAAAATGGTTGACGGCAAACTGGGCGATTTGGTGGCTGGGCAATACGGTATTGTTTTGGGGGCGGAGTTGGCTAATTATTTGGGGGTGATGATGGGCGATAAAATCACCGTCATCAGCCCGCAGGTCAATTCTACGCCAGCGGGGGTGGTGCCTCGGATGCGCCGCTTTACCGTGGTCGGCATTTTTAAGGTGGGCATGTTTGAATATGACCGCAATATGGCTTTTATCCATTTGGACGATGCCGCGAAGCTGTTCCGCATGGAGGGGGCGGTGTCGGCGGTGCGCATCCGGCTGGATAATTTGTTGGATGCCCCGCGCATTACCTTGGCGTTGGCCAACCAATTTGCCGGTGAGTATGCGGTCAGCGATTGGACAAAGGCGCACGATAATTTTTTCCAGGCCATTAAAATGGAAAAGCGGGTGATGTCGATCATTTTGCTGCTGATGGTTGCCGTGGCGGCGTTTAATATTGTCTCGACGCTGATTATGGTGGTGACGGATAAGCGCGGCGATATTGCCATTTTGAAGACCCAAGGCCTGACTTCGGGTTCGGTGATGGGCATTTTTATGGTGCTGGGCACGGTGATCGGTTTGGCGGGGACGGCTTTGGGTGTGGTCGGCGGGGTGTTGCTGTCGCTGAATATCGCCGATTTGATCCATGCCATTGAAGAGGCGACCGGGTTTAAATTTTTATCGGCGGAAATCTATTACATCAGCGATTTGCCTTCTAAATTGCTGTGGACGGATGTTTATGGCATCGCGGGCATGGCGTTTTTGCTGTCCTTATTAGCCACCATTTATCCCGCTTGGCAAGCGTCGAAAGTCAATCCGGCGGAGGTGTTGCGTTATGAATAAGCCAGCTATTTTAACTTGCCAGAATCTGACCAAACGCTATAGCCAAGGTGAGTTGGATGTCGAGGTCTTAAAAGGCGTTAACTTGCAGATAGGCATCGGTGAACAAATTGCCATTATGGGCGCGTCCGGTTCCGGCAAAAGCACCTTGCTGCATTTACTGGGCGGTTTGGATAAGCCCACGGGCGGCGAGGTGGTGTTGGACGGGGTGAACTTGAACAAGGTCAGCAGTAGCCAGCAGGCGAAACTGCGCAACAAGTCGCTGGGCTTTATCTACCAATCGCACCATTTGCTGGGCGAGTTTACCGTCTTGGAAAACGTCGCCATGCCGTTGTTGATTGCCGGGCTGTCGGTCGCCGAGGCGAAAGTCCGCGCTACGACCTTATTGCAACGGGTCGGTTTGGGGCATCGTATCGCCCATAAGCCGGGGGAATTGTCCGGCGGTGAACGCCAACGCGCCGCTGTGGCGCGGGCGTTAATCAACAAACCAGCGGTGATTTTAGCGGATGAGCCGACCGGAAATTTGGACAGCAAAACCGCCGAACAGGTTTATCAATTAATGTTGGAACTGAACCAAGAATTGCAGGTGAGTTTTTTGGTGGTGACGCATGACCATGAACTGGCAGCGAAGATGGGTAAGGTGTTGCACATGGAGGATGGGGTGATTGTGGGGGGATAGGTAACTGTTCTCGCGTAGCCAAGCCGTATTCTCCGATACAACAGATAAGCATAAGCAACCATTATGATTAAAGAATTAAGGCTAAAAAACTGGAAAAGCTTTGCCGATGCCACGCTGTATATTGATCCGCTGACGTTGTTGATAGGTACTAATGCCAGCGGTAAGTCGAATGCGTTGGATGCTTTGTTGTTTTTGCATCGGCTGGCTTCTAGGGAGGAGGTTTTTCAGGCAATTAATGGTGATGATGACATTACGCTTCCGCCTTTGCATGGTGGGGCTGAATGGGTTTGCCTTAAACCGTACAAGCAATTTACGCTTGAGGTTTTGGCGGATGGTGTGGAGGCAAACCAAGATTGCCGTTATGTGTTGACAGTTCAGGTTAATCAAGCTGATATTAATATTATTGATGAGAGCTTAACTCTGTTGACTTATGAGTCTGGGAGCAGGCTTTCACCTGAAGAAAAAACTCTTTTCAGTAGCGATGATGATTGGACGAATACATGTTTTCTGAGTTTATTTATATCTATATCATTAGGTAAAAGCAAAAATCTTATACGGGATAGGCTTTTTGAAGCAGATGTTATTATCAGTATCGATTATTTTCTCGCACAACTTAAGAAAATTTTCATATTTGATCCCATCCCTAGCCATATACGCGGTTACGCGCCTCTGTCAGAAAAGCTCAAGACCGATGGTTCCAATATTGCAGGTGTTTTAGCAGCGCTTGAACCCTCGCGTAAAGAAGAAGTTGAAGCAACGCTAACAAACTACTTTAAATCCTTGCCGGAATCGGACATTAAACGGGTCTGGACAGAAACGGTCGGCAAGTTTAATTCCGATGCCATGCTCTACTGCGAAGAAGGCTGGGGTGAGGCGGCCAGCCATGAGATAGACGCGCGCGGCATGTCTGATGGTAGCTTGCGTTATCTGGCGATAGTTACCGCGCTGCTAACGCGGGAAAAAGGCAGTTTGTTGGTGATTGAAGAGGTTGATAACGGTTTGCACCCTTCACGGGCGCATTTGCTGTTAGAAATGCTGAGGACATTGGGCAAAGAGCGTGGGGTGGATGTGATTGTAACCACCCATAACCCTGCGTTACTGGATGCGGCAGGCGGCAAAATGTTGCCGTTCATTACCGTGGCGCACCGTGACGGCAAAACGGGTGTAAGCCAGCTAATCCAGCTTGAGGACGTTAACCAATTGCCCAAGCTGATGGCTTCGGGCAGTTTAGGCAAGCTTAGCACGGAAGGGCGGATTGAGGCCGCTTTGAAGCGTGAGGATGCGCAGTGAGAAAAGTGCTGATTATCGACACCAGCATTTTATGTGTTTGGTTGGCTGTGCCAGGTAAAGATACTTGCGGCTCAGATGATAACCGCTGGGATAAGCGGCGGGTCGATCAAACGATTCAAGACGAGCTGCAAGCCCAAACGACGTTTGTCTTGCCCTTAGCCGCCCTTATTGAAACGGGCAACCATATCGCCCAAGCTCCTGCTTATCGGTTTGAGCGCGGGCTAGCCTTGGCGGATTTGTTGCGCAAGGCGGCGGATAGTGAAACCCCGTGGGCGGCGTTTTCTGAACAATCTAGCTTATGGTCGCCGGAAAAGCTTAAATATCTCGCTGACACTTGGCCTAAATTGGCGGCGCAAGAGCTATCATTAGGCGATGCGACCATCAAAGATGTCGCCGACTATTATGCTCAAATGAATTATGAAGTGGAAATTCTTACCGGCGATAAAGGCTTAAAAGCCTATCAACCCAGTGTGCCGCCGGATGTGCCTAGACGTAGGCAGCGGCGTTGACCGCCTATGATGGTCATCGCCCCGGCTTTTTTAGCAGGGATTGTGCTGGTGCAGCAATTGGCGCAGTTGCCGTCGTGGTACGGGCTGGTGCTGTGTGCCGTGGCGGCGGGGCTGATGGCGTATTGGCGGTGGCTCTTCGGGGTGTTTTTCTTCTTGGGAGTGCTTTGGGCGGCATTGTTTGCCCAGTACCGTCTCGCTGACCGCTTGCCCGTGGCATTGTCGGGTGTCGATATGGTCGTTACCGGGCGCATTGCCGATTTGCCGGAGCAGGCCGAGCATCTGGTGCGTTTTGATTTGCAGGTTACGGACGCGCCGCCGCAGATCCCGTCGAAAATACGGTTGAGTTGGTATGCACCTGAGCAGGCGCTAAAGGCGGGACAGTTATGGACGTTTACCGTGAAGCTTAAGCCGCCGCACGGGACGCTCAATCCCGGCGGCTTTGATTACGAACGCTGGCTGTTCACCGAAGGTATGGGGGCGACGGGCAGTGTCCGCCCCTTTCCTAAGGCGGTGCAGGTGGCGGAAGCCTCGTGGCGGACACCGCTGGCGTTATGGCGGCAAGCGGTCAGTGACCGCTTGTCGGCAGTGCCGATACCTGCCGAGTCTATCGCGTTGCTGAAAGCCTTAACTATCGGTTTCGGCAATGACATTAGCCCAGCGGCTTGGACGGTGTTCCGGCAAACCGGCACCACCCATTTGGTGGTCATTTCCGGCTCCCATATCGGCCTGATTGCGGGCGGCGTGTATTGGTTAGTGGCGCGGTTGTGGGCGCGGACGGGCTATCTGGCATGGTCGCCGCCACGGGTGGCGGCGCTGGCGGCATTAGTGGCGGGGACTGTCTATGCCGGGTTGGCGGGGTTTTCCGTACCCGCGCAACGCGCCGTAGTCATGTTGGCGGTGATGATGTTGGCGATTGTTTGGCAGCGTCCGGTGCGGCCTTTTTATACCTTGGCCTTAGCGTCGTTTGTGGTGTTGGTTTATGACCCGTTGGCGGTGTTGTCGCCGGGATTTTGGTTGTCTTATTTTGCCGTTGCGGTGATTTTCTACGCTATTACCGGGCGTTTGGGCAAGCCGCATTATCTGAGCGAAGCTATCCGTATCAATTGGCTTACCTCGGTGGGGTTATCGCCGCTGTTGCTGTTCTTTTTTCAGCAAGTGTCTTTGTGCGCACCGTTAGCCAATATGGTGGCCGTGCCGGTGATCAGTTTTTTGTTAGTGCCGCTGGCCTTACTTGCTACGCTGTTACTGTTTGTTTACGCGCCTTTGGCGAATA
Source organism: Methylovulum psychrotolerans (assembly GCF_002923755.1). Classification (GTDB taxonomy): domain Bacteria; phylum Pseudomonadota; class Gammaproteobacteria; order Methylococcales; family Methylomonadaceae; genus Methylovulum; species Methylovulum psychrotolerans. The sequence continues at coordinate 28,940 of NZ_PGFZ01000002.1, forward strand.
TGTTACTGGGGGCGGCGGATAAGTTATTGCAGGGTTTGATGTGGCTATTATCTGGTATGGCGCAATGGCCTTGGGCTAGCCTTAACCATCCGCAACCTTCCGGCTGGGCCTTGGCTATGGCGGTGTTGGGCTTATTGTTGCTGTTCGCCCCGCGTGGGTTGCCGTCGCGGTTTTTAGGGGCGGTGATGCTGTTACCGCTGCTGTTCCCGGATAGCCAGAAATTGCGCCCCGGCGAGTTGAATGTGACCGTGTTGGATGTCGGGCAAGGTTTGGCGGTGGCGGTGCAGACGGCTAACCATTGGCTGGTCTACGACACGGGCGCGAAGTTTTCCGCGCAAAGCGACAGCGGGTTGCAAGTCATCTTGCCGTTTCTGCGTTTGCAAGGGGTGGCGCGGTTGGATAAGCTGATGATCAGTCATGGCGATAATGACCATATCGGCGGTGCGGAATCGCTGTTGCATGAAATCCCGGCGGCTGAGGTGTTGACCAGTGTGCCGCAACTTTTGCAGGCCTACGCGCCGCAACAATGTGTGGCGGGGCAAGCGTGGCAGTGGGATGGGGTTAGCTTTACGGTCTTATCGCCGCCGTCCGGGCTGTTTGTCTCGGAGAATGACAATTCTTGTGTCGTCAAAATCACCTCGGCTTATGGTTCGGTGCTGTTGACGGGGGATATAGAGCGGGGGGCGGAACTCGGTTTGTTGAGGACGTATGGCGACCAGTTACACGCCGATGTGTTGGTCGCGCCCCATCATGGCAGTAAGACCTCGTCAACGGCTTCATTTTTGCAAATCGTGCAAGCGGAAACCGTTATTATCCCGGCGGGTTTCCAAAATCCGTTTGGCCATCCCCACGCGAAAATCCTGCAACGTTATCAAGCGTTAGGGGCGCAAGTGTTGAATACCGCCGACAGCGGTGCGGTGACTGTCCACTATGCGAATGGCATTAAGGCCTTGGCGTGGTTCCGGCACAGCGAGGCGCGGTATTGGCATTATCGCTGAGCATGAACGGCCTTAGCGTCTGGGTAACGGCGAAGAAAAAAACCTTATTCGGGCAAGAATGTTATAGAATAAACGGTTTTGAAAATTACTGCCGGGATTCACCGGCCCATAATAAAACAGTGGCTTAAGAATTATGCGATGTCCGTTTTGTGGAGCACACGATACCCGCGTACTGGATTCCAGATTAGCGAATGAAGGCGATCAGGTGCGCCGCCGTCGTGAATGTAATGTCTGTAAAGAGCGCTTTACCACGTTTGAAGTGGCGGAGCTGACCATGCCGCGCGTGATTAAACGCGGTGGTGTGCGGGAGCCGTTTGATGAAAAGAAATTGCGTTCGGGGATGTTGAAGGCTTTGGAAAAGCGTCCCGTCGAAGGCGATGCCATAGAAGCCGCCGTCAACCGTATCAAAAAAGACTTGATGGTGTTGGGTGAGCGGGAAATTTCGGCGCAGGAACTGGGCGAAAAAGTCATGAAAGAATTGAGCGGCCTGGATCATGTCGCTTTTGTGCGCTTTGCTTCGGTGTACCGTAGCTTTCAGGATGTCAGCGAGTTTACCCAAATGATCGCCGATTTACAGAAGACCAGTTAATGTCCCAATCCGCCCGCGATGATGCATTTTATATGGCGCGTGCCGTCCAGTTGGCGGCAAATGGCCGCTATACCACAGACCCTAATCCACGGGTCGGCTGTGTATTGGTCAGGGACGGCGTGATTATTGGCGAAGGTTGGCATCAACAGGCCGGTTTTGCCCATGCCGAAGTGGCTGCACTCAATAGCGTTGCCAATGCCCAAGGGGCGACCGCTTATGTGACGCTGGAGCCGTGCAGCCATTTTGGCCGGACTCCGCCTTGTTGCGACGCGCTGATTAAGGCGGGTGTCCGCCGTGTTGTCGCCGCTATGGCAGACCCGAATCCATTGGTGGCAGGGCAGGGCTTGGCGCGGCTTAAGGCGGCTGGCTGTGAGGTGCAGGTCGGTGTTTTGGCCGCCGATGCCCAGGCCTTGAACCGGGGCTTTATCAAACGGATGACCGGGCAAGGCCCGTGGGTGCGCAGTAAATTGGCGATGAGCTTGGATGGGCGCACCGCTTGCGCGTCTGGAGAAAGCCAATGGATTACCGCCGCCCCAGCGCGGGCTGATGTCCATCGCCTACGCGCTGAAAGCTCGGCGATTTTGACGGGCGTTAATACCGTGCTGGCGGATGATCCGAGCTTGAATGCGCGGGTCGATTTTCCGGTGTTGCAACCGATTAGGGTTGTGCTGGACACGCATTTACAAACGCCGCCGACGGCGCGGATGGCGGCTCTGTCGGGTCGCTCGTTAATCTTGACTTGCTCGGATGATGCGGCTAAGCAACAACGCTTACAAGCGGCGGGGTTTGAGGTGTACCGTTTGCCGGATAAAAATGCTCGCTTGGATTTGTCTGAAGTCATGCGCTTTTTGGCCGACCAGCAGATTAATGAAGTCTTGGTGGAGGCAGGAGCGGTGCTGAACGGTGCTTTGCTTGCCGAAAACTTAGTGGATGAGATTGTTGTCTATATGGCACCGTCAATCTTAGGCGACCAAGGGCGCGGCCTGTTCCACCTGCCTCAGGCGTTGGCGATGGCGGATAAGAAGGAATTGCAGTTGTTGGATGTGCGGCAAGTGGGCGGGGATTTGCGCTTGACGTTGCGGCCTCACGATAAAATATAGGGTGCGATAATCATTTAAAGCATTTTAGTTAACTAGCGAATAAAACAAACCATGTTCACAGGCATCATTCTAGCCATAGGCAAAATTTCCGCTATCCAACGTAAGGCGGGCGATTTCCGTTTGCAAATCGATACGGGTAAGCTGCCGCTTCAAGACGTGCAGTTGGGTGATAGTATTGCCGTTAACGGCGTGTGCCTGACGGCGGTGGAGTTGGGGGTGCGGCATTTTTGTGCCGATGTTTCTAACGAAACCTGGGAGCGGACGACGCTGAGCCAAGCGGCGGTAGGTACGGCGGTTAATTTGGAATTGGCGTTAACACCGTCCACGCGCATGGGCGGGCATATTGTCAGCGGCCATGTGGACGGCATCGGCAAGGTGGTTGGCAGGCGGCAGGATGGGCGTTCGCAGCGTTTTACCGTGCAAGTGCCTGATGGCTTGGCGAAGTATATCGCCGAAAAAGGTTCCATTTGCATCAACGGTATCAGTTTGACGGTCAACGAAGTCAACGGCGCGTTGTTTGGGGTTAATATCGTCCCGCATACCTTGCAGGAAACCACGCTGGACACGGCGGTGGTGGGTACGGCGGTGAATCTGGAAGTGGATATTCTGGCGCGGTATATGGAGCGGCTGATGCGTGGCGAGGCGGCGGCGCAGCCGTACGGCGGCGTTACCGAAGATTTATTGAAAAAAAGCGGCTTTTTCGGTTGACCTTGGCGGGTACGGTTTGCCGTCGGGGCTTTATGGCACGGTAGCGGAGGTTCCGCTCTTAGACCTAGCAGGTCTCACTCTCAATTAGGCAACAATGAACACTATCGAAGAAATTATCGCCGATTTACGGCAGGGTAAAATGGTCATTATCATGGATGATGAAGACCGCGAGAATGAAGGCGATTTGGTGATGGCGGCTGCCTTTACCCGCCCGGAAGATGTCAATTTTATGGCCCGTTATGGGCGCGGGCTGATTTGCCTGACCTTAACGCCTGAGCGTTGCCAACAATTGCGCTTGCCGTTGATGGTCAATGAAAATAAAACCCCGCATTCGACTAATTTCACCGTGTCGATAGAAGCGGCCACGGGGGTGACGACGGGTATTTCCGCCGCTGATCGGGCGCGTACCATCCAGTGTGCGGTCGCCCATAGTGCCAAGCCGGATGATTTGGTGCAGCCTGGGCATATTTTTCCGTTGATGGCGAAATCCGGCGGCGTGCTCAACCGTGCCGGACATACCGAGGCGGGTTGTGATCTGGCGCGGTTGGCGGGGGTGGAAGCGGCGGCGGTGATTGTCGAGATTTTGAATGAAGACGGTTCTATGGCGCGGTTGCCGGATTTGCAGGCGTTCGCCCAGCAGCATGGGCTGAAAATCGGCACTATCGCCGATTTGATCCATTACCGTATCCAACATGAAAACACGTTGGAGCGGATTAGCGAATGCGCTTATCCTACTGAGTTTGGCGAGTTCCGTCTGTATGCCTATCAAGACTGTAATGACGATAATGTGCATTTGGCTTTGGTGATGGGGCAGGTGTCGGGTGACGAGCCGGTGTTGGTGCGGGTTCATGCCCGGAATCTGTTGGATGACGTGTTTTCGTCCAAACGTAGCGACTGTAATATGCCTGTCCGTTTGGCTATGCAAAAGATTGCCGAAGAAGGCCGTGGCGTGTTGGTGATTATCCGCCAAAGCGAAAATAATAAGGCCTTAGCGGAGCTGATCCACAGTTACCAATTAGAAGATAATGGCATTGCCCATGCCGGACAAACGGTTGATCCCGATTGGCGCACCACAGGCACAGGGGCGCGGATTTTGGCAGATTTGGGGGTGCATAAGTTGAAGGTGCTGGGAACCCAGAAAAAATATATCGCCCTATCGGGGTTTGATTTGGAAGTCGCCGAGCATGTCGGTTGAAGTTTATTAAGTAAGGTCAGTAGAGAATATCATGTCAAAAATAAAAACCTATGAAGGGATTTTTTCCGCACAAGGCGGAAAATTTTGTATTGTTGCTTCACGTTTTAACAGCTTTATTGTTGAGCAGCTCGAAGCGGGGGCGGTTGACGCGTTGGTGCGTCATGGTGCGGATAAAGACGATATCCATTTAGTCAAAGCCCCTGGGGCGTTTGAATTGCCGATGGTAGTGCAGCGTGTTGCCGCCAGCAAAAAATACGATGCGATTATTGCCGTGGGCGCGGTGATACGCGGCGGCACTCCGCATTTTGAGTATGTGGCGGGCGAGTGTGTGAAGGGTTTGGCGCAGGTGTCTTTGCAATATAATATCCCAGTCAGTTTTGGTGTGTTAACGGTTGATACCATTGAGCAAGCGATAGAACGTGCCGGAACCAAAGCGGGCAATAAAGGTGCGGAAGCGGCGTTGTCTGCTATCGAGATGGTCAGTTTGTTTAAAAATATGGAACTTTAATGAGTCAGGCCCGCACCAACGCGCGTAAGGCAGCGGTACAAGCCTTGTACCAATGGCAAATGACCGGACAAAATCTGAGCTTGATCGAGCGGCAGTTTGGCGAAGAAGATTGGCTGAAAGATGTGCAGAAAAGTTATTTTAAGGAACTGTTCCACGGTGTGCCCGAACATCTTGACACCATAGACCAGGCTTTGGCGGAATTTGTCGACCGTGAGGTGGATTTGATTGATCCGGTGGAGCGGGCGATTTTGCGCATCGGCACTTACGAATTACTGTTCCGTCTGAATATGCCCTATAAGGTGGTGCTGAACGAAAGCATCAATTTGGCAAAATGTTTCGGCGCGGACGGCAGCCACAAGTATGTGAATGGCATTTTGGATAAGATTGCCCGGCAAAAGCGGGTGGTCGAAATGCAAGCCCAGCAACAAGCCGCGCAATAACGCGTTAATTGGTTCATGGCCTTATCCGAATTTGGTTTGATCCAGCGGTTTTTTACCCGTCAGACGGTTACCCACCGCTCTACGGCCTTGGGTATAGGTGATGACTGCGCGTTGTTGGACATACCCGACGGCTACCAATTGGCGGTCACTGCCGATACCATGGTCGAAAACGTGCATTTTTTTGCCGGGACAGACCCTTATCGCTTAGGCCATAAGCTATTGGCGGTGAATCTGAGCGACCTTGCCAGTATGGGCGCACAGCCCTTGTCGGTGACTTTGGCGTTAACCTTGCCGCGTGTTGACGAGGCTTGGCTGGCGGCGTTCGCCCAAGGTTTTTTGGCTTTGGCGGGGCAGTTTGGGGTAGATTTGATTGGCGGCGACACCACGTCAGGGCCATTGACCTTAACGGTGCAAGCTATGGGCTTAGTGCCGCGCGGACAGGCGTTGTTGCGCTCTGGCGCTCAAGTCGGCGATGATATTTATTTGAGCGGGGCGTTAGGCGATGCCGGGCTCGGCCTAAAAGTCCTCCAAGGCTATGCGTACCTTGAGCTGGAGGCGGCTTTAAACCGCTTTCACTGCCCTGTGCCTAGGGTCGCCACCGGTTTGGCTATCCGGCCTATTGCGACGGCTTGTATCGACCTTTCTGACGGTCTGGCGGGAGATTTAGGGCATATTCTCAGGCTGAGCCGGGTCGGGGCGTGTGTGGATTGGGCGGCCTTGCCTTTATCGGCGGCGGTGCAGGGGTATTGTCAGGCTACGGGCGATTGGCGGATGCCTTTGGTTGCGGGCGATGATTATGAGTTATGTTTTACCGTACCGCCGCAGTTGGCGGCACAAGTACCCGCCGAGTGCCGGAAGATTGGTGTGATCGACGCGGGCGCAGGTTTGCGCTTGCGTAAAGACGGGCTTCTCCATTCTATAGACACCAAAGGTTATGAGCATTTTTCTTGAGACGGTCGGCATCAATAAACTCACTCCCAAGCAGATATTAACCGACCCCGTGCTATTTTTGGCATTTGGTTTCGGTTCAGGGCTGGCCAGAAAAGCCCCCGGCACCTTTGGTACTGTTGCCGCCATTCCCTTGTATTGTATGTTTGCACAAACAGAATTGCTGTTGTACAGTATTTTGACGCTGCTGGTGACGGGGGTAGGGGTCTGGTTGTGTGGGGTAGCTGCCGACAAGCTGGGCGAGCATGATTTTGGCGGTATTGTCTGGGACGAGATTGCCGGATACCTGATCACCTTATGGTTGGTGCCATTCAGTTGGGCGGCGGTGTTTTGGGGCTTTGTGCTGTTCCGTATTTTTGATATTGCTAAACCCTGGCCTATCCGTTGGATAGACCGCCATGTCCACGGCGGTTTGGGTATTATGCTCGACGATGTGTTGGCCGGGGTATTTGCGGGTATCTTATTATGGCTGATGGCGGGGCAGGGCTGGTTAAGTTAAGGCTGTTGGGGGATACCCCCAACAGCCCATAGTTCGCCTGGTTTTTTGTAGGAATCGCTTAAATCGGCAGGTCGTCAACCTTTTCTGCCGCTTCATCAATTGCATCATGTGCGGTATTGCCTACTGTAGGTACGATAGAAACGACCGCGCCGCCGACCCGCATCGGGACGCTGACAAGTTTGGTAAACAAGCAGCCTTGTAACAGGCTGGCCAGAGCGACCAATAACAGCGCATTTTTTACTTTCATGTTGAACTCCTAAGTGTCATAAAACAGCTAATCGAAAACGTACAATAACCTGCTCCGTCTGAAACAGCAACTGTGTTGAACTTTTCCCCTTAACCCTTCTTCTTAAGCCCTTTATTTTTCTGTTCTAGGCCTTCATGAAATCTGCATTGAGCCGTTGCGGCTTTTTAGTTGCCAGTATTATATTATCCGCGTGTAGCTCTTTTGATCCTGCAATGTCTGTGCAGAATGGCCTTTTACCGTTGGCAAAAATCTTCCCTACCGTCAATTTACCTTCATCGGCATTCGCGGCCAGTATTATTGCCTCGCCCTTGCTGGATACCGCTCACGGTAAGCCGCGCCTGATTGTGCCTGCATCCGATGGGGTCGTGGCGATATTGGATGCGGAAACGGGCACGTTATTGTGGCGGTTGCAAATGCCTGCCGATCCTGGCGAGCAAATCCAACTGATTTCTACGCCTGTGATGATAGGCGATAAATTGGTGGTTTCTTATCAATGTTTGCGGCAGGGGGTGCGCACCCGCCACCAATTGGTGGTGGTCGACCTTAAGCATCAGCGCATTGACGACAGTTTTCCGAGCTTGACCTTTACCGCCGAACAGCCCAGCTCCGACGGTAAGGGTATGGTCAAATTTAATCCGCCGACCGTTTTTTCCCATGCCGAGCTAAAACATATTGATAGGGTCGATAGCCAATACGGCTTGGTCTATGCCGCGTTTGGCAATGCGGGTGATGTGCAGCCTTATCATGGCTGGGTTTTTGAAATCGATATGGATGCTTGGCGGCGGCAGGGCGTGGCGGGAGCGGTTAAAAATGTCTTATTGACCACGCCCGAAGCCGATTGCCCGGTGAAAATGGAATACGGCACGCAGGAAATGATTTGTGGCGGCGGCGTGTGGGTGCCGACCGGGCCGCTGGTGGTCGATAATCAAGGTGATGTCGATTTGTTTATCCCCACAGGTAATGGCCAAGTCGATTTGGTGCGGCATGATTATGCCAATGCTTTGCTGCGGGTTAAACCCGGCTTGCAGTTTGACGCCGCGTGTGATGCCCAGTTGTGCGAGGCCTTTAATCCGAAGCAACCCAGCGCCGCTTGTTTGGAGTCTTGTAAAAATCTGTTTATTCCCCGTTTGGCGGCGCATAATGCACCGTTAAAACCGCCTTACCATGAATGTGACGATAAGGATTTTTGGGAGTGTTTGGCGTGGATGGATTATGATTTAGGCGGCAACACGCCGATAAAAGTCAGCCTGCCGAACGGGCAGACCGTGTTGGTGCAAGCGGGTAAGGATGGGGCGGCTTATTTGATTGATGCCGAGCAGTTGGGCAAACAATATGACCGCTTGCAAATCGCCCCTGTGTGCGGTTCGGCAACCGATTTATGTAAGCTGAGCTGGGCGGGGATGATTGTGACCCAGCCTGTGCAAACGGCTGTGGGCGGTGATCCGGTTGTGGTTATCCCGGCCTTCAATGCCGACCAGACCCATTCATCGGGCGTGGTTGCTTTAAAAGTGGTTTTAGCCGATGGCCAGCCCAGACTCAAGCCCTTTTGGACGTTTCCTAAGGCCGGACAGGCCGAAGCCTTACAGATGTTCAGGAGCCACCCCTCTTTTCCGGCCCTTACCACTCATTTGGGGGCTAACGGCGAGGCGATTATCTGGATTGTCGACATCGGCACCCACGGTACGCTGTACGGTATCCGCGCCCAAGACGGGGCGGTGGTCGTCAAACAGACCCTGCAAGGTACTGGCAGGCAATTGTCCATGCCTCTGATTGTTGGGGATATGATTTATCTGTCGTCAAAAATGCCTGGTACGGGTAAGGCGATGATTGAGGCCTATCGGATTGGCGGTTAGGCGTGCCTAATTAGACTTTTTACCAAAATAATGCAAAAATCCGGTTTATACATCACGCTAAATCCTTTATTACGCCAATGCTGATTCGTTTTGGATGTGCCAACTACAAATCCATTTATGGCTATCAAGAATTGCTGTTCACTGCCTCTAGCTTGAAAGATCCTCAAGCTGATGTGCTGAAAAACGTTGGTATCCCTGAGCCTGTTTTGCCCAGTATTGGCATTTATGGGGCGAATGCGTCAGGGAAGACGAATATGATTGAGGCCTTGGCGTTTTTAGTGGGTTTTATTAATGATTCTTATGCGCAAGCTAAGCCAAATGGCATTAAGCGGTCTATCTTTAAGCTAAATTCCAATGCCAAAGTTGAAGTAAGCGAGTTCGACATTGATTTTATCTTTGCCGATAAGCATTATCATTATGGATTTAAAATTAATGATGAGGCGGTGGCAGAAGAATGGTTGTTTGCTTATGCTTATGATAAGCGTAAATCTAGGAAGGTCTTATTTCATAGAAGTATAGCCGAAGAGAATGTTTATAAATTCAGCAGCCATTTAAAAGGTGAAAATAGGCTTATTGCCAAGCTTACTAGGGCGAACAGCTTATATTTGAGTACGGCGGCCCAAAATAATCACGAACTTTTAGGGGCGATTTATAGCTGTTTTAACTTAAGTTTTTTCTTTAGGATTAATTATAATTATCATCAACAGCTTTTGCAGTCATTGTTTATGGTACCTATTCTTAAGGAATGTGGCACATTAAAGCAAGTATCTTATTTTATAAGTAATTCTGGATCAGGAATAGATGCTGTTGAATTAAAAACCAAAGACCGTGACGATATTGAGCTTAAGATCTTAAACGGCTTACAAAATGTTGTTAATGATTCTTTAGGCGACCACGCCCTCAATATGGATACTTTGATTAAAGATGGCGATATTATTGAACTGGCTCATAAGGATCAACACGGCAATATTGTACCGTTTGATTTGGAAGAGGAAAGCCTTGGCACTAAAGCGCTGGTCGCGTTATTAGCCCCTGCATTTAAAGTCTTAAATCAGGGCGGTGTCTTTATTGTTGATGAAATTGAATCTAGCCTGCATGTGTTCTTAACCCTTCAAATAATCAAGCTGTTTAACCGTAAAGAGACCAACCCCAAAGGGGCGCAGTTGCTCTTCACCACGCATGAAACCCATATTTTGTGCAGCAATATCTTAAGGCGCGACCAGATTTGGTTTTCTGAAAAAGCGCCGGATGGCGCGACCGTCATCGCCCCTTTAACGGATTACCAATTACGCGCAACGGACAATATCCAAAAAGGTTATTTAGAAGGGCGGTTTGGTGCCATTCCGTTCTTGGGGGATATGCAACAGCTTTTCCAAAGCGAAAGCCCTTCCAATGGCTAGAAAAATTCCGTCCTCCAGACCGACAAGCCGGAAACCAGCCAATAAGTCCCCTAAGTTTTTAATTATCGCGGTCTGCGAAGGCAAAAACACGGAACCGGCATATTTGAAAAGTTTTGCCAGGCATTATGGTAACGGCTTGGTGGAGGTTGAGACGGTAGCCCCGGCCGGTGCGCCCTTAACGATTGTGCAGACCGCTGTCGCCCGAAAAAAGGCGCGTGACGGGCGGAAGAAAACCGATAGTTTTGATAAGCTGTTTGAAGTCTGGGCGGTATTCGATAGGGATGAGCATCCCAATATCCCCCAAGCGCTTGATATGGCCAAAGCCAATAACGTGCAGATAGCCATATCCAATCCCTGCATAGAAATCTGGCCGTTATTGCATTTTGCAGACCATCAAGCCCCTATTCACAGGCATAAGTTGCAACGGGAATTGGCGGAACACATGCCAAGCTATCAGTCGGACGGCAGTAAAATAATTGACTTTGAAGCCATTAAAGATAGGTTTACGGTAGCCAGAACCCGCGCAGAACGGCAATTGGCCGGGCATGAGGCTACGGGCGATCCGTATGGGAACCCGTCAACCACGCTCTATCGGTTATTGGATAAAATTATACAAAATGGCATTGTGCCTAGCTCTGGGGATGGGCATAAAACTACCTGAAAATGGTTTTCTGAACCTAATTTAACCCCTGTGGGAAAAATATAAGCCTATGCGACTTTTGCTAGTAGAAGATGATGAGATACTCGGTGACGGTTTGGTCGCTGGTTTGACGATGGAAGGCTATGCGGTGGATTGGCTGACCAACGGTAAGTTAGCGGACGAGGCCCTTAAGCTGAACAGCTATGAGCTGATTGTACTGGATTTAAACCTGCCGGATATGGACGGCTTGTCGATTCTACGCGCCCTGCGCTCGCGTAAGGACGAAACGCCTGTCATGGTGCTGACGGCCAGGGATACCGTGCCGGACCGCGTGTTGGGGCTGGACAGCGGTGCCGATGATTTTGTCATTAAGCCGTTTGATCTGGACGAAGTCTGTGCCCGGCTCCGCGCGTTGGCGCGGCGCAATGAAGGCCGGAGTGTGCCGACGATTGAATATAAAGGTGTGGTGCTGGATCCGGCGGCGCATCAGGTGACATTCAACAATGAAAAAGTTGAGTTGTCGCAAAAAGAATTCGAGATACTTAATTTTTTAATGGGCAATATCGGGCGGGTGATTTCCCGCGCCCGGCTGGAAGAGAGTTTGTATTCGTGGAATGCCGACATCGAAAGTAATACAGTTGAGGTGCATATCCACCATTTGCGCAAAAAGCTTGATGCCAGCCTGATCCGCACGGTGCGCGGGGTCGGTTACATTATTGACAGCGACACCGGACAATGAATTATTCCTTACGCCAATTATTGCTGGTCAGTCTGCTGTCGGCGGCGATGCTGATTTGGGGCATTGCCGCCTATGTCAGTTACAAGCAGACCCGCACCGAAGTCGCCAATCTGTTCGATGCCGAGCTGTCGCAATCGGCACGGGTGTTACATGCCTTTGTCGAAAGCTTGTTGCGTGAAGGCTCGTTGTCGAGTTTATGGAGCCAAGGGCAGTTGGATAAAAATCTCCATGATTATGCTTTAAAGCATAAGTTTAAGCGCAAAAACGGTGTGCAGTTATGGGCATGGAATACCGATTTTTTTGCCCAGTCTAACGACAAGCCAAATTTTTCTGTGCAGGGTTTTGATAAGGGGCGTATCGACAGCCAGTTATGGTATGTGTTTGACGATGTCCTGCAAGCCAATGCCTTAGGCCGGGATTATGAGCGCAAAATCGCTTTCCAGCTCTGGTCGAAAAAAGATGGCCTGTTGCTGCGCTCGGAAAGCGCGCCTAAATTCGCTTTTTCTAAAGAGGATGACGGTTTCAGCCAAGCCAATATTGACGGGCAGTTATGGCATGTCTTTAGTATTTCCGATGCGACAGGCCAATATGTGGTGCATGTCGGGCAGAAGGAAGAGATCCGCGCCGAATTGACCGATGAAATTTCCGCGCATACAGCGTTGCAGTTGCTGATAGGCCTGCCGTTTTTGGGCTTGGTGATTTGGTTTATTGTCGGGCATTGTTTAAAGCCTTTGGATAGGCTAGAGCGGTCATTGTCCAAGCGTGAGGCCAGTTATCTTAAGCCTTTGTCCACGCGCAAACTGCCCAATGAGATTTTGCCCGTGGTCTACGAAATTAACAACCTGTTCGCCCAGCTTGAGCAGGCGTTTGAGCATGAGCGGCGTTTTACCTCGGATGCCGCGCATGAGCTGCGGACACCGCTGGCGGGTTTATTGACCCAAGCCCAAGTGGCTTTGCGTACCCATGATGATGATGTCCGCAAGCAGGCCTTAAAGCGCATCGAGCAGGCGGTCAATCGGATGACCTATATGGTGCAACAATTGTTGACCTTTTCGCGGATTGAATCCAGCGCGGAATTTTTGACCCAAGAGCCGACACCTTTAGGGCGTGAGGTGGTGCAGATCGTCGCCGAATTGGAGCCGGAAGCGTATAAAAAAGGCATTTTTATGGAATTTGTCGAGGATAACCCGCCGCCTGTGCAGGTGAATCCGCCGCTGATGGCGATTTTAATCCGTAACATCATTGATAACGCCATTAAGTATACCCCTGCCAAAGGTTCGATCCTGATTAGCTTGGTAGAGAAAGACGGTCAGTTGCTGTTATCGGTGGAAGATTCGGGGCCGGGCATTGCCCCTGACCAGTATGAAAAATCCCTGCAACGCTTCCACCGTTGTACGGAAACGGCGCATACCGCGCCGGGTACGGGCTTGGGGTTCTCGATTGTCGAGCGTATTGCCGCCATCCACAATGCCGATTTGATACTGGGTGTGTCGCAGTTGGGCGGCCTGAAAGTGACTATCGGCTTCCCTTTGCAAAAAGCCGACAGCAACCAATCGTGGCAACGCAAGCTGAGTTTTTTCAAAAGCTTGGCGGAATAGGCCGCAGAGCACTTAAGATAAATACTTTACCGTTCGGCAATGACCGGATTTGCTAAAGTGCCGATACCTTCAATCTCTACGCGCACGGTTTGCCCCGGCTTTAAATAGCCGCGCGGTTTCATTTTTACCCCAACCCCCGCTGGTGTGCCGGTAGCGATCACATCGCCGGGCTCTAGGGTCATGGCCTGCGATAAATAGGCGACCATTTCATAGCAGTTAAACAGCATTTGTCCGGTATTGGCGTTTTGCCGCAACTCGTCGTCCACCCACGTTTTAATTGTCAGATTATGCGGGTCGGGGATTTCGTCGGCGGTGACCAGCCACGGCCCTAATGGCCCGCAAGTGTCGAACGATTTGCCGACCATCATGGTCGGGGCGTGCATTTGCCAATCCCGCACGGAGACATCGTTGGCGACGGTAAAACCGGCAATGACTTCGCGGGCTTTGTCTACGGGGACATGGCGGCAGCGTTGACCGATGACAAAGGCCAGTTCACCCTCGTAATCGAGCTTATCGGATACTTTCGGTTGCTGGATGGCCGTGCCGTGTCCGATGACACAAGTGCTTTGTTTGGTGAAAAAACTGGGATATTCGGGGCGTTCACGGCCTGTCTCGGCAATATGGTCGGCATAGTTAAGGCTGATGGCCAGATATTTTCCTGGTCTTGGCACAGGTGATGCTAGGATAACTTCGTTTAAAGGGATGCGCCTGCCCTGGCCGCTGATAAGCCATTGTTGCATCGCGGCCATTGCAGTAGTGCCTGCCGCGAGAAAGTCCAACATTTGTGCGGGCAGGTCGGGGCTACCATCACTATCAATGACATAGTTGCCGACGACTGCACCCATTCGGGTGCTATTTTGGTGCGTAAAAGTGACGAGTTTCATGATGAGTTCCTAGGAGCAAGGTTTTTAGTAAAGTGCGGCTATGAGTAAATCGGGTAACTAGTTGATATTTTTTGGCTTGGATGCGTTTTGATGGGCAAAGCTCGGCCACTCTGTGACTTATTTACAATTGACGGTATTGTGTCGGCAATGTTATCGTTTGCTAAACTCTACAAGCACAGGGCGTGGCGGCTCTGCCGATAGGCGGCGGTGGAGACAATATAACAATAAACTATAACGTAAGTACCCCCAGTGAAACAATTGCTGACGGGTTTTTTTAATAACGAGGAATACGAGAAATGAAACCAAATTGGATTGCCCCTTCTATTTTATCCGCCAATTTCGCCAAATTAGGCGAAGAAGTCGATAACGTGTTGGCTGCTGGGGCCGATATTGTCCATTTTGACGTGATGGACAACCATTTCGTCCCTAATTTGACCATCGGGCCTTTAGTGTGTGAAGCATTAAGAAAGCACGGTGTCACTGCACCGATTGACGTGCATTTAATGGTAGAACCTGTTGACCGCATTATCCCTGATTTTGCCAAAGCAGGTGCGAGCATTATTACGTTTCATCCTGAAGCGTCTATACATATTGACCGGACTTTGCAATTGATCCATGACAACGGTTGCAAAGCGGGTTTGGTATTTAATCCGGGTACCCCTTTGCATTATCTGGATTACGTTATGGATAAGCTGGACATCATCTTATTGATGTCGGTCAATCCAGGTTTCGGCGGCCAATCGTTTATCCCTTCCGCATTGGATAAATTGCGCCAAGTCAGAAAAATCATCGATGACAGCGGCTTAGACATTCGTTTAGAAATCGACGGTGGCGTCAAAGCCGATAACATCCGTGCCATTAAGGCGGCGGGCGCCGATACTTTTGTGGCCGGTTCGGCGATTTTTAACCAACCGGATTATAAAAAAGTGATTGATGATATGCGGGTGGAATTAGCGTTGGCCGAGTAAACTGACGGGTATCCGGCAAGGATACGGCAGGCTGTCAGATTCTGAAAATGCCGCCGCAACCTCAATATCGGTTGTGGCGGTGTTTCTTCGGAAAAGTTTTCTAGCTTTATCCCAGTTTGCATAGGGTATCACCCTATTGTCGCTAAAGGCCTGTGATGGCCGACAACTCAGCCGACAGACATGCCAAGCGTTTTAATCGTCATAAATTAGTGGGTTAATGCCTATACCCCTATCATTGCCATCGTGCAAAAATGTTTCTTCTTTCAAAAATGCTCATTTTAAGTTAATCCGCGTGTAGCAATAAAACTACTGTAGATAAGATATTTTTAAGCCGTTCTTTGAGAGGTTATCCCTCCTCTATAAATTTATTGGAAATTCAAAATATGAATGAAAAAACAGCTATCCAAGTATTTGGTGATATTAAAGCCTTGTTTCATGATAATAAGCTTGATGACGCATTAGAGATGGCGGAATTGGCATTACAGTTATTTCCTGATGAAGCGGAAGGGCATTATTTATGCGCGGAAATTTACCGCCAAAAAGGCATTAATAATGACCAAATTCTTGGTTATCTGAGTCGGGCTTATGAGTTGGATTCCCATCGGATTGAGTATATTGGCCGCTTGGCAGAGCGGTGCTTCATGGAAGGCAAGCTTGATCTGGCGATAAGCTATTATCAAGAAATATTAAGCCGCGAGCCTGTAGTTTGGGGCTATATAGGTTTAGGTAACGCTTTAGAGATGAAGGGCGAGTTTAATGTTGCCGCCTTGTATTTTCAACGGGCGGTTGATTTAAACCCGAACCGCTCAGATGCGTTGCTGGCGCGATTGGAAAAAATCCGCCTAAAACAGCTCAATACCCTGATTGTGATAGATGAATATAAGAAACTTATTTCTGATCATTTGGATGAGGGGCAGTTATTTGACATCACTAAATTAATCGCCCTTTTGTATGCCGGCATTTGTGAAACGACGGAAGCGGCTTATTTTTACCAAAAAGTGGCGGAGTTATATGAGAGTTTACTCGCTGATTATGGGGTGGAAAATCCGCAAATAATCCATCCGGGGATTACCCAATCGACCCGTGAGGGGCAATACGGCTGTATCCGCTCTGTGAATGAGGAAGGCATCCGTGGCTGGTTTTTCGATATGGCCGCGGAACCAGACGCACCCGTTGCCTTGGATATTTTCTTGGATAATAAAAAATTGGGCACGGTTGTCACCGATACGGTGGATACCTATGTGTCGGCTATCTATGGCGTACCCGTGCGCTGCGAATTCAGCTTAAAATGGAGTGATGTCTGTCTGGACGGACAATTTGATTTCCATGATAAAACCATCAAACACCTGCTGACCTGCCAAGTTTCCGGTACTGACCAGTATTTGTTGGTGATGGCCGACCCCGTTACCCTTGAGTTGTTGGAGGAATGGAGCAAGTACGGTTTTATTGATATGAGCGGGCATATTTCTGACCGCTACGAAAGCACTGCCGTTACCGATACCGCAGAAGGTGAGGAAGATGAGTCGGTTGTTGAGCCAGTGGCCGGGTTGATAGCAGATTATGTCGTTACCAAGATCATCGAACTGGATGATAGCCTGAAATATCAATACGAAAAGATCAAGGACGGTTTTGACATCTCTTATTATCTGACTAAGTATCCCGAAGTCAGAAAGGAGCAAGTTGATCCGATTGCCCATTATCTTACTGTCGGGGCAGCAAAAGGCTTTGATCCGAATTTGGAGTTTGAATCCAAATATTATTTGGATAACAATCATGATGTTAAGGATAGCGGTGTCAATCCATTTTATCATTACATAGTTTCAGGACGTTACGAGGGGCGGGTTTACAAACCGTTCGCTGCGGCTGAAAGAAAAACTCTCGGTACGTTGCAAACATTAGAAAGCCGTGCCAAACATTGGCTGAGCCGCGACCGGAACCCTTTAGTCGGCAAATCTATCCTCAGCCTTTTGTTGGATAAGTTTTTGACCGACAGCACCAGCATCGTTTTATCCGTCAGCCATGACAATGCCATGTCGGGTGTGGGCGGCATTCAATTGGCGATTCAGCAAGAGTTGGAGCTTTTTAATGCTGAAGGTTATTTGTATATCCATTTATACCCAAAGCAACCCTTGCCGATTTTGGACCTTTCCGAAACCTCGCGGACATTCTATTATGGCATGAGCCTGAATGGCACTTGGGTGGGCTTTGTCAGCAGCGACTGCTTGGTTGAGGTGTTTTCTGACTATAGCGCTAACTATTCGGGTGACAAAGAGTGGCTGATGTTGGTCCATTCTTTATTGGGCTGTAATGTCGATTCGTTATTGGCTTTGCACAGCGCCTTTAAATTTAACCAAGCGTATCTGTGGCTGCATGATTATTTTATGATCTGCCCGCAATATACTTTATTGAGAAACGACATTACTTATTGTAATGCGCCTAAAATTGATAAAGCCGGTTGTGAAATATGCGTTTACCATGACGATAGGGTCAAGCATTTGGCGCAGTTTGAAATCTTATTTGGCACGATCCCTTTCTCATTGATTGCCCCTTCTGCGGTCGCCGCGCAAATTTTTGTCGATAAGACGACTTTGCCTTATAAAAATGTGGTCGTTTCCCCGCATCGGTATTTAGAGAAAACGCTGTTGCCGGTTCCAAAAGCGAAAAAACATCCAGAAATTAGGGTGGCTTATTTGGGGCAACTGGTCGGTCATAAAGGCTGGTTTGAGTTTGAAAAATTAGCCGAAACGTTCGGCACTAGCGGCAAATATAAATTTTATGTGTTTGGGGTTACTAATCCTGAGGTAAAGCATATTACCCATCTTAGCGTCCATGTCTCTAACACCGACCCGGATGCCATGATTACGGCATTAAAAGATAATGCGATAGATGTGGTGGTGTTGGGTTCAAAGTGGCCGGAAACGTTTTGTTTTACTGCCCACGAAGCGTTGGTTTCAGGGGCGGCGTTGGTCGCGCACAAAGATAGCGGCAATGTGGTGGCCTTGATTCAGCAATATGAGTGCGGCCAGATATACGACAATATCCAGCAATTGGTGGCTATGTTTTCGGGTGGGGCTGTCGACCAGTTGCTTGAGGCCTCCAAAGCCTATACCTATACCTTAAAGCCTGGCGTTATGTCAGCGTGTGTTCTTGAAAACGTTAATTGATTGAGGTGCCCAGTGAGCGATGTCCATGTCTATACCAGTTGCAACTATTATTATCTTGATCGTGCCAAAGTGCTGGCGACCAGCTTAAAAAGGCATAATCCTAATTATACGTTTTGGTTGCTGCTAACCGATTATCCTGATGATGTCTATAGCCACGATTGGAGTGCCGAGCCGTTTGATAAGGTGTTTTGGAGTACCGACTTGCCGGTACAAAACGTTAACCAATGGATGTTTAAGCATGATGTGGTGGAGTTGTGTACGGCGGTAAAGGGGCCGTTTTTAGAATATTTGCTGGCCCAAGGCTGCGAAAAAGTCATTTATTTAGACCCTGACATCGCTGTTTTTGATAGCCTTGGTTCTATCGAAAGGTTGCTCGATACTTACAGCATCGTCCTGACTCCGCACCAGTTGGAACCGGAAAGCAAACATGAGGTGTTTGCTATTCAAGATAACGAGTTGTGTTCATCGTTGCATGGCGTTTTTAACTTGGGCTTTGTGGCCGTTAAAAATAACAAGCAAGGCAACCAATTTGCGACGTGGTGGAGTGACCGCCTACAAGCGTTTTGTTTCGACGAGAAAGACAAGGGGATTTTTGTTGACCAAAAATTATGCGACCTAGCCCCCTGTTATTTCAGCGAACTGTATATTCTGCGGGATTATGGCTGTAATGTCGCCAGTTGGAACTTAGGCCATAGAAAAATTAAAATCACCGATGAGGGTACTATTTTAGTTAAGAATGATACGCTGAAGTTTTATCATTTTACCAAATTAGGGCCAATTGGTGACATAATGACGGAGCGCTATGCGAAGGATAATGTCGAGGTCTATGAGTTGTGGGCGTGGTATAAGCGCAAGGTTATCGAGTTTAAAGATGAGCGGTTGCCCAAAACGTGGTATTACGGTTACTATGCGAATGGCGAAAAAGTGACCAACGAGGCCCGTATCCTCTATCGCCATAGAAAAGACCTGCAAAATTATTTTACCGACCCTTATTCTACCGAAAAAGACGGCGGTTATTATCAGTGGTTTTTAGTGAATGCATGATATTGTTTCTTAGAAGCCATACCGCAACTGTTCTGTATTTCCAATAGGGAAGGGCGGCTTTTACCCCGTAGTTTTTATATACTTCAATCGGTTTGGGTGGGACGTTATTGTCTTATACAGACCGGATTTTGACAGGCATTTGTACGGGCTGTCTATTTTTTACTGGATCAATAACAAATGAGTAATTTTTGGCTCTTAGAATATCAAGCAATCACTAAAATCGAAGATTATGATCTTGATTCGCTTATGTTTGCTATCGACAATCCAAGCAACGGTGAGCTTTTTTCAAATCACATGGTTGAAATAGCGGGTTGGGTTGTTAGTTTGAAGGAAGGTTTTTATATTGAAAACTTACAATTTATAATTGGCGATAGAGGATTTCATGAGGTTACCTCATTTTCTCCTAGGCCTGACGTAAAAAAAGTCATTCAGGCCAGTAAAGATAAGGCGGTTGAGCTTAATTGCGGATTTCGGGTGTCAATTCCTGCTTATCTCACTAACAAAGATTGTCCCTTAATGTTGGTTGCTATCCTTTCAGATGGCGTTATCCGATATCCGATAAATTTATGCACATTAGTTTTCCTCAGTTCGCGTAAGGAATTGCTTGGGCAGTTAGCGTTTACCCCAGTAGTTGTTACGAGTACGGGCAGGAGCGGCAGTACCATATTATGTAGGGCGTTAACACACCACCCTAATGCGGGGGTGTCTAATGTTTTGGATAATCCAGGAGAGTTGCGTTTTATTGAACACTTTTTAATGAATTGTCTTATTCAGACCGGACAATGTCCTGGGACTGATTTGAATAAAGGTAGCCTTTATAGCAGCTTAGAATATTTGGAACGCCCGCCATTTTTGGCGCCCAGTTTGTTTAAGAAGGCAGGTGACAGTAAATTAAAAGCCTATGTTTGCCACACTTATCCTAAGGATTATCAAAAAGGGCTTTTTACGTTGTTAGCCAGTTATTTTGCAACATGCTACACCAGCCCAGACAAGCCTGCACCGACCCATTTAGTGGAAAAGTCTTGGGATCCTATTGGGATTTATTTAGGGCATTTGATGATTGAAGGCTTTAAGGAAGTCATTCTGATTAGAAATTTTAGCGATTATCTAAGTTCTAGAATTAAGTTCCTGAAAAAAATACATCAAACAGATTCGTTAGAAAATGAGATTGAATTATATGCAAGTAGGATTGCTAATTTTGTTAGGTCGGTTAATTTTCGCGGTAACTGCGCCTTAGTGGTAAGGTTTGAGGATCTTGTTTCTGGCGATGAGGCGGTGCTTGGGGGGATTTTAGATTTTGTCGGTCTTGAAAACACTCCCGATATATTGAAACGGCTCTCATCAGTCATTTTGGAACGTGATACTGTTTTTGAGCAGCATGTTACCCAAGATGAACAGCTTGATCCGACTGAGCAAACCTTGGTTGATCGGATTATATCTAAGTTTTCAACTGAATTTGGCTCACTGGGGCTTCCTGTTAAATAAATGGTTGCCCGACCTTAAAAATTGAAAAATTTTCGGTCGCGGGCTTATCCTGTCTATGTTTTTGAAAGAGCTGATAATTGTCTGGGAGGTATGGGCTTAAAAATATGTTGCAGCTAAAAAGCTTACCTAAAAAAGATTTTTAAATTGACTTGTGCATAGTTTAATCTGAACCCAGTTTAACTGAAAAATAGTAAAAATAATTAAGGTATAAAAATGAAAAAAGCACGAAAGAACCAGGCGAAGAAAAAACCAAAACTGATCAACAAAAATATCCGTATCAATACCCAACTGGAGCAGTTTATGACCGTTGATTTGAATTCGTTAACAACAACCCAGCTTATCGAAGAAGCGAACATCCTAAACAAGGCGGTTGATGATGCGCAGCCTGAGCAAGTGCTGGAGCAGCGTACCCGTATTGCTGAGATGGTCGAGATTTGGATGAAAAAAACCCAACAAGTGCCTGAATGGGCCGCTACTCTCCACGCCAAGCAACTTATTGGCAGTGCTTTGGCTTGTGATGCCTTGGCGACTGCGAATAAAGGCGATGATGATACAGCTGCTGGTTACTGGTTAAAAGGCAGCTTATTGTTTAGCCAAGTTTTGTCCCTGTATCCCAACCAACCGGAGTGGGTGGCAAATTATCATCAGAAGCATTTGTTGGAAGGTGGTGCGGCGTTTGATCGTGTGGCGCAGGCCAGTAAAGGTACTGACGACCTTAAAACCGCCGACTATTGGGTAAAAGGCTCGGCGTTATTGGGTGAGTATGTCAAGCTTTACCCGAATGCGCCTGAATGGCTTGCACCTATGTACACCAAGCAGTTGCTGGAAGGCGGCATGATTTATGACCGCTTGGCGGATGCCGCTAAAAATAGCGATGATGATAGGGCTGCGGATTATTGGGTGAATGGCGCTTTGTTATTGGGCCGTCTGGTGGCACAGTATCCTGACCAACCTGAGTGGGTGGCGCGGTTATTTGAAAAGCAATTTTTAGAAGGTGGGGTAGCGGGTGACCGTGCCGCGAGCGCCAATAAAGGCACAGATGACGCTAAAGCGGCGGATAATTGGCTAAAAGGTGCGGCGTTATTGTGGCAGTATTTGAAGATGACGGCTGATGCCCCTGAATGGGTCATTAACTCCCATAAAAAGCAATTGCTTGAAGGTGGGCTTGCTTGTGACCGTGTTGCCGTCGCCAGTAAAGGTGTCGATGATGTTAAAGCCGCTGATTATTGGACAAAAGGGGCCTTATTACTGGGCCGGTATTTGAAGCTGTATGGTAATGATCAGGAATGGGTATTGAATGCCCATGCCAAACAATTATTGGAAGGCAGTGTTGCTTGCCATCGCGTGGCTACTGATAAAAAAGCCCAAAATGATGCCGCCGCTGCGGATTTTTGGGCGCAGGCGGCAGTCTTATTCGGGCAATTGCTGGCAGATTATCCTGAGCAACCGGAATGGGTTGTCACCCATCGGGATATTGCCAAAAATAATGCCTCAGCAACGCCTTATTTGGCGCAATTGATAGACTTGGACGCATTTGACAAGGCGTTTTGTGTAAAAAAAAAATAGCCTTAGATAAAATCGTTAAGCTAGCCGCTGACGACGCTTTATCTGAGCCGACTGGTGCACCTGCCCGCGATTTGGGTGCGCCATGCCGTAACCAACAGGCTATTTTAATCCTTGGGATGCACCGTAGCGGCACTTCGGTGCTGACGCGGGTCATCAACTTATTGGGGGTCGATTTAGCCGACCATTTAATGACACCTAATTGGGATAACGAGGCGGGCTATTGGGAGTCGTTTGAGTTGGCGCAAATCCATGACGATTTGTTCGCCTTGTTGGGTTCGTCTTGGGATGATCTGTTACCGATTGATGAAAGTTGGTTAGCCTCGCTTATCGGCAACGACTATAAGGCGATTCTGGGCGCTTATTTGCTCAAGCAGTTTAGCTATTCGCCGTGTTTTGCCATTAAAGACCCGCGTATGTGCCGATTCATCCCTTTATGGCTGGATGTTTTGAAAACGCTAAAGGTGCAGGTTAAGGTGGTGATCCCTTACAGGCATCCTGTTGAAGTGGCGAAGTCGTTGGAAAAAAGGGATTTATTTTTATGGGAAAAAACCTTTTTGGTGTGGTTGCGGCATATTTTGGCGGCTGAATTCCATACGCGCGGCTTAAAACGCTGTTTTGTCAATTATAGTGATTTGTTACAGGAACCTGGACAAACCATGGCGCGTATTTCTAAGCAGTGTGCGATTGCTTGGCCAAATAGCTCGCCTGAGGTTATGGCCGCTGCCTTAGCGGCAATAGAACCGACCTATTACCATCAACGTATGCCAGCGACCGATGCGGTTTTTGCAGGCTTTTCAGAATTAATTCCCCGTGCTTACCGTGCTGTCGGCAAGTTAAGGCTGCGCAGCGATAATAAGCAAGCCTTGGCACAGCTAGATGCCATTAGTGAATGTTTATGCCAAGCCGATAAGCTTTATCAGGCGATTATCATCGATAAAAACAATGACATCCAGTATTTGTTCGATGCCTATAATAGTGATGGTGAGCCGTCCGAATAATGCTTTAAGCCATTCCCGACAAAGCGCCAGCAATGCCTATACTGCCCATTTATTAAGCTAAATAGGCTGTTTTTGCGGTGGCGACCGCGCTAAAATGCCCCCGTATTGCATTCCCTCCCAATTGCTGCCACCCAAATCCGCTATTTTCGGTTATAATCGAACATTTAACCGTACCTTGCCACGCTTGGGTTTTGCCATAACATCTTGTGCCAGCCATCATGACCCCTGAACAATTCGCCCTTTATGCCCAACAAGGCTATAACCGTATTCCGGTTTGCCGTGAGATCCTCGCCGATTTGGATACGCCTTTAAGTGCGTATCTGAAATTAGCTGACGGAGCCTATTCTTATCTGTTTGAATCGGTGCATGGTGGTGAGCAGTGGGGACGTTATTCGATTCTGGGCTTACCTTGCCAGACGGTGCTGAAAGTTAGCGGTTACGACATCCGCTTAGAAAAAAATGGCGAGTTGCTCGAAGCTGTTACCGACAGTAACCCGCTGGTGTGGATAGAACAATTCAAAGCCCGCTATAAAGTGCCGGATGTTGACGGCTTGCCGCGCTTTAGCGGCGGCTTGGTGGGCTATTTTGGTTATGAGACCATCGCCTATATCGAGCCTAAGGCTTGCCGGATGGCCAAGCCGGATGTGCTGGGCTGTCCTGATATTATCCTGATGGTATCGGAAGAGATACTGGTGTTTGATAACCTGTCCGGTAAAATGCTCTTATTGACCCATGCCGACCCTGCCGAGGCCGATGCCTATACCCAAGCGGTCGCGCGTTTGGACGCGCTGGCCATTAAATTGCGCACGGTGCAGATTAAAACCGATACTGGCCACCAGCCGAAAAGTGTCGATGAAGCGGATTTTGTCTCCGGCTTTACCCAACAAGGTTACGAAGACGCGGTACGCAAAGCTAAAGAGTACATCACCGATGGCGACATCATGCAGGTGGTCTTGTCGCAACGCATGTCCATCCCTTATACGGCCTCGCCGTTGACGCTGTACCGGGCTTTGCGGTGTCTGAACCCCTCGCCGTATATGTTCTACCTGAACCTGGATGGTTTCCATATCGTCGGCTCTTCGCCGGAAATTCTGGTCAGATTGGAAGACGATACGGTGACAGTGCGCCCGATAGCCGGCACCCGCCGCCGGGGCGCGACTGCCGAGCAGGATTTGGCGCTGGAAAAAGAATTGTTGGCAGACCCGAAAGAGCTGGCCGAGCATCTGATGCTGATTGATTTAGGCCGTAACGACACCGGACGGGTGGCGGAAATCGGCACGGTGCAACTGACCGATAAAATGATTGTCGAACGTTATTCGCATGTTATGCACATTGTTTCCAATGTCACCGGCACACTTAAATCTGGCCAAACCGCCTTTGATGTCTTGGCGGCGACGTTTCCGGCGGGTACGGTCAGCGGTGCGCCAAAAATCCGCGCGATGGAGATTATCAACGAATTGGAGCCGGTTAAGCGCGGCATCTATTCCGGCGCGGTCGGCTATGTGTCCTGGTCGGGCAATTTAGACACGGCGATTGCCATCCGCACCGCCGTCATCAAAGATAACATGTTATACATACAAGCGGGGGCGGGTATCGTCTATGATTCGGTGCCGACGAGCGAATGGGAAGAAACAATGAATAAAGGCCGGGCAATTTTCCGCGCCGTGGCAATGGCAGAGGCCGGTTTGGCAGGAGCAAGGGTATGAGCGCGATTAATCTGGTGATGGTCGATAATTACGACTCGTTCACTTACAATCTGGTGCAGTATTTTGGTGAACTGGGCGCGAAGGTAACGGTAGTCCGTAATGACCAAGTGACGGTTGAGGACATCCGCCGCTTGTCACCCGATAAAATTGTCATTTCCCCCGGCCCTTGTTCGCCGAAAGAGGCAGGGGTGTCGGTCGCTACCATTACCGAATTGGCGGGCGAAATCCCGATATTAGGGGTGTGTTTGGGGCATCAGAGCATTGGTTATGCTTTCGGCGGTGACATCGTCCATGCCAAAAGCATTATGCACGGTAAGACCTCGCTGGTTTACCATCATAATAACGGTGTGTTCCAAGGCCTTAGCAACCCCTTTACCGCCACCCGCTACCATTCCTTGGTGATTGCCCAAGCCAGCTTGCCCGATTGTTTGGAAGTGACCGCATGGACGCAAGATGCCGACGGCAACCAAGATGAAATTATGGGTGTACGCCATAAGACCTTGGACATAGAGGGTGTGCAGTTCCACCCCGAATCCATCCTTACCGAATACGGCCACGAATTGCTGGCGAATTTTTTGCGGCGGTAAACGGCTTACTGTTCTATTGCTGGCGCGGGCGGTGCCTGCGCCAGCCTTTTGCCTGCTCCCTAATGGGGGGTGGGTTTTCTTAAGCGCCTTGTCGGCCTGTATAGCATTTCTCACGAAGTCTTGTGCCTTTCGATCAGAACCTTCCTGATGCACAACCCTTTAGGGAACACTCGTTATGCCTGGCTACCATGTCAAATTTGAAACCGTCACTGTCGGCGGTTTTGCGTATCAAATCCGCTCGCTTGCTGACCTCCAGCAATATTACGATCCCTTGCAAGAAGCCGAATTGGCGGGCATTTCCCCGGCCAGTTGGCCGCTGTTTGGGCATTTATGGCCATCGGCGCGGATTCTCGCCCAAGCCATGCACAGCTTGGAATTGACCGGACAGCGCATTCTTGAGATTGGCGCAGGACTGGCCCTCGCCAGTTTGGTCATCCATCGGCGGGCGGGGGATATGACGGTGAGCGATTGGCATCCTTTAAGCCAAACGTTTTTAAACGAAAATACCCGCTTGAACCAACTGTCGGTACTGAAATACCATGCCGGCAACTGGGCGGGGAAGAATCCGGGGCTGGGGCAGTTTGATCTGATTATTGGTAGTGATGTGTTATACGAACGCCAACAGCCGGGCCAACTCGCCGCCTTTATCCACAGTCATGCCGCTCCCGCCGCCGAGATTATTATTGTTGACCCCAACCGGGGCAACCGCGTCGGTTTCTGTCGGGCCATGGCGGATTTGGGCTATGGCTTCACCAGTAAAACCGCCGACCGCCTTATCGAAAACGGCGACCCATATAAGGGGCGTTTGCTGACGTTTGCCCAATGCTTGGCAAGCTAGCGGCGCGTGGGTGAATTTTTTGCTGATCTGCACTATACTGGCTTTATTTGAACGATAATGCTGAGCAAGGCATTTTTTCCTTTCCTTTGTTAAGAGATTGCGTACATTTATGGATTACCCGGTTGATAATTTAGATGATGCTTATAATGCTTGTCACCCTGATAAGCCGTTAGAAAGTGGCGATCCTCGGTATTTGGATTTAAAAGATGTCCGCAATAAAAAAAGTGTCAATACCTTAGCGACGCGCATTATCCGCACCAGTCAGACTGAAGACTTTTGCAAGCAATTAGTCACAGGCCATACTGGATGCGGCAAATCCACCGAGCTAAAGCGCTTACAAAAACACTTGGAAAATTCCAGTTATTTTGTGATTTTTTTGGATGTGGAAAATAGTTTAGACCTACACCAGATCACTTATCAGGATGTCTTGTTAAATATTGCCCAAGGGGTTATTGAGGCCTTGGCTAAACAAGCGATAAATTTGGATAAGGGGCTTTTAAATGATTTGGATCTGTTGTTGGCAGAAAAAATAGTGACCCATGAGTATCTGACGGAAGCCAAAGCCAGTATTGGTATAGATACCCAAGCTGGCATAGATATTTTTGGTATCGGTAAATTCATCACGAAAATTATGGGCGAAGTACGCAGTGGTAGCAGCCACCGCGAACAAATCCGCGAAAGGATCAAAGGCGTTCAGCAAGAATTTATCGCTAAATTAAACGATTTGTTGATTGCCGCACGGGTGAAATTGAAAACTAAAGGTCATGCCGATATAGTCTTCATTGTCGATGGCTTAGAAAAAATCAGGGAAAGTGCGACCTACAATGATTTATTTATCGAACACGCCGAGCAACTGAATGAAATAGGCGCACATGTTTTATATACTATTCCGATTGCCTTGGCTTTTAATGCCAATTTAGGCGATTTTTTTGCTAATGATGTGTTTTTCATGCCGATGGTCAAATATCAAACACCAGAAGGTAAGCAATATTTAGCGGATTTAATCGATAAACGTATGCAAGTAGCGCTATTGTTTGCTGATCCGGCTTTGTTACAGCGTCTGATTGCCATGAGTGGCGGTTCCATACGCGATTTGTTGCGTTTAATTCGGATTGCCTCCGAAACCGAGGAAAGCCAGATTAAAGACGTTGATATTGATCGCGCCATCAGCCATTTGGTTAAGGAATATGACCGTCTGGTCAAAGAAGAAGATGTTGAGTTTCTGAAAGAAATTGCCGCTGCCCGACGGGTCATAAAAGATAAAGATAAGCGTTACGAACGTTTATTAAGTTTGCGCTTGGTGAATGAATACGAAAACGGCAAGCCTTGGGCGGATTTACATCCCGCTTTAAGGGAAATCAGTTGGTTACAAGCTAAATTAACCGCGCCTAATTGAGCCGTGA
Organism: Methylovulum psychrotolerans; assembly: GCF_002923755.1. GTDB lineage: Bacteria > Pseudomonadota > Gammaproteobacteria > Methylococcales > Methylomonadaceae > Methylovulum > Methylovulum psychrotolerans. Next base: position 57,045 of record NZ_PGFZ01000002.1, read on the forward strand.
CCTCAACGCTGAGCGATATTTTTACCCAACATCCAGAGCTAAAGCATCTGCGCCGCGCCCTGCAATTATGTAAGGGCTTTGGGCTGTATTTTGTCAGTTGCAATACCGTGCCGTTGCGTAATGAATTGGTCGCCGCCTTAAAAGCCAACCTTGCCACGCCTATTATTGAACTGCCGTTAACGCCTGAAAACGATATTTTTATTGATGCGCAAATGGCGGCCTTACTGGCGGCTGCCAGTGCGGATGCGATAGTGTTCATTTACGATTTGGAAAAGCTCTATCATTTAAAAGACCGCTATGTTATTCAGGAGTTAAATTGGCGGCGGGAATTTTATGGGAGGGCTAACCATCCGGTGGTGTTTTGGATGCCGGATTTTTTGCTGACGGAAATTTTTAACGAAGCCCCGGATTTTGCCGATTGGCGGAGTGGGCTTTATGAGTTTACTTTGTCACAGCCTGAACAGCTTAGCTTGATGCAAAGCACTTGGGAAAGTGTGGGTGAGAATTTTGTCGGGCAATTATCGTTAACTGAGAAAGAGCGGTGGATTGTTAATTTAGAGAACTTGCTGGCGGAATTGGCGGGGCAGGAGGCATCAAAGACAAAGGGTGATTTGTTGATCCGTTTGGGGATGTTATATAAGTCGTTAGGAAAACATGACCAAGCATTAGTATGTTATCAGCAATCGTTGCAAATACAACAACGTATTGGCGACAAACAAGGCGAAAGCGCAACCCTCAACAATATTTCCGTCATCTACCATATCAAAGGTGACTACGGCATTGTCTTGTTCTACTTGGAACAATCACTGCAAATCTGTCAAGACATCGGCAACAAACAAGGCGAAGGCGCGATCCTCAACAACCTCTCCCAAATCTACCATGCCCAAGGCGATTACGACACGGCCTTACGCTACTTGAAACAATCCCTACAAATCCGGCAAGACATCGGCGACAAACAAGGCGAAGGGGCAACCCTCAACAACCTTTCCCAAATCTACAAAGCTAAAGGCGACTACGGCATCGCCTTACGCTACTTGGAACAATCCCTGCTGATCAGCCAAGACATCGGTGACAAACAAGGCGAAGGCTCGGCCTTCAACAACCTTTCCCAAATCTACCATGCCCAAGGCGATTACGACACCGCCTTGCGCTATTTGGAACAATCCCTGCAAATCTGGCAAGATATCGGCGACAAAGAAGGCGAAGGCGCGACCCTCAACAACATCTCCCAAATCTACCATGCCAAAGGTGACTATGACACCGCCTTGCGCTACTTGGAACAATCCTTACAAATCCAGCAAAACATCGGCGATACAGCGGGCGAATGTACAACTTTGTTTAATATTGGACTTATCCATTGGCAAAATGATGAGCAACAACAAGCCTTATCAACATCGCTAAAGGCTTACCGTATGGCCAAACACATCGGTTTGGCGCAAGTCTTGCAAAGTTTAGACGAATTAGCCAAAGACCTAGGCCATGAAGGCCTAGCCTGGTGGGAAACCTTAAACCCAGCCGAACCTGCCGAGTAGCTTAGGAACGCGCATAAAATTTAAGGTCAGCCGCAAAAAATCCTGGTTAGGCTAAAACTGTAGAGACGTTGCAGTGCAACGTCTCTACAACAGATTTTATTTTGTGCACGTTCAACCTCCCCCAATTCATTCCGCAAACGCCAAAACCCTATTCCGGCCTTGTGCTTTGGCCTGATATAAGGCGGCATCGGCGGCATTGATTAATGCCAAGGCCTCTTGGCCGTGTGCCGGGTAGCTGGCGACCCCAAAAGAAGCTGTTATCTTGGGCAACAATATTTCTGTGTAAGCTAAGGTCAGCCGGGCAATCGCCAGACGGATTTTTTCGGCAATTTCCCATGCCCCTTCGGTGGCCGTTTCAGGTAGCAACAGCAAAAATTCTTCACCACCAAAGCGAAACAACATATCGCTGCGGCGTATGGTCTGGCGGACGGTTTGGGCGATACTGCTTAGGACGATGTCGCCCGCGCTATGGCCGTAATTGTCGTTAAACTGTTTGAAGTGGTCCAGATCGAACATGACTAAAGAACAGTGGCGGTTATAGCGGTCGGCGATGGCGAGTTCGGTGTCCAGCGCGTTATCTAAAGTACGGCGGTTCAATGCCCCGGTTAGTGGGTCATGTTCGGCTAAGTGCTGTAGTTTGCTGTTCGCCATCTCCAGTTCGTCGCTTAGGGTGGCGATGAAATGCAGTAAGTGGCTAGTAATCCGCGCGTGACGGAAACGGTAGCGGTCTTTTGCGGTATCGGCTCCCGTGTCTGTCCAATGAGCGGGTTCGGCGGCTTCGGTTTCGCGCATAGCTACCACGATTTGGCTGGAATTGAGTTGCTGTAAGTGGTTGCCGTGTCGGCAGAATTCGCCGCTGGTAAAGAAGCCCGCCACGGGGGCCAGTGCCTGAAACGGATAGGTTTCCAGTTCGACATCTTGCTGTAGGGTAAAGCGGCGGCAAATGCACGAATACAGATAGATAGCTTCCGGTGCAAAGGCCGCCAATTCGGCTACCACCGCATGGGTGTTCTCTAGGGCCAAATCGACGTTAAGATAACCTAAGCGCACGGTTTCATCTTGGTAAACGTCGGCGACTAAGGTGACGCTGCCGTCTTGGTTGGCGGAGACTGGGTTTCTGGCGATTTGTGTGCCGTACCGCTCCATCAGGAGTGGAAACTCGACCAAATACATGTCTTCATCATCGGGATGGATACCCAGATACTTGCGGTAGACATCCAGTGCCGGTTTATCGTCGATGCACTGGATGTTAAAGCCGTTAACCGCCGTTAAGGCCATTTGTGGGCCGAGGGCTTGCCAGCCAAAAGTAATATGGGTTTCGATGCGTAATTGCGCCCCCGCCAAGCCTACGGCGACACAGCCATCGGCAAACAGGGCTGTGTGCAGAAAGACGCGCGGTTGTTGGCAGTTTAAAGTTTCGGCCGCCCCGCCACCAAATACGGGTAGGGTCGGTAGGCGGTCTTCTATGCCTTTCAGCACGTTTGCACAATTGATGCGTGTTGGTGTGGCTAAGAGCAGAATGCCTTGCAGGTGGGGGATAGGTTGTAAGGCTTCGGCAATGGCTTGTCCTGCCGTATATTCGCCGCCTTGGTGGCTGGCGCAGGCGATAGGGTGCAAACTGGCCGAGCTGAATATGCTGACGGAGACGACAGTCGATTCCAGGCTCACCCGTCCGGCACAAATTTCGCCCGCCGAGGTGACGCCGACGATAATGGCTTGGGGTAAGGCGTGTTGGGCGGTGTTGACGAGGTTGAGAATCCAAGCGTCATTGCATTGGCCGACAAAAAGTTGTATCAGGACGCTGTGGGCGGATTTGGCGGCGGTTTGTACGGCTGCGCTGGAAAAAAAAGGGGCAAATTGTTCGGCTGCTGTAAAGGCGGCGGTGATGTGCTTCATCAGGTCATTCTTATTTTGGCCAGTGGCCTTTCGTCAGTGTGCGGGATGCCGTTTTGTCCAACCCATAGGTTTGGGTTGCTGGGGCGGATTATTTCAGGGGATATGGGATATGGGAGATGCAAGAGATGTCTATATGTCATGTTTAGACGAACGTAATAGCCTTGCAAAATAACATGTTTTTGCAGTAAATGCTATTGCCTGCTTACAAAGAAAAGTGAAAAATTACCGCATTTAGGTAAAAGGGCTGGGGTATTGTTTTGAGTGGGCTTAACGTTTATGCCAATCCAAGGTGGCTAGAGACGTTGCAGTGCAACGTCTCTACAGTGCAAATAGGGGTTTGGGTATGCTTACAAAATGTTGGCATAATCCTGTTCTAGCTGCCGGAAGTTCAGCGAGGTCATAAAGCGGCTAAAGCTCATCCAAGCGGAAAGGCCGTTGAGGTCACGAAATTGCGGCGGCAGGAAGCGGGGTGGGCTGACCGTGCCTTCTTCGACCAAATCCACCAGTATTTTCATGTCTTCAATGGTGGTCTTGCCGCAGAACAGCAAAGGGATGCGGTCAGGTTTGCCTTTATTGACCGCTAAGCGCATAAAGTTATAAGTCAGCACAAAGCCTTTGATGTAGGTCAGGTCTTTGGTGAAGGGCATCCCGTTAGAACTGCTGCCCCGGAACACGCGGCTGCTTAAGGTGTAGCTGTCTTCCTCATCCAGGCCTTTGGCGCGGAAAAACGCGAAAATATCCAGAAAATCCGCGCCTTCTTCGGCTAAGGTAATGGCACGGACGCGGTTAATCAGGCGCATCAGGCGGTTGGGCGTGGAACTGAAGGTTAATATTTCCATCAGCACCGCCAAGCCTTCTTGGGTGACGGTGGCCGAAGGGGGGCCTTTGCCGAGGAAGGTGCAGTATGGCTGTTCCATACCGTTGAGGGTCGTACCGAGGTGTACCCAGATTTCATGCACTTCCAGTACCCGTAAGTCGCGCATATTAAACAGCGCGTCGGCGCGGAGCTTAACGTAATCGGTACCGGCGGCGGCATCCGAAACGATACCGTCGCTGAGCATGGCGCGTAGGCCTTCGCCCGGCAGCACTTCTTCTATGCGTTGGTTAAGGATGTCGACGGCTTCTTTGGCGGTGATGGTTTTCGGGTCTTCGTTCAAAAAGTCCAGTTGCAGCAGTTGCTCCAAGGTCGATTCCATCATGCTGCCCAAGTCGGCAATGGTCGGGTCGCCGACATGGAACACGTCTTGCGATGAGCCGTACAGTTCTTGGGAGATATTAGAAAACGTCGAGGTGCCACGCGCTTCGAGCATGTAGACGACATCTTGGTATTCGCGGCACATGCGGCGCATGATGACGCTCAGCGGGTTAAGTTGGCCGAGTTTGCGCACTAAATCGCGTTCTATTTGATGGAATTCTTCTTTTTTGTCGCTAGGGTCAAAGCCTAAGGGGCGTTGCTTGTAATAATCGGCATCAATAGCGGGCAGGGATTTACAGCCACTTTGTAAAAATGCCTGTTTGATGCTGTCATCCCATTTGATCGCGTCGAGGATGCGGATGGGCTGTTGCGCCTTAACGATACGGTCGGATAAGGCCTTCACTTCGGTCAGATAGGTGGACGGTTTTAGGACTTTTATATTGCTCATAGCATGGTCTCTCAGTAAGCAGCGTGGTCGGCACTCATCAGGTAATGTTTCAGACGGATTTGTAAACAAAAAGCAATAGTAATGCCATGTTTCTGATTGTAAGGTATTTTGCCGATAAACGTTACAGATTTTCCGAGGCGTAATCGGCGAGGCGGGAGCGTTCGCCGCGCCGGAGGGTGATATGCGCACCGTACGGCCAATGCTTGAAGCGGTCGACGACGTAGGTCAAGCCTGAGGTGGTGGCGGTCAGGTAAGGGGTGTCGATTTGCGACAGGTTGCCGATGCAAATGATTTTAGTGCCGGGGCCGGCGCGGGTAATCAGGGTCTTCATTTGTTTCGAAGTGAGGTTTTGTGCCTCGTCAATAATCAGAAAACGGTTCAGAAAGGTGCGTCCGCGCATGAAATTTAACGAGCGGATTTTGACGCGGTTCATTAAGATATTTTTGGTCGCGCCCTGTTCCCATTCGTTTTGCCCGGAACGGCTGCCCAGCAATTCTAAGTTATCCATCAACGCACCCATCCACGGGGCCATTTTTTCTTCTTCTGTGCCCGGTAAAAACCCGATGTCTTCGCCAATAGGTACGGTTTCACGGGTCATGATGATTTCGTTGTAAATTTTTTTCTCTAGGGTCATGGTGAGACCTGCCGCCAAGGCAATCAGGGTTTTGCCAGTGCCCGCCGTGCCTAAGAGGGTGACAAAATCAATTTCGGGATCGAGCAGGACGTTGAGGGCAAAGTTTTGCTCGCGGTTTTTCGCATAAATGCCCCAGACGCTATTGTGTTTGGAGCGGTAATCCCGCGCCAGCTCCAAGATAGCCGTTTCGCCGTCGCAACGGCGGACGATGGCCTCAAAATTACTGTCATTGTCCATGTACAAGTATTGGTTAGGATACCATTCGCTGACTAAAGGGTCTTCAAGGCGGTAAAATGTCCGGTCTTTTTCCTGCCAGGAGTCCATTTGTGTGCCGTGGTTTTCCCAAAAATCATCCTCTAAGGCGGTCGCGCCGCTGTAGAGCAGGTCAATATCTTCTAAAGTCTGGTCGTTGTGGTAGTCCTCGGCGGTTAAGGCTAGGGTAGCGGCTTTGATGCGCATGTTAATATCTTTCGATACTAAGATGACTTTGATGTGCGGGAATTTGCTGGTGAGCGCCAGCACGACGCTGAGGATGGAGTTGTCGGCAAGGTTGCCGGGCATACTGTCAGGCAAGAGCGCGGTCATGGCGCTGGTTTGGAAATACAGGCGGCCTGAGCTGTTCAGGTTGTCGCCATTGGGGCTGTGCTCAATACGCGATAAGGGCAGGCCGTCGTTAAGAGTCTGCTGGCTGGTGTCGCGGATCAGCCCGTCAAGAAAGCGGCTGGCTTGGCGGACGTTACGCGCGACATCGGTCAGGCCTTTTTTACCGTGGTCTAGTTCTTCCAGAACCACCATCGGGATAAAAATGTCATGCTCCTGAAAACGGAAAATCGCCGCAGGGTCGTGCATCAGCACATTGGTATCTAAAACAAACAGCTTGTTATCAGGCATGGTCTGAATATTCATGTCGGTACCATTGGGTTGGGCGGGAGGAAGGCGAAGGCCGCCGTGGGTCTGGGGCATGGGTATGCCGCCAGGTGCGGTTGGGAGTTATGCCGGGTGTTACGCCGCTAGTGTCCGCAACAGCGCCAATACGTCGTCGCTGTGGCCTTGGGCTTTGACTTTACGCCAAGCATGGATCAGCGTCCCGTCAGGGCCGATCAGAAAGGTGCTGCGTTCAATACCGCGTACTTGTTTGCCGTACATATTTTTGAGTTTGATGACCTCAAACAGGCTGCATAGCTGTTCGTCGCTATCGGACAGCAGGTCGAACGGGAATGCCTGTTTGCTTTTAAAGCCTTCATGGACTTTGACCGAATCGCGTGATATGCCGATGATGACGGTATTGAGCGCGGTATAATCGGCGATAGCGTCACGGAACGCTTGGCCTTCTAGGGTACAGCCAGGCGTGTTGTCTTTAGGGTAAAAGTAGAGCAACAGATACTGGCCGCGATAGTCACTGAGTTTGACAGTTTTCGCGCCTGTTGAGGCCAGTTCCATATCCGGCACGACGGTGCCAATATTGGGTGAGGTCATAAGCTACCTAACGTTTTATGGGTTCAAGAATGGCATCGATGTTAAGCTGGTCGCAAAATTCCATGAATTCTTCGCGCAGCGACAGCAAATGCAGTTGCGGGGGGATCAGGATAATAAATTTACTGGCAAAGACGGGATTTTGGATATAGGGGGCAGGATAACAACTGCCGGTGATGTCTTCAATGTCAATATCGCGGTCAATCAGGAACGAACTGACCGACTCGACGATGCTGTCGTGGTTGAGTGAGAGGGTTTCCAGTAAATAAGGCATACAGTCTTTGCCTTTGTCCCGGCTTTCTGGGCGTAGGGTCTGGATTTTGATGTCAATGCGCCGCTGGATGACATCTAAGGTGCTTTCTAATTTGGCTATTTGATTCCAATTGCCTTGTACCAGCAAGTAAGTGGCGGTGGATTGTGCCAGCCGCGAGGCGCGGATTTCCACGATATTGCATTTGCAATCGCGGATAGCGGGCAATAGTTCCGCAATAAAATTGATTTTGTTGTTACCTAAGGCAGTAATGGCGAGTTGCATAATGAGTTTTTTTGAATATTTTTTTGGAAGTTTAGCATCAAATGAGCGAAACTTTATGCACATTGCTGAGTGTGCCGCTAAAAGTTGCCGTTGTCGCTGATTAAGAAAGATAACGGCATTCCCCGATTTTACATTACCTACCCGATCAAGCCATGAAAAAGACCCGTAAGAGAAGCATTTCTAAAGACCGTAGTTTCAGCAGGCTCAACGGGCCGGGCAGTGCCGCCGATGAAATGCTGGTGTTGGCAGAGCTACGCGCGACCCGTGACGACCCGGTGTTTACGGTAACGCCATTGGATAATTTGCCTGACGATGAAGATGCCATAGACCGCCTTTTGGTTGTCAGCGGTGTTGAAAAACCCATTACTAGTATAGTTCAGGTTGAAGATATGACCAGCCGTACCAGCGCCGAACAGATCGAGGTTCTGCCTGATGCCGCTGCGGATAGGGCTCAGGCGGCGGCTTATAGGGTGGTGCCGTTGGCAGCTACGCAACCGCCAAGTGAGGCAGAGGCAGAGCCTGAGTTGTCCGGTGTGACGTTAAAAGTTGCTAGCCATGATGCCGATGGCGTTGTCGAAACGCAAGCGTTTTTTTTCTCGGTCACCGAACCTAAGCCTGAGCCGGGCGGGCAAACCTTGGTGTCGCCTGTTGAAGATCGGCCTATGGCAACCGCGCCGGATTTGTGGGCGGCGGGCATGGCCGATTCACCACTGCGTGTTGAACCAATTTTTGAGACGGCGTCGATAGAAGAGGCCGATACGCCGACAATGGTGGAGGTTGCTGCCGAAACGGGAGTGGCGATGCCTGTCCCCCTCATTGACGATGAGCTTGCCAATCCGTTAGGGTTGGCAGTCGACCGGCCTATGGCAACCGCACCGGATTTGTGGGCGGCGGGCATGGCCGATTCGCCGCTGCGTGTTGAACCGATTTTTGAGCCAGTGCCGATAGAAGAAGTGGACACGCCGCCGGGACTGGAGGTTGCCGCCGAAACGGGGGTGATGATGCCCGCACTTGATGACGCTGCCAAGCCGTTAGTTTCTGATGATGGGCTACCACATTCCGACCCGTCCGTTGTGGTGGTAAGTCCGCCCGCCGCTACCTCTGGCACCGAGCGTTGCGAGTATAAAACGGAGCAGGCACGGATTAATACGATTACGCTGATTTTGAGTATTGTTGCGTCTTTATCGGCGTTGGTGTTGTACTTTTTACTGATGGATATGAAAAATGATGTGCTTAAGCTTAATGAAATGGTCGAGATTATGAAAGAGGATATTCAGATCAAGCGCGACGAACCGCCCGCCGAGTAGAGGCAAGTGGATTTAGCTAGAGGGATAGGGTCTTTTGGGTTATGCCTGCGAACTTCCGTTAAACAAGACGCTATGGTTTTCAGATGGATGGGGCTGTTGATATGAACAACAAAACGGTTGGTATTTTGTTCATATCAACCGTAAAGGGCTGATTTGAATTTTAAGCAATTGATTTCTAGTTATTGTTTTTTTGGTCTATATATTGCTGTGGGCAGTGTGTAGCCATTGGGGTAAAGGGTTGTATGCGCCTGACAAAATAGCGGTATCAACACTATTTTGCTGAAAACAGTTTGGCGGCGGCAACTCTATTTGATCGGTTTGATAATGTCGGCTTATAGCGTTTGTTAGATGGTGTTTTCGCAAAATAGTGAGGGTGTGCGTATGAAATTATTAATGGCATTAATGGTTGTTGCATCGGTCTATGCCTTGTCTGCGCGTGCAGGTAACGTGGCAGACAGGCAGGTTGTGGCGATGGCTTGCGCTGAAGAAGCGAGGCTGGCGCATTGTGGCCGGGCAGTTGTTGGGGACGGTTTGTTGCGGTGTTTGCACACTTATCCGTTTGCCCAGCTTTCTCCTGGTTGTCAAAGGGCACTTAGCCAGTTGAGGGCGGATAGCCGAGTGGTGATTAGCCCTCGTCCGGTGATTGTGGTACGGCCTACCTACGCGATTCCAGCCCCCGGTTACCTTTGGCGGCAGCATCCGCGTTATGGTTGGGGGTGGTACCATCCCCGATTGGGTTGGCATAGGGGCTGGCGATAGTTGATGGCGTTTTTACCGGATTAGGTTAGGCGTTTATTGCTTATTTTTAAGGAAGGTCTTTTATGAAATTATTATTAACAGCCATTGGCTTAAGTGTTTTTTTGGCGGGATGTGCCGTACAGCCTGTAGGTGTCGGGATACGCCCGGCCGCCGTAGTGAGACCGGCTTATCCGATACCGGGACCGGGTTATCTTTGGCGGCAACACCCCACTTATGGTTGGGGTTGGTATCATCCAGGAATGGGATGGCATCGGGGTTGGCGATAACTGAGCTTAGGGATGGGCATGTGATAAATTAGCAGGGTAAGGCCTTTGAAGCTGGCATACCTTCTGAGGGTGTCAGGCTTTAAAAGGCATTGTTTGCCCATTCGCCAAGTTATTCCCTATTTGATGGTGTATTACCCCGAAACCTAAGGCGTTAAGGGTTTTGGCAGGGTTTAGGATTTATGAAGACTTTTTTTAAAAGAACGGCATTGTTGCTGTTATTGAATGGCCTTATGGCTTTTGATGCCTATGGGCAAAATAAGGAGTTATCGGTAGATGAAGTGCTGGCCATTTTCTACCAACGCAATCTCGATTTGATTGCCGCGCAATATAATATCGACCAGTCCCAAGCCGATGCCGTCATTGCTTCGGCGATTCCCAACCCTAATTTCAGTTTTCAGCTTTCTGAGCTTAGCGGTAATCTGAATAATGGTGCCAGTGCCACAGGGTGCAGCCATAATCCCGGCGTTTCTTGCGGGCCTGCCGAGTATTTCTCTTTCAGCCAATTAATTGAGGTCGCGGGTAAACGGGGCTTGCGCATCCAAAGCAGCGGTTTTGCCACGCAAGCGGCCGCCAGTGATTTGCAGGATGCCGTGCGGATATTTTCTAATATGGTCAGGGATGCGTATTACGAATTATTACAAACCCAGAAAAACCGCTGGTTAGCGCAAGAAATTGTTGACCATTACCAAGTCATTGCCAAGGCCAACCAGTTGCGCCTGCACAGCGGAGATATTTCGGAGTCGGATTTTTTGCGGGTCAAAATGGAATCGGTACGCGCCGAGTCGGATTTGGATAACGCCCAAACGGCGGTTGAGCAGGCTAAGGCCAAGTTAGCCATGCTGTTGCGCTGGCCTGAGCAAAGTTTGTCGTTCGAGGCGAAAGAGCAGTGGCCGACCGTTAAAGACTTGGGGCAAAGCCTTAGCAGGGAGCAACTGATCACCAAGGCCTTGGAGCAACGCCCTGATTTGCAAGCGGATAAATTACGGGCCGAACAAGCCGATAAAGAAATGGAGTTGGCGCGGCGGTTAAAGTACCCTGATGTGACCGTCACCGCCGGTTATGCGCGTGACCCCAGTAACAATGCCTTAAATTCGGGTTTTGTCGGGGTCAGTGTGCCGTTACCCTTGTTTTATCAATATAAAGGCGAAGCCGATAAGGCCGCTGTTCAGTTCAGCCAAAGCCGTTTGGCAGTGGAGCAAACCGAGTTGGGCATCCGTCAGGATGTGGTCGGTGCCTTAGCCACTTGGCACAGTACCGATAAGATAGTCCGCCGCTTTCAAGACGGATTGCTCAATGATGCGGTGGTGGTGCGTAATAGCGCCGAGCTGGCCTATAGCCGGGGGGCGACCAGCGTACTGGATTTTATCGAAGCCCAGCGCAGTTACAAAAATGTGATGCGTGATTATTATTCGGCGCTGATTAACCGCGCCAATGCCTACTATGATTTGGCGAAAGCCATAGGGGTTGAGCCGACTAACGACAAGGCCAGCGGACAGAAGGCGGCCTTAGGACAGCAATAATCGCAGGGGGTTATTTGGCCCCGCACTCGCAGCGTAGTTTATATCAGTAATGGATATGATGAATCAAATGTATTTGCACAGAAAAATAGCGGTTTTAATGGTGTTGCTAGGCTGGTTGCTGTTAGTGGGGTGTTCCGGCCCCGCCGATCAGGCGCCGCCCGCACCGCAGCGGCCTAAAGTCGCGGGGCAAGTTTATTTGCCGTCGGATTCACCGAAAAAAGCCTATATCAAAACCGCCCGCTTAAGCTTGTCGGAGCATCCCTTATTGGAGCCGCTGGTAGGTAAGATTAGCTACAATGAAAGTTTGACCTCCAGAATCAGCTCTTCGGTGGCGGGTCGGGTTATCGGTACGCCGGTGGCCTTGGGGACGACGGTGCAGGCCGGTTCGGTGTTGTTAGAATTGAACAGCCCTGATGTAGCCGATGCCGAGGCAGATTTTGCCAAGGCGCAGGCCGATTTGATGCTCGCAACCCATGCCTTCAACCGCCAGCAAGAGCTGTATGCAGGTAAGGCTGTGTCCCGCAAAGAATTAGAGCAGAGCCAAGATGAGTTAAGCCGTGCCAGCAGTGAAGCCCGCCGCGCCCAAGAGCGTTTGAAAAACCTGCATATCAATGAGCAGCAAACCGACGGCCATTTTGCCTTGCGTTCGCCCGTACCCGGCATTGTGGTCGAAAAAAACGTTAATCCGGGTACTGAAGTGCGGCCTGATTTGGAAAAGCCGCTGTTTGTGATTTCCGATATTAAAAAACTGACCGTGTTAATGGAGGTCTTTGAAGTCAATCTGAGCAAAATCAAATTAGGCCAAAAGTTATCTGTGTCGGTGCCGGCTTATCCGGGTGAGCGGTTTCCTGCCACTGTGCAATATATCGGGCAAGTGCTGGATGAAGATACGCGCAGCATCCAAGTGCGTTGCGATTTGCCCAATCCTGACGGGCGTTTGTTGCCGGGCATGTATACCAATATTGAAGTCGGTAGTGGCCCAGACGACCTTGCCGTGGTGATTCCGCTGACGGCGGTGTTTACGGAAGGCGACACCGATTATGTGTTTATTGCCTTGGATGCCGAGCATTATCAACAACGGGCTATTAAAATGGGTCTGCGCTTAAAAGATAAGGCCGTCATTAGCCAAGGTTTACAGCCTGATGAACTGCTGGTGACGGAAGGCGCACTGATGCTCAGTGCGGAAGAAGAGCTGGAAACCGATAGCGCCAACCCATAGCAGCCCAAAGGATAGAGCGACATGATTGAACATATTATCGCGTTTTGCTTACAGCAGCGTTTGATGGTGATCGGCACGACCATAGCGATTATTATCTCAGGGATTATCGCCTTTGAAAATTTGCCCGTACAGGCGTTTCCTGATGTGCAAAACGTTTTTGTCCAAGTGGTGACCCAATATCCCGGACAAGCCCCGGAGGAGGTCGAAAAGCAAGTGTCCTTGCCGATTGAACGGGTCATGAACGGTCTGCCGCATTTGATGAATATGCGTTCGGTGTCCATTTTTGGCTTGTCGGTCGTGACCTTGACCTTTGACGATAAGGCCGAAGATTATTTTTCCAGACAACAGGTCTTAGAGAAGTTACAAAATGCCGACATACCCGACAGTACCAGCCCGCAGTTAGGGCCGTTATCGACGGGGGTCGGCGAAATCTACCGCTATGTGATTGATGCCAAGCATTTGCCGTTAGTCGAGCAGCGGGCGCTTCAGGATTGGGTCATCGAGCCACGGATACGCACTGTGCAAGGGGTGGCCGATGTGGTCTCTTATGGCGGCGGCGTTAAGGAATATAAGGTTGCCGCCAAACCTGAACGTTTGAAAAATTACCGCATCGAATTAGGGCAGGTCTTTGCCGCCATTGCCGCCAATAACACCAATACTGGCGGCGGGTATATCGAACACGGCGACGAGGCCTTAGTGGTGCGCGGTACAGGGCTGTTAAAGTCGGCAGAGGAAATTGGCGAAATTGTCATTGTCACCAATGACGGTGTGCCAGTCCGCATTAAGGATGTTGCCGACATCAGCGTCGGCCCGCAACCTAGGACGGGTATTGTCGGCATGAACCAGCGTGACGATGTGGTGGAAGGCACGGTGCTGCTGATAAAAGGCCGCGATGCCGTTAATGTGTTGGCGGGGGTGAAGGAGAAGATTAACGAACTGAACACCTTTGGCTTGCCGCCGGGGGTTAAAATCACGCCCATCTATGACCGCACCGAACTGGTCGGCCATACCGTGCATACGGTCATGCACAATATGCTTGAAGGTGCGGCACTGATTCTGATTATCTTATTGGTGTTCCTGCGGCGCTTTCTGGCGGCTTTCTTAGTCACCTTGATTATCCCCATCTCCTTGCTGTTTGCGTTCATTCTGGTGGATTTGGGCGGCATTTCCGCCAACCTGATTTCGCTGGGTGCTATCGACTTCGGGATTATCGTCGATAGTGCCGTGGTCTTGGTCGAAGCGGTGATGGTGCAGGTGACGCTGGATTTGCACCGTAAGGCCGACATCCGCCATTTGCGGCAAACCTTGTTAAATACGGCGACCGAAATGGGCCGCCCCATTTTGTTTTCCAAAGCCATTATTATCATCGCTTTTCTGCCGATTTTTACCTTCCAGCAAGTGGAGGCGAAAATTTTCTCGCCGATGGCGTATACGCTCAGTTTTGCCTTGGTCGCGTCAATGCTGTTTAGTTTGACCTTTGTACCCGCCATGCTGACCTATTTGCTGGGCCCTAAACTCGCGGAAACCCATAATCCGTTGGTAGCGGTGATGGAACGTCATTATCGGCGTATCCTTGAAGGGGTGCTTAGGCATTCACGGCTGGTCTTTTTCTCGGCGGTAGCGGCGTTGGTGCTGAGTTTTATGTCGGTACGCTATATCGGCACTGAATTTATGCCCAAATTGGACGAGGGCAATGTTTGGTTGACAGTGACGTTGCCCACACCGGTTTCGCTGGCGGCTTCCAAACGTTTTGAGGAAGAAATCCGCGCAAAATTGGCGGCATTTTCCGAAGCTAAAACTGTGCTGACCCAGCTAGGCCGCCCAGAAGACGGTACTGATCCTAAGGGCTTTAATAATTTGGAAGTGCTGATTGATCTTAAGCCTAAAGACACTTGGCGGTATAAGAGCAAAGACCAATTAGTCCAAGCCATGAATAAAGAACTGGAGATTTTCCCCGGCATCTTGACCAATTTTTCCCAAGTGATCCAAGATAATGTCGAAGAGGCCATTTCTGGGGTAAAGGGGGAAATTGCCATTAAGATATTCGGCGCGGATTTGGCGACGCTTCAGGACAGGGCTGATCAGGTCACGCATATTTTGGCGGGCATTAAAGGCGCGACCGATGTTGCCGCCGAGCAGCAAGCGGGTTTGGCGCAAGTCATTGTCGATATTGACCGTGCCAAAGTGTCCCGTTACGGCATCAATATTGCCGATGTCGAGCAGGTGATGGATATCGGTATGGGTGGGCGGGCGGCTTCGAAGTTTTTGGAAGGCGAGCGGCGCTTTGACATTACCTTGCGTTATGAGGAAAGTGCGCGTAATTCGGTCGCTGGCTTGGAGGCGTTGACCGTAAAAACGCCGACAGGCCAGTTGATCCCGTTATCGGAATTGGCGACGGTTAGGGTCAATCAAGGTGCGTCACGGATCAGCCGCGAAGACAATATGCGCCGGATTGCCATCAAGTGTAATCTGATCAACCGCGACCAAGGCAGTTTTGTCGCCGAAGCTCAGCAAAAAGTCGCCGCGCAAGTGGACTTGCCGCCCGGCTACCGTATTGTCTGGAGCGGGCAGTTTGAAAACCAGCAACGCGCCATGAAGCGCTTGGCGATTATTGTGCCGATTAGTTTGGGCTTAATTTTTGTGCTGCTGTTCTGGGCGTTTATGTCGATTAAAAACGCCCTGCTGATTGTCATGAACGTGCCTTTTGCCATGATTGGCGGTATCCTGATCTTATTGCTGACCCATATTAACCTAAGCGTTTCGGCGGCGGTCGGTTTTATCGCCCTATTCGGTATCGCCGTCCAAAATGGCGTGATTTTAGTCTCGCAATTGAATAAACTGCGTAGGGAAGGGCAGTCGCTGCACGATGCCATTGTCAACGGCTCGGTCAGCCGTCTTAGGCCGGTGGTCATGACCGCTATGATGGCGATGTTAGGGCTGTTTCCGGCGGCGCTGTCCACCAGTGTCGGCTCGGAAACGGCGAAACCGTTTGCCGTGGTCATTATCGGCGGCCTGTTGACCGCCACCGTGCTGACCTTGACGCTGTTGCCTGCCCTGTACCGCTATTTCGCCGAAGCTGATGAACCTTAACGAGGAATTATGAAAGAGATCCGCGCCTTTATCCAGCCCAATAAGCTTAATAGCGTTACGACGGCGTTAATGGACATTCCGGGCTTTCCGGGTATGACGGTGATCGATTGCCAAGGGTTTGGGCGCGAACGCACCCAGCATGTCCAAGATTACCGCCCGTTTATGCCGAAAAAGCGTCTGGAGATATTTGCCCCCGACAGTTTAGTGGAGCTTATTTTTACCACCATCATGACGGTGGCGTGTAGCGGCCAACATGGGGACGGGAAGGTGTATATTGTTGAAGCGTTGGAGGGTGGGCGCATCAGCAGCGGGGAAAGGCGGGTTGATTTGGGGTAGGGGGGGCTGGATTTTTATTCGCACTTATAGCTCATCCTCAGTTGTTATGATAGTATTTGACGCTAAAAATAATCGCTAATGTATTTTATATACGACGTAACGGCAGATAGCCAACGCTTCCCTCTATTACCGTTACTACAGGCAATCGTTGCGGTCATTTACGGCCCATCAAAAGCCATTTGGCGCGTAGCTAAGGTACGCGGTTATGGCTTGGCTATTTGCACTCTCGAAGACGATGTTATCGCTGAAGACAATGTTGAAATTGAAGCTGAAAGCCTGATTAGTATTGCCCAAGGATCCTACGCAATTGTTTTATGATTTGGATTGTTCTGATGACTATAACTCGATCATCAAGTTTTTAATATTAGAATAAGCAACTTAGCCATTAGATATTGGATTAGTATTTTAATTAAGTAAAAACAACAAGTTGCAATGGAATCCGT
>NZ_PGFZ01000002.1:73703-140160 GCF_002923755.1 Methylovulum psychrotolerans
TCAGGGGAGGGAGCTGCCCACCTTAACAAGCCTTAGCTCTCCGCTAATCTTCCCCACTATTTAGAGGTGACTTTATGAAAAACTTGATGATCGAGTATAAGCAAATTCGGTTCGGGTTGTTTGATTCAACTGCATTGTTTATTGATGGCGACAATGTGCTTATCCCAGCGGTATTGGCGGCTTTTACAAAGGTAGAACCGCTAGAGTAACGTATTTCTAGTCGCGTCATGCGTCCATGGCATCGGCATCACGGAATTTACTAACTCCGATTTACCTATTTAAGCGCATTGATTTGGTCAATGCCGTCATGGTGGTCAACGCAAGACTGTGTGGTTTTGTTTTTTACCATTATAACGTTAAATAGGACTGCCATGCGGATTCTCCAAAGCCTCAGGGACTCATTTAAGCCGTGCTTGTCGAAGCTGAATTTGATCAAGTTAAATTATGTACGTTGCGTGGAGTATTTGTGAAAATCGAGCAAGGCCACATTGAATACCTATTAAAATTTTTCTGATTGTGCGCTATTTTTAAACAAAATCAATTAAATACAGTTTTTTTAACATTGAGCATACCCTATAATCCGGTACAATTAGAGTTTTTTAAATTAGGTCGTTATGAAAGTTATTGTCAATGTGCTTTGTTTTTTTATTGTTGGTTGTTCCTACAAGGCTCCTGATTCGATAAATACTGCTCTTGCAGCGGCTCGGTTTGAACCACTACACTCGAATTTGAGCATTGGAAAGTTAGCAGAAGAAAAAACAGCTAGTGCGGCAAAAAAGCTAGCGAGCGTTTATTTTCAAAAAGCTGATGAAGAAATAAAGCCCTCTAATCCTGGGCATACAAATCATTTGCAAGAAGAGGCTTATGTAGGGAAGGTTAAAGCGGTAATTCATAATTTCTGTTCGCCTATGCTTGATGATTGCGAATCATTTGTGGTATTAAAGTATCTTGATCAAATTTTGCAAGTTTATATTACGTTTCCAAGTTTTCAGCAGTTTTCAAAAAATGAGATTGCCAAAATCGGGGATTTTATAGCCATTGATTCAAATACCGGGGGTAGTTGTTTTGACTGTGATGGTATTGATGTCTTTAAGTTGGAGAACGAGAAAATCTTGTCATTGGGATACTTTTCAGCAATAGAAGACGAGTATCTTATTGGCACATATACAGATTTAGCAGGGAACAAGCTTACAAGTAGTGCTGAAACACCTGCTTGGGGGCTTTATTATACCGAATACAAAGGCCAAATAACTCTTGACGCTGATAAAACATGCAATAGGAGTAAGGGCAGCGTTAATTATTCTGAGAAGAAAAACGTGCTACTTAGTGTGATCAATTCAAAGAAAGACAAAAAAAGTAAAAAAATCAAGGAAGATGACTCTGGTGAAGTCGAAAGCTTGATTTTATCGGTATTATCTTTTGCCAAATGGTGTGGGTGGGATAAGGAGTTGGTGGATGTGGCAGCGAAGATTAAGGAGGCAGCGGTAATTACGGACTACAATAAAATACAGTTACTTAATAAAGAACTAAACAATGTAAAAAAATGGGATGACTCGCATGCCTTAAGGATAATAAAAGCTGGTGGTTTATATGATTGATACCCTCAAACACCTTATAAAGAGGAGACGTGCAATCCACTATTTCGTAGTCTAAGTCTTTATTAGGCGTGGCGGTTTGTTTTGGGTTATGTAGCTTTTGTCTAATCTATCGCTCTAGGGGAGGGAGAGATCCGTTCACCTTGACAAGCCTTAATGTTTCGCTAGTCTTTCCCACTATTTAGAGGTAGCTTTATGAAAAACTTGATCGTCAAGTGATAGGTTTTGCGATGCTGCTCTCGTCTCTGTGCATCCCGAAAATCAGCTATCACAACCTATGCTATAACCAAGGAATAGGCCATTATTTTTGAGCCGAGATAGTTTGGGAGTATGGGTATCCAGTCATTTTTTCCGCGCCATCTGTCAAATATTCGCTGGATCCAGTTTGCGGATGGCAGTGGCTATCTGGTTTTAACTGACAATCGCAGTGCACTGCTACGGAGATTGGCTTTTTTAGCATACTGGAGATAAAAAGGGTCAAGGCTCTGATTTTTTCTGAGCTAAACCCTCGGTGGATTGAATGTAGCAGGCTAGTATTTTGGCAACGCGGTAAAGCAATGCGTCCCCTACCATTCGACAGGGCTATCATCTGGGCTACTCAGCAGGTACTTTAATTCCAAGACCCGCTTTTCTACGATCTTAGCTTTATAATCGCCAATAACAATGTTGGCGTAACTGCCCCCGTCCTTGTTGATTTCAATGATAAAGTCCAAACTGGCATCGCGGTATTTAAGCCATGCCCGTTGGGCTTCTTTGAGTTTCTTCTTTTCGGTGTCGCTCAGCGTTTTCATCGCCTTGCTGTAGACGGCGTTCAGTGCTTTGTCCGCCGCCTGATACCGCGCTTCCTGGCATTCCATAATATCCACCGTGCTTTGTGCATTAGCGCAGTCTTGGGCAAGTGCGGGCGCGGTTAACGTGAGTGCCAAAAAGATGGCTATAGGGATAGGGGCTTTAGGGTTGATACGCATGGTGTGTCCTTGTTATGTCCTTTAGAAACCGCTGTAGCTCACAGGCGATAACTGTGGAGGGGGATGGAATAAAGTTGGGTATGGACAATAACAGTTTGCATGGCGTAAAGATAGTAACGATTACCTATAAAGTAGTGATATTTTTACCGCTAAGAAAACCAATTGTTTTTATTAGGTTTGTTGATGAGAAGTAAAAAAACAATGTGGTTTTATCAATAAAAGTCTGCTTTTCGCAAAAAGCCCCAGCGCGGTTGCCCCCTGCCTCAGTGGCTGTTTAAGTGTGGCTGGCTGGTCGGGGCATGTATTGCAAGCACGGCAATATTTTGCTCGCTAGATGTGGGGGCGGATAGCGTTATCCGCCCTATTAATTCAGTGGATACTATGATGTTGTCATACGCTAGCCGACGGCGGCAAGCTTGGGAAAGGCTCTAATCGCTGTTTGAACTTTTGGGTTTATAGTTGGCCGGGGTTTCGTCCAGTGCCAATTCGGCGGCGGCGATTGGCTGTTCGCTGGTTTCTGCGTAAGCATCGTCAAAAGGCATGGGGGAGGCTGAAATTAAAATTAATGCGGTGTAACGCGCCAATTTATGGATATGTTTAATCATGATGTAGTCCTCATAAAGAGATGGGATAAGCCCGATGGCTACTTAGTGATGCAGTAGCTGATAAACAGTAAGCGAGTTTCGTGCCATGACTTTTTAAGTTGCAAACTCAGTAAAATCAAGGGCTGAAGCCTTGTTGGCGGGGGCTTGGTAAAGGACGGGGCGGTGATTGGTTGCAATAAACCGACGGTATAGGCTCATATCAACAGCACGGGTCGCGTAGGGGCGATGATTGGCGTAAGCCTGGGGACGCTTTTTGCGCACAGCGCTTTGGGGCCGCCGCCATATTTGGCAGGGTAGGGGCGTTATTGGGTAAGGCTTGCCAAATATTCGCGTGCCATAAATAACGCGGCGATGGAGCGGGCTTCGGTGCATTCGCCTGTCGCCAAAAGCGTGTTAATATCAGCCAATTGCCAAGCCACCACTTCCAGTTCTTCCGGTTCGTCGCCGAGCAGTTTTTCGGGGTAGAGGTCTTGGGCGAGAATGATTTCGGTGGTATGTTCCAAATAAGAGGGGGCGAGGGAAAAGGTGCTGAGATGGTACAGTTGTTTGGCGCCGAAGCCGATTTCTTCTTTTAGTTCACGGTTGGCGGCTTCAAAAAACGATTCGCCGACATCGACTTTGCCTTTAGGCAAACCCAGCTCGTAGCGGTGGGTGCCCGCCGAATATTCGCGGATCAGCAGCACAGTGTCGCGGTCTTGCATCGGCACGACCAAGACCGCGCCGTTAGAGCCGCCCCGTGCCAGGCGTTCATAATGGCGTAACTCGCCGTTGCTAAACTGTATTTCCAGGGCTTCAATCCTGAACAAGCGGCTTTTGGCAACAGTGGTTTGGGTTAGGATAGTCGGTTTTTCTGCCATCGGGATAATTTTCAAGTCAGTCACCTCACTATAACGCACTCTTATGATAGATTGGAATAAAATTGATACGGTTCTTTTGGATATGGACGGTACTTTACTGGATTTGAATTTCGATAACCACTTTTGGAAGGAATTTGTGCCGCAACGTTATGCCGAGCGGCATGGCTTGACGTTAATGGCGGCTAAGGAGCGGCTGATCCCGCAGTTTAAAAGCATGGAAGGGCGTTTGGAGTGGTATTGTCTGGATTATTGGACGCAGGCTTTGCAGTTGGACATTGCCGGGCTGAAAGCGGAACTGGCGGGGCTTATTAGCGTGTTGCCGCATGTGGTGGAGTTTTTGACGGCGTTGCGCGGTTCGGCAAAGCAGGTGTTTTTGGTGACCAATGCCCACCGCGACGGGTTGGACATTAAAATGGCGCAAACCAGTTTGCGGCCTTTTTTTGACGGCATTATCTGCTCGCATGATCTGGGCTTTGCGAAAGAGCAACCGGAATTTTGGCCGCTATTTCAGCAACAGCAGCCGTTTGCCAAGCAGGCGGCGCTGATGGTTGACGATAATCTGGCCGTGTTGGCGGCGGCGCGGCAATTCGGTATCGGCCAAGTGGTCGCGGTCGCCAAGCCCGATAGCCGCCAGCCTAAACGCGCTATTGCCGGGTTTCCGGCTATTGAGGATTTTCGGGAGTTGTTGGCGGGGCTTTAGGCGGATACGGTTTGCTACTGCGCTTGCTCCGGTCGCCGTTAGGCCGGGGCGGGCGCGGCCTTTTAGCGGGGATGATAATATCTGCCAGCAAGTCTTTGGTAATGGCTTTGACGGGGATTTTTTGTCCGATATAGCTTTCAATGTCGGGCATGGAATAAGCGTACTGCTCGCAGACAAAGCTGATGGCCTCGCCGCTGGCGCCAAAGCGGGCGGTGCGGCCTATCCTATGGACATAATCTTCGACATCTTGCGGCAAGTCGTAATTAAAAACGTGCGAAACGTCGGCGATATGCAGGCCGCGGGCGGCGACATCGGTGGCGATCAGTAGGGTGATGCGGTTTTCTTGGAAGTCGTTTAGCAGGCGTTGGCGTTTGTCTTGCGGCACGTCACCGCTTAAGGCGGCGGTTTTGTAGCCATTGGCGTTAAGCGTGTCGTCCAATTGCTCGGCGCACCGTTTGGTGTTGACGAAAATAATGCTCCGCAAGGGCTGGTATTGGTTAAGGATGCCGATCAGCAACGGCAGCTTTTGCTCGTTAGAGGGGCAGAACGCGCTTTGGGCGATGGCCTTGGAGGTGACTTCTTCGCTTTCGATGCGGATCAGCACCGGATTGTTCATGTGTTCGTAAGCCAATTCGGTCACTTTATAGGACAGGGTGGCGGAAAACAGCATGTTCAGGCGTTGGTCGGGCGGCGGCATCCGGTGGAGCAAATAGCGGATGTCTTTGATGAAGCCTAAGTCAAACATCCGGTCGGCCTCGTCCATGACGGTGGCTTTGATATGGTCGAGCGAGAAGATTTTTTGTTTGTAAAAATCAATGACGCGCCCGGGTGTGCCGATGATGATGTCAACATTGGACTTGATCTTTTCGCGCTGTTTCTCGTAATCGGTGCCACCGTAGACCAGCGCGAATTTTAAATCCAGATGCTTGCTGAGTAAGAGCGCGTCTTTATGGATTTGGATCGCCAACTCGCGGGTCGGTGCCAACACAAGGGCGCGGGGATTCTGCTTGGTTTTTGGGGGCGTGCTGGCGCGTGGGGCGATGATTTTGGCGTGGGTGTGGCCGTCATCGTCGCCATATTCGTCATCGTCCTCTTCATCGTCAGGCTCCGCTTGCCCGTCATTAAGCAGGTGCTGGAACAGCGCCAGTAAAAAGGTCGCGGTTTTGCCGGTACCGGTTTGCGCTTGGCCGGCAATGTCCTTATCGCGCAGCAGTAAGGGCAGGGCTTTATCTTGGATGGGCGAGCAGAATGTAAAGCCGGCCTCGTTGAGGCTACGCAAAATGCTGTCGGATAATTCCAGGTTATTAAAGCGGGTTTCGGTAAGATGTGTCTGTTTCATGTGCTATAGGATAACTTAAAAACTGCTCAGGTTAAAATACCGCGTTGCTGTTGTCAGAGGTATTGCCTAAAAATTGATTGACTCGCGTTGCTAAGCCCCCTATAGTTTTACCTTTTATTTGTTGGAGAATTAGTGTGAGTGACTCAGTCCTTCATGTAAGTGATAGTGAATTTAACGATACGGTTCTTAAAGCCGCAGGCCCTGTGCTGGTCGATTATTGGGCGGAATGGTGCGGCCCTTGCAAAATGATTGCTCCGGTTCTTGATGCCATTGCCGAAGAGTACAAAGGTAAGTTGACAGTGGTAAAAATCAATATAGACGAAAATCCGCTGACTCCACAACGTTACGGTGTGCGTGGTATCCCAACGCTTATGCTGTTCAATGAAGGCGAGGTGGAAGCGACTAAAGTGGGCGCTTTGAGCAAATCAGAGCTGGCCAAATTTCTCGATAGCAACATCTAGTTTGTCTCTTGACTCAGATCTGTCACAAAAGGTTGGACGGGTCTGAGTGCATCAGTTATACTTACCCCGTGCGGTGGTCACGCGCACTCAATCACATCATCCGATAGTTACACCCCTGAATTATCATTCAATCCATTCTACTCAAGCAGTTAGGCGCAATAGTCCTGGCAGCTTCCCTTCGGGTCATCTTTTTTTATGAATCTTACCGAGTTAAAGCTTAAGCAAATCAGTGAAGTTATAGACATCGCCGAGTCTTTGGGACTAGAAAGTGTCGCCAGGTCACGCAAACAGGATTTAATTTTTGCCATCCTTAAAAAACAGGCAAAAGCAGGCGACGATATTTATGGCGACGGCGTTCTGGAAATTTTACAAGATGGTTTTGGGTTTTTACGGACTCCAGGTTGCTCCTATCTTGCCGGCCCCGATGACATTTACGTTTCCCCCAGCCAAATCCGGCGGTTTTCCTTAAAGACGGGCGATACCATCAGCGGTAAGATCCGTCCCCCTAAAGATAACGAACGTTATTTTGCCATGCTGAAGGTGGAGCAAATCAATTTTGAGCCGCCCGAAAACACGAAGAACAAAATTTACTTTTCTAACCTCACGCCTTTGTTTGCCAAAGAGCGTTTTGTGCTTGAGCAGGGTAACGGTACCAGCGAAGATTTGACCGGACGTATTATCGACCTGATCGCCCCGATTGGTAAGGGCCAGCGTGGCCTGATTGTGTCGCCGCCGAAAGCGGGTAAGACCATGATCCTGCAAAGCTTGGCGCAGGCCATTGCCGAACAGAATCCCGAATGTTACCTGATTGTGCTGCTGATTGACGAACGTCCTGAAGAGGTCACGGAAATGGAGCGTTGTGTGCGCGGCGAAGTCATTTCCAGTACCTTTGACGAGCCTGCTGTGCGCCACGTCCAGGTGGCCGAAATGGTTATCGAAAAAGCCCGCCGTTTGGTCGAGCATAAACACGATGTGGTCATTTTGTTAGACTCCATCACCCGTTTGGCCCGCGCGTACAATACCGTCGTGCCGTCATCGGGTAAGATTTTGACGGGCGGTGTCGATGCCAATGCCTTAGAAAAACCGAAACGCTTTTTCGGGGCGGCGCGTAATATCGAGGAAGGCGGCAGTTTGACCATTATCGCCACGGCGCTGGTCGATACCGGCTCCAGAATGGATGAGGTCATTTACGAAGAGTTTAAGGGTACGGGTAATATGGAGTTGCATCTGGACCGTAAAATCGCCGAAAAACGCATTTATCCGGCGATTAACATTAACCGTTCAGGTACCCGGCGCGAAGAGTATTTGGTTGATCCTGACACCTTGCAAAAAACTTGGATTTTGCGCAAAATCCTCCAGCCTATGGACGAAACGGCCGCATCGGAGTTTTTGATCGGCAAATTGAAGGATTTTATGACCAATGCCGAGTTTTTTGACTCGATGAAGCGTTAAGGTTTAGCCCAGTTTAAAGCCAGCAAAGAATCCCGCCGCGCCACTGGCGCCTTTGCTGGTGATGCTCGATAAGCGATGCACTAAAAAATCGCCCGATGATTTGGCGGCATGGGTTGCCGAGCTGGCGGCCTGTTGCAAATCCGTATCGCTGATATTGACCACCCCGTAGTATTCCGCAGCAAACAACATCACAATAGCCGCACCTGACAGAAATAAGGTCATGCGGAGCATTTTTTTGGCAAAATAGCCGACTGCCATACCGATGACAAACGGTGCGCCGACATTGTTCATTAAAAACGCCGAAGAGAAAAAATCTGGGGTTACTGGGCCTGTGGAGGGGATAAGGGTGCTGGTGGTCGTCATGGTCAAAGCGGATAGGTTAGGGGGTTGGGGCAATGTACTGGGCTTATCCTTGGCAGGATGACCCTTAGACCCCACATCTTATAGTAAGTTGCCGATAAGTTAAACACCTGGCGTTTTATAGTGGCCGGACTTGTTAGGCTAGGGTAGGCCGCAAAAAACAACTTTCTGAAAAATAATAAGCTATCTCTTATCCCGCCTCGGCTTTTCTGACCGGTATGGCTTCGCAAGAATCCGGCAAATGGGAGGCAATCATGAAACTACATGCTATAGTCATATTGTTGTCATATAAAATCAATATGCTGGGCAGGTATTAGTGTCTAAATTGCATCCATTACCTATTGTTGAGAGCCGATAATGAATTTATCTTTTAAAACTAAGCCGCTATTGTTGGCAATGAGCTTTGTGTCTTTGTTGGCGGCCAGTGCGGTCGGCCAAGCTGTGCAAACGGTCGAGTCTGGTGTCCCCGAATACGAAAAAGCCAGTGGTGTTGCCGGCAATTTGTCCAGTGTCGGCTCCGATACCTTGGCGAACCAGATGACTTTATGGGCGGAAGCTTTTAACCGCTTTTACCCAAATGTCAACATCCAAATCCAAGCAGCGGGTTCGTCAACCGCGCCGCCAGCGTTGACAGAAGGCACGGCTAATCTGGGGCCGATGAGCCGTGAAATGAAAGATGAGGAGTTGCACGCGTTTGAAGCGAAATACGGTTACAAACCTACAATGGTTCCTGTGGCGGTTGATGCCTTGGCGGTATTCGTCAATAAAGATAACCCCATCAAAGGTTTGTCTGTAGAGCAGGTGGATGCGATTTTTTCCTCAACCCGTAAATGCGGCTATGCCACTGATATCAGTGCGTGGGGCGATGTTGGCGTGGCGAGTTGGAAGGACAAAAGCATCCAGTTATATGGACGTAACTCAGTATCCGGCACTTATGGTTATTTTAAAGAACACGCGCTCTGTAAGGGTGACTTTAAAAGTAACGTTAATGAGCAGCCTGGTTCCGCTTCGGTTGTGCAATCGGTGTCCACGTCAATTAACGGCATCGGCTATTCGGGTTTAGGCTATGTCACATCGGGCATTAAAGCCGTGCCGTTGGCGAAAAAAGGCGCGAAAGGCTTTGTTGCCGCCACGCCTGAAAACGCGTTGGCAGGTAAATATCCCTTAGCGCGTTATTTGTATGTTTATGTCAACAAAAAACCTAACCAGCCCTTAGCGCCGCTGGAAAACGAATTTATCAAAATGGTGTTGTCTAAAACTGGCCAAGAGATCGTCATTAAAGACGGTTACATCCCTTTACCCGCAAAAGTTATTAAAAAGGTGCTGGCAACCTTAAAATAATTGTCCGCTATGGCTTATAATAGGCAGATGCTTTAAAAGCCGATAGCATTGGCAGTCCCTTTAAAGGGGTTGCCAAGGGTTATTGAAAGGATAGCCGCGACTTGTTATCGAAGATGGCTGGGCTTTGTATCGCCAAAGCGCCAGCCGTTTTTTTATAAAGCGCTGTTATACCACTGTAACATTGTATTTCTATAATCGACATTAAATGTCCGAAATAAATACCCATACCCACCTCTCCGTTATGCACAAATCATCAAATTCTTTTTATCAAAAATGGCGTTTAGCAAAAGATACCATCGCGCGTTATGGGGTGGTGGCCGGCGGCATGGGCGTAATTGCGGCGGTGGTGATGATTTTCTTTTATCTGCTGTATGTGGTATTTCCGCTGTTTTTGCCCGCCACGGCAGAATCGGCCAGCCAATATCCTGTACCTGAATCAGCATTGGGTAAGACCTTGTTGTTGGATATGGAAGAGCAAAACCAAGTCGCCGCCCGCTTTACCGACACCGGCAATATCGTGTTTTTTGATGTCGCCAGCGGTAAAACCTTACTCAAGGCGGCCGTCACCATCCCGGCGGCCAGCCATATCACCAGTTTTGCCCAAGCCACGCCTGTGAACGAGGGCGCGGTCATTTATGGCCTATCTAATGGCCAAGCGGTTATTGTCAAGCACCAGTATAAAGTCACTTATGCTAATAATGCCAAAGTCATTACCCCATCGATAGAGTATCCGATGGGCGACAAGCCGTTGGTCTTGGCCGAAAGCGGTTTGGCCTTGGACAAAATTACTGCCCAAATCAGCGATGGCTCGACGACGGTGGTGGCAAAAACCGCCCAGCACATTTATTTGAGCAGCTTTCAAAAGGAACAGGCCTTGTTTGCCGACGAAGCGACGCTGACGCGTACTGACGCTATGTTGAACGTGCCTTCGGCAGGTGTACAGGACATGCTGATTGACAAGGACGGTAGCCATTTGTATTTGCTCAGTAGCCAAGGCCGTTTAGATTTTTATGATATTGGCGATAAAAGTTCGCCTGTCCTTAAGCAAGCACAAAACATTGTCGACGCTAAGCAAAGCATTACTAGTCTGACCTTCCTGAATGGCGACTTGTCGTTATTGGTGGGCGATTCTAGCGGTTTGGTGGCACAGTGGAGCATGGTCAGGGATGAGTCTAACCGTTCAATGATGCAGAAAATCCGCGCCTTTAAGGTTTCTGATAAGGCCGTTATTGCGCTAAAATCAGAACAGCGCCGGAAAGGCTTTTTAACCTTAGATGCGACGGGTGAACTGGGCATTTACCATTCAACCGCCGAAAAGCAATTGATTAGCGAGCATGTCGCCGACGGATTATCGGCGGTGGCCTTGTCGCCCCGCGCCAATGCGGCTTTGATGGAAGCGGCGGACGGCAAAATCCGTTTTTGGACGATTGAGAACGAGCACCCGGAAGTGTCGTTAAAGGCGTTATGGCAAAAAGTTTGGTATGAGAGCTACCCTAAACCGGATTATATTTGGCAGTCGTCAGCCTCTAACAATGACTTTGAGCCTAAATACAGCTTAGTGCCTCTGGTTTTCGGCACCTTGAAAGCGGCTTTTTATGCCATGTTAGTCGCCATGCCTTTGGCTTTAATGGGGGCGATTTATACTGCTTATTTTATGAATCCGACCATGCGCCAGTACGTCAAGCCCGTCATTGAGCTGATGGGGGCGTTACCGACGGTTATTTTAGGGTTTTTGGCAGGGCTGTGGCTGGCGCCTTTTATTGAGGAGCATTTGTCGGGGTTCTTTGCCTTATTTCTGATCGTGCCGATGGCTATTATGGTGTTTGCCTACTGTTGGCAATTTATGCCCAAACCTTTTTTGGAAAAAATCCCTGAAGGTTCCGATGCCATGTTGTTGGTGCCGGTCATTTTGTTGGCAGGTTTTTTTGCCTTTTCGGTCAGCACGCCGCTAGAGATCGCTCTATTTCATGGCAGTTTGCGGGATTGGTTTAAAAATGAGCTGGGTATTGGTTACGACCAGCGCAATGCCTTGGTGGTCGGTGTGGCGATGGGTTTTGCGGTCATCCCCACCATCTTTTCGATTGCCGAAGATGCCATATTCAGTGTGCCTAAACATTTGACGGTCGGCTCTTTGGCATTAGGGGCAACCCCTTGGCAAACCTTATCGAAAGTCGTGTTACTGACCGCCAGCCCGGGCATTTTTTCGGCGGTCATGATCGGTTTCGGGCGTGCGGTCGGAGAAACCATGATTGTGTTAATGTCCACCGGCAATACGCCTGTGATGGATCTTAGCGTGTTTCAGGGGATGCGGACATTAGCGGCAAATATTGCGGTGGAAATGCCGGAATCGGAAGTGGATAGTACGCATTATCGGGTGTTGTTTTTGACTGCTCTGGTGCTGTTTGCCTTCACCTTTATTTTTAATACGTTGGCGGAGGTCATCCGTCAACGGTTACGCGAAAAATACAGTTCATTATGATAAAAGAATGGTTTAAAACAGGTTCGCCTTGGGTATGGCTAAACGCCGCCGCCGTCAGTATCTGTCTTATTATGATTATCTCCGTGCTGGGGCTGGTCGCGGTGCGGGGGGCTAGCCACTTTTGGCCTGCCGAAGTCCTGCAATTCAGTTATCAGGATGATGACGGTACGGTACAGCCGATTATTGGCGAACATGTCGACAGCAGCGTTACCCCAGCGGCGATGGCGAAAGCCAATGGCATAAAAATGGCGGATAATGAAGACGTGCTGATACAGTATCTGATCAAAACCGGCAACCGTGATGTGACCGGCAGCGATTTCCGTTGGATACAGGAACGCCATATTAAAAGCCAAGCAGTGCCTGAAGCCATTGTCGTGGTGGAGCGGCGCGAATGGGGTAACTTCTATGGGCATTTGACGGCGGTTAAAGAGAGCGGCAAGGTCATCGCTTCAGGTGAGGCGGCTATCTCGGTGGCGTTGCAAAAGCTTGCCGAGACGTTGGTGGTGTTTAAGGACATCGCCCATCTGGAGAAAAAAGAAATCGGCGCGGTCAACTATGACTTAGAGCGTTTGCGGCTCAAGCAAAAAGGTTTGCAGTTGCGCAACCAATGGGATGCCCAAGCCCAAACCGACTGGGCGGCCGAAAAAGCCGCCGATGATGCCCAGTACCATGCTTATCAGGCACAGTTACAAGGCCTATACCAAAAAGTCCGGCAACATAGCATCATGGTCAAGGCCGATAACGGCAAAGAATTGGAAATCTCCTTGGCAAAAGTGGTCAGGCTGTATCAGCCTAACCAGATGGGGGTGTTCGGCAAAATTGGCCATTATGGCAGTAAGCTGGTGGAATTTTTGACCGACGATCCGCGCGAAGCCAATACCGAAGGCGGCATTTTTCCGGCCATTTTCGGTACGGTGCTGATGGTGATGATGATGTCGGTTATCGTGACCCCATTTGGTGTGATCGCCGCCGTATATTTGCGCGAATATGCCAAGCAAGGCTTTATCACCCGTGTCATCAGGATTGCCGTCAATAACTTGGCGGGGGTGCCGTCAATTGTCTACGGGGTATTTGGCTTGGGGTTTTTTGTTTACATTTTGGGCGGCAATATCGACCAATTGTTTTTCCCCGAAGCCGCCCCTGCACCAGTATTCGGTACGCCCGGCCTGTTATGGGCTTCGATTACCTTGGCCTTATTGACCCTGCCGGTGGTCATCGTCTCCACTGAAGAAGGTTTGTCACGCATCCCTAAAGCCATCCGCGAAGGCAGCTTGGCATTGGGTGCGACCAAACTGGAAACCTTGTGGTTGACGGTGTTGCCGATGGCCAGCCCGGCCATGATGACGGGCTTGATCTTAGCGGTGGCGCGGGCGGCGGGTGAGGTGGCGCCGCTGATGCTGGTGGGGGTGGTAAAAATGGCCCCAACCTTGCCATTGGACGGCAATTTCCCTTTCCTGCATTTGGACAGAAAGTTTATGCACTTGGGCTTTCATATTTATGATGTCGGCTTTCAAAGCCCCAACGTAGAAGCGGCAAGGCCTTTGGTTTATGCAACATCATTATTACTGGTCGTGGTGATCTTGGGGCTGAATTTATCAGCTATCCTGATAAGAAATCATCTGCGCGAAAAATATCGGGCCTTAGAAGGTTAAAAAATGACAGCACAAGAAATACGCACACACGCAATTGACATCAATTCTGTTTTAAATAACCGGACAAAGCATCAGGGCACCAATGAGGTCAGTATCAAAGTCGAAGACTTGAAGCTGTTTTATGGGCAAAAACAAGCGTTGTATGGCATTAATATGGAAATGCCCAAGAAAAAAGTCACCGCTTATATTGGCCCTAGCGGCTGCGGCAAATCTACCTTGTTGCGCTGCATTAACCGCATGAATGATTTGGTCGACAATGTCACCATTGAAGGCAAAATTTTGCTGGATAATGAAAATATTTACGACAAAAGCGTTAATGTTGCGGCGCTGCGCCGTCGGGTCGGTATGGTGTTCCAAAAGCCTAACCCTTTCCCTAAGTCTATTTTTGAGAATGTCGCTTATGGCCTGCGCATCCAAGGCATTAACGATAAAAGGATACTGGAAGAGACCGTCGAAAACGCCTTGCGCGGCGCGGCGCTTTGGGATGAGATGAAAGACCGCCTTAATGACAACGCCTTGGGTATGTCTGGCGGTCAGCAACAGCGCCTAGTGATTGCGCGTGCCATTGCGATTGAGCCGGAAGTGCTGTTGTTGGACGAGCCGGCTTCGGCGTTGGATCCCATCTCAACCTTGAAGATTGAAGAGCTGATTAATGAGCTGAAAGAAAAATACACTATTGTTATCGTCACCCATAATATGCAGCAAGCGGCGCGGGTTTCTGATTATACCGCCTTTATGTATATGGGCGAGTTGATTGAAATGGGCACGACCAGCGAGTTGTTCACTAATCCGAAAAAGAAACAAACCGAAGACTATATTACAGGCCGCTACGGTTAACTAGGAGCATTTAGATGGATAATAGTAAAATAGGGCAGCACATATCGGGTCAGTTCAATCGGGAGCTTGAGGATATCCGTAATAAAGTCCTGACCATGGGCGGCTTGGTCGAGCAGCAAATCGAGCTGGCTATCCAGGCTTTTACGACCAATGATATGGAAATGGCGGAACTGGTCATCAAACAGGATAACCAAGTTGATGCGATGGAAATGGACGTGGATTTGGAGTGTACACAGATTTTGGCCTTACGCCAGCCCACCGCTTTTGATTTGCGCTTATTGCTGACCGTCATTAAAATTATCAATGAGTTGGAGATTGTCGGCGATTTGGCGGAACGTATCGCCAAGATGGCTATCCAATTATCGGATACCGACACCAGAAATTATCAGTATTATGAGCTTCAGCACATGTCCGATTTGGTCAAGGAAATGCTGCACGGGGCGTTGGATGCGTTTGCCCGCATGTCGATCGACGATATCACCGCCATTACGGGTAAGGATGAAAATGTCGACCGTGAATACGACAGTATCGTCAGGCAGTTGATTACCCACATGATGGAAGACCCGCGCAATATCACCCGGACGTTAAATGTGCTGTGGACTGTCCGCGCTATGGAACGTATCGGCGACCATGCCTGTTATATTTGCGAGCATTTGATTTTTATGATTAAAGGTGAAGCGGTCAGGCATTTAAGCCAAGAACAATTGGAAGAGAAAATGAAAGGCTAAGGCCTTTTTAAGGTCTCGGCCCTAAAACGCACAAGGCCGCCCATCTTACGGTGGGCGGCCTTGTGCGTTTTAGGTGCTTTGAATGGTGGGAGTTTACTTTTTACCAATCCACTTGGGCGCGTAATTCGACCATATCCAAGTTTGTGCCGTTAAACGCCAAGGCTCTGGCGTTAGTGTTGCCGGTGGTGTTCATGTCCAGCACATGGATATAGTTAGCCATCATGCGCATGTGGGAATTAGGATACCAGTTTAACGCGGCTTTTGCCGTTTGCGCCGAACCGCCTTTGATGAGGTTGTCGGTCAGGTTCAGGTTATCGTAACCGAAGGCCACTTCCCATGCGCCCCAGCCGTTTTTCATGTCGAAGTTATGGGCGGGTTTAATACGGTCCCATGCGCCGGTTTTCGCCTTGTAAGCGCGTGACTCGCCCGTCATGAAATAGCTGACATAGCCATAGTAGCCGTCTAGGGTTTCGCCGTTGCCGTAGCCTGTGCCGTTGATATTGGTTTGTAAGTATTCGGCTTGTGCAGAAAACGATTTGTAGACAAACGCCGATTCGGCGGCAAAGCGGGTGATGCCGCTGACTTGCCTAAAGCCCGCCGCACCGGGTGTGCCGCTGGTCAAATTGCCTGTGGTCAGCAGGGCAGTACGGTCGACGTTGCCGTCGGGCGTGGCGGTAAAAGTCATGCCGCCATTGTTGAATGTGCCGTTACCCAGATAGTTGTTGTTGACTGAGCGGTAAGAGCCGGATGCGCCGATATGCAAAAACTTTCTCTCGCTGTGCAGCCAAGGGCGGCCCACTAAGCGTCCGGTAATGTCCCAGCCGGTATCGCCGCTGCCATTGTTACGGTTATTGTTGCCGTTGGTGTTGACCGAGGTGTTGTAAGCCCAGCCGCCGCCGACCGGCTCGGTTTGTACCGCTGTCATTAAGGCAAAGCGTTCTTGGACGTAATTGGCGCCGAAACCGACTTTATAGGCGTTGGGGTTGTCCGAAAAAGAGTTGACCGCCATGTTACGTTCGATGAAAGTCAAATAACGGTTGCTGGTGGCCTCTTCTAAGCTGAACGGCTCTTTAAACTGGCCAAATTTGACCGCAAACGGGTCGAACAACTTCCAGTTGATATAGGCATCGGTAATGCCGGCGGCTGCCGTGCCATTGCCACGGCTAAAATCATATTCAAATTTATAGTCGTAATTTTTAAAAAATGTCCCCTCGATACCGATACGGGCACGGCGGATGTTGGTGCTGTCCGCCAGTTGGTTGGTGGTGGCGGTGGCGGCGTTAGCTGCCGGATTGTTGCCGTCGACATTCACTTGCGAGTCAACTTGCAGGCGCCCGGTCAGGGCGGCTTTAAAATTACCGTCCTTGCTTTCAAATTCCAAGCCTTTTTCGCCTAGTTTGACTTCCGCCGCGTCTTTTTTCTGTTCAAAAACGTGTTCTTTCAATACGGCAATGTCATTCGTCTTTTGCTCCAAATCCCGCCGCAACGCTTCTAACTCTTTGGGGTCTGCTGCCGGAGCGGCGGCGGGTTCTTCGACTTTAGTGAACGAACCCAGTTTGGTGCGGTTAGCGCCGGGCTCGGCATAGAGCTGTTTGGTTTTGTTGTCCATGTAGAGATCAAGTGCCATTGCCTGAAATGATGCGCTGACACCTAGTGCCGTAACGGCAGCGAGGGTAAGTTTAGAAAAGGTCATAGTTTGCGGTGGGTTTGTTATCAAAAATTTGCGCAAGCATAGAGCCTTAATATGACGAATATATGACGAATATGTTACAGTTATATGACAATAGGAAGGGGTGGGGTTTTGTTTTAATGAAAATTATTTTATAAACAAAGTGTTATATTTTATTTTCAAATAAGGATATGTGATAGCCTTATTTGAAAATGATAAAATATTGATTTATATGCAAAGATTGACTTATAAGAAAAGAGGCCTGGCTCATTTTCCATAGGCTTTAATCTATTGAAAACAAATAGAAAATATTATGCTGAAAATGTCTTTGTTATTGTCATAATTCTGTCATATAAAAACTCTATCCTTCGCGCTGTATTCACATAATTATTTTTTTTCGAGAATTGACGATGACGTTATTTTTTAAAACCAAGTCACTAATTTGTGCGATGGGCCTTAGTTATCTTGCTTTAACCGCTGGCACAGCGGGGGCGGTGCAGTCGGTGGATGCCGCCTTGCCTGACTACCAAAAGGCAACAGGCATTTCCGGCAATTTGTCCAGTGTCGGTTCCGACACCTTGGCAAACTTAATGACCTTATGGGCGGAGGAATTTAACCGTGCCTACCCGAATGTCAACATTCAGATCCAAGCGGCGGGTTCGTCAACCGCTCCCCCGGCTTTGACCGAAGGTACCGCTAATTTGGGGCCGATGAGCCGCGAAATGAAAGAAGACGAGTTGGAAGCGTTTGAAGATAAATATGGCTATAAACCGACCGCGATTCCGGTTGCCATAGATGCTTTGGCGGTTTTGGTCAATAAAGATAACCCTATTAAAGGCTTGGCGATTGAGCAAGTCGATGCCATTTTTTCCAGCACCCATAAGTGCGGTTATGAAAAAGATATCGAAAATTGGGGCGATGTCGGCGTGGCGGCATGGGCCAGCAAAACCATCCAGCTCTATGGCCGTAACTCGGTATCCGGCACTTACGGTTACTTTAAGGAACATGCTTTGTGTAAGGGCGATTTCAAAAGCAACGTCAACGAGCAGCCAGGTTCGGCTTCGGTCGTCCAATCTGTCACTTCATCCGCGAACGGCATAGGTTATTCGGGTATGGGCTATACCACCTCCGGTGTCAAAATGGTGCCGTTGGCGAAAAAAGCCGGCCAGCCTTTTGTTGAAGCCACGCCCGAAAATGCCATTAACGGCAGTTATCCGCTAACCCGTTATTTGTTTGTGTACGTCAACAAAAAACCTAACGAGCCGTTGCCGCCTTTAGAGAATGAGTTTATTAAAATGGTCTTGTCTAAAACAGGCCAGAATGTGGTCATTAAAGATGGTTATATTCCTTTGCCGGCGAAAATTGTCAGCAAAATTGTCGCCTCTTTAAAATAGCCAATAGCTGTTTTTGCGGAAAAAGGCGGGCAACCTTGAGGTTGCCCGCCTTTTTTTGTGTTATAGCGTCCAGCGTTAAGCAAACGGCAGGCTAAGCGTTGGTGCAGGTGGTTAGGCTATTGTGCAATGGCTAAAAGCCATTGCACTCCGTTTTAAGGATGCGCATAAAATAATGCCATCGCCTAAAGGTGCTTATTGGTCAAAACCTATCCAATCCCAGATCCGGTGTGAGAAGGTCATGTTTTTAAATTCCGGTACGGGTGGGCCGTCTGGGTAGTTTTGCTCATAAATGCGTTTGGCATCATTGGCTTGGTCTTTCTGGCCCAGTTCGGTATAAGCGTCCTGCATCACCAGTAAAGCATAAGGGACGGCAGGGGTGCGCTGGTAGTTCTCAATAACGCCGGAAGCGCGGTTGGCGGCGGCTATATAAGCTTTGCGCTTCATATAATACCGCGCAACGTGGACTTCGTGCATCGCCATATTATTTTTCAGGGCGATCATCCGTAGCCGCGCGTCGGCCAGATAGCGGCTGCCTGGGTAGCGGCGGATCAGTTCTTCAAAATTGCGGTAAGCTTCCCGCGCACTGCCCGGGTCGCGTTGCGAAGTGTCGGTGGGCAGAAAGCGGTCAACAAAGCCGATGTCGCGGTTATAATTGACCAAGCCTTTTAGATAATAGGCATAATCGACATGCGGATTGCGCGGATTCATTTTGATGAAGCGGTCGGCGGCAGCGATTGCGGCCTCAGGCTCACTATTTTTGAAATACGCGTAAGCAATATCCAACTGGGTTTGGGCGGACGATTCACCAAACGGATAGCGCGATTCTAAGGCTTCATAGATTTTGATGGCTTTGTCATAAGCACCTGAATCCATTGATTTTTGCGCTTCGGTACGGAATTTTTCCGCGTTCCAGCCATTATATTCGTTTTCTGGATTCTCTTCTGCGGCTTTATCGCCGAACAGGCTGCATCCCTGCAAAGATAGCCCTAAACAGCAGATGATAAAAATTTTTATAAAAATTAATCGCATAGTTCTAACGACACGTTGTAATATTAGGGGTTTTTCTCGCTGGATTGACGCGATAGAGTAGAGTCAGCTCAGTAATCCGTGAGTATAACTTAACAAAAGGTTATTCAGAAAATTTGTTATGACAAAATTGACAGCAGAAGTCCCTTATGAATTAGCCGGGATGCGCTTAGACCAAGCGTTGGCGGAATTGTTTTCCGAGTATTCGCGCAGTAAATTGCAGATTTGGATCAAAGCCGGGCGCGTTCAGGTCAACGGTGTGGCCCTTAAGGCGAAAGATAAATTGGAAGGCGGCGAAGAGATTGCCTTAGATGCCGAGCCGGAGGTGGTGATTACCTCGGAGCCGGAAAACATCCCGTTAGACATCGTTTATGAAGACGATAGCATCCTGATCGTCAATAAGCCCGCCGGGCTGGTCGTCCATCCGGCGGTCGGCAATTGGCGCGGCACCTTGGTCAACGCCTTGTTGCACCATGAGCCGAATTTGGAGACCTTGCCGCGGGCGGGGATTGTCCACCGCATCGATAAAGAAACCAGCGGTTTGCTGATGATCGCCAAGACCTTGCAGGCGCATAACAGCCTGACCGAGCAATTGCAGGCGCGGACCATCCACCGCGAATATCTGGCGGTCACGCGCGGGCGTATGACCGCAGGCGGCACGGTTGACGAGCCGATAGCCCGGCATCCTTCCGACCGCAAGCGTTATATTGTCAAAGAGTCGGGCAAGTTTGCCGTGACCCACTATCGGGTGGTGCAGCGCTTTACCCGCCATACCTTAATCCAGGTCAAGCTGGAGACAGGCCGTACCCATCAAATTCGGGTGCACATGGCGCATATCCGGTTTCCTTTGATCGGCGACCCTGTGTATGGCGGGCGTTTCCAAATGCCGCCCGATTGCAACGAACGCTTGGAGTTGGCTTTACGCGGTTTTAAGCGTCAAGCTCTACATGCGGCAAAATTGGGCTTGCAGCATCCCGTTACGGATGCGTATATGGAATGGGCGCAGCCGATGCCGGACGATATGACTGAGTTAGTCGGGGCTTTGGCGGACAATGAGCAAGAATAAGTCTTGGCTAAGCCCGGATTGGCCTGCTCCTGCCCAGATACGCGCCGCTACGACCTTGCGCACTGGCGGATTTAGTTTGCCGCCTTATGCCAGCCTTAACCCCGCCCTGCATGTCGGTGACGATGCCGGAACGGTCACGCAAAACCGCCAGCACATTAGGGCGATGCTGGCCTTACCTGCCGAGCCGGTGTGGTTGGCGCAAACCCATAGCGACCAAGTGGTTGATGCTGCGATAGTCAGTGGCGTGGTGTCTGCCGATGCCAGTTTTACTGACCAAGCGGGCGTGGTATGCGCGGTGTTGACCGCCGATTGCTTGCCTGTGTTGGTGTGTTCGGCGGACGGGCAAAAAGTCGCCGCCATCCATGCCGGATGGCGGGGCTTGGCGGCAGGCATTATCAGCAAGACAATTGCCGCGTTACAGACGACTGATGTGCTGGTATGGTTAGGGCCGGCTATAGGGCCGGCTTGCTTTGAAGTCGGCGACGAGGTGCGGGCGGCATTTGTGGCGAAAGACCCTGCTAACGGGGCTGAATTTACCGCCCAAGGCGGCGATAAATGGTTGGCCGATATTTACGGCTTAGCACGGCGAGAATTGGCGGCTTTGGGTGTTAGCCACGTCTATGGCGGCGGTTTGTGTACCGTTACCGATGCCAGCCGCTTTTATTCTTTCCGCCGCGAGCCAGTGACCGGGCGCATGGCGAGCTTAATCTGGAGAATTTGACAGTAGTGAATTTATTGTTATTGATTATTATTTTTACCGCTGTCGGCGGTTTATTAAGCGTGTTGGCGGCGGCGGTGTTCTTGCTGTTGCCGGATAGGCACAGGGCGGCGGTGTTGCCGCACGGCATCAGTTTTGCCATTGGCGCGTTATTGACGGTCGCCTTTTATGGCCTGATCCCCGAAGCGTTTGCTAAAGTGGGCGCTGAGCAGTTCCAAACCTTGTCGGCGACGATTTTGGCGGGTATTTTAGGCTTTTTTGTCCTGGAAAAGTTATTGATTTGGCGGCATTGCCATTCGGGCAGCTGTGAGGCGCACGGTGACGAAGAGGCACACCACGCACATGAAGCGCATGACCATAGCCACAATCATGGGCATGGCGCAAAATCGGCAGGGGCGCTGATTATTTTGGGTGACAGCATCCATAATTTTGTTGACGGTATTTTAATCGCCGCCGCTTTTTTGACTGACGTGCAGTTGGGCATCGTCTCCAGCCTGGCGGTTGCCGCCCATGAAATCCCCCAAGAAGTCGGTGATTTTGCCATTTTATTGGAAAGCGGCTATTCCAAAAGCAAAGCCCTTTTTTATAATATCCTGGCGAGTTTATCGACCGTTTTCGGCGGTGTCTTGGCGTATTACAGCCTAGAAGACCTGCATGACAGCTTGCCGTATTTTCTTGCCCTGGCGGCCTCCAGCTTCATTTATATCGCCGTGGCGGATTTAATCCCGTCATTGCATAAAAAAACCGACATGAAGGCTTCTTTAGAGCAGATTGCTTTGATTGCTGCCGGGGTGTTGGTGATTGGCTATTTACACAGCGTCGTCCATCATTTTGAGGCGGCGGGCTAGAGGCCATTAGCGATGGTTTGCCTGGGAGCGCGGTCAAGATGCCCGCGCTCCCGAAAAACCGTTGCGGTTTAAGTCATCACGTCAGGTCCGACCCGTCCGGTGCGTTTTTTTACTTCACACAATTGCTCGGCCAATTCGATCAGTTCCGCCAGCGCCACTTGGGCATCTTGGTTTTGGCGGCTGCTGTCAGGTTCGAAGCGTTCGATGTAAATCCGCAGGGTCGCACCGACTGTACCCGTGCCGGACAAGCGGAAAACAATCCGCGAGCCGTTGGTAAAGCCGACCCGGATGCCTTGGTTGCGGCTGATGCTGCCATCCACCGAATCTTTATAACAGAACTCATCGGCAAATTTCACTGTGTACTCGCCGAACACTTGGCCGGGTAAGGTCGGCAATTGCGCCCGCAGATGTTCGACAATAGCATTGGCTATCGGAGTTTCCACCGCCTCATAATCGTGGCGGCAATAAATGTCACGGCCAAATTTCTGCCAATGTTCATGGACAATGTCCGCCACTGATTGCCGTCT
This sequence comes from Methylovulum psychrotolerans, assembly GCF_002923755.1. Lineage (GTDB taxonomy): Bacteria > Pseudomonadota > Gammaproteobacteria > Methylococcales > Methylomonadaceae > Methylovulum > Methylovulum psychrotolerans. The sequence continues at coordinate 96,326 of NZ_PGFZ01000002.1, forward strand.
TCTGGCAATTAGATTTAGCCAAAACAGCACCGCCCATAAGCCGTCTTTTTCGCGGACATGGTTGGAACCGGTGCCGAAGCTTTCTTCGCCGCACAGGGTGATTTTGCCCACATCTAACAGATTGCCGAAAAATTTCCAGCCTGTCGGAGTTTCATAGCAGGGGATATTATAGCTGGCGGCCACGCGGTCGACCGCTTGGCTGGTCGGCATGGAGCGGGCGACTCCGCTTAAGCCCGCCGAGTAGGCCGGAATTAACTGGGCATTGGCGGCCATGATCGCTAAGCTGTCGCTAGGGGTGACGAAAATCTGGCTACCCGTAATCATATTGCGGTCGCCGTCACCGTCAGAGGCCGCCCCAAACGTGGGGGCATGGTCGCTGAACATCACTTCCGCCAATTCATGGGCATGGGCCAAGTTAGGGTCGGGGTGGTGGCCGCCAAAATCCTCCAGAGGCTCAGCGTTAATCACCGATTCGGCAGGTGCGCCTAGCATATCGACAAGAATGCGTCGGGCATAAGGGCCGGTGATGGCGTGCATGGCATCAAACAATAAAGTGATGTAACCAGAACTGATACTTTGCTTTAGCAGGGGGAAATCGAATATACTTTGCATCAGTTCGGCGTAATCGCTCACCGGGTCGATAATAGTGATTGTTAAGTCGCCGATTTGCTGGCTGCCCAGGTTGTCCAAGTCGACATCCGCCATTGCGATTGTTTTATAAGCATTGATGGACTGGCTACGTTGATAAAACGCCGCCGTGTCTTTTTCGGGTGCTGGGCCTCCGTTACCGACATTGTATTTAATGCCGAAATCTTCTTCGGAGCCGCCTGGATTGTGGCTTGCCGATAAAATCAAACCGCCAAAAGCCTGATATTTTCTGATAATATGTGATGCGGCCGGTGTCGATAATAAGCCGCCTTGGCCGATCAGCAATTCGCCAAAGCCATTAGCGGCAGCAATTTTTATGATGATTTGTATCGCGGCCCGGTTAAAATAACGGCCATCACCGCCCAAGACGAGGGTTTTTCCGGTGAAATCTTCTAACGAGTCAAAAATTGACTGTACAAAATTTTCCAGATAACCAGGTTGCTGAAAGACTTTCACTTTCTTTCTGAGCCCTGATGTGCCTGGATTTTGGTCTTGATAGGGATGGGTAGTAATCATTTCTATGTGCATACTGAATCCTTTGTGTTGTTAATCGGATGCCGAAGGGCGTTTATTGTTTTTGTGAGTTTAGAAGCTATATGTTACGAATATTTTCATTAGTCTGTTGCAGTTTTTTTTCTGTGGTCGTTTCGGCAAACGATGATGTATGGTTGTTGGTCGATACTAAAGCGCGTAAAATCGAAGTCAAAAAAGGGGAGCATACCATTGAAACCATTGATAAGATTGCCATAGGCCGGGGCGGGGCGGGAACGAAAGCTTATCGTGGCGATAATATCACCCCCCACGGCAGTTACAAAATTGGTTGGGTTGGCGAAAAATCTTCATTTCGGCGCTTTTTTGGTTTAACCTATCCCTCTGTTGACGATGCCCAAAAAGCCTTTCAGCGCCATGTCATAGACGAGCCTACCTATTATAGAATTGTGTCCGCGCACATGAACAACGAAATACCCCCACAGAATACGCCATTAGGCGGCCAAATCGGCATTCATGGCTTGGGTAGCGCGGATGAAAGAGTCCATACGCTTTTTGATTGGACACACGGCTGTATCGCACTGACTAACGGCCAAATTGACCATTTAAGCCAGCTTGTCGATACAGGAACAGTGGTAAAGATAAAATAAAGCTGGAAAATGCAGTAATCGGTGATAAAATTACACTCAGGTGTAAGATTTTTTTGTAATAACTTTATATTTAGGAAAATGATATGAAAAGAGTAGTGAAATTATCAATGGTCGCATTGGCTGTTAGCATGGTTGTCGGTTGCGCAAGCAGTTCAGACATCGACGGTCTGCAATCACAAATCGACAGCTTGAAAACATCTGTTGCCCAAGCTTCTTCTGACGCTTCTAGCGCAATGTCTGCTGCTAACGACGCTTCTTCAAGAGCTGCTGCCGCTGAATCTGCCGCTAACCGTGCCGCTCAATACGCACAAGAAACTAGCAGCAAATTGGACAGCATGTTCAAAAAAACGATGATGAAATAAGCCATCGGTTTATGGCTTCATAAAAAAGCCCGATGGTTTTGCCATCGGGCTTTTTTTATGCCGGGTGCTTAACCGGCTTGTTCACCGCCGAACAATTCCACCAAACGTGGCAGAAACTGTCCCAACTCCAGTGACATAATCGCAAAATCGGCATCAAAGCGTTCCGCCTCGTTATCGGCTTGCACATCCGCCGCTTGGTCTTGGACTAAGTCCAAAAAGCGCAGGCGTTTGATGGCCAGATGTTCATCGACAATAAACGCCAGCCGATCCGCCCAATTGACCGCCAGCTTAATCACTTGCTTGCCGGTATCCAAATGGTTTTTAATTTCCGGCAAAGCCAGGTCATGGCGCTTACAGCGGATAATGCCGCCCGCCTCTTCGGGCGAACGCAATTCGCATTCGTCTTCAACCGTCAGGTCATCAGGCGTTTGTTGGCTGCTTAACCATTCCGTCAGTACGGCTGTCGGTTTGTTGACGGTATTCAGTGGCACGGCAGGCAGAGAGCCTAAGCATTTGCGCAATAGGCTAAGCAGGTCTTCCGCCGCCTTAGCCGAAGCTGCATCGACAATCACCCAGCCGCCTTGCGGGTCGATATAAGCATAGGTTTTGCGCGAAAAGGTGAAGGCTTTGGGCAACAGCTCAAAAATCAGCTCATCCTTAATCGTTGTGCGGTCTTTTTTGCTCAATTTCCGGCCTTGTTTGTCTTCGGCATCGGAAATTTTTTCTTGGAGCAGTTCGTTAACCACCGAGGCAGGCAAGACCCGCTCTTCTTTTTTGCCGCACAGCATCATAAAGCCATTGCTGCTATGGACTAACTGCTGCCCGCTTTTGCCGAGCGGCGCCGTCCAGCCAAACGCAAACTCTTCATGCGGCCCGCAAGGACGGAACGCTAAAGCCTCCAGCTTCTGCTCCAGCTCTTCGGATGATAAGGTAAAGGCTTCTGTAAGACGAAAAATGCTAAGATTTTTAAACCACATGGCGAGATGAATTTCCTGTAAAAATAATGACCGTGTATTATCGCAAATTTAACCGCGCGTACCGGAAAATTTTATAGTGGAGTGCAAAGGTCTTCAGACTTTGCCACGATGGCTCAAGGCCATAGGGGCCACAGCCTAAAAATGCTTATCGTGCAATGGCTGAAGACCATTGCACTCCGATTTAACGGGCTTTTAATTTATCCGTATGACTAAACACACCGCTTTCCCCCCCATCGCCGACCCGTACGCGACTGTATTGGTTTTAGGTTCCATGCCCGGTGCAGCTTCCTTACAGGCGCAGCAATATTACGCCCATCCCAGAAACGCTTTTTGGCCGATTATGGCGGCATTATTCGGCGAATTGCCGCCAGACTATGCGCAGCGGCAAACGTTGCTAAAAAACCAGAAAATGGCGGTTTGGGACGTATTGCGCAAGGCGGCGCGTAAGGGCAGTTTGGATGCGAATATCGACCCTAACAGTATTGAGGTTAACGATTTTTTAGGCTTTTACCGCCAACATCCCTCTATTGTCCGGGTGTTTTTTAATGGCGGTATGGCTGAAAAAATTTATCGGCAACGGGTTTTGCCGATGTTAGGGGAGGATTTTTGCCATTTGCACTATCAGCGCCTGCCCTCCACCAGCCCTGCTTACGCCACTTTGGCGGTAGCGGAAAAAATCGCCGCTTGGCAAGCGATTAAACCGATGGCAATGGCTGAGACTGTGATAAAGTAGGGTGTTTTACCGTCGGTTCTGCCGGCACACGGGTGGTTATTGATTGGCTATGAACGAAGAAAACGAAGACGATTATGAATACGAATATGACGAAAACGGCGAGATTGTCTACTACGCCATCCGTCCTAACAAAACGCAGTTAAAAAAAGAAATTTCGGCGCTGTTTGAATTGGGCGAAAAAATGTCCGCGCTTTCGCCTGCGCAACTGGCGAGCTTGGAGTTGCCTGACAATATCCATAAATCCATAGCGCAAGTGTCGGGGATGCCGCTGAAAGGGGCACGCAAACGTCTGCTGAAATATATCGCGGGGCAATTTTACAAAATCGATGTGCAGGAATTTACCGATAAATTGGCGCGTCTGGAAAACAAAAGTGCCCATGCGACCAGGGAGCATCATATTGTTGAACGCTGGCGGGAACGCTTGCTGACCGAGGGTAATGAGGCCTTAAGCGAATTGCTGGACGACTATCCCCATGCCGACCGCCAACAGGTAAGGCAACTGATCCGCAACGCCCAAAAAGAAACCGAGTTGGGCAAACCGCCCAAAACCTCGCGCCTGCTGTACCGCTACCTAAAAAGCCTGTTCGCGTTTGATGGCGATGCCGACGATGCTTTGGATAGGCCAGACCCGTCTTATGAGGAAGACGATGTGGATGAAGAAGAAGACGGGTAAAACCTGCCTGCTAAAAAGGAATTTTAAGGATCATTGTTCTTTCATGGATTTCAATATGACCTTTTTGGCTTAAATCTTTCAGCACTTTATTAATCATTTCGCGTGATGCGCCGACCATACTGGCAAGCTCTTGCTGGGTGGGGCGGCGTTGGATGAAAAAATTGCCGTGTTCATCCCTGACGGCCAATTTATACAAAACTTGCACTGTGCGTTCATGGACATTCGATAATGCCAGATGTTTGACTTTTTGGGTGAGCTGGCGGACTTTTTCCGATAAGTCGGCTAAGAGGTTTAGCGTCACATCCGGGTGTTCGGTCAGCCAGAGGGTAAAGTCGACTTTAGAGATGACCCCACAGACCGTTTTTTCTAAGGTGATGACCGACGCAGAGCGCGGCTCATTTGCCAGCAGAGCCAGCTCGCCAAAATATGACCCGGTTTCTTGGGTCACTAAAGTCACTTCCCGCCCGCCGTTGTCACTGGTAAAAATCTTTACCTTACCCGAAATGATGATATACAGCGAGTCTGTTTCATCTTTTTCGGTAATGATGATGGTTTGCTTAGGGAATGTGCAACACTTCGCCTTTAACGCCAGTGACTCAATGGCTTCATTAGGTAACAAGGAGAGAAACGCGACTTTTTTTAAGCCTAATAAAGCATCTTGCTGCATGGTAAATATTCCTGATTTGATATATGGTGGCGATTATAGACGCACGAACGCCAAAAAGAAAATGAAACGTTAACAGTGCAAAGGGCGATGATAACAGAAAAACACTTGCTTAGAGAAGCTTGTTAAGTTGAATTGCTAAAGTGCGGATAACAGGCTATTAGATGGGGAAATTAAAGTGCTTTAGCAACGTTCAACGGAGTGCAATGGTCTTTAGATATTGTCCGACGGGTCAAGCTAAGGGCGGGAGGTTAAAGCCCTCGTACAAAGGCTAAAGGCCTTTGCACTCCATCGGATAGGCTTTTTAATAATCGGGTAACCGTGGGTTGAGCGGTTACCAGCAGTAGATGTTGCCGTTTATTAAAACGCAGGTTAATAGTTTTACGTTGGCGGATGTGCTGCCAAGTTTGGCCGCTGCGGCGTTGTCTGATAAGGCGATTGCCGATGCGGGTAAGGCGTTGGTGGTGAAGGTGCTGATGCTGGGGATTGGGTTTTGCGGGTCGGCTAGAGATTCGGTGTCGTTATCGGCTTGGGAGGGGGAGACTAACAGGGTCGGTTCGCCTTTGCTGTTGAAGGTAAGGACGTAGGCGATGTCTGTGCTTTGCGCATCCTTAGCCAGTTTGGCAACGGTGCTTTTGCTTAAGACGCGGTGGTTCATAGTTGGGGGTTGCAAAAATCCCTGCGGTGCTGGCATTATACGCGCCTAATAGGGAGAAGGTTGTGCCGATGAAGGTTTTTTTTACGGCTGTGCTTACATGACGGTATTCAGGGTAGGTGGTCATGTTGCTTTCTCCAAATCTACGGGCTGGTCGGGTGGTTAAGGTTTGTCGGAGTTCGCTAAGTGTCGCTTTCTCGTTTACGTTGCGTCCCGTTTCTCTGCGGTGAGAGACGGCATTCCCACGCGTGCGGTGCGTGGGAGCGTTTATAGCAGGGCAGTAGCATTAAAATCAAATCAAATTTGATAGAAGCGAATCCACGGAGATAAAATATGGGAATTGAGATTGCACTGTCTTTAGCTCTGAATTCTCGTGTCGAAATAATGCGCTACGATACAGTAGATTAAGATTGTGAAATCCCGTATTCCGTTTTGCACCTATGGGTTACTATCCAAGTCTTTGGTTTTTACCAACAGTACATAACGCCATTTAGTACAATACATGTTTTTTGAGTTGCACCGGTTATGCTTTGTTCAGATGGCGGGGCATATGAGAAAATCGTCAGTTGTTGTGGGTTTATCCAGTCCTTTTCTGGAATGTAGCTATGTTCTTCAGGTTTGTTTTCTTCATTTGCGTAGAGAAAATAAACATTTTCTTCGTCGGCTGAAGCGATGACGGTTTGCGGAACATTACCGTCCATTTGGCCTGCTAAGGCTTTTTTTGATTCTTCTGATAATTTTTCAACTGTAATTGTCATAATGGTTCCTTAGGAATTGAGTGATTAAAAGTTAAAAGTAAAGCGGGCCATAAAGGTTTGCGCTGGGGTAATATCAGACGTGCGTATTTCATTGGTTTGATACGCGCGGTCTCTGAATTTGAAGCGGTTATCCAGCAGGTTATCGGCCTCTAAACTGAATATGCCGTATTGTTTGGGCAGGCGATAACCGATAGCGGCATCAACCAGATAAAAATCGGTGCTAAAGCTTGGGTCGCCACCTGGTAGTGTGTCCACCCGTTGGTTGATATAAGTGCCGCGTAATTCGGCAAAGACACCAACTTTATGAAAAAAGCGTAAGCTAGTCGGCAGGTAGGCTGTGGCAACAGCTTTTGGGGAATTGATGCCTGTCGCATGAAAGTCCTCATAACGGAACCCCGAATTCATCAGCCAGTGTTCATGGATGATCCAGTTTACATAAAAACGGTACAGATTTTCGGTGCGTGGATCGGATATAAAAGAATGGTTGCTGATAATAGGGTTATTTAATTCACGAGCATAAATTTCTACACCTGTATACCAATTTTTGGCTGGATGATAATCCATGCCTATAGCATATTGTGTGGACTTTGTACCGTTGTAATCGTCAAAAAATTGATTAAACCCGGCAATTTGCATGGGTTGCAATTGTTGGTTGACAATAATTGGCGATTTTAATGTGTCGAAAACCGCTAATCTGAATAATAGTTCTTTATTAAATTGCCAAAGCAAGCCGAATTTAGGGTTTGCCCGTTCAATGGCTAAGCTACTTGCTTGGCTATCATTGTAGCTGTCATAGCTTAAGCCCCCTGTTGCGGTCAGATTGTCCAGTAATTTGATATTGGAATAGGCATAACCGAAATTTTGGGTATCGTTAGTGTTGGTTAGTTGGCAACCTAAGGCCATGCAAATAAAAGGGTTGTTTGAATAAAATTGACTTTGAATATCATAGGTATATCGACCGCCACCTGCTGTTAAGTTAAATCGTTCATATTCGAGTAAATAAGCCGACTCTAACTGATAACCGCTATTTTTTGCTGAACTGCTCAGATAAGAAAAGCTATTCAAAAACTCATTCCGATTAGCATAAATAAACGAAGTCAACCATTTAGAATGCTGGGTAGGCGCAAAGGTTGCCCCTAGCCGATAAGTATCCTGTCCCAATTTCCGCCGATAATCGGCGTTAAAGTCCGACATATCGCCTTTTTGTTGCAAATCGCCATGCTCGGTATCCCTGCGCCGATATTCCGCTTGGACATTAAATTTAGGCGAGAACTCATACTGGGCAAAGGCGTTATACAGATCATGTTTAATGTCATTATTTGCCCGATAGCCGTCATTCTCATAATGCAACTGGCCAAAGCTGTAAGAGAGTTTATTGGCGATCCCCGACAGCACGGCTTCGTTGCCAATCAGGTTGTTGGAGCCGTAGCTGGTGGTGTTGGTGATGCGGTAGTTATCGCGCTCAAAGACTTTATTGTATTCGTTAAAACCCACTTCCGCAGGGCCGACGCTTTTGGGGATGTTAAGGTCGGTGTAGGCCAAGCGCGGTTGCACGGGATTAAGGTTGACCGATTGCAGGAGTTGCGATTGCAATAAGGCACTGGCGCGGGTGACTTCTTGGCGCGGTTGGTTGGCGCTACTGTCCGATAGCAGGCGTTGCGCCGAATAGTTGCCGGGGTCTAGGGCCAGGGATTTTATGGCTTGGCGGTTGGCGACATCGTTAAAGCCTAAGTCATTGTAAATGCGGCCTAAGCCTGTACCGCGCACGGCGGCATCTTGGTCCAGCAAGAAACGTGAGCGGTAGACGGCGCGGTTGTCATTTAAGTCCATGGCTTGCTGCATATCGTGCAGGGCGGCGACGGGGCGGTTAGTCGATTGCTTTAAGATGGCATCGTAAAACCAGGGGGTCGGGTCTTTGCTGTCGTTGGCTTTGGCCAGTTTAAATTCGGTTTCGGCGTAGTCGGGGTTGCGCAGTTCAAAATGGGCTTTGCCCAGATAGCTGCGGATAACGGCGTTGTTGGGGTCGAGGTTGGCGGCGGTTTCCAGCTTTTGCTTGCCTGACTCCAGTTTGCCGGTACGAATGTCGGTCAGTGCCGAACCTAACCAAGCTAATGGATCGGAAGAGTCTATGCTAATGGCTTGCTGAAAGGCTTCTTGGGCAAATTGGGTGTTGACTTGCGCCAGATAAGCAAAACCTAACACGGTTTGGGTGCGGGCCAGAGCCGGGTCGGCGTTACGCGCTTGTTGGGCGGCTGCTAGGCCTTGGTCGCGTTCGCCTAAGGACAGTTGCAGTTCAGAAATTCTGGCCAAGACCAGGGCGCTGGTGGGTTCCTGTTGCAAAGCGGCTTGGGCGGCTTGCAGGGCTTCCGGCAGTTTAAATAAGGCTTGGTAAGCGTAAGATAGGGCAAGTAGGGCGGCACTGGATTTGACGTTGTTGCCCACGGCTTTTTGCGCCAGTGCCAAGGCTTCATCTTGGCGGTTTTTGCTGACCGCGATAATGGCTTGTAAGGCGAAAGCTTCGCTGTTTTTGGGGTCACGTTCTAAGATCTGGCCGATGAGCTGTTGGGCTTCGTCGGCACGCCCGACGCTTAATAACAAAGACGCTTTTGTCGCTAAAAAGCCGTTGTCCTGTTGGTTGCTGGGTATGGCGGTATCAAAATTTTCCAGTAATTGGCTTTTGACGGTTTGTTGCTGGGACGGCGACGTGTTGGGGGCGAGAAATTTTTTATAATCCAGCAGCGGCGGATAGTATAAAGCCCATTGCACGGCATCTTCGGATTTGATGAGCAGGGCTTGCAAATAGGGCTTTTTGCCTTGAGGAGTAACACCAATAAAGCCGGGTTTGATTTGGGCGCTGCCCATTGCGTTATAGGCACGGACTTGCCCATCAAAGACGGTAACGGCAGTTTGTCCGCTGTTAACGCTGACCAAAAATTCGGTGCCTTCATGCACGGCGTTGACAAAGGGGGTTTGCACTTCTAGGTTTTGCGGTTGGCGGCTACGGAAGAAGGCGGTGCCTTCGCGCAGGTAAGCTAGCCATTTTGGAGTATCGTCGAAGGGTGGCGGAAAAATCAGCGTAGTGGCTTGCTCTAGGGTGATGACCGACTCGTTGCGCATTTGTAAGGTGGCGCGGCTGTGTTTGCCGGTGCGGATTTTATCGCCCGGACAAAGTTCATTGTGCGCTTCGATGTTTAACCAGGTATTGCTGTCGGGCTGTTGGCTCTCGACTTTACCTTGTGCGGAGACGATTTGTGCGACCGACTGCCCACAATTGAGGGCCGCTTGTGTACTTAAGGGTACAAGCAGCGCAATGACAATGTAAGAATAGCGGACTTTCTGGCGCATAGTTATTGTTATTATAGCTGACTGAAAGAGGTGCGGCGTTTGTTTCCCCCGAAACAAAATCAACTGCACTTTTTTGCTGGCTAATTGAAGCATATCACTGCCCATATTACAACTAAAAGCTCAGTGTGGTGACATTGATAATCATGGGTAATTGATTATCGACGGATTTTTCTGGCAATTTTGTGGTGTTCTCCAAGTAGCGCAGGAAGAAGCCGCTAGGGCCATCATTAGGAAATTGTTCGGTTATTTTGCTAAAAGCTTGCCGCGCGGGCAGCCATTGGTGGTCTTGGAAGAGGGCTAGGGCTTTGGCAAAGGCAGCCGTTAAGGCGCGGTCGCGGTCGCTCGCTTGTTGCTGGGTCGCCATCAGTTCAAAAATATGTACGGGTTTGGCTTTGCCTTTTAAGATAAATAAGCCGACATCACGCAGGAAAAAATCGTCTAAGTCGGCAATGACCGCGGCATTAACCAAAATATGAGTGCCTAGTTGTTTGTTAAGGGCTTCAATTCTTGAAGCGGTATTGACCGGATCGCCTATTGCCCGATAGATCAGCCGGCCTGTAAAGCCGGTATGGCCAATGCTGATTTCGCCGCAGGCCAAACCAAAGCGGGTGATTAAGGGATAGGGCTGATCTTGGTTAAACGCTGCCAAGTTCTGTTTAATGGTCAGTGCCGCTTGGCAGGCGTTACTACGCGCTTGCTGATTATGGTCGGCGTGGGCCCATACGGCATACATGCCATCGCCTGCCAGATCGGTGACAAACCCGCCGTGTTGGTTGACCAGCGGAAAGACGGTCTGGTAATAGGTGTTCATTAGGTCAATTAAGGCCTTGGGCTTTAAGGCTTCGGACAATTGGGTGTAGTCGCAGACATCGGTAGCCAGACAGACACCTTGAGTCAGTTTACCGCTGGTGTCCATGATCATGGTATCGGGCTGGTGCGGAATGTTATCGACCACTTCTTTGGGCAGTAGTTTATGCAATGCCAACTGCATTTTGGTTTTGGTACGGTTGGTGTGGCGAAAGTGGATAACCGAGGCGGCGGTCAGCACTAAGGGCATTTGTAGGGCGAGGGGAATAGTTAACGGTAGCCAGATAGCGGCGGTGACAAATTCGTAGTAGGCGAAATAAGTGTATGCTGCTCCTGAGGCCAAAATGACGGTGATGGCGAGGCGGTAAGAGCGTATCACGCAGTAAGCCGATAGCAGCATACCCCAGCCTAGCAACAGGAGAAACTGATAGGCGCTTCTTAAGGGCTTTAGCCAAGTATTATCAATGAGATTGCCTAAGGCGGTGGCAGCAAGGTCAATCGGGCTGGTGGTTTGGTTATGGGCGTGTGAATAGACGGTGTAGTAGCCTTGGGCTTTTTCGGGTTCGATGCTTTCGGAGAAGCCGACCAAGACGATTCTGTCGCGTAAGGTATCGGGCGGTAGGCCGTTGAGGGCCTGATAAAACGGAATGGTTGTAATTTTGCCGACATTGCCGTAGTGGTTGTAATAGAGGCTTTTATGGTCGGCCAAATTTAGCCAAGCGGCTAAGAGGCGTTGCTGTTGGGCAGGTACGGCGGCTTGGTTAAGCAGGTGTTGCCAGTGGTCGGGGTTGGTCGCCTGTAAGGCCAACGCATCGCGGAGTTTTTCTAGGTCTTCGGATAGAGTGTGCTGTTTGGCCAGTTCGGCAAAGCTGGGCGGCAACTGCGTGGCTAGAGGAGATTGGGCGATAGCCAGTAAGGTCAGAAGGTTGGGATAGGCTTTTTTAAGGACATAACATTGAAAAATAAAGTCGGGGAAGGTTCTAAGGCCGGCGCTTTCTTTGTCAACCCAAAATTGTTTGACGGTGGAAGCCCCTTTAGGTAAGGGGAAGGGTGCGGCACTGAGCGCGGCGTTGTTAATAAGCTCAATGGATTCCATCAGGGTTTCTGTGCTGGGAGCAGCGCCACCGCTTGATGGGTTAAGCGTCTTATATTTGATGTAGCTGCCTAAAATAACATTGTTGTCGCGGGCAATGGCAGTCGCCAGTTGTTGGTCGGTTATTGCATTAATGGGTTTGCCAAAAAAGATATTGAGGGCGATCAACGTCGGATGCTGTTGGTTGATCTGGTCGATCAATTGCGCATAATATTCGCGCGGCCAGTCTGTTGGATCGTCAGCGAGTTTGAAAAAATCCGCTGAGGTTTGGTCGACACTGATGATAACAATATCTTGCGGCGGTGCGGTTTCGCCGCGCAGAGCAAACAGCCAAGCCAAGCCACCTTCTTCTTCAAGGGTTTCACCCAGCGGCGTTAAGCACAAAACCGCACCTACTAGGCCTATCGCTACGGAGAGCAGGCACAGTTTGGAGGATTTGACAAAAACGCGGTTAAGGGGGGAGCTACCGCTTAAAATCGGCCAGGTAGAGATCATGGGTATGGGTTTTTGGCATCCATTGTTTAACTGGTCTTCATTTTGGCAAATAAAAAGAGCCGTGTCTGTTGAAAATTACCATTTTTGGAAAAAAAATTGAGCTTTTCTGAATTTTTTTTCGGGTTGGTTGGCAAATGTAGCTGGAGCAGTGGTTATTAGCCGCTATACTGATGTGCTTTTATTTTTGTCTGGATGGGGCAGAAAAAGCTTTTGCCGATGCCAAGGGAAGGACAATTTATAAGTCGGGGCGGTGGCTTGAAATTGGCCTGCTCTTACAGCGTTTTGTGGGCAATTTCAGGTATCATAAGGCTTATAAAACCAAAACCAAAACCTAACATTTCATATACTGGTTCCTGCATTCAGCTAGCGCCAGCCCCACTTGGAGATTGTAGATATGGCATTACACGCTTATTTTGATTATGCAGGCATCCCGATGTCTGAAAAAGATTATCTGGCGACTGAACCGGGTTCGGATGTCCGGCGCGAATATATCGATGGGCAGGTTTATGCCATGGCCGGACCCAGCATCAACCATAATATTTTATCTTTAAATATAGCCAGTGAATTCAGAAACCATTTGAAGGGTAAGCCTTGCACCGCGTTTATGTCTGACATTAAAGTGCCGTTGAAGGTTAGCGTCGGGCATGATTATGTTTACCCTGATGTTGTCGTTGATTGCACAAAAGTGCAGGGACAGAGTTATTTCTCGAACGCCCCGACTTTAATTGTCGAGGTGTTGTCGCAATCGACCAGAAAGGCCGATCTTACCACCAAGCTGTTAAGGTATATCAATCTGCCGTCTTTGCAGGAATATGTGGTGATTGAGCAAGATTTCGTCCAAGTACAAGTGCTGCGCAAAAGCAATGCTTGGAAGCCAGATTATTATTATTTGGGCGATTTGGCGGTTTTTGAGTCGATAGCCTTAACGCTGGCTGTTGAAGCGATTTATGAGCAAGTGGATAATCAGGATATGGCCCAGTATTTGATGGAAAAACAAGCGATTGCAGACGCTGTTGCAATAGGGGGGGCGGTGGAGCCCGCCGCTGCGAATGGCCTTATTGGCGGCTTGGTTTAGGAAGGGCGGTTGGTTTGGCCGCTGGGGCGGGCAAGATGCCCGCGCTCCTTTTAGGTTTGCCTTAGTTAAAGGCGGTTTAGTCTTTGGTGGCTTCGGTGTCGGCGAGTTGTAGGGCGGTGGTGCTGTTCCAGTCTGAAAACGGGAACGGGACAATTTCGGTCGAGAAGGTCAAAAACAGCAGGATATGGTAGCTGTAAAGCGACAGGCTGCGCCCAAAGCTAAGGACGTTGGGGTTGGGTTTGCCGGTCAGCAGGGAAGAGGCGACTTGCAGGATGACGACTGTCCATACCAGGAGGCGGATAAGTTCGCCGATCACGGCGAAAATCAGCATAAAGAAAATACGTTTCCAAGTGCTAAGCTGCTTTAAGTTGCTGTTGATTTGTTCGTCCATATACGGTTAACCTCGGTTCATAATGTCACGCAAATCCAACGCGGCGGCGTTGGCACGGGCGATGTAGTTAGCCATCGTCAAGGAGTAGTTGGCAAACAGGCCATAACCGCCGCCGTCTAGGATCATCGGGCTTAAGATAGGCTCTAAGGAGTTTTCCAAGGATTTGATCATAATGTCGACGGTACGCATGGCGCGTTTGTCGAGCAGGATGTCTTTAAAGTCATGCTTGATGGCCCGCAGGATATGCAATAACGCCCAGCCCGCCCCACGCGCTTCATAAAAGACGTTATCAATTTCCATCCAAGGGATTCTGGCGACGTTGGCATCTTTTTCGTTAAGGTCTATATCGACTTGGGTAAGCCCTGGGCCAAAGTTGTTGCCTGAGTTGTTGGCGGTCAGGCGGGTGGATAAGCCGCCCAAACGTTTGATGACAACTTCGGTGTATTGCCACAGATTGTCGGCGCGGGAATAAAACTGTGCCTGCTTGACGTTGCCGCCGTAGTGTTGCAGGCGGGTCATGTATTTATGTAGGGCTTCCACGCCTTTTTCATATTCGGCTTCGGTGGACGGTAAGGCCCAAGAGTCATTCTCAAAATAAAAGTACGGTTCGGCGGTCGCCAAATCAGGGTCTTCGGCCGATTGTGACTGGTCGCGGGCGAAGTGGTTCCGTAACGCTGAGGTGGCATCGCGCAACATGACCAATGCGCCAAATTCCCAGCTAGGGACGTTGTCGAGCAGTACGCCCGGTGGGCCTACGTCATTGGTGATGTAGCCGCCGGGCTTGTGCAGCAGCACTTCGGCTATATGTGCCAAGGTGTTGGTGTAGACGTAGCCGACCGGCATATTTTCGGTGTCGTGGGTTTCTTTGGCGCGGGTTTCCGCTTCATCCAAGATATTGAACTGCCCAGGCTCGCTTCCCCACCAAGCACCTAAAACTATCAGGACTACCATGACAATGGCGATAAACACACCAAAGCCCCAAAGTATGCCTCTAGATTTTACATCTTGCGTTGTATTATTCGCCGCCATTTTTCAGTACCTTTGCAGAAGTATGCGCATTAAAACGGATTGCCTGGTTGGCTTCCGGTTTAATTTGCCAGTATCGGCAGGCCTCTATGCCTTGAATCGATACCCGCTTAAAAGAAAGTTCTTTCTTTATGTTAAAAATAGGCTACATGGTAGCAGGTTTTTTGGGTTTTTGCTTATCGGGGCGGTCAATATTACGGTTTTTTTTTCGCTCTTGGGTGGGCTTTATCATAAATATCAGCAAGATGCTGAAAGTCTAAATGGGTATAAATTTGGGTGGTGCTAATGTTGCTATGGCCTAGCAGTTCCTGGACACCACGCAAGTCTTGGCTGGCTTCAAGCAAATGGCTGGCAAAGGAATGCCGGAGCATGTGCGGATGCACGGCTTCGGCAATGCCTTTTTTCTGACACCAGACCTTTAGCCTCAGTTCAATATTGCGTTGCCCTAAACGGCTCCCCTTGGCGGCGATAAACAGGGCGCTGTCTTCGGGTTTGGCGTATTTTTGCCGTTGTGGCAACCAATTTTCCAGGGCGGCGATGGCTTTGCCGCCGATGGGCAGGTAGCGTGCCTTGTCGCCTTTACCGGCGCGTACCCGCAGCGAGTGGTCGCCTAGGTCGATATCTTCTAAGTTGAGCGCCGACAGTTCGCTCAGCCGTAAGCCGGAGGAGTAAAACAGCTCAAACATGGCGAGGTCGCGGACTTCCAGGATGGAACTGGTGCCGGCTTCGAGCAGGCCTTTAACTTGGTCGACATCAAGGGTTTTGGGCAGTTTACGCGCTTGTTTAGGGGCTTTGACGTGCTGTGCCGGATTGATGTTGGCGTATTGGTGTTGCAGCAGGTAGTGGTAAAAGCTTCGGATGGCGGAGAGTTCGCGCTGTAGGCTTTTACTGGCGATGCCTTGGCGATGGCGGCCGGCGATATGGGCACGGATGTCGGCGGCCTGTACGTCGCGCCATTGGGTAATGGCTTTGTCTGTGCAATAGCGGTACAGATTGGCCATGTCCAGTTGGTAGCTTTTGACGGTATGGCGGGAAGCACGTTTCTCTTCGGCCAGCTGCGTGAAAAAGGCCGCCAGTTGCTGTTCGGCATCCGTGTGCATCAGGAGGCTTTGAGCAGGGCGATAAAGCGGGTGCCGACCAGTTCGCTCATTTGTTTTAAAAATAAATGTCCCATGCCTTCGACAAAACGGTCTTCTTCACGGCTACCGATGGCGAGTATGCCTTCCAGTTCGGTAAACATCATCGGGATAATGGCGCAGGATTTTACATCGGCGGCGACGGCTTCGCCAAACAGTACCCGCGCTTGTGCCAAGGTTGGCCGTCCGCAGCCGGGTTGTTGGGTGGACAATTCTTTGATAAACGGTTTCAGTTTTTCGCTGTGCGGGGTGATAAATAGCTCGTCTAAGTGAGGGTGGCCGCCTTCTTTGATGATTCTGATGGCGACAAAATCGGTCAGGAAATATTCGCACAGGGCGATATTGAGGTTTTTGACGGCATCGGCCAGGGTGGTGGCATCCAATAAGGCCAAAGACAGTTTGTGCATACGCATGATGGAGGTATCGTTATCACGCGCTATGTCGATCAGCTCGGTCAGCTGGTTTTCCATTTCGTGATGGCGGCTACGGAATATTTCCAGTTGTTTGGAAATCAGCGACACGGCGTTGCCGCTGGGGTGGGGGATGTGAATTTGTTCTAGCAAGTTAAGGTGTTCATTGAAAAATTCGGGGTGTTTTTGTAGGTAACGTTCGACTTGGCCTTCTGACAGTTCCGATAGGTAGGGTTCGTTCGTCAGGCTGATGTTGCCGTCGAATACGGAAATGGCAGGGCCGGTCATTAAGACCGGTTCGCCCCGTCCGTCCCAGTGGATTTTGAGAGTGCCGCCCGGCAGTTCGACGCTGACATTGTGGTCGAGCAGATGCTGTTCTATGCCGATGACGACCGCCGCGCAGGCGCCGCTGCCACAGGCCAAGGTTTCCGCCGCGCCGCGTTCGTAGACCCGCAGTTTGATATGTTGGCGGTCCAGCACCTGCATAAAGCCGATGTTGGCGCGGGCAGGGAAGACGGGGTGGCTTTCTAAGGCGGCGCCGATGTCTTTGACTTGCGCGGTGCGGATGTCGTTGACTTGGATGACGGCGTGGGGATTACCCATAGAGACCGCGCCAAAGGCTTTTTCGGTATCGTTTACCGCGACGGTATAAAACTTGGATTCCTGTTCCGCTTGTAGGGGGATTTCGTGGGGGGCGTGGCGTGGCACCCCCATATTGACGGTAATGAGGCCGTCATCGTCAAAATAGAGAGTCAGTTGTCCACAGTCGGTATCGACACAAATGGCGGCTTTATCGGACAAACCTTTGTCACGGACAAAGCGGGCAAAGCAACGGGCGCCATTACCGCACTGTGAGACTTCGCCACCGTCAGCGTTAAAGATGCGGTATTTAAAATCGGCGTTGGCATTGATGGGCGGCTCCACCAGCAGCAATTGGTCGAAACCAATGCCGAAATGGCGGTCTGACATAAAGCGTATTTGTTCCGGCGTTAAGCTAATGGTTTGAGAGATGGCATCAATGACTACAAAATCATTGCCCAACCCTTGCATTTTTGTAAAGTTAATCATCGTTTATCCATCATTTACGGGTAGGTGGAAGCTTTTGGATGTGTCGTTATGGGCGGTCAGTCCGTTTGTTAAAGTGGGACTTTAGAAAATTGGTAAGCTAATGTAAAGGTACTATGTCACTTTTTAAGGTTTTTATTTTTTGCCGACCACATAAACCCCTGCCAGTACCAAAAAAGTGCCGGCTATTTGCAGGGCGGTAATGGCTTCTGCCAAGACAAAGTGCGCCAGCGCTAAGGTGGCGATGGGGCCTATGGTGCTGATGATGGAAGCCGAACTTGCGCCAATTTTGCGGATACCGGCATTCATTAAAAACGCGGGCAGTACGGTTGAGAAAATCGCCATCAGCAAAGCCAAGCCATAAATTTTTAACGGCCACTGGGTCAGTTCCAAGCCGTGGCTTAAGCCAAAATGCACTAAGGTCGCCAAACTGGCGACGGTCATGGTGTAAGCGGTAAAACGTGCGGCACCGATACTGTGCGTCATGACACCGCTGCCCATGGTAAATAAGGCGAAGACAATAGCGCTGCCCAGCACTAAGGCTGAGCCTAACCAAATAGCTTGATTGGTGAGTGACAGTTGTTCGATAAACACCAGCAACATCCCCGCATAGCTTAAGGTTAGCGCCACGCCGACGCGTAAGGTGATATGGCGCCGATAAAATAGGGCTGAAAAAAGTACAACCAAGGTCGGGTATAAGAAGAGGATAACCCGTTCTAACCCGGCGGAAATGCTTTGCAGGCCAAGGAAGTCTAAGTAGCTGGCAATATAATAACCCATTAAGCCTAAGGCAGTGATGGTTAGCCATTGTTTGCGGGTCATGGCGGCTTGTGTGGTCTGTTGTTGCCAGCCTGCGACGAGCAGAAAGAACGGTAGGGAAAATGCCATGCGCAAGGCCATTAGGCTAATGGCATCGATTGGGGTGTCTTCGGCGTAGGCGAGCTTAATCAGGATGGCTTTTGCGGAAAAACCAAAAGCACCCAATAGCACCAGCGTGAAGCCAAGCAGGTGCTGGCGGCGTTCGGTGGCAGCGGTCTCAATCAAGGGTGGCCTTATCGGGTGTCAGTTGTTTAATTAATGCGCTGAGTGCGGCCTGTTGGGCGGCGACTGAGGCGCAGAGCCGGAATTGTGCTTGGGCGCGGTGCAGGTTTTGTTCGGGTGCAGATACTTTAAAGTAGCGGTTGCCTTGCAGGTAGTCGGTATAAAACCGCAAGCCCAGTTCAAACGGCAATAATTCGATGGCAGCATACAGGTAGGCGTAGTCGTCGGGGCTGAAAAATGCCCCCGCTTCGCTAAGGTAGCCTGTTAAAATCGCCGCGCCGATGTCCAGGTTAAAGTGGTCAGTAACGGGGTCGTGGCAGCATGAGCGTAGGCAGTCGCCAATATCATAATGCACCAAGCCAGGTTTGACGGTATCTAAGTCTATCAGGCTGACAATACTGGCGGTGTCTTTAGCAAACAAAAAATTATTCAGTTTAGGGTCGCCATGGATGACCCGTAAATATAGGCGACCTTGTTGTTGGGCGGTTTCTAAGCGGTCGGCACGGTCTTGAAAGTTGCTGATGAAGTCGGCACAAAACGGGTCGGTTCCGCAGGTTTGGCTGCTAATGTTATGATAATGGTTTAAATAAGTCGGGGTGATGTGGAAACCCGGCAAGGTGTCGTGCAGGCTTAAGGGGTTAAGGTTGCTGAGCAGGCGATGGAAATGCCCCAACGCGTAGCCAGTTTGTCTGGCATCGTCTAGGTTGCGTAGGGACTCCAGGCTTTGGGTATTGGCGATAAAGCTTTGCGCCCGCCACAAGCCGCCTTGGCTATCTTGGACATGGCTTTCGCCAGCCGCCGTGTACACGATGGCGGGGATTTGCAGCCGTGCCCCAGGCTGTTGCCGGATATGCTTGCTGAGTACCGATAAGTTGGCGTTAATCAGCAAAGGCTGGGGGAATACCTGTTGGTTGATGCGTTGTAAGACAAAGTGCCGCCCATCCGTAGTGCTGACTAAAAAAGTGTCGTTAATTAGGCCATTGCCCAACGGCGCAAGGGCGCAGGCGGACGCGTCAAATTGGCGGGCAATGTGGTGGGGGAGGCTGGTTTCTGTCGTCATGGTAACTAATTTAACTTATTTGCGGCTTGGCGTTAAGTGTTAGTTTTTGGTTTAAGGGAGGCGAGGCGGGTTATTGTTGGGTTTTGGGTGGCTTGGCGGCTAAAAAGGGCGGTTGGGTAGGGTATATTGGCCGACAAAAACAATGCCATATTAAGCCAAAAAGAGGATAACACAATGCAAATCCCCGCCGAATTGGATAGTCAGCATTTGGAAAAGTTAGGGGTGCTGGAGCAGACACTCAAAAAAAATACGTCTGAGTTAATCGCTTTCGCTATTGATGAAATAGATAAGGCGAGGTACATGCCAATGGAAGGTGAAAGGGTTTTAGCAATTTTGCAAAAAACAGGTTATTTAGGCGGTATGCCGGATGTCACTGATTTATCGGAAAATTATAAAGACTACTTGGCTTGGGATGATAAGGGGCTACCGTGCAAAGGTCTTTAGCCTTTGCACGGTAGCCTAAACGGGCGTGTCGGTGTTAGGCTTTGTTACGGCTGTGTCAGTTTACCCGCCACCAACGCCAATAACTGCCTTAACGCTTGCCCGCGATGGCTGAGGGCGTTTTTCAGTTCCGCAGGCAGTTGTGCGGATGAGCATTGTTGCTCCGCCACCCAAAACACCGGATCGTAACCAAAGCCGCGTTCGCCGACAGGCTGGCGCAAGATGTGTCCTTCCCATACGCCTTGGGCGATGAGGGGGCAAGGGTCTTCGGCGTGTTGCAGCAGGGCGAGGACGCAGACAAACCTTGCCGTGCGCTGCCCGTCCGGTACGTCCGCCAAGGCGCTGAGCAGTTTTTGCACATTGTCTTGGTCGCTGGCCGCTTCACCCGCATAACGCGCCGAGCGGACACCGGGCGCACCGTGTAAGGCATCGACGATCAGCCCGGAATCGTCGGCAATGGCGGGCAGGCCGGATTGTAAGGCGGCGTTACGCGCTTTTAATAGTGCGTTTTCAACAAACGTGCAGCCGGTTTCGGGGCATTCGGCGACGTTAAACGCCGCTTGCGGCACAATGACTTGCCCCGCCAAAATGGCTTGGATTTCGCGGATTTTTCCGGCATTGCCGCTGGCTAAAACAATTTGTTGGCCTAGGGGGAACATTAACGGTAGGCCTCCAGCACCTGACGTTGTTTTTCCATCAATTGGTTGATGCCGCCGCCTGCTAAGATCAGCATGGCATCCAATTCGTCTTTGCGGAAGGCGTGGCCTTCGGCGGTGCCTTGCACTTCGATGAAGGCGCCGGCATCGTTCATTACCACGTTCATATCGGTTTCGGCGTTACTGTCTTCGGCATAGTCCAAATCCAAAACTGGGATACCGTTAAAAATGCCGACCGAAATCGAGGCAACTTGGCCGTATAAGGGGTTGGATTTGATTTGCTTGCGTTTCATCATGGTTTTGACCGCCAATGATAAGGCGACAAAGCCGCCGGTAATCGCCGCCGTGCGGGTACCGCCGTCCGCTTGCAAAACGTCGCAGTCGATGGTCAGGGTGTGTTCGCCTAAGGCCTTTAAATCAACCGCCGCGCGTAAGGAACGGCCAATCAGGCGCTGAATTTCCAGTGTCCGCCCGCCTTGTCTGCCGTTACTGGCTTCGCGCCCCATGCGGCTGTGCGTGGAGCGGGGTAACATGCCGTATTCGGCGGTTATCCAGCCTTCGCCCTTGCCTTTTAAAAAGCGCGGTACACTACGGTCAACACTGGCGGTGCATAGTACACGGGTATCACCAAATTCAACTAACACCGAGCCTTCTGCATGTTTGGTATAGCCACAGGTAAATGTTATCTCGCGCAGTTGATCGGGATTGCGTCCGCTTGGTCTCATAAGTTTTGTTCCGCCAAAATGAAAACCGCACAGTATACCTGAATTGGCGGTAATTCTGATGTAAATACACAAAGCGTTAAGAAAGTTAATCGGCCTATCTGCTGTTTACAAGCTAATCATAGTATAGTTGCACCTAAAATGGCGCGGCTTACAGATGTGCCTACCTTACATAACCCCATTCGCATTAGGTGAAAAATGATAAAAAGTATGACGGCTTATGCCAGCCAGGAGGCGGAAATAGGAAGCTTGACCATTAATTGTGAATTGCGTTCGGTCAACCACCGCTATTGTGATGTCACAGTCAAGTTGCCGGAACGTTTACGGAGTGTAGAAGCCGACTTGCGCAGTCTGATTGCCGAAAAAGTTAGCCGTGGTAAGGTCGAATGTACGGTCAGTTATAAGAAAGCCAACGATGGGGCGGGTTTTAGCGTCAATTTGCAGGCGGTATCGACCTTGTTGGCAGCGACCGAGCAAATCGAGCAACTGATGCCGGCGGCGTTGTCGTTCTCGGCTTTGGATATTTTGGCGTTTCCGGGTATCCAACAAGAGCCGGATGTTGACCGCGAGGCATTGAATGCAGGCATTAAGCGCTTGCTTAAACAAACCTTGGCGATCTTTTTGGAAGTCCGCCAGCGCGAAGGCGCGCAGTTGAAGATACTGATTGAAGAGCGTTGTTCAAAAATGCAGGGCTTTGTCGTCTCCGCCAGCGGGCGGATGCCGGAAGTGTTGCGCCTGATCCGTAACCGCCTGAAAGACCGGGTTGTCGAGTTGGTCGCGCAACCGGATTTTGACCGCTTGGAGCAGGAGTTGGTCATTCTGACGCAAAAGCTCGACATCACCGAAGAGCTGGACCGCTTAGACACCCATATCAGCGAAGTTTTGCGGGTGTTGAAGCAGCCCGAACCCGTCGGCAGGCGTTTGGATTTTTTAATGCAGGAACTGAACCGTGAGGCCAATACCTTAGGGTCAAAGTCGGCGGATAAGGAAATGACCCAGATTGCGATTGAGTTGAAGGTGCTGATTGAGCAGATGCGGGAGCAAATCCAAAACATTGAGTGATGTTTCAGGTGGTGTCATGTGGTGTCAAAATACTTTTAAGACTTTGAAAATAAGGTATTGTTCGTGTCAGGTTGTTGCATATAGTGTCATTTAACCGCACAATTGGTGTGTACCCAAGCGTGTACCCAACACCGGATTGAGTGCAGTTTGACTGGTACACAGGGGCGGGTGCTGAACCCGCCAACAAACCCAAACACAAAACCCCAACGGAGCCAAAGCCATGATGACCTTAGAGCTTGATGACGATACTGCCCGATTATTGCATCAACTGATGGAACGCGAACACACGGGCGCGGTGCAATTGATCAGGCAAGCCCTTGCTGACTATTTGGGCGCGAAGCAAACCGAGCCGCCGCCGGAACTGATGGCGGACATCATAAGCACGCTTCCTAAGCTGCCTTCCTTTGCTGGAGACCCTTTGACCATTCAACAGGCCATGCGCGATGAATGGCGTTAACTATTTGCTGGACACTAATATTATCCTTGGTATGTACCAACACAGCGCGGCAGTGATTGCCTTAATGCAAAGCAAGCAAGTAGGTATTAGCCAATGCGCCTACAGTACCGTCACCCGTATGGAGCTATTGGGCTTTGTTGGCATAACAGAGCATGAGGAGCGGACGGTTAAGGCCTTGCTGGACAGGATGACCTACCTAAGCCTAAGCCCCGCCATTGAGGAGCTGACCATCCAGTTCCGGCGGCAACACCGTACAAAACTGCCCGACAGCATTATTGCCGCCACAGCACAAGCCCACAGCCTTGAGCTGTTGACGTTGGACAAGGCTTTGCAGGCGAAGCTGTAAAGCGGATATTAAAAACACGGTGCATTATTACCCGTCTATTCGTTAAAAATTGAGACTTAATCATGACTTATCCTACCACCCTGTTACCCCAGTTAATCGAAGCCGTTGCCAATGCCATTGACGAAAATGCCGAGGCGGTGGCGGCGTTGGATCAGGCGATTGGTGATGGCGACCATGTGATTAATCTCCAGCGCGGGCTGGCGGCTTTGCTGGCGCAGCGCGAGGAATTGGGTTTGTTGACGTGGTCGGCGGCGTGGCAAAAGATGGGTATGACCTTGATGTCGACGGTGGGTGGTGCGTCGGGGTCTTTGTTGGGGACGTTGTTTCTGGAGATGGCGAAAGCGGCGGCAGACCAGGCCTTGGATTTAAAGGGCTTTGCTGTCGTGTTTGCGCAGGGGGTTGAGGCGATGAAGCGGCGCGGCAAATCTGAGGCAGGCGAGAAAACCATGCTGGATGTTTTGGTGCCAGTGGCGGTTTATCTCCAGTCGGATGCCTGTACCGCCGCCGAGGGGTTAACCGGGGTGCAGGCGGTCGCTATAGCGGGGGTAGAGTCTACCCGCGCGATGTTGGCGACCAAGGGGCGGGCGGCGTTTTTGGCGGAACGTTCGGTCGGCCATATCGATGCGGGCGCAAAGTCCTGCCAGTTGATGATTTGCGCCATTAGCGCGGTGTTGTCAGCAGCCCCAACGTAACTGGGCGGTATGGACGGGTGCGTCCCAGAGCCGCAGCATTTCGTCATCGAGCAAAGTTAGGGTGATGGAGCAACCTGCCATGTCTAGGGACGTGGTGTAGTTACCGACTAAGGAACGGACGATGTTGACACCTTGCTGTTGCCAATGTTCGGCGGCTAAGGCGTAGATCAGATACAACTCCATCAGCGGTGTGGCCCCAAAGCCATTGATGTGCAACAACGCTTGGGCGTTGGCTTGGGGTTTTAAGTCGTCGTCAATGTGTGCCGCCAGTTGCGCGGTAATCGCGCTGGCGGTAGTCAGCGGTAAGGTGGCGCGGCCATGTTCGCCATGAATGCCGACGCCCATTTCCATTTCCTGCTCGCCTAACGTAAAGGTCGGGTTGCCTAGGGCGGGTACGGTGCAACTGCTCAGGGCTACGCCCATAGAGGCGGTGTTTTGGTTGACGCGCTCGCCCAAGGCTTTGCACGCCGCCAAGTCGGCGCCTTGCTCGGCGGCGGCCCCGACGATTTTTTCCACGATTAAGGTGCCTGCGACACCGCGCCGCCCAGTGCTTTGGCTTTTGGGTATGGCGACATCATCATTTACCAATACAGTCGCGTTCGGGCTGTCCAGCAGTTCGGCGGCAATTTCAAAATTCATCACGTCACCCGCGTAATTCTTGACGATAAATAATACCCCGCCGCCCGTGTCGACCGCTTGCGCCGCCGCCAGCATTTGGTCGGGGGTAGGGGAGGTAAAGATTTGCCCAGGACAGGCGGCATCGAGCATTCCTAAGCCGACCAAGCCGGTATGCAACGGTTCGTGACCGGAGCCGCCGCCGGAGATCAAGGCGACTTTGCCTACCTGCTTGGGCTGTTTGCGGCGGATAACATAAGGCGGGGCGCTTAATTCGATGATGTCGGCATGTGCCAAGGCAAAGCCGCCGAGGCTTTCGGTAAGCAAGGTGTCGGTTGCGTTTAGAAATTTCTTCATGGCGGTCGCCTTGGCGAGGTTGGGGGTTAAGCGGCTAAGGTTTTTAAGGCCTCGGTGACGGCGCGGATGTCCGCCATGACCCAGGTCGGGCCGTAATCTGAGGCTTCCAAGTCGGCTTGGGTCGATACGCCTGTTAAGACCATCAGGCTGCGGATACCCGTCCGCACTGCGCCTAAAATGTCGGTTTCCAGGCGGTCGCCTATCGCGACGGTTTCGGCTGGGTCGGTGCCGAGTAAGGCCATGGCTTGTTGATAAATGATCGGTTCCGGTTTACCGATGATAGTCGGGCTGACACCGGTCGCCGCTTGCAGGGCGGCCAAAATCGCGCCGTTACCGTGGGTGATGCCGTATTCGGTGGGTAGGGTGGTGTCGGCATTGGTGCCGATGAATTTAGCCCCGGCACGGATGTTAAGGCTGGCGGTGGCGAGTTTATCCCAACTAAGGGTTTGGTCTTTGCCGCAGACGACAATATCCGCGCCTTCGCCTGGGGTTTTGGCGCTGTTAAGCTGGTAGAGTCCGGTCAAGGTAAAGCCGCATTGGCGTAGCGGTTCGCTCGCGCCCGCTTCGCCAAGCACGAAGACGCGGGTAGTGGCAGGGTCTTCATGCTGGCTCAAGTAGAGGGCGGTGGCCATGCCGGAGGTTAAGATTTCATTTTCGGTGACGGTTACGCCCATTTTCGCCAGTTTGTTAACATATTGGGGCGGGGTCAGGCTGGCGTTGTTGGTGGCAAGAATAAAACGGAAGTTTTGGGCGCGTAGCGTTTGGAAAAAATCCGTCAGGCCGGGGATGGCTTGGTCGCCGTGCCACAAAACCCCGTCCATGTCAATGATAAGGGCGCGGATATTGATAAAGGGTTCCATACAGGGTCTCAAATGAAAGGGCTTTTAGTTAGCCGCCTAGTATAAAAGGTTTATTGTCAATTGGCATCTTTAAATAGTGCCGAAAAGAGGCGGTTTTCGCAGTGCGGTGGGGGCTTGGCGTTAGCCGTAGTCCGCTTAACTAGAGTGTTTGCTAGGCGGTCTTAGGCTTACGGGGCTGTTGCTGGGCGGGCGGAAATAAGGAGGTGGAGATATTAATTGTAAAATAATGATTTTGTATGATATTTTTATGGGGTCGCGTAAGCGGGCGGCGGCGTTAATTGGGCATTAAGCATTGGGGCATTGACATATATGCCTATTCTACTTTACAGTTACGTCCGCAAAACAATTATGCAACAAACTATAATTATTAATAACCCTTCGGAGCACATATCATGGCTAGACCATTAATTCAGATGGCATTGGATTCATTAGATTTCGACGCAACCGTTGCGCTTGCTGAGCAAGTTGCACCACACGTTGACATTTTTGAAATCGGAACTCCATGCATCAAACACAACGGCGTTAACCTGGTTAAAGCATTGAGAGCTAAATTCCCAGACAAGCTGATCTTGGTTGACCTTAAAACTATGGACGCTGGCGAATACGAAGCAACGCCATTTTATGCTGCTGGCGCAGACATTTGTACAGTTCTGGGTGTTTCCGGTCTGGCAACTTGCATGGGTGTTATCAAAGCGGCTAACGCCTTCGGCGCAGAAGCCCAAATCGACTTGATCAACGTTGAAGACAAAGTTGCTTGCGCACGCGCAACATTTGAAGCTGGCGCCCACATCATGGGTATCCACACAGGTCTGGACGCACAAGCGGCCGGCCACACACCTTTCTCTGACCTGAACGACATCGCCAGATTAGGCTTGAACGTCAGAATTTCAGTTGCTGGCGGTATCAAAGCGGCAACCGTACAAGACGTTGTCAAATCAGGTGCAAACATCATCGTTGTTGGCGCGGCTATCTATGGCGCTCCATCTCCTGCTGAAGCTGCCCGTGAAATCCGTGAATTGGTTGACGCAACTGAGGTATAAGAATGCACCAGCAACTTGTCATAGAAAAGATTTCAAGCATTCTTGAAGCCACAGACGGCACATACGATGTAAAGTTGACTCAATTGCTCGACAGCGCCAAACGCATTTTTATCGCGGGTGCCGGCCGCTCCAAGCTTGTCGGTAATTTCTTTGCTATGAGATTGGTGCATGGTGGTTACGATGTAAGCGTCGTAGGTGAGATTGTCACACCGAGCATAAAAGCCGGTGATTTGTTGATCATTATCTCCGGTTCTGGGGAAACTGAGCAATTAGTGGCATTTACTAAAAGTGCTAAAAAGATAGGCGCTAACATCGTGTTGATTTCCGCTAAGGATTCATCAACTATCGGTGATATGGCGGATGCAGTGTTTCAAATTGGCCGTGCCGAGCAATACGGAAAAGTGTTTGGTATGCCAATGGGTACTGTGTTTGAACTGTCCACTTTATTATTTTTAGAATCGACTGTATCCCATATCATTCATGAAAAAGGAATTCCTGAAGAGATTATGAGAGAAAGGCACGCTAACTTAGAATAATGCCAAGGGAACGGGTTAGTTATACCCGTTCCCGTTTTATTTGCATAATAACAAAATAATTTTCCTGGCAAGGCCTTGTTATGGCTGTTGTCACTGATAAGTAATTTAAATAGTAAGGAGAACAATATGACTTCGCGCCGAGAATTAGCGAACGCCATACGCGCTTTGAGCATGGATGCTGTACAAAAAGCAAACTCTGGTCACCCAGGGGCACCAATGGGCATGGCGGATATCGCCGAAGTTCTCTGGAATGACTTCATGACCCATAATCCGACCAACCCAAAATGGTCGAATCGTGATCGTTTTGTTCTCTCAAATGGTCATGGCTCAATGCTGATCTACTCCCTGTTGCATCTGACAGGTTATGATCTGCCGATTGACGAGCTGAAAAGATTCCGTCAGTTGCATTCTAAAACCCCCGGACACCCAGAATACGGTTACGCGCCTGGCATAGAAACCACCACTGGGCCATTAGGCCAAGGTATTACTAATGCTGTCGGTATGGCGATTGCCGAAAAAGCTCTGGCCGCGCAATTTAACCGTGACGGGCATACTGTCGTTGATCACAACACCTACGTCTTTTTAGGTGACGGCTGTCTGATGGAAGGCATTTCCCATGAAGCCTGTTCGTTAGCCGGTACTTTAGGTTTGGGCAAACTGGTGGCGTTTTGGGATGACAACGGCATTTCTATCGACGGTCATGTTGATGGATGGTTTACGGATAATACCCCACAACGTTTCGAGGCTTATGGCTGGCATGTGATTGCCGATGTCGACGGCCACGATTCTGATGCTCTCTACAAAGCGATTGAGTTGGCAAAA
This sequence comes from Methylovulum psychrotolerans, assembly GCF_002923755.1. Taxonomy (GTDB): domain Bacteria; phylum Pseudomonadota; class Gammaproteobacteria; order Methylococcales; family Methylomonadaceae; genus Methylovulum; species Methylovulum psychrotolerans. The sequence continues at coordinate 124,485 of NZ_PGFZ01000002.1, forward strand.
GCTGTTACCGGCAAACCGACCTTAATTTGCTGCAAAACCACTATCGGTTTTGGTTCGCCCAATAAATCCGGTTCCCATGCTTGCCACGGCGCACCGTTAGGTGATGCCGAAATCAATCTGACTAAGGCGGCATTAGGTTGGGATTACGGTGCTTTTGAAGTGCCTGAACACGTTTATGCCGGCTGGGATGCCAAAGAAAAAGGTGCGCACGCCGAACAGGCGTGGAATGAAAAATTCCAAGCGTATCAAGCGGAATATCCTGAGTTGGCGGCGGAATACCAACGCCGTATGGCAGGTGATTTGCCGACAGATTGGGCTGAAGGCGCGGACGCGTTTGTCAGTGCCGTGAACGCTGAAGCCAAAACCACTGCTACCCGTTTATCCTCTTTAGCGTCTATCGAAGGTTACGCGAAATTATTGCCGGAAATTTTTGGCGGTTCTGCTGACTTAGGTTGCTCTAACATGACGGAGTGGACAGGTTATAAGCCTATGCGGGCCGATAAGCCCAATGCCAACTATGTCAATTACGGTGTCCGTGAGTTCGGGATGTCCGCGATTATGAACGGCGTGGCCTTACACGGCGGTTTGGTGCCTTTCGGTGCGACCTTCCTGATGTTCTCTGAGTATGCGCGTAACGCGGTCAGAATGGCTTCTTTAATGAAAATCCGTTCTATCTTCGTTTACACCCACGACTCTATCGGTTTAGGTGAAGACGGCCCGACCCACCAGCCTGTCGAACAAACGGCGACCCTGCGGTTAATTCCGGGTATGCACGTTTGGCGTACTTGTGACGCAGTCGAAACCGCTGTCGCTTGGCGTGCCGCGATTGAACGTAAAGACGGCCCTTCGGTACTGGTGTTTTCACGCCAAAACTTGCCGCATGTTCCGCGTACTGATGCACAAATTAGTGCCATCACCCGTGGCGGGTATATCTTGGTTGATAGCGAAGGTACACCTGACGCGATTATTATCGCGACCGGTTCAGAAGTTGAGCTGGCTGTGAAGGCGGCGGAACAGTTAAAAGCCTCAGGTAAGAACATCCGTGTCGTTTCCATGCCATCGACCAACATTTTTGATGCCCAAGATGCGGCTTATAAAGAGTCCGTATTGCCTTCTTCTGTAACCCAACGCGTTGCCGTTGAAGCAGGCGTGACCGATGGTTGGTGGAAGTATGTCGGCACCAATGGAAGAATTGTCGGTATTGATCATTTCGGTGAATCAGCACCCGCAGGGCAACTGTTTAAAGAGTTCGGTTTTACTGTTGAAAATGTAGTTCTAAATGTAGAAGCGGTACTTTAAAACTAAAATTAAGCCGTTGCCGCAGCACCGGGCAACAAGCAGCTTGGTGTTGGCAATGGCTTTTAGACTATTTGCATAGCTTACTCATGGAGGGTAAGCCCTAAGTAAGATAAATGGCTATTTATCCTCCTTAGGCCCACCCTCTATTTCTTCCGACTTAAAGGTGAACAACGTGAAAAAAAATAATCTTATAAATGGTTTGTTTGCGACCTTATTGATTGCTAGTCCGCTAGCAGGTGCAGATCAGAAATACCCTGCGGCAGACTTCCAACCACAAGTCGTTTTTCAAGATAACGATTTGATAGCCAAAAGTGGTTCAGCCAGCAAACCTGCGGCAAAAGTTGCAGAGGCTTCTGCCAGCAATGAAGTGGATGCGAAATATCCGGCCGCCAACTTTCAGCCACAAGTTGTCTATAGTGACCCTAACTATAAACCCGGTGCCGTTGCACCTGCTAAGGCCAGTAAATCAGAAAGCGTCAGCGAAAGTGCTGCTGTAGAGACCCCAATTGAAAGCACCAGCGTCGCTGCTGCCGCTAAAGAAGAGTCACAATCCACTTACTTGATCGGCCTGATTGCTTTAGGCTTGGTCGGCGGCTTCCTGTTTAAAGGCCAAACCAAATGCAGCGGTAAAAAAGCGGCGGCTAGCCCTGCTCCTGCTCCCGTCGCTAAAGGCGGTTTGACAGGCGTATCCAGATACTTAAATAAAGTGTCCGGTACTGGCGTTTCCAGATACTTGGAAAAACAAGTTAAAGCCGCGCCTTCTACAGGTGTTGCCAAATATCTTGCCAAACAAGTGACTGTCGCCAAATCAACAGCGGCAGGTGCGGCGACTGGCGTTGAAAAATACATGCGTAACCGGGGATAAGCAATGAACCAAAATTACTTGAGTGGATTTTTTTTCCCCGCTGTGGCTGGCTTATTCTTTTTTATGAAACGGCACGATGATGAAGGGACGCATGTGGAAACTCACATTGCTGCGCCTGTCTATGCTGCCGATGCAAGTGGTCTGACTGGCGTTGCGAGATATTTGGAAAGCCAAAGACGGCTTTTAGAGGCGGATAAAGAAGAAGCGGAGTCACTCGAAGAACAAAGAAATACTCAAGTGATTACGGGCGTGGCTAAATATTTAGAAAAAGCCCAACAAACGCCTGTTAGCGGTGTTACCCGCTACATGCTGAAAAAGTCACTGGCGGAAAAAAACGCCCCAAAGCCAGCCGCTAAACTGCAATTGACCGGTGTTGCCAAATATTTAAGCAACCAAAAAGACGCACCTGTGTTGAGCGGCGTGGCAAAGTATCTGAAAAAACAAGAGAGCCTGCCGCCCGCAACGAAAGTCGCTAAGTATATGGCCAAACAAGCCTTGGCAGCGAAACAGGCAAAACCAGCCGTTATTCATATTGAACTAACGGGCGTGGAAAAGTATCTTAAGCAACAGGAAGATCTGCCGCAATTGAGTAAGGTCGCTAAGTACATGAGAAAGCAGGCGTTGCTGGCTAAATTAGAAAAGCCTGCCGCCGTGGCAAAACCTAAATTGACAGGCGTTGCCAAATACTTACAAAACCAGGACAGTCTGCCTAAAATTAGCCGTGTAACTAAATACATGGCAAGACAAGCATTGGCAAACAAAAATAAAATTGAAATGATTGAAACAGGTGTCGATAAATATATGAGGAATCGTGCCTAGTTTTTAACTTTCAGATGATTGATGTGTGGAATAGACAAACAGCATCTTAGGTGCTGTTTGTTGTTTGTGGCGTTGTGAATTCTAGCCCGCCCCCCAGTAGCTGGCATAACGCTTTAAAATACAGACGCTTTCCCATCCGGCTATTTAAAAAATTTTTACTATTATAAGAAGGCACTATTTATGGCAAAAAATTTACTTGAGCAACTTAGAGAGTTCACTGTTATTGTCGCAGATACTGGAGACATTCAAGCGATTGAAACAGTTAAACCTCAAGATGCGACAACTAACCCCTCTTTGATCACTGCGGCGGCACAAATGCCACAATATCAAGGCATTGTTGACGATACCCTGACAGGTGCAAGAGCAACTTTAGGTGCGGATGCCACTTCCGCTCAAGTCGTTTCTTTGGCGTTTGACCGTTTGGCTGTTTCTTTTGGTCTGAAAATCTTGGAAATTATTCCTGGCCGGGTTTCTACCGAAGTTGACGCACGTCTGTCTTTCGACACGGATGCAACTATTGCTAAAGGCCGTGAACTGATCGCCCAATACGAAGCGGCGGGCATTGCGCGTGAGCGTATTTTGATTAAAATAGCGTCAACTTGGGAAGGTATCCAAGCCGCCGCCGTTTTAGAAAAAGAAGGCATCCATTGTAACCTGACCTTGTTGTTCGGTCTGCACCAAGCGGTTGCTTGTGCCGAAAACGGTATCACCTTGATCTCGCCTTTCGTAGGCCGTATCCTTGACTGGTACAAAAAAGACACAGGCCGTGATTCTTACCCTGCGGCGGAAGATCCAGGCGTATTGTCGGTCACTGAAATCTATAACTACTACAAAAAGTTCGGTTACAAAACTGAAGTTATGGGCGCAAGCTTCCGTAACATCGGCGAAATCACCGAATTGGCCGGTTCTGACTTGTTGACTATCGCCCCTTCTTTGTTGGCTGAATTGCAAGCGACTGAAGGCGAACTGCCACGCAAATTAGACCCAGCGCACGCGGCGACCTTGTCTATCGAAAAAATCAATGTCACTAAAGAGCTGTTTGATACCATGCACGCTGCAAACCGTATGGCGACTGACAAGCTGGCAGAAGGCATCAACGGCTTTACCGTTGCCTTAGAAGCTTTAGAAAAACTGTTGGCTGAGCGCTTGGCAACATTAGAAGAAGTGGCTGCCTAAGTATTCACTGCGTAGGTCGTTTATGCGCTATCGGCGATAAGCGGCCTAGATTTTTTCGGGCTTATTTATCAAAATTTAGGACTCTTACTTCAATGTCACAAAAAATTTCAGATGTCGTCAAGCCAGGTGTAGTTACAGGCGACGATGTACAAAAAGTCTTTGCCATCGCCAAAGAAAATAAATTTGCTTTGCCAGCGGTTAACGTTATCGGTACCGGTTCTATCAACGCGGTATTAGAAGCGGCGGCCAAAGTTAAGTCGGCGGTTATTGTCCAGTTCTCTAACGGCGGCGCACAATTCGTCGCAGGTAAGGGGCTGAAATTAGCCGGTCAACAACAAGCTATTTTGGGTGCGATTTCAGGTGCGCAACATGTGCATAATGTCGCGGAAGCTTATGGTGTGCCGGTTATTTTGCACACTGACCATGCCGCTAAAAATCTGTTGCCTTGGATCGATGGTCTGTTAGATGCAGGCGAAAAACATTTTGCCCAAACCGGTAAGCCACTGTTCAGTTCACACATGTTGGACTTGTCGGAAGAAAGCTTGGAAGAAAACATCGAAATTTGCGGCCAATACTTAGCGCGCATGGCCAAAATGGGCATGACCTTGGAAATTGAATTGGGCGTGACTGGCGGTGAAGAAGACGGTGTCGATAACAGCGGCATGGATCATTCCATGTTGTACACCCAACCGGAAGATGTGGCTTATGCTTACGAGCATTTGAGCAAAATCAGTGACCGTTTCACTATCGCGGCTTCTTTCGGTAACGTCCACGGCGTTTATTCGCCAGGCAACGTTAAGCTGACTCCGAGCATTTTGGATAACTCACAAAAATATGTGTCCGAAAAATACGGCGTTCCGGCTAATAGCTTGAATTTCGTGTTCCACGGCGGTTCCGGTTCGTCTCCTGAAGAAATCAGCGAATCTATCAGCTATGGCGTTATCAAAATGAACATTGATACCGATACCCAATGGGCGGCATGGGACGGCATCAGACAGTATTACCTGAAAAATGAAGGTTATTTGCAAGGCCAAATCGGCAACCCAGACGGTGCCGACAAACCGAACAAAAAATTCTATGACCCACGGGTTTGGCAACGCGCCAGCGAAGTGAGCATCGTTACCCGTTTGGAACAAGCGTTCCAAGATTTGAACGCGGTTAACAGCTTGTAAGCTTTTTCGTCCTGCCCTTAAAAAAGCCGATGCGTTTGCATCGGCTTTTTTTTGGCTAAAATTTGTCGGAGGCTTTATATGCCCACCATTTCAATAGGTCTTCATTAAACCGTCTAAGGTCAAGCCGCAACTGGGCGCGAACACCCGCATAAAAAACGCCACTTCTTGTTGGTCGGATTCGGCAATCCTTAACGCCAGATGCTCGGCGGCAATTTCAAATTCTAAATTACCCGCTTTCAGTTCGGCTTGGCATTTAAGGTAAGCGGAAATTTTGTCTGCGGCTTTGATGATTTTTATGTGTTCTTCCGGCAGGTGCTCATGACAAATCAGTGGCCTAAAATCCTCGCGGATTTCGCTAGGCAATAGGTGTAACAATTCCATTTCTGCCTGTTTTTCAATCTCCTTATACGCGTTGCGGATTTCTTCGGAATAATATTTGATGGGGGTGGGTAAATCCCCGGTGATGACTTCGGTGATGTCATGGTACAAGGCCGCCGTGGCAATGGCGTTGGCATCAACTTGGCCATTAAAGTAACGGTTTTTAATCAGCGCTAAGGTGTGGGCAATGACCGACACTTCCCAACTGTGTTCCATGACATTTTCTTCATGGGCGTTGCGTTTCAGTCCCCAACGCTTAATCCATCTTAAGCGGGTCAAATAGGCGTAAAAACTGCTGGTCAGGGTATTTTCTTTCATGGTTTACCGGCGGTGGAAAAAACAGTTTCCCATAATAAAGGGATTGTTCAGCGAATTAAAGCCATATCTGCTATCTTGTCAGTTTAGCGTCCTTTTTTTCTAATTGATTAATATACTATGTTGATTCAGTGGTACCCCGGCCATATGCACAAGGCCAGTAAAGAAATTAAAGCCATTCTCCCTGAGATTGATTTGATTATAGAAGTGCTTGATGCACGCATCCCTTTTAGCAGCCAAAACCCCATGATAGGCAAGTTGCGTGGCGATAAGCCCTGCATTAAGGTGCTGAATAAAAGCGACCTTGCCGACCCGGAACTGACTCTACACTGGCAGGATTATCTGGAGCAAGAGCAGGGCGTAAAAACGCTGGCGGTGACTTCCGGCCAGCCGGAGAAAATCCGCCAGATTACCGCCTTGTGCCATAAGATGGTGACTAAGCGGGCAGGTGAGCAAATCCATGCCTTGATTATGGGTATCCCGAATGTCGGCAAATCGACCTTAATTAATATCTTGGCCGCCCGCACGATCGCCAAAACGGGTAACGAGCCCGCCATTACTAAAATGCTCCAACGCATCGATATAGGCAATGGCATTATCCTGTTAGATAGCCCAGGGATGCTGTGGGCAAATCTGGAGAACAAAAACACCGGCTACCGCTTGGCGACGACCGGGGCTATCAAAGATACCGCCATTCAGCACGATGACATTGCCGCCTTCTTGGCGGAATTTTTGTTGCAGCACTATCCAGAAACTGTCAAAGCCCGTTTTCAATTAACGCAATTGCCCGAACATGAAGCCGGGCTATTGGAGGTGATCGGCAAGCAGCGCGGTTGCTTGCGGGCAGGCGGAAAAATCGACGGCGATAAAGTGGCGAAAATTATTTTGTCGGAATTCCGTACGGGTACTTTAGGGAAAATGACCATGGAAACGCCCGCAATGATGGTGCAAGAGCTGGCCGAGTTAGAGATTATCCGCGCCGAGAAGGCGGCTAAGAAGCTGTTGAGGAAGCAAAAGCGTAAGTAGGTTTTTCTCTTGTCCACGAAAAGCACTAAAGACACAAAAAACAAAATAGTTGCCTTTCTTGGATTTGGCTACCGGGCTCTATATGTTTATGGCCAGCTTCGGATTCTATGCTTTAAACCCATACTCCTCTGTCACGATGTCCGCTTTTTTTGCCGATTTTGTTGGACTTATGACAACCTTAAGCGATTCCCCGTTATGCTAATGGTTTTGGTAGAATGTCCATTAAGTTCCTTACTAATTGATTTTACTGACTATTAATTAAAATATTACAGGTTGGCCTTATTATTGAATGTGTTTTTGCTTTAACGCGCTGAGGCCAATGGTGGGCGGCTTTTCTGCGCCCTTGTGTGGCTGTTTTATGCTGACTTTAAGGGTTGGCATTACGGTCATCGCCTAAACAGCTGCGTCAATGTACGAAGATTTTTCTTAAGGACTGCCTGATGACAAACATTTCGCCCAATGCCGCAAGTATTGGCCAATTCCACCGCTATATCGCCGAACGGAAGTTGCTGTTGCGAAAACATTACGAACAATTGCTGGCTTATGATCTTTCTCGGCAACAATGGGACGGCTGTTTTCAGCGTAATGTCTTAGTGGTTTTGACTCAGGCTTATGACGAGGCGTTGGCTTATTTGCAAATTTTGCCGTTTGATAGCAGTGCCGTGCCTATAAACCGGGGCTTATCGGAATTAAGCAAACAGGTGCTAACGGTTTTCGATGGTTTTGTCGATGAGTTTTTGCTGTTTGTCGTCGATAAGCACCGTACTTCCTGCGCATTGTCCAATTTCCCCAGCGAGCATAAGCCCGACAAGGCCTACGTTAATGCCGTCAGGCATGATATTGCCGGGCTGTGGCAAAACTTTGCTTTAGCCGTGAATGCGTATATTTTGGACTCGGTGCCGCCTTCTATTCTAGGAGAAGATAGCCTATGAAATTGTATATGACACCGGGTTCTTGTTCGACAGGCATCCATATTTTATTGGAAGAATTGGATTTGGTTTTTGAGGCTTATCTGGTCAATCTTATGGCCGGGGACCACACCCAACCAGATTATCTTGCCCTTAACCCTAAGGCAACAATCCCGACGCTGGTGCGCAATGACGGCACTGCCCTGACCGAATTCCAAGCCATTGCCTATTGGTTGGCGCGTAGCTACCCTAAAGCCCAGCTCTTGCCTGGCGATGCGGACGGCGATGCCCGCGCCCTTGAGCTAATGGCTTATGTGGTCGGTACGGTACATGGGCAAGGCTTTGTGCGGCTGTTCACTACCGACAAATTTGCTATCAACACCGCCGATAGTGAGGCGGTTAAAGCCCAAGGTTGGGTCATTGCCGAACAGGCGTTTGCGGTCATTAATGCGGCATTACCGCCGCAAGGCTACGCGCTGGGCGCGTTCAGCATTGCCGATGCAGCTTTGTTTTATGTCGAGTTTTGGGCGGACAAAATAGGTATGGCGTTGCCGGAACATTGTTTGGCGCATTATCGGCTGATGCTGACGCGTCCGGTGGTCAGGCGGGTATTGCAGGAAGAAGGCTATCGGGTTGGTTAAGCATTTTTTAGGTTTAGGGGAATACGATGGCTTTGCTTGAAAACTCAGCGACACTGAACGTGGCGTACGGGCCGATTGATGAGGATCACGCGGCGTTTATCGGTTTGCTTAACGCCTTAGCCAGTGCCGATAATGCCGCTTTTCCGGCGTTGTTCCAGCAGTTATATGAACATACCGAGCAGCATTTTGCCAGGGAAGACCAATGGATGGCGGAGTTTGCCTATTCTGGGATTGCCGACCATAAAGGTGAGCATCAGCGGGTGTTGGGGGAATTTAAACAATTCAAGTCGCGGGTGGATAAAGGCTTGATTGTGTTTGGGCGTTCGTTTGTTAAAGAGCGTTTGCCGCAATGGTTAGCGCTGCATATCACGACGATGGATATGGCCTTAGCAACGCATATTAACAACCGCCCAAGCTAATGGATACGGGGCAGAGGGTGCAGTGTCCCGAATTGGTGTTGACGGAAGGCTTTTACGATGCTGACGATAGTGGGCGGCTGTATCGGTTGTTACGCGACGGACACGCTTGGCCGGATAACCGCTATTGTGTTGCGGGGCGGCAATTTGTCCTGCCCCGGTTACAAACCTGGCATGCCGATGCCGGGATACGTTACAGTTATAGCAATAATTTGTTGCAGACCCGGCCTTGGACGGCGTTGTTGTCGGAGATTAAGGCCAAGGTCGAGGCGTATGTAAACTACCCGTTCAATTCGGTTTTGGTCAATTGCTATCGGGATGGCAACGATTATGTCGGCTGGCATGCGGATAATGAGCGGGAGTTAGGCGAACAGCCTGTTATAGCCTCCTTAACGTTAGGCGCGGCGCGGCCTTTGCAATTTCGCCATAAAAAGACCTTGGCACAGGGGCAGATTGTTTTACCTAGCGGCAGCTTGCTGGTGATGCAACCGAATTTCCAACACCATTGGTTACACAGCGTCCCTATGGATGCAAATCTTCGTGAGGGGCGGATTAATTTGACTTTCCGTAGGGTGGTGGTGCCTGATGGCCGTGACAGCCTATCAGGCTAAGGAACGTGCATAAAATTAAGTAGGCGTTCTAAGTAGGTGTTCATATATTTTTTAACGTTTAATGTTGGTAGCTCTGTAACCCCCTCCCAGCCTCCCCCTTGCCAGGGCATAAGTATCTACACAAGTTTAATTATTTTAAAAACAATATGTTATATAGAGATTCTTGCAGATAGCGGCTAGATTTTTAGTTCTTTGACCAGAGAAATCCGGCTTAAAACAGCAATTATCTATATGAAATAACGCAATTATTTACTTAACATAATGATTTTTAATACATAAACTTGTGTAGATACTTATGCTTGCCAGGGGGAGGGGCTTGTTCCCCTGATTTTCGCCTGTATGACGGGGAAAATGCTCCCTCCCCTGCGAAGGGGAGGGCTGGGGTGGGGTTGAATTCACGAATGTTAAAAGACTTTTGCACCACTACTTATTGCACGGGATTCTAGGTCTTTGGGCGAAGCCGAAGAGCCGCTCCCTTCGGCTCCGCTCAGGGAACGGCTCTTCGTCCCTACAACGGATTTTATTTCGTGCGCGTTCCTAAGCGTTAATGAGATTGCGGCAATTTTTCCAGCAATGCCGGTTTGATTTGTTCCAGCCAAGTGATGATCCGGTCTTTGGTCAGTTCCGGTTGGTTATGGTGGTCTAACACCAAACCGACAAAGTGCTGGTCGATAACAGCATGGGAATGGGTGAAATGATAGCCTTCTGTCCCCCAGCGTCCGATCACTTCGGCACCATAAGACACCATATAGTGGTATAAATGGATTAATGAGCTGGCGAAGCGGTCATAGTATTTTTGCTGGTTGCCTAAACCAAATAACGCCACCCGTTTTCCCGACAAATCGGCCTCATCTAGGCGGAATAAAAACTCTTCCCAGTTGCCTTCTTCACTGCCTGTGGTTCTGCCCGGCAATTCACCGACCCCGTAACTGGGCACACCTAAAATCAAGGCTTGGTATTGCAATAAGTCCGCGACTCTTGCCTGATTGACATTGACTGGCGCATCGGCAATACCGTCGCCTAACACCCGGTACATGACTTGGGCCATCGCAGCGGTCAGGCCTTTTTCAGTACCATAAAATATGCCGATTTTATCCATAATAAGCTCCTGTTGGTTGATGATTAGGCGCAAGCAATATTTAAACCATCCGCATTAAGGGCTGAAAAAGGTTGGTTGTCACTGTGTTTGGGCTATTGGGCATCTGGCGGGCGGTAGCGGCATTGGTGCTATTGCCGACAATCCGGTTTTAAAGACGGTGGCTTTATGACAAAGCCGCCATGCCCTGCAAAATTGCTGACAGTGCCTTTCTCCGCTTGGCACGGGTTAAAAACGGCTTAGAGCGGGTTATTAATGACTTATCCGCTCAATACCCAGCCGGATTTTCGATTTCTCAGTGGCTTTTAGGCGATGGCATAATAATTGATGTGGGTATGGGTATTATCTATTGGGAAGTGAAGTGCTATGACCACCTATGCGATCGGCAGTGTAAAAGGCGATTATCAAGCGTTATTGGCGTTGCTGGAGAAAATACAGTTTAATCCTGATAACGATTGCTTATGGTTTACCGGGAATTTGCTCAATGGCGGGCCGCAGTCGCTGGAGGTGCTCCGGTTTGTGAAAGGCTTGGGGAAAAAAGCCGTGACGGTTTTGGGTGATCAGGAATTGCATGTCTTGACCGTTGCGACCGGACTGAGGCAACCGGAAGCGGGTGATACCTTAGATGAAATCCTCGCGGCACCGGATCGGGAGGTGTTGTTGAAATGGCTGCGTGGCCGTCCGTTGATCCATCATGATGCCAAGCTTAATTTTACGCTGGTCCATGCGGGTATCCCGGCTGAATGGACATTTAGCCAAGCCCTGACCTTTGCCTATGAGGCCGAATCGCAACTGGCTTTTGGCAATTACGCGACCTTGTTAGAACATCAAGGGCAAGACCAATCGCGTTGGCATCCTAAGCTGACGGGCTGGAAACGGCTACGCTTTATTATGAACGCCTATACCCTGATGAAGTACAGTAACCGGCAAGGCAAGCTAGATTTTTGTACGCGCGGGTCGGTCGCCACGCAAACCGAAGGGTTAGTGCCTTGGTATCGGCTACCCAACCGGATGACCGCCGAGTTGAACATCATTTTTGCGGATGATGCGGATTTTATGGATGCGGATTTTCCGGGCATTTACCCGTTGCCGACCCAAGCGTGGTTGTCGGCGCTGGCTCTGTCGGCGACACCTGAAAAAATCAGCGTTGCTTGTGGTTAGGGGTTCCTTTGCCGCTCCCCGTTTGTTTGGCTGCTGCGGTTTATGCCTTGCTCTGTCGGCGTTTTTCTTGGATGGCATTGGCATTGGCTAATAAGTGCAGGGTTTCCTGCCAATAACTGTTGCATAAGCCAATAAAATGGTGTTTTTCAGGGTTATCAGGAAGCTGTTCTAAGCGGCTCAGGTTTGCCAGGTCAGGGAGAGTGTTTTGGTAAGCCGATAGCGTTTGTTTGTATTGGTAGCGGTCTTGCTGGGGGATAACGATGGGCGGAAAGCCGCATTGGAGTACGGGCAGGTTGGCGAGCAGTCTTGCCATGCGGCCATTGCCATCGAAAAACGGGTGGATGCTGACTAAGCTAAGATGTAAGTCCGCGTAGGCCGCCGCCGCTTGGGTAGCAGTATGGCTAACCGCGCAATAGGCGGTTAAGGCATCTAGCCATTGGGCCATTAAGCTGTCGATATAGTGTGGTGCGGGGTATTCCCGCCATGCTTGCCGATTATCCGCGCCAATATAGCTGGTATAGTTGGTTTGCGTCTTCCAATTGCCGATAGGCTGGTCAATGTCCCTGACCCGTTCGGTCATTACCGTTTCGTGCAGGTGAAACAGGTCTTGACGGTTAAACGGGGCGGGCGGACGGCTTAACAGGCCGTAAATGAGGACTATGGCTTTGGCATGGCCATAGATTTCGTTATGGTCTTTAAGAGGCTTGCCTTGAATGGTGAGGCCTTCTTCAAGGATAAAGCCAGTTTCCCCTAAGGTCAGGCTATTGCCTTCAAGCGAAGTGGAGTTATGCGTCCACAAATCGCGGATTTGCGCCAGCAATATGGTTTTGATGTCGTGATCGAGATGATTGTAAAAATAAGCCATTATAAGGGGCCAAGCTCAATAGGGGGAGTTGCTCAACGCCCCTCAAAATAATCCTTACGCAAAAAGAACCGGTATAACAGCGACCCGGCGATAAAGCCGCCCAGATGCGCCCACCAAGCCACATCGACGGTGACGTTATCAAAGATAATCGAGGTGGTGGCGTTGTGCAGTTGCAGCAATATCCACAAGCCTAAGAAAGAAATGGCCGGGACGTGGATGACGATGGGCAAGAAAAATAACGGAATCCAGACAATCACCCGCTCCAGCGGATACAGGAAGAAATAGGCGGCCAATACCCCGGCAATCGCCCCCGACGCGCCGACGACCGGAATGGTCAGGTTAGGGTCAAAAAACCATTGTAACGCGCTCGCAAACAGGCCGCAGATCAGGTAAAACAGCAAAAACCGCCACCGCCCCATACGGTCTTCGACGTTATCGGCAAAAATCCATAAGAACCACATGTTCATCAATAAATGCGTCCAACTGGAATGCAGGAACAAGTTGCTGAGAAACGAAAAGTAGCCGTCAAACGCCATGCCATTATAGCTTGCCCAGCCGTGCGCATAACGCATCGGCACCATCCCGTACTGGTTAATCAAGCGATAGCTGTCCGCCTCCGGCATAAAGTACATGGCGACAAAAATCACGACGCACACGACGATTAGCGTCCACGTCACTAAAGGTTTGTCATAACACGGGGCGGTATCTCTAATCGGTATCATACGGACGGCTCTTCTAAGCTATAGGTGGTCTAAGCTTACCATTTAAACGCCAATAGGCAACCTGACATTTAAACGGGGCTTAGCGGGTAAAGCGTTTATAATGGCACATTAGCGCACCCGCTCAAGTTTCCTCCTATTCCACACCTATACATGCAAGCAAATACCTCAGAAACGCCCTTATCTTTTGCCCAATTGGCCCTTAGCGACGCTTTACAGTCCGCTGTTGCCAAAATGGGCTTTACCCAACCGACTCCCGTACAGCAACATGCCATCCCGCCCGCTTTGACGGGTAAGGACTTGTTGGTCAGCGCCGAAACGGGCAGCGGCAAAACCGCCGCGTTTGTATTGCCGACCTTCCAGCAGTTGCTGGCTAAACCCACGTCGCTGTTCGGTACCCGCGCCCTGATCTTAACGCCCACCCGCGAACTCGCCAGCCAAATCTATCAGCACTGCTTACAGCTTGCCGAATTTACGGATTTAAAGGTCGGTTTGATTACGGGGGGCGAAGATTTTAAGCAACAGCAAGGCGTGTTGCGCAGAAATGCCGATGTCATTATCGCTACCCCTGGGCGCTTATTGGAACAATTGACCAATAAGACGTCTGATTTTAGCCATTTGGAGGTGCTGATTTTAGATGAAGCCGACCGGATGCTGGATATGGGCTTTAGCGACGCGGTGCTGGCGATTGCTAAGCATTGTAACCCTGAGCGGCAAACGCTATTGTTTTCGGCCACCTTGACCCATTATGGGGTCATTAAAATGGCCGATAAAATCCTAAAGCCGCATCAAGTCGTAGCCCTGAATACGCTACACGACGGCCACAGTAACATTGAACAGCAAATCGTTTTGGCCGATGACAACGACCATAAACAACGCCTGTTAGCGTGGTTGTTGTTGAATGACAGTTATGAAAAGGCCTTGGTGTTTACCAATACCCGCAATAAGGCGATTGAATTGGAAAATCCGTTGCGCAATTTAGGCCTGCGTTTGGGGGTGCTGCATGGCGAAATGGAGCATTACGAGCGCAAGCGGGTGATGAACCTGTTCCGCGAAGGGGTGATTGATATTTTGGTCTCCACCGATTTGGCGGCTAGGGGCTTGGATGTGAAAGGCATTAATCTGGTGGTGAACTTCGATGTGCCCAGAAATGGCATAGACTACATCCACCGCATAGGCCGTACTGGCCGCGCCGATGAACAAGGTGTCACCATCGCTTTGGTCAAAAGCACCGAATGGAATTTAATGTCCGGCATCCAACGGTTTTTGAAGCAGGCGTTTATCCGCCGCACTATTAAAGAATTGCAAGGCAGTTATACGGGGCCGAAGAAGGTGAAGTCCTCAGGCAAGGCGGTGGGGGCGAAAAAGAAGAAGGAAGAGGAGAAAAAGAAGCCGGCGGAGAAGGTGAAAATCCGCCAGCGGGATAAGAAGAATATTGGTAAGCGGCGGATACCTAGCGCTAAACCGGAGACGGGGGCGGAGTGATAGCCGAAAAATGCTGATACGTTGTGACGTTATTTTTACCCGTTGATAAGCCAATCGAAGAATACATATGCACCGCCAGCCATTATTAAGCGAAATTGAAATTTTAATGTCTGAACCACAAAAGTAAGTCGCTGATTTTGTGGTTTCCCCATCTGGGCAGCAACAAAAACAAGTTGCCGGAAAACGGACTATCGGTGAATATAGGGATAAAATCGTCGTTTATGATGATTTTGACGAACCATTAGATGATGTTTTTTTCTTTTAATTTGTTGATAAGGTGTAATGATATGCAAGCGCAAGTGACTTTGGAAGAGAAAGAAGTTGTGATCCGGTTTCCTAAAGGGATTATCCCCCAAGAAGCGGTGGCTAATTTTTTAGACTATATTGAATTGACGGCATTAAGTAAAAATAGCCAATTAAACCAAGAGCAAGCCGATGGTTTAGTTAAAGAGATTAATAGTCATGTTTGGCAAATGCTGGCGGATAAGGTTTTATGCGACCGATAATTGTTGACACCAATATTATTTTTTCCGCTTTATTGCATGAAAAGTCACGCTTTTTACAGGTGCTTTTGGAAAGTAGGCATGAATTGTTTATGGCTCAATATGGGTTTTGAGGTCTTTTGATAAAATGGTCGGATGGAAACTTCAATCATAACCATCAAACAACTAGTCAGCGAAGCCCAGTGTTACGCGACCATCCGCCAGTTACGTTGGGCAGACGG
>NZ_PGFZ01000002.1:140522-181315 GCF_002923755.1 Methylovulum psychrotolerans
GCTTTTTTGAGTTTGTCCATAATGTCAGAAAACGCGGGAAAAGCTTGCTGTCTTCGTTACTGGCTGTTTTAGTTAAAAAGACCCCGAAACCCATATAGAGCCTTGTTTATTTGTGAACTGATATTAATGGAATTGTTTAAGCACAAAGAAAAAATTATCCGATTAAGCCAATTGCCGGAACACGAACTTATCAAATTGTATTATGTGCTATTAAAGCGGCTCTCTATTTATAAAGAGGAGTTGATTAGTGCTGAAAATTAGCAGCAAGCCTATGGTTTATGTAAATCCGTAGATGAAAACGATACCCCGCATGTTGCTTTAACTTTAGAGTTGGCCGGGTTATTGTGGACAGGTGATAATAAATTAAAAACAGGTCTGCAACGACAGGGTTTTACCGATTTTTTTGAATATTAAGGCAGCGAAGCGGGTGCGCATTCCGACAATCCCTATGTTCTGCGGGTATGCCGGAATGGCGATGCCTTGTTAGTTTTGTGGCAAAAATAGAAGCGTTAGTCTTGCAAAACCTACCTCCAAGAACGCGTAGCCCACCTCAGGCTTATTTAAGGCTTAACCTTCTTCCCCGCCGCATTAGCCTTAGGCAAGCACCCGCAGATGTTGATAGGTATGCCGTAGGCAGGCAGAATCACGCCGAGTTCGGTCATGGCTTTTTGGTAGACCTTGCGTTTAAAATACACCACATCGTTCAGCGGCTCCCAGTAGTCTACCCACCGCCAGCTATCAAACTCCGGTTTGGGGCTGTGGTCGAAGCGCACTTGTGCATCTGTGGTTAACAGACGCAGCATATACCAGATTTGTTTTTGTCCGATGCACAAAGGCAGCGAGTTTTTGCGGATATACCGCTCCGGCAATTGGTAGCGCAACCAGTAACGGGTGCGGCCTAAAAGTTGTACATGGTGTTTTTGTAGTCCGGTTTCTTCCCACAATTCTCGATACATCGCTGCTTCAGGGTCTTCATTGTCATTAATGCCGCCTTGAGGGAACTGCCACGCGTCCACGCCCATCCGTTTTGCCCAAAACACGCGACCCTCGTCATTGCAAAGGATGATCCCGACATTGGGTCGGTATCCTTTTGAGTCTATCATGTTAAAACCTGTTGTTTTTACCCTGCCTTTAGAATGTGTTGTTATGCTTGGCAAGATGTTTGTAATTACTCCATTGTTCCATAAAACATGCAGGGAAGCTATAGCGCAACAGCCTTTTGATGATACATTTCACTGCTGATTTTTAGCTTTTGGCGGGTTTGTCCAAACTGGCCGGATTATTGCCCCGCCAATAAGGCGGCGGGGCCTTTTTTAATAGGATGATTATGAGTTTAGCGATTTTTGATTTAGACAATACGTTGATAGCGGATGACAGCGATTATTTATGGGGGCAGTTTTTGGTTGATCAGGGTGTGGTTGATAAAAAGGCCTACGAGGCGGCCAATGCGCGGTTTTATGAAGCGTATAAACAAGGCACGTTGGACATTGTCGAGTTTTTGCGGTTTTCGTTAAAGCCTTTGGCGGAGCATGAGCCGGAACAGCTTTACCAATGGCGTGAGCAGTTTGTCCGTGACATCATCACGCCGATTCTGTTAAAGCCTGCCCAGCAGTTAGTCGATAAGCATCGGGCGCAGGGCGACACTTTACTGGTGATCACCGCGACCAACCGCTTTGTTACCGAGCCGATCGTCCGGCTTTACGGTATCGATAATTTATTGGCGACGACACCGGAGCAGGTGGACGGGCGTTATACGGGGCGGTTTGTCGGTACGCCTTGCTTTCAGGCAGGGAAAATCACCCATTTGCAAGCGTGGCTGAAAGAATCCGGCGCAAACTTGCAAGGCAGTTGGTTTTATAGCGACTCGCATAATGATTTGCCGCTGTTGCAACTGGTCGATTATGCGGTGGCGGTTGACCCGGATACGAAGTTGGCGGCTTTTGCGCAAACGGCCAACTGGCCGATTATCAGCTTAAGGACGGGGGAGTGTCCTGAGCAGCAGTTCCGGCACTGGCGCAAGTAGCCGTAAAACGCTATCCTTTACTGTTTTGGGCGGCATCACTTTTTTTGCACATAAAAAATTTGCCTGTGCTCGTGGCGCACGATGTCAATCAGCAGATGGCCGGCTTGGTCAACATAAACGCCAAAATCCAGATGTGCTGCCGGGTCGGTGGCGATGACTTTAACGATTTCGCCACTGGCCATGCTGTTTAACGCCTTTTTTAAACGTAACAACGGCAACGGGCACATTAGCCCACTGGCATCTACTTCTACATTACATTCAATCATGTTTGCTTTTTAAGGGTTCGCAACTAAGTTTTAGAGCGCTTATAATAGCATCCCCACTTCAATCGACGCATCATCACTCGCAATGGATTATTTCCCTCTTTTCGCTAACCTTCATAACCGCCCTTGTTTGGTCGTCGGTGCGGGGCATATCGCCGCGCGTAAAATTGATTTGCTGCTCCGGGCCGGGGCGCAGGTGACGGTGGTCGCCTTGGCGATTAACGCCGCTATTGCCCAATTGGCTAGCGAGAAAAAGCTGGCGGTGATCGAAAAAGCCTTCAGCCCCGACGATGTACTGGGCTTTATGTTGGTGGTGTCGGCGACAGATAATGCGGACACTAACCAAGCCGTTGCTGCCGCTGCGGATGCCCAGCATATTTTTGTTAATGTCGTCGATAGCCCTGCCTTGTGCAGTTTTATTTTGCCCGCCATTATCGACCGTGCACCGTTGATGGTCGCCGTGTCTTCGGGTGGTGCCGCGCCAGTGTTGGCGCGGTTGCTCCGCGCTAAGATAGAAAGCGTTGTGCCGCCTACTTATGGGCGTTTGGCGCAATTGGCGGAAAAATTTCGCGGTGCGGTAAAGCAACGTATTAGCGCCCCTGAGCAGCGGCGGATTTTTTGGGAAAACATTTTTCAGGGGTCGGTGGCTGAAAAAGTCTATGCGGGTAACAGCTTGCAAGCCGAGCAAGAGCTGTTGCAAACCTTGGCGGACTATGAAAATACCGCCACTCAAGGCGAGGTTTACCTGATCGGTGCCGGCCCAGGCGCGGCGGACTTGTTGACGTTCCGTGCTTTGCGGTTGATGCAGCAGGCTGATGTGGTGGTTTATGACCATTTGGTGTCGCCGGAAGTGTTGGATTTGGCTCGGCGCGATTGCGAAAAAATCTATGTCGGCAAACAGCGGCAAAACCATAGCTTGCCGCAAGATTCTATTAATAGGCTGCTGGCAGATTTGGCGAAGTCAGGAAAGCGTGTGGTGCGCCTAAAAGGCGGCGATCCGTTTATTTTTGGCCGGGGAGGCGAGGAAATTGAGACCTTAATGCAGGAGGGCATCGCTTTTCAGGTCGTGCCGGGCATTACCGCCGCTTCCGGTTGCGCCTCGTATGCGGGGATTCCGCTGACGCACCGCGACCATGCGCAATCTTGCACGTTTGTCACCGGGCATTTAAAGGACGATTCCATTAATTTGAATTGGACGCAACTGGCCGCGCCTAACCAAACGATAGTGGTGTATATGGGGTCTATGGGCTTGGAGAAAATTTGCCAGTCGCTGATGGCGCACGGCAGTCCGGCAGATTTGCCCATTGCCTTGATACAGCAAGGCACGACCCGTACCCAACGGGTTTATACGGGAACGTTAAGCACCTTGCCCGCCCAAATCGCCCAAGAGAAAATCTCGCCGCCGACTTTGATTATTATCGGCACGGTGGTGAGTTTGCATAAACAGTTGGGATGGTTTCGGGGTGGGGAGTAGGCCTATTGGCTGACAGAGGTGTTCGGTTGTTTGCGTGGAGGCTTGTTTGTTGGTGGTAGAGGGCGTGTTGGGGTTTATGCCGCCACACCCTGCTGTGCGCTTAGTGTGATTTAATCGGCGACTTTGATTTTCTTTTTGCGGTAGTTATGCCCGTAAAAAATCTCGGTCACTTCTTTTTGCAATTTCTTTTGGATTTCTGATTTTTCAGGGCCGCTTAAATTGCTTTCTTTTTCAAACAAATAATTCTCAAGTTCGGTTTCTTTGAGCATCATTTTAGTGTGGAAGATGTTTTCGTGGTAGACGTTAACATCAATCATCTGGTAGCTTTCTTGGGTGTCTTTGGCAATGTAATTCTGGATCGACGTGATATTATGGTCGATGTAGTGTTTTTTGCCGGAGATGTCGCGGGTAAAGCCGCGTACCCGGTAGTCCATGGTCACAACATCGGACTCGAAGCTGTGGATCAGGTAGTTTAGGGCTTTCAATGGCGAGATGCGGCCACAGGTGGACACGTCAATATCGGCACGGAAGGTGCTGATGCCGTTGTCAGGATGGCTTTCGGGATAAGTATGGACGGTGATATGGCTTTTGTCCAAATGCGCCAGTACAGTCTCAGGTAAGGGGCCTGGCGATTGGCTGTTCATGCTCATCGGCGGGGTCACATCGCCTTCGGAAATCAGCATGGTGACGCTGGCGCCTTGCGGATCGTAATCTTGATGCGCTATGTTAAGGATTTGCGCACCGATAATTTCCGCGACATCTTTAAGGATTTGCGTCAGGCGGGTGGCGTTATAGGCCTCGTCAATATATTCGATATAGGCCTGTTGCTGTTCGGCAGGGGCGTAGCAAATATCGTAGATATTGAAGCTGAGCGACTTGGTCAGGTTATTAAAGCCGTGTAGTTGCAATTTGTTCAAAATAGTTAAACCTCTATAATTTCAAAATCATGGGTGATTTCAACTGCTTTGCTTAACATGATTGAGGCAGAGCAGTATTTTTCCGCTGACAGTTTGACTGCCCGTTCCACCGCCGCTGGTTTTAAATCATGGCCTGTGACAATAAAATGCAAATGTATTTTGCTAAATACGCTGGGTACGGCATCGACCCGTTCGGCGGTCACTTCGGTGACACAATGGGTGATGTTGTTGCGGCCTTTCTGTAAAATCTGCACTACATCGAATGACGAGCAACTGCCTACGCCTAATAAGAGCAGTTCCATCGGGCGTACACCCATATTGCGGCCGCCGTGGTCGGGCGGGCCGTCTATAACAACCGCGTGGCCGCTACCCGTTTCGCCCACAAACATGACACCGTCTATCCATTTGATTGTTGCTTGCATGATTATTTTTCTCCCTAGCGAAAAAAGACGCATAGGGTAGCATATAAATGTACATTGATAACGTTCCTAGGTTGATTTTTTTGCTAAAATTCTAGGGTGATAATTTGCATCATAACAAAAAATAGAGGATTTGCGATTAGTATGACACAGGAAAGCCAGCCGCCAATGTATAGACAAGAAGCCTTAGAGGTGTTTTTAAGGCTGTGCCATAAAAAGCACTATCCCGCCAAAGCCATTATCATGCAGCCTGGCGACAGCGGTGATAGGCTGTATTTTATTATTGAAGGTTCGGTCAGTGTCTGCGCCGAAGATATAGACAGTAAGCAGGAACTGATGCTGGCGTATGTCAATAGGAATGAGTTTTTGGGCGAGGTGGGCATTTTTAAGGAAACCGATGTGCGCAAGGTGACGGTCAAAACCCGTTGCCCCAGTTATCTGGCCGAAGTCAGTTATGAGCATTTCCACTACTTGCTGAAAACGGAGTTGCTGGAATATGCGCCAGATTTGTTGTATATGATCGGTGAGCAGTTGGCGGAACGGTTGCTGACCACCAGCCGTAAATTTACCGATTTGGCTTTCATGGATGTCGAGGGGCGCATCGCCCGCGCTTTGCTGGACTTATGCAATGAGCCGGATGCAATGAGCCACCCTGACGGTATCCAGCTACATATTTCCCGTCAAGAGATTGGCCGCTTAGTCGGCTGTTCCAGAGAAATGGCAGGGCGGATTTTGCGGGAACTGGAGGCCAAAAAGTTGTTGACCGCGCACGGCAAGACGATTGTGGTGTTCCATTCCCGTTAAGGTCTCGCCGCCTTGTGGCAGTGTCGGCGGCGGCAAAAAATTGGCGGGCGGTCGCGGGGCGGGTGCGGCTGTTTCGGTGGGCAATTGCCGGAAAGCGCAGTTCGACCCCCTTAATGGCCTGTGAATCTGTTACAATGCCCTGCATATCAAGCGCTACAGTAACTTACCGCATTCCAAATTATCTTCATAACTTATCAGTAGAACATCAGTGGATTTAAAACATATCAGAAATTTCTCCATTATTGCCCATATCGATCATGGCAAATCGACGCTGGCAGACCGTTTTATTCAGATTTGCGGCGGCCTGACTGAGCGGGAAATGTCGGCACAAGTGCTCGATTCGATGGATATTGAGCGTGAGCGCGGCATTACCATTAAGGCTCAAAGCGTCACGCTGGACTTTAAGGCTAAGGATGGCGAAACCTATCAGCTAAACTTTATCGATACCCCTGGGCATGTCGATTTTTCTTATGAAGTGTCGCGGTCGCTGGCGGCTTGTGAAGGCGCGTTGTTGGTGGTGGATGCGGCTCAAGGTGTGGAGGCACAAAGTGTCGCCAATTGCTATACGGCGATAGAGCAAGGGCTGGAGGTGGTGCCAGTGCTTAATAAAATTGATTTGCCGTCTGCCGAGCCGGAGCGGGTACAGACCGAAATTGAGGAAGTGATTGGCATCCCTGCCGATGAGGCATTGATGATCAGCGCGAAAACGGGGTTTGGTGTCCATGATGTATTGGAGCAGTTGGTACTGAAAGTGCCGCCGCCGACCGGCAATATTGATGGCCCCTTGCAAGCGTTGATTATTGATTCGTGGTTTGACAGTTATTTGGGTGTGGTGTCACTGATTCGGATTATGCACGGCAGCATCCGCAGAAAACAGAAGATTACCATTATGTCCACGGGCAAGTCGTTTCTGGCGGAAAAAGTGGGGGTGTTTACCCCTAAACGCCTGGAAAAGGATGTGCTGAATACGGGAGAGGTCGGATTTCTGGTGGCGGGCATCAAGGATATTTTTGGTGCGCCGGTCGGCGATACCATCACTTGGACGGATAAGCCCGCGACCGAGCAGCTAACCGGTTTCCAGCGGGTGCAGCCACGGGTGTTTGCCGGGCTGTATCCGGTCAGTTCCGACAATTACGAAGAGTTGCGCGAGGCATTGAATAAACTGAACCTCAACGATGCGGCCTTGCAGTTTGAGCCGGAAACGTCGCAAGCCTTAGGTTTTGGCTTCCGTTGCGGCTTTTTGGGCATGTTGCACATGGAGATCGTCCAAGAACGCTTAGAGCGTGAATATGACGTGGATTTGATCACCACCGCGCCGACGGTCATTTACGAAGTCATCACCCAAACCGGTGCTATTCTGATGGTGGATAACCCGGCGAAATTGCCCGATGGCGGTATCGTCAAGGAAATCCGGGAGCCGATTATCCGCGCCAATATTTTGGTGCCGGAAACGTATTTGGGCGGTGTGATCAGTTTGTGTATCGAAAAACGCGGGGTACAAAAAGATATGCAGTTTGCCGGACGGCAAGTGTCTTTGCATTATGAAATGCCTCTGAGCGAGGTGGTACTGGACTTTTTTGACCGTTTAAAATCAGTCAGCCGGGGCTTCGCGTCGTTTGATTATGAGTTCCTGCGCTTTCAGGAAGCCGATCTGATTAAGTTAGATGTACTGATTAATAATGAGAAAGTCGATGCTTTGTCGATTATTGTCCATAGGGATTTAAGCAATAACCGGGGGCGGGATTTGGTGGAAAAAATGAAAGAGCTGATTCCACGGCAAATGTACGAAGTCGCCATCCAAGCGGCGATAGGTTCGAAAGTCATTGCCCGTTCTACGGTCAAAGCGATGCGTAAAAATGTCACGGCAAAGTGTTACGGTGGTGACATCAGCCGGAAGAAAAAATTGTTGGAAAAACAAAAAGCGGGTAAGAAACGGATGAAGCAAGTGGGCAGCATAGAAATCCCTCAAGAGGCTTTTTTGGCGGTGTTGCAACTTAACAAAGAATAATCACTCCCTATTTTTCATTAACTACAGACCCGATTTACTATGATTGATTTTGATTTTTCATTTTTTTTGTTAATTGGCACGGTGATAACGGGCATTGTTTGGGGAGCTTATCTGTTGCGGCTCAAATCCGCAGGCAAGGTGTTCGACGAAGCCGAGGAGCCTATAACGGTCGAATATGCCCGGTCGTTTTTTCCGATTCTGCTGATTGTTTTGCTGTTACGCTCGTTTTTGGCCGAGCCGTTCCGTATCCCTTCCGGTTCGATGATGCCCACTTTATTGGTGGGGGATTTTATCTTGGTCAATAAATTTACTTACGGTATCCGTTTGCCGGTCATCAACAAAAAAATTATTCCGTTGAACGAGCCGCAACGCGGTGATATTGTGGTGTTCCGTTTTCCTAAAGATCCGACGACGGATTATATTAAGCGGGTCATTGGTGTGCCTGGCGATAAGATCGCTTATGAAAATAAACGTCTGACGGTTAATGGTCAGGCAGTCAGCGAGGTGTCGATGGGCCGTTATACAGGGGTCGGCCAAGGCGAAGATATGACTGGGGCTGAGCAGTTGATGGAGAATTTGCTGGGGGTTGAGCACAGTATTTTGGTGCGTAATGATACCGTGTCCAGGGAAGGCGTTTATGAGGTTCCGCAAGGCCAGTATTTTGTCATGGGCGATAACCGCGACAACAGTAATGACGGACGTTATTGGGGCTTTGTGCCGGAAGAAAATTTGGTCGGCAAAGCTTTCTTTATTTGGATGAGCTGGGATTTAGAACGCAGCGGTATTATTGGCTTTGACCGTCTGGGTACGGTTTTACATTAAAATGACAGTTTCATTTATTTAATCTAAGCATCTGGAGAACATTATGAAGACATTAGGTAAGTCCCAGCGCGGTATAACCCTCATATCGTTGATTATGATATTGGGGTTTATCGGCTTTGTCGCCCTGCTGATCTTGAAAATAGGGCCGATTTATATGGATCACACCAAGGTATCGGGGGCTTTGGATAAGCTTAAGGAAGTGCCGGGGATTGAAAATCAGAGCGATTTTCAAATCCGTGATGGCTTGCGTAAGCAATTTGGTGTGAACTATGTTTATGATGTCAAGCCAGAAGATGTCCAAATCACCAAGAGCGGCGGTTATCTTAAGGTGACGATTGAATACGAGGTCGTCAAACCGATTATGGGCAATTTAAGTGTGTTAGTCGAATTTAACGATTCGTTCGAGGTCGGTGGCTAGTGGTAAGAAAGCCGGAGCTATTGAGTAAAAAACTGGGGCTGACGTTTAGTGACCCCCAGTTATTTGCCTTGGCGTTGACGCACCGCAGTGCGAGTGCAAAAAATAACGAGCGGCTAGAGTTTTTGGGCGATGCCATTTTAGGCTTTGTCATCGCGCAAAAATTATATGACCGTTTTCCTGAGGCCAGCGAAGGCACTTTAAGCCGTTTGCGGGCGAGTTTGGTCAACGAGTCGTCTTTGGCGGCCTTGGCGCGGCAGCATCAGTTGGGCGATTATCTGGTGTTGGGTTCGGGTGAATTGAAAAGCGGCGGGTTCCGGCGTGATTCGATTTTATCGGATGCTATGGAAGCGGTCATGGGGGCGTTGTTTAAAGATCAGGGTATTGTCGCTTGCCAGCAATGGATCGAGCAGTTGTTTGCCGAAAAATTGGCTGGCCTGTCAACCCTAAGCGGCCAAAAAGACCCTAAAACCCAATTGCAGGAGCTGATGCAGGCCCGCAAGCTAGAGTTGCCCGAATATACCTTAATCAGTATGTCCGGTCTGTCGCATGAGCAAACCTTTAGTGTCAAATGCACCATCCCTATTCTTAGCGACACGACCGTCGGTGCGGGGATTACCCGCAAAAAAGCCGAGCAGGCCGCCGCTGAGAAAATGCTTGAACTATTACATAAGGTTAATCAATGAAGTGTGGTTATGTTGCCCTAATCGGGCGGCCCAATGTCGGCAAATCAACGCTGATGAATCATTTGCTGAAACAAAAAATCAGCATTACCTCGCGCAAGCCGCAAACGACGCGCCACAGCATTGTGGGGATCAATACCACCGAAGCGGGGCAGGCGATCTATGTCGATACCCCAGGGATGCACGATAACCAAAAGCGGGCGTTGAACCGGCATTTGAACCGCACTGCCGAAACCACCTTGTTGGGTGTGGATGTGATTGTTTGGTTGCTGGACGGGCTGTTCTGGCACGACTATGACGAAGTGATTTTTAAAAAGCTGGAACAGGCCGGCTTGCCGGTGATTCTGGCGGTCAATAAGGTCGATAAACTGGCCGAAAAAGACGCAATTCTGGCGTTTTTTGCCGAGGCACAGCAACGTTTTCCTTTTGCGCATCTGGTGCCGATTTCGGCCTTAAAGAAAACGAATCTGGCGGTACTCGATGGCCTGATTATGGAGATGTTGCCGGAGCGGGATTGGATTTATCCTGAAGACCAAGTCACCGACCGTCCTGAACGTTTCTTGGTGGCGGAAATTATCCGAGAAAAACTGACCCGGCGCTTAGGGGCGGAATTGCCTTATGTGATGACCGTGGAAATAGAGCGTTATGAAGAGCATCCTGATATCAACAAAATTTACGCGATTATTTGGGTAGAAAAAGCCTCGCAAAAAAACATCGTCATCGGTAAAGACGGCGATATGCTGAAAAATGTCGGCACAGATGCCCGGCATGATATTGAGCGGCTGCTTGACCAAAAAGTGTATTTGCAGCTTTGGGTCAAGGTGAAGTCCGGCTGGTCTGATAGCGAACGGGCTTTGCAAAGCCTGGGCTTTAATGACGGCTAATGCGGATATTCTCCAGCCTGCGTTTGTCCTGCACTGCCAACACTACCGCGAAACTAGCCTTATCCTCCAAGTCCTGACCCGCGATGCGGGCAGGGTGGCGTTATTGGCAAAGGGGGTAAGAAAAGCCCGCTCCAAAACCGCCGCCTTGCTCCAACCTTTTTTGCCCTTACAACTCAGCTACCAAGGCAAGGCAGAGCTAAAAAACCTTACCCATGTCGAGAGCTTGCCGCCCTTTGGGGTTCTGCAAGGTTTGCCGTTGTATTGCGGCTTTTATGCCAACGAACTGCTGGGGCGTTTTTTGCATCCTTACGATCCGCACCCCGAAGTCTTTAGCGCTTATCAGCAATGTCTGGTGCGTTTGGCGACGGGTGGCGATATGCACATTGCTTTGCGTTTGTTTGAGCTGGAACTGCTTGAACATAGCGGCTACGGTTTGGATTTTGCTTATACGGCTGGTAGCGGCCTGGCTATCGAAGCGGACAAGCGTTATGTGTTCCAAGCGGGTAGGGGGCTGGTTGCCGATCCGCTCGGGCCAATTTCTGGGGCAACTTTACAAGCTTTGGAGGTGCGTGATTTTAGCCAAGCGCAGGTGGTGGCAGAGGCTAAGTTATTAATGCGCATAGTGATTGACAGCTATTTGCAGGGACGGCCTTTAAAAAGCCGCGCTGTTATCCAGCAAATTATTAACGGCCCTTGAGTGGATGGGGTCTTTTGTTAATAACCTACTGCTTTACTATGAAATTAATTAGGACTAAAATAGTCCTAATGAAAAAAGGCGGACTATGATAAAGCTGAGTAAGTTAACTGATTATGCGACGGTGATCTTAAGTGTGCTGGCGAAAGACTATGGCCGTACCGTCACGGCGATGGAAATAGCTGCTCTGACAGGCATCGCCTTACCGACGGTCAGCAAAATCCTGAAGACCTTAGTCAATGCCAAGGTGCTGGTGTCGACGCGCGGTGCGAAAGGCGGTTATACCTTGGCGCGTGATCCGCATTATATTTCGGTGGCCGCTATTATCAGTGCCTTAGAAGGGCCAATAGCCCTGACCGAGTGCAGTATTTCTAAGCAGGCTTGTGGGCAAGCTTCCGGTTGCGGTATCCGCGCCAATTGGCATCTTATCAACCAAACCGTCCACAATGCCTTGGAATCGGTGACTTTAGCCGATTTGGTCAGGCCGCTGGCTGTGCCGGAAGAGGTATACATTCCGGTCGCCAGTTTGTACCAAAGTTTATAGGGCAGGAAGCCGCCCCGGCGTTCCCTGTATTTTACCTCCATATAACGTAGAATTTTTATGTCAGTCACTAGCGAAGAAATCAATAATCTGATTAACCAAGATTACAAACAAGGGTTTGTTACGGAGTTAGAAACCGATACTTTTCCGCCTGGCTTGACTGAAGAAGTCATCCATAAGCTGTCTAAGGTCAAAAACGAGCCGGCGTTTATGCTCGAATACCGCCTGAAAGCCTTTCGGCACTGGCAGACTATGACTTCGCCGGAATGGGCGTTCGTCAAATTTGACCCGATTGATTATCAGGCCATCAGCTATTATTCCGCCCCCAAACGCAAGGAAGACGGCCCGAAAAGCCTTGATGAAATTGACCCGCAAGTGTTGGAGGCCTATAAAAAATTGGGTATTCCGCTGGATGAGCAAGAGCGGCTGGCGGGGATTGCCGTTGATGCGGTATTTGACAGCGTTTCGGTGGCGACGACGTTTAAAGGCAAGCTGAAAGAGGCGGGGGTGATTTTCTGCCCGATTTCCGAAGCCCTGCGTGACTACCCTGAGTTGGTTAAAGAATATCTGGGTTCGGTCGTCCCACCTGGCGACAATTATTTTGCCGCGCTCAACGCCGCCGTGTTTACTGATGGTTCGTTTGTGTACATCCCCAAAGGCGTGCGCTGCCCGATGGAATTGTCCACTTATTTCCGTATCAATGCCGCCAATACCGGGCAGTTTGAGCGCACTTTGATTATTGCCGATGAAGGGGCCTATGTGTCTTATTTGGAAGGTTGCCATCCGGCAGGCGAACAGGTATTGACACCGCAAGGTTGGCAAGCGATTGAGACCTTGCGGGCGGGGGATACGGTGTATGACCACGATGGGCAAGCGCAACGGGTCAATGCGCTAATGGTCAGGAATTATTGTGGTGATATGATTACTGTGCGTCCGGTCTCACGGCACAATAGCTTCCGTTTGACCACGGAACATCCGGTCTTAGCGATCAAACGGCAGGACGTGCAGGTGAAACGCGCGTCCAGAAATCCGCATTGGCTCCCCGAAGTGTCCACGCAAAAATTATTGGAAGCCGAACCTGCTTGGTTGGCGGCCAAGGAATTGGCGGCGGGTGATTTCATTTTTGTTTCCAAACTGGCGCATCAACTGGAATCGCCGTTTACCGATGCCGAAGCCGAATTATTAGGCTATTACTTGGCCGAAGGCAGTTCCTATTACAATACTGCAAACAAGCAATACACTAACCAGTTGTCGTTTGGCTTGCACGAAACGGCCTTGGTGCAACATGTCAAAGCCTTGACCGAAAAAGTGACAGGCCGCCCCGTCTATCTGACCGAACAGGCTGACCGCAATGGCGTAAGCCTGTCCTTTTATTCCCAACATTACCATGATTGGTTTATCGGACACTGTGGCAAGGGCGCGTGTAACAAAACATTAAGCGCCGAACTGATGGCATTACCGCCCGCGCAAATAAAAATTCTTTTGGATGCCTATTTGCTGGGCGATGGCAACCGTTGCGAACGCGGCAATTCGCGCATGGTGCGGTTTTGCACGGCCTCGCAAACATTGGCGCAACAAGTGCAAATGTTGCTGAACACGGTAGGCATTTTTGCTTGGATACAAACCCGTCCGGGCGGGCCTGCTAAGTTCTCCAATCAATCTGACCGTGTCATCAACCGCCAGCCACTTTACCATGTCGGCTATGCCGAAGATAAAGCTTGGGATATGGTGCGTGAAACGGAAGATTATTTTATTGTCCCCATCCGTGAAGTCAGCTACGAACCGTTTGAGGATTTGGTTTTTAATATCGAAGTTGCCAACAGCCATAGTTATTTGGTCAAAGGCGTTGCCGTGCATAATTGCACTGCCCCGATGCGTGATGAAAATCAATTACATGCGGCGGTAGTTGAACTGGTGGCCATGAAGGATGCGACCATCAAATACTCGACCGTGCAGAACTGGTATCCCGGTGATAAGAACGGTTTGGGCGGCATTTATAACTTTGTCACCAAACGCGCCGATTGCCGGGGCGACAATGCCAAGGTGTCATGGACGCAAGTGGAAACGGGTTCGGCGATTACTTGGAAGTACCCCAGCGTGGTGCTGACGGGCGACAATTCTGTGGGCGAGTTTTACTCGGTCGCCGTCACCAACAACTACCAACAAGCCGATACTGGCACCAAAATGATCCATATCGGCAAGAACACCCGTAGCACGATTGTGTCTAAAGGCATATCGGCGGGTAAGGCGCAAAACACTTATCGCGGCTTGGTCAAGGTCTTAAAAAGCGCGGAGAATGCGCGTAACTATACCCAGTGCGATTCTCTGCTGGTCGGCGACCAATGCGGGGCGCATACTTTCCCGTATATTGAAGTCAAACAGCCGTCGGCACAGGTTGAGCATGAAGCGACTACCTCTAAGATTAGTGAAGACCAGTTATTTTTCTGCCAACAGCGCGGGCTGTCCGCCGAAGATGCCGTGTCGATGATCGTCAACGGCTTTTGCAAGGAAGTGTTTAAGGAATTGCCGATGGAATTTGCTGTGGAAGCGCAGGCATTGTTGGGGTTGAGCTTGGAAGGTTCGGTGGGCTAGTGGGCAAGTATGATAAGATTTTGCAGAAAATCATTAACGAAAGCAGCGATCGGGTCAGCGATTATGTCCTGCCCCTAACCGCCGCCGAAAAGAAACAACAAGCCCAAGAAGCTGCGTTAAAAGCCAAATAAGAACGCGAAGAAGCGGCGTGGCGGGAAAAAGAACAGCGCGAAGAAGCCGCCCGTTACGAGCGCGAACGCCCCCAACGCGAAGCCCGCGAAAACACTCGCCGCCTCTGCGAAGCGCAAAAAAGACGTGTTATGCAACCTGTGAAGACTTCGGTAGCGGAAGTAAAAATTGGAATTTATGCCGATTTGAATGCTATAACATCGACTGCGATTAGTCGGGGTAGGCAAACTATAAAGCCGTTTGCCCATCCTACCAGATAATGCTTATCCATAACTAAGTTCGTAATTAAAGGAAATCCAAAATGCCTACTATCGACTTACTGGCTTTGCCGCCAATAGCCCAACAAGAACTACTCGATTTCTATCAATTTCTAATCGAAAAAAATAAAACGGCTGAGAAACCCAAAGCAAACAAATTGGATTTTAAAACCTTTCTGCTTAACTCGCCTAAGTGTGAAGAATTGGAAATAGAATTTGAACGGCAGCGGGATTATCCAAGGGATATAGCGTTTTGAAATATTTACTGGATACCTGCACCATTTCTGAATTCACCAAACCGCAAGGAAATAGCGGTGTGATCAGATGGTTAGAAAAAACCGATTCTGACGATTTATATTTAAGCGTTATCACAATTGGCGAAGTGAAAAAAGGCATTAACAAACTACCCGCCTCCAAGAAAAAACAAGATTTGTTATTTTGGCTGGAAACATTACTTGAAGATTATCAAAGCCGGATTTTACCCGTGGATTTAGCCGTCATGGAAAATTGGAGTTTGCTTGTCGCCAATGCCGAGAAAAAAGGCCAACCGATTGCTTCCATGGATAGCATCATCGGTGCAGTTGCGTACACGCATCATCTAACTTTAGTGACACGCAACGAACGTGATTTTTATGCGTGCACTATTCCTATGATTAACCCGTGGCAATTGTGACGCAGCCGAAAAAAACATTACCCAAACCAGCAAAAACGGAAACCCAATGCTCAGTATTAAAGACCTAACCGTCAACGTCAACGATAAGAAAATCCTCAAAGGCATTAACCTTGAGATTAAGGCGGGGGAGATCCACGCCATTATGGGGCCTAACGGTTCCGGCAAAAGCACTTTGTCGCATATTTTGTCGGGCAAATCCGGTTACGAAGTCACGGGCGGCTCGGCGACCTATCAGGGCAAGGATTTATTGGCGATGCCGCCGGAAATCCGGGCGCGGGAAGGGGTGTTTTTGGCCTTCCAGTATCCGGTGGAAATTCCGGGGGTCAGCAATGTGTATTTGCTGAAAGCGGCCCTGAATGCCGTGCGCAAGTATAACGGCCAGGATGAAGTGGATGCGATGGATTTTTTGACCTTGGTCAAGGGTAAAATCAAAGCCTTGGAAATGGACGAGAAATTCTTGTACCGTGCCGTTAACGAAGGCTTTTCGGGTGGCGAAAAGAAACGTAATGAAATCCTGCAAATGGCGATTTTGGAGCCGAAGCTGTGCATACTGGATGAAACCGATTCCGGTCTGGACATCGACGCGCTGAAAGTGGTTGCCGACGGGGTTAATTCTTTACGCTCGCCAGATCGTGCGTTTATTATGGTCACGCATTACCAACGCCTGTTGGATTACATCAAGCCTGATTTTGTCCATGTATTAGCACATGGGCAGATTATCAAGTCCGGCGGCCCTGAATTGGCGTTGGAATTGGAAGAAAAAGGTTATGGTTGGCTTGAAGATGGTCAGGTAGCGGCATGAATACGGCATTGAACCCTTATATGGCCGCGTATCCGGCGTTGGCAGCGGTACTGCCTGGGCAAGCGTTGGCGTGGCTGCAAGACATTAGGGCGGACGCGCTGGCGCGTTTTTCTAGCCACGGTTTCCCTTCGGCGCGTGAAGAAGATTGGCGTTATACCAATTTGGCCGCATTGGCGAAACAAACGTTTGCGCCCGTGGTCGCGGCGGCAGAGCCAATCATTGATGCTGAGTGGTTAAAGCCATACCAATTGGCGGACGCTTGGTCTTTGGTGTTGGTGGACGGGCATTTTTGCGCGGCCTTGTCGCGTACTGACGGCTTGCCCGAATCGGTGCAGGTGTTGGGCATGGCGGACGCTTTGCAAACCTATGGCGGACAGGTCGCGGCTTATTTCGGTAAGGCGGTGGACAGTGCCGAACACGGTTTTATTGCGTTTAATAATGCGTGGTTTACTGATGGGGTTTTTGTCGATATTCCTGCCCAACTGGTGTTAGATAAGCCTATCCAATGCCTGCATATCGTCACCCAAGCAGGCGCGGTGGCGGCAACCCGCAATCTGCTGGTGCTAGGGGCCAATGCGTCGGCGCAATGGCTGGAAACCTTTGTCGGCGCTGAGGTGGCGTATTTGTCGGCGGCGGTGACGGAGGCGTTTGTCGGCCAGAATGCCAGTCTAACGGCCTATAAGGTGCAGTGCGAATCGGCACAGGCTTATCATTTTGGTGGCTTATATGTCCAACAAGCGCGGGATGCGCGGTTTAATCAGCATAATTTTGCGTTTGGCGGTTTGCTGGCGCGTTCGGATATTCGTACCGACTTGGGGCAGGGATCGGAATGTGAGCTTAACGGCCTGTACTTAGGTGTCAAACGCCAGCATATTGATAACCATACCCGCATTAACCATACCCAGCCCCATGCCAGCAGCCGCCAATTGTATAAAGGTGTGCTGGATGGCCGCGCCAGGGGCGTGTTCCAGGGGCGTGTGGTGGTGGCGGAACAGGCGCAAAAAACCGATTCGGATATGAATAACCGCAATCTGCTGTTATCGCCAGATGCAGAAGTGGATACGAAGCCGCAATTGGAAATTTATGCCGATGATGTCAAATGCGGCCATGGTGTGACCATTGGGCAGTTGGATGAAAAATCGGTGTTTTACCTGCAATCGCGGTGTATCGATGAAGAAACGGCAAGAAATATGCTGACTTTTGCGTTTGCTAATGAAATGGTGGATAAGGTCGCCAATGAAGAACTGAAAATACAGTTGCAGGGGCTGTTGTTGAAAAAGTTTTCGAGCGTCATCTTGTAGAATAAAGACAAGTATTGTTCTGTGGCAATGCTGGATAATTAATTCTAATATTATGGGGTTTTACACAATGGGTGTTCGGGCGGATGTTGTCGCTTACGATAGCGAAGGAAAGTTGGCACTGGTTGTCGAGGCTATGGATAAGTTAGGAACCAAC
Source organism: Methylovulum psychrotolerans (assembly GCF_002923755.1). Taxonomy (GTDB): domain Bacteria; phylum Pseudomonadota; class Gammaproteobacteria; order Methylococcales; family Methylomonadaceae; genus Methylovulum; species Methylovulum psychrotolerans. The sequence goes on from NZ_PGFZ01000002.1 coordinate 158,378, forward strand.
AGCGAATGGGCCGCCAAGATGCGTTGCAATATGTTGGTGAACGGCTATCCTAGTGCCCGCTTTTTTCTTTTGGCGCTTCCAGATCATTTTTATCTCTGGAAAGATAAGCCATCGCGTAATATTGAAAAGCCGACCTACGATATAGACCCTTTCGCCTTATTAAGGCCTTATTTGGAAAAAGCGGATATTCGCCCAGAAAAACTCAGTAGGGCGGGCTTTGAGCTGTTGGTTGCGTCTTGGTTGAATGAATTGTCGCAATTTGGCGAGAGGTCAGAAGCGCTTAAAAAAAACGACCATAATAAATGGTTATTTGAGTCGGGTTTGCTTGATGCCCTTAAACAAGGGCGGATTGTGTCTGAAGCGGCATGATAAATATTTATGTCGAATCAAATTTTATTCTTGAATTGGCTTGGATGCAGGAAGAGCATGAAAGTTGTGAAAAGATTCTGGAAATTTGCCAAGAGCAACACGCAAAATTGCTAGTGCCAGCGTATTCAATCGGGGAAACCTACGAAACATTAGGACGGCATCAGAAAAATAGGCGTTCGCTTAATAAGGCCTTAGAAACCGAGTTGACGCAATTGAAACGCTCAAGCCTGCACAAGGATAAAATTGAAACGTATCAAATGATCAGTGTTTTGCTGGAAAGTGATGCAGAAGAAAATCAGAGCTTTTTGCAAAGCCATAGCCGACTTTTGGCATTGGCGGAAATCATTCCGTTGACAAAAGGGGTTTTATTATTAGCTACGCAAGCGCCAGTGAAGCTTAAGTCACCCCAAGATTCCATTGTCTACGCGTCTATATTGCAGCATCTGCGTGAAAATAGCGTTGACAAAAGGGGTTTTATTATTAGCTACGCAAGCGCCAGTGAAGCTTAAGTCACCCCAAGATTCCATTGTCTACGCGTCTATATTGCAGCATCTGCGTGAAAATAGCAGTGAAAAAAGTTGTTTTATCAATAAGAATTCTAAAGACTTTAACGATCCTGATGTCGTGGATGAACTTGATGGCAATAATTGTAAGTTATTGTTTAGTTTTAAAAAGGGCTATGACTATATCCGTAGTTTAAATATGACTAGCTAGCGGTTTAGAACCGGTCTGGCTATAAAATAGCGGCAACGGGGATGCTAAGCTCCGGCAATTGCAGTAAATCCACTGTGTCACCCCGATACAGGGTGCTTTTTTCCTTATAGGTTTCGCCGAAGGGCTTGCGGTAGACTTCTAGGCACATATCGTTAAGGTTGAGCAGCCAGTATTCAGGGATACCGTGCAAGGCGTAGAGGCGCAGTTTCTGGTTTTGGTCGAACTTTAACGAGGTATCGGCGACTTCGATCAGCAACAGCACATCTTCGGCAGTGGGGTGGCGGGATGAATAATAGTCGGCATGGGGCTTTAAGAGCATAAAATCCGGTTCCGGCTCGGACAGGTCGCCGAGTTGGAGTGGGTCTTGAACACTGCTGATTAAGTGTTCGGGCATTAAGCGCGTGAATAACTTATTGATATTTTTTAAGTGTCCCGCATGGTTAAAGCCTATCGGTGCCATATCAAAAATTTCTCCGTTGATCAGTTCTACGCGGCTGTCCGGCGGAAAAATGGCGGCCTCGCCTAATCTGCGCCATTCGGTCAGGTTGGTCAGGTGCTTAGTCGGATGAACGGTAGCCATAAGTGCAATCAAAACCAATTAAAATCAATAGTAAATATAATGTGTTGCCAGTCAATTTGCAACCATCAGAAACCTTAACAGACAAACTATGACAAATTTCCCCGTAGCAGACATCCGTGCCGATTTTCCGATTTTAGCGGAAAAAATCCGTAATAAGCCCTTGGTCTATCTCGATAATGCCGCCAGTTGCCAAAAACCCAATGCCGTCATTGACAGCATCAGCCACTTATACCGCCATGATTACGCCAATATCCATCGCGGCGTACATACCTTAAGCGTGCGCTCAACCGACAAATTTGAAGCGGCGCGGGGAAAAGTGCGGGCGTTCATCAACGCGGCTAGCCATAAAGAGATTATTTTTGTCAGAGGCGCAACCGAAGCGGTCAATCTGATTGCCCAAACCTTCGGCAGGGCTAATATTAAGGCGGGTGATGAGATTGTCATCACCGCTATGGAGCATCATTCCAATATCGTACCTTGGCAAATGCTGTGCGAACAAACGGGTGCGGTGTTGAGGGTCGCGCCGATGAATGTTCAGGGCGAGTTGATTTATGAGGCGTTTGAAGCCTTGTTAAACGACAAAACCCGCTTGGTGGCCGTCGTCCACATGTCCAATGCTTTAGGCACGATCAATCCGGTGCAAAACATCATCGCCGCCGCCCATGCCAAGGGTATCCCGGTCATGTTGGATGGCGCCCAAGCGATCCCGCATCTCGCCGTTGACGTGCAAGCGTTGGATTGTGATTTTTATGTGTTCTCAGGCCATAAGCTTTATGGGCCGTCCGGCATCGGCGTGTTATACGGCAAGCAAGCGTTGTTGGAAGCCATGCCCCCTTATCAAGGCGGCGGCGATATGATTAAAACGGTTTCTTTTGAAAAAAGCACTTACGCCGGATTGCCGCACAAATTTGAAGCCGGTACGCCCAATATTGCCGATGTGGTCGGCTTAGGCGCGGCTATCGACTATCTGAACGGCATCGGTATGGCCGCCATTGCCGACTACGAGGCCGAGTTGCTGGCCTACGCCACCGAACAGGCTCAGCAGATCAATGGCTTGCGGATTATCGGCGAGGCGGCGGAAAAAGGCGCGATTTTGTCGTTTGTCTTGGATAGGATTCATCCCCATGACATCGGCACAATGCTGGACAGTTTAGGTATTGCCATTAGGGCAGGGCATCATTGCGCCATGCCGGTGATGGACTTTTATCAGATTCCTGCCACCGCACGGGCTTCGTTTGCCATGTATAATACTAAAGAAGAGATTGATGTGCTGATGGCGGGGATTAAGGGCTTGATTGAGGCGTTTGGGTGATAGGTAACTTAAACAACCCTTTTTTATCAATCGGCCTCTATCTGTGTTCATGATATTTTGGCTTTCAATTGTGATAAAAAGATAAAGCCATAGACGAAGTGACCTTAAGCTTACGCGAAGTTATTGCTTTGCATTTATAAAGATGAGGATTTACCCAATGTTTGACACACAAATACATTTTCAAGATGAAGTCGCCAAGCAGATTCAAGCAAATCTACAAGGATATGACGAAACAGTCGAACAGTTTATCCAGCAAGCGGTGGCTCACGAATTACAACGGCGAAAACCTAAGGATCTAAAAGCTTTTTTTGATGCTTTACAGCCTTTAGAGAGTTTTGCAGATATTGATGCTGTGGCTTATGTTGATGAAATCCGTAGCACGAGCCGATATTGACTGGATACGGATACTTGTTGCGCAAACAAGAAACGGCTGTTAAAACGTTATTTAAGTCTTACAGCAACAAGATTGCTGAATTTGTGGACAAACAACGTGAAGCATTATCCAATGCAAAATAGTAAACTAATAAAGGAATCCGATGTTTGAAGACCTACGCGACCTCTACCAAGAGGTCATATTTGACCATAACCGTAACCCGCGCAATTTTCGGGTTATAGACAACGCTGACCGTAAAGTGGAAGGCTTTAATCCCTTATGCGGCGACCGTTTGACGCTATATTTGAAAATGGCGGGCGACACCATACAAGATGCCAGTTTTCAGGGTTCCGGTTGCGCAATTTCCACAGCCTCGGTGTCGTTGATGACGGAAATCATTAAAGGCAAGACCGAAGCGGAAGCGGAGGCTTTGTTTAAAACCTTCCATGAAATGACCACAGGCAAAACCGAAGACATCCAATTGGAAGCGGTGGGTAAGTTGGCGGTGTTGGCGGGGGTGCGTGAGTATCCGGCGCGGGTGAAGTGTGCGACTTTGGCGTGGCATACGCTGGATGCTGCTTTGAAAAATGAAACTCAGGCCATTTCTACGGAATAAAGGCATTTAGGTTTTTATCTTGCCCGTTGTTGCGGGCAAGATACCCGCGCTCCAATATTGCTTCCCATTCTTTAGCTATTCGGGTCTTTATGCCCAAATAGTAGCCGACACTTGGCCGCTCTACTCAAACCATGACCACACCCCATCCTTATACCGGAAAACTCGCCGTGCTTTACGAAAACCACGGCGATCCGCTGCCCTTTGCGCAACTGGCCGAACAGCTTGCCGTGCCGCTACGGACGACAGAAGCCGCTGATTTTTCCCAACACGAAGCCTTTTTTTTAAGCTGGCGCGACGGTTGCCTAAAACTGCTCGACCATGAGCTGTTGAAAAAAGGCGGCATGACGGTTGATATTGAGCCGCGCCAAGGTGAGCAGCGGTCTTGGCCGGCCCCGAAAGACGGAGCGTTGGCTAAGGCTTTAGGGCGCAAAACTAAAACTGTCGTCGATGCGACCACAGGCTGGGGGCAAGACAGCCTACATATTTTCCGCATGGGTTATGAGTTGTTGTGTATAGAGCGCTCGCCGCTGATGGCGGCTTTATTGGCGGATGGTTTGCAGCGGCTGGCGCAAGCGGATTGGATGCAGCGTTTGCAACTGCAACCGCCGCGCTTGTTAGTAGGTAATGCTATCGACGTGTTAGCGGCACTGCCGGAACTGCCGGACTGCATATATCTTGACCCGATGTTTCCGCCTAAGCGTAAAAAATCCGCCTTGGCGAAAAAATCTATGATGGTGTTGCGGGATTTGTTAGGCGATGATGAAGACAAAGACGCGCTGTTCGCCGCCGCTATGCAGGCCACGGGTAAGCGGGTGGTGGTCAAATGCCCTGATTACGCCGAGCCGTTAGGCGGCGTTAAGCCGAATGACAGCTTTCACGGTAAGCTATTACGTTATGATGTGTTTTTAAAATAAGGGGTGAAGTAAATGTCGGATTGGGTGGATGTGATTGCCGAGCGGGCGGTGGCGGACGGCGAGCATATCGCAGTGGATGTCGACGGCACAGCGGTTGCGGTGTTTAAGATTGACGGCGTGTGTTATGCGATTGAAGATGTCTGCACCCATGACGGGGCGGAAATTGCCAGCGGTTGTTTGGAAGGTGACGAGATTGTCTGCCCACGGCATGGGGCGAGGTTTTGTGTCAAAACGGGCGCGGTCAAATCCGCGCCTGCTTATGAAGATGTCGCCAGTTTTCCGGTGCGCATTACCAACGGCGTGGTGCAGGTTAGGGATGACCGTTGGGATTAGGCGGGTGAGGGGTAGGCATCAATAAAGCGCCAACCCCCATTGACCGTTTACAAACTGCCGTTTGCTTTCAGATAAGTCAGCAATTCCCGCAAGGCTTCCGGTTTGTTGACCGGTGTCGGGTCGCCGATTTGGTCGCTGCTGTTGACACCGTGGCAAGAAGGGCAAGTGCGGATTTCACCCGGCTGCATGGATAGCCAGTTGCGTTCCCTGACCACAAACTTGCCTTGGGAATCGGTCAATTGCCAAGACAGGGCGCGGCGGGTCGGCAATAACATGGCGACCGAACCGTCGGCGGCAACTTTTACACTGCCTTTCGGTGCGCCCGCCGCTTCCGGGATATTGGCGGTAACGCTGTGCAGCGGTTGCGCCAAAACGCGGCGGCCAGGTTTTGGGGTTGATGAGCAGCAACCTGTCAAGCCGCGCAACTGGTCGGCTTGAAAGACTTGAAAATGCGCCACTTCATAAACTTTACCTTTGGGTGTCACGGTTTGCGTGGCAGAACCCGCCACCGCCAGATTAAACGGTTGTTGTTTGTCGCTATGGTCACGCGTGGTGACATTGCGCATGATCGCCAAGGCTAGCCCCTTGCTTTGCAGGTATTGGCGCAAACTGGCTTCGCTTACCCCTTCTTCCTGTAAAACTTGCTGTTCGGGCGTGTCCAAAGTCGGCAATAATTTGGTCGGCTTGGTGGTGGCTTTGACTTCAACCGGTTGCAGTTCCCATAGTTCGTTAGTGTAATGGAATAAAGAATCCGGGCCGTAGTAAGTGATATTTTTGCTGATGCCGCTGGTTAACGGCTGGTCTGCCGTCCAAGTGCCGTTCGGCAATTGTTTTAAGGTACGCAAACGGAACGCATAACGCGCTTGCGGGTAGGTGTCCGAATAGTTAGGTGTGGTGGTGCCTTCGTTCCGGTCTTGGCGGGTTTCAAAGGTATGCGCCGCAATTAGCGTACCGTTGGCTAAGATGTTGGGGTCACGGTAATGGCCGGAGTTTTCTGGTGGCGGTGTCGCGCCGTCGGCGACGATTGAGGCAGTGCTTTTGTCGGTGAGGTAATCAATTGTCATTTGATCGGCATTATGGCCGGGTGCGACATTGGTCAAACGCACAATCTGCCCAGCGGCATGGGTGCCGAATTCTGGCGCGTTGATACCGATAAAGTAATTCGGGTTAGTCGGGTCTTGGCTGATTTGGAAAAAATTGCTGATTTTGTTCGGGTTGGAATTATTGGTCAAATACGTCAAAACAGGGTCGTCGGTAAACACTGCATCGACATAAGAGCCGCCCAGTTCATGCCGCCCGATATGGTTGACCAGTTCCAAGTCGGTACCGTCTTCATGCACTTGCCAAGGGAAAAAATGGTTAAAGCTATGTCCATGCAGATTAGTGCCCGCCAGCGAAATAGTGTCAAAGGTCAGCGGCTCAGGAAACACTTCTTGGCGGCTGTTAAGGATTTTCGCATTGGCGGCCTCGCTGGAATAGTTAAACGTGCCGTAGTTGTCCGTGCCGTTGCGGTCACCAGCGGCTTGTTGGTCTTGTTGCAAATGATCCCATCGGGTAAACGTCACCCGCCCGAAACTGTCGATAAAGGGGTCAAAATCGCCCGATGGCGAATGGGTCAGCATAGTTTGCTTACCATTGCTGGGGTTCAGGCTCCATAACCCCGTGTTAGAAGGGGCTTCTTCATACTCGTCCAATTGCGGATATAACTGCGCCTGACCACCACGCGGTTGGTCGGAGACAAAAATAATCCGTCCGTCAGTACCGTAAGTTGGATTGACGTTGTTGTAATTGCTCGGTTGCCCTGGCACTTTGGTGATGACGGAGATCTCATTTTTACCCAAGCCGGTGATTTCATACAATTGCCAGCGGTAAGACACGACTTGATAATGCTTGGGCGCACCGATGACCATACTGAAAATGATTTTTTTGCCGTTCCAATGTACTGCCGGGTCACGCACTTGGATAGCTTGGTCGCCTTGTAAGCCCGTTTGTCCATAGCCTGCGGCGGCGGTTAGGTTTTTTAGCGTACCATTAGGATAGCGTATCCATAAATCACCGCCGCGTCCTGAAATGTCAATACTGGCTTGATGGTTGCAAAAAGTCGCGTTGATGGTGCAAAAATCCATCGGTATCGGCACTTGTGTGACAAAGACAATAGGGTTTGGGGTGGTGATGGTGGCTTGGGCAGAAAAAGCTAAGGGGGCTAGCAGCGCCACACTTAGGGTGGTCAGTTTATTATTCATGGGAAATTCTCGTGTCTGGGTAGCGGTGAATGATCGTATGGACAGATTAAACCACCCGCCGACTATAAAATCTGTGTTATTGGTACATAGGCATTGTGACTTATGCACATTTGCCTGCCCATAGAGTGCACGGGCCTTTGGGCTTGATAGCGATACTCTGAGGACGGTAGGGCGCTATTCGCCATTGCCCCCGTGATGGCAGATGATGGCCACGGTCACAGGGTGGTGTTGCGGCGGCTGGCCTATTTTTATCCTGATGGTAACGGCTTTTTTTAAGCCATTAATACGGAAAAACCAGTATCTCCCGTGCTCTTACGGCTTTACGCTTTTACCAATCTGGCAATCGTCAAGCGACCCCTGTAGAATGGGATAGGATATACCATTAGATATAATTGTGGCTTAATCTATACTGTATACATTCTAAAACATTAGGAAAAGGCTATTACGATGCTTGAAAACGTACCCTTGTTTGAATCGCTGTCGCCCGAAGACCGTTCCGAATTGGAGCTAGGCATACATACGCAATATTTTACCCGTGGCGCTATCTTAGTCGGTCAAGGCGAGGCTTCTAATAATCTGCTTTATATCGTCTTGTCGGGCAAGCTGAAAGTGTTTATGAGCAATGACGAAGGCCGCGAGGTATTGCTCGATTATCTTCAAGAAGGCGATACCTTTGGTGAGTTGTCGTTGTTTGACGACGAACCGCGCTCTGCCACGGTGATGACCGTGGAGGATTGCCGGATAGGCCTGTTCCCCCGCGCTTATCTGTTTACCTGTCTGCAAAACAATCCTAATATCGCCATTGAATTGCTGAAAACCGTTATCAAACGGATGCGCAACACCACCGAGCAGGTCAGTAGCTTGGCGTTGTTGGATATTTACGGACGGATTGCCAAAGTGTTGACCAATATGGCGAAACCTCAGGATGATGGGCGTTTGGTGACGGATAACCTGACCCATCAGGAACTGTCGACCATGGTCGGCTGTTCGCGCGAAATGGTTACCCGTATCTTGAACGACTTAAAGCGCGGCGGCTATGTGGGCATTGATAATCACCGTATCGAGATTAAAAACCGCCTGCCCTTGCGCTGGTAGTGTGCGTGGCGATTTCTGACAAACAAAAACAACTGCTCCAGTTGCTTGCCGATGGTGAGTTCCACTCCGGCACCGAGCTGGCGCGACAACTGGGGGTCAGCCGTTCGGCGGTGTGGAAGCAAGTGGCGGGCTTGGCGGACTTAGGCTTGCACCATGCCGCCGTTACGGGTAAGGGCTATCGGCTGGAAAAGCCGCTGGAGCTACTGGCGGCACAGGCGATTATCAACGGCCTTGACCCCGCTGTTCTGCCCTTACTGGCACAGTTGGAACTGCATGACCAAATCGACTCCACGAATGTGTATTTGAGCCAACAGGCGCAAAACTATGCCCCTGCCGGCACAGTCTGTTTTGCTGAGCATCAGACCGCCGGCAAGGGCCGTCGTGGTCGGCAGTGGGTGTCGCCGTTCGGCAGTAACCTGTATTTGTCGGTGCTTTGGCGTTTCCAGCAAGGCTATGCCAGTACCGCTGGCTTAAGCTTGGCGATAGGCGTTGCCGTTATCCGTGCCTTACGCCAGCAGCAACTGCATCCCGTCGGGTTAAAATGGCCTAATGACATTATGAGCGCGGGCAAAAAGCTCGGCGGCATTTTGATTGAAGTGTCGGGGGAGAGCGACGGCCCGTGCGCGGTGGTGATAGGCTTAGGCATTAATCTGTTTGTGCCGGACAGTGCCGCCCAAGGCATTAACCAAGCGTGGACGGATGCCAGTAAGGTTAACCCCGCCATAAGCCTAAACCGTAACCAATTAGCCGCCAGTTTGCTTAATCAATTGTTGGCGGTATTGGCGGATTTTGAGCAAGTCGGCATTAAAGCATATCTGGACGAATGGCGCAGTTATGATTGTCTGCAAGGCCAGTCCGCGACCTTATTTATTGCTGACCAACCTTATCCTGGCATTGTGCAGGGCGTGGACGACAGCGGCTTATTGCTGTTACAACACCCGGACGGCAGAACCCAGGCGTTTGCCTCCGGCGAAGTCAGTTTTAGCCGCACCCCGCTATGAATTTATTGGTTGATATGGGCAATAGCCGCCTGAAATGGGCGGTGGCGGACGCGGCGGGGCAATTACTGGCCAAAGGGGCGGTTGCGAACGGGCAACTGGCTGATGCGGCTTTGCGCCAATGCTGGCAGGGTTTGGGGCCGTTCCGGCGCATCGGCATTGCCTGCGTCAGTGGCGGGCCTTTGTTGGCCTTGGTGCAGGCGGTCGCCGCCGCCTTATGGCCTGACGCGCCGTGTGTGCAAATCCGCTCGCAACGCCAGGCGTTTGGTGTGAGTAACGCCTATCAAGAACCGGAAAAACTCGGCGTAGACCGTTGGCTGGCCTTAATCGCCGCCCACCGCCATTATCCGGCGGCGGCGTGTGTGGTCGATTGCGGCACGGCGATTACCGTCGATTTGCTGGAGGCTAATGGCGAGCATCGGGGCGGCTATATCAGCCCTGGCCTAATGCTGATGAAACAGGCCTTAGCCCAAGGCACGAATGCTTTGCCGTTCAGTGCCGCCGCGTATTCGGGGCAACCCGGCCAATCGACCGAGGCGGCGATTTATGGCGGCACTTTATTGGCGGCGCGGGGCTTGATCGAACATGTTTTAGCGACCCGCGCCGCACCCAGCCAATTGTTGTTGACGGGCGGCGATGCGGCCATTATTGCCGAGCATCTGCCCATTCCGGCGGTGATAGACCCGGATTTGGTCTTGCGCGGTTTGGCGATAGCCTTGGCGGCTTGGGAATGAAAGCCTTTTTTTTGGCGGTTGTTGTGCTTAACTTGGCGGTGTTTCTGTGGGAATACCGCTCTGGCGCGTTTGCCGCGCCGGAAGCGGCAGTGCCGGAGAATTTGGAGGCGATTGTGTTGGTGGGGGAATCGCCAGTATCTGACGGTTCTGCTGATAAAAAATAATGGCCTGTTTTGGATGCCGAATGGGTTTAAAATCTATGAAAAAGTAGCCTTACCTATCCTTCCATAAACGCTTATGTTCATCCTCCACAGCTCCAACAAAACCGAAAACCTAGTGGCGCATTTGTCGGCCGTGATCGCCAATGCGCCGTTGGCTTCGCCGTTTGCCCAAGAAGTGTTCTTAATCCAAAGCCAAGGCATGGAGCGGTGGTTGTCGCAGCAGTTGGCGGCGGAGTTTTCGGTGTGGGGCAATTATAATTTTTTGTTTCCGGGTAAGTTTTTTAGTTCTTTGGCTCAGCGGATTGATAGCCGCTTAAGTGACGCGGCGTTTGATCGGCATTTGATGATGTGGCGCTTGGAAGGCTTGTTGCGGCGTGTCCAAGGCCCGGCGTTTGCGCCGATTAAGCAATATCTGGTTGGGGCCAACCACGGCCTTAAGCGTTACCAACTGGCGCAGCAGTTGTCGCAGTTGTTCGACCAATACCAGATGATGCGCCCCGATATGCTGAAATTATGGCAGCGCGGGCAATTGCTGTACGGCACGGATACCGAACGTTGGCAGCAAGCCTTGTGGTTGCAGGTGTTGGAGCAGACGGGCCGCCGCCATCGCGGGGCGTTGTGGTTGGCGGCGATAGGTAAATTAATGGACTCCCCCGAAGGCGCGTTCAGTGCGGTGATGCCTGAGCGGGTTTGTGTGTTCGGCTTAAATACCATGCCGCCGTTGTTTTTAAAGTATTTGCACGGCTTATCCCGGCATTGCCAAGTGCATTTTTTCTTGCTTAACCCCTCGGAAGCGTTTTGGGCGGATTTGGGCAGCAAACGCCAACAGGTGCTGCTCGACGCGGCGCAGGGGCATCCGCTGTTGGCGACCTTAGGCCAGCAGGGGCGTGAGTTTCAGGATATGATGTTAGGGCAGGACATCCGTTTTGAATTGGAATTGGACAGTTTTGAGGCTGTGCTGGCCACTAGCCTGTTACAGCATGTCCAAAATGACATTTTAGACAATAGCCTTGAAGGCGAGGGCGGAGTCGCCCAAGATTTTCACGGCGATAGGTCTATCCGTATCCATTCGTGCCATTCGCGGTTGCGGGAAGTGGAGGTGTTGAAAAATGAGTTGCTGCACAGCCTATCGGATGACCCTAGCCTGGAGTTGCGCGATATTGTTGTTATGGCTCCCGATATTCAGAAATACGAGCCGTTTATCGCCGCCGTGTTTGCCGACATCCAACATGCGGTGGCTGACCGGAGTTTACGCTTAAGCAATGACGCGCTGGAGGCGTTCATTACGTTTTTAAGCTTGAGCCAAAGCCGCTTTGGCTGGCAAGCCGTGGTGAACTTGTTGGAGCAGGCGGTGGTGTATCCGGGCTTTGGTTTGTCGGAAACCGATTTGGAATTAGTCAAGTATTGGGTACAGGATACCCATGTCCGCTGGGGCAAATCTGCCCGACATAAGCAGGAATTGGGCTTGCCGACGTTGAACGAGCATACTTGGCAAGCGGCTTTGGACAGGCTGTTAATGGGCTATGCAGTCGGTGATGACAACGGTTTTATTGAAGACGTGTTGCCGTATCGGGATATTGAAGGCTCTTCCGCCCAGGCTTTGGGTGGATTATGCGAGTTTATGAACGTGCTGTTCCGCGCCAGCCAAGAACTGAAGCGTCCGAAGACCTTGGTGGCCTGGAGCAGCCGCCTGAATTATTATGCCGACCAATTGTTACAGGCCGCCGAGCCGCTGGAGCGCCAACAGCTTAACGAGTTGCTGATCGAATTGTCCGAGGGCATGGAAGGGGTGCATAGCGATGCCGTGGATTTGCAGGTGATTATCTGTTGGCTGGAAGGGGCGGTGGCGGAGCGCAAATCCAGTAACGGCTTTTTACGCGGGCAACTGACGTTTTGCTCCATGTTGCCGATGCGCTCGATTCCGTTTAAGGTCATTGCTTTGTTGGGGATGAACGAGGGCGAGTTTCCCAAAATCGACCATCCGCCGACATTTGACCTGTTAAGCCGCTATTACCGCCAAGGCGACCGCTCGCGCCGCGCCGATGACCGTTACCAATTTTTGGAAATCCTCTTATCCACCCGCCAGCAAGTGCTGATCACTTATATCGGCCAATCGATCAACAGCAATGACAGCATCCCGCCTTCGGTGGTGGTGAATGAATTATTGGAAGTTCTGCAAGACAGCTACCCGTCCGCCGCTGTGGTGGTCAAACATCCCTTACAGCCCTTCAGTGCGCGGTATTTTAGCGGCGACTCGCCCTTGTTCAGTTTCTCGCGGGTGGATTGCGCCACCGCGCAACAACTCGCCGCCAGGTCACCGCAGCCAGACACGTCGCCATGGTGGCAAGGCGAGATTGCCGCCGCCCCGATAACCGTCTTGGAAATTAATGAGCTATTCCGCTTCTTCCGGCATCCGCAACGCTATTTTATGCAGCAGCAACTGGACATCCGTTTAAGGGGGATGAGCGCGGACGACGATGAGCGCGAGCCGTTTGCCTTAGGCAAAGCCGAGGCCTACACGATTTATCAGGAATGGCTAGCCGTCCGCTTAAGCGGCGGGCAGGTTTCGGCGCAAAAACTCCAAGCCCAAGGTCGCTGGCTGGCCGGGGCGGTCGGCGAGTTGGAGTTTAACCGTCAGCAGCAAGTGATGGATGATTTTGTCGAGAAAATCCATGCCAAAAATGTCGGTATGGCGATTGATGATTTGCCTGTGGATATACAGGTCGGCAACTACCGACTCATCGGCAAGCTGGGTAATCTGTACGAAAATGCCAGCTTGTTTTACCGTTATGCCGACTTGAAAGGCAAGGATTTCGTCTGCGCTTGGCTGCACCATTTGCTGATGAACCAGATCCAGCCGCAAGTGACCTATATACTGAGCAGCGATAGCGACTTGTGTCTGTTGCCGGAACATTGCCAAGATGGCGCTTTGTTGGCGTTGTTGGATTGTTACCAGTTAGGTCAGCAACAGCCGGATGCGTTTTTTGTCGAGGCCGCTTTTGCGTATATTCAACAGGCTTATAAGCTCAAACACGGTAGCCGCGCCAGCAAGCCCGCCTTAGATGCTGCTCTGGAGCAATTAGAACGCGCCATCGCCCAGCCTTATGAGCCGGAACTGCGGCGGCTGTATGGGCAGGCCGATGTCAGCTTGTTATTGGCGGAGCGGTTTGAGAGGCAATGCGAGGAATTGTTGTTGCCGGTTTGGGAGGCGATTATGCGCCCCGACGTTCGGTAAGCAACCAAAATTTGCTGTTGTGGCAACCGCAAGAGGCTGGACGGAATGCCCACGGCTTATTGGTGATCGTGGCAGGATGCCTTTCTATACTTCAAACGGCCAAGTTTTCGGTTTTTTGGTAAGGTACGCTGTACCCTCAGGGGCATAATGCGTACCTTTAAAAAACCATCATAAAATCAGTGCAAAAGGTACGCACAGCGTACCCTACGGTGAATTGTAAAAGCCGAAAACTTGGCCGTTCACAGTATATATTCAAAGCCGTTAAATTCAATTTGTTTGAAAACCGTAGTTTCTTGTAAAAGGAAGGATTGCCATAAACGGTCTAAGAGGTGGCTTATCAGGCTATTATCTAATAAGGCGTAGAAGGTTAATGCCGTCGGCGCATATTCATAAGCGGCGCAACAAGCTATAATCTGCCTTTATTTCCCCATTCAGCGGGTAATTGATAACACTGGCCTACGCTTGGGTAAGTATCAGGCAGGTGCGGCCATCCCACAACTCTTAACATAAGGCGGCAATATGCAAGCAAATATCGGTTTAATCGGTTTGGCGGTCATGGGACAAAATTTAGTGCTTAATATGAACGATCATGGCTTTAAAGTCGCCGTTTTTAACCGCACTACCAGTACCGTAGATGAGTTTTTGGCAGGCCCTGCAAAGGGTACGCAAGTGGTGGGGGCGCATTCGCTGGAGGAATTTGTCGGACTGCTCCAGTCGCCACGCATTGTCATGCTGATGGTGAAGGCGGGCGAGGTGGTTGACCAATACATCGACAAGCTGATTCCTTTGCTGGCACCTGGCGATATTATTGTCGATGGCGGCAATTCCCTTTTTACCGACACGAACCGCCGTACCCAATACCTGCAAGAGCATAGCATTAATTATATCGGCACCGGGGTATCGGGCGGTGAAGAAGGGGCGCGTCATGGCCCGTCTATTATGCCGGGCGGCAATAAGGCAGCATGGCCGACGGTTAAGCCAATTTTCCAAGCCATCAGTGCACAAGTGGACGGGCAGCCTTGTTGCGAATGGGTTGGCGATAACGGTGCGGGGCATTACGTTAAGATGGTGCACAACGGCATTGAATACGGCGATATGCAGTTAATTTGCGAAGCCTATCAATTATTATCGGAAGGTTTAGGGCTAGGGGCTGACCAACTGCATGAAATTTTCACGGAATGGAATCAGGGTGAGTTAAGTTCGTATCTGATCGAAATCACTGCCGCGATTTTTGCTTATAAAGATACGGACGGGCAGGCGTTGGTTGATAAAATCCTCGATACCGCCGGGCAAAAAGGCACGGGTAAATGGACGGGTATTAATGCCTTGGATTTGGGCATTCCGTTAACCTTGATTGGCGAATCGGTGTTTGCGCGGTGTTTGTCGGCGCAAAAGGACGAGCGCGTCAAAGCGGCGAAAATCTTGCCTAAAGCGACCAAAACAACCTTAACGGGCGACCAACAGGATCTGGTCGATGCGATCCGTGATGCGTTATATGCCGCTAAAATCATTTCTTATGCGCAAGGTTTCCGTTTGATGCGCGAAGCTTCAAAAGAGTACGGTTTGTCGCTAAATTATGGCGAAATTGCCCTAATGTGGCGCGGCGGCTGTATCATCCGTAGCCAATTTTTGAACAATATCAAGCAGGCTTATACGGCCAACCCGGAGTTGGAAAACTTATTGCTTGCTGATTTCTTTGTCGAGGCGATAAAAAAATCCGATGCGGGCTGGCGGAAGGCGGTCATTTTAGGGATTGAGTCAGGTATCCCCACGCCTGCATTTGCTTCGGCATTGGCCTATTACGATGGCTACCGCACCGAACGCCTGCCTGCCAATTTGTTGCAGGCACAGCGTGATTATTTCGGGGCGCACACTTATGAGCGTACCGATAAGCCGCGCGGCGAGTTTTTCCATACCGACTGGACAGGGCAGGGCGGTAAGGTTGCATCGTCGACTTATACGGTTTAAGCCGCGTTTGGCTTAGGTATTGCCATATTGTTGCGTAAATGATGACGTTTCTGTTTTGGAATATGCGGCGTACGCAACGGTTGGATATACTGTGCGGCTTGGTACGCGAATTTGATGTTGATGTTCTGATGCTGGCCGAAAATGTTTTGAGTGCCGGTAAGGTGGTGTCGCAACTTAATTCACTCGGAACAGGAGGGTTTCATTATAATTCCGGCCAGTGTGAAAGGATTGATATCTTTTCAAAACTCAAAGATATTCATATACAACCACACTTCGAGTCCAAGCACATCACTATTCGGCATTTGAAAATACCTGATTTATTGCTGGTCATTGCCCATTTGCCTAGCAAGCTTAGAAATTCAAATGATAGCCTAGCTTTTTATATGGCAGAAATGGCAAGGGATATTATCAAGATGGAAAATAAAATGGGTCATAAGCTCACAGTCATTGTGGGTGATTTGAATATGAACCCTTTTGAAATGGGGATGGTTGCTGCGAGTGGCCTTCATGCCATGATGGACAGGAAAATTGCCGAGAAAAAACAACGGAAGATTCAAGAGAAGGAGTATCCTTTTTTCTATAACCCGATGTGGAGTTTGTTAGGTGATGCTTCGCATGGTCCGCCTGGGAGCCATTATTATTGGAAAAGTGAACAAGTGACTTATTTTTGGAATATGTTTGACCAAGTGTTGCTAAGGCCAGACGTATTGCCGATGTTTGCAAACAGCACTTTAAAAATTATTGACAGGGTTGGCGATATTTCTCTATTAAATAGGAATGGTATCCCAGATAAAAACATTTCTGACCATTTACCCATTTTATTTCAACTAAACTGTTAATTTTGGAGACTCTCATGACAGATGCTAATGACGATTTGTGGCCTGCCGATTTAGTCGTAGAGCCTGCTCAAAAAGCTCCGTTAATTATTCTTAGCGAACAAGCCGAAAAGTTGGGCAAAAAAACAGCCAACCTTGTTGAGGCTGAAGTGACGGCTTATCCCGACAATTCGGGGGATTTGCGTATTCGTTTTACGCTTAAGGCACCCGCTTTAAATGGGTATGAATATGCTCTTTTTAGCATAATACAGCCTGTTGATTTATATCCGGTACGTTTTTCAGATTCGGATGAAGATTTTTGGAATGATAATAATTTAAAAAATGAACAAGAGTTTAAGCGGTATTTAGAAAAGACATTTAAAGCAGACAGAACCGTAAGGATTATTAATAATCTTATCGCGCAAAGCAAAAAATTGTAATGTTTAACGGGTGACGGACACCCCTTTTTAAGGGGTGAGCCGTCGTATTTCACAAGACTATCGGCACTAAAAATCCTATGAAAGCAGAACCTTGTACTTATGTCATTTTCGGTGCGACTGGCAATCTGTCCCGCATTAAGTTAATGCCTGCCTTATACCGTTTGGATGCCGCAGGCCGCCTGCCGGAAGGCACGCGGATTATGGCGATGGGCCGCCGACCTTGGGATCAGCAAAAGTGGCGGCAAGAAGTCCAGGATATGGTGCAAGCCAAAGCCAAGGACGATTTTGATGAGGCGGTGTTCCAGCGGTTTAGCGACCGTTTGTATTATCATCAGGGCGATATTAGCCAAGCCGACTGCTATTCGGGTTTGGCACAAACCTTGGCGGATAAGGCGTTTTCGCAAAATATCGCTTTTTACTTGTCGATTAGCCCGGCAGATTTTGGCCCGGTAATGAGCATGTTAAGCACGAATGATCTGTTTAATGAAGAAAGCGGCTGGCGGCGGGTGATTATCGAAAAGCCGTTTGGCTATGATCTGGAAAGTGCCCAGGCGTTGCAAAAACGCATCAGCCATTATTTGTCGGAAGAGCAAATCTACCGTATCGACCATTATCTGGGCAAGGGCATGGTGCAGAATGTGTTGGTGTTCCGCTTCGCTAATGTGATGCTGGAGCCGTTGTGGAACCGCAATTACATCGACCATATCCAAATTACCCATTCGGAAAGTATTGGCATTGATAGCCGTGGCGATTATTATGACGGGGCAGGAGCGTTGCGCGATATGCTGCAAAGCCATTTGTTGCAATTGCTGACTTTGGTGACGATGGAGCCGCCCGTGTCGATGGAGGCGGAATCTTTGCGTGATGAAAAGGTGAAGGTGCTAAAGTCCATCCGCCCCATTTCTAAAGAGGCCGTCCATGCCCAAGCCTTCCGGGGCCAGTATGCCAAAGGCATGGTGAATAACGAAAAGGTTAAGGGCTATTTGGACGAGGCAAATATTCCGCAAAGCAGCACCACCGAGACTTATGCTTCGATGAAGCTGTATATCGACAACTGGCGCTGGCGCGGCGTACCGTTCTATATGCGCACGGGCAAACGTATGGCAAAAGCGCAATCGACGATTTCGATTTGTTTCCGTCATCCGCCGCTACAATTTTTCCGTGACACCAATGTGCAGTGCATGAATCCGAATTGGGTGCTGTTGGGTATTCAGCCGGAAGAATGTATCCGCATTGAAATGACGGTGAAAGAGCCGGGGCTGGAAATGAGCACCCGCACCAGCAGCTTGGATGCCAGCTTCCGTAATCAGGACGAAAAGGCAGTGGATGCCTATGAAGACTTGTTGTTGGATGTGCTCAAAGGTGACCGTTCGCTGTTCCTGCGCTTTGATGAGGTGGAGTATGCATGGCGCATTGTCGATCCGATTTTGCAAAGTTGGGCGGTTGAGCGCGATTATATCGCCACTTACCCCGCTGGCTCATGGGGACCTGAAGACAGCCGATTATTTGATAAAGAAAGCCAATCGTGGCGTAGTTCGTTAACACCGGAGTGTAAATAAATGCAAGAAAATAGCCGCTGGCACACCTTGGCAACTGCTGATGAAGTTGCTGCCGTCGCTTGTCAACATATTCTGGCCTCTGCCCAGCAAGCCATCGCCGCCCACGGAACGTTTAAGTTAGTGCTGGCCGGAGGGACGACCCCTGAAAAAATTTACCGCCTGTTGGCAAAATCCGATGCGGATTGGGCGAAGTGGGTCATTTATTACGGGGATGAGCGCTGTTTGCCTGCTGATGATGCCGAGCGCAATAGTATGATCGCTAAGCAAACCTTATTGGATCATGTGCCGATTCCTGCCGGGCAAATTTTTACCTTGCAAGCGGAATTGGGCGGCGAAGTTGCCGCCGAGCAGTACCGTCCGATTGTTGCCGCCGCCCTGCCTTTTGATATGGTACTGTTAGGTTTAGGTGAAGACGGGCATACGGCCAGTTTGTTTCCTGGGCATGTCCATAATGCCGACGAGTTGGTTCATGCAGTGTATAACTCGCCAAAACCGCCACCTAAACGGGTGTCTATTAGCGCGAAAGCGCTAAGCAATACGCATGAGTTGCTGTTTTTGGTCACAGGCACGAATAAACGGCCTATTGTTGAGGCTTGGCGGGCGGGTGCGGATTTGCCGGTTGCAACGATACTGCCATCTAACACTTTGGATGTGTATATCGACAGCGACGCGTATCCTGCCTAGTTTTATCAGGGTATCGGTATTGCCGCCGATACCCTATCCGCCAACTGCTGGCTTAACTGATTAAGCTTGCCATGACGTTAATCGACAAACCGATGATGGTGACGTTAAACAAAAAGCTTAACACCGATTGCGCTAACACCGCTTTCCGCATTGAATGTCCCGTCACCGCCACATCTGCCGTTTGCGCCGCTACCGCGATGGTGAAGGCAAAATATAAAAAATCCCAATAATCGGGGTGTTGCCCGTCACCAGGAAACAGCAATGGACGCTGTTGAGGGGGCGCAGCGTAATACAGTCGTGAGTAATGGAAAGTAAACTGCACACCGGTAAACAGCCACGAACCCAATATAGTTGCGCCCGTCAGCAGGTAATGGAATAAGCGGAACCCGCCCGTCAGGCCATTGCTGGACAGTTCTAGGATAATCGCCACGAAACTTACCACGGTCGCCACCGAAAACAGGGTCAGAAGCATTGCCCCGTGCTCATCTTCTTGGTTAGCTATTTTCAGCACCCGTTCCGCTTTAGCAGGCAACATCAGCCAGCCCATCAATATCAAGTACGACCATACCAAGACATTCCACGCCACTAAAATTTGCGTGACTAAGCGCCAGTGGGCGGGTAGCAGGCAAGCGGAGAGTAGGCTTAACAGTACGGCGATGACTAAGCGGGGATGGGGATGATGGTTGAAAAAGCGGACGATGGCGGTCATAACAGGCCTAAGCGTTAGTGCTGGGGATACCTGAAAACAATCAAACCACGCGCAGTTAAAAAGGCAAGGCTTTTAGTAGTTGGGCGAAGATGAAAAGTTTGTGCGAAGCGGAGGGCGGGGAGAGGGCGGCAAAGGCTGTAGCCCGAAGGGTTACAGCCACTGTGCTTTAGATGATGGTAACTTCTTCAGCTTGTGGGCCTTTTTGGCCTTGAGTTACTTTAAACTGGACTTTTTGGCCTTCGTCTAAAGATTTGAAACCGGAGCTGTTGATGTTGCGGAAATGGACGAATACGTCAGGGCCGTTTTCTTGTTGAATGAAACCGAAGCCTTTTTCTGCGTTAAACCACTTAACTGTACCTGTAGTCATGTTAGAACCTAATAAATTTGAAAATGAATGAAGCCTTGTTACGGGCTGATGGCGCAAGGAAATTTGAGAATTACAGATGATAAACAGGACGAGCAATACAGAAAAAACTTCGTAGAGATAAGCATAACGGTAAATCAATTTCAAGCTGTGGTCAGAATATAGGCAAGCTTGGATAAAGTCAACAAATACTATTGGCGGCGTATGATTAAATCCATTTTGTTTGCACATTTTGTCCTGATAATAAAGCAAACCTAAGAGGAAAAGCCTGGTGTTTAAATCCATACGGATAAAATTGTTTTTGACTTTGTTGTTAGCAATTATTGTCGTTGTCGCGGGTATGTACTGGTTTATGCGGGATTCTTTTGACCGTGGCTTTAGTGATTTTGTGGAATCCCGCCAGAAAAAAAGCATTGAAAACCTTGTTGCCCATTTGACCGAGCATTATGACAGCCATCAGCAATGGCAGGCGTTGGCTAACGATAAAAAGAAGTGGGTGAATCTGGTTTGGGCGGTTAATGACCACCGCCATCCGCAGTATCCGCCGCCGTGGATTAAAGAGGCGTTGACAACACCGGGCAATACTTGGCCACCCCAGCCGCCTGAGTATTATGAGCGTAATCGGGATGGCGGCGAACGCCGTCATCCTGGCCAAGGCCCTAATGGCAATGGGCCGCCCGATCTTGATGCTTTCCCGCCGCCACCGCCGCCCCTAGAGGGTAAGTTTAGGCCGCACCTGATGCCTTTGGAAATGCGCCTGATGTTGTTGGACGCGGATAAGCGGCTTATTTTTGGCCGTGAGGAGTTGGCAGGGCAATTGAGCTTGACTCCTATCTACCATGCCGGGCAAGTGGTCGGCTATTTAGGGCTGTTGCCAGGTCCGCCCTTAAAGCAAATTGCCGATATCCAGTTTATGGAGCAACAGGCTAATGAACTGGTATGGATTGCCCTCGGTATGGTCTTGTTGTCCGCCGCTCTAGCCTTATTGATCGCTTATCTCTTAGGCCGTCCGCTCAAGCGTATCACTGCCGCGTCTAAAGCGTTGGCGATAGGCCAGTATGAGACCCGGTTATCGGTAGACAGTGACGATGAATTGGGGCAATTGGCCCGCGATTTTAACGATTTAGCGGCGGCCTTGGCGCAAGCCGAACAAACCCGGCAAAATTGGGTGGCCGATATTTCGCACGAATTGCGCACGCCCTTGTCAGTATTACGCGGCGAACTGGAGGCACTGCAAGATGGGGTCAGGCCACTGAGCCAGGGGGCGGTTGATTCGTTATATGGTGATGTCATGCGCTTAAGCCGTCTTGCGGAAGACTTGTACCAGTTAGCCTTGTCTGACCAAGGGGCGTTAAGTTATCGTAAAGCCTTGATCGATCCTGTGGGCATTTTGTTTTATGACTTGAGCGTTTTGGCAACGGAGTTCCAGCGTAAAGCCATTGCCGTAACGATAGACAGCCAAGAAGGCAAGCCTTTACTGATTTATGCCGACCCTGACCGTTTGTCACAGCTCTACCGTAATCTGTTGCACAACACCTTGCATTACACCGACATGGGTGGGGCGTTGCAAGTGACTATTAGCCGTCAACAGGATGCGCTGGTGATGGATTTTGCCGACAGTGAACCGGGCATCCCTAACGAGGCTTTAGCCAAGTTATTCGAGCGTTTTTACCGCGTGGAAAGCTCACGCAACCGTAGCCTAGGCGGAGCGGGTTTAGGCTTGTCGATTTGCCGGAATATTGTCGAAGCGCATAACGGCCATATCACCGCTTTACATTCCGCCTTGGGCGGCTTGACTATTCGTATTACTTTACCTCTTGCACTATAAAGCCTTATGAACAGAAAAAAACATATTTTGATTGTCGAAGATGAAGTAAAGCTGGCGCGGGTGCTGGAAGATTATTTGCACTCGGCGGGATTTAACGCCCACTGGCTGGCAAATGGCCTGGATGTTCAGCCTTGGTTTAAAGAGCATCCGGTCGATTTGGTGCTGTTGGATTTGATGCTGCCGGGTGCTAGCGGTCTTGAAGTGACCAAGGCCTTACGCCGTTTCAGCACTGTGCCGATTATTATGATTACCGCACGGGTTGAAGAAATCGACCGTTTATTGGGGCTGGAATTAGGTGCGGACGATTATATTTGTAAGCCGTTCAGTCCAAGGGAAGTGGTTGCACGGGTCAAGGCGGTGTTGCGCCGTACTCAAGGCGGCAAGCCGGACGAAGAACCGTTACCCGCGACCTTAGCCTTGGATGCGCACAGTTTCCGCGTCACCGCCAGCGGGCGGCAAGTGACCTTGACGGCGGTGGAATTCCAATTGCTGCATGTCTTGTACCAGCAGCCCAGCCGGATTTTCTCCAGAGTGCAGTTGATAGACAAAATCTACCACGACCACCGCATTGTCTCCGACCGCACTATTGATAGCCATATTAAAAAATTGCGCAAAAAATTGACCGACTTATTGCCGGAGCTTGAGCTGATCCACTCGGTGTATGGTGCGGGCTACCGCTATGCGCCGCAGACTAGGGCGTTGGAGGAGGCTTTGTCTTGAGGGGGGCATTAAGGAATATGGCTAGCGGAGAATGTGCGGCGCAATGGTTTTGTGTATTGTGCCGCCGCTGCGAGACAGGAGTCGAGTAGTCTCCAGAAGCGATAGTGCCTGAGTTTTCACGAAGCGAAGCGGAAGTGAAAATGCAGGCTATACGAAATCGCGTCGAGTCATTGG
>NZ_PGFZ01000002.1:181988-297078 GCF_002923755.1 Methylovulum psychrotolerans
CGCCTATTAGGGCATCGTCACCCGTATAACCAAATAAGGTATCGTTGCCTGCCAAACCCGATAAGGTATCGTTGCCTGAACCGCCCGTCAGGGTATTGGCATTGGCATCGCCCGTTTTAATTTGGTCGGCGGCAAAAATCAGTAGGCCTGAATTGGCGGCGGATTCCACTAAATTAAGCGGTTTTTTATAGTTGCCCGGCGACAGTAATTCAAGCTTGCCGTCCGCAACCGCATCGCCATTGCTGTCGATTAAGACTTCTGTGACAAAATTAAAAGATTGTTGGAGAGTGAGGGTGTTGTAGCTAAAGGCATAGGTATAAACATAACGGATTTCTCCAGCCACGCCATTAAATTCTGCATTGCCGATAAAATGTCGGCTGGTTAACGCCGAAAAGTCGAGTTTATCGCCCGCACTAAAATCATGCACTTCTTCGGTGAGGTTCAACGGGTCTATTTGTATGTCGGCAACTGATTTGTAAACAAACAGATCGGCGCCTGCCCCGCCAAATAATTCATCTGCGCCTAGGCCACCTTGTAAAATATCATTACCATTACCGCCTGACAACATATCATTACCCGTGCCGCCAACTAAGGTGTCATTACCATCTAAGCCATAAAGCCAGTCGATACCTGCTGTGCCTGTTAGGGTATCGTTTGCCGATGTTCCCATTTTTGTATTAATTGCCATAGATTATCCTGTATGTATTTAAGTGAGCCTTTCCTAGGAAAAAGACATTCTTAGGTATAAGGCATTGACAGTATAGTCAATGTTTTTAGGCTTTTACAGAATTTATGTAATTAATTTGTATGTTACGGGTAATGGGTGGGCTGGCGGTTATTAGTCCGTTTTTCGTGGGTGCAACGGGATGCATAGCCGAAATGGTTTGTTGGGTTTTTTTAAGGGGATGTTGGCGTAGGGCTGTTTATCGTAAAATCGATTACAACAGCAAGAACCTAAAAACAAAGGTTTAGCAGGCAAGGCCTTAGGCCAGCCATTTACGGCGAATGACGCGACGATGTTGCCGTTGGATTGTTGGAAAAAGCGCCGCGTCCTTCTTGGTGAATGTGGTTTGTCAGTATGAAAGGCCTTATTTTTTAACCAACACTTCCCCACGCCCCATTTCCGCCATATCCCCGGCATAACGCTGGACGCGGTTAAACGCAGCCGCGCTGTCGGCAAATTTTGAGTTTAACGTTTGGAAGGCTTTGAACAGCAGGGGTAAAAACGCTAGGGTATGGGTGCCGCAATCGTTGAAGCTGGCGGACAATTGCGGTGGGTTCCAGAGCAATAAAGTGCCACGGCGCATGGCGTAGCCTAGGTAACGTCCGGTTTGCCCCATGACCGCGATAGTGCCTGCGGTCATGCGTGAGCCGCAATAATCGCCCGCGTCGCCTTCGATAAGGATAGTGCCGCGCCGTAAATGGTCGCCGACCCGCTCACCCGCGTTGCCTTTGACCAAGATCATGCCGCCTTTCATGCCCATTTTGTTGCCGGGCAACGCCGCGCCCAAAAAGTCGCCGACATTGCCGACGATTTCCAGATAGCCTTTTTTCATTTCACAACCGGCATACAAGCCGGCATTGCCGGAGACGGTGATGGTGCCGGTTTTCATGCCCATTGCCAGATACGCGCCCGCGTCGCCTTCCACGCTGATGCTGCCGCCGTCAAGGTCTTTGCCGATGAAGTCGAGCTTTTCAAAGCTGTTTTTGATGACGATAGTTTGGGTGTCGGAGCCGGACACGCTGAACAAGTCGGCCACGCGCAGTTTGCATTTGCCGCTTTGCAGTTCGATGGCGGCGATGTCGCTGGGGTCTTTGTCCTGTAACAGGTGGCAGGACAGCGGTGACATGTCCACGCGCTGGTCGGGGCGGTATTTTAAGGTGAAGGTTAACGCGCTCATGCCATGATCTCCTGTAAATGAAAGTGGAACGGCCCCAGTTTGCCGCCGTAATTGCCCGCGCTGATGCGTTGGATGCCGTTGGCCGCGCCCAGGTCGCACACGGCTTGGATGCCGACGCGCATGGCGTGGTCGATGTCGGCTTTGGTCAGGCCATCAATAACGATTTCCATGACTGATTCAATGTCCGGTGACAAATCGGTTTTGGTCATGCCTTTTAAGGTCGGGCAGAACGCATCGTTGCTGGATGCGCCCAAGGATTTGTATTTGGAGCCGACTTTGGAGCCGGAACGCACGACCCCGCCAGGGAAGGGCATGATGACATTGGGGATTTTTCTCATTTCTTCAATCGCCGCTTCACAGGCGGCCAAGGCTTGTGGCTGGGATTGGGCCAAGACCAAAAAATTGCCGCCGCCAATCGCTTCGACTTGGCCGGTGGTCGCTTCGGCCAAAAATTCGCCGTCCATGACCGGCACCCGCCAATAGCGTTTGCCGCCGATGACTTTGGCGATTTGGAAGCCATCGCCGAAGTAGCGCAGGTTTTTGCCTAAGGGGATGCGGGTGCCGCCGTCTATGCCCGCAAACAAGGCCGAAGTCGGCGAGGTCAACACGCATTGTCCGGCGCGGGTTTCCAGTTGTTTGGCTAGGCCTTTGCCGCCCATGGCAAAGATCATGACGGCCACGCCAGGGCGGCCATCGGGGGTTTCTTCGGGGCTTAACGTGCGCTCGATACCGGCCTCACAGCCACAGGCGATCACCGATGTGGCAAAGCCGGTCATGGCTTGGGCGGCGATCAGTGCCCATTTCTCGTTTTGCGCCGTGATAATGGCGCGGGTCGCTTTCATAGGAAACGCTTCGGCAAACGTAGCGTCTATGGTTACACCGTTAATGATCATAGTGTGTTGCTCATGGTTAATGTGTTTGTTTGTTTTAGAGGGATTAGGGCAAAGGCACAAGTTCGATATAAATCAATTCCATTGGTTAAGATGCCGCCTTTTTTCTTGGATGGCTTGATACTCCTCATCCGTCATTTCCGGGCTATCAAGCAGAAGCTTCTGGAAATTGTTGGTATCTGGGTTGTTGCCATCCACGGCCAAAATAATCAGTTCCACCCGTTTGGCGGTAAAGTCTTTCGGCAGATTGACGTGGATGCTACCGTTGATGACTTCAGTGTATTGTTTGATCGCTTGCATCTGTTTTTCTCCTTAAGGGTGTGCAACCTTTATGGCACAGGATTGATATTGCCGCCCTGGCGTTGTTCTTGTTGCCCTGCCATTAATCTGCCAATCCAGTCATCAAAATGGGGGCATTTCGCCCTTAATGCGGTCATGCCAATGTCTTCGGCGATTAACGGCCCCACTTGCGCTTTTTGGTTAGTATATTGTGGCAGGTGGCAGATGATTCTTTTTGATGGCGCAGTTTGTGGTGAGCCGTTAATTTCTTCTGGATTTGTATTGCCAATATCGGCTTTCAGTTTATTGATGCCGGTTATCCCATCAGGATATAGGCCGCTTAAGCGGTCTGGATCAACTAATAAAAAGGCTTCAAATTCATGAAGCTGGACGTAGGGTATAAACCTATGGTGATTAATGTCCTGGCTAATAGCCGCTTCCAGCGTAGCAATTTTACTATACGGGTCGCGGATGTCCTGAATATCCGCTTGATAAGGGCTGTCTTTTCCGGTTGGAAAGGCGTACAGATCAATAAAGCTGGTGTACCATGTATCCGGCCTGCCATTATCTGAATGTATCCAACGGGTCACGTCATCACGAAATTTACTGTATTGGCGCAAACCGCCTTTGGCGGGTTTATTGCTCTGCTTATCCCAGCCTGTGGTTATTTTTCGGACGCTGACATAAATGCCCAAAGCCGCAAAATGCCCAACCAAAACCTCATTGACAAAATTTTCTTCGGTGCTGCCCTCGGCGATGATGTTCAAATATTTCAAGGGCGGCCCCCAATGATGTTTTTCTCCCAAATTTCCCCGGTCGAAAATGCTTCCAGGTAGGCTTGTAGCGAAGCGGTGTCGGGCCTTGAGTATTCGGAGCTTCTGCCATGACGGTCAATGACGACCAAATCATCCAAATCAAAGTTATTGACTAGGCTGATGGACTGCGTGGCGACAAACACTTGGCAATGGCTTGAGGCTGTTTTTATCAGCCCCGCTACGGCATCAATCGCGCTCGGATGCAAGCCCAGCTCAGGCTCATCTAAGAATAATACGGTCGGCAAGTCTTTAGGGTTTTGGGCCAGTAAGCTGATAAGGGCGATAGTCCTTAGCATCCCATCGGATGCCTGTCCGGCGTTAAATACTTTATTGGTGCCTTTTTCTTTCCAGCGCAATAAAATTTGCCCAAATTCATCGTACAGCTCAAAATCGTCAAAAAACGGTAGCACTAAACGGATGTATTTGATTATCCTTAAATAGTAAGGCTTTTCTTCGTTTTGCAGACGGTATAAAAAGCTGCCGAGGTTGTCGCCATTTTGTTTCAGCCACTTGCCATCGGCCAGCGACCATTTCAGTCTCATCGGCGCAGTGTCGCTGGTATTGTGAAACTGATAAACAATGAGTTTCCGCAATAAATTGAGGATGGTGGTCGCGGTTTCATTGTTAATGCCAGGCAACTTGGCTTCTTCATGGCCTACGCCACAGGTATGCCAATCAACTGCTTGAGCGGTACCGGCCTCTGAAAAGCGGTATTTTTCTGCCTTAAAAACCAGCTTGTCTGGTTTTGCAAACATTAAGCTAAATTTATACTCATTGATTCCAGACGCTGTTTTTATGGCAATTTGAGCCTCTATGCTTTTCGTAATGTCAGCGCCATCGTGCAAAATATCATTTGCCCCCCCTAAATAGGCCACATGCTCTTGAAGTTTGCCGTCAGAATAAAGCATCCAACTTAAAAATTTAAAGAACGCTATAAAATTGCTTTTACCCGCCCCATGGGGGCCTATCAATATATTGATGGGTCTAGGCGTAAAAACACTAATGTCCTTAATGCTTTTGTAGCCTTTGATGGTAAAGCTTTCCAGTTTTATAGTTGGCATATTATTTGGGTTAAACGGATAGGAAGCATTCTAATGGCATTGAAGTTTAAACCAACGGATGCACGGTAACACTCCCCCGTCCATCATCGGTAATTTCATCATCGCTGATTTTAAAGTTACCCACTTTCATGGTCAGGTAGCGGTCAAAATAGTCCTTTAGGCCTTTTTCCACCGAGGGGTCAAAGTCGGGTTTGACGGTGTGGGTGGTTCCCCATGGGGTGGCGATGACTTTGCCGTCAACTACGACCAATTGGCCGTCCTTAAAGACATAATCGGGTTTTTCGAACATTTGTTCGCGGTTGGGATTGTCGGTGTAGACGGTGATGTCCGCCCAGTTGCCTGCGCTTAAGCCGCCCCGGTCTTTTAGGCCGATCAGTTTGGCGGCTCCGGCGCGGGTCATGATGGCGATTTCTTGCAAGCTGTATTCGCGGTCTATCGAAGCCAAAGTGGTCATTTTTTGCGCTTCGGGGTGGATGGTCGCCAGCATGTCGTTGCGGAAGGATTTGTCCATCAGCAAGCGTATCAGATGCGGGTAGCTGGTGAACGGTGCGCCGTTGGGATGGTCGGTGGTCAGGAAAATGCGCCACGGGTCATCGACCAACAAGAAGGTTTCCAAGCCTATCGCCCATTGCAAGGCGTTGACAAAATTTTGGTCTCGGTATTTGAACGGCACGACCCCGCAACCGGCATCACATTCGATGTCCATCGTCACCCATTTGTTGGGGCTGGCGTGTTTGTGGTTGGCGTGTTGGCGCATACTGTCGCCGGAGGCGGTGACGGTTTGCCCGAACAGGATTTGCCCGACATCGATGGTGATGTTTTTGTTTTTGTTGACGGCTTCGGCAATCTGCGCCGCGCCGGAGGAGAATTTAAAATCGCCTTCGGTGCCGTAGCTGTGAAACTGGATGTGGGTCAAGTGCATGGGCAAGCCGCCGATGCCTTGGATGGTGTCCAAGGTCGTTTGCACATTGCCCGGTACGCCCAAGTTGCAGCCGTGGACATGCAGCGGATGGCTTACACCCAATTCTTTGACCGCCGTTGCCAACACCCGCAGGATTTCACGCGGGGTCACGCCGTAATGGCTGTTTTGCTCATCCAAGTCCAGCTTGCGTTGGTTGAACTTAAACGCATTGATGCCGCCGGGGTTGACGACTTTAACGCCGATGGCTTTGGCGGAATTGATCGTCCACGCCACATAGTCGTTAATGGCCTTTTGGTCTTGTTTGGCGGTGAGCATCCGCAGCAGGTAGTCGTCACTACCGAGCATGACGTAACCGCCTTTGTCCAAAATCGGGATGTCGCCCATTTCCATGTGCGCCTGACGGGCATTGATCGGCAACAGCGCGGGTTCAAAGCCTGCGGTATAGCCCATTTCCGCATAGCGGTAGCCGGTGACGAAAGTGCTGGGCATGGCGTGGCCGCAACCGGAGCGGCAGATATGGGTGCGCTCGACCGGATCGGCGCGATGGTCTTCGGGCAACAGGGTACGGGCGATGTTGCCCTTGCCGCCGCCGATGTGGGTGTGCATGTCGATGGCCCCTGACATCACCACCTTGCCTTTCAGGTCGTAGTCCTTATCGGGCGTGGCTTCGGCGGGCGCGTTGATGATGCGCCCGTCTTGGATGTAAATGTCCTGTTGCTGTCCGGCTATGCCAGCGGCTGGGTCATAGACAGTGCCGCCGCTTAATTTGATTAACATGGTGTTTCCTTATAAAGCGTGTTCAATGGCATTCAGGACATCCGCCGTACTAGGCAAACCCGAATCGCGTAATTTTTTCAGCCGGATGGCGACGACATTATCCATGCGGAAAGCGTGTCCGGCATGGTCTATCCCAGGTGTGCCGACGGGGATGTACACATCAGGCTCTTGGCTAAAGGTCATGCCGGAGCGGCCCACCACAATAGTTGGCAAGCCAGTGACGGGTGGCACGGACTGGCTGTTGAACGCTTGTACCCAGACCAGCGCGTCCGCTTCGCCGTTGGCCAGCAACGTGCGGGAGTCGTTCAGGAACGGGTCGTATTCGGGATAACCCCGGCTAAAGCGCGTCCGTGCCGGATAGCCGGTCGTCCAACCGCACACTTGGTTGGCGGTTTGGTCGCCTTCCTTGCCCGCCAAGGGCAAACCGGAACAGCGGGTGTTTTGGTCGTTAATGTCCTTAATCATCTCCGAGAGCGTTTGCACAGTCAGTTCGGCTTGGCTATAGGCCAACGCCCCCGCCGCCCACGTCACCACGCCGTACTTTGCCGCTTTAAGTTGGTCGGCAATGCCCTGCAAATCGGCCACCGCCAATCCCGCCACGCAGGCGCTACGGATAGGCTGTTTTTTCACCAACGCGCGTAAAACCGCCATGACTTCGGGCAGGTCGGCGGTGGCGCATTCAAACACTTGGGCTTGATTGCCGTTAGGCGAAGTCGAGGCGCTGCCGCTGGGGGCTTTGCCCAGATAGATCACCTGCCGTTGGCTGGAGTCCTCAACGAACATGGCATCCGTCCACAAATAACGCTCGAAAAAGCGCGGCGCGAAGGCTTCCAAATCCGTACCGACAACCAGCAGCACATCACAACGGTTTTTCACCTCCGCCAGCGTGGTGTTCATCCAACCGGAGTCTTGCAAGGCCAAGAAGTTATTGCGGGCACCGACAAAATTCATATTATCGACCACCGCGCCGCAATGGTCAGCCAAGGCCAGTAAGCCCCGCATCCCGTTGACATCGGTGGCGCAACCGCCGATGACGGGCAGTTTGGTGTTTCTTAATAATTCTGCCGCCTTGGCGACAGCGGCCTCTAGGCTGGCTTCCTTGCCACCCACCCGTGGGCTGGTGTCGGTAATGGCTTGTTCAAACAGCGGCGTATTGACCGCGCAGCCATTGGCTGTCACTTTCAGCGATAGGCCGTCCACCTGAATGCTCAGGTCATCCGTGCCGATACCGCAAAAAGGACTGGGTACTTCAGTTATTTCAGTCATTGAGCTGTCCTTTGATGGTTTTGGGGTATAAAAAACGCCAGTCACCCGCGTTGTGTGGCCGATATTCTAGCTTGATTTTATCGTGCTGTCTTGGGTGGGTAGATTATGGGAGAGGGGATAGGTGATTTTGGGGTCGGCAGGCTTGATTAAGGCATGCCCGGCATTAATTTATAAAAGGTGTTTCGCTTTGCTTAATAAGCTATATACGCTATACTTTGTCTCAATAAAGCTACTATAATTGCCAATGTAACAACAGTTTTTTTATTGGTTGCTAAAAAGCTATGATTGGCTTTTGGTTATCTGCATGAAATTTATTGCCTGTCAAATACCTTGCTGTTGGGTTTGAATCCAAAATACATGCCGCTTCTTTTGGGGTCGCCTTGTTTGTCCCTTAACTCTCTTTTAGGAAAATATGTTATGAAAAAATCACATTTATGGGCGCTTGCTGCCTTGACGGGTATCGGTGCTATGCCTGCCCATGCCGACACCGTTGAAGACAACCGCTTTTATGTCGCACCATTTGCCTCTTTTTTAAACACGGGCGGTGATCGTGGGGCCGATGACGGTTTTAGTGCCGGTGCGGGTGTAGGTAAAATCCTGAATAAGCATTTCAATCTCGAACTGAGAGGGTTTTATCAGGAAGCCGACAGCAATCAAGGTACTTGGGAAATGCCCGGCGGTACAGTCGATTTGCAATATTATTTCTCGCGTGACAAATTGGCGCCTTATACCGTGATTGCTTTGGGTGGTATGGATACGACCGTGAATGGTATTGAAGCAGGTTCGTTTATTGGCGAGGCAGGTGCGGGTGTCACTTACGAGCTGAATGACAATTTCTTGTTGCGGACTGATATTCGTTACCGTTACAACAACAATTTTGGCACTCAGTTTAACCGCAATACCGATGAGTTTCATGATATGACCATGAATTTTGGTTTTGTCGTGCCATTTGGCCCTAAACCAACCCCTGTGAAGTTTGAAATGCCTGCGCCGACTCCTGTGCCGTTGCCGGTTGAAAAGCCAATGGATTGCTCCATGATGGATTCGGACAGCGATGGCGTGAACGACTGTAAGGACAAATGCCCAGAAACGCTGGCCAGCAGCAAGGTCGACTTTAAAGGTTGCCCAGTCAGTTTGGAACTGAAAGGTGTCAACTTTAAGGTCAATTCAGCGGATTTGACCCCAGGTGCAATGGGCATTTTGGATCGGGTTGCCGTCAGCCTGAAAAAATATCCTGAAAAGGTCAACATTGAAGTACATGGCCATACCAGTAGTGAAGGCAGCGATGCCCATAACCTGAAATTGTCACAAAACCGCTCACAATCTGTGGTCAACTATCTGAAAATGAAAGGTGTGACCAATCGGATGACAGCAAAAGGTTTTGGTGAAAGCCGACCGATTGCCGAAAATGTCACCGAACAAGGCCGTTCTTTGAACCGTCGTGTCGAGCTGGTTTGGATGGGCAATTAAGCTTAGCGACCGCTACCGCGCATTAACGAAAACCCGCTGTTATGGCGGGTTTTTTTATGCCGGATAAAAAGGGGGGAGCCATGCCGCCTGGTGGTTTTGGCGATTAATTTACTGTGGGTGTAATGACAATTTCATCTTTAGGCTATAATTTTGCCAGCCCCATCGATTTTTGATGGTTTTTTATTCACAGGAAGTCGTTATCATGCGTTTACCCGCTTCAGAACTTGCCCAAGCTATCCATTATTGTCGTCAGTCCTTCCAGTCCGCCGCTATTTTTAGTCTGTTCATCAATCTGCTGATGTTGTTGCCTTCCATTTATATGATGCAGGTTTATGATCGGGTACTGACCAGTAACAGTACCTCAACATTGTTGATGTTGACCTTATTGGCGGTCGTCCTTTTTATCACGTTGGGGGCGTTGGAATGGGTGCGTTCACAAATCTTAATCCGTGTCAGTACCCGTTTTGATGTGTTGCTCAATGAGCGTTTGTATAAAGTGATATTCAGGCAGGCTTTAATCAGTGGCGGTAAAAGCAGCGTCCAGCCGTTAAGCGATTTGTTGGCGTTACGGCAATTTTTAACCGGTAACGGTTTATTTGCCTTTTTTGATGCGCCGTGGCTACCTGTTTATATTGGTTTGCTGTTTCTGTTCCATCCGGTATTTGGTGCGGTTGCCGTCGTTTCCGCCGTGTTGTTAATTTTATTGGCGATTTGGAATGAGCGGGCGACCCATGACGATTTGGAGCAGGCGAACCGGGTTTCGGTAGAAAGCGCCAATATCACCGCGCGTAATTTGCGCAATGCTGAAGTCGTACAGGCTTTAGGGATGTTGCCGGATTTATTGGCGCGTTGGCAAGCCAAGCAAAAAAAGCTGATTGTTTTGCAAGCGGTCGCCAGTGAAAAAGCCGGACTGATTGCCGCGCTATCAAAAACCTTCCGCTTGACCATCCAGTCGTTAATTTTGGGTTTGGGGGCGTGGTTGGCGATAGAAAAGCAAATTAGCCCCGGCATGATGATTGGCGGTTCTATTTTATTAGGCCGTGCATT
This sequence comes from Methylovulum psychrotolerans, assembly GCF_002923755.1. Lineage (GTDB taxonomy): Bacteria > Pseudomonadota > Gammaproteobacteria > Methylococcales > Methylomonadaceae > Methylovulum > Methylovulum psychrotolerans. Next base: position 192,417 of record NZ_PGFZ01000002.1, read on the forward strand.
GGCGCCTATCGATTTGATGATTGGCAGTTGGAAACATTTTTTGACTGCGCGTACGGCTTACGCACGTCTGAATACTATTCTGGGGCAATTTCCGGCCGAGCCGGAGCGGATGCCTTTGCCGGCCCCTAGGGGAGAATTGCGGGTCGAGCAGGCGGTGGTTGTGCCGCCCGGCTCGAAAGTGGCAGTTATTAAAGGGGTTAATTTTGTCATTCAGCCGGGGACGTTTGTTGGTTTGATCGGTTCCAGCGCGTCGGGTAAATCGACCTTGGCTAGGGCCTTGCTGGGTGTTTGGCCGGTCGCTAACGGGGCAGTGCGTATTGACGGGGCAGACGTGGCGCAGTGTGACCGTGCTATGATGGGCCAGTACATTGGCTATTTGCCACAAGATATAGAGCTGTTTGACGGCACGATTGCCGATAATATTGCCCGTTTTGGTGAGTTGGACAGCAATAAAGTCGTCGCTGCCGCGCAGGCGGCCGGGGTGCATGAGATGATTTTGCACTTGCCGCAAGGTTACGACACCGAAATTGGCGGTAGTGGCGGAGCGTTGTCGGCGGGGCAAAGGCAGCGGGTAGGCCTGGCGCGGGCGTTGTATGGCGATCCGGTGCTGGTGGTGTTGGATGAGCCGAATTCTAACCTTGATGACCAGGGTGAGCAGGCGCTTGCCAGGGCTTTGTTGGCATTGAAGCAACGCGGCAGTACCATTATCGTTATTACCCATCGGGTCGGTATTTTAAGTTTGGTTGACCGTATTATGCTGTTAAATGAGGGTGCTGTGGCACTGGACGGCCCGCGTGATGAAGTGTTGGCAAAACTTAACCAACGGCAAATACAACCCGCAACTCCTGGAGCTTCTGCATGACCTCTCTTGATAAACCCGTAATGGACAAATCTTCTATGGATACGTCTGCCGATACTGATGTATCCCGCTATGCGAATGACGGCCCGATACGCCGTTTAGGCTATTTTATCGTTATTTTTATTTTTGGTTTCTTTGGTGCTTGGTCGGCTTTTGCCCCCCTAGGTAGCGCCGCCCTTGCGCCGGGTACGGTGGCAGTGGAAGGTTATCGGAAAACCGTGCAACATTTGGAGGGTGGTATTGTTAAGGCCTTGCATGTGCATGACGGTGATACCGTTACTAAAGGCCAAGTGTTGGTCGAATTGGAGGACACCTCGCCACGGGCGCAAGTGGAAACGATGCGAGGGCAATTGTTTTCGGCCTTGGCGCGTGAGGCGCGGCTGACTGCCGAGCGTGACGGTAAGGCATCGGTCAATTATCCCGATTTGTTAAGGCAAGATAACCATGACCCACGGGCGCAGGAAGCCATGCGTGTCCAAGACCAAGCTTTTGCGGTACGCAAGCATTCGCGCAATGGCGAAATCGGTATCTTAAAAGAGCAGCATCGGCAACTGTTGGCGAAAATTGAGGGCATTAAGGCGCAAAAAAACAGCCGCAATAGCTTGGCAGCTTCTTTAGAGAAGGATTTGGTAGATTATCGCGCCATGCTCAAGGAAGGCTATATGGAGAAACAAAAAGTCACCGAACTGGAAAGGCGTAAAGCGGAGGCGCAAGGTGATGAGGGTGATTTCACCGCTAATATTGCCACGGCACAAACGCAAATCAGCGAAATTGCCTTGAAAGTGCTGCAAATTGATAAGGATTTCCAGCGTGAAGTCATTGATGAGCTGAGTAAGGTGCAAACCGAGCTGTCGGAGTTGCGTGAAAAAATCCAATGGCTGGACGATACGGTGGCGCGTACCGTCATTAAAGCCCCCGAAGCGGGTATGGTGTTGGGCTTGACTGTCCACACGCTAGGTGCGGTCATTCCGCCGGGCGGGCATATTCTGGACATCGTGCCGCAACAGGAAAAACTGGTGATTGAGGCGCAGGTGTCGCCGATAGATATTGACCGTGTCCATATCGGCCAAAGCACGGAAATCCGTTTCAGTGCCTTTAAAAGTGCGAAAACGCCAAAAGTGGCGGGCCGGTTGATTGCCCTGTCGGCAGACCGTTTAAGCGATGAAAAGCAGGAAGTCAGTTATTATCTGGCGCGGGTCGAAGTTGACCCGGACGGTTTGGCGGAATTGACCCGCCGGGGCTTGGTATTGTTGCCGGGGATGCCGGCGGAAGTGCTGATTAATACCGGTGACCGCACCTTTTTTGAATATCTGATGCAGCCGCTCAGTAATGTGTTCGCCCGTTCGTTAATTGAGGATTAAGTTGATGCGTTACCCAGTTATGTTACCGTTATTGGCGGCTCTGAGTTTGCCGGCGGCGGCCGAGGATTTGTTGTCGCTGTATGAGCGGGCGGTTTTGGCTTCGCCTGAGTTGGGCAGCAGCGAATATTCATTGGATATTATCAAAGCCCAAGAAGACCAAGCGTTTGGTAAGCTGTTGCCGGAAGTCAGTGTGGTGGGCAACTATTCTTTAAACGAATATCACCAGCAACATTCTACGCTAGGCCGTAGCTCTAATAGCAGTTACCCTGGCACGCGCGCCAGTATCACCTTGCAGCAACCGATTTTTGATTTGCAGGCGTATTTGCTGATGAAGAGCCAGCAGGCAAAAACCTCGCAATATGAGGAGAACTTGTTGGCGGCGCACCAAAAATTGGTAGCCGATTTGTTGGAGCGTTATGTCAATGCCTTAAAAGCCCAAGATAAAAGCGAAATTATCGCCGCCGAATTGGCTTCCACGGAAAAGCAATTGGCGCGGGTTGAGGCAATGAGCCAGCGGCAATTGGCGATGATTACCGATAAGTACGAATTGCAGGCGCGTACCGAAACCTTGCGTACCAACCTGATTGACAACGACAACGATGCGCGGATCGCCTTGGAGAAGTTGCGGGAATTGACTGGCGATGCCGTGGGGCCGGTTCAGCCTGTGCGTATGAATGCGGTGCAATTGCCGCCGGAAGGCAGTGTTGACACTTGGGTGAAGCAAGCGGGGCAAATCAACCCCGAATTGCAAGGGCTTAAACATGCGGTCGAATCCGCCCGGCAAAGTATTAGCGCCTATCAGGCCGGGCATTTGCCGCGTATTGAGTTGCAATTGAGCGGCACTTATAGCGACACGGTTTATAATAATCTGACTTCGTCGCCTTATGATATAGGCTCGGCCTCTGTCCAAGCGGTTGTGCCTATTTATGAGGGCGGCATCACCAGCGCCAAAGTCAGGGAGGCACAGGCGCGGAAAAAGCTTGCCGAAGCGGAATTGGAAAAAAAACTGCGTGAATTTGAGCAAATTACCCGTGCGGCTTATTTGGATATGGTGACATCGCCTAAGCGTAGCCAAGCGACTGACCGGCAATTGCAAGCGAGTGAGCAATCGCGTGATGCTATGAAAAAAGGCTACGAATTGGGTGTGGTGACGATTGTCGATTTGCTGAATGCGGAAAAGCAACTGTCCGAAGCCCGCCAGGCTCAGCGCGAAGCCCGCTACCGCTATTTTACGGCGCGTAGCTCCCTGTATTTTCAGACCGGGCGTTTAATCGGCGACGAATTGCTGAAATTTAACCAATGGTTGGTGGCGGATGTCCGCCCTGGCAAAAAAACACCCTGAGGCATCGCCTCTTCAGCCACTTTTTGTTTACTGTCTCGCTATGTCATTGTTAATAGAGTATTTACAGCTTTGCTGGTTTGTCAATAACCCCACTGAGCTACATCCGGCACGCGCATTTTTTTGGAAAAATGTGCTGTTTTATGTGGTGTCGGGGATTATCGTCGAAGCGAATATCGGTGATTTTCCCGAAGCTACGCTGGAAGTGGCGATGCGTGCTATCGTCGCGTTAATGTTATTGTCGACGCAAATTCTGGCCACTAAGAAAGCGGCGGTGTTTTATCAGCTACAGACCGCCGTCTTCATCTGCGAAAACTTTATGATGACCTTAGGGATAGGGGTCGAGATTTTTGATGCCTTTGCCCATAACACGCCCTACGAAGATTATCCGCTCTATTTAGGTGCATTTTTGATTGTATGGTATCTGGCGATTATCAGTTATGTGTTCAAACGGGTATTTGCCTTCCATTATGCCAAATGTATCGGGATGGCTTTGCTTTATTTTTGTTTGACGTATGGCGGGCCGTTTTTGGTGATGGAGGTCATTTGAGACTCGATGCGAGTGTCCTGACATTTTTTGTCACAATATGACCTTCACGGACAATGATAGTGCGGATAATGGTCTAAAAAGCGTTCTTATTAAGAAGGGTTGGATGGCAATGGTTTGGGTAAAGGCGGTTTTTTTCTGCCTAAAATCACTGCTAAGGCCTTGTCGGCGAAGCGTGGCGGCGAAGTTTTTAGGTTGTGGCATATATCATGCTTTATATTTTCCGAGTTTTCTCATCACATATTCACTTATAAAAGGCGATACATTATGAAAAATCAAATGCAAAAAATGCAACAAGGTTTTACCTTAATCGAGTTAATGATCGTTGTGGCGATCATTGGTATCTTGGCGGCGATTGCGATTCCGGCTTACCAAACTTATACCAAAAAAGCCAAATTCTCTGAGGTCATTTTGGCGACTTCTGGCATAAAAGCGGCGGTAGAGATTTGTGGTCAAACAAATAATGATTTGTCCACCTGTGATGGTACTAGTGGTGGTACTCCTGATCCTGCTGTTGCGGCTGCTGTTGCCCAAGAAAATGCTTCAGCCGCAGCCAATACTAACGGCTATGTTTCTATTGTTGCCGCTAGTGGTGCTTCAGCAACGAATGTGACCATCACCGCTACCGCTAAAGGCGCTACGGGAGCTCCTGTAAATGGTTTGGAAGGCGAAACTTATGTCCTTACCGGAACTTATAGCCCTGCTCAAGGCAACGTAACTTGGGATAAAACTACAGCTCCAGGCTCTTGTGTTGCAGCAGGCCTTTGCTAAAAGGGATTGGTCGGCATAAGTTGCTGGCTGGTTATTTGATACAGAAAAAACCGCTTTTGGCTTAGCCATGAGCGGTTTTTTTTGGCTCTATAGAGGGGGGGGTGGATGTAAGGGTGCTATGCACTGCGGCGTCAAAAGCCCCTAAATCCGATGAGGGCTTAGCTTTGTTTATAAAAACAAACTGGCTTAGCGTCCTATGCGGCCATCGAATTGGAATTGGCTAATGTCCAAATCCATAATGGAAGTATTGCGTATTATACATACTGTGTTAACGGTATTTTATTTACGTTGCCCTTCGGAGTTGAATCCGCGATTGGTTTTTTGTTAAAAAATATGTTAATTAATATCCGCAAGCCTAAAAAACGCTTAACTGCAGCTTTTGTTCATTTTTGTATTAGTGCCAGTGCCTTTTCGTTGATATTTCTATTGATGATAGTTTTTTGGTATCCGGAGCCTTATTTTAATGTTTCTGGTGGTTGGGAAGGCATTAAAATTGTTACTGGCGTGGATGTGGTGTTGGGGGCATTGCTTACGTTTGTTGTGTTTAGCCCTACTAAGCCCGTCCGCGAGTTGGTTATTGATATCGGTACTATCGTTGTAATGCAGTTGACGGCGTTATTTTGGGGGGTTTATACCCTTTATGATCAGCGTCCTGTGGCAGTGGTGTTTTGGGAAAGTGCTTTTTTAACCGTACCCGCACAGGCATTGGCTGAGCAGGGTTACGCATTAAATAACCTGGCGGGATTGAGCAGTACGGAGCCTCCGATTATTTACGCCGAAAAACCCGCTAAGCTTGAAGATTTAAAAAAAATGCTGGAGTTGATAAAAAAAGATAAGATCCCGCCCCATCAACAAGCTTGGCTTTATCGTCCTATCAAAGACCACTTCAATGATATAAGGCCTATGCAATTTGATATAGACCAAATCATCGCCAAGCGCCCCGATGTCAAAAACCAACTATTGCCGATCATGCAAAAGCATAACATCAGCGACATCCACGCCATGCTGTACTTTTTGCTCCAATCAAAATACAGTAACAGCGTGTTAGTTTTTGACCAGAACGCCCAATATCTGGGCTATGTGAACCCCGAATAGTCACTTGTGCTTGTAAAGTCATCTGATTCTAAAAGGCTTGTGGATAACGCTTATCCTCAGGCCTTTTTCAGTTAAGGCAAATTCAAATCAAGCACAACTGGTGTCTATAAGCATCATGGGTTAAAATTACACAGTTTATTTGTGATTATTATAGCGTAAAGAAAAAGTCGGCTTCGCCCCGCTTTCCTGTTACTGGCTAGAGATAACATGCATAAGGGTTTATAACTACTATCGAAGGGGCTGCTCCGTGAAAAATACAAAGCAACTATTCGCAGGTCTGATTTTAATGGCTTTAGGTCTTGGAACAGCGCACGCGGAATATACGCTCAATTTAATGAAAGGGGTTACAAAGGTCAGTAATGACGTTTATGATCTCCATATGCTGATTCTATGGATTTGTGTGTTCATTGGTCTTGGCGTGTTCGGTACTATGTTTTATTCGATTTACCATCACCGTAAATCTAAAGGACATAAGGCCGCGCAATTTCATGAAAATACTACCGTTGAAATTATTTGGACAATCATCCCAACCCTGATTCTGGTCGGTATGGCGATTCCCGCCACGAAAACCTTGATGGAACTGGATGATGTCCAAGATTCCGAAATGTCCATCAAAGTGACGGGTTGGCAGTGGAAATGGGAGTATGATTATCTGGATAATGGCATCCATTTTTTCAGCAGCCTTGATGAGGCCAGCAATAAGGCGCGGCAAGTCCATTCCGGCATAGACCCGCGCTCGGTGCCGCATTATCTGTTAAATGTCGATAAGCCTTTAGTCGTGCCGACTAAGAAAAAAATCCGTTTTGTCTTTACGGCGGCGGACGTTATCCATTCTTGGTGGGTGCCCGAGCTAGGCTGGAAAAAAGACGCTATTCCTGGCTTTATTAACGAAGCATGGACTTCGGTTGACAAGCCCGGCACTTACCGTGGCCAATGTACCGAGTTGTGCGGCAAAGACCATGGCTTTATGCCGATTGTCGTGATTGCGATGGATCAGCCCGATTACGATGCATGGGTTAAAAAGACCAAAGAAGACGCACAAAAAGGCCCTGATTTAAGCGACCAACCGCGTGACCAATTGGTTGCCAAAGGTGCCGCTATCTATGCGAAAAACTGTTCGACCTGCCATTTGCCTGACGGTAAGGGCGTACCCGGCGCATTCCCTGCCATCGGTGGCAGTGCTGTTGTTAAAGGCGACATTAAGGCACAGACTAATTTGGTGCTGAACGGTAAAGGCGGTATGCCGGCGTTTGGCAAAATGCTGAAAGCGGACGAATTGGCGCAAGTCATCACTTATACGCGTAATGCTTTGGGCAATAGCGTCGGTGACGACATCCAGCCTAAAGCCATCCAAGAATTGTTGCCTAATAAAGCGGGCGCTGCGAAACCGGAAGCCAAAGCCGCTGCCCCTGAAAAAGCCGAGCCGATTGCCGATCTGTCTAAAGACGAGTTGGTTGCCGCGGGTAAAGCTGTTTATGAAAGTAACTGCGCATCTTGCCATCAAGCCGAAGGCCAAGGTATGGCGCCGATGTTCCCGGCTTTGCACGGCAGTGCTGTGGTTAAGGGCGATATTAATGCCCAAGTTGACCTGATGCTGAACGGCAAAGGCATGATGCCTGCTTTCGGCCATAGCCTAAGCGCCAAAGATTTTGCGGCCGTCGTGACGTTTACCCGCAATAGTTTGGGTAATTCAGTAAATGATGTTATACAGCCTTCAGCCATCCAAAAACTGCAAGCGGCGTTGCCGCCAGCACAGGATGATGAGTAAGGCCGTTGCTGAATTTATCCGTGCAAACTTTTTTTCCTAATTTTGAGGTATAAACTATGTCCGCTGTTGTAGCTGAGCATGATGAGCATCATGATGAACACCATCACGATGATCACGCCCACGGGCCTGAAAAAGGCCTATTAAGATGGATAGTGACCACTAACCATAAAGATATTGGCACCTTATATCTGTTGTTCGCCTTGGCGATGTTTTTTGTCGGCGGCGTTATGGCTTTGGTCATCCGTGCCGAATTGTTCGAACCCGGTTTGCAGTTTGTCGAACCGCAATTTTTTAACTCTATGACCACCATGCATGCCTTAGTCATGGTGTTTGGTGCGGTTATGCCCGGCTTTGTCGGCTTGGCGAACTGGATGATCCCGATGATGATCGGCGCACCCGATATGGCCTTGCCGCGTATGAACAACATGAGCTTTTGGATGTTGGTCGCGGGTGTGCTGTTGTTGGCGACGACTTTATTTATGGAAGGCGGTGCGCCTGCGGCAGGTTGGACATTGTATCCGCCATTAGTGTTGCAGACTGGCAAAGCCTTGCCGTTCGCTATTTTCTCGGTGCATTTGCTGGGTATTTCGTCAATTATGGGGGCCATTAATATTATCGCCACCATTTTCAACATGCGCGCCCCTGCTATGACGCTGATGAAAATGCCGTTGTTCGTTTGGACGTGGCTGATTACGGCGTTCTTGCTGATTGCTGTTATGCCGGTGTTTGCCGGTGCGGTGACCATGTTGCTGACTGACCGCTTTTTTGAAACCAGCTTCTTTGATGCGGCGGGCGGCGGTGACCCGGTATTGTACCAACATATTTTCTGGTTCTTCGGACACCCAGAAGTTTATATCATGATTTTGCCAACGTTTGGGGTCGCTTCAACGATCATCCCCGTGTTTGCGCGTAAACCGCTGTTTGGCTATAGCTCGATGGTTTATGCCACGGCATCGATTGCCTTTTTGTCATTCATCGTTTGGGCGCATCACATGTTCACGGTCGGTATGCCGATTGCGGGTGAGTTGTACTTTATGTATGCCACTATGTTGATCGCCATCCCTACCGGCGTTAAGGTGTTTAACTGGACGGCGACCATGTGGAAAGGGTCTATGACCTTTGAAACCCCCATGCTGTTTTCGATTGCCTTTGTGGTGTTATTCACCATGGGCGGCTTTACCGGTTTGATGATGTCGATTGCGCCATCGGATTTCCAATACCATGACACTTATTTTATTGTTGCCCATTTCCATTATGTCTTGGTGCCTTCTTCCATCTTTATTTTAATGGCGGCCGGGTATTATTGGTTGCCTAAATGGACTGGCCACATGTATAACGAAAAAATTGGCCAACTGCATTTTTGGTTGTCGGTGGTTTCGGTCAACATTTTGTTCTTCCCACAGCATTTCTTAGGTCTGGCGGGTATGCCCCGACGGATTCCTGACTATGCCGTGCAGTTTGCTGATTGGAATATGATCTCCAGTATTGGCGGTTTCATTTTCGGTATCAGCCAATTACTGTTTTTGTATATCGTTATTGATACCATCAGAGGCGGCACTGGCGAAAAAGTCAGTGACGAAGTTTGGGAAGATGCGCACAAGCACGGTTTGGAATGGACATTGCCATCACCTGCGCCTTACCATACCTTTACTACACCACCCACTGTCATCCCTACCGAACATATCTGATGTCCGGTTAAGCTTGCCAGCTTTTCGGTACGCCACCGTCAGGTGGCGTACTAGGTAACGAAATGAACACAAAAACAAAAAATATCCTGACAGCGGTAGTGTTGGCAATTGTCGTGATTGCCATTTATATCTTTGCAGTGATGAAAGCGGCGGCACAATGAGCGATGATGTCCAACTAAAAAATGCTAAGTTAGTGCGCACCCTGTTATGGGTGGTGGTTGCTATGTTCGGCTTTGGTTTCGCGCTGGTGCCGCTCTATGACGTATTGTGCGAAGTGACCGGACTGAACGGCAAAGTGTCCGGCACTGCGGTAGCGGAAATCGCTTATCAGGTGGACAAGGACAGGGAGGTGACTGTAGAGTTTATGACTTCCCTGAACGAATCGGCGCCGATGCTGTTCCGTGCCGAAACCAATAAGATAAAAGTGCATCCGGGGGAATATTACACGGTCAATTTTTATGCGGAAAACCTGACCGATAAAGTCATGGTCGCCCAAGCGATACCCAGTATTTCTCCTGGCTTGGCCGCCGAATATTTTAAGAAAACCGAGTGTTTTTGTTTTACCGAACAAACTTTCAAACCGCACGAAGGCAGGGTGATGCCGGTGCGTTTTGCGGTGAATCCTGAGCTGCCCAAACAGTACAAAACAATCACGCTTGCCTATACATTTTTTGATAATACTAAAACACAGTAGAAAGGAAAGGGGAACAACATGTCTGCACATGATACTTATTACATTCCGCACAAGGCCACTTGGCCGGTGCTGGCGACCCTAGGTCTGGTGACCTTGCTGGCGGGTTTTGCCAATTATTTGAACCATTCGCCGATTGGTTCGCCGATGATGATGGTGGGTTTCGCCATTTTTATTGTTATGCTGGCGGGTTGGTTTACCTTACAATCTACCGAGAGCGAATCGGGCATGTACAACGCCCAAGTGGGCATTTCTTTCCGCATGGGCATGATGTGGTTTATTTTTTCTGAAGTCATGTTCTTTGCCGTGTTCTTTGGCTCCTTGTGGTATACGCGTAACTTGTCGGTGCCTTGGTTAGGCGGCGAAGGCATCGGCGCGGCGACTAAAGCTCTGTTGTGGCCTGAATTTGAAGCCCATTGGCCAACTAATGGCCCTGCCAAACTGATTAACGGCCTACCGACGCAAGACGGTGAATTTGAGCCTATGGGCGCATGGGGTTTGCCCTTGCTCAATACCCTAATCCTGTTGACCAGCGGCGTGACCTGTACTTGGGCGCATCATGGTCTGTTAGCAAACAAACGCGACCAATTGATTAAGGGTTTGATTGCCACCGTGGCCTTAGGCTTTTTGTTCGTGGCGTTCCAAGCGATGGAGTATCATGAAGCATATACCGAAATGGGTTTGACTTTAGGTTCGGGCATTTACGGTTCGACGTTCTTTATGTTGACCGGTTTCCACGGTTTCCACGTCTGTGTCGGGGCGATTATTTTAAGCGTGGTGTTGTTCCGTAGCAGCAAAGGCCATTTTAAACCAGAGAACCATTTCGCTTTTGAAGCGGCGGCTTGGTACTGGCATTTTGTTGACGTGGTTTGGTTAGGTCTGTTTATCTTTGTCTACTTGATCTAGGCCATCTGACAAAACAAAAAAAGCGTTGTCTGTGGCAACGCTTTTTTTTTGTTTAACGGTTTTTGGCGGTTTATTTTATTGGGTCAGCGGTAATGTCGGTGTAGACTGTCTGGCTGTTTGCATAGTTGCCCCAATACCTTCAGGTTTTAGCCAGCCCATCGCCAAAGCGATACACACAAAAGCAAATAATAAGATAGACAGCGAGATGCGCACGGTTAAGGCTTTGACGATTTTCTCGGAATGTTCCCGGTCTTTAGCTCTTACTAAATTAAAAAGCGCGGTGCCAAGGCTGGCGACAATCAGGGCGAAGGCGAAAATGGCGATGCTTTTTATAATCATAGTGATCTTTTATGCTGGTGGGGTATGGCTATTTTCGGTTATTCGGCCCCGATTGCCAAACGCTTTTTTTAACGGCCCAACTACAGGAATGTGTTCCCATGGCGTTTAAAACTCTCCCTACCGCCGCGTATTGGCTGGTGTTGCCAGTATTGCTGGCTTTAGGCAACTGGCAACTCAACCGTGCTGACGAAAAACAGCAAGTTTTGGCGTTACAGGCACAACAGGCCAATAGCGCCGAATTGGCGTTGTCGGCCTCTACTCAAGACGACGTGCAGGGGTTAAGATATAAAAAAGTCCGTCTCCGTGGCCATTATGACGTGGCGCACCAGTTTTTGTTGGATAACCAGATCCATGCAGGTAAGGCAGGCTATTTTGTCCTGACCCCTTTTGTGTTGGATGATGGCTCTAAAGCCGTACTGGTTAACCGTGGCTGGCTACCGTTAACGGCTAACCGTAGTGTCTTGCCCGCACTGGTTTTTGCTGCTGCCCCGACCGCTGTGGCCGGGAGAGTTAACCAATTCCCTTCAGTGGGACTTAAACTGGCCGGTGCCGAGCAGCCGGGTGAAGGTTGGCCATCGCTGGTGCAGCTTGCCGACAGTGCGGTTTTGGCCAAAAAACTGGGCTACCCTTTATTTAGTTTTCAAATCGAGCTGGACCCGCAAGCGCCGGACGGCTATCTGCGGGACTGGCATACCAGTACGTTGATGTTGCCGGAACAGCACCGGGCTTACGCATTGCAATGGTTCGGCTTGGCCTTTACTTTAACCGTGCTGTTTATTGTCTACCGCTTAAAAAAAACAAAATGATTAACCAACAATTAAAAAACCGCCTGATTCTCCTTGGTCTGTTCGGCATGACCGTCATCCCTTTTCTGGTGGCTTGGGGCTTAAGTAAAAATACCGCGCTAGTGACAGGCGGTGTCAATAAAGGCCAGTTGATCGCCCCCGTGGTGGCGACGGATCGGGCTAATTTTGTTGGCTATGATGCGTTTTCGGCGCAAAATATCGGCGAAATTAACGGCCATTGGCTGATTGTCAATGTCATTCCGCAAGACCATTGTGCGGCGGTGTGTTTGGAGGCAATTTTAAAAACCAAGCAATTGCGCCTGATGCTGAACAAAGAGCTGCCAAGGACGCGGCGGGTTGTCATGCTTTTAAAAGATGTACCGGAAGCGGCCGCCAAACAGTATTGGTTGAAAGACACCTTATTATGGCGGCTACGGCAAAGCCAAACTCCACAGGATGATGCGCTGTACAGCCATCTGTTGGCCGAGGAAAATCCGCTGGATGAGGCTATGGCGGCCAAGCTGTTGGGGTCGGATAAGCCGGAAATGGCCTTGGCTTCGGATTTGCTCAGAATCAGACCGGGTCTTGGCTTAATAAAAAACCTGACAGACAGCAAAAAAGGCGATATACCAGATGGCATGTTGTTTTTAATCGACCCGCTGGGCAATTTAATGATGCAATATGCGCCGGGGTTTGATCCTTACCAAGTAAAAAGTGATCTCATGCACTTGCTGAAAATTTCTCAGATTGGCTAATAATAAAGAACGGGATAAGAAGAATAATGTTTAGAAAAATAACCCTGTTTAGCGTTGTGCTGGCGTTGCTCGTCATTGTCATTGGCGCGTATGACCGCTTTACAGGCGGGCAACTGGCTTGCCCTGATTGGCCGTTGTGCTACGCCCAGCCGTTTATTGCCGACAGCGGCCAATTGCCGCCCGCTGCCAATGTGACCATGGCGGCGGTGTGGACAGAATTGGCCTATCGGTACGGTTTTGGCTTATTAAGCTTGGTGGTCGTCGGCTTGGCGGTCAGCAGCGGCCATAAGTCCAGTTATCGTGTCGCCGCCGTGGCAGGCAGTTTGGCGGCATTAACCTGTATAGGTTTGCAGGCGGCGTTGGCGTTTTGGGTCGTTAGGCTAAACGCCATGCCTATTTTGGTCACTGCCGCAACTTTATTGGGCATGATGGTGTTATGGCTATTATTTGGCCTGTATTTGCGTAGCCAGACCCGGTTGCCATTGGCCTTACCCCATTCGGTTGGTTTGTGCCGTTTTGCCATGTTGGCGTTGTTCTTGCAGGTCGCTTTAGGCATCTGGGTCAGCGCCAACCATGCCAGTTTAGTGTGTGTCGGCTTTCCGCAATGTAATGGGCAATGGTTGCCCGCCGCCGACTATCAAGCGGCCTTAAATGTCGTCAGCGGTTTGTTTTCCGGTTATGCCGGCGATTTGGCTTTTGACCTGCAACTCGCCATTAATGCCTTGCACCGTTGGGGGGCAATAATCTGCTTTATATTATTGACTACCCTAATGTGGGGCAGTTTGGCGGCGGATAAACCTAAGCTGGTCAGAACGGCCGGATTATGGCTAAGCGCATTGGTATTTGTGGAAATTGCCGTCGGCATTGCCGGCTTTAAACTGCAAATGCCGCTTTGGGTGCTGTTGGCGCATACGGCGGTTGCTGCCGTTATGATGCTGCCGCTGTTGGCGATCAGTTTTTATAGCCGCTATGGTAGCGGCGCGGTGGGTGTTCAGGCTTCTCCTGCGGCGAGTTCCATCCCTACGGCTGTAGTGGCTGAGGATTACGTTGAACCCCCGCCAGAATCCTTGTTTTTACGCTTAAAAAGCCAATTGACGCGCACCCGTTCGGGTTTGGGCGGCATTCTGGCGAATTTGGCGTTAGGCACAAAATCCATTGACGGCGATTTGCTGGAAGAGCTGGAAACCCGTTTGCTGATGGCGGATATAGGCATCACCGTTACTACAGATATTATCGCGCGGCTGACCCAGCGTCTGGAACGCCATCAGCTCAATGACGCGCAAGCGTTGTCGGCGGCGTTAAAGGAAGAGTTACTGGCTATTGTGCAACCGTGCAGCCAACCGTTGCAGATTCCTCAACAAGATAAGCCTTTCGTCATTTTGGTGGTGGGAGTCAACGGCGCGGGCAAAACGACAACCATCGGTAAATTGGCGAAGCGTCTGCAAGCCCAAGGGCATAGTGTTATGCTGGCGGCGGGTGATACGTTTCGGGCGGCGGCAGTCGAGCAGTTGCAGACCTGGGGCGAGCGTAACCATATCCACGTCGTCGCCCAGCATACCGGAGCCGATTCGGCTTCAGTGATTTATGACGGGGTGCAATCGGCGCAAGCCAAGGGCATTGATGTCCTGATCGCCGATACCGCCGGACGTTTGCATACCAAGTCCAACCTGATGGATGAGCTGAAAAAAGTCAAGCGCATTATGGGTAAGCTCGATGAGACCGCGCCGCATGAAGTGCTGTTGGTATTGGATGCCGGCACCGGCCAAAATGCCTTGTCGCAAGCCAAATTGTTTAATGAAACTGTGGCCTTGACCGGCTTGGTGCTGACCAAGCTGGACGGCACGGCGAAAGGTGGGGTAATTTTCGCGCTGGCGAAACAGTCCGGCATTCCTATCCGTTTCATTGGTATCGGTGAAGGTATTGATGATTTACAGGATTTTAATGCCGAACTTTTTGTTGATGCCTTGTTTGCTAACGACTAACCGTTAATTTGCAGCTTATGTTAAAGTTTGAGAATGTCAGTAAGCGCTATCAGGAAACCGGCGAAGTGTTGCGTGATGTCAGTTTTCATCTGCGCCGTGGTGAACTGGCGTTTCTGACCGGGCACTCAGGCGCGGGCAAAAGTACGCTGTTGAAACTGATTGCGGTGATGGAGCGCTGCAACAAAGGCCAGATTTTCTTGGATGGCGAAAACTTAAGCCATGCCAGAGAAAAGCATATCCCCTACCTGCGCCGGAAAATGGGTTTTATCTACCAAGACTATAAGCTGCTGCAAGACCGGACGGTGTTTGATAACGTCGCCTTACCCTTGGTGATTGCCGGTTATGGGCATCAGGAAGTGGCGCGTAAAGTGAGGGCGGTGCTGGATAAGGTTGGCCTGACGGGTAAGGAGAAAAAATTTCCCCGCGCTTTGTCGGGCGGTGAGCAACAGCGGGTCGGCATTGCGCGGGCCGTAGTCAATAAGCCGCCGATGATTATCGCCGATGAGCCGACCGGTAACCTAGATCCCGACCTGTCCGCCGAAATTATGCGTCTGTTTGAAAGCTATCAGCAAATGGGCGTGACGGTGCTGATTGCCTCGCATGATATTTCGCTGATCAGCCGGATGAACCATCGGCTGTTAAAGCTCGACCATGGGCAATTGGTGGTCAGCTAAATGAACAAAAAACCTTCTAATAGGCGGCAAACACGCGAAGTTGACGCACCTAAATACCATAAGCCGACCAAAGCTGATGTCCGCCCTAATAGGGCCGCTGGAGGCGGTTTTGCCGATAAGCTCAATGCTTACCGTGACCTCCATGCCCATGCCTTATTCTCTAGCTTAGGCCGTTTGGTTGCCGAACCGTTTTCGTCGCTGATGACCATTGCGGTGTTGGCGATTACCATTTCCCTAGCCAGCGGTTTTTACCTGCTGTTAGTCAATTGCCAGCAATTGACTAACCACCTGGAAGCCAGTACGCAAATTTCTTTATTTCTTAAAGAAGAGGTGTCGGACATCCGCGCCGCGAAACTATTGGAAACGATCAAAAACAATCCTAAAGTGCAGCAAGCCACCTTAATCAGCAAAGACCGAGGCTTGGAAGAATTTAAGACTTATAGCGGTTTTGGGGCGGCTGTGTCGTCATTAAAAAGCAATCCGCTGCCGATAGTGATTGAAGTGTTGCCGAAAAATTCCCTGACCAATAAGGATGAATTGGAAATTTTGCAGCATGAATTCCAGCAAAACGAGGGGGTGGAACTGGCGCAACTGGATATGCAATGGCTGGAGCGTTTGCAGTCGATTATGGCCTTGGCCGGATGCGCGACCGCCTTATTGAATACAATGCTGATCGCCGCCGTGCTGTTCATCACCGCCAATACTATCCGTCTGGAACTGCACAGTCGCCGCGAAGAGGTCATTATCGCCAAATTGGTCGGTGCCACCCATGCCTTTATCCGCCGCCCATTTTTATATACAGGGGCTTGGATAGGCTTTATTTCCGGGGTGGCGGCGTGGTTTATCGTCACGGTGATGATGTTGGTGTTGCGTGTTCCTGTAGAAAGCTTATCTAAGCTCTATGGCGGCAATTTTCATCTGCTGTTTTTCAGTTTCGCCCAAACCCTCCAGCTTATCGCCATCGCCACCACCTTAGGGGTAATCGGTGCTTGGGCGGTGCTAATGTACCAGTTGCAGCGCACCAAACCCGAATAAGGTTTGAACTTTAAAAATTATTAGCACTCTTATTTGGAGAGTGCTAAAATTTATATCAGTTTTTACCTATCGGGAGACTATCTCTATGAGCAATGCCTTAACTTTACCCGTTAACTTATCCGTCGGTACCTTTGATGCCTATTTGAATCTGGTCAAACAGATGCCAAAACTGTCATCCGAGCAAGAGCACGATTTAGCCGTAAAATACCGTGACCACGGCGACCTAGAAGCCGCACGGCAACTGGTTATGACTAACCTGCGTTTTGTCGTCCATGTTGCCAAAGGGTATAGCGGTTATGGTTTGTCGATGCCGGATATTGTCCAAGAAGGTAATGTCGGCCTGATGAAGGCTGTCAAACGCTTTGATCCCGATATGGGCGTACGTCTGGTGTCCTTTGCCGTGCATTGGATTAAGGCGGAAATCCACGAATATGTCATTAAAAACTGGGCTATCGTCAAAATTGCCACCACCAAAGCCCAACGTAAGCTGTTCTTTAATCTGCGCAAGTCTAAAGAGGATTTGGGTTGGTTGTCCAATAACGAAGCCGAAGCCATTGCCAACGATTTGGACGTGCAGTTAAGCAGCGTCTATGAAATGGAAAAACGCTTGGGCAACCGCGACATGTCTTTCGATATCAGCGACGACGAAGGCGACGACGACAGTTATATCGCTCCCGCCAGTTACTTGCAACAGCATGGTGCCGATCCGGCGCTGTTATTGGAAAATGCCGATTGGGGCGGTCATGAGCATGATCTTCTGCACGACGCAATGGCGACCTTGGACGAGCGCAGCTTGGATATTGTCTCTAGCCGCTGGTTGGCGGACAAAAAAGCCACCTTGCATGAGTTGGCCGACCGTTATAATGTTTCCGCCGAGCGTATCCGCCAATTGGAGCAGAACGCGATGAAGAAATTGAAGGCGGCAGTCGTTTTGGCGGCTTGATAAACCTTCGCTTATTGGCGATAAAAAAGGCCTGACGGTGTTGCCGTCAGGCCTTTTTTTATGGGCTAAAGTGCAATCAAGCGGTTGCCCTGTACCTTTGCGCTGGTGAAGCGCCGGTTTAAACCGGATTCAACAAATTAAACAAGGTCTGCGCCATTTCTGCCGCTTCATGGCCGATGGTGGTCAGATAACCGCCGTCGGCTTGGGTGGTCAGGCCTTTGCTGTGTAGGCGTTGGGCGGCGGCTACGGTGGCTGGGCTGGCGCTGGAGCTGTGGACTTTAAGGCCTGCCAGGGTGGTGTCCAGATTGTAACGGGCCAACAAGTTCAGTTCGTCAATGGTGTCTTGGGTATAATTCATCGTTTATTCTCGTGTGGTGTGCCAAAACCTTTGCGGGTTTCGGCTGATATTAGGGTAGTGCTTACCCCGATGTTGCTTTTATTATTGTGAACCAATGCGCAAGTGGCGCAAGGATGGTGTACCGTACACCCTGACAGGGTTGTTTAGCAAGCACGTTTATACCACGCGGTCGGGTGGTTCGGTGCCGACAAAAAATGCCGCGATATTATTCAAGACCCTATTGCCCATCGCCACCCGCGTTTCTTCACTGGCACTGCCCAAATGCGGCAATAAGGTGACGTTATCCAGCCCCAAAAAGCCGGGGTTAAGGTTTGGCTCGCCTTCGTAAACATCCAGGCCTGCGCCGGCAATCCAGCGTTCTGTTAAGGCTTTAATCAAGGCATTGCTGTCCACTACGTCGCCACGCGCGGTGTTAATCAAGTGCGCGGACGGGCGCATCAGTTTCAGGCGTTGTTCGTTCAGCAGGTGTTTGGTGGCCGCGCCGCCGGGGCAATGCAATGATACGAAATGGGCTTCCGTTAACAATTCTTCGACGCTATGGCAGCGTACCGCTTGCAATTCTTCGACGATTGCCGGATCGGGCGTAGACGGCACATAAAAGAGGATTTTCATGCCGAAGCCGTGGTGGGCTTTACGCGCCATTGCTTGGGCGATACGGCCAAAGCCGATCAGGCCTAGGGTTTTGCCGGTGACTTTTTGCCCTACCAGTTGCGTAGGCCCCCAGCCTGTCCATTGTCCATTCAGGATGAGCCGTTCACCTTCGGCGGCGCGGCGTGCGGACATCAGCAGCAACAGCATGGCGATGTCGGCGGTGCAGTCGGTGAGGACATGGGGGGTATTGGTGACGGCGATGCCGTGTGCCTTGGCGGCGTTAATGTCGATATTGTTATAGCCCACGCCAAAGTTGCCGATGATTTGCACCCGCCGGTTTTCTACACCGATAATGTCTGCGGTAATCGGGTCGGTGACGGTGGGCAATAAGGCATCGGCGGTTTGCATGGCGAGCTTGAGTTGCTCGGCGTTCATGGGGATGTCGGATTCGTTGAGTTGCACGTCGTACAAGTCTTTAAGCTGGGTTTCGACTTCGGCGGGCCAGCGGCGGGTGACGATGATTTTGGGTTTGTTCATGGATGAGGCTCCGTATTTTTAAGGGCTTCAAGTTTGGCAAGCAAGCTTTTGACTGCATGGAAGTGTTGGGCAGCTTCGGCACGATTGATATGCAAATGAATGTCGTAGTCGGCTTTGGTGCGTTTGTTTCGGCGTTGTCGGATGAATCCGCCTAATCTTTGTCAATGGTTGTTGTCATGTCGTTCACATTTAATGAAGACTTTTTCGTGGCTTCCTAGTTGCTGGTATGCCGATTCATCTATAGGGATAGGGAGTTGCGGCAATGTCCTAGCTTAATAAAAATACCGCGTAGCATGAGCGGCTTATTAAGTTTCTAAAATCTATTTCCGTGCTGTTGGAATTATTCAGCAGGGCTTCGGCGGATTTAAAAAAGTCCTTAAATAATAAGCCAGTATCCAGATAACGCAAGGTTATTTTGATACTGGCCCAATTAAAACCCAAAAACGCTGAGCCGAGGCGCCCTCACGCCGCCTCGGATCTTAAGCTTTGTTGCGGATTTTGTAACTATTTCGCCGTCGCGCGATAATACTCAATCGCCGCCGCGACACCGCTACCGGGTTGGATGGCAAAACCGCAATCCAGCAACGCCATTTCTACGCCCGCAATTGCGCCGAGCATGGATACGTCGTTCATATCGCCGACATGGCCGATACGGAACACTTTACCCGCCAATTCGGATAGGCCTGCACCCAGCGAAATATTGTATTTGCTGAACGCGGTGCTGATGACCAGACGCGCGTCTTTGTCTTCAGGCACGACCACCGCTGTGACGGTGTTGGACTCAAAGCCTGGATGGGCGCATAAGCCTAAGCCCCACGCAGCGACTGCTTTGCGTGTGCCTTCTGCAAGGCGGAAATGGCGGGCGTAGACATTTTCCATGCCTTCTTCCAGCAACAGGTCTAAGGCTTTGCGTAAACCGTACAGGATAGGCAGGTTAGGCGTGTAAGGGGTATATCCGGCGGCGTTGTTGGTCATTTGGTCTTTTAAGTCCAAAAAGCACCGTGGGTAGGTTGAGGTTTCCACGGCTTGCAGGGCTTTTTGGCTGAATGCCAAGAACGCGCCGCCCGCAGGCAGCATAAAGCCTTTTTGTGAGCCGCTGATTGCACCGTCCACACCCCATTCGTCCATGCGGAAGTCCAAGCTGGCGATAGAGCTTACGCCGTCAACAAACAAAAAAGCGGGGTGGTTGGCTGCGTCCATCGCTTTACGCACCCCGCCAATGTCGCTGGTGACACCGGTGGCGGTTTCGTTATGGGTGGCTAACACAGCTTTAATGTCGTGGTTAGTGTCTTCTTTCAGGCGGGCTTCCAGCTTGTCTAAGGGAATGCCTTTGCCCCAAGTTTCTTGGTGGATTTCGACATCAAAGCCTAGGCGTTTCGCCATTTCCGCCCACAAGTGGCTGAATTGGCCGAAGCGGTAGATCAAGACCTTATCGCCAGGGTTTAAGGTGTTGGTCAGCGCCACTTCCCAACCTGCCGTGCCCGTGGCCGGAAAAATAAAGGCTTGTCCGGTTTCGGTGTTAAAGATTTTTTTCAAATCTTGTAATAAGGGGGTCAGCAATTTGGGGAACACCGGCGAGCGGTGGTCTTCCATGGTGACGTGCATGGCGTTCAGCACTTCGTTAGGGACGTTAGTCGGGCCTGGGATATAAAGGTGGTTACGACCAGCCATGGGGATTCCTCTTGTAAATGTAAGGTTAAGTAAGGGCGTGCCGCGCCGTACCACGGGGTAGCCGTGCGGCGCGGCAGTGCGGACAGGTGCAGGTGGTTGACTTTATTTAAAAAAATAGGCCAACTGCCAGCCCTAAGTATAAGGCCGTTGGCAGTTTTTAATAAAGTCTCAGCAAAAAAACGAGCAATGATGACATAGCCACTGCCAATCGGCAAGATTTCATTGACGATTTCTCGCGGTAACAATTGACTTTACGGTGTCTGAAAGTAGAATGGGCGATTTATTTGTTTCTGGGGTATGCCAGAATTATTTTTTTCAGGTACTGCTGGTCAGTACGTTAACACCCAAAAAGCAGGAATGTACAGATGAGTCACACTTTATATACAGCGTCAGTCCAACGGGTACAGCGCTGCGAATTGGCTGTTCCGGGTTCTAACCCCGATATGTTCGAAAAAGCGATGAAGAGTGGCGCGGATTTTATTTTTTTGGATTTGGAAGATGCGGTCGCCCCTGACGACAAGCTACGCGCCAGAAAGAACATCATCGAGGCCATTAACGATTTGGATTGGCAAGGTCATGGCGTGACCGTTTCCGTGCGCATCAATGGCCTGGATACCCAGTATATGGTGCGTGACGTAGTGGATTTGGTCGAACAGGCCGGCAGTAAGATCGACACGATTTTGATTCCGAAAGTCGGCGTTTATGCTGATGTGTACATGGTCGAAGCTATGCTCAACCAATTGGAAATGCAGCAAGGCCTGAAAAATAAAATCGGCATTGAAGCCTTGATTGAAACCGCCTTAGGTATGGCCAATGTCGAAGATATTGCCCGCCAAGGCGCGTGTGGACGTTTAGAAGCCCTGCATTTTGGCGTTGCCGATTATGCCGCCAGCAACCGCGCCCGCACGACGAATATCGGCGGCCTTAACCCTGATTATCCGGGCGACCAATGGCACGCGGCCATCAGCCGTATGACCGTGGCCTGCCGCGCTTATGGCTTGCGCCCTATTGACGGCCCCTTCGGCGATTTTAAAGACCCTGACGGTTATGTGGCGGCGGCTAAACGGGCGGCGGCTTTAGGTTGCGAAGGCAAGTGGGCTATCCATCCTTCGCAAGTGGCGTTGGCTAACGACGTGTTTACCCCGCCTGCGGCAGAAGTTGAAAAAGCCAAACGCATTTTGGTGGCTCTGCAAGAAGCGGCGGCACAAGGCAAGGGTGCGGCAGCGTTAGACGGGCGCTTGATTGATGCCGCTTCGGAACGGATGGCCAATAACGTGGTAAAAGCGGCAGAAGCGATTGCGGCGAAACAAAAATAATTATTTTGGCAGGTGACGGTAGTGGCATCTGCATTCAACTAGACATAAAGGAGATGCTGTGGATATTCATGAGTATCAAGCAAAAGAAATTTTAAGCGGTTACGGTATCAAAACCGCTGAAGGGGGCTTAGCGTATAGTCCTGAAGATGCGGTGCAACGTGCCAGAGAAATCGGCGGTCATGTTTGGGCGGTTAAGGCTCAGATCCATTCGGGCGCGCGCGGTAAGGCAGGTGGCATTAAAATCTGCAAAACGCATGATGAAGTCGAAGCTGCCGCCGAAGCTCTGTTAGGTAAACGTTTGGTCACGCATCAGACCGGCCCTGCGGGTAAGGTTTGCGCCCGTTTGTATATTGAAGCGGGTACTGATATTGCCAAAGAATTGTATTTTTGCTTTCTGGTCGACCGTAGTTCTGAGCGTATTGTGATGGTCGGCTCCGCCCAAGGCGGTATGGATATTGAAGAGTTGGCGGTGACCAATCCTGAAGCCATCACCAAAATTTATATTGAACCTGCGGTTGGCCTGCAAGATTATCAGGCGAGGGAAATGGCCTTTGCCTTAGGGTTGGATGCCGAAATCATCAGCCATGCGGTTAAAACCATCAAAGGCTGTTACCGCGCCCTGCGTGATTTGGATGCCAGTATGTTGGAGATCAACCCCTTGGTCATCACCCGCAATAATGAGTTGCTGGCTTTGGATGCGAAAATGGGCTTTGATGAGAACGCCCTGTTCCGGCAACTGAAAATCTCCGAATTGCGTGATAAGACCCAAGAAGACCCCCGCGAAACCGCTGCCGCTGACCGTGGCTTAAGCTATGTCGGCCTGGATGGCGACATCGGCTGTATGATTAACGGCGCGGGCTTGGCAATGGCGACAATGGACATGATTAAGTTGGCGGGCGGTGAGCCAGCCAATTTCTTGGACGTGGGCGGTGGCGCTTCCGCTGAACGTACCGAGAAAGCTTTCCGTTTGGTACTGGCGGATAAAAACGTCAAAGCCATGCTGGTCAATATTTTTGCGGGTATTAACCGTTGCGATTGGATTGCCGAAGGGGTGGTGCAGGCGGTCAGAAAAATTGATATGAAAGTGCCGCTGATCGTCAGATTATCCGGTACAAACGTCGAAGAAGGCCAACGGATCATTAAGGAAAGCGGCTTGCCTATCATCACCGCTGAAACGTTGGCTGAAGCGGCGGAAAAGGCCGTACAAGCGCGTAATGAAGTTGTTGCCCGTACTACAGCGGCTTAAGGAAATATTATGGCTATTTTAATTAACGAAACCACCCGCATCATCGTTCAAGGCTTTACCGGAAAAATCGGCAGTTTTCATGCCCAAGACATGCTTAACTATGGCTCGCAAGTCGTCGGTGGCGTTACCCCCGGGAAAGGCGGCCAAACCCATTTAGGTTTGCCTGTGTTTAATACGGTCAAAGAGGCCGTTCAACAAGTTGGCGCGGAAGCCAGCATCGTCTTTGTACCGCCCGCGTTTGCCGCCGATTCCATTATGGAAGCCGCTGATGCAGGCATTAAATACTGTGTGGCGATTACTGACGGTATCCCTACCCAAGACATGATGACGGTGAAAAACTTCCTGCGCCGCTTCCCGAAAGAACAGCGCATGGTGTTGACCGGTCCTAACTGTGCTGGCACCATCAGCCCAGGCCGCTCCATGCTGGGCATTATGCCGGGGCATATTTATCAGCAAGGCAATGTCGGTATTGTTGGCCGTTCAGGTACTTTAGGTTATGAGGCCGCTGACCAGCTCAAACGTTTGGGTATCGGTATTTCCACCTCAGTCGGTATCGGCGGCGACCCGATTAACGGCAGCTCGCACCGCGATATTCTGGAAATGTTTGAGGCAGACCCGGAGACTAAAGTGGTGGTGATGATCGGCGAAATCGGCGGTCCGCAAGAAGTGGAAGCCGGGTTGTGGGCGCGGGACAATATGACCAAGCCGGTTGTGGCATATATTGCCGGTTTGACCGCCCCCGAAGGCCGTCGCATGGGCCATGCCGGGGCGATTATTTCCTCGGCGGGCGAAAGCGCGGCGGAAAAAGTCGCTATGCTGAGGGAGTTGGGCGTAATTATCAGCCCGACCCCGGCGGCGATGGGCGCGACTGTGGCGGAAGTATTGGCTAAGCTGTAAAAATCGCTGGAAATAAGCCTATTGCGCTGTATGGTGCGGTAGCAGGGTGATGAAAAAGGGGTAAAACGTCTGTTTTACTCCTTTTTTTTGTCTGAATTTTGGTGGCTTGCGTTTTAAGGCATATTAAAAATCGCCAAGCCTTAAATAGTTTGTTATATATATAACAAAAAAGTTATAATAAAGACATGAATACTTTATTGTTGATTATCTCTCTTTCCACCGACAACACCGCCGGACGGATGCGGGCGTGGCGGGCTATTAAAGCGTCGGGCGCGGCGGTGTTGCGTGACGGGGTTTATCTGTTGCCGGAGCAGCTTGCGTGTCTGACGGCTTTCCAAGCGGTGCAGGCCGATGTGCAGCGCTGTGGCGGCACGGCTTATCTGCTGAAAATAGCGGCCTTGGACGAGGCGATGGATTTGCCCGCGCTCTTCCGGCGTGACGGCGATTATGCCGTGTTGTTACAGGCTATTCAGGCGGAGCGGCAGGGCGTGGCGGCGGGTTTACCCCCCGATATTTTGAAAAAAACTGCCAAGCTGCGTAAAGAGTTTACGCAATTGGCCGCGATTGATTTTTTCCCCAATGCTGCGCAACAGCAAGTCGGTGCCGCCTTAGCCGAGCTTGATAGTGCTATCCGGCGGTTGGTTGCACCTGATGAGCCTCAGCCTACCGATGCGGTGCTGGCACCGTTACGTTGCGCCGATTATCAAAACCGTTTGTGGGCGACACGTTGCCGACCGTGGGCAGACCGTTTGGCCTGTGCGTGGCTGATCCGCCGCTTTATTGACCCGCAAGCGCGGTTTGTGTGGTTGGAAACGCCGTCGGCTTGTCCGCCGGAGGCTTTGGGGTTTGATTTTGACGGCGCGGCGTTTACCCATGTCGGCTCTTACGTCAGCTTTGAGGTGTTATTAATCCGTTTTCAGCTAGAGACGGCCGCCTTGAAGCGCTTGGCGGCTCTAGTGCATTATTTGGATGTCGGCGGCGTACAGGTCGCCGAAGCTAGCGGTGTGGAATCGGTATTGAAGGGCTTGTCGGCAACGTTTAACGATGACGGGCAACTTTTGGCGGCGGCCAGCGGCGTGTTTGACGGTCTGCTGGCGGCTTTTGCAATGGCAACAGAGGAGTAAGGGGAATGGCAAAAACAAGCAGCACGGCATCCGCCGTAACAAGGCCTGCCGCCGTGTCTTTGGCAACGGCTTTTAGGTTTTGGCTAAAAATGGGCTTTATCAGTTTTGGCGGTCCGGCGGGGCAAATTGCCATTATGCACCAAGAGCTGGTGGAGAACCGCCGTTGGATTTCTGAGCGGCGGTTTTTGCATGCACTGAATTTTTGTATGTTATTGCCGGGGCCGGAAGCCCAGCAATTGGCGATTTATATCGGCTGGCTGATGCACAAAACATGGGGCGGCATTATCGCTGGGCTGCTGTTTGTTTTGCCGTCGTTGTTTATTTTAATTGCCTTATCGTGGTGTTATGTCGCCTTTGGCGATGTGCCGTGGGTGGCAGGGCTGTTTTATGGCATTAAGCCGGCGGTGACGGCTATTGTGTTGCAGGCCGCGCACCGTATCGGCTCGCGGGCGTTAAAAAACCGTGTCTTATGGGCGTTGGCGGGGTTGTCGTTTGTGGCGATTTTTGCCTTTGACGTGCCGTTTCCGGCGATTGTCGCCACGGCGGCGGTGATTGGCTATGTGGGTGGACGGTTTACGCCGGATACCTTTAAAGCGGGCGGTGGGCATGGTAAAGCCGATAAGTCTTTCGGCCCCGCCCTTATTGATGATGACACGCCCAAACTGGCGCATACGGTTTTTAAGGGTTCGCGCTTGCTGATGCTGGTGGCGGTCGGCGGCATATTGTGGCTAGTGCCGATGGCTTGGCTGACCGTGCAGTACGGCTGGGATAATGCCTTCACGCAAATGGGCTGGTTCTTCACCAAAGCGGCGTTGTTAACCTTTGGTGGTGCGTATGCGGTGCTGCCTTATGTCTATCAGGGGGCGGTGGAGCATTACCATTGGCTGATCCCGCAACAGATGATAGATGGCCTAGCCTTGGGCGAAACCACCCCAGGGCCGCTGATTATGGTGGTGACGTTTGTCGGTTTTGTCGCGGGTTGGACACAAGCCCTGTTTGGTGGCGAGGCTTTGTTTTGGGCAGGGGCGGTAGCAGCGACTGTGGTCACTTATTTCACCTTTTTACCGAGTTTTTTATTTGTGCTGGCAGGCGGGCCGCTGATTGAATCCACCCACGGTAACTTGCATTTTACCGCTCCGCTGACTGCCATTACCGCCGCTGTGGTTGGGGTGATCCTCAACTTGGCGTTATTCTTTGCGTGGCATGTGTTTTGGCCGTCGGGTTGGGCGGGGGCGTTTGATGCCGTCGCGGCGGTGGTGTCGGCTTTGGCGTTGCTGGCTTTATTACGTTATAAAATCGGCGTGATTAAGGTTATTGTTAGTGCTGGGGTGTTGGGTTTGGCGGTGACATTGGTCAAGCCTTGGGTTATGGCCTTATTGGCTACAGCAATGGCGGGAGCTTAAGATGCAGTGGATTACGCGTGAGCGGCCAAAAATAGACCGTATTGCCTGCCCGTGGCTGGTGGCACGGTTTATCGATACAGAGGCCGAGTTTTTGTATGTGCCGGCGGCGCAAGTGTTGCCGATAGCCGAAATGACAGGCGCGATACCTTACGATGTGCCGGATGTGGAATTGTCGCATGTCGGCGAATTGTGCAGCTTTGATGCGTTTTTGTTGAAGTATGGGCTTGATGATCCGGCTTTGGCGCAACTTGCTGTTATTGTCCGTGGCGCCGATACCTCGCGTTTGGACTTAAGCCCGCAATCGGCGGGGCTGTATGCGATTTCCCTAGGCTTGTCGCACACCTTTGCCGATGACCATGCGTTGCTCAAATACGGCATGGTGATGTATGACGCTTTGTATGCCTGGTGCCGGGATGGTCAGGCGGAGACGCATAATTGGCCGCCGCAGTAAGAGGGGCTAAATTTCCAGCAAATTTTGAAATGATGATGATAAGCGCGTCTTTTTCCTGAGCGGTCAGAGCTGATAAATAGGGATGGTTTTCCATGCCCATACTTTGCTTGATTTTCTATATTTTTTCAAGGGGAGGGGGCTGGGCAGTTACTTTTAAACACAATCAATTGCATGGTTTCTTAACCCGCCCCATAATCCGGTACGATCAGAAATAGATTCCAATACACTGTTAAATTCGTCAACTATTTTGGGGTAATGCTATGTCAGCAGTAAAAACTATTGGTTTGACCAGTGTGGAAGACTATTTGAAACGGGAACTGACCAGCGAAGCCAAACACGAATTGATTGATGGTCATGTGTATGCAATGGCAATGGCCGGAACGAGTGCCAATCACGAAAGAATATCTGTAAATATTTTAAGAAAATTCGGTAATCATTTAGAAAATAATCCTTGTGAACCGTTTGGTTCAGATATGAAATTGAGGGTCAATTCAAATTTTTTCTACCCTGATGCGATGGTGGATTGTAATTTTGACAATTCCGAGCCTTATTTTACGAAAACACCTGTCATCATTTTTGAAGTTTTAGCTAAGTCCACCCGACGAAAAGATACAACCATTAAGTTTATGTCGTACATAAACATCCCTGGCTTAGAAGAATATGTGATGGTTGAACAAGACATTGCGGATGTCCAGATATTCAGAAGACGTGAAGGTTGGTTAGCAAAACATTACTTCCTAGGCGATGAAATCACTTTTGAATCCATTGGGTTAACCTTGTCAGTAGAAGACATTTATCATCGCGTACAAAACGATGATATGGCGGAATTTCTGAACAACACAGCCGGACAGTAGTTCTGTTTTTTGATCCCTTAGGGATACCATTCCAATAGTTCGAACCATTGGTTATTTTTTAGACGGAAAGCCGAAAAGTCTGCTTTATCAGCGGTTAATATCTATTGTTGCCGATAGCTACACAAGCAAAACGCTGGGG
Organism: Methylovulum psychrotolerans; assembly: GCF_002923755.1. Lineage (GTDB taxonomy): Bacteria > Pseudomonadota > Gammaproteobacteria > Methylococcales > Methylomonadaceae > Methylovulum > Methylovulum psychrotolerans. The sequence continues at coordinate 220,542 of NZ_PGFZ01000002.1, forward strand.
TAGATACCCATTCCCCTCTTGCCACTACTTAAGCTCAATCATTATCCTCATCAGGAATTTGTCCGCGCAGTTCTTCGGACAGGAGCATTTGTGCGCCTGTGGTGACGAGGGTGTCGCCGGGTTTTAGGGTATCGCTGAGGAAATAGCCTTGGGCGGTGGGGGTGTAGTGGCTAATGGCGCGGCGGCTGAAGGTGTCGTCGGCGGTTTTTAGGTAAACGTAGGCTTGCCCGTTAGCCCAGCACACGGCGGAGGTGGGGATGATGACCCCGGTGTGTTGTTGGCCTTGTTCGGGTAGCCACGCGCTGACGCTCATGCCAGTTTTGATGGCTTTGCCGCTGGTTTGGAAAAAATAGCTGATGCCTTGGTTGGTGCTGTCGGTTTGTGGGGAGCTGGCGATCAGTTCGGCGGTCTGGGCTTGGTTGCGGTCGCCGGAGGCGGCCACGGCAATGCTGTGCAGGTTTTCGGCGGGGCTATGGTGGCTGGGCACGGTGACTTGTAATAAGGTTTGTTGGCCGCTCAGAAACGGGTTCAGTTTTTCGGCCCGTGCGGTCAAAGCCCAAGCGGATAGGGTGGCTCCCCAATTGAGCAGGGCTTCGTCAAGTAAGGCTTGGTCTTGGTATTGGGTGGCATCGAGCAGGGCTTTGTCGGTTTGCCATTGCGCCTGTTGGTCTTGCAAGTTGCGTTTAGCGGTGACACCGTGTTGGTATAAGTCCTGTTGACGTTCGATGCTTTGCTCGGCCTGCTTGAATTTGGCGGCGGCACGGTTGCGCTCGGTCAGTGTCGCCAGATAGCGGTGGTGCAGGGTGACCAAGGGTTGGACGCTGATGGCTTTGCCGTAGCTTAAGAATTCGGCATAGTGTTGGGCGGCTTGCAGTACGGTGGTGGCAAGGCCGGACAGTTGTTGGGTTTTCTCTGTCAGTTTGATGACGGTTTGGCCGTTGGTTTGTTGGACTTTGCGGTTGGTGGCCGTGTCGTCGTCATCGTCGTCCGCATGGGTGCTGTTAAGGCACAGCAGGGTGATAATCAACAGGGTAAGGCCAGGTTTCGGCTTTGGTGTTAAGTGTGTTAATCCAGCCATTAAGATAGGTTTTTGGGGGGTTGGTGGGCTTGTCGGTTAAAGGCGGCTATTTTAGTTGATATGGGCTGTTTCTGCTTGCCTGAAAATAAAAAAGCCCTGGCTGAAACCAGCCAGGGCTTTTAGGACGTGCTAAGGTTTATGTCTGACTTATTCTGGTAATGCGAATACAGTCAATACGCCGCCCAATTTGGTGTAAGAGCTTAAGCTTCTGTACGCGCCAACTGCACCCAGACCTTCTGAGCCAGATTTATCGGTGCCGTCATCCAGACCAGCGGCGATACCGATACCTGCCCAGCCGCCGATACCTGACAATACGCCGACATATTGTTTGCCGTTGTATTTCCAAGTATTGACGTTGCCGATGATGCCTGATGGGGTTTTGAATTTGTACAATTCTTTACCAGTTTTAGCATCAACCGCTTTCAGGTAGCCTTCCAGTGTGCCGTAGAAAACGACGCCGCCAGCAGTAGCGACTGAACCTGACCAAACAGAGAATTGCTCTTTGTTAGACCAAGCAATTTTGCCAGTTTTCGCGTCATAAGCGGTGAATTGGCCCAGGTTGGTAGTGCCGTCTGGTTTACCTGTCAGGACATCAGCACCAGCTGGCATCATGGTCAGGGTGGCGCCAACGTAAGGTTGGCCAGCGGTGTAAGCGACTTCAAACGGTTCGTAGTCCATACACAGATGGTTGCCTGAGATGTAGAACAGGCCAGTTTGTGGCGAGTAAGAAACAGGCTGTTGGTTTTTAGAGCCTAACGCCGCAGGGCAAGCGCCTTTGGTGTTGACATCTTCGCCGTTGTGTTCGGTACTGAACTCAGGCACCACTTGTGGGCGGCCTGTTTTCATGTCAACGTGGGTTGCCCAGTTAACGGATTTGTCGAATTTTTCAGCAACCAACAGTTCGCCAGTTTCACGGTCTAAGGTATAGCCGAAGCCGTTACGGTCGAAATGCACGATAGTTTTGTGCATTTGGCCTTTCACTTCTTGGTCAACCAGAACGGTTTCATTGATACCGTCAAAGTCCCATTCATCGTGTGGAGTCATTTGGTAAACCCATTTTACTGCCCCGGTGTCAGCGTCACGCGCCCACAATGACATAGACCATTTGTTGTCGCCAGGACGTTGTACTGGGTTCCAAGTCGATGGGTTGCCTGAGCCGTAATAGACCAAGTTCAGTTTAGGGTCATAGCTGTACCAGCCCCAAGTGGTGCCGCCGCCGATTTTCCATTGGTCGCCTTCCCAAGTGCTGGTGCTGGATTCTGGGCCAACAGGGGCTACTTTGCCGTCTTTCCACGCTGTGGTTTTTTTGCCGTCAATCAGGGTGTCTTTGTCTGGGCCGATGCTGTAGCCTTTCCACGCCAATTTGCCGGTGTTGATGTCGTAAGCGGCCAAGAAGCCACGGACACCAAACTCACCGCCGGAGATACCGGTCAGGACTTTGTCTTTAACGACTAAAGGCGCGTTGGTGTTGGTCATACCCAGTTTTGGGTCGCCGTTTTGTACGCTCCAAACACGTTTGCCGGTTTTTGCGTCCAGTGCAGTCAGGACAGTGTTGGATTGTTGCAGGAAGATTTTGCCGTCGCCGTAAGCTAAGCCGCGGTTAACGGTATCGCAGCACATGACAGGGATGGTGACATCAGCATCTTGGGTTGGGGTGAATTCCCAGATGACAGATTGGGTTTTTTGGTCGATTGCGTAAACAGTGTTAGGGAACGGGGTGTGGATGTACAGGACATCGTCAACAACCAATGGGCCGCCTTCATGACCACGCAATACACCTGTGGAGAAAGACCATGCCGGTTGCAGATTTTTGACGTTGCTGGTGTTGATGTCGTTCAGTTCGCTATAACGGGTACCGGCATAGTTACCACCCCAAGTCGCCCAGTTGGCAGGGTTTTTGGTCAGTTGCTCAACACCGCTATTAGCAGTTGAAATCGCTGGTGCGGCTAATAAAGCGGCTACGCTAGAAGCAAGTAGCAAGCTTTTTAAAGGCTTCATCATAATTTATTTCTCCTGATATTTTGTTGTACAACAAAATACTGATTATGTTTTTTTAGACTAATATTAGTTTTTGGGTGAACTTCTTTCATCCCCTCGTGTGCAGGAAATTTTCACGCCAAGTGCCTAGATTTAATGATTTTGGGTCAAAAGTCAACTATTAATAGAAGCGGCATCGTTTGACAGGGTTTTATCGCCGTTAAGACGCTCCATTGGGGATGCTTAGCTCCTTGTTTCCTAAATAACTTCTTAAATAATTTCGCGTCGGTAAGCCCCCCCGTTCCAGCTCAATGCCTCGCCTGCTTGCTTATGCCATGCCGCAAGCACAAAACGTTGCGCCGCTTGGCCGTCAACCGAGAGATCATGCACGGCGGGGCGGTGGGTATGCCCGTGGATCAGGCGCAGGCAAGCGTATTCGCGCAAGGTGTTCACCACGGTATCGGCATTAACGTCCATAATGGCCTGACTTTTTTGGCGTTTATGGAAAAAGCTCCGCAGACGGAACCAACGGGCGGCGAGCAAGCGTACCAGCAACGGCTTGCTGAGGACGTTCTGTTGCCATTGCAGTGTCCGCGCTTTGGCGCGGAAGGTTTGGTAAGGCAGGTCGTCGGTGCAGAGCAGGTCGCCGTGGGTCAGCAGGGTAGGGGTGCCGAACAAGTCGATCACGGCGTAGTCGCCTAACAGGGTGATACCCGTCTCTTGGCAAAAGCGTTGCCCCAGTAAAAAGTCGCGGTTGCCGACTTGCAGGTAGACTTTTGTGCCTGAGTCGGTCAAGTGCTTAAGGCGCTTACGGATCGTGCTGTTAGGGGGGGTGAAATCGTCATCGCCTATCCACGCATCGAACAAGTCACCGAGAATGTACAGGGCGGACGCTTCCGGCGCACGGTGCTGGAGAAAATCCACAAAGCGGCGGGTAATCTCTGGTTTATCGAGTGCCAGATGCAGGTCGGATATGAACAGGATGTCTTGGGGCATGGGCTGAAGACGGTTGGCCTGAGGTTGCGGGGCGGTTTAGGAGGGCGTAAAAACGTTTTTGCGCCCTCCGCAAATCCTGACGGCGGTTTAAGGCTTATTCGACCACTTCGGCCTTTTCGACGATAATATCCGTTTTTGGCACATCTTGGTGGCCGCCGCGGTTGCCGGTGGGGGCTTTGGCCATGGCATCGACGACTTCCATGCCGGAAATGACTTCGCCGAACACGGCGTAGCCCCAGCCGCTAGCGGTTGGGCTGGTGTGGTTTAAAAAGGTGTTGTCTTTCAGGTTGATGAAAAATTGGCCGGTAGCGGAATCAGGGACGTTAGTCCGCGCCATTGCCAAGGTGCCGCGTTTGTTCGCCAGACCATTGTTGGCTTCATTTTTGATGGGTGCGTGGACGGCTTTTTGCGTGAACGAGGTGTCAAAACCGCCGCCTTGCGCCATAAAATCAGGGATTACCCGATGGAAAATCGTGCCGTTGTAAAAGCCTTCTTTAACATAAGTCAAAAAATTGGCGGATGAAATAGGGGCTTTTTCGGGGTTAAGCTGAATGGTGATTTCACCTAAGGAGGTGGTCAGTTTAACTTTAGTCGGTTCGGACATGGTTTTTTCCTGTGCAAAAGAGAGCGATGTGGTTAATGAAAACAGTAGGGCAAGCATCAGTGGACGCATTATTTTTCCTCAAATTAATGGAAACAGGCAATTCTATGTGTTTTTATCTTGAAAGAGAAGTACGCGCTTGGTAAATTGTACAGATTTGTTGCTAACGTATTGCTAAATAATTGGGCCTAATGACAGTATGCTAAAAATTTATAACACTCTGACCCGTAAAAAAGAACCCTTCCGCCCGCGCGTGGCGGGTCAAGTCGGCATGTATGTCTGCGGCATGACGGTTTACGATTATTGCCATATCGGCCACGCCCGCGTGATGGTGGTGTTTGATACGGTCGCCCGGTTCCTGCGCCATAGCGGCTACGCGCTGACTTATGTGCGCAACATCACCGATATTGACGATAAGATCATCCAACGCGCCCATGAGAACGGCGAGGCGTTTACCGCATTAACCGAGCGCTTTATCGAGGCGATGCACGAAGACGAGCGGGCGTTGTCGGTATTGCCGCCGGACATCGAGCCGAAGGCCACCGAATCCATCGCCGATATTATCGCCATGATCGGCACCTTAATCGCTAAGGGACTGGCTTATGTCGGCGGTAACGGCGATGTGTTTTATTCGGTGCATAAGTTTGCCAATTACGGGCAGTTATCGGGCAAAAATCTGGCTGACTTGCAGGCGGGCGAGCGGGTCGATATTGACCATGCCAAGGATAATCCCTTGGATTTTGTGTTGTGGAAAATGGCGAAACCGGACGAGCCTGCTTGGCCGTCGCCTTGGGGGCTGGGTCGTCCGGGCTGGCATATCGAATGTTCGGCCATGTCCACTTGCTGCTTAGGCCACCATTTCGACATTCATGGCGGCGGTATGGATTTGCAGTTCCCGCACCATGAGAACGAAATCGCCCAATCCGAGGGGGCGACGGGTGAGACGTTTGTTAATGTCTGGATGCACAATGGCTTTGTGCGCGTCAATGAAGAAAAAATGTCCAAATCATTGGGCAATTTCTTTACCGTGCGCGAAGTGCTTAAGGCCTATAAGCCGGAGATTATCCGCTTCTTCATTTTGCTGAGCCATTACCGTAGCCCCCTGAATTATTCTGATGAGCAACTGAACGAGGCGGGCGTGGCCTTGACGCGCTTGTATACGGCTTTGCGCGGTTTGGACAGTACGGTGGCAGGCGTGGATAGCGCTTATGTCAGCCGTTTTGAACAGGCGATGGACGATGATTTTAACACGCCTGTGGCGTTGGCGGTGTTGTTTGATCTGGCGCGGGAGCTAAATAGCGCCAAGCAGGCGGCAGATACGGCCAAAAGTGCCGAATTGGCGGCGACTTTGCGGTTTTTAGGCAGCTTGTTAGGTGTTTTGCAACATGATGCCGACAGTTTCTTGCAAGGCGATGCCGACGACGCGGTAGCGCAACAAATCCAGGCGCGTATCGATGCCAAAAAAGCCAAAAACTGGGCGTTGGCCGACCAGATCCGTGATGAACTAAAAAGCCAGGGCATAATCTTAGAAGACGCGCCAAACGGCACAACGACGTGGCGGCGCGAAGCCTAAAGGCATTTCGCGGCCTAGGCCCTTTAACGCGGCAATTGCTGTCTAACCCATTATTGAATGATTAACCCCATGACTGAAATAAAAGATAAATCCATCCAGCTCTTTCTGGACGAATTGGCCAGCAAATCACCTACGCCCGGCGGTGGCAGTGTCGCCGCGCTGATGGGCGCACAAGGGGCGGCATTGCTTAGCATGGTGTGCAATTTGACCATAGGCAAGCCGCAGTATGCCGAGGTTGAGCCGCAGATGCGGGAGTTGTTGGCAAAAGCTGAAATCTTACGCGCCGAATTGACCGCGCTGGTCAAGGCTGATGTCGAGGTGTTTGGCCGTTTGATGGCGACTTATGGGCAAGCTAAAGAGACTGACGAAGAAAAGGCCGCGCGTAGCGAAGCCATACAGGCGGTTTTGAAAGAGGCTACCGAAGTGCCGCTGGCTTGCGCCCGTGCTTGCCATGAAGTGATGGTGTTAAGTGAGATTGCCGCTACCCACGGTAATCTGGGCGTTATCAGCGATGCGGGTGTGGCGGTGATGGCGGCGTACAGTGGTTTAAAAAGCGCGGCTTTAAATGTCCATATCAATACCGGCTGTTTAAAAGACGAAGTTTATGCGCAGGCGAAGGTTGCCGAATTGGCGGAGGTGTTGGCCGGGGCGGACGCACGCGCCGAAGCGGTATTTGCTAAGGTTAAGGGTAAGTTATAGACGGCGGGTTTGCGTTATAAGCGCCTGCCAGAAACCTGTAATATATACTGTGAACGGCCAAGTTTTCGGCTTTTACAATTCACCGTAGGGTACGCTGTACCCTCAGGGGCATAAATGCGTACCTTTTGCACTTGACCGTTTGAAGTATAGTTTAATAGGTGGCTTTTAGGAGCGTGGGCATCTTGCCCGCTCTTGCGGGCAAGATGCCCACGCTCCCAGCTTAAGCCAAACGGTGTTTGCACTTGTTGTAATCCTAAGCTTAGCTGGCTTGGGAGTGACCTAAGGGGAATCTGCCATGACCAATAGCGAATCTGTCCGCATAGCGGAGAATGTCGGCGAGCAGCCGCCATGGTGGCGGTGGGGGCCGTATCTCAGTGAGCGGTCATGGGGGACGGTGCGGGAGGATTATAGCCCTAATGGTGATGCGTGGCGGTATTTGCCGCATGATTTGGCGCGGAGCAAAGCCTACCGCTGGGGCGAGGACGGCTTGGCGGGGATTTGTGACCGTTACCAGCTTTTGGTGTTCGCCCTCGGACTCTGGAATGGCCGTGACCCTATCTTGAAAGAACGCGCCTTTGGCCTGGATATGTGGGAAGGCAACCATGGCGAAGATGTCAAAGACTACTACTTTTATCTGGACAACACGCCGACGCATAGCTATATGCGTTATCTCTACAAATACCCACAAGGCGAATACCCCTACCAAGAACTGATCCGCGAAAATCAGCGGCGGGCAGGCAGCGGTGCTGAATTTGAATTGTTGGATACGGGGATCTTTAAGGACAACCGTTATTTCGATGTCGAAGTGGAATACGCGAAAGCGTCCCCCGATGACATTTGCATCCGCATCAGCGCTCATAATCGCGGCCCTGATGCCGCCCCGCTGCATATCCTGCCGCAGTTGTGGTTCCGCAATACTTGGGCATGGTCGGAACCGCGCGGCCCTATCCCGACTATCCGCTTGTTGAAGAAGGCGGGTGCTTATACCTGTCTGTTGGCGGACAGTTCCGAACTGCCACCCTTACCCGGCCTGTTGTTTCCTTATCAGCTAGGTAAACGTTATCTGTATGCCGATGGTGACTGTACGCCTTTATTTACCAATAATGAGACCCATAGCCAGCGGGTGTACGGAAGTCATGCCACTAATCCCTCGCCTTATGTAAAAGATGCCTTTCACCGCCATATAATTAATGGCGAAACCTGCGTCAATCCCGCGCAGACCGGCACGAAGTCCTGTCTGCATTATCGCCTGGATATTCCCGCTGGCGAATCGGTGCAATTGACTTTACGGTTAACGCCCACCGCCATGCAACAGCCGTTTGCAGACATTGGCCGCGTGTTTAGCCAACGCCGGGCGGAAGCCGATACGTTTTATGAGGCTCTCCATCCGCCTAAAGCCACGCTTGAGGAGCGGCGGGTACAACGGCAAGCCCTGGCGGGATTGTTGTGGAGCAAGCAGGTGTATTTGTTCGATGTCCACCAGTGGCTGCATGGCGATTTGCCCAATTCTCCGCCACCTGCATCCCGAAAAAAAATCCGTAACCAACATTGGGAGCATCTCAATTCCATGCGGGTGCTGTTGATGCCTGATAAATGGGAATATCCTTGGTTTGCCGCTTGGGATTTGGCGATAGCTTCGGTACCGATGGCTTTGGTTGATCCGGCTTTTGCCAAAAACCAATTGTGGCTGATGTTATTTGAGCAATTTCAGCATCCTAACGGGCAATTGCCCGCTTATGAATGGGATTTTTCCGATTTGAACCCGCCTGTCCATGCTTGGGCGGTATGGCGGGTCTACAATATGGAAAAACGCCTGCATAACAAAACCGACCGCAATTTTTTGGAGACCTGTTTCCATAAGTTGCTGATTAATTTTACTTGGTGGACAAACAAAGTCGATAATCACGGCAACAATGTGTTTGAGGGCGGTTTTTTAGGCTTGGACAATATTGCTGTGGTTGACCGCAGCCAAGCCTTGCCGCAAGGCGAGGTGCTGGAACAGTCAGATGCGACGGGCTGGATGGCGATGTTTTGCTTGAATATGATGCGGATGGCTTTGGAACTGGCGGGGGAAAATAAGGCTTACGAAGGCTTGGCGACCAAGTTTTTGCAGCACTATGTCTATATCGGGGCGGCCATGAAACAGATGGGCGGGCGCGATTACCAACTTTGGGACGAGACGGACGGCTTTTTTTACGATGTGCTCAGGCATCCTGATGACAGTTTTGACAAATTTCGGGTGCGTTCACTGGTCGGGCTAATTCCGCTGTTTGCCGTGGAACGGTTGGAAGAGGGTTGGCTGAAGCCATTCCCTAGCTTTAGCGCGAACTTGAATTGGTTCCTCGCAAACCGCAACCACTTTACCCAATTCAGCTGCCATTGCCTGAACCAGGGCCAGCAAAGCACTTATTTATTGAGCGTGCCTAACCAGCAGCAAATTAAGCGGCTGTTGGCGCGTGTTTTCGACCAGGATGAGTTCCTCTCGCCGTTTGGTATGCGTAGCCTGTCCAAGGTACATGCGGGCCAGCCTTTTAAATACGGGGCCAGTGAAGTGCGGTATGAGCCCGCCGAAGCCGAATCTAAGCTTAAAGGCGGCAATTCCAACTGGCGCGGCCCGGTCTGGTTTCCGGCGGGTTTCCTAATGATCGAGGCGTTACGCAAGCTTGATAGGGCCTTGGGGCCGACCTTTGTGTTGGATGTGGTCTTGGATGACAACCCGTATCCGGTCGCCATGACCTTGGGGGCGTTGGCGAGAGAACTGGCCAACCGCATGATCCGGCTGTTTGTTCCCGATGCCCAAGGCCATCGGCCTATTTACGGTGCTGATCCGTGCTTCCGGCAAGACCCGTATTGGCGCGACCATATCTTATTCCACGAATACTTCCATGCCGAGACAGGTAAGGGCTTAGGGGCTTCCCACCAAACCTGGACGGCCTTGGTTGCGGCGTTGATTGATGAATGGCGGTGTTAAGGCCACACCTATTCCTAGATCCCCTTTGTGGCGGCACTTGCCGAAGTGCGGGGATTAAGCCCACCGCCAAAGCCCGCCCTTAGAAAAAGTTCTTGGGCGAGAAGTGTCTGGCTTGTGGGGTTTGTTCGCATTTCTCCAAGGTGTTCTGGATGTGTTGGCCGGCATGGGCAGCGCCTAAGGCTTCGCATAAAGCCGTGCACATCAGTTGGGCAATTTCGGCGAAGTTTTGCTCGGTTAAGCCAATTGTCCATAGAAAACTGTTGGTATTGTTTAGCCATTGGGCGATTTGCTCTTCGGTTTCGCGGCTGGTGGTGGTTTTATTGATGGACAATTCCCACAGCGCGTCAAAAAAATCCATTGGGTCTGGCAGATTGGCTAATAACTGGCTGGCAAAATACTCGAACATCCACGCCTGTGCAGAAATGTCATTAGGCAGGGCGGTGCTGTCCGGTTCCGCGCTTGGGGCAGGGCTAGTTATGGCGTTGTCTTCCGGTGTGCTTTCCGCTGGGGCAACAGCTGTCCCGGTGCTGGGCTGCTGAAGCGATAACAGAGGGTCTGGCAGCGTATTGTTCTCAGCCATCAGCTCATGAAATTGGCCATAGAGGCTTTTGCGCACTGTGGTGTCGAGATTAAATTCCGTACAAATATGCGTAATGTAGGCAATTAAGCTACTGACACTGTCATTTTGAAAGTTTTGTTCCAAAATTTGGATGGTTTTAATCAACTGTGCTTCATTCAAATGTGGTGTGAAGCATTGCCAAGTGACTTGCCTCCGGCGTTTTTTCATATCAATCATACTTAACCCTCTATTATGCGCCGATGGAATCCCAATATGTCGGGTTTGCGATAGGCGGCCGCATTGTTTTCTGTGTAATCTAAGCGGTGAGTAAGGCACAGGCCGTAATGCCGCATGTTTTGCTAAGGGCTTAATCCGCCCTTGTCGGGATGCTATAAGGAGATCGTGTAACCTCCTATTAATTATAGTAAAAAATACCGGAAAGACGAGGCCGTATCGCATAAATAAGGTGTTCGGCCAGCGTTTCACAAAAGGCTGTTTCGGCGATGCAAGGCAAAATTACTGCGCTTACCGTCAGTTGTGTAATTTTACCGCAATTAGCATTACGAAGCTGAAGAATGTGCAAGCCGCCAGTGTGGTAGTGGGTCAGGTTTGGGAAAGCTGTAGCCGTTGAATTGCTTCATGCCCTGCTGAAAAAACGGTTCGGTGAAAGGCAGGGCAGTTTTGCCGTTGTATAGGGAGGGGGTGTCTGGTGGCATGGGGAGAAAAATCGAATATGCCAGCCCGCTGGTGACGATAGGTATGCCCGCTAAGTGATTGTTTCCGTCTTAACTTCATGGCATTTCTGTACGATAAGGGCTGGCTAGGGCAGGTTGGCGTTAAAAAACGTTTGCCGCCATGCAAAACATGATTTTTTTTCTTAGCAATGCTAGAATGAATCACAACTTATGATTAACCCGATGGTGACGGATGCCGACAGACGCTCAAAACACGCCTCATAACGCGCCTGCACTTGAATTTAAGAGCAGCACTTTTTCTGTACCTGTTTTAGTTTTATCAAGCGATGATTTTGTTATAATTGAGCAGCAGTTACAAAAAAAAACCCAACTCGCGCCGGATTTTTTTAAAAATTCCCCTGTGGTGTTTGATGTCCAGTGGTTGAACAAGCAGAATCTCGCCCTTGATATAAAAACCTTGGCCGCCATTATCCGTAAGGCGGGGCTGTTGCCGATAGGTATACGCGGGGGTAACGATGCGCAAAACAAACACGCTTTAGAGTTAGGCATTCCGGTCTACTCTGTCCATAACAGTTTGGCTGCCGAACCTAAAAAAGCGGAGGCTGCACCGCAAAAAACGGCGGAAAGCCCAGTTGTACCGGCCACTAAGGTCGAGACCACGTTAATCACCCATCCTGTGCGCTCCGGCCAGCGGCTTTATGCCGAAGGCGATTTGATTATCCTTGCCCAAGTCAGTGCGGGTGCAGAGATTCTCGCCGAAGGCAATATCCATGTTTATGGTTCTTTACGCGGCCGGGCTTTGGCGGGTGTCCAAGGCAATACCGGCGCACGCATTTTTTGCTCGCAGTTAGCGGCGGAACTGATCTCCATTGCCGGCATTTATAAAATCAGCGAAGACATGCGTGATGTAGTGCGCGATAAGCCTGTGCAGATTTACTTACAAGAACACGCTTTAATCATTAAAGAGATTACTTAAAAACCTACTTAGAGGAACACTTGTGGCAAGAATTATCGTTGTAACATCGGGTAAAGGCGGTGTTGGCAAAACCACAACCAGTGCTGCCATCGCTATGGGGCTGGCAAAACGGGGTCACAAAACAGCGGTCATTGATTTTGATGTGGGCTTGCGTAATCTGGACTTGATTATGGGTTGCGAACGCCGCGTGGTTTATGACTTTATCAACGTCATTAACGGCGAGGCTTCGCTTAACCAAGCCCTGATCCGTGACAAGCATTGCGATCAGTTGTATATTTTGCCTGCTTCCCAAACCCGCGACAAAGACGCGTTGACCCAAGAAGGCGTAGGCAAGGTGTTGGAGGAACTGTCCAAGGACTTCCAGTATGTGGTTTGCGATTCGCCGGCCGGTATCGAAAGAGGCGCTCATCTTGCTATGTATTTTGCGGATGATGCGTTTGTGGTGACGAACCCTGAAGTGTCGTCGGTGCGTGACTCGGATCGTATGTTAGGTTTATTGTCCAGTAAATCGCGTCGGGCGGAACGTAATGAAGAGCCGATTAAGGAATACTTATTGTTGTCGCGTTATGCGCCGGATCGGGTAAAATTGGGCGATATGCTGAGTGTCGACGATGTCCAGGACATTTTGTCCTTACATTTGCTCGGTGTCATCCCCGAATCGAAATCGGTGCTGACGGCCTCAAACTCCGGCGTACCGGTTATCCTTGACGACAAGAGTGACGCAGGGCAGGCTTATGCCGATATTGTGGCCCGTTATTTGGGAGAAGATAAACCCCATCGTTTTATTGATGAGAAAAAAGGCCTCTTAGCGAAGCTTTTTGGAGGCAAATGATGAGTTTACTTGACTATTTTAGAATCACTAAAACCAGTTCGGCATCGCTGGCTAAAGAACGCTTGCAAATTCTTGTGGCTCATGAGCGTTCTTCGCGCCATCAGCCCTCTTATCTTCCTCAGTTACAAAAGGAATTGCTGGAAGTGATCAAAAAATATGTCAATGTCGATCAGGAAGCTATTTCTTTTAATTTCGAGCAAGATGAAGATCAGGAAACGCTGGAATTGAATATTGTGCTGCCGGATCATCCGACAAAAAATGTTTAACCTCTCTAACTACCCTAAAGGTGATTGCTATGATTGATGTAATTGGTGAAGCGGCAGGTGTGGTATGGCAATATCTCAATGATAACGGGCCGACCAGTGTGTCAAAAATCAGCACAGAAACGGGCATCAATAAAAATGATATCCAACGTGCGATTGGCTGGCTGTCGAAAGAAGATAAGCTGGTTTTTGAAATGAAAGGCCGGACTGAAACTTTGGCGTTGAAATAATCGGCAAGCTATTGCCTTAAGCCCAAGATGGGTGCGCTTTGCACCTTTCTTGGGCTTTTTTGTATCTGGAGGATTGGCTAGGCTGGGTCTGTGGCTTCCTGAGTGGCCTTTTAGGCCCGGTTCAGCAATTCCCTGTGCCTGACGATAACATTGGAATAGGTGTTGTTAAACAAACTGATTAGGCTGTCGACCAGATACACCGAGCGGTGCTGGCCGCCTGTGCAGCCGATGGCTACCGTCAGGTAAGTGCGGCCTTCGGCCTCAAAACGCGGAATCCAGCGTGCCAGAAAGTCGGTGATGTCTTGGGCCAACTCGCTGGCTAAAGGCTGTTCTTGTAAAAAGCGGATGACTTCCTGGTCTTTGCCGGTCAGGCCGCGCAGTTCAGGAATCCAATAAGGGTTAGGCAAGGCGCGGGCATCAAAGACAAAATCGGCATCTAGGGGCACACCGTGTTTAAAGCCGAAGGATTGGAACTGTAGGGAGATATGCTTGATATTCCGTTCGCCGATTTGGTCTTTAATCAGTTCGCGTAATTGGTGGTAATGGGTGCGGCTGGTGTCGATAATGACACTGGCGTGGCGGGCAATAGGGGTAAGCATGTCCCGCTCGATTTTCAGCGCTTCTTTTAAGGGGACGTTAACATTGGTCAGGGGGTGTTTGCGGCGGGTTTCGCTGTAGCGCTTGAGCAGGGTGGCTTCTTCCGCCTGCATAAAAATGACTTCACAATCGATGCCTTTGCTGTGGATTAGCCCCATGCTGTCGGAAAAGTTCGCCAAGCTCTCGGTTTGGTTCCTGGCATCAATGCCGATGGCGGTTTTGGCGTAGGTCTGGGTGTCAACCAGCATGACGTGGTTGATGAAATCTGCCAGTAAAGTGACTGGCAGATTGTCTATGCAGTAATAGCCACAATCTTCAAGGGTATCTAAGGCAATACTTTTGCCGGAACCGGATAGGCCGCTAACAATGAGTAGTTTCATAAAATCAGGTGCAAGATGCTGTGAATGTAAGGAAGTTGTCCGCCACCATCTTGCACCGAAAGCTTACCGATGGTTATTAGTTTTTTCTTTGTGTTTGGTGATTTGGCGGTCGAGTTTGTCGACCATATTATCAATTGCCGAATACATGTCGTCCTGATGGTCTTCAGCAAATAACTTGGCCCCGCTCAATTGCAGAGTGGCTTCGGCTTTTTGCACCAGCTTTTCTACACTTAAAATAACATGCACATCAGTGACGTTGTCAAAATGACGCGCCAATTTGGCAAATTTTGCGTCAATATTGGCTCTTAGCGCTTCTGTTATTTCAAGATGATGACCTGTTATTATAACTTGCATGGTAAAACTCCTTTATGAATTGATGGTTTTAAGCCTGAGGGCGGATTTTTTCTTTAATATGGTGGAGTTATAGAATCCGTTTTCTCTGGCTTGATGATGCGATAAACATCGCTTCACGATACTTGGCAATTGTCCTTCTTGCGACATGGATGCCTTTTTCGTTTAAAAAATCGGCAATTTTACTATCACTTAGCGGTTTGGCTGGATCTTCATTGCTGATTAATTCTTTAATAATCGCCCGGATGGCGGTGGATGAGCATTCGCCGCCACCGTCGGTCGAAACGTGGCTGGAAAAAAAGTGTTTAAATTCAAAAATGCCGTTCGGGGTGTGCATGTATTTTTGCGTGGTCACCCGTGAGATGGTTGATTCGTGCAATTCCAGTTCTTCGGCAATGTCACGCAGCACCATCGGGCGCATGGCGACCGAGCCATGTTCTAAGAAGGCGGTCTGTTTTTCGATGATCGAACGGGCGACGCGCAATAGGGTGTCGTTACGGCTGTGCAGGCTTTTGATAAACCATCTGGCTTCTTGCAGATGGTCTTTCATACAGGCATTGTCTTTGCTGTTGTCGGCGCGTTTGATCATCGCCGAATAGAACGGGTTAATCCGTAGCTTCGGGGCGATTTCAGGGTTGAGGTTGACCTGCCAGACCCCGTTTTGCTTGACGACATAGACATCGGGAATGACGTATTCGGAATCATGTTCTTGGATGCGTGAACCGGGTTTAGGCTCCAAAGTTCTGATTAGGGCGACCACTAAGTCCAGTTGCCGTTCCGTCAGCCCCAGTTTGCGCATGAGCTTGGTTTGCTCGTGGGTCGCCAGCAAATCCAAATACTGCGACACGATGACCAAAGCTTCGGCGCGGTAGGGGGTGGATTCGGGCAGTTGCAACAGTTGCAGGCGTAGACAGTCGCTTAAGTCCAGCGCGGCCACGCCGGCCGGGTCGAAGTTTTGGATGCGGTGCAGGACGGCGGTGACTTCTTCGACATCGAGGTCGTCTAATTGCGATTGCAGGCCTTGGAAAATTTCTTCGGGGTTGCTGGTCAGGTAGCCGTCTTCGTTGATGGAGTCAATGATGGCGATGGCGATGGCATGGTCGCGCTCGGAAAAGCGGGTCAGTTCCATTTGCCATAACAGATGGTCGAGCAGGGTCGCGCTGTTGCTGCGTTGGGTCTCAAACTCCACCTGTTCGTTGTTGTGGCTGCCAGACTCCATCACCGTGTCGTAAATGTCTTCCCATGAGGAATCTACCGGCAACTCGTCAGGAATGTCGGTTTGCGACCCTTCGCTGGTTTGGGTGTCGGATTGCTCGGTTTTTTTCTCAGTCGGCAACTCACTGGCCGCACCGGTGTTATTGTTGTCGTCGTCGCTGATCTCCAGCATCATGTTGGATTCAAGCGCTTGCTGGATTTCCTGCTGCAAATCCAAGGTTGACATCTGCAACAACTTAATCGCCTGCTGCAATTGCGGCGTCATAGTCAGTTGCAGGCCTTGCCTGAGATGTAAGGATTGTTTCATTGCTGTTTAATACTGTGGCTTAAAGACTAAAATTTTGACCCAAATAAACCTTGCGCACTTCTTCATTGGCAACAATAGCCGCCGCGCCCCCTTCGGCGATGACCCGCCCCTCGTTGAGGATGTACGCCCGATCACAAATGCCTAACGTTTCCCGCACATTATGCTCGGTAATCAGAACGCCAATGCCGCGTTCTTTCAAATGGACAATGATTTTTTTTATATCATCCACCGAAATAGGGTCAACACCCGCAAAAGGCTCATCCAATAAGATGAATTGTGGCTGGGTCGCCAAGGCGCGGGCAATTTCCACCCGCCGCCGCTCGCCGCCGGACAAGCTCAAGGCTTGTTGGTCGCGTAAATGCAGGATGTTAAATTCCTGCAATAAATCATCAATCACCAGTTCTGTTTGGCTGGCGCTTAAATCGCCACGGATCTGTAAAACGGCGCGTAAATTATCGGCGACGCTTAGTTTACGGAATACCGATGGCTCCTGAGGCAAATAGCCGACACCTAAACGCGCCCGACGGTGCATAGGGTAATCGGTAATGACTTTATCGCCTAGGCGGATGGTTCCGGCATCGGCTTTAATCAGGCCGACTAGCATATAGAAACTGGTGGTTTTGCCCGCCCCATTGGGGCCTAATAAGCCCACCACTTCGCCTGTATGGATCACCAAGGACACACCATTGACGACTTGACGTTTATGGTAGGCTTTAAACAGATTATCGGCTACTAATGTTGCCATAATTTAAGGCTTGTCTGTGGGGGGCGGGTTAGTTTCTGTTTCGGGCTTGTCCGATTCCGGCTTATCTTTAGGTTTAGGCTTTAATATAACATGGACACGTTTGGTATCGGATGATTTTTCACCTGCTTTTACCAGTGAGCTTTTAATATCGTATTCTATCAAGTTACTGGCGTAAGTGGCATTGCCATTGACGACGACCGCTTGGTTTTGTAAGACCAGCAGGTTTTTCTTCGGATAATATTCGCCAATCATGGCGTTGCCAAGAATATCTTCACCGCCGGCGGAAGGGGTTTGCTTAAATTTGGCGGGGTTGCCGGTAAACACCAGCTTGTCAATTTCGCCATTTTTTTGATAGGCGACCAATTTGTCGGAATTGACGCGGATGCTGCCTTGGACGGATATCACATTGCCTGTATAGGTGCTGGTTTTGCTGGCCTCGTCGTAAGTGGCGGTGTTGGAGTCAATGGCGATGGGCTGGGCGGCATCGCTCTCCAAGGCCGCAGCAGTAGGCAGGTAGTGGCAGGCCAACAACAAGATAGCGCGGAAAAAAAAGCGTTGTTTATGGTTTGGTTTCATATTTCCCTTGCACATGGGCCAGTAATTCAATATGAATCGGCTGCTTAAAAACCAATTTCATGCCAGTCCCTGAGGTGGTATGGGGCAAGCTTTGCAACACTGCGTGGTCGGCAGTTTCTGCGTAATGAATGTCTGGCTTAACTTTAAGATTAGAAGTGATAATTTTTAAGGCCTTATTATTGCCATAAGCCTCACGGCTAATGGTCGCCCGTCCTTCCAGAATAACCTCTTTGCCATCCGCCGAGACCAATCCTGCTTCAGCTTGGATAAGCCACGGCGGCTGGTCGGGCTGTTGGAAGGTCAGCAACGGCTGTTGCAGATGGGTGGTCTTGTCGTCGCTGTAATGGCTTATATGGGCTGCTGATAAGTGGTTGTCGGGGTTGCCGTCAGCAGACATTGTCCATTTCTGGTAACCGCTACTGAAAAAGTTAGGGCTGTGGGGCGGCGACAAACGGTTGCCGGTATCTTCGACCTCGATCAGATTAGCTAATAGCCAACTGGCCAGTGCAGCAAATACCAGATAGAAATAGCCAGATTGCTCTTTCAATGTGTTCATGACGGGCGGGGCACTTTAGGTCAGATAAGTGTCAACAATGGCATCATAATGCCCTTGCGCTTGCATGATCAGGTCGCACACTTCGCGTACCGCCCCGCACCCGCCACATCGGCTGGTATGCCAGTGCGCCAGGTCTTTGACGGTCGCCACGGCATCGTGGACGGCCACTGCCAAGCCCACTTGCGACATAATGGGCAAATCTAATAAATCATCGCCGACATAAGCGACTTGTTCGGGCGTTAACGCCAGTTTTGCCAACAGTTCGGCAAAGGCGGCGCGTTTGTCTTCGTGTCCTTGATAGACATGGCTAATGCCCAAAGCGTTCATACGCAGGCTGACAATCGGCGAGGAACGTCCTGAAATAACCGCCACTTCCACGCCGGTGCGGCGCAACAGCTTAATGCCGTGGCCGTCTTGGGCATGAAAGCTTTTGTATTCATTACCCTGCTGGTCAAAGAACAGTTTACCGTCGGTCAAGACCCCGTCAACATCAAGAATCAGCAGCCTGATGGCTGCTGCTTTGGTAACGGCCTGTTCCATCAGACGATACCCGCTTGTATCAAGTCGTGCATATTTAAGGCGCCAATGGCGCATTGCTGCCCGTCTACGACAATCAAGGCGTTAATTTTTTTCTGCTCCATAATTTGCATGGCTTCGGCGGCCAAGACATCGGCGGTGATAGTCGCGCAATGCGGGGTCATCACTTCTGTGATCGACGTGCTGTTGATGTCCAAGTTTTTACCCAGCATCCGCCGCAAATCACCGTCGGTAAAAATCCCAATAACCCGGTTATTGGCTTCGACGACGGCGGTCATCCCCAGTTGCTTTTCGGTCATTTCCAATAGGGCATGGCTAATTAACGCCGATTCGGGTACGGACGGCATGGCGACACCGACGTGCATAATATCTCTGACCCGCAGCAAAAGGCGTTTGCCTAAGCTACCGCCCGGATGCGCCAAGGCGAAGTCGTCACGGGTAAAGCCGCGTGCTTCCAGTAACGATACCGCCAGCGCGTCGCCCATGACTAAAGCGGCAGTGCTGCTGGAAGTGGGGGCTAAGCCTAAAGGGCAAGCTTCTTGCTTGACTGCGACATTCAAGTAGGTGGTCGCGCATTTGGCTAAAGTTGAATTGGGGTTGCCGGTAATCGCCACTAGCGGTACGCCGAGCCGTTTGATGATCGGCAGGATAGTCAGCACTTCCTCGGTTTCGCCCGAATTGGATAAAGCCACCACAACATCATCTTTCGTGATCATGCCCAAATCACCATGGCTGGCTTCGCCCGGATGGACAAAAAAAGCCGGTGTGCCGGTACTGGCAAGCGTTGCGGCGATTTTGCTGGCAATATGCCCCGATTTGCCCATACCAATCACGACTACCCGTCCTGTGCAAGCAAACAACAGTTTACAGGCCATAACAAAGTTTTCGTTGATTTGCACTTCCAAGTCGGCAATGGCTTGTGCCTCTACTTGAATAACGGCTTTGCCTAGCTCACAGAGTTTGTAATCGTTTAATTTCATTTTCTGCCTCCCAGCGTGTGCATTAATGTGATGATGACAAAAAACTCCATAAAAAAACAGTTTGATGGATAGTTGTTAAAGCCTCTGGCGGCTTTTTTTAAGCCTTATGGCGATAAGTCTGCGTCAAAATAGTGCTATTATGCCATGCTTATATTTTTCGTGCTGCATGAGAAACTAATAATCTTATTTTAGCCCCATAGCACGGGTGTAAAAACCATTGCAGAACAAGGTTTTTGCGTATTTTCCCCCAAGTGTGTTTTATAAATTGACTTCATAAAGCATAGTCAGACAAAATAACACCTTTAAAATTCCCTAGAGCAGTCTTTAAGCAATATGGCTAACAGCGATTATTCCGAAAACAGCTTGGTTTGCGTCCGGCATTTGTCATTTTTACGCGGTGATAAAAAAATCTTTGATGACATTTCTCTGGATTTCCAGCGCGGTAAGGTAACGGCCATTATGGGGCCTAGCGGCACGGGTAAAACGACCTTGCTAAAGCTGATAGGAGGGCAATTGTGTCCGGCTCAAGGGTCAATAACGGTGGCGGGCGAAAACGTTCACCAGTTGCGCCGTAAAGAGCTTTATGCATTGCGTAAGCGCATGGGTATGTTGTTCCAAAGTGGTGCGTTATTGACCGATATGACGGTTTACGATAATGTGGCTTTTCCGTTACGCGAACATACCCGCTTGCCGGAGTCGATGATCCGCACCCTGGTGCTGATGAAGCTGCAAGCGGTGGGCTTGCGCGGGGCCCGCCACTTGATGCCTAATGAACTCTCCGGGGGGATGGCGCGTCGCGTCGCCTTAGCTAGGGCAATTGCCTTAGATCCGATGATGATACTGTATGACGAGCCTTTTACTGGGCAAGACCCGATTGCTATGGGGGTTTTGGTGCATTTGATTAAAGCCTTGAATACCGCCTTAGGGCTGACCAGCATTATTGTCTCGCACGATGTGGCTGAGACCGCACAAATTGCCGATTACATTTATGTGATTTCCGAGGGCAAAGTTGTTGATCAGGGCAGTCCTGCCGAGATCCGGCAATCGTCCTCGGAATGGACGCAGCAGTTTATGGCCGGGGCTGCTGACGGACCGGTGCATTTTCATTATCCGGCGGCGGATTATGTCGAGGATTTGCTGGCAATGGGCGGGCATTAGGCCGGAAGGGCGGCGGCGTAAGTTGAGCTGTTTTTTAAGGTGAGGGTCTGGCGTTGCCGGATTCTTCTTTAGCAGGTGGGTAGTTGCCTGAGATCAACGTTGCCCCGAATTTACCCCATAGCCACTTTTGCTAACAAAACAAACCCTGTAGGCCTTAAGCCGTTACCCCAGCCGCTAGCCCTCAGCTTTTAGCTAACCAGCCCTTAATATAAACCGCTAGCCCTACATGGAACAAAAAAACCATTACGTCAATTGGTTCAGAGCCTCATCGCCTTATATCCACGCCCACCGCAACAAAACGTTTGTGGTTGCGTTTGGTGGCGAAGCCGTGCTGGCGGACGATTTCCAAGATCATGTCCATGATTTTGCTTTGCTTAACAGCTTAGGTATCCGCCTAGTATTGGTGCATGGTATCCGCCCGCAAATTGATCAGCGTCTAAAGGACGGTCTGCCACCGCGTTTCCATAAGCATCTGCGCATCACTGACGGGCCGGCTTTACAGTGCGTCAAAGAGGCGGCAGGCTTAGTGCGGGTCGAGATTGAAGCGTTGCTGTCCTTGGGCTTGGCGAATTCGCCGATGGCAGGGGCAAAAATTAAGGTGGCCTCCGGCAATTTTGTGACCGCCAAACCGCTAGGGGTTATTGACGGCATCGATTATTGCCACACCGGGGAGGTGCGCCGGATTGACAGTGAGGCCATCCACCAGCAACTCGACCAAGACAATGTGGTGCTGATTTCGCCGATTGGCTATTCGCCTAGCGGGGAAATCTTTAACTTATCCGCCGAACAGGTGGCGACGGCGGTGGCGATTGCCTTAAAAGCCGAAAAACTGATTTTTTTGACCGAACAGAACTGCGTTAGTCCCGATAGCGGCGAACAGCTCCAACAATTGACCAGCTCTGAAGTGTCAGGATTGCTGGAGCGGCATCCTGACCTACCCGAAACCATCAGCCAGCCGCTGAGGGCCGCCCGCCATGCTTGCCAATCGGGCATTGCGCGGGTACATCTGATTAACCGTTTCCAAAACGGTGCCTTGTTGCTGGAATTGTTTACGCGTGACGGTATCGGTACGCTCATCAGCTCGAGCCCGTTTGAGGAATTGCGCCCGGCCACACTGAATGACATCGGCGGCATTTTAGAGCTGATCAAACCGCTTGAACAACAAGGTATTTTGGCAAAACGTTCCAGAGAAAAAATCGAGATGGAAATCGGCGATTATCTGATCATCGAACGCGATGGCCTAGTCATTGGCTGTATTGCCTTACATGCGCATCTGCAACGCCATTTTGGGGTGCTGGCTTGTCTGGCCGTACACCCGGAATACCAGCGTTCAGCCCGCGCTAACCGTCTGTTAGACTATGCTTGCCGCAAAGCCAAGCAGTTGCACTTAAAAACCTTATTCGTCTTATCGACTCAGACTGCACATTGGTTTATCGAACGGGGCTTTACGGCTTCGGATGTTGATAGCCTGCCTGAGCCGCTTAAGGCGCTTTATAACCCGCAAAGAAATTCCAAAGTTCTTTGTAAAGACCTTGAATAGCTCTAATGATGACATTAGCCACCGAATGCCTGTCAATATTGCAATTATCCGACACCCATATCCTTGCCAGTTCCGATGCGACGTTGCTGGGCGTGGATACGGCATATTATTTTCGGGCGGTTTTGGCGCGGGCTTTTGCCGACCATCCCCGCTTTGATCTGATTATGCTTACGGGGGATTTGGCGCAAGACCCCATCAGCCCCAGCTACCAATATCTTTTACAGCATATCAGCCAGTACGGTGTCCCCACGGTATGCTTGCCGGGCAACCACGACGATTACGCCCTGATGCAGCGCGTTCTCAATACTGAACTGGTCAGTTGCCGTAAACAGGTGCTGTTGGGCAATTGGCAAATCATTAATCTGAACAGCCAAATCATCGGTGAAGAAGGTGGCTATTTAGATGCCGGAGAACTAAGTTTTTTGTCGGCAAGCCTTAAGGCATATCCTGACCGTCATGCCTTAGTTGCCGTCCACCACCATAGCTTGCCCACCGAAAGCTATTGGATGGATACTATGATGATTAGCAATAGCGACGCTTT
This sequence comes from Methylovulum psychrotolerans, assembly GCF_002923755.1. Taxonomy (GTDB): domain Bacteria; phylum Pseudomonadota; class Gammaproteobacteria; order Methylococcales; family Methylomonadaceae; genus Methylovulum; species Methylovulum psychrotolerans. The sequence continues at coordinate 243,475 of NZ_PGFZ01000002.1, forward strand.
TTGGGAAATCCTCAAAAGCCATCGGCAAGTTAAGGCACTGGTAAACGGCCATATCCATCAAGAGATGGAGGCGCAAATAGCCAATGTGCGTATCCTCGGCACGCCTTCGACCTGTTTCCAATTTAAGCCAAAAAGCCTAGGTTTCGCCCTAGATGAAACGTCTCCCGCCTACCGCCATTTGCAGCTCTACACGGATGGCCGCATCGCCACCCAAGTCAAGCGTCTCCCCGAAGCCTTGGTTGGCTTGCAACATACCCCGCATGGCTATTAAGGCCAACCAATCCCATCGGACGTATTGATGGCCTTGCCAAAAAAGGACGTTTGGTAGGGTTTATTCATCGGATTTAACAGAGCCATAAGTTGATAAATACCGTATTTATCCGCATCAATGCGACAATGGCCTTATCTATAATTTTTACATAAAGGACAACATGAGCAGCCAAACCCATGAACACCAACCTTCTAACGGGCTGATGGCCCTGATGTTGGGGGCTATCGGGGTGGTGTACGGTGATGTCGGCACTAGCCCCTTGTACACCATGAAAGAAATTTTTAACGGCCCCCATGCAGTAGCGGCCACACCGGAGAATATCCTCGGCATCCTGTCGCTGATTTTCTGGTCGCTGATTATGGTGATTTCAATTAAATATGTGCTGTTTGTCATGCGCGCCAACAACCGTGGCGAAGGCGGCATTATGGCGCTGATGGCCTTGGCTTTACGCCACCGTAACCAGCAACGCCAGCGCAATGTCATTATTGCCCTGGGGTTGTTCGGTACGGCGTTGTTTTATGGCGACGGCATTATCACGCCGGCGATTTCCGTGTTGAGTGCGGTGGAAGGCCTACAGGTTGCCGCTCCGGGTTTAGAAGCCTATGTTTTGCCTATTACCATTATTGTACTGATCGGTTTGTTTATGTTCCAAAGCTATGGCACTGAAAAAGTCGGCCTGTTATTCGGGCCGATTATGTTGGTGTGGTTTGGCGTGCTGGCCGTCATGGGTGGCCTGAGCATCAGCCAAAACCCGGCGGTGCTGGAAGCCTTAAACCCCTTGTACGGGCTGCATTTTTTTCTTGAACACGGCTGGCACGCCTTTATTGCCTTGGGTGCGGTGGTGTTGGCCTTAACTGGCGCGGAAGCGTTGTATGCCGATATGGGGCATTTCGGCAAGCGTCCGATTCAATTGGCCTGGTTCTCGCTGATTTTACCCGCCTTGGCGGTCAATTATTTTGGCCAAGGTGCTTTGATCTTGCGTGACCCGACCGCCATCCTTAACCCGTTTTACCTGTTAGCCCCATCTTGGGCAATGTATCCTTTGATCGGTTTGGCGACTTGCGCCACCGTCATCGCCTCGCAAGCGGTCATTTCGGGGGCGTTTTCCATTACTAGCCAAGCCATGCAAATGGACTATATCCCACGTATGCAGCGGGTACATACCTCAACCGAAGCCATCGGGCAAATTTATGTGCCGACCATGAACCGGACACTGTTGCTATTGGTCATTTGTACGGTGCTGGGTTTTGGCTCTTCCGGCAACCTCGCCGCCGCTTATGGTTTGGCGGTGACGGGCACCATGATGATCACCACCTTGCTGACGCTGATTGTCGCCCTAGATAGTTGGCAATGGCAGCCTAAATGGGTCTATCCGCTGGTAGCAGTATTTTTAGTGATAGACAGTGCCTATCTGGGTGCCAATGTCTTGAAAATCCCCCAAGGCGGTTGGTTTCCCTTGCTAATTGGCGGGGTGTTGTTTTTGCTGATGTCCACTTGGCGGCAAGGCCGTGAGGTGGTTACTTATCACTTGCAAAAAGCCGCCATGTCCTTAACCAAGTTTATTGACAGCCTCAGCGCCAAGCCGCCGCTGGCGCGTGTACCCGGTACGGCGGTGTATATGAGTGCGCGTAACCTGAGTATGCCCCATGCTTTGCAAATTAACTATGCCCACAACCAAGTCCTGCATGAACGGATTGTGCTGTTGACCATCGCCACCGAGGATGTGCCGACCCTCTTGGACAAGGAACGCGTCGACATTGACGCATTGGCGCAGGGCTTTTATCGCGTGACCGCCCGGCATGGTTTTATGGAAACCCCTAACGTACCGAAAATTCTCGGTTTATGCCGTCTGCTTGGTTTGGACATTGACATGGCCAGTGCCTCATTTTTTATCGGTAAAGAAACCCTCATCCCTTCGGATAAGGCCGACCTGAACCCTTGGCAGGAGAAAATATTCCTGTTCATGTTCCGTAACGCTTCTTCGCCTATTCAGTTCTTTAAAATCCCACCGGAGAGGGTGGTTGAGTTAGGGGTGCAGTTTGAGGTGTAGGGTAGTTTTTGCTGACAACGCTTATCCCATCAACCCAAATCCATAGCGCAACAACTCCCCGCCTTGCTGTTTTAGCCATTGTCGTTGGCTTTGGTAGCCGGGCAGGTGTTCGGCGACTAAGGCCCAAAACTGCGCCGAGTGGTTGCGGATTTGGATATGGCACAGTTCGTGGACGACGACGTATTCCAGTACCTCCGGTGGCGCCATAATCAGCAGCCAGTTGATATTGATGTCGTTGTGTATGCCGCAACTGCCCCAGCGGCTTTTTTGGGTTTTAATCAATACTGACTGCGGGATGAGCTGTTGGGTGGCGGTATGGCGCTCTAGTGCCTGGCCGACGTGTTGGCGGGCCTGTTGTTTGAGCCATGCCACTAAGGCGGGTTTTAAGGCGGCGCTATGGGCTTCTGGCGGTAAGTGGGCGGGGATTTGCGCGGTCAATTCGCCGTTGAAGCTGATTTTGACGCGCTTATTGGGGTAACGGACAAGGCGGAGCGGGTATTGCCCGCCCCGATAGGGGATGGGTGTGCCTTCGCCGTAGGTGGCGGGTAACGGAAAGGCGGCAGGGCGGTTGTTACCTGCGACTTTTTGCCGGGCTTGTAGAATCCATTGTTGTTTGTCGTTGACGAACTGGTGCAGCAGGGCTTCGGCAACTTTGGGCGGCGCGACCACTTCGATTTTGTCAGGGGTGACGGTAATGCGCATCCGGCTGACCCGTGGGCTACGGCGGATGCTGTAGGAAAAAGGTAAGTTTGCCATAGTGGTATAGGGTTGTCGGTGGCTATTGGCCTGCTGCCATTACGTTAATATTGCCGCCGTTTCCCAAAGCCGAAGCTTGGGAAACGGTGTCCGCGTTCTTACGCCGCTCCGTCTTTGGGCGGCTCTACTGCAACGGGGGCGGCAGGGGCTTTGCGCCATAAGCCATTACTGGCAAAACAGCCCCAGCCCCATTTTAGCCAGTTTACCAAGGACATTGCCAGCCATAACGACCAGGCTAACATCAGCAGGCGGTAGGCGATAAGCGGTACGGAGACGATAGAAGCTTGCGGTAATTGCGCGGCACTGCGGTCTTGGTACCAATTGAGGTTAGTGGCAGTGGAGCCGTTGCCGGTGATACGCATATCGGGTGAGTTTAACAAGCCTTGCGCGACCGCGCCGAACAAGACGGCTAAGGCCACTAGCGTGGTGAGCGCCACCAGCACTTGCACGGCGTTAAAGTATCGTGTTTGCGTTGTTTGCCCGTGCCGCCAGCCGAGTAGTACCAGCCAGGCGATGACGATGCCTGCGGTTGCCATCGGCACTTGGCTGAGGCCGAGCAATAACAAAAACCATTGCCAATGCCGCAAGGGCGTTAGGCGGATTTTATCCAAGCCTAATGCCACCATAAGGATAACCAACAACACGCCCCAAAATAACACCGCCGGCCCTAAGGTGGGGCCGGCTACCCATAATACCCACCGCTCGGCACCTAAGTTAACGGTCAAGCGGCTGTTGACGCTGGGCAGGCCTAAATCTACCGATGGTGTTTTAGTGATAATGCCTAACGGTTGTTCGGCTTGCCAATGCAGTTCGACCTCTTGCTGGCCTGGGGTGATCGGTAGGGTCAATTTACGGCCTTGAGGGCGTAAGGGTTGGCTTTGCCCGTTGATGGTTACAGATTGTAAAGCCGCCGTTTCAGGTAAGGTTAGCGTGTGCTGTCCGCCTTGTGAGCTTTTTAGGCGCAAACGTAACGCCACTGTCTGTTGCCGTTGCCCTGGGGTAAGGTCTAATTGGCTGTCGTCGATGGTTAAGGTTTGGCCATTGACGGCTTCGGGGCGGGTAATGCGCAAGGTGACGGTTTCGCCCGGCCAAGGCCGCCATTCCGGTTGCCATTGGTCAATGAAGGCACTATGGATAGGGGCGATACCTTGGCTTTCCAGATGCCAGATGGGGCTGGCATCGACGCGCCAAACTTCTGTCCATTGCTCGGTGGCGGGTGCAGTTAGGGTCAGGGCCGGGTTGCGTACTAAGGTCGATTGCCATGTCAGTTCGCTGTCTTGCGCCGCCATATTGACTTCGACGGCGTTGTCTTTAACGTGTATGCCGGCACTGCTGACCGCTTCGCCGGGTAACAGGCCGACTTTTAACAGCACGGCACTGCCGGGCGGTGACAGGCGGATAATGCGGGTTTCGACCCGCCAATCCAAGCCCAGTTGCACTGTGCGTTCGACGCGGATAAATGCGGGTAAGGGGCCGGTTTCTAGGGGATGGGTTTTTCCGTCGGTGCGTTGCGGGGCGGTACGGCTAAATTGTAACTGGCTGTCCGCTACGCCGTCGTCTTGGAGGCCGACCACTTCCCAACCCAATTTATCCAGCACGACCCGTTTGGGTTTTAACGGCAAGGGCAAGGTGAATTGGCTTAATAAGGGCGGCGTACCGCGTAACACGACCCGATGCCCGCCCGCGTTTAAGTGCATCCATAGGCTGTTGTTATCCCGGTACAGGGCAGTGGCAGGTGCGCCGTTATCTAAAACCTCATGCGGGAACCATTGCCCATAGTCGGCGGGCAGCGGCAACAGCACCGAAGCGGCGGTGTGGATTTGTAAGGTGATCTCCAGGTGTTCTTCGTCCAGACGCATCTGCATCTGCGGAATATCGGCACAATTGGGCAAGCAATCGGGTTTGTCTACCGCTTCCAAACGGGTTTTTAATTGCTGCAACAGCGCGTCACTGGGGTAGTCGGCATAGCTGTCAGGCGAATGGCTCCCTAATAGCAACAATAGCAGCAAGCCTACGCCAGCGGGCGACAGTGTCCACCAGCGGGGTGGTTTGGGGAGGATTTTATCGGCGACTCCGAACATCAGCAAGGCCAGTACCGCGACGAATAAGACGCGTAAAAAATTCAGCAAGGCGGTTTGGCGCGGCGACAAATACCATAAGCTGAGCTGTTGTTGGCTGGTGACCGCACCGATCCATGACAAATGCACGGTATGCCATTGCCATTGCGGCAGGCCGGGGCCGGTTTGCACTTTGGCGGTGGAATCTACACGTTCGAAAGGGGGTAGGGCAGATGGGGATTCGATACCCCCCATCATGGATTTTTTAAACATTGTGTCGTGTTTTGATAAGGTTTCTTGTGGGGAGGCGACGGATAGCGGTGAGGCTGGCATTTCGACTGCTTGACCGTGGGCTTCCAATTGCGGATACCAGCCGTTATGGACTTGTTCGGTCATAAACGGTAAGGCTTGCAGTAATAAAGCCAGCCAGCCTATCAGGCGGTAGCCTTGTAGCACCCGCCGAAAGTTTAAGAATTTATCTTCGGGCAAGGCCTTAAGCAAGGCCGTTGCCGCCAAGATATGCAGCCAAACGAATTGCGGCGCGTGGGGTTCTTGCCAAATCAGCACTAAGGCCACGAAGGCCAGTATTCCCCAATAAGGTTGCCACAGCTTACCGACTGCCACTGCCGCGCACAGCATCAAGAACCAATCCAATAACGTCCAACGCCATAGCCAGCAGTCCGGTACATTATCAACGCCGAAAGCCGCTAACAGCCGCCAACCCGGCGGCAGGTTCAGTTCGGCTTCGGCCTGTTGAAAGTCTTGTTCCCAACCGACTGCGCCCAACTCGCCAATATTACCGATAATCCGGCTGTCGGCTTGCAGATCAATCCCACCTGGGCGCACTTCCACGCCTTGTTTATCGCTGCCCGCTTGGCGGGTAATCAACAAGTCTTGATGGTTTAGCGTGACTTTGCCAAGCTGGTTGGAGGCTAAGGTGTTTAAGCGCCAGTCCCGTGCCATCGTGCCTATGATCGTATCATGGGCGGTATAGCCGCCGCCGTCAAAATCCAGCCATAATTTCCGTTTGATAACCAATTGGTTGGCATCGGGTTCTGGATCGCCGCGCCGGATGACTTTAACCCCCATCGCTTGTCCGGCTTTAATGCTATAGGCGGGCAAATGCTGCCATTCTTCCGGTACATTGTTTTGGCGGGTGTCTATGGAGGGCAATTGCTCTATTTCGACCACCCGCACCTCTGGGTCAGCTTGGAATAGCCAAATTTCTGAGGCGGGCCAGTCGGCACCGATGGCGGGGAGGGGTAGGCTAGTCAGTTCGCTGACGCTACGCGCGGTCAGGTCAATTTGCCAGTGTCCGGGGCGTAGTTGCAGCAATAACTGCCCGTCCGCTTCCAGCCGTGCGGGCAGGGGACTGTCTAAGGTCAGTGGGATAAAGCCGTCAAGCAGAGGCTTAGGTAGTTTTAACTCGCGCTGTTCGCCCGCCACATCTAAGATGATACGGGTAATAGCTTGCATAGGCACACTGTCGGTAAAGTGGCGGAAGACTTGGATGTCGAGGCTATTCTGGACGTTATCGGGCTTTTTCTGTCCGCTTTCGCTGTCTTTTAGCCATAATTGGCCTTCGCGTAGCGTTGGGGTGTTAATGGCCTCGCCGTTAATGCTGAGCTGAATTAAGCCCGTATCGGCAGGTAGGCTTAGGTTGTCGGGGATGCGCTCCCAGAAAAACTCGCCAGTAATCTGATAAGTGGACGGCGGCTGTGCGCCTGCCAATAATTTGATGCTAGGGATGCCTTCCCTATCCATCACCAAAGCGGTTTGCTTATTGACCATGACGTTTTGCGGCCAATGTGCGGCATAGCCGGGTAAACCCACCCAAACGTCTTTATAGACCTGCCAAGTGCTGGTGAATTGGCCTTTTTGGGCGGATAAATCAAACTGGATGGCGGTCGGCCACAGGCAGCGTTTTTGTTCGGGATCGGTATATAAAAACGGGCAGTTACCTTCGGGGTTAGGCTCCGAGACCCACGCTATCCAGGGCTTGAGGGGATCAGGGACTTGCTCGTGGCTGAGCGGCTTGGCGCTAACCAAAGCGGCAGATAAACCGAGACTGAGACAGATTAACCAGACTAGCCGTTGCATGGGTTGCTCCCGAAAGTAATATCGCCCAACAATACCACGAAGTGTCGGGCTTGTACAAAAGATGGGGATTGTGGGCGTTAGCGGGATTGCCCAAATGGCAGGCAAGACGTTTATAACTGGCTACAACGGCGGCAGAGGCCATGTACTTCAATGGCTTTGCTATGGGCGGAAAAACCCGCTTGCCGGAATTCTTCGGCTAAGACCTGCATAACCCCCGCCGCCATACGTTCTTCAACTTGCTCACATTGTTTGCAGATTAATAACAACTGTTCATGCTGATGCCCCGAACAACTGCAACCGACAAAGGCGTTTAGGCTTTCGACCCGATGGATAAGGCCTTGGGCGAGCAAAAAATCCAAGGCGCGGTAGATGGTCGCCGGTTTGGCGGCGGCTTGTAAGGGTTTGATCCGGTCTAGCAGCTCATAAGCTTTGACCGCCTTATGGCTTTCCCAAATCAAAGCCAAGACCTGTTGGCGGATGGCCGTCAATTGTACGCCCCGCTCGGTACATAATTGGTCGGCAATTTTTAGGGCATCATCGACACATTGCTGGTGGTTATGGGCAAGCGTATCAGTATGGGGGGGCGGTTCGGCAAGTATAGTCATGGGTACGGCGAGCAGTTAAATTGTGGATGTTATAATATAACTGATGGCACACGCCGTCTATGACAGGCGGGAAAAAGCTTTGCGGGGAGGGAATAGGCGAAAGCGTGGGCGGCAGGCCATAATGGCCTGCCGCCCACGGCAGTACCGATAAGCGGCTTATTTAGGGAAGTTAAATAAGCTGGTCAAGTCGCCAACAGCGGGTTGGTTGGCAGGCAGGTAAGGGTTTGGACCGGCGACTGGGTTAGGCAGGTTGTCACGGCTACGCGCGGACAAAGGGCTTAGGCTCCAGTTATATTCGATAAATTTCAAAATTGACGCATGGTCGTGATAAACATGGTCGACATAGCCTTTTTTCGCATAAGGCGATACCACTAACAAAGGAATCCGCGGGCCGTCGCCGAAGAAATCCAGGTTTTGGATCACACCGCTGTCGAAATAACCGCCACCTTCATCGGTGGTGACGATAATCGCCGTGTTTGCCCACAAGGCGGGTTTGGCTTGGACTGCCGCTACTAAATCGTTGATAAACAATTCATAACGCACGGGCGCAGAATAGCCGGGATGGCCGCTGACCAAGTTTTTCGGCACCACGAACGACACGGCGGGTAAGGTTTCTTGGTCTATGTCGGTTAAAAAGCTGTCCATGCCTTGCAGATGTGCGCGTAAGGCTGGGGTATTAACCACATTGGCAGAAGCGTTGTGCGGGTCGCCAATGCTGTTATAAACTACTGCACGCATGGTATCCAGGGTTTTGCTGTCAACAATTTGGGTGCGGGTCGGCTCAGGAATATAAGTCGGCACTAAAGAGTTAACGTAAGCATGGATGGTGGGGTACAGGTCGTCATTCAGCAAGTCGTTGGCATCACGGCCTGCGGTATACCATTTCCAACTGACATCCTTGGCGGATAAGGCTTCGCCGATAGTCGGCACAGTTTGCGGCGGATACACAAATTTATCCGCACCCAAGGCTTTGGCGGTGCCATCGACGTTATACGGTACGTCATAGTTATTGACCAGATAATACGCGCCGTTCGCGCAATTGCTGGCGCGGTTATGGGCGTTTAAGATCCGCAAAATGGATTTGACCCCAGGTTGGTTGGCATCGGAGCAATTAACGTAAGAGCCGCCTGCATAGCCGTCTTGGGTATAGAAATTGTCCGTACCCGCTTGTGGGTTGGGGTTTTCGATTTGGTTGGCAGGTGGTGCGGTTAACACGCCGTTGGTGTTGTAAACCGCTACGTCGGCAGTCGCGATGGAGAAAAAGTTTGCCCCTGTGCCGCCCATAATCGCTTGGTGGTAGTTATCGCTTAAGGCGTAGTTTTGCGCCAGTTGCTTAAAGATCGGCGCGTCGCCTTGCGACATGTTAAAAAAGCCCATCAGCTCGCCGCCTTGTTGGGAGTCAGCGGCAGTGGGGCCGCCTGCGCCGTTGTCGCCACCTAGGCCGACGGTGTTGGCTACCCAAGTGAACAGGCTGTGGCTGCGGTTAGTGCCGCCAGTTTGTTGCCACATTTGGAAAAAGCGATGCACTGGGTCGCCTGTTGCCGACCCGGCAGAACCGTAAGGGACGTATTTGGTGATTTGGAACGGGCCGTTAGGCAAGTCGGCGGGAAAACGGGCATCGGCAATGGGCGCGACGTTTTGTAAGGTTGCCGGATCCAGGATGCCGGTTTGGTAGGGTTGCGGTAAGGTCGCATAAGGCGCCCCTTGCACAGGTCTGGCGGTATAGTGGTCGCTAGGGTTGCTGGCTTGGAGCTGCATCGCCTTGGCAAAGTTTGGGCCGGGGGTGCCGTCGGCGTTAATAATGCCGCGTGACAATAAGTTTTTTATGGTTTGGCCTTTGGCTGGCTTATAAGCGCCAAACAAAGCATCAAACGTGACATTCTCGCCGACCACGACAATAACGTGTTGGATAGGTGTCACAGGTGCGGCGGCTAACGCGGCCCCGCTGTTGATCGCGGCAGCTACCCCTAGCGCCAACGCCGAATAAAAAAATGCGTTCTTACCGTTCATTAAAATAAGCCCTTATCAGTTAGGTTGAAAGACGGATAGTTGGATTACACGTCTATTGGTAATCCCAATAAGGATGACAGGCATTTGTTACCCGCTAATGACAGCGGCTGCTCTAGGCGCATCAGCACTTGGGCATCGCGGCCATAAAGCTGGTGTTTTTTGCTGGTATCGCTATATTAAGCACTTGGCAACCGCGCATCGTTCGGGTGCGGACAGATGATTTATAAGCCGCTATTTAAAATAATTAACGTAGATTCAGCGGGCTACGGACACTAGAGAGAGGATAAGTTATGTACAAAATGATGACAGTCGCCTTTATGGCTTTATTGGCGATGGGCACTGCCCAGGCCACCGAACATCACAGTGGTCATGGCGGCGGTGCTATGGGTGGCGGTGGCGGCGGCGGGGCTTGTATGAAGCCTAAGCTGGCGAAATTTTTTCCTGAGAACATGGCCACGGCGGCACCGGAAAGCGAAATTTCTTTTGTGGTGATTAACATCAATCACCCTGACCAGATTGAAGTCACTATTAAAGGCATTGAAGTGGAGGCGCAGGCAGAATTTAAAGACCCGTTCTATCTGGTCAAAGCCAAGTTGCCTGCCAGCTTGCGTAACACCGTCGCGCGTATCAATGTTAAAGTTAACGCCAAATCGCCGCATTGCGAAAATACTGCCGGGTGGCTGGTGAAAATCTCCGAATAAGGTGCAAGGCCTGCGCGGGTACGGATACCGTGCAGGCTTACAGCGGACTGCAATAGTCTTCAGCCTTGGCCAAACTTAGGGTGGGGCGGCGGCTTTAAACGGGCGAACGCCTACTTTTCCTCAAAAACCGGAAACAATCCGCAAATCGGCAAAAAATCCGCCGCAATTAGCGCACACGCCGTAAAATAGCGCATCCTGACTTTACCTACGAGCGTCTTATGTCCGAACAACCCGCATTTAAGCAATGTGCCGCTTTTTGTCTCGCCCAATCTTTTGATATTAGCGCGTTGGCGAAAGTGATTTCGGAAACCACCCTGATCCGCATCATTAAAGGGGCTTTGCTGATTGAAGACAACTATTCGTGGTCGGTGGTGTTTTCTTATGGTGCGGTGGTGCATTGGAATGTCAGCAACGAACAACAAAGCAAGCTGCACCATCTGTTGCTAAACAATGCCGAAAATCCTTTACAGGCGGTAGAAGAGGATAATTTTACTTTCGAGCTGGAATGCCCTAGCACCCGCATTATCGAAGACCATATCGAAGTCGAGTCTTCCGACCCTATCTTGCTGTTTTCGCTTTCGCAAGGCATGGCGCAATCCATTAAGCTGGCATCGTTCGAGACCAATGCCATCACCACCATTAACAACACCAACTATATCCCCAAATCCTTGGCGGAAAACGGCAGCATCAAACTCAGCCGCCATAAAATCGCCAAAATTCGTGGCCAGTTGTTTTTGACTAAAAGCGACATCATCCTCAATTACGACCTGCTCGATACCCCGGATTTCTTTTGGGAATACCCTGAATACGAGGAATATTACAGCATCACCGCCAAATATCTGGAAATCGCCCCGCGCACGAGAGTCTTGTCGAAAAAACTGGAAACCATCCATGAGCTGTTTGAGATGCTTGCCGATGAGCAAAAACACCGCCATTCGTCGATATTGGAATTGATTGTGATCGGCTTGATTGCTTTTGAGATTTTTATGACTTTGCTGGGTAAGCTTTTTTAATAGCTTGCCAAGCCGCCCACACTGATGGACATAACCCTGGTTTATTTACTGAAACGGCTGCTGTTGCCACCTGCCAGCTTGTTGTTAATGGCGGTGGCGGGGCTGTGCTTGCGCCATTACCGTATCGGCATGCCGTTGACAGTGCTGAGTTTAGTGCTGCTGACGGTGTTAAGCTTACCCCTTGTCAGTAAGGGCTTGGCCGATACCGTGGAAATCTACCCGGTGTTAAGTGCCGATGCGCTGAAGGCTTTTCAGCCGCAGGCCATTGTCGTGCTGGGTGGCGGCAGTCATTGGGGGATGGAATACCAACAGCCGGAAACGGTGAATGCCTCGACCTTGTTACGCCTGCGCTATGCCGCGAAATTGGCGCGGGCTACCCAGTTGCCGGTTTTGGTGGCGGGGGGCAGGGTCTTTAGCGAATCCGCTTCGGAAGCGCACAGCATGGCGGCGATTTTGCAAAACGAATTCAATGTGCCAGTGGCTTGGCAAGAAACCACCAGTCATAACACCGCCGAAAACGCCTTGTATAGCCGGGCGTTGTTGCAAGCTCAGGGCATAGACAAAATCCTCTTAGTTACCCAAGCCTACCATACGCCCCGTGCTATCCGCGCGTTTACCGAAGCGGGTTTCCAAGTCTTAGCCGCCCCGACGGCCTTTATCGGTCATACTGTGCAAGCGTCGGTACTCAGCTACGTCCCCTCAGCCAAAGCCTTTGAACACTCGTGTTTGGTGCTGCATGAACTGTTGGGGTTGTTATGGTATCGGCTCAGTTGACCGCCCTTTTTTCATTTAGCCCTTTTGCTTATCCCTAATCATGCTTAGCTACCGCCACGCCTTCCATGCCGGCAATTTTGCCGATGTCCTCAAACATACTGTTTTAGTCCACTGCTTGCGTTATTTGGGACAAAAAGACAAAGCTTTTTGCTATATCGACACCCACGCGGGGCCGGGTGACTATACCTTAACCAGCGATTACGCCCAGCAAAACCGCGAATTCGACGACGGTATAGGCCGCTTATGGCAGGGCAGCAATTATCCCGCCTGTATCACTGATTATGTGCAGTTGATCAAACAATACAACACCAGTCCCACACTGACCCACTATCCTGGCTCGCCGTGGTTCGCCAGAACCCTGTTGCGCCCCCAAGACCGCCTGTGCCTATACGAACTGCACCCCACCGAACAGCGTATTTTGCAGAAGACGACCAGCAAAGACCGCCGCATCACCGTCTACCCGGATGATGGCCTAAAACTCGCCTACGGCCTGTTGCCGCCGCACGAGCGGCGCGGTTTGGTGTTGATCGACCCGTCTTATGAGCTAAAAACCGACTACGGGCAAGTGGTGGATACTTTAGTGAAAATGCACAAGCGTTTTGCCACAGGCACTTACGCGCTGTGGTATCCGGTCGTCAGTCGCCGCCGCAACCAGCTTTTAGAACGGGCATTACAACGCACGGGCATTGCCGATATGCACTTGTTTGAACTGGCGGTAAAACCGGACTCGGAAACGCCGGGTATGACGGCTTGCGGTATGATCGTCATTAATCCGCCGTGGACATTGGCGGCGAATATGGCCGAGGCCGTGCCTTGGTTGGCGCAGATGTTGGGGGACGAGGGGACAGGCGGGTATCGGGTGGAGGTTTTGGCGGGGGCGTAGTGCAAAAAGCTATATCGTGCAATGGCTGAAGACCATTGCACTCCGTTCAGCATTTATCCAGTGGGATGCAAAGGTCTTTAGCCTTTGCCGAGGGCTTTACAAGCTCGCGTTTAGCCCAACAGTCAGGCTGGTCTGTCTGTGCGTCGTTTAATGGCTGCGGAACACGTCTTCTAAAGTGGCGGCATCCAAGGTGTTGTCCAGCCATTGCTCCAGTTGTTCTATGGGGGCCGCTTCGATACGGGCCAGCACCTCGTCGGGCAGGGTTTGGAAGCGGCGGGTTAACAGGCGTTTGAGCGCGTGATATTCGCCCTGATGAAAACCTTGTTTGAGGCCTTGCTCTATACCTTGCTCAATGCCTTGTTGGATACCGAGTTGAATGCCTTCTTCTTTCCAGCTGGTCGTCAGTTCCATCGCTTGCTCCTGTTCGGTGGGTAAAAATTCAGTATGGATCAAATGGTCAAAAACTTGTAGCTCTTCCTGCCGCAAACACAAATAAGTGTCGATAAAGCCCGATATAAAGCGGCTGCGGGCGGGGTCGAGCCTGAGCGTCACCAACAGCCGCAAACATTCGGCCTTCACCCGTGGCCGGTCTTTCGGGTCTATCGCTATCTTCGCCATCAAGGCGCTGGCGACCGGGTTATGGCTGATTGTACCGGATTATGGGGTAGCTAAAAATTTATTTATATCAAATTAAATCAATTGGTTATGTATTAATTGCGCCGTCAATCTGAGGGCATTTGTTTTTCTGGATAGGATTTTAGCGCGTTATTACAGGATAATTGTCCTATTTTTGATTGTGCGGCATACTAATTTTTAAAACAAAATCAATTGCATGGCTTTTTTAACACACCCCATAATCCGCTACAATCAGCAGTTTTTTAGTATAAGTGATTTTCAATGTTACGCGGTTGTTTTTGTTGCTTTTATTATTGCGCTAGTATGGTATTTATGCTTTATGCTTTATGCTTTATGCTTTATGCTTTATGCTTTATGCTTTATGCTTTATGCTTTATGCTTTATGCTTTATGCTTTATGCTTTATGCGCTTGAATGTATATTCTTCTTGCGTATTGTTCTCGCTGTCATATTTGAATAAATATGCTTCTTCTTCTTCTTCTATTTTTGTAGGACTTTCTTTTTTGAGAGTAACCTGTATTTCGATTTGCTTTGAATTTTCAAGGCTCGTTTGAAATCGTTGTGGTAGGTTCATTGGTTTATCCTCAATAGGTTTGTTGTTAGTAATGTTCTCTTTAAAAAAACTTTCGAGTGATTGTGTTTTTGATTTATCTGATTCAACGGAAGCTAGCTTTTTTTCTTTTGGCGATTCTTTTGTGTCGTTATTATTTATTTTTTGAATGATTGTTTTAGCTAGAAAAAGAAAAACACTAGATCCAGCGATCTCCAAAAAACCACTGGAAAAATGCTCTAGGAGATACTCTACAATAGCTAATTGACCTAAAGCTTGTAACGCTTGCGCTAAATCAATGTGTTTGGCAATATAGTAAGCTTTTAACCAAGTATTTAAAGCTTGTCGTTGTTTGTCATTTTGCCAATAAATATGCCCTATATTAAACAAAGTTGAACATTCTCCAGTTGTATTTCCGATGTCTTTCTGGATTTTCAGCGATTGTTCCAGGTAACGCAAGGCGGTGTCGTAGTCGCCTTGGGTAGCGTAGATTTGGGAAATATTATTGAGGGTCACGCCTTCGCCTTGTTTGTCGCCGATGGCTTGCCGGATTTGCAGGGATTGTTCCAAGTAGCGCAAGGCGATACCGTAGTCGCCTTGGGCATGTGCAGTCATGGCAAGGTTATTGAGAGTCGCGCCTTCGCCTTGTTTGTCGCCGATGGCTTGCCGGATTTGTAGTGATTGCTCCAAGTAGCGTAAGGCGGTGCCGTAGTCGCCTTGAGCCTTGTAGATTTGGGAAATGTTGTTGAGGGTTACGCCTTCGCCTTGTTTGTCGCCGATGGCTTGCCGGATTTGCAGGGATTGTTCCAGGTAACGCAAGGCGGTGCCGTAGTCGCCTTGCGCATCGTAGATTTGGGAAATGTTGTTGAGTGCAGATCCTTCGCCTTGTTTGTCGCCGATGGCTTGTTGGATTTGCAACGCTTGCTCCAAGTAGTGCAAGGCGGTGCCGTAGTCGCCTTGCACTTTGTAGATTTGGGAAATGTTGTTGAGGGTCGCACCTTCGCCTTGTTTGTCGCCGATGGCTTGTTGGATTTGCAGCGCTTGTTCTAAGTAACGTAAGGCGGTGCCGTAGTCGCCTTGCACTTTGTAGATTTGGGAAATGTTGTTGAGGGTCGCGCCTTCGCCTTGTTTGTCGCCGAGTTCGCGGGTAATGGGCAGGGCTTGTTCATAATAAGCCAAGGCTGTTGCATAATCGCCCCGCAAATCCTGAATCATCGCCATTTGGTTAATAAACCAAGCTCTCGGCTTTTCTGTCGCCCAACGCTTGGCGTATCGGCAACAGGGTTTCATACAAGACTTTTGCTTCATCATAACGGCACTGCTTATATAAGCGATTAGCCAGAACCCCAGTTACTTGCGAATAAATATGCAGTTGCCCACTCAGTTTGATGATTCGGCTTAGTTCCGAATGCTCTTCAAGGCGAATGGCATAATCATTCTCCCACCACAACGCATACAAGCACTGCGCCGCCAAGCGATAAACCGCCTGTTGTTTCTCCAAATCCAAAATATCCGCCAGCAACGGCAGCAACAAACGCGAGACAAAATATCCCGCCGCCGAAGTTTCCACCAACCCTACCGCCAGTGCCGCGTTTAAATGTGCTTCAAAATCCGGCAAATCCAGCACCCGTCGCCAAGACCGTTTTAGGGATAAATACCTCAAACAATGCCAAGCTGGCGATGAGTTGGCGGGTAGCGGCGTTTTGGTAGCTCAATAAAGTTGCCAGCAACAGTTCTTCCCGAAACTCGGCTTGTTTTTCCGCCAATTGCGCAAACAGCGCGTCCGTATCCAACTTAGCCGCCACCACTTGATAAAGGCGTTCCAATAAGCGCGGGTTGCCAGCGGCCAGCTGAATCGCCTGTTGCTCTTGCGCCAGCGTCGTGGTGTCCGGCTTAGGCGGCAAATAGCTTAAGCGTAAGGCAGCGGTTTTCTTGCCTTGGAAGGAGCTTAAGGCAATGTCGGCCAGCCGTAACGGGGAGCTTACTGTCACCGCATAACGGCTGGTGATAAGGACACGGCTGGGCGAACCCGTTTGCCGGATAGCGGCCAGTAAGGCGATGATGATCCCATAAGCGATAGGGTCTACGTTCTGATAATCATCGACACGGAAGTTCTGCTCAAAATCATCAAACACAAACAGCGCGGCATCAAATTCGGGAAATTGCCCAAAGAGTTGGCGCAGGCGTAATGTTAGGGCTTGCGGCTGGTTAAGGATGTCATTAATGGTAGCAGTATGTTTGGGCAGGTTGTTGCCGAGCAGGTTGCGCAACACCGCTTCATCCATTTTGCCGCTGGCAATAAAGCGCAACGGCAGGTCATGTTCCAAGTGTTGGCATATACGCACCGCTAAGCTACTTTTTCCCAAGCCGCCCATACCCGTCAGGATAATGCCCTCGGCGTAATTCTCTTCACCTTGAAGGCTACGCAGAATCCGCACCGCCTGTTGCAACAGCCGCCGCCGACCAACAAACGCCTCGCGCGGGCAGACTTCGACCTTGACGTTATTATCCAAAAACTCTTGGCGGATTTCCGGCATTGCCCGCCGCTTACCCTTAAGTGCTAAGGCGGTCAACGGCGTGTCGTCGCTATAAAAGCGCAATAAATGCCATTGCGGCTTATAAGTGGGGTCTGTTTGCAGGATACGTTGTTCTTCGCGGTACAGTGCTTGGCGGGTCAAACTGACCGCCCGCCCCAGTTCCACACCCTCCGCCAGGCGTTGATACAGCTCTTGGGCGGTAAAACTGGCGATTAAATCACCCACAGGCTTAGCCCAACCCAACACCGCTGGCACACCCGCCGACACCAAAGCTTCGCATAAGCTGGGCAAGGCCTTGGTGCTGGCTTGCGCGGTATTGCAACCGGACAGGAACAGCAAACGCGGAAACCGCCCGTGTCGGCTAAAAACCCCGGCAATAGCATCGGCATCGGCAAGCTGGGCTTGGCCGAACTCGTCTTCCAATAAAAACACCGGCTGATCATTAACAATATCGGCATGGCCGGTGATATGGACGACATCAAAGCTATCATTAGCATCCCCATAACTGATGCGCTCGCTTAAGCCTTCCAAAGAGCCGCTTTCTTCCACCACCAACTCCAAATTACTGGCGCGGGTGGCGGTTAAGATTAACGCCTCTTCCTGTTCAAACTGGAGCAAGGGCCGGACATCTTCCGGCGAACTCGCCATAAACAACAAGCGCAAGGGGCGGTTTTTCGGCTGGACTGGGTTTTCTCTGGTCGAGACCCGGCGCAAGGGGGTAAACGGGTGGTGCAGGTTGGCGCATAAATACCCGCCATTGTGCAGCAACTCCCACGCGACCTCACCTAGGGGACTGCTAGGGATGTACAACACGGTATCTTGGCTATAACCGTCCAAATAGCCTTCCTTACCATGCAGCCAATCAAACAGTTCTTTGCCCAAGGCTTGCAAGGACAGCCCGTCTTGGTAATGCGTTTGGCTGCGTTCGATAAAGTCAGTTAATTCGGCAGGAGCTACATCGCGGATGCGGGGCAGGGGATTGTCATCCGCAAAAAACCGCAATTGCGCAAGGCTGGAACTGGCGTTAAAGACTTCTATGCGTAGGGTTTTCATTTGGAAGGGCAGACCTTAGGAGGGGGCTTTTATCTTAAAGTAAAAGAAGATTTGAGTGGCTAAGGTAAGAAATTTTTTTTGCTTTCTCGCTACTATGCCCTGCGTGTCTGTCTTTAAGTTGGTATATTAGCTTTGTTAGTCGGTATATTATGTGCGGTTAAGTAAGGCTCAGCCATTCGCCAGTTCTTCAGTCATCTTTGTGGTGGCATTTGTTGAAGGGAGGAGCTGGCTTTATGAAAACCCCGCCCATAAAAAAAGCCCGCATTATCAATAATGCGGGCTTTTTCAACGTTACCGTAACCGGGGTTAAGATTAACGTTTTGAGTACTGTGGACGTTTTCTCGCTTTGTGCAAGCCGACTTTTTTACGTTCAACAACACGCGAGTCGCGGGTTACATAACCTGCTTTGCGTAAGGCTGGGCGTAAAGTTTCGTCGTATTCCATTAAGGCGCGTGTCAAGCCTTGACGGATAGCACCTGCCTGGCCTGATGGACCACCGCCTTTAACAAGGACGTTGATGTCAAAATTGCCGACCATATCAACGCACTCTAAAGGTTGACGGGATACCATCTGGTCGGTTTTACGGCCAAAGTATTCTTCAATCGCTTTAGCGTTGACGGTGATTTTTCCGGTACCTTTTGTTGCGTAAACGCGCGCTACGGCACTTTTACGACGACCTGTTCCGTAATACTGAGCTGCTGCCATGGTTTACTCGCTTATAATTCTAAAACTTTAGGCTGTTGTGCCTGATGTTCATGTTCTGGGCCTGCGTAAACTTTAAGCTTTTTGAACATTGCGCGGCCTAGTGGATTTTTAGGTAACATGCCTTTAACAGCAGTCGTAAGAATGCGGTCTGGGAATGTTTTTCTTAACTTACCTAAGCTGACGGTCTTAAGATTGCCGATATAGCCTGTATGATGCTGATACAGCTTATCTTTTTCTTTAGTTCCGGTGACACCTATCTTTTCGACATTGACGACGATGATATAATCGCCGGTATCGACATGGGGTGTGAATTCTGGTTTATGTTTGCCGCGAAGACGACGTGCAATCTCAGAAGCAAGGCGACCTAGCGTCTTTCCTTCTGCATCGACCACGTACCAATCGCGTTTTACTTCTGCTGGTTTTGCACTGAATGTTTTCATCGTTACTTAGTCTTTCTGTAAAGCCTCAATAAAAGACTGACAATTTTACTGGACATTACGGGTATTTACAACGTTTATTTGTAAAAATAAGTCCAGCTACGTTTAATCAGCCGTGGTTCCTAGAGTTTGATGTTTAAGGAATGAAGTTTGCGGTAGAGATGGGTGCGCTCCATGCCGACGGCGGCAGAGAGTTTGGCGACGCTGCCGCCGGTGCGCTCGAAGTGGTATTCCAGATAGGCTTTTTCAAAATGGTCGCGGGCTTCTTTCAGCGGCAGGTTGAAAAAGTCCGGCACTGACGAGGCGGTGCCGCCGATGTCACCCATGACCGTGCCTAGGGCAGATTTGACCTCTTCCAATTCAATATCTTCACCAACGCCTAATATCATTAGCCGTTGCACCAAGTTCTTTAGTTCGCGCACATTACCGCGCCAGCCGTAATTACGCAAGAAGTTTTGCGCGGCCATCGAAAAACGCCGGAACGCCAGCTTGTCTTGGTTGACGAAATAATCGACGTAAAAGCCCAGCAGGGCAGGCACATCTTCACTGTGGGTGCGCAGCGGCGGAATTTCGATGGTGACTTCATTTAGCAGGTAGTAGAGGTCTTGCCGGAAGCGGCCGGATTTGACCTCTTCGTCCAAGCTGATGCGCGTGGAGGCGACAACCCGGACATCAACGCGCACGGCTTCGCTGCCGCCGACCCGCAGGAAAGAGCTGGACTCTAGGGCACTGAGCAGGCGCAGTTGGGTTTCTTTATCCATGCCGGCAATTTCGCCCAAGAACAAGGTGCCTTTATGGGCGCGTTCCAATAAGCCCGGATAGACTTTGCCGCCGCACTCTTTGCCGAAAAATTCGACAGCAGAGTTTTCCGGGGAGATGCTGCCCACCGCAACATCAATAAACGGGCCATCGCGGTGGGCGCTGTTATTGTGCAGAAAGCGTGCGTACAGCTCTTTGCCTGTACCCGCTTCGCCGACGAACAGGACGCGGGCATCATGTTGCGCCAAGCGTTTCAGTTGGTCTTTGGTGCGGGCGACGGCGGCGCTTCTGCCGACGGGTTCTATGTCTATGGCCGCGCCCTGTCTAAGCCCGGCGTTTTCGTGTTGCAAATAGCCTGCTTCTAAGGCGCGTTCGACGATCAGCAGCAGTTTTGCCATGGACAGGGGCTTTTCCAGGTAGTCATAAGCACCCAAGCGGGTCGCTTCGACGGCGGACTCCACCGAACCGTGCCCGGACATCATCACCACGGGGCAGGTGAGGGTGTCTTCTGCCACCCATTCTTTGAGCAGGGTAATGCCGTCGGTGTCGGGCATCCAAATGTCCAGCAGGATCAGGTCAGGGTTGGTGGCGGCCTTAAGTTGCCGGGCGGTGCCGGCATCTTCCGCCATAGTAACTTCGTAGCCTTCATCTTCAAGGATTTCGCTAACGAGGCGGCGGATCTCCGGTTCGTCGTCGACGACTAATAAACGGGGTGTCTGTATGTCCATCATGACCTTCTTTTTATGCGTTACAGGCTGGCAGTTGGATGATAAATCCTGCGCCCACTTTTCGGCGCGTATCTATCCAGATCGCGCCACCGTGTTCTTCGATAATTTTTTTGACGATTGCCAACCCTAAGCCGGTACCTTTGGCTTTGGTGGTGACGTAAGGCTCAAAAATCTTTTCGATTTGTTCTTCTTTTATGCCTGGGCCGTCATCATACAGGGCGATTTCGATAAAATCGGTGCTGTTTTTTTGTACGCGGTGCAGGTTAATTTCAATCAGACCTTGTGTCTCTATGGCCTCTAGGGCATTTTTGATCAGGTTGTGCAGCACTTGCCGGATACTGATGGGGTCGCCTTCGATAAACAAGCCTGCCGCCGCTTCATAGTTGGCTTTGAATTTTACGCCAGATTTAAGGACATACAAGGCCAACACTTCTTGTACTAAGCGCGGCAGGTCAATGGCGACGGTCTGTTTTTTGGAGGGTTTGGCGTATTCGGAAAAATCATCGACCATTTCCTTCATGGCCTCGACCTGTTGGACAATGGTAGTGGTGGATCGTTTTAAAATAGTGGCGTCGCTTTCGGACAATTTGTCCGCTAGCTTATGCTGGAGGCGTTCCGCCGACAATTGGATGGGGGTGAGCGGATTTTTGATTTCGTGCGCCAAGCGTCGCGCCACTTCGCCCCAAGCGGCATTTTTTTGCGCTTGGATCAGGTCGGTGACATCATCGAAGACCACGACCGCGCCGACGCGTAAGCCGTCTTGGCTAAACAGCGGCGTACCCCGGCAGAGCAGTTCTTGGCGGCCATTAGCGCCTAAAAAGGCGAGGCGTTGCTCCCAAATGTCGTCGGCCTGCCCCAATAGGCGTTGGATGGATTTGAGCGGTTCGGCCAGTTCGGCGCTGGTGTCGGCCAGTTCCAGTAAGGTGTAGCCTATGCAGTAGTTAACTTGGATACGGAAAATACGGTACGCGGCTTGGTTGGCGGTGCGGATTTTAAAGTCGGCATCAAAGCTGATGACGCCGGCGGTCAGGTTGGCGAGGATGGTTTCCAGGTAGGCGCGTTGGTTTTCCACTTCAAAGCCCGCCATGCGGGTTTCGTAGCTGGCACGGGCGATGCGTTGGGTCATGTCGTTAAAAGATTCGACCAAAAAGCCCAAGTCGTCTTGTGCCATAACGGGCAGTTGTTGGTCATAATTGCCCAAGGCGACAGCTTTGGTGCCTTTTACCAAGGCTTTGACGGGGGCGGTAATATGGCGGATGCTGATGAAGGCGACCCAAATCGCCGCCAGCAAGCTCATTAACAGCACCAGCGATAAGGCCAGCGAAAAACTGAGTTTTAGGGAGTGCCGTAAGAAGCTCATTTCCTGGTAGCGGACAAAGG
Organism: Methylovulum psychrotolerans; assembly: GCF_002923755.1. Classification (GTDB taxonomy): domain Bacteria; phylum Pseudomonadota; class Gammaproteobacteria; order Methylococcales; family Methylomonadaceae; genus Methylovulum; species Methylovulum psychrotolerans. Next base: position 265,479 of record NZ_PGFZ01000002.1, read on the forward strand.
CAAACTCCACCGAGTCGGCCAAATCGGCAATGCGTACGGGTACGGGATACAGTGCTTGCAGGTACAACGGTTGCGCGGCTTGGATTTTGACGATGACGCGGATCATCAGTTCGTCGTCGCGGATAGGGGTGACGGCGACAAAATCGGAATGCTGTTGGCGCAATTGTATCCAGATGTATTTATCGGGCAAGCTGGGCAGAATGTCGCTGGGGCTGTTACTGCTGGAGGCGAGGATGGTGCCGGGTTGCGAGAATAGGGTCATTTCCGCCGCTCCCGACAATTCGCGTAAATGGTCCACTTCGGTGGTCAGTTGGGGGTTGGGTGAAAATTCCAGCGACGCTACCAGTTGTTGGGTCTGTTTCAAATGCCAGCGCATCCGTTGGTCTAAGGAGGCTTGGCTGAGTTCCAGCGAGTCTTCCATCGCACGGTCGATTTCGACGTTAAACCAACTGTCTATGCCTTGATGGAGGAACTGCATGGAGAAATAAAACACGATGGCGGCCGGGGCTAGGGCCAGCAGCACAAACAAGGACACCATGCGCGTGGTCAACCTAGAGCCGGCCTCGCGTTTTTTCAGTTGCTTGGTCAGAGTGTAGATGTTTGCCCCGACCAACGACAGTAAGGCCGCTGAGCCGATGGCGTTCATCAGCAGTAGCCAAGAATACATTTCGCCCAGTTGCGAAGATTCTTGAGTGGCTGAACTCATCAGCTGTAAAGACAGCAAAATCAGCCCGGACATGACGAAGGCCGACAGGTTGAGCGGCAGTTTCAGTTTTTTAGCGGCCATAAGCTCCAATCACTGGATAAGTACCATTGCTGATTGAGGTAAGCCACTGGCCGTAAAGGCAGGGGCAGGGCGTTGCGGTCAAACACGACTTTAATGGCCGCGACGGTGTCCGGTGTTGGGGCAAAGTCGGCATTGTCGGTAAGGTGGAAGTTGGTCACATTGGCCATTAAGTCAAAAGCGGCGGCTAATGATGAGACATTCGCCACCACGCCGGCGCTTTCGTTATCGACACGGTAGAGGTTGAGTAAGGCGTGGTATTGCAGGCGGTAGCGGATCTGCGCTTGCGCCACCGTTTTTGCCCAGAGGAAAGCGCGGGGTTGTCGGATTTGCAGCTCGATTTCCCAAAATAACGGTACGCCGTTTTGCAGGGCTTCCAAGGCCTTGGCGCTGAGTTGGTAGTTAACTTCGGCGTTGAGCAGGTAGCTTTGGCCATGACGGATCAGCTCGGCGTTTTTGACGCTGGCGGAGCAACAGTCTGCCCAAAGCGGTGGTGATACTAAGCATAGCAGGACTAGCCATGCCAGCCAGCCCTTAAATCTTACGCAAGCGGGCATAATAAAAGCCGTCCATGCCTGACTCGCCAGTTAAGATTTGCCGCCCGACATTGGCCGCTATGCCCCAGCCGTCTTCAGGGCAGGGCAGTTCTTCGGCATCCGCATGGCTGGCTAGGAATGCTTGGATTTGCTGTTCGTTTTCTTGCTTGAGCACTGAGCAGGTGGCGTAAAGTAACAGCCCGCCCTGGGCCAGTAACGGCCAGATGGCGTTAAGGATGCGCTGTTGCAGGGTTTGCAAGGCGCTAATGTCTTCGGCGCGGCGCAATAGCTTAATGTCAGGGTGGCGGCGGATGACGCCTGTTGCCGAGCAGGGCGCGTCCAATAGGATACGGTCGAACGGTTGCCCGTCCCACCAGCTCTGCGGATGGGCGGCATCGCCGCTTACCAAGGTTGCCGATAAGCCGAGGCGGTGCAGGTTGGCGGCGACCCGTTGTAAACGGGCGGTATCAATGTCGACGGCGGTCAGGGCTTGCAGTTGCGGCTGCTGTTCGAGGATATGCGCGGTTTTACCGCCAGGGGCGGCGCAGACATCCAATACCCGTTGCCCAGGCTGGAGGTCTAATAAGCCTGCCGCCAATTGTGCGGCGGTGTCTTGCACCGACACGGCGCCGCTGGCAAAGTCGGGCAATTCGTCAACCGCCACGGCTTTGTCCAGTACCAGGGCGGAAGGGCAAAAGCTGACGGTGTCGGCAGCGAGGCCGCGTTCTGCCAAGTGCTGTTGGTAGGTGTCGCTGTCGGTCTTAAGGCGGTTGATGCGCAGTGCCATTGGGGCTTGCCGGTTGTTCGCCAAGAGTATCTGTTCGGCTTGCTCCGGCCAATCTTGGCGGATGCGCTTAAGCAGCCAGTCGGGGTGGCTGTGCGCCTTATCGGCGGTAAGGGCTTCCAGGCGTTCGGTCTCGCGCAGGTATGTCCTCAGCAAGGCGTTAATTAAGCCCTTGGCCCATGTTTTCTTGCGGATGGCATAGACGGTCTCGGAAACGGCGGCATGGGGCTTGACGCGCATAAATTTAAGCTGGTATAGGCCGATGAGGGCCAGGGCTTTAATTTCCACGTCTTTTAGGGGTTTGGTCGCCAATTCGTCTAAGAGGGCATCAAGTTGGTGATAATGCCTACAGACCCCGTAGCAGAGCATTTGGATAAAGGCGCGGTCTTGGTGCGACGCGACGCTGGCTAAGGTGTTATCAAGGCTTACCGTTAATGACTGTCCGTTGTCCATGACATTGGCAAGCACCCGTGCGGCGATGGCGCGTGTATTGGTACTCAACCCAGTATTACCCCGTTAAGATCGTGCGCGTTGAGAAAGGCCTCAACAGCCATGCGTTTGCCACCCGGCAACTGCACTTCTAACAAACGTAATTTACCGTTTCCGGTCATGATGTCCAATTGTTTGTGGGCGCAGACGACCGCGCCCGGAAGGGCGGTGCCGGTATTGTCCTCAAGGGCTTCGGCACGCCAGATGCGCAGCATTTCGCCACGGTATAGGGTTTGCGCCACGGGCCAAGCGTTCAGGCCGCGCACTTTACAGGCGATGGCGGTAGCGGCCTGCGTCCAATCAATGAGCGCTTCGCTTTTGTCGAGTTTTTCGGCATAAGTGACCAAGGCTTCGTCTTGCGGCTCGGCGTGTACCGTGCCTTGTTCGAGTTGTGCCAAGACTTTGCCCAGCCCCACCGCACCCAAGGCCGCTAAACGGTCGTGGAGGTCGCTGGAGGTGTCGGCCTCGCTAATGGTGCAGACTTCTTTATGCAGCATGTCGCCTGCGTCCAGTTTAAGGACAAGCTTAATGATGGTCACTCCGGTTTCCCCGTCGCCCGCCATGACGGCGCGTTGGATAGGGGCCGCGCCGCGCCAGCGCGGCAATAAGGAGCCGTGGACATTCAGGCAACCCCATTTCGGCGCATCCAGCACGGTCTGCGGCAAAATGATGCCGTAGGCGACCACGACCATCAGATCGGCGTTAAAACGGCGTAGCTGTTGCAGGTCTGCGTCTGCTTTAAAGTTTAAGGGTTGCAACACCGGAATGTCGGCGGTCACCGCCACTTGTTTGACGGGGCTGGGTTGGAGGTGGCGGCCACGGCCTGCCGGGCGGTCCGGCTGGGTGTAGACGGCGCAGACTTCATGCCCCGAAGTGAGCAGCATTTGCAGGCTGGGCACGGCAAAGTCGGGGGTTCCGGCAAAAATAATTTTCATGCTTAAGTTTTTTCCAGTTTATGAAGCTTTTCCAGTTTCTTTTTAATTCGTTGGCGTTTTAACGGCGATAGGTAGTCGACGAAAAGCTTGCCTTCGAGATGGTCCATTTCGTGCTGTATGCACACCGCCAGCAGTTCGCGGGCTTCCAGCGTAAACTCGCGGCCTTCGCGGTCTAACGCTCTGACGATAATATGCTCGGCGCGTTGGACTTTTTCGTAAAAGCTCGGCACGGACAAACAGCCTTCTTCCGATTCCTCAACCCCGTTTTTTTCGATAATCTGCGGGTTAATCAGGCAGAGGGGGGCATTTTTTTCTTCACTCAGGTCTATGACGATGACCCGTTGATGCACATTGACTTGGGTGGCGGCCAAGCCGATCCCTTTCGCTGCATACATGGTCTCTAACATGTCATCGACAAGTTTTTTGATGTTTTGGTCGATTTTCCCGACAAGCGCCGCTTTTTTGCGTAAACGCTCGTCGGGAAACTCGAGAATAGTTAGAATACTCAACAAACTCTCCACTATAATAATTGAATACTGGAATTCTATCCGAATTCATCTAAACTTTGAATTCAAACACACTAAAAAAGACTCCCGCAGGAACCACTATGGCTTATCGTAAATTTTCAGGATTGTTTCTTACGGCGATTATCAGCATGAATGTGTGCGCCGATCAGTTACAAATCAATCCCGCCCATCCTGACCAATATACCGTCGTGCATGGCGATACCTTATGGGATATATCCGGCAAATTCTTACAGCATCCGTCGCAATGGCCCGAATTATGGCGTTACAATAGCCAAATCCGCAATCCTGACCTTATCTATCCTGGAGATACCATTTATTTTGCCATGGTCAATGGCACGCCGCAGGTCAATCTGGTCAGAGGCCCCGATTATATTGATCCCGGCCAGTCTGGCGGCGAGTTGAATATCCAGTCGACCTGTGTCCTGAACGAAGATGACCCTAAACAAGGGCGTACCCAATTTCCGGTCACTGCTGACGGTAAGCTGATGCCGTGCATTCGCGCCACTAATCTGGCGCAGGCCATTAAGCTCATCCCGAACAGTAAGATTATGCAATACCTGACGACACCACGGGTAGTCGGTATGGATGAGCTGGCTGGTTCCCCTTATGTGATTGATGTGGCAGGCGAGCATCTGGTCGCGGGGGTGGGTGATAAAGTCTATGTCCGTTCGATTCCGAAAGGTACGCAAATGGGTTATACCATTTACCGCCCTGGCGAGGTTTATAAAAATCCCGAAACAGGTGAGATTTTGGGCTATGAGGCGCAATATGTCGCCGATACCGATTTGTTACAGGCAGGTGATCCCGCTACGTTGATGATTAAACGGATGAACACAGAGATTCGCTATGGCGACCGCCTGATGCCGAATCCCGAAGCGGATATCGCCTTAAATTATTTCCCTAGGCCGCCCGCAAAAAAGATTAGCACCAATATCATTAGTGTCCAAGGCGGGGTGACACAAATCGGCCTGTATAATACGGTGGTCATTGACAAGGGCGAGAAAGACGGTTTGCAAGTGGGGCATGAGTTGGAGATTTACCAAAGAGGTAAGGTGATAGTCGATGCCCTTAGCCCGATTAAAAACGATACGGTGAAGTTGCCTGATGAAAAAGCCGGTGTGCTGATGGTGTTCCGGGCTTTTGACCGCGTCAGCTATGCCTTGGTGATGAAAGCCACCCAGGCCATCCATGTCTTAGACAAAGCGAAGACCCCCTGAGCCTGCTAAGCGCACCCACTGATGATGACGGTATCCGCTACTGGCTGGCGCTGTTGCGTGTGCCGGGGGTGGGTTGCCGGACGTACCTTAAGTTATTGGCGACCCACACGCCAGAGCAGGTGTTTGCCGAGTCTTACCAAGCGTTGTCGGCGCTGGGCTTAAAAAACAGTGTGGTTGATGCGATCAGAAAGCCGGATTGGGCGGTGGTCGAGCAAGATTTGGCTTGGCTGGCCCAACCTAATAACAGCGTCTTGACCTTGGCGGATGCCGGCTATCCGGCGCAATTGCAAGAAATTGCCGACCCGCCGCCGTTGCTGTTCGTGCGCGGTAAGCCGGAACTGTTGGCGTTGCCGCAATTAGCGATAGTGGGTAGCCGCAACCCGTCGCAATTGGGCAAAGCCACCGCTTTTGAATTTGCCAAAGCCCTGTGCCAAGCCGGTTTTGTCGTCACCAGCGGCTTGGCTTTGGGGATTGATGCCGCTAGCCACGAAGGGGCTTTGCACGCCCAAGGCTATACTATTGCGGTGGCGGGTACGGGTTTGGATAGGGTTTATCCCGCTAAGCATAAGGACTTGGCAACCCAGATTGTCAACACCGGGGCGATGGTGTCGGAGTTTCCGCCCGGCACGACGGCAATGGCCAACCATTTTCCGCGCCGTAACCGTATCATCAGCGGTTTGTGCCAAGGTTTGCTGGTGGTGGAGGCGGCCAAACAAAGCGGCTCGTTGATTACGGCCAGAATGGCCTTGGAACAAAACCGTGAGGTTTTCGCCATCCCCGGATCCATCCATAATCCTTTGGCGCGGGGCTGCAATGCCCTGATCCGTCAAGGTGCAAAGCTTGTCGAAACAACGCAAGATATTCTTGAAGAATTACATCAATATATTCAACAAGATGTGAATTATTCACAAGTCCAACCACAAACAATGCTTGACCTGGAGCAACAAACATTATTGAATCTAGTCATGTTCAGCCCAACTTCCATTGATAATCTAGTCGAAAATGCAGGTTTATCGGTTGAAATTATCTCCTCAATGCTACTCATTTTAGAACTGCAAGGATATGTAGAAGCGACCGCTGGCGGTTTCTATACAAGAATAAAATAATCCAAACCTTAAGCGAACCATGAAAGAAAATATTTTTGATGTCCTGATGTATTTATTTGAGAACTATATGGAAGATGAAGTGGAGATTCTTCCTGATAGCGATGTCATCAAAGTCGAACTTGAGGAAGCGGGCTTTGAATCCTGTGAGGTGAGCAAGGCGTTTGATTGGCTGGAGTCGCTCAGTTTGCAACGGGCGATTAAGCCGAGCGCGTCGGTGGCGTTCCGCATTTTCTGCGCCGAAGAGCAAGCCAAGCTGGATATTGAGTGCCGCAATCTGATTATGTTCTTAGAACATAACGGCATTTTGACCCCGGCTAACCGCGAGATTGTCATTGATAGGGCGATGGCCTTGGAAAATGAGGAAATTTCAATGGAAAAGCTCAAGTGGATTGTGCTGATGGTATTGCTTAGCCAACCGAACGAAGAAATTGCTTTTTCCCGAATGGAAGATATTGTCTATGACTTAGTGCCGACTTATCTGCACTAAACGCGCGTAGTCAAATCCGCCTGCCTTATCCCAACCTCTTGGCCTAGAGGATACGACCCCTTTTACTGTAGATTTTAATTAAATGAGCAAGCATCTTGTCATCGTAGAATCGCCCGCTAAAGCAAAGACCATTGAAAAATACTTGGGCAAGGATTTTCACGTCTTGGCTTCTTATGGTCATGTCCGCGATCTGGTGCCTAAAGAGGGCGCTGTTGACCCAGAACATGACTTTGCCATGAAATACGAAGTCATTGAGCGTAACCAGAAGCATGTTTTGGCGATCAGCAAGGCCTTAAAAGCCGCCGACACTCTGTATCTGGCGACTGACCCGGATAGGGAAGGTGAGGCCATTTCTTGGCATTTATATGAACTGCTCAACGATAAAAAATTGCTTAAAGACAAACCCGTGCATCGGGTGGTGTTCCATGAGATTACCAAAAAGGCCGTGACCGAAGCCATTGCCCATCCGGGTAAGCTGGCGACTAATCTGATTAATGCCCAGCAAGCCCGCCGCGCTTTGGATTATCTGGTCGGCTTTAATTTGTCGCCGTTATTGTGGAAAAAAATCCGCCGGGGGCTATCGGCAGGCCGTGTGCAAAGCCCGGCGTTACGGCTGATTGTCGAGCGTGAACTGGAGATTGAGGCTTTCAAAAGCCGCGAATATTGGACGTTGAATGCCGCGCTGACTGCCGACGAGCAGCACTTTAAGGCCAAATTGATCCAGTTTGGCGGCGAGAAAATCAGCCAATTCAGCATCACCGACCAAGACCGCGCCGAGCAGGTCAGGCAAGTGCTGATAGAGGCCGCTGACGGGCAGTTGTTAGTCACCAAGCTGGAAAAAAAGCAACAAAAACGCCACCCAGCCCCGCCGTTCATCACCTCGACATTGCAACAGGAAGCGGCGCGGAAACTGGGCTTTACCACCAAGCGCACCATGATGGTCGCCCAGCAGCTTTATGAGGGTATCGACATCGGGGGCGACACCGAGGGGCTGATTACTTACATGCGTACCGATTCGGTCAATTTGTCCGAAGATGCCGTGCAAGACATCCGCGCTTTGATTGCCGAAAACTATGGCGCGGACAATGTGCCGCCGGAACCCCGGCTATTTAAGACTAAATCGAAAAACGCCCAAGAAGCCCACGAAGCGATCCGCCCTACCTCTATCCGCCGTTTGCCCGCGTCAATAAAAAATTATCTCAATGCCGAGCAGTTTAAACTGTATGAGCTGATTTGGAAGCGCACCATTGCTTGCCAGATGATCCATGCCACGCTGAACCGCATTGCCGTGGATTTAAGCTGTGCGGCGGGCCAGCATGTTTTTCGGGCGACGGGTTCGTCTATCGCCATCCCTGGGTTTATGACCGTCTATCTGGAAGGCAAGGACGACAGCAACGAAGGTGACGATAAGGAAAGCTTTCTGCCGACTATGCAGGAAGGCCGCCCCGTGCCGCTTAACGATGTGATTGCCGACCAGCATTTTACCGAGCCGCCGCCGCGCTATGGCGAGGCCAGCCTCGTTAAATCCTTGGAAGAGTACGGCATAGGCCGACCTTCTACCTATTCGACGATTATCTCGACGCTGCAAAACCGCGAATACGTCACCTTAGACACTAAGCGCTTTTATCCGACCGATGTCGGGCGTATCGTCAACCGCTTTTTGACCGAGCATTTCACCAAATACGTCGATTACGACTTTACCGCCAATCTGGAAGATGAGTTGGATGCGGTGTCACGCGGGGAAAAAGACTGGATTCCGCTGATGCGGGCATTTTGGCAGCCGTTTACGTCCTTAATCACCGAAAAAGAGGGCAGCGTCCAGCGCAAAGACATTACCCAAGAAGCCATTGACGAAAAATGCCCCGACTGCGCTAGCCCGCTGTCAATACGCCTAGGCCGCAACGGACGGTTTATCGGTTGCACCCAGTATCCCGAATGTTCGTACACCCGCAATTTGGGTGATGACGGGGATAGCACCGAGAAAGCCGCTGAGGTGGTCGAAGGTCGGGTCTGTCCTGAATGCGCCTCGCCTTTGGTGCTGAAAGCTGGCAAATATGGCAAGTTTATCGGCTGTAGCGGGTATCCGAAATGCCGCCACATCGAGCCGCTGGAAAAACCTTTAGATACCCATGTCGAATGCCCGCAATGTAAAACAGGCAGTTTGCTGAAACGCAAATCGCGTAACGGTAAAGTGTTTTATTCTTGCTCAGGCTACCCTAAATGCAGCTACGCGTTGTGGAACGCGCCGCTTAAGGAAAGCTGCCCGACTTGCGAATGGCCGATCTTGACGGTGAAAGTGACTAAGCGCAATGGCGCGGAAAAAGTGTGTCCGCAGAAGGATTGTAAATATGCCACGCCTTATGAAGGGGATCCGGCGGATGCTGAGGGGCCTAAGTGAGGAGGGCGTAGATTATGTCCAAACCTTTATCCAAAGCCATATTTACGCTTTTAAGTTGGGCGGACGGCCATTCTCATCGGCAGAGACAACATATTATTATCAGTAATCTAGCTAGTGTGATCCGGCGATTGCACCAATTGGACATAGATGATAGCGCGGCTCTTCCGGTTAGTGGTTTGGGTTTTCGTTTTCGTGATATACAAGAAGCCCTTGTGCAGTTAATCACCAAAAATGTCGATGTATTGGCGCAAATGGCTATCCAGCCTCAAAACTTGCCCGAATTGGAAAATGCCTTAAACCGTTTACAAGGTATTATCGATAAGTCTACAGTGGCTGGTTTTTCTGGGGTTGAGCAAAAAACGGTTTTTCATGGCCGAATTGATCGGCATTTTACGGAATTGGAACTGTGTCATTATAAGAAATTCCATAACCTTAAAATCACTAAAATAGCGCGTATTAATCTTTTTACAGGGATTAATAATTCAGGAAAAACCACTTTGTTGGAAGCGGTTTACTTACTGTCTAAGCAAAATGATTTTGGCGGGTTATTGGAAGTTATCCGTCGGCGCGGAAAAGTCTCGGAAGACAAGTTGAATCCTGAATGGTTCTTGCAGCAATTGCCCGAATCTTTTGCGCTAAAAGCCCGTTTTGATAATCAGGATACGTCTGTCGCGATGCGCCATTACGAAGAAGACAGTCTGGAAATCGACCGGTCCCGTTATTTACAAAGCGTGGAATTAACCGCCATTTTTGCAGATATTCATCAGGCATCATCAACGCGCCTCTTTAAGGGGCGTGATAGGGAATCTAAGGCCGCATCAATCAAATTATTATGTCCGGCAGTATTTAGCAGCCCTTTTTTCCTTAACGAGCCGCACCGGTATGCGGCTTTTTACCATAAGAGCACCCAATCCAAAGCCTTGCCGAAGATTTTTGAATTTATCCGGCGTGATGTTGTGCCGGGTATCAGTGATATTCGTTTGGTCGATGAATGGCAACGTTTTTTGGTGACGGATAGCGATTATGACAATGCTTTGGATTTGATGGAATATGGCGAGGGTTTGCAGCGTATTTTCTTTATTTCCCTGCTGTTTGCTTCTGCCCAAAATGGCATTGTGTTAATTGATGAGTTTGAAAATGCCATTCATGTTGAGCTGATTGGCAAGTTTTGCCAATTTATCCATACTTTGTCGATAGAATTTAACGTCCAGGTTTTTCTGACCAGCCATAGCAAAGAATGTGTGGATGCGTTTGTGGAAAATGTGCCTGATATTCAGGATTTTGCTTTTCATACCCTGGTGTGCCAAGGCGCTGATATTGTCGCTAGGGAGTTTACTGGGCCGGAATTTAAAAAACTCTTGGAGGCAGGCGATGTGGATTTGCGGAGAGCTAAATAATGGGCGAAGTGAACGCCCTGCTGGTGTTTTGTGAAGGGGCGCATGATATTGCCTTTGTGCAGCAGGTTCTTAAAGTCTGCTTGGGGTTTACCCGGACACAATGGAAATTTAGCGAGCATCCGGCGCCGTTTAACCAATTGTTTAGCACCAGTGTGAAAAACTATGCGGCACAAGATTTGAGTTTGGATATGGCGCGTAAATTCTTTTTGCCGGATAGTGTCTGGCAAAAAGACCAGGACATGATACTGCTTTTTAATAGCGGCGGCAGCACGCAAGTTGCTAAGGTGAAAGAGTTGCTGGGTAAATTTTTGACCTTGTTTAAACAGTGCCAAGTTTTTCCGGGGCAAGCCACGGCTGTGGTCAGGCAAGCAAGCTATTTATTTTTGTATGATGCCGATGATGTGGGGGCGGCAGCATGGTTCAAAAAAATAAAGCAGGATTTTGCGGTTATTGATGACGAACCGTCATGGACTTTTGGTGAATGGGACGTTTTGCCAAACAATCCGTTTGGTGCCGTTGCGGGTGATAAAGCCGCCTATATTTGGGGGGCAAGTGCGCATCAAGGAACGCTTGAAGATGTGTTGTTGCCTATGTTTGAAGTTGACCGCCAGCAGTTAATGGCAGATGCTGGCGCGTTTGTTGATAGTGCGTTTCAATGGGATGTAGATGGGAGGGGTAAAAAAGACCCTATCGCTGAAATGGGCAAACGCAAAAAAGCCATTATCACCTGTGCCGGACAGCGTAAAAAACCGGGTAGCCCGATGAGTGCCATTCTTGATCAAGCTAAATTGATTACCGATTCTACCTTTGCAAATAATGCCGCTGTTGCTTTATTTGCCGATTTTATGAAAAAATTCATGGCTCTTACATAAGCGTAGTACCCTGAAGCCTAAGCCGTATTCCTGAGTCTATCAAGCCACATCGGATTTTTCTTTTAAAATGCCACAAAACATTGTTGTTAGCCAACCCGAAGACCTGACGGTGGCTTGGGCGCAGCGTGTTGTTAAGTTGCACGAACCCCATACCCTAGTGACCCAGGTTGACCTTGTCTCTGTCGAGGTGGGTACGACCACGCGGATACGTTTGGCCGTCACCTATCACGCCGAGACGGCGTTGCCGCGCCGTTGGTTTGTCAAATTGCCGTCTTTAGCATGGCGGGCGCGGTTTATCACCGCGTTGCCGCAGTTACTCGAAACCGAAATCCGTTTTTACCAAGAACTTGCCAAAGCAGTGCCGATTGCTTTGCCTGTGTGTTTGGCGGCGCAGAGCCGTTGGGGTTTGGGTTCTATCTTGGTGCTGGCTGATATTGAGGAACACGGGGCGTTGCCGGGCGAGCCGCATGATGTGTTGTCGGCGGCGCAGGCGGGCTTGGTGGTTGATGGTCTGGCGCGGTTTCATGCGCGTTTTTGGCATCAGCACGGCACGGTGCCGCGTTACCGTTGGTTGGCGGGCAGGGTGCGGCAGGTGGAAGACCATTTAGGGACGGTGCTGGCGGTGCCGCTGATGCAACAGGGCTTACGGCGTTCTGGTGCGGCGGTGCCGGTCGGGCTGCATCAGGCGGCGTTGCATTACGCCCGCAACCGCCGCCGCGCCATGCGGTTTTTGTCGGCCTTACCGCAAACGCTGGTGCATCATGATTGCCATCCGGGCAATTTGTTTTGGCAGCAACATCAGGCGGGGCTGTTAGATTGGCAATTGGTGCGTATCGGCGAAGGGGTCAGCGATGTGGCGTATTTTTTGGCGACGGCTTTAGAACCTGAGCAGCGCCGCTTATGCGAAACCGGGCTATTAGCCCGTTATGCCCAGCAATTGCACAGCCACGGGATTACCGATGTCGATAGCGGGCAGCTTAACGGACGCTATCGGGCGCATTTGGTGTATGCGTTTGAGGCGATGGTGGTGACTTTGGCGGTGGGCGATATGATGCCGACCGCCAGTAATCTGGAATTGATCCGCCGCACGGCGACGGCGGTTGAGGATTTGGATGCGTTTGCGGCGTTGCCGATATAGGCGGCTTATCGCTTGGGAAGGGAGGCTGGGAGCGCGGGCATCTTGCCCGCTCTTGCGGGCAAGATGCCCGCGCTCCCAATGCTTGCCTATCACTCCGCTTTGTTATTCCAAATTTGCAGCACACTTAAGGTCGCCAACAGCAAGAACGCCACTAATGTCCAGGCGGGCATACTCAGGCCTAACAGTTGCCAATTGACTTCGGCGCAGTCGCCTGTGCCGTTCAACATCAGTTTCAGCGTTTTCGTCAGCGGGAAATTATTGAACACATACTCCAAGGGCGGTTCACATTCGGGGACTTTGTCGGGCGGTAAATGCTGTATCCAGACATGGCGGGCGGATACCGCCGCGCCGCACAAGGCCAGTGTTGCGCCGACCAAGCTATAGATTTTCACGCCTTTGGGGCTAGGGTTATGCAGGGCGGCAACTAGAAAACACAGCCCGGTCGCCGCAATGGCAATACGTTGGGAAATGCACAAAGGGCAGGGTTCTAAGCCATCAACCAATTGAAAATACGCCCCCATACTCAGCAAAAACACGCAGCCCAAAAAACCCAGCAGAAACCAGATTCGGGGGTTAAACTTTAATGACTCCAACATGTGACATTCACCTGACTTTTAGATTGAATAAATTAAAATACTGCGTTGTGGCAGAAGCGGCTACCGTTGCGGTAGGGAAGGGAGTCTCTACTGGGTAAACCTTTGCTGTTAATCCTCTTTTATGCCTAGTTAGGGCAAGATTGTATAAAAAAGCAAATAGTGTAACATCGGCTGGCTTAAGGAAGAAAATCTGTCGGCTTGGCCGCAGCGGCGGGCTTTGCCAGTACAATAGGCGGGTAACTTCCGGCCGCTTTGCTTATTTGCCACACTCTGAACCTTTTTTATGAAACAAATTCCCGCGTTTTCACTTTTATTAGCCCATTTTGACCATAATGAACTTCTGGCTTCCTTATTGGCCTTAGTGGCGGGCAGTCCCGTGTATTGTGTCGATAAGGGGCAGCATATCCTGTATTGGAGTGAGGCGATGGCGCAATTGACGGGCTTGCCCGCTTGCGATGTGGTGGCTAAGCGGTGTGCACCGGAATATGCCCTCACCACCGAGGAAGACGGGCAGGTGCTCAGTTTAATCAATAAAGACGGGCAGACGGTTTGCCTGAAAAAATCCGTGCAGATGGTATATGACCAGTATGGGGCGGTCAGCGGCGGCTTAGGCTTGTTAAACGCGTGTGGGCAAGCGTTGGCGAAGGAAGCCGTGCCAAGCATCCAAAAAACCACCAAGCAAAATTTTTACGGGATCATCAGCCGCTCCCCGGCCATGCAGGCAGTGTTCCAGATTATCGAGAACGCCGCCGAAACTACGGCGACCGTGCTGGTCAGGGGCGAAAGCGGCGCGGGTAAGGAATTAGTGGCGCGGGCTATCCATCAGCTCAGTGCGCGGCGTAATGCGCCATTTTTGGCGATCAATTGCGCCGCCTTATCGAGCAGCCTGCTGGAAAGCGAATTGTTTGGTCATGTGCGCGGGGCGTTTACGGGGGCGGTTAAGGATCATCATGGCATGTTCCAGCGGGCGCATGGCGGCACTTTGTTTTTGGATGAGGTTGCCGAGTTGCCGCTGGATTTACAGGCTAAGCTGTTGCGGGTGATACAGGAGCGCAATTTTATTCCGGTCGGCGGTGACCGTTCGGTGAGCGTGGATGTGCGTCTGGTCGCCGCTTCGCACCGCTCATTGCGCGAGCAGGTCAAAAAGGGCGAGTTCCGCGAAGATTTGATGTACCGCTTGCGGGTCGTGCCGATTTTTTTGCCGCCCTTACGCGAACGCCGCGAGGACATCAGTTTGTTGCTTTGGCATTTTATCCAAGTGCACAATGGGGAAAATCTGCGCAAAATTGACAAAATAGACCCTTTGGCGATGCGCTTGTTATTGGATTACGCTTGGCCGGGTAATGTCCGTGAACTGCATAATGTCATTGAATATGCATTTGCGGTCGGACGCGGTTCTATCTTGAAAGTGGCCGAATTGCCGCCGGAATTTCGCGAACCCACCAGCACCGAATCCCCAGCCATTGCCCTGCTGACGAATAAGTTGCGTTTGTCTGCCGAAGAGGAGGCCGTCGCTATTCGCCAAGCCTTGCAACAAAGCAATGGCTCGCTAGGCCATGCCGGAGATTTGCTGGGTATGAGCCGTGCGACCTTATGGCGTAAGCGCAAGCGCTATGGCTTATGAGAGGGGAGTTAGGCAATCAGATTGGTCATCCGCGCCAGAAACTTTTAAAATGGCGTTACATAGAATTATTTTTTTGAGAATCATTTACAATGTCTTTACCTATTCAGGATTACGCCTTACTCGATGATGACGAATGCGATGTGCGGATTGCCGCCGCTAAAGCGCAGTTAGGGTCGCGCTGTGTGATACTCGGCCATCATTACCAACGCGATGAGGTGTTTAAACATGCCGATTTCTCCGGCGATTCGTTAAAGCTTTCCAGGGATGCGGCAAACTCGGCGGCGGAATATATCGTGTTCTGCGGGGTGCATTTTATGGCGGAAGTGGCGGATATTTTATCGCGCCCCGAACAAATTGCCATTTTGCCGGATTTGGCGGCGGGCTGCTCAATGGCGGATATGGCTAATTTGCTGAAAGTGCAAAAGTGCTGGGCGGAATTGGCGCAAGTACTGGATGTGGATAGCCAAATCACGCCGATTACTTATATCAATTCTGCGGCGGATTTAAAGGCTTTTTGCGGCCAGCATGACGGGATTGTCTGCACCTCATCGAATGCGCAAAAAATCCTCGAATGGAGTTTTGCCCAAAAACCGAAAGTGCTGTTTTTCCCTGACCAGCATTTAGGGCGCAACACGGGCTACCGGATGGGCATTCCGTTGGAGGAAATGGTCACTTGGGATTTTAACAAACCGATGGGTGGTCTGACTGAGGCGCAAATCCTCAACGCCAAAATCATTTTGTGGAATGGCCATTGCTCGGTACATCAGGCCTTTAAGCCGGAGCAAATCGACAATTTTCTGGCGCGTTATCCCGAAACCCAGGTCATTGCCCACCCCGAAGCGTGTTTTGAGGTGTGCCAAAAAGCCGATTATGTCGGTTCTACCGAATATATTTTAAAGACTGTCCGCGCCGCCGCACCGGATACGCGCTGGCTGGTGGCGACGGAATTGAACTTGGTCAACCGCCTGCATGAAGAATGCAAAGGCGAGGGCAAAAACGTCCATTTTATGTCGCCGACCTTGTGCATGTGTTCGACCATGTTCCGCACCGACCCGCAACATTTGGCGTGGGTGTTGGAGAATTTGGCGGCGGGTGAGGTCATTAATCAGATTGCCGTCCCTGCCGATGTTGCCCAGTTTGCCAAAAAGGCCTTGGATGCGATGTTGGTGGCGAGTTAGTCTTTTCGCCAAGCAAGGTTTGGCGGCATAGCGGTACTGGAAAAACTTGGGATAGGGATAATTAAACTATTATAACGGGTTGGAAATTATGATTTTTATAAAAAGAAACGACAGAATTCCGTCAACAGCACAAGCCACCGCCGTGTTAGCCCGTCAGGGGGGTAAGCCATGACCATGACCGCAGCCGAACTTAACGTCCTGCACAGCCATATTGATTCGGCCAGCAACTTTTTAGAATTTGGCGCAGGAGCCAGCACCTTGTATGCGGCCAGTGTGCCGTCTATCCGGCAAATAGACTCGGTGGAGTCGTCCGCTGAGTTTGTTGACGAAAACCTTAAGCCCAATCCGGTGATTTCCGAAGCCCTCAGTGCCGGACGCTTGCTGTTCCATATCATTGACATAGGCAAGACTTTTTATTGGGGCTATCCGGCGAGTTTTTGCAAAAAACATGTCTGGCCGGATTATTCCTTCCGCATTTTCCGGCAAAAAAGCGAGCATGATCTGGTGTTGATAGATGGGCGTTTCCGGGTCGCCTGTACGCTGAACACCATTTTAAACACGCCGGAACACTGCAAAATCCTTATCCATGATTTTTGGAACCGCCCGCATTACCATGTCGTTTTAAGCTTTCTGGAAACCCAAGCCGAAGTGGATACCTTAGGGGTGTTTACCAAACGACCAGGGATTGATCAACGTCAGGTCAAGTCGTTGATTGATAAATATAAGTATTTGCCGCGTTAACGGCGGTTTGGGAGGGTTGTGGCTACTCGGTTGGCACTTTCCGCGTAGGTATAGCTTGTTCATATCGGCTTTTTTTCTTCAATCAGGACGGTATTATGAAACAAGGCGTTTTTTTGATAGGGATTATCCCGTGTTTGTTGGCTTGCAGCACAACGGATGACCCTCAGTCGGCGGCTTATAAAGAGCAGGCTAGGCAGTGTTATGACGAGTCTAACCAACAAAAAGTGTCTACGCAAGTGCCTGGCGGTGCGAAGCCAGGTGGGGTGATTAAGGTGGATATTCCGCTGGGCAATAACCCTTACTTGTATGCAGACTGTATGTCGCGTAACGGTTATCAGGTGGTGTTGCCCGAAGTGCCTGTGAAAAAAGGCGGGCATGTCGTTCCTGGGGCGGCGGATAAGGATGGACAGAATTTCCATTGGAGTGGCGGCCAACCTTAGGGGGGGGCTTTTGGCTAAGCTGAAAATCCTAGAATGTCGTGTTTTTTGTGGTGTATAAAAATAGTTATTATCGTGAGGCGGTTTCATCGATGGAGCGCGGGCATCTTGCCCGCCTTTGCGGGCAAGATGCCCGCGCTCCAAGGCCTATCCCAGCAAGGCTTTAACCTCCGGTACACAAGAGCCGCAGTTAGTCCCCGCTTTTAAGCACCGCCCGACTTCTTGTGGGGTTTTCAGGCCTTGTTCCTGGATGGCGGTGCGGATGGTTTTTTCGCCGACATTAAAACAGGCGCAGACTATCGTGCCGACATCGGCAACGCCTAAGGGCGGCTTGCCGGTCAACAAAGCCCGCCGCTCGGCATCGCTTAAGGCGGCTTTGACAAACAGGCTGGTCAGCCAGTTGCGTTCGGGCAGGTTGGGGTGGGTGGCGATAAAGACCACGCAATCTAATTGCTGGCCGACTAGCCGGGCGGCGCGGTAATTGCCGTTGCTGGCATCTTGATATTCCTGCCATTGCCCCGTACCGTCTTCGCCAAGCTGGTTTTGCGCCCAGGCTTGCCAAGTGGTCGGCAGGTGTTCGCCGGCCAGTTCATAGCGGTAAAATTGCTCGCCCTTTACTTTTACCCAATACGCCGTACCGCTAAGGGTTAACGGTTGCCGCGCTAAGATAAACCCGTACCACGCCGCTGGGTAAGTACGGATCCGCGCGGGGGTGTGTTTGCATTCCGGTTGTTTGGAGACCGGGTCGACCGCCGGATTGACTAACGCCCCCATGCGCCCGTGACTGGCATAGTGTGCCGTCCAGTGCATAGGCACAAAGAGGTTGCCGGGTTTTTGGCCGTCGGTAATGTGTACCCGTGCGGTCATGTTGCCCCAGCGGCTCTCCAGCGTCGCCAGGCTGTTGTGTAGCAGCCCGAAGCGTTCGGCATCGGTGGGGTGTACTTCGACAAACGGTTCCGGTTTGTGCTGGTTAAGCTGGCTGGCAAGCGCGGTGCGGGTCATGGTGTGCCATTGGTCTCGCAGGCGGCCCGTATTTAAGATCAGCGGATAATCGGTATCGGGCAGGTTGGCGGGTGGTCTAGGGGTTATGGCGATAAATTGGGCTTTGCCGGAGGGGGTAAAAAACCGCCCGTCGGCAAACAGCCGTGCCGTACCGTGCGGGTTTGCGGCATTGACGGGCCATTGCACGGGTTGGAGATCATCGTAATCGGTTAAGCTGATGTCCGCGAACGCAGAGATGTCAAAATCGCGGCTGCCGTGGTTTTCAAAGCCGGATAGGGCGGCGTGTTCGCGGAAAATCTCTACCGGATGTTGGAAGGCGAAAGCCTCGCCAAAACCCATGCGTTGGGCGACTTGGCAGATGATCCACCAATCCGGTTTGGCGTTGCCCGCGCCGTTAAATAAGCTGCGTTGCCGGGAAATCCGCCGCTCGGAGTTAGTCACCGTGCCGTTTTTTTCGCTCCAGCCTTGCGCAGGCAGTAATACATGCGCCAGGGCGGTGGTGTCGGTGTCGGCAATACAATCGGAGACTACGACAAAATCACAGCGTTGCAGGGCTTGTTTTACCTTATCGGCATTGGGCAGGCTGACCACCGGATTGGTGCCCATAATCCATACGGCTTTCACTTTCCCTTCGTAGATGGCATCGAATAGGGCTACCGCCGGTAAGCCGCCTTGGGCTGGGATATTATCGGTCTGCCAAAATCGTGCCACCCGGTTAATATCACCAGGGGTGGCAAAATCCATGTGTGCTGCCAATTGGTGCGATAAGCCGCCGACTTCGCGCCCGCCCATGGCATTGGGTTGTCCGGTCAGGGAAAATGGCCCCATGCCCGGTTTGCCGATGCGTCCGGTTGCCAAATGGCAGTTGATGATGGCGTTGACTTTATCGGTCCCCGACGTGGATTGGTTAACCCCTTGGCTGTAGAGGCTCATGACTTTTTCGGTGGCGGTAAACCAAGCGAAAAATAAGGCCACATCGGCAGGATTGAGCAGGCAATCGGCCGCCACTTGCGCCATATCGGCGCTGCTGGCGGCGGTTAGAGCTTCAGCAAAGCCTTGGGTGTGGTGTCGGATATAGCCGTCCGCCAAGGCCGAGGCTGACAAATGCTTGAGCAGGCCGTTAAACAGCGTGGTGTCGGAACCCGCCGCCAAGGGGAGGTGCAGGTCGGCAATATCGCAGGTGGCGGTGCGGCGCGGATCGATGACGACGATTTTTAAGCGCGGATTGGCTTCTTTGGCGGCGCGGATACGTTGGAAACTGACCGGATGGCACCAAGCGGTGTTGGAGCCGATCAGGACAATAAGGTCGGCGTGTTCGAAATCGGCGTAGCAGCCGGGTACGGTATCGGAACCGAAGGCGCGTTTATGCCCAGCCACGGATGAAGACATGCACAAACGGCTGTTGGTGTCGATATTGGCGTTACCGATAAAGCCTTTCATCAGCTTATTGGCGACATAGTAGTCTTCGGTCAGTAACTGCCCTGAGCCGTAAATGGCGACACTGTCTTTACCGTGTGCCGCTATGGTTTTGAGTAAGGTGTCGGCGACCAGATCCAAAGCCGCTTCCCAACTGGCGGTTTGCCCGTTGATGCGCGGCTCCAGCAAGCGCTCCGCCAGCCCGACGGTCTCACCCAGTGCCGAACCCTTAGAGCAAAGCCTGCCAAAATTGGCGGGATGGCTTTGGTCACCTTTAATCTGGATGTGGCGGTTACTGGCGCTAACTGTTGCGTTAACGCCGCAGCCTACGCCGCAGTAGGGGCAGGTGGTGTTGATGGTTTGGGTCATAATAAAAGTTTAGTCATTCGTATTTTGTTTTGGGGAAAAGCGTACGCGCGTCAGCCGTACTGCTATACCAATGGCTTACGCTGGGGGGAGTCCGTTTGCCTTTTTGCAATTCTGAAATGACGTTGGTATCTAGTAAATAGCCCACTTAAAGCTCCCTACCGACATCATACGGACGCGTCAAATCCTCATCTGTTAAGCCTTCGGTGATACCTGCCAATAAGGTTTTAAGGTCTGTATTGTGGGGTGCGGCTATTTCGTCTAATAACACTAAAACCCGCAAATTCACACCATCAGGTACGGAATCCGGCAAATGGATAGTATGGTTGACTGCGGTTGCTTCAAATTCAATGGCTTGCATGGTTGCTTCCTTCCTGTCGTGTAAGGTTTGTGCCGGAATATCTTGGTTTCGGAGCGTAACGCGTTAAGAGGGAGTGCATATATCTTTTAACATTTAATATTGGTATCTCTGTAACCCCCTCCCAGCCTCCCCCTTGCCAGGGGGAGGGGCTTTTTCCCCCATTTTCGCCTGTTCGACGGGGAATATGCTCCCTCCCCTGCGAAGGAGAGCCCTTCGGCTTCGCTCAGGAGGGGCGGGGTTTAATTCGCGAATGTTAAAAGATATATGCACACCTACTTAATTGCCGGGTGAGGGCAGTGGCGGTGTGCTATTTGGGTGTCCAGTAAAAAAGGGATTAAGCGTTTGGTTTTGGGGTTTTGATTTTCGTAGACATCAAACTGAGCCATTAGAAACGCCGTATATCATCAGAAAATACCCCGTGTTTATCAACATGCCGATTATAGTTGGCGATAGCGGCTTGGTTGTCGGCTAGCCAGTTGGCCACCTGTTTGAGCTCGATTTGTTCGGCTGGCTTTTGCTCCAAAGCGGCTGATGTATCATATAGTGCTTGCATGGCTATAATGTTCCTGTGGGTTTATGCTGGATATAGTATATGCGTCTATAATAGACTTATCCAATCCCAACATATTGTTTACCAAACACTAAGCCTTCGCGTATTCCGGCAATATCCTGGCCTTGTTCCAATAATTCCTGATACCAAGAGCCATCTGCCGTGTCACCATACAATACCGCCCCGACCAGTTTGCCCGCTTTAATGACCAGTTTTTTATAAACACCTAAGGTTGCGTCAGTAAAATGAATGGTTTCGCTATGGGCATCGCCGAGAAAATTGCCGACGGAAAATAAGTTGATGCCTGTCACCTTCAATTTAGTGGCGGTGGGCAAGGTCAGGTAATGTGCCGTACCGTCCGCGCTCAGGTGGTTGGCGCAGACTTTGGCCTGCTCAAATAAGGGCGCGACCAAGCCAAAGGTATCGCCGCGATGCTGGATACATTCGCCGACGGCATAGATGCTGGGATCATAGCTTTGCAGGGTGTCATTAACGACAATGCCCCGCTCGCAATACAGGCCGGCTTGTTGCGCTAGGCTGATATTAGGGCGTACCCCGACCGCCATCACGAAAATATCACAAGGCAGTTCGCTGCCGTCGGTAAAGCTGACGGCGCGGATATGGCCTTGGGCATCACTTAATAAGGCTTGGGTTTGCGCGGCCATTTTGAAATGGATGCCGCGCTTGACCAAGGCCGCTTGCAAGAGCTTGGCGGCGGGTTTGTCCAACTGGCGGTTAAGTAAAACTTCGTTGTTATGGACGACAGTCACATCCATGCCGCGTTGCACCAAGCCATTGGCGGCTTCCAGCCCTAAGAGGCCGCCGCCTAAAACCACCGCTTTGCTATGGCTGCGGCTGTAGGCGAGCATGGTTTTTACATCGGCAATATCCCGAAAACTGACGACTCCCGCCAGATCATTGCCCGGCAAGGCGGGTTTGACGGCATTGGAACCCGTGGCGATTAACAGGCGGTCATAAGCGGCGCTGGTGCCGTCTTGGGCGTGGACTTGTTTCTTGGCGCGGTCAATGCGTACGACGGCTTTGGTTTCGCCAGCATGAAGGCGGATACCGTGGTGGTCGTACCATTCGCGGTCATTAATGACAATATCGCCGAGATTTTTTTCCCCGCACAACACCGATGACAACAGGATGCGATTGTAATTGCCGTAAGGTTCGGCACCAAATACGGTAATCTCGTATTGGTCTGGTGCGGCGGCGAGCAGTTCCTCCACCGTCCGCATTCCCGCCATGCCATTACCGATCACAACTAAGCGTTTTTTCACATTCATTCCTTGCTAAATCACTTTAGGGCTGACCTTGCTTAAAGGATGCTTAGGGCAGGTCAGGGATGGTCATTGTCCCTTTAGCGACCAGTACCGCTTCGCCGCCGACGCGTAAGGTCAGGCTGTCCATGCCTTTATGGTCCATTTCCAGATTCACTACACTACGGCGGTGCTTGTCTTCGCCACGGTCTACTGAAAAGGTGTAGGTGCCTTTTTGCATGAAATCAAACGAACACAAGTAGGCGGCAAAAGCCGACATGGCACTGCCGATGGGCGGGTCTTCGTAGATGCCAATGCGTGACCCTAATAAACGGGTATGGAAATTGGCATCAAGGTGCATAGTTTTTGGCGCAAACAGCAATATTTCTTGGGCGGCGGTTTGCGGGGCGCTCGATTGGCTCCACGCCATCGGGTTAAAGCGGGCTTTCCTGACCGTTTCGTAAGCAAATACCGGAACGATCAAGTAGGGAAAGCCGCAAGAAACTAACCGTGCCGTGTATTTTTTGGTATCAAAATCCCCTGTCCGTAAGGATAGAAAACTGGCCAGTTCTTCGGTGCTGGGGGCGAAACGGTCAACAATCGGCGTAACGTTACGCGAAAACTGCACGAGGGTCGGCTTACCTTGATAAGCGGAAATGTTCACTTCGACACTGCCGGCGTTTTGCTCAAAGATCACAGGCGTGGTGGCCTCAGTGAGCTTAATATCGCCGATGCTTGCCAAGATGTAGGCGGTGGCGATAATTGGGTGGCCGGCAAAATCCAGCTCCCGTTGCGGCGAAAATACCTGCATCACGCGCCTGCCTGTGCGCTTGTCGCGTTTTCTCACGAACACCGTTTCCGACAGGTTCATTTCGTTGGCGACTTTTTGCATTTGTTGCCGGGTCAGGTTTTCGGCATAAGGAAACACCGCAATTTGCGCCCCGCTAAAAATCTGCCGAGTAAAGACATCGGCAATATAGTAATGGTATTTCATACGCTGGGCTCCGGAATGCCGACCGAGACGCGGGCATTATCTATACGCACGGGATAGGCGGGGATACGGACACTGCTATTCTCGAAACACTCGCCTGTCGTAAGGTGGAAATGCTGTTTATATAAAGGCGAAGCGACCATGGGCTGGCCGCCAATATCACCGATTAGCCCCCGCGCCAAAACATTGGCTAGTCCGAACGGGTCGAAATTATGCACCGCATACACCGATTCGGTGGCGGGCAGGTAAAAAAGGGCGATTTGTTGGTTTTGTACCAGTACACACACGCCGGAATTGGGTTGTAGATCTTCTACCGCACAGACATCAAACCAGATTGTCATTTACGCTACCTCCACTAATTGAAAATGGCGACGTTCTTCGGGATTAGCAGGGCGGATTTGGCCGCGCTCCTCGACAAATACGATATTGTCGTCCGTTTGGTCGCTGTTGATGAAGTGACGGAAGCGTTTCAGCTTATCGGCATCTTCCAGCGTAGTCTTCCACTCGCATTGATAAGTGTCAATAACATGGGACATTTGCTGCTCCAGTTCGGCACACAGCCCCAGCTTATCGTCAATGACCACCGCTTTAAGGTAATCCAGTCCGCCCGCCAAATTTTCCAGCCATACCGAAGTGCGTTGCAGGCGGTCAGCGGTACGGATGTAAAAAATCAGCACCCGGTCGATGTAAGCGATAAGGGTGTCTTTATCCAATCCGGTGGCGAACAAGTCGGCATGGCGCGGTTTCATGCCACCATTGCCGCAGACATACAGACTCCAGCCGTTTTCGGTGGCGATCACACCGATGTCTTTGCCTTGGGCTTCGGCACACTCGCGGGTGCAGCCAGACACGGCAAATTTGATCTTATGCGGCGAGCGTAAGCCTTTGTAACGGTTTTCTAAGGCAATCGCCAAGCCGACGCTGTCATCCACGCCATAGCGGCACCACGTGCTGCCGACACAGGATTTGACGGTGCGTAGGGATTTGCCGTAAGCATGGCCGGATTCAAAACCGGCATCCACTAATTCTTTCCAGATAGCAGGCAGTTCCTCAAGCCTTGCACCGAACAGGTCAACCCGCTGACCGCCAGTGATTTTAGTGTACAGATTATATTTTTTGCCGACTTGCCCCAGCACAATCAGCATATCGGGGCTAATTTCCCCGCCCGGAATCCGTGGTACGACCGAATAAGTACCGTCTTTTTGCATATTGGCAAGAAAGGTGTCGTTAGTGTCTTGCAAACCGACATGTTCGGTTTTAAGAATGTAATCGTTCCAGTGCGAAGCTAGGATTGACGCGACGGCAGGCTTGCAAATCTCACAACCTAAGCCCCGGCCATGCTTTGCCAGCAAGGCATCGAACGTCTTAATGCCTTCGACTTTAATCAGGTTGTATAAGTCTTGGCGGGTATAGGCGAAATGTTCGCACAAATCGGTATTGACTTCGTAGCCTTGCTTGGCCAATTCGCAATTCAATACCGACTTTAACAAGGGTACGCAGCCACCGCAGCCTGTGCCCGCTTTGGTTTCGGCCTTTAGGGCATTGACCGTAGTGCAGCCTGCTTCAATCGCTGAACAGATGGCGCCTTTGCTGACTTCGTAGCAAGAGCAGATTTGTGCGGAAGCGGGCAGGGCATCAGGGCCTAGACCCACCGCTTCGCCGGCGTTGCGCGGCAAGATCAGGCTATCGGGGTGTTCGGGCAGGGCTATACCGTTTTGGCAATATTGCAGTAGCGTGCCGTATTCGTTGGCATCGCCAACCAGCACCGCCCCTAGCAGGCGGGTTTTGTCTTCACTGACTACCAGGCGTTTATACACATCGCTGCCACCGTTTTGATAGGTAAAAATTAATGCGCCTTGGGTTCTGGCATGGGCGTCGCCGATACTGGCGACATCCACGCCCATCAGTTTGAGCTTGGTGCTCATATCCGCGCCAGTGAACAGGGCTTCGCTGCCGTTCAGATCGGCAATAACGGTACGCGCCATCGCATAACCGGGAGCGACCAGCCCAAAAATCATGCCGTTCCATAAGGCACATTCGCCAATGGCGTAAATGTCAGGGTCAGAGGTTTTGCAGTGGTTATCAATGACAATGCCGCCGCGTTGGCCGATGTCTAAGCCGCAACCTTTGGCAATATCGTCACGCGGACGGATACCTGCCGAAAACAGCACTACATCCGTCTCTAGCTCTTCACCGTCGGCAAAGCACATCTTGTTCACGCAGGTATCACCGTCGATAATTTGGCTGGTGTTCTTATTAGTGTGGACAGTGACACCTAAGGCTTCGATTTTCCGCCGTAACATCGCGCCGCCGCCTTCGTCGATCTGTACCGCCATCAGGCGCGGGGCAAACTCCACGACGTGGGTGTCCAAACCTAAATCTTTTAAGGCTTTAGCCGCTTCCAAGCCGAGCAAGCCACCGCCGACCACGGTACCGACTTTACCTGTCCGTGCCGCCGCCGTCATTGCTTCCAAATCTTCAATGGTACGGTAGACTAAGCAGTTTTTACGGTCGTGGCCGGGTACGGGCGGCACAAAAGGATAAGAGCCGGTCGCCAGCACCAATTTGTCGTAACGGATACTGACACCTTTGGCGGAAGTGACGGTTTTATGCTCGCGGTCAATTGTCGCTGCCCGGTCGCCCAAGTGTAGGGTGATGCCGTTATCGGCAAAAAAGCCTTCGGGGATCAACGACAGGTCTTCGGCGGTTTTGCCTGAGAAAAACTCAGACAGATGGACGCGGTCATACGCTGGCCTGGGTTCTTCGCAAAAAGTTACGATGTCGTATTGGTCTTTTCCGGTGCTGGCCGCCAGCCCTGCCAAAAAATGTTGGCCGACCATGCCGTTACCGATAACCACTAATGTTTGTTTCATAACAACCTCTACAGGAATTGTCAGGCAAAAAAAAAGGTGTCTTCGCGCATAAGCCATGCTTATGTGCGAAAGACACCTTTGTCTGGTCAGTTCAGCTTTGAACTGTGATTGTTTACTCCTGCTTTGGAGTTTGAATAACAATAAGCAATTCGTGTGCCTACTTTTATGAGGAGCTTGTTTGCCTTGTTAATGCTGGGTTTTGGGGAATTTTAGCCGCTAAGAAAGCGGCTTTAGGCTGATTTTTCGCGCTATTCTGGTGCAGTAAACTGTTTTTTTAGTGCGGGTGCTGAGGGTTAAAATGGGGGGTAGAGCGGAGTGCAAAGGTCTTTAGCCTTTGCACGATGGCCTATAACCGTGTGTACCAACGTTCGGCCTAACGTCGGATCCTATAGCTAAAGTTGCTCCTGTCCCTGTAGTTTACCAACATCTAATTCGTTATGCCGATTGCTGTCAGTAATGCCGTCAAGCAACGTCGCCAATGTAAAAATGGGGCTTGCCGATTCGATAATGATACGCCCGTTCTCGGCACAAACTTCTATGCCTTGCTCTACATTTAATTGGGTGGCTTGCATGTTCTTACCGCAGGCCCTAAGCCTTAATCGCCTTAAAGCCAATATCGGTGCGGTAATAAATGCCGTTCCAGTCGATTTTCGCCGCCAGTTCGTAAGCTTTGCGTTGTGCGGTGGCGATGTCTTCGCCTAAGGCACAAGCGCATAATACCCGCCCGCCTGCGGTAACGATGTCGTCGCCGACTTGCGCTGTACCCGCATGAAAAACTTTGCTGTCGTTGGCATCTTCACCCGGCAGGCCGGAAATGACCGCGCCTTTTTGGTAATGGTCAGGGTAGCCGCCCGCCGCCAACACGACACCTAAAGCCGCCCGTGCGTCCCATTCGCTGGTGGTGGTATTCAACTCGCCTGCCAAAGCCGCTAGGCACAACGCCACTAAATCGCTGTTCAGGCGCATCATAATCGGTTGGGTTTCGGGGTCGCCGAAGCGGCAGTTGAATTCCAAGACCTTAACCGAACCGTCGGGGGCGATCATCAGCCCGGCGTATAAAAAGCCTGTGTACGGAAGGCCGTCTGCCGCCATACCGTTTAAGGTTGCGGCGATGACTTCGCGCATGACGCGGTCGTGGATTTCGGGGGTGACGACCGGGGCGGGCGAATACGCGCCCATCCCGCCCGTGTTAGGGCCTTGGTCGCCGTTATCGCGGGCTTTATGGTCTTGCGAGGTCGCCATCGGCAGGGCGTGTTTGCCGTCGGCGATGACGATAAAGCTGGCTTCTTCGCCTTGCAGGAATTCTTCGATAACAACACGGTGTCCGGCTTCGCCAAAAGCGTTGCCCGCCAGCATGTCTTCAACGGCATTCACCGCTTCTTGCTCGGTTTGCGCGACAATCACGCCTTTGCCCGCCGCCAGCCCGTCGGCTTTAACGACAATCGGCGCACCGTGTTGCTTGATGTAAGCAATGGCTTGGGCTTTATCGGTAAAGCTTTGGTAAGCGGCGGTCGGGATGTTATGGCGGCTTAAAAAGTCTTTACAAAACGATTTGGAGCCTTCCAATTGCGCCGCTTGTGCCGTAGGGCCAAAGCATTTCAGCCCGGCGGCGTGGAATTGGTCGACAATGCCCAGCACCAACGGCACTTCAGGGCCGATAATGGTCAGGCCTATCGCGTTGTCTTGGGCGAAAAACAGTAAGGCCGGAATGTTATCGACGGCAATATCGACATTTTCAATGCCGCTTTCCAATGCGGTGCCGGGATTGCCGGGGGCAACAAAAACTTTTTTGACCAGCGGGGATTGGCTGGCTTTCCAAGCAAGGGCGTGTTCGCGTCCGCCGCTGCCGACGATGAGGATATTCATAATGGATGGTCTCGGGTTTTAGCTGGATGTGGGGTCTGTGGGCTGGAGCATCACGGCCGTCAGTTACTCACAGTGGTGTTATTAATATGGCTAAGTAACGTGCATAAAATTAAGTCGGCGTTCCATTGCGTCTCAGCGTGTTAAACCCCACCCCAGCGGAGCTTATGGCTTCCCCATCATACAGGCGAAAATCAGGGGAAAAAAGCTCCTCCCCCTGACAAGGGGGAGGCTGGGAGGGGGTTGCCGTACTTTCGCCTGTACAACAGTAACGTGCATAAAATAATATCGGCCAGTCACTATCGTAAGGCGATTTCTCCCTTGGAGCGCGGCCATCTTGGCCGCCCTCTAGGACTTATGCCGCCTAGCGTTATTTTATGCCGATGTTAAGCAAGATAGTCCTTTCATTACGGTCACGGATGTCATCAGTGTCCGCGCCTTTCAAAACGTCGCGCAATGCGTTGGCATCAGATTTTTTCGCTGCAAGCACAGCCAAACCAAACCCTCTTGAAGGCCAGTGGCAGATTGTGGCTTGGCGGTATCTTTAGGCAATGGATTAATGCCGGAAATGCCGCATTCCCGTAAACACCATCGCAATCCCGTGTTCGTCGGCGGCGGCGATGACTTCGCCGTCGCGCATGGAGCCGCCTGGATGGATGATGGCGGTCACGCCCGCGGCGGCGGCGGCATCGATACCGTCACGGAACGGGAAGAAAGCATCGGAAGCCATGGCCGAACCGGACACCACCAAACCTTCATCAGCGGCTTTAATGCCGGCGATTTTCGCCGAATAGACGCGGCTCATTTGCCCCGCGCCCACGCCGATGGTCTGGCTGTTTTTGCAATACACAATGGCATTGGATTTGACAAACTTGGCGACTTTCCACGCAAACAGCATATCACGCAGCTCTTGCTCGGTCGGGGCGCGTTGGCTGACGATTTTCAGGTCGGCGGCGGTGATGGCGCCTTGGTCTTTATCCTGTACCAGCAAACCGCCCGCGACGCGTTTAAAGTCCAGCGATGCACCTTCTTGCTCAGGCCATGCCCCGCACTCCAAAACGCGGATATTCTGCTTAGCGGCAAGCACGGTTTGTGCCGCCGGGCTGATGACCGGAGCGATAATCACCTCGACAAACTGGCGGCCTATAATTTCGGCAGCGGTTTCGGCATCGAGTTCGCGGTTAAAGGCGATAATGCCGCCGAACGCCGAAGTCGGGTCGGTTTGGTAGGCCAGATTATACGCGCCCAGATTGTCGTCCGCTTGCGCTACGCCGCAGGGGTTGGCGTGTTTGACAATCACACAAGTCGGCAAATCGGTAAAGGCTTTGACGCATTCTAACGCGGCATCGGCATCGGCGATATTGTTATAAGACAGCTCTTTGCCTTGCAGTTGCTTAGCGGCGGCCAGCGTACCGGAAGCGGGGGGTTTTTCACGGTAGAAAGCCGCATTTTGGTGCGGGTTTTCGCCATAGCGCAAGGCTTGGTGATGCTCAAATTGTAAGTTTAAAGTCTCAGGGAAGGCCGTGCCGTTGAGCTTGCCCAAATAGTCGGCGATTTGCGTGTCATAATTGGCGGTATGGGCAAAGCATTTGACCGCCAGCTGGAAGCGCGTCTGTCCGCCCAGTTGGTTGGCATTGGCACTCAGCTCGGCAAGGATAGTCGCGTAATCTTCTGGGTTGACCACCACCGCCACATCGGCATGGTTTTTCGCCGCCGCGCGTAACATGGTAGGGCCACCGATGTCGATGTTTTCAATCGCCGTCTCAAAATCACAACCGGGTTTGGCGATGGTCGCCGCAAATGGGTACAGGTTAACCACCACCATATCAATCGGCAAAATGCCGTTCGCCGCCATAACCGCCTCATCAATGCCCCGACGGCCTAAAATGCCGCCATGCACTTTCGGGTGCAAGGTTTTAACGCGCCCGTCCATCATTTCTGGAAAACCCGTGTAATCCGACACTTCCGTTACGGGTATTTGGTGTTCCGCCAAAGTTTTGGCCGTACCGCCCGTCGAGAGGATTTCAATCCCCAACTGGTTCAGTGTCCGGCAAAAATCAACGATGCCGGATTTATCGGAAACGCTGATTAACGCCCGTGTGATTGTTTTGTTCATGTCTGCCTTAATTATTAAAGAGTGTGCAAAGGTTGGGGGCGGCTTTATAAAGCCGCTGCTGGGCGTATTATAAACGGCTAGGGCATTCCTTCAATGCTTGTTTAAGAAAGGCTTGCCTATTACGGAGATAAGTTGGCTATAAAGGTAATTTATCGGTAAACTTAAGCGATTATCGCCATTGGAAAACACTGATATGTCTACCCCGTCTAACGCTATTGTTTGGCTGCATTTGTCTGACCTTCATCTTTGCGAACCGAAAACGGGGTGGGATGCGCATAGTGTTTTAGATCCGCTTATCGAAGATTTAAAAACAATGGAAGCCGAGCATGGCTTATTGCCGCAATTGCTGTTTTTTACGGGTGATGCGGCGTTTGGCAGTGTGGCTGGGGCGAGTTTGGCCGACCAATACCAAGATGTTGAAACCTTTCTGGCTGGAGTGCGGGGAGCTTTTTCACAAGCTATCCCTAAGGACAATGTGTTTTTGGTGCCGGGTAATCATGATGTGGATCGAGGTGAAGTGACGGATGACCAAAACCTGTGGCTAGACCAGCAAACCGATGTAAAGAAAATAACCCAACGCATCCAAGAGGGTAAGAAAGACTGGCGGCAGTATATGGATCGCTTAGCCACCTACCGACAATTTCTGGAAACTAACGGTTATGACCATTTGTTGACAGACCCAGGACGCTTGCTTTATGCGCAAGTTCGGGAAATCCACGGCGTAAAAATAGGCATAGGCGGTTTTAATTCGGCGTGGAGCTGTGGGCGTAATGGCGAAAAGGGCAAGCTTTGGCTGGGAGGTGACTGGCAAAACGGCACCATCGTAAACCAGTTAAAAGAACAACAAGCCGATTTAAAAATGGCCTTAATTCATCACCCCCCCGGCTGGTTTGTTGAGCAAGAAGATAACCAATTACGAAGCCGGACGGAAAGGGATTTTGATTTTTTCTTGCATGGGCATGAGCATCAAGGCTGGGTTAACAACATAAACGATAAGCTTGTGCGTATAGCCGGAGCTGCTTGTTACGAAGGCTCAGGGGAAGAAAACGGCTATAACTTTGTACGTTTAAATCTCGACACGGGGGCTATGGAAATCTGGTTACGGAAATTTGATAATGACGGCGGCGGTTGGATTCCTCGGATTATTGCGAAGAAAACCGATAATCATGGTTTATGGAAGTTAAATTCTCTCGCTTGTTTGTCGTCATTTAAGGGCAATCGGATTAATCAAGCTCAACCAATGGCTACAATTCTTCATACCGTTAATGTAGAAAATATGGGCGCTGGTGACACCACGGCCTCCCCACCTATAAAGAAAGCGAAACCGATTAATTTATTTTATTCTTATGCCCATGAGGATGAAGATTATCGGAATCAATTGGAAAAGCATCTTAGTACCTTAAAGCGTCAAGGTATTATTCAAGGGTGGCATGATAGAAAAATTATTGCGGGGCAATCTTGGGCAGATGAAATTGATAGAAATTTGGAAAAAGCGGATGTGATTTTGTTATTGATCAGTGCGGATTTTATTGCCTCGGATTATTGCCATGAGGT
>NZ_PGFZ01000002.1:297088-378194 GCF_002923755.1 Methylovulum psychrotolerans
TGAGGTTGAAATGAAACGTGCTTTGGCAAAACATGATCAAGGGTTAGCGATTGTTGTTCCTATTTTGCTGAGAGCTACTGATTTAAAGGGGTCTGCTTTTGCAAAATTACAAGGTTTACCCAAAAATCTTAAGCCCATAAAGCAATGGTCGGATTTAGATGAAGCCTATCTTGATGTGGTAAATGGCTTGCGTAAATTGATTGAAGAAATAAAGTCTATTGAGCCGCCTGTCGTTGAACCTGTATTTTCTGATAAGGATTTTATTGACAAAATTCGCGCAGAATTAAAAAAAATTTTCTCGGTAAAACAACATGCTGTTATTGCGTTGACCGAGATGTTACAAAGCCAATCATCCAAGATTGCACCAGAAGAGATATTGATTCCCGCCGATAATTTCGATCCTGAAAAAGCCATTAGATTTTGGCGTACAGTGGTTAGAAGCTGTTTAGAACAAAATTCAGGATTTACTCAGCAGATAAAAAAAGTTGCACACGATGTTTTAGGTTGGTTGGCATTGTTTGTTGTCAAAGCCGGTGAAGCAGCCAAGCATGTAGGAACATCAATTAATTTTTTCAACGTGGCAGAAATCGTTGTGCCTTTAGACACGCTAGCCGGTACGGGTATATTTGTTGCCCGATTGTTTGAAAAGCAAGTGCGCTTACAATTAAAGGATAATAACGTATATTGTACTGGCTGGATTAATCCTGGAAAATTAGAAAGAGGGTTTTTTCTTGATGATCGTGTAAGGGATATTGAAAGAGAAATTTACCGCCAAGTGATGTTTGAGTTGCCACCTACAACAGGGGATTGGTTAGAAGAACTCAGGTATACGCTTGAACTCCGCTATATAGATGACCAAGATGTTTATTATTTTACAATTCCTCGTATAGATTATTCTGATGATTATGGGATTGTTGAGCAATTGAGAAAAGATTTGCCGCATCTTAAAGCTATTCTTACTGGTAAAGATAAAATAATAGGTGATTCGGTATTGGTAATGGATGAACCCCGTTTAGTCTCAATACTCCGTGAGTTTTTATTAATGTTGGATAAATTTTCATGAATAACCCATATTCTACCAAAGAGTTGTTGCCTCTTCTTAAACAAGGCTCTTGGCCGGACAGCGTCCATCTTTTCGAGCAGCAGCACGGTTATGCCCTGATGGCGGCGGAAGCGGCGGGGCGGCCTTTGTTGTTGCGCGGCGAACCCGGCACGGGTAAAAGCCAATTGGCTCGTGCGGCGGCGGTGGCGCGGCGGCGGCTGTTTTTATCCGTTGTAGTTAACGCCCATACCGAATGCGAAGATTTACAATGGCAATTTGATGCCGTGGCGCGGCTGGGCGAAGCGCAAATTATGGCTTCTGTTCCCGCTGGCGACCGTCTTAACCATTTGCACCACAGCCGTTTTCTCAGTCCTGGGCCGTTGTGGTGGGCGTTAAACTGGGAATCTGCCGAGCGGCAATTTCAGTGCTGTCACCATTCTTGCGACGCTATGCCGGAGCGTCCGGCGGGTTGGCAACCTAGCCACGGCAGTGTGTTGCTGATTGACGAGATAGACAAAGCCGACACCGATTTGCCTAATGGTTTGCTAGAAACTCTAGGCAATGGCGATTTTAAAGTGCCATATCTGGGCGAGTCGGTGCGGCGCGGCGCCTGCGTACCTGCACCGCTGGTGATTATCACCACCAATGAAGAACGCGAATTACCCGCCGCGTTTGTGCGCCGTTGCTTGGTGCTGCCTTTGGGATTACCAGAAAACCCTGATGAATTGCTGGCTTTTTTGGTCAAACGGGGCGAGGCGCATTTTGGCGACAAATGCAGCAGCGAAGTGCGCCACCGCGCCGCCGAATTATTGCTGGCTGACCGCGCGGTAGTGGAACCGGGGCAACCTAAACCTGGGCAAGCCGAATATCTGGATTTGCTCAGGGCGATTACGAACATGGCACAAGTGGAAACAAAACAGCTAGAATTACTGGATACCTTGCGGCAGTTTGTGTACCGTAAAGCGGCGACGTAAACGGCTTATGATCGCCTTAGTTAGCCGTGCCGATTTAGTGGCGTGTCTTAAAGATGCTGATCGCCCGCAGTTAGTGGGGTTGGCGGCGGCTTTAGGCTATGGTTTGTTTGAGCAAGCGCCCGAACCCGTAACCCCACCAACCCTACCCGATGTGTTAGACATAGATGAGGCGGTGACGGTTGAAGAAGCCGTACCAGCCCCCGTCCCGCCACAAAACCCAAAGGACACGGCTAAAACCCAAGGCCAGTTTCTGCGCGTGGTTGCCCAGCAAAGTTTTGCTGATGACGACGAAGCCGAGGCTGACAAAGCCGCCGTACAATACCTTGACCGGCCAGCCCCGCCAGCCCTGCAAGCCCCCGAAGGCTATAAGCCGCCCGAACAGCCGCCGCTGATGGCGTGGAACAGGCTATGGCCGTTTTTAAAAATGGCCTTAGGGGCGGATATTGCCCACCATAAGCCGGATATGCCGCGCGTCATCAACACCTTAGCCAAAGGCAAGCCATTGCGGCGTTTGCCTAAAGTCAAACGCAAAGGCTGGGCTAGCCAAGTGCAGTTAATTATGGATTATGACCCGGCCTTAGTGCCGTTCAGCCAAGATTTTAACGCCTTAAAAGCCCAGCTTAGCCAAGTGCGCGGTGTGGCGGGGTTGCAGGTGTTGGCGTTGCCCACGGGAGACCCTAGCGGGCCTTATTGGCAAGCCACGCCCACAGGCTGGCGGCCTCTCGACTATTACCCATGGCCTGCGCCCGGTACACAAGTGCTGGTGTTAAGCGATTTAGGCTGTAACGGCATGGGCGAACAGCGGCGTGTGCGCTGGCGGCGGTTTGGTGCGCAACTGGCGCGGACGGCTGGCAGGGTCTGGGCGTTAATGCCGTGTCCGCCCCGTTATTGGGATGCGCAATTGTGCGGGCTGTTTTGTTGCGTGTATTGGGATAGGGGCGTACGGCCACCGCAAGGTGTGGCGCGTTATCGGGTTTATCCGGCGGCGGATACGGCAGGCGGGCGTGATGAGGGCGCTGCCGAGTGCTTACTGAGCTTACTGGCTATCGCCGTGCGGGTAGAACCTGCCTTATTGCGGGCGGCGCGGTTGTTGTTTCCTGCCGCCGCGATGGATGTCGGCACTGAATTTGCGGTTTGGAACCATCCGGCAGTACAGGCGGGGCCTTTGGCGTTTTATCTCCAAGCCGGGCAAGTGCGCCGTTACCGTGAGCAGTTCCGTACCGATGCGCGGGTAACGCCAGCCTTGCAACAGCAAATTAGCGGCTTATTAGCCCAACACCATGCGGCGTTGTCGCCTGTCATTACTTATGAAGAGCAATGTATTTATGCCGAGTTAACGGGTGACGCGCTGCCGGAGACTGCCCGGCAATTTGCCCAGTGGTTAGTGGAAACCGTGCAAAAACCCCACGAGGGTGTATTTTTAGCGGCGAAGCAATGGTCGCAACGTATGGGGGGTAGGCAACATCCGTCTTTATGGCAAAACAAGTTATTAGCCGGGGCGTGGGTTGTCGCTAACCCTGATGTGCCGTTGCCGGAGGGTTTGTCCTTAGAAAACCTCGCCGGGGTGATTAAGGGACCCGTGCTGAAAAGCTACATTTATCAGCGTGGGCAGGGGGTGGTATTTGCCGCTTCGGCCAGTGAGGCCTCGGGCAGTTTGGTGGGGGAAATTAGTCATCAGTTGGCGCAGATACAAGTCGAGGGGGTTGCCGAGGCAGGGGCGGCGGTATCGCGCTTGTATGGTATCGGTCAAACGGTGCCATTGCAATACGGTCAAGCGTTGTTAATCCGTAGCGACAGGGAAGAATTACGGTTGGATTGGTGTGCTAAGCCAAGCTGGGCGGAGGCTATGGGGCGTGACGGTTTTGGTTTGTATGCGGATTGGCAGTATAAAGACGTGGTACAGCGGTTCCGTTGGCTGAATCCGGGGCGGTTTTTGATGGGATCGCCGCCGG
Organism: Methylovulum psychrotolerans; assembly: GCF_002923755.1. Lineage (GTDB taxonomy): Bacteria > Pseudomonadota > Gammaproteobacteria > Methylococcales > Methylomonadaceae > Methylovulum > Methylovulum psychrotolerans. The sequence continues at coordinate 301,057 of NZ_PGFZ01000002.1, forward strand.
ATGAGGTAGATCGGAGAAATAGCGAAGTGCAGCATCTAGTGACGTTGACTGACGGTTTTTGGTTGGCTGACACAACGGTGACGCAAGCGTTATGGCTGGCGGTGATGGGCAATAATCCCAGCAAATTTAAAGATAATCCCGCTAATCCGGTTGAGACCGTCAGTTGGCAAGATGCTCAAGTTTTTATAGATAAGCTAAAGGGGCTTGAATCCGATTTAGCTGGGCAATTGCCCAGTGAGGCGCAATGGGAGTATGCTTGTCGCGCGGGTACTGCAACTCCGTTTTCGTTTGGGGCTAACATCACGCCGGAGCAGGTCAATTATGACGGTAATTTTCCTTATGCTGGCGGCGAAAAAGGCTTATACAGAGGGCAGACAGTTCAGGTAAAAACACTACCGCCTAATCCGTGGGGCTTGTATGAAATGCACGGCAATGTCTGGGAATGGTGCGCTGATGTTTGGCAGGAGCAATTGCCTGCGGGGGGGGCGGTCAATCCGTTTGGTGCCGAAGGTGAGACGGATGCCTTGCGTGTTGTGCGTGGTGGCTCTTGGGACTACGTCGGCGGGGATGTCCGTTCTGCTATCCGTTCCAGGGACGGGCCAGATAACCGCGACTACAGCATTGGCTTGCGCCTTGCCCTAGGTCATCCTGAGCTCAGGTCAAGTCAGGTAGCGGCTGGCGGGGTATCGGGCAGACGCGTCGCGGAGCAGCGGCAGACCGAGGCCATACCGGACACGGACAATAAGACACCCGATCAAATACAACGTTTGGCCTCTTGGTTTAGGAGGAATGAGAAATAATGAACCTTCATAGCCAACCTTCCCACCCCGTTTTTCCTTACTCTTGGGCTTCCGATTGGGGCGAAGACCGTTATGGTTTATGGCAAGCTTTTATTTATCAGGCTGTCCGCCATATTTTCCGCTGGATAGAGCCGGGTAGCTTTATGATGGGGTCGCCTGAAACTGAGCAAGGCCGCTATAGTGATGAAGATTTGCATCAGGTGACAATTAGCCAAGGCTTTTGGTTGGCGGAAACTACCGTGACCCAAGCCTTGTGGCAAGCGGTGATGGGCGATAATCCTAGCCATTTTAAAGGTGCTGAGTGCCCTGTGGAACAGGTAAGTTGGGCTGATGCCCAGGCTTTTATTGCTAAGCTGAGGCAGTTGTATCCTGATCTGAACGCCCGTTTGCCTTGGGAAGCGGAGTGGGAATATGCTTGCCGGGCAGGTACGCAAACGCCATTTAATTTTGCGGGTGAGTTGACGCTGGCTAAGGTGAATTACCGTGGCACTTGGGAATACAAATCTGATGAATGGGGTAAAGGAGCGAAACAAGCGACGGCGGAGGTAAAAGCTTATCCCTGCAATGCTTGGGGCTTATTTGCAATGCACGGCAATGTTTGGGAGTGGTGTGAGGATGTTTGGCGGGATTCTTTGGGTACTGCCGCTGTGTGCGACCCTTGGCAAGTGCCGACAGGTCTGGAGCCGGATGCCTTGCGTGTTGTGCGTGGTGGCTCTTGGGACTACGACGGCGGGAATGTCCGTTGTGCTATCCGTGAAAGGATCTGGCCAGATGGCCGTTACGACCGCTTGGGCTTGCGCCTTGCCCTAGGTCATGCTGAGCTACAGCAGGGCGGTGGAACCGCAGGCTAGTCGGTCATCGGGTGCGGGCAGGTGCGTCGCGGAGCAGCGACAGACCGTGCCGGATGAGCGACGGGGGGATTTATGGTCGCTATGATTATTAACAGATAAAAGACACTGAAATCCATATAAAGACAAAAACCGTTTCACATCGACTTATCCCCCATAATTTCCCCCCAATAGCCTACAAATTTACGCTACTATAAGCCATTACCCACACTTGCGAACGCCAAGAAAATGTCTAGCCCTAAAATAATCTTATTTTTACTGTTAAACTTATTGCTTACCGCTTGCGGTCAACCTGGGCCGCTTTATCTGCCGGATAAAGCCCCACCTACCCCTACACAACCGGACAAAAAATAACGAACTATGGACTATTTTAATTATCAAAACAATGAGCTGTTTGCCGAAGCGGTGGCAGTGCAGGATATTGTTTATCAATTTGGCAGCCCTTGCTATATCTACTCGCGTGCGACGCTGGAGCGGCATTGGCGGGCATTTGATGGCGCGTTTGGCGCTATACCGCATTTGGTCTGTTATGCGGTTAAGGCTAACTCTAATTTAGGCGTGTTGAATGTGCTGGCGCGGTTGGGGTCGGGGTTTGATATTGTCTCGTTGGGGGAAATGGAACGGGTCTTGGCGGCGGGTGGTGATGCTAAAAAGATTGTTTTTTCGGGGGTCGGTAAGCGTGAGGATGAAATTCTGGCGGCGTTAAAAGCGGGTATCCGTTGCTTTAATATTGAGGTTAGCGGTGAGTTGGATCGGATCAATAATCTGGCCGGACAATTGGGTGTGGTCGCGCCCGTGTCGTTCCGGGTGAATCCCGATGTCGATGCCAAAACCCATCCGTATATCTCGACAGGCCTGAAAGAAAATAAATTCGGTATCGACATTGATACGGCCATCGCCGAGTACCGCCGCGCCGCCGCCCTGCCGTATATTAAGGTAGTGGGTATTGATTGCCATATCGGTTCGCAATTGACCGAAACCCGGCCATTTTTGGACGCGTTGGATAAGTTGCTGGAACTGGTGGCGACGTTGCGGGAAGAGGGTATCCATCTGCACCATTTGGATTTGGGCGGCGGTTTGGGCATTTGTTATAAGGATGAGCAGCCGCCCCAGCCTGCACAATATATCCAAGCGGTGTTGGAACGTTTGGGGCAGCACAGTTATGAGATTCTTTTGGAACCGGGGCGGGCGATTGTCGGTAATGCGGGGATTTTGGTCACGCAAGTGGAGTATCTGAAACCGACCGCTAATAAGAATTTTGCCATTGTCGATGCGGCGATGAATGATTTGTTGCGCCCGTCGCTGTACGGGGCGTGGCAGGAAATTATTCCGGTCAGTCCGCATGATGATGCGCCGTTAGTGCATTGGGATATTGTCGGCCCAGTGTGCGAAACCGGGGATTTTTTGGGTAAAGAGCGTTTGCTGAAACTGGCGGTCGGCGATTTGCTGGCGGTGCGCTCGGCGGGGGCTTATGGTTTTAGTATGAGTTCCAATTACAATTCTAGGCCACGGGTCGCTGAGGTGATGGTGGACGGGACACAATGCCATTTGGTGAGGGCTAGGGAAACCTTGGCGCAATTGTGGGCGGGGGAGAGCTTGTTGCCGTAGTAGGGTCTGGGGTAATCGATAATTTCTGTCTTAGGAACGTGCATAAATTAAGTAGGCGTTCTATATTGCACGGGATCCCAGCTCTAGGCCTTTGGGCGAAGCCGAAGAGCCGCTCCCTTCGGCTTCGCTCAGGGAACGGCTTTCGGCTTCGCTTAGGGAACGCCTCTTCGTCTCTGCAACGGATTTTTTCGTGAGCGTTCTTTAATGGCCGTTGTACGTTATTCACGGTTCGAAATTTTTAATAGGTCAGCGCATGAATTTTCTTGATATTAAAACCGATTTTGCGTTTAAAAAAGTCTTTGGCAGCGAAGGCTCTCAGGATATTTTGCTCAGTTTCCTCAATTCGGTGCTGGATTTTAACGGACGGTTGATTACGGACCTGATATTTGTTGACCCGTATAATATCCCGATGTTGAAGGGTATGAAGGATACCTATGTCGATGTCAAAGCGAAACTGGATGACGGCAGCCAAGTGATTGTCGAAATGCAGGTGCTGCACCATGAAGGTTTTGAAAAGCGTATCCTCTATAACGCCGCGAAAAATTATTCTGCCCAACTGAGTAAGGGTGAGGATTATGGTCTGCTCAATCCGGTCATCGGTTTGACGTTGACCGATTTTATCCTTTTCCCAGATCAGCCGTTGATTAACGGCTTTAAGTTGCTGGAGAAAGAGCGGTTTATCGAATATAACGACGATATTGAGCTGGTCTTTATCGAATTGCCGAAATTTACTAAAACCGAAGCTGAGTTACTTACTATTCAGGATAAGTGGCTGTATTTTATTAAAAATGCGGGCAAGTTAGATGCCGTGCCTAAAAATCTGGCGCGGGAGCAGGAAAAAGCCTTTGCGATTGCTAATGAGGCTAATTTAAGCGCGGAAGAGCTGGATTTACAGCATCGAAAGCGCGATTGGATTATGATTCAAAAAGGGGCATATTCGCTGGCGTTGAAGCAAGGGCTTGAACAAGGCATGGAACTGGGCATCGAAAAAGGCATGGAACTGGGCATTGAAAAAGGCATAGAGCAGGGCATCGAAAAAGGCATGGAACTGGGCATTGAAAAAGGGGTTGGGCAGGGCATAGAACAAAACCGCCGCCTGATTATTGCCAACGCCGATAAAGCGGGCATGGGTGTTGATGCCATTGCCGCCATTGTCCAGTTAGATGCTGCTGAGGTGGCGGTGATTTTGGCAAGCTGTGCCGATAAGGCGCAGTAGCGGGGGGAGCCGAAGGAGGAGGCAGGAAAAATGCGCGGTGCTTCGTTTGGCTGCTTTCCCATTCCCGCCCCTGAAGTTAGGGGTGGGAATGGGGGCAGAAAACGGATGCCTAGCTGTGTTGGCTTGTCGGCACAGGCGATTTAAAAGCTAATGTTGCCTTGCAGCCAGATTTTTTGGGTGTCGGTGCTTTTAAATGTCGGGTCGAGGTTGTCGCCGGCGTGGTAGTAAGCGTATTTTGCCAGCAAGCTATAATGCTTGCCGAACTTTTGCACGGCTTGGAAATTCCACTCGTCGCCGTAATTATAGCGGCCACCGTCATCGGTATAGGCATGGTAAATGCCGCTGAGCACTAAGTCGCCGCGTTGGAACGGCACCATTACCGTACCGAAGACATCGCGGATACCGTTGCTAGGCGTGGTCAGGAACAAATCCGCCCAGCCTTGGAAAGCGTGGTTAGTGCCTAAGGGGGTGTCAAAGGTTTTGTTCAGGCCAGAACCGCCCAGTTGCTCCATAGCCCCTTGGAACATAATGTTATAGGCGCTTAAGCCGCCCATGACGTTGTAACGGTCAGCTTCGTACCCGGTCGGACCATTGCCGTAGTTGCTTTGATGACTCCATTCCGCGGTGTAAGCCAAGCCAAAATGGTCGCTGATTTTGTACGAGTCCAGCGGTTTGACGCAGCAAGTGGCGCGTAAGCCGTAAGTTTGGCTGGATTTTTCGTAGTTAGCCTTTTCGGTGTAGTCTAACAAGTAGCCATAGCCAATCAGGTTGCCGTAATCGCCCATTTTGTAGTTCAGGTTTAGGATCGGGGCTTGGACGTTATCGGTGGTGCCGGTAAAGGTTTGTACGTTGGCGATATAGCCCGCGTTCACGACTAAACCGAATAGGGTTTGGTTGTTATGGGTCAGCAGTACCGAATCGTAAGTTTGTTCCATTTGCCGCCAGCCGACGTTACCGATAAAGCGGTCATCGTCCAATTTGATGCGCTGTCTGCCGAGTTTAATGAGGTTGTCGGGGATGCCGGAGTAGGCCAGCCAGAATTGGTTCAACTCGCTGCGGTCAGGGTCGGCGACTCTTGAATATAACGGGTTGCCGTTGGGCAAGGTGTTGTTATATTCGTCTTCCATCGCTAAATTGCCTTCATATTCGGCATAAGCTTGGAAGCCTACAAAGGTCGGGGTGAGGTAGCCTAGGCGCAGGCGGGCGGTATTGGCGTTGGCGGTTAACGGTTGCTTGGCGGCGGGCAGCACGGTGCCAGTCGGGGCAAAGCGGTTGTCTTCGTTAACGTTTTCATAACGGTAGTTCAAGTCGAACTTAATCGCGCCATTATGGCCGTAGTGGTAAAAGTTAAGCGCGTCCTCGATTTGTTGGGTCAATCCCGCCGAAGCAGGTAGGCTGACGACAGATAGTGACAAGAGTAGGGCCGAGATGGAACCCGACAGTTTCTTTTGTTGTTGCTTAGGCATAAAGCCTCCCTTTGTTGGCAATGAAAAAAGATGTTGGTGGGATAATGGGTAATTAAGTAACTGCTCATAAATCGTTTAGGAGCGTGCATAAAATTAAGTAGGCGTTCCATTGCACCTCTGCGTGTTAAACCCCACCCCAGCCCTCCCCTTGGCAGGGGAGGGAGCGAACGGCTTCCCTGTCGTACAGGCGAAAGTCAGGGGAAAAAGCCCCTTCCCCTGCCAAGGGGAAGCCCTTCGGCTTCGCTTAGGAGGGAGGGGGTGTCGTCCTTTCGATTTTATTTCGTGTACGTTCCTTAATGGGTGTGGTCGCACTCGGTTAAAAAGGTCAGAATGCTTTCGCGGTAGTGGTAATAGTCGTTATGGGTCAATAAGGCTTTACGGGTACGCGGGCGGGGCAAATCAATCTCTTGGATTTTGCCGATTTTGGCATGGGGGCCGTTGGTCATCATGACCACGCGGTCGGCCAGCAGAATCGCCTCGTCGACATCATGGGTCACGACAATGGCGGTCACATGGGTGCGCTCCCAAACTTCCATCAGCACTTCTTGCAATTCCCAGCGGGTTAAGGAGTCGAGCATCCCGAACGGCTCGTCTAAGAGTAAGAGCTTGGGTGACAGGGCGAAAGCGCGGGCAATGCCGACCCGTTGGCGCATACCGTTGGACATGTCGCCGGCTTTTTTGCGCAGGGCATCGCCTAGGCCGACGCGGGTCAGATAATACTCAACAATGTCTTCCCGTTCCGATTTGCTGGCATGGGGATAGACTTTATCGACCCCAAGCATGACGTTTTCAAACGCGGTCAACCACGGGAACAGGCTAGGGGCTTGGAAGACCACGCCTTTATCGGGGCCGGCACTGTCCACTTCGCGGTTGTCGAGGATAATGCCGCCCTCGGAAATTGAAGTCAAACCTGCCGCCATCGATAATACGGTGGATTTGCCGCAGCCGGAGTGGCCGATAATGGAGATGAACTCGCCTTTTTTCATTTTCAGGTCAAAACCATCAACCACTTTTACCGTACCGTTACCGTTGGCTTTAGGGTAGATTTTCGACAATTGCGAAAACTCCAAGTAGCGGGGCCTGCCCAGATTATCCTGTTCTGGCTTTAAGGTCGGTGCGCCAGATTTCCAATCGTTGCTGGTATTCGGGCGGACATTGGGCAGGACGATCTTGTCGCCTGGGGTGTCTTGGGTTTTTGCCATGCCGATAGCCATCAAGTATTGGGTGATTTCCGCCCGCAAACGTTTGAATTCTTCGTTATGGTTTAAGTCCGTGCGGTCACGCGGGCGCTCAATCGTCACCGGAAAATCGGGGCCGAAAGTGGCATCAGGGCCTGGATTGAGCGGAATGACGCGGTCTGCCATATAAATGGCCTCATCGACATCATTGGTGATGAGGATGACGGTTTTCTTTTCTTGCTCCCAGATGGACAGGATCTCATCTTGCAAGTTACCGCGTGTCAAAGCGTCTAAGGCGCTGAGCGGTTCGTCCAATAATAAAATGTCCGGGTTTGCCGCCAAAGCCCGCGCCACGTTGACACGTTGGCGCATCCCGCCGGACAGTTCGGCGGGTTTTTTATCCATCGCCGCGCCTAGATTCACCATGCGCACATATTTTTCGGTATGGGCTTTGCGTTGCTCAGCCGTCCAGTCCTTAAAAATTTCATCGACCGCTAAGGCGACGTTTTCAAACACAGTCAGCCACGGCATCAGTGAATAGTTTTGGAACACCACGCCGCGGTCAGGGCCTGGGCCAGTAATGGGTTTGCCTTGTTTTAACACCTGACCGCTATCGGCTTGAATTAAACCCGCCAAGGTAGAGATTAACGTAGTTTTTCCGCTACCCGAAAAGCCGACAATAGCAATAAACTCGCCGTCTTTAATTGACAGGTTGATATTCTTTAAGATCGAGTTTTTGTCTTTGCCGTCACCGTACGATTTACAGACATTAATCAATTCGACCAGCGGCAATTCCGGGTCATTGGAAGGCGTGTTAGGGATTGATGACATAGCAGTGTTAACAAGTTTAAGTTTTGCGGCTGCGCTCATGGCGGGCTCCGGGGGTTACAGTGATCGGCCAAAAGAGAAGACTTTTTGGAAAGACTGCATGATACGGTCGAGAATGAAGCCGATAATGCCAATGGTGAATACGGCGACCATAATGCGGCCTAGCGAGTTGGAGCTGCCGTTTTGGAATTCGTCCCAGACGAACTTGCCCAAACCGGGGTTTTGCGCCAACATTTCGGCGGCGATCAACACCATCCAGCCCACGCCCAGCGACAGTCTCATGCCGGTAAAAATATACGGCAATGCCGAAGGCAAGATGATTTTTTGGATTTGGGTCACATAGTTCAAGCGCAACACTTTGCCGACGTTGACTAAATCCTTGTCAATGGAGGATACGCCCACCGCCGTGTTAATCAGGGTCGGCCATAGCGAACACAGGGTGACAGTAATGGCGGAGGTCAGGAAGGATTTTTCAAACCACGAGTCATCGGTACTCACATACACAGAACTGACGATGAGCGTGACTATCGGTAGCCAGGCCAGCGGGGATACAGGCTTAAAAATTTGTATGATCGGGTTAAGGGCGGTATTGATGATGCTGCTCATACCGCAGAGGATGCCTAAGGGAATGGCGACCAGCGTCGCAATGATAAAGCCCGCAAATACAGTGCGCAGGCTAGTCAAAATTTGGTCAAGATAAGTCGGTTTGCCGGTATAAGGGCGTTTTTTCACTTCGGCGTTAGGGTTTTCCGCGAGCATTTTATCGTCACGCGCTTGTTGGCGTTGGTAAAATTCGACTTCTTTTTGGCGTTCGGCGTAATGCGCCTCCAGTAAGCCGCCCGCTTCCTCCCAAACGGCTGAAGGGCCTGGAATCGCGCCTAAGCTGGTGTGGACTTTAGAGGCGGAGAAGCTCCACATCCCTAAAAACAGCATGAAGGCAATAATGGGGATACCCATAATCAGCCATAATTCGCGCAGTTGTTGGCTGGGGTTTTCGCCCGTCGCCAGTTTTACCAGCGGGACAAACCATGTCAGCCCGGCGATATTGAGAAATTTGATTAATTGATGGCTCATAATGACCCCTAGCAGGCGTGCGCCGCTGATAAAAATAGAATGTGTCGTAAAAAAAGTGCATCCTTGCACTAAACCTAACCGCCTTGTCTAACCAGGAACACTCACTTACGAGTTGGATGATGCTGTAACATATACTTCAAACGGCCAGGTTTTCGGTTTTTTTGGTAGGGTACGCTGTACCTTCAGGGGCATAAATGCGTACCTTTAAAAAATCCTCATAAAAATCAGTGTAAAAAGTACGCATTTATGCCCCTGAGGGTACAGCGTACCCTACGGTGAATTGTAAAAGCCGAAAACTTGGCCGTTCACAGTATAGTTGCTTTTTAGGGGTGGGGATTCCTAACGTGCGGGCAAGATGCCCGCGCTCCCTGCTAGGGGTTAGTCAACCACTTTACCGCCGACCACTTTTTGTTTGCCTTTCAGGCCAATCGGGAATTGTTCCAAATAGGCGTTAGGCTTGTTGGCATCAAAGGCCATTTTGTCGATAAAGAAGTTTTGCGAAGGTTTGATGCTGGTGTCGGCAGGAAAATCGGCCGCCTGGGCTTTGCCTTCGGCAACCAGTTCTTTGGCGGCAGCTAAGTAAATGTCCGGGCGATAGACTTTTTTCGCGGTTTCCATGTACCAGTTATCAGGCTTAAATTCGCTGATCATGCCCCAACGGCGTAACTGGGTGAGGTACCATACCGCGCTGCTGTAAGACGGGTAGCTGGCACCGTTACGGAAGAAGGTGTTAAAGTCGGGTAAGGGGCGTTTGTCGCCTTTTTCATATTCAAAGGTGCCGGTCATACTGTTGGCTAAGACTTCGTAGTCCGCGCCCACATACTGTTTTTGCGCCAACATCTCAATGGCTTCTTTGCGGTTTTTGTTGTTGTCGGCATCCAACCAGATAGCGGCGCGGATTAAGGCTTTAACCACGGCCAAATGGGTGTTGGGGTTTTTGTCCGCCCACGCTTTGGTCACGCCAAAAACTTTTTCCGGGGTGTCTTTCCAGAGTTCGTCATCGGTGACGACGGGAACACCTATGCCTTTAAACACGGCTTGTTGGTTCCAGGGTTCGCCGACGCAATAGCCGTTAATAGTGCCGGATTCCAAGGTAGCAGGCATTTGTGGCGGTGGGGTGACGGAGAGCAGGGCATCGGCATCCAATTGCCCGGAGGTGTCTTGGGGTGGGGCATAAAAGCCCGGTTTAATGCCGCCTGCCGCCAACCAATAGCGTAGTTTTAGGTTATGGCTACCAATTGGGAAGGTCATCGCCATATTGAATGGCTTGCCCGCACTTTTGAATTTGTCGACTACAGGCTTTAGGGCATCGGCTTTAATGGGATGTACGGGTTTGCCGCCTTCCATCGGTACGTTCGGTTTCATTTGTTGCCAAACGTCATTGGATACGGTGATGGCGCTGCCGTTAAAACCCATGCTGAACGCGGTGACGATGTCGGCTTGCGCACCAAAGCCGACGCTCATGCCCAAGGGGGCGGGGGCTAGCATGTGCGAGCCGTCCAATTCGCCGCTGACCACGCGGTCCATGACCACTTTCCAGTTGGCTTGCGCTTCTAATTGGACAAACAGGCCTTCGTCTTCAAAGAAGCCTTTTTCAAAAGCGACCGCGAGCGGGGCCATGTCGGTCAGTTTAATGAAACCGAATTTAAGGTTTTCTTTTTCAATGTTGGCTACGGCAATGGCATCAGAAGCAAAAGCCAAAGTCGTCAAGGCGGTAACGGCAGAAAGTGCAGTTACCCATTTTTTGAGGGTCAGTCCGGTTTTTTTCATGGTGGCTTTTCCTGTATGGAATTTCGGGCAAAAAAAAAGGCGCCTCCAAATCGTAGGTCTAAATGAGACCATTCGATTTTTCGACGCCTTTGTCAAATACTCAACAGTGAGCTAAGGTTTTGGTTCCGTCTTTAGAACCATTGCAAATAATAAAGCAGGACTTGTGCCAAATTTTTTTATTTGGAAGGTGCGGTAAGTTTTTTAATATAAAACAATGCCTTGTTTTTCTATGTCAACAGCTTGGCAGGAGGGTAATGGACTAAAAAGCGACAATAAGTGCTGTTTTTGCTTCAATTTCGTGCGGTTATGTAGGGTTTCTGCACCAATCCCGAACGGTTGCGGGGCTGTTGGCTAAAGCTCGATGATGGAGTGAAAGGTCTGACCCGTGCAGATGGCCCAATTATTTTCTGCCTGTTCTATAAACGTTAATAGTCCTTACCCGCCAACAGCAGTTCTTCAATAAAATGCTGGCTGTAGAGCGGCAGATAATTTTGTTTTAAATAAGCGATTTTGGTGCTGGACAGGGGGATCAGGTGTGACAGGTCACGGGCGCACAGGTCTTGGTCGATGTCGGCATCGTAAGCCATGCCGGCGATAAGGCCTACGCCCATACCTAAGCGGACGTAGGTTTTTATCACATCGGTATCGGCTGCGGCTAAGATAATGTCCAGCTCATAACCCGATTGCTTAAAGGCGGACTCAATATTGGAACGCCCGGTAAAGCCGAAGCTGTAGGTGAGTATCGGTTGCGCCGCCAAGCGTGCGTAAGTCAGTTCGCCTTCGCAGAGCGGGTGGCCTTTGGGCATGACCACGCTATGGTGCCATTCGTAGCAAGGTAACGTGACTAAGGCAATATCAGTAGCGACCCTTTCGGTGCAGATGGCAATGTCAGCCTTATGCACATGCAGTTGGTGGATCAGTTGTTCGGGCGAGGCTTGCACCATGTAAATCCGTACGCCTGGATATTTTTTTCGGAACCGTTGGATGGGTTTGGGCAAAAAATATTTGGCTTGGGTGTGGGTGGTGGCGACATGGATAGTGCCTTGGTTGCTGTCGAGAAAATCGGCGGCAATCGTTTGGATGTTAAGCTTGGCCTGGCAGATGGTGGTGACTTCCGACATCACCCGTTTGCCTAAGGGGGTTAAGGCCATTAATTTTTTGCCGCTACGCTCAAATAGCGGCGAGCCTAATTCTTCCTCAAAGAGCTGTAATTGCCGGCTGACGGCCGATTGGACGACATGCATTTTGTCGGCGGCTTTAGACAAGTTCAGTTGGGTTTCCTGCAAAATGCGCAGCAGTTCGATTTGGCTTAAGTTCATGGTTTTTCAAAGGTCGTCTGAGTGTGGCGGTTAACGCAGGTTTATTATATCTGTTTATTCGATATAAAAATCTAAACATATCGTTTTGTTAAAAATAAAGATGACTTTATTATGTTGACCAACAGCAAAAAGACGGCACTATGGTACGCTTATAAACGTCTTGCCAGTCCGGCTTAGACAACACAACATTATAATTAGGAGAAAAAAATGCCTTTACAACAGCTTGTTAATCATTTCAATGAGCGTTTCGCTAACGAACACCATTCCGACCTGCACCCTTTTATTTTGGAAAACAACCGCGTTAGCGGTCTGTTTGGGCCTATCCGTATCAGCAGCACCTTTACGCCTGTCCGTTCCGGCGACAACCACGAAGTGCTGACCGGACATATCGCCCAATTATCGGTGGCACCTTATGATGGTTTCCAACATGCGTCGCACGACGGCAAAAAAAATGCGGCGGATTTTCAATCCATCATCAACCTTGACCGTTTGTCCAGAACTGTCCACATGCTGAATTATCTGCCGTTTTCCCATTTGGGTGGGGTTTTGTTCTTAGATGTGGATCCCCGCCACGTTTTGGGGGTCAGCAGTAACCATGGCGCGTATTTTGAAGAAGTGATCGCCAAATGCGGCTTGGCAACAAAAAATGTCGTGATTTCCATCGCGGTTAATAATTTTTATGCCTTGCACCATGATGAACTGTTGGAAGGCCTGCAAAATTATCGCCAGCGCGGTTATAAAATCGCTTTGAATATCGGCCATTTATATGCCGCTAATGGTTTGGTGGATCTGATTTCTAAGCTTTCTCCCGATTATCTGCGGGTCAACGCGCCAGGTTCAGGCCAGGGCGATTTGGATGTACAAATTACTTGGCCTTCGGCGTTAAGCTCGTTAAAAGAACTCATTGACTTGCTGGGAGGACAAACGGTTCTGCAACAAGTGGATGAAAAAGAGCAGGCGTTCATCGTATCCTCAGTTGGTTTTAATTTAGTGCAAGGCCGTTATTATGATCTGTTGGCGGTCGATCACTTAAGATGCTTGTAAAGTCTCCATGTGGGCAATATGATTGCCCCCGCCCTCTAAACCCTCTTCTTCGTGAAGGGGGTTCTTTTTTTCTCCGCTATTTTACTCACCGCCATGCTCTGTAAGGCGGTTCACCGTCTCTGATCACCGTCATATCCTAAAAGTAACACTCTCCCTAAGCTATCGGCAAAGACTGAAAGCCTTTGCCGATAGAAATCATCTTCTGTCGGCGTTTAATGGAACCAATGCGCATTACGGATGCGTAAATTAACTTTATCGCCGCGTTGCAAATCTAAGCGTCTGAACTGTTCGTTAGGCATTTCTGCATAGACGGTCGCTTGTTCGCCTTGGGCGGCATTCTTGACCAATTCAACACGGATCAGCGCCCCTAAATGTTGCCAGTCTTTTAAGACCGCATGGGCGGCTGCGCTATCGTCAGCTTTTTGCACTTCAATATCATGGGGGCGGACATGGGCGGTTTTGCCGGATTTATCGGCAATCGGCAAGCCTGAGCTGTGCAACCAGATGGCATCGTGGTCATCCGGCGCAAAGATGTTGGTCTGGCCGATAAAACGCGAGACAAAGGCATTGGCGGGATGGTCATAAATGTCGCTGGGCGCACCTTGCTGTTCAATCCGGCCTTGGTTAAGCACCACCACTTGGCTGGCGACTTCCATTGCCTCTTCTTGGTCATGGGTAACAAAAATACTGGTGACGTTTAGCTCATGGTGCAGGTTTCTTAGCCATTGCCGTAAGTCTTTACGGACACTGGCATCTAAAGCCCCAAACGGCTCATCCAACAACAACACTTCCGGCTCTACCGCTAAGGCTCGCGCTAAGGCGATACGTTGGCGTTGGCCACCGGACAATTGGTCGGGGAAGCGGTCATGCAGCCAGTCCAGTTGCACCAAATTCAATAAGGCATGGACTTTTTTGGCGATGTCGGCTTCACTGGGGCGGTGTTGTTTCGGTTTGACCCGCAAGCCAAAGGCGATATTGTCAAACACGGTCATGTGCCGGAACAGGGCGTAATGTTGGAACACAAAACCGATGCCGCGATGGCTGACGTGCTGCTCGGTCTTGTCTTCACCATTAAGTACCACCCGCCCGGAATCGGCTTGTTCCAAACCGGCGATGATGCGTAATAGGGTGGTTTTGCCGCAACCGGAAGGCCCGAGCAGGGCGACCAATTCGCCTTCGGGGATTTCAAGGTCAATATTGTTCAGGGCGGCGAATTGCCCGAAGTTTTTGGTGATATTAGACAGTATGATGCTCATAATAAGTTGCCCGCAAATAAGGTGTAAAAGACGGCGGCTTATTTGCCTTGCCGCCATTCCAAAATGGATTTCAGAACCAAGGTGACAATCGCCAACCCTGCCAGTATTGAAGCGCTGGCGAAAGCGCCGACAAAATCGTATTCGTTATAGCTGACTTCGACATGTAAGGGCAGGGTATTGGTCAGGCCACGGATATGGCCAGACACCACTGAAACCGCGCCAAACTCGCCCATTGCCCGCGCATTACATAGCAATACGCCGTACAGCAACGCCCATTTGATGTTCGGTAAGGTAATTTGGAAGAACATTTGCCAGCCGCTCGCGCCTAAAGACAGCGCGGCTTCCTCTTCTTCGCTGCCCATTTCCTGCATCAGCGGGATCAGTTCGCGGGCGACAAACGGGAAGGTGATGAACAAGGTCGCTAAAACAATCCCCGGCACGGCGAAAATAATCTTGATGTCATGATCGGAGAACCAATGGCCGAACCAGCCTTGGGCGCCGAACATCAACACGAAAATCAGGCCGGAAATGACTGGCGACACCGAAAACGGCAAGTCAATCAAGGTGGTCAACAGGCTTTTACCTTTAAATTCAAAGCGCGTGATCGCCCAAGCCGCACAAACCCCTAATACCGTATTTAGCGGCACGGTGATAAAAGCAGTCAGTAAGGTCAGGCGCAGTGCCGCCAACGCGTCGGGTTGTGCCAAAGCGCTGATGTAGGCTGTCCAGCCTTTGGCGAAAGCTTCACTGATGACTATCCAGAGCGGCAGGCATAAAAATAGCAGGATAAAGCCGAGGGCGGTGGCGATTAGCCCCCATTTGAGCCAAGCCGGATCATGTAAAGCCCGTTTGGTCATAGTTTGGGTGTGGGTAACGGCATTCATTAGCGCATCTCCTTATAATTGCCCGGAACGTTTGCGTACCCAGAGCTGCAATAAATTAATCACCAGTAACATGATGAAAGAAATCACCAGCATGGTGAGGGCAATCGCGGTCGCACCGGGAATATCGTATTGCTCCAGCTTAGTGACTATCATCAGCGGGACAATTTCGGAGACGTAAGGCAGGTTCCCGGCGATAAAAATGACCGAACCGTATTCGCCGATACCCCGTGCAAACGCCAGCGCGAAGCCGGTCAGCAGGGCGGGGAAAATGTTCGGGAAAATGATTTTTACAAACACTTGCAGGCGGGTTGCCCCCAAGCTGGCGGCGGCTTCTTCCATAGACGAATCAAATTCCTGCAAGACCGGCTCAACGGTACGCACGACAAACGGTAAGCTGATGAAGATTAATGCGACGACGATACCTAAGGGCTTGTAGGCGACTTGTATGCCGAAGCTGTGCATCAGCCATTGGCCGATCAGGCCGTTAGGTTGGTAAATGGTTGCCAAGACGATACCCGCCACGGCGGTGGGCAAGGCAAATGGCAAATCGATCAACGCGTCAAAAAAACGCTTGCCGGGAAAGGAGTAACGTACAAACGACCAAGCAATGATAAAGCCAAACAGGCTGGCAATGCTGGCGGCCGCAAAGGCGGTGCTGAAACTGACTCGGAAAGAGGCCAGCACACGGTCATGGGTAATGATTTTATAAAAATCCGCCGCACTGAGTTCAAAGCTTTTGAAAATCAGGGTACTGAGCGGAATCAGCACGATCAGGCATAAATACACTATCGTAAAACCCAGCGTTGGGCGAAAGCCCGGCATAATGTTACTTTGTCTCATGGTTAACCTTCGTTTTTGTGGTCAGGTTATGGGGTTCTGATGCCGGAAACGGCTGACCTGCAAACCGTTGTTCTGGTTTAAACGGTCTTAGCCACGCAGGGCTTGCGCCCTGCGCCGCTAAGATTTTAATGTTGCCGGATAGCAGACAAAATCGGCGGGTTTAAGGCGCGTAAATCTGGTCAAAAATGCCGTTATCGTCAAAATGCTCTTGTTGCACGGCTTCCCAGCTACCGAAACGGTCTTTGATGGTGAACAGCTCCAGTTTTGGGAATACGGCCAGATCGGCGGGGTCGGCGTATTTAGGCTCAATCGGACGATAATAATGTTTCGCCGCCAACTTTTGTCCGGCTGGCGTGTACAGGTAGTTTAAGTACGCTTCGGCCAAATCTTTCGTGCCGTGCTTGTTGACGACGGTATCGACGACCGCTACAGGCGTTTCGGCAAGGATACTGGCAGGCGGCGCGACGATTTCAACTTGGTCGCCGCCCATTTCTTTAATCGCTAACAGGGCTTCGTTTTCCCAGGCCAACAGCACGTCACCGATGCCGCGTTGCAAGAAGGTTGTGGTCGCACCGCGTGCGCCGGAATCCAGTACGGGGACGTTTTTATAGAGTTTTTTGATAAACTCTTTTGCCGCTTCTTTACCGCCATATTGCTTTTCCGCGAACGCCCAAGCCGCCAGATAGTTGTAACGGGCACCGCCTGAGGTTTTCGGGTTAGGTGTCACTACGGACACGCCTTCTTTAACCAGGTCATCCCAGTTTTTGATGCCTTTGGGGTTGCCTTTACGCACTAAGAAGACAATAGTCGAGGTATACGGGATGCTGTTGTTCGGCAGGCGGCTTTGCCAGTCTTTCGGCAATAGCTTGGCTTTGTCGGCAATTTTGTCGATGTCGTAAGTGATCGCCAGCGTCAAAACATCGGCATCCAAGCCGTCAATTACCGCGCGGGCCTGTTTGCCGGCACCGCCATGGGATTGTTGGATGGCGACGGTTTCGCCGGATTTTTCTTTCCAATATTTAATAAATTCTTTGTTAAAGTCTTGGTAGAGCTCACGGGTGGGGTCATAAGAGACGTTTAATAGGGTGCGGTCGGCAAATGCTACCGTGCCTAGGCTTAAGCTAACGGCAAGTACCGCCAGTTTTAGGGTGGCTGTAAGGTTCATGTCATGTCCTGGGTAAGGCTTTAAAGGGATTAAAATACGAACTGTAGACGGGTCGCAAAGGCTTTTTCTTCAGGACGGTTACCGCCTGAAGCGGCCCCACCCGTAAAGCGGGTATCTTCATAATCCGCCATCAAGCGGGTGTTATTGTTCAGATACCAGTTGAAGCCGACCGCCCAAGCGGTCGCTTGGCTGACCGAATTGCTGGCGCTTAACAGTTGAAAAGTGTTTTTGTCGACTGATAATTCGCTCCAACGGGCGGCGAACTGCAACGCGCCCCATTGGCCTTTTGAGGGGTTAAATGCTGCGCGTGGCTTGACGCTTTGGAAAGTATTGTTCTCGCCAGTCAGGACATAAGAGGCTTGGATTTGCCAAGCGGAATTGTCTTGTTTGATGTGGGTGCGGCCTGCATCGCCCGTTAACTGTTGCGAAGACAGGACATATTCGCCCATCAGGCCGTAAGGCCCCTTATACCAGTAGGCTTGCGGATAAATACGGTAATGTTCGCCATCGGCAGCAATACCGCTGACTCCGGTTTTCAGTTTGGTATAATCGACAATGGTGTTTTGGCCAATGGCGCTTTTTAAGTTAAGGGCGCCGCTGGCGAATGATAGGCTGTCGTTTTGGGGCTGGACATAACTGGCCGCGACACCCGCGCCGAAGCCCTCCAGCGCATTGATGCCGGAATTTTGGAACGGATGCAGCCACAAACGCCCTGCCACCTCTTTATTGTCGGCGACAGCTTTGTAGGAGTCTTCTGCCCCGTTATCGCCGCCGCCGTTAAAGACACCGACTTCATAAGTGGCAAAGTTTTTGAAATCAATAGGGCCTGCGTATTCGGTCTTTTGGCCGGGCGCACCAAAACTGCCGTGCAATTTAATGCCGTTGTCACGGTTGCTGGCAAGGTAAGTCGGGTAAGCGCGTTCGACAAAGGTGCCATCAGTGTCGCCTTGCAGACGCTCTAAGCTCAGTGGGGTTTTTTGTCTGCCCACCGTCAAAGCCGCGCTATTCCAGTAATGCAAATCAATATAGGCATCCGCCAATAGGGTTTTGCCATTGCCAAAATCGGGCATGAGTTTAAAATCGTTGTATTTCCAAAACCGTCCTTCTAGCCATAAACGCGCTTGTCTAAGATCAAAACGGTTATTTAGTGCCGAACCTGAAGGATCGTCTATAAAAAAGCGTTCGTCGCCTTGTATTGAGCCGCGCAGACGCACGGAATGGTCGCCATCCGCCGAGGTAAAGCTGATGCCTTTGTTGCTCACGTCCAGCTTAGGTGCGGTTTTCGACGCTTCCAAGGCGATTTCTTTGTTCACTTCGTTTTGGCGTTCAAGGATTTTGACTTTTTGGTCTAAGGCTTGGACGACAGGGTCGGGTTTGCTGGGGGCATTAAGGTTAGGGGTAACGTTTAAGCGCTCTTCTAACAGCCGCAGACGTTTTTCCAGCAGGTCGATTTTTTGATCTTTCGCATCGGCGAAAGCCGTGTCCAGGCTGGCGGCGGCCAATAGGCCATGAATAGCCGCCGTGAGCAGCAAACGGTTTGGGTTTTTCATAAGTTCACCTTGTGGGTAATTTCCGGTTATCCGGTCTGTTTTATTGACTTTCATGATGACAATCCTCGGTTATCCGCTAGATTTAAGCCAATGGCTTGAGGTGAGGATGGGGTTTTATAATGCGTCTGGGCGTAGTTTCTCTTTGCGTTCAATTTGGACAATTTTGCTGTCGTGGATAACGATTTCCACTGAGCCAAACCGTATGCTTTCCAGCATCTGCATGATCTGCCGGGCAATTTCAGCATTCCGCTGTTTTTGGTGGTGGTTGCTCTCAGTAGTTGCCATATTGCTAATCTTAATGTGGTTCGATCAGTGTAAATATCGGGCTAAAACGTCTGTTTAGTGATTTCGGAAACAGGATAAGCAAATTTTTGCCGATAAGAAAATGACCAAATTCGATGAATTTATCTGCTTTTTAGATACACTGGGCGGGGCGGCGGGCGGAGCTTGAAAGAAGGGTGGGAATAGGCAAGACAAGAAATGAAAAACAGCCGTTGTAAGGTCGGATAGAGCGAATGGGGAGAGGGCTTGCTATATCCTAATCACACGCCTGAAAAGACGGTGTGGTTAAGACGCTTTATGCTCTGAATTTTCAGGCAGGGCGGCGAAGTCAAACGCGCTAATCAGCAGGGGATGCCAAAAAGCGCGCAAGCTTTTCTAGGGAGGGACTGTTGAATCAGCGTTATTTGCTGATATACAGATAATTCTTATTGGTGGGATGTAAATACCAATCGGTATTCTGTACCCCGCTGCTTTCCGCCCAAGAGCCAAAGAAGCCGTAAGCGGTGGTCACATCTTGGGTTTCTAGCGGATACTGCCAAGTGTCAGGAATATCCAAAGCCCAAGGCAAATTATTGGCTGTCCGATAATAATGGCCTTTGCTAGGATCGGACGCATCATCCCCCGTGCCAAACAGGCTACGGTCAGCTAATGCGGTCGGTTGCATATCAACCAAATGGGTTTCTTTGCCGCGGTTAATCGCCGAGAAAATGAACGGGTTATAAGGCGGTGCAGTCAGGTTAGCCTTAGGTTTAGTGAAGGTGATATGCGCGGTGTAGCGCGGGCCTTGCACCGTTGGGCATTGGCTCCAGGTGTTAAAGTAACTGCATGGAAACGTCTGGCTGGGCAACGTTACCGGTTTCAGGTCTGGGGAAATGATCAACACCGCTTCGGGTTGGTTAGCCTCAGGCACTAAGGCGACCGGAGTCCCGTTATTGGTCATTAGTGTTGCAGCGGGGCTACCGTCGGCATTTTTTAGCACAATATCACTACTGGCCACACCCGGAAAATGCAGGCCGAAACCACGGTCATATACACCGCCCCGTGCCATCACTTGATAAATGGAATCCACATCAGTGACTTGTCCCGCCGCATTCAGGGTTTCGATAATACGGTAATTCATCACCACATCATTCATATCGTAATCGCCTCTCAGTGGCCATTGGTCTTCAAAAGCCAATTTGCCATAGCCAGTCGAACTGGGATAAAAGCGTTGAGCAGAACGGGTCGGATCGTTGGGGAATGCGTCCAGATAATCCGGGACGGTGTCCTTGTCGGTATCAATCAAGTTCAAATCGGCCTTAGGGGTCAGGCTATTGAGCTGGCTGGTATCAACCGCACTGAACGGTGTCACATGGATAGCAATGACCACATCGTTAAAATCATTGTCGCTGCCTTGGCCGGGGGTGCGGTTCATGTCCTCAAAACCCAAGACCAACAGCCCGTCGGAAGGGTTGGATAACAGCACGGTATGTGCTTTATAATTGTTAGTACCGACATTCACTTCTGGATTCAGCTTTTGGAGGGTGCGGAAAATGGCGTTGGCGGATTGGTTAGGATTGTCCGCACCTAAGCTTGGAACCCAGCCATTGCCTAATAAGGTGAAGCCCAGCGCGTCGCCGGCATGGAAAGTGCCTAAGTCCAGGGCATTGCCGTATTTTAAAAAAGCGGTGGACGGGTTATAAATGGCTGATGTGCTGCTGGGGAACAAAATCTTGTCTTGCACTTGAGTGGTTTTGGTCGGCATATTTTCGGCGCTGAATTTGAAAAACCCCAAGCCGTTATGGTAGCCCGCACCGCTATAGACAAACGCGACCTTAACTTCTGCATCACGGACTAAGAAAATGTTCGCCCCTTGGTCATCGGTGAGCAATTTCTCGGAATTTTTGTTGATATTCTGCCCTTCCGGCAATTTACGGAGTACGCGTGACAGCAAATCCGACGGTAAGCTCTTACTCATATCAAATATGGCGTTTGGCACGCCTGTGGTCTTGTTGTACGGGCCAAAATATTGCCAATCGGTTTTCGCATTAGCGTGGCTACTGATGCCAAACGGCCCGGCCAACAGTAGGGTGGCGAGTTTTAGCCATGATGTTGTTGATGTCTGTGCCATAAAAATTTCTCTCTGTGCAAATCTGGTTGATAGTGTCATTTGCGGTTTGAATCCGCCCAATTTCTAAGTCTTAAAGTTTTATGCTTCCGGCACTGTGTTTGGCCGTTTTGGCATTGTGTCCGCTGTATTAAAAGTTATCAATGACGGTATTGACTTTGTTTTTAGTAATAGATACTTTGACTTCTTTAAACGAATCTAACCAACGTGATCTGACGACGATTGTTTTTAACGAAGCGGGAATCCGCAATTTGCCGTTGTAATGGCCTGAACTGTCCACCATGCGTGAATCCAGCAAACGTAAGCCGCCTGCGCCTTGGCTATAAAAGCTTAAACCACTTTCTTCATTAGCCCCAGTATTAATCTGAATATCGACGGCCACGGTTTTTTGGGTTTTATAGGCAAACGAGTCGCCGACATTGAGGCTGTTCATATCGGCAAATACAGCGCCTGATGCCAAGGATGATAAGAGGATCAATCCGTTCAGCAAGTTAGTATAGGTAGTCATGAAATAAATCCTGTATTAAAAAATAATTTTTAGGTTATTTGGTCTATAGCAAACAGTGTGCCATAATAATATATTATTAATATCAATAACTTATATTAATGTGTATGGGTAAGCTACCCAATAGTTTCGCAAAATGCAAATGGCTGAAATGCAAAATGCGAAAAGCGATAAGGTTGTTGCAATTTGAAAATGCTAAAAAACTAGAGAGCCAGTAAAGTACCTTGCATTTAATGGACGTTATCGGCAGTAAGGGATACCAAATTTGCGGCTTTAATGACAAGGCTATACACTGAATGATGTTGTCATTCCTAACCGATCATTAACACGATGTCTACAGTTCCCTTAACCCATGAGGTGAATGTTATGCCTATTATCGACTTTGCCGTATTGGCGCATTTGCAGGCAGAGTTGCCTGAAGATTTGTACCAAGAACTGCTGGCGCTCTTTCTGGAACAAGGCGGACAGCGGGTCATGGCGATTGAACAGGCCATTGCGGAACAGGATTTTGCGGTGTTGGCGCATGAGATCCATGCTTGCGTCAGCGAGGCGGCGACTTTTGGCGCGATGCAGTTGGCGGCTTTAGCCAGCCATAGTAATGGCCTTTGCCGTCAAGGAGAAAAGGCACAGGCCTTTGCGGCGGCGGCCACAATCAAGCCAGCTTGGCTGTTAGTTTATGCCGAACTGAACAAGTAGTCGTGGTAACTTAACCTAATCCTATACTGACATTATGCCGACAACGTCCTTGCCTACTGTCTTACTGATTGAAGATAGCCCAACCTTGAGCTTGTTATATAAGGGGTATCTGCGCCATGAAGATATTCAGCTCTGCCATAGCAGCACAGGGGCGGAGGGCTTAGCGTTCATCGACGGGCAATGTCCTGACGTGGTGGTGCTGGATTTGAATTTGCCGGACATGGAAGGTATGGATATCCTCAAGGTCATCCAAAAGCAAAACCTGCCCTGCGCCGCCATTGTCATAACGGCTTATGGCAGTATTGATGTTGCCGTTGATGCCATGCGTTACGGTGCGTTTGATTTCATCGAAAAGCCTTTTTCCGGCAAAAGGTTATTGGTCACTTTACGCAATGCCTTAAACAGCCGCTCTTTGCAGCGGCAAATCGAGCAACTTAGCCAAGATTTCCGCCCTAATTATCATGGTTTTATTGGATCATCCTTGGCGATGCAGAGGGTTTACCGCATTATTGACAGTGCCGCGCCCAGTAAGGCGACCGTGTTTATCACCGGAGAAAGCGGGACAGGCAAAGAAGTCTGTGCGGAAGCGATCCACCAACAAAGCCCGCGCAGCAAGCAGCCGTTTATTGCCTTGAACTGTGCCGCCATACCGCGCGATTTGATGGAAAGCGAAATTTTTGGCCATGTCAAAGGCGCGTTCACTGGCGCGTCAGGCGAGCGCAAAGGCGCGGCAGAGCAGGCGGATGGCGGCACGTTTTTTTTGGATGAAATTTGCGAAATGGACATTGACCTACAAGCTAAATTGCTACGATTCATCCAGACCGGAAAAATACAAAAAGTCGGTGGGACAGGTACAAAAACCGTCGATTTGCGCTTTATCTGCGCCACTAACCGTAATCCGTTGGATGAGGTGGCTGCTGGGCGCTTTCGGGAAGATTTGTTTTACCGCTTGCACGTCATCCCCCTGCATTTGCCGCCCTTGCGGGAACGCTCGGAAGATGTGCTGCTGATTGCCCGCCAGTTTTTGCAGACTTACAGCACCGAAGAGCATAAGGAATTTGTCGGTTTGTCGCCAGAATGCGAAGCCATTTTTACCGCCTACCCTTGGCTGGGCAATATCCGTGAATTGCAAAATGTCATGCGCAATATTGTTGTCTTAAACCAGGGCCAATGGGTGGAAGCCGAGATGTTGCCGGAGCCGTTAAGATCGGTACGTCCACAACCACAGCAGCTATTGAAACCGCACAAAACCGCCCAACCGGACACACCACCCCCACCGCAGGAGATTTTGCCTTTATGGCAGGTGGAAAAAACCGCGATAGAAAATGCGCTGCGTTATTGCCAGGACAATATACCTAACGCCGCCGCGTTGCTGGAGGTCAGCCCGTCAACGATTTACCGAAAGATTCAGGGTTGGCAGAAAAACGGGCAGGACACTAAGACAAAGCCATAAGAGAAAGTCAGTTAAAGGCGTTGGCGATATGCGTAAAACTTGCTACAGTGCTGGTATCTATTTTTTACAGACGTAGGCTAGCCCATGTTGATTGACTCCCATTGCCATCTTGACCGTATCGACCTTAAACCCTACCAAAATGATTTTGGTTGCTTTATGCAAAAAGTAACCGATAGCCAAATCGAATATCTGCTGTGCATCGCCATCGACTTGGAAGCTTATCCCGCCATGTTGGCCAGGGTTGCCGATTACCCGCAAATCTCGGTCAGTGTCGGGGTGCATCCTAACGAGCATGAAGGCCACGACCCTAGTGCCGAAGAATTGATTGAACTGGGGCAAAACCCCAAAGTGATCGCCATAGGTGAAACGGGCTTGGATTATTTCCGTTCGGAAGGCGATTTAAGCTGGCAGCACCAACGTTTCCGCACCCACATTGCCGCAGCAAAAGCGTTGAAAAAACCGTTGATTATCCATACCCGCGAAGCGAAGGATGATACGTTGAAGATTTTGGCGGAGGAGGGCGCGGCAGATGTCGGCGGTATTATCCACTGCTTCACCGAAGATTGGGAATTCGCCCAACGGGCGATGGACTTGAACTTTTATATCTCTTTTTCTGGCATCGTCACCTTTAACAACGCCACGGCCATTAAAGATGTCGCCCAACGCATCCCCGCCGACCGTTTCCTGATAGAAACCGATTCGCCTTATCTCGCCCCCGTACCGTTTCGCGGCAAAACCAACTACCCGCTCTACGTCCGCCACGTCGCCGAACACATCGCCCAATTGCGCGGCACAACGTTTGAAGAGGTGGCGCAGTTGTCTAGGGATAATTTTTATCGGTTGTTTGGGATGGCTTGAGTAGCGGTGGGTATATTTAGGCAGGGTAATGCGCGGCATAGTGGCGGCTGATGGCACCCGGTGCGGGGGTGTTGTTCAGCAGGCTGTCGGCAAAGCGTTGGCTGTACCAAGGTATCTGTAAGCTGCCTTTGGCTCCGAAGCCGTTAAAAATCGCCAGTTGCGGGTGTTGGGGGTGGTAGCCGAGGAAAGGCTGCTTATCTAAGGTGCAAGGGCGGATGTTGGCGTGGTGGGCGGTCAGTTCGGCTTGCACCAAGTCGGCGGACAGAGCGGCAAGTCCGGCCAGCAGTTGCTGTCGCCCTTGTGCGGTCGGTTCGGTATCGGTGGCGTTATGGGTAAAGGTTGCGCCGATACGGCTGTGCTGGCTGTTTAAGGGCAATAGCCAATGGCCGTAATTGAGCAAGGCATCGGGTAGGGGCTGGTGGTGCGCTAAGGTCAGGATTTCGCCTTTGGCGGGTTGGAAGGGTAGCCAGCTAAACCAAGGGTTGTGCTGGGCGTGGTAGCCTTCGCAAAAAATCAGCCGCTTCGGCTTAATGTCTTGCCAGCGTAAGGGGTTTAAGCGAAGGTCATCTGGGTGGAAAGCCGCTTGCCGATAGCTGTTTTGGGCAAGCAAAAATCCGCGTAGGCAGGCTAACAGCGGGCGGGTGAGCAGGTAGCCGGTTTGTTGCTGTACTACTGCGCCGTCTGGGTTGCTTAGGCCGTAGGCTGAGGTGTTGGGCGGGTAAAGGGTGGCTAGGTAGGCTTGGTAAGCATCATCGCGCAGGCGTTTTTCGGCTTGCTGGTATTGGGCTGGGCTATGCAAAAGCCGCAGCATGGGTTTTTCGATATAAAACGGTTGCCCGAAGACGCTGGCAAGCTGTTGGTAGCAGTGTTTGGCAACGGGTAGTAGGGTGTCCGCTTCGGTGGATTTGACCAAACGCAGTCCAGTGACGGGGTTGATCAGCCCGGCGGCGATTTGCGAGGCGTTTTCTTGGCCGTTATCGACGACCAGCACCGAGCTACCGCGTTGGATGAGTTCCCAAGCCAATAGGCTACCCGCTAGGCCTTGGCCGATGATGAGGAAATCGACGGGCATGGCTTTAAGTAAACAGGTAGGTCAGGGCGGATTTTAAGCCGTCAAAATGCGGGTGTCCGAAATTGTAGGGGGCGTTAGGGTAGGCGGTTTTATAAATTTGGTGCAGAATGGCTTTGTGGTTTTCTTTGGATTGAAAGTTGGAGCAGTTTAGAAAGTGTTGGATGCACTGCCGTTCTGTAGGGGATATGCTGGATAAAATCAACGATTCCAAATAGCCTGTACCCGTTTCTGGGTCGCACATAATATAGGTTTGGCTGATGTCCTGAAAGCCCAAGTCGGCTATCATCGCGGTAAGTGCGGCTTGAGCGTTGGCTCGGCCACCGTATTTGCTGTCGTTTGTCGGGTCATCCGCATCGACAATAAACAATATTTTTTCAATTTGGTCGGTCTGTGCAGCTTGTTTTAAGAAAGAATAGCTGTCGGTTTTGAAAAAATTGCTTTTCGAACCCATGCCCCGAAACTCAATTAATGCTGTTGCTAGCCCTAAGTGTTCCAGCAATAAGCGAATGAGTTCATTATCGGCGGTTTTTTTAGCGCTGCCTTCGTGGACGATAAAAATCGACTGCATTTATCGCACCTCATACCCTTGTGTCATGCTGTCTAGGAGCATGTCATAATCTAAGGAAATGGTTTTGACTTCTGCTTGTTTGTTTTTTACCAGAATCGTGTAGCTAATGTCTGAGTCAGCTTGTTTTTGTGCCGCCCGCACCAACGCTTCCAGCATTTCTTTGGAATGGGTGGTGGCAAACACTTGGCACTGGTTTTGTTTGGACAGGCTTAGGATGATGTCCCATAAGCGGTCTAATTGGCTGTAGTGAATGCCGTTATCGATTTCGTCTATGAACAAATAGCCGTTTTCGCATTGATATAATGCGCAGATAATGGAAATGTAATGCCTTAAACCATCACCAAATTCGCTGATGTCGCGGTATATGCCGTTTGTTTTACATTGGGGTTTGTCGCCGATGACTTTGAAATTTTCGATGCTGTCGTCAAAAGCCCGAATATAAGTATTCAACTCGCTTTCTTTGTCTTGTTTTTGGATGGCTTGAAAAGCACTAATGAGATCCTGATTTGACCAGCCATAATTATCGATAAACTCAATATTGTTGATACGCTTAGCGGTTATGTTTAAGTCTTTGCCGTTAATGGATGTCAATTCACCTTGAAGGGTAAAATGATATTCTTTTATGCCATTTTCTTCTAGGATAGAAAATGCGGTGTCGCTGACAGTAGACTTAGCAGCATAGATCCGTGTCGTGTCTATTAACTGTTGAGAATTGACATTATTAGCTTTGTCGGCAAGGAGATTTAAGTTTTCGCGGGCAAACTTAATAGAATGGATTGCAGTTATTATCCCATCAATGCTCTCCGAATAGACATTGATAAAACAAGCCTCCAGCAACGCGGTTTTGCCGATATTATTCTTGCCGCCAATCAAATTGACGCGCTTAAACCCCGATACCTGAAAATCGCTGAAACATTTAAATTGCTTAATGGCAATATCGGTTAAAAAATGTCCGTCCATTTAACGCTCTCCAGTACCGGGGCTTTTCCCTGTTATCAATCAATATCAATCGAGAAAAAATCGTCAGAATCAATGTTTTCTAATGAGTTGGCGATGTCGTCCAAGTCTTTGTCATTAATGTCGCGTATCGGCAGGGCTTGTTTGCCGATGATGGCGGCACGGCTTTGGGTGGAGGCGGGCGGCAGGTGTGCCAATAAGTCTTGGGCGATGGTGATAATTTCTTGCGGGTTGATGTCCCGGATGGAAAAATCCTGCTTATCGAGCTTATGCGGGTTAACCGCTGAGGACGATTTAACGACCTTATTAATGTCAGTCTGATAGACACGGCTGATGGGGGTGGGGCCAAAGATGGTGATGGAGGGGCGGTTCAGCCCCCAAGCCATGTGGGTGGGGCCACTGTCATTGCCGATGACCAAATCCGCATGGGCAATCAGGGCTTTTAGGCTGTTTAAATCCAGTTTGGGCATAATCTGCACGTTATCGGATTGGTCGCACATCCATTCGGCATTTTTACGCTCTTGATCAGTCCCCCAGACAATCAGGCAGTTTTGTTTCAAGGCATCGGCAATCTTAACGTATTTTTCAATTGGGTAGTTACGGCTTTCCCAGGTCGAACCGATGACTAAGACGATATTTTTTAAATTTTTGTGCAGGTAGAGTTCTAGGCGTTCGTCTTGGTCTTTAAAGAACAAAAAGGGTTTTTTCGCTAAAATTTGTTCGCGGCTAATCTCTATGCCTAGGGGTTGGGTCAGGACAGTGGCGTTGCGGTCGATGGTGTTGGCATCGTAGGGGATGGCCACTTTGACGTTATATAACCAAGAGGCGAATTTTTCGCGGGCGGAATCGGCATCAAAGCCGGACACGCGGCTACCCAGCAAACGCGCGGTGATGGAGGATTTGAGCAGGCCTTGGGCATCAATGACCAGATCATAATGTTTGGCGGCGTAGCGGCGCAGGCGTTTGATTTCGCGTAACAGCGAAGTTTTGTCGTTTTTTAGGGCTTTAAGGTTGACGGTCAGGACATTATCCAGATCGGGCTGGTATTGCAGCACTTCGGCAAAGCGATGTTCGACAATCCAGTCGATTTGCGCATCCGGCTGATGCGCTTTTATAAATTGCAAGGCGACCATTGCATGAACGATATCACCGAGCGCGGACAATTTGACAATGGCAATTTTCATGGTGGCAGTAACTCCTGCACTTGTTCGGGCCTGATACCTTGCAAACAAGCGGTATGGCCGAGCGGACAGACACGTTTGAAGCAAGGCGCACAAGCCAAATTGAGGGAAATAATCTGGGCTTTCGCAGTCAGTGGCGGTGTAAAGCCTGGATCGGATGAGCCGTAAATGGCAATAACGGGTTTATCCAGCGCGGCGGCAACGTGCATTAGGCCGGAATCGTTGCTGACTACGGCATCGGTCAGGGATAATAAATCGACAGCTTCGGCCAGCGAGGTTTTGCCCGTAAAATCAAGGCAAGCGTTTAGGGTTGCCCGGTTAATGTCGGCAGCGACAGTTTGGTCTTTGGCCGAGCCAAACAGCCAAACTTGCCAGCCTTGCTTAAGCTGATGACGGGCCAATTCGGCGTAATGTTCCGTGGGCCAGCGTTTGGCTTCGCCGTATTCGGCACCCGGACACAAGGCGAGAATCTTCTGGGCGGCTAAGCCCTCGGCGTTGAGTTTGAATTGCACTTGTACCGCGTGTTGTTGTGCCGGACTGATGGCCAAGCGGGGCAACGGGTAGGGCGTTGGCAAGTGAGCACCCTTAGGATGGCCTAGCGCGGCAAAGCGTTGCACGGTCATGGGCAGTTGTTGTTTGTTGAGCTGCCGGGCATCATTGAGCAAGCCCCAACGGCATTCACCGACATAACCGGTGCGTTGTGGGATGTCGGCAAAAAACGGCGTTAACGCGGATTTCCACGAATTGGGTAAGACGACCGCTTGCTGATAAGCATCTGCCCGCAACTGCTTGCCCAGCGTGACGCGTTCCCATAAGCCCAGTTGCCCATGCCCTAAGGGCATGGCAATGGCGCGGTTGACTTGCGGCATCCGCTCCAGCAAGCCGAATGTCCATGCTGGTGCCAGCACGTCAATCAGACAGTCGGGCGCGTTAGCTTGTAACGTTAAGAACAAGCTTTGCGCCATCACCATGTCGCCGACCCAAGACGGGCCGACGACGAGTATTTTCCTAGGCAACGTAAGTCAACCAGTCGGCATGGCTATCGCCACGGCCATGGACGGCATCGAAATACAGGGCTTGCAACTGTTCGGTGACAGGCCCCCGGCTACCGCTGCCAATAGTGCGGTTGTCCAGTTCCCGAATTGGCGTGACTTCGGCGGCGGAGCCGGTGAAAAAGGCTTCGTCGGCGACATAAATCTCATCACGCGTAATGCGTTTTTCCATCACTTCATAACCTTGCTCGCGGGCGATGGTCATGACGGTATCGCGGGTAATGCCTTCTAACGCCGAGGTGGTTTCTGGCGTATAAATTTTGCCGTCCCGGACGATGAACAGGTTTTCCGCACTGCCTTCGGCGGCAAAGCCTTCATGATCCAGCATCAGGGCTTCATCGTAACCGTTCGACAGGGCTTCTTGCAAGGCCAAAATGGAGTTGATGTAGTTACCGTTGGCTTTGGCTTTGCACATGGTGCTGTTGTGGTGGTTGCGGGTATAAGACGAGGTGCGGATGCGGATGCCTTTTTCGATGCTTTCCGCGCCCAAATACGCGCCCCAAGGCCAAGCCGCGACCATAACGTGTACTTTCAGGTTATCGGCACGCAAGCCCATGCCTTCTGAGCCATAAAAGCACATGGTACGGATGTAGGCGCTGTCCAGTTGGTTTTTGACCAGCGCGTCGCGTTGCGCTTGGTTTATTTCGTCTTTCGTGAACGGCATTTTCATGTTCATGATATGCGCGGAACGGAACAGGCGGTCAGTGTGCTCCTGCATTCTGAACACCGCTGTGCCTTGGGTGGCGTGATAGGCGCGGATACCTTCAAACACGCCCAAGCCGTAGTGCAGGGTATGTGTCAACACATGGACTTTCGCTTCACGCCACTCAACCCATTGTCCATCCAGCCAAATAACGCCGTCTCTATCGTCCATCGTCATCGTTTTTTCTCCACCTAGCAGTAGTCTGAGTTATAAATGGTCTAGTTTACTATAAACTCCATGACAGCAATACCGCGTTTATTGCTTAAAATGCGTTATTGTGGGCAATGGCTAATGATAAACGGAGAATAGCCTTTTTAGCTATAGGGGAATTGGAGTTTTGGGCGATAGGTGGGGCGGTATTCTGCCGTAGCACCTAGGCGCTTGAAGCTGTCCCACTGCCCGTTCCCTGTTGCTAGGCAGGCATTGCCGTGCCATTTCGATAACAATATGTATTCAATTGGTTGACAATTACGGTATTGTTACGGTTTTTTTGTGCTATTTGGCGCATAATTGCACCTGTATGATACATTCCCTCGTACGAATTCATGAAATGTCCGGCAAAAAAACCGTTATGGTCAGGATTATTTGCGGGCGGCTTCGCATTTTTTCCTAAAAATACGCCTAAATCGGTTGAAAAATAGATATTGGCTCATATATTGCTGGATATTAACTAAAGTCTGTTACGCATCCTGCGTATTTTTGCTTGCTGGTTCGGCCTGAACCGTAGGGCGTTGTCCCTGTCATACCATTGTCACCTAGCCCTTTTATGCTGATGTTCGGGTCTTGAATGCTTGCATCCGTTTTAATGGAGGTTCCCATGTTAGAATTAATGACGTTCTTAGACACTTTTAATTGGCCTACTACGCTGTCAGGCGAGGGTGTGGCGGTTATCCTGCTGGCTTTTTTCGGCGTGTGTTACGGTCTGGAACAACTTTTTCCGCACCGTAAGCCGATTAAGCGGCGCGGCTCTTATGGCACTAACCTTGGCTTGTTTGCCGTTAACAATACAGTGCTGTCGTTATTGTCGGTGTCGTCGCTGTTTCTGCTCGCCCAGCATTATGCCGAGCAAGGTTTGCTGCGCTATATCAATCATCCTGCTGCGCAAATGATCGTCGCCTTTTTGGTGCTGGATTTACTGTTATACCTGTGGCATCGGGCTTGCCATAGTTTTGATGGCTTGTGGTTGTTCCACCGCGTCCATCATAACGACCCGTATCTGAACACCTCAACGGCGTTGCGGATACACATTTTGGAACTGCTCATCACTAACTTGCTAAAAGCGGGGTATGTTGTGCTGCTAGGTGTCGACCAACTGATGATGATGGTTAACGAGATGCTGATTACTTTGTTGACCTTGTTCCACCATACCAATATTGCCTTTAAAAGTGAGCAATGGCTGGGCAAGTTGTTGATTATGCCGTATCTGCACCGTGCCCACCACTCTACCGAGCGTTACGAGCATGACAGCAATTACGGGGCAGCCTTATCAGTCTGGGACCGTCTGTTCGGTACGCTTAACGAGCGCGAGCCTGAGGCTATCGGCCTTAACGGCCATCAACCACAGGAGCTTATCAGTTTGTTTAAACTCGGCTTTAATATCGCAACCCCGGCTTCTGTGCCACAAAGCTTACCTGTCGAATTGGAAATGATGATTGCCGAAGCGGCTTATTACCGCGCCGAAAAGCGCGATTTTTCGCCGGGGTATGAGTTGTTGGATTGGCTGGAGGCTAAAAATGATATTGTTAAGCTGGTGTATGGTCAGCAAGCCAACGCCAAAAAGCAGGGTAAGTATGGATTGCTGATGTTGGGGTAGATGGCTCAACTCCGGTTGATCAAGTTTTTAATCCCCAATAACCGTCAGTTAAAGTTGGTGGTTGTTGGGGGGTGAAGGCAATCTGTTTATGCTCTGTGGGTTTAGGCTGTGGACTAACGTATGTTCCTGTAATTAAGGTCTTGAATCTCCCCATAGAATTGTTTTATGCTATCCTCTGTATAGGTATTAATTCTGAGGATGTTTGTTTATGGCTAATTTAAACACAGAGTCTTTAAGTGATCTAGTAACTACTGCCCTTGCCCAAAATGAGCTATCCGGCCTCTCTGCAATTATTGAGGTCATCGCCCGTTCCGTTAACGCGCCCATTGCCATTCTGTGGCAAGTCGCCCCCGCCCCTATAGAAGACACCTTATTTATTGTTGCCGAATGGTTTGAAAAGCGTCAAAAAGTTCCTACCCATTTTCATACCTTACACCGACAAAGCGCAACCATAACCTACAAAGCGCTAACAACAGGCCAATGCCAGGCCAATAATGAAATTTATGCTCAAGATGGGACGTTTTTAGCCGAATTCGGTATCCAAAGCCTATTATCAATACCGTTGATGATGGAGAAAAATAAAGATGGTAAAAATAATCATGCCTTAACGCTCTATTGGACAAGAGAAGGTCAGCTTTCCCGTTCTGAAAACGATGCAGAAAGTCAAAAAGCGCAATTCCTCGCCAGTTTTCTTTTGGATTTCTATCGGACACTAACCGACAAAGTCAGTTATGCCTTATTAGAGCAGTGCAATAAAACCTTGGAACAATTATCATCAACTTCTGTTGATTGTAAGCAGGTATTTAAAGAAATTTGCGGATTGATCTCAAACAAACTGCAAGCCCATGATGTCACCATTTATCTTTGCGAAACAACATCGAAAGGGAACGGCGATTATTGTTTACAAGCCAGCACTTTGAATGAACCCGTAGCGGTAAAGCCTAAACGGGTTTTGGGCAATAAAACTAATTTAATTGACTGGGTGGTTACGGAAGGAAGGTGTGTCAGGATATTTGATTTGCAATTATATGAAAAATATAAAATGGCATACGCGCAAAAATATTCCGGTCTGGCCTTGGGAGAAGATACGCTCAACTGGTGGAAGAATACCAGTCGCCGCTTACTGGACATACCTATTGATAAAGAACTGCCGCCGATCAGCGTTCTTGCCGTTCCGATAATGAGCGGCGACCGCTTGCTTGGGGTAATCCGCTGTGGATTGACTAAGAGATCACCTTACTATTTTTCTGACCAAGAAAAACAATTGCTTGTTTTGGTGGCCAACCAGATTTCCCAAGCATGGAGCCATCGCCTAAATCTAAGAAACATTGAAGAGGAGAATCGGACGCTAACTAGTTTTGTAAGTAATTTGGCATCTTTAAATACATATGTTCATAATATAATTAAAAATCATGAAAAATTAGATCAAAATGTATTTATTGAAACCCTGCGCAACGATACGTTTACCTCGGCATTGGTTCGTTTGCAGCAATCCATTAATAATGTCAATATCGCGGCAATCCGGTTAGTGGCGGAAGATGAAAATGGCCAATACTTATACTTTGCCCATATTTTCGGCGATGTTACCGCGCCGATAGGGAAAAGGTTTTATCTCCACGAAACCAAGGCAGACAATCAACCCGCTAAGGCAGGGGTGCTTGTGGTTAAAACCGGAGAGCCTTATATTATGAAAGACAAATCCGATAGCTATTATCCGCTACAAAGTTTTGATGCCGAAAGCATGGTAATTGCCCCTATAAAAATTGGTTCTGAGGTGATCGGTGTTATTGATGTCCGTAGTGATATTCCGAACGGTTTATCGTCTTCCGTGGTTTCCATCATGGAAGCCATCGGCTTACAATTGGGTTTGTATAACGATCTGTTTGACAAAGTGGTTAAGCTAAAACAATCCGTACATGATCTTAAAACGGAACAAAAAAACCAAACTCAGACGTATGAAGATTTTGCCCATCAGTTAAAAACGCCAATGCAACAGTTAAATTCTAGGGTCCGTAGCTTGATAAATACTTATGAAGATGATAGTTTGCCACGCGAGCTTGCCTATTTACGCGGTTCGGCGGCAAAAGCACAGCGGGTTTCGCTAGGTATCCGTCTGTTCGCCGATTTAACCAAAGGTAAGCCATTGAGGCCAGATCTGATAGTATTAACGGCAGACTGGTTGAGGAAAGTCTTGATTGAGTGTGCGGTAGACCAAGAAAATGCGGTTGACCCCAGTGATAATCTTAGGTTTGGCGTCAATAAAGACGGCTTGCCTTCGTTAAATAGAGCGACTGTACAAGCGGATGGGAATTTACTCATTCAAGCCCTTAATAATTTATTGGATAATGCCGCTAAATACAGTTATCCCAATAACACAGTCGAAATTAGTTGCGGACTAAGTTCTCGCCGGAAAAATTTCTATATTTCTGTGGTCAATACAGGTTTGCCCATTGATAACGAGGATAGGGAGCAGTGTAAAAAGCGATATTGGCGTGGTCATCAACATCAACTGGTCGTCGGCGAAGGTTCCGGTATTGGTTTATGGATTGTCGATAATATTATGCGGGCGCATAATGGTGAGTTACTGATTAATCCAAATCCGTTGCCCAAAAACTGCACCGAGGTTCGGCTACAATTTCCTGCAACATTACGTTACTAAAAGGTTTTTATGTTAAAAATATGGGTGGTCGAAGATAATTTTCAGCAACGTGCCGAAATACGCGAAGCAATCCGGTCCCGTTGTAAAGCTGACATTTTGGAAATAGCGACGGAATACGATTTTAGGGTGCAATTGGAGCAATTGGAGTCGTCTTATCCTGATATTATCATTATTGATGTGATGCTGCCATGGGTTAAGCCCGCCCCTAACATGCCGGAACCCCCAGAAGACGTAAAAACAAACAGCTTTTATCGGGCAGGCATCCGTTGCCTAAGGCTGGCAAGAGCAAAAGACGAGACTAAGGCTGCGAAAATTATTATTTTGACAAATTTAGAACAAGATGATCTGAAAGAGGATTTAGATGCTATTGATAGACAAGAGATTTATTTTGTAGCAAAAGGTGGCTACAGTGAATTGCTAGACTTAATGGCTAAACCTTAACTGTATTGCAGGTTGTCATTTTTTTCACTGTCCGCTATAAAAAACTCAATCTAATTCTTCATATTTTATGAGGGTGTAAATGATTTTTTTTGAAATTCTGAGTTTTATGCCTGAAGGCTTAGTTTATTTATTTCTCGATTCAAAATATTATCTATATCACTAGGCTTTCCTTCAAGCACTTTTCTATAAAATATTTCATACAAATTAGAAAGCTTGCTACGTTGCCTACGGTGCGTATCAATGATTTCGCCATAGATATGCAACGCAGTAGCTTTTACCTCGCTTTCAGTTCTGTTGGGCATATTCAAAAACCCCCGCTCAACTTTTTGTATTTCAGGTAGTTTTTCCTCATAAATGCTTCGTGACATCTTTATTGTTACCATGCTTCCTTTTAACGAAATATTTCGGCTATTTGGTATGCAGACAATCGCAAGTTTATTAGACATCATTAGCTGGAATGTTTCGCCATGCCTTATAACCTTATGGAGCTTAGGTAAGTAAGTATTTAACAAGCTTGTCCATTCAGCATAATAGGCAATATCAAATAAATCATCATCCCATGTGAGCCTATTATTATCTAACTGTCTAATGGTTAAGAGAAATGGCTTTAATAACGCTTCCCTCTTTAAACCTTGAAATAATGCCACGGCCGATTTCAACGCTTGCGCCGCTATATTGAACACCCAATCTTCATCCCGGATCATCTCTAGTGGCTCATCTTCCAGAATAGGCAGTAATGTGTCAATTTGCCAATCTGCGTTATACAGACCCCTTTTCAGCCAATCGAGAAACAGCCGCTGGCCATCCCAAGATAAACGCCCGACACTGGCCGATAATTTTTCTTCAAGTTCCGGGTTCAATATGACTTTCGGCTGGCTATTAAGATATTCCTGCTCTGCTTTAATGAGTTGCGCTTTGAGAGGGTCAGCCTGCGCCTTAAATGTTGCCGGAATGTCGCTTTTCAGGAGTGCGGTTACTATATTTTTAGCATAAATCAAACGTTTTTGGGGTATGGATACCGATTTTATTTCGTCAATAATTTCTTGTAGGGTTTCGTCATCAAAATCGCTAAAGTCGTTTTCATATTGGCTATTTTCATCAGTGTGATGTTCGTCAAGCGGTTTGAACTGAGCATGAAATTCTTGATGCGCTTGGCGTAAGAAAGAGAATAATGCTTCCCAATTATCAAATTGGGCGGTGGAAGGGGAAAAGCTTTGTTTAAACACCGCATTTTCAATAATAGCATCGTCATTTTGCGGCAGGTATTGGACGTTAACCTCTCTGCCAAGGCGGTACGGGGGGGTCAATATGCCTAATTTACCATCAATGCGGAGTATGGCTGTCGCATCGGGCGGGGCATAAGCTTCTAGTTGTATCTTCATAATTTTTTCTTTGGCTCTAGTTTGAAGTACCCAGCTTGGTCAATTTTTTGTGGTTTATTACAATTTTCCAGTATGGTTTTATAATAAGCGAGGGTATCGATTTCTTCAAGCGTTAAAGGTCTTTTGCTTTTCTCTTTTGTTAAGCTTTTTATTTTGCTATATTCCTTATGGCTTATTCGGATTTCTTTTAAATCTTCTCGGCTAAAACCTTCCAAAAAAATAATCTCAAAATATCGGCCTTGGGCATCGTCAAGAAGAATACGCGCCCACTCTTCCTTGTCACGTTGGCTCAGTTCGTCAATCCGTTGCAAGGTAGCGAAACAATGCCGATAGCTATAGGGCGCAACATCTGCTTGTAGCTTACTGTCATCCAAGCGATTAGTATCTGCATGCGATATATCTACATCAGGGAAATAATGCTTTAAGCTATTGCCCGCTAAACAAAACGCTGTTAGCTTTTCGGAAAAGTCGGCATCTAATAAAACACAGCATGGCCCTTGATAATAGGTTTGCAAGCCGCAACAACCGCCATTTAAGGCACCGTATTTAAATTGCCTGCTATTCGCCACTGCGGCATCAAACGCCAGGCGTCTGCCTAAAAATTTTTTATTAGGTATATCAATTTCTGTGCCATTAGCATCGGCTACTTCATAGCAGTTTTTATAGCGTTGGCCTTTAGCTAGCAAATGCGCCACAAAATAACCCATATTAACCGAGATATGCGCATTATCGGCTACCCATTGCTTAAATGCTTTGGCTTGAACGGTTTTATAATCATCTAATCCAGACAAGGTTTGGGTACATTGCTCTTCTAATGGGATAATGTTTTCTTTGGCACAAGTCAATAAATCAATCATCATTATGAGTAAATGAGAGGTAATCATTTGATGTATTATTCTAAATCTTTTGTTAGGATTTGCCAATAATAACGGCTGAAACAAATGCAATACCAATAATAGATATAATAAATTGCTTGATATATATAACTTCAATAGGTGGCATAGCAACGCGTACGATCAGACTGAGTCCTTTTTTCTTACCCGGTTTTTATATGGGTCTGGGCGGATTCTGTGAGCATAGCGTCCGAAGTTGACCACAAACTCATACGGAGTAAGGGTATCTATGCTTCCCTACCGCCACCCGTAGCGGCTTAAGTCAAATACCCCTCTGTTTTCTGGCCGTCCGTCGCGGTGTTTTTGGTTAAAGCTGTCATAGCTTGCCCAAAATTGCGGATCGTTACGCGCCACGCCATACTTATTATAAAACTGCGCCATCGCCGTATCGGTTTGGGCTTGCTTTAACTGGTTGGCAAAGTCGGGCAATTGTTCGCTGGCGACTTTAAAAAATTGGTTGGGGTAGCTGCCGACCAAGCCAGGCAATACCGTCAGGGTGTCTTTGTCCGCTTGCCAACCTTGGCCGTCATCAAACATTACGCCGACATGGCTTAAATAGCGGTTGCGGATTAAGGTGTATACCGGGTCTTGGTCGGGGGTGGCGGTGGTGATACGCAAAAACGACACTTCGGGTAAGGCTGTGATTTCCGAGCCCTTTAGCGCGTTTAATTGGGCGATAAAGCCGTCGAATTGCGGGTCGGGCAAGGGGGTGGGCACTGGTACGGCCACGATCGGTTCGGGGACGCTGGCTTGGGTGCAGGGTTCTTGTGGGCACGGTGCGGGCAGGGCAGGCGGATTAGCGGCCGCTATGGGCAGGGGCGCGACGATTTTGGGCAGCTTGCCGAGCAGTTCGTGCGGATAATCTTGGCTTTGGTAACTGACGGCAGATTCGCTTTGGTTGGCAAAGTCCGGTGTGCTAAAAACGCCTAGCCATCGGTTGCCCAAATCTGGATACCAACTGGCATGAACGGCAGGGCGGACGGCTTTGGGCAGAAAGTGCAGGAAATTGTTTTCCGCTTCGCTACGCAACAGGCTTAGGGTTAGGCGGGTGTTGAGGTGGTGGGCGCTGTCGCCGTAGAGATTAAAGTCCGCCACCAGCAAATAGTACAGACGCTCGAACAGCGGGTAGTCGATGACCCAAGCGGTGTCCGGGGTCTTGCCCTGTAGGCCTTTGACGACGGACGCGTTGTCGTTATGGCGGAACAGGGTCAGCAAAGCGTTATCGTTACTGCCGCCGCCATCCCACAGTTGTTTGAGGTCAATGGCTTGGTTATTGAGCAGGACGGTTTCGGTAAAAGTCGCTTTATTGGCGAGATACTGTTGCTGTAAGGATTTTAGTTCAAACCATTCGGCAAAGCCGCCGCTCTCACCGCTTGCGGTCGGCAGGCGTAAGAAAGGCGCGTTGGCGCTTAAAAATTGGTTGGTTTGGGCATTCAGCTCGGTGCGCGGTTGCCAAAACGCTATCCAGACCTGATCGCGGAAGCCGTTTGCGCCCTCTTGGCTGTTAAGCGCGGGGCTTTTGAGCATGGTTGAGAGAAAATAGTGGGCATCGTCGAGCAAAAATTGGTAACGGGCGGCAACGGGCAAATCCTTAAAACTGCTGAACGGCTGGGCATAAGGGGTGGTAGCGTAGTCGGGCGGTTGCGCCACGGTGGTTGCCGGGCTTAAAAACAGGGCTTTGAGCCGCGCCATTTTGCCGTCGCTGAGTTCGTAAACGGCATGGGTTTTGTCGGCCAGCGTTTCGGTGACGGGGCGCAGGCGATAGTAAAACTGGCCAATCGCCGGGGCGGTGAAGGGATGCAGGTTATCCAGCTCTTCAATGGCCTGTCCGGGCGGCGTTTTGGCACGGACGAGCCGGTAAAATTCGTTGGCGGCTTGGTCTTTAATATGCAAATGCCCTGTGAACAGATGCTCGTAAAGATACCGTGCGGTCAGTTGCATGGCGGGGGTAGTGTCGTTTAAAAATTGCTCCCATTTGCCGATTTCTGCCAAGGCAGGCTCAGATAATACTGGGGGCAGGCTATTTTTCGCGCCGTCTTGTAGCCAATTTAATAAAGTTTCCTGCTCACTAGGGTTTAGATTAGGCAGGGTGTAAGGCATTCCTGCAAAGGGTTGGGTGTGCTGGAAATCGGCAAACTCCGCAAGAGTGGGGCAGTCGTCGCTGTGGTCAGGGTCGAGTGCGTTGCCGTTGTCCGGCAAGGGCGGATTGCGCTTTAAGACCAGTAATTTCGCCATCAGCGAATTGTTGAGGTTAAGTTCAGGGAAGTTGGCTTTTTCGTTTAATACTGCAAAAAAGCCCTGTTTACGCCAATCCTCGGTGCTTTTGCCGTCAATGAACAAGCGGCTGGGGGGGATGGCGTGCAGGCGGGTTTCATAAAGCGGTTGTTTGCTGGCACCGCGTTGCAGGCCTTCATAAGAAGTAAGTTGTAGTTGGCAGGGCGCGTCAAAGCCAGCATGGCAGGAAGCGCAGCGCGATTCCAGCAAGGGCTGTACCGAGGCATAATTGAGCCTGCCTGGCTTGTGCTTGGAATTAATCGGAATGAAAGTGGCTTTGCCTGCATCCTTGTCTGTCATAAGGCTACTGAGGCTAATGCCTTTGTAATAGGCAATGCCGGTAGCCGCTAAGGCCAGCAGTAACAGAGAACTAAACTGTAGTTTACGCATATTTCGGTTAAGGTGTCGTGCAGAACATCAGCCGTCCGCCGTGGCAGATGGCTAGATGAAGGTTAAAGTGAACGGGCAAGATGATGCAGCACTTCGCTGCCATGGCTAAATACTGGCCAGCCATCCCCGGTCAGCACAGCTTGTAGGCCGGGTAGGCTGGCGAGGCGTTTGACCGATTGGATGGCCAGTTTGCGGTCAGCCAGCTTGCCATCCGGTAATAGGCACAATTCGCCACCGACATGACAACGGATCAGGTCGCCCGTAATCAGCGTGGTGTGTTCTACTAATAAGGCCAATTCGCCAGGGGTCTTGGAGCCGTTGAGCGTGTAGGCGTTAAGGCCAGGGACGATTTCATCGCCATCATATAACCAGCGGTTACAGATAATAGGGAAGGTGTCCTGCTCCGCCGCAGGCCCTAGCAGCACCGCCCCGGTTTGGCTGGCGAGTTGCTCGCTGGCGCGGCAATGGTCGCTGTTAGTGATGACGATAAAGCCCACCCCGCCCAATTTTTGCAGATGCTGGTGGTCGTGGCCAGATAAGGGCAGGGGGTCAATGACGACATTGCCGCCCTCGCGTACCCACACATAGCTATGGAAGTCTATATCGCGCTCTTCGTTAAAGACAGACCAAGCGAATAAATCTTTTCGGTGTAATGCTTTCATCGGCGACCTTGTTGATTATGATTATAATGGGCTTGCCTACCCCGGTTATGCGTGGCCTTCATACGCTTGTCGGCGTTGCTTGGCATTGGTTAAAATCGCTTGGCGGGTGTGGTTGTCTATCTGGGTCCATTGGGTGATTTCTTGTAGTGACCGGAAACAGCCCAAGCAGATGTCATTATCGTCCAAGCAACAGATACGGATGCACGGGGACGCTATAGGCGCGTTGATATGCTGATAATCGCTGGCTGGCCGTGGGTCGCCCTGGTGGGTATTGCGCATAACGCTAACCTCCGTCTACGAGTAAAGGATCCAGTTTTTTCTGCTGCTCTAGGGCGTACAGGTCATCAAAACCGCCGACATGCAGCTCGCCGATATAAATTTGCGGCACTGTCCGCCGCCGCGTTTTTGTCATCATGGCTTCGCGTAGCCCAGGTTCAGCATCGACATTAATTTCAGTATAGGCCGCGCCCTTTTTGTCGAGCAGACGTTTTGCCATAATACAGTAAGGGCAAATGCGGGTGGTGTAGATGAGTATCTCAGGCATAGGCGGATAATGTTTGTTAAACTATACGGGCATTCTATCGGTAAAGGTATTGTTATTCAATGTCGATAGGTGGCGGCGCGGGCGCTCGGCCTGCCGCCATCGGGTCAGAATGGAACGCAATTACTAACGCTTAGGCACGTCAACACCCGCGAGATGAGAAATTAACATGAACGATTTACCCGAAAATTTAAAATATGCCCGCACCCACGAATGGGCGTTATGGCAAGAAGACGGCGTTGTCCGTGTCGGCATTACCGATTTTGCCCAACAACAATTGGGCGATTTGGTGTTTATCGGCCTGCCTGATGTGGGGCGTAACGTGGCGGCAGGCGAGCAATGCGCGGTGGTGGAGTCGGTCAAAACCGCTTCCGACTTGCACAGTCCGGTCACTGGTGAAATTGTCGAAATCAACACCAGCTTGCAGGACGAACCTGAGCAAATTAACGACAGTCCGTATCAGGCTTGGATATTTGCGGTGCGGGCGGCGGATGCCGCTGAGTTGGACGCGCTGTTAGATGCGGCGGCTTATGAAAACACCTTGGATTAATGCCCTAAAAGTGGCGGCAAGATAGCGTAGTATGCCGCTTTTCCACCTTATATATAGCAAACACCCTAATAAAACATGGCTAACCAAAATGCAAAAGGCCTAAAGCGCCTCGTTAATGCGTGCTTTTTTTCCGCCGCCGGATTTAAGGCGACTTGGCAACACGAAGAGGCGTTCCGGCAAGAAGTGATCTTATTTGTGGTAAGCACCCCGGTCGCCATCTGGCTGGGTGAAACCGTGATTGAAAAGCTGCTGTTGATTGGCAGCATGGTTTTAGTGATGCTGGTCGAGCTGCTCAATACCGCCGTTGAATCGGTGGTAGATCGGGTCGGCTTTGAGCATCATGAGCTGTCAGGACGCGCCAAAGACATTGGTTCGGCGGCGGTGATGATGTCGTTGGCCTGGGCGGCGGTCACTTGGGCTTTAATTTTACTGTAAAGGACAAAACAATGAGTGCGTTAATCTGCGGTTCTATGGCTTACGACACCATCATGGTGTTTCATGACAAATTTAAAAACCACATCCTGCCGGAAAAAGTCCATATCCTTAATGTGTCTTTCTTAGTGCCTGTATTGCGCCGCGAGTACGGCGGCTGTGCCGGCAACATTGCCTATAACTTAAACTTGTTGGGCGAGGAAGCTTTGATTATGGCGGTGGTCGGGCATGATTTTGAGCCCTACAGCTACTGGTTGAGCCAGCATGGCCTATCGAGCGACTATATTAAAATCCTCGACAGCCAGTATACCGGACAGGCCTATATCACCACCGATGAAGAAGGCAATCAAATCACCGCTTTCCATCCGGGGGCGATGGGGGCCTCACATCTGAATGTTGTACCCGCCGACCGCGATGACATTACCATCGGCATCGTTTCGCCCGACGGTAAAGACGGGATGCAGCAACATGCCGCCCAATTCGTCGAGCAGGAAATCCCGTTTATTTTCGACCCCGGCCAAGGTATGCCGATGTTTGATGGCGCGGAACTGCTCACCTTCATTGACCAAGCTACTTGGGTGACGCTGAACGATTATGAGTCTGAGCTGATGCAAGAGCGCACTGGCTTGTCGTTAGAAGCCATTGCCGACCGTGTGGAAGCCTTGGTCGTCACCTTAGGGTCGCACGGCTCGAAAGTCTATACCGGAGGCAGTTGCATCACCATCCCGCCCGCCCAACCGCACGCGCTTAATGATCCGACCGGTTGCGGCGACGCTTACCGCGCCGGGTTGCTGTATGGCCTGATGAACGATCTCGATTGGCCGACCACCGGACGTATCGCTTCCTTAATGGGCGCGATTAAAATCGAGCATCACGGCACCCAAAACCACCGCTTCGACATGGCAAGCTTTAAGCAACGCTACCATGAAAATTTTGGCATTTCCTTCTAAAACGGGCTAGACCATGCTGAACAACACCCAACAATTGCTGGACTTAATGGTACAGTTGCGTGACCCAAAGCAAGGTTGCCCCTGGGATCTCAAACAGGACTTCACTACCTTAATCCCTTACGTCATTGAAGAAGCTTATGAGGTGGTGGATGCCATCGAGCGTAATGATTATGACGACTTGCGCGGCGAGCTGGGTGATTTGCTGCTGCAAGTGGTGTTCCAGGCGCAAATCGCCAAAGAACGCGGCTTGTTTGATTTTGAAGACGTTGCCGGCAGTATCAGCAATAAACTGATACGCCGCCATCCCCATGTTTTCGCCGATGCGGTATTTGCCGACGACGAGCAACGCCACCAAGCTTGGGAACATGCCAAGGCTTTAGAGCGGCAAGAAAAACAACCGGATACCAGCAGCGCCTTATCCGGCATTGCCGCCAGTTTGCCCGCCTTAATGGCGGCGGAGAAAATCCAAGACCGTGCCGCCCGGCAAGGCTTTGACTGGCCTGAGGCGGAACCCGTTTTCGCCAAGGTGGAAGAGGAGTTGGACGAAGTGCGGGGGGCTTGGGAATCCGGCGATTTGGCGCATATTCAGGAAGAGATTGGCGACTTATTGTTCGTCGCCGTCAATCTGGCGCGGCATTTAAAAGTCAACCCCGAAGTCGCCCTTAAACAAAGTATCCAGAAATTCACCAAACGTTTCCAGTACATCGAGCAACAAGTCGCCGTCTCAGGGCGCGGCATGGCTGACTGCGAACTGGCCGAACTGGATGCCTTGTGGGATGAGGCTAAGGTCGTTTTGGCCAAGTAGGATGGGGGAGTAAGAGCTTTCGGCTTTTGCCGAAAGCCTTAAGGCATGGGTGTGGCCAGTAAAATAGCTAAAGCCCGCCCCCGCCAACCCGCTTTAAAACAGAGTGCAAAAGTCTTTAGCCTTTGCCAGTGACTTTAGGGCGCAGCGCAAACCTATAAATACTATACTCCCAACCGCTTTACTTAAAGCCCTGCATAGCCATTAGACATACCCCGCGTAACCTACAGTTATCATTTTTCATTATCTCCCCCTGTGTCATCCAAAAAGTAATAGGCGCTGTCCGCATCTTACTATCCCTTATTGAAACCTGCGAAAACTGCGGTTGGTGAACTAAGCCGATAAAATGGCCATTTTTATCCGAAACCCTGTCAGCATAGGCTGTTGTTCGCCAAAAAATACTACTTTATTTTATTATAAATGTGAAGTCCGTCACAAAAACAACAAATAAATCATAGTGTGCTTTTATTTTGTAATAAACTCATGGCTCTATTTGGTATTGTCTTAGGTGGACTGAATAGCCTGCTATTCAGCCATTAGGTAATTGTTATGGCCGATGTCCGTTAAAAACAGGCCGTAGGCAACGCCGCCATTACCAAAAATAGCGGTTTAGCCCAATTAAGCCCCATTACTCAAACCCTTACTGTCAGGTGCAACATGCTTACAGCGCATTTCCCGAAACGAAGCCGTCCCTTAGCCAATAAAA
This sequence comes from Methylovulum psychrotolerans, assembly GCF_002923755.1. Classification (GTDB taxonomy): domain Bacteria; phylum Pseudomonadota; class Gammaproteobacteria; order Methylococcales; family Methylomonadaceae; genus Methylovulum; species Methylovulum psychrotolerans. The sequence goes on from NZ_PGFZ01000002.1 coordinate 345,832, forward strand.
GCTACTGGGCCGCCAGCCTGTTTGTCCTGTTGTGCCTGCTGGGGAGTCTTATCCCCGCCCCGTATTCCCCGGCCTTGGCCAGTAGCACCAATAACAACGCGGTGGTGGCGCTGCAAATCGGCAATTACGTCCTCATTTCCAAGCGTAAAGCGTCAAATACCCTATACGATTACACCTACCAAGCCAGCATCACCAATTTGGGTACGGCCACGGCGCGTAACGCCAAAGCCAAGGCGGACAGCCTTAATCCTGCCATCAAACTGCAAAACCCCGACCTGCAATTCGGCGATGTGCCGCCCGGCAAGACCGTGGCCAGCCGCGACACCTTCACCCTGCGCAAAGCCGACAGCACCGTCTTTAAGCCCACCGATTTGAAGTGGCAATTCAACCAGCCGCTGTCCCCGGTCGCCAATGCCGGCCCCGACCAGACCGTCGCCTTGGGCAGCACCGTTTACCTGGACGGCAGCGGCTCTTTTAATCCCGAAGAGGACGAAGACGACCCCGTCGTTTACCAATGGAGCTTCCTCAGCAAACCCGCCGGCAGCACCGCCACCTTATCCAAGCCGACAGCAGTCAACCCCAAGTTTATCGCCGATAAAAAAGGCAGCTATACCCTGCAATTGGTCATCGGCCAAGGCCATTGCCTCAGCGCCGCCGACACCGTCGTCATCAGCACCAGCAACAGCGCCCCCGTCGCCAATGCCGGCCCCGACCAATCCGTGCACAGCGGCGACACCGTCGTTTTAGACGGCAGCCGTTCCGGCGATGCCGACCACGACCCGTTAACCTATAGTTGGACACTGACCAACAAGCCCGCTACCAGCCAAGCCGTCTTAACTAACCCGACCACCGTCAACCCCCGTTTCATCGCCGACCAGCCCGGCACTTATTCCGCACAACTGATCGTTAACGACGGCCATGCCGACAGTGCCGCCGCCATCGTGCTGGTCACCACCGTCAATACCCGCCCTGTCGCCCGGACAGGCGGCGACCAAAGCGCGAAAGTCAACACCCTTGTCTTGCTGGACGGCAGCGCCTCCAGCGATGCCGACGGCGATGCCTTAAGCTATAGCTGGACGCTGCTCAGCAAACCGGGCGGCAGCACTGCCATTCTCAACAACCCGCTGAGCGTCAAAGCCAGCCTGACCCTTGATAAGGCGGGCGTTTACGTCGCGCAACTGATCGTCAAAGACGCGCTGTCCGACAGCGACCCCGTCACCGTCACTGTTACCACCGAAAACAGCCGCCCCACCGCCAACCCCGGTTTAGACCAAAGCGTCGCCCTCAACACCGTTGTCCAATTGAGCGGCGCGGCTTCCGGCGACCCCGACAGTGACCCGTTAAGCTACCAATGGGCCATGGTGAGCAAGCCCGCCGCCAGCCAAGCGGTGCTGTCCGACCCCGTGCTGGTCAGCCCGACCTTTACCGCCGACAAGCCCGGTAATTACGTCCTTAGCCTGAGCGTCAACGACGGCAAACTCACCAGCGACCCGGCCAACGTCACCATCAGCACCCTGAACAGCCGCCCCGTCGCCAATGCGGGCAGCGACCAGACCGCCGCCCAAAGCCTGATTTTCTTAGACGGCACCGCTTCCAGTGATGCCGATAACGATCCCCTGACTTACCAGTGGTCGTTATTAAGTAAACCCGCCGCCAGCCAAGCGGCCTTGAACGGCATCACCCTCAGCAAACCCCAATTCACCGCCGATTATCCGGGCTATTATGTCGGCCAATTGACCGTCAACGACGGGCATTTAGACAGCGACCCCGATACCGTCACCGTCGAAGTGCCGTCTATCCTGTTCAACCACGCGCCCGGCATCACCTCGCTGGCCCCAATCACCGCCACAACCGGCACCGCTTATACCTACACAGTAGCGGCCAGCGACCCCGATGCCGGCGACACCCTGACCTTCAGCCTGGGCAGTGCGCCCGCCGGGATGCAGATCCAAGCCGACACCGGACTGATCCAATGGCAACCGGATGCTAGCCAAATCGGCAGCTTTGCCGTGGCCGTGACCGTCAGTGACCGCTTCGGCGCTACAGTGACCCAGAATTTCTCGGTCACTGTGACCGCCGCCGTCACTACCACCCGCGTCCCCACGGTCATTGGACAAGCCAAAGCCGCCGCTGTCGCCGCACTCAGTGCCGCCCACCTCAACCTGGGCAACGTCAGCTACGTCTACAGCGACACCGCCGCCTCAGGCACCGTCATCCAAGCCACCCCCGCCAGCGGCACTTTGGATATTGGCGCACCCGTCGATCTGGTGATTTCTTTAGGGACTAACAGCGGCTTGCCGCCCGATCCCAGCGCCGTCGCACCGCCCCTAAACCCGACCGCGCCCGTCACCCCGCTGAACCAAGCCGCCAACTTCCTGTATACCGGCGAGCATCCGGTGCAAACCGGGCTGCTGGCCAGCACCATCGACGCCAAACGCATCGCCGTTATTCGTGGCAAAATCCGGACCCGTGCCGACCAAGCCTTGGCGGGTGTCACCGTTTCGGTCAAAAACCACCCCGAATTCGGCCAAACCCTTTCGCGTGCCGACGGCCAGTTTGACCTGGCGGTCAACGGCGGCGGCTACCTGGTGCTGGATTACCAAAACCCCGGTTTCTTGCCAGCCCAACGCCAAGTCAAAACCCCGTGGCAGGATTATGTCTGGGTCGAGGACGTGGTATTGCTGCCCTTGGACAGCCAAGTCTCCGCCATCGACTTGAGCGCGTCCAACCTGCAAGTGGCACAAGGTAGCCCCAGCACCGACGCCGACGGCATCCGCCAAGCCACCGTGCTGTTCCCGGCCGGCACCCAAGCCACCATGACCCTGCCGGATGGCAGCAGCCAAGCCCTGACCGCTCTGCATGTCCGCGCCACCGAGTACACCGTCGGCGCCAACGGCCCCCAAGCCATGCCCGGCCCCTTACCGCCCACCTCCGGTTACACCTACGCCGTAGAACTGAGCGTGGATGAAGCCGTGGCGGCGGGTGCCACCCAAGTCAACTTCAGCCAGACCGTCCCGTTTTATGTCGACAACTTCCTCAACTTCCCCACCGGTTCGGTAGTGCCGGTCGGCTGGTATGACCGGGCGAAAAGCGCGTGGATCCCGTCCGATAATGGCCGGGTCATCAAAGTACTGGGCGTTAGGGATGGCGCCGCCGACCTGGACACCGACGGCGACGGCGTGGCTGACAACGCCGACCAATTGGCGGCTTTAGGCGTGACGGCGGACGAACAGGCGCAGCTTGCCGTGCTGTATGCGCCGGGCAAGACCTTATGGCGTTCGCCGTTAAGGCATTTTTCGCCGTGGGATTTGAACTGGCCTTGGGGGCCACCGCCTAATAGTGTGCCTCCTGCGTCTCAGCCGCCATCTAAAAATCCGACACCAGATAAGGATAGTGACATTTGCCCAGGATGTGCCATCAATGCTCAAGCCGGAACGGTAGGCGAAGAGCTGCCCGTCTTAGGCACCCCGTACTCCCTGCATTACCAAAGCAGACGGGCTAACGGTTACCGCCCTGAACAGGCCATCCCCGTCACAATTTCCGGCAGCACGCTACCCGATAGCCTAAAGGGTATCGATGTGTCGGTGTCGGTTGCGGGGCAATCTTTCAGCCGGTCTTTTCCGGCAGAACCCAACCAATCTTATACCTTTGACTGGAACGGCCTCGACGGCTATGGCCGTCCGGTGACCGGGGCGACCGTGGCGACGGTTACGCTCAGCTACAACTACAATCTCGTTTACTATGCGGTACGGCAAGATGTAGCGCAAAGCTTTGCCCAAGTCAGCAGCGAACCCGGCGCGGCCTTTATTGCTGGTCGCTATGCCGCCACTTTTGCCATGACACGGACTTGGCAACAAACGCTTACCAAGAATCAGAAGGAGCAACCATTAGGCAACTGGAGTTTAAATATTAACCATAGTTACGATGCTCTTAACCAGATGATTGAATTGGGGACTGGGGAGCACCGTAAGGCCGGTGATTTAGGCAGGGCCATCACCACAGTGGCGGGTAACGGTGGGATGGGGTTCAGTGCGGGTAGTCAAAACGCCAAAACAACGCCGCTAAATTATCCCCGTGACGTTGCGGCCGCACCTGATGGCGGCTTTTATCTGGCCGATACTTCCAATAACCGTATTCGGCGCGTCAAGCCTGATGGCAGCATCGTTACGGTAGCCGGTACCGGCTACCCCGGTTACGGAGACAGCCGCTATGCCGAGGGTGCGCTTGCTACGCAAGCGCCGCTTAACTATCCCACAGGCATTGCCCTTGGCCCGGATGGCAGCCTCTATATTGCCGATTATGTCAACCAGCGTATCCGTCAAGTCAGGCCGGACGGCACCATCATTACCGTAGCGGGTAACGGAACGGTCGGCAGCGGCGGCGACGGTTATTTTGCCAAGCAAGCGCAATTTAATTATCCGAGTGATATCGCCGTGGGCGCTGATGGGAGCCTGTATATTGCCGACACCCTAAACAACCGTATCCGTAGGGTTGGCCCTGATGGCATCATCACGACCGTGGCGGGTACTGGAATTTATGGTTACAGCGGCGATGGCGGTCCGGCAACCCAAGCCGCTATTTATAGCGGTTGTCTTGATGTCGGCTCTGACGGCAGTATTTACCTGGCTGGGGGGAGCCGCATCCGGCGCATCGATCCTTCCGGTGTTATCACGACCATAGTGGGTACCGGAAGTAGTGGTTACAGCGGCGACGGCGGGCCAGCCAATCTGGCGAGAATTGACGGCGGCGGTTGCCCCGATGTTCAAGCTGACGGTAGCCTTTATCTTGGCGGTTACGAGAACTACCGTGTCCGGCGGGTCGATCCGAACGGTATCATCACTACCGTAGCGGGAACTGGGAGCCGCGGTGATAGCGGTGATGACGGTCTTGCCACGCAGGCACAGATTGATGAGGCGGGCATTGATGTCGGGCCAGACGGTAATCTTTACTTAGCCGACTGGAGAAACCAACGGATTCGCCGGGTGGCTTCCATTTTGCCGGGATATAGCGTCAACGATGTGCTGGTCCCTTCCGACACCGGTGATGAAATCTATCGGTTTGACGCATCGGGAAAGCATCTGGGCACCTTGGATGCGCTAACCGGCAGCGAACGTTACCGTTTTGCTTATAATGCTGCCGGACAACTGACCCAAATCACCGATGCTGACGGCGACATGACCCGCATTGAACGGGATGGTATGGGCAAGCCTTTGGCGATTGTCGCACCGGACGGCCAGCGGACGGTATTGGCAGTAGACAGTAACGGCTATCTTGCCTCGGTCAGTAATCCGGCAGGTGAACCCCACCGCATAGCCTACACCGCTGACGGGTTGATGAGCCAGTTTACCGATCCTAACGGCAACAGCACCAACTTTGGCTATGATAGCCTTGGCTATTTGCTGAAAGACACCAACGCAGGTTTGGGGGGCTGGACGGTTACCCGCACCGAAACGGTTAGCGGGCATAGCAATACCATGACCACCGCCGAAGGCCATGCGACAAGCTTCTCTGTAGACACCCTGCCTTGGGGAGACCGCCGCCAAGTCAACACCTATCCTGACGGCACTACCCAAACTAAGCTGTTCAAAACCACCGGTGAAGAAACCACCGCCAGCCCCGACGGCTCTTTCAGTTCCCTCCTGCAAAAACCGGATCCGCGCTTTGGGATGCAAGCCCCTGTTTCGGGTACGTCCAGTGTCCGCTTGCCAAGCGGTTTGACTTTAGCCGCCTCCACGACCCGTACGGCACGTCTGGCCGACCCTAACGATCCGCTCAGCTTGATAAGCTTTACTGAAAGTGCCGAAGTCAATGGCTTCTCCCATACGCGTAACTTTAACAAAGCCAGCCTGACCTACACTGACACCACCCCCACCGGACGGACAACCACCACCCAAGTCAACGCCAACAACCGCCCGCTGCAAACCAGCGTCCCGTCCCTTTATCCGGTCACCTACAGCTACGACAGCCGGGGCCGTCCCACCAGCATCCAACAAGGCCCCGCCGCTGCCCCGCGCGTCAGCCAAATCAGCTACAATGCCCAAGGCTACGTCGACACCCTGACCGATGCCCTCAACCGGAACACCACCTTCCACTACGACCTGGCCGGACGGGTCACCCGCAAAACCCTGCCCGACGGGCGCGAACTGGCCTACAGCTACGACGCCAACGGCAACCTGACCTCGCTCACCCCGCCCGGGCGGCCGCCGCATGTGTTCGATTACACCCCCGTCGATTTGGCCGACCGCTACACCCCGCCCGCCGTCGGCCAAGGCAACCCGCAGACGCTGTACGAATACAACAAAGACAAACAGCCGACCCGCATCACCCGCCCCGACGGGCAACGCTTGGACTTCGGCTATGCTGCCGCCAGCGGCCAGCTCCTCAGCCTGACCACCCCAGACGGCGCGTACAGCTACCGCTACTCGCCCACCAGCGGGCAGATGACAGGCCTCACCGCCCCCGACGGCAACCAGCTCGGCTACACTTATGACGGCTTCTTGCCCAAAACCACCACCTGGACAGGCGCGGTCAGCGGCAGCGTCAGCCGGGGCTACGACAGCGACTTCCGCACCACCAGCCTGGCCATCAGTAATTTCAGCATCTCCAGCTTCAGTTACGACCGGGACGGCTTGCTGGTTATTGCCGATGGCCTCACCCTCAGCCGTGACCCCAACAACGGGTTGCTCACCGATACCGCCCTAGACCAAGTTACCGACAGCTACACCTATAGCGGCTACGGCGAAACCCAAAGCTACCAAGCCGCCGCCAACAACAGCCGCGTCGCCCAGTGGACATACCAACGCGACAGCCTGGGGCGCATCACCCAACGCCAAGAAACCCTGCAAGGCGTGACCACCACCTACGGTTATAGCTACGACCCCGCAGGCCATCTGCTCGAAGTCACCGCCGACGGCAACAGCCTGGCCACCTACAGCTACGACGACAACGGCAACCGCACCAACACCAGCCCGGGCGCAGGCGCGGCGGTCATCGCCCACTACGACGACCAAGACCGCCTGCTCGACTATAGCGGCAGCACCTATAGCTACACCGCCAACGGCGAACTGCAAAGCAAGACCAAAAACGGGCAAACCACCCAATACACCTACGATGTTTTGGGCAACCTCAAACACGCCACCCTGCCCGACACCACCGCCATTGGTTACCTTACCGACGGGCAAAACCGCCGCATCGGCAAAACCGTCAACGGCGTGCTGGTGCAGGGCTTCCTCTACCAAAACCAACTCAACCCCATCGCCGAACTGGACGGCAACAACCGGATCATCAGCCGCTTCGTCTACGCCAGCAAAGCCAACGTGCCGGATTACTTCGTCAAAACCGACCCCAACACCCAAAACCAGACCACCTACCGCATCATCAGCGACCACCTCGGCAGCCCCCGTTTGGTCATCAACACCGCCGACGGCAGCGTCGCCCAACGCATCGACTACGATGTCTGGGGCAGCATCACCCAAGACACCAACCCCGGCTTCCAGCCCTTCGGCTACGCAGGCGGCCTGTACGACCAACACACCAAACTTGTCCGCTTCGGCGCAAGGGATTATGATGCCGAAACCGGACGGTGGACGGCGAAAGACCCAATTGGGTTTGGGGGTGGGGACAGCAACCTTTATGGGTATGTGGTCGGTGATCCGGTTAATTGGAGTGATCCTAATGGGCTTTTGCCACAAGAATTAGTGGATTTTTCTGCTGGAATGGGTGACACTTTATCGTTAGGTCTAACTGACTTGATTCGCGATCAAATGGGAACAAATGGTGTTGTAAATAAGTGTTCTGGTGCATATGATGCTGGAGAATTGGCGGGTGCAGGCACTTCTTTGGCAACAGGAGTTGCGGGCGGTATCCGCGCGGCAGGAATGAAAGGCCCCGGTTTGGAATTTTCACATTGGATACCAAACCGCATGGGAGGCCCTCGCTCAATCTGGAACGGTAACTATGTGTCTACAGCAGAACATGCGTTGTCAGATCCATACCGTTATCGGTTTATGCCGAGAGTATGGAAGGCAGCTAATCCGCTTCCGAATCAAATGGTTCAGCAGTGGAACAGAATACCTAATGTTTACAAGGGAGGGGCAGCGGGTGCTGCTTGGGGAGCCGCAGGGATGGCGAATTCAGGTTGCGAGTGTCAATAATGAATACCTTATTGGATTTCTTTTTTGCGTGTCGAACAGTCTTTTATAAGTTTGAGAGAAACATTATCGAAGAGGTAAAGGCACATCTTGAATCCGAAGCAGGTATCCGTTTGCAAAAACAAGTTGATGGAATAAATAAAATACAGCGGCTTGCTGGTGGTAAAGAAGTAAATCTCTATCATATACAGCGTGGTAAGCCCACCTTTGATAACAGCCTTCGCTTCCCTAGTGCTTGTGATGAGGCTCTTTTGGCCAATATGAATTTAATCCATCCAGAAAAGCATAATACTAAGCTTAAGGTGGAAGTTTGGTTGGTAAAGGGGCAGCTATTTTCTTTATTATTTAACAAGCCACCCAAACAGTTTTTTATTGGACTGGATTTGAAATTGCTAGAACCAGAAATGGCTGATGTGAAAATCTGGTTTGATCCGATGCTCCCTCAGATTCCCAGTATCAGTCGGCTAGCAAATGACGCGATGTCCACAGAATGGCTGCAAGAGTGGGTCAAAATAAGTCGGGTAACTGAACTTTGTAAAGCATTGTCGTCTACTGAGCGTGAATCCGTACTTCGTAAAATCAATGCCCAACTGCCCTTTGATTATTTGACGCTTATGGCACAAACCGAAGGTATGAAACTATCGACTTGTACCATTTATGGAGTCTCGAAGATTCGGAAAGTTGTATGTCCTGACGAAAACTACTATCTATTGGCAGAAATCGAAGGGTTGGGTGCATTGGTTGTAAAAGAGGGTAGCGAAGATGCAAAATTGTATTTATTTAACTATGAAAATAATGATATAAGCCTAGTTGAAGGGACGTTTAAAAATGCTGTAGCTATCTTAATGGCACAAACTTATCCTATCGCCCCATCAATATAAATAATATGCAAAAACATGATTTTTATAATGTTACCCTTGTCAATGCATAACGTCTATAACTATAAAAAGCAATTGTATGGATTGTGAATAACCGTTCTCTATTGATGGCTAAACTAGGTATTGTTTGTTTTTGCTTAACTTTATGGCAAGAAAGCTTTGCAGATTCGGCAACGTCTTGTATTAGTTTTGACAATTATAGGCAATATGTTACTGATGCTTGGTGGGTATCGGATGCTGCTCTTCGTGAGCATAAGCAGCATCAAGGTATTAAGTCACAAGTATTGGTAAATAAAAAACCAAAGCTATCGGATGACCTATTTCCAATTACCGGACACGCATTAACAAAAGGTGATGGCGATGTGCTTATATTTCAAAGGCTTTTTAAAGGTTGGGCAGGTATATCAGATACCGCCTATTTAACGCGAATAACTATAGCGGTTCCGTATCATTTGAAGGGGAAGGGTAGTATTCAAATTAAAAAAAACTCTGATGTAACCGTTTTTGTAACAGATGGAATGCCGTCTTTTCGTGAGTTTTGTATGGGGTATGCTTTAAAAGGGACTATAGAGTATGTCGTTTATCCTTCTGAAAAACCGTCTTCTGATCCGAGTGATGATGTTTTTTTCTCAAGATTATTGCATATAGATAGGGGCATCAAGGCACAGATTTCTTTAACTGCATCACTTGTCGACTCGATGGGGTCATTAGAAAGCAAATGCGGAAGTTGCGTATTTAATGCAGACTTAGTGTTTAATCATGGTAATATGGATTTGATTAACAATGAGATAAAGTAAAAGTTATTGTGTTTTTGTTAGGGTGAGGATTCATAACCAATACAATCCCTACCGCAGGCGCGGCGGCAACAGCCCGCTATGACGACCAAGACCGTCTGCTCGATTACCCTTCGACAAGCTCAGGGCAGGCCTCTTTATACAGCTACACCGCCAACGGCGAGCTGCAAAGCAAGACCAAAAGCGGGCAAACCACCCAATACACCTACGATGTTTTGGGTAACCTCAAACACGTCACCTTGCCCGACACCACCGCCATCGGTTACCTTACTGACGGGCAAAACCGCCGTATCGGCAAAACCGTCAACGGCGTTCTGGTGCAGGGTTTCCTCTACCAAAACCAGCTCAACCCCATCGCCGAACTGGACGGCAACAACCGGATCATCAGCCGCTTTGTCTATGGCGACAAAAGCAACATCCCGGCCTACTTCGTCAAAACAAACCCCAGCACCCAAAACCAGACCACCTACCGCATCATCAGCGACCACCTAGGCAGCCCGCGTCTGGTTATCAACACTACTAACGGCAGTGTCGCCCAGCGCATCGACTATGATGTCTGGGGCAACATCACCCAAGACACCAACCCCGGCTTCCAGCCCTTCGGCTACGCGGGCGGCCTGTACGACCAACACACCAAACTTGTCCGCTTCGGCGCAAGGGATTATGATGCCGAAACCGGACGCTGGACGGCGAAAGACCCGATCGGGTTTGGGGGCGGCGACAGCAACCTTTATGGGTATGTGGTCGGGGATCCGGTTAATTGGGTGGATCCAAATGGATTGAATGCCGTCACTTTAGGGGCTAAAGCGGCCAGCTTAGCGGCTAAGGTGACCAGTAGTTTGGAAATAGTAAATCCTGTGGGCTTGACAATATTAGCAGGTGAAGTCGGCTATGGGGTTGGCTCGTTGATCTACGATACATGGGGCGATGAAATTGATGCGGCTGTGGAGCAGGTGTTTGGGTCGCCTATAGCATGTTCAGTAGATGATAGCGATGACAAAGAACATACAAAAAACAAGCGGCCTAGTTCAAAAGGAAAGCATGAGAAAGGACGTTCTAGAACCCAAAAAGATAAAGGAGGCGAAAAAGGTGACAAACGACGGCCTTATCAGAGATAAATAGTGTCTAAAAATTTTTATTTTTCTATTGGGGTTAAATCGGATGCCATTTAAACAAATTTTAGAATACGCAAAAATACATAATATTATTGTGTCGGCGTATGTTAATGCTAACGATTGGGGGCAATATTCTGTTGGATATGTAGATTCAATTACAAATGGACATGTTCGGTTGCGCACTCTTTCGAAGTATGGTGAAAATGCCGGATTTGAAATAAGGTTATTATCGGATATTGTTAAAATTGAATATGATGGAAAATATGAAAAAAAAATTGAACTGTTAAACAAAAAACAAGGCAAGGTATTCAACGAAATAGACCCTAACAAAATATCATCAGGTAATCTTTTTGAGGATGCCTTAAAGCAATCTTTAGAAGATTCCGTTGTAATCGTTATTTGGGGAAATGATCCTGATGATTCATTGGTAGGAATTGTCGAAAAGTTAGACTCGGAATTGATTAGCGTCCGTTTAGTCAATGAGTTTGGGGAAGATGACGGACTTTCCACAATTAAAATTGATGAAATTAACAGCATTGATTTCAATACACAATCTGAACAAGTAAGAAGCTTTTTATATAAACACTCTGCGCTAATTCCTAATTCGATAGGTTGATTCGCACAACGTGGTAAGGCGCATACCGTAAACCCATAAGGCGAATTTGCCCTAAGGTAATCCACCTTATGGGTTTGCATTCATTAAAAGCACCTGTATTTTCTGGTATGGCGGCAAAAAATGGGAGGATTTAATTCTAATGAATAAATCGACTATTTTGTGCTATGTGTGTTCCCATGAAGGGTTTGGGGAAATATTTGGGGATGAGCTGTTGTTCAAAAACTTAAATTTACAGGCTACATCCTGTAAAGAAGGGCGTGTTTGGGAAATTAATGGGGTTCGGATTGAGCAGGCATTGATTGATAAATTTATAAGGTAATACGCTGCAACTGTAAAGGGATGAAGATTCATTTGAGGCGGCTGTTGGTTCGGTAATCCTATTAGATGAAGTTGAGTACGAAGGTAAAACAAAAAATATTGACATACGCGACCAGGGCTACACTGAAAAATGGACTGGTGTGGATTCTAACGGTGAATGGCAATCGGCATTGAGAAATCCGAAAACAGGCAGATGGAAATAGGGCCATAGAACCTAAAAAAACGATAAGTATTGGTAAATTTGTCCCTTTGGTTTCTGTCTCGTGTGGAATATGGTTAAAGGTGTGGTATGGATAAGATTATTCGGGTAACACAAGGCATTTGTGACAACGAATATAATTCAATGTCTGAAGCAGTAGCGGCTGCTAAACAAAAAGAGAATGTATATAAAGTTAAGCTGGATTTAATAAATGGTAAAGTTTTAAAGGGCTATCAATTCAATGGCAGTACATTGGTTTTATTTTTTGCTAATGATCTATATGCAGTGATTGCACCTGGTCAAAACGCAGTAAATTTTGATGTTGTGCCACATAAACCGAGGATTGATGTTCTTTCAGGAGAACAGGATATTTATTTAGAGCTTCCCTGTGGTACTAGAATAGTATGGGATTGGAATAAAATACTGGATAACTTTATGGGTAAGCAAATTGCGGTCTCACCGAGTGATCAAGTTTTGTTTATTTTTGCCAGAGATGGGGATGAATATTTGATTACTTTTTATGTGAAATATGATGATCCACAAAAGCAATTGTTATATATTTCTCAGGCATAACCCCTAACTTGACGTAATCCTGATAACCAATACGAATGCACCTATGGCTGACCAGGGTCTACACAACGGACGGCTTAATGACACTGCTTGCCGATTCTAAAGGTAATAACACAGATTATGAGAGGGATATGCTATGTGGCCTTTCAAAAGAAAAACCTTTAGGTTGGACAATCTGAAGGAGCTGGAACGTTGCTATGGCATTCCGAGCCAAAAAACACCTTGCTAAATATTGATATATACTATGTTTTTATATACATCCATGGATCAATAGATGTTAACTCATGCCCAAAATACAAATTACTTGTAGATGCTCTTTTAGCTTCTGGGGCGGGTGTTGACAATATAAACGGTCCCTTTGTCTTATCATCTTACGGGTTGTTTCCAAAACTATATGATAGGGTTGATTTGCCAAATGCGCTTGCTGCTTGTGTCAAAAATATAAAATCACTGCCGCTTGATGGCATATCGGGCGTGTATGGGGTTTCAAAAGGCATCGCCTTTGAGGCCGGAAGTGAGTTTAGAAAAAACTACACCTATGTATTGGAGCATCATAAGGAAATATATAAGTTACTATTAAGTTGCGATCCAGGCTGCTTTATACAATACCCACGACCCGATGGACGATGACGGACTTCAGAGAAGGTTTAATGGCTATAAAAAGCGATGCTGACCGATATTACCCCAGACCAAGTCCAACGACAGTTACGATGGCTTCTTACTCAAAACGACTGCCTTCATGTGCATTGATGATGTGGGGCAGTTGCCTTGCTTAAGCCCTTTCTCCAGACCTTGCAACAATGTCTGGAGAAAGGGCTTTTTGCATTAGGCTCCAGTCGCGAATTCTAAAAATAGTCGTTAATTGTGTTGTATTAACTTATTTTACCGCGCTTATACCCCGCATTCACCTGACACCCCCACCACGCTAAAAAAATTCCCAGCAATACCAGCACTATAGGCCGGTCGCCGATTCGGGCGTAGGGGGTCATACCGCCCATTGGGGTGATATTGGCTTTTAGCACGGTGGTGGTAAATGGTGCGGCGCTGGCGCTGATGTTGCCGTCTGGGGCAATCACGGCGGTGAGGCCGGTGTTGGTGGCGCGGAGCATAAAGCGGCCAGTTTCCAATGCCCGCATTTGCGCGATTTGCAGGTGTTGGTGCGGTTCCATAGAGTCACCGAACCAGGCATCATTGGTGACGTTGACCAGATAGGCGGCTTGGGGCAGGCCGTTGATGTTGGCGTCGCCAAAGGCATCTTCATAGCATATCGAGGTGATGAAAGGGTAGCCGCCCGCTTGTAATAGGGGTTGTTGGTCGCCGCCGGGAGTAAAGTCACCTAGACGGATGTCGAGTTTATTGAGGATATAGCCGGATAAGGGTTGCCAGGGCATGTATTCACCAAAGGGCAATAGGTGATTTTTATTGTATTGGCCGGGGTGTTGGCCTAGGGTCAGTACCGCGTTATACATGATTGTGTCGGTGTCGCCTTCGGCGGGTAGGCTGACGATTAAATCGGTGTGGTGCTGGAGGGCTTCGGTTTGTAGGGGCGTGAGGTAAAAGCCTTCGACTTCGGATAAGTAGGCGGGGATGGCGGTTTCCGGCCAGACGATAACATCTGCGCCCCAGTGTTCGGCGGTGAGGTTTTTATACAGCATCAAGGTGTTCATTTGGTTGTCCGGCAACCATTTTTGGTCTTGGCTGATATTGCCTTGGATTAAGGCCACTTGCAGGTCTTTGCCGATAGGGGTAGTCCAAGTGATGTGGCGTAGCCCCGCCCCTGCGATCCAGATCAGAGCCAGTAGGCCACCTAGCCAGTAACGACGTTTGCTATGGTGCAGTACGGCGACGGCAAGGGCGGCGGACAAGGCGAGCAAAAAACCCGTGCCATAAGCCCCAATCAGGGGAATGTAGCCCGCTAAGGGGCTGTGCAGTTGCGAATACGCCCCCAGTAGCCACGGAAAGCCGTTCAGCAGCAGTACGCCACGGAAGTATTCCAGTAATGCCCAAATTAATGCCACACCCAGAAAGCTATGGCTGGCGCGGCATTGTACCGTCAACCAGCCCGCCAAGGCCGGAAAGAGCGCCCAAAAGCTAAAGAAGAGCGTGGTTAAGGCCGCCGCGCTGAGTACGCCGGCATGACCGTAATCATGAATGCTGACATAGACCCACGATACGCCGATGCCAAACGCGCCCAAGCCGAACAGGTAGCCGCGCCGTAGGGCGCGTAGCGGTGTAGCGTGCCGCCAGCCGGCAAATAACAGGAGCAGGGCAATGGGGGCTAGGGCGGCGTAGTTAAAAGGTGCGAAGGCTAAGGTGTATAGGCCGCCTGCGAGGAGGGCGAGCAGGTCGCGGGCAAAGTCAGTGCGCAGGTGTTTGCTGAAGTGGGGCAAGGTCTGGTTGGGCATAATGGTTGGGGGTGTCGGAAGGGGTGTCGGAATTCTGCCAGTCATGGCGGTTAAAAGCAACTCAACAGCCATGCTATTGGCAAAAGCCGCTCTGTTAGCAGGAATAATTCCTTTTTGTAGCGGTTGGCTAGGGTTTATCGGGCAGATTAGCTAAGATGGCGGTTTTATAGGCTTTGTGAAGTAAGATAGACATGAAGAAGGTTTTTTGGGCCGTGAGTTTGTTGGCTGTGGCGGCCGGGGGTAGGGCGGAGGAAGCGGCAGTTGATTTGGAGGCTGTCGAGGTGGTTGGGGTCTCCCCCATGCAGTCGGTGGGCGGGGTGTCGGTTGATAAAATCCCGGCGGCGGTGCAGACGGTGTCTTCGGCGCAATTGCAACAGGCGCAAAGCCTGTCGTTGGCGGAGTATCTTAACCGTTATTTAGGCAGTGTCCATATTAACGAGGCGCAGAATAATCCGTTGCAGCCGGATATTTATTATCGCGGCTTTGTCGCGTCGCCGCTGCTGGGGTTGCCGCAGGGCTTGTCTGTGTATGTCAATGGGGTGCGCTTTAACGAGCCGTTTGGCGATTCGGTCAATTGGGATTTAATTCCGCCTGGAGCACTTGAATCGACTACGCTACACGGCGGCTCCAATCCGGTTTATGGCCTGAACACCTTGGGCGGGGCGGTGGTGATGAAAACCAAGACCGGATTTTCTGCGCCCGGCCATCAGCTTGAGGTGTACGGCGGTTCGTTTGACCGCCATGTTGAGGAGATCACCAGCGGCGGCAATAACGGTAAGCTGGGCTATTTCTTGGATTTGCGCAGTTTTGAAGAGCAAGGTTGGCGGGATTTTTCGCCGTCGGCGGCGAAACAGGCCTTAGGGACGTTAAGCTGGCATGGCGATAGAGGCGGTTTGGATTTGACGGTCGCCGCCAATGATAACGATTTGCGCGGTAATGGCACGGCGCCGGTACAGTTGTTGGCGCAAGACCGCAATGCGGTGTTTACCCATCCCGACCAGACGGTCACGCGCTTGTTCTTTACCGAATTGGCGGGCAATTACGCGCTGAATGACACGGTCGAGCTGACGGGTAATGTCTATTTTCGGCAAAACCGGATGCGTTCGTTTAATGGCGACAGCAGCGATTATAGCGCTTGTGCCGATAACGCGGCGTTGTTATGTACTGGTGAAGGCGACCCGGTGTTGGACACCCAAGGCAACACGGTCAATTTTAGTGAGAGCGTCGATGGGGCGACCAATAACGTCAGCTATACCAATATGTATACGCGTGGCGGTACGGCGCAGGCGTTGTTTACGCACGATGTCTGGGCGCACGAAAACAGTTTGGCGGTGGGGGCCAGTTATGACAATGCCGATGTGCATTTTGGCTCGGATACCGAACTGGCCGAATTGACCGCCGACCGTGGCACTATCGGCAGCGGCATTTATGTCGATGAATCGAGGGTGCGCTTACATACTCATAGCGATACGGTGGGGTTTTATGCCACCGATAGTTTATCCATTACCGATAAGCTGACGGCGACGGTTGCCGGGCGCTATAACCATATTGATCTGGCGATGGCGGACGGTTATATCAATGCCGACCGCAACTTGAATGGCCAGCATATTTTCCAGCGCTTTAACCCGTCAGCGGGCTTGACTTATCAAGCTTTGCCGAATGTTGCGGTATATGGCAGTTACAGTGAATCCTCCCGCGCCCCGACCCCGATGGAGTTGAGCTGTGCCGATCCGGCTGCCCCCTGTAAGTTACCGAATTCGTTTGTCAGCGACCCTGAGTTAAAGCAGGTGGTCGCCAATACCTTTGAAGGGGGCTTTAAAGGGCATTTAAAGGGGCTGTTGGGGAAAGGTGACGGGCAATGGAATTTAGGCTATTTCCATACCGCCAATGAGAACGACATTATTTTTCGCCGCGATTTTTCCAGCAATTTCAATAATCAAGGCTATTTTAGCAATGTCGGTAAAACCTTGCGGCAAGGTTTGGAAATGGGCAGTAACATTACTTATCCGCAGCTATTTGGCCGGATTGACGATTGGCATTTTTCGGCCAATTATACCTATCTGAATGCCATTTTTCTCGACGGTTTTGGTATACAGAATCCGCTTAACCCTGAGCAAATTATCGCCGTACAATCTGGCGACCGTATCCCGGGCATTCCTGAGCATTTACTCAAATTGGCGGTGGGGGTGGATTTATGGCGGAAGTGGTCGATAGGCGTAAATGGTTTGTATAGCGGCAGCCAATATTATCGCGGTGATGAGGCGAATGTCACCCGGCCATTGGCAGGTTACTGGCTGTTTAATGCCACAACGGAATATAAAGTTAGCCCACATGTTACCGTGTTTGCTAAGTTGGACAATATTGCCGATGAACGTTACAGTTCGTTTGGTATGTACGGTAATGCCGCCGATGTGTTGGGGAGCAAATTTAATGACGGTCGCTTTATGTCACCGGGTGCGCCCCGGGCCGGATGGGTAGGGCTGCGGTTGACGTTTTGACGGCGCGTTAGGTATAAAGCTCTTATTTGCCGCTAATAAGGCATAGGGCAGCGTATTACGCCATGTCCCTCCTACACCTGCCAGTCCAGTGTAGGGTGGACATGGCGTTTTTATTTAACGGGATTGCTTTTTACGCGGGGTATCGGCAAACGCTTGGCTGTTAAGGGGCGGGCGTATGTAGATCAAAGCTGTCTAAGGCGGTTTTTGCCCATAGGCGTTTAGCGGCAAACAACTCGACGTTCTCCTGTTCGGGGTACATGGAAAAATCATCATTGAACAAATCTACACCAATCCGTTCCTGTAAAGCGTTGTTGGTTTCCGAGCAGGCCTGGAAAAAACGCATAGCCAGTTGACGGTTGGGATAATAGGTTCCGCCTTTAAACAATTCGGTAATCTTTTGTGTTAATTGGTTGCGCTTGCGGGCGGCCGGTTCCGGTAACTCCAGCCGCCCGTCTTTAATCCGTTCATTCAGTTCTAAGATCAGGCAGGCCGCTTCTAGCGACAACGACTCATTTTTACGTTCGGTCATGGCTAAACCGAGTTCAGGGGTCAGTTTTGCGGTGGCACAAAAATCCAAGACCACATTGCCAGCAAGGAGCTTTTCCCGCGCGAATGGCTTGACAATGATGTTGTTGCTGCCAAATACCTCCGCCCAATTATCATAAATGGTATCGAAGCGGTAATAGTAGTTGCGGGCGGCCCCCACGTCCAAATGCTGGGCGGGAGTAAAGCCGACCAGCAGGGCAGTGGAATACAGGGACACTGCCATTAAATCTTGCCGCCGGAAATAGACCAAGACTTTAATATCCGAAAAATACCGTTCCAAAAGTGCTTTTATGGTTTCGATTTGCCCGATGCTGGTGACATTCGAATGAAGATGTTCGTTAGATATAATGGCACTGCGATAGTCATGGCGTTTAAGCTCATCGCTCAGGTGTTGTTCTAACCTTAAGCAAAACTCGGCATGTTTTTCCGCGCTATTAATTCCTAAATTTTTGTTGCCGAAAGACCATGGCCTCAGCTCGGCATAAGCGGCCAATTTGATATGATTTTTGTCGCCTAGGCTACTAGGATACAAGATACCCGCTTGTTGTAAACGGCGGCGGTTATGCGCTAAAAACTCTTGTATCGACGTTGTGCCTGTCTTTTCGGTACCAATATGTAACAGCAGGGTCGGTTTTGTCATCGGTCGTTGTAATCGTTAAATTAAGCGGCGTTAGCCAATAGTATTTTGGGGTCAGTCGGCTGTTAGCTTCAGACGAGGCATCGGCGTAACCTGTGTGTTACCCTGCCTATACTCAGTATAAGCAGGGTAACATAACGGCAATAGTCAAATTAATAGTCTAGGTCACTATAGAGGTATTGCAAGTGAAATGCGATAAGTTTATTACAAGGAAGTCCGCGTTTTGTTGACCGCTAAGGCTTGGTTGTCGGTAGAGGCAAAGACATCGCAGGTTTCCAAGGCTTTTAGCATCAATTTGCGGCCATTTTCAAAAGAATAATGGCGGGCGGCAAATTCACGCGCGGCAATGGAAGTTTTTTCCCATACGCTTTGGTCAATATACAGCTCAGTGACGGCATCTGCCCAGTCCTGCGCCGTTTCGGCGATCATGACTTCCAGGCCGTGGCGTAGCGGTGTGCCTTCGGCGGCGATGGGGCTGAGCACTGACGGCGTACCATGCGCGAGTCCGTCGATCACTTTACCTTTAATGCCTGCACCTGTCAGTAACGGGGCGACAAAGACTTTACAGGTATTGTAAATGTCGGCAACATCTTCGATGTAACCTTCGACGATAACATCGTCGCAGGCCAGTTTTTCCAGTTCCGGCGGTACATTGCTGCCGTAAATGCGGAATTTGGCATCGGGCAGTTGGTAGCGCAAGATTGGCATCACTTGGCTGATGAAAAACAACACCGCCGCTTTATTGGGCGGATGGCCGAAACCGCCTAAAAAGGCGATGTCTTGGCGGTCGGCAAAACCTGGAATGTCGTCTTTGATGTCCACGACCCAAGGGCAGGTGACAATTTTGGTGCTATTGAGGTTATGCGACAGCACCACGGCATGTTCAATCGGGTTGTAGGATAACACCACGTCCACTTGCCGCATAATCGACAGTTCATCCTCCCGGATAACACAGGCTTTGTTAATCTGTTCTTGGTCGTTGCGCTCGATGCCTTCGCGCAGTTCGCGCAGGAAATGCAGGTCGGCATTGCAGAACAGGACTTTCGCGGTCGGCGCGTATTGGCGTACCCAATGCAGTTGGTTTTTGGCGACGTAGTAACGGGTGATGTAAACCACATCAAATTCACTGCCGCGCTTTTCCATAAACGTTTGCATGCTGTATTCAAACGGCGCGTAGATGACCTCAATGCCAAGCCGTGGGGTTTGGTAATCAATCACTAAGGCGCGATGGTTGATGCCACGGTCTTTGTTCAGGTCGACCTGCTTGCCTTCTTCGCCGTTGAAACGGCAGCTATTGATCCATTTTTGCTTGAATTTAGGCCGGTTGATTTCCTGATAGCGCTTCGTGCCGGAGGTGACGCTGGTGCCGCTGCTGATGCCTTCAAAGTGATAGACGATGGACAGGGGGACAAACAGGGTTTTATAGCCTGCCGCCCGGACTTTAAAGGCCAGGTCGGTGTCTTCAAAATAGGCAGGGCAATACTCTTCGCTAAAGCCGCCGACTTGTTTCCATAAGGCGGTAGTCAACATGATGGCCGCACCGGACAGATAATCGGCTTGGCGGGTGTAGCTAAACCGGGGTTCGTGCGGATTGCCGCTGCGCCCGTAATTCCACGGGTTGCCGCTGCTCCAGACAATCCCGCCCGCTTCCTGTAATTTACCGTCGGGATACAGCAATTTAGAGCCTGCCAAGCCGACTTTGTCGAAACTCTCAAAGGTGAAGATCAACTCATCCAACCAATGCACGGTAGGTTCGGTATCGTTGTTGAGCATGACGATATACTGGCCTTTGGCGATACTTGCGCCCCGGTTACAGCTACGGATAAAGCCTTGCGAGGTTTCGTTGCGCAAGTATTGGATGCCGTCCACATAATCCAGGACATCCACGGTATCGTCGCTGGAGCCGTCATCGACCAGAATCACTTCGAAGCTGGCTTTGTTGTACGCAAACAAGAGGGCGACTAAGCAATAATAAGTGACCGGAAACTTGTTGTGGACAGGCACCACGATGCTGACATCGGGTGTTTCAACTACCGGAAAGCTGAGGTGTTCAAAGTGGCGGATTTTGTCAAACCCCGCCACCAGTTGCTCATGCAGCCGACCTAAGCAGGTGACGTGCGCAACTAAGGCCGCCAGCGCTTCACCGTCTTTATTGCCCGCTGCGGCAGACAAGGCCAGTAAGGAGGCACGCATGGCCTCGTAGCGGTAGGCGGCGGCGGGGGATAGTTTGGCGGGCAGAGGTTTGGCGGCATATTTTTGCAGCACATCCCAAGGGGTCAGTTGTGGTGGGGTGATTTCCGCCAGTACGCCGATCAGTTTGCCCGAAGGCCGGGCTTTGACTTCCAGAAGGTGAGGGCGGCCATCCAACAACTGTACGGGCAAGGCGATGTTAAACCCAAAAACTTGCGCGTTGTCATCGGCTTTTGCCGAGGTGGTGTCTATGACAAACAGCCCGTCGACATACAATTCGACCCGCATATCAGGCTGTGAAATCCAGCCGATGACGCGTGAGCCTTCGAGTTGTTCGAGCTTGCCGTGGACATCGGTTGCATAGCTGAACGTCTTAGGCGAGCCTTGGGCAGGTAAGCCGCTATTCCGGTCGATCAGGATGATGGTGTGCTGTTCGCCATCATAAGCGTGTTCGGGTAATTGAAACTGGATATAGGCCAGTTGGGTGTGGTCACATTTGCGTAAGGTTTGCCAGCCTTCGACGCTAATCAATGATTTTTCCCATTTTAACGGTGTTTTGTCTTCACCAGCCAGCAAAGTGAACGCCGGTTGGGTAAAAAACAGAAAGCTGTCTTTTTCTAAGGATTTGGCTGGAAATTTGCGTACCAGTAGGCGGACAAAGGCGGCTTTTTTGGGGGCTTGTAAATATTCGGTAATGCTAATATAGCCTTCTAAGTCCCTGCCGCCCAGTTTGCCTTCGGGGATGTTGGTTTCTTGGCGGGTGATGATTTTGTACTGCGCGTCATAGACTTCAATAATATAGCTTGCCAAGCAACGGTGCAGGCCGAAATGGCCGCCCAGTTGATAATGCCCGTTAGCGTCGATCGGGATAAATTCGCCGACCACCGGGTCGATATAGACCATATCGACGCTATTGTCGATACCGGCATTTTGATAGATATAGAGGGTATGGCCGTTATACAGCGACCATTTTTCGTTCAGGTCGCAACCTAAGCTGGCTAGGTTGGCATGTGATGGGTCGATGGCCCAGTAAGCGGGCTTATGCTCAAAGCCAGCATCGCAGATTTGGTTGATGTTCAGTAACAACGGCTGGTCTTTGGCTTCGGGTGCGTCCGAAGCGTCCAATGATTTGATGAACTCGTTATCAATTAATAAATCGACGCCGCCGCCTTCACTGACTAGCTTTTTTTGTACTACGGCGGCATTCAAAAAACCGTCACAGGATAAAAATAGACTTCTTATTTTAGGATCACTTATGCTCATTGCTTACCTTATGCCCATTTATGTATAAAAAACAGTTTTTTGCAAAATCAGCTATACCCTGAACAGTCAATTTTTCGGGTAATCCGTTCGTGGTGAGCTCTTCGACAAGCTCCGCCACAGGGGTTGTCTGGAGACAGCCGAACGGGTTAATCCTAAAATCGAAAACTTGACCGTTTGAAGTATAAGTAGTCATGCCATAGCCCCACTGCCTGCTTACGTTTAGCCGTAGTCCGGGGGGGCTTTTACTGTTGCCGCACACGGGCTTAATGCCGAACACAAAAAATACCCTGATAGGGCATTTTTCGGGTGGTGGGATGTTAAAAATCTAAGTAGGCAGAGGGGGAGTTAAACGCTCTTAAGCCATATCATAACCTAATGGTCTATATACCCCAAAAAGTTGTTGAAAAACCCTGAAATAACCTTGTTATTTTAATGACAATAGGCGGGTTTTACTGTTTGCCAACTAGCAAGTATTGGCCCTTAGTGTATAATTAATGGCATTTTACACGCAGATTACACAGCATAATACTATGAACATCCCACTATCCCACCGAGTCCAAGCCGTCAAACCCTCCCCCACTTTGGCCATCACCGCAAGAGCTGCGGCTATGAGGGCGGCAGGCCTTGATATTATTGGCTTGGGTGCTGGTGAGCCGGATTTTGACACGCCTGAGCATATCAAAGCGGCGGCGGTTAAGGCTATCGGCAGCGGTTTTACCAAATATACGGCAGTTGACGGTATCGCCAGCCTGAAAAAAGCGATTATCGATAAGTTTAAACAAGATAATGGCTTAGTTTATCAGCCTAAACAAATTTTGGTGTCCTGTGGTGGTAAACAAAGCTCGTTCAACTTGACCCAAGCGCTATTGAATGCCGGTGACGAGGTGATTATCCCTGCCCCATTTTGGGTGTCTTATCCTGATATGGTTTTATTGGCGGACGGTGTGCCGGTGTTTGTTGAAACCACCCAAGCCCAGCATTTTAAGATGACCCCTGCACAATTGCGGGCGGCGATTACCGATAAAACCCGCTTGATTTTTATCAACAGCCCGTCCAATCCATCCGGCATCGCCTATTCCTTAGCGGAATTGTCGGCTTTGGGCGACGTGTTAAAAGCGTTTCCGAACATTATTATCGTCACCGATGACATGTACGAGCATGTATTGTGGAAAAAAGGTTCGTTTGTCAATATCTTAAATGCCCATCCTGACCTGTATGACCGCACGGTGGTGATGAATGGGGTATCGAAAGCCTATTCGATGACGGGCTGGCGCATCGGTTATGCCGCAGGGCCTGCCGATTTGATCGAGGCGATGTGTACCATCCAATCGCAAAGTACATCTAACCCGACTTCCATTTCCCAAGTGGCGGCGGAAGCGGCCTTAACGGGCGACCAAAGCTTTATCGACCAGATGTGTGTGGAGTTTAAAAAACGCCATGATTTCGTGGTTGCGGAATTAAACGGTATTGACGGTATCGAATGCTTGGAAACCGACGGCACGTTTTATGTGTTCCCTAACGTCGAAAAATTGATCGCCCGTCTGGATGGCATTAATGACGATTTGGAATTTGCCGAATATCTGATAGAAAAAGCGGGTGTTGCTTTAGTGCCGGGTTCGCCGTTCGGTTGCCCCGGTCATATCCGTATTTCTATCGCCACCAGCATGGCGAACTTGGAAAACGCCTTGGCACGGATTAAACAGGCGATCTGAGGTTCTGTCGCAAATGCCCCAATCTTGGTGAATAATTTGCTAATTTTTGTTGCCAGAATATTAAGATCAGCTTTAAAAGTGTCCACTATCCAAAAGACGTTATCCTGTACGCAGTTTTCTTCTATGTCCGGTATGGCGTTTCCCACCGCGATCTGGAAGAGATTTTGGCGGAACACGGTGCCACCGCTTACCAGCAATTTATAGATACCGTCACGCATTGGATGCCGCAGAACGGAGTGCAATGGTCTTTAGAGCCATTGCACGATGGCCTAACCGCGTGTGCCAACGTTTAACCTGCCGTTTGCTTAACGCCGGAGGCTATATCCATTTGGTAGGCTAGTTTTGCCCGCCAATTAGGGCGGGCTCAGCTCTTGTAAATAGTTGCGGCAGAACCTCATTTTAGAGACTGTTATCATGTTGCCCATTTTTTTCTCCTTCGTTGCCATATTTTATGGCATTCAAAAATAAGCGGTTACACGGATTTATTTACACATTCGATACAGTGGATTAATTTAAAAACTTAGTTTATTTCGCACAATGTGTATGGGCGACATTAAAGTCGACTTCCGTAATGGATTCTTTGTCCATGCAAAGCCAATACGATGCCGGTTTCAATTCCGTTTTGCACGAAGCAGACAACGGCGCTGACACCGTTTTGCTAGTCCCTTTTGCCTTTTCCTGTTGCTCGAAACGCTGGGTAGCGCGTAAGCAGATATTGAAGGCTTCGCTTTGCGTATTGGGGGAGTCTGCACTACCGCCCTGTGGGGTCTTCCCTGGATGGGAGTCGGGTGATAATGCCTCAGGAGATGGACTCGGAACGGCCTCTGGAAGTTGGACTTCGTTAGATCCGGCAACCGGGACTCCTGGCGTGTTGGTAGCGGCTTTTTCGGCCTTACAAACCATCGGCAATGTCATGATTAGAATTAATCCAGCAACTAAATTACGCATGTTAGAACTCCACTGAGAACGGGTTTCAAGGAAAATGATGGGTATAGATGCCGTCGCTAATTAATCAACACAGGCCGATCCGGCTTTAAGGCCAACCGCCAGTCATGTCGCTTGCTTAACGTCGGACTCTATATTACCTATATACGCCCTTCCGCTTTAGGAAGTCCGTGCGATTCCACACATACCGTTTTATGGCGATCAGATTCTGTCCGAATTTAGCCTGGATAGTGATGGTGTTTTGTTGCTGTTCATCCGAATCGATACACCAACAATAATTTTTTAAGTGCGATACCGTACTGAGTACGTGTGATTTTCCGTCTAGCATGACGGCTGTAATTCATTGTTTGGCTTCCTAAAATAGTCGGATATATGCAGCACTGAATTACTGTTTACATCATCACATAACCGGAGAATCAAAGTGACTCATCTACATCATTTTTCAAATGCGCCCGTAAAAGCATCCAGCATCACCGGATCCAAAGTCATTAATCCTCAAGGCGACAGCCTCGGAGACATCAAGGAAATTGTTATCGACCCTCGTACAGGCAGGGTTGCATATGCCGTCGTAGCGTTTGGCGGTTTTCTCAGCATGGGGGAAAAGCTATTTGCAATTCCATTCAGCGCACTCGATTACAGCCTGAAGAATAGCGAGTATGTGCTCAATATTTCCAAGGAGCGATTGGAAGCGGCACCTGGTTTCAATCCAGATCATTGGCCTTCAATGGACGAAGAAAACTGGAATCGTGAAGTATACAAGTACTACGAGCGTTCGCCGTATTGGGAAAATTGATTGGCAAGAATTTTAGCCAATTCTTAACAGCTATCCGCTGTCCCGGCAGGGCATGGGTAAGCGTTCATAAACCTTTTAACATTTTTTCTACAAGCCTGTAAAAATCAGGCGTGTTGGCAGTGCCCGTTTAAAAAAACCTTAACCACGGAGGACACGCGGTTGTTTTCGTGCCCTCCGCGTTAAATTAAGGTAGGGTATATCACCAGTTGCCGGTATTGGGCATGGACAGCCAAGGCTCTTGCGGAGCGAGGGCTACGCCTGCTTGCAGCAATTCAATGGAAATGCCGTCGGGCGAGCGCACAAAGGCCATGTGGCCGTCACGCGGTGGGCGGTTAATGACTACCCCCGCATCCAATAAGGTTTGGCAAGTCGTGTAGATGTTATCGACGGCAAATGCCAGATGCCCAAAATTACGCCCGCCTGTGTAGTCTTCGCTATCCCAGTTATAGGTCAGCTCCAATAAGGGCGCGTGGGTTGCTTGTGCTTGGGCGGCATCTTCCGGTGCGCACAGAAACACCAGCGTGTAACGCCCTGCGGTGTTGTCCATGCGGTGGTGTTCTTGCAAGCCTAGTTTGTTGCAGTAAAAATCCAGTGTGGCATCGAGATTGTGGACGCGTACCATCGTATGTAAATAACGCATTGTGTGGCCTCTTATCGGCTAGGTTAAGGGGCGTTTATAGTAGCCCCTTAACAGGCTCGGTGCGAATTTTTATGTTTGCCCATGCCGAAAACAGCCAATAAGGTGGTCGTTGACCATGCCGGTCGCCTGCATATAGGCATAGCAAATGGTGCTGCCGACAAATTTAAAGCCGCGTTTTTTTAAGTCTTTGCTCATGGCATCGGACTGGGCGGTGCTGGCGGGTACGTCGCGCAGGGTCGCCCAAGTGTTTTGCACAGGCTGATGACCGACAAACTGCCAGATATAGGCGGCAAAGCTGCCAAATTCGGCTTGTATGGCCAGAAAGGCCTGGGCGTTGCCGATAGTGGCTTGGACTTTTAGGCGGTTGCGGACGATGCCGGGGTTGGCCAATAGTTCTTGAATTTTTGCCGCGTCATAACAGGCGATACGGGCGGCATCGAAATGGTTGAAAGCTTGCCGATAGCCGTCGCGTTTTTTCAGGATGGTCGCCCAGCTTAAACCCGCTTGCGCCCCTTCCAAGATCAGAAACTCAAACAGCAAGCGGTCATCATGGACAGGTACGCCCCACTCGGTATCATGATAGTGTTCTTCTAGGGGGCTTGCCAGCGCCCAGGGGCATTTGTCCATATCTTAGGCCTGTTCGGTGTCGGCTTGGCGGGTTTGCAGGCGGCGCAGTTTGGCGGCGCGTTTGGCAACCAGCGCCTTGGCAGCATCGGCACCGATATGGGCTTCGCCACGGTGTTTGGCGAGTGCCATTTGCTTTTCGCGCTCCTGAAAACGGGCTTTTTGTTCGGCGGTCACTTTATTGTAACAGTGTGGGCAGCTTACGCCTTGCTGGTAGAGGGGGCTGGTTTTGTCGGCTTCGGTGATGGGCAAGCGGCAGGCGTTACATTGGTCGTAATCGCCTTTTTCTAACTGGTGGTTGACGGTGACGCGTTCGTCAAACACAAAGCATTCGCCCTGCCATAGCGTCTCTTCGACCGGCACTTCTTCCAGATATTTTAAAATGCCGCCTTGCAGGTGGTAGACTTCGCTAAAACCCTGCTCTTTTAAATAGGCGGTGGATTTTTCGCAACGTATCCCGCCCGTGCAGAACATGGCGACTTTTTTATGCTGGTCGGGGTTCAGATGGGTTTTGACAAAATCGGGGAATTGTCGGAAGCTGTCGGTTTTGGGGTTGACCGCGTTCTTAAAAGTACCGACTTGGTACTCGTAATCGTTGCGGGTGTCGATCACCACGACATCGGGGTCTGAAATCAGTTGGTTCCAGTCTTTGGGGCTGACGTAAGTGCCGACTACGCGCAACGGGTCAATGCCCTCGACACCGAGGGTGACGATTTCTTTTTTCAGCTTGACCTTAGGGCGGTTAAAGGGCAGGGTGTCAGTGTAGGATTCTTTGTAATCTAACTGCGCCAGACGCCGGTCTTGGCGTAGCCAAGCCAGTAAAGTGTCGATACCGGCGCGGCTACCGGCTACTGTGCCGTTAATGCCTTCGCTGGCGAGCAGCAAGGTGCCGCGCAGGTGTTGGTCTTCCATAACGTCAAGCAACGGTTGGCGTAAGGCTTGGAAGTTTTCGAGGGTGACAAATTTGTAAAGGGCGCAAACAACGATAGGGGGCATGGTCTTCCTTATTGTAGGCTGGAACGTAAATCCAGGACAAAAAAGGCGTATTATACCGAAATGGCCGCAGGTTTGGGTGCTTACATTTGCGATTGCAAGTAGTTTTGGATGCCGACTTGGCCAATCAATTCAAACTGGGTTTCCAGCCAATCGACATGCTCTTCTTCGTTTTCAAGGATGCGCTCTAAGATCTCGCGGGAGATGTAATCCTTGACGGTTTCGCAGTATGCAATCGCTTCGCGTAGCAAAGGGATGGCTATCTGCTCCAGTTTCAGGTCACAGCTAAGCATTTCTTGCGGGTTTTCGCCGATCATCAGCTTGTCCAAGCTTTGCAGATTGGGCAGGCCTTCCAGAAATAAAATCCGCTCGATTAATAAATCGGCGTGTTTCATTTCATCAATGGATTCGTGGTATTCCTTTTCGTTCAGTTTCTTAAAGCCCCAATTCTTGTACATCCGCGCATGTAAAAAATACTGGTTAATGGCGGTCAATTCATTGGTCAGGGCTTTATTGAGGAATTCAATAACTTTTGTGTCACCTTTCATAGTCGTACCTATAGGGCTTAAGCGGCGTTGAGGAGGGGTTGGTTTACAGCCGAGGGCATTATAGAGTAACCCGTTGAGTTTTGGTTAAGCAATTCTTTCACATGCTTATTACATTTGCCGCAATCGCTGCCAACCCCAAAGCATTCAAACAGTTGACGGCGGGTACAAACGCCGTTATCTATAGCGGTTTTTATTTGCTTGTCGGTGACGGCTTTACAGACACATACATACATGGGGGGGTATCTCCGAAAGGAAAAATGTTGTGTAAATAATAACAATTCTCATTACAAAGATAAAGCGGAATATTAGCTTATTTAGGAAACAAACTGTAACGGTTTTGCCGCAGATGATGCTCAGGGCATCTGCGGCAAGAAAAAGCACTTAAATCAGCACCATATTGTCGCGGTGGATCATTTCGGCATCGTCGGCATAGCCCAAAATTTTCTCAAATTCCGAACTGCTTTTGCCGACGATCAGGCGGGCATCGTTAATGCCGTAATTAATCAGGCCGCGGGCGATTTCCGCGCCGCTTTCATCGACGCACGACACCAGTTCGCCGCGCTCAAATTGGCCGGAGACGGTTTTAATGCCGACGGGCAACAAGCTTTTGCCGTCGCTTTTTAACACTTTTACCGCGCCCGCATCCAAGACCAATTGCCCTCTGACTTGCAATTGCCCTGCCAGCCAGCGTTTCCGTGCGGCTAATGGTTCTATGTCAGGCACGAAATAAGTGCCGAGTTCGTGGCCTGCGATGACTGTGCTGATGACGTGCGCCGCACCGCCGGAGGCGATCACGGTGGCCGCGCCCGAACGCGAGGCTAGTCGTGCGGCGCGGACTTTGGTGGACATGCCGCCGCGCCCTAAGCCGCTGCGGCTGTCGCCCGCCATTTTTTCCAGCCGGTCATCATTGACGCTGATTTCTGGAATGAGTGTCGCGTCGGGATATAAGCCGGGGTCGCCTGTGAACAGGCCTTGTTGGTCAGTGAGGATAATCAGCAGCTCGGCTTCAATCAAATTGGCGACCAGCGCGGCGAGGGTGTCGTTATCGCCGAAACGGATTTCCTCGGTGGCGACGGTGTCATTCTCATTGATGACCGGGACGACACCGAAATTCAGCAAGGTCAGTAAAGTGCTACGCGCATTGAGATAGCGTTGGCGGTCTGACAGATCATCGTGCGTTAACAGCACTTGCGCGGCATGGAGGCCATGGGCTTGGAAGTTGTCGTCAAATGTCCGCACTAGCCCCATTTGCCCGACTGCCGCCGCCGCTTGCAATTCGTGCAGGGTTTTTGGGCGGCTTTTTAGGCCTAAGCGGCTCATGCCTTCGGCGACCGAGCCGGATGACACCAGCACGATATCAATGCCTTGCTGGCGCAATTCGGCCATTTGTTGGACCCAAGCGGCAATAGACGCTTTATCCAGCCCTTGTCCGCCTTTGGTTAACAGGGAACTGCCGATTTTAACGACCACCCGTTTGACGTTTTTAAAGTGTGTTCTGCTCACGGTTTGTTATTCCCTGTTTTTTTAGCATTCAATACAGTTAGTGGTTACACGAATTGTTTTTCATTCAGTAATGTGACCGCCTGTAGGCGGGCAAATTTTCTATCAAAGGTAAATAATTGATGGGTGTTTTCTAAGCAATCAGACAAAATTAGGCAATCAGAAAAATCTGCATGGTGTGTTGCAAAAGTGGCTAAGGCTGCATCAAATTGTGCTTTGTGTTGCAAAATAAAAAGCGGGGATTTTTGTAGATGCTTTAATGCAGTTAGCACAGCGGCCTTATCGAATTGGTAAGATTTTTCCAAAACCCAAACGGTTTCTACTTGCACAATTTGCGGCACATAAACGTATTTGGCACGTTTTAAAAGAGCTTTCGCTAAAGCGACTTGAGCTTGGGCTGTTGGGTCATTAACTAATAATCGCACGACGATATTAGTGTCAACAGCAATCATAAGCTTCCGCCACGGCTTTTTATCGCTTCATCCATTTGCTCTAAACTAACACCGTGCGCGGCGGTTAATATGCCGCAGGCTTGCTCAATCTCGGTATCGGTCAATTCATGATCTTGGGCTGTTGCTGTGGGAAATGAATAGCGCGTTTCTAAGAAGCAAATAAAATCCAACACTTCTTTTTGTAAATGCTCCGGCAGGTGCTGGCTGTGTATTGTGATGGCGTGGATATGATTCATTAGGATGTCTCTTAGGCTGTAGGGAGGTTATAGAGTCCGGCGTTAAGCAAACGACAGGTTAAACATTGGTATACACGGTCAGGCTATCGTGCAATGGCTGAAGACCATTGCACTCCGTTCGGTGCGGCCTCTCCAGTGGAGTGCAAAGGTCTTTAGCCTTTGCCGAGGGCTTTAACCTCGCGCCTAACCAAATAAATCATCTTGGCCTGCCTGTGTGTCTCTTAATGAGTGACGGCATCTATAACACATCCATGCAGTGCCGTTCTGGTACGGGAATTAAGTAGTGCGGCCATTTTGTAAATTGGTATGCAATATGGGCATTGCACCAAGATAACGAGATTCTACATCGGCTTCTTTAGCTCCTTGGCGGGTTTGGATGCTAAGGTTTTGCCCTGTTGCGCGAGGCGGTTAAGTGGACCCCATTGTCCAGACAATATTTAGCCTAGTTTAAGATAGTGTCATTGCCATTGCAGCGGATTGGCGCTGCCCCGTTTCTCCGTTTGAAACATTTCGTTTGTCGCTAAAATGGTCTGCTATTTTAGCCCCGCCGCCGACCGCTGTCCGATAGACTTCATCAGGCGTTTTATAGCCCAGTGATTGGTGGTAGCGTCCGCTGTTGTAGAAGACAAAATAGTCCGCCAACCCTGACAGCAATTCCGGCAAATGGGCGTAACCTTTCAGATACACATCCTCATGCTTGACGCTCCGCCATAGCCGTTCGACAAAAATATTGTCCAACGCCCTCCCGCGCCCGTCCATGCTGATGGTGATGCCGTTGTCCTTGAGTACGGCTATCCATTTGTCGCTGGTGAACTGCGCCCCTTGGTCGGTGTTGAAGATTTCGGGTATCCCGTAGAGCCTGAGCGCAGTTGCCAAGCAATCCACGCAAAAGCCGACATCCATCGTGTTCGACACTTCCCAAGCCAAAACCTTACGGCTGTACCAGTCGATGACGGCCGCCAGGTAGACAAAACCGTGCGCCAGCCGGATATAGGTTATGTCTGTGCTCCAGACTTGGTTCGGGCGGACAATGCCCAAGCCCCTGAGCAAATACGGGTAAACCGCGTGCGCCGGGTGGCTTTTGCTGGTGTTGGGGCCGGGTGCCATCCCCGCCAAGCCTAAGGTGCGCATTAGGCGCTGCACACGCTTGCGGTTCACGCAATGGCCTTCGGCGCGTAGCCAAACCACCATTTTCCGGCTGCCGAAAAAGGGGTGGCGGGTGTATTCCTCGTCCAACAGGCGCAGCAACATCAGCTCGAACCCGTCAACCCTTTCCGCTTTACCCGTGTACACGGTCGACCGGGCTATGCTTGCCAAACGGCATTGGGCTGTTATTGCTAACCGCCCGTCATTGGGGTCAACCCATGTTTGCCGGAGGCTTAAGGGTTGATCCCGGACTTTTTTTTCAGCCAATCCAACTCCATATTGAGTTGCCCGATTTTGGCGTACAGGCGTTCGGGGTCGCTTTGCGGGTCAACCGCCTTCGGGCCGCGCTTCGTCTCAAACAGTTGCCCGGCATTCTCCAGCAAGGCTTTTTTCCAGAGGCCGACTTGCGTCGGGTGCACACCGTGTTCTTGGGCTATCTCATTGGCCGTCTTTGTACCTTTGACCGCCTCCAACGCCACCTTCGCCTTTTGTGCCCCAGTCATCAATTTACGCTTTTTCTCACTCATTTTTATCCACCTGTTTTATGATGGACACCATCTTAAATTATTGTCTGTTTTTATGGGTCCACTATACG
>NZ_PGFZ01000002.1:378203-388452 GCF_002923755.1 Methylovulum psychrotolerans
CTCCAACGCCACCTTCGCCTTTTGTGCCCCAGTCATCAATTTACGCTTTTTCTCACTCATTTTTATCCACCTGTTTTATGATGGACACCATCTTAAATTATTGTCTGTTTTTATGGGTCCACTATACGGATCAGCCATTCGACAATCAACACTTGATAGAGGTCGTATTCATTGCCTGCTTCTATTAGCCTTTGCTGCATGGGTTTGCTTCCCATTTGGATGGATGATATGTGTTAAATGTTTGAATTTTATTATTGGTCTTTATTATATTATCAATTGATTTTTTTACACGTTTATCAAGAGAAGTTGTGCAACTATTTAAAATAGCAATGGGTTTGTATGACCGTAAACGCTGTTCAAAATCAATTTCACAATGGGGAAAAATTTTTTTCCATACATTATTTCTAAGTGTATTTGCTCCAGTAACTACAAGGTCTTGTTGATGAATGAAGTGAAGGGATGTTTGAAAAGGAACGGGGTTGACGAAACAAATTCGGTATGTTTCCCTTCGACAAAGGCTAAGCCCTAATGCTTCAAGTAACGGTAAAATATGACCAGTAAAATATTTGCTAAATCTTATTCCTGTTTCACCATTTGCAGGCTGTAGAGGAATAAAGCTTGGGTATTCATATTCCTCTATATGAGGTGATTCTAAAATAATAAGAATATTATTGGCATCTTCTTGGATCTGAATGGGGTGTCCATATCCATCGTTTGAAGTTTTTGTTACCCAGTCACCAGCAATTATTGATGTATTTGGTTCATATAATTTCCATTCAGTGACACTGTTATCGAATTTCAAATCATAGCGATAAACATCTGGAACTATTTTTCTGTAAAAAAAATCTTTTTTTATTGTAAATGAACCGTTGCTATTTTTATTAAAATAGCTTGATTCTTGCCCTTTTTCTAAGATATATTTTACGGTATTGTTTTTATCTTTTATCCTAATGCTCAATTCGATAGTGCAATATTCACAAAAAGACGGATATCTGAATTGAAGTAAATAGCAATGATTGCATCCAAATTCTAATATTAGTTCAGTCATTTTTAGCCCTCATTGCCCCATAAGTTATTTTTCTAAACCTGCTCTTCCCCCATCCGCCTCTGCGCTTCCAAGAAGTTCATAATAGCAAACATCAGTTCCCGCGTCCCTGCGCCGTTAATGGCAGCGGTCTTAAAGACCGGGCCAGTCCATTGCAGTTCGTCGATGATGGTTTGGCAGCGTTCTTCGGCTTCTTCGGGGCTTAAGCGGTCGATTTTGTTTAAGACCAGCCAGCGCGGTTTGGTGGCGAGGTTATCGCTCCATTTTTCCACTTCGCGGATGATGGTTTGTGCCGATTCTACGGGCGATTCGGTGCTGTCATAAGGGGCGACATCGACCAGATGCAATAACAGTCCGGTGCGTGACAGATGTTTTAAGAATTGTAAGCCTAGGCCCGCGCCTTCCGCTGCGCCTTCGATAACGCCGGGAATATCGGCGATGACGAAGCTGCGTAGGTCGTCAATGCGCACGACACCGAGGTTAGGGTGCAGGGTGGTGAAGGGGTAGTCGGCGACTTTAGGGGTGGCGGACGATACCGAGCGGATCAGGCTAGATTTGCCGGCGTTGGGCATTCCTAGCAGGCCGACATCGGCGATTAAGGTCAGTTCTAAGCGCAATTGGCGGTGTTCGCCGGGTGTGCCTTTGCTGGCTTTTTGCGGGGCGCGGTTGATGCTGCTTTTAAAGCGGGTATTGCCTAAGCCGTGGAAACCGCCTTGGGCGACCAACAGGGTTTGGCCTAGGCGGGTCAAGTCGCCGATGACTTCGTCGGTTTCGGCATCGGACACTTGTGTGCCTAGCGGTACGGCAACGTAGCAGTCTTCGCCTTTTTTACCCGTGCATTTATTGCCCATGCCTTTTTGGCCTTTTTCGGCCCTGTGTACGGCATGGTAACGGAAATCGACCAAGGTATTGATGTTTTCGACGGCGACTAAGTACACGCAACCGCCGTCGCCACCGTCGCCGCCGTCAGGGCCGCCCATGGGGATATATTTTTCGCGCCGGAAGCCGACTGCGCCGTTGCCGCCGTCACCCGCTTCTACGCGAATTTCTGCTTCATCAACAAATTTCATAATTACTTACACCGCTTAAGACCAGACTGTAAAAACAAAAAAAGCCCCGCCATGCAAACAGCGGAGCTTTTGTAGAGGCGCAATAGTTTGCGTCTTTTGTGGCAGAGACGCAAGCGGCTCTCTGCGTTAGCGAATAGATGGGCGGTAAACGCCCGAAAGGACGACGGCTTACGCGCTTTAGCTGTGCAGCCATGCCCTGGCAAAGGCTTCTTGGTCGGCTTTGAAATAATGGATGCTAAACGGCACAAAACCATGTAGCAAGAACAATAAGGCGCTGTCACGCCATTTCATATCGCCGACTAAGGCCAATCTGTCAACGTGCTGTTGGAGGAATTCGTCATCCTCGTCATCATCCCAGTTGACAAAAGTGGCTATGCTGAGAAAGCCTTCGTCAATAATAATCAAGCCTTTGGCGCGACCATAGGTTTTGATGAACGCGACCACCTGCTTTTTTATAGCATCAGCTTCGGTGCGCACCAAGACCCCTGTGGTATGGACGACAAAGAGGTTGTTTTCTGCTTCAAACTTAACCGTTAATGCCATAAGCACCACCTATCGTTTTATTGGATACCCTAACAGATGCAAAAGACAGGGCTAGGTACGATCAGGCGGTCTTAACAGACGCTGGCTAGGCCAGCCCAGCGTTTTAGGTATTATGCGGCAGCAACGATGCTGACGAATTTACGGTTTTTGGGGCCTTTAACCTGAAAAACCACTTTACCGTCTGCAACTGCAAACAAGGTGTGGTCTTTGCCGCAGCCGACGTTATCGCCTGCATGGAAATGGGTGCCGCGTTGACGGACAATAATGTTACCCGCGATAACTTCTTCGCCGCCATAACGTTTGACGCCTAAGCGTTTTGCGTTCGAGTCGCGGCCGTTACGGGTACTACCACCAGCTTTCTTATGAGCCATTTCTTTAACTCCTGATTAAGCAGAAATGCCAGTGATCTGGACTTCTGTGTAATATTGACGATGCCCCATGTGTTTCATGTGGTGTTTGCGTCTTCTAAATTTAACGATTTTGATTTTTTTATGTCTGCCTTGAGACATAACGGTCGCCGTTACTTTGCCGCCTTCGATGAAGGGCAGGCCGACTTGTACCGAATCGCCGGATTGGATCATGAGAACTTTGTCAAATTCGACGCTATCGCCCTCGCCCAATTCCAGTTTCTCTATTTTTAGGGTTGTACCTTCTTCAACGCGGTACTGTTTACCACCTGTTTGAATTACCGCATACATTTGCGTAAGCTCCGTCAAGCATTAATCTGTTAAAAAATCAGTCCGCCATTATATGACGGCAACTGTTGTAGGTCAATGGAAGTTTTATAAAATTCAAGCAGAACGGTTTGTTGGGCTGGGATTTGTGGGTGATTGCGTTGTTTGGCTAAATAGAGTGGGTGGGCTGTTTCTGGCCGATGTTTCCGTACGCTGAAACGGTGTGGTGTCAAACGGTAGGCTAAATGTTGATGCACTCGGTCAGGTCATCGTGCAAAGGCTAAAGACCTTTGCACTCCGCTGGAGGAGCCGCACTGAGCCGAGTGCAATGGTCTTCAGCCATTGCACCCTGACTTTATAAACCAGCATTTAGCCTGTTTGCTTCGTGCCGGATGTTATATAAACTAAGTTCCTCTTGATATGAGCTTACCCTTGCCTTTGTAGGCGAGGATGCCATTTTGGCCGATTATCAAGGTTATCACTGACAGGCGTTTTATATGGCTATGTTTAACCCGCCCCATCCGGGAAGTATTTTAAAAGAAGATGTTCTGCCAGAGCTGGGTCTCGGCGTAACAGAAGCCGCCGCACAGCTTGGCGTGTCGCGGGTGACTTTATCCCGCGTCATCAATGGCCGTGCCGCTATCAGTGCGGAGATGGCGATCCGGCTTGGGTTATGGCTAAATGTCCCCAGCGCCGAAAGCTGGGTGCGTATGCAGGCGGAATATGATCTCTGGCAAGCCAGACAAAAGCCCCGTCCTGATGTTTTGGTGCAACATTTGGCAAGGCGCTATCCGAAACCTGTTTGACTTGGTTGTGTTTAGCCGGATTTAAAAATGTAAGCCTAATGTAGGAGGGGACATACAGCGCAATACGCACTCGCTCGTTGTCTTACAGAATGAGTTTTCGTATTATCATAAATAAAAAAAGCCGCTATATAGCGGCTTTTTTGAATTGGCGGGGGTATCAATATCTCCAACAAGACCAACAACTTTCCGACTGCCTGACCCAAACCCCCATTGATGACATGGTTGCAGCAGATGGAAACACAGATATTAATACGATAAAAAAAATTTTCAGTGCAATCATTATGCCCTCCTGTTTTATTGGATCGATATTAGAAAGGCTTAAAACGGGTTGAATTACATGTGAGATTATGTCCCACGCTTTGTCGTTGTCTTCGTTGGTAAATTCTGTATGGTTAATGAGGATATAAGGCTGAAATGTAAAAATTCAAGTCTTTTGTATATCCAATTTTATAAATTTTTTGCCCCATGTTTTATGGCAAAAAACTTATCTGCCTGATATAGTCGGTTAAATATAAAAACGACCCGCCAAAGTAGTCAAGCCAAGGCGGCGGCACTTGGATTTTTAGGGAGGGGGCCTGTGAATACAAGAAGCTTGTGTATTAAAAATTTTAAAATATTTTGTCAAAATAATGGGCTGATTGTAGGTGAGATTTCTTTTTTGGATAAAATTCTAAGAAAATATAATCAAGATGTTTTTGTTGTTAGTGTTGAAGTAAGTTATGGCGACAAAAAAGGGTTAATAGATGAACGGGCGATGAACTTTATTATGCTTATGTTCTGGCGGACCATTACAGCTAAAGCTCGTAAAAATATCCCTTTTTTAATTATTAAAAGTCAAGGAAGGAAGGGCAATCCAGAATTATACTCAATCAATCCTAATTTAAAAGGGAGGGAAATTGATGCACTTACTCGATATAATAGTGTTTTTGTCAAGAACGTATTAAAAAACGCAAGATTAAATAAGCGACAAATATCTGCTTTTTGGGATATTGGTAATAATAAAATCAATAAGATATTGATAGATAGATGCCGCACTGATGAAAAATTCAGCTGCCTTATAACCTCTTCGCCTTATTTAAAATATATTTTTTTGAAAAAGGGCGTTATTTTCAAGTGTGAATTCAACTCCGAAGTGCAATGTTATCAAGCCTTTAATCCATTAAGATAACGAAGTAAATCGAATTCCGTAGGGCGCAATGACAATATCATATTGCGCCACATGATGATCTACCGATTATCACGCTTTTCAACCGCGCTCGCCATAGTCAACGCCCCCGTCAGGGGCGTTTCTCCATTGAGCTGTAAGCCTCTCTAACACCCTTTTAAGGCATTGTTGTGTAACATGTCTACAGCTCTATTCAGGGTTTACGGCCGCCAACCCATCACCCGCCAACGCTTCCAGTTGTTTCCAGCGGTTGACGATGATGCAAAACAATTCGGCGGTTTTTTCGGCATCGTAGAGCGCCGAATGGGCTTTGTCGTTGTCCCATTCTATGCCTGCCGCTTGGGCGATTTTTGCCAGTACCGTTTGTCGGTAGACCAAGCCGCCTAGGGTGGCGGTGTCGAAGGTGCTGAACGGGTGGAACGGGCTGCGTTTGATGTGGGTGCGGGTGATCGCGGCGTTTAAAAACGCGATGTCAAAGGCCGGGTTATGGCCGACCAAAATGGCGCGGGTGCAGTTGTTACGTTTGACGGCGTGGCGGATCGGTTTGAACAGCAAGTCTAGGGCTGCGTGTTCTTCTATCGCCATGCGGAACGGGTGGTGCGGGTCGATGCCGTTAAATTTTAGCGCAGCTTCGTCCAGTTCCGAGTTTTTAAACGGCACGACATGGGTCGAATGGCGTTCGGTAATGCCTAGGTTGCCGTCGCTGTCGAATTCGACGATGACGGCTGCAATTTCCAGTACGGCATTTTTTTTCGGGTTAAAACCTGCCGTTTCTATGTCAACAACGACGGGTAGGTAGCCTCTAAAGCGTTTGTCCAAGGGTAGGGTGGCTGGGGTGTCCATGGGATAGGTGTCAGTTCCTGGTTAATCGCCGTGAGGGTGCATGGTACGCGAAATGGGCGCAATAAAAAAATCTATTCATTGGGGGAGGGCATTAGCGCATTTGCCAGGCCAATTCTTCCCCTCCCCATAAGGGGGTAATCGCCACGCCGTCTTCGCCTTGAATGGTGGCGGGTACGCGCCATGCGGTTTTGGTCAGGGTGACGGTGGTGGTGTTGCGGGGCAGGCGGTAGAAGTCTGCGCCGTAGTGGCTGGCGAAGCCCTCCAGTTTGTCCAACGCGCCTGCACGTTCGAAGGCTTCGGCATAGAGTTCTAAGGCGGCAGGGGCGCTAAAGCAGCCTGCACAGCCGCAAGCGGCTTCTTTTAGGTGGGTCAGGTGCGGGGCGCTGTCGGTGCCTAAAAAGAATTTGGGGTTGCCGCTGGTGGCGGCGGCGACTAGGGCTTGGCGGTGCTGTTCGCGCTTGAGGATGGGTAGGCAGTAGTGGTGCGGACGTAGGCCGCCTGTCAGCAGGGCGTTGCGGTTTAACAGCAAATGCTGGGGGGTGAGGGTGGCGGCGACTTGCGGGCCGGCCGCTTCGATAAATTGCACGGCCTCGGATGTGGTAACATGCTCTAAGACAATGCGTAAGGCGGGAAATTCGGCCACTATGGCGCGTAAATGGCGGTCGATAAAGACCCGCTCACGGTCGAAAATGTCACAATCGTCATCGGTGACTTCGCCATGCACCAATAACGGCAAACCGTGGCGTTCCAGAGCCGCCAGTTGTGGATAGATGGCTTGGATGTTACCCACGCCCGCATCCGAATTGGTGGTCGCCCCTGCCGGATAGAGTTTGACGGCGTGGACAAAGTCGGTTTCAGCGGCTTTTTGCAGTTCGTCTGTGGTGGTTGCGGCGGTGAGGTATAGGGTCATCAGCGGTGTGAAGTCCATGCCTTCGGGTAGGGCTTGGAGAATTTCCGCGCGGTACTGTTCGGCTTGTGCTACGGTGGTGACTGGCGGTTTTAGGTTGGGCATGATGATGGCGCGGGCAAATTGCCGGGCGGTATGCGGCAGCACGGTTGCTAAAACAGCGCCGTTTCTGACGTGGATATGCCAATCATCGGGGCGGGTGAGGGTTATTGTTTGCATGGTAGGCTAGTTTGTCGAAAAAATGTCTGTAAAATGGCGGCTATTCTATAGTAAGTGCCTTGAAAAACGACCATTGCGCCCTATTGTACTTATTATTTTGTTTAGGAGTTAGCTATGCCCATTTACGAATACCAATGCCAAGCGTGTGGCCATGCCCATGAAGCGTTGCAAAAACTCAATGCTGAGCCGCTGACGGTCTGTCCGGCTTGCAGCCAGCCGGAACTGATGAAAAAAATCTCCGCCGCCGGGTTCCGCCTTAAAGGCAGCGGCTGGTATGAAACAGATTTTAAAAGCGGCGCTAAGAAAAATGTCGCAGGCGAAGCCAGCGCACCTGCCGCAGCTGCGCCCAGTTGCCCAGGCGGCGGCTGTACTAAAAGCCATTAACCCATTTACTTGGCCTGCTTGGTGGCAGGCCCTTCAAAATCTACTAAGAATAACAGGGAAATATTATGCGTACCCACAAGTGCGGGGAATTAGATACACAACAGCTAGGCGAAACCGTTGAGATTTGCGGTTGGGTACATAGACGGCGTGACCATGGCGGCGTGATTTTTATTGATTTGCGCGACCGTGCCGGCTTGGTGCAAGTCGTAGTCGATCCCGATACCGCCGATACCTTTGCGACGGCGGAAAGTGTCCGTAGCGAATATGTCTTAAGAATTTCCGGCCTTGTCAGAAGCCGCCCTTCAGGTACGGTCAACGCCAATATGCGTTCCGGTGCGATTGAAATTTTGGCTAAAGAGATTGAAGTCTTAAACGAGTCGGAAACCCCGCCGTTCCCTGTCGAAAGCGAAATCGAAGTCAACGAAGAACTGCGCTTACGCTACCGTTATATCGACCTGCGCCGTGTCGCCATGCAAGAAAAAATGAAGGTGCGCCGCGATGTCACGCGGGTGCTGAGAAACTTCTTGGACGATAACGAATTTTTTGAGATTGAAACGCCATATCTGACCAAGGCCACGCCCGAAGGCGCACGCGATTATATTGTCCCTAGCCGTACCCACGAGAATGCTTTCTTCGCCCTGCCGCAGTCGCCGCAGTTGTATAAGCAAATCCTGATGGTGGCGGGTATGGACCGTTACTATCAAGTGGTGCGCTGTTTCCGTGACGAAGATTTACGCGCCGACCGCCAACCTGAATTTACCCAGTTGGATATTGAAACTTCGTTCATGACCGAAGACGAGATTATGGTCATCATGGAAGAGATGATCCGCCAGTTATTCGCCAAGGTGATCAATGTCGCCCTGCCTGCCGAATTCCCGCGCATGACCTACCAAGAAGCCATTGCGCGTTATGGTATCGACCGCCCTGATTTGCGTATCCCGCTGGAGTTGGTGGATATTGCCGATCTGTTGACAACGGTCGATTCAAAAATATTCTCAGGTCCTGCAAATGATCCGAAAAGCCGTATTGTTGCGATGCGTGTGCCTAATGGCGGTAAAGTCCTGACCCGCAAAGCGATTGACGAATTGACGAAATTTGTCGGTATCTACGGGGCGAAAGGTTTGGCCTATATTAAGGTCAACGCGTTGCCCGATTTGAGTGCTTGTGATGTTAACGACCGCCAAGCGGCGGTTGAAGAAGCGTTACAATCGCCTATCGTTAAATCGTTGCCTTGGAATGTGCTGATGGAAATATTAGCGCGTACACATGTGGCAGAAGGTGATTTGATTTTCTTCGGTGCGGACAAGGCGCACATTGTCAATGAAGCCATGGGCGCGTTGCGCGTTAAGCTGGGCCATGATTTGAATTTGCTGGAAGGCGAATGGAAACCCGTCTGGGTTGTGGATTTCCCGATGTTTGATTGGGATGAAAAAGCTGGCCGTTACAACGCCATCCACCATCCGTTTACCGCGCCGAGTTGCTCTGTAGAAGAGTTGGTGGCAAATCCGGGTGCGGCTTTGTCGCGGGCTTATGATTTGGTGCTGAACGGTACCGAAGTCGGCGGCGGCTCCATCCGTATCAACCGCTCTGCCATGCAGCAAACCGTCTTGGGCATTTTGGGCATTGGTGAAGAAGAGGCGCAAGAAAAATTCGGCTTCTTGTTGGAAGCCTTGAAATACGGTGCGCCTCCGCACGGCGGCTTGGCGTTCGGCTTAGACCGTTTGGTGATGCTGATGACGGGGTCCACGTCTATCCGCGACGTGATCGCCTTCCCAAAAACCCAATCGGCAGCATGTCCGCTGGTCAATGCGCCTGCGGTAGTGACCGATGCGCAGCTTAAGGAGTTGGGTATCCGGTTGATTAAGCCTGCTGGGAAAGAGAAGGCTTAAGTTAAGTGATGTTGTGGGGGCGGCGGATGGGTTTGCCTCCCCCCCTTAGTTTGTTAGACGAAAAAAGTCCTCTTGTTGGAAATGTATGTGGTGAAATCTGGCTAATATTGATTTCGCCGATTATTAAATTTTACGGGATACCTTGATAAGCATCGCTTAACATTAGGTAGCAACAAACACCATCCGCATATGAATCTTTACGAAAGAGATTTTAGCTTGTTGACGGCTGATGAATATTCAGCATGGCAAGATATAAGAAAAAAGGAA
Source organism: Methylovulum psychrotolerans (assembly GCF_002923755.1). Classification (GTDB taxonomy): domain Bacteria; phylum Pseudomonadota; class Gammaproteobacteria; order Methylococcales; family Methylomonadaceae; genus Methylovulum; species Methylovulum psychrotolerans. Next base: position 388,016 of record NZ_PGFZ01000002.1, read on the forward strand.
ATTGTTGGTAGCATTGGAGGTATGGACATCTCCATCAATTTATCTAGTCAATATCCCAAAGCAGCTAGGCATTTTAATAGCTGTTTTCCAAATCACTATCTTGACATTGTAGAGCTTAGTGAGAAAGAACGTCTTACAGCTCAGCTAAACGAATTCTCTGAATTAATCAATTCTGAAGATGTAAATGAGCGTAAAATACTTGAATTTATTAATTTCAAGTGCGGATATTTTTTGGTTGCCTCCATAATAAAGAATTATTATCTGCGTTTTGGTCATCACGATGCTTACTTATTTCCTGAGTTTCAACTTGGAAACTCGTACAAAGTTGATTATTTACTTGTTGGGCGAGGGTCTGGTGGTTGGGAATTTGTATTCGTTGAACTAGAAGCGCCAACTGGAAATATTACTAGAAAAGATGGTGGCCTCGGTAATGCGTT
>NZ_PGFZ01000002.1:388462-395333 GCF_002923755.1 Methylovulum psychrotolerans
AAAAAGGATTAAAGCAAGTTGATGATTGGGATAGGTGGCTTGACGGTCATTACTCGTCATTGAAAGAGACGTTTAATAAATACAAAAAATATGGCGAATCATTGCCAGAAGAGTTTATAACGATGGATAAATCACGACTTCATTTTTGTGTAATTGCTGGTAGGCGTGACAATTTCAAAGATGAAACATACCGCATTAGTCGCAAAAAATTGAATACTGAGAAAATTTTAATTCTTCATTACGATCATCTTATGGATGCTGCACGGAATACCATTGGTTCAGCAACGTATTGAAATTGTGTGAAATAAATCTAACTGATTAGCAAGTATTACTCTATGTTCAATTTACAAGAAGCCCTTGATAACCGTTTGGCTGCATTAGAATGTAAAAAAGGCAGAAAAGCTGTTAATCAAAACCATAGCTTAACGGATGTGTCCGTAGATTATATAAAACGGTCATTGAAGCAGGCGGGCATCCTCAATAAGAAAGGCAAGTTAGTCGACCGTGTGATTATTTAAGCTCTATTCCATAAGAAAAAATGCTTACCGCTTCCTTATGGTTATCATTTAGACCCTCATTTCAAACCAAAAGGGTCTCCGCCTAGCCGGAAACCCTCCCCAATCCCCGCTTTATTTCGCGTCAGGCTCACTTTCCGAGACCATTGCCGAATAACAATCTAACATGCTCTCGGTAAAATTGGCGTGGGCTTCGGCAAGGGTGTGTTCGGGGGTGAATAGGATACGCAACTCTTCAAAGGCTTTTTTAGGATCCGGTGCAAAAGGCGCGTTGAGCATTTTGGTGTAATTGCGGAAGGCTGTCAGGCGGGACGGGTCGTAGATGAAGATGCCGGGCATTTTGTTGGCACTGGTGTCCACGACGCATTTGGCGAGCCGTTCGGGGTCTATTTTATAGTCTTTTAAATGCTGTTCTTGTTGTAATTGTTGGTCTTTTTGGATGTGTGCCAATACCGCTGCCTGATATTGGTCTTTCTCTGCGCAAGCCGTTAATAAAACAGGCAATAAGGCGATAAGCAGTCGTTTTTTCATGTGTGTTGTGCCTTTGTTGTTATTTTTTGAAGGTTAACTAGCATTATACCTGCAAGTTGTGCTTGTGCAGGCTAGGTGTCGGTTTTTTCGCAAAAAAGTGCGGTTGGGGTATAGGGTTATGTTTGTTCCATAGCCGCCATGGCGTTTTTTATCCAATTCGCCGCTTCTGTGTTGATGTCGTTGGCTTTGCGGCCTTCGGTAGCGATGACCGGGCCGATTTTGACGGTGATGGTGCCGGGATATTTTAAAAAACTGTAGCGTGGCCAGCATTGTCCTGAATTAAGGGCGATAGGCACGACCGGATAGCCGGATTTTTCGGCCAGCATGGCTCCGCCCGCATTAAACTTTTTCACCTCGCCTGGGGCAGTACGGGTGCCTTCTGGGAAAACCACCACCCAAATGCCTTCGTTTAAGTATTGGGTGCCTTTTTCCAGCAACATGCGTAGGGCGGCGCGTTGTTGGGTGCGGTCGATGGCAATCGGCTTTAGGGTCGCCAAGGCCCAACCCCAAAGCGGTAACCACAGTAACGAACGTTTTAATAAGGCGGTTTGGGTAGGCAGAATCTGTCTGAGCGCTAGGGTTTCCCAAGCCGATTGGTGTTTGCACAGCACCACGGCGGCGGTCAGGTCTTTTATGTTTTCCAAGCCTTCTACTTTATAACGTACGCCGCAACACACTTTGGCTACCCAGAGTATGGAGCCGACCCAAAAATTGGCGATGGCATAGCGTACCGAGAAGGGGAAGATAATACAGGTGATGACTACTGGCCCAAAAATGAACGGGGTGAGCATGATCCAGGCAAAAAGTACGCTTGACCCTAAGTAAAGTGTGAGTTTATTGCCCTGATACGAGGTGTTTGGCTGCGTCATAAAGAGTGTCAAAAACAGGAATAGTAAGGTTGGGATGGGCGTTTAAGGTTTGTCTGCCGTTGCCGGTTTTCACCAGGACAGGTAAGGCATCGGCTGCCCAAGCGGCTTGCAGGTCGCGGTATGAGTCGCCGACCATCACGGTTTCGCTTAGGTTAATGTGCTGTTCCGCCGCACATTGCAGTAATAAGCCGGGTTTGGGCTTGCGGCAAGCGCAGGTGCTGTCGGTACCGTGCGGACAGAAATAAATGGCAGCGATAGTGCCGCCGTGTTCGGCGGCTAAGTGGTGCATCTTGGCGTGGATGCGCTCCAGCATGGCCAAATCATACAAGCCCCGTGCTAGACCCGATTGGTTGGTGATGACGGCAACTTGGTAGCTGTGCGCGTTGAGCAGGGCAATGGCTTCCAAACTGCCCGCGATAGGCAACCATTCGTCAGGTGACTTGACGAAGTCTTCAGAATCTTGGTTAATCACGCCGTCACGGTCTAATAATACGAAGCGTTGCTGGTTCATGGGCGGCAGGCGGTAAGAGGCAAGACTAGGTTGCGGGTACGCGGCATCGACTGCCCGGCAAGGCGTATAGTTCCTTGACGGTGCAGCAGTGGTGCGAAGCCGATGGCCGGGTTTTGCATTAGGATTGCAGTTTTGCCAAGTCGGCGCAGGTCAAAAATTGTGCCGACAACAATTCCAGCAAGGCCAAGCGGTTAGCGCGTAAGGCCAGGTCATCGGTCATGACCATGACGTTATCAAAAAACGCATCGACATCATTGCGTAAGCCCGCCAAACGGTTGAGGGTCGCCTGATAATCGTGTTGTGCCAATAAGGGCAGGATGTCTTGGGCAGACTGCCGGGCGGCGGCTAATAATTGTAATTCTTGGACTTCGACCAGTTCGCCGACGATTTCCGCCGGGGTGGTGTCGGACTTTTTCAAAATATTGCGGATACGTTTGTTGGCCGCCGCTAGGCTGTCGGCTTCGGGCAGTTGCCGGAAGGTTTTTACCGCCGCCAGACGCTGCATAAAGTCCAGCGGTTCGGTGGGGGCTAAGGTCATGACGGCATCAAATTCATCGGCGCTATAGCCTTTATCCAGACAGTAGCCTTTGAGGCGGTCAAAAATGAACTCGACCACGGCGTTCTGGGTGGCGGCTTTGTCGAAGCTGTGTGGAAATTGTTCCAACGCCAACGCACAGAGCTTGGGGATGTCCAAGCTCAGGCCGTTTTCTATCATTGTCCGTAACGTGCCTAATGCGGCGCGGCGTAGGGCGTAAGGATCTTTATCGCCAGTCGGTATCAATCCGGCGCTAAAAATGCCTGTTAAGGTATCAAGTTTTTCGGCGATGGCGAGGATTTGCCCAGTGGTGCTGCTGGCGGTTTCGCTGCCCGATTGTTTAGGGAAATACTGTTCTTCCAGCGCCCAAGCCACTTCCGCCGCTTCACCTTCTGCTAAGGCGTAATAACGTCCCATAATGCCTTGCAGGTTGCCGAATTCGCCGACCATGTTGGTCATTAAATCGGTTTTTGCCAAGAGGGCGGCGCGTTTGGCGTAATCGGTATTGGCCGACAATTGCGTGGCGATGGCTTCGGCCAGGGTGATCACGCGTAAGGTTTTGTCGGCAACCGTACCCAGTTTTTCTTGGAAGACGATGTTGGACAGGGTTTCGACGCGCTGCTCTAAGGTTTGTTTGCGGTCTTGTGTCCAGAAGAATTCCGCATCGGCAAGGCGTGGTGTCACTACCCGTTCGTTACCTTGTTGGATAGATTCGGGGCGGGTGCTTTCGATGTTGCTGAAGGTGATGAAGTGTGCCAGCAAACCGCCGTCGGCATTTTTGACCGGAAAGTATTTTTGGTTGGTTTGCATGGTGGTGATCAGCACTTCGGCGGGCAGTTCCAAAAAGCGCGGGTCAAAGTTACCTGTGACGGGTATGGGCCATTCGTTCAGGGCGGCGATTTCTTCCAGCAAATCCTCTTCGATATGGGCACTACCGTTGACCGCAGCGGCGGCCGCTTGGGCTTTGGCGCGGATAATGGCTTTACGCTGTTCAATATCGGCAATGACTTTGCCCTCATTGAATAACGCCGCCTCATAAGCTTGCGGGTTGCTGATGGTGATGGCTTGCGGGGCGTGGAAACGGTGGCCTAGGGTGGTGTTGCCTGTCGTTAGGCCTAGTATTTCGGTGCTGATGACTTGCTCGCCGAACAATAATACCGCCCAATGCACAGGCCGGACGAATTCGGTGGCAAAACTGCCCCAGCGCATCCGCTTGGCGATGGGTAAAGCGGCAATGCTTTGGCGGATGATGTCGGGGATAATCTCGGCGGTGGTTTGGCCTTTGACCGCTTGGGTAAAGCTCAGCCATTCGCCTTTGTCAGTTTTTAATCGTTCCAATTGCTCAAAGGTTGTGCCGCAACTGCTGGCAAAGCCTAATGCGGCTTTGCTGGGCGAACCGTCGGGCGCAAACGCCGCTTGGATGGCAGGGCCGCGTTTTTCCACGGTTTTGTCCGGCTGTGCGGTCGCCAAGTTTTCAATCAGAACCGCTAAGCGTCTGGGTGTGGCGTAGGCTTTGCTGGCCGTAAACGTCAGCTCGGCGGCGTTAAGCCCCTGGATGATGTTGTTTAGCAACGCGTTGCTCAGTTTCAGCAAAGTTTTGGGCGGCAATTCTTCAGAGCCTAATTCGAAAAGTAAATGTTGTTGTTCTGACACAGGGCGACCTTTGTTGGATGTATTTGATTACAGGTTTTGTAATGTGTTGATGTCGGTTTTATAGGTATGGTGTTTTAAATGCGCGACCCAGCCCTTTAATATCCGTATACCGTCAGCCTGTCCAGTTTCCAAATCCCGAAACAGGCGTTTAAAGCGAGGGTCTTGTTTGCTGGTGGCGATCTTGGTTATTTTTATCAAGCTTTTTAAATCCGCTGGCAACCCGTAATCGGGTAACTTCATATTTTTTTCCGCCGCTTGTTTTATCAACCAGCTTTCGATAGGTGGATGCAAAATCAGGTAATGATGTTTTTTCGGGTGTTTAAACAACATCATGTTATGTCTTTCGTATTCGGCAATTTTTACAAATTCGGCCAAGTAATCGACTGGTTTTTTGTCATTATCAATAATGCCTAACGCAAAAGAGTCGGCAAATTTTTCCTGCATCTCCTTGGCGACAGCATGGCAGCCTTTTTGATGATTGTAAGCCTTGGCCGGAAATATCAAAGTCTCAACCAGCATGGTATCGAGATAACATTCTGGAATTATGTGATTATCCATGCGCCGTAAATCGCTCATAATTGAAAAACACATCAATCCCGTAATTATAAACCTCGTTTAATTCTTCATCCGTCAAACGGTAGACAACTGTTTGCCCATCCTGAAAATCGGCCATATAAATGGCTAATTGCGCCCGTGTCTCTTGATCTTCCATGAAATCATTCAAGACATAAGGGCTGTGCGTGGCAATGAAAAACTGGTTGGTTTCGGCGTTAATGACTCCTTGGGTAAAATGGGCAATATACGGCGGAAAACAATGGGCTTCGGGTTCTTCAAACAATAGGATGGAATCTTGATTGGAGGCAATGGCTGCTTTAAAAAAGATAAGCCGTTGCAACGTGTCAGCTATGGAGTTATAAGGAAACGAAATAATATTATCTTCACTCAATGGTTTCATTATTCTTAACGAATTGCTTGCATTGTCGATTAAAAGCTTTAAGCCATAGCCTGAAAGAATGCGTGATAAATCAGATTTTAATTGCTTATTGGTTTGGATAACATGAAGTATATTGACTCCAAAAGGAGGAATTAAAAATGGGCTGTGTTCTTTTTCCAGGATTAAGCCGGAAGTGAATTTATAGGGTTTGACTTGGAATAAGCTATTGTGCGATTCCATTTTCCATTGTTCATAATCTGTCCGGTACGTTGTTATATTGGCTTCGCTATCAACATAAAAAGTATCGCCACATCCTTCTCCTAATGATGTTGTAATTTCTAGTCGTGAACCCTGGTCACTGAGGATGCAATCCTTCTCAATATTATTGATTTCATTCTTTGCTACCACTATGATGGGTCTATCTATATCCCCGTCACTGGTAACACCATTAAAAAACAATTCTGCGGTATTATCATAGCGAATAAACGCAGACAATTTTTTATTGATGTTAAATTGGCTATAATTTAATCCAAATAAACCCAACGCCTCCAAAATATTAGACTTGCCCACATTCGGCTTACCAATCAGCAGATTAATGCGTTTACAATCGCTTAAGGTCACACTTTTAAGCGATTTGAAATTGGTAATATTTACGGATTTGAAAAAATTTTCCATTTTATTGTTAGGCCAGCAAATTAGTTTTTAAGCCGTGCCAATTCATTGCAAGCTTGGCGCAACGATGACGGGGCGGTGTTAGGCAAACCCTTAAGGCAGATTTCTGCTTTTAGTTTTTTGGCGAATTCTGTGGGTTTTGAGCCTTTTTTATAGTGAGGTGCGTAATCTTTTATTTTGCCTTTCTCGTCTGGTTCTTCAATGTCCAGATCGCCAGTATCAATATAACAAAACCATGATTCAATATTGCGGATGGGTGAAAATATTAAAATGGCTTCATCGGCTAACGGGGTGGGCTTTAAATGCTGGGCATTCCCTATGGTGTCGTCATCAATGATAACGACCAAGATATAATCTAAATACGTTATTTTGCTACGGAACGCTTGCACTTCTTTTTCATAGCGTGCCTTTACAAATTCCGCACCCGAACCCGTGCTTCTGCCTTTAGGATTGAAGTCACCGCGTATTTTTCTTGTATCAAATCCCAACAGCTCAAAATATTTTCTGGCGAAATGGTAGTGAACCGTATCTTCACATAAAATAAAAACGTGGGCATTACGATTCATCAATCCAGCCCCTCTCTACTAACTCCGCAATAGAAAGCCCGCTGTCATTTTCTGCACTGATTTTTTTCACTCGGGTTAAATTATT
>NZ_PGFZ01000002.1:395343-474889 GCF_002923755.1 Methylovulum psychrotolerans
TGATCGTAAAGCGTATCAAACCACGGTTGGATTTCTGGTAAAGCTAAAAAGTTTTCTGGTTCGTCAATGCAAATAAGTGAATTTTCGGGAGTGCAATAAATCAGGGCATAAAGTGCAAACAATGCTTTCTGCCCTTCCGATAATTCATCAAAATCATAGCGAATAGTATTTTTATTGATTAAATTCTTAAACTCTATCCTTAATATTTTACGGACACCACTTAGTGGAGCTATTCCAAAATGATCGTATTCTGGAATGATCTGTTTCATTGCATTTTCAAATGCAGCAATACCTTTTCTATTTGCTTCATTAAGATGAGCAAGCCACTCAGCAAAATTTGATGAATCCCTCTCAAGTTCAATATCTTGGTTCATAACCCATGAGGACATTAAATACGGATTAATGCGGACAAAAAATAAGTTACGGGAATATTGCCCAAATTCTTTGGAGTAAAAGGAACAATATTTTTGTATACTTGATGTCGATTTATCAAGTGAGTATTCTGTTTCACCCCAAAGGTTACTAAAATAGAGCGTTTTTTCAGCGTTTGATTGCACGAGAACTTCATCATTGCAATACAGGCTCTCTTCTTTAATGACAGAAGGTATTTCTTCGTCGTGGTCTATTATATGACCCAAGCTAATAATTAATGAATACCTATAAACTGATTCTTGAATTTTAATATCTAATTGAAAGTGCGTATCAATTTTCTCGTTGCGTAACCAACGAGGCTGATCCGTATGGTTGAAGATGTTTTCAACTCCATCCTTATTTACCTCAGCATGAAGGTTTTTGTCATATATTTTTTGATAAAAAATTACCCTGCGTAACTTATCCAAAACCTCAAAAACCGTAGACTTCCCCGACCCGTTCGCCCCCAAAAAAAGACTAATATCCTTATCAAAGTTAATCTCAAAATTAACTAAGCATTTGTAATTATGGATATATAGTCTTTTTAACATGGCGGATAACCTTTAGCTGGTTTGGCACATCGGGAACCCCAACGATTCGCGCCGTGCATAATAAGCTTCGGCCACGGCACGCGATAAGGTCCTCACGCGCAGGATATAGCGTTGCCGTTCGGTGACGGAGATGGCGTGGCGGGCATCGAGCAGGTTGAAGGTGTGTGAGGCTTTTAAGACCATTTCATACGCAGGCAGCGGTAAGTTCAGCTCGATCAGCTTTTGGCATTCTTGTTCGTAAGTGTCGAAACAGGTGAACAGGAACGGCACGTTGGCGTGGTCGAAGTTAAACGCCGACATTTCCACTTCGTTTTGGTGGAACACGTCGCCATAAGTGACGATACCGTGCGGGGTTTTCGTCCAGACCAGATCATAAACGCTTTTTACGCCCTGCAAATACATCGCCAACCGCTCCAGGCCGTAGGTGATTTCGCCCGTGACTGGACGGCATTCCAAACCGCCGACTTGTTGGAAGTAAGTGAACTGGGTGACTTCCATACCGTTCAGCCAGACTTCCCAGCCTAAGCCCCATGCACCTAGGGTGGGGGATTCCCAGTTGTCTTCGACAAAACGGATGTCATGTTCGAGCAGATCAAAACCTAAATGCCGCAATGACCCCAGATACAGCTCTTGGATATTGTCCGGCGAGGGTTTGAGCATGACTTGGTATTGGTAGTAATGCTGCAAGCGGTTGGGGTTTTCGCCAAAACGTCCGTCAGTCGGGCGGCGCGACGGCTGTACATAGGCGGCGTTCCACGGCTCAGGGCCGATAGCGCGTAAAAAAGTGGCGGGGTGGAAGGTGCCTGCACCGACTTCTTGGTCTAAAGGCTGTAATAAAATGCAGCCTTGCTCTGACCAATAAGTTTGTAACGCAAGGATAAGGCCTTGAAAGGTAGATAAATCGTTGTTTAGACTCGACACGGCTGGCTTTGTTGGGTTGAGTTAAAAGGGCTAATTATAGCGTAAAACGCGGGGATGGGCGCGGATGGGATGGGGATTTTTCCCGCACATCCGCTTAGCAAGGTTAATGGCTCGGATGCGCCGCTTGTGGTTGGCTCAGCGCATTCCGGCGCAAAATATAGCCGTCGGCATTTTTTCCGGTGATGACGCTGCCGTTGCTGTCGAGCTGGGTTAGGGTATCTTCGCCGACCAAATAGTGGCGTGAGTTTGGGCTATTGCGTGGGGTCAGAATAATAGTTTTGGTGTCCTCATGCCAAGTAAATTTGCCCTTTTCGACAAATTCCCGGTCGGATTTGCCGACATTTTGGGTCATCAGGATGTAGCTGCCGTTACTGTTTAAGGCCAGTGAGGTTTTAACCCCTTTGCAATCTGCGCATGGCGTAAAGCCGTAATAAACGCCGGGCCAGTCGATGCTGGTTTGTGCGTGATGCGCGGCGTGGGGGTCTGGGTTTTCGGCAAACACAGGGGCATTGCCCAAACACAGGGTGATGAGGGCGAGCAAAGCAAAAGGTGGGGTTAATATCCGCATGGTGTAACTCCTGGCAAAATGACGATGTAGAGGTGGATGCTGCTTGTGTGGGTCTGGTCGCTAGTGCTGTTATGCCCCATGAAGGGGCATAATGGGGATATTTACTGCGTTACGCCGCTTTCTTTGGGTTTGCCCACGCCCAGAGACTCCAGCAGCATCAGCCCCACGCCGACGCTAATTGCGGCATCGGCGATATTGAAAATAGCGAAATGCCAAGTGCCGACATAAAAATCAACAAAGTCGATGACGTAGCCATAAATCAAGCGGTCGATCAGGTTGCCGACCGCACCGCCTAAAATCAGGGCGATAGCCACGGCCAGCAGGGTTTCATGCTTTTGCAGCCGTGCCAGCCAGATGCTTAAGGTGGTGCTGACGATGGCGGCTAGGGCGGCAAATAGCCAGCGTTGCCAGCCGCCCGCTTCGCTTAAGAAACTGAACGATGCGCCCTTATTATGCACATAGGTCAAGCTTAGCGAAGGTATCAGGGCAATCGACTCATACAGCTGCATGGTGCTGGAGATACCGATTTTACTGGCTTGGTCTAAGACTAAGGCCAAAGCTGACAACCATAACCATTTAAGCATAATGTCTCACTTCCCCCGCGCCTGCGACGTTATCAGCGCAACGGCCACACAGTTCGGGATGCTCAGGGTTTACGCCAATATCGGCGCGTTGATGCCAACAGCGCACACATTTTTGCTCGGTCGAGGCCACGACTTTGATTTTTAGGCCGTCGATTTCGCTGGCGACTGCATCTTCCGGCGCGGCTTGTTCGGGCAGTACGGTGGCTTTGGAGGTGATGAAGATAAAATGCAGTTCATCGGCCAGTTGCCCTAAATCGGCTTGCTGGGCGGCATTGCCATACAGGTGCAGCTCCGCATTTAAGGAGGCACCGATTTCGCCTCTGGCGCGGCTTTTTTCCAGTTCTTTACTGACTTCGGTGCGGATGGCCATAATTTTTTGCCAAAAGTCACGGTTTAACGGTGAGGTTTCATCCAGGGTCGTCAAGCCTTCATACCAGGTTTCCAAAAACACCGATTCGCTGTGTTGTCCGGGCAGGTAATGCCAGATTTCCTCGGCGGTGTAGCTGATGATAGGAGCCAGCCAGCGGGTCAGTGCTTCCAACACATGGTACATGGCGGTTTGCGCCGAACGGCGGGCAAGGCCATCGGTTTTGGCGGTGTATTGGCGGTCTTTGATGATGTCCAGATAAAAGCCGCCCAAATCAATCACGCAAAAATGATGCACTTTTTGGAAGATGTGCTGGAACTGGTAGGCTTCGTAAGCGGTTTTGACCTCTTCTTGCAACAGATAGGCGCGGTCGACAATCCAGCGGTCTAAGGCCAGCAAGTCGCCGGTGGCGACCTGATGCTGGGCGGGGTCAAAATCAGCCAGATTCGACAAGAGGAACCGTGCGGTATTGCGCAAGCGGCGGTAGCCATCGGAGGTGCGTTCCAGGATTTCATCGGACACGCGCATTTCGCCGCGATAATCGGTGGAGGCTATCCATAAACGCAGCACATCCGCGCCGAGGTTTTTCATCACCGATTGCGGCGGGATGACGTTGCCCTTGGATTTGGACATTTTTTCGCCTTTGGCATCGACCGTAAAGCCGTGGGTCAGCACGGCCTTATAAGGGGCGACATCGTTCATGGCGACCGAGGCCAGCAACGAGGATTGGAACCAGCCACGATGTTGGTCGGAACCTTCCAGATACAAATCGGCAGGGAAATGCAGTTCTTTGCGCCGCTCCAATACGGCGGCATGGGTGACACCCGAATCGAACCAGACATCTAAGGTGTCGGTCATTTTGTCGTAAAATTCGGCTTCCGCGCCCAGCAATTGCGCCGCGTCCAGCTCGAACCACGCTTCTATGCCTTGTTGCTCGATCAGTTGTGCGACTTGCTCGACCAGTTCGGCGGTGCGCGGGTGCAACTCGCCAGTTTCTTTATGGACGAAAAAGGTAATCGGCACGCCCCAGGTGCGCTGGCGCGAGATACACCAGTCAGGGCGGCCATTCATCATGCTTTCGATACGCGCTTGCCCCCAGTCAGGAATCCATTCCACGCGCTGGACGGCGCTTAAGGCCAGCTCGCGCAGGTGGTTTTTGTCCATAGAGATAAACCATTGCGGGGTGGCGCGGAAGATAATCGGGGTGTGGTGCCGCCAGCAATGCGGGTAGCTGTGCAACAGCGCGTGGTGATGCAACAGCTTGCCGCGCTCTTGCAGCAGTTCGATGACTTCGGCATTGGCGGTGAATACATGCTTGCCCGCAAACAACTCGGTGCTGGGCAAAAACACGCCATCGTTACCGACAGGGTTATCAATCGGCAAGCCGTATTTACGTCCGACAATATAGTCGTCCTGACCATGCCCTGGCGCGGTATGCACCGCCCCTGTACCCGCTTCGGTGGTGACGTGGTCGCCTAAGATAACCGGCACTTGGCGGTCATAAAACGGATGTTGCAGGAGTTGGTGTTCCAAGGCCGCGCCCGTGCAGCTGGCCAGAATGATATGACCGTCATTGTCATAACGCTTCATCGCCGCGATTAACAGGGCTTCCGCCAAAACTAAACGCTCATCGCCGTATTGCACCAACAGATAAGTCAGCTCGGCATTCAGCGCCACCGCTTGGTTGGCGGGCAAAGTCCACGGCGTGGTTGTCCAAATCACCACGGAAATGGGGCCGGTGCCTGCTTCGGTGCGCGGGTCATGGTCAGGTGAAAACGGCTCGAAGCAAGCTAAAAAGCCGGCCTCATCAACGGCCTGAAAACGCACGTCAATGGCGGGGGAGTGTTTGTCCTCATACTCCACTTCCGCTTCTGCCAAAGCCGAACCACAGTCGGTGCACCAATGTACAGGCTTCGCACCTTTGGTGATGTGGCCTTTAGCGTTGATCCTGCCGAGGGAGCGGACAATATCGGCCTCGAATTTAAAATCCATCGTCAAATACGGCTGTTCCCAATCGCCGAAAATGCCTAAGCGCACAAACGCCTCCTTTTGTAGGCTGACTTGTTTGCCCGCATACTCGCGGCAGGCTTTGCGGAAAATGGCCGGGGAGACTTTAACTCCCGCCTTGCCGACTTTTTTCTCCACTTGCAATTCAATCGGCAAGCCGTGGCAATCCCAGCCAGGAATATAAGGCGCGTCAAAACCGCTGAGGGTTTTGGCTTTGATGATAATGTCTTTTAATACTTTATTGACCGCATGGCCGATATGGATTTCACCGTTGGCATAAGGCGGGCCATCATGCAGTACAAACAGCGGCTTACCCGCACGGTTGGCACGGATTTTTTTATACAATTCCAATTGTTGCCATTTTTTCAACTGCTCCGGCTCACGTTGCGCCAGATTGCCTTTCATCGGAAATGCGGTGTTGGGTAGGTTTAGGGTCTTTTTGTAATCCATTTTTATAAGCTCTTATCTTTTAAATTTTTTTAATACACGTCAATGAGTGCCAATATCAATCAACTCTACTTTCATCGTCTAAAGCCTTGAACAAATCAGCAATATTGCCTGTTGCCACGTGTCCCGTCGCGTAATTCGATTCAGCCTCCTTAACCCTGTTACGAAGCGTGTCCCTTTGTTGTTCAATGGCCGGGGTGGTTGGCACATAAACGCGCAATTTATCCAAAAGCAATCTCCATTGAAGAAATATAGGTTTCACTGTAAATCACTGGGCAATTTTAAGCTACGGCAAGGTTTCGTTTTTCATTTCCAATAAGATTGCATCGACCGAATACGGTTGTTGCCATTGTTGGCGATCTTCGGCATAGTTACCGTGGCCTTGGTTAAACTGTTGTATGAATCGTATAAAGCCGCTCGCACCAAGACCTTGGTAGAGCATGTCAATACCAGTTTTGTAGATTTCTTGTTCTGTTTTATAGTCAATTACACTCATGGTAAAACCTCATTAAGCCAGACTAAGGGGTTGCGGACGGTAATTTTTAGCCCATTAATAGTTTGCGCCTTTTTTATAAACTTATCATCGACCGTCAGGAAAATGTCGGCATTATTTTCCGAACAGGCCAAGTGCAAGGCATCAAACGCTTGTACGCCGAAACTTTCAAATTGTTTAGCTCTGTTAATCATTGAGGAATTTATTTCAATCACCTCGCTAGCCAGCGATTCCATTAGCCTTAGTTCTATTTTTCGCGGTTCATCGGTTAACTTTGCTATTTCAAATTTTAAAATAGGGCTACTTACTAATTGCCATATCTGCCGCTCAACTAATGTAATAATTGTTTTTATTGCTTCCGCTTCCAGATGAACCCTGAGATCAGCTTGGTTATCAAAGGGTCTGTTCAAGCAGCAGTTGTCCATATAAATTTTCACCACTTGCTTTGCTCTAAATGGTAGTTTTGTGACAGCCAGTCCTTAGCCACCGCCACATCCAAAACAATCTGGGCTTTTAGCTGCTCCACCGAAGCGAAACGCAGCTCATCGCGGATTTTGTGCTTAAAATGCACCTCCACATAACGCCCGTATATTTCACGGTTGAAGTTAAACAAATGCGTTTCTAATATCACTTTAGAGCTGCCGTCTACGGTAGGGCGGCTGCCGACATTGGCGATGCCCATGACTTCTTGGCCATCTATGCCGGTCATGGTCACGGCAAACACCCCATTTATGGGGGTGTTTTTACGGAATAACCGGATATTTGCAGTCGGGTAGCCTAATGTCCGCCCGCGTTTGTCGCCGTGGGCGACCCGTCCGCAAATCGAATAGCTACGTCCCAGCAAGCGCTCTGCCTGCATCAAATCGCCTGCCGCGAGGGCATCACGGATCAAGGTGCTGCTGACGCGGCAACCTTCGGCCAGATAAGAGCCGGTATCTTCAACGCTAAAGCCGTGGCGGTGGCCTTTGGCTTTCAGCAACGCAAAATTGCCGCGCCGCGCCTTGCCAAAATGAAAGTCGTCGCCGACTACCAGATGTTTGATATTGAGTTTTTTCAGCAAAATCTCATCAATAAACTGGTCGGCATCGACATCGGCAAATTGGCGGTTAAACCGCGCTATCAGCAAATAATCCACGGGCAGGCCGCTGAATTGGATCACTTTATCGCGCAAGGCGCTGAGGCGTGAGGGTTCGTTATCCTTTAAGAAATATTCCAGCGGTTGCGGCTCAAAAATCATAATGACCACAGGCAAGCCTAAGGCTTCGCCCCGCGCCACCAGTTTTTCGATCACGGCCTTATGGCCTAGATGTAAGCCGTCAAAATTGCCTATCGTCAGTACGCAGCCGTCCACGAAAGGTTTTAATTGTGCCAGTCCTCTAATTAAGTGCATGTTTCAATGGTCTTCAGTCCTTTCAATCCGTACCCCGCCGCTGGGTGGGGCGCATTTTCCGCGTTTGCAGTACCCGGTCGGTTACGGGCGGCGCGGGCGCTTAGCTTACGATGATAAAAAATTATTTATCTTATCATGGGCTACGCTTAAATGCCGTAGTCTTAAGCCTGTTATTAGCAAAATGGCACCATAAACGCCTGCGCCGAGCAGGATGACTTTCAGCAAATTCACTATCCGCGCCGTGGTGTGCCAGTGTTGCCAATCATCAATGGTTACGCCGTAGTGCAGATAGGCCGCCATTGCCGTACTGGCCAGCAGTACCCGTACCAAAAACAGCACCCAACCGGGGGCGGCCTGATAGACGCGCTCTTGGCGTAATTTGTTCAGTAAGAGCAGGGCGTTGATAAGTGCCCCTAAGGAGGTGGCTAAGGCCAGTCCGGCATGGGCGAGCGGTATCGCCAGGACATTGCCTGCTAGACTAATCACCATCGCATAGCTGCCGTAACGTAAAGGGGTGGTGAGGTCTTGGCGGGCGGTAAAGCCCGGCACCAGCACTTTGATCATTAAAAAGCCCAGTAGGCCTAGAGCGTAAGCTTGCAGGCTTTGTCCGGCCAGTTGCACATCGGTATGGGTAAATTCATCATATTGGAACAGCGTCGCCAACATGGGTTCGGCTAGCAGGATCAGGCCGAGAGTGGCCGGAATGCCTGTCAGTAACACCAGCCGCAAGCCCCAATCTAAGGCGTTGGAAAAAGCCTTGGGGTCGGCTTGGGCGTGGTGTTTAGCCAATTGCGGCAAGATGACCGTACCTAAGGCCAAACCTAATAGGCCTTGCGGAAATTCCACCAAACGGTCGGAATAATACAGCCAAGAAACGCTGCCGACGGTTAGGAAGGAGGCGATTAAGGTATCCAGCAGTAAATTGATTTGTGTCACCGAGACGCTAAAAATGGCCGGGACAACACGCTTAAACAGGCGCTTGACCCCTTCATCCCGAAAATCCAGTTGCCAGCGTGGCAACAGGCCTAAGCGCATGAGCGGCGGGATTTGCAGTGTCAGCTGGGCGAGGCCGGCAATCAGTACGCCCCATGCCAGCGCGGTGACGGGTTCGGCCAGTAGAGGGGCTAGCCAAATGGCGGCGGCAATCATGCTGATATTGAGCAGGGCAGGGGTGAAGGCCGGGACAATAAACTGATGGTGGGCGTTTAAAATCCCTCCGGCAAAGGCGACTAAGGCGATAAACAGCAGGTAAGGGAAGGTGATCTGCAACATCAGTACCGCCAAATCATGTTGCGGGCCTTGCCAATTAAAGCCTGGAGCCAGCAATAAAATCAGCAAGGGCGCAGCCAGCACACCGATGAGGGTCAGCACTAACAACATAAAAGCCCACATACTGGCGGATTTGCTGATAAACTGACGCACCGCAGCCGGGTCATTTTGTGCCTGATACTCTGCCAAAACCGGGATAAAGGCATGGGCGAACGCGCCTTCGGTAAATAACCGGCGCAGAAAGTTAGGAAGCTTAAACGCGACAAAGAACGCATCGGTCGCCACGTCCACACCAAACAGCCGCGCAATCAGCATATCGCGGACAAATCCCAGCAATCGGGACAGCAGTGTCAGGCCGCTAACGGCGGCGGTGGCTTTAAAAAGTTGCCTGCTCAATCTTCGGCTCCGTAACTCGCTAAAAAGTTTGACAATAATAACATTTAAAAAGATAATACACGGCTATTTTACTTAACTTGAAAAAACCGAGACACCATGGCTAATACAGCACAAGCTAAAAAGCGCGCGAAACAAGCGGAAAAAAGCCGTATTCGCAACGCAGGACAACGCAGCAACTTACGCACCTTCATTAAAAAGGTCATTGCCGCAGTACGGGCGGGCGACAAGGAATTGGCGCAAGCAGCGTATAAAACGGCTGTGCCCATTATCGATTCCGCAGTTAACAAAGGCATTATCCACAAAAATAAGGCCGCACGCAGCAAAAGCAGACTGAATTCAAAAGTAAAAGCACTGGTTCTTGCTGAGTAACAAGTTACTGATAAAAAAGGCCGGATTTGTCAAAAATCCGGCCTTTTTTGTTGCCAAAAATTTAGGGGTTGCCCTTCTCACCTGTCATTTGAGCTTTTAGTCTCGGCAGTGCCTGTCGTCATCGATGGGCAAAAAATCTGCTCTCTGGCCTATAGCCCTTGTCTGCTATCGCGTGACGGTTGCCGCAAATCCGCTAAGGCTTGGCAATACCGCGTTATAATTAAACTATTCTTTCCAGCTTAATTAGGTTGCCAACCCAGTGACTATCGCCATGACGACACATACCCTCAATACCCGCCGTTTACTCTGCCCTTTACCGGTTATCCGCACCCAAGATAAGGTCAAGCAATTGTCGCCCGGCGACATTTTGGAGGTGGTAGGTACTGATCCCGGCATTATGCAAGATATTCCGGCCTGGTGCCGGATTAACGGCCATAAGGTACTGGCCACACGGTCTGCCGACCATGAGTATTTTATTATTTTGGAGGTGGGTGCGTAATGGCGGCGGTGTCCAGTGCGGTAATGGCTGAACGCCTAAAAAGACGCGCCAGTCTGGTCGGGGCTTTGGTTAATATCTTGCAGACGGCGATTAAACTGACGTTCGGTATTGTGGGGCAATCGGCGGCTTTGGTTGCTGACGGCATCCATTCCTTATCGGATTTGCTCAGTGATTTGCTGGTGATTATCGCGGTCAGGTTCGGCAGCCGTGCGGCCGACCCGGACCATCCCTACGGGCATCGGCGTTTTGAGACTATCGCCACGGTCATTTTGGGGCTGAGTTTGGTCGCCATTGGCGCGGCGATTATTTGGCATGTGTTGGAGCGCGTACACCATCCTGAGCATTTGCCGACTCCCGAACCGATGACATTGGGTATTGCCGCTTTATCTATTTTGCTCAATGAATGGCTTTATCACTATACGAAGCGCATAGCCAAAACCACCCGTTCAAAATTATTGTTGGCGAACGCTTGGCACCAACGCAGTGATGCGCTGTCTTCCTTGGTGGTGTTGTGCGGTATTGTCGGTGTCTTGCAGGGCTATCCGTTTGCCGATGCGGTTGCGGCGGCGGTGGTGGCGCTGATGGTCGCCAAAATCGGCCTTAATCTGGTGTTCGACAGCATTAAGGAATTGGTTGACACCTCGTTACCGCCGTCGTTGGTGGCGCAGATCCGGCAGGTGATCTTAAGCGTCGAAGGGGTGAAAGGTATCCATCTGTTGCGTACCCGCCGTATGGGCGAAGATGCCTATATCGATGCCCATATTGTCGTTGATCCGCGCATTACCGTATCCGAGGGGCATTGTATCGGTGACGCGGTCAGGGATGTGCTGATTAGCCGTTTTGACGACGTGTTGGATGTACTGGTGCATGTCGACCCTGAAGATGACCAAAACTTTAGCCATCAAGAACCGGCTCTGTCGAGGGCAGCGGTACAGGATTTGCTTGATGCTTATTTGGGCGATATGGCGGCGGGGCTTGAGTTCCGGCTGCATTATTTGGACAGACAGACTGAGGTGGAATTGATTTTGCCTTTGGCCTTATCGGCGCAGGCGGAAAGCTTGGCGCTTGTTAAGGCGCAATGCGAATTGTTGCAGATGCAAGTGCCGCAACTGAATCAGTTAGTGGTATTTTTTAAACTATAAACTTTTCGGGATGCCCGCGCATTCCGGTCAATTAAAACGAGGATTATTATGGCTGTAGGACAGCAAGGTCAATGTGACTTTCCAGCAATGCCGCCCGTGGCGGGCATCACTTTAGGTACGGCTTGTGCCGGCATCAAAAACACCCTAAAAGATGATTTGTTATTGATAGCCCTGCCGGAGCAGGCAAGTTGTGCGGCTGTGTTTACCCAAAATGCCTTTTGTGCCGCCCCAGTGCAGATTGCTAAAGCACATTTGTCGCAACAGCCCCGTTGGCTGATGGTTAACTCAGGCAATGCCAATGCGGGTACAGGTGAGCAGGGGATACAGGATGCCTTAATGGTTTGTGCCAGCTTAGCCGAATTGGTGGGGTGTGATACTAAGCAAGTATTGCCGTTTTCCACAGGGGTCATTGGCCAACCTTTGCCGATAGATAAAATGATGGTCGTGTTACCGCTGGCGATGTTAGATACGGCGGAAGATCACTGGCTACAGGCGGCGCGGGCGATTATGACTACCGATACTTTTCCTAAAGGTGTGAGCCGGGTACTGGAATTGGACGGCCAGACCATTACCATTAACGGTATTGCCAAAGGGGCGGGGATGATCCATCCCAATATGGCGACCTTGTTGGGCTTTATGGCAACGGATGCGAAAATCAGCCAAAAGTTATTGCAGCAGTGTCTGACAGAGGCAGTCGGACAGTCTTTTAACCGGATTACAGTCGATGGCGATACTTCCACCAATGATGCCTGTGTGCTGATGGCCAGCGGTTATTCGGCAGTGCCGGAGCTACACGCAGATTCTGAACATTATCGGCTGTTCGCCGCCGCCGTTATGGAGGTGGCTAAGCAATTGGCGGAGTTGATTGTCCGTGATGGCGAAGGGGCGACCAAGCTGATGCGGATTGTGGTGACGGAGGCGGCGACCGTTGATGAAGCGGTGCAAGTGGCTAAGACCATTGCCCATTCGCCTTTGGTAAAAACCGCCTTTTTTGCCAGTGATGCCAATTGGGGGCGGATTTTGGCGGCAGTCGGACGGGCCGGCGTTAGCGATTTAGTGCTGGAGGCGGTGCAGATTTATCTGGGCGATGTGTGTATCGTCAGACGGGGTGGCCGAGCGGCGGATTATACCGAAGAGGCGGGGCAAGCGGTAATGGATAAGGAAGAGATTACGGTTACGGTGAGTTTAGGGCGTGGCGGGGTCAGTCAAGAAGTGTTGACTTGTGATTTTTCTTACGATTATGTCAAGATCAATGCCGAATATCGGACATGATGGCAGATAGGGGCGATAATGCGCAAACAACGTATGCAGGTGGCCGTTGGTGTGGTGCGTAACGCCGCCGGACAAATATTGATCGCTTTACGCGCCCCCACCCTACATCAAGGCGGTTTATGGGAATTTCCCGGCGGCAAGCTGGAGGTGGGTGAAACCGCCGACCAAGCGTTGCGGCGCGAGTTGAAAGAGGAGTTGGATATTACGGTGCAGTCGGCAACGCCGTTAATCAGTATCTGCCACCAATACCCCGAACGCGAAGTGCAGTTGCTGGTATTTGAAGTCAGCGGGTTTTCGGGGCTGGCGCGTGGTAACGAAGGCCAACCGGTACGTTGGGTGGAGCCGGAAGATTTGGCGGCTTATACGTTTCCGGCTGCGAACCGGCCCATTATCGCCGCCGTGCAATTGCCGCCTTATTACGCCATTTTGGAAGCGGAGAACGGAGCGGGGTTGCGGGTGCATTGGCAGAAAATTATCGCCAGTGGCGCAACATTGGTGCAGATTCGCGCTAAGGGGTTGCCTAGGGCGGTTGTGGCGGCGTTTTTGGATGAACTTAATGTCAGTGGTCAAGGGCGGGGCATAACCGTGCTGGTTAACTCGTCATTGGGTCTGGCGGAGCATCCGTTGGTGCAGGGCATCCATTTGACCAGCCAAGATTTGCGGGCATTGAAACAGCGTCCTAAAAATGTCCGTTGGTTGGCGGCTTCTTGCCATAATGCTGATGAATTGCGGTACGCCCAAGCTATAGGGGCGGATTTTGCCGTGTTGGCGCCCGTTTTGCCGACCCTGACCCATCCGGATGCTGATGCTTTAGGGTGGGGGGCTTTTTCTGAGTGGGTGGCGGGGGTTAATTTACCGGTGTATGCTTTAGGCGGCATGGCCTTAACGTCACTGACTATGGCGCGGCAAGCCGGGGCGCAAGGCATCGCTTCGATCCGGGCATTTTTGGTTTAAAGTCTGGTTGTCTGCCCGTTAAAGACAGGATAACGGGGACTTTGCTATAACGGCAGCTTTTAAAAAGCCTTGATTTAAGGACAAGGCTTTTTTGCTGTCGCTGTGTTTGGCAATTTCGGGCTTCCCGTCCGTAAACGGTCAGCGCCTAAAATTTCAAGTGGGTGGTGGCTCGGTAAACTTAGGATTGCCAAATAGGATGGTCGCCGTCTTCTTCGTCACCGTCAAGGAGAGGCTCGCCCGGAATGCGTTTTTCTTCCATTGCCCATTCGCCTAAGTCGATCAATTTGCAGCGCTGCGAACAAAATGGCCGGAACACTTGCTCAGGCAACCACGCAACAGGGGTTTTGCAAGTAGGGCAAGCAACGGTGAGGGGTTTGCTGGAGGCAGACATCAGAATAGGCAACAAGTCAGTTGGAAAGGAATGTCATCAGGGCTTTGGGTCGGACGTTTGTCATCTTCCGGCGGCACCATAAAGCGGATGGTGCAACGGTGCTTGCCGCCGCTGATTTCGGCAAAGCAGGGCAGGGATTTATCCAGGCTAACTTTCAGGAGTTGGAAAGTTTGGTTACGGTCAGGGGTGAATTGGAAAAAGCCTGCCGCCGCCACTTCTTCAGTGGGGGAGTTACTATGGCGGATCAAGTTCAATACCAGTGCGATGGCGGTGCGGATGTCATTAAAAGGGTTGCTCCACAACTCCAAATCCTTTCGGCAATAGGCGGCATCTTGCTCTAGCCAATGGTGGTATTCGGGCAAATCAAACGAGCAGGTGCCGCCCGGAATGGAACTGCGTTGGGTGATGCTTTGGAACAGGTCGCTTTCCATGACGTTCATACCGATTTTTCCGGTCACAGCATAGAGGTTTTTGCTGATAAACGCAGCTTCGGCAAGGATGTTTTCCAGTTTATCGGCATCAATGCCCTCATTGTGGGCCATTTTTCCCAGCACTTTAGTGTTGCGGTCAAGTTCTTTTAATACTTCTGATTTTAGGTCATTGCGTCTAAAAATGGACATGATGTCGAGCAGGGCGCTGATGGCGGCACGTTTGTCGGCCACAGTCGCACCTGCTGAAAAGTGGCCGAATTGTTGAAAGAGTTGTTCTAACCTGATGAATACGCGGATACGTTCATTGAGCGGGAATTCATAGGTAATGGTGTTGTTCACAGACAAGTTAATCCTGGCAATTGCTGAATGAAAGGTATAAATTGTGCAGTTTTTTGACATCTTCTGCAAGTTTGTCGTTGCTGGCCGTGTTTTCTATCAGGTCGTCAGCATGGGCAAGGCGGTATTCACGGGAAACTTGGCTGGCAATAATCGCCTCAATTTGCCCGGTAGATAATTGGTCGCGGCGGCGTACGCGCTCAATTTGCAACTGGGTCGGGCAATCGATCACCAATATCCGGTCGACTAGAGCCGTCATTTGGGTTTCGAACAATAAGGGTATGGCGAGTAGGCAATAAGGGTTGTTAAGCACTGCCATTTCCGTGCGCATGGCTTGAAAAATTAAGGGATGCAATAGGGCTTCCAGAGCTTGTTTGGTTTCTGGTTGGCTAAATACCCGCTCGCGTAACCGACTGCGGTTGAGCGAACCGTCACTCTCCAGCATGTCTTTTCCCCACATCGCCACAATTTGCCTTAAGGCCGGTTGGCCGGGCTGGACTAGGCAGCGGGCGATGAGGTCGGCATCAATAACGGCTACGCCCAATTCGGCGAATAATTCTGAGACGGTGGTTTTTCCGCAACCTATGCCGCCGGTGAGGCCGACTTTTAACATGGGATCATAAGCCGGATACGGCCAAATACAGCTTATTGATGTCCGCGCCCCATAATAAGGCAATCCAGCCCGCCAATGCCAAATAAGGCCCGAAGGGTATGGGGATGCGGTGGTCGCGTTTGGCGATGAGCAGCACGGCAATGCTGACGACAGTACCGACCAGCGACGATAAGAGGATGATTAACGGCAATACTTGCCAGCCCAGCCAAGCACCGAATAAGGCCAGCAGCTTAAAGTCGCCATAACCCATACCTTCTTTGCCCGTCAGCAGTTTAAACAGTTGGAAGACCGACCACAACGCCAAATAACCCGCCGCCGCCCCGATAATGCTGGCATGGCTATCGGTAAACACGCCAAAAACGTTCAGCAGCAGGCCTAGCCATAGCATGGGCAGGGTAATCGAGTCGGGCAGCAGTTGGTGGTCGATATCAATAAAGCTCAAGGCGACTAAGGCCCAAGTCAGTAACAGTGCAAACACGGTTTGAAGGCTATAGCCGAAATGCCAAGCGACAGCGATTGACAGTAGGGCGGTGAAGGCTTCTAAGAGCGGGTAACGCAAGGCAATGGGGTTGCGGCAGTGGGCGCATTTACCTTGTAAGACGAGATAACTGACTACCGGAATGTTTTGGTAGGCTTTTATTGGGGCATCGCAAGCCGGGCAGCGTGAGGGCGGCAAGGCCAAGTTGAATGGTGCCGCCTCAGGTTCAGGCGGCAATTCCAGATATTCCAGGCATTCCTTGCGCCAACTGCGCTGCATCATGACCGGCAGGCGGTAGATGACGACGTTCAGGAAGCTGCCTACCAGCAAGCCGACCACGCCTGCCAATGCCGTACAGAGCAAGGGCGAGCGGAATAATATGTCTAGGAGCTCTATCATATGCTGTTATGTGAAAGGCTTAGCTGACGACAGCGCCGAGCTTGAAGATCGGCAGATACATGGCGACAATCAGGCCGCCGACCAGAATACCCAAGATGACCATGATAATGGGTTCCATCAGGCTACTTAAATTGTCTACCAAGTTATCCACTTCTTCTTCGTAAAAGTCGGCTACTTTCGATAGCATGGCATCCATAGAGCCGGCCTCTTCACCAATGGCGACCATTTGTTGCACCATGTGCGGCCATATTCCGGTCTGCTGCATGGCAAACTGTAAGCGCTGGCCGTTGGCGACATCTTCACGCATTTTCATAACGGCTTCGGCATAAATAATGTTACCGCAAGACCCTGCTACGGAGACTAATGCCTCAACCAGCGGTAAACCGGCGGCGGACATGGTGGATAAGGTACGCGCAAAGCGGGCGATCGCGGATTTGTTGATAATCAATCCGACGACGGGAACTTGCAAGAGCATCCGGTCAAGAAAATGGTTGAAGGCCTTGGAGCGTTTTTTGAAAAAATCAAAGGTGTAATAAGCGCCGAGCAAAATCCCCAGTACCACATACCACCACGCTTGCAACCATGCCGACATGTCGATGACCATACGGGTAAAGGCCGGTAAGTCTGCACCAAAGCTTTTGAACAAGTCTTCGAACACCGGCACCACAAACAACAGCAAAATAGCCGTCACCAAAAACGCCACCACCAATACGGCGATAGGGTAGGTGAGGGCCTTTTTGATTTTCTTTTTCATGGACTCGGATTTTTCTTTATAAGTGGCGACCTTATCGAGTAAGGATTCCAATACACCGGCTTGTTCACCTGCCCGCACCAAGTTGCAAAACAGTTCGTCAAACTGGATAGGATGCCGTTGCAAGGCCTCTGCTAAGGTATCGCCCGCCTCAATATCGCCTTTTATCTTCATCAGCATGGCTTGCATACTGGGGTTTTCGTGGCCGCGCCCGACGATGTCAATCGCCTGTACTAAGGGTAAACCTGCCCCCATCATGGTCGCCAATTGGCGGGCAAAAATGGCGATGTCGCCGGGCGTGATGGGTTTTGGCCGGGCGCCGAACAGCGGTTTGGCTTTTTTCTTGATGCTGGTGACGCGAAAGCCCTGCCGCCGTAATTCGGCTTTGGCGACCACTTCGCTGATGGCGGAAATTTCGCCTTTGGTTTTATTTTTTACCTTGTCCAGACCTTGCCAGACAAAATCAATTTGGTCGGTTTTCTCTGCCATGTCTACTCCTTGGTTACTCGGTCAATTTCTTGTAGGCTGGTCACGCCCATACGGACTTTATTCAGTCCAGAAGCACGCAAGTCGTTAATGCCCTCGGCTTTCGCCAGTTGGGTCAGTTGTAAGGAGTTGCCGCCTTCCAAAATCAATTCGCACATTTTTTCGCTTAAGGTCATGACCTGATAAATGCCCACCCGGCCTTTATAGCCATTAGTGCAGTTATCACAACCGACTGGGGCGAACAGTTGCAAGTCAGGCAGTTCCTCTTCGGTAAAACCCGCCTCCAATAACAGTTTGTCGGGAAATTTAATAGGGGCTTTACAACGTTCGCAGAGGCGGCGGGCCAGCCGTTGCGCCATGATCAGGTTGACCGCCGAGACGATGTTAAAAGGGGCTACCCCCATTTGCATTAGCCGGTTGAGCGTTTGCGGCGCGTCGTTGGTATGTAGGGTGGACAATACCAAATGGCCGGTTTGGGCGGCTTTGACGGCAATATCGGCGGTTTCCAAATCGCGGATATCACCGACCATAATAACATCAGGGTCTTGCCGTAAAAAGGCTTTCAGCGCGGCGGCAAAAGTCAGCCCGGCCTTGTTGTTGACGTTGACCTGGTTAATGCCTTCGACGGTAATTTCCACCGGGTCTTCGGCGGTAGAAATGTTACGGTCGATGCTGTTGAGGATATTCAGCCCCGTGTATAAGGATACCGTTTTGCCGCTACCCGTAGGGCCGGTTACCAGAACCAAGCCATAAGGTTTATGGATGGCTTTGAGGAACAGTTGTTGCTGTTCGGGTTCAAACCCCAGTTTTTCAATGCCCAGTTGCGCGGCGGTGGGGTCGAGGATACGCAATACCACTTTTTCGCCAAACAAAGTCGGGCAGGTATTGACCCGAAAATCAATGGCCCTGGTTTTTGACAATAACAGTTTGATACGTCCGTCTTGGGGTACGCGGCGTTCGGCAATGTCCATGCGTGACATGACCTTAACCCGCGAAATGATGCGCGTGGCGATGTTAACGGGCGGGCTGGCAATAGCGTAGAGCATGCCGTCTTGCCGGAAGCGGATCCGGAAGTTTTTCTCATAGGGTTCCATGTGGATGTCGGACGCGCCTTTTTTGATGGCGTCCAACAGCACTTTATTGACGAACCGGACGATAGGTGCCTCGTCGGAATCCGAATTGCCGTCAACCACTACCGCCCCATCGTCGGCCCCTAAGTTAACATTGTCCAAGTCCGAGTCCAGCAAATCCATCATCGTGGTTTCGGGGACTTCCAAAGCAATTTCAATGGCGCGGCTGAGTTTACTTTCTTCAACCAGAATCAGTTCCGGACGCATCAACGTCTGAAACTTGATATCTTCCACACCCAAATGGTTGGTCGGGTCGGATACCGCAATAAATAAAGTCTTGCCACGTTGCAATAGCGGTAAGACATGGTGTTTGCGGATGAGTTTTTCGTTAATTAAGGCAATGGGTAAACTATGGCAGTCAAC
This sequence comes from Methylovulum psychrotolerans, assembly GCF_002923755.1. Taxonomy (GTDB): domain Bacteria; phylum Pseudomonadota; class Gammaproteobacteria; order Methylococcales; family Methylomonadaceae; genus Methylovulum; species Methylovulum psychrotolerans. The sequence goes on from NZ_PGFZ01000002.1 coordinate 414,362, forward strand.
CGCATCCAAATCCAAAAACGGCAGGCCAAATTCAACAGACGCTTTTTGGGCGATGGTGTTGCTGTCAACAACCTTATTGGCGACTAAGTGACTAATCAGTTGGACTTTATTTTCTTTGGCTTCTTTAATGTTGTTTCTGGCTTGGCTTTCCGTGAGCAGCCCTTCTTGGACCAATAATTTGGCAAGCCCTCTTAGTTGAATGTCAGTCGGTTCAGTAGCCATGCGTTAGGTCAGTTTTTATCATCATTAAAAATATAGAGCAATTCCCTGTTTTGTCTAGCTTAGACCGAAAAAAACCCTCATTCGGTGGGTTTTTTTCGGGCAGCGGAAAGTTTACAAGGCGCTGATTTTGGTGTGCTGTTGCTCAAGGTTGTTTAGCATGGAGTGCATTTCCGCCAGTTTGGCCCTTTCTTTATCAATGACTTCGGCAGGAGCCTTATCGACAAAAGCCGGGTTGTTCAGTTTGCCTTCCACTCGCGGCAAATCGTTTTTTAGGCGTTGGATTTCCTTATCCAGACGCGCCAATTCGGCAGTTTTATCAATCAATCCGGCCATAGGGATTAAAATGCGCAAGTCACCGACTAAGGCGATGGCCGATTCTGGGGCGGCTTCAGCGTTGCTCAGCCACGTTAAGGTTTCCAATCGTGCCAAACGTTGCAGATAAACCAAATTATTGCTGACGTAGGCTTGGTCGGCGGCAGAGCCGTGTTGTAGTAACACGGGCAAGGGTTTGCCCGGAGCGATGTTCATTTCACCACGGATACGCCGTACCCCTAAAATCACCTGCATGAGCCAATCGATTTCGGCAATGGCCTGCTGGTCTATTTGTGCGGTGTCTGCCTTAGGATACCCCTGTAACATTACCGTGTCACCCGCAATACCCAACAGCGGTGCGACCCGTTGCCAGATTTCTTCGGTGATGAAAGGCATAATGGGGTGCGCCAGGCGTAACACGTTTTCCAATACCGTCAATAAAGTCTTGCGCGTGCCGCGTTGTAGGGCGAGGTTATCCGATTGCAGGGAGACCTTAGCCAACTCCAAATACCAATCGCAATATTCGTTCCAAGTGAACTCATAAAGTGCTTGGGCTGCCAAATCGAAGCGGTAATGGTCGATGGCATGGCAAGTGGTATCGATGACTTGGTGCAGGCGTGAGCTGATCCAGCGGTCAGCTTGGCTGAATTCACAGGGGGCATCACCGCAGCCGCAATCTTGCCCTTCGGTATTCATTAGCACATAACGGGCCGCATTCCATAGTTTATTGCAGAAGTTACGGTAGCCTTCGGTACGCGCCAAATCGAAGCGGATGTCGCGGCCTGTGGAGGCGAGCGACGCGAATGTGAAGCGTAGCGCGTCGGTGCCGTAAGAACTGATACCGTCGGGGAAATCTTTGCGGGTCGCCTGTTCGATTTTCTTCGCCAAATGCGGCTGCATCATGCCGGCGGTGCGCTTAGCGACCAAGGTTTCCAAGTCAATGCCGTCGATGATGTCGATGGGGTCTAAGACGTTGCCTTTGGTTTTGGACATTTTTTGGCCTTCGGCATCACGCACTAAGCCATGGATGTAGACTTCCTTAAACGGCACTTGGCCTTGGAATTTCAGCCCCATCATAATCATCCGTGCGACCCAGAAGAAAATAATGTCAAACCCGGTGACCAGAACGCTGGTGGGGTAATGCTGCGCCAATTCCGGCGTTTGTTCCGGCCAACCTAGGGTGGAAAATGGCCAGAGGGCGGATGAAAACCAAGTGTCCAGCACGTCTTCGTCTTGGTGTAACGGGTAATCGTCGGCCAAATGATGCCGGTTGCGGATGGCTTGTTCGGAGGCGCCGACATAGACATTGCCTAACTCGTCATACCAAGCCGGAATGCGGTGTCCCCACCAAATTTGCCGGGAAATGCACCAATCTTGGATATTACGCATCCAGTCAAAATAGGTGTTTTTCCAATTGTCGGGGACAAATTTAATGTCACCGTTTTCGACGGCGGCAATCGCCGGTTCAGCCAACGGGGCGACTTTAACATACCATTGGTCGGTCAGCAGCGGTTCGATAACGCTGCCGGAGCGGTCGCCGCGCGGTACCATCAGCTTGTGGTCGGCAATTTTTTCCAGCAGGCCTTGAGCCTCTAAGTCGGCGACGATTTGCTTACGCGCGGCAAAGCGGTCTAGGCCTTGATAAGCGGCAGGTATCAGTCCGTCGGCACTGACGCTGGCATTGATGGTGAATATGTTAATCAGGCCGCCCTGCGGCAAGTCTTGCATGGCCGAGGTGTGGCGATGGCGTGTCCAGACCTCATAGTCATTAAAATCATGGGCGGGGGTGATTTTTACGCAGCCTGTGCCGAATTCGGGATCGACATAGTCATCGGCAATAATTGGGATGCGCCGACCCGTCAGCGGCAGTTCGACAAATTCGCCCAGCAGATGCTTGTAACGCTCGTCATTGGGGTGGATGGCCACGGCGGCATCGCCGAGCAGGGTTTCAGGGCGGGTGGTGGCGACAATCAGAAAGCCTTGGCCGTTGGACAACGGGTAGCGCAAATGCCACATTGAGCCGTTTTCTTCGGTGGGTAAGACTTCCAAGTCGGAAACGGCGGTATGCAAAACCGGGTCCCAGTTCACCAGGCGTTTGCCGCGATAAATCAGGCCTTCTTCATAGAGGCGGATAAAAACTTCTTGCACCGCATCGGACATACCCGCGTCCATTGTGAAGCGTTCGCGTTGCCAATCCAATGACGAACCCATGCGCCGCAATTGGCGGGTAATGGTGCCGCCGGATTCTTCCTTCCATTGCCACACTTTGTCTATAAAGGCTTCGCGCCCGTAATCATGGCGGGTTTTGCCTTCGGCATTGCATAAGCGCTCGACCACCATTTGCGTGGCGATACCGGCGTGGTCGGTGCCCGCTTGCCACAAGGTGTTGCAGCCTTTCATGCGGTGGTAGCGGATCAGCGCGTCCATAATGGTGTCTTGGAAAGCGTGTCCCATGTGCAGGCTGCCTGTAACGTTAGGCGGCGGGATCATGATGCAATATGATTCGCCTGTGCCTTGGGCGGCAAAATAACCTTTGTCTTCCCATGTTTGGTACCAGCGTTGTTCGATTGAGTGCGGTGAGTAAGTCTTTTCCATGATGTCGTGTCGGGTTTTTCTATTTATAGGTTATGCGTTGCAATGCTAATACCGGCTTGTTGGTACTGGCGGTAACGTTGCCGACCTGCGGCTTTGGTCTCTTCATTTTGGTCGAGGATTTCCAAAAGCCGTTGGAGGTGTAAAAACGCTTCTGGGCAGTGTGTAGATAGGTTAATCAGCGTGTGCCGCCACGCGGCGGGCGCTGGCTGGTGACCTATCAGCGTTACCAGGGGCGCGTCCGGTATTTGCCCATTATAAATCTGGTGTGGGATAAAACTGCCTGCTCTGAATGTCCAGAGCAGGTTGTCGAGCAACTGGCTTTGTTCGGCGCGGTCGGTCAATACATAGCAGGCCACGCCGCTGCGGTAGGCTTTTTCGATCAGTTTACAGGCAAATAAATAGCGCTCTTGTGCTGATGTGGAGCTTAACAAGTAAAAGCTGATGTCCGGCATGGGCAGTTAAAGCTGGGCGGCGCGGTTGAGTAAATATTGGCTGAGCAGCGGTACTGGTCGGCCAGTCGCCCCTTTGGCTTGGCCGGTGCGCCAAGCGGTGCCGGCGATATCCAAATGTGCCCAGCGGAAGCTTTCGGCGAAGCGCGATAAGAAACATGCGGCGGTAATCGTCCCGGCATCTTTGCCGCCGATATTGGCCATGTCGGCAAAGTTGGATTTTAGCAATTCCTGATACTCTTCCCACAACGGTAGCCGCCATAGGCTATCATTAGCCGTTTCGCTGGCGGCGATCAGGTCGTCGCACAATGCGTCGTCATTGCCAAGCAAGCCGCTGGGGATGCGCCCTAAGGCCACTAAGCAGGCTCCGGTTAAGGTCGCCATGTCGATGACCACATCTGGGTGGTAACGTTCGGCGTAGGTCAAGGTGTCGCATAAGATCAGACGGCCTTCGGCATCGGTGTTTAAAATTTCGATGGTTTTGCCGGACATACTGGTGACAATGTCGCCAGGTTTATTCGCGTCGCCATCGGGCAGGTTTTCTGAAGCAGGCACTAAGCCAATGATATTTAAAGGCAGGTTTAGGCGGGCGGCGACTAACAGTGCGCCCAGTACCGCTGCGCCGCCGCACATGTCGTACTTCATCTCATCCATGCCCAGACCCGGTTTTAAGGAAATGCCGCCGGCATCAAAGGTCAGGCCTTTGCCGATTAAGACAATCGGCTTGCTATTTTTCTCACCGCCCTGATAGTCTAAGCTAATCAGTTTGGCAGGTTGGCGGCTGCCCCGCGACACAGAGAGCAGCGAGCCCATGCCTAAAGCCTGCATATCGGCTTCTTCAAGGATATGCGTGGACAGCTTAGCGAATTGCTCGCCTAAACTGATGGCTTGTTCGGCAAGATAAGCGGGCGTACAAACGTTGCCCGGCAAATCCGCCAGGTTTTTGGCAAAACCGACTCCTTCGGCGATAGCTTGGCCTTGCAGCAAGCCAATTTGGGCTGCCGTTGCGGTATCGGCATTTGCGCTGATGCGGATGTGGGCCAGTTGGCTTTCGGTGGTTTTGTCGGATTTGGTTTGGGTATATTGATAAACCGCGTCACCGAACACTTCGGCAATCTGGCGGGTTTTCCATGTCCAATCCACCCCTTCGACCGCGCATTCAGCCAAGCAGCACACGACGGATTTGATGGGCGGTTTTTTACAGCTGTTAACAGCGGCCGCTAAGGCTTTAATGAACATTTTGCTGGATATAGGCTTGTTTTCACCTAGGCCGACTAACAGGATACGCTCGATAGGGCTATCGGGGATAGTGGTCAATAAGACGGTTTCGCCATTCTTGCCGTTGATGTCGCCACGGCTGAGGATTTTGCCGATCAGCCCGCCAGTGCTATCGTTAAGGCGAGCGGCGGCGGGGCTAAGTTGCAGATCTTGGTAAACACCGACAATGAGGCAATCACATTCAAGTGTTTCTAATGGCGCGGTTTCTATAGAATAGTCCATAACGTTATCGTCCAGTTGCAAAGGAAAGAGGGTAGTTGGGCGGCAAACCGTTGCCGACTCAAGGTTAGGCGGGAGATTATATACCTTTCAGGCGGTAAATTCCCGTATCGTAGGCGTGAAACAGCAATTCTGATTAAGGATTTTGAGCTGTGAAAGCCATAGAAAAATAGGCGGACGGGTGTTTTACTCTAACTTCGCCACTACACGCATTAAGTTTAAGGAGCCACATTTGCTAGCCGATTGCCCTAAAGCCCCAAAAATCCGTCGCACTTTTACCTTAACGGTGCTGGATAAGCTCATTGCCCAAGATTTACTGAAAACACTGGTGTCGGTGTGGTCGGTGATTGTCGTCATCATTGTCAGCCGCGAGTTTATTCGGGTGTTGGATAAGGCGATTCAAGGACGGGTGTCCAGCGAGACCTTGGCGACCTTATTGGCGTTAAAAACCCTTATCATTGGCGTGTCGCTATTGCCCCCCGCCTTATTTATGGCCGTGCTGATGGTGCTGGGCAAAATGTACCGCGACCAGGAGATGTCCGCCGTCGCTTCCGCTGGGGGAGGGGTGTTGACCTTGTACCGTGCCGTGTTTTTGTTGGTGCTGCCCTTAAGTGTCGCTGCCGCCGGGCTGTCTTTATACGCTACGCCGTGGGCGGAGGCCACTACCGCCAATATTATGCACGCGGGTGACGAGTCTGCGGATTTGCGGGGTATCGCGGCCGGAAAATTCAGTGAATATAGTCAAGGGGATTTGGTGTTTTATGTCGAAAGCATCAGTGATGATAATGTCATGCACGATGTCTTCGTCCAGCACCGCCAAGGCGGTACGCCCAGCATCATTACCGCCGAATCGGCGCGGTTGCGGGAGCTGCCGGAAGGCCGCTATGTGGTGTTTTATCACGGTGAGCGGGTTCAGGGCGTACCGGGGCAGTTGGATTTTGTCATTGAAAAATTTCAGGATTATGCTGTCAGGGTCGAGGAGCCGGATACGGCGGTTTTTTATACCCGTACCGCTGTTGCCGCCGAAACCCTCTGGGTTTCTGGCGCTGCCGTCGACAGGGCGGAGTTGCAGCGGCGTTGGTCGGTTCCGTTAGGTATGTTGCTGCTGAGCCTTTTGGCTGTGCCGCTGGCGCAAGTGTCACCGCGCGGCGGCGTGTTCGGTAATATCCTGATCGGTTTTGTCATTTATTTTTGTTACGGCAATTTGTTGCGGATCAGTCAGTTGTGGGTTACAAAAGAAGTCATTCCCGTTTGGTTAGGAGGTGCTGGGGTTAATTTGCTGCTGTTGGCGGTAGGCGGGGTGTTGTTGGCCAGATTATATGGCTGGCGGTGGCTGTATAGTCATCTGGCCCAAAGGGGTGCGGCATGAATGTCCTGACCCGTTACATCGCCAAAGACATTTTAAAAGCGGCTTTTTTTGCCGCCATCTTGTTGCTTACCCTGTTCGATTTATTCACCTTCAGCGATGAGCTCGATGATATAGGCCGTGGTGATTATAGTCTTGCCGACGTGTGTTATTTTGTCACCTTAACGTCACCTACCGTATTTTATGAGCTGATGCCGGCTTCGGCATTAATCGGCAGTCTCTTTGCTTTAGGTGCTATCGCCAACCATCATGAGCTGATTGCGATGCGGGCGGCGGGCTTATCGGTGTTCGGGATTATTAGGGCGGTGTTGGTCGCTGGCTGCTTTTGGGTGGCTTTAGCCGTTCTGGTCGGTGAGTTTGTCGCGCCTTTTGCCGAAGAAAAGGCACAGGTCATGCGGGCTACCGCCCAACATAACGCATTTTTCCGCAATCTCAAATATGGGATATGGCTGCGTGAGGGGACGCGTTTTATCAATATCCGTTTGCTCGAAGATAACGGCAACCTTGCCGACATCAGTATTTATGAAACGGATGCGCAACGGCATTTGTTGCGCTCTGTCCACGCCAAAGAGGCGGTATACTTGGGCAAACAGCAGTGGCGGCTGGAAAATATTCAGGCTTCGGCGGTCACTACTGCGCAAATACAGGCCAGCAGCGCCACGGAGCAGGTGTGGAATTCCTCCATCGCCCCTGACTTGTTAAAGATTGTGGTCGTCAATCCCGATAATTTATCTTTGTATGATTTGGCCTTGTATGTGCAGTTTTTAAAAGAAAACCAGCAAAAGTCACAGCTTTATGAGATGTCATTTTGGGGCAGGGTCGTAACTCCGTTAGTCATTTTTGTCATGTTGCTGGTATCCACACCGTTTGTTATTGGGGTTAAGCGCGGCGTGAGCGCCGCTAGCCGCATTCTGATCGGCGTGGTCATTGGCATGGGCTTTAATGTTTTGGATATGACGATTAGCCATGTCGGCTTGATTTACAACCTTAATCCGCCATTGGTAGCCTTTACCCCCAGTTTGTTGGTGTTGGCTGGAGCCGTTTACGCACTGAGGAAAGTGGGTTAATGGCTCAAAAACCCCGCGCATTCCTTGCCTGTGGTATTGGTCACGTTAAGTTTGGCATATAACGGCTGCGCATTTATTATTTTATTGATTTTTAATGAATTATTAAATGCGCTGAAGGCACAATTCACTTGCTTGAGTAAAGGAAACAATAAAAATAAAAATAATCCGTTGACAAAGGCAGTCTTTGCCAAGATAATAGTGAGCTTACCCGATACTGGAGGGGTTCCCGAGCGGCCAAAGGGATCAGACTGTAAATCTGCCGGCTCTGCCTTCGGAGGTTCGAATCCTCCCCCCTCCACCATTTATATTTACAAGAATGCGGGTGTAGTTCAATGGTAGAACTCCAGCCTTCCAAGCTGATTGCGTGGGTTCGATTCCCATCACCCGCTCCATTTATGGTCGTGCTCATATAGCTCAGTAGGTAGAGCACTTCCTTGGTAAGGAAGAGGTCACCGGTTCGAATCCGGTTATGAGCTCCATTTTGCAAAGTCAAAAAGTTAAAGGTATAGATTCATGGCCAAAGAGAAATTTTCGCGTAGCAAGCCCCACGTCAACGTCGGCACCATCGGACACGTTGACCACGGCAAGACCACCCTGACCGCCGCCCTGACCAAAGTCATGGCCGAAATGCAAGGTGGTGAGGTTAAGGCCTTCGACCAAATCGACAACGCCCCTGAAGAACGTGCGCGTGGTATCACCATCGCCACTTCACACGTTGAGTATGAGTCGCCTGCCCGCCACTACGCCCATGTTGACTGCCCAGGCCATGCTGACTATGTCAAGAACATGATCACCGGCGCCGCGCAAATGGACGGCGCGATCCTGGTCTGTTCCGCCGCTGACGGCCCGATGCCGCAAACCCGCGAGCATATCCTGCTGTCACGCCAAGTCGGTGTGCCTTACATCGTCGTGTTCCTGAACAAAGCCGACATGGTCGACGACGAAGAGTTGTTGGAACTGGTCGAAATGGAAATCCGCGAACTGCTGGACATGTACGAGTTCCCAGGCGACGACACCCCTATCATTAAAGGTTCCGCGCTGTTGGCGCTGAACGGCGACACCAGCGACATCGGCGCACCGTCTGTCGTCCGTTTGGTCGAAGCCCTTGATAGCTATATCCCGTTGCCTGAACGTGCCGTTGACGGCGCTTTCTTGATGCCTATCGAAGACGTGTTCTCGATTTCAGGCCGCGGTACGGTGGTTACTGGCCGTATCGAACGCGGTATTATCAAAGTCGGCCAGGAAGTCGAGATCGTCGGTATCCGCCCAACCGTATCGACCACCGTCACCGGTGTCGAAATGTTCCGCAAATTGTTGGACCAAGGCGAAGCGGGCGACAACGTCGGCTTGCTGTTGCGCGGAACCAAACGTGATGATGTTGAGCGCGGCCAAGTTTTGGCGCACAAAAACACCATCAAGCCACACGCCCACTTCAATGCCGAAATTTACGTTTTGTCAAAAGAAGAGGGTGGCCGTCACACGCCATTTTTTGATGGCTACCGCCCACAGTTCTATTTCCGCACCACCGACGTGACCGGTGCGGTCAAATTGCCCGAAGGTGTCGAAATGGTTATGCCTGGCGACAACATCTCGGTCACGGTGAAATTGATTTCGCCGATTGCGATGGAAGACGGTTTGCGTTTCGCAATCCGTGAAGGTGGCCGTACCGTCGGTGCGGGTGTTGTTGCTTCTATTATTGAATAAGCAGTTCTGGGATGCCGGAGACACCGGCATCCTTCACATCAAAGCTTGAATAATATTCTGCAATAGTATATTATATCCTGCTCTTTAAAGGTTTTTCTGATACAGGTCAGTAGTTCAATTGGTAGAATGGCGGTCTCCAAAACCGCTGGTTGGGGGTTCGAGACCCTCCTGGCCTGCCACTCAGATAAAACATTTCTATATTTTCCAATTTCATAATCAATAGCCTATGAACACCCAAGTAGAGACTGACGTTTCCGTCCTTGATATTGTTAAGCAGGTTGCTTCTGTAGTCTGTTTGGTGGCAAGTATCGGCGGGTTCTACTATTTCTCGGATGTCCAGTTGTTGTATCGTGTCATGGGCCTTCTGGTTGTATTTTCCGGTGTCGTTGCTATGATGTTGACCACTGTTTTGGGTCGGTCAATCTGGGCGTTTTCTGTCGAATCGAAGCTGGAAGTAAAAAAAGTAGTATGGCCAACCCGCGATGAGACCATGAAAACCACGTTGATGGTTTTTGCGATGGTTACGGTCGTGGGTTTGGTGCTGTGGTTATTGGACACCGTGTTGTTTTGGGGTGTGCGCCTGTTAACTGGTCAAGGCGGGTAATAAGGAATGTCGTTACGATGGTATGTGGTTCATGCTTACTCTAATTTTGAGAATAAAGTTAAGCAGTCGCTAGAAGAAAGAATAAAACGCGATGGCCTTGAGCAGTATTTCGGCAAAATCTTAGTGCCTACTGAGGAAGTCGTCGAAATGCGCATGGGTCAGCAACGCAAAAGTGAGCGCAAGTTTTTTCCCGGTTATGTCTTGGTGCAAATGGAGTTGACCGATGAGACGTGGCACATGGTTAAGGATGTCCCTAAGGTTTTGGGTTTTATTGGTGGTGTATCCGACCGTCCTGCACCCATTTCCGAAAAAGAGGCGATGGCAATATTAAGCCGTGTTGAAGAGGGTGTCAATAAGCCTCGGCCAAAAATCCTGTTTGAGGCAGGTGAGGTGGTCAGGATTATCGACGGGCCATTCAAGGATTTTAATGGTGCTATTGAAGAAGTCAATTATGAGAAAAATAAGCTGAAAATATCGGTGCTCATTTTTGGTCGGTCTACTTCTGTCGAATTGGGCTTTGCTCAGGTTGAAAAAACTTAACCTTTTGTTTGGCTAAATGATTTTTCAAATCCCTGTCTGTATAAGGCTGGGATTTTTGTTTCTAAGGGGAGCTGAAAAGCGCTTGCACCCACATTGGAGTTTAAGATGGCAAAAAAGATAACGGCGTATATTAAGTTACAAGTAAAGGCAGGTGAAGCCAACCCAAGTCCACCAATCGGGCCTGCGCTCGGTCAGCGTGGCGTTAACATTATGGAGTTTTGTAAGGCGTTCAATGCCAAAACTCAAGATGTTGAAAAAGGTTTGCCTTTACCGGTCGTCATTACCGTTTACAGTGACCGTAGCTTTACCTTCATCACCAAAACCCCACCGGCAACTATCCTGTTGAAAAAGGCCGTGGGCATTAAGAGCGGCAGCAGCAACCCGAACACCAAAAAAATCGGTACCGTTACCCGTGAGCAATTGGAAGACATTGCCAAAATCAAAATGGAAGATTTAAATGCCGCCAATCTTGAAGCGGCGGTAAAAACAATTGCCGGCAGTGCGCGTAGCATGGGCCTGAACGTGGAGGGCTTGTAATGGCTAAGTTATCTAAAAAAGCAAAAATTATTAAAGAAAAAGTCAGCCGCACTAAGCAGTATTCCATTACTGAAGCGGTCGAATTGCTGAAAGAATTAAGCGTCGCCAAATTTAACGAAGCGATTGATGTCAGCGTCAATTTAGGTGTCGACCCGCGTAAGTCCGACCAAAACGTCCGTGGTGCGACTGTGTTGCCTAACGGTACCGGTAAAACGGTTCGGGTTGCGGTCTTTACCCAAGGCGCTAATGCGGAAGCTGCGCGTGCGGCGGGTGCGGATATCGTCGGTATGGATGACTTGGGCGACTTGGTCAAAAAAGGCGAAATGAATTTCGATGTGGTTATTGCCTCACCTGATGCGATGCGCGTCGTCGGCCAGTTAGGTCAAATCTTAGGCCCGCGCGGCCTGATGCCTAACCCAAAAGTCGGCACAGTAACCGCTGATGTCGCCACGGCGGTAAAAAATGCCAAGTCAGGCCAAGTCCGTTACCGTACCGATAAAGGCGGCATTATCCATTGCACATTGGGTAAGGTTGCGTTTGATGCGGCGGCCATCCAAGGTAATTTGGAAGCGCTGTTGGCGGATTTGCGTAAAGCGAAGCCTTCTTCTGCCAAAGGCATTTATATCAAAAAGATTACCTTGTCCTCAACAATGGGGCCTGGTTTGTGGTTAGACCCCAGCAGCTTAGCTGCTTAACAAAACTTTGGGTCGCCGCCTTCTAAGCGGTGGCCGTCAAAGACCGCAGGTGTTGCAAAACTTAATTTCCTGCGTAGACGGAGACTGGACCTACGCATTTATACTGGGGAAAGAGCCGTTAAAGGAGTGCCTGAAAAGGTACATTTTATCAATCTGAATAATTCAGAAACTATCGGAGGTAAGCGTGGCACTAAATTTGGATGGCAAAAAAGCTGTCGTCGAAGAAGTTGCTGCAATCGCCGCTAAAGCTCACTCTGCCATTGCAGCAGAATATCGGGGTATGTCCGTAACGGAACTGACCGAACTGCGCAAGAAAGCAAGAGAGACTGGCGTTTATCTGCGGGTCGTAAAAAATACCCTGGCAAGACGTGCTGTTGCCGGAACCGAATTTGAGTGTATGCAAAGCGGCCTGGTAGGCCCTTTGCTGATTGCCTTCTCAATGGACGATCCAGGTGCGGCAGCGCGTTTGATTGGTGATTTTGCTAAAGGTCATGACAAATTAATCCCTAAGGTGGTGGCAATCGGTGGTCAACTTTATGACTCGTCCGAATTGGCCCGTTTGGCAAGCTTGCCGACCCGTGATCAGGCTATCAGTATGCTGATGTCGGTCATTAAGGCGCCTATCGAGAAATTTGTCCGTACTTTGGCCGAACCGCATGCAAAAATGGTTCGCACAGTGGCGGCGATCAGAGATCAGAAAGAAGCGGCTTAAGCTTCTTATCTAACCCGTTAAAACTAATTATATTTCGAGGAACAAAAAAATGGCAATATCACAAGCAGAAATCTTGGACGCTATATCTAATATGACTGTCATGGAAGTTGTTGAATTAATTTCAGCAATGGAAGAAAAGTTTGGCGTTTCTGCCGCCGCCGCCGTAGCTGTTGCTGCCGCTCCTGCCGCTGCTGCCGCTCCAGTTGAAGAACAAACTGAATTCGATGTTATCCTGACCGGTTTCGGCGAAAACAAAGTTTCTGTCATTAAAACTGTCCGCACCATCACTGGTTTGGGCTTGAAAGAAGCGAAAGACGCAGTAGAAGGCGTACCGACTGTCCTGAAAGAAGGCATTCCTAAAGCTGAAGCGGAAACGATCAAAAAGCAACTGCTGGAAGCGGGCGCGACAGTCGATATTAAATAATAATATTGACCCACATCAAGACTTCGGTCTTTTAAGTATGGCTGGTGGCCTAAAGTCACCGGCCTTTTACTGTTTACAACGATTTGTACAGTAAAAACATTTCATGACGAAAAAGTTTGGAAGCGATATGTCCTATTCTTTTACCGAAAAAAAGCGTATTCGAAATAACTTTGGCAAAAGCACTGAAGTGCTCGAAGTTCCTTATCTTCTGGCAACGCAGATCAACTCTTATGCCAGCTTTCTGCAATTGGGTGCCACTCCTGAGAAACGCGCCGATATAGGCTTGCATTCCGCCTTCTCCAGCGTCTTCCCCATTGAGAGCCACTCCGGTTATGCAGTGCTCGAATATGTCAAATACAGACTAGGTGATCCTGTTTTTGATGTCAGAGAATGCCAACAGCGCGGGGCAACCTTTGCGGCGCCGTTACGCGTTTTAGTGCGTCTGGTCATTTATGACAAAGATGCCCCGGGTAACGCAAAAATTGTTAAAGATATCCGCGAGCAAGAAGTTTATATGGGCGAATTGCCCTTAATGACCGAAAATGGAACTTTCGTTATCAATGGCACGGAGCGGGTAATTGTTTCGCAATTGCACCGGTCGCCAGGGGTCTTTTTTGACCATGACAAAGGTAAGACGCATTCATCCGGCAAGTTGCTGTTTAATGCACGGGTGATCCCTTACCGTGGTTCATGGCTGGATTTTGAGTTTGACCATAAAGATTGCGTCTATGTACGGATAGACCGGCGCAGAAAAATCCCGGCGACTATTTTGTTGCGGGCGTTAGGTTATGAAAACGAAGAAATGATTAAGATTTTCTTCGAAACCAACAAGTTTACTTTAAGTGCTCAACAGTGCCTGTTCCATATCGTACCGGAACGTATGCGTGGTGAAATCGCCGCTTTCGACATTAAGTATAACGGCCAAGTGCTGGTTGAAGAAGGCCGCCGTATTACCGCCAAGCATATCCGCGAAATGAACAAGGTCGGCATGACCGAAGTGGAAGTGCCGCGCGATTATCTGATCGGCAAAATTTTGGGCCACAACGTCATTGACCACTCGACTGGCGAGTTGGTCGCTAACGTTAATGATGAAATTTCCGACGCACTGATCGAGCGTTGTATTGAAAAAGGCATTGTCGAAATCAATACCTTGTTTGTCAATGATTTGGACAGAGGGCCGTACATCAGTAACGCCATGCGTCTGGACACAACCAGCAACACGCTGGAAGCGCTGGTGGAAATTTACCGGATGATGCGCCCTGGGGAGCCACCGACTAAAGAATCGGCGGAAAACTTGTTCCAAAACCTGTTCTTTACCGATGACCGTTATGATTTGTCGACGGTAGGCCGGATGAAATTTAACCGCCGCTTAGGCCGTGAAGAGATTATCGGTACAGGTACGCTGACGAAAGAAGACATTATTGATGTCCTGAAAGAGTTGATCAGTATCCGTAACGGTAACGGCAATGTCGACGATATTGACCATTTGGGTAACCGTCGTGTCCGTTCGGTCGGGGAAATGATCGAAAACCAATTCCGCGTCGGTTTGGTGCGGGTTGAACGTGCCGTGAAGGAACGTCTGACCTTGGCCGATTCCGAAGGTCTGATGCCGCAAGAAATCATTAATGCCAAGCCGGTGTCGGCGGCGGTTAAAGAATTCTTTGGTTCCAGCCAGTTGTCGCAGTTTATGGACCAAAACAACCCCTTATCGCAAGTGACCCATAAGCGCCGTGTATCGGCTTTAGGGCCCGGCGGTTTGGCGCGTGAGCGGGCCGGTTTTGAGGTGCGTGACGTACACGCCACCCATTATGGCCGGGTTTGCCCGATTGAAACGCCTGAAGGCCCGAATATCGGTCTGATTAACTCGCTGTCGGTGTATGCGCGTACCAATGACTATGGTTTCTTGGAAACCCCGTACCGGAAAGTGGTCAATGGCCATGTTACCGACCAAGTCGACTATTTGTCGGCGATTGAAGAAGGCGAGTTTGTTATTGCCCAGGCCAGTGTCGCGGTTGACGAAAGCGGTAAGTTGGTTGACGGTCTGGTATCTTGCCGTCATAAAGACGAGTTTACCTTGGCGATGTCCGACACCGTACAGTACATGGACGTGTCGTCTAAGCAGATTGTTTCGGTCGCCGCTTCTATTATTCCGTTCTTGGAACACGATGACGCGAACCGCGCGTTAATGGGTTCTAACATGCAGCGCCAAGCCGTACCGACCTTGCGGGCAGAAAAGCCTTTGGTGGGTACAGGTATGGAGCGGACGGTCGCCAAAGACTCCGGCGTGACGGTGGTCGCTACCCGTGGCGGTAAGATTGAAGCGGTCGACGCCGCCAGAATCGTAGTTCGGGTTAACGATACCGAAACCGAAACTGGCAGCTCAGGCGTGGATATTTATAACCTGATCAAATATACCCGTTCTAACCAAAACACCTGTATCAACCAAAAACCGTTGGTGAAGCCGGGTGACATCGTTAACAAGGGCGATATTATTGCCGATGGCCCATCCACCGATATGGGTGAGTTGGCCTTGGGGCAAAATATGTTGGTGGCGTTCATGCCATGGAACGGCTACAACTTCGAAGACTCCATTTTGGTGTCTGAGCGGGTTGTGAAAGAAGACCGCTTCACTACCATTCATATTGAAGAAAAAACTTGCGTTGCGCGTGACACTAAGCACAGCCCCGAAGAAATCACCGCCGACATCCCGAACGTCAGTGAAGAAGCGTTGGCGAAATTGGACGAATCCGGCATTGTTTATGTCGGTGCGGAAGTCAAAGGCGGAGATATTCTGGTCGGTAAGGTAACTCCGAAAGGCGAAACCCAACTGACACCGGAAGAAAAGTTGTTACGCGCCATTTTTGGCGAGAAAGCGGCCGATGTTAAAGACACTTCTTTGCGGGTGCCCGGCAGTATCGAAGGTACGGTCATTGACGTGCAGGTCTTTACCCGTGATGGGGTCAAGAAAGACAAGCGGGCGTTGGATATTGAGCAAGACCAAATCAAAAGCTACCGTAAGGATTTGGACGACCAGCTGAAAATTCTTGAAGAAGATATTTTCTTGCGTGTCGCCAAGCTGTTAATCGGTAAGGTCGCTTTGGCGGGTGTGGGTTTGCGGGCCGGCACCGAAATTAGCCAAGACTATTTGGATGGCTTGAGACGTTCGGATTGGCTGAAAATCAAAATGCAGGATGAAGAGCTGAACCTGCAATTGGAGACGGTCGCCACGCAAATCGAGCAACAGCGCAAAGATTTTGACGAGAAGTTTGAAATCAAACGCAAGAAGATCACCATGGGCGACGATTTACCGCCAGGTGTCCTGAAAATGGTTAAGGTCTATTTGGCCGTCAAACGGCGTATCCAGCCGGGTGACAAAATGGCGGGCCGTCATGGTAACAAAGGGGTTATCTCGATGATCCGGCCTATAGAAGACATGCCTTATACCGCCGACGGCAATCCGGTCGACATTGTTCTGAACCCGTTGGGCGTACCGTCGCGGATGAACGTAGGGCAGGTTCTGGAAACCCATTTAGGCTGGGCGGCTAAGGGTCTGGGCATCAAAATCGGCAAAATGCTCGAAGCGAAAGCCAAGATTAACGAGATCCGCGAGTATCTGGACAAGATTTACAACGGCAGTGGCCGCAAAGAAGATTTAGACTCCTTTACGGATAAAGAAATTCTTGAAATGGCGGCGAATCTGGTGGCCGGTGTGCCGATGGCCAGCCCGGTTTTTGATGGTGCGGACGAAGAAGACATCCGTACCATGCTCAGATTGGCGGATTTGCCGGAACACGGGCAAATCACCTTGTACGATGGTTTGACGGGTGAACCGTTCGAACGTGAAGTTACGGTCGGCTATATGTATATGCTGAAACTGAACCATTTGGTTGACGATAAAATGCATGCCCGTTCGACTGGCCCTTATAGCTTGGTCACACAGCAGCCTTTGGGCGGTAAAGCCCAGTTTGGTGGTCAGCGCTTTGGGGAAATGGAAGTCTGGGCGTTGGAAGCCTACGGTGCGGCCTATACCTTACAGGAAATGCTCACCGTCAAATCCGACGACGTGACCGGACGTACCCGCATGTACAAAAACATCGTGGATGGGGATCATAAAATGGAAGCAGGTATGCCGGAATCTTTTAACGTTTTGATTAAAGAAATTCGCTCATTGGCTGTGGATATAGAATTGCAACGCGAATAAGCCCGCGTTGTTGATTGCCGCTACATGAATGCCTGCTCTGGATTCTGCCAGAGATTATTTTGAAGAGGACGAGCTCTTGAAAGATTTAATGAACTTCTTAAAACGCCAAGGTCGTGCCGACGATTTTGACGGTATTAGCATTGGTTTGGCCTCGCCAGATATGATCCGTTCTTGGTCTTACGGTGAAGTGAAAAAACCGGAAACCATCAACTACCGTACTTTCAAGCCTGAGCGTGACGGCTTGTTTTGCGCCAAGATTTTTGGTCCGGTCAGTGACTATGAATGTCTGTGCGGTAAGTACAAACGTCTGAAGCACCGTGGGGTGATTTGTGAGAAATGCGGCGTTGAAGTCACTTTGTCAAAAGTCCGCCGTGAACGCATGGGCCATATCGACTTGGCCAGTCCGGTCGCGCATATTTGGTTTTTAAAATCATTACCGTCGCGGATTGCCTTGTTGTTAGACATGACTTTGCGCGAAATTGAGCGGGTCTTGTACTTCGAATCTTTCGTGGTCTTGGATCCGGGTATGACCCCTTTGGACAAAGGCCAGTTGCTGACCGATGACGAATATCTGGATGCGGTCGAGTTGCATGGTGATGATTTCATCGCCAAGATGGGTGCGGAAGCGATTTATGAATTGCTCAAAGCCATTGATTTGCAAGAGCAGGTCAATATCTTGCGGGAAGAGATTAACTCGACCAGTTCAGAAACCAAAATCAAGAAATACGCCAAACGCCTGAAGGTCATGGACGCTTTATTAAGCTCCAAAAACCGCCCCGAATGGATGATCTTACAAGTGTTGCCGGTATTGCCGCCCGAATTGCGCCCTCTGGTGCCGTTGGACGGTGGCCGTTTTGCGACCTCTGACCTGAACGACTTATACCGCCGCGTCATCAACCGCAACAACCGTCTGAACCGCTTGCTGGACTTGAACGCCCCGGACATCATCGTGCGCAACGAAAAGCGTATGTTGCAAGAGTCTGTAGATGCCCTGTTGGATAATGGCCGTCGTGGCCGCGCCATTACGGGTACTAATAGACGGCCTTTGAAGTCTTTGGCGGACATGATTAAGGGTAAGCAAGGCCGTTTCCGGCAGAACTTGCTCGGTAAACGCGTCGATTACTCTGGCCGTTCGGTCATCGTGGTAGGACCTACCTTGCGCTTGCACCAATGCGGCCTGCCGAAAAAAATGGCCTTGGAGTTGTTCAAGCCGTTTATTTTCAGCAAACTGCAATTCCGTGGCTTGGCGACGACCATTAAGGCCGCCAAGAAAATGGTCGAGCGTGAAGGCACGGAAGTCTGGGATATTCTCGAAGAGGTTATCCGCGAACATCCGATTTTGCTGAACCGCGCCCCGACCTTGCACAGATTGGGTATCCAAGCGTTTGAACCGACCCTGATCGAAGGTAAGGCTATCCAGCTGCATCCGTTGGTCTGTAGCGCCTTCAACGCCGACTTTGACGGCGACCAGATGGCGGTGCATATCCCCTTGTCTATTGAAGCGCAGTTAGAAGCGCGGACGTTGATGATGGCGACCAATAACATTTTGTCGCCAGCGAACGGTGAACCGGTCATTAACCCGTCCCAAGACGTGGTTTTGGGGCTGTATTACATCAGCCGCGAAAAAATCAACGCACGGGGCGACGGCAGCATTTTTGTCGATACCGGGGAAATCCATAAGGCGTTACAAGCCAAATCGGTGGAATTGCAGGCGAAAATCGAATTGCGCATTACCCAAAAATTCCTTAACGATAAGGGTGAAAAAGAGTCCAAGACTTACCGGGTCAAAACCACGGTAGGCCGGGCTTTGATTTGGGAAGTGGTGCCCGACTTGATGCCGTATGAATTGGTCAATTGCGATATGACCAAAAAGAACATTTCGCGGTTGATTAACTACAGCTACCGTTATTTGGGCAATAAGGAAACCGTCGTGTTGGCCGACCAGCTGATGTATTTGGGCTTCCGTTACGCGACCATTTCCGGTGTGTCCTTCGGTATTGAAGACATGGCGATTCCGGCCAAAAAAGTCGACATTATTGCCGCCGCCGAAGCCGAAGTGAACGAAATCCAAAGCCAGTATTCATCGGGTTTGGTCACTGACGGCGAACGCTATAACAAGGTTGTCGACATCTGGTCCCATGCTAACGACCAAGTCGCTAAGGTCATGATGGACGGCCTCGGTGAAGAGTCGGTGGTTGATGCGCAAGGCAATACCGTCAAACAAAAATCCTTTAACTCCATCTTTATGATGGCCGAGTCCGGGGCGCGGGGTTCTGCGGCGCAGATCCGGCAGTTGGCGGGGATGCGCGGCCTGATGGCGAAACCGGACGGTTCGATCATTGAAACGCCGATTACCGCTAACTTCCGTGAAGGTCTTGACGTTTTACAATACTTTATTTCTACCCACGGGGCGCGGAAAGGTCTGGCCGATACGGCGTTAAAAACCGCCAACTCCGGTTACTTGACGCGCCGATTGGTCGACGTTGCCCAGGATTTGGTGATTACCGGCCAAGATTGCGGCACCAAAGACGGTCTGGTCATGATGCCGATCATTGAAGGTGGTGACGTGGTCGAGCCGTTGTCCGAACGCGTTTTGGGCCGTGTGGTGGTCAACGATGTGATGGATCCGGCTAACGAAAACATCATCGTACCTGCGGGCACGTTGCTGAACGAGCATTGGGTATCGGTGTTGGACGAGCACAGTGTCGACCAGTTGATTGTCCGCTCGGTCATCACCTGCGAAAACCGTCATGGTGTTTGTGCGGCCTGTTATGGCCGTGACTTAGGGCGTGGCCACCACGTTAACATTGGTGAAGCGGTCGGTGTTATCGCCGCGCAATCCATTGGTGAGCCGGGTACCCAGTTGACCATGCGGACGTTCCACATCGGTGGGGCGGCTTCGCGGTCGGCGGCAATCAGTAACGTCCAAGTTAAATCGGCGGGTACGGTACGTTTGAGCAACCTGAAATCGGTCGCCAACCGCGAAGGCAATTTGGTCGCGGTGTCCCGTTCAGGTGAGGTGTGCGTAGTCGATGATTATGGCCGTGAGCGTGAACGCTACAAAATCCCTTACGGGGCGGTATTGTCGGTACAGGAAGGCAGCAAGATCAGTGCCGGTGACATTATCGTCACTTGGGATCCGTTCACGCATCCGGTCATCACCGAGGTGGACGGTATTGTCGAGCTGGTCAACTTTGTTGACGGCGTGACCGTGCAAAAACAATCCGACGAAGTCACGGGCTTAAGCTCCTTGGTCGTTACCGATCCTAAGCAACGCGGTAGTGCGGGTAAAGAATTGCGGCCTATGGTTAAGCTGCTTGACCATGACGGCAACGGCATTTATCTGCCCGGCACCGAAATTCCGGCGCAATACTTCTTACCCGCCGGCGCGATTGCGGGTATTAAGGACGGCGGCGAAGTGAAGGTCGGTGACGTATTGGCGAGAATTCCGCAAGAATCCAGTAAAACCCGTGACATCACGGGTGGTTTGCCGCGTGTCGCCGACTTGTTCGAAGCGCGTAAAACCAAAGATCCGGCGATTTTAGCGGAAACCAGCGGTACCATTTCTTTCGGCAAGGAAACCAAAGGCAAGCAACGGGTCATCATCACCGATGCCCAAGGCGAACAGGTTGAGACCCTGATCCCCAAATGGCGGCATATCACCGTCTTTGAGGGTGAGTATGTGGAAAAAGGCGAAACCATCGCCGAAGGTGAATTGACGCCGCACGACATCTTGCGTTTAAGGGGGATTGAGGAGTTGGCTAACTATTTGGTCAAGGAAATTCAAGACGTTTACCGCTTGCAAGGGGTGAAGATCAACGATAAGCATATCGAATGTATCATTCGGCAAATGCTGAGAAAAGTTGAGATTACCGCGTCCGGCGACACGGCGTTCCTAAAAGGCGACCAAGTTGAGCGTGCGGCGGTCAGGTTTGAAAATGAGCGGATTGAAAATGAAGGTAAGATTCCGGCCAGCTTCGAATCGGTGCTGCTCGGTATCACTAAAGCGTCATTGGCGACCGAATCGTTCATCTCTGCTGCGTCTTTCCAAGAGACCACACGGGTCTTGACCGATGCGGCGGTACGCGGTTTGAGCGACAGCCTGCAAGGTCTGAAAGAAAACGTTATCGTCGGCAGGTTGATACCCGCAGGTACAGGGTTGGCCTATCATGAAAACAGAAAGAACCGTTTCGCGCAACAGCATCTGGCAGAAACCGCCAGTGCTACGGTGGTAGACACCGAAGAAGCGTTGAAGCAAGCCTTAAATATCTAAGCGAAGTTAATGATATTTAAAATATGCTTGACCTATACGTTATAGGTAAGTAAAATGTCCTGCTAACGTAAGCTAAAGTGATTTAGAAAGTCGAAAACAATTTTGACTGTCAGTGATTTTAATCTTGACGGTTGGTTTAATTTTGTCTGGCAGTTAATTGTCTATCGGAGTGAGTAATAAATATGGCCACGATTAACCAGTTGGTTCGTAAGCCGCGTGCTAAAAGAATAGAAAAAAGCAATGTGCCGGCTCTTGAAGCTTGCCCACAGCGCCGGGGCGTTTGTACCCGTGTTTATACCACAACACCAAAAAAGCCTAACTCTGCATTGCGTAAAGTAGCGCGGGTCAGATTGACGAATGGTGCTGAGGTAAGTAGTTATATCGGTGGTGAAGGCCATAACTTGCAAGAGCATTCCGTGGTCTTGATAAGAGGCGGCCGGGTTAAAGACTTACCGGGTGTCCGTTATCACGTTGTCCGTGGTAGCTTAGATGCTTCAGGTGTCAATAACAGAAAGTGCGGACGTTCTAAATATGGAACTAAACGGCCAAAAAGCTAAAAATATTGGATAGTAAAAATGTCTAGAAGAAGAGTTGCAACTAAAAGAGAGATAATTCCAGATCCAAGATTTAATAGCGTCATGTTGACTAAGTTCATGAATATGGTCATGGATAGCGGTAAAAAGTCAGTCGCTGAATCGATTGTTTATGGTGCTCTTGATGTTATTGAAAATAAAGGCCATACCATTCCTTTAGATGTCTTGTCTAAAGCCTTGGAAAATGTCCAGCCGCGCGTTGAGGTTAAATCTCGCCGTGTCGGTGGCGCGACTTATCAAGTGCCTGTTGAAGTGCGTCCGTCAAGACGTATGGCTTTGGCAATGCGTTGGTTGATTGATGCGTCACGCAAAAGAAATGAGCGCACGATGGCTTCTAAATTGGCTGGTGAGCTGATGGACGCTTCCGAAGGCAAGGGTAATGCTGCGAAGAAGCGTGAAGATACCCACAGAATGGCAGAGGCTAACAAAGCTTTCTCTCATTACCGCTTCTAGCCTTTATTCAGGTTTTAGGTAGAGTGGCTCGGAAAACGCCTATTGACCGTTACCGCAATATCGGCATTATGGCTCATATTGATGCGGGTAAGACGACGACGACCGAGCGCATCCTGTATTATACAGGGGTTTCTCATAAGATCGGTGAAGTGCATGACGGTACTGCAACCATGGATTGGATGCAGCAAGAGCAGGAGAGGGGTATTACTATTACCTCGGCAGCGACCACCTGTTTCTGGAGCGGGATGCAAAAGCAGTATTTGCAGCACCGTATCAATATCATTGATACGCCCGGGCATGTTGACTTTACCATTGAAGTCGAGCGGTCATTGCGGGTGTTAGATGGTGCGTGTGCGGTTTTTTGTGCGGTCGGCGGTGTTGAGCCACAATCGGAAACGGTGTGGCGGCAGGCCGATAAGTACAAAGTGCCTAGATTGGTATTTGTCAATAAGATGGATCGCACGGGTGCTGACTTCTTGCGGGTTATCGGGCAAATTAAAAATCGGTTAGGTGCGATTCCCGTGCCTATGCAGTTGCCTGTCGGCTCTGAAGAGAATTATAAGGGTGTTGTCGATTTAATCAAGATGAAGGCCATTTATTGGGATGATGCCAATATGGGTATGACCTTTGTCGAAGATGACATTCCGGCTGATATGTTGCCGATATGCGAAAAATGGCGGGAAGCCATTATTGAAGCGGCGGCGGAAGCCAGCGAAGAGTATATGGACAAATACCTGGTTGAAGGTGTGTTGTCCGATGAAGAAATAAAACAGGGTATTCGGTTACGGACAATCGATAATCAAATAGTCCCCGCCTTTTGTGGTTCCGCCTTTAAGAATAAAGGTGTCCAGGCGTTATTGGATGCCGTTATTGATTATTTGCCCGCACCGACAGATATACCCCCCGTAGTTGGTTTGTTAGAAGACGAAGAAACGCAGGTGCAACGTCATGCTGATGACGGCTTGCCTTTTTCTGCTTTGGCTTTCAAGATTGCTGCCGACCCTTTTGTTGGTATATTGACTTTCTTCCGGGTCTATTCTGGCGTGTTGAATTCGGGTGATGTCATTTATAACCCGATCAAAAAGAAAAAAGAGCGTATTGGGCGTATCGTCCAAATGCACGCCAACAGCAGGGAAGAGGTTAAGGAAGTTTATGCCGGCGACATTGCCGCGGCTATCGGCCTTAAGGATGTGACCACGGGTGACAGCTTGTGCGGCTTGGATGCGGTGCTGATCTTGGAAAAAATGGAATTTCCCGATCCGGTCATTTCCATAGCGGTGGAGCCTAAAACTAAGGCCGACCAAGATAAGATGGCGGTCGCTTTGGCGCGGTTAGCGCAGGAAGACCCATCCTTTAGGGTGATGACGGATGCCGAATCCGGTCAAGTGATTATTTCGGGTATGGGTGAGCTGCATCTGGAAATTATCGTTGACCGCATGAAAAGGGAGTTCAGCGTTGATGCCAATATCGGCAATCCGCAAGTTGCCTACCGTGAAACTATCCGTAAGACGGTCGAACACGAAAAGCAGTTTGTCAGGCAAAACGGCGGGCGCGGGCAATATGCCCATGTCTGGTTGCGCATAGAGCCGCTGGAGTCGGGCAAAGGTTACGAATTCGTCAATGAGGTGGTTGGCGGCGTGGTGCCTAAGGAATACATCCCGGCTGTCGACAAAGGGGTTCAAGACCAGCTAAAAAGCGGTGTTTTGGCCGGTTTTCCTATTTTGGACGTTAAGGTTTCATTATTTGACGGTTCGTACCATGATGTGGATTCGAACGAAATGGCTTTTAGGATTGCAGGCTCGATGTGCTTCCGCGAAGGCATGGCTGAAGCGTCGCCCGTGTTGCTGGAGCCGATAATGAAAGTCGAAGTTGTAACACCAGAAGACTATATGGGCGATGTCGTCGGTGACATCAACAGGCGGCGCGGCATCATTCTGGGTATGGAGGATTTGCCGGCCAGTAAGGTCATCAGTTGCGAAGTGCCGCTTGCAGAAATGTTTGGTTATGCGACTGACTTGCGTTCTTCCACCCAAGGACGCGCTACATACAGTATGCGGTTTGAAAAGTACAATGAAACGCCTGCCCATATCGCAGATGCTATCATTAAAAAATCTTCATAAAATTGAATAAATATAAGGTATTAACTCATGGCCAAAGAAAAATTTTCGCGTAGCAAACCCCACGTCAACGTCGGCACCATCGGACACGTTGACCACGGCAAGACCACCCTGACCGCCGCCCTGACCAAAGTCATGGCCGAAATGCAAGGTGGTGAGGTTAAGGCCTTCGACCAAATCGACAACGCCCCTGAAGAACGTGCGCGCGGTATCACCATCGCCACTTCACATGTCGAGTATGAGTCGCCTGCCCGCCACTACGCCCATGTTGACTGCCCAGGCCATGCTGACTATGTCAAGAACATGATCACCGGCGCCGCGCAAATGGACGGCGCGATCCTGGTCTGTTCCGCCGCTGACGGCCCGATGCCGCAAACCCGCGAGCATATCCTGCTGTCACGCCAAGTCGGTGTGCCTTACATCGTCGTGTTCCTGAACAAAGCCGACATGGTCGACGACGAAGAGTTGTTGGAACTGGTCGAAATGGAAATCCGCGAACTGCTGGACATGTACGAATTCCCAGGCGACGACACCCCGATCATTAAAGGTTCCGCCCTGTTGGCGTTGAACGGCGACACCAGCGACATCGGCGCACCGTCCGTCGTCCGTTTGGTCGAAGCGTTGGACAGCTACATCCCGTTGCCTGAACGTGCCGTCGACGGCGCTTTCCTGATGCCTATCGAAGACGTGTTCTCGATTTCAGGCCGTGGCACGGTGGTTACAGGCCGTATCGAACGCGGCATCATCAAGGTCGGCCAAGAAGTTGAAATCGTCGGCATCCGCCCGACCGTATCGACCACCGTCACCGGTGTCGAAATGTTCCGCAAATTGTTGGACCAGGGCGAAGCGGGCGACAACGTCGGCCTGTTGTTGCGCGGTACCAAACGTGATGATGTCGAGCGCGGCCAAGTCTTGGCGCACAAAAACACCATCAAGCCACACGCCCACTTCAATGCCGAAATTTACGTTTTGTCAAAAGAAGAGGGTGGTCGCCATACGCCGTTCTTCGACGGCTACCGCCCACAGTTCTATTTCCGCACCACCGACGTGACCGGTGCGGTCAAATTGCCCGAAGGTGTCGAAATGGTTATGCCTGGCGACAACATCTCGGTCACGGTGAAATTGATTTCGCCGATTGCGATGGAAGACGGTTTGCGTTTCGCAATCCGTGAAGGTGGCCGTACCGTCGGTGCGGGTGTTGTTGCTTCTATTATTGAGTAATAAATATGTCAAATCAAACTATCAGAATCCGTTTGAAATCATTTGATCATAAATTGATTGATCAATCGGCTGGTGAGATAGTAGAAACAGCAAGAAGAACCGGTGCGCAAGTTAAAGGCCCGATTCCCTTGCCTACTAAAAAAGAGCGTTTCACAATCCTGATCTCTCCGCATGTTAATAAAGATGCTCGCGATCAATATGAGTTGCGGACGTATAAAAGATTGTTGGATATTGTAGAACCGACAGACAAGACTGTAGATGCGTTGATGAAACTGGATCTGGCAGCGGGTGTCGATGTTCAAATAAAATTGAATTAGAAGTAGAGGAATTGGCAAATGTCAATAGGTCTTATTGGTCGTAAATGTGGAATGACCAGAGTTTTTTGTGAAGACGGTTCATCAGTACCCGTGACTGTTGTCCAGATTGAAGCAAATACAGTGACTCAAGTGAAAGGCATCGAACGCGATGGTTATCGCTCGATCCAAGTCACAACCGGTGATAAAAAATCTTCCAGGGTCAACAAAGCAATGTCTGGTCATTACGCTGCGGCTAATGTGACAGCGGGTCGTGGTCTTTGGGAGTTCCGTCTTGAAGAAGGCGAAGGTGATGAATTTAGCACTGGCTCGGTATTGCCGTTGACCCTCTTCACCGAAGGTCAGTATATCGATGTCCAAGGCAGAAGCATTGGTAAAGGTTTTGCCGGCGGTATCAAGCGTCATAACTTTCACATGCAGGATGCTACCCACGGTAACTCCCGTTCGCATAGGGTATTAGGCTCTATCGGTATGAACCAAACGCCGGGCCGGGTTTTCAAAGGCAAAAAGATGGAAGGTCATATGGGGGCGGTGCAAAAAACCATCCAAAACCTGACTATCCATGCCATTGATGAGGAACGGGGTTTGATTTTGGTTAGAGGCTCAGTGCCTGGTGCTGAGGGCGGTGATGTCATTATCACGCCCGCAATGAAAAAGCGGAATAAGGGTTAAGTCATGGGTTTGTATATACCTGCTTTAAACGAAGGCGATTCTGCCGGTCAGCTCGAAGTGGCTGATGCGGTATTCGGTCAGGCTTTCAATGAAACGTTGGTGCATCAGCTGGTCGTCCGCTATATGGCGGGTGGTCGTGCAGGTACTAAAGCGCAAAAAACACGTTCGGATGTCAGCGGCGGCGGTATCAAGCCTTGGCGTCAAAAAGGCACAGGCCGTGCCAGATCCGGTACCACACGTAGCCCTATCTGGCGCACCGGTGGTGTGACTTTCGCGGCACGCCCCAGATCATACGAACAAAAGTTAAACAAAAAAATGTTCCGCGTGGGCATTAAATCAATCTTGTCCGAGTTGCTCAGACAAGAGCGTCTGGTGGTCAGTCAAGATATTTTGCCGGGTACGCCAAAAACGAAGGAATTGGTCGCCAAGCTGAAAACGCTTGATGCCAAACGGGTCGTGATTATTGTCGAACAGTTAGATGTCAATCTGGCTTTGGCGGCGCGTAACATCCCTTATGTAGAAGTTGTTGAAGCGATAAACTTAAGCCCAGTCCTGTTGGTTTCGGCCGATAAAGTCATCGCTACCCCCCAAGCGCTGAAAATCATTGAGGAGCGTTTATCGTGAGTATGAGTTCGTATCAATTGGCAAACGTCCTGCTGGCACCGATAGTTTCGGAAAAAAGCGCGGCTCTTGCGGAAAGCAACAAACAATTTGTCTTCAAGGTCGATAAACGGGCCAACAAAGACGAAATTAAAAGTGCAGTGGAATTGATGTTTAGTGTTGAAGTTGACTCTGTTAATGTGCTGAACGTTAAAGGTAAACAAAAAAGATCGGCACGTTCATTATATAAAAAGTCCGATTGGAAAAAGGCTTATGTGAAACTTAAGGAAGGGTTTGACATAGAGTTTGCCACTGCTTAATTCAGTTACTTCAAAGGTCAATAGGAAACGGTAAAAAACATGGCTATTGTAAAGTCAAAACCGACATCACCAGGATCACGGTTTGTTGTACGAGTAAAAAACGATGAATTGCATAAGGGTAGCCCTTATGCACCTTTATTAAGCAAAATCAGTAAAAGCGGTGGTCGTAACAACCAAGGGCGCATAACAACACGTCATGTTGGTGGTGGTCATAAACAACAATACCGTATTATTGATTTTAAAAGAAACAAAACCAATATCCCTGCGGTAGTCGAGCGTTTGGAATACGATCCGAATCGTACCGCCAACATCGCCTTAGTCCTGTATAAAGACGGCGAGCGCAGATATATTATTGCCCCAAAAGGTCTGCAAGTCGGCCAAGAGATCATCTCTTCCGAGACCGTGCCTGTCAAAACAGGCAACTGTATGCCTTTAAGAAACATCCCGATGGGTACTACCCTGCATTGTGTTGAACTGAAACCCGGCAAAGGCGCACAAGTCGCCAGAAGCGCAGGCACTTCAGTGCAATTGGTTGCTAGGGACGGTGCCCATGCCACCATCAGAATGCGTTCTGGTGAAATGCGTAAAGTGATGGCCGACTGTTTGGCGGTTATTGGTGAAGTCTCCAATGCCGAACATAACCTGATCTCATTAGGTAAAGCCGGTGCGTCAAGATGGCGGGGTGTCCGTCCTACTGTCCGAGGTGTTGTTATGAACCCTGTCGACCATCCGCATGGTGGTGGTGAAGGTCGTACTTCCGGCGGCAGACATCCGGTATCACCGTGGGGTATGCCGACTAAAGGCTACAAAACCAGAAAAAACAAACGTACTGATAATATGATTATCAGACGCCGTAAGTAGAATAGAGAGGGATTAACGTGCCGCGCTCAATTAAAAAAGGTCCTTTTATTGATCACCATCTTCTGAAGAAAGTTGAAGATGCCGTAAACAGCAATAATCGGAAACCAATTAAAACATGGTCGAGAAGATCAATGATCATTCCCGACATGCTCGGTTTGACCATTGCTATACATAATGGCAAGCTCCATATTCCGGTATTGATTTCTGAAAATATGATAGGCCATAAATTAGGTGAATTTGCACCTACCCGTACATATAAAGGCCATGTGGCTGATAAGAAATCGAGATAGGGGCTTGTAGATAATGGAAATTTCCGCAAAATTAAGTAATGCGCCTTTATCTGCCCAAAAAGCCCGTCTGGTCGGCGATCAAATTCGTGGCCTGGCGGTTGATAAGGCTCTGAACACATTGAAGTTCAGCTCCAAAAAAGCTGCCGCTATCATAAAGAAAATACTCGAATCGGCTATCGCTAACGCGGAGCACAATGAGAGTATTGATATTGATGATTTAAGGGTGTCCACCGTTTTTGTCAACGAAGGGCCAACTATGAAACGGTTTAAGGCGAGAGCCAAAGGACGTGCGAACCATATCCTTAAGAGAACCTGTCATATCACAATTAGCGTTGCAGAATTCGAGTAGGGGTTTATAGATATGGGTCAGAAAGTACATCCAACGGGCATACGCCTTGGCATTGTCAAAGATTGGAATTCAAGATGGTATGCGAGTTCGCAAGATTACCCAATTTTTCTGCATCAAGATCTGAAGATCAGGGAATTTATCAGAAAAAAATTGGCTAACGCCTCAGTGAGCCGCATCCAAATCAACCGTCCGGCTAACAACGCCCACATCACCATCCATACCGCAAGACCCGGTATTGTGATCGGTAAAAAAGGCGAAGACATTGATGTGTTGAAGCAAGAAATATCAAAAATGATCGGTATCCCCGTTCAAGTTAACGTTGAAGAGATCAGAAAGCCTGAATTGGACGCGCAGTTGGTTGCCGAAGGCATTGCCCAACAGCTTGAAAAACGGATTATGTATCGCCGCGCCATGAAACGTGCCGTGACCAACACCATGCGTTTGGGTGCCGAAGGCATCAAAATCAGCATCGGTGGCCGTCTGAACGGTGCTGAGATTGCGCGTACCGAATGGTATCGGGAAGGTCGTGTGCCTTTGCATACCCTGCGTGCCGACATCGATTATGCGACCGCCGAAGCGAACACCACCTATGGAATTATCGGTATCAAAATCTGGATATTCAAAGGTGAAGTCTTCGACATGGACGCGCATATCGCCTCCATTAATTCTGAATCTAAAAAATAGTTGAAGGGAAAAAGTCATGCTTCAACCTAAAAGAACCAAATTTCGTAAGCAACACAAAGGCAGAAACAACGGTACGGCCGTCAAAGGTTCGTCTGTCAGCTTTGGTGAATACGGCTTGAAATCCATCAGCCGTGGCAGATTGACCGCCCGCCAAATCGAATCTGCACGTCGTACCATTACCCGTCACGTCAAGCGTGGCGGTAAAATCTGGATCAGAATCTTTCCAGATAAGCCAATTACCAAAAAACCATTAGAAGTTCGTATGGGAAAAGGGAAGGGTAGTGTAGAATACTGGGTTGCACAAATCAGACCTGGCACAATGCTGTACGAAATCCAAGGGGTTTCCGAAGAGCTGGCCCGCGAAGCGTTTACGCTTGCCGCCGCCAAGTTGCCATTAAAAACACTCTTTACCGTTCGGACCATAATGTAATGAAAGCAACCGAATTACGTCAAAAAACCCAAGCCGAATTACAGGCTATGTTGCTCGAGCTGTCACGCGAGCGATTTAACCTTAGAATGCAAAAAGCCACAGGCCAGCTTTCTAAGTCAGACCAAGTGAGAAAAGTAAGACGTGATATCGCACGTATCCAGACAGTATTAACACAAATGGTAGGTGCATGATATGAGCGAAGCCGTCACTAAATTAAGAACCATCTCCGGTCGGGTGGTCAGCAACAAAATGGACAAAACCATCACGGTTTTGGTTGAGCGGGTGGTCAAACACCCCGTTTATGGCAAGTACATTAAACGTTCGACTAAAATGATGGCCCATGATGAGAACAATGTTTGCCAAGAAGGCGATCTTGTTTCAATAGCCTCTTGCAGACCGTTGTCAAAGAACAAAACATTTATGCTTGTTCAGGTCTTAGAAAGTTCGAACAAATAGCAGCAGCTATTTATATACAGTCAAATTAGGAATAGATCATGATTCAGATGCAAACTAACCTTGATGTCGCCGATAACAGCGGCGCGAAAAAGGTCATGTGTATCAAAGTCCTGGGTGGCTCGCACCGACGTTATGCCGGCATTGGTGACATCATCAAAGTCAGCATAAAAGATGCGATCCCGCGCGGAAGAGTAAAAAAAGGCGAAGTCTATAACGCCCTGGTCGTCAGAACCCGTAAGGGTGTCCGTCGCCCGGACGGTTCGGTAATCCGTTTCGACGGTAACGCGGCGGTTATTTTAAACAATAACCTGCAACCTTTAGGTACGCGCATTTTTGGCCCAGTAACACGCGAGCTTAGAGGGGAAAAATTTATGAAAATTATCTCTTTGGCTCCTGAAGTATTATAAGGGGAAGAATATGCAAAAAATTAAAAAAGGTGATGACGTTATTGTTCGGACTGGTAAGGACAAAGGCAAAAGCGGCCGTGTGACCCAGGTTCTTAAGAATGATAAAGTATTGGTTGAGGGAATTAACCAAGTCAAAAAGACTCAAAAATCGAACCCAAATACCGGAGCTTCTGGCGGCATCGTCGTAAAAGACATGCCCATCCATATTTCCAATATTGGTTTGTATAATCCTGCGACAAAAAAGGCAGATCGTATTGGCTTTAGAATATTGGAAGATGGAAAAAAAGTCAGATACTTTAAATCTACCAATCAAGTCGTTGATAATTAAGGTGTAGATGGGTTATGGCAAGATTAAAAGAAACATATAAAGAAACCGTGCTTCCGGCATTGATGCAGCAGTTTGGCTACAAGTCCGTCATGCAGGCGCCACGGATCACTAAGATCACTTTAAATATGGGCGTGAGCGGCGCAGTCACCGACAAAAAGGTGTTGCAAGCGGCTGTCGCCGATATGGAAAAAATCGCCGGCCAAAAGCCAGTGGTCACTTTGGCAAGAAAATCCATCGCGGGCTTTAAAATCCGTGACGATATGCCGATTGGCTGCAAAGTGACTTTGCGCAGCGAAAAAATGTACGAGTTTTTGGATCGTCTGATCAGCATCTCAATCCCACGGATCCGCGACTTTAGGGGCCTTAGCCCAAAAAGTTTCGATGGTCGTGGTAACTATTCAATGGGTGTTAAAGAGCAGATCATCTTCCCAGAAATTGATTACGACAAGATTGATGTTTTGCGCGGCATGGATATTACCATCACTACGACAGCACGGACAAATGAAGAAGGTTTAGCGTTGCTGAAACTGTTCAATTTCCCATTTAAGAGCTAAGGGTAGGTTTATCATGGCAAAGAAATCAATGATCGCTCGTGAAGACAAGCGCAAAAAGTTGGTAAAAAAATACAGTGCTAAACGTGACGCTTTGAAAGAAGCCATCAGAAGCCCTAACACATCGTTTGAAGACAAAGAATTGGCGCAAGTGCAACTGCAAAAGCTGCCACGGGATTCGAGCATGTCCAGAGTGCGTAACCGTTGTAATTTGACCGGCCGTCCGCACGGATATTATCGTAAGTTTGGCCTGAGCCGTAACAAGCTGAGAGAAGCCACAATGCGTGGTGACGTGCCTGGCTTAGTTAAGGCTAGCTGGTAATATCTGGTAGATCGAGTTAGGAGAAATAATAATGAGTATGACAGATCCTGTAGCGGATATGCTGACACGCATCAGAAACGGCCAATCGGCAGGTAAGAAATTTATCAAGCAGCCGTCTTCAAAATTGAAAGTGTCGATAGCAAAAGTATTAAAAGAAGAAGGTTATATAACCGATTTTAGTACAGAAACGGTAGGTAATCACATCGAAATGACGGTCGAACTGAAATACTATAAAGGTGTTCCGGTTATCGAAAATATTAAAAGAATTAGTAGACCCGGCTTACGCATCTATAAATCTAAAGATGAGTTGCCAAAGGTTCTTGGTGGTTTGGGTATTGCTATTGTATCAACATCAAATGGTGTTATGACTGACCGGGCTGCACGCGCTATCGGGCATGGCGGCGAAGTTATTTGTACTGTTTGTTAATGTAGGCGTGTTATGTCAAGAATTGCTAAAGCCCCAATCACTATACCTAAGGGTGTAGACGTAAAATTAGAGAACAACAGCGTGACCGTTAAAGGAGCTAAAGGTCTGTTGTCGTTTGCGCTTAATCCGGCAGTCAGCGTCGATATCACTGATGACGTTATGCAACTGGTCTGGAATAAGGATGACAAAATTGCGACCGCCCAAGCAGGTACTGCACGGGCGATTGTCAGTAACATGGTTACTGGTGTTTCTGCGGGTTTTGAAAGAAAACTGACCTTGATCGGTGTAGGTTACAGAGCGCAAGCGAAAGAAACTGTCTTAAGCTTGTCTTTGGGTTACTCCCACCCTGTCGAGTTCGAAATCCCTGCCGGCGTGACGATTGAGACTCCCACTCAAACAGAAATCGTCATCAAAGGCAGCGATAAGCAACAGATAGGGCAAGTGGCCGCCAAAATTAGGGCGTATCGTCCACCTGAACCCTATAAAGGCAAAGGTGTCAGATATGCTGATGAGACTGTTATCAAGAAAGAAGCTAAGAAGAAATAAGGTGGCGTGATGGAAAAGAAGCAAACTCGTATGAAGCGCGCATTGAAATTGCGTTGCAAAATAAAAAAATTAAATGCCATCCGCTTATCGGTTCATAAGACCTCCCAGCATATCTACGCCCAAATCATCAGCGGTGATGGCACCAGCACTTTGGTGAGCGCGTCAACCACACAAGCGGACATCAAATCGGGATTGAAAAATACCGACAACATCCAGGCGGCGGCTGAAGTGGGCAAGCACATCGCCCAACGGGCGCTTGCTGCGGGTATCACTGAGGTTGCTTTTGATCGATCTGGTTTTAAATATCATGGTCGCGTGAAAGCATTGGCTGATGCTGCGCGTGAAGTCGGCTTGAAGTTTTAGGAGAATAAAATGTCTACAGCACCTGCCCAAGGCAGTACTGACGGTTTGCAAGAGAAGCTCGTTAACGTAAGACGGGTAGCGAAAGTGGTTAAAGGTGGCCGCGTGTTCGGCTTTACCGCCCTGACAGTGGTCGGCGACGGCGCAGGCCGTGTCGGTTACGGTGTGAGCAAAGCCCGCGAAGTGCCGATTGCCATCCAAAAATCATTGGAGCAAGCCCGCAAAAACATGCGTAAAGTGTCTCTGAAAGGCGACACCTTACAATACCCGATCATGAACACCACCGGAGCGGCGAAAGTTTACATGCAGCCTGCTTCCGAAGGTACGGGCATTATCGCGGGCGGCGCGATGCGTGCGGTTTTTGAAGTTGTCGGCGTACATAATGTCTTGGCAAAATGTATCGGCACCAACAACCCCATCAACGTGGTCAGAGCAACCATCAACGGCCTTACTGGAATGCACAACATCAACCAAATAGCCGCCAAACGTGGTTTATCTGTCGATCAAATTATCGGATAACGTAACATGGCTACTAATAAATTGAGTGTGACAATGATTAAGAGCAAGTTTGGGCGTTTACCCAGACATCAAGCGTGTCTGAAAGGCTTGGGTCTGCGTAAGATGCATCAAACCGTTGAAGTTCTTAATACGCCAGAAAACAGAGGCATGATAAATAAAATATCGTATATGCTAAAAGTTGAGGAAGTATAATGTTTCTGAATACCATACAGTCCAGTGAAGGATCACGCAAAAAATCCAGACGCGTAGGCCGGGGTATCGGCTGTACGATGGGCAAAACTTGCGGAAGAGGCCATAAAGGTCAAAAAGCCAGAAGTGGCGGCTTCCACAAAGTCGGTTTCGAAGGCGGTCAGATGCCTTTGCAACGCCGTTTGCCGAAAGTCGGCTTTAAATCAAGATCACAAAAATTCTCTGCCGAAGTCCGTTTGAGCGAGCTGAACGGCCTGACTTCTGAGGTCATTGATTTGAAGGCATTGATTGACGCGAATATCGTCCCTGCTTTTACTAAGTTAGCAAAAATCATTAAATCGGGTGAAGTCACTAAAGCTGTCACCATTAAAGGGATTAATGTTACTGGTGGCGCACGTGTAGCCATTGAAGCGCTTGGTGGAACAATAGAGGCTTAATTCAGTGAATACTCCAAGAGCGCAAATGACCAACAAGCCGGGCAATTTTTCCGAGCTGCAAGCAAGATTGTTTTTTGTCTTAGGTGCCTTTGTGGTGTATCGGGTCGGGGCGCATATCCCGGTTCCTGGCATAGACCCTAAAGCGCTGGCCATTATGTTTGAACAGCAGAGCGGCTCAATTTTGGACATGTTCAACATGTTCTCAGGTGGGGCTTTGATGCGTTTAAGTCTTTTTGCTCTGGGTATCATGCCTTATATTTCCGCATCAATCATTATGCAGTTGATGACGGTGGTGCTGCCTTCAATGGAGCAGATGAAGAAAGAAGGTGAGGCGGGCAGACGTAAAATCTCTCAATTTACCCGCTATGGGACGGTGGTCTTGGCCACCTTCCAGGCGATTGGCATTTCCTTGGCCTTACAAAACCAAACAGCTGGCGGTTTGTCGGTCGTTTTGCATCCTGGCTTCGGTTTTATCGCCGTCACGACCATCACCTTAGTGACCGGAACGGTCTTTTTGATGTGGTTGGGCGAGCAAGTCACCGAGCGCGGTATCGGTAACGGCATCTCCATGATTATCTTCGCCGGTATCGTCTCAGGTTTGCCTAAAGCGGTCGCCAGTACCCTGGAGCTTGCGCAAACGGGCGAAATGAACGGCGGCTTTATCCTGTTGCTGTTCTTGTTGTCGGTCGCCGTCACCGCCTTAGTGGTGTTTGTTGAGCGCGGCCAAAGAAGGATTCTGATTAACTACCCTAAACGCCAGCAAGGCCGCAAGCTTTATGCCGCACAAAGTAGTTTCTTACCCTTAAAAATAAATATGGCGGGTGTTATCCCCCCCATATTTGCTTCCAGTATCATCCTGTTCCCTGCGACGATTGCGGGCTGGTTTGGTAATGCGGAAGGTTTTGCCTGGCTACAGGATATTGCCACCATGCTCTCACCAGGCCAGCCTGTGTATGTGTTGCTGTATGCTACCGCCATCGTCTTCTTTTGCTTTTTCTATACCGCATTGGTGTTCAATTCAAAAGAGACTGCTGAAAATTTAAAAAAATCTGGTGCATTCTTACCCGGTATCAGACCCGGTTTGCAAACTAGCATGTATATCGACAAGGTGATGACCCGGTTAACGTTAATCGGTGCGTTTTATATCACGCTGGTCTGTTTGTTGCCGGAGTTTTTAATCGTGTATTGGAATGTCCCCTTTTATTTTGGCGGAACTTCTTTGTTGATTATTGTCGTAGTGGTTATGGATTTCATTTCTCAAATGCAAACCCATGTAATGTCACAGCAATATGAAGGCTTAATGAAGAAAGCCAATTTAAAGAAATGATTTTGTTGTAAAAACAATTAGGAGTTTGCAGTGAAAGTTCGTGCATCTGTAAAAAAAATTTGTAGAAATTGTAAAATAGTCAAAAGAAACGGTGTCGTTCGGGTTATCTGCCTTGATGGCAGACATAAACAGCGACAAGGTTGATTTTGTTGTGTCTTTATTTCTATAGTGCTATAATTCGGCACTTAACTTTAGAATATTAGTCAAAGGGGTATCTGAATGGCACGTATTGCCGGGATAAATGTACCAGATCATAAGCACGCAGTTATTGCCTTAACTGCGATTTATGGAGTTGGCCGTCAAACTGCATCTGAAATTTGTGCGGAAGTAGGTATATTGCCGTCCATTAAAATAAAAGAATTAACCGAAGATCAGTTGGAAACGATTCGTGGAGTCGTTTCAAAGATGACAGTGGAAGGTGATCTTCGCCGCGAAGTTTCTATGAATATTAAACGCTTAATGGATCTAGGTTGTTATCGCGGGATTAGGCATCGCCGTGGTCTGCCGTTAAGGGGGCAACGGACAAGAACCAATGCCCGGACTAGAAAAGGTCCGCGTAAACCTATTAGAAAATAAGATATTCTTTAAAGAGAAAAAGTAAATGGCTAGTCCAAATCGTTCAAGAAAACGTATTAAAAAAGAAGTGGTTGACGGTATCGTCCATGTCCATGCGTCTTTTAATAATACTATAATAACAATAACCGATAGAAAAGGGAACGCTCTGTCTTGGGCTACCTCTGGCGGTTCCGGTTTCCGTGGTTCAAGAAAAAGTACCCCGTTCGCCGCACAGGTTGCCGCTGAAAAAGCGGGTATTGTTGCCCAAGAGTTTGGCATGAAAAACTTAGATGTACTGGTTAAAGGTCCAGGTCCTGGACGTGAATCTGCGGTTAGATCGTTAAATAACCTCGGCTTCAAAATCACCAATATTATTGATGTCACTCCCATTCCTCACAATGGTTGCCGTCCACCTAAGAAACGCCGCGTATAGAGAATTTGGAGCAATAATATGGCAAGATATCTAGGCCCTACCTGTAAATTAAGCCGAAGAGAAGGCGCTGATCTGCTGTTAAAAAGCAGAGGCAAATCTTTGGAAGGCAAATGTAAATTAGACCAAAGACCCGGTCAGCATGGCACCAAGCGTGCCAGAAACTCTGACTATGCGATGCAGTTACGCGCTAAACAGCGTTTGCGCCGCATCTACGGTGTTTTGGAAAAGCAATTTAGAAACTATTACAAAATTGCTGATATGAAAAAAGGCGCGACAGGTGAGAACTTGTTGAACCTGCTGGAATCAAGACTGGACAACGTCGTTTACCGTATGGGTTTTGCGTCAACCAGAGCCGAAGCCCGCCAATTGGTCAGCCACAAATCCATGCAAGTGAACGGTGTGCTGATTAATATCCCGTCTTACCAAGTCGCCCCTGGCGATGTGGTGGCCGTGCGTGAAAAAGCGAAAAAACAACAGCGTATTATTGATGCGTTGGCAGTGACCGAGCAGTATGGTTTTCCGGCATGGGTTGATGTCAACTCAAAAAACATGACAGGTACATTCACTTCATTACCTGATCGCGTTGATTTAGGTACCGATATTAATGAACAGTTAGTTGTCGAGCTTTACTCTAAATAATTGAAATTCGAGGGATATAAATGCAGAATTCTATTTCTGGCTTATTGAAGCCTCGTCTTGTTGAGGTTGTAAATAAAACCCCTAACCATTCAAGAATTGTTATTGAGCCGCTTGAACGTGGCTTTGGCCATTCTTTAGGTAATGCCTTGAGAAGGGTTTTGCTGTCAACTATTCCAGGTTGTGCAGTCACTGATGTAGAGATTGAAGGCGTACTTCATGAATACACCACCATCGAAGGCGTTCAGGAAGATGTTATCGACATTCTGCTTAATTTGAAAAAATTGGCGGTAATCCTACATTCAAAAGATGAAGTCGAGCTTACCCTGTCTAAAAATGGCGCAGGCAGTGTTTTGGCGGGTGATATTACTCTGCCGCACGATGTCGAAATCGTCAACCCTGATCTGGTGATCGCCAACTTGACCCAAGCTGGCATATTGAACATGAAGATCAGAGTGCGTCGTGGCCGTGGTTACGAGCCTGTCAGCGTGCGTAAGGCGTTGCAAGGCTATAACGCGCCCGCCATGGGTTCTTTGCAGTTGGATGCCTCATACAGCCCAGTTATGAAAGTGGCTTATCAGGTTGAAAGCACCCGTGTCGAACAGCGTACTAATTTGGACAAACTGATTATTGAGTTAGAGACAAACGGAACTGTCGATCCAGAGCAGACTATTAAGCTCGCCGCAACTATCTTGCATGAGCAATTGTCTGTCTTTGTTGATTTTGAAAAAGTCAATGATCAGCTTGAAGAAGAGAAAGTGGAAGTTGAAGAAATCTTCGAACCTGTATTGCTTCGTCCGGTTGATGATCTTGAATTGACTGTCCGTTCAGCCAATTGCTTAAAAGCCGAAAATATTTTCTATATTGGTGATTTGATCCAACGTACCGAAGTCGAGCTGTTAAAAACGCCTAACCTTGGTAAGAAATCATTGACCGAGATAAAAGATATACTGGCATTGAAAGGCTTGTCGTTGGGTATGCGCTTGGAGAATTGGCCGCCTGACAATCTGGCCGACCAATCCCATTCAACAACACATTAATATTATTAGGTCATCATTACCATGAGACATCGTAAATCAGGTAGAAAATTTAATATGAACAGCAGCCACCGTAAGGCGCTGTTCAGCAATATGGTCAATTCACTGTTCAAGCATGAATTGATCAAAACCACGTTACCGAAAGCTAAAGAATTAAGAGGTTTTGCTGAACCCCTGATTACTTTATCTAAAGAAGACAGCGTTGCCAAAAGAC
Source organism: Methylovulum psychrotolerans (assembly GCF_002923755.1). Lineage (GTDB taxonomy): Bacteria > Pseudomonadota > Gammaproteobacteria > Methylococcales > Methylomonadaceae > Methylovulum > Methylovulum psychrotolerans. Next base: position 453,208 of record NZ_PGFZ01000002.1, read on the forward strand.
GTATGGCATTTGCTAAACTGCGTGACCGCGATATGGTCACTAAATTGTTTAACGAACTCGGCCCACGTTATAAAGACCGTTCAGGCGGTTATTTGCGGATTATGAAATGCGGTTTCAGATCCGGCGACGACACCCCAATGGCCTATGTTGAGTTAGTTGACAGACCAGAGTGATGCCGGGCTTTTTGGCCTACATTTCCTTAAGGTTGCCGTTTAGAGAATTCCGCCCTGCAAAAGTTTTGCACGGCGGAATTTTTCGTTTTGGGGTGGGCGCTTTATCAACCGCATCATCAGGCTAAATATAGTACGGTGCCGACTTCTTTGTAAATGCCTGTCTTGGGCGAATCAGTACCGTTATTGTCTTTTGTTGCCCGTCATTTCTGACGACATTCCCTGCCGCTAAAAATCCTGACAAAATTTGACTGGATTCATTTGCATAACATCAGTTAGTATTTCACCCATCTTCTTTGGGCAGGTTTTTTTGCCTGAGAAGATTATGCCTTGATTTTTTTAGGTTTTCACTTAACAAGAAGACAGCAGGCCCGCCACAGTAGGTGGTGTAGGCTGAAACAAGCTGCCGCTTCCGTAGCGAAGCTATCATTTAGAGGAGGGGATGTTATGCAAATGTATTTAGACATGATCCAAACTTACCTAGGCGGCACGGCCGGCCTAGGAGCGGCGGGTATCGCCATTGCTGTGTTGCTGTGTTTGTCTGTCCGCGCCCGTTATCGCGCTATATTGCTGAAACGCGATCAAGAATTGGCGCAAGTGCAGGCCGCTTATAGTGAGCTTGATGGAGCGATGACACAGGCTAAACAACAGACGGTTGAGGTGTTGGCCAGTTTGAATACGGCCTTAGCTATCGAGCCGGAAGCCGGAGAAGAGACTAGCATTTGGCAACAGCAAAACGGGGCGGTCGCTAAGGCCATTAGCCGTTTGGTAGAGCAGGATGGGTCTTTGGAACAATCCGCCCAAGCCTTGGTTGAGCAGCAAGAGCTTGCCGCCAGCGTTTTGGCAAAACTGCAAGGGAAAATCAGTCAGCAAAAAGCGTATATAGCTGGCTTAGAAATGGCGCGTCTGCGGGTGTTTGACGATTTAAACCAATCGGCGCAACATGTCCGCCAATTAAACGCGGCCTTAGAGCGGCAAGCCAAAGCCGCCAAGCCCGACGAGAAGCTGGTACGGCAAAATCAGGCCTATAAAACGGCGCTTGAAAATTTGCGCTTAAGCCGCCTGACAGTGTTTGACGATTTAAATGCCAGCAGACATAAGCTGCGCCAAACCGAAGCCTTATTAGCGGCTAAGGTTGCCGCCAGCAGTGCCGAAGTGCTGGAACTGCAAACCCAAATCGCGGATTATCAAGCGTATATCGCCAAACTTGAGGTCGATTATTTAAAAGTATCGGATGCACTAGGCATGGCGGTACGCCCTTCGCATCAAATAGCTGACACGTTAACTGAGTTGGTAGAGGAAGGGCAGGCCGCCACGCCGATCGAGGCTAATCCAGCCTCCGAACCACCAGTGCTGACTCCTGAGCTTACCGCCGCACCGGAGCTTGCGCAAGTTGAACTGGTTGTAGTTGCCGAGCCTGTGTTTGAGCCGCCCGTTGTCCAAGCAGAAGAAGCGGTTGCGGAACCGGTTATTGCTGAGGTGGCTCAGGCAGAGCTTGTTGAGGCTAGTCCGCCTGCCCAGCCTTTGTTTGCCAAATTGCTTAACAGCGTTAAAAACGATTTGCATTTAGGCAAAAAGCCGTCCCTGCCAAGCGAGCCAGCCCCTGAAGCAACCGTTGCCGCCGTTCAGGAAGAAGAGCCGCTTGTCATCGCCGAAGCCGAGCCACCCGCCGCACCCCATAAGCCGGAGTGGTTTAATTTCTTTAAAAAGGCCAGCCAGTCCCGACCGCTAGCATCCGAACCTGAGCAGGCCGTTATCGAGCCTGAACCGGAACCTGAGCAAGCTGTCGCCGTTGAGCCGGAGCCTGCCGCCATACCCAATAAGCCCGAATGGTTTAGCTTTTTGAAAAAAGCGCCGCCGACCGCACCATCAGAACCAGAACCGATTGTCGAGACAGAGCCAGAAATAGCGGAAGCAGCCAGCAATAAACCTGCCTGGTTAGGTTTTTTGAAAAAAGCCGCCCAGGCCACGCCACCTGAACCTGAGCCTATCGCCGAAATAATCCCCGAGCCTACCGAAGCGGTCAGCAAACCGTGGTTTAATGTCTTTAAAAAAGCCCCATCCTTGCCGCCGGAGCCGGAGCCAGCACTTGAGGTTGCTGCCGAACCCGCCGCTGACGGCGGTTTGACAAAGCAGTTGCCTGAACAGCTTAAGGGTTGGTATAAAAAAATCACCACCTTGGGGCAGCAGTCGTCTTAACGGAGTCTGAGGGCTTCCATTGCTGATTTAGTTTGAGGACGCGGGCTTCTTGACTCGTAAAAGTGGACAGGATGCCCGCGTTCCCAAGGCTATCAGTCAAGTAAAGTAACGGCGCTTAGTAAGGGGGTAGGGCTACTTGGCAATGGCACGCTATCGACTGCGCGATGGCCGATATTTTTTCACCCTAGCCTAACAAGTTACGTTAAAATGGCGATTTTTTTACGCTATCGGATTGACGCATGTTGAAGAAAAACCTTCTTGCTTTGTTTGCAGCTACGGTATTGGCCGCTTGTACAACTAGCCCTACTGGCCGCAGCCAGTTAATGGTTATGCCTGATGCGCAAATTGACCAAATGGGCCTACAGACCTTTAGCGCCATGAAAACCGAAAAAGCCATTAGCCGCAATCCCCAGTTTAATAAACTGGCTCATTGTGTGGCTAGCGCCATTACCCAGCAGATGGGCGGCAAGTGGGAAGTGGTAGTGTTTGACGATGCCGCCGTTAATGCATTTGCCTTACCCGGCAATAAAATCGGCGTGTATACTGGCTTAATCAAACTGGTAAACGGCAACCAAGACCAATTGGCGGCAGTTATCGGCCATGAAGTAGGCCATGTCTTAGCCAAGCACAGTAATGAACGCGCCTCCGAACAGATGCTCGCCAAGCAGGGCATGGCGTTAGCCCAACAAACCTCGTGGGGGCAAAGCCCCCAAGTTTTAGGTTTGCTTGGCCTCGGTGCGCAATATGGCATACTGTTACCCTTTAGCCGTACCCATGAAAGCGAAGCGGATGTGATCGGCCAAGAGCTGATGGCAAAATCCGGCTTTGACCCCAGACAAAGCATCACCTTATGGGAAAAAATGGCCCAAGCGTCACAAGGCCAGCAACCTGCCGAAATTATGTCCACCCATCCTTCCGATGCCACCCGTATCGGCAATTTACAACAACATATGCCCCAAGCGCTGGCTTACTATGAGCAAGCCCAAGCCGCAGGTAAACGCCCACATTGCCGTTAAACAAGCCGATATTGACAGGAGTCCGCCACTACCGGACACCCTAAGACCTTTTATGCGTTAGACTGAAGCCATGAACCCAAACCTAGCAAGCCTGCATCCTTACCCGTTTGAAAAACTGGCGCAACTGAAGCAGGGCATTACCCCGCCGCATGACAAAGCCCCGATTGTCCTGTCCATTGGCGAACCTAGCCACCCCACGCCGCACTTCATCCAAGAAGCCTTATTAGCGCATAGCCAAGGTTTGGGGATTTATCCCACCACCAAGGGCATTATCGAACTGCGGTTGGCCATTGCCGAATGGTTGGCGCAACGTTACGCGATCCCGGTCGCGGCTCTCGACCCCGATAGCCACGTCCTGCCCGTCAGCGGTACGCGCGAGGCGTTGTTTTCCTTCGCCCAATGCGTCGTCGATGCCAGTGCCGCCGTCAAGCCTGTGGTGGTCATGCCCAACCCGTTTTACCAAATTTACGAAGGCGCGGCCTTGCTGGCGGGGGCGGACACTTATTTCGTCAACACCACCGAAGCGACCGGGTACTTGCCGGATTTTGCCAGCGTCCCCGACAGTGTTTGGCAACGCTGCCAACTGCTCTATATCTGTTCGCCCGGCAATCCCAGCGGCGCGGTCATGTCGCAACAGCAGCAACAAACCTTGCTGAACTTGGCCGAACAACACGACTTTATCATCGCCTCCGACGAATGTTACAGCGAATTGTACGACGACGAAGCCCAACCGCCCGTCGGCCTGTTACAGACAGCCTATGCAATGGGCAACACCGCTTTTAAGCGTTGCGTGGTCTTCCATAGCCTATCCAAGCGTTCCAACGCCCCCGGCTTGCGCTCCGGCTTTGTCGCGGGCGATGCCGACATCTTGCGGCAGTATTTCCAATACCGCACCTACCAAGGCTGCGCCATGCCCCTGCCTACCCAACACGCCAGCATCAAAGCCTGGCAGGACGAGCGGCACGTTATAGACAACCGCCGCTTATACCGCGAAAAATTCACCGCCTTTATCAGCATCCTCAGCGAAGCCTGTCCGGTTAACCAACCGCCCGCCAGCTTCTATGTCTGGCTGAAAACGCCGTTCAGCGACACCGAATTTGCCCGGCAACTGTTCGCCCACGAGAACCTGACCGTATTGCCCGGCAGCTTTCTCTCGCGCGAATTTAACGGCATTAACCCCGGCGCAAATCACGTCAGGATTGCCTTGGTCGCACCCTTGGATGCCTGTATAAAATCCGCCCACCGTATTAAAAACTTCCTTAACATCTTATAAAAAGAACAGCCATGACCTTAGAAAACACCATTAACACCGCTTTTGAAAACCGTGCCGACATCACCCCCAGCACAGCCAGCCCCGAAGTGCGTGAGGCCGTCACCGAAACCCTGAAATTGCTGGACAGCGGCAAACTGCGCGTCGCCGAAAAAATCGACGGCGACTGGGTGACCCACCAATGGTTGAAAAAAGCTGTGTTATTGTCGTTCCGTATCAACGAAAACCGCCTGATGGACGGCGGCAACACCCGTTACTACGACAAAGTGGAATGTAAATTCGCCAACTACAGCGAAGTGGATTTCGCCGAAGCGGGTGTTCGCGTCGTCCCCAATGCCGTCGCCCGCCACGGCTCGTATATCGCCCCTGGCGCTATCCTGATGCCTTCTTACGTCAATATCGGCGCCTACGTTGACAGCGGCACGATGGTCGATACTTGGGTGACGGTTGGGTCTTGTGCGCAAATCGGCAAAAACGTCCACCTGTCCGGCGGTGTCGGCATTGGCGGCGTGTTAGAACCGCTGCAAGCCAACCCCACCATCATCGGCGACAACTGCTTTATCGGGGCGCGTTCCGAAATCGTCGAAGGCGTGATCGTTGAAGATGGTTGCGTGATTTCCATGGGCGTGTATATCGGCCAAAGCACCAAAATATTCAACCGCATGACGGGCGAAGTCAGCTACGGGCGCATCCCTGCCGGTTCCGTGGTCGTCTCCGGCAACCTGCCTTCGGCAGACGGCACTTACAGCCTGTATTGCGCCGTTATCATCAAACAAGTGGACGAGCGGACCCGCAGCAAAACTGGCATTAATGAGCTGTTGAGAGACTAAGCCCCGCTGCTTGCGGAAGGCCGCGCCGTCGGGCAACTGGCGGACGGACGCGGCATTGTCGTCTAGGCCTTTCGGGTCGGTAAGACCCGAAAGGCTTTAAACGGTGGGTTTATATCTTGCCCAATATTGAAAAGACCACAAAGCTTAACGGCAAGGGCTAGTTTTTTGCTGGGGAAAAGATTAAATTTATAGTCTTGAGCGAATATAAATAGTATAATACCCCTCTTTTTCGACTAGACATAAACTCTTCGGGAAAGCATATCGGGGCGTAGCGCAGCTTGGTAGCGCACTTGTCTGGGGGACAAGTGGTCGCAGGTTCAAATCCTGTCGTCCCGACCAATAAAATCAATAGCTTATAAGTCAGTGTTTTTGCAGGTTACTTCAAAATAGCGGTTTCGGGATAGCAATCGGGATAGCATTTGAAGGTTATTGGCATTAAAGCCGATAAACTCCCATTCCTTTCTAATTTCATTTATCGGTTGTCGGACAATACTGGCAATACCGATCACTTTACCAAAATAAAAAAACCGCCAATGAAGGCGGCTTGTTTATAGTGGCAATTCCGGCCACTTTCCAAATCCTATGCCCCCGCTTTCCGGCTCAATCGCCATTCTCGGCCTTGTCGATCTGCCCCCTTAGCCAAGCGATACCGCCCAGCTCCAGAAATTTCTTATGCTGCGCCGCTGTCAGGCGGATGGACATGCTTTTTGCCCTGTCTTCGGGCTGTAACGGCTTTCTGCCCGCGCCCTTGGCGCGTGTCTTCTTGGGTTCCATCGTGTCGTTCCTTAAAAGTTTATTGGCGGTCGCCGCAACCTTTGCGCCCGGTCGGCGGCTGAATTAGCAATTATTGTATTTCATAATTAGCAAATGGTGTCAATTTATTTTATGGGAACCCAAAAACCGCTACAGGCCGCGCCGTCCCTGCATTCCTGAAAGTCAAGTTATTTATGGGTTTCATAAATAACTTCGCATAACGGGCATTATGTTAAATGATGTATTTCAAAATTAAGCGCAACCGTTGCGGCAACGCCTACGGCAAGTGCCGGGCATTACCGCAACGCCAAAGCCCGCCGCTAATTCGCCCAGACAGTCCGCGAGTGGTTGTAACTCACCGCCCCAGACTCCCTTAGCTTAACCAGCGCGGCCTTTAGTGTCCGCTCGGCCACATCCGCCGTTTCCCGTAAGGCTTTCATACGCGCCGCTTTGGTGGCCGACTCCCAGCCTTCGCCGCCCCAATCGCGCTGCGGTGAAGGCAGTGAATTAATGGCGGCGGCATATTTACGCCGGACTTCCGCCAAAACGTCCAAGTCCATCATGATAATGCCCAACTTTCCTACAGTGTTGGGGTCGTCGGCCTTGGTGCGGTCAGCCATCAATGCGGCTTTGTCTTTCTCCAGCCCGGCAATTTTCCCGTCAATGCCTGCGATCTCCTGTTGCAGGCCATCACGTTCGGCCTGTATGGCGGCGGTATCGCTCCGGTGCTTCAAATGAAGCCCGTATGAATTAAGGCTATGCTGTAGGTCAATGTTGGGTGAAAACCCTACAAGGGGCGATAACATGGCCTGGCACTCCGCGACGATCTGCTGCGTTACCCGCTCGCTTTCGGCCTTCGCCATTTCTTCGTGTTGCTGCTCCAGTTGCCTTTGCTGTTGCTGGAGGTCAGCCTGGGCAAGGGCGGCTTGCTTGGTTTCGGCTGCTTCGCGCTTTTTGGCCTTGGCGCGGGCTTCATCGGTGGGGTTGCCTAATAGGGCCGCTTTTTCAATGTCGGTCAGTTCGATTTTTAACATATCAGATTTCCTGTATTTTCTTAATGAGTGCGGGGCTTATATTCGACGTTCCGCCATGTCGAGCCGAAGGCTGTAGGCCGCTTTTGCGCAAGGCGCTTAGGCGGTCTAATTCCATAATCAACAGGTCAAAATGGGAAGGCTTGTAAAGGGGTATGGTCTTGCCCGGCTGTCTGTTTGGGTTTTCAACATTCATAAAGCCGCCTTTTTTTTCACTTGTACCGGGTAGCCGGACTTATTTTCCAGCACAAAATAATCGGCAAAGCTTGTGCCTTCCCAAATTCCCCGTGAAGCATTTTCAATAACGCTCGGCTTTAACGGGTACAGAATGGGGTCTGAGTTATTGACAAGCCTCATCCAATCCATCGCTGCCGTGGTCATTTCAACGCCGGAAAGCTGATCCTTTGGCAGAACATTTTCAAACGTGTTCAGTCCGTAATAGGATGAAATAGGCGCACCGCCCGTGGTGGACGAACACAACGAGGCCCCGAACAAGCTATCATAATTATTGAGCAACTGAGCTTGCTTAAGGCCGTTCCTGAATATGCAGCCAAGGTTATTGAAGGCCGACACACAACCCTGAATTTCGGCCTGCACCTCCTGAGGAAAATTATTGATAGCCATGGCCGATGTAAGCAAGCTGCTTGTGGCAAACGCCAAGCCGCCAGCAATATCAGAAAGGCCGCCTGTTATTGAGTTTACAACGCCGTTTGCGCCACTCAATATGTCAGCAACGCCCTGAGTTATCGCATAAGACACCGCCATAATGCCGCCGACAATATCCTTTACGAAATTAACCCAACTGCTGATGGTGTTCTTAACCAACTTCATAAACCCGGCAACAATAGTGACCGCCCGCTTAATGGACGCGATAATATCCCCAAGCAATCCGGTAAGCCCTGGTTTTATCAATTTTTTTCTTAGATACTTATCGACAAACGTGATATTAATTTCATAGTAATACAGAAGCGGCGCGTTAGTTGTCTTTTTGGCGATAAAGCTATTAGGCGCACAAACCCAAGCCACATCATTTAAGAAATCATTGTAAATCAGATGCACCAGCGCGGGGTCTTTGCCTTGTGCCGCCATCAAGGCGCGTTGCTCATGCCAATCTGTGTAAACCAGTTTTTTCAGGTCTTGCATAAACTGAAAGCCAGTTGTCGCATCATCCTTGCCTCGCCAGCCCGTATGTCCGGCCAGCTTGATTGTCGGCAAGCCTACGCCAAAGCTGTCGATAAACATGCCGCCAAAGGTTTGTGTGACAGCTAGCCTGGACGTGTCTTGCTGGTTGAATTCCTCCGGCCTAACTTTTAAAATCATCTCCTTGGGATTGCTGCCGTCGGCAACATTGTGCAGGATAAAGCTGATGTTTTTTGATTGCTGGTCAAAGATGCTGTAATTAGTCATGGGCAACCCTACAATTATCGCCGCCGATCTCACCGATAAGGTTTTTGATGTCCTCCACCCGCCATAGGCTTGACGAACCGTACTTCACAGGCGCGGGGGCTTGGCCTTTCTTGACCATTTTAAGGAAGGTGGCGCGGCAAACGGGCAACAAGGCGGCTTCGGTCGAGTTGGGCGGGCGGACAATCTGGTCTAGCCGCAGGAACCCGATTTCCGGCAATTGGCGCGTCGGGCGGCTTTTGGGTTTCATAATTTCAGTCCTCTATCGTTAAACATACCGCTTTAAGGTACTGTCACGACAAATCGACGGCAATAGCCACCCTTAGGCTTGGGTAGATTCCGATGGATAAAAAGTGACTGATAAGGCTGCTATGGGGGTATCAGGTATCATTACCGCACCTTTGAAGGCATATCCTATTTTTAACGAGGCGGCGATCATTCTCCAATACGGCAAATCAACGATAACAGTTATGGTTCGGCAGGTGGGGCGATGACACCGAAAAACCCCATAGCGGCGAGGCTAGCTTTATCAGGAACAAATGGGTTTATAATCTGGGTTGATATTTTTTATAAAACAATAACAGGGGTTTGCGAGTGGCCTTTTTAATCATCCTGCTGAGTGTTTTTGTTTTTTACTACACCGCAAAGGCGGTCTATTCAGATTACAAAAAACGCAAAGAAAGCAAAGCTTTATCAAAAAAGGAGTTACCAGAAAAAGTGTCGCCAGAAATTTTGGTAAAAGAACCGGAGCAACCAGTTATACAGGATGTTATGCAATCCGCTACGCAGGATATTCTATCCATTCTGGTAAGTTATGCGGCATTGGCTGGTGAAAAATATTCAATGTCACTGGAAGAATTTTCGGTATTAATTATCCCCCTATTGTCCAGATATGGTTACGGAGGAATATTCAAAAATGACGCAGATATAGCTTTGGCTTATGACTATACCGATTATAACAATTACCAAAAGCACTCTAGGGCTAAGGATCATTTGCGAATCTTGTGTAATGAGACTGCGCTGGTAGTGGCTGAGCAATTAAAGTCTAATTATGAATCCTTGCTCGTCGCCAAAGTTAACGGTGCAGAAAAAGTAAATATAGGTGTTCATTATAGGTGCAGTTGCCTTCGTTTTTTCCACGACAATTACGCAAATGTCGATGATATGATTTTGGCTTATATTACTGAGCAATCTAAAGCCCCTATTTTCCCGCCGCCAGAAGCCCCGTGCTTTAATATGGATGAATGCGATTATATATGCCGAAGGGTATCATTGATGGGAATAAGAAGGTCTTTGCTGGATGGAAGTGAGCATATCGGGGCCGCCATTCCAATCCCTGACAATTGGGGTGATCATTTGCTAGGAATGGTAAAAGAGAGGTTAGAAGAGCGATCAGTAGAGGAAATAGAATATCTGGACAATGAAATTTTGTCGCTGACTTCACAGATTAGTGATTTTAATCATGACATAACCGCTTACAGGGAACCAGCTTATCTTGCTGGCATCTTATCGCTCAAGGAACTTAGGGTATGGCAGAGAAAATATGGGTTATCTGGGCGAAGGACAAAAATAATGGTTGCCGAACAGCTATTGGCTTGTGATTTAGCCAAGGATGATATTGATTTGTTTTTAAAACAATACCTATCAGGTCGATTTGATTTTTTAAAAAACCAGTTAATAGGCGCAAAATCTTCCAAACAGGATCAAATGGACAGGCTTGTCCTTATACGAACTGGAAAGTATATCGGGCTTTAGGTAGATCTTACATTGCTTTGCTTTGGCGTTGCGGCGAATGCCAATATAAACTTTAAAGCGGTCATTAGTACGGTCATCATGAGACGCTAGGCCTTGTCTGTACTGGATTCCGTCGGTCATGATAGCGGTCACTTCACGATGTCGGTCACGTTCTGAACAGGGGCAAGGCAATGAGACAAATTCCCGTTTAACCCGCGCCATATCTGTAACCAGTTGAGACACCGCGCCTGTGGAAAATGCCCTTTTAAACTGTGGTAAATGCCTCTCTAACCCGCCCCAGCACTGGCTTTTGCTGTGGTAAATGTGCGCTAGATTTTGTTGCGGTAAAATGCGGTAAATGATGCCTTAAGCCGCGCCAGCTTTGGGTTTTGTTGCGGTAAATGATGATTTGGTCGGGAACTAAGGCACGGGCAACCATTGGGCTTTACCAGCATCACCTTGCCGTCACTGTATTTGCTGTTGCTTTTTGGTTGCAAACAACGGCAACAGGCTGGAAGTTAAAGCAATTATTGATGCAGGCCTGTTGCGTTTCCTGTTGCTTTTTGTCGCCGCCTTATCGCGCCATAGGGCAGACTGCGGCCAGACACCGATTAAACAAACGATTCGACAATAATGCGCTTCACTTGCTTGGTCAGCGGCGCGTTACCGTCAAACCGCCCGCTGTCGGCCTTAATGGCCTGTTCTATCCACACCCTAATGGCCGTGTTGTCGCTTAGGCGGTGTTTACGCTGTAACGCCTTCACCAGATAGCCTTCCAGCATAACGGTCGTGCGCTTGGCCTGTTCGCCGTATATGACGGTCAGGGCGAAATGCACCTGCCCATAGTCATCAGGCCCCGTGCCGCCGTCAGTCGGCAGGGCATCCTGTTTAACATCTTGAACAACGCCAGCGGGCGGCGGTTCCGGTTGTCCGTCTTGGCCGGGCATGGGCTGGACGGCCCCAACGGTTGCCGTGGCTTCACTGGCCGCCGCCTCCGGTAACAGCGGGTCTTTCAGGCTTTCGGAACCGTCACTTTTTGGAGGCGGTGACGGCTCAAGCAATTCCGGCGAAACGCCGGAATCCGCGCCATTGACGGCACTTACCGAAAAAGCAGGGGTGTCAGCTACAGGCTGGGTGGCGGTTTTAATTTCCGCCAATGGTGGCAATTCCGGTTGGTCGCCTGGGTCGGTCATGATCCCAATAGCCCCCGTAGCTTCAATAGCCGGTGCAAAGGTATCTGCTTCGGGTTCCGGTATCGCCTCGCTGTCCGCAGCCTCCACCAATGCCAGAACCTGAACGCCGACAACATCCGCCAGCGGCTCCGCTTGGGTTAGGGGCATGTCGTCCAAGGGTTCGCCCATAATGTCCGTCTGCATGGCGGTGGCGGCATTCCTCCGCTCGACATGCCAGCGGTAAATCGCCAGCCGTTCATCATCGGGCAGGACTTTGGCCTTGCTGATGATGTTGAGCGCGGCCTTGGCCTGTTTGATGTGCGCCGCTATCTGTGCTTGGCTCTTGGGTGAAAGGCCGTACAAACCCGCTATGGCCGCAGCCAGTTTGCCCTTTCCGTCGTAACCCATAACACCGCCTGTTTAATATGTTAAATGTTAGGCCATTCTATCATATTTAAGATGTTAAACGACATTGTTTAAAATATTAAACCGTCATGCAAGCGAACCGCGCCGGCCACGTTACGGGTGGGCAAAACGCCTACCCCATTAACTGCCTACCCAATAATAACGATTCGTTATAGTCGTAATAGAACAGTGTCTTACCGTCTCGTGGCTTGCCCTTTCGTTGCCGCGCCGTTAGCTACCATAAACATTAAGCCCTTGAATGAACGGATAAAGCAAATTTGCATCATCAAACGTATGCCCATAAAGACCTGTAAAAATCTGAACCCGAATATCTGGCGTGTCGTCCAAGGGTTCGCCCACCCAGCCCGCCGAACAATAACGGCTCGTTATAGTCGCCCAAGGGGTCGCGTTTGAATCGCGGCCTAAGCTTCGGTAAACCGCCATAAATGCGCACTAAACGCGCGTTAAGGCCACTTAAAATAGATGCCGTGCCTAGATTTTGCTGCGCATAAGATACGCTTAAAAATAAAGTTTGAGGGCAAACTATCGGCCTGATAAGCCTGCCCCTAAGCCTTGCCGTACATGGCTTTTAGGTTAATGTAGGGGCAAACTTTGCGGGTCTGTTAACGGCGTATTTTGGGGTGTCTAAATATGGGTTATCAGCCTTGGTTTCCTAAGCCGTCGCCTACTATGCCGAACCAACGGAAGTTGGGGCAAGCTATCGACCGCCAACTGCCGCCAGAAAATGCCCGTCAATTGATGGAGGCCTTCACCAGCGCACCCTTAAGCTTCCCGTCCATCGCATAATCCACCGTGACCGCCAGCAAGCCCATAAGCAAGGCCTTGTCCTCAATGTCGTCAAAGTGAATGCGCCCGTTGTCCAGAGCGTCCATAAGCTGAATGCCGCAAGTGCTGAACGCCGTTTTAAGGTCTTCGGGGCTGTTGGTGTCTATAGGCATCGACTGCGCCAAGTGCGCCAAGTGGGTGAAGGTTTGGCTCATCATGAGCTTATTAAAGGTTTCTTGGGGGGTAGGGTCTGTCATGGGTAAATCCTTGCCGGACTGCCCGGCCAATGGTTTAAGGGGTGGTGGAGATTTCCACCATGTATAAGTGCTGGCGGTTCAGGCCTTATAGTCCGCACATCGGCGCGGGTGGGTGTCCACCGGGCTGTAACGGGTCGGGCTGGCGATACACCGCCCGTTTATCAGCTTGGCGCACTGGTGGCAATAATGGCGGTCGTCGTCAACCGGGGCATGGCTATCATTTTGCGTTTGCATTTGGGTTTTGGTTTTTTGCGGGGGAACCCAGGGAACCGGGGGAACCGCCGCGTAATCCGTGGGCTGTGGCGGTTCCCTCTGGTTTTTAGGTGGGGGAACCAAGGGAACCGCCGCCAACTGGGCAAACAGGCCGTCAAGCATGGTCGCCCTCATCGGTCGGCTGAACCCAATACAGGCTATGCTTGCCGCCGCCCGTCACCGCCGTCTTTTTGGAACGCTTGCCTGCATCGCGCTCAATTAGCCATCCCGCGCTGTCCAAGGCATCCAACACGCGGATAAAGTCATAATTGCCGCCCGCTTCCCTGAGTGCCGCAGCGGTGAACAGGTAAACGCGTTCTTCGTGCTTGTCGCTGTACCAGCCCGCCCGGTCGGTTTTGGGCTTGTCATCTTTGTTGTTTTTATCGGTGAACTTGGTGTCGCCGTGCTTGAGGATGTACGCGGCGACATTCTGCAAAATCTGCTTATGCTCGGTGGCCCCTGTACCCCGCATGGTTTGCCAGCCCGTGAACATCACCTTGCAGGCCTCCAAGGCCGCGCCTGTCGCCCACGGCACTATGCCCGCCTCAACCGCCAATTCTCCCGCCATCGCATAAAGGGCGAAGCGTGAGGCCGCCCGTGCCGCCTGCGGGTCGCCGTGCGTAAATTGCGCCTCTATTCCGGCCAGTGTTGCGCCAAAGTCAGCACCGCCTTGGCGGATGATGTGTTCGATGAATTTTATCCCCGCATGTCCGTAGTGTTTGGCGCACTCGGCCTTAAGGTGGTCGGCCAGCCCGCGCCCGTCAACAAAGCCGTGCAGCGTGTCCAGTACGCCGAACTGCCGCGCCGCCGGGATATTGAGCAGGCGCACCAATTGCCCGGCCTTGGCCTGTTTGCCGCCTTCCTGCATCATCGCCGTGATGCTGCGTTCGCCCGTGGACAACAAGGACAACCGCCAGCGGTGTACGGCCCGTGCGGAACCGATACGGGTCGCCCGTGTTTTGCCCATGCCATTGCCCAAGCTGTAGATAATCGCGCCGACTTCACGCGGGTCGGCTTCGTTGATCTCGTCCAGGCACAGGCAGGTGTCGGAAAGCAGGGCGGCAACGCTTTCCAGCCCGTTCGAGGTCGCCCGCCATGTCCGCCTGAAGTCATCGCCGCCCCAGACAGACGCGCCCACGCAAAGGCTGGTGGTTTTGCCTATGCTGCTGTCGCCCACCCAATGCACCCCGCCCGACTCACGGCGAACCTTTGCCAGCAACGCACCGGACAACGACACGCACACCGAAACCATCAGCACCGGGTTGCCTTCGCACAATGCCGCCATTTCCCGCCATTGGCGGTAATCCCCGCCGCTTTTGGCCGCGCCGTCGGCTGACAGGCTTTCGCTCTGGAAATGGACTTTTTCCGTGCCGACAATCCGGTCATGCAACACAAACGCGCCGCCTTTGGCTGTCCAGCCCGTGCGGGTCGCCGCCAAGGTCACGTCTTTGGGGACTTGCCATTGTAAGTAAGCCGCCAAATGGTTGCGGTTACGCTGCTCGATCTCCACGCCCGCCGCCAGCAATTCGCCGCGTAGCTCTTCGCAGGAGCCGCGTAACAGCTCCATCGGCATGGCCCACTTGCGCCACCGCCCCAAGGTGTCCCTAAACCTGAGCAAACGCCCGAAAAACTGCCCGTCCTCGGTATTGGTCACGCTGTCGATATAGAGCGGCGAACAGACACGCACGGCGACTTGGGCGGGCGGGTTCCTTTTAGTGCCTTCGGTTTCGTAGCAATACCAGACACCGGGCTTACGCTTGGCCCCCAAGAAAAACCAATCGTCCTTAACGAGAAAGCAGGGCATGTCCAGCCCGCCAAACTCAAGCGGTTCCAAGCGGGCTTCATCGGCATCGTGCAATGGGTCAATGGCCGCGCCCATATCCGGCAGGGTTCCCTGGGTTCCCTCTGGCTTTGGGGTGGGGGAACCGCTGGAGGCCGCGCCATTGCTGGTGGTTCCCTTGGTTCCCCCGGTTCCCTCTGTTTTTTCGAGGCCGTCAACGGGTTTCGGTTCAGCAGGGCATTGATTAGGTTCTTTAGGGGTTAAGCTAACTTCCTCCAATTCAACTTTTAAGGGAACTGCCGTGGCAACGGCGGCGAAGTTTTTACCGCTCATAACGCGGCCCCTGCATTAACGCAATCATTCCAATCTTGCCCTACCGTCGGCGGTATCAGGTATTTGCCGCCGCAAGCCAAAGCCGCCGCCCGTGCCGCCTGCTGGCCTGTGCCGTTTGCGTCGTGGTCGCCCATGATGATGATTTCGGCATCGGGGTTCTTGGCGCGTACTATCTTGGCGACATTGGCAAGGTTTCCGGCATCGAAGGCAATAAACACCTGGTTGCCCGTGGCTTCATGCAAACTTGCCGCCGTGGCGAAACCCTCGGCAATCAGCACTTTTGCGGTTTTTTTGCCTAACCACCAAAAACAGTTTTTTTTCTTGCCGCCGCATAAAAAGCGTTTTGTGCCGTCCGGCTGGATAAGCTGTAAGTTAACCAGTGCCAGCGATTCATCATAAATGGGGATGATCAAAACACCCCTCAGACTGCCGCTGTCGCCCATTTTTGCACCGTGGGGTTGTACCTGCTTGCGGTGTAGGTAAAGGTTGCCAGCATCGGCGGAAACGGCGCGTTTATAAATCTTGTCGGCTTTGAATGCTGCGGCCTGTTGGCCTTCGGTGACGGCCTGTTCACGCGCCAGCCTATCGCGCTCGCACCGCTCCCGAAAATCCTGCTTTTCGGCCTCGGTGTATGTCTGCCCACGTTCGGCTTGCCATACCTCAAAAAGCCCGGTGCTGTAATCCATAAACCAGCCGCCACGCCCGTCCGGGAAAAGGAAGCACCGCGCCGCCTTGTTGGTTTTGGGCTTGTCGCGTCCGGCAAAGGCGATAATTTTGTCAGTGGTCATTCGGTCGGGCGGCTCCAAGCCAGCCGCGCGTATCATGTCAATAAATTCTTGTACTGCCATTTTGAAATGCTCCAAAATGACGGGTGCAAATTCCTTGGGCAATGGGGTATAATCAGTGTGTCGTCTGTTATGCCCCAACGCCCGAAGAAAGGCCCCGCCATTGGTTAAAATGTCGGGGTTTTTTTATGCCCAGCAATTGGTCTTTACTAGATAAGCCCCGTTTACGTCGCATCGGTCTAAAAAGCCCCGCGCCTCGGTGTCGGTGTCAAACTCCGGTGAAATACGGATATGCCTAAGATTTTCGCGGTCGATCACGATGAAAAAACAATCGGGGCCTTGGTTTATGAAAAGGCCTTCGGGTTCTCCGGCGCGGATAGGGAGTTGCTCGGTTGGATTTTGGGTGACGGTTTGTCCTGAATTTTGGACGGAATTTAATTGTGACTTGTTCATGCGGGTACTCCAATACTTAAATGGGGTAGCCGCCGATCATGCTTCCTACGGCATGGGCGGCGGGTTGAGGTGGGTGTAGGAATACTGGGTATTGGTAGCCAGCCAGCCTTTCGGCTGCCCAAAACAACCCGCCATGATGATAGACGGCATAAAGCCGCACAATATGACGCGCACAAAAAAGCCGCTGATGATTGCGGCGTGTTTACGCCAATACTAGCCAGGTTCCTACGCCCGACCGCTCCATGTGGGAACGGCAGGGAAAGCATAGCCCCGCTGCGGCCATTGGTCAAGGCAATCTGGTGTATTTTGCACTGGGCGCAAAATTCCGCTGAGTGCATCAAGCCGCCTGGCTGTTCCGAAGTTGAAGCAATGCGTTGATTTTTATAGACTGCGCAAAAATGCGCCGAAGGTGAGTTCATGGCTTAGCCTCCTTGGACAGCAAAACATAAGATGCCACACGGTGGTTAACTTTTCCGCCAGTATCGACCACCCAATGAGTAACGATATTATGTCCTTGCTCGCGCAACTCCTGAACACGGCCAGCGGGGTGCATGATGTCCAGTTCGCGCCGCGCCTCGGCTGTCGAGAGCGATTTGGTCAAAAGCCACGCCAATATTCTCTCGCGCTGTGCGTGGTTTTCGGTGCTATAATTGACGTGCGATTTTTCAAGCCCTCTGCCCGCGTTCGCCGCGCGGGTGGTATCTGATTTTCCCATTACGCCGCCTCCCCATTGCCCAATGCGGAAAAGCCATGGGCATCAATGTAAGCCATGTATTTTGCGGCCAGCCAGACCTTGCCGCGAGGTGTAACCATTAGCGTATAGCGAACCTTGCCCCCATACGGCTTGTCGCTAGGTTTGTATCTAAAATACCCAGAATTCACATACCGCTGATAAGGCTCGTTATCTTCCGATACAATCCCCTGCTCACGCAACCAGGCATAGAATTGCTTCTCACCCAAGTCGATGATGTCGTTTGATTTGACGAACTCGCGGATTAGGATTTCACCCGCCTTTATACTGGCTTCGTTGCTGGCACAAATTAATTCATCTTTATGTTTGATAGTGGCTTTTTGGCTTGTCACCAAAGCAAGTGCCGCCTTTTCTGATTTCTTAGCCTCAATCCAAGCCTTGGCGGCTTCAATTTCGTCGGAAAAGTTGGGCAGCTTTGGCTGCGCGGATTCCAGTTCATGCCAACGCTTTACAATCGCCGCCCGGTATTTGACTTCGTAGCCTGAGATAAGAATATCGGTGTGGTAACGATCTAGCAGGACTTCCGACCAGTAGCCGCGATTGTCTAAGACAACCGTAATGCCTTGAATTTGTTCATGGTCTAAATCTTGACCATCTTTTAATCCGTAAAGACTTATAAGTAACTGGTCTTTAATATCCTTGTGAACGTGTTTTTTCTGCTTGCCCGTCAACGTTGCAATATCAGTCGACGACATGGTTAAACTGGAATGCAAAAGCATTTGTTGTGCATTGTTCATTACTCACCGCCCAATTTAACGATCAATGCGCGGATGCTTTCGACGCTCCAGGCAGTCGTCCGCGCACCCAACTTGACGGGTGCGGGATATATCCCTTTTTTTACCCCCGCCCACCAGGACGAAGCCGAAACTGGAATTATCGGCGGAATGGGCGGGTTAGATTTTTTGTCGCCTACGATTTGTTTAAGTCGCAAATATCCCGTTTCCGGCAATTGCGGCGGCAATGGTGGGCGATTAATTAAGCCCAAGTTTAATGTTGATTTTGGTGCTGATGCTGATGCTGATGCTGACGGTATCACTATTGCCTCCAGGGCATGTTTAAGTGAGCCCTATGGTACTGTCACGACGTTGTTGGACGTAGTCACTTGTCTTTGTTTTTTTTTGGACAATAGAATCAATATATTGATTTTGTTGATTAATTTTTTTATAAAAAAGATTTTTCAGGGAATAAAGTAGGCAAATGGCAGCATTGTTTAACATCTTAAATCACCCCGCCGTTTAAGATATTAAAGCGTCATGGGCAAGCCATCGCGCCAGTACCCCGTTACGCCCTTGCTCATCTATTGGCACAGCCCACTATCTCCGTCTTCTGTTATGCAAACAACAATTTCAGCAGGATTTAGCGGGTTTTTATGGGTATTTCTTATACATCTATAATAGGAATGGTCGCTTGCTTTAACCCCACACATGCACAAATAAGAAATGTCTTGATCTACAATGCCCGCATTGCAGAGCGAACAGCTATATTGAATGCCCGTATGGGTTTTTCGGCTAAGAATACGCCCTGAGCATACTCTGCAAATATGATCTTCAATTGTGTACATTGGCTTAACTCATTTACGCAATTTTACGGAACGGGAGAGCATCGGCCTCAATTCGGCGGTCAGCCTAGCGGGCTGAGCGGTTACACTGCCACTTATACCGCTACAAATGACGGTGTGTCAATGTATCTTGTTGCACTTCATTGGACAATAAAAAACCCGCCAAGCCCTTGCAGCTTGCGGGTTTCGCTACTTCGTTAAATCTGTTTGAATCGAACTGGGGTAGATGGCTTTGCAGGCCACTTACTCCTACTTGTCGCCACGTCGGGCTATCCGGTTAAATAGCATTTAACTAGCCTTTTGAGTGCGTAGCAACACGATATTAGAATTGTCCATATTCACTAACAAGTTAAGCCTATCTCCTAACACGCACCATGCTTCTGCCTGTTCCTCTTTCAGTTCTTGCCGCTGGTAAATACGTTTAACTTTGTTTTCTTCGGTGTGGTTCAGGCATTTTTCAATCACATCTGGCAGGATTTTTAATTTACCCATTATTGTCGCTCCGGTGCGCCGTAAATCGTGCGGTGTCCATTTTCCGCCTGTTAGGACTAAGGCTTGTGAATCTTTAGAGCGGTTACTAAATATTGCGGTGGTTTGCCGCCCGTCTATTTGTTTGGTGATAGACTTATCACACACATGGCTTGACCCGTCACGGTTGGGAAAAAGCCAAACATCATGGGTGGCATAGTGCCTTAATGCCTTGAACTGACCTAAAGCAAAGTCCGATAAGTAGATTGTGTGTGCCTTGCCGTTTTTGCTGTTGGCTTCGGGTATATTCCACGTTTTACCCTCAAAATCCACGTCCGCCCATTGTGCCTTTGACAGTTCACCGATACGGCATAGGGTCGCTAAGGCAATCCAGATAGCGCATTCGGTAGATTTCAATAAATTGGCATCGGGCAACTGCCGCGCCAACGCCCTGATCTCGATCTCGCTTAGGGTTCTATCCCGTTCGGTTGGCTTGGTGGTGGTTTTTGTAACGCTAAGATTTGCGGTTGGGTCAAACTCGATAATGTCGCGGTCAACGGCAAACCGGAACATTTGCCGCATTAGCTTTAAGATGTTTCGCGCCGTATGTACGGCATCACGTTGCTTTAAGGTGTCGGTCACTTCGGTGATATGCCCTTTTCGTACATCCTCGACAAACAAAAGGCCTAAGACGGGCAACACGTCTTTTTCAAACATTCTGATGATTTCTTTAATATCTTTGCGTTTGGTTAAATCGGTATCGCGCCAACGGATAAACAGGGCGTTCACCGTGACCCGCGCCTTAAGCTTGGTTATGGCCGCTTGCTCATCAAGTTGCTGTTGCTTCGCCCGCTCATCTTTTAGCTTTATCTCAAGGTTCGGGTCAAGCCCTTCTTTTAACATTTGCGTGTAAGTATCGCGCTCTTTTCGCGCCGATGGTAAATCATCGGCTTTTAGAGTTAGCCATTTTTGCTTACCCTCAAAACGATAGAAGAAACGAAACGACACCGCGCCGCCATCTGTTGCAGCTCTGACCCTAACGTACAAATTGCCGCCATCGGGTATTAACTGTTCTTTTTCGGTGGGTTTTAGGTGCTTAAAAGTCAGTGGTTTTATTCTGCTGATAGCCATTTTTTGAGTCCCCTTGTCGTTTTGACAAGCGGTAGGGCTTTGCCAAAATCAATAAGTCAGTTTGATTTTTCGGGATAGCATTCGGGATAGCAAAATAATTGTATTTAGCTGGATTTTATTGTACCTTGTTGGACGCTAATATCAAGCAATGTAATGAATATAAAGGGTAAAAATTGTTTTTTTGGGTCTTATTGAGTCGTAATGAACAATGATTCACTGTTCTGGGGGACAAGTGGTAGCAGGTTCAAATCCTGTCGTCCCGACCAATAACTTGTAAGATATTGTTTTTGTAGGTTATCTCAAATATGCTATTTCAGGTACTCATACGGGTACACTTTAGCGAGTTATTGACGTTAAAACTGATAAACGCCTTAATGTCTCCAGTTATTCGCACTCGTTGCGGTAAGCGCAAAAAAAACCGCCAATAGAAGCGACTTCTCAGTCTCATCAGGTCTGATTGCTACATTATCATATCACCTTAGCCGGTTACCTTTAAACTCCCCTTCGTCGTCTCGCTAGCATCAAAGCAATCCCCCCACGCGTACTGTTTAGATTCCCTTTTTTATAGTCCTCAAAAATTCTTTTTATAGCTCCGAAAGACTCCAAGTTCCGGTTTGGGCTTTGGATACGCTTAAATTAGCAACAATCATTACAATGATGCTTATTGTACCGGATTAATAGGGTAGCTAAAAATTCATTGATACCAAATTAAATCAATTGGTTACGCATTAATTGCTCAGCCAATCTGAGTGCATTTGCTTTGCTGGATAGGGTTTTAGCACGTTATTATAGGATAATTGCCCTATTTTTGATTGTGCGACATACTGGTTTTTAAACAAAATCAATTGGATGGATTTTTTAACACACCCCATAATCCGGTACAATCAGGATTGATTCATAAACACACTTCCCGAAGAAAGCCCTTGGGTTTGGTTTGATACCGTACAGACCGGCGGCTTTTTTTTGCTTATCATTAACAAGAAGTGATTGGTATCACAATTTGTGTTGCTGTTTATGACCATCGGGTCATAGCCAAATATGATTGTCATCAATAGACATCTTTCCTAAATGTTGCTGACTATATAAACGTTGACAGGTTAAAATACCAAGCTTTATCCTGACCCACCAAAAAGCCATGAAACCG
>NZ_PGFZ01000020.1 GCF_002923755.1 Methylovulum psychrotolerans
GGTATTTTGATGGAAAGTGGCTGTTAATCGGCTAGGTAATAGCCACTTTAACAGCCACTTTTAACAAATGATAAAATAAATAATATATTTATCAATAACTTGTATGGTGGAGGCGGCGGGAATTGAAAACTCACGCGCCCCACTTTTTTTAAAAAAAATCATTAAATATCAGTTAGTTGAAAAACACCTGCTAACGGCAAAGTGGCTGTTAGTGGCTATTAGTGGCTGTTGGAACAGCCACTTTTAAAATTAACCTGTTTATTTGCTGATAAAAACTTAAACCCGCCGTAACTATAGCGGTTCAGTTCCCGACTATCAAGACAATGATGCATTAATTAAGAAATGTTCCTGTCTTAAACGGACTTTATTCATAACCTAAAATAGTGTGCAAGCAGTTGTATTACATATTATATATAGCTTTCAATTCTTCCTTACCCGTTTGCCGCGCCCAACGCAATTGGATTAAGTTTTATGGCATCTATAGAGTGATCGGGGGCCAGGTGCGCGTAGTGCATAGTCATAGTGATGTCAGCATGGCCTAAGATATTTTGCAGCGATAAGATATTGCCGCCGTTTATCATAAAGTGGCTAGCAAAGGTGTGGCGGAGAATGTGGCTACACTGGCCTTGGGGGAAGTCGATGCCGGAACGCGCAGCGGCGCGGCGGAAAGAGCCGATGCAATTGGTGAATAGCCTATCGTTCGGGTTCTTAAAACCTACGAATGATAGCAACTCAACATAGAAACTAGGGCATAGCGGCACAGTACGGGTGCGCTTGCTCTTCGTAAACTCAAACGTAATGCGGCCATCATGCAACTGCTTTTTAGTGAGCTTTTCAACCTCACCCCACCGCGCCCCGGTACGCGCACAGATTTGCGCCACCCAGTACGTCGATTCATTCTTACAGCCATTGGTGATGGCATCCATTAGCGTGCTGATCTGATCTACTGAAAGGTAGGACAGTTGGCGTTCGTGCGTCTTGATAAAGTCCACCGACTCAATAGGATTATGATAATCAATCACTTTTAGCTTTTTCAGCCGCTCGTACATGGCCGACAGATAGCCGTGCTGATTATTAAAGGTCTTGACCATCATACCGCCTTGCAGTTTCTTAAAGCGGAAGGCGACAAACTGCTCGGCGGTGAGCGAGCTGGCCAGCGGATTGCCCAGCTCTTTAGAGATGCTGGCCAGACAGCGTTGCCGCCGGTCGCCGTCGCTCAAGTTCACCCCGTGATACATAAACCACAACGCCACCAAGTCAGTCATGGTGCGCACGTCCGCCACAACCATGGCCACCGGTTCGGCAATGATCGGCGCAGCGGCGGCCGCCGGTACCGGCTTGCTGTTGGCAACGATGTAATCCCGTTCAAACTGCTCGGCCTCGGCTTTGGTCGCGAACAGCTTGCGGACACGCTTTAAGCCCTGTTTGTTGACGTTTGCCAGCCATTGCCCGTCTTTACGTTTATTTACAGACACTTATATAAGACTCCCAAACGCATAGGAAAAACAAAAAAATATATTCAGGTATGCACGGCAAACAGGTAATGTGGATATGAAAACGATATATATAAATTAATACAATAACTTATAAGATATTTTAGGTTATGAAAAAAGTTATTTTAGGACATGAACATAACTTAATTTAAGACCTCATCATTACCTTACTGATAGCGCAAAAAAAAACGCTACAGGCCGCGAACGGCGTGGCGTTATCAATAACCTTTAAAAAACTGCATTCCCTTCCATACCCTAATCATAACTTTTCTACATTTTTTATAAGTTATTGATTTATATAATTGCAATGGCTGTTTTTATAGGCCAACTCGCCGCATTACCTGTTTGCCGTGGCCTCCTGAATATATATTTTTTTCGTTAGGCCGTAGCCTGATATTGCCCGTCACCTGAGCGCGACATCAGGTATGCCAAGGCCGCTTTCATCTCGTTGATTTGTTTCTTTTCTTCAAGAGCAAAAAATATTTCCCGTTGCTGGGTTTCGTTCAAATCCATGAACAATTCCACTACCTTTTGGGCTTTTATGTCAGGTTCAGCCGGGCTATACATTGCCATTTGCTCTTTGATTTCCGATTGCCCGCTATACATTTCCCCTTTTCCAATAATTAGCCAGTCCAGCCGCACATTATTCTTAGTGGCTATTTCAATACATGCTTCGTAAGGTATTGAATTTCTTTGCCTCCATGAGCTAACAGTAGGCGTTGATATGCCAAGTTCTTCAGCAAGACTTTTATCAGAATCTACCTTCAGCAACAGCTTTAGCCTCTCGACAACCAAGGCGGCATCATTTGGATAATTCATTTTGTATTACCTTTGCTTAAATAAATATAAATTGTATTGACTATAATTCATTTTGTATTATCATTTAGACATACATAAATTATGTAAATTCAGTTTATAGACAATACCGGATAAAAAAGCAATATGGCAATTAAGAATAAAGCAAAACCACAAAATAAACAGGCAGTTAGCCAAAGGGTTTTAAGTGATTTGAACGCAGTAAAAGCCGGATTTGTGAATCAAGGCACGTCGTTGAATGCGTGGTGTATTAATAATGACATTAACCAAGGCAACGCTACCCGCGCAGTGCTTGGCGTATGGGCAGGAAAGAAAGGCAAGGCCCTTAGACGTCGCATTATTGAAGCTTCAAAGCTTAAAAAAACAGTGAAAATCAAACAATTGGAGAAATGATTATGTCTCAAGAAACCGCAAGCATACAAGCCACGCCGCCGCTGGCTTTTGACTTTGATAGCTCAAATGTCATTCGTGTTGTAAACAATGAAAAAGGCCAGCCGCTTTTTGTCGCTAAGGACATTTGCCAAGCACTCGGCTATGTGAATCACAACGATGCCATTAAATCCATGTGCAACCCAGAGGGGGTAGCTAATAGCGACCCCCTTGGTAAGGATTGGGTAGCTAATAGCTACCCAATAGGTAATGATGGGGTATCTAATAGATACCCCATCATTGATAGCATGGGGCGCACTAAATACCCTCTGCTGATTAATGAAGGCAACGTCTACCGTTTAATCTTTAAATCTAACAAGCCCCAAGCAAAACCGTTTGAACGTTTTGTGTGTGACACGGTACTGCCCAGCATCCGCCAAACCGGCAGCTTTAGTGTCAACCGTGCGGGAACTGCGCCTGAGCAAGCTAGCTTATTGCCTCCCGCCAGTTCACGCCCCACCAGATCGCCACAGGCGGTTTTTCAAAGCAACTACAAATTAGCTTGTTTAATCTTCAAATCCCACGCGCAGCGGCTGGACTATGCCAACCGGACAACCAAAGAGCAAACCGGTACCGACATCTTAGAGGATGCGGGTATCCATTTGAGCTGTAAGGCGGATGCGTTGCAGTTGCTGTTAGCGCAAACCATCGATGACCATCCGGTTAGTAGCTTGCTTGATTCGGTGCATTACAACAATGACGACCGCACCTGGGCAAAAACCCAATTGGAATCCTGCTACCTAAAGCTTAAGGATGGCGTTTTATATGTCGCTAACCCTTGCCCTTTCATTGGTAAAGAAGGCCGTAAGGCTTTACAGGCCATTACTGGTGCGCGGGTTAATGTCGCCATATTCATGCAAGGCAAAACGTTTAAGTCTACAGCCATAGAGCTGTACTAAGGGCAACTCATGGACGATGTAGACCACAGCCAAGGGACTATTGAAATACACACTTCAATCAGTCTCTATTTATCCAAAAAAGACGTACCGCCTAGCGAGGCGACCGGCGAGTGCTGGAATTGTGGCGCGAAGCTGGCCGGCCCTAAGCGATGGTGTGACGCAATCTGCCGCGATGAGTGGCAAGCGAGGGAAGAATGAACCGATTAAATGCGCTTTTTGACTGTATACCCTGCCCAATTTTAGTGCTGTTTGGCGCGGTGGCAGCGGTGGCGGCAGTAGGTGCGCTGGTGTTTTGGCATTGTGCCGTAAAACGTGAAATAGCCTATTTGGAACGTATCCAAGGGGATGAACATGGTCACTTTTAATAATAATCTGCATATCAACAAGCGGAAAATGCGCATGGTAGCGGGCATTTCATACAGCAGCATTGATAACCATATCGGCAAAGGCACGTTTATCCCTTTGGTGGGTACTGATGAGCGGTTTGGCGATTTCTACGAGAGCGCGGCGTTTTACAACTGGGTTATACAGTGGCGGGCGCAGATGAACTACATGAAAGAAACCGATGCGCATATCAGCAGCGGCGAGATTGAGCGAATTTACGGCATTTCGCCTTCTTTGACCCGTAAATATATTAAGCAGAATGCCTTCCCCGACAAGATCGGCAAGGGCATTTTGACCAAGCAAAACATTTATGACCGCGCCGCCGTAGCGGCTTGGGTCGCCGCTAATCGCCCACCTGAAACCTTGCCTGATGTGACTTATGGCTTAGTGATTGGCAATTTTTGTGTGGGTTTGGGCAATTATTTTACGATGGGCAAGTTTAGTGCGGGGGGATGCCATGTTTAGATTTTTTATGTGTTATTTGCCGTTTGATTTTGACCAGCTTATAGAAAAGACATCGGGCAACGTCTTTACTCTGGTTTATCGGGCCATTGTGCCGATGTTGCGCAAAAACCAAGTGTACCAGCCCAAACGCCACCAAACCCCCTTTTTCAAAGTCCAACATAAGGTATAGGCCCATGAACAACAGCATTATTGATAGCACGGCTGAAACCTTGGTGACGGCAAAACAAGCAGAACAAGGCGTGTTGGAAGTGCAGATACACCTGCACTGTTCGCAGTTTAAGCGGTTTGAGCAAAGCGCGATGGTTGAGGCTGTGCAGTGCGGGATGTTGCTGACCCAGCTTAAGCCATTAATTGCCCACGGCGGTTTTGAGGCATACGTCCAGGAGACTTTTGGCATTGACCGTAACCGCGCGTCGCAATGGATGCGACTGGGCGCGGAGTATGGCGAGGCATTGATGGGGCAGATGCAGCCTGTATTGCCGCCGTATAGCCAAGCGGTGGCTTTGCTGGAAGGTCGGGGCGATAGTCCGGCGTTGTTGGCGGTTAAGCAGAAAACCAAACAGGCTATTACGGTTGACGGCGAGACGTTTACGGTTAAGCAAATTCAAGAATTGAAGAAAAAAGCCGCTATTGCCGACAATTCAGCCCAATTTATTCAAGAAACAGAATCGGCCTTGGCTATTGCTATTGATGCGGGGAAAGAAAAGGACAGGGAAATAGAGGACATTAGAACGACGTTTAACAATCGCTTGGCACGGGAAGTGGCCGATAAGTTAGCCGTAGAAACAAACAAATTAGATGGCGTTGTCGAGCAGAAAGCCAAAGACCTTGCCGCCAGCTATATTGATGAACTAAATGTCCACCATAATAAATTGCTTGGGCAGTTAAAAGAAAAAGAGGACGCAATCGCGTCATTGCAAAAAGACTTGAGTGAACTTTACACCAATGGCGGCAGTGCCGAGCAGAAAAAGGCTATTACTGATTTTGAAAAGCGCGTTGAAGCATTGGTTGAGCAAGCCAGAGAAAAACAACAAGAATTAGCGAATTTGGACGTTAAGCTGTTTAACGCTAGGGACTTACGCGATAAAACTGACCAATTTAACCTTGCTTTAACCCGTATGTCTTTAACGCTAGATAAAGACATCGGTGCATGTCGGTTAGAGATTGAAAAAATAGCTAAGACATATATCGGGATTGACCAAACCGATGAAAATAAGGCCCGCTTAGAAACAGTGGCTGAGCATACTTTCGACTTGGCGTTGCAACTGCTGGCCATGGTATCGCCTGACCTTGACAAAGCCACGGCTATTTTTGACAAAATCAAAGCTGCCCGCGCCACGCTCTTCGACAACACGCCGTAGGCAACGGCAAATGTATCGACATCAATACAATTAGGGCGACTGCCCCTCACTCGCGTACTGCATGATGCAGTACGCCTTTTAATGATGACAGTATGTATTTGCCTGATATTAACCAGAAAGTTGTAGGCCGTTTGATTTCTGAGTTTGAAATGAAAGTGAACGGTAAGTATTTATATGGACGTTGCCCACAGTGTAAAAAACGGGAAAAACTGTGGGCGGGGGTAGAGCAGCCTTGGATGATTCGGTGTAATTCGGCGGAAAGTTGCGGTTACCAGATCACTGCCAAAGAGCTTTTTCCAGACCTTTACCAAGATTTAAGCAAGCAGTACCGCGCCACCGAGGCCAACCCGAATTATACCGCTGACATTTTTATGCAAAATGTGCGCGGGTTTGACCTTGCCAAGATTGCCGGCTGGTATGAGCAAGGGTGGTTTGGGCATCCTGATGCGAACAAGGGCAGTGCCACGGTCCGGTTTTACCTGACCCCTGACCGCCTGAATTATTGGGAGCGGTTGGTTGATGAGGTGATGTTGTGTCCGGTCGGTGAAACGCCTGAACCGCGCAAGATGAATTTTAAGGGCAAGTTTGGCGGGCTTTGGTGGCAACCGCCCGGCTTAGTAATTAACGCCAACGATGAAATTTATCTGACCGAGGCGATTTTAAAAGCCATTGCCCTGAACGTGAACGGCTATAAAGCCGTGTCGTGCATGTCGAGCGGCACTTTTCCTGAGAAAAAAATTAAGGAATATGCGGGGCGGGGTATCACTTGGATTATCGCCCTTGATAATGACAGCGCGGGGCTGGCGGGGCTGCACAAGTTTGCCAAGGCATTGCGGGTGATGGGCGAGAAAGTCTGTGCCATTTTATCCAGTGATAACCCTGACATTAAGCAGGATTGGGATGATTTGCACAAGCTGGGCAAGCTGACCGCCAAAGATATGGAGTTATACCGCCATTTCGGCAAGGTCGAGCTGGCGACCAACTCACGCCAGAAGGCCTATTATTTGTGGTTGCGTGATGATAAACAGCGGTCTTATACGTTTGATTTTGGAAAGGAAACCTATCAGTGCAAGTTCAACAAGAAAAAGTTTGATGATATGCCTATCCCGATGGAGCAAAACCCAGAAGTTAGGGAAAAATACAAGCGCGATGCCTTTAACGCCGCCGCCGAGATTAAAAAAGTAGCCACGTTTACGGTTAAGTTTTTGTATTTCCAAAAACCGGAAAATGGCCTAGATGGGCAATATTATTTGCGGTTGGAGTTCCCCAGCGGCAAAAAAGCCGTGAAATGTGCGTTTAACTACGGCGCGTTTTCGAGCGGTTCTGAGTTCAAAAAAGCAGCGCTCAAAGAGCCTGGGGCGCAGTTTACGGGTACGACTGCTGTGGTCGATGAAATTTATGGCAAGGGCAACAAGGTACAGTTGCGCGAGGTGTCGGCCATTGATTATGTCGGCTATGTCAAAGAGATTGGGGCCTACATTTACAACGATTTTGCGGTTGAAAAGGGCAAGGTCATTAAATTGAACAAAGACGACTTTTTTCAACTGGAAAAAGTGGGCATTAAGACGGTATTTGATGGTAAGCAGAAATTAAGCACCCATGCCCCGCAACCTTTTATAGCCGATTACTTGACTGCGTTTAACGTTAAGGGGCTGATCGCCTTCGCTTGGTGGCTGGGCTGTTTGTTTGTTGAGCAGATACGCGGCCATTACAGCTACTACCCATTTTTGGAGGTGATCGGTGATGCCGGGTCGGGTAAGTCGCAGATGGTCGATATGTTGAGCAAGTTGGTGGGCAAAGATGCTGATGTGTTTAACCCCAACTTTTCGACGGCGGTCGGCAAGTTGCGGCGGTTATCCAGTTTATCCAACTTGCCGGTTATTTTTAATGAAACCGACAACGAAAACGACGATAGCCGGGTACATGGCAAAAAGTTTTTGTGGGATGAGCATAAGGACTTGGCCGAGGGGCGTATCGGTCGGGCATCGGGGCTTAAGACCAACGACAACAACGTGCGGGAACCCAAGTTTAAGGGCGGTTTGCTGGTGGTGCAAAACGTACCCGTCCATGCTTCGGAAGCTATTTTGTCGCGGTTTCTGCATTTGCAGTTTGACCGCTCACATCATAGCAATGCGGGTCGGCAAGCGTTGGCGCGGCTGCAAGCGATGGAGATTATGGACGTTAGCGGCTATTTGCTGGCGACCTTGCGCAAGGAAGGGGAGATCATGACCACCTTTAAAGCCCAGTACAAGCTTTACGGTGATGAGCTGCGGGCGAATGCGGGCATGAAGACACAGCGGGTGATTGATTTCCATGCCATGTTAAAGGCCTTGATTGATTGCTTAGTGCTGACCGTGCCGGTGCCGACGGACGCTATCGCCCAGGCACAGCAAAAGGCTACCGAGATGGCAGTAGAGCGGGAAGTAATATTGCGGCGGGCGCACCCGATTAATGAACAGTTTTGGGCTAATTATGAGTATATCAATGATAAGTTTAACCAAAATGACCCGCTGTCTATCCCGTGCCTGAACCACTCAAGCGACCCGACACGCATTGCTATCAACTTAGAGCATTGCCGCACAGTGTTCGCCAAACATCAATTAGAAGCGATTGAAACGAAAGAACTGAGGAAGTTTTTAATCGCCAGCACCAAGCCCAAGTTCGTTGATAAGAATGTCGGGGTGTGGTCGGTGATTGAGCAACGGACTATTAAATGTTGGATTTTTAAAGCCTAGAGAGGGCATTTTATGAAAAAACGTGTTGTGGTAACGATTACAAAAATACTTGATATTGATATTAATGATAAGAATTTAACTGATGAAGAGTTAGATGATTTTGAAAAGTCGATGTGGAAGTTAGAAGATTATGATAGCCGTGAGGAAGCTTTATTTTGCTTTGTGGCTAGCCAAGTCGCCCAGTTTGATGAACATCATATTGATTGTGTAGGCCGTGCTATTGATAGCCGCCATTCTGAAAATCAAGTTACTGCCCCAGAAGTAGTTTTTATTGAAATATCAGAAGAGATAGAAGCGAGCATAATTCTTGATTGGTGATAATGGCTAGTGGAAGTTGCCAAGCGTTGTGTGCCTGGCTGTTAACTTAACCTTTTGGAGATAACGATGCTTTACCTAACGCTGATGACATTAATTGTGTGTATTACCATTATTGTCTGTGATTGAAACCGCCTAGCATTATGCTGGGTTTATTTGGAGATAACGATGCTTTACCTAATGCTGATGACGTTGATTGTGTGTACTACGGCCATTGTGCTGTATTGGATGCGCACCCGGCCTAAAACCGATTTGATAAAACTGGATGATGCCCGCTATTTGTCGTTGTCGGCGGTTTCTGAGGTGCTGAGGAATAACGGGGTGCTGATGATGACGCTGAAAGATGGGCGGACGGCGCGGGTGAAGGATGATAGCGGCAGAATCCTGCGGGAATTATCTAAACGTAAATTAAATTGAGGTTGGTCATGATTGAGCTTGTCGCCCTTGTTGCAAAAAAACCTGAAAAAATAGGAAATGTTACGCGATATGGCATGGAAGAAAAGAAAATACCCGTTACTAAAATCATGTGCTGCAATTCGTCGCACCATTATGTTTGTTTAGTGCATGAGCCAAACATTAATGCCCCATTTGATCGGGCTTATCCTGATGGGCAGGTGTGGGTGAGTTTTTATAAAAAACACAATAAAGACATTAAGTTGCCCGTTTTAAAAAAAAATGAAGCACGGGAGGTTTAAGTGAAGCAATTGGGTGAATGGTTGTTGGTGGTGTTCTTTTTGACGGTGCTTAGCCAGTGCGGGCGGTTGGTGCCGTTTCCGCCGCGCGAGGGTTACACATCGGTTTTGCAGGTGTCGCCGATATGAGACAGTGTGTGCATGGGGTGCTGTTGGGTGAGCCTTGCCCGTTGTGTGGGCCTGGGCCACGGCAGGACGGGAGTTTTAAGGGGCTGATGCCGGATGATGGGCGGGTTTCGGGTGGGGCGGTGTTTTTAGGGGGTGAGGATAAGGCGGAAACGGCGGAAACGATTGTTGTTGTTAAGTCACGCCGCCACCGTCCGCTGTTATTATCTGAATCTGGATGGGAATAAAAAATGGTTAGTGTAGGAAATACCGAAGGTGAGATGGTCAATCTGTTCATTTTTTTATACAGAAAAGCCAAAGGCGAACAGTTTGATTTTTGCAAAGCGTTAATTGCTGATGACCGCGATTATCGGTTAAGCGGCATTGATTTGTTTGAAGCAAAGGTAATTTTCAATCTGGTTGATATTATTGAAAGACAACGCATTGCAATTGAAAATTTAACGAATCAATGAAGGTAAGTCCAATGATTGAAATTGTTGATAGCAAATTAGTGATTAAAGAGCCTGATGGGTTGGATCGGGCGCACTTGGTACGCCGATTTGGTGAGCGGATGAAGGCGGCGCGGGAGTTGAACAATTATTTGTTGAAAGATGCTTATACGTTGTTCGGGTACAGCAATATGTCCATGTTGTCGAAAATTGAAAATGGCAGTAACGGCTTATCCATTCCGATTTGGTTAGTGGTGCGGGCTTCTGAGGTATATTTTGTTTCGACGGACTTTTTGTTCGGGTTGTCGGAGGACTGGGAGCGGGATGCCCAAGTCAGCCAAGAGCGGGAGATTACCCGGCTGATGTCGGATTGTCTTGTACAAATGCGGGCGGCGGAATTAAACCAAGTGCGGACGATTAGCCAACAGATGACCGCTTGCGGCAAGGCGGCGCATAGTGCCTTGGCGGCCATCACGCGCATTTATACGGCTTTGGAGACGGTGCGCTGTAAAAATGCCCTTTTTGATGAAGAAATGATCGGCGGCGCGGCCTTGGTGAGCGCCACCGATGAGGGGTTAGCTTTGGCGGCGCAGGCCAAGGCGGCGTTGGCTAAGGCTAAATTTATGTTTGGCAGGCAGTCCTAAAAATAAGGGGATAGGCTATACTGGATTTTTAACTTAAAACAGCGGTGATGGTATGAATCGGTTGGTGGTGTTGGCAAGTAGTTTTATTTTAATCGGGTTAGCAGGTTGTGCAAACATGAAGTATAAGGGTTGGAAAAAAGTTAAGATTTTATCTGATACCTATAAACAGCCATGCCAGTTGGTCGGACGCGAGGCTACTCCAGAAAGAGGGTCATTAGTATTTGCGCAAAAACATGCCATTTTAGCCAATGGTAATACCGTATCTTTTAAATCTATCGACGGTATCCAGACTGCCTTTTATTTTTATTGTGCGCCGGGCTTGCCGCCTTACACCAAGCGAGATTATAAGGTCACTATGCTGACAAATAAGCTGTATCCAGAGGCTACGTTGTTAGATTTTGAGAAGGTATCCGCTAAATGCAAGTATGAAGCTCATGCCGCTACCATTGATACTAGCCGCCGCCCTTCCGAACGGGTTTATGTGCCAACCAATAATCTTAGCTTTTCTCTAAGCCAACAACAGGCCAGTGCTACTGATCGTTTTAACGAATCTTCGCATGAGCTGCATTTACGGGTTGAGCAATCTAATCTTTACAGCGAATGTCTTGCTGCGCAAGGATTTGCTTATACCTCTTCAGATGCTGAAGCTGATTATTTATTGGTTGAAAAAACCTGCCCAGATTATAAAGAGAAGGCTTGTTTTATTCCCGGGGGAAAATAACATGAACCGTTACTTAGTATTGTTGGTTATCGTTTTAACCGCCAGTCTTTCGGCGCAGGCTAAAGAGCAAAGAAGCTATAAAGCCAAAGCCGTTTTTAAATACATGCACCCATGCCCCGCGAACGGCCATAAAAGCGGAGCGTGTCCGGGGTATGTGATTGACCATATTCAGGCCTTGGCGTGTGGCGGGGCCGATGCGCCGGAGAACATGCAGTGGCAGACGGTGGAGGAAGGCAAGGCGAAAGATAAATGGGAGCGGAAAGACTGCCAACGCTGATTATCCTGCATTGTTAGAGAAGTAACTTTTTAAAGATTGTTGACAAAAGCGCGGTACAGGTCTACTCTTTTCGAGCCGCTGCAAAAAACAGCGGCTCAGAGGTGAGATTCTGACTTGTATACACGGTGCTACGCGCACCTACTGCGCTTTTTTTGTGCCTGTCATTTTGTAATGGCGGGGCATGATTAAGGAGGACGGCTTTATGCCCGCTGGTTATCCGTGTAACAGTGATCTCACACCTTCTGATTATGTCCCCGCCGCCCAACTGGTGAGATGGTTGACGGTGGTTTCTAAATTTTTAACGGAAACTATTATGAACACTTCAAATTTTAGCTTAACTGCTAACCCCTTTTTTTTCTCCCTGTCCGCTGTCAGAACTGCCCTAGATGCCGATAATAATCCATGGTTTTGCGCCAAGGATGTTTGTGCTGTCTTAGGAATTGAATGGACAGGTCATACGCTCGATAATATGCCTGAATCATGGAAAGGGGTGGTAAAACTTACCACCCCTTCTGCCCATGACGGACGTGGTGGCGGTTCGTAAGATACCTATTTTGTTAACGAAGCAGGCCTATACCGCCTTGTCTTCCGCTCCAACAAACCACAAGCCACCGAGTTCGCCAATTGGGTCTGTGCCGAGGTGTTGCCCACTTTGCGCAAGCAAGGCTTTTTCGGCACCTTAAAGCCCAAAGACTATTTGGCCGTGACCCGCCAGATCAACCAACTCACCCGCCAATTGGTCAACAGCAAAAACGTGTTTGAATGGAAAACCTTGCTGCCGCAATTGCGGGTGCTGCATAATCTGGCGGGGTCGGCCATGCCGGAAGTGGCCTTGGTGACCGCCGATTTCGCCCAGTCTGATTTGTTTGTCGGCGGTGTGTCATGAGCGCGGCCCCCGTTGACCAAGACACCATCGACAACAACCTGCAAAACGCCAAACAGATTTTGCAGTTGGTGAAGGACTTGGCGTTGCCGGAGAAGTACGATGATGGGTATGTGTCGGTGAACCGTGAGGGTTTGTGGGCGTTAAGCGAGGTTTTGCTTAAGCTAATGCCGTAAGGCGCAACGGGGCGGCAGGGATGCTGCCCTTTTTTGTGGTTTTTTTGATGGTGGGGGATAGTCATGTGGCAAAAAGTAAAACCAGATTTTTTTAATGGCTCTATACATTGCTCAGTTAATCGCTTGGTTAATAATGACAATGGTTTAATTGTTTTGCGCCAACTGTTTCCTGATGGTCAGGCGGATCAATTAAATTTTGTTTTGTTTTCTACTTCTGGAGTGCATGGCAGCTATACAAGCATTGAAGATGAGGAGGCATTGCCAGATGCTGAAAATAGTGATGAATACGATGCTGATGGAAACGAAGTTGAAGTAAGGTATGGGGTTACGTTTTTGGTCGTGCATCCGCGTGAGGTTGCGCTAAGGTATGGAGTTGCCTTTCCCAAAACGCCTGATGATTTTGAGTTTTTGAAGCGGCTACGGAAGTCTTCGTCAGAAGCTATACAATTAATAGGCTATTAAGCACAAACAATCCCCTCCACAAAAAACCCGCCTAGTGCGGGTTTTTTTATGCCTGGGGTTTAGCCAGCCATGGCCAGCAAGTCCAGTTGCAGTTCGGCGCGGCGTTTGGGTGGGGTGGTGCGGATGATTTGCACGGCCATGAGCTGCACGTTGGTGATGGGCGGCAGTTCGGTGCTTTGGTAGGACAGGTCTACCAGCACCCGCGCCTGGCAGGCTGGGTTTTGGCATTGGGTGTAAAAGTCGCTGGTGATGTGGGTGGGGTTGTAGCGGGCATAGATAACGGCGGGTTGCCCGCAGCAAGAGCAATGGATGCGTTGGCGGCTGGATAGCAAGCCGTTGGGGTTGGGGTTTTGCTTGTCGATGGGCAAGCGGGAGGGTTGGAGCAGTTTTTTAACCGATAGGGTGTAGGTGGTACGCGCCCCGCACGCTTTGATGTCGGCGCATTGCAGGTCTAGGGATGATTCGGTGTCGGTGAGCTTTTCAGCGCGGTAGAACACCGAATCAGTTTTGCAGTAGGGGCAGGTGGTCTTCATGGTAAAAATCTCCTCAAATTTTGGTGATAGTTTACCAGCTGTTGACAGTGGTTAAGGCACTACGGCGCGGAAATACCCCAATTCGGTGCTTCAAACTGGATAGGGTTGCCGCTGACTTCTTCATTGATGCTTAGGAATTTGTTTTGCATTGGTTCTATTTCAAATTCATGATAGTACATCATGACTTTGATGCGGTCGCCTAAGCTACCGGATTGCGGCGGCAGTACACCAAGGAATTCCCCCGCCACGCGGTGTACGCCCAGCATGGCTTGCAGAGTGAGTTCTTGAATGGCCTTGAATTCGTCGCCAGTGGCCGCTTGACCTACTGGAATCACTTTGACAGGTTCGCGGCTAGATGATTTTGGCACGTCAATATAGATTGACCGGAAGTTACCCACACCTTTATTGCTTTGGATTGAATCACTAAGCGTTTTGTACATTTCGTTACTGAGTCCGGCATCATTAGTGACAAAGATGTTTCCCGTGTGAGCGCCGTTGATAAAGTAGCGGCGTTTGAATAAGGTTGAATTTTCGCCGAGCATGGCGGTTTGCATACCGCCTAGATATTCAGGGGTTCCGTAGATGGTTTGTTTTGCGTCTACGGTTTTTAGGTGCAGGACTTCGCCCGGCTGGTATTTGATAAATCCCCAATAATTAGTGGTCGCCAAGTCGTTGGTGGAACTGATGGCGTTGAGCAGCTGCACAAACACATCTGGGTCTTTGTGGGGGCGCATACGGATAGCGGGCAAGCGGGAGAGGCGCACGACTTTGCCGAAGCCGTTATAGTGCCGCTGAAAGTAGCAGTTGCCGAAAACGTGGTAATCAAAGGCGGCGGCTTCAAGGTCTTTATAGCTAAGCATTGAATTGGCCTTAAAGTATTTTAAGAGCATGTTTTTCTTAAAATGCAGGATAGGGCCATGGTACGCATTGACGTTGATGAGGTCGGCGATGCCGATTAAATCAACGGGCGGTAACCAATATTCGCCATTCGCATATAAGAACGTGCCTAGGGAGCTGACAATATTATTGTTCAAGACAGATTCAGGTTCGCCAAAGCTGAAACGTAGGCCATTGTCAGTGCTGGCGGCCGCCGGGCTGGTGAATTGTTCGGCCACGCCGCTGATGAAGGTCTTGGCGGCGGCGATGCCGTATTTAAGCTGGGTTAAGTTCATATTTTTGGCATTGACGGGTTGGGTGGTTTAGGGTTCCGCCCCAGATCACGCGGTCGGGCGGTAAATTGCCCAAGGCGATGAGGGCCAGGTTTATTTTTTGTGGGGTCGGGTTGGTTTTTAAATAGGCTTCGAGTTTTTGGCAATGGCCGATGCCGTCGCCGTCGCCGATGGGGTCGGCGGTAAAATGGCGGCAGGTGCGGCAACTGACTAGGGCGGTCATGCTTGTATCACCACCGTGCCATGTTTGTGGCTACCCACCAGCGGCTCGTAGCTTACGCCGTTGATGATGGCCCATGCGGAATCGCCGTGGCCACCAGCGGCATTTCGTTCAGTTTTGTAGATAATGGCCCCAGATCCGTTGCTGATTGTTTTCTTTATTAACATGAATGAGCTGATTACATCCTGATCGCGTTGCAGCATTAAAAACCGCTTGGTGTTGATGAGGTCGAGCATTTTCATCACCAGCCTGTTTTTGTTGTCTGGCGAGTAGTTTAACGGCGTAACGGCTGGGTAAAATCTTTGGACGTGTTCGTGTACGCCTATGCCTAGGCCATTCAAATCTAGTGCTATGTATTGGACGTTATAGTTTTCAACATCTTCTTTTATGCGGTTAGCTTGGAATTCAAAATTTTGGCCTTGGAGTTTTCTTAGACCCAATAACCTAAACGGGTCTTTGGGTTTGATGGGGATGCCCAGCAAGGCGCGTTGTGCCGCGTCGCCCTTTAGCGATACGCCCGTATCGTAGCCGATGGCTACGGGGTTGTTAGCATAGGGGCGGGCGGCATTGGGGTTGTAGTCTTTCCATTCCATGGCTTCCAGTACGCAATCTAACAGGGTTTGCAGGTTGAAGACGCTTTGAGAATCGTCGATAAACTTGCACATGTAAAGGTTATCAAAGGCATCTTGACTGCTGGACTCTAGCTTAAGCATATCGATGTCGATACGGTCAAAGCCTTGGTCAACGGCATCTTGGGCGGTGACGATATGCCGCCATATCCCATCCGGGAACATTTGGCCGTCTTTCAGGTTTTGCCATGTCACATCAAAGGCGGCGCGTTTTTTCTCCGGCAATTTGTTGTTGTAAATTTCGCCGCTCCACATCGGATAGGCTTGGTGGCTTTTCGCGGACGGGGTAGAAAAGTAGGTTTTACGCCAATGTTTGTGGGTCGCTATCGCCCCGGCAACGTGATTCACTTTTTCAAATTTCGGTATCCAGAACACTTCATCTATATAGAGATGGCCTGTATAGCTTTGCGCGGTGGTGGCGTTGGTCGATAAAAACCGCAGGTTAGCCCCATTTGACAGGGTGATAACGTCCGTGCCTTTTAGGTCAAGTTCAAGGTAGATTTTGGCGAAGGCTATCATGTAGCCCTTGAACACTTCCGCCTGGCTACGGCTGGCCGACAAGAAGATTTGGTTATCGCCAGTTAGGATGGCATCTTCTAGGGCTTCCCACGCAAAATAAAATGTTGCACCAATTTGGCGACTTTTTAAGATAAAGCGGATACGGCGGGTTAGCGGGTTTTCTTTGGCGGCGTGCCAAGCGGCGGTGTACTGGCAAGTGAACAGCTTGGCACGCACTTCGGCGAGCATCTCTGGGGTGATTTCCGAGATGTCGTTTTTGACCTTTTTTTCTTTCTCTTTGCGTTTGCCTTTGGGGCGCGGTGCTTCTTGGTTATCACCTTCAGTAGCAGCTTGGGCGGTGGCGGTGGGGATGCCGTTATTTTTTATCCATAAGGCGCGGGCTTTGGTTTCTTCAGCTTTAGCCAGATCAATCTTTAAGGCCCCGAAAGCTTTGACGGCGCGTTGCCATTCTTCTTGTTGGTTTTTGGTTTTATCTTCGATAGCGGTTAAGACGCTGATGCGTCTGGCCAGCACTTCTTCTACCGTACCCTCCGGGCAAAAAGCATCCCATTTTTCGGATTTCCGCCATGAATAAACCGTGCGCGGTGGAATATTGAAATTTAAGGCGATGTCGTCCACCGTTGCGCCGCGAATAAACATGGCGCGGCAGCATTGGCGCACTTCGGGCGAATAACGGAAGGATTTATCGGCTTTGCTTGTCATGACTGCATTTTATGTAATGCAATCGGGGTTGTATTGGTTAAAGTTTTTGATTTTGTTTGATCTTGTGGGTATCAAACGGGGCTGGATAGGCGGGGCTTTATTGTGTGCGGGGTTGCTTGTAATCTGTGTGCAACTGGGTGTTTTAGCAATAAAGGGGTTGATTGTGGCGTTAAAAACTAAGCCTTTTCGGGTTGCCCGAAGCGGCAATACTATTGACGGGCGGAAGATTACGCTGGAGATGCTGACCCAAGCGGTAGAGACCTATAACCGCGATAGCTATACGGCGTTGATTTGGCCTGACCACTTACGCGGCTATAACCTTGGCGTTGTTGACAGCATTAGCTTGCAGAAAAATACTGAAGGCGGGGTTGATTTGTATGCCGTGTTTGAGCCTAACGATTTTTATCGTTATAACAATGACAGCGGTCAAAGGCTGTTTACATCCATTGAAGTAATGCCCAATTTTGCTGGTACTGGTAAATGGTATTTTACGGGATTAGCAGCGACCGATAACCCGGCAAGCTTGGGCACCGAAGAAGTCAGGTTTAGCAAACTGCCTGATGATAAAAATTTTTACTCAACCTTTATTGAATCTAACGTAGTTGTCGAGGATGACAAGCCGCCGTCATGGTTTATGAAGTTTACGAAACATTTACAAATTAAAGGTGATGACGAGATGGCCAGCACGGAATATGTCGAATTAAAAAAACTGTTTGATGCGCAGACGGTTGCGTTTACAGAGCTGAAAGAATCTGTAACAAAATTGACGGGTACTAATCCGCCACCGCCTGCCGCTGGTGATGATGTCAAGGTGACGGAATTAACGGCCAAGGTGACGGAATTAACCACACAAGTGGCAGAAAAGGATAAGTTGTTGACTGACTTTACCGCCAAGCTGGCGACCTTGGAAACAGGATTTACTGACATCAGTACCAAGCTGGCGGCGGCGTTGCAAGAGCAGCCGGGTACTAATTCGCCAACAGCTGGTGGCGGCGGTGCGGATGAATTCGCCGCCTACGTTTAACCTGCCCCCCTTTTTTTTATGGAGTAAACAACAATGGCTTATCCATTACCCCCCGCCGCTCGGCAGGTGTTTAACCAATTTATTGCCCTGAGCGCAAAAGCTTATAGTGCGGAACCCGGCCAAGAGTTTACCGCGACCCCGATGGTCGAAAACACCTTGATTAAAAAGCTGGTCGAAAATGGCGGTTGGTTTATGCCGTATCTGACCATCATGCTGGTACGGCAGCTTAAGGGCGAAAAAATTGCCATGTCGGTTTCTGGCGGCTCGGCGACGCGGACGAAAATTGTCGGCAATGCTAAACGGCAGGCCCGCAACCTTATCCAGTTGATTAATGCAAACTATGAGTTGTTTGAGGTCGATAACGACATCAGGGTGCTGTATGCGACGCTGGACGCTTGGAGCGAGTTCCCAAATTTTGCCGATTTGTTTAACACGCTGGTTAAAGAAGCGATGGCTAACGACATTATCAGGGTCGGTTGGAACGGTACCACCACCGCCGATACGACAGATATTGCGACTAATCCCGATATGTCGGATTTGTTGGTGGGTTGGCTGCAAATCATGCGCGAATTCAATAGCGGCTCTAACTATCTGGACGGCGCGTCTACGGGCATTGTCTTGGGTAGCCGTCAGTACCCAACGCTTGATAGTGTGGTAAATGAACTGAAATACACCATCCCTGTACATCTGCGGGATGGCTTGATAGCGATGGTATCGGATGACCTGATGGGCTATTCAGAAGGCCAATATTATCGTTCGCCGGAAATGACCGAAGCGAAAAAGGCCATGATCGAATCTGGTCGGCAAATTGTAACAACCTATGGCGGTTTGCCTGCTGTTGTACCGCCGTTTTTTATCGATGGCGGGATTTTGCTGACGACTCCCGGCAATTTACAGTATTACATGCAGCGCGGCAGCATCCGCCGGACTATTCGTGACGAACCGGATTATAGCTCAGTTGCCGATTACAACAGTTGCAACGGCGGGTATGTCGTTTACAACGAAGAGCAAGCGGTTTTTGCTGACGGCATTACGGTCGCTTAATGAGTATACGCGACATAATGCAGGCCAAGCGGGACAGCATTAAAAGCGCAGCGGCGTTGCCAAAGGTGCCTGATGTTCTGCCCGCCCAGGCAACGATAAATAAGCGGGCAGGACAGCCGGAGAAGTTGCGGTTATTTTTACAGCAGCTTTATAACGACGTTGGGCAGCTTAAGGCGGTTAGCGATTTGGCGGAAAAGCAAACCATCAAAAAAGGGTTGCTGGCAAATTACACGACGTTTGTGGCCGCTTATATTGACGCTGGCGACAACTACCCAAACCCGGTAGCTGTGCAGGTGATGATTTGGCTGTTTGATGTGATGGCCGTTGAGGCAGCGTTAAAAATCGCCTTGGTATTGGTCGGACAGAATCAGGCGATGCCGGAAAACTTTGGCCGGAACATGCCGACGTATGTTTGCGATGCGCTGTATGACTGGGCCAATATTATGCTAGTCGAGGGGTGGTCTGCTAGTCCTTACTTAGATGAGTTGGTTGGGCAGTTGCCGGGGTGGGATGAGCGTTACACGTTGCCTGTTCCCGTTGTTAGCAAATGCTATGCGATGTTGGCGAAACATAAAGAGCGCGAGGGGGATATGAACGATAACCCTGCTATGCAAAAAGAATTATATCAACGGGGTTTTGAGCTGTGCGAAATGGCGCAGGCGCATAATCCTGAGAAGCACGGGACAAAGACCCTTGCCAGACGCTTAAACGATAAGAGGAATTACTGATGGGCAGTTATTTGAACCGTTTGCGGGCTTTGCCCGTTGTAGTATCCACCAGCATTACGCGGCCCGCGAATACCACGACTTATGCGGCTGGGGATGTGATCGCTAATAGCGCGTCTACACCAACAGCAATTGTCGTGGCTAATTGCGTTGCGCTGAAAGGCGGCTATGGCCGTATTTCTTCGGCCCAACTGATTAGTTCGGCGGCTCCGGCGTTACCGTTGCAAGCGGATGTGTTTTTGTTTTCGGCAGTGGTTGGGCTGGACAATGACAATGCGGCGTTTACGCCCACGGATGCGGAAATGCTGACCTTGGTGGCAACGCTTCAGTTTTATGATGACCATGCCCCGTTTGATTCGACGGGTGCGGCGGTCGCCAGCTTTAAATCGCCGCGCTATGCGGACGGTGATGCGAGCAGCAACCGGGTTTATTTTTCGCAGCCATTGCCCAATAAGATTTTTAAAACGGCTGATACGACTAAGAACTTATGGGCGGTGGTAGTGGCGCGTAATGCTTATGTGCCTGCCTCCGGCGAAACTTTTACGCTCTTTATTGATATTGAGCAAGATTAAAACGGCTCCTCAAGCCCAGTGCAGACGGATTTACGCGGCAACCTTTTAAGGCCTTGGCGGGTGGTTTGTCTGAGCTGGCACTATTTTATAAGGCGGTTTTTGTGGATGATAAAGTCGTAAATTTAGTAAAAGGCCATGAAGGGTTTAGGTCGATAGTTTATAACGATACCGTGGGTATTGCCACGATTGGATATGGCTATAATCTGGAAGCTAACCCTTTACAGTTATCTGCACAAAAAATCGCCCAATTGAAGGCGCACGGTATCGGTATGGTTGAGGCCAGTTCTTACTTGGTGCAGATGCTGGATATTATTGAGCATAAGCTGTCCGGCAAGTTGCCGTGGTGGTCTAAGCTTAATTTGGCGCGGCAAGCGGTATTGTTGGATATGGCTTACAACCTTGGCGTTGACGGCTTGCTGGAATTTAAGAACACGCTGGCGGCGGTTGGCCGGAGTGATTATGTGGCGGCCAGCAAAGGCATGTTGGCAAGCCGATGGGCTGGGCAGGTTAAAGACCGGGCTAAGCAATTGGCTAACATTATGATTGTCGGTCGGCTGTAATGAGCTTTAGCGGTAAGCCAGCCAACACGACCGCCCAAGCTGTCACTAATGACGGCTTTTGGCCGGATTTGACGGTGGGGGATTTGGTTGATGATTACCGCATACCAACTGAATATGCCGATGCGGTGGTGCTGATGGGTCTTAAAGCGGCGATGGTATTTTGCAATAAAGAGCTGGCGGCGGCGAAGCTGGCGATTATTGGCGATTATGACACGTTGGCTTTGTATTGCGCCGCCAATTCTAGCCAGATTGATGGTGATGAGGTTTTGCATTTTTACTATGTCCATGCCGTTTGTTGCTATGCCAAGGCGTTTTTATTGCAGCAGTTTAATAGCCTTAACCGCAAGCCCAACGCGGAAAACGCGGCCAAGGAAGCCCCGCAAACTGAAGAATATTGGATGCAGCAATGCTGGGTAGCTATCAATAATTTGCTGGGGTCGGTGTTGCCGGAAGATGGCTACACTGACCCGCGTTATGCGCGGGTGACGTTGCTGTGATTAAGATCGGGCAGTTACATACCTTTCTGCAGGGGCTTAATTTTGTGGCGGCTGAGCAGATTGATAGCTGGGTGGATGATTTGCAGATTATCCCGTCTGGCCGAAATACCGGTGTGCCTGGGCGTATTATTGTTTGCGAAAATCATTACACCGCAACGTTTTTTATTGAGCGTTACCCCCATGGCCGGATTAACGAAAGCATTTTGACGGCGAGCATTAGTTGCTGGCTGATGGAAAACAGCGGCGATAGTCTGGATAAGTTTGAGTTCCCGATTATTTTAGATGTGCTGGATGCGCAGGTGGCTAATGTTGAGTTTGGCATCCCGTTTCGTGAGTTTGTCTACGCGCAAGAAGATGAAGCCGGCCCGTTGGTTTTTAATAGCAAAACTTACTCGCTAATATGATTACGCTGAGGCTTGATGGGGCTAGTGCTGTGCAACAACGCTTGGCAGCGGCTCCGGCACAGGT
This sequence comes from Methylovulum psychrotolerans, assembly GCF_002923755.1. Classification (GTDB taxonomy): domain Bacteria; phylum Pseudomonadota; class Gammaproteobacteria; order Methylococcales; family Methylomonadaceae; genus Methylovulum; species Methylovulum psychrotolerans. The sequence goes on from NZ_PGFZ01000020.1 coordinate 21,969, forward strand.
ACGGCGGGTAGTGATTAAGGCTTTAGCTAAACGAATTTTAGCTAACAGCAAGGCGCGGATTAGGATGCAATCTGACCTTAATCAACAAGCGTTTACCCCGCGCAAATCGACACGGCGTAAAAAAATGCTGACTAAGTTGGGGCAACGGCTAAGCATCCGGGCTGTATCGGATACTGAAGCGTTGATCGGTTGGGCATCATCTGTAGAGGGCCGTATTGCCGCTAAGCAGCAATTGGGCAGCACGGAGACGTATACCGCCGCCTTAAATCGGCAGCAAGCAAGGCGGTTGCCTGTTACTGCACCGGCGACGCGCATACAAGCAAAGCAATTGCTCGGCTTGGGCTACAAGGTTCGGCGACAAAATGGCGGATGGAAAACGCCGACGATGAAATGGATTACTGAAAATCTGACAATTGGGCAAGCCGGGTTGTTGATAAAAGAGCTAAAGGGGGTGACGGCAGGGCAGTCTTGGCAGATTGTGTTACCACCGCGCAGTTTTTTAGGCGTTACGGATAGCGAGGCGGCAACAATTCTTAATCAAATTGTGCAGTTGCCGGAAGTTCAGGCCGCTTTAAACGGGTTTTAAGCCCTTAACCTTTAATTAAAAAAACGATTATGGAAAAGCCAGTTTTAGAGGTGTTTGGGTTATCGGCGGATGCGGTGACGTTTTTGTGGGTTGCGTTTTGGGGGGCTTGCGGAGGTACTGTTAAGTACATCCAGAAACTCAACAAGGGCTATTGCCGTTTTTCGGTCACTGAGCTGATCGGCGAGTGGGTGGTGAGTGGTTTTGTTGGCTTGCTGACGTATTTGCTGTGCGATTCGGCGGGGCTAGAGGTTAAGGTGTCGGCGTTTTTGATCGGCGTTACTGGGCACATGGGCAGTGGAGCCATTGTGATTTTTGAAAAGGCCGCTCAGGCTTTATTTACCAAGTGGTTTGGCAAAAATGATACACCTGCCTGATCTTGTCGATTGGGCTGACTGCTTGACAGAAAATTGCCCCACGTTTGGCGGACGGTTTTATCAAGTTATCCCTGACGACAGCTTGATGATTGATGACAGGGAATCCCCCGTTGGTTTTGTCTATTTGAGCGGGGATGCGGCGGAGACTAATTCTATCGCTACCGGAGTGCGGCAGCGGGTGGCGATGGAAGTGACAGTTGAAGTTATACAGCGGCGCACGGCGAGTAAGACGGATAAGTTTAGCAGTGTTGACGCTGACCAACAGCGGATTTATCGCTTAGAAATACAAGCGGCTTTGGTGGGTTGGAAGCCTGTTAATTGCCTAATACCTATTGAAAGGGTAAGCGGTGAGCAGGGCAAAAAAGACCTGCGACAACTGACTTACAAAGATACGTTTAGAACTGATTACATGATTTTTAAATAGCGAGGGGTTATGAGTTTATACGCAACACCCAAGACAATTGCTCAAGTCAAGGCTTCGGGCAAGCCAGGATTTTATAGCAAACCCCACGGCGGGTGGTTTTTTGATGGTGAAGTATTGCCACCTATTGCCCCTATACCTGCACCGGAGCCGCTGGCCGTCGCCGAACCTGCACCGGAGCCGCTGGCCGCCGCCGAACCTGCACCGGAGCCGCTGGCCGTCGCCGAACCTGCACCGGAGCTATTGGCCGTTGTTGAACCTGCACCGGAGCTGTTGGCCGTCGCCGAACCTGCACCGGAGCTGTTGGCCGCAAAAACAACCAAGAGGAATTCTAAATGAGTACCAGCAACCCGATTATAGCCACAAATACTGCCGTCAGAGCCAAGGCGGAATCCACCTACGGTGTTGCCGCTTTGACAGCGGACGGCGATGCGGTGATTGCTAATAAGGTTACGGTCAAAATTGACCATAAAACCATTGATGCAAACCTTGTCACGCCGACGCGGGGCGGGAAAGCGAAGAAATTTAGTTATACCGATGCGTCCATTGATATTGAATGTGATTTGGCGTTGGGCGGGGCAAATGAAGTGCCGGTGCCTGGCAGCTTGCCACAGTGGGATATTTTGGCGCGGGCTTGTGCTTTGCAGCGACTTTTCAATTCGACGGCAACAACCAACGCTTTAGTAGCGGGTGGGCGCAGTAACGTAACGCTGGATGCCGGTGAATCTGAGGTTGATGGGTTTTATGCGTTCCACAGCCTTTCGGTCGCTATTTTATCCGGTACCGCGCAGGCTTCGGGTTCTGCCGCTAAAAACGTTATGAAGTTAGCGGCGGCGACGGCAGAAAATTCGGGTACAGCCGATGGTGATTCTACGACGACCCTGATTATTTTGGGCGGTAACCCTTCGGGTATTGATGATGACTATGTTGGGCAGACTATTGTCTTAAACGGTGAGAGCCGGACAATTACGGCATACAACGGCACTACCCATGCGGCAATAGTCGGCACGGCTTTTTCTGATCCGACAGGTGAAGAGCCTTACAAAATATTGTTTAGCAATGCCAAAATGTCCGGGTACTTGATTGCAGTTAAGCATTATAACGGCACTATTATTGATACCTTTTCGTTTAATAGCACAACGAATGCCATTTGCTTGCCGTACAGCGTTGTCGGTACACAAAATCTGGCTGGGATGTATATCAAAATTACGACGGGTGGCAATGACCCAGAAACATTAAGAATTGGTGCTTATGATGTTTCTATCCGTAAGGCTACATTAAACGGTACGCTGGCTAATAACCCAAACAATACCAGCACGTTTGAAATTATCGAAAAGCGCACGATTGCGGCGTTTAACCCTGACACTGTTATTGCTACGGTATCGAGCAATTTCTACAAAGCCCCGGCAGCCGGTGCGACGTACTCTATCGAGCAAGCGCGGGTGATTACGTCTTATACGGGTGCTACGCAAGTTTGTGCTGTTTCGCCGCCTTTTTCGCAGTATGTGGCGACGGGCGCGGATTACACGCTTAATCCGTACATCCAGTATACCCAGTTGCCCAGCAAAACAGGCGAAGCATCGGCCACTATTGAGTGGTTTAACGATGGGCTGTTTTATCGGTTTGTTGGCTGCAAAGGGTCGGCGGTATTTGGGCTGGATGCTGATACGTCTGCTATCGGTACGTTTAGCTTAAAAGGCAGCTTGGATGTTTATGATGATGTGGATATGCCGGATAACGAAATGTTATCGCGGTATGTGCCTTCACAAGTTGTTTGCGCTGATACTATCAACTCACGCTTGATAGTGGGCTTTGCTGATGCGGTGGTACATAAATGGTCTGCGGATTTGGGAAATGATGTGCAGTACCGCAACGTGCCGGGCGACAAACGTGCCTATATTACCGACTGTAACCCTATGCTAAAAATTACGGTCGATAAAGGTCTGAAAGTGGATTGGGACTATCAGGGCTTGTTGCAAGCGAATACCAAGCTGCCGACTTTTGTTGCTCTAGGTGATATGGGCAATCAAGTTATTTTGGGTTTTCCACAGACACAAATTACGGCTTGCCCAGACTCTAATACCAACAGCGTGATGACGGCTGACCTTGAATTGATGGTCAAATCTGATTTTAAAATCGTCTTGAATTAATCAGGACAAAAACCGAGGAGATAAACAATGGCGTTAACTGTTGGAAAAAAAAGACAGTCCACTTTTACGGCAACGTTGCCGGAAGTCGGCGATGGCGGCAAAACGATTAACCACACGGCTGACGTGACTTTAGACGTTTTGAAAGCAGATGAATATGCGGCGGTGCTGAAGCAAAATTCTGACCGGGCGTTGGTCGAGCGTACCTTGGTTAATGTAGTCGGATTGAAAGATGAAGATGGCAACCCGATGGAATTTAACGATGAAAGCAAAGCGGCCCTGCTGGAAGAAACGTGGATTGTGGCGGCGTTAGCGAATTATCAAGTCAATTTGCAGCGCGGTATCAGTCCGGCAGATGTAACTAAGCGGTTGCTGGGAAACTAGCCCGCGCCGGTTATCATTGGGCCATGCCTACGGGCGTGGCCCATGATGGCACGGACAGTTTTAAAAAGCTCAACATCCGACTTCCGGCAAAGTTTACAAAACCTGTGGAGCAGCCACGGGATTTTGTTGTCGATTATGACGCGTGGCCAGCGTTTGAGTTTTTCTTGAAAATACAGGCTTATTGGCTGCATGGCTTTGGCGGGATTACCGGGCTTGACCATGGCGCGGTGATCGGGCGGATAAAACTGTTTGAGTCTTCGCGTAGCAAACAGCAACGGTTGCTGGAATGCCTTGAAGCGATTGAGCAGGGGGCGTTACAGGCCTGGGCTGATAAGCGGGCAGAAGATGATGACAAAAAGCCCGATAAGCAGCGGGTGGCGTTGACCGCAACACAAAAAAAATCAATTGATGAGCGTAAATCATGGAGATGTTAAGCAATGGCCACTAACCTTGATCTTACGCTACGGCTTCGTGCCAATGCCGACGGTTCGCTTTCGGTTATTCCTCAGACTACCCGCAATATCAATCAGCTTTCGGCGGCTAGCGACCAAGCTAGCCGTTCGGCGGCTAATTCCCAACGTTCCTTTAGCCAGTTGGCTACCCAAACCCTCGACCTTGGTGGCGCTGCCCGCGCCGCTGTAGCGGGGTTTTCTGCGTTTGCTATTTTTAATGCGGGCAAGGAAATTATCGGTGTGGCCGATGCGGTTAAATTAGCGGAATCACGCATTATCGCTTCGACGAAATCAACCGGTGATTTTGTTTTTGCTAATAAGGCGTTGCTGGATATTTCCATGCAGACGCATACTGAAATGGGGGCTAATCAGCAGCTTTTTTCACGCACGAATGCCGCTGTTGAGCAAATGGGCGGCAGCATTAAAAACACGCTGGCGTTTAACGACATGTTGGCTAAGTCGCTGAAATTGTCGGGCGCGGCGCAAAGTGAAGCCAATTCGGTTATTCGGCAAACGTCACAGGCTTTGGCTTCCGGCGTGTTGCGCGGCGATGAGTTCAACAGCATTATGGAAAACGGTTTTGTCGTAGCCCATGCGCTAGCTGATGGCCTTGGTGTTAGCGTTGGGGCATTGCGCAAAATGGCGGAAGCCGGGGAATTGACGGCGGATAAAGTTTTTACCGCTTTGCTTTCCCAAGCCCCTAAAATTGATGAAGAATTTTCTAAAATTCCGGTGACGGTAGCTGGGGCATTTACAAACGTAGAAACGCAGTTTGGCCAGTATGTAAATGCGACTAATAATGCGCACCGCGCTACGTCTAACCTTGCTAGCGGCATTGATACCGTCGCCCATAACTTGCCTGCCATTTTAGATGTGCTGGTATTGGTTGGGGAGGCGGCAACGCTAAACTTAGCCAGCAAAGGTGTTGGCGCGTTGCAGGCCTTTGTTGTCGGCCAACACCAAAGCCGGATAGCCTCACAGCTTGCAGCGGCGGCGATTGCCCAGCAAACTGCCGTTGAGCAAGCCCATACTGAGGCCTTGGCAATTAATAGCCAAGCGACCCTGAGCAACTTGCAAAGCCAAGAGTTAAGCACCCAAGCGGCACGGCAGGCGGCGGCGGCACAAATTGCCTTGGCAGAATCCGAGATTAATGCCGCCCAGGCGACGATTGCATCAACATCTATGATGTTAGGCAGCACCACGGCTATTAATAATCGGGTAGCGGCACAAATTGCCTTGGCAGAATCTGAGCAACGGCGCACGGTTTTAATCGCTGAACAAACGGCATTGGATACCCGGCAAACGGCTATTACTGCTGAGTTGACGGCAGCACAAACGGCTTTGGCAACGGCAACGGCTGATTTAGCCGCCATGCAAGAGGCGCAGGCATTAACAAGCCAAGCCGGACGCGATGCGATGATCGCCAGCGCACAAATTGCCAAAAGCAATACCGATGCGCAATTATTAGCCGCCGAAGCAACACAAGTAAGCATTATCGCCTTGCGGCCTCAAGCTGCCGCCTCTTTGGCGGCGGCAGAGGCTGATATTGCCCGCGCCCAAGCAACGATTGCTGCTACGGCGGCGGCGGTGCAAAATTCGGCAGTCTTGCATTTGCGCACCCAAGCCGAATACGAATTAGTTTTTGCTGAGCAAGAACGCACGGCAGTAACGGCTGAAATTGCGGCTTTAGATGCCCAGCAAGCCATTTTATCTGCAGAAGTGACGGCGGCACAAACGGCGCAGGCTACTGCCGTGCGGCAATTGGCGGCTGCTCAAGAGGCAAATGCCGTAGCATCCGCTGCACAACGCGCAAGCATGATGGCATTATTAAGCCCCATGAATTTGTTGAATGTAGCTTTTGCGGGGATTATGGGCTATCAGATTGGCTCATGGATGAGCGGATGGACACCCATTGCAAATACTGCGACGGCAGTAGTCGGAGGCTTTGCCCGTGCTTTTGAAGATGTATCGTACTGGGCTGCAAAAACCAAAGCCGCTTTTACGGATTGGGGCAGTCTGGATGCCTTAACCGAGGCTCACAAGAAAAGTACCCAAGCTATCTTGGATAATGTCCATTCGACATTTGAGTATCGTCAAGCCCAAGATGCGGCCATTGCCATAACAAGTAACTACAAAGACATTAAGCTGTCTACCAAGTCCGCTGAGCAAATTTTTAATGAAGAAATGAGAAAGTCAGTAGATTTACTGAATCTCTATGAAAAAACCAACCATCAAGCGGGGCTATCGACAGAAGAATTTACCAAACATCTTGGCGATTTGCGTGATGCGTATGACCGGGCAATGCCTGCACAGGATGCGTATTTGAAAAAAATGGCTGAAATACAAAAGGCAACGGATAAGGCGAACCTTAGCCCTCTGGAGTTTGACAAAAAACAAATTAATGATGACCCGCGTTTTTCGACCGAATCGGCAAAAGATAAGTTGGATGCGGGTATAGCTAAGGCTAAAGCCAATTTAGATGCCGCGCGTGAAAGTTTAAAAACGTACAAACGCGATTTAAGCGAATTGCCTGACATTGCCGGAAGTGCTACCAAGTCGGCGTTGCTAGATGAAGAAAAACTAAAACGAGAGCAGCAGGCCCTTGAGTCTTACAATTCGACAGTTGCCAAGCTAAATAATGAGTATAACCAAGCTGTCAGCAATAATGCCAATTTGATTGCCGCTACTGAAGCGCAAAATCAGGCTGAAGAGCGGAGAAAAGCCGCTGATGCCGCTGCGTCTGAAGCTAAAAAAGCGGATAAAAAAGATGAAAAAGAAGGCATTAAGCTTTTAGAGGCCGCGCATAAATCCGCTTATGAGGTGCAGATAAAAGGTATTGAGCAAGTCGCCCAGGCACAACTGGCCTTGAATGCCTTGAATGCTAAGCAGCTGGAGTTTGATTATCAGCAAAATAATATCGGCTTGCAAAGCTATCTAGCGGAGCGTGAAAAGCTGATACGCCAAGCTACTGAAACCGAAGTCGCCGCATTGGAAAAACAAAAACAGGCGGCAATGGCGGCGGTGCATACTTTCCAACCGACTGAATTTAAAATCGACGGGCAAGAAAATACGGCACTTTTTGAAAGTCTGTTGGATAAATTTGATAACGATTTGCAAAAAGCTAAAGCGGCGTACATGCAAGCGCATAGCGACTTGACGGTTATCCCACGCGAACAGATACGGACATCAAAAGAGGTTGTTGATATAAACGATAAAATCAACCAAGTTTACCGTAATCAGGAAGTAGCGTTAACCGATTTAAACCGCACGGCCATCACTGAGACCCAAGCTTACACCCGCACCATCGATGAGCTAAACGTCAAGTATTTGGAAGTGACTGGATCAGCACGGGCCGCGTTTTTAGCCCGCCAAGAACTTGATAGCCGCGATGGCTTGAAAAGGGCGAATGCTGACAAGACTAAGCCCGATACGGCAATGGTTGGTCTAATCAACAAAACCAATAATGCGGCCTTATTAAAACGCGATACCGAAGCGGCAATCACTTACCAAGAAAAGCTGAATGAAATTAACCGCTCAACCCGTGATATTGGCCTGACCAGCACTCAGTCTTTCGATTTGATAAATCAGGGTATCGGCGGCTTATCTAATGCCTTTGACAGTTTCATCAAATCTTTGCATTCAGCAAATGATGCGATTGCCGATAATGCCTTGGCAGCTAAAAAAGCCGCCCTTGATTCTTCCCTTGAGCAATCTGAGCGCGATAATCTGGCAAAAGCCTATGCACAAAAAAGCATCAGTTTGGAGCGAGAAAAAACGCTGGCCGGATTAACGGGTATTCGGCAACTGACGGGAGCCACTGCCAATATGTTTGGCGAAAATACGGCGGCACGGCAGGCGTTTAGCAAAGTAGAGCAGGGGCTGGCGGCGGTTGAATTGGTATTGCAAGCGCAAAAGCTGTTCGGCATTGGCGCAGTGGCGGCGGCGGAAACAGCCTCTATTATCCCCAGCGTGACTGCCAGCACCGTTAAGGGCGAAGCAAAGGCAGCAGAGGCAGTGGCTACCCAAGCTACAGCCGGCCCGTATATTGGCTTTGTTTTGATGGCGGCGATGGCGGCGGCCATGGCAGCTATCGGGTTTGCCACGGGCGCCTTGGGCAGCTCTATTGCCCAGCCGCCTGCGTCTTCTCCCGACACCGGAACAGTGCTGGGTGATAGCACCGCGCAGTCCGAGTCTATCGGCAATATTGTCAGCACGCTTAAAGATATTCACGCTTCTGAATACCCGGAATTGCGCGGTATTAATACGGGCATTACGGATTTGCAAGCAGCGTTGTCGGGGACAATTACGACATTATTCCAAGCGGGTGGGTTGGATACGTCTAACGTTGGCTTAAATTTAGGTAAAAAATCAGTAACGGGTATTGGTGATTTTTTTAGCCCAAAAATTCTTACATTATTCGAACCGCAAAATTTTACGAAATTGTTAGATGCTGTATCTGGCATTGCATTAATTGACGCAATTTTTTCTGGCGGATATACATCAGTAGTTGAGAGGGGCATACAGACAACTTCGCAAACATTTAGTCAAATTATTGACGGGGCAATGCTCAAAGCTCAGCAATACAACGTTATCAAAATCCGGTCATGGGATTTGTTTAGCGATTCGACATCTTATGAAACAGCGTTTAATAGTCTGAATAGCCGCGTCGAACGCTCTTTAACCGCTGTTTATTCTTCGGCGGGGCAGGTAGCGATTTCCTTAGCACAAAATCTGGGCGGCAATCTGGAACAGCAAGTCCGCGATTATGTCATGCCACCGTTAAAAATCGATTTGACTGGATTAAGCGGTGATGATGCTGCCAAAAAACTTAATGCCGTGCTGTCAACCGCTCTGGATACCATGGCAACCGATGTTTTTGGTTCGGTGGTCGGAAAATATCAGCATTTGGGCGAGGGTATGTTGGAGACCGCCAGCCGCATTGTCGCCGAGGTCGCCGTCGTTCAGCAGTCACTCAGCACGTCGGGAATGAGCATGGCTGGGGATGCGGTGGCGATCAGCGACGCGCTAGTGCAAGCAGCGGGTGGCCTGCAAGACTTCCAAACCAATTTCAGCGATTACTACGACAAGTTTTTTAGCGATGCCGAAAAACAATCCAGCCGGCAAGCAAACTTAACCGCTCAATTGCAGGGCGTGTTCCTTGGTTTGCCCGATACCCGCGCAGGCTATCGGGCATTGGTCGAAGCCTTGGACTTAAGCAATGCCAAAGACCGCGAGCGTTACACCCTGCTGTTGCAGTTAAGCAGCGCGGCAGACAGTTATTATTCGTCATTGGAGAGCAGCTTAAAAACCTATCAAGATGCCGTTAAGACAGCCTACGATACCGCATCCAGTTTGCTGCAACAGCAAGTCACGACGTACCAAGGCTTTGTTGACTCACTAAAGAGCTTTGAAAAAACGCTGGTAAACAATAAAGCCGCCCCAGCTGACCAATACGCCACGGCCAAAGCTGATTTTTACGCGCTGCGCAAAACCTTGGCAACGGGTACCGACGCACAAAAAGAAACCGCTTTGGGCCAGTTGCAAAATGTCACCCAAACCTATTTGGATGCCTCTAAAAATTACAATGCTAGCGGCTTGGGCTACATCAAAGATTTTGCGGATGCCCAGGCTTTATTGACCCAGCAAATTGGCTACTCGCAGGGCAAGGCCGACGTGGCGAAAAGCCAGCTTGATGCCTTAACCTCGCAACTGACCGCTTTGGGCGTGCTAAATAAATCAGTTTTGACGGTAAAAGATGCTGTTGATGCCTTGGCGATCGCCATGACCGATTGGCAAAAGGCCAAAGCCGCCCAAGAGCAGGTGGCGGCGGATAATGCCAATAAGGCGGCATTTTTAGGCCAAGAATCTGCCCGCCGTGCTACTTACGATACGCCTATCGCCAAAAAGGCAGCGGCTTATGGCGCGGCAGCTCAACAGCAAGAAAATCGGCTGGGATGGAGCGATAACGCCAGCCGGAGTGCCTTTAGTGCGGAGGCCATTATTAAGGCAAATTCGGGGGCTGTTGTCGGCGGCGAGACCTATCAGTCTAGCAGCCGACAGTCTGGGCAAGTGATTGCCGGATTAAGGGATAGCAACTTTGCATCGGTGCGTGCCCAGTTTGGTGATATTGGGCATTTGTTGGAAGGCATATTGGGCGGGGTATTGCCGGATGTTTTTGTCAAAATCGCCGGGGGCGGGGGCAATGGCACCGAGTCATATACTTTTAACAGCCAAACCCGGACCCTGAATTCAGACGACATAGACCCGTTGGTGCGGATGTTTGCCAAAGATGCCGTTAGCTATTTGGCTGATGGCTTGGACAATAAGGCATGGGCTGATCAAGTTAAAGCGGTTAGCTTTAGCTCAATAGCGGGCGGCTTTAACAGCCTATCGACGTTGATGGATCACCTCAAACATCCGTATACCGCTAAAACTTACGACCCGTTGAAAAAGTATGCCATGGGCGGCGTATCGCATACGGCGGCAATTTTTGGCGAGGCGGGGCCGGAAGCGGCAGTGCCTTTGCCTGATGGGCGCAGCATTCCGGTAACGCTGTTTAATCAGCAGCCCGCTACGGTGTCGGTATCGGTGGGGATGCCGGATTGGATTCAGGCGTTGGTCAATGGGCCAGGCCCTTCGGGTGCCGATGTTAATCAGGATCTGGATACGTTGGCGGAGCTGAAGGCGGCGGTGGCGGAGTTGCGGAAGCTAGGGGATTTGCTGATCGAGCAAAACAAACATGCCGCCGCGAATGTGCGGACTGACCAAGCGGGATTTTTAAAAGTAGCGGAGAAGCTGGAAAAGCAGGTTGAAGCGATTGAGCGGGGTAATCGGGCTAAACGGGTGGAGACGATGAAATGATGGCAAATGTATCGACATCAATACATTTTGGGATTAGCTGATGATTATCTTATTGACAGTTTTGGCGTTGGATGCCAGCAATGCGGCGGTGACGTTGCGGTTTAGCGACGGCAAGTATATTGATGATGATGGTAATCCTTTTTCGCCCCGGATCGCTAAACCTGCCTTAGTTAGCGTGATTGCTAATGATGGCGGATTGTTTGCGATGTTTGCAGGTAGCAGTATAGGAGATATTGCGCTTGATAATACTGATGGCCGTCTGGACTATTTGGCGGATTATGCGGTTGATGGCCGCGCGGCTACGGTGTCTGTTTTTGAGGGCGGCACAGTGACGGATCGGTTTGTCGGCACGGTGGGGCGGATGACTGAGCAGGATGGGCAGGTTATTTTTGCGTTAAAGGCACGGCAAGAGACGTTGGGCAATCAGCACCCGCTGGACACTTATGCGGGTACTAATGTTTTGCCCGCTGGCATTGAGGGGACGGCAGATACGATTAGCGGTAATGTTAAGCCCAAGGTGTTTGGTGATTGTCGGAATATGTCGCCTGTTTTGGTCAATTCTGCTTTGCTCATTTATCAGGTGTCAAGCCGGGCAGATTGCGTGATTACGGCGGTTTATGATGATGGGATAAGGCTGTCCAACTATCAGGTTAATGGGGCGTTGAGCGTGGGGGCAACGTCTATTGCGGTTGATACTGGGATTGGCGATATTCCGGCTGGGGCGAGGGTGATGTTTAGCAACCACCAGACGATTTACACGGTAGCGACGGGGTTGGCGGCGGGTATTATTGAGTTGGGGACTGGTTTGGCGGTAGCTGTGCCTAATAATGCGTTTCTGGAGGTGGTGGATTTTTATGCCGACACTACGGCTTTGCAGTTTACGGATTATTTTGTGGATGGCGACCACGGGGCGGGTGATACGTCTGTTGCGGTGGCTTCTGGCGTTGGGGCAATTATTGCGGGTGACAAGGTGTCGTTTGGTAGCCATGTGGCTATTTATTCTGTAGCGACGGGGCTTTCTGGAGGGGTTGTTATCTTGGATGATGGCTTGGTGGAGGCTGTTGGCGATGGGGATGTAGTGCATGTTTTGGGTACAGATAGCCCGGCTTTGTGGGGCAGTTTTCAGGGGTATTTTCGGTTGTCGGCTAAGCCGTTTGGGGCGGTGACTTGTGATGCTATATCGGTTAATGGGTCTGGGGTAGTGCATAAGGCGGGGGATGTGCTGGCGTTGCTGGCTGATGAGGTGGGGTTTACGGTTGATAGCAGCGGGGTTGCTGAGATTAATGGGGCGGGGGTGTTGGGGCGGTATGTTGATAGTGCGGCGACGACGTTGGAGCTGTTTAATAAAGTGATGGCCAGTGTGGCGGGGTTTTATTATTTTGTTGGCGGTGAGATTTTTTTGAATTTGTTGGCGGCGCCGGCCAGCACGGAGGATTGGCAGTTGCAGGACTGGGAAATTATCAGTATTTCGCGGTCGGCGACAGGCTTGGGCAGTAATGGTTTGCCGATTTACAGCGTGCAATGCCAGTTTGACCGCATTGAGACGGTACAGGCGAGCATTGATGGCAATGTGTCAAGCTATTGGCGGCAACGGCTTAAAACGCAGTACCGCGAGCAGACGGGCGTGGATAGTGCGGTTTTGACACGGCATCCGTTAAGCATTTTGTTAAAAATCGAGAGTTTGCTGAGGTATTCGGGCAACGTGGCGACTTTGTTGGCTAGGTTGATGCCGATTGTTAAAGTGCGACGGGATGTGGTTGATGTGGTAGTTGATAGGGTGCGGGTTAAGTCGTATCTTATCGGTAGCACGGGTAAGATTTTTAATGATCGGCTGGGGTATTCGGCGGGTCGCAAGCTGGTTTTGATCGGCTATAAGATTGATGATGATCTTGGACAGGTCACGTTGTCGTTGTTTGGATAAAGGGGGTTGGGATGACTGGACAGGTTTTATTAGGGCTTAATAATCGGATTGGGGCGGCGACGTTGACGGCTACCAACGCCTGGGAAGCGGCTATGCCTTTGACTAATGTAAAAACGCCTTTTTTGGCTGAGGTTGCGCGGTCTACGACGGCTGATGATTTTACGTTGACGGTTTCGTTTGCGGGGTTGACGGCGCGGGCTATTGGGGTGGTGGCGATTGCCGGGCATAATTTGTCTAGGGATGCGACTATGCAGGTTAAGACTTACCAAGGGGCTACTTTGCTGGATGATTCGGGGGTATTGGCGGTATGGCCTTATCTTCATGCTGATGACCCGTTTTATACGGCGCATACGTTTAGCGCGGCGATTGTTGATGCTGATCGGGTGGCGGATTTGGTCACCAGTTGCGGCTATTACCTACCGGGTAACGCAGCCGGAAATAAAGTCACGATTACGGTGTCAGACAGTGGCAACTCAACCGGATACCTAGAGATAGGGCGGGTTTTTGTGGGGGAGTTGTTGAGTCCTGATTTTAATGTGGAGTATGGGGATGTGTCTTATTCTCGGACTGATTTGTCTGAGATTAATAAGAGCAAGCGGGGGGTTAAGTTTGCCCGGCAATATCGGTCGATGCGGGTGGCCACGACGACATTTAAGAATTTGGCTGAGGGTGAGGCGGTTGGTGGGGTAGTAGCGGCGCAGCGGGTAGCGGGTTTGGTTGGTGAGGTGTTGTGGTCGCCTGGCTGGCCGGAATATGTTGTGATTGATGGGGCAAAGGCGGTTAGTTCGTTTTGGTTTGAGCGGTTTTTTTTGGGGAATTTTACGGCATTGGATGCTTTGACTAATCCTTATCTGGATGCTTTTAGTATGGCGTTGGCGGTGGAAGAGGTGATGCTGTGACGGTTGTTGTTTATGATCGGACTAAAGGGGTTTTGAAGACTCGCGTTACGTCGCCTGTATCGCTTGCTCAGTTGCAGGATATTGCTAGCAATACAATTATTGGTAGGATTACGGGGGGGGATGGGAAGCCGGAGGTTTTGTCTCCTACTCAAGCCAAGGCTGTTATTGGGGTTATGGATGGGGCTACTGGGCCGGCGGGGCCTACGGGGCCGGCAGGTGCGACCGGATCGACGGGGCCAACGGGTGCAACAGGGCCAGCAGGTGTGACCGGATCGACGGGGCCATCAGGTGCGACTGGATCGACGGGGCCAGCAGGTGCGACTGGATCGACGGGGCCAGCAGGTGCGACTGGATCGACGGGGCCAGGTGTACCCTCCGGCGGCACTGCCAATCAGGTGCTATCTAAAATTGACAGCACTACCTACAATACCCAGTGGGTAACGCTTAGTGCTGGTGGTGGGGCAATATCAGCCATTGCATTACTAAGAGCTAGTCATTTTTATAATAGCTCTACTCAATTAGCTTTTAACAGCAACCCGGCACAGTCAAAAACCTTGTATAACACTGTTTCTGGGCTAGTATTTAATGCTAGTGGGCAATGCACAATATCTTTTCCTATCGGTATTTATATTATTCATGTTGTTGGCAACTTGCTTATAGCTGGGCATGATTTAGTTATAAGGTTTTCTGACAACTCAGGTACGCCTATTGCTAGCCCTATTAATGGCTCAGGTGGAACGGGGGGTACTGCTACTGCTTCAGTCGGCGTTAATTATACCCAGTATTTTTATTTAGACTTATCAGCCGCTGGTGGGAATACGGTACTCTATATGGGCGGTGCGGCTAATAAACTTTATATAGATGTAGTAGCGGCTGGAGCGTCAACTACTTTTGTAAGCACGGTAAAAATAGAAAAAATAGGATGATAAATTTCATAAAAACCAACTGGTGGAGCTAATTCCAATTAAATTTTAGATATTATAAAATAGTAATAATATTATAACAATAATTACTTTATTATTTATCTGTCAAGCAACAAAAGCACTCCTCCTCACCTTTTCGGTTCTCCTCCTCTATTTTTTGTTGCAAATTGCGAAAGTGCAGATGAATACAAGCTATTCCGTAGCTTTTTGGCCTGAATTTTGTTGTATTTGATAGGGGTATTTTGATGGAAAGTGGCTGTTAATCGGCTAGGTAATAGCCACTTTAACAGCCACTTTTAACAAATGATAAAATAAATAATATATTTATCAATAACTTGTATGGTGGAGGCGGCGGGAATTGAA
>NZ_PGFZ01000021.1:0-2130 GCF_002923755.1 Methylovulum psychrotolerans
CCGCATCCAAACCGGCGACAAAATCTTCTATGAAGGGGGCAAACTCGGTCAGTAGCATGGCGTTCAATCCGGTCATTTTTTAACGCGGATTAGCTTAACTGCTTTACCACCCATTTTCAGCCATAAATTTGGCGGCTTTATGAAAAACTTGATGATCGAGTATTAATTCTTCGAGGCCGTGGAAATCGGCAGGATACACCCAAATAGGGCGGCGTTTGGGAAGGGGCTTTAGGCCAATCAGTGGGTTGGGGGCGATTCAGGCTTCAGCTTATCCTGTCCGTTTGGCGAAGGTATTGTTTTTTTACAAAATGGATATTTTTCATACCTATTTCATACCCATTAATGCCCCATTTTAACCGATTTCATCCTCCCCTAAATTGCTTCAGAATAACCTTCTGAAAGAGTGGAATACACAAACTGTAGCGTGCCGCTTTTAGATGAATAACTTAATCATGACAGGAGAATTTTATGGACACCGCCGCAAATACGCCTAAAAAGCCCCCCGAAAACCCACTCCAAACAACCGGTTCGGCCTTGATGTTTGAGGAGTTTGACAGTTTTTTCAATGACTTTCTCTACCGACGCTGGCCTCGCCTGTTAAATTGGAATTCTCCGGGTGTAGCCTTGGCAGAAGATTTCATTAAAGTTGATATTATCGACCATGACCATGAAATAGAAGTCCGGGCGGCTTTGCCGGGCATTAAAAAAGAAGATTTGGAAGTTTCTATTAACGATCAGGCCATCACTATCCGTACGTCCTTCGCCGGAGAAAAAAAGGAGGACGGCAAATATTTCCGCCGCGAAATAACGCGCGGAAGCTATCAACGCACCTTGTCCTTGCCAAACAATGTCGACAACGCCAACGCCAAGGCCGTTTTCGCAGACGGGATGCTGAAGGTGACC
The DNA here is from genome assembly GCF_002923755.1 of Methylovulum psychrotolerans. GTDB lineage: Bacteria > Pseudomonadota > Gammaproteobacteria > Methylococcales > Methylomonadaceae > Methylovulum > Methylovulum psychrotolerans. The sequence continues at coordinate 904 of NZ_PGFZ01000021.1, forward strand.
GTCCCTAAAACAGAAAAAATCCCAAGGAAACATATCACAATTGATTAGCCAGAAAAACTTGTCGCCCCCCAAAAAGCAGTAACGCCGGGCATTGGTAAGAGAACGTTAGCGTCTGAGGGTGTACCCGTCCATTTCTGCATTCTCAGTTATGGGTTAAAAGGAGGGGGCAGATGAGAAAGCCACTGGTTATTGCCGCCGCCATTGTGTTAGCGGTTATTCTGGGGCTATAGGCTTATATCGTGCTTCCTATCGATAGGGGCGGCTCGACAAATGTTGTGCGGGTGCATTCCAAAAGGACGTTAACGTTACCTGAGCCGGGTGAAGCTGCCAATATTAACAGGTGGCGCGGCCATCACCCGTCCCAAAAGCCTTTGGGCACACCGATAGCACCTAACCTGCCGCAGGCTTAACCGCTTTCTAAGAATGGCTCCCTATGGGTGTCGGTAAGGTATTTTACCTAGGAGAAAAAGATGGGAATGGAAGGTGGGCCAGTATCAGAAAACTATAAACGCTATATCGATCAGGAAATATTTTGGGAGATGGTCTCTATAGCCAAGCCAATATAATTTGATATGATAATAGGCTATTGTAAAAACGATCATCTTGAATGGAAAACGAATGGCTTATCCAGCGGCATTCAGAAAAAAACTGCTTTCAGTGATGAAAGAACAAAGCCTGACCATCCCGGAAGCCGCCGAACGGTTTGGGGTGGGCATGGCGAGCGTGTCGCGTTGGAAAAACAATCCCGACCCGGACTTCTCGCGGAACAAGCCCGGCACTAAAATTGACCGTGATGCGTTGGCCAAAGACCTTGCCGGGCATCCAGATGACTTTCTTTACGAACGGGCTGCGCGTTTTTCCGTGAGCATGTCGGGCATGGGCGCGGCGGTGAAACGCCTAGGGTTTAGCCGTAAAAAAAAGCCTGGCACATCCTAAGGCGGATGCCCGGGAACGGGCTGAATTCTCTTTAAAAATTAGGGCTTATGAAGATGAAGGCAAGCCCATTGTTTATATCGATGAGAGCGGCTTTGCCCATGGTAACACCCGCTCCCACGGCTATTCGGAAGTGGGAAAACGATGCCACGGCATCTTCGACTGGGGCGCAAAGGGCAGGACAAATGCGATAGGGGCGCTCATCAAAGGGGCGTTACTGACGGTTGCATTGTTCCCTTGCAACATCAACGCCGACGTTTTTTATGCGTGGGCCGCACAGGACTTGGTGCCAAA
>NZ_PGFZ01000021.1:2140-34974 GCF_002923755.1 Methylovulum psychrotolerans
CACAGCTTAAATCCATCCGCAACCAAGCACGATGTTCCGTTGACGACCTCTTCACTGGGGCGGTTACAGGACATCTTTTTATATCGGATTAGCTATATATGTGCCTATTACAAATCTGAAAAAAGGGACTGCATAGGCGGCGACGAATTGCAGGATTGGCTGGCGGCGGAAGCGGAAATCAGCAAACAGGTTTCCTATTGGTTTCAAGAATGTTAATCGGCCATGACCGCTTTTGCAAAGCAATTTTAGAGAATTTACTATGAAACGCAGGGTTGTCAGAAATATAAATAACAATAATTATGCCATGCTAGAAAAACTGGTCGCTTATCATGAAGCAGGCCATGCGGCGGCCATTTATCTCAACAACCGTTTAAAAAAATTGCCACCCGTTTTTTTTAAGATTCTTTTGGATAATTTGCAGGACGGTGCGGTCGTATCGGTTTTAAAGGATAGGGATGGTCTGCATGGGTGTACTTCCAGGATTAAAGGTGGTCGTCTAATCCACACGCTGCCTTCCCATACTGAGGATCAGAATGCCATCCGGTTCCAGTTTACCGACCGATACCACCCGGCCTTTGAGGCGGACATCGTCAATCTGCTGGTCGGCCCCTTGGCGGAAGCCAAATATATTGCCCGTATGGATAACGAGCCGTTTAAAATCCAATTGCTTACCGTGCAGGCACTCAACAATTATGGTGGGGAAGCCGACTTGGCACTCGTCCATGAGTATTTGCAAAGCTATTCTGACGACCAGCAGGTACAAAATGAAAGTCTGGCGCATTTTTTAACGCAGGCGTTCGCTTTTGTTGACGATCCGGCAAACTGGGCGGCCATTACCCAGTTAGCCGTCCATATCCTGGCTTGCGATAAGGATGAGATTGCTTGTGAAGAGGTGGCCACTGTGTTGGAGCAGCAATACCGGGCAAGAAACCGTCTTATTTAATGGGGATTTGCTAAGCAATTGATGTTACATCAGACATTTTCTGCGATTTGGAAAACAAATAATAGACATCTTTCCTAAATTTTGCCATATCTCAGGTTAACCAACGCGGCCACCAAGCTCCATGTCAGGGAGTAGTTTTTGTGTTTGCCCCGGTAAACGTTTTTGACGATACTGAAAATCTTGCAGCGGCGGTTGAAAGCGGCTTGTCTTTTGTCTTTTTGACGAGCAAGACCGAATTCTGGTGGTGGCCGTGCTGGTTAACCTGATATCTGGCAACATTTAGGAAGGATGTCTATTGATGGCACTGGTGGAGGTGTACTCGCCACCCAAAGTGCCGAGGTCAGTCAACACGCCTTTATCCCACAGGAATGCGCGGTTGGTACTGTGTTCACGCCAAGTGTTACTGCCATTGCCGGATACTTGTCCCCGCGCGTTGATACCGGTGGTATAGGCCGAAGCCCCACCCAGATTGCCGAGGTCGGTCAATTTGCCCTTGTTCCACAGAATGGCATGAGAGACTTCGGAAGCGCTGCTGCTGCCCCTGCCCGAACCGATCACCTGCCCCCGCCCATTAAGGCATAAGTATCTACACAAGTTTAATTATTTTAAAAACAATATGTTATATAGAGATTCTTGCAGATAGCGGCTAGATTTTTAGTTCTTTGACCAGAGAAATCCGGCTTAAAACAGCAATTATTTATATGAAATAACGCTATTATTTACTTAACATAATGATTTTTAATACATAAACTTGTGTAGATACTTATGCCATTAAGGGCTATCGCATTGGAGACAGCGGTCGCGGTCGCTCCCGCAGCCCCAAGGTCGTGCATCATGGCTTTTTTCCATAAAAAGGCATGATATGAAGGCCGGGTTGACGTACCTAACGGTGTCGTCTCGCTGCCGCCGACTATTTGGCCTTGGTTGTTGATATCCGCCGCATCGGAATAAGTCCCACCCAAGGTACCGAGGTCTTTCATAGCCCCTTTTTTCCGGTCTTTTTCCCAAAGAAAGGCGTGGCTTTTACCCGTAGACGTGTCGCTGTTGCCGACCACCTGCCCTTGGTCATTAATGGCATTGGCCCTGGCATTGGTTCCCCCCCAATGTGCCAAGGTTAATGATCCGATAATCGGCCAACAGCGGTTGGGATAAGCCCAAAGCACTTACCGCCATGGCGGGGACAAGCAGCCGGCACAGCATGGAAGGTATTTTCATAACAGATTTCCTTAAGAATAGGAGGTCGCTGGCAAAGGCGTTGGCAGAGCTTTGGTTTTTGGGATCGTATAGTTAAAATAAAAACTCTAAAAGTTTTTTAGGCGTGCAATTAATGGAAAAACGTAACTACTCAGCAGCCCCCCCCCTGTAAAAAATTAACCATTTATAAACAATGGTTTAAAATTTAAAAAGATGCCCGTGTCTTCATTTTTTAGAATAATTCCCTCTTTTTTTGGATGATTTTGGACGGTGATTCCAAAAACAATCTACATATAGAGTTTATATTTTAATTTATATGCTATATGTAGATATTAAGGGGGCTGAGTAGTTACGGAAAAACAAGAAAAATATGATGCAAGGCTTTGGTTTGGCAAAATTACCCCCTAATCACTGACTTAAAGCCTGTAATAGCTTACCGCTATTAGTGCCACATTAGTCAGGATTTGAGGGCTTGGTCTGGCTGTGTGTCCTATATGAAGCTTCCCACAAAACCGCATGGCTTTCACCCGTGACGGCTGCACTGCTGCCTACTATCTGGCCTAAGGTATTGATGGCGTTAGGTATTGAGGAACTATCACCGGTTAATGTGCCCAAGTCGAGCATTTTGCCATGCTCCCACAGGAAAGCGTGGTATTCACCCGTGGCGATTGTGCTGAGGCCAATAATCTGGCCATGATCATTAATGGCAACCGCGAAGGAACAACATCCGCCCAAGGTTTTCAAATCGGTTATCCGGCCTTTATGCCACAAAAACGCGTGCTGTTTGCCAAGGACGGCGGTATCACTGGTGCCTGTCACCTGCCCCTTATCATTGATGTCCACGGCGTATGAATACCCGCCGCCCAAAGTCCCAAGATCGGTTATGGTGCCTGTATGCCAGAGGGTGGCATGGATTTGATAACTGGCCGTTTCACTGGCACCGACGATCTGGCTCCGATTATTGATGGCGCTGGTGGAGGCGCGGTCTCCACCCAATGTACCGAGGTCGCTTATCAGGCCTTTATTCCAGATGAAGGCGCGGTTTACATTAGGTTCAAGCCATGTATCGCTGCCATTACCGACGATTTGGCCTTGGGCATTAATGCTGACGGTATAAGCCGATGCCCCGCCCAGATTGCCCAAGTCAGTCATGACCCCCTTATCCCACAAGATGGCTTGTGATAATTCGGAAAAATAGTTGTCCCTGCCGGCACCGACCACTTGGCCGTAGTCATTGATCGCGTGGGCGGAGGAAACCGACTTTCCGCCCGCCGTGCCCAAATCGTTCATCACGCCCTTTTTCCATAAAAAAGCATGCGGGAAAAGGTCTCGTTCCGCACCTCTGCCGGTATCGCTAATTCCGACCACTTGGCCGTGGCTATTGATGTCCACCGCATCAGAATCAGCTCCTCCCAAAGTGCCAAGATCTTTCATGATCCCGTGTTTCTTACCTTGTACCCAAAGGAAAGCGTGGCTTTCACCCGTAGACGTTTCGCTATGGCCAACCACCTGGCCTTGGTCATTGATGGCATTAGCACTGGAACGGACACCCCCCAATGTACCAAGACCAACGATTTTATAATCGTCCAATAATGGTCCGGACAGCCCTAAAGTGCTTGCCGCAAGAGCGGGCGCAAGCAGTCGGCAAACTGCAAAATGTATTTTCATGGCGATTTCCTTACACATCGAATAAAGTAACTGACAAAGGGTTGGTTAAGGCGTGCGTTCTGTTCGGGATGGGCTAGTTGCGTAAGTTTTTTTTAAAAAACATAATGATATGCCATCAATGCCTGTGTTGGGGGTATTTAAGCAAAAAGGGCAACATAAAATCTATAGGTATAAATACCTAGTGCCGCCCTTTAAGTCAGGGTGGCGAAAGTTAGTTTATTTGGGGTCAAGCGACTGGTGCCGGGTAAAATGGCCAGATAAGGCATGGCGGCGGTTATTTGGGGGAATAACCGCATTTATAGGGTGAGGAAATGTCTGAACGGGTGCTGTGAGTTTTGCGGGGTCTTGGTTTAGGCATCAAAATCCACATCTTGACAGGCGGTGAGGCCAACGATATTGGAAGCTAACTCTTTGTGGGCTTGACACTGGAGACCCCCAAGCCATGGGCGGGGATAAGGGCTATGATTAGGCTGCGTTTGTCCAAGCCATCCAAATCCGGAATATGTAGGCGATCATCCCTGCCGCAGCAAGCGCAATAGCCACTAACACTTGATAATCGAGTATTAAGCATTTTTTGGTGCTGAGGCGTTTAATTGGGGCTACCTTGGATAATCCGTAAATATCGCGCCAAGGCCGTCTGCTCCAAGCCCGCCACTAGCTCGATAAAAAGTGTGTATTCACCACAGGTATGAGCAGTATCTAATGCATCATAGTATTCCAAGCGTTGCCAAACCGGAATAATTGCCGGCAAAAACCCCCGCCGAATCAGCTCAAAATTCATCAACAGGCGGGCAGTATGGCCGTTCCCATCGACAAACGGATGAATACCAATAAAATCGGCGTGTAACCGGGCGGCGCATTCAACCGGATGCAAATGCTCCTCCGCACCATACTTTTCTATTAGGGAAGCCATCGCTTCCGGCACATTAAGAAAATGGGGCGGCACATGTTCGGCACCGGCCACCACAATATTTTCGTGCCGATATTGGCCGGCATTGCGGTCGTCGATGTTTTTCAGAATGAAGTGATGGATGGACTTAATGTGCAATTCGCTTAATAATGCTTTTGCATGGACAAGCGCCTCCACATAATTAATCGCTTTTTTGTAGTTAATGACCTCGAAATGTTCGCGTAACGGCTTGCCACCGATAGTGACGCCTTCCAACACGACGTTGGTTTCCTTCTCTGTCAGGGTATTGCCTTCGATAGCGTTGGAATGGTAAATCCATCCGAGGATTTGCTGTTCATGTAGGGTACGGACGGTATATTCTGGCAAAGGGCATAAAGTGCCCAAACGGGATTTAAGGCAGTCTATTTCGGCAAACGGGTCGATGAGGTTCATTATTGATCCATTTTTGTACGGTGTTTCCCAATGCAGGATGATTAGATAGGACTTTTCTGACTAGACCTTGGATTACCAGCCCTTATTTAGCGGTTAACGCCCTAAACCGACAACTAAACGCCTATAACCGCTTGCGCGGTTTTAGGCTTATTTTGTCCGTGCCACAGACAGAATAAGCCTAATTGCATAAAAATTGACGGTTTCGCAATAGTTTTGGGGTTAGCGCAATTTTCAGCTTACCACTGGCGCATTTTCTGTGGCTCCGACAGTTGGTTTGCCCAGGTTTTGCCACAAAACAAATAAGGGGGGCAAGTGTCGCCGCGCCGTTGCCCTACCGGCTCCAGATGGTTATCAGATACATCGAGAGGGGCGGGATACCCACCAACTGGATTATCGGGCGCGATATGTTGTAGGCCTATGAGCGTTTCACAGTTTTCGTTATCCATCGTCCAAATCACCGTGGCCTGTCCTTTAAGGTTGGCATGAGGGAATTTGAATGCCACAACCATCCCTTGTTCGACCCCAAAGACAATGGGTAAACGGATCATCAGGCCATCAACCGACATGTTGACCGTCATAAAATCAAAATAGTAGCCGTTTAAAAACAACTTCCCAGGAATGGTTATTTTGGCACGATAATTTTTACGGTTAAAACAAGGCTTATCTTCCGAATGGTTCAGCTCTTGAAAAGCCATCGCAAAAGATACCTGTAAGTTTTCCGTAATGGTTATCCTAACGACTTTAGCGATACCGGATAACCGCAACGGGGGCAGAAAAAAATCCAGCGTTTTAGATAATGACAAATTTTTTAGGGTTTGCTGATGATCATTGCCAACGTGTAAATTTTCAGGGATCAACACGGCCAATGCCCCTGATATGGAAAGGTTTTTAATGGTTATTTTACGCATTTTGCCGCCCAAATAGACCCAGCCATCCAAGTGGGTGGCTTTACGGTAAGCGCGTTGCTGTAGTTGAGTGCCCATACTGTCTCCGGTATTTTAAAAAATTATTTTTCGTTGGGTTAGGATGATTTTTATTGCATCACGAATACTATGGTTTTTTAAGCATTTTTTAGTGGTAAAAATATTCTGACATCTGCGGATAAACCCACCATGGACGTGATGTGTGAAAAAGCGTATTTAGTTCTGGTTTTCCGCCGCCTCATAGTGATTGAAATTCACATCCATAAAATCACTACGGATTCCCGCGTACCCTGGCGTTAAAATACGTTCAATATCAGCCCCGGTATCTTCAATTTCAAGCACCTTTGTCCAACCAGGGCCGAGTTGCTGATCGTTGAGATACAACGATATATCGACGCTACCATTAGCGGTGTCTGCGATAACGGTTTTAAGCCCAACCCAACGGTTGACAGGCAGCAGGTTAGGAAGGGTTTCGCGGTTATAAGCTCCGGGGTATACCGCAACGGATTTCAATTCATAATAGCGGCCTTGGCTTTTCTTTTTAACGATGGCAAAACCATCGACCCGAATCCCGGCATAGTAAAGGTTTTTACCGTCCTGATAGCGGTGAAAAAACAGCACACCGTTGGATTGGTTGCGGTTCGGGCTGGCCGATAGGTTAATGTTTTTAATATTGAAAAAGACTTGTTGGGTGAAGTTCTTAAATTTGCCGAGCGTTACTAAACGGAATATATTTTGTGGCCTATAGCCATTGTCAGTGTCGATGGGATTAGAGGCCGCGTAGAGCAAACGGAAGCGGTCTATACCTGAAAGCTCGCCTGTCACCGTGCTAGCGATACCGTTGGCACGGTAGAAATAGGCGCCGGAATTAAGCCACCAATGCGGGTCAGGGCTATCGCTCATATTGCCGGTTTCACTCAGTGTGGCGACATTATCAAAATCATCAATAAAAACCTCCCCTGAAGCCGCTGTGTTAAAAACAACAAACAACAATAACGTTGATAGGTTTAATAATTTCGAATTGGCCATCTTAAAATACCTTTTTAATCTGAATCAGCTTGCACAGCATTTGGGTTAAGCGCAAAGTGCCTTGTTATTTAATTCATTGTTGTACATGGCTATCCTAATCAGGCCGACGATATTGCCCGCTTCCAGTTTTTCCATGATATGCGCCCTATGCAAATCAATGGTACGGTAACTGATACCAAGAATTCGAGCCGCCTCTTTGTTTGAATAGCTGTCCATAATAAGATGCAGCACTTCTTTTTCCCGGTCAGTTAACCGGTCTATCCGCTCTTGTCTTTCCAGTTTGCTGCGCCGTTCTTGCCAAGCCTCTGTGTCTTTCCTCAGCGCTTCGTTGATCCGTTCAATCAATAACGCGGTATCCAACGGTTTTTTCAGAAAATCGACGGCACCGGCCCTAAAGGCTTTTGCCGAATCGGGGATGCCGGCATGGCCGCTGATAAAGATAATAGGGATGGCGATGTCTTTTTTCGCCAGCTGTTGCTGAAGGCCAAGCCCGTCCATTCCGGGCAGGTTCACATCCAACACAAGGCAGCTGGGCACCTGGTGGTTGTAGTCATGCAAAAACGCTTCGGCAGACTCAAACTGTCTGACAGTTTGTCCTGTTGCTTCAATTAACAGCCTGAGCGAATCACGCACTGAAAAATCATCGTCAACGATATAAACTAAACGGGTAAGGTCATCTTGTTTCATTGCATTTATCCTCATTCAGTAGCTGTCTTTACGACCCGGTCGGCGGCGGTGGCTCTTAAGCTACACTCCGTTAAACATTTAACCGCTTATTGAAGGCTTAAGGTAACCGTCTGCCCGGCAATAAAGGCACTTAGTATTAACAATAAAAATACCGGGTGGCACGGCTACCCGCTTCAAGTACGGAAATGGCTTCGTGGTAGTCAATGACATTGGCATGGTTAGCTAAAATATAATCGGCCAACGCGGTGATCGCGAGCCAATGGGGTGTTTCGCTGATAAAATTGAATGCGGCCAAAAATAACCGGTTCAATTCGTTTTCCCTCAACTCATCACTATCAGTCAAGTAATCCAAGTACTGGTTGACAATTGTTAAATCAGACAAACCGCCATAATAAGTTAACGCATAGGCATTTATCGATCGTGGCCCCAGCAGTTCGTCATCCCGTATTGCACTGTATTTAGCTTCCGCTAAAGGCCCTACCAACAGATTGATCATATCGGCTTCAAATGCGGTTTTATAAGTAAGCAGTTGTGGAGTGGAAAATTTTTCGGTTCCCCCAGCAGCAGGCGGCAAACTCTGGATCAAACGGCCACCTTCTATTTTTGCGACCGGTTGTTGGCAATGTTGCTTGACAAAAAGGGCTTGTTGAAAATAGCTATCTAAGGTTTGCACAACGATCTGAAAAAAAACCGGCGGCAATTTTTTTTCCCGGTTGCCAAAATAAATGGCGGCGGCATGGCCGGCTTCATGGATAGCCACTTTTCTGCGTTCGCTATGATAGGTTGACCGGGATATTTTTTTAATGCGCTGTATACGGTTCATAGAACCTCCTCTAAATATTGCGTACTAGAAGTAAGCCAACCACTATTATTTTTAGGTTATTGCCCTGTGTATGACGTAGAAATTTATGACAAACCATATAGTTACCAGTATCTTTGTTGGTTTATGGCCATAGCCGTACGGACGCTATCACGCAGGTTTTGTCCGTTCACCGGCTTGGTTAGAAAATCAACGGCCCACGCCTTAATAACTTTAACCGCCACCGAAATGTCTTCATACCCGGAGAGAAAAATGATCGGAATGCTAATGTCCCGACGGAGCAATTCAGCCTGTAGTTCGGGGTCTGTCATATTGGGCATACAAACGTCAAGCACCAGACAACCTGTGGCCTGCGGATCAAAAATGGCTAAAAAGTCTTTACAGGAAGCGAAGCTTTCGACAGTAAAACCATATGCCCCCAGTTGTAAAGCCATGCCTCCCCGGACATCATGGTCATCATCAATAATAAAAACAGTAGGTTGCGTGTTCATAAAGGCCTTGTGGATGCGAAAGGGACAGTTAAATAAAACGCCGCGCCGGGGTTGTCGTCTGCCTGGAACCACAGTCGTCCGCCCTGAGCTTCAACCAAAGCCCGGCTGATCGCCAAACCCATCCCTAAGCCATGGGACTTGGTGCTATAAAAAGGCTCAAAAATACGCTTAGCCGCTTCCGCATCAAGACCTTGGCCGCAATCCCGGATACAAACCTGTGCCTCGGAGGTACTGATAGCGCAGACTGTCACCATTAGGGAACCTGCCGTCAGACCGATGGCGTGCATAGATTCAACGCCGTTACATAGCAGGTTAATCAACACTTTTTCAAGTTGCAGGGTATTGGCTTGTACCTTGGGAAGGTTCTTTTCCAGGCTAAGCTTGACGGTAAATTGCTGGATCCGACCATCTTCTTTCAGGACGGCAACGACTTTACGCACGATGTGGTTAAGGGAAAGCGGCGCGGTGACGGTTTCCCCAGTACGCAGAAACCCGAACAACTGATGGACGAACTGGCCGGCTCTGCGGATTTGTTCGGTGCTTTGCTCCAGCGCGTAGACCAATTTTTCCGGTTGCTTATTGCCGGCCTGAAATAAGCAGTGGGCGGCATCGGCATAAGAAGCCGCCGCACTCAACGGTTGGTTAAGGTCATGGGCGATCGCGGCGACGGTTTGGTTAACAATCTCAAGCTTCAATAGCCGTTCATATTGGCTATGGTATTCGCGTTGCTGCTGTTCGTAGTGTTTACGCTCAGTGATATCGACGAAGCTGCCTACCATACGCACAGGCTTGCCTTTCGCATCCCGCTTCACAACAATGCCATTCTCCTGCACCCAAATATAACTGCCGTCCGCCCTGCGCAAACGGTGCTCACTATGGAAACGCTCGCCCGTCCTAAGCGCTAGCCGGAGCTTGCGCAACACGTCTTTGCGGTCATCCTCTTGGAGCAGTGTGATAAAAAACGACGGCTGGGTGTAGGTGGGGATATTTTTGTCTAAACCGAGCAGTTCATACCATTTGTCATTATGGTGGGTTTTATTCCCAATGATATCCCAATCCCAAAGGCCTTCCCCGCTCGCATCCAAGACTAAGGCCAGCCGCTCTTCGCTGTCTTGAAGAGCCTGTTCGGCTTGTTTGTGCTCGGTAATATCCCGAAGGATGCCGGTATAATACCGCTCGTTCCCCTCATGGAAGTCACCAATACCGACACTCAATAAAAGGCTGGCTCCATCTTTCCGCCGCACGCTAAACTCCCGTTGGATACGGAAGGGCTTAGGCTTTTCGGTAGGGGATGGGAAACAACCGTCAAAGCTTTGTGACAGTCCCATCAGCTTATTGATGCTGTGGCCGATGATTTCTTGCGCCGATACACCCAGCATGGTCTCGGCGGCTTTATTAAAAACCCGGATGATGCCCCGGTGGTCAATCGTAATGATACCGTTGACCGCCGTGTCAATAATGGCCTGAAGCCGTATTAAACCGTTACGCAGCTGTTCTTCGGAGTGTTTGAGTTCCGTAATGTCATTGATGACCGTACACAAGCTGATTGCGCCGCTGGCTTTATCCCTAACCACACCGGCATCCAGCCTGACCCATATCTTAGCGCCGTCTTTACGCAACAGGCGCGGCTCAAAAGTACGCCACTCGCCGCCGCCCAGCAGTTGCCGAAAATACAAGGCACAGGCATCTTGATCTTCCGGAATGACAAAATCACTTAATGGCCGCCCGATAAAGGCCTCTTTTGTTATCCGCAATAACAGGCTAGCCGTAAGATTGGCCGCCAAGATCAGCCCCTTATGGTCGAGTGAGAGGTAACCTACGGGCAGTTGGTCGTAAAGCTCAATGTAGCAGGCCTGCACATTCTGTAATTCTGCGGGTATATAGGGCAGCTTTTCACTTTGGGTCATGTCAGCTCCCTGATATGCCTGCGGCTCATGAAGGGCGCGTATGGTTTCAGAAGAAGTGCCCAATAAAAAGCTGCGTTCGCTACGCCTACGGAACTTAGCGCTTCTGGAACCGGCCCAACAGGAGTTATAGAGATTATTTTTCGATGTTATTGTCATGACGGCTCTCCTTAATAATGCTTACTGGCGCTGTACCAGCCCCCAAAGATGTAGTTACTGCGGTTTTGCCCCGTTAGGAACAAATTTATTCCTCATTAAAATGATGCCTCCCAAATCGCAGGTATCTTGTCAAAATACTTATAATGCAACGCTATAGGGCTGTCGCCGTTCTCAGGCGATAACGCCAAACGCCAAGCAAAAATTACAATTTTTATTGTGGTCGGCAACATGGCGTAGCGATTTCCCAATCTGTTAATCTTTTAACCTTTTGGTTATTCTGATGCAAAAATCCCTTGATAACAAACGTTCTAAATGGGGTATTAATGGATATAAAATGGATAGTAAATATATTCATTTTTCTATGTCAGGATAGGTATCAGCATGGTGCTTCCGCCTATCTTCAGCGGCAACCATCCCAAACACTGGGAAATTTTTGTTTAAAGGCTTTTTATATAGTAAAAATTTGAATTTGATGTAAAAATAATATTAGCTCTGACTTTTTTCTGACCAGCTTACGCAATCTTCCATACACCGCCAACCTGCCTTAATAAACAATATTAGGTTTCGGCACAAAAGTGTCCGTTGGGGTTTCATAGGGTGCCCTATTATCCATTTAAGTTATAGGGTTTTTTATTTAAATTAGTTAAACTTTAAATTAAAATAAATGCGCATTAATTTAAATAAATAACTTTTATAGTAATTTTATTTAATTTTTTATAGGATTTTTGAAGTGCTATTGGCATTAAAGAATGGGCAGGAAAAACCGCCAGATTACCGCAATAGGGTTTAATAAAATAATCAAAGATTTTTATTTACTATTTTAGTAGGTTTTTAAAATGGCTGGGTAATGGGAAATACGGCAGAAGGAAGGTGGAAACTTTACAGGCAATAGGAAGCAATTTGTGATACCGTGTTTTTGCGGGGATAAGTGCAGAAGAAGCTACTTTTTTGCCGCCTGCACACGCTATCTTAGACCAGGCAATGCTGGTCGCGCCCACCGCCTATTATGCCTACAACAGGCGGTGGGCTTTTAAACAAGCGTAATTACAGGAGTTGGGCATAATATCGGCAACGGCATAGCCGTGGGTGCCACACGCTAAAGAGTGCTCTAGCCCCCACTACAGCCGCCAAACTTTAATGCCGGCCTGTTCCAGTTTATGCACATTGAAATAAGACTTAACATCGATAAAACACCCGCCTTTAATCAGTTTTTTCTGAAAATCCTCAACCGATAACGCGGTAAATTGCTCATGCGACACCGCCGCGACAATGGCATCCGCTCTCGGCATATCCTCCCAAGACAGTAACCGTAAGCCATATTCCTTCATGGCTTCATCGGGATCCGCATACGGATCATGGACAAACACGTCCACACCATATTTTTTTAACTCATTAATGATGTCCATGACTTTAGAGTTGCGCATATCAGAACAATTTTCTTTAAAGGTCAACCCTAATATATTGACCCTTGCGCCTTTCACATAACTGCCGCAGGCGATCATGTTTTTAAGAGTTTGCTCGGCGATGAATTTACCCATGCCGTCATTTATGCGTCTGCCGGCAAGAATAACCTGCGGATGGTAGCCCAGCATCACGGCTTTATGGGTCAAATAATAAGGGTCGACACCAATACAATGCCCACCGACCAAGCCGGGTTTGAATTTCAGAAAATTCCATTTGCTGCCGGCCGCCTCCAAGACTTCGGTGGTGTCGATGCCGAGCATGTCAAAAATGATCGCCAACTCGTTCATCAGCGCGATATTTAGGTCACGCTGGGTATTTTCGATCACTTTGCAGGCTTCTGCCGCCTTGATGCTAGAGCAGCGGTAAACGCCGGGCTTGACTATCCTTTCATAAACGTTTGCGACTATCTCCAGGGTTTCCGGCGTATCGCCCGACACCACTTTCAGAATGGTGCTTAAGGTATGTTCGCGGTCGCCGGGATTGATCCGTTCGGGCGAGTAGCCGACAAAAAAATCCTGTTTCCAAACCATGCCTGATTCCTTGGCGAGAACCGGAATGCACACTTCTTCGGTTGCGCCCGGATAGACGGTGGATTCATAAATGACCACCGTGCCTTTCTTCATGTATTTGCCGACGAAGCGGCTGGCCGCTATGAGCGGGCTAAAGTCGGGAATGTGCGCCCCGTCAACCGGGGTCGGTACGGCCATGATAATAACGTCCGCCTCGGACAACAGGCTGGGGTCTGAAGAATACTCCGCATAGACGGCCGCCTGCATAGCGTCCTCGGACAATTCATGGGACGGGTCAACGCCATTTTTACAAGATTCGACTTTATGTTCGGCAATATCAAAACCGATGGTGCGTGAATGCTTGCCCAGCTCAACAACCAGCGGCAAACCCACATAACCTAAACCTATAACTGCAATAATTGACATACTATTTTCCTTTGGATTATTAACTGATGTTACGCAGACATATTCTGCGGTTTAAAAAACAAATAATGAGTCGCTACCGCGACGGTTTTTTTAATCGGGTTCTCGCACCCGAAGGCGAGATACTCTGCAAAACCCATCCATGGGTTTTGCCCTTCGGGTTGGCACCAAATCCGCTCCCGGCGGATTTGTCTTTTGCTCCGCCTCGGCAACTGCTCTGTCTCCAGACCACCCCTGTGGTGGCGTTGCTCTACCTCCTTTACGCCCCAGAGGGTGTCATCCATGCAGTCGAAAAGAAAGTATCCAAAGACAAATCTGCCGGGAGCAGATTTGGATGCACCGCACACGAAGTGCGAGTGCCTGGACGGCACGAGTCAGAAGGCGGCCCGATTGCCGCTTCTTCCTGCGCTCCTCGGTTTTGCCGGGGGTCGGCAGAGTGGGCTCCTGCCTTTATGCCCTGCGGGTATTTATGCCCTGCGGGTATTTATGCCCTGCGGGTATTCGGGCTTGTCCCGACAAAACCTGCGGTGCTCGGCGCGGCAAACGGGGGGTAAAGCGACGTTACTGCGTAACGTCAGTTATTAATTTAATGTAAACAAACGGCTTGGCCGTTCTTGTCAAAACTTCATGGCGAAGCCGACAAATGCACTAAAGTTGGCATAAGTGGCGGCTTGATAACGGTTCGCAGAAAGGTTTAGGCTAAGGTCGTCGTTCAAATTCCAACTTAACATGCCGGTCGAGTTGATCTGAAACTTAAACTCATTGCCCGCTTCCTTCCCCATGCCCGGTTCAACGGCTAGTGTCGCAACGACAGATTGCCCCCACTTCTTTTTAAAGTTGACCGGGACGGCAAAGGCCATATAATTTTGCGGCGCCCAAAACAACCGGCTAGTATGCGCGGTGTCGTCATGGATGAACTGGGCGCCAACCGTGACGTTCGGGTCGTCCCAAACCTTGCTGTCCAACTCCACCTCAGTCCGGTTGCGTTGGTTGTTATTGGTATAGTCAAAATAAGCATGGCTGATGCTTAAACTGAGGGGGTCGGACAATTTTATGGTGGCCCCGCCCAAAATTCGGGTGAAGGCAATGTTGTTTAAAATTGCCCCGGCCGTGTTGACGAAAGTATGGTCGACGGCGATGGACAAATCCAAGCTGTCACCGATACCGGCATTCAATTTGGCCGCCGCTAAAGGGAATGTCGGGGCGGATTTTGACGGTTCAGAAGACGCATGGCCGGAGAAGTACATAGCGCCTGCCGACACCTCTATAGAGGAACGGCGGCCCAATTCATAGTTTAACTGGCCTTCAAACTGATTCCCATCGGCTTGAAAATGCTCTTCGCCAGTTGCCGCCCCCGCACTGGGCGGCGTGAGTTTTTGATAGAAATTCAGGTACTTGTAAGATACCGATAACGCTAGCGCATCCGAAATAGGATAATTGATTGCGGGGCTGAAACTGTAATAAGAGCGGTGGGCATTGTCATTGAAATAAAGGCCGCTCAATTGCAGGGTCGGTTTCAGGCGACGGTCAAGCACCGCGATTTCCTTTTGAATCGCGGTATCGTTGAGGCGCAGCGCCGATGCTTGGGTAAGCCGCTCCCTGGCGGCGGCATGGTCGCCGCTCCAATTGAGCACCTTGCCTGAAGCAAGCAGCAATTCGGCGTTATCGCCCGCCCCTTGGTCAGCTAACTTATCGTAGATGGTCAAAGCCTGTGCGTAATGCCCGGATTCCACATCCAAATGCGCCAATTTGTAAGATGCCGACCGTTCGGGGTTTATGGCCTGTAACTGCCGGACAAGGTCTTGTCCGGAAAACGTCCTAGGCACTTCAAAGCGCGGTAAGGTAAATCTGGATGTTGTGCCGGAAACCAGATAAGTATTGTCGACGTTAAAAGCCAAGCTAAAATGTTTTTTTATCAGGCCTTGGTTAATGCCGAATGCTTCGGTGGCATTAGAAAGCGACCGGTGCCCTTGGTCACCATAGGGGAAAGCGAAAGCAAAAATATTCACGCCGGGTACCTCGCGGCTTATGGTTTCTTTACACGTCAGCAAATCACGCTCAATACGCGCGGCGTATTCCTGATCCGTTTCTAAGCGGGCCGCATCCGCCAGCCACATCCTGTTGGCAAGAAAATGGCCTTTACCGCCTTGGGCATTAACGGCGACATAGTGCTGCGCATTGGCCCCATGACATTGCATGTCCCAGCGCCCGGTCGCAAACATTTTTCTGACGGTTGGCCAGACTGCCGCATAGGGCTGATGCGCGGCGACATCACCTACGGGCACAAACATCGTCGCTTGAAAACCCGTTGCTACCAAAACGGGATCCGCATACTGAAAGCTGTCCGAACGGGCATCATCAAACGTGATCAAAATAGGTTTGGCGGGCAGCAGGGACTGCCCGTCAAAAAAACTCCGCAGTTGGGTAATGGTGATCGCTTGATAACCTGCCCTTTTTAGGGCCAATAATTGGTCTTTGAAATTTTGTAAAGGCACGGTGTCCTGGCGGTCAGAAGCCGTGATGCCATGGTAAAGCAAGACCGGGATAGTTTGGGACGGGGACGCTATAAGCCCATTGAGCATTGTAAAGGCTTGGTCTTTATCGCCCTTGGCATAGGCCAGCTCGGCAAGGTTTTCCTGTAATGACGAGCTGTTGGGGAAAAAAGGCCTACTGTGTTCGAGCATGATGCTGGCCGCCGAATAGTCGCCCTGATCCTTATAGATAAGGGCAAGCTGTTTGATGACATCCACGGAATTGGGGTACTTGGCGTAAAGCTGTTCGCCAAGCTTGGCCGCTTCCGCTAACTGTCCCTGAAGGCGCAGGACGCGGAGCATGTCAACCGGCGCCATCGATTTAACCGGATCGAGGGCGGCGGCTTGCTCCAAGTCATGCAAGGCCGCCCGATATTGGCTCATTGCCGCTTCATGTTTGCCTTGGGTATCGTTACCCTCCCCCAACTCGATGCGCAATTTGGCAACCCGGCTCAGCCGCTCTGAAGTCGGTTCGATGGCCGCAAGCTTGGCGGCCCAGAACACGGCGGCGCCAATATCTCCAGAAAATACGGCATCGTCGGCAATTAGGCTGATGGCCGGTATTTTATCGGGTTCCTTAGCCAACACGTCGTGGGCTATTTTTACCGCTTCCCCGTGGTGCCCTGCCCTATGTAAAACACTGGCCAGCCTTAGTTGCCATTTGGAGTCATCCGGATGTAAGGCCGCCAGCGTTCTGAGCTCCCGTTCAGCCAGCTCCCAATTGCTGGCCGCCGAGGCATTTTCGGCCAGTAGTGTCCGCACGGCTTCATTGTCGCCATGCCTCACCAAGTACCCCTGTAGCAGCGCTATTGATTCGTTATAAGCATGTCGGTTCCAGTAAGTGTGCGCAAGCCCGATCACGGCCTTATCATCTTCAGGCGCCAATTGCAGGCTTTGTTGGAAGTAACTGGCCGACTCAGTATCTTTGCCCAAATCGGCCAAAATAGTCCCCAAACGGCAGAGGTTCTTAGGGCTGGGGTCGCGTTCGACAAGCGGCTGTAAGAGGCGTGCCGCCTCTTCGTCACGATGCTGGGCAACCAAAATTTCGGCCATTGCAAAACCTGCTTTGGCATCCATAGGCGCTTGTGCCAAAATCGGCCTTATCTCCGATTCAGCCGCCGGGTAGTTTTGCTGGGCAGAAAATAGCCTTGCCCGGCCAAAACGGGCGGCCTGCTCTTGAGGGGCTTTTTGTAAAGCCTGGGTATAATAATCCAAGCCTTGTTGCCAAAGCCCGTCCTGCTCGCTGGCCTTGCCCAGCGCCAAAAAAGTCGGCAAATCATTGGGAAAAGCTTGCAAGATACCCTGCCAAAGCGTGTAGGCCTGCTGGTTTTGGCCGGCTTTGCGCAGGCTGTCGCCCAAGCCCCGCCAAGCGTTAAGCGTGCCTATGTCGGCACTACCGCCCAAGCTGCTTTTATAGGCATCAGCCGCTTGCCTGTAGTTACCCGTTGCCGCCAGCGCCCGGCCTAGGCGGCGCAGATTGGCCGGCACGGGTGCGAGTGTCCGCAACACGCTTTCTGCTTGGGCATAGCGGCCTTGTCCCAGCAAGGCATCGGCCAGCAGAGATAGGGCGGCGGGGTCAGCCGGTGCGGTCTCCAAGATCGCCGTTAAATCCTGCTCCGCCAAGGCGAATTGGTGTTGGCCGACCAATAGCCTCGCCCGGCCTTGATGTGCATCCTGATTGCTTGGGTCAAGCCCTAGTACCTGACCATAATAATTGGCCGCCTCAGCCTGGCGGTTATCTTGCTCGCCAGCTTTGCCGAGCGCCAACAAAGTCGGCAAGTCATTAGGAAATGCCTGGGCCAGGTCTGTCCATATCTGATAAGCCTGCGCTTTTTGCCCTAGCGCCCAATGGCTCCAGGCAAGGCCGCGCCATGCCGGCAACGAACCTTTGTCGGACTCAATGGCCTGTTCAAACTCCCGGCGGGCATCAGCGAACTTCTTTTCCGAATAGAGTGCGTTGGCATGTTCCAGAACAGAGCCTATGGGGGAGTTGGCTATCTCTTCGGGTCTGGTGTTACCCGAAAGCAAAATTAAGGCCATGCCTAGCGCTTTGCCTTGGGATGCAGGTTTGCTAAACAGCCATTGTGAATTAAGCTGAGTTAATCCTAACATTGAATACCTATCCTTATTCGCTTGTAGAGTGTTGGTAAATGGTTCTTGCTGCTGGCCGCCACTTTAAAGAGGGGCGGCCAGCAATGGGCTTCCGCCCGTTTTCCGGTACGCGGCCTTAAGCTACGCTCAGGGTGCGAGCGTCATCATGTAATCATCAGTCACTAATGTGCCTATATTATTCAAGTACAAACCAAAGGAAATGGCGGTCGCCCCAGCCGGTACCGGTGGTGTGGTATAGCTTGCCTTGGCCCAATTGCTGGCCGCTGCGGCATTAGAGCTGGTCTGCCAATAGATCCAGGTTCCCGCGCTATTGCGGTAATAAACCACTATGCCTACAGGAAGGGTTGACTTGTACCAGCCGCTCAGGGTGTAACGGGCCCCTACCGTGACGCTCGGCGCACAAGTGCTGGTATCCTGACGCTGCACCAGTTTACGGTCACCGCTGGCCAGACTGGTCACTTGCAATTGTTCGGCGAAGTTGCCGGTATGGCCTTCGTTACTGATGCGGGTCCAACTATAGGCGTTGGTGCCATAACCGGTACGTTGCCAGCAATCGGCAATGCCGTCTTTGTTGGCATCGAGTTCCAGCGAGGGGTTAGTGAGCAAATTCCCGACATTATTACTGACCGTCACGTTGACTATCGGTGTTTGGGTCTGGTTACCCGCCGCATCAAAAGCGACGGCGGCAAGCGTTGCCCCGCCGTTGGCGTTTAACAGGGAGTTCCAATTAATGGCATAAGGCGCCGTATTTGCGGAGCCGACTACCGCACCGTTCACCAAAAAGTCTACGCGCGTCACCGCCACATCATCACTTGCGGTTGCCGCCAGTGCCACCAAACCCGATACTATCCCGCCTTCAACAGGTGTAGGCGGTTGGGTGAGGGATACCACAGGCGGTGTGGTGTCATTAAACACGTTCAGTTGGTTCGTGGCGGATAGCGCGGTGTTACCGGACAGGTCAACGGCGCGGACGGAATAGGCCACGGCACCGTTCGTGGCTGTGAGCGAATTCCATGCAGCGGCATAAGGGCTAGTGGTATCGGTAGCGATAACGGTGCCGTTGATCAGAAACTCAACCCGTTGCACAGCGACATTGTCGGTGGCCGAAGCGGTCAAGGGCACCACGCCGCTGACGTTAGCGCCATTAACAGGTGAGAAATTGGCGATAGTGGGGGGGGCGACATCCGCGTTGGTTTGGCTATCCTGAACCAATGCCAGCGAATAGTCGTCTGTGGTCAGTGTACCGACGCGCTCCAAGGCGATGCCAAAACTGATGGCTTGTGCCCCCGTCGGCACCGCCCCCGTGTTAAAGGTCATTTGTGCCCAACTGTTAGATACCGGCAATTGCGCACCATCGCGCCAATATTGCCAGACACCGGAGGCGTCCAGATAGAACAGTACGGGGAAAGACGGCACGGTCGATTTATACCAAGCGCCAATCTGGTAAACGTCGCCTGCCGCCACGGCTGGCGCACAGCCATTGGGCTGGCCGGCATCCATCGTCGGCACCAATTTACGGTCACCCGTACTGTAGCTGGTGATATTCAACTGCTCGGCAAAGCTTCCGGTATGGGCATCGCTGATGCGTGTCCAACTAGGGCTGTTGCTTCCGTAGCCGTCCCTCGTCCAGCAGTCCGCTTGATTATTACCGTCAATATCATCCTCTAACGAGGCGTTAATCAACAGGTTTGAGCTGAGCTGAAGCTGGGGTGGGCTAGGATAATCGCCGGACATCACTTGATGCACGGTCTTGACATAAGTGCTCTGTAATTGCCGTCCTTCCAACCATGCCAAAAAGGCATCCAAAGTGGCCGGGCTGACCGACAGCGGCACGCAATTGTCACAGACACGGTGGAACAGCAAAGTCACCCAGCCGCCGCCGTTGGTTTCTGCTTGGGTCACATAGGTTTTTAAGTCATCAAGCGTTGTTGTTGTGTCTACCGATTTATTGCTGGAAATATGATAAATATTGCTGGCGGGGATGGATTCTGCCCAAGGGCAGCTAGTGCATTCCGTACCCGATAACAATCCGCCGACCCCGCGGGCGCTTTCATAAGTCCCCACTCCTGGGCATCCGGCCATGACTATGCTCTGGGTATTCACCCCGGTAGAGCCGTACGGATAGGCAAACGAATGTATCGGGTATCCCCAATTGACCAAATTTTGCATATCCGTACAAATTGCCGTTTGCTGGGCGGCATCCGACAGCGTCGCCAAGTCGACATGGTTGATGGTATGCCCGCCTATTTCGTTGCCGTCAGCATATAAGCCGTCCAATTCGGCCTTAGTCAAATAAGTCCCGCCACTATTGATCAGGTTAGAGTTGACATAAAAAGTGCCTTGCATACCATGGCTGGCCAAAATATTCCGGACTGGCGATTGGGTCAGGCCATCGTCAAAAGTCAGCGATACCAGCGTCAAGGCCGGGGTGCTGGCCTGTGCCGGTTGGCTTAAGGCCACCGCTGACAAACCGGCAACCAGCAGCCAGTAAACAAAAGCTAAGCAGGCATCCATAGCGTGCCATTTAGCGCGTTTTTTAATAAATAGTGTCTTCATAACATCTCCATATTTAAGCTGGTGGGTTGGGCGGGTTGTGAAGAAGCATGGTTGTGACGGCCCCTCATAACCATTGGAGGGTGTTCGGCCAAACGCAACCTTATCCGTAACAGCCGTTCCTTGTTGACATGGTCGCCGCCTGTCGCTGCGGCCGGCATTTTTTGCCAAGCTGGCTTTTCCCAAACGCTGACCTTACGGTCGGCCATGGATAAAAGCCGCCGCTGCGCGTTCTGGCCTAGCAAGCGCAGATGCGAATTCTGCATAGCCCATTCGGAGTGGGCGGGGCCATTAAGGCGATTTACCGCCCCGATCCGGTTTAGCCGCCGCCTTAAGTCAGCCCAAACAGACCTGGCCGCCCAATCGCAAGCGCTCGCTGTCACGGCAGCAACTACGACGGTAGCCCGTGTACAGGCACGAAGCAGCCGTAAAACTGGGGTTACGGTTTTGTGGCGGCCCCTATGCCTCCATACTAGGTTATGGTTTTTTATACAGGGTTCGTAATCTCTACTGTCTCGATATGAATTCATCGCATAACACCTTATAACTTGCTGCTGTTGTAAAAATACACAGGCTCTTAATGGGAATCCGAAACGGTTAATGTGCTATTTGGCTATTGACAGGCCTTACGGCCACTCGGGATGACCTAAAGTCATGCCGTTCTGGCAATTTTGCGTCCGTTGCTTATACCTATACTAAATGCCGGTAAAAAAGCTCACATCCCTGTGAGTTGGCGGGCATCAAGCCCTGTGCCCGGATATAGGTACAGGGCATTTCTTTTTCAGAGCGTCTTAAGGCATGGAAACCATCGAATAGTCATCGGTGGTCAACGTACCGACACGTTCCAAGGCGACACCAAAGCTAATAGCCTTGACGCCCACGGGTACGGGGCCGGTCTGATAGACCATTTGTGCCCAACCGGTTGCTGCCGGTAAAGGCGGGCCATCCACCCAATACTGCCAATTGTTGGCCGCATCAAGGTAAAACAATACCGAGAACGCCGGCACCGTGGATTTGTACCAAGCACTGATTTGGTAACTCTGCCCAGCCTGTACCGCTGGCGCACAACCGCCCGGTCGGCCTGCATCCATAGTCGGTAACAATTTAAGGTCACCGCTGGTGTAACTGGTGACTTTCAACTGCTGGGCAAAGCTTCCGGTATGGGCATCGCTAGTGCGTGTCCAAGTGGCTTTGTTACTGCCATACGAATCACGCGACCAACAATCGGGCTGGCTATTATTGTTGGCATCAATCTCCAAAGAGGGATTAATCAATAAGTTGGCAGGCGGTGGTGGTGGTGGTGGTGGTGGCGGTGGCGGTGGCGGTGTGCCGGTAGTGTCGCCGGACATGACCTGATGCACCGTTTTGACAAAAGTATTCTGTGCTGGCCGCGCTTCCAACCAGGTCAGAAAGGCATCCAGCGTCGCCGCGCTCACAGAATAGGTATCGCAGCCGTCGCAAACCCGGTGGAAAACCAACGGCACCCACCCCCCACCATGCGTTTCGGCTTGCGTCACATACCCTTGTATGGTTGCCAACGGTGTGGTTTTAACAATCGAACTGCTGGTATAAATAAAATAGGGATTGACTGGCGGAATGGTATCGGCAAACGGACAACTCGAACACGACGTTGTTGTCACCAGCCCCCCCACTGTCCGGGCGCTTTCATACGTCCCCACACCCGGACAACCGGCCGCCACTATGCCTAAGGTGTTCGGCCCGGTAGAGCCGTACGGATAAGCAAACGAATGCACTTGATAACCCCAATTGACCAAGTTTTGCATATCGGTACAAATTGCGGTTTGCTGCGCCGCCGCCGATAGCGTCGCCAAATCGACATGGTTGATGGTATGCCCGCCTATCTCATGACCGTCAGCATAAAGCGCGTCGAGTTCGGTTTTGGACAGATAACCGTTAATGCCGATCATATTCGAGTTGATATAAAAAGTGCCTTTCATGCCATGCTTGGCGAGCAGGGCATGTACATCCGATTGCGTCAGGCCATCATCGAAGGTCAATGACACGAGTGTCACTGGCGGAGTGGCGGCTTGCACCGGGGCTGTAAGGGCCGCCGCCGCCAACCACGCCATCAGCAACAGCTTAAAAAAAGACCAAACAGTGCCCATTACTCCCCATCTGGACAAGGCCTTTATGGGTAGCGTGTTCATAACGCCTCCAAGTTTAAGACAACAGGTTGGGCTAATTGCGTTTCCCCGTTATCAGGGGAAACTGACATGACCATCGTATAATGTCCGCTTGAACGGAACGTTACCCGTAGCTGCCAGGTGCTGTTTGCCTTATTGCCGATGCTGAAACCGCCGCCTTTATGCGGGTCGTTATGGACTTCCCCGGGTGCGCCAATCGCCCCTATGACCCCCTCGTCGATGAGTTCGACCAGTATCGGTTGCCACTGATTATTTTCCAGGACATCGATTTTGATGTCATCAGGCCCTACGGAACGTTCCATACCATCATGGACGATCAAACGTAGCCGCGAATCGCGTAATGCCAAACTTGGGTTAACCAAATGTACATTAATGCCTTCCAACGGCACCCCTACTTTTGCGGTGGTCGGGCTGCTCACAGTCAGCGTCAGAGGTGGCCGGGGGCGGCTATCCGCCATGGCGGCCCCCCCTCCCCAACTGCCGGTAACCAGCGGCAGTGCCGCAACTGCCGTAACCGCCAAGGTGGCGGCAAGACACGAGCGTGCCACCGCCTTTACGGCATAATGGATCTTCCCGTGCGTATCGGCCACCTTATATCCCCTTTTACAAGCGGTATAATTGCCAGTGTCTGTATTGTTCATGTCATAACACCTTAATAGTTTGTTAAAATTTTAAAAACACCTATGTCTTAAATGCCCTTGACAAACGTCAAAAACCCTTACCCCCCAAAAAACTTTCCTACGGATATTGATGATCCCCGGAAAGCGAAGGCCGTCGACCCCTTATGCCCCATGTATCCGGCCGCCAAGCTCAAACGGGGGGCGAATATGGCTGTTGTGGCTGGGTATGGAGGCATAATGTTTTGCTTATTCTTTCTCTCTTGCCGATGGCTACGGCGGCCATTTACTGTGCCGACGGATACAGCAACCTGGGTGTGGCGGGCAATAGCTCAGGGCGGGCGGATACCCATAACAATCCGTCATCGCCCTGGCGTGGCAAGGCCTGTCCTTGCTTGTCCAGTAAAGTCACCGCCAACGTCTTACCCGCTTGGTTCATCCGCCGACTTAAACCGCGCAGAAATGGCTGCCATTTCTGTGTGTCCTGGGCCGTGTTCAGAAGGATGTTCAGGCCGTCATAGCCCGGCTCAGAAGCCCATGCCAACGCTTGCCCGGTCAACGCCGCCATTTCTGCCAAAGCAGGTGGGGTGTCAATGGCGAGTGCGGGCAATAATTGCAGGTGGTGATAGCGGGCGAAAATCTCCATAGGGCTATTATGGCCGCCTGATACTTGGGGCTTGCCGTCTAGCCAAGCGAAATAACGGGGGCTGAGCATAGAAAGGTCTCCGGCCCGTTGGCTGAGTTGCGCCAAGGTCGCCGCACCGGGTAGCGGGGCAATAATTCCGCCTTTAAGGAACAAAGGCGTGGCGGTGATTTGCTGTAAATTGACTAACGCATTTCCTGAGGCGACCTGCCCGTCACCGGTCTGTTCATTCCAGACCGCCAAGGCGAAGGCGCCGTGATCGGCGGCTTCTGGCAGTTCGGTTGGCCTGCTTAATAACGCCTCGCCATTCAGATAGGCAAGGGCATGAAAACCCACCACATGCAGCCTCAAGGTAATATCGCCAGTTGGGGACTCCCGGCTCGCCAATTGCTTGAAGGCATCAATGCCATCGTATTTTTGCAATATCACCTGGCCTTTGGCCAGACCCAGGCGCACAAACGGCTGACCGGTCCGATAACGCAAGGCTATCCAGAATTGGCCTTCAGGTTGGCCTTTCAGCCGCACTTCAACATCGGCATCTTGCCACTTCTCAGTGCCTCCCAGCGTCATCAAAGCCCCCTGCTCCCCGGCTTTGTTGAACAATTGCAGATTGCCGTCCGTCACCGCAATGTCCCCACTGTCGACCATCCATTCTGACGCACTAGAATTAGCCTGGAAGGTGTCGGTAAAGGCCTGCCGACGCGGTGTATGGGTATTAATCTGGGCAAGAAGATCCTGTGGGTTCCATGTTCTTGAAACGCGGATACGCCTGAAGCCGAACTCAGGATCACTCCAATAATTTGCCCCGAACGGCGCCGCCACGAAACCCATCGGCAAATAAGCGATGCTTAGGGCTTGCTGCCAAACTTCCTCGCTGTTGTCGTGGTCAGAAGTCCAGCGGCGGGGGCAATTGGCGGCGCTAACCGGAACCTTAAGCCGGTGTTCAAGCAGTTCACGTTGCTGGGTCAGTTTGTGCGCCAAGGCGGCTTGGGAAGTAAGCTCTGGATTGTCTTGGCCCGAACAGCCGGATATGCCTATTTCCCAGCGGCCGCTGTTAACCAGTTGTTCCAGCTGATGCCAAGAAACTAATTGGATATTGCCTTGATTGAGCTGGTCGACATCGACGAATACGAGTGCGGTCATGCCTAAAGCGGCCAATAGGGGGTCGGCAATCTCCATCGTCTCCCGGTTCGCTTCCTCAAATGTCAGCAAAATCGGCCGGGCGGGTAAGGGCAGAGTATCCGACTGTAGCCACGGCTTGATCTGCTCAAGGCGTACGGAAGAGTGGCCGGCTTGTTTTAACGCAATCAGTTGCTGCTCAAACGCAGAGGCCGCGATTGCCAATTCATGCGTGGCGCTGACCTTCCCGAAGGCAAGGGCAATAAAAGCCTCCCTCTCGGTGTCATTGCCTTTACCTGCTGACAACAGGGGGGGTGGCACTTTTAGGGCAAACATAAAATCATTAGACAGTTCCTTAACCGCGAAGATTGCACCGATTCCGACTAGCCACCATACTAAGTTGTACCAATGGCAAACTGGCCGGGGTTGTGGCGATATTGATTTTGGCTTGATTGCTTGCATTGTGGCTACCTAGTCCCCCATCTGTTGTCGCGTTGGGTCGCAATGGCGTAGGGCATTTGCCAGACCAAAAAAATCAGATAATAAAGCGTAAAGTAAAGGCCGTAGATCCAGTAGCGGTCGCTGTTCCAAAACAGGTAATAGGCCGAAAACATAAGCCCTATCAAAACAGTCCCTAACAAATAGACCACAGGGGAGACAAAATCACCGTTGGCGATGGGTAACCAGAGGCAGATCCGCACTATCAGCAGCGGCGCGATAATCGGGAACAGCAGTTGGCCGTAAAAAGCCAGGGCGGCCAGCGGCGGTTTCTTCCACATAAAGGTGGCGGCGATCAAAGTTTCCCGAAACCATGATTTTTTCCAACGTAACTGTTGCTTGAGAAATTGTTTGTGGCCTTCCGGGACGATGGTGGTGGCAATGGCATCTGCCGAATAGATGACCCTATACTTGCGTAACAAATAATTCGTCAGGCTCCGGTCATCACCAAATGTGGCCTGGACACCGAGAAAATGCTGGCCTAGCCACGGCTCCAGAACTTCCATCATGCAGCTGCGCCGATAAGCGGAAAAACAGCCAGGGCAACACGTTACCGTACCAAATACGCTTTCCGCCGCCTTGATCACGCGAAAAGCCACATAATAGCGGGCCTGCTGCATTTTGGTGAGGCTGTTTTTTGTGACATTGGCGACTTCGGTATGTCCGGCAACGGCGGCTACCCGTGGGTCGGCAAAGCCCTGGACAATCTTGCGCAGACCGTCACTCCTAAGAAAGCTGTCCGAATCGACATAGACGAGAATTTCTCCCTTGGCCAACAGCGCCCCAGCAGCCATCGCTTCGCGCTTGCCTTTATTGCGCTCGAAGGCGATTAACGCCAGACTTGGCCAGCGCTGTTGGGCCCTCTGGATCTCTTTTATCGTCCCATCCGAAGAACCGTCGTCAACGACAATGACATCAAACAGCGATGCCGCATAATCGGCGGCATAACAACATTCAACCGTCCGATAAATGGCATCCTCTTCATTAAATGCGGTGATGATAATGCTCACCGTTGGCGAAATATTGATGTCCTTAGGGGCTCTGTAGCAAAACGACAGCACAAAGCGCGAGAAGATAAAGCCCGCTATGGCGATTGAATATAAATTCGACAACGGCTGATACCAATAATAAGTGACATTACCCCAACGCAGCCCAAAAACCATTGCCATGCAAAACGCAATGATGGCGATGGCCGCCACGCGGGCTAACAGCCGTCTGATTCCTGACACGCCCGGAAACCTCGTGGGACGGACATTGACGGAACCGTATTCTGCAATCGAAATTTCCCCGTCGGTTGATGACATCATTCACTCCTAAATGTATAGTTTGGTTGTTGCACCCCAAAAAAGTAGGGGGGCACATGGGTGCTTCGTTTTGCTTGTTCATGGCGCTTAGCGCCTTTGCTTCTTTAGCTAACACTAATCTTCATGGGATATGTGGTACATACGCAAGCGTCCTATGCAGATTAAGCAGAGATATGTTTTAACTTATCGGGCCTTTTATTGACCCGTTTACGCACTAGCTAAACGCTTTTTAGCCGATTTTTCCCCTCAGCATAAAAATTTTTAATAAAAAATCTTTTAACATTTTTCAGGTAAAAACAAGGCGCAATGGCCGCTAACGTACGCGCCAATTTCTGCCCGCTTCATTCATGCCGCCGGTTATTGCTGAGCTTGGCCAACTAAACCTTTCCTGCTTCGTCCCAACTTTTCTGGTCAGCACGGGCTATCTAAGTATTAGGGCGACTTAGTTATAGGCCTAAGCCACCATTAACAGCAGAAGCGGGGGCCTATCCCACAGCCCACTCACTGCCGATGCGTCCCATCAGATAATAGACACGGACGGCCACTGCGTGGCTTATCAAATAACGCGCAAACCCCCCCCATCTCCCACGCATGTAGCCAAGTGGCAACAGTTTGTCTACAAACACCAAATACGGTTGACAACTTAGTGACGGAAAAGCCTACGTCACTCAATAAAACGGCATGTGCCCGCATTCGGGTGATGTAGCGCGGATGGTAACGGTGCATATTTTCTAAAGTAATTTTTTCTACATCAGAAAGGCTTTTTACATACAGCATGACAAGTGATAAAAATAGCCTGAATTCCCGAAAATTTAACCGATTAATTTCTGTTAAAAGACTTTTAAACAATAACTTACTCTATTCTCCTAATTATGGGATTTTTTCACAATCCCGCTTGTTAAGATGTTTTGTTCGGCTATACTCCTATTTGGCAACCTAAAAAGGTTTGCCATTCATGCTTAACGTAATTGAAAGCATCAAAACTGTACTCGAACAAGGTTTTGCCGCTATTTGTGTAATCCATTAACGGATAACCTTATGGTTATCTGTTTAAAAACTGCGCAAATGTTGGATGCCGGCAGCCCATCGGGTTAAAAACATAACTGTTGGTTAGTTATTTTTAATTTTAATCAATGTGTTATATGTAAAACTTAACAAGCTGCCGGCATGGCTATACGATATACAAGATAAGCCCCCCGAACAATATGTACAAATACCTAGTGTTCTGTCGTATTTTTTGTGACACCAAGATAACTAATTGAATTGATATTAATTATTTTTATGACTACTTTTTCTCATACCCTAAAAGCGCGTTTCCAACAGTTGCCGGCACTGCGCTCAACAGTTGGTTTACTAAATGCTTACCCTAAGTTAAACGGTCGCTTGAACAGCACGCCGTTTTCGGCAAAACAACCGCTTGGCTTTGGTAAGACTCCGATAAACAGCGAATTTTTGGCGCAACGCCATACCTATTATGCAAACGTTAAAAGACCTAAGTATCGTTTTATTGCCGGTGTTTTGCTGGCGGGCGGCGGCTTGGCGGTTACCACGGCGGCCATGGCGGCGGCCGATGCTTTTGGCATAAACCAAATTTACCCCACCTTAAGCGGCGGTAAGGAATGGGTGTCCTCTTGGGATAACGGGGTCAGCCGATCTTTTACTGGCGTAGACCCGCAAGACCCTTGGTTCGATGCCAACCATGGCGATGCGTCTTACTCGGTGGACGGCAAAGGGCTGTTCAAAATTTCCGGAGCCGTGCCACGCATGTACATTCACGACCCGGCGAAATTGAACAGTTGGCATAATGTCGAGATGACCGTCTATGCAATGCGGGTCGCGGACAGCGGCACGGCTTACGGCGGCATTGTCGGTGTCGCACGCACCAACCACGGCACAACGGCGCCGGAACTGTCTAATCTTTGCGATACCCGTGGCATGGCCGGACGGATCCGTTACGACGGCCATATTGACTTTGAGAAAGAAACCAGCCATCCGAATTCTACGGCCATCCAAAACAAAACCATTTGGTCTAACGGATTTCCTAAGCAGATATGGGTCGGTTATAAATATGTCGTTTATGATTTGGCTGACGGTAACGTCAAACTGGAATTATGGATGGACCAAACCGACGGCTTAAATGGCGGCAATTGGGTCAAAGTGAACGAGCTCATTGACACGGGGGCTAATTTCGGCGTAAACGGCACCCCCTGCAAGACCGGCATCGACCCCGCGTTAAAATTGACCAATTCCGATGCCCGTCCAGGCTCCGAGTCGGGCAAACCTAACATCACCGTCTACTGGAGAAGCGACAATGTCGGCACCGACGGGCTAGTCTACAAAATGATGAGTGTCCGTGAGATCGTGCCGACCCAAGCGACGACGCCCGACACCACCCCCCCGGTATTGGGCAACATTGCCCCAAACAGCGTCAGCACCAACCAAGCCACGCTGGCTTGGACAACCAATGAGCCGGCCGACAGCCAAGTGGAATACGGCGCAACGACAGCCTATGGGCAATCCAGCAGCCTAGATAGCAACCTGACCCTAAACCACAGCGTCAACATCACCGGTTTGCTGGCCAACACCACCTACCACTATCGGGTTAAATCGCATGACGCGTCGGGTAACTTGGCAGTTTCCGGCGACTATACGTTTAAGGCGGCCAATAACTGCCTCTTAAGCAGCGGTTTATGGACTAATAGTCCTGTGCCGTCCACTACAGGCGGCCTAACCGTCGAGTTCAATGCGACCCCGTTCGGTGCGAATATTGACGGTGTCGTTGGCGTATCGGATGGCACGGCGGCGGCCTATGGCAATTTGGCCGCCATCGTAAGGTTCAATACCAACGGCACTATCGATGCCCGCAATGGCGGCACCTATGCCGCCAGCACGGTGATCCCCTATACAGCCAATACCACTTACCGGTTCCGGCTGGCTGTGAATTTGCTTAACCACAAATACAACGCTTATGTGAGTTCTGGTGGCGGGGCCTTCCAAACCATCGGGAAAAGCTATGCGTTCCGGACGGAGCAAGCACAGGTCACTGTGCTGAACAATTTGGCGAATATCGCCGGAGCCGGCAGCGATTCCGTGTGTAATGTGCTGACCACCCCGTAATAAACTACTTTCGGGCGGCGCCGCTAAGCCGCCGCCCGGAGGTACATTGCAAAAGCCAAGATGGCAGTCCGGCTATCGGAACCGATAATGGCCTCCCCTTAGCCGGACTATTCGACGGTAACCGATTTTGCCAGGTTTCTCGGCTGATCCACATCCGTGCCCTTTAAGACCGCGACATGATAGGACAATAGCTGCAAGGGAATGGTGTACACGATAGGTGAAATGTCATTGTCGACTTGCGGTATTTTGACGACCTGGACGTTACCGTCCGCTATGGTATCCAGACTTTCATCGGTGAAAATAATCAACTGCCCGCCTCTGGCGCTCACTTCCTGCATATTGGATTTCAGTTTTTCCAAAAGGCTGTTATTGGGCGCTATCGTAACGATCGGCATGTCGGCATCAATTAATGCCAAGGGGCCGTGTTTCAATTCCCCGGCCGGATAAGCTTCCGCATGGATATAAGAAATTTCTTTCAGCTTCAGCGCCCCCTCCATCGCAATCGGATAATGTGAACCCCGCCCTAAAAACAACGCGTGCTGTTTTTGGGAAAACTGCTCAGACAACGCTTTAATTTCATTATTGAGTTGCAGGATTTTTTTAATGTTACCCGGTAAGTTAAACAATTGGGCGGTCAAATTGTGCGCCTTCTCTTCGCTCAGATGAAAGCGTTTGCCGACCGCAATAACCAGCAGCATCAAGGCCGTCAATTGGGTAGTAAAGGCTTTGGTCGAGGCGACGCCAATTTCCGGGCCTGCACGGGTCATCAAGACCAGATCGGCTTCTCTGACTAAAGAACTTTCCGGCACGTTACAGATGGCCAAAGAATATTTTGCCCCCAGCTTTTTAGCTTCTTGCAGAGCTGCCAAGGTATCCGCCGTTTCGCCCGATTGCGAGATCACAACAATTAAGGTGTCCGCCGCTAACACCGGATTTCTGTAACGGAATTCACTGGCGACTTCGATATCACAAGGGACGCGGGCCAATTTTTCAAACCAGTGCCGCGCCACCAGGCCGGCATGGTGGCTAGTTCCGCAGGCCAATATTTGTACCGCCTTGATATAGTTGAAGATGGCGGCGGCATTCTCCCCAAACGCGCTGTCTTGCAAACGGTTATTAATAAACCTGTCTTCCAACGTCCGTAAAATGGCGAAAGGTTGTTCATAAATCTCTTTTAGCATGTAATGCGGGTAACCGCTCTTATCAAAAAAGTCGGCGGTCAACAGGCTTTCCTTCACCGTCCGGACAACCTCATGCTCGTTCACATCATAAATGACCAATTTGTCTTTTGTTATGGCCGCCACGTCGCCATCTTCAAGGAAAACAAAACGTTGCGTGACTTGTAGCAAAGCGGCAACATCCGAGGCGATAAAGTAGCCCTCATTGCCGATACCGATGACTAAAGGGCTGTCTTTCCGGCAAGCCACCAAACTGCCCGGCTCATCACTGCTCATAACCCCCAAGGCATAAGTGCCTTCCAGTTTTTTGACCGTTTGCATCACCGCACTTAACAGCCCGCCAGAAGTTTTCATAGCATCAAAAATTTCATGTACGATGACTTCGGTATCGGTTTGCGATAAAAACTGGTGGCCGTTTTCGAGTTGTTGCTTGCGTAATTGTTCATGGTTTTCAATAATGCCATTATGGACAACCGCCACTTTGTTCCGGCAAATATGCGGATGGGCATTCGCGGTGCTCGGCTTACCGTGGGTGGCCCAACGGGTATGGGCTATGCCCGTATTGCCTGAGACCGGTTCAGTTTCCAAAAGCTCCCGAAGAGCTTTGACCTTACCCAATACGCGTTTACAACGTATCCCCTGTTTATTGAGCACCGCCAAACCGGCCGAGTCATAACCCCGATATTCCAGCCTTCCTAACCCTTCCATTAAAATGGCGACCAGATTATTTTGTACTACCCCACCTACAATTCCGCACATGTTATTTGTCCTGTTTAATTTGGCCACAGTGTCGTCCTGAAAAGAATTTTTCCCTGGCTGATGGCCAAGGCTCCCAGAACGCGTTTTTAGTTACGGCTTATCCGCTGTTGACAATAACGCCATTACCAAATAGGTAGGGAAGCCGCCAGTTAAATCGTGACCCCACCGCAAAAGCGGGGTTCGCCAACAAACAAGCATGTGTTGGCCTGCCATCGGATTTTCCATTCTTAATACCGGGTTTATTTAACGGCACAGAAATAACCAATAACGCTGTTAATGGCCTGAAAATCCCCTATAGGGTAATAACCTATTTGTAGCCATTACAACAGAGAGATGGATAAAGAGCTATTGGTACAAATACCTATGCTAGCCAGTAGCTGAGCGTTTTAACAAAACAAGTAAGACCATTGTGGGTTTTAAAGACATATTTTCTGTGTGATCAGAAGGGGAGTCGCTATTTTTGCGAAAGATTGCTTCGGCATCCTTGCCGGTCAATCAGCAAAAATCACGCGACCGCTTATGCCTTCGGCTGCCCCAGCCGTCCTGGTCACTCGTTCGCCACCCAACAAGGGGTGGCTCACATGCTCTCCAATGACTCGACGCGATTTCGTATAGCCTGCATTTTCACTTCCGCTTCGCTTCGTGAAAACACAGGCACTATCGCTTCTGGGGACTACTCGAC
>NZ_PGFZ01000022.1 GCF_002923755.1 Methylovulum psychrotolerans
GGCAAACCGTGTCATCCGCAAGCTGCTTGCCCATACCGTAGGGGTGTTTCTGAATTGTTGCCTGGGCCGCCACCAACCCCTCCAATTTGAGGGGTTGGTACAAATCTAAAAAGTCGAACATCGCGTACTGTTGCTGTTACAACCGTTGCGGGATTTAGGCCGCCCACTTAAGGCAGGGCTATAGCCAACATTGCAAAATTAGCAAACGGCTAAAGCATAGGTGAAAGCTATCCCAATATCCAGGTAATATGTCACACCCAAAAATTATTTTTTGATCTATTTTGGTGCAAAAGCGCACTACAATAACACAGCTGATTATAGCTACTAGCTATAACCCTTGATGAACAACAACTTACCTAGACCCTAGAAAAACGCTAAGCAAGCGACTTTAGCGTGTAAAAACCACAGCCTTAATTATTTTTTGAGGACGCGAACTTCAATTTAACAATTTAGGGCAGCAAAATTCCTTTTGCAGTTGCAACCATGCCGCGTACGGATATGCCATGCCTGCGCATTGGGCAAATACCCTAACGTTGCCCACGCAACAATCTCGGTATGGATTTTACAGAAGAAGACTAAGGCGGTTAGCCTTGATAAGAAGGGGAAAACTAAGACAAAGAACGGCGGCTTGTGCCGCCGTCATCGCGCTTATTGGAATAGCACAGCCAAACTAATCAGCGTCGCACCCGCCAGCATCGCCCATAAAGTATGGCGTTGGTGGCTGTCGATTTGCTCGCGTAACAAGGCCAATTCGCGTTGTTGGGCTTCGGCCTGTTGTTGGGTATGGGCGGCGTTATCTAAGGCTTTATAAAGCAAAGAAGGGATTTCGGGGAATTGCTGGGCAAATTCAGGGAATTGCTTAAGCAATTGGTTGATTTTGGCTTTCGGCCCCATACGTTCATGGAACCAACCTTCCAGGAACGGCTTGGCGGTCTGCCACAAATCCAATTCGGGATACAGTTGCCGCCCCAAGCCTTCAATATTGAGCAAGGTTTTTTGCAGCAACACCAATTGCGGTTGTACCTGCATATCGAAACGGCGGGCGGTTTGGAATAGGCGTAACAGCAGTTGCCCGAAGGAAATGTCTTTTAACGGTTTCTCAAAAATCGGTTCACAAACGCTACGGATTGCCGATTCAAATTCTTCTATGCGCGTAGTGCGCGGCACCCAACCGGATTCAACGTGCATTTCCGCCACTTTGCGGTAATCGCGGTTAAAAAACGCCAAAAAGTTTTCTGCCAGATAATGCTGGTCGGATAAGGATAAAGAGCCGACGATGCCAAAATCAATGGCGATATACTTGGCGGGCAATTCAACAAAAATATTACCCGGATGCATGTCAGCATGGAAGAAATTATCCCGGAACACTTGTGTGAAGAAAATCTCCACGCCGCGCTCGGCCAGCAATTTAAAATCCGCCCCCCCTGCCCGCAGTTTGTCTATATCGCCGACCGGGATGCCATGAATCCGTTCCATGACCATGACTTTTTGCCGGGTAAACTCCCAGTGGACTTCGGGAATATAAATAATCGTCGATTTGTCGAAATTGCGGCGGATTTTTGCCGCATTGGCGGCTTCCCTGACCAAATCCAGCTCATCCAGCGTGGTTTTTTCAAACTCGGCGACGACTTCCATAGGCCGCAAGCGCCGCGCATCCGGGGAAAACTTTTCGGCAATCCGCGCCAATTCGTAAATCAGCCCCATGTCGGAATGGATACGCCCTTCAATATCGGGGCGCAACACCTTCACCACGACATCCTCGCCGGTATGCAGCGTCGCGGTATGTACTTGCGCCACCGAAGCCGAGGCCATAGGCTCCGGGTCAAATTCGGCAAAAGCCTCATTGATCGACATGCCCAGCTCTTTTTCGATAATGGCGCGGGCAATGTCGCTGCCGAACGGCGGCACCCGGTCTTGCAGCTTGACCAGTTCATCGGCAATATCGTCGGGCAACAAATCTTTACGCGTCGATAAAGCTTGGCCAAATTTGACATAGATCGGCCCCAAATCTTCCAATGCTTGGCGAATCCTCACCCCGCGCGACACCGCCAGCTCATTTTTGCGGTTCAGCCAATAATACGGCGTACAAAGCGCCAAAAACCGGATTGGGCGGAAATAAGGCGTGTTTAAGACAATTTCATCGAGGCCGTGCATCACCAAGACCCAATTGATATGGATCAGGCGCATTAAAATTTTAGGGCGGATCACTGCGTTACCTTTGGTGGCGTAGAGTACCCACCTTAACAGCGGTGGGTACATTTATTGTTTTTTATAGTTTTAAGGGTGTTCTAAGTTATTTTTCAGCCTATCTACACGGCTTTGCAGACGGTCAAAGTCTAGCCGCAGATCGTCGATTTGCTGATAAAAAATATCCATTTCGGGTACGGCGGGCAAGTCGCGGGTTTCTTCCTGCAAAAACTCGGCGGCGTTAAGCCGGAAGGTTTCCAGCGTGTCTTTGCTCCAGTCTTGCCCAGCCCGGAAAAACTGACTCAAGTTATGGGCAAATCGTTCACCCGTATACCTGGCTAATTTGTCTTCCAGATGAATATCCAGCTTGGCGAACAGTTCCTGAAACCGCCGCCCCGTGTGCATATCACCTGCGATGACGACATCGCCGGAAAACACCGACCGCATCGGCTTAGCACTCAGCCCCATTAAACCGAACGCAAACAAAGACCCCGTCAACCGGGTATCGGGTTCGCCCAGATACTGGTCCAGCACTTGGATGGTATCGGCTGCCGGACACAGGTAGAGGGTTTCGTTAAACGGGGTAATGGTCACGGCGATGACTTTGCCCGCTAAGGGTTGCAAAAACTGCCCGGCATTCGGGTCTAGTTGCACATAGCGGCTAAGGGCAAATTCTAGCGTGCCGATAAGTAAGGGTTTAATAGGCATATTAAGTAAATTCATGAAGTGACATGCCGCAAATATTCAGTTAAAGAATCCGGTGTCTGCGCATAAGCGGAAAACACGATTATCGCCTGATCGTTGCTTAATTTGTTACCAAAAGAAAAAGTGATTTTTTCCGTTATATAGGTTTGGGGGTTCGCCGCATCTTGCAACAGCAGTTCCAGCAACGTCAACACAAACCCCAATTCATACTTGCCCCTAAATACTTGCTGGTGCTGGCAATGGCTGAATGCGCTTATTTTGGCCGCTAACGCCGCTGGCGGAATGGCTAAGGCGTTGGTAAACGTCTGTGTTAGCGTTTCCGGCGTATAGTGTGCCGACACCGCCTGTAAATCAAAACCGATAAAGCCTTTAGGGAGTTTCTCATCTAAATTAACCCCGGTTGCTTGTCCGGTCGCATTTCTCCGCTCAATCAAACACGCATACCACGCATTAAATAACAGCGTCGCCTGATGAAATTCTGCTTGCCTAGCCAAAAACAAGCTGACACAGGTTTGATAGCTTGTACTCAATTCCGACAAATGCAGCAGATTTTTTAAAATCTCCTGAAACACCTCAACCGACACATAAAAATTCTCGATAGCATAGCACGGCGTTTCAAAAATGGGCGGACTATGCGGTGTTAAGGGCGGATTAAAATCCCTATCAATAAAAAACGCTTTTTTGTAACGGTCATATTCGGTATGTCCGGCAATTAGACGGTAGACCTCCAAAACCTTTTCCCTACCCCCGCAAAGTATGTTCTGATAAGCGGCGGTAAATCGTTTGATTCTGGGTGCGTAATACGCGCTGTCTTTACCTTCATAAAAACAAAATAAGCTGTCTTGGTGTGTTTGGGTGAGCAGGGTAAATTCGAGATAGGCCGCGACTGGCTTAGAACGGCCTTGTCTTAGTGCTTCTAAAAGCCCCATATTACGCGGCGACCTGTTTAGTGCGCGTAATATACTCGCTTAACCCCACTGCATAACGGTCTAGCTCATTATCGAAAATAAACGGCGAATGGGTAACGGCCAGCAGAAAATCACACTTGGTGGAGTTAATCATATCGGGCAATAATTGCTTTTGCCATGGCATACTCAGCGATAACTCAGGCTCATCAAACAACACGATAAAACGCTGGCCTTCCTCGGCAAGATAAATCTTCGCAAACATCGAAATGATTTGTTTTTCGCCAGAAGACAAATATTTAAGCTCAATCGCCGCATCGGTTATATCCGATTTAACAAAAATCTTAATCGCACTTTCGTCATAAAATAGTTGCTTACCCACCAGATACTTATTACAAACATCCCGAAACTGCTTTACCGAATTATCCAACGTCTTTTGGGTGTCGTAAATTTCCAGCAATTTTTTCAGAAAATACATAAGCGAGGGGTTAGTCTCTTTCTTATCGGCCACAATAGCCCGCATGGCGGTTTTGTCTTCTTCGGGCAATTGCTTACCTACCCTAGCCAAGATAATTTCCAGCGCATTTTGGTCGATTGTATCTAACCAACGGTTATCCGTTTCGGAAAAGCCTTTAACCAATTGGCTTAAAATCTCCGAAGAGATTTTGGCAAAGCCTTCTTTTAATAAGCTATCAATTTTATTTTCGATACTGGCAAATTTTCTGGACACATCGTCCATACCGAATTGGATAACGGTGTCTTCTTGGTTTAACCGTTCGTCCTGTTCGTCGTAACCGAGATTATGTAAATCTTCTTCTACGCGCCGAAATGTCGGGAAATAAAGTATATCTTTTCCTGAAATGCCAGATTGGATTTTTGTTTTTGCCTTAAGTTCATATATTGCCGTATGGATTTTACCTTGATGTTTGATATGGCTTGCCTTAAGAGAAACTGGATGCGTTAATGATGAATTGTTTTTATCCAAAACAGCCATAGCAGCACCTACCCGTTTTGCCACACCAGATGAACTCCAATTGACTGATTTATTTATTATTTTTATGTTTTCTATATTTATTTCAATAGCATCGGCATCACTTTCTGAAAACCGCAAAACCAATCTTTCAAAATAAAACTCAGACAACTTCAAAAAATTCTGCGTCAACGTATAGTAAAGAATATTCAAAACCTGAGTCTTGCCCAGCCCATTCTCCCCGACCAAAATCTTAATATTTTCATCAAACGGGATATGCACATCACTGGTGCCAAACAGACCATATACCGAGAAGGATTTAATAGGGCTAGTATTCATCGTAGTTATCTATATCCGCTAAGCAATGATCTGTTTACAGGAATGGCGATCAGATTTTATACCCCCGATGCACGGCCACTATCCCTTGCGTCATATTAAAATATTCGCAACGCTCCAGCCCGGCGTTTTCCATCATCTGTTTCAATTCAGCCTGCTTTGGGTGCATACGGATGGATTCCGCCAAATAACGGTAGCTTTCTTCATCTTTAGCGACAAAACGGCCAATTTTCGGCAGGATATTGAACGAGTAAAAGTCATAGACTTTTTCGGTGACTTTATCGGTAGGGTGCGAGAATTCCAGCACAATCACCCGCCCGCCCGGTTTCAGAACGCGGTACATAGAACGCAAGGCGGCATCTTTGTCGGTGACGTTGCGCAGCCCAAACGCGATGCACACACAATCGAACGTATTATCGGCAAATGGCAGGCATTCGGCGTTGACTTGCGCATAACGGATATTCGCCGCCAGCCCGCGGTCGATCAGGCGGTCGCGGCCCGTGCGCAGCATTTGCGCGTTAATGTCCGCCAGCACCACTTGCCCGTCGCTACCGACGCGCTCATGGAACAATGTGGTCAAATCGCCCGTGCCGCCCGCCAAGTCCAAAACGTGCTCGCCTTTGCGGACATTGCTCAGTTGTACGGCGATACGCTTCCAAATGCGGTGTATGCCTAAGGACATCAAATCATTCATGATGTCGTACTGTTCGGCAACGGAATCAAAAACCCCGCGCACCAGTTTGACTTTTTCATCGACGGCGACTTGCTTAAAGCCGAAATGGGTGGTGTTATCGGTAGTCATGGTTATTCCCCTATATTTAATGCGAGTTCGTGCGTGGTGGGTTGCGGACAATGCCCGCCTCTGCCAATTGGCGCAGATAATCCGCCCACAAGGTTTGGTAATCGGTACCTAGCAGATATAACGCGTCCCAAGTATAAATGCCTGTGTCATGCCCATCGCTAAAGGCCAGCAAAATGCCGTAATTGCCGATAGGGCGGATTTCTTTAATGGTGACGGCTTCCTTACCCGTTTGCAGGGTCTCTTGCCCTGGGCCATGGCCGACCGCTTCGGCGGATTGGGTATAAACGCGCAGATATTCGACAGGCAGGACAAAGACGCTGCCGTCGTCAAAGCTAATTTCCAGGCGGTTAGACAGTTGATGGTGTTTAATCTCAACCGGCAGGCTATTGCAGGGGGTGATAGTTAGGCGCATACGATTGCTCAATGGTGTGTGGGCTGGGTAAGCTCAATAGGCTTAGCGTTAAGCCGCCCGTGCTTAGGCAGGCCAGCACAGGCGATACTTATGGCGCAATGGTGTTGCTTATTGGGCGGACAGCGAAGGCTACAACACGCCTGCCGCCAATAAATCCAAATACATAAATTCGGGGGCTTTCACACCCGCTTGTTGGCGTATCTTAACCAATTCGGGCGATTCAAAAAATGCTTTTGCATCCGCCACAGACGACCATTCGGAAAAATGCACGATATGGTTAGCGGAGTCGGTAAATTTCAAGACCTGATACTGTTGCTCGCCAGCAGCTTTTCTGATACCTGCCGCCTGATCGAAAATAATTTTCCACGCGCCGTAATCTTCGACTTCGTGGATAATGAGGACATGTGCCATGTTTATTCTGCCTTAAATCGGGCGTTTAAAAAACCTGTTTAGGATGGTGCATCAAACAAGGCCGCTAAGGCCTTGCTGGTTCCAAATACCTGCAAGGCCTAATCCGGCGGCTTGATATGCAACGGCTTGCAGCGGCAGAACTGCCCCTGCTGATTGCCACGTTACAGAATATACCTGCTCAAATCTTCATCTTCAACAAATTCGCTCAAGTGCTTATCGACATAATCGGCATCAATCACGATAGTTTTTTCCAGCAAATCGGGGGCATTGAAAGAAATGTCTTCCAAAAGCCGCTCCAAAATCGTATGCAAGCGGCGGGCGCCGATATTTTCGGTTTTCTCGTTCACTTGCCAGCCAAGTTCGGCAATGCGCTGGATACCGTCGGGGGCGAACGACAAATCGACACCTTCGGTCGCGAGTAAAGCCATATACTGTTCGGTCAAAGACGCGTTAGGTTCGGTCAGGATACGCACAAAATCTTCTGCTGACAATGGGCTTAATTCAACACGGATAGGAAACCGGCCTTGCAATTCGGGAATCAGGTCTGACGGCTTGGCGACATGGAAGGCACCGGAGGCGATAAACAGGATATGGTCGGTCTTAATCATACCGTATTTGGTGCTGACGGTACTGCCTTCAACAATCGGCAACAAGTCGCGCTGCACACCTTCGCGCGACACTTCGCCGCTGCCGCCGCCATGCTCGCCCCGTTTACAAATTTTGTCGATTTCGTCCAAAAAGACAATGCCATGTTGCTCTACCGCTTCGACGGCGCGTAACTTAATGTCTTCATCATTGATCAGTTTGGCGGCTTCTTCTTCCTGCAAAACTTTTAAGGCTTTGCTGACTTTCATTTTACGGGGCTTGGTACGCTCTGACCCCATGCTTTGGAACATGCCCTGCAATTGGTTGGTCATTTCCTCCATGCCCGGCGGCGCCATAATTTCCACACCCATTGGTGCGACATGGACATCAATTTCAATGTCCCGGTCGTCCAAATCCCCGGCGCGTAATTTATTGCGCATTTTCAGGCGTGTCGCTTCCTCGGATGACGAGAGGCTACCCGTAGGCGATAAGGGCAAAGGCAATAAAATATCCAGCAAACGCTCTTCGGCGGCATCGGCGGCTTTCACCTGCATCCGTTCCATATCATCCATGCGGGTCATTTTAATGGCGGAATCGACCAGATCACGGATAATGGATTCGACATCACGGCCAACATAACCGACTTCGGTAAATTTGGTGGCTTCGATCTTGATAAACGGCGCATTAGCCAGACGTGCCAAACGGCGGGCGATTTCGGTCTTACCGACCCCGGTAGGGCCAATCATCAAGATGTTTTTAGGGGTAATCTCATTGCGCAAAGCTGGATCGACATTTTGCCGCCGCCAGCGGTTACGCAGGGCAATCGCCACCGAACGCTTGGCACTGGCCTGACCGATAATATGTTTGTCCAATTCGCTGACAATTTCTTTGGGAGTCATTTGTGTCATGATTTCACTTGTCCGTCTTATTCGTTAGGTTCTGCGTCCAGCTCTTCGATACGAAGATTGTGGTTGGTGTAAATGCAAATGTCGGCTGCGATGTTTAAAGACCGCTCAACAATGTCACGCGCACTCAGTTCGGTATTTTCCAGCAAAGCCCGCGCGGCAGCTTGGGCAAACGCGCCGCCCGACCCTATCGCCATCAAATCATGCTCCGGCTCAATCACATCTCCTGTACCCGAAATAATCAACGATGTTTTGGCATCGGCAATCACTAACAGTGCTTCCAGCTTACGCAAAGCGCGGTCAGTGCGCCAGTCTTTCGCCATTTCCACTGCCGCACGGGTTAAATTGCCACGGTGCTTTTCCAGTTTGCCTTCAAAATGCTCAAACAAAGTAAACGCGTCGGCGGTCGCCCCGGCAAAGCCGGCGATAACTTTATCATGATACAAGCGGCGCACTTTACGGGCGTTGCCTTTCATGACCGTGTTACCTAAGGTGACTTGCCCGTCGCCGCCAATGACGACTTTACCGCCACGGCGTACAGAAAGTATGGTTGTTCCTCTAAACATGTTTTTATATCCTAAACGTTACCAAACCTGAACTCTATCAAAAATGTCCAGCCATTTTACAGTGTCTCATCATAAAAGTGCGAAAAAAGTCGCCCTAATCAGGCGAAGAGACCTGTTAGCTGTTAGAAATGCGGGCTGATTCACAGTAATTCAAGCTTTCCTTAGTTATTTACATTTTCTCTTCTCTTTAATCTCTGCTAACATCAGAAAAGTTCGGATTTTATCCTTCCCTGACCGAACACCGGATTAACGCCGCCGCCTCGCGGGCTAATCCGGCCATATTATTATTGAGGCATTACCTGGAGATAGAATAATGAACAAATTGACTGCACTTTCCTTAAGTATTGGTGTGCTGGCCGGTGTCGCAACCTTTTTGGCCGTAGGGCCTGCCAGCGGGGTTTTCTTCATCTGGGCGGCAACCATTGCTTGGGCGGCTTATTTTCTGTTAGGCGGCAATCAAGAAGCCTTGGTAAACACTATCGTTTGCGGTATTTTCGGCGTGGCCATGGCCTGGATCACCGCCTTGCTGTTGACCGAAATATCCCCTGACACCCTGCTTGGCTTCCCGCTGATGGCCGCCATTACCGTAACGGTTGCGGTCATCGTCATGTGTCTGGCCGCCAGTTGCCCACGCCTGGCCGCCATCCCTGCCAGCGTGTTAGGTTATTCATCAACTTTCGCCTATTTGCTGC
This sequence comes from Methylovulum psychrotolerans, assembly GCF_002923755.1. Taxonomy (GTDB): domain Bacteria; phylum Pseudomonadota; class Gammaproteobacteria; order Methylococcales; family Methylomonadaceae; genus Methylovulum; species Methylovulum psychrotolerans. The sequence continues at coordinate 9,477 of NZ_PGFZ01000022.1, forward strand.
AAACCCCTGATAAATTAAACCAAGATGTCCTGTTAGGCGTTTCCTTAAGCAACCCGTTGCTGGTCATTTCGATTTCTATCGTGGTCGGTACTTATTTCGGCCAATTCTCAGGCCAACTGGCCGCTAAATGGACTAAAGAATAAAGCTACCACCATTATTCCCCCTGCAAATGGCTATCGCTAAGGCCACACCGTTAAAGGGGGGCGTAGTGACTTGTTGCCAGCGGGATGTGACGGATTAGGCTTGCCATCCGCACATCCTGCCCCATATCACTACCTTGGCATCACTTATGGATGTATTTCTCCAGCACCCGCTTAAAGATCCCTAACCATGCCATCAGGTAAGCGTCGTCTTTTAACTGCATATGTTCGCAGTCAATGGCATACGTTTCAGGTTTATCATTAAAAAGCTGTAGCCAAGTGTCTGCACCTGCCTGTTTCGAGTGGACAAACACCACTTTTTTCAAGCCATCCCGAATAGGCTCCGGTTTATAGAGCAACATCGCCTGCAAATAAATCGGTTCGATAGATTGCCAAAATAACCGTGCCGGCACTGGCTTACCCAAACCAAAATAAAAATTAATGACAAAGGCCATTTTTATTTTTTTCAGCCACCGCCGCGCATATACGACATAGCCTAAATAATGCAGTTGCCCAAGTTCCCTACGCCACCTCATTATGTAACTTGGCGTATCGTGATTCTCGCCATCATAACTGAGTTGGGAAGGGTCGAGCAGAAACAGTAAAGCCACTTGTTTGCCTTGCGCACATAATTGCCGCGCCACTTCATACATAATCATCCCACCCACCGAAAACCCGCCTAAATGATAAGGCCCTACAGGGTCTATGGCTTGAATGCCGCGTATATAGTGGGCAGCCATATCCGCAATCGTCCGGTGGCGGGCTTTATAGCCATCCAAGGACTGATGTTTTAACAGATAAAGCGGTTGGTCTGTACCAATGTTCTCCAGCAGCATCGAAAAAATTTTCCCATCAACACCCCAAAAAAACGGTGGCTTAGTGCCGTCCGCTTGAAAAGCATTGAGGCTGGCCGAGGCATTTTGCTTGGCGGCATTCCCCTGTCCTAACACTTCAGCCAGTAAGCTGACGGTAGGATATTGAAACAGCCACTCTACGGGTACGCTTTGCTTAAGCTTGGCTTCTATTTGGGTGCACAGCGTCAAAGCCAATAAAGAATGCCCGCCCAGTTCAAAAAAATTATCGTCACGGCCAATTGGGGCGATGGCTAAAACCTCCTGCCAAACGGCGGCCAATGCCGCTTCCACCGGCGAGGCGGGTGGCACATAGCGGCGGGCAACATTAAAATGCGTTTGGTCAGGCGGCGGTAAGGCCTTACGGTCGATTTTACCGTGGGCGGTCAGCGGCAAGCTATCTAAAAACACCCAAGCGGACGGTACCATATAATCGGGCAAACCCGCTTTAAGGGCAGCACGCAACGGGGTGCTGTCTTTGTCCACCCCTAAGGCCGGGACAATATAAGCAATCAGGCGCGAGTCTTGGTCAGAACTGCCCTGCAACACCACCACGGCGGCAGTGACAGTCTCCTGTTGCAACAGAAGGGCCTCAATTTCACCCAATTCAATGCGGAAACCGCGCAATTTAATTTGCTGGTCGATACGGCCTAAATAGTCGAGCGTACCGTCAGCTAACCAACGGGCCAGATCGCCGGTCTTATAGAGACGGGCGGTGGGATCGTCGCTAAACGGATGGGCAATAAACCGTTCTGCGGTCAATTCGGGGCGGCGCAAATAGCCTTTTGCCAATCCGGTGCCGGCGATATACAACTCGCCAGGGATACCAATGGCTTGGGGCTGTAAATACCGATCCAAAATATACGCCTGTAAATCCGGCAAAGCCTTGCCAATAATGCTGTGTTGGCTTAAGGCATCGGCTTGGCTTACTGGGTAATAACTGACATGCACGGTGGTTTCGGTAATGCCGTACATATTCACCAAGCGGGGTGTCTGGTCGCCATGCCGGGCGAACCACGGCAGCAAGCTGGGGAAATCTAAAGCTTCGCCGCCAAAAATAATATATCTGAGTTTCAACGGGCTTTGGCCACCCAGTTCTTGGTCGATTTGCGCCAACTGCCGGAACGCCGAAGGCGTTTGGTTAAGGACAGTGACACCCTCACTGACGAGCAAACGATAAAACTCTCTAGGTGAACGCGATACCCAATAAGGCACAATGACCAATTTGCCGCCGTATAACCAAGCGCCCCATAGTTCCCATACCGAAAAATCAAAGGCGTAGGAATGGAACAGCGTCCAAACATCGTGCCCGTCAAAGCCATAGAGAGCTTCTGTGCTGGCAAACAATCGGCTGACATTGGCATGGGTCACCATCACCCCTTTCGGGTTGCCGGTGGAACCGGAGGTATAAATCACATAGGCCAATTGCCCGGCATTTAAGTCACTGCCCAAATCGGGGTTACTCTCCGGGCATTCGGCAAACGGCCCGGTCAAGGTATCCAAATAGATAAGCTCTGCCGCCGTTTCTGGCCATTCTAAATGTGTTTGGGTCAATAACAACGGGGCTTGGCAGTCTGCCAGCAAATACGCCAAACGGGCGGGTGGGTAGCTAGGGTCTATCGGTATATATGCCGCCCCTGCTTTTAATATGCCCAACAAACCGATAACCATACTCAGTGACCGTTCGGTGCCGATAGCGACTAATGAGCCTACCCGAACACCCCGCGTCAGCAGATAATGCGCCAGTTGGTTAGCCTTCGCGTTAAGGGCTTGGTAACTTAGCTGTTCGCGGCCAAACACCACGGCAATGGCATGGGGCGTACGGGCTACCTGCGCCTCGAACAAATGGTGAATGCAGCGGTTTTGGGGATAATCGGCTGGCGTAGCGTTCCAACCAACCAACAGTTGCTGGCGCTCGGTAGCGGTCAACAGCGGCAATTCGCCAATGGGCCAATCCGGTTGCGCGACAATGCCCGCTAACAGGGTCTGCCAATGCCCCGCCATACGGCTGATGGTGTCGGCATCAAACAGATCAGTGCTGTATTCGATAAGGCCGACTAAACCGTCTGCTTGTTCGGATAAGGCCAGCGTCAAATCAAATTTGGCATTACCGCTAGCGACCTCAATAGACGAGGCTTGCAAGCCGGGCCAATCCGCCGCCTCCGCAGGCGGCTGTAACACCAGCATAACCTGGAACAGCGGATGCCGACTCCGGTCACGGGGCAACTGCATGTCCGCCACCAGTTTTTCGAAGGGCAGTTCCTGATGGCTATAGGCCTCCAAACACACTTTGCGCACCCGCCCCAACAGTTGGCGAAAGCTAGGGTCGCCAGACACGTCTGTACGCAACACCAGCGTATTGGCAAAGAAACCGAGCAGCTGTTCGGTCTCCTGACGGGTACGTCCGGCAATCACTGTGCCGACTACGATGTCATCCTGACCGCTATAACGGTGCAACAGCACTTGTAAAGCCGCCAACAGCACCATAAAAAAGGTACTGTTATGCTGTTGCGCCAAGCCTTTTAAACCAAGGGCCAGTTCTGCGGATAACCGTAGCGGCAGTTGCGCCCCCCGATAGCTGGGCTGTTGCGGGCGGGGGTGGTCGGTCGGTAAAGCCAATGCTACGGCTCCCGCTAACTGTTTCCGCCAATAATTGAGCTGTCTGTCCAATATGTCACCCTGCAACCATTCACGCTGCCAAACCGCATAATCCGCATACTGGATGGGCAAGCCGGGCAAATCCGCCGCTATACCCAAACTAAAAAAACCATACAATGCCGCCAGTTCGCGGTTAAAAACGGCCAGTGACCAGCCGTCGAAAATACTATGGTGGATGGTGACCAGCAGGACATGTGCCTGCGCCGACAATTTCAACAATAGGGTACGGATGAGTGGCGCCTGCGTCAGGTCGAACGGTTGGTTTGCCGCCGCCTCCAGAATGATCCGTAGTGCACCGTCAGAATCCACCTCCATATCCGGCAATTCCGTCAAAGTACAGGCCAACGGCAGGGGCGGATTAATGACCTGGACGGCCTCCCCGCCCTGCCCGACAAATCCCGTGCGCAACACTTCATGGCGGGCGACCAGGGCATCCAAGCCGTGTTGCAAAGCAGGCACATCCAATACCCCGTCCAAACGGATAGCCCAAGCGATGTTATACAGACTGCTGGATCCGATCAGGCGGTCTAAAAACCAGAGCCGCTGTTGGGCAAAGGAAACGGGAAAAAAATAACAGTCATCGGTGCTGGCTGAATCCGCTTCATTTTGGATAAATGTCATAGCTCTGTAATTTGATAAGATTTGCGCCGCAATGCTTGGATAGGGGTATGTTTACCGGCATTATTTTGTTTTAGCACCACGTCTAACTGTTTAGCAAAGCTGCTGATGGTCGGCTCATCAAATAACAAGCTCAGCGGCAATTCATTGTGGAAATGCTCCTCAATACGCACAAGCAATTGCATCGCAAATAGAGAATCGCCGCCCAATTCAAAAAAATCATCATGGACACCAATAGGACTAATACCTAAGACTTCTTGCCAAATCACCACCATCGCCTCTTCGGTCGCTGAACTAGGCGGCGCATAGTTATGCCCTAAACGCAGACTTAGCAAATCAGGTGCCGGCAATGCCTGCCGGTCTAGCTTACCGTTGGGAGTTAACGGCCATTCTGCCAATACCACAAAAGCCGAAGGCAACATATAATCGGGTAGCTCTGCCTTAACAAAAAGGGCTAAAGCACTGCTGTCCGGTTGCCCCTGTTGCGGGTGCAGCAAATATGCCACTAAGCGTTTATCGCCCGGCTGATCTTCACGCGCCAGCACTACCGCTTCATGGATACCAGGATAACGGCGCAATACCGCTTCAATTTCTCCCAACTCAATCCGGTAGCCGCGTAATTTTACTTGATTATCGATACGCCCCAAAAACTCTACGTTTCCATCCGGCAGATAACGCGCCAAATCACCCGTGTCATATAAACGCGCGTGCGGCTTGTTGCTGAAAGGATGGGCAATAAATTTCCCCGCCGTTAATTCAGGCTGCTGATAATAGCCCTTAGCCAAACAATCGCCACCAATATGGATTATGCCAAAAACACCTACCGGAACCGGTTGGCGGTTACAGTCTAAAAGATAAATTTCAGTATTGGCAATCGGTCGCCCTATAGACGGAAATTCTGCCCAAGTGCGTATATCTTCAGGCAAATCAAACGCCGTAACAACATGACATTCGGTAGGGCCGTATTGGTTAACCAAGCGGCAACCGCCAAGATTTTTAATAAACTGCTTAATGGCAGGGGTGGCGTGCAATTTTTCCCCTGCCGTTATAATAACCACCAAATGGCTGTCAATAAGGACGCTGGCATGGGTATGGGCGAGCTGTTGCAAGGCGATAAAAGGCAGATATAAATCTGTCACCTTATGGCTAACGATCGCCGCCAATAGTAAGCGCGGGTCTTTACGTTGGGCTTCGGTTATTAACACCAAGCCGCCTCCCGTGCTAAGGGCCGAAAAAATCTCTTGAAATGACACATCAAAATTTAGGCTGGTAAACTGCAAAACCCGCCGTTCTGGCCGCTGTTGCAAGCCGTCTGTTTGCCAATTAAGCAGATTCACTAAGGCGCGGTGCGGCATAGCCACACCCTTAGGCCTACCCGTAGAACCGGAAGTATACAGGATATAAGCGCTGTGTTCTGGCTGGCTTAACACTGCGGGGTTGTGGGTGCTAAAGCTACTGAGCAGGGCTTCTAACTGGGCAATATCGACTATCAGGGCTTGCGTATCGGCCAAATCCGCCACATATTCACCTTGAGTGATTAAGACGGGAACTTGGGCATCGGTCAGCATCAATTCCAGCCGCGCTTTCGGATACAGCGGATCTAACGGCACATAACAAGCCCCGGCTTTAAGAATAGCCAATACGGCGATTATCATGGCGGGACTTCTGGCTAAACAAATGCCTACGGCTTGTTCGGGGGCGACATGTAAGCTGATAAGATAATGCGCCAATTGGTTGGCCTTAGCGTTAAGGACTTGGTAGCTGAGCTGTTCGCGGCCAAACACCACCGCAATGGCCTGGGGCGTACTGGCCGCCTGTGTCTCGAACAGGTGGTGGATACAGCGGTCTTTAGGATAATCGGTTTGCGTAGCATTCCAACCGACCAACAATTGCTGGCGTTCGGCGGCGGTCAGCAGCGGCAGCTCGCCGATAGTACAGTCCGGTTGCCCGACAATGCCCGCCAGCAGGGTCTGTAAATGCCCCACCATGCGTTCGACAGTAGCGGCATCGAACAAATCGGTACTGTACTCGATAACGCCCGACAACCCATCGGGTTGTTCCGTCCATAACAGGGTCAGATCAAACTTAGCGCTGTCTTGGGCAACGGCGACCGGGGCTACGGATAACCCGGCCCATGCCCCGCCCTGCTCCCCACTCGGCGGCTCTAAGACCAGCATAACCTGAAACAGCGGATTCCGGCTGCGGTCACGAGGCAGTTGCATATCAGCCACCAACTTTTCAAAAGGCAACTCCTGGTGGTTATAGGCCTCCAAGCATACTTTGCGCACCTGCCCAAGCAATTGGCAAAAGCTGGGGTTGCCGGACAAATCCGCCCGCAACGCCAGCGTGTTGGCAAAAAAGCCCAGCAGGTGTTCGGTTTCCTGGCGGGTGCGTCCGGCAATCGCCGTGCCGACCACGATATCGTCCTGGCCGCTGTAGCGGTGCAGCAGCACTTGCAAAGCGGCTAACAGCACCATAAAGAGGGTCGCATTGTGTTGTTGCGCCAAGGCTTTTAGGTCTTGGGACAGTGCCGCTGGTAGCCGGATAGCCGCTTGTGTACCCCGATAAGAAAGTTGTGGTGGGCGCGGGCGGTCAGTCGGCAAAACCAGCGTCGCCGCCCCGGACAACTGCCCCCGCCAGTAGTCAAGCTGTCTGGTCAGAACCCCACCCCGCAACCATTCGCGCTGCCAAACCGCATAATCTGCATACTGGATCGGCAAATCGGGTAAATCCGCCGCTACGCCTAAGCTAAACGCACTATATAAGGCCGCCAGTTCGTGCTTGAAAATAGCCAGCGACCAACCGTCGAAAACACTGTGATGAACAGTAACCAGCAGGATATGCGTTTGCGCCGACAGTTTCAGTAATAGGGTACGGATGAGGGGCGCTTTCGTCAGGTCGAACGGCTGGTTTGCCGCCGTCTCTAGGATGAGCCGCGCCGCGCCATCCCGGTCTGTTTCCATATCCGGCAACTCCGCTAACGTACAGACCAACGGCATAGGGGGGCTAATGACTTGGACAGCCTCACTGCCCTGCCCGATAAATCCCGTGCGCAAGGCTTCATGGCGGTCGACTAGGGCATCCAAGCTGTGTTGCAGGGCAGGCACATCCAACACCCCATCCAAGCGGATAGCCCAAGCAATGTTATACAGACCGCTAGGGCCAATTAAGCGGTCTAAAAACCAGAGCCGCTGTTGGGCAAAGGACGCGGGGAAAACATATTTTTCAGCAGTGGCCGAAACAGATTGTGTGTAATTTTGGTCTTGGAAAATAGTCATTAATGATCCATTGTATAGTGAGTACAGATTTCGGGAGGATGCCAAGCGACCGGTAATTTCATGACAACCGAAAAGCGTATCATTTTGGCAGCTAAAAGCCAACTATCGGACTAGCCATTAGCACGATAAGCCGCAATAAAATTTCGCCAATCTTAAGTAATTAACGTATCATTTCGGCATTCCGCCAGCAACCCACCCGCCCTGTCTTATGACTAACCGCCCTCGTGTCCTGCTAAAAAATGTCTGGCTGTTGTTATGCCATTATTTCGCCTTACTGGTTAAAGGTAGCCGTTTCTGTTTAACAGGGCTGGTCGGCTCCCTCACATGGCAACCGCCCCATTGGCTGGTATGGCTGGGACAGCAATCCGACACGGGGCGGCAATGGCTCTTGGCAAAACCCACACATAGCCTGCTGGCAGGGCTGATAACCCTCTTGGTCGCCACAAGCAGTATCCTAGGCATTTGGTGGTATGGGCAATTGCCTAAACCGGTCTTAACGCACTACCAAGTCAAAGCCCCTGCTGCCCCAAGCTACGATGACCAAGGCCATGCCAAACCGGAACCCTTGCAGATTGTCTTCGATGAGTCAGTCGCCCCCGTCGATAAGCTCGGCCAAGCCTTGCAAGCAGGCGTGACCTTATCACCGCAACTGACGGGCGAGTGGCGTTGGGAAGACGACAAAACGCTCAGTTTTTACCCTAAAACTGATTGGCTGATAGACACCGACTATAGCGTCGGACTCTCTGAGAACGCCTTATTGGCAAAGACGATTGAACTGGACGATTATACCGCCGATTTCCATAGCCCGCCCTTTACGGCGGAACTCAAACAAGCTGAGTTTTACCAAGACCCGACCATCCCGACCCAAAAACAATTGGTCGCCACCGTCAGTTTTAGCCATCCCGTCGATAGCGCCGACTTTGCTGACAAAGTCCGCTTAGCCTTACCAGAAGGCCTACAGTTTCTTAACGCCAATGACCCGCCCGTCACCATCAGTTACGACGCTTACAAACTGAACGCCTACCTGCATTCGGCGGTACTGAGCATCCCTAAAGAAAACGCCACCTTAAAGTTAACCTTACTCAAAGGCATACGCTCTAGCCTAGGCGGTAACGGCACCGCCGCTCCCCTCAACCGCGACGTGGTCGTACCCGGCCTATACCGTTTGACCTTCGATAACATTAGCATGACCCTAGTCGATAACGAGCGGTTTGAGCCGGAACAAGTGCTCTTAGTCAATGCCACCGCTCCGGTCAGTACGGAAAGTCTAGCAAATAAAGTGCAGGCGTGGCTATTGCCGGACTATCCGCCCGATGCTAGCGAGGAAGAGCGGCAACGGCCTTATTATTGGTCAAACGACAAAATCACCAGCAACATATTGGCGGTGGCCGAACCGTTGGCATTAGCCGCCCAAGCCACCGAAACCCCTTATGATACCGTCCACGGTTTTACCTTTAAAGCCCCGGTCGGACGCTATGTGTATGCCAAAATCAACGCAGGTGCCCAAGCTTTTGGCGGCTATCAAGCCCGCCAATCTGTAGGGACTACCGTACAAGTGCAACCCTATCCGCAAGCCGTCAAATGGTTATCGCAAGGGTCGCTGCTGTCGCTCACGGGCGAGCGTAAACTCGCTTATATGAGCCGGGGAGTCAATGGCGTAAAGCTCACGATTGGCCGCTTGCTGCCCAAGCAATTGCACCATTTGGTCGATCAAAACGGAGGCGGGTTTTCCCAACCGGATTTAAGCGACCACGATCTCAATAGCTTAGTGGAAAATTTTGACGAGCAACGGCCTATAGCGGCTGTCGAATTGGATAAGCCACAGTATGATAGCCTGGATGTAGGCCGTTATCTGCAAGACAAAACTGCCAACCGGCGCGGCGTGTTTATGGTGAAGCTCCAAGCCTATAATTCGGAAAACCCTGATGAAATAAGCGCCGTACCCGCCGATACGCGCTTTGTTTTAGTGACGGATCTGGGCATTATCGCCAAAAACAGCGTCGGTGGGGGGCAAGACGTTTTTGTCCAATCCATCGCGGGTGGCCAACCTGTGGGCGACGCGCGGGTCGATGTCGTCGGCAGGAACGGGCAAACGGTGTTCTCGCAACTCACCGACATGACCGGACGGGTCAATTTCCCGCCGCTTAAGCAATTGGAGCGGGAAAAACAGCCGCTCATGTATGTGGTCAGTTATGGCGAAGATATGTCTTTTTTGCCGATTAACCGCGATGACCGCCAACTTAATCTGTCACGTTTTGATATTGGCGGGGAGGACAATGCCGTTTCCGCGAAGCAATTAGCGGTTTTTGCCTTTACTGACCGGGGCATTTACCGGCCTGGCGAAACTGCGCATATTGGTTTTATCGCGCGTACCGCCGATTGGCAAGGGCAATTGGCAGGCCTGCCATTAGTCATGGAAATTATCGACCCGCGCGGCGTATCTGTACTCAACAAACAGATTAACCTACCCGCCAGCGGCTTTGACAGCATCGACTTCAGCAGTGAAGACAGTTCGGCGACCGGCAGCTATCAGGCCAATTTCTATCTGATCACCCATAATGACCGCAGCCAACAAATCGGCAGCGTCGATTTTAAGGTACGCGATTTTGAGCCTGACCGCATGAAAGTCAAGCTCAAACTGTCCGAACAAACGGTGACCGGGTGGTTGCGGCCAGAAGCCGTGCAAGCCAAGCTTAACGCCCTGCAACTGTTCGGCAGTCCGGCGGCAGGGCGGCGGGCCGAAGGCGAAATGGTCTTATCACCCGCCCTACCCGCTTTTGCCCGCTATAAAGCGTATGTCTTCCGTAACCAAGCCAAACCGCTGGAGCGGCTTACCGAAGCCCTGACGGCCACCACCACCGATGCTGACGGCAATGTCGAACTCAAGCTCGATTTGCAACGTTTTGCCGCCGCCACTTACCAACTGTCTGTGTCGGGCAAAGTGTTTGAAGCGGCCAGTGGCCGCAGTGTGACGGCGGAAGCTGCCGCCTTGGTATCAAATGCGCCGTATCTGGTCGGGACTAAAACCGACGGCCTGTTGAAGTTTATCCCGCGTAATGCCGAACGGGCCAGCCATTGGCTGGCGGTCGCGCCTAACCTTGACCCCATTGCCGTCAGCGGCTTGACGCTGCAATTGATTGAGCGGCAGTATGTCCCGGTACTGGTCAAGCAAGAAGACGGCACTTACCGATATGAATCACGCCAGAAAGACCTCGTCCGTGCCAGCAAGCCGTATAGCTTAGCGGCGGAAGGGGCGGAGATTGCCCTAGACACCACTAAACCCGGCGATTTTGCCTTGACCTTAAAAGACGCGGCGGATCAGGAGTTGAACCGTATTGACTATAGCGTCGCCGGCCCTGCCAATATCAGCCGTTCGCTGGAGCGTAATGCCGAACTGCAACTGACCTTAGACAAAACCGAATACGCCCCAGGCGACACCATCGCCATTAATATCCGCGCCCCCTACATCGGTAGCGGCCTGATCACCATTGAGCGTGACCGTGTTTACCAGCATGTCTGGTTTAAGACCGACACCACCAGTTCGGTACAAAATATCACCCTGCCGAAAGATTTTGAGGGCAACGGCTATGTCTCGGTGCAGTTTGTCCGCGATGCCAATTCGGATGAAGTGTTTATGAGTCCCTTATCCTATGGCGTGATGCCTTTCGCCGTTAACTTGGACGCACGGCGTGAACCGCTGTTCTTTAGCGCAGAAAAAACCATCAAACCGGGGCAAACCCTCGCGATGCGCCTAAGCACCCCCAGCCCTAGCCGTGCCGTGGTGTTCGCCGTTGATGAAGGCATTTTGCAGGTGGCCGGTTATAAAAGCCCCGATCCGTTGGGCTTTTTCTTCCAAAAACGCGCCCTGCAAGTCGATACCACGCAGATTCTCGACATGATCTTACCCGAATTCCAGAAGCTAATTAACGCCGCCGCCCCTGGCGGTGATGGCGATGACGAGGACATGACGGGGAGGCACTTAAACCCGTTCAAGAAAAAACACCAGCCGCCTGTGGCTTGGTGGTCGGGGCTAATCGACGTGGGCATAGACGGGCAAGCCCTGCATTACGATGTGCCGGACAGTTTTAACGGCAAACTGCATCTGTTTGTGGTCGCCGTCAATGACGGCCATATTAGCGTCTACGACAGCATGACCGAAGTGCGCGGCGATATTATCCTCTCCCCTAACCTGCCGACCACGGTCGCCCCGGGTGATGAGTTCCAAATGAGCGTCAGCGTCTTTAATAACAGTCCTGGCGGCACGGCGGCAAAACAGCCGATTACTGTCACACTCCAACCTTTCCCTGGCTTACAAGTCATCTCGGCCAACCCGCTCACCGTAGCGGTTGCCGGGCAACAGGAAGGTGTCGCCGAGTTTACCGTCAAAGCCGAAAACCAGTTAGGGCCCGTGGATTTACGGATACAGGCCAATGCGGACGGCAAAAGCAGCAAGCTCATGGAAAACGTTAGCGTCCGCCCGCCCGTGCCGTTCAGCACCCAACTGACACTGGGGCGTTTTGACAGCGCCACGAAAACCGTAGCCCCCACGCGGCAACTGTACTTACAGCACCGTGATGTGACCGCCGCTGTCGCGTGGTCGCCATTGCTTTGGGCGCAAGGCTTGGGCGATTATCTGGACGGTTATGAACATGCCTGTACCGAGCAATTGCTCAGTAAAGCCATGCCGGCACTGGTCTTCAACCAAGACCGCCACAACGCCGGATCAGCCTTGGCACAAGCCTTACAAATCCTCCAGGCTCGCCAAAATGACGAAGGCGGCTTTGGCTTATGGGCCGCCAGTTTAGAAGTGGAGCCGCTCACCTCCATTTATGCCGTGCATTTTCTCCTTGAAGCCAAAGACCATGGCATTACCGTCCCCGGCGAGTTGCTGACGAAGGCCAACGGCTGGCTGGAAACGCTGGCAGGGGCTGACAGCGAAGGGCTGGACGGTATCCGCAACCGCGCTTATGCCATTTATCTGCTGACCCGCCAAGGTATCGTCACCAGTTCCTATCTAGCGACCCTGCAACAAGAATTGGACGGGGTTTATCGGGAACAATGGCCGAAAGACCTAGCCGCCGCTTATATCGCCGCCAGCTACCAGCTTTTGCAGCAAGATGCTTTGGCGGCAAAAATCCTCGACACCGTACCGTGGAGTGACGGCAAAACCATCGCCAATGCTTACAGTTATTACGATCCGCTGATCCATGACGCGCAATTGCTGTATCTGCGTGCCAAACACTTCCCTAACGGACTTACCCGTATTCCCGATCAAGTGCTTAACCAAATGGGCGAAGCCATTGCCGATAACCGTTACAACACCTTATCGGCGGCTTATGTCACTTTAGCCTTAGATGCCTACGCCACGACGAACGCCAACGATAACCCGTTAAGCATTAGCGAAACAGGGGCTAAGCAAGCCGCGCGGCAATTGCCTTTAACAGGTGTGCGCACCAAAACGGCGGTCATTTCGACGGCGGCGACCGACATCACCTTTAGCAAAAGCCAAAACCTGCCCGCTTTTTATTTGCTATCCGAAAACGGCTTCGACCGCACCGCCTTAGCCGCCAAAGACCAAGGCTTGGAAATTGCCCGCACTTATACCGACTTGGCAGGCAAGCCCGTCAGCCAAGTGAAAATAGGCGACGAATTTCTGGTTAAACTGGCTATCCGTAGCACCGACCGCGACACGGCTTCCGACATCGCCATTATCGACCTGTTGCCCGGCGGCATAGAACCCGTGTTGAACAGCAAAAATACCCAACCGGAGACTGCCACCGCTAATGGAGACCCAGAAAAAGAAACAGAAAGTGATGCCGATAACCAAACTGAAGACGGTGCTGACACTTGGCAAGCCCCTTTAGGGGACAGCAAAGCGTCTACTTGGCAACCCAGCTATATGGATGTCCGCGATGACCGCGTCGTGCTATATGGTTCGGTCGGGCGCAGTGTCGGCACGTTTGTGTATCGGGTACGCGCCGCTAATGCAGGCCTATACGCCATACCCGCCCCTTTTGCCGAAGGCATGTATGACCGTAAACTACAAGCGCGGGGTACAGAAGGCAAGCTACAGGTTGTCAAACCCTAAGCAGATAGGATGGCCTTTTCATGATCTACCGCCGTTACGCGCTCGGCTTGGCGGGCGGCTTATTGTTAGCGGCGGTAGCGGCTTGCCGGTTCCTGCCGCACCCGCCCCTCGCCAGCTTCGCCCCGTCGTCAACCGCTGTCTTAGCGGCGGACGGTAGCTTATTGCGCCTGACTTTGGCTGCCGACGGCCAATATCGCTTATGGTCGCCACTCGCCGACATCCCCGTGCCTTTACAAGAAGCCGTCAAGTTACAAGAAGACCAATGGTTCGCGTGGCATCCCGGCATCAACCCCATTGCTTTATTGCGCGGGGCATGGGCAACGTATAGCGGTGGGCATCGGCAAGGCGGCTCGACTTTAACCATGCAATTGGCACGTTTGCTGTACCGCTTAGACACCCGCCACCCTAGCGGCAAACTCCGGCAAATCTGCCTAGCCTTATGGCTGGAACTACGCTACAGCAAAGCGGCGATTTTTGAGGCCTACCTTAACCTCGCCCCTTACGGCCATAATATTCAAGGCGTATCCGCCGCCAGCCTGATTTATTTCAACAAAACCGTTGGCCAACTGGCTTTACCCGAAATCCTGACCTTAGCCATTATCCCGCAACGCCCTAACGCATCTGGTGGGCGTGATCCGGTACGCGCCAGACTGTTTGCCAGATGGCAGCAAAACCATACCGTCAGCACCATTGACCGCCAATTGCAAACCTTGCCCGTCCCGTTACGGCGGTTGGCGCAACTGCCTTTCACCGCCCCGCATTTCACCACCCAAGTCCTTAGCCAAGCGGGGCAATCCCAGCCACACCAACTGCACACCACTCTGCAACCGGATTTACAACAGTTACTGCACCGCCATATCCAAAGCTATATCCGCCAATATCAGCACTATGGCCTGCGCAATACCGCCGCGATGTTGGTCGATACCCGCACAATGGACGTAGTGGCCTTGCAAGGTTCGGCAGACTTTTACAATCCGGCCATTTTAGGGCAGGTCAACGGCGTATTGGCGAAACGCTCGCCCGGCTCAACACTCAAACCGTTCGTCTATGGCTTAGCCTTAGACCAAGGTCTCATCCATCCTTTGAGCATCCTCAAAGACGCACCTACCGCATTTGGCGCCTTCCAGCCAGAAAATTTCGACGGGCGTTTTATCGGCCCCTTGTCGGTACGCGAAGCGTTAATCCGCAGCCGCAATATCCCCGCCCTAACCGTCGCCAGCCAATTAAGCCAACCGACTTTTTATAACTTCCTCAGCAGTGCCGGTATCAGCAAACTGCAAACGCCACAGCATTATGGCTTATCGTTAGTATTGGGCGGTGCTGAACTGACCATGGCCGAATTGGCGACCTTGTACGCACTGCTTGCCAATCACGGCGAACTTAAACCCCTCAACTATCTGCATAATCCGCCAACCAACCCAAGCCAAGCCAATACCTTGCACTTGCTCAGCCCCGAAGCCAGCTATTTGGTTTTGGATATGCTCACCACCAACCCACGGCCTGACGGCCTGCCCTCGCGGGCGGCAGTGGCTTGGAAAACCGGCACCTCGTGGGGATTCCGTGATGCGTGGAGTATTGGCGTGACCGGCTCTTATGTACTGGCGGTATGGCTGGGTAATTTTGACGGCTCGGCCAACCCCGCCTTAGTCGGCATTAAAGCCGCCGCCCCGTTATTTTTTCGGCTGGTTGATGCCTTACATTGGGCGCGTCCGGCGGAGTTTACTGCTACCCGCCATCCGCCCGCGACCCTCAAACAGGTGCGCGTGTGCAGCGCCAGCGGCGAATTGCCGAACCGTTGGTGTCCGAAAACCGAACCGACATGGTTTATCCCCGGAAAATCACCGATTAAAATCAGCACCCTGCACCAGCCCGTGGTGGTCGATAACCTGACTGGCAAAGCGGTTTGTCCACCCTATAATGCCGCCACGTCCCATACCGAAGTCTTTGAATTTTGGCCGTCCGATGTCATGCAGCTTTTCCGCGAGGCGGGCATCGCCAGACGCGCCGCACCCGAACAGCATTGCCAAACTTCCTTGGTAAGCGACGAGCCACCGCATATCCGCTCACCATTGACCGGCGGAAGCTACACCCTGCGCCGCTCACGCCCCACCGAAACCATTGCCTTACAAGCCAGTAGTGCTGGCGATACCCAAACCTTATATTGGTTCGCCGACCAAACGTTTTTGGGGACAACAGCCGCCACCGACCCCAATGGCTTGGCGTGGCGGCCAGACCATCCCGGCCTCTACAGCCTCAGTGTTGTCGATGACCATAACCGTAGCCACCAGCGGTCACTCAAGGTCGACATCATCCCATAACCGCGCATTGGCAATCCTGCCATTGCATTCTTGGATATTATCCACTATGTTTACAGACATATCTTACCCCTTTACCGCTAGCCATGACCCCAACACCCCGTCCCCGCAATAATACTATCGACATCCTGCGCGGTATTGCCATTTTTACCATGGTTGCCGCCAACTTTAGCGCTTCGCTGCTCCAAGCCGAAGACAAGGTTTTGGCATTCCGGTTCTATGGCACGTTTGCCGCGCCCTTGTTTATCTTGCTGGCAGGCATGATGGTAGTCATGACCCAGACCCGCCACCGCCATTTTAGCCATTATTTGCACCGTGGCCTGTTCATTATCGGCGTGGCGTGTTTATTGGATATCATCATCTGGCAACTCTGGCCGTTGCTGGGCTACGACGTGCTGTACCTGACAGGCTTAGCCATTCCCTGTGTGGCCGTCCTAAGCCGCTATTGCCAGCCTACCGCCCGGCTTATCCTTGCCGCTATCTTGCTATTGTCGGCCCCAGCACTGCAAAAGCTGTTCGGCTATCGGGAAGAGTTGGTTAGCGTCGAATTAGCGGCCTTAAGCTTTCCCGACTATCTGCACCTGTTGTTCTCGGCCAGCACCGCGCAACGGCTGCTTTTGGACGGCTGGTTTCCGCTCGTACCTTGGCTGGGCTTTGCCTTAGTCGGCAGCGCCTTAGGGTCTTATACGGTTAAAGGTTACGCGCTGACCTCCCGCTCCTTATTGGTAATAGGCTTAACAACGGCCTGTATCGGCATTGCCATTTGGCTTTGGCAACAACCGCACCTAGTGATCCGTGAAGGTTATTCCGAGCTATTTTATCCGCCCAGCATCGGCTACGCCCTGACCGCTTGCGGCCTGATCCTGACAGGTTTTTATGCCGTCGCCCACACCCAACATTGGGCCTTGCACCAACCTTTCCTTAAACTCGGCCATGCCAGCCTGTTCATGTACCTGTTCCACCAGCTCTTTCTCGTCACCGTCCTTAAACCGATAGCCGCCGTCAATAACTTGCCCTTAATGCCGTTTCTGCTGCTTTATATAACCGTCATCAGCCTGATGGTCGCCATAGGCTACGGCTTGGCGGTATTTAAACAACGCCAGAAAAACCTGCCCTTCATCGTGCGGTTTCTCTTAGGCGGCTAGAGCAACCTGTCACCCGCACTGAACCTAATTAACCACGGATAGATGAATGGCTCCCAAAAAAATCGCCAGTAACGTCCCCTGCCCGTGCGGCAGCGGCAAAAAATATAAACAATGTTGCGGTGATAAAGCCTCGCTAGCCCCCACACCAGCACAACAAACTGATGCCGCCGTTACCCATTTTTTCAATGCCGGTTTGGCACACCAGCAAGCCGGACAATTGCCACAAGCGGAAACCTGTTATCGGCAACTATTGCAAATCCGGCCACACCACCCCGATGCCCTGCATTTGCTGGGTCTCATCGCCTATCAACTAGGCAAGCACGCTATGGCCGCGCAACTTATCAGCGAAGCGATCCGCCACCAAAGCGACAGCCCGTTATATTACAATAGTCTAGGCTTGGTGTTGAAAGAACAGGGGCAACTGGATGCCGCCCTTGCCGCCCACCAACACGCCTTGGCGCTCAAGCCCGATTACGCGCCAGCCCACAATAACCTGGCCGTCATCGCCCTTGCCCAAGGTGATACAAACACCGCTATCTTGCATCTGCAACATGCCCTCGCCCTTGCCCCCAACTATATAGAAGCCCATGGCAATTTAGGTTGCTGCTATAAAGATAAGGGCGAATACCGCTTAGCCATAGCCTGCCACCAACAGGCTATGGCCTTAAATCCCCGGTATGCCCCTGCCTATAATAATTTAGGACGGACTTACGAAGCCGCCGGAGACTTTACCTCAGCCCTCGCCACCTACCAACAAGCGCTGTTACTGGACACCCCCTCGGCACTGATCCACCAAAACCTAAGCCGCGTTTATGAAACCCTAGCAGACTTAAGCCAAGCCATTAGCCACTTGCGGCAAGCCCTTACCATCAGCCCCAATGATTTCGAGCTACGCCACACCCTAGCTTTGACGCTGTTAAAGTCAGGACAATTTAGCGAAGGCTGGCAATACTACGAAAGCCGCTACCATCCTAGCCGCAACAGCACCAACATCGTTCCGCCTACATTGCCCTTCCAACAATGGCAAGGCGAACCCTTAACCGGGAAATCCTTATTAGTCTGGCCAGAACAAGGCTTTGGCGACGAAATCCAATTCTGCCGTTACATCCCCCACTTAAAAGCCCTAGGCGCGGCGTACATCACCTTAGTCTGTAAAACGCCGCTCAAAAGCCTGTTTGCCAGCCTGGCGGGCGTTGACCAGCTTGCCGTTACCGGAGAGCGCATCAAACGCCACGACTTTTGGACGTTTCCGCTCAGCCTCCCCCTGTATTGCCAAAGCACCTTAGCGACCATCCCCACTACCCCCTACTTAAGCGCCTCGCCCGAACGCCTCAGCCATTGGCAAACCAAGCTACCCAGCGCACCATTGCGGGTGGGCTTGGTCTGGAAAGGCGCGGCAGGCCATAAAAACGATGCCAACCGCTCCATCAGTCACCTTAACATCTTAGCGCCGCTGTTCAACCTAGATGGCATCGCCTTTATTAGCCTGCAAAAAGGCCAAGGCGAAGAGCAAGCGCAGGGTCTGCCGCTCACCCATCTCGGTTCCGACATCCAAGACTTTGCCGACACCGCCGCCATCGTCGCCCAATTGGATTTAGTGATTTGTGTCGATACCGTCATCGCCCATCTCGCAGGTGCCTTGGGTAAACCCGTGTGGCTACTGTTGCCCCATAACGCCGACTGGCGGTGGCTGACCGGGCGCGACGACAGCCCCTGGTATCCGCAAACCGTATTGTTCAGACAACAGCAAGCCGGGGATTGGGCGGAACTTATCGGACGGGTTAAAGAACAGCTCAAAAGGCTGCTCGGCTTAACCCCGCCCGTATCGGCAACCGAACTGGCGGCTCTATTACGGGCCGGCTTAGCGCATCAGCAAGCCGGACAATTGCCAGAGGCGGAAGCCCTGTATCGGCAAGTGCTGCAAACGCAACCGCAACACCCCGATGCCCTGCATTTTCTGGGCTTAATCGCCTATCAACTGGGCAAGCATGATATTGCTGTGCAGCTTATGAACACCGCCATTAGTTATCAAGCCAATAATCCGCTGTTTTACAATAATTTAGGCCTAGCATTAAAAGAATCATCACAGCTAGAGCTAGCCTTAACCGCCCATCAAAAAGCCTTGGCACTCAAGCCGGATTACGCCCAAGGCCACAATAATCTGGCCGTTCTCCTCAAAGAACAAAGGGATTTCACCGCCGCCATCAGGCATTTTAAACAAGCCATCGCCAGCGACCCAAGCTATATAGAAGCCTATAGCAACCTAGGCTCCTGCTATAAAGACATCGGCGACCTGGATTCAGCCGCCGACTATCACCAACAAGCCATTGCCTTAAATCCGCAGTACGCGGCGGCGTATAATAATTTAGGCCGCGTCCACGAAGCCCGCGTTGAGCTGCCCCAAGCCATAAGCCACTTCCGTAAAGCCATTGCCTTAACCCCTGACGACATCGAACCGCAGCACAACCTCGCCGTGGTGTTGTTAAGCGCGGGGCAGTTTAGTGAAGGCTGGCAACGTTATGAAAGCCGCTATCATCCCAAGAAAAAAAATCCCAGCACCGTACCGCCCAAACTGCCGTTCCGACAATGGCAAGGCGAACCGTTGGCAGGTAAATCCCTATTAATCTGGCCTGAGCAAGGCTTTGGCGACGAAATCCAATTTTGCCGTTATATCCTCCTCCTGAAAAGCATGGGCGCAGGCTTTATTACCCTATTCTGTAAAAAACCCCTCCAACCCCTGTTCGCCAGCCTGGCCGGAGTCGACCAACTGTTAGTGGCCAAAGAAGTTAACCGCATCGAATTTCATGATTTTTGGACATTTCCGCTAAGCATCCCGCTCCAGCTCCAAACCGCCTTGGACACCATTCCGACTTATCCGCACTACCTGAACGCTCCGCCCGAACGTATTTCCTATTGGCAAACGCGGCTCCCAGAAGCCCCGTTTCGGGTCGGCTTGGTATGGAAAGGCTCGGTACTCCACAAAAACGATACCAACCGCTCCCTCAGCCACCTCAACGCCTTAGCCCCCCTGTTCAACCTAGACGGCATTGCCTTTATCAGCCTACAAAAAGGCCAAGGCGAAGCCGAAGCGCACGGCCTGCCGCTCACCCATCTCGGTTCCGACATCCAAGACTTTGCCGACACCGCCGCCATCGTCGCCCAACTGGATTTAGTGATTTGTGTCGATACCGTCATCGCCCATCTCGCAGGTGCCTTAGGCAAACCCGTGTGGGTGCTGCTGCCGTTTGCCGCCGACTGGCGCTGGCTCACCGGGCGCACCGATAGCCCTTGGTATCCGCAAACCGTGTTGTTCAGACAAACGGAAATAGGCGATTGGGAAGGGGTTGTACAGAGGGTTAGGGAAAAATTGCTGGCGTTGCTGGCGGCTGGTAAAGTGCCATAGGATGGTTTTATAGGATTTTGGTCAGCATAGAACGGAGTGCAATGGTCTTTAGCCATTGCACGATGGCCTAAGTGAGTGTACCTACGCGGCTCTCTTTTTAAAGAGAACGGTAGTGAACTGGTATAGAGTCTTCTTTAGATTCATAAAGTGCATTTTCAGCATAGGGCGGTTGCGTTTCAGGGTAGAAAAGACCGCAAGAAATAGCAATACACCCATTATTAATCATAAAAACAGACGAATGAGCAATTCTTCGTTTTCATAAAACTCATACAACGGATTCAACTCCAATTGCGCTCACGTCTCTTTTCCATCTATAGATAAACTTACAATCTCCGTAAACGCAGAAGAGCCATCAAGATACAGCTTAACTTCGTTGTATGTTAATTTAAGATATTTTGGGATATTTTGTTGCAAAATATCAGCAAAAACCTCTTTTATTTGCATAAATATTTACCATTCAATAGTTGGAAATTGCTCTCCCTGTTTCCAACATAATGCAGGAAAGCACCAATGAACCTGAAAATAAGTATCCCATTTAGTTACTTAAAATCAATTGAATGCAAGCTTTTGAACACACCCCCATATACCACGCTTACGTTAAAATAACCGTTCTAAGTTAAATTTCCGAATAGGTTCATCCTTCATATTATAATACCCGACAGGTGCAACTCCAGCATCATCATAAGTGTATAACACATATCCAACTGGCTCTTCTGCCCTGCTATAAACGACAACTTTATAACAGCGTTCAGCTTCTGCCTCGTAATAGAATATGGATTTTTGTATTGGGATTTTCTTCCCATCACAAACCTCATATTGAATGGCTTCAATCCTCCTATCTAAATTATCATAGACTATTTCTTGTATCCCGATTGGCGTGATGTAATCTGGCCCAAATAAAACCACGCAACTGCACTGGCCATCTTTGCGCCTTTCATATAAGTAATCCCTTATAATCCGGTTGTCATCATCAACCCACACATGACGAATTACCTTGTCATTCTGATCACGATAATAAATTGCTTTATAAGAACGATGTCTGTTCGGTTCAAGTATTTCTGTACTAATCATAACGTTCCTACCAATAAAAAAAAGGCTGGCCTACAATGTAAATGATAGTTAATTACCGCAAGATCACTAAAATCAACATGCAAACTTATTCTATAAAACGACAAAAAACATGCCTAATACCCCCATGGTTCACTTGGTGGTGGTTCATGAGTCCAATTATTCGCCTCATCGTTGTAGGAACATCCTTTTGCTTGAGCCATTGCAATGGCCAACCTAAGATGCAGTTGCACTTCTAAATATTTTTGTATATGCCCCTCCCACGATCCATAATAAGGATTAGCTTCATTCAGTCTTTTATGGTCACCAAACAAATTATAGCGATCTATAAGTAATTCTTCATACCTTTTTTCGAGTTCATCCGTTAAAGCGTCAATTTCACTTCGGATAGCTGAACAATCCTTATTGTCGTCATTTGGGCAAACCTGATTGTAAATCCATTCACTTGCACTTCCAAGGGTTCCAAGAGGATTATGGCTTTCGCCAGTAGAGCTATGCAATCCCAAAGGATCAATAAGCTTAATCGGATTCCCCCCCACATACCCAAACGTATTCAGCCCGCCCTTTAACCCAATCGGGTCGCTCTGCGTGTACCTGCCCGTCTTAGGGTCATAAGTGCGGTAGTAATTATAGAACAGTCCGGTCTCGCCGTCATAATATTGCCCCGGAAAGCGCAGGTTGTAGGTGAAGTTGGCTGCCGTGCCGGTGGGGTTGGGATTAGGGGCGTTGTTGCCGAAGGGGTCGGTGCTGTCCCATTGCCAGCGCACCACGCCGCTGGTGTTGACGATTTGCCGGGGGGTGTTCAGGTGGTCGCTGAGGACGTGGAACAGGGCTTGGGCGCTGTTGGCGACAGCGACGGGCTGGTCGCCCAGCCATATATGCTCTTGCTGGAGCGCGCCAGTTTGGTCATACTCGCCGACCAAATGCCCGGCCTCGTCGTACAGGTAAATGTTGCCCGTGGCGGCGACGATGTTGGTTTTGCTGACGCGCTGCCCCAAAGCGTTGATGCCGTAGCGGTAGGTGAAGGTTTGCGTTTTGGGTTGGGTCGAGGGGTTGACCACCGAAAGCGCGACAAAGCGGTTGCGGCTATCGTAGCCGTAGGTGTTGACGGCTGTAGGGCTGGCGGCGTTACTGCTGATCAGGTTGCCGGACAGGTCGTATTTGTAGCTGTTGTTGGTCACAAGGTTGC
This sequence comes from Methylovulum psychrotolerans, assembly GCF_002923755.1. Classification (GTDB taxonomy): domain Bacteria; phylum Pseudomonadota; class Gammaproteobacteria; order Methylococcales; family Methylomonadaceae; genus Methylovulum; species Methylovulum psychrotolerans. The sequence continues at coordinate 32,230 of NZ_PGFZ01000022.1, forward strand.
TGGTGCTACCTATATTATAGGTGGTGGACGATGTGGCAGTGGTACTAGTCGGCGGTATGTAAGTGTAGGCATGGGTGCGGTTGCCGTTGGTGTCGTAATCGTAATGTACCTTGCTGGTGTTGGGGATGATAGTGTCGGTCAGGCGGTTGAGTGCGTCGTAGGTATAGGTTTGGTCATTGGCATCACCGTTGCCCCAAGTCTTGACGTTGCCCAAGCGGTCATAGCTCAGTTGTTTGGTGGCGTTGATCAGGCTGTAGCCAGTCATACGCCCGTCGCTGTCGTAGCTGCGGGTGATGGTAGGTGTCCCAGTCACGCCAGTCAGTTGGTAGCTGCTGATGGGGCCGAGTGGGCGGTAACTGATGCTGCCGATTAGCGTATTGAAGTTAGCCCCAGTGGGTTTTTTAACGGCAAGGCTGCTGGGGCGGCCTGTGCTGTCGTAGCTGTACTGGACGACCATACCGGATGGGTAGGTTATGGTCAACAGCCGTCCGGTGGTGGTGTCGTAGCCGTAGCTGAGGGCTTTGCTGATGTTGCCTTGGGTTTGGGTTTTGCTTTGCACCCGGCCTTCGCTGTCGTAAACCCAATCGGTCGCACCAGTGGGGTCGTCGATATGGCTGAGCTTACCTTTGGCGTTGTTGACGGGGTTGGGGTTGCCGTCGTAGCGGTAATTGAGGGTGACGTTAGGGTTGGTGTCCATGTTAGAAGCCGCCGCATTACCAGCAGAAACATAGGCAACGCTGAGCAGGCGGTTCAGGCTGTCGTAGCTGTAGGTGGCGGTGTTGCCGCGTGCGTCTTGGCTAGTCAACAGGTTGCCGGCGGCATCGTAGACGCTATTGGTGATGGTGCCACGGTCGGGGTTTCTCTCATCGGTGAGGTTGTCGAGGCCGTCGGTCAGGCGCGCCAGGATTTTTCGCGAAAGCTAAAATGGGATCCATCCGATTTTAGCGGCGAAAAATTTTCCTGGCGATTATTGCCTTCGGCTGCCCGCCTTCGTCCTGC
>NZ_PGFZ01000023.1:0-2063 GCF_002923755.1 Methylovulum psychrotolerans
TCAAGCACATCGTTACCGATATGCCTGCATGGCTCGATACCAGGCTCGTGGCTAGCGATTACCTGGGCGGGATTCACACCCGCTAGTTTATGCAGCCTTGCCAGGCCGCAACGGTTAATTAACCCCATGCTGGGGTTCAAAGCCTTCCGTTCCGCGCAGGCCACCCTCGACGGGATAGAAACCGCCCACATGATCCGTAAGGGGCAACTCGCCGGACGGACACTTCCCGCCCACCGACAATTTATCAATTTGGCAGGCTAGTTTTGTCCGCCAATCAGGCCAAACTCAGCTCTTGTAAATATTTGCGACAAAACCACTGGGAAACCTGAATAACGGCCAGTTCTTCACCCCGCACGAAATTTCCCTTTTAATGTCAAAACTGGTTTACGGTGATGTGCTGGAAAACATGACTCAACCCTTTATCACCCTGAGCGAACCCGCTTGCGGTGCAGGTGGGATGGTCTTGGCTTTCGTCAATGAAATGCTCAAAAAAAGCATGAACCCAGCGGAAAAGCTGTTTGTCCAGTGCATTGACATCGACCGCCTCGCCGGATTCATGTGCTACCTACAGCTATCGCTTTGGCACATTCCGGCGGAGGTGATCATCGGCAACACCCTCACCCTGAATTTTCGGGAAGTGTACTACACCCCCGCCTATCACCTGATGGGTTGGAACAATCGGTTAAGGACACGAAGTTTAACCGATGCCATTTCTGGCCTCTTTGGGGCTACTGACGAGCCGGAAACCCCAAAGCCTACCGATGATATTGCCTACGTTAACCAAGAGCCGGAGCCGTCTGAAAGCTTCGCCATTGATCTTGAGCTACCGCCCATAGAACCAATGGCAGACCACAAAAAACCAAAACAAAAGAAGAAACAAAAAGGAGATTCAAATAGTGGCATCCAAGCCGATATGTTCGACTTTGTGATCGACCGTTAAAGAAAGATAAAAAGCCGTTCCGAAAGGAACAGCTTTTTTATTTCCCCACAAATTAATTTTTAATTAATTCCAACAATTCACTTGGACTATAAACAGGCAACAAAGCGGTTTTAAAATCTTTTTTGTTCCTGGTTACAAAACCATCTACATCCATACAGACACCAGACTGATACAAAACGGAATCTTCAAAATCGGAAAAATCTAAAGCCAGTGCTTTTTTAAGAACAAAATGATTAACTTCTGCAATCGAAAATAACTTTAATAGCTTACCAATAGTCACTTTTGAAGTTTCTCTATTGCCTGACTTCGCCAAAAAATAATCTATCGTTGTTATGGTTGTAGCACACAAATAACCTTGAATATTTCCTTTTTCAACTTCACAAAAAAGAATTTCAGAAAGTGCTAAATAAGGTTCACGAGCGAGTAATACATCAAGAACAACATTCGTATCAAACACTATTTTCAAAGATACTTCTCCTCTAAGTGCTTGTTATAATCGCTTTCATCAAGATTACAATTTCGTATAACACCGACCAAAGATTTTGTAATGGGTGTGTCTGTTTGTTCATTTTTTAAAGCGGTATAGCTATTTTGTTGAATTTTATAATCAAGCAAAATTTTTGTAATACCATCCTGAACAAATTTTTTAAAGTCTGGTTTTTCCAATAATTCTTCTGTCAAATTATCGGGTAAATCAATCGTTATTTGCATAATCATTGCCTGTTAAAATTAAAACGGTAGCATGGTATTAGATAGCTGTATTTTTCTTTTGTCATTCTAGTTTTTAAGTTTCAACTAAAAACCCGCCTCGGTCAACTTCTGCTTAATATATTGATCTCTCCTTAGCTCAAACTGAGGAATCTTTTTTATAATCCACATACCATCAAGTTGAACCTCTTCAAGAATTTGGTTTTTAAGTTCTTCTTTTTCGGCATTGCTTAGTGAATTCAAGAATTTTTCTTTTTCTGATCTACCAAACTCTAACGAGAATTTTGATGGTTTTGTCGCAAATATTTACAAGAGCTGAGTTTGGCCTGATTGGCGGACAAAACTAGCCTGCCAAATTGATAAATTGTCGGTGGGCGGGAAGTGTCCGTCCGGCGAGTTGCCCCTTACGGATCAT
>NZ_PGFZ01000023.1:2997-5707 GCF_002923755.1 Methylovulum psychrotolerans
ACATAGAAGAAAACCGCGTGCAGGATAACGTCTTTCGGATAGTGGGTGCCTTTAAAGCTGATCTTCATAGTCTGGCAACAAAAATTGGCGGATTATCCCCCAAAATTAGAAAGTTTGCGACAGAACCCTATTATTTTGCTTTTTATAACGGTAGGCGTTCGCATTCTTGGGCTATAAAACGCCTTTGGAATTTGAGCGGGAATTTTACAGCAAGGTTGCCTAAGAAAGTGTCCGGTTTTTGTTGACCATTACATGTTAAAAACTTAAATATCGTCTACTATATATCAATATCGGCGGCAACCGATCAAATAAACTTAGCAAAAGCGATCATAATGACAATTTATATCATGTAATGAGTCGTACAATAAGTCACCGATATATAATAACACACGGCAAATAAGCCAAGACAAAACTTAAAAATAGACCATGAGTATTTAATATTATGAATATAACCATAAAAAACAACAATTTAGATTTTGTATTAAAGGTTTTTTGTTTGTTTGTCAGTGCCAGTTCGGCCTCCAATGCCTCTAATATATCTGACACCAAATATTTTGATTTTTCAGATACTCATTATTCAAACGACCGAAAAGGGTTACCAATTGTTACAAGAGCCGTACCCGCCGATTCGTTGTCAAATGCCGATTATTCTGGAGCTTGTGTCTATTTTTACGGAGGAGTGGGTAACCCGACTATGAATACCCTTAATAGTGACATATCAAAAATTCCACCATTAGACCCAACATCAACATCAACATCAGACAACCAATTAATATCGGATGATGTCTCCCAAACATATACCGATTACATAACCCCAACAAAATACAATACCTTAATGTCTAAACTTGACATGTTCTATTTAAGTGCACAAGTGATGTTCCCTATAAAAAGCATGTACACTACCCAACCCGATTATTCAAAAATCCCGCACTTTTGCGAAAAAACCGACAAAGGTTTAAACCTGACAGCCACCACCAACCTTACATCCACCAATGGCATTATTGGCTCTTATATCCAACTCAAATCTCTTTCAAAGACCAAAAATATATTTAACTTCCAGTTTATGACCGATAGCATAATCATGGAAACAAAAAGCCAGTATTGGTGGAAAGATACGTTCAACTGGGGTGATATTTTTTACCCAAATTACGATGGCATTACAGATAAAAATAATACAATAACACCATATGAAAACAATTATGGTTTAAATTATTTTCATGGCCCAGCGGCATCTATATCATATAAAGTATCTAACCCTGCCATTAATAATAAGAAACAAACAGCCATCGGTAACTACGCTCATTTATATCTGACTTATAATCTAAAGCGCAACCTTAAAAACTATAATGGAAGTGCCAGCGAGTATGTAAAACAAGATGATTACAGTAAAGCCCCGCCTATACAAACATTTACAATAACCGACACAACATCCCAAACCACAACCAATGTAACTACCGGAGCATTTAGCAGCGGGGTTAAAACCGATAACACAATCACATGCGACACTCAAAAAAACAACAATTGCGGCACTTCTCAAAACACTTATAACCCAAATAAGGATGGTACTGGCATACGCATGGGGATTTCTTTCATGTACTACAATAGTGATGCCAATAATGATACTAACAGCAATTGTTGGTCAACATCTAATAATTATTATCCTGATGTTACTATAACGGATAGCATAGCTAAAAAACCGGATAATATTCCAAAATTCACCTTCAATTTTGTTACAAACATCTTTGATGAAAGATTTGAATATATCGATCAAACCCCAAAAGGAGATAGGGTGGCCATCAAATACTTAATGGTTGATAATGCAACTACCATACAAATGTATAGATATCCGCTGGCGAATTTAATAAACTACGATAATTTCAAGATTGGGTCGTTCCACTACAATCCCTTTAAGAGAACAGGAAGCTTTACAGGAGCAGATGGCAATTCTTTTACAGGCATTAATAATATAGATTTGTTGGACTCTATTAGTAGTGAAGAAACTAGCCCAATTAGAAAAGTAATAACGACTTTAGTTAATCAAGGCGTATTACCGTCCCCACCCCAACAATGTGGCACAACAACAACTCCTAAATCGGTCAACGATGCCATACCAGATGAATACTATAAACATATTCTTAACCATCTATACGTCACTGCAGCCAGTACAGGGTTTGAAACAGGCGGCTTATCCGATTTAAGTTTCACCCTTTATGACTTCAGTTTAAGAGGATCAAATCAATAAGTTAATTAAAATTATTTATGCTTAAAGGACGGATAATCGTTATTTAACCATTTCCAATATCATCAATCTGCGTTGCTTTGACCATAATTAACGGTTTAATAATCATAGGCACCCGGCTCCGCCGGGTGCTATAGTTGTAACGGCTCGCGTTTGAAACCGGTTGGGCTTGCATCAATACCTTCGCCAAACGGACAGGTTAAGCTGAAGTCTGAATCGCCCCCAACCCACTGATCGGCCTAAAGCCCCTTCCCAAACGCCGCCCTATTTGGGGTGGGGGTTTGAAGTCCAGTGGTACGAAAACGTACGCTAAGCAAAATTATTGACTTTTATAGCAAAAAACAAAGGGGAGTCGCTATTTTTGCGAAAGATTGCTTCGGCATCCTTGCCGGTCAATCAGCAAAAATCACGCGACCGCTTATGCCTTCGGCTGCCCCAGCCGTCCTGGTCACTCGCTCGCCACCCAACAAG
>NZ_PGFZ01000023.1:5716-32092 GCF_002923755.1 Methylovulum psychrotolerans
TAGACTTCGCCCACGCCCTGCTGCACGTCAACCGCCGCAAGAACGGCACGCCCAGCACCCACCCGCTGCGCGGCGACGAGTTGCGGGCGTTGCGCCGACTGCGCCGCGAAACCCCCTTTTCCCCGTATGTGTTCCAGTCCGAGCGCGGCACTCCCCTGTCCCCCGCCGGATTCCTGAAAATGCTCGCCCGCCTGGGCGCGGCGGCCGGACTGCCGTTCCCCGTCCACCCGCACATGCTCCGGCACGGGTGCGGCTTCAAGCTCGCCAACGACGGGCATGACACCCGAAGCATCCAGCATTACATGGGGCATAGGAACATCCACAACACCGTGAAATACACCGACATGGCCGCAGGGCGGTTCAAGGATTTTTTCGGGGATGTGTGAATAAAAATCCTGAATTTTTGAACATTAGGCTAGGCGTATTCTTTTTTACCCACACTTAACCCCATATTAAGAATTTAGCTTAGCAATTAAGGCTTCACCTTGTTCTTTGGTTAATGAAACCATTGTCATACGGAAATTCAAATTAGACTTCGTTGCATCTCTACAGGCTTTAGCTGTAATTGGTTTAGTAGCACGTTTAAACTTGTTAAGTTTTCTGGAGTAACACTCGTTTTTTTGACCTTCATGATCTCGCATAATTAGCTCTTTGTCGGCGAAACCATAACCACAAATACCGTTGCGACTTTGGTAAAGAAAAACAACATCATTTTCGTGTAAGTTGGCTATTTTTTCCTTCCAGTCACTATAGAAAGCGGATGCCTCTTCATTCTCTAGCATGGTGTAATGATCTGCTTCAGAATTATTGTAGTTTGTATTGAGCATAAAGTAGCGTACGTCACTGTTAGTTCGTTCAGAGCTTTCAATTTCTGAAGGCGTTTCTCTGGCTCTGGTCTCAGAAAGTTGTTTTTCAAGCTCTTCAACTCCACCATGAATGAAGGTTATTATCAAATCTGAACGTGTTTTATCTAGTTCTGAAGCTAGTTCGTCGATAAGGTTTACGGTAGTGCTAGGAATACGCACGGAAAGAAGTTGAGAGTCAGAAGAGCTATTGATGAGGTTCTTAATGTGTGTTGAGACTGACATTTATATATATCCTGTATGTTATTATGAAATACATTAAGAGCATATAATAAACTTATTATTTTGTATGTCAATTTGTATTACTTAACAACAGTTAAAAACGTCATACATAGAATATCAAAAAGCTATGTTCGTTTCATTTACATCGGCTATTGACAGGTTTCGCGTCCGTGCTAAGGTAAGAGTACAATTAAGTTTTATTTTGTTGGGTTTATGCTCATGACACGCATCAGCAAGAATATCGCCTTCACCGTGCCGCCGACAATGGCGGAAGAATTCGAGCGGCTCGCACGCGAAGAACAAAGCACCAAGAGCGAAATGTTTCGTCGGATATTCCGCTTTTATCAAGCGTCCAGAAAGTCGCCCCAAAAACAGAAGCCCGATTTTGAAACCGATTTCGACGCCTGGGTCGAGACGGTTATCTTCGATGCCGTCGAAGAAAAGAAAAACAGTCCGATGGGCTATAAAGAGCTTTGCGAACTGGACGATAAACTGCTCGATTACGGGGCGGAACGGGCAAAATCCTTCGGTATCACGTCAGAAGAACAAGTTAACGACATTATCCATGAAGAACGCCAGAAACGCCGACAAGCTGCACGTCGTCCTTGATACCAATGTCCTTGTTTCCGCTTTCAACAAGCCCGAAGGAAAACTCGCCCCCTTATGGTTATTGGCTCGCGAACGGACGTATCAACTCCTTATCTCTCCGGCCATCATCACGGAAACGGCTCGGATTCTCCGTAACCGTTTTCACTGGCCTGAACCCTTGCTGCAAGAGCGTATCCGCGTTTTGGCGGGGGTTTCCATCCTGGTCGTTCCCCGTACCGTTCCCGATGCCGTGCCGGACGACCCCGACGACAACCATATCATCGCCTGCGCCGTCGAAGGCCGCGCCGACCTGATCGTGTCAGGCGACCGCCATCTGCTGAACCTGGTCGAATACGAAGGCATTCCCGTCATACGGCCGACGGATTTCCTGCGCACCGTGAACGCGCCCGAATAGACGGCCAGCGTTTTACGAGTCCGCCGTCATTTGTGAAAGACGCTGTCGGCAATCTCAGCACCGTACATGGACTTCATGGTCTCATAATCAAAATCCGCTTTAAAACGCTCACAGTTCGCGCGGCGCATCAACTCGATAGCCTTTGCCGAATTCTTATGCGGAGGCGGCAGGTTATCGATAATTTCCTTGTAATAGGCTTTTTCAAGCTCCAGTTCCTCCGCCGATAAAGGGGGCTTGTCGGCTTTCGCGCTTTTTATCGATAGCTGCCGTTCCCCCGATACCGAAGCGGCGGCGGCTTTGATTCGATTGAAGGCCGATAGAAACAGTGACGTTGGCATAGATTTCTCCTGGTTGTTATACTCGATTTATCACCTCATCATCCCGTTACGCGCCACTGAAAACAGGCGAAACCAAGCGCGTATCCGGTTCTGGCATATCTTACCGCGAATGCGCGGTGTCCGTCCGGTTCTGGCCTCTATGTTCCTGCCGCCAATGGTGGCGGCAGGAATTATGGAGATCAGACATGGCACAACAACCTTTCCCGCTAGGGCAAACGCTCGCAACGCCGGGCGCACTGGAAACCCTCGAAACGCTTGGCATCGAACCAAGCACCCTGCTAGACCGACACCTGTCCTGCGACTGGTCGGACATGGAGGCGGAAGACCAGAAAAGCAACCGCGAAGCACTGAAGAACGGCTCGCGCGTATTCTCAAGCTACCGCCTCGGCGACGGCGTGAAAATATGGGTCATCACCGAAGCCGACAGGTCATGCACGACGATCCTGCTGCCTAGCGAATACTGACCAAAAGCCCCGCCGCACAAAGCGCGGGGCTTTTTAATAAGACAAAAACTATAGGCTAGTTTTAAATAGTATATAGTTTAAACTAGTCTATAGTTTAATTTATAAAATAGTTTAAACTATGGTATAGTGAAAAACATGGCATACATCATAGGCATACTTTCAACAAAGGGCGGGGTAGGAAAAAGCTCGATAGCTAGGGCTTTGGCCGTCGCCATTTCCTCAAGCGGCTATCGCGTCCGCCTGTGCGACCTGGACATCGCGCAAACCACCACCGTTGACTGGTACAGGCGACGCTTGCAAAGCGGCGGGGATTCGTTGGCATCCGTTGAAATCTTCCGCACCGTTGACGAGGCGTTAAAAAACACCGTCGATATGCTTCCGAATTTCGACGCTATCATTTTGGATACGCCAGGGCGTTCAAGCGTCGATACTTACAAACTCGCGCAAGCCGCGCACCTTATCATACAGCCCACCAGCGGCACTTTGGACGACCTCACGCCAGCCGTCCGACTGTTTCACGAACTCAAGGCCAAAGGCATTCCCTACGAAAAAATGGTCTTCGCCCTCAACCGCATCACCACCGAAGCCGAAGCTTCGCAAGCATTGGAATATATCCGCCGCACGGGTTACGACGTGCTAGACGGCATAATCCAGGACAAAGCGGGATACAAAATGGCTCAGAACATGGGGCGAACCTTGCTGGAAACGAACTTTCCGACCCTCAACGAAACCGTTGACGAACTTATGGGAAACATCATCAAACGCCTGACAAAACAAACTAGCTTATAGTTTTAGCTATAAGATAGTTTGTACTATGCTATAGTTTTACATATACCCTAGTTCATATTTTAGAAAGACAGCCCTATGAAGACCAAAACCCCTAAGTACAGTTTAGGCGAACCACCGAAACCGACGGAAACGCGGCACACGCTGAACGAATCCGAGCCGCTACCCGTCGCGTCGCAAAAGGTTGACGGGCGCACCTTAAGGCGCACCGGACGCAGCGCACAATTCAACGTCATGCTTTCGCCCGACTTCCGCGAACAAATATCCCAAGCCGCCGAAACCGACCGCCTCACCTATCCCCAGCTTTTGGCCGTCATGTTACGCGCCTATTCGGAACTGCCGCCAGAAACCAAAAACGCCTATATAAACGATCTCATGGCGACCTGGGGAAAGTAGCCACAATCAACGCCGCATATCATCGGGAAACGCCGACAAATCCACGGCGTTTTTTAGCGCCCAGACATCCAGACTATCGAGTGACAGTTTCCCCCTCATATACAGCAGAAAATGCCGCTTTTTGGACTCTTCGCTTCTATTGATAGCGTCGCGCATCACACCCTTTTGCGAATTCATGAACTGCCGCCTGTATTCTTCGATCTCCGCCGTCGCCATTTCCTGCAAAGCGGCATCCACGGCGCGGGTTTTCCAATCCTCATACCGCGCTTTCACTTTTTCCCAGCTTTTCTTCAACTGTTCGCGCTGTTCGGCCAACCGCAACAATTCCGCCCCTTTGGCTTTTTCCTCGGCCTTGGGGTCAATAAAACCCCTCTGGATAGCGACCACGACATAAGCGGCCTGATTTTTCACATGACTATTTTCTTTCGTAAGGGAAATGCAACGTTCTATTCTTTCCGCGTCGTACTCCGCCACTAAATCAACGGCCACGGCGGAAGTAACGCCCAGGTCAACCAATTGCTGTATATAAGCATTTTTAGGCTCTTCTTTTATTTCTTCTACCTGTTTTTCATAAAAAATAGCTTTTGTATTTAATTGATCTACAGATATATTATCCGAATTATTTTCTTCTCCGCTTATTACCTGTAATCGCTTCTTACTTTTAATATGAAAAGTCAAACCAATAACTTTTCTTCCCTGTTTTTTCTCTTCAATTGAAAATGAAATGTCTGTATTTTTGGAAACTTCTTTTTCAGAAGGTATAAGCACATACTTTTTTAAATCCCTATATTGAGCATATTCACTATCAATATGTAATGTTTTTTTAAATTCATCAAGAGAAAACTCCCTTTTTGAAATCTTTTCATATTGCTTCAACAACTCATATATGCGAATAGAATACATACCCCGCAGACGTAGTATATTTCCTAATTCATAAGATGTGAAAAGGCTTTTTAATTGTAATAGATATGGTTTAAGAATAGGGTCAAAACGAATTGCAACGACCCCTTTTCCTTGTCTATATGTTATTGATGATAGCCAACCCGTTTCCACTGAGTCGCCATTTTCATCAACAATCAATAATGTACTTTTTCGTAATTTTGATAAAAGGCTTTTTATCCGAGAATAATAGTACTCATCTGAAACACCAATCAATCTAGCTAAATCTAAAACTCTAATTTCATATAATTTAAAATCTTCATCATACGAGTGTATTTGTGAAATTATGGTTTTAAGAACACGTTGTTCTTCAATTGTCATTTTATAACGAGCTTCAACTAAAGCATTGTGTTGTACAACTAGCGTCTTTTCGCTCATTTCAATCATTGTGGTGTAATTATAAATAACACCCCAACATTATCACCTATTAGTGGTGCTGTCAAAATAGACACCACCATAGGCAAGCAATTACACCACCATAGGCAAGCAATTACACCACCATAGGCAAGCAATTACACCACCATAGGCAAGCAATTACACCACCATAGGAGCCTAAAAACCGCGCCACATAAGGCTTTTCGCCATCCGAAAACATATAAAACATGTTAAAACAAGAAAACAACAACAACACTCGTCTAGGCAAGCAATTACACCACCATAGAAACATATGACGTGGAAGTTGTTGTTTTTTCCTGTTTTTGACAGAACAAGACAGGCGTACTAGACTAAATTTAGTCAACTTAACAACTTTAGACTAAAAACAACTAATTTGCCCACGTTTTGGGCTTCCGCTGACCGCTACAGCCCGAACTCCCTTGCTTTATCGCCCTACTCATTTACCTTTTTGGCTTCCTTGCGCTAGCAAGAAGACAAAAAATATATGAGACGACCTGGCGATTGACCCAATCAAGGGAGTTCGGGCTACCGCCCAAAACGTGGGCAGAACCTAACAGACAAACTATGAACACAAAAACAACAACGGCGGCGGGTAAGCCTAAGCCCGCCGCGCCAAACCTCAAACTCACCCGCCGAGACCTGTCCATGCTGCAAGACGCGGCGCGGTTCAAATTCGTCACCGCCAAGCACATGCAAAAAAAATATTTCGGCGAAACCAAACCGACCAACTCGACCATCCGACTTTCGCAACTCCTTTCCGCCGGATTTTTATCGCGCGTCTATTTCCACCCGAAAATCCGAGGCCAGGAAAAAGCGCACCCGACAGGCGTTTTCTATTTTGCAAAAAGCAATCAAAATAAACTCAAAACCTATCTCGAAGAAAACGGCCAGACGGACGCTTTCGAGGACTTCGTGCGCCAGCTTCCGAGCTACAACAAAAACGACGAATATTCCCAGCTCTACCTGTCCCACGAACTGGGCATCACCGACTTCTTCTTCACCCTCGAAAACGAGACCGCCGAAAGCGACACCTGGACGCTCGCCTTCTGGGAAAGAACCAGCCCGTTTTCCAAGGAAATCGGCGAACACCTCGACGGCTACGCGCCCGATCCCGAAACGGGCGCGAAAACGCAAAAGCTCCACTTCAACCCCGACGCTTTTTTCGCGCTTCGCCACAGGCAAAGCAACGCGCACCTGTTCTACTTCCTGGAATTCGACAACAACACCGCGACGGCGGCCAAATTCCGCCAAAAGCTGTTCGGCTATATGGCCTACCACCAGCAAGGGCGTTTCGACGACCTTATCGCCCGCTACAACGGCAAGTACCTGTTGGGGTTGCGCGACACCGCCCGCGCGGGCTTCCGCGTGCTGACCATCACCCCCCAGAACCGACGGCGGGACGACCTCTTCCTGGATTCGCTCAATGTCCGCGACGAAAGCCACAAGGCGCGGTACAAAATGTTCCTGTACGCGGGGTTGACCGACGTGAACGAGCGCGGCGCATTGTCGGCGGCCTACTTGCGCGGGAAAGAATACGCGCCGATAGCCGAAGAACAAAAAACGCTCCCGAAAGACGCGTCAGGCTCGGCATTGAAAAAGTGGCAGGACACGAAAATATCCGGTATGGTAAAAGTCGCCATTTACGACGAATAACAAGAACGGGGGTGGAAATGCAACGTATTTCGGACAAAATCATAGAAGCGGCCGTCAAGAACACGTTCGGTCGCTGCATATTCGGCGGAATGGCGGGGGTCGCCGCCGTCGTCACCTGGTTCATAGCGGCATCTTTATTAAAAATCCACTTGTTTCCATGGGACACCAAGTCGATTTGCATATCAGGAATAATCGGTTTTTCCATCGCCTCCCTTTGGGTGAGGTTGTCGCATACGTTCAATACCGATAAAACAGGCGACGAGGATATAGACAGAAAGGAGCTTGAGACTGGTTTTATATGTTTTTCTATCTGTGGATTAGCGTTATTCATCGCATACCTATTTTTTTATTTCTACAACGATATTTTTGAGGTACTACATATCCCGCCCCGTAGCCAAGGCGATAGCTTTGAAATGATAAATAATCGTTTAAGCTGGATGATTTTCGCGATCTTCGCAATAAGCGTCGCCGTTTCCTATCCCCTCCAGATAATCGCCAAGCACGTCGTACCCCTCATCATTTCCGACGTTACCCGAATACAGGAAAAAAACCGCCGATTACTCAACCGATTCGTACAAAACCAAGCCAGAAGCCTCTACCCCATACTGACGGAACACTTAGCCCTGGGCGGCGAGGAAACGCTTTCCCTCGCGCGCCCCCACCTGCTCCCGTTCATCGACCTGCTGTGCGCCGTCAACGGGCAGGAAACGAGACTTTTTTTCGAGTACGAGAAAAACAACCGCCCCGACACATGGCCGAGCGAATTCGCGGACAAGCACGCCCAGCAGTTCATGACCCTGACTGACGAACAACTCGCCATCGTGCCATACGGCACATTGAAGCAGTTTTTCTTATCGGTGTTTTCCGAGCCGTATGATATTCACCCCAAAGACTTAGCGATCACCGATGAAAACCTGAAATGGTGCAAGGCATGGTACAAAGAAGACCTCAAGACGGAAAACGATTCGCGCCGCGCGAACAGGCTTCCGCCGCTTCCGGCATCGGGCTTCACCGAGGAAGTCGCCAAGGAAATCCTGCTCCGTTCCCTCATCGAAAACCGCTCCGTGTACCGACACCGGGAGTTTGAAAGATACCGCGACGATCTCCGCCTCGACTGCACCGACCGCGCGCTCGCGGTCATGGGCAGAAGCCGTGGCGGCATCGTGTACGGCAGACCGCTTGCCGGAACGGACTACCGAGGCATCGCCTACCCCATACGATCCGCCTACGATTGCGTCGCCACTTACGACGACGACATTTTCCGGCACACCTACATCGTCGGCAAAACGGGTTCGGGTAAAACCACCCTGCTCAAGACCCTCATATCCCAGCACATCCAGGCCGGACAGGGTGTCATCGTCATGTCGCCCGAAAGCGACCTGTTCGAGGCCGTGCTGGATTGCGTCCCGCCCAGCCGCGCCGCCGATGTCATCCATTTCGACCCCGTATCAAGCGAAACGCCCGTCATCAGCGTCAACCCCTTCACGCTCGAAAAAGGCGAACTGCTTTTCGAGCGGGCGGGCGAAGTCTACGCGACGCTGGAAGCGGCGTTCAGCGATATGACCGAAAGCATGAAGACGCTCCTGTTCAAATGCACCTTCACGCTTTTGCAAATCCCCGGGGCGAACCTGCAAGACTTACGTCGGCTTTTAAAGGCCGCCCCCGATTTCCGCCATGCCGTCATCGCCAACCGCAGCGTGGACGCGGACACGCGCGAATGGTGGCGCGACACTTACGGGGCGAAAGGCAGCCAGTACCAAAAGAGCGCAGAAGCCCTTATACGCCGCCTGGAGGCGTTTTCAGTGCCGCCGCTATCATCTACCCTAGCCAGCGCCTCTTTCGACTTCCCAGAAGCCCTCAATGGGCAAAAAAGCATATTCCTGTTCGACCTTTCCAGGCTCAAAGGACTGCAAGCCGAAGTCACGGGACAGCTTTTGTCGTCGATGGTATTGCAAACCCTGTTAGCCCGCGACTCGCAAAAGCCGCAAGACCGCCTTCCCTACCACCTCATCATCGACGAGTTCCAGACCTACGCGGGCAGCAGCGCGAAATCGTTCATCGACCTGTTCAACCGCGCGCGAAAATACAAAATGAGCGTGACGCTCGCGCATCAGGTCACCGCCAACATCCCGCCGGAACTGCTCTCGACCATCATCGGAAATTCGGGGACGAAAATCATCATGGAACGGCCAAGCGAAGACGCGGGCTTTTTCGCCAAGGAACTGCAAATCAAGTCCATCGACTATGAAACCATGCGGGTGCGCGACGACCGCGACACGACCAACGCCAGCATATTGCAGAACCTTGAGCCTCACGAGTTCTTCCTGTCCACGCCCAGGAACAAGCGGGGCATGATCCTTCGCACCATGTTCGAGAACTACAAGCCGATAGAAATCCCGCTGACCATGAAGTGGAGCAAAACCGAAGAGACGACCGTCTATTCCCGCGAAGAATGGCGCGGCATACTGACGGGCTTTTCGCGCACCAAATACGGCGCGGCCAGCGGCGGACAAGACAACCAAAAGAACTTTGAGGAAGTCAAAAACACAAACGCCAAAAGTAAGCCGACCAACATCGCGCCGACCGCGACCGACGATGACGACACCGACCCCGAAGGCCGTTTCTCCATCGTGTGAGCTTTTGCCGTAAGGCTTCGCCCCGTGCTATCCTGAAAGTTCCCCCGTCGCCACGCTATACAGCAAAGCATCTGTGGCGGGTACGCCGAAAGACCACGGCGGCCATTTACGGCGCAGCGCAACCGCCGCCGCCCCGTGTTCGGAGGGCGTAGCAAGTGAAGCAAAGACGACCACCAAAAAAAGCGGTTGCGGGTGGCCGTGCTTCATGCGTTGGATAGCGCAACCCTGCCCAAAAATAGGTGGGGTTTGCGCTTATGAGGACAACAAAAAAGGGTGCTATAACGTGTATAACACCCCTTGGGCAAGGCTTAAGCCTTGCCGTCTTCTTTACGTTTTGCGTCGATGGCTTCCGCTTGCATCCGTGGCGACAATCGAGACACCAAAGCCGTCAGCACGTCCACCCGCACGGCCACGAAATCCGTGACACGGGCGCGACCGAACGTGACCAGCCGGCAGGCTTCCGCGAAATCGACCAGAAGTGCCAAGTCTCCCGCGTTGGGGACGTTCAGCACCGCCGCCGCGCCCGCCTTTTCGGCAATGGCCGCCGCGTCCATTTCCCCAAGCTCTTGCCGCTCCCGTTCCCCGCGCCCGTCCTTTTCCGCCATCGCCAGCTCCCTTTGCGTCCAGGATTCGACCCGCGAAGCCGCTTCCCGCAGGTCAATCGTTTCCCCGCCGAGCAGCGGCGCGTAGTCTTTCACGAAATCGATGATCGACCCCTTACGCTTGCAGCAAAAACAATGGTAGCCCTTCTTGCCTTCGCTGATGTGGAACGAGTCGGCCTTGCCCTTGCCAGGATGGAACGGGCAAAACCCTATCCATTCGCCCCCTTTGTCCTTGACGACCTCTTGCAGTTTCAGGCCGCGAACGACCGCCCCGACATTAGCCGCCGCCTTGATGGCCTTGAAATCAAGCCAGCCCGTTTTATCCTCTTCGTTACTCATGGTCTTATCCTCCGAATTCCAACGTTTGAAAAACCAGCGCGACCCCATTTATGGCAAGCACTGGAAACGAAGGGCAAAACCGATAAATTCACAGTATATCGGGAAAGGAAAGCCGTCAAGTAACGGCGCGGCGGCTGTCGGCGTTACCCGAAAAGACAAAAAAGAAAGCCGTCTGAAAGACGGCTCCCTTGCTGTTTGGTTGTCCAAAAGGACAACTTATTTTTACCAACAAACTGATATTTATGCAAATTTCATAATTTTTTTATCTTTTCTTCATATCCGTCGGTGTATGCTTAAAGCGTAACCCATAACGCCACGCTATGCAGAAGGAAGCGCAGGACAGATACATCGTGATTTTCAGGGACAAAAAGAAAAAACTCACCTGGTCGAAGAAATACGCCACGCTACAGGAGGCCAACGAAGGCCTTTTCCAGGCCAGGAGCAAGGCGACCGGATACGCGATTTATGACAGCGAAACACAGGACTTCACCAAGTTCAAAAACTTCGCCTTCGACAATCACGACATAGACGGTTTCAATCCCACCAGCGGCTTTTGAAATAAAAAGCCCCGCCCTCAGTTTAGAGCGGGGGTATATGAAACGCTCGAATGCGAGCGTTTCAGGTTTCCGTTTCCATGGGAACAAGGCATCCGCCGCATATCAGTTTCAAGTCCGGCTTGCCCCAGGCGTTCGCCCCGCAAGCCGGACAGGTAAACTTGACCCGCGTCGCCTTTCTTTTGCCGTTTCCGCCTCTGTTCCCACCCCCTTGGCCGCCCTCCAGTTCCGCCACGATCTCGCCCCATACCAGTTTGAAACCGCCGGACAACAACCCCATGCAAACCCTCTCAAACAAGCCGCCAGGGACGATATAGTGCGTCATTTGCTGTCCGGTTCTATTGCCTCCCGGTTCTCCGGTATTCGACGGCATCAGGCCGATACTTTCCATTTTGTCCGCCCATTCGCCGTTATGGTAGGCTTTCCTAGAAGGCGTACCGAAATGCGCCTGCCACTGGTGCGCCATTTCGTGCGCCAACGTCGAAAGCGTTTCCATCATTTCACGGCTTTTGAAATGCTGGGGGTTCATGGCTATTTCGTCCGTCCTTTGCCCGCTCCCTATTTCCTCAAAGCGATTGCTGCCGAAATATCCAAGCACCCGCTTTTCTTTCCGTTGCAACGTGATAAGGCATTCCGGCAAAGCCCCGCCGAACAGTTCCAGATTGAAATGTTCATAGGCCGTTTGCAGAGCCGAGTAGGTTTCTTGCGTCGGTTTCATGGTTTCACCTCCGTTTTGTATTGTACAATACAAAACGGAAGCTACCCGCATCGGCTCACCAGTCAGAATTCAACTACTTAAGATAATATTTCCTGTCATTTCCTTAGTATGTGTGCATAACCAATTTGAACGGATAGGTTGTTAGCAACAAATTAATGGGATATGCTTTTGAACGGTTAGTATAAGTGCCGCTGTTATGCACCTATTTCTGGATAATTCGACACACCTTTTTAGGTGTTTACTTTACGTTGGGCAAAAAGGCGGGCAGATAAATGTTTGAAGTGAGCGAAGAGTACTTTTTTGGTGATATTAAAGAAAGTCTTGGTGTGAAGGATGGAAGCTCAATTTTAAAAAACAATAAAGAAAATAAGTTCGTGGCTTTGTGCGTTGAGGAAGGTTTTAATTTCCTTGAACCTAATATAATGCTCGTAAAGAATGGAACTCTGATTAAAAAAATAGGTAGGGATTTATCGGGAGTCAAATATCCGATTAAATTCTTTTTAAGAAATAGCGGAGATACTAAATATACATATTTGGGGGATGTGACTGTTGAAGAAACAAAAACAGCTCCAAGAGCGGTAAAGAGTAGGTTACAGAATTTTTCAAAAATAAATCCGAAGGATATTTCTAGATTAGTTTACTTAACTATGCCTGAACTTGTTTGAGTTTAGAGTTATGTATTGCTTGCTGTCGGGTTTTGTCAGTCTGGCGGGGTTGGTTGGTTTCCTGTTATGAGGCAGTACGGTGTGGCGGATTTTTCGGGTTCGAGCCAAAATATCCTGTATCCATGCCCAACAAGTCAGTCAAAGGGACTGCCCGCCGTTCCGGCAGTTAAAGTCAGTTTTTTTTCACAGGTAAGCGGCTTCGCTGTAAGCAATCACGCGGGCAGCCCCTTTCCGTGTTGTGAAGCTCTACGGTGCAATGGGGCGTTCGGGTATGAGGCAAACTATCCATCATCCAGCCCAACAAGTCGGTCAAAGTGGACGCGCCGCCCTTGGGCGCAACGTTAGGCTTTATAAAACAAATGGTATCAATCTCATGAAAAAACAGGCTTACATATTTCTAGCAGTGTTTTCAATGTCAACATATTCTCAAGTATGGGCATTCGATTGCACTAAGGCATTTCTACCAGTTGACTTTGTTATTTGTAGTAGCCCACAAGTTATGCAAGCAAACGAAATCCACGAAAAAGCATGGTTTGCTACCCGAGCACGTTTGGACATTGCTCAAAAAAAAGCATTACTTGATGACCAAAGAAAATGGCTTAAACACTATCCACCTCAATGCGGAATACCTGCTAAAGGAAAACTCCTTGTAACAATTTCACATGATTTTCAACAATGTGTGATTGCCGAGCTATCATCAAGAACAGAGTTTTTGCAAAACTACCCTTATTCATCTGATTCTAGTATCCAAAGTATTCAACCAATAGATAAATTAGAAAATACCGAATTGAAAGAGCGAGTCACTACAGAAGACCCAGTTGTTATAGATGATCTTTTTTATTTACCAAATGAAGATAAACCTTTTACTGGTAGATATGAAACCTATTATCCAAATGGAAATAAAAAAGGTGTAGCACATATCAAAGAAGGTAAATTTGATGGATTAATGACGCTGTGGGATGAAAATGGACAAAATAAAACTGAAAAAAACATCAAAAATGGTATAGAGATGCCGGTGGTTGATGAGGGAAAGGAAAATGGGAATACTAATGCCTCTGCCTCAACAGCTTATTCATCGGATCTTTCGGTTAAACAGAAGAAGGAGCTAACCGTATTTTTCGGACGTGCAGCAGGAAAGCAAGCCAAAGTTGAAGATATAGTGAATGTAATGCCACAGAATAAAATCCAGGAGATGGTGCAATCTGGACTCAACTTAAACGGTTTTTTGTGCGCCAAAATTGTCCATATACTTCCGCTAGAACTCTCAGGTAAGTATGAGGTTGCTTGCATTGCGTATGGCGGAGGAGAGGCGCAAAAAACATACATTGTCGATGCGTTGAACGGAACAGCATTCGAACCATAATTGCAAATAAATTAATGGGGTCAGTATCGTTTATTTAACCGCAAGTTTGTTATTTTTGATCGCTGGCGGCACGCCCCTTACCGTAACGTTAGGCTTCAATAGAGAAAAACATATATGCAACTAATACTTGTTCAAACACCAAGAGATATTACATCTAGCGTGAGAAGTGCCTGTCGTCTTGCATCCGACAGTGAGCCAGTATTTGTAAATGTTGTACCTCCATCATGGGCGTTAGTAAACAAATGTGCTATTAATGCAAAGCGATATGTAGAAGAGAATGAAGGCGAAGTTGTGTTTGGATGGGCTGTTTCAATCTGGAATAAAGTCTTAATAGATTGTATTGGTCATGCAGTGGTTAAGAGCAATGAACAATATATTGACGTCACACCAAACAAATACGATGATAAAAAAATATTATTTGTGCGGGATGATGGAATTACTTTTGATTATTCAGATGAAATGTCTCGCTTACCTTCGAAGAATATAGCTTTGTCATCTGCGAAGGATGTAAAGCGTTTGGTTAACATTGAGGCTGAATTATATAGCATCAAAACAAAATACCCAGTTACTGGTGGAATGATAGCCTTGCTTCCCGAAGATGCGAACACCATTTCAAAGCTAGAAACTGAAAAACAACAAATCACTCCAAAAATCATCGTTAATCATACACATCACAATGATCCCTGTGTATGTGGAAGTGGCAGGAAATTTAGAAAATGTTGCCAAGGTTTATTCAAATAGGATGGTAAAGTTTGGTGTTCGTCGCACATCGAAACAAATCAGTTTATTTGGGTTGGTGGTGACTCGGCTTTGGAGGGCATTACCCGGCCTAACAAGTCGGTCAAAGGGACTAGCCGCCCGTTGGCGGTTTTGAAATTCGGTGTTTATCAAGGTTCGGCGGCTTCGTTACTGTCCCAAAAATAGCCATAAATGGGACAGTGTGCTTTAATGTAAGGGTTACAGGCCGCTAAAACCAACCCCCATGACCGACACGCCGCCCCCCGTTTTTGGGACAGTCCCGCCGAAACGCATCCCCAACCGCGACCGCCGCAGCCGCGAACACCTCACCCCCGCCGAGGTGGACTTGCTCATGAAGACCGCCAAAGCCAACCGCCACGGCCACCGCGACGCGACCGCCATCCTGACGGCCTACCGACACGCCTTGCGGGTGTCCGAGCTGTGCGCCCTGAAATGGGAGCAGATAGACTTCGCCCACGCCCTGCTGCACGTCAACCGCCGCAAGAACGGCACGCCCAGCACCCACCCGCTACGCGGCGACGAATTGCGGGCGTTGCGCCGACTGCGCCGCGAAACCCCCTTTTCCCCGTATGTGTTCCAGTCCGAGCGCGGCACTCCCCTGTCCCCCGCCGGATTCCTGAAAATGCTCGCCCGCCTTGGCGCGGCGGCAGGACTGCCGTTCCCCGTCCACCCGCACATGCTCCGGCACGGGTGCGGCTTCAAGCTCGCCAACGACGGGCATGACACCCGAAGCATCCAGCATTACATGGGGCATAAGAACATCCACAACACCGTGAAATACACCGACATGGCCGCAGGGCGGTTCAAGGACTTTTTCGGGGATGTGTAGCCCATTTCAAAAGCAACCTGAGAGATGTTAATGCAATCAGTGGAGATAATCAGCGTTAACGGACAAGATTTGCGCAAACTGCCACTGTTTTCGGATAAGTGGCGTATGTTAAATTTTCGGCACAGAAAACTCACAAATTAGACAAAATTAATTTTACTCTGACCACGTTTATCCATAGGTATTACATGGAACATTTACAGCTTTCAAATTTAAGCTACGCAGACTTAGAAAACACAATAAAGACATATCAATCTTTGAATTTTAAAACTGCTTCTATTGAGGATGCAGACAAGTTACTAAGATTAATTATTAAACATTTTGTTACACAAACACTAGTTTGGAAGTGCCCAGTGATATTTAGGGCGCGTAAGCATATTGACGAAGCATTATTTAAAAATACTGAAGAACTTATTTACCCAAAAAATCCAACGACTCTTGGACGGTTAAATAACATCGGAGAGAGTCTTTTTTATGGGGCATCACATCACGATACAGCTTTGTTAGAAGTACGTCCAAGACTAGGTGATGAGATAACCATTTTAGAAAGCAGGCTAATTAATTCAATGAATGTACCTAAATTTATGGAAGTTGGAATCAGAGAATTAATGACAAAACAAAATCATAGCCTTGAATTTATTATGAAAAATAGAACCTTTCTGAATAAAGAATTGGTAACAGAGGATAACAAAAAAAGATATACTACTATTAATAATTTCTTGGTGAATGAAATTACTAAGATTGTTAGAGATGATGAGTCTCATAAATACAAAGGAACTATTGCAATTGGACAATTTTATATTAATGGAAATAATCTCGTTGACGGAATGTTGTATCCTAGTATTAATAGAAATGGTGCAGAATGTATTGTAATAAAGCCAGAGTCTTATCACAGTTTTTATCGCCCAGACCGTTGTTTTAAAGTTAAAATTGTAGAAATTAATTCTCTAGGAATACCCAGTGCGCTCTGCGTTGATAACTCAACAAAAATTGACTCTGACGGAAATATTACATGGACTTAATATTTCAGATAACAAAGCCACAACTCGTAAACGCGATATGGCGCAATACGGTTTTGCTTAATTCCACTATAACTATTATCGTTTGTTTAAACTTACCCATCGTTCATAGTAAATAGGTTACCGAACCCTTTATGTCCTCAAAATGAAAAAATCGTTGCGTACTTCTACGCCTAGGATTTGACAGATTTCGCGTCCGTGCTAAGGTAAGAGTACAATTAAGTTTTATTTTGTTGGGTTTATGCTCATGACACGCATCAGCAAGAATATAGCCTTTACCGTGCCGCCGACAATGGCGGAAGAATTCGAGCGGCTCGCGCGCGAAGAACAAAGCACCAAGAGCGAAATGTTTCGTCGGATATTCCGCTTTTATCAAGCGTCCAGAAAGTCGCCCCAAAAACAGAAGCCCGATTTTGAAACCGATTTCGACGCCTGGGTCGAGACGGTTATTTTCGATGCCGTCGAAGAAAAGAAAAACAGTCCGATGGGCTATAAAGAGCTTTGCGAACTGGACGATAAACTGCTCGATTACGGGGCGGAACGGGCAAAATCCTTCGGTATCACGTCAGAAGAACAAGTTAACGACATTATCCATGAAGAACGCCAGAAACGCCGACAAGCTGCACGTCGTCCTTGATACCAATGTCCTTGTTTCCGCTTTCAACAAGCCCGAAGGAAAACTCGCCCCCTTATGGTTATTGGCTCGCGAACGGACGTATCAACTCCTTATCTCTCCGGCCATCATCACGGAAACGGCTCGGATTCTTCGTAACCGTTTTCACTGGCCTGAACCCTTGCTGCAAGAGCGTATCCGCGTTTTGGCGGGGGTTTCCATCCTGGTCGTTCCCCGTACCGTTCCCGATGCCGTGCCGGACGACCCCGACGACAACCATATCATCGCCTGCGCCGTCGAAGGCCGCGCCGACCTGATCGTGTCAGGCGACCGCCATCTGCTGAACCTGGTCGAATACGAAGGCATTCCCGTCATACGGCCAACGGATTTCCTGCGCACCGTGAACGCGCCCGAATAGACGGCCAGCGTTTTACGAGTCCGCCGTCATTTGTGAAAGACGCTGTCGGCAATCTCAGCACCGTACATGGACTTCATGGTCTCATAATCAAAATCCGCTTTATAACGCTCACAGTCCAGGCGGTGCATCAACTCGATAGCCTTTACTGAGTTTTTATGCGTAGGAAACGGGTGGGGCAATTTCTCGTAATGCACTTTTTCACGCAAGGGACACTCGTCCGCCTCCGCGCCCTTTATCAATAGCGGGCGTTCCCCCGATACCGAAGCGACCACGCTTTTCATTTTGTCCGCCGCCGCGACAGAGGCGGCTTTGATTCGATACTTACCGCGAATGCGCGGTGTCGGCTGACCGTAAGGATTCGTTCGTAAATGGATAGTAGAGCAATATTAGGTCTAAACAATAAGCCTATTCAATCCTTCCGAAATGGATGTCCGATCTATAACTGGTGTACGAAATACATTTAGCTTACTTTTGTACACCACAAAAAGGCATGTCCGAAACCGGTCGGTTTCGGACTAAATAAGGTGGTAAAAACGGCGTGATTGTAGGCGGGATGCGGGTTGCAGGCCACTACTATCCATTTACGTACGAATCCTTACGCCTAGCCGAGTAGAGGCCTATCGTGACCGCTTTAAGCGTACCGTATCGGCTTGAATAGAGGGGTATAATAAAATAATCGTATATTCGTATAGGACAATAATGATATATCCATATTTTTTTATACGGCAATAATTTCCAATGCAGCGGGGCGGTTTTTAATCGCCAAAAACGGCAAGCGCAAGCAGGCATCAAGCTTGTTTAGTGGCTTGGGGTTCTGTCTTCGCGCGAGTGCCATATTTTCATCAGGATAACGGCATCGTCCGTCACCGCGTAACGCAGCACATAGCCCGCTTTCCCGAAGGCGACAGAAAGATCCCTAAACTCGTGATGGCTTATGTCTTCGACCGGACGGCCCAGGAAGGGATGGGTGCGGAGTTTGGCGGCGGCTTCAAGTATCCGTTTGGCCGCTTTCGCCGCTGCGGTCGGATTGTTAGCAAACACAAAATCTTGAAGGCGGCGGAGGTCGGCCAGGGCTTCTGGGAACCAGACTAAGCGACGTTGATCGGACACTTGGCCTCGTTTTCTGTTCCCCACGTTTGCAGCCATGCCCCTACGGTTTCGTGGGGCACGGTCTCGCCGGTCGCTTCATAATTCGCCCAACGGCTTAGGGTGTCTTGCCGGATGTGTTCGGCCTGTTCCTCACGTTCGAGGAATTGGCGGATAGCTTCTTTCATTAGCCAATGCGGCGACCGTTGCCGCGCCGCGCCCAGGGCTTTGAGTCGGTCGTAGGTCGCGTCGTCCATTTTCACGGCTTTGCTGGTCATGGTGTGCCTTATCGGTATTAAGAGGTAGTACAAATTTATACCTTGCCGTTTCGGAAGGCAAGTTAAAAATAAGGGCGGGGGTGTTTTCCGCGTCGAAACCTGACAGGCCGGGGATTAAGGGCATTTGATAACTTGTTCCGCTTGCCAGCACCGCGTTTGATACGAGCATCAAAAACCAGACCGTTATCCATTGAAGTTTCTTATCGCATAACATCATCAACATCCACCAAGAAATAAAAGCATAAAAAATAAGGTTGCCGCCACGGCAATAACGGCTTGTTTAACGCCCCAACCTTATGGCTATTTTACTGGAATTATCGCCGATGAGAAGCGCAAAAACTGGCACTTTTTTGGCATAATTCGAGCCGATACGCCCATGAAACAGACATTTTGACAGCCATTAAAATATAGGTGAAAATCATCCCCGCATATCGTGTTTCCAGGTAGGATTCATTAGGCAGTGCCAGTTCAGCACTTAAAAAGACGAATAAACGGGTTAAGCAAGGTCATTATGTATGATGGAAGGATTCCGCTGACACCACCCAAAAAACAAAGCAGCATTTTGCTGTAAATCTAAACAAAGCAGTTTTACTGCGATTTAAAACAACGCGGCTTGCCGTAATTTCAAACATAAAAAATGGCGTATATGCTAGCTATAAGCCATTAGCTGTAACGGTGTTTTGCATCGTTTCAAAGCCGCCTGCTTGTCAAAGCATGGCAAAAATTCAGACCTATCCCTATCGGTAAAAACGCCGCTTTGCGCCTGTTTTTACCTGCTCGTGACCTTGGCAAAATTAAAAATGATGGCCTTTATCGGCTATTTTTTGGTGACGCGCAGGGTATGAAACTGTTTATGTAAAAACATAAACAGTTTCCAAAATATCCATAAACCCCTTGTCCTATGCGGACTACGGATTTTTTTAAGCAGGGGGTTATCGAGGGTTTTTCTTGAATGGGAGCCGAATAAGGAAGCGTTTCTGCCGTTTTGTGACAGAGACCCAGGACTGACCATCACCTTTTTTCCATCAGGACAATAAGACAATCCCCGCTTCGCGCTGCGGGTTAGAAGACGCGCACCAAAGGTCTTATTTGCACACACCTCCGCCGGTTAGGTAAGCCGCGCATTTTCATTCACCGCTTTTTTACGGTCTTGTGTGCGGGTAAGGGCTTTTTTCTTGTCAACATGACTGATATGACGAATGGTTTAACGGGGATAAAAAATGATGACTGATCCAGAGCTATTAGCGCATTTGGACAAAGTGGCGGCTGAATATGTGGGCGATGTTTCTCATCTGTCCGGCGCGATAGGGGCTGTAATGCTGGGAAGGCTGTATGGGTGGCGGGTTATCCGCATAACCACCACCTCCAAAGTGTATAGCCGCCACCAACGCATTTTATCGCTGGATTTTAAGAAAGTGTTGCCGAAAGAAACCGAGCTTTCTAAAAAATCAATCGGCTATTCCTTAGCAAAGCAGCTGGATAAGTTTTGGGATGTGGTTAATTCAAAATTTAAGATGGAGCCAAAGAAAAAAATGTTTTTTGAGTGAGCTATTGACTAGGGATTAAATCCCTAATAAGCTAAATGCCTGATACCTAAGGTTTGGGCGTTTTTTATGTCCACAACAAACCGAAAAGGTGATGGGTACGGGTATTAACCGCTTAAATGATCACTTAACGACAGAGGAACAAGGCAATGGCGAGAAGAAAACAAACTTCATTGATAGGGGATTTTTTGGATTCCCTGTTGGAATTGGTGGATATATGGTGGGAAGCGGGCGCGGTAATGACCGTGTTATTTCTTTATGGCGGTTTGTATGGGCTTATAGGGGCAATGTATTATCAGCCGCCTAGCGTATTGGTCGCTTCCTTACTGGTTCAGGTTCAGTTTCCGTTTGTTCCCTACTTGTTCCCGATAATGTGCCTGACTTTTGCCTTTATTTTCGGGGTTGAGACGTACCGTTCTTACAAAAGACAAAATTTTTACTAAGCCGACCGCATGGCTAAAATTGTCCTTATACGACAATACGATTAAATTTATATAAAACTATAATCATAGTTCCCCACGCTTGTGATAGCGACCATTGTTTTCTTTTTTCACCCGTACGGCTGCCAATACCGCAAATGATGCCTTAATCGACGTTCTGGGGCGTTTTATTTCTGCTGAGGATCTTCCTAGGGGTAGGCGAAGATTTAAGCTCCTTAAGCTTAAATACGGCGTTGTCGGCTCGATTAATGTCTATGACATCACCATAACCGCAAATAGCTGGCATTTTCACGTCCATGAGATTAATTTTTATGTTCAGGATGGGAAACCATCAATCTCGTTATGCAGGATGCAATAGATTTAACATGCGTGTCATTTTCAGGCTTTTTCTTTTTTGTCTCAAAAACGCGCTGTAAGTGATTGATTTTTGTTTTTGCATCTCTTTTATGTATATTTTAATACTTTTAATATTTTTAGGCTCTGAATTCGTTTTTATTTTCAATGTGTTGCAAGCCTATTAACGGACAAAATACGCACGATTAACGGACAAAATACGCACGATTAACGGACAAAATACGCGTCAATAAACGGACAAATTCTTCCTATTAACTGACATTAATATACAATGTCAGTTTTTAATGGGATGATGATCATGAAAGCACCAAAATTGACAGTGTGCAAAGCCAATGAAGTGGTTGAAGCTGGCTATCGTTTAAGCCTGAATGAACAACGTGTGGTGTTGGCGTGTATCGCTCAAGTTAATTCTGCCGCCGCGTTGTTGGAAACGGATTTGTTTGAATTATCGGCTAAAGATTTTGCGGGTATTTTTTCGGTATCGGAGCGTAATGCTTATGATGCGTTGATTGAGGTTGCGGAAAATTTGTTTAACCGTTATGTGGTCATTGAAAAGCCAGACCCTAAGCGTCCGAGAATAAAGCTTTTAAAAATGCGCTGGATCAGTTCCATCCGTTATTTAAGTGACGAGGGTAAGGTTATTCTACGTTTCTCGCAAGATATGTTGCCGTATTTGAGTGAGCTAAAACGGGAGTTTACCCGTTACGAACTGGCCGATGTTGGCAAAATGACCAGCATCTATGCCATCCGGCTGTATGAATTGCTGATGCAATGGCAAAGTACGGGCAATAGGGAAGTGGCGATAGATTGGCTAAAAGAGCATTTTGAAATTGCTGACCAGTATACGGATATGAGTGATTTTAAAAAACGTGTCCTAGACCCCGCCGTCAACGACATCAACGTCCATTCCAACCTGCAAGTAAGCTGGACGCAACGCAAGACAGGACGGAGGGTGACGCATTTGGTGTTTTCCTTCGGCAAAAAGGACGCGGAGGACAGCCCCAAACCCGCGCCGCGTTTGCGCGAGCCTATGCGTTATGGCGTGAAATTGTCCGAAATCGAAAAGGCCGCCCGCCCTGGCGAATCGGTGGAACAGGTGGCGGCGCGGTTGCTCCAAGCGAAGAAAGCCAAAAAACAAGACGGCTGAAAACCATATATATAATTGAAATCAATGTCTTGAACAGCCATTGGACGATAAAATAGGTGTTCATTGTCTTATGTCATCCAATTACGTCATTTTCCGAGTCCTATTCACAGCGACTATTTTCCCGTTGAATAAGGTGTGACGGTCGCCGATTTGTTTAAGCGGCTGCAAGCGGTTTAGTTTTCATCGGTATAAGGCTGGGGCTTGTTGTATTTGGCGCACAGGTCATTAATGGCCTCGCCTAACAGCATTTTAAGGTTTTTGCCTTCGTTTTGGGGTTCCGCTTGGATCAGCAGCAGAGCGCGTCTGACTTCTGGCCGGAACTGCCCGCCTATCATCACCAGCTTGGCTTTGTCGCCTTTGGGCGGCAGGTTCTCTGGTGCGCCTTCCGGTGTTTCCCGCCCCGCTGCGGCGGCGGCAAGGCCCGCGCTGATACTGGCTTTCTTTTTTGTGGTCATGTTTTTTTCCTTTTTTGCTTTATATTTTTATAGAAACTTATTTATATACGATTATATTTTTATAGGATTATATAGTTATGTTTATATATTAGTGTAACTATATAAAAATATACGATTATATTATTTTAACCGTATAGGAAAATTATTCTATATTTATGTAGTCGTATAGCGCAGCTATTTCTTGTACGGCCTTGCCTTTGGGTTCGTATTCGGTGGCGGTCAGGCCAATATTGCCCGCGTCCCCGTGTGCGGCACGTTGGTAGAGGATGACGGGGGAGACGGTAAAGCCCATTGACGTTACCGCTTCTTGGGTTTCTTCATGGCGTTTGCCTAACGAGGCGGCGCGGTTGATGACGACAACGGCTTGCGGGTGTCCGGCCAAGGTCAAAATCTCTTTGACGTTGTATAAGGTTTCTATGTCGAACAATTGCGGTTGGATGGGGATCAGAACTTTATGCGCGGCCTTGGCGGCGGCAATGGCGGCATCAGTGCTTTTTCCCGCCGTGTCGATGATGACGTGCTGGATACCTTGCGCCTGGGCGGAGTCCAGCACTTGCCGTAAGCGCATGACTTGGCAGGACACTACGGCGGGCGCGTCTTTAAGTTCGCGGCGATCGCTCCAGTAGGTTGCGGTGGCTTGCGGGTCAAGGTCGATGACGGCCACGGTAAAGCCCCTACGCACAGATTCAACGGCAAGCCCCAAAGCGGTGGTGGTTTTGCCGCTCCCCCCTTTTTGTCCAATAATGGCTATAATTTTCAAGGCTATCACCTGTTGTATTCGATTATTGTGCAATAATGCTATAAGGTTATTATGCCATAATAAGATAACATTATTGTCTTATCGGTTATGCTTAATTTTCTCAGGCTTTTTAAAAGTTGCGCAACGGACGATTGCTTTGCCATAGACATTAGGTTGTGGCAACGCAAAGGGTTATTGGTGGCCGGAATAGGCTAGGCGTAAGGATTCGTGCGTAAATGGATAGTAGTGGCCTGCAACCCGCATCCCGCCTACAATCACGCCGTTTTTACCGCATTATTTAGTCCGAAACCGACCGGTTTCGGACATGCCTTTTTGTGGTGTACAAAAGTAAGCTAAATGTATTTCGTACACCAGTTATAGATCGGACATCCATTTCGGACGGATTGAATAGGCTTATTGTTTAGACCTAATATTGCTCTACTATCCATTTACGAACGAATCCTTACAGTCAGCCGACACCGCGCATTCGCCGTTATGGTAGGCTTTCCTGGAAGGCGTACCGAAATGCGCCTGCCACTGGTGCGCCATTTCGTGCGCCAACGTCGAAAGCGTTTCCATCATTTCACGGCTTTTGAAATGCTGGGGGTTCATGGCTATTTCATCCGTCCTTTGCCCGCTCCCTATTTCCTCAAAGCGATTGCTGCCGAAATACCCAAGCACCCGCCGTTCTTTCCGTTGCAGCGTGATAAGGCATTCCGGCAACGCCCCGCCGAACAGTTCCAGATTGAAATGTTCATAGGCCGTTTGCAGAGCCGAGTAAGTTTCTTGCGTCGGTTTCATGTTTTCACCTCCGTTTTATATTGTACAATACAAAACGGAGGCTACCAGCATAGGTATCACCATTCAGAATTCAATTACTTAAGATAATATTTCCTGTCATTATCCTTATAACCAGTTTGAACGGATAGGTTGTTAACAACAAATTAATGGGATATGCTTTTGAACTGTTAGTATAAGTGCCGCTGTTATACACCTATTTCTGGATAATTAGACACACCTTTTTAGGTGTTTACTTTACATTGGGCATTTGCATGGATAATCATTGAAATTAGAAGAGGCTTAGATGAAAGTTCGTAGGTTTATTCTCCAGGAATACGACAATCGACCCGTGCCTGGATGGAGAGGTGTTGATGGCACAGTCCGAAACACTAACGAGGAAGCAGAGGCATTGCTTAAAGAGTTCAAAGAAGGACGTGGTTATTCCCCATACGGAACGAATGAGTTTCGGATAGAGGAATTCATGGAAAACTCTTAGTAATCAATGCCAACATGTCTAACCCAACGCCCCTGCCGGACTACGTTTCGCTCCACTTCACTCAGCTCGCTGATATCTGCGTTATTCGTGTGTTGTGATTTTTTTTGGTTTAGGCGGTCGGGTGCTATTGGCGGCTGTTTGTCCGGTATTGTGTTTGGTGTCTTTCCCGTTATGCGGCAGTGCGGTGTGGCGGGTTTTTCGGGTTCGGGACTAAATGTCCTTTATCCATGCCCAACAAGCCAATCACGCTGGTAGCCCCCTTACCGTAAGGTTGGGCAGCTCTTTGCTTAAGGCGTACTGCAAATACCGAGCAGAACTTCGGTACTAATGTTTAGAGGATAAAAAAGTGAAACTATCAAAAAACATATTATTACTTGCTAGCTTATTGCCTACAATTGCTAATGCGGCTTTCCCATCGGGGCAATGGACGGCCAGCAGTTACATTCTTAGCACAGGGGCTGCATATAGTACTGTAGGTATTTGTATCAAGCCTGATGGCTCATGGTATGGTACAAGTGTACCAAGTTCAGGTCATTGGGTTACAAAAGGCGATAACATCTATTTAAATGGAAATTTGTCAACCGGTTATAACGAATCTGGTGTGTTAATTCGAATTAATTCAAGTCTTTTAACTGGACACTGGCAAGAATGGTTAGATGATGGTTCAGCCAACATTTATCTTACAGAAAAATGGTCAAGTAAATCAGCATCCTGCCTTCCAGCGGCATAACTGGACATCCAGTCTGGCTACAAACCAATATCGCACTATATTTTTACTTGGTTTTGTAGGGTGTTTTGCATACAAGCAATTGGTTTTTCTAACGTCTCTAGTGAGGCTGTTTTTCTTGCCTGTTGTTGTGGTGGGTGGTATTGGGTTGCTTGCGATCAGGCTGTTGGGTTTGGTGTCTTTCTTGTTATGTGGCATTGCGCTGTTGTGGGCTTTTCCGGTGCGAGGCAAAATGTCCTTCATCAAATGCCCAACAAGTCAGTCAAAGGGACGCGCCGCCCGTTGGCGGTTTTGGAGTTTGGTTTTTTATTAAGGTTTGGTGGCTTCGTTTGGCTTTCGTTAGCGGCGCGTCCCTTACCGTAACGTTGGGCATTTAGAACAAAAGGAAACAAATGAACGAAACTCTCGAAAAAGCATTTAAGTCCTTATCTGTCACTTGCAATAAGACAGCGTTACACCCTAGCGATGAGGATCGAATCAAAGTAACTCTTCGAGTGCTTCATCAAAATAATATTGCAATAGACGTAGAGAGCCTTGAATCTTTTCTGTTAGAAAATGGTTGGCAGAAAATGCCAATTAAAAATATTGTTTCGTGGGCAACCGCTGTTTGTAATGGTGGGCGAGTTCAGGTTGGGGTTAATTAACCGTTGCGGCCTGGCAAGGCTGCATAAACTAGCGGGTGTGAATCCCGCCCAGGTAATCGCTAGCCACGAGCCTGGTATCGAGCCATGCAGGCATATCGGTAACGATGTGCTTGA
>NZ_PGFZ01000024.1 GCF_002923755.1 Methylovulum psychrotolerans
TGCGCTTCTCGGTTTTGTCGGGGGTCGGCAAAGTGGGCTCCTGCCCACTTGCCGACGCGCGGCATCCCTGCCGCGCCCCTTCGGGCTTATCCCGACAAAACCTGCGATGCTCGGCGCGGCAAACGGGGGTAAAGCGACGTTACTGCGTAACGTCAGTTATTTAAATACCCTAACAGCCTCAAACACCCTAACCGCTGCGCTTAATGCCACAACAGTTTGGCGGCCATTACCCATAACAGCACCGAGAAATAGCGTTTTAAGTGTGCGGCGGGCAGTTTGTTGGCCAATTTTGCCCCTAAGGGGGCGGTCAGGATGCTGGTCAGGCCGACTCCGGCAAAGGCGGGTAAGGACACATAGCCTACGCTGTAATCGGGTAGGTGCGTGGCGTGCCAGCCTAACAGCGCGTAACTGGCGGTGCCGGCAATGGCGATGGGCAGGCCGCAGGCGCTGGAAATGGCGACGGCATTGCGCATGGGTTGGTTGCCGTACACCAGATATGGGACGGTCAAGGTGCCGCCGCCAATGCCGACAATCGCCGACATCAGGCCGATAATCGTCGCCGCGATGCCGTCTAGCCATAAGGGCGGTGCTGCCGCGCCCGGCTTGGGCTTAAGCTGGAAGGCCATTTGGATGCCGACATAGAGCAAAAAGGCGACCAAAATCAGCCGCAAGGTGTCGGCGGGGATGCGTTCCGCCACTACCGCGCCTAGGCCGGAACCGACCATAATCATCGGGCTGAGCCGCCAGACTTTTTGCCATATCACCGAGCCTAAGCGGTGGTGCGCGTAGACGGAAGACAGGGCGGTCAGGATGATGGTCGCCAGCGAGGTGGCGACCGCCATCAGCAAGGTAATATCAGGCGGGTAGCCTTGTTCTTTAAAAACAAAGGCCAGCACAGGGACGATGACTAAACCGCCACCAATGCCAAACAGTCCGGCTAATAAGCCAGCGACCAGCCCTAAAGCGAGGCTGGCTAAAAAAATACTGAGCATAGTGATTTTTAACGTGGTGGTGGGAAGAAAATCGGGCGGTAAAAAGCGCCCCCCCAGCCTGGGTAGCCATAATAGGCGTTATATGTGCCGTAGCTGCCGTACATCGGATTATTGGTATAATCCGGCCATAAGTGCAGGGCAGTGAGGCTCAGTAAGGGCAGGTGCAGGACTTTTTTGTCGACGGTGCGGTCAATTTCTCCGGCTAACATCCCCGCCACGGTGATCTGGGTGTCTTTTTCGTATACAGCCGGATCTAAAAATTCCGGCGAACTGATAACAAAACGGCCTTGGTGAGGCTGGTCGGTCAGCGGGCGGCCTTGGCTGCTTAAGGGGTAGGAGAGGATTTGGATCAGGCTGCGGTTTTCCTCGTTGGCAACATCGACAATCACCCCACCCCAGCGCACAGGGGCGTTTTTGTATTTGGTCAGGTTTTGGCTGGCTTCGCTATAGGATAAATCATAGTGGGGCGGATCGCTAATCGCGGGCGGCAAGGACGAGCAAGCCGTCAGCAGGACGCAGCAGAGCAGTAAATAGGCTTTCATCTTACCCTCCTTAAAGGGGTGGCCGGAAAATTTTTTAATAACGGGTGGAACCTAAGGCAGGTTTATGACTGTCTGCTGAGAAGTGCCCTGCTTTAGCGGCTACGCCCAAGTTTACTGTGGATAACGGTATTTTAATGGAAGTTCACCGCGCAATGGGGATTTTTATCGCCAGCCACATAGCATTCTTGCCCGCATTCCCCTACTATGTCATCTTTCGACTTTTTTCTGCCTTTATTCCGTGACCGAACTCGCTACTTTTTTTAGCCCGACTGGCCCATTGGCGACCACCATTACAGGTTATCAGCCCCGCGCCGCGCAACTGGAAATGGCCCAAGCCATCCATGCCGCCATCACTGACCGCCAGCATTTGCTGGCCGAAGCAGGGACGGGAACGGGCAAAACCTTCGCGTATTTAATTCCGGCCATTTTATCGGGGCGCAAGGTGCTGGTGTCCACAGGCACGAAAAACCTGCAAGACCAGCTCTTTAACAAGGATTTGCCGTTGTTGCGCAAAGCCATTAAAACGCCGTTTCTGGCGGCATTGCTGAAAGGCCGCAGCAATTATTTGTGCACTTATCGGCTCAAAAATGCCTTAACGTCGAATATGGGGTTTAGTAAGGAAGATGCGGTGGCCTTGGCAAAAATCAATGCCTGGGGCAAGCGCACGGTTACGGGCGACATCGCCGATATTGCCGACGTGCCGGAAACCAGCCCGGTCTGGTATTTGGCGACCTCGACGGCGGATAATTGCCTGGGTCAAGACTGCCCGGATTATGCCGAGTGTTTTCTGGTTAAAGCCCGCAAAAAAGCCCTAGAAGCCGAGGTGCTGGTCATTAACCACCATTTATTGTGCGCCGACTGGTCGATCCGCGACAACGGTTTCGGCGAATTGCTGCCCAACGCCGAGGTGGTGATTATTGACGAAGCGCACCAATTGGCAGACACCGCGTCGAATTTTTTGGGCATTAACATCGGGGCGAAGCAACTGCAAGATTTGGCACAAGACGCGTTGCTTGAATATTATAAAGATGCCACCGACATTCCGGCCTTACGCGCCGCCGCTGAGGAACTGGAGCATGAGCTGAAAGACGTGCGCTTGGCGTTTGGGGTGGAGATGAAGCGCGGCGAGTGGCAGGAGTTGCTCAATAACCCGAACATTATGGGGGGCTTGCGGGCGGTGCAGGCGCAACTGCAAGGCTTGTACCAACAACTGGAAATCGCTTCGGTCAAAACCAAGGGGCTGGAGACCTGTTTTAAACGCGCCGATGAGTTGGTGGCGCAATTGGCGGCCATTATGGACAGTGAGGGCGGCAAATGGATACGCTGGTATGAGGTGCACCGCAAATCGTTTACCTTAAGCCGCACCCCGCTGGATATTGCCGGTGAGTTCCGGCAGTTTATGCAGCAGCATCAGGCGGCTTGGATATTTACCTCGGCGACGCTTAGCGTAGCCAATAAGTTTGACCATTTTGCCAATAGTTTGGGGTTGGCGGAGCCGCGTTGCCATAGTTGGGAAAGCCCGTTCGATTATGCTAAGCAGTCCTTGTTTTACCATCCTAAAGGCCTGCCGCAACCGAATGACCCGAATGTTATCCCGCAGATTATAGAGTTTGTCTTGCCGGTTTTGCAAGCCAGTAAAGGCCGGGCGTTTTTTTTGTTCACCAGCCACCGCGCCTTGCAACAGGCGGAAAACCTGTTAAAAAACCGCTTGGATTATCCGTTGCTGGTGCAGGGCAGCCGCCCGAAAACCCAATTATTGGAACAGTTTAAACAGGCGGGGAATGCCGTGCTGTTGGGGACGGCGAGTTTTTGGGAAGGGGTCGATGTCCGTGGTGAGGCCTTATCGTGCGTGATTATCGACAAGCTGCCGTTCGCCTCGCCTGGCGATCCGGTGCTAAAGGCGCGTTTGGATGCGATGACCCAACAAGGCAAAAATCCGTTTTTCGAGCATCAGATCCCCGCCGCCGTGATTGCCTTACGGCAGGGCATAGGGCGTTTGATCCGTGACGAGAACGACCGGGGGGTGCTGATGGTGTGTGACCCGCGTTTGTTAAAACGCGCGTATGGGCAGTTGTTTTTGGACAGTGTGCCGCCGATGCGCCGCAGCCGGGATATTGCCGACGTGCAGGCGTTTTTTGCTGGGGACGGTTAGGTGGTGTGCGTACCTCTAAAGGT
Organism: Methylovulum psychrotolerans; assembly: GCF_002923755.1. Classification (GTDB taxonomy): domain Bacteria; phylum Pseudomonadota; class Gammaproteobacteria; order Methylococcales; family Methylomonadaceae; genus Methylovulum; species Methylovulum psychrotolerans. Next base: position 3,710 of record NZ_PGFZ01000024.1, read on the forward strand.
ACGCACACGCAATTTTACGCCTATGTGACGGTTTATTTGGGGTAAACGCCTACTTTAGCGCCTTGGTTTTCGTCATCGGTGCCTAAAATTAGCTGGCCGTCAGCGGTGAAATTAAGGGCTTCGATTTTGACTTTATCATACTTGCTGTGTTCTTCGGGGTTAGAAAAAGGGTATAACCATTCACCTTTGCCTTTATCTTTCTGAAACTGGCCGATTTTGTAGACGGCGCTTTGGAAGGGGCCGTCGTCGCCTTGGTCGGAGGCTGCGCTAACCCATAATCCGCCGTCTTGGCCAATCGCCATGTCGCTGATGGAGCGGGCTTCATCGGCAGTGGGGGCGGGGGCATGGAAAGGATAAGGCGGATTGGCCGGGGCGCTCAGGGTGTTGTTCTTCACATCGAACACCCCAAAAGACAATTGGGCGGGTTGTTGGTTTTTGCCGCGTTCCGCCCACGCTAAGAGGCAGTTTTTACCAAAGCATTGTAAGGCCAAGGCTTCCATATTGCTGGCTTCGGTTTGGGTGGGTAGGTTAAAGGCGGCGTGGGTCACTTTACAGGTTTTGCCGCTGAGTTTAATGCGGGTGACGCTGCCTTTGCTTTCCAGCACCAGATATTCGCCGCTATGGTTGGGGATGGCGGTCAGGCCCTCCAAATCAATCGGCGGCTTGGCTTTATCGCACCACGCTATAGAGGCTAAGCTGGCGGTTTTGCTGCCCACAGTGATAATGCTTAAGCGCGGTTGGTCGGGTTTTTTATTGTCGTGGACGACCAAGTAGCGGGTTTTGTCAATCGGGGCAATACCGCTGATGCCGATAGTTTTGCCTTCGCCTACCGATTGCCAATCGGCAAAGCAGGCGGGGGCGGCTAAAAGGGCGGTTAGGGTGATGATGAGTTTTAGGTTCATGGTTTGCCTTGGGTTACTTTTTCAATTAAATATTGTCTTGACCAGGTGTATAAATTGTCCTGCATAAAAAATAAAGGCCGCTGCCCGTCGATGTGCATGCCATTAACGGTGGCTTGTAAGATTTCCGCTGCCGCGACTAAGTCGGTGTCCGGCTTGAAGATGTTACAGACTTTTGTAATCGCCTCTTGTTGCGCCCTCTTACGTTCGCCGGATAAGGGCGAGGTTTTTTTGGTATCTAAATCTAACGCAAGATAGGGGTTGTTTTCTATGTCGCAGAGTGCGTTATTTGGGGTGTTTACGGCACGGTGGAATTCGGCAATATCGCTAAGCTTTAATGTCGTGTAGCGGTTTTGGTTATCCGTTTTGGAGCGGTCATCGTATTGGGGACAGTCAAGGCATAATAAGGTGTTCATTGCCCATACGGCACCACCCACCAGATAAAGGCGTTTATCGTCCTTATTATTGGTTAAATAAGGATGGATGTCGATTTGTCTGGATAGCTTATCATCCAGATTGCGGCGGACTTGTCCGATAGCCTCGGTAAATGGGATTGCCTTATCGGTCGCTGTTTCCTTGGCTTGTTTGGCAAATTCGGTCGTACCTAAATGAGGTATTTCATAATAGTGGTATTGGTTGGGCTCATTAAGCGCGTAAGCGGTTTGGCTGCTGCAACTGACGGCCTTTTCGGGTAGTTTGTCTTTGTCGCAATGGGTATAGTAGCCGCCTTTAATGTTACCGCTACCAATATCTAATAGCGCGGCTTGGCAACGTCTTTTTTGCGGTAAAAGCTCCGTCAGTTGATTGGACTGCACCGTGTGTTTTAAGCTGATTGGCGGTGCGAGAATGGACTCCAAGGTATAATGGGTTTCGCATTTGACATCGACGGCTTCAAACGGTAGGTGAAATTTTTCAACCAAAACGTTTTGCATTTCTTCACGTTGGGGTTTTTTCTCGTCGCCATTAAACGCACTGGAGGCGATAAGATAAATGGGCAGGTCGCCATATTGTTCGTGGAAGGTATTGATGTCTTGGCAAACGGCATCCACTACTTCCGGCAAGTTGTTTTGGTCTGTGGCGTTGACATTTTGGGTGTCAAGCGGATAAGCGTCTTCGGGTTCTAATTGGCTGTTGAATTTTAGGGCCAATGGTTTAATGCCTCTGCCGCCTATTTCAATGGCCGCATACCAATTGGGGGCGGCCGTTTTGCGGACGGGCAACAACGTGCAGTTGCCGATAGGGCTGGGCGGGGGTAATGCTGCCTGTACGGGCGCCGGTGCAGGGTCGGAGGCGGGGGTTATGAGGAAAGCGGCAAGTGCCCCTGCACCTAGCAGTACCACCAGGACACCGATAATCAGCCATTTTTTCCCGTTGCCTTGGTTAATTTCTATTAAATGAAAACCGCATTCTGGACACTCAAAAGATTGTCCGGCAACGTGGTTGATGATTTGCCCCTGATCCGCTTTGGAACAGTTGCCGAAATTGGAACATTTGCCTTGCTTTGCCATAGAGTCCCCGCCGTTTTGTCGGTTCAGTAGTTTTACTTAAGAATAGGTTTATTGTTTAGGAACGGGTATAAAATAATTTGGCTATTATTGTCACAGGGGTTGCCTGAGTTATTTCCTGCCCATTTTTTATGTTGTTAAGTCTGCCTGGTCTGCATATCGGTTGCCGTGTCATGCCCTTAATGTCACCCAATATTTGCATCGGTAGGGTTGGTTTTAATTGGTAGGGTTTTTGAATAGGTTTTGCCGTCTTTTTCTATTTTATTGACCGACATTTGCGCATGGTGAAACGCTTAGCTAATATTACCACCAGTTTGCTGTAAACCTTGCAAAGATAATGCGTGAAGTAACTATTTTGATGTGTTTTTTTTCTGCTTCGGTTGGCTCCATAAGGGCGTTGTTCGGAGTAACTGGAGGGGGAGTGACCCGATATATACGCTGAACGGTCGAGTTTTCGGTTTTTGGGCGCGGTCATCTTGACCGTAACTGGCGGGCAGGATGCCCGCGCTCCCTCCCGCTAAAAAACCGGAAGCCTGACCGTTTGACGTATAAATCGCTACGTTGGTATGAAAAATTAAGCGTCGCCGCGGATTATTTTTACCGCCAGTTTGCCCGCTTCGTTAAAGCGTTTGTAGAGCGGGGCGTTGATGTCGCCTTGGCACTCGTCGGCTTTGATGCCTTCGACCAAGACCAAGATTTGCGCTACCAGCTCTTTTTGCTTATCGACATGTTGGTAGTTTTGCTGGAGTATCCGTTGCACTTCGCTTTTAATCAGGCTGCTGTTTTTGATGTTCAGCTTGTCGACCGATTCGGGCAGGGTTGCGCCGAGCAAGATCGGGTCGTTGTCGAAGCCGTCGCTGTCTTTGCTGAGCAGGTTCAGTTCGCTTTTGCCGGTGCTGGGGCTGGTCACCAATTGGATGGCGCCGACGGCGCGGGCGATCAGCAGATAGGGCAAGGATTCGCGGCGGTTGTCTTCTTCCGAAGCGGTGTAAAGCGGAGGGTGTTGGTTACCGTCACCTTCGCAGTGCAATTCTAGACGTAGGCGGCCTGGGTTGCTGGTCTGTTTGAGGCGCAGGTCGTAGCGTTCTTTCAGAAAGACCAAGTGCTGGACATAGCGTAGCGGGAACAGGTTGGTAATGTTGATGAAGGTGATTTCGCTGTTGCGGGTTTCGCTTTGCAATATTTCCGGTTGGATGTTGCGGCTGCCCTTTAAGATGCCGTCGAGTTGGGTGGCAAAGCTGCCCCAATCGCGGGTTTGCGGGCGAATGACGGCAAATACCGACAGTTTGGTGGGCGATTCGGCGATGCCGGGGCCTTTTTTATTGACTTCTAAGGGGTTAAAGGTCAGGTAGTTGCCCGCGTAGTTGGCAAGGTCATGGACGAAACGGGTGAGGCCTTCTTCGTTGCCGCTAAATTCTTTGGCAAGCTTTTCGATAATGCTGACGTTCAGTTGGCGCGGCAGATCCTTTTCGACGGTAATGACCGTGTTGTGGGCATTTTCCACGGATTGTTCGCAAACGCTTTCTATCGAGTCCATCCATTGTTGTTTGAGGATGCGGGCATTGAGTTGGCTGAAGTTGGCGTTTTCGCCCAATTGGTTGATAAGCGCGTCGCGTGCCGCCATCGCTTGGTTGGCTTGCATGGCTTTGTCTTTGACCAGACGTTGGCTAAAGCTTCTGACAATGTCGGGATGGTAGAAATAGACTAAGGGACGGCGGAAGTCGTTTTTGTCGGTGTTTTGGCAGCGTTCGTCAATGCCTTTTTGGAACAGTTTATTAATTTCGACCAGAGAGCTTAAGGTTTGGTCGACTTCGTTCGCAAAGGCGGTAATATCGCGGACGATGACGGGTAACAGGGTTTGGGCGAATTGCCAACCTTCCATGCAAGTAAGGTGGAAATAATAGTCTTGCAAGGCCAGCGATTGTGCCTCGAACAGTTGTTCGCGTTTGCCGAGCATGGCGGAAAATACCCCGACTTTCGATTCTTCGCGGCGGTTGGGGTTGATGCGCTGGATTTGGATAGCCTCGCTGGTGGTTTGGTGGAAGACGACTTTTTCGGCGCAGTCGCGCAGGTATTCGTCTAAGCTTTGCAGCAGGGCTTCGAGCAGACGTTTGATGTCGTAGAGCGAGCGGGTGCCGTTGCGCCATTCTTCAAACAGTTCGCTCTCGATACGGCGGCGGATTTCGCGGGCGTGGTCGGCATGGGTGGCGGTTTTGATTTCAAAAAACTTATGCACCCCGTGTTGGCGGAAGCCGCGCTCAAAGCGGTCTTGGCAACGGCTTTGCAACTCGGCGACCCAGCGGTCGGCGGTGACGGAGTCTTTGAGCAGCAGTTTGGAGTTGACGATAAAGTTTTGCCATTCCATGGCAAACGGTTGCCAGGTTTTGGTGTTGACTTCTTCTATTAAGATGCCGCGCGATAAAGTCAGGTGTTCGTCACTGATTGCCCAGCGTTCTCGCACTTCTTTTTTGCGGACTTCCATGGCAAAGGGATAGGGCTTGGGTTCGTCGTGGAAACCGATGCCGTCTGTCCAGTTGTTAAAGAGCATCTGCAAGCCTGCCTGTTTGGCGAAATGGTAGGTGAGGAACTCGCGGATTTCGGTTTCGGGGTAGGCCAGGCGTTTGAGGCCGAAAGCCAAAAAGCGTTTGCTGCGTTCGGGGCTGCCTGTTAACGTGCATTCGGGGGTGCCGTCGCCGTTTTCGGCGTTTTCCATCCGTGCCAAGCTTTCCCAGCGCAATTCGCGCATCACCACCAGTTTTTGGAACAGGAAGTCAGCGACGATGTCGGGGACATCGCGTTCGACATCGACGGCGACATCGTTTTCGTTTTTGTTAAAGAACAGGTAGCAGCCGTTGAAGGGGTCTTTCAGTTGCAAACGGCTTTTGTTGCCGGTAACGTCGTGGGGTTGCCAAGCACCGATGCTGAGGGCATTTAATTCTAATAGGGCGGCGTAGCCGTTGGCGTGGTAGTTGCCGGTATCCCAGTTAGGTTTGGGGTGGCTGTCGGGCAGTAAGGTATAGAGGATGATTTTGTCGTTGGGGTACATCTCGCGGATTTGGCACACGGCATCAACGATGCTGCCGCTACCCGTGCCGCCGGCCAAGCCGCAGCAGATGTGAAAGGTCACGGCGTTGTTGCCGCTGGCGTTTTGTAGGTCGCGCACCAGGGCTTGGACGCGGTCGCGGAATTCTTTGACTTTGCAGGCAAACAGGAAACGGCCTAAACGGCGTTTCTGGCCGCCTAAGATTTCCCCGACAATGCTGTTTAAGATGTCTTTCCACTGGCTTTTGTCGCCGATCCAGGCTTGGATGCCGGGGTAGTTGCTTAAGTTTTCCAGATGTGCGGACAAGTCGGCGCCGCCTTTGATAAGCAGTTGGCGGTGCTTGTCCAATTGCAGGTTTTTGCCTAAAATTTTCCAATTAGGGTCGTCATGCGCCATCATTTCGGAGCTGGAGTCCACATATAAATACTGGATGTTCAGGGCCTTGGGTTCGCGCTCATGAAATTGCTGGAACACCAGTTTCCGAAAGGAACGGATGACCTTGCCGCCCGTACCGCCCAGGCCGATAACTAAATGACTGCTCATAGTGGAATTTCTCCAGATTGGAAGATTTAACGGAAGACTTTAATATTGCGATACGCAATAAAGCCGATAATAGTAAATATTATGAACATAAATAAGCCGTAGCTTACGGAAATAATGAGCCGTGTGGTGGTAATCAGCGGCGGGATGCGCCGCTCTAAGCCCTGTTTCAATTCGGTGGCGGCAATCCCGATGGCATCATTCGAGTTATAGGCTTTACCGTGGTTGGCGGTAAAAAATAGGTTTTGTGCCTCGTAAATTTTTTGTTCGGGTATGGCCAGGTCGGCTTTTAGGATGAGGCTGAGATAGGGGTGGCTGTCTTTAAATTCGGCGATGGCGCGGTTTACATAAATTTCGCCGGTTTTACGCCGCGATGATTCGTGGCTGACGGGGGTGAGGTCGCCGCCGTTTTCTGGTGCCGGGTAGTTGCTGAAATCTTCCTTACCGAGTTTTTTGATGGCATAGTAGGCGAGGCGGAAAGTTTCTTGGCTCCAGGCGCGGTCGTTCTGGATGGTGTCTTGCCAGCGGTCTATCCGGTTGATGGACACGGCTTTCAGATAGTTCAGGCTTAAAAACGAGGTGATGAACAACAGGGTGGCCAAAGCCGTCCCGGCGGACAGCAGCCAGTATTTGGTAGGCGTACGTTCCCGGTTCCAGAGCTGGCGGCATTGGTGTGCGCCGACACCGGCCAGCAGGCTGAGCAGCAATACCGCCAGCCAACGCAATACCCTGCCCAGTCCCGGCTTGCTGAGGGCAATGGCATCGTCGCTTAAAAAAGCCAATAAGCATTCTAAGGTGACGCGCACAAATTCTTGGATAATGTCTAACATAACGCCGCCTCCTAGCGGAATACCCGGATATTGTTGTAAGCCATGATGCCCAGCAAGCCGATGAGAGCCGACTGTAACATGAACCAAACCAATAAAATGCTGATGACCGACCAACTGATGGTATTGCCGATGGCCTATTCCGCCAGAGCCGCCGCCTATTCGTCAAGCGTGCATAAAACCGGCGCCGAAAAAAGCAACGGCCCGGTCAGGATAAAAGAACACAGTCCTGCCAAAATGGCTAGCGGGGTGTTACTATAGGCCTTATTCCAAAACAGCGTCGAATTGGCGGGGCACCTACCGCGAAAGCCGAAGCCAAAAAAGTGCTCAAGCCGAGTAACTCAAGGCCTGTATTACCTGCATCAAATAGCTTTCTGGTGACTTCAATGATGATTTCTACCAATGAAAAAATCGACATAACGGCATTTACCCCCTTAATTTAGGTTATAAGTATCAATCCAAGTTATAAATGAGTATAGATTATCTTTGCCAATGAAAAAAATAAATTTTTTCTGGATACCTTTCTAACTTGATTCCGCTCTGTTTAACACCATTAAATACTGTCTGAACCGCTTGGCAAAGTGGCTGCTTAAGTCAGTTAAGTGCGTTTAAAAAATAGAGGTTTATGTCATGATAAAACGACTTGCTATAGAAACGGCAACTGATGGTTGTCCGGTACTCTGGTGCTAAAAGCGTCTTCCCCGCCGTATAGGTGAAGGTTGGAGGGAAGAAAAAGCCTCTACCCACCCTTTCGGTTTCGCTCAGGGAACCGCAGAAGTAAAAATGTCAGACGGTTCATGAGCGGTTACTGAGATGCCATAACCCGACAAGGCAAAAATCCGTTTTCGGGCATCAAATATCCGCCGGAGCGATTGCCGATGTCGGGGCGTTTTTTGCCGCATAGCCGACCCATTAAGCTTCTGTTAAGCCTAGTGCGCTAGGCTATTGCCGTAGCTTCCCCCAATGTCTCGGCCATTGTGTTACCGAGATGAATTTTTAGCTGCTATACCCTATAGAAATGGAGCTATTTTTCCTAAAGCCTGTCTTAAATCCCCACAATCCCACACTCCTTCAAACCCTAGCCAATGCTACAGCGTTAACAAGCCTTTTTTAACGACTAGACTAAAACCTTAGCCGCCTGTGTGCGGATCTTTGTTTTGACTCCCCCATTTTTCAATAGGACTTTACACATGAAATTACTCGCCGTAGAAACTGCAACTGATGCCTGCTCGGCGGCATTGACGATTAATGGTGTTATCCATGAACGCTATGCCCTTGCCAGTAAAGAACATACGCAACTGATTTTACCGATGGTTGATGAGCTAATGAAAGCGGCGGGCCTGCAACCGTCCGATTTGGACGGTTTGGCGTTTGGCTGCGGCCCCGGTTCTTTTACGGGTGTGCGTATTGCCACAGGCATTATGCAGGGCATGGCCTTAGGCTTGGATTTACAGGTAATGCCGGTCTCGACCTTGGCGGCGATTGCCCAAGATTATTTTGACCAGCATGACGCGACAGTCGCCTATGTGGCGATGGATGCGCGGATGGGGGAGATTTTTTGGGGGGTTTACCAGCGCGATGCCGATGGCTTTGCCCAATTGCTCGGCAGTGAGGTGGTCACGCCGCCGGAGTTGATCGAATACCCCGATTTGCCGGGTGTTGGCTTGGGGACGGGGTGGGGTGTATACGCGCAGGTGTTGCTTGAGCAATTGAGTGAGCAAATCAGCCATTATGAAATTGACCCGTTGCCGAGGGCGCGGGCGATTGCTTCTTTGGGGATGAGGGGCTTTGCCCGGCAACAGGCGGTGTCGGTGGAGCGTGCCATGCCGGTGTACTTGCGCAATAAGGTCGCCAAAAAAGAAGTGGAGCGCTGTTAAGCCATGCAGCCGCAGATCCTCAAGGCCGATGAGGCGGACGAGTATTATTTTGCCGAAGGCTGTTTTATCTTAGAGCTGTCCAATAGCCCCGCCGATGCCGAGGTGTCGGTCGCCAGGGCGCGGGTCAAGCCGGGTGTCACTACCCAATTGCACCGCCTGCACGGCGTAACCGAACGCTATGTGCTGCTGGCGGGGCAAGGCGTGGTCGCTATCGAAGGGCTGCCGCCGCAAACCGTCACCGAGGGTGATGTCGTCATCATCCCGCCGCGCTGTCCGCAACAAATCACCAATATCGGAGATGTTGACCTAGTGTTTTTGGCCATTTGTTCGCCGCGCTTCCGGCTGGAGGTTTATGAGGGGCTGGGGACGTTATAGTGCTTTGTCGTTTGGGATGGCAGGCAAGATGCCCGCGCTCCGAGGTGCTTGGCGGATTTTATTAAGCCGCTCGTCAAGCGGGCGGTAATCTTACCATTCGTTTATATAAGTTTTGGCCAAAACAGTCTATATGACAAGTTCACCCAGTGCGGCTTTAGCCGTTTATAAGTCGCTAAATTCGTCGTAAACCGGCATTTCAAAATATTCCGCGCTACTGCCCAGCCAAGCCACCAAGTGCCGTAACGTGTCTTCGCGGACGCGTTTTTTTAGGCCGCATTCCCAAACGATGGCCGCCCGCCAGCCCAGCACTTTCAGTTGGTAGAGGACTTTTTGGTCGCGGGCGGTGTTACGCGCAAATTTTTGCGCCCAAAATTCCGCTCGGGTCGCCGGGATATGCCCGCCTTTACAGCCCTCATGCTGATGCCAAAAACAGCCGTTGATAAACACCACGGCATGGTATTTGCGCAACACCAGATCCGGCGAGCCGGGTAGGGTTTTGCTGTGCAGGCGGAAGCGGAAACCTTGCCGATGTAAGGCCGAACGCACCCACTGTTCAGGCCGGGTGTTTTTGCTGCGGATCGCCGCCATGGTGCGGGAACGGGCTTCGGGGCTGATGCGGTCGGTCATGGAAGGCGGTACTAGGTTCAGTGCTTGGCTAATAGCTGCCGTTGGTCGCAGTGTGTAAATTCGGCAAAGGTGTCGGTAAAGGCGGCCCGCGCCTGCTCGTCGCGCTCCGCCAATAGTTGCAGGAGTGCCGTCAGCGCCAGCTGGGTCGGTGCCGGAAAGGGTTCGGCCTGAAATTGTCGGATATAATCGGCCTGTACTTGGCAGTCTTGGATGGTGCCGAGTATGGCTTGCAGGTTTTTTAACTTTTTTAACAGATCCTTAAATAAAGGGGTAGGGTAGAGGGTTTGGAAGAATTCCATGAGGTAGCGGAGTTTCTTGCAGGTTTTCCGTAAGGTGTGGAAGTTGTCGGCGGGCGAGTCCCGGCGGATAGTTTTACCTTCGCGTAAGGCGCGGTGGTAGAGCTTGCCGATACGTTGGTCGGCGACCTGTTTGATGGGGCGGTGAGCATCGGGATGGGTGGCCTGTAAAGCTTGCGGGGTGGGTTGTTGCAGGAATTGCGCCCAGTCGGTTAAGGTGTGGGTATAGGCAGTTGAGGCTAAGGTCGTCGCCAGTTCTTGTTGCCAGTGCGCTTGCTGGGTCAGCAAAAACGTCCGCAACGGCTCCAGGTCGGCACGGATGGCCAAGGGCAGGGCATTTTTATAGCCGTCAAAATCGAGCAAGTACACGTCCATATCCCGCACCGGGCTGGTCGCCCGCCCCAGTTCGGCAAAAAAGCCCGCATAATGGCGGCTAATCCGCTTGGGCAATACCCTGTTGAGTTGGCTTATACCCGCGCGGGTTTTGCGCACGGCAACCCGGAAATCATGTAAAAATTCGCTGTCGGTGCGGTGAATAATGCCCTGCTCATTGGCGCTGATGATGCCGTGCAGTTGGCGGTAGATGTCTTTGCAGGCGGTGTCGGCCCGCATGGCGGGGTTTAAGGCTAAGTCTAGCTTGCCGGTATAACTGCCCGGTTGGCAGGTTAAGCGTTCGGGCAAGAGTCCGGCGTGGTAAGGCAGCAAGTGCAGTTGGTTGGTGAGTAGGCCGACGAACTGCCGGGCGGCTTTCTCATAACCTTTTAAGGGCGCGACCCACAAGCGGCTAAGGCCGTCCTGATATTCTTCTAATACTAGCCGCACCAGCACTTTGTCCTCCGTATCGATGACGGTGGTCTGATGGCATTGGCAGGCTATTTGGCCAATATTGAGTAAGGCACGCATGGACAGGATAGGTTCTAGCAAAGGGCGCAGGCTGGCGGGGCAGTGTTCGGTAAACAGCGGCGCGGTGTTGTCGGGCGGCGTTAAGTCGGCGCGTGCAAGGGTTTGTCCGTCCATGTATTGGCTTAAGGTCAGCCACGCGGCGGTTTTGGTTTGCGTTAACTCGCAGCAGATACCCTTTTGGTATAAGCGCCAATCGAAGCTATCGTAATAACGGGTTTGCCCGCGTTGGGAACTGACCCGCGTCAGTTTGGCAAAACGGCTTAAGTCGGCAAACAAGGCGGTGGCTGGGCTAGGACAGGCAAATGACTGGGGTAGTGGGGTCAAGATAGTATCCTATATAAGGTGGGGGCTGGGCGGATAAGGCTATGACTTGAACTGGGGCAGTTTGTTCAGTGTTTAGGTTGTGGCCTACGTTATAATAGCCCTATCCGAGGCTGGCTGCAAAATGCTGGTAAATCTAAATGGCTCTATATCTGCTAATAGTCAAGTAAGGTATATTGTGCCTTATACCATTGCCACAGCAATTTAAAACAACAGGGTAAGGAGAAGTTCTCTTTGTCCCAGTGATTCCATTCAGCCCTAATTGATAAAGTGCATTTCAGATAATGTCCGATAAAGATAAAGTACCCCAAGCCATCTCGGAAGTCATTAAAACTATGATGGATCGGGTTATGCAAAAAGTCCTCGCTGAAGATCCCTTTGTGAAAGAAAAGCATCACGCCAATAAGCCTTTATATGCTGCTCTTGTGCCGGATGAGATTTTTAAAGGTTCGCATTTTGAACGGCGTTTTGTCACGCCGTTTGGGGGTGTTTGGGAAAAACTTGCACAAGTAACCGCCCAAGAGGCGCATGGCAAATGCACTACAGGCTATAGCATTACGGGGACTGTCGGTGATGAACGATTACGGCGGATTCAGGAAGTGCTGAACAAATTGGAGTACCGCTCAAAAGGCCAAGATAAAACCGTACCTAATTGGCAAGAGGAATTGGCCTATATTCTTGCCGGACAAGGCAACCCCATCCCTGTGACGGTTGTCTGCGACCTTTATATCCATAATGTCAATACGGGCAATTGTTATGCTTTTGAGCTAAAAGGCCCTTTGCCAAATAGTGACCAGACCAAGGTGAGCAAGGAAAAAATGTTCAAATTGTTAAGTATGGCATCCCAACCTGTGGCAGGTGCTTATTATGCGTTGCCTTATAATCCTTATGGTGCTAATAAGCAGGATTATACTTGGGGCTTTCCTATGCGTTGGTTCAATATGTGTACCGACCCCTGTGTGCTGATTGGTGATGAATTTTGGGATTTTATCGGCGGTAGCGGTACTTACGCCCTTTTTATCGACGAAGTTAACCAGTTAGGTAAGCACTATCGGGAAAGGATTTACCGTGAATTTTTAGGCATAGAACCACCCTCGACTGCGGAAGACTTTTTACTCAAATAAGCTGTTTATTGTAATGATCCTAACGAAAAAACCTTTTACTTTTATAGATTTATTTGCCGGTATCGGTGGCTTCCGGTTGGCGTTAAGCCAGTTGGGCGGGCGTTGTGTCGGTTTTAGCGAAATACATGCCGATGCCATTCACACTTATTGCGGCAATTTTAACGAAGCCGCCACGTTTAATCTGGGCGACATTACGCAAATTAAGCGTTTACCCGCCCATGATATTTTAACGGCGGGCGTACCTTGCCAGAGTTGGTCTATTGCGGGCAAAAATTTAGGCTTTGATGATGACCGGGGGCAGTTATGGAATGATACGCTGTATCTGCTGAACCAAGCCCGCCCTAAGGCGTTTATTTTTGAAAACGTTAAAGGCTTGGCTGACCCGCGTAACCATGACGCTTTAGCGTATATATTGCAGCGCATTAACCAAGCGGGGTATTTTGCCCGTCATTTCGTTTTAAATTCAGCAGATTACGGTGTGCCGCAAGATCGGGTGCGGGTGTATATCATCGGCTTTTTAGACGCGGCGCAGTTGGCGGCTTTCCGCTTGCCGCCCCCGCAAAAAAGTACGTTAACATTGTTGGATGTCCTGCAAGATTGCCACGCGGTACGCTCTGCCAGTAGCCGTGTCGGGGAAACGGCGGATATTTTTGGTGATGCTCCGGCGGATAAAAAACGCGACCGGAAGACCAACGGCATGAATGATTTTTTCTTGTTCAACGATATCCGTAATGGCCCGACGACTATCCACTCGTGGGATTTACAGGCGACCACCGATAGGCAGCAACAGATTTGTTACTTGCTGTTAAAGAACCGCCGCAAACGGACGTATGGCAGATTGGACGGCAACCCTTTGTCGCTGGCGCATTTTCAGCAACTCGACAGCACGATTCAAGAAGAAGAATTGGCGGCATTGGTGGCTTTGGGTATTTTCAAAACCGTTGACTATACCTATACGGTTTTGCCCCATGAGCGGGTGTTGGATGAATCCGAGCAACAGGTGTTACAGCAAGCAGTAACTGGGGCAATCAGTTTGGATGTCTTAAAAGATTGCCGGGATTTAAAAAAAGCGCGTATTCCCTTTGAAAAAATCCTTACGGGTCTGGTCGCCAAGCAGGTGCTGGTCTGTTCCGAAATCAGGTATGAATTCAGGTACACCAAAATCAGTACGGGCATTGCAGGGGTTAACCGGATTTTCTTGCCTAAATCGGAGGCTTTCCCTACCTTGGTGGCGAGTGACAGCAATGATTTTGTGGCGTTAAAAGATGTCGAAGCCGATAACGACCACGCGTATAAGCAAGCGTTTTTGGCGCAGATTTTCCATAAGCAGTTATACAGGAAAATATCCAAGGAAGAAGCGTGCCTGATCCAAGGCTTCCCTAAGCATTTCGAGTTACCGGCATCACGGAGCCGGTGGATGAAGTTAATCGGCAACAGCGTGTCTGTTCCGGTGGTGCAGATGCTGGGGCAGGCTATTTTAGCCACGGGCTGTCTGGATGGGGGGCGGGATGCTTGTCCGCCTGTGGAGGCGGCGGCATGGGCTTAAGCGAAAATATGGCGGGTTAATGGTTTGGATGGGCAATAAAATAGCGGGTAAGTAAGCCTGTTAGGGTGGTGGGGTACTTAGCGGGTAGGGTTTAATAACTTTGCTTCCCTAAGCACTGGAAATTTAAGCGGATTGCCCACTTACAAAATTAACCCTGCAAACTATAATGAATAAGGTAAGTCTGCTATACTATATAAGAAAATTAAAATAATCTAATAGATGGCCAGCCCCCCCTGTTTTTACCGAGGAACCTTATTTATGATTAAGATCAACTATCCGGCCCTTATCTCCCTGATGTGGTTGCTCATCAGCGGGTTAGCCCACAGTGCCACAATCCAGCAATACAAAGTGTTTGCCGCTAATGATTTAGGGATGCACTGTGTTGATGACGATTTTTCGACCTTTACCATTTTGCCGCCGTTTAATGTTGTGCAAGCGCAGGTGATCGGTATCGACGCGCTAGGCCACCCTTCGGTGTTGACCGCCGCCGATGGTGTGGAGCTGACATATGCCGCCACCGCCGATGCGCACGGCTCCATTAACAGCTCGTGGTTGGATAAATACGGTGTGCCGAAAACCAATTTTTGGACATATCAGCAGGCCTACGGTTTAAACCTGCCGGAAGGCAAGGGTATTTTTGGCCTGACGCTGCCTAAAGATGCCAAAACCCGCGCCGACAGAACGTTTTCTTGGAATACTAGCCAAAGCGTTTTTAAAGCGGTGGGGGTGCCAATTTTGCCGATTGACGATCAGGGCAATAAGAATTTTTATCCTATGCTGCAACTCCAGGTCAGCAACGCCAAAACCCATGCCGCTTTTGTGGGGGCTACCACCAAGGTGGTGTTGCCCGTTTCCGATGAGACGACCTGTAAAAATTGCCATGCCACCAACGCCAGTGCCGCTATGCCGGGCAAATATCCTACGGTAACATGGTCGTTTGACCCTAACCCCAGCGTCCAGTATCGGGAAAACGTCCTCAAGCTGCACGATTTCAAGTTTGCGACCGCGTTAGAAGTCGCCAAGCCAGTATTATGCGCGGCTTGCCATTATTCCCCCGCCCTCGACCTGACCGGATCAGGGCAAAGTGCCGAACAAAAACGGCACCGCACGATGTCGGCGGTTATGCACGATAATCATGCCGCTAAAATGGTGTTAAATGGTGTGGCGTTACCTGATAAGCCAGTGCTGGTAGGCGGCAAAATCCCTGCGTCCAGCAAGGAAAGCTGTTACCAATGCCATCCGGGTAGTGACACCCGATGTTTGCGCGGGGCGATGACCCAGAATGTCACTTGCCAAAATTGCCACGGCAATATGCAGGCCACTGGCGGGCATTATCCGCTGAAACCCGGCGGTTCTTTAGATGGTACTAACGATGGCGGCAGCCGCCGTCCGTGGGTGGATTTACCGCGTTGCCAATCTTGCCATACTGGCGATGCCGTCAACCACTTGCCTGTTAACGCCAGCACTTCGGCGGATGGGTTGCGCCAGTATTTTGCTTTCGATTTGGCCGATCCGGCGGCTTCACCCCGGCTCGCCAGTAATAAACGCTTTGCCGAACAAACAGATACCTTGTACCGTTTCAGTAAAGGCCACGGTAATGTCTTATGTGAAAATTGCCACAATAGCACCCATGCGATTTGGCCGGGCGATGCCAAACATCCTAACGACAATATCCCTGCCGTGCTGGCGCAAGGCCATACAGGGACGTTAGCGGAGTGCACCACCTGCCATACCAACGGCAGCTTGGGTTTGACCTTAAACGGCCCGCACGGTATGCACAATGTGAATGATAAGAAATGGGTTAATGGCGGTCATGGCGATTTTTATGAAAAGAACGCTAAAGCTTGTCAAGCCTGCCACGGTTTGGATTTAAAAGGCTCGCCCTTAGGCAAAGTGGCTGCTAACCGGGTATTCGTCACCGAGTTCGGCACTAAAAATTATACCGCCGGGGATAAGGTGACGTGTTTTGATTGCCATAAGGGGGTTAATTTTTAAGTGGGCTTTAATCGCTGTTGCTGAACCGGTCTGTTTTTGGCCGGGTTCTGTATCGCCTCAAATCGGTAAAGTTTTACCGATTTGAGGTTTAATAGGGGATTAAATGAACTATGTCGCGCCGCCATGGTGACTATGATGACAGGGCAATGGCTGCCAATAGCACTTCCTTGCTATCAGATTTCGATAAGCGTTAAGCGACTTTCTCAGTTTCCTATTGAAAATCCCAGCCGTTTCTGTTGCAATCAAGATTCATGAGGATACCTAAGGTTTCTGGAAGCCAATGACATCAATCCCTACTGACCCCCCCGCACAGGATTCTGGTTTTGCTTTGCTGAAAGGGCTGGGTAAAGCCGAAGCGTATAACCACCCCACTGAGTCTATCCGTTTGATTGAAACGCATATTTCTTGGGTCTTACTGACCGGGCAATACGCCTACAAAATCAAAAAACCGGTGAATTTCGGCTTCTTGGATTTTTCGGCCTTAGCGCAGCGTGAGTTTTTTTGCCATGAGGAATTACGCCTCAACCAACGCTTGGCGGCAAGCTGGTATCTTGATGTAGTGCCGATAACCGGTTCGCCCGCTGCGCCTAAAATGGCCGGTACAGGTGCCGCTATAGAATATGCCGTCAAGATGCGGCAATTCCCTTGTGCGCAAACTTTGCGGGAGTCCGCCGAGTGTGGGCAATTGAGTACGGATGAAATTGACCAGATCGCCAGTCTGGTTGCCGATTTTCACCACACGGTGGCCCGCACTGACGACCAGTCGCCTTATGGTAGCAGTCAGGATATACGCTATTGGTTTACCGAGAATTTTATCGGCATCCGGCCTTTTTTAAAAAGCTCTGGCCAAGTGCAACAATTGGCGGCTCTCCAGGTTTGGGGGGATGCAGAATGGCACAGCAAAGCCGCGCTGATGCAGCAACGCCAACAGCAGGGCTGGGTGCGCGAATGCCATGGTGATTTACATTTGGGCAATATGACGCTGGTCGATGGTAAGGTCATCCCGTTTGACTGTATTGAGTTTAACCCGCTACTGAGTTGGATTGATGTCATGAGCGAGGTGGCTTTTTTGATGAACGATTTGCTGCGTTTTGGCTATGAAGTGTATGCCTACCGTTTCCTTAACCGCTATTTGCAAGCGACTGGCGATTATCCGGGGTTGGCTTTGTTACGCTATTATTGGGTGTACCGTGCCTTGGTGCGGGCGAAAATCGCGTTGTTGCGGGCGAGTCAAAATCCAGAAGCTGATGGGCAACTGTGTGCTGAGTATGGCCTGTTTGCCGATTTGGCCGAACGCTTTACCCAACCCGGCAAGGCGGGGCTGATTATCATGCACGGTTTTTCGGGTTCAGGAAAATCGACGTTAGCCAGCCAAGTGGCGGAAAACATCGGCGCGTTACAGATCCGTTCGGATATAGAACGCAAACGCTTGTTGGGTTATACGGCGCAAGCCGATACGGGTAGCGACTTGGGTACTGGCATTTATAGCCAAGAAGCCAGCCGGCAAACGTATCGGCACTTGGCGGTGTTGGCCAAAGGGGTGCTTGAGGCGGGGTTTTCCGTCATTGTCGATGCGGCGTTTCTTAACAGCGAGCAGCGGGAGGGCTTTTTGCAACTGGCCGAAGACTGCCAAACGCCTTTTATTATCATTGCCGTGCAAGCGGCCGATGAGACTTTGTGCCAACGTATCAGGCAACGGCAGGGCGATGCTTCGGAAGCGACAGTGGCGGTGTTGCGCCAACAGCAGCAAGCGGCTGAACCGCTGGGGGAAGCCGAGCAACGCCATACCATAGCGGTTGACACGGAGCGGGGCGATGCGCTGGAAAGGGTGCTGACCCAGTTAGGTAAGATATGCCCTTAGGCCATCGGCAAAGATTGAAGGCCTTTGCGTAGGAATGGGTAGGCAATAATTTAGGCAAACGTTAAAAGTACGGGTTTTGGAGCGCGGGCAAGATGCCCGCGCTCCAAAAATGCTTATGCCGAGGTTATTTTATGGAGATTTTTTAAGCAAAAATCTCTTCAAGGAAATTGCCCATTGCCTGCCATGAACGGCGGGCGGCATCGGCTTGGTAGACCGTGCCGAAGGCGGGGTTGTTGGCTTGCGGGTTGGTGAAGGCGTGTAGGGTATGACCGTAGGTGTGCAGTTGCCAATCGGCGCCGGCGGCGGTCATTTCCTGTTCAAAGGCCAAGGCTTGGGCGGGCGGCCCCATCGGGTCGTCGTGGCCGTGCAAGGCCAGCACTTTGGCGGTAATGGTTTGTCCGGCCAAATTATTGGGCGCACCGAGCAGGCCGTGGAAGCTGACCACGCCTTTCAGGGCCGCGCCGCTACGCGCCAAATCCAATACGCACAAGCCGCCGAAGCAAAAGCCAATGGCGGCGATGTTGCTGTCGTCTACCCACGGCAGCAAGCGGACGCTGGCTAAGGCGGCTTTGATGCGCCGTTGCAGCAAGGCGCGGTCTTCTATGAACGGTTGCATCAGGTGGCCGTTTTCTTCGGGCGAACTGCCCACTTTACCCGCGCCGTACATGTCCAGGGCAAAGCCCAGATAGCCTTGTTGCGCCAATTGTTTGGCTTTGTCGTCGGCGAAGCTGTCGCGGCCTGCCCAAGTGGGGGCGATTAAGACGGCGGGGCGGCGGCCTTGCAGGGTATCGTCAAAGGCAAAGAAACCTTCTAAGACGGTATCGCCGTCCAGATAGTTGATGGTATTGGTGATAATAGCCATGTAGCGTTCCTACTCGATCATCAAGTTTTTCATAAAACCCGCCCTAAATAGGGCGGGGCATTGGTTAAAAAATAAAAGCTTGTAGGGTAAGACGGCTCCCTCCCCTGATGGAGAGGGCTGGGGTGGGGAGAATAAAATCAATAGCTTATGCTTCTGTCTCAGAGATTTTAAGCAGACTGTTTTTAGTCCGTTTAATAAAAAAAGCCTGATTTAGATTCTCCCCACCTCAACCCTCCCCATCAGGGGAGGGAGACGAGCTTCGTTGCAACTTGTTGTTTTAAATAGTTTTACAATATCTGATAGCTAAGCTATTTATCTGAATGTTAAAAACTTGAACATCGAGTTCCTAAAGTTGCTGGGGTTTACAAATGCCCGTCGGCTTTTAAGGTTTTTAAGAAGCCTTCGGAAGCTTCTTCCACTAAGTCCAGTACCCGCTCAAAACCGTAGCTGCCGCCGTAATACGGGTCGGGGACTTCGCGGAAGGGCAGGTGCGGCGCGTAATCTAAAAACAGGCGGACTTTCGCCTTGTGTTCGTCCGGGCAGGCGGCGGCGAGTAGGGTATGGTTTTCCATGTCCATCGCCAAGATATGGTCAAAATCGCTGAAATCGTCGACAGTGAATTTTCTGGCGCGTAGTTTCGCCAATTCCACGCCCCGGTTCCGCGCGGCTTTTTGGGAGCGTAAGTCAGGGGCGGCCCCGATATGGTAAGCATGGGTGCCTGCCGAATCGACGGTAAAGCGTTCGCCCAGATAACGGTCTTCAATCAGTTTGTTAAATACCCCCTCGGCGGTTGGCGAGCGGCAGATGTTGCCCATACAGACAAACAGCACTTTGATTTTTTTCATGGTCGTATCCGTAAACAGAATGTTGATAGCGGTATTTTAAGGCTTAGCGGCAAAAATTGGCAGGGTTGATTGAGGTCAGCCGTTAAAAACCACTTTTTGCCGGACGCTATTTACCGCATTGCCCCTTAAGGTCATCACGGACAGGCAGTTTAAAGACCACTTGTACCCGCGCGTCGCTATGGCAGGGCAGGACATAGCCGATGGCGCCACGCGTGCCGGAGACAAAGCGCAGCATAGCCTCTTCGGAGGCGACCACATAGGGCGGGGTCAGGCCGTGGAAATATTGCTCGTTCCAGTAGGGTTCCAAGGCTTCGGCACGGCGGTGGAACAAGGCTTCGGAAAAGGCTTGGCGAACCGGGTGTTCGGGATTTAGGTTGAGCGGTATCCAACTGCTGCCGTCTTCGTTCAGCAAGGTTTTGCGCAAAAAAATATTCTCCAGCGTCTTGTGGCTTAAGGTTTTAAACGGCGTGTCCAGACCCGTGACCAACCATATCTCATCGGCATGGGCGGGTATGAGGGCTAATGCCGTCAGGCAGAATAGGGCGGTGCGCGTAAACATCATCAGAAGAACATGGAAATGGAAGTGAAAAAGCCGCTGGGGGCGACGCTTTCATTTTGGCTACCGAAACGGTACTCGGCCTTAAACACTAACGGCACATAAGGCCGCCACGCCAGACCTGTAACCCCGATATGGGTATCGGTGCGGATAAATTGGTGCGTACCGTTTAGGTATTCGTAACGGCCTATCGCAAAGACTTGCTTGGCGAGGGGGGCGATGCCTTGTAGGTACAGGCCATGCTCTTGGCCTTGGCTATCGTTGGCATGGCGGTAGATGGCTTCGGTGGTGACTTCGTAGCCGTCTTTCTTCCAGACAAAATCCATGCCCACCATGTTATTGCGCTCGGCTTTGGGGTGGAGTTCGTTAGTGAAGTTAATAAAGGAGAAGCCGACTTGCCACGGCTCGGACAGCTCTAAATTGACCCGCCCGCCAAACGCGTCGTCAAACCCGGTCGTGCTGTTGTCGAAAATGTCAAATTGGCTGGAATGGTCGGCATAGACTGAAATGTCCAGATTGCGTTCGCTGAATTGAATGCGTTGGGTGAGCATGAAGCCGTTAAGGTGGTGGCTAAACAGTTGCTCGTCAGTCACTAGCGGGCGGGTGGTCGTCCAAATTAGCGGCGCGGCGTGGATGACATTCCAGCGGCCTAGAGGGGTTAAGAATTTGCCGACCCGCACGGTCAGGGTGTCGGTGGCCAACAGGTCGGCATACAGGCGCTCGGCGCGGATCGCATTGGCAAAGCTGTTGGGGTATTGGGTGGACAGCCAGTCATCGGCTTCCACTTCGGCAAAAAACCGTAACCGTTGCAGCGGCGACCAGGAAATTAACAGGCTGATTTCGTCTAACTTGAGATAGTTAGGCTGGTTTTCGGGGTGCATATAGGAAACGTTGGCATAACCGCCCAAGTTAAAGTCCAGCGCGGGCACACTGATGCCCCGCCCCCATTTATAAGAGGGCGGTAATGGGGGCGCTGCCCAACTGCCGCTTAGGCTGTGCCCGAGCAATAGCAAGACAATCAGAGTGGGGCGTAGCGGCTTGGGCATAGACGGGTACGATAGGGGGTTATGGGTAGAGTATATAATAAACCTATTATAATGCTATGTCGGTTGGTGGGGGATTTGGGTTTTGTTTGGGGTGGGAGCATTTGGCTACAACCTGCGCTTCCCTGGCCAATACATCGACGGCGAGAGCGGGCTGTTCTATAATTACCAGCGCACTTATGACCCTAAGGCGGGCAGATACACCCAAAGCGACCCGATTGGCTTGGGTGGGGGGATGAACTCGTGAGCCTGCCATTAAAGCCTATAGTTTTTTGAAAAAAAATAGGTAGGTGAAAAAATTCAGAATCATCTAAATAGATTAATCAATCGTTGAGTGGAAGGAAATGCGCCTAATAAATCATAAAAGATTAAAGTTTAAAGGGTTGTTGATAATTCTCTTCGTAAATGTATTAAGTATCGCTGATGCGAAAACAATCAAGCAATGTTTTCCTTATAGTAACTTTCCTGGCCGATCAATTCAAAATATCTGGGTTCAACAAGCGCAATTGAAAGAAAGAAATATTCACGATAAGTTATCAAAAAGCTTATCGGGAACCCTTTTTTCTGCACTTAGAGAAAATAATATTTCTGTTCCTCTTCAGGAGTTAACAAATGGGGATGGAATTGCGTTTGCGTTTCGAGAACGATTTTCAGGTTGGCCGGGATTGAGTGATACATCTGCGATCCAGTATCTCACTATTCATATTCCTGACGGCCCATTTAAAAACCGTGAATTTGATCTATCAAAACATGATAAGGCTTTGGTTGTACTCACAGAAGGTTCGTCTTCATTCAGAAATTTTTGCTTTGGTTATGCAAAGAAAGGAACTCTTAAATTAATGGTTTCAAATGGGGATAACAGCGTATTGTTAAATAAAATGTCGCGCCCTATATTTGATACGATTGGTGAAGACACAATCTTAATGGACATCGACATAGAGGTAACAACGAAAATGACTAATGAAGCATGGCCAAGCCCAGAAGTCTGCGGAACCTGTGTTTTACAAGGACATTTTATATTTTTGAAATCTTCACTAACCGAGTTTAATCGACAATAAATTACTGATAGATAGGATCTGGGTGGAGTATGCTGTGCGTACCTTCCACTTGGCTATGGCGGACTGGGCAAGGTGCTTGTTTTGATGCAAATGGAAATATGACAGGTTTTTTAGGATCCTAGGATAATTACATTATGAATGACAAGGTAAGGATATTATTGTCCAGTGATTCTGATTATGAAAAGCTGGTCGCTGAAATTTATTACGAAGATAAATTTATTGGTTTACTTAACCAAGATGATGGGTTGGATTGTATGAAAATTGAGTTTCCTGACCAAAATGTACAAGAAAACTTGGTGCTAAGGAAGGTTGATTTAGCAATTTTTGAAAAAGCATTAAAAGAAGCCAAGCGAAAAATTAGTACGGTTAGCGTAGCGTAATCGTACGCATGGGAAGTCCGGCACCCTATGCGTACCTTCTACTTGGCCATGACAGACTGGGCAACCGCCTGAATCCAGTAGGTGCTAAAACCTACTGCCATGACACTCCGGCAAACTTGCCGACAACAGCCCCAAGCCTTCATCTACGGTGTCAAAAGCCGCCTGTCCGGCATCAGCAAAAGTGCCGCCTACCGCTATGGTAGCAACGCCCTAAGCCTGCACGTCAAAAACCAGCCTTACCCTGAACACGGGCGGGTCTATGGGTACGGCCAAACCAACCACCTGATCGGTGAATACGACAACAACGGTGCCCGCCAAGCCGAACACATCTGGCTCGGCGACCTGCCCGTCGCCATGCTCGCGGGCGGTAGTGCCATCTACCCCGTGCTCAGCGACCACCTCGGCACCCCCCGCCAGATTATCCCCGGCAAAACAGGTACGCTGGCAATGGGACAACCTTGAACCCTTCGGCGCCAACGCCCCCAACACCAACCCCGCCGGAGTCGGCGGCTTCGGCTACAACCTGAGCTTCCCCGGCCAATACATCGACAACGAGAGCGGGCTGTTCTACAACTACCACCGCACTTATGACCCTAAGGCGGGCAGGTACACCCAAAGCGACCCGATCGGCTTGGGCGGGGGGATGAACACTTATGGGTATGTGGGGGGGAATCCGCTTAACAGGATTGATCCAAGGGGTAATAATGAGGAGATATTTGGAATTCTCCTCATTGCCGCAATTGCTTACGATCGCTGCGAGACAGGAGTCGAGTAGTCCCCAGAAGCGATAGTGCCTGAGTTTTCACGAAGCGAAGCGGAAGTGAAAATGCAGGCTATACGAAATCGCGTCGAGTCATTGGAGAGCATGTGAGCC
>NZ_PGFZ01000025.1:0-3031 GCF_002923755.1 Methylovulum psychrotolerans
CTTAAAAAACCAACTGCCCGCGTATACCGTCGGCAGCCTGCAAAGGAAATCACAGATGGACGTGTTGTTGGCCTTTATCAAAAGGGCATTGGAACACCCCGACCCCGCCGGGATGCTCAACAGTTTGGCCCAAATGATAGGGGACGTGTTTAAACTGATGCCTTCCGAAAAGCACCTTTCCGGCAGGGATTTGGGGCGGATGGAAACAACCCCTTCACTAAAGTATAGGGCTGCCGGATGACGGCTTGAAAGCGGTCTGGGCGAATGTTAAAAACTTGATGATCGAGATATAGCTTCATAGGGGAATCAGCCCAATTGAAGGGCAATCGTCTTGCCGATGGCTTTAAAGAGGAATGCCAACTGATAGGTCATAACGGTAACCATTTTACTCTGGGCATTTTAAGGACAAACTCACGGAAATTAGCCTGCCCGTTTTTAGTGAAAAAGTGTATCTAGTCGATACACTTCTTAGCGTTTTTCCGATTATGTTCTGCGATAACTGTGATGGTTTTAATGGAAAGCAGCCGCCAACTGGAACACAATAGCCTAACCGCATGTACCAACGCTGAGCCACCGCAACAAGCCATACAAACTATCTGCCCTTTTAGCCTGTCGTTTGCTTAACGTCAAACGCTATAGCAATTGATAGGACATGGCGATAGCCTGCTAAAACGCCTAACTTGCTTCCTGCTGCTCTTTATCCGCCAGCATCGTATTAATAATCGTCTGCAATTGGTTTAATTCCGCATCGTCAAAAACCCCGGCTGACAGTTTAAGGGTGATGCCGTTGGCTGATGACGAGTAATAGCCGATTTTTTTACCTTTCAAGCGGAAATGCAGCTGGTTGGTTTGCAGGCTGATCGGTTTGCTGACCATGGTGGCGACATAGCGGGCGATTTTCGATTGGTCCAAGTCTTTTTTTTCGACCATCGCAATGGCTTCTTTCAGGGCATTTAAAACCACATCCTGTTGTGCTTCGGGTATGCTTTTCAACAGGCGCTTAATGTCGCTGGCGGTATTGCGGGACAGCAGCACTGGGTTAATCTCCAATTTTTCGATGATAAAATCCGGCAAGGCATCGTAGGCGAAATAACGGTACATGTCTTCGCGTTGGAAGCCTAGGGCTTCAGCGAGACGAGTTTTATACGGGAACAGGCTTTCGACCTGCTTAATGGCTTTGCTGATTTCATAATCGCTCAGCTCTTCGCGTTCGACATTTTCGGTGATCGCCATAATCGCCATGTCGGCATCATCGCAGGCGTAGATAATGGCCGGAATCGCCGCCATTGCCAGTTGCTTATAGGCCCGCCAACGACGTTCGCCCGCAATAATTTCATACCAGCCTTCTTTACGGCTCCGACGGACGGAAATAGGTTGTAGCAAGCCTGTTTCGGCAATTGAGTGCGCCAACTCGCTCAGACTGGTTTCGGGAAAGTGGCGGCGGGGTTGGAAGGGATTGGGTTCTATCAAATCGATATTGATGTTTTTGACATCGGCAACGTTTGGGTCAAGATTAATCGTGTCGTTGCGGGCTTTAAATTGCGGCAAGATGGCTTTAGGAATATCATCCTGGGCGGTTTTGATCACACCGCTGTCCACTAGGCCGCTTATCGTCAGGCGTTTTTTTTTGTTGCTCATGAGGGTTGTCCTAGATTAAATCGTGGTCGGCGAGTTTCAGATGATATTCTTTAATCAAGCTTCTCGCTAGGTCAATAATCGACCGCGCCGCCATCGAATTCGGTTCGCGCTCCAGTACCGTACCGCTATCCTCTTCCTTAAACAATTCGATTTGCCGCATAAAACTGGTGGAGTGGGGAATGACGACATTGTTTAATAGGCCGGGATAAGATTGCACCAAGGTCGTCAGGGCTTCTTTGCAAGAGCCGTAGCTGGGATGGTAGCCGTTGGCGACAATATGGACATTTAAATGGAAGCCCGTACCTTCAAACGCGCTGTTCAGTTCATCGACATTCGCCGCCAAGACCTGCATGGCCTTAAGGGATTGCCCGTCTAACCACACCACCGCCAGAATTTTGTCGCAGGCGCACATAAAGGTGTTGGTCAATAAGTTGGTCGAGGGGGCGGAATCAATCAGAATCGCATCGTACTGGCTAAAAAAATCGACGTTGGTTTCTAGGAATTTTTTAAAGGTGAATTCCCGGTTCGCCAGCGACATTAACCACGAGTCCGAGTTCGCCAAGGAAATGTCCGAGGCAATCAAGTCCAACATGCCATGTTCATAAATCGGCCAGATGGCTTGGCGGATATCGTAACTTTCTTTGCGGCAGTGCTTAAACATCAGTTCGCCGATGTGGGTAATGTCTTCGGTCGCCCAGTTAATGCCAAACAATCCGGTCAGCGAGGCTTGTGGGTCACCGTCAAGCATCAGGACTTTATAACCGAACATCGACAAGGCGGTCGCCACACCACCACAGATGGTGGTTTTACCCGTACCGCCTTTGGCCATGCGGCAATTGATAATGGGCGGGAGGGTACGCGAGCGGCCTGCGGCTGGGTCTAGCCCATGCAGCTTTAGTTTTGCCTCCCTGATGTCTTGGGGGCTGTATAAATTGTGGTAACTGTCGGTTTTGTCGAGCTTGTTGAACAGGGCGCGGAATTCACGCGCCTCGCCATCAAAACCGACAAATTCTTTGGCCATTTTTAATTTTGCCCCAAATGCTTTTCTCATGGTTAATCCAAGTCTATTGTTTGCTAAACAAGCTATTGTCTTTGTTAGATAATAGCATGAATACCAACATAAGTGTATTTTTGCACATCTATATTAAAAAATAGACATTATGTTTTTAATGGGAAAGGCGTTGTTCTTTGAGGAGTTACTGCCGCAATGGGCAAAACAAGTAGATGATTAGAGGACACGCGTGGGCATCTTGCCTGCAAGCGGGTAATAGACATCTTTCCTAAATGTTGCTGACTATATAAACGTTGACAGGTTAAAATACCAAGCTTTATCCTGACCCACCAAAAAGCCATGAAACCGTATGCCCAGCTACCCACCGACAACCCCGAAGAA
>NZ_PGFZ01000025.1:3621-25780 GCF_002923755.1 Methylovulum psychrotolerans
GGATCGTCAAGGACGTTTACCGGGGCAAACACAAAAACTACTCCCTGACATGGAGCCTGGTGGCCGCACTGGTTAACCTGAGATATGGCAACATTTAGGAAAGATGTCTAATATGCCCACGCTCCAAGCATGACAGTTGGTTTGAAGGGAAGTAATTAATCAGCAAATACGGCGTTTTGCTGTTGTTGCCCTTTAAGGCAGAGAGTTTTGCAAGGATGCAGCTGTTAGACAAGGGAAGGGGGGGAAGCTTAGCTTAAAGCCCCAACCGCGCTAAAAAGGGTATTTTTAACGCGGCCAGAAAGTCCATGCGCTAATTTAAACGCGTAACAAGGCCTTAGCCATACGTTCTGAAAGTTGGGCTTCGACAAATTGCGGCTCGTTGGGTGGATACAGTTCCACTTCATCGAGTTCGTAATTATATTCTTTGCCTAAGGCGATCAATTCGCGGATTTTCTGCACAGCCAACAGTTTCTCCTTAAGCTCAGGGTCGGTTTTTGCCTGTTCAGAGAAGGCTTTAATTTGTGCGATTGACATAATAGTGGTACTCCTTTTAAGCGTGCTTCGCTTGATGTGCAAAGCGGTTGATGAAAGTCAAGATACTACCTAAACGTTATAGGGCGTGTTAATCCAATCGGTAAGGATGGCCGCATCGCGTTCGGGCAGGTAAGAAAAATCCCCGCTGATGTCTTTAAAAACGGCGACACCGCAGTGGGGTGAAACAAGCTTGCCTTTGACCATGTAAAAAAACCATGCAAAGGGATAACCGGCCTGACGGTCGAAACGGGTCAGCAAGTTCTGTAAGGCTAGGCCTTTTTTACCTTGTATGTCGTCTAATTGCGGAAGGTTTTTGGTCTGGGTGTTGATAATTTCAACGTTAATCTGCTGTTCGCCAAAACGTCCGGTATGCCGGAACGGGCGGACAATCCAGTCGTCCGATAACATCGCTTTGGCTTGGATGCTGCTACGGTCCCAATCCTCCATAAAGCGTTGCACCGGATGTTTGTCCAGATGGTATTTATTGATTTCGCTCATGAACACCGTCACATCGGTTTTGCGCCGATAGGCATATCGGGCACTGCCAATGCCAAACGTGTCGATACATTCGGGCTTTAAGGGATCGATAAAATCTTCCAAGTCTTCCGGCGGCATCACGTTACTGGCGAGCAGGCGGTCAGACATTTCTCGGATTTTATCAATATCTAACTGGATAAAATCCTCGGCACGATTGCCCGTTTGGATGACAAAATATAAAGTGTTGCCGGTTTGGCGGGTGGCGATCAGTTGTTGGCTATGGGTGTAATCAATTAAGGTTTGTAAATCTTTGCCACATTCGATAAACGTCCGCTCAGTCCATTCCACCAAGTCGTTAGCGATACGGTTGCCGTGCATATCGACAATACCGCCTAAGCGATACCATTCGCTGCCGGTACGCGCTAAGCGCACTGCATAATCTGGCACTAAGGCTTGGATTTTTGCCAGTAACGCATCGTCATTTTGGCCGGGTAAGGTGTGCTTACAGAGTTTGGCGAGTTGTTGTCCGGCTAATTGGGCAGTTTGCTCCATCGTCATAATACATCCGGTATTGTGGTTTGGGCAGGGTCGCCTAAGCGTTGCCGGACAGCGGCCCGCACATCCGGCTCGGGGTCGTCGAGCAGGGGGCTTAAGTTTTCAGGGGCAACCCGTTGCACAGCGGTGTAACGTACCACCCAATCAGGATCCCCTAAGAGCAGTACAGCATCGTCAGGACTCATACGCTCGGCAATGATACGCCTGACTTCGGGGGATTCGTCGTTAACCATCAGCCCTAAACTGACCTCAGGTAAGCGTTCGGCAACCACTTTCCGTACCTGTATGTCATAGTCACGGATGAGACGGAACAGGCGGCCTTGCGGCAAGCGTCTGGCGACGGTCAGACGGACAATATAATCGGGATCGTTCGCCAGTTGCTCCAAAGCTTCGGGGGCGATGCGGTCGGCGACGGTCATACGCACTTCGCGGTCGGAATCATTGAGCAATTGGCTCAGTTGTGAGACTGGCAAACGGTAGGCGACGGCGCGTCTGACCACTTCATCGTCATCATGGACTAATTCCGCCAAGGCTTTTTGCGGAGCATAACGGACGGCTATGGCGCGGCGCTCCCAAAATGCATCATGCAGAAAATGCTCGGCATAAGCAGGGTTGACGCGTAAAAAGCGGTCGATTTGCCGGCCACTTTCTGCCGTGATGCAGGTGTCACCAGGCATACAACGGCCCATCAGTAAGGTTTTGCTGCGGAATGCGCATAAGCTGCAATCGGCTATGGGCAGGGTGACTGGGCGCTCTTGATTGGACATGCGCGTACTTCCCGCTAGTCTGGGATAATTTCGGCAACGACAATACCGGTTGCCGTCGCATAATCTTGGGTAAGGCACAGACAATGTTCCCGGCCATCAATCAAATATAAGTTAAAGCCATCTTGGCTCAGTATCGGGGTGTTGTTAGGCAAATCATCATCCATACAATAAGTAAAATGAATGGGCCGATAGTCTTGTCTAAGCGCTGACACAGTGCTGTCCGAAAGCCCCAACTCAGCAATTTTTTGGGCTATTTCTTGGGTTTGCTCTACTGTTATCATGCTTTTCTCCTGAATTACCTTGAAATATTGCTTTTTTTCAATGATTGGCTACGCGGTTTGCGGGTTTCCAAATAAACTATTTCTGGATTCTATCTATAACCCCTAAGGGTACGCAACACATACCCTTAGGGGTTATAAATGGGGATGGGATCGTTATCTTGCCTTTAATTCACAGAGGAAGGCCGGACAGAAACGGCTTGTCCGACCAACTCTTTAACAGACCTTTAAACTAAACAGACCTTTAAACTAGCAGGCTTTTAAGCTGGCTTTTAGCCAACCAAGCCTTCAATTCAACTACCCGCCGCCTCACGTTCAAATTTAAAGCGTTCGCTGGCGGCTATGCCCATCGCTTTTGCTAACCATGGTGGCGGGGTGGCCGACATGACTTGCTGTAATTCGGCGATAACCTCGGCTAAGCTGACGACTTCGGCCAATTTCATCGGATGGATACCCAATTTGACGATTTTGGCCGCAGCAGGCCCGCCGACGGAAGTGACGTACACCACCTTGCAATCTTGTATCTGTTCGGCACGGAACACATTTTTGTCATCGACTACCAAGCCTTGCGGAATGTCGGCGGTGCGGATATCGACCAGTCTTGCTTCGTCGCGGTTGACTTGGTAGACCATAAACCAAGTGCAAGCCCCAAAATGGCCATTGACATGGATAGCATCGTCACTGGCACAGGCAATTCTGACCGAATTCGGCAAGTCGCCTTCTTGGTAGGCTACGATAGCGGGTAAGATTTTTTCCGCCGCCGTATTTTTAAGGATACTTAAGGCCTGTTGTAAAACGTCATCACCAAGATGGGAAAACTCACCCCGGCAGGCCGTTTTCAGCGTCAACAGATCAAGTGCGGCAACTTTGGCCTCGGTCAGGGGCGCGTCGACACAATGGGCCAAGACGGTTAGCAGACGTTTGGCATCGGTATCGGGCAAGGCGCGTGCCGCCAGCCCGATGCGCAGAGCCAGTTCCCGTGATAGCGCGTTCTGGCTCATGATCTTATGCCTCTAATGGCAAAATGCAGTTGTCGATAGGGCAAACTTTAACGCATTGTGGCACGTCAAAATCGCCTTCACATTCGGTACAGGTGCGTTTGTCAATCTTAAAGACAATAGCACCTTCCGTGATGGATTGGGTAGGGCAGACTGGTTCGCAGTCGCCACATGAAATACAATCCGCTTCAACAATATATAAGGCCATGATTATTCTCCTGAATCTACACGTTTTGCGCGTAAGGTAATAGGAAAGTCAGGTGGGTCTATCGGTTCAAAGTAGTATTTTGAGCCGTCACTCAGGACGACTTCACCACCCCATTTTTCTGGGGTGTCGAACTCAATGGATTCCGCCACTTCTTCCAAGTCTTTTTTAGGAACGTAGAAGACCAACTTGCCTTCCGGGTTTTTTTTCAACATGACGCTAGGCATTAGGACTCTCCGTTGGGTTTAACGTAAAGCGGTGCTTTACGCCGAAAATAGCTAGGAACGCGGCAGGGCGCACTTTATTCAAAGTGCGCCCTATCAGCTTAAGCGGTTAGCTTAAACCTTAACGGATCAAATCGTAGTTGTAATCCGTTGTGCCCATGCCTTTGGTTTCTTTATCCAGTTGTTCCAAGATGGCATTGACCAGCGTGGTGAGCATGTAGATCGCGCCTTCATAACCTAAGGTAGTCATGCGGTGCAAGTGGTGACGGTCAAAAATCGGGAAGCCAATACGGATCAATGGCACTTCGTCCGCTTCACCTTTGTAGAAGGTGTCACGTTGGATGAATTTACCGTAAGAGTTACCGATCATGAAATCCGGTTTGTTGGTGAACATCAATGAGCGGAAATGCCACAAATCACGGCCAATATGAACTTTGGTGTTTTTGCCGTAAGGCGAGTCACTACAGATTTTTTCCATCGCTTTCAACCAACGTTTGTTGGCATGGTTGCATAATACGTCAGAAGGTTCCGCACCCAATTCCAGCAGGAATTTGGTCATACCCATAACGAAATCGGCATCGCCGTACAGGGCGAACTTTTTGCCGTGCATCCAAGCGTGGGAGTCAGTTATCATATCCACTAAACGGCCACGTTCCAGTTCCAAAGACGCTGCAATGGGTTTGCCGGTCAGTCTGGACACTTCCATCAAGAACTGGTCAGTCCATTCCAAGCCCATTGGGATGTTGATGGCGGTGGCTGGTTGATGCCAAATGTTTTGGACGAACTTTTTGGTTTTTTCCAATTGCCAAGGTTGCAGCAACAGCGTGTCAATGGCGTTCGGTGCGTCTTTCACTTCCGCTTGGGTCGTGCCGCCCGCATACATGCGGAAGGTACCGTCGGCGGGGGTATCTAACACTTCGGACGGGTCACTTAACAACGTGTAATCAACGCCCATTTCTTTCATCATGCGGTGCATGACGCGGAAATTGCCCAAATAAGTTTCAAAGCCCGGCACTAAGTTGATTTTGCCGTTGGAGCCAACGGTTTTGTCAGTCATGTGGTTGAGCGTGAAATACTTGATCATGCCCTCGAACATATTGTCCCAGCCTGTGGTATGGCTACCGACGAAGCTTGGGGTATGTGCGAACGGGGTAGGATAATCCTGTTCGATATGGCCGGCTTTTTTGGCGTTGTTGATAAACGCATTCAAGTCGTCACCGATAACTTCCGCCATACAGGTGGTCGATACGGCGATGATGTCAGGTTGGTATAAGGCTTTGGCGTTTTCCAGACCGGCGAACATATTTTTTTGGCCACCGAAAACTGCTGCGTCTTCCGTCATTGAGTCGGATACGCAAGCGATCGGCTCTTTAAAATGACGGTTGAAGTAAGTACGGAAATAGGCTACGCAACCTTGCGAGCCATGCACATAAGGCATGGTTTTTTCAAAGCCCAGCGCACATAAGACCGCGCCTAAGGGTTGGCAAGCTTTAGCTGGGTTGACGGTTAAGGCTTCACGGTTGAAGTTCAGCTCTTGGTATTCCTTGGTGGTTGTCCATTGGAATACTTCATCAATTTGTTCCTGAGGATGACGCTCTTCGTAAGCGGCACGTTTGTTAGCCAGGTTTTCCTTGTACTCGTCGTTTCTGAATAAGGGATAGCTGGGTTGGATGTTATCGACTTCTTGGCTCATGGTAATCTCCTACGCGCCACTAATCTGTGGACGGCGTTTTTGATGGAAAGAATGAATCGCGCCCATCGGCTATAGGCTGGCCTCTGTGAACGCTCTGTCCGGTATCGCCGGAGTGGCTAGCAGTATTCCCATACCGCCGCAGCACTGCCTTGAGGCGGTTTACATTAAGGATCGGGTAGGATCTGGCTTAATGGCAGTACTGTTCCGGCATGGGAACAAGATACAATCTTACGCGGCGGCCTTAACGGCTTCGCTGCTGGCGGCATCCGTTTTCCAAGGTGCCTTTACTTGCTTCCAGCAAGGGTTATTCAAAGTCATGTCCATATCGCGGGCGAAAATGGCAAAACCGTCATAACCATGATAAGGGCCGGAATAATCCCAAGAGTGCATTTGCCGGAAAGGGATACCCATTTTTTGGAAGATATACTTTTCCTTGATGCCTGAGCCGATCAGGTCAGGTTGGATTCTCTTGACGAACTCTTCAAACTCATAGCCGGTCACGTCATCATAAATCAGGGTAGAGTTACCCATTTCTTTGATGGTGCGGTCATAGTCATCGTTATGGCCAAATTCATAACCGGTACCGACCACTTCCATGCCCAAATCTTCATAAGCGCCGATAACATGGCGGGGACGTAAGCCACCGATGTACAGCATGACGCGTTTGCCTTGCAGGCGGGGTTTGTATTTGTCGATGACGGCTTGGTATTCGCCTTCATAACGGGCAATCACCCTTTCGGCGCCTTCTTTGATGGTGTCATCAAAATGCGAGGCAATCCGGCGCAGCGATTCGGCAATTTTGGTAGGGCCGAAGAAGTTGTACTCAATCCAGGGGATTTTGTACTTTTCTTCCATGTGCCGGGCGATG
This sequence comes from Methylovulum psychrotolerans, assembly GCF_002923755.1. GTDB lineage: Bacteria > Pseudomonadota > Gammaproteobacteria > Methylococcales > Methylomonadaceae > Methylovulum > Methylovulum psychrotolerans. Next base: position 10,221 of record NZ_PGFZ01000025.1, read on the forward strand.
TAGTTCATCGAACGGTAGCAATGGATCAGGTTCAGCTTAACTTTTGGGGTTTTTTCAATTTCAGCAATCGTACCGTCGCCTGACCATTGGGCAACGACCCGCAGACCCATTTCTTCCAGCAAGGTGCGTGAAGCCCAAGCATCACCGCCAATGTTGTAGTCACCAATGACCGCGACATCGTAAGGGGTGGTCGGGAAGCTGTCGTCACCGTCGCGGTTTTCCAAAACCCAATCCCGGATCGCGTCGTTAGCGATATGGTGGCCTAAGGATTGCGACACGCCACGGAAACCTTCGCAACGGACAGGCACTACCGGTTTGCCGATTTCCTTATTGGCTTTTTTGGCGACCGCTTCAATATCGTCACCAATCAAACCAATCGGACATTCGGATTGGATGCTAATGCCTTTGTTCAGCGGGAACAATTGTTCAATTTCGGTCATGATTTTCGCCAGCTTTTTGTCGCCGCCGAAAACGATGTCTTTTTCGGTAAAGTCTGATGTAAAGTTCATCGTACCGAAAGTGTTCACGCCTGTTGTACCGACATAATAGTTACGGCGGCCAGCACGCGAATACTGTCCACAACCGACTGGGCCGTGGGAAATATGGATCATATCCTTGATAGGGCCCCAAACCACACCCTTGGAACCTGCGTAAGCACAACCACGGATGGTCATTACGCCCGGTTGGGATTTACGGTTTGAAGTAATACATTTGTTGGATTTTTCGAGCGACTGATCGTTAACCGCCAAGTGTTTTGCGCGGTCTTTTTTGGCTTGTTCGGGATAGATTTCCAGAACTTCCTGAATCAACGCTTCAGTCTCTTCTCTGGTTAGAGCGGCCATGTTGTGTCTCCTACTGATGTCATGGGTAATCCCCCATAGACAGGTTTTAGGACGGAATGCTGTAGAGAGGTGAGCTGGTGGTGTAGGGACGCAAGTTGCGTCCCTACAGCTGCGTCCCTACGGTGGTTCGGTATTAAGCCACAGCTGCTTCAGCAGCGGCAGTTTTACCAATAATAGATTCGTCTTCTTGGTCGATAATGCCGAATTCCATCATCAGTTCTTCCAATTCGTCCATCGTGATGGGGGTTGGAATGATGAAGTTTCTGTTATCACGGATTTTAATGGCCAATTGGCGGTATTCATCCGCTTGTTTTGCATTTGGCTCATATTCGATAACAGTCATACGGCGGATTTCAGCGCGTTGGACAACGTTGTCGCGGGGTACGAAGTGGATCATGGTGGTGCCGATTTTGGCAGCCAAGGCAGAAATCAGCTCGTCTTCACGCGCAGTTTCACGCGAGTTACAGATCAGGCCGGCCAAACGCACACTGCCTGAGTTCGCATATTTCACGATACCTTTAGCAATGTTATTGGCGGCATACATCGCCATCATTTCGCCTGAACAAACGATGTAAATTTCTTGCGCCTTGTTCTCACGGATTGGCATGGCAAAACCACCACACACAACATCCCCAAGTACATCATAAAAAACGAAGTCAAGCTCATCATCGTAAGCACCTTCTTCTTCCAGAAAGTTAATCGCAGTGATAACACCGCGGCCTGCACAGCCGACGCCTGGCTCAGGGCCGCCTGATTCGACGCATTTGATGCCGCCGTAGCCGACTTTCAACACGTCTTCCAATTCCAAGTCTTCAACACTGCCTGCTTCGGCGGCTAAGCTCATAATGGTAGTTTGCGCTTTAGCGTGCAGGATCAGACGGGTGGAGTCCGCTTTAGGGTCGCAGCCGACAATCATTACTTTGTTGCCCAGTTCTGCTAAAGCAGACACCAGGTTTTGAGTTGTGGTAGACTTACCGATTCCACCTTTACCGTATATTGCACATTGACGTAATGCCATGATCTTCTCCCGTGTAGGATGTTGTGGTTAATGACATTATAGATATAGCAACCGCTGTGCCAATATTAAAAATAATTATAACTAATTGTTTTTAATCAATTATAATTTTATTTTTACGGTAAAAGCTCCGTTATCTTTCAAACAATTGTCTGGTGTGGCTATGTAGGCTTGCTCACAGTAGGGTTTTTTGTCGGTATTGTCATAAATGCCCCAAGGGTAATGCCGTAGTATCAACGGCCTTGCGCAGCACAAAACTCGACTGCACCCCGCTGACCCCTGGGATGCGGGTCAATTTGCCCAGCAAAAAAGCCTGATAATATTCCATATCCGGTACAATCACTTTTAATAGGTAATCCGCTGCCTGGCCGGTGATCAGATAACATTCCAGCACTTCCGGGTAATTGCGCACCTGTGCCTCGAATGCTTCAAAACGCTCCGGCGTGTGCAGATCCATACTCACTTGTATTAAAGCAATTAGCTTAAGTTGCAGCTTGGCTTGATTTAATAAGGTGACATGGCGGTCTATCAGCCCTTCATCCTCCAATTGCTTGACCCGTCGCGAACAGGGCGACGGCGACAGGCCGATTTTATCCGCCAAATCCAAGTTAGAAATCCGCGCATTTTTTTGCATTTCATCAAGAATGCGTCTGTCCATTGTGTCCAATTTCATACCGTTACCTGTTGTCGATTGCCAATTATTTGTACACAACGCAATATAATAGCGTGTAGTGTAAATTAATGGTGTATGTTTGCCAAAATGATGGTTATTTTGGTCGTAATAACAATCATTCTCCCCTGGGTCTTATCTATACTATCGCTGTGTTCAAACCTTTAACAGTGAGTGTAGATCATTATGAGCAAAGCCCAAATTTCCGCCTTTAATCACCATAAATATCGGCCTTTCCCGCCTGTGAATTTGCCGCAACGGCAATGGCCCAATCGGCAGATCCAACAAGCTCCGCGCTGGTGTAGCGTCGATTTGCGCGATGGCAACCAAGCCTTAATTAACCCGTTGTCTATTGCCCAGAAACTGGATTTTTTCCGTTTGTTGGTTGCTATCGGCTTTAAAGAAATCGAAATAGGCTTCCCATCCGCCTCACAAACGGATTTTGATTTTGCCAGATTGTTGATTGAGCAAAACTTAATTCCCGACGATGTCACCGTTTCGATATTAACCCCGGCCCGTCCGGCCTTGATTGAACGCAGTTTCGCCGCCTTACAAGGGGCTAGGCGGGCGTTAGTGCATTTGTACAATTCTACTTCCAAGCTCCAGCGCGAACGGGTTTTTAACCTGGATAAAGCCAGTATCACCGCCTTAGCGGTGACCGGCGCCGAAGCCATTCGCACCTGTGCTTTGGCGCAACCGGAAACGGTGTGGCAGTTTGAATATTCGCCGGAAAGCTTTAATGCCACCGAACTGGACTACGCCTTGGAGATTTGCCAAGCCGTTTGTAGCATCTGGCAACCTAGCGCCGAATGCCCAGTGATCATTAACTTGCCCGCGACGGTGGAAATGGCCACACCGAATGTTTATGCCGACCAGATCGAATGGTTCAGCCGCCATATCCAACCCCGCGAAGCGGTTATATTGAGTATCCATCCCCATAATGACCGGGGCTGTGCGGTAGCTGCTGCCGAATTGGCGATGTTGGCGGGGGCGCAACGGGTGGAAGGCACGTTGTTGGGTAATGGCGAGCGCACCGGAAACTTGGATATTGCCGTGATGGCGATGAACCTCTACAGCCAAGGTATCGACCCGGAATTGGACTTTTCCGATATGACCAACATAGCCCGGCAAGTCAGCCAGTTTAACCAAATCTCCGTGCATCCGCGCCATCCATATATCGGTGATTTGGTGTTCACGGCGTTTTCTGGTAGCCATCAGGATGCGATTAAAAAATGTTTAGCGGCCTCCCAACCCGAAGAAGCTTGGCAAGTCGCGTATTTACCGATAGATCCCAACGATGTCGGGCGCAATTATCAGGAGGTGATCCGGGTCAATAGCCAATCGGGTAAGGCGGGTTCTGCCTATTTGATCGAACAGGCCTTAGGCCTGCACTTGCCGCGCTGGTTACAAGTGGACTTTAGCCAGATAGTCCAGCAAGAATCGGAGCGGCAAGGTTGTGAAATCAGTGCCCAAGCACTGGTGGCCTTATTCCGTCGCCGTTATTTGGAGCCTGCCGCTTATCGCTTGGTGAGCTTTGAAGTGGCGTCGCCCTATCAAGTATCGGCGCAACTGCATTCGGCAGCGGGTGAGGTGCATCTCACTGGCCAAGGTAACGGCGTGTTGGCGGCGTTTACTAATGCCTTAAGCCACCATTTGGGTAAGGCCATAGAGATTAGCGATTACCACGAACACGCCTTGGCGCAAGGCAGCGACGCACAAGCGGCCTGTTATATCCGCCTGCACTGCGCTGGCGTTACCCAAATCGGCATGGCCTGTCATAACGACATCGTCAGTGCCTCGTTAGCCGCCGTTTTAAACAGTTTTAACTAAGGAGATAATATGACCCAACCCCAATGGAACGCCGACGACTATATCACCCATGCGGCTTTCGTCGCCGAAGCGGCTGGCGGTGTAGTCGGGTTACTGAATCCGCAAGCGCAAGACAAAATACTGGATATCGGCTGCGGTGACGGTGCATTGACCGCACAACTGCAACAGTATGGCTGCACGGTCGTCGGTATTGATGCCAGCCCTAATATGATCGCGCGTGCCCGACAACGTGGCTTGACCGCGTTCGTCCAAGACGCTTGTGCCTTAAGCTACCAACAAGAATTTACCGCCGTGTTCAGTAATGCCGTCTTACATTGGATACATGAACCGGATAAAGTTTTGCAAGGCATATACCGCGCCTTAATGCCCGGCGGACGATTTGCCGCCGAATTCGGCGGTGCGGGTGACATTGCCGCTTTAGTCTGGGCAATGGAAGATGTTTTTAAACGCCACCCAGACTGGGGTGGCTTTATTAACCCGTGGTACTTCCCGCATCCTGATGAGTATCGGCACAAACTGGAACAGGCGGGCTTTCAGGTTAAAACTATCCAGCTAATCCCAAGACCCACGCCTTTAAACAGCGGCATCCGCAAATGGCTGGAAATTTTCGCCGACGGCATTACCCGTCAATTAAACGCCGCGCAAAAAGCCGTGTTTTTGGACGAAATGACCGCTTGCTTACGCCCGCACTTGTATAGCCAAGACCAAGGTTGGGTCGCCGATTATGTGCGCTTGCGGGTGTTGGCGGTTAAGCCTTAGGAAATGGGCATAACATGGATAAAGATTGATTGTAACGGATTATGGGAGAGAGAAAGCAAAAAACTTAAAATAAAATCAATAAGAAATTCTCCCATAATCTGCGACAATCTGTATTTATGTTATGCATTTTTTTCGGGTTTCCCTGTAATAGTCTCCCTTCAACGCTTAATACTATTCTTTCATCAAACGATAATTCGAGTTTTATGCAACTGTCTTTGCTTCAACAACTGTGGAATGTTGCTTGGCATGAAATTAGCCATAAACCTGCGCCACAACAAGGGTTTAGCCATTTAATAGTGCTGTATCCCGAAAAACATCGGAAATATCACACTATCCAGCACCTATACGAATGCTTGCTTCAAGCGGAACAGGCAAAGCATTTGGCGGCTCACTACGGTGAAATCATAATAGCCTTATGGTTTCATGACGCAATTTACGACACGCATAAATTGGACAATGAGGAGCAAAGCGCAAATCTCGCCAAGCATTACCTTGAAGCTCAGTTAGTACCTCAAGAAAACATCCAGCGAATTTATGATCTGATCCTGACAACAAAACATAGCTGCACGACTAAAACCACCGATGAAGCGCTACTTGTCGATATTGACCTGAGCATTTTAGGTGCTGCCCCGTCAAGGTTTTATGAATACGAAAAGCAAATTCGGGAGGAATACTGCTTTGTGCCTGAAAAAATATTTAACGGGAAACGGGTAGAAATCCTACAACGCTTTTTAGACCAACAGAGAATTTACCGGACAGACCACTTTTTTTGCTCACATGAAAAACAAGCAAGAATTAACATTAGCCATGCCATTGAACGCATCAACGGTGGCAAAGAAGCTAACTGACTGTTGCGCTTACCGACCACATCCTATAGATAAATTCAGCCATTGCGCTTAAATGTCCGTTGCCCCCAAACACTCAGCCTATCCATATACAGATACACGACGGGAGTGGTGTATAGGGTCAGCAACTGGCTGACCAATAAGCCGCCGACGATGGAAATGCCTAAGGGCTGGCGTAACTCAGCACCGTAACCTGAGCCAAAAGCCAACGGCAATGCGCCGAGCATGGCGGCTAGGGTGGTCATCATGATGGGGCGGAAGCGTTGCAAACAGGCGCTGAAAATGGCTTCTTCCGCACTGATGCCTTGTTCCCTTTCGGCGTGTAGGGCGAAATCGATCATCATAATGGCATTCTTTTTAACGATGCCGATTAACAAAATCACCCCAATCAGGGCGATGATGCTGAATTCGGTGTCACAGGCCATTAATGCCAAGAGTGCCCCGACACCTGCCGAGGGCAGGGTGGAGAGTATGGTCAAAGGATGCACATAGCTTTCGTACAGCACGCCCAAGACAATATAAATGCTCAGCAATGCCGCCAAAATCAACCAAGGCTGGTTGCGTAGGGATTCTTGAAAGGCTTTGGCGGAACCTTGAAAACCGCCATGCACCGAGGCAGGTACGCCGATGTCCTGCATCGTCCGGTCAATAATCCGGGTGGCATCCGACAATGATATACCCGGTTTAAGGTTAAAAGAAATGGTCGAAGCGGCAAATTGGCTTTGGTGGTTGACGGTCAAAGGCGCGTTGCTGGGCTTAAATTCGGCGATGGCCGATAACGGCACTTGGCTGACCGTGGTTTTTTGCCGGGTGGTTGTAGAGCCGACATAGAGCTGTTTTAAGGTCTGCGGGTCACGCCAATAGTCGGGCGCGAGTTCCATCACGACATGGTATTGGTTGAGCGGCTGGTAGATGACCGACACTTGGCGCTGGCCGAAGGCGTTGTTTAAGGTAGCATCGACAGCGGCTTGGCTTATGCCGTAACGCGAAGCCTTGTCACGGTCAACCACTAAAGACAGTTGCTGACCCCGGTCTTGCTGGTCGGTATTAACATCAGCCAGTTCCTGAGAGGCCGCCAGCGCAGTGACCAGTTTGGGTGTCCATTCCCGCAGTTCGCTTAAATGTTCCGATTGCAAGGTGTATTCATACAGGGCCGACGACATGCGGCCACCGATGCGCAGGTCTTGGACGGGTTGCAAAAATAAGCGGGCACCCGGTTCCACCGACAGTTCTTTGCGCAGGCGTTTGCTGATGTCGCCAATTGGCTCGCGTTGGCCGGGTGGTTTTAGCACAGTGAACATGCGCCCGGAATTGGTGTTTTGTGCGCCGCCCGCAAAGCCGACGACATTGACGACAGCGGGGTCTTTTGCCAATATCTCGGCAAAATCATGTAGCTTGGTTTTCATGGCCTGGAAAGAAATGCCCTGATCCGCTTGGATGCTGCCGCTGAGCCTGCCGCTATCCTGTATCGGAAAAAAGCCTTTCGGCACAATGCTGTATAAATACACATTTAAAGCAATACAGGTGAACAGCATCACGACCATCAACGGGGCATGGCGTAAAGCCCAGCGCAGGCTACGCTGATAGCCATTGTGTACGTTCTGGAAAAAATGTTCCAACAAACGCGCTAAACGCCCAGGTTGCTGTTGGGGATCGGCCGCTTTTAACCAGCGGGCGCACAGCATGGGGGTGACGGTTAACGACACCAGCAACGATACCATGACCGAGGCGGATAAGGTCACGGCAAATTCCCGAAACAGCCGCCCGACGATACCGCCCATTAACAGGATGGGTAGGAAAACGGCAATTAAGGACAGGCTCATCGCCAAGACCGTAAAGCTGACCCCTTGGGCACCGATAAGAGCGGCTTTAAAAGGTGACAGGCCTTTTTCGATGTGGCGGCTACTATTTTCCAACACTACAATCGCGTCATCGACCACAAACCCGGTCGCGACCGTCAGCGCCATCAGGGATAGGTTATCCAGGCTATAGTCGCACAAATACATGATGGTACAAGAGCCTATCAGGGAGACAGGCACGGCAATGATGGGGATTAAAGCCGAGCGCAGGTTGCGTAGGAACAGCAGCACTACCAAAATCACCAAGACAATAGCAATGACTAGGCTGCGCTCGACTTCATGTACCGAAGCGCTGATGGTGACGGAACGGTCGATAACTATCGACAAATTCATGGCGGCAGGAATCATGGCTTGTAGTTGCGGCATCATAGCCTTGACGCTGCCTACCGTTTCGATGACATTGGCGCCGGGTTGTTTGCTAAGGATTAACAGTACCGCCGGCTGGCCGTCTTTTAGGCCTTCATTGCGCAAATCCTCCACCGAGTCCACCACCGTGCCCAAATCGGCTATCCGTATCGGCGTATTGTTACGGTAAGAGACGATCATCGGCAAATAGTCTTTTGCTTGTGCCGCCTGATCGTTGGCGTGGATTTGCCAGTGGCGGCCGCCGCTTTCCAATATACCTTTCGGGCGGTTGACATTGCCGCTGGTGATGGCGGTGCGGACATCGTCAAGGCCGACACCGTATTTGGCAAGGGCACCCGGATTCAGTTCAACGCGCACAGCGGGTAAGGAACCGCCGCCTACCGACACTTGACCTATACCCGGCAGTTGGGAGATTTTTTGCGCGAGTATGGTACTTGCCGCATCGTACATTTGCCCACGGCTTAAGGTGGTCGAGGTCAAGGCCATAATCAAGATAGGCGAATCGGCAGGATTGACCTTGCGGTAATTGGGGCGGTTGGGCAGATTGGTGGGCAATAGGCTGCTGGCGGCGTTGATGGCGGCTTGCACATCACGCGCCGCGCCATTAATATCGCGGCTTAAATCAAATTGCAAAGTGATGGAAGTGACCCCTAGCGAACTGGCCGAGGTCATTTCGGTGATCCCGGCAATCCGCCCTAAGGCACGCTCTAGCGGTGTCGCTATCGTGGCGGCCATCGTTTGTGGGCTGGCACCCGGTAGGGAAGCCCCCACAGTAATGGTCGGAAAATCCACTTGCGGCAGCGGCGCGATGGGTAATTGCAAAAATGCGACAAAGCCTGCCAAAGCAATAGCGATGGTCAGCAGCGTGGTGGCGACAGGGCGGCGGATGAAGAGCGCGGACGGGTTCACGGTTAGGCTTCGCTGTTGTCAATCATGCCGCTATGCGGCGAGCCGCCGCGTAGCCGACGAGCCAGGCCATCCATAGCGAGGTAAATCACGGGAGTCGTGTACAAAGTCAGTAACTGGCTGAATAACAAGCCTCCCACCATGGTTATCCCTAAAGGATGGCGCAGCTCCGAACCAACACCCGTACCCAGCATCAACGGTAACGCACCCAGTAAAGCGGCCATGGTGGTCATTAAAATAGGCCGTAAGCGCAACAAACAGGCCTGATAAATGGCTTCTTCGGGCGGCAGACCTTGTTTGCGTTCGGCTTCCAAGGCAAAGTCTATCATCATGATGGCGTTCTTTTTGACGATGCCGATCAAGAGGATAATGCCGATGACCGCAATGATGCCCAAATCGTTGCCGCTGCCCAGCAAGGCCAATAAAGCCCCTACCCCGGCGGACGGTAGCGTCGACAGGATGGTCAAGGGATGGATATAGCTTTCATATAATACCCCCAGCACAATATAAACCGTGATGATGGCCGCGACAATGAGCCATAAGGTATTACCTAGCGAGGCATTAAATGCCAACGCCGCGCCTTGGTAGTCGGTTTGGATGCTCAGCGGCATAGCCAAATCTTTTTTAATGTCCTCAATGGCCGCAATCGCATCCCCTAAGGCCGCGCCCGGCATCAGGTTGAAGGAAATGGTGGTGGACGGGAACTGATCGAGGTGATTAATGGCCAAGGGGGTCAGCCGTTCCGATACCTGGGAGAATTCCGACAGTAAAATCTGGTTGCCGTTGGTGGAAGGTATCCGCAATCTGGCCAAGTCTTCCAGGCCATGCTGGGTGGCCGGGTCGGCTTCCAGCACCACCCTATATTGGTTAGATTGGGTGAAGATAGTGGATATTAGCCGTTGCCCATAAGCATTATATAAAGCGTTGTCAATGGCGGCGGTGCTGACCCCTAAGCGGCTGGCGGTGCTGCGGTCGATAGTGATGTAGGCTTGTAGCCCTTGGTTTTGCACATCACTGGCGACATCGGCCATTTGTGGGACGTTGCGCATCCGCGTGACTAAGCGTTGGCTCCAAAGCTCCAGGTCTTTTAAGTTGACCGCCTGCACGGTGAATTGGAATTGGGTGCGGCTAATATGGTTTTCCAGCGTCAAATCCTGCACAGGTTGCAGATACAGCGTAATCCCCGCAACCGTTGCCAGATTATCGCGTAAGCGCTGGATAATGCCCTCGGCGGTCGCCGTACGCTGGTTTTGGGGTTTTAAATTGATTAAAAACCGCCCGCTGTTCAGGGTGGGGTTGCTGCCGTCCACGCCGATAAACGATGACAGGCTCTCTACGTCCGGGTCGTTTAAAATTCCTTTGGCCAAAGCCGTTTGCCGTTCTGCCATGGCGGCGAAGGAAATGCTCGGCGGCGCTTCGGAAATGCCTTGAATCAGCCCCGTATCTTGGATAGGGAAAAAGCCTTTAGGGATGGAAATATAGAGTATGACAGTCATGACCATAGTGGCCAATGCCGCCAGCAAAACCAAGCTCTGGCGGCGGAACACCCAATGCAGGCTACGTCCGTAAGTGGCGGTGACACGGCTAAAAATAGCGTCGGGGCGGGCAGTTTCTTGCTGTTTTGCGCCTAGTGGGCGCAACATTTTTGCGCACATCATGGGGGTCAGGGTCAGCGACACGACAGCAGAAATTAGAATGGCCACGGCCAAGGTAATCGCAAACTCACGGAACAGCCGTCCGACCACATCCCCCATGAACAGCAAAGGAATTAAGACCGCCACCAACGAAAAGGTTAAGGAAATGATGGTAAAGCCGATTTGCTCAGAACCTTTCAGCGCGGCTTGGAGCGGCGGGTCACCCCGTTCGATGTAGCGGGAAATGTTTTCGATCACCACGATGGCATCATCAACAACGAAACCGCTGGCGATGGTCAGTGCCATCAGGGTCAAGTTGTTAATGCTGAACCCAGCCAGATACATCACGGCGAACGTGCCGATCAGCGATAACGGCACGGCAATGCCGGGTATCAGCGTTGCGGGCACATTCCGCAAAAATACGAAAATCACCATAATGACTAAAGCCACCGCCAACATCAGCTCGAACAGCACATCATGGACGGAGGCGCGGATGGTCACCGTCCGGTCAGTTAAGGGCAACACGTCAACTGCCGCAGGCAGGGTTGAGGTCAAATGCGGCAGCTGTTGTTTAATACGGTCAACCACGTCGATGACGTTGGCGCCGGGCTGGCGTTGGATATTAACGATCACCGCCGCCGTGTTGTTGGCCCAAGCCGCCAGCTTGACATTTTCGGCGGAATCCACCGCGACGGCGACGGCGGATAGCCGCACCGGCGCATTGTTGCGGTAAGCGACGATAAGGTCACGGTATTCGACGGCGGAACGGAGTTGGTCGTTATTGTCGATAATGGCCGACCGCAACGGGCCATCAAGCATACCTTTAGGCTGGTTGATGTTGGCGCTGGCAATGGCGGTGCGTAAGTCATCCAGGCTCATCCCGTAAGCGGCCAAAGCCTTATCATTGGCTTGGATACGCACCGCCGGGCGTTGTCCGCCACTGATGCTTACCATGCCGACCCCCGGTATCTGGGCAATTTTTTGCGCCAGACGGGTGTCGACCATATCCTCAACCTTGGCTAAGGGCAAGCTGGATGAACTGACCGCTAAGGTCAAAATAGGCGTGTCCGCCGGATTGACCTTATTGTAAATCGGCGGCATAGGCAAATCGGTGGGCAAAAAGCTGTTGGCGGCGTTAATGGCGGCCTGTACCGTTTGCTCGGCAATATCCAAGTCCAATTTCAGATTGAATTGCAGGGTAATCATGGACGCGCCGCCCGAACTGCTGGAGGACATTTGTTTTAGCCCTGGCATTTGCCCAAATTGGCGTTCCAGCGGCGCGGTGATGACCGACGTGATCACTTCTGGACTGGCGCCCGGATAAAGGGTGGTGACTTGGATAGTCGGGTAGTCAACCTGCGGCAGTGCCGAAATGGGCAGCAATCGGTACGCCAAAATGCCGACCAGCAACAAAGCCAGCATCAGCAATGAGGTGGCGACAGGCCTGAGGATGAAAAGACGCGAGGGGTTAAAACCCGCTGCTGGCGTTTGGGGATAGCTCATGGGCGGGCAGGGTGTCGGCCAGTGGGATGCAGGTGTGTAGATGGCTGTGGTTCGGGTACTAAGGTTTGGTTATCGCGCTTGACCACGTTAACGGCACTGCCAGCGCGGAGTTTGTCGGTACCGTCAACCACCAGTTGCTCATTGACGGCCACGCCGTCAAGAATGGCGACGGTTTCGTTTTCGGACGGGCCGGTTTTGACGGCCCTGACCTCAACACTGCCATCGTCTTTAGCCACATAAACAAAAGCGCCGTCAGCACCGCGCTGGACAGCGACGCTGGGAACCAGCACTGCCGCTTGTAAGGTATCCAGGCGCATCTTGATATTGACAAACTGATTGGCGAACAGCTTGCCGTCCATATTATCAAATTGGGCTTTGAGTTTGAGCGTGCCGGTGCTGGTGTCTATTTGGTTATCCACGGCCAACACTTTACCGCTGGCCAGCTTGGTATGCCCGGCCCGGTCAAATGCTTCGACACCGAGGCCGTCACCCACTTGCCAGCGCTTCATGACTGACGGCACCGCATCTTCAGGTAGCGTGAACACTACCGAAATAGGTTGGGTCTGGGTGATGACCAACATCCCCGTCGTGTCGCTGGCATGGACGATATTGCCTTGGTCAACCAGGCGCAAACCGATACGTCCGTTTATCGGTGCCGTAATCCGCGCATAGGTGAGTTGCAATTTGGCGTTGTCAACTTGCGCCTGATCCATTTCTACAGTGCCTTGGTATTGGGTGACCAGGGCCGCTTGGGTAGCGGTCTGTTGACCGGAAATAGAGTCTTGTGCCTGCAAGGTCTGGTAACGGCTTAAATCGAGTTGAGCATTTTTCAGTAAAGCCTGATCGCGTATGAGCTGGCCTTCCGCTTGTTTCAATTGTACTTGAAAGGGTCTGGGGTCAATTTCCGCCAGCAAATCACCTTGCCGGACTAATTGCCCTTCGGTAAAGGCCACGCGGATCAATTCGCCGTCAACCCGCGAGTGGACGGTCACAGTGCGTAGGGCGGTCGCTGTACCCAAGCCATTTAGATAAATGGGCATATCCCCTTGACGGGCCGTAGCGACACTGATACTAATCGGGGCATTTTCCGACCAGTCACCTTTGGCCTCGCCATTATCCCCGCCTTTAGCAAAATTTCCCTTAGCGTGTTTTTGGTCGGTAGGATTATCATTAGCGGCTGGCCGGAAAAAATACACGGCGGCAGCTACAACCATCATAATAATGGCCAGCCAAAGCAGGATGAGCCGCCAAGGTGTGGTTTTGGGGGGGTTGGGTTGAGCGGGTGTATCTTTATTCATGGATAAGCGGATATAAGTTAGCCGGATCAGGTAATCGGTTATAGGATAGGGTCATTTGCCTTGATCTATCAGCGGGATGCTCAAATAATCTGTCCATTTAATGTCCTTGCCCATATCTTTAGAGGATGGCACCTTGCTGTTATCCCAGCCACCGCCTAGGGCAGGCACCAATTGTACGGCAGCGGTCAGACGCGCACCCTGTAGCTGCACTGCCGTTATCCTATTTGACAAAGCCACCGTCTGTGCCGTCATGACATTCAGATAATTGACGGTTCCGGCCTTATATTGGTTGAGGGTCAGCTCCAACGCTTGATTAGCGGCGGCCACAGCTTTGTTTTGCACCTGCGACTCTTCTTCCAAAATCCGTACAGCGGCCAAATTATCTTCGACTTGCTGGAAAGCGGTTAACACCGTTTGCCGATAGGCGGCGGCATTGGCATCATACTGGTCGATGGCTTGTTTATACTGGGCATTTTTAGCGCCGCCGTCAAAAATGCTCAACGCTACGGCGGCAGGGCCTAAAGCCCAATAACGGCGAGCCGAGTCTAATAGGGTATTTAACAAAGTAGATTGATAACCCGTGGTGGCCCCCAAATTCAAGGTCGGGAAATAAGCCGCTTTAGCCACGCCTATCTGGGCGTTGCTGGCGGCCATTTTACGTTCGGCAGTGGCAATGTCTGGTCGCCGTTCCAGCAATTCTGAAGGCAGTTGCAGTGGTACTGATGGCGGTGACACCGCAAGCGGTTTGGCTGGCATGGCCACTTCTGCGGGGGCTTTGCCTATCAGGACGGCAATGGCGTGTTCGTATTGCGCACGTTGTACGCCGAGGTTAATGGCTTGCGCCCTGACCGACTCGGTTTGTGCTTCGGCTTGCACCACATCGCTTTTGGCGGCAACCCCCACAGCATAGCGGTTTTTGGTGATGGTTAAAATTTTGTTATAGGCATCAGCGGTGCCATCCAGTAAGGCCTTTTGTCCGTCCAGCATTTTCAACTGATAGTAATCCACCGCCAATGTCGCTTGCAGGGATAGCCGCAGAGCCTGCATCGTCGCGGCACTGGCTTGGGCAGTATCGGTATTGGCCTCGACTTGGCGGCGGACACTGCCCCACAAATCCGGTTGCCAAGACATGGACAAAGCCAAGCCAAATAAGTTGCGCACACCAGGTACAGCCACACTTTGGCCGCTGGCGGCCAAGAAGCGGTTAAACGTGCCGCTGGCCGAAGCCACCGGAAATAACGCCGACTGCGCCGTCAGCACCAAGTGTTCGGCTTGGCGGTATTGGGCTTCTGCTTGGGCTAAGGAAAAATTGCCTGTGGCGACCTGTTCTTCCAGACTATTCAACCTAGGGTCGTTAAACATTTCCCACCACTTACCCTTCAAAACATGGTCTTTAGGTTGGGCCTGCTTCCAACCTTTAAGTTCTTTAAATTCGGCGGGTACGGTCAGTTTTGGGCGAACATAATCCGGCCCCATCATGCAGCCGCTAAGCTGAATCGTAAGCAAGGTATAAATCAAAAGGGGGGTAATCCGACAACGCATGTAAATCTCAGCAAAACGTCAGCGGATTTATGCGCCGGACGGTGCAATTAAAAAACGGCCATTAAAAGCCCGATGGAAACAATCCAGATAAGGAGAGGATATGGACGGCCATAGTTCCAGATTTTTTATCTGTCTGGAATTCAGTTAAGATGGCATGGGTATCCGGTAATGTCACGAATGTTTGGAAAAATTATTTTTTAGCCAACGCTTCTGTGCAAGCGTTTAGTTATATGTTCTGTTTTGTTGACAAAATAGAACATAATAGCCGTTTTATACATCGGATATGCTATATATGCAAGCATCAACACTTCTCAGTTTTGTGTATCTCGAAACAAAGTGTTTTATTTAGTGTTCAGAAAGGTCTCTAGTATCCAAAGTTCGAAATATATCCGATAATATTGAGCCTTTATTGATTTGTCGATAAGAAGACATGGCACGCCCCTTACCCCCATTCGCGCTAACCCCCAAACAACAGGAACTATTGGAGGCGC
>NZ_PGFZ01000026.1 GCF_002923755.1 Methylovulum psychrotolerans
GCCAATTGCCTGTCCGTATTTTGTTGTGCGGATGAGACGCGGATATAGCCCACCTGTTGGCCTGTCATGGTAGCCCCCTGATTGTAAATTAAGTTTTAAGGGTTATCATAACACATGTAAAATAAACCGATAACAGGATATTGTTTACACGGTGGGATGCGGGTTTGCGGGGGGCTTGGGATGTGTAAATGAAACTTCACTTTATGAGACAAGCCAAATGCGTGATATGAGGCCTTATCACTGGGTTATTTTTACGGATGGCTTACTGGTGTCTTGTGATAGGATAAAAAACTGAGCTTGCGCCTGTAAGCCACTGATACAAAGGAATCCAGAGAGGTCTAAGGACAAACCGTTCTTTTGGTTAATTAACCCCATAATCACTTTGCTTTGTTCCGAATGGCTACTCGGTGTCGTGTTATTAAGATGAAAAATTGTGCTTTTGCCTGATGAAGCGGCAAGCCGTTATGTGCGACAATGCCTGAAGACACGAGAAAATGCGCCAAAACGTATTGGGGTCGGCTATGCAATGATACAAGCCACCGGGGTATGGGAAGAATTTGTTGAATCTAGGAACGCATGAAAATACTCAAAAATAGCGGAAACGAGCGGGTTATTGATGAACTGCGCAAATGCCTTATAGCGCAATCTAAACTTGACGTAGCCTCGCCTTCTTTTTCGCTTTTCGCCTTTGGAGAAGTGCGGGAACTCCTGCATAAGCTGGATAAGTGCCGCATAATGTTGCCCAATGCCAAAGCGGGGGATTTGGGGATTGTCGATTCTATCGCTGACCGTTCTTTTCGGAACCGCCTCCAAACCCGATGGTTGGCAAAGCAGTGTGCCGATTGGATAGGGAAGACCACGGAAATTAAGCGCGTTCCAGGGGTTATTCCGCAAGCGACGCTCATCACAGACAGTTCGGAAAAAACGCTTAATCGCGTCATTACCGGAAATTGCTCGTTTTCAACGGAAGGCTTGGGCATTACCCCTGGCAACCAATTTGGCCTTATCCAGCTTTCCGAGAGTGTGGAGGAATGCGCTCTTCTCGGCTCCTGGTTTACAACCCAGTGGGACAGTTTGCCCGCCGCACCCGAAGCAAAAAACGACTTCCTCGCCATGCTCAGGGAATTGATCGAACACAAAGAACCCTCCCTTGTTTACTATTTGATTCTCTACCGCCTATTTAAAGACATGGGCGAGGAACTTGATGAAGAGCGTATCATTAAATCCGCGACTGGCATCCGTAATACAACCGTCTGGAAGAAGTTATACAAGTTTCAGCGCGATGGCGTGGTGGGTGCTATCGACAAGCTGGATCGGCATGGCGGTTGCATTATCGCCGACAGCGTGGGTTTAGGTAAAACCTTTGAAGCCC
Organism: Methylovulum psychrotolerans; assembly: GCF_002923755.1. Lineage (GTDB taxonomy): Bacteria > Pseudomonadota > Gammaproteobacteria > Methylococcales > Methylomonadaceae > Methylovulum > Methylovulum psychrotolerans. Next base: position 1,373 of record NZ_PGFZ01000026.1, read on the forward strand.
TGGCTATCATTAAATACTATGAGCTTCGTAACGACCGTGTGCTGGTTCTCGTCCCTAAGCGTTTGCGGGACAACTGGACGATCTATAAAACCAACGACCGGCGCAACAGCCTTGCTTCCGACCGTTTCAACTATGACGTGTTAAACCACACTGACTTATCGCGTGATAGCGGCTTGTCCGGCGACATTGACCTCAACCACGTCAATTGGGGTAACTATGACCTGGTGGTTATCGACGAATCCCATAACTTCCGCAACAAGGCCACCCACAAAGACCGCGAAACGCGCTATGACCGGCTGATGCGCCGGATCATCCAGCAAGGTGTAAAGACTCGCGTGCTGATGCTCTCCGCCACGCCGGTTAATAACCGCCTTGCCGACTTGAAAAACCAGATTGCTTTTGTAACCGAAGGTAAAGATACCGCGCTGTTCGAACACGGAATCCCCAGTATCGAAGCGACTATCCGACAGGCGCAACTCCAATTCAACCGCTGGCTTGCCCTGGAAGATACAGATCGCAGGCCTGCACGGCTCATGGACATGCTCGGCTTCGACTATTTTAAGCTGTTGGACATGCTCACCATTGCCCGTTCGCGCAAGCATATTGAGAAATACTACGGCACGGCGGAAACCGGCAAATTTCCAGAACGGTTAAAGCCGATCAACATCAAGCCCGACGTGGATTTATCCGGTGAATTTCGCTCCATTCGGGAAATCAATAATGAAATCCGCCGCCTTACCTTGGCCGTTTATGCGCCGCTCCGCTATGTCTTGCCCCATAAACAGGCTGCCTATGATGCAAAATACAGCACCCAGATTCGCGGCGGCGAGAGCTTTTTCCGGCAATCTGACCGGGAGGAAAGTTTGGTTCACCTGCTGCGTGTCAATGTCCTTAAGCGGATGGAAAGCGCGGTATCATCTTTTTCACTGACCCTTGAGCGTCAACTTACCGACGTAAAAGCCACACTCGCCAAACTGGAAGGGCACGAGAGCAGCATTGAAGAAATCAACATTGAAGATGTGGACGTGGATGATGCCGCGTTTGAAAGCCTGTTGGTCGGGCGTAAAGTGCGGGTATTGTTGCAAGACGTGGACTTGGTGCGTTGGCGGCAAGACCTCACCGAAGACCGCAACCGGCTTGCCACCTTGCTTTCGGCGGCTCGACAGGTAAACCCTGAACGCGATGCAAAATTAGCCGCATTGCAGCAAGTTATCGCACAAAAAGTGGCGACCCCGATCAATAAAGGCAACCGTAAGGTAATCGTATTTACCGCTTTCGCCGATACCGCTAAGTATTTGTATGAGCAGCTTGCACCGTGGGCGCATGAGAAACTGGGATTGAACACGGCCATTCTGACCGGAACCGGACGCAACAAATCCACGCTGCCCAATCTTCGTAATGACCTGGCGAGTATCCTCACTGCCTTTTCGCCACGCTCCAAGGAACGCCCAGACGAGTTAGCTAATGAAGGCGAACTTGACCTTCTGATTGCGACCGACTGCATTTCCGAGGGGCAAAACCTGCAAGATTGCGATACGCTTATCAACTATGACATTCACTGGAACCCGGTGCGGATCATTCAACGCTTCGGGCGTATAGACCGTATCGGTTCGATCAACACGCAGATTCAGCTTGTCAATTTCTGGCCGAATATTGAGCTGGAGGAATACATTAACCTGGAACAACGGGTGAGTGGGCGTATGGTCTTGCTGGATATTTCCGCCACCGGCGAGGAAAACGTCATCGAGCAGCAATCCGGCAACCAAATGAACGATCTGGAATATCGCCGCAAACAGCTTTTGAAGCTTCAGGATTCCGTCATCGACTTGGAAGACTTGAGCAGCGGTGTTTCAATTGCCGATTTGACGCTTACCGATTTTCGTATTGATTTGGCTGGATTCCTTAAAGACCATCAGGATCGTTTAGACAGTCTGCCGTTTGGCACTTTTGCCGTCACTACCACAGATGATTTAGGCGAAACTGGCATTCTGTCGGGTGTCGTTTTTTGCCTGCGTGCCGTAGGCGATGCAGCCTTGGATTTGGTGGAACCGGGCTATCCCCTTGCGCCGCATTACTTGGTTCACATTGGTGATGATGGAACCGTATTGCTGCCCTTCAATCAAGCCAAGCAGGTGCTAGACCGACTGAAAAAGGTCTGCATAGGCCGTGATCTGCCGGATGCCTTGGCCTGTGCCCGCTTCGATAAAACCACGCGGGACGGCAAAGAAATGGATGCCGTGCAGGATTTGCTTGCCAAAGCCGTCGCCTCTATCGTCGGCAAGAAAGAAGAACGGGCGGTCGCCAGCCTGTTTACCCCAGGCGGAACTCACGCCCAAAAAGGCGAGTTCCAAGGCATTAACGATTTCGAGGTCGTAGCCTTTCTGGTCATTCTACCGGAATCCGTCCCCGCATGATCTTTGCTCCGGTGATCGATGCTTTCGCTTTGCCACCAGATGCCCGTGTCGATCAGCGCGTGCCGAAAAAACTGTTGCTGGATCAAGGGGTGCCGACCGCTGCCGACAAACGGCAAATTCAAGATGGCATCGAGGACTTACACTGGATCGCCGCGCTCAAGCCTACCAATATCGGCGTGCCGGATTATCGTGACGAAGTGCGGGAGTATCTGGAAATCGCTGTTCTTATTGTCGCTTTCCGCCAAGCGGCAAAGCCTGCGCGGCTGATAGAACTGATTCATCGGGCTATTCCATACCCCGTTGTGCTGCTGTCCGGCCAAAGCGGAAAGGTTAGCCTTTCCATGGCTCATAAGCGTTGGTCGCAAGGCGAAGCTGGCAAAGTGGTGATTGAAGACCTGCACAGAACAGCCGCGATTAATCCGAACGCCTTGGCTGAACCAGAGACCCTATTTTTATCCAGCCTTGCGCTCTCGACTTTGCCTGCCGCTGATCTGTTTGCTTTATATCAGGCCTGGATAGACCGTTTGGCCGGACTGGAAGCTGCAAGCATTACGGGCAGTTTCACCCCGCCGACTTCCACGGAACGCTCAACAATCTTGCGGGATGGGCTGGCAAAATATGCACGGATCCATTATGAATTAACGACCTTACGCAACCAAGCCGTGAAGGAAAAGCAGCTCAATCGCCGCGTGGAACTTAATATAACAATCAAAAGGCTGGAAGCAGAATTGGCCGAAATAAAAACAACACTCTAATACCCTAAAGGGCATAAAGGAAAATAGCCGTGCAGAAATTGACTGACCAAGATCCAGAAACCCAAAGTGCCGACCTAGTTGCAGGAAACATAGAGCAACTAAAAACACTGTTCCCCGAAGCCTTCACAGAAGGCAAGGTGGACTTCGATGTATTGAAACAATTGCTTGGCGGTACGGTTGATGACCGCGAGGAAAAATACGGCCTAAACTGGCACGGCAAACGTCGTGCCCGACAAATTGCGTTAACGCCGTCAACCGGCACACTACGCCCTTGTCCAGAAGAAAGCGTAGATTGGGAAACCACTCAAAACCTGATGATCGAAGGCGATAATCTGGAAGTGCTCAAACTCTTGCAAAAAAGCTATGCTGGAAAAGTGAAACTCATCTATATCGATCCGCCCTATAACACCGGCAAGGACTTTGTTTATCCAGATAATTTTCAGGACAATATCAAAAACTACCTGGAACTCACCGGACAAGTAGAAAGCGGCAAGAAAATCAGCAGCAATACCGAAGCCAGTGGGAGATTCCACACCGACTGGCTAAATATGATGTATCCGAGGCTAAAACTTGCGAGGAATTTATTGCGCGATGACGGAGTTGTTTTTATATCCATTGATGACAACGAACTGATTAATCTAAGACAATTGACGAATGATGTTTTTGGCGAGGAAAATTTTGTTGGAATTTTTCCTTGGAAACGCCGAACAGGGGCTAATGACTCAAAGTCATTCTATGTGAGTGCTGATCATGAATATTTATTAGTTTTTGCTAAATCATCTCAGTTTGAATTTCTTGGTGTAGAGAAGAATTTATCCAACTACACAAATCCAGACAACGATCCACGCGGAGCTTGGGCAAGAGATAATCTAACCTGCAACAAAACAGCTGAAGAGCGTCCAAATCTTTTTTACCCCATTACTGACCCAGAATCAGAAATTGTTTTCCAATGTAATCCCAACAGAGTATGGGCTTACGAGTCGGAGCGAATGAAACGCATTATCACTGAAGGCAAGGTGATATTTCCGACAAATCCTAACGGAACGCCCATGTATAAGAGGCATCTAGCTGAGTTGCGTTCAAATAAAAAACCTCTTTCTACATGGATACTAACTGCTGCTGAAAGCACAGATGAGCAAGATGATGCGTTGAACATGCGATTCCCTTTAAATAGTAACGCTACCAAACAATTGCGTGCGCTAATGGGGAGTCAATGTTTCAACTTTCCAAAGTCCAATGTGATGATACAAGAAATTATTAGCCAAACTTCTGAGGCTGGTGAGTTAGTGTGCGACTTTTTTGCTGGCTCTGGTACTACTGGTCATGCCGTTATGGCACAAAATGCTATTGATAACGCAAATCGCCGTTATATTCTCGTTCAACTTCCTGAGCCGCTCGATCCTGAGAATAAAGATCAAAAAACCGCCTCCGATTTCTGCGACCAACTTGGCAGACCTCGCACCATAGCGGAACTAACAAAAGAACGCCTGCGCCGCGCCGGTAGAAAAATCAAAGACGAAAATCCCATCTTCAATGGCGATACAGGCTTCCGCGTGTTCAAACTGGACTCTTCCAATATCCACGCTTGGGAACCTAATAGGGATGATTTGGCCGATACGCTTCTTCAATACGCCGAACACCTGAAAACAGACCGCACCGAACAGGATATTTTGTTCGAGCTACTGCTCAAGCTGGGCTTAGACCTGACCGTGCCTATTGAACAGAAAACCATCTCAGGCAAGACCGTTCACAGCATTGGTTCTGGCACTTTACTAACCTGTCTAGCTCCGCAAATCAGCAACGATGAGGCCGAATCTTTGGCCTTAGGAATAGTGGAATGGCATAAGCAATTATCTCCGTCTGGTGAAGCCCAAATAGTATTCCGTGACAGTTCCTTTGCCGACGATGTGGGTAAAACCAATCTAACCGCTATTCTCCAGCAGAATGGTCTGGAAAACGTGCGAAGCATTTAAGCCGCATTCTCCAATAATCCAAAGTTGTCTCGAGAAGGATTACCCAAACAATGACCAAAAAACTTTCCAAGCTAAAAGAAAAAATATACTGCAAAACTGAACTTGAGGTTTTGAGCGAGGTAATTGATTACTCGAATAAAATGATTTTTGAACGTGGAGATAATAATTATCAGTCTGTTCGACGACACGCTTACGGAAAAACCGTGGTTATTGACACAGAGTATAAAGGGCGCTTGGAATTTCGTCTGACATCAACATCTGCACCTGGTCCGAGTGAGGCTTCTGGATTAGCAACACCACATTCTTCCATCGGGCGACTTTGTTCTTTTATCCGCCCTGGTTTTGAATCCGAAAGTAAACTCTGGGGTGAATATAGGGTTGCAGAGATTCGATTATTTGATCGTTATTCAGGACAACAATTTGAAGACAATATCCGTAATTTTTTGCGCATGGAGGTGCATGGAGATTACGGAGATGCCGAGATTACTGATTTAAGAAGAAATCTACATGGTCAGATCATTACTCTTCCCTCCCTAGAAACAGAAAAACGGCCTCTAACAGAATTAGATCTTGCTAGACAACACATTGAATCTGATCTGTCTTCTGAACTAACTAAAACTAAGCCTTTACCGCCAGAAGTCGAAATTCTCCACATGACAATTGTTGAGGATGATGAGTTTGATATTGGCGGTGTCATTGAAATAGATGATTCGGATGAATTGGACGATACCCGTCAAGACCAAGCTGAGGAATATTTTGGCTTAAACGAAGTTTTTTATGTTAACCGTACACTCGATCAAGAGAAAATTGTTTCTCGTTCACCATTTGGCCCTATGTTCGTAGAAGGGGTTGCAGGCTCTGGAAAAACGTCAGCTGCTCTTGGGCGGGCTAAAATGCTATGTGATTTTAATGTTGAACATGCTATAGATGAAGAATCATTTCGGGAAGTTGTTGGAGATCATCTGGATTATTGGGCTGAAAAGTATGCTGGCCAATTTTCCCAAGATAGTAGCGTAGGATTCGTTCGAACAGGTGAATTGATCCAGTATCTCAGGGAAACTTGTCGTCGAATCGACCTTTCTCATTTACCGATCCTTGAATACAAGGAATTGCAGAGCAAGTTACGTCAACATCGAAAACTAGAACGGAGTGGTGTCCCTGGATGGCGTTGGACGGGACTTTCAGAACCTCGAAACTCCCATGTGGAAACCACAATGGATTGGTTTTTCGCCGCAGACCAAGCTATTGCAAACAAAATTGGAAATTCATTAATAGCTAGTTTACCTAGTGCAGAGATAATCGCAGATCGTTTTAAGCCTGAACATCGTTCGATTGCACTTAGAGTTGCGAAGGCGGCGATTGATTACCTTAGTGAAAAATTGAACAGTATTGAGTCCTCTTTGCGACAGCCCAAAGGCTCAGGCAGATTTGCTTTAGATGGCTTAGCAGAGCAAATTTATAGAGTCATTCAGGAAACACGGAATCATGTACTAAGTGCCAGCGTGTATTGGTTTGATGATGGCAATCAGGCATTTTTTTCCTCAACAGAAAGTGCAATGGCTACCCAATTGATTAATCAGAAGGTGCCATTATTTCACCGATCTTCAGCTCTCTTAGTGTTCACAAACGAGGATGGTCTGATCGACAGCTCACTCTGTTTAATGACGCAAGACGGTCAGTTGCTCGATTGGGATGAAAACGCTCGTTCGCTGTTAGTAGAAGGGAAGGCTTTGGTTAAGGACGAACACGGAACTAACTTTAAAGCAGTTCATTTTAGCCATGAGAAACTGTATTTCGGATTATTGTCTGAGGCCACTGAAAAAATATATGTGTCGCGTGAAGGGCGTTTGAAGGCACTCTTGTTAAAACGTGGTCTCGGAAGACAAAAGCTGCATTTGCTGCCTACTGAAGCACCTCTTCCTGAGGAAGTGGCTGAAGAGGAGCAGAGCGATGAAGGCCAGATAGATATACAAAATAATTCGATTAATGTAAAAACAAGATCCATTGATAACCAAATCGTTCGGAGCTTGAACAACAAACTTCTCAACCCGCTAGCTTATATCGCGGACACCTATTTGGAAACTTTGTTAAATTACCCCCATTTCTATCCTGACCCTATAGTTGCCAACAACATCCTTAAACAACTCCAAAACAAAAAACTGGCTGAAATTGATATTGATTTACTGCTTTGTCTTTCTCATTTAATTGGGCGAGGATTCCAGGGTAAGTCTGCATTATTCAAAGAGCCACCATTTTATCAGTCAGTATTTATCGATGAGGTGCAGGATTTTACCGAACAGCAAATTTACTTGATGGCCGGACAAGCTCGTCCAGAATATCAGGCGGTAACTGTAGTCGGTGATATAGGGCAAAAGTTGCATCATGGTAGCCATATTGATATTCCTGCCTGTTTTCCAGGAAGAATTGTTCCACATGTAAGTCTGCGTGAAAACATACGACAATTAGAATCACCTGGGTTAGCTTTGTTCAGCGCATGTTTCCGCGCAAAGTTGCATGAGAAATCGCAGGAATTGATAATTTCTGAAGATTTGAAACGTCGTTTGGAGCAAAGGCATGGATCAATTCGAGGGCCGGAATCTATTAACTATATGACGGTGGCAGAAATGGATCAGAAAATTGTGGAGATACTACAAGAAGTGCCGAGAGGTCAAACAGCCGCAGTTATTCTTCCAAATGCCGATATGGCAGCGGAAACTCATAATCGGCTTCGCCCATCCCTAACCGAAAACCTCATCGATACTGAGCTATCTGAAAGGTTAGATTTATCAAGGCGACATCTTCGACATTTTACTTCGGTGCTAAATGCTAAAGGTCTCGAATTTGATATGGTCGTTTTGCCATACATCGAAAATTATGACCTCTATGAGGCTTCCCAGGTTAATCGCCTGTACGTTGGAATTACACGCGCTCGCAAGAGGTTGATATTCCTTAACCTTGAGTCATCTCCGCCGACACCGCTTGATGAAGTTTGGCAGTGCTACAACGCAGAAATATGTCAGATAAACTCAGTAATCTAAATAAAATAGGGAAAGTATGAAGCTTCACTTCGAACCCAATCTTGATTACCAACACGACGCTATTGAGTCTGTATGTGACTTGTTTCGTGGGCAAGAAACCTGCCGAACCGAATTCACTGTCACCCATAATGCAGTGGGCGGTCAAAACGATATTTTCTCAACGAACGATCTCGGCATCGGCAACCGCTTGCAATTGTTGGATGATGAAATTCTCGCCAATCTCGGCGATATTCAGCTTCGCAACGGCCTAAAACCTGCATCTGGTCTTGCCTCTGGTGATTTTACCGTGGAAATGGAAACCGGCACAGGGAAAACCTATGTCTATCTGCGCACGGCTTTCGAGCTGAACAAGCGCTATGGCTTTACTAAATTCGTGATCGTTGTGCCTTCCGTGGCTATTAAGGAAGGAACCAACAAGACCCTGGAAATCACCCGCGACCATTTCGAGAGTTTGTATCCTGGAGCCAAGGGCTATGAGTTCTTTCAATATGACTCATCCAAACTCGGCCAGGTGCGTAATTTTGCCACCAGCCCGAATATTCAGGTCATGGTGGTGACAGTCGGCGCTATCAACAAGAAGGACGTGAATAACCTCTATAAGGACAGCGAGAAAACCGGCGGTGAGAAGCCTATCGACCTGATAAAGGCGACTCTCCCAATTATCATCGTCGATGAACCGCAAAGTGTCGATGGCGGCTTGCAAGGGCAGGGTAAACAGGCGCTCAATGCCATGAACCCGCTCTGCACGCTGCGTTATTCGGCGACCCATGTGGACAAACACAACATGGTTTTCCGTCTCGATGCCGTGGATGCTTACGAACGCAAGCTGGTCAAGCAGATTGAAGTGGCTTCCCTAGAAGTCGATGGTGGTCACAACAAGGCTTATGTAAAAGTGTTGGGAATTAGTAATAAACGTGGCGTTATTTCCGCTCAGCTAGAACTGGATGTTCAAAGCAAGGGACATGTCCGCCGCGAACCAAAGACTGTGCAGGACGGCGATGACCTGGAACAAACGACAGGCCGAGCCATTTACACCAATTGTCTGGTCGGGGAAATTCGTTGCGAAAAGGACAATGAATTGGTCGAACTGAAAATACCAGGTGGCGAGCATTGGTTACGGATCGGTCAAGCTATCGGTGACGTGGATGCCGACGCACTCAAGCGGTTGATGATCCGGCGCACGATCAAAGAACACTTAGATAAAGAATTGCGGCTACGCCCTCAGGGAATAAAGGTTCTGAGCCTATTTTTCATCGACGTTGTCGATCATTACCGCCGCTATACCGCCGACGGTGTGCGTGAAAAAGGCAAATATGCGGTGATGTTCGAAGAAGAATATCGTCGTCTGGCGGCTCATCCAGACTATCAAAGCCTATTTAATAATGAGGTGGATTTGAGCGCCGAGCTTGAAGAAGTGCATGACGGTTATTTCTCTATCGACAAAAAGGGCGTTTGGACAGACACCGCCGAGAATAATCAGGGCAACCGTGATAATGCCGAACGTGCTTATAACCTCATTATGAGAGACAAAGAAAAATTGCTTAGCTTAGATACCAAGCTCAAGTTTATATTTTCGCATTCTGCACTGCGAGAAGGTTGGGACAATCCCAATATTTTCCAGATTTGTGCATTGCGCGAGATCGGAACCGAACGGGAACGGCGGCAGACTATCGGACGCGGTTTGCGCCTATGCGTCAACCAGAATGGCGAGCGACTGCGCGGCTTTGACATCAATACCTTGACCGTTATCGCCACCGAAAGCTACGAGGAATTTGCCGAAAACCTACAAAAAGAGATTGAAGCCGATACGGGTATCCGCTTTGGTATCGTGGAAAAACACCAGTTCGCCTCTATTTCTGTGACCGATGCCACTGGCAAAACCCAGCCGTTAGGCGTGGCGCAATCTGAGGCTCTCTGGAACCATCTAAAAGAGACAGGTTATCTGGATGCAAAGGGTAAGGTTCAAGATTCCTTGCGCAAAGTGCTTAAGGATGGATCGCTAACCTTGCCGGAAGACTTCTCCGCGCAGCTCCCGCAGGTCAAAGAAATCTTGCGCAAGCTCGCCGGAAAACTAGAAATAAAAGATGCCAATGAGCGAAAGCAGGTTAAAACACGGCAAGCCATCTTGCACGGAGAGCAATTCAAGGCATTGTGGGATCGTATTAAGCATAAAACCACTTACAGGGTGCAATTTGACAATGAAAAATTGCTGAAAGATTGCGCTCAAGCTATCTGGCATTGTCCTCCCATCACCAAAACACGGGTCAATATTCGCAAAGCCGATCTTGCCATTGGCAGGGGAGGGGTCATTGCGGAAGAAACCGCTACGGGCGCATCCATCACACTAGATGAAAGAGATATTGAGCTACCTGACATTCTGACTGATTTACAGGATAAAACCCAGCTAACCCGTCGCAGTTTGGTCGCTATCCTAAATAGCTGCAACCGGCTGAATGATTTTGCCCGGAACCCGCAACAGTTTATCGAATTCGCCAGTGAAACCATCAACCGCACCAAACGATTGGCCTTGGTAGATGGCATCAAATATCAGCGTATTGGTGATGAGGATTATTATGCTCAGGAGCTTTTCGAGCAGGAAGAATTGACTGGCTATCTAAAGAACATGCTAGCCGTCGAAAAGTCAGTGCATGAGCATGTTGTCTATGACTCTGCCGGTGTCGAGCGCAGTTTCGCAGAGCAGCTAGAAAAAAACGAGTCAGTTAAGGTATATGCCAAGCTACCGGACTGGTTCAAAGTTCAGACACCACTAGGCAGCTATAACCCGGACTGGGCTGTGTTGTTGGAGTTGGACGGTGCAGAACGGCTCTATTTTGTTGTGGAAACCAAGGGCAGTCTTTTCACCGATGATCTGCGAGACAAGGAAAGCGCCAAGATAAAATGTGGCGAGGCGCACTTCGAGGCTTTGGCAATCGGCGAGAACTCTGCACGATTTGTTAAGGCCACAAAACTTGAAGATGTGATGGCGCATAGCTGATGATAAATACCTTTTGGTAAAAAAAGTAACTTAGCATCATAATCTATGCTACCCCGTCAAGAATGGGCTGTCATTATAGGCTGTACCCTAACCTGATGTCAGGATAATGCCGTTAAACGTTGTCAGCGGGGCTTCGCTTTCGCACAGACTGCTGAACTTAGAGAATCGAGAATGAATTCAATTTTAGATGAAAATCATATTATGGAAGAGCGGTTCGTTGCTTTTCTCGATATTCTTGGCTTCTCTGAAATCGTTAAGAGCATCGAGTCAAATAATCGAAATGATAATCTGGATTTGAAACGAATAAAGTCAATCCTGAATTTTATGGATGAAGAAACTACTGATCCAAATTACTGTTCTGACCTTCCTATTTACATTGAAACAGAACACGGCTTAATTGAGAGGGAGTTAGGTGATCCAAGACTTACCTATGTATCTGACTGCATTATAATTTCGGCAGAGCCAACTCTTGATGGATTCAAAGGGTTGTCTAGAAAAATACATAAAATTACCGCTGATCTAGCTTATGACGGAGTTTTTTGTCGAGGGGCGATAACAAAGGGAAAATTGTTTCACCATAATAAAGTAGTATTTGGAACCTCATATATTAAGGCTTACAAATTAGAAGAGGATAAAGCCAAATTTCCAAGAGTCATCATAGATCCTGATATCACTGATTTTTTTGAATTAGAGGAAGGAGCGGTTCCTTTAGCACCTGCTTTCTACGGTAAAGACAAAGACGGACTCTATTACCAGCGGTACTGGACGTGGTTTTTGTTTCCTCCCTACGCAGGAAGTTTTGATAACTATCTGATAATAGTACGAGAATGGATAATCAGGCATATCGAGACATTTAAAGGCAATTCGCGAGTTCAACCAAAATATTTATGGCTAAAAGATGAATTCAATAGCCTTGTTGATTGGTGGCGTGAATTGGAAATGATTGATATTGATCGAATTGAATAAAAAAACATAACAATCGGCTGGATAGATGGGCTAAGGTACGAAGCCCATCAGTCGAGTTTCACGGTAGCTCAACCTTGTCAGCGGAGCTTCGCTATCGCTCAGCCAGATGAACTTTGCGTTATAGCTTGAAACACTAGACAAAAGTATACGAAGTGTCTAATCAAGACATGACAAGCCTTTCAAGCCTTAACTCTTGATAAGACCCGTTATCAAGAGTTCAGACGGTGGTTAGATTAAAGTAGAAGTTCATTATTGAAGGCTGCAAAAACGCTGTGTAAAGCTGGGACGGTGACCTTCACTGTTTAATGATAGTGCAAAAATAATCGTAAATTATCCGTCACCAAATTGCTCAATATTTGCCGTGCAACGATTATAATAGAAAAACAAATATTCATTAAGAGGTTAAGTAATGCTGATAGACTTTAGTGAAATTAAATCAGGTTATGATTTTGAAAAGTTTGCCGAACTTTTTTTACGACATTTGGGATATAAAATTCTACGTGGTGCGGCGATTGGTTCTGATGGTGGTGTAGATATTATCTGTGAGGAAAGTCTTGCTTATAGTCAAGGCAGTTATAGGTGGTTAGTTAGTTGTAAGCATCGGAGCAGAACGATAGGTCAAAATGATGACTGCGCAAATATAAACAAGTTGTTTGAACACAAATGTAATGGTTTTATGTTTGTTTATTCGTCTAATGTAACTGAATCTTTAAGGCAGTCAGTTGAAAAGGTTTCTTCTAATAGATACGCCTATAAGTTTTATGAACCTCGGGAAATAGAACAAATAATCATAAGCTTGCCTAGGATGATGCCTTTAATGAATCAGTTTTTTCCATTGTCCCATTCTAGGTTTATTAAAATGGATCAAGATTGTCATTGTCAGATGAACGGCCATCAAGATGGTCTATATATAGTTTATGTTCAAGATGATAAGACGCAAAAAATGGTTGCTCATGTTTTCTGCGATACTTGCTGTGATCAATACACTTATCATCTTAATGAATCGAAGATTGAATATGCTGTACTTACTTTGAAAAAAAGAGCCTACTAATTACTTGACTTTGGCCGTTGCCCAATAAGTAACCGTGGTCAGCTAGTATAAGAATTTAATCAGCAGATTTACGGCGTAACTGCTTGTGCAGTTCCTTAACGCGATCATCATTTGTCCGCAACACCACACGGCCATTGACAGGAAAAGCTTCGAGCTGCACGTCGAAACCGTGGCCGTCCTTGTGCAACCAGGCAACGCCAATTTTCAGCCATGAGGAATCAGTTTCACCTGTGTCTTTTTTGGTAAAGTCACGCACGGTATAGGCAATATGCGTCGGATTGATTTTGTAAGGCGTTTCTCCAGTCATTATTGGGTAAGTTTAAACAAACGACACCAAAGTCCCATAGGATTTTGAGCGGTGATAAGGCGTAAACTTCCGGTGTATCGCCGCGCACTACTGACGCAGTTGAGTTATTCGATGAATACCATAAATTACGGCTTATTCGATAAGAAAACATATAGGAATATCAGACATTTTTATCTAATCTTCCCTATTGTGTAAACGTTCGTTTTTTCTATGCCTTCCGAGCTATTGATATTCCTGATGAGCAATCATGGTTAAGGCTTCCCAAGAAATGGCAGATTAAACATGGTAAAAATTGGGAAGCCTGAAAATAGCATAAGGCCACGCCGTCTGTGGCTTTTCAATAAATCCTATGGGACTTTAGTGTCGTTTGTTTAAATGCACCCATTATTTGCCCTTCTCTGCTAGTGTGGTTTCGGTCAGACTGCGGAAAGTTTCTTAATGATCGATAAAAATCGATATGGTATTTGTTAAATTAATCAATCATATTTTGAATAACTATGTTGCGCTCATTGCTTGAAAATATAGAAACATTTAGACAATCACGAACCCTTCAAATATCGCATAAACCAAATGGCGATCTGCAAATCACAAACTCACCACCGCTGAAATCCAAAGGCCTATATTGGATTTATACAAATTACACTATAAATGACTTAAAAAATTGCACGCCCAGTCCTCAAGAAAGCTCGATAAATATAGCTGAATTGGCAAAGCTTCACGAAAATCTTACCCACGTTTCTCAATTTTCTTCTGATGGTTTTAGCTTGGTTTACAACGGTATTGCAACAAGCGATACTTTACCTTTACAAAAACGAATTCACCAACACTTCAATGGTGGCGAAGGAAATGGATGCTTAAGCATAAAAAAATCATCACTTAGTAATCTATCAAAATGGCGCATAACCGCTCCGGCGATAGATACCGATGATCTGGCCGGATTCATCATCCCGCGCGAGTTCGCCGTCATAGCGTCCGCAAGTTTGGCGGGCGGCTCTGCCCAGGGCGCGGTGTTCCTTATCCTTCAATGCGGACAGTTGCTCAGCCAAAATCTGCGCGGCACGATTGATCGCTTGATGGTTGCATTTGGCTGGCTAGGCGTAAGGATTCCTTCGTAAATGAGTAAAGTAAGCATTTTTAATGTAAAACCTTCGTCCCAATTAAAGCCTACTTTAAATGAACTACTATTTTGTTACGGTAGAATGCAGGCTTCAGGGCCGTTTTGCCAATAGGGTTCAATTGGGACAGTTCTACAGAGCAGGCTAACAAAATATCAAAAACGTGAGAATACTAGGCATGACGCACCTTACAGGGCGACTTTACGCATTTACGAAGGAATCCTTACGGGTCGGCCCACCCGTGCGCCGGATCATGCCGAAGACGGGCGGTTTTTCCGTCGCCAAGGTGCCACGCCCGGGCGCGCCTTGCAGGCGGAGGCACCGGGGCTTCCGTCCGGCTTCCGCGACCTTATCGGGCGGGCCTTTGTGGCCCGCCACCAAGTGTTAGGTCATGTACTGCAAATCGTCCTTGTTCAGGTCAAGCTCCTGGGCAATCTGGTGGTTGGAAAGGTTCTGCCCCATGAAATATAAGCATAAAACCCAGACTAACAATGGCTGGTGATGCCCAGACAAAACTGTCCCGGTCAGGTCGTCGAAGCGTTTGCCGCAGGTTTTATGGGTACAGCCGACATACATATAAAAATAGGACATAGCGGCCATCCTAAGCCGCATTGCAGAGGTCATGCAAAATTTCAATTGCAACCAGCCATCTTTCAATCCCATCGACGATATTAATTTTTTTTCTATGCTTTTTGAGCCATTGAGTAATGATGGTTAAGTCTTCCCAAAAAAAGGCAGGTTAAAATTGGGAAGCTTGAAAATAGCATAAGGCCGCGCCACCTGTGACTTTACAGGAAAACCTATGAAACAAATCTATCGTTTGTTTAAATGCACCCTACCTCCGCACTGACAGCGCCCTAGTTCCGCCCTAGTTCCGCCCTAGTTCCGCCCTAGTTCCGCCCTAATTGCGCCCTAATTGCGCCCTAATTGCGCCCTAATTGCGCCCTAATTGCGCCCTAATTGCGCCCTAATTGCGCCCTAATTGCGCCCTAGTTCCGCCCTAGTTCCGCCCTAATTCCGCCCTAATTGCGCCCTAATTGCGCCCTAGTTCCGCCCTAGTTGCGCCCTAGTTGCGCCCTAATTGCGCCCTAATTGCGCCCTAATTGCGCCCTAATTGCGCCCTAATTGCGCCCTAGTTCCGCCCTAATTCCGCCCTAATTGCGCCCTAGTTCCGCCCTAGTTGCGCCCTAGTTGCGCCCTAGTTGCGCCCTAATTGCGCCCTAGTTCCGCCCTAATTGCGCCCTAGTTCCGCCCTAGTGCGCCTCAGTTGCGCACGGCTTATTCTTACGGGGGTTGGCGGGAATGATAAGCGCGAAAAGTGGCGTTTTTTTGGTGGGGTTCGGTGGGCGCCAGTTGGCGGAATCCGCCGTTTAATCAACCGGTTGACAACGGTGTGTGGCTTGGCGGACAATCTTATCCGCATATCGTGATTCCAGGCAGGGGTCATCAGGCGGCGCCAGTTCAGCGCCTTAAACGACGAATAAACAGTCGGGGCTTAAGTCAGTGTTTTGACGGCAGGAGGCCGCACCGGACAACTTTAGAAACACAGCGGCTTTGCCGTGATATTGAAACACAGCGGCCTTTGGCCGCGGCATAGAAACAAAGCGGCTTTCGCCGCGATTTGAAAACACGGCGTTTCTGTACGCGATACTAACAGAAACAATGACTTGACGACACGGTAAGCGACGTAGTCGCCAGGCATTAATTCCTCCAGGCTTCGGGCCACATCTGTGATGTTGCGCTTGGGCTTGCTCCTGCCTGCCGTCCCGTGAGGGGCTGCGGGTCACTTCACCTCCGTTTTGCGCCCGCCTGCCGGGCTTGGGCAAGACGGCATTTCCCCGATGCCTATTGGGCACGGCCGCTGGCGGCCTGTCTTTTTGGCCTCTTCGCCCCGCGCCGGGGCAAAACCACCGCGCTTGGCGGTCGGGTTTGGCGATGGCGCGGGGTCTTTGAAACCGTTTATGTCGGACATAAACGGTTTCCGTCGTAGCCCCGAAACCCCTTGTCCTTCGCGGACGGCAGCATTTTTTGTTGGGGGGTTTTTGGGGGTTTTCCTGTCACGGGCTGTAAAAAAGGTACTGCCGCCGTCGTGTTGTGACGGTGGCCGTGATTGGCCATCCCTTTTTTCCGTAAGGGTTGCATTATTGTTCCCGCTTTGCGCGGCGGGTAAGAAGACGCGCGTTGCTCCCCGTTGTACACACCCTTTCCGGCTGGGTAAGCCGTGAATTTTCTTTTAACCGTAGCGGTTTTTTGGTCTTGTGTGCGGCGGCGGGGCTGTTTGCCCGACCAGGTGGGGAGAATTCTGGATTTTGGAGGATTTTTAATGGCTTGGGTTAGCCAAAAGGTACGGCTGTCATCCATCACTAAAACGGGGGATGGATGAAGGGCAAAAAGGGGTGATGGTTTGGGATAGGGGGAAAGGTATGACGAAAACTGATGCCGATGGTGTCAGTGTAGGTGTAGGGGCGGCACGTTAACGCCGTCCGTGGCGGACGGCCTGATTTCCGTGTTCGCTGCGGATATTGGGAGGACATTGCGCCCTGTGGTGGATGCGCGGGCGTTGCACCGATTTTTGGGTGTGAAATGGTATTTTTCGAACTGGATCAAACAACGGATACCGAATACGGGCTAGTTGAAAGTGAGGATTATGTGTCCATTGCCAAAATGGGCAATGGCTGTGATAACAAAGGGTTGTGTCGTCCTTATTGAATATCACCCTAAGCTAGATGTCTCCAAGGATCTGGCGATGGTGGAGAAGAAAGCCAAGGCAGTGGCGCGGCGGTATTTCATTGATTGCGAAATCCGCCTGTTAGCGCAATTACTGGCTCAGGCTGACCAAGCGCGGTCGCTGGGTGCATTTGATCAACCGCAAGGATTCGTTCGTAAATTGATAGTTGAGCAGTATTATGTATGAACAAAAAACCAATTCAATCCGTCCGAAATGGATGTACGAGTTATAGCAGGTGTACGAAATACATTCAGCCTACTTTTGTACACACCACAAAGAGGCATGTCCGTAACCATTCGGTTTCGGACTACATAGTGCGGTTAAAACGGCCTTATTGTAGGCGGGATGTGGGTTGCAGGCCACTACTATCAATCTACACACGAATCCTTACGGTCGGTCGGCCAGAACTTGTTTTTCTTTGGCCTAATGACCCCGATTTCTCTTAAGTTTATAAGAGAGCAAAGTCCAAGTCACACCGAACTCTACCAAAAAAACGCGACTTTTCGCGCTTATCATTTCCGCCAATCCCAGTAGAATAAGCCGTGCGGGATTAAGGCGCAGTGGAGTAGCGGCCGCCCGCTGCGATGATGATTAAGGGGACGTTGATGGCGGACAAAGAAGCAGTTGCGGACTCATTACGAGCATTGGCCGCCGGAATGGAAGGCAGGAGCTAATCGCTAATGCTGTGCGACCTCCTCGCTGAAGTCGAAGCCGCCTTGGCGGCTGGGGTGGGGAGTAAAACCGTGCTGGTGGCACTCCACCGACATTACGGTTTCACCATGAGACGGTTAGAAAAAGCCCTTAGACGGGCGAGGTGGCGGCTGCAAGTGCCAATACATTACTCCTTACAAACCCAAGACCGCTCGGCAACGCCAAGCCCGTCGCTCACCGCGTTGCTGACATCTGGCTAGACAGGCTCCGCCACAATCAAAAAATGGCTGGCAGCAGAAAAAAACCGCATCGAACAAGAAACCGCCGACGAGGAATTTATTGACAATTGACCTTATGAAGCAACAAATGAAACTAGCCGTGATTAACTACTCCGATGGTGTGGGCAAAACCACCGTCGCCATTTACCTGTTTGAGTTCTGCATTGGTAACGCTAGGATCATCACCATTGAAATTATCAATGATGCTGCGGCAAATTTGGATGTTATTGTGGAACAGATGAAAGGGATGAGATTTAAGGAATCTGCTGGGAGCGTTAAGGTGTACGTTTATTTAAATAAGCTTAAAAAAGCTACTAACTGATTTCATTTTAATGATTTTTAAAGATGCTAGTAGTAGTTGTTTTTATTGTTTTTATTGTTTTTATTGTTTTAGGGGCTTTTTTCTACAAATATATCATGCGGTTACGACGCTAAATATAACAAAAACAGTGTGAACTATAACAAAAACAGTGTGAACTATAACAAAAACAGTGTGAACTATAACAAAAACAGTGTGAACTATAACAAAAACAGTGTAATCTGCTATAGAAATAGCGTTAATGCTAGATATTTAAAAAAATAATCAGTTTTTCAGGTGATTTTTTCTCGATTTACCTCTAATTTTTTATATAAAAATAATTTTTTACTTATATAAAACAATTAATTATATTTAAACTATAACAAAAACAGTGTCATTTTTATTATGGCATTAAAGATTTTTTGGACATTCTATGGTTAATGCAAAAAAGAAACATTCACTATCTTCATTGATAGTGACTCAAGCTAATGAATTAGTTGAAGCTCGTTATAATTTGACGTTAGGAGAGCAACGGTTAATTTTGACTATGATTGCGAGGATTCAACCAGAAGATGAGGATTTTAAATCCTTATTGCATTAGCCTCATTGAGTTGGCTGAGTTTTTAGGCATTAATAAAAATCATATTTATGCAGATTGTAAAAAGATTACTAAACATTTATTGGAGAAAGTTGTAGAGATACAGGAGCTTGGGAGGTTATTACAGACTCATTGGGTATCATCTGCCGATTATATTAACGGTACAGGAATGGTTAATTTGACGTTTGATCCTTTATTAAAACCATATTTGTTAAAGCTTAAAGGAAACTTTACTTCAAGTAAACTTGAAATGCTTTTGAGTTTTAAAAGTCAGTATACCATGAGGATGTACAGCTTGTTAAAACAATATGAAAGTTTAAATAAACGTGAAATTGATCTGCAAAAACTTCGTGAAATGCTTGGTATTGGAAAAGATCAATATCAACTTTACGGCAATTTTAGGGAACGAATTTTGGAACCTGTCCAAAAGGAGCTTAAATTGAAATCAGATATTTATTTTGAATTTGATGAAATCAAACACGGGCGCAAAATTGCAGTGATTCGTTTTCATATTTATTCAAAAAAATGGGATTCGCGGACTTCTAATGAAATCATGGTAAACCAACCTATAAATTTACCTATTAAATTAGCCGATATTGGCTCCTTATCGGATAAATTATTGGAATTAGTGCCTGAGCCGCATAAAACAAAAAAAACAGTGCTATCAGCCTTAGAATCTTTTGAAAGAAAGCATGGATTTGATTATGTTCGTCGAAATGTTTTGTATAGCAATGCTAAAGCTGATAAATCATATGCAGGATTTTTAAATAATGCCCTGAAAGAAGATTGGGCGCATGATTGGGAATTGGAGCAACAAAATAATGTATCATCAAAAAAAAATGTTTTGGCAGTATGGCAACGCCAAGGATTTTCTAGCCAGAAAGAATATGATGAATATATGTATAAAAAACAAATGCAGAATTATGGAGTTGTCGCAAATTAGTAGATAAACGCGATGTTCGACTTTTTATATTTGTACCAACCCCTCAAATTGGAGGGGTTGGTGGCGGCCCAGGCAACAATTCAGAAACACCCCCACGGTATGGGCGAGCAGCTTGCGGATGACACGGTTGGCCAAGTGCCAAAGGTTACGCGCCCTGATCCGTTCGATGTGGAACCTTTCGGTCAGTTGTCCGATAACGGTTTCAACCAACCTTCGGGTGGCCGTCAGTTGCCTGACGAAGGCCTTCGGGCGCGGGTCGTCCATGTTTTTCCGTAAGGGTGTCTGCAAGCTGATGCCCCGTTTTGCCAATTCTGAGCTGAGCCAAGGCCTGATATAGCCTTTGTCGCCAATCAGCCACCCGCCAAGCCCTTCGGC
>NZ_PGFZ01000027.1:0-3926 GCF_002923755.1 Methylovulum psychrotolerans
CCTCAACGGCCACTTTGGCTTTAAATTCCGTTGTGTGGTTCTTGCGTACATTTGCCATAGTTTAGTTTGCCTTTTTGGGTAAGGCTTTCTATCTTAACTGCTGGTCTAAAATATGGGGAGTATCATAGTATTTGACTTGGCAAATGTCGACCATCAGGCAAAGCAGGCCTGCCAGCACCAGCAATACGTTGATGTTTTCCAATCCGGCCAGGTTGGCGCCGCTTTTGTCCATGACCACTTTTTCGGGCAGGCCATTGCCATCAATGGCCTGCCTGAAGAAGGCGGTGGCGGCCACTTCGTCGCGGCGTTCGGAGAGCATAAAGTCGACAGTGTCGCCAAATTTGTCCACCGCGCGGTACAAGTAGGCCCATTCCCCTTTGATTTTGATGTACGTCTCGTCCATACGCCAAGAGCCGGCAACCGTCCGTTTGCGGCTTTTTGCCGCCAAAGCGATCGTAAGCGCGTGTCGCTACCACGTTGCCTTTTCAGGTAAAGTTTGTTTAATCGCTGTTATTTGTTCGGATGTCAAAGGCAACAATTCATCAATGCGGCTATTCGGCTATTCGGCTATTCGGCCACACGGGCAGTTTTTCTAATGTTTCTTTCAGCCATGCCGCCGGGTTTAGGTCATTAAGCTTGGCCGTGCCCAGTAAGGTTTGGATCGCGGCGGCACGTTGCCCGGCACGTTCGGAGCCGGCAAACAGCCAATTTTTCTTGCCCAACGCAATGGGTCGGATGCAGTTTTCCACGGGGTTGTTGTCAATCGGCAGATGTCCGGTTTCCGCATAACGGACTAGGGCGGGCCACCGTTTTAAGGTGTAATCCAAGGCTTTGGAGGAAGCGCCGCCGGGGGCTGTGACGGTACGGGTTTTCAGGAGCCAGTCATGGAAGGCGTGCAGTTGGGGCTGGCTTTTTGGAACAGCCGACAAACGTTGCCAATCGACCCCGGCCACCAGCCAGTGCCATTGCGCCCCGGTGACCTGGAAAACCGTGTCGGCCGCCGCCGGCCAGACGAAACCGCCCCGGTGCAAACGGCGCTGGCACAACCAAACGCCGTTGCCGTCCCACAGCAACAGCTTTAGGCGGTTGCCCGCCCGGTTGCGGAACACGAACGCGGAGCCCGCGCACGGCGTATGCCCCAACGCCTGCTGGACGATGGCCGACAGGCCGTCGGCGCCCTTGCGCATATCTACGGGCGACACCGCCAACCAAATCTGTGGCGGGCATGGGATCAGCCCAGGCATCGCCACAGCTCCGCCAGCCAAGCCGCCGATACGCCCGGCGGCAACTCAAGACGGTGGCCGCCCGTGTGCCGCAGCACAAAAGGTTCGGATGCCGGCACTTGGACTTGTACCGGAATGAAGGCCGGAGGCGGCGGCAATGCCGGTTGCACCCGACGGTATTCGCGCAATCGTGCCGCAAAGGTTTTGGCGTTTAACTGCTGTTGCCGGCAATAATCCGCTTGCGGCAGGCCGCTGGCCTGCCATGCTTCAATATGCCCAATCCACTTCTTTGATAATGCCATCGTTATTCCCCATACAAAAGGGCAAGGATGACAGTTCGTATCAGGTTTGCCTAGGTGGCTGGGTTAGACGTTTACAAGCGATCAGTGGCGAATAGCGGACAACCCAGCGGTTCAGGGTCGGTCGCATGATCCACGGCGACACCGCGCTCCGCCAAAATTTCTTCCAGGTCGCGGTAGGAAACGCCATACCGGACATAGAAGAAAACCGTGTGCAGGATAACGTCTTTCGGATAGTGGGCACCTTTAAAGCTGATCTTCATAGTCTGGCAACAAAAATTAGCGGATTATCCCCCAAAATTAGAAAATTTGCGACAGAACCCAAACCCCTCTATCGGAAGCCGGATGCAATAGTTTTGCAAGTCCGGTTCTGAGGAGGGGTCTGCTGAGGCGACTTGGCAGGTCTACTTACCCAGGCTCCCACTTACTCTAAAATCATGGAAAACTTCAGGATTATGAATAAATCAAGCAAATTTAAGCCGGAATTGTATGAGCCGCCAGAATGCGAGACTCGATCTAAAACAGAACAAGAAAATAAAGCGAATGCAGACTGGATACATAAAGAAGTTTACGAAAAACTCGAATGCGGCGCATTCCTATTACTGTTATATGACAGTACACAGCACAAACCAAAGCTAGAACTCGAAATACGCTGTGGACTAGATGATCGGGAAGTGGCTTATTTACAAAAAATAGCTAAAAATATATTTTTTGATGCCAGGCCGGTTATAATTATGAAATCTTTAATAGAAGTTAACCTGGACATGCCATGGAACGATACCTATACACTATTAGATGCGAGATGGCTTGATAAAAATATAGCGCTATGCACTTTTCTATGTAAAAGTAGGCTACCGTCTTATTCACTTATTGAGTATGATATAACGCCTATACTTAGATCATTATGTAAGGTGATTCAGATTGAAGTAAAAGAAGCCACCAGAGCATCCGCTAAAGCAATACCGCAAAACATAATCCCAGTGCCAATAAAAAATTACAATTTAACACCAAGAGAAATGGAGGTATTACAATGGGTATGGGAAGGAAAATCCAATTCAGTAATCTCTATAATACTCCAGTGTTCACAGCACACAATTAAAACACACCTGCAAAGAACCTACGAAAAAACAGGCGAGTACAGTAGGTTGCGTGCAGCAAAAAAAGTGTTTGGATGATAATGCCTTAGTTGTAAGGCTCCACATTATTCAATGGTATGCCTAAAATAACATAATTTTCAGCCTATCATTATAATATATTACCATGGGTGTTAGAAAGCCAAGCGATCACCTCATCCACATTTTTATCTGGCGGAAATACGGGATAAAAGTATTTCCTGACCACGCCGTCTTTAATTATAAGCGTCAGTCTCTTGATTAGCTTTAAACCCGCAACTTCAAGCATAGGCAACTTCATAGCCATCGAAAACAAATACATAGAATCGCTTAAAAGTGGATAAGTTAACGCTAAGCGTATAGCGGCTTCATGTTGCGTCTCAAGTGTTTGACAGCTTACCCCGTAAACGCCCACACCGTTACTCTTAAATACAGCAAAATTTTCACGATAAGAACAGACTTGCGAAGTACACCCGGCGGCCCCAGGAATTTTTAACCATCCTTCAGGAATAGCATACCCAGGGCGACCGGTCATTGGG
Source organism: Methylovulum psychrotolerans (assembly GCF_002923755.1). Lineage (GTDB taxonomy): Bacteria > Pseudomonadota > Gammaproteobacteria > Methylococcales > Methylomonadaceae > Methylovulum > Methylovulum psychrotolerans. Next base: position 3,174 of record NZ_PGFZ01000027.1, read on the forward strand.
TAACAGAAAACAACATTCCAACCAGATAATTTGGACAAATTGATGCTTTGATTAACAGTCGAAGGCAAATATATATCCGGCATCAACCTGTTTTCCAGATGCAGACATCCATCATCACTCAACGGAATTGGTAAATCCAAAGGAGTGGGTGGGGTACGGCTGAGAATAACTGAAGAGCTGAATTTCTGATTTCCCATAAGAATTAAAGTGAACTAATTGTCTAAAAATAAACAGATAAGTCTGGAGTGCGGCGGGATTGAAAAAGATGTCAGCCACTACACAAAATAGACTTACGTAAACAAATAACCCCCCGTCATTATGGCTAGACAATAAGATAATGCCTAATCATGCAATTAACTTCAAGCAAACCTCAAACCCAAAATCCGCAAAGCCGAGGCACGGCCAATTGGCTAATTGAATGATCCGAACAAGGTTAACTAGCGTTGATTACCCTGCTGAGCCGGCTTTATAATGTCAAATAGCATGTAATGCGGTGCTTGTCAATACATCGGGTGGCTGATATATAACGATTTAATATGTTGTTATATTAAAGCCGTGGATAGGTTTCCACAGGTTATTCTAATTAAAGGATAGCTTTACACTTAAACGTAACAAATACCCAGGAGTCTAATATGACTATCAATACTGTTAAAACCAAAATGGTTGCTTTTCTGTATTTCTAAATAATACTAACGATCGGCACTTTAGAGTGCCGATCACTATTTTAGGATTCATATCAATGAATAACATCAA
>NZ_PGFZ01000027.1:4024-15810 GCF_002923755.1 Methylovulum psychrotolerans
CCTTGGCTTCAAATAGATGCGGAACTTGATCAGGATGGCCATTACTTGGCAACACAAGCATTAGCACAATTGAGCAATTTAGATAATGAGTCATTGAATCAAGATTCCTATCAATTTCTCAAAACCTTTGCAAATTACCCATTGTTACATGCGGTGCCAAGAAAAGTTTATTCAGACAACATCTATCACAGTTCATCTGATTTGTTAGATAAATCTCAAGGGCCGCGTGACCTTATAAATTCACTAAACCGGTTTAGCGAAGTAGACGTCGATAGAGATTTTTACTATATCCCAGAAACTTGGCAATGGAATTACGACGAACTACTGGAAACATCCAGAATAGCCGATTCCGAATACTATGATCCATTTTCCGTCTACACAAAAATTCGAGAAATGCGGCTCGAATTTCAAACAAAAGTAGGGCACAGAGCGCAAAAGTTAATGGAAGCCTTGCGTCATCAGCGTAAGAATGATGAAAAAAAGTTTTTTGAAAACATGGTGATAGTATTATCCCAGCAACACTATGTTACCCGCATGTGCGATAGCTGTCTAGGGCCAGCTCAAAAAGAATTAAAGTTAATATCAGAAGAAGTGCGGCAATATGCTAAAGAAGAAATCGCTCATGATAAGCTAATCTTAAATAGCATACACATCTTAAACAAAGATGCGCAAGTTGAAAAAAATTATACCCCAGAAGTAAAGCTAGAGATTGAAGTAATAAAGCACGCAGCCCAAAACTGTGCGTTAAGTTTTTCAACCCTGGTATCTATCATGGAAGGCACTGTTTATCCAGAATCAGACCCCGTAGGCAATCTACTGTTAGATTCCTCGCTCCCAAAATCAAGTCATGGCGTAGAGGCTCACTTCCAAATAAACAGGGACGGCAATCATACCGCTATTCCAGAAAAATTTGTAGCAAAACTGCCTCCAGTGACTAAAAAAACTGTAATTAACGCCGCTAAGTTATCAGAAACCACCATCGAGCTAGATAGTGGTTTGTCAATAGCTTTATACAATGAATTATTTGGGCAATAAGTGAGTTTTTTATTAAAAGAAGTAGCTAATGACATGAATTTAGCAAAAAAGGCAATGTCATTAGAATGCGCATACTCAGAGCTATCTTATTCTAATAAGCTATATTGGAGACAGAAAATAGGTAATAGATATGCTGTTGTATGCACATCGGCAACAAAAGATACGCCTAATCTCATATTAACGCCAAAGCCTTTCAGTGTTGGCACCGCCATGTATGGATATGGCGGTGGAAGCTATGTGGTCTCAGAAAACGGATATTATTTTGTTGACGCAGTTTCCGGTGATATTTATTTCCATCCGACAGAAGATAACCCAATACTTCTCGTCAAGTCACATGGGCGCGCCATTGGTGGACTGGTGTACATTAGCACAAAAAACACTCTGATATATCTTAGTCATAGTAAAACAAAAACATCATTCACAACTCGGATAGAGCTTATTCATTGCAAATCAAAGGTGCATCGAATAATACTGGAAGTGCCGGAATTTATTGGCGGTTTAACATTTACACTAACAGGAAATAAATGTGCGTGGTATCAATGGCAAATCAATGAAATGCCATGGGATAAAACATCGCTTTTTATCGCGGAAACCAACTTAGAAAGTATATACGATATATTTCAAATTTCAATGGAAATTGAATCAAGTAAAATTGAGCCACGCTTTGCAAATGATACGCTCTTTTTTCTGGATGATTGTAGCGGTTGGTGGAATATATATAAGTGGGTTTCTAATAAAAACGAAATTGAGTGCATCTCCGGGCCATCTGAAATTGAATTTGGCTTTCCGCCATATAAATATGGGGAAAACACCTATGGAATATCCAATAACAAAATAATTTCTGTAGCAACAGATGGAACAAAAAGACGATTAATAGAGTTTAATCAAAGTGGATACAGTAAAGAGTATTCGTGGAATGGTAAAGAAATTATATCCCCAATAATTAATGGCGAGCTTGTGTATTTTATTAGCGGCGATTTATCAAAGCTAACAACCATCCAATCATTAAATATTGCTAATCAGAAAAATAATGTGATTGTAGCAAGCGCAGAAAAATTTACGCCTTCATTTACTGCTGAGTATCACTTGTTAAATGCATCAGAACAATACAAGTATTGTGCATTTGTATATTGGCCTAACGAGCAAATTAAAAAAAACAATAAATCCCATATAATACTTAATATTCATGGTGGGCCTAATGGAAGCGTATCAAGGTTATTCTCAACTGCAGCAGAGTTTTGGACAGCTAAAGGTTATGTTTATCTCGAAATAGATTATGTTGGCAGCACCGGATATGGAAAACAGTTTCGCGAGCGACTAAATAATCAGTGGGGGGAGGTCGAGTGTGAAAATATATTTCACTTTATTTCGAAATTAGAAGATATCGGAATATTAAAACCATACAAAATTTTTGTTAGAGGTAATAGCGCTGGCGGCTATACAGTCATGCGATTATTATCGAAATCCAGATTATTTTCAGCTGGTTGTGCGTATTATGGTGTTTCAGACTTAAAAAAATTATTAGAAACCACCCATCCTTTCGAATCGCCACTTTTATATAATCTAATTAATAAAGAAGTAAGCGACTTAACCTATATAGAACGCTCGCCTCTCTACAATCCATATTGTATTCAAGATCCACTTTTATTAATTCACGGCAAGCATGATCAAGTGGTTCCGATAAACCAAAGTCGGCTGCTTTATCAAAAACTTTTAAGCCTAGGTAAAACTTGCCATCTTTTAGAATTTGAAGAACAACATGGCTTTACGAGCCTAGATAATAAAGCTCTATCCTACGCAATTGAACATCAATTTTACGAGAATAGCATTAATGACGCAGCTTGATATTGGAATTCCAGGGTTTATACTTCCAGAATACATAGCACAGGTTCCACCCTATCAACGAGGAACTTCGACAGCCAAGGCTGGCCCATCTATTAAGATGTCTAGTAATGAGAACCCGTGTGCAAATGAATGGCTAAAAGAAAAGATTTTCCTAATCGCTAATATGGATCACAGCAGATATCCTAATGACGATTATCCATTACTAAAAAAATTAATCGCAGAACTGGACGATGTAGAGCTTAATAAAATTTTCCTTGGTAATGGATCGTCAGAAATACTCTCGCTGATTGCCCGAATTTTTCTAAATTCAGAAAGAATTGTTGTGCAGTCAGAGCATACATTTCCACTTCTTAGCATCTGTGCAAAACTTTCCGGCGCAAGCGTTGTGCTAGCAGACAGTAAACATTATAAACATGATCCAGCCGCCTTGGTAAGCCAAATTATTCCTGGTAGGACGGTTTTATATGTTGACAATCCCAATAACCCAATCGGGTCATTATTAAAGATTGATGAACTTAAATATCTCATAGAATCAACGCGCGGCACCGCATTTTTGGTTATAGATGAAGCCTATCATGGCCTGGTATGCTCAGATGTATATCAGAGCGCTGCGCAGCTATGTAATGATGAAAAACACGTCATCGTGCTGCGAACCTTTTCTAAAAGCTTTGGTATGGCTGGTGCGCGAGTAGGGTATGCAATTGCCAATCCAAATATAATCTCTATTTTAGAAAAATACAGGCCGCCTTTTAATATTAGTTCAATTTCATCAGCCTTAGCGTGCGAAGCATTACGCGATACTAAATTCACATATTCCTGTGCAAAATACATTGAAAGCGAGATGGAGTTAATGATTCAGGATAGCATTATAAGTAATCATTTGGTGTATAAACCAGCGGCGAACTACTTTTCCTTGCGATTCGAAGAACAACATGCCGACAAGATAACAGATTTGTTAATGTCTGCTGGTATTTTAGTAAAACATATGGCCGATGACCCTGCCTTAATTCGAGTTTCAATCGGCAAGCCACATGAAAATGTATTTTTTAGAAAATCCTTATCTACAGCGCTAATAAAAGTTAATCACTTGGAAGAATTGGAAATTTAATTATGACATACGAAGAAATGAAGGCCAGAACAGAACTTGCATCACTTTATAGAATCTTTAATTACTTAGGCTGGACTGAATTAATTTACAATCATATAACTTTACGTATTCCAGGGCCAGAAAAACACGTTCTGATTAATCCATTTGGTCTTTCATATTCTGAAGTCACAGCTGAGAATCTTGTTAAAATCGATCTTGAAGGAAATATTATAGGTGAATCATTCTGGAAGTACAACTTAGCCGGATATACCACTCATTCCGTACTTCACAAAAACGTACCTGACGCCGTCTGCGTTATGCACACCCACACCACAGCAGGCATAGCCGTTGCCTGCTTAGAACAAGGTCTGTCTTACAGTAATTTCTATTCAGCTCAACTCTATAATAAAGTTGCGTATCATAATTTTGAAGGCATCACTATCTATGAAGATGAGGGCTCAAGACTGATTGAATCGATCGCCGGCAAACCAGCAATTATTCTACGCAATCATGGGCTGATGGGCTGGGGAAGTACCGCAGCAAAAGCATTTTCCACGCTTTGGATTCTAAATAGAGCTTGTGAAATTCAATGTCAATCTTTAGCCATGGGAAAAGCCCTAGAAATAAGTGAAGAGGTTTTAAAAAAATGTACTGCAGACTCTTTTCACTTTAATCCAACCTATGGAGAAGGTCAAGATGTTTTGGATGCATTAACGCGCATTGTAAATAAGCTTGATCCAAGCTACCAATCATATGGGCGCATCGATTGAAAATCGGAATTATTGGGCTGGGAGCAGTAGGCTCATTTATCGCATATATTCTCGGTCAAAGCGGAATAGAATTACTAACAGTTACGCGTGCTGATACCATTGCCAACCATAATATAGACTGTGTTTCTTTGTATAACAGTAAAATAAATGGTTTTGTCCAAATACACAATGCGGCTAAGCATGAGTTGGCTAATTGCGACTTAATAATTATTGCCGTAAAAGCAAATGGCTTGTCTTGGGCGGCCCATGTTTTAGAACAAGCTCAAATTTCAACTTCCATTCCTTTAGTTTATGCAGTAAATGGACTGCCCTGGTGGTTAAAAAAGCAACTTGGAATCATAACTGAAGATGTTGATTTGTTTGCGCCTATGAACAACCATTGCTGGTGTGGATTTATCAATTATATCAATACCTCAAAAAATTCTAATACAGTCATTCATCACTCTGGTCAAAGTATAACTGTTCAAAATTCTTTAGAGAGTTATTTTAATCAATTTAGCATTTCGCTAGTGGAGGTATTTAAAAGATTCAATCTCTCAGTGGTTAAAGTAGAAAATCTAGATTCATTATTATGGCAAAAACTTAGCGGCAATGCTGTTATTAGTACAATCTGTGCATTAAATAATGTGAATACTGAACAGCTATTAAGTTCAAAAATATTTGTCCAGATTATAAGTCAATGTATATATGAAATGAATACTATAGGTATATGCTGCGGTTTTCAAATAATCAGCACGCCAGATGAGGTAATTGCTAATATTGCTAAAATGCATTCATTTAAACCCTCCATGTTAATAGATGTATTAAGCCAACGTGTTACAGAAATTGATGAGTTATTAGGCATTCCATTGCGCTTGGCAGACAAGCATCAATTAAAAGTGCCTGCTCTTAGCGGTCTGTATCATGCCGCACAACAATCGTTAGCAGGAGATGTATGATACTCCCCATATTTTAGACCAGCAGTTAAGATAGAAAGCCTTACCCAAAAAGGCAAACTAAACTATGGCAAATGTACGCAAGAACCACACAACGGAATTTAAAGCCAAAGTGGCCGTTGAGGCGATCCGCCAACAAAAAACGGTTAACGAGCTGACCACCGAATACGGTGTCCACGCCACCCAGATCAACCTCTGGAAAAAGCAGGCGTTGGCGGTGATCCCGGAAGCCTTCAGCGGGAAAAAGGAAAAGGCACGGGACAACCAGCAACAGGACATTGACGAGCTGCACCGTCAGATAGGCCAGCTCATCGCCGAACGGGACTGGCTGAAAAAAAAGTCCTCGGCCAACCATTAGCGGCAAGGCAACTAGGGATTGACCCGCAAGACCCACAGTTCAGTGTCCGGCAACAATGCGGCCTGCTGGGGTTGAACCGTTCGTCCCTTTACTACCAACCAGCGGGTGAAAACCAGGAAAACCTGGCGCTGATGCGGCTGTTGGACGAACAATACACCCGGACACCCTGTTATGGGGTATTGAAAATGGTGGCGCATTTGCGCAACCTGGGTCATGTGGTGAACGCCAAGCGGGTCAGGCGTTTGCTGCGGAAGATGGGGCTGGAGGCGGTGTACCAGAAACCCAACACCAGCCAGCGGAACCCGGAACATAAAGTCTACCCCTACCTGTTGCGCGGACTGGTGATTGACCGTTGCGACCAAGTGTGGAGCACCGATATCACCTATATCCGGCTGGCATCAGGCTTTGTCTACCTGATGGCGGTGATTGACTGGTACAGCCGGTACGTCCTGGGCTGGGCGTTGAGTACCACCTTGGATGCGGATTTCTGCATTGAAGCCGTCGGCAATATAACCGAACGCCAGCAATGCGACATCTTCAACACCGACCAAGGTTCGCAGTTCACCACGCCCCGTTTTACCCAGCCGCTGCTGGACAAAGGCATAAAGGTCAGCATGGACGGGCGTGGTCGGGCATTGGACAATATTTTTGTCGAGCGGCTCTGGCGGACGGTCAAGTATGAGCATGTGTACTTGCAGGATAGGCACACCGTCCAAGAAACGTGGGTAGGACTGAGGGATTTCTTCCACTTTTACAACCATGAACGGCTACATCAATCATTGGGCTATCGGACACCCGCTGACGTGTATTTAGCCAGGCGTTATGAAAAAGATGAAACAACCCATTTTTATCAACCGGCTTCTATCTTAATCTTATGAGATTTTGGTCTAGACAATGGGGAGTACCTTAATGTGGCTTTAGCTTAACTGGCAGTCAATATAAGAGCAGGCCATGGCCGCTACCTAGCCTGTAACCGTTGCAGATGTTTTATTCGTCGGCGTAGGCCGACGCTCAAGTCGTCGTTAATTCGGTTTTAACTGCTGTTAACTTAAACCGACTGACAACCAGGCTTTCAAGTCATGAAAACTGCGTTCTGGTACGAGCTTAACCTTGCATTCTGGTTTGCTAAAAAATGGTGGATAACTTTCTTAAGCCGTTTATTATAATTTTATATATAGGTCAATACTACACTTTGCCGACTGAGTCAAAAACTAACTTCCAGTTAAAATCTGTAACTAACTAATTAAATCATTAATTCAAGGTACGTCATGGAAACAATTTCTGCAAATCAAACCGATGGTATACAAGCTTTCACAAATGAGCGTGCGGCAGGCTATAAGTCCGCCAGTACCGGTTCACCACTGGCTAGAGCCTCTGAAATAACCTGTATACAACATGCACTACTGACCGCCGAAATAGAGAATGCAAATAGCGTTGTTGAGGTGGGCGCCGGACAGGGCTTTGTAACAGCCTTGTTGTTAAAACTCTTACCAAGTGCAGCCACACTGATTTGTATCGAGCCTTCATCCCATATGGCCGCGCATCTTCCAGATGATCATAGGCTTACCAAAAAAATATGCGCACTTACCTCAGCACAAATACCAAAAGACAGCGTGGACTTAATTGTTAGTGTTGCCGCGTTCCACCATATCCCCAACAAATATCAAACCTTTTTAGAATGTCGCTCTATTTTGCGCGAAGGCGGTACTCTGATTATCATTGATGTAAATCACGGTACAGAAGCACAAAAATGGTTCGATTTTGTGGTTAATCCCCATTGTCCTTCAAGACATGAAGCTGATTTTCTTGATGAGGATTTTTCAAGAGTTCTTAGCAACCGATCAGGTTTACGGCATGAACGATCCTACATAGAACGTACGCCATGGCGCTTTGATAGCAGAGAAGAAATGGAACTATATGCTCAGGGTATCTTTTGTCTTACCACAAATCAACCTGATATTAGGCAGCTCATCAATCAAAATCTCACCCCGATAAAGAATAACGGCAAATATGAGATGTCATGGTCTCTGGGTGTGCATATATTCACTAAATCTGATATTTAGGAAAGCGGAATGGACAGATGCGAACTAAATTCAATAGAAATATTGAGTGAAAAAACCGAAAAATTTTACCGAAAATATCTTAGAGATGCGCCTAAGAGCGTTCAAGAATTAAAAGAGGCTGCAACCAAGCGATTATTGGAAAGTAAAGTAGAAGAGCGTGCCCTCAAGATCGGACAGATCATCCCAAAATTTATATTGATAAACGCTCTAAGTCAGAAAGAATTGAATTCCCAGTCGGAATTACAAAAAGGCCCCTTAGTCATTTCTTTTTTTCGAGGCGCATGGTGTGGTTATTGCAACATCGAATTAGAGGCCTTGGCTAAAATAAATCAACATATCAAGTCGTTGGGCGCCAGCTTAGTGGCAATATCACCCCAAATCGACGGTGGCATTGCTGATGTAGTCGAGTTGTATAACATTGATTTCCCAATACTAATCGATGTTAATAACGCCACAGCAGAAGCATTTGGATTGGCTGTTGAAATGGATAGTAGTTTACATGAAGCCTATCGCGATAAATTTTGTATAAATGTGCCGCAAATTAATGGTACAAATGATTGGCGTTTGCCAATTACCGCGACATATATAGTCGGTAGTGATGGCGTCATCATAGAATGCGATACATGTCCTGATCATACTAAAAGAATGGAACCTAAACGCATTCTGGAAGTACTTTTAGATTTGAGTGATAAAAAATGAAACCCCCATTAGTCTACGGAATTCAGCAAATTGGATTCGGGCCTGCAGGTTTAGGGCTAATAGCAGTAGCCGATAGAGAAGGTCGGCTTACTGATTTAAACAAAATAGGCCTAGCTATTCATGAAAAAAAAATTAACAATAGCTGGAACAACTTTCATTTAGATCTGGATATTGAATCAAACACGCCGGCCAATTTTTTTATTTCACACTTCAATAGATCAGGAATATTTAAACCTGCTTTCGGCACCGATTTGTTCAATAATCTAGAGTCACATGGCGCGTCAAACTGCCTTTTATCCTCTGCCAACAAATTCCTTTCAGAAATAGCTTTACTTTCTGAGGGCTATATTAATAGCATTAATAATTCTGATATTTTTTTTAATAGCCACATTAAACAAATAGTCCTGGATGATAACGGCCTATATCACACAACAAATGAAATGGGAGTGAAATGCACCTCTAAAACATTGTTGTTTTGTATTGGTTCTTTAGAAGCTAATCTATCTGCTTACGGAAACTACATCAATTCCTCAGATATTTTGCGAGGTAAAATTGATGAATATATTTTTGAAAAATTAACAAACATCGGTAGTATCACTATCATTGGCGCATCCCATAGCGCTTTTAGTTGCGCATTACGGGTGTTGTACTTAAAAAAACAATATCAAATCTCAGCTAAAGTAAACATCATCGCTCGCAAAAAACCAAAAATTTATTTTGAAAATATCGAGAGCGCAATAAACTCAAACTATATCCTCGATGCCGAAGATCAAATATTGCCCAATGGAACTATAAATGAATCCGCTGGCTTAAGAGGTAAAGCCGCTAAATTAGCATTAGATGTAATGACTGGCCTTGAGCAGGATTTAACCATTATTGCGCCCAATATACCGTATTGTATTAACGATTCGCTCGTCATTAATGCGACAGGATACCAACCGCATCCAGTCAATCTAATCCGAGAAAATGGAGAAAAGATCAGGCTTAATCGGCTTAACGATTGTTATGTCATTGACCAGAATTACCGTATCTTAGATGAAAACGGCTTGCCTATTGTTGGACTTTTTGGGCTGGGTATTGGATTTTACCGTAGTGACGAATTCAAGAAATTTAGTTCAGTTGATGATTTTCTTGGTCATGGCGCCAAAACTATTTTCGATCAGTTACTAAAAGATTAAAAACATGACTATAATCCAACAAAATAATAAAAAAATCTTAAGGTTTTATGGGCTAGAAGCCGCACGTTTTAACAAAGGCGGCTGCATTTATCTTGATTCTGCCGCAACCACACTAATGATGGTAAACGCCAAAGAAGCCGCAGATCGCTTTCTCGAATATTATTCAAATGTTCATACTAATGCGCACAACAAAGCCAAAATTAGTGGGATCTGCCTTGAGTGGGCTTATCAAAAAGTAACTGAATTTCTAAAATGTTCAGAAACGCATGAAGCATTATTTATGGGTAGCGGTGCAACAGCCGCAATCAACGGGTTTGCACAGCTAATGAGATTTAACTTTCCCTCTCGGCGCATGGTTGTAATCTCCAGCATGGAACATCATTCTAATGATCTGCCGCATAGACAAAATTTTAGTGAAGCCGTATTTGTACCATTAAGCAGTAAAGGAAAATCAGCAGGTGGCATAGATCTGGATTTTCTTAATAACATTCTTGAAGAAAACCAAGGTCGAGTTGCCTATGTTGCCGTTACTGGCCTGAGTAATGTAACCGGTGTCAGAACGCCATTACAACAAATCTGCGAAATTGCGCATCGACATGATACAGTTGTTCTGGTTGATGGCGCTCAAATGGTTTCCAGAACTCGGGTTGATTTAACCGCTCTTGGCGTGGATGCATTTGCATTCTCCGGTCATAAACTCTACGCCCCAGGATCGCCAGGCGTACTTGCCATAAAAAAAAACCTATTAGAACAGCTTTCGCCAATCTACGTCGGCGGCGGCATAGTAGACGATGTTACAACATCAAATTACATACTTTCATCCAAACTTAGAGAGCGGCATCAGCCTGGTACGCCTAATATTTACGGCGCTATATTGCTAGCGTATGCTATGCATTCATTAATTGAATATGGCATGGATTATATCGAGGAACATGAACAGAATTTGTGTGATTACGCTCGTAAATTACTAACTCAAATCCCAGAAGTAACTTGTTACGGTTGTATCGATAATTCAGCGGGTACGAATAGCGGTTGCATCACATTTAATATTCTGGATTTACCACACGAGCTGGTCGGACGCATATTAAATGATCATTATGGTATTGCTGTCCGAAATGGGTGTTTTTGCGCCCACCCCTATGTTAGATCATTATTGCAAGAAGAATTATGGGAATTAGATGCCGATCCCGAAAATCCAGATGATATTAACCGTATTGATTCGTTCAAAGGCATGGTAAGAGCAAGTTTTGGGGTTTATACCAGCAAACAGGATATAGACGCTCTAGCAAAAGCTATTAGCATAATTGTCCAAAATAAAACTAATTTTCTAAATAATTATATTTCGTCCAGCATACCATTAACCAGTTCAGTCTCTGAGTTTAATCCATTAAAACTGCTTAGTACAGGTAATTCACAATATGAGATATGACCGTACCTTAGATACAAGAGGGCAGACCTGTCCTTTACCAGTAATCTCCTTAAAGAAAATGATGCGAACTTGCGATGATAATATAATTGTTCGGGTAATTTGTGCGGATAACGAAGTTTTGCAGGATATTTTATCGTACATGGATAAATGTGGGTTAGAACTTATTAATAATGATATTTGTGCTGATAACAAAATCGCCTACGTCCAAAAAAGAAAAGGATAAATTGTTTTTGTTATTCATAAGCATCCATGCCATCTATAGTGGACCCATAAAAACAGACAATAATTTAAGATGGTGTCCATCATAAAACAGGTGGATAAAAATGAGTGAGAAAAAGCGTAAATTGATGACCGGCGCACAAAAGGCGAAGGTGGCGTTGGAGGCGG
>NZ_PGFZ01000027.1:15818-19807 GCF_002923755.1 Methylovulum psychrotolerans
AAAGACGGCCAATGAGATAGCCCAAGAACACGGTGTGCACCCGACGCAAGTCGGCCTCTGGAAAAAAGCCTTGCTGGAGAATGCCGGGCAACTGTTTGAGACGAAGCGGGGCCCGAAGGCGGTTGACCCGCAAAGCGACCCCGAACGCCTGTATGCCAAGATAGGCCAACTCAATATGGAGTTAGATTGGCTGAAAAAAAAGTCCGGGATCAGCCCTTAAGCCTCCGGCAAACGTGGGTCGACCCCAATGACGGGCGGTTGGCAATAACAGCCCAATGCCGTTTGGCGGGCATCGCGCGGTCGACCGTGTACACGGGCAAGGCGGAAAGGGTTGACGGGTTCGAGCTGATATTATTGCGCCTGTTGGACGAGGAATACACCCGCCACCCCTTTTTCGGCAGCCGGAAAATGGTGGTTTGGCTACGCGCCGAAGGCCATTGCGTCAACCGCAAGCGCGTGCAGCGCCTAATGCGCATCTTGGGCTTAGCGGGGATGGCTCCCGGCTCCAACACCAGCAAAAGCCACCCGGCGCACGCGGTTTACCCGTATTTGCTCAGGGGCTTGGGTATTTGTCCGCCCGAACCAAGTCTGGAGCACAGACATAACCTATATCCGGCTGGCGCACGGTTTTGTCTACCTGGTGGCGGTCATCGACTGGTACAGCCGCAAGGTTTTGGCCTGGGAAGTGTCGAACACGATGGATGTCGGCTTTTGCGTGGATTGCCTGGACACTGCGCTCAGGCTCTACGGGATACCCGAAATGTTCAACACCGACCAAGGGGCGCAGTTCACCAGCGACAAATGGATAGCCGTACTCAAGGGCAACGGCATCACCATCAGCATGGACGGGCGCGGCAGGGCGTTGGACAATATTTTTGTCGAACGGCTGTGGCGGAGCGTCAAGCATGAGGATGTTTATCTGAAAGGTTACGCCCATTTGCCGGAATTGCTGTCAGGGCTGGCCGACTACTTTGTCTTCTACAACAGCCGACGCTACCACCAATCGCTGGGCTATAAAACGCCTGATGAAGTCTATCGGACAGCGGTCGGCGGCGGGGCTAAAATAGCAGACCATTTTAGCGATAAACGAAATGTTTCAAACGGAGAAACGGGGCAGCGCCAATCCGCTGCAATGGCAATGACACTATCTTAAACTAGGCTAAATATTGTCTGGACAATGGGGTCCACTTAAATCAACAGCAACGTCATATCCACAGCAGCAACACAAAAATAAGCAATAGAGTCGTTTTCGACTAAACTATAGACTAATAAAACATTGATCGAAATCTATGAATAAATTATGGAGCGACTGCATCCGCAGTCTAGAACCTTACACCCCCGGTGAGCAACCCGCTATTGCTGAGTTGATCAAGCTCAACACCAACGAAAACCCTTATCCGCCATCGCCTGCTGTCTTAACTGCCCTGCAGGAAGCGGTCAATGCCGATCTTAGACTCTATCCAGACCCTGACGGCAAGGCCCTCAAACAGACCATTGCGGAAATGTATGGGCTAACCCAGGCCAATGTCTTTCTTGGAAACGGCTCCGACGAAGTATTGGCCCATGCCTTTCTCGCTTTGCTCAAGCATGAGCAGCCCATCCTGTTTCCAGACATCACTTACAGTTTTTATCCGATTTACTGCGCCTTGTATGGCATTCAATACCAGCCAATCCCGCTTGACGACACATTTCAGGTCAATATTCAGGATTATGCCGCTTTTAACGGCGGTATCGTGCTGCCCAATCCCAACGCCCCAACCGGAATAAGTGTCAACCTTCCACAGCTGAGGACCTTATTAGAGATGCACCCCGGTTCGGTTATCGTTATTGATGAAGCCTACGTCGATTTTGGCGCAGAAAGTGCGGTTCCGCTTATCCAGGAATATCCAAACCTACTCGTCATCCAAACACTATCAAAATCACGTTCCCTCGCAGGCCTGCGTGTCGGATTTGCGCTCGGCGATCCAGGGCTCATCGCTGCACTTAACCTTGTCAAAGGGTGCTTCAATTCCTACCCGCTTGATCGGCTGGCACTGGCTGGAGCAGAAACCGCATTGCGTGACACAGAGTACTTCGAAACCACCCGAAATCTGATAATAGCAAATCGAGATTGGCTAACCAGCCAGCTCAAAACCCTAGAGTTCCAAGTATTAGCCTCCATGGCCAACTTCCTGTTTGTTCAACACCCAACACGGCACGGCCAGGACTTGCAAAATCAGCTGCGCGAGCAAAAAATCCTGGTTAGACGCCTGCCAGGCCCTAGAACCGAAAACTATCTGCGCATCACCATCGGCACATCAGCAGAATGCAGAACGCTAGTGAGTACACTTCAACAAATTCTTTAGTACGAGCTGTCACGGTTTTGTCGCAAATATTTACAAGAGTTGAGTTTGGCCTGATTGGCGGACAAAACTAGCCTGCCAAATTGATAAATTGTCGGTGGGCGGGCAGTGTCCGTCCGGCGAGTTGCCCCTTACGGATCATGTGGGCGGTTTCTATCCCGTCGAGGGTGGCCTGCGCGGAACGGAAGGCTTTGAACCCCAGCATTGGCCCGGTGATTTTCTTAATAAACCGGTGATCCTGTTCCACCCGGTTATTGAGGTATTTGACTTGGCAAATGTCGACCATCAGGCAAAGCAGGCCTGCCAGCACCAGCAATACGTTGATGTTTTCCAATCCGGCCAGGTTGGCGCCGCTTTTGTCCATGACCACTTTTTCGGGCAGGCCGTTGCCGTCAATGGCCTGCCTGAAGAAGGCGGTGGCGGCCGCTTCGTCGCGGCGTTCGGAGAGCATGAAGTCGACAGTGTCGCCAAATTTGTCCACCGCGCGGTACAAGTAGGCCCATTCCCCTTTGATTTTGATGTACGTCTCGTCCATACGCCAAGAGCCGGCAACCGTCCGTTTGCGGCTTTTTGCCGCCAAAGCGATCAGTGGCGAATCAGCAATTCTCATTATGACCCCAAGCTACCCTATTTCGGGTTTTAGTGGCCAAACAATTGGGCTTTCCGGGTCATAAGACCAGCCCTCCAGCATAAAATCGAGCAGATGCTCCCAACTATCAAAGCACCAGTAAGTTGTCAGCGCCTTCATGTCATCGAACAAACGCCTGCGCGAAGGGAGCTTCCGGAGCAGCAGTTGAAACTTGTCGTCCATTAAGTCCAGCAGGGTATGCAGCAGGTAGGCGAGCAAAATGAGCGTCGCCAGTAAGGAGGACAAGAACTGTTTGCCATGGCCGTAGTTATGTTCGAAGTGATAGCCTTTGGTCTTCAACGTGTTGTTGTTTTCATTTTCGATCTTCCATCTTGCGCGGCCTGAAGCCACCACGGCGGCAACGTTGGTGTCGTCAACCGCCACAGATGTGGCGAACGCATTCCGGTACAACACCTTGCCGTCCGCCGCGTGCGTGGTCATCTCGCACCAGTTCACCGACAAGGCATCATCGGCATCCCGTAACGGCACGGCGCTGACATAACGGTAAGTGTCGGTTTCGTGGCATTTGCCCGTCCAGCGTTTGCGCACCACCGTTTTGACCACCCCGTTGCGTTCCAGATCGTCCACCCATTCGTACAAGGTCTTATGGGAATCCGGCTTACAGACCAGAATAAACTCAAACCCTTTGGAGAGCAATACCCGACAAAACGGCTCGTGGCAGTACAGGTCGTCACCCAGCACTGTCGTGCCCAGTTCGGCGTACCGGCTACCCCGGCTGTCCAGCCATCGCAGGGAGGCGTTGAGCCCGCAATCCTGCTTTTCCAGCCCATCCTGGGGACAAACAAATTCTGGGGACAGTGAAATGACCTTGTCGCCTCCGGGTTTGACCAACACGGGCGTCACCACCGTATGCGAATAGCTGGTTTTGCCGTTAAGGGGAGTCGCTATTTTTGCGAAAGATTGCTTCGGCATCCTTGCCGGTCAATCAGCAAAAATCACGCGACCGCTTATGCCTTCGGCTGCCCCAGCCGTCCTGGTCACTCGCTCGCCACCCAACA
>NZ_PGFZ01000028.1:0-2504 GCF_002923755.1 Methylovulum psychrotolerans
CCGCCGCTCGCTGCGCTGCTGGCGCTCGGACCCGTTGGCGGCGTTCAGGGTCGGCAAGATGCTGGGGTCGGAAAAATACACGATCAGCCGTACAATGGCGACTGGCAGGACTTTCGGGCGGGGGGCGTGTTTCTCGGGGGGCGAAAAATAGCGCGGCGACGCCGGGTTATGCCCGCATTTGTTGCCTGATTTCTTATTGGGTAGGGTATAATCTGCCATTGCCTTCCTATGGTTTGAAGCAGGTTAGGTAAAAAGGAAGCCTGTCTTTTACGGGTGGTACGGGACAGACAAAACGGATTGCGGAAGCCCAAGTGTTCGAGCGCTTGGGCTTTTTTTTTGCCCTTGGTTAACCTGTCCGCGGTAAATTTTTCATGCCATAGTATGCCAGACAGAACGACGCCTTGTCTTTTCAATAAGTCTCAAAAAAGTGGTATAATTCGGTGTCACTAACCCCAGAGATAAGCGGCAATAAGCCGTTTGACCGGGCAATTAAGAAATGACGGTGCCAGAGCCGTCCGTTTGCGGGCCAACGCCCGGATCAGACCCATTCCAACCGGAAGCCTTTTCGGTGGTCTCGGTAACGGCCTGTACGCTTACACCCGATTCGGCCATCAGCAAACGACACAATTCAGAAGCCTTATCGCCAACCCATTCACCCATTATGGCCGCATATGCGTTTTGGCGGTGATACCCGTTCTGCTTGCACCATTTGTGCAGCGAAGCCTCTCAACAGCTTGCTGTGTTTATGAAAACGTTTCCTGATTAGCGTCTTAATCGGCTTTGCCGCAAATCGCGCCGAAAAAACACAAGAGCACCGAGTTTAGGATGCAGCACCATGAAGACCGAATTTACAATGGTATTTATTGCCCGCTGATTAACGTGGTCTTGGGTTACCATTATCGACATTGGTGAATCGGATTGAAGGTTTTACCGCTGACCCGATATCCTGTTTAAGAGAGTGAGCGAGATGACGTACCCGATGCGGCACCCCATTCCGTAACTATGATGGAGTACATTTTAATCATACGCAAACATAACAAGAGCATCAAAACAGGTAAGCCCCTGCAGGCGATAACGGTCACCCATCCTAATGCTGCCAGTATCGACATATAGATTCCGAAGCTGATTAAGCGACACCAGCGGCATACAGGGTATGCCGGCAGATGGAAAAAATAAATAATACGCTTGGTGTTTTGTTTCAGCGAATCCAGTGTGAAAATAGTTTATTATGTCGCTTTATTGGCTTCTGGCTCTATATTTCAATTTTTGGCGGTGTTGTTTAGAGCACAATAACGGCATTAAACCGACTATCAGCAAAAATTAATTGATGCACGTTACAAAACAAGTTGGAAACCCACACTCTTTTTATAAAGGAATAGGTTACACATATCGAATTAACTATAGAGGAATAGGTTACGGAACTACTTAGGAATAGGTTACGACATATATAAAACCGAATTTTCCACAAGCAAATAAAAAATGAAACATAGTGGAATAGGTTACGGATACCCAAAAAATAGGGTGGAATAGGTTACGGATACCCAAAAAATAGGGTGGAATAGGTTACGGAATATTAAATTATGAAATAATCAGAGTCAAAATAAGGAAATTTAATTGCAAATTAAAGCCAAAATAGTGGAATAGGTTACGGATAATCAATAAAATATATCAATATAATATTGATTAACAATGTATTTTTTAAAAAAAATAAGCTCTTATTCTTTTAACCTTAATTAATCTTTATTTAATCGTTTATCTAAACCTAAACCATCCGAAGAACAGTAGCTTTTACAAGGAAGCCATAAAAACAGATAACAATTTAAGATAGTGTCTATCATAAAAAAGTGGATGAAAATAAGTGAGAAAAAGCGTAAATTGATGACCGGTGCACAAAAGGCGAAGGTGGCGGTAAAAGAAGTAAAAAACGGCTAATGAGATAGCCCAAAAGTACGATGTCCACCCGACGCAAGTCGGCCTCTGGAAAAAAGCCTTGCTGGAGAATGCCGGGCAACTGTTTGAGACGAAGCTCGACCCAAAGGCGGTTGCCCGCAAAGCGATCCCGAACGCCTATACGCTAAAATAAGACAGCTCTATATGGAAATTGGACTAGTTGAAAAAAAGTCCGGGATCAGCCATTAAGCCTGCGGCAAACGTGGGTTAACCCTAATGCCGTTTGGCTGACATCGCCCAGTTAACCGTGTATACGGGTAAAGGTTCGAACTGATGTTGCTGCGTCTGTTGGACGAGGAATACAGCCGCCGCCCCTTTTACGGCAGCCGGAAAATGGTGGTTGGCTACGCGCCGAAGGCCATTGTGTCAACCGCAAGCGTGTGCAGCGTCTGATGCGCATCCTAGGCTTAGCGGGGATGGCTCCCGACCCCAACACCAGCAAAAGCCACCCGGCGCACGCGGTTTACCCGTATTTGCTCAGGGGCTTGGGCATTGTCCGCCCTAACCACGTTTGGAGTACGGACATAACCTATATCCGGCTGGCGCACGGTTTT
>NZ_PGFZ01000028.1:3690-11917 GCF_002923755.1 Methylovulum psychrotolerans
TAGGGCTCATATCATCCTTGGATATGAAAAAATCCCAGCCGTCATCAAGATATTAGATGATAAACAGTCTGCATTGCTATCTATTGCATCAAATACAGTTCGTGAAAACTTATCTGACTTTGAATTAGGCAGGTCTTTTAAAAAATTGTTGGATAGCCAATACGTTAGATCTGTCAGTGAACTGAGTCGATATATTGGTATTTCAAGGCAACAAATAGATCGTTGCCTTGATTTTACTAAATTGCCAATATCGGTTATTGATCAACTAGAAAAAAATCCTAAATTATTTGGTGCGAACTGTGCCGAGTTTTTTGCTGGTTATATTCTTAAAGGTTATGTGGATAATGTTATTTTAGCCGTTGATATGATTGTTAATGGAGCCAGTGAGCAAAAAGCGATGTTTTGGCTTCGGAGTCAGTCCACATCTTCAACAAGAGCCAAAAAAACAAGAAAAAATACGCCATTATTCTATGATAATAAGCAAATTGGGACAGCCTATATAGAAGGAAAAAAAATAATTATAGAATGTAGTACGGGATCTCAACCTTCATTTGTTCTCGAAAGCTTGCTTAATAAATATGTAGAAAATTAAAATATTTTTAATATAAAACAATTGCTTATATAAAAGTACCTACTAGGTACTTTTTTCTTGTTGTTGAGAAATATTGCAATACATTTCCTGATTAGCAAGATGCTTCAGCTGAGCGAAGCCAAACTTCTGGGCGAGGCTCAACGGCGACGGCGGCAACGAGCAGGCGCATGGGAAGCACGTCGAGCTGGAACCTGCGGTTGAAACGATAGGCGAACGCCCCAGATAACGCGATGCATATTTTGCGAACCCAAACGCATGGTAAGAGCTGCCAAAGCTGGTCTTGAGATTGCCGAGTAGGGTGTTGAGTCATAGGAATTCAACCATGTCTTTAGGTTTTCGTCCGCCGACAATGATCGCCCCGTGTTGGCAATCTGCTCTGGTTACCGCCGCGAAGCAGGCCAGCCCGTCAGATAAGACGGTACTGCCGGGTTCCAAGTTGGTTTTCGCCCAGTCGGCAATAGCCTCGCTGGTGAACCCCAGGGCTTTGCAAACTATCCATCCGGGCTACTTTCTAGCAACATGCCTTTCTGGCGTATGACTGAACCAACACATATGAATATTCTTCGCGGACAACGGTTAAATCTTGCTGATTTAATTGACGTTAGCACACTGTTTACGCTTGAGGCCACCGTTGATGCACCCGTATTGCGGATTAATTTTTCTTGTTTCGGCTTGGATGCGGACAGTAAGCTGGCCGATAAACGTTATATGAGCTTTTACAATCAGCCAACCACACCCTGTGGCGGGGTGCTGTTTAAATGTCCGGACAACAATGCCGCCATTTTTACCATTGACTTACAGAAGTTGCCGGCTGCTGTTGAGCGCTTGGTTATTGCGGCGGCTATTGACGGATATGGTGTGATGTCGCAAATGGGCGGCGGACTGCTGGCACTGGCCCAACGCGCTGTCAAAAGGGCTGTTTACACCTTTGTAGGCAGTGATTTTTCGGCAGAGAAAGCCTTGATCGTCATGGAAATTTATCGCCGGGAAGGTAAGTGGCGGATTTGCGCCCAAGGCCAGGGGTTTAATAGCGGTTCGGATGTGTTAATCCGCTATTTTGGCGGTACGGTAACACCTGCGCCGCCGCCGGCACCTACCCAAAACGTCGCCCAACAGATGCCGAAACCGTTATCTACAGATAATGGCGCGGGAAATGTGCCGGAGAGCGGCAATTTAAGCGGGTATTGGCAATCCCAAGGCACAGCCGTCACCGTCGCATACGTTACCGTCCAGACAGGCTTGCTGTATTTCGGATCAGATTTACGCAGTATCGGCTCACGCGCCAAGATAGAACCGGCATTGATTAACCCCAAGTTGCCGATTGGTAAGCTGACGGCGGCAAATTACCGCCAGCCCTTGCTGCCTTATGAGCTGTCTTATTCTGAGTTTTCCCCGACGGCTAGGGCTGCTTATTTAAAATGGTTAGAGCAAGGGCGCAATGATCCCTTGGCCTCTATCAGTTATGTGTTTTTATATTTTTATGGGCTGGAGCGCAGGGCTTTGGTCGATGCCACAACAGACCCTGCCGCAAAAGCGGAATTGCCTAATATTATCCAAGCCGCCGAACGCTTACTTGAGACATATCGTGACAATGCGTATTTTAGTGGATATGCCACCCGATTTCTGGCGTTCGTGAAATTCGACAGCCCAGAAACCTGTACCCTCAAACAATACCTTGCCGCAGCGCCGGATCTTAAGCCCGCCGCCAGACCATTATCCTTACCTTTAAACGTGAAATTGGCGTTAGGGCAACTTGCCGTTGACAAAGTGCCTGTGCCTGCCTGTTGGGCGTATGCCTGGCTGATGGCGGACACCAACATCCGGCTTAAGACACCGGCACACCGCTGTTCCGCTGCGTTTAAGCAATTGTTTACGGATAAGTATAGCGAGTCCTTCGGCAATGGTATGCGTCTGCCCGTCAATAAGACGAAAATTAAAGCCTCCTACTATACCGCCAGTCCGTCTTTTTCTTATCGGGACCTAGAAAAGAAACTGGATATTCCTGACGTGACGGTTTTAACCAGTTGCACTCACAAGTTACAAGCGTTAGCGGATGAATGTGCGGCACGCTTAAGTGCCTACAGCCGATTTTTAGGCCGCAACCCTGACCAGGAAAACACGTCAACCGCCTTATTGGAGCTGCCATACACGCTGTGGCCGGAAGGGCAAAAACAGCCGTTGCAGGTGTTCAGGCAAACGCTTGCGGCAAGCCAAACGCCGATTGAACTGCAATTTGCCCAGCTAAAGGCCGGGCTGCCCGACTGGCATACCCTAAGCAAACCGAGCATGACGGCTTTCATTAACCGTCTGGCCGAAGCGGGGCTAGGCATGGAACCCGATCCCCAATTTGGCGGCGGCATTACCCATGAGGGCAGCAACGTGGTCTTATTCCTTGATAGCGGCCCCCAGCTTACGCCTTCCGCACACTATAGCGCCGCCGCTTTGGCCTTACATCTTGCGGCGGTGGTGGCGCTGGCGGATGGCGATGCGGGTGCATCAGCAAGGGCTGTGCTGGGCCGACATATTGAAGGTTGGCCCTATCTTGAAACGGCGGAGAAAAACAGGTTACAGGCGCACTGCCGTTGGTTGCTGTCAGACAAACCGACCTTGAAAAGCGTCAAAAAACGCCTCGGCACACTATCTTTGCCCGCCAGTGAGGCGTTGGCCGATTTGTTAGTGCAGGTCGCCAATGCCGACCACGGGGTTTCGGCAAACCAGGTAAAGGTTTTGGAAACGATTTATGCGTTGCTCAATCTTGACGTGCAGGCGCTGTATGGCAAACTTCACGGCACTGGGGCGGACGAACCTATCATAGTGCGTGCGGCGGCCGCTACATCAGGCGGTTTCCGTATTCCGCCGCCAACCAAGCCAACAGCCCCAACGGGCGTGCAATTGGACATGGGGCGGATTGCCGCCCTTAAGGACGAATCCAAACACGTCACCGCTATGCTGGTGGCGATTTTTGACCAAGAGTGCGTACCCGAAATGTCGGTACCGACACCTATACCAGCGGGTAGCCCTGAAGATTTATGGGGGCTGGATACCTTACACAGCGGCTTTATACGCCGTCTGTGTGCGCGTCCGCAGTGGTCACGCGCCGAGCTTGAGGCCATTGCCGCCGAGTGTGGAATCATTATGCTTGACGGAGCCTTGGAGCAAATTAACGAAGCGGCTTTTGATCTGTTTGACGTAGCTTATACCGAAGGCGACGATCCCATAGACATAAATCAAGACATTAACCAAGAAATTGTAAAGGAACTCAGTAAATGACAGCAATCAGGGCGAAAGACAAAGATGCGGTAATCCAATCATTGGGCGCAGGTGTCGTGCCGCGTACCGGCCAGCATCTGATACAGGTCGGGCGGGCCCGGGAAGTTGAAGCCCTACTGAAAGACATTGGCCGCATAGCCGACGGCGGCTCAAGTTTCCGCTTGATCACCGGCGAGTACGGTTCCGGGAAAACGTTTTTTCTTAATCTGGTGCGTAGCGTGGCATTGGAAAAAAAACTGGTCACGGCCAACGCCGACTTAAATCCTGACCGCCGCCTCCATGCCACCGGGGGCCAATCGCGGTCTTTGTATGCCGAATTGATGCGCAATTTGGCGACACGGGTCAAACCGGATGGTGGCGCCTTGGCGGGTATCGTCGAAAAATTTGTCAGTTCCACGATAACCGAAGCCAAGGCGGCGGGTATTAACCCGGAACTGGCCATCCATCAAAAGCTTGAACACCTGACAGAAATGGTCAACGGCTATGATTTTGCGGCGGTCGTCGCCGCCTATTGGCGGGGCTTTGAGCAAGGTAACGAACAGCTAAAGGCCGATGCCATCAGATGGCTACGCGGTGAATTTACCACCAAAACAGAAGCGCGGGGCGCGCTCGGTGTCAGAACCATCGTCGATGACGCTTCCTTTTACGACCAACTCAAATTGATGGGGCGGTTTGTACGTCTGGCGGGTTATAGTGGCCTGTTAATTGGCCTGGATGAAATGGTCAACCTCTACAAACTGACCAATACGGGGGCACGCAATGCCAATTATGAGCAGTTGTTACGGATTCTCAACGATTCCTTACAAGGCACGGCGGAAGGTTTGGGCTTTATGTTGGGCGGCACCCCGGAGTTTTTGCTGGATACCCGCCGGGGCCTGTACAGTTACCCCGCTTTACAATCACGGTTGGCGGAAAACAGTTTTGCCAAAAACGGTTTTGTCGATTATTCAGGGCCGGTGATCCGCCTTAGCCGCCTGACCCAAGAAGATTTTTATGTGTTGTTAAGCAACATCCGCCATGTCCATGCGGCGGGGGATCCGGCGGCCTACCTGTTACCCGATGAAGCCTTACAGGCATTTATGGGCCACTGCCACACACGCATCGGAGAGGCCTACTTCCAAACGCCGCGTAACACCATCACCGCGTTTATCCACTTGCTGGCCGTCTTGGAGCAGAATCCGGCGGCCAATTGGCGTGACTTGCTCGGCGCTGTTGAGATTGCCGCCGATAAGGGCGATTCGGCCTTACACAGGGATATGCCTGAACCCGACGAGGACGACGAACTTGTCAGCTTCACCCTCTAAGGCTTCCGATAGCTTTTCCCTGCTGGATGAACGCATACAACGCTGGATTTGGCAATCGGGCTGGTCTGAACTTAAAGATGCCCAAGAACAGGCTATCCCTGCTATTTTGGCGGGCGACACCGATGTTGTGATTGCCGCCGCGACCGCATCGGGTAAAACCGAAGCGGCGTTTTTGCCGATCCTTACCCGCTTGCTCTCTACAGAGGCCAGCAGCTGCGTGATGTATATCAGCCCGCTTAAGGCGCTGATTAATGACCAATGGTGGCGGCTGGAAGGCTTATGCGAAAGCTTGGAAATTCCCGTCACACCTTGGCATGGCGATATTGCCGGCACGAAAAAGCGCAACTTTAAAAAATCGCCGACAGGTTGCCTGCTGATCACACCGGAATCCTTGGAAGCCCTGCTCATGGCCAATGGCCACGCGTTACAAGGCTTGTTTGGCGGGCTGCGCTATCTGGTCGTTGATGAGCTACATGCCTTTATCGGTACGGAACGCGGCAAACAGCTCCAGTCGCTGATGCACCGCATTGATAGGGCGCTTAAACGCTTTACGCCGCGTATCGCCTTGTCGGCAACCCTTGGCGATATGGACAAAGCCGCCGCGTTTCTGCGCCCTAATGCGGCTGTCCCGGCCACGGTCATTAAAAGTAACGATGCCGGGCAAGCGCTGAAAGTGCTGGTAAAAGGCTTTATAGATTACCCGTTAGCGTTGGCCGACCCTGAGGCTTGGGTAGGCGATGACGCGGATTTTGAGAAATCCCTGTCCCAAGGCACACGCGCTATCAGTGAGCATTTGTTCAAAACCTTGCGTGGCAGCAATAATTTGGTGTTCCCGAACAGTCGCGGCAATGTCGAAAAATATGCCGCGCTGCTGCGCGGTTATTGTGAGGATTTGGGGCTTCCCAATGAATTCTGGCCGCATCACGGCAGCCTCGCCAAAGATGTCCGCGAAGAAACCGAAGCCGCCTTGAAAGCCAAGGGCCGGCCCGCCACCGCCGTTTGTACGACGACCCTGGAAATGGGCATTGATATAGGTTCGGTCAAAAGCATCGCCCAGATCGGCTGTGCGCCTTCGGTGGCGAGTTTACGCCAGCGTCTTGGGCGTTCTGGCCGCCGGGGCGAGGCCGCCATTTTGCGCTGTTACGCCCTTGAAGCGGCGCTTGCCCCGCATTCGCCGTTATCGGATGTTTTGCGTGAAAATTTGGTGCAGTCCACCGCCCAAGTCCGTTTGTCGCTGCGGTCTTGGTACGAACCGCCCAACATCGGCGGTCTGCATTTATCGACGCTTATCCAGCAGTTGCTGGCCCTCATCGCCCAATATGGCGGGATAAACGCGGCGGATGCCTGGGCGGTGCTGTGCGGTAGCGGTGTGTTTTTGGGGGTGCCGAAACAAGATTTTATTCTGCTGCTGCGCGAATTGGCCAAAAAAGACATTTTGATACAAACACCGACCGGTTTGTTATTGCATGGGCGGGTTGGCGAACAATTAGTCAACCATTATTCGTTTTACGCGGCGTTTGCCGCTGAGGAAGAATTCCGGCTTGTCCACGGCGGCAAAACCCTGGGTGCCTTGCCGCTGAGCCAGCCTGTCGAAAAAGGCACGCACCTGATCTTTGCGGGCAAACGTTGGCAAGTGCTGTCCTTGGACATCGAAAAGAAAGTGATCGCCGTCATGCCGGCTTTGGGCGGTAAGTTACCCAAATTTGATGGCGGCAACCTGCCGGTTGATGACGGTGTGCGGGAGGAAATGCGCCAAATCCTGTCAGAAACCCTGCCCATCCCCTTTTTGGACAGCACGGCAAACCAGTTGCTTCAGGAAGCCCGCGCCACCTTCCAGAGCATGGGGTTGGACAGCCTCCCCCTATTGGCCCAGACCCATTGCGTACAGCTGTTTCCTTGGCGGGGCGACCGGGTGATGAACACTTTGGCTTTGATGCTGAAACAGGCGGGGTTTCAGGCGGAGAACACAGGGCTGAGCATCATTATCAAGACGGACAACCCGGAAAAAGTGTTCGAAGCCCTGCATGGCTTGGCGGTGTCACCCCCGCCTGACCCCACCGCCTTGGTGGCGGAGGTGATGAACAAGCGGCTAGAAAAATGGGATGCCCTACTCCCCGCCGAACTGCTGGCCAAAAACTATTCATCCCATACCCTTGATGTTGCCGGGGCGCATGAATTTATCAAACGCTTGGCTGCACGGCGCCACAGTCCCAGATGATTTATTGACAAGCCACAAACGGCGTGGCCTTATGCCATTTCAGGCTTCCCAATTTCCACTAATTTCGATTGCACTTCGGCGTTGAATTCACGCTTCAATATATGAACAACCTTCCCATATGACCGGATAATGACGACCTTAAAGAGAAAGAAATGAGCAAGGACATCAACACATTTTACGAACAGGACATAACCCCCGACATTGAAAGCCTGTTTGCTTTGGCCTCCTCCCTCAATGACAAAATCAACTCGTTAAAAAGTAGCGATGAATCGCTATGGGGCGTTATCGCCAAAAAGCTGAAGGTGGATTGGACTTACCATTCAAACAGCCTTGAGGGAAGCACCCTGACCTTGGGGGAAACGTTTTTTTTCATCAGCGAAGGCCTGACTGTTGAGGGAAAACCCTTCAAAGATTTTCTGGATGCCAAGAACCATGTCGAGGCGATTGACTACTTATACGAAATCATCAGCAACCAACGAGACATTTCGGAATATGTTATCAAAGAGACCAACGCCCTTTTATTGTCGGGGGTCACTTATACCGTTGCCCAAAATAGCCAAGGCGAAAAGGTCAAAAAAAAGCGGGTTCCGGGCGAGTACAAGAAACACCCCAATCATGTTTTGCAAGCGGACGGAACCATCCATTGGTATGTTGACCCTATCAATGTGCAAGACCAAATGGAAGGGCTGGTCGCTTGGGTGAACGATAAGGCAAAAACCTTCGCTGCGAGACAGGAGTCGAGTAGTCCCCAGAAGCGATAGTGCCTGAGTTTTCACGAAGCGAAGCGGAAGTGAAAATGCAGGCTATACGAAATCGCGTCGAGTCATTGGAGAGCATGTGAGC
>NZ_PGFZ01000029.1 GCF_002923755.1 Methylovulum psychrotolerans
TTGTTTTTAAATCACAGTTTCGAGAAAACTGTTTTGTTTTCAGATCATGGCCGAAGCCATTTTGTTTCTATATCGCAGTTGCCCGCTTTGTTTATTCGTCATTTAACGTGCTGAACTGGCACTGGTTTTGGCTCCCGAAAGGAGTCACAAAAATCCTATTGCTATCGCTTCAATACTTGGCGGCGCATCCTAAGATAGGCTTGATAGTTATTCTATCTCTTATTATCGCTCAGTTAAAGAGCTAAAATACGTTTTTAGGCATTTTTGGCTAACCTTAAGGATTCGGATATGTTAAGCAGCTGATGTTACGCAGCCCTTAGTTTTTGCAACTCTTCATAAGCCATTTGGTTGGCCTTGATGAACAGCTTGGCCCGCATCGCGAAATGGTTGGTTTTATGCTTTATCTTCAGGCATTCGAGCTTGAACACGGCATAGATGGACATGAAAATGTGGTTGTTTTGTGTAATGACGGTGCGGGTGGGAGATTTTGCCAGCCCCGCGTTGGATTTTAGCGATTTGTGGAACTCTTCGACTTTCCACCGTTTTTGGTAGATCGCCGAGGCTTGTCCGCCGTCGCACGCCAAGTCGCTGCACACCAGATTCAATAAGCCGATGCTGCCGTCTTTGTTTGTAAAGACCCGCCGGACGAACAGCACTTCTTGGGGGAAGCCTTTCATCCAGCCGTGCACCGCCTGTTGATCCGCCAATTCCAGTTGACTGATACCCTCTAGGGCACGCGTCCGTACATAGCGCCCTTCTTTTTTGTCTTCTTCCGTCAACGCCACCAAGCGGTTGTCCTTCAAGGCGCTGATGAAGTGCTTGCCTTTCTTGAGGATGAACTCGAAGTTCTCCTTGGCGGCAAACCAGCTGTCGGTCAGGACATAACGGAACTTGATGGCGTTCGCCACGCAGGCCGCGATCATGGCCCGCAAC
Organism: Methylovulum psychrotolerans; assembly: GCF_002923755.1. GTDB lineage: Bacteria > Pseudomonadota > Gammaproteobacteria > Methylococcales > Methylomonadaceae > Methylovulum > Methylovulum psychrotolerans. Next base: position 934 of record NZ_PGFZ01000029.1, read on the forward strand.
AGCTTGTTTTTGGTGACCGCGCTGGCCCGCTTGACTTTACGGGTCTTCACGTCGCAAAACTCGTGGGGCTTGCGCACCACCTCAAAGGCGACCGGGACGGACACGTCCCCGCTGTGGTACAGCGCGTTCAAGAGGTTGATGCCCTTGACCGTACGCCCTTTGCAGTGGTCAAAATGCCAGCACATGACTTCGTTTTCGTCCGTCCAAGCCTTTTCCTGGACGGTGTCGTCAAAGATAAGACACCCATCGTCGCGCTCGATCTGGCATACGATAGGCTTTACCTGGCCCTTTATGCCCTTTGGGTGCACAGATCTTTCGAGGTGTATTCCCTCGCGGACAGATGGCGGGTCATTTGGTCATGGCTGATCTCTCCGTCAAGCCCGTCGCCGTTGCAAAGCCTTGGTTGCAGATCAGGTAGTCTGTGTAGAGTTCTATTTTTTCTTTTTCCATCCCTCAATGATACACTTTTTGGGATGGGCTGACCGTAAGGATTCGTTCGTAAATGGATAGTAGAGCAATATTAGTGTCTAAACAATGAGCCTATTCAATCCGTCCGAAATGGATGTCCGATCTATAACTGGTGTACGAAATACATTTAGCTTACTTTTGTACACTACAAAAAGGCATGTCCGAAACCGGTCGGTTTCGGACTAAATAATGTGGTAAAAACGGCGTGATTGTAGGCGGGATGCGGGTTGCAGGCCACTACTATCCATTCGAATAATTCAACACCTGCAACAGTACATGGCGATACACCGGAAAGTTACACCTTGTCGCCACTCAAAATCCTATGAAACAAATCTGTCGTTTGTTTAAATTCACCCACGGTGCAAACGGCGTTGGCACAACCAGACGCCGTTTCCGTCCCACAGCAACAGCTTCAGGCGGTTGCCCGCCCGGTTGCGGAATACGGACGCGGAGCCCGCGCACGGCGTATGCCCCAACGCCTGCTGGACGATGGCCGACAGGCCATCGGCACCCTTACGCATATCTACGGGCGACACCGCCAACCAAATCTGTGGCGGGCATGGGATCAGCCCAGGCATCGCCACAGCTCCGCCAACCAAGCCGCCGATACGCCCGGCGGCAGCTCAAGCCAGTGGCCGCCCGCGTGCCGGGGGTCGGTGCCGCCGTATCGACTTGTACGGGAATGAAGGCCGGGGGCGGCGGCACCCGACGGTATTCGCACAATCGTGCCGCAAAGGTTTTGGCGTTCAGCTGCTGTTGCCGGCAAAAATCCGCTTGCGGAAGGCCGCTGGCCTGCCATGCTTCAATATGCCCAATCCACTTCTTTGATAATGCCATCGTTATTCCCCATACAAAAGGGCAAGGATGACAGTTCGTAGGTGGCTGGGTTAGACGTTTACAAACAGTGCAGTAGTTGATATAGTTACCGCAACACAGCATAGTAGTAATATTTTGATTTCATGAGTGCAAGACAAATTCATGTATTCATCAGTCACGCATGGGCTCACTCTGGACACCATGAAACACTTGCTTCTTGGATTTTTGGTGAAAACTGGTCAGTAGGTCAAAAATCACTTGATTTTAGAAATTTTTCAGTACCCAAAGACGATCCGGTACACAACGTGACGAGCGCCCCACAATTAAAAACCGCAATCTACAATCAAGTAGCAAGATCACATGTAATTGTGATCCCAAGCGAAATGTATGCTGCATACAGCAATTGGATTCAAAAAGAAATTGACGGAGCAAAGCAGTATAGCAAGCCGATACTGGTAGTAAATCCTTGGGGGCAATAAAAAATATATAGGCTTTTGTTAGCAATGCAGATATGAGCGTTGGTTGGAATAAACAGCCTGTGATCGACGGAATTTGGCAGCTTTATTACTCACAAAAATAAGAAAATTTAATACTTTAGGACAGGCAAGAGAATGACACCAACCATTATCAACGACCAAGACCTGCCGGGCTTGTATCAAGCCGCAGACGGGGCATCACTTAGAGCCCAATCCATATACTTTTGGGGTCTTGGTGTTTATTTGGTTCTTCTGCTTTGTGCCGCACTGGTTTCCTTTACTTGGCCAACGAACATTCTAGGGGCACTCACATCAGCAGCGCTATTTCTATTAACACTTGGCATTCTTATTGGTTTAAAGGTAAAAAAACCAGATGACATTTGGTACAACGGTAGAGCTGTGGCAGAGTCCGTAAAAACAAGATCGTGGCGCTGGATGATGCAAGCTGAACCGTACCAAGATGTCGGAAGCCACGAAATCACTTCCAAGCAATTCATTAGCGACCTGAAATCAATATTAATCCAAAATAGAAGCTTGTCGCATGAGTTAACTTCGTCGACAAGTGTTCTTGATCCAATTTCAACTAAAATGAATGCCGTGCGGCAACTGTCTTTGCCAGAGCGACTTGAGATTTACCAAGAACAACGCATAAATAATCAAGCAAACTGGTACTCTAAGAAATCAATTTTCAACAAAAAAAGAGCTTTCCAGTGGTTTTGCGCATCAGTCATACTTCATGCCATTGCCATAATAATGCTTTTTTATCGCATAACAGAGCCTACTGCCAGCGTTCCAGTTGAAGTCATTGCAACAGCGGCAGGAACTGTTCTGACTTGGCTTCAAGCGAAAAAACATGGCGAGCTAAATTCGTCTTATGGATTGGCAGCTCACGAAATTGTTTTAATAAAAGGCGAAGCGCTATCCGTAAAATGTGAAAAGGAGTTTTCTGAGTTTGTAATAAATAGTGAAAGCGCATTTTCACGAGAGCACACTCAGTGGACAGCTAGAAAATCAGATTAATGTATATGTCCGCACTCCATTCACCATGGCTAACTGTCGATTCAACGCGGATGGTTAACTTTGGCGTTACAATATATTTATAAAATAGGTACTCCGCATGGCAAAGAAACAAAAATTATGCTTCGTCATAATGGGGTTCGGTAAAAAGACTGACTTATCTACAGGTAAGACGTTAGATCTCGATAAAACGTATAAAAACATTATTAAACCGGCAGTTGAAAAAGCAGGATTGCAGTGTGTTAGAGCCGATGAAATTCAAGACTCTGGCCTAATAGATAACAGTATGTATGCTCTGTTAATGTATGCAGATTTAGTTGTAGCAGACATATCAACATATAATCCAAATGCAATATATGAATTGGGTATTCGACATGCAGTTAGACCCTATTCAACAATCATCATAAAAGAACAAGAAGGTACCATTCCTTTTGATCTTGATCACACGCGTATCTTTCACTATTCGCACCTAGGTGATGATATTGGAGTTGATGAAGCTAACCGATGCAAGGAAGCCCTATGTGACATGATCGAATCTATACTTCATAAAAAAGTGATTGACAGTCCCCTTTATGATTACATAAAGGATATTGAACCACCCAAATTGACACAAATTGAATATAAGAGAATTATTGGAGATTTGTCAAAAAGAGAAGCAAATATTTTTGCCATATCCGAACGTGCTAAACACTGTATGGAAGATTCTAATTTCATCGAAGCGGCTGCGCTATGGGAAAAGGCAGAAAACTTAGTTCCTAACGAAGCTTATTTTACTCAGCAGCACGCTCTAGCCAAATACAAATCTAAACATCCAACAGAAATATCCTCTTTGTCAGATGCGCTTCGAATTATTGAAAAACTAGATCCAGATGGTGAAACAAATGATCCTGAGACTCTAGGGCTTACTGGTGCTATATATAAGCGTATGTGGTATACAACAAGTGACAGTGAGTGCCTAAAGCGAGCAATACATTACTATGGTAAAGGATTTCAAATTCGCCGAGATTACTATAATGGGGAAAATTATGCTCTTTGTTTAAATTTTGCTGCAAATATTGAAAATGACATGGAAGAAAAAACTTTTTATAAAATTTCAGCCAGAAAAGCAAGAAAAAATATTTTAGAAATATTGGCATATTTATTTGATAAAGAGGCGGAGTCTCAATCAACAAATAAGTGGCCGTATGCAACATTAGCAAACTGTTTTTTTGGGCTTGGCGATAAAGAAAATGGACTTATGTATGAAAAGGTTTATCTAGGCCTTGTTGGTTCAGAATGGGAAAAGGAAACTTATTTTGAAAGTAAAGATATATTAATCAAAGTAATTGGGGAATAAATAATTATGGCTAAAGATTACAAAATATTTATAAGTCACTCGTGGCAATATACCGATACGTTAGAGGCATTAAGAAATTTACTTAACGAGAGGGGATATTTTAATGCTACATATGAAGAATCTACGAAGGATAATCCAATAAATTCTGAAAATGAAAGTTACGTAAAGAGAAGGCTGGCACAAAAAATTGGAGCATCAGATGTAATATTGGCGTTAGCGGGTGTATACGCAAGTCATAGTTCATGGATGCAATGGGAATTAGATAAGGCTCTGGAACTAGGTACTCCAATCATAGGTGTCATTCCAAGAGGCCAGGAAAAAATATCCACTATTGTATCTTCACGATCATTAGAAGATGTCCGATGGAATACAGAAAGCATAATCACTGCAATAAGGAAGCATGCAAAATAAATTATAACAAAGTGCTGCACTTAGACAAATTTTCCACTTCGCTCAAAACTTGCCGATGAACACGGCGTTGAATGGCATCTTATTGAAACCCTGCCGACATTTAGCGCAATGCTTCGAATGTCAACTAAGCTAGGCGTAAGGATTCGTACATAAATGGATAGTAGTGGCCTGCAACCCGCATCCCGCCTACAATCACGCCGTGTTTACCGCATTATTTAGTCCGAAACCGACCGGTTTCGAACATGCCTTTTTGTAGTGTACAAAAGTAAGCTAAATGTATTTCGTACACCAGTTATAGATCGGACATCCATTTCGGACGGATTGAATAGGCTCATTGTTTAGACCTAATATTGCTCTACTATCCATTTACGAACGAATCCTTACGGTCAGCCAGGAAGGCCACCCCCTTATCTTGCAGTTCACCCAGCACCGCCACCAAATGCGACAGAGACCGCCCCAGACGGTCAAGCTTCCAGACGACTAGGGTATCCCCCGCCCGTAGCGATTCAAGGCAACGCGTCAATTCTGGCCGCTTGGCAACTGCCCCGCTGGCCGTGTCCGTAAAAATATACTCACAGCCCACCTTGGTCAGGGCGTTAACCTGTAAATCCGCTTTTTGGTCATCGGTCGAGACCCGTGCATAGCCGTATTTCATTGATTTTTATGAGATAGTCGCTCAAGGTCGTGAGGGTCTGCACCTGCGGCCTTTAAGTCGGCAAAAGTCAAACCCATACTGTACAAAACTATATTTGCTAAATCCGGTTCCATGTGTGCGTCCGCGAGTTCGGCGAGAGCGCAGGCGATACCTTACAGACGGGCGGCGGCGACAGTGGATAGTTGCTTTTTCATATCCACATTCTTATACAAAATTATTAGACTTGCAAGCCATTGATTTTAAATATCTCGCCGATTGTCTAAAAAACCTTCCTTTGTTAGACATGGTGGCATTTATCTTGATAATAGGCGTTTATACTGCTATGGTGATAGATGACTATAACCTAATGAGGACACCAGACTATGGCAACATTACACGACAGCACAACAACCCGATGGACGGTATCCGTTTCAAAAGAAACAGACACATCCTTGCGCTGTTTTTTGGCACAACGCGGCATGAAAAAAGGCGACATTTCAAAGTTTGTCGAAGAAGCCGTTAAATGGCGTGTCTTCGAGCAGACCCTTGCCGAAGTCAGGGAGCAGGTCGCCGACATCCCGCCCGAAGAAATGCAGGCAATAATTGACGAAGCGACAACCGCCGTCCGCCAAGACATGCGCGAAGAATTCGCAAGAAAAGAAGCCTAATGCTGGTTGTACTCGATACCAACATCATCATCAGCGCGATGCTCCTGCCCAATTCCCAACCTGCCAAGGTTATCGCACGGTGGCGGGAAGGGAAATTCAAGCTCCTGACATCGGCACCGCAGGTTGACGAACTTATGCGCGTCACCCGCTACCCAAAAGTCCGCGATCGGCTCAACAGTGTCCTTACGGGGCGGCTCATCAATGAAATGCGCGACATTGCCGTTATGGTCGATGATTTGCCGCAGGTTGATGTTTCACCCGACCCTTACGACAACTATCTGCTTGCCACGGCGAGTGGCGGGCTGGCGGATTATCTGGTGACTGGCGACAAGCTGCACCTGCTCATACTCAAAAAATTCGACGGCATCCCTATCGTGTCCGTTGCCGATTTCCTTGCACGAACCCGCTGGACATAAGAAACAGCAGCTTGCGCCTTATGGATTCTCACCCTAAGATTCAGACAGAAAAAAAGCCGCCCATCCAGCAAGATACAGCGGCTTTTCATCACATCGTGCTGTCATCGGGTTCCCACCCTGTACCGCACGGCCAGTCTAACAAAACTCATGAAAAAGGGAAGGCCGAAAATGAGCGAACCGAACCGCAGCCTTGAAAAAAGCCTCGCCAACTTGCAACGCACCATCGAAGAACGCACCGCCAAGGAAGGGAAGCCGACTGAGGCCGAAAAACACGCCCACAAAACCGCTGACATCATCCAGTTACCGCTATGGCCGGAAGTTACCAGAGGCACACCGAACAGCTTTTTAAGGGGCGCATTGTTCGCGGCCATCCAAGGCAAAGAGCGGGAATATTTCAAAGGGAAAATGCTAGCCACCCGTGAAGGCATCAAAATTCGATATACAGGGATGCAGCTTGACCAGTCAGATCTTGACGTTTGGGAACAGGCCGCCGAACTTGCCCGCGCCCATCCTTTAGGAAATGTCTGCCATTTCACTATTCACGGGTTTTTAAAGGCATTGGGGCGTAACACAGGAAACAAAGATCATGAGTGGCTAAAAGATGTTTTGCGTCGCCTCACCGCTTCATGTGTTGAAGTCACCCACGACCGTTACACCTATGGCGGCAGCCTGTTGGAGTTTGTCCACGACGAAGAAAAAAAAACTTATATTTTAAGTCTAAATCCTAAAATTTTGTCGATGTACAAAGCCGGATGGACGGCGATTGATTGGGACATACGCCAAAAATTACGGCGAAAGCCGCTTGCCCTATGGCTTCATGGGTATCTGTCCAGCGATGCAGAAAACTACGACACCAAAATTGAAACCATTCACCGTTTGAGTGGTAGTAAAACAAAAGAGCTTTGGAAATTTAAGCAAAACTTAAAGAATGCGCTCACCGATATTGAGGCAGCAACCGATGGACAGATAAAAGCGACCATTGAGGGCGATATAGTGAGTTTCGAGAGATTTTGCACGTCAACCCAAGCGCGGCACATTGCCAAAAAAAGCCGCAAAAAAGCCCTACCAAAAACGCCAAAATAGGCACGGGATACGAGGTAGGTCGGCACGGGATACGAGGTAGGTCGGCACGGGATACGAGGTAGGTCGGCACGGGATACGAGGTAGAATGGAAAGAAAAAAATACCTTATAATATATTGATTTATAATTATTTTTTTGGTTAACGCCACGCCCTTAAATCCTTATTAAATCTTTTTTAAATCCGCGTACGCGAAAACCGCCTGTGAATAACTCACGCCCACGCCCTGAAAATCAGGTGCAAAAAACGCAGAAAAAAAGCAGGGCGGAGTCGCCGTAAAACGGTGACCTGTGAACGCGGCCTAACTGCACCCTGACGGGTTTTAGGCCACCAGCGCCGGAGAGAAGCGCGGACAGGTAAGCGGAAAAATAGTAATTATCGGGTTTTTAACTATGCACGGTTATTTTGCGTTTCATAGACGGATTGCACCCATAGCCGAATCTATAAGGGCAAAAGCAGGAAAGCAATACAAACCCCCGTTTTAAGCTATCAAAAGCAAAAGCAGTTGATTAGCGCATGAAACAGTAATTAACTCGAAAACAGGCGTGAATGGGTTTACCCTCACATCCTGCGCATTACCAACCAAACAGACAAGCAAAAAATAAACGCCAAGGCCTATTTTTTAGCCGTGCAGGCGTTTTTTAAGCCTTACCTATACCAATGCAGCCATAAACCAACAAAGCATCACCACGGCTAAAAAATAGGCCTTGGCGTTATTTGTGCCGCACAGGAACAAAACAGGCCGACCGTAAGGATTCCTTCGTAAATGCGTAAAGTCGCCCGGAAACCCGCGTCAAACCTAGAATCTAAGCGCAATTCCATAGACTACAGAGGTGAATAGCAGTAATCTGTATCAATTGAACTATCCACGCAAAATACCCCTGTAACCCGCACTCTACCTGTAAAAAATAGTGGTCAGTTTAAAGTAAGCTTCAATTGGGACGAAGATTTTGCATTAAAGATTTCTGGCTTTACTCATTTACGAAGGAATCCTTACCATCAGCCAAACAAGGGCAGGCCAACACGTTACCTAGTGAACGGGCGACAACACACTACTGCCAAAGCTTGACCCTGCCTGACTATGGTTTACAGTAGACGCAACAGTAACAATTTACGATGGGCGACCCAATGTTAACACTCGGCCAAGCAGCCAAAGAAACAGGCGTTTCAAAGACCGCCATTTCCCGCGCCATCAAGTCAGGCAGGCTTTCAGCCTCAAAAAACGAACAAGGCGACTACCAGATAGACCCCGCCGAACTTTTCAGGGTTTACCCCGTAACGGGTGAACGCAACAGTGACGCGAAACAAGACGCAACCCCAAAAGATTATAGTGTGTTACAGGGTAACAGTGATGTTTTACGCGAACTGTTACGGCAGGTGGAGGGCGAGCGCGACGACCTGCGCCGGAGGCTGGACAATGCCGAGGCCGCTCGGGAACGGGAAGCCGACGAGCGCGAGAAAGCCGCCGCTGAACTCCGACGGTTAACCCTGCTCATCACCCACGAACAGCAAGCACCCAAAGCCGAACCTGAACAAGCACAGCCAGTGCCGCCAGCCACCCCGCCAAAATTCCTTGGCGCATCGGTGAAAGTTTGGGCAACCATTGCCCTAGCTTCCTTCATGGCCGTTGTCTGGATGTGGTGGAACAGCCGTTAACGGGTAAGTTTAAATCCTGTTGCAGACAAGACCAAAAATCATAGCGGTTAATGGAAATGCTCGGCTTACCCAACCGGCTGGGGTGTCTGCAAAACAACTTGGTGCGCCTTTTGATCGGCAGCACTGAGCGGAGATAATATTATTGTCCTAACATGAGAAAACGGGTGACGGTCAGTCTAGGCCCCTGTCACAACACGGCAGAAACGACCCTAAAAACAGCACTCATAAAAGGAAAAAACCCGAAAACCCCCAATTAAAAAAAGCCTGTAAGCCTTGTCGTTTGTGGTTTGTATCGGTTTTTTAAAAAGTGTTTATGTCTAACATAAACACTTTTTGGCTGTGCGGTATCCGCAAAATTTTTTTACCTTGGGTAATCATTTTTACGTTACGCACGGCGTGTTGGGGTCGCTAAAACACACCGCAATTGTTGTGTTATCGGAGACTGTTTGGATAGTTTGTCTGATCCTGACGGATAAATACTGTCGTCCGCAATGGAAAACAGCCGACAACATGAAAAAATCGGCGATTGCACAGTGGATGCAGTTGCCAATAGAGGTGATAGACCTAGGGATGAGTCAGCGACAAATCAACAGGATTTGAGGGCTTAATAATTCACCGATATATCGGCTTTGTTTTTAAATCACAGTTTCGAGAAAACTGTTTTGTTTTCAGATCATGGCCGAAGCCATTTTGTTTCTATATCGCAGTTGCCCGCTTTGTTTATTCGTCATTTAACGTGCTGAACTGGCACTGGTT
>NZ_PGFZ01000003.1:0-171877 GCF_002923755.1 Methylovulum psychrotolerans
GTCCTGTCCGGCGGCGCGGGCAGCGCCGTCAACCTGCTCCTGCAAGCGCGCAAACAGCTCAAGCCCGTCCTCAACCTCGGCCTGCCCGACAGCTTCGTCGAACAGGGCACCCGCGAGGAATTGCTGGCCTTGTGCGGCTTGGATGTCGCGGGGATTCTGGCCAGCATCAGGGCGTTTGACGGACAATAAGGCGATGTAAGTAACCGCTCAACAGGGTAAGGGGCTTTTTCCCCTGACTTTCACTTGTTCAACAGGGATCTGCGAAGGGCGCACGGATGCACACCCTCAGGGGTGTAAATACCCACAGGAGGTAGAGCAACGCAAGCAGCGGTTGCCGAGAGGGCTGGGGTTGAATTCACAAATGTTAAAAGAATATACGCACACCTACTTATAAGCTCAGGGCGGACTTCGCAAGTTCGCCTTGGCTTTTATCCCCCATAACCCATCCAAACCACCAAACGCTGGGACCATGCGGCAGGCAATACCGCCAGCCACCAAGTGCCGAAATTTAGTGGGAAAGGGAAGCTGATGCGGCCTTGGTTGCGGGCCAGGCCTTTGGCGATGAGCCGTGCGGCTTGTTCGGGGCTGCGCATGAAAGGCTTTGGGCCGGCCATTGCGTCGGCCATCGGCGATTGGGTATAACCGGGCATGACCACGCTCAGTTGCACATTATCGGCCTGTAGCCAGCCGCGCATCCCTTCACCATACGCTTTCAGCGCGGCTTTACTGGCGCAATAGCTGGGCGTGACGGGCAGGCCATAATACGCGGCCAGGGAGCTGATAAGGGCAATTTGGCCGCTGCGGCGTTGGCGCATGGCCGGGGCTAGGGCATGGACGAGCGCCAAGTTGGCTTTGATGTTCACATCTAACAAGCTTTCCATCTCCGCCCACGATTCGCCTTGGCGGTTCTCGCCTTGGCTGATGTTGACACCCGCGTTAGCCAATACCAAATCAGGACAGGGCAGGCTCGCCAGCCAAGCTTGTAAGGCTGCGATGTCGCGCAAATCCAAATTATGGGTGGTGACGTGGGCCCCCGCTTCGGTGCAAGTGTGCGCCAAAGCGGCTAGGGCGGCGCTATTGCGGCCTTGTAAAATCAAGTGGTGGCCGGAGGCGGCATAATGCCGGGCCAGTGCCCCGCCAATCGCCCCAGTCGCCCCAGTGATAAGGATGGTCTGGCTGTCCGGCCTCATAATAAGGCTTCAAGTGGCGATTTCTCGCCATTGAGGAAGCGCGTGGCGTTTTTCACCGCCAGATCAATGCCCGGCTTGCTGTACAAGCTGCCGTTCACTTGGGTGGTGTAAATGACGGTGTTGCGGAAACAGCGGAATAGTTCTTGGTCGGGTTTCTCGTTATTCGTCCAAAATGCATCCAAGGGGCCTTGGAAGGTCAGGCCGCGTAGATTATAAATGGGGTTATTCAGGGTGATGGTCGGGCAGTCCAACTCCAATGCCAAGCCGCCTGCGGTGCTGTTGACCGTTACCAAGCCCCGCGCACTGGCGACCAATGTATTGAGGTGGCCCGACTGCAAAAACAAGATGCGTCCGCTTAAGTCGAGTTTTTGCGCCAACTTTTCGATAATTTTCCCGTAATTGAGCAGGCCGGCATCTAAGGGGTGGGTTTTAATCACTAGCCAAGACTGGGTTGGGGCGTGGGCGGCAAATGAGCGCATGACCAGATCAATGACTTCGACCATATTGGTAAACGTTGAATGCACTTGTATTTGTGAGTCGCTGTTCAGTTGTAGGGGCAGCAGATAGAAGGGGATTTTTTTGCGCAGCAGGTGGTTGATGTCTTCGCTATCTTGTTTACGCGTCAGATGCAGCCTGACGAAGCGGTTAACATAACCGGCATATTCCAGCGGTACGGGATCAGGGGCATGGCTTTTATAATGCCGGAACAAGAACGGGTTGCTGAAGCCGGCGATATGGTACATGACATCATGCCCGGCCCGCACCCGAAAAGGCGAATGGAAGGTTTCGGTCTCAACCGGGGCGGGTATGTAGCTGGCGGTGTGCCTAAACCAATCAGGGTCCCTAGGCAACATAGAATAACCGTTCACACCTTCGCGCTCAAGCGTCATCCAGTAAGGGCGAAAATAGCCTTCTTCAAACACATGGGTGCGGATGCCGTGCTGCCGCGCGTGCTGTTTTGCCGCCAAATGGATGGGGCGGCAGTCGCCAAACAAGATTTGGTCGGTAATGGCGTATTTTTTTCTGATGGTCTCCAGCGTGTCGGGCAAATACTTAAGCTCGTTTTGGAACAGCGTGGCTTTACGCGGTGTCCAGTACAACATATCACCCGCGGTAAAATTGACTTTATGGACGGCATGGCCTAGGGAATGCAAATGGTCGGCCAACTTGGCAAACAAGGGCGAACACGGGCCTTGCAGGAGTAAAAACGAGCGTTTGCCCGTATTGGCTGCCGTTTGCCTGTGTATTTGTGCCTTAATGAAGATCATGGCATTTCCTCACGGTAAGCTTGAAGGGTTTGGTCGATTTGCGCTTCGGTATGTTCGCAGGAAATGAAAAACCGCAGCCGCGCACTTTTTTCCGATACCGCAGGATATAAGATGGGTTGGACGTTAATGCCTTTTTGGAAGAGGGCCTCGGACATGCGTACGGCACTGAGCGAACTGCCGGTTAGGGCAGCAATAATCGCTATGCCTTGGCTTTGCCCGGTATCCATCCCTAAGCGTTGGGCTTGCGCCAAGAAATAGGCGGAGAGCTGTTGTAAGCGCCGCACCCGTTCCGGCTCCTGCTTAAGGATGTGCAGGGCGGCCAAAGTAGGGGCGGCAACTTGCGCGGGCATTCCGACGCTGTATAAAAAACCGGGTGCCAGAAACTTCAGATGTTCGACCAGTGCCGATTCGCCAGCGATAAAGCCGCCACACCCGGCCAGCGTTTTACTGAGCGTCCCCATCCAAATATCGACTTCTTTACCGTCAATGCCGAAATGGTCACGGATACCTAAGCCGCTATTACCCATAACCCCCAGCGAATGGGCCTCATCCACCATCAAAAACGCCTTGTGCTTGCATTTGACGGCAATAAATTCGGGTAAATCAGGATAGTCGCCGTCCATGCTGTACAGGCCTTCCAAAATAATCAGCACCCGTTCGTACTGGCGGCGATTTTCCTGTAAGAGCCTGTCCAAGGCCGCATAATCGTTATGCGGGAAAGACAGGCGTTTAGCCCCCGACAATTGCGCCCCGATTAATGAGCTGTTGTGGATCAGCTCATCATGGACAATCAGGTCATTAGTCCCGAACAGGTAACCGATGGTGGTGACATTGGTGGCGTGGCCACTGACCATCACCACCGCATCATCAACACCGTAAGTTTGGGCGATGGCGGTTTCCAGTTGCCGATGCACGGGCCGTTCGCCGGACACCAAGCGGCTGGCCGATACCGATGTGCCGTATTGGTCAACCGCGTCTTTGGCGGCTTGCGAGACTCTAGGGTCGCCGGACAGTCCCAGATAATTGTAGCTGGCATAGTTGATATAGGTTTGCCCGCCGATTTGTGTGGTGGCGCCGGCTACCCCTTCATGCAGACGGAAAAATGGGTTGCCCACCCCCAGTTGTGTGCTGCCTTTATAAATGAGCTGGATTTGTTTATAACCGGCCTGCTGGTCAAAACGGCACCACGCCTCAGGAATATCCGCATGTTTTGCTAACGGATTAAGGCCTGATGGGCTTTTCTCAAGCTGTTTCAGCTTATGCTCAAGGGCTTGCTGAATGAGCTTATCTTTAAGGTGTCCCGAAAGACTTTTGCCAGTCATAGTTAAGTGAGTATCCTGCTAGTACCGTTAGTTTCTATATCGTTGGTCAGCTGCACTAACTGTTCTGCCGTCAGTGCCGAGTCGTGCTGTTGTGCTACACTATGGATCTGCGCTTGGAGCCCGTCGCCGTTAGCGGCCACATCCGTATCGCCGCGCAAATGGGCGATTAAGCGTTCGGCCAGCTTGTTGATACTGGAGGCCTCGCTTAAGGCCATGACCGGAATCTGCACCTTAAAGCGGGCTTCGATAGCGATCATCAGTTCCACGCCCATTAAAGAATCCAGTCCCATGTCGTACATGGAATGGTTGGCATCAATTTTGTCCTTACTTATCAGCAAAATCTGCGCCAATTCTTCTTTTAACATATCGGCGAACAGCGTTTTTAAGGCTTCGTCGGGCAACTCCTCGACCAGACGCTTTAGGTCGGCAGCAGAATCGTCGTGGTGTTCCTTGCCGGGTGCTTGGAGTGCCAATTCCCGAAATTTGGGTGACGGGGCACTCGGTAAAAAACTGCTCAGATGATGCCAGTCATAAGCCATAATCCCTAAAGTGCCGCTATCGTTCTGGAGCAGTTGCCCCAGTTGTGCCAAGGCCAGTTCGGAAGCGAGGGCAGGACCGCCTAAACGGTTTTGCAAGGCTTCCTTAATTTTCGGGTTACGGGCCAAAAAGCCCACGTCATCAATCGCACCCCAAGCAATGCAGGTGGCGGCTAAGCCTCGTTGCCGCCGATGCACCGCTAAGGCTTCCAACCAACTGTTGGCGGCGACATAATGGCTTTGCCCCGGATTGCCGAACAGCGTGGTCACCGATGAATACAGCACAAAGAAATCCAGTGGCAGCGTCGCAGTCAGTTCATGCAAATGCAATGCCCCGTCAATTTTGGGCGCCATCACCTTATGCAGTTGCTCAGCATTGAGGTTTTTTGCGAAACCATCCTCAATAACGGCCGCCGCATGGATAATACCCGCTAGCGGTGGCATGGTTGTCCGGCATTGTGCTAAGAGCCCGGCGACGGCGGCTTTATCGGTCACATCGACAGCGGCAGCATGGACGGCGACCCCTTGGGCGGCAAATTCTGCTAGGGCAGCTTGGGCTTCTGGGGAAGCCGGGCCGCTCCGGCTGACTAAGATTAGATGTTTGGCACCGTGGGCCACTAACCATTGGGCAGATCTTAACCCGAAACCCCCTAATCCTCCTGTGACAAAATAACAGTTGTCGGCGCTAAAATGCACGGGCGGCACGGTGTCGGCCTGTATCGGGTCGGTTTTGTCAGGAATGCCCTGTTCATAAGTGACGACAATCTTGCCGATTTGTTTGGCCTGCTGCATATAGCGGAAAGCATCGACCACTTGGTTGGCATCGAAGGTGGTGTACGGCAAAGGGTGCAGGATGCCGTCATGAAACAGCCCCATCATTTCCGCAAACAGGCGTTGCGTCAATTCTGGCCGAACTTGCATCAGTTGGTCGGCATCTATGCCGAAGTAGCTGATATTATTACGGAAAGGACGTAAGCCGATGTGGGTGTTTTCGTAGAAATCGCGTTTGCCCAATTCCAAAAACCGCCCAAAGGGTTTTAAGACCTGGAAATTACGGTTAATGGCTTCACCCGCCAATGAATTCAATACCACATCGACACCGTGTCCGCCCGTCTGCGCAAGAATATCTTCGGCAAAGCGTAAGGAGCGGGAATCATAAATATGCTTGATGCCCAGCAACCGCAAAAAGTCGCATTTTTCTTCAGTGCCTACCGTAGCATAGACTTCAGCCCCCAACCATTGGGCGATTTGGATGGCGGCAATGCCTACCCCGCCCGCCGCCCCGTGGATCAGGACTTTTTCGCCCGCTTGCAGGCGAGCCTGATGGTGTAGGGCGTAATAGACGGTGAAAAAAGTGCTGGGTATCGTGGCGGCGGCCGCGTAACCGATGCCATCAGGGATTAAGGTAATGGCATTGGCTTGGGTCACCACCCGATTGCTGAAACAGGCAGGCCCCATGCCCACCACCCGGTCGCCCGGCTGATAAGCGCTCACGCCTGCCCCAATGCGGCTGACCCGTCCGGCAAATTCCAAGCCTAAGGTTGGGCCGACAAAGCCGTTTTCAACCGCCTCGTCCGACAATAGCCCTAGGGTATACATGACATCACGGAAATTAAGGCCGGTGGCTTTTACTTCGATTTCAATTTCATCGGCTGCTAGGGTGCGGGTCGGCACCGTTTGCCAGTGCAGATTGCGTAATTGGCCGGGTAATTTAAAGCCTAAACGCACGGTCGGAGCCGTCGCGTCAGCGGTGGCTTTAGGGGTGCTGCGGCCAGCGGTGAGTTTGTCCCAACTGCGCAAACGCGTGGCAAACCGCCCACCCTGTGCAGTCAACACGATTTCTTGCTCATCATCGGGATAGAGCAATTCTTTGGTAAGCGCCGTTAAAAGGGCGGGACTGTCACCATTAAGGTCTACTAACTGTATACGGTATTGGCTGCTTTCGTTCATTAGGCAGCGCCCGAAACCCCATAAGGCGGCATCATGGGCGATGCTGTCGGCAGTGATGCCAGTGATAGCTTGGTCGCAGGTGAACAAGCCCGCCACTTGTGACGTGAGCAACCAGACCGTCGTATTGGCGGCGGTGTTTTCACAGGCGCGGACAATATCGCTGGCCAACCAACAGCGTTGGGTTTGGTAACTGGCTTGTGTTTGCCCAAAACCGGCCAAATGGACGATATGTGTGTAGGCCTGCGCCAAAACGGCGGCGAAACCGTCTTGCTGGGGGGCGGCAATAGCGACTTGCTGGCCTAAGTTGCGCAAGGCAATGGCCAACGCTTGGGCGCGGCTGTATTCCGGCTCTTGGGTATCCGCCAGTAATAGCCAAGTTTGGCGGTTTTGGGTGGCATCCGCAGGCTTGGCAAGGGCGGTATGGGTGGTCAGGATATAAGTGCCGGAATAGCAATCGGGCATCAGCTCAAAGCAATCGGTTGCACCAAAACCTAAGGTCTCCAGTTGCTTACTGACCATTTCGGCACTGAGTTGCGGTGACAAGTAACCGGTTTCGGCATTGCCCAGCCACCAGTCGGAAGCCAAGCCCAGCACGGCATCAATCCAGCGGGCCGGTTGCAGGCCGATAATCCAAACTGGACTCCCAGGCACCAGCAACGCGCTTAATTGCCCTAAAACTTGTTGGGTGATTTCGGTCTGTCCGGCATTCAGATGGACAATGGCAAAATTGGCGGGTTTTGCCAAGGCTTGCCGATTGTCTTCGGCAGTTTCCGACCAGCGTAGGCTATGCAATAAAGGGTAACTTTCGCAAAGATGGCGGGTAGCGGTAAAAGCCGTGTCACCAATGCTGGCGACGGTGTAATCGGCTTGGTTAAAATCCCATTGCGGACATAGCAAGGGGGCAAACGCCGGACTATGCGCACTGATTTCCAAGACTTTAAGGCGTTGCCCCGCCGGTAAATTGGCGATAAGCTGCTGATACTGCTGAACAAATTCCGAAGCCACCGGGCCTTTGCTGGTGTAGGCAAAAACATGCTGGTTGATCGCCGTATATAACGCCGCTTCGATACCCAGTTGGCTGGCTTGGCGTGTACCGTCCAGCAAACTGCGCAAGTGCATTCCGGCACGTCCGGCCAGATGGGTCAGATAGAAGTAATCTGGATAGTCTTGCACCAAGGTGTGCCAGATTGCGCTAGCGGGAACCTCTAATTGTCCGGCTTCGCGGTTAAGCTCCCAGCCGCCGTCAGCCGTCGCTAAGATAAGTTGTTGGTCGGCGGCGACCGCCAGTAAGGCCGCTAACAGCGGAGCCGTTTCGGGATGGCTTTGGTGATGTGCCGCCAACCCAACGGGGCTTAATAAACCTTGCCCGTCCGCCATAGCGTTTAAGGTTTCGGCGATAAATTGCTGGCATAAGCTGTCCAGTAACGGTTCCACTTCCGTGCTGTAGCGCAGTGCCGCCGTTTGATACGCAGGGCTGAGCTGGCCGTTAGCTAAGGTAAAGGCCACCGCTAAAGGCTCTGCGGTACCCAGTGGGGCGGCAGTCAAATGGTAATCCAGATACTGTAAGGCTTGGGTGTGCGCCTTATGCAGGCGGATCGCCCGGAAGCGCACGTCTTTCAGTACGGCAACGGCCTCGCCTTGCGCATCGAACAGCGTGAATTCGGCCTTTAAAGAATGTGCCCCACGATGCAGTAAACGGGCGTGGGCCCAAAGTGGCGTAGCTTTTGTGCTACGGACATGCAGCCTGCCCATTTTAACGGGGACAAAAGCAATATCCCGATGTTGGTGCAGTTCGTCTTTCAGGACTTGGAAAATTAACTGGAAAGCATTATCCAGCAAGGCAGGGTGCAGATAATACGCTCCCAGCCCTACGCTAAGGGCGGCGGCAGGGGTCAGCCGCGCGATGGCGCTGTCACCATCCAGCCAACCTTCGGCGATGGCCTGAAAGGTCGGGCCATAATCCAGCCCGACAGCGCGGGTTAATTGGGCATGGCTAGCCCCGTCAAAATCGGCGGCGCGTTCCGGCAGGCTAGGCATCGGCACTTGCAAGTGCTGGCCGGTCGGGTCGCTTAACACCCGTCCTAAGCTATGTTGTAGCCACTCTGAGGGCTTGTTGTGGTCACGGCTTTGGATGGTAAAGCTACCGTCAGCCGTTAAAGCCAAGCGGATAACTTTGCTGTGGTCATGGCTGAGTAATAAAGGGGCACGGATTTCTAATTCTTCAATATCAATAAAATCCGTGGCGTGGCTTAAATGTGCCGCCGCCAAGGCCAATTCGGCAAAACCAGCACCAGGAAAGACCACCGCGCCGCCGACATTGTGGTCGGCCAAAAAGGCCTGCAACTGGGTGTCCAGTTGGTTTTCCCAAATCAGCGCGTGTTGTTTTAAGGCGTGGCCCAGCAAAGGATGCAGGGTACTTTGATACAGTAGGCCGTGCGATTCCGCTGTAATGGGGTGCCAAAGCGTTTCCCGTTGCCAAGGATAATTGGGTAACAGCAGGTGCTGCCCTGCGACCGGGAACCAGCGTTTGTAGTCGAATGCGGCACCTGATAACATTAATTGCGCGGTACTCTGCAATAATTGGGCAAAGGTATCGTTATTACGCGTCAGGGTCGGGATGACCAGCCCGGTATAGTTACCGTTTTTCAGGCCGTCATTCAAATAAGCTTGGAGTACCGGATGGGCGCCAATCTCCACAAAGGTGTTACAGCCAGCCGCTAAGAGGGCGTTGGTGGCGCTGGCAAACTGCACGGGTTCGCGGATATTGTGCCACCAGTAAGCCCCGTCGAGTTTTTCATCGAGCAGGCACTTTCCGGTTACTGAAGAGTAAAAAGGTAGGATGGGGCGGTTGACGGTAAGCCCCGCCAAATCTTCGCGTACCCCCGCCTCAATAGGGTCCATTGCCGGGCTGTGGAAAGCGTAGTCTAAATCTAAGCGCTTGAAAAAAATCTGCGCAGCGCTTAACAGGCTTTCCATACGGGCCAATTGTCCGACTGCCCCGGCCAAGGTGACGCCCCGGTGGCTGTTAATGCCCGCCAGATAGACTTCATCCAGACCGTTGGCGGTCAGCCATTGGCGCATCGCCTCGGCATTCATGCCGACGGCGGTCATACCGCCTGAGCCTTGGGTTCGGCCTTGATGGTGGCTACGGTAAAAAATCACCTGTACGGCGGCAGCTAACGACAATGCCCCACACGCCCACGCGGCGGCGACTTCACCGACACTATGTCCGATGACTGCCATCGGCTCGCAACCGTGTTCGCGCAAGACCTCAGTAACGCCCACTTGCAGGGCAAATAAGGCGGGCTGGGCTATTTCCGTGCGTTGGTAACGGCCTTTACCGTTGCGGCCCGCCAATTCATCGGCTAAAGAAAAATCGGCGTAGGTTTGGAACAGCGCGTCGACTTGCGCCACTGCCCGGCGGAAGGTGGCCGATTGCGCCAACAATTGTTTGCCCATGTTTTGCCATTGGCAACCGTTACCCGAATAGACAAACGCCAAGCCTTGGGCTTGGGGCAGATGCGGGCCGGTATAGGCGCGTAAGGTGGTGGGCTGGGTTTTGTCGGGCGGCGTAGTTTGGGCGGCGAACTGCTTAAGTTGGATGGCGGCATCGTCCGCTGTCGCGCTGAACACCACCAAGCCGTGGGCATGGCGTTCGCGCTGGAAAAAGGTGTTATACGCCAAATCATACAGTGCCAAGCCAGGATGCCCGGCGGCAAAATCTGCCAGTGCCGTCGCCAGCTCTTGTAAGGCCGTCGGGTCTTTGGCCGTTAACAGCAGTGGCACGGTCTGCGCGGGCGGCACGGGGGTTCGGGCTTTTTTCAGCCGTCGGGTGGGTGGGGTCTGTAAAATGACATGGGCATTCGCGCCGCCAAAGCCAAAGGAATTAACGCCGATGGTCAAGCCGCCTTGGCTTTTTAAAGACCGGGGGGCGGTGACGATTTTTAGGTTCCAGTCTGCCAGCTTAATGTTCGGATTGACACTCTTGATGCCGATGGTCGCCGGCACCGCCCGGTGGTGCAGACAGTTTAAGGCTTTCGCCAAGCCCGCCACGCCTGAGGCCGACTCCAAATGCCCCAGATTACTTTTCACCGAGCCAATTAACAGCGGTTTCCGGCGTTTTTGCCCTAAGGCCAAGCCAATGGCATGGGTTTCGATAGGATCGCCCACTGCCGTTCCCGTACCGTGTGCCTCAAAGTAATCAATATGGTTAGGGTCAATGCCTGCTTGCGCATAAACTGAGCCCATCAACGCGGCTTGGGCATGGGGATTGGGGATGGTCAGGCCGGATTTATGGCCATCCGTATTGACCCCGTTGCCCGCCACCACCGCCAGGATCGGATCGCCATCCGCCAAAGCCTGCTCATAATTTTTTAAGAAAAACAGTCCGCCGCCTTCCGAACGCACATAACCGTCACCGGACGCATCAAAGACATGGCAACGGCCTGTTTTGGACAGCATGGTGGCTTTAGAAAAGGTGATAAACGCATAAGGGTGCAAGTGCAGGTTAATGCCGCCCGCTAAGGCTTCACTGATTTCTCCCGACCGGATAGCTTGGCAAGCCTGATGGAAAGCCACCAACGAAGAAGAGCAGGCCGTATCCATAGAAATGCTCGGGCCATGCAAATCAAAAACGTAGGAGATCCGGTTCGACGCGATACTGGGGATCATGCCCGTCGCCGCCGACGCTTCAATAGCCGCCAAGTCGTCCGCCATGCGGTAGGAATAATCGACATTGGAAATGCCGATATAAACGCCACATTGGCTACCGCGCAAAGAGGCCGGGGCTATCCCGGCATTTTCCAGCGTTTCCCACGCCAATTCCAATAACAGCCGTTGCTGGGGGTCCATAAACGCCGCTTCGCGCGGGGAAATGCCAAAAAATGCGGCATCAAAGCCGGATATGTCACCCAAACTCCCTGCCGCAAAGCTATAGCTGCTGCCAGGATGGCGTTTATCGGGGTGCAAAAAGCGCTCTTGCGCCCAACGTAAGGCATCGACATGGGTGACCATGTCTTTATTGGCCAGCAGATCGCCCCAGAAGCGTCGGGTGTCTGTGCCGGGAAAGCGTACAGAATAAGCTATCAGTGCAACACGGTTATTCATTCTAAAGTGTTTGTCCTATCGCTAAGGTGGGTGAATGAATAGAGCGGAACAGGCGATCGGATACATCAGCATCGCTATCAGTTAGTGTCCGCATTATTTTTGCGTCATAGCCAAAACTGAGTGGAGATAAAAACTCAAAGGCAATATATAGGGGTTTGTTTTTCATGACAAGGTAACTATGCACCATAAAAAAGCTCCAAAAAACCTTGACTTGGCGATTTTGGCTTATGATGTAAATTTTAAATGGGTACAGCCGTGACGGTTGTGGGTATTCTATGGGTTAAAAGAGTGGAGGTATCATTATTCTAGCAATAATAAGACCAGTGTTTCTATTGCTTAACGTGGCGTAGGCAGTTTACTGTGTTAAACACAAACAGTCGAGTGCATTGACGAAATGTACTGCCCTACAACCTTTGCCAATAAGATTCCCCACCGTCATTTTTAAACGTGACCAACAGATACAGAGGCTAAAACCTAATCGGCATCATCCTTAAATAAAAAAGGTTTATTTTAATCATCAATATCATCCATTTTATAGGCAGACATTTGTGCATTTTGCTGACCCAAAGGTACAGACTAACATACGAAGCTTAATTATTAATTAAGCCCGCTGCTATGGAACCCATAGTTAAATGTCATTAGACACGAAGGACACGATATTTTTCAAGCCATTTCTTTGCCTTCTTCTTGTCCGTCATAGTATTTTTCAGGGCGACAAGATCTGGTAACCCTATTTTACCCCTTAATCACCAAGCGGCTTTACTTGACCATTATACAGCGTACAGGATAACGTTTTTTGGATAGCGCTTGCCTTTTAAAGCGGGTTATTCTATTTAATTAAGCAACAAAATTGCTGGCTTATCGCTAAAGCTTGGAAACTTGCGCCCCTACCCGCCGGAAACTGAGCGCTGACAAGCTATGGTTGTCCATGCCAGTGCCGCTTGTGGATGATATGCCATTGCAACAGCAAGCGACAAAGGGGGTCGACGATGAAATTGGCGTGTCCGATAAGAAAGCAAAAGCCACTTTCACCTTGGCTGTGATGTCGCGCGTGGGTTTCCATGGAATACATCAGACGCATTTTTTGCAACACTTTAATTGCCGCCACGCCCCACGGCATGGTTTTTGAACCATGAACCCAACTGTGGACATGATTGGTGTGCAATACGCCCACTGAAATGATGAGCAAAGCGAAGGCTAAATAAACGCTGAGGGCATTTTGTTCGCTACGGGTAGCCAGTACCAGCGCCGTGATCAGCAACATGGCTGAGGGCACAACCGTTTCATAAAAAAAACTGGCATAGCGTCGGTTCAGATAGGGCGAGACATTGCGGTGATGCACTTTAAAATGGTAAACCGACATATCCAATCGGCTGGAGTTTTCGACAATTTGCCGTTTTTTATCGGCAAAATCCGGCGTGTTTCTGTCGCCTGGATAAAAGTACAACTCGTCATAGTGTTTGGCGTAATTTAACGGCTGGTAGTCGATAAACAAATGTGCCAGACCGCCGATAAAGTCGGCGATAAATAACGACACATAAAGCACGGCAAGAAAGGATAAGGCTGAAAACTGCTGCCACTGGATAAGGTAAAAGCCTGCTATCAATGCCAAGAAATAGCTGAGAATAAGCCAGGAGGTCAGTTTAGCGTAAAATGGCTGCATGGAGTGCCTTGTCATTAGGGGAGTTAAGCCGCTGCAACGGACGTTTTGGCCACCCTGCCTGTAAAAATGCGTGTCCGCTGTCCAAGTAGGCTGGTGCTATCTTGGGTTGCCCAGCTTGCCTGCACGGAATTTTTCAACCACGCGGCAATCCGGCGTGGCCTACCGCAACACCGCGCTCAGCCCCAAAAACGGCTATGGAACATGATCGCCTCTTTGTAAATGGTAGGCATCTTCAAAGCCAATTATCGCCTATTTATAAGCTATTTTTGGGGTGTAAGCAATGGGGTAATTTGGAATATTAGGTCGTCTTTAGAGACTTCACCCGGTTTTCTATAGATGATTTGCCCTTGTTGGTTGACAATTACGGTGTAAGGCACGGCCTCCATTGCGTCGCCGAATTCACGGGCCAGCGCTGCCCCGGTGGTTTCGGCCAGCAATAACGGATAATTGATAGCCATGTCCTCATGAAAATTTTTCACCGCTTTCGCTTCATCAATAGCGATGCCTAAAAAGACCACCCCTTGGCTGGCCCATTGGTTTTGTAAGGCGACAAAGGTGGGTATTTCTTTACGGCAGGGCGGGCACCAGGTCGCCCAGAAATTGACGACGAGGATTTTGCCTTGCCATTCAGCGCTGCTGTGAGTTTTGCCCGCCAGATCCGACAAAGTGAAGGCTGGCATGGGTGTCGGTTCGGTGTTGGCCAGCGAGGTCAGCAGATGCTTGGTGAGAATGCCGGCGGCTAAAGCGAACACAGCCGCCAGTAAAATCAATCCGGTATTTTTCATGGTTGCAACGCCGCTAAGGTTTTTAGGAAGGTATCGGCATCTTGATAACCGACCACCCGTTGCGCCGCCTGTTCTTGGCGGTCTTGGCCGAAAAACAGGATAGCGGGTGGGCCCACCAACTTGAAGCGGGCCAATAGGGCTTGGTCATCGGCATTATTGGCGGTGACATCGGCTTGCAGCACGACAAATTTCGCCAACGCCGTTTTGACTCTAGCATCGGTAAAGGTATAAGCCTCCATTTCTTTACAGGAAATGCACCAGTCGGCATAAAAATCCAGCATCACCGTTTGGTGTTGGGCGGCGGCTTGCTGGATTTTGGCTTCCAATTCGGCCAGCGTCGCCACTTTGCTGACGCTCAGCCCGGTCTCGGCGGCTTGTGCCGTGCCTGTAGGGATAGCCGCCAAGCCTTGCAACGGTTTTAAAGGATTGCTGTTGCCCATGCTGACCCCTATCAGCAGCAATAAGCCATAAGCCAACATCAATACGCCTAAGCCTTTCGAGAATTTACGCCAGCCTGAACAGTCCGGCGGCAAGGGTTCCAATGCGCTCAGATAAACCGAGGGTAGGATCAACAGCATCGCCCACAAGGTCATGCTGATGGCCGGGGACAAAACCCGGCTGAGCATCCACACCGCCACCGCCAGCATAATCACGCCGAACACCACTTTGGTGGTGTTCAGCCAATCGCCCGCTTTCGGCAATAAATGCCGTGCCGAAGCCCCCAAAACCAATAACGGCACGCCCATACCCAGCCCCATAACAAACAGCGCCGCCCCGCCTAACAGGGCATTGCCGGTCTGGCTGATAAAAATCAGCGCCCCTGCCAAAGGGGCGGCGACGCAAGGGCCGACGATCAGCGACGATAACGCCCCCATAATCGCCGCGCCCCATAAGGAGCCGTCACGATGGCGTTCGCTGGAATTATGCAGCCGCGCCTGTAAGGCCTTGGGCAATTCTAAATGGTAAAAGCCGAACATGGACAAAGACAGCACCACAAATACGGCACTAAACAAGACAATAATCCACGGTTGCTGGAACGTCGTTTGCAAATTTTGCCCGAACAGGGCGGCCAGTACCCCAAACAACGTATACATCACCGCTGAAGCCAGCACATAGCTCAGAGACAACAAAAAAGCCCGGAAAGTGCTGATGCGGTTGCCGTGGCCGATAATAATGCCCGATAAGATAGGTATCATCGGGAAAATACACGGAGTGAAGGCCAGCAGTAGGCCAAAGCCAAAAAAGCTTGCCAGCGTCGCCAGCGTGCTGTCTTGGTGCAGACTTTGGGCAATGGCATCCTGTTCCGATAAAGATGCAGGCGTAAGGCTTGGGTTAGCCGGGGCGGCGGTGGCGGCAGGTAAGGCTAAGCTGATGGTTTTGCTCATCGGCGGATAACACACGCCCCGGTCGGCGCAGCCTTGGTATTTCGCCTCTAGGCTGATGGTGGTGGCCGCCGTACCCGCACGGTTTAGCGGGACGTTAAACGCCAGTGTGTTATGGAAAATTTGCACTTGCCCAAAGGCTTCATCGTGTTGTGGCGTACCGTTGGGGATGCTATACGCGCCCAATTGGCTGCCGTCAGTCTGGGTCAGCGCCAATTGGACTTTTTCGCGGTATAAATAATAGCCTTCGGCAATCGTCCAATTGACTTGCACCGTTTGGGCATCTTTAACCGTCGCCGAAAACTGGAAGGCCTGTTCGGGCGGCAACAGCTCGGCGGCGGCTTGGAAACCGGAAAAACCCTTTACCCAACGCGCCAAGGGGTTGGTAGCCGGGGTGGCGCTGGCCGTACTGGCGGCTGGCGCTGGGGGCAAGTTGACGGTTAAGGTCTGCTTTTGCGGCGGGTAACACACGCCCCGGTCGGCACACGCTTGGTATTGCACAAACAGCTCCAAACTCGGCGCGTGGTTGGGGTTGTTGAGCGGTACGGCCACCTGAAGCTGGTGGTGGTAGTGCTCAATATCGCCCAAAAATTCATCATGCTTGATCAGCCCGTCAGGATACACGCCCTCGCCCAAGGTCACTGCGGCGGTTTGCGATTTCAGGCGCATATTATTGCGGTATACCGAATAGCCGTCGGCAATCTCCCACGTCAGTTGCAACTGTTGGTCGCTGAGGGCTTGGGCGCTGAGCTTAAAGGCTTGGGCAGGGGGGAGTAGGGTGTCGTCGTCGAGTGCAAAAGCGGCTTGGCCGACTATCGCCAGCCAGCAGAAAATTATTGTTTTGTAGAAAGGCATGTGGTGATCCAGTCCAAATATTCAGGTAAACCGCGTTCTATCGGTACCGCGATGATTTCAGGAAGCTCGTAAGGATGATATTTAAAGAGTAAGGTTTCAATCGCTGCGTAATGGCCGATACTGGTTTTAATCAGCAGCAACTGCTCCGTTACCGATTCGATTTGCTCCTCCCAACTGTAGACAGAGGTGATTCCTGGAATAATGTTCACGCAGGCCGCGAGTTTTTTGCTGACCAATAAGTGGGCAAGCTTTTTCGCGGTGGCCTTATCGGGACAGGTGCAAAGGATAAGTTCAACGTTAGTTGGCATGACGGCATCTCACTAAAAACGGGCAGAGCAATATTATCCTAGAATTTCACCCAGATTACCCTTATATTGTCGGGTTAAGAGCATTTAACCCGATGTTCACGTTTTCATAAAACCCGTCCTGAATAGGGTGGGGGATTTGTTAAAAACACAAGCCTGTAGAGTAAGGCGGCTCCCTCCCCTGATGGGGAGGGCTGGGGTGGGGAGAATAAAATCAATAGCTTATACATATAGCTCAGAGATTGTAAGCAGGCTGTTTTTTAATTTGTTTAATGAAAAAAGTCTTATTTGGATTCTCCCCACCCCACCCTCCCCATCAGGGGAGGGAGACGGATTTTCGTTGCAACTTGTTGTATTAATTAAATATAATAACTTATTTGTTACCCGCGATCTGAACCATTTATTTTAATTTGAACCTCAGATTTAAAGATAACGTCTGGCCCAAGGAGCCTGCAATGAAAATCATCCAAATACTGTTTCTGGTGGTGCTGACCGTACCGTTTATAGAAATTTACCTGTTATTGCAAGTGGGCGGCCTGATCGGGGCGTTTCCGACCATTTTTCTGGTCGTGTTCACCGCCATGCTGGGCGCGTGGCTATTAAAACGGCAAGGCTTGGCGACTTTTCAACGCTTTCAGGCCAGTTTGGCAAAAGGCGAAATGCCGGCTTATGAGATGATTGAGGGGCCGATTATCTTATTGGGTGGCGCATTGCTGTTAACGCCGGGCTTTCTGACCGACATACTGGGTTTTGCCTGTTTGGTGCCGGCCTTGCGCCGACGCATTGCCCAATATGTTTTAGAAAACCATCTCTTGCAAGCGGTAGGGGGATACGGTCAAGGCCAAACGCCCGAACGCGATGCCTTGGAAGGTGAGTTCCGTAAAGAAGACTAAAACCCAAAAGAACTACTTCCCTGTAGTTCTTGTTTAACTAAGGTTTAGCTGGCGGCGCTGTCATCGGTGGCTGGAGTGCTGGCTTCGCTGGCGGCAGCGTCGCAAGTGCTTTTACCCATACCCGCATAAGCAGGGCAAAAACCGCTAAAACCTGTGCCGACCAACACTAAGCCAACTAACAATAAAGCAATTTGGGCGGTGAATACGGACACAACGAGCAAGCCTGCGCCTGCGTATAAACGGTATTTTTTCTCTTTTTCACCGACGTTGTGTTCAAATTTGAGCATACGTTTAAAATCAAAACTCATCTGAAAATCCTCTCTCTATGTAGTTGTTATTTCTATTGCCAGCAATAGGTTATGGCTCATAAGAGCCGGATCAAATATACACAGCTCCCAAAATTCTGCAAGCGATATAAATTTATTATGGACGTAACGACAATCATCGACCCCTTAAATGACGCGCAACGCCAAGCCGTCACTGCCCCTTCCAAGGCCATGCTAATTTTGGCGGGCGCGGGTAGCGGCAAAACCCGTGTGCTAGTCCACCGCATTGCCTGGCAGATTGAAGTGGAAGGCCTGTCGCCGCAAAGCATCTTGGCGGTGACGTTCACCAACAAGGCGGCGCGGGAAATGCGCAGCCGTATCGAAACCCTGCTCAATGTCTCGGCACACAGCATGTGGATAGGCACCTTCCATGGCATAGCCCACCGCCTGTTGCGCCGCCATGCCGCCGATGCCAAATTGCCCGACACCTTTCAGGTGATGGACAGCGCCGACCAATTGCGGGTCATTAAACGGGTGCTGGCCGCATTAAATTATGACGAGGCCAAATGGCCCGCCAAACAAGTGCAATGGCATATCAACGCCCAAAAAGACGAGGGTATCCGCGCCCGCCATGGTTTAGAGACCGGGGACGTGTACCAACGCACCATGCTGCGGATTTACCGCGCTTACGAAGAGCTGTGCGACCGCTCCGGCTTGGTCGATTTTGCCGAACTGTTGTTGCGCGTCCATGAATTATGGCGCGATAACCCCGCTATTTTGGCACATTATCAGCAACGCTTCCAGCAAGTCCACGTTGATGAGTTTCAAGACACCAACACCATTCAATACGCGTGGCTGCGCCTGTTGACCCAAGAGAGCAATAATCTGTTTGTGGTCGGCGACGACGACCAATCCATTTACGGCTGGCGCGGTGCGAAAATTGAAAACATTTACGGCTTCCAGCAGCATTACCCCGACCACGAAGTCATTAAACTGGAACAAAATTACCGCTCCACAGGCAACATCCTCAGCGCCGCCAATAAGATTATCGCCAATAACAACGGGCGCATGGGCAAAGAGCTATGGACGGAAGCCGGGCGCGGCGAACCTATCCTGTTATACACCGCCTTTAACGAACAGGACGAGGCGTATTTTGTCGTCGAACGTATCCGCGCTTGGGCGGAAGCGGGTAATGCCCGCAACGGTTGCGCCATATTATACCGCTCCAACGCCCAATCCCGGCAATTTGAAGAACGCCTGATGCAAGCCGCCATCCCCTACCGGGTCTATGGCGGCCTGCGCTTTTTCGACCGCGCCGAAATCAAAACCGCCTTGGCGTACTTGCGCCTGCTCGCCAACCGCCATGACGATGCCTCGTTCGAGCGGATTATCAACACCCCCACGCGGGGCATCGGCGCGAAAGCCTTAGACGACATCCGCGCCCTGGCGCGTAGCGATAACCAATCGCTGTGGGCGGCGGCGATTGCCTTGCTACAAAGCGGGCAACAGGCGGCGCGTGCCGCCAATGCCCTGAGCGGGTTTTTAATGCTGATTAAAAAACTCGCCGAACAGGCCGAAGCCTTGCCGCTGCATGAAAAGGTCAAAGTGGTTTTGGAAAAAAGTGGCTTGCGGGATTATTATGCCAAGGATACCGCCAATAAAGGCGAGGAAAAAGTCGAGAACTTGGATGAGCTGGTCAACGCCGCCCGCCATTTTGACTTGGCGGTACTGCCCGCCGATGAGGATAATTTTAGCCCCTTAGATCGGTTTTTGGCCCACGCGGCCTTAGAGTCCGGCGACATGCAGGCCGAGGATTTCGACGACTGCGTGCAATTGATGACGCTGCATTCCGCCAAAGGCTTGGAATTTAAGCTGGTGTTTCTGGTCGGGCTGGAAGAAGGCCTGTTCCCCTCGCAACAATCCGTCGACGACATTGCCCGCTTAGAAGAAGAGCGGCGCTTGTGTTATGTCGGCATCACCCGCGCCATGGAACAGCTTTATATCACCTACAGCGAATCCCGGCAGCTCTATGGCCGCGAAAGCTACCCGAAACCGTCCCGGTTCTTGCGCGAAATCCCTGCTGACACTATCCAAGAAGTGCGGCTGCGGGCGCAAATCACCCGCCCGGTGACGACCGTCAACATCGCCGCCAAACCGGCTTTATTGACTGAAAGCAACCATTTTCAGGCTGGGCAAACCGTGCGCCATGAAAAGTTTGGGGTCGGGCGGATTTTGCAAAGTGAGGGCGAAGGTAAGCATGAGCGGGTGCAGGTTAAATTTGCCGAGGGGGTTAAGTGGTTGATGTTGAGTTATGCTAAGTTGGAGTTGGTTAAATAAATCCCCCGCTAAAACCCGTTAACCCAAAACGTTCAATAAGCCATAACCCTACTGGTAAAGCAGCTCCAAAGCTATGGCCTAACTGATAAATAAAGCGTTTTGCCAAACACAGCCCTGTTTTACCGCTTACAGAACATGGACAATGCCAGGGTCTACACCGATTAACTGTAAATCGGCGCTGGTGTTATGGGCGAAGAAAAGCTGTTGGGTGACAGCACCGTTATGGACAATATCCAACTCCACACCGGAAGGGCCGTAGGCTTTTTCATTAATGCTATCGCCGCTTAAGTCTATCAATGACAAGTTAAGGCCGCTGATGTGGGCGTTAACCACCAGCGGGATTTTCAATAAGGTCGGCTCCAGTTCTATCTGGGCGTTCTGCACCCCGCTTAAGTCCAAACCGTTAATGACATTGGCGGCGGCTTTGATGGATAGCAGATAAGGCGAACTTATGGTATCCAGCACGGCCATGCTATGGGCGGCTTGCAAGCCGCTTAGGGTCAGGGTCGGCGTTCCGGCATCGGTCAGGGTAATGCCGGACAACTTGTCCGCATGGCTGGCCAGATCATTTAGCTTGGCATAGACATGCGCGGCGGTGTCAGTGACGGCAATGGCGGTGACGTGGCTGTCAGCCGCAGCTTGGGCGACATGGGCGGCAGTTTCGCCGCTGAGACTTAAGTGATAGGCGGTGCTGATTTTGGCTAACGTCGCCGCGTCATGGGCGTATTGCTTGGCGGTAATGGCTACGGTGGCTGTGCCGCTGTCGGTGAGCGTGATGCTGTCAATTTGCCCAGTCAGCCCTTGTAGCTTGTTAAGGCTGGCAACGATATGTTGGGCTGTGTCATTGATGACGAACTGTGTGACAAAGGAAAAAGGCGGCTGTAGCTTAGGAGCCAGTACCAAAAAGTCGGTGGCATTGATAGTAATGTTACCAAAGTCAGAAAGCCATACCGCAACCAAGTGCTTACCCAAACTAACCATAGCCGCAGCATCGGCGGCAAAAGTGCTAATTGATTCCACCACGCCGACCGGTAGGGCGGTGATGCCTTCTTTGGCCAATTGGGTCGCCTCCCCTATAGAAGATAACACCATAATATGTTCTAATGGAAAAAACTCCCTGCCAGAGACTTGGGAAATGACCGTGCCATCTGACAAGATTAGCTCATTTACTTCGGCAATATTGGCGCTTATTTTAGCGGCATGGGCATTAATCGCCGCCGCACTGTCTTTAATGTTGAAATTGGAATAAACGCCACTAGTAATTTTAGGCCCTAGAACAAGAAAACTAGCGACATCGGTCTCAATGGGGCTATAGTCTGTAATGAATACGGAAGCCAGTTGCTTCCCTAGTTTGGCTAGGGTTGTCGCATTGGCGGAAATGACAGCGGCATTTTCATAAACGCCAAGCGGCACAGTGATGCCTTCCTGAGCTAACGTTATCACATCCTCTATGCC
Organism: Methylovulum psychrotolerans; assembly: GCF_002923755.1. GTDB lineage: Bacteria > Pseudomonadota > Gammaproteobacteria > Methylococcales > Methylomonadaceae > Methylovulum > Methylovulum psychrotolerans. The sequence continues at coordinate 21,314 of NZ_PGFZ01000003.1, forward strand.
AAACGTTAATGCGTGTAGGACTTCGGTTCCTCCCAATGTGATTTGAAACACTTTCCCGTCGGGTAGGGTCAAGCCACTGACTTGATAACCAGCAACCAAATCTGCGGCATGGCTGTTAATCGCCCGCACAGTATCTTTGATGTTGAAGCCTAGGTAAGTGCCTTTGGGGGCTAAGGCTAGATAGTCGTCGACATTGGCAGTAATGGCGTTATTATCGGTAGCGGTTAGATGAGTCAGTTGTGCACCCATTTTGGCCAACGCATCCGCATTGGCGGAAATATTGGTGCTACTGTCCTGCACAAGGAAAGGGCTGGTCGAGGTTTTGGCAAACGCCAACGCGGCGGCGACAGTTAAAACAGGGGATTGTGACGGCATAAATTTCGCTCCAAGGCGTAAGGTGGCTGGGATGTTTGCACACTACCGCACGCCAACGCTTTAGGCCGGGTAATATACCGCTGCTTTGCTTAACTTAACCGTTACCGCACTTGCCTCCCCTCTAGTTGGCGGGTTCAGCAAGCATGATAAAAATCGTCAAAATGATTACACAAGGTTTGCAAGCCGTCAACCCGGCTTGCCCGCCCTATATCCCTTACAACACATGAATAATGGTAGGGTCTACCCCAAGCAACTGCAAATCGGCACTGGTATTATGGGCGAAGAAAAGCTGCCCGACGGTTGCGCCGTTATGGATAATATCCAGCTCCACACCGGATGGGCCATAAGCTGTTTCGTTAATTGTATCGCCGCTGAGGTCTATCAGCGACAGGTTAAGGCTGTTGATATGGGTGTTAACCACTAGCGGGATTTTCAATAAGGTCGGCTCCAGTTCTATCTGGGCGTTCTGCACCCCGCTTAAGTCTAAATTGTTAATGGCATTAGCGGAAGCCTTGATTGATAGCAGATAAGGTGAGCTTATGGCATCCAGCACGGCCATACTATGGGCGGCTTGCAGGCCATTCAGTGTCAGGGTCGGCGTTCCGGCATCGGTCAGGGTAATGCCGGACAGCTTGTCCGCATGGCTGGCCAGATCATTGAGCTTGGCATAGACATGAGCGGCGGTGTCGGTGACGGCAATGGCGGTGACGTGGCTGTCAGCCGCAGCTTGGGCGACATGGGCGGCGGTTTCGCCGTTGAGGCTCAAGTGGTAAGCGGTGCTGAGCTTGGCTAACGTCGCCGAGTCATGGGTGTATTGCTTGGCGGTAATGGCTAAGGTGGGTGTGCCGCTGTCGGTGAAGGTGATGCCGTCGATTTGCCCCTCCAGCGTTTGCAGTTGGTTAAGGCTGGCGGCGATATGTTGGGCCGTGTCGTTGATGGTGACATAAAGGGTATTAGAGCTATCGATCAATGCCTTAGGAACTAATGCGAAAAAGTCGGCGGTATTGATGGTAATGGGGGTCTCATCATAGATAACATTAAGAGAGACCAAGTGCTTGCCTAATTGCGCTAGCGCGTGGGCATTAACAGAGATATTGGAGCTGAAATCTTGTACATCCACCGATATGGCAGTAATGCCTTCTTGGGTTAATTTGGCCGCATTTTGGGCATCCATTTCTGTAGTCGGCCAGCCTAGCGGCGGGAAAAAATGCGAAGATTCAATAACGACCCCATCAGATAGGATTAGGCTATCAACTTGGCTGACATGGGCGGCCATTTTCGCGGCATGGGCGTTAATGTTGGCAACCGAGTCTTTGATGCTGAAATAGACATTGAAGCCCGCATTTTTCGGTGCCAACACAATAAAATCGGCAGCATTGACGGTAATGGGCTGGAAGATGTCAGAAACGACAACTGAAACCAACTGCGCCCCCATTTTTGCTAAAGTATTAGCGTTAGCGGAAATATTGTCGGCACTGTCTATTACATTGATTGGTAGCTTTATGCCCTCCTGAACTAATTTGACGGTATCCGCCGCATTAAAATACAAGGCGTGATCGCTATTTTGATTGTCACCTTGATAAACGCTGCCATCAGGCAAAGTCAGGCTGTTGATTTGATAGCTAAACGCAAGCAAATCGGCGGCATGGGCATTAATGGCCTGTACCGAATCTTCGATGTTAAAATAGGCATCGATCTTGGGTGCTAAGGCAAGAAAGTCAGCGACATTGGCGGTAATACCGTTAGTATCAGTTGCTTCGAGTTTGACAAGTTGCCCACCTATTTGCACCAGCGCATCGGCATTGGCACTAATATTGGCACTACTGTCATAAACCGCGACAGACAGCGCGGTGATACCTTCCTGATACAGTTTGATGGCATCAGCGGCATCGAAAAACGCCGGGGCAATGGGGAAAGAAAATGGCACGTTCATGGCGTGCAGTACACTGCCATCCGGTAAAATCAAGCTGCTGAATGTACCCTGTTGGTTTAGCGTGGCGGCAAAGGCATTAATGTTTTGCGGCGTATCCTTGATGTTGAAATATTCCATACGATAAGCATAAGATGCTCCTTCAACGAACGTTTTGCCTACTAAAGCAGAATATGTGGCGGCAGTCGTTGTCAAACCATCCGTATCGCTATCCAATATCTCAATAAGTTGTGAGCCTAAAGCCGCCAGCACATCGGCATTGGCGGAAATATTGACGCTGCTGTCCGAAACGGTGATCGGCAAAGAGGTAATGCCTTCGTGGGCTAGGCTTACAGCGGATTGTGCCGTTAAATCCATTGATGCGGAGTAAGGATAAACTTGTCCAAGATATGTTGCGGATAAATTGGATGGGATAACAGTACCATCTGGTAAGATTAAGCTATTGATGACGCTAAAATTAGCTGTAAATACTGTGGCATTGATTGCTGCTACCGTGTCCTTGATGTTTAAAAGCACTACGGAAGAGCCGGTGCTAGATTGGTTGAAGATTCGGTGCGTAGCTAACGCGATAAAATCGGTGGCGGTAGTATAGATAGTCGCACCGTCAGTGCTATAAATCGCGCCAAAATGCGAATTGCTCATAGCAAGCAATTTTGCCAAGCCATCTGCATTGGCTGTGATATTGGCGCTGCTATCGAAAACGTTTACGTTTATATTTACGCCTTCTGCCACCAATTTAGCGGCTTGATTTGCGCGAATGACTATCATGCCGCCACCTTTGGCGTGAGAAAATGCGATGACCGAGTTATCCGGTAAGATCAGGCTATTGATGTTGTAATACAAAGGTGCCGCAAGTGCCGAATTAATGGCTTGGCTGTTGTCTTGAATATTGAAATAAGTCTTGTGATACCAGGGTATTTTCGGGGCTAAGGCGAGAAAGTCGGCGGCATTAGTGGTGATGCCGTTGGTATCGGTATCATCAATTTCAAGCAATTGCCCCGCCAGTTTTACCAACGCATCCGCATTAGCCCCAATATTGGCGCTACTGTCCTGCACAATGAAGGGGCTGGTTGACGTTTTGGCAAACACCAACGCGTCAGCGACGGTTAAGATAGGGATAACTGAAGACATGAATTCGCTCCAAGGCATAAGATGGCTGGGATGTTTGCGCACTACCCGGAACTCAACGCTTTAAGCCGGGTAGTCTGCCGCTGCTTTGCTTAACCGTACCGCGCTTACCGCAACCGCCCAAAGTGGCTGGTTTTAAGGCTCAGTTTTAGCAAGCGGGATACAACTTTTTAAGATTATTACACGCGGTTTCGCAAGCCGTCAATTTGGCTTAGCCATTTACCTGGCCTGTGCCGCTTAGGCAAGCGACTAAAAACAACAAAAACAATTGGATAGCCGCAAGCCTACCTTAACGGACAACCTCAACCGCCTTTTCTACCCGACCATTGCCGCCCGATACTGCAAAGGCCAATCCCGATAATTAAACACCTGCCCCTGCTCCCTGACCGTCGCGATTCCGCCACCTAAAGACACCTCGGCGAACACCCATTGCACGGCGTTCAGCTCGCCTACCGCCAAGACCCCGTTATCGGGGAAGCCCCTATCGACCGGGGTGTATATGGCGGATGCGCCGATATTAATATCGACGGCTTCCGACCACGGCGCTAGACCGACTAAGCAGGACTGCACGACATAGCACTGGTTCTCTAAAGCGCGGGCTTGGCAACCGATTTTAACCCGATGATACCCCGCTAAGGTGTCGGTGCAACTGGGCACTAAAATCAATTCCGCGCCCGCTTCGGCCTGTTGCCGTGCTAAGATCGGAAACTCGCTGTCGTAGCAGATATTAACCGCCAATTTGCCATAAGGGCTGGCGAACACTTTCAGTTCGGTGCCGCTGTTGATGAACCAATGCTCGTTTTCAAAGCGCGTCATCATCAGCTTATCCTGATAGTCGATGCTGCCGTCGGCAAAAAACAAATAGGCGCGGTTACGGTATTCGCCGGACGCTTGTTTGACCGGAAACGTCCCGGCTTGGATCAGGCAACCGTACTGTTGCGCCAACGCCTTAAACAGTGCCAGAAAAGCGTCGTGCAGGGTCTGCATGGCCTCCAATTGCTTGCTCAGCGACTGATAGACCGCCTCTCCGAACAGGGAGGCCAGTTCCATGCTGGCATATTCAGGGAACAGCAGGATTTTTGCCCCCTGTTCGGCGGCATCCGCTACCCAGCGGCGGCTTTTGTCCTGATAGGCTTGCCAGTCGGCAAGAAAGCTGATGTCGTATTGGGCGGTGGCGATTTTAACGTTCATGTTTCAACCAAAAAGTCATGGGTTTGGCGGTTTCCTCGGCATCGTCCAAGTCTTTCCACAGATAGCTGGTATGCAGTTCGGGGTGTTTGACATAGCCGCGTTTGTTCCAGAAATTATCCAGCGGCACATAATTGGCGGTGCGGCGCGGATGGTCGGCAGGGCGTTCGACACAGCAGAAAGTGATATGCTTAAAGCCACCCAAATAGTCGGCATGGGCTTCGCGCTCTTCAAAAAACCGCACACCAATGCCTAGGCCGCGATAGTTTTTGTCCAGCACCGATTCGCTGCAATAAAACACCTCGGTTAAATCGTAACCGTTGTCTAAAAAAGGCCGCTGGAGTTCCGGCGTTTCGTCGCGCATCGGCAGGGCGGTAGACGCGCCGACCACTTTCTCGCCATTCAACGCTAAGACAATAACGCTGGACGGGTTATTGATATAGGTTTGCAGGTATTTTTGTTCATAGTCCAAGGTGCCGTCGTACAGATACGGGAAATCGCGGAACACTTCAATGCGCAACCGCGCCAAATCGGGGATAAAAGGGATTAACGCCGCTCCGCTGTAGCGTTGAATATGGATCTTGGGGGCCATTGCCATCCTCCTAAGCAAAACGGGCATTTTAGCCGAATTGGCGGGGATTTGCGTGGTTTGTGTTGGGATTTTGAGGGCGGAAGGCGGCCTTATGCCCCCGCCACTACCGCTTGCAATGCCGTTTTATCCAATAGCTGGCTATCCACTTTTAAATACGCCACGCCGTCATCAACGCTTAAGGTCACTTCCGCCACGCCGCTGACGGCTAGCATGGCGGCGGCTAAGTCGCTGGCTTTGGCTGCGTCCAAGCCGTCTAAGCTAATCAGCATATTGGCGAGGTAACGCGGCGGGGTCATCCGCAAGGCGACTAACAGCCAACTCAGCGCGGCGGCGGCGCAGAACAGGAACACCGCCGTTTCGCCATAAGCGCCTTTAAACCAACCGCCCACCAAGCCGCCGATGAACAGCCCCATAAATTGGCAACTGGAATACGCGCCCATCGCCGTGCCTTTTAAATCGGCGGGGGCGGTTTTTGATACTAACGACGGTAAAGTCGCTTCCAATAAGTTAAAGCCGCAGAAAAACAGCCCTAAGCAAGCGATAATGGCGGGCAAGCTCCCCGCCGTTTGCGACAAACCCAGTTCGGCCAGCAAAATGACGCTAATCGCCCCTAAAAACACCGCTTTCATTTTACGCTTTTTTTCCGCCAAGATGATAAACGGCACGACCAAGCCCATCGATAAGACGAACACGGGCAGGTAGACCTGCCATTCGTGTCCGGCGGCGAGGCCGACGTTGCGCATATCGGTGGGGATAACGACAAATATCGCCATTAAAATCATGTGCAGGATGAAAATGCCGTAATCCAAACGCAATAAATCGGGATTTTTTAAAGCTTGGAACATTTGCGCGGGGACGAATTCGGCATCACGGTGCAGTTTTAGGCGGTTGGGGTTAGGCACGACCCAAATCAGTGTCAGCATCGCCAGCACGGTCAGGGCGGCGGTTGCCCAAAACACGGTTTGGACACCGCCAAAATGGGCGATGATAGGCCCTACGACAATGCCTACGCCGAACGACAGGCCGATGCTGATGCCGATAGTCGCCATCGCCTTAGTGCGGTGGACTTCTTGGGTGAGGTCGGCGACCAGCGCCATGACCGCCGAGGAAATCGCCCCCGCACCTTGGAAGGCACGGCCCACTAATACGCCTTGGATGGTGCTGGACAGGGCGGCGATAACGCTGCCGATCAAGAACAGCAGCAAGCCGAACACAATCACTTTTTTCCGGCCTATACGGTCGGACAGCAAACCGAACGGGATTTGTAGCAAGACTTGCGGCAAGCCGTAAATGCTCATCGCCAAGCCGAGCAAGGCGGGGGTGGTGCCTTCCAACTGTTGGGCGAACAAGGACAATACGGGCAAGATCATAAACAAGCCGAGCATCCGCAGGGCGTAAATACCCGCTAGCGAGAATGTCGCATAGCGTTCTGAGGCGGTCATGGGGCTGGTTATATCTTGTACGGTATTCAAGACTTGGGTCTCCTAGGCAAACAGGGAAGGGCTGCGGCGCTGATTATATCCGCACATGATAGGGGCTATAGTGGCCTTGGGCAAGCCTTGATGGGCGGCGATTAGGACTATCGGCATTACTGGAGCCGCTGCTTATTCGGCTACACTGGGGGTTTGCGCCAATTCGTCAGCCAGTAAGCCGAACAACCGCCCGGTCGCCCCTTGGTTAGCTTGGACAAAGGCCAGAGCTTGGGCGATTAGGGCATCTTTATAGTCAGGGCGGTTGTAGACCGCCAAAATGGCCGCACCAATATCGGCAACGGTTTGGCATTGCACGGCGGCATTATGCGCCAAGATACCCTTGGCAACGGCTTTAAAGTTTGCCATATACGGGCCAAACAGCACGGGCACGCCCACGGCGGCGGCTTCCAAGACATTATGCCCACCGACGGGAACAAGGCTACCGCCGACTAGGGCGACATCCGCCGCCGCATAAAACAGTTTCAGCTCGCCTAAGGTATCAACGACATACACATCGGTAGCGGCGCTGCAAGCTTGGCCGGATGTGCGGCTTAGCCACGTCAACCCCTGTTGTTGGCACAGCGGCCCGATCTCGCTAAAGCGTTCGGGGTGGCGCGGGGCGATCAGCAACAGCAGTTCGGGCAAATGTTGCTTGAGTTGCCGATACAGCGGCAAGACTAGGGCCTCTTCACCCTGATGGCTGCTTGCCAGTAACCAGACAAAGCGATCGGCAAATAAGCGGATTTTTAAGTGTTGGCCTTGGCTGCGCAGGTCGGCGGCAATTTCGGTATCGAATTTCACATTACCGAGCGTCCGCACCGGGCAAGTCGCACCAATGGCAAGAAAACGGGTGCTGTCTTCGGCGGATTGGCTGGCAATACAGGTGATATGCGCCAGCGTCGGGCGGATTAAAGACGGCACACGTCGGTAAGCCCGCGCCGAACGTTCCGATAAACGGGCGTTGACCAAGTATAAGGGGATGCCTTGTTGCCCGCAGTGGGCAAAGAGATTGGGCCAGATTTCGGTTTCCATGATGACCGCCAGCTTAGGCTGGAAACAGCGTGTAAAGCGGTGCAAGACATCCGGCAAATCATAAGGCAAATAAACATGGCTGACCCGATCTTGCAGAGCGGCTTTAACCCGTGCCGAGCCGGTCGGGGTGGTGGTGGTGATTAGCAGATGTTCTTGCGGATACTCGCTCAGTAAGCGTTTGACCAGCGGCAGCAAAGCCTCGGTCTCACCGACCGAAACCGCGTGCAGCCAAATGACCGGATGGGGATAGCGGTGGCGGTAGAACGCCAGCCGTTCCTGCCAACGCTCGCGGTAAGCGGGGGCTTTAATGCCCCGCCACGCCAAGCGCAACAAAATAGCGGGCAACAGCAGATAAAACAGGCAGGTATAAAGGATACGCATAACCGCAGCTAGCTCAATAAATGGGATAACCCTTGGACAAGACCGCTCTTATGGCGTTAAAGCCCCTATACCCAGAAGCTATTGGCCAGACAGGGCGATGCACTTGCGTGACCACGCCCTGCCCTAGCCGGATTTTACGCTTCGGCGACGATTTTAATCGTCATGGTGACGACGACATCAGTGTGGACTGACACATCAATATCAAACTCGCCGATGTGGCGGATCGTACCGTGTGGCAAACGCACTTCATGCTTGCCGACCACAATGCCTTGCGCGGTAATGGCTTCGGCAATGTTGTGGGTGCCGATAGAACCGAACAGACGGCCTTCGTCGCCGGCTTTGTGGGCAATGACGATTTCCAGCTTGCCCAGTGCGGCGGCGCGGGCTTGGGCGGCCAGCAATTTTTCGGCGGCGGCTTTTTCCAACTCGGCGCGGCGGCCTTCAAATTCGGCGATTTTGTTGGTGGTCGCAGGGGTGGCTTTGCCTTGTGGGATCAGATAATTTCTGCCGTAACCCGCTTTAATGGTGACTTTATCGCCCAGATTACCCAGGTTCGCTACTTTCTCAAGAAGAATGACTTCCATCTTATAATACCTCGTGTGTGGGGGGTGGCCCCATGATTTACGCTTTTGGCGTAGTGTGTTTAGATTGATGTTTGCGTAAGTTCAGCCACGCATCAGCCAAGCCGACCACCGCCGCCAATAAAATGGCATGGGGTATCAGGAACAAGGTGATATAGAGCATGGGTACGGTAAAACGTGCCAGTTTCATGCCTGCAAACAGGGCGTGCAGTACGGCCGTGCCGACGATGCCGTACAGGACGAGCAGCAGGACGGAAATATTCCAAGCCGCTTCCGACAGTACGCCGGATGACGCTTGTGCCGCCGCAATGACCAGTAAGCTGGCCGCCGCAAAACGGGTCGGCATCCGCAATGCCAGGTATTCGGTCTTAAAACCGCCCGGATTGTACAGGTTGGCTTGCCACCAACGCCCCAAAAACAAGCCGAACAACAGGCTAAAAACCGAACCCGTCGCCACGATGCCTGTCATGTAATGGGAGATGATGGCGGCGGTGTGCTTAAAGTCGGCAATAGGTGCATCAGGCGGCAAGTTGGCAGGATCCATCATGCGCCCGAACACCGTCAACCAAGTCGCCGAGATGTCAGGATTGAATACATAACAGCCCGCCACCGCCAAAGCCCCCAGCAGGACGGCGATTTCCACCGCCACCGATAACTGGCGGCCTTCGCGCAGGATAATGCCGATCAGCCAGACGGGCAGCCAGAGCGCCAGCACATAGAGCAAGGCGAATTGGAAATCGCCAAACAAGCCCCAGCCCAATAGCCCGGCAACCAAACTGGAGCAACCCAGCACATACAGGCCTTCGGTCGCACCCCGCCGCAACGTGACTAACGCCACCGAAGCTGAGCTTACGATACTCACGGGCGGGAACAACAGCGACAACAACGCTAAGGACGAGGCCACAGCCATGGCTTGTACCCTGCCCCGCATAATGTAAGCCGCCAGAAAGTTCATCGCCCGCCAATCCGGTTATTTGTGTGCGTCGCAGAACGGCAACAAGGCGATAAAGCGTGCGCGTTTAATGGCGACACACAGTTCCCGTTGATATTTGGCCGTGGTGCCGGTGATGCGGCTAGGGACAATTTTGCCTGTTTCGGTAATGTAATCGCTTAACAAGTCCAGGTCTTTATAGTCGATTTGGGCGCCTTCTTCGGAGAAGCGGCAGAATTTTTTGCGTCTGATGTTACGAGCCATAATACGTCTCTACTAAAATAGTTAATGTTTATTCAGAAATGCTTTCGTTGGCATCGAACTCTTCGTCGTCGTCCAAATCGTCAGCCAGGGCCAAAGCTTCTTTCGCAGCGGCTTCTTTCGCTTTAGATTCGGCCTGTTTGTTGCCTTCGGCAGTGGCGATGGCAATCGGAGAAGGCGAAGTGACCGCATGTTTTTGCAACAGGGTCATGCTACGCAAAATGGCATCGTTAAAACGGAAGCCGCTTTCCAGTTCGTCCAGCGTCGGCTGGTCGCACTCGACATTCATCAGGACATAATGGGCTTTGTGGATTTTTTTGATAGGATACGCCAAATGTCTGCGGCCCCAATCTTCCAAACGGTGGATAGTCCCGTTAGCGCCTTCAATGGTCGCTTTATAACGTTCGACCATTGCGGGCACTTGCGCACTTTGGTCAGGATGGACTAAAAAGATAATTTCATAATGTCGCATTAGTTTTCCTTTCGGGTAAAGCCTTCCCTTAAGATTACCTAAGGGTAAAGCAAGGAGGAGCGAACGGCTCCGTTGAACTGCCCATTATAAAGTTTTTTCCCTTATCAACAAAGCATTATCTATACCATTGAAAGATAAGTTGGCAAAAACCGAAAACAATAGGGCTGTTGTGGATATTGGTGCTTGACAAAAAATCTGCATAGTAGAAACTAAAACAGTTTTAGTAACCTAAGAGAACCTTCTTTGAACGAAATGCCCCTTAGTATGCTGTTAGGCGTACTTCTCCTCATGCTGATCCTGTCCGCTTTCTTTTCAGGTTCGGAAACGTCCTTAATGACCCTTAACCGTTACCGTTTAAGGCATTTGGTCAAACTTAAGCATCCGGGCGCAATAAAAACCCACCAATTGCTTAAGCGTCCTGACCGCCTGATCGGCCTGATTTTACTCTGCAATAATTTCGTCAACACCTTTGCCGCCTCCATCACCACCATTTTAGCTATCCGGCTATTTCCCCAAGAAGAATCCAGCATCGCCATTGGTGCGGGGGTTTTGACGCTGGTCATGCTGATTTTTTCCGAAGTGACACCCAAAACCTTAGCGGCGATAAAACCGGAACTGTTGGCCTTTCCGGCCGCGTGGATTTACGAGCCCTTATTAAAAATACTCTACCCGGTAGTCTGGTTCGTCAATATCTTTGTCAACTTGCTGCTGCGGATGGTTGGGGTTGATGTCAACAAAAACACCCCCGACTCGCTTAACCGTGACGAACTGAAAAGCATCATCACCGAGGCCGAAAGCCTGATGCCGCCGCGTTACCAAAAAATGCTCTTAGGCATTTTGGATTTGGAATCGGCAACGGTTGAAGACATCATGACCCCGCGCAACGAAATTGTCGGCATTGACCTTGAAGATCCGTTAGAAGAAATTGTCGGCCAAATCAAAGACAGCCCGCACACCCAACTGGCGGTGTATAAAAAAAGCATTGACCGCATCATCGGCTTCTTACACCTGCGCAAAGTCCTGATTGAGGTTAACCAGCCGTATTTTGACAAGCAAACTATCATTAATTTGCTCAGTCAACCGGTTTTTATCCCGGAAAACACGCCTGTGCATACCCAGATGCTGAATTTTAAGAAAGAAAAAATCCGCATTGGTTTGGTGGTTGACGAATATGGCGATGTCCAAGGCCTGGTGACGTTAGATGACCTGTTGCAGGAAATCGTCGGCGAACTGATCACCGATGAGGTGGCCGCCGCCCAACCGCAGCATGACGGCAGTTATCTGGTCGATGCCGGTATCACCATCAGGGAGCTCAACCGCGTCACCCAATGGGCGTTACCGACCGAAGGCCCGAAAACCTTAAATGGCCTGATTATTGAGGTGATGGAGACTATCCCTGAACCCGGCACCAGTATCGACCTGCACGGTTACCAATTGGAGGTGATAAAACGCAATAAAAACACGGTCAAATTGGTGAAATTTTTGCCTAGAAAATAATAGTCGGCACAAAGTGGAAAATTCACTGTTTAATAGTGTATTTTCTTGAATAGTTGAAAAAATACCGTCTATAATTAAAGTCAATTCAGGCTAAATATACCAGACCAATGGCAAAGCTTACCGTTTTCTTTAAATATAAGGCAATCGACTCGTTCTTGTTCGAAACAGGCGTAGTCCATATTGGCCGAGACGAGACCAACGACCTGACTATCGACAGTCTGGCAGTGGCTCCTGCCCACGCCGCCATCATCAGCCGCGATAACGGCGGCAGCACTATCAAGCAATTAAACGAAAATTTTCCGCTGATCGTTAATGGCCAAAAAGTCAAAGAATGCGACCTGAACCATAACGACACCATCACGCTAGGTAAGCATGACATTATCTATAGCATTACGGAAACGTCCGAGCCGGACACGACAGACGAAAACCATTACGATTATTCTAATGCCCATGTCGGTGGCTTTGATGCCGATGACGGCTTTGTGACCCTGCCCCCCGCCAATCTTCAGGTGATGAGCGGGACTAGCATCGGCAAAGTGCTGCCGCTTAAAAAAGCCATGACCCGCTTGGGTAATACGGGCAGCGGCGTGGTGGTCATTTCCAAGCGTCGGGACGGCTACTACGTTTCGGCTTTGGAGGCCAAGGGTCTGTTAACCCTCAATAACCAGCCGCTAGGCAACCATTATATGAAACTGAACAACAATGATGTGCTTGTCGTCAACCAAACGTCCTTGCTGTTTTTCTTGGGTTAAACCAAGTCACCGAGAATATCCAAGGCTTCCGCCAAGGTCGATACCGGATAGACCTGCAATTGTGCCAGCTTCTGCTTGGGCGCATTGGCCTTAGGCACCACTGCTTTTTTAAAGCCATGCTTGGCGGCATCGTTCAGCCGCGCATGGCCATTCGCGACCGGGCGGATTTCACCGCTCAGGCCAATTTCGCCAAAAAACAGCACATCATGCGGGATCACCTTATTTTTTAGGCTGGACACCACGCTCATCACAATCGCCAAATCCGAACCCGTTTCGCTAACCTTAATGCCGCCCACCACATTGGCATAAATCTCGTCTTGGGCGGTCATAATATTGCCGTGCCGCGCCAACACCGCCAACAGCATCGCCAGACGGTTCTGGTCAAACCCCACCGCTAAGCGGCGCGGGTTGCCGTATTGGCAATCAGTCACCAACGCTTGTATCTCCACCAGTAAAGGCCGTGTGCCTTCCCATAACACCGTTACGACACTGCCGGAGGCGGGCGTTTCGGCGCGGTTTAAAAACATCGCCGAGGGGTTTTTCACTTCCTTAAGACCGCTGCTGTCCATCGCAAAAAAGCCCAACTCGCCGACACTGCCGAAACGGTTTTTATCGGCGCGTAACACCCGGTAACGGGCATCATCGGTAGAACCGAGCATCACCTGGGTGTCGACGATATGGCTTAAGGTCATGGGGCCGGCCAAGGACTGGTCTTTAGTGACATGGCCGACCATGAAAATGCTCACTTGCTGGCGTTTCGCGTATTGGGTCAGATAACTGGCCGACTCGCGCACCTGCGACACCGAACCGGGTGCGGACTCGGCATCTTGGGTGTGCATCACCTGAATAGAGTCTATCACCAAAATCTGCGGCTTCACCTCGTCCATCACCTCACAGATACGCTGCACCGACGTTTCCGCCAGCATCATAATCTGGTTGGCAGGCAATTTTAGCCGCCGCGCCCGTTCGGCAATCTGCTGCAAAGACTCCTCACCCGACACATACAACACCCGGATGCCCCGATCAGCGATATTGGCAATGGCCTGAAGCAATAAGGTGCTTTTGCCCGCCCCCGGCGCACCGCCAATCAGCACCACACTACCCAATACAATGCCGCCGCCCAACACCCGGTCAAACTCGGTAATACCGGTAAGGATGCGCTCGGTTTGCGCCAAATCGACATCCGATAACAGCTTGACTGTCGAGATGCTGCCCGCATAGCCCATCGCTCGGTTGCCATGTTCTTTCGGCGCGGCGCTTAAACGCACTTCCTTAATGGTGTTCCATTCCCCACAACTGGTGCATTGCCCACCCCAGCGCGGATAATCCGCGCCGCATTGGTCACAGACAAACGCGGTTTTGATTTTTTTACTCATAGGATCAACCCGGCATAGCCATCTTGATAACTGGCATAGCGGAAAGCATAGCCCAAGGCTTTCAGGCGGGCATTCCGGCAGCGCTTATTGGCATCCGCGTCCGCAGCAGCAATCTTGGCGATAGGGACTGGGCTGTTTTGCCGCGCCGCTAGCCAAGACACCACCTCCCAGAGCGGTGCGGGGTCGTCGTCGCTGGCGAGATAACACGGCTGCAAAGGGGTTTTTGCTAACCACAGGCCAAACAAAAACGCCAACACCCCGACACAATCCTCCTGATGGATACGGTTAGTGAAATACGCGGGTTGTTGTTGGATGGCTGGAGTTTGTCGCGCCATGCGCAACAAATGCTCACGCCCGGGCCCGTAAATGCCGGAAAAACGCACCACGATATGGCTGGGGTTCGCCGTCCATAGCGTTTGTTCGGCTTGGCGGATTAGTTGCGCCGTTATCACGGCCGGCTCAGCGGGCGAGTCTTCGTCCACCCATTCGCCTTGGCTTTGCGCGTAGACGCTGGTAGAGGAGACAAAAAACCACTGCTGGCGGTTAAACTTTGCCAAGACATGCTGAAGGCCATCGACATAAAGGCTCCGATAGCCTTGCTCGGAACGCCCTCCGGCGGCGACGATAAAAAACACCACATCCACTGTTATATCTAACGCGTCGATAGCCGCCGCTGAGGTAATGTCGGCAGCGATATAATGTATACCGTCGCTGTGGCTGGGCGGCTGGCGTTTCAAGCCTGTGACGGTATGGCCTTGGCGGCTTAGCACAGCCGCCAAGGCGGAACCGACAGCGCCGCAGCCGATAATAAGGATGTTTGCCATAGTGGGGTTTTTAAGTGGGGTTATTGAAAATAGCCAAGGTTGGCCGATATTTTATCGCCTGTACAGGTAAATTTAACGCCTGGGTGTGGATATTTTTTGCATGGCGACAAAGCTGCCCAAAAACAGGGGGTAAGGTTATCTTGAGAAAGCTTGGCGATGGGGCTGACAATAGCATAAGAATGGTAATGGGTGAGGCCACATAACAGCTAGGGATGATGAAGGCAACGACGGAATATATACTTCAAACGGCCAAGTTTTCGGTTTTTTGGTAGGGTACAGCGTACCCTACGGTGAATTGTAAAAGCCAAATACTTGGCCGTTCACAGTATAGTAGACTGAAAGAGATGTTCAGGTGTGAAAAATCGGAAGATATGGAACGTTGGCAACATTACAAACTGACAGGCTACGCCGTACCGCATGAAGCCGTTGACGTATGGCTGGGGTCATGGGGGTAGTGACAGCGAATTGCCAAAGCCAAACTCATTTGGCTTCCCGCCCGCTGGCCGCTTACCTATGAAAAGACAGCCGGAACGGCGGCACGACCCTTTGATTGATTGGCCAGCACCGCTAAGGTTAAACAGCCACCGACCAAAAGCGCTTGGATTGCCTCGATGTCTAGCCTAACGCTAAAGCCATCGATTATTGCCGACTGGTAATGATAATATCTAAATTTGTTGAATCACTATTAAGGTTGTTTTTCATGTCAACTGAAAAATACAGACTTTCTCCTTTGCGCATCACTATATTGTGCGCTGAAAACGCCGCGCCTTCGCCGTTATCTAATGTGCCGGACTTTATGACGGTAGCGTCTTTATTTTTGAGTGACCAGTTAATGCCATCGCCAACGCCACTGATATAATCAATGTCGGAAACCCTGCCCATAATATTAACTTTCCCATTTATTGGACTTTTCCATCTTAGAATCACTGGAATATTCAGGCCTGGATGTAAAAGAGGAATCCCTTGTGTGTGGGTCGTTAAGCGATAGGTAAAGGTTTTTTTTGCTATTCCAACAACAGGGTATGTCCCATTAGCATCGGTTTCTCGCCAACAATGTAGCAAAGGGGTATTAACGAAACAAGGTGAATAATATTGCGGCAATAACGTGTAGTTAGCGGGTTGGTCGATACCAGAAGTATTTTGCATGAATGCCCATACGCCTGTTGGATTGGTGGTGATGCCTATCATCATGTCTCGTGACAGATTCCATGATAGGGCTTTTCCAGCAGTTGCCGTGTTGCAAAAGGTTAATGCTAATACGCCTGCCATACCTAAAAATTTTAACATTGCCTGTATCCTAAATTTAAAAGCCCAACGTGAGGTAGGCCGCTTAATTGACGCAAGCTATTGCGGCATCCGATTGTCTATCGTTTTTCAAAGATATAAAATTGCTTTCCTTTTATAAGTTTAGCAGAATTTGGCACATCCTATCCGTTTACTATGCCATCGTTGAGTGTTGCCTGCGCCAAGCCCCTCCACACCTTAATCATATCCTTTGCTGCCAGCCTGTCCGGCCACTGTGTGATATGCCGCTTTTTTGTGTGATATGCCTTAAGGCAAGGCCGTTAAAAGGCCAATAAGCCTTATTTAACGGCTATTTATCAAACACAAATAAACCCTATTATGCGAATTTCATGCCAAAAATAGCGGCATTTTGCCGCGTGACAAAATGCCACATTTTCAAGGGAGCGGACTCGCTTTACACTTTGCCGCAACTGTTGCTCAACACGGTTACCTTCCTTCCTCTCGACAATGCGGACAACTTCTTTGTCCGCATTCTTTTTTTAACCGAGGTTCTATCAATGAATCGTAGCTATCTGGCAAAACGTACCGCCCAACCCATAGATGTGCAAGAACTGAGCAGAAAAACCGCCATCCATGAAGCAGGTCATGCGGCGGCGATTTATTTCGGCAATAAACACCAGCAGTTGCCCCCCGTCTGCTTCCAAATCCTCATTTCCGGCTTAAACCACCCGCCCAGCCAGCATAGGGCCCTGACCACGCCCTGGATTGCCAGAGTCGACGGTGGCCGCTTAATCCATACCCTGCCGTCGTCAGTGACGGAAGCCACCCGTGGCTTTTCCCATCACCAAAAACAAGCCTACCTGAAAGCGTTTGATGCCGATATCGTCAATTTGCTGGTCGGGCCATTGGCGGAAGCCAATTATATCGCCTTGCGTGATGACGAAATCATTAACTCCCGGCTCGTAAATATCAATGCCTTACACCATTATGGCGGGGCGGCGGATTTATGGTTGGTGGAAGAATATCTGACTTGTTTAGGGCTGGATGCGCAAGCGCGGACGAAAAAGATTGACGCGCTGTTCGGGGCGGCTTTTACATTTATTAACGAGCGCGGGTATTGGCGGGCGATTATCCGCTTGGCTAACCATATTCTGGCCAACCGCCACTATACCATCGATTATTCGGCAATTGCAGCGGTGCTGGACGGTAGCGGCGGACTGCGCCAACAAGCGGCTTGACCGGATGAGTTAACCAGACAACGTTTCCAACGTAAACGCCGCGACCGGTTTGTTAAAGCAGCAGCGGTCAGGGCACTGGATAGCCACTGAGGCAAAGGCGTTGTCAATAAAGGCGCGGTTGGCCGGATTGACCTGAAACCAATCTTGGTTCAGCAAAACATGGTTATGCTCGCGGTAAATGCTATGGTACAAGGTCAGGGCTTCGGCGAAGCAGCCGAACACCACTTGTGGCGACAAGTTGAGCATCCGTGATGAAATGCCGCCTAACACATAGCTTAATAACGGCGAATGGGCGTTACCGGCATCTTGGCGGATCACCCACGTTTGGCACTGTTGGTAAGTCGCTTCGTCCAAATTGGCGGGTTCGGCGACATCAACCACCAACAACTTGCGGTTATGTTGCCTTAACGCGTTGATGCTGGCGCGGGTCAGGCGGGTATCGGCATTGTGGGTACAGGCAATCACGACATCGACACGGCCTACAGCATCCATCGTATCGGCGATTGCTATCGGGTAATGCGCCGCCATGTCCGCCAAGGCTTTTTTGTTCGCGCCGAAACCGACGACATCAAACTGGCGCTGGGTTAAATGCGCGGTGACGGCCTCCCCCAAAATCCCATAACAGCCTAACACTAACACCCTGGCGTTACTGTTGTTAAGACCTGACTTTGCCAAGGCATTATCGACATCTTGGCATAACAAAGTCGCCGTGCCGTTATCGCCAATGGTAAACAGCAAATCGGGGAAGCGTTGTTTTAATTCGTGCCCGTCCCGACCAAACAGGCGCTTGGTTGACGCGGCCAGTAAAATGACTTTCGCGCCGCGTTTTTGCGCCCAGATGACGGCATCAATAAAAATGCTTTTGGCGCGTTGCCGCCCTTCTTTGGTCATCAGCTCTTCGGCCGTGACCGCAATGCCGCGCACTTGCCCCGCCACCCCATTTAAATAAATCCGCGCACCATTGGAATGCCCCGATGTTGGCCAGTTATCGCCCCAAAATACCTGGCCTTCGGCCTCGTCACGGATATTGGTGATAATCGCCACATCTATCGGCGGTTGTCCCGATAACCAACGGTACCAGCCCCGATAATCAAACATTACCAATGCGATACGCCATAATCCTGCCAAATACGTTGCCAACATGGTTTAACCCCTATCAAAAATTTTACAGGGCTCCAGTGTAAAAGTTGGCGGGGCGGGTAACAATAAGGTGATTTCCGTAATTTGATGGGGGAGGTAGGGATAGGTATAACGATGAGCGGTGGTTTGTCAGGCAAGAAACAGCCCGCCCGACAAACCCACTTTAAGCTGAGGGCAATAGCCTTACGGGGCTTTTTTCCCCGCCGGGGCAGCGGGAGCGGCGGGTGTGCCGCTCAGTTGGATGTCCGCTTTGTTTTTCTCGATGGTTTTCTCGCCAATGCCGTTGACGTTCGTCAGTTCTTCCACGGCTTTAAACGGGCCTTTTTCGGTGCGGTATTTGACAATCGCCTCGGCTTTTTTCAGGCCTATGCCTTTTAGGGAGTCGGCGATGGTTTGGGCATCGGCGGTATTGATGTTAACGGGGGCGGCAAAGGCGGCGGGGGCTAAGGCCAAACAGCCCAGCCAAAACAACAGGGTTAATTTTTTCATAGTTGCCTCTCAAACGGTCAATAAAAGGGTTGGGGATAGGTGGTAATTACTGCGAATACCCCATGAGAAAGTGTAGCAACATACTATGACAATACAACCCGTGTTTTGATATTTATAGGCGAGTCGGCAAAAAATCAGGCTCAAAACGTTGCCCGGTACCTGACAGGTTAGGTCAGGCGTGGGTTAAAGCCCTCGGCAAAGCCTAAAGACCATTGCCCTCCACCGCTAGCCCAACTCACTGACATACTGCTTAAACGCCGCCCCGGCCTGTTCGGTGACCAGTTTCGGTACTAAATAGCCGGGCAGGGCGGTTTGTAGGGCGTGGAGCAGTTGCAGGGCTTCCGCTTTGCCGACTTCAAAATGTGCCGCACCGTGGACTTTATCCAATAAATGCAGGTAATAGGGGATAACCCCCAAGCTGAACAGATCTTCGCTGAGCTGGCAGAGCACAGCGGCATTGTCGTTAACGCCTTTTAACAGCACGGCTTGGTTAAAAACGGTGATGCCGTGGTGTTTTAGGCGGTGCAGGGCGGCGGCGGTACGGGGGTTCAGTTCGTTGGGATGGTTGCAATGCACCACCAGCACCAAGGTTTTGCCGCTGTTGGCCAGAATGTCCAGCAAGGTGTCGGTGATCCGTGCGGGCAAGACGATAGGCAGGCGGCTGTGGATGCGGATACGTTTAACCGTTTCAATTTGGCTAAGTTGTCGGCACAAGGCCGCCAGTTGCGTGTCGTTTAGCAGCAAGGGGTCGCCGCCGCTTAAAATCACTTCGCTGATGCTGGGGTCTGCGGCGATGTAGGCTAAGGCCGCCTGTTGCTTTTGTTTGCCCAGTTGTACATCAGCGTAGGGGAAGTTGCGGCGGAAGCAGTAGCGGCAATTGATGGCGCAAGTCCCCGTGTTAATCAGCAGTACCCGCCCGTGGTATTTGTGCAATACGCCGATTTCGGCCAGGGCGGGCAAATCGCCGACCGGGTCGGTGGTAAAGCCCGGCACGGCCAGTAGCTCGTCGGCGATAGGCAGCACTTGCCGCAGTAAGGGGTCGTGGGGGTTGCCTTTTTCCATGCTGGCGGCAAAGCTTAACGGCACGCGCAAAGCAAAGCTTTGTGGCCCGGTCAGGGCGGCGGGCAATTGCCCTGGCGGTAGCTGTAGGTAAGCGCACAGGTCTTCGGTGCGGGTAAAGGCTCCGCTGAGTTGTTGTTGCCAGTTTTGGGCAAAATGTGCGGTCTCGTCGGCGTATTCGGTCATGGCTGGGGTATTTAAAGTTTCTCTGGAGGGTTGCCTCCATTATAATGGGCAACTTTTAATTATTGTGTCACACTGAGGATAAAATGGCTGTTTATAGCACTAATGAGTTTAAAGCCGGGTTAAAAATCATGCTCGATAATGACCCTTGCGCAATCATTGAAAATGAGTTTGTCAAACCGGGTAAGGGTCAGGCGTTTAACCGCGTTAGAATCAGAAACTTAAAAACAGGCCGGGTGATTGAGCGCACCTTTAAATCGGGCGAGTCGCTGGAAGGCGCGGATGTAGTTGATGTGGAAATGCAATATCTGTATAACGATGGCGAATATCGCCATTTTATGGTGCAAGATACCTTTGAGCAATATCAGGCCGATGCCAAAATCGTCGGCGATGCCGGTTTATGGCTGAAAGACCAAGATTTTTGCTTCGTGACCTTATGGAATGACGCACCGTTAGCGGTGACACCGTCTAACTTTGTCGAGTTGGAAATTGTCGAAACCGATCCGGGTGTGCGCGGCGATACCTCCGGCGGCGGCGGTAAACCGGCTAAACTGACCACTGGGGCTGTGGTGCGTGTGCCGCTGTTTGTGCAAATCGGCGAGGTGATTAAGGTCGATACCCGCACCGGGGAATATATTTCCCGCGTTAAAGACTAAATGCAGGCGGATTGGCAACCTTCCTGTAGCGTGGCGGCACTGCAACGCCGCGCCCGCTTGTTGCAGGACATTCGGGCGTTTTTCCACGCCCGCGCGGTGCTGGAAGTGGAAACGCCGTTATTGGGGCATTGCACGGGTACTGACCCGCAATTGGCTTTTTTTAGCACCAACTATCATAGCCCGCCCTTACGGCAGACCTTGTATTTGCAAACGTCGCCGGAGTTTGCCATGAAACGCTTGTTGGCGGCGGGTAGCGGTTCGATTTACCAGATAGGTAAGGCCTTTAGGAACGGTGAGGCCGGACGCTTCCATAATCCCGAATTTACCCTATTGGAATGGTATCGGGTGGGCTTTACCCTGGACGATTTAATGGCCGAAGTGGCGGACTTGTTCGCCGTGCTATTTGCCGACCAAGGCTTGCAGCCGCCGCAACGGCACAGTTATCAGGCGGTGTTCCGCGCCCATACGGGTTTGGACGCGCTGCAATTTAACTCTGCCGACTATTGCGCTTATGCGGTGGCGAACGGCTTGCCGGAAGCGGTGGCTTTATGTGGTGAAGACCATGTATTGTGGTTGGATATGTTGTTCAGCCATAAGGTGCAGCCGTTTTTGGGCGCTCAAGGCTTATGTATGGTCTACGCCTATCCGGCCTGCCAGTCGTCTTTGGCGCGTCCTAGCCCCGATAATCCGTTAACGGTCGAGCGGGTCGAACTGTTTATGCGCGGCGTTGAGTTGGGTAACGGTTATTATGAACTGACCGATGCCGACGAGCAGGCACGGCGCTTTAATAAGGAAATTCAACAACGGCAGGAACAAAACCTCCCCGCCGTTATCGAAGACTCACGTTTGCTGGCGGCATTAGCGGCAGGCCTGCCCGATTGTGCCGGCATCGCCATGGGTTTGGACAGGGTATTATTGTTGCTGTCAGGCACAGCGACGGCACTCAGCGAGACGCTGAGCTTTGCTGTTGACAGAGCGTAAGGTCTTTTCAATTCTTACTGTGCTATAATCCCGACCAGCCCCCTATTCACTAAAATTGTTTTACTTTTCGCTGTTTACATGAAATTACATCCTTTTTCTCGCTGGTTATTGCTAGGCTTGCTTGTTTCCCAGGCGGTTAAAAGTGACGGAGAATTCGTTGTCAGTGATATTAAAGTCACCGGTCTGCAACGTATTTCGCTCGGAACAGTGTATAACTACCTACCCGTTAATGTCGGCGAACGCTTTTCCCAAGAAAAAGTCGCCCCTGCCATTCGGGCTTTATTTAAGACCGGGTTTTTTAAGGACATCACCTTAGAAAGGCAGGGCAACACCTTGATGGTTAAGGTGATCGAGCGGCCCTCCATTGCCAAAATCATTTTTGAAGGCAATAAGGATTTGTCCAAAGACGATTTAAAAAAGGCCTTGGATAAGATCGGTTTGTCGGAAGGGAAAATTTTTGACCGCCAAGTGTTGGATAAGGTCGAACAGGAACTTAACCGCCAATACCTTAGCCACGGCAAATACGGTTTGAAAATCAAGACCGAGGTCGCGAACCTGACGCGTAACCGGGTCGGCATTACCATTAACATTTCCGAAGGCAAGGTCGCCAAGATCAAGCAAATCAATATTGTCGGCAACCAAGCCTTTGACGACAAAACTCTGCTGGGCACCATTGAACTCAGCACCAGCAACTGGCTGTCGTTTTACAGCAAAGATGACCAATATTCTAAGCAAAAGCTGGCGGCGGACTTAGAAACTTTGCGCTCCTATTATTTGGACCGCGGCTATATCAATTTTGCCATTGAATCGACGCAAGTCGCCATTACCCCTGATAAAAAAGATATTTATGTCACCATAAACGTCAAGGAAGGCGCGGTTTACACAGTAGAAAAGGTTAAACTGGCGGGTAATCTGATTGCCCCACCGGAAGAGTTGATCAAATTAGTCGGCATAGGGCCGGGGGAAGTGTTCTCCCGCAAAAGCGCCACCGAAACCTCTAAAGCCATTTCTGACCGCCTAGGCAACGACGGCTATGCCTTCGCCAACGTCAATATGGTCCCGGACGTTAACGAAGCGAACAAGACCGTGGATATGACGTTTTTCGTCGATCCGGGCAAGCGGGCTTATGTCCATCAGATTAATATGAGCGGCAACACCAAAACCCGCGATGAAGTGTTGCGGCGGGAAATGCGCCAAATGGAATCCAGTTGGGCTTCCAGCGCTAAGATTGAGCGCTCAAAAACCCGTTTGGAACGCTTGGGCTATTTTGAGTCAGTCAATGTCGAAACCCCGCCCGTGGTCGGCACCAACGACCAAATTGATGTCAATTTTGGCGTGACCGAAAAAGCGTCGGGTAACTTGTCGGCGGGGGTGGGCTTTTCGCAGGTGCAGGGGATTGTCTTTAACGCCAACATTTCCCAAGACAACGTGTTCGGTTCGGGTAAACGGGTTAACATCGGCTTTAATAACAGTTCCTATCTGACCAGTTACCAATTGGGCTTTTTTAACCCCTATTTTACCAAAGACGGGGTCAGCGTCGGTTATACGGCGGGCTATACCAAGCGGAACGCCGGACAAATTAATATTGCCAACTATTCGACCGAGGTGTTGAATGCGGGCATGGATTTCGGTATCCCGTTAAATGAGTTCGACCAAGTGCGCTTCGGTTTGGAAGGCAAGCACACCCAGTTGAGCACCACGGTGTATTCGTCGCAACAAATCAGCAGTTTTATCAATAATCAAGGCAATAGCTTTTTAACCGTATCGCCGACTTTAAGCTGGACACACGATACCTTAAACCGGGCGATTTTCCCCAGCAAGGGTGGGCAACAGCGTTTAACAGGCCTGATTACGGCACCCGGCAGTGATTTGGAATATTATAAGGTCGGCTATAAGCACCAATTGTATTTCCCGTTGGCGAAAGATTTTACCTTCAGGATACAGGCGGAAGCGGCTTATGGTCATGGCTACGGCAAAACCAGCGCCCTGCCGTTTTTTGAAAACTATTACGGCGGCGGTACCGGTTCGGTGCGCGGCTACCGCAACAACTCCTTAGGACCGCGCGACTCCAATGGCTATCCGTTGGGCGGTTCGAGCAAAATTATCGGCAACGCCGAGCTGTTTTTCCCCGTACCGTTCTTATCCGATGTCAAATCGGTGCGCTTAGGGGCGTTTATGGATGCAGGAACCATCAGCAATGCCTTTACGGTCAATAATCTGAAATATGCGGCAGGCCTGTCCGGCGAATGGCTATCGCCGTTTGGGGCCTTATCGATCAGTGTCGCGCAGCCCTTAAAGACCGGCACGACCACCTACATCGACAACAACGGCAATGCGGTGCAAGTACAAGACCAAAGCCAATTGTTCCAATTTAACTTCGGGCAAAATTTCTAGCCTTAGGTCTTGGGATTTGCTTTGCTTATCCCCTATAATTGAACCACCTACCGTTAACAGAACTTACTATTTAATGAATTGGAGATTGATTTAACAATGAAAAACAAAATCGGATTATTTTTGGGCGTGTTACTGGCGGCAAATGCCAATGTCAGCTTTGCGGAGCTAAAAATTGGCGTAGTTAATATTCCGGCGATTTTGGAAAAATCCCCGATGGTCGAAAAGGCCAGAAAACGTATGGAAATGGAATTTTCCTCACGCGAACACCAGTTGTCCTCGCTGATGAAAGACATCCAAAGCAAAGAAGAAAAAATGACTCGGGACGCTGCCATCATGAGCGATTCCGAACGCTCGAACATGGAAAAAGACCTGATGAACAAAAAGCGCGATGCCAAGCGTTCGCAACAGGAATTCAGCGAAGACATTAACGCCCGCCGCAATGAAGAACTGGCCAAATTCCAACGCCGGATTGTTGAAGCCATCCAAGCCATTGCCAAAGAGCAAAACTTTGATTTAGTGCTGCATGATGGGGTCAGCTATGCCAGCGACAAAATTGATGTGACCTCGCAAGTCCAGCAAAAACTGTCTTCCATGCCCGATTGATCACCCGTTACCCGTATCACTAACCCCTAGATAAAAGCACCTTCATCATGTCTATCAAATTAGATATTTTACAAATACAAGAATTTTTACCACACCGCTATCCCTTTCTCCTTGTCGATAAAGTGGTGGAGTGTATACCTGGGGTTAGTTTGCTCGGCGTTAAAAATGTCACTTACAACGAACCGTTTTTCCAAGGCCACTTTCCGCAAAAACCGATTATGCCCGGTGTCCTGATCCTTGAGGCGATGGCGCAGGCCACCGGTTTGTTAGCATCGGAAACCGCCGGTGATGAACTGGAAGGCATGATCTATTATCTGGTCGGTATTGATAAGGCCAAGTTCAAGCGTCCGGTCGTACCTGGCGACCAATTGATGCTGCATGTCAACTTTGTCAAAAGCAAACGCAATATCTGGGCGTTTGATTGCCACTCTGAGGTGGATGGCGAATTTGTCGCCAGTGCCGAAATCCGCTGTGCTGCTGTGGTGGACTGACCTTGATACATCCTACCGCCCTGATTGACCGCAAGGCTGAAGTGGCTGAAGGCGTCACCATTGGTGCGTATTCGGTCATTGGTGCCGACGTTAAAATTGCCAGCGGCACCCAGATAGGTTCGCACGTCGTCGTTAAAGGCCCTACCAGTATCGGTAAAGACAACCGCATTTACCAGTTTGCGTCGATAGGCGAAGACCCGCAAGACAAAAAATACGCCGCCGAAGTGACCCGCCTGGAAATCGGCGACCGTAACACTATCCGCGAATTTACCTCCATGCACCGTGGCACCAAGCAAGACCGTAGCGTCACCCGCATCGGCAGCGACAATTTGTTTATGGCCTATACCCATGTCGCCCATGATTGCCTCATCGGCGACCACGTTATTATGGCGAACGGCGCATCGTTAGCGGGGCATGTGCGCCTGAACAGCCACGCCATTCTGGGCGGCTTTACGCTGGTGCATCAGTTTACCCAAATCGGCGAATACAGCTTTGCGGCGATGGGCAGCGCCATCACCCAAGACGTGCCGCCGTTTATCATGGTCGGCGGCAAACCGACCCGCCCGCACGGCATTAATTCGGTGGGCATGGAGCGTAACGGCATCAGTGCCGATGACATCCGCCTGATCCGTAAAGCCTATAAAATCATCTACAAAACCAATCTCCGTTTGGAAGATGCCATAGAGCAAATGGAAGACATGGCGGGCGACAGCAAACCCGTGTCGGATATGGTCAGTTTTTTGCGTAACGTCACCCGTGGCATCCTGCGCTAAGCCTGCTATGGACACCGCCTTACCGCTTATGGCCGGGGTTGATGAAGCCGGGCGCGGCTCCTTAGCGGGCGCGGTGTTCGCAGCGGCGGTCATCCTGCACCCTGACCGCCCGATTGCCGGGCTGGCCGACTCCAAAACCCTGACCGCCGCCAAACGCGAACAGCTCTTCTTGCAGATTCAAGAACAGGCCTTAAGCTGGTGTATCGCTTCGGCCAGTGTCGAGGAGATTGACCAGCTGAACATCCTGCAAGCGACCTTGTTAGCGATGCAACGCGCCGTGGCCGGGCTGACGGTGGTGCCGGATGAAGTCTTAGTGGACGGCAACCGCTTGCCCAAGCTGACCATGCCTGCCCAGGCGATTGTCAAAGGCGACAGCAAAGTCGCCGCCATCAGCGCCGCCTCCATCCTTGCCAAAGTCGAACGCGATAGGCTGATGGATGATTACCATAAGCGTTACCCCGTTTATGCCTTCCACCAGCACAAAGGCTACGGCACGGCGCAACATCTTGCCGAAATCCGCCAGCATGGCTTCCTCGACATCCACCGGAAAAGCTTTAACCCGCTCAGGACGTGGTTGGCAGAAAACGCCGTGGTCAGTCATCAAAACGGCTGACCGCTAACGGCGGTTGCGCCATCAAGGTCAGCTGTACCCGCAATTCGGCAATCCGCTCTTGCCAATAATTCGGCCAAGTAAACCACGGGAAAGCCGCCGGAAAGGCCGGATCATCCCAGCGGCTCGCCAGCCAAGCCGAATAATGGATCAGGCGCAAAGTGCGCAACGCTTCCAGCAAATGCAGTTCGCGGCTGTCAAAATCGTAAAACATCCGATAGCCCGCCAACAAATGCCCCAATTGCACCGCCATTTCTTCCCGCTCACCGGATAACAACATCCATAAATCCTGCATGGCCGGCCCTGTGCGGCTGTCGTCAAAATCGACAAAATGCGGGCCGTCATCCGTCCACAAGACATTGCCGGGATAACAGTCGCCGTGCAAGCGCAGTTGCGCAGGTTTGCCCGCCCGCTCAAAACAGGCTTGCGCCATTGCCAAACACTCCGTACTCACCGTATGGTAAGTTTCGGCAAATTCCGCCGGAATGCAGCGGTTATTGTGCAGAAAATCCCGCGCCGCTACGCCGAACTGCTTAACGTCCAAACCAGGCCGGTGCCGGAATGGCGTTTCCGCGCCAATGGCATGAATCCGCGCGATCAGCCGCCCCATCCGCTCCAGCTTTGCAGATCCGGCCAGTTCGGGTACCCGCCCGCCTTGCTTAGGAAATACCGCAAACCGGAAACCTTCCAGCTCATGCAGCGTCGCCCCATTACCAAACGCCAATGCGGGTACAACGGGCAGCTCTTCTTCATATAAAGCCTGCACGAAAGCATGTTCTTCCAAAATCGCCGCATCCGTCCAACGCCCAGGCCGATAAAACTTCATCACCACCGTGCCCGCGTCCGCAACACCGACTTGGTAGACACGGTTTTCATAACTGTTTAAGGCCAGCATTCGCCCGTCCCCCGTTAAGCCGATGCTCTCCAGCGCGTTGAGGATAATATCGGGGGATAAGGCATAAAAAGGCGCAAGGGAAGTGGTCATAAAGTGTGTATAAATCTTAAGTCAGTTCAAGGTGGCGGCGTTACTCAACCGCCCACGGTAGTGTGCGAGTTATACCACGCTTAGGGCAGAACTCAACTGATTAAACGCCTTTGTTTCGCTAATAGCCGCATCATCACGGCTATTTTGCTAAATTGCCACCACCGATCCTTAAAACCTTTGCCGACTTTTGCCAACTCCACATTACCCAGCGAAGGTAATTTGGTAGTCAAAACGGCTTTGTACAAAAACAACAACGCCGAACGCGCTTGGTTCTGGGTTGAGGTCTACACCTTGCCCGCCACCGCCAAATGCGTCAAAATTGCCCGGCCTCAGCCATCCCCATTTCACGCAGATGCCGCTTGCCAAAATGCAGAGCCGCCTAATCCAATCTGTGTAAGTCTGTTCTGTACGGATGCTGTAATGTTTAAAGCGGATTTTTTCCCTGACTTGGTCTAACAGCTTAGATTTCTGAACAAATAAATTACCTGACGGGTATTGCATAAGTTATAGGATGTGCTAAATTCTGCTAAACTTATAAAAGAAAAGAAATTTTACATCTTTAAAGAACTGTAGACAGCCTAAATGACGCAA
Organism: Methylovulum psychrotolerans; assembly: GCF_002923755.1. Lineage (GTDB taxonomy): Bacteria > Pseudomonadota > Gammaproteobacteria > Methylococcales > Methylomonadaceae > Methylovulum > Methylovulum psychrotolerans. Next base: position 49,544 of record NZ_PGFZ01000003.1, read on the forward strand.
TATCTTGCGTCATTTAGGCTGTCTACATAACGTTGGGCTTTTATTTTTAACTTGGGATAATAAAAATGGCAAAGAGAACGGGTACTAACTATAGCGAAACACTTACAGGAACAGATCAAAGTGACACGTTCAATGGTAAAGGCGGGAACGACACCCTTATCGGTGGTCTCGGTAACGACTTTTACGATTTTTCCGGCAATTTTGGTTACGACTACGTGAAAGAATCCACAAATGGCGGCAACGACACCCTCCGCATATTGAGTGATATTCCGGCTTCTGCAGTGCGTCTGGTCGGTGATATGTATGGCGATCTTTCGGTCATAGCCGATGGCTACGGAAAAATCACTCTCCCAGACCATCTGCTCTCAACTACGGTCGAATTCCTTAAAATTGGTTCAGCCGCCCCAATTTCACTTACTGGCGGCCTTACTATGACTGGAAGCGACTATGGCTATGAATCCATCTATGGAACGCGGTATAACGACACCATCAATAGCAAAGGCGGGCCTGATACGCTGAGGGGAGGCCTCGGTCAAGATTGTTTTGTTTTCGAAGGTAATTTTGGTAGCGATACGATCAGTGATTTCAGTAAAACCCAGAATGACATCTTGGATTTTTCACGAATCGATGCAAATTCTAGCATAGCGGGTGACCAAAGTTTTAGTTTTATCGGTACTTCTGCATTCACAACGGCGGGAGGTCAGATACGTTACGTTAACTCCAACATCAGCAACACCACTTATGTCCAGTTAAACACTGATAACGACGTAGCAGCAGAATATCAGGTTGAATTAGTCGGGAAGATCGGTTTAACAGCAACCGATATATTGGGATAATTGGTAAGGTGGATTTGCGCTAGCAATCCACCATTTCAGAGTCGAAGTGTTCATGAGGCATCGCATTTTGCTGTTCCGCGTCTATGAACTGCTTGGCTTTGGTCTAATATACTGTGAACGGCATTAGATTGCGTTTATTGGAAGTGTCAATTCCAACCCTCATCTGTTAGAAAAGAGAGTGACAAGGCTCAATTAGTGACCGCTCAGAGTATATCTATCAGCCCAACAAGTCAGTCAAAGGGACTGCCCGCTGTTCCGGCTGGCGAAGTTTTTGTTTTTTTATGGGTAAGCGACTCCGCTGTAGGCAATCACGCGGGCATTCCCTTACCGTAACGTTAGGCACACTTGCCGTGCTGTCGGTCGGATACTTCAAAAAAACGAGGCCGAACCCTTGTCTTTATAAATAAATACCATTATTTACAAGTGGTTACAAATATGGTATTGTGCAAAGCATGGGTGCTTGTGATGCATAACTCGTTGACACATCACAAGCACCCATGCTTTGCGCCAACTTCGCCTATTTCCAGATGGGGAATTTTTGCGGAATGTCTAAAACGGGCGCATGTGAAACATGCCAGCCGCACGGCAAGAATGCCTAACGCGTCGTTAGAACAACTTAGTCCGCTTCCGCTACCTAAGTTGCTCAACTCTACATTGGGCAAAAATATGGAACCAGAACTGAGGGCAAGAAATCTTTGGCAGAAGGCCAAACATATATTGCTTCCCTATGATGGAATGGCAACAGAAATTTTTATAACCAACCTGAATAATAAATCTTTAATCCCCTCAATTGAGGCAATCGAATCCCACGTTATTTCTCCGGAAATACTAACTTGGGCTGGAGAATCGCTTGGAATCCCGGAACCGTTAAACTCTAATTCCAAGCTCCGGCTTATTGAATTGCCCGAAGCCAGTACGCAGCATAGCATTCGAGGATCGTTATTTTCAGAGCGAGATATTTGCTTCTATGTTTGGATCGATGTAGAGAAGGGAACACACGAAATTGAAATAGTATTTTGGAATGATCTCAGTTTCCCAAGCAAACATTCTATTGCGGAGCATATTCAGGCGTTCTCAACACTTATAGCACTGGCCGAACTTATCCGTGGCGTTTCATCTTCAAGCAAATGTATCCTTTCCGGGGAGCATAATGGGTCAACGGAAGCGTTACTAAATAATGAATATGTCGTAATTTGGTAATCTAGGGTTCAAGCCAAATCCGGCAAGGCAAGCTTGGGGGTTTTGCTATTGTTTGGGCAAAGTCAGCACCCTCAAGCCCAACAAGTCAGTAAAAGGGGACGCGCCGCCCGTTGGCGGTTTTGAAGTTCTGTTTTTTATCAAGGTGCGGCGGCTTCGGTTAAGCTCTCAGAGCGGCGAGTCCCTTACCGTAACGTTGGGCATCAAAATATAAAAGGAAACCATGAAGAAAATCACAGCGATATACATCTCAATATTTGCAGTATCATTTTTCTTATGGGGAAGTGTTCAAGCATCAGAGTCTTGCAACGCAAAAGTTCTTACCAATATTGGAGCAATGGAAAGCCCGCAAAGCGTTTTGGAGAAGGGCGAAATAATTGATTCGGTAACACAATACAATAAAGTCATATTTAAAAAATCTGGCTATGTTGATGATAATTTTTGTCAACACGGCGGTTACTGCTATCCTGCACATATTAGTATTAAAAGGCGGCAAATTAAATCTATTCAGTTACTAAATTGTAAAATTGGAAAACTTGTTGAGGTAACTAAAGAAGACGAGTATCAAAGAGAAGAAATGTATTCAATAGAGTAATCGCACATCAAGGCAATTTAATCTGTTTTGGTTGGGTGGTAGCGGGTTTGTCGGCATTGCCAAGCCCGACAAGTCAGTCAAAGCGACCCGCCGCCCGTTGGCGGTTTTGAAACACAAATTTAATTCAAGGTAAGCGGCTTCGCCTAGCTTCCGTTAGCGGTGGTCGCCTTACCATAACGTTAGGCTGTTGTAGAAAGGGGGGGATGCTGAATGACTTTATTCCGTGGTGGCTGTCTATGTGGTGCCGTGCGTTATGAAACGACCTCTGAGCCTTTGAACCAGAGGGTATGTCACTGTAAGGCTTGTCAAAAAGTTATCGGTGCTGCTTTCAATGCCCGCGTACTCATGCGCATCGAGCATGTTGCTATCTCTGGCCCAATCAGCACATTTCACTCTTCAGAAACTCTTGAGCGCGGTTTTTGCTCGCATTGCGGTTCAAGTATTTTCTCGCGGCGTGTTTCTGCTGGAGTCATCGGCTTAACAGCCGGTAGCCTCGACGAGCCGTCACTGTTCACACCTGACATGCACTTTTGGGTATCTTCAAAGCAACCTTGGTTACAAATCACAGATAACCTGCCTCAATATCCAGAAGGCCCGCCATCTTTAGGTTATCCATGAGTAGTTACAAATATTATTTAGTATTGCTAATAGTGCTTTTTAATACCAATAATATTTTTCAGTATATTCATCAATTAAGGGTGCTACCCTCGGCAATAAAAGTGGCTTATCCAGTAGCGATGGGAACCGAAGGTGATTTATGGGATGGATGTGATGTGGCAGTGTTTAAACTAGCCGAATCAACCATAAAAAACATTGAAACTCAGGGAATTAAATTTTTTGACAGTGTAGTTGGCAATGGCTATGAAAACTATAATGGCTGGAAAGAAACGCCTACTTTACCAATATGGAAAATCAATAGGGGTGAGGATAATCCAACAAGATGCGCGGTAATCAGTGCTACGCTTCTTAATAAAATTACAGAAGCCGTGATGCAAAAAGGCGCATACTACACGTCAAACGCCAGAATGGATTTAATGGCCATTCCTGCTTTGGGTTTTGCGGTTATTATTGATGTTTATTAACCCGTAAGGTGGGTTCGTCAATCGGCATCCATTTGTTATTTTGTTTGGAGGCTTGGCTTTACTACACATCGTTATGCCCAACAAGCCAGTCAAATGGACGCGCCGCCCGTTGGTGGTTTTGAAGTTCTGTTTTTTTATCAAGGTTCGGCGGCTTCGCTTTCGTTAGCAGCGTGCCCCTTTTACCTTTACGTTGGGCAATCAATTAGAGGGAAAACCGATGTCAAAAAATACGCTTAAAACTTTTGCCCTAATAGGGGCGGTTGCATTGTTGTCATTTGGAAATCTTGCAATAGCAGGGGTGGCAAAATCATGGAACTTGTCCCGTTCAGTGATGAATGGGGTGCCTTCGAATCCTTGGGGGGTATGGGCATTTATGCAAAATACTCCTGGCAATGATGACCCTGCCAAATACACCCTTTTACAAAAACATACCTTACCCCCATGCGGCAAATATCCTCAAGAGTGTTGGGCAGATTTATCAACCTTAGCGGGTATTTCCATTCCAAAGAAAGCTTTTATTTTTGAAGATAACACCAGTCATTTTCGGTTGCGCAAGGGCATCTTCCATGCCCATCCGGGATTTCAAAATCAGGTAATCCTTCGTTGGGCAAGCCCAGTCTCGGGTGCCATCAGCTTATTGGGCAGGGTTTCCGACATCAATCCTGATTGTGGCGATGGCATTAAGTGGTATTTAAAAAAGGATTCAGCCATATTGCAGTCAGGTGTATTGGCAAATGGTATGGGTTCAACTTTTATTGCATCAGATATTCAGGTAACAAAAGAAACGAAATTGTATGTTGTCATCGATAAAAAGGGTGACTACGCTTGTGATTCAACCAACATCGATATGCTGATTACCAGTCAGCAATAGCTGTTGGGTTGCTTTTGTTGATGGGTAAGAACAATCCAGAAATGTGTCGGCAGGTCACTGCTGCCCGGCGGTGTTGTGCAAAAATTCCGTCATATCGTCATTTTGTACGCGGCGATAAATATCGGCAACGGACAAGGTTAAGCCTATGGCTTCAAAAGTGACTTCATCGCCCAAGAAATAATGTTTTTGTAGCCACCTTTCGCTTCTTCTTATCACCTGAATATCGACAAAGTCTTGTTCGATCAGCACATATTCTTTTAGGCTGGGAATGTTGATATATGACATCAATTTAATCGTCTCATCCGTTTTACGGGTCGATTTTGATAAGACTTCAACAATGATAAGCGGCGTATCCGTAAAAAAAGGTGCCGAATCGTCAAAATTGCATACCACCATTATATCGGGATAGAAAAAATTTGCCTTGACCCGCAATTTCATGTCAGAACCAAAAGGCTCGCAAGGCGAATTTTTTAAGTGATTGTTGAATGCTGACAGCATATTGACCGCTATCCTTTCATGGTTAGCACTGGCTCCCGCCATTGCATACAGATACCCGTCAATCAATTCATGCTTCACTTCGCTGGTCAGCTCCCATTGCAAATAGTCTTCCACGCTGGTTAAGCTGATATTTTTTGTCGCTAACATGCGGTTGCTCCAAAATAGTTGCCGGATTTTATAGGGTATTGAGGCCGATTTTTGTTAATGAATATGTAAAAATAATTCAGGCAGACGATAAAGGTCTTAGGTCACTGATTATGCGAAGGTTATTTTATGTATACTGTGAATGGCCAAGTTTTCGGCTTTTACAATTCACCATAGGGTACAGCGTACCCTACCAAAAAACCGAAAACTTGACCGTTTGAAGTATACATTCCTAAGACTTTTTTAAGCTCCCCCCGTGTCCATCAACTCACACCCCCTAAACCCGAACCGCACAACCGCGCCACCCATAATAGGCAATATACAAATAGCACAAGATAGGGATAAAAAATGCCTGTTGCAGGCCGATGTGGTCGGCGAATAGGCCTTGCAGGAGCGGGATGATTGCCCCGCCGACGATGGCGGCGCATAAAATACCCGAACCCTGCCCGGTGTGCTGGCCTAAACCTGTTAGGGCCAAAGAGAAAATGGTCGGGAACATGATGGAATTAAACAGCCCGACCGCCAAAATCGTCCACATCACCCAATCGCCTCTGCCCAGCATCGTAACCAACACCAGCAAGGCGGCGGTCAGGGCGTTAAAGGCTAAGACCTTACGCGCGGGGATGGCCTGCATGATGACGGAACCCAGAAACCGCCCGACCATCGCCCCGCCCCAATAAAACGCCACATACTTGGCGGCGTTTTGCTCCGTTAAGGCCGCTAGGTTTGGGTCAGTCAGGAAGCTGACGAGAAAGCTGCCGATGACGACTTCCCCGCCGACATAGACAAAAATCGCCACCGCCCCCAATACTAAATGCCGATACTGCCAAGCGCTGCTTTGGCTGGGCGAACTTGCGCCTAGCAGGGGCTGGGGTTCGGTTTGATCGGTAATGGCAGGCAGTTTGATGGCGGCGAACACCCCCGCCACCACAAACAGCACCGCCGCCAGCAGCAGATAAGGTTGCTGTACCGCGCTGGCTTGGGCGCTTTGGTAAGCCGCCAGTTGTCCGGCATCTAACTGGACCAATTCTGCCGAAGTCTTAACGGCAGTGGCGAGGATAAACACCGCGCCTAAATAAGGGGCTATGGTAGTGCCTAACGAGTTGAAAGCTTGGGTCAGGGTCAGGCGGCTGGAGGCGGTGGCGGGGTCGCCTAATAAGGTGACGTAGGGGTTGGCGGCGACTTGCAACAGGGTAATACCGGAAGCCAAGACAAAAAACGCCGCTAAAAACAGTGGATACAAGCGCAACTGTGCCGCCGGATAAAACAATAGGCAGCCTACGCCCGTGACCGTCAGGCCGATGATAATACCGCGTTTATAACCGATTTTTTTGACTATCGCACCGCTGGGTATCGACACCAGAAAATACGCGGCAAAAAAGCAAAACTGAATTAACATGGCTTGGGTATAATTCAGGGTAAATACCGATTTTAAATGTGGGATTAAAATATCATTCAGACAAGTGATGAAGCCCCAGATAAAAAATAACGAGGTTAATAGCGATAAGGCACCGAAGTACGGGTTTTTTGCGCGGGCGGGGGGCATAAGCTTATCCTGCTGAGGTTAGGGGGCGACCGAAAAAGCCGCCGTTTCGTTGCCCACCATCACGGTAAAATCACCCGGTTCGATAAGCCGTTGTAAGTCTACGCCGATAAACGACAAATCGTCCGGCGTTAAGGTAAAGTGTAGGGTTTCGCTTTGCCCAGGGGTCAGTTCCACTTTTTTAAAGGCTTTCAATTGCTTATTCGGGCGGCTGACCGACGCGGCGACATCGCGCAGGTAGACTAAAACGGTTTCTTTGCCCTTGACAGGGCCGGTGTTTGCCACTTGAACACTGAGCTTTAGGTTTTCGCCCATCGCCAAGCGGTTTTTTTCCAGCGTTAGGCCACGCGTGACAAACGTGCTATAACTTAAGCCGTGGCCAAAGGGATAGAGCGGGTCGTAGGTATTGTTTTCAAACGCCTCCGCTGGCTTATGGTCGTAATGGTTGAAGCTATTGGCGTGTTTGGGGTAAGAAATCGGCAAGCGGCCATCGGGGTTGTAATCGCCATATAAAATATCGGCGATAGCCGCCGCGCCTTCCATGCCCGGTAAAAAGCCCAATACTACGCCAGCGGCCTGTTCGGCAATCGGGGTGATCAGGCGCGGGCGGCCACCGAGCATCAGCAGCACGACGGGCTTACCCGCTGCCAGCACGGCTGTGGCGAGCTGCATTTGAGCCGGTTCTAAGGCCAGCGAATCGATATTGCCTAAGGTTTCGGTATAGGGTTTTTCACCTAAGCACAGCAACACATAATCATAGTTTTTTAGTTCGGCCAGGACTTTGTCGATGTCCTTAACGGTATCGAACGAACTGCCTTCCACATAGCCTATTTTACCTGTGGCCTTGGTTTTTAAGGCTTCCAAAACCGTAGGCTGATCTTGTGGATAAACGCTTTCGTCACTGCCTTGCCAAGTGATGGTCCAGCCGCCGTTGAGGACATTGCGCAGATTCGCCGTAGGGCCGGTGACGAGGATATTGGCAGATTTTTTCAGCGGCAACACGCTTTGGGCATTTTTCGCCAAGACAATCGACTCGCGGGCAGCTTGGCGGTTGCTGGCGGCAGCGGCGGGAGTGGCAAAATTAGCGGCGGCGGGCAGAAATGTCTGCGCCGGGCCGAACAGGCCAGTTTGGTATTTGACGGTGAGAATTCTGGACACGGCCTCATCAATGCGTGACATCGGCACTTCGTGGCTATTGACCAAATCCAGCAGCAACTCGCTGAATGAAAAGTCATAAGGCACCATGCTCATGTCCACGCCCGCCATGACCGCCATTTTCACCGCCTCACGCGGTGATGCCGCCACTTTGTCGCGGGTATACAGGCGTTTGATGTCTTCCCAGTCGGACACCACAAAGCCTTTAAAGCCCATTTCTTCGCGTAAAATCGTGGTTAGGTAACGGTAGTTGGCGTGGCCGGGAATACCGTCCACTTCGCCGGAATTGACCATCACGGTCGGCGACCCGGCTTTAATCCCAGCGGCAAACGTCGGCAGGAAATACTCGCGCAGCATCCGCTCGCCCAACCACGCGGGGGTGCGGTCGCGGCCAGTGATAGGGAAGCTATAACCGACAAAATGCTTAAGGCACGTCGCCGCCTTATCGGGGGCGGCAAAATCATTACCCTGATGGCCTTTTATATAGGCGCTGCCTAAGATACTGGCTAACTGCACATCTTCGCCGTAGGTCTCCCACAGGCGCGGCCATAAGGGTTGGCGGCCAATATCCATTACCGGGGAAAAATTCCATAGCAAACCCGCCGTGCGCAGTTCGCGGGCGGTGATTTCGCCTTCCTGAAAGCTTAGTTCAGGGTTAAAAGTCGCCGCCATATTAATGGCTTGCGGAAACAGGGTCGCCCCTTTTAGGTATGTCGCGCCATGAATGGCATCAATGCCATAAATGACCGGAATTTTTAGGCGGCTTTGGGCGGTGGTTTGCTGTACTGCCAGGCTGATTTGCCGCCAAGTCGCCAAGGGCTGGGCTTGGTCGTAAGGCGTGTTTAAAATAGAGCCGACATGGTACTTAAGGATGGCGGTTTCTAACTTTGCCGTATCAACCGGGTAGTCGGCCAGCTTATCTTTCGGCGCGGCGACCAAAGCAAAATCGACTTGGGTCATTTGCCCGACTTTTTCCGCCACGGTCATTTGCGCCAACAATTGGCTGACTTTAATGCTGACCGCATCTTCGGCGGGGGTTTTGGTCTTCAAAGCGCACGATGACAGGGCAAAGGCGGCAATGGCTAACAAGACACTCTTGATGTTCAACTTATTTTCCTTCAATTACAGGGTAATACAGGGTATGGGCATTCAGGTAGGTCGGGCAAGCGGTTCTGCCCGACATAAACTGTCGGGTTTATTGCACCTTTTGCCTGTGTAAGGTCTAATTAAGGCGAATAGGGTAAGTGGGAGTGCATATATCTTTTAACATTTAACATTTAACATTGGTATCTCTGTAACCCCCTCCCAGCCTCCCCCTTGCCAGGGGGAGGGGCTTTTCCCCCCCATTTTCGCCTGTTCGACGGGGAAGATACTCCCTCCTCTGTGAAGGGGAGGGCTGGGGTGGGGTTTAATTCGCGAATGTTAAAAGATATATGCACACCTACTTAATTCGGTGGCGGCGCTAAAACGTCGGGCAGAACCGCTTGCCCGACCTACCACGGCTAAAGCCCAAATAGGGCCCAAAATTATGCACACTGACTTATTGCTAAACAGGGGCAAAAGTATACACGATATTTGCCGTGCTAAAGCGTTCAAACCGCCCGCCTGTATAATTCCCCCATCTGCATCTTACCGTTAATCCGTCCCGCTATCTTTATGGAATCAATGAAAATCTGGCTATGTTTGCTGTTCATCACCCTTGTCTACGGCGGGGCGGCTTGGTTTACCAACCAGCCCCAAGAAGTCGGTGCCGATGTGCCGGCGGGTAAGCTGAAAAGCCTGTCTTTTGCCCCCTATCATGACGGTTATAGCCCGATAGACAATACCTTCCCTTTGCCCGAGCATATTGAAGGCGATGTGCGCTTATTGGCCGACAAAACCCACACCATCCGTACCTACTCGATTCTGGGCGGCTTAGAACCTACGCCCGGCTTTGCCCGCCAATACGGCGTAGAAATGATCCAAGGCGGCTGGTTAGGCGACGGCCCCGACGGCAACCGCAAAGAGATTACCGCCTTGATCCAATCGGTTAATGCCAATGCCGATGTCGTGAAGCGGGTCATTGTCGGCAACGAAGTCCTGTTGCGTAATGATATGACGGTGGAGCGGTTGGTCGCTTATATCCGGGAAGTCAAACAAGCCATCAAGCAGCCGGTATCGTATGCCGACGTGTGGTCCATTTATCTGAAATACCCGCAATTAATTAAAGAAGTGGATTTTATCACCCTACACATCCTGCCTTACTGGGAAGACGAGCCAGTAGCGATAGAAAACGCTTTGGCGCATATTGATAAAATCATCCTACAAGTCCAAGCGCAAATGCGCCGTATGGGTGAAAACAAGCCTATCCTGATCGGCGAGTCGGGTTGGCCTGCGGTAGGCCGCCAACGCGGCTTGGCCGTGCCCAGCGTCATTAACGAAGCCACCTTCATCCGTGGCCTGATCCGGCTCGCTGAGCACCGCCAGTTAGATTACAACATCGTCGAAGCCTTTAACCAAGCCTGGAAAAGCCATCATGAAGGGGTGGTGGGGGCTAACTGGGGCTTGTTCTCAACCTCGCGCCAAGCCGTCTTCCCGTTAACGGGCCCGGTCAGCGAACACCCGCATTGGCCGTTCAGTTTTGCCGCGGCCGTCTTATTGTGCGCCGTAGTGGTGGCTTTCAACCTGCACAAACTGGCCGTTTTACCGCTACCGCGCTTAGCGGCCTTGTTAGCCCTGCTGTTGCTTATGAGCTTGTGCTTGAGCCACTTGGCGGAATTTCTCTGGCGTACCAGCTACAATACTTGGCAGCACAGCTATGCGGTGTCGGTGGTGCTGGCGAATGCCGCCTTAGCGGCGGGGGTGGGCAGACGTTGTTACGATATACTGGCCAAACAGCCCCCAGCCCCCGTCTTGGCAGGCGGGTTACGGCTAGGTTATCTGGCCTTTATGGGCTTGGCGCTATATCAGTCTTATATCTTGGCGTTTAATGGCCGCTATATCAGCTTTCCGGTCGAGCAATTCACCATCCCTGCGTTAGGGATAGCCGCGCTCTGGCTCTGCCAACAGCTAAACCGCCCCGGCCTTAGCGGGCATAAGCTGGCATTTGCGCCCCTGCTGGGCATGGTCGCCCGTCACCCTTATGACGGCAACATCGCCATGTTATTGGCCTTAGGCATTCCGGCCTTAATCTTCGGCGAAACCGCCAATTTTATGAGCGGCGGCGACTTCATCCAAGCCCACCCCCAGTTTTGGCAAGCCCTACCCGTTGCTTTAGGCTACACGCTGTATAATCAGCAATTGCAACTTTGGCTGCTGTGTGTGCTTAGCTTGATTGTGCCTTTTTTGCCTTGGCGGTGGCAAACGGCTTTGGCGTTACCGCGTGCTTAAGTTTTTTGGGGGGACTAGCCTTAATATGATTTTACCCAGCTCTTCATGGCCTCTTTTGTCCTTAATTTATGACACAAATAAGCCATTGATTTATTGGGGCTGCTAACTTATGTCAAATATCTTGATTTGTGGCACAAAGAAAAACATTATCCAAAAGATTCCTATTGCATTTTATTATTAAATGCGGTAAAAATTATAAATCAGCAAACAATATCCGGGCTCTTCTTATGACCAGCAAAACAATAGACCACAGCACCCTATCCCGTTTAGTTGAAATTGGGGCAATCCATGCCGCCCATGTTATCGGTCAAGCGGGCGGCTGGGCGTTGTCGGTAAAATATGGTATGGCAGACACCTTTCTTGCCGCACAGCGTAGCGGAAAATTACGCCTGTTCCGCAAATTGGAAACTGTCATGCTCTATTTGCAAAAATTAGGCATTAGCCATTTTGATGTTGATGCCAGCGCCTACACTGCCGAAACAGACCGCAAACGCCCCGACCGTGCCGAATCCCTTAAACGGGTACATGAAGCCGCTGAACATGATGCTTGGTTTTGTGAGCAGGTGGAACAAGCCATTATTGAAGCGGATGCACCAAACGCGGTGTTTATTCCCCATGATGTGGTTATGGGCAACCTTAAAGCCAGATTGGATAAGATAGCCGCCCAAGCGAATAAGGATAGCTGATTTTGCTTATTCACTGGAAAGAACGGGCGGAAATAGAAATAGGCGATGTATTGGAATATATCGCACAGGACAGTATTACCGCAGCATACAGCGTTTATGACGCAATCCGTAATCAAGTCGGTTTGCTTAGTCAATACCCAGAAATAGGGCGGACAGGGCGAGTAAAAGGAACAAGGGAGCTTATCATTACGGCAACACCTTACATTGTCGCCTATAGGATTAAAAAAGATAGGGTGGAAATTCTACGTGTCCTGCATGGTTCACGAAAATGGAATAAACGCTTTCCAAAATAACCATAACCCATTTTAAGTCTGCCGACGGCCAACCGTTTTTTGTGTTGGCGGTTCCCAATGCCCGTCCCCGTAACACTTCCGACCCGAACAGCCAACACAAAAACGGTTCTCATTTTTATAGACTTTTATTGAAGAGCAGGCTATAACAGTAAATGCTATTTATTGTTATACGTCTGAATTGGAGTTTACATTTATGAACATTTCCCTGACCCCTCATTTTGAAGAGCTTGTTAAAAATAAGCTTGAAAGCGGCCATTATCATTCGGCAAGCGAGGTTATTCGTGACGCTTTGCGACTTTTGGAGGAACGGGACCAGATGCGTGAGTTACGCATGGGGGAGCTACGAAAAGAGATACAAAGGGGGATAGATAGCGGAGATTCCACCCCCCTTGACATTGAAGCTATCAAGGCACGGGGACGGCAACGGCTCGCAGAAAGAGAAAGCGGGGCATCTTAATGCCCCGTTTGTTGAAAAGCCCCCAAGCCGAAATAGACCTTGATAATATCTGGTTTTATATCGCCCAAGACAGCCCTAAAAATGCCGATAGGTTTCTTGATTTGATCCAAGAAAAATGCGAACTGATTGCCGACTTTCCAAGCTTAGGCGAAAGCTGTGCAGAACTCGTTGACGGTTTGCGAAGTTTTCCCGTTGGCAATTATCTGATTTTCTATTTTCCGCTGGAAGACGGGGCAGATATTGTCAGGGTTATGCACGGCTCCCGTGATGTAGACACCCTATTTCACTAAGCATTTTTATTGAATTTTAGCACAGAACGACGTTTTTAACCGCCCTGTTTTAAAAAGGCATAACGGACGCTAACCAGCAATTTTGGTAGGAATAAAAACTATTCCCACCCAAAATTGGACTTAAAAAAACACATAGACTTCAAACGGTCAATAATTCAAACTTTCCCGCACTACAATACGGGTGGCGGTGCGGGCGGGTAAGTAAGCGGCCACTACCGCCAGCAGCAACACCGCCCCCAGCCACAACGCCACCGCTGGCCACGCGAAGACAAAATCCAAATGGATGCCCAGCATGGTGATGCCGAGTTGTTTGGCTAAGGGTTCGGCGAGCAGGTAGGCGAGCGGGATGCTGAGCAGCCATGCTAATACGCCATGACATAGCCCTTCGAGCATAAATAATTTAAAAATAGCCGAAGACTTGGCCCCGATGGCGCGGAGTACGCCAATCTCACGCGTACGCTGCAAGACACCAATCGCCAAGGTGCCGGACAAGCCAATCGCCCCCACAGCGGCGATCAGTACCGCCAAGCCCAATAACATGGCGGTCATCGGGCGGAATTGGTTTTGCGCAAATTGGCGTTGTTCCAGCTTGGCGAAGGTGGTGTAAACATCCAGCTTAATCTGCGCTTGCCGGAAGGCGGCTTTTACGGTGTCGGCGTAGGCGGTTTCTGCCGCTAAGTCCTTGATGTCGGTCGCCCATAAGGCGAAAGAATGCCGCTGGCTGGTGTGGGTTTGCGCCTGTATGGTGCTTAACGGGGCATATACGGGTTCGACCGTATAGCCCGCCCCGGCAAACCAGCGGTACAGGCCTATCACTTGCCAATCTTGGGCGGGGGCGACTTTGCCGTTAATGGCGGGCGGCAGTAGCGTACCTTGCACCCAATCACCGACCTGAATGCCGTTCAGTTCGGCGGTGGCGGCGTTTAGCACCAGATGGTTTTGCTGTTCGTCACTGGCGTTAAACCACCGCCCTGCGGTAATCAGCGGCTGGTATAAGGTGGTGTCGGTGGGCAGGGCGAGCATTTGCACCCCCAAGCTGCCGGATTGGCGCAGCAATACGCCATTGCGGGAAAATTCGGCGGGCAGGCGGTTCCAGAATTCGACGGGGCTAGCGGGGCTTAGGCGATGGACAATATCCGTGACCGTGGCGGCTTCTTGGTCTTGGCTAAAGCCTAGGCGCAAGGTGTAGCGGCTACGCGCCAACTCCTTATCTAAGGTCAGGTTAACCGATGCGGCTAAGCTCATGATGACGATAAACAGCACCCCGGCAATGGTTAAGACGCTTTGTGTCCACAGTAACCGGGCTTTACGGCGTAGCAGATTAGCCAAGGCAACGGCGTACAGGGTCGGCAACCAACGGGTTGCCCACGCTTCCAAACGCCGCGCCAGCCCGCCTGTGCCGACAAAATCCGCTCCTAAGCCGTAACTGGCAAGGGCTTGCCGCACAGGCAAGGCCGCACCGCGCCATACCGGCCATAACGCCGCCGCCAGCGGGGCGAGCAAGCCACCCGCTAAGGTGAGGCCTAAGGCGCGGGGCGAATAGGCGAACCCGTCCAGGCTGATATTAAACAAACCTAACAGCCAGCGGCTGCTATAAAAAGCCCCTGCCCAACTGAGCGGCAAGGCAATGGCTAGGGCGCATAAGGCCAAGATCAGCACTTGCGCCAGATAGATTTTGGCGATGGTCCAGCGCCGCGCCCCTATCGCCTTCATAATGCCGATTTGCTCGGTTTGTTGGGTAATCAATGCCGCCACGGTGTTTAAAATCAGCACCGAACTTAACAGCAACGAGGCCCATGCCATAACGGTCAACACCAAATGGATGCCGGAAAAAATGCCCCGCCCCCAATGCTGTTCGGGGTCTTGTAATAAGGTGGCGTTGACGGCGATACCGTGCGCCGCCAAGGTGGTGCGGAGTTGCGCGGCGACCGTGCGGGCTTTTTCTATGCTATAAGGGGCTTGGATTTGCACCAGCACTTGCCGGAAAGTATGCGCCGGAATACCAAACAGTGGCCCCAATTCGGGGTCGAGGAAAAAATACAATTGCCCGCCAAAGGCGGGCGGTTTAACGAAAGGGTGGCGGATAATGCCATGCAGCGCGAAATCTTGCGACCCTGTTGCGGTAGCTAAGCTTATCTTATCGCCGCTATGCAGCCCCGCCGCTTGGGCGCTTAGGCGTTCGGCGGCAATGTCTTGGCCGCTGGGGAAAGCCCCCGACACTAAGGTCATGCGGTCATAACGTTGCGCAGCGTAGTCGGGGCGGAATAAAGCGGTGCCGGTTTGCCATTGCTCGGCATTTGGCAGTTTATATTGGACGGTAAACGGGGTCAGCACATCAATATCGGCCACCCCTTCGACGTGCTTGAGGGTGTCGGCAAGGGCGTTGTCGGCATCTTGGCGCAATATCAGGCTGATATGCGACGGCTGCGATTGGCGGTGGGCGCTGTCCATCTGGCTAAGCTGCAAATCCATCATGCCCAGCAACGTGCCGATAATAAATGCGCCTATGGCAATGCTGGTGATGGCTAAAGCAGTGCGGGATTTATGTATCAATAAATCGGCGGCAACTTTTTGCCAAAGATAAGTGCTTAAGAACATGGCGGCCCCATCGCCGGGGTTTGCTGGCCGTCGGTTTGGATACGTCCGTCCTGTAAGCAGATACGCCGCGTCGCCGCCTGCGCCAGCTCATCATTATGCGTCACCATCACCAAGGTTTTGCCCTCATGGCGCAAATCGGCAAATAAACGGAACACCGCTTCGGCGGTGTGGCTGTCAAGATTGCCGGTCGGTTCGTCGGCAATAATCAACGCCGGATCATTCGCCAAGGCGCGGGCTAAGGCCGCCCGTTGCTGTTGCCCGCCGGACACTTGCCCCGGCAAATGCTGGGCATGGGCTTCTAAGCCGACTAAGGCCAATAAATACCGCGCCCGTGCCAGCCGCTCACGCTTGGGTAACAGGCCGACAAAATCCATCGGCAATAACACGTTTTGCAATAAGGTCAAGGACGGCAATAATTGGAAAAACTGGAAGACAATGCCGACATTCAGACCGCGCCATACGGACAAGCGCTCTTCGCTCAAGCCTTCCAAGGCGCTGCCGTTAACAGTGACTTGGCCTGAGCAGGGGCGGTCTATGCCCGTCAGGATATTCAGCAAGGTCGATTTGCCATTACCCGAAGGGCCGACGATAGCGACAAACTCCCCCGCCGCCACCGTTAAGGAAATGTCATTTAACACAGGCCGTTTGAACTGCCCAAGCGCGTAAGCTTTATGGACATGGCTAAGCTGGATAAGGTCGGGCATAAATTAAACTGGTGTTCTCAAAAAAAACAGGTACATTCTAACATGCCTTGGCTATGATGCTGACTCATTACCCGAATGACCTTAACTGACGTTACGCAGTAACATGCTTTACCCCCGTTTGCCGCGCCGAGCATCGCAGGTTTTGTCGGGATTAGCCCGAATACCCATAGGGCATAAAGGGGCGCGGCATGGATGCCGCGCGTCGGTAAATGTACCCAAGGGCATAAAGGCAGGAAGCCCATTTTACCGACCCCCGACAAAACCGAGAAGCGCAGGAAGAAGCGGCAATCGGGCCGCCTTTTCTTTGGATACTTTCTTTTCGACTGCAAGGATGCAGGAGGTAGAGCAATGCAGGAGCAATTGCCGAGGCGGAGCAAAAGAAAGTATCTCGCCTTCGGGTGCGAGAACCCGATTAAAAAAACCGTCGCGATAGCGACTCAATATTTGTTTTTCAAATCGTAGAATATGTCTGCGTAACATCAGTGACCTTAATACAAACTTTTTGGCTGCTGCTAGGCAGCGCTTGGGCTGCGGCGGAAACCGTTATGGCCCTAAAAACCCGCATTCCCGATTTGTCGGTCAATCCAGCCCGTTTCCGTTCCGCTAGAGGGATATGGTGGGTTATACTAGGCGCATTAGCGCTAGCCTTGACCTTTAAGCACCTGCATTGGCTACCCTTACCGCTGGCTTACTTGCCGCGCCAAGCCTTGGCTTTAGGGCTAATGCTCATGGCCTTGGGCTTACGGTATTATGCCATTATCCGCTTAGGGCAATGGTTCAGTACCCAAGCCGTCATCCAACCCCAGCACTGCTTGATTGAGCAAGGCCCTTACCGTTACATCCGCCATCCGGCCTATACCGGGCTATTGGGTGCGTTTATTGCGGCGGGCATAGCAATGGGTGACGGTTTGGCGTTACTCGCCCTCGCCTGTCCATTGGCGTGGGCGCTAGAGCGGCGCATGGCTTATGAAGAAAACTTGTTAAACGGCCATTTTGGCCCCGCTTATAGTGCCTACCGCCAACGGACGAAAAAATGGCTTCCTTGGCTTTATTAACCCCTGATCCGCCGCCGCTTACCCCTTCATCAGCCAATACCCGTTTATTAATAGCCCTTACCTTGCCCCTATGCCAGAAAAAAAACATATCGTCATCATCGGTGCCGGCCCAGGCGGCTTGTGCGCCGGAATGCTGTTAAGCCATCATGGCTTTAACGTCACCCTTTTGGATAAAAATGCCGAAGTCGGCGGGCGTAACCGTCCGATCCGGTTGGGGGAGTTTGTCTTTGACACCGGTCCGACTTTTTTGCTGATGAAACATGTCTTAGATGATATGTTCGCCTTATGCGGACGGCGTAGCGATGCTTATCTGGATTTTATCAAGCTTGATCCGATGTACCGCCTGTTGTTTGCCGACCGCGCCGTCAATGTCTACTCCGACCGTGCCAAAATGCGCGAAGAACTGGCGCAAAGCTTTGCCGAAGGCAGTGATGGCTATGACCAATACCTGCAACGCGAAGGCCAGCGTTTTAAAAAACTCTATCCCTGCATCAAACGCGACTATAGCAGCCTGAAAGCCTTTTTCTCTTGGGATTTGCTCCGCGCCGTACCTAGCTTGGCGCTCAACCACAGCGTGTTTACTAATCTGGGCAAGTATTTCCAAGAAGAGAAAATGCGCCTGGTGTTCTCTTTCCAATCCAAATATCTGGGCATGTCGCCTTGGGATTGTCCGGCCTTATTTACCATGCTGTCTTATCTGGAGCATGAGTACGGCATTTACCATGTCAAAGGCGGCTTAAATAAAATCGCCGCCGCTATGGCGCAAGTCATCACCGAGCAAGGCGGGGTCATCCGCACCAATACCGCTGTGCAGTCCTTAATTATTAAAGACAAGGTGGTGCAAGGGGTGCGTTTGGAAGACGGCAGCGAGTTATTCGCCGATGAAGTGATTGTGAACGCCGATTTTGCCTACGCCATGACCCAACTCGTACCGCACGGGACACTGCGCCAGTACAGCCCAGAAAAAATCCAAGCCCTCGATTATTCCTGCTCGACGTTTATGCTGTATTTAGGTCTGGACACTTATTACGACCTGCCTCACCATACCATTGCCTTTGCTGACGATTACACCACCAATATCGATAATATTTTCCATAACAAAACCCTCAGCAGCGATTTTTCGTTTTATGTGCAGAACGCCTGCGCCAGTGACGACAGTCTGGCCCCGGCAGGCAAATCCGCCCTGTATATCTTAGTGCCTATGCCTAATAACGACAGCGGCTTAGACTGGCCTAGCTTATGTGCAGAAAAACGCGGGCAGATTTTAACGGTGTTGGAAGAACGTTTAGGCTTAGTCGGCATCCGCGACCATATCGAATGTGAAAAAATCATCACCCCGCAAACCTGGGCCAGCGATGAGAATGTTTATAAAGGCGCGACCTTTAGCTTGGCGCATAAGTTTAGCCAGTTGCTCTATTGGCGGCCACACAACCAATTTCAAGAATTGGGGCAATGTTATCTGGTCGGCGGCGGCACGCATCCTGGCAGCGGCTTGCCGACGATTTACGAATCGGCGCATATTTCCGCCAAACTGATTTGCCGTAAGCATCGGGTGAAGTTCGGGTCTGGGTTATGAGCGGTGTTATCACGGCTTACTCGGTCTTAGACGGGCAAGCCCAGCAAAATTACCCGATCAGCAGCCCCGCCGACATTGCTGCCGCCATGAATGCCGCCCGCCAAGCGGCGTTGGTGTGGGCGCAAATTGACGCTAAACAGCGTAGCCAACGCGTGGCGCGGCTGATTGCGGTGATGATGGCGGAGTTGGATGATATTATCGCCGTGCTGATGGCGGCGACCGGGAAAGTCAAAACCGAGGCCTTGCTGGGGGAAGTCTACCCGGTGTTGGAATTGTTGCGTTATTATCAGCGCCATGCCGCCGCCAGCCTTGCCCCTTGCCCTGTCCACACCGCGCCGTTGGCCTTTCCGCAAGCCCAAGCGGTTTATGAGCGCCGCCCTTATGGCGTAGTGGCGGTGATTTCGCCGTGGAATTTTCCCTTACAATTGACCTTAGCCCCATTAGTGACCGCCTTGGTCAGCGGCAATGCCTGTGTGTTTAAAATGTCCGAATTAAGCTTGCCCGTCGGTGCCTTGCTGATGCGCTTGCTGGGGCAACTGGATTTGCCCGACGGCTTGGTGCAACAAGTGATTGGCGCGGCACCTGAGGGGATGGCCTTAGTAGATGCGCGGCCTGATTTGGTGTTTTTTACCGGCAGTGTCGCCGCAGGCCGTGCCGTTATGGCGCGGGCGGCACAACACCCCATCCCGGTGCTTTTGGAATTGGGCGGTAAAGATGCCATGCTGGTGTTCGCCGATGCCGATCTGGAGCGGGCAGCTAATGCCGCCCTGTACGGCGCGTTCAGCAATAGCGGGCAAGTCTGTGTGGCAGTTGAGCGCTGTTATGTGGAAGCCGCCTGTTATGCCGATTTTGTCGCCCGGCTGGTGGCGGCCACGGCACAGCTTAACGTCGGTCACGGCCCGGTCGGTGATTTGGGTGCTGTAACCAGCCTAGCCCAAGTCGCCATTATCGAAGCCCATTATAATGATGCCATTGCCAAAGGTGCGCAAGCGTCCGGCCCCTTACGCTTGCAAGGCCGTTACCTGCATCCGGTTGTCCTTTGGGATGTCAACCACACCATGCTGCTGATGCAGGCCGAAACCTTCGGGCCGTTGTTGCCGATTATGGCCTTTAGCGACGGGCAAGAAGCCGTGCGCTTGGCGAACGCCAGCGATTATGGCTTAAATGCCAGCGTCTGGAGCCGCGATATAAACAAAGCCGAACGGATTGCCCGGCAATTGCAGGTCGGCAATTGGGCGGTGAATGATGTCATTAAGAATATCGGCCATGCGGGTTTGCCGTTCGGCGGGGTAAAAAACAGCGGCTTTGGCCGCTACCACGGTAGCGAAGGCCTACGCCAGTTTACCTACACCGTCGCTGGCCTTACCAGCCATAGCCGTTTACCGAAAGAGCCGAATTGGTTTCCTTATTCCGATAAGGGCTATCTGGACATGCGCGGTTTTGTCGATATGCTGTTCGGTGCGGGTAGCCTAAAGCAACGGCTGTTTAGGAATTGGTCGGCCTTACAGGCTTTTAGGGGCTATGCGTCGTTGAACCTGGCCCAGCATTGGCGTAATGGCTGGATTTTTATCCGGTGCTATCCGCGCTAAACGGGGTATGCTGTGCCGCGCTGCCGTCAAATTAAGGAACGTGCATAAACTTAACAACCACCTACTGAAAGTAGGTGGGTTAGCGCGGGACACAGAGGACTAAAGTCCACCCACATTGTGTCCCGCGCTGTCGAGTTGTTTTTTTGAACCTTAATGCTAAAGCTAACCGGCTAAAGCCGGTGGTTTTAACCTTAAATATTGAAATAAAATCTGTTGTAACTACAACCCGCTCCCAACCTCCACCTTACTGTATAGACCGGAGATATACTCCAAACGGTCAACTTTTCGGTTTCCCATTTTGCAAAAATATTGTAAAAAGGCCGGAAACTACCGCACTGGATGCCCATGATCACCCTAGAATTGACCGCACAACAACTGGACAAACTATATGACGGGCTGTCGTCAAACAGCAACCCGTCCGCCCGAAAAAAATGCCTGACCGTCTACCTCAGGGCGAAAGCTTACCCGCGCGAGGCGATTGCGGACATCACCCGGATCGCCCCCGGCACCGTGACCCATTATGTCAAAAGTTACTCCGAAGGCGACCTGGAAGGCTTGCTTAAAGACCGCTACCGCCAGCCGGAAAGCCAATTGGGACCCCATGCGGCGGAACTGAATGCGTTGTTTAAAAAAAGCCCCGCACACGGTCAACCAAGCGATAGAAATCATCTTCGAACAGACGGGCATCCGCGTGAAGCGCTCCGCTTGCCAAGCATTCCTGAAAAAGCTCGGCCTAAAATTCCGGCGGTGCGGACTGATACCCGGCAAGGTCTTGGACGAAGCCACGCAGCGGCAAGCACAGCAAACCTTCCACGACACCCAGTTGCAGCCCCGCCTGGAAGAGGCCAAACAAGGACGGCGCACCGTGTTGTTTGTGGATGCGGCACACTTTGTGATGGGGGCGTTCCTCGGCATGGTATGGTGTTTCGCCAGGGTGTTGCTGCCCTCCGCCAGCGGGCGGCAACGCCACAACGTCTTGGGCGCTTAAGACCCCATCCGCCACGAGGCCATCACCGTGACCAACGGAACCTACATCAACCAAGGGGTATTTTGTGAATTCCTTGACAAGATCGCGGCAGCTTACGCCGATACAGGACGGCCTATCACAGTGGTGCTGGACAATGCCCGTTACCAAAAATGCCGCTCGGTTGCCGACAAGGCCGCAGAACTGGGCATCGAACTCCTTTACCTGCCGCCTTACTCGCCCAACCTGAACCTGATCGAAAGGCTATGGCGCTTTGTCAAAAAAGAAGTGCTGTATAGCACCCACTATGACAAATTCCAAGTGTTTAAGGATAACATCGACTCTTGTATTGCCGGGCTTTATACTAGTTTCAAGGACAAAATGCAAACTTTAATGACCATGAATTTTCAACTGTTTTCTGAAAAAACCGAAAACTTGACCGTTTGAAGTATATATGGGAGGGAGCGCGGTCAGGATGACCGCGCTCCAAAAACTGAAAACCTGACCATTCAGAGTATACCAAGGAGAAGGCTGGGGGCGGACACGCTGAAGCGCAATGAACGCTTACTTAATTTCCTGCCCGTTCCTTAGTTTTTGCCCAAACCCTAGCCTATGCTGATTAAATCCACTTTTAAACCCGCCGGATGGTTGCGTAACGGCCACCTGCAAACCCTTTATCCGGCCTTATTACGCCGCCAACCCGTCGTGCCACAAGTAGAGCGCGAACGCCTGACCACGCCCGACGGCGACTTTTTGGACGTAGACCATTGCGGGCATACCGGGCCACGGGTGCTGATGCTGCACGGCCTGACCGGCAACTCGCAATCGGGTTATATTAAAGGCTTGCAAATCGCCTTCTTACAGCGGGGCTGGTGCAGCACGGTGATGAATTTTCGTGGTTGTAGCGGCCAGCCCAATAACAAAGCCCGCAGCTACCACTCCGGCGAAACCGAAGACATCCACTTTGTTTACCAAACCTTACGCCAACGCCACCCCGATACCCCCTGTGCCGCCATCGGTTTTTCCTTGGGCGGCAATGTGTTATTAAAATGGCTGGGCGAACAAGGCGATAAATTAACGCTAACGGCAGCAGTCGCTGTCTCTGTACCCTTGCTGTTAAACCTGTGTGCCAGCAAGCTCGATAAGGGTTTCTCGCAGCTTTACCGGGCCAATTTATTGGCCGAATTGAAAACCTATATGCACGTCAAACAACGCCATCTGGAACAAAATGGCTTTGCTGACGAAGCCGAAAAAATCCGCCGACTAGGCGATTGTTCCGCCATCCGCTCGTTCTGGCAATATGATGATATTGTCGTCGCAGGCTTGCACGGTTTTACAGATGTCCACGACTACTACCGCCGCTCCAGTTCCCGGCAATACCTCCAACATATCACCGTCCCCACCCTCATCATCCAAGCCGACGATGACCCGTTTATGACCCCCGCCGTACTGCCCACCGCCGCCGAATTATCCCCTGCCGTGCGTTTGGAAATCACCCACGGCGGTGGCCATGTCGGCTTCGTCGGCCACCAAGGCCTAAAGCCTGTGTATTGGTTGGAACAACGGATTCCGGCATTTTTGTCGGGGTATTTTTAAGGACTGAGCCTGTTTATGGGCTGGCAACCCAAACGCAGGATTTTTTTGCCGAATTGCCCCAAACTGGGTAATATGGCGAGCTATGAAAAAAAGTGACTTTTACTACGATTTACCCGACGCGCTGATTGCCCAGCATCCCTTAGCCGAACGTACTGCCAGCCGTTTATTGTGCATGGGGCGTGACACGGGGGAACTGTGCGATAGGCAATTTAATGATTTTATCGACTTGATCCATGCCGATGATTTGCTGGTGTTTAACGACACGCGGGTGATTCCCGCACGGCTATGGGGACATAAGGCCAGTGGCGGCAAGGTTGAGATCCTGATCGAACGGCTGCTCGACGAACACCATGCCATTGCCCATGTCCGTGCCAGCAAAGCCCCTAAGCCAGGGACGCTGGTCGAACTGCCTGAAGGCTTAGCCTGCACCGTCACGGGGCGCGATAATGACCTGTTCCACCTAGCCTTTCCCCAGCCTATCTTGGCCGTGTTGGCGCAAATAGGCCATATCCCCTTGCCGCCGTATATCACCCGTGCCGACGACAGCGGGGATTATAGCCGCTACCAAACGGTATTTGCCAAAACCGCCGGAGCGGTGGCGGCACCGACAGCCGGACTGCATTTCGACGAAGCCTTGCTGGATAAGCTGAAAGCTAAAGGGGTGCGGAGTGCGTTTGTGACCTTGCATGTCGGCAGCGGCACTTTTCAGCCTGTCAGGGTAGAAGACTTGGCGGCGCATATTATGCACAAGGAGTATTTCAGCGTCACTGAAGAGACCGTCACAGCGGTAGCGCAAACCCACGCCCGGGGCGGGCGGGTGGTGGCGGTCGGCACAACGGCGGTGCGGGCTTTGGAATCGGCGGCACGTTCGGGAAGCTTAACCGCCTCATTCGGCGACACCCAGTTGTTCATCACGCCCGGTTATACCTTCAAGGTGGTCGATGCCTTATTGACCAATTTCCATTTACCCGAATCGACTTTGCTGATGCTGGTCAGCGCGTTTGCGGGCTACCAGCCGATCATGGCGGCTTACCGCCATGCGGTAGCCGAAGGGTACCGTTTTTTCAGTTATGGCGATGCGATGTTTTTAAGCCGCTAGCTCGGCCTAAACGTTTACTGTTGCAATCATAATTCATCTGTCATTCGGCTGTTAACTTCGGAACACTTGCCCGCCGCACAGTGGACGGCATACCCGCTTGCCTAGCTTGCCAAAGGTCATAAGCGGCTTGCTGGCTGATCCATAAATCTGCCCTGCCACCGTTTTCTATGCCTAACCAACTTTCAAGCCCTAGGGCCATTTCTGGCGATAGTGCACCCTTAGCATTTAACACCCTAAAAATCCATAAACTTGTATTAATACCAGACCGGACAACTAAAAAACAGATTGCCAATCCTTCAACAAGACAACATGTCCGAACTGAGCCGTTTTTGATACATGCCTGTTGTCAGCGGTAATGAAGGTGCAGTCATTGGCGATAGCCAAGGCATGGTAGCTGGCATCGTAAAAGGACGGGAAACCCGATTTTGGATGGCCTGTTTCGCACATTTCAATGTGCCTTCAAAATACACGGCAGATCCAAGTCAACCAGCTTTAAATTGGCTTTTTGGTATAGCCCAATCAATTCATAAGCCTGTTGAGTCGGGAAATTGCTCACGCTGGCAATGGTCAGCACTTCGTAAAGAAACAAGCTAGGAACAATGACTTGATAATTTCTCTTACTGATTTCCGTTATAAGCTGGACAGCCTGTTCTTTGTCGTCTTCCTCTAAAAAGAGCTTATTGAAAACACAGGAGTCTAAAACGACCTTATTTTGCACGTTTCATTTTGTTATCAAGTAATTCCTGCTCTTTCCCTTCCCTGAGCATCCTGACCATTTGTTCAGATGAATACTCTGTTTTTACAGGCTGGATGGTGGCAAGCATTTTTAAAAATTTCTGTGCGTTCTCTTCGCGTTCAATTTCTTCAAGGGCATTAGCGATGGCCTTGTTCATTAAGGCCGTTTTTTGGCCTCTTGGGATACGGTCAAGCCGTTCCCTATTTTCTTGGGTAAGGTACAAAGTCGTCCTGACCTTGCCTTGTTCCGGTGCTGTTAGGGTAGCCATAATGGTGTCATTAAAAGTTAATAGCTGATAACACCATTATATGACACCTATTAAATTATCAACTATTTTTATAAAAAACCCGTTGCGCTAGTTCGGGGTAGTTTTTCATAATGGAACACTCTGCACATGACAAAAAATGCCCGTTGAAAATAGGGCAAAATACAGTTTTTTCTAGGTCGGACAATGCGGAATACTCGCCCGTTGCACGGTGGATGGCACACCCGTCTGTCTGGCTTGCCATTAAGGACACGGGATAAGGCGGTGCGGGTTACGCCAAGCTGCTTGGCGGCTTCGGTGATGGTTAGGCCAAGTGCGGGCAAAACGTCTTCGCGCAAAACTTCACCGGGATGTTAGGGAGTTAGGCTGTTAGTCTGTGGTTGCATCATCCAGCTTATCTTGAGCAATATAATTGTAAATATCCTGTAACCATTGCTCGGCTTCCGCCGTCCAATTTATTTCTGCCATATACGGATTCGCCGCGCCATTTATTCATTAGAAACCGTCCGGCCTTGGCGGGAATCCTCCAATCCACGTTCCACCCTGCGCGAAAAAGCCAATTCCTGCAAAATCTCATCAAAACTGCTATCGTCAGGTTGGGCACGAACAATATTAGCAACTTTTTCTTTAATTGCTGGCATATAAAACTCTCTCATGCTATTGATTATATTAAAAATATACATCAAAACACGGGTAACGCCTAGCTGTTCGACAAATTATTTAATCGTAATTTAATAAAGATAAGTAAAAAGCCCAGCCATTTCACTTCCCAATACAAAAACTAGAAAAAATCCTCCCCAATAAATCATCGGAAGTAAATTGTCCGGTAATCTCCGCCAAGCTGTGTTGGGCGGTGCGTAAGTCTTCGGCGACGAGTTCGCCGGCTTGGTTGATTTGTAATTGGCTTAAGGCGGTTTCGACGGCTTCGTAGGCGCGGGCCAGGGCCTCTAGGTGGCGGCGGCGGGCGATGAAGACGTTGTCGGTGGCTTCGTTAAAGCCTACGCTTTGTTTGAGGTGGCGGGCCAGCATGTCCATGCCGGCACCGGTTTTGACAGAGAGGTAGATGCGGGTATCCGCCGCGTTTTGCTCTAGGGTAGGGGGGATGTTAAGCAAATCTATTTTGTTGTAGATACGGGTGATTTCGACGTTATCCGGCAGGGTTTCCAGCAGGGCTTCGTCGTCGGGGTCGCGGGCATCGATCAGCAAGAGGATTTTGTCGGCTTTGCGCATTTCTTCCCGCGCCCGGCGGATGCCTTCTTGCTCGACGGGGTTGTCGCTATCGCGCAGGCCTGCGGTGTCGATGATATGCAGAGGCATTCCGTCAAGCTGGATGCGCTCCCTCAAGACATCGCGGGTGGTACCGGCTATAGCAGTGACGATGGCGGCCTCATGTCCGGCCAAGGCGTTCAGTAGGCTGGATTTTCCGGCATTGGGCTTACCTGCCAGGACGATGGTCATGCCTTCGCGCAACAGGCGGCCTTGTTGGGCGGTTTTTTGGATTTGCGCCAGCCGCCCTAATAAGCTGACGACGCGCTTTTCGACCACGCCGTCGGTGAGGAAATCGATTTCTTCATCGACAAAGTCAATGGCGGCTTCGACGTAGATGCGCAGTTCGGTCAGCTCTTCAACCAGTTGGTTGATTTGCTCGGAAAATACGCCCTGCATGGAGTTTTGCGCCGAGCGCACCGATTGTTCGGTACTGCTGGCGATCAAGTCGGCAACAGCTTCGGCTTGCGCCAAATCCAGTTTGTTGTTTAGGAAAGCGCGTTCGGTAAATTCGCCGGGCCGGGCCAGACGGCAACCTAAGGCGAGGACGCGCCGCAACAGCATATCCAAGACCACTGCACCGCCGTGGCCTTGCAGTTCGAGAATGTTTTCGCCCGTGTAGGAGGCAGGGGCAGGAAAGTACAGGCCTATGCCGGAGTCGATAACAGTGCCGTCGGCTTCTTTAAAGTTGCCGTAGGTGGCGTGGCGTGGCGCGAGGGGTTTGCCGAACAGGTGTTGGGCGATGGCAGGGGCAGTTGCCCCTGAGATGCGGATGATGCCGACACCGCCGTTACCCGGCGGTGTCGCAATCGCGGCGATGGTATCAGGATCAATAACCACGCGGGCGGTTAGGGTTCATTGGCAATGGTTTTGGTGATATACCATTGTTGGAGGATGGACAGGGTGTTGTTAACGACCCAGTACAGCACCAAACCTGCGGGGAAGAACAGGAAGAACACAGTGAACACCAGCGGGAACATTTTCATGACCCGTGCCTGGATAGGGTCTATCGGCGCGGGGTTCAGGCCTTGTTGGATTTTCATGGTGATGCCCATGATAATCGGCAAGATGTAGAACGGATCTTCGACCGATAAATCCTGTATCCATAACATGAACGGGGCTTGGCGGAACTCGACAGTTTCGCTCAGTACCCAATACAAGCACATAAAGACGGGAATTTGGATCAGTACCGGGAAACAGCCGCCTAAGGGGTTGGCTTTTTCTTTTTTGTACAGAGCCATCATTTCGGTGTTGAAGCGTTGGCGGTCGTCTTTAAAGCGCTCTTGCAGTTCTTTCAGACGCGGCTGGATTTTGCGCATTTTCGCCATGGACTTAAAGCTGGCTTGCGACAGCGGGAAGAACAGCAGCTTGATACACAAGGTCACGCCCATAATCGCCACACCCCAGTTACCCGTCAGGTCGTGGATTTGGTTCAGCAACCAGTAGATGGGTTTGCCGATAAAGGTCAGGACGCTGTAGTCAACGGTCAGTTCCAGGCCTTTGGCGACTTTTTCCATAACAGGCTGGACTTTGGGCCCGGCGTACAGTTGTGAGGTAAAGTCGGCGGCAGTGTTGTTGTCGACGGTAACCAGCGGCGAGTAAGAGCCGATAACGTAATGTTCGCTAGCCAAGCTTTTGGTGTAAAAATGGTTTTCTTGGTCAGCGGGCGGAATCCACGCGGAGGCGAAGTAATGTTTGATAAAGGCTGTCCAACCGCCTTGGGTGCCGACATCCAAGTTACCTTCTTGCATATCGTCATAGCTGATTTTTTTATACTTGTCTTTTTCGGTGTAAATCACTCCACCGTCATAAGCCCGCATACCGCCCATCATAAAATTGCCTTTGTTGCTATGGTCAGGCACACGCAACAGTTGGCTATATTGGCGGATCACCCAAGGTTTGCCGCTGGCGTTGTCGATATGTTGGTTAAGGGCAATGTCGTAGCTGCCGCGTTTGAAGGTGAACGATTTAGTGACGCTCAGGCCGCTGTTGTCCGTCCAGATCATCGGTACGGTCAGGGTGTCTTGGCCCGCGTCTAAGTGGTAGCTGTCTTGGCTGGTGGTAAAAATGCTGTAATGGTTAGCGATAGCACCGTTATCGGCGATTAAGCCGCTTTGGGCTATAAACTGTTTTTCCGGTTCGTTGTTGAACAGGCGCACAGGGGCGTGGTTTTTTTCGGAAACGGGCAGGCCGATCAAAGCACGGGCTTTATTGACGACGCTGTTGTCTTGTTCGGTGGGGTATTGCAGCAAGTCCATGCTGCGGATGGTGCCGCCTTGTAAATCAATTTCCAGGTCGATGACATCCGTTTTGACTGTTATTATTTTGCCGGATGTGCTGAGGCCGGGAACTGGGCTGGCGGTGCTGGCGACAGCAGGCGCACCAGTTGCGGGCAAGTCTTCGTGGCTGGCTTCCAAGTTGGGGGTGGTGACGGCGGCGACAGTAGCCGGCTTGGGGCCGTAATCTATCTGCCAGGCCTGCATCATCAATACGACTAGCATCGCAAATGTGACGACTAGTACAAATCTTAAATTATCCATTCTTATTTCTCAATTTATCTGGAACGGGATCAATGCCCCCTTCATGGAAAGGGTGGCATTTCAATAATCTTTTCAGGGTGAGATAGCAGCCAATGACAGCGCCATAGCGGGACAGCGCCTCTAAGGAATATTGGGAGCAGCTTGGATAAAAACGGCAGTTGGGCCCAAGCAAGGGGCTAACAAAGTATCGGTAGAACTTTATCAATGCTATGAGTATGAAGCGCATCGGGTTACCAACTTAAGCCAGTGTTTTTCCAATGACTTTCTTAATAGTTCCAGCGGGGCATCGACGGCTTCCCTGCGGGCTAAAACAACAATGTCAAGGTTTCCTAACTGTTGTTGTAACCGAAAATTTTCCCGAACAGTCCGCTTAATGATATTTCTGTGAACGGCTTTTTTGATATTTTTTTTAGCTATCGCCAATCCCAGCCGCGGATGATCTAAATCATTTTTTATCGCTAATAGGGTAAAATATTGGTCGCTGGACTTTACCGGTTTCGCAAAAACTTTTTTGTACTCAGCGGGTTTTTTTAACCGGGACTGTGGGGGGAAACCAAAATCGTTACTAAACAACCGCAAATCTATAGGGCCAATTTATGGCGGCCTTTCGCTCTACGCGAGTTTAACACCTTGCGGCCACCGACTGTCGCCATTCTGGAACGGAAGCCATGGGTTCTGACACGTTTGATTTTACTGGGTTGGTATGTTCTTTTCATTGTTGCTCAAGCCTACTGGGATAATATTATCAAAAACGGATAAAAAAGACGTTGGATGATAGAATAAAGCGCTTGACCTGTCAATTCTGTAATGACATGTTTTATTAATGCAGAGTGGCAAAAGCCCTGTTTCTCTTACCTCACAAATCAATATCTTATCTACTTCAATGAGTTCAATTTGGGATAACTGCCTTGCTAAACTTGAAAATGAAATCGCCAGCGCCGATTTTAGCACCTGGATACGGCCTTTGCAGGCGGTCGAAGGCGACGGGCGCATTACCTTGCTCGCGCCGAACCGTTTTGTCTTGGATTGGGTGAAACAACACCACTTTGCCAAGATTGAAGAGACTATCCATGAATTCTCTAACGGCAGTTTAGTGCTGAACATGGAAATAGGCTCGAAAAAGTCACCGTTGCTGACGATGGCGAAAATCGTCAAACCTGCCGAGACTAAAAAGGCCATCCCCAGTTTCCTGAACAAAACGTTCACGTTCGACACCTTTGTCGAGGGTAAATCCAACCAGTTGGCGCGGGCCGCGTCGATGCAAGTGACGGAAAACATCGGCAAAGCCTATAACCCCCTGCTGATCTACGGCAGTTCCGGCCTAGGCAAAACCCATCTGATGCAGGCCATCGGTAACGGGGTGCTACAAAAAAACCCGTCGGCGAATATTATTTATCTGCATTCGGAAAGGTTTGTCCAAGACATGGTGAAGGCCTTGCAGCAAAATTCCATCGACACGTTTAAGAGTTTTTACCGGACGATTGACGTGCTGCTGATTGACGACATCCAATTTTTCGCGGGCAAGGAACGCTCGCAAGAGGAGTTTTTCCACACCTTCAACACCCTGTTGGAAAAAAAGCATCAGGTGGTGCTGACCTGCGACAAGTACCCGAAAGAAATTATCGGCTTGGAAGACCGCTTAAAATCCCGCTTCGGCTGGGGCCTGCCAGTGTCGATAGAACCGCCCGATATGGAAACCCGCGCCGCGATTTTGATGAAAAAAGCCCAATTGGCCGGGGTTAACTTGACCCAAGAAGTGGCATTTTTTATCGCCAGACGCATTCCCTCCAATGTCCGGGACTTGGAAGGGGCTTTGCGGCGGGTGATTGCCAACGCCCAATTTACGGGTCGGGAAATCACGACCGAGTTTACCAAAGAAGCCCTGCATGATTTGATTTCTTTGCAGGATAAGCTGGTCAATATCGACAATATCCAACGCACTGTAGCGGACTATTACAAAATCCGCGTCGCTGATTTAGCCTCGAAAAACCGCAAGCAGATCATTACCCGCCCCCGCCAAGTCGCCATGTGTTTGGCGCGGGAACTGACTTCGCACAGCTTTCCAGAAATAGGCAATGCGTTTGGCGGTCGTGATCATACAACAGTGATTAATGCCTGTAAGCGTATCCGTGAGCTAAAAGAGGCCGACAGTAAGATGGCGGAGGATTACGCAAACTTATTGCGCTCACTATCCCACTAGCTGTGGATAACTGTGTGCATAAAGTGCGCTTTATCTGTGGATAACTCTGTGGATAAAATGTGGATAATTGTACCGACGCGCATTTGTTAAAGTTATCCACATTTTATCCACAGGATATCCACAGGATATTCACAGGCAAAATGTATATATAAGATTATGTTATTATTAATTAAATAGAAACTTATCCACAGTTTTTGCCTTTACTAATAATAATAGCTTTTAAAATCTTTATTTATTTATATTTAATTAATCCCCATTGTGCCGAAAAGTTTAATTTTAGGTAACCCATTAATTTAATAATACGGGGGGATGAAAAAACGGTTTGAAAAGTGTTGTACACTTCGCGATAAAAATTTTAAAAAATGGGTTCCTGAAAAATGGACGGACATAATCCGCCCAATTCCAGCTACAAAGCATGAACAGTAAAAATTCGGCCTGTGGATAACTTTGGGGATAAGCAAGGGTTTTTTTGCAATAAATGTGTATAAATCTCCAGCTTTTGTGGGGATAATCGTTACACATAATCCCAATAAGCCCTTATACAAGCGTTTGAAAAATTACAAGCTATTGAATTAAAATAAAATAAAAAGTTATCCACAGTTTTTTGTCCCGCTAATACGAATAAGATAAAAAGAGTATGAAATTCATTATTAACAGAGAAGTTTTGCTAACACCTTTGCAGCAAATTGTTAGCGTTATCGAAAAACGCCAAACTTTACCCATCTTAGCAAATGTTTTGATGGTGGTCCATGAAGGGCAATTGGTTTTGACGGGCACTGATTTGGAAATCCAGATTATTGCCAAGATTGCCATTGAACCCGCAACACCCGGCACGATTACCGTGCCGGCCCGAAAGTTATTAGATATCTGCCGCTTATTGCCTAAAGGTGCGGAAATTAAATGTGAACTGCAAGGCGATAAAGTAAAAATTTCTTCGCACCGGAGCCGTTTTTCTTTAAGCGCGTTGCCGGCCGACAATTATCCCGAATTTGCTGAATCGGCCTTAGAAAACCATTTCTTTATTAATGCCGGACAGTTTAAAAAGGCCTTGGATAAGACATTGTTTTGTATGGCTAACCAAGATGTGCGTTATTATTTGAACGGCCTGTTGCTGAATATTTCCAACAGCAAATTGAAATTGGTCGCCTCTGATGGCCACCGTTTGGCGATTTATGAAGACCAATTGCCGCAGGCGACAGGGTTTGAGGCGCGGATTATTTTGCCGCGCAAAGGCGTTTTGGAGTTAAACCGTTTGCTGGATGATCCAGAAACAGACTTAAAAGTTGAATTCTCCAGCAATAATATTCGGATTTTTATTAAAGATTTGGTGTTTTCGGCAAAATTGGTCGATGCCAAATATCCCGATTTTAGCAAAGTTTTCCAGCAAGAATTTTTCAATCCGCTGTATATCGACAAGCAATTGTTCCGCGAAGCTTTAACCCGTGTGGCGATTTTGTCGAATGAAAAATTTCGGGGCATCACGCTGGATGTCAGCAGCGAACGCTTAAGCATCAGCACCCATAATCCTGAGCAAGACGAGGCCGAAGAAGAGTTGGCGATTGATTATCAGGGCGAGCCGTTGACCATTTCTTTTAATGCCCAATATTTATTGGAAGCCGTCGCCAATTTGGATTCGGAAGTGGCCGCGCTGATTATCGCCAGCAATGCCAGCAGTTGTTTTGTCAATGAACAAAATGAGCGCACTTACCAGTTCATCGTTATGCCGATGCGCTTGTAACGTTCCTGTTATGAGTTTGCTAAAACTGGATATTTATCACGTCCGCAATATTCACAAGGCTTCTTTACAGCCTTGCCCGACGCTGAATTTATTGGTTGGCGACAATGCCAGCGGTAAAAGTTCGCTGTTGGAAGCGATTTATATTTTAGGCAGGGCGAAATCGTTTCGCTCTGCCAGCATTAAGCCGGTGATCAGCCTGGATCAGGAGCATCTGATTGTCTCCGCGCAAATTCAACAAACCGCCGAGGGCGGTGTCAGTCAGTTGGGCATCCAGCTTGACGGCAAAACCATGGCGATACGCATTAACCAAGAAACCCGCCAACAACGTTCAGAACTGGCTTATGCCTTACCCGTACAGCTTATTCACCCAAAAAGTTACGAGTTGCTGGATGGCGGGGCGCAACTGCGCCGCGAGTTTTTGGATTGGGGCGTTTTTAACGCCGACACCCGTTTTTTGCCGATGTGGCGACGTTTTAAGAAAGCCTTGGCGCAACGTAATGCCGCGCTAAAGATAAAACGCTTTGAGCAATTGGCGGTTTGGAACCAAGAGCTGGCGTATTACGGTACAATAGTGCAAGACTATCGGCAGCGTTATCTGGAAAAATTGCAGCCTGTGTTTATAGCGATTAGCCGCCAATTTTTGGCGCTGGACACCATCACCTTACAGTTGCTGTGCGGTTGGGACAGTTCTAAAACCTTGCTGGAAGCGTTAGAACAGGATATGGATAAGGATTTGCGCTATGGCTTTACCCATAGCGGCCCGCACCGGGCGGATTTTCAGGTTCGCGTGGAACAGCAATTGGCTAAGGAGTTTGTGTCACGCGGGCAGCTAAAGCTTTTGGTGTTGGGTTTAAAGCTGAGCCAAGTGCAATTGCTGGCGGACGGGCAACAGCCTTTAGGCTGTGTGCTGGTTGATGATTTTGCCGCCGAACTGGACAGCTGCAACCGTGTTAAGTTACTGGATTTTTTGGTGGCGCTCAATTGTCAGGTATTTATCACCGCCACCGCCGCTACCGATTTTGGCGATTTAAGCCATATACCTAATTATAAAATGTTCCGCATGGAACAGGGTTGTGTGAATCCGTATTAATGTTCCACATGGAACATGGCCATTTGGGTTTGTCCCGATGTTCCACGTGGAACATGGCCGTTCGGGATTGCCCCGATGTTCCACGTGGAACATGGCCGTTCGGGATTGCCCCGATGTTCCACGTGGAACATGGCCGTTCGGGATTGCCCCGATGTTCCATGTGGAACATGGCCGTTCGGGATTGCCCTGATGTTCCACGTGGAACATCAACCTAGTCTAAATGGCTTGATGTCTGATAAAACCACTTAATTTGAAATTGGGCGTTTTCGTAAGCTTGTTCACGAAGATTCGGTAAACGCTAGCTTATGCCCGATCTTTAAGCATATTTCACCTCGCCCCATACGCAGTCTATAGCTAGTGGTATAATTAGGCCACTATAACAAAGCACTTTATTCTCAATTTGAGGTTAATTAATGTTCCACGTGGAACATGGCACTAGCAAACCAATGTAATGTTTCACATGGAACATTCAGGCAACTACAGGAAAAAAGAAGAACCACATGAGCAACAATAACGATCAATACGATAGTACCAATATTCAGGTTTTGAAAGGATTGGATGCGGTACGAAAACGGCCGGGTATGTATATTGGTGATACCGATGACGGTTCCGGTTTGCACCACATGGTTTTTGAGGTGGTTGATAATTCTATAGATGAGGCGTTAGCGGGTTATTGTAAAGAAGTCCGCGTTATTATCCATAGCAACGGCTCAGTGACGGTGGCCGATGACGGGCGCGGTATCCCAGTCGATATTCATGAGGAAGAGGGCCGTTCTGCCGCCGAGGTGATTATGACGGTGTTACACGCAGGCGGTAAGTTTGACGATAATGCCTATAAAGTTTCCGGCGGTTTGCACGGTGTCGGGGTCTCGGTAGTGAATGCCTTATCGGAAGAGCTGAATTTGGAAATCCGTAAAAATGGCCAATTGTACAGACAGCAATATCTGATGGGCGAACCGGTTGCGCCTTTGGCGGCGGTGGGCCCAACTACTGGATCAGGCACACAAATCAATTTCAAACCCAGCAATAAGACCTTTACCGATGTCGAATTCCATTACGATATTCTGGCAAAACGTTTGCGGGAACTGTCCTTCCTAAATTCCGGTGTCCGCATCAGCTTAGAAGACGAACGTACCGATAAGCAAGATGTGTTCGAATTTGAAGGCGGCATCAGTGCCTTTGTGGTACATCTGAATAAAAACAAAATCCCGCTGTTCCCGGAAGTTTTTTATTTTAAGGCCGAGAAAGAAGGGGTGGTCGTAGAAGTGGCGATGCAATGGAACGACTCGTATCAGGAAAACGTGTTTTGCTATACTAATAATATTCCGCAACGCGATGGTGGCAGTCATTTGGCCGGATTCAGGGGCGCGTTGACGCGTACGGTTAACCAATATATTGAAACCAGCGGTATCGGTAAAAAAGAGAAAGTCGCCACTACGGGTGATGATGCCCGTGAAGGTCTGACCGCCGTATTATCGGTTAAAGTACCCGACCCTAAGTTCTCTTCGCAAACCAAAGACAAATTGGTGTCTTCCGAGGTTAAACCGTTGGTCGAATCGACCATGAACGAAAAACTGCAAGAGTTCCTGCTGGAAAAGCCGCAAATCGCCAAAGCCATTGTCGGAAAAATCCTGGATGCCGCACGGGCGCGGGAAGCGGCCCGTAAGGCGCGGGAAATGACCCGCCGTAAGACAACATTGGATATTGCCGGTTTACCGGGCAAGTTGGCCGATTGCCAAGAGAAAGACCCGGCCTTATCAGAATTGTTCTTAGTCGAAGGGGACTCGGCGGGTGGTTCGGCCAAGCAAGGCAGGGATCGGCGCACTCAAGCGATTTTGCCGTTAAAAGGTAAAATTCTTAATGTCGAAAAAGCCCGTTTCGACAAGATGATTTCCTCAGAAGAGGTCGGTACCTTAATCACTGCCTTAGGCTGTGGGATTGGCAAAGACGAATATAATTTGGCGAAATTGCGCTACCACCGCATTATCATCATGACCGATGCCGACGTAGACGGCTCACATATCCGCACTTTGTTATTGACCTTCTTTTACCGCCAGTTGCCGGAGATTGTCGAAAAAGGCTATATCTATATTGCCCAGCCACCTTTATATAAGGTTAAAAAAGGTAAGCAAGAGCATTATGTCAAAGACGATGCCGCGTTAAACGAATACCTGATCCAATTGGCTTTGGATAAGGCGCAGTTATTTACTGATGAAGCTGCACCGCCCATACAAGGCCCTGGGCTGGAGAAACTGGCTAAGGACTACGTTGCTATCGTCACCACCATTAACCGCCTGTTCAGACGCTATGATGAGGCTTTCTTGGAGCAATTGGTGGCGATGGCTGTCGTTAATGAAGCGCTGAAACAAGACCCGCAGCAATTGGCGGACTGGTTCGGGCAAATTATCCGGCAATTGAACGACAGTTTCGGCACGGCGGTGTTTAGCGTCGAGCTGGATTATAAAAGCAGCAGCGACTTTTCTGCCGTGGTCAGCAAACGCCTGCACGGCATTATCAAAACCTTTGTCTTGCCGTCGAACTTTTTCAACAGCAAAGACTATAAACAAATGGCGCAATATGCCGAAGACACGGCAGGGCTGTTTAATGATTACTCGCACATTAAAATGGGCGAACGCCAGCAGGGGGTCAGCAGCTTTAAGCAAGCGTTCGACTGGATGATGCGCGAAGTGAAAAAAGGCCAACACATCCAACGCTACAAAGGGCTGGGCGAGATGAACCCCGAACAGCTCTGGGAAACTACCTTAGATGCCAATAACCGCCGTTTACTGCAAGTCAGGATTGAAGATGCCATCGCCGCCGATGAAATCTTCACTACGCTGATGGGGGATGTCGTGGAACCGCGCCGCGACTTTATCGTTAAAAATGCCTTAGATGTAACCAATCTGGACGTTTAATTATGCTCACTTACCCGCAAATTGATCCTGTCGCCATTG
The DNA here is from genome assembly GCF_002923755.1 of Methylovulum psychrotolerans. GTDB lineage: Bacteria > Pseudomonadota > Gammaproteobacteria > Methylococcales > Methylomonadaceae > Methylovulum > Methylovulum psychrotolerans. The sequence goes on from NZ_PGFZ01000003.1 coordinate 86,530, forward strand.
CCCTTGGGCCCCTGAAAGTCCATTGGTACGGGCTTATGTATTTGGTCGGCTTTGTCGCCGTCTATTTCTTGGGGCAAAAAAACGCCCAAAAGCCCTGGTCGCCCATTCCACCCGAAGCTATCGAAGACCTAGTGACTTACGGGGCGTTGGGGGTGATTTTGGGCGGCAGGATAGGGTATGTGCTGTTTTACAAGTTCAGCAATTTTCTCCACGACCCCCTTATGCTGTTTAAGATTTGGGAAGGCGGCATGGCCTTCCATGGCGGTATGCTGGGGGTGTTTGTGGCGATGTGGTTCTACGGCAAAAAGCAGAACTGCACCATGATGCAATTGATCGATTTGATTGCCCCGCTGGCGCCCATCGGTTTGGGGGCAGGGCGGATCGGCAATTTTATTAACTCGGAATTGTGGGGTCGGACAACCGATGTGCCGTGGGCGATGGTGTTTCCGAACGGGGGCCCATTAGCCCGCCACCCCTCGCAATTGTATGAGGCGTTTTTGGAAGGTTTGGTGCTGTTTATCATTCTGCAACTCTATGCCAGCAAGCCCCGTCCGGTCATGGCGACGACAGGCTTGGCGGTGTTCTGTTACGGTTGCTTTAGGTTCTTTGTCGAATTCTACCGAATGCCCGACGCGCACCTGGGTTATCTGGCCTTTGACTGGCTGACCATGGGGCAGATACTGTCCACGCCGATGATTATTATTGGTGCGTTATTGTTTTATTTTGCCCATAGAAAATCTGCTTAAAGGCAGCAAAGGCTGACAAAAAAGGCTTACCTTTATGGTAGGCCTTTTTTTTTGCCTGCCTGTCAGCTTGTAGCGGCTACAAATTCTATCTAGGCACTTCACGCCTTACCAATAGCCACCCCAAATCTTTACAGTATTTTTACCCGATTTACGCTTACACTGAGCTTGTTTCCGACAACCATGCTGACGTTTACCGTTAGCTTTAGTCTAACTATAAGGTGATTTATGAGCTGGATTTTTCTCGTTTTGATGGTGGCTTTTTTCGCCGTCACCGGTTTCTTGGTACATGCCTTGGAAAAATTAAGGGGGCAATCATGAGTTGGGTTTATCTGTTAAGTGCGGCTTTAGTGGCGGGGATTTTCGTCTACCTGATTGCCGCGCTGTTTTATCCGGAGAAGTTCTGATGACTAGCAACAGCCTATTACAAATTGTCTTTTATATGGCCGTCTTAATCGCCTTGGCTAAGCCCTTAGGCAGTTATATGGCGAAAATTTATGACGATGAACCCGTGGTGATAAACCGCTGGTTGGCGCCGTTTGAAGCGTGGATTTATCGCCTTAGCGGGGTTAATCCCCAGCAAGAGATGCGTTGGACAGACTATGCCATAGCCCTGTTGGTCTTTAACCTGTTAGGGGGATTGGCGGTGTTCGGGCTACAAAGCTTGCAAGCCTCGTTGCCGCTTAATCCGCAAAACTTGCCTAATGTCAGTCCTGACTCGGCCTTTAATACGGCGGTCAGTTTTGCCACTAACACCAACTGGCAGGGCTACGGCGGTGAGGTGACCATGAGTTACCTGACCCAGATGCTGGGCTTGACCGTACAGAATTTTGTCTCCGCCGCTACGGGCATGGCGACACTGGTTGCTTTAATCAGGGGCTTTACCCGCCGCAAAGCCGATATTATCGGCAATTTTTGGGTGGATATGACCCGCAGCACCTTATATATACTGATGCCTTTGTCATTAGTTTTGGCTTTGGTATTGGTTGGGCAGGGGGTTGTCCAGACCTTTAGCCCTTACCAAACCGTATCCTTGTTGGAACGCGTCAGTTATGAGCAGCCTAAATTGGGGGCGGACGGAGTGGCTTTGCAAGATGCCAGTGGCAAGCCCGAGCTGGAAGCGGTTGAAGTAAAGGAACAAATGATAGCGGTGGGCCCAGCCGCCTCGCAAGTGGCGATCAAGCAACTGGGTACGAACGGCGGCGGCTTTTTTAACGTCAATTCCGCCCATCCCTTGGAAAACCCCACCCCGTTAAGTAACTTTTTGGAAATGCTGTCTATCCTGCTGATTCCGGCGGCGTTGTGCTACACCTTCGGCATGATGGTGGGCGATACCCGCCAAGGTTGGGCGATTTTGGCGGCGATGACGCTGATGTTGGTCGCGCTGATTTTTGTCACTGTCCCTGCCGAGCAAAGCGGCAATCCGGCTTTTAGTGCCTTAGGTGTTGACCAAATAGCCAGTGCCGAGCAGTCCGGCGGCAATATGGAAGGTAAGGAAACCCGGTTTGGCATTACGAATTCAGCTCTGTGGGCGGTAGTCACCACAGCCGCCTCCAACGGTTCGGTGAACGCCATGCACGACTCGTTTACCCCTATCGGCGGACTGGTGCCGATGTGGTTGATGCAGTTGGGCGAAGTGGTGTTTGGTGGGGTCGGTTCGGGGCTGTACGGCATGATAATGTTTGCGATAGTCGCGGTGTTTGTCTCCGGTCTGATGATAGGGCGCACCCCCGAATATTTGGGCAAAAAAATCGAAGCTTACGAAATGAAAATGGCGGCGATCACTATTTTAATTCCGCCGCTGATGGTGTTGGGTGGCACGGCGTTGGCGGTGTTGCTGGAGGTCGGCAAGTCCTCAATTTTTAACCCTGGGGCCCACGGTTTTAGCGAAGTGCTGTACGCGCTGTCCTCAGCGGGCAATAACAACGGCAGCGCGTTTGGCGGCTTGTCGGCCAACACCCCGTTTTATAACACCCTATTGGGCGTGGTGATGCTGTTTTCCCGGTATTGGTTGGCGGTGCCGGTATTGGCTATCGCCGGGGCTTTGGCGGCGAAGAAAATTGTCCCGGTGGGCCCAGGTACATTGCCGACGCATACACCCTTATTTATCGTTTTATTGATTGGCACGGTGCTGATGGTGGGGGCGTTGACATTTGTGCCTGCTTTGGCTTTGGGCCCAGTGGTTGAGCATTTGCAGATGCTGGGGGCTGTCGCCGCTAAATAATAGGCATTTGTCTGTTGTGCAGTCGGATTCAGTAGCCAATATCTATAAAGGAAATAACATGAATAACAAATCTGTTTTGAGGTCTTTAGGCGACCCGCAAATTCTCGGTGATGCCTTGGTCGAATCGTTCCGCAAACTGTCCCCGCAGCAGCAATGGAAAAATCCGGTGATGTTTGTCGTTTATATCGGCAGTATGCTGACCACCCTGTTGTGGGTGCTGGCTTTGAACGGCGAGGGGCAAGATCCGCCGCAATTTATTTTAGCAATCACCCTCTGGTTATGGGGTACGGTGTTGTTCGCCAACTTTGCCGAAGCGATAGCCGAAGGGCGCAGCAAGGCGCAAGCGGCGTTTTTGCGCAGTGCCAAACGTGATATCGCCGCAAAAAAACTCGACGAACCGCGTCATGATGCCAATTACTCTAAAGTGGCCGGTTCGAGTTTGCGGCGTGGTGATGTAGTGTTGATAGAAGCCGGAGATTTTGTGCCGGGTGACGGCGAAGTCATTGAAGGTGTTGCCTCGGTGGACGAGAGCGCGATTACGGGCGAAAGCGCCCCGGTTATCCGCGAATCCGGCGGCGATTTCAGTTCGGTGACGGGCGGCACACGGGTCTTGTCCGACTGGTTAGTGGTGCGTATTACCGCCAACCCTGGCGAGGCTTTTTTGGATAGGATGATTGCCATGGTGGAAAACGCCAAACGGCAAAAAACCCCTAACGAGATTGCCCTGACTATTTTATTGGTGGCCTTGACCTTGGTGTTCCTGATGGCGACAGTAACTTTGTTACCGTTTTCCTGGTATGCCGTAGCGACTTCAGGATCTGGGCAACCGATCACGCTTACCGTGTTGGTGGCCTTGTTGGTCTGTCTGATCCCGACCACTATCGGCGGTTTGCTGTCCGCCATTGGGGTGGCGGGCATAGGCCGGATGATGCAGAAAAACGTTATTGCCACCTCAGGCCGTGCCGTGGAAGCGGCGGGCGACATTGACGTGTTGTTGCTGGACAAAACCGGAACGATCACTTTAGGCAACCGTCAAGCCTCGGCGTTTATTGCTGTGGCCGGAGTCACCGAGCGCGAACTGGCCGATGCCGCCCAATTGGCTTCGATGGCTGATGAAACCCCCGAAGGCCGTAGTGTGGTGGTGTTGGCGAAACAAAAATACGGCTTTAGGGAGCGGGACGTGCAGTCTTTAGGGGCGACCTTTGTGCATTTCTCGGCGCAAACCCGCATGAGCGGCGTGAATATTGAAGGGCGGCAAATCCGCAAAGGGGCCGCCGATGCTATCCGTAGCCACATCGAAGAGCAGGGCGGCAAATTCCAGCCGGAGTTCCGCAAAGTGGTCGATGATGTGGCGCGGCGCGGCAGCACCCCGTTGGTGGTGTCGGAAGGCACACGGGTGCTGGGGGTGATTGAGCTTAAGGATATTGTCAAAGGCGGCATTAAGGAGCGGTTTGCCGAATTGCGCCAGATGGGCATTAAGACCATCATGATCACGGGCGATAATCGCCTCACCGCCGCCGCGATTGCCGCCGAAGCCGGGGTGGATGATTTTCTCGCCGAAGCCACCCCAGAGGCGAAACTGAAACTGATCCGCCAATACCAAGCCGAAGGCCGTTTGGTGGCGATGACCGGGGACGGCACCAACGATGCCCCCGCCTTGGCGCAAGCTGATGTTGCGGTGGCGATGAACAGCGGTACGCAAGCGGCTAAGGAAGCGGGCAATATGGTCGATTTGGATTCCAACCCCACCAAGTTGATTGAGATTGTCGAAACTGGTAAGCAAATGCTGATGACGCGTGGGGCTTTGACCACCTTCAGTATCGCCAATGATGTCGCGAAATATTTTGCGATCATCCCGGCCGCGTTCGCCACCACTTATCCGGTGCTGGATGTGTTGAACGTGATGGAGCTGGCGACCCCGGCCAGTGCGATTCTGTCGGCGGTGATTTTCAACGCCCTGATTATTGTCGCGCTGATCCCGTTGGCGTTGAAAGGCATCAAGTATAAGCCTGTCGGTGCCGCGACGCTGTTGCAAAACAATTTATTGGTGTACGGGGTGGGCGGTTTAATTGTCCCATTTATTGGCATTAAAGCGATTGACCTGATCTTGGTCACGCTAGGCTTAGTTTAAGGAGTTGGTCATGGTTAAGCATTTAAGACCTGCGGTGATGTTGTTTATCATCTTGAGCGTGTTAACCGGTGTAGTGTATCCGGCTTTGGTGACGGGGCTGGCACAATTGTTGTTTCCTGGTCAAGCGAATGGTAGCCTGATGAGCGCCGAAAATGGCAAAGTCAAGGGTTCTAGCCTGATCGGGCAACCGTTCAGCAGCCCAGACCATTTTTGGGGACGGCCTTCCGCCACCGGGCCTTTTCCTTATAATGCGGGAGCCTCTAGCGGCTCCAATCTGGGTCCTACCAACCCGGCGCTGGCCGATGCCGTAAAAGCCCGGCTTGAGGCTTTAAAGGCCGCCGACCCTGGCAATGAAACCCCCGTTCCGGTGGATCTGGTTACAGTTTCAGGCAGTGGTTTGGATCCGCATATCAGCCCGGCGGCGGCGGCTTATCAAGTTCCGCGTATTGCTAAAGCGCGTAAAATGTCTGCCGACAAACTCAGCGCTTTGGTGGCTGCCCATACCGAAGGCCGGCAATGGGGGCTATTTGGCGAGCCTAGGGTCAATGTTTTGGCTTTAAATTTGGCTTTGGATGCACTGCGCTAGGTGGGTGGGATATGAAATATAATTATGGCTGGTGTTTACTGGCGGTGGCTGTGCAGATGGCTCATGCGGGCAATATCGAAACCTATAATTTGCCGGCCAGCAAGGTTTACCAAGGCTATTGCCGGCAAGAAGCGTTACGGTTGCATCCGGGGGTGATTGCCCAACAACGGCTACTGCACAGCAACGGAGAATTCTTGTTGCGTAATGGAATACAGGCGGGTGACGGTTCGGAATGGTTTGTTGTCTGCGATTTAGCCAATGGCAACATAATCCGCGAGCAAAAACTGGCTGATGGTAAGATTTAAGCGACTGTTATCAATGAGTATTTTTCTTGCCCTTGCTTTTTTCCTGCTCTTTAAGGGGTAGTTTTATAAAAATCCTGTCTATCGGGTAAAAATGGTAAACATCATGCAAATCGAACGCCCTGATCCTGACGAACTGTTGGCCCGTGTCGAACGGGATACTATCCGGGCCAGACGCGGCCATTTGAAGATTTTTTTTGGCGCGGCGGCCGGGGTCGGTAAAACTTATGCCATGTTACAGGCGGCGAGGGAAAAGCGCGGCGAACATATCGATATTGTCGTCGGTTTGGTGGAGACCCATGGGCGTAAGGAAACCAGCGCCTTATTAGAGGGTTTGGAAGTGTTGCCCCCCAAACAAATCAATTATCGGGGGACGATTTTGCAGGAGTTTGACCTGGATGCCGCGCTTAAACGCAAGCCTTCGGTCATTCTGGTCGATGAGTTGGCGCATACTAACGCCCAGGGTTGTCGGCATCCTAAGCGTTGGCAGGATATTGAAGAGTTGTTGGAAGCAGGTATCGATGTGTATACCGCGCTCAATGTCCAGCATTTGGAAAGCCTGAATGACGATATTGGCCAAATCTCCGGGATTCGGGTCTGGGAGACTGTGCCGGACACCGTTTTTGAAGAAGCCGATGAAGTCGAACTGGTGGATTTGCCGCCCGATGAACTGCTGAATAGGCTGAAGGACGGTAAGGTGTATTTGCCGCAACAGGCCCAAGAAGCGGCGAAGAATTTTTTCCGCAAAGGCAACCTAATCGCCCTGCGCGAATTGGCCCTGCGGCAAACCGCCAGCCGGGTCGATGCCCAGATGCTGGACTATCGGGAAAACCATCGTATTCGGGATATTTGGCAGGTTAACGAGCGGATTTTGGTTTGCATAGGCCCTAGTGCCTTAGCTGAGCGCTTAGTCCGTGCGGGCAAGCGTTTTGCTACCAGCTTACGCGCGGAATGGATAGTCATTTATGTCGAAACGCCTGAACTACAACGTTTGTCCGCCGAAAAACGTGACGGTGTGTTACGGATTTTGCGCCTCGCCGAGCAATTGGGCGCCGAAACGGTCACCTTAAATGCCCCCGAAATGAGTTCGGCGATCATCAAATTTTCCAATGAACGCAATGTCACCAAAATTGTCATTGGTAAGCCGACCCGCCGGGGGTTACGGCGGGTGTTGCTGGGTTCGGTGGTGGATGTGCTGATTAGCGACGCGCACAACATTAACCTGTATTTGCTGGGCAGCCCTAGGCCAGGGCAGGACGGCGGCGACAAGCCGGAGCCCTCTTTATATCGGAAAAACCCTTTGCCGGGCTTGGGTAAACGCCCGGCACAGAAATACAATACGCGTGGCTATGCGTGGGCAGTGACCGTTACCGTTGCCAGCACTGCGTTGGCTTATCTGATGTTCGGGCGGTTTGAGCTGGCCAATTTGGTCATGGTGTTTTTGTTAGGCGTGGTGTTTATCGCCACTCGCTTTGGCCGCGGCCCGTCCATTTTTGCGTCATTTCTGGGCGTGGCAATTTTTGACCTGATGTTTGTTCCGCCTTATTTCAGTTTTACGGTCGGCGATAGCCAATATCTGGTGACGCTATTGGCGATGTTGACCGTCGCCATGCTGATCAGCAGTTTAATGGCGAATGTGCGCTCGCAAGCGAAGGTGGCCGGGCATAGGGAGCGGCGGGCGACAGTGTTGTATGCGATGAGCAAGGATCTGACCGCCAGCCAGAGCGAAGACGAAATCGTGCGCACGGCGGTGCATCACTTGTATGCCGAGTTTGGCAGTAAAAACGTCATCCTCTTTCCCGATGCCACAGGCCGTATCGTTTATCCCAGTGGCCCGGCACTGCCGGAATCCCTGCTCACTGCCGACTTGAGCGTTGCACAGTGGGTTATGGATCATGACGAGATTGCCGGGCAAGGTACCCATACCTTACCCGGTGCTGATGCGGTGTATTTGCCGTTAAGCGTCAAAGAAACCATGTTGGGTGTTTTGGTGTTGTTGCCCGTCAATTTACGCCGGGTGTTCTTGCCGGAACAACAAAAATTGCTGGAAACTTTCCTGAGCCAAATTGCCCAGGCGATCACCCGTGTGCGCCTGACCGAGCAGGCCCGAAAAACCCAAGTGGAAATGGAGGCCGAGCGTTTGCGCAACTCGCTGCTCAGTTCCATTTCCCACGATTTGCGCACCCCGCTGGCGACAATTGTCGGTTCCGCCAGCACCTTAGTCGAGGACGACAATGCGTTGCGGACACAAGATAAGTTGGAATTGAACCGGGCCATTTATGAAGAGGCGCAACGGATGTCGAATTTAGTCAACAATATCTTGGACATGGCCCGGCTGGACGCAGGGGCGGTGGTGCTAAACAGACAATGGTATCCGTTGGACGAAATCATTGGCGTGGTGCTGACCCGCCTGCAAAAACGCTGTATAGGCCGTCAAGTCAGCGTTAAATTGCCGCCGGGTATGCCTATGGTTTATGTCGATGCGGTGATGGTCGAACAAGTGCTGATCAATTTGCTGGAAAATGCGTTGCGTTACACCCCGACGGGTAGCCCTTTGGAGATTATGGCGGAAGGGGAGGGGGAAGCGATGGCAATCTCGGTGGCCGACCGTGGCCCGGGCTTGCCTAGGGGCAGCGAGAACAAACTGTTTGAAAAGTTTTATCGGGCGCAGAATGAAGCGGCACAAAGCGGTGTCGGTTTGGGTCTGGCGATATGCAAAGCCATTATTGAGGCGCATGGCGGTAGCATTCGGGCGCAAAACCGCCCTACTGGCGGGGCGGTGTTTTCCCTCCTGCTCCCTCAGGACAGCCCGCCGCCCTCAATGGGGCGGGAAGACAGCAACGGCACGGCTGACTAACTATGACCCAGACTAACCCTATTATTGTCATTATTGAAGATGATCCGGCTATCCGCCTATTTTTACGGACGGGTCTGGGGGCCCACGGTTTCAAAGTGTTTGAGGCTGAGCGCGGCCAACAGGGCATCATTGAAGCGGGGGTGCGTAAGCCCGATCTGGTTATTCTTGATCTGGGCTTGCCGGATATGGATGGCGTGGAGGTGATAAAAGCGATCCGCGCATGGTCGGTTATGCCGATTATTATTTTGTCCGCCCGCAGTGCCGAGCAGCATAAAATAGACGCATTAGATGCCGGAGCCGACGATTATCTGACCAAGCCTTTTGGTTTGGGCGAATTGTTGGCGCGGATACGGGTGGCCTTGCGCCATGCCGTTGGTGGGCCCGCACAGGATGAGGGCGGGGTTTTTGTTACCGGGGCATTAAAAGTGGATTTGCTTAAGCGGCAAGTGAGCATCGATGGGCAAGACATCCACCTTACCCCTATTCAGTACCGGCTCTTAACCCTGCTGATTAAAAATGCGGGCAAGGTTTTGACGCACCAATATATCCTTAAAGAAGTCTGGGGGCCGTCCTATAAGGACAATTCGCATTATTTGCGCATTTATATGAGCCAACTCCGGCAAAAATTGGAGATTGACCCTACGCAACCCCAATATTTGCTGACCGAATCGGGCATCGGTTATCGGCTTAAGGTCTGAACCTGCCCAATAGGGGGCATAAAAGGCCGGATAGGGCGGCTAACACTGCAAAAAAAGTAGTAAGACTGCAAAATTAGTAACAGCATTTTTTGCAGACAGGCTTAGGGTAGGGCAGTTAAAGACGCTGAAAGCCGTTAAAAAACATAAAATACTTAAAAATCAATTGGTTGTTTTTTTTGTAAAGTGATGGCATGAAATTCGCTTATATCAATAAGTACCCATCATTGTGTGCAGGATATTTATCCATTTATTTGCCGGAGCTCAGACCATGAAAAAAGAAATGTATCAAGCCGTAGGATTCACCGCCTTATTGGTGGCTTCATCTTTGCCCTTGTCGTTTGTGGCGATGCAGGCGCTTAATTTAGTTTTCGGCATGATTGCCGTCTAATGCTAATCTAAATTCGGGATAAAGTTTACGCCAACAGGCAGGGTTTGCCCTTGGCCAAATTTTATCCCGATGCAAATGGCAAGGCCATGAAACCATGTTTTCCTGGGCCCAAGTGTTCGGCTATCCCGCTAAAAGACTTGCAATAACTGAGTTATCGCAAGAAAATGTCCCCTCATAGAACCCGATTTTTGCAACCCCGCCACCCAAGCCAAACCGCTTGATGAAGCGTAGCAGGCTATCAATGCGTTTAGGGTCTCCTTGCCAAAAAAACAAGCCGGACAGTCAGTATTGAAGACGCTGTTTGCCGTTGGCCTACTAAACCGTCTATGATGCTAGCTTAGGATTGTATAAAGACCACTCAACTTATTCGTATAATGGCCATTTTAAGTCGGCAGACACGTTGCCGCTTGAATAACATCCTGGCACTTAGCGAAGACACTCTTTTTGAACACTCATGAAACCCACCAAACTCTACGGCCTGCATTCGGTGCAAGCGGCTCTTGATTATTCCCCCAAATCCATCAACAAAGCCTGGGTGGATACCCAACGCCAAGATAAGCGCTTGGCGCAAGCACTGGATGCCTTGCTGGATTTAGGCATCGAACCGGAAAAGGTCGAGCGTAAAAAGCTCGATAAACTCGCCGAGAGCAATAACCATCAAGGTATCGTCATTGAAGTGGACATGCCCGGCGAATTGTCCGAGCAGGAACTGAAAACGGCGGTGGAAAACCTCGACAGCACCGCCTTGTTTCTGGTGTTGGATAACGTCCAAGACCCGCACAATCTGGGCGCGTGTTTGCGTACCGCCGATGCCACGGGCGTACACGGGGTAATTATCACGAAGGATAACGCTACGGGCATTACCCCGACCGTGTGCAAAGTCGCTTGTGGGGCGGCGGAGACCGTACCCGTTTATCAAGTCACCAATCTGGCCCGCACCTTGCGCTGGCTGAAAGACCAAGGCGTATGGGTGATGGGCGCGGCGGGCGAAGCCACCCAAACCGCCTATCAGGCCGATTTTACCGTACCGCTAGCCTTGGTGGTCGGGGCGGAAGAAAAGGGGATGCGCCGCCTGACCCGTGAGCAATGCGATGTGTTGGTCAAACTGCCGATGTTGGGGCAAGTGGACAGCCTAAATTTATCGGTGGCGACCGGGGTGCTGTTGTACGAAGTGATCCGCCAGAGATTAAAGCCATGAGTTTAGCGCGGCCTGTGTCCTTGGTAGCCGAAGGCCTCAGCTGTATCCGTGATGACCGGGTATTGTTCAGCGATTTGGCGTTTCAGGTCACTAATCGCCAAGTTTTGTTATTGGAAGGCCGTAACGGCAGCGGCAAAACCTCGTTGTTGCGGATTTTATGCGGTTTCCGCGAACCGGATGCCGGGGAAGTGCGCTGGTGCGGCGAGCCGATTAGCGACGTGCAGTACCGTATTGATATGGCTTATGTCGGGCATCTGGAAGGCATTAAAAAAGAACTGACCGTGCTGGAGAATCTGCATGTCGCGCTGGCCTTGGCGCAGGCAGGGGCCTGTAGTATCGGTGCGGCGTTGGCGCGGGTACAGTTGGCGGGTTTTGACGATGTCCCGGCGCAAGCACTGTCTGCTGGGCAAAAGCGGCGGCTGTCGTTGGCGCGGTTACTGATTACCCATAATGCCTTATGGATATTGGACGAGCCGTTTACCGCCTTGGATAGGCAAGGCATTGCCTTAATTGAGCAATTGATGGCGGAACATTGTGACCAAGGCGGTATGATTGTGTTAACCTCACACCATGAATTAAACTTGCCTACTGTTGACGTACAACGTATCCGCTTAGCCTAATGTCCTTAACTGCCGCTTTTTTTGCTATTATCCGTCGGGATTTAATTTTAGCCTTGCGCCGCCGCTCGGAAATCGCCAATCCGCTGTTCTTTTTTGTCCTGGTCATCACCCTGTTTCCGTTGGGCGTAGGGGCTAGGCCGCAGCTTTTACAGGCGATTGCGCCGGGGATTATCTGGGTGTCGGCGTTATTGGCGGCCATGCTGTCACTGGACAGCCTGTTCCGCTCGGATTTTGATGACGGCTCGTTGGAGCAATTGTTGCTCAGCCCGCATCCGGTGTCGGTGTTGATTTTAGGCAAGGTGTTTGCCCATTGGCTAGTGACAGGTTTGCCTTTATTGCTGATCGCGCCGTTATTGGCAGTGTTTTTAGGGATGCCTAACCAAGCCTTAGGGGTATTATTGTTGACGCTGTTACTGGGTACGCCGGTGTTAAGCCTGATCGGGGCGATTGGGGTTGCGCTGACCGTGGGGTTGCGGCGCGGCGGGATGATTTTGTCGCTATTGGTGTTGCCCTTGTATGTGCCGGTGCTGATTTTTGCCAGTAATGCGGTAACGATGGCGGCGACCGGCTTGCCGGTCGTGGCGCAACTGAATATATTGGCGGCGATGCTCTTGCTGGCGCTGACCTTAGCCCCGTGGCCGACGGCGGCGGCGTTAAAAATGAGTGTCAGTTAACTGCGGCGGCTCTCTACCTGTGCAGGTAGCCGCCGCTAGAGGCCGCTAACTACTGGGCGCAATACTGCCAAGTCGGTATCGCTGTTTCGATAGTATAAGGCGTAGAAGGCGAGAGGATAAATTCGCTCGCGCCTTGCTCAGCCGCACCAGGGGTTTTGCTGGCGTATTTCCAATCGTAAGTATAACCTAAGCCTGTCCAAGGAACATTAGGCGAGTTACGGAAGCTGCCGTAATAGACGTTTTTGTAAAACGCCGGATAGTCCTTAATGTTTTTGACGGTCGGCACCGTGCTGGAAAAGTTCAGGTTACAGCTACTGTCGTTGGTTTCGGGGTCAACACAAGGGCGGAAGATGTCGCTAGGGTTTACCCACATTTCGACAAACACATCGTAAGACCAATCGGAATCCAAGCCTAAACGCTGTTTCAGGCGATAGTCCAAGTCGGCGGGCGTGGCATTGGGATGGTCTGTTAAGTATTGGTGGCAAAACGCTTGCATTTTCGGCGCTAAGGTCACCCAGGTCACAAAGCTTTCGCTAGATGAGGTTTGGGTATAGGGCAACAGGAAGTTTTGGTAACTGCTTTGCGATTTCCAAGTGACGACCTTAATTAAGGTCTTATCGGCATTCCAGACCAAGGTGTTATTGTTTGGGGAGATCACGTCAAGGTTAGTGACCAGTTCGCTGGCTTCGGGCAGGGCGGCATCGCGGTTAGCCACATTGTATTTGACGGGCGGGGTTGCCAAAGCGGTTTGGGCAACCAGCGCGGCTAGCAGGGCGGACAGCAATAAGGATTTTTTCATCGGACAGTCTCTAATTATAATGGAAAATAAGGTGCATAAAATTCATAGGTAAAGAATTTCTTTGCTAGGATAATGAAAAGCCCCGGCTATTTCTATGAACTATTACCATTTTGCCGATTTTTTTAATGCTTTTTGCCATCACGCATAAAAAACGCCCTTACCCATAGGGGCAGCAAAAGATGGGCGGGGCGACAGGTTGTCGGGCTATTTTGTCGTACCCTTGAGTGATGTTAGCCCGGCCATAATGATAAAAAACATAAATAATGCGCTTTAACCCGCGTAGATTAGCTGCGCACCCACATACCTTAATAACATTGATCTGGAGCAACGTATTATGGCATCATCGAAATACCTGTCGATTTTCTCCCCCGCGACCCCACAGCAACGCCAAGAGAACTTTGCCGATTATTGGCAATTCACCCAAAACCACGGCGGCGAACTGTTTGAGGCCGAGCGGGATTTGGCGAAAAAACGCGCTAAGCTACAGGCGTTTAAAGACAACCCCGTTAGCTTGCGTACACCCTTAGCGAATCCTGATGTCTTTTACCGCAATTATATCGAGATGCAGGACGATCCTAAGTCTTTAGACCGGATGACGTTAATGCTCACCAGTATGTACAAGTTCGCCCGCCATGAATGGGTCGGCATTAAAGGTGCGTGGGATGTGGTGCCGGACATGGCGAATTCGCACAGTGTCGAAGATAAGATTAGCCGCGTCCATTTGGCGGAAGAATTTTGCCATTGGCGCTTATTTGATGAAATGCTCCGTACTTGCGGCTTAGATAAAGTCGAATGGGTGCCGTTAACCCCGTTTAAGGAATGGGTTTACGAGCAATTCCCAAAAGTGCCGGGCATTTTTATGGACCCCCCTGCCTTTGTCACCGAACTGATGGGCGTGACCTATTATTTCCACCTGCACCGTCTGTTTGATGACGTGCTGGCGGACGAGCCGGAAGTGCGCCAGCGCCTGCATGAGTTGCTGGACGAAATCACCATTGACGAAATCGCCCATGTCGGCCAACGCCGTAACTTTATCGGCCCTATCGGCATGAAAGCCTCAAAATGGATGGTGCGGCCTTTATATAAACTGTTTTTTGCCGACATCCCCGAAGTGGCGGAGCTATTTGATGTCGAGCAAATGGTTAAAGACGGTGAAGCGTTTGATTTTAATGAAGTGCCGGAGTATATGGTCGAGCAGAGCTGGATACCTTCATACTGCAAAGCCTGAATAAAGCCGCACTGACACCCGAAAGGTTCAAAGTAAACCGAGTGTTTGCTTTGAACCTTTCTTAGTTTTGTGGGTAATACGTTTTTGTGGATGACCTTTCTTTTTAAAACACCTTAATTTATATGTTTCTAATTCCTGATCCGGTCGGCAGATTCTTTCATCGTATGGCCTCCCCCCCGCATTTCTACGCATTGACTGAAAAGCTGATGCCGTGGTTGGTAGGGATATTTTTAATCTTGTTGGCCTGCGGCCTGTACGGTGGCCTATATCTGGCCCCACCCGATTACCAACAAGGCGACAGCTACCGGATTATCTATATCCATGTCCCTAGTGCCTGGATGTCGCTGTTTATTTATATCGTCATGGCGGTCACGGGGGCAATCGGTTTGGTTTGGCGCATTAAGCTGGCGGAAATCGTCGCCATCAGCAGTGCCTCGGTCGGGGCGAGTTTTACTTTTATCGCCTTGGTGACCGGGTCTTTATGGGGCAAACCCATGTGGGGGACGTGGTGGGTGTGGGATGCGCGGCTAACTTCCGAACTGGTGCTGTTGTTTTTGTACTTGGGCGTGATCGGCCTGTACAATGCTATTGATGACAAACGCACCGCCTCCAAAGCCGTGGCGATTTTGGCCTTGGTCGGTGTCGTCAACATTCCGATTATCCATTATTCGGTAGAATGGTGGAGTACCCTGCATCAAGGCCCTACCGTCACGAAAATGGACAAACCGTCCATCCATGTCACGATGTTAGTGCCCTTATTGCTGATGGCGGTGGCGTTTAAATTCTATTATGTCATTGCTATGCTGCAACGGGCGCGGCTAGAACTGCTGCAACGCGAGCGCACCGCCAACTGGGTCAAAAAACTGCTGACGGAGCCGACACCATGAGTTTGCAAGAATTTTTCGCCATGGGCGGTTACGCCTTTTATGTGTGGACGGCCTACGGCATCTGCTTTGTGGTGTTGCTCGCCAACATCATCTTACCGATTATCCAGCGCAAACGCTTGTTACGGCACTTGGCGCTGAAACAAAAACGCCATAATTTATAAGCCTATTATGAAACCTGTAAGACGACAACGTTTAATCCTGATTGCCTTAATGGTCGTAGGCGCGGGTCTGGCGGCCGCCTTCGCGCTGAAATCCTTTAACGAAAATCTGATGTACTTTTTTTCCACCACCGATGTCAGTGCCGGCAAAGCCCCCCAAGACGCGCTGTTCCGCTTAGGCGGCATGGTCGTAAAAGGCTCGGTCGAACGCCCCGGCGATGGCCTGATGGTGCGCTTTAAACTGACCGATTTCAGCAAAGAAGTCACCGTCGAATACACCGGCATCTTGCCGGATCTGTTCCGCGAAGGCCAAGGCATCGTCGCCAACGGTAAGTTAGACGGGCGCGGCGTGTTCGTCGCCGAAGAAGTGCTGGCGAAGCATGATGAGAATTACATGCCGCCGGAGGTTAAGGCGAGTTTGAAGGCCGCCGCCGAGCAGAAAAAGCCCTAAGCAATTCACTTTACGTCAAATAGGCTACGATGCTAACCGAATTACACGTTGCAAATTTTAAAGCATGGCAAGCCTTGGATATTCGGCTAGGACGGGTTACGGGGCTGTTTGGTACTAATAGTTCGGGTAAGACCAGCATTTTGCAATTTTTGTTGTTGTTAAAGCAGACTAAAAATGCGACGGATAGAGGGATAGTTTTAGATTTAGGTAGCCAAGGCCAGTTGGTTAATTTGGGTACGTTTAAGGATTTGATTTATGGGCATGAAGAAAAGCAGCCTTTAACGTGGAAAATAAAATGGAAGCGGGACGAAACAGCAAAAAATGTTAAAAATAGCCAGTTTATAGGATTCGAAAGTGCTATTGATTTAGAAACAAATGCAAAGGTTTTGTTTAAAAATAAAGAAATGAAACTGCATTTTTTAAGCTATCGTTTTGGTGATCTTTATTTTGAAATGAAGCTAGAAAATGAACGCTATGTGTACAATTCTTATGAAAAGGA
The DNA here is from genome assembly GCF_002923755.1 of Methylovulum psychrotolerans. Classification (GTDB taxonomy): domain Bacteria; phylum Pseudomonadota; class Gammaproteobacteria; order Methylococcales; family Methylomonadaceae; genus Methylovulum; species Methylovulum psychrotolerans. The sequence continues at coordinate 102,973 of NZ_PGFZ01000003.1, forward strand.
CGAGCGTAAATCTGGGTATAGCTTTCGAACTCAAGAGAAAAACATATCCCCTAGCAAGACCCATTTATTCCCTAGCCAGCACCCTTTGCTTATTGAGGTGATACCTGGCTCCGACTTTAGCTCAGATTGGATATTATCAAGCCTTGAATCTGCATACGAAGATATGATGGATCAAATCTACTACCTTGGCCCATTGCGCGAATATCCAAAAAGGGAATATCAGTGGTCAGGTTCGGGGTCAACCGATGTCGGTTATCGTGGCGAAGGCACCATTAATGCCATCTTGTCTGCCACCTTTCGTGGTGAAACAAGAACGCTAAGCAATACCGACGAGCCTAAGCCTTTTCAAGAAGTCATCGCCTATTGGCTGAAACAATTGGGCTTGATTGATACCTTTGCCATTAAAGAACTGGCCGAAGGTTCTAGCTTATACCGGGCGATTGTCAAACGCGACCCCGAAAGCCCAGAAGCGTTTTTGACTGATGTCGGTTTCGGCGTTTCCCAAGTATTACCCGCCCTAGTCTTGCTTTATTATGTGCCAGAAGGCAGCACGGTATTAATGGAACAACCGGAAATCCATTTACACCCTTCGGTGCAAAGCGGTCTTGCCGATGTGATTTTACAAGTGGCGCAACACCGCAATATTCAGGTGATTGTCGAAAGCCATAGCGAACATTTGTTAAGGCGCTTCCAACGGCGTGTTGCCGAAGCGCACTATCCTGCCGAAGACATAAAACTGTATTTTTGCGCCAATAACGGCGGCAAAGCGACCTTAGCCGATTTAGATATTGATGAATTCGGCGATATCAGAAATTGGCCAGACAACTTTTTTGGTGATGAAATGGCGGAAATTGCCGCCACCCGTACCGCCGCATTAAAACGTAAAATGCAGGCCGTTTAGCCGATGCCGGAAAAACTCGTCATCGACACCAATGTGGCGATCAGCGCGAACGGTGTCAACACCCACGCCTCTTGGGCTTGCCGATTGGCCTGTATCGAGTTATTGCAAGATTGTAAAAACCGACAAATTGCCATTGATAAACCCGGATTAATCATGGACGAGTATCAAAGGCATTTAAGCTACGCAGGCCAGCCAGGAGTCGGCGATATGTTTTTTAAATATCTGCATGATAACCAATACAGCACCCATAATATCCTTATGGTTAACATCACCCCATCCGATGATGACCGTAAGGGCTTTACTGAATTGCCCGATAATCACCTGGATATGTCAGACCGTAAATTTTTAGCCACGGCTGTGGTGGCTAAAGCCACGCTAGTTAATGCCACCGATAGCGATTGGACGGAACAGTCTGGCTTACTGGATGATTTAGGCATTACCATTAAACAACTGTGTCCCGAACATAGTTGTAAGTGACCGCATACCTCACAAGGCATATAAGGGATTATCGGCAAAAATGAATAATACGCTTTTGCCTAAGCCAAAATACCTCTGGGTTCCTATCGGCATGGCATGGTCAATGGTCACTATGCGTCCAGAAGCGTTCTGCCTGACTGTGCTTTTGCTGATAACGCTGAGTTTGCCGACGTTCCGCCGCAAGGCTGGGCTGCTGGGCGTTATAGGGGTATTGCTCGCCTTGTTGCCTTTTGCGCCGATAGGGATTACCGCAACCGATGCGCCCGGCCCGCCTAAGCTTATCGAGTGCTGCCCTGGAATGCCGTTACGGTATAGGCAAGCGAAAGCGGCTGCACAACGCGGGGAATGTGTGTTCTGCTCCGACATTATCATGGGGTTTGCGGCAAAATACTATCTGGTTTGGTAACTTCTGACTGAGATAACAACGGCGGCACACAAAATCTCTACGATAGTTGGTATGATATAAACGGCTGCCCTTGATAGTTACCTAGCCCTCCAAATCCTAAACTCATTTAAAAACGACGACTTGCAAACGACATGATCCCAGAACTAGGCCACTTTTCCCTCATCCTCGCCCTGTGTATGGCACTGGTGCTAGGCACGTTACCCATCATCGGCGCATTCCGGGGCCAAGCGGGGTGGTTGGCGGTGGCGCGGCCCGCCGCTTTTGCGCAACTCTTATTCGTTGCCATTGCTTACGGCTGTTTGACCTATAGCTGCATTATCCACGATTTTTCCGTAGCTTATATCGCCCATAATTCCAATACCGCCTTACCGTTTTTATACCTCGTTTCCGGGGTATGGGGGGCCCATGAAGGCTCTTTGCTGTTATGGGCGTTGGTGTTGGCGTGTTGGACAGGTTTGGTCGCGCAGTTCAGCAAAACCATCCCCGAAGCCACAGTGGCGCGGGTGTTGGGAGTGATGGGCTTGGTGTCCATCGGCTTCTTGCTGTTTTTACTGCTCACCTCCAACCCATTCGAGCGCTTGTTTCCCGCGCCCCTAGAAGGCCGCGACTTAAACCCGTTGCTGCAAGACCCCGGTTTGGCGATCCATCCGCCGATGCTGTATATGGGCTATGTCGGCTTTTCGGTGGCGTTTGCCTTTGCCATCGCCGCTCTGCTAGAAGGCCGCTTAGATGCCGCTTGGGCACGCTGGTCGCGGCCTTGGACGAATATGGCTTGGACGTTTTTGACCTTAGGCATTGCCTTGGGCAGTTGGTGGGCGTATTACGAACTGGGCTGGGGCGGCTGGTGGTTTTGGGATCCGGTCGAAAACGCCTCCTTTATGCCTTGGCTGGTCGGTACAGCGTTAATGCACTCACTGGCGGCGACCGAAAAGCGCGGCGTGTTTAAGACTTGGACGGTATTATTGGCGATTTTTGCCTTTTCTTTAAGCCTGTTAGGCACCTTCCTAGTGCGTTCCGGCGTGTTGACTTCTGTCCACGCCTTCGCCAGCGACCCGACCCGTGGCTTGTTTGTTCTGATCTTCTTGGCTATCGTCGTCGGCGGCTCCTTATTGCTGTACGCCATCCGCGCGCCATACGTCAAAAGCAGCGCAACTTTTGAACTGGTCTCTAAAGAATCGGCGATTTTATTAAATAATGTCTTACTGGTCGTCACCGCCTCCAGCATTTTGCTGGGGACACTGTACCCGCTGGTCATTGACGCGCTGGGCTTGGGGAAAATCTCCGTGGGCCCACCGTATTTTAACGCCGTGTTTATCCCGCTGATGGCACCTTTGTCGGTAGCGGTTGGGGTCGGCGTATTGCTGCGTTGGAAAAAAGACAGCTTGGCGGCGTTGGGTTTGCGCCTACGCTGGATCATCGGTGGCTGTGCCGCTGGCGGCCTTGCCTTGCCTTTACTGATGCCGTTTTATTCCTGGGGAGCGGCGTTGGGATTAACCTTGGCCTTATGGACAGTCGCCATTGCCGTTTTGGCCTTTAGCGAGCGCTTGGGCGTTAAAGGCTTGTCTTGGCAGCGATTGGCAGCGATTCCGGCGGGCTTTTACGGCATGACCATCGCCCATTTAGGGATAGCCGTGTTCGTGGTCGGTATTACCTTAACATCGGTGTATAGCGTCGAAAAAGACGTGCGCCTTACGCCTGAGGAAACCCTGGATATGTCGGGGTATATTTTTAAGTTCCACGGGGTCAAAGAAACTCAAGGCGCGAATTACGTTGCCCAACAAGCCTTTATCACCGTCAGCCATAACGGCCAGCAAATTGCCCAGTTGGAACCGCAAAAACGTGTTTATCAGGTGCAGACTATGCCCATGACCGAAGCGGCGATTGATGCCGGACTGTTCCGGGATTTGTTCGTCGCCATCGGCGAACCGCTAGGCGACGGCGGCGCGTGGAGCTTGCGGATTTACTATAAATCCTTCATCCGCTGGATTTGGTTGGGGGCGGTGTTTATGGCGGTGGGCGGTTTGTGTGCGGCTTGCGATCGGCGTTATCGGGTGACTAAAACCGTTTGATGAGGGATAGCGATTGCTTGCTATTCTTCTAGCTGCTGCGGTGTCGGTTTATTTTGTGCACAGATTTAGGCTGGATTTTCCATGAAAATGATTACAGGTTTGGGGAAATCAGGAATATCGCGGATTTTGCTGGTCAATCTCTGCATAATGGCCTCATTGTTTGTGGGTGGCATGTTATCCTCTTGATGCCGTGGTTACTGTTTGGCCTCTATTCCAATGTACCGTCCTTCAGAATCAAGATCAGACAGAGACACTTCTAATGTATTGGCTTTAGGACTTATGATTAGTTTGCAACGCGTGATGTATTCCATCGTAGCCCACTTGCCGTGGTTTTTATATTCATCGACTTGAATATCGTAGCTTTCGTAGTTAAAGACGGTTACTTTTTCCGGTGTCATCTTTTAATCCTTAATTTAAGATTCGATAATTTGATTCTTAGAAATGGCAACGCCAGCAACAAATGCAAGATGGAAGTCATTGGCTAACTGGCCTTCTGTGAGCGTGCCAGGAATAAGTAATGATTGACTGATATTGCGAGCCTCCTCAATTTCTTTTAGCCTTCGATTGGCATAGGCAACGTAATCATCTTGAAATAATCCAGAATCAATTAAAGTCTGGAAATAAAAATTCAAAGCTCCGGCAGCGGCCTCGTCAAGAAGCACAAAATACCGCCCAACCGGAATTGCTTTTGTTGGATATTCTTGCTTAAGCCATTCGCGGATTTTGTTTATTCCACCAGGATCATCGGGTGAACAATTGTAAATGGCAAAAAAATAAGCCGCGAACCGCTCATCACTTCCATCAAGTTGCCGCTCCAGTTCGGAGGTTGATATGAACCGTAAATTAGTCATTGGCTACCCGTTTTTTTTAGCACTTTTCGTGGATATAAGGCCTGATTGTAAGCAAAATCGGTTACAAAGGCATCTTTTCCGCCATTATTCACAAAACGCCCGGATGCTGGCCAAAATCCCCGCGACATCCAAGCCGCAGATTTCCAGCAATTCCTCGCGGGTGCCCTGTTCGACGAAGCTGTCGGGCAGGCCGAGGTTGAGGACGGGCTTGAGCTGTTTGCGCGCTTGCAGGAGCAGGTTGACGGCGCTGCCCGCGCCGCCGGACAGGACGTTTTCTTCCAACGTCACCAGCAGGTCGTGGCTGGCGGCCAGTTCCAAAATGAGGGCCTCGTCCAGCGGTTTGACGAAGCGCATGTTGGCGACGGTCGCGCCCAAGGCTTCGGCGGCGGCGAGGGCGGGGGTGACCAAACTGCCCCAGGCGAGCAGGGCGATGCGCTGGCCGTGGCGGCGGATTTCGCCCTTGCCGATGGCCAGGGTGTCCAGCCCGGGCTGCACCGCCGTGCCGGGGCCTTTGCCGCGCGGGTAGCGCACGGCGGCGGGGCCGGGGTGCAAAAACCCGGTGCTGAGCATCTGCCGGCATTCGTTCTCGTCGGCGGGGGCCATGACCACCAGGTTGGGGATGCAGGCCAGGTAGCTGTGGTCGAAGCTGCCCGCGTGGGTGGGCCCGTCGGGGCCCACCAGCCCGGCGCGGTCGAGGGCGAACAGCACGTCGAGGTTTTGCAGGGCGACATCGTGGATGAGCTGGTCGTAGCCGCGTTGCAGGAAGGTCGAGTAGATGGCGACCACGGGCTTGGCGCCTTCGCAGGCCTGCCCGGCGGCGAGGGTGACGGCGTGCTGTTCGGCGATGGCGACGTCAAAATAGCGGTCGGGGTATTGCTGGGAGAACTTGACCAGCCCGGAGCCTTCGCGCATCGCGGGGGTAATGCCGAGCAGGCGGCTGTCCTGCGCGGCCATGTCGCACAGCCAGTTGCCGAACACTTCGGTGTAGGACGGGTGCGGCGAGGGCGCGGACTTGGGCAGGCATTCCTTGCCGGGGTCGAAGGCGGGCACGCCGTGGTAGGCCAACGGGTCTTTCTCGGCGGGCGGGTAGCCCTTGCCCTTTTTGGTGACGATGTGCAAAAAGCGCGGCCCTTGGATGTGCTTGAGGTTCTCCAGCGTGCCGACCAGGCTGTCCACGTCGTGGCCGTCGATGGGGCCTATGTAGTTGAAGCCCAACTCCTCGAACAGCGTCCCCGGCACGATCATGCCCTTGACGTGCTCTTCGGTGCGCCGCGCCAATTCCCACACCGTCGGCATCTTGCTCAGCACCTTCTTGCTCTCCTCGCGCACCGACGAATACAAACGGCTGGTCAGCACCTTGGACAGGTAGTTGTTCATCGCCCCGACGTTCGGGGAGATGGACATGTCGTTGTCGTTGAGGACCACCAACAAATTCGCGTCGATGGACCCGGCGTGGTTCATGGCCTCGAAGGCCATGCCCCCGGTGATGCTGCCGTCGCCGATGATGGCGACCATCTGGCGGTCCTCGCCTTTCAGGCGGGCGGCGATCGCCATGCCCAACGCCGCGCTGATCGAAGTGCTCGAATGCCCCACCCCAAACGCGTCATACTCGCTCTCGCTGCGGTTCGGGAACGCGCAGATGCCGTCGCGGCTGCGGATCGTCGTCATCCGCCCCTTGCGCCCGGTCAGGATCTTATGCGGGTAGGCCTGGTGGCCGACATCCCAGACCAGCTTGTCGGACGGGGTGTCGAACACATAATGCAGCGCCACGGTCAGCTCCACCGTCCCCAGCCCCGCCGAGAAATGCCCCCCCGACACGCTCACCGATTGGGTCAGGAATTCGCGCAGCTCCTTGGCGAGCGGCTTGAGCAGGTCTTTCGGCAGGCGGCGCACATCGGCGGGGCTGGCGATGTCGTCGAGCAGGGGGAAGCGGGCGGAGGTATTCATGTAGACAAAAGTTCCTTAAGAAGTCGGGGCAATGGTAAAGGATGGGCTGAAAATAATGTAAGGGTTAAGGGCTTGCTTCGGCCACGGCTAGGGATAAGTTCAGCCCCAACCGGGCATATCCTGAATTTGCGCCATAATGCTTAGCCAAATCCTCGGCAGACGGGTGATTATCCTGATTAATTTCCGAGCAATCAAGTGGGTAATGCCCGGCAAGGCAAAATGCCGTTGCTTTATCGTGCCACTTTATGCCGAAAAGCCGCAATCTTTGACAAAGGGCCGCTACAAAATCCAGTTAGCGTTTATAATAGCCGCTTTTAGGTTATTTTACCCTGAATGGATCGGCAATGATGCAAGCTTTGGCACTTTCTCTCCTTACGCATTGCGCAACCTGGGCATCGACTAGGGGCGGACAGAATAAGCTGTTTATCCTAATTTATCACCAAGTGCTGGACGCGCCGGATGTTATGCGTCCTGGTGAGGCGGATATCGCCAGTTTTAGCTGGCAAATGCAGCTGTTGGCGCGGCACTTTAATGTCCTGCCGTTGGCTGAGGCGGTGGCCCGCTTACAAGACCGGAGCTTGCCGCCACGTGCCGTCACCATTACTTTTGATGACGGTTACGCCGATAACCTACGCAACGCCGTGCCTATCCTTAAGCAGCAGAATTTGAGCGCAACGTTTTTCATCGCCTCCGGTTACTTGGAAGGTGGGCGGATGTGGAACGATACCGTTATTGAGGCTATCCGTAACCTCCCGCAACCCGAAGTGGATTTGAGCGCTTTCGGTTTGGGCGTAATGCCGCTGGTTAGCCCCGCGCAACGGGCCGCCACCGCCCGCACCTTGCTCAAGTGCCTTAAACATTTGCCGCCCGAACAACGCTTGGCGCATAGCCAAGCGCTTGCCGCACAGGCCACGGCGTTGCCCGACGACCTGATGCTTACCCGTGCGCAACTGCGCGAACTGCACGCGCAGGGTATGGAAATTGGTGGCCATACCGTTAACCATCCGATTTTGGCGACTTTGGACAAGGCTACCGCCACGGCAGAAATTGCCGAGAACAAAGCCTACCTGGAGCAACTGTTAGCCGCCCCGATCCGATTTTTTGCCTACCCTAACGGCAGGTTAGGCGATGATTACTTACTTGCCCACCGGGACATTGCCAAAGCGTGTCCCTATCAGGCGGCTTTCTCGACCCATCCGGGTGTGGCGACGGCGGCCAGTGATGTATGGCAATTGCCGCGCTTTACACCTTGGGATGCCACACCGCTCAGATTTATGTTGCGGATGGTCTGGCTGTACCTTAAGGGCGGCTAAGCGTAACCGCACACTCTTTGCATAGACCATTTTTTAGGTGACACCCTATGACTGCCAAACATTATAATCCTCTCTGGCTATGGGCGTTGGGCTGTTGCCTAGCGGTCGGCGGGACTGCCGCCTTGGCCGCCTCCACCCTCGCCCCCTGGGTAGGGGTGTCCTTAGACGGCGAACGTTGTAGTGGCCGCGAGATAAGTTACGGGCCATTTGATTATACCAATGCCGCGAACAAGGGGGACAAACTCAATATTGTCGAAACGTACCATTACACCAAAGATATCCAAATGCTCATTAAAGGCAATACCGGTTATTTGGGTGAAGACCTTGATTATACCGTAACGGCTTTCCCTAACCACCATAAGGCCTTAGGCACGCTGATGCACTACCAATTGATTTATCAGCACGACATTGCCACAAAAGCCAAGCGGCCTTTACCTTCCCCTGTGGAATGTTATTTCCAGCGGGCAATTCATTTTGCTCCGCAAGACCCCCTTAATTATATAATGTACGGGACGTATTTGCGCAAAAGCCAACATCCGCAAGAAGCCAATGAGCTGTATAAAAAAGCCTTGCAGGCCTTACCTAATGAGCTTAGCATCAACTACAGCTACGGCCTGTTTTTGTTTGAAAGTAAAAAATATCCCGAAGCGTTGGCGCAAGCCAAGTTGATTTATGCGCAAAATTTCCCTAAACAAAAGCTCAAAGAATTGTTGATAAAATCAGGGCATTGGCAAAAATAACCATGAGAGATATTGCGGTCACTTTATTATTTGCCTTGGGATGCTTTTATACCTTAAAAAGGCCTTATGTCGGCATTTTAGTCTGGTCATGGCTAGGTTTTATGAACCCGCACCGGCTCTGTTATGGGTTCGCCTATACCTTGCCGTTTTCCTATATCATCGCCTTGTTGACTGTTGTGGTTTACGCCATTTCAAATGAGCCTAAGGCCTTGCCTAAAGATAAGCTGGTGGTGCTGATCATTGTGTTTTTGCTCTGGATGAGCGTCTCGACTATTTTTGCCATGAACCCGGTAGACGCGAATGAATATTATATCCGCGTCCTGAAAATATTTTTTCCGGTCCTCTTATCAATGACTTTGTTCAAAAGCCGCGAACGTATCCACCAATTGCTCTGGGTGATTATTGTCTCGATTGGTTTTTTTGGTGTTAAAGGCGGCATTTTTACCGTGTTGAGCGGCGGTAGCTTCCACGTTTTTGGCCCACCCGAATCATTTCTCGAAGAAAATAACGCTTTGGCGGTTGCCGAATTGATGGTGATTCCGCTGATGGTGTATATGCGCGGCCAGCTTGAACAGCATTGGCAAAAGCAATTGATGCTATTTTGTATTGTCGCCATGGCGTTTTCTGCATTAGGCTCGCAATCGCGCGGGGCTTTTTTGGCTATGAGCGGGTTGGGCGGCTATTTTTGGCTGCAAAGCAAGCGTAAAGTGCCGGTGACGCTGGCATTAATCATTTTGGTGTCAGTGCTCTACCAATTCCTGCCCGAATCTTGGTATCAGCGCATGGACACCATCAAAACTTACGATCAGGACGAGTCCGCGCAAGGACGCATCCGAGCTTGGACGTTTGCCTATCACGTCGCTAATGACCGTTTGTTCGGCGGCGGTTACCAGCTATGGGCGCGGGTTATTTACCGGCAATATTTGCCTGGCTATACCGACGAAATGCCAGCCTATGTCGCCCACAGCATTTATTTTCATGTATTGGGCGAACATGGCTGGATAGGCTTGCTGCTGTTCTTGACGATTTTTTTTCTGGCTTGGCGTTATTGTTCACAGGTTGCTAAGCTGACGAAGAATAATCCTGAAAAAAAATGGCAGGGGGATTTGGCGACCATGATTAAGTTGAGTTTGCTGTCTTATCTGACGGGTGGGGCGTTTTTAAGCCTGTCTTATTTGGATTTGACTTGGCAATTGGTAGCCATAATCATTTTGTTGAAAGAAATGGCCACGCCCATTACTAAAGTCCCCGGCTTGATTGACCGTAAACTGAATCCTGACCTTGAAATACAGACAAAGAAGGAAAAGCAGCGCCGCTTGTGGCATAACCCCGAATAGAGCACCACCCTTTCAGGGCAAAAATCGTGTCAAAAATCGGCTGATGACAAAATAGCCTCCCCTTTGGGAGCGAATAAACGGTAAAATCACCCTTTGTAAAGGGCTAGGGAGCCACACGCATTTGCAAATGCGCGGTCTGGCAAGTAAGGGGCATCCGATGACAATTTATAGCACTATTGAGTAAGCACATTATGGCAATTGAACAAATGGTAAAAAATATCTTACGGCAGCATCTCCAGTTAGGCGATGCGGTGGACAGCTATCAGGCTGATACGCCCTTGCTTGGGGCGTTGCCTGAGCTGGATTCAATGGGGGTCGTTAACCTCATTACCGCCATTGAGGAAAATGTAGGCTGTGTCATTGACGATGACGAAATCAACGCTGACGTGTTTACCACCTTTGGCAGCTTGGTCACCTTTGTGGCATCGAAAAGTTGAGCATTAGCCCTTCCTTTATTGAGTCCTAATTATGAACCCTAGTTATTTGGGTGTTACCCTCACGCCTTTCTTCATTGACGGTAGCCAAGGGCCATTATTTTGCCTGTTCGTGCCGCCTAAAGATCCGCAGGGCGAAGTTTTACTGTTTTTACCCTCTTTTGGCGAAGAGCTGAACCGTTGCCGGGTGATGGTCGCCATGCAGGCGCGGATGCTCGCCGAAGCCGGGGTGGGATGCCTGTTGTTGGATTACTATGGCACGGGCGATAGTGCCGGCGATTTTAGCGAAACCCGTTGGGAACAATGGCTGCGTGATGCCGAAACGGCTTGTGCGTGGTTGATAGGGCAGGGTTACACCAAAATAGGTTTATGGGGTTTGCGCTTGGGGGCAGTGGTCGCGGCAGAACTGGCGGCAGCAATCCCTGGACGGTTTACCCGTCTGTTGCTTTGGCAACCCGTATTGGAAGGCAAAGTGCTGTTTACGCAATTTTTACGCATACGCCTGGCAATGCTGATGGACAGGGGCGAGCCGAAAGAAACCACCCAGCAAATGCGTGAACGGTTACAGGCGGGTAAGCCGCTAGAAGTGGCGGGTTATGAAATCAGCCCGGTGTTGGCGGCGGCGCTTGACAGCAAGGCCTTAGTGGCTATCCGGTTACCCGCTGGCCTTCAGGTCAACTGGTTTGAGCTGACGCTGGCAGATCAGGCCGAGCTGAGTATCGCCAGCCAAAAAGTGGTCGCTGCTTGGCAAAGCCAAAACGTGGTAGTGGTTACGCAGTTTTTTTCAGGCCCTGCCTTCTGGCAATTGCATGAGCGCGAACTGACCCCCGACTTATTGGCAAAAACCACCGGCATTTTCTTAGGTGAGCGGACATGACGATAAAAACACAAGAAATCCCTTTGCTGATTGACTGTGAAGGTGTGGCACAAATCGGCATTTTTCATCGTCCCGAACAGGCGCGAAACATCGGCATTGTCGTCGTGGTGGCTGGGGGGCCGCAATATCGGGTCGGCTGCGCCCGCCAAATCATTTTGTGGAGCCGCCGTCTGGCAAGTGACGGCTATCCGGTGTTGCGTTTTGATTATCGCGGCTTTGGCGACAGTGCCGGCGAGTTTGTCGGCTTTGAAGGAGTGAACGCCGACATTGCCAGTGCCGTCGATAAGCTGATGGCACTGATGCCGGATTTGACCAGCGTTGTGCTTTGGGGCGAATGCAATGCCGCTTCGGCAATGATGATGTACGCTTGGCGGGATAAGCGGGTCAGCGGGCTGGTCATGCAAAACCCTTGGGTACGCAATGAAGCGACTCAAGCGCGGATGTATATCAAACATTATTATTTGATGCGCATTATGCAAAAAAGCTTTTGGCTGAAATTGCTGAACTTGCAGTTTAACCCCTTGGTGTCCATGACTTCGCTGGTAGATCTCTGGCGTAATGCCAAGCTGTTTGAGGCCGTCCAAGAGTCGCGGGTACGCCAAGAGTTCGAAAGCCTGCCAAGTTACCAGGAAAAAATGTGCGAAGGCTTGGCAAAATTTCCAGGCCCCGTGCTGTTACTGATGAGCGGCTATAGCCTAATCGGTAAAGAATTTGATGAACTGGTGTCGTTATCGGCGCGTTGGCGGGCGGTTTTAGCCGCCAAAGCCTTGACGCGTATCGATATGCCGGATGCCGACCATACCTTTTCGCGTTCACAAGACCGGGAAAAACTTGTCAACCATGCCCTCACTTGGCTTAACCAACGTTGATTTTATGAATGCACAGCCGTTAATCAGTATTATTATCCCGACCCGCAACCGTGGTGAATTGTTACAAGTTTGCTTGAATGCCATCCGAGCCCAGACGTATCCGCATTATGAAGTGCTGGTCATTGATGATGGTTCCAGCTTGGCTAACCGCGAAATTTGCCGGGGGTTGCTGCAACAGTATGACTCCCGTGTCCAATGGCACGAAGTTCACGCACCTGACACCCAAGGCTGCGGGCCTTCGGTCATTAGAAATAAAGGTATTGCCTTAGCCCAAGGCAAATATGTGACGTTTTGTGATGATGATGATTTTTGGACGTGCACTGAGCATTTGGCCACAGCGGTCACTTGTATGGAGCGGCAAGCGGCGCAAGTGTATTTTGGCGGCATTCAAGTGCAAGACCCTAGCGGCAATGTCATTATTGAAAAAATGATGCCAAAAGTCGAGCATTCCTTAAAACCGGCACAAAAACTGGCGGATTATGATGTCTACGCGGTCTCGCGCCAACAAATCCTGTCTTATCCCGATTATGCACACCTTAACATCACTATCACGACTAAGGCCTTGTTAGACAAAATAGGCGGTTTTTGGGAACAGATTAATTATTGCGAGGACATTAACCTGTTTATCCGTGTTTGTGATGCGGCCGAGATTATTTTATTCCGCCCCAGCATTTGCGCAGTACATAATGCGCCCGCCAAACGCTTGGATATGTCGGTGTCGAACAGCCTGAGCCTGCAAAATAAACGCTTGCTGGAAGTCAACGCTTACCAGCATTTGCTGATGGCGTGCGACAGCCCATGCGCCTTGTATTACACCCGCATCAGCCTGTCTTATTTGTATAAGGTCATTAGTGAAGAATTGGCACGGGGCGGTAAAAAAATGGCCGCCCTGCAATATGCCCAATGTGCCTTGGCGATGTACCCTACACTCAAATGGTCGGTTTATCTGGTTTGGCTACATCTGAGTTTTGCGTTTAGATAAGGTTGTACGTGTAGGAAAAGCAAACGGTGTTTGCCTGCCCTGTACGCCCTGATACTGATCTGTTGAACGGCAGCGGCTATTTAACCCCAGCTTTTCCGCAGTAGCACTTCATCATGCCCAGGCAAGACCAAATCTGGCAACAGGCCGACTGGCCCGAAACCGTGGTGCTGGTAAAACGCCAAGGCCTTCTGATTAAACGCCGAAGCGACCACCCAGAGGTTTTGGCATTCCAAGCGGGCTTGGCTTTCCGCCCAAGCTAACAGTTCACCACCGATACCTAGCCCCCTAAAATCCGCCGCCAAGCCCAACAGTTCAATATAAGGCCCGCGCAGCCACGGATAGCGCAGGCAGATAACCCCCACCAGAACCCCTTGTACTTCCACCGCATAACGTTTTAAAGCCGGATCGGTGCGCAACAGGTACTTAGCTAAGGCTGCTGCCGAAATATTTAAGGTTAACCAGGGTTCGCTGGCCGCCAATAGCTCTGCCAGCACCGTCGCTTGGGCGGGGCTAAGAGTTTGGGTTAAACGGCAATGCTTAAGGGTTTCTTCTGTTTGGCTAAAGGCGGTAGGGTTCATAAGTCCTTAGAGTAAGAGAGGGTTGAGGTGTGGCTATAGGCTAAAGTCTTGGTACGGCGGTTAACGTTTTAAACCGACTTTTCCCATCATTTTACCCGCCTGCGCCGACATAATTGCTATAATATCGGCAAAAATTGCCTGCTTGCCGAACTATGCCTTTTGCCAAACACTTAGAACATGCCATTGAACGCCTCATGTATGCCAGCCGTTGGTTACTGGCGCCCATTTATGCCGGCCTAAGCCTAGTGCTGCTCGGTCTGTTCATCAAGTTTTTTCAAGAGCTGTACCATTTTCTGCCGCATATTTTTGCCATTGGCGAGACCGATTTTATCCTCAGTTTGCTGACCTTTATCGACCTGACCCTGGTCGGTAGCCTGATTGTGCTGATTATGTTCAGCGGCTATGAAAACTTTGTCTCCCGTCTGGATATTGATGCCGACACCGAAAAGCTGGAGTGGCTGGGTACGCATGATTATGGCTCGATGAAAATGAAAGTGGCGACTTCAATTGTCGCCATTTCCTCCATCCATTTGCTAAAAGTGTTCATGGATATTAATGCCACCGCCAATGACAAACTGCTCTGGTATGTGGTCATCCATTTGACCTTAGTCATTTCGGCCCTGCTGATGGGCTATTTGGACAAACTGACGAAACATTGATGATACGTTTATTGTTGCTAGGCACGGCGGGTTGCCATTTATGCGAACAGGCCGAGGAATTGCTCGCGGCCTTGCCGCCCGCGCAAGTAGCGGTCGAGCAGGTCGACATTGCCGAAGCCGAACAGTGGCAAGCCCGTTATGCCATCCGTATTCCTGTTTTATATCACCCTGAAACCACTTCCGAGTTGTGCTGGCCGTTTGACCAGACCGACCTTCGCCATTTTATTGAGGCATTATGACTGAATTCCGATTAGAAAAAGACAGCATGGGCGAGTTGCAAGTCCCTGCCCACGCCCTGTACGCGGCGCAAACCCAACGTGCGGTGGAAAACTTTCCGGTCAGCGGCTTGGCGATGCCGCCCGAGTTTATCAAAACCGTCGCCTTGATTAAAAAAACCGCCGCCATCGTCAATGCCGAGTTGGGCGAGTTGGATGCGGAACTGGCGCAGGCCATCATCGCCGCCGCCGAGCAAGTCATCAGCGGCCAACACCGCGACCAATTTCCGGTCGATGTGTTCCAAACTGGCTCCGGCACCAGCACCAATATGAACGTCAACGAAGTGTTGGCGCAGTTGGCCAGCGGCTTGGCGGGCAAAGCGGTCAGCGCGAATGACCACGTCAATATGGGGCAAAGCAGTAATGATGTTATCCCCACCGCCATCCATGTCAGCGCCGCGCTGGAATGCCAGCAGGCACTATTGCCCAGTTTGGCGCATTTGGCCGCGACCATCAGTGCCAAAGCCGCATCTTTAGACCATGTCACCAAAACTGGGCGCACCCATTTGATGGATGCCATGCCTGTGCGCATGAGCCAAGAATTGGGCGGTTGGGCATTGCAGATCCGTAATGCCAGCGACCGTTTGCAAGCGACCTTGCCGCGCGTTTATAAGCTGGCCCAAGGCGGCACGGCAGTCGGCACCGGCATTAACGCCGACCCCCGTTTTGCGGGCCAGTTCGCCGCCGTGTTAAGCGCCGCCACGGGCTTGCCGTTTACGCCGAACGAGTCGCTGTTTGAGAGCTTAAGCTGCCAAGATGCCATCGTCGAGTTATCGGGGCAGTTGAAAGTCATCGCGGTCAGCCTGATGAAAATCGCCAATGACCTGCGCTGGATGAACAGCGGCCCCTTGGCGGGCTTGGGCGAAATCGAATTGCCTGCCTTACAGCCGGGCAGCAGTATCATGCCCGGCAAAGTCAATCCGGTTATCCCCGAAGCCACGGCCATGGTGGCGGCGCAAGTCATCGGCAACGATGCCACCATCACCATTGCCGGCCAATCCGGCAGTTTCCAGCTTAACGTCATGTTGCCTGTGATTGCCTATAATATCCTGCAAAGCATTGAGCTGTTAAGCAACGTCAGCCGTTTGTTGGCAGACAAGGCCATCGCCGGGTTTACGGTGCGGCAAGATAACCTGCAACAAGCCTTGGCGCGGAACCCGATTTTAGTCACCGCCTTAAACCCCATCATCGGCTACGCCAAAGCTGCCGAAGTCGCCAAAGCGGCTTATAAACAAGGCCGCCCGATTATCGAAGTCGCCGCCGAAATGACCGAGTTGAGTGTGGAGGAATTGGCGAAGCTGTTGGAGCCTGCGGGTTTGACTGAGGGGGGGATTGGGGGATAGCCTGCTAACGCCGCCGTCAACAAAAGCCTATAGGCCGGCACGCTAATCCTGTTCTGCCGTTAACGAACGGCCTGTCAGGATAAGCTTGCTTTCTATTATAATGATGGTTTATTGGCTAGTAACCAAGTCATCATCCCTTTTATGGCAGGGAAAACTGTTCTGCCATCTTCACCCCAACCTAAGAAACTCATGACCACCCAACCCAGTAAAGATTTAGAAACCTTCGATAACCCACAGCCTGGCCGTGATTACACGATCCGCATCGACATCCCCGAATTCACTTGCCTCTGCCCAAAAACTGGCCAGCCGGATTTTGCCACGCTGCAAATCGAATATGTGCCTGCCGCCCTGTGCGTCGAACTGAAAGCACTCAAGCTGTATATGTGGACGTTCCGTGAGCGCGGCGCGTTCCATGAGGCGGTCACTAACGAAATCCTTAATGATATTGTCGCCGTGACCCAACCCAACTTTATGCGTATCCGTGCCGAGTTTAATGTGCGCGGCGGCATTTACACTACAGTCGTCGTCGAGCACCGCAACCCCGCGTGGCAAGCGCCCGAATTGGTCAATTTGCCGTAGGATCATCATGACAGTAAAAGAAGCCTTGTGCGTATTGCCGCAATATATTTTGCCGCAACACAGCCTCTCGGTATTGCTGAGCAAGCTCACCCATAGCGAAAACCCCACCGTTAAAAAACTGTTCATCGAGCAGATTATCAAACATTACGGTGTGGATATGAGTGAAGCTTTGCAGCAAGACCTTAGCCAATTTACCAGTTTTAACGACTTTTTTACCCGTGAGCTCAAGCCGGGCGCACGCCGTTGGCCGGACGCGCTAGGGGCGGTGGCTTGCCCCGCCGACGGGGCGGTCAGCCAAGCCGGGGCGATTACCGACGGTACGATTTTTCAGGCCAAAGGCAAAAGCTTCACCGCTACAGCCTTGTTGGGCGGCTGTAGCGAACGTGCCGCACCGTTCCAAAACGGCCAGTTTACGACCATCTACTTGGCCCCCAAGGATTACCACCGTCTGCACATGCCGATAACCGGCACGCTGAAAGAAATGGTGCATGTGCCGGGGCGATTGTTCAGCGTCAATACCGTTACCACTGCAAATGTGCCCGGGCTGTTCGCCAGAAACGAGCGCGTCTGTTGCCTGTTCGACACTGCCGTAGGCCCTATGGCTTTGGTGTTGGTCGGGGCGATTTTTGTCTCCAGCATCGAAACCGTCTGGCATGGCGTAGTTACGCCGCCGACCATCCGCAGCGTCCGCCAATGGTCTTACGGCAGCGATGCCCCGACTTTTAGCATTGGTGCGGAAATGGGGCGCTTTAATATGGGCTCGACCATTATCGTGCTGTTCGGTAAAGATGCCATGCAATGGCAGGATGGCTTTAGTGCCGGGAAGACGGTACGGCTGGGCGAGCAGATCGGGCGGTTGTTGTAACCCGATGTTAGGTAAACCGTCGCTGCGAGACAGGAGTCGAGTAGTCCCCAGAAGCGATAGTGCCTGAGTTTTCACGAAGCGAAGCGGAAGTGAAAATGCAGGCTATACGAAATCGCGTCGAGTCATTGGAGAGCATGTGAGCCACCCCTTGTTGGGTGGCGAGCGAGTGACCAGGACGGCTGGGGCAGCCGAAGGCATAAGCGGTCGCGTGATTTTTGCTGATTGACCGGCAAGGATGCCGAAGCAATCTTTCGCAAAAATAGCGACTCCCCTTTCGCTTCAACCGCAGGTTCCAGCTCGATAGGCTTCCCATGCGCCTGCTTGTTGCCGCCATCGCCGTTGGGCCTCGCCCAGAGGTTTGGATCCCCTCGGCTGAAGCATCTTGCTAATCAGGAGAAGATTTGGCGAAATGGGCTTATCATGCTGGGAGTCCGTGGTCGCCTTAAACTTGCGCTTGGTTTTACATGCCTTGTGGCCTTATCCATCAACCGGCTGATTCGGCGGCGGCTGACGCTGCGCTGTTGGTCGGACAACGCCTTCCTGATGCGCCGGGTGCCGTAAGTTGCCCGGCTCCTCTTAAAAGGCTATGTTACCGTTAATTGTTGAAAATTCCCCAAGGCGGCATTGAGCAACCATTGAGGGGATGGTTTGGGGTGCTGTTCAAAGACCCGCCTGATGCCTTCCGTCCGGCAGAACGCTCTGTAGGAGGGGTTGCCGTCGCTGACCAGCACAGGCTTGAGGGCTTCCGTCAGGCTTGCCTTGGTCAGCGGGCCGTTGCCCGTCACGAAATCGGGCGTGTGGCCGGAGCGGTCACGCGCCACCAAGATACAAGTTTGCTGGTTGGAGATGCCGGGCAGGGTGGCGAACCCCCCCGCGTTTCCTTGGGCGGCGGCTTAGGTTGCGCTTGCCCTTATCCGATTCCAGGAGATAGGTTTCATCGGCCTCGGTGATGCCTTCGAGCGTGGCGAGACGGTCAAGGCTGATGCCGGACAGGAACCGGTGCCGCCACCGGAAGCTGGTGTTGCGGTGCACACCCGCATCGGTGGCGGACTTGCGCACCGTCTTTGATTCTGCCAGAGCCGCCAAAGTAGCCCAGTCATTTGGGCTTGTGGCGTAGCCGCGCCAAGGGCGTCCCCGTCAGGGCGTTGAAGGTTTTCCGGCAGCTTTTGCAGCTATAGCGTTGCAGGCCGCTGGCGGAGCCGTAACGTGACAGCCGGATGCCCGCACAGTGGGGGCAAGCGGGGTTTAATTCGAAACGGGCCTCGATTACCCCAAGGGTTTCGGGCAGGTCGGTTTGCGGGTTAAGGGTGGCTTTGGCCAAGTTACGCTGATGATGGCCAAGCCCCCGGAGGCTCGACAGCAATTCTTTAAACTCTTCGGCAATCATGGGCTTATCCAGGTCGGATGGTGATTTGCTAATTGGACGGGATTTTAGCGGTATGATTCCATAATTAACGGTAACATAGCCTCTTAAAAAGGCTATGGATAATTGCCGTCAGTTCGATATCCTCCTTTTCTTTCATTGCTTGGGATCGATGCAGCCAAGCGTAATAAGCACTACGCGAAACCAGCACTTGTGCCCCAGAGGGTATAAACCGACACATTGAATCGACAGGAAATTCCGTGGCATGTTGCTTGATCCAGGCGTACTTTACCGTTGATCCTTGGCAAAGTACGCCGCCGCCTTTTTTAATAAATCATGCTCCTCTATCAATCGGGCGTTTTCTTTCTTCAGACGCTTAAGTTATTCATATATATATATATCAGGTGCTTAAGTTCTTCGTATATAGAAGTTACGCATTGACGGCCAGGTTACAATATGCCTTTTAAAAAGTCACATACAATTGCCAGCAGAAGAGCAGACCATGATAAGGACAATCACCCATCCCACCTCAGCCCGTTGCACCCTGCCGATGTACATCGGATTTTTGTTGGGCGAACCCAAATACGGCAGTTGCTGCCGTCTGGCGGAAGTTATGGACATTTCGCACGATAACGCGACCCGCTTCCTGCAACGGGAACGCTACGAAGGCAAGGATTTGTACAACGAATCCGCGCCCTTGCTGAACCTGAAAGGCGGCACATTGAGCGTTGACGACAGCGTGCTGGACAAACCTTACAGCCAATATTTGGCGTTTGTCGGCCATTTCTGGTCGGGTAAGCACCACCGTTCGGTGAAGGGCATCAGCCTCATCACGCTCTACTATTCGGACACCGACGGCCAGCACCTGCCCGTCAACTTCCGCGTCTACGACAAATCGGAAGGAAAAACCAATACCCACAAGGGGCACTAGGAACGACTATTTCCGTGAGATGCTGGAGGATGTCCTGGCTTGGGGTCTGGAACCGGCCTTTGTGACCGGGGACAGTTGGTACAGCGGCGTTGACAACCTGAAGCGGGTAAAAAACCACCGGCTGGGTTGGCTGTTCGCCGTGGAAAGCAACCGCACCGTCTCCGTGGACAAAGGCCGCTGGGTGCAGGTGCAAAAGCTGGACATCCCCGATGACGGGCTGGCCGTTTGGCTCAAGGACTTCGGTAACGTGAAGCTGTTCAGGACATGGCTGAAAGACCAGCCGCGCCACTACGCCGTTTACTTGGCGGATGATGAACAGCTTGCGTCCTTTGGCCGGAAAGCGTTCCTTGAGCAGCATGACAGGCATTGGCATATTGAACAGTACCACCGCGCCATCAAGCAGGTCTGCAATATCGAGCGTTTCCAGGTGCGCACCAAAACCGCCGTCAAAAACCACCTGTTCGCCGCCCTTTGTGGTTACGTCCAACTCCAAAAGCTCAGTGCCATGTCATTGATAGACAACTGCTATAGCGTTCAACGCAACCTGTTCAATGAAGTCGTTGCGGGCTTCATCGGCACGTTGATGCCGACCATAGTACATCTCAACTCAGAATTTCAGTCTGTCGTCAATGCGTAACTTCTAGTATAAATGATCGTCCGTCCGCACCGTTTTGTCCTGCGCCATTGGCCGACTATATTTGTTGATCCAGGTATGCAGGGTGTTTTCATTAACACCTAACTCTCTGGCGGTTTGGGCAATGGGTTTGTCGCTTTCATTGGCCAGCTTGACGGCAGACTCTCTAAATTCGGCGGTATAGGTTTTGACTTTTTCTTGGCTCATATTAGGATCACACTCTTTTTAGGATATTTTAAAGTGTGTGTCCGATTTAGTGTAGCCACATCAAACGGTTACGGTGTTTTTGTACAAGAAGGCTTTGGCCGGATAACGTAAAGCGGGCAAAATTGGCAAACGCTTCCCGACCCATGGGATGCCGCTTCATTCATCATCCCAATCACGGTATTGCTTAGGTGGTATGCCGTGCTGTTCAAGTATACTGATCTGTGGATAACGGCCATCATTGGCGGCGAAGGTTTCAACCACTAACTTGAACCACCAATCATCACCAAAATCAAAATGGAAGGCCAGTTCCATGCCTTTATAAAGCGGGAGTTCACCCACTGTGACATCTTCGGTGCAGGGATCTGAATTGTCATAGGGGTGGTTAACCTGTTCTTCTAAGCCATAGCGGTTTGTATAAATAAACTCATACAAATGGTCGTTATCAAAAGCAAAGGCACTTAAAATGTTGGCGGCCAAGTCATCCAGCGTGGCGGAGGTGGGGGCGGCCAGTTTGCAATAGGCTTTGCCTAGGCTGACTTTAAACACACAAAAGCCGTTTTCCAGTGCCAGAATTTCCGGTTCGCGCAATTCCCTTTGCCAACTGGGAATATGGGGTTTTATGGCAAAATGCCAGGGGTTGCCTTGAGCATCTTCCGGGAGGGTGTTGAATAGTCCGCCAGTCAACATCATGCCTTCCGGGAGGCAACTTAAGAATGTCCGCCCCCAATCGCTGGGTTCAATACCAATAATAGGCCAAGTCTCGCCTGTTGAATGGGTAGCCAATTTGATCCGAACAAAGCCGAACAATTCCATCAGCGCCAGATTCAGCAAGCCGGGGGTATAGCGCAGATACTCAACGTCAATATTCGGCACTTTACTCCCCAGTGGCTTGCCTAATACGTCCTTAAAAAGCATCAAGATACGGTAAGGATTTTGGCTTCCGTTAATACTGTCGAGCATTTTGCCGTTACCGCGCAACCACCAGGCCTGAAATAAGGCAAAATAACGCTCGGTTGGGTTGAGTGTCTGCCAGTCCGCCAAAACGTCAGTATCTAGCCGGAGTGTTGCAACTTTTTTGTCAACGAGGATGTAGCTTAACCCTGATGCTCTGAGCAAAAGAAACAGGCCGTTAATATGAGGGAAGGATTTTTGCACGGGGCGCTTCAGCTTTACGTCTAACGGCTTGGACATCAGTTGGTTGAGGTGCGGCAACGCTTTGATCGGCAATAAATGCTGTTGACCGGATACGGGGATGCCTTTAGGGCCGATAAAATCGAGTAGGGTGGCGAAGTCCTTGAGTAGGGTGCCTGGGGCATGGTCACTAAAAAGCTGATTATTTAGGCTAAGGATTTGCTCAGGGGTGGGGTTTTCGGTTAATTTCGTCATAATTTTTATTTTTGTCCTTAACGGCTTTAGAGTAACTTTCGATATTCGTTTTAAACCCCGCCGAGTTTGTCATAAGTTACCCCATACGGAGAGGGCGTAATAGACTTTTTCAACCGCTGGATTTGTGTCTATTAAGGTCATTTCTATTTTAGACCGCAAAACCAACAGCTTGCCGGATTATGGCTATGAGTGCCACTTCGGCGGGGTGTGTTATTTGTTGGTGCGTGGAATGCAGCCGGAGCAGCCGATGAGTGGGGTATATCGGGATAGGCCGGATACGGGGAGGGCGGAGGACTTGGCGCGGTTGTTTGCTGGGAGTGGCTAATCAGGGGGTATGGCAGGTGCTGCCTGCTTAGATGACTTTAGCGAAGCATCTCCACCAGTGAAAATTAAAAACTTTACTAGCCGGAACGGCGGGCAGTCCCTTGGGTTGGCTTGTTGGGCATGAATTAAGCGCATTTCGCCCGGCAACGGAATGGGTGTCGGCTTAAGTTGGATTGCCAACCGACTTAAGCCAGTGCTTGATGGCTCTCTTTACTTGCTCTTCGGGAATTATCACGAGTGCCGACAGGCTCCACTCCAAAAAAGAGCAAACTGCTAACCGTTGTAATTCAGTGCACAAAAATTTGAAATTCAAGTGCGCTGATTCTTCCGACTTAGCCCGGCCATATTCAGCCAAAGTATTTAATGTCCAATCGGTAACCAATTGGCCGTAGTTATCCCTATTCAGAACGGCCCATTGCATATAAGCGGGTATTAGGGACAAAAGGTCGGGGCTCCTTGGCAGTTCCATAGGATTCTGGTTTGCTTGGATTTCCGCATCTAAGCCAATTGCTAAATGACTTGACCCTGGAAATGCACTCTCGATGACTTGGGATATATTAAGTGGACCCCATTGTCCAGACAATATTTAGCCTAGTTTAAGATAGTGTCATTGCCATTGCAGCGGATTAGCGCTGCCCCGTTTCTCCGTTTGAAGCATTTCGTTTATCGCTAAAATGATCTGCTATTTTTGCCCCGCCGCCGACCGCCGTCCGATAGACTTCATCGGGCGTTTTATAGCCCAGTGATTGATGGTAACGTCCGCTGTTGTAAAAAACAAAATAGTCGGCCAGCCCTGATAGCAATTCCGGCAAATGGGCGTAACCTTTCAGATAAACATCCTCATGCTTGACGCTCCGCCACAGCCGTTCGACAAAAATATTGTCCAATGCCCTGCCGCGTCCGTCCATGCTGATTGTGATGCCGTTGTCCTTGAGTACGGCTATCCATTTGTCGCTGGTGAACTGCGCCCCTTGGTCGGTGTTGAAGATTTCGGGTATCCCGTAGAGCCTGAGCGCAGTTGCCAAGCAATCCACGCAAAAGCCGACATCCATCGTGTTCGACACTTCCCAAGCCAAAACCTTACGGCTGTACCAGTCGATGACCGCCACCAGGTAGACAAAACCGTGCGCCAGCCGGATATAGGTTATGTCCGTACTCCAAACGTGGTTAGGGCGGACAATGCCCAAGCCCCTGAGCAAATACGGGTAAACCGCGTGCGCCGGGTGGCTTTTGCTGGTGTTGGGGCCGGGTGCCATCCCTGCCAAGCCCAGGATGTGCATCAGGCGCTGCACGCGCTTGCGGTTGACGCAATGGCCTTCGGCGCGTAGCCAAGCCACCATTTTCCGGCTGCCGTAAAAGGGGCGGCGGGTGTATTCCTCGTCCAACAAGCGCAGCAACATCAGTTCGAACCCGTCCACCCTTTCCGCTTTACCCGCATACACGGTCGACCGGGCGATGCCCGCCAAACGGCATTGGGCTGTTACTGGCAACTGCCCGTCATTGGGGGCAACCCACGCTTGCCGCAGGCTTAAGGGTTGATCCCGGACTTTTTTTTCAGCCAGTCCAACTCCATGTTGAGCTGTCCTATCTTGGCGTACAGGCGTTCGGGGTCGCTTTGCGGGTCAACCGCCTTCGGGCCGCGCTTCGTCTCAAACAGTTGCCCGGCATTCTCCAGCAAGGCTTTTTTCCAGAGGCCGACTTGCGTCGGATGGACACCGTGTTCTTGGGCTATCTCATTGGCCGTCTTTGTACCTTTGACCGCCTCCAACGCCACCTTCGCCTTTTGTGCGCCGGTCATCAATTTACGCTTTTTCTCACTCATTTTCGTCCACCTGTTTTATGATGGACACCATCTTAAATTATTGTCTGTTTTTATGGGTCCACTATAATATTCATTAGATTACGCGGCGATTGCGGCGGTATTGGACGGCGCGGAGCCAGCAGGTCGCCTGATAGGCAACTCCCATTCGTCCTGCTGTTTAGCTTTGGCTAAGCACCACCTTATTACGCCCCGTGTCTTTAGCCTGATACAGGGCGACATCGGCGGCTTTTAACAGTGCGTGGCTGCTATGGCCATCCTCAGGACAGGCCGCGACCCCAAACGACGCGGTGACTTTCGCCAAGGCTTTGCCCTTGTAAGTAAACTCGTGTTTTTCTATCGCCGAGCGGACGCTTTCGGCGCGGATGGCGGCGGTTTCTTTGTTCGCACCGAGCAAAATCATCACCAACTCTTCGCCGCCGTAGCGGCAGGCGATGTCGTGTTCCCTGAGTTTGGAACGCATAATTTCGGCGATTTCGGTCAGGACAAAATCCCCCGCATCATGCCCGTAGGTGTCATTGTAGGTTTTAAAATGGTCGATATCGATCATAATCAAGCCTAAAGCCATTGTGTTACGTTGGCAATTGGCCAGTTCGTGGGCCAAGGTTTCATCCAGATAACGGCGGTTAAACAATTGCGTCATTGGGTCGTGCAATGAGCGGTTGCGTAAGGCTTCGCGCAATTTAAGGCTGACCAACGCCATTGCCAAGTTGTCGGCGGCCAGGGAAATCAAACGGGTGCGTGATTCCACCGATGTCCATGCCCCGCGCTTATCGTCGTGCTTATCGCCCAAGGTTACGCACAAAAAGCCGATCATTTCGCCTTGTGCGATGGCGGGGGAGCAGACATAGCCTTGGTTGATGTTGGGCAGGACATGGTGGCACAGGATGGCGTTGTCGGGATCTTCGACAATATGCAGCCGCCCTTGGCGCAGCGCCCAGCAGTCATCGGAGGCAATCGCCAGCGAGGAGAAAAACTGCGCCTCGCCCCAAGTGGCCACCGCCTCCACCAGGCTGTGGTCGTCATTGAACAGGTACAGTGCCCCTGACTGGTCGGTAAAAATCCGCTTGGCATAATAATGGACAATGGCATGGGTTTCTTTTAAGGAACGGCATACCTGCAAATACGAATTCAATTCGTTAATCAGCGCCATTTCGCGGTTATGCTGGGTCAGCTCCAGTTGCGAAAGGTGCAGGCGGTTTTCGTAGTTTTTGCGGTCGGTGATGTCGGTGGACGAGCCGATGAAACCGGAGAATTTGCCTTCCTTGTTAATATAAGGCTCGCCGGTATCGAGGATATAACGGTATTGGCTGTCAAACCGCCGCAAGCGGTATTCCATTTCGAAAGGCTGGTGGGACTGGAACGCATCCCGAAAAACATGCAGGCAGTCGTCACGGTCGTCAGAATGTAATGCGTTTAGCCACGTTTCGCCGCTTAATTGCCCTTCCGTTGTCGCTCCGACAAATTTTTTCCATTTGGAATTGGTAAAGACGACCTTGCCTTCAGAATTGGTCAGCCAAAGCATGACCGGGGCATCTTCGGCAACTATTTTGAAATCCGTGTCTTCTTCAAAAAAAGGCTTATCCGCAATGGTGGGGAGGGCTTCGGTAACAATTTCTTTAGTCTTAGCCATTTTAGGAACCTATCGGGTGGGCAGCGGCTTAATAGAGTGCGGTTAGCATACTACCGTTAGCCGATAATTCAACTGCCATTTATAAATTCTGTAACATATTGGCAAATAAGAAGTGTTTATACGCTTTTATGCCTATCCGCTTGTGGGAATAAGGTGGGGGTGGGGTTAAAAAAAGTTGGCACTGGGTTGTCTGTATAGATGGTTTTTATTTAGGAACGCGGGCATCTTGTCCATACCTGCGGGCAAGATGCCCACGCTCCTAAGTATCCGTCTTCAAGCGTTAATCAATTTCAGACCCGGCGGTAAGGCTTCGCCAAAAATTTGTTTCTCGTCTTTTTCATCCAGCTCTTTGACTTGCTCGACCAGTTCCACCCAAGAGGCCGGGGCTTTGCTGAATTTTAGTTTATCGCTGATCTGTACGCGCAGGCTGTCGTCGATGTCGCGGCTACGGTCGCCGCTCATGCGGGCGATCAAGGTGGCGGCAAAGCCGATATGCGGGGATTTTTTCCAATCTTGGCCGAGCATCTGTTGCAGCCAGGCCGCTACTACTTCGGCGGGGATGACGTTATGGCTGCTGCCGTGGAACGGGACGCGTGCGCCGATACGCCCGACCGCCCACCAGGTTTGGTCGGGTTCGCCGGATTTTTGCAGACGTTGCAGCAACCAGTCGCCCAATTGGCTTTTTTGCGCGGCGGGTAAGCGTTCCAGCACCGCTGCCAAGCGGACGATTTCGTCGTAGCTGCGGGTTTTAAGTTGTTTGGCGATGCCCGGTTGCCGTGCCGAAGCCGGGTTGATGTATTTGCTGATGTCGTTGAACAATTGCTCTTGGGCGGCGGCGTTCAGGCCTCCGGCAATGCGCCGCCACAGCGTCCACCATTCTGTCCAATTTTGGATCTCGTTGACGAATTGGATGCCGTGCGGGTAATGTTTCCATAATTGCTCAACCCGCCAATCGTCTAAGGGATAACCAAAGCCGGGGCGCAGGCAAAAACCTATCAGGCTTAGCCAGATGCGCTCATGGTTATCGGAGCGGCGGTGGTATTTGCTGCCGTCCAATAATTGCCCGAACAGCGTCCGTAACAGCGGGGTTTCCCAGTCTTGGCGCGGGGTGCCGACAATTTTTTCTAAGTCGGCGCGGAGGCTTTTCACCGCTTTAGGGTCGACTTGTTTGGATTTTGCGCCGTAGATGGTTTGGATTTTTTCTTCCAAGCGCAACAGCTTGTCGGCGGGCAAAGCCACATCGGCGTTGCCGACGGTACGGTTTTTCTTGCGGATCTGAAATTCCACATCCCAGCGTTGTTTAGGGTCGGCGACCGCGACGCATTGGATTTTTAAGGTCCCCACTTCGGTTTGGGTCACCGCTAATTGCACCACCACTTCGCTGGCGACTTCGCCGCCGTCGCTGTGCAAGGCAACCGCTAAAGGCGGCAGGGAATGGAAATCATCGGTAATCGCCGCGACATCGCCGGGCTTCACGTCATTGTCGCCCGTAGTTGATGCTAAGTGGAAACGCACCGGAACTCCCAGACGCAAGGCGAATTGGCGACCAGTCAACAGCACTTCGTCGCCTTCTTCACTGCCTTTGGGCAGGATGCACACACCTTGCTGGTGGTCGGTGCTATCGGTATCGACTAAGAGGAAATAACTACGCGCCGCGCCGCCGCCGATTTTCAGCTTTTTGTCGCGGCGGGCGACGGCGTAGCTGACCGCGCCAAAGGCTACGGCCAGTTCGGGATGCAGGTTTTCCAAGAGCAGCGGCGGTTGCTCCCGCCAAGCTGCCATTAAGGCCAACAGGCGTTGGGTAATCGGTTGGCTACGGAACACCCCGCCATTCAGCAATAGCGCGTCCGGTACGCCCACGCCGCCGCCCAAGGCTTCTTGTGCCGCCAAGGTATGTTGCTTTAAAAAGGCCGCGATGTGTTTGCTGACTGCCGGTTCGGCGGCGTAAGGCAGGCCAAACTCGACCACGCCGCTGCGCTTGCGCTCTGGCAGTTCGTGTAAGCCGGATAAGGGGAAGAAGCCGTCTAAGGCGATATGCCGGACTTCTTCGCGGCTTAACACTGCCGAGCGCGAACTGCCGATCAGTTTCGAGCCGCCACCTAATAAGGTGACATTGACCTGTTCGGGCGCGTCTTCGGCCAGCAGGCGTTCTTTGGCAATCCGGCATTGCTCGATCAATTGCGAAAAATCCGCCGCCGACAGGCGTTTGTCCGCCGCGCCCAAACGGCTTTCCGCCAAATGCGCCAAGGCTAAGTCGATATTATCGCCGCCCAGCATTAGATGGTCGCCGACCCCGATGCGGGTCAGTTTCGGCTCGTGCAGGCCTTGCTCGACCTTAATCAGCGTCAAGTCGGTGGTGCCGCCGCCGACATCGCAAATCAGTAATAGATGCACTTGGGCTAAGGCTTGCTGGAGATTACCCGCATTGCGGCGCAGCCAGTCGTAACAAACGGCTTGCGGCTCTTCCAGCAGGCGCACTTGGCTAAGTCCGGCCTGTTTGGCCGCCTCCAGGGTCAAAGACCGCGCCGCCTCGTCAAAGGACGCGGGAACGGTAATGACAATGTCTTGCTGCTCTAAGGGCGCGTCGGGGAATTTATGTCGCCAGACCGTGCGGATATGCTGCAAATAACTGGCGCTGGCATCAATCGGCGAGACTTTGGCAATGTCTTCACTGCTGCCCCAGGGCAAAATCTCCGCACTATGGTCTACAGACGGGTGCGACAGCCAACTTTTGGCACTGGTGACAAAGCGGCCTTTGGTTTTCGCGCCCAAAACCCGCGCCGCCTCGCCGATGACTGCCGTGGCCCCGGCAGGGGAGAAGCTTACATCCGCCGCCGACAATTCGCCTTCCGCCGGATGGTAGCGCACCGAAGGCAATAAGGGCCGCGCCGCCACTTGACCGGGGGCGACCAGTTGCTCGACAGAAAAAATGTGAATGTCGGCGGATTTGTCGATAGGGGCATAAGCGACCACAGTGTGGGTCGTCCCTAAGTCGATGCCGACCAGATAACGGGGGGCTGGAGTTTGCACGATAATTTGTTTTTTTATAGTTCTTTTGGAAAATCAGGGATGCTGGCAGGGTTATCACACAGCTACCAATATATTGCAAGTGAGTATTATAGCAAACCTGCGGCGGGGTGTAGGTGGGGATGGCTCTAAGCGCCACGCGGAATTTTTTCCTGCCGGAACTGGGCAATCGGTTAAAATCGTGTTAAAGGTTTTGCCGTATAGAGGTAAGCCAGCAAAATGCCCCCCGTCAGCCAACTTAGAGAGCAAATAGCCATGCGCCTGTCCTTAAATACGCAAATTTTTCTGGGGGTGCTGCTCGGCGTGCTGCTGGGCTTGCTGTTTGCCCAACTCGGCACAGAAGCCACCTTAAGCCGCCACGGCCTGTATGTGGGTGGGCTGGTCAGTACCGTGTTTATTGATTTGCTAAAAATGGTTTTAGTACCGCTGGTGTTTACCTCGATTGCTGTCGGGGTCGCCAATTTGCGTTTGCACCAGCAAATGCACCGTGTCTGGGTTGCTACCTTGGGCTTTTTCGTGGTGTCGATGGCGGCGGCGATGGTGCTGGGCTTGACCGCCTGTAACCTGTTTGAGCCGGGTAAAGGCTTAAATCTGGCGATGTTCCAGACTGCCATGCACGGCTTTGATGCCAAGCAAATGACTTTGGCGGACTTTTTCAGCAAGTTTTTGCATGGTTTGTTCGTCAATCCCTTTGCCGCATTGGCGCAAGGCAATGTGTTGGCCATTGTCATGTTCGCGCTGTTTTTGGGGGTCGCCCTGGTGCTGGGCGGCGAGCGTTACCGCACGGTTTTGGCCTTGTTGCAAGAGGGTCTGGAAATTACCCTACGGATGGTCGGTTGGATTA
This sequence comes from Methylovulum psychrotolerans, assembly GCF_002923755.1. Taxonomy (GTDB): domain Bacteria; phylum Pseudomonadota; class Gammaproteobacteria; order Methylococcales; family Methylomonadaceae; genus Methylovulum; species Methylovulum psychrotolerans. The sequence goes on from NZ_PGFZ01000003.1 coordinate 132,643, forward strand.
TGCACTTGGCCCCGTTCGGCATCATGGCTTTATTGGCGCAACTGGTCGCCAGCCAAAACACGGCGTTATTAGCCAGTCTGGCGAAATTTGTCGCCGTAATTGTGGGTACTACCCTCTTACATTCGGTGCTGGTTTTGCCGCTGATGCTGTACGCAGTGACCCGCATCAAGCCGCTGGCATTCTTTCGCGGGGCGCGTGAGGCCTTGATTACCGCCTTCGCCACCAGCTCCAGCTCCGCCACCCTGCCTGTCACCTTACGCTGTGCCGAACAGCATTTGCACGTCAAGCCGGACATTGCAGGCTTTGTCATCCCGCTAGGCGCCACCATTAATATGGACGGCACCGCGCTCTACGAAGCCGCCGCCGCGCTGTTCATCGCCAATCTGGCCGGGGTAGAGCTGAATGCCGTCCAACAACTGATTGTTTTTTGCACCGCCATGATTGCTGCCATCGGTGCGCCCGGCATCCCCAGCGCGGGCATGGTGACAATGGTCATGGTGCTGCAATCGGTCGGTCTCCCCGCCGAAGCCATCGCCATTTTGTTGCCCATAGACCGTATATTGGACACCGTGCGGACGATGGTCAATGTGCAGGGGGATATGATCGGCAGTTTGATTGTGCAGAAATTGGTTGCGGGTGACGCTGCTCGCGGCACAAGAAGCCGTACGGCGAATTAAAGCACTTTATCGCAAAATACCGAGGCAGTAACAATCTGAGCTTGGCCGATAGCCAGCAGAGATAAGATGCCCGCCCGCTTGTCACCCGTGACCAAATAATGGGCTTGTGATTTGTCTGCCAATGCCAAAAGAAATGCGTCGTTAGGGTCGGCGGCTTCATATCCTGACGGCAAGCGGTCAATGACGGTTGCACTCTGCATATTGTTGAGCATTAGCCCGACACGGTGCGGTTGCAGTATGGTTTTGAATTTTGGGTAACGGCTGGCTCGACGGATTTCCTCTAATTGCTCATTACAGGTAACTAATTCAAAAACGCCTTGCCGCCACGCCTGATAAATACGGTGCGGGGGCGTATTAGGGGAGATCAGCGCACTAAACAGGATATTACTGTCCAAAATGACCCGCATTTATTGCTTTGCCCATGCCAACGCTTCATCAATGGCGTTATCAATCTCGGCTTGGGAATAGGTGGCGTTGTCTGCCTTTGCTGCCGTAGCCGCTAAATCCAAGATACGGCTGCGTACCGCTTCTTCAACGAAACGCGATAAGTCGCCCTTATGCCCACCGCCTTGGCTGGCAAGAAATTGCCGGAGTGCCTGATCGGTATCACGCGAAACCACAAGGCTCCAACGGGCATTTGTTTCTGGATTGGCCATAAAAATAACTCGCACGAATAAATTGTCTGTCTATATGTTTATGTGTTTATATAGCAAATGTCAAGTAAAGCCTTAAGCCCTTTATTTTCAATAAACGCCGCCTACCAACTCGCCAAGCAAACATCTACACCAAGGCGCGAAAATACAAGACAAGCTATCCTGTCGTTTTTCTTGGGGCGGGGAAGTTAACAAGGGTTCGCCCACAACGGTAGTGGCAACCCGTATAGGGAGGCGCGGTAGCAAGACAGGTGTTTTGCCCCACAGCAACCGACATCGCCATTAAATTAAGGAACCGTATTTTATAATCATTTATGTTATGACTGCCTCCAAGCCATGAAAACCGAAACCCGTTCCGAACATTTTGAACCGCCTTCCATCCTCGGCACGATACTGCGGCGGCTGCATATTGACATCCCTTTATTTCTCGGCCTAATCCTCGCGGCCTCGCTTAGCTTTATCATTTTGTACAGTGCAGGCGGGCAGGATATGGGGGTGCTGTATCGGCAAGCGGCGCGGATGGGGTTGGCGTTTGTGCTGATGACGGCGCTGGCGCATGTTAACCCCTACCAGTTCAAACGCTATTCGGCTCTATTATTCGGTATGGGCGTGTTTTTGCTGATAGCCGTGCTTATCATGGGGCAAATCGGTAAAGGGGCGCAGCGCTGGTTGGATTTGGGTTTTTTCCGCTTTCAGCCTTCGGAGATGATTAAGCTGACCACGCCGATGATGGTGGCCTGGTATTTGTCCGAACACGCTTTGCCGCCGAAAATCAAGCAACTGGCAATTGCTACGGGGCTGATTTTATTGCCGACCTTGCTGATCGCTAAGCAACCGGATTTGGGTACGGCGTTGCTGGTCGCCAGTTCGGGGGCAGGGGTATTGTTTTTTGCCGGGCTATCGTGGCGGTTTATTATCGGCATTGCCGCTATTGTCGGTGCCTTGCTGCCGATTATTTGGCATTTTATGCACGGCTACCAGCGCGATAGGGTGCTGACGTTCTTAAACCCGGAAGCCGACCCGTTGGGGCGCGGCTATCATATTATCCAATCTAAAATCGCCATTGGTTCGGGCGGTATTTACGGCAAGGGCTGGTTGGGCAGTACCCAATCGGAGTTGGATTTTTTGCCGGAAAGCTCCACTGATTTTATTTTTGCCGTTTTCGCCGAGGAGTTTGGCCTGTTCGGCTGCGTCAGCCTGTTGGTACTGTATGTGCTGATTATTGCGCGTTGCCTGTATATCGCCTCGCAAGCCCATGACACTTACTGCCGTTTATTGGCCAGCAGTCTGGCGTTCACGTTTTTTGTCTATGTTTTTGTCAATATCGGCATGGTCATCGGCATTTTGCCGGTGGTCGGCGTGCCGTTGCCGCTGATCAGTTATGGCGGCACGTCGATAGTCACCTTATTGGCCGGTTTCGGTATCTTAATGTCCATCCACACCCACAAAAAACGCCTATCACGCTGATGACTACTTATTTTTCCGTATTGCGCCGCAGTCTTCTACTGGTGTCGGCCACCGCTTGGCTGAGCGCCTGCACCCATACCACCAGACCTACAGTGCCGATGGCGGCTTTTGTCGATAATATGGTCGCCGTCCACCATTTTGATGCCGTTGAACTGAAGGCCTTAATGGCTTCGGCGGTGATTAATGACGATATTCTGGCAAAAATCGCCAAACCTGCCGAAGCCAAGCCGTGGTATCAGTACCGGAAGTTGTTCCTGACCGATAAGCGTGTTGCCGGGGGGGTAAAGTTTTGGGCTGACAACGCCGAAGCCCTCGCGGAAGCCGAACGCCGCTATGGCGTACCGGCACAGATTATCGTCGCCATTATCGGTGTGGAGACCAGTTATGGGCAAAATACCGGCCATTATCGGGTGCTGGATGCCTTGGCAACCTTGGGCTTTGCTTACCCCCGCCGGAGCAATTTTTTCTTAGGCGAGTTGGAGCAGTTTTTATTGCTGTGCCGCGAGGAACATATTGACCCCCGCCAACCGTTAGGCTCGTATGCTGGGGCGATGGGTATGCCGCAGTTTATGCCCAGCAGTTTTCGCCGCTATGCCGCTGATTTTAATAACAATGGTCGCCGCGACATTTGGCATGACCCCGCCGATGTGATTGCCAGTGTCGGGACTTATTTTAGCCGCTTCCACTGGCGTAGCGGACAGCCTATCGCCAGCCCTGTGCAGGCGGTCGGCGAGCAATATAAATCGATTCTTAATGATAACCTTAAGCCGGATTTAAGACTCGCTGGGTTAGAATCACTCAACTTGAAAATATCGCAGCCTTTGGTTTTGACCGAAAAAGTCAAAATTCTTGAACTAAATCAAGAGCAAGGTGTGGAATTATGGGCGGTTACCGACAATTTTTATTGTCTGACCCGTTATAACCATAGCGCCTTATATGCCATGGCTGTGTATCAACTCAGTGAATTTATCTTAAATCAAAGGGGACAGACCCATGAACAAACTCATAACAGCAATGCTCTATCTGGTGGTATGCAGTTTTTTTAGCAATCCGATTTCAACAGCGGCGGCGGCCAAGCACAGCGGTAGGCATCATCAGCACCACACCGCCAGACACCATCACCACTACCGTCACCATCATTCAGGCTCGCGTAACGGTGGCAATGAAGGCATCGCCTCTTGGTACGGCAACCAATTCCAAGGCCACGTTACCGCCAGTGGCGAACGCTACGACATGAACGAGCTGACCGCCGCCCATAATTCGCTACCGCTGTCCTCTTATGTCCAAGTCACCAATATGCACAATCAACGGACAGTCGTGGTACGCATTAATGACCGTGGCCCGTACACCGGCAACCGCGTGATGGATTTGTCTTATGCTGCCGCCAAAGAATTAGGCATCCATAAGTCAGGTACTGCGGCGATCAAAATCACGCCCTTAGCGATGAATTAAGCTTTTTTAAGTCTGCCTCCCCCCGTTACCGCCCCTGTTGTCCTTGCCGTACAGCAAGGCGCGTAACTTTGCTGCGTTTTAACCCGCCGTCATCCGCCAAAATTGCTACTGAAACCCAACAAATAGGCTGCGCCATGATACAATAAGGGCTGTTTTATTCCGTCCTATCCCCCGCAGAGCAGCAATGATGCCATTCAAAAAATTTACTTTGTTCTTATTTCTGGGTTTCCAATTCTCGCTCTTGCCCGCTAATGCCGCCGAGCCTGATATGGCTATCCCGCCGCCACCGACAATCGCCGCAACCGCCTATATTTTAAAGGATGCTAATACGGGTAAGATTTTGGCGGAAAACAATGCCGACGCAAAGCTCGCACCCGCCAGCTTGACTAAAATTATGACCGTGTATGTGGTCTTTAACGAAATCAAAAAAGGCACCTTACACCTTGACGATCTGGTCACGGTCAGCGCCAAAGCGCGGGCGGCTTCCGGTTCGCGGATGTTTATCGAGGTGAATGAGCGGGTTAAAATCGAAGACTTGCTCAAAGGGGTGATTATCCAATCGGGTAACGATGCCAGTGTCGCCTTGGCCGAGCATGTTGCAGGCAGTGAAGAGACCTTTGCGGAAATGATGAACCAACAGGCAGCACGCTTGGGCATGAACAATAGCCACTTTAAAAACAGTGACGGCTTGCCGATTGCCGACCATTACACTTCCGCCCGTGATTTAGCGATCCTGACTTCGGCGCTCATTAAAGAGTTTCCTGAATACTATCCGTGGTTTTCGCAAAAAGAATTCACTTACAACAATATTACCCAGCATAACCGCAACCAATTATTGTCGCGTGACGAATCGGTGGACGGTGTTAAAACTGGCTTCACCGACGAGGCAGGTTACTGTTTGGTCGCTTCCGCCCTGCGGGAGAATATGCGCCTGATCTCCATTGTGATGGGGACGAAAAGCAGTAAGGCCCGCGCCAATGAAAACCAAAGCCTGCTCAATTACGGTTTCCGCTTCTACGAATCGCACCGCCTCTATCAGGGCAAAACATCTTTAAGCGAAGCGCGGCTGTGGAAAGGTGCGGAGCAAACACTGCCCTTAGGCTTGCCGGAAGATTTGTACGTTACGATCCCGCGCCGCCATTACAACGATTTGAAAGCGGTCGTTACCGTCGATAAAAAGATCACCGCGCCGGTTACCGAGGGCGAAAAACACGGTACGGTCAATGTCACCTTAAAAGGCGAACCGCTCATCAGCAAAGACTTGGTGGCGTTAAAAACCATCGATTCCGGCAATATTTTTCGCCGTCTTTACGATGGGGCGCTGATGTCCTTCGAGAAATCTGACGATGGCAAGTAAGGCCGTCTATTTAAACGGTAGCTACCTGCCTTTACAGGAAGCCAAAGTCTCGGTATTAGACCGGGGTTTTCTGTTTGGCGATGGCGTGTATGAAGTGATCCCGGTGTATTATGGCAAGCCGTTCCGTCTTGACAGCCATTTGCAGCGCTTGGATAACAGCCTCGCGGCTATACGCCTGCCAAATCCGCACAGCCGCAGCGAATGGCGGGACATTTTCGCACCGCTGGTGGCGGCGGATAAAAACCAATACCTGTATCTGCAAATCACCCGTGGGGCAGCCGAGAAACGCGACCATGCTTTTCCTGAAAATACTGCGCCCACCGTCTTTGCGATGTGTGCCGACATTGTGCCGTTTGCGGGTACGCAGGACGGCATCGCCGCCGTCACTATGGACGACAGCCGTTGGCGGCTGTGCCATGCCAAGACCATCACCTTATTGGCCAATATATTGCACCGCCAAGCGGCGGTAGACCAGGGCGGCGGCGAAGCCATCCTGATTAAGGACGGAAACGTCACCGAAGGGGCCGCCAGTAATGTCTTTGCCGTACTTGACGGTGTGCTGGTCACCCCTGGGCCAAGCCCTGCGCTATTGTCCGGCATTACGCGTGAGGTGATTTTGGAGTTGGCCCAGAAAAATGCTATCCCTTGCCGTGAAAGCGCGATCAGTGCCGCAGAATTGAACTCTGCCAGCGAGATTTGGGTCACTAGCTCAATCCGTGAGCTTATTGCGGTGGTCGAATTAGACGGTGCGGTGGTGGGCGACGGAAAACCGGGGCCACTCTGGCAAACGCTAAATAGCCTTTTTCAAGCTTATAAACAATCCCTATCATGAGTGAAGACACCTTATTTGAATTTCCCTGCGCGTTCCCTATCAAGGCAATGGGCAAAAACGATGTGGAACTGGATGTGCTGATTATTGAAATCATCAGCCGCCACGCCCCCGACATCAGTCCCGCCGACCTGAAAGCACGGCCCAGTAAAGACGGCAATTTTTTGGCCATCACCGCCACCATCCAAGCCCACAGCAAACAGCAACTGGATGCCATTTACCAGGATCTGACTGACCATCCGCTGATTTTATTTGCTTTGTAGCCGATTAGCGCTAGCCTAAACCGCCCGTGGTGCACGGGCGGGATTTATGCTTTTGTCATTTGCGTACAACGGACTCTGGCCTTAAGCCTCGGTCAGTCTGCTTGCCGCCTCACGGTATTTCGCCGCGCAAAATTCCGCGACATCGGCGGGCAGGGCGGGGGCCGGGTAGGTTTTATCCCAATCTAAAGTTTCCAGATAATCGCGGACATATTGCTTGTCGAAACTGGGCGGGCTAATGCCGACCTGATACTGATCTGCTGGCCAAAACCGTGATGAATCGGGGGTCAGGGCTTCGTCGATCCAATACAATGTCCCTTGTTCATCGACACCAAATTCAAACTTCGTATCGGCAATGATTATGCCCCGTTCTTGGGCATAAGCGGCGGCAGTTTTATAGAGTTGCAAGCTGGCGGCGCGTACTTGCTCGGCCAAGTCTTCGCCGATGAGGGCGACGGTCGCGGCAAAATCGACATTTTCATCATGTTGGTCGACACCCGCTTTGGTTGACGGCGTGTAAATCGGCTCCGGCAGGATTTGCGCCTGTTGCAGGCCAGCGGGCAAGGTAATGCCGCATACGGCTCCGGTTTTTTGGTAATCTTTCCAGCCGGAACCGATCAGGTAGCCGCGCACAATCGCTTCTACGGGCAAAGGGCGCAGTTTTTTCACGACAATGGCGCGGCCTTCAATCTGTGCCCGTTCTTCTGCATCCGAAACCACTTGCGCTAAGGGAATGTCGGTCAGATGGTTAGGGATAATGTCGCGCATTTTGTTAAACCAAAAGTTCGACACCTGCGTTAAAACCCGGCCTTTACCAGGAATAGGGTCTGGCAAAATGACATCAAACGCCGACAGGCGGTCAGTGGTGACGATCAGCAAGGTATGCGCGTCAATATCGTACATATCCCGCACTTTGCCGCGGGCAAGCAGCGGCAAGGAAGTCAGGGCGGATTGGTGCAGGGCGTGTGGTGCGGTCATAAAGTCTCTTATCGTGTACAAAGGGTAGTTTAAAAGGGCAATAACATCAGAACGTCTTAAAGACACCGCTATCGTCGTCGGTATCCGACAACGCCATCCCGGCATTAAACGCCCCGTTCGTTTCCGCGCCCAGCTTAATCATCAGGCGGACTTCGTTTCTGGAATCGGCCGAATTCAAGGCATCTTCATAACTGATTTTGCCGTCGGCATATAAGTCATACAAGGCTTGGTCAAAGGTTTGCATTCCTTGCTCGCGTGAGTCTTTCATCAGCTCCTTCAGCTTATGGATTTCGCCCTTACGGATATAATCTTTCGCCAGTGGCGTGTTAATCAGCACTTCCACGGCGGGATAACGGCCTTTACCGTCAGAACGCTTAATCAACTGTTGCGCCACCACACCGCGCAAGTTCATCGACAAGTCCATCAGCACCTGGCCGTGCATTTCTTCGGGGAAAAAATGCAGGATACGGTCTAAAGCTTGGTTAGCATTGTTGGCGTGTAAGGTCGTCAAGCATAAATGGCCAGTTTCGGCAAAGGTGAGGGCATTCTGCATGGTTTCGCGCGTCCGCACCTCACCGATCAGAATCACATCCGGGGCTTGCCGTAGGGTATTTTTTAGCGCCACTTCATAAGATTCGGTATCGATGCCGATTTCCCGTTGGGTGACGATACAGCCTAAGTGCTGGTGCTGGAACTCTATCGGGTCTTCAATGGTGATGATATGGCCGCTGCTGTTTTGGTTGCGGTGTTTGATCAGTGCCGCTAAAGAGGTTGACTTACCTGTGCCGGTCGCACCGACAAACACCAGTAAGCCGCGCTTTTCCATAATCAGGTCTTTTAGGATAGGCGGCAAATACAGGCTGTCGGCATCGGGAATATCGTGCTCGATGCGCCGCAACACCATGCCCGCCGAAGTCCGCTGGGTAAAGGCACTGACCCGAAACCGTCCTAAGCCGGGCACACCGATGGCAAACTGGCACTCTAAGGTCTGCAAAAACTCATCTTTATGGCGTTGGTCCATAATGCTCAGGACAATAGCCATTGACTGTTCAGAGGTCAGCGTAGTTTTCGACACCTCAACTAATTTGCCGTCAATTTTCATGCTCGGCGCCCGCCCGGCGGTGATAAACAAATCCGAGGCTTTCTTTTGCACCATCAACGCCAGCAACGCGTTAAAATCCATAACTACAACCTCACAAGAACATGTCTTTATTAACCGCTTTGACCATCGCCGTCTTCGCCGCAACTTGCCCTTTGTCGACCAGTTCGCGTAAATTTTGGTCTAGCGTCTGCATACCGTCTTTGCGCCCGGTTTGAATCGCCGAATACATTTGGGCAACTTTCGCTTCGCGGATCAAGTTTCTGATGGCTGGCGTACCGACCATGATTTCGTGCGCCGCGATCCGCCCGCCGCCATTTTTCTTCATTAAAGTCTGGGAAATGACCGCTTGCAACGATTCCGACAACATGGCGCGGATCATATCTTTTTCAGCCGCCGGAAACACGTCGATAATCCGGTCGATGGTCTTTGCCGCCGAGGTGGTGTGCAGGGTACCGAACACTAAGTGGCCCGTTTCGGCGGCGGTCAACGCCAACCGGATGGTTTCCAAGTCGCGCATTTCACCGACCAGGATAATGTCGGGGTCTTCGCGTAAGGCTGAGCGTAAGGCCTCGTTAAAGCCATGCGTGTCGCGGTGGACTTCGCGTTGGTTAATCAGGCATTTTTGGCTTTCGTGGACAAACTCGATAGGGTCTTCAACGGTCAGGATATGTGCGTAATCATTGTTATTGATGTGGTTAATCATCGCCGCCAGTGTGGTCGATTTGCCCGAACCTGTAGGCCCTGTCACCAGAATGAGGCCGCGCGGGCGTTTACATAATTCCTCAAAAAACTTCGGTGCGTTTAAATCTTCAAGGCTCAAAACTTTGGAGGGAATGGTTCGGAACACCCCACCCGCCCCACGGTTTTGGTTGAAGGCGTTAACCCGGAACCGCGCAATGCCCGGCAACTCAAACGAAAAGTCGGTTTCTAAAAATTCTTCGTAATCGCGCCGCTGCTTGTCGTTCATGATGTCATAAATCAACGCATGGACTTCTTTATGGTCTAAAGCCGGAATATTGATGCGGCGAATATCGCCATCCACCCGAATCATCGGTGGCAAGCCCGCCGACAAATGTAAGTCCGATGCCTTGTTTTTAACCGAGAACGCCAATAATTCGCTAATATCCATAAGTTCCTCTTGCCAAGTGAAGTAAAAATAGTGTTACTTTATACCATATATAACTTGTATAGGAATGGGCGCACCATAATTTTGCCAAAGCCGCCCAGACCGTACGGTTTTCTTGTCCGGCAACCGACAGGAAAATGGACAAGCCCTTAAACCCCGGAGCCGTTTCCCGCCTAGCGGATAAGGCTACCTCAACCTCTATGATTCAGCAACCATGATAGCTCAGCACTTAGCAAACCTACACCGCCAAATCCGCCTAGCGGAAGACGCTTATGGCCGCCGCTCGAACACCGTGGCCTTATTGGCGGTCAGCAAAACCCAACCCGCCGCCGCTCTTGCCGCCGCTTATCAGGCCGGACAACGGCATTTTGGCGAAAATTATGTCCAAGAAGCCTTGGCTAAGCAACAGCAGTTAGGGGCTTTTGACATGACTTGGCATTTCATCGGCCCCATCCAAACCAATAAAACTAAATTGATTGCCCGCCACTTTGCTTGGGTACATAGCGTCGACAGCCTAAAAATCGCCCGGCGGCTCAGTGAGCAACGCCCAGCCACCCTGCCGCCGTTGAATATTTGCTTGCAAGTGAATATCAGCACCGAAGACAGCAAATCGGGCTTAAGCTTATCTGAACTCTCTGACGTATATCAGCAAATTGCCCAATTGCCTAATCTAAAGGTACGCGGGGTTATGGCCATCCCTGCGCCGGAAACGGATTTTGCCAAACAACGCTTGCCTTACCACACCTTAATGCAGGCGGTTATGGCGCTTAAGGCAGCGGATTTTGATACGTTTTCGTTTGGCATGAGCGGCGATGTAGAGGCGGCGATTGCCGAAGGGGCGACGGTGGTAAGGATAGGGACGGCATTATTTGGGGCTAGGGCTTATCCGTAGGGATATTGGCTAAAAGCCAGCCCTTTTATGGCAAGCGTGCGCCAAAGTCGGCTGGCTTTTGTGGGTTTTGCCGTGTAGCTGGGGCTTAATGGCTTTTAAACACGTCATCCAACGTGGTGGCCTCTAGGATATTGTCCGCCCATTGCCCCAGTTGCTCCGGTGAAGCCGTCTCAATACGGGCTTGCAGCTCATCCGGCAGCGTCCGAAAACGCCGGAGCAACTGCCTTTTGAGCAAACGGCTTTCGCCTTGTTGGATGCCTTGCTCGATGCCTTGCTCGATACCTTTCTCAATGCCTTGCTTGAGGCCTTGTTGGATACCGAGTTGAATGCCTTCTTCTTTCCAGCTGGTCGTCAGTTCCATCGCTTGCTCCTGTTCGGTAGGTAAAAATTCAGTATGGATTAAGTGATCAAAAATTTGCAGCTCTTCCTGTTGCAAGCGCAAATAAGTGTCGATAAAGCCCGAAATAAAGCGGCTGCGGGCGGGGTCGAGCTTGAGCGTGACCAGCAGCCGCAAACATTCGGCCTTAACGCGCGGCCTATCTTTGGATTCTATCGCCATTTTTGCCATCAGGGCACTGGCGACCGGGTTATGGCTACCCAGATAATCCCGCCAGTTCAAACGGTTCAGTTGTACCGTACTGAAACGGAACGCCAAGACCTCCTTATCAGGGAAACTGACCGTGTAACTGTCCGGTTCCGGTGTGTTCGGCGTGTCGTAGGATAACACGGCGATGGGATACACCGGCAAGCCGTGCTTTTCGTGCAGGCGGGCGAAGTATTTGAACATGCGCCGCGCAAACGCGGGCCGACGTTTCGCCTGAGCCTCAATATGCACCAAAAAACACGCGGGTTCGCCCTTAAAGCGCACGGTCGCCACCAAGTCCGCCTCATGGCGCTCGCCGCCCTGGATGTCGGTGAATATTTCCTTGTCCAAAAACGCCACACTGTCCGGTTCCAGCCAGCCGTGCAACTCCGGTTGGAACAGGGCGATAAAATCCGTAAAGAATATCGTCAGCAGTTCTTTAAACAGGCGGTCGTGGTCTATGGGCATGGGCGGCCAAGGTGGCTTAGAATGATAGGGTTATTATCTGCGCAATGGCGGCTAAAGTAAAACGCTGACACAGTTGCGCCAGACACTTAAAGAAGCCGCCTATTAGCCCCTATTTCCAAATCCCGACAATATTGGTAAAGTCATCCGTCCAAGGCCGCATATCAAAATACAGCGGCATTTTTTGCCAGCCGCCCAGACCCGTTTGTAACGGCTCTAAGGTTTGCGCTTGCTTGGCCATCGCCACCCAATCGGTCGCCACCACCAGCGGCATATTATCGGGGGCGGTAAATTCTTCCAGCAATGCGGCAAGGTGTAAGTGTTCGGCCTGGATGGACAGGACTTTTTTCAGCGCCAAATGGCGGTTGGTGATATGGAAGGCCAGAATGCCGTTGGGTTTGAGCTTTTGGAAATACAGCTTGATAGCTTCTTCGGTGAGCAAATGGGTTGGCACAGCATCGGAACTGAACGCATCCATAACCAGCAAATCAAAGCTATGGTCGGGTTCTTGCACCAACGATAACCGGGCATCGCCGATACGCATTTGCGCCGTCTTATTGCATTGGCTCAGATAAGTGAAATACAGCGGATTACTGGCGATCTCCACCACCAGCGGGTCGATTTCATACAACGTCCAACTTTGTTGCGGTTTGGCATAACAGGCCAGCGCGCCCGCGCCTAAGCCGACAATACCGATATGCCAGTTTTGGTCAACCGCATCATAAGCCTTAAACAATTGCCCCATGGGGCCAGGGCGGCTGTAATAGGTCAATGGGATGGTGCTGAGCGCGGCGGGCAGGCGTTGCGCCCCGTGCTTGGTCGTGCCATGGAACAGTTCGTGGTAGGTTTCCGCTTGGCCTTGCTCATCGGTGAGGGTGCTTTCGCGTACCGCCAGAACGCCGAAGAACGTCCGCTCTTGGTATAAGGTATGCGAGGACAGGCTATGCACCCCTAGGGAAAGGAAGATAATCACCCCCGCCGATAAGGCAAAACCTAGCGGTTGTTTGCGCAGGAAAAACACCGCACAGGTCAGCAGCATCAGGCTGATGGCGATGGCATCAAAATAATCCAGCAAATTGCCGACCCCCGCGTACAGCCCCAAGCCAACGCTCAACAGCAAGATGGGCGGGAGCAGTTGCCAGAGCAGGCGGCGGTTTAATGCTAAGGGCAGGCCTGGGCGTAACAGCAGGGCGGCGACGATCATAATGGGGTATTCGTAAATACCGTTAAAAATAAACGGCGCGACAAAGGTGTTGAACATACCGCCTAACATGCCCGCAAACGACATGATCAGATAGAAGCGGGTCAGATATTGGGTCGGTGGGCGGCGTTTTGCCAATTCGCCATGACAAACCATAATCGCCAAGAAAAAGGCGATGACATGGAGGATTAAATACGCCCAATACGGCAAATCCGCCGGATTAATAAAGGCGTAGGCGATAAAGGGGATTAAAAAAATCGGCTGGATGCGCACCATCCATGGATGGATAGCATCATTCCATTTCGAGAACACAATAATAAAGGATAACAAATACACGGTCAGCGGGATAATCCACAACAGCGGTACCGAGGCAATGTCGGTGCTGATGAAGTTGGTCAGTCCCAGTAACAAGCTGGATGGCACTAAGGCCAAAGCCAGCCAATGCAGTTGCGTCAGCCAAGGCAGGGTATCGGCACTTGCTGCTGTTACGGTGGCGGCGGCTTGGCGGTTGCGCCACAGCATCGCGGCACAGGCGGCGATCAGCACCCCTAACAGCGCGTAGCCCATGCTCCAGTCGGTTTGTTGGGCGGCCAGGCCGATATTCGGCTCCAACAGGAACGGATAACTTAGTAACGCCAGCAAACTGCCGGTGTTACTGGCGGCGTATAAAAAATACGGGTCATGACTGCTGTGATGGCCGATTTGGGCAAACCATTTTTGGATCAGCGGCGCGGTGGTGGAGAGGACAAAAAACGGCAGGCCGATGGCCAAGCCTAAGGTCGACAGCAGCCACCAGGTGGGGTTACCTTCTGTCGGTGGCGTAACCTGTTCGGGTAAACCGACCGGCAAGGCCAATACGCTCAATAAAATGATGCTGGCATGGACAAGGATTTGCTGGCTGGCGCTTAAACGGGTCGATAGTGTATGGGCGTACAGATACCCCAAAAATAAGATGCTTTGGTAGAACACCATGCAAGTGTTCCAGACCGCCGGAGAGCCGCCCAACAAAGGCAATAAAATTTTGCCGAATAAGGGTTGTAAGACAAACATCAGCGACGCGCTGGTGAATAAGGTCGTGGCAAACAACAAAATAAGGGACAAACGGCGGTCGGTAGGTAGCTCTGGCACAGAATTCATGGACGTTAACTCGCAATAGGAATACGTCAATGATAAAGCATTGTGCTTGGTAAAGTAACTGATGTTACATGGTCATTTTTGCGATATTGAAAAATCTAGCAATGAACCGCTATCACGAGCTTTTTTTTAAACCACAGAATGTGCCTGCGTAACATCAGCAGATAAGATAGGGGACAAACATTGTCAATGCTCCTTATTTATCGTGCTATCTGATTATGGAAGAAACCATAAAATACTGGGTGTATTACGTCCAACCTTAACGTGCAGCCATTGCCGCCAAATTTTTTACGTTGTGTGAGCTTAGCCCGCCGATAGGTACACAGCTTGCATTGTCCGCATGAACTGGCCGCCCATTTGCTACAATAACCGCCAGTTTCCTCTTTGCTTGAAGACAATCCTTAAGACAATCATATATGGATGCGCTGGTCATTTTAATTCCTTTATTGCCCTTGCTGGCGGCGGTTATTATCGGTGTCGGGCTGTTGTTCGGCGGCTTCCGCCGCCCCAGCCAAACCTTCAGCACCGAACTGGCGTTGTGGGCACTGGCTTTGGCTTGCCTGATGGCGATGGCCTTAGCCACGGCGGACTTACTGGGCAAGAACCACGGCTATTTCAGCATGGGCGCTTGGTTAAGCAGTGATACCCTAACGGTGCGGGTTAACTTTACCAGCCATGGCCTGAACGTGTGGCTGGCGGTGGTGTTCGCCTTATTATTGGCGGCGGGCAGCCGTTTTGCCGCCACCAACCTGCCAATCGGTCGCCCCCGGTTTTTTGCCTTGTTCAGCCTGTTCGCCGCCGCCGTGTTATTCGTGTTACTGTCCGCCAATCTGGTCGGTAGCTTAGCTGGCTGGATACTGGCAGAACTGTGCGGTGCAGGGCTGATCGCGCACGGTTACCAACAGCCACGCGCAGGCACTAACGCGCTCCGGGCTTTACTTAGCCAACGCTTGGGCGATGTCGGTTTTATGCTAGGCATTAGCCTGTGTTATGCGTGGACGGATAGCGTCAACTGGGCGCAGTTGCAAGTGTCGGCCACAGAATTGTCGATTGCCCAGGCAACCGGGGTTAGTTTGTGTTTCGCGCTGGCGGCTTTCGCCAAAGCCGCATTGGTACCTTTTTCGCCGTGGCTGGTCAGAACCTTGGATGAACCTGTTCCGGTCAGTCTGATCCTCGTCCACTTGGGCGTGTTTATGGTGATCGTGTTAGAGGTGCTGTTTATGCAGTCGCCATTTGCGCGTGCCGTTTTGGGGCTGATGGGGCTGGTCACGGTAGGTTATGCGGTTATCGTAGGCAAAACCCAAACCACCTTGCACAGTGCCTTGTTGTTTCGCTGTCTGGCACAAGTCGGACTGATGTTTATCGAATGCGGCTTGGGGTTATGGACGCTGGCAAGCTGGCATCTGGCCGCTAACCTGACGCTAAGTTGTGTGCAGCGGCTGGTATTGGCGGACGCGCCGCTCACTGCTGCGCATCCGCCGCGTTTGGTGCCGGCTAGATTGTATTTATTGTCGTTGCAGCAATTTTGGCTGGAGCCGATTGCCGATTGGGCCTTGGTCAAGCCCGTGTGTGGGCTGGCACAGGATTTAAGTTATGTCGATGACCGCATCATCGACCGCGTAGTGGGTTTACCCTCGGCGGGGGCATTGCCGCTGTTGGCGCATTATGAAGATTGGGAAGCCGGCATCGCCCCACCCGCCGCCATCCCGTTCACCAATAGCAGCGGCGTGGCGGGTAAGCTGACCGAATGGCTGTCGGCCTTGCTGCATTGGTTTGAAAGCCGCTTAGTGCAACGCAGTAGCCATCCGCACAGTAACCGCACTGCCCGGCAATTTGGCCATGCGGTCAACCAGTTTGAGCGGCTGATCTTACGGCCCAGATACTTGGTGCTGTTTGTGTGTATTACTTTTTTGGTGGCGTTTTAGACGTTTTCACACAGGGTGCTTATCCTTATCGGTCAGGCCTTTGCAGATGCCGTCGGGACCGTGCCCAAGCCATTTGCCATTCCCCGCCATTGCGCAGATAATAACTGATGTTACGCAGTCACTTTTTCGATATTGAAAAACGTAGTGATGAGTCGCTGTCGCGACGGCTTTTTTAATCGGGACTGTGCAGTTGAACCGCCAACTGGCGCGATTATCTGGGCAACCACAACCCAGTTGCCAGCGCTTTGATGGCGAAAATGGCGATAGACCCGAAAGACCGGCCACGGGTAAAGGCAGAATGTCTGCGTCTGCTAGTGACGCTCAAACTTGACCCGGCACGCCGTCGCTTTATATCGGGCTTTATTGACACTTATTTGCGTTTGCGGCAGGAAGAGCTGCAAGTTTTTGACCATTTGATCACCACCGAATTTTTACCCACCGAACAGGAGCAAGCGATGGAACTGACGACCAGATGGAAAGAAGAAGGTATCCAACAAGGCCTCAAACAAGGCTTTCATCAGGGCGAATACCACGCGCTCAAACGCCTGTTGACCCGCCGCTTCCAAACCCTACCCGCCGATGTGCTGGCCCGCATCGAAACCGCCCCCGTAGAACAACTGGAGCAATGGCTGGACAACACCTTGGATGCCGTCACCTTAGAAGACGTGTTCCGCTCCCACTGAGCCGCGCCGCCTAGATAGCACGGCATTCACCCGCGCCGCCGACCCATTTGTCAGGTGGCTGAGCGGCGCTGTTCGCGCTGCATAAAACCATACAAGCCCTCCACTTTGTCCCGCGCCCAGGGCGTTTTCCGCAAAAACTTGAGGCTGGAGGCGATGCTGGGGTCTTTGCTGAAACAGTGTAACGGTATCTGTTCAGCCAAGCCAGCCCAGCCGTAATGCGCCACCAGTTCTGTGACTATAGTCTCTAAGGTAATCCCATGTAAGGGGTTATGGCGTTGCTTAAGCGGCGCAGCGGGGGCTGGTTCGGCTGGGACGGCAGACGGGTCGGTTTGATCGGTGCTGTGTTTCATCGGTTTTTTTTAATAGGGTGACGGAAGTTAAAGGCGGCTTTGCCTTGGGGGCATGGCCAGCTTGACCGCAAGGGCGGGCAGGCTGCCCGCGCCCCTAAGAGGCTGTTGGCCATTGTAGCCCATTTTGCCTTTAAGAGGGGTCGGTAAAGCCGACTTCAAACATTTCCCCGGATTGTCCCAAATAAAAGCGTTCTCCGGCTTGCAGCGGCAGGGCTTGCCTTGGGGTAAGGCGTTCGCCGTTGGCTGTGAACGTGCCGTTGGTGGAGCCGTAATCCTCTAAGAGAAAGCACTTGCGCTGATAGTCGTAACGGATGCTGCAATGGCGTTTGCTGGTTTGTGATTTATCTCTGGGGATAACTAATTGACAGCTTTGCGGGTCGCGTCCTATCAGGATGGTTTCCCGCTGTAATTCTAACACCGCACCCGCATAATGGCCGCTTATACCGCGTAAAATGGGGCGCGGCGCAGTAAGAGGATAAGTGATGGTTTTGCGCGGCGGCTTGGCCGGGCGGCGCGAATACAGCACCAGACCTACCGCCAATAAGCTTAAGCTTAAGGTGCCGGCAACGGCACTGAGCAGCCACGGTTCCCGTTGCCATTCCTGTTGCAGGTGGCTAGGCCGGACACTGGATTTGCTATAGGGGATATGCAGCTTGTCCAGGGCGGGAAACAGTTCGTCCGCCTGTATGGCCCAGCCGATGCCTTCGCCTATCGGCACCCGGTCAACGCCATAAGTTGGGCCGTCGCTGCCTTCGCTGACGGTCGCCACCAGAGCCAAAGCTTTCATGGCATTGACCCCGATGACTTGGCCGTATTCATTGAATAGCGGGCCGCCGGAATTGCCGGGGTTGATGGAGGCATCGACTTGGTAGAGGGCAACCCCTTCTTTGGCGACAATGCGGCTGACGATACCTGTCGTTAAGGTGACGGAGGCGGCTTCTTCGCGGTCAACATCATCGGCCGCCCCAGGAAAACCCGATGCGGTCACGGCATCACGCATTTCCACGGTCTCATGGGTGGCAAATTCCACCGCCGGGCGGTTGGTGCTTTTCTCCAGCCGTAATACCGCCAGATCCCGCTTGTCCGAATGCCAAATCACCTCGGCTTTGACGGCATTGCCTATGGCCAGGAAGATCCAAGCCTGACCGCCATCCTCGATACATTTTGTGACATGCCAGTTGGTGACGACATAGCTGCCGTCACCGACCACAAAACCGGAACCGGAATTTTTTTTCTCGCCGTTGATACAGAGCGGGCGGACGGTGCTTTGGAGCATTTTGTCTTCCAAGACTCCTGCTGAGGCTTGATAAGCGGTGGCGTACAGCGCCAAGCCTAGCGCGTAGGTGCCGATGCGGGGCGGCAGGACTTTTAGTAGGTTGGCCATTCGGGCGTATAGTTGGTTAGGTATCATCATTGTTAATCCAAGCTAAGTAGGCGTTCATCTATTTTTTAACATTTGTGAATTTAATCCCAGCCCAGCCCGCGTTCCCTGAGCGAAGTCGAAGGGAACGCGGGCTGCGCTTAAGGAACGGCAGGGATAAAAAGGTTAAAAGATCTATGCACACCTGCTTAATCCACAAAAACGGCAATAGCCGTGTAGTTGTCATGGCCTTGTAGGCCGAGGTGCTGGAGCCGCCAGGCCATATTGTCCAGCCATTGTTGGGGGGTGGCGGATTTTGCCAGTTCTATTGCCATCGCAGTTTCGGTGACGTGTTCCCAGAACCCATCCGTACACAATAAAAACCCGTCGCCGGATTGCAGCACCCACGGCGTGGCTTTGATGGTCGGCCTAATGCCTTTAGTGCCGCCGACATCGCGTAATAGGCGGTTGCGGTCTTCATGGTGGCGGATGGCCGTTGGGGGAATTTCTCCGGCATTCGCCATGGCTTGGGGGACGCTATGGTCTTGGGTCGCCTCCGCCAGTTTGCCGTGGCGGAAACCGTATAAGCGGCTATCGCCGATATGCGCCCACAGTGCCGCCGTGCCGTCGCTGAGCAAAGCCACGAGAGTGGTGCGCATGTTCGCCAAGTCCGGGTGGTCGCGTTGTCCGGCTAAAACGCCCGCGTGGGCGGCTTGTAAATGCCGTTCTAAAGACTCGGCGCTTAGCGGCCTGGGTTGTTGGGCAAAACTATACAGAAAGCCTTCGACGGCAGCTTGTGAGGCCACCTCGCCGCCGACATGGCCGCCTAAGCCATCGGCGACCAGCCAGCATTGTGCACCGCCAAGGGTGCGGTGGCCGAAACAGTCTTCATTGTAGGGGCGGCCTCCTGCGCTGGTGAGCGTCGCGGTGCTTAATCGCATGGCAGGACTCCCGCCGTGCCCGCCCTAGGCAAATAGCGGTTTGCCGCCTCGCCATGCCAATAAGGGCGGGGTGTGATGTTAAAATAGAACGCCATTATTTAGGGGCCACTTGGCTTTTGTTAGGTTTTGGTGGGGTTTTTTTACCCGCTTTAGGCGGGGTTGGTGAGGGCGGCTTGGATTTAGGCTTAGGCGGCGGTGCAGGTTTGGCGGCGGGAGCGGGGTTTTTCCGCGTTGGGGAGGCCGCACCGCGTAGGGCGGCTAAGCGCCGTTGCGCCTCATTGGCTTTATTGTTGGGATCTAAAGTCAGTTGCACTTGCCCGGCTTCCTCTAGCCGTTTTTGCGCTTGCGTCACGTCGCCCGCCTGTTTGGCTTGCTCGGCCCGCGCCAGCAATTGCTCGGCCATTTGGCTTAACGCGGTTTTCGCGGGTTCATACTGGGGGCGGAGCGCCAAAATTTGCCGGTATTTTTCCAAGGCGTTGCCGTTTTGTCCCGTCGTCAAACGGTCGGCTTGGCTGTCCGCTGCCGCTTGCGCCATCAGTTCCGCGATACGCGCATCCTCGTTAGTGGGGCTAGGCGTATCGGCGGCTGGGGCTGGCGGTTCGGGCACTTGTGCCAGTGCGGCAGGTGCGGGGGTAATGAGGGCGGGCGGGGTGGCGGGGGTGGCGGGCAGTAAAAACGGCTTGGCGATCCAGCCTGCCGCGACGATGGCACTACCCAGTAAAGGCAGTAGCCACCCGGCACGCGCAGGCCGTTTAGCGTGCTTTTTTGCTGGGGGCGGTGGTGGCGTAGCGGCTGGGCAACCCATAATCACGACGGTGACATTGTCTTGTTGGGGATGGTTTTGCTCTAAAAGTCGCTGGATTAGCGAGTCGGCGGCTTCCTGTGGCGAGCCGAACAGCTCATCGGTTATTTCTTGGTGGCTGAGGTAGCCATAGAGGCCGTCGCTACAGAGCAGTAACCAATCGTCCGCTTCTAAGGGAAAAGCCCGGATATTACGGTCAATCAGGACAATGTCCGGCAAGCCGACATAGCTGGTCAAGGCGTTGCGCTCAGGGTCATTAGCCGCCGAGGCGGGCGACAAGCGGCCTTCGGCCACTTGCTCCTGTAACAGCTCACCATAATTGTGGTCATGGGTCAGTTGGGTCAATTCACCCTGACGGTATAAATATAAACGGCTGTCGCCTACCGATAGCCAAAATAAAGATTGTCCGGCGATGACCGCCGCCGTTAAGGTCGTGCCGACATTGCTAAACGCGTCAACACTGAGCGACAGTTCGCACACGGCGGTATTCGCCTGCTGTAAGGCGTAGAGCAACGCATCGGGGATGTTTTGTTTCGGGCGTTTGCCAAGATAGGCGGTGCCGAAAGTTCTGGCCGCCAAGCGGCTGGCTTCGTCGCCTTTTTCCAGGCCGCCCATGCCGTCAGCGACTAAGGCTAACACGCCGCCATGGGCAATAAACGCGTGGTCGTGAATGTCGGAAAACCAAAATTCATCTTGTTGGCTGTGCCGTTGCCCTATCGCTTGGGCATTGCCGGGCAGTATGTGCATTATGCTTCCCCTAAAAGTAACACCCGCAACTGTGTGCGGCCTATTCCGATGATGTCGCCTTCTTGCAGGCGATAAGCCGCGCTAATGGGTACACCATTGACGTAAGTGCCGTTGGTCGAGCCTAGGTCATGGAGCATAACCGCCTTCGCGTGGTAAACCAAGGCGCAGTGGTGGCCGGAAACTTCGGCATCACCAGTAAGAGTGACCGCACAGTCTGCACCGCGCCCGATAACGGCCTCACCCGATAAATGCAGCGGATAGGTCTTGCCGTGCCCGCCCGCATTCAGTTCGGCCAACTCGATAGCGTAACCCGGCCCTATCGCTGGGGCTGCCGTGTCGGGCAAGGCAACTGCGTCCCAAGAAGCGTCGTCCGGCCAAAAGTCTTCGCTAACCGGGGGTGGGCTGATGGCTTGGGGTAGTCGCCGCCGCATTACCAGTATCACACCTGTTACCAGCAAGAGTAGCACCCCGGCTATGCTGCCATACAGCCAAACTGGCCAGCCGTTCGCGGTCGGTGGTGCGGGTTCTGAGGGAGCAATCGGCGGTGTAGGTGTCGGCAAGGCGGGTAACAGCCGTATATCCATGCCGTCATTTAACACCAGGCCGTCTTCGGCGCGTAAAGTGATTTGTAGGCGTTGGACGCGCCCGTCGGTGCGGCAAGCCCGGCAATCCAGCGTTGCTACGGCCACGGCCTTAATCTGGTCGCGCAACTCGCTATAGGCTTGGCTTAGGTGGCGGCTACCGACCCCGACATACGCACCGCCGGAACGGCGGGCGAATAGCCCTAAGGCCTTAATGCCTTCGGCTTGCCGGGCAGCGGCGTTGGGCGTATCCCAGCCCAAGGCGTAAATCGGTATCCGGTCGGTATCCAGCCGATTAAGGACTTCTTCACGGGTCGCCCCGCCGGATAAATCGTCCAAACCGTCGGACAGCACCACAAGCACCCGCCGCCCCGGCAGGTCGGCATCACCGCGCCGCGCCAATTGCAGGGCTTGGATCAGGCCTTGATGCAGGGCGGTGTGTTGGTCGGTGGGTTTTAAGGCGGCAATGGCGGTTTTGAGGGCGGCGGGGTCGCCGCTAAAGTCCGCCACGGGTTTGACGCTATCGCCAAAACTCAATATTGCCATCCGGTCAGCGGTTGCGAGCGTGTCCGCCCAAGCCGCTAAGGCGGTACGGATGTGGGCGAATTGCTTGGCTGGCAGCGATAATGAGACATCGACTAAGAAAATATACGCCACGCCTTCTTGGCTGTCGGCAAAAGTTTGGACATGGGTGACGGGTACGGTAGTGTCCGCCAAGCTGGCGGTCAGTTGCGCGGCGTTTAAAGCGTCCGCCGCTTTGCCGTCGGCATCGCGCACGTCCAGATAGGCGATCAGCTTAGGGTTGGCCTGCCGCGCTTGGCTGAGCTGTAGGGTGGCGGGCGGCGGGTTTGCTAAGGCGGTGGTGGCCAGTCCTAGATAAATGGCGGATAAGACGAGTTGGCTCACGCGCTTTATGGGTGGCGGATGCAAGCCATTGGTTTGTATCTGGCGCAATGTCATCCGCCATAGCACGGTTTCGGCGCGGAGTTTAAGGGGGGCTAAATAGACGGCGCGATTTTTCATGGTCATTTAACGCTTCAGCTTTTTTACGGTTTTGATAGCGCGGGCGTAACCTTGTTGCGCCGATTTCTGATACCAGTATTTGGCTTCCGTCAGGTTCTTATGAGTGCCTTGACCGAAATAATACATAATGCCAAGATTGTATTGGGCAATCATTCCGCCTTGTTCGGCGGCTTTTTTGAACCACTTTATGGCTTCTGGATAATCATGGGCATCGGAATAGATGTTGCCAAGATTATTTTGGGCATCAACATGACCTTGTTCCGCCGCTAACCGATACCAGTGTGCCGCTTCAGTGTCGCTTTGGTTAATGCCAGTACCCGCTTTATACATTACCCCAAGCGCATATTGACCATGCGCATAGCCTTGTTGCGCCGCTTGCCGATACCAGTACACCGCTTCGGTAATGCTTTTATCAACACCTTTACCGTTTTGATACATCCAGCCTAGATTGAATTGGGCAACGGCATGTCCTTGTTCCGCCGCCCGGCGATGCCATCGTGCGGCTTCGGTAAAGTTTTGTTTTACCCCCGCTCCCTGAGCATAGATTTCTCCTAGGCAGTTTTGCGCTAGTGTTAGCCCTTGTTCCGCCGAAGCCGTACACCACTTTAGCGCTTCGGCTTCGTTTTTCACTACGCTTTGACCCTGCTTGTACATCATGGCAAGATTAAATTGTGCGATGGCATAGCCTTGCTCTGCGGCCGACTGATACCACGCCAAAGCTTGGGAATAACGCTTTTCATTGCCGGCAATCCGTGCCGCAATAAATGACATAATCGGGTCATCCGCTTTGGCAAGCGGTTCGGCAGCGGCTTTTAGGCCATTAGCCATGGCTTTGTCGAACCAGTGCTGGGCTTGGTTTTCGTCTATCGGTTTATCCCAGCCATTATGGTACAGCCTGCCGACACTGTATTGGCCAAATGGATTACCTGCATTGGCCGAACGCTCATACCAAACAGCGGCTTGATGCGTGTCCATAGCGACCCCGCCGAAGCCGTTTTCATACAGGCTACCTAAGCGAAATTGCGCCAAGCCATTATTTTTTTCCGCCAAACGCTGGTAGATAGGCAATGCTTCGTTGTATTGATGGGCGAAGAATTTTCGGTCGGCCATCTCAATAGAATCGGCAACAGGCAGAGAGACCAAGGGCTTGGCAGCAGGCAGTAAGTAAACAAAGCCAATACCGATCAAGGCCAGTAAGGCGATGCCTAGCAACGGTTTTTTGGCCAAGGCCTTGTTATGGCCCGCATTAGCTAATGGGATGCGGCTGGTTTGGGTTTTAGGGTTTGCCTCGGTATCCGCCGCGTGCAGTAACGCCTCTTGAAATGCCCGGATAGTTTGATAGCGTTGTTTGGCCTCTGTTGCCAAGCCTTGCACGACGACCTTGGCTAGGCGTTCGGACAAATCGGGTGTTAAGCGTTGCGGCATTATTAAGGTGTCGTCTTCGACCCTGTCCATCGCTTCCGCCGGGGTTTGTCCGGTGAGCATAAAATACAAGACTGCCGCACAGGCATAAACATCTGTCCACGGCCCTTGCCCGCCGCGTCGGCTGTATTGCTCGAACGGGGCGTAACCCGCGCTTAACACTACCGACATGCTCCGGCTGCGTTCTGCCATGGCAAGCCGTGCCGTACCAAAATCAAGCAGGATAGGGCGGCCTTGGCGGGTGAGGTAAATGTTTTGCGGTTTGATGTCGCGGTGGATAAAGCCTTTCTCATGCACTTCGCGCAAGCCGTCGAGGATGGGGTTTAAAATCGCCAAGGCGGTTGCGGCGGGTAAGCGGTTTTTTTGTTGTAAGTATTCGGCCAGCGTCATGCCTTCGTAGTAGTCCATGACCAAGTAGGCGGTGGCATTTTCTGCAAAAACGTGGCGTACTTTCACCAGATGGGCATGGTCAAATTTTGCCAAAGTGCGGGCTTCGATGATAAATTGCTCTAAACCGAAACGGAACAGCCCGCCTTCTTCCGGCGAATGGGCGCTGACTGTCGTCCGCCCCGCTTCACGCCCGACCAGATCGCGCGGTAAATATTCCTTAATGGCGACCAAGGTTTCCAATCCAGTATCAAAGGCTAAGTAGGTCACGCCAAACCCGCCCGGTTTGCCCAAGACCCGCCCGACCAGATATTGCTTATGCAGTCGGGTGCGGTGCGGTAACAATAACGGCCCGCGTGGGGCGGTTTCGTCATAGCCGCAATGCTGACAAACGGCTTGCGGGCCTTTCTGCCGGAAACAGCCCATGCAGAGCATTTGCCAATCCACACTCATTATTTACCTGCCTATTAGTTGTTTAGGTTATTGTTAATGGTTGAACATCACGTTTTAAGTAGGAGTGCATATATCTTTTAACATTCGTGAATTAAACCCCACCCCAGCCCCTTACAAGTGTAGGTTTTCTTACCCTCCACCCCCTTCTGCGTAAATAGCCAAAGTCACGCCGTTGATTTCCGTCAAACCGGGCCATGCCTCAGGCCGCCCCGGTTTGACGGGCAGGAGTTGGTGGTTCAGCAAGGCGGCGACAATCAAAGACCAGCCGTGTTGGAAAATGCCGACCATCCGCCAGCGCTTCCCTTGTCGCCGTGCCGCACCCGGCACTGATGGTTCCTTGATGTCCAACGGCGTGTCGGCTCCGGCCTCGGCTTCGCCACCGACGGAAAGCAGCCACCAGGTGGCGATGGCAATGGCCATCCACAGCCGCTCCGCCCGCGCCGGATCATCCATGCGCGTATGTTGCCATTGCCAACCGCCCCGCTTGCTGTGCTTGAAGCCCTGTTCTATCCATGCCCTCAAACCGTACCAGCAGGCGTCGGCGCATTCGGGCGCCAGATCGGTCAGCACCAGCCACGGGCCGTTGTGCCCTTCGCCCCAACAGCCCAACAACGTGCAGGGCAACTGTGTCTTTTTGCCGCTGAACGCGGTGCCGCGCCCCTGCCAACGGCGGCCTTCCGCAGGCACCAAACTGCAAAAGGGATGCCAGCGGCACCAGCCTTCGGGACGGAACGAACCTTGGACATTGACGCGCAGGAACGGATGCCATTTCAGTTCCACGATGGCCCCGAACAGCCATTTCGCGTATAAGCCCCGGTCGGCCAGCACGATGACCGTCCAGCCCTCCGGCAACAGTCCCCGGAAACGCCCCAACAACGCCAGCCATTCCGGTTTCCAGGCGTGTTTCTCCGTGGCTTTCAGCACCTTCCAGGCGATCGGCACGGCACAGCCACGGTACACGACACTGATGGCCAGCACGGTGAACCGATCCCCCAGGCTCGTCGCATCCATGGCGATGGCGAGCTGGCGGCCTGCCCAGCCGTCCAATACCCAGGCCAGCCACGGCGCCCAACACTCGGTGACGCAAAGGTCGGCACGCCGCCGCCCCGATTTCGCGCCCGCTTCCCGATAGGTGTCACGCAACCTTTCACGCAGCGTGTTGTACTTTTGCCCCAGCAGCGGCGACAACACGTCGGCCACGGCGGTCAGGCTGCATGAACGCGCGACGACCATGCCAAAACTCCACAACGCCAAGCCCAATGCCTGTGGCTTGCTGAGGGACGGAAAATGCATGGCAATCGTGTCGATCCATTGGTATAGTTCTGGATGGCGGGGCATGGCGGCACCTTCGGTAAACGGATGTTGATGACACTCATCAATTTACTCTCAACGCTTTGCCCCGTCACTTTTTAAAAACCTACACTTGTAAGGGGTGCCCCCACCCCGCTCTTTTATGCCGAGGTGGCGGCGGCAGGGATTTCCGATGCCGGTTACTTCCATATGTATTTCCCGACCCTGGCGCGGAGCAAAGGGCGGCTGTTGGCACTCACCATTGCCTCGCCCGATGCCAACCCCGGCGATGCCGTGACCGCTTGGCTGGTGCGCACCGCCCAGCGGATTCCCGGCCATGTCCGCTGCCACGCGTCCGCGCCCATTGAAGAGGGTTTTGGCTTGCAGGCCAACCTCATCACCAGCAACCCCGAAGCCGACATCACCTATCCAAAGGGGCTGCTCTACAGCCCGCTGTCGTCCTGCAACATGAACTGCATCCATTGCATTTCCCGCGCGACCCGCCCCCGCGCCATCCGCCTGTCCGAGCGTATCCGCCAGGACATCAAAGCCCATGCTCAAGAACAACAGCTCAACTGGATGTTCACCGACTACAGCGGTGACATCTTCTTTGCCGAACACAAGCAACCGGGGGAGCTGGATTTTATTTTCAGCTTAGGGATAGCCATCCACATCGACACCAACGCCGCCTATCTGGATGCCGCCATGATCGAAAAAGTCATGGCCTCCCCGGTCGATGCCCTGAGCATCTCCATTGATGCCGCCCAAGATGACACCTATCGGCGCATCCGGGTCGGCTCGCCGCCTATCGGCCAAGTGTTCGACACCGCCAAGGCCGTTGTGGCGGAGCGGGCCCGGCAGGGCCGCCAAAGCAACTTTAGGGTTTATTTGGGCTTCACCATGATGCGCTCTAACCTCCATGAGCTGCCCCTGTTCATCCAAAAGGCCGCCGATGCCGGGGTCGATGCGGTAGGGTGCCGACATTTGGAACTGTACCATGCCGACATGGAAGACGAGTCGCTGTTCCACCATAAGGCCTATTTCAATTCCATGCGTGCCGCCTGCCTGGCGCTGGCAAAAAGCCTCAACATCAACCTGAACATAGGCGAGGAGTTGTGGGAACACCCCGCCTCCGGCGGCAGGGCGCCGTGCCCGACCCCGTGGAGTTCGGCGGTGCTGCTTGCAAACGGCGACCTGATGGCCTGTTGCGTGCCCGGTTCCAAAATGGGCAACGTCAACGACCAGCCTATTGAGGCTCTCTGGCAGGGCGAAGCCTACCGGCGGCTACGGGCGCGGGTCAACTCGCAAGATCCGCCCAGCTTGTGCAAGTCCTGCCCATTCCGCAATTCGCTGAACGACTATGCCAACCCGCAGGCCTTACGGGCGGGCCTGTCGGCGGTGCCGTTGCTTGAGGAACTAATGGCGGACACGGGACGGGGCTAAGAGGGGTACAGCCGACATACGTGTAAAAATAGGGTGCTAAAGTTTCACGTGATTTAAACAGTCTATTGAGTACCAAGAATTTTAGCAGTGTCTTATTTTAAGTTTCATAAACGAACATTTCTGTAACTCTTACTTTAATGGGGTTAAAGGGGGCTAAATAGGTAACATAGCAAGTAAATGGTACAAAGTTTCATAAACCTGACAAATAATAGATGAAACTTTGTAAACGTAGAGTATGCAATACCCGCATTTTACGTTCTCAAAAGGCACGTCTGAAATAAGCTAAAATTTGAGAGATCGAAAATCGCCTTTAGGGCTTTATGGACAATAGGTTAGCCAAAACCCCGTGGAACTTTAGAGCCTTTTGTTGATTAGCACCCTACACCCACACCAGAATTCGCATTGCCCACACCATCTGCATAAGATTTCGTCATACTATTCCAAACTTTTAACCTATTTTTCCTTTCATCCATCGTCAATTTTGGCGATGGATGAAAAGCGTTTTTTCGGCTAACCCAAACCATTAAAAAGCATCCCAAATCCCAGAATTCCAAACCCAAAATCCTCCCCGTCTAGTCAGGCAAATATCCCCCAGCCACGCAAAGCGGGAACAATAATGCAACCCTCACGGAAAAAAGGACGGCCAATCTCGGCCACCCTTGCCTCTGCTCCGTTTGTCCTGCTCCGGCCGCGGTACACAAAGGCAATAATGCTTTTTTACGGCCCATGACAGGAAAAGCAAAGCCCCCCAAAAAAACCAAGTGCAACCAGAACCGCCAGCAAAACCGGCACCCTGTCGGCGGGCAACGGAAGTGCCGTCCCCGCATCCGGCGGCGGCACTTCCGGCCGCGTTTGGTCGGTTCGAGCCAACAATGCCGCACGGCCTTGGTCGCTCTTCTCCACCATCGCCAATACGTTGGCAATATCCAGCGACAGGCTATAATCGATTTTCGTCTGGAGGCCAGCATTTTCAAGCTCCCCCATTTGGGGGAGCTTGAAATCCAACCCCTCAACAAACCCGTATTCGACCATCCTGTTTTTGACCCACGCCCAAAAACCGGTGCAACGCCCGCGCATCCACCACAGGGCGCAACGTCCCGCCAATCTCCGCCATAAACAACACCGGAACCAAACCGTCCGCCCCGGACGGCATTAACGTTGGCGCATCCCCACCAACACCAACTCCCACAGCATCCGAATCAGTTTTCGTCATATCTTTCCCTTTATTCCAAACCATTAACCCCTTTATCCATCACCAAAATTGGGGATGGATGCAAAGCATTTTTCGGTTAACCAAAGCATTAAAGATCATCCAAAATCCCAGAACCCCAAAACATCAAAACCCAAAATCCTCCCCGTCTGGTCGGAGAAACAGACACCGCCGCGCAAAGCGGGAACAATACACAACGGCAACCCTGCCTTTTTTACGGCCCATGACAGGAAAAGGAAAGCCCCCCAAAAAAAACCAAGCGCCGGCAAAACAGGCGCCCTGCCGGCGGGCAACGGAACAGCCTCCCCCATTTTGGGGAGCAGAAAATCCAGCCCTTCAATAAACCCGTACTGCCTGAACCGACGTTTGACCCAGCTCGAAAAGTCTTGTTTCACGCCCAAAAACCGGTGCAACGCCCGCGCATCAACGGCCGGTTGCAACGTACCGCCAATGTCCTGAGCGAACACGGAAATCAGGCCGTCCGCCACGGACGGCGTTAACGTTGCCGCCCCGACACCCACACTGGCTAGGCGTAAGGATTCGTACGTAAATGGATAGTAGAGCCCTGTAACCCTTATCGTACCTACATTCTTCTTTCAAAACATGATTCCATAGTCAACTGGTAATGGGTGGCGCTCCTTCAGCTCGAACAGTCCGAAGCGATTGAGATGGGATGTCCGGTACGGGCTGAAGCCGGCAATTAGTTCCGGTGTAAGCTTCATCCCTTCCGCCTCCAATTCCTTTAACGCCTGCGTGATGGTATGGCAGTTATGGAATATCACAAGATTGGCGATCAGGTGGTTGTATTTTATGATTTTCAGTTGATCGTCACGAACATTTTCGGCAATGGTATCGGCACCGAAATAAACCCATTGGGCGAACTGGTTAAAACCTTCACATTTATTTTGTGCTGCCTGAATGATGCGGCGCAACTCTTCATCACCAATATATTCCAACAAGAATGTAGTACGAACCACCCGCCCAAGTTCCCGAAACGCAAAGTAAAGCTTGTTCTTCCGGCTGGCTGTGCCCAGTTTGCGTAGTATGGCCGAAGGTGAGATTCGGCCTGCCCGAATGGATTGGGCGACTTGCAGCATGTCCGGCAGATGACAAGCGATCAAATCCCAGTCAACGGCTTCCTTGCTGAACAGCCCGTCAATGTTTTTGTATGTTTCCTGAGGTGCCGGACGAAACCACTTCAAGTCTTTCCAATTCCGTATTCGCGGCATCAGCTTAATGCCCAGCAAAAAGGCCAATCCATAGACCGGAGCGCTCTGCGCCTGTGTGTCGCCATGCAAAATGTCGGGCTGTATGTCCGATTTGTTTTTGGTCAGGCCGTCGAGAATGTAGATCGCCTCCCAAGCGCCACACGGGATGAAATGCGAGAACAACGCGATGTAGTTATCGCTGACGTGATAGTAGGCGACACCGCCATAGCCACCGTAGCGGATGTGGCGCTCCGACAGCAGGTTGTTTTCGTACAAATTCCACTGGGTGCCATCGGCGGCCGCCCGCTTGGTATCGCCCCAATAGCGCGGTAACTGGAACTGGTTGTAGGCATTGATGGTGCCGCAGATCGCCGCCTCCAATTTTTCGGTGGAAGCTTGACGTTGATCGACGAAGGTTATTTGCCGGGCACTAATGTCCGCAATATTGCGGGCTGTTTGGGTCGCCCCCAAACCGGTTCCATAGGCGAAGGTGGTCAAAATTTTACGTCGCGCATCTTCCTTAAGCTTGCCTTGATGCCCACTGAGCGGACTGAAATGTTTGTCCCAACCGATCCACTGTGAAGTATCGGCGAGCACATCCAACAATGAAAGTTCTTTACTATCAAGCTTCTTGGTCAACGCCGCATCGAGCGCCTGGAACCCTTCCGGGATGGGCTTTTTCTTTAGCCGCCCTAATTTCGGACGACCGTCAATGATCTGGAAAAATGGATTATCGGGATACGTGTCATCCGCTTTTTTAGCCGCCGCCGTTAAGAGGCCGCGGACATGCTGGACGAATGGGTCCGCCTCAACGGGCAGGCCGACTTCTTGGCCGTACGCCTCGCGGGTTTTTGCACACTCCGCCAACGGCACCAGTTCATCGCGGGTGTCGGAATAATGGTTGGCCCCGATCACGCAAAGGTCGGCAGATTTCAGTTCCCGTACCATTTGCATGCAGACACATACCTCAAACTGGCGTCGGTGGAGCCTTGTTGGTGCCTCGCGCTGCTGCTCACCCGTGATCAGTTTCCACCACTTTTCCGGCACCCAAGCCAGGTCTGCCAAGCTCAAATAAGCTGAGGTGCCGCTTTTCAGGGTTATCCATTCACTGTGGCGACCACGCTCAGCAAGCATCAAGGCCAATGCACGTTCAAAGCTTAAGTCCTGACTGGTCGAAACGAAGCGCAGCTTGGACAGGATGCGCAATAGCTCCGCCCGTCGGTTGGCAAAGATCGGTTTCATAAAACGGCATTCATTCTTGCCACCGTATTCAGCGTGCAACCGTGAGAATTCGCATAAATCCGGCCTGGCAGAAACGGTTTTACGGACTGTCTGCAACTGGATTTCATCTGATTCGGCCGAACTCAGCACGGTGTCGAGCAATGCGTAGCGCCGCAGAATCTCGTCCGTCTTGCCTTGGTTATCCAGCAAATATTTCTGCAATTTCTCCCCGGCAATACGTGACACCCGGCCCATTTGTTTGCAGAAGATTTCGCAAAGGTCATCGGTCACAATGGCAAGCCGTTGACGAATCACAGCCAAGGTTACCGCATACCGTTTCGATGGCGTCAGATCAGCCATGCTGGCCGCATCAAGCGCGTTACCCTCCAAGGCCCATTGGCTGACTTTCACAACCGGGATCGTTTTCAGAAATGTATTGTAGCCAGAAAGCGCGGTCAATTGGTCGAAGCGTGCCAACAGATCCCGCATGCCATGAACAGTGGGTTTAGCGGGATCCTGTTTGAGGTCGTGCCAAGGGCTGACCCGACGGGGATCATCGCCGACGACGAACAGTGCGTCGAGAAAATCCGCACCCGTTTTGCCCAGAGCATTTTGCACTTGCTCGTATAGCACTTGGTTGGTGGCAGCGCGGCCGGCACGTGCCTCACGCACCAAGGTGTCAAACGCCGGTAACTCATATCGGTGACGAACCAGGATTTCTATCCCGACATTGACGATGTCCGCCACGTCTTCCTTGGTTAATGCTGCTTCGCCGAGCGTGGTACGGAGCAAGGCCTTGCCCTGGGTGTCGAAAGGTTTTACGTCCAGGAATTGCCGCACTGCCGCCAAATGGTTGTCGCGCACTTTTGATTGGTCGTAGTTGTGCAATACTTCCCGATCAACCCGGCGATTGATCACCGTTGCGATATGTTTGATGATCCCTTCAGGCACTTCGTTAGATGCTACAAAATAGCCCAGTCGTTGGAATGTCTTCAATAAAACAACAAAACCGAGCAGCGTCGTCGGCAAGCGCGTGACGTTGGCACAAAACACCAGCTCTTCATCAGTTGGTGTATAGAACTGTTCCAACTCCGCCTGCGTCATGCGAGTCTTGAAGCGTGGATAGGCGGTATCGCTAGGTTGCAAGTCGTAGCACCTGACTGTTTACGTTCTAGGGTCTAGCATTGTGTGTGATGCCAAAGCGGCGTCCCTTATTCGCATAATAGTTTGTCGCGTTGTCTTGAATTCACGGGCTAACTTAGCAACATTAATCCCTACAGACAGTTTTTCAATAACTGCTGCACGTTCCGCCATGTTTAGCGCTGGCGGCCTGCCAAATTGTTTACCGGCAGCTTTGGCCCGATCAATTCCTGACTGTGTCCGTTCAATCAGCAGGTCTCGCTCGAATTCAGCCATAGCGGCGATCACTTGCATGGTCATCTTCCCCGCTGAACTGGTCAGATCAACGCCTCCCAGAGCAAGGCAATGTAGGCGAATACCCATACTAGAAAGTTGCTCTACGGTTGACCGTACATCCATAGCATTACGCCCAAGCCGGTCAAGTTTTGTCACAACCAAAATATCGCCGGATTCCATCCTGTCAATCAACTTGGTAAAACCTGGACGCTCCTTTGCTGTCACAGATCCGCTGATACACTCCTCAATAAGCCGCTGGGTTTCGATAGAAAACCCTGCGGCTTTGATTTCTATAATTTGATTCTGGGAAGTTTGGTCTGTAGTCGAAACTCGACAGTAAGCGAAAACTCGTGACATGGGCCAATTCCGTCCGAAAGGGATGTACGAATTATAGCGCGTGTACGAAATACATTTTACCTATTTTCGTACACCCAGTAGAGGACATGTCCGAAATCGGTCGGTTTCGGACTAAATAATGTGGTAAAAACGGCGTGATTGTAGGCGGGATGCGTGTTGCAGGCCGCTACTATCCATTTACGTACGAATCCTTACGCCTAGCCATCCATCACCACATCATGCTTTTTGCCTTGCCGAGTAACAACCGGATTGACCCGGCACCCGAATCCCAGACGTTGACCTTTTTCCAGTTGCGGGCGGTAATGTTTCGATTCAACCGTAAACAGCGAATTTTCGGCTGAAATCGGTTGGGTTTGCGAAATGACGTAATAGATGGGTTCGCCGCGTACAGTGGGTAACGCACCCAATTGTTCACGGGCAATTTCTTCACGGTATAAAAACGTGCGTTGCTCCTGTCCGGGAAACAACCGCCACAGCAAACTGTGCACCCCGTGGCTATCGCTTTGGAATATTCTCGCCAGTTCCGGCAATTCTTTAATATTGGAACGTATTTTGATCCGAGAAAAATACATCACTTACCTCCTTGATATAGATAATGTTCCTGACGCGGCATAAATTGCCAACGTTTGCGGGATAAAGGTTGGTCGTGACGGATGCGGGTTTGGCGACAGTTTAAATCGGACGCGTCGGAAAAATCTTCTTGTGTACCTTCCCAGTAATAATGCCGCTCACCAGAAATAGCCAACCAATAACTGTCGCGCTCGCTTAGCCGGCCATCATTGTCTTTATGCGTTGGTAACAGCGGGCAATGCCGATAGGCTTTAAACGCCGCCAAGAAATTGGGTTGATCGGCCAATAATTGCGGATTGAGGGGTGCCGACAAGGGACAGGATTTACGACCCAAATACAGATGGAACATAGGCTTTAACAATTTTTCCTGAATCTCGGCCAAACTAAACGGTGCATCAGCCAAGGCTCGGACGGCAACAACCGCCAAGGCATCGGTGCGGTATTCGCGGCTAGACAAGATGGTGCCTAAGCGTTCCTTACCCAAGATTATTTCATCGCGACGGGTGCGGTAAATAAACTTGCCGACGGCATCCGGCACTTGCGCGGTGTGGTAATCGCGCAGCAAGTGTCCGGCGGTGAACGATTCCACCGCCATGGCATAGCCTTCTTGCAATTGGCGTTGTTGTTCCTCATCTTGCCTTTCTAAGCCTAAGGCCGCACCTAACAAACCGAGCAAGGCCGATTTGCTGGGATAGTGCGCGGTGTGGCGGTTTTCACCCACGGCAATCTCGCCCCAGCTTGCCATCGCGCCGTATAAACGGAAGAGCAATAAATCCATGATCTGCTCCGTTATTGACCGACGAAATCGAGCAATCCAGCTAACGTGCCTTGTTTCTCCGGCACGTTCAATTCGTAACGGTTGTCCGCACAGGTGCCATACACTTGATCGAAACTGTCTTTTTGTTCGGTGATGAGCTTGATGGCATCGGCTAGGAAATCTTCATTATCGCGGCTGAGGGGTTTCAGGTAAGCCACCGACAAGGAGCGCGGTTGTTGGTCCCCTTGTTCCGCCAACACATACGAGGCATAAGCGCGGGACGCAAAGCTGTTTTGCTTGCCTTCCGGCGCGACTTTTACTGCCGCTTCCGTGATGGAGCGGATGGCTTGGTTTGCCAGCGCTGCGTTGCCATCCAAATTTTTAACCAACAAGTCGCGGTTGATGCAGATGTAGGCGTAGAACAAGCCGGCGGCGAAACGGGTTTCGCCAATGTGCGCCGCGCCCCTAACGCCTTACCGCTTTGATCCGAAGAAAGTCAATTTACCCTTGTCACTTAAAGGCCAGCAAGGCGGTTTGGGGTATCGGCATTGGCTGGGGCTGTCGCTACAAGATGCCGAGAACGGCGATGAAGCCGCCAAAATCGTGCAGTTTTACAACACCGAACGGGGGCGGGCATTTCGTGATCACGGCTCCGCCTCGCTTTGGTGTTTTGGCTACGACATGGACAACATGAAAGCCCGATGTTGGTACGAGTCGCGCTTTCCGGTTTATTACCTCAACGAAATGCAACGCAACAATCTGACGGCTTGGGCGGGTGAATTGGTCGGTGCAGCTAAAGAAGTAGTAAAAATGCTGCGCGGACAAGTGAAAGCCGCCTGGTTTCGCCGCCCCGAAGATGTCAAAGGCGACATGAGCCAAATCGACGCGCAATTTTGGCAAGCGACCGAACCTGAGTTCTACCGACTGCTGGAACAACTGGCAACCCTGCCCGCCGATACCCGCAAGGCACCGACAGAAATTTACGCAAGCTGGTACAAAACCCTTGAGCGGCAGATGTTGCGGATTTTTGAAACTGCCACGCTAGCGGCAACACCGGAAGATTTGGATTTAAAACGGGTTGTGAATGCCCAAAAGAACTTGCGCGGCAAGTTTTACGGGAGCAAAACCATGAAAGAACTGAAAGCAAAAGGCATAACCCAAGAGGCGACATAATGGATAAATTAACATATGAAGAAAGTAAAGCGTTAAAAAATTGGCACACTTGGCTAGATGACAATCGTGGCGACCGCGCCCGTCTGCGTCGTGCGGATAGTCCAGAAGACATTTTGCTGACCGACGCCTTTTTCCACTTTTTACAGCGTATGGATCAAGCCGCGCCGAATTGGTCGCAAAACACACCGATACTGACCAGTGCGTGTCTGGCTGGGGCGTTGTCGCATGTAAAAACTGACAAACTAACGTCCAGCAAGCTTTACAACAATAAAGAGACGGATGCACCCAAGAAAATGGCGGGCTTTGCCGAACAATTGGCGACCCCACCAGAAGGCAAAGGCAAAGCCCCTATGAGCGAATTGCGTTTCCAGCAATTACAAAAAAGCCCGACGGTTGATGATTTTTACCGCCGGATTATCCGGGCGATCCGCTTGCTGGATGGCAACGTCAACCTCGTTTCATTAGCCAACGACATCATCCAATGGCATCAGGAATTCGACAAACCCATCGGACGGGAACCCGCCAAACGCCTCGCCGTGCGCTGGGCAACCGATTATTTCACCGCTTTACCTAAAAATTCTGATTAAGGAGACCTTATGAGCCGTTTTATCCAATTGCACCTATTGACCGCCTACCCACCCGCCAACTTAAACCGCGACGACCAAGGTAGCCCTAAAACCGCGAAAATGGGCGGTTATGACCGTTTGCGGGTGTCTTCGCAATGCTTAAAAAGGACGTGGCGGACTTCCGACTTGTTTCAAGCGGCAACCTTGAAAGGCACGGGAAAACTTGCCCAAGTCATGCAAAACCAAACAGAAGGTGAAAAATGTCCTTAACCACTCTGGAGTTACTTGTAGTTGCATTGCCAGTTGCTTGCAAGTCGGTTTATCGGGAGCCAGCAAATGCCAGCCCACAGCAGCCACATCCAAACAATGGTAAGGCAACAAGTGATATTTTGGAGTGTCGTCGTTTTCCTGGCTGTCTTTCTGGGCTTTGCCCCAATAACGATAATAGGGGGCTTGTATACCATTAATCATAATAATAATTACTCCGCCAAAAGAAAGTATCCAAAGAAAAGGCAGCCAGATTACCGCTTGATCCATACGATGCTCGGCAAACAGGGGGAGCACGTTACTTCGTAACGTCAGCAGCTAAGTTATTAATATTATCACATGACACCAGTAAACCATTGGTAAAAACAGCTAAGTGATTACATCTTGATAATAGGACAGGGGATTGGCTTGTATCATAAGGTGCAGTTTCCTTTACACATCCCAAGCCACCCGCAAACCCGCATCCCACCGTGTAAACAATATCCTGTTATCAGTTTATTTTACATGTGTTATGATAACCCTTAAAACTTAATTTACAATCAGGGGGCTACCATGACAGGCCAACAGGTGGGCTATATCCGCGTCTCATCCGCACAACAAAATACGGACAGGCAATTGGCTGACGTCAAACTGGACAAGATTTTTGAAGACAAGGTGTCGGCAAAAGACACCAGCCGCCCGCAACTACAGGCCTGCCTCAACCACCTCCGCGAAGGCGACACCTTGCATGTCCATAGCATTGACAGGTTGGCGAGGAACTTGTTCGACCTCCAGCAGATCGTCACCGGCTTGGCAGGACAAGGGGTCTGCATCCATTTCCACAAGGAGAACATGACGTTTTCCGGTGCAGCCAACCCGATGCAAGAGCTGATGTTACAGATGCTGGGGGCTTTTGCGCAATTCGAACGGGCATTGATCAAGGAACGGCAAAAAGAAGGCATTGAACAGGCGCTCAAAAAAGGCGTTAAGTTCGGCGCACGGCCTAAGCTAAAGCCCGGACAGGTCGAGGAGTTGAAAGCCAGGGTGGCCGCAGGGGAAGAAAAAAGCCGACTGGCAAAAGAATTTGGGATCAGCAGGCCGACGCTTTACAAACTTATTGCATTGTAAAGCAATGAATTTGGGTAGCCGTAAGGATTCGTGAAAAAAAATGCAATAGCGGAATTTTATGTGCCATTTCTTTTTTAGCCAGAAATTGATATGGTACTCCAGTCGTAAAGCACTTGTTTTTCGATAAATTGATAAGGCAATAAGATTAATTATCCATTCGGGATAAATTATGTACGAATAAACAGCGTCGCTTTGATATTGAATGCGAAAAATATAGTTTACAGGTTTTCCGTACGGAATTTTTTCTTAAAAACAACTAATGGTGGCTGTTATTGACCGGTTTTCGCATTAATCCTTACAGTGACCCAACATGATACCGGCCAATTGCAACGTAAAGACTAGACCCTTGAGAGTAATATTAGAGGCCATCAAAGCAGGCGTTGACAGTTGTAACCACTTTCTCAAATATTTCCTTTTTCTTTTTTCCGATAGCGGGTTCCTGGTTTTCCTGTCCCAGGTATAGATCGGCTTGCATCAACATTTCTTGTTCGCCAACCTTAATCAATACGATCCTCCCCAGCTCTCCGAATATCTTATGATCGAAGACATAACAAAGCCCCCTATGGTCATATCCACTTGAGGCGGTGACATCAGGCGGTAAATCATCAGGACGCAACTGCCTTAACCCTGGCCGTAGTTGCACTCCCTCTGCAAGCCATTGTATTTTTGCCTGTTGGTGTTTTGTTTTCCCCAGTTTCTCAAGCTCTTTTTTTATCTTCCTTGGATTTGGCGTGTTATCTATTGGGGATAGGTGCAGTCGTTTGCCTTTTTTCAGTTCTTGAGTCCCCCTATCCATAACCACCGCCAGAAGATCGGCAATATTTTTGGCATCCTGGAATAACCGCACCTTTTCATCTTGCGCAAAGTGCCGTCCTAGCCCCTTACTCAGCATGACCTCAAATTCTCCCGTAACAAGAAAATTGCCATCCATAATGGTGTTACCCGCACTGAACTGCCTGTACCGCGAAAGTGTTTCGCAACAGGCGTGGACGAGTGGTTTCATTTTCTCATCAATATCTGGGTACATATCCTCGGCAATAGCCTGATTCAAAACAAAGTCGATGCCATTACCGCGTAATTCAAAGCGGTATAAAAAGATAGATACATCATTCCCGGCTATATTTTTCAAATTCACCTCATCTTTAGAGGACAACACACGGATCATCCTACAGTTGCAATTATTGTGATCCCGCGAAAATGAAATGCAAGCCCAACCATTTTCAAACCCGAGCCGCTACAAGTGTCCGGTGCGCGGCTGGGCGATATGCGGGTTTTGTTGGGGCATCCGCAAAACCTTGCCAGCACCGCACGAGAAAGGATTATTTCATGGCAAACACGCTTTGGCGGCGGGCGGGTGCTATGCGCTACCCGCACCGAGCCTCAACAGTCTCGACCATCCGGTAACGCCCACTTTTGCGAAAGCTTACCTATATCCGCAACAAATCAACATGTTTACATGTTGATTTGTTAGCCTGTCACCTGCCTTTAAGGGGCGTGATTTTCCACAGGCAGCTTTTGTGGGGTCAGGCGGTAGCCCATCGCGTGCATAATGGCGTTGACGCTGCCAAATTGCGGGTTGCCGTTTTCCGACAGGGCTTTTTGCACACCCTTCCGGCTAAAGCCGGAAACTTCCGCGATGCGGCTTACACCTTTGACGCGGCTCACCACGCGCAAAGAAGCCATCAGGGAAGCGGTGTCGCCGCTCTCGGCATATTCATCAAAGAGGACAGTAATGTAATCGTCCATCTCGTCAGGATGATTGCGGAGGTATTCTTCTTCAACCTCACCAATCGTTCTATA
>NZ_PGFZ01000003.1:171884-194611 GCF_002923755.1 Methylovulum psychrotolerans
TGTCGATCCATTGGTATAGTTCTGGATGGCGGGGCATGGCGGCACCTTCGGTAAACGGATGTTGATGACACTCATCAATTTACTCTCAACGCTTTGCCCCGTCACTTTTTAAAAACCTACACTTGTAAGCACCCCAGCCCTCCCCTTCGCAGGGGAGGGAGCATCTTCCCCCGTCGTACTGGCGAAAGTTAGGGGAAAAAAGCCCCTCCCCCTGGCAAGGGGGAGGTTGGGAGGGGGTTACAGAGATACCAATGTTGAGTGTTAAAAGATATATGCACACCCACTTTGCGTTTGCCTGAATTAATTCTTACCCATTCCTTACTGGGTGCCTTCGCCAAATTTCGCGTCAATATACTGATTATCGCCAGGACGCATTTCGTAGCAGTCTTGGACAGTTTCGACGCTGCCTGCTTGCAGTAATTGGCTGACGGTGACAAAGTGCAGGCCTTTGGCTTGTAAAGCACTGACAATTTTCGGTAATGCGGCCGCGGTGCCGTGGCCGCGGCCATTGGCGTGGAAAACGATAATCGAGCCGCTCCGGGCTTGCCGGATGACCCCGTTCGCCAGCACGGTCGGGGCGATGCGCGGGGCGGCATCGCCACTGACCACATCCCATTGGATCGCTGCCAAGCCTAGGCCGTTGACCGCTTCTAAGGATGCCTTGTTACAAGTGCCGTAGGGGAAGCGTAAGGTCATGGGCTGATGGGGGATGTGCTGCATCTGTGCCGCCAAGCCGGCTTGTTGGGCTTTGGCGTTCAGGTTATCCCGCTGTATGGCATATTCGGCTTGCGTCCAAGTGATTTGGTTACGCATTTTTTGGCCGCCCAAGACGCGTAAGTTACCGTGCGTCCAGCCGTGGTTGCCGATCTCAAAATTCGGATCGGCCATCAATTGCTGGGTTTTGTCGGGGTGCGAGCGCATCCATTTGCCGCCCGCAAAAAAAGTCGCGGGGATTTGTTGGTCGCGCAAATAATTGACGATGTCGCGGTCATAGCCCGTCACATCGTCGGCTTGTTCGCACAGGTCAAAGGTCAGGGCAACCAGCGGTTTATCGGCGGGTAAGCGTACCCGGCGGATGGAGTGTTGCCACGCCTCAGTCAAGGCGGGCAATTTTGTCGGTGCTTCGAGATAGTCGGGCGGGTCTAAGTTCGGTTTGGCGAGATGGGTGATGCGCTCTTCGCCGGGCTTGCCGCGCAATACTTCGGCGGGCCATAAGCCTAACAGGCTGTTGGTCGGTTTGGCTTGGGCAGCGGGCAGGGCGGGCGGTGGCGGCGCGGCGGGTTTGGCTTGCTCTGCCGTCCCGTCCTGTTGCGGCGGCGGTGCGGGCAATTGCTCGGCGGGCGTTAAGGGTAGTGGGGCGGATGAGGACGGTAGGCAGGTCTTAATGGCTTTGGCGGGCATGATCACCCGCCACTGTTGCCGCCGTTGTACGGTGACAGCATAGTCGCAGCTATAGGTTGCCGCCGGATTTTTGTTGGTGTAGTCCAGTTGGGTCTGAAAGGTGATACGGTTGTTGCGGCTGACCATTATGTTGTTCGGCATGGGCGGCGGGGTCAGGCTTTGCACATTTTGGCAGTCCGCTAGGGTGTAGCCTTCCGCTAAGGCCACCGCCGCCGCGCAGTCATGGCGGGCGATGTGTTGGTAAAACGCCATGAACACCGCCTCAGGCGCATCGGCAGTTGCGTGGCTAATGGCGGGCAAACCCAGTAAGCTTAGCCCACAGGCGGTTAAGCGGGCGACGCTGGCCGCGTCGGTGAATAATCCGTGTAAATGCTTCATTGCACCTCTACCAATTCATTTTTAGCAATCAACCAGCGGTCAGTGCCGAGTTCTAAGATCATCAGCCCCCGCCAACGTTGCGCCGGAGTGGCGCTTTTGGCTTGTACCCAAACATCAACCCACACGCGTGCTTTAGGGCCGGGAACAAAATCGTAAAACTTGGGCGGGCTGACTAATTCGGCAGATTCAGTATTCGCCAAGGCTTTGGCCAGTTTGCTGCGGCTATGGGGATCAGTCCATAGTTTGAGGGCGGCTTCGGTATCGTTGCCCATGGCCTGAAAATAGCGGTTGACCACATTGACGGCCAGTTGCTCGGCCTTGCGGATGTCTGCATCTTTGGTGTCACCAGACGGCTCCTCCCTTGAGCTTTCCCGTTCAGCTTGGGCTTCGCGTTGCGCCTGTAGCCGTTCCTGCTCGGCTTGGTATTCGCGTTGTACTTGCTGCTGCCGCTCTTGCTCAGCTTGCGCTTCACGTTGCGCTATTAACCGCGCCTGTTCGGCTTGCTCGGCACGTTGTTCTTGATCCAGCTCTTGTTCTTGCGTATAGGCGGCGGCTTGTTCGGCCTGGTGGCGGAGTTCGTTATTCGCCCCCATCACAAACAGTAGGCCGGACAGTGCTAAAACGCCGCCTATACCTAGCCAAACGGGCGCGGTTAAGCCGGTTGCGGTAGGGGTGGCTTGGAGCAGCGGCGCGGCTTTGTCCAGCACCAAGCACCCGGCCATTTTGTCGTGCAGGGCTTGCTTGCGTTGGGTAAAGCCCGCCATTAAAAAGCCAATGCCTAAGGTCAGCGAAGAGACGATTTTGCCGAAAAACCGCCCGCTGGCGCGTGCAAAAGAAAGCCGCCGACCCTTAAGGTCGGTGACTTTGAGGCCTACCGCCAATTTGCCGGGTGTGGCTTGATAACCTGAGCTTTCCATACCCGCAAAATACAACCAATTCAGTTGCAAGTTAACGGCACAAACTAGGATGCTGACGCTCATGATGGCCTCATTGAAACCGCTGAAAACCACCCCGGCAGCAATGGCGACATAGGCCAGCACGTTGATAATCAGAACTACCACGCCATCAATGAGGGCGGCGGCAAAGCGCCGCCAAAACCCCGCATAGCCGCTGGGATTGGGCGGCGTAACGGTTTGGGTGCTAGTGCTGGGGTTGAGGTTGGGGCTTGGCGGTCTCAGCCGTTCCTGAAAGTCGCGGGCGGTTTGCGGCCTGCCCCGCGCCTTGACCGCCAAACCGTCGATAATGGCTTGGTTAAGCGGTGCGGACAGGGAGGGAACCAAGGTCTTGGGGGCGATCAGGCTATCGTACTCGGCGCGTTCCGGGGCTTCCGGCGGGATCTGCCCGGTGAGCATTTGGTATAACACGGCGGCGCAGGCGTAAATGTCCGTCCATGGGCCTTGTTCACCCTTGCGGTGGTATTGCTCAAACGGCGCGTAACCGGGGGTCAACACCACCGATAAGGTGTTGCTGTGTTCGCCCATCGCCACCCGCGCCGAGCCGAAATCCAACAAAATCGGTCGGCCATCGTGGGTGATATAAATGTTTTGCGGTTTGATGTCGCGGTGCAGAAAGCCTTTATGATGCACTTCGCGCAGGCCATCAAGGATGGGCATCATAATATCGACCGCTGTTTGCTCGGCTAACTGGCCTTTTTTTTCAAGGTATTGCGCCAGGCTGATGCCTTCGTAATAGTCCATCACTAAATAAGCCGTGCCGTTTTCCTCAAACACGTTGCGCACCCGCACGACATGGGCATGGTCAAACTTCGCCAAGGTGCGGGCTTCGCTCAAAAATTGTTCCAGGCCAAAGCGGAATAACTGGCCGTCATCTTGGGAATGGGGGCTGACCGTAAAGGTACCGGTCTCGCGTCCGGCCAAATCCCTAGGCAGATATTCTTTAATCGCCACCAGGGTTTCCAAACGGGTGTCAAACGCCAAATAAGTAATGCCAAAACCGCCCGGTTTACCCAGCACCGCACCGAGCAAATACTGCCCCTGCAACAGCGTCCGATGCGGCAAAACCAACGGGCCGCGCCGGAGGGCTTCATCATAACCACAATGGGGGCACACGGTGGCCCCGCCCTTGTCCTGGAAACAGCCAGGACATAATACCGCCCAGTTTATTGTCATTGCCTGTTCGCTCCCTAGGGCAAGCGCGTCTGAATGCCCGGTAAAAGATCGTGGTTTTTTGTTGGTGCAGCGCTTACACTCGATCATCAAGTTTTTAATATTAGAATAAGCAACTTAGCCACTAGATATTGGATTAGTATTTTAATTAAGTAAAAACAACAATTTGCAATGGAATCCGTCCCCCTCCCCTGATGGGGAGGGATGGGGTGGGGAGAATCTAAATAAGGCTTTTTTCATTAAACGAAATAAAAACAGTCTGATTAAAATCTCTTAGCCATGAGCATAAGTCATTGATTTTATTCTCCCCACCCCAACCCTCCCCATCAGGGGAGGGAGTTGCCCACCTTAACAAGCCTTAGCTCTCCGCTAATCTTCCCCACTATTTAGAGGTGACTTTATGAAAAACTTGATGATCGAGTTACAGTGTACCTGATTAAGCAGGCGTTACCCCTCGCTAGCCCATTGGAACTGCACGCCACAAAACGGCACGAACAGCAATTTTGTCCGCCCCAATTCAATGGTGTCGTAAGGCTTTAGCTCGGTGGGCATGGCGACTTCGTCATCATTCAAATAAATCAAACCGCGGCTATCTCCAGGAATAATAAGAAACGCGTTTTTTTTCGGGTTAAAGCTGATGACCGCGTGTTTTTCCCTAGAGATAGTGGCGTCGCCGTTAATGCAAATATCCATGCTGGGATCGCGTCCAATCAGGTTGCGTTCGCTACGGATACGGTAATCCCGGCCTTTGTCGGCCCCCTCAATACAGACCAGCCAGCCGACCACCGGATCAATACCCAGCTTGGCCGACCAAAACGCTTGGGTCACGCCCAGTTCCCGCTCCGGTTTGGCCTCGTTTCGGCGGCGGGTGGGTGCGGCATCGGCGGGCGGTGCGTCATCACTGACATCCAGCGACGCGTTCCGCCAATTCATCGACCGTAACGGCTTGGTGGTTTCCATGTCCAAATCGCGTATACCGCAGGATGGGCAACCGCTATATTTATTTTCATCATAATAATGCCCATTATCACAACGTTTTAACGCCATAACGCCCCCTCAACTTGAATAACCTTAATAATAAATTAAAATCACACAGAATTAAACAAATTACATGGCTTACCGTTAATCATCTGCTAACGTTTATTGGCTCAGCCGATACAACTTCTTGTCGGGAGGCAAGTAAGGCTTAGGTTTGGCATTTGGGCCGATAGCGGTTACGCTGTTTAGGCCATGGCGCTAAGATAAGCCCGGTTAAGCCCAGGGGCGGCTTGCTAAATCGCCAGACTAACCCCATGATATGGCTTTTGAGTGGTTAAGCTTCGCCGCTTGCCATTTTGCGCCCAATACACCTCTGCAACCCCATTGTCGAATAAGGACAACCTGTGCAACCACAAGAACACATTAACGAGCTAAAAAACCTTGTCCAAAACTTATTGGACGAGGCGACACAACAAGGTGCGAGTGCCGCCGAAGCGGGGC
Source organism: Methylovulum psychrotolerans (assembly GCF_002923755.1). Classification (GTDB taxonomy): domain Bacteria; phylum Pseudomonadota; class Gammaproteobacteria; order Methylococcales; family Methylomonadaceae; genus Methylovulum; species Methylovulum psychrotolerans. The sequence goes on from NZ_PGFZ01000003.1 coordinate 177,269, forward strand.
TGAGCCAAGAAAACGGCCTATCGGTGTCGGTGCGTTTAGGCGATGTCGAAACCATCGAACACCATTGTGACCAAGGCTTAGGCATCACCGTCTATTTTGGCCAACGCAAAGGTTCGGCCAGCACCACCGACCTGTCGCCCGCATCCATCAAAGAAACCGTCAGCGCCGCGTGCAGCATTGCCCGTTACACCAGTGCCGACGATTATGCGGGCTTGCCTGACCCCGCCCTTCAGCAAACCCAATTCCCTGACTTAGATGTCTATCACCCGTGGCAACTCGGTGCTGACCAAGCCATCGCTTTGGCTATCGAATGCGAAACTGCGGCGCGGGGCTTTCATCCTGAAATCAGCAACTCCGAAGGCGCGTCCGTCAATAGCCACCAAGGTGTCCGGGTCTTGGGCAACACCCAAGGCTTTCTACAAGGCTATGCCTCTACCCGCCACTCCTTAAGCTGCTCGGTTCTGGCGCAACGCGGCGACAGTATGCAGCGTGATTATTGGTACACGGTCGCCCGCAACGCCGCTCTACTGGAGTCGGCACTTAGCGTCGGCCAGAAAGCCGGGGAGCGCACGGTACGCCGCTTGGGGGCACGTAGCTTAAGCACCCGCCAATGTCCGGTGCTGTACAGTGCCGAAATCGCCTCCGGCTTGCTCGGCTCGTTTATCGGCGCAATCAGCGGCGGCAATTTGTACCGCAAATCGTCGTTTTTGTTGGACGCGCTGGACACGCAAATTTTCCCCGACTTTGTGCATATTTACGAACAGCCTTATCTGATCGGTGCACTCGGCAGCGCCGCTTACGACGGTGAAGGGGTGGCTACCCAAACCCGCGACTTGGTCAGCGACGGCATCTTGCGCGGCTATGTGTTAAGCACTTATTCGGCCCGCAAGCTGGGCTTGCAAAGCACGGGTAACGCGGGCGGTGTCCATAATCTGAGCATCACCCCTAACAGCGGGGATTTTACCGCGATGTTAAAGCTGCTCGATACCGGGTTGCTGGTGACTGAACTGATGGGACAGGGCGTGAACATGGTCACAGGCGATTACTCGCGCGGTGCGGCGGGCTTTTGGGTAGAAAATGGCGTGATCCAGTATCCGGTCGAAGAAATCACCATCGCCGGCAATCTTAAAGACATGTTTAAGCAGATTGTCGCCATCGGCAACGACATCGACTATCGCGGCAATGTCCGTACGGGGTCAATCTTGCTGGAGAAAATGGCTATTGCGGGGGAATGATGAGGAGAGTGCGGGCAAAAACGGCCCGCACTCCGCAGAAAAGCTACGGCAAACGGTCTTATAGTATCCCGTTTTGGAGATGGTTTTGGAAAATCTGGGTCGCCCAGCTTCTGGCGATAGCTTCGCCTTCTTTGCCGCTGTAATGCAGGCCATCCCTGCCGCTGCTGGGGTAATGGGTATATTTGCGGCTGTCGATGAGCTGGCAGTTATAGCTATGCGCTAAGCTGTCCAGCAAGACATAGACTTCATCGGTTTGCGCCGAAGTGAATTTACGCGCATCCGGCGGGCCTATCCAAAAACATTGGCGGCCCGCGCCAGCGACTTGCCGCATCAGGGTTTCGGTCTGGAGGATACGCTCCTCCTGATGTTGCGGGATCAGGTTTGCCCCTAAGGCGACGATAACCGTTTGCGGTTGCAGCGAGCTTAACAGTTCGTCAACCTGCGGGGTCATGCCCCTTAAGCCCTTTTCTTCGCTGCCGTCGGCATTGTGCCGCCAGAACCCGCAACGGGTCGCCTTATTGCCGTTCAGCCACCAATCGGGGGAGCTGCCGCAACTGGCAATGGCGGTGACTTGCGCCCCCGGAATTTCCTGTTCGATCAAATTGGTCAGCGTCGCGCCAAATACGGCGGTGGAGTGGGAGTCGCCGATAAACAGCACGGGCCGTTTACCCGCGTAAGTATTGGGCAGGTGAATGTCCGCCCGCTTGTTGTTGATAGGCGCGTACGCGACCATTTTGTTTGTGCCCAACTGCGCTAACGAACCATCCGAATAGGATTTGTGCCGCGCTAGCGGCTCATCGTTGTAATGGGAGGGGGCGGCGGGCCTTAGCACTTTTATAGGGCCTTTTTCCAACAACCGGGCCGCGGCTTGCGCCCCCCGGTCGGCATCGGCATCGGCGGCGGGATTATTCAGGTCATTAGCGGCATTATTTTGTGGCACTAGCCATTTAGCCGTGTCTGTTTCCGGTGCCGGAGGGGTAGTGGAACACGCCGTCAGGATAACGGATACGAATGCCAAAGCGGACAGGGTCTTGGCTACAGGGGGTAAAACAGTCATTTTTAAAACCTCATCGTTAGGCAACAGCCCTGGTGCTGCGGGTGGGCAGTGACAGGTGTCGCCTGATTTTTCATCAAACACCAAACATAGGCGTTTGCCGATTAATAACGCTACTGCTGCCCAAACGCTTGGGCGTGGCTATTACGGCTTGCCTTCATTGCCCATTCTACGCCATATTGGCCGCTTTATGAAAAACTTGCGCATCGGATAACGGTTTTAACAAACTGAAAGCTATAGGTATTTATTCGTTTAAGGGCAGCGGAATTTCTGGCGCGGCTTATTTACTGGCGACGCATAAGGCCTTGAGCAGGGTTTCGGTATACAGCCTGATGCCTTTCCCGGTCAGATGCAGGCCGTCATCGGCAAAGATTTTCGTGCCCGCCAAGCCTACCGAGCGCCAGTTAAGCAGTTTAACCCCCGCATGTTGGGCGGCTTTTTCCAGCAGGTGATTATTAGCCGACTCGTAATTGCGGGGCAGTTTTAAATTGACCAAAATCAGTTGCTGGTTACTTTTCAGATGGCCAATCAGTTTATCGACTTGCGCTTTGTTCAATGGCCCATTATTACCGAGATGGATTAACACCGTACCGTCCGCTTGGGGGGTATAAGTACCGTCCAACAATTGCAGGGCATCGCCCAACTGCCTGCCCACTTTGGCATCAAGCATGAGTCCGGGCATTTTCCGCAACAATTCGGCGGCGGCGCCCACCATCACCGAATCGCCAATTGCCAGGATGGCCGGTTTTTTTTTCGAGCTGGTGTGGACACGCGTCACATAACCGTTCGAGTTATTTTTTTCCCAAACGACTTTTCGGCGTGTGTTGCCCCCCGCGTTAGCGCACATCGCCGTTACAGATTCGGGCGTATCGTCCTCTTCCTCCTCTTCGGCATTGCCGCCCGCAGGTGGCGGAATAGTCGGCCCCAATAAGGCAGGCGGCATAGAAAAATCACTGTTAAGGAATGTACCCAAGCGGCTATTAAAGCGGGTGTTGCCTACCGTTACCACATCAAACACTTGCGGAATGGGCAGTGCTTCGCCAAAACTGGCGGCTTCGGACACTTCCGAAGTGGCTTGGCGTATGGCGGCTTCGGTGGAGCGCACCAGATAGTAGCCGCCCCCGACGGTGCTGGCCAATGCCAAGCCGGAAAAGCCCGCCGCTTGCAAGCGGCGAAGGGTATCGCCTTGGCTGAGCGCTTGCCAGGTTCGCGCCAATAAGCCTTTGCGGAACGGCTCTTCGACCAGATGGTGGCAAATTTCCGCACAGGCTAACGTTACCGCAAGCCGTAACAAAAACAGTTCGCTACCTTCAAAAGGTATATCCACCCACGGCAGGCTTAAACAGAATACCGGCCAATGCCACAAATAAATGCTGTAGGAACGGTTGCCTAGCCACGCTGTCAAGCGGTTGCCTAAGATAAGCCGGACAGGGTCGTAGCGATGACTCGCATGGCAATGGATAATCACCCCGCCAGTGAGCAAAGCAACGGCGGCAAAGCCACCAGAATATAAGCGCGGGTCATTGGCTTCCAAGAAGTACAAGGCTGTCGCCAACGCGCCAAACGCCGCCGCCCCAATCGGAGCGGACACCATCTGGACACGGCGGCGGGGTTGCCAATGTTGCGATACCAGCATCGCCAACGCACCGATCAGAAAAGCTCCCGCCCGCGTGTCGGTGCCGAAATAAAGCCGCGACGCATCCGCATCCGGCGTATACAGGCTCGCCATCCATGCATAACTGCCCCAACTGCCCAACACGAGCATGAGTGCCGCCAAGCGTGTGGGCAAGCGGAACAGCAACAGGCAGAAGGTCGGCCAGAGCAAGTAAAACTGGAATTCGACCGCTAACGACCACAAATGCTCAAAGACCGGAGGCCGTCCTATACCTTCAAAATAGGAGACCTGATTGAAGATGTAATGTAAGTTGCCGGTAAAGCTGAGGGCATAAGGCAGGTCGGCGCGGATTTGCGGGCTATCGCTAGGATGGAACAGTACCAGCCATACCCAAACCCCCAAGGCCATCGCCAGCATTGATGGGAACAGCCGCAACCACCGCCGCCAGTAAAAACGCTGAAAATTGATGTGTCGGGCGTTTGCCCATTCTTGCTGGAGCAGGCGGGTGATGATAAAACCGCTGATGACAAAAAAAACCTCCACACCCAAATAGCCGCCCGGCAACCAAGCGTTATCTTGGTGATAGGCCAACACGGCAATAATGGCCAGCGTCCGCAAACCGTCCAAATAGGCCAAATGTCCCGAAGCGGATGCAGGGGGCTTGGCGGCATCTTGGCAAGACAGGCCTATAAGCAAAGACAGCGGCGGTAATGGTTTCATGAGTTGGGGGGTAAGGAGGTTGGTAAAATCGGGCGGTCAGCTAAGAAACGCGCATGAAATAAAATCTGTTGTACAGACGCACACCCTCTCCCAGTCTCCGCGTTCCCTGAGCGAAGCCGAAGAAGACAGGGGGAGTGGCTTTTTCCCCTGATTGCTGCCTGTACGACGGGGAAGGCATTACCCCTTCCCTGCGCGAAGGGAAGGGCTGGGGTCACTGCCATTAAGTTAAGGAATTGCACTTGTAATTTCAACAAGATAGGATTAACCGTTCGCCTGTCCCCAGACCCCCCTTGTGGGGGAGCTTGTCCCACAGGGACTTCCGATGGTCGTCGAAGGGTGGGCGGTTAATCCGTCCATGGTTCGACACAGGCTCACCACGAATGGATTAACTTACTACGCTCTTAATATCTACATTATTGAAATATAAAGAATAAATCCTTAACTTAATGGCAGTGAGGGCTGGGGTGGGGTTTAACACACTGAGGCGCAATGGAACGTCTGCTTAATTTTATGCACGTTCCTAAACAGCGGCTAATGGGCGGCGGTAAGGTATTACTCCCATCCCAGTAACGCTAACGTTGCAGTAACTGGGCTTGGGTAAGCCGATGAAAAACGCCGTTTTAAGGCTATTTCAGTTGGGCTACTTGGCATACCCTTATACCGTCCGCAGAAAAAAACCGCGAGCTGCCATAGCATAACGGCAATGCTTATCCCCGCTAAGGATAAAGCCTAAGGCTCTCTATATGGTATTAACGGTAAAAAGACCTTAAACCCCATATAGAGCCAAACCTAAAAATGTTTTGCGTACTATATAATAACCGGACAGCGAATAAAATTAACTATAACCAGAAAAGCTGTGAAGTTGTTCACAAAAACCAATATAATGCTGTTATCTATTTGATAAATAATAGAAAATTATTTAATACATTTTGCGGCAAGCCATAAGAAAGCTGGCTGATTTTAAAAGAAGGCCTGCTTGGCGAAGGAATTGTAAGGCGCATGACCGCGTAACATCAGATGTTATTTGCACGGTTACTTAGAAGTGCTTGGCTTGTCCTTATAATGGCATAATAAGCGCCTATTATCCCGCCTGGCGCGGCAATCGATTATCGCGTGTTAACTTATGCCCGAATTACCCGAAGTTGAAACCACTTGTCGGGGCATTGCGCCCCATATCCAAGGCCGTACCATCACCGCCGTGCAGGTCCGCGACGGACGGTTGCGCTGGCCTGTGCCGACTAATCTGGCGGAATTGCTCATCGGCGTGGCGGTGCAATCGGTCAGTCGGCGTGGTAAGTATTTGCTGTTGCACACCGCCGCAGGCACGTTGCTGGTGCATTTGGGCATGTCGGGCAGTTTGCGCATTGTCAGTAGCGAGGTAGAGCCTGCAAAGCATGACCATATTGATCTGGTGTTTGGCGAGGATACGGTGTTGCGCTTTAACGATCCACGCCGCTTTGGCGCGATGCTGTGGACTGACCAGCCCGCTGAGGCGCATAGCTTGTTAAAGGATTTGGGGCCTGAGCCGTTGCTGGCGGACTTTAACGGCATGTTGCTCTATCAAGTGTCCAGGCAACGTAAAGTTCCGGTAAAAACGTTTATTATGGATAGCCATGTCGTTGTCGGTGTGGGCAATATTTATGCTAACGAGGCTTTGTTTATGGCGGGGCTGTTACCGGCCCGGCACGCGGGTACGATCGCCTTGGCCGACTATGAAACCTTAGCGGACTGTATCCGTGAGGTGCTGCAACAGGCGATTACCCAAGGCGGCACGACCTTGCGCAATTTTGTTAATGAGACGGGGAAGCCCGGTTATTTTAAACAGCAGCTTAAGGTATATGGACGGGGTGGCTCGCCTTGTCTGCGCTGTGGACAAGACTTGCTGGAGATCCGCTTGGCGAACCGGACGACGGTGTTTTGTCAGGCTTGCCAACGCTAAGGGTAGCCCTTTTGGGCGTGCGGGCATTTTGCCCGCACCCTCTTATTTAAAGCCCATTCCTCAGTTTGCCTTATCGGCTCATGTATAATGGTAACGATGTAGGGTAAGGTGGCCTTACCCGTCCTTGGCAAACTTATCTTAATACCCTTTATGTTCAGACTCAGCCAGTATATGCGCGAGCTTATCGCGCCGACCCCGCTTAAACCGGCCCGTAAGCCCGCCGCCCCGGTAGTGATTTGGAATCTGATCCGCCGTTGTAACCTGACCTGTAAGCATTGCTACACCACTTCGGCGGATATTGATTTTCCGGGCGAGTTGACCACACCGGAGATTTACACGGTGATGGACGACCTGAAAGCCTTTAAAGTCCCGGTGCTGATTTTGTCCGGGGGCGAGCCGTTGCTGCATCCTGACATTTTTGCTATCTCCCGCCGCGCTAAAGCGATGGGCTTTTATGTCGCCCTGTCCAGCAACGGCACGAAAATCTCTAAAGATAATATCGATGAAATTGCCGAGATGAATTATCAGTATATCGGCGTTAGTCTGGATGGCATTAAAAGTACGCATGATGCGTTCCGGCGGGTGGCGGGATCGTTTGACGAAGCCCTGCGTGGGGTAGAGTTATGTTTGGACAAGGGCATTAAGGTCGGCATACGCTATACCTTAACCCAAGACAATTATCACGATTTCCCCGCCCTGTTGCAGCTGATGGATGACCATGACATCGACAAATTTTATCTGTCGCATTTGAACTACGGCGGGCGCGGTAACCGGAACCGCAAAGACGATGCCCATTTTGCGCGTACCCGCACGGCGATGGATTTGTTGTTCGAGACTTGTTACGCTTGGTTGGCGGCGGGTAAAGACCGCGAATTCGTCACGGGCAATAACGATGCCGATGCCGTGTACTTCTTACACTGGGTGCGCCGCCGCTTCCCGGAACAAGCCGAACATATCCAAGCCAAGCTGATGCAATGGGGCGGCAATGCCTCTGGGGTCAACGTCGCCAATATCGACAACCTCGGCAACGTCCACCCCGATACCTTTTGGTGGCATTATGATTTGGGCAATGTCAAAAAACGCCCGTTTTCAGAATTATGGCAAGATGTGTCAGACCCTGTTATGGCGGGGCTGAAGAGCCAGCCTAGGCCCTTGGAAGGGCGGTGCGGCACTTGCCATTATCAGGCGATTTGCAACGGCAACACCCGCGTCAGGGCGATGCAGACGACCGGCAATGTTTGGGCGGAGGATCCGGGCTGCTATTTGAGTGATGACGAGATCAGTCCCGCAACTGTTTAAAGTGCCGAAGGATTACGCCGATAATCACAATGGGCACGACCAAGGCGGTCGGTTCCCATAAGCCCATAGACAGCAAAACGGCTTGGTTGCCCAGCAGTACCAATATATAGGTCAAGGCCGCCCAGCGGCGTAACAACCATAAGCCGATAATGCAGGCTAGGCTAATTAATGCCGAAGTGCCGAAATACAGCGGATAAAAAGCCCCTAGTTGCTTGACCATAGGCGACAGCAGCACATTCAGGATTTGGATGGCGTTAATCAGGCCGATAATGCAAATGGCCGTCACGGCAAAAGGTTTGGCGGGGTTAAAGCGGGATTCAGTCATGGAGCCTCCTTAATTACGGGTTTTTTAGTGGGGATTCTTCCTGAAAAACCCGCCGCTGGCAAGTAGAGCCTGCCGCCTGATGATAGATAAAATAACTGACGTTACGCAGTAACGTCGCTTTACCCCCCGTTTGCCGCGCCGAGCACCGCAGGTTTTGTCGGGATCAGCCCGAAGGGGCGCGGCAGGGATGCCGCGCGTCGGCAGGTGGGCAGGAGCCCACTCTGCCGACCCCCGACAAAACCGAGGAGCGCAGGAAGAAGCGGTAACCGGGCCGCCTTTTCTTTGGATACTTTCTTTTGGCGGAGCAAAAGAAAGTATCTCGCCTTCGGGTGCGAGAACCCGATTAAAAAACGTCGCGATAGCGACTCATCGCTACATTTTTCAATATCGCAAAAATGACTGCGTAACATCAGTTAATAACATGAGCCTAGAAAACCAACCCTATACCCGCCTAGACAGCGCGTTCGCGCGTTTCCTTAGCCAGCGTAGCCGCCTAGAAGACAGCCAGCGGCCAGCCTTTGAAAAATTGCTGATCCGCTTGTCTTACGAGCAGAACCAAGGCCATAACTGCATTGCCATTAGCGCGGCTGAGCAAGCGCTGGTGGTGGCTTCCGGTTTGGCGGATGATGAAGGCGGGCGGCCTTTGGTGGTGGAGCAAAACCGCCTGTATCTACAGCGTTATTGGCAGTACGAACAACGCTTGGCCGGGCAGCTTAAGGCCATGATGGCTAATGCCACGCCTGCTCCGGCGCGGCTCGATAGTTTGCTGGCGCAGTATTTTCCGCCGTTATCGGACGCTATCGACTGGCAGCGCGAAGCCGCCAATGTTGCGGTTAAGCAACCCTTTAGCATCATTACCGGCGGGCCGGGTACGGGTAAGACCACGACTGTGGTGAAAATCCTCGCGGTGCTGCAAGAACTGGCGGCGCAGCCCTTATTAATCGCTTTAGCCGCCCCGACAGGTAAGGCGGCGATGCGCCTGCAAGAGTCCATCGGTAGCCGCAAGGCCGATTTGCCCTGTTCCGAAGCGATAAAAAACCAGATTCCCGAAACTGTCACCACGCTGCACCGCCTGTTAGGCGCAAGGCCGCCGTCACCGTATTTCCGCCACCACGCCCAACAGCCGTTAATTTATGATTTGGTGGTGGTTGACGAAGCCTCTATGGTCGATTTGGCCTTAATGAGCAAGTTGGTGGATGCCCTTAAGCCCTCAGCGCGGCTAATCTTATTAGGCGATAAAGACCAGTTGGCCTCGGTCGAATCCGGTGCGGTGCTGGCAGACATGACCCATAGCCTGCCTGAACAAACCTTAGAGCTGCAAACCTCGCACCGCTTTGGTGGCGTGATTAAACGCTTGGCGGATGCCGTCAACCAGCAAGAGGCCGAGCAGGCTTGGCAGGTATTGCAGCAAGGCGACCCGGCTTGTCTGCTGTTAAGCGAAGACCCGATTAGCTATGCCGCCGCCCAATACCGTACTTATTTGCAGTTACTGCACAGCGGCGCGGATTTTCCTACCCTTTACCAGCAATTTAGCCAATTTCAGGTTTTGTGCGCCAACCGCCAAGGCAAGCACAGCGTCGCTGACCTTAATCAGCGGATTGAACAAAAGCTCGCCGAGCAACGCCATATCCATGTTACGGGTTTATGGTATGTCGGGCGGCCTATTATGGTGACGCAAAATAACGCCGCTTTACAGCTCTATAATGGTGACATCGGCTTATGTTTGCCGGATCAGGGGCAACAGGGCAAGCTCATGGTGTACTTCCAACGCGCCGATGGCAGCGTCAAAAAGTACCTGCCCGCCCGCGTCCCGCCCTGCGAGACCGTTTACGCCATGACCATCCACAAAAGCCAAGGTTCGGAATTTGCCCAAGTGCTGGTTGTCCTGCCGGAAGCCATTAATCCGGTGCTGACCAAAGAACTGCTGTACACCGCCATCACCCGCGCCAAAACCACTGTGAAAATAGTGGCCGATAAAGCCCTCTGGATGCAGGCCATTGCCCAAAAAGTGGCGCGGGTCACTGGATTAGTGGCAAAGTTTCAGGATGGGGCGCGTTAATTTTTTCAAAGCCGCCGCGCATTAACTTTATAATGGCGACATTTATCAAAGACAAGTTTGGAGAAAGGCATTGCAAGCGGATGTATTGGCAACAATTTTAAGGGGCGCTGATGAGGTGCTGGTCGAAGCGGAACTGGTTAAGAAACTGGCTGAAGGCAGGCCCTTGCGGATTAAGGCGGGCTTCGACCCGACCGCCCCTGACCTACACCTAGGCCATACGGTACTCATCAACAAGCTCAAACAATTCCAAGATTTGGGTCATGAAGTACTGTTTCTGATCGGCGACTTCACCGGCATGATCGGCGACCCGACCGGCAAAAACGTCACCCGCAAACCGCTGACCCGCGAAGCGGTGTTGGCGAACGCCCAAACCTATCAGGAACAGATATTTAAAATCCTCGACCCTGACAAAACCCAAGTCATGTTCAACTCCACTTGGATGAACGCCATGTCGCCCGCCGAGTTTATCCAACTCGCCGCCAAGCACACCGTCGCCAGAATGCTCGAACGCGACGATTTCAACAAACGCTTTAAAGGCGGGCAAGCCATTGCCATCCATGAGTTTTTATACCCCTTAATACAAGGCTATGACTCCGTTGCCATGAAGGCCGATGTTGAGCTGGGCGGGACTGACCAAAAGTTTAACTTATTGATGGGGCGGCATTTACAGGAAATCTACGGGCAAAAGCCGCAAGTGGTGCTGACCATGCCGATTCTTGAAGGCTTGGACGGTGTGCAAAAAATGTCCAAATCTTTAAATAACTATATCGGTATCGCTGACGCGGCGGATGATATGTTCGGCAAAATCATGTCCATTTCCGATGAACTGATGTGGCGTTATTTTGAATTGCTCAGCTTTAGGCCGATGAGCGAGATTAACCAATGGGCACAAGACTGTAAAGACGGGGCTAATCCACGCAATTATAAAGTCAAGCTGGCGCAAGAAATCATTGCCCGCTTCCATGATGAAGCGGCTGCCGTTAAAGCCTTGGACAATTTCGAAGCCCGCTTCCAACGTGGGGCGATACCGGATGATATAGAAGAGGTGGAATTAACCGTAGTGGGCGAAGGCTACGCCATTACGGCTATATTAAGGGATGCCGGCCTGACCGCCAGCACCTCCGAGGCCATCCGCATGATTAACCAAGGCGCGGTTAAGCTTGATGGCGAAAAGGTTTCCGATACTAAATTGGAGATTGCCGTTAATAGCGAGCATGTCTACCAAGTCGGCAAACGCAAATTCGCCAAGATTAAACTGACGGCTTCCCGCTAAAAACCCAATACGGCAAGCGTTGCGGCAATCAATCGCCCCGCGTGACCTAATGGGGCGTTATTTTTTAGGCAGATTCAGGGCGCAGTTGCGGCAGGGCTTGCCGGACGGCAGTTAAATTAATTAGTAATAGAAAGTCTTTAAAAAACAACGCTAATGCAATGCGTTGGCAGGAAAATATAGGGTGCTAAAGAAATAAATAGCGAAAGGGTTTGACGGACGGGGGGAAGTCAGTATAATAGTCGGCTCTTCACCGGAAACGTGAAGCGCCCCACGGGGCGGAAAAGGGGCGGGATGGTTGCCCCGGTGCCGTTTTGAAGCCTGCTTCAAAACGGCACGAAAAAAAAGATTTGACAAGCTGGTTTGGCTCTGTATAATAGTCGGACTTAGCCGGGGTGACAGCCCCGACGCTCTTTAACAGACCGGATCGAAATAATGTGTGTGGGTGCTTGTGGCGGCTATTGCGCAATAAAATAGCCGATACAAGACAACACGTCAATTCAAAATTTACGTTTAGTTTTCTGTCGGGACCAAGATTGGCCGCTTATCTTATTAAGTGGCAAAGCTGATTTAAACTGAAGAGTTTGATCATGGCTCAGATTGAACGCTGGCGGTATGCTTAACACATGCAAGTCGGACGAGTAGTTGCTTCGGCAATGAGAGTGGCGGACGGGTGAGTAACGCATAGGAATCTGCCCTGTAGTGGGGGATAACGTGGGGAAACCCACGCTAATACCGCATACGCCCCAAGGGGGAAAGCGGGGGACTTTCGGGCCTCGCGCTATAGGATGAGCCTATGTTGGATTAGCTAGTTGGTGGGGTAAAGGCCTACCAAGGCGACGATCCATAGCTGGTCTGAGAGGATGATCAGCCACACTGGGACTGAGACACGGCCCAGACTCCTACGGGAGGCAGCAGTGGGGAATATTGGACAATGGGCGCAAGCCTGATCCAGCAATACCGCGTGTGTGAAGAAGGCCTGAGGGTTGTAAAGCACTTTTAATGGGGAGGAACTCCTGCCGGCGAATACCCGGCAGACTGACATTACCCATAGAAAAAGCACCGGCTAACTCCGTGCCAGCAGCCGCGGTAATACGGAGGGTGCAAGCGTTAATCGGAATTACTGGGCGTAAAGCGTGCGTAGGCGGCCCGTTAAGTCAGATGTGAAAGCCCCGGGCTCAACCTGGGAACGGCATTTGAAACTGGCGGGCTAGAGTTAGGTAGAGGGGAGTGGAATTTCAGGTGTAGCGGTGAAATGCGTAGAGATCTGAAGGAACACCAGTGGCGAAGGCGACTCCCTGGACCCAAACTGACGCTGAGGTACGAAAGCGTGGGTAGCAAACAGGATTAGATACCCTGGTAGTCCACGCCGTAAACGATGTCAACTAGCCGTTGGCCCCAATTATGGGGTAAGTGGCGAAGCTAACGCGATAAGTTGACCGCCTGGGGAGTACGGCCGCAAGGTTAAAACTCAAATGAATTGACGGGGGCCCGCACAAGCGGTGGAGCATGTGGTTTAATTCGATGCAACGCGAAGAACCTTACCTACCCTTGACATCCTAAGAACCCTGCGGAGACGCGGGGGTGCCTTCGGGAACTTAGAGACAGGTGCTGCATGGCTGTCGTCAGCTCGTGTTGTGAAATGTTGGGTTAAGTCCCGTAACGAGCGCAACCCTTATCCTTAGTTGCCAGCGGGTCATGCCGGGAACTCTAGGGAGACTGCCGGTGATAAACCGGAGGAAGGTGGGGACGACGTCAAGTCATCATGGCCCTTATGGGTAGGGCTACACACGTGCTACAATGGCCGGTACAGAGGGCTGCGAACTTGCGAAAGTGAGCCAATCCCAGAAAGCCGGTCTTAGTCCGGATTGCAGTCTGCAACTCGACTGCATGAAGTCGGAATCGCTAGTAATCGCGGATCAGAATGCCGCGGTGAATACGTTCCCGGGCCTTGTACACACCGCCCGTCACACCATGGGAGTGGGTTGCAAAAGAAGTCGGTAGTCTAACCTTCGGGGGGGCGCTGACCACTTTGTGATTCATGACTGGGGTGAAGTCGTAACAAGGTAGCCCTAGGGGAACCTGGGGCTGGATCACCTCCTTACAAAGGCGCAGGCCGCCATGAGCGCCCACAACACATTATTTCGGTCAAAACGGTATGAGCCTTGGGCCTGTAGCTCAGTTGGTTAGAGCGCACCCCTGATAAGGGTGAGGTCGGAGGTTCAAATCCTCCCAGGCCCACCACCGCCGCCAGACGGCAGTGCCAGGGCCTGGATGCCACACCCCACGGGGCCATAGCTCAGCTGGGAGAGCGCCTGCCTTGCACGCAGGAGGTCAGGAGTTCGATCCTCCTTGGCTCCACCACCGGGTTACCGGCGGTCAGGGTACGGCAGGGTACAGCATAACACAAAACAAAAAAACGGACGCGCCCGACAGGCGTGGCGGGGCATGGCCCACGCAGGCCAACCCTATACGGTTTTGCCGCACCAGCGGCGGGAAAAGGCCTTATAGGATTGGTGAAAACCGATGAAACTTGGCGAAAGCCACCGCTCTTTAACAACACGGAAATCTGTAAACGCGGCACGCTTAGCGGCGCGCCGCACCAAAAGCATTAAGAACGAGCGACAGGCTCGGCCTCATGCCCCGATATCTGCGCCGCCCCCAGGGGCGGCGGCAAACAGACCCATTGGGGTTATAAGGTCAAGCGAATAAGCGCATACGGTGGATGCCTAGGCAGTAAGAGGCGATGAAGGACGTTGTAGCATGCGATAAGCCGCGGGGAGTTTGCAAACAAACTTTGATCCGCGGATCTCCGAATGGGGCAACCCACCCGCAAGGGTATCCCGCCATGAATACATAGTGGCGGGAAGCGAACCCGGGGAACTGAAACATCTAAGTACCCGGAGGAAAAGAAATCAACCGAGATTCCCTTAGTAGCGGCGAGCGAACGGGGATTAGCCCTTAAGTATGTACATTGTTAGTGGAACGGTCTGGAAAGTCCGGCGATACAGGGTGATAGCCCCGTACACGAAAACCTGTATATGTGAAAACGAGTAAGGCGGGGCACGTGAAACCCTGTCCGAATATGGGGGGACCATCCTCCAAGGCTAAATACTCCTTACTGACCGATAGTGAACCAGTACCGTGAGGGAAAGGCGAAAAGAACCGGGGAGACCGGAGTGAAATAGACCCTGAAACCGTATGCGTACAAGCAGTGGGAGCCTACTTTGTTAGGTGACTGCGTACCTTTTGTATAATGGGTCAGCGAGTTAATCTCAGTGGCAAGCTTAACCGAATAGGGGAGGCGTAGCGAAAGCGAGTCTGAACAGGGCGTTCAGTCGCTGGGATTAGACCCGAAACCGGGCGATCTAGCCATGGCCAGGCTGAAGGTCAGGTAATACTGACTGGAGGGCCGAACCCACATCTGTTGAAAAAGATGGGGATGAGCTGTGGCTCGGAGTGAAAGGCTAATCAAGCTCGGAGATAGCTGGTTCTCCTCGAAAGCTATTTAGGTAGCGCCTCGTGTATGACTGTTGGGGGTAGAGCACTGTTTCGGCTAGGGGGTCGTCTAGATTTACCAACCCGATGCAAACTCCGAATACCAACAAGTTTGAGCACGGGAGACACACGGCGGGTGATAAGGTTCGTCGTGGAAAGGGACACAGCCCAGACCGTCAGCTAAGGTCCCAAAATCTAGGCTCAGTGGGAAACGATGTGAGAAGGCACAGACAGCCAGGAGGTTGGCTTAGAAGCAGCCATCCTTTAAAGAAAGCGTAATAGCTCACTGGTCGAGTCGGCTTGCGCGGAAGATTTACCGGGGCTAAGCCTAGTACCGAAGCTACGGACCGCGCAATGCGCGGTGGTAGAGGAGCGTTCCGTACGCCTGCGAAGGTCAACTGGGAAGTTGGCTGGAGGTATCGGAAGCGCGAATGCTGACATGAGTAACGACAAAGGGAGTGAAAAACTCCCTCGCCGAAAACCCAAGGTTTCCTGCGCAACGCTAATCGACGCAGGGTGAGTCGGTGCCTAAGGCGAGGCCGAAAGGCGTAGCCGATGGAAAACAGGTTAATATTCCTGTACTGGCCATAACTGCGATGGGGGGACGGAGAAGGCTACATCAGCCGGCGGTTGGAAGTGCCGGTCTAAGCGTGTAGGAAGGCCCCTTAGGCAAATCCGGGGGGCTACAATTCCGAGGCGTGATGGCGAAGCCCTTAGGGGCGCAAGTGATGGATGCCATGCTTCCAAGAAAAACCTCTAAGCTTCAGGTTATGGGCAGCCGTACCGTAAACCGACACAGGTGGGTGGGATGAGAATTCTAAGGCGCTTGAGAGAACTCGGCTGAAGGAACTAGGCAAAATGATACCGTAACTTCGGGATAAGGTATGCCTGTAAGGTGAAGCCCCACGCGGGTGGAGCCCCAACAGGTTGCAAAAAATTGGTGGCTGCGACTGTTTAGCAAAAACATAGCACTCTGCAAACACGAAAGTGGAAGTATAGGGTGTGACGCCTGCCCGGTGCTGGAAGGTTAATTGATGGGGTCAGCGCAAGCGAAGCTCTTGATCGAAGCCCCAGTAAACGGCGGCCGTAACTATAACGGTCCTAAGGTAGCGAAATTCCTTGTCGGGTAAGTTCCGACCTGCACGAATGGCGTAACGATGGCCACACTGTCTCCAGCCGAGACTCAGTGAAATTGAAATCGCTGTGAAGATGCAGCGTCCCCGCGGCTAGACGGAAAGACCCCGTGAACCTTTACTATAGCTTGACACTGGACTTTGAACCGATTTGTGTAGGATAGGTGGGAGGCATCGAAACCGGGACGCCAGTCCTGGCGGAGCCGACCTTGAAATACCACCCTGGTTTGTTTGGAGTTCTAACCTGGGCCCGTCATCCGGGCTGGGGACAGTGTCTGGTGGGTAGTTTGACTGGGGCGGTCTCCTCCCAAAGAGTAACGGAGGAGCACGAAGGTACCCTCAGCCTGGTCGGAAATCAGGCGATGAGTGCAATGGCATAAGGGTGCTTGACTGCGAGACGGACAAGTCGAGCAGGTACGAAAGTAGGTCATAGTGATCCGGTGGTTCTGTATGGAAGGGCCATCGCTCAACGGATAAAAGGTACTCCGGGGATAACAGGCTGATACCGCCCAAGAGTTCATATCGACGGCGGTGTTTGGCACCTCGATGTCGGCTCATCACATCCTGGGGCTGAAGCAGGTCCCAAGGGTATGGCTGTTCGCCATTTAAAGTGGTACGCGAGCTGGGTTCAGAACGTCGTGAGACAGTTCGGTCCCTATCTGCCGTGGGCGTTGGAGATTTGAGGGAAGCTGCTCCTAGTACGAGAGGACCGGAGTGGACGCACCGCTGGTGTTCCAGTTGTCCTGCCAAGGGCATTGCTGGGTAGCTACGTGCGGACAGGATAACCGCTGAAAGCATCTAAGCGGGAAGCCCCTCCCAAGATGAGATCTCCCCGGGACTTAAAGTCCCCTGAAGGGCCGTCGGAGACTACGACGTTGATAGGCACGGTGTGGAAGCGCAGTAATGCGTGCAGCTAACGTGTACTAATTGCCCGTGAGGCTTGACCTTATAACACCCAATGGGTTTGTGGCCTAAGGCCTGCGCTTTCTTAATGCGAACAAAAACTTTACAGGTTTCCGGCGGCGGGCGCAAGCCCCCCGCACAGCTTGGGGGCAGCCCCCCAGGCGCACCGAATTGCTTGGTGACCATAGCGAGCGTGAACCACCCGACCCCATCCCGAACTCGGAAGTGAAACCGCTTAGCGCCGATGATAGTGTGGCAGTTTGCCATGCGAAAGTAGGGAATCGCCAAGCTCC
>NZ_PGFZ01000003.1:194621-251345 GCF_002923755.1 Methylovulum psychrotolerans
CCGAATTGCTTGGTGACCATAGCGAGCGTGAACCACCCGACCCCATCCCGAACTCGGAAGTGAAACCGCTTAGCGCCGATGATAGTGTGGCAGTTTGCCATGCGAAAGTAGGGAATCGCCAAGCTCCTAAACGAAAGCCCCAACCTGACGGTTGGGGCTTTTTTTTTGCCTGCGGTTTTGCCGCTTGTTAGGATCGTGCATAAAATTAAGTCGGCGTTCCATTGCAACTCAGCGTGTCCGGCCCCGCCTCTGGGTCCCTGAGTGGAGCCAAAAAGCCGCACCCTTCACCCATTTCAGCGAAATCGATAATCAAGTAACACGGTTCTTAAGCTAACAACGCAAGGTTAATGCTCTCGGTAAAGGTCTTCAGCAATTGCTTGATAGCTATAAGGCCGACTTTTCGTTAGCGTTGGATTCTATAATTGAATATCCGCAGCTAACAGGCTATTTGTTTGATGAAGCAATAAAAGTACATAGCCGATCAATTTGTTTATTTAAATCAAGCACGGTTAAGTCGGCAGGGTAATGCTCAACGTAGTATTTTGCAACTTTCACTTTATTGGCTGCTCTTATATTTGATATTTTAGAGGGGGGCTTTGAAGAATCTGTATTTTTTTCATATTCAAGTAAGTTCGACCATTGGCTTTTTTGTAAAAGCTGAGCAGCACTCGGATGTATTGCCTTAACGCTGGATTCAATTTTCTCAGGATCTAAATAGTTTTCTATTTCCCGGCCTTCGGTGATCCAAGTAAAGCCTGGCCCCTTGTCAAACTCTGCTTTTAATCGTTGTTTTGTCGAATTTAAGCGGGCATGAGGGTCGGATTTATCGCTATCAAATAGAATGACTGCATTTCGGTTAAGTTTTCTAACGGAGACAAAATCATCAATGCTATCTGATAATTCATCCTGATCCACTCCTGTTAAATGACTGAACAGTCGTCCACCATAAAACATGATTGAATAATCAATGCCTTCGGTTAAATTGGTATTTTTAGATGTTAACCAATAGTTTAAGTAAATTCTATCTGATGGCCCTTCTACCCAAATAATGCAGTTGGTTTGCAAGATATCCGATGCTTTGTAACCTAAATCATTACAAATAGCCGAGCGTTGCTGCGTACTGGATATAGCTTCTACTTGAGAAGCTCCGTTAAACTGGGTGACGTGAAAAATTTCTGCTTCTACGGCATCTAAAAGGTGTGCCGAATGGGTTGTGAAGAAATATTGGTTACTGGTTTCTTCTGATAAGTATTTGATTAATTTTCTTTGCAATAATGGATGTAAATGCAGTTCTGGCTCTTCTACGCAGACAATGGTTTCATCTAATAATGTCGCAGCGGCCGCGATAATAATGACTTCATGAATGCCAGTCCCTAAGGATTCAAGAGGCAATATTTTATTATCCATCTCCACTAAGATCATTTGTCGGTCATGTGGGATTTCAATCCTAGCCGTTGGGTTGCTTAAGACATTCTGCAAAAAATGGTTAATGGCAATAAATTTTTCTTTATGTCTTTGTTCTGACAGTAAAGGGTTTTGTATTTGGGCCAATTTTTCAATGATACCTTCGCCGCTAAAATCAGATGCCTGGCTTCCTGCGGCTCCGATTTTTCTGATGGCTGGGATTATTTCAACATTTGGCAATGATTTTGGTGTAACTGATAAAATTTTAAGTATTTTTTCTATACCAATAAAGTCTTCTTGCCAATCATTTATATTTATGTGAGATTTATCTGTAATATCGTGCCAAAGTTGTTGCCATTCATGCGGTTCCATTAAGGCTTTTATCTCATTTGTATTGCTTGTTTCTAATAGAAATTCATTTTTTTTAATCCTTTCAATTGTGTATGTAAACCAAATGGTTCCATTATTATCATATAGATAGTTAAGCAGCTTTTCCAACTCTGGCGTATGTCGGAGTTGTTTGTCTCTCATGTAACTATTAATTTCATTTTTAAATATGGGAAAAGATATTCTGTGTATTGATTTTAAGGCAGAAAAATGAAAATCAATTTCATTAAACGTAGTTTTTTTGGTGTTGTAAGCTATTGGATGGCTAAGTTTAGCGATCTTAGAAAGAAAATAAGGATAATGGTGAGCAAGAAAATTTATTATATTCGACTTGCCAACATTGTTTTGCCCAATAATAAAATTAATTTTTTTCAGCGGTCCTATTTTTACTAAATCATTCCCAAAGCTTCTATAACCAGAAAAGCCAAAGCCATTTAACAACATCGTCGAATCCTAAGTAGCACTATTTACATCTATTAATTTGTTAGGGTAATTATAGCGGGTATGGCATCAGCTTGTTTAAGATTGTAAGAACCAAATATCTTATGTTTTAGTGTTTAATCCAGTGGATGAGACGTTGACAATTAATCAACATCTGATTCCTCTAACAAAAACCGCCGCTGTATCACGCTAACCACCGCCCCGGTCGGATCGGGTGGGGTGTAGTGCCACGGCTCGAAGGTATCGCCCAGTAATTTCGCCGCGCCATAGCTGATGAGGCCGCCGACGATTTGGCGGTGGTAGCATTCGGTGGCGGTGTTGCTGAGGTCTACTAACAGGGGTTTGCCTGTAAAGGCTGCTTCTGAACACATGGATAAGGAGTCGCCAGTGACGACGAACAGGTCGGCGTGGGCGAGTAGGGCGTGGTAGAAGTTGTCGGCGAGGTGTTGCCAGTCGAAGGCTTGGTAGGGGATGCCGTCCAGTCCGGCCAGTAGGGCGTTTAGGGCGGGGGCGGGGGTGCGGCGGCTGTTGGTGATGATTAAGCTGCCGCCTAGGGTTTTGCTGATGGCGGCAACCCGTGTGGCTAAGCGTTGGGCGTGGTCTTCGGTGAAGCCGTCGCAGTAGCGGGTGTTGCCGCCGACCAGCAGGGCGATAAGCGGGCGGGGCAGGGTGTTGAAGTAGGCGGCGTGTTGCTGGCGGGCGAGGCGTAAGTTGTCTTGGCTGAGTTGGTGCGGTACGCCGATCAGGGTAACGATATTGTCGCCCGCCAGTTGCGGCGAGGCGATCAGGTCGTATTCGGCCAGCCTGGGGTGGTGTTCGTCGGGTAAAATGGAAGCTAGGTAAATGGTGACTAATTGTCCGGCAAACAATGGGCGTAAGTCGGCGATGGCGGCGGTGGTCTCTTCGCCGGTGCCGCTGATGATCAGCAAGGGCGTGGCGGTATTGCCTTGGGTTTCATGCCGATAGCGTTGCTGTAAGTGCCGTCCATAAGTGCGGCTAGGCGCTTCAGGTAGGGGGATGAGTTGGTAGCCATAGCCGAGGCGTTCCGCCAAACCGATACGCGCGTGCAGTTCGCCTGTGTAGGTGCTGTCCACGACCCAGACCAGCGGTTTGGCCTTATTGGGATTGCTTGTCATGGTCTTGTCCCCGTTCGCTCAAATCCTGTGCGGCCTTCGCGCCCTCGGCGATGGCATTGACGACTGACTTATGCCGTGCGTTGGCGACATCGCCGATGGCATACACCCACGGTAGGTTGGTGCGTTGCGCGGCATCGGTTTGGATATAACCGTGCTCGGTCGCCAAGCCGTCTAAGGCGCTCAAGCCTGTCAAGCTATCGGTATTGGCGGTAAAGCCCAGCCGGGCAAAAATCCGTGCTACGGTGATGCTGCCGCCTTGGCTTAAGGCTAGGGTAACGCCGTGCGGATGGCTGTGGAAAGCGGTCACTTGGGTGTGGGTGCGTTCTTGTATCTGGCCTAGGCCGATGTATTTTTGTACGGCTTGGCGCACCGCCGCGCGGGCTTTGGGGACGGTGCGGACTACGAGTTGGACGTAAGCTCCGGCTTGGGCGGCATCTTGGGCGGTCAGGTAGGCGTTATCGCCGCCGCCGATAACCGCGACAGATTTACCTGCTAGGGCATCGGGCGGTAGCAAGTGGTCAAAGGGAAAGGTGCTGATTAGCCCGGCTGCGGCGGCGAAGCCGGGCAGGGGCGCGAAAACTTCTAGGCCTAAGGTGCGCACCCCGGTGGCGATGACGATGGCGCAAAAGTTAAGTGTGTACGGCTGGTCGGCTTGCCGGACGGTGGCGGTAAAGCCGTGGGCGGTGGCGGTCAGTGCCAGCAGTTGGGCAGAGTAGATAATGTCTATGGTTTCTTGGCGGATATGGGCGGCGTAAAGCGCGGCCAGTTCCGCCCCCGTTTTGTCGGGCATCCCTAGCACCCAGCGGTTGACGCGGTGCAAATCCCGCAGTTGCCCGCCCAGTTGGGGGTGTTGTTCGATGATAACGGGTGTGTAGTTGAGGTGTTTAAGCCACAACGCACAGGCCATGCCCGCCACGCCGCCGCCGATAATGGCGACTTTTGCCGATGTAGAAGCGTTAACCATAAGCCGTCAATACTGCCCGTCTGGCAGGCAGTCTGTGCCTACAACAGCCCGTAGGCAGGTTTTGGCGGTCGGTAACATAGCGGCTCCTGGGTGGTTAACGTTGGGTGGCGGCTGAACTCCCAACACTTTACCTGAAATTTGCGCGTAAGCAAATAAAACCGCCGCTGTTGATTGGGTTTTGTTGTTTGTGCGGATTTATCTTGGATGGCTTGGCGTAATAAGAAGGGGTGGGGTTTGGCCGTTGGGTTGCGGGGGGTACTTGATGTTCACATCTTTAATACTAACGCTCTCTATGGTATAGATGCCGCCGCTAAATTAAGCAACACCGATGACAGCCCACCCTGAAATTCTTAGACAAAGCCATGTGCATCAACGCTAAGCCGCAGCAACAAGCCATTTATAAATGGGCTTCTATGTCCATTCTTTGATGAAGAATACGCACTATTTCAATAAGGTTTATATCCACTTCACGGGTGTTTACCTAGTTGATATTTACGGTAGCCCCTGCGTATTTCGCTGCAATCATGGCCTTTTAGGTGATCGCTTGCCAAAACATGAAATGACCTGTCAAGAGCCGTTAAATAAAAATCCCTTTGTTGCTTTCCCCAATTATTTTGGGTATACCTACCAATGGCCTTAAGGTCGGATTTTGCTTTATTCGTCAGCTCAAAACCTGACATTAGTTACTGCTTTCTTCGTCTAGCTCAGCTATTAAGCTGTTTAGGGAATAATCAGCCCTGCCGCTTGCTTCGCCTTCTATGAGCGCTTTTTGTAGGGCGGCTAGTTTTAATTCCCGTTCTTCTAGCAACCGCAAACCAGCACGGATGGTTTCACTGGCTGAGCCATAGCGTCCGTCATGAATTTGTTTGGCGATAAATTGTTCAAAATGCGTGCCTATGGACACACTGGTATTTTTTTGCTGCATAGCCTTTATCTCCCACTAAGTACCAATAAATAATAGTAAATGGTATTCTGCTGGTAAGCAAGATATTAAAAAAGGGTTGGCCATTTTACAAGCCGCTTAGACCTTATCGGTTTACTGGTGTATAAAAGCCCTCGGCAAAAGCTAAACGCTTTTGCGGGCCATCACTCCGGCGGTGTTTCCAAAGCCACATCCACCCGCCATTGCAAGGGCTTGGTTTTGGCCATGGCTGCCCATAATTGCGCGTAGCTTTGCTGTAATAACGGGTGCTGTAAGTCGGGGGCGATTTCCGCCAACGGTTCCAGAACAAAGGCATAGCGTTCTATATCGGGGCGGGGCAGTTGCAGGCTGTCGTCGTTGATGACGGTGTCGCCGTAGAGCAGCAAATCCAGGTCTAACGTCCGCGCCGAGAATTTTTGGCTGTCCGCCGGGCGGCCATGGGCAAATTCCAGTTTCCGCAACAGTTGGGCGATGGTGTGGACATCCAATTCGGAATTGAAACCGACCACCAGATTATAAAAGGGTGCGCCGGGAAAGCCCACCGCGTCGGCTTCATAAACACTGGACACCACCAGTTCGCCGAACAGGTGTTGCAACGCCTGCACCCCCGCCGCGATATGTTTATTGCGTTCGATATTGCTGCCGATGCTGATATAACCGATGGTCATGTGCTTTTTACTCCCCGTTCGATGGTGATGCCGACATCAATGCCGCTGCCTATCGCGCCTTTTTTATTGAGGGTGATTTTTACCCACGGCACGGCAAATTCACCGAGGATCAGCTCGGCAATTTCTGAAATCAGCCGCTCCACCAGAAAAAATTCGCTGGCTTGGACAAAGCTGATGATGCGGTCGGAGACGGTCTTATAGTCTAAGGCATAGCGGATGTCGTCGGTGTCCGCCGCTTTGGCAATGTCAAAAGCCATTTCAATATCTAAAATCACGGTTTGCCGTTGCTGCCGTTCCCAATCATAAATGCCGATCAGGGTATCAATTTTAAGGCCGCCTAAAAAAACGATGTCCATATTTAAGGTTCCGCGTGGTCTGCTAAAAAGCCGCTAGTATCGGGGAAATGCACGGGGTGTACAAGTTTACTTTTTGGGGGCTTGGCGCTGACTCAGCGTCTAAAACCATCAATAACACGCCCTTCGCCTTAAAGTGCTAAAATCGCGCTTTTTTACGGTCGCCATTACAGGAAACGCACATGCTACACGAAGTCATCAATTGGCTTGTCACTACCATCGGCTCTATGGGTTATACGGGCATTTTTTTGCTGATGGCGATGGAGAGTTCGGTCATCCCCATCCCTAGCGAAATTATTATGCCGCCTGCCGGGTATTTGGTGCATGAGGGCAAAATGAATATGGCGCTGGTGATTGTTAGCGGCACCTTGGGCAGTCTGTTCGGGGCTTACGTCAATTACTTTGCCGCGCATTGGCTGGGCCGGCCTTTGTTGGTGAAATATGGCCATTATGTGCTGATCCGTGAAGAGACTTTAGTACGGGTTGAGCGCTATTTTGCCGAGCATGGCGAGATTTCCACTTTTATAGGCCGCTTGTTGCCCGTTATCCGCCATCTGATTTCCATACCCGCTGGTTTGGCGGGCATGAACCACCTCAAGTTTTCCCTCTATACCTTACTGGGGGCGTTTCTTTGGGTGACTATCCTCACCTTTGTCGGGTATTTTCTGGGGGAAAACCAAGCGTTGATTGCGCAGTATTCGCATCAGATTGTCTTAGGGCTGTTGGTGTTTAGCGCCATCTTGGTGGCGGTGTATTGGCAGGTAAAGGTGAAGGTTAATTGATCTAATAGCGTTAAACCGCTCATGCTTCGACAAGGTTCTCCTGAGCTTGTCGAAGCATGAGCGGTTTAACGCACATCCCCATACGAACAGTTTTGCGTACGTCACCACACCATGCCAATGCGCTAAGCTCTCTGTTTTGCATTCCCCATCTTAGCGCAACATCTTACGCCGGGCCTTGAAAATTATCAGCTCGCCCCCACATTGGGGTTGTCTATATTTTATAACCATCGGGAATTATCAAACATGACTGTTGAAGCAAAAAAAGAAACTTTGGGCTTTCAGACCGAAGTCAAACACCTGTTACATTTAATGATCCATTCCTTGTACAGCAACAAGGAAATTTTCTTGCGCGAATTGGTGTCTAACGCCTCTGATGCCGCCGATAAGTTGCGCTTTTTGGCCTTGTCTAACGATGGCCTGTACGAAGGCGACAGCGAGTTAAAAATCCGTTTGGCGTTTGATAAAGACCAAGGCACCATTACCATTAGCGATAACGGTATCGGCATGACCCGCGAAGAAGTGCAGGAACATATCGGCACGATTGCCAAATCCGGCACCAAACAATTTTTTGACGCGCTGACCGGCGACCAAGCCAAAGACAGCGAACTGATCGGCCAATTCGGTGTGGGCTTTTATTCGGCGTTTATCGTTGCCGATAAAGTCACCCTGACGACCCGCAAAGCCGGGGCTCCCACCGACCAAGCCACCCGTTGGGAATCCGCTGGCGAAGGCGATTACACCTTGGAAACGGTCGAAAAAGCCGGACGCGGTACGGAAATCGTCCTGCATTTGAAAGAAGCCGAAAGCGAGTTCTTAGACGGCTACCGTATCCGCTCCATTATCAGAAAATTCTCCGACCATATTTCTTTGCCTATCGTGATGGACAAAGAGGCGGCGCCTAGCTACGACGACGAACCGGAAGAGGGCGAAGAAAACGCCGAAGCCAAAGAGCCAGCCGCGCCGGAAATTGTTGAAGAAACCATCAACAGCGCGTCAGCCTTATGGACAAAATCGCGTCAGGAAATTTCGGATAACGATTACAACGAATTTTATAAGCATGTCGGCCATGACTACCAAGACCCGCTGACCCATGTCCACAGCAAAGTCGAAGGCACTAACGAATATACCTTATTGCTGTATGTGCCTGCCCGCGCCCCATTCGATTTGTGGGACCGGGATGCCAAGCACGGCGTGAAGCTGTATATCCGTAAAGTCTTTATCACGGACGATGCCGAGCAGTTGATGCCACGGTATTTGCGCTTTATCAAAGGGATTATTGATGCCAATTCCTTACCGCTGAACGTGTCGCGGGAAATTTTGCAACAAAGCAAACAAATCAGCACCATTAAAGCAGGTGCGGTGAAAAAAGTCTTGGGCATGTTGGAAGCTTTGGCGAAAAATGAGCCGGAAAAATACGCGCAATTCTGGAAAGATTTCGGCCCGGTCATGAAAGAAGGTGTGATTGAAGACCACGGCAATAAAGAGCGCGTCGCCAAATTGCTGCGTTTCTCCTCAACCCTGACCGACAGCACCACCCAAGACGTGACCTTGGAAGATTATGTCAGCCGTATGAAAGAAGGCCAAGACAAAATCTATTATGTGACAGCAGACAGCTTTGCGGCGGCAAAAAACAGCCCGCATCTGGAAATTTTCCGTAAAAAAGGCATCGAAGTCCTGTTATTGTCCGACCGTATCGACGAGTGGCTGGTCACTAACTTAAGCGATTTTGCCGACAAGCATTTGCAGTCGGTCGCCAAAGGTGATTTGGACTTA
The DNA here is from genome assembly GCF_002923755.1 of Methylovulum psychrotolerans. Taxonomy (GTDB): domain Bacteria; phylum Pseudomonadota; class Gammaproteobacteria; order Methylococcales; family Methylomonadaceae; genus Methylovulum; species Methylovulum psychrotolerans. The sequence goes on from NZ_PGFZ01000003.1 coordinate 203,452, forward strand.
GGCGTTGAAGAGAGCGAAGAAGAGAAAAAAGCCCAAGAAGAAGTCAGTCATGACTTTGAGTCGGTGCTGAAACAGATTAAAGAGGTGTTGGGCGATAAGGTGAGCGACGTGCGCTTAAGCCACCGCCTGACCGAATCCCCTGCGTGTTTGGTCGCCGACGTTTATGGCATGAGCCTCAATATGGAACGCATTATGAAAGATGCGGGTCAATTAATGGGCGGCATGGGCATGGGCAGAAAACCGATTTTTGAAATCAACCCCAGCCACGCTTTAATCGCCCGCCTGAAGTCTGAGCAAGACGATGCCCGTTTTGCCGATTTGGCGCATATCCTGTTCGACCAAGCGATTTTAAGCGAAGGCGGACAATTGGAAGACCCGACGGCGTTTGTACATAAATTGAACGGCCTGTTGCAAGGCTTGTTGAACTAAGCGCTAATTGGGTGGTATAAAAAAGGCCGGAGCATTCCGGCCTTTTTTTGCGTAGGCAATCAGTTTTTTGGGTAATATTACCCAATCCTAACTGTATTTATGCCTTGTTGCACTTTCCCTGATCGTTGAAAATGGCTGCCAACAACAAAATGTGGCATTTTTGTCATATCTTGTTGGTAAAATGTCAATTCAACTTTAGTAGGAACGCCCATGCAAACAAAAAATACCTTATTATCCGCCCTGACTCTGTTATGTGCCGCACAAGCGGCGGTGGCGGATAATTTTGACACCACGGTGACCTTGGGCGGTATAACCCGTAGTTTAGGGTTCGCAACCTTTGATGATGCCATTAAGGCGGCTAACCATCCGGAAAATTATCAAGGTCTGTTTCCTGGCGTGAAAAGCACAGTCGGGGCAGACATTATTATGAATTTTAAGGGCGTACCGATTGAATTCCAAAAAGTCTCCACCACGCAGGTTAACGTCACCATTCCAGGTTTAGGGATTCAGCAATCGGTGGTGGTCACGCCCGGCGGTGTAGGCAGTTTGAGCAAACAATTGGATACAAAAGTAGAAAACTTTGTCAGAAGCCACAATGCCAGCATTAATAAACAATTGGCTAAGGTTGATCCGGCAGACCCTTTGGGCGGCAATCCGTCCAGTTTGATGGGGGTTATGGTCGAAAACGCCTATTTGTTGGCGATGACCGATGATTGGTCTGGCTCTACCCGCAAAAACCCCAATATAAAAAACCGTTTTGATGGCGGTATCCGTTATGGGCATTATGATTTAAGCGGCAAGTCGGTCGATACCTTTACCCTGCCGCTCAGCTATACGGTTAAGCTGGATGATAGGCAGCAGATTATTGTGTCGGCACCGTTTACTTATATCGACACCCAAGGCGCGACTTCTTATGACGGCGGCGCGGGGGTTGCCTATAAATACCGGATGAACGATAAATGGGTGTTAACGCCTGCGGTGGCGTATAGCTTGCGCGGCTCGTTCGATTTGGCCGATGCCGGGCATGTCGCTTCGGGTACGGTGACCAGCAAATACACCTTTGACCTGGAGTCTTTAGACCCTAATAGCTTAAAACTGACTATCGGCAATATGGCAGGTTACTACACCACCTTGCCGTTTGCGGTTAAAGGTTATTCGGTCGACCCGAATTTGCAAAACTATATTTTAAAGAACGGCCTGATCCTCAGCAAAAACGTCAATGGCGATTTTTGGGGGCATAAGCTGAATGTGGCGGGTAACTTTACCGACACCGAATATTTTGGCTCGCATTTCTTTGTTGACCAATACAATGAATTGGGTATAACAGTAAAAGCCGTCAATGATAAGCATTGGCTAAGCGCGTTGAGCTTGGGCGGCAATTATTTGTTCAGCGCGACGGGTAAGGATGTCAGTGGCTATCGCGTCAGCTTAATGTACCAATTCTGATAAGCCTTAGGGTAGGGTTCTATCTGCTGGCTTATGGGGTTGTCTGGACGTTGGGAATAAGGCCTTGTCTGTCCGGCAAGGTATTGTTTAAGCAAAGCTTACCGCGTTTAGGAGGCTGGTTTTTTTTATAAGAAACCTGTTTCTCGCTAAGTAACGTGGATGAAATTAAGTAGGCGTTCCATTACACCTCAGCGTGTTAAACCCCACTCCAGCCCTCCCCTTCGCAGGGGAGGGAGCGAACGGCTTCCCCGTCGTACAGGCGAAGTCAGGGGAAAAAGCCCCTCCCCCTGGCAAGGGGGACTCCTTCGGCTTCGCTCAGGAGGGAGGGGTGCTGTACTTGCGATTTTATTTCATGCACGTTCCTAACCCACTACTATCGGTTTGCCAGCCGGATTTTTAACCCTATCGTGAGGAATTATGAAGCATCTTATCGTCAGCACTGTGTTGCTGTGTTTACCTGCCGTTGCTAGCCAAGCCGCCGCTCCTGTTGCCGAGCGCGTCTTGGGTAACGGCTTAAAAGTGCTGGTGAAAGAAGACCACCGCTCGCCTGTGGTGGTTTCGCAGGTGTGGTATAAAGTCGGTTCCAGCTACGAACCGGGCGGTATCACCGGGATTTCGCACATGCTCGAACACATGATGTTTAAAGGCACGGATAAGCATCCGGCGGGGGAATTCTCGCGGATTATCGCCGAGAACGGCGGCGATGAGAACGCCTTTACCGGCCACGATTACACGGCGTATTTCCAAACTATGGCCGCCTCTAAGCTGGCGGTGAGCTTTGAGCTGGAAGCCGACCGGATGCGCCATTTGCATTTGCTTGCCGATGAGCTGAAAAAAGAGCTGGAAGTGGTCACTGAAGAACGCCGGATGCGCACCGAGGATAACCCGCAGGCGAAAATGTCCGAGCAGTTTATGGCGCTGGCGTTTACCAGCAGCCCCTACCGTAACCCGATTATCGGCTGGCCAGTCGATATCGCCAATTATCAGGTCGAAGATTTACAAGCGTGGTACCAACGCTGGTACGCGCCCAATAACGCCACGCTCGTCGTCGTCGGCGATGTCGATACTGCCCAGGCCTTCTCTTTAGCCGAGCAGTATTTTGGCGGTCTCCAGCCCGGCGAACTCAAACCCCTGAAACCCCAAACCGAAAGCCCGCAATTGGGTGTGCGCAGAATGACCGTGAAAGTCCCCGCCAAATTGCCGTCGGTGATCTTAGGCTATAAAGTGCCGTCCTTAAAAACCGCCGAACATGAGTGGGAAGCCTACGCGCTGGAAGTGCTGGCCGGGGTTTTGGACGGCGGCTCCAGCGCCCGTTTAAGTAAGGAATTGGTGCGTGGCAAGCAACTTGCCGTGTCCGCCGGGGCGGGTTATAACTTCAGCTCGCGGTTGGCCGATTTGTTTGAGCTGGAAGCCACCCCCGCCGAAGGTAAAACCGTTTGGGAACTGGAAACCGAATTGCGCAGCCAAGTTACCCGCCTGCAACAAGAGACGATCAAGCCGGACGAACTGCAACGCATTAAGGCGCAAGTGTTGGCGAGTGCCGTCTATGAGCGCGACTCCAATTTTTACCAAGCCATGCAGTTAGGGATGCTGGAGACGGTTGGCTTGGGTTGGCAGAAAGCCGACGAATATGTCAGTAAAATCAATCAAGTGACTGCCGAGCAAGTCCGTGACGTGGCGCGGCGTTACTTGGTTGACGACCATCTGAACGTCGCTTATTTGGATCCGCAACCGATAAACGCCGCCCCTGCCGCCCAGAAGGTAGTAAAATTATCCGCCAGAAGACAGTAAAATAAGATGTCTTTGTTAGGGCGCAGGAGCAATCCTTGCGCCTTGATAACCCCATCGAAAAAATAATAATAACGCTATGGCAAAAATACGCACTCATTACGACAATTTAAAAGTCGCCCACAACGCCCCCGATATTGTGATTAAGGCGGCGCATAAGGCCCTGATACAACAGCACCATCCTGACAAATGCCAAGACAAGGCCGCCGCCGAGCGGATTGTCCGTATTTTAAACGATGCCCGCGAGGCCCTGCTCGATCCCGTCAAACGCAAGCAGCATGATGCGTGGATTAAGGAGCAGGAGCACAAATATAAACATCATGCGTCCGCGTCGGCTCCGCCCAACGAAGACCCGCAACCGACCACCCACCCGAAAGAACCGCCCGTTACCGAACAGGTCATCAGCCATTACCGCGCCTTAAGTAACGGTTTGGCCCACGACATCCAAAGCCACCTGATCTGGTGCCGGTTTGCTTTAGGGCAAAGCTGGCAAACCGACAAGGCAGAAGGCGAAGCCGCCTTATATGCGTGGCAAGCCGCCCAAGAGGCGGTACACCTGTTTAATCAGCAAGGCGGTTATGCGGGTTATACCGACTGGCGCTTACCGACCGTGACGGAACTAAAAACCTTGCTCGATAGCCCAATCGGCCAAGCCAGCTTCATCAACGCCCAAGTATTCCCCGCCAACCCGCGCTGGCAATGGACAATCTCGCCCTACGCAGGCTATGGCGGCGGCGCGTGGCTGGTCAACTTTAGCGAAGGTTTGGCGATTAACGACAACCCTAGCTTGCCGTGCGCGGTGCGCTTGGTGCGGGGTTAGGTATTATTGTGTTTTATTATGTAAACTCGATCATCAAGTTTTTAACATTCAGATAAATAGCACAGCTACCGGATAATGAAAATTAAAATTAATTAAAAACAACAAGCTGCATCGAAGCCCGTCTCCCTCCCCTGATGGGGAGGGCTGGGGTGGGGAGAATCTAAATAAGGCTTTTTTCATTAAACGGACAGAAATACGTTGATTAAAATCTCTGAGCCATACGCATAAGTCATTGATTTTATTCTCCCCACCCCAACCCTCCCCATCAGGGGAGGGAGCGTCCACCTTGATAAGCCTTAGCTTTCCGCTAGTTTCCCTCACTATTAAGAGGTGACTTTATGAAAAACTTGATCATTGGGTTTAAAGTAGCCGCCATCCCCCCACAACCGCATTCATCCTAGAGGATTGCTAACATTATGCGTTTTTACTTATTCAGTTTCCTGATCTTCCTACTTAGCCAAACGGCCAGTGCGGCGGCTAAAATCGAGCATTGGCAAACCCCGCAAGGTAGCCGGGTATATTATGTCCATACCGAAGGCTTGCCGATGGCGGACATCCAAGTGCTGTTTGACGCTGGCAGTGCGCGGGATGGGGCGCAGTTTGGCTTAGCGTCGTTAACTGCGGGCTTGCTGGACACCGGGGCGGGCGAGTGGGATGCCAATGCCATTGCCGACCGTTTTGAAAGCGTCGGGGCCAACTTTGGCGCGGCTAGCGCGATAGACAACGCCACCGTGTCCTTACGGACACTGACCGACAAGCCGCTGTTCGACAAAGCTCTGGCGACCATGGAAGTCATCCTCAGCAAGCCGCATTTTGCCGCCGCTGATTTTGAGCGCGAAAAAAACCGCACCTTGGCCGGACTGAAGCAACAGGAAGAATCGCCTGGTGACTTGGCGAAAATCGCTTTTTACCAAGCCTTGTACGGCAACCATCCTTACGCGCACCCTGATGAAGGCACCTTAAGCACGGTCGCCGCCTTAAGTGCTGCCGATGTACAGGCGTTTTACCAACGCTACTATGTCGCCGCCAACGCCGTCATTGTCATTGTCGGCGATTTGTCCGCCGAGCAGGCCAAACGCACAGCCGAGCAATTGGTGCAACATTTGCCTACCGGACAAAAACCGCCCGCTTTGCCGGAGGTCGCCCCGCCAGTTAAAGGCAGTGAGCAACATATCGAATTCCCGTCCACGCAAACCCATGTTTTAGTCGGTTTGCCGGGTACTTTCCGCAAAGACCCCGATTACTTCACTCTGTATGTCGGCAACCATATCTTGGGTGGCGGCGGTTTGGTGTCGAAGTTATTTGATGAAGTGCGCGAAAAACGCGGCTTGGCGTATAGCGCGTCCAGTGCCTTTGTGCCCTTGTTAAAGCCGGGCCCGTTTTTAATCAGCCTGCAAACCCGCAACGACCAAACGCCCGAAGCCTTAAAAGTCCTGCATAAGACCCTGGCTGATTTTATCGCCCAAGGCCCTAGCGACGCGGAACTGAAAGCCGCCAAGCAAAACATCACGGGCGGTTTTGCCATGCGTTTTGACACCAATAAGAAATTGGCCAGCTATGTCGGCATGATCGGCTTTTATGAACTGCCCTTGGATTATCTGGACACCTTCCAGCAAAACATCGACAACGTCACCAGCGCCGCCATTACCGATGCCTTAAAACGCCGGGTACCTGTAGACCTGTTGCAAACCGTTACGGTCGGTAAGCGTGCAAAATAAGCTGCGGATTATTGGCGGCGACTGGCGGAGCCGTCAAGTGCTGTTCGACGATGCCCCCGGCCTGCGCCCCACACCCGCACGGGTGCGCGAGACTTTGTTCAACTGGCTGCACTACGACCTGTTAGGCCACCGTTGCTTGGATTTATACGCGGGCAGCGGTGCCTTGGGATTTGAAGCCGCTTCAAGAGGCGCGAAACAGGTGGTGCTGGTCGAGCAAAACCCGACCGTGTGCCGATGCCTAAAAAGCAATGCCGACAAGCTTGCCGCGACTCAGATTCAGATCGTCCAAACCGATGCTTTCCGCTATTTGGCGGGCAACGCCGAACCGTTTGATGTGGTGTTTATCGACCCGCCCTTTAGCCTAGGTGTGGCGGCGCAAAGCTGCCACTGGCTAGAAGATAAGGGCTGGCTCAGTCCCCACGCGAAAATCTATGTCGAATCGGCCAGCAACGTGCCGCTGACGGACTTACCAACGAATTGGCAGGTGCTGAAAAGCAAGGTGGCGGGCGAAGTGGCTTATCAATTGTTTGGGCGTAACGAAGGCGCGTGATGTATGTACCGCGCTATTGCGCGTCTTATCTGCCTTAAAGGGCACAAGTCTTGGAGCGCGGGCATCTTGCCCGCAAAGGTGGGCAAGATGCCCGCGCTCCACAGAAAGTTATTTATGCCCGTTCCTTGCGGTTAAAAGGCCTTTCTGATGTGGCGGCGTATGGGGGCATCAACCATGCCCATGGCAACCAATAAGGCTTGCCTGACGTGGGCGGCAGCCGCTATGCCCAGCAGTTGCCCCGTACCGCAATCTATCGGTAAGACGTTGATGGTTTGTGCAGATGCCGCCCAGTCCCATCGCTTAGCCGTGTCAGGCGTTCGGGGTGCCAATACGGTTAACGGGCCGGAAAAATAGCCCGGTTGCCAGTTATCGTTGGAGCTGGGTTCGGCAATGTCCGCCATGATGAGCGATTGTATCGGCTGGCCGGAGCCGTTAAGTTGGCAAGCGGCGGTAAACGCGGCCAAGGCGGTGCGGGAGAAGCCCAGTAAATGCTGGGGCTGGGTATTGGCGCGGGTACGGATATGGCTGCTGATATAATCCGCCTGCTGGATAATGGTTGCCTCGCCGGACGGCAAAGTGAGCGTATCAAGGGCAACGGTGTTCGGCAGGTGTTCGGCAAACGCTAGCCAATGGGGATAAGCGTCGCCGTCTGCCATGATGACGTACAGTGTCGCTTCGGCGGCGGCTGGTGCGAGTACGGCTTGCAGCAATCCGGCAAACGTCTGTTGGCTTTGCAGTAAGTCGCGCGGTAGCCGCCGCTGAAGGATGGTTTCCATGCGTACCAGCACCATCAGGGCGGTGAGCGAGTCGCCGCCTTGGTCAGCGAAAGACTGTGCCGGATTAAGCGGCGGGTTGAGCCGCAGTACCTGCATCCAGCAATGCGCCAATTGCTCGGCGAGGGTTTGGGGGGCATTGGGCGGGGCAGCGATGGGCTTAACAGGGACTAGCTGTTGTAGGGCCGCTAAGTCGGCCTTATGGTTGGGTAGCCGAGGTAACTCTGGTAGCCAATGGATATGGGCAGGAATGAAGGCGGCGGGCAGTTTGGCTTGCAGCCGGGCGCGTAAAATGTCCGTCGGCAATGTTGTGCCGACCAGCCAGGCCGCCAGTTCGGGGCTTTCCGCCGTGCCGACCACGACCAAGGCTAGGTCTTGGATGCCGGGGATTTGCCGTAACTCGGCTTCAATGGCATCCAGTTCGACCCGATGGCCACGAATTTTGACTTGCCTATCATTGCGGCCAACAAATTCCAGCAAGCCGTCTGGCCGTTCACGCGCCAAATCACCCGACACAAAACATCGCCATCCGGGGCGTTCTGGATGCCCGTAAAACTTCTCACGGCTCAGCGCAGGATTACGCCAATAGCCTTGGGCGATAAAGGGGCTGCTGATAACCACCTCGCCAATTTCACCCGGCGAAACAGGCTGCCCGTCTGCCCCCCGCAACCAAGTGTCGCGTTCGGCAATGGCATAGCCGACCGGAATCAGGGCGGTATCAAAATGCTGTTGGCGGTTGATGAACCAATGCCGATACAGCGTCGCGCACTCGCTGGAGCCGATGCCGTTATAAATCAGGCAATCGTCGGGGAAATGGCGGTAAAACTCGGCGACATCGCTGGCGAAACAGCGGTCGCCAGCGAGATACGCCAAGCGTACCGAAACCAAGTCTTGGGCGGGCGGGCTGCTGTGCAAAAACGCCCGCAATAACGGCGGGATGGCGTGGAAAACGCTGATGCCATACTGGGCAACCAAGGCGCTTAACCCGGCCAGTCCCGTCGTTTGCACCGGGATGCCGACCAAGGCCGCGCCGTTCAGCAACGCCCCGTAAATGTCGCGGATAGCCCCGTTGACGCTAGGCGAGTACAGGCTGGTCAGGCGGTCGTCAGGGCTGAGGTGGATGGCGTGGCTGTATTGGTAAACGTCATGCAGCAAGCCGCGCTGGTTCTGATAGATGCCCTTAGGCTGTCCGGTACTGCCTGAGGTATAGAGGATATAGGCGATACTGTCGGCCTGCCCCGCCAGTCTGGATGCTGGCCGGGTGGGCAAAGCGTGAATGTCGATGATGGGCAACTGGCCCAGCCAAGCGGCGGCGGCCTGTTGTAGGCTAAGGTCACTAATGGCGCAGGTGACACCTGCCTGTTCTAAAATCAGCCGATTACGCGCCGCCGGAAAGCTGGGGTCTATCGGCACATAAGGGCGGCCAGCAGCCAGCAAACCCAGAAAGGCGGCGGCTAAGGAGCCACCAATCGGTAACAGCACCGCGACCGGGTCGGGCGAGGCTTGCGCCACGGCGGCGGCGACCTGTAAGGCCAACTGGTAAATGTCCTGATACGTCCAGCTACGCTCGGCCTCAATAACGGCAGGCTGGTCGGGCTGGGTGCTGGCAAAGGCGGCGAACCGGGCGAAGACAGGCTGGTCTAGGTGCTGGCGCGGCCACGCCGCAAAAGGCCGTCCGGCCGGGCCGCGATAATCTAGGGGAAACTCAAGCGCCATGGTTAATCGTCCTTATCCAAGTGGCGATATGCGCATCAGTTATCGCCAGCGGTATGACACAGGGGCCGGTTAATAACGCCCCGGTTTGCTGAAATCCCGCTAAGTGCTTATGGATGGCCGGATGCAGCCGCCCCGGTGTATCCCATACTGTGAAGGGTAGGCCGATAACGGCGGGGAGGTGGCTGATAGCCCGATACGCGCTAGCAGGCGGGTTAGCCGCCCCCAATTCGTAATGGATCAGCCACTGTCCGTTGCTGGGTAGGCCGTCGAAGTGGATGTTCGGGCCGTGGATATGCAGGATATTGCTGCTAAAGCCGTCACAGGCCGCCATGGTTGCTAGATCGCCCGCGCGTCCGATGTGCCGGTAGAGACCGCGTGGCAAGACGGCTTCGGATAGGTGTTGGGCGGCGAGATAAATGCCGTCTACCCCCGCTGCCTGATAAGCCGCCAGTAGCCGTCCAGTACCTGTTTGGAGTGTCGCCAGGCCGCTGGATACCGCGTCCGGTGCGCTCTGCACATGCGCCCGCAGTTGTTCCGGCCCCGCCAGCATTAAGGCTTGGGTCAGCGGCGGGAACACTGTCGCCAACAGCGGCACCTCGGCGGGTAGGGCTTGGCGCAGGCACTGGGCGGCGGCGACCATATCCCGTTCCAGCGGAGTAAGGCTAGCGCTCAGATTTAGCCAGTCGCTGGGGCGGGTAATGGCCCGGCGGAAAAACGTGCGCCGCCCCATCGGATCGCCGCGCCATTCGGCATGGCCACCGCGCCCCGCCACCTGATAATTACCTGCGGGAGTGAGCTTAACCAGTTGCACCCCAGTCGTCCGCTGAAAGGCTAAGGTGGCGGCGACCAGCGTTTCGCCCGCTTGGTCAGCCAGCGGATGGTGCCGCCAAAAGGCTGCCAGACAGCGCGGCGGGGCTAAAGGTGCTTCGGTGGTGTCGTGCTGAAAGAAAGTTGTCAAGCAGGTTGGGGGCATGGCAAGCGTATTATGATGATGAATCCGCTAGGCAGTCTACTGGTTTGGCGGTAAAAAAGCCATGCTTTAGGCGAGAATGGATTCGCGTTATTTTAGCGGCGGGCCTATCAAGGATAGCTAAACCCCAAGCATTTATATTTGCACGTTATCCCTAACGGCAACGGTACTTTTAACCCCACTAAGCCACCTCTATTTTTATGAACCTGACACAAGTAAAATGCCTCGCCGTTTTTGCGGTCTTTGCCGTCATCGGCTTCGGGCCGATTTCTCCCGGTTGCCTGATAGGCCTGTCTGTCGTTGTCCTGCGGCCACAATGGTTTTTGACGCTTAGCCAGCATCTGTATGCCAACCTGCCCGCCGCCCAAGTGGCCTATACCGACATTACGCCCCAGCAAACCCAACAGGCGCGGGTAAAAGGTTTCTTGAGTTTATTGGCCTTGTTTATCATTGATATTGCCCCCGTTCCGGTGACTCCCGTCATCGCCTTTGCCGTCATCATCATCCGGCCATTACGTTTTTACCATTGGGTGTTAAGGGTGTATGGGCCGCGTTAGCTAAAGGGTACGGATCTTTGGGGCGCGGGCATCTTGCCCGTAAGGGTGGGAAAGATGCCCGCGCCCCAAAGCGGAAGCCGCATAAGCCAGTTTCCCGCTTCAGTGGCTTTATTAACGGGCTTGCTGCCTGTCATCGGGTTTACGCGCTGTCGGCGGCTTTTTTAAAGCGGTGGGCAGTGGCGGCGTGGCGGTATTCTTTCATACATTCACAAGCATATAACAGGCAATGGCTGTATTTGTCATGCCTTACCTTGGTCGGCAACGCTTTGCTTGCGCTGGGCTTGGTTGCGGTTTGTGCGGTGTTATGGGACATGGGCTTGGGGAGCTGGATAGTTACAAGGAGTGGGGCGGTAGCGTAATGGCTTACAGGGGCAAGCAGCGGGAATGGCTCCGGTCACTTGCTTGTACATAAACGGGTTTTCACCGCTAAGCCCTTTTTGTCCTCAGGTGGCTGGCTGTTGTCGTGCAAAGCCTAGCCGCCTGCCGGGCTTAGCCAATTTATTGGCTAAGCCATCAGATTTTTGCAGCCTTTGCGCTGATGGCTTAGCCACTGTTAAGCCTTACTGCTGTTTTTTGGCTTTTCTGTCCGCTTTTAATGTCGTCATAGATGCTTTGCACGCTTCGGAGAATTGAAAGGACTTATTGGCCTTTTTATAAGCGTGCAGGCATTTCAGCAAGCCTTTGCCGACGACTTGATCGGTGCAGCCTGCGGTTACTGCGTCTTGGGCGCAAGCGCTGTCTACCGCCTGTTTATCGGCTTTGCCAGGAGCAGGCATATTGCTTGGTGCAGGTGCCTCGGTAGGCATGGGTTCAGTGACACCGCCTGCTTGGGCTGGGGCTGCCAATAGGATGCTGGCGGCCAAACAAACGGCTACGGCCACAGATTGGGTGAGTTTTTTAGTCATTATAATGCCTCGTGATGTGTGGTTTGGAAAATGTCCGCAAGCGGCTTGGCACAACAGCCAAGCAGGATAGACGGTTTTTGGGTATCGGCTGACTTTCTGGAGCACCTAGGCTACAGCGTTGGAGGGCGGTAGTTAAGTAAGTGCAGCCGATACTCAGCAGCTTAAAGCAAGTACCGAGCCATATATATAAATCAATGGGTTATAGATTTTTATACCCTATTCTGGCGGTTATCGGGTGCTTATGAGCCAGTTGCTGTGGGCAGGCTAGGGCAAATCAACCAAACCCCAAGCAGGGCGGGGTTGAATCGCCGTGGAATTGTCCTGCCTGTCCATAGCCTTCGGGGCTTGCCGAGCAAGACCCCTTCATTAAACAAAAAACCGTTGCAAATAGTTCCCGGTATGCGACTGCGGACACGCCGCCACCGTTTGCGGCGTACCCTCGGCCACTAACGTGCCGCCGCCGTCGCCGCCTTCCGGCCCCATATCAATCAGCCAATCGGCGGTTTTAATCACATCCAGATTATGCTCGATGACGATAACGGTGTTGCCGTGGTCGCGCAAGGTATGCAGCACACCCAGCAACTGCTTAATATCATGAAAATGCAGCCCGGTGGTCGGTTCGTCAAGGATGTACAAGGTCTTGCCCGTATCGCGTTTGGACAATTCCTTCGCCAACTTAATGCGTTGCGCCTCGCCGCCCGATAAGGTCGTGGCGTTTTGGCCTAAGGTGATATAGCTCAGGCCGACTTCCATCAGCGTTTGCAGTTTACGCGCCAAACTCGGCACAGCGCTGAAAAACGCCGCCGCGTCTTCGACCGTCAACTCCAACACCTCATGGATGGTTTTGCCTTTATAGCGGATGTCCAAGGTCTCGCGGTTATAGCGCTTGCCGTTGCAGTGTTCGCAATGGACAAAAATGTCTGGCAAAAAGTGCATCTCCACCTTAATCACCCCATCGCCTGTACACGCCTCGCACCGCCCGCCCTTAACGTTAAAACTGAACCGCCCAGGGGTGTAGCCGCGTGAGCGGGCTTCCGGCGTGGCGGCGAACAGCTCACGGATGGCGGTAAATAAGCCTGTATAAGTGGCCGGATTAGAGCGCGGGGTGCGGCCTATCGGGCTTTGGTCTATATCCACTACCTTATCGAAATGCTCCAGCCCCTCAATCGCTTCGCAGGGGGCGGGGATAAGGCTGGCGCGGTTAATCAGCCGCGCCGCATGGCTGTATAAGGTATCGTTAACCAAGGTCGATTTGCCGGAGCCGGACACGCCGGTGACACAGGTCAGCAAGCCGACCGGAAACCGGATGGTGACGTTTTTCAGGTTATTGCCAGACGCGTTGCGCAACGTGATTTGCTTATCGGGATTGACGGGTGTCGTGGTGGCGGGTACGGCAATACCTAGCTGGCCGGACAAATACTGTCCGGTTAACGACGCGCTTTGCGCCAGAATATCCGCCAACGTCCCTTGGGCGATAATCTGCCCGCCATGCACCCCCGCCCCGGGGCCTATATCGACAATATGGTCGGCGGCGCGGATCGCATCTTCATCATGCTCAACGACAATCACCGTATTGCCCAGATCGCGCAAGCGGAACAAGGTTTTCAACAAACGGTCATTATCGCGCTGATGCAAGCCGATGGACGGCTCATCCAAGACATACATCACCCCGACCAGCCCCGCGCCGATTTGGCTGGCGAGGCGGATACGCTGCGCCTCGCCGCCGGACAAGGTATCGGCACTGCGCTCCAGCGTCAAATAATCCAAACCGACATTGACTAAAAACTCCAAACGCTCTTGGATTTCCTTAACAATTTTCACCGCAATTTCCCCGCGCTGCCCCGGCAAATTCAGTGCCGCAAAAAACGCCAACGCGGCGCGGATCGGGTAACGGGTAATACGCGGCAAAGGTTGGCCGTCGATAAAGACATTACGCGCCGCCGTGTTCAGGCGCGTACCATCACAAGCGGTGCAAACTTTTTGCGCCAAATATTTCGCCAACTCTTCACGCACCAACGCCGAGTCCGTCTCATGATAACGCCGCTCCATATTGGCGATAATGCCCTCAAACGGATGCTGTTTCAGCTTAAAACCGCCGCTGGCTTGCGGGTATTTAAAGTCGATACTCTCCGTGCCGCTGCCATACAGCAACAGGTTTTGGATACGTTCCGGCAAGCTGGAATAAGGGGCTTCGGGGTCGAAGCCATAATGCGCCGCCAACGCGCAAATAATCTGATAATAATAACCGTTGCGCCGATCCCAGCCGCGTATCGCCCCGCCCGCCAAACTGATGTCAGGGTTATGGATCACCAGTGACGGGTCAAAATGCTGGCGCACCCCCAAACCGTCGCAATGGCTACACGCGCCTTTAGGATTGTTAAACGAGAACAGCCGAGGTTCCAACTCGCTCAGGCTATAACCGCAATGCGGGCAAGCATAACGCTCGGAAAACAGCAGCTCAGTCGCGTCCTCTTCCAAACTGGCGGCAATCGCAATGCCGTTGGCGATGCGCAACGCCGTAGCGAACGACTCCGCCAAGCGCAAGGCCATATCAGGACGGATTTTAAAGCGGTCGACAATCACCTCAATGGTATGCTTCTTTTTTAAATCCAACGTCGGCGGCTCGTCCAGATCATAAACCACGCCATCAATCCGCGCCCGGATAAAACCCTGGGCGCGTAAATCATCAAGCAATTGCAGGTATTCGCCCTTCCGCTGGCTAATCACCGGAGCCAGCAGCATCCAACGCTGCTCAGACGGTTGCGCCAACACTTGATCAACCATCTGGCTGATGGTCTGCGCCTCTAAAGACACTTGATGTTCCGGGCAGCGCGGCGTACCCGCCCGCGCGTACAGCAAGCGCAGATAATCGTAAATCTCAGTAATCGTGCCGACGGTGGAACGCGGATTATGCGACGTGGATTTCTGCTCGATAGAAATGGCGGGCGACAAGCCTTCGATATGGTCAACATCCGGCTTTTCCATTATCGACAAAAACTGCCGCGCATACGCCGACAGCGATTCGACATAACGCCGCTGACCTTCGGCGTAAATAGTATCAAACGCCAACGAAGACTTGCCGGAACCGGATAAGCCCGTAATGACAATCAGCTTATCCCTAGGCAAATCCAGATCAATATTCTTAAGATTATGCGTTCTCGCACCGCGTATGCTAATTGTCGCCATTAAAAAACCCGCCGCTGGTAAAGGGAGCCATGATACGGTTAAAGGGGGTTAGGGCGCAACTTTAGGGGCAATCTGGGAGCGCGGGCATCTTGCCCGCAAAGCCCGCGCGCCCAGAATGGCTTTAAAGCACAATCCCAACCTTAATGCAGTACGGCAAGCACCGCCCCTTACCCCGCCCAATACCATCCCGCCCGAAGCCCCGACATTTTGGTGCATCAGTAATAATAGCTTTGCGTACAAGGCTTGTGTGTAAAGGGCAGGCAGGATACCCAATCCGTTAAAAAGTGAATATTCCACAGTTAAGGGTTTATTTTTTTATTGCGTTAGGCGGGTATAGCAACAGGGGTATTTGCCAACAGAGGGCAAGTCTGGTTACAATCCGGCAATACCGACAAATAACACACCTGTTTTGGCATTATCCCAGCACGCGCTTTTGTAGCGGGGGCCATACTATAAAATAAACCGCCGATAAATTTGCCTAACTGGAAGCCCTTGGGTTTTGGCTTGGGCGGGTTTTCTATACTTACCATAATTGCCTCTTGAGAGCAGATACCCATGACCGCACCCGTCACCCTGACCGCAGCTAAAGCTTTGGTCTATGCCAAAACGTCAACCGCCCCCATCATCGTCAAAGACTCCAACGACAACATCGCCGCCAATGCCGACGCGCTAGTGGCCTTGGGGGCGCAAATTGTCTCCTTGCAGGGTAATAGCCACCTGTTTTACCAGGCACTCAGTGTCGCCGAACTGCTGGGGTTGGATACTAAGACATACTATAAAGGCAATCTTGAAGTTTTCACGGATATCCGTGACACGGCGGCTAATATCGCCGCTAACGCCGCCGCTTTGGAGTCGCTGGGGGCAGTAGGGCTTCATAATGGCGTGTCTATTGAAGTCTTTGTCATCGACACGGCGGCCAATGTTGTGGCTACTGCCGCCACTTTGGAGTCGCTGGCGGCGGTGGGGGTTCATAATGGTGAGTATCTTGTCAGCATCGTCAATGACACGGCGGCCAATGTCGTGACCAACGCCACCGCCTTAAGGACGCTGGGTGCGGGGCTACCCGACGGTCTCGCCATTAACGTCAGCGACACGGCGGCTCATGTCCTAGCCAACGCCGCCGCCTTGTGGACACTGGCGGCAGGGTTTGTCCATGACGCTTATCTCAACAACAACCGCCTCAACGAAAACCGCCTCACCGTCGTCATCAGCGATACGGCGGCTAATGTCGCGGCCACCGCCTTTGCCTTGGGGGCGTTAGCGGCGGAACTATCCCAAGAAACCAGTAATGCTGGTCATGGAGACCTCTATAACACTAATTCCCTCGTTCTCACTATCAGCGACACGGCGGCGAATGTCGCGGCCAACGCCGTCGCCCTAGGGGGGCTGGCAACGGAGCTATCCAAAGACTTTTATATAGGTTTGGGCGGCATCACCAACAACAACCGCCTCACCATCGCCATCAGCGACACGGTGGCCAATGTTGTGGCCAACGCTGTCGCTTTGGGAACACTGGCGGCGGGGTTGCCCAACCTCAACAACAGCCTATCCATCTCTATAATCGACACTTCTGGCAATGTTTTTGTCAACTTGGATAAGATCAATAAATTGTTGCCGTCATTACCTATTGCAGATATAAAATTGACGGATACCACTGTACCTACCTTAGCCGTCACCGCCAACCAATACGCCGCCGATGCGGCGGTGCTGACCAAGATTACCAGCACCTACCATATAGCCGTCACCGACAGTTCCGCCAATGTGCTGGCCAACCTTGCCACCCTACAAGCCAATGTGTCCCATATCAGCGGCATCACCCTCACCGATACCGCCACGCCCACCTTGACCATCGCCGCCAGCCAGTACACCGCCGATGCCGCAGTGCTGGCCAAAATCATCAGCGCCTACCACGTCGCCGTCACCGACACCGCCGCCAACGTACAGACTAACCTTGCCACCCTACAAGCCAATGTGGCCCATATCAGCGGCATCACCCTCACCGACACCACCCTGCCTACCCTGACCCTCACCGCCAGCCAGTACACTACCGATGCTGGGGCCTTGGCGAAAATCAACGCCGCTAACCCGTATCATTTGGCCGTCACCGGAGCGACCTTCGCCAACTTCGCCGCTGAGGTGGCTAACACCCACGTCACCAGCATCACCGTGGTAGACAGTGCCGCCAACATCAACGCCCATCTCTCTGGATTAGCGGCCAATTTGGGCAAACTATCCGGCATCACCTTCACCGACACCACCACACCCACCCTGACCATTGCCGCCAGCCAGTACCGCGCCGATACTTGGGTCTTAGCGAAAGTCAGCGCCGCCAGCCCGTACCATTTGGCCGTCACCGGGGCGAGCTACGCCAACTTTGCCGCCGAGGTGGGCAACACCCATATTACCAGCATCGCCGTGGTAGACAGTGCCGCCAACATCAACGCCCATCTCGCGGGCTTGGAGACCAATTTGGCCAAGTTATCCAGCATTACCCTCACCGATGCGACCACCCCAACCCTGACATTAATAGGCTCGCAAACCGCCGCCGATATGGGGGCGTTAAACGCCATCCAATCGCCTTACCTGCTGTCCGTCAATGCCTCGGCATCTTACCTTAACACTTTGAATTTAAGCACCGTCCACACCCCGCTGATAGAAATCAAACCGACCGTATTGGACGCAGTCACCCTGACCGAAACCGCCCACATCACCGACCTTAACCTGGCATTAATCAACCTGACGGGCGACAGCATCAATGAAAAAGCGTACGGCAGCACGGGTACGGAAGTGGACATTGTCGCCGCCAACGGCGCAGTTCTCCACCAACTGATTTTCACCCATAACACCGAAGCCCAATTGCAGTTGTTGGGTATAGGCAGCACATCAGTGCATTTTCTGTAGCGGGTTATCTGGAAAACAACGCGGTAAGGTGCACCTTCCGTAGGGTTCAATAGTGAGGATGTATGCGCTCCGATTGCGCCTTGCCGTATGGCGATGCCGGGCAAAAACCGCCTCACCCGACACCGTTTTATCTAACAATTCCCCTAAGGCACAATCTCAAAATTAGCCATCATGCCATTGTCTTCGTGGAACAATATATGGCAATGGAACACCGATTTGCCGATGAAATCGGGGAAGGCCATGCGGATCAGGATTTTTTGTCCCGGCAACACGTTTACCACATCCTGTGTACCGTAGGCTTTGACGGGCATACCGTCGATTTCGGTGACGATGAAGCTGTTGACGTGGATGTGGAAAGGATGGTCTTCGGCGACACCGCCCTCGTTTAAGGAACGGTTGGAATCGTTGTAAATCAGCCATTCCTCGGTCGTGCCTAACTTGACTTGCGCACCGTTGCGCAAGGCCTCGAAGGTTTTGCCGTTGATGTCGAAATAGGGGGTGTTGGTACTCAGGTCAAAACCCTCGCTAAACCTCAGATAACGGCGTTTGACTATCGGGCCGGTCAGATAAGCGGGTGGTTCGTCCAGTTGCACGGGTACGGTGCGGGGGGTGTCCAGTTTTCCGGCCACAACCATTGTTGCCAGTTGTGCCGCTCTCCAGTCGCCGAACGGCCCGGAGTTGTAGCCTAATGTCCTAAACGCATAACTGCCTGCCTTGCCGCCAGTGACGGTGAACTCGAAGCGTTTGCCGGGCGGTACTAATAAGGTGTCGGTGGTATAGCTTTCCCAGAGCATGGCACCGTCTTCGGCGACCACGGTAAAGCGATGCCCGTCCAAGCTCAGTTTGTAATACGGCTCATTGCCGATATTCGCCACTTGCCAGAGCTGGGTTTCACCGGGATGTATGCCAATGCTCGGTGCCAATTGGCCGTTGAGGGTGTGCAGTTGGTCGGCGGGGGCAACCCCGGTCGCCAGCGCACCGTTGGCGATGGCGATGTTTTTTAAGGCCATTAGGCGTTTACGCGCCCCTTGCAAGGCGGGGATTTGCGCCGCTCCACCCTCGACCACCAGCAATCCTGCCAGTCCTGCGTAGATTTGGTTGTCAACCACGCCATGCACATGCGGATGGTACCAATACAAGCCACCCGGATGGTTGGCGGGGATTTGGAAATCATAATCGTAAGAGCCGCCGAAGGGCGTGGCCAAATAAATGTCATCAGCCTTAGGCAAGGGCGAAACGTGCATCCCGTGGAAATGGGTGTTGAGGGTATTGGCGGGCGGCACGGTCATGGCGGTGGCATGGTTGTGCGTGGCGCCTGGGTGGGGATTGGGTGCCGCTGCCGCCGTCAGGTCGAGGTTGTTATGGACTTTCAGCAAGATGTGGTCGCCGGGTTTGACCTGCAAGGTCGGGCCAGGATAATGACCGTTGTAAGTCATGGTGCCGCTGATGAGTTGCCCGGCCACACTGGTGGCTTTGGTGGTCGCGCGTAAAGTAGCCTGAAGAGTGCCGCCACTGCTGGCGAAGACTATCGGTTCTTTTAGGGGGGCAGTGGCGGTGCTGGCCGGCAAGCTGTCCGCTAACAGGTTTTTGGGTAACAGTCCGAATGCGGCGGCGGAAGTGCCGACGGCGCCGAACATGCCCAATAATAATACCCGGCGGCGGCCTTGGTCGATGGTTTCGGTGCTGTCTATGGTGTCCGTGGTATGGAGGTCTTGGCTGTCATGCTGATGGTTCATAATGCGTCCCCTATTGTTATTGCTGATGATGCTCAGCTTTTGTTGGTGAAGAAACTGCTTTTTAACCGCCGTTGTAGGGTAGCAAATCGGCTGCAAAAAGGCCAGTAGCTTCTGGGCAACAATGACTTAGGGTAATATAAGGCCTTACGCAATAGTGTAAGGGCGATGAGCTGTTGGTGGTTGCCCCACTCCCGACAACCGTATCATTCAGCAAGAAATGCCCGTATTGCGGCGATCACTTCATCGGGCGCACTGATATGGGGGCAATGGCCGATGGTATTGATGACCGACAAGCGGCTGCCAATAATCTGTTGATGAAGGTATTCGGCCACAGCCAAAGGCACAAAAGCGTCTTCTTGGGTTTGGATCAGCAGTGTCGGTTTGGTCAATTTGGCCACGTCGGCCCTATGGTCTGACTGGAATATTGAACACAACACGGTCAGGACATGGGCTTGCGGGATAGCTTTAATGGCATAGGCGAAATGTTGGGCCAGTTCGGACTGGTCGGGGTGCGGCATCGCCGTTTTTGCAAATGCACTGCTCCAAGATGAAAAGCTGTTGACTATAGTGCTATAGATACTGTTTAAATCGTGCGCCGACAAACCGCCGTAATAGCCATCATCCGCATTTAAATAACGGGGAGAAGCGCCAATCAACACCAACTTGCAGAAGTAGTCAGGCTGTTTGAGCACCGCCAAGACGCTGATTATGGCTCCGACAGAATGGCCAACCAAAATGGCGTTTTTTATCTCTAATACCTGACAAATATCCAGCAAATCGGTGGCGTACGGGTGGAGGTTAAGGTAATGGTGTTGCACAAACGCCGCCGGATCTGACTGTCCTGCCCCGACATTGTCGAACAAAATCACCCGGAACCCTGTCAAGAATGCGCCCGCCACGGTATGCCATGCCGTTTGGTCTGTGCCAAAACCATGGACAAAAATTATGCTATGGCGGGCATTCGGATCACCAAGCACGGTGACATGGTTTTTTTTGAATGGTTTGGCCGTCATGCCTTGATCTTGTGCGTATTAAAATTGGATAACTATGGATTTGGTTTCTGATTGTACCGGATACGGGCTTGCCCAGCCAGTCGTAGGTTCTGTCGGTAACCCTGATGGCCGCGTGGGTCGGGCCGCTTCTTTTTGGTACTTTTGAGTATCGGGTTTTTTACAAGATTGATGACGATGCCTAAGTTTGGGAGGCATCCTCACGTTACCCTAATAGCAGGTCTATACTATGAAAGAAATGCCAGAGGCAAGATATTCGGAACGCTTATTTTTACTTGGATATGTAGCATGGAAACTTCCTAATGGTTTGCGCTCATCATTGCAGATCCGAGGGGTGGGTTTTATGTACAGGGTTGGAAAAAAACTTAAAGAACAATGGGGTATTTCGTTATTAGACGAAGAATGGATGCCTTGTGATAACTTTTTCTATTCGGATATGGAATATCCGTTATTGGTTGCCGATGTCTTTTTGAATATAAAAACGGCGGACTGGGTTGGCGTTCATCCAGCTATTGGGACACCGCTTTACGGTAAACCGCGCACAAGAATCGAGAGATTGCATCGTAGGCGGCTTCGAGAATTCAATGCCCTTAAGCACTGCCTCAGAACTTGGGGGAAAAGTGAAGTGGAATATTGGTGTTATCTAAAGCAAAACGCTTTGCTTGAACAGTTAATTTCATCCGGTCATGGATGTAGTAGGTGAGTGTGCCTATGTTGTTTAATATTCGTGAATTCAACCCTTCGGCTTCGCTCAGGGCAAGGCAGAGATAAAAATGTTAAAAGATAGATGCACACCTACTTAACGTGCGTATTATCAGTCAAGCCTAACAGAGCGTTACTGTGGATTCTGCTGTCGGACAAAAAACGGCACTTAGGCGACCGTAGATACGCCAAAAGGCGGGGTGGCGCAAACGCCTGACTAAAACACTTTGATGGCTATAGCCCTATAGCTTATTTCCCAACGTTAATGATGACGCCATCCCCCGCCGCCCCTATCATCTCTGTCACCGCCGCCCCAGCCGCCGCCACCATAACCCCTGTAGCCTCCTCCGCCCCAGCCACCACCATAATGCCTGTAGCCGTAGCCCCCGCCGTAACCATAACCCCTATAGCCGTAGCCTCCGCCATAGCCGCCAGCCGGATACACGGCACACGCACTCAGCGTACACAACAACAATAACAAAAAACCTTTTTTAATGAACGTAGCCATGATGAAATCCTTAAATAGGATGAAGTTTGTAACATCATCTGCTTATCTGGCTGAATAGGATATGAATACTTTGGCTGTGGGGGATTTATTTATGTTGCAGGCCGGATCCGGCGGCTTTCTCAACTAAAAAGTGGGTTTAGTAACCGTTAAAGCCCACCCTACGGTGCTTTAGGCGTTGCGCTGCTGGCTTCGTCGCGTTGCGACTGGTGTATCGGAAACGCCTGTACCCACACCGTCACTTCGGCACTGATATAATTCAGCCACGGGGTGGTGTAAAAGCCACTGGTGACCAACAGTAAGGCCAGCACTAAGGTGATCAGGCGTTCTTTGGGGGCCGGTTGCGGGACGCGGCTGTAAGGTTGCGGGTGGCGTTTGGCGGTGGCGATAAACATTTGCTGGAAGGCGCGGAGCAATAACGCCGCCGCCAGGACATTGCCCAACAGCACCACAATCGCCACCGCCCAGCCATATTCTTCGATAATCCCCTCGGTCAACAAATGCGCCGAATCAAAACCCGGTGTACCCGGCATGACCATGGTGCTGAATGCGGACAGTAAAAACAGCACGCCGATGGTGGTGTGTTTGTCCAACAGGCCGCCCAAGCGCGGCAGGTAAGCGGTGCGGGTGCGCTGGTAAATCAGCCCGACGCTGAAAAACATCCCGGCACTGGCTAGTCCGTAAGCAATTGCTAACAGCAAGCTGCCCTGCAAACCGAAGGCGTTAAAACAAAACACGCCGATAATCAGCAAGCCGCTATGGCTAAGGGCGACAAACGCCAGCAAGCGGCGGACGTTGATTTGCATCATCGCCAACAAAGCGCCGTAGACGACGCTAATGAGGCCTAAAATCAGCACAAACGGCGCCCATTGCTCAGCCACGCCGGGTAAAATCGGCAAGATGAAGCGGATTAAGGCGTACAGCCCCAATTTTAAGCCGACCACAAACACCCCCGCCGTAGCAACCGTACCCTGTTCGGCCAGTAGCGGTAACCAACCGTGGAACGGGAACAGCGGCATCCGTATCGCGTAGCCGAAGAACAGCAGGATAAAAATCAGCACTTCGTCGTGCAGATAGGCGTTGTTTTCTTTAAGGATCAGCCAATCAAACGTCAAATCATGGTCGGAGCCGACCAGCCCGAAGGCCAAGAACAAAAAGCCCGCCAAGACCATCAGCAAGCTACTGCCCCAATATTGCAGCAATAGCGTCACCACCCAACGGCGGTTTTGCCCCGTGCCGGCCCACACGGTCAACAGCATCAGCGGCAGCAATTCCAACGCCGACCACAACCAGAATTGCATCAGGTTTAAGGCCGCAAACGCGCCGATCAGAATCGTTTCATAAGCCAGCAGGCAGGCGACAAAGGCTTTGTTGTTGACGTGGCGGGTAATGACTGTGTACACCAAAGTCAAAAACGCCAGCACGGCGGTGAGCGGGATAAACAGGATGTTCATGCCGTCCACGCCGACGCTGTAGCTCAGCCAACCGACATGGACGCTCTCCAGCAACTGCACCCCCGCCGCGCGATGGTCGAACACCAGCAGCAGATAAATGCTCAGGGCGACGTTTAATAAAGTGCCGACAAAGCCAAACCGTAGCGAGGCCTTAGGCGAATGCGACAGTAAAATCGCAATCATCGCCAGCAGGGGGATGAGCGTCAGGGTGGTCAGCACCGGAAACGCGGCGCTGTGTGACCAGAGGGTTTGTGGGGCTGTCATGGGCTTGGGCGGTTGGGTTTGGGCAAGTTTATGCCATGCCGGGAAGGGCTATTTTAAGCGTAAAAGGCTTGGCAGCACAGGGAATTGCTATGGTTGTCTGGCGCGGCAATTTAAAAGCCGCTGTTACCGTAGTGTGTGGTTTGGGGAGGGGGGTCGAAAAGCCTCAGCAAATTACCTGTATGGTGTTGGCTTCATGATCCTCAGGTATCTTTTTATGGATATATCTAAAAAAAGAGATTCATCACCTGATTCTGTCTTAGTAAAGGTTAAAGCCTTTGGTCTCCAACGCATCTATAGGCTTTCTAAAACATCGGCAAACGCTTGTTATAGTAAAACGCCCCCAGGAGCGCGGGCATCTTGCCCGCTCTTGCGGTGAAGATGCAACCCAATAACGCTGCCCTTATCGGCGGTTGTTTGATAGCTCGTAAGCCAATCTTGTCAGCTCTTCATCAACTTCCGCTGCCTGTAAGCTTGCCAACGGTTTTTCGGGTTGATTAAAAAACTGAAATTTCGCCAATTCTTCATGCAGGCCATAAGGGCAAGAGCGGATCATGATAGGGAAAACCTGCAAATATCGGCGCTCTTTTTCGGCAAATATTCTGGGCAGTTCATTTTTTAAGATAAAAGGGGAACCCAAAAAATCATGGGATAGCAAAAGAATCGCTATGCTGGCTTTTTCAATTTCAGCATATATTTTCTCTTCCCAAAACTCTCCGGTATTTATCATGCGGTCTAGCCAAATTTCATGTCCTTGTTTGATAGAAACCATCAACAACGATTTTTGAATTTTTTGCGCCCAAGCCGAATCTTCATGGGCATAGCTGATGAAGATCCTTTGGGAGCTAGCCGCATTTTTAGCCGCCACTTTATCCGATGCCGTTCTTGGCTTTGCGCCAGAAAAATCATGGTCACGATAGCTTGCATTTGGGGTGGTGTAGTTTTGCACCGCCGCTGTCAGTTCTTTGAGCTGAGCGTCACTTAACCGCCCCTTAGGTTTAATGGAGAGGCTTTTTTTATTGTATTTATTGTCTGTACCCCGTTCTTTTGCGGAAACGTCTATGGCACCGTTAGCATCAATATCAAAACTCACTTCAATTTCAGCAACACCTTTAGGTGCAGGTGTAATGCCCGTTAACTCAAAGTATCCTAAAGAGAGGTTGTCCGCGGCCTTCTCTTGGTCACCTTGCAGTATGTGAATACTGAATGTGCCCTGATCATCTTCATGGGTAGTGAATTTTTGACTGGCGTATGTTGGAATCCAAGTGTTTTTAGCAATTAAAGTGGCGACCGACCCGCTTGGATACTCAATGCCTAGAGAAAATGGAGTTACATCTTGCAGCAAAACATCTTTGACTTCGCCGCCTAATACGCCTGCTTGAATCGCGGCCCCAAGGGCGACGGAATCTTCCCGCCTGGCTTTGCCGTCAGGCTTTATGCCAAAAAAATACTCAAGCACTTCTTGCGCCAGCGGTATTCTTGTACTGCCGCCTACCAAAATTACTTGCCGCAAGTCTTTTCTACTCAGCCCAGCCGCTTGTATGGCTTGATGGCAAATGACAATAGAGCGGTCTATAAAACCGCGAATCAGATCTTCAAATATTGTTCGCGTGATAAGGCAATTTAGATGCTTAACGCCGGATTTATCGGTTGCGATAAAAGGCAAATCCACTTCTGTAGACCGTTCGGAGGATAAAATGATTTTCGCAGATTCTGCCGCTTCTTTAAGCCGATGCGTGGCGATAGGGTCGGCGAGCAAATTAATCCCGTGTTCTCGCTGAAATGTGACGGCGAGATAGTCTACGAGCTGCATATCAAAATCTTCACCACCCAAAAATGTATCGCCCATGGTGGCAAGCACTTCAAATTGCAGTTCATCATAGATGGACGGAAATTCCATGTCGAGGGACGTACATTCAATAATTGAAATATCAAACGTGCCACCCCCCAGATCATAAACAGCTACTCTTCGGTCGTCAAGACCCAAACTGTGACACTGCAATGCGGCGGCGGTCGGTTCGGCGATTATTCTTTTTACCTCCAGCCCGGCAATTGTCGCGGCATCCCTGACGGATTGTTTTTGCGATTCGTTGAAATCGGCGGGTACGGTTATTACGGCTTCGGTAACGGCCTCTCCCAGAAAAGCTTCGGCAGAAATTTTCAATTTCTGTAGGGTATAGGCAGAAATTTCCTCAGGCGAATAGGCTTTGCCATGTAAGCTGACCCATGCGTCACCATTGTCTGCCCTGACAATTTGATAAGGCATAAATTCGATTAGTTTTTGCACAATAGGGTCATCGAATGAGCGCCCTATAAGGCGCTTGATTGCAAAAACAGCATTGGCGGGGTCTTTAATCGCATACCGTCTTGCCGGTTTGCCCACTAAACGCTGCCCTGAATCCGTTATCGCCACATGGGATGGCGTGGTGCCTTCACCTTCTATATTTTCAATTATGACGGGAACACCGTCTTTAAAAACTGACACCCGCGAGCTTGTTGTTCCTAAATCAATGCCAATGATGTAGCTCACTATTTAATCTCCGGGTTATTAATACGCCCCGCCATTTTATAGGAAAAACCGTATTTTTTGTAAAACAACAGGGTAGGCCTAAGGCAGGCATCTTATCATTTTACAGGCCAGCCATTGCCCGGTCTCTCTTCCCCCGCAGAACCCCTTAACCCCAAGCGACCCCGCAAAAGATGTTGCAGGCACAACAGTATTTGCGGGGTTAAAGGAAGCCTAAATAAAAGTAAGTTATGATATAGCACATTGATAATAAATAACTATTTTTTATTTAAAAAGTGGCTTGGTAGTTGCATTAGTCAGGTTAAGGACATATCGCTAGGGTTGGCGAGCCATCAATAAGCCCGTAAACGGTAACGCTAAACGTTCTTGATTTATAGCCGACGTTATACGCGGGCAGTTGTTTGGCAAATCGCGGTTAAGCTCCCTTGGTAAAAAAGCTTGGCTTTTAGATGGGCTGTATGGCGTTGGTTATTCACTGTATCCCTAAACCAGGAATTCTATTATGAAAACGTTAAACGCCTTAATCGCCAGTGTGTTGATGTTCGTGTCGTTGCAAGCCAGCGCCGCTGTGATTAACAAAACCCAAGCCGAAACGATTGCCGAGACCGCCGTACAAGGCGGCACGGTCTTACAGGCGCACTTTGATCGCCGTGACCATGGTATTCCCGCCCATTGGGACATTGATATTGCCAACCCAGGTGCAAACCCCACGATGGAAGCGGCGGTATGGGTTGATGCCAGCACGGGTACGGTTATCAAAATTATTTATCAAAAATTGTAAAGGCTGGCGGTTGCCGGGCGGGTATTGGTGTGCCTTGCCCGGCTTTGATGCCGAAGGCTTCCTATAGCTAGCAATCCACTTCCCCCCCTCGTTGGATTGTTAGCGCCTCTCCCTTCGTCAACCCACCTATAGCTATGGGTACTTGTACTCATGGATGTAGATGGTGTTGATCCCGCCCTATCTCTGTTGGGTGTATGTCTTACTGTTCCGTGTTATGTCGGCAAATCGGCGGTAACACGGGGTTTTTTAAGGCAGATGCCCAATGGCTTGCCCTGCGCGTTGCAAAACCGCCTTTTATCCGCCATCTTGGCGTGGCGATTTACCAGACTAATTCCGGCTCCCCTGCTAAATACTGCCCGCCGTATCAACTTTTGGCGCGGCCTTAACAATAGTCACTTGATATTCAATATCCTGCACCATCTTGCCGTAACTCGTCCCGGGGTTATGGTATTCGGCCCGAAACTTTATTTTATGTGTGCCTAGAGGCAAGGGCTTTAGCATTACCCAGTAGCCGTCGGTGGCGGATGGGTACATTTTCGCGGCCATGGCGCTGTTGGGTGCGAATGCTAATAAATCGAAGCAGTCGGGTGAGCTGTACCGATGGAAAGCGGGGTTAAGGCTTTTTTCCTTATCTACGGTGACGGTGAAGGTGCGTAAATAATCGTTATTCATGGCGGCGTTTTTTTGCACTTCGCCGCACGTCGGGAGTGGTTGGCCTTGGGGCGGATAGTAGAGCATGTTTATGACCGGAAAGAAGATATAGTGGTCGCTGGGTATTGTACAGGTGCGGGTAATCTTGGAAGAGCCATAGCCGCCCGCCAGAAACCAGACTCGCCCCGCTTGGTTGATATGACACTGGCTACCCGTGCGGTCTACCACGGGGCTGTCTTCTTGCGGCATGGAATTGGCCCATTGCCACCAATTATTGGCATATTCGCCTAGGGATTTTCCATAAACCTTGGCATCGGGCGCGACCATAAGGCCGGAACTGGTTGCCGCGCTGGCGGCACTGGCTGAAGCGATCAGCAATAAGAGGCGGGCAGAGTTTTTCATGGAGTGGCATGGCGAAAGCGGTTGATGGTACTTGCGATGTTAGCAAGTTTTGGGCAGTCGCGCATCTGCTAGAGGAAGGTTTTTCGGCAATAGCTTGGGGGGCTAATCAAACCTTTCGCCACGGAGGCTGCACAGGCTCCGTGGCGAAAGGCAGATGAGTTTAGCCGCTGAGCTTAAGCCTCAAGGCTTAAGATAATTCGCCAGCGGCTTTAATGGCCCTAATGCTGCATCCCGGCCATTTTTACCGACCGCCGGGATAACCAGGTGCAAGTCCGCCGCCTGTTCGGGGTGGTGGGGGTCGGCGGTGGTTTGCTGGCCGTGCGGTACGGTGAGTTGGGGATGGTCGAAGGGGGCGCGTTCCCAGCGGACACGTTCGTCGGTCAGGGATTTTAAAAACGCCACCAAATCGGCTTTTTCCGAGTCAAAAATGCCTTGTGGGAAGACCAAGGTGGCAAAGTGGTGGGGGTTGTTGAAATTGCCGCCCCGGAAGTAAAAGTCCACCACTTGTTCCAAGGTCAGCAAACTGCCGTTGTGCATATAAGGGCCGGTCAGTTCGATATTGCGCAATGACGGCACTTTAAATGCCCCGTTCACCGCCACCATAGCGCGGCCTTGGCGGCGTTTTTGCAGTTCCGCTTCCAACACCAGCGGGGTCGGTATTTTGGCGTAGACGGAACGAGTGTAGCAACTGCCTGTGATGTAAGGGTCATCCAACAGTTCGCTTTTGAGATAATCTTCGGCAAAGGTGTTGTCCATATCGCAGGAATTGACGATGATCGGGTCTACCAACGGTGTGCCGTCGCGGAGTTTTTGCAGATATTGCCGACTAAACGACAGCGGGTTGCCGTACGGGTCTTTACCGCCTAGCCCGATGTCGGTTTCGGTAGGAGCGACGCTGGTATTGAAATAGCCTTCATCCAGCATACCGTTGACCACGCCGTTACCCGTTACCGAGCCGTTGATGGTTTTGCGGTTGACCAAGCGCAACGAGGCGAAGCTATTGGCGGGGGTGACGACTTTAGGATGGGCGGCGGCGGATAAGGTCGGGCCGGCGTGGCAGATAGCGCAATGGGCGTTCAGGAAAATGACCAAGCCGCGTTTTTGTTTGGCGTTGAGGGCTTCCGGCATTTGCGGGTAGCTGCCGGGGATGCGCAGGCTATCGAAAGGCGTTTGGTCGGAGACCAAGGTTTGTTGGTACAGTTGTAAGGCCAAGCCAAAAAAGAAGGAGAAGTTAGCTTCCAGTTGCGAGTAGGCGGGTTGGCCAACTTCGCCCGTACCTGCCCAATAGCGCGGGGCAAAGGCGGACTTGATCAGGGCGGCATAAGTGGTGTTTAAGCCTTTGCCGGAACTGTTGCGCAAGCCAGCCAAAACGCTGTCTTCGGCATGGACGGCTTGAGTGGCGAGGGGCTGGCGGGGCAGCAGTTTGCGGCCAATCTCAGGGAACGCCCGTTGTTGGCAGGACATTTCTGAGCTGTTGACGGCAGGAGCCACCGCTTGCGAGGCTAAGGCGGCGTTTTCCAGTTGGATGGCCTGTGGGCTGACCGTGCCGTCGGCCTGTTGGACCCAAATCCGCGCATCAGGGTCGCGTAAGCCGAAGGGCGAAACGCCGTTGAAAATATTATTGGCCCGACCATCCCAGAAGTTACGGAAATTAAAGCCCGAATTAATCACACTGGGGGCTTGGCGGTTCTGGACTTGGCGGGTGTTGCCGGCCTGCGCATGGAAAATAGTGTCGGTGGTCGGGGTGCAGTTATCCTTAGGGCTTTTCACTGGCCCTAAGTTGGCAAAATTGGCGCTAAATGTTCCTGCCGAGGACACGACATCATCGGTGTTAAATAACACGGCGGACTTACGGTCTTTTGGGTCGGCCAGTTGGTATAGCGGGAAATCGCTACGTTTAAGGGTGTAATTGGGGCCGCCGGATGCGCCTGAGGCGGTGTTTTCGAAGGTTAAGCCGCTGGCGGCGTTGCTATGCAGCTTGCCGGGTGCCAGTTGGTTTTTATAGCGTCCGTCCACCCCGGCGTGGAAATGGCAAGAGCCGCAGGCCATGCCGTCGCTGCCGACTTGGGTATCCCAGAACAGGGCTTTGCCTAATTGGATGGCGATGGTTTTATCGGTCACGATGGGGCTGTCGCCATCCAGCAAACCGGGAGTTGTGGGCATGGCGACACCTTGCAAGGACGGCGGCGTATCACCATGGGCGCTCACCTTATGACTGAGCAAGAGGCCGAGCAGCAAGGCCAGACCGGGCAAAAAATAAGGGGCCGGTAAACTATCGGCGCGTTGGCTTGTGTTCATAAAATGACCTGTTGCTGGTTTTTTGCGGTTAGGCGCGTGCATAAAATTAAGTCGGCGTTCCATTACGTCTCTGCGTGTTAAACCCCACCCCAGCCCTCCCCTTTGCAGGGGAGGGGGCGAATGTCTTCCCTGTCGTATAGGTGAAAGTTAGAGGGAAAAGCCCCTCCCCCTGTCCCTTTCGCTCAGGGAATGCGCAGGCTGGGAGGGGGGCCGGACTTTCGCCTGTACAACAGATTTTATTTCATGCCTATCCCTTAATGCGGTTAGGGGGTTGTAACGGTAACGGTGGTGTCGATGTTAAACGATTTGATGGTGGGGTCGACAGTCGCGTCAGGGTTAAAGCCACCGACCACAAACATATAGCTGCCAGTGTGGCTAGCCGTAAAGGTCATTTGCAACTGGCCGGGTACGCCGTCTTTTTTGCCGTTAATGCCTTTGACGTGTTGGGTATTGCCGTCTAAGTCATAACCAAACTTTTGGATACGCATGACAATATCGCCAATGCTGGCCCCGGTTGACTCGTCAGTCGCGCCGAATTTGGTAAAGTTAGCTTGTTGCGGATAAAAATGGTCGACCACATAGCTGTTTGGGGCAGTATCGTCTTTGCCACGGAACCAGATGGAAATGCCCGGATGGATGCCGGCGGTTTCCGAGATCAGGGTAATGGTAACGGTTTGGCCTTTTTTCGCGGTGAAGCTGCCCCAGTCCGATTTATGCGTCCAGCCCATATCGCCGAAAGCAGGATCACGCCAGCCTTTACTGGAGACGGTGAAAACGTCGTAGGTCAGAGTATCGGTAAAGGCGGTGACACTGCCGGGTTGGGTTGCCGCATAGCTTGCCGAGGTAGCGAGCAGGGCAGAGGTAAATAAGAGGGCGCGGGTTAACGGTTTAACAATGAATGGCATCGAAGTGTTCCTGTTTATAGTTAGTGTCAGCCTATCGGCCAAGCCTAATCACCATGTTGAGGGGGAGGTGTGGGCAAGGTTTTGATAAAGCCAATGGATAAGCGTGTACCGTTAGCGTTGTTGCCCAGAAGACCTGTTAAGCCAGTCTAAGCCCGTCAGAGAAAACAGTACAAAAGTACCAAAAGCATGAACTATGCCAGTATAAAAATATGAATTAAATTAATAGATTGGTGATTGTTAAAACAGTGGAATAGGTCAAATGCCCTATTTTTTGTAAGGAATAAGGGATATGCCGCAATTTATGGGTCTGGCGCAGGGTTTTTGGCCGGACAAAGGCAGAGGATATTCGGTAACGTCTTATATTTAATATATTATTATTTAATGATATATGTTATTTAACCTAGTTTAATTAGAGGGCAGGAATTTATGCTGTTGGCCTTGTCCGCTGAACACCGGGAAACAAAAAGGGCGGATTATGCCACTACGGCGGCTGTTGGCGAGCGTGCGTTCGGGTAGGCTGTCTATTGCCCACCGTGTATAAAAACCTAGTCTATTGATAATTAAGTTATTTTAATTTTATTAAAAAGTATATAGCCGTGCAACGAAAACCCATAACCCCATGCCGCATAAAGGCTTTAGTCTCTACGCCCCGCGAATAACTTGCATCTTCTTAGCAGTCATTGCTACTATCTCGCACCCGCTGGGGTTTTATCTTAAACCCACCCAACGATTTTCCCTTAAAAAGCCACCATCGCATCATAATACTTGAGCTTTGGGCAAAAATTATATAGTATTGACTCGATACAAACAGGAGCTCTTGATGATGAAAAAACTGACTACAAGCCCTTATTTAGCCGCACTGGCCGGATTAACCGCGTTGTTGCTACCCTTAGGCGCGTCCGCCGAACTGGATGCCGCCGCTGCCCACACGCTGTATGAAAACAATTGCGCCAGTTGCCACGGCTCCGACCACGGCGGCTTTCTCGCCCCGGCACTCAATGCTGAGACCCTGAAAGGCCGTAGCCCCACCGCGTTGCGCACTATCGTCATGGCGGGCAGTTTCGACACCTTGATGCCGCCGTTCTACGGCAAGCTGAATGACGACCAGATCCGTGGGGTCATCAAGCACCTGCAAACCACTCCCAAGCTGCCTAATCCGGCCTGGACTATCGACGATATGAAAGCGTCGTTAAAAGTTTATGTCAAAGACGAAAGCACCTTACCTGCCAAGCCCACTTATGCCATTGACTCGATAGACGATGTGATCGGCGTGGCGGCGCGGGGCAAGTACGGGCGCGGCGAAGGGGCCAAAGCCGTCTTCATCAACAGCAAAACCCACCAACAAATCGGCGAAGTACCGACAGGTACGGCGGCGCACATTATCGACTACAACCCGGCCAATCCGCGTTGGGCTTACATTAAAACCGACACCGCCGAAATTTTCAAAGTCGATTTATACTCCATGCAAGCCGTGCGCAGCATCAAAACCGGCTTCAATGGCCCCGGTTTAGGCGTATCACGCGACGGTAAATACATCATGGCCGGCTCGTTTGTGCCGCATAACGCCGTGATCTTAAACGCCGATACTTTAGAGCCATTAAAAACCTTTGAACTGGAAGGCATAGACCCCGACGGCAAACAAGTCAGCTCCGACTCCGGCATGATTATCGGCACACCGTTTGCCGACATTTTCGCCATTGCCCTGGAAAACGCCGGACAAGTCTGGGTAGTTGACCTGACAGAAGGCTTCCCCGTCACCCGCATCACCGATGTGGGCCACCATTTGCACGATGCCTTCCTGACCCACGGCGGCAGCAAGCTGATGATCGCTTCTTACGATGACAGTATTGTCGCGGCGATTGATTTGAAAGAACGGAAAATCATCAAAAAACTCGAAGCCGGTTGTGTGCCGCATGTCGGCGGCGGTTCTGCCGTGGTGGTTGATGGCCGTACCTTAGGCTTTGGCACCAACTTTGGCGATTGTGACAAAACCGTGGTCAGCGTTTGGGATCTGGACAAAATGGAAGTGGTGAAACAAATCCCGGTCGCAGGTGGCACCGAATCCCCCGCCGCCCATGCCAACGCGCCTTATGTCGCCGTAGATATTATTTCCAAAGACCGCCGCGCCCGCACCATCCAGTTGATTGATAAGAAAACCCTGGAAGTCGTTAAGACCTTGGATGTCGGCGGTCACGCTTACTTCCCCGAATACAGCGCCGACGGCAAATTCCTCTACGTCAGCGCGGGTTACAGCGGTGATGAAGTGGTCGTGTATGACGCAACCACCTTAGCCAAAGTCGCCTCTATCAGTATGGAAAGCCCGGCGGGGATTTTCTCGCATGGCCGCGTCAGATACATGACCCGTGGCCTGTCGCCTGATGATCTGGCGGCCCGCGATGGCGGCCTGCAAGGAGCCAAATAATGAAACGCTGGCTACTGACAGGCGGCTTACTGTTGGCGGCACACGCCGCCCATGCCACCAACCTCTACGCCGGACAAAGCCGGGCGGCAGCAGTCTGCTCACAATGCCACGGCATTAGGACACCCTCCGCCGACGCGCCTTTTCCGACCTTGGCCGGACGCGATGCCGAGTACCTGCAAACGGCACTGAAACAATACCGCGACAAAACCCGCAAATCCGACATCATGAACGCCATTGCCGGTTCGTTAACCGACGAGGATATTGCCAATGTCGTCGCGTATTACGCGAAGCTGAAACCTTGAAACCTTATTGGTATAGGGTGATGTTGACCGCCAAGCCAGCGGCATTGTCCGCTGGCTTGGCGGTGGCCTTGCTGTTGCCCGGCATCGGCACAGCAGACCCCACGCCCGCCCGGCAAACCGAACTGCGGAACTTACTGAAAAACGACTGCGGCGCGTGTCATGGCCTGACCTTACAAGGCGGGATGGGGCCGGCCTTATTGCCTGAGCGCTTGGCAGGCAAACCAGATGACTTGTTGGTGACGACGATTTTGGAGGGACGCAAGGGGACGGCTATGCCGCCTTGGCAGCCGTTTATGAGTAAGGATGAGGCGGGGTGGTTGGTGGGGGTTTTGCGTAAAAATAAATAGTTGCGTAGGTCGGGCACGCTTTTCTGCCCGACAGAAACCGCTCAGTTTACCGCCCCTTTTACTAAGCCATAAGCCGTAAAGCGGGTGTTTTTAAGCAGGCGATAGTGGTAAATGTCGGGCAGAAAAGCGTGCCCGACCTACCCGAAACCTGCGGGCTTCGTTGTTTTTATTAATGACAAGCAATTGATTATTAAATAATATTTATTATATTTATGGTAGTGATGGCTATCATGGCATCATTGCTCCGCCCGTACCTAGGATGACAATAACGGAACTGATTGGCGAGTATTTGCAGTGTTTTCGCCAAGGCGATAGTGAAATGGCTTTTTTCGGGTTACTTGATATAGGCTGTGAGGCGTTACCCGAACTGGTTTTACAATTCCAACAGGAACAAGATAACGCTATCCGTGAATTTTTGGTTGAAGTTATTTGGCAATATCGGCAGGCATCCGCTATCCCGTTTCTTGCCGAACGGCTTTACGACCCAGCCCCTGCTATCCGTAGGCAAGCGCTCAATGGTTTAGTGACGTTGGCTTCCCCGCAGGTGCTTGAGGTATTGACGGTAGCAAAAGCACATTGGCGGTTACAAGCAAAAGATACTGAGGCATTTGCTGATTGGCTTGATGAAGCTATCGGGCAGGTTGAATCCACGCAAGATAACATCTCTATTAAGTGAAGCATAATGAAACCCCTCTATTTTTTACTCTTACTCGCCCTATCCATCGCCCACGCCGAAACCCGTATCGCCGTTTTAGATTTTGAGCTAAACGATATGACCATGAAGCCGGGGATAGCGGAAGAAGTCGCCCGCACGGCAAGCATTAAGCCGTTGCTGGAGGGGGAATTAAAAAGTGCGGGGTATGCGGTTATTGCCGTGCCGTTAGCCGCGCAACAACAGGCCAATAGCGGTTTTGGCTATTTGTTCGACCATGACGAAGTGGCGGCGGCTTTGGGTAAAACGCTAGGGGCGGATTATGTGTTGGTGGGGCGGCTGCATAAGCCCAGCTTTTTATTCGCTTATTTAATGGGGCATTTAATCCGCGTTAAAGACGGGCAGTTGCTGGGCAATTATATTTCCGAGACCAAAGGCGGCGATAAAAAACTGACGCTTAAGGCGGTTGAAAGCCTGACGGTTAAGATGGATGCGGACTTGGATAAACGCTATACACCGCCACCGCCAGTACGGAAAGGCACTTTGTCTTTGCCAAATCCTGAACACATTTAGGTTAATTATGCTGATCGGCAATCCTCTTTCTTTCGCCATCGAGTGCTATCATGAACCCTTAAATACCCGGCACGTTTTTGGGCGCATGTGTCTTTGGGTTGCGGGTAACAGGTTAGGAGATATTACCGAGCCTGATTGTATGCTAAATCCAACAGCAGCGAATTTATCAAGATTGCTGGAGCGATTATCAACCCTGAATGATCCGGCTTTATTGCAACTGAGTGACCGTGAAGCGTTCGATTTTCTTAATCAAGTCCTGTATTTAGATGACGACAGAACCAATGATGAAATACAGCAAGATGCAGAACGGTATTGTAAATTTCATTTTTTAACTCTTGGTGGCGAATCATTTGAGAGGACAAAGTCGTTTATTGTACTGGTTGGCGAAGAGGTTGCCTTGTTATTTACTGATAATGTGGATGTTTTTCACAGTGCGCATTTACCTAAAAGCGAATTTATCGACGTTGTCGGGCAGTTTTATAGCTGGTTTAGGCACGAAGAATTAATTCGCTTAAATACAGTTGCGCCGTGGTAGGCAATTTATAAAAACCTGATTGGGTGTAATTTAGCATGATTATCCGTGACGATGACAAGCAAGTAACCCTTGCATCCTTGGCAGATGATAACGCTGAGCAAGAAACGCAATATCTATTAGCAAACGCCACCAATGCCGAAAGGTTGTTGCGGTCACTCGCACAAGCACGGACAGGGCTGCTTATGGCCCATGAGCTGATTGAAGAATGAAAAGGCTACCAAAGGATAAATTATGCAAGATTTACGCTTTTTATCGGCGTTAACGCTTTATAGAAAACGCTGTTTATCACTCGGTAAGGCCGCAGAATTAGCAGGTTATAATAAGCTTGATTTTATTGACCAACTGAACAATGCACAGGAACCGATTTTTGACTACAACGCCACGGAAATGGCCGAAATTTTTGCAGATGTGCAAAAGTTGCCTTGAACGTTTGAATAATTAAAACAAAAAAACCAAACCCATGAACAAACTCCTCCCCACCCTAGCCCTAACCCTCTTCGCCCTCAGCGCCCAAGCCGATCCCCGTGCCACGGGGGATTTAGGGCTGGTTATCGAACGCGAAGACAGCGCCGCCCTTATCATCAACACCTCCGAGCCTAAGCAGTTGGCGAAAATCGACGGCTTGGGCGATTTGTCCCATGCCTCGGTGGTGTTCTCGCGCGACCAGCGTTATGCGTATGTGTTTGGCCGTGATGGCGGCTTAAGCAAGATTGACTTGCTACAAGATAAGCTCGATAAGCGTATTATCCAAGCGGGCAACAGTATCGGCGGGGCGATTTCCCAAGACGGCAAGCTGATTGCGGTGTCCAATTACGAGCCGGGTGGGGTGAAGGTGTTCGCCGCCGATACCTTGGCCTTGGTGGCTGACATTCCCGCCGAGTATGCGCCGGGCAAACGCTCGAAAGTGGTCGGCTTGGTCGATGCCCCTGGGCAGAAGTTTGTCTTCAGCCTGTTCGATGCGGGCGAGATTTGGACGCTGGACATGAAAAATCCCCAACAACCCGTGGTCGAAAAATTCAAAAACATCGGCAAGGAACCTTATGATGCCTTGATGTCGCCGGAAGGGCGGTTTTATATCGCCGGATTGTTTGGCGAAAGCGGTCTGGCCTTATTGGATTTATGGGATACCGCCGCTGGCGTGAAGCGCATTTTGCCGACCTACGGTAAAGACGACCCTAAGCTGCCGGTCTATAAAATGCCACACTTGGAAGGCTGGGCGATGGCGGGGGATTTGTTGTTCGCCCCGGCGGTCGGCAAGCATGAGGTGTTGGTGGTGGACAAGCGCACTTGGACTTTGCTGAAAGCCATTCCGGTGGCCGGGCAACCCGTGTTTGTCATGGCGCGGCCTGATGCCCGGCAGGTCTGGGTCAATTTTGCCATGCCCGACAACAACCAGTTACAAATCATTGATACCAAAGACTTGACGGTCAGCACCACCTTAAGCCCCGGCAAGGCGGTGCTGCACATGGAATTTACCCCACGCGGTGAGCAAGTTTGGGTGGCATTGCGCGATGATAACCAAGTGGTGGTCTACGATACCGCGACCTTGCGGGAAGTCACGCGCTTGCCTGCCCGTCACCCTAACGGGATATTTTTTAGCGCTAGGGCGCATAAAATCGGTTTTTAAGCCATGCAAATAACGCTGACCGAGTTACATAAGCGCTTATTAAACGATTTCCAACGCGATTTCCCTTTAATGCCCAGCCCTTACCGCGCTCTCGCCGGGCATTTGGGCGTGGACGAGGCGGCGGTGTTGGCGGCGTTTGCCGAATTGGACCGGCAGCAATTGGTTAGCCGGATCGGCGCGATTATCCCGCCCAACCATATCGGTGCCAGCACCTTGGTGGCGATGGCGATACCGCCCGGACAATTGCAGGCGGTGGCGGATAGGATCAGTGCCTTTCCTGAGGTTAACCATAATTACGAGCGCGAAAACCGCTTTAACTTATGGTTTGTCGCGGCCGCCTCCAGTGCAAAGCAGTTGCAGACGGTACTGGCCGCAATTGAACAGGCGACGGGGTTCGCGGCCTTGCGCTTGCCCTTGGTTGATGATTTTTTTATTGATTTGGGGTTTCCGTTAGATTTTTGCCAGTCCGGCAACACCCCACCTACGGTGGGCTTATCAAATCCCCCAGTGGCTCGACAAACTCAGTACAAACCTGATACGCAGGATTTGGCATTATTAGCGCAAATTGCCGATGGCTTGCCCTTATGCCCCCGGCCTTATGCGCAACTCGGTCTCCAAATCAGTATGGACGAGGCGGAGGTTATCCACCGTTTAACAGTGTTAAAAGCCCAGGGGCTGATTAAACGCCTAGGGGTGATCGTCAAACACCGCCCCTTAGGCTACCGCGCCAATGCGATGGTGGTCTGGGATGTCCCCGATACGCAGGTCAAGCAACTGGGTGGGCAAATCAGCCAGTTTAGTTTTGTGACCTTGTGTTACCAACGCCCCCGCCATGCCGAATGGCCTTATAATTTGTACTGCATGATCCACGGTAAAGACCGCGCCACGGTGTTGGCGCAATTGGCACAGTTAAGCCAAGCCTGTGGCTTGGGCGAGTTTGCGCGGCAAGTATTGTTCAGCCGCCGCTGTTTTAAACAACGCGGGGCGGTTTACCAAGCCCCACCGACTCCGGTAACGGCTAATGGATGATCTCGACCGCGCCATCATTAACACCCTGCAAGCCGGTTTCCCTATCAGTGACGCGCCTTACGCGCAAGTGGCGGCCAGCTTGGCTATCAGCACCGAGGACTTGCTGGCGCGTCTGCAAGCCCTGTTGGCAGACGGTACGCTGACTCGCTTCGGGCCCTTATATAATGCTGAGCAAGCGGGCGGGGCGTTGACCTTGGCGGCGGTGCAAGTGCCGGAAGCGCGGTTTGACGAAGTCACCGCGATCATCAACGCCTTCCCTGAAGTCGCCCACAACTATGCCCGCAGCCACACGCTGAATATGTGGTTTGTCCTCGCGACTGAAACCCCGCAACAACAGCAGCACACCCTCGCCGCCATTGCCGGACAAACGGGCTTGCAGGTTTATAACATGCCCAAGCTGAAAGAGTATTTCGTTAATCTGAAATTGGAAGCCTGACATGGACGCAACCGACCGCCGCCTAATGCACGCCACCCAAGCCGGCTTGCCGTTGACTTTGGAGCCGTACCAAACCCTTGCCGAACAACTGGGCTTAAGCAAAGAAGAAGTCATGCAGCGTTTGAACGCCATGCAAGCGGACGGCATCATCCGCCGCATTGGCGCAGTGCCTAACCATTATAAACTGGGCTACCGTTTTAATGGCATGACGGTGTGGGATGTGCCGGATGAGCAAATAGACAGGCTGGGCCAACAAGTCGGGCAACTGCCTTTCGTCAGCCATTGCTACCACCGCCCCCGACATTTGCCGGATTGGCCTTACAACCTGTTTGCGATGGTACATGGCAAGCACCAGCAAGATGTAGACGCGCAAATCCAACACATCGCCGCTGTGCTGGGTGAGTGGTGTCGCGGCAGGGAAGTGCTGTACAGCACGAAAATCTTGAAAAAGACTGGGTTCCGTAGCGGCCAGTAGCTTGCAAGCTAGTTTATACGGATACCGTCGTTACACAGCGCCATAGATGACTGAGTGTATTCGCTTCAGCTGCAAGCAACAAATAAAAAGCCGATTTTCTGGTTTTAATGAAGCAAAACGTTGGATTTCGAAAGGCTATCAACCATGGCATTTGTTAACGAAGCAATATCCGAAGACGATCAACGTAAGCTCACCGCTGAGGTCAGCTATGCCGGACTGAAACCTAGGCAATGGATACCTCCATTTACCCGACCTTATTGGTGGGCGATAGACCGTGAGCGTGGGGTCTATCTATTTGCTTTAAATGGCAAATATTATGAACAATTGCCTTTTTATGTGCTGGGGATTGCCGGACAGACTGTTGTGTTTAGTGCGGAAAGAAAAAGCCAGGGCGAATTTGCGAAAGGCATCCATTGTTTTTATGCAATTGATGAGCTGCTTATCCCGGCCAGTCTGGAGCCGCGTCGGGATGAAATCAAACAACTCATTTGTGAAAGCTTAAAAGAAAAAACGCATTTTCAACCCTTCGCAAACGGCGGTACTGCTGACCGACCAAATACAACCGACCGCATAACCATTTTCTCTTTTAAAGTCGAATTCAGGTAATTCATGAATTTAACGCCCCCGTTCAATTCCAGGAATCGTTGCCAATTGGCCGTTTTATAACATCAGGGTTTTTTCTCTTCCGCACTAGCCATTTCCCAGCCACCGCCCAAGGCCTTATATAAGGCGACCAATGCCGTTGCGGTGCTGGTTTCGCCTTGGGCGCGTTGGTTTTCATCTTGTAACAGGCGTTGTTCGCTATCCAGTACAGTCAAAAAATCGGCTATTCCTTCTTGATAACGCAGCCGCGCCAAGTCGCGGGCTTTTTTGCTGGCTTGTGCCGCCGAGACCAGCCACGCTTGCCGCGTCCGTTGTTTATTATAGGCGACTAAGGTGTTTTCGGTTTCTTCCAAGGCGTTTAAGACCGTTTGCTGGTACTGGGCGAGGCTGGCTTCGGCGTGGGCATCGGCGGCTTTGATGCGGGCGTAGACGCGGCCTAAATCGAACGCCGCCCAACTGATTTTCGGGCCTATGGAATAGGAATCGGAGCCTGCGCCCGTGAAGCTGGACATATTGTAGCCTTCCAGGGCGATGGAGCCGACAAAGCTCACGCGCGGGAACAAGTCGGCGGTGGCGACCCCGATCCGCGCGGTGGAGGCGGCTAAAGTCCGTTCGGCCAGACGGATGTCGGGTCGGCGGCGCAGTAGGTCGGCTGGGCTACCGATACGGATGGTTTTTGGGATGGCGGGTAACGGGACGGGTTGCGACAGTTTGCCGATTAATGCGCCGGGCAGTTGTCCGGTCAGTACGCCCAGCCGGTGTATGGCTTGGTCAATGCTGCTTTGCAGCGGCGGCACGGTGGCGCGGGTGGCATCGAGCTGGGCTTGCGCACGGGTAGTGTCCAGTTCGGTGCCGCGCCCTAGTTCGAATTTGGCGGTGGTGATTGCCGCTGTTTCGGTTTGGTTGGCGATGTTTTTCTCGATGACCGCCAATTGGTTTTGTAAGCCGCGCAGTTCAAAATAGTTTCTGGCGACTTCGGCGATCAGGCTGACGCTGAGGTCGCGCAGGGTGGCTTCTTGGGCTTGGGTTTCGTCATTGCTGGCCTCGACATCGCGGCGGACGCGGCCAAATAAGTCGAGTTCCCAAAAGGCATCAAAACCGGAATTGTACAGTTTCAGTTCGCGCGGTACGAAATTGCGGTTATTCAGGGCGCTGATACTGCGTTTTTGCTCGGTATAATTGGCGTGGGCGGTCACGGTCGGCGCTAGGTTTAAGCCCGCTTCGATATACAGCACCCGTGCTTCGCGCAGGTTGGCGCGGGCGGTTTGCAGGTCATAGTTATGCTGTAGCGTTTGCCTGACCAATTCGGTCAACTCTTTATCATGGAACAATTGCCACCAAGCGAAATCGACGTTTTGCGCCGAGAATTCGGGGTGTGTGCTCTGGGTGAAGTTGCCCGGCGTGGCAGTGGCGGGGGCTTTATAATCGGGGCCAACCGCACACGCGCTCAGTAGACCAGCACCGCAGACCGCGCCGATCAGGCGGGCGGCTTGGGTTAAGGTGAAGCGTGTCGGCGCTCTCATGGTATCACCTCGGCAGGGGAGGGTTGGGCGGGTGGCCGTAAGCGCTGGGCGATGGCTTGCACCACCACATAAAAGACCGGGGTGAGTAACAGGCCGAATAAGGTCACGCCCAACATGCCGCTGAATACGGCAGTGCCTAACAGCCGCCGCGATTCCGCCCCCGCACCTTCGGCGACCACCAGCGGAAACACCCCCATGATGAACGCGAAGGAGGTCATCAGAATAGGCCGCAGGCGGATACGCGAGGCTTCCAGCACGGCTTGGAAGCGGTCGAGGCCGCTTTCTTGGCGCTGCTTGGCGAATTCGACGATCAAAATCGCATTCTTGCTGGCTAGCCCCACCAAGACGATGAAGCCGATTTGGGTGAAGATGTTATTGTCCATGTTGCTGATCCAGAGACCCGCCATTGACGACAGGATGCACATCGGCACGATCAGGATCACCGCAAACGGTAATGACCAGCTTTCGTACTGTGCCGCCAAGGCCAAAAATACGAAAATGACGCTGAGCGGGAACACCAATAAGGCGACGTTGCCCGCCAACACCTGTTGCAGGCTCAGCTCGGTCCATTCAAAATCGAAGCCGGGCGGCAACTCGGTAGCCATGAGCTGATTCATCATCGTGATGGCTTGGCCGGAACTGACATCGGGTAAGGTGCTGCCGTTGATTTCGGCGGCCGGATACATATTGTAGCGGGTGATTTTGTCCGGCCCGGTGATTTCCTCCACGTTAACCAGCGAACTTAGCGGCACCATGCCGCCTTGGCTGTTGCGGGTCTTCAGTTGGGTGATGTCTTCGGGTTTCATGCGGAAGGGCGCGTCGGCCTGCGCCACCACTTGGTAGGTGCGCCCGAATTGGTTAAAGTCGTTGACGTACAGCGAGCCGAGATAAATTTGCAAGGTGTCGAACACGTCTGACAGCGGTACGCCCATCGCCTTGACGCGGGTACGGTCAACATCGACAAACAACTGCGGCACGCTGGTGCGGAAGGTGGTGAACAAGCCGACTAAGCCCGGTTGTTGGTTGCCTTTGCTGACCAGTTCGGCATTGGTGCGTTGTAGTGCGGCAATCCCGGCATTGGTCCGGTCTTGGATTTGCAGCTTGAAGCCGCCCACCGACCCCATGCCCCGGATCGGCGGCGGCGCAAACACGGCGATAGTCGCACCTTCAACCGCCGCGAGGCGTTGCTGGAGCTTTTTGATGACGGCATTGGCGTGCAGCTCAGGGTGGCTGGCGCGGTTGTCGAAACTGTCCAAGCGGGCAAACAGCGTGGCGACATTGGATTGGCTGGAGCCGCTCAAAATCGAAAACCCGGCGTAGGCGTTGACATGTTTGACCCCCTCGGTATCGAGGATAATGCGCGAGGCCTGTTGGACGACGGCTTGGGTACGGCCTAACGAAGCGGCATCGGGCAATTGCGCATACAAAATCAAATAGCCTTGGTCTTGTTGCGGGATAAAGCCAGTCGGCACTTTATCAAAGGCCACGAAATTTAGGCCGTTCAGCCCCAGATACAGCACCAGCACCACGGTCGCCATGCGGATCAGCCTGCCGACCAAGCGCGTGTAGCCGGTGCCGAACCAGTCGAAACAGCGGTTAAAGCCGCGAAAAAACCACCCGAACAGGCCATCAATCAGCCGCGTCAGCTTATCTTTTTCGCCATGACCGCCGAGCATTAAGGCGCATAAGGCCGGGCTTAAGGTCAGTGAGTTGAAGGCGGAGATGGCCGTGGACACGGCGATGGTCAGGGCAAATTGTTTGTAGAACGCCCCGGAAACTCCGGTGATGAAGGCGGTCGGCACAAACACGGCGGCCAGTACCAAGGCGGTGGCGATAATGGGGCCGACCACCTCGTCCATCGCCAAGCGGGTCGCGTCGCGCGGCGACAAGCCTTCGGCGATATGGCGTTCGACGTTTTCGACCACGACAATCGCGTCATCGACGACAATGCCGATGGCCAGCACCAAACCGAATAACGATAAGGTGTTTAATGACAGGCCCAGTGCCGCCATGACCGCAAAAGTGCCGATTAGCGACACGGGTACGGCGAGCAGGGGGATTAAGGTCGCCCGCCAATTTTGCAGGAACACCACCACGACCAGCACCACCAGCAACAGGGCTTCAAACAAGGTCTTGATCACCGCGTCGATAGACTGCTGCACGAACACCACGGTGTCATAGACCATGTTATAGTCCAAACCTTCTGGGAAGCGGGTTTTTAGGTGTTCCATCGCTTCCACCACGGCTTTTTTGGTGTCCAGCGCGTTGGAGC
The DNA here is from genome assembly GCF_002923755.1 of Methylovulum psychrotolerans. Lineage (GTDB taxonomy): Bacteria > Pseudomonadota > Gammaproteobacteria > Methylococcales > Methylomonadaceae > Methylovulum > Methylovulum psychrotolerans. The sequence continues at coordinate 247,239 of NZ_PGFZ01000003.1, forward strand.
CGGGCAACTGGAAGATCGCCAAACCGACGCTAGGCTCGCCGTCCAAAAACAGCCCGGAGTTGTAATCCTTAGCGGCCAGCTCAATACGCGCGACATCTTTCAGGCGGGTCACTTGCCCGTCCGCGCCTTGTTTGATGACAATATCAGCAAATTGTTCAGGCTGCATCAGCCGCCCTAGGGTACTGACCGTGTATTGGAAATCCGCGTCTTGGGGTGTCGGTTGCTGGCCGACCACGCCCGCCGCCACTTGGACATTCTGTTCGCGGATAGCGTTGACCACATCGCTGGCGGTCAGGCTGCGGGCGGCGATCTGTTCGGGGTTCAGCCACAGGCGCATACTGTAATCACGCGCCCCGAACACCAGAATATCACCGACCCCCGGCAACCGCGCCAGTGTGTCCTTGATTTGCAGCAAGGCGTAATTGCTCATATAAATGCTGTCGTAGCGTTTATCGGGGGAGAGCAGGTTGACGACCAAGCTTAAATCGGGGCTGCGCTTTTTGACGCTGATACCTTGCCGCCGGACTTCTTCGGGCAAGCGCGGTTCAGCCAAGGCGACCCGGTTTTGCACCAGCACTTGGGCTTTATCCAGATTAGTCCCGGATTTGAAGGTGATGGTCAGCACCATATTGCCGTTATTGGTCGACTGCGAAGACATGTACAACATATCTTCGACACCGTTCACCTCCTGCTCGATAGGGGTCGCCACCGTTTCGGCGACCACTTGGGCGTTGGCGCCGGAATAGCTGGCGCTGATGACCACCGTAGGTGGGGCGATTTCGGGATATTGCGCGATCGGCAAGGCAAGCAAGGCCAAGCCGCCGATCAACAAGATGAGGATGGATAACACCGCCGCGAAAATGGGGCGGTCAATAAAAAAGTGGGCGAATCGGTTCATGGCTTATTGCCCCGTTTGGTTGGCCGGGATGGCGGTGCGTTCCGGTGTGACGGTGATGCCGGGCTTGAGTTTTTGCAAGCCTTCGACCACCACCCAATCGCCGGGCTGTAAACCGTCGGTGATGACCCGCGTTTGGCCGATAGCCGCACCCAGCCCGACTTTGCGGTACTCGGTTTGGTTGGCGGCATTGATGACCCAAACAAAGCGTTGCGCCTGATCGGTGGCGATGGCCTTATCGGGCAATAACAGCGCCGGGTAAGGCAGGCTGCCGCGCACCCGCAGCCGCGCGAAAAAACCGGGGCTGAGCAAGCCGTCCGGGTTGGCGAATACGCCGCGTAAACTCACTGTGCCGGTCGCGCTGTCTGCACGCGGGGCCAAGTAATCGAGTTTGCCCTGATGGGGGAAGCCGGTCTCATCGGCAACCGCCAGTTGCAGCGGCGTTTGTCCGATAGCCATGCCGCCTTGGGCGAGCAAACGCCGATATTTCAGTGCCGAACGCTCATCGGCATCGGCATACAGATACACCGGATCGGTGGAGACCATAAACGTTAAGCGCGTCGCATCGGTTCCGTCCCCGCTGACCAGATTGCCTACCGTCACCAGTTCGCGGCCAATCCGCCCATCTATCGGCGCATAGACTTGGGTGTAGTCCAGATTAATCCGTGCCGTATAGACATTGGCTTCCGCCGACTTGACCGCAGCGGCAGCCTCATGCAGGCCGGTGCGGCGCGTATCATACTCTTCCGTGGCGATGGCTTTGGCCTGGAATAGCCGCTCGGCACGTCGCCAATCGTTTTGCGCCTGCTCCCACCGCGCTTGCGCCCGTTCCCGCTCGGCTTCAGCATAATTTAACTGCGCTTGGTAGGGCTTAGGGTCGATGACAAACAGCAGGTCGCCTTTTTTTACTTTAGTCCCGGCGGTGAAGTTGACCTTTTCCAGATAGCCGCTGACCCGCGCCCGCACATCAACCGCCCCGACCGCTTCAATATGGCCGGTAAATTCGTCCCATTCGGTGACGGTTTGTGCTAAAGGTTGGGCGATTTTGACATTGGGGGGCGTGGCTTGAGGGGCTTTGCCGGGTTCCGCCTTGTTATTGCAGGCACTGAGCAGCGCCACTGCCAGTACGGCCAGCCAGCAAGTGTGTTTTTTCATCCTGTTTGCACCCCAGGGTCAAGTCAGATTAAATGATAATACATATTACCATTTAATTTCAGATAAAATCTATATCTGAACGCCGTAGGCCTTAAAATTCCTAATTTGAAAAGCCTCGGATACGAAGTGAGGGGATATTTCATTTAGCAGGCAAATAACACAATGATTAAATGCGGAAGGCCGCGTAAGGGCGAAGAAACTCTCAGTCGGGACAGGTTAGTGGACAGCGCCTCCCAGCTTTTTCTTGAATATGGCTATGGCAACCTGTGCTTGGAAACCGTCGCCAAAGAGGCCAGGGTGTCGATGCGGACGATTTACAGCCAGTTCGGCGGTAAGGCCGGGCTGTTCGGGGCGGTGATCAAGCGCTGTAGCGACCGTTTTGTGACGGTCTTGGCGGAGAACAATGTCTTGGAAGGCCAGCCGGAAGCGGCTTTGCTAGATTTCGCCAAACACTTTCTGTACGGCATCACTAGGCCCGATGCCGTGCGTCTGCGCACCATCCTGTTAGGCGAAGCCTTGCGTTTCCCCGATCTCGCCACCCAGTTTTATGAGCAAGGGCCAGGACGCACCCAAGTGCATTTGGCGCAATTTTTTGCCCGCCAACAGCAGGCGGGGCATTTTCTCGGCACCGACCCGCAAGTGCTGGCCGATTATTTTTTAGGGGCGTTCCGTAGCGAACGCTTCCAAAAACTCCAACTCGGTTTGGCTACAACCCCTGACGAGGCCGAAATTGAGGCTTGGGCGCGGCAAACTACCACTTTGTTTTTGTATGGCAGTTTGAAAGCTGGGGTGGATGGGAATGGCAATAAGGCGGGTATGGATGAAGAAAGGGGGGGGAAGAAATAATTCAGACAACCGCTAAAGGCTACGCGCTTTGGAGCGCGGGCATCTTACCCGCACTCCCAGAAGCAGACGACTTTACGATAAGACTTGCCGTGGTTATTTTTAGCCCACTGCTAACCCACTGTTAAAAAACGGCAAAATTTTTATCCGGTTGTGACGTATTTACTCGTTTTAAGTTTTTGTACGGTTTATACTTTAGTTTCGGGTATTGGTTTTTTTCAGCACACAAGCTAAGGTGGTAAACAATGGCAACTTATGTCGGTAGTATCTATGGTGATTATTTTTTCGCCTCGAATGCGGATGATAGTCTTTATGGCTATGGTGGTAATGATACGCTGTATGGAAACGGCGGCAATGACATGCTCAGCGGTGGGATAGGCAATGATTATCTGAATGGCGGGTTGGGTAACGACACCTATCTGTTCGCCCCTTATGACGGTACGGATGCGATTATTGATGATGGCGGTACGGATACCGTCACGTTCAGCGATGTCGCGTCTACAAGCGTTAGCGTCAGCCGGACGAACGACGGTTATAATTTACAACTGAATTATAGCGGTAGTGTCAGCCAGTTGACGGTTTGGAGTTATTTTGGCTCGGCCGACTCCCGCATTGAGCAATTTAAGTTTAGTGATGGGGTGGTGTGGAGTTGGACGGATATTAAGGCGCATATCCACCAAACCCCCACCAGCGGCGATGACTTCTTATATGGCTATGACGACAGCAACGACACGCTGAATGGCTTGGCGGGCACTGATTCGCTGTATGGCTATGGCGGTAACGACAGGCTGAAGGGCGGTGCGGGCAATGATAATATGGACGGCGGGTTGGGCGATGACACTTATCTGATCGCTAAAACCGACGGGTCGGATTGGCTGAGCGATTATGGCGGCACCGATGTCCTTAAGTTCACCAATGTGACGGTCGCCGACCTTACCACGGTCAGCCGCACCAATTTCAACGATTTGCTGCTGAGTTATGGTGGCGGCAACGAAGTGCGGTTAGCGGATTATTTTGCCTCGGCCTCTTACCGCGTCGAACAAATCCAGTTTAGTGACGGGACGGTGTGGGGTTGGGATGACATTAAGGACAAGGTGTTGCAGGCGACGGCGGGCGATGATGCCCTGTATGGCTATGACGGCAACGACACGTTAAGCGGACTGGCCGGTGCCGATCTGTTGTTCGGTTTTGGCGGCGACGATAGTCTGAACGGT
>NZ_PGFZ01000003.1:251355-381910 GCF_002923755.1 Methylovulum psychrotolerans
GGACGGGCAATGATAGTTTGTCTGGCGGCGCAGGGGATGACACTTATCTGTTCGCCAGTAACGACGGGCAAGATGGGGTGGGTGATTACGGTGGCGGTACGGATACCGTCAAATTTACGGATGTCACCGCAGCAGACGTTACCGTGAGCCGCGATCCCTATAATAATTTGGTGTTTGCCTACGGTAACGGTAGCCATCTAACGGTCGGGTCTTATTTTTATACGGACAGCTACCGTATCGAGCAATTCCAATTCAGCGACGGGACGGTATGGGGTTCGGACGACATTAAGGCGAAAGTTTTACAGGCGACGGACGGTAATGATTTTTTGGTCGGCGATGACAGCAACAATGCCCTGAACGGTTTGGCGGGCAATGATACCTTGATCGGCTACGGCGGCAACGATACGTTGGACGGCGGCATAGGCGATGATACGATGTACGGCGGCACAGGCGATGATACTTATAGTGTCGATAGCACCTTAGATGTCGTGTTTGAATATGCCAATCAGGGTAATGACAGCATCTTCAGTTCGGTGGACTTTAGTTTATCGGGGGCGGGGGTGTTCAATGTGGAGAACCTTAGCTTACTGGCAGGTGCGACGGCAGCGAAAACGGCGGTCGGCAACCCATTGGACAATGCCTTAACGGGTAACGCCAATAATAATAATTTGTTTGGCGGCGACGGCAACGACACCCTGTATGGTAATGACGGCAACGACAGTCTGATGGGCGGGGCGGGCACTGATATTTTGCTTGGCGGTAATGGTATCGACATTGCCCAATACTACAGCGCCACGGCGGGCGTGACCGTCAACTTGGCGATAACAATCGCGCAAGGCACGGGTGGCGCGGGGGTGGATACCCTAAGCGGCATTGAAGTCGTCAACGGCAGCGCCTATAACGACACCCTAACGGGCGATGCCGCCAGTAACACGCTGCTGGGGGGCTTGGGGGACGATGTGCTGGACGGCGGTTTGGGCGGCGACGCGTTGAAAGGCGGCTTAGGCCAAGACACTTTCGTCTTTGGCAGTGCCTTAAGCGCGGCTAATAAAGACGTTATCACCGACTTTAGCGTCACCGACGATACTATCCGCTTAGACCACAGCATCTTTACCGCCCTGACGGGTACGGGCGCGTTGGCGGTGGCGGAGTTTGCCGTGATCGGCAACGGTAGCGTGGCGGACAGCACCGACCGTGTCCTCTACAACACCGTGTCCGGCGGCCTGTTTTATGATGCCGACGGCAACGGCGCGGGCGCGGCGGTGCTGGTCGCATTGCTGGGCAAAGGCTTGGCGATGACGGCGGCGGATTTTATGGTGGTGTAGGGTAAGGTAAAAACACCGGGCTTTTGTTATCACCCAACAGGGGCGGCTTCTAACGGAGCCGCCCCTGTTGCCGTTTTGGGGGCGACAAAAAACACCCCGTTGATAAAACCGTTTCTCGCGATTGTCATCAATAGGATCTATAATTACTATCATAGTAGTAGGTTTTTTTTAACGGCAACCCCCCCCACGGTGAAAGGCAAATGGCGATTTACAACGGCGATAACGGTAACAATATTTATACAGGCACATCCGGCGACGATATTATTAATGGTTTTGGCGGTAACGACAACCTGGTTGGTGGGGATGGTAACGACATTCTGACTGGCGGGATAGGCTTTGATACGCTGTTTGGTGAAGCAGGTAATGACGTTTTAAATGGCGGAACGGATTTTAATTATCTCTATGGCGGGATGGGCAACGACACATACCTAATCAGTAAAGCTAGCTTAGGGGCTAGTGTTTTGGATGATGGGGGAACTGATGCGCTCAAGTTTACCGACCTTGCCGCCACCGACATTACGGGGGTTAGCCGGATGGATTACAGCGGCAGCGACTTGGTGTTGACTTATGGCGTTAATAGCGTTTTGACAATAAAGTCTTATTTTTGGTCTGCATACGGCAGTATCGAGAAATTCAAGTTTAGTGACGGAACCGTTTGGAGTTGGGCAGATATTAAGGCAAAAATCGTCCAGATCCCTACCAGCGGTAATGACGATTTATCTGGCTATGATGACAGCAACGACACGCTGAACGGCTTGGCGGGCAATGATGCGCTGCATGGCTATGGCGGCAACGACACGCTGAACGGTGGGCAGGGCAATGATTTTTTGGAAGGCGGGTTTGGTGACGACACATACCTGATCGCCAAAAATGACGGCCAAGACACTATTGCAGATTATGGGATTGTAGATTCTAACGGTGTGCCTCAAAAAGACAACGATGCCGTCCAATTTAGCGATGTCGCCAGTACCGACATTAGCCAAGTCAGCCGTATCGACAATGGCACTGATTTGTTATTGGCCTATCCTGGGGGGCAATTGACCGTAAGAGATTATTTTTCTGAGGCAAAGGCACTTATTGAACAGTTCCGCTTCAGCGACGGTGTGGTGTGGGGCTGGGCAGATCTCAAGGCGCATACCCTCCAAACACCTACCCGTGGCAATGACATTATATATGGTTATTATGACGGCAATAATACCCTGAACGGCTTGGCGGGTAATGATACCCTCATCAGTTATGGCGACAACAATACCCTGAACGGCGGCTTGGGTAATGATACCCTGAATGGCGGGTATGGCAACCATAACACCTATTTGATCGCCAAAAATGATGGTCAGGATACGCTTGCTGATCCTAACGGTAACTATACCGTCAAATTTACCGATATGACCGCCGCCGACATCACCCAAGTCAGCCGGGTAGGTAGCTCAAGCGCCAGTTTGCTGCTCAAATATGGCAGTAACAGCCAATTGACGATTCAAAGGTATTTTGTAAATCCTTTTGCGTTAAATGACCGTACCGAACATTTCCAGTTTAGCGACGGCACGGTTTGGGGGTGGGAAGACATCAAAGCCAAAACCCTGCCTCCAGCCACTGCCGGTAATGACTCTTTATTAGGCGCTGATGGCAGCGACGACACGCTGAATGGTTTGGCGGGCAATGACAGTTTAAGCGGTTATGGCGGTAACGATAGCCTGATTGGCGGGCTGGGTAACGATGGGTTGTATGGTGGGGACGGCAATGATACCTTGGACGGCGGTTTAGGCAATGATAGGTTGGACGGCGGGGACGGCAACGATACCTTAAATGGCGGTTTAGGTAATGATTCCCTAACTGGCGGCTTGGGGGATGACACGTTTCTCATTGCCAAAAACGACGGCCAAGACACGCTTGTCGACACTGGCGGTAACGATACCGTCCAATTTACCGATATGGTCGCCGCAGACATTAGCCGAGTCGGCAGGGTAGGGACTTATGGCACGGATTTGCAATTAAATTATGGTAATGGCGGTCAATTGACGGTGAGTTTTTATTACTACGCCGCTAGCATCACAGAGGATTTTCGTATCGAGAAAATCCAGTTTAGTGATGGGGTGGTGTGGGATTGGGCGACTGTAAAAACTAAAGTGATCCAGCAGACCGCTGGCGATGACACGATATACGGCTATAGCGATAGCGACGACGTGTTGGACGGCTTGGCGGGCAATGATACGCTGATGGGCTTTGCCGGCAATGATACCCTGAAGGGTGGTGCGGGTAACGATTATCTGTCCGGCGGGAACGGCAATGATAGTCTTAATGGCGGTCAGGGTAATGATCACTTATCGGGTGATGCAGGCGATGATACCTATTTGATCGCCAAACATGATGGCCAAGATACGATTAGCGATTATGGCAGCGGCAATGTGCTGAAGTTCACCGATGTCGCTACTACTGACCTCGTGCGGGTAAGCCGCGTTAGCTATGATTTGGTGTTGAATTATGGCGGCGGCAACCAAGTGACGGTCACCGATTTTTATTATGCTGCGCCCGGTATCGGCCAATTCCAGTTTAGTGATGGCATTGTTTGGGATGTGGCGGCCGTGAACGCTAAAGTATTGCAAGGTACAGCGTGGAATGATGTCCTTTATGGTTATGCCGGGCAAAATAATACCTTGGACGGATTGGCGGGCAATGACCGTTTGCTGGGCGATAACGGTAACGACACCCTAAATGGCGGAGCGGGCAACGATACCCTGAATGGCGGGTCTGGCAACGATAGCTTGAATGGCGGTACAGGCAACGACACGATGGATGGCGGCTATGGTGACGACACCTATCTCATTGCCAAAAATGACGGGCAAGATATTATTTTCAGCTATAGCGGCCACGATGTGGTTAAGTTTACCGATAGGGTTGCTGCCGATATTGCTTCTGTCAGCCGTGTGAATAACGATTTGATACTGGGTTTTGGCAATAGTAACAGCTTGGTTCTCAGTGATTATTTTTATAGCAATAACTACCATCAGGAGCAGTTCCAATTTAGCGACGGCACACTGTGGGCTTGGGCCGACATTGAGCCAAAAGTGTTACATGCGACGGCGGGCAATGACACTTTGCGCGGCTATGACGACAGCGATGACACGCTAAATGGCTTAGCGGGTAATGATGTGTTATTGGGTGGTGCCGGCAACGACACCCTAAACGGCGGGGATGGCAACGATGCCTTATATGGTGGGTATGGCGATGATGTCTTGAATGGCGGCGCAGGCAACGACACGATGCAGGGTGAATACGGAGATGATACTTACTGGGTAGACAGTGCGTTAGACTCTATTTATGAATACAGCAATAGGGGTAATGATAGTGTCTATAGTTCGGTGAATTTCAACCTACAGACTTCTGATCATTACGCATTGGAAAACCTCATTTTATTGACTGGAGCGCAGACGGCTATCGGTAACCAACTGGATAACGTCCTGACGGGTAATGCCGCCGATAACACCTTGTTTGGATATGTCGGTAACGATACCCTCAATGGCAATGACGGCAACGACAGCTTGATAGGAGGCGCGGGTGACGACACCCTTAACGGCGGTAATGGCATCGATATTGCCCAATACTACGGCGCGACGGCGGGTGTGACCATCGACTTGGCGATAACAACCGCGCAAGACACGGGCGGCGAGGGCGTGGATACCCTAAGCGGCATAGAAGTTGTCAACGGCAGCGCCTATAACGACACCCTGACGGGCGATGCCAACAACAACACCTTGTTGGGCGGTGCGGGCAACGACGTACTGGACGGCGGCTTGGGTAGCGACGTGCTGCAAGGCGGCTTAGGCCAAGACACCTTTGTCTTTGGCAGTGCCTTAGGTGCGGCCAATAAAGACACCATCACCGACTTTAACGTCGCCGACGACACCCTCCGCTTCAACCACAGCGTTTTCACCGCCCTGACGGGCACGGGCGCATTAACAGCGGCAGAATTTAAAATCATTGGCAACGGCACTGTTGTGGACAGCACCGACCATATCCTCTACAACACGGTGTCCGGCGGCCTGTTTTATGATGCCGACGGCAGCGGCGCGGGCGCAGCGGTGTTGGTCGCATTGCTGGGCAAAGGCTTGGCGATGACGGCGGCGGATTTTATGGTGGTTTAAGGCCCGCTTACATAAACCTAAGTCCTGTTGCGGGGAGGTTTTTTTCTCTCCGCAAGCGCGGGCAAGATGTCCATCCCTAAGTGAGAGGGTTGAGAACGGATAATATCTGCAACCGCAAAGCCATCATGGTTCTACGCGCCATGATGGCCCTGACCTCACCCTGCCACCAATTTCGCCAAGGCCTTAGCCAACACCACCAGCGGCAATAAATCCAGCGGTGGGGCGTTGCTGACTTCTTGATAAACCCGCCGATACTTTTCCAATAAAGGTGTGTTAGCGGCTAGGGCGAAATAGCCGGCGCAACTGGAGGCCGGGCTGGCTTGGATGGTTTGGCTCAGCCTGCCGACCGTCTGTTTCAGTTCGGCTTTCAGGTCGGTGGCGACAGTGCGCTCCCACGCATCGTGGCAGGGTACGCCCGCTAGGCGTTCGAGCATCTTGCTAACGCCCAAATACTCGGCGGTGTCGTTGTAGCGTTGCAGCATCACGCTGATAGCTTGGTTGTCCGCTAGGGCGACCAGTAAGGGGAAATCATCCAGACAGGCCAACAGGGCGATGGCTTCCGCCAAATCGGCGGGAATGCCTTGTTGCAAATAGGTTTGGCGCAATTGCACTAACACTGGCGGCGGCTGTTGCCGCAGGCAGTCAAAATAGTCTTGCAGATAGCCACGGTAGCGGCTGATGGTGGCGCTGTCGGGGCGTAAGGGCTGAGTTGCCAACGTCCATTGGCAGGCGGTCAGCAGGGTGGTTTCCAGTTGCAGCCATAAGGCGTATTGGCTGGCCGTGGGGATATGATTATCCAGGGCGGCAATGGCGGCGCGTAAGGCATCGGCGTTGAAGATCCGGTCAAAACTCAAATAACAAGCTACCGCCTCCAGGACATTGTCGGCTTCGGCGGTGAGGTTTAAAAAGCCACAACCTGCTTGGTTGATGATCTTATTGCTGATCATCGTCGCCTTAATCTCTTTGGCTAAGGGGTGGTTGCGCAAATGGGCGGCGTAATGCCAGGACAATTGCGCCGGAAAATACCCCTGCAAATAACAGCCGCAGCATTCGTCGTTGAGCAACTCGGCTTGCTGGTGGATGCGCCACGTCAGATAACGTTTGCTGGCCGCCAGCAGCACTGCCCATTCAGGGCGGGTGAGGCTTTGTCCGGGGCGTTGCAACAAGACCTTATTGGGCGGGAACGACTCGACCGCCTTATCGAGGAAACCCGCCGCTTCCAAGCGTTCGGCCAGATGCAGATAGGCTTCGATAGCCCCTGCCCCGCGCAGTTGCTCCAACGACAGGCAGCCGCTTTGGCCGATATTGTTGGCTAAGACCAGATGGCAAACCGCTTCGGTCATATCGGTGAATAAGGCTTGATAATCGTTGATGACGGCTTTTTTCTGCAAGCCCGTCAGAAGGATTTTTAAATTGACCTCATGGTCGGAGGTGTCCACCCCCGCCGAATTGTCCACGGCATCGGTATTGATGCGCCCGCCGCGCAAGGCAAATTCAATCCGCGCCTTTTGGGTAAAGCCTAAATTCGCGCCTTCGCCGACCACCGCCGCCTGTAAATCACAGGCGTTAATACGGACATTATCATTGCTGCGGTCGCCGACTTCCTCGGTCTTTTCGCTGCTGGCCTTAACGTAAGTACCGATGCCGCCCAGCCATAACAAATCCACCCGTGCCGCCAATAAGGCGCGGATCAGGGCTTCGCCGTCCAAGACCTTATAACGCAAGCCCAGCCACTCGCGAACGGCGGGGGAGATGGGAATGTCCTTATCCGCCCGCGCATACACGCCGCCGCCTGCGGAAATTAGGCCACGGTTATAGCAATCCCAGGTTGAGCCGGGCAAGTCAAACAGGCGTTGGCGCTCGTTAAAGGCACTGCCGTCAGTGGGAGGGTTCGGGTCGATAAAAATATGCTGGCCACTGAACGCCGCCAATAAACGGATATGCGGCGACAATAACATGCCGTTGCCAAACACATCGCCGTCCATACTGCCGATACCGACCACCGTAAAGGCTTCTTGTTGGATGTCTTTGCCAAGTTCCCGGAAATGCCGTTTGACGCATTCCCATGCGCCCCGTGCGGTAATGCCTAAGGCTTTGTGGTCGTAGCCGTAGGAGCCGCCGCTAGCGAAGGCATCGCCCAACCAAAAATGGTAGTCGGCGGCGACACCGTTGGCAATATCGGAAAATTGCGCTGTGCCTTTATCCGCCGCCACCACCAGATAAGGGTCGGGGTCGTCATAAGTGACCAGGTTGGGCGGGGCGACGATTTGCCCGTCCACATAATTGTCGGTCAAATCCAACAGGCCGTGCATCAGTTTAAGGTAAGCTTTTTTCCCCGCCGCTTTCACATCCAGCTTGCCGCCGTTCTTTTTCACGACAAAGCCGCCCTTGGCTCCGGTCGGGATAATCAGCGCGTTCTTGCTGATTTGGGTTTGCATCAGGCCTAAAATTTCGGTGCGGAAATCATCCTGGCGATCCGACCAGCGGATGCCGCCGCGTGAGATTTTGCCGCCGCGCAAATGGATGCCCTCCATATCGACGGCATGGACATAAATTTCATATTGCGGCTTAGGCATGGGCATATCAATCACGCCTAAGCTATTAACCTTAAAAGCAATAAAATAATCGTCTAACTGGCGGCGGACATGGAAGTTACTGCGCATAGTCGAATCCAGCAGATTAAACAGTGTCCGCAAAATGCGGTCATCGTTCATATCCGCCACCGCTTGCAGGCTTTTCAGCAACTGCAAACGTAAAGGGAACAGGGCCAACTCTTCACGGCGCATGGCGGATTGCCAAGCCGGATTGGGGCGGAACCGCGCCTCAAAATAATTGAACAGGCTATGCGCCACCCCTGCATTATTAATCAAGGCATGGTTAACGCTGGTGCGGCTGGTGTGGTGGTCGAGCTGCAAGAAGTAGTTGCGGTAGGCACGGAGCAGGTCAATATCCTGCCAGGCCAGTCCGGTCAGCACACACAGTTTATTGAGGGGGTCGTTCTCAATCTTGCCGTCCATCACCGCCTGCAAACAGGCCAACAGCCGGGGCCGCAACAGCCTAAAATCCGCCTGTTGCCCACGCGCGGCCTTAATGGTAAAACTTTTGATAAAAAACAGCTTAGCGTCCACTACCACCTTAAACTGCACCTGATCCAGCACCCGCAAGCCGACATGTTCTAACAGCGGGATATATTCATCCAAAAAGCGTTCTTGCTGGCTGTAAAAATGCAGCCGAAACTCACCGACGTTTTGGCAAGGCCGTAACAGGCTGACGCTGTGGGCTTCGTCGTCCGCTAAGCGTTCCAGATGCAGCATATCTTGCAGTGCGAAACGCGGCGATACCAAGGCCTGATAGTCGCCGCCCAATAAGGGCGGGTAGGTTTGGCTAAGCCGCGCCGCCGTGGCCGACCCCAAGGCGCGTGCCGCCAAGTGCTGAAAGTGCTGATGCCAAGCTAATGAGAGTGCGTCCGTATTCATAAAAATTTAATTATCTCCAGCACGTTACCGTCGGCCTGTTGGGTATAAGTGACCGAGTCCATAAAGGTTTTAATAAAAAACAAGCCCATGCCGTGGTCTTGGGGGTTGTCGAAATCAGGTGCCGCCACCGTTTCCAAATCAAAGCCTTGACCATGGTCATAGACCTTAATGGTCAGTTGCTTGTCTTCGATGTGGATACAAATCCTGACCGTATCCTTGGCCTCTTTAGTGTCTTTAAGCTCTTGGCTATTTTTATCATGGGCGTGCTTAATGGCGTTGGCCGTCGCTTCGGTCAAGACCAGGTTAAGGTGGTAGGCCAGCGCCGTCCGGTCGCCCGTATAATTGTCCAATTCTTTGGCGATATGTCCGCCGATACTGCCGATCAGATCCAAATAACGGGTTTGGGTCGGGATAATGACATCGACCTGAATAATCGCCGGACTCATCGCATTTCTCCAAAGTAAGGGCTAGGCTTGCGCGGTAAGCGCTTCGTCAAGGTCGGTGTAAATTTCAAACACCCGGTTTAGGCGGGTGATTTCAAACATCGACAATACCGGCGGCTGAATGTTGACCAATACCAATTTGCCGCCGTGCAGCGCCGCCTGTTTATGGCCCGATAATAACGCCCCCAAACCGGAGCTATCGATAAAGCGCACCTGCGCCAATTGCACTATCAGCGTCCCGCCGCCTTGCTCAAGCTGCTGTAACAGCTCGGTTTTTAAGGCGATAGAATTATGCGCGTCAATCCGTTCCTCTTGGACGAACAAGACCTGACAGCCGTTATGGTGTTCCAGCGTAAAATTCATGGTGATTTCCCTTAAGGTTTTAGTGATTGTTATACCACTGGCGGTGACTTAAGCAAACTAAACAATGGCAGTAAGGTATTGGTGCATGGGAAGCCGGACAAGTTCAATGCGGAGGATTGTGCGGTTACAATAAAATAACTAAACGTATGGCAGGATGTGGCAGGCAGATTGTTTGGAAAGATTCTATTGTAAATAGGGCGATTGCAGCTAATATTATAGGCAGGGGATGTTTTGTCTGCGAGGTGCCTTGAAGGCTTTTGAATGGGGTAAAGCCCATCATTTTAAAGCCTAACCTTATAGGGGTTTTGCGGTTTCTTTACCGTTAATGAATACAAGGTCTATAACTCCCCGTCATGCCGGCAATCCCTTTATGCGCCTGAGGGTATGCCGGAATGGCGATGCTTTCTATGCACTTATAATACGAATTCGCCAGACTTTTCAAACTACTTATGTTATTATTTTAAAATCACCGCGCTTTAAGCGAAGGGATTACTTATTGTTAATATTAAAAAGGATAGATAATGCCCTTACCGAAAGGCTATATAGATAGCGATGCCCTCGATAAAATTGCCGAATTGCTCGGAGACATCAAGCAATCCAGCTATGCCGCTATGGATATCCAACCAAGCCATAAGGTTTTTGATTTAGGTTGCGGGCCAGGTACCGACACCATTCCGCTCGCTTCGCTTGTCGGTAGGGAAGGGCTGGTGGTCGGGGTTGATTATGATGCCGATATGCTAGTACACGCCCAGCAACGTGCCGAACAGGCGGGGGTTGCTACTTGGGTCAGGCATGAGCAAGCCGATGCAATGGCTTTGCCGTTTGCAGACAATTATTTTGATTCTGCACGCAGTGAGCGGGTTTTCCAGCATTTACCGGAACCTACACAGGCCTTGTCCGAACTGGTGAGGGTAACCAAGCCCCAAGGTTGGGTGGTTATTATCGATCCGGACTGGGGGAGTTTCTCCATTGATAGCGAGGACACCGACATAGAACGGCGGATAGCCCGTTATGCGGCTTCGCCGGCGTTGAATAACGGTTATTCAGGCCGCACCTTGAACCGTTTGTTTAAGCAACAAGGCTTAACGGACATCCGTGTCCAAACCTTTCCCGTTACGGTCACTAGCAATGCCTTCCTGCGTTTGTCGATACAGGCGGATAGGAACGAACAGGCCATGCTCGAAGCCGGCCTGCTTAGCCCGGAAGAGCTTCAGCAATGGCGGAGCAGCCAAGCCCAAGCAGATGCCGAAGGGGTGTATTTTGCCGCCGTTAATATCATACTGTGTGTAGGCAGAAAACCTTAGGAAGGGCTACGCAATAACAATGCGTTAATTTTTAAGACAAGCTTTAGGGATAGCCTAAACATTTAAAAATCAATAGAAGCCTCAAAATAAAAGCTCCGGCCTGCTAAAGGCAAGTTTTGTGGGAACGATGAAACGGCGGGTTCGAGCGGGTGTACGCCAAACGCATTGCGCAAGGAGGCGGAAAAGTTAAGGTGTTTCAATAGCTTTTTACCGCGCAGGGTCAAGTCCACCGTTTCGTAATCGTTCAGCGGGCGGAAATCGCCTATGGCGCTAGTCCTGCCGCCTATCCAGTTAATTTGGGGTTGTAAATGCCACTGGGGGGAGAATCGCCAACCCAAAGCGGCGTAAACATGGTGCTCAGGTACGCCAGTGACGCGCAGGTTGGTCGCTTCGTTAATGGCATGTTGCCACGCATAATTGCCTTTAAGTTGCCATTGTTGGCTTAATTGCCAATCCCATTCAAATTCCGACCCATAGCCGTTTTGGTTGCCGATGTTTTGGTATTGCGGGGTGGAGGCATCGCTTTTTGCCACCGCTAAGATCAGATTGTTGATTTCGTAATAATATAAGTTTACCGTTGTCCGTAAAGCCGACCAAGGCCGGTAGTCAAAAGACAATTCTGTGGTGTTGATGGTTTCCGGCTTTAAGTTTCTGTTACCCAAGACAAAAGGATTGTTTTGGGTGCCCAATTCAGAAAAATTAGGGGCGCGGAAGGCCCGTCCATAAAGCAGTTTGCTGGTCATCTGCTCGGTCATATCCCAAACCAAAGCGACCCGAGGGTTTACCGTGCCGCCAAAATCGGAATAATTGTCGTAACGCACCCCTGAAGTCAGTTGCCAGTCGCGGGCTATTTGCCATTCATCTTGGGCGACCAAAGACCCGACGGAGCGGCTGGTATCTGCCAAGTAGACATAGGACGTACCCGTGAGGTTGGTCAATTGCCCGTCTATGGCCGTTTGTGCCGTGTTAGTGATGACGCCGGGGCCAAAGTTTTTGCTTTCCGTCGCAGAAAATTGCTCGTAACGGTAAGCCGTATTGGCGCGTAAGATATGGCTGTCCAAGCCACGGTAAATAGAGGTAAACTCCAGTGACGGGATATTCTCCACCCGGCCAACGTTGGCATTGACACCATTAGGAAAATTGATTAATGCCACCGGATCCGTGGTATTAATATTGCCGTCAGCACCAATTGGCAGGCGGGCGTTATTAGGGAACAGTTGCAGTTGCGCGAGAAAATCAGAGTGCAGATAACTGGTATGGGCGATAAACTCCCAGTCAGTAAATTCATCTTCTGTCGAATAACGCACATCACCCAGATATTGTTCGCCATTGGCTAGCCCATTAGGGTCTAATGCCGAGGCATTGCCGCCCCTTACGCCGTCATTAATCGAATTGAACGTCCAAAAACCGATATCCCAGTGCTTGCGTTCCAGGTTCAGATGCGCGTTTAAGCTTTCGTTGCGCGTATTTAAGGCACCGGGCGCGAGGGAGGCATGGGTGCCAAAGGCATTGTCTAAGGTGGTCTGCACATCCTGATGGATAATCCGGCCATTATCGCCTTGGCTATGTTGGTATTGCAGGCTGGTGGCGACTTTCCAACCGCCCCATTCGCCGCCATGTTGCGCCCAAGCGTTTTGGCTATCCCAATTGCCGGCCCGTACCCCGACTTTGGTGCCGTTAATGTCATCGGCTTTTTTGGTGATGATATTGATGACCCCGGCAAACGCATCCGCCCCATAAAGGGCCGAACCGGGGCCGCGGATCACTTCCACGCGCTGGATGGCGGCCAGCGGCAATTCTGTGGTGGTCATCAGGGAGCCGCCAAACGGGGTAGTGATGCGGGTGCCGTTCAAAAGGATCAGCACTTCTGAGTTATTGCTGTTACTGATGCCGCGTATGCTATAGCTATAATCGTAATCGCCCGGTTTCAAGGTGGCATGGACACCCGGCACGGTTTCCATCACTTCATGCAGTTCGGTAGCGCCCATAGCCTTAATCTGGTCGGCAGTGATGACACTGGTGATCGCTGCCGATTGGAAAATAGGCTTAGGGGTTCCGGTGGCGATGGAGACAGGTATATTGGCCAATTCCGCAGGCGACAAGGCAAAATAATCGTCAACTTCAGCTTTTGCGCAAACCTTGTTGGGGCTGGTGCAAAAAGCAAACAGTAGAAAACTCGCGGAAGTGATGGCCTTGATGTTCATTAACGGTCACATGGAAAAGGGGATTATCAGTTTTAACTCATTCAAAGGCACTGGTTTGCCAATACCGTAGCCTTGAGCATAATCTACACCTAACTCTTTAAGCAAGTTAAATATTTTTTCGTTCTCAACAAATTCTGCAACCGTTTTTTTACCCATCATTTGTCCGACTTCGTTAATGGCTTTGACCATGGCGAGGTCTATCTTATCGTCCAAAATGTCTTTGACAAATAAGCCGTCGATCTTTAAAAAATCCACCGGCAGATTTTTTAGGTAGGCGAAAGACGATAGGCCGCTGCCAAAATCATCCAAAGAGAACGAGCAACCTTTATCACGCAATTGCTGGATAAATTTGGTCGCACTGGTCAGATTGGCGATGGCGGCGGTTTCGGTGATTTCAAAACAGATTTTATGGGTGGGGATTTCCCAGACCGCAAACTGCTCAAGGATAAATTTAAACAAGGTTTCATCCGAGAGGGATAGCCCTGATAAGTTGACTGAGCATAAGGCCAGTCGGTTAAGAAAGCCGGGGGTGGTGGCAATCCATTCGAAGAGGTTTTTAATAACCCAGCGGTCCATCAGCGGGGCGAGGTTATAGCGCTCGGCGGCAGGTAAAAAGGCCCCCGGCGGGATAATCAGGCCTTGGGTATCGCGGTATCTGATCAGGGTTTCAAAATGCAGTTTTTCATCACGGTGGGCGATACTGGCAATCGGTTGCCCATACAGGCAAAACAAGTTTTGTTCCAAGCCTTGTTCGATACGTTGCACCCACTGCATTTCGCCGTGGCGCAGGGCCAACTCCTTATCGTCAGGGCGGTAGACATGCACGCGGTTACGGCCCTTGTCTTTGGCCGCGTAACAGGCGGCATCGGCTTCTTTCAGCAGGTTGACGGCATTGCCGCTGGTGTCGGTGATGGAGGCGATGCCGATGCTGACCCCGACCGAAAAGCGTCGGTCATCCCAGGCAAAATGAAAGTCGCGGACAAAATCGCGGATTTTCTCGCTGGCGGCAATGGCTTGATCGACGCTACAGTTATACATCAGGACACCAAATTCGTCGCCGCCTAAGCGGGCGATGAAGTCGTTCCGGCGCAGTTGTTTTTTCAGTAAGTCGCTCAGTTGCCGGAGCAATTCGTCACCCGCCATGTGGCCGCAGGTGTCGTTAACAATTTTGAACTGATCAAGGTCAAGATAACACAAGGCATGTTCGGAGTTGTCGGTATGGGCCAAGGCGATGGCTTCTTTGATGGCTTTGTCGAATTCACTGCGGTTAGCCAGTCCGGTTAGGGCATCATGGCTGGCTTGGTAGGCGATTTGCTGGCTGAGGTTATAGGCTTCGGTGACATCTTCGCACACTAACAGCAGGCTGTTCTGCTGCTTATCGTAGGCGACTAACCGGGCCGTGGCCCTGACCCAAATAATCCGCCCGTTTTGGCAAACTTGCCTGAGCTCTTGTTTATGGACGATGGATGGGGACGTAAGGCACTGCTGCATCAGTTCGTGCATCAGCGCCAAATCGGCAGGATGGACAAAATCCAGAATCGAGCAGTCTTCTAAGGCACTGACCGCCGCGCCCAAATAGTGGGCGCCCGTCAGGTTGGCCGACATGATCTGCCCCTGCTCACTGAGGTTAAAAATCATCGTGGGGTTATCGTCGTACAGGGCCAAGTAACGGTCTTTGGCGCGGGTCAACGCCTGATTTTGGGTTTCCACCTTATCGATCAGTTCGTTAAAGGCATCGACCAGCAAACCCAGTTCATCTTGGTAGTGCTTGTTGGCGCGTAAAGAATAATCTTTGGTCTCGCTGATGGTTTTGACGGTGGTCACCAACTGTTTTACAGGTAAGGCAATCAGTTTAATGAACGGGGCGGTCAAAAAGAACGCCAAGACCGAACCGCACACCAAAACGAGAAACACCACGACGGTGAACTCTATTTTATGCCAGTAGGCTTCGGCATAATTGGCATGGACGAGGATACTCCCTTGCGGGCCGTCTTTATCGGTAATGGGTTCCGTCACCCACAGCAGGCTATGCTCATAATGGCTAGATAGCCCGGCACTGGTAGGCGGGCAATGCCAAGCAGTAGGTTCTGATACTTTGATAAAATCGGCAAACAATAGCCCTTGTTTGTTATAGACGCAGGCGGCCTGCACGGCGGGTTGGAAATTCAGGGCCGCCAAGTTTTCTTCCGCTAAGCCAGGGTCGCCGAACATCAGCGCGGCGGTGCTGCGGTTGCCGATGACGGTCGCTAAGGTGGTCAGGTCGTTCTGGGCGACTTTTTTAAATTCTACCGTCTCCAGCATCAATAAAAAGAACCCCGCCAAGAACAAGGAGATGATGCTAGGGAATAAGACCGTCAGCAGCAGTTTGCCGTGGATGGACAAGTTGCGGATTTGATTAATCATGGCCATCACCGTCAATAACGTCGGCAACTTCAAAGAGTTTGGCACTGACTTTCAAGTCGCTACGCCTTAGTGCCTGCCGATTGATTTGTAATTTAATCCGGCCATCTTCATTGACAAAGCCAATCATGCCGCCTTGCAGCGCAAAATTTTCGCTCTCACCGACAATTAAAACATTTTTTGCGTCTTGCACGGGGATATGCTCAATGGCCGAACTGATAAAGAGAATATGGCATATTGTGGATTTGCTGATGCTGACCAGTGCTTCGGCGCTGTCTAAACGGATCACTTTAATCGCTTTGTCGAACGCTTGGTGCTGTTGGATAGGGTCTATTAGGCCGCCAAACGGGTCTTTGCCGAAGATGCACAGATTAAACTTGGCGGAGGTGTCCGGTGGCCAAGTGATAAATTTAGTGAAATTATAAAGATAACCTGCCTTAACTTTATATTCGACATCATCGGCACACACAGGTGGCGACAATAATAGCCCACCAAAAACCAGACACAGCACTGGAGATCTTACGGTTTTTATTATCGTACCTAGCAAACGCTGGTGGCAGTAAGAGAAAAGGGGGTGCAAAAGGCCGGCCTACAAATAGAATTAATTGGGGTGCTCTAAGTATAGTTGCATTATTAGCCACAAAAGAATCTTTTCAGAGCCAAAATCATATAATTGTGATCCAGTACCCCTGCGCTTTCGCGGAGGCTGTGCATGGCCCACATAGGATTACCGACATCGACACAACGGATGCCCAGTTTTGCCGAAGCAATAGGGCCTATGGTGCTGCCGCAAGGCAGGTCACAGCGGTGGGAATAGTATTGGTAAGGTACCCCCGCTTCTTGGCAATAATGGGCGAACAGGGCTTCCGAGCCGCTTTCGCTGCTGTAGCGGCGGCTGGCGTTAACCTTAATGACCGGGCCGTTATTGACAATGGCTTTGTGTTCGGGTTCGTAAGCCAACGGGAAATTAGGGTGGTAGGCGTGCGCCATATCGGCGCTGACCATCAGGCTACGCGCCAAGGCTTGGTGGTAGGCTTCGGGGGAGGTGCCGGTGGCGAGGGCGATGCGGTTGAGGACATCGGGCAAAAAACTGCCCGCCGCGCCTTTATGGCTTTCGCTGCCGATTTCTTCATGGTCAAAAAAAGCGCAGACGACGGTATTGCCGCTGTCTAAGACGCTCGCGTCCAAGAAAGCAGTCAGGCCGGCATGGCAAGAGGCCAGGTTGTCTAATTGGCTGTCGGCATAAAATTCTTGGTTAGCCCCCCAAAACGCGCCGGGCTGGGTATCATAGACCGCCAAATCCCACGCTAGGATTTGTTCGGCGCTACTGTCCAATTGTTCTTGGAGCAGGCAGGTAAAATAATCCGGCGGCAGTTGCGCCTCCGTCCATTTGCTTAACAGTAAGGGCAGCTCGTTTTGTTTTTGCAGCTTGAGCCCGTCGTCATTGACCCCCCGGTTTAAGTGGATAGCCAAATTGGGTAATCTGAGCAGGGCCTGTTCAAAGCGCAACAAACCACTGGCGATTTGCCCGTCGGCGGTTTTGTAGCTGACCCGTCCGGCCAAGCTCAAATCGCGGTCGGTAAAGGTCGCCAGAATCGGCCCGCCATAAATTTCCACGCCCAAGCGCACAAAGCCTTCTAAGCAACTACCGGCATTAGGGCGGATCCGCAGGCCCGGCGAGTCGGTGTGGGCGCCCAGGATTCTAAAGCCGGTGTCATCAAGCGGCTGCTCGCCTAAGGCAAAGAAAATGATCGAAGAATCGTCACGGACGACATAATAATGTCCGCCCGCCCGCAATTGCCAAGGAGCCGTTTCATCTAAGGCAACAAAGCCGAGGTTTTCTAAGCGTTCGGTCAGGTTAGCCACCACATGCCAAGGGCTGGGGCTGGCATCAATAAAGGCCAAAAGTTCTTGGGTGTGGTGATGGGCGTTCATAAGGCCTCTTGCAAATTAAGTGCCGCAGAGTTAATGCAGTAACGCAACCCGGTCGGGGCCGGGCCGTCGGTAAAGACGTGGCCCAAATGGGCGGCGCAACGCCCGCAGGTGACTTCGACACGGCGCATACCATAAGTGGTGTCGCTGTGTTCGGCAACGCTGTCGGGGCTGAGCACCTCCCAAAAACTGGGCCAGCCGGAACCGGAATCATATTTAGTAGACGAGGCAAACAAGGCGTTGCCGCAGCAGACACAATGATAAGTGCCGACTTTTTTGCAGTCGACATATTTGCCGGTAAACGGCGGCTCCGTGCCTTTTAAACGGCAAATGCTGTATTGTTCGGGAGTGAGGGTGGTTTCATCTGGGGGTTGGCGATCAGTCATCAACGGCTTCCTGAGAGTGTGGCAACGCTTGGCGGTCGGTCGGTTAGTGGCTTATCCGCGCCGTGCCTGAATTAATGAAAGGTGTTCAGTTAAGGTGTAATGCCGCTTCGGCGGCGTTATTGCACTTGACTTTTGAGTTAGCGTTATACTACCAGATAATGGCTTTTTGTACAGATAAGCTATTGTATAACAACATTATTCGTAGTGTTTATAGTGAATGGCAGCAGGTGTCCGAACGGCCAAGCTTAAACAAGGCTTGCCAAGGTTTCTAGGCCATGCCAAGCCAGCAGGCCAGTCATTGTGTCATAACTGGCCACTAAAAACCAAGTGTCGGCACTGAGAAAAATGCCCCGCGCTTGTAACAGGTGACGCGTTTCTGGCCGGTTGAGCTGTGTTACCAACAGCTTAAGGCGATGTGTTTCCTCTGGGCTATCGGCATTGGCAGTGAGCAGCAGGATTTTATTGGCCGTTGTCTGCGCCAAACCTTGGGCGGTTAACCACTGGGCTAAACGGTCGATGTCCGCCTCTGTGCTAACTGATAACAACGGATTGGGCAGTACACCTAAGCATTCTGCCAAAAGCTGTGCCAAGACTAGCGGTGCGGCCAGCATCGCGCTCAGATAGCGGCCTATTCCATGCGCCAAGCCAGCCCGGCCAAGTAGGGTGGAACTGGCGGCAGCGGGTCGGATCAGCGTTGCCAAGAGGCCATTGGCATAGTTAGCGCTATGAATAATATGCAGCGGCACTAATGCCGTACACGGGAGATTAGGCTGTGTCGCCAAGGCTTGCTGGTAATGGTGGCGGTCGGCAGCTTGCCAGAGCCTTGCGCGTACGCTTAAAGGCAGGGCATCCAACAGCGCCAGCAGTTCCAGCAGGTCGGTTTTTGGCCAATCTAGCACCTGTCTGGCCGTCAGGCCTAGATGTTGGCAGAGCCGGAATAAGCGCCAAACACTATCGCCTGGCGCGGGGCTACGGGCCAGGCGGCGTTGCCTCAGTACCAGCACATCGGCCAGATGCTGCCAATCAGGGCGGCATTGGCGTTCTGAACCGGAACGGATAATCAGGGCTTCGGCCTGTTGGCTAAGATATTCCGGCAAGCCGCCTTGGTATAGGTGCAGGCGTACCCAAAATTCCGATAAATTTTTTTGGAAATAGCTCTGTAGGGCATGGGCGTTGGCTTCAATTTTCCATAAGTCATGGCACACTTGGTTGAGCCATAGCCTGTCCAGCGTCAGGCGAATGGCCAAGGTGTCCGCCAAGACGGTGGCGGATGCAGGGTTAAGTCCAGGCAAAAGCGGCAACTCTTGGCTTAAATGGCGCAAATAGGCCGCCCATTGGCCGGGCGGTATATCGAGGCTGTGCAGTTGCCAGACGATGGCCGCTATCGCCGTGTCCGGCAGTTGGGCAATAATGTCTTGCCAGTCCGGCAATTGCTGTAAAAACAGTCCGGCATCTTGGCGGGCGAGGAGCCGCCACGTTCCGTACCCATCCGCCACTTGGCCGTGTGCGCCCCAAGCACTGGGCGCGGCCGCCAGCGCGGTGCAGATTTGCCGCAAATGGCCATCCACCAAGGTCTTCAGATCCGTGCCGCTGAGCGCTTGAACAACATCGCGTAAACTTGCGGCGCTACCTAAGGTGGCCAGTAAACGGGTCAGTTCGGTATCGGCCAGTTGCCTTAATTCGGTATGTATAAAGCCGCCTGCCCCCTCGTCACGCGTGTCGGGGTCTGTAGCCCCGTCAGGTATCTCCAGCATCTCTACCAAGGCCGCCCATAGGGCTTGCAGCATTGGGGCTTCGGGTTCCGCCGCCAATAATTGGCGGCGTACGGCTACCGGCACATCCGCTTGAATATGCTGGAACGCCGCGCGTTCTTCAATATGCCAAGCCAATTGGCAAGGGTTAAGGGCAGATAAGTCAAAGAGTAGGGCAATCCGGCAGACGGCTTGGCGGGTGGGGGCAGATGCCGATAGGGGGGCGGTTTGGCAACCCAAATCAGTGCCGAAGGCGGCCGCGAGGTCGTCATCGGTAATGCGGCCTTGCCAGTACAGTTCGCGGTAACGGGCTTCCGGTAAGGTGTCGCCAGAAGGGGGCGCGGCTGTTGCCGCTAACGCGTGGAGTAGTGCCTGGACGTGGGCGGCATCGTTTGGGCTAGGCGTACGCATCGGTTCTAAGGCTCCCTGAAGGCCTGTTGCCAGTGTGCGGTGGTACTGGCGGACAAGTCCAGCAAACCGTTGGGTTGTAGGCCTAAAGCCAGCAACGTGGCGACCAGCACCCCGGCCGCCAGTTGTTCGGCAGGGCGCAGATCCGCCCAGGTTGCACGGTCGGGCTGGGTGCTGATAAACAGTAGGCTGAGGGTGCGGATAAGGTAAGCGGCGGTGATTAACAGGCTCAGTGCCACGGCCAGCCATAACCAGCCCGCTTGTTGGTAAAAAGCCGTCAGGGTCTGCACTTCGGCGACAAACCCTAAAGTACCCGGTATGCCCATGGCGGCGAACAGACTGAACGCCATCAGTGCCGACCAGCGTGGCATAGCCTGCACCAAGTTACCGTAATCTTGGCTATGGCGGTTATGGGTGCGTTGGTACAGTTGCTCGCCTAGCAGCAACAAGGCCGCGACGGTCAGGCTATGGGCGACCATTTGCAGTAGGGCGCTGTCGGCTCCGGCTTGGTTCAGGCCGCTGATACCCAGCAAGACCATACCCATTTGGCTGATCGAAGCATACGCGGTCATGGCTTTTAAATGGCTTTGCCGCCAAGCCAGCAAGCTACCGTAGAGCATTCCTATCAAGGCCAATAAAACCAGCAGCGGTTGCAGGATACGCGCGGCATCGGGCAAGATGGGCAAGACCCTGAGCAAACCATAAGCCGCCATTTTTAACAGCACCCCGGCAATAAGGATGCTGACGGCGACCGGGGCTTGGATATAAGCGGACGGCAACCAGCCGTGGGCGGGGAAAATCGGCACTTTGATGCCAAAACCCAGCAAAAACCCCAACAATACCCAGATTTGCTGTTGCACGGGCATAGCTTTGGCCGAATGTCCCAAGGCGGTCATCAGCGAACCGTTGGCGGCAAGATGGTATTGGCTGAGCGCCAAGAAACTCAGCAGCAAAAACACCGAGCCGGTTAAGGTATAGAACACGAAGCTAAGGCTGGCTGTGTGGCGGCGTTTGCCGCCCCAACGGCTGATCAGAAAAAATAGCGGAAATAAAGTGACTTCCCAAAAGATATAAAACAGCACCCAGTCTTGGGCAAGCAAGACCCCCAACATGCCAAACTCTAACAGCAACAGGCACAGATGATAGGCTTTGGCTTGGTTGTCTACGCTTGCGGAGGCCAACAAGGCCACTGACGTCAGCAGGGTGCAGAGCACCAACAAGGGCATGGATAAGCCGTCTACGCCTAGGGAATAAGCGCTGCCTGATGTTGGGTTGACGGCGACATATTCGGTCAACTGTAAAGCGGCGTTATGGGGGTCGTAATGGCCCAACAGCCACAGGCTGAGCAGCAAGGTCACGGCGGCGACCCCTTGGGCTGCGGTACGCACCCAATGCGGCTTATCGCCAGGCAAGCCCGCCAGTAAAAGACTGCCCAGTGCCGGAGTCCAGAGCAGTAGACTGAGTATCCCCATGATATTAGGCCTTTCAATCTGATGCGATCAGGTAGTTTGTTTAGATAAAGGCGATGCCCTATTCGGTCGGCAGATTGTCCGGGCCATCGGCAAAGGCCTGTGCGCTCAGTTTATAAGGGTGGTATGGTTGTTGTGCTACATCCCACCTGTCCCGAAAGCCATAGCCTAAAGCGTCCCGTCATGGCATTTACGGCGCATCACCCGCCGATTTTTGCTGAACGCTACGTCTGTCGTGGGTGGGGAGGCGAGTTGCAATAAACTACGGCTTTCAGTATAGTTTTGCTCTATAATTAATGCTATATTTACTTATAGCGATTTATTCGGGTTAGGCATGTTTGTTCAACGACAGCTCAATGGCAAAGCGCCGTGTCCATTGGTCATTGCGCTGGTCACTGATTTTTTTGATAATCGAGCCTTGGACTGGCATATAGACCGTGTTGGGGTTGGCCGCGACGTAGGCGGCAATGCGTTGCAGCACTTTAACCACGTTCTCGGCAATGTCTTCGTAGCTAATGCACAGCGGGTAAATGCTGTTTTCATAAAAATAGCTTTGCCAACCCTTTTCTTGGACGACGATATGGTCATACCAATATTTGATGGTGGCGTAATCATACTCTAAATCGTGCAGCTTCGCCAAAGCCTCTGGGCTATGTTCGGTGTCGGTGTGGAACACCCCGGTCGCCGTGGCTTTATATAACGACACGGCCTGCGCGGCCAAATTACGGCGGGTCAGGTAGATATATTTAAACCCCGCCAAATAAACCCGGTCATCCATGTAGCCGGTAAAGTTTTCAAACTGGAACCAGCTGGTTTTTAAGCCGGACACACCATTATCCGTTTGGCGGTTGCGCAGGATGTGACGGAGATATTCGTCAGGCGTACGCCCCGGCGCATCCTTAATGTGCTTGGCCAAACCATCTTGGTTAAGCAATTCGTTAGGTTGGCCAAATCGGCTGATACTGCTCATTAAGTCACAGAGGTAAGTGCTGCCTGAGCGTGGGGTCATGGCGATAACATAGCGGCTGGCCGGATCCGCTTGCGCTTGCAGGGCGTTTAAGCGTTTTATGTCAATAGTGGGGTTATAAAAAATTTCCGCAATTTTGTTCATTATGACCTTTTTTATAATTGTAAATGCGTCAGTGGGTGGGGGCTGTCGGCGCCGGAATTTGCTTGTCGTCAGCAAATAGCTTGGCGGTTGACAGTCTCCGGTCATCCGTCAATATAAGCAGCGGTAAAAATTCACATATTCTAACGTATAAAGCCACAATTATTAATCGTATATGACAAAAATATGAAAAAATCCATAATTTTTTAACGATTAGCCACTCAGGTGGTCGCTAAAGGCACGGGAGATGCGGTCATAACCCTTGCTGTGCCCTTAGGCCCCTGCCCAACGTGCGCCTGTTCCCGGCACTAAGGCCTATTCCGTGCGGTAGTTAGGCGCTTCTTTGGTAATGGTGACATCATGGACATGGCTTTCGCGCATTCCGGCACTGGTCACTCGTACAAACTGCGCTTTCTCGTGCAGGGAGTCGATGCTATGGCTGCCGGTATACCCCATGCTGGCGCGGATGCCGCCGAGCAATTGGTGGATGACCGCCAATAAGCTGCCTTTGTAAGGGACGCGGCCCTCAATGCCTTCGGGGACCAGTTTTTCCACTGAATCGGCTTCTTCCTGAAAATAACGGTCACTGGAGCCTTGCTGCTGCGACATTGCGCCCAATGACCCCATACCGCGGTAAGATTTGTACGAGCGGCCTTGGAACAGCTCAACCTCGCCGGGGGCTTCTTCCGTACCGGCAAACAGGCCGCCCAGCATTACCGCATACGCGCCTGCCGCCAAGGCTTTGGCGACATCGCCCGAATAGCGGATACCGCCATCGGCAATCAACGGTACGCCTGTGCCTTTGAGCGCGTCGGCGACATCACTGACGGCGGTGATTTGCGGTACGCCAACCCCGGCGATGATGCGCGTGGTGCAGATTGAGCCAGGGCCGATACCGACCTTAACCCCGTCCGCCCCGGCTTCAACCAAAGCCAACGCGGCGGCGGCGGTGGCGATATTGCCGCCGATCACTTGCACATCGGGGTAGTGTTGCTTAACCCAGCGGACTTTATCCAACACGCCTTGGGAATGCCCATGGGCGGTGTCGACGACAATCACATCCACCCCGGCGGCCACCAATGCGGCGACCCGCTCTTCGGTGTCATAACCGGTGCCGACTGCCGCCCCGACCCGTAAGCGTTCTTGGCTGTCTTTGCAGGCTTGCGGATAGTCTTTGGCTTTTTGGATGTCCTTAACGGTAATCATGCCGCGCAAATGGAAGCCGTCGTCAACGACCAGGACTTTTTCGATGCGGTGTTTGTGCAGCAACGCCACCGCCTCTTTCGGGTCGGCGTGTTCGCTGACGGTAATCAGCCGCTCCTTAGGGGTCATCACTTTCGAGACTGCTTCGTCAAAACGCGTTTCAAAACGTAAGTCGCGGCTGGTGACGATGCCGACCAGTTGGTCGCCGACCACGACCGGCACCCCGGAGATGTTTTTGGCGCGGGTCAACTTAATGACATCGCGGATACTGGTGTCCGGCGACACGGTAATCGGGTCTTTAATCACGCCGCTTTCATATTTTTTCACATGGCGGACTTCCCGCGCCTGTTGCTCGACCGTCATATTTTTATGGATGATGCCGATGCCGCCCTCTTGCGCCATGGCTATCGCCAAACGGGCTTCGGTCACCGTGTCCATCGCCGCCGAGACCAGCGGGATATTGAGCGTGATTTCGCGGGTCAATTGGGTTTTCAGTTCTACGTCACGGGGCAGCACAGTCGAGTGCGCCGGAACCAATAAAACATCATCAAACGTGAGTGCTTCCTGAATAATTTGCATAAACCACACCTAAACAAGCAGTAAAATAACTCTCTATTATACGGCTACCCCGTGTATTTAGTAACCTTAAAGATAGCCCGATAAGCCAATTGCCCCACAAATGCGCAATAGACTAGAATGCGCGTGAATAAAATGCTAAAGTTTGGGGCTTTCGCATGTCACTCGGTGTCCCCGTTTTTCGTGGCCCAGCCCCGATGGGGCGGGTTAAGTGGCCGGCCCGCTTTAGGGTTTACCGCTGGTTGAAAACCTGGGCATAGAGTATGAGTCACTGGCTTTAGACCCATCAAGCCCGTGCCCCGTTCAACTGTCCGCAAGCCGTGCGCCCTTTAACCTTGCCAACTTGTTAACGCTTATGAAGACTTTAACCTTACCAAAAACCGTGTTTGCCGCCCTGTTGTGCGGCGTAGTGGCCTTAACCGTCACCGCCTGTTCCGACGACAAACCGGAAAAACCGACCGCCAGTGCCAGTGCCGCCGCACCTGCCAAACCGACCCATAACCCTAATCCGTTCGACCATTCCGGTGACATTAAAGTGACCGACAGCGAAAAACAAAAATTTGAACAAGAATTTGCTGCCCAATGCGTCGCGCGGGAAGTGCATAACTCAGGTAACCCTGAAGACAAAGCCCGTTTTGACAAACCATGCACTTGTATCGCGACTTTTTTAATGAAAGACCTGACTTATCAAGAGGCCGAAAAGTTCTTGACCGAGCATGAAAACCCCCAGTCGCTGCGTATCAAATACGAAAACGCCGCCTACCATTGCTTGCAAGAAAAAACGCCGCCCAAAGAGCCGGACTTTTCCCGCCCAGCCCCCGCTGCCGTACAGTAATACGGGCAAGATGGATATTAAAGCCGCCCTCCAGACCGTTTTAGAGCGCCAAGACCTCAGCCTTGCGCAAATGCGCACGGTAATGCGCCTGATTATGTCCGGCCAAGTGACCGATGCCCAACTGGGCGGGTTTTTAATCGCCCTGCGTTGCAAAGGCGAAACGGTTGATGAAATTACGGCGGCGGCGCAGGTGATGCGGGAGTTGGCCGAACCGGTCCATATCAGCGGTGCGCATGTCATCGACACCTGCGGCACGGGCGGCGACGGGGCCAACACCTTTAACATTTCCACCACTTGCGCGTTTGTCGTTGCGGCGGCGGGCGGGCAGGTCGCCAAACACGGCAACCGTTCGGTGTCCAGCAGTTCCGGCAGTGCCGACGTGCTGGAAGCGGCGGGCCTTAACCTCAACCTGAACGCCGAACAAGTGGCCTTATGCGTCAACACCTTAGGGGTGGGCTTTCTGTTCGCCCCTAACCACCACGGGGCGATGCAGCATACCCGCCAAGTGCGCAGGGATATGGGGGTGCGGACGCTGTTTAATGTCTTGGGGCCGTTGGTTAATCCCGCCGCCGCCCCCAACCAGCTGATCGGCGTATTTGCAAAAGACTGGCTGGTGCCCTTGGCGGAAGTGCTCAAACAGCTCGGTAGCCAGCATGTGCTGGTTGTCCATGCCGACGACGGCCTGGACGAGCTGAGCATCGCCTGCGCTTCCAGTGTCGCCGAACTGAAAAACGGCCAAGTGTCCACCTATACGGTCAGCCCCGAACAGTTTGGCCTGCAACGCGCCGGTTTAGACAGCTTGGCGGTGGCCGATGCCGCCGCCAGCTTGGTCATGGTCAAGGCGGTGCTGGACGGACAGCTAGGGCCTGCCCGCGATATTGTCCTGCTCAACGCCGGGGCGGCTTTATATGCCGCCAACGTCGCCACCGATTTGGGTGCGGGTATCACCTTGGCGCGGCAAGCGATTGATAGCGGTGCGGCCCGCACAAAAATGGCGGCTTTGGTCGAGTTTAGCCAGCGTTTTTAAGCCTGCCGCCGCCCCACGCCGAAGCGGCCATTACTGCCGCCTATTCGCGCAAATTCATATAATTGCCTAAATAATCAATTGGTTATATAATTAACAAAGGCCTTTTCGGTCGTATAGGTTTGAGCCTATGCCAATAGCCTTAGGAAATAAGCCGGGGTTTAGGATAAACGCGGTGCAGGCTCTGTTTTACCGGGTGGCCTGTGGTCGGTTTGATTTTGCAACCCCACGGCCCGTCCGCCTCCTTTCCATTTTTTGCCCCTTACTGATACCCTTAGGATACCCCCAAGATGAGCAACGAACCTGATATTTTACAAAAAATCCTGAGCCAAAAAGTCATCGAAATCGCCACGCGCAAGCAAGCCATGACGATTGCCAACTTGGAGGATATGGCGGAATCCGTCGCCAGTCCGCGCGGCTTCGCCCATGCCCTACAGCGGCAAGTGCAGGCGAAAAAACCCGCCATTATTGCCGAAATTAAAAAAGCCTCGCCCAGCCAAGGGGTCATCCGCGAAAACTTTGAACCGGTCAGCATTGCGCGTGATTATGCGATGAGTGGGGCGACCTGTTTGTCGGTGCTGACCGACAAGGCATTTTTCCAAGGTTCCGAAGTGTATCTGCAAATGGTCAGGGAGCGCTGCCCGTTGCCGGTGCTGCGCAAAGATTTTATGATTGACGTTTATCAAGTCTACGAAGCGCGGGCCTTAGGGGCCGACTGCATTCTGCTGATTGTCGCGGCGCTGACCGACGGGCAAATGCACGAACTGGAAGATGTCGCCACCCAATTGGGCATGGATGTGTTGGTGGAAGTCCATAACGCTGATGAGCTGACCCGCGCCCTGACCCTAAAGACCCGCTTATTGGGCATCAACAACCGCAATTTGCGCACCTTTGAGACGTCCTTGCAAACCACCTTAACATTGCAGGCGGCCATCCCTAGCGACCGCATCATCATCACCGAAAGCGGCATCCATAGCCATGACGATGTACAATTGATGCTCGATAACGGCATTTATGGCTTTTTAGTCGGCGAAGCGTTTATGCGTGCCGACAGCCCCGGACAAAAAATGCGTGACTTGTTCGCGCTCTAATGGCTTTGTCTGACCAAGCTGTGCTCTTGCATTTAACTGACCGTGGGTGATTTTATGGCTGAGAAAAAAAATCTGACAATTAAGGTCAAATATCCGACTGCCGCCAAAACCAGTAAGGCCTTATCGCCCAGTGCCGCCGTGATTACCGTCTGGAATGTCCAACGGATCGGCTTGGCGGCGGCGGCATTGCTGGGGTTTTTGCTGCTGATCGTGTATGCGTTCAGCGATGATGATACGCCACCGCCCGCCGTAGTGGCGGACAGCCCTAGCGCCCAAGCTGCACCCGCACAGGCAGTGCCTGCCGCGCCTAAAACGCCCGCCGCACAACCGCCGGTAGTAACGCCTGTGCCCGTCGCGGCAAACCCGTCGGTGGCCGTTGCGTTGCCGCATGAGCAAGCACGGATACGGCGGGCAGTGCTGGCGGCGCGTATCACCGATAAAGAACCGGCAGACGAAATTGTCCGGGGCGTGACCGTGCCGCCAGGACAATTGAAAACCGCCTATTACTTCAACGAATTGCGTGGCATGACCGGAAAAATACTCTATCATGAATGGCTCCGTGATGGGGTTTCGGTCATGAAAGAGCCTTTGCAGGTCGGTGCCGACCGTTGGCGGGTCAGCTCGCATAAAACCTTTGATGATAAGGCCGCTGGGCAATGGACGGTAAGGCTTTTGGACGATACCGGCAAGCTGTTGGACGAAAAAACGTTTGCTGTCAGTGTCGGGCAGTAAGGAAAAATAACGGCAACTTGAACTCCCCGCCGCCGCCTTCTGTCTTACGCGTAGTTTCCCGCTGTCGGCACTGTTCAGATTTTATTCATGAAGGCTTTAGTAGACTGAAGCCAATTTTATAACCAACCCATGCAGGACATTTTATGAACAAACTCTCCATCTGTATCGCCCTTACCGGAGCCGCATTACTGTCTGGTTGCGCGAGCCAGACGGGCTGGGCTCCCACCGTTGATACCTATAACGACCCTAAAGCTTTCCGTCTTAACCAAGATATGCAAGAATGTCAGCAACTGGCGGCACAGGCTTCCGGCGGCACGGCTAAGGAAGCGGCGATTGGCGGTGGTGTCGGTGCGGTAGCCGGTGCGGCGGGCGGTGCTATGCTCGGCGCTATTGCCGGTAATGCCGGCACCGGCGCAGCCTTAGGCGCGGTGGTCGGCGGTCTTGGCGGTGCTGGCCAACAAGGCCTTGAATCCGACAAACGCTATAAAAGCGCCTATAACAACTGCCTCAGTGGCCGCGGCCATCGGGTCATCCGCTAAAGCGTTTTGCCAACACCGTATTTTAGGGGGGCTGCGTGCCCCCCTTTTTATTGACGAACCTTTCATCTGACGAGTATCACTGTGACGCAAACAGCAACCGACATCCACGCCCATAAAATCCTGATTTTAGATTTCGGCTCCCAATACACCCAACTGATTGCCCGCCGCATCCGCGAAATCGGCGTGTATTGCGAAATTTATTCCTGCGAATGCAGTGCGGCGGAAGTGGCAAACTTCGCGCCCAACGGCATCATCCTGTCCGGCGGCCCGGAAACCGTCACCAGCGCCGACACGCCCCGCGCCCCGCAAATCGTCTTCGAATTGGGCGTACCCGTATTGGGGATTTGCTACGGTATGCAGACCATGGCGGAACAACTGGGCGGCAAAGTCGAAAGCTCCAACCACCGCGAATTTGGTTATGCGCAAATCCGGGCGCGGGGCCATTCCAAACTGCTCAACGGCATCGAAGACCATCTGTCACCCGAAGGCTTCGGCCTGCTTGATGTCTGGATGAGCCACGGTGACCGCGTGAGCGTCCTGCCCGAAGGCTTTAGCCTGATCGCCAGTTCCGAAGGCGCACCGATTGCCGGTATCGCCAACGAAGCCCAAGGCTTTTACGCCGTGCAATTCCATCCCGAAGTGACCCACACCCACCAGGGCGGGCGTATCCTATCGCGCTTTGTCTTGGACATTTGCGGCTGTGAGGCCTTATGGACAGCCGGACATATCATTAATGACAGCATCCAAGCGGTACGCGCCAAAGTCGGTAGCGATGCGGTGATTTTAGGCCTGTCCGGTGGGGTCGATTCCTCCGTGGTCGCGGCCTTGCTGCATAAAGCCATCGGTACGCAACTGACCTGCGTATTCGTCGATACTGGACTGTTGCGCCTGCACGAAGGCGACCAAGTGATGGCGATTTTTGCCGAACATTTGGGCGTTAAAGTCATCCGCGTCAATGCCGAATCCCGCTATCTCGCCGCCTTGGCAGGGGTCAGCGACCCTGAGCAAAAGCGCAAGGTTATCGGCAACCTGTTTGTCGACATCTTCGACGAAGAAGCGGCGAAATTGACCGATGCCCGCTGGCTGGCACAAGGCACCATTTATCCCGATGTCATCGAATCTGCCGGGGCGAAAAGCGGCAAAGCGCATTTGATCAAATCCCACCACAATGTCGGCGGCTTGCCGGAAAACATGACACTGAAACTGGTCGAGCCGTTGCGCGAGCTGTTTAAGGACGAAGTGCGCAAAATCGGCTTGGAATTGGGTCTGCCCGCCGAAATGGTGTTCCGCCACCCCTTCCCAGGCCCCGGCCTAGGGGTGCGGATTTTAGGCGAAGTCAAAAAATCCTATGCCGACCTGCTACGCCAAGCCGATGCGATATTTATTGAAGAGCTGTATCGCCATGACCTGTACCACAAAGTCAGCCAAGCCTTTGCCGTATTCCTGCCCGTCAAATCGGTCGGGGTGATGGGCGACGGGCGGCGTTATGATTACGTCATCGCCATCCGCGCCGTCGAAACCATCGACTTTATGACCGCACGGTGGGCGCACTTGCCTTACGAGTTCTTAGACCTGATTTCCCGCCGCATCATCAACGAAGTGGCGGGCATTTCCCGCGTCACCTACGACATCTCCGGCAAACCGCCCGCGACCATTGAATGGGAATAAGGTATGGGGAGTAGCGCCAGCCCCGATGATGAAGCCTGGCTGCGTTATGCCATTCGCTTGGCACAACGCGCCGAAGCCCAAGGCGAAGTCCCGGTCGGCGCGGTCGTGGTCAAGGATGGCCGCTGCATCGCCGAAGGCTGGAACGCCCCCATCGCCCAACACGACCCCACCGCCCACGCCGAAATCATCGCCCTGCGCCAAGCGGGCTTGGCGGTGCAAAACTACCGCCTGACCGATGCCACCCTGTACGTCACCTTAGAGCCGTGCGTGATGTGCATGGGCGCGATCAGCCACGCCCGCATCAAACGCTTGGTGTTCGGCGCTTTCGACCCCAAACGCGGCGCAGTCTGCCACGCCCTCAGCCTGACCGACGCGGCGTTTTTAAACCACCGGGTCGAATGGCAGGGCGGGGTGTTGGAGGAGACGTGTGGGGAGTTGCTGCGGGAGTTCTTTCGGGCTAGGCGGTAGGGTGTTGCCGTTTGGCTGAGCTTTTGCAGGGGGGTAGGAGTACGCACCCTAAGTTATCCCTCAGCGCATAAGTGCCTTTCATTCTCGCCAACCCTGCCGGATATCGCTTACCATAAAACAGAATAAACTGCTTGATCCACTGTGCATAAAGCGCATCCGTACTGATGCTATATACTGGACACGGAGGCGGTCACGCACTTGGCTCAAGAGCGTCGGAGGCTGAATAACCACTGTGGAACGCATCGGCATAAAAAGTTTGCTAACAATATAATTGGGTAGTATATTCTTGAAAAAATATAAGTAATGTTATATGCCTTTTTATATGTCATTCAATGTGTGTTTACAGATACACCATTAATATTAGACCTTAAATCGAGTATTTCGATTCACAGTAGGAGTTTAAACATTGAGCATTGAGTTCTTAGAAACTGATTTTGACAAAGTAAGCTACCTTGTTAATTTGCTAACGGCACGAGCGACTGGCATGGCTGCCGATTCAGGAGAATTTGAAGTTCTTAGGCGTGAGCTTCTGAGTAACCCAAAGCTAATGCCGTATTTACCGCAATGGCTAAAGCAGCATCCTAATCTTGGTTCATTTTGGAGTTTCATTAAGCCCAAGTTTGGTAGTTATGCCGAGCGACGTACATATCTATCGGAACAATTTACCCCACTGTTAGATTTTTTAGAGCTTGGGCAGCAAGCAACCCTTCCAAAAAATGAACCAATTCAAAATGAGATTAAGCTATCAAAAGTTGCAAGAAATAAACGAAAGGTATTTATTGTTCATGGTCGAGATAATGGAGCCAAGCAGGAAGTCAGCCGCTTTATCGAGCAGCTTGAATTAGATGCAATTATATTACATGAGCAAGCCAGCTCTGGAATGACAATAATTGAAAAAATCGAACGATATTCAAATGATGCAGATTTTGCACTTGTGCTTTATACGGCTTGCGATCAAGGAAGAGGTGTGCATGAATCAAACATCCATCCTAAAAATCGGGCACGCCAAAATGTAGTTTTTGAACATGGATATCTTATGGCGAAACTTGGTAGGGAAAATGTCTGTTCTTTAGTTAAAGGCGACATTGAAACACCTAATGATATTAGTGGTGTTGTGTATGTTGATTTAGATAGTTATGGTGCGTGGAAAATTGTAGTGGCAAAAGAATTAATAGCTTGTGGTTACGCAATTGGTAATATTTTCTAATCAATACCGAAAACCTAACAAGCCAGTCAAAGGGGCTGCTCGCCATTCCCGTTTGCGAAATTTTTAGCTTTCACAGGTAAACGGCTTTGCTGTAGGCCATCGGGCGGGGCTGCCCTTTACCGTAACGTTATGCCCACTGATCGAAAAACATCCGATACAACGTAAACATCGTTTAAACTGAAAAAAGAGGTGAAAAATGCTCTCTGAAGTGGAACGTTTTCAGCAGGATTTGCTTGGGTCAGCCAAACAAATGTATATAAATCAACGGGGCTCGGTCTTTCTCAGCAACGCATCGTCGAGTACCCGTCGGGTTGTCATAGAGCCATGGGCAGTGGAGTTTGAGCTTCCAAGCAAGTCATACTGTGAGGTCGTTTCAGTTGGGGGATCGCTTCCCCCCGACATTGAAGTCGAAGATGACGAATATGGGTTCATGTTCTGGATCAACAACATGGGTGCAATCTACGAGTATTGGCAGGATGGAGAACTGATCGATTGAGGTTCCTCAAAACTTAAGGGCATTGAAGCCATTTTTACAATGGAGAACCCATTTTGTCTGGTTTTTTGCCGTCACTTTATGAGCGAGTAATGGAGGTTGCTGCATGAATGCAAAAATTCAACCTATAACGTTCTGAGCTTTTGCCGGAAAAACCCAAACCCACCGAAAAATAAACAATATCCCACGAAACCCTACTGCTTCCCCGCCAGTATTGTTATCATAAGCTATTGAATGGCGGCAGTTCGCCGCTGTTCGCTTGCCTACAAGAGCCATTCGTGAATACTGCCGCTTTTTCGTCGTTACCCCTCAACCCAGCTTTGCTGGAAAATATCGCCTCGTTGGGCTATACCCACCTGACCCCCATCCAAGCCGAAACCCTGCCGCCCATCCTGGAAGGCAAAGACGTGATTGCCCAAGCGAAAACGGGCAGCGGCAAAACGGCTGCGTTCGGCATTGGCGTATTGTCGCGTTTGGAGTTTAACCGCTTCAATGTCCAAGCCTTGGTGATTTGCCCGACCCGCGAGCTGGCCGACCAAGTTTGTAAAGAAATCCGCCGCTTGGCACGGTTTACCCAAAACGTGAAAGTGCTGTCCTTATGCGGCGGTGTGCCGTTTGGCCCGCAACTGGGATCTTTGGAGCATGGTGTGCATATTGTGGTCGGTACGCCGGGGCGTTTGCAGGAGCATTTGCGCAAGCGCAGCCTGCGCCTGAACCATCTGAAAGTGCTGGTGCTGGATGAGGCGGATAGGATGTTGGACATGGGTTTTGAAGAAGCCATTTCAGATGTCATTTCCTACGCGCCCACGCATCGGCAAACCCTGTTGTTCTCGGCGACTTATGCTGACCCGATCCGCGAGATCAGCAAGAAATTCCAATTTAAGCCGATTACCGTCAGCATCGACAGCAGCCACCACGATAGCGTTATCGGCCAGCATTTCTACCAAGTCGACAAGGCGCGGCGCATGAGCGCTTTAGGCTATCTGTTGGCCTATCACCGCCCCGAATCGACGGTGGTGTTTTGCAATACCAAGCGCGAGTGCCAAGATATTGCTTCGACTTTGGATAACTGCGGCTTTTCGGTGCAAGCTTTGCACGGCGATTTGGAGCAAAAACATCGCGACCAAGTGTTGGTCAGGTTTGCCAATAAAAGTTGTTCGGTGTTGGTCGCCACCGATGTCGCGGCGCGGGGGCTGGACATTAAAGAATTGCAAGCGGTGATTAATTATGAACTGCCTTGGGACCCGGAAATATACGTCCACCGCATAGGCCGTACTGGCCGCGCGGGCAAGCTGGGCTTGGCCTTAAGCTTATGTACCGAAGCCGAATTGCCGCGCGTTAAGGCCATAGAAGACTATCAGGGTGTGGCGGCAAAATGGGATGAAGTCGCTCCGTTCCCGATGGCTTACGCCGAACGCTTCCAACCGCCGATGGTGACGCTGTGGATAGACGGCGGGCGGAAAAACAAATTGCGCCCGGGCGACATTTTAGGAGCGTTAACAGGCGACGCGGGTCTGGCGGGCAGTGCCATCGGCAAAATTGACATCTTCGACGACCATGCTTATGTGGCGGTTAGCCAAGATAGCGTTGATGAGGCGTTGGCGTGGCTGAAAAGGGGCAAGATTAAGGGGCGTAGCTTTATGGTGCGCAAGTCGCAGTGGGGCTAAAGTTGGTACACTCGGTTATATCGTGCAATGGCTAAAGACCATTGCACTCCGTTCGGTGCGGTCTCTCCGTTGCGGTTGCCTTGGGCATAGTTATATGGCTTTTATACGGTTGACGTAGGTATTTCATACACATACAATAACCTTTCGTAATTCCTCGGTATTTTAGGATAGGCAACTATGGCGACAAGAAAAGTGACGGTGAATCTGCCAGAAGATCAAATCGAGTTTCTCCAGCAGATTGCTGCAAAAGATCACCTGACATTTACTGATGCCCTGCGTAGGGCGATCAACTCCGAAAAGTTCTTTGTGCAACAGGAAAATGCCGGGTGCAAGGTGCTTGTTGAAGGCCCTGACCAGCGCATCCGCGAAATTTTACGCAAATAGCGGCACATTGGAGGCTTTATGACCCAAGGCGATGGTCTGTCAGATAGTGTCATGGTTAGTGGTGACGCATTAGTAGCGTCATCCGGGCAAGACGATAGTTTGGATTATTCGGGTGATGCCGCCAGTAAGAACCCTGTTGTTACGCCGCAGTTTGGTGATTTCTATGATCCGAGACCCCAAGAAGATGGGGCCCGAAGGATCATAGCGTATCTTTTAATCGGGCTGCTATGGTTTGTTGTGGGTGGCATGTTTGTGCTGTTGGCCTTCGGGTCAATTAAGGTTATTGATATTAAAGAGTTTGCTGTAGTGCTCGGCCCTATAGTCACTCTGGTCTCGGCGGCAACGGGTTTTTACTACGGGACAAAATCCACCGTACCGTCAAATAATGCCTAAAGCGGCTTTGCTGTCATGCCCTGCATTTGGTTAGCGTAGTCTTTTCCGCTGGTTGCTGGCGGTAAAGGCTTACCGCTTCTTATCGACAGGGCAATGCTTGCCTCGGCTATCTCACAAAGTTCAGAGAAAACCTGTTTTTCGTCCTTACCGTGGCAACCGCCATAAAACAGCCCCGGACAACTGCCGATAAAGCATTGGTCTTCATCCGACCATGCCATGATTTTTGCATAACGCTGTGCCGTCTTCACTTTATGGTTCCCTAATCAGCCTTATTCGGCTAAAAATGGTTTTACTGAGGCGAACACAGGGCGGTAACTGATGACGCGCCCACCAACCCGGCAACCGTGCAAGCGGCTTCTGCAAACAGTCTCAAAAAACTAGTTGCAGAAGCCTCCTGCTTCCGGTGCTTAGCGTTGCGGCGGTATTGGGTTTTATCTTGGAAGACGTGCGCCTTATTAAACTGGTGGGCGAACTTGGCGACGGGATTTTGTAAAACAATCTCCGGCGTTGGCTGTTGATTTTTACGTTTTTTCATGGATTACCTCTTATAATATGCACATTAATGCGCCGCGCCGTTGCGGCACTATGAACAGAGTAAAGTAAAAGCCATGAAATTCAAAAAAGATTTTGATGTGATTGTGGTCGGTGGCGGACACGCGGGTACTGAAGCGGCGTTGGCGGCGGCACGGGCAGGGGCTAAGACCTTGTTATTGACGCAAAATATCGACACCTTAGGGCAAATGAGCTGCAATCCGGCCATTGGCGGCATCGGTAAAGGCCATTTGGTGAGGGAGATTGACGCACTGGGCGGGGTAATGGCGCAAGCCATCGACGTGGGCGGCATCCAGTTCCGCACCCTTAACGCCAGCAAAGGCCCGGCGGTACGCGCCACCCGTGCGCAAGCCGACCGGAAATTATACAAGCAAGCCGTGCGCACGGTGTTGGAAAACCAGCCGAATTTGGCCTTGTTCCAGCAAACGGTCGCCGACTTGATTGTCGAAAACCACCGCGTCGCCGGGGTCAAAACCCAAATGGGTTTGGACTTTAAGGCCAAAGCGGTGATATTGACCACAGGCACATTTTTGGCGGGTAAAATCCATATCGGTTTGGAAAATTATAGCGGTGGCCGGGCGGGCGATTCGGCTTCGGTCGCCTTGGCGGAACGCTTGCGGGAAATGCCGTTTCGGATTGACCGCTTAAAAACAGGTACGCCGCCGCGTATCGACGGGCGCACCATTGATTTTAGCCAATTGCAGGAGCAGCATGGCGACACGCCGATTCCGGTGTTTTCGTTTATGGGCAAGCCGAGCCAGCATCCCCGGCAAATCCCTTGCCATATCACCCGCACCACGCAAAAAACCCATGATATTATCCGCGCCGGGCTGGACAGGTCGCCGCTGTATTCGGGGGTGATCGAAGGCATCGGCCCGCGTTATTGCCCGTCGATAGAAGATAAGGTGGTGCGTTTTGCCGACCGCGATTCGCATCAGATTTTTATCGAACCGGAAGGTTTGGACACCCACGAGATTTATCCGAACGGCATTTCCACCAGCTTGCCGTTTGATGTCCAGTATGAATTTGTCCGCTCTATGCCGGGCTTTGAGAATGCCGAAATCATCCGTCCGGGTTATGCGATTGAGTATGACTTTTTCGATCCGCGCGATTTAAAAATGTCCTTGGAAACCAAGCATCTGGATGGGCTGTTTTTCGCAGGTCAAGTCAACGGCACGACCGGTTATGAAGAGGCGGCGGCACAGGGGCTGATTGCGGGCTTAAATGCGGCGCGGCAGGTGCAGGGCTTGGAAGCATGGTGTCCGGCGCGGGATGAGGCCTATATGGGCGTGATGATTGATGATTTGATTACCCGTGGCACCCAAGAGCCGTACCGCATGTTCACCAGCCGCGCCGAGTACCGCTTGTTGTTGCGCGAAGATAACGCCGATTTGCGCCTGACCGAAAAAGGGCGTGAATTGGGGCTGGTCGATGATGCCCGCTGGCAAGCGTTTAGTGCCAAGCGCGAGGCGATTGGCGGCTTGCAAGAGATCCTGAAAAAGACCTGGGTGCGGGCGGACAGCGAAGCCGCCGCCCAAGCGGAAGCTTACTGGGGTAAGCCGTTGTTAAAAGAAGCCAATTTAATGGAATTGTTACGCCGCCCTGAAGTGGATATCGCCCGGTTATTGGCTTTTGTGCCGGATACCGACGGCTTGTCCGAAGCAGTCAGCGAGCAGGTGGAAATACAGGCGAAATATGCCGGGTATATCGTCCGGCAGCAATCGGAAATTGACAAATCTTTGCGCTATGACCATTTAAAACTGCCGGAAAGCCTCGATTACAAAGGCATTCCTGGCTTATCTAACGAAGTGAGCGAGAAGCTGAAAAACCAACGCCCGGAAACCTTAGGGCAAGCCTCGCGCATTCAAGGTATCACCCCGGCGGCCATTTCCTTGCTGCTGGTCCACTTAAAGAAGAAATCGGCCTAATGGACGCTTGCGAACACGAATTACACCACGGCTTACAGGCTTTAGGGCTAACGGTAGAACCAGCCGCCAGCACCGCGTTGCTGGCGTTTATCGCCCTGATGGAAAAATGGAATAAGGCTTATAATCTGACCGCCATCCGTCATAAGGAGGCGATGGTCGGGCTGCATTTGTTGGACAGTTTGGCGATTATGCCGCACCTGCACGGGACACGCATTATCGACATCGGTACGGGAGCGGGCTTGCCCGGCATCCCGTTGGCGATTTGTTGCCCCGAAAAATCCTTCACCTTGCTGGATAGCAATGCGAAAAAAACCCGTTTTGTCCAACAAGCCATCTTGGAACTGAAACTGAAAAATGTTACTGTCTGCCATCAGCGCGTGGAAGATTATCACCCCGAACAGGGTTTTGACTCTATACTGACCCGTGCTTTTGCCAGTTTGCCGGACATTATCGCCTTAACGGCGCATCTGGTGGCGGCGGACGGGGTGCTTCTAGCCATGAAAGGCCAGGCGGCCGAGGCGGAAATGGCGCAAGTCACCGCGCCGACAACACTGATACCTATCACCGTGCCGGGCATTGCAGCCGAAAGATGTCTGGTGCGTGTCACAACGCTAGACCAACCGAGGTAAGGAAGTGGGAAAAATAATTGCCGTCACCAACCAAAAAGGGGGGGTAGGAAAAACAACAACTAGCGTTAACCTTGCGGCTTCCTTAGCCGCCGCCAAACGCCGCGTGTTGCTGATGGATTTGGATCCGCAAGGCAATGCCGCGATGGGCTGTGG
Source organism: Methylovulum psychrotolerans (assembly GCF_002923755.1). Lineage (GTDB taxonomy): Bacteria > Pseudomonadota > Gammaproteobacteria > Methylococcales > Methylomonadaceae > Methylovulum > Methylovulum psychrotolerans. Next base: position 289,609 of record NZ_PGFZ01000003.1, read on the forward strand.
GGTTGATAAGGACAATGTGGCGTATTCCAGCTATGATGTGCTGATGGACGATGTCCCCGCCAGTGCGGCGGTGGTGGTGCGCGACGAATTGGGCTTCTCGGTGATTCCCGGCAATGCCGACCTGACCGCCGCCGAAGTGCAGTTAATGAACGCCGACCGCAAGGAGTTGCGCCTGCGCGATGCTTTGGGGCAAATCACCAGCCAATACGACTATATCCTGATCGATTGCCCGCCGTCGCTGAATATGCTGACCTTAAACGCCATGGTCGCCGCCAATAGCCTGCTGATTCCGGTACAATGCGAATATTACGCCTTGGAAGGCTTGTCGGCGTTGATGACGACGCTGAAAAACATCCAGAACACGGTTAATCCCGGTTTGTATCTGGAGGGTATTTTGCGCACCATGTTCGATGACCGCAACCGTTTGACCAAAGATGTCTCCGAGCAACTGCTGCGCTATTTTGGCGACCAAGTGTTCAGGACGTATATCCCCAGGAACATCCGCTTGGCCGAGGCCCCCAGCCACGGCTTGCCGATCTTGGCTTATGACAAATCCTCACGCGGGGCGGTGGCCTATAACGCGCTGGCCGAAGAAATGATAAACAATGAAAAGAAATAACCCCTCTAACGAAAGAAAACGCGGTGGCCTCGGTAGGGGCTTAGAAGTCTTGTTGGTCGACACCAGCCCCGTGGAAGGTGTTGCCCCACCGCCCGCCGCCGCATCAGAAACGGCCCCCGCAGCGAATGCCAGTACCATCGCCTTGCAAGGCGCCTTACACGTTGAGCGTAAGCAATTATTGCAGGAAGCCGAGGCGTTAAGGATTTTGTTGCTGGAATTTGACTTGCTGGTGCGGGCGGATTTGCATTGAGGGCGGGGCGGCTTTCATTATAGTTAATGGCTATTTGCCAAAATTCGCTTAAGTAGGTGTGCCTATATTTTTTAACATTGTTATCTCTGCCTTGCCCTGAGCGAAGCCGAAGGGAACAGGGGGAAGGGGCTTTTTCCCCTGACTTTCACCTGTACGACGGGGAGATGGCTGGGGCGGGGTTTATTCACGAATGTTAAAAGATATAGGCACATCTACTTATGCTCGATCATCAAGTTTTTCATAAAACCCGCCCTGAATAGGGTAGGGAATTTGTTAAAAACACAAATGTGTAGGGTAAGACTGCTCCCTCCCCTGATGGGGAGGGTTGGGGTGGGGAGAATAAAATCAATGATTTATACTTATGGCTTAGAGATTTTAATCAGACTGCTTTCTGTCTGATTAATGAAAAAAGCCTTATTTAGATTCTCCCCACCCCATCCCTCCCCATCAGGGGAGGGGGGGGGGCGGATTCCATTGCAACTTGTTGTTTTAAATTAATTTGTTAAACTTTTCAATATCCGGTAGCTGAGCTATTTATCCGAATATTAAAAACTGGATGATCGAGTTATAGGGTTCTTATTCCAACCATCAAACCGACAAGTAGCAAGCAATGGCTGTACAAAAACGTGGATTAGGCCGTGGCCTGGATGCTTTATTGGGAGAAATAACGCCAAAAGACGGCGGGATGGCTGCCGATGACAGCGTTGTGGCAGTGGCTAAGCAGCAACCGCAAAATTTGCCGATAGAATATCTGCAACGGGGCAAATACCAGCCGCGTAAGGATATGAACCCTGAAAAATTACAGGAACTGGCCGATTCTATCAAAGCCCAAGGCATTATCCAGCCTATCGTGGTGCGTCAAGTGGCGGCGGAAAAATACGAAATCGTTGCAGGCGAACGGCGTTGGCGGGCGGCGCAATTGGCTAGCTTGCCAGAAGTGCCGGTGCTGATCCGGGAGATTGACGACCGCGCCGCGATGGCGATTGCCCTGATCGAAAATATCCAGCGCGAAGACCTCAATCCCTTGGAAGAGGCCGATGCGTTGCGGAAATTGCTCGACGAGTTCGCCATGACCCATCAGCAAATTGCCGATGCTGTCGGCAAATCCCGGGTCACCGTCACTAATTTGTTGCGCCTGCTCGAACTGAACTTCGAAGTCAAAAAACTGCTGGTGAACCGGCAGTTAGAAATGGGCCATGCCCGTGCCTTGTTGTCGCTGGGCGACCCGCAGCAATTGGCGATTGCCCAAAAAATTGTCAAAGATGGCCTGTCCGTCCGCGCCGCCGAGCAATTGGTCAAGCAATCCCACGCCGAACCGAAAACGCCGGCGGAAAAGCGGCTTGATAACGACACGTTGCGCTTGCAGGATGAATTGACCGCGAAACTGGGCGCGAAAGTGGTGATCGACCACAAAGACCACGGCGGCGGCAAGGTGGTGATTAGCTATACCAGCTTAGACGAATTAGACGGGATTATCGGGCAAATAAAATAAGCCCGTCAAACCCGCAGCGTAGGGTGGCTTACTGGGGAGCGCGGTCATCTTGACCGCAAGCCGAAGGTCTGCCTTCCCTAATTTTTTGACCAGCCAGTAAAATCGATCATGCCTACCTTACTTCATCACCTGCTTTCAGAAACGCAAGCCTTACGCCCGGATGCCGAGGCTATCGTCCACAAAAAAACCGCATGGACGTATACGCAATTGCACACCTTAGTTGGGCAACAGGCCCGCGCCCTGCAAGCGGTGGGTTTACAGCCGCAGCAGCGGGTGGCGGTGTATTTGGCCAAGCAAATCGAAACGGTCAGCAGTTTTTTGGCGGTTAGCCAAGCGGGCGGGGTGTTTGTGCCGGTCAATCCGGTGTTAAAAGCTGCGCAAGTGGGCTATATCCTCAGCAACTGCAATGTCACCATCCTCATCACCTCCAAAAACCGTTTGGCAGGGTTGGCCGAGGTGTTGGCGGCTTGCCCGGATTTGCATACCGTTATCATTACCGAAGCGGAAGAGGCGGCTTATCCGCCTGTAGCGGCAAAGGCGGTGTTCGGTTGGCAAGCCTTTTTGGCGCAGGCGGCCGATTTTACGGTACCGCCGACTATCGACACCGATATGGCGGCGATTTTGTACACTTCCGGCAGTACCGGCAAGCCGAAAGGTGTGGTCATTTCGCACCGCAACCTGATTACGGGAGCGTACAGCGTCAGCGAGTATCTGGGTATCGGCCCTACCGACCGCTTGCTCGCGGTGTTGCCGTTTAGCTTTGATTATGGCCTTAACCAATTCACCACCGCGCTGTTAAAAGGCGGCTGTTGCGTGTTATTGGATTATCTATTGCCGCGTGATGTGGTGTTGGCTTTGGCACTGTATCAGATTACCGGCCTGGCCGCCGTGCCACCGCTGTGGGCGCAATTGGCGAACGTCAACTGGCCGGACGGCATCAATAGCCATTTGCGCTATATGACCAACTCAGGGGGCAAAATGCCTAAGGCCATTTTGGCGACTATCCGCGCCAAAGTCCCCGACGCACGGTTTTTCCTGATGTACGGCCTGACCGAAGCCTTCCGTTCGACCTATTTGCCGCCTGAGCAAATCGACCTGCGCCCCGATTCGATGGGCAAAGCCATCCCCAATGCCGAAATTGTTGTGGTGCGCGAAGACGGTAGTTTGTGCGCGGCGCACGAGCCGGGCGAGTTGGTGCATCGCGGTTCTTTAGTGGCGATGGGCTACTGGAACGACCCGGAAACCACCGCCGCCCGCTTCAAGCCCGCCCCCGGCCAACTGCCGCAACTGCCGTTGACGGAAATTGCCGTGTGGTCAGGCGATACCGTGACCCGCGACGAGGAAGGCTATTTGTATTTTGTGGGCCGCAAGGACGATATGATTAAAACCTCCGGCTACCGCGTCAGCCCCAGCGAGATTGAAGAAGTGGTTTATACGTCGGGTTTGGTGAAAGAAGCCGCCGCTTTGGGTATCGCCCATGACAGCTTGGGACAAGCGGTGGTGGTGGTGGTCAGTGCCGAAGCGCCGGACAGTTTCGACGCGCCCGCGTTGCTTGCCGTTTGTAAAAACCAGCTACCTAATTTTATGGTTCCCGCCAAAATCATCGCCTTAGCTGCCTTGCCGAGAAACCCTAACGGCAAAATTGACCGCAAAGCCTTAACTGAACAGTTTGCCGCCCTGTTCCAAACCGGAAACGCGTCATGAGCATTACTCCGCCCCAACATGCCGATATGGCGGATTTTCCTGTCCAGGGCAATGACTTATTGGTGGGCGGCATCCCTTTGCCGCAATTGGCGCAACGGGTCGGCAGCACGCCTTTTTATGTCTATGACCGCCGCCTGTTAAGCCAACGCGTCGCCGAGTTGCGCCATGCCATGCCGCCAGACTTAAAAATCCATTATGCCTTAAAGGCCAATCCTATGCCCGCCGTGGTGCAGCATCTGGCAACCTTGGTCGATGGTTTTGATCTGGCTTCGGCAGGGGAAATGAAAGTCGCCTTAGATACGGTTATGTCGCCCGTACATATCAGCATGGCGGGGCCGGGTAAGCGCCCCGCTGAATTGTTGCAGGCCTTGGCGGCGGGTATTACCGTCAATGTCGAGTCTTTTCATGAGCTGGAGACCCTCGCGCAATTGTCGGCACAAACCGGGTTGAAAGCGCGGGTGGCGGTGCGCATTAACCCCGCGTTTGAGCTGAAAGCGTCGGGCATGAAAATGGGCGGCGGCGCGAAGCCGTTCGGCATTGATGAAGAGCGTCTGCCGGACGCGTTACAGCGTATTAAAGCCCTTGATTTGGCCTTCCAAGGTTTCCATATTTACAGCGGCTCGCAAAACCTCAAAGCCGAGTCCATTATCGAAGCCCAGCAACAAAGTCTAGATTTGGCTTTACGCTTGGCGGCGTATTGCCCCAGCCCGATCCGCACCCTGAATATCGGCGGCGGCTACGGCATCCCGTATTTTCCCGGCGAAAGCCGTTTAGATACCCGGCAAGTCGGCACCGCTTTAGGGGCGGCAATGGCGCGGTTTAAGGCCGAGCAGCCGGACACCGAGATTGTCATCGAATTGGGGCGTTATCTGGTCGGTGAAGCGGGCTTGTATGTGGCGAAAGTGCTTGATAAAAAAATCTCGCGCGGGCAGGTTTTCCTGGTGGTTGACGGCGGTTTGCACCACCATCTGGCGGCATCGGGTAATTTCGGCCAAGTCATCCGCAAGAATTATCCGGTGGCGATAGGCACTAACATGCGCGGTACGGCCTTGGAAACGGTCAGTATCGTAGGGCCTTTGTGTACGCCTTTAGACATTCTCGCCGATAAGATGGCCTTGCCGATAGCGGACATCGGCGATTTAGTGGTGGTCTACCAATCTGGCGCGTATGGTTACACCGCCAGCCCCGGCCTCTTCCTGTCCCAGCCTAAGGCAGAAGAGCTATTAGTTTGACACGCTGTCTGGCTAACGCCCTAGGCAATGAAGGCTTTATTAACTGACGTTACGCAGTAACGTGCTTTACTCCCGTTTGCCGCGCCGAGCATCGCAGGTTTTGTCGGGATAAGCCCGCAGGGGCGCGGCAGGGATGCCGCGCGTCGGTAAATGGGCAGGAAGCCCATTTTACCGACCCCCGACAAAACCGAGAAGCGCAGGAAGAAGCGGCAACTGGGCCGCCTTTTCTTTGGATACTTTCTTTTCGACTGCAAGGATGCAGGAGGTAGAGCAATGCAGGAGCAATTGCCGAGGCGGAGCAAAAGAAAGTATCTCGCCTTCGGGTGCGAGAACCCGATTAAAAAAACCGTCGCGACAGCGACTCATCGCTACATTTTTCAATACCGAAAAAGTGACTGCGTAATATCAGTTATTAACCTCACCCCGAAAACCCATTTTGAACAGCATCAATAAGTCGTTAATTTACTCTCTGGCGGAAAGCTATCTGTGTATGCTGATCCAGATAGCATCCAGCATGATTATTGCCAGATTACTGACCCCCAGCGAAATCGGCAAGTTTTCCATCGGCATGGCCGCGTTAGCGATAGCGCACATGCTGCGTGATTTTGGGGTCGGGGCTTATATGGTACACGCGAAGGAGTTGACCAAACAGGATATGAAGGCGGTGTTCGGCATTGCCATTTTGACCGCGTGGAGCCTTGCCGCCGCCCTGTATTTTGCCCGTTACGCCATTGCCGGATTTTACCATGAACCCGCTTTGGCAGAGATTTTGGGCTGGATGTGCATTAACTTTCTGGTTATCCCCTTTAGCTCGACAGTCTTCCCGTTGCTGATGCGGGAAATGAAATTCCATCTGCTGTTTTATATTAACTTGATCCCGACCTTATTGTCGTCTGGACTGTCAATTTATTTGGCCTACCATGGCTATGGCTATATGAGTTTGGTCTGGGGGTCATTAGCCAATATCAGCTTGGCGGCGGTCATGGCGACTGGTTTGCGGCCCCGTTATTCCTTCGTATTGCCTAGCCTAAAAGGTAGCCTTCATATCCTCGCGTTTGGCGGCAAAGCCAGTCTGACCAATATCGTGGCGCAAATCGGCAATAATGCCGCCGAGCTGATGATAGGCAAAACCTTAGGCTTTGCCAGCGTCGCGTTGTTCAGCAAGGCGCAAACCTTGACGGAAATGTTCTCGCACCAATTTCTTGGCGCGATCACGAAAGTGTATTTTCCGGCAATAGCCCAACGCCATCGGGATGCGTTGCCGATTAATTCCGCTTATGCCGATTCCACCGTCTACATCACCGCGTTCGCTTTCCCGTTTTTCGGTTTTATGGCCTTATACGCCGAAGAAATTATCTTAATTATGTTCGGTAGCCAATGGTTAGCTTCGGCGGAACTGATCAGAATCTTGGCCTTAGGCGGTTGCCTGTACGCCATCACTGCGTTTGCCCCCAATACTATCAACGCCATCGGTAAGCCGGGTTTGCTGTTAAGGATACAACTGTTTATCCAATGTTTCCGCATCGGCGTTACCCTGCCTGCCGCTTTTATGTCGTTAAGCATGGTCGCCTGGGCGCAAACCGTTGCCTTTGGAGTGGGTTTGTTCATCTATCTGCCCGTACTCCGTTATTTAATCCAACTGAATGCCTGGCGGCTGTTAGGGCGGATATTCGCCGCTAATTTGATTATGGCTGCGCTAGCTTTAGCCCTCCCGTTTGCCATCAAACATTATCTGGAAGTGCAGGGCCTGCCCACGGTTGGCTTGCTGGCCTTAGCGGGCGGCAGTTTTGCGCTATCGTGGGTAGTGGCGTTATTTGTGACCCGCAACCCGTTGGCGGGGCAGTTTATGAAAATATTAGGAAAAAAACCATAACTTAAAAAAAGCCGGGCAAACCGCTTAAACCAGTGAACGTTACGCCCAACTAGGCAAGTATGTGAACATTTGTCACTCCCAGCCGTTTAGGCGCAGAAAAAAGCATATAAAATCCCCAGAAAGCCGTAGAATAGTAGGGTTAAGGCCTCACTATTTAAGCGGAATTCATGGGTTCAAAATTATCAGTCAATAGCCATCGTGCCGATATTATCGGCCTGACCTATATCTACCCGGTGCTGTCCAGACGGGCGGGCGGATTGTCTATCGGGATTAACTTTAACACCAACAATACCTGCAATTGGCGGTGCGTCTATTGCCAAGTGCCTAATCTGACCCTGGGCGCGGCTCCGGCCATTGACTTTGCCTTATTGGCGGCAGAATTGCGGCAGTTTTTGGCGGATGTCCTGCACGGGGATTTTTATGACCGTTTTGAAGTCGATGCCGATAAGCGGGTGATTAAGGATATTGCCATTGCGGGTAATGGCGAGCCGACGACGCTGAAGGAGTTCGCGCGGGCGGTCGGGCTGATCGGGCAAATCGCCACCGAGGCGGGGGTATTTCCGGCCAGCGATTATGTGCTGATCACCAACGGCAGCCTGTTGCACCAACCTAGGGTGCAGGAAGGCTTGCGGGTGCTGAACGCGTATCACGGGCAAGTGTGGTTTAAGTTTGACAGCGCCACCGAAGCGGGGCGGTTGTTGGTCAATAATTCTGGCCAAAGCTGTCAGGCGGCGGTGCAAAATGTCCTGACCGCCAGCCAGCTCTGTAAGACCAAGCTGCAAACCTGCCTGTTCGATTTTGCCGGACGCGGCTTGCCGGAGAGCGAAAAGCAGGCGTATCTGGCAATGTTAAGGCAACTGAAAGACCACTGTAATGTCCGGCAGATTATGCTCTACACCATTGCCAGACCATCGGTGCAACCGGAAGCGGCACAGTTGGCCAAGCTGCCGGTTGAAGAATTGGCAGCGTTTGCCGAAGAGATCCGCCAACTAGGTTTTACCGTGTCCGTAAGCGGCTGAGCGGGCTTATCCCTTAGCTTTTAAGGCTTACAACGGCCTGCCGTACCCGGCGGGCTGTAAGGCCCGGCGATAAAGCCCTTGTTGCTATCGTAAATCATGCTGTTATTGGCCAGCACCGATAGCTGATGGGTATAATCCACCATTGAACTCATGATTTGCTGCACGGCAGCGGACACCAGCATGGCGATAGGGTCAGCACCGCCGGAGCCTTGGCTGGCTTCTTGTTTGCCCTGCCAAAGCACTTGCCCGGTCGCAGTATCCACCAGCTTGGCATGGGCGGTAATGACTGTCATCGATTGGATGGCGATATATTTTTGCCCCCATTCTTCAATCATAATATACAGGACGGCATCCGCTCCGATGATGCTTCTGATCTTATCCAAAGCGACCCCGTGCATCTCATCAGGGTAAGGCAGGCCGTTTTCCTTCAAATACGCATCCACCACCGCCACCGGAAACACATAATAGCCGCATTCGGCTAACGGTTGGGTAATGGTCGATAAGTCAGTATAAGGGGCATTAACGTTAGTGGTCTTATTTAAGGGCGGTAAGACCAAAATGGAGCGGGGGCGGTGATTGCGGAACGCCACATAATCGGTACCTGGCGGTGTCGCACAGCCTGCAACCGCCATAACCGCGCTGAGCAGCGCCACGTTTAAAGGGTACTTGACGGGCTTCATTTTTTTAACCTCCCTATCATGCCATCGATAAAAGTTACCGACTCAGGAAACAGCACTTTTTCCGCGCTAAACTCGGTCAGTGCGGCTTGGGTATTGCCCTGCAAAAAATACATATAGCCTAGATGGGCATGTAAGCCCGGCGGCACTTTTAGCCCTGCCGCCTTGGCGTTGGCGAGGTCTTCCTGTAATTTTACGACTTGGGTGTCGGGTTCCGCCGAACCGGGTTTGTTATACATAGTATAAATCAGCCCTTCATATTCACCCCAATAGTATAGGGGTTTAGGCGCACAGCCTGCCATTATCAGACCACCTGCCACTAATCCGGCTTTTAGCGCTTGCTTCATAGTGACGGTTTCCACGCACCTTGCTCCAGCCCCGCCACCAAATGCTGGACGGCTTCCATAATCGCCAAATTGATGACTTTACCGTTCAAGGTTGCATCATACCCCGCGTCCGAACCGAAGCCGATAATTTCCCGGCTGCTCAGCTCATATTCGCCCGCGCCTTGTGCCGAATACAGGATGCGCGAGGTTTTGACATCGACCACGTTTAAGGCGACTTTAGCATAAGCGGTTTGGCTTTTACCGTAGCCGAGTATCCCGAACAGTTGCGTATCGCCCGTGGTACGGCGGCCAAATTCGGTGACATCGCCAGTCAACACCACTTGGGCACCTTGAAGCTGTTGCCCCGCGCCGCGAAACTTGGCTTCTTGGGCAATTTCGTCCATATTTTCCCGGTCAACCACATCAAAACGCCCCGACTGTTGCAAATGGGTTTTTAAGATCGTCTTGGCCTGATTACCTAACTGGTCAACCCCATCGGAAAAAATGCCGCGCATATAGGTCGAGCGGTTCTGGAATTTGCCGACCACCAAGACTTGCTTTTCGCCAAAATAAGGGCGCTGGTAAGTCGTGACCGTCTCTGGCACTAATGCCTTATGTGATTCGGTCGCGCAAGCGCCCAACAGCAGGGTTCCGGCCATAACCAAACCTGCGCTAAGACGGCTTGGCTGAGATAATAAACGCCCCATAAAATGTTTCCCTCTAGTTTATCGTGATCAATGCGGATGGATGGCAAATACTGCCGGCCTAGTAATGGTGGGATAGTGTAAGGCTTTGGAGGATTTTAGCCTATAGGTATTTATACCAAGACCTTATCCAACAGGTCTTTAAATTCTTGCCCCTTGGGTAAGTGTAGGGCATGGAGGCCGACCGCCTGCGCCCCTTGCACATGGCCTAAGGTATCGTCAATAAAGATTGTTTCCTCAGGTTTGAGGCCGTTTTCCTCTAAGACTAACTGAAAAATGTCCGGGTCGGGCTTGCGCAACTTCACGTCGCAAGAATAGTAGACTTTATGGAAAAACGGTTGCAAGTTCGCCACCGCATGATGGTCGGCTAAGGTTTTTTCAAAGGTGCGGATGTGGGTGGTGTTGGTGTTGCTTAACAGAAACGTCCGGTAATGTTGTTTGTAAACCGTCAGTTGCGCTAAGCGGTGGCCGGGAAAATCCAGCAACATGGCGTTCCAAGCCCGCTCCAATTCGGCAATGGGCTGGGGTAAGTGAAAGTCGCTTTTAAGGGTGGCGAAAAAATCATCTTCGCTGATCAGCCCCTTATCGAATTGGTCAAACAACGGAGTTTGCGCCAATTGGCTGAACACCTGGGCAAACTCGGCAATGCCCAAGGCTTCAAACGCGCGGATAGTGCGGGGTATATCAAGGTTAATGACCACACCGCCTAGGTCAAAGATAAGGTTTTTAATGGTTGGCATATCGGCTTTGCTCAGGGAATGTGAGGTATCCTGCTCCCTGAGCGAAGCCGAAGGGAGCGGCTATTATCAAACAATGGCGTTTATCCGCCCCTTAGCGGTTATACAAAGCCAGCACTTGCCGGACATAGTTTTGGGTTTCTGGGTAAGGGGGGATGGAGTTGTTGTGTCTGATGACGGCGTTTTCGCCGGCGTTATAGGCGGCGACGGCCAAGTCGATATTGGGTTCAAACATCGTGATCAGATGCTTGAGATAGCGGGTGCCGCCATCGATATTTTGTTCGGGGGCGGAACTGTCCATCACCCCAAACCGCCGTGCGGTGGCGGGCATTAACTGCATTAGCCCGACCGCCCCTTTCGGTGATACGGCATCGGCATTATAAGCCGATTCGGTTTGGATAACGGCATGGACTAGCTTAGCGTCAACTTGGTGTTTGGCCGCCGCCTGTTCGATCAGGTCAGCAAAGCGTTGCTTATTGGCTTCGTTATAACGGCCTATCCTGGGGCTAGTATTAGTATTGGTGCTAAGGTAGACGTTGGTAAAATAATTGCGTGACCGCCGTTCGGCTTTAGATTTAATAATCCGTTTATACATACCGCCTTTCGGCTCGTCAGTATAATAAGTGTGTCCGTCGCTATCGACATATTTATAAATATCAGCACCAGCCTCTTGGGTGAGGCTCAAGATGAATACAATAAACAGTTTTTTTACCATAAGAATACCTTTAGGCGGTTTTAATCACGATTAATTGCGCAGCTTGTACGGCTTTGCTACGCGCGGCTTCTATACTTGTCCCGGTGGCTAAGGCTACGCCCATACGCCGATGGCTATAGGCGACCGGCTTACCGAACAGGCGGATGTCGCTATCGGGTACAGCCAAGGCTTGGGCAAGACCGGCATAGACTACACCCTCGGCATCCACTCCGCCAAGAATTACCGCACTAGCACCGATGTTTTGCAGGGCGGGGTTAACCGGCAAGCCTAAAATGGCGCGGGCGTGCAGGTCAAATTCGGTTTGGCGTTGCGTTACCATCGTCACCATACCCGTGTCGTGCGGCCTAGGGCTGACCTCGCTAAACCATACGGTATCGCCCTGCACAAACAGCTCGACCCCAAACAGCCCTAAGCCGCCTAAGGCGGCGCAGATTTTTAAGGCTATCGCTTGGGCATTAGCCAATGCGGCGGCGGTCATGGCTTGCGGTTGCCAGCTTTCGCGGTAATCGCCTTGCTCTTGGCGGTGGCCGATAGGCTCGCAAAAATGGGTTTCTATTTCGCCTTGGGCATTGAGGGCACGGACGGTGAGCAGGGTAATCTCAAAATCAAACTCAATTTTCGCTTCGACAATCACCTTGCCCGTATCGACGCGGCCACTGGCTTTGGCGGTGTCCCAAGCGGGGCGCAATTGTTCGGCGGATTTGACCATAGACTGGCCTTTGCCGGACGAAGACATGGTCGGTTTGATAAAGCAGGGGTAGCCGATACCGCCGTCGACCGCCGCTTGCAGTTCCTCAAACGATTCGGCGAAGGCATAAGCCGAGGTGGCGATGCCCAGCTCTTCGGCGGCTAAGGCGCGGATGCCCTCGCGGTTCATGGTCAATTGGATGGCGCGGGCGTTCGGGACGATGGTGCAAAGCCCTTCAGCCTCAATCTCCGCCAGTGCCGCCGTGGCAATCGCCTCAATTTCTGGGATGATAAAATGCGGCCGCTCCAAGGCAATCAGTTGCTTAACCGCCACCGCGTCGGTCATATCAATGACATGGCTGCGGTGTGCGACTTGCTGGGCGGGGGCATTGGCATAGCGGTCAACGGCAATGACCTCGACCCCGTAACGTTGCAGGGCGATAGTCAGTTCTTTGCCCAACTCGCCACTGCCCAAAAGCAAGGCGCGGGTGGCGTTGGGGGTTAATGGCGTACCTATCATCATTTTGTCTCTGCTAAATAATTGTCGATGTCTTCTTTAGAAAAGCCGATTTTCTTGGCGACCCGGTCGGCATGGCTGACGCGGGAAATGCCTTCCACCAGCCGATAGGTCGGTGCGTCATTGGCAAATTCGACTTGTTTGGGCATCCCTATCCTTTTCTTAACGAAGTGGTCGACCAATTGGTGGTTATGGGTAATCAATACCGTGCTGTTGCCCTTGCGGTAAAAACCGTCGAGGACATTGGTGGAGGATTCCATTTTTTCTTCAAACGTGGTGCCTTCCGATAATTCATCAAGCACCACCAAGCTTTTCGCGGTGGTCGCCAAAAAGATGTCCTTGGTGCGTTTTAGTTCCGTACCGAAGCGGCCTTCGCCGTCATTCAAATGACTAATTTCCGGCACTTGGTAGAAAATCCGGTCGGCTACCGTCAGGGTGGCGGTTTTGGCAGGGACAAAACAGCCAATCTGCGCCAGCAATTGGATTTGGGTGATGGTCTTGCAAAAGGCGGTTTTGCCGCCGCTGTTAGGCCCTGTGACCAGCAACAGTTTTTCGTCGTCTAAAGCCAAATCATTGCCGACATAATCATTGTAGGCCTTGCTTAACACCGGATTTCTGGCCTCGGTCAGGTTCATCCGGTGGTGTGGGCTGTCGATCAAGCTGGGTAGGACCACATTGTGGCCAAACTGCTCGGCAAATTTTAAGAACGACAACAGTTCATCCAGCTGCCCCAGCGCGTCTAAGGTTTCGCCGACGGCGGCGGAACTGCGGTAAATGCCGCGCAACGGCACAATGGCCTTGTCGCGGTCAAAGCCACCGATAATCGGAAAATACAATAGCAGCAACGGTGACAAAAACACCACCTGATCGGGCAATTCCACGCGCATATCAGCCGGGGCAAAAGTGCTGATCAGCCAGTACAGGGCAAACACCGTCACCAGCAATAAAGGCTTAAGGATACGCGGCACAAACACCACCGCAGGCAACAGCGAACCGCGCCGTTCTTCGCGGCATTGGATACCGCGCTCGGTCAGGTACACAGGCCCCTTCATCAGCGAATAGGAGCGGGTGTCGGCGAAGTTGCTGATGGTGGCGAACAGCTCTTGCAAGTACGCGCTGTCAGGCTTTTCAATAGCCTGGATGTGGTCGACCGCATCAAGCAGAAACTGTACGCCTTTTTTGTATTGCGCATAGCCATAACCTTCGATCTCGTGGGCTTCCCGCGCCGTAGTGAATGAGCCGAGGAAGTTGCCGAACAGTAGGCGGTAAAAATGGCCTTCTTGCTGGGCCGCGTGGTCAATCAGCGCGGTCAGGGCTGCCGCCAGATGCGGCTTGTCGCCCAGTTCCTGCACCGCTGCCTGCTTGGCGTGCAGCACTTCTAGCGAGTCTGAGGGTTGGGTGAGCGAGCGGTACAGCACGGCTTGCCCGGCGGTGGTGGTGGCGTAGTTGACGGCATCGAACACTTTATCGACTTCTAGGGTACTGAACGCGCTTTCGTCGATCACCCCCTCGCCCGTCGGTAACGGCTGGGAAGCTTTTATGTTAGGCCAGACATCTTGCCAGAGGGTTAACAGGGTCTCTTTCATAGTTGCGTCTCTTTAATTATTATTTTGAGGGCTAGAGGTTTTTTAACGGCACGGCTGTGGCATGTTACGCGTGCCGCACTGCTAAAGGTATATCCTGTACTGAAATACTACGCAAGCTTGGAGTGCAAAGGTCTTTAGCCTTTGCACGATGGCCTAAATTGCTTACTTAGGAACGTGCATAAAAAAAATCTGTTGAACAGGCAAAAGTACGGCAACTCCCTCCCTCCTGAGCGAAGCCGAAGGGCTCCCCCTTGTCAGGGGGAGGGGCGTTTTCCCCTTGATTTTCGCCTGTATGACGGGAAAGTCATTTGCTCCCTCCCCTGCCAAGGGGAGGGCTGGGGTGGGGTTTAACACGCAGAGATATAATGGAACGCCCACTTAATTTCATGCGCCTTCCTTAACGCCGGAAGACAGGTTGACCTATCCGGTTAGGCCATCGTGCAATGGCTAAAGAACATTGCACTCCACTCTGTGCCGCGCAACGGGTGACGGTTCTTATAACGGATAGCTGGCCGTCTACTTAAACCCTACTGGCTACGGCGTTGCGGGGTCTGCACCACAGGTTTGGTCGGGGCCATTTCGGTGACGATGACATTCGCGCCCATGGTTTTTAGGCGCAAACGGATGTCGTTGACGCTCTTCATCTGCGTGAAAGGCCCTAACTTGACACGGTGGGTGGTCACGCCGTCGATTTTTGCCTTATCCACTTTCGAGGCGATGCCCATTAAGGCCAGCTTGGCGCGGAGTTGGTCGGCTTCCTTAAAAGTTTGGAACGAACCCACCTGCATGACATATTTGGCATCTTTTGCCTTACCGATACGCTCTTCACGGACACGGGTTTTTAGCTCATAATCGGGCACCACCACTTCCTTATCGGGCAAGACGGTGTAGAACTCAAAATGCGGGGGCTTAGGCTTGGGCGGTTCTTTGGTCTCAGGCACCGCCGCTGCCGTACCTTTTTTAGGGTCGGTAGCTGTGGCCGTAGTGCCCGTACCCGCCGCCGTGTTGTTACCCGCCACATAAGACGGCGGCGGCTCTTTTGGGGAGGTGAGTTTTAGGTAGGCCAAAAAGGCAATGAAAGCAAACACCAAAGCCCCAACCAACAGCCCTTGCCAGCGGGTAATAACCCGTTTGGAAGACGGGCTTTTCTTTTTGATGGTACCCCGGTGTTTGTAATCTTTAGCCATACATCACATAACTTCAGGCGTGTTAATGTTTAATAGGTTTAGGCCGTTTGCCAACACTTGCTTGACGGCGCAAACCAGATTCAGCCGCGCATTGCGCAGCGGTGCATCGTCAACCAAAAATTGGTGGGCGTTATAATAAGTATGCAATTCAGTTGCCAACTCACGCAAGTATAGCACCACTTGGTGCGGTTCATACTGTGCCGCCGCCTTTTCCAAGACTTCGGGATAACGGCCCAAGGTTGCCAACAAGGCCAACTCATGACTTTCCGCCAACAGCGGCAAGTTCGCCATGCCCAAATCAATATCGCGCGACCAACCTTTTTCATCCAATTGCCGTAACACGCTGCATACCCGCGCATGGGCGTACTGGACATAAAACACCGGATTTTCATTGGTTCTGGAAGTCGCCAACTGCAAATCGAAATCCATGTGCTGCTCGGAGCGGCGCATCACATAAAAAAACCGCGCCGCATCCTTGCCGACTTCGTTACGCAATTGCCGCAAGGTGACAAACTCGCCGGAACGGGTCGACATCTGCACTTTTTCTTCGCCCCGGTACAAGGTCGCAAACTGCACCAGCAACACTTTCAGCTTTTCGGCATCCGCACCCAAAGCCTGTATCGCCGCGCGTACGCGTGGGATATAACCGTGATGGTCGGCACCCCAAATATCAATAATCTGGTCGAAACCCCGCGCCAGTTTATGGTGGTGGTAGGCAATGTCGGAGGCAAAATACGTGTACTGGCCGTTTTCGCGCACCACCACCCGGTCTTTTTCGTCGCCCAATTGGCTGGACGCAAACCATATCGCCCCGTCTTGCTCGTACAAATGCCCGCCCGCCCGCAACTGCGCCAAGGCCTTTTCCACCGAGCCGTCATCCATTAACTGCCGTTCTGAGAACCATTGCTGATAATCGACACCAAACTCGTGCAAATCGTCCTTAATGTCGCCTAAAATGTCGTTCAGGCCGATTTGGAAAAAATCCCGGTACAGTTTGCTGCCCAGCAACATTTTTGCCCGCGCGATCAGGGCATCAATATGGACTTCCTTATCACCGCCTTGCGGCTCGTCGGGCGGAATGCTTTCCTGCACCAACGCCGCCGGACGGCGGTAGTCGTTGCCTGCATTTTGGTGGATGCCCCGTGCAATGTCGCGGACATAATCGCCGCGATAGGCGTTGCTCGGAAACGGCAACACTTCGCCGCATTCTTCCAAATAGCGCAACCAGATACTGGTCGCCAAAATGTCCATTTGCCGGCCCGCATCGTTGACATAATACTCCCGGTGCACCTCAAAGCCCACCGCCGCCAACAAGTCCGCCAGCACCGAACCATACGCCGCACCGCGCCCGTGGCCGACATGCAAGGGGCCGGTGGGGTTGGCGGAGACAAACTCCACCTGTACTTTCTTACCCGCCCCGCTTTGGCTTAAACCAAACGCCGCGCCCTGTTCGTTGATACGCGGGATAATCTGATACTGGGCATCTGGATTAACAAAAAAATTGATAAAGCCAGGGCCTGCCAGCTCCACTTTAGTGATCGCCGCATCAGCGGGTAGGGCGGCAATGATTTTCTCGGCCAATTGTCGTGGGTTGGCTTTGGCGGGTTTGGCCAGCATCAAGGCCAAGTTAGACGCAAAATCGCCGTGTTGTGCATCACGGGCGCGCTCTATCACTATTTGCGGCGCAATGTCCTGCGCCAAAACACCCTCAGTTTTCAGGCTCTCAAGCGCCTGCCGGATCAGTTCCTCTATCTTTTGTTTCATCGCCACACTGCACAGTTAAATCAAATTAAAGTGCTTCATTATCCACGAAAATTAGCCGATTATCCATTAAGACCTGCAATTGGCTGGCTAGCCCTTATTTACAAGCCACACCAAAGTGCCGATAATGATTCGGTATAAGGGGGGCCTTATGGCATCAGCCTGTTTTTGTTGTGGAAAATAAAGCCGCCGCTAGATACCGTTATCCGCCGCCTAAAAGGTGATGCGCGGCTTTAGCGGCAAAAATGAAAAAATTCAACAAAAGCATTGAATTTTTCGGCTAAATTCCATATTCTTTACGGGTTTAACTTTGCGTCGGACTGTACACTTAAATTAAAGCAATACAGTTCTTTTTTTAACATCAAGAGAGGTCATTATGAAAAAATCATTAATCACAATCGCAGGTATTGCTTTAATCGCTTTAAGTGGCCAAGCATTTGCTGACGAACAAATCGAAGTCGGTAAAAAAATCTATGAACGCGCTTTTGGCCGTGGTTGCGGCACTTGCCACGACATCGCTTCTAACCCACAACTGACCGCTTTAATCAAAGCTGGCCAATTGGACCGCGCTAAATTTGAAACCACTCTGAAAGAAGGCAAAGGCGGTATGCCTAAAGCCATCGCAGAAATCATGAAACAACCTTCAGTGGCTAAAGCCGGTTACGGCGAAGACCAAGCGGTTGACGCACTGTACAAATATTTGGAAACCAAATAAGCGTACTGTTGACCTAAATCGGGCCTTTCTTTAGCCCGAAAAAAAGCCGCCCCAAGTGCAAACCTGGGGCGGCTTTTTTGTGTCGGGACTTAAGCCTAAGCTTAGGAACGTGCATAAAATAAAATCTGTTAAACAGGCGAAAGTACGGCAACCCCCTCCCAGCCTCCCCCTTGGCAGGGGGAGGAGCGTTGTCCCCCTGATTTTCGCCTGTATGACGGGGAAGCCATTTGCTCCCTCCCCTGCGAAGGGGAGGGCTGGGGTGGGGTTTAACACGTTGAGGAGCAATGGAACGCCGACTTAATTTTATGCACATTCCTAAGCCTAAGCTTACTTGCCGCTTAAATACCGGACAATCTTTTCCCGCAACGGCAGTTTTTTGAGGTTTCTGATCCAGATGCCCGCCACGGCGGCGATCATCAGGCTACAGGAAGCCAGCGTCCAATAAATCAGCCGCTTTAATTGCGACATTTCCTGCATCAGTTGCGCATTTGATAAGCTGGCCGCCGGAGTAGGGGCAGCTTGGGCGGGTCCCGAATAGGTGCGCAACACCCGCACATCGTTTTTAATGTCTTCCAACGCCCCTAAAGACGCGGGAACCGCCCCGGCGCGTAGGCTTTCTTCTAAAGAACGTAGCTTGCTTTCAATCGAGCCGCTGACCAAACCGACCATTTGCCCTTTCAGTGCGTTAACTTCCGCCGACAACTGCGGACTGTCCGCCGTTACCGTGCCATCATCCGCCGTCACTTTTTTATAAGCCGTCAAAAAATCATTGCTGGGCAGTAACAAAAAGCCCGTGACAAAAATCACCGTCATAAGGAAAAACACCCCCCTCAGCAACCATCGGTTGGTTTTCATCAACTGCTGGTGGGATGGCACACTTTGCAAAACAACAATTTCTGAATGGGTTTTATTTTTCTGGCTCATTATTAACTTCCTCTCGAAACGCACAACAGCCGCTTCGGACAAATTATTTATTATTATGGCTCTAATGGGTTTAGGGATACACGGCACAACAGGGCGTTAGGCTCACCAATACGCAAAGTACAAGGTGATACTGCCCCCTCCCCTGATGGGGAGGGTTGGGGTGGGGAGAATCTAAACAACACTTTTTTCATCAAATAGACTGAAAAATAAGTTGCTCAAAATGGCTTACACACAAAATACCCATCATTTCGGCAATCCCTTTATGCCTCGTGGGTATGCCAGAATGATGGGGGTTGAAGGTCGCTATGTTTATACTCTGAACAGTCCAGCCTTCGACAGGCTCAGGCCGAACGGTTAATCCTAAAAACCGAAAACTTGACCGTTTGAAGTATATTAATAGACAAAAGACCTTAAAACCCCTATATAGCCTCGTTTTATTCTCCCCACCCCAGCCCTCCCCAGCAGGGGAGGGAGCGGTTAGCCAATGCGCTTGGGCTTTTATAAAGCTCCTCGCCCTATTTAGGGCTGATGGTATAAAAAGCTTAAGCATCAGCTAACCCCCAAAGCCGCCGTGCCAATTCCCAAGGCGTAACTAACGGCCAATTATACAAGCTAAATGGAAATTTGTTCTGGGTTTTATTTCAGACGCTTGGCGGCGGCGATACGCATCCGCAACGCGTTGAGCTTAATAAAGCCCTCGGCATCTTTTTGGTTATACGCGCCGCCGTCTTCTTCAAACGTGGCGATGCTTTCGTCAAACAAGCTGTCGGTATCAGAGGCGCGGCCTACCACGATGACATTACCCTTATACAGTTTCAGCCTAACCTTACCGTTAACCGACACTTGCGACGCATCAATCATGGTTTGCAGCATCTGCCGTTCAGGGCTCCACCAGTAGCCGTTATAAATCAACGACGCATAACGCGGCATCAACTCATCTTTTAAATGCGCCACTTCGCGGTCTAAGGTTAATGACTCAATCGCCCGGTGCGCTTTCAGCATCACCGTACCCGCTGGGGTCTCGTAACAGCCGCGCGACTTCATGCCGACATAACGGTTTTCGACAATATCCAAACGGCCAATACCGTTTGCCCCGGCAATCGTGTTCAGCTTTGCCAACACCTCAGCAGGCGAATGCGGCACATCGTCAATGGCGACAATATCGCCTTGGCGGAAGGTCAATTCTATATAAGTCGCTTGATCCGGCGCGGCTTCAGGCGATACCGTCCAACGCCACATATCTTCTTCCGGCTCCGTCCACGGATTTTCCAAGACGCGGCCTTCGTAAGAAATGTGCAGCAAATTCGCGTCCATAGAATAAGGCGAGGTTTTGCCTTTTTTCATCTCGACCGGAATGCCGTGCTTTTCGGCATAATCCAACAGCGTTTGCCGTGAGGTCAGGTTCCACTCGCGCCAAGGGGCGATAACATGGATGTCAGGACGCAGCGCGTACGCGCCCAGCTCAAAACGCACTTGGTCGTTACCTTTGCCGGTCGCGCCGTGGGAAATGGCATCCGCGCCGGTTTCGTTGGCAATTTCAATCAAACGTTTAGCGATTAAAGGCCGCGCAATGGAGGTGCCTAACAGGTATTCGCCTTCGTAAACCGTATTGGCGCGGAACATCGGAAACACAAAATCCCGCGCAAATTCTTCGCGCAAATCGTCAATGTAAATTTCCTTAATGCCCATGCTTTGCGCCTTAGCCCGTGCGGGTTCCACTTCCTCACCCTGGCCCAAATCCGCCGTAAAAGTCACCACCTCGCAGTCATACACATCTTGCAACCATTTAAGGATAACGGAAGTGTCCAACCCCCCGGAATAAGCTAAAACAACTTTATTGATGTCCGACATAGTTCTCTTGATCTTGATGTTGAAAAATGGGGGGATTATACCTGAAAATGGCGCGGGGCAGTGTAGGGATTCGGTGGGGTTAACAGCATTGCTTGCGCCCTGTCGGGCGCATTAGTGTTTATCCTTTCCATTACGGGGTACTCGCGTACAACGCCCAAGCCCTTAACCCGCGAAAAAAACAACCGCAAGAACAAAACCGCCAACGGTTTAGGCTTCCCTTCTGCTATACTCAAACTGACTTTAGCCCTATCCGAACCGCTAAGCCCTACCTACACCAACAACCCAACCGCCATACCTATGACTTTAGAAACCGAAACTGAAGGCCTGCGCATAGCGCGTGAACGTATCGCCCAAGAAGCCGAGCAACGTAGCGGCTTTTTGGATTTGGGAATGCTGGGTTTAAGGGCTTTGCCGGAAGAATTGTTTAGTTTACGGCATTTGCGGGGGGTGAATTTGGGCTATGGTTATATAGACCAAATAGATGGTGAATGGCAGGACGCATCCGGTATTGATAGCGACAATATTTTGGAAAATAGTTTAACTGGCATCGGTGCGTTAGTAGAATTAGAAAATTTATCTTTATGTGGCATAGCTATACATGATTTGTCGGCGCTGTCCGGCCTTGCCGCCCTGCAAACGCTGCATTGCTCTGATACAGCGGTCAGCGACCTGTCGGTGCTGTCCGGCCTTGCCGCCCTGCAAACGCTGCATTGCTCCGGCACAGCGGTCGGCGACCTGTCGGCGCTGTCCGGCCTTGCCGCCCTGCAAACGCTGCATTGCTCCCGTACAGCGGTCAGCGACCTGTCGGTGCTGTCCGGCCTTGCCGCCCTGCAAACGCTGTATTGCTCCGGCACAGCGGTCAGCGACCTGTCGGCGCTGTCCGGCCTTGCCGCCCTGCAATCGCTGGATTGCTCCCGTACAGAAGTCAGTGACCTGTCGGCGCTGTCCTGCCTTGCCGCCCTGAAAACGCTGGATTGCTACAATACAGCGGTCAGCGACCTGTCGGCACTGTCCGGCCTTACCGCCCTGCAAACGCTGGGTTGCTCTGGCACAGCGGTCAGCGACCTGTCGGCGCTGTCCGGCCTTGCCGCCCTGCAATCACTGCATTGCTACAATACAGCGGTCAGCGACCTGTCGGCACTGTCCGGCCTTGCCGCCCTGCAAACGCTGCATTGCTCCGGCACAACCGTCAGCGACTTGTCGGCGCTGTCCGGCCTTGCCGCCCTGCAATCGCTGGATTGCTCCCGTACAGCGGTCAGTGACCTGTCGGTGCTGTCCGGCCTTGCCGCCCTGCAATCGCTGCATTGCTACAATACAGCGGTCAGCGACCTGTCGGCACTGTCCGGCCTTGCCGCCCTGCAATCGCTGGATTGCTCCGGCACAGAGGTCAGTGACCTGTCGGCATTGTCCGGCCTTGCCGCCCTGCAATCGCTGGATTGCTCCCGTACAGCGGTCAGCGACCTGTCGGCATTGTCCGGCCTTGTCAATTTGCAAAGATTGAATTGTTCTGACTGCAAATTGACGAATATCTCTCCTGATTTTTGGGTAAAATCCTCTTTGCAATGGCTTTATCTTTATCAAACCGAACTCCCCAATATCCCTGCTGAGGCGTTATCCCAATCGAGTTATAGCGACTGCCTCCCCTCCCTACGCGCCCATTTAAACGACCTAGAAGCCGGAAGCGAAGCTATCCCCGATGTAAAGCTGATGATCTTGGGCAATGGTCGGGTCGGTAAGACACAAATCTGCCGTAGATTACGCGGGGAAGCTTACGATAGCACTATCAGCTCCACGCATGGCATTCGCCTAGCCACTGCCGATTTGCCGCCTACCGATACCTACGAAGCGGCTAATTTAGCGATTTGGGATTTTGGCGGGCAAGACATTTACCACGGCACTCACGCGCTGTTTTTAAAAACCCGCGCCATTTTCCTGCTGGTCTGGATTCCCGCCAGTGACGGGGCGGCTAGCCATGACTGCGATGGCTTAGTGTTCCGTAACCATCCCTTAAGCTATTGGTTGGCCTATGTCCGGCATTTGGGCGGTGCGGACAGCCCAGTGCTGATAGTGCAAACCCGTTGTGACCGTATCGAAGACGAGGCGCGGCGGTTGCCGATAGAGGATAGCGAGTTGGAGGGCTTGGGTTTTGTCAAAAGCCTGCATTACAGCGCCTTGAAGGATAGGGGAAGGGCGGCGTTAGATGAAGCCTTAGGCGAGGCGGTGGTATGGTTGCGTGAGCGGCAAGGTACGGCGTTGATCGGGGCGGGGCGCTTACGTTTGCAACGGCGCTTGGAAGCCTTACGCGCGGCGGATGCGGTGGCAGCAGAACAACGCCAATACCGTACCCTTAGCCAAGCCCATTTCCGGCAATTGTGCGAGGAAGTGGGTGGCATCAGTGCGCCAGAGCATTGTTTAAGCTATTTGCACAATGCCGGGGTAGTGTTTTATCGCCCCGGCTTATTTGGTGAGCAGATTATTTTAGACCAAGCCTGGGCATTGGAAGCGATTTATACCGTTTTCCAGCGCGGTAGCTGTTACCGCGAACTGCAACGCTTGCGCGGGCGGTTTAGCCGGACGTTACTGGCCTTGTTAGTCTGGCGCGACTACAGCGACGCGGAACAGCGGCTGTTTTTGGACATGATGCAATCCTGCGGGATTTGTTTTGTCCATAAACACGGTGACAGGCAATTAGGCACAGAAGACGAATACATCGCCCCCGAACTGTTGCCGGATAAAGCCGCAGTTGCTAGCGAATTGGCGGAAAAGTGGTCGGCACAGGCGGACATGGTAACAGCGTTATACCGTTACCAATTGCACCAGCCCGGTTTATTGCGTAGCCTGATGGCGGAGATTGGCCAACAAGCGGGGGTGAACGGGATTTATTGGCAGAACGGCGTGTGTGTTTATGAGCAGACCACCCGCAGCCACGCGCTGATTGAGCAAGAAGAAGTCGGCACTTGGCAGGGCGTGTTACGCATCAGTTGCCAAGGCGGGCAAGCGGGGCAGTTGTTGGCGCAGTTACGCGAACGGATTACTCAGCAAAACCACCATTGGGGTTTGGAGCCTATCGCCGAACCTGCCGAGGTTGCCTCACGCGCCCAGCCGGAGCCAGTAAACGCGCCGCCGCTGGCCTTTGTCCAGCCGCCTAAAGCAGGTATTACTTATTGTGTGTCGTATGCGTGGGGCGATGATACGCCGGAAGGCAAGCCGCGTGAGGCGGTGGTTAACCAGCTTTGTCATGCAGCGGAGGCACGGGGTATTCATATCCTGAGGGATAAGGGTGATTTAAAATTCGGCGATCAGCTATCGGCGTTTATGGGACGCATCGCCCAAGGCGATAGGGTGTTTGTGATCCTCAGTGATAAGTATCTGAAATCCGCTAACTGCATGTATGAATTGTTTGAGATTTGGCGCACTAGCCGTCATGATAACGCCGAGGCCTTACAGCGGGTACGGCTGTTCAGCACGGATTGTGCGCGGATTTTTTCGGCGTTGGATAGGGTAAATTATGCGATATATTGGCGGCAGCAACATAACGCGCTGCAAGCGGTGATTAGCGAACACGGCGCGGCAGTGTTAGGCGAGACCGATTTCCGCCAATTTAAGTTAATGGATGATTTTGCCCGGCATATCGGCGATATATTGGCGGCTTGCGCCGATACCATCCACGCGCGAAAGTTTGAAGATTTGATCGCTTATGGCTTTGATGACCCCCATGATGAGTAAAACCTAACCATGCCCAGCAAATACCTTAACCCTTACACCGATTTCGGTTTTAAAAAGCTGTTCGGCGAAGAAGCCAGCAAAGATTTGTTGGTGGATTTTTTAAACCAACTGTTGCCGCCCCAGCACCAAGTGGCGGAGCTGAGCTTTAAGAACCCCGAAAAAATCCCCGGCACGGCGAAAGAGCGCAAGGCGATTTTTGACATTTACTGTAAGAACGTCAATGGCGAGCAGTTTATCGTCGAGATGCAGAAAGCCAAGGTGAAGTTTTTCAAAGACCGTTCGCTGTTTTACTCGACCTTCCCAATTAAGAACCAAGCCCAAAAAGGCGGCTGGTCGTTCAGGCTGTTGCCCGTATACATGATCGCCATTTTGGATTTTGTCTATGACGAACAGGAAGAGGTCGCCAAGTTCCGCCGCGATGTTTGCCTGAAAGACCAAGACGGCGATGTCTTTTACGACAAGCTGCATTTTAAGTTCCTGCAAATGCCCTTGTTTAACAAGCAGGCGCATGAGTTGGTGACGCATTTTGACAAGTGGCTGTATTTTCTTAAAAATCTGGAGAACTTCGACCATATCCCCGCGATACTTAACGAGCCGATTTTCCAAAAAGGTTTTGAGATTGCCGAATTGGCACGTCTAAAGACCAAACTGCTCAACGACTACCGCCAAAGCTCGCTGGATTATTGGGAAATGAAAAACGTGAGGGATGCGTCGTTTGAAGACGGATTTCTGGCTGGTATTAGGATCGCTAAGGAAAAAACCCTTACGGAAAGCGGAGGAGAGAGAAGCGAAGCCATCGCCAAAATGATGCTGGCAGAGGGAGAACCCTTGGACAAAATCATCAAATATACCCAACTGTCAGCCGAGCAGATTAAGGCTTTGGAGTAGCTTAGGAATGTGTATAAGTAGGTGTGCATATATCTTTTAACATTTAAAATTGTTATCTCTGTAACCCCCTCCCAACCTCCCCCTTGCCAGGGGGAGGGGCTTTTGCCCCTCATTTTCGCCTGTTCGACGAGGAAGATGCCCCCTCCCCTGCGAAGGGCGACTGCACGGATGCAGGAGGTAGAGCAACGCAAGGAGCGGTTGCCGAGAGGGCTGGGGTGGGGTTGAATTCGCAAATGTTAAAAGAGATATGCATACCTACCTACTTAAATTAATTTCGCCAACAACTTAATGAGCAAGTTTTTCATAAAACCCGCCCCCCAAATTTTACGCAAAAAAAAGCCCAAACCCGAAGGTTTGGGCTTTTTACCCTAAGCGATGTAAAGCCTTAAGAGGCCATCCTTAGCGGACAGCCTCAAAAGCTCAAGCGTCAGCCGCGATAACGGTCATAAACCATTTGCAGCATTTGCACTTCGCCTTCTTCGGGCTTGCTCCAGCCTTGGATTTGGATGTCCTGCAAAATTTGCTTGCCTTGGTCATCTTCGGTCATGGCGGTGAGGATTTCGCCTAATGCTTCGGCTTGGTTTTGTATATGCGGGGCGACCAAGAACAAATGGCAGGCGAAGTCGGTTTGGCTTTCGTCCAATTTGCGGACGCTGTTTTTACTGAACGAAGACAGGCCTTCGTAAGTCTTTTTCAGCATAAACGCCAGGTCGGCTTTTTTCCGAATTAACGTCTGCAAGGCTTTAATTTCATTGCCTGAAAAATCAAAGGTCAATTTTGACGAATCCAGGCCGTTCTCATCGCACAAAAAGCGTCCTAGCAGATAGACAAAGCTGCTTTCGGTGGCGGTACTGACGCAGACATTGGCGTAGTCGGCCAAGGTGCGGGTATCGTCGGAACGGGTCAAGATCACCACTTCGTCGGCTTCCGAGGAAGGGCGCATCACGGGGATAAAGCCGTGCCGCTTAATCATTAACGACGCTTCAAACGGTTTGGCAAACAGCAGGTCGGTGCTGTCCGGGTTTGGCGTGTCCACTGTTTGCTCAAAGTGGATGGCTTTTTTCATGCGCCGTTGCAAATAGGTATTGAGCAAATACCAGCCCGTCAGTTGTTGGCCGGACTGCATACTGGCGACAAAATTGAGCTTGTCGCTGGCGACATGGGCTACTGGCGCAGCGGCTTTGATTTCGACATGGCGGGGCGGCTCTGGATTGATGCTTTCAGCCGTACCAGCGGCGGCAGCGCCTTCGGTTTTGATAAAACGCCCCAAGCCGGTAATTTTAAAGAGCATACTGACCATGCGGTCGAGGTTTTGCACTTCAATGCGGGTTTTTTGCTTTTCCCAATTTTCAAAGACTTTTAATAATAACGACAAGCCCATTGAATTGACCCGTTCCACTTGGCTGAAATCTAACAGCACATAAGAATTGGCGGGAATTTGCGTTAAAGAACCCAGCATTGTATCGGCGTGGGCATCAATCGCTCCGACTAAGTTAAAGGTAAAGTTGTTGTTGTCGCCAGCGATTTGCTTAATGGTAAAATTATTGTTCATGCTCATGGGTTTACGCTCCTACAGGGTATGCGGCTTCATATTCAGTATGATAGATGAACTGAATGCCGGAATCGACGGCCATATCAATGGGGTTGTTTACATCCCATAAGGTTGTCACCTGCGTGCGTTTTTGCGGATGGACACGGATTTGCAGATAATCGGACAAACGCCACATCATATACAGGCCGACACCGCCGACCCCGGCTTCCACGCCATTTTCCATCGCATGGGCGATATTTCTTAAGAATACCCCAGGAGTCAATGTCCCCCAGTTATCGGTAATCATCAAACCTAATAAGCCGTCGGCCAAGGCAATATCGATACGCACTTCTTCGTGCGCGGACAATTCGCGGGATTCGCCTTTGCTGTAGTAAGCCACCCCTTTACCGTCGCGTGGCGCGGCATAGAGGCTGTTTTCGGTCATTTCGTCGAGGATCACCATCAGCGCTTCGATATGGTCTTTCGGCAAATTGCCTTGGTCGTTCAGCCACGAGAAAATCTCTTCGGTGATGAAGGCCTTGTCTTCGGTATGGGTCAGATGGAATTGGCGGTATTGCGGTTGTCCGGGCATCAGCGCGTACAAGTCATCGTCAGCCGATTCATGGTGCTGGTTGAGCAAATGTTCCCAGCCTAAGCGTTGGCAGAAATCATCATTTTTCGGCAAGATCCGGCAAATGCCGTCTTGGCTGAAACGGGTCAGCAGGTCGGAATAGCCCTGTTCGGCCAAGAACACCACATATTCTTTGGAAATCCGTGGGATAGGGTGTTCGCCTTGGCGGTAGAAGCCTTCGGAGATACGGATGATGTCACTGACATCGGTGTTGGTTTGGGCAGATTGGCTGACCCGGTCAGTATGGCTGATGACCACAATGGTGATGTCATCAGTATACGCCGTGCCCCGGCAATGTACGCGTAAGGCATCCATCAGGATGTTACGCAGTTCTTCAGGGTCTTCAACATCGTAATTGGCGTTCAGTAAGAATTCCAAACGGTCATAGCCGAACGGCTCGCCGCTGGGGGATTCTTCTTCGACCAAACCGTCGGTGTATAAGAACAGTTTGTCGCCGACGTTCAGGGTCATTTCGACAGCGGACTGCAAATAATCCGAATCTAAGCTTTTACCTAAAGGTAAGCCGGACGCTTCAATCATTTCCCAGTGTTGGGCATCTTTACGCAACAGGTACGGTAAAACGTGACCCGCGTTGGCGAACACTAAGCGGCCACTACGCGCATCTAAGCTCAAACAGGCCATGGTCATCAGCAAGGATTGCTGGGCGGTCGCCTGCATGTTGATGTTAAGCGAGTTTAAGATTTCGCCAGGGTTGGTGAAGCCTTCATGGATCAGCGGATAGACACCCGCTTTGGCCGCGCCCACCATCGTACCTGCCGCCACACCGTGGCCGCTCACGTCACCGATGAACAGGATGCTATGGTGGCCACCGACTTTATAATAGTCGTAATAGTCGCCGCCTACCTCGCTGGAGGTCAGCAGGTTTGCCACCCCGGCCAGACCGGGCAGGGCAATGATAGGTTGGGGCAAGATTGAACGTTGCAATGTCGCGGCCAAGTTGACCTCGCCTTGCAGACGGTCGGACAATTGCGCCAATTCGGCGTTGGCTTGTTTGACTTGCAGTTCGGCCTCTTTACGCTCGGTAATGTCAAGGCCGGTCGCCAAGAACATCAGCGGCGTGCCGTGCGAGTCGGTAATGATGGTCGGGTTCCAGATAATGTTAAGCAAGTCGCCGGTACTGATACGCATCAGGGTTTCGATAGAATCGGCATATTGCACCTCGCCGGACATCATATCCGCGAACAGCTTACGCAGTTCGGTTTGGTCATGTGCGGGGATGAACTGCTCGAAAAAGTCATGGCCCTTAATTTCTTCTTCCGACCAGCCGCTGTTCTCTTCGGCGTAATGGTTGAACAGCACCACCTGGGCATTGGCATCCAAGCCGATAATCAAGGCTTGAGTCGTGTTAATCACGTTATCCGCAAAGGCTTTTTCTTGGCGCATCTTAACCGCGCTGTCTTTCAGTTTTAATACCAGCGGTTGCAGCAGCAAGGTGCCTACCATGATTAACGAGGCCAAGGAAATGGCGAACATCATGTGTTGTTTGCTGGCGGTGATACCGATCATCATCTCGCTTTGGCGTTGGTAAATCGAGCTGGCTTTGCCAATCTCTTCCAGCAACCGTGGCGATAAGGTGTAGAGCAGGGTTTTCAGCTCAGGATCGTCAGGGGTAAGATGGGTGGCGGAGCGTCTGTACAAGTCCCTGACCGTGGTCAGGTAGGTGCGCATTTGCGGGTCCAGCGGCTTGGGGTTATCGAAGTAAATCAAACGCAGGTCTTGCGACAAAGTACCCGGAACGTGGACAAGACGGTCGCCCTCACGGATATAACGGTCACCGGCAATCAGCGAGGCGTGGTTTTGGTCGATTTGGGTCAGGTTGGAAATGATTTTGGCATCGATGCGGCGGATTTCATTGGCATCGGTCAAATAAATTTTTTCGATCAGCAATAAGTTGATGTCCTCAACCAACTGACCTTGCTCCGTACTCATTTTAACCAGACGGGCATTACCTTCTTGGCTACGGATATCGGTGATAAGAACCATATAAGTGACGGTGGCCACGGCCCCGAGCACTAATAAAACCGTTGCGTATTGGTCGGCAATGCGACCAATAAATCGTCGAAATAGCTCTTGCATCGCGACTTACTCCTCTTAATTTTATTATTGTTAGTTATATTTATTATGTTGCCGAGCCTGTAATAGCGGCTCCCAACACTATTACTGCGTGGGTCTCGGCTATTTGCATTAACTGCTTTAATCAGGTTATAGACGCAATTAGTTTACACCTTATCCACAAGAAATGCGTTAGAAAAATCACCCTAAAAGCCTGTGCAGAAGTTGAATATACTGGCAATGTCTAAATATGCCCGATATTCCCT
Source organism: Methylovulum psychrotolerans (assembly GCF_002923755.1). GTDB lineage: Bacteria > Pseudomonadota > Gammaproteobacteria > Methylococcales > Methylomonadaceae > Methylovulum > Methylovulum psychrotolerans. Next base: position 319,300 of record NZ_PGFZ01000003.1, read on the forward strand.
TAAAAGGTAATAGATATTGGCCCGATAGCAAAAGGCAGGTGCAGGGATTCTAAAGCGCAGGCCTAAAAATAAGCGGCAACGGCTGCCTGTTGGTGGCGGAATACGCGCTTAAGCGACAGGATATAGGGGAGGGGCAGACCGTAAAAAAACAGCAACGGCCATTAACCATAAAAAAGTAAGGGTAGCGAAAGGCTTGTGGATTTTTAGGTAGGGACACAGTGGCTGTAATCGGGCGGGGCAAACCGAAAAGCCGCCCCGCCTTAGGTCACGATGTAACCAGACCACTGACAGTTAGGTTACATCAAGGTTTGGTAAGGCGTAGTGACGCTTGGCAATTAATGGTCGCAACCTGCGCCATGGATATGCCCGTGCGCCATTTCTTCATGGCTGGCAGGGCGCACATCCATGACTTCCACGTCAAAAATTAAGGCCATACCCGCCAGCGGATGGTTGCCGTCGATGGTGATGTCGTCGCCTTCAACCTGAACGACCGTCACAATGCCGGGGCCGGCGCTGACATCGGCGTGGAACTGCATACCGACTTCAACGGTGTCAATGCCTTCAAACATGGCCCGTGGGATGACTTGGACGCGGTCTTCTTCAAATTCGCCATAGGCATTTTCGGCTTCAATGCGGACTTTGAAGGTATCGCCAACCGCTTTGCCTTGCATAGCTTGCTCAAGGCCGGAAATGATATTGCCACCCCCGTGTAAATAAACTAACGGCTCACCGTCCGCCGAACTGTCGATGACTTCGCCTTCGTCATTGGTCAGCGTGTAGTGGATAGAAACAGCCATATTGTCAGCAACTTGCATGATAAAACCTATTGGGTCATTAAAAAGGCACATATCATATAGATTTACGGGGGGTTTGTCTGAAAAAAGTGTCCTGGTCGCTTACGAATAACGCGGCACCGAGCTGTCGCAATACAGCGACCAGGCATCAATGCCGCCTTGCAGGTTGGTGATGTCGGGAAAACCGGCATCGGCTAAAAAATGCGCGGCGCGTTGGCTGCGCATCCCATGGTGGCAAATCACTACAATCGCTTGCTTGGCATCCAGTTCATAGATGTGTTGGGGCAGTTGGTTTAAGGAAATACGCACGCTGCCGTCGATTCTGGCGTATTTGAATTCATAATCTTCCCGGACATCCAGCAAGAACAGCGGCTCGCCTTTCTCTAGTCTGGCTTTTAGTTCGAGTGCGGTAAGGGTTTTGACAGTCATGGCGGTTATCCTTTGGTAATGAAGTGTTGCAGACGCTGCATAGCGACAGCCATTTTATCGGTAGTTGTGGTATAGGCAAAACGTAAATGTTGCCGGGCGTTGTGGGTGCCGAAATCTTTGCCGGGGGTGATTGCCACCGCTTCTTGCTCCAGCAAGTCCAAAGCGAATTGGAAGCTGTCATCGGTAAAGCGTGAAGCGTCGGCGTAAATATAAAACGCGCCTTCCGGTTTGACCGGAATGCGAAAGCCTAAATCCAGTAAATGCGTGTACAAAAAATCCCGGCGCACCGCCAGTTCGGCGCGGCGGCGTTCCAATTCGGCGCGGGTGTCGGGGCTAAACGCCGCCAGCGAGGCATATTGCGAATGTGTGGAGGTGGCGATGAAAATATTTTGTGCCAATTTTTCGGCGGCGGCAACAAAATCCTCCGGCACCACCAGCCAACCGATACGCCAGCCGGTCATGCCGAAGTATTTGGAGAAGCTGTTAATGACAAACACTTCGTCGCTATAGTGCAGGGCGGTGGTGGCGGGCTGTCCGTAGGTCAAGCCGTGGTATATTTCATCGGAATAAAAACAGCCGCCCAAGCTGTTGACGGTGGCAATGGCCGCTTGCAGCGCGTCGGGGGCAATTAATGTCCCGGTCGGGTTGGACGGTGAGGCAATCAACACGCCCTTGCTGTTAGGCCGCCATTGCGCTTGGATTTGCGCGGCACTCAATTGGTAGGCACTGTCGGCACCGACGGGCAAGGTGCGTGGGATAGCGCCGAACAAGGCGGCAAAATTGCTGTTACAGGGATAACAGGGATCAGCCATCAGCAGTTCCTCGCCTGGGTTCAAACTAATCCCTAAGGCCAGCAAAAACGCCCCTGACGCGCCAGGGGTAATAAAGATACGCTCCGGGGCGACCGTTACGCCGTGCTGCTGCCGATAAAAATCGGCGATGTGCTGGCGCAACGCGGGTAAGCCCGCCGCCGGGGTATATTTTACCTCGCCGGTTTGCAGTAAGGCGATGCCTGCGGCGACGATGCCGGGCGGGGTCGGGAAGTCCGGTTCGCCGATTTCCATGTGGATGACATCCCTGCCTTCGGCCTGCAATTGTTGCGCCCGTTTTAGTATCGCCATCACATAAAAGGCTGAAATGTCTAGCATCCTCGTTGCGGTTTCTTTGCTCATCGTCTCAGGAAAGGTGAAAAAATGCCGATGATACCAATAATCCTTGCTAACGGCCTGCTATTCTGCTAAAAATGCGCGGTTTTATTTAATTTTGTAGGAGTTTATGGATGGCTACTGGTTCTAACGTGGTTGCGTCGCCTTTTACCTTTAAGCCTTATGTGCCAGCAGAAGGCGAAGAGTACATGAATGAAGCCCAATTAAAACATTTTGAGGCTATCTTAAAAAACTGGAAAGCGGAATTGATGCAAGGTGTCGACCGCACGGTCAACCACATGCAGGACGATGCCGCCAATTTTCCTGACCCTAACGACCGTGCCACCCAAGAGTCCGAATTCAGCTTAGAATTGCGTACCCGTGACCGTGAGCGCCGCCTGATCAAGAAAATTGACGATGCCCTGAAAGAAATCGAATCGGGCGATTATGGTTACTGCGAGTCTTGCGGTATCGAAATCGGCATCCGCCGCCTCGAAGCACGGCCTACGGCAACCTTGTGTATCGATTGCAAAACCTTGGACGAAATTCGCGAAAAACAAATGGGCTAAACCTTCGGGCCGTCCTAAAGCCTTTTACCCGCCGTATTTTGAGGGTGTCTGATCATGCTGACCAACATCGACGGCAATGCGCCGGTAACGTGCAGTAAAAGCCTGCTCATCAACGCCACCCCTGCACAGGTTTGGGCGGTGTTAACGGCTATTAACCAATGGCCGGATTGGCAAAGCGGCATTAAACAAGCCCGGCTTAACGGACCGCTGCAAGCCGGCAGCACGTTTGTCTGGCAAACGGGCGGGGCGACTATCCGCTCCACCCTGCACACGGTCGAGCCTTATAGCCAATTGGGCTGGACAGGCAAAACGATGGGACTTTATGCCATCCACAACTGGCATCTTGAGGCCGTCGGTGACCAGACCCAAGTGGCCGTAGAGGAGAGCATGGCTGGCTTATTGGCCACTGTGTTTAAAAAAACCTTTAACAAAACCTTGGCGAACGGAATGCAGCACTGGCTGGCGCAGCTCAAGCAAGCCTGTGAGCAGTAGCCGGACATAGACCGTCGGTTTCCCGTGTCTGCCGATAAACCTCCCATCATTGGCCGATTTGCGCCCTCGCCCACCGGCCCGTTACATTTAGGCTCGTTGTATACCGCCTTAGCCAGCTTTTTGCAGGCCCGCAGCCAACAAGGCCGCTGGCTGTTGCGCATTGACGATCTGGACACCCCGCGTAACCGCCCCGATGCCGTGGCGGCCATCCTTAACGCCTTGGATAATCTGGGTTTACATTGGGATGGCTCTGTCGTTTACCAAAGCCAACAGCTAGACGCGTATCAGGCCATTTTAGCGCAGCTGGAGCAGCGCGGTTGCCTGTACCGTTGCGATTGCAGCCGGAAAATGCTCGGCGGCGAGGCCTATTCGGGGCGTTGCCGTCACCGCCAGATCCCCCCGGACACCGACCATGCCCTGCGCGTAACAACCACCAACCAAACCATCCGCTTTACCGATGCCCTGCAAGGGCCGATAGCAGAAGAACTGCTCAGCCCGCACAGCGATTTTATCGTCCGGCGTAAAGACCATATCATCGCCTATCAGTTTGCTGTGGTGGTCGATGATTATTTGCAGCAGGTCAACGAAATCGTCCGGGGCTGCGACTTGCTCAGCGCCACGCCCAAGCAAATCTATCTGCACCAGCTCTTAGGCTACCCTATACCCCGCTACCTGCATGTGCCGGTGCTGGTCGATGCCCAAGGTTACAAACTCAGCAAACAGACCCTAGCGACCGCCGTTGACACCCGTCATCCGACGGCAGTGCTGTTTACCCTGTTGGCGCTATTACAGCAACAGCCGCCCGTGGCCTTGCAGCAGGCCAGTGTTACGGAAGTCTTGGCCTGGGCCATTGCCCATTGGCAACCGGAACGGCTCCGCAACCAGCAAAGCTTAGGGGTTTAAGTATGTCGTCACTGGTCGGCCATCTTGCCTGTGGGGTCGCCGTGTATCTGGCGCAACCCGCCCACCACCGCGCCCCACGCGCTTTATTGCCCGTGCTGGTCTGGCTCGCCATCTGCCCCGATTTGGATTATCTGGCGTTTTGGCTGTGGCATATCGACTTCCACCCGCGTTTTAGCCATTCTATCGCCTTTGCCGTAGCGACCAGCACCCTAGCGTATTTAGCCTTGTGGCGGTGGCGCATACCGTTTAGTGTTTTGGCTCTAGCGGCACTCTCGCATCCGCTGTTGGATTTCTTGGTGGGCGTACATCCTGTGCCTTTATGGTGGCCGTTTAGCCTGCCCGAAGCCCTCTCGCCCATCGGCCTACTGCCCAGCGCGGGCCGCCTCAGTTTTAATAATGCCTATTTATGGCGCAACCTGTTCATCGAATGCGGCGTATTGCTGCCTGTTCTCGGCGTATTGGTCGCTAGGGCACGGGGCTACCGCATCCGCACCGCGCCGTTGGGTGTGTGGCTGGTATTGCCTTTGTTTGTTGGCTGTTTGTGGTGGTCGTTAAGTTTGCATCGTTGATGCTGATTAAATGGATGGGCATCAGCAAGCGGCAAGCGTAAGGTAAACCGCGAAGTTGAGCATTGCTATCTGGATGTGATTATTTCCGTTATGAGTGTGCAGACAAATGATTATCCGCTCCCCATAATCCGATATAATTAGTAATTAATCATTCCCTTTGGTGGCTGTGATGGCTATAGCGATACTTGATAGCGGTACAGCCCATTTTGTTAACAATGAAGATGTGGCTGAAAAACTGGAAGCTGTAACGCCCCTATTATTTGAGATTTTAAGTGGTTTGCATGGCTTTCAGCTTCCGGTAAATAATCCTGTTTTTCTTAGAAAAAAAAGCAGGCTCAGCTAACAAAGCAACATTTTTCTGTTCCGGGCAGGAAGATTACCTTATTTGAACACCCGCTTGGATTTGCTTTTGATGTTTGCGGTTTGTTGACGGTTATAAGAATGCCATGCTCATGGCTGGCGTTTACAGAAAATGCCGCATGGAATAAAGCAATGCAGGAATGTTTAAACTGCATTGCCGAAGTATTCATGGCAAAAACTATCGCCTATGTTCCTGACAGCATCACTGGGGCATCTGGGTGCTTAGATTTAATTTATTCTTATCAGAAAAAGCCATTGTCAATACAGGATATTATTAATTATCTTAAAGAAAATGGTGATGGCGGTTACTTAATTAAGACAAGAATGCTTGATGGTGAGAACGATATAGAGATAAAAATGCAATGCGACATTATTAAAGATAGGCTGCTGTTTTAAATTTAAATGCCATTACCGATAGGGTGATGGAAGCTACCAAAATCGGCTAATGTCTCTGGGAAATAAAAACTGGCAAATGGTGATGGTTATTTATCTTGTCAGTCTGTGGGGTTGCCAAGAAAATAATAGCAAAAATCAATTGGAACTAAAGCGTAAGGCAGACAATATGACAATTACCCATCAGCATTCGGGATACACGGCAGGGCCAAACCAATGGCAGGCGTTTCTGTCGTGCTGGTACAAAGCTTACCAGCGTCGGTATCAGGTATTGCTTTCGGAAAGCCCGGATTATCCTGAGCTGCCTATTTTAAGTAAATATGGCCTGGAACCTGCGCAACAACAAGTCACCGGAGATATTAACGAAGCTATCGATAAGCTTGAAATGTCACTGGGCACAACCTTACCGAAATCTTACAAGGATTTTTTGCTGGCTTACCAGCCCCCACTGTTTGAACCTAATGTAGTCTATGGATGGGCTGCGGCCATTGGCCTATATGCCCCGGTGCAAGTAGGCCGCGCGGGTATATTAGAACCTGAATTGGTAGGGATCTATGAAGAAATTGCCCAAAAAGAAAAGGGGAGTCGCTATTTTTGCGAAAGATTGCTTCGGCATCCTTGCCGGTCAATCAGCAAAAATCACGCGACCGCTTATGCCTTCGGCTGCCCCAGCCGTCCTGGTCACTCGCTCGCCACCCAACAAGGGGTGGCTCACATGCTCTCCAATGACTCGACGCGATTTCGTATAGCCTGCATTTTCACTTCCGCTTCGCTTCGTGAAAACTCAGGCACTATCGCTTCTGGGGACTACTCGACTCCTGTCTCGCAGCGATGGAGTTCATGGACATAGAGGCGACCGATGAAGACTATTTTGTTTATGGCATAGAGCAAGATTCTGTCACGGGCAGAACCCATTACCTGCGTGATGCGATTGTGGTTGGCAAATATGAGGATGACAGTTCCGCACTCATTTTACTCTATCCGCAAGTCAAGACCGCAGACGGGGAGATGGAGGCGACGATACTCTATCACGCAGGACAATTTCGCGCCCCTTCATTTGCCGAACTGATGCGTCAGCTCAGTTTTTATGAAACTCAAGACATTACCCATGTGCCGCCGTATTCCCAACAATTATTGCAAGGCACTTGTGCCGACAAATTGCCGATGGTTAATGTCTGGTGGAAATGATACTTGGCTTGATAATGCCGTGGCGTATCCGGTCAGAAAAGGTCTGCCATTATTTAGTGTTTTTCTGTTTGAGGTAACGAAAGCCTTAAACGAGAAGGTATTATGCAAAACCCACTGATTAAAACTGGGATTGAATGTGTTCCGGCAGTTGAATGGGTAAAAATACGCCCTGAAATGTATTGGGGTACTTTACAGCCTAAAGCAAGCGACGCGCTGCAAGGCATGGTCGAACAGCTAGCGGTATTGGGGTGCGATGATATTAAAACCTTGATTGCAGGGGATTGGTACTATGTCGGTAGCCGCCATGATTGGCTTAAATCAGGTTTGGATAAAGCGCAAACGTTAGAAAACTTGTTTGGACGCAGCTATGGTTTTCCTGAAGCTGGAGAAACTGCTTTGCGTACGGAGTTTTTTCTTAGCATCTTCGCTGAAAATCTGTTGGTGTGGCGCAATCAGCGTTTAACCAACATCAAAGGCGAATATACTGTAGAGCAGCGGCGGCAATTAGAAGCTAATTTTTATGATGGGGTTGCCGTGGCGTTTAACGGCAATGTCTACGAAACGAATGCTTAATACGAAAAATCCTGCCGCCAACAATCTCTAGCATCAAACAGCAGCTAAGTGAGAATAAAATGACAGAAAACAACGATAACGCCATTATTATTTATGCACTGGACGGAGACCAAGCACAGGTTGCAGTGCAACTGCGTGCAGAAACTATTTGGTTATCGCAAGCGCAAATGGCGACTTTATTTGATAAAGATAGCGATACGATTGGTTTGCATCTCAAAAATATTTACCAATCTGGCGAGTTAGAGGAATCGGCAACTACCGAGAAATCCTCGGTAGTTCAACAAGAGGGCAAGCGGAAAGTTAAAAGAATTATCAATGTTTATAATCTGGATGCCATTATTTCCGTCGGCTACCGCGTCAATTCCAAAAAAGGCACGCAATTCCGCATTTGGGCAAATAACATTCTCAAACAATACCTGATCCAAGGCTACGCGCTGAATGAAGAAAAATTAAAAGCGCAACAGGAAAAATTAGCGGATTTAAAACAGGCGATTGCCTTGTCTTCGCGCTTGTTTCACAGCAAGGATTTGTCGGGCAGCGAATCCCAAGGCATTTTGGCGATATTGGCAAAATACAGCCACGCCCTGACGGTGTTGGACGACTACGACCATCAGCGTTTGCAAGTTGAAGGCACACAGGTCTTAGCACACCCTAAAATCAGCTACGAAGAAGCGATACAGCAAATTTGGCTGTGGCGTGAAAAAGAAAATCTGAGCGGCTTGTTTGGCAATGAAAAAGACCATTCTTTCAAAAGCTCCTTAGCCACCATTTACCAAACCTTCGGCGCAACGGAGTTGTATCCCAGTATTGAGGAAAAAGCCGCTAATCTGTTGTATTTTATTGTTAAAAACCACTCGTTCAGTGACGGTAACAAACGCATTGCGGCGGCTATTTTTGCTTGGTTTTTAGAACGCCATGCGTATTTGTATAACGCCGAAGGGGAGAAGCGGGTAGCCGATAACGCCTTGGTGGCGTTTACCTTATTGATAGCCGAAAGCAAACCCGACGAAAAAGAAACGATTGTTAAGGTCATCATTAACTTAATTAATGATAAAAATTAATGGGGCATATAGATGCCACCACTCATTAAGCGACACAGAGACAGGCCAACCTGAGATTTTGGGTTAGGCGCGAGGTTAAAGCCCTCGGCAATAGCTAAAGGCCATTGCACTCCACTGAGAGGCCGCCGTGAACGGAGTACAATGGTCTTTAGCCATTGCACGATGGCCTAACCGTGTGTGCTAACCTTTAGCCGGTCTTTTGCTCAACGCCGGACTCTAATATGTATCAAATACCGTAGGAGATTATGATGCAACCACAAAATGCAACAGCAGCCCATAGCCTATATGTGCTTTATGAAAGCTTATCCGATGAAACACAGCAATTGTTTTTGCAAGAATTATTAACCAAACAAGCGGAAAAAGTGCAGGCATCATTAAAACAAAGCAGGCAGTCAAGCAAAACACCAGCAGACAGCCATAACCGCTTTGCTGATATATGCGGTATTTTGACTTCCGAAAAAAGCGTATCGCTTGAAGAGATGGAACGGGCTATTGCTCTGCAAGGCGTGGAGCGGTCGGTTTAATGATTGCAATTGACACCAATGTATCAAGCAGGTGTGCATATATCTTTTAACATTGTTATCTCTGAAACCCCCTCCCATCAAACAATCGCCCCCCCGCAACTGCTCCCTTGCCCCGCCGTGCAGCCATAGCAATGCTGTAAGGTATGGATGGGCTGATCCAATAAATCCGCTACCGCGCTGATATGCACGGGCTGTTGTGCCGTGCCTAAGGGCAATTTAAGCATTTGGTTAAAATCACAGTCATAAACAAAACCCTGCCAATCGACGCTTAAGGTATTTTTGCACATCACCTGCGCCAAGGCTTTAGGGTTGTAGTGGTCTTTCAGCAAGGCCATGTAGCTATCGAACTGGCCGTGGCTGAGCAAGACGCTGCCGAAACGTTGGATAGGCAGGTTGGCGAGGGCGAATAAGCGGTTAAAGACGATGCCGTAATGGGCGGCTAAATGCTGTTTATAGGCGAGTTCCAAGGCTTGTTGCGGCGGCGGCAGGCTGGCCCCTTGCGGGTTGAAGACTAGATTTAGCACGAGGCCGCTGTCGGTTTGCCCATAGCCTAGGGCATTGAGTTGGCGCAGGGCGCTAATGCTGGCGTTAAACGTGCCTTTGCCGCGTTGTTTATCGACATTATCTTCCAGATAACAGGGCAGGGAGGCGACAATTTGCACTTGTTGGTCGGCCAAAAATGCCGCCATGTCGGTGTAGCCTTCTTCCAATAACACCACCAGATTGCAGCGGTCGATGACGGTTACGCCTTGGGCGCGGGCGGTGCTGACCAGGCGTTTAAAGTGCGGGTGTAATTCGGGTGCGCCGCCAGTCAGATCCAAGGTATGCAGGTGCTGGCGCTCAAGCAAGGCCAGTACCTGCGCGATGGTGTCCTCGTCCATCATTTCGGTGCGCTTAGGGCCGGCGTTGACGTGGCAGTGTGTGCAACTGAGGTTGCAGCGGTAGCCGAGGTTGACTTGCAGTATCTCCAAACGGTTGCGGCGCAGGGGCGGAAAGTCGCTGTTTTGTAAGTAGGGCAGGGTATCGAGCATAAGCGCTTAGGAACGTGCATGAAATAAAATCTGTTGAACAGGCGAAAGTACGGCAACCCTCTCCCAGCCTACCCCTTGCCAGGGGCAGGGGTATTTTTCCCCTGATTTTTGCCTGTACGACGGGGGAAGGCATTTGCTCCCTCCCCTGCGAAGGGGAGGGCTGGGGTGCTTACAAGTGTAGGTTTTCTTACCCTCCACCCCCTTCTGCGTAAATAGCCAAAGTCACGCCGTTGATTTCCGTCAAACCGGGCCATGCCTCAGGCCGCCCCGGTTTGACGGGCAGGAGTTGGTGGTTCAGCAAGGCGGCGACAATCAAAGACCAGCCGTGTTGGAAAATGCCGACCATCCGCCAGCGCTTCCCTTGTCGCCGTGCCGCACCCGGCACTGATGGTTCCTTGATGTCCAACGGCGTGTCGGCTCCGGCCTCGGCTTCGCCACCGACGGAAAGCAGCCACCAGGTGGCGATGGCAATGGCCATCCACAGCCGCTCCGCCCGCGCCGGATCATCCATGCGCGTATGTTGCCATTGCCAACCGCCCCGCTTGCTGTGCTTGAAGCCCTGTTCTATCCATGCCCTCAAACCGTACCAGCAGGCGTCGGCGCATTCGGGCGCCAGATCGGTCAGCACCAGCCACGGGCCGTTGTGCCCTTCGCCCCAACAGCCCAACAACGTGCAGGGCAACTGTGTCTTTTTGCCGCTGAACGCGGTGCCGCGCCCCTGCCAACGGCGGCCTTCCGCAGGCACCAAACTGCAAAAGGGATGCCAGCGGCACCAGCCTTCGGGACGGAACGAACCTTGGACATTGACGCGCAGGAACGGATGCCATTTCAGTTCCACGATGGCCCCGAACAGCCATTTCGCGTATAAGCCCCGGTCGGCCAGCACGATGACCGTCCAGCCCTCCGGCAACAGTCCCCGGAAACGCCCCAACAACGCCAGCCATTCCGGTTTCCAGGCGTGTTTCTCCGTGGCTTTCAGCACCTTCCAGGCGATCGGCACGGCACAGCCACGGTACACGACACTGATGGCCAGCACGGTGAACCGATCCCCCAGGCTCGTCGCATCCATGGCGATGGCGAGCTGGCGGCCTGCCCAGCCGTCCAATACCCAGGCCAGCCACGGCGCCCAACACTCGGTGACGCAAAGGTCGGCACGCCGCCGCCCCGATTTCGCGCCCGCTTCCCGATAGGTGTCACGCAACCTTTCACGCAGCGTGTTGTACTTTTGCCACAGCAGCGGCGACAACACGTCGGCCACGGCGCTCAGGCTGCATGAACGCGCGACGGCCATGCCAAAACTCCACAACGCCAAGCCCAATGCCTGTGGCTTGCTGAGGGACGGAAAATGCATGGCAATCGTGTCGATCCATTGGTATAGTTCTGGATGGCGGGGCATGGCGGCACCTTCGGTAAACGGATGTTGATGACACTCATCAATTTACTCTCAACGCTTTGCCCCGTCACTTTTTAAAAACCTACACTTGTAAGGGGCTGGGGTGGGGTTTAACACGCAGAGGTGCAATGGAACGCCTACTTAATTTCATGTACATTCCTTAGTGCCGCCGCCAGCGGTGATAGGCGGCGACTAAGGTTAATAGGGTTTGTGGGGCGTGGGCGCGTTTCCAGACCCCCGCCGCGTATTTGTTGGCTTCCGCTAAGGTCGGGTAGCTGTGGACGCTGCCGAGGATTTTATTTAAGCCCAGTTTGTGGGTCATGGCCAAAACATATTCCGCTAACAATTCGCCCGCCTGTTCGCCGACGATGGTGACACCTAAGATTTTGTCGGTGTCCGGTACGGTCAGGACTTTGACAAAGCCGTGCGCAACCCCGTCGGTGATCGCCCTGTCCAGTTCGGCCAGCGGGTAGGTGCTGGTTTCGTAAGCGATGCCTTGGGCTTGCGCCTCTTGTTCGTTAAGGCCGACCCGCGCCACTTCGGGGTCGATGAACGTGGTATGGGGCAGGGCGGTATAATCGGTGCGGAATTTTTTGACCTGTCCGAACAGGGCGTTAACGGTGGCATACCAAGCCTGATGGGCGGCTGCATGGGTAAATTGATAGGGGCCGGCGACATCGCCACAAGCGAAGATGTTAGGGTAATTGGTGGCTTGGAAGCCGTTGGTGGCGAGGGTGTGTGTTTCGGACAGTTTCAGCCCCAAGGTTTCGCCGCCAAAGCCTGTGACCGTGGCGCGGCGGCCTAAGGCCACCAGCACTTGGTCGAAGCCTAGGCGGCGGCTTTGGCCTTGCTGGTCACAAATCAGAATTTTTTCGCCGTTTTCGATAACAAACGCCGTCGCTTCATGTTCCAGCAACACGGTGATGCCTTCTTGCCAGAACCGGGCGTGGATAAGCTCGGAGACCTCGCTGTCTTCGCCCGCCAATAAGCGCGGCAGGCGTTCGACGAGGGTGATGCTGCTGCCTAAACGGGCGAAGGCTTGCGCCATTTCGCAGCCTATCGGACCGCCGCCTAAGATCAACAGGCGTTTGGGTTGTTCCTGCAAATCCCATAACGTGTCTGAGGTCAGATAGCCTATATCCGCCAAGCCCGGAATCGGTGGCACGAAGGGCTTCGCGCCCGTGGCGATGATAATGGCGCGGCTGGTGATGACTTGACTACCGCTGTCGGTGCTGACCGACACCGACCACGGTGACAGCAAGGTTGCCTTGCCGTGGATGACGTTGACCCCTAAGTCTTGGTAGCGTTCGGGCGAATCATGCGGGGCAATGGCTTGGATGGTGGCGTGTACCCGCGCCATCACCGCCGCAAAATCGACTTCGGCAACCGGGACGTGGATGCCCAGTTCGCCGCTGCGGCGAATTTGCGCCACGGCTTTGGCGCTACGGATTAAGGCCTTGGACGGTACGCAACCCGTATACAGGCAATCGCCGCCCAGGTGTTGCTGTTCGACCAGCGTCACTTTGGCGCGGACGGCGGCGGCGATATAGGCGCTGACCAAGCCCCCCGATCCCGCCCCGATGACCAGCAGATTATTGTCGAAATGTTGAGGTTTAGGCCAGTTGCCGTAGGCTTTGCGGGCTTCTAGGGTACTAAGGACGGTTCTGGCCAGCCACGGGAACAAGCCCAATAAGACAAAAGAGCCGATAAGGCCGGGCGATAAGATGCCGCTGAGCGAGTCCAGTCCGGCGAGTTGGGTGCCTGCGTTGACATAGACTATCGTGCCCGCCAACATGCCCAACTGGCTGACGGTATAAAAGCTGCGGGTGCTGATGTGGGTCAGCCCCATGACCAGGTTAATGACGAAAAACGGGAACAGCGGCACGAGCCGTAAGGTGAATAGGTAAAACGCGCCTTCCCGCGCCATGCCCTCGTTAATGGTTTTCAGGCGGTCGCCAAAATGGCGTTGGATGGGGTCGCGGAATAAAAACCGCGCCGCCAAAAATGCCAAGGTCGCGCCGATGCTGGAGGCAAACGAGACGATGATAGTCCCCCACAACAGGCCAAACAAGAGCCCCCCGGCCAAGGTCATGACGGTCGCACCGGGTAGGGAGAGGGCGGTCACGATGATATAAAGCAGACTGTACAGCAACACCGTCATGGCCCAGTGTCCATCCCGCCAAGCAAACAATTGCTCTTGCTGGGCTTTAAGGCCGTCCAGCGTCAGATAATCTAAGCCGCCAACCGCAAAAAACACGGTGATGGCGACGGCGATAAAGCTCAGTAACAGGATGCGGGGCAGAGTCATGGGGTGGCACCGAAGTGGGTAGGCGCAAGGTTAGCCCCTATTCTTACTCCCTTTTCGGCGGGGTGTCGATGGATTTTTTAGGGCTGGCTTAGGCTGTCTGAACAAGGTGGGGTGCTGGAATCGTCAGCAAACCACGCCGAGACCCGCTCCTTAACGCTGGCGGGGCTGATGGCGACAATACACGGGCAGGCTTGCTGGTTTTTGTCGCCGCAGCAGGGCGTGGTGCTGTGGAGTATCGCCGCCGCCCGCCCGACCGGGGCCCAGCGTTGGTAAATGCTGGGCTTGGATTGGAACAGGCCTAAGGTATGCAGGCCTAAGGCGGCGGCGAGGTGCAATGGGCCGGTGCTGCCGGCGACTAGGCCGTCGCAGGCCATCATTAAGGTCATCAGTTCGTCTAAGGTCAATTGCCCGACGGTATCGACCACATCCGCCTGCCGCCCAGGGCTGTTAAGTAACGGCGTTAAGTACGCCCGCTCCGCCGCCGTGCCGGTAATCAGCCATTGATAACGTTCCGGGTCTAGGGAGTCAATCAGTTGGGCGTAACTGGCTAACGGCCATCGGTGGGCTTGGGAGGTAATTGATGCGGGATGCAAAATAATCCGGTGTTTGTTAACGTTCAGCCCGAAGCGTCCGGTTAAGGCGTGGTCAGTTTTTGGGGCAAACCGGTAGTAATCCGGCACGGCGTTTAGGTCATCGGCGATAATATGGAGGGGGCGTAAATATTGCAGATCCAGCAGGCGCTTGTTCAAGTGCCGGAAGCAGCGGGAGATGGCGACGGTATGGGTACACAAAAACCAGTTGTAGTAACGGTATAAAGAGCCGATACGGATGGGGATGGCGGCGGCTTTGGCCGCCAAGCCGCGTTTTTTTGAGGTGTTGGCTTGGATAAACACGTCGATATTGAGGCTTTTTAGCAGCGGCGGCAAGTCGGCGGCGGCTTCGGGCAAGCTATAGACTTCATCGACATCCAAGCACCGCCGGGCGACAGTGGCGGTGTTGGGGCAGGTTAAAAAAATGACGGTCGCTTCGGGGTAATGGCGTTTGATCGCCGCCGCCATCGGTAAGCTGATGACCAAGTCGCCTAGGTGCGAGGTTTTGGCGATTAGGATGCGCTGAAAGGATATGCCCGGCTTCATGTCACTAAATTCCTTTCCGTCATCTGTTCATCGGTTATCGCGCTGCGCCTGGGCATTAACGGGTTAGGCCGCGCTGGCGGGCGAAATCTGCATAAATTTTATCTAAGGTCTGCTTTAGCGCTAACGGTTGGATGGCTTGGGTACACGGGCACTGCGCTTTGTCTTGGCGGCAATCGTTACAGGTTTTGTCCAGGACGAAGATGTGCGTATGTTGGCCTATCGGTTGCCAGCGTCCCGGATGGATAGGGCGCATCGGCGGGTAAATGCCCAGCGCGTGTTTTTGGAGGGCGGCGGCGATATGCAACGGCCCGGTGCTGCAAGCGACTAAGCCGTCACAAGCGGCGACAAAGGGGATGAATTCAGGCAAGCTCATCAGGCCGCTGATGTCAGTGACGCGCTCGCCCACAGCGGCGAATAAGGGCTGTAATGCGGCTTGCTCATTGGCGGTGCCGGAAATGAAAATTTGGAACTTATCCGTATCCAGCAACTTAATCAGGCTGATGTAATGCTCAATAGCCCATTCCCTGGCGCTGCCGCGTGATTTAGGATGTAGGATAAGCTTAAACTTATCGGCTTGCAACAAGGCGGCAAAAGGTGCGGGCAGGGCGGGCAGGCGGCTCATGTCGACCAGTTGGGCGATTTCGGGTAAGGTAAAGTCATGGCGGATCCCTAACGGCTTTAACAGTTTGAGGTTTAACTGCGCCTCGTGCAGGGGCGAGTTGCTGCGGCTGAGTTTGACCAGCTTATTGCAGGTCAGCCAGTGGAACCAGCGGTTAGTCGTGCCTATCCGCCACGGTATCTGTAGCTCTTTGCCCCGTTTGGCAAGGTCGGCACGCGGTAGGATATGCAGCAGGCATTGGGGTTTTTCGCCCGCCAGCGTGACGGGGCCGCTTAAAAAATCGGCTTTATCAATAAACACGTCAATATGCGGACAGGCCTCAACAATCGCCTTGGTGTAAGGCGTACCGATAAAGCCGATGGTGGCATTGGGGAAATGCTGTTTTAAGACCGCTGCAACGGGTAGGGTTAGCACGACATCGCCTAAGCTGTCGGTGCGGCTGATAAGAAAGTTGGTGGGAGTGGGCATAAAATCTCAAATCATTTTAAAAAAAGCTTTAATACAGTGCAGCCGCTGTTTTAATTCGGGGTGGGCATATTTTTTATGCAGCAAAATTTGATGCCGGTGGCGGAAAAATAGGCGCATCCTTAACCAATTGTTGCGCAAAGAAAAGCTTTGGTGGCTTTGGTAGAGTTGATAAATCACAGCTTTTTCAGGCAAATGATCGGGGCATTTCTCATAGAGGGTCTTTAAGCGTTGTTGGGCATGGGCCATGCGTTGGTGGGGGTCGGCTTTTGTTCCGGCCAATTTTTTCCGGTCTTTTTTATGTAGGGCGTTAGTCAGGTTGGCATCATGGCGGCGGTATTGTACCAGCACTTGGTCGACGAACTTTACCGAGCCGTTAAAGCTGGCGACGAAGCCTAGCCAGTTATCATGGGAAAAAATGGCCGGGAACGGCGCTGCCGCTTGGACGAGCTGGCGGGTCATTAACATGGCATGGCCGAGCGCCGAGATGCCCACTTCGATATACATCAGCGGGTTATCAAAATCGGTCAGATTTTTGGTGTCGCTCATTTTACTGCCCAAGCGTTGCCCGGCGCTGTCGATAAATTCCGAGTCACCGTAGGCGATGGCATGGTCGCCGATGTGCGCCAGCAGCACGGCGATTTTGTCGGGCAACCAAATGTCGTCTTGGTCGCAGGGGGCTATATAATCACCTTGGGCCAATAAAAAGCCTTGTTCAAAATTTTTGGCATGGCCTAGGTTAGTCGGGTTTTTTACGGCGCGAAAATGCGGGTAGCGGGCGGCGTAACGGTCTAAGAGCGCGGGCGTGCTATCGGTAGAGGCATCATCAACGGCGATAATCTCTATGCGCTGATAAGTCTGGCGCAATAGGCTTTCGACCTGTTCGGACAGAAAACGTTCCCCATTGTAGGTGGCTAAAATAATAGAAACGAGGGGCGTGTGGGGATTAGGGGTCATGATGGGGTAGATGCAACTGATTTAAGTTATTTTAAAGAACATTTTTAAGCAGTATAGGCAGCGTCTGAATTCGTTGCGTTTTTTGTAACTGAGGATTTGTTTTCTGTACTTAAAAAAGATCATCATCCGGGTGAAGTTATTGGTGATAGAGTAACTCTGATAGCTATTGTAGAGTTTCCGCAACACTTCTTTGGTTTCGCTTAAATGCTCAGGACATTTGTCGTACAGCAATTTTACCCGGTGCTGGGCGTTTTCTTTGCGTTGGCGGGCGGTTTCTTTTTGCTTGTTGCTGGAGTTGAGGGAGCCAAATATGTTGGCATCGTGGCGGCGGTAGAGCACTAAGGTTTGGTCAATGAACTTCAGCGAGCTGGCAAAGGTCGCTACAAACGCTAACCAGTAATCATGGGGCATAATGGTGCTGGGAAAAGGCATGGTGTCCATGACCAGTTGCCTTGTTATGAGCATGGCGTGTCCTGGCACGGAACCGCCGACGATGAACATCAGCGGGTCGTCAAAATGGGTAAGGACTTTTTCTTGGCTCATTTTTTTTCCCAGCAATTCCCCCGTGCTATTAATGAAGCTGGAGTCGCAATACACGATCGCATGTTCACCAATATGCGCTAATAAGACGTCGATTTTAGTGGGCAACCAGATGTCGTCTTGGTCGCAAGGGGCAATATAATCGCCTTTGGCCAGCAGAAACCCCTTTTCAAAGTTTTTTTGGTAGCCGAGGTTTTGCCCGTTACTGACGGCTGTAAAATGGGGATGCCGGGCGGCATACTCGGTTAAAATGGCGAACGTATTGTCGGTAGAGCAATCATCGACGGCAATAACTTCAAGGTGCTGGTAGGTCTGTTGCAGGATGCTGTCGAGCTGTGCGCGTAAAAAGCGTTCCCCGTTGTAAGTGGCTATCACAACCGATACGAGAGGAAGAGGTAACGAGGTATCCATAAATGCTTTAATTGCCAGGTTATTTGGAGTGGTATTACGGGTGCCGCCGGGTTTTCAATATAATAAAGCCGCCTAATGGGCTGCTTTTTCTGGGTCAGGAGGCTGTCGGTTATGGTGTGGGTTGCCGTTGCTGTCAACATTCAATTTAAGTGACCGCTCATTAATCATTTAACATAACCCCCTCCCAACCTCCGCGTTCCCTGAGCGAAGCCGAAGGGGACAGGGAGAGCGGATTTTTCTCCTGGCGTTCACCTGTACGACGGGGGCGGCGCTGGGGGCCTCCCCTGCGAAGGGGGGGGCTGGGGTCAGACAGTTTAACGGATGTTAAAAAATATATGCACACCTACTTACTTTCCGTAGGTAGCCTTAGGTTAAAAACGCAATGCAGACAAGCCTTATCACTAAAAATACATCTCTTCTGTTAGCTTTATTTATTATCGCCATTTATTTTTCCACCAGCCTTGTAACGATTTTATCAGTTTTACTCGGTCTGTTGTGGCTATTTTCTGGACGCTTTAAGACCTTGCCGACCATTGTCAGGCGTTGCCCGATTGCCGCTTGGGCAGTGGGGCTATGGGCGTGCTTGTGGCTGGGCTTGGTTTATAGCCGCGCCCCGTTGCCCGATGGCTTGGCAATGGTGAACAAATACAATGAGTTGTTTTTTATTCCGGTGTTGTTGGCGTTTTTAGATGACAGCCATGCCCGCGCTTGGTTATGGAAGGGCTTTATCGTGGCCTCGTTGGCGGCGTTGCTGTGTTCGTATCTGATGGCGATGGGCGTTTTGCCGCTGAACGAACAGGGCGACCCGTGTTTTAAGAGTCGCATCACTTACAGCATTTTTATGGCGTTTTTTACCTTTTACTGCGCCCATCAGGCTCATCAGAATAAAGGTGGCCGCCTGTTATATCTGTCGGTGGGGCTGTTATGCGGGTATAACCTGTTTTTTATCGTGCAAGGCCGGACGGGGCAGTTGGTGTTGGTGGCCTTGGCCTTGTTGTTTGCTTGGCAACGCTTTCATCGCTTAGGCCGGGTGGTGGCAGTCGTGGTGTTGGCGGTGTCTTTAGGCGTGTTTGTCGGCTATTCCGATAAGGCCAAACGGTTGCAGGAAGGCATTGAAAATACCCGGGCCTATTTAAAGCCCCAACCTGAGCAAGTCGACTCTACGCTGAACTTACGCTATGGTTTTTGGCAAAATTCGCTCAAACTCATGGCGGAAAAGCCCTTATTGGGTTTCGGCACGGGCAGTTTTAACCAAGAATACCGGCGCGTGGTGGCAGACCCCCGGCTGTGGACGAGCAACCCGCATAATGAGCCGTTGATGATAGGCGTACAGTTGGGGCTGGTCGGTGTCTTGGTTTACGCAGGCTTTTTGTGGAGCCAATTTAGTTGTGCCCGCCAGTTACCCATACCTGACCGCTGCTTGGCGCAAGGGCTGTCGCTGGCATTGGTGGTCGCCAGTGTCTTTAATAGCCCGATGCTCGACCATGGTGAGGGGCATTGGTTTGCCGTGTTGATTGCGTTGTGTTTTGCGCCGTTGTATGGGGAGGTCGCCAAGCCGTTAGCTTGAGCCTATTTGTAGGGCAATTTAGTGATGAAATTAATGTAGGCCTAAAATTTGCGCGATACCTGAAGAGATGGCGGTCAAATCAGATGTTGACAGGTTACCTATTTTGGCGATAAGCCGATCTTTATCCACTGTGCGGAGCTGATCGCATACCGCTACTGAATGGAGTCCTGCCGAAGGTACGGCAACCACCGCTGCGAGACAGGAGTCGAGTAGTCCCCAGAAGCGATAGTGCCTGAGTTTTCACGAAGCGAAGCGGAAGTGAAAATGCAGGCTATACGAAATCGCGTCGAGTCATTGGAGAGCATGTGAGCCACCCCTTGTTGGGTGGCGAGCGAGTGACCAGGACGGCTGGGGCAGCCGAAGGCATAAGCGGTCGCGTGATTTTTGCTGATTGACCGGCAAGGATGCCGAAGCAATCTTTCGCAAAAATAGCGACTCCCCTTTATGGGTGGCCTTGCTTGGGCTGAGCTGGATAATGGCACGACAACTACGGTGCGTCTGGCTTTGTTTAAGGGGTTGACGGTTACTATGACGCTTGGGCGTTGTTTTTTAATTTCACTGCCCCGTGTCGGTTCAAAATCAACCCACCAGATTTTACCGCGTTGCAAAACCGTCTCCAACAGTGCTTTCCCAATCAGCTTCCAGTTCTGCTACAGCAGGGTCGTTGTCAACGGCGATGGCTAACTTAAACAGTTCATCTTCTTGTTCAGCAATGGCTTTGCTGAGCAGGTCGGCAATGAAAGCGCTGCGTAGGCGTTTGGGTACTGTTGATTTAAACCGATTGGCGAGATCGTCAGGTAAATGGACAAGGACTTGCATAAGGCTTTCCTAAAAAGAGTTTAGCGTGGATGGGTTAAGATTATCGCTTTACTGAGCTAAGCAGTATGAGTAAGGAACGTAATCTGTTGAACAGGCGAAAGTACGGCAACCCCCTCCCTCCTGAGCGAAGTCGAAGGGCTCCCCCTTGCCAGGGGGAGGAGCTTTTTCCTCTAACTTTCGCCTGTACGATGGGGAAGCCGTTGGCTCCCTCCCCTGCGAAGGGGAGGGCTGGGGTGGGGTTGAACACGCTGAGGTGCAAAATGAACGCCTACTTAATTTTATGCGCGTTTCTAAGCAGTTGACTTGCGCGTACCTTAAGCCAACACCCCCGCATAAATGTCCTGCACACTCAGGCTGGTATCCACACAAACCAACGGCACTTGGTCGCCCTTGCCGTAAAAGTCTAAAAACCAATCCTGCGGGTTGGCGGGGTTGCGGGTGTATTTTTTGATGCTGTATTTGTTTTGGGCGACCAGACAATATTCTTGTACACTGGGGATGTGTTGGTAAGCGGCCCATTTTTCGCGTTCGTCGGTCAGGGCGGTGGCGGGCGAGAGGATTTCGACGATCAGGCACGGTTCGGTCACGGCATAGCCGTCGGTTTCTTGGCGGCTACAGTCCAGCATCACGTCGGGATAATAATAGGTTTTTTTGTCGGCTATTTTCAGTTTGACAGCACTCATATAGACGCGGCAGGGCGTATTTTTGACCTGTCCATGCAGGAAGCTGACGATATTGCCGCCGATTTGGTTATGCGCCCGGCTGGCTCCGGTCATGGCAAAAATCACCCCATCCACATATTCATGGCGTTCTGGGCTAGTCATTTCCCTTGCCAAATAGTCCGCTTCGCTGAGGTAGGGGATGACGGTATGTGCTAACATATTTTAGGCTCCAAAACGAAAGGTTCGGCTTTTGCTGGCCACATAGGGCGCGATTGCCCGCTATTTTACAATAAACACTATGGACAACACACCCAAGACTAATGCCGAGATTTATAAACGCCTGTTGACCTATGTCAAACCGCATCGGCGGCTATTTATCATCAGTATTTTCGGCTTTCTGATTTATTCCAGTACCCAGCCCCTATTTGCCAGCCTTATCCAACAGATTATCGACACCTTGCAGGCCAAGTCGCGCGAGAAGATGTATTATTTGCCGCTGTTTTTTAGCGGCCTGGTGCTTATGCGCGGGGTCGGCAACTATCTGGGCAACTATTTTCTTGCCAAAGTGTCGCTGAATGTCATCCATACCTTGCGCTGTGAGATTTTTGCCAAATACACGCAATTGCCGACCGCACATTTTGACGACAACAACAGCGGCTACATGATCTCTAGGATTACCCACAACGTCGGCCAAGTCGCCCAAGCCACCACCGACGCGGTGCGTAAAGTGGTGCAGGAGGGTTTGACGGCCTTGGGTCTGCTGATTTATCTGTTTTATATCAACTGGCGGTTGTCGTTGGTGTTTTTGGTGGTCGCGCCCGTTATCGCGTTGCTGGTGAATTATGTCAGCAAACGTTTGCGGATGTTGAGCAAGCGCATCCAAGAATCCATCGGCGACATGACCCATATCACCTCGGAATTGGTCAACGGCCACCGCATTGTCCGCAGTTACGGCGGCGAGGCTTACGAAAAGCAGCGGTTTGTGGAGAGCAGCTTGTATAACCGTCGCCAGTCGCTGAAATCGACCACGACCAGTGCCGTCCATAACCAGGCCATGCAGTTGGTGATTGCCATCGCCTTGGCCGTTTTAATGTATATGGCCTTGTTTTTTATGGAAGAGTCCAGTGTCGGCACCTTTGTCGCCTATCTGACTGCGGCCTTCTTGTTGCCCAGGCCGTTCCGGCAATTGAGCGATGCCAACAGTGACATCCAGCGCGGCATTGTCGCCGCCGAGTCTTTGTTTGAGATTTTAGATACCGCCAGCGAGCCGGATGACGGACAGTACCGGAAAGACCGCTGCCAAGGCGCGTTGGAGTTTAAAAACTTGACCTTTTACTATGCGGGCGCGGCCGAACCCGCGTTGCGTGACATCAGCTTTAAGGCCGAACCCGGCCAGACCATTGCCTTGGTCGGCGCGTCCGGCGGCGGCAAAAGCACCTTGGTGAACTTGGTGTCGCGGTTTTATCCGCACGACCAAGGGCAGATTTTGCTGGACGGCGTGGAAGTCAATGACTATCAGTTGGCCAACCTGCGCGAGCATATTGCCTTGGTGAACCAGCAAGTCATCCTGTTTAATGACTCCATAGCCAACAACATCGCTTATGGGGCGTTGGCGGGGGCGGCGCGGAGTGCGATTACGCAAGCCGCCACCGACGCTTATGCGATGGAGTTTGTCGGTAAGCTGGAGCAGGGGCTGGACACCGAAATCGGCGAAAATGGCGTAAAACTGTCGGGTGGCCAACGCCAACGTTTGGCGTTGGCGCGGGCATTGTTGAAAGACGCGCCGATTTTGATTTTGGACGAGGCGACTTCGGCGCTAGATACCGAATCCGAGCGTTATATCCAAGCCGCCCTGCAAAAAGTCATGGGCAACCGTACCACCTTGGTCATCGCCCACCGTTTATCGACGATAGAGAATGCCGATATGATTTTGGTGATGGAGCAAGGGCGTATCGTCGAACGCGGCACACACAGCGGCTTATTAGCCAAAAATGGCGCGTATGCCCGGCTTCATGCCATGCAGTTTAAGGAAATGCCGGAAGCGGTGCCATCGCTATCATAATTTTTTGGGGGTAGCTGCATCCAGTCACCCAGTCTTTGCGTAGATAAGGTTAACGATAACACGATGAGCGGAACTTCCGGCACAGACAGAGACGAGCTGATGGATACTTACCTTACCGATGCCCCTATCTCAGGTGCTGGAGCGGCGTTGCCGGGTAGTGTGGCGATGGTCACGCCTGATGAGCTGTATTTACAGGATTTGTTAGGCCGCATTGTTGACCAAGACCAACGCGCTTTCGCCGCTTTGTATGAGCAGTTATTGGAGCGGGTCTATGGCTTGGTTTTGCGGATTACCCGCCATGTCCAGCTGGCCGAAGAAGTGACCGAAGATGCGTTTTGGCAAGTCTGGCGGCAAGCCCCGCGTTTTGATGCCGAACGCGGCAGTGTCGTGGCGTGGGTGCTGACCATTGCCCGCAGCCGCGCCTTGGACGCGCTCCGCCGCCTAGATAGCGTTGACTATGCCGAAACGGCGGACGACTTGGAAGACGTGTTGGGCGATAACCCCCACGATTTGCTGGTGGCGGTCGAAACGGGCAGCCAACTTCATGCGGCGCTGCAACACTTGTCGCCTTTGCCTAGGCAATTAGTGGCCTTGGCATTTTTTCGCGGCCTCAGCCACGAAGAAATCGCCAATTACATGGATTTGCCCTTAGGGACGGTAAAATCACACATCCGCCGCGCCCTGGTCAGCCTTAAGCAAACCCTGGCAGAATCTGCCTATTATTGATTGACTGTAACGATTATGACTAGCAAAACCGACCCCTCCGATTCCGACCTTGCCCCCGCCGAATGGGCGCATTTGCTGGGCGGGCATATTGCCCCGGTCAGGCCGGCACCCGACCGTCAACAGGGCCTAAGCCGCCGCTTGCAAGAGCGGGTCGCTTTGAGCGCCGCCGCGCACCAGCATTTTCTGACGGTCAGAGCCAAGCACGGCGTTTGGCAAACCCTCAAACCGGGTATCCGTTTCAAATTGCTTTGGCAAAGCGACCAAGGCAACTCGGTATTGATTGAGCTGGCACCGGGTACAGCCCTGCCCGAACACCGCCATCAATGGTTGGAAGAAGGCCTTATTTTGCGCGGTGGCCTGCAAATAGACGGCTTGGAACTGGGCGTGGCCGATTATCATGCCGCCCCGGCGGGTAGCCATCATGGCCGCATCCAATCGCGTCAAGGGGCTTTGGCGTATTTGCGCGGCACGTCGCTAGGGCATCCCCCGTCCGTCGCGCTGGAAGTGTTGGGCGGCCTGTTGCCGTTTGGCGACCGTCTGGCACATACCGTCTTTGCCGCTGACGGGCAGGGCTGGCAAACAATCGCTGACGGCGTATCCCAAAAAATTCTTCAGGCCGACCAGCGGCTGTCGTCCGCCCTGTTCCGTTTAGCGCCCGGCGCGGCCGTTATGGCGCACGGCCATCCCTTGCCCGAAGAATGTATGATGCTCAGCGGCGAGGTGTTTTTGGGCGATATTTTACTGCGCGAAGGCGATTACCAACTCGCGCCCGCCGGCATCGGCCATGGCGAGGTCTACAGCGATGTCGGGGCGTTGCTGTTCCGGCGCGGTGCGGTCGCTTAAGGCCACTCATCACATTGTCATAAAACTACGCTACTCTAAACGCCGCCGTTTCCGTTTGCATCTTAGCCTCCGCTACGAAGTTCACGGAAACACCGCTTAAGAAAGCGTCGTGCCTCATGGTGGGCCGACGTTGTGCCGACAGGTCGCCGCGTGTGCGCAAAACCCCTATTTCGTCGTTTTCAGCGGATTATTCTGCCGATATTCCCCCCGTTTGCCCCAACATTACGCTAAACTATACCCCCTAACACTTCAACCCACTCTCGGAACACCATTTTGATCTCTACAGCTAACATCACCATGCAGTTTGGGGCCAAGCCCCTGTTTGAAAACGTCTCTGTCAAATTCGGCGACGGCAACCGTTACGGCTTGATCGGCGCGAACGGCTGCGGCAAATCCACCTTTATGAAAATCCTCAGCGGCGATCTGGAGCCGAGCGCGGGTAACGTCAGCGTCACCCCTAACGAACGCCTGGGCAATTTACGCCAAGACCAATTCGCCTTTGAAGACTATAGCGTCATCGATACCGTGATTATGGGCCATAAGGAACTTTGGCAGGTCAAGCAAGAGCGTGACCGGATTTACGCCTTGCCGGAAATGTCCGAAGACGAAGGGATGCAAGTGGCCGAGCTGGAAGTGGAATTCGCCGAAATGGACGGCTACACCGCCGAATCGCGGGCAGGGGAAATCCTGTTGGGGCTGGATATTCCCCTAGAACAGCATTATGGCCTAATGAGCGCGGTCGCCCCGGGCTGGAAATTGCGGGTCTTGCTGGCGCAAGCCCTGTTCGCCAATCCTGATATTATGCTGTTGGACGAGCCGACCAACAACTTGGACATCAACACCATCCGCTGGTTGGAAAACATCCTCAACGAGCGCAACTGCACCATGGTCATCATCTCGCATGACCGCCATTTCTTAAACAGCGTCTGCACCCACATGGCCGACATGGATTATGGCGAACTGCGCGTGTATCCCGGCAATTACGACGATTACATGATTGCCGTCACTGAAGTGCGCGAACGCCTGTTGGCGGGCAATGCCAAGAAAAAGGCGCAAATTGCCGAATTACAGACCTTCGTCAGCCGTTTTTCCGCCAACGCTTCCAAAGCCAAGCAGGCCACCTCCCGCGCCAAGCAATTGGATAAAATCAAGCTGGATGAAGTCAAGCCCTCCAGCCGCGTCAACCCCTTCATCCGCTTTGACCAGAGCAAAAAGCTGCACCGTTTGGCCTTGGAAGTGGAAGGCGTGGCAAAAGGTTACGGCGACGGCCCGCTGTTCCAAAAGCTCAACCTGATGATCGCCGTCGGCGAACGGGTCGCGGTTATCGGTCCGAACGGTATCGGTAAATCGACCTTATTGAAAACCTTGGTCGGTGAGCTGGCCCCGGATGCCGGGGTGGTCAAGTGGTCGGAAAACGCCGAAGTCGGCTATTTTGCCCAAGACCATGCCGAGGATTTTGCCGACAATATGACCTTAATCGAATGGATGGGGCAATGGCGCAAAGACAGCGACGACGACCAGACCATCCGTGGCACCTTAGGGCGGCTGCTGTTTTCGCAAGACGACATCAACAAATCCGTACAGGTGTTATCGGGCGGGGAAAAGGGGCGGATGCTGTTCGGCAAGCTGATCCTGCAAAAAAACAACATCATGG
Source organism: Methylovulum psychrotolerans (assembly GCF_002923755.1). Taxonomy (GTDB): domain Bacteria; phylum Pseudomonadota; class Gammaproteobacteria; order Methylococcales; family Methylomonadaceae; genus Methylovulum; species Methylovulum psychrotolerans. Next base: position 345,493 of record NZ_PGFZ01000003.1, read on the forward strand.
TGCTGGACGAACCGACCAACCATTTGGACATGGAGTCGATTGAGTCGCTGAACACCGCGTTGGAAAACTATCCGGGCACGTTGATCTTCGTCAGCCATGACCGCGAATTTGTCTCGTCGCTGGCGACCCGCATCATCGAACTGACCCCACAGGGTATCGTCGACTTTAACGGCAGCTACGATGATTATCTGAGCAGCCAAGCCTAAAAAAATAGCCGGACGGGTGCTTTTGCTAAGCACCTGTCCGGCTAGCGTCTAAAAGCCTAAGCGGGCCGCTGGGCCGTTAAATTTTTTCTAAACCTGACAGGCCGTCGACCGACCAGTTTTTAATGTCGGCAACACCTTCTTGGTCATCACCGTTATTGTAAGTGATCCGGCAGGCATACTTATGGGCGCCGCTGGCGGTGGTCACTTCGGCGTTAATGACATATTGATAATTGCCCAAGCTCCAAGCGTTGATCGGTTTGGCCGGAAAAGTGATGGTGGTGTTTGGGTCAAGTGTCGATTTTATATAGGTATTGCAGTTGTTAAAAGCCAATTCGGTCAGGTGTGTCGAAATGGGTAACTGGCTGGCCTTGTCATTGCTGTCGACCAAAAACAGGTCGGATTTAATGATGTCATATACAAAGGGCATGACTACTTTTTGTTGGGTCAGAAACAGCGTGCAAAGGCCGATGATCAATACGACAGTTGGGTACTTTTTGAGAAAGTTTTTCATAAAATTAGTTTTTCTTAAGGCGATATAAAATTAAAGTCATCTACGGAATTTTAACAGACATCAATATCTTAAGAGGAAGTATATTTTTAGCAAATATAAATTGTCACGACCGAAAGCATTTTCTGCAATGATTGGGCTTGACAAGGTTAGCCGAACTGGTAGACTGATTACTCACCAAATAGAGTTGGTGTCTTTCTTAATAGTAGCACTATGAGATTGGGCAAAAGGGAATTGTTACTACGATTCTTGGATAACCTCTGAGATTTTAATAATTTTTAGGAGATAGAAATGGCAGCTACAACTGAATCAGTGAAAGCTGATGCTGCGGAAGCACCGCTGTTAAATAAAAAGAATATGTATCTAGGCGCTTTAGTCTATATCATTTTCTACGGTTGGGTTCGTTGGTATGAAGGCGTCTACGGCTGGTCAGCTGGTCTGGACTCTTTTGCCCCTGAGTTTGAAACATACTGGATGAACTTCCTGTACATCGAGTTCGTATTAGAAGTTTCTACCGCAGGTATCCTGTGGGGTTACATCTGGAAAACCCGTGACCGTAAAGTTATGTCAATTACTCCAAGAGAAGAATTGAGAAGACATTTTACACATTGGGTTTGGTTGGTAATGTACGGCATCGCTATCTACTACGGCGCTAGCTACTTCACCGAACAAGACGGTACTTGGCATCAAACTATCGTTCGTGACACTGACTTCACTCCAAGTCACATCATCGAATTCTACTTGAGCTACCCAATCTACATCATCACTGGTGGTGCAGCTTTCTTGTATGCTAAAACCAGATTGCCAGCTTACCAACAAGGTTTGTCTCTGCAATACTTGGTATCAGTAGTTGGTCCTTTCATGATTCTGCCTAACGTAGGTTTGAACGAATGGGGTCACACTTTCTGGTTCATGGAAGAATTGTTTGTTGCTCCTTTACATTACGGCTTCGTATTCTTCGGATGGGCTGCTCTGGGTGTAATGGGCGTTGTAAACACAGAAGTTGCTTCAATTGCAAAACTGTTGAAAAAAGACTTGGCATAATCTGCCCCGTCTGAAAAACATTTATAAAAGTAAACAAATCTATCTCCTAAAATGAACGCCGCCAAGGCGGCGGGCATGAGAGAAGATAGCATTTATAAAAATAATTTAAATCCTTTTAGGAGGTAAGCTAATGAGCGCATCTCAATCAGCTGTACGTTCACGCGCTGAAGCGGTAAAAGCTTCACGTACGTTCGATTGGCTAATCTGTTTTACATTGTTCTTCGTTGTTCTTGGTGGTTATCACATTCACTATATGTTAACCGGCGGTGACTGGGATTTCTGGACTGACTGGAAAGATAGACGTCTGTGGGTTACTGTTGCCCCTATCGTTGCAATTACTTTCCCAGCTGCTGTACAAGCTATGTTGTGGTGGCGTTACCGTTTACCTTTCGGTGCTGTTCTTTGCATCTTAGGCCTGCTGTTAGGCGAATGGATCAACAGATACCTGAACTTCTGGGGCTGGACATACTTCCCAGTTAACTTCGTATTCCCTTCTAACCTGATGCCAGGCGCTATCGTTCTTGACGTTATCCTGATGCTGTCTAACAGCATGGTATTGACAGCGGTTCTGGGCGGTTTGAGCTTCGGTCTGTTGTTCTACCCAGGTAACTGGCCAATCATTGCTCCATTACATGTTCCTGTTGAATACAACGGCATGATGATGACTTTGGCTGACTTACAAGGTTACCACTACGTTAGAACTGGTACTCCTGAGTACATCAGAATGGTTGAGAAAGGTACACTGAGAACTTTCGGTAAAGACGTTGCTCCAGTATCAGCGTTCTTCTCTGGTTTCATGAGTATCTTAATTTACTTCATTTGGCATTTCTTCGGTCAATGGTTCAACAAGACTGATTTTGTTAAATCTGCTTAAGAACCAATAATTATGACCTAGTGGCTTAAATTGAAAAAATTAACAGCACTAGATACTTAACAAACTATAGATTCTCTATTATAGAGGAGGATATATGAAATTATTAAAAGACAAGGTTGCTAAATTGTCCTTTGTCGCATTGCTGGCTACTGTAACAGCATCGATGTTCTACACACCAACTGCTGCTGCACACGGTGAAAAATCTCAAGCTGCGTTCATGCGTATGCGGACTATCCACTGGTTCGATTTGAACTGGTCGAAAGAAGAAGTGCCTGTTAACGACACTATGACTATCTCCGGAAAATTCTTCGTTTTCAGCGGATGGCCAGAAACTGTTGATAAACCAGAAATTTCTTTCTTGAACATCGGTATCCCAGGCCCAGTATTTATCCGTGCCGGATCTTGGATCGGTGGTCAATTGGTTCCACGTTCAGTTTCTTTGGAACTGGGCGAAACTTATGACTTCAAAGTCCTATTAAAAGCTCGTCGTCCAGGTGACTGGCACGTTCACACTATGTTGAACGTGAAAGGCGGTGGTCCAATCATTGGTCCAGGTAAATGGGTAACTGTTACCGGTTCTATGAAAGACTTCAAAAACCCGATTACTACTTTGACAGGCGAAACTATCGACCTGGAAACTTACAATCTGGACAACACTTACTTCTGGCACGCCTTCTGGTATGCTTTAGGTTTGGCTTGGATGGGCTATTGGATGAAAAAACCAATGTTCGTTCCACGTTCTATCGCTGTTGAATCTGGCAAAGCTGACTCTTTAATCAGCAGCACAGACAGAAAAGTAGCAATGGGCTTTGCCGCTGGTACAATCGCTATCGTTGCTATGTCAATGAGCACTACCAACGAAAAATTCCCTGTTACTACTCCATTACAAGCTGGTTTGCTGCGTGGCATCAAATCAATTGAAATGCCTGTAACATCAGTTGCTGTTAAAGTTGAAGACGCTACTTACCGCGTACCAGGCCGTGCAATGCAAATGACTTTGACCATTACTAACAACGGTGATTCCGCTGTTCGTTTGGGCGAATTCAACACTGCTGGCGTTCGTTTCTTAGACTCTAACGTTGCTCAAGACGAAACTGGTTACCCAGACGACTTGTTGGCTGAAGAAGGTTTGACTGTTAGCGATAACAGCCCACTGGCTCCAGGTCAATCAAGAACTGTTCAAGTAACTGCTTCTGACGCTGCATGGGAAGTTTACCGTTTAGCCGACTTGATCTACGATCCAGATAGCCGTTTTGCTGGTTTGTTGTTCTTCTATGATGAAGCTGGTAAACGTCAATTGATCACTATTGACGCTCCATTAATTCCTACTTTCATCTAAGCTTAGCAATAACTTAGTTTAAGAGTTAAGAATTGGAACCCCTGCCGGTTGTAAGACTGGCAGGGGTTTTTTATTGTGTGCCATTTGGCCAACTAGGCTAGTCCGCTAGGATGCTAAACCTAATGGCTGTTAATATAAGGGCTTATTTTTCAGGCAACGGTTTTGCCGTTACTTGGCAAATACACCTTTTTCCAGCGGATACAACGCGTGACCCCCTCCTGTTTTAGGTTTGACCCACCTTCCATACTACATTTTAAAACGCTCCCATGCTAAATTTTAAAAATATCGCCTTACGCCGAGGCGTAAAGGTTTTGTTTGCCAATTCCTCGTTTACCCTGCATAAAGGCCAAAAAATTGGCTTTACTGGGGCGAACGGTGCGGGTAAATCCAGTTTGTTTGCTATGGTCAGAAACGAACTGCACCCCGATGAGGGCGAGTTTTCCATGCCGCCCAATTTGGAAATCGCCCATGTCGCCCAAGAAACCCCGGCCATGGCCAGTGCCGCGATTGATTACGTCATAGACGGCGATGCCGAGTTACGGCGGGTACAACAGCGTTTAGCGGCGGCGGAAGCCGCTAATGACGGCTTAAAACAAGCCGAACTGCACACCTTATTGGAAACCATCGGTGGCTATACCGCCCAGGCCCGTGCGGCGCGGCTAATGAACGGCTTGGGCTTTACGGTAGACCAAGAGGGTAATGCGGTCAGTTCGTTTTCGGGCGGTTGGCGGATGCGTTTGAATTTGGCGCAAGCGTTAATGTGCCGCTCAGATGTGTTATTGCTGGACGAGCCGACCAACCATTTGGATCTGGATGCGGTGATCTGGTTGCAAGATTGGTTATGCAAATATCCCGGCACTTTATTGCTGATTTCCCATGACCGGGATTTTCTCGACACCATCACCGACCATATTGTCCATATCGAGCACAATAAAGCCGACATTTATACCGGCAATTATTCCGCTTTTGAAAAAATGCGTGCCGAAAAATTGGCGCAGCAACAATCCGCCTATTTAAAGCAACAGCGCGAAATTGCCCATATCCAAAGCTTTGTTGACCGATTTAAGGCACAGGCGACGAAAGCGCGGCAAGCGCAAAGCCGTATTAAAGCCTTAGAGCGTATGGAATTGATCGCTCAAGCCCATGTCGATTCGCCGTTTGATTTTAGTTTCCCTGCGCTGGGCAGAATGCCCAACCCTTTGTTGAAAATTGATAAGGCGACGCTAGGTTATGGCGATAAGACCATTATCAAACAAGTCAGCTTGGCGATTGCTCCGGGCGACCGGATTGGCTTATTGGGGCCGAACGGGGCGGGTAAATCGACGTTGATAAAACTGTTGGCGGGCGATATGGCGGCGCAAACCGGGACGCGTCTGCCGGCAGAGGGCTTAAAAATCGGTTATTTTGCCCAGCACCAATTGGAACAGCTTCGCCTGGATGAAAGCCCGTTATGGCATTTGCAACAGCTTAACAAGCAAGCCACCGAAAAAGACCTGCGCAATTTCTTGGGCGGTTTCGATTTTCAAGGCGATAAAGTGATGGAGGCGGTCAAGCCGTTTTCGGGTGGGGAAAAAGCCCGCTTGGTGTTGGCGATTTTGGTGTACCAAAACCCGAATCTGCTCTTACTGGATGAGCCGACCAACCATTTGGATTTGGAAATGCGCCACGCCTTAAGCGTAGCTTTGCAGGACTTCCAAGGGGCGATGGTCGTCGTCTCGCATGACCGCCACTTATTGCGCTCGGTCACTGACCAATTGCTGTTGGTTGCCGATGGCAAAGTGCAAAATTTTGACGGCGACCTTGACGATTACCGGAACTGGTTAACTGAGCAGAAGAAAGCCGAAGAAAAAACCGTCGCCACCGATACCGCCGCGACAGTGTCGCGCAAAGACCAACGCAAATTGGATGCGGAACGCCGCCAACGTCACAAGCCCTTATACGATGCTTTGAAAAAAGCCGAGCTGGCTGTGGAAAAATACCATAAGGAACAGCAGCAATTAGTCCAGCAATTGGCCGACCCGGCACTTTATGACGATGCTGCCAAAGGCCGTCTGAAAGCCTTGCTGGAAAGTAAGGTGAAAGTGGATAAGGCCTTGGAAGAGGCGGAGATGCTGTGGATGGAAGCACAAGAGCAGGTGGAGGCGGCGCAGTAAGGCTGGAGCGCGGGCATCTTGCCCGCACGCAGGCGGGCAAGATGCCCGCGCTCCACGAGCGTAACGCCTTGCTCTTATTCTTTAGTGATAAACGCCAGTTTGTTAATTCCGGCTTTGTGTGCCACCGCCATGGCTTCGGCGACTTTGCCGTAAGGGACGGCGGTGTCGGCTTGGAACTGTACGGTCAGCTCGGCATCAGCGCTGTGCAAGTCGCGCAGTTGCTGCTCCAATGCCGCCAAGACTTGCGGTTTTTCATTCACAGTCAGGTTGCCTTGGGCATCAATGCTGATGGTCGCCAGATGCTTATCCGGCGCAGGGTCGGTCTTTTCGGTTTTGGGCAGGTCGACATGCACCGCTTGGGTCAATAAAGGGGCGGTGACGATAAACACGACTAACAGCACCAGCATGACATCGACCAGCGGGGTGACGTTAATTTCGCTCATCGCTTCGCGGTCGGACGAGGAATCGGTTTTAAAGCTCATGATACCTCTCCTGCACTGGCTTTCAGGCCGGATTTGACCGCCAAATTAAGAAAATCAATGGCGAAGTATTCCAGTTCGGCTTCGGTCAGCTTAATGGTGCGGATGAAAAAGTTATAGGCCAATACCGCCGGAATGGCGGCGGCAATACCGATGGCGGTGGCGATTAAGGCTTCGCCGATGGGGCCGGCCACCACGTCCAAGCTGGCCGATTTGGCTTGGCCTATGGATTGCAGGGCGTGCATAATCCCCCAGACCGTACCGAACAGGCCGACAAACGGCGCGGTGCTGCCGATACTGGCGAGCATGGATAACCATTGCTCCAAGGTTTTGCGCTCTTTGCTGATTTGTTGGCGTAAGGAACGCTCTAAAATGGATTGCAGGTCTCCGCTGAGCACTAGCATGGAGGCGACATTGTTATGGACATCGCTTAAGGCATGAAAACCCGCCCCGGCGATACGCCCTAAGGCGCTGTTGGTTTGCTCAAGCTGCGCCGCCGCCTGTAAGGTGCTGGCCGCCCAAAATTGTTCGGCATAAGCGCGGTTATTACGGTTAATCCCCCAGATCAGCCAGCTTTTTAAGAAAATGATGGCCCAGGTCAGTACCGAAAAACCAATCAGTATCCATAAGGTGATTTGGACAATGTTGGCGGAAGAAATGTGTATCATGAGCTTTCCTTTAAGATTTTAATTTGAATGAAATAGGTACGCGTACCCAATCCTCAACGGTTTTATCGCCCCGGTGCGCGGGTATGAAATGCCATTCCTTGACTTGTTCAACCGCCGATTCATCGAGGATTTCGTGGCCGCTGCCGCTGACAATCTGAATCTCCCCCGCTCTGCCGTCCGCTAAGACCTTCACTTTTAAGGTGACCGTGCCTTCCCACTGGCGCATTTGCGCAATTTTTGGATACCGGGTCGGCGGATTTTTTAAGCCGGGTGCGGAATAGGCGGCGTTAACTAGCGGCGGTGCGGCGCTAGGGACGGATGTCGGAGCGGCTTTCGCGGGCGCGGGTGCCGGGTTAAACGCAGGTGGGGCGGTGAACCGGGGTAGGCTGTCGGCCTCTGGCACAGTTTCCTTCGGCACAGGTGTGGGTTTAGGTGGTGCGGCTTTTTTCGGCTCGGCGAGTTTGGCCACAGGCTTAGGCTTAGGTGCTGGCTTGGGCTTTTCAGGCGGTTTCGGTAACGGTTTGGCGGGTGTCGGCAACGCCACTGGAGGCGGTGCGGCGGGCGTAACCATCGGTGCTACCGGACTAGGTGCGGCATGGGTTAAGGCGACTTCGATCACCTGGGGCGGCTTAATGTCGGGCAAAGGCTCGGTAGCCATACCTTGCCAAGCCCGCCAAATTTCGCCGTGCAAGGCAATGGAGATCAGGCAAGCCAAAGCCATGGCCCATAGGGGCTGGTTTGGGCGGGAGGGACTGGCGGCAAGGGTTTTGGCGTGCATTTAAGTGCAAAATAGTGATGTAATAAGCGGTGGCTTTACAAGCCGCCGCCCTGTTTTGACAGGGTGAGGACGGCTAATTATATCAGCCAATTGCGCTAAAACGGCAATTGCTTATCAATAGCGGTTCCGTCGCGTCGGCGAGGCAGGCTGTTTCTGCCCAGCAAGCCTCTCGGCTAAACGCTACCTTTGCCAAACCCCACACCCTTAAAGCAGGTCTTTTGGCACTGGCGATAATGAAAAAACGGCTGGCAGGGCTTATGCCACTAAGCACTCGGCAATAAACCGCTCCCAAACCGCATCCGGTTCCCAGATGCCCCGTTGTAACGCGAAAGCGTCCGCCACCGTTTGGCCACCGTACAAATGCCAATATAAACCCAAAAATACCGACACCCGTTTGTTTGCCGCACAATGCACCCACGTTTTGGCTGTCTGGTGCGCCGCCATCGCCGTGCAAAACCGCGCCAAATCCTCACGGGTCGGGGCGGTGAATTGTACGGGGACATGCAGGTAGGCCATTCCCAACGCCTCAACCGTCCTGCGCTCATCCGGCAGAACATAGCGCGGGTCGTCGTGCAAACCAAGGTTGATGACGGTCGAATAGCCGTGGGCGGCTATCTCGGCCAATTGCCGTTCGTCCGGCTGGCCGGAGCTGGCTAGGAGCGGGGAGATTGCCTGGTAATGACAGATGTCGCTTAGCATAAGCGACTAACCTTTAGGTGACATTCCGGCTCGGATATGCCGGAATGGTCTTAAGCACAGGCATAAAGCAGATAAGCCTCTGTTTTATAGTTGGGGCAGGGCTAGCGTAATTACAATTTTTCAGCCAAGTTTTTCGATAACTGCGCCCCGGCCACCGCCATCGGCTCTATATAGGCATCAATCGTTGCCCAACCTAAGGACTGGGCTTGCGCCTGTTCCTTATGCTGCAACTCATCCAACAAGATTTTTTCAATAGCTGCGCTGACTTGCGGATCATGCGCCTGGAAGAATTCACTGGCGGCCAGCAGTTCCTGTTCGACAATCGCCTCAATAATCGCCGTGCTTTTCCAAATCGCCCGCCGCCCTAGTAGCGCGGTAACGACACCGTACAAGATACCGCCTGCACACCATAAGATCGGCAACCCGACCTGTGACGAATTTTTAACCGCCAGCAATTGCCCGAACAGTGCGTAATGCTCCGTCTCATGGCCGTGCATGGCGGTCAATGACGGCACCAAATCAGGGTAACGCCAAGCGGCGACCCAACGGTGTCCCCAATAAACCCCAGTCGCACCTTTTTCACAGGCGTGGATAACCCGCAAATGGCGGCTAAATTGTTTGTTTACCGATAGCATCATGTCACTAAGCCCTTAAAACGAGGCTCAGGGGCTTGCCAAAATCGGCACCGCCGCCTAAACCGATCAATAAACCGCGCACCCAAACGGTTGCGCCCCATTGCCACGCCCAAGCTGTTAACGGCAACTCAGGCCGGGCTGGCGTTTTTTTCGTAGAGTTTGATAAACCAAGAAAAAGCCCACCGAATGGTAAAATAATAAATCCACGTCAGTATCATCCAGCTCAACACAATGACACTTATTATAAGCCTAGAACCTATCGCTTCGCCTAGTTCTTTGATTTCGATAGGGGTAAGCACTAACGCCATATAGGGGACAGCCATTATGACGGAAGCGGCCCAAACACCGATGACCGCAAACCAGCTAAAACGCCGCACTTCGCTGGGGGTCGCTTGGCGGGCATGTTCCTTATAAAAAAACCGGGCAGGCACCGAAGCGGCCACGAAGAGGGAGGCAAATGCAAGGCCGCTACTATGGTTAACATTCAGTGCGGTCATGATACCTATCAGCACGAGGGTGATGACGAGATAGGCGGCGGAAAAAATAAGGGCGAACTTTTTCATAGATTGTAAGGGGGTAAAGGTTTAACAAGCATAAAACTACGCTGGATATGCTTACTTAGGATACCAATGCGACCAATGGCTGTTGGCTAAATGGGTCGGTATAGTGACACTGGGGTCGCCGCTCGCCAACCGCCGCGCCAGTGCCGGAAAAGTGGTGGTGTGGCTTGGGAATAGGTCAAAATCAGGATGCTGCCATTCGTCCAGAGTGATAATTTTCTCCAGCCCCGCCGGAACAAATCTTTGATATTCTTCGGGTTGGGCGAAAAGTTGTTCTTTATAATCGTCCAACAGGGCGACGCACACACAGAACCCTAGCTCCAGTTGTATTTGCAAATCGAGGGGAATTGTCAGCGAATCCACCGCCACCTTACGCCCACGGACAACAATACTCTCTACTACTTGGTCGTCCTCCTCGGTAATGACTTCCCCCGGTACAAAATATCGGTCATCCTGATACCCTTGCTGATTGGCGGGTAAAGTATTGCCGACCAGTTCCACCAAAGTCGCCAAGCCTTCGGCAGACGGCCACCAGACAATAGAGTTAAACATCAATAGCCAGCGCGTCTCATCACGGAAACCGACGAGGCGGGAGGCGACATAATCCACATTCATATTGCCGAAACACGGCAGATAATCATCTTTATGCGCCCGATCTAAGTCGGCTAAAATCAATTGTTCATCCAGCATGGTTCTTGGTCCGATAGTGTTGCGGCACGGGGATAACCCAAAGCCAATGACAAAAAACTTAATCTCATGGCGTAGGAACAAACGCCGAAGCCAAGCCTCTTGCCGCCCTAAAACTACTTTTGGCGAACTATACAATAAAAAAACGCGTAATGAAATAAAGTATTACCAAAAATATACACCAATACCTTGCAAAATAACCTATTTCTCCGGCTCTAGCGCGTTAAAAATCACCCGACAATCAACCTACCGTCCGTCGGAACTGGCGGAAGTATCCAGTCAGGTGTTGGTATAATTCCGCCACCCAAGGCGGCTGGGCGTGGTTAGGCAAGGCCTTGAGGCGCGGGTCGGACGGGGCGATGGCGACGGCGATATTGGTTTTGCCGATGGTCGCCGCCAATACGAACAACTCCTCAATCGCCTCGTCGCCCATCGCCAAACAACCGACCGATTGGGCTTTGCCGTGGATAAAGATATTGCTGCCGGGCTGGTGGCGTTGTTCGGCGGCGGCGTGTTGCAAATCGAAAGCGTTAGGGTAGTTGAGCTTCATCGACAAATGGAAGGCGCTGTTGGGGTTTAGCCCTGCTATGCCATAAAACCCCTCCGGCACTTGCCGATCCCCTTCCAGGCGTTTCGGCCCTGCCGTGCCGCTTAAGGCTTTAATCGGGTAAGTGCGGATGAACGCCCACCCTGCTGGGGTTTGCGCCCATAGTTCCAGAGTCGCGCTGTCCTTAATGCCCAGCAAGGCAATTTTCGGCGGCGGATAAGCCACCCCCGCCGCCTGAAAATACGGCTCTAACCGCGCCCGCGCCGGCTCGCCGTAGTCCGCCAGCACCCCTTCCACCGTTTGTTTAATACCCGTCATATCCTGATACACCGGCACCCAAAGCGACCGCCCATAAAATACCAGCCCGGCAAGTGCCGCCAGGCCGATAAGCCCTACCCCGATAAGAAAACGCCATTTTTTCGACATGCCAGTTATTGAGTGTATACATTATTATCGTGAGGCCGGAGCGCGGGCATCTTGCCCGCTCTTGCGGGCAAGATGCCCGCGCTCCCCGCTTTTGCCAAGCTAAAAACCACTTTTCGCAGACTATACAACAAAAAAACCAGTAATAACATTAATTATTACTATCTATGCAAGCGGTGCCTTATAAGTGCCATTGGGCAATCTGTTGATATTAAAGCTAAAAAACGTAAAGGAGCCGCACTTAAGCGGGATGGCCGCTGTGCTGTTACCTTAGGCGGCATTGCCCGTTTTGCGCCTTACCGCTATGATTAGGGCTTACAAGACAAGTCTGTCCGCTTAGCCAGACTAACAACGGGGGAGTATGAGATACACAGGGCAACTGGATACTTGGCAAGACGATAGGGGCTTTGGTTTTATTAGGCCTGATTTGGGCGGTGGGCGGCTGTTTGTCCATGCCACTGCTTTCCAAAACCGCTTGCGCCGCCCCGCAGTGGGCGATATTGTTTCTTATGAGATAGTTGACGATGGCAACGGCAAGCGGCAAGCCTTAGTGGTGGTGTATGCAGGCGAACGGCTGCGGCAGGTGCAGTCATCGGTGCGTCCACGCGAGCTGATGATTGTCGGGCTCGTGGCGGCGGCTTTCCTGTTGGCTGTGGTTTGGCTGGGCAGGTCGGGGCAGTTGCCTTGGCCATTGGTTTGGCTATACTTAGGCGCGAGCCCAGTGGCTTTTGTAATGTATTGGCTGGACAAATCGGCGGCGCGGCGCGGGCGTTGGCGTACCCAAGAAAGCTCATTATTGCTGTGCGGTTTAGTCGGCGGTTGGCCGGGTGCGTTCGTGGCGCAACGCTTGTTCCGGCACAAATCCGCCAAACTCCCCTTTCAGCTCTGTTTCTGGGCGACAGTGCTGGTCAATATCGGTGCGCTAGGTTGGGCGTTAAGTCCGGCGGGTGTGGGCAAGTTGTCTGTGTTAATAGCGGCCAGCAGGGAAGCGCTACTGCGGATGCTCAAATTATTGCTTATTTTGTTGCAATAACAAAGGACAGTAAGGGTTATCCTATAAACCTGACAGATAATATGGCAAATTTTTTTGTTTTCAACAAGTGCAACTACCCAAGAGGATTCAATGATGGCTGATGATTATACGCGCATAGCAATTGTAACTGGCGCGACCTCCGGTATTGGTGAGGCTACGGCGCGGAAGCTGGTCGCTTCCGGTTTCGGCGTGGTCGGCAGTGGCCGTAATGCTGCCAAATTGGCCGAACTTGAGCAAGAGCTGGGGGCGGCGTTTTGCGGGGTGGCGGGTGATGCCGCCGATCCGGCGGTGATCGGGCAATTGTTCACCAGTGCATACAGCCATTTTGGCAAGCCCGCTGATATTGTGGTCGCCAACGCCGGGCGCGGCTTGGGCGGGTCGGTCAAGGATGCCGATTTGACGCAATTTGCCGACGTGGTCAACATCAATATCACCGGCACACTGGCCTTGCTGCAAAAGGCCGCGCAGGACATGCTGGCTTGGCAACAACCCGCTTACCCAAAATCGGCGGCGGATATTGTCATTGTCGGTTCGGTGGTCGGACGGAACGTTTCGCCGTTTAGCGCGGTTTATGGTTCGACCAAGTTCGCCGTCCATGCTTTGGCCGAAGGGCTGCGGCGCGAGGTGGGGCCTAAAGGTATCCGCGTTTCGCTGGTGGAGCCGGGGATTGTGCTGAGCGGCTTCCAAGCGGCGGCCAATTACAGTGACGAGATGGTGCAGGGCTTTGAGGATAGGTGGGGGCCGTTGTTAATCGGCGATGACGTGGCCAATGCCATTCACTACATCGTCACGCAACCGCCGCATGTGCATATCAGCGACATTATGATCCGCCCGACCCGTCAGGATTATCCTTAATAGGGCAAAAACATCCTACTCCTTGGTAGCCAAAATCCACTACAAAGAGGCATTATGCTTAAGCATCTGTTATTGATAGGGCTGTTATTCTCCGGCACTTGTGCCGCTAAAGACATTACCTATAGCACTTATGAAAACGGGGCGGCGGAGTACTCGGTCGCCATTCCTGACGGCATCTTATACGGCCAAGGCGAATCCGGCAACCACATGGGGCAAGTGTTCAAGTCGGAGGACATGGATGCGGTGTTGTTTACCTACGGTGAGGGTAATATCGATGACAAAGGCATTGACGCGTTATTTTTTGATGCCTTACACCCGGACGATAAGGCAGAGCGGGTATTTGTCTATCAGGCGAAAGGTGACGACTGGTTTGTGGTCACGGGTTTTTATAAACAGGAGGTGTTTTATCAAAAAACCTTGGTTAAAAAGGATAGCTTACTGAAGACGATCTATTTTACCTACCCCAAGGCAAAAAAGGCATTGTATGACAAGATTACCAGCCATATCGCCAAGTCTTTTAAGAATTGGTATGAATGAGCAAGGCGCGTTTAATCCACTTTTTATGCCAAGGAAATAAAATGAAAAATAGCCGGATTGGGTTATTCTCCTTAAAGCCAATTAGAAATCATCAATCAACGCCCAACTGTACGCGGTTATTGGTATTTGCTTTGTTAGCGGTGCTGGCCCCGTCTAGCCATGCCGAATGCGAAATGTATAAGATGCTAGACTTGCCGCCCATCAACGTGCCCAAACTGGCGATGCACGGCAATACGGCGGCGGCGTTTGTGCCCGCCCAGTGGCGGCTGGTGGACAAGGTCGAGAGCGATTTTAACGGCGACAAGCTCGCCGATTTGGCTCTGGTCATTGTCGGCACCGACCCCCGCAACATTTTTAAGCATGATTGCCCTGAATCGCCTGATTTGGAGGACGTAGACGCTAACCCCCATGGCCTGATTGTCGCACTCCGGCAACAAGGCGGTTATCGGCGGGTGGCGCAAGACTTCGTCCTGATCCCGCGCCCGCAGAGTATGGAAAACGATCAGCCTTATGACTCATTGGCGGTCAAAAAAGGGGTTTTACATCTGGTTTATAACGATAACCCCTCATGGCGGCCAAGGGTGGATACCCGCACCTACTTGTTCCGCTTTGAAAAAGGCTGCATGAGGCTGATAGGCCTTGAAGGGAAATATTTAGAAGGCCCTTACATAACGGCTACGGTCAGCACCAACTTCTTGACCGGCAAAACCATCAGCTCTTCCGTCAGTGAACACACGCCGTACTCGGAACAAACGCATAAGCTCAAATCCAACCCGCTGTACTGCCTAGGCAACAACAAGATGCCGGAAGCGTTTAAAGAAGAGATGGGGGAGGACAGCTTCCAATAGGCATCATCAGCTAACGTTAAGATTGTTAACCTAGTCCCGTTTAAAATAGCCCAAAAAGCCCTGCCGGGTTTGACCACCCGCGTGCAGAATTATTATTTTGCCAGAATGATGGCCTTGGGGATTATTGACAAAACCATCTATGCCGAAATGCCGCCGCGCGTGGAGTATTATTTGACCGACTACGGGTTGCGCATTTTTGAGATACTTAAATATATTAAAGCCGTGCAAAAGGATATTGAAGCGGAGCTTGAGCTGGAAAATGCCGAAGGGTTGGGTACTTTTTTGACTGTTAGGGATTAAAAAACCATCGGATTTATTTTTTAAACAAAGGTTTCTGCTGCGGCCATTTGGTGGCGGCACTGCCTTTACCGTTCATTAAACCTTAGTGGAGGAAAATACAATGTATAAAGGCAGTTGTTTGTGTGGGGCAGTGCAGTATGAGCTTCAAGGTGATTTAGGGGCTGCCGTTTATTGCCATTGTTCGCGCTGTAGGAAGGCCAGCGGGTCGGCGTTTGCTTCTAACGCGCCAGTGTCCGCAGCCTTATTCAGGCTGGTCGAAGGTACGGATCAGCTCAAAGCCTTCAGTACGCCGGAAGGGGTACACCGCTATTTTTGTTCAGTATGCGGGTCGCCGATCTACAGCCAACGCGAGCAATTCCCTGACGTGCTGCGGTTGCGGCTGGGTACTTTGGACACCGTTATCAGCCAAGGCCCGCAAGCGCACATCTATGTTGGCTCAAAAGCGCAGTGGTACGACATCCACGATGATTTACCCCAACATCCCGAACGGGCGGTTTAGGCGTTGCCATTACTGGCTCACCCGCTCTCTGGTTTGGGTAGCGGGGCTTTACGCCAGCCCCAATTTTTTCGCCGCAATCAACACCCCAATCACAGTCAAACTGTCCTTCACCTCGTTACGGTAAACCATCCCCAGCAATTCGCTAAAGGGGATTTTTTTCACCACCAGTTCTTCGGTCTCTTCCGGTTCGGCTTCGCCGAAGCTTAGCCCGGTCGCCAGATAAATATAGGCCCGCTCGTTGGTAATGGAGTTGCTGGTGTTAAATTCATAAATCATCTCCCAGTTTTCGGCGCTGATGCCGGTTTCTTCGGCCAGTTCGCGCTGGGCGGAGGCCAGGACGGTGGCGGCT
Source organism: Methylovulum psychrotolerans (assembly GCF_002923755.1). GTDB lineage: Bacteria > Pseudomonadota > Gammaproteobacteria > Methylococcales > Methylomonadaceae > Methylovulum > Methylovulum psychrotolerans. Next base: position 361,514 of record NZ_PGFZ01000003.1, read on the forward strand.
TTGTTGCCGCCGCCTTCGGGGATTTCCCAGCTATATTCTTCCAGCGGGAAGCGGTATTGGCCGACGATGTAGGTGTTGCCTTCGCTGTCTATGGGGATAATGCCGATGGCCCAGTTTTTAAAGTCCACGGTGGCATACATGCCGGGAGTGCCGGTGGGGGTGATGACATCGTGGTAGTCTATGCGTATCCACGGATTTTCGTAGATCAGCTTGTCGCTCAGGATTTGCCAGGGGCCGCGTTTGGTCATGGTGGGTATCAGGGTAGGGTGAGTGGGCACAGGCATTCTTTAATGCTGTGGTTACGCGCTATTGCGTATAAAATAGGCGGTTAGTATTTTGCTTTTTTCGCTATTAGGTTTTCATGACAATCGGCACCCTTTACATTATTGCCGCACCGTCGGGTGCGGGCAAAACCAGTTTGGTCAAACAACTGGTGGCGGATACCGCCAATCTGACCGTGTCCATCTCCCATACCACCCGCGCGATGCGTCCGGGCGAGACGGACGGGCAGGATTATTATTTCGTGTCCGTGGCCACGTTTCAAGCCATGCTCGCCGGGCAGGCCTTTTTGGAACACGCGCAAGTGTTCGATAATTTCTATGGCACGGCCCGGCAGACGGTGCAGGATAACCTTAACCAAGGCTTGGACGTGATTTTGGAAATCGACTGGCAGGGGGCGCAGCAGATTAAGCGCCTGCTGCCCGACAGCCTCGGTATCTTTATCCTGCCGCCGTCCATTGCCGTGCTGGAGCAACGCCTGCGCGGGCGCGGTCAGGATGACGAAGCGATTATCGCCCGGCGGATGCGCGATGCGGTCGCCGAAATGAGCCATTACCGCGAGTTTGATTATCTGGTGGTCAACGATGACTTTGCCCTGGCTTTGCAGGAGCTAAAAAGCATTATTACCAGCCAACGGTTGCTGCGCGTCCGGCAAGAGCAGCAATGCCAGGCTTTATTGGCGGCGTTGCTGTCTTGATCCCCTTTTTTATTTTCCCTACCGCTTAACTTTAATACATTTATGACATATACGCCAACAGTGGGTTTTATCAGTTTAGGTTGCCCTAAAGCCCTGGTCGATAGCGAGCGCATTTTGACCCAATTGCGCACCGACGGTTACACCATTTCCCCCACTTATCAAAATGCCGATCTGGTGGTCGTCAATACCTGCGGCTTTATCGATGCGGCGGTGGCGGAGTCTTTGGACAGCATCGGCGAGGCTTTGGCGGAAAATGGCCGGGTTATCGTCACGGGGTGCTTGGGGGCGCGTGAGGATGAGATCCGGGCGCGGCATCCGCAAGTGCTGAAAGTTACCGGAGCCCATGCCATTGACGAGGTGGTGGCTTCGGTGCGCGAGCATTTGCCGCCGCGCCATGACCCGTTCACCAGCCTGTTGCCGCCCCAAGGCGTTAAGCTGACCCCTAGCCATTATGCCTATCTGAAAATCTCCGAAGGCTGTAACCACCGCTGCACGTTTTGCATTATCCCATCCATGCGCGGCGATTTGGTCAGCCGTCCGGTCGATGATGTGCTGGTGGAGGCCGAGCGTTTGGCGCAAGCGGGCGTTAAAGAATTGCTGGTGGTGTCGCAAGACACCAGTGCTTATGGCTTGGATGTCAAATATCAGCCGCGTGACTGGCGCGGGCGCAGTGTGCAAACCCGGTTTTACGATTTGGCCGAAGCCTTGGGCGATTTGGGTATCTGGGTGCGGATGCACTATGTTTACCCCTATCCGCATGTCGATGACGTGATCCCCTTGATGGCGGCGGGCAAGATATTGCCGTATTTGGACATCCCTTTCCAACATGCCAACCCGCGCATTTTAAAGCTGATGAAGCGTCCGGCGGCGAGCCAGAACAATCTGGAACGCATTAAGGCTTGGCGGAGTGTTTGCCCCGACATTACCTTGCGCAGCACCTTTATTGTCGGCTTTCCTGGCGAAACCGAGCAGGACTTTACCGAATTATTGGATTTTTTAAGCGAAGCCCAGTTAGACCGGGTCGGCTGTTTTGCCTATTCGCCCGTGCGCGGCGCTGCCGCTAACGATTTGCCGGATGCGGTGCCGGAAGCATTGAAACAAGAACGTCTGGCGCGGTTTATGGCGCACCAAGAGGCCATCAGTGCGCAGCGTCTGCAACAGCGGGTCGGGCGGATTGAGACGGTGTTAGTGGATGAAGTGGTCGAAGAAGGGGCGGTCGCCAGAAGCCGCGCCGATGCGCCGGACATTGACGGGCAGGTGTTTATTGACGGGGCCACGCACCTGAAAGTCGGTGATTTTGTCCAAGTCGAGTTGGAAGAGGCCGACGAGCATGATATGTGGGGGCATTTGGTGTAGGTGGTTCTGGGGGTTATTGCCCTGATCGGCGTGCAAAGGCTTTAGCCTTTGCACGATGGCTTATCCGTGCGTATGCCCTGCGAAAGTCGGCCACCACTTCTAAAGCCAATTATCCTAAACCCTATCTTGCCGCTTATCAGCTTGGCAAGCCAACAGCCTATAACCTTCAATGCGTTCGGCGATTATCTCTTTAATGGCATGGTCTTCACAGGCTTGAAGCAGACCCTGTTCGGCAAGAAAATCATCAAATGTCTCGTCGCTTACGCTGCTTTTTTTGCATTGTTCCATCACATTACCTCCCGTGCCAGATTAAATACTCGATAATCAATTTTTTCATAAAGCCACCTCTATAGTGGGCAAGATTAGTGAAGAGCTAAGGCTTATCAAAGTGGACGGCTCCCTCCCCTGATGGGGAGGGAGACGGACTCCGTTACAATTTATTGTTTTTAATTAACTTATTCATATTTTCAATATCCGGTAGCTGAGCTATTTATCCGAATGTTAAAAACTTGAACATCAAGAAATAGAAAATAGATGCGCACTTATTTTTTGGTTTGTCACCAAGACCGCCGCTTTCCGCCAGGCGAAAAAAAACCCAGCCCGAGGGCTGGGTTTTTTTTTGCTTCAAAGCGTTTGCTTACAGTTCGATTGAACTAGAAACTTTTTGTTTTGAACCATCTGGATCATCCATACAGCCAGACAAGCCAACAACCATCAATGCCATAGCCAAAAGTGCTAGAATTTTTTTCATAATATTATCCTCCAAAGGGGTTTAACTTATTTTATTTATTGTGCGTCAATGTATGAAAGCACGGGCAATTTATATCATGGCTCAGGGATTCATGCAATAATTAAAGTCATTTGCTTTATTGGCCGCTTTACAGCGAATTGATATTATTGGGCAAATCAACGGCAATCACATTGTTCGTCCATTTGGCCGAACCGATAGGAACCCACGGCGCGGCAAAGTTTTGGTGCAGTTGGTCGTATACCCAATGGTTGGGGGCGTTAATTTTCTTAAGTTGGATATGAAAAACGGTGTTATTGAGGTTTAAGCCTAGCTGATGCCCCCAAAATGCCGTCACTTTCATGATGAATTTTTCTAGCCGGACATTGTTGATGGTCGGTGTCACCGCAATGTTTGCCCACATCGAATGTACCCGCCCCCAATTGGGCGCGAGCAAGCGGCCTTGTTCGTTGACGAACGGCAGCCATTGCTCCTGCCCTTGCGCATCGGTGTAGGTGATGGCGACAATCCGGTCGTAGCCGGAAAAATGGTCGTGCAGGTACAGCGCGTGCGGGGCGATGCCTAAAAAGGTTTGCGACAGCTCCAGCACGGCGTTACTGCCTTTGGCCATGATGTTGGTGACGGGGTTTTGTGTCGTGTCGATGTCCAGCCGGTAGACAATGCCGTAGTGGAAGGTGCTGTTCAGTTGCAGCAGTACGATGGCGGTCAGGATTTTGCCCAGTTTACGGGTAAAGGCTTTGGGTTTGGTGTTGGCCAAACCGACAAAGTAGCGTTGGTAAGCGGTGGTCTCGGTAAAAGGCGGGCTGACCAGGCAGGTGCTAGTGCATTCAACCCGCGCCCGGGTGTCGGCAATAGCGCGGTATTGTCGGGTCGCCAGTAAGTGAATGCCCGGCAGGCGCAAAATAAGCCCCATAGGGGCTAGCCAGCGCATTTTTACCAAGATTTGGCTATAAGTGTCCACTCCAGAATAAAGTCGCCCCTGGCCGTCCACAGCGAATAAATCCGTCAATAGGGTTTGCGGGCTGAGCGCGGCCAGGGCGGGGTAGTTGGCGGCATGGTCTTGGGCGTTTTTAAAGTCGATGCACTTGAAGATGTCCAAGTGGTTCAGGGTCAGCACGGTGCGGTTACACAAGGGGCATTGCTTGTCATAAAACACCGTCAGTACGGGTTGGGCGGCGCATAACCAGCGGCCCACTGTCCGCCACACCGAAAACGGCACCAGCAGGGTGTAAAATGCCAGCATCCCCAAGCCGAACGGGTAGATGTTCAGCGACAGGGTGATGCCTAAGTGTATGGCCATGCCGACCAGCAGGTAGACGGGGCGTAGGCGGCGTTGGTGGAAACCGAAAATAAAAGTGAACTGGAACACCAAAATGGTGTAGCCGATGGTCTTTTCCAGCCATTCGTTATTGAGCAGCCAAGACATATCCAAGGCCGAGACATAGTAAGGCTGGGTCGAGGGTAGCCATGAGCCTAAGCCGTTGCGCCAGTGTTCGGCGAACAGTTTGTGGATGGCCGAATCAAAATACAAAAAGCCCAGGCAGATCATGACCGGCACATAATAGGCCAGCACCGACACGGTGGCCGGGGCGTAGTGTTGGTACGGCACGAACGGGGTGCTGAGCTTGCGCCTCAGGTTGTCCAAGGAAAAAGCCCGCTCGCCCGGCATAAACAGCAGGAAGAAGTTAGCGCCGATCATAAACAGGTCGAAGCCGCCGTCAAAATCGCGCTGCATGGGCGTAAAATTGACGAATACCAGCCAGAATAGGTAGTTACTGAGCAAGGCGGCCTGATAGCGGTAGCCGACGGTGACGGCGCAGGCGACCAAGCCCCACAGGCATAAAAACAGCGGGATGGTCGGAAATTCGACATCAATGAACGGGATGGGGTCGAAAATCAGATGGTTAAAGTAAAACAGGAAAATAATTTCTTGTAGGGTAACCAAGCCGTAGGCGATACGGAACAAGCCTATGCCGGTGGCAGGGACTTGCTTGGCAAGTAAGGCGGGGAGTTTAGGCAGCATCAGTTAGGCATTCCGGCATTTTGTGAAAAAATGACGAATTGTAGAATAAAACGCTAAACTGTGGGGTAAATATTTGGCAGGGGCTAAACGTACTAAGGCCGTTAGCCTGTCATCAGACGGCTAACGGCCTTAAAGTATGGCGGGATTTTGTTGACGGCTTATTTTTCGTCGTCTGGATGCTCAGCAAATACCCATTTGACTAACGCATAAATAGCACCAATAACTACAACCGCGCCGACCATGCCAGCTGGCTCTTTTAACATTGAAGTGAGATCTAAGATGAACCCCATGGATGTCCTACCTGTAATTTTTTGTATTTTAGAAATTGCTAGTTTGAATAGCAAATGGAAGCTACATGATACTTTAGGCGTAATTAAAGTCAAGCGCTAATTGCCCCTTCATGATGAGATTAGCCCATAAAACCTATAGAGTTACGGGCATTTTTTGGCCGTGGGGCAGGGGTCTATAAGGCCTATATGCCTTGCCGGAAAAACCTTAGCCCTTATAGGTTTTGTTGCGCGGCGTAGGCAATTCTTGCCGATTGAAAATTTAAAGCTCGATAGCAAGTGTGGTATAGTTTAAACTTCTCGTTTCACGCAGATCATGTTATGAGGACAAGAAAAATGATAAAAAAATATATGAAGATACTGCCGTTTGCCGCCCTGTTAATGGCATTTTCCGTTCATGCCGATGTTGCATTAAAAGATAATTCGGAGATATTAGGAAAATGGAATTTATACGCTGAAGCGTCGAAGCTTGACGGTGAGAAAAAAGCGGTAAAAGTGGAGTGGGATTTCAAAGCCGACGGTATCCTCAACACAACGGCCACCGATTCGGTGGGCCGGACGAAGGAAATGAAAATAGCCATTAAGTATGCGGTCGAAAATGGCGAAATTAAAAAGCAGACCAAACTCGGACAAGAAAAATACGAATCGTGCAAAGTCATCAGCAAAGAAGGCTCTGAGATGATTATTAAGTGTCCGTTCTTGTTCTATTTTTTAACAAAAATATAAAACTTTACATAAGAAGGGTGTAGCTATGATTGGTGCAATAGTAATGATTTTTGCGGTGATATGGATTTACCAGTCAGGAATCAAGGCAAAAACAAGCAATATTTTCATGTGGTTAGGTATTTGTGCAGGCGTGTTTTTAGCGTCGCAAATCCTATTGTATGATGTCAACATTTACCTTGCCGACTTGCTGGTTTCTTCTGACAGCGGCAAAGATGTGTCCACCGCAGGTTATGAGCGCGATCTGACCAGTGTTGGCGACCGGAAAAACCAAGAAGGCTTCCAAACGACAGGCGGCACGTTTTTGTCGGTCTTTATGGAACTGATGCCGCCTTTGGTCGGTTTCCTGATTTTGGCGGTTATCCGTTTGAAATTCGTCACCAAAGAAAGCTTTTCTGTGCCTAATCTGTTCAGCGGCATTAGCGAAATGGTTGCAGGTGCGGCCAAAGGCGCGGTTGATTCCGTCAAAGAAGGCGTTAAAAAATAAGCCGCCGTTATTGACGGAACGCCCCTAAAAGCCCAGGCAGTGCTTGGGCTTTTTAGTTTGTGGGGTTTGGGGCCTTAACCCAGCACCGCCGAAACGACAAAGATAAGCGTTCCGATAAAAAGTACCGTAAACACGATGCCGGCGATGATGTAGGTTTTTAACGAGCCTTCGGTAAAATCCCTTTCTCTGTTCGCCTTACTCTGTACGCCGATAAATGCCGATAAAACGCTTTTGATTATGTCGATGCCGCTTGGTTTTGTCATTGTCACCCTCCTAAGCTGTAAAAATAATAGTGTTTGCCGCATTTTTGCGTAATCATTATACGCTGTCATCCAAAAAATTCTTGCTAACCCTTATCCGCACATGAAATCAGCACAGTTAAAACAGTTATTATCCCAAAGAATTTTATTTCTCGATGGTGCAATGGGCACGATGATCCAAAGCTATAAGCTGGAAGAAAAGGACTATCGCGGTAGCCGTTTTGCCAATTGGGAGGTGGATTTAAAAGGCAATAACGACTTATTGACCCTGACCCAGCCGGACATTATAAAAGCCATACACAGCGCGTATTTTGCCGCAGGTACGGATATTGTCGAAACCAATACCTTTAACTCCAACAGTATCGGCATGGGCGATTACCGCATGGAGGCCTTGGTTTATGAGCTCAACTTGGAAGGGGCGCGGCTGGCGCGGGCGGCGGCGGACGACTACAGCCATGACAAGCCGCGCTTTGTCGCGGGCGTGTTAGGCCCTACCAGCCGCACCGCGTCGATGTCCCCGGATGTCAATGATCCGGGCTTTAGGAACATTTCCTTTGATGAACTGGTGGAGACTTACACCGAAGCGACCCGTGGCTTGGTGGATGGCGGTGCGGACATTATCCTGATCGAGACCATTTTCGACACCCTTAACGCCAAAGCCGCCGCCTTTGCCGTCGCCAATGTCTTCGACACCTTGGGCTATAAGCTGCCAGTGATGATTTCCGGCACGATTACCGACGCGTCGGGGCGGACGCTATCCGGCCAAACCGTCGCCGCTTTTTGGCATTCGCTCAAGCATATCGAACCGATTGCGTTCGGCTTTAACTGCGCCTTGGGCGCGAAAGAACTGCGCCAATACATTGCCGAATTGTCCGGCATCGCCGACACGCATGTTTCCGCCCACCCGAACGCGGGCCTGCCGAACGAGTTTGGCGAATACGACGAATCCCCCGAAGCCATGGCGAAAGAGCTGGACGAATGGGCGGCGAACGGCTTTTTAAATATTATCGGCGGCTGTTGCGGCACGACCCCCGCGCACATTAAGGCGATTGCCGATGCGGTGCAAAAACACCCGCCGCGCCTTATCCCCGACCTGCCCAAGCAGTGCCGTTTAGCCGGGCAAGAAGCGATGAGCATCGGCCCTGACAGCCTGTTTGTCAATGTCGGCGAACGCACCAACGTCACCGGCTCGGCGGCGTTTAAAAATTTGATTATCAAAGGCGATTACGAAGCCGCGTTAAGCGTGGCAAGGCAACAAGTCGAAAACGGGGCGCAAATTATCGACATCAACATGGATGAAGGCATGTTGGAATCGAAGGAGGCGATGGTGCGGTTTTTGATGCTGATCGCCGCCGAACCCGACATCGCGAAAGTGCCGATTATGCTCGACTCGTCCAAATGGGAGATTTTGGAGGCGGGGCTAAAATGTATCCAAGGCAAGGGCATCGTCAACTCCATTTCCATGAAAGAGGGCGAAGCCGCCTTTATCCGCCACGCCAAACTGGTCAAACGCTACGGCGCGGCAGTGATTGTCATGGCCTTTGATGAAGTCGGCCAAGCCGACACCCAAGCGCGTAAGGTCGAGATTTGCCAACGCGCTTATAAAATCTTGGTCGAACAAATCGGCTTCCCGCCCGAAGACATTATTTTCGACCCGAACATCTTCGCCGTCGCGACTGGCATAGAAGAGCACAACAATTACGGGGTGGATTTTATCGAAGCCACCCGCGTCATCAAACAAACCCTGCCTCACGCACTGATTTCCGGCGGCGTGTCTAATGTGTCGTTCTCGTTCCGTGGCAATAATCCGGTGCGTGAAGCCATCCATGCGGTGTTTTTATACCACGCTATCCAAGCGGGTATGTCGATGGGTATTGTTAATGCCGGGCAATTGGCGATTTATGAAGACATTCCGCTGGATTTGCGTGATGCCGTCGAAGCCGTGATTTTGAACAGCCATGACGGCAGCGGTACGGAAAAATTGCTGGAATTGGCGGAAAAATACAAAGGCGACGGCAGCACCAACGACGTGAAGCCGGAAGAGCTGGAATGGCGCGGTTGGCCAGTCAGCAAACGTTTGGAACATGCCTTGGTCAAAGGCATCACCGACTTTATCGACGAAGACACCGAAGCGGCACGGTTAGAAGCCGAACGCCCCTTGCACGTCATTGAAGGGCCGTTAATGGACGGTATGAACGTGGTCGGCGATTTGTTCGGCGCGGGCAAAATGTTCTTGCCCCAGGTCGTCAAATCGGCGCGGGTTATGAAAAAGGCCGTGGCTTACCTGATGCCGTTTATGGAAGCCGACAAAGCCGCCGGGGATCGGCAAACCAACGGCAAAATCCTCATGGCGACGGTTAAAGGCGATGTCCACGACATCGGCAAAAACATCGTCGGCGTGGTTTTGCAGTGTAACAATTACGACGTGATTGATTTGGGGGTGATGGTGTCCGCCGAAAAAATCCTCCAAACCGCACGGCTGGAAAAAGTCGATATTATCGGCCTCAGCGGCCTGATTACGCCCTCGTTGGATGAAATGGTGCATGTCGCCAAAGAAATGCAGCGTCAAGGCTTTACCATCCCGCTGATGATCGGCGGCGCGACCACTTCCCGCGCCCACACCGCCGTAAAAATCGAACCCCATTACACGGGCGCGACGCTGTACGTTACCGATGCTTCCCGCGCGGTTGGGGTTGCCAGCAATCTGTTGAGCAACGAGCTGAAAGACGAGTTTATCAGCAGCACCCGCGCCGAATACGAACTGGTGCGCGAGCGCCATAAAGGCAAAGAGTCCAAAACCAAACAACACAGCATCGCCGTCGCCCGCGCCAATAAGTTTACGGTCGGTGCGCACCTGCCCGTCAGACCGCGCTTTTTAGGCCTAAAAGTCCTTGAAGACGTGGCGTTGGCGACTTTGGCGGAATTTATCGATTGGTCGCCGTTTTTCCAAACCTGGGAAATGGCCGGCAGTTACCCGAAAATTTTGGAAGATGCCGTGATCGGCAGCGAAGCCCGGCAACTGTTTGCCGATGCCCAAGCTATGCTCAAGCAAATTATTGACGGGCAGTGGCTAGGTTGCCGTGCCGTTATCGGCTTCTTCCCCGCCAACAGCGACGGTGATGATGTGCTGGTCTATACCGACGAGAGCCGTACCGAGGTGCTGGAAACCCTGCACCATTTGCGCCAGCAAAACGTCAAAGCCCCAGGCCGGCCCAATTACTGCCTGTCGGACTTTATCGCCCCCAAAGACAGCGGGGTTGCCGATTATGTCGGTGGTTTTGCGGTCACTACGGGTATCGGCATCGAAAGCAAATTACAAGAATTTGCCGATGACCATGACGATTACAAATCCATCATGCTCAAAGCCTTAGCCGACCGCCTTGCCGAAGCCTTTGCCGAGTATCTGCATTTGCGGGTGCGTAAAGATTATTGGGGCTATGCCGAAGACGAAAACCATGCCAACGAGGATTTAATCAACGAAGCCTACCAAGGCATCCGCCCCGCCCCCGGCTACCCGGCTTGCCCCGACCATACCGAAAAGGCCAAACTGTTCGCCTTGCTGGATGTCACCGCCCACACCACCATCGAACTGACCGAAAGCTTCGCCATGTACCCCGCCTCAGCCGTCAGCGGCTGGTACTTCGCCCATCCTGACGCGCAGTATTTTAACGTCGGTAAGATTGATAAGGATCAGTTGCAGGATTACGCACGGCGTAAGGGTATTGCTGAGGAGGTGGCGGAACGGTGGTTGGCGGCGCATTTGCATCATTGAGGGCGGGGGGCGTTGTATAGCCACGGTTCAGTTTGACCAGAAGATAGGGGTAGCAATATGTTCTGTTATCCCGCCGTCCTTGAACAAGACCCCGATACGGGAACCATTATGGTTTCTTTCCCCGACTTGCCCTTTGCCCATTCGGTCGGCGAAGATGAAGCCGAAGCGTTGCTCAATGCCGAAGCGGCGTTAGTGACGGCTTTTGAAATCTGCGAAGCGCAGCGGGAGACGATGCCTATGCCTTCTGTTGCGGCATCAGGCCAAGTGTTGGTTAATTTGCCTGTGATCGTGGCGGGCAAAGTCGCCCTTTACAACGCCATGCTGGCCGAATCCAAACGTAAGGCGGATATGGCGCGGTTACTGAATATCGCGCCGATGCTGGTGGACAGGTTGCTGTCATTTCGGCATAAAAGCCGGATAGAGCAGATTGAAACGGCGTTGGCGGTATTGGGGCGGCGGTTGGTGGTGGGGGTGATGTAGCGGCTAAGTTAAGGGCTTTAGAGTTTCCCTACCGCCAAACTATCTTCCAAAACACCTGCATCCGCTATGCCATAGCCTTGGCCGAACTGTTCGGTCAGGCGGGTTTTAAAGCCGTCAAAATCCAAACCCGCGAGATAGGCGGCACGGGCAAAGCTGATTTTTTTAGCGTGGTACAAGCTGGCGGCTAAAAAGAACTCGGCGGCGTGATGGCCTAGCGGTTGTAATATGTCGTCAAATTCTGGCTGATGCTGTAAGTGCATGGTTTTTCCTGGGTTGTACGCCAACGTGCTGACGGCTGGGCATAAATAGGGTATAACTGACCGATCTTATCTTAATCTTATCGCGTTAATTTAACTATACATTCTATAAAAACGCCATGCACACGTTCAAAAATTTTAAAAACCTTGCCGAAGCCAAGATTGATTTGTCTAAGCCGATGACGCTGTTAATTGGGCGTAATGGGTCGGGGAAGTCGAATGTGATTGAAGGTGTGGAACTGTTGGCGGAATTGCTTAAAGGGCGGGCGATAGAAGACATTTCTGATGTCGGGCGGGGCGGGGCTTTTGAAATACGGGGCAATTTGCCCGGCTGTTTCCGGCAAGGTACAGATGAATTTGCCGTCGGTTTTGAAGATAAGCTTATTTTTGACAATAAAGAGCAGCTTATCCGTTACAAGATAACCGCACAGTCAAAACCTAGCCTACACATTAACAAGCAAGCCGTGGTTAATGGTAAGGATTTGCTGGCTTATTTGTCCTCTTCACCTGAGGGTCAAGCCAATGCCCAAACAAATAATGATGCGTTGCTGTTAACAGGCTTAATCGGCGGCTTAGGGCTGTTATCTTCGGAAGACAAAGGCCTCAATAAATTAGGCATCGCCAGTTTGTTATTAACGGCGTTTGCCGCCGCCGAGCAAAATGCTAAGCGCAAGGCTACGCCCCAGCAACCGCCAGCCGATGCTCCAGCGTTGCTAAGCAAGTATGTTGACACTCATGTATTTGACATCTATCCGCGCATTATTAGGGAATATAATCCGGTAGGCCTACAAACTTTAAGCAAAAATGGCTCTAACCTGTCCTCTGTGCTTTACTATTTGCGCCAACAGGCACCTGATGTGTTGGAACGGATTTTAGGGCGTATTCGGCAACTGCCCGAAGAGGCGTTTAGCTGCTTTGAATTTATCACCACTTCTGATAATAACGATGTGCTGTTCGCCTTAAAATATGCCAATGGCGAAACTATTAGCGCAAAATTGTTATCTGATGGCACCCTCCGCGCCTTGGCTATTTTGACGGCCTTAGAAACTGTCCCCGAAGGTTCGCGCATTATCGTTGAAGAAATCGATAACGGTATCCATGCTTCTAGGGTTAATGTCCTGATGGAAGCGATTTGGGAGGCCAGCAACCGCCGCCGTTTGAATACCTTAATCACCACCCATAATCCCGCCACGTTAGATAGCTTAAGCGATGAGCAACTGGATTGCGTGGTGGTCTGCCATTATGACAAAGCCAGCCAATCGGCAAAACTGACCCCATTTTTTGAATTGCCCGATGTGGATGTGCTGCTACAAAAAGGCAAATTGGGTGGCTTAGTGGTGCGCAATGTCATCGAGCAGTATTTAGATCCTGGCTTTGCCCAAGCGCAACAAGACATTGCTTCGGCTTGGTTGGCTTCATGCCAGTGACCAACGCCGTTTATGTGCTAGATACCAGTTATTTGCTTGAACTCGATCATCAAGTTTTTCATAAAGTCACCTCTAAATAGTGGGGAAGATTAGCGGAGAGCTAAGGCTTGTTAAGGTGGGCAACTCCCTCCCCTGATGGGGAGGGTTGGGGTGGGGAGAATAAAATCAATGACTTATGCTCATGGCTAAGAGATTTTAATCAGACTGTTTTTATTTCGTTTAATGAAAAAAGCCTTATTTAGATTCTCCCCACCCCATCCCTCTCGGCAACTGCTCCTGCGTTGCTCTACCTCCTGCATCCATGCAGTCGCCCATCAGGGGAGGGGGACGAATTCCATTGCAACTTTTTGTTTTTACTTAATTAAAATACTAATCCAATATCTAGTGGCTAAGTTGCTTATTCTAATATTAAAAACTTGATGATCGAGTTGAATATTATAAAGTGGGTAGGCATTACCGAGAGGATGCTCATCGGGAGATATGGCAGCGGTTTAGCACGGCGGTAACCAACCGAAACCGCTTGTATATTCCGGTTCCGGTCATTTTTGAATTGGCGAACCATATCGCCCATGTAAATGATGGGGGGCAGCGGCAAAAGCTTGCCGTCCAGTTTGTTAATGATGTGCAAAATAGCCTGTCTAACGGTTCGCCTTTTCAGGTGGTGCCGTGCCAGGATTTTCAATCTATTGAAGACTTGCTGGGCAATTTGCAGCAATTCGCCGCTGAATATGCCGGACAGGGCTTAGGGTTAACCGATACTTCGGTCTATTTACAGGCACAACAGCTTTATCGGGATTACCAAAAATTTAAAAAGTTTACGGTGCATATTTGGACGCGTGATCAAGCCTTAAAAGCGCGTGAGCCGGATAAGGAAGAATATCCTTTTGTTTGAGTTAAGGCTATTGTTTCGGATTGCTTAGGTTTAATCGCTCCGAGTTGAGAGACCTGTTTTCACCATCTTAACCAACTCAAACGCCGCGCCGTTTGACAATATATGGCTGTATCTTTTGCATTCAGAAAAACCGCGCTGTCGGTAAAAAGGCTCGCCTACTAGCGTTGCCGTCAGGTATAGCGTCTTAATGCCGTGACGTGCACAGTCACGCTCGCAGCGGTTAAGGAGCTGGGTGGCGATGCCTTGGCGGGCGAACTCAGGATGCACGAAAAAGCTGCGTATTTCTGCCTGTTCTGGGTGGGCACTATCCTGTGCCCAGCCGCCACAGGCAATAATAGCCGTTTCTAGTTTGGCGACAAAAAAGCGGCCTGTGATGATGAGTTCTTCTAACCCGCCGATGAGTTCCAAAGCCGTTGCAATAACGGGTTTGGGGTAATACGGCGCTTGCAGTGTCTGGGCGGAGGCGGTCATCAGCGATTGGATGGCAGGGACATCTTGCCAACAGGCGGTATGGATGTTCAGCGTCATAATCCTTGTTTGGCTTTTGGCCATTATTTGCCCATTTTCAAGCCCTTACTTAGGAGGTGCCGATGGTATGTCATTAACCGTTGGGTTGGCGGTACTAGGTGTGCGTAAACTTTTAGTCCACTCTTTAATCCGATCAATTCCCGAATCGAACAGCGAAAAAGCCACTTCGATGCTATAGCCCATCGTTAAGGACATGAGGGTCAGGTTTAAGTTAAAGCCCTGGGTCTCGTTAGCATCGGCGGAGATGAAGATGCCGCTGATGGCCCCTAACAGGCCGCCCAAGCAAAGGCGCATGGTCATCATGCCGTGCGGCGACGGCGCGTAGCTGTTAGTGGCCAGTTGGAATAAGGTATGGCGGGTCACATAAGCGGTCGCGCCGATAAAGCCCAGCAATAACGGTAAAACGTATCGGGACAGCACGGTATAGGTTGCCGAGGCATATTTGCGCTCAAGGGCGACGCAGCGCAGTAAATCGGCATTCTCCAGGTCGATAGTGTCCCGATAACGGGCGCAGCTTTTGAGGGTGTTGAGCGTTGACTCGCTGAGGGTCAGAAAGCCCAGGCGTTCCAAAGGCATGACCAAATCGCTCAAAGCGTGTGACGCGGCATCAAGCTTTAAGTAAAGCGTCAAAATTTCGTTGCGTATTTGTAAGTTTTGGTTGGCTGGGGACTGTTCGTTGAGCAAAAGCTCGGCAGTCTTTTGCGCTTTTAGGTCGTCAAGCAATTGTGAGGAATGGGTCAGGGTTTCAGACAGCAACGCAATGTAACACTGGCTGACGACATAAAAACTGACGAACATCAGCAAACAAAAAGTGATGACACCCAAATCTTGTTGGCAACGTTTCACTAACAGGCTTTTGTGTGAATTCAGGCCAAAAAAACGTATAAGCTTTGCCGTTAGGGTTTTTTTCTCGCTGGCAGTGTCCTCAACGGTAGCCGCCGTATTTTTAAGCCCGTCGGCAATTTGGATGCTCACATCGGTAACGGGGCTGATTAACTGCGACAGTTGCGCATAAACCGTCCACAACAAAATTTCCGTCTCGGCGGAAAAGTCTTCATGGCGGGTGTATAGCGACTTAACGCTGCGGTTGATAAGATCCTCGCTCACGGTAATCTGCGGATTGCCAATGGCATAGCGTAGCATACGGCCTACCGTTTCTTGGGCTTGGCGGATTCTTGCGGTGTGGTGGTCGGCTTTTAGATAGGCGTTCATACTATTTCGGCAAAATGGGGGGGTAGGACGGCCTTAAATAAAAATAGCGCGTATTGTTAGGTGTTGGCGGGCAAACAACACGGTTGCTTGGGGCTGATTTTAAGGGGAGAGAAGCCGTAAGGAGATAAATCCCCGGCTTTGGCTAGATTATAGGAGGGCTTAAAACACTTTGGTAGTGAATAATTCACATTTTGAAAAATAAATTTGTTAAAATTTTAGCTTGCCGCTATTACTTGGCCAGCAAGCCACGGTATTCTTGCGTGACGTGGCCTGTAATGATGAGCGTCCCACACCTGTGAATACTTACCTTTTTATCAAAAAGCCTCTTAAGAAATAGGGGAAATCATTCAGGCTACCGCAAGCCCGGTGTTATCAGCCCCGCCAAGCCGACAAAATCCGCCGTTGCTTGATACGGCAATACGCCTAAGAGCGGGCTAGGTAAGGCGGCTGCTAGGGTGGCGATGTTGGCTTCGCGTTGGCGCATGGTGGCATCGTTGCAGACGGCTAGCCAGCCTGCGCAGGGTAGGCCGGAGAGGGTAATGGCTTGGTGGCTGAGTTTGGCGTGGTTGATGCAGCCTAGGCGGATGGCGACCACCAAAATAACGGGCAAGCCTAGAACAAACGCTAAGTCGCTGATGTCGTGTTCGGCGTTGATGGGTGCGTACCAGCCGCCCGCGCCTTCCACCAGTACCCTGTCGGCGTGGCTTTGCAGGGTTTGGAAGCGGCTGATGATGGTCTCCATCTGCGCCGGATTAGCCACGCCTGCCAGATGCGGCGAGACGGGTTCTTCGTAGGCGTAGGGGTTAATCAGCGGGTAGGGCAGGGGGCTGGAGGCGTGGTGTTGCAACAGCAGGGCATCGGCGTTTTGCCATTGCCCGTCTTGCCACACGCAACCGGACGCGACCGGCTTCATGGCGGCGACTGTCCGCCCTTGCTGGCGGAAATAGTGCATCAGGGTGACGGTTGCCCAGGTTTTGCCGACATCGGTGTCGGTGCCGGTAATAAAATAGCCGTTGTTCATCGGGTCGCACTCACGATAAAGACTTCAAAAGTGGCGGTAATGCCGGAGGGTTCGGGGTTGGGCGGGTACGCCGCCATCATGCGGTGCAGGGCGGTTTTGCTGGTCAGGCGTTTGTTGCGTCCGGGCAATACATTATGCGCCCCAATGTCTTTAAGCTCGCGCATCAGCGCCAATACCGAGGCGTAGTGGGGCTGGTAAATATGGGTGCGGCAAGTGATGTGGCGGAAGCCTGCCTGTTGCAGGCTGGCGATAAGCTGGTCTTGCGTATAAAAATCATTGACATGCGGGTAGCTATCGACCGCCGCCCAGGCGCGTTTTAATTCCTGTAAGGTCTGTGGGCCGAAGGTGCTAAAGCGCAGTTGCCCGTCCGGTTTCAGCACCCGCCGGAGGTCGCCGAACACGGCGTTAAGGTCGCCACACCATTGCAGGGCGAGATTGGAAAACACTTGGTCGATACTGGCGGCGGCTAGGGGCATGGCTTCGGCATCGGCGCATAGGTAGTGTACCTGCGGGTGGGCGGCGAGTTTGGCGCGGGTGGTCTGGAGCATGGCGAGGGCAATATCCAAGGCGATCAGCGGCCCGCACCCGGTTTGGGCTAAGTGTCCGGTTAAAAAGCCCGTGCCGCAGCCGATGTCCAGCACCGTGCCGTGCAGCGTGGCTAAATCGGCGGCCTGTAACAAGGCCATGCCGACTTCGCGCTGTAAATGCGCGACGCTGTCATAGCTGTGCGAGGCGGCGGCAAACGCGTGTCTTACCTGCGCTTTATCAAACATCATGGGCTTCCATAAATGCCATCAGCCGTGTCAAAACCTCGTGCGGGTGCGATAAGAACGGGATATGCGCAGCTTGCGCCAAGACCTGCACTTGGGCGTGCGGTAGCAGTTGCGGCAGGTACTCGCTGAGCGCGACCGGAATCAGGCTGTCTTTTTGGCCGAAAATCGCCAATACAGGCACGTCAACAGCTGCTAAGGCGGCGCGTAAATCGGTGCTTTTTAAAATGTCCAAGCCGCCTTGCAGGGTTTCGCCAGCCGGGGCGGGGCGGGACAGCACGGCGGCTTTTAAGGCTTTGGTCAGTTCTTTGGCGTTAGGCAAGGCCATGACTTGTATGGCTAAAAACCGCAGCAAAGTGGCTTGGGCATCGCTGGCGAGGCTGGCGGCAAAACTGTCCAACACGGTCGGCTGCATCCCCGGCCAAGTGTCTTGGCGCAAAAAACACGGATTGCCCGCGACCAATACCAAGGCGTTGACCCGTTCGGGATAGCGTTGCGCCAACGCGGTCGCCACCGTCGCCCCCAACGACCAGCCCAGCCAGCAACAAGGTTGGTCGGGTAAGGTTTGGGCGAGGGTGTCGACAATAGCGTCTAAGGTGAACGGGCTTAGCGTGGCGCTATGGCCGTGGCCGGGCAAATCGACCAAGGTGACTTGGTAATGGGCGGCCAGCTGTTCGGCAAAGCTGTGCCAGATGCCGCTGTGCATAGCCCAGCCGTGGATCATGACAATCGGCTTGCCAGTGCCTAGGGTTTGGTAGTGGAGGGTTGACAAAGGGGTAGCTTCCTTTCTGAAGGGCTGGGTGGGTTATGGGGTTATAACTCAATCATCAAGTTTTTGATAAAGCCCGCCCTGAATAGGGTAGGGCATTTGTTAAAAACACAAGAGAGTGAGGTAAGACAGCTCCCTCCCCTGATGGGGAGGGCTGGGGTGGGGAGAATAAAATCAATAGCTTATACATATAGCTCAGAGATTTTAAGCAGGCTGTTTTTAGTCCGTTTAATGAAAAAAACCTTATTTTGATTCTCCCCACCCCATCCCTCCCCATCAGGGGAGGGGGACGAATTCCATTGCATTTTGTTGTTTTAATTAAATATAATGGCTCGTCTGTTGCCTAAAACCTGAATTATTTATTTTTAATGTTAAAAACTTGAACATCAAGTGTCAAGCTTCACCTCGTGTCAATGCCATAATCTCCTCAGTAGACATCGCCAATGGCGCTATCTTATGGGCGGTACGGAAACGGCTGGCTGTCGGCGCTGTTTCTATATACCAGCGGCCACTTTCATCTTGCCTGAAGTCTATATCGGTTTCGGCGGGTAAAATACCCATGCTTTCCAGCAGATTGGGCGGAATGGTCACTTGGCCTGTTGCAGTTACTCGCATAGCAAAATCTCCCCTTAGTCAGTAGTGTCTTCATAGTAATGGCCTCTATCAGGAAAAGCAACGCCTAGCCCTGGGCAACACGGATTGCGCCTAGCGCGTCCAGCAAGCCCGCCACCATGGTTTCGTCATGCCCTGCCGATAAGGTGACGCGTAACCGCGCCGTGCCTTGCGCCACGGTCGGCGGGCGTATCGCGCTGACCAGAAAACCCGCCGCTAATAAAGCTTGGCTGTACGCCACGGCCTGCTGGCTGTCGCCGATAATCAGCGGTTGGATGGGCGAATCGGACGGCATGAGCTGTAGGCCTAACTGCGCCGCGCCGCTGCGGAATTGGCGGATGAGCGCCGCCAGTTTGTCGCGCCGCCAAGTGTCGGCTTGCACTAACCGTAAACTGGCGCGGGTCGCTTCGGCGACGGCGGGCGGTAGGGCGGTGGTGTAAATATAAGTGCGGGCGGTTTGGATAAGGGTTTCGATTAATAGCTCAGACCCGGCGACAAACGCGCCGAAGGTGCCGAAGCCTTTGCCTAAAGTCCCCATCAGCACCTGTACATCGTCTTGCCCCAGGCCGAACTGTTCCAACAAACCGCCGCCGTGTGCGCCCAGCACCCCCAAGCCATGCGCGTCATCGACCATCAGCCACGCCTGATGGGCTTTGGCGGTACGCGCCAGCTCTGGTAACGGTGCGGCATCGCCGTCCATGCTAAACACGCCGTCGGTAACGACCAGTTTATTGCCTGCCGCCGCCGCCAGCAACAGCGCCAAGTGTGTGGTATCGGCATGGGCATAGCGCTTGAAGGCCGCGTTTGAGGCGAGGCCACCGTCTAAGAGTGAGGCGTGGTTTAAACGGTCTTCCAGCACCGTGTCGCCGCGTCCGACTAAGGTGGTAATCACCCCGATATTCGCCATATAGCCGGTTGAGAACAATAACGCCCGCTCGCGTCCGGTAAACGCCGCCAACTCTTCTTCTAAAGCATGATGCGCGGTGCTATGCCCGCACACCAAATGCGCCGCGCCACTGCCCACGCCGTAAGCGTCCGCCGCCGTTTTAAAGGCCGCGACCACCGCCGGATGGTTCGCCAGCCCCAGATAATCGTTGCTGCAAAAATTAATGACGCTGCTGCCGTCCAAGTGGAGGCGGATGCCTTGCGGCGAATCGATCACGCGGCGGGAGCGGTAGAGGCCTTGCTCGGCCAGTTGGGTGAGTTTCGCGCTGAGGTGGGTGAAGGCCATGATGTAATTGCGATGGGTAAGCGTACAAGTCGTTGATTGGTTGGCCTTGCGGGCGGCTTATTTTCGGCGTACCGTACCGAAAACGACCCACAATATTATATAATCCGATTATTATCTTTCATTGGTCGGACGGTTATTTATGACCCAATTACTTCAACAAGCCTTTTCAGAAGCTTCCCAATTGCCTGAGCTACAACAAAACATGCTGGCGCAATGGTTAATGGACGAAGTGTTAACCGAAAAGAAATGGGCGGTACTGTTTGCCGAAACAGCCGACGGGTTGGCTGCATTGGCAGACGAAGCGGTGCGCGAGTATCAGCAAGGCAAAACGCAAGTGCTGGATGCGGATGCTTTGTGATTTCGCGGACGACCGAAAAATTCCGGTTATTGTTTGCCCTGTTGCCCGTAGCGATTAAGACCCAAGCTAAAACGGCCTATCACTCGATCATCAAGTTTTTCATAAAACCCGCCCTGAATAGGGTAGGGAATTTGTTAAAAACACAAATGTATAGGGTAAGACTGCTCCCTCCCCTGATGGGGAGGGTTGGGGTGGGGAGAATAAAATC
>NZ_PGFZ01000003.1:383803-413331 GCF_002923755.1 Methylovulum psychrotolerans
CCGCCATTACCGCCATGTACCGCTTGCTCAAATACGGCGATGCCAAACGCATCCTGTTTTTAGTGGACACGCGCAACCTGGGCGAACAAGCCGAGCAAGAAATGATGGCGTACTTGCCGAACGACGATAACCGTAAATTCACCGAACTCTACACCGTACAACGCCTGCAATCGTCCTATATCGCCAAAGACAGCCAAGTGTGCATCAGCACCATCCAGCGCCTGTATTCGCTACTCAAAGGCGAAGCCTTGGAGAGCGTCTTGGAAGACATTAACCCTGCCGAACAGCTCACCAAACCCAAAACGCCCTTGCCTGTGGTTTACAACCCCAAAATCCCGCTGGAGTTTTTTGATTTTATTTTCATTGACGAATGCCACCGCTCCATCTACAACACCTGGCGGCAAGTGTTGGATTATTTCGATAGCTTTCTGATTGGCCTGACCGCCACACCGGATAGCCGCACTTACGGTTTCTTTAAGAAAAACGTCGTCAGCGAATACCCGCACGAAACCGCCGTGGCCGATGGCGTGAACGTCGGCAACGAAATTTACCTGATTGAAACCGCGATTAGCCAAGCCGGGGGCAAACTCAACGCCAAGCAACTCATCCAAAAACGCGAAAAACTCACCCGCCGCAAACGTTGGGAACAACAGGACGAAGACGAAAGCTACACCGCCAAACAGCTAGACAACAGCGTCGTCAACCCCGACCAGATACTCACTGTCATCAAAACCTTTAAAAACAGCCTGCCGACCCTGTTCCCGCAGCGGCAAGAAGTGCCAAAAACCTTGATTTTTGCCAAAACCGACAGCCACGCCGATGACATCATCAACACCGTGCGCGAAGAATTCGGCGAGGGTAACGCGTTCTGCAAGAAAATCACCTACAAAGCCGACGAAGACCCCAAATCAACCTTGGCCGACTTCCGCAACGCCTACTATCCGCGCATTGCCGTCACCGTGGATATGATTGCCACCGGCACCGACGTAAAACCGCTGGAATGCCTGCTGTTTATGCGCGATGTCCGCAGCCGCAATTATTTTGAGCAAATGAAAGGGCGCGGCACCCGCACCCTCGACCACGATGCCCTGAAAAAAGTCACCCCATCCGCGCTCACCGCCAAAAGCCATTACGTTATTGTTGATGCCGTTGGCGTGACCCAATCGCTGAAAACCGCCAGCCAGCCGCTGATTACCAAGCCCACCGTCGCCCTAAAAGACTTGGCGATGGGCGTGATGATGGGCGCGGATGATGCCGATACCGTCAGCTCCTTAGCCGGACGTTTGGCGCGGTTAAACCAACAGCTTAGCCCCGCCGAAAAGGCCAAAATCAACCAAGCGGCGGGCGGTGTCGAGCTCAGCCACATTATCGGCAACTTGTTTGCTGCCATTGACGCGGATTGCATAGACAAACAAGCGCGTGACGTGGCAGGCCTGCCCGAAGAGGCCGACCTTAACGCCAGCCAACGCCAACAGGCGCAAACGCAGTTGGTCAAACAGGCCGCCAGCATTTTTACAGGCGATTTGATCGAATTGCTCGACGGCATCCGGCGCGACAAAGAGCAAACCATCGACCACATCAATCTGGATAGCGTTATTTTTTCCGGCTGGGCCAGCACTGCCCAAAGCAACGCCGCCACTCTCAGCCAGGCCTTTGCCGATTATTTAGCCAGCCATCAAGACCAAATCGAAGCCCTGAGCATTTTCTACCAGCAACCGCACCGCCGCCGTGAACTGACCTACAGCCTGATCCACGACTTGCTGGACATCCTCAAAGCCGACAAGCCGCAACTCGCACCCTTGCAGGTTTGGCAAGCTTACAGCCAACTCGACAACTACCAAGGCCAGCAACCGGGCAGCGAACTGACCGCGCTGGTGGCGTTAATCCGCCGCGTCTGCGGCCTGGACGCTAAACTAACCCCTTTTGACGACACCGTGCGCCGTAACTTCCAGAATTGGATTATGAAACGCCATGCGGGTAACGCCGAAAAATTCAACGAAGAGCAAATGGCGTGGCTACAGATGATCCGCGACCACATCGCCAGCTCCATCCATATCGACCGGGACGACTTGGATATGTCGCCGTTTGACGGCCAAGGCGGCTTGGGCAAAATGTACAAGTTGTTTGGCGCACAGATGGATAGTGTGTTGGATGAGTTGAATGACGCGCTGGCGGCTTGAGTTTGTTATCATGTAACAAAACCATTTGGGTTTATCTAAGAGGCATAATATGAAAACACAACAGCCCACGACCGCACATAGCCTTTATGCACTTTACGAAACCTTGCCGCCTGATGTGCAACACGCATTCCTTGAAGAGCTATTACAAGCACAAGCTGCCGAGCTAAAAGATTTTGCGGTTTTGCCGCCAAAACATAAAAAAGTCATTTTAGGTGTGATGGAGGGGGCGTTTGCCGTACCCAGTCATTTTGACGATCCGCTGCCCGATGCTATTGAAAATGGGTTTTATTCATAAATTTAAGGAAATTAGGATGTTGTTAATGGACAGTTTATATTTTGCGTTTGCTGGTTGTTTGGCGCAAGTTGTTTGGTAAATATGGATAATGGAAAAATGAAATTGCCAAACTCATGGGCAGTAGTGAAACTCGGCAACTTTGTGAAAAGCGATAAAGGTAAGAAACCGCGAAACGAATCAAAAATAGAAACGGAAACACATACTTTACCTTATATTGACATTCAAGCTTTTGAAGAGGGTGTTATAAAATCGTGGACGGATGGTGATGGTTGTCGCTTATGTTTTGAAACAGATTTTTTAATGGTCTGGGATGGCTCGCGGTCTGGATTAGTTGGAAAAGGTATTAACGGTGTACTTGGCAGTACATTAGTTCGTATTTATTTTCCGTCAATGGTAAATGACTACGCTTTTTATTTTCTGCAATCTAAATATCAAGAAATTAACACACGGGCTAAAGGTAGCGGTACGCCTCACGTTGATCCTTATTTACTTTGGAATTATCAATTTCCAATCCCTCCAAAAAATGAACAACACCGCATCGTAGCCAAAATAGAAGCCTTATTTTCTGAGCTGGACAAAGGCATAGAAAGCCTGAAAACTGCGCGTGAACAATTGAAAATCTATCGGCAAGCCCTGTAAAACACGCTTTTTCCGGCAAGCTTACGGCACAATGGCGGGCAGAAAACCAAGGCAAACGGGAAACCGCCGAAGCTTTGCTGCAACGTATCCAAACCGAACGCGAACAACGCTATCAGCAACAGCTTACGGATTGGGAAGCGAATGGCAAACAAGGCGGCAAACCCAAAGCCCCAAAAACCTTACCGCCGCTAACGGCTGAGGAATTGGCGGACTTGCCTGAATTGCCGGAGGGGTGGATTTACTCAAAGCTTGGCGCAATTATTGATGAGCCAACTTATGGCACAGCAAAAAAATGTGATTATGAAACAATGGAAATTGGAGTTCTCAGAATCCCTAATGTTGTTTCAGGAAAAATTGATGCTTCTGATTTAAAGTATGCACAATTTAGCGATGCTGAAATTGCTTCATATAAACTCAACGCGGGTGATATTTTACTAATTCGTTCAAATGGCAGTGTTTCAATCGTTGGGCGGTGTGCGCTTGTTTCTAATGCCGATATTGAATATTTGTATGCGGGCTATTTGATTATGTTGCGCCCTAATCAGACAGTGATAGTGCCTGCATATTTATTGAATTTATTTCTTTCTCATTCAGTAAGAAAACAAATTGAATATAAGGCAAAATCGACAAGTGGCGTGAACAACATCAATTCTGGCGAAATTCAATCGCTAGTTATTGCTGTCTGTGGAATTGAAGAACAAATCCAAATCCAAACGGAACTTGATTCAAAATTATCTGTTTGCGACCAACTCGACCAAACCCTAACCACCGCCCTGCAACAAGCCGAAGCCTTGCGCCAATCCATCCTAAAAAAAGCCTTTTCCGGCCAGTTAGTCCCACAAGACCCTAACGACGAACCCGCCAGCGTGTTGCTGGAACGTATCCAAGCCGAAACCGCCGCGTTATGCCCGCAGCCGAAAAGAACCCCCATTAAATCTCGGAGTCCATTATGTTAAGTAGAGGGATTACTAGCCTCAAACCCGAAGCAAGCCTTACACTCGATTATCAAGTTTTTCATAAAACCCACACTGAATAGGGTAGGGAATTTGTTAAAAAACATAAGGCCGTAGGGTAAAACGGCTCCCTCCCCTGATGGGGAGGGCTGGGGTGGGGAGAATAAAATCAGTGACTTATTCATATAGCTCAGCGATTTTGATCGGCGTATTTTTATTCTGTTTAATGAAAAAAGTGTCGTTTAGATTCTCCCCACCCCATCCCTCCCCATCAGGGGAGGGGGTCGGATTCCATTGCAATTTGCTGTTTTAATTAAATATAATAATTGGTCTGTTACTTAGAATCTGAACTATTTATTTTTAATGTTAAAAACTTGAGCATCGGGTTACACAGCTTAACGGCA
This sequence comes from Methylovulum psychrotolerans, assembly GCF_002923755.1. GTDB lineage: Bacteria > Pseudomonadota > Gammaproteobacteria > Methylococcales > Methylomonadaceae > Methylovulum > Methylovulum psychrotolerans. The sequence continues at coordinate 388,275 of NZ_PGFZ01000003.1, forward strand.
CAACTATCGGGATATTAATCCCCTATCGGAACAACCGCCCATGAACACCGAATCCATCATTTCCAAAGTCTGGAGTTTTTGCACAACCTTACGCGATGACGGCGTGGGGTATGGCGATTATCTGGAACAACTGACGTACCTGATCTTTTTAAAAATGGCGGAGGAGTACAGCCGGCCACCCTATAACCGCGATGTGGGCATTCCTGCCGACTACAATTGGCAAAGCCTGACAGCCAAAAAAGGCGCGGCTTTGGAGGGGCATTATGTGCTGTTGTTGCGCGAGTTGGGCAACAAGTCCGGCCTATTGGGGCAGATTTTCACTAAGGCGCAAAACAAAATCCAAGACCCCGCCAAGTTGTCGCGTTTGATTGATTTGGTGAATGATACCGATTGGGTGATGCTGGGCGCGGACACTAAGGGTACGATTTACGAGGGTTTGCTGGAAAAGAACGCCGAGGATACCAAGTCGGGGGCGGGGCAGTATTTTACGCCCCGCGCCCTGATTAAGGCGATGGTGGTTTGTATGCGCCCGGTGCCGAATACCACTATTGCCGATCCGGCGTGCGGTACGGGCGGTTTCTTTTTGGCGGCTTATGATTATCTGCAAGCCCATCATAAGCTGGATAAGCAGCAGAAGGCGTTTTTAAAGCATTCGACTTTTTACGGCAATGAGATTGTCGCCAGCACCCGCCGTTTGTGTCTGATGAATATGGTGTTGCACAATATCGGGGAAATTGACGGTGATAGCAGGGTGTCGTCCAATGATGCGCTGGTAGCCCCACCCTCGCAGTCGGTCGATATGGTGTTAGCCAATCCGCCGTTCGGTAAAAAAAGCAGTATGACCTTTACTAATGCGGAAGGTGAGCAGGAAAAGGATGAGCTGACCTATAACCGCCAAGATTTTTGGGCGACCACGTCCAATAAGCAGCTTAATTTTGTCCAGCATATTTGTAGCCAGTTAAAAACCACGGGGCGGGCGGCGGTGGTGGTGCCGGATAATGTGTTGTTTGAAGGCGGGGCGGGTGAGTTGGTGCGCAGTAAGTTGATGGCGACCACCGAACTGCATACCATTTTGCGCTTACCGACGGGGATTTTTTATGCCAATGGCGTAAAGGCGAATGTGCTGTTTTTCGATAACCACGCCGCCAGCCCGAACCCGTGGACAAAAGCCGTCTGGTATTACGATTACCGCACCAATATCCACCATACGCTGAAAAAGAAGCCGTTACGGTTTGAGGATTTGCAGGATTTTATCGCCTGTTATCAGGCAGAGAACCGTCATCAGCGGGTTGAAACCTATCACGAGCAAACTAACCCCGAAGGCCGCTGGCGTAAATTCAGTTATGAGCAGATCCTGGCGCGTGACAAAACCAGTTTGGATATTTTCTGGCTGAAAGACCAATCCCTGGCCGATTTGGATAATCTGCCGGAACCGGATGATTTGGCGGCGGAGATTATTGAGAATGTGGAAGCGGGCTTGGCGTGTTTTCGGGAGATTGCCGGGGCGTTGTAAGTAGGCCTGCTATTTTAAACTTGATCATCAAGTTTTTAACATTCGGATAAATAGTTCAGCTACTGGGCATTGAAAGTTTGAATAAATTAATTTAAAACAACAAGTTGCAATGGAATTCGTCCCCCTCCCCTGATGGGGAGGGTTGGGGTGGGGAGAATCTAAACAAGGCTTTTTTCATTAAACGGACTGAAAGCACTCTGATTAAAATCTCTGGACTATATGTATAAGTCATTGATTTTATTCTCCCCACCCCAGCCCTCCCCATCAGGGGAGGGAGCTGTCCACTTTGATAAGCCTTAGCTCTTCACTAATCTTGCCCACTATAGAGGTGACTTTATGAAAAACTTGATCATCGAGTGATAAAAATAGCCTTGCGCCAACACATTAAATTAGCGGTATAATCAGCGGCTAATGTAAGGATTAAGCAGTGGAGAACCCGCTTTTATAGGGGGATGAAAGCCTTTTTGGTGGCACTGACAAAATCCGGCAACCTCAGCAGATAGAGTATAACCATGGCCATATCAGAACAGCAACGGCAAAAGAAACTGGCTAAGAAAAAACAAAAACGCGCGGCGGCGGTAAAAAAATCGCCAGTGATGTCAATCAGCAAAGCCAAGCCTTATGCCGGGTTTCCCATTTATGAATGTCTGATCCCAACGAATTTATTTATTGATGGTATCGGCGAGTTGGTGGTGACGCGCCGCCTGCCTAACGGCTATATTGCCATGAGCGCTTTTGTTATAGATGTCTTTTGCTTGGGGGTAAAAGATGCCATGTTTAGGGTGCTGCCGGAAGGGGATTATGTGCAGGGTATTAGGGCGAGAATGTCGGAAGTCAATGGCCGGAGTTTTGAAGCATTGACCCCTGGCTGCGCCAAAAAACTGCTGGATGGCTTGGTGGACTATGCTAAGGGTTTGGGTTTTGCGCCCCATGCGGACTACAACAATGCCAAAGACCTGTTGGATGCCGATGAGGCCTGTCCGGTGCAGTATGTCTACGGCAAAGACGGCAAACCGTTTTATATGAACGGTCCTTATGAGTCGCCCGCCGCTATACAAAGAATTATCAGGACGCTGACGGAAAGTTGCGGTGAGGGCGGCTTTGAGACGCTGATCGGCTTGTCTGAGGGTGATGATTATGATGATGATTAGTGATTTAGGCCGACGGTAATGGGAGCGCGGGCATCCTGCCCGCTGTTGCGGCCAAGATGGCCGCGCTCCCAGGGTGTTACGCCGGACGGTTGGCCGGTTCGCGCTGGCGGTAAAATTCCTTCACAAACGCTGTCAGTTCTTGGCGTTCGATGGCATCGCGCAAGCCCTGCATCAGGCTGAGATAGTAATACAGGTTGTGGATGGTATTCAGCCTAGGGCCGAGCATTTCTTGGCATTTGTCCAAGTGCCGTAAGTAAGCACGGGAATAGTTCCGGCAGGTGTAACAGGGGCATTCTTCATCTAAAGGGCGGTTATCAAATTCATATTGGCTGTTGCGGATTTTTATCACGCCAAAGCGGGTGAACAAGTGGCCGTTGCGGGCGTTGCGGGTCGGCATCACGCAGTCGAACATATCAATGCCGCGCTGCACCGCTTCCACCAAATCTTCCGGCGTACCCACTCCCATCAGATAGCGCGGCTTATCGCTGGGCATTTGGGTGTGGATCGCATCTAAGGTCGCCATCATCTCGTCTTTGGGTTCGCCCACCGATAAGCCGCCAATCGCGTAGCCGTCAAAGCCTATATCAACCAAGCCGTTAATGGATTCTTGGCGCAGTTGCGGATACATGCCGCCTTGGACAATGCCGAAGAGGGCGGAGGGGTTATCGCCATGTGCGGCTTTGCTCCGTGCCGCCCAGCGTAAGGACAGGCGCATGGAGGCGGCGGCTTCGTCTACGGTGGCCGGGTAGGGGGTGCATTCGTCAAAAATCATCACGATGTCTGAGCCTAACTCGCGCTGCACTTGCATCGACTCTTCCGGCCCCATAAAAATCTTGCTGCCGTTAATGGGCGATTGGAAAGTTACGCCCTGCTCGCTGATTTTGCGCAACGCCCCTAAGCTGAACACCTGAAAGCCGCCGGAATCGGTCAGGATAGGTTTTTGCCAGCGCATAAAATCATGCAAATCGCCATGCGCTTGAATCACGGCGGTGGTCGGGCGCAGCATCAGGTGGAAGGTGTTGCCGAGGATGATTTGCGCCCCGATGCCGGTCAGTTCTTCCGGGGTTAAGGATTTGACCGTGCCATAAGTGCCGACGGGCATAAATATCGGCGTTTCCACCACGCCCCGCGCAAAAGTCAGCCGTCCACGCCGCGCGTAGCCGTCGGTGTTGAGTAAATTAAATTCCATACAGTCGTGTGTTTCGGGTTGGTGGGGCTTTACGTCCCTGTGGTAAAAAAGTGTGTTCGCTTGCTTAAAAGCGGGGCGATGAGACGGTATCGCCAGCGTGGCGGTTTACGTTTGCTGGCATTTGTCGGCAATAATAGCAAAGGTCAGCCATTATGCTTAACCTGATATCCGCTTAAGCCATCTTAACTGCCAAGCCAGACGGTATATTCCGTAGCACCCTCTGGACTTTCGCCCGTCAGCTCTAGCCCTTCAAAATAATGATGGTCGGTATTTTTTAGGTACGGATACACGGCTTTGTGCAATTGCCAAAGTATATCGGCATAGGTAAGCCATTTGCCGTCCCCATCAATGCTTGCCGTCATCTCTACCATACCCCATTCAAGCACTTGGTTTTGTTCATTGGTTTGGGGTAACCAACACTTATATCTGACCGCTAAGTGTTTAAAAGGCGAGGTTGATGCCAATAATGCCTTATCAAACGGTTCGGGTGCGTTTATTTCAGCATAATAAACTGAAATGGCATCAATTAAAGCCGCAGGTGAATCGGGTAGGGGTTCTTTAAACGACCATGCAACAGTTTCGAGCATTAAGTCAGGTGCCACGTTAATTCGCCTCTCTGTAAATAATCAATAAATCGTCACAAGTATTATCACAAGCGAACTACCCTATCTACTCGATCATCAAGTTTTTAATATTAGAATAAGCAACTTAGCCACTAAATATTGGATTAGTATTTTAATTAAGTAAAAACAACAAGTTGCAATGGAATCCGTCCCCCTCCCTTGATGGGGAGGGATGGGGAGAATCTAAATAAGGCTTTTTTCATTAAACGAAATAAAAACAGTCTGATTAAAATCTCTTAGCCATGAGCATAAGTCATTGATTTTATTCTCCCCACCCCAACCCTCCCCATCAGGGGAGGGAGCCATCTTATCCTACGGGCCTTGTGTTTTTAACAAATTCCCCACTCTATACAGGGCGGGCTTTATGAAAAACTTGATGATCGAGTGTTAGGCTCAATTATTGGCAGATGCCGCTTAAGCGGCATAAAGCGGACTTGTTATTTTGCTTTGCCATCAACGGTAATATGGATCACGTCATTAGGCGAAACGGTTAATCCGGCAGCTTCACAATTAAAGTGGCGGGTAGTGAGCATCACGCTTTGCCCGGTCGTCACATTCTGGCATTCCGCACTGAAACCGACCGGGTTTAACCCCTTCATTGTTCCGGCAACAGTGATGCCTTGTTTATATAATTCTTTGATTTCACTGGTTTTTAAGGCGCGTCGGTAATAGCGGAACTCGTCTAAGACACCCTTAAATTTTTGACTTGCCCGATCATAGCTATAGCCTACATAGAAGCGGTTATCCCAATTAAATTCAGAGGGGCGTGAAAGGGATTGCTTTACTAATTCGCCATTAATGTAGTAGCGGGTGGATTTGCCGGTAACCGCTAACGTGACCAACGTAAACCCGTTACCGATGGTTTGGTCTGTACAAGAAATATATTGTGTTGAACCATCACCATTTTGGTCTTTCTTGTTCATACTCCAAACGCGGTGGCAAATCCTCCCTGACGACAAATAAATATGACGGTCATTCCCCGCCCCGCTCCCCATTGTTCCGGCATCCACCGAAAAAATGCCCGAATTATTATCGGTTGCCTTTAACCAAAGGCTGACGGTGTAATGGGCGGCCGGATTACCGGAAAATAACCTTTCAATAACATCATTACCATTAAATTCTAATGCCTTATTATTTGTTGTGCCATCAAGTGCTATGCCGTCCACACATTTTGGGTCGCCTATTATTGTCCCGTCCAATGCGTTGGCTGAACTGTCCTTCGCTGTGCAGTCATCAAAACTATAATGCACAATCAAGCCATCATTTAAATCTGCTATGGCTGTGCCGCTAACCATCAGCAGCGCCCCCAGTAACATTGCCGCCTTTATTTTTTTCATACGCTTATTCCCCCATATTAATAGAGTCCAACGTTAAGCAAACGACAGGCTACAACCCCGCCTTAGCCTGAGTATTTGGCTATTTGTGTTGCTTGATTAGTGACGGCATCTCTATGGAAGTCTAACGTAAGGGCAATGGGCACGTCACTGGGATACCAAAAACCCAAGGTTCAAAACATTTAGATACCTAAGACTATTATATCAGTCGTTATGAAAACAAAAAAGATATTAATCTAAGGGTGTGTCGCATTATTCGCTACCGCAAACAACGGCAGTCTTTTTTGGAGTTGCTGCACATTTTTGAATAAAAACAGCAAAATCCTTATTTTTTAGCCTTGGGTATTAAAAATATTTTTCTTTAAAAATCAATGTCTAGGAGAGGATTGCCTATTTTTTGTGAAAAAATCACAGTTTTTTTGGTATTAGTTAATTTTTTTCACCCTAGTATTGCTGTTATTGTGAGTAAGTGGTTATTTTTTTGTAGCCATTTATAAATATAAGTTGTTTCTGTCTGGATTGACAAGTGGACAACCGATCATCACTTATGCAGAGCCTTTATATGAAAAAAACCTTGATTGCGATTACCTTAGCGTTAGCGGGTTTGTCCGTCCAAGCCGAGCCTATAAACAGTATGGATGACCATACCGCACAACTGTTAGGCGGCGTAGACAGCAGCCAACAGTTAGTGGCGTTCAGCAACGAAATGCTGGACACCACCCCGGAAGGCCAAGCGGTTATAAAAAAATTTTATCAGCTCCTGCCTTACGCGCTACTGGCAACACAACATGACAACAGGTTACGCAACTTGGCCGCAGCAGAAGCCAGAACCATTGCCGCTTTACTGAGCCAAGGCCGCAAAGACGGAGTAATTGCCCCAGAAGCCGGGCTACGCATAGCGAATTTACTGTCCGAATTTGCCCGCAGCCCCGCCGCCAATGAAATATTGCAACAAGGTCTCGCGCCGGTCCAAGACCCTCTGCCTGTGCAGACTTTTCTAAATCGGCTTAACGGGCGTTTAAGCCAGTTGCCCAACCTTGCTAAAATCGCTGGCCATGAGTCCGATAACGCTGCCAAATTCAACCCGCTCAGCCCCTGCCCCAAACATGACTGAGCCGCTAGCCTGCTTTTGCACCGCAGGCCCAAACTGTCCGGCGGACAAGCCCCGTTTTCCCCAAACGCCTGCTTTTGGCTCAAAAAACAGGCGGCTATCGGTATATTTTAAGCCCCATTGCTTGCCCAACCAAACTTTTAGATAGCTATAACAGAACGTTATCACTATAATGGCGGAGCTAGTAGAAAATTTGCCGGTCTTGTGCCGACATTTTCTAGTTACGCTTTGCATATCCATCAGCACTTTTCCAGAAACTCCCTCGCTTTTTGCCTTTATATGCTGCGCAAATGCCTACTTGCCGCTTCAGCGGTATAAGCGGCTCAGCTATGTTGGTATTGATAGATACGGTTAAGCGGTTTCGGCTTGCTTGCTGCCGTCTGCCCCAAAGGCCCCTGACGGTAACAGACAGGCCAAACTTGCCTAAAGACTTGCAAGCACCCCAGGCAAACGCCGCTTTAAGCGGTTATTTTCCCGGCACACCCCGTCTTGCGGGACTGTGGCAAAACCGGCAACATCCGGCCCATCAACCCACCTCTGAATTTAGGACATGTCTTTTGAAACGTATTTTTGTAGGAAACTTACCTAGCGACGCCACCGAGACCAGCGTACAAGCCTTATTTTCGCAATATGGCAAAGTCCGCTCCATTGAATTGGTTTCGGATATTTTTAGCGGCAAATGCCGAGGCTTTGCCTTTATCGGCATGGAAGGCCATGAAGCCCGTGCCGCCATTTCGGCGTTGGACGGCAACTTGTATTGTGGCAAGCCGTTAAAAGTAAAGTTTGAAGAACCCGCCGCCAAAAAAGGCCGCCGCCACTAAACGGGCGGTTGCCGTAAGGCCTTCTGCCCCGCAACCTGCGGCCCTAAAGGGTTAAGGTTGCGGGGCGGCGGTCAAGGCTTATTTAAATGGCCGCCCTTTGGCATCTTGGTTCAGATGCCCGGCTAAAATAAGCACACATTCGATAAAGCCCCAAACGGGCGCGTAGACAATAAAATACTGGGTGATAAACAACGCAAACGTCACCAGCATCTGCGCGAAAGCCAAACGGTAAAACCCCAAGTATAGGCGGCCACCGCCTGCCCAACCTAAGGTAAACGCCAACAATGCCGCCAGATATTTGTATTTAACGGGCTTGGGCTTTTCCAAATACGCCCCGACCAGGTCAACGCTTTTCGCAACGCCTTCTTCCTCAATAAACCGCACGGCATCGCCCGCTTCAGGCGCGGCAACGGCAACCCAATCACCCAGCCGGAAAGCCAGCAGACGGCCCTCGCTGCTTATCGTGCCGGTTTCTGTTGCAGGGTCATAACTCTCAATAGTGCCACTCATTTTTTTCCTCTATAGTTATTCTAATTTTTGTTTTTGAAACACTTTTTTTCGGCAACCACCCGCATTTACGCAGGCTTTATGGTGCAGCGCGTAGCGGTAAGTGGGTGTTCATATATTTTTAACATTTAACATTGGTAGCTCTGTAACCCCCTCCCCTGCGAAGGGGAGCCCCTTCGGCTTCGCTCAGGAGGGGTGGGGTTGAATTCACGAATGTTAAAAGACTTTTGCACCACTACTTAAAAGCGCGTAAGGCAGAACACCCGCTCAGGCGGCGGGCTGATCCGGCAAGCGTACTGCCAAGACATCGCAGCGGGCGTGGTGCAGGATGCTGTTGGCGGTAGACCCCAGCAATAATGCCAAACCATGCCGACCGTGCGAGCCGACCACCAACAAATCGGCCTGTTGCTCTTGGGCGACGCGGACAATCTCTTGGTGGGCGCTGCCCGACTCTAGCCAAATGTCCGCCTCGGCCACTGCCAACGCCGCCGCCAATTTATGCAGCTTAGCCTGGGCAATAGCCATCAGCTCATTGCCCAAGTCGATGGGATACGGCATATCGCCATAACCGGCATCGACCATCGGGGTATTGTCGACAACGTGAATTAGGCTTAGTTTTGCCTGATAGCTGGCCGCCAATGCTTTCGCCCGGTCAATGACTATCTGGTCATGCTCAAAAAAATCGACCGCCAATAAGATATGCTGATACATTGCCATGCTCGCCTCGTTAGTTAACACTGGGTAGTTCCGGGAACAATAAAGCCATTACTTTATAAGAAGCCACTAAATATAACAACGCTAAGCCCAAACTAAAGCTGATGTGCTTATCTAAGGCGTGGCGTAAGATGTGGCCTACCACCGCCCAATGCCAGATAATAATCGCCACCATCACTAAAAACACCGCCACCCCGCCTTGCTGTAAGATCAGGGTCGCCATCACCGGCAGGGCAAAAAAACTCAGCAGCGCGTCCGTACCCAATAAGGCCGAGGCAGTTTGCCAAAACCGCGCCAGTTTACCGAAACTGTACAGGCAAAGCCCCGCGAAGAAGACTTCCAAGGCAATGCCGACCACCGTTTGCAAGACTGAGCGCACCCCGCCCTTGTCCATGTGCAGCATTAAAAAACTGACCAGCATATTGGCGGCAACCGCCATTTTTAACACGCTCAGGCGATAAGGCAAATCCTGCGGGCCTTTTTTAAACAGGCAAATCTCAAACAGCCGTTTTACTATGTCGAACATAAACCTTTTCCTTACCAAGAGATCCGTCCCGTCCACCTGCCGCCCCCACGGCCTAAAGGCCGTAATACCTAAAAAGGCCTGACCACCGCCAAAATGACAATCGCCACCAAAAACAGCACCGGCACTTCGTTCATCCAGCGATAATAGACATGGCTATGGGTATTACGGTCCTGCTTAAACGCCTGTAACCATACCCCGCACAGGATATGATAAGCCACCAAGACCAGCAACAAGGCCAGCTTAACATGCAGCCAACCGCTGCCCGCATAAGCCGCCCACGCATAGCTGTGCAACATCCACAGCCCAAACAGCCACGTCGCCACCATGCCCGGTGTCATAATGCCAAAGTATAGCTTGCGCTCCATCACCTTAAAGCGTTCGTTGCTGATGCCATCATCGCTCATGGCATGGTAGACGAACAAACGCGGCAAATAGAACAGGCCGGCGAACCACGTCACCATAAAAATCAAATGCAGGGCTTTTAACCAAAGCATAGTTATCCTTTTAAAAAACGGTCCAGCGCGGCGCGTATCGCCTGCTCATCAAATAAACCCGTGTACTGTAAGGCAATGCGCCCGTCGGGGGCAATTAAAAACGTGGTCGGGGTCAGGGCGACTTGGCCAAACGCCCGCGCCGACGCTGCCGTTAAGTCCAAGGCGACCGGATACGGCAACTGCTGTTCGCCCGTCATCGCCACCACATGGCTGGGTGGGTCATAGTACATGGCAATGGCGAGCATCTCCAAGCCCCGCGCGTGATAATCCTGATACAAACCGCGCAGCGGGGGGATTTCTTTGATGCAGCCGGCGCAATCGGTCGCCCAAAACGTGACGATGACCGGCTTGCCGCGCCAGTCCGACAGTGTTAGCGTTTGCCCGGTAAGGGTGGTTAGCTGTAAAGCCGGGGCAAACGCCAGCGGAACCGGCGCCAAAATCGCCAACGCGCCAATGAGCGCCAGACCTAAGGCAAGCAACCAGCCTGTGCGGCGTTTTTTTATCATTTTCTCGATCATCAAGTTTTTAACATTCAAATCAATAGCTCGGCTACCGGATATTGGAAATAAACACAAGTTAATTTAAAACAACAAGTTGCAACGAAGCCCGTCTCCCTCACCTGATGGGGAGGGCTGGGGTGGGGAGAATCTAAATAAGGCTTTTTTCATTAATTCGGACAGAAAGCAGTCTGATTAAAACCTCTAAGCCATAAGTATAAGCCATTGATTTTATTCTCCCCACCCCAGCCCTCCCCATCAGGGGAGGGAGCCGTTTTACCCTACGGCCTTGTGTTTTTAACAAATGCCCCACCCTAATTGGCGGGCTTTATGAAAAACTTGATCATCAATGATTTTAACCCTTAATGTACCGCTTAGCCCGGCATTGCCAAGGCATCGGCAAAATAATCCAACGCCCGGTAGCGGTGTTCGCCTAAGGGCGATAAGATGCCTTGCGCCAAGTAAGCCTCCAAATTCAGCAACCGGGCATATTCTTCGTCCAGCTTACCGTTTTTATACAGCGCGTACCAGCGTTTGACATGCCAAGCATGGGCGGGCTTGCTGCCAAAGTGCTGTTCCAGATTTTCCAAGCCCTCGCCATTATTGATGATTTTCCGGCAAAATTGCGCAAAGCCGCGCACCGGAAAATGCAGCACTTCTATATCGCAAGACGGCTGTTTACAATAATTTTGCCAATGCCTAGGCTGAATGTCATGGTTGCCCTGCACCACTTCCAAATAACCTTGGCGGGTGGTGTAAATGACTTTATTGGGGTAACGGTACAACAAAAACGATCGCCAATTGACTTCGTCCATCACTTTCGGCAGGGCTTTGACTATCGGGTTGCTGACTTCGTAAATAATATCCCCCGGAAAACACTCGGCCCCGCCGCGATTGGCGATCAGCATATTTCTGACCGGCACCGACAACACATCCACATCGCTATAGCGGGACAACTCGGTTTTTAAGGAACCGCTACGCGGTAACCATAACTCGTCGGCATCGGCATGGAAAATCATATCGGCGGCAAAGGCCGAACAGGCTAACCTGCCCATGCGGTTGACCCAGGCGCGTTGCTGGAACACCCGGCTCGGCTCGTGGAGCAAATGCACGACCCCCTGCTTGGCATATTCTTCGAGGATTTCTGTCGTGCCGTCACTGGAGCCGTTATCGGTGGCGACGATAAAATCCACCCCGTGGTCGAGGTGGAAGCGCAAATTGCCTTCGATGACATCGGCCTCGTTTCTGACCAATAAGGTCATCACCAAGCGTTGCTTGGCCGGTTGCCGATTATCCCCCGCTTCCGGCGACAATAATGGGCGGGGCTGGTAGTGGCCTGCCATTTGTCCTAGTATCCCCAAAAAACTTAACATGTAAAACCTGTTTTTAGACGGCTGACATAAGAGCTTAGCTGGCTAATGCCCTCATCTGAAAGGTGATGCTGGTGTGCGGTTAATAATAAGCAGCGCTTACCCGCTCGGCGGGCTTCTTGCAGATTATCATGTAAAACCATATTAGCGAAGGCGGTGTCCCAGGCCAACCCGTCGGGGGTTTGGTAACCGTCAGCGGGCAGGATAAAAATAGGCGCGGCCTGCGGGTCAAACAGAATGACTTTTTCCATTTCATGGCCGCAGGGCAGGCGTAAAACAAAGCCGATAAACTGCGCCGGTTGGGCTTGGAGGACATCCGCCAAAAAATTGGGCCGTTTCATATCGCGGACAGCGGGCTTGTCGGCGGGGTAAAACGGATGTGCCCAGCCGGATACGCCATAGTCAATATGGCTGCCATGAAACAGCTCACCATAGCAGCTAACGCCCGGCAGGGCGTTTAAGGTTTGGCGGGCGGTTTCAAGCCGGGTCTGCTGGTCGCAGACTAAGACAAAATAGGGCCGCTTATTCCATTCCAAATCGCCGTACCACGCATCGTGCTGCCGACCGATGACGCGCCGCCCCGGTAAGCCGCGCCATTGTACGGCGGTAAACGCTTCGTAAGCAGGCAATTGCTTGCTGAGCCGGACGGGTGGGGCGGCAGGCTCTGGGTCGGCCAACACTTGGTCGAGGCGGTCGCGCAATAAGGTGGCGTGTGCCGACAATTTCCGCGCAAAAAACCGCTCTTGTTGGCACAGAAAGTCAAAATGGTCGTTATATAACAGCAAGGGGCGGCCTTGCTGGCTAAAATGGTAAAAAGTCAGGCTGTTGGAGACAATGCGCCCGGCAGGCACCAGCGCCGCCACCAGGGTCGGAAAAAACAGCTCATCCGGCACCCAAGTGGTTTTGAAGAAGGCGCGGAGGGCGCGGCGGCGGCTACGTTCCAGCACCTGTTGCGCGGTCGTGCCGGTCAACGCCCACCACTGGGAGCCAAAGCGCGGGCTAAGGCCTTCCGGCAAACGCCGCCGGATGCCCAGTTTTTTTTGCACCGTCACCATAAAGCTGAACAGCTTAGGGCGTTTGCGCCAGTTCAGCCAATGGTAATGCTGGTAACGCTCCTCCACCAAGCCATCGACTACCCATGTCTCGTGTTCGGGGTTTACGCATTCGATATATTCGCGGCCACCGCCTTGGCGAAGAAATGCTTTGAGCACGCGCAAGGGTTTGATGGGATAGTCGGCCCCGCTCAGCAGAATCACATAATCAAAGGTTTCGGCTGAAGCCGCCAATTCCGCCAGCCCCGCCAAGGTCGCCTCGACCATGCTCCAGCCCCCCCATTCGACCGCATGGCGGCGGGCAAAGCGCAGGCGCGAGCGTTGTGGGCCGTCCAATTGGCTATACGCGGCGGCGGCTAAGTCGAAAGGGTTTTTTTTATCCCAATGCACCACCACTAAATCGCCGTCAGCCAACAGCCGCCGGATCAGCCGGAACAGGTTGTCGCTATCGTCATGCGCCAAAATGATAAACGCCAATTTCATCACTAAAACCACCGCCCCGTCGTCATCAGCCCCAAATCGACACACTGCCGCCAGTCTTGGAAACGCACCGACGCGCTAGTCCAAAGATAGGCCTGTGCGTCCAGTCCCGCCAAGTAGCGCTGATACTCAAAAGAACCGGCATAATGCTCTTGGCGGTGCACTTCCTCTTCGGCTTTTTCGCGTAACAGGGACAGATACTTAAAATGCAGCAAGCAGCCGGTCGGGGCCAGGGTGTCGGCAAAGTGCGGGTTATTGAGGCGGTTCGGCCAGACAATATGGGTGGAGGCGATATACGCGTAATACCAACGCCAATGTACCAGCACGGTTTTGTTCAGGGCGGGCGAGTGCTCCGGCTGGTCGGCGAAAAAGGCCCGCCGCCGCACCCCGCCGCGTATCCACCATTCGCCATAGTGTGGGCGTTTGTCCTGATAATAGCCCGTACCGTCAAACCATGGACAAATTGCCAACGGGTCTTGGCCGGCCTGGTAGGTGGCTTGCTCTATGGCGGTGTCGCTGTACATGTCCAGCATGAGGGTAAACAACGACGGCTTGCCTTCCTGCTCAAGGTAATGGGTCAGTTCCCGCAGATTACGGCTATCGCTATAGGGGTAAACCAAAAACTCGTCGGGGTCTACCGTCAGGCACCAATGCCCCGTACCGTATTTGCGCAGCAGGAAATTCAGCCAATGCACACCGAATTTCGCGGCCTTATAGCTGGCTTGGGTATGCCAGACCGAACAATCGGCCGCCGCGCCGATCACTTCCAGCAAGCCATCATCGGAACCGTTATCGATAATCAGAAAATGGCCGACCCCTAAGTGCCGGTAATAGTCGAAAAAATACGGCAACCGCACCGCCTCATTGCGCAACACGATAAACGCTAAAATATCCTTGCCGTTAATGTGTGCGGTGCAATCCTTTACCAAGGCCAAATCACGGCCATGCCGCCGCGCCTTAAGCTGGAGGGGGAGGGCTTTTTTTAAAAAACGCAGGATCTTTCGCAAAATATCGGCCTATTCGTCTAAATCGCTTGCATGAATTCGGCAGGAAAGTAAGCCCGCAAAAAGCGGTATTGGGGCTGGGCTAACGCGCTAAGATAACTGACTGCGGCCTCAGGAATAGGGTAAGGTGGGCTGGCATGGACTTTTTCATGTAGGCACTGGTAGCCTTGCCAGGGCGTGACTTGCAAAAATTGCCCGACCGTCTGCAACACCGCTTCCGGTTGTTGGCCGATCTGCCTGAACGGTATAAACAGCATGGCATCCCGCCCCAAGTGCCGCTCCCAACGGGGGATATAATCGGCGTAGTTGCCCCGCTCGGCCACTTCGGGGTCTTCGGCCAACGCCAGCCAAGTGCTGGCCGGGGTGTCTGCCGACAGGCCGCGCCGCCCGGCGTTCATGCGTAATTGCGATAAGGCGCGGTCTAACGGGTCACGGATCATCCACAGCACTTTTACCGCACCCAGCAAGCGTTTCATATAGAGGATGCCTTCATCGCCTATGGCGCAATATTCGGGGGTAATGTCGCCCAACAGCTTGCCTTGGGCCGCCCGGCGCGTGAAAGCCTGCCGATACCACGCTTCGGTGAACAAGGGCTTAGAAGCCATGGTCGCCAGATAGCGGACATAGCGGAAATCGACAGCCTGCGCTTGGTTAAGGTAATCTTTGAGCAGGTTTTTCGCCGATTGCTCGATGTGCCACTGCGTCCAAGCACGGTTAGCGGGGCAATACAAATGGTCGAAATAATGCAGTTCCTTAATGGGCGGCAACCAAATCTCAGGATGCTGGCGCAATTGCTCATAAAGCCAGGACGTGCCGGCTTTTTGGACACCGACGCACAGGAAGGAGGGAAGCGGGTTCATACCGTCAGGGAAATATGTCAGAAAAATTACAGTCTATTTTACACCTGCTTATATGACAATTTGATTATCAAGCAGCAACTAAGCAGCAGCTCTTACAGGGCGGCATCAGGCAGCGCGAACGTGCCTTGCCGATAGGGAAAGCCATACTGCGCGGCATACCGCCCGACAATTTCCGTGAACAGCGGCGACTTGGCGACTCTTGGCAAGGCGATCAGCAATTGCCAATACCGTCTGAGGGTGCGCCGTTTGCGGGCTTGCTGATAAAAGTCGGCCAGGCAAAACTGCCCGGCCAGAATGGCCCCGACGGTGGGTTTTAGCAAGCCCATTTCCGCCAGCCATTTCGGCATACCATGCCCCACGGCGGGCACTTTTAGCCGTACCAAAGCGGGGTTATCCGCCACCAACAACTGCACCTGCTTAGCATCCAATGCCAACCAAGGGTCATAAATGACATAGGCTTGCCGGACGCGCTTAAAGCCCGCCGCCGCATTATTCAGGCCGTCTTGCCATTGCTTGCGGTCAACAAACGGGAAACGGCTTTCCCACGGGGCGAAAGCCGCCGCTAAAGAGGCCTGTGGGTTCAGTGACAGCACGATGTCAGCCGATACCGCATCGGCATAGGCCAAAGCGGCAAAACCGCCCATACTGCCCCCGTAGGTGCTGACTTTGGCAAAGCTGCGGAAAAAGCCCCGCGCCTGCATTTGCGCAAAAAAGGCCGCCAAGTCGGCTTGGCGGTACCAGTCGCAGTCTTTAATCATCACCGCCATCACCGAATAGCCCAAGCCTTGCAAAAAACGCATGCCCCAGCCTTCGCGGCCTTCCCCGAAGGTTTTTCTTCTGCCCATCGGCTCAAACGTCACCACCAAGTCGGTGGCGGCAGCCGCTAAAAACATATCGATGCGGTAATGCGGCAAGTTAATAAAAAACCGCGACCCGGCAGGAGCGGCATCGGCAGGAGCGGGATTCGTCATCAGTATCAGCTCATGTTAGGGAATGGCATACAACGGTTGCGGCGGCAGGCCAGATAGGCCCAGCGGCAGCGAGACCCTTAGTTTAAACTGCATTTACCGCCAAGCGCACTATTTTTTCAAGCGCTTGCTGGTGTCCTTGGCCGTAAACTAACGGTTTCTACAGGCATAAGTAACCGCCCATTAATAGCCTCCGCGTTCCCTGGGCAAAGCCGAAGGGGACAGGGGAGGGGCTTTTTTCCCTGGTTTTCGCCGTACAACGAGGAAGCCGTTTGCTTACTCCCCTGCATCGGATACTAAGATGCAATGAACGCCTACTTAAATTTTATGCACGTTCCTTAGCGTCTATCGACTTTGCCGCCGCTGTCCGTTACTATTGCCGATTGGTTTTACCCGCCCTTTTTTCGCGCCATTATTTTACGACCCATGCTAGGCTTACTCCGCACAACACTGGCGTTGATGGTAGTCACCTTCCATTTGCTGATTGAGTTATCGCCCTTAGGCACTTATTCGGTATTTGGCTTTTACCTGATCAGCGGCTACCTGATGACCCTTATCATGCACGATAATTACGGCTATACCCGGTCAGGGCGGCTAGCGTTTGCCGCTAACCGTCTGTTAAGGCTGTATCCGTCTTATTGGTTGGCGGCCTTAGGTTCGGCCGCTTTGATTATCGGCATCGGCCCGGCAACCGTCCTGCGTTACCATGACAGCCTATTTTTGCCGCAGTCGCTTAAAGACTATCTGAGCAATGCCAGTATGTTGTTTCCGGCTTGGCTACCCAATTCGGTCGATCCGCGCCTGGTACCGCCCGCTTGGGCGTTAACGGTGGAGCTGTTTTTTTATGTGGCGATTGGCTTGGGCATTTCCAAACACCCGCGCCGCATTAAGGTTTGGCTACTGCTCTCCGTCGCCTATGTGATCGGCACTTATCTGCTGGAAGCCCCCCTAAGGCAACGCTATGCCCCCATCGCCGCCGGGTCGCTACCCTTTGCGGTCGGTTCGGCACTGTATTTTTTAGCCAAGGAACCGCGTGTTTATCAGCTCTATGTCCGCAGCCGACTACGCGCCAGACATTTATTTATGGCCTTACTGGCCAATTGCTTGCTTTGGACTGTCCTGACCGTTACCCATCCGGGCCTCTACCTTGAAATCGGCTTTTATTTGAACATCGGCATTTGCGCCTTACTGGTCTACAGCTTGGTTAAAGGCGACAAAATCGCCGCTATCCCTGCCGCTGCGGATAAAGTGATCGGCGACTTTGCCTATCCGGTCTATTTGTGGCACTGGCAAGCAGGCTTGGCGGTAAGCTATTTACTGTATGGCGAAGCATTTCATGAATTGTCGGGGCGCGGGGCCATCGTCTTCCTCAGCACCTTGCTGGTGGTGGCCGTGCTGTCCCTGATGACCATCTATCTGGTGGACATCCCCATCCAACGCTTACGCACGAGAATCCGGGCGATGAACCGCCCCGCCGGACGGGATATGCCCCGCCGCCTACGCTGAAGCCTATAGGTGCAGTGCCAGCATAAAGCTTATGCTGGCCCAAAGGTGGTTAGAGACGTTGCAGTGCAACGTCTCTACAACAGATTTTATTTCATGCACATTCCTAAGATTAGTAATGTGCATGAAATAACTTCGGCAAACCTTGTCATGAGGCGGTTTTCTCTTTGGAGCGCGGGCATCTTGCCCGCAAGGGCGGGCAAGATGCCCGCGCTCCAATTTAGCGTTTGCCTGAATTATTTCCTGCTCATTCCTAAGCCCCCGCGTCTTCCTTAAGGCTATAGTGGCTTTCAATATAGCGTTGGACAATCTCTTGGAACTCTTCGGCAATCCGGTCGCCTTTTAGCGTCACGGTTTTTTCGCCGTCTTCATAAACTGGCGCGACCGGGGTTTCGCCCGTACCGGGTAAGCTGATGCCGATATTGGCGCTTTTGCTTTCGCCAGGGCCATTGACCACACAGCCCATCACCGCCACCTCCATCGCCTCTACCCCAGGGTATTGGCTACGCCAGACCGGCATTTGGTCACGCAAATAGCCTTGGATGTCCATCGCCAATTTTTGGAAATAATCGCTGGTGGTGCGTCCGCACCCAGGACAGGAAATGACCATCGGCGTGAACGAACGGAAACCCATCGTCTGCAAAATCTCTTGGCCGACAATAACCTCTTGGGTTCTGGAGGTGCCCGGTTCCGGGGTCAAGGAAATGCGGATAGTGTCGCCGATACCTTGCTGCATCAGCACCGACAGGGCGGCGGCGGACGAGACAATGCCCTTAGAACCCATACCCGCTTCGGTCAGCCCCAAATGCAGGGTGTAATCGCAACGGCTGGACAAATCCTGATAAATGGCAATCAGTTCTTGGACATTGCTGATTTTACAGGACAAAATGATTTTATCTTTACCCAGCCCCAATTCCTCGGCTTTGGCGGCACTTTCCAGCGCCGACAGGACAATCGCCTTGCGGGTGATCGCGGCCAGTGGCTCAGGATGGGCCAGGGCGCGGTTATCGTCCAACAAACGGGTCAGCACCGCTTGGTCAAGACTGCCGCCGTTAACGCCGATACGCACCGGCTTATTATACTGGCAGGCAAATTCGATCATTTGTTGGAATTGCGGGTCACGGCTACGCCCACGCCCGACATTGCCCGGATTGATGCGGTATTTATCCAACGCTGCCGCACAATCGGGATATTTTTCCAATAGCTTATGGCCGTTAAAATGGAAATCGCCGACTATCGGCACCGAATAGCCTTTTTTGTCCAATTGATTGCGGATTTCCGCCACTGCTTTGGCGGCCTCTTCGGTATTGACGGTAATCCGCACCAGCTCCGAACCCGCCGTCGCCAGCTCAATGATTTGTTTAACCGTGGACTGGATGTCGGCGGTGTCGGTATTGGTCATGGACTGCACCACAATCGGCGCACCGCCGCCAACTTTGACATTGCCGACCATAACCGGATGGGTGATTTTTCTTAGGCTTAAAGACATACGCGAAATCTTCTTAGGAAATTAATAGGCTTAGTGCTTATTATACGCGATAGCGGCGCATGAGGCGATGGCAGAACAGCCCGCCGCCGCCAATCAGCCGCCGCACACTTATTTATGCGCCGGAGGAGCTGCCGGGGCGGGGGTCGGCACAGGCACGGGAACCGCCACCGGGGCATTGGGCGCCGCTTGGCTGGCGGCAGGAGCCGAGACGGCTTCTTTAGCGAGTTTGTCCCGGCGTGCGCCTTCGGTGAACAGCGTCACCGTCACCATCACCAGCACGGCAGTGATGGATGCCACCACGATGCGGTCGGCGCTTTTTAAGAAAAATAACGGCCATTTGGGCTTAATCATCCCGATAATAAAGAAAAGGATTGTCCACAGGGCCAGGTCAAAAGCGGCTGTTGTCATTGTTATTTACCTGTTTTAAGCATGGGTTGAAAAGAGTACAGTATTACCTGTCAGGGAATTTTTGCAAGCCTAGCGGCGGGCAAACCGTCTATTTTAAACATTGCCGCGCCGGGTGTGGCAGATTATTTATACTCGATCGCTGCGAGACAGGAGTCGAGTAGTCCCCAGAAGCGATAGTGCCTGAGTTTTCACGAAGCGAAGCGGAAGTGAAAATGCAGGCTATACGAAATCGCGTCGAGTCATTGGAGAGCATGTGAGCCACCCCTTGTTGGGTGGCGAGCGAGTGACCAGGACGGCTGGGGCAGCCGAAGGCATAAGCGGTCGCGTGATTTTTGCTGATTGACCGGCAAGGATGCCGAAGCAATCTTTCGCAAAAATAGCGACTCCCCTTCATCAAGTTTTTCATAAAGCCCGCCCTGCCCTGAATAGGGTAGGGAATTTGTTAAAAACACAAGCGTGTAGGGTAAGACTGCTCCCTCCCCTGATGGGGAGGGCTGGGGTGGGGAGAATAAAATCAATGACTTATACTTATGACTTAGAGATTTTAATCAGACTGCTTTCTGTCTGTCTGATTAATGAAAAAAGCCTTATTTAGATTCTCCCCACCCCATCCCTCCCCATCAGGGGAGGGGGATGGATTCCATTGCAACTTGTTGTTTTAAATTAATTTTTTCAAATTTTCAATATCCGGTAGTTGAACAATTTATCCGAATGTTAAAAACTTGATGATCGAGTTATAGGCTTCAAACGGTCAAGTTTTCGGTTGTTTGGTAGGGTACAGCGTACCCTACGGTGAATTGTAAAAGCCGAAAACTTGGCCGTTCACAGTATAGATAGGCCGATAATTTAACGCCGACAGGGCTTAACAAGGCGCAAACGTACCAAAAACAACGTGTCATTTCTCAACGTAAGCGGAGGTTTTTATGGATGGTTTAGGTATTGCAGTTTTAGTGGTGCTGGTGTTTGTCGTCTTAGCCTTACTGATGAGCATCATCTCAGTGCCGCAGGGTATGGAATACACGGTGGAGCGGTTCGGCAAATACACCCGCACCATCACCCCCGGCTTAGACTTTATCGTCCCGCTGGTCGACCGTATCGGCAAAAAAATGCTCATGATGGAGCAGGTCATGGACGTGCCGTCGCAAGAAGTCATCACCAAAGATAACGCGATGGTGACGGTGGACGGCGTGGTCTTTTATCAGGTCATGGATGCCGCCAAAGCCGCCTACGAAGTCAGCAAGCTCGATTGGGCGATACTCAACTTGGTCATGACCAATATCCGCACCGTCATGGGTTCTATGGATCTGGACGAATTGCTGTCCCGCCGCGACGACATCAACGCCCGCCTGTTGACCGTTGTTGACGATGCCACCACGCCATGGGGCATCAAAGCCACCCGCATCGAAATCAAAGACATCGCCCCGCCCAAAGATTTGGTGGAAGCCATGGGCCGGCAAATGAAGGCGGAACGCTTAAAACGCGCCTCGATTCTGGAAGCCGAAGGGTTAAGGCAATCGGAAATCCTCCGCGCCGAAGGGGCGCAACAAGCCGCCATCTTAGACGCGGAAGGCCGTAAAGAAGCCGCCTACCGCGATGCCGATGCCCGCGAACGTTTGGCACAAGCCGAAGCCAGAGCCACCCTGATGGTCTCCGAAGCCATCAGCAAGGGCGACATTAACGCCATCAACTACTTCGTCGCCCAAAAATATATCGAAGCCCTCAAAGGGATCGGCACGGCCAATAACAGCAAGCTGATTTTTATGCCCCTGGATTCTTCCAGTGTTATCGGTGCCTTAGGCGGCATCGGCGAACTGGCGAAAGAGGCGATGGCCAAAAACGCCAAAAGCGGGAAGTAACCATGGCGGCGTTGAGTTTTTTGTTTTGGTATTGGTGGGTGCTGGCGATAGTGTTCCTGATCGCCGAGATGCTGGTATCGGGATTTTTCTTCTTATGGCTGGCCGCCGCCGCTTTCCTCAACGGCCTGATTTTTTGGCTACTGCCCGCCGTGACCTTGGACATACAGGTGCTGGTGTTTTCGCTCAGCGCCATCGTCGCCTTGGTCGCCTGGAAAAGCTACGCCAAAAAAATCGTCATCTACTCCGACCAACCCTTGCTCAACCGACGCGGGGCGCAGTATATCGGCAGGGTCTTTAGCCTGTACGAAGCCATAGAAAACGGCCAAGGCAAAATCAGGGCGGACGATTCCATTTGGAAAGTCTACGGCGAAGATTGCCCGATGGGCACAAAAGTTAAAGTGGTCGCCGTTAACGGCACGGTCTTTGAGGTGCAGGCTGTTCACCCTGCACCCGCCAGTTTGCCCAGTCAGGACAACGTGTAAGCCGATGCTGAAGTTTTTACGCCCTTCCCGCCAGTTCCTCCAGCCGCCCATTGACCCAAGCCAAATTATTTTTAAACTCCACATAAAGCGGCGATTTGGCGACTAATTCCGCCCATAGAGCTTGGGCTTGCCGATAATAGTCCAAGGCTAAGGGAAGATTGCCCTGTTGTTCATAATGCCAGCCTAAATGATTGAGGGCAACGGCTAGGCCATTAGTAAAGCCCAAATGGTCGGGGGCGGCGGCATGAAGTTCCTGTTTCAGGCGGTGCAGTTCTTCGTACCAGCGCAAAGCCTGTTGCAGGTCGCCCAGCGTGGTGTGGGTGTTGCCCAAATATTGGCAGGCAATCGCCAAGCCGTTTTTAAAGCCCAGATGGCCGGGGGCGGCGGCATGGAGTTCCTGTGACAGCCTGTAGTCTTCTTCACGCCAGCGCAAGGCCTGTTGCAGGTCGCCCAGCGTGGTGTGGGTGTTGCCCAAATATTGGCAGGCAATCGCCAAGCCGTTTTTAAACTCCAGATGGCCGGCGGCGGCGGCATGGAGTTCCTGTTCCAAGCGGTGGTAGTCCTCATACCAGCGCAAGGCCTGTTGCAGGTCGCCCAGCGTGGTGTGGGTGTTGCCCAATTTTTGGCAGGCAACCGCCAAATTGTTTTTAAACTCCAGATGGCCGGGGGCGGCGGCATGGAGTTCCTGTGCCAGGCGGTGGAATTCTTCGTACCAGCGCAAAGCCTGTTGCAGGTCGCCCAGCGTGGTGTGGGTGTTGCCCAAATATTGGCAGGCAATCGCCAAGCCGTTTTTAAAGTCCAGATGGCCGGGGGCGGCGGCATGGAGTTCTTGTTTCAGGCGGTGGTAGTCTTCGTACCAGCGCAAGGCCTGTTGCAGGTCGCCCAGCGTGGTGTGGGTGTTGCCTAAAAATTGGCAGGCCACAGCTAGGTCGTTTTTAACATCCAAGTTATCCGGTTCGCGCTGGTGGAGTGCGGCCATGACGGTATGATCATCGGTAAAAGCCCTTAAGGCCTTGTCCAGGTTGCCGATGGTCAGGTGATAGCTGCCTATATTTGTGCGCAACAAGCCAAGATTCTTGCTATCAGGTAGCCAAGCCGTGACCGTTTCGGCATGGCGGCAGTAAGCCGCCGCGTCCGCGTAGCTGGTGTTGAGCAAATGCCCGGTATTGGCTTCACAAGCCAGTTTGTCTTTCAGCTTAGCGACCAAGCCCGCACAATAACTCGGCAAGTGTTCGGCGTTTTTATGGCGGGTAATCTCCTGCACCACAGGGCTGGTTTTGTAGTGGCTTATCCCGTTTTGGGTGCTGTTCTCCAACCAACCGCGTGCCGCCAAGCCGCTGAGGATTTGGGAAAGGGTTGGAGCGGCGGCAGGTGGGCGGGGTTTCAGCCACGCGGTTACCCTATGCCAGATATTCTTACGGGGTGTTGGGCTAAGGTCAAAAAACAACAGGTCTTTTAACCAAGGGAAAGGCAGGTTTTCGGCGGGCAGTACCGCCAGATTGCACAACGCCCATTGTTCGGCTGCGCTTAACGGGGTGATTTGTTCCAGTTCGTCATACAGGGCGGCAATAAGGGCGGCGGGGGTGGCGGTTTGTAAGCTGGGGAGTTGGCCTTTGCCCGCCATGCGCACAGGTTGGTTTTTTGCCAAGCGTAACAAACCGCGCTGTTGCAGGTCTTTCAATAAGTCACCTAGGCTGTAGGTCATTTCGTCATGGTTCAGCACCGCTAAGTTCTTCGCCAACAGCTCCAGCACCAGCGTGTTGCCGCCCACCGCTTGGTAGATGCTGGCAAACAGCCCGTCATCTTCGCTGCTGTGCTGCGGATAATGGCTGTTGAAGACGCGTAAGGCCACATCTTCCGGCAAAGCGGCAATCGGGTAACGGTCAGCACCGTTAAAGTCGTTCAGGCGGCTGGTGAGCAGGATATGGCAGTTGGTGCAGGCGTGTAAAAAGCCCCAGTGTTGCGCCAACTCTTCGGCATTATTGGCGTTGTCGATAATCAGCAAACAGGGCGCGGTGAGGTTGGCGACGGCGGCTTGCAGCACCTCCAAACGTTGCGCCGTGGGCATCGCATCGGGGAAGTTCACTTGCAAAGGCAAGGCCAACATCAGCAAAGCATCGTCCAAGCGGCTGGGGGCATACAGCCATGCAGTGTGGGCGTAATGGCCTTGGTAAGTTTGCCAATACTTCGCCGCCAATGAAGTCTTGCCGATACCGCCCTGGCCGTTGACCAACAGCAAGGGCAGGTTATTTGCCTCCAGCTTGGCGCGTATCGCCAATAAATCTTCCTCGCGGCCTTGGAACACGTCAGGGATGAACGGCGTGGCGGTCAGGTGGCGGGGGATGGCTTTGTCGGCATAGTGGATGTGGGTAACGTTTTCGTTGTAAATGCTGCCGTCGCCCATATTGGTCTGGCGGTCGGCGTTAATTTGGTCGCGTCCGATGTTGGGGCCTGTGCCTGAGTGGCTTTGTCGGGTCATGGCGGGGCTGTGCGGTGGCTGGATGGTGGGGCAAGTTTAACACTAAGGTGGGGTTTGGGTAAGGTACGGCCCGCGCATTTTCTTCTTGCTCCCACACCCTGCGATCATCGTTATACACAAGTTTAAAAATACTTAAGAATCAGTAAGGTAGATTTTTGGCAACAATTTTGATTTGGCTCTATATGGGTTTCAGGGTCTTTTGCTAAAAATGTACGGCAGGCTGTTAATAAGCATGGCATCCTTAAAAATACCCGTCATTCCGGCATACCCACATAAAGGGATTGCCGGAGCCGTAGACCGCGTAAGCGAATCTAGTTCACAAGGATGTGAACGTTAATAATCACGCAAAAATAACGGAAATCGAACGAAAAAAACGAACAATCCGAACTTTTCAACTGTACGAGATTGACAGATGCCATCCATGGCATCTGGATTCGCTTACGCGGTCTAACGGCTCCGGCAATCCGCCGGAATGACGGCTTCTTCTTAAAAATGTTAAAACTCGATCATCAAGTTTTTCATAAAGTCACCTCTAAATAGTGGGGAAGATTAGCGGAGAGCTAAGGCTTGTTAAGGTGGGCAACTCCCTCCCCTGATGGGGAGGGTTGGGGTGGGGAGAATAAAAT
>NZ_PGFZ01000003.1:413717-437600 GCF_002923755.1 Methylovulum psychrotolerans
GGGGGCTATGTCGATGGCGGCGGGTGAATATGTGTCGGTCAGTTCGCAGGCCGATACCGAACGCGCCGATCTGGGCCGCGAACGCCAAGAGCTGGCGACGGATGCCGAAGCCGAACTGAAAGAGCTGGCGGCGATTTATGTGGAGCGGGGTCTGGAGCCGCCATTGGCACAACAAGTCGCCGAACAGTTGACCGCCCATAACGCCTTGGCGACCCATGCGCGTGATGAGCTGGGCATTTCCGATAATTTGAGCGCCAAGCCCGTGCAAGCGGCATTCGCTTCGGCGGCGACGTTTGCGGTAGGTGCGGCCTTGCCGTTAGTGACGGTGCTGGTGGTGCCGGCCGCTTTATTAGTGCCGGTGGTGTCAGGCGGGGCGCTGGTTTTTCTGATGCTCTTAGGCATTGTTGCCGCCCGGGTCGGTGGTGCGCCGGTGCTGAAATCGGCCGCCCGCGTGGTGTTTTGGGGTGCGCTCGCGCTGGGTCTGACGGCGGGGGTAGGGGCGTTGTTCGGCACGGTGGCGTAGTATTATGAGCGCCTTACCGCCCGCCACCCGCCACTAAGGTCTGCTTATGCCCAAACCCCTCACTTACAAAGGCCGTGGCAGCATCAGCAATACCGCCGGACGGTTCGAGCCGCAGCACAGCGAGGCGGCGGATGACGGCTGGGGCAGTTTGGATGCGCCGTTGCCGCCCTTGGCGACCGAGATACTGACCGACAGCAGCAAATCGGTCATCAGTTATAACGATTCGCCGGATTTGCCGTTCGACCGCTCCATTAACCCTTATCGGGGCTGCGAACACGGCTGTATCTATTGTTTTGCCCGGCCTAGCCACGCCTATTTAGGGCTATCGCCGGGGCTGGATTTTGAGACCCGCATTCTGGTCAAACCTGCCGCCGCCCAGCTGTTGCGCGAGGAGTTGGGCAAGCGCAACTACCGTTGTGCGCCGCTGGCCTTAGGCACCAACACCGACCCTTACCAGCCCTTAGAGCGGCAACAAAAAATCATGCGGCAAATTTTGGAGGTGTTGGCACAGGCCCGCCATCCGCTCAGCATCATCACTAAATCCGCGTTAATCGAGCGTGATATTGACTTGCTGGCGGCAATGGCGGCGCAGGGGCTGGTGTCGGTGCATTTATCGGTGACGACCCTAGACCGCCATCTGGCGCGGACGCTGGAACCGCGCGCCACCGCCCCGCAACGGCGATTACAGGCCATAACGGCCTTGCGCGGGGCGGGCATTCCGGTTGGGGTGATGGTCGCGCCAGTGATTCCGGCCTTGACCGACCACGAACTGGAGGCGATTGTCAAAGCCGCCCACGCCGCCGGAGCCAGCAGCGCCGCTTATGTGTTCTTGCGCCTGCCCTTGGAAGTCGCCGACTTGTTTGAACAATGGCTACGCCAACATTACCCGCTCAAAGCAGACCATGTGTTAAACCTGATCCGCGAAAGCCACGGCGGCAAAACCTACGACAGCGACTTCCGGCACCGCCAACGCGGCACCGGCGCGTACGCCGACCTGATCGGCCAACGCTTCCGCCTCATCTGCAAACGTTTAAGGATAGACCAACCCTTACCCGCATTGCACACCGATTTGTTCCGCAAACCGGAAGCGGGCGGGCAGATGGGGTTTGATTTTTTTACTTGATAAGGGCTGGGCATGAAAAGCGGAATAAACCTTGGAGCGCGGGCATCTTGCCCGCAAGAGGCGGGCAAGATGCCCGCGCTCCAAGAGCGAAACCGTTTTATTGCAAGATTATGGCATGAAAATAGAATGATACGCCCGCGCCAGTGCCGATCCGGGTCACGCAACGCCCCCAGCCCCCCAGATGGGCTATAATAGCCCCAGCCAACCCATTCCAGCCCGCCGCCGCCCATGACCAGCCCCATCCCGCTCCTTAGCCTCCTTATCCTTATCCCCTTGGCAGGGGCGTTGCTTATCGGCGTATGCGCGTCACTAAGGGCGGCCAAGCTTATCGGCTTAACCGCCGCCGGGCTGACATTACTGGCGAGCCTTTATTTAGTGTACGCCTTTAACCCCGACGACGGCGGGATGCAGTTTGTCGAGCAATACCCTTGGATACCCAGCCTGCATATCGACTACTTCTTGGGTGTGGACGGCATCGCCTTGTTGTTTTTGCCGCTCACGGCGGTACTGACCGTCTTCGCCTTACTCGCGTCGTGGCATTCGCACGGCCAAAGCCGCTTGTATGTTGCCTTGGTGCTGGTGCTGGAGGCGGCGACCTTAGGGGTGTTTTCAGCCTTGGATTTGGTGCTGTTTTTGGTGTTCTGGCAACTCACCCTGCCGCCGCTGTTCTTCCTGATCGGCTTATGGAGCGCCGACCCGTTGCGCCGCCACACCGCCAGCAAATACCTGCTCATCAGCTTGTGCGGCAGTGTGCCGCTGTTGCTGGCGATTATTATCCTCGCCGTCAACCACGCCACCCAACTGAACAGCAATTTACCGACCGACTTATCGTTCAGCTTTCCGGTGCTGTTAGAAACCCCGTTGCCCGATAACCTGCAAAACCTGGTCTTTGTGTTGCTGTTTATGGGCTTTGCCGTCAAAGCCCCACTGGTGCCGCTGCATACTTGGCTACCACAAGTCGCCATGACCAGCCCCGCACCGATTACCGCCCTACTCATCAGCATGAAACTCGGCCTGTACGCGATAATCCGTTTCGCCATGGCCTTAACCCCGTCGGCGGCGGTGGAATACGACTGGCTGCTCGGTATCATCGGGGCGATTACGCTGATTTACGGGGCGTTACTGGCCCTACAACAGACCAATCTGCGCCGCCTGCTCGCTTTCGCCAGTATCAGCCATGTCGGCTTGGTGCTGATCGGCTTGGCCTCGCTGAATATGCAGGGTATCCAAGGCGCGTTGCTGCACTTGCTGAATTTCACCCTAGTGGCGGCGGTGCTGATGCTGCTGGCGGGGTTTTTACAGCACCGCCTAGGCAGCACCGACCTGCACCAGCTTGGCGGCTTGGCGCAAGCCCTGCCGAAACTGAGCGGCTTTTATTTTGTGTTTGTCGCGGCGAGTTTGGGCAGCCCCGGCGGCGGGGTCTTCCCCGCCGACCTGTTGCTGGTCTTGGGCGCGTTACAAGCCCATCCTAGCTTGGGCATCACCGCATTGGTAGGGGCGATATTAAGCGCCGCCTGCCTGCTCGGCTTCTCGCGGCGGGCCTTTTTAGGCGCGGCGGGCGCGTTGGCGGTCACAGGCCAAGACCTCCGCCCGCGCGAGCAGGTGGTGTTGGCGGCGGCGTTGGTGCTGGTGCTGTGGGGGGGCTTAGTGCCGAACAGCTTGCAGGGCTTCAACCAAAAAGCCGCCGAAGCGTGGCTGACCCGTTTGCTGGACCAGCCGGGAATGCAGGGGGATGAGCTGGCGGGGTTGGGGCTGGAGAGGGGAGTCGTCCGCCAGCCCCGAAGTGGCTAGCGGCATTGCCGTGCAAGGTCTCTACAAGCGGTTTTTTTAGGGTACGGGTCTTGGAGCGCGGGCATCTTGCCCGCAAGGGCGGGCAAGATGCCCGCGCTCCAAAGAATATTTAAACGTCAGGCTTGCTGGCTAAACCGGCGGCAAGGCCTCCCCCGCCAACAGCACTTCCACTTTATCGCCCACCTGCAACACCCCCAACCCGTCATGCAAGGCGTTTTGGCCGAAGTAGACTTTGTTTTGCCATTTGCGGGTGCGGTTTAGGGTGGTCAGGGGTTCTTTGCCGGGTTGTCCGGTGTTGGGGTCGATGGTGGGGATGGCGCAGCGGGAGCAGGGTTTGGGGAGGCGGAAGCCGAGGGTGCCGATGCGGATCTGCCGCCACTTATCTTCGGCGTAGCCGGGGCAACCTGCGACCACCAGATTGGGGCGGAACCGTGCCATGCTGATGGGTTCGGGCAGCAGGGCGTTGAGTTCGGCCAGCGAGTTTTCCGCGACCAGCAGGAACGGGAAGCCGTCCGAGAAGGCGGTGCGGTCGGTGGCGGCGGCGTAGTCGGGGTCGACGGCGCGGATCTGTTCGTCGGGCAGGTAAACGAGGCGGCAGGGGTGTTGCAGCACCGCGCTGAACCACGCGTCGGCGGCGGCGGACACTAAGCGGCCTTGGCAGGTGTCTTCCCAAATGCGGCAGGCGATAACGTCGCCGCTGGCGGGGCTTAAGGGCAGCACCCAGTCGGGGTGGCCGTCGGCGCTAATATGCAGGCGGTCGCCGTGCAGGGCCGTTTTAATTAAGGCCATGGCGGGGAGGTGGCGTTGGCTAAGGAACTGGCCTTGGTCATCGACCAGCATCCATTGCCTGTCATAGCGTAGGCCAGTGGCCTCGACGGGCCAGGCCGTGACGCTAATCCCGGCCAAGGATTTGACCGGATACACCACGATAGCGCTCAGGTGCAGCTCAGGCTGGCTCATTTAAACACCAGCTTGGTTTGGGTGTCCAGCAGGTGGTCGCCCAGTTCGTTGTTGTAGCGGTCGAATTTTATGCCATACTGTTTGTCAGATTCGGCGGCGATGCGCACGACCTTGGCTTTGATGACAAAGGCTTTGCCGGATTTGAATTGCAGGGTCAAGGTCAGGGTTTGGCCGACTTTGAGCTTTTTGTCGGATTCGATCAGTACGCCTTTGCTGGTGATGTCGATCAAATGGACAGGAAAATGTTTGCCGTGGCTGAGCAAGCCTATGTCGGTGACGGACGCATCAATATCTTCGCGGATAAAGCGGGTGGCGATGCGGTGGTTTTTGACAAGATCTTCAGGAAAATCAGACTTAAACAGCACGTCTAAATCGCTGGTGTCATTTGTGTTCATCATCATAATAAAAGCAGCCCCGGAGATGCTCATCCCCTTAGTAAAAAGCAATGGTTAAAGTTAAGGATAGATATTTTTTCTGAAAAGGCTAAAAAATTTTGCAGAATCGACTAAAATTAGACAGCTAAATCTCTTATGTTAAGGAAAAAAATGTGTTAATAAAGGTAATCTTTCACACATTGTGTTTTTCGCTGGCAATTTCTTTGGCAGCCGTTGCGGCTGAAAATAAGCAAGTGATTGATATTGCTTATTTAACCCAAGAAACCGTCGCCCCGCCTCAGCTCTCAAATATAGACCCTTTCATTAAAAATAAAGGGGTTTTTGGGGCGGAGCTGGCAATTGCCGACAATAACACCACAGGACAGTTCACCCATCAGCAGTTCCGCCTCAAAGCCTTTACCGTCCCGGTGGACGGCAATGTCGAGGAGGTGTTCGGCAAGCAAATTGCCGGCAAGTACCGTTATGTGGTCACGGTGCTGCCCCCTGCGCCGTTGCTGAAAATTGCCGACAGCCCGGCGGCCAAAGCGCTCTTGCTGTTAGATGCCGCCACGATTGACGATAGTCTGCGCAATGGCCAGTGCCGCGCCAATGTTTTGCATTTGTTGCCGTCGCGGAGCATGAGAGCGGATGCCTTGGCACAGTATATGACGAAAAAACGCTGGGTAAAATGGTTTTTGGTGGTCGGCACTACCGAACAGGATACGCTCTATGCCGAAGCCTTAAAACGCGCCGCCAAACGCTTTAACATGGAGATTATTGCCGAAAAGACCTGGGAGCATACCTTTGACGCGCGGCGGACGGCGCAGTCGGATGTCGCGGTGTTCAGCCAAGTGGACGATTATGATGTGCTGGTGGTCGCTGATGAGCAGGGCGCGTTTGGCGAATATCTGGATTACCGCACTTGGTTGCCGCGTCCGGTCATCGGCACGCAAGGGCTGGTGGCGACCGCGTGGCACCGCACCCATGACCAATGGGGCGCGACCCAATTGCAAAACCGTTTTACGGAAAAGGCCGGGCGGACGATGGCGGAAGAAGATTATGGCGCGTATCTGGCGGTCAGGGCGCTCGGCGAGGCGGCGACGCGCACCAAAAGCACCGAACTGGCGGCACTGAAAAGTTATTTGCTGGGCGATAAGTTCGCCTTGCAGGGCTATAAGAGCAACCCGTTGTCGTTCCGCGCCTGGGACGGGCAATTGCGCCAGCCGATTTTATTGGCCGCGCCCCGCGCCATGGTCGCGGTCGCCCCGATTGACGGCTTTTTGCACCAGAAAACGGAGTTGGATACTTTAGGCTACGACCAACCGGAAACGCAATGCCATTGGCAGTAGGCGGTTTTTTTGGGGGCTGCGGGCAAGATGCCCGCGCTCCTAGCCTTTGCCGCCTCGGCTGCGCTCAGGGGTTCCACAGAAGATGTGCCGTCTGGAGGCAAATACAACTAAACCAGAGAATAATATAAATGGTATTATTAATCATTCCTATTTATTTACTGGGCGCATGGCCGCTCAACCTTAGCGGTTAAGTGGTTGTTCCTGTCCGTTACCATTGGGCCGTTAAGCCTGTATGATGGTAGGTGCCTACTGGCCTTTGCCCTGTTAACCTAATAAAACCTAACCTCTTTTGTCTGCCTATGAAAACACAAACTGCCCACCCTGCCTTATGCGCCGTTAATAGCCTTGCCCCGCTTAACCCTGTCAGCAGGCCGCTTAGGGTGCTGTTATTGGGTGGCTTGTTACTCGGTGCCGGACAAGTGGGGGCGGAAACGGTGTTGGTGACCTTAGAAAAAGACAATGCCGTGGCGGTGCTGGACCCGTTGGCGGGCAAGTTGCTTAAGACCGTGCCGGTCGGGCAACGCCCGCGCGGTATCGCCATCAGCCCCGATAACAAAATCGTCTATGTCGCCACCAGCGATGATAACACCATTAAAATGCTCGATGCCGAGACCTTAAAAGAACTGGCGCGGTTGCCGTCAGGCGATGATCCCGAAACCTTCGCGCTGAGTCCGGCGGGCGATAAGCTGTATGTCTCCAACGAAGACGATAGCCAAGTCACCGTCATTGACATTGCCAAAAAGCAGGCCATTAAGCAGATTAAGGTCGGCGTTGAGCCGGAAGGGATTACCGCCAGCCCGGATGGCCGTTGGTTGGTCAGCGCCTCCGAAACCACGAATATGGTGCATTGGATAGACACCAAAACCTACGCCATCAGCGACAATACCCTGGTCGACGCGCGTCCGCGTGCGGCAACCTTTACCGCCGATAGCCAGCAATTATGGGTCAGTTCGGAAATGGCCGGCACCTTACAAATCCTTGATACCGCCAGCAAGCAGATTATCAAAACCGTGCAGTTTGAGGCGACTGGCGTAACCGCCGATAAGATGCAGCCAGTGGGTATCGTCATTGATAAAGAACGCCGTTACGGCTATGTCGCCTTAGGGCCTGCCAATCGGGTTGCTGTGGTTAATGCCCAGACCTTTGCGGTGGAAAAAATGTTCTTAGTCGGCGCTAGGGTCTGGAACTTGGCATTTTCGCCTGACCAAAAACGCTTGTATACCGCTAACGGCATCAGCAACGATGTATCCATTATCGACCTGGACAGCCAGACCGTGAGCAAATCGGTTGGGGTCGGCACTTACCCGTGGGGTCTGGCGGTCAAGCCATGATGCCCAGGCCTACCGCCGCTTTAGACATCGACGCGCTCAGCTTCGCCTACGGCGCGAAAAAAGCCCTAGACCAGCTCAGTTTCCGCATTTATCCCGGGGAATGCACCTTATTGCTAGGGCCGAACGGGGCGGGCAAAAGCACCTTGTTTTCCCTCATCACCCGCTTATACGACAGCCACGACGGGCATATCGCCTTGTGCGGCTTCGACCTGCAAAAACAAACGGGTCAGGCGTTGGCGAAGCTGGGCATTGTTTTCCAGCAAACCACCTTGGACATGGACTTGTCGGTACTGGACAATCTCTATTACCACGCCGCCCTGCACGGCATCAGCCGCAAACAGGCGGCTTTGCGCATCGAACAAGAGCTGTTGCGTTTGGCGATGTGGGAGCGGCGGCATGAGAAGGTGCGGCAACTGAACGGCGGCCATAGGCGGCGCGTTGAAATCGCCCGTGCCTTGCTGCACCAGCCGCAGTTATTGTTATTGGACGAGCCGACCGTGGGTTTGGACGTACCCAGCCGCCAAGCCATTGTCGAATACGTCCACCAACTGGTGCGGGATACCGGGCTGGCGGTGTTATGGGCCAGCCATTTAATTGATGAAGTGTATCCTGACGATTATGTGTTGGTGCTGCATAAAGGCCAGATTAAGGCAAACGGTACGGTGGATGAGGTATTGCAATTGACGGGGACTAGCGGCATTAAAGACGCTTTTCGGGAACTGACGGAAGGGGTCGCGGTATGAGGGTGGGCGGTATGAATCTAACACATTATTGGCGGGCGATGTGGGGGATAATCGGGCGCGAATTGTGGCGGTTTGTCACCCAACGCGAACGCTTTATCTCGGCGTTAGTCCGGCCTTTGGTTTGGCTGTTTGTGTTTGCCGCCGGCTTCAGGGCGGCGTTGGGCTTGGCGATCAGCCCGCCGTACGAAACTTACATCTTATACGAGGTGTACATCACCCCCGGCCTGTGCGGCATGATCCAATTGTTTAACGGGATGCAAAGCTCTTTATCGATGGTCTATGACCGGGAAATGGGTAGTATGCGCATCTTGTTGGTGAGTCCGCTGCCGCGCTGGTTTTTGTTGCTCAGCAAACTGCTGGCCGGGGTTGGGGTGTCCGTCCTGCAAGTTTATGTGTTTTTGGGCATTGCCTGGTGTTATGACATCCACGCGCCGTGGCAGGGCTACCTCTGGGTATTGCCCGCCCTGTTGCTGTCCGGCTTGATGTTGGGGGCATTAGGGCTGTTGCTGTCGTCATTTATTAAGCAACTGGAAAATTTCGCCGGGGTGATGAATTTTGTGATTTTTCCGATGTTTTTCTTGTCTACAGCGTTATACCCGTTATGGAAACTGAAAGAGTCCAGCGTCTTGCTGCATAACTTGGCGCACTATAATCCCTTTTCGCAAGCGGTCGAGCTGATCCGTTTCGCCCTGTACGCGCAACTGAACAGCGAGGCCTTACTATATACCGCATCGGCGTTCGTGCTGTTTATGGCGGCGGCCATTATTGGCTACAACCCGTCTAAAGGCATGATGAGCCGTAAGGGTGGGGCTTGAAGCGGCACTTAAAGCAAGGCGGGGCTTATGTTTATGAGGCTACGGCGGTGTGCCGATAAATACAGCCCTGTTTTTTACTAATTGGCGGATACTCCATTGAAACATTCATTTTTTCTTGTTATTCCAAAGCAACGGAACGACCCGCAGCGGTTGCGGGAGTTTGACGAAAAAATACTCAAGCAATGGATTGCCGATCTGCCGATTGCCAACCCCTTGCTGGCCTCCCGTCTGGTGTTTGATTATATCAGTGAGATGAGCACCCTTAAGATACCCGCGCCGTTGCGCTTGGACACGCTGGAGCAGTTGCGCCCCAGTTTCTTAGCCATTGAAGAATATTTGCGCTCAAGACTGGTCAAGAACGCTTTCCCCAAAGAAGAGGGCGAGAAAAAAGCCCTGCGCTTTTTGGTCGGCCTGGAGCGAGAATATACCATTAACTATTGGTGCGCCCTTAAGGAACTGAGCAGCCAAACCAGTTGGTTCCAAGGTAAGTACATCGGCTTGGCCATTCAGCGCAGCCTTAAAGGCCTGAGCGAAATTGTCCACAGCCATTTGCTGATGGGGCTGGGCGTACCCGATTGGGTGTGGCTGGACTTGCATTCGCTGTACAAGATGAGCCTCAAGCTGAAAAAACACACGGCTCAAGTCGCCGCTAATGACGAGGTAAACCCCGGTATCCGCACCAGCAGCCCCGAAGAGACCTATATCGAAGTTATCCTGCTCGCTTTGGTCGATAATAAAGGCCTGATGCAGCGCGAGCTGAAACTGGCTTATGCGTTTATCCAAGCCGTGCGCGGCCTCGTTAGCCTGAAACCCAAGCCGCCCGCCCAGCCCAATCCGCCCTGCGTCATCCTGATTGACGAAGATAAGCCGCCCAGTTTTAACCCGGTCGCCAGCGATAGCGAATCGGCGCGGCTTTATGTGGATTTTACCGCCCTGTATCAGGCCTTGGACGCGAACAAGGTCTTGGCGAACGCCCCCGAATCGCGGTTTGCCGCCTTAAGCATGGCGGGTGGCCCTGAAGATAAGTGGACGCTGGATTTTCTCGATTATCTCAAACAGCGTTGGCAAGGCCAACCCCATGAGAGCGCACCGTTGTTTGAAGACCGCCTCGACCGCTATGTGGCGATAGGCCTGAACAACACCTGCAAATTGCAAACCTTGAATGCCGATGATGGTGGGGACGAATTTCTTGCCCGCTCGGTCTCGCCGCGTCTGCTGTCCTGTGTCTTTAAGCAGCCGGGGTTGGTGTCCATCGGTAACCTGGTCAGTTTTAGAAAAGCCGACACGCCCATTAACCGCCGCGCCTTAGGCATTATTGATTCGCTGATTATCGAAAAAGACGACGGCAAACTGAGTTTTGGTGTGCAACTGCTGACGGCGCAAGCCATTGCCGTCAATTATCTGCCGAGCTTGGGCAGCCATTACAGCGGCCACCATGACGGCTATAAAAAGGGGCTGTTTTATCAAATGAAGGAGCCGGAGCCAAAAAGCTTCCTCATTACCGACACCTTTCTGCTAAAATCTGGCGATGCCGTCAACTTGTTTGTTGACCATGAAGAATTTCATATTACCCTAAGGAACAAGAAGAACATCGGCTTAGGCTATTGGCAATTTGAGTGCGCCAAAACCCAAGAGAAAAAGCCCGCAGAGGACGCGTAAGGGCAGGTGGCGCAGTTGCCCTTAGGAACGTGCATAAAATTAAGTAGGCGTTCATTGCACCTGAGCGAAGCCAAAGGGAAAGGGAGGATGGGCGGTTACTTAAAAGCCCATAACGGCTATGTTAAGCCTTTATTTTGGCGGTTAAATGACAAATTCTTTACAAACCACTTGAAAAGATTTGCCATCGTGGTAAGTTGGTAAATTGAGCGGATACGTCCAGCGTCTTGGCCGCTTAGTCATATCGTGTAAGCTTCAGGGGATTGCTTGCAAGGTTCCCCGGTTGGCCGCTTTGGCAAAGCCCGCCGCCTCTGCAAGCATAAGTGTATAAATATAACAATAACATTGAATTATCGTGAGGATGAGAAATGAGTAATGAAGAAAATGTCAACCCGACTGTAGAAGAAACTGTCACGCCCGCCCCGGCCCCTGCGCCAGCCGCCGCTAGCGCGGTGCAAAATATGTTGGCCGCCGCCCTAAGCCTAAAAGACAGCAACCCGAAAGTCTTTTTTGGCGCGGTCGGCGGTGTGGTGCTGTTGTTAGGCATTGTGATGTTCAGCGGCGGCGGTTCTGAGCCGGTTAAAGGCCAAACCATGAAAAACCTCGTGGTCGGGCAAAAATACGTCCTGCAAAGCGCCAACGCTTATGACAAAGATGCCACCGTGCGCCTAGTCTCCGTACCCGGCACTATCGCCGCTTACGACGATACCGAAGAAGCCGACCGCACCGGCGCTTGCCAACACATCGCGCAACATACCCCCGTCACCGTGCTTGAACTGCAAGATGCTTATGGTAAAAAAGGCTCCTACGCGAAAGTGCGCATGGAAGAAGGTGAATGCAAAGGCAACGAAGGTTGGGCTTTATCGATTGATGTCCAATAAAAAAAACGCTGACATAAACGATTTTTTAAAAAAAGTATTGACGGACGTTAAAAAATCCTTATAATATGCAAAATAAATTGCAGTGCGGGAATAGCTCAGTGGTAGAGCACAACCTTGCCAAGGTTGGGGTCGCGAGTTCGAATCTCGTTTCCCGCTCCAATAGATTCAAGAAAAAGCCGCGAACCTCGCGGCTTTTTTATTTCGAGATACGGCTGCGTAGCAAAATGGTTATGCAGTGGCCTGCAAAGCCATCTACGCCGGTTCGATTCCGGCCGCAGCCTCCAAACTTTCGATACAAATCAACCGCTTGATTGCGGTTTTTTTATGCCCGACGGAAATGGCTTGGGCGGATTGTGCGGTTTGCTGACATTCAACCGTTTTGACCCCTATAATTTCTAAGCTGCCTGTGCGGCAGTAAACGGTTTATGGTTGGTTGGATAGTGAATCTTTATTTTCTAAGCTGCCTGTGCGGCAGTAAACCGACAGGTGCGACATTTGAACCGCGCGAACTTTTTCTAAGCTGCCTGTGCGGCAGTAAACCGCGCGGCCTCAGGATACCGCCCGATGTTATTTTTCTAAGCTGCCTGTGCGGCAGTAAACTTGCCCTCTATCTTGTTGGTTTATCTTTTTGATTTCTAAGCTGCCTGTGCGGCAGTAAACGGAAATATTGCGTACCTGTTGATCCATCAAATTTTCTAAGCTGCCTGTGCGGCAGTAAACTGGACGCGCCAAAAATTACTGCACTGATTCGCTTTCTAAGCTGCCTGTGCGGCAGTAAACGTGGTGTGCATATCGCTATCTTAACGCTGGAATTTCTAAGCTGCCTGTGCGGCAGTAAACTGAAATAAAAACAAAAAATCATCAAACGCAACAACAGCTTAAACGATATTTTCATTTTTTACCAATAAAAAAACACAAATCCGCAACCAATTGTTTTTCAATGTCTTTTTATTTGTCCTAAAAATAAGGGGTAAAAAACCAGCGTCGGTATTATGCCCTGCTACTTATCCGCCCAACTTTTGCAAGGCTGTCTGTTCGCGTTTGGATATGGGCTGGGGTTCTGAGTTTGTAAGGCTAGGAGAGCGGCTTGGGGGAGGGGTGGGTATTTTCGTGTTATAGCGTCCGGTGTTAAGCAATCGGCAGGCGATCTGTTGGCACACTCGGTTAGGTCATCGTGCAATGGCTAAAGGCCATTGCACTCCGCTTTGGGTCGTCCGGTGCGTGACGGCCTCTATTGTTGGCTGGCCGCAATGGCGGCTGCTTCGCGCCCATGTTAAGAAATATGCACGCCGAATTTTACAGCGCTAGCACGGATGGGGCTGCGCTGTGGCCGTCCCATCCGTACCGGGCATCAGGCCGCTTTGCGTCGTGCGCCGACTGCCGAAATCAAACCCAAAGCCACTAGGCCGAGGGTTGCGGGTTCGGGAATCGGACTCGAGTTGAGAACCGCGTATGTCACAACGCTGCTGGGAGCCTGGACAACACCGCCGAGACCTAAGCCTTGGGTTATGAATAGCGTATCAGGAAAAATGGACTGAAGCTGATAGGCAAAGTACGGGGTCCGGTGCGTGCCTCCCCCGCCAAGATTAGGATAGCCAAAGGTCGAACCCAAAGCGTTGACAAAGGCAATGGTGTTGACCGCGCCAGTCCCCCACCACGGGGTCGATTGAATCTGCGCGGAAATGTTGTTATAGGAATCGGTAACCGTTATCACGTCATATTGAACACTATTGACAGTAATAAACGCGGCTTTTGCTGGCGTAGCGGCGAAAGTCAGCGCTAGCACAGCAGTAGAGATTAAGGAGCGGAGCAGGGATAGTTTTGACATAGTTTAATAACCTAATTAGTCCAAGTGATTGTGTGTGTTGTTCGTTTGTCGCCTATATAATACTAAAATGATAGCACAATCATTCTGTATCAGACAAACTCAATTATCATAAAGTATTGGTATTATATAACTAAAGCACAAAAAACGTTGCTGTAACCCGTGAAAATACTGGTGCTTATAAAAGTTTAATAGAATAATAAATGGTAAAGCTCACGGTATACGCGCACGGATGGCGAAGCGTTCCGTGCTTGCCGCGCCGAGCAAAGGTACTTTGGCCTTGCTGTCGGCGTGCGGTGGTTTAAGCCGTTAATTTCGGTCTGTCCAAAATAAAAATAGAACCATTGACGCGTTTTATAATCTCATAATCGTAAACAGTGAGTTTATGAATAAGAAATTATTAAGGAGAATGGTCATGAACAGCAAAAAATTAAACGCCATGATAAAGGTCATCGCTGCGGCGGTTATCGCCTTAAGCGCGGGGATGGCTAATGGCGCGGAAAAAGGCGTGGTTGACGCCAACGGTTTGTCCGGGCAGATGGGCGTTACGCAGACGAGCTTGGCTTACGGGCCGGCTATCCACAGTTATCGGGGGGCGGCAAGCGTAGAGCGGGCAACGGTAAACCCTACCGTCACTTATGTGAGTTTGGCGTATGGGCCGGCACTGTATAGTTACCCTAGGGCGGGGCAAGATACGGTCGCGGCATTCAATGTGCAGTATGTCAATTCCGCATTAGGCCCTGCGATATACAGTTATCCGTACCCACAATTTAAGCAACCCGTTTTCTTGTTACGGTTGCAGCCGCTCTGATTTTGTAAAGTTTAGGGTATTGGCTTAGGAGCGCGGGCATCTTGCCCGCTTTTGCGGGCAAGATGCCCGCGCTCCAAAAATCCTCGTTTAGCGTTTGCCTAAGCTATGTTCCTAAGAGCCGTATTTACCGTACCGCTGAAAGTCTGAAAAATACAATACCAGTTTTTTGTCGCCAAAAGTGACCGGGAAATAGAGTTGGTAATTGCCTTTCTCGGCGTGGAAGCGGTAGGCGGTGTCGCCGCCGGAGAACACTTGGTTGAGGTAGGCGCGTTCTTCCAGAGATGTGGGATAGATGTAGGCGGATTTTTCCGTTTTGTTTTTCTCATCGCGATAGTAGCGCTGCCCTCCAAATTCCAAGAAGAGCTTTTTGTCGCCGATACTATCAGGGACAATAACCGTGACATCGGGGAAGTTTTTATCTATTTTGGTGAGAATGTCCAAGGTGTGCTCGGATTTTTGTAAATAGTCTGGGGAAAACGTGTAGTCCGCCAGTAAGGCCAGCGCGGGTTGGTTTTCTGCGACCAGTTTTTCCGCCGAGGCGATTAAAAGGGCTTTTTTCCGTTGCTTAGACAGCCCGTCCCCGGCGAACAGTCCGGCGACAATCAGCGGAAAGGAGAGCAGCACCAGCCACCGTTGCCATTGGGCTGTCCGCACGGGGGCGGTTTCAGGTGGTTGGGTAGCGGCCAAGGTTGCCGAGATTTTCGACAGGTTTGACATGACATTCAAAATGATGGCGCTGCCTAAAATGGCGAAAAGCCCCAACAGGCTGAAGAAAAACATTTCGGTCATCTTTTCCCGAAATATTTTCAGGTCAAAAACCGTGATGATGAGGAAAATAAACACCCAGTAGAGCAAGGCGAAGGTGGCGTACACGGCAACCCGATGGGTGGTTTTGATGAGCTGGTCGTTGTTCATGGTATTCCGAGGGTAGGGGTTGGGGGGTACGGCAAAATGCCCTATTAATCTGGCAATGGTGTGGGGCTTAACCGTCGCTACTGGTGTCCGCCGCCACAAAGTCGTGGCGCAATTCGGTAGCCCAGATCAGCGTCAGGATGCCGCCCATACTGATTAGAAATAAGTCGTTAAAAACCGTTTCGAGGCCTGACATGATGGTTGCGCTATTGAAAGATACAAACTCCATTCCTAAGGCAGTTGCCGTATACAGTAAACGTCCCCACGGTTTTGTGCGCCAAAGGCCGATATAAGAGACTATCAGGCCAAGCAATAGCAGCAGTGCCATGATTAGCAGGCCCCCTGAAAACGCCTCGGTAGCCAGATAATCTTGCAGGGCTGGGGGCAGGAGTTGGGGAAATTGGAAGGCGATGAAAATGGCCAATAAGATTGACGCGAACTCGCCGATAATTAATAAGTGCAGGAGTTTTTTATAAGCCATGGTATGTCCTCATGAGATTGGGTTGCTTGGGATGCGGGTTTAGCCGCCCGTTACGTTGCTATAGGCTGTTTGGGAGAAATCCAAGCTGCCGTGTTGGGTATTGTCTGCGCCTTGCCAGTCGTACGTTTTCCCGTCGACTTGGATGGTTATCCCGACGCTATGGTTGGCCGGGTCTTCATACAGGCTATAAGTGGCTGTTTTGTTGCCGAACGTTAAGGTGCGCCGGGGGCTGTTGTTTAAGGTAAATTTGGCCTTTGGGTCGTCGGGGTTTGCGGGGTAGCTAAACTCAACCGTGCCGTCTTTGGTCAGTAAGGCATAGATCAGCTTGTCGTTGCCGTTGTTAAGCAGCACGACTTGTTTGGCATTTTTGGCGACCTGAAACGAGAAGACCACGGCATCGGGATTGTCGAGGGCATCAAAGGATTTGGTTGTGGTTTTGACCATCTTCTTGCCGTCCCATTTCGCCTCGGTGCTGATGAAAAAAGGCGGGGTGGACGCGTCATCTTCTACGATGCTGATTGCTTGGGGCTGGTTGTCCTTAACGGTGAAGATGGAATACTGATGCCAGCAGCAGCCGCTTTTGGTCATGGTGTGGAGTTGTTTATTCTCGGCATCAACGTCAAACATGCCGCAGTATTCTTGGGCTAAGCGGGTGAAGGCGCGGCTAAGGGTAAAGCGGCCTTTATCGGCCAGATAAATCTGAAACGATGGCCCGTGGTAACAGCTATTTTGCCCGTCTTCTATCGCCAGGTCTTTATTGCCGTCAAAATTAAAATCCTCATACATGACCACGCTTTGTTCGCCGTAGGGCAGTTCTTTGATATTGGCCAAGGCTTTGCCGTCATGCAGGGATAAGGCCAAGTCGTCGGATTCGATTTTAATCAGTGCTTTATCGGTTTTGGTGTCGATAATGGTGATGTTGCCTTTGCTGAACACTTCGCTGGGCTGTTCAAGGGTGATTTTTGCATAAAACGCCTCGCTCAGATTGGTTATGGTGTACGTTTCTTGGGCGTGGGCAACACTGGCGGCTAAGGCTGCTAAGATTAGGGCGAGTCTTTTCATGGGGCGGTTCCGGGTTGGTGGCAAAAAAGCAAGGTTATGGGGCAAATGGCGGTGAAGCTGGCTGTTGGGGGCAGTAGCCGCATATCCCTATTTTTGCGCAAATGTAACTGTTCACATTCCAGTGAACTGGCTGCACTTACGCGGCCTCCGGCAATTCTTTTACGTCCCTGAGGGGATGACGGATAATTAATGTGTTGCCGTACATTTTTAGCAAGAAGACCCAAAAACCCTATAAAGCCAACCCAAAAATGCTAAATAAACCTATAGGTTGTCCATTGCAAGGTTTAGTAGTCATTATATCGGGTGTTGCCCTTTTTTGGGATAGCTTGAGTTAGAGGTTACGCGCATAAAATGCCGCCTTGGGTAGTTGAGTGGGTAGGCCTAATTATGCGTTAATAGCCGTTTTGCTGACTTTCCGTAATTCGCCTATGACTGCTAGCCTGTCTATCGCCACTATCCGCAAAGCCGTTGATGCCGCTTATGGCAAACAGATGATGCCGAGCGGTTTGTCCGCTATCACTCGATGTTCAAGTTTTTCATAAAGTCACCTCTAAATAGTGGGAGAAATTAGCGAAGGGCTAAGGCTGGTCAAGGTGGACTGCTCCCTCCCCTGATGGGGAGGGAGCGGCGTCACCTTTCAACTTATTGTTTTTAATTAATTTAAATACTCACCCAATGTCAGTGGCTAAGTTGCTTATTCTAATGTTAAAAACTTGATGATCGAGTATCAGGAACTGCTGGCGGCCAGCGCGATATAGCGTGTCCGCAGGGTATAATGGCAACGGAAAAAGTGCATTGCGTTGGGCAGAATGGGATAAACCAAGGAATCTATAAGATGAGATTAAAAGATAAAGATGTTGAGGTCGGTTATTTATATTTGACCAGTGCCAAGCAATACCGTGCGGTATTGGCGATGAAGGGCGGGTTTATGATTTACGCGCCTAGTTTGGAAGGATGTGCGCCATTAACAGGGGCAGTGGTAAAAATGCCTTTTGAGAATCAGCCGTTTAAGAAGTGCCAAACCGTTACCTTTGCCAAAAAGGATTATCAGGTGTTTGCTTTTAATGGCACGGAGGCGGTCAAGCATCGGTTGACGGATGTGCAGTTAACGGAAATAACCGCCCAGTGTAATGCCAAGTCGGCGATTGCCGCCCTGTTAGCCGGATAAGGCGGTTACAAAATAGTTACAGTATGGGCAAGCTGCCCACACCCGAAGGGCTGCGTTCTAATTGGCCTATGTTATACTCTGAACGGTCAAGTTTTCGGTTAATCCGCTCGTGGTGAGCCTGTCGAACCATGGGCGGATTAACCGTCCACCCTTCGACAAGCTCAGGGCGAACGGTTAATCCTAAAACCGAAAACTTGACCGTTTGAAGTATAGTTCATGCCCTTCGCCTCTTCGGACGATGGCTAAGCCGTGCATTTGGTTGAGCAGGCTTTGGATTATCCATTCCAGTTGGTCTTGGTTGCACCAGTAGGTTCCGATGATGCCGTAGCACTTGTAGGCGGACACATTGAAACCTTCTTCAATATCATTAAACCAGACGACTTGCCGCCCGATGACTGCAACGGCCCAAAAACCGCCGCCCCTGCTGCCGTAGGGCTCTTGCTCACTGCCATTAAGTTAAGGATTTAGTGTTATTAATCAGTATGTTATATGATTTTATAACGCCAAGTAGG
This sequence comes from Methylovulum psychrotolerans, assembly GCF_002923755.1. Lineage (GTDB taxonomy): Bacteria > Pseudomonadota > Gammaproteobacteria > Methylococcales > Methylomonadaceae > Methylovulum > Methylovulum psychrotolerans. The sequence goes on from NZ_PGFZ01000003.1 coordinate 432,035, forward strand.
ATTAACCGTTCGTCCTGAGCCTGTCGAAGGATGGGCGGTTAATCCGTCCATGGTTCGACAGGCTCACCACGAACGGATTAACCTGATCTCTACGTTATTGAAATATAAAGAATAACTTCTTAACTTAATGGCAGTGAGGGCTCTTGCTGCCATTTTTCGGGTGTGATTTTAATCATGTCCCAAAATTGGTGTTGCTCAGGATTCATCCGTACTTCCGCTTCGTTGAGATAATCCCGCAGTTCTGCTTCTGTGAGGGCTTGCCAAGTCATGGTGATCCGCCTGTTGTGCTATATGTCGGGCGGTAATTCTCCGGCTTTCCCCCCGCCTCAGCAAGGTTTTCCCTCCCATTAGCCCCCTTCTTCGCCGAGACAATAATAAGCGCCGTTGCTTTTGTAGCCACAATCCGTGCCGCAATGGTATTTGCTGTCGCTTTTGTAGCCGCAATTGTCGCCGCAATGGTAGTTGCCGTCGCTTTTGTAGCCGCAGTTGTTGGGGGCGGGGTTATCGGTGGCGGGTTGGGTGTGTTCTTTGGGTTTTTCGCCCGTTTCGCCGAGGCAGTGGTAGTGGCCATCGCTTTTGTAGCCGCAATCCGTGCCGCAATGGTATTTGCTGTCGCTTTTGTAGCCACAATCGCTGCCGCAATGGTAGTGGCCGTCGCTCTTATAGCCACAGTTATCCGCCGCATGGGCGCTAAAGGCGAGGGCTAAGGTTGCCGCTAACAGGGTAAGGTGGATAAGGGTTTTTTTCATGAGTGCCTCTATAGGTTAGGTTGATGGTTGGGCGGGTTGCTTTAACGTGTCCTGCGGCGGTAGAGCAGTAAGGCCCAGAGCCATAACGCCAACTCCAGGGCGAAAGACCAATGAAAGATGAAGTTCAGCCACCAAGGGTGGTAGCGGGCAGGGACGCTAAACAGGCTAAAAGGGCGGTCAATTAGGGGGGCGAACCACCAGATGTCGCCGACGATGCTGTCCAGCAGCAGGTGGGTGAATCCGCCCAGACAGAACACGAAGGCTAGGGCAGCGTGGCGGCTGGTTTTGCTGATGGCCGACCAGGCGGCGGTTAAGGCTAGCAGGGCTAACCAGACGCTAGGGAAGTGCGGCCAGTAGGTATGGTGGTGGTGCTGGCGGTGGTCGGCAAAGTGGAAATACAGCATGTCCAAATCGGGGGCTAAGGCACCGATAATGGCGGCGGCAAAAAAGGCCGGGCGTGCTATGCCCCGTGCGATGCAGGTGCGGTATAAAAATGTCGCAAGCAGGTAGCCCGATGGGGCATGGCCGATCATCATAAGGGGTATTGGGGTTATGGGTTAGTGGCGGGCAGAAAGCGGTTTAATCCGGTGTCTGATGATTAGGTTGCCCAAAAAAATACCCGCTTGCGCCTTAACTTAGCCGATAGTCTCTGTTTATGGGTGGTGGCTGAGTGTGGCTAAGCATCTATAGGCGCTGATACTTTAGCAGTCGCTTGCTCAAGTGCTTAAAAATATTTTCCTATGTGCTTAATTAGTGCTAATATCCACACTATTATTAAGGTTAATAGGGCGGCTTAAGGTGAGAGGGGCGGGCGGCTTTGTTGGCGGAACGGCATTTTAATAGGGCGTTAAGCGCCTTGTTAACCCCATAGCGATTTGGCAGTAAGCCGTTATGGGCGGTGTCTTTGGGCGATAAGGTTAAGTTGCCCGCTGGAGATTCTGCCGAATAAGCATAAAGGTAGTCTTGAAAACACAACCGTTAAGAACTTAATGAGGTCTATATGTTTGAGAATGATTTGCCGCTTACAAAATTCTTTATCACCACTGTCATCGACCAGCCGACTGAGTTGACGGTTAAGATACAAAGCCGCCGGGCGAAGCTGTCCGATAACCCGGCTAATACTCCGGCTATGCCTAATGTTTGGCGTTATGTCATTGCCAAAGAGGCTTGGCAATTGGCGGGTACGACACCGGAGGATAACGATAATTTGCTGGAGACCCCTATCGGCCCGATTATCAAGGTTAAGCGCGGTACGCCTTTGACGGTGACTTGGGTGAATGAATTAGGCCAAGACACCGGGGGTATGGGCGGTATGATGCCGCCGGGCATGGCGATGGGCGGGGCGGCGGATTTGCCGGGTTTGGCGATGCCGCCTATCAATCCGTTGCCAATGGCTTACGCCAATGCCAGTATGCCGATGATGAACCCTTCGGTGGGCGTGGTTGCCCATTTGCATGGCGGCCAAGTTCCCGCAGCCAGTGACGGCTGGCCGTTGGCGCCGCTAAGTTATCCGGGCAATCCCTTTCAGGATGCCTGCGGCGAGGCGTTCCCGGTTGAAAAAACGGTGCTTTATCCTAATAACCAACGCGCCGCGATGCTGTGGTTTCATGATCACGGTATGGACAATACCGCCCCGCAAGTCTATGCGGGATTGGCGGGGCTGTATTTTATTGTTGACGGTTCTGATGAGGCGTTGGCGCAGCTGATGAATGCGTACAATACCAAGCAAAATGGCCAAGCCCCCAGTGACGAGATAGTGGAAATACCGTTGGTGCTACAGGATAGGATGGTGGACGGTGATGTGTGTTGTGTGGATTATTGGGCGGGAATTCCGACCCAGTTTGACTACAGCAAGCCGGACGCGCCAGTGCTGGATAAGGTGCGGCCTGAATTTTTGGGTGAGACGGTGTTTGTTAATGGCCGTGCTTGGCCGCGCCATAACGTGACCCAAAAAGTGTACCGTTTGCGGCTTTTGAATGGGTCTAATGCGCGTACTTATGCTTTGGCGTTAATCAATCCGACCCCGTGGACGGCTACGCCTAACGGTAGGGTCAATAAGATAGCGTATAGCGATTTATTGACGGTGATCGGCAACGAGACGGGGCTTTATGCCAATAGCCGGACGCTGGGCGAAAAAGATTATTTGCTGTTGGCGCCGGGTGAGCGTTTGGATGTGTTGTTGGATTTGACGGGCATCTGTGCGCATGAGGTCAGTAAGCTGCGTTTGGTTAATCTGGCGGTGCAATCGGTGTTTAATAACGAATGGCCGGAGGCGATTTTCCAAACGGAAGACCAGTCCATTTATCGTGTGCCTAATAACTTCACCTTACCCAAGGGCGTTTTAGACCAAGGCTCTGTTTGGCTGAATACGCTATTGGCGGTTAAACAAGCCAATGTCATGCAGTTCTGTATCGAGCCTATCGGCGCGGACGCTTGTGCTTGTGCATCGGCTAATCCGCAATTAGCCCTTAACCGACTGGCGTTTAAGGCCGATCTTGAGGATTTGTTGGTGACGTATGCCCAGCAGGACACGGCGTTTGATGATCCGGGGCAAAAGGCGTTAACGGCGGGTGGGGCGGTGGTGGCGGAAAACCGTTTGGTGCTGTTGATGAACAACACCAATCCGGTAGCGCCACCTAAGCCGGGCGAGCCAGCTAATAAGTTTACGCGAGGGGATTGGCAAGATACCCAAATCTGGGAAATGCTGGCCGCCGATGGCAATGCAGATAACGCGTTTAAGTTACCGTTTAGTGTGCCTTTGGATACAAACGGCATAGGTTCTGCCAGTGGCTACCAGCCTTATCGGGTCGCCCGTTCGACGTTTTTGGTGGCGGGCGCTACGCCTATCGCCAGAAATGGCCAGAGAGCTTACGCGGATTTACATCCCCCGACTTTTACGCCCACGGCGGGGACTTACGAGCGTTGGTATGTCGCCAATATCGGTAACTGGCAACCGGGGACGGACGCAGCGGCCGGTACGCCCGATATGCACCCTTTCCACATCCATTTGGTGAGTTTTGTGGTGTTAAGGCGGTTTAGTTTTCAGGCGGTTGATGCCAGCAATCCGGTGGATTATCAGTTTGTCGAACAGCCTTTGGCGGCGGGGTATGACAACAATATCCGCCATGATACGGTGAGGATTTATGCCAACGAAATGGTCGAACTGTTGGTGTATTTTCCGGCCAGCCCGTGTTGCGGTGTCAACTATACGGGCCGTTACCCTTACCATTGCCATTTGGTTGAGCATGAGGACATGGGCATGATGCTGCATGTTGAGGTTCTGCCTTAGGGTCGGTTTCTTCTTTGGAGCGCGGGCATCTTGCCCGCTCTTGCGGGCAAGATGCCCGCGCTCCAAGATATTGCTTGCCGCTAACGCCCCATCTGGCTTTACTGCTTGTCGCCCCGCTATGTTTTTGCTACATTGCCCTTCTATTTGTAGGGTATTGTCTGCGCCTCTGCCCTTACCCGCCATCTTTTTTAGTCTAAGGATAGATCCGCTATGTCCAATACTCTGCTGGCTAAGTCGGCCATCACTTGCGAAAACTGTAATCTTGAGCGTTTGTGTATCCCCAAAGGCCTGAAAAGGTCTGACATCGGCGATTTAAAGCTGGTGGTCAACCGGAATAATATCCGCCAAAAAGGTGAGGCAATTTATCATGCGGGCAGCCCTTTCCGGGGTATTGTGGCGTTGCGGTCGGGGAGTGCGAAGTTGTTGAGTTTTGACCGCAACGGCAATGAGGTGATTGTCGATTTTATTTTGCCGGGCGAATTGTTAGGTTTTGACGGGGTGTCTTTGCAGGCGCATAACTGCACGGCGGTGGCGTTGGAAACGGTCAATTTCTGCCATTTGCCGACCCAGCAGATTGCCGCCTTGTCGGCCAATACGCCGGGGTTTTATCAGGTATTGCTGCAACGCTCTTGCAGCCAGTTCGATGCCCAAGTGGAGAAGGTCATGCTTAGCCGCCGTTCCGCCGAGGCGCGGGTGGCGGCGTTTATTGTGCAGATTTCCGAACGCCTGAAATTGCGCGGTTATTCGGACACGGAGTTTAGGTTGAGCATGTCGCGGGAGGAGATCGGCAACCATTTGGGTATTGCCCATGAGACGGTGAGCCGGATTTTCCATCATTTCCAGGCACTGGACATTGTCGAGGTCAGGACGAAGCGGCTGAAGATACTGGACAAAAAAAAACTGTTTGGCTTTTTACACTAACTAAAAGCCAAACAGCAAGAAGAGGAAGGATTTCATAACAAATAAGGGTTCGCTTTGCCAAGGCGGGTGGGTTAGGAACGCGCATAAAATAAAATCTGTTGAACAGGCGAAAGTACGGCACCCCCTCCCAGCCTCTTACAAGTGTAGGTTTACGCGATGTTCGACTTTTTAGATTTGTACCAACCCCTCAAATTGTGTATGGACTGGAGACATAGGTAACACATGTTCGGGGACATGGGTAACACTTTAGAATGCGTGAATTTTAACCTACCGGAAAAAGTTCATGCCTTGGAAAGAGGTCACCCTAATGTCAGCCCGAAAAGAATTTGTCCTATTGGCCTGCCAAGAAGGGGCGAACATCCGCGCCTTGTGCCGACAATTCGGCATCAGCCCCAAAACGGGCTACAAGCTTCTCCGCCGTTATGCAACCGAAGGCGAGGCGGGGTTGGCCGACCGCCCCAAACGGCCGAAATCGTCGCCCAACCGTACGCCCGACGCGGTGGAGGCTTCCATCGCTGCGAGACAGGAGTCGAGTAGTCCCCAGAAGCGATAGTGCCTGAGTTTTCACGAAGCGAAGCGGAAGTGAAAATGCAGGCTATACGAAATC
>NZ_PGFZ01000003.1:438132-441442 GCF_002923755.1 Methylovulum psychrotolerans
GGTGGCTCACATGCTCTCCAATGACTCGACGCGATTTCGTATAGCCTGCATTTTCACTTCCGCTTCGCTTCGTGAAAACTCAGGCACTATCGCTTCTGGGGACTACTCGACTCCTGTCTCGCAGCGGCGGCGTTAGTGTTCATAGGCCGTAATTTACCAGAAACCGAAAGGCAGGCAGTGTGGGCTTCCTGCCGGGTCAGCTAATTATTCAGAGGATAACCAGTCATGCAAACGGCTAACCCGGCAAAGCACCGTATTCCCGTTATTGTGTTGAGCGGCTTTTTAGGGAGCGGTAAAACGACCTTGCTTAACCGCTTACTGGCACACGCGCACTTACCGGCGATTATCGTCAATGAATTCGGCAGTACCCCCATTGACCAGCAATTGCTTAGGACGCATAACATCCCTTTAAGCACCTTAGCGGGCGGCTGCTTGTGTTGCCAAGTACAAGACGTGTTAACGCCCTTGTTAAAAAACTTACGCATGGCTTGGGAGGCGCAGCCGAAAAAACCGTTTGAGTGCATTTTCATCGAAACCAGCGGGGTCGCCAACCCGGAACCCATTTTGGATACCTTGTTGCGTCAGCGTTGGTTGGCCGCGCGTTACCGTTTGGAAGGTATGATTGCCACGGTTTCGGCGGTGAACGGCGCCGAGGTGTTGGCGCGTTTTCCCGAAGCCCAAGCGCAAATAGCGTGGGCAGATAAAATCATCATCACCCATTCGGATAGGGCGACCGAAACCCAAATGGACGGATTGTTGGCGCAACTGGCGCGTTTAGCGCCTGCAATAACCCCATTACAAGCGGTTAACGGGCTTATTGACCCGGCGGAAGTCATGACCTTTCGTCATGCAGAGCGTTATCGGTTGCAACAGACGTTATCTATCCCCGCACATAATTTTTATAGCGTCAGTTTGCAATTTGACCAGCCGTTTGCTTGGGAGCGCTTACAAGCGATGCTGGAAACCTTACTCATGGCTTATCCTAAGCAATTGCTCCGCTTGAAAGGCTTGGTGTACACGCTCAATGAAAGTGATCCGCTGGTTGTGCAAGGTGCGGTCAAAACCCTTTTTCCGCCCGTTCGGATACCCGCCAGAGTCAGCGATGACGGGCGCAGCCGCTTAGTGTTTATCACCGACGGCGAACTCGCTGAGTTACCGACAGTCATTATGGAGATGTTGCAAAGCAGTCAGACATAAACGTTGGGTGGCCGATAAATGACCACCCATAAATCCTGCCGGAATGTTAATGGTGTGGTGAAAATAGAGGTCGAAAGCCCGCCATTTGCCACACTTGCCTCTGGCAAATCCCACACTGGATACTTTTAGTCGCCACTGATATTCTCGAAAAATAAACATAACAACTTGTTTATAAAGTAAAATAATATTACGGCACAGTTTCTGCTTTTGTTTAGGATGCCCTCGAGCGGCAGGGTGGCTGACCGCCGCCCTGCACTGGCCTCCTAATAACAACAAACAAACTAGCTAAGCTAACTAAAGGGAAACACAGATGACCAAACCACAGCACCTCACCCTCAAAACCCTAGGCATCGCCGCCGTGCTGGCGCAAGGGTTGGCGTTACCGACCGACGCATTGGCGGGCTGTCGGCTCCTGACCGCCGACCGGGTATTTGACGGCGAGACCTTACTCAGCAACGCAGGCGTATTAATCCACGGCGGCAAAATCGCCCGTGTCGATAGCCAAGACGCTTTAGCCGGGTCGTGCGGGAATAAAATCGCCATGGGCGACGCGACCATTGTGCCGGGGCTGATCGAATCCCATGCCCACATCACCTTCCAGAACGTCCGTAAAGACCAAGTACTGGCACACGGCATCACCACCGTCCAAGACACTGGCGGCCCCTTACAGCCCCCAGAAGGCGGTGCGGGACAATTGCGTTTATTGAGCGTCGGCCCCATACTTCAAGCGGCGGGCGGTTATCCGCTGAATATCTTTAGTGGCGGCGGCGCGGGCGGTTATGATCAAATCGGCCTGACCCTCGGCTCAGAGGCAGAGGCGCGGACTGCCGTCCAGCACCTCGTCGACGGCGGTGCTACCGCCATTAAAATCGCCTTGGAACCGGGCGGCGAAACGGGCGCACCGTGGATGCAGCCGCACGGCAGCAACCCCGTACCGCCGACACCGTGGGACATCTTGCCGCAAGCCGTCGCCACCGCCATTGCCGACGAAGCCCACCACCCGCAGAATGGCCGTCCTGTCCGCCGTGTCATCGCCCACGTCGGCGAAAACATCGGCTTTGAACGCGCCTTAGTGGCGGGCGTTGACGAATTCGCCCATATCCCCTGCGCCCCGCTAGATGCCGCCCTTATCAACCAAGCCGCCAACACCGCCGGACTGACCTTCGTCTCCACCGTCGACACCTTGGCCTCCTGTACCGATAGCGGTACCCACTTGGGTATCCATAGCAACATCATGCAACTGGCCGCGAAAATCGTCGACTGCGAGGCCGCCACCCCAGGCCAATGTGCGCAAATCCTTTACGGCTCGGAAATCGGCCACGATAACGTGCCGTGGGGAGTTAACGGTGAAGAAATGGCGATGCTGCTGCACCTGACCAGCGGCGAGTCAATTGATTTTGGCGACGTGCTGAATGTGTTTAAGGCCATCACTTCTAAAGCGGGCAAGCATTTAGGCATAGACAAGCTCGGCACTTTAAGCAAAGGTGCGCCCGCCGATGTCGTCGCCGTACGCGGCAACGCTTTTGCGCGTTTCAAATTGCTCGAATACCCGGATCTGGTCATCTCCGGCGGGCGGTTGGTGGTGAATAAATTTAAGTAACCGCAAGCACAGGACTTTGGGGCGCGGGCATCTTGCCCGCAACTGGCGGGCAAGATGCTCGCGCTCCCTCCCACCCCAGATAATGGTATAGAGTCCGGCGTTAAGCAAACGACAAGCTAAAGGTTAGCATACACGGTTAGGCCATCGAGCAATGGCTAAAGACCATTGCACTCCGTTCACGGCGGCCTCTCAGTGGAATGCAATGGTCTTTAGCCATTGCCGAGGGCTTTAACCTCGCGCTTAACCCAAAATCTCAGGTTGGCCTGTTCGACGGGGAAGATGCTCCCTCCCCTGCGAAGGGGAGGGCTGGGGCTTACAAGTGTAGGTTTTTAAAAAGTGACGGGGCAAAGCGTTGAGAGTAAATTGATGAGTGTCATCAACATCCGTTTACCGAAGGTGCCGCCATGCCCCGCCATCCAGAACTATACCAATGGATCGACACGATTGCCATGCATTTTCCGTCCCTCAGCAAGCCACAGGCATTGGGCTTGGCGTTGTGGAGTTTTGGCATGG
>NZ_PGFZ01000003.1:442247-446394 GCF_002923755.1 Methylovulum psychrotolerans
CTGCCCGTCAAACCGGGGCGGCCTGAGGCATGGCCCGGTTTGACGGAAATCAACGGCGTGACTTTGGCTGTTTACGCAGAAGGGGGTGGAGGGTAAGAAAACCTACACTTGTAAGGAGGGCTGGGGTGGGGTTTAATTCGCGAATGTTAAAAGATGTATGCACACCTACTTATATACTGTGAACGGCCAAGTTTTCGGCTTTTACAATTCACCGTAGGGTACGCTGTGCATACCTTTTACACTGATTTTTATGATGATTTTTTAAAGGTACGCACAGCGTACCCTACCAAAAAACCAAAAACTTGACCGTTTGAAGTATATATCTAGCCAAGGCCACCAAAAACCTCCCCCGCATCTTCCATTACCCCCCACCGCCACTATCGGCGACAATAGGCGTTTTTTGCCGCCGGAACTGTCATGACTTTACCTTTAAGCCGCCGTTGGCGGGAGTTGTCGATTTTAGTGTTGTTAATGGCGCTGACCACGCCGATTTTTTGGTTGACTGATGCCGACCAACAGGCGGCGGCGTGGTTTTATCAGCCGGGGTCGGGGCATTCGGCGTGGCCGTTTGGCGAGTGGTGGTTGTGGCGCGGTTTGTTTGCTTATACGCCGAAGCTGTTGGTCGCCGCCGCTGTCTCGGCGTTGTTGGTGGCGGTGGGCAGTTTTGTGGTCGGGCGTTGGCAACGCTGGCGGCGGCCTGCCTTGTATATCTTGTTGGTCATCGCCATCGGCCCCGGTTTGGTTATCAATCTGGTGTTTAAAGACCATTGGGGCCGGCCTAGGCCCTTGCATATCGCCGAGTTTGGCGGTGCGAATACCTATATCCCGCCGCTGCAAATCGGCGACACCCCGCACAAGTCCTTCCCTTGCGGGCATTGCTCGATAGGCTTCGCGCTGTTTGCCCTGTATTTCCTTTCGCGCCGCCGTAAGGCTTTTTATCTGGCCTTGACGTTAGTGGCGGCGGCAATAATGGCCGTATCGCGCATGGCGGCGGGCGGGCATTTTGTCTCGGATATTTTATGGTCGGGCTATCTGGTGTTTTTGGTCGCTTGGTTGTTGTATTACGGCTGGTATGTGCGCGGCCAGTCGGCGTAACCGCCGCTATTTTGCGATAGTAATGCTGGGTATGCCGGATTTGGGCAAGTCGGTGGTGGTCATCTGGTAAATTTGCGACAGCACCCGGAAAGCGGTTTGGTTCCATGACGATTGTGGGCTGGGGCTGACCGCGTAATATTTTCCCCGATAATTGACGGAGACATCGGCACCTTTGGGCGGGCTATCGGATTCTGAAATGGCAATGACCGAGACCGGATTTTCCGCCACCGCCGGTGTCCGTGGGTCTTTAGGGACATCCCGCTCCGGCTCGTTGGCGATACTGCGGCCAATAAAATACATAATGTTACTGAAACTGCGTAGCCTGAATTTGCCGTGCAAGGGATATTCGCCGCCTGGATAGCCGGGACGGATATCCACCAGAAAATCATTGGGGGCATTGCGTTCGGCCTCGTCATTCATCTGCATCCGCTGCGCATTAGTCAACAGAAAGGGGTCGTAGTTGGTCAGGATAGTCCGGCCTATCACCTGTTTGGATAAATGGTAAACCGACTGTTGCGCATCCAGCGTCATGGCATACTCTTTCTCTAAGGTATGGAATGATTCGCCCGTGACGGACGCGGCTGGCAATGTCCAATGGCGTTCAAACACTAATGGCTCGGCAAACAGCTGGTCACGGTCTTGAATCGACGACAAGTGCAGGACGATACGCCGGAACGCGGCATAATCCTGCTCATTGCGCGGGCGGTTGTGGTACACCGCCACATCGTTTTGGGTGCGGAACTCCAGCGTCACTAAGCGCAGCAAAATGTCTATATCAATATTCTGGCGCAGCAGCAACGTCAGCTTGTCTTCCGATAAGGGCGTGAGCAAGCGTTGGGTAAACTGCTCGCCTTCTATGGGGACAATGCTGATGGTCGGGTTTTCTGAGACCGAGCCGCCAAAAATAGGCACGAGGGTACTGCCGCTATTGCCCGCTAGGGCAGGGGTCATCCCCATATTGGCCTGAAAATTCAGCGTGGCCGCAATATTGGAAATACCGGAAAAAAAGATCGGCTGGTTAAAGCGGGAACGGGCAATATTAAGCAGCAGTTGTTTGGAAATGACATCCGCCGTCGCTTCGTTATAGGCCAGCGTCACATGATCCAGCGCCATAGGCGAAAAACACCCCGGCAGTCCGCTAACCAAAAGTAGTGCCGCCAGCCAGCGGCAGCGGTTAGCCCGGCACGGGCGACGGCTAAGGGAGCGGTTAGGCGTAAGGGCTGCGGTCATGGTCAATCCGATGGTTACGTTTGTTATAAGGTGAGGAAAGCTAAAAGGCCGACACTTAAGTCGGTTTTTTTATGCCCAAAGCAAATATTTATTACCTTTATATTGATACTGGGTTTTATTGTGGTAATATATGTCCCAACAAAGCTAAGCTTCTTGTTAAGAGGGTGAGCATAACCGTACCGCGCTATCGGGTTAATAATTCGCGGGAGTGCAAGCAGATCATGTCGTGTGCGCTTTTATTGTTTACGCACATTGCAGCGTCCTTCTACCGCTACGGCGGTTTATATCTGGGTTGCATGTCGATTATGGGCCGCGTGTGCCAACGCCCATAAAGGCGGAACCGTAACCGCCATTTGTCCCCTGCGTCTTGCCGACAGGGTTCAGCGGACAAATCTGACTGATTTGTGCATTAGCCACGCCTTACCCCGCCGCCTTGGCGGGGATTTTTTACCAGCGTAGCCTTTATGGCAATAATCTGTTATTTATTAATTGCCTATAATTTTTAGCCCCCGCACTTTCCAGGCCAATCATTATGAACACCACCACGCTATTAAGCGCTTTACAAACCAAACTGCCTAACGCCACGGTGACTGTCCGCCCGCCGTTAAGCGCCGAGCAACGCGCGGCGCGGCAGTCGGCCTTAGCGGATTATAACGCTTTTTGGCAAGGGCGGTTAACCGCCAAAGACCTGTGGCATGACCGGAGATACTGGCAATGAGGCTGCTGGATTATCTGCTGTACCGCCTAGGCGCGTATCATTGCAAAAAAGGCTTCCTGATTAGCAAGATGCTTCAGCCGAGGGGATCCAAACCTCTGGGCGAAGCCCAACGGCGATGGCGGCAACAAGCAGGCGCATGGGAAGCCTATCGAGCTGGAACCTGCGGTTGAAGCGATAGGCGAACGCCCCCAGATAACGCGAGGCATATTTTGCGAACCCAAACGCATGGTAAGCACCACCAAGGCTGGTCTTAAGGTTGCCCAGTATGGTATTGAGCCATAGGAATTCAAGCATTTCTTTAGGTTTTCGCCCGCCGACAATGATCGCCCCGTGTTGGCAACCCGCCCGGGTCACCGCCGCGAAGCAGGCCAGCCCGTCAGATAAGACGGCTCTGCCGGGTTCCAAGTTAGTTTCCGCCCAGTCGGCAATAGCCTCGCTGGTGAAGCCCGGAACGGGGGACAGCTTGATGCATAAAGGATGCCCGTCGTCGTCAGGCGACAGCGCGGCCACAAAAGGCACTTTGTTTTCAGACCCCCGGCCCGCTTTGCCGCCGCTGAGTTCGCCACCAAGATAAGCGTCGTCAATGTCGACCCTGCCGCTGAGGGTGTAGTCCGCGTCACGCTCGGACATCGCCGCCATCAGCTTGTGCTGGATCAGCCAAGCCGTGGGATAGCTGACGCCAATCAGCCGCTTCAAAGCCAATGCGGACAGCCCTGTCTTGGCTTGACTGATGAAATAGATCGCCAGAAACCAAACCGTCAGCGGCAGGCGGGTGCTTTGGAAGAGCGTCCCGGCGGTCAGTGACGTTTGGCGGCGGCAGGCTTTGCACTGGAAGGTTTTGTGGGTGCCGGTTTTAAACACACTATGGCCGGTTCCGCCACAACAGGGGCAGACAAAACCCTCAGGCCAGCGGGCTTGCTCAAGTTCGGCCTCACATTGCGCTTCGCTGCCGAACTGCTTAAGAAACTCAGGCAGTGACAGCCCAGGTTGGAATTGGATGCGGTTCATCGCCATGATATACGGCCCCTTAAATGATATGCCTTTAGTAGACGCCGTCCTTTCGCGTAATACTGGGTTTGGCTGAAGCATCTTGCTAATCAGGAA
>NZ_PGFZ01000003.1:446730-454574 GCF_002923755.1 Methylovulum psychrotolerans
CCTTGTTGGGTGGCGAGCGAGTGACCAGGACGGCTGGGGCAGCCGAAGGCATAAGCGGTCGCGTGATTTTTGCTGATTGACCGGCAAGGATGCCGAAGCAATCTTTCGCAAAAATAGCGACTCCCCTTAATTTACTCTCAACGCTTTGCCCCGTCACTTTTTAAAAACCTACACTTGTAAGGGGCAGGTTCCCCCGCTAATTTATTGGCGGTGACGAGGCGTGTGGAAAAGAGGAAACGTTGCTGCTCATGATATGATAGGCGTTTATTTTACCTATAAATGACAGGATAACGATGCACTCACTTTATACACAGGAGCTTTATCAAGCTCTGGAATATGCCAGAAGCCAGGATCAGGAGAGCGGCAAGCGCACGATGATTCAGATGGAGATTGACCAACCGATGTTTTTCCAAACGGTGTTCAAAACTTTTCCGTCGATTATTGCCGAACGCAATGAAGATATGGCGAATTTGTTTATGGATTTATGTTTTGATGTCGCTTGCGTTTACAAGAAAGTGTTCGGGGCGATGCCGAAGTTTAAGGATGACCCGACCTGGATGGAGCGTCAGGCGGGCTTGTTGGATAAGGAGTTGAAGCCGTTGATGGAAGGCCGTTTTGTCAATGACAAGCGCAGCCAAAAGATGAAGGAAGATTTTTTTAAGCCCAAGGCTAACGAAATAGCGCAAAATGCCTTGTTGCAATTTTTAAACGAAGGCGTTGACGATTTGGCGGCTGACACGCAAAGTGATGACAGTACAGTGGATTTGACTAAAACCATGTTGTTTGTGGTGGTGCGCCTGTTTACGAATTTGTATTCAAAACCGACTTTGCAGTAAGTGCTTGGCTTTGGCAGACGGTGATTTTTTAATAAACCTATAATAATTAAAATAAAGACTTATGATTGATAAAGACTTATTGAGCAACCTTGAAGGGAGTTTGGCGAACTGTTTGGCTTCTATTGTTGACGAAGACAGTCATCTGGGCATTGATGAGATCCGTGGCCTGTTCTTCGCGCAGATGATTACACCGAATAAAAGCAACCCCTTAGTCTGGTTGTCGGCGTTGTTTTACGGTGAGCGTCCGCCTTTAACCGAAGACCAGATCTATGGTTTGGACGCGACGGCGGCCTCGGTGCATGAGGCGTACCATGAGCTGTTTGTAAATAACCAATTGGTGTTCCCTTACGATTTTGAGCAGTTAGATGAAGCGATGGCGGAGTCGGCATTCGGTTGGTGCCAAGGCTTTTATATCGGCCTGTTGATTAATGAAGAGTTCTGGTTGGGCAAGAAAGGCGAGCGCTTACGCGCGGGCGATCAGGATTTGTTGGCGGTACGCAATAGCGCGAAGCTGTTTGTCTGTATGGTCACTAAGGATTTCAGTAACTTTGATCCGTTGAAAGTCGCTGAGCTGAAAAAGCTGATTGTTGAACAAGGCCAAGAGCCTAACGACGATATGCTGGCCGCGTCGCTGTTCCCGAATGTGCCGATTGCCGTTAATACCTTGCAGTTGTATGGTACTAAGGTGATGGTGGCGAAGGCGGCGAAAACCGCACCGGTGGTCAGTGCGGTGAAGCTGGGGCGGAATGAGCCTTGCCATTGTGGTAGTGGTAAGAAGTTTAAGAAATGCTGCGGGGCAGCGTAAGGCGTTAGTGGCGGTAAAGGGTCGGGCAACGGCTTTTGCTGGCCCGGCCTTGGCTTTGCCTTTCTTTGGGTTGGCTAGTTAAGCAGGGGTACGGTATGAAAATGTCTGCGATGTGGGTGTTGCTGGTGTGTTTGTCCGGTTGTGACAATGCCGAGGAAGAGGTTAACAGCCCAGCGGCAGGACAAGAATCGGCAAGGGCAGCTAAGGCGGTTGAGCCGAAACTGTCAGCGCGGTCAGAGCCTGCCGCTAATCCCCAGTATGATGCCCAAGATGCGGCGGAGGATTTGGATGCGACGGGTAAGCCCGCCCAAGCCGTCCCTGATAGGGATGCCGAAACGTATGACACTGATGCGGGTAGTGTGCCTAACCCGGAAGCGGGCGATCCGGTTGACCGCGAATAGGCAGCCAATGCTTAAAACCCAGTACGGTGTACTGCCAAGGACGTTTAGGAGCGGGCTACGCCCGCTTCATGCTTAAGCTTTGTCGGCGCGTTGGACGATTATAGTTCTACAAGTGGCCAAGGCTACAAGCCGCTTATGGTTCGACAGGAGTTCCACGAACGGCTTTTTGACGTTGGCATCGCTTGCCTTTTGGGCTTTAAGCCTCTTGTCAGATGTTAGACCGCGCTTAACATCCTACCTCAGATTTCCGCGAATAAAACCACATCTGATAAATGCTGATGACGATCTGCATTCCCATAGAAATCCCCATAAGCGTTCCGCTGATAACCACTACATAGGCAAATGAGGGGGTGGATTTAGTGATGAACCAAGACACCACGTCCAAGAGCATGGCGGCAAAGGGGATCACAACGGCGATGCGTTTGAGATACATGTTGATGTCGCACAATAAAAATATTTTGCCGATAAAAAATAAGATAAAGGCGATGCCAAACAGATGGATGTGCGAGACGCGTACTAAAGTCGGTATGGTGGCGCCGCCGCCGTGGGCAACTTCCGCTACGCCTTTGTAGTTAGTCAAATCGGGTAGGGTAGGGTTGATGCTGGGCGTATGGCAAATGACGCAATCGCGGTTTAAGATGGGGGCAATTTTATCGGTGTACTCAGGTTCTTCTGCGCCCGCCCTAATCCATTCTTCAATCACTTGTCCGTCGGACGCATATCTCAGATTGGGCTTCATAATGCCTTTGATTGCCGTGCCTAAACGGGTTTGGGTGGTGGAGCCGTGGTAACTGATAACAACATCTTCTATCGATAGCCCCGCTTTGCCGTCCAGGCCTTGGTGGGTGTAATACAAGTTAGCCAGGGCCGCCAGATAACCGAGGCCGATGGTGAGCAGGAAAACGGTATTTAAAATACGTTCACTGACGGAAATGTCTTTAAAGCGTCGGAAGCGTTCTGGAGCCATGGTAATGCCTGAAGGGAAAGAAGGGGGTTAGATGGGGGTAGCTAGCAACTTTGATGGGGCGCGGGGCGATTGGTTCCTGTGCTAGTGCCTGCGTCTGGTTTTGGGTTACGCGCTTATGGGTTTTATAAAACGGGGTAACGGGCTTGGTGTCTGGGCGTATTTTTCACACTGCGAAAAATACGCCCCAAAGGGTTCTTGATTGGGCAGCGTATGGTTGCCGCCCAGAGTCAGTGCTTAAAAAGCCAACCAGCCATTCACCATAAAGGTATTGTTGCCGTTGACATATTGGCTGGTGCCGTCAAATTGCGAATAGCCGATATATTGTAGGCTGGTGCGCAAGTTTAGCCAGGGATTTAACAGCGATTTGGCTTTGCCAAACGGCACATAGACCAGTTCGGCGGTAAAGTATTCGCTGTTAGGCTTGTAGGAAGCAAAGTCAGGGTAGACATTGCTGTTGCGCGAGCCGGTGAGTTTGTTATACGCAAAGGTTACGCCATAAGTTTGGTCAAAGGTATAAGCCGCGTTGAATTTAAAGGTGTTAAGCCCGGTGCTGCCCGTACCGCCCGTCCGGCTGACCGCGAAGTTTTGGTCTTCGTAGATGTAGGTCGTTTTGGCTTCAAAAATATGCTTAGGATTGGCCATATATTGGTAAGTGGCATCAAAGGCGACATCCGTATAATGGTCAGCGCCGCTGCTGGGAGTGCCGAACGAATTGGGCAATAACACATCCGCACTCATGCCGTAGTGGCCGACGGCAAAAAAGTGGCCTTTGGTGTCGTATTGCAAGGCGGTACGCCAGTAGGGCGCGGGGCCGTCCAGTTTGATGTAGGAGTCGCTTAACACACCTGCCCACCCGCGTTGCAAGTTTCTGGAGAACGAATCATAGGCACCGACTTCCAGATAGACCAGGTTGTTAATCATGGTGTAAGCGGTCGCGCCGCCCACTTGGGCTGTGCCTAAGCCGCCGTCAATCAATGCGGCAGTGGCTATGCCGGGTTGTACGCCAGACCCTGTGTAAGGGAAGCCCCAGGCCGGGGTGGTATTCCATAAGTCTTGTACGGTTGGGCTGTTGTTTAATGAGATACCGTAAGTTACTGGGGTATCGGCGATTTCGGTTTGGTCCGCGAAACGGAAATCGGCATTATCCCAGGCAACGCTATCGGCATAACCATCATAAGTGAATTGGCTAAACGCGCCGACTTTGTCAAAAATCCGTCCGGCGTAGAATAATGAGGCTTCGTCAAAGGTGAAGTTATTGTTTTTGCTGTAACCCGGTTGTAGATTAGCCGGATCTTGGGCTTTGTCAGTATGGGTTAAGGAGCCGACTATCATCGCGCTGATGGGGGGCAATTTGGCATTGGGGCCGCTGCCGCCCGTCATGGTATAGCCGCCGAGCTTAAAATCCCGCCCGACCGGGGTCAGATTGGGGCCAAAGGATTGGGTATGGCATTGGCTGCATGACATGCCGGTCTGTCTGGAAAAGCTCGGTACCGCTTTAGCATCGCTGATACTGAGGACAATCGCCGACATCATTACCAGCCACGCGGCCAATAGCGGTTGTGGCCGTAGGGGGGATTTAAGTGTGTTTTGCATAATATAGCCTTAAGTAGGAGGAATAAGCGAAATACTGTTGAGTTAATCCCCCCATACGCCGACAAGTTCAGTGGTGCTGGCTTTGGTTCCGCTCACCTGCCTATAGGCCGCTTTTGTGATGATCTTTGCAAGCGGGCATGAATGGAATGGGCTTGCGTCAGGCGTTGTGGGGATAATACGATACCCACCTAAAAGCATTAACTATGCCATTTTTATAAGATATTGATATATAATTATTTTTTTCATTTTTTCGGTTGGGTCATAATAAAGCCTGCAAAATAAGTAGGGTTTTTAAGGTTTGATTGACGATTATTGCAGGGTCGTTGGGATAGGCATATAAAATGTCTGTTCTGGCAGGGTTAGGTTGTGCTGCGCCTAGCTTAGTCATAGTGGCTACCGGTAAGTCAGCAGAGCTATTGAAAATTTGTCCAATACGCTATTTTTTATACGGTTTGATAACATTTATAGGCCTAAGCTTGGGCCCTACTTGCAATCTGTTATTTTTTCCTTTAACTTAGGCCAACATCGGTAAAGGCTAGGGGTGCTGCTTGTTTAGCAAGCGGCTGAGATAAACCCTTTGAACCTGACTCTGGTTAATACCAGCGTAGGAAAGCCCGCAAGACTTCCTGCGCTTTATTTTATGTTTTGGAGAAGAAAATGAGCGCAGTTCTCAAAGAGCAACCCGCCGAGTCGGCGGCCAGCAGTGTCAAGATAGATTCTTACCCTGCCTCAGAAAAAATCTATGTGCAAGGTAGCCGTCCTGATATTCAGGTGCCGATGCGCAAGATTACCCTATCGGACACCCCCGTGCATTTTGGGGCCGAAAAAAATCCCCCGCTGTATGTTTACGACACCTCCGGCGTGTACACTGACCCCAATGTCGATGTGGATTTGAAAAAAGGCCTGCGTTCCGTGCGTGCCGCTTGGATTGCTGAGCGTAACGACACCGAAGAGCTGACTGGCCCCTCTTCAGAGTTTGGTTTGCAACGTTTGACCGATCCGGCCACCGCACACTTGCGTTTTGAGCATATCCGTAAGCCGCGCCGCGCTAAGGCCGGCCATAACGTCTCACAAATGCATTATGCACGTCAGGGCATCATCACACCGGAGATGGAATATATCGCCATCCGCGAAAACCAAAAGATGGAAGAAATGCGCGAGTTGTGGAAGGGTCAGCATCCGGGCGATTCGTTTGGCGCATCCATCCCTGAGGTGATCACCGCTGAATTTGTCCGCTCCGAAGTCGCCAGGGGCCGCGCCATTATTCCCGCTAACATCAACCACCCAGAATTGGAGCCGATGATTATTGGCCGTAATTTCTTGGTGAAGATTAACGGTAATTTGGGCAATTCGGCGGTGACGTCTTCTATAGAGGAAGAGGTCGAGAAAATGCTGTGGGGCATCCGTTGGGGCGGCGATACCATTATGGATTTGTCCACCGGCAAAAACATTCACGAAACCCGCGAATGGATTCTGCGCAATTCCCCCGTGCCGATTGGTACGGTGCCGATTTATCAGGCCTTGGAAAAAGTCGGCGGCAAAGCCGAAGCCCTGACCTGGGAGATTTTCCGCGATACCTTGATCGAGCAAGCCGAGCAGGGCGTGGACTATTTTACTATCCATGCCGGGGTGCGTTTGCACCATGTGCCGCTGACTGCCAAACGTATGACGGGTATCGTCTCGCGCGGCGGTTCGATTATGGCGAAGTGGTGCTTGGCGCACCATACCGAAAGCTTCTTGTACACGCATTTTGAAGAAATCTGCGAAATTATGAAGGCTTATGACGTGTCTTTCTCTTTAGGTGACGGTTTGCGTCCCGGTTCGATTTACGACGCTAACGATGCGGCGCAATTTGGCGAGCTGGAAACCTTGGGCGAGTTGACTAAAATCGCTTGGCAGCATGATGTCCAAACCATGATTGAAGGCCCTGGCCATGTGCCTTTGCACATGATTAAGGTCAATATGGAAAAGCAGTTGGAAGAGTGCGGCGAAGCCCCGTTCTATACCTTAGGGCCGTTGACCACCGATATTGCCCCCGGCTATGACCATATCACCTCGGCGATAGGCGCGGCGAACATTGGTTGGTACGGTTGCGCGATGCTGTGTTATGTCACCCAGAAAGAGCATCTGGGCTTGCCTAACAAACAAGACGTGCGTGAGGGGATTGTGACTTATAAGATCGCCGCCCATGCCGCTGATTTGGCGAAAGGCCATCCGGGTGCGCAAGCGCGGGATAACGCCATGTCGAAGGCGCGGTTTGAGTTCCGGTGGGAAGACCAGTTTAATATCGGCCTTGATCCTGAAAAAGCCCGTGAATTCCATGATGAGACGCTGCCGAAAGAATCGGCGAAAGTCGCCCATTTCTGTTCGATGTGCGGCCCGCATTTCTGTTCGATGAAAATTAGCCAAGATGTCCGCGATTATGCGGCGGCAAAAGGCATTGAAGATGCGGCGGAAGCCTTAAAGACGGGTATGGATGAAAAGTCCAAGCAATTCCTTGAAGAAGGCGCGGACATTTACCATAAGGTATAGTCCTCTGCCGTGTCATTTTAGCCGGATGCGTTAGCGCGTCCGGCTATCTCCCCTTATTTTCTTATCCGCTCTGGATTTGTCTGCATTTGCTGGTTAACGGCAATCCTCCTTTTGGCTATATAGATAGCTGTGATTTCGCCTTTTCTCCGATTAAGCCATAAAAAATGGGGCGGGGCGCGGTTTAGTGTCTGTTGCTGCTGTTTTCTGCGCTGTTTCCTCTCTACTTGCCAAGGCTGTTTACGCCAATCGAAGGCGGTCGGCAAGCGTTGCCGTTGTCGGCAGAAAAAAATAGTGCACAGATAGGCTTGTTTTGCTGATGAAGCGAGTGCCGACATTGCCGGGCTTTGCGCAGTTTTTGCGGCAGGGGATGGATAATGAAATTCTTTAATAAACAATGATATTGGGTTTAATAGGAATGGTGAAGGGAAGAAAAAGAAAAATAAATAGCGAAAGGGTTTGACGGACGGGGGGAAGTCAGTATAATAGTCGGCTCTTCACCGGAAACGTGAAGCGCCCCACGGGGCGGAAAGGGGGCGGGTTGGTTGCCCCGGTGCCGTTTTGAAGCCTGCTTCAAAACGGCACGAAAAAAAGATTTGACAAGCTGGTTTGGCTCTGTATAATAGTCGGACTTAGCCGGGGTGACAGCCCCGACGCTCTTTAACAGACCGGATCGAAATAATGTGTGTGGGTGCTTGTGGCGGCTATTGCGC
>NZ_PGFZ01000030.1 GCF_002923755.1 Methylovulum psychrotolerans
CGTAAAAATAGCCTTCTTGCAACGCTTGACCGGAAGCCGGAATCTTCAAGCCGCCAGCTTCAAAAGACAATGCCGCGCCGCGCTTGATGAACTCGTAAAAATTAACTTTCTGGAAAGCTACAGCATTGAAGGCGATACAGTGACAGTTAAGCGACTAGCAACCCTACAACGCGACAAATAAGACGCACGTCTTCCGATGCACAAAGGCACGTCTTCCGATGCACAAAGGCACGTCTTCCGATGCACAAGGCACGTCTTCCGATGCACATTAGGCACGTCTTCCGATGCATATTAGGCACGTCTTCCGATGCACATTTTTATAAAAAAAAAACGCCTTTATTTCATTATTTATCATAATGTTAAATGGATTTTGCAAAACACTCTAATCTTTATCTAATCTATTTTTAATCTAAAGAAAGGGCGACCCCAAGCAGTGGCTAAACTGTGGATAACTCGGAAAACGGACAAACCGACCCAGAGCCAACACAGAACGCGGGCGGCTATCGCCCGCGCCCTTACGGGTTGACCGCAAGCGGCCAATTCCGGCGTGTTGGCTACTTAGGCCGCAGCACTAACCGAAAGACAAAAAAGAGGCTAACGAAGAAAAAGCAGTTTTTAGATATAGCGTTTAATCGCATTCAGAGAGCCAAGGAGGCTAATGTATTATTTTTCGCTACCACCCTAGCCGCCAATATCTAAAACCTAGCCAGCGGCCAAATTTTCCGGCTAATTTTTGATTTTTTAATGGCTTGCTTGGTAAAACCCAACAATAGCCAAAAACAAGGGGTAGTTTAGGTTAAATTTGTATAATCCTATAAAATTATAAAATTAATTTTTTATAGAATTTCTACCTGCGATTATAAAACAATGATTCTGGTTGCCAGACTTGAGTCCGCGTTGTCAGCACCGGATATTTAAGCCCTTGGACAACCAACAAACCGCGATTATAGGGCAAGCTCATCAAATCTTGCGGCGACATAAAACGGCGTGCTTGCTTGCTTGTATTCGTGCCTTGGTTGTGGCTGGATGTTGGCCGACCTTGCGAATCCAACCCGAAGCTTTGGTTTTCCCCAGAACTTGAGGCCACAACCGTTGAATCCCCTATGCGCCTACTTAACCATTCAGCCGTGAACATATCGTTAGGCGTGAAAAATTGCGCGACCGCCGAAGCCGATAGCATAGATTCCCAATTATCAGGGTAAACCCCTTTCATTTGCGTAAGGTTTTGCCAGATCGTCCAAACGCGCAGATTGTAGCCCCGATTGATTGAATAGGAATTTACGATTTTTTCCATATAGCCGAGTTGCGCCACTTCATCGAGAACCATCAACACGCGGTTTTTATGCTTATCCTCGAAATACTCAAATTCTGCAAAACCAACTTGAACCAACAGCCGGATAAAAAAGCGCATGGACTCCAAGGCAGACAGGGGAATCATAATGTAAACGCTTGCCTTGTTGTCGCGTAATTCGCGGAAAGTGAAATCATGGCCGCTTAGAAAATCCGTAACGGACGGCAGCTTAAGAAATTCCAAGCCCTGCAAAGCCGTTGCCTTAACACTTTCTATCATGTCCGAATTTCCGGTGAAGGTCTTAGCATTATCGCGGACGATCAACAAAGGG
This sequence comes from Methylovulum psychrotolerans, assembly GCF_002923755.1. GTDB lineage: Bacteria > Pseudomonadota > Gammaproteobacteria > Methylococcales > Methylomonadaceae > Methylovulum > Methylovulum psychrotolerans. The sequence goes on from NZ_PGFZ01000030.1 coordinate 1,623, forward strand.
CATTGTTCCGCAGCCGAGTCCAACCATGCCGCCAGTTGGAGACTATTACGGTGCAGCATATCGGAGAGCATGGGCAAAGTCGGAACATTACCGCGCTTTCTTTCGCTCCAGATGATAGACCCCAAAGCCGCATTGACAAGCGAACGGGCGCGGTCAGAAAAAAATGGCTTACTGGCATCATGGGGAACGAGAGCTTGAGAAATCGCCATAATGCCAAGAGCGCAACCGTCTTCATCGTCTGGGTTAAGATCAGCCAGCGGATTAAACCGATTAGAACCCACGCCTTGCATATTAAACGGGTTAATCCTGATAATCTTATGCCCCATTTTTTCTTGACGATAGGACGCGGTTTGCTGGTGCAACTCGCCTTTGACATCGAGCATAACAGCAGATTCAAAACAGCTTAACAACGTGGGGATAATAGCGGCTTGACCTTTTCCAGAACCAGGCGGGGCAATCGTGATTAGCTGGTTTTCACCTGCATAAAACAAATGATTATGCAGTATTTCCCGTTTGTCTTGGTCTTGATATTGACCCTTTGGCGTTTCCGCTTGAATAAGTTGTTGCAGATAAACGCCGTCATTAGGTTGTGCATCATTCAAACCGAATTGATGCGCCTCGTAGGGATGGGCAAAACCAGCATCCCCAAATTCACCAGAACCACGCGGCAAATATTGCGCGACTTGTTGCACTGGTTTGGGCGGTGATGAATTAGCCGCCTGATAAAAAGGCCGCCGATTAAAAACAACGTTGATTTTTTCAGGGCGTTTTTTGAAAATTGCTTTCAATATTGAAGAAACTGCCCATAAAAAAAGAAATATAAGCAAAAGCCCCATGAAGGTCTTAAATGCCGCACCAAGAACCAACCAGATAACAGGCAGGGCAAGAAACCAAACGGGGGGCAATACTGCTTTTTTAGGTAATTCTGGAGCTTCAAGAACAGGAACAGCTAAATGATTACATAACTTGTTGTGCAAAGCGTAATCAGCAAAATCTTGCAACAACTGAAAAACTTTGCATTTTCTATTTTTCTTTAGTTCAGCATTAAGAAAATCCGGCACTTGATGCCAATAATAAGGAAGGCTCATATTATTGCAATTCAAGGCAGATAACCAACCATACATATAAGACAATATACGCCATCGTATCGGTTTTTTTTCTTCCTTATTAGCGTTGTAATAATAATCTAAATCCAAGTTTCCTAGACCAGCTACAAGGCTCAAATCTATGGTGCTAAGGTCGGTAATGCCTGTTTGATGGGGTTGTATTTTTTCCCTAACAAATTCTTTTGCCGCCGTATCAATCGCTGAATGGGAATCTTTATTTGCTAGGCAATAATTATGTAACCATTCATACCAAGAGTCGTTTTCATTATCGAATGCAAAGAGTGGCATCATGCCGTGGGAATGCAGGTTATTGCAACAAGCAACGTAACCACTAAACCAAGCTTGGCAAAGTATGAACGTATAATTATCAGGAGCTAGATTTTCTATATAGGTTTTACAACTCGGTATATTGTTCCTTGGGATACTCATTCATGGCTGAGCCTCTGCTCTGGTGTCTGGTTAACTCATGGGGTTGGGTTTTCCTTTACTTCGGGTTGTGGCTGTTGATTACCGCCAGTTAGCCAACTATTCAAAACCTCTTTGTCTTTCTCTTTCGTGATATTGTTTTTAACAGCAGAACGAACCAAATCGGCAAATTTTTCATCATGTTCACAGTGAGCCATGACAGCCGCGCCGATCAATATTTTTCGGCGGGTATCCAGCTTTCTTGCTTCGCTGTTTTGTTTCGCCACAAGAAGCTGTTCTTTTTTCTTGAGGGCTTCTATCTGTTTCCGCAGGGCTTCGCGTTGTTGTTCAATTTTTACAAGCATAAATAATCCGTCTTAAATAAGCGGGTAAGACAGGCCAGCTATTAAGCCAGCCTGTCCGGTGAATAATCACCCTTGACGCGCCTAGAACTTGCGGAACTCGACGCGCACCTGATTAAACCACAATCAAATTAATAAATACAATCATCCTTGTAAAAAACTTGCGTTCCCCTTTAGGGGCGGAGGGGTGGAATAAAAAATCGCGAGCCTTGGCGAGCACATTATTTTCATTTTTTTGTGATACAATCGGGAGATTGTAAACCGATTACCGAACTGACCAAAGGGAAGAAGGGCGCACCTATGCAAACTATCGTTTGCGGTTCGTCCTGCGGAGCTAAAATAGCCTAAGACCACCTTTGCCATCCGGCAAAGGCAGGGGCTGAAACCTGACTTTCATAAAGTGAACTATGGCCGCTGTAGCTTTTCATTTTCAAGCGAACCCCATAAGCCGGAGCAAAGGGCAAAGCGCGGTTGCGTCCGCCGCCTATCGGGTAGCGGGGAAGTTACAAGACGATAGCTTGCAGAAAATTTTTGATTATCGGGCAAAAGGCGGGGTTGAATATGTCCACCATGCCGCCCCGAAAAATGCGCCAGAGTGGGCGCAAGACATCGGGGCGGCATGGAACAAAGTAGAAGAAACCGAGAACCGGAAAAATTCAACATTAGCTTTTGAATATGTCGCAGCATTTCCGCACCAACTGGACGAGCAGCAGCGCGAATATATCTTAAAGGATTTTGTACGGGAAGAATTGACCCGTAAGGGTTTTATGGTGACTGCCGCCATCCATACGCCAAACAAGCGCGGTGATGAGCGAAACCATCACACGCATATCATGGTATGGGATAGGGCGATAGATGCAGACGGGGCGGCGGCGAACAAAGACCGTAGATTTTCTGACTTGAAGCAGCGCGGGGAAACCCTCAAAGGCTTCAAACAAAAATGGGCAGAGCTTGGGGCGCGACAACTGGAACGGAACGGCCTAGGGCTGGAGCATGGACACCATGAAGCCGATAGGTGGCGGCATGGTTACAAGACACTAAACGAACAGGCAAAAATTGCCACGGCGCGGGGTGATCTTACCTACGCTACAGAATGCCAGTTCAGGGAAGCAACCAAACATGTTGGGGTGGCCGCTGTCAGTATGGAGCGCAAGGGCAAGCAAACCGAGCGCGGCGACCTACACCGCGAAACCGAAACACGGAACGCAGAGCGTCAGGACATACGGGAAGAAATTAACAAAGCCGCCGAGAAATTGGGGGGACAGGGCAAGCCGGAGCAACAACAGGAAAGCAAGAGCCAAGAGCGGGGCGGCAGTAACGCGGCAATCAATCAGGGCTTAGGTGCGACACTATCCGCCGTTGAGAGTGTAGCCGGAATCCTTGAAAATTTCTTTGTGCCGCAGCATACGGCGCAGCAATACCCAAAGCGCGGTGAAGTCATTGAAGATAACCCCACCAAGACGGCAGGACAAAGGAAAGCCGAGCAGACCAAAGCAGCGAATGAAGCCGAGCAAAGCAACAGCATCAAACGCGACACATACGGCATAGAAATAGACCCCGAACGAATGGACAGAATCCGGCGACAATGGGAGGAAGAGGAGCGGCAGCGAAGCCACGGGCGAGGCCACGAACGCTAAACCGACCGCACCACGGCCAACGTGCGGGAGGTAAAAAAAGAAAGGCCACCAAGAGAAACGGCAAGGCTGGACACGGGCGACTTTCGCAACCGTTCAGCCTTGCCAGACGACCGCCTAAATTTTACCGACTCAAGCGGATACAACGCGCCAAAACCAGAGCCGCCGCGACCGTTAAACTAACGGGCAAATTTAGAGCCGTTGCCGTGGGTTTGTTGGGTATGAAGAAACACACGGCCAACACACAAAAAACCTTTCTACAAGCTAAAAAAGCCGCCATTAAAGCGGCGAAACGCACGGAGCAAGCCAACCACCACAGCGAGCAGATCATAAGAGAAAAAAAGAGGCGGGGATTTATAAGCGCCGCCAGTCTGACCAACGGACGCTATGACGGCGAACTTGCACGGGATGAATCCGGCGCGGTCATTGGCGTTTATCGCCGTTCAGGTCATCAAATCACTTTTCACCCGATCAAAAACGAATTGTAGCTAAGACTCCCCCGCCCAATTTACAAACCCTTAACGGTATTCCGGCAAGCTGAACCGAGCAACCAGCAGAAAGGGGCAAGCCATGACCGAGGAAAAGAAGCACAACAAGCCAAGCCATACCGCCTATATTGTCCGTGACTACACCAAGAAGGACACGGGCGAAGCTGATAGCTCTTGGTTGAAAGTTGGGGCGGCATGGTTACACAAGGACGGAAAAGGCTTTGATTTACAGCTTGAAGCCCTGCCCGTTGATGGTCGTTTAGTTATCCGGTTGAACGAGCCGAAAAAGAACGCCTAAGTTTTTGCAAAAAGCCTGTTTTAAGTCTGCCGACAGCCAACCGTTTTTTATGTTGGCTGTCGGAAAGGTTGCCGCTGATCGAGCCGCCGCCACGATTGGACAGCCAACATAAAAAACGGTTTTGACAGGGCAATAGTTCGCCGCGCTTCATTATAAAAATATAATCCGTTATAATTATATTTTTATAATAATATTCTTTTAGTGTTGCGGAAAGGGTAAGTTTTGCAACATGCGGCCAAGCCAATAAAAACAATGGCTTGAATGTTGCAAAAGTCTATTGCAAAATTATTGCATGAAAATCATAGGATACGCCCGCACCAGCACCGACGACCAAACAACCGCCTTGCAGCTTGCCGCGCTTAAAAAAGCGGGTTGCTACGCCATACACGAGGACAAAGGCATAAGCGGCACGGTTCGCAAACGCCCCGCCCTTGCCCGTTGTCTGGCTTCGCTTGAATTAGGGGATACCTTGATAGTTTGGAAACTTGACCGACTAGGCCGCAGCTTGCGCGACCTGATCGACATGCTAGACAGCCTAAAAGCGCGGGGGGTGCGTTTTCAGAGCATCACCGAAGCCATAGACACCGAAACACCAACAGGCCGCGCCATGTGGCAGCTTGTCGGGGTTTTGGCCGAGCTGGAAAGGTCATTGATAACCGAGCGCACCAAGGCCGGAGTCAAAGAAGCGCAAAAGCGCGGCGTGAAGTTTGGCCGCAAGCCGAAACTATCAGCCGCGCAAATCAAACACGCTAGCCAGCAGATCGAACAAGGCCAGAGGGTGCAGGACGTGGCCGCACTTTTGAACGTGGACAGGGTAACGCTTTACCGCGCCTTGAAGAATTAATAAAAGCCAAGGTTTCCGCGAAAGTTCTTGGATAAATAAGTTTTGTAAGTTACAAAAATAATAACCCCCTTTAAAACAAATAGGCGGCATAGCTCAAGTATGATGCAACACCACAAAATTTCGTCTTCTTTCGATAAAGAAGAAAGTATCGTTGTTAGGCAAAGTGATACCCTGCAAGAGCTAAAGTTTTTACCAGAAAATACGTTTAAGCTTATTGTTTCCTCGCCACCTTATAACATCGGCAAAGAATATGAAAAGCAAGTTGCCTTAGAACAATATTTAGAATGGCAGCGCGAAATTATCACAGAGCTTTGCCGAATTGTTTCCGATGATGGGAGCATTGTTTGGCAAGTAGGAAACTTTGTTCATGATGGCGAAGTATTCCCACTAGACATATATTTTTATCCGATTTTTAAGGCATTAGGAATGCAGCTAAGAAATCGGATTGTTTGGCACTTCGATCATGGCTTGCACGCATCAAAGCGATTTTCTGGCCGCTATGAGGTGTTGCTTTGGTTCACGAAAACTAAGAATTACACATTCAATCTTGACCCTGTGCGCGTTCCGTCAAAATATCCCGGAAAACTGCACTATAAAGGGGAAAAAGCAGGGCAGCCAAGCGGCAATCCATTAGGGAAAAACCCTTCTGATTATTGGACTCTTATATGTCAAGAGTGGGAACAAGGCTTAATTGAAATTCCTAATGTAAAGGCCAACCATCCAGAAAAAACATCTCATCCTTGCCAATTTCCAATTGAATTGATTGAACGGTGTGTTTTGGCACTCACCAACGAAGATGATTGGGTGTTAGATCCGTTTGGCGGTGTTGGTAGCAGCCTGATTGCTTCGATTAGACACAAACGGCGGGGGATGGTTATTGATCGTGAAAATCAATATATCGAGTTGGCGAAGGAACGAATTAGAGCCTTTCAAAATGGAGTGTTAAAAATTAGACCACTTGGAAAACCAGTTCACAAGCCAACAGGCAAAGAAAAAGTAGCGCAGATCCCAAGCGCATGGATTGAACAACAACAGGAATCCCTTCTATGAAAATCGTCGCTCAATATGACTTTAACGGCGGAAAAAATGCTGTTTTCTCTAAATATGGCGCAGAGCTTGCCCAAATTGAAGCAGTTATCAACTCAATTGATTCAACACTATACAAAACAAAAGAAAGCACAGAAAAAACGATGATGGGCAAAATGCTTTTTGCTCCAATGGAAATAAACAAAGCTTTTAAAGCCGAGTTCGCAAAAATAGGATGGAAAAATCACAAGGTAAACTGTGATTATGTCCACGGAGAATATTTACCGGAATATAAAGCCGCTAGAGCAACACGAGGGCAGCCATTCAGGGATATGGATTTTGTAAAACCAGGAACAAAACTTGGGATTGAAGTTCAATTCGGAAAATATGCTTTCATGGTTTACAACGTCTGCGCAAAGATGACAATCTTTAGCAATATGGGGCTTATTGATACTGGAATTGAAATTGTGCCAGTCAAAAACTTTGCTGATGAAATGAGCACAGGTGTTTCTTATTTTGAACAGTTTGCTTGGGATCTACACCACCGCGGAACAGCGAATATTGATATTCCAGTTCTTATTCTTGGTATTGATGCGTAAAACCAAGACCCCTAATATTTAAGTGATAAACTCTTACAGATTTATAAAATCAATGCTTTACATAATTATAATTTTATAGGATTATCGCCCTATGAAATTATAATTTTACAAAAAAATAACGGAGGCCAAACCGTGAAAATCCTAGCAATCATCGGCCAGAAGGGCGGGAGCGGTAAGACCACAACCGCGCTAGGGCTGGCCGTTGAAGCCATCAGAAGAGGCAAGGCCGTTGCTGTTGTTGACCTTGACCCCCAAGCGACCGCCGCCAGTTGGAGCGACCGCCGCGAAGATAAGGAAGCCCCCGCCGTCATATCCTGCCAAGCCGCCCGTTTACGCCAAGTCTTAGACGCAGCCAAAGCGCAAGGCGTTAATCTCGCCATCATTGACACCGCAGGGAAAAGCAACGAGGCCGCTATTTCAGCCGCCAAGGTTGCCAACTGGGTTTTAATGCCAATCCAGCCGCAAATATTTGATATTGAAACCTTGCAGAGTGTGAAAGAAATTTTGACACTGGCCGGAAATCCAACCGCGTCGGTCGTTATCAACCGCGCCGCCGTGCAAGGCAAACGGCACGAAGAAACCCAAGAAGCCGCCGAAGCAATGGGCTTTAACGTTGCGCCCGTGGTTATGTTCCAGCGCACCGCCCACGGTGACGCGGGAAACATCGGCCTAACCGCCGCCGAATATGAGCCGAAAGGCAAGGCAGCGCAGGAAATGGCCGCTTTATACGATTACATCACCACCCTTTAAGGAGCTGAAACCATGAACGCCCCAGCAAAGAAAAAAAGCGGCACGATCACCGCCGCCCTTGCGACCGCAGCAGGAAAACAACAGCCCCAGCCCGTAGAGGCAACAGCGGCAAATAAAAAGGACATTGTGCCAGTGGCAGCGCATTACCCGCCCGAAGTCCGCCGCGCTTTGAAAATGCTGGAAGCCGAAACCGGAAAAAAACTTAAACAGCTTCTAGGTGAAGCCATCAACGATTTATGCCACAAATACAACAAGCCGCAGCCCTACAGGGAAGAAGCTTAAAACAATATTTTTATAATGCTATAAAATAATAGCATTATAATTTTATATTTATATCAAGGGGCGGACAATGAAAGAACAGCCGGTTGATACGAAAACACTGGAAACCATTAGCCGAATGCAAGAGCTTGCACGACAAAGAGAATTGACCGAGATAATACAGCTCCCCTTATGGCCGGAGTCAAAACGCGGCACACCGAACAGCCTTATTCGTTCGGCTCTTTTTTCAGCGATCCAAGGCAAAGACCGCCAGTATGTAGAAAAAGCCGTTCTATATAGCCAACAGGGAATAACCGTAAAATACACAGGGAAACAGCTCAATCAGGAAGATTTGAGCCTATGGGAAACCCTTGTTCACTTAGCAAAAGAACACCCCCTAGGTGACGTTTGCAACTTCACAGCCCACGGAATACTAAAATCATTGGGGCTTTCAACGGGTGGCGAACAGCACAGCCGCTTGCATGATGGAATCATCCGCCTGACCGCTTGCGCCGTTGAAATTAGCCACGAAGGAAAAAAGTATTTTGGTTCTTTAATTGAATCAGGGGCGGAAGATGAATTAACCAGCCATTACACAATAAAACTAAACCGCCAATTAATCAGGCTTTACAGTGAAACCACATGGACAGCGATAGACTGGCAGCAACGCACACAGATTAGAAAGAAACCACTTGCACAAGCCTTACATGCTTACTACAGCAGCCACCGGACACCCTACCCCGTAAAAATAGCCTTCTTGCAACGCTTGACCGGAAGCCGGAATCTTCAAGCCGCCAGCTTCAAAAGACAATGCCGCGCCGCGCTTGATGAACTCGTAAAAATTAACTTTCTGGAAAGCTACAGCATT
>NZ_PGFZ01000031.1 GCF_002923755.1 Methylovulum psychrotolerans
CCGCAATGTGAGTGACTTGACCTTGAACTATGGATCCGATTTTATAACGCCCACACAAGATGCTAGACTTGGTCACATGGTTTTTTAGTGTATATGACGAGGTCTCTTGCGGGGTCTCATCGGCAAACTTCCAGTTACATAGCTCTAGCAGCCTCTCAACGCCACCATCCAATTGGATAGCCATATCACAATCGAGTGCCGCCATCGAGACCTTAGTGACAACGAACTTTATTTGTATTGGTTTTTCGTTCTCGATAGTAAGTTGCTCAACGCTAACGCCGATTGGGGCACCAACAAAAAAACGTGTTTGGATGGTCGTGGGATCACAGTCGAGTTCGTACTTTAAAGAAGCCTTGGCAACTTGGCCGGTAAGGTCTGGAGATAGCTCAAAATCGATGCTGTGGGCATCTATGTTCGACACAATAGCTCTAAAGTAGGTGCCGTTACAAAATATCCGTTTATAGTCAATGCTGATTGTTCGGTTGCCTGCGTCTAGTCGCTCTATTACCACAATAATCCGATCGCCTACGCAATAAAGCTGCCTAAACCGATCGACAGCCTCCTTGCCCCTGATCCCATCAAAGAGACAATCGATTTGTAAAATGCCTTCTACAGTTTCGTTGAAGGCCACAATAATACAAGAATTAGTTATGGAACTGACGTTACCGGCAACCTGCTGACCCACAGGATTATTTTTTGCAAAGGTTTTCCATGGATTGTCCTGACAATCTCTCAGGCTCAATAGCAACTGGCCACTTTTCTTAATTACCCCAAGTACTTTTAATTCAATCGTTTCTCCTGTATTCACGATTTCATTAGGGTTAACTCCATTTTTTTTCCATGAAATATAGCCTTTAGTAACCAATCCTTCTATGTGGCCATCAATCATTACAAAAAAACCATTGTCCGCAATGTGAGTGACTTGACCTTGAACTATGGATCCGATTTTATAACGCCCACACAAGATGCTAGACTTGGTCACATGGTTTTTTAGTGTATATGACGAGGTCTCTTGCGGGGTCTTATCGGCAAACTTCCAGTTACATAGCTCTAGCAGCCTCTCAATGCCACCATCCAATTGGATAGCCATATCACAATCGAGTGCCGCCATTGCCGCCTTAGTTATTACGAACCGTATCTGCTCAATTTGTCCATCCCCTGCTGATATCTCTTCGACAGATACCCCTATGGGGAAGCCTGCTGCAAAGATATTTTTCACGGCCTTTGAATCGCAACAAAGTTCATCCTCAAAGGAGGATAAACTGACATGTCCAGAAAAGCCAGGATACAGTTCGAAATAGACGTTGTTGGCATCTACGCCCAAGGACATCGCCTTGAAATGAAAGCAATTCCGCAACAGTTCCTGATAACCTAATACAATCTTCTGACTGTCGACTTCGATATTCTTGATTACAACATCAATTCGGTTTCCTGTAGAAAAAATACATTGGGCACGCTCCTGTGCTTCTTTCCCATCCAATTCAAAAAACATTTGATTAAAGTGGAGCAGGCCATCAATGCCCTCTTCAAGTGTAACGAACATACCGAACTGTTCAATGTTTTTGACGATACCCGTTACTCTTTCCCCTACTTGATGGCTACTTTTGAAGGTAATCCACGGATTTTCACTGCAGCCCTTTAGACTAAATGCAAGCCTGCGTTTTTGCTCGTCTATCGCCAAGATCATAAGTTCAATTTCATCACCAATACATACAATTTCTCTTGGATTAACTTTTTTATTTGTCCAGTAAATGTCGCTTTGGTGAACCAATCCCTCAACGCCGTCCATGTAGTCGCCAATTATGGCGAAGAAGCCATAATTCTTTATGCTCGTAACGATGCCCTTGACCCGTGACCCAATTGGATAACGTTCGGTTAAATCATTCCACGGATCTTTGATCAATTGCTTTCGCCCAAAACCAATTTCATTCTTATCTTGATCTATGCTCAGTATGATTAAGTCGAGTTCTTGCCCATTTTGAACCACTTTTCGCGCATCAGTGATATTCCTCCAAGACAATTCTGATACATGTACGAGTCCCTTTATGTCTCCAACTGTTACTAATGCGCCGTACTCCATGACCGATTTCACAACACTCCGAACAGTCATTCCGATTTCTAGTGAGATTGCTAATCCCACCAATCTTATGATCCGGTCATCTTTGAGTTCGGCGACTGTCAGTTCTATCTTTTGCCCATCACCAAGGTCTAAATTACTAACTGATAACTGAGGCTTGATTGCCAGCCCGATGATCCCTTCCTCCAAATCGATAAGGTAATAATTCATTCTTTTACGCATGACTGTCCCGAAAACCTTTTTTCCGACAATTTCTTGTGCGAAACAGTGATATCTATTCGGCCAATCATCTGGTATGCGTCCAGCAATGTAGCGGAGTTCGGGGATAATCTGTTCAATTTTTACCGGAACCGGCATACACAGACGCACCATGTGTGAAACCAATCGGTATGTTGCTCCCTCGCATAAGCATTCGACAATAAGTTCCGGGGCGTCATTAGGTGCCAAATATAAAATTCCCTGTTGTTCTGCTTGATGAAATGTGAAGTTGTCAATCAAGTCTGGGGATTGCAACAACATCGTCGTTCCACGAACCACGGAGCCGACTTGATCTATTGTCCATGGATCGGGTAGGCTTGCGCGACGCGACAGAATTGGGGCGGACGATTCTTGGTCAAAGCCGATAACCTTCAATATCCCTTCATCATCCTTACTGTACCACGGGCGATTTCCCCAACTCGTTTCTTGCCAGGGAACAATCGCCTCCACCCACAAAGGGGTTCCTGAAAGATAAACATCCTTGAGACGCACAACATGCCCCCACGGCTGGATCGCGAGGTGCTCTATCCGCTCCGTCGAGACTAGGACTCCTAATTGAAACTCGTCTTGAACGCATCTAGCCTCATCACCGTCTCGTGGTCGATGGAACATTGGCAAACGCCAAGTTATGCGATCAAAGATCCCACAATGTAGCTCCAACGAGTTGCATACCTCTATCTTTTCTTCGGGCACGTCCTCTAGCCAATAAAGCTGGTGGTGGTAAAGTTTGATCTCGCAACCATGGAGGGCAACCAGAACCCCTCGTCCTCCGGTTGGATCGGGTCGAAGAATCGGATCCGAATAGGATAACAGTACACTTTTGTTGTCCAGTATCCTGCCTAACGCATAGACAAGGACGGGGAGGTCATTTTCGGTACAAGCCACAAGTGGACTCTTATACACGCCATCTTCTTGAGCAGCTTCTTGCATGCTGTTTGAGTTTTCTTTCTTGTTCCAGACTTTTCTATGCGAACTGATCAGTGTTTTGAGGAAACTAGCCAATAGGCCAATGGGTTTTAACTGCCCAACTTGTACGCCGCCTCTGTGTGCTTCCACCTGCACGATAAAGGCACGGCAGCGCAACCCAATGAATCTAACATCCTGCAATGGGAGTGGAATAAAAAGGCTATCCGCCGATATCCAAGCCGGGGCACGGTTGCAATCGTCACCTTCTTTGATGGAGGGTGCGAAATGCCCATATATGATCTTGCGTTCGCAATCAAGCGAATCACAGAAAAACCAGCCCTTCTGTCCAACAGACCATTCCAAATCGCCAATGCTAGATCGAGCTTCAGGAGGAACCAAGCTCCAGCGGTTATCTCGTCGATAAAGAATTACCGGACCGTCTTTACTCATACTTGGAAAAGGCAGATCCATCTCACAATGGATGAGTTTTCCATCTTCTGTCTCTGCAATAAAGAATCGATCACCTTCTTGATTCGAAACTAAGACCTTGGCAGATACCTCAAGGGGGCCAGTCCATTCAGTGTCGGCCTCCAGCTCAACTTGAGCTTGCCTCTGATCCAAGAGAAGTAATTTCTCATCAATGGCCTTATCAAGTTCATCGGTCGAAATGGGAGGCGAAGTATTCATCTATGATCATCAGGCTCGAAAAATTCAGGCAGTTCATACATTTCATCTTCGAACAAGGTATTCCAGTGAGAGCGTATGATGTTTTCTAGTTCTGGCTCATCAATGCGTTGTTGCTCGAGATAAGTCTTAAGCTCCTGCCCGATCCGGCTTGCACCACACCCAGCAAGTGCATCGAAAAGAGCCTCGCGAAATTTTAATGGCTCTTGCCTACTCGATTTGTAGATCTCAAATAGTGTTCGAGCCTGCTGAAAACGGGTGCGGTGATTGAACAATTTCGGTAAAAAGCGGACTGCATTGACGCGCTTATCAACTGGCTCATCATGATTGGTGATGATTCTCATCAAAGGGGGGGCTATATGGGAACAATGACGAAAATTTTGCCGCTCGATCTGATCCGCTGAGTTGTCAGCTATAGAGCGAGCCATTTCATCTGGCGTACGGGTGGCTGATTCCATCAATAATTTAGCCAGTTTAGGTTGAATACTTTCCAAGATCGGATAACCGGCAAAAAGTGTCTTGAGTTCAGTTCGAACACGGTCAAGCTGCGCAGGACGAGTATTGCCATTTCGCAATTTTTGGTAGGTGTCCTCAATCGCATAGCCCAATAGCGCTAGTGTATTGGGTTGCGCCATGTCACGAGCCAGTTCGAGAAGTTGGTCGAAGGCCGCGCCACTACGGTAGTGGCCAGCCAGTTGGCTTAATGCGCGTAGCGGAGGTTCCGAGGGCGATCTTCGAAAGATCTGTCCGAGGATAGGAACTACTGGATCTCTTAGGTGGCAAATACAATTCAACAAGAGACCGCGAGCCGCAACATTGTAATAATTTTGCTCGTACGATCTGTACAAGATAAAAAACGGCTCAGGTTCTCCATGATGCTGAGCCTTGTGTATCATGGCAGCTAGTTCACCCGCCTTTCCGTTCAACCACTGGACAAGTGGATCGCCTCTCTTGCCATCACCGGTATCGCGCTCTTCGCAGATCCTAACAATGAACTCACAAAGTTCCTCCACATAAGCTACAAAGGCATCGGGAAAAGTCAATAATCGCTCGATTATATCCTTGTACAGATCGTCTTCGCGTCCTCGGACAGCAAGCTGCCGGATTTCCTTGTCGTTTGGTCGTTCCATTTGCAGCATTCGCCGTGCGACAATCCGACGAAAGACGTAGGGAGAACTATAATCATTTCTCCATGATTCCAATAATTTCTCACGTTGGTTTGGGTTTTGCGCGATAGTGATACTGATTTCACATAAAAAACTCACCGCTGAACTGAATGCTAACGATTGTTCTGGCAGGAGTACTGAGCGTTCTTGAAGCAACTCCGCCCATGCGACATCAGATACCCGCCCAAACTCTCTGCGCAGGCGTTTTAACGCATCTCGATATTGATTGAGTTCGCGCTGCTCCGAAAGAAGCAATTCCCCGAGACGCCGCTCCAAGCTTGCGTAACGTGATGTCGCCCGTGCTTGTGGAAGACGTAAAGTCTCTGCTATCGCTTGCAGTTTCGATTCGATGGCGTCAGTGCTTACGTCATCAATATTTTGATAAGTTTCTTTGTCCGATGACATTAGCTTTTCACCATCTTTTGATCAGGTTAGTACTTGTGGAAGCTTATCTGTTATGGTGTTAGGACGACCATGATCGACGCTTAGAGAGGCGGTCTTTCCCCCTGCAATAAATTTTAGCTCGAATGTCCTATTGATGCTCACCGAGATATCGATCTCAATCGGGGTATTACCAGGAAGCAAGTCATCAAATTCGATGTAACGTGTATCCATTGGCTTCATCAAAGCGTCGGTAGGCGAACGTCCTAGGAATAATCTTATTGCCATTCGTCTGCGCCCCTGTTTTCCGGTATTAAGTCCTTGTAAAACACATCGATGGTTCTCGACCGGAATAATTTGATTTTTGGATAACAGCTCGACAAAACCGGTTTTAGTTTGAAGATAGATAGATTCGAAGAGTCTTTGACGCAACACTACAGGTTCTGTTGTCGAGCGGCTATGCCACCTGCCAAATACTGAAGCACCGAGCGCCACCGCCTCCATGGGCTTGGATACTACCTTTAGCGGACGCCCAACGACACGCGCGAATTGTCGCGGTAAGATGGGTAAGTACGCGGAACCTCCTGTCAGAAAGATATTACTGAGATCATGAAAACCAAACTCTTCGCCTAACACTTCACGTGCCGAATCTAAAGCCTCGAGGATCGGTTTGGCTAATGGATTGTTCTCATTAGTGCTATTGCGCGGTAGTATGCCATGCAGGGCGACGATCAAATCTGAAACCGAAAACTTCCCTAAATCCTCTTTTGTTTGTTGTAGAACTTCCGGCATATTGATCGGGGGCAAGGCAACAAAGGTCTTGTCAAAATCTCGAGCTAAAATGTCGTTATTGAGTCTTTGAACCTGATCACTAAGCGCTCGTTTGGCTTCCTCACTGGAATAAAGTAAGTAAGCTGCCAGGACAAGCTGGTCTTGCTGTTTTAAACTAGAAAAAGATACCGAGTTTTGCTGTTCAAGGCGCGCCAGCAGATAGCCTGCGATATAGAGATCAAAATCGTCCCCGGCCATCTCGTTGTATCGCGATTGTCCAAGAATCGACAGCTCTCTACCGTTGTCCAATTGCTGAACCTTTATGATCGACACATCAAAGGTGCCGCCGCCAATATCCAACATCATCAATACATTTGGATGTTTGTAATCAAAATAGGGAGCCATCAACATCTGATAACAAAGCGCGGCAGTAGGTTCGTCGATCAGAATGACTCCCGGCATTGATGCGATCTGTGCAGCGCGTAACGTAGCCGACCGCTGCTCAGTATTGAAAGAGGCCGGTATCGTGATGATGGTGCGCGTAATCGGCTCGCGCAGATGGAACTCCGCCTGCTCACGGACATACTTCAGCAAGCAAGCGGCCACCCGTTCAGGCGACCAAAGCTCACCGTTCACCTCACGAACATATGAAGTCCCCATATATTTTTTCATTGAAGAAAAATAGTGGTCTCTTTGATTCTGTGTTGCCCCCCAGCTCATCGTCTTAAATTTCTCTCCGACAAACGCTACCCCTGATTTAGGCGTGTAGACAACAGAAGGAAGCAACGCTTTCGCCTCGATTGGGCTATCACGACTTAATAAGGTTGATTGGGAGATCGGGATAAGCTTGGGTACATCATCAGAATCCAACCAATAACTGCATAAGGTGTTAGTCGTACCAAGATCTATTCCAATCATTGCCATGGCTTATTTTTCACTCCGCGCGACGTGGCCTTTCAAAAGTAACACATCACCGACTGTTAGCCCAGGCCGAGTAATATAAAACGAACCATTTTGGTTGGGAAGCTTACGTAACGCCTCGTCTGGGGCATACAGGTTGTTATCATAGGTCTCACCCAAGACTGAACCGATCTTTCCCACCAAACCCCATTCTTTTGACTGTAATTTCGCCTGAAAAATGTCGTTAGCTGTATAAGAACTTGTGGATCTAGCAGGATTCTTCTGGATATTCCGCAGCATCGGGTCAAGGAGTAAATCGAGAACTTCAATCGCTAGTCCGCCGCGATCGCTCGCGTAGGCTTGACGCAGGCTATCTAGTTCTTTACGTGCATTGGCAGTATGGGTAATAAGTGGTAATAATTCTGTCTCTAGCTGAGACGACAATTCGGCTGCTAGTTTGTCAACAATGGTGCTTAGGCGTCGAGCCGCTGTTTCGGTATAACGATCCGAAGTATCTAATACCGCCATCTCGGTTTCAGTCTTGCCTGAATGCGGCTCTGAACGTTCATGGATTTTGTCATCGCATAGCGCTCGAGCATAGGCGGCTGGATCTATATCCCATCCCATTGGCTTATGTCGACGACTAGTCCTTTCAGAAATGCGGCGACTAGGCAAAATATCTGCGAGTCGCAGAGGAAGAAAAAAAGCGTAATAAAAAGTACGATAAAAATCTCCACGGCTTTTCTTGCGTAACCGTGCCCAATCACAGAACGGCCAAAACCAACTAAATTCCTCATAACGTTGACTAGTGAATCGATCTAATCCGGCCTTCTTATACCAATATTCTGTGAGTTCGGTAGGGCGATACGAGAAGGAGTTTGGACGATCCATCTCTTCAAACATACGGCACGTGGAGGTAGTGAAGGCAAAAAGAGTTAAAGTGAGTGGCGACAATCTCGACAATATCTCCAAATGCACAGGGCTTTCCGGCACCCCCTCCGATAATAACCAGGTATGAAGCGTATTGCGAAAAAGCACCAGCTCTTTTTGATCACCTAAGCCAAGCTCGTCCCATAGACCCCACCAGTGTTCCTTATGCAAAACTAGGCGAAACTCGTTTTTAGTTATTGCGACCTCGGTAGGTGGTTCAATTCCATCGATTATCATGTGCTTAAGGAGTTTCCACATGACCTCCTGATAAACTTCCAAAAAGATGCGATCGTTCTTGCGGTAAGCTGGAGGTATGAGTGAGTTATTGAATGAGACGATCGTAGAGATAGATTGTGATTCACATGTTTGTTGGTTCATGAAATAAAAAGTCTTTAAATAATATGTGATATTTCTAAGTCGGTGTCAGCAGATTGTCAAAACCAATGTCATTGCTAGGTCTTGCAGGCCTGTTTTGCCTGATGGTCAACTTTGCCAAGTCAAATACCTCAATAACTTGGTGGAACAGGATCATCGGGTCACTTGTGTTCTGGGGGTATCAAAAAGATCACCGGGCTAATGCCGGGGTTCAAAGCTTTCCGTTCCGCCCAAGCTATCCTCGATGGGATCGAAACAACCCATATGATCCGCAAGGGACAACTCGTCGGGAAAACACTTCCCGCTTACCAGCAATTTATCAATTTGGCAGGCTAGTTTTGCCAGCCAATCAGGCCGGGCTCGGCTCTTGTAAATATTTGCGACAGAACCCGGATAAGCCAATCGAAATTATAAAAACTCACTTTGCTTGCGCTTGATTCAATCAAAATAAATTTTTTAGCAGAGCGTAGCAAAAGATTTGCGCAAATACTATTAAGGATTACCAAAAAAATAGTGGACTTTTTCACAATATCCTATTTTAACTTACATGTCATTGATTATTAATATGATAGTTTTCGGATTACCAATCCTATTATTCTCTGCCATATGCAATTTTAGGTAGAATCACGCTAAATTAGATAAAAAACCGCCATAACCCATACCGATGACAGGGGATGCTTTATCTATTTTTGTGGGTGACGTTGGGGTAACGAAGGTGATTATGTGCGCATTTCACGTCTTTTCCGCCTTGTGGAAAGTAGCGTTCCTACAGCTGACTGCCGATATTCTGGTTGGCTTCATTTCGCCATGAAATTACCCGACAACAGGCCAAGAAACTACCCGGGCTTCAAGACCCCTTACAAATCCACCTTGTTTATCCAAGCAAATCATGTTAATTTGCCCTATAAAGAGGCCATAATAGCCTATTATGATCCATATAAGGATTAATTAACCGCCATGCCAAAATCCATCACCCGCACCTATTCCCGCCACAGCCGCGAGGCGGCCGCCCTGTTGG
>NZ_PGFZ01000032.1 GCF_002923755.1 Methylovulum psychrotolerans
AGCAGACCATTTTAGCGACAAACGAAATGTTTCAAACGGAGAAACGGGGCAGCGCCAATCCGCTGCAATGGCAATGACACTATCTTAAACTAGGCTAAATATTGTCTGGACAATGGGGTCCACTTAAATGATGCCGCCACACAATGGGATTTTATCAAAGGTAAAGGTTATGTTACTGCTGTCGCCAATAATTTGAGTGCGGCGGATATGCTAAATCTGTCAGTATTGGTTCGTTTTGAAAATCAAACTATAGTCATTGGTAAAACATATCAAGGCGGGATTGTTTTCTATATTGATGGCACTGGCGAACACGGCCTTGTGGCATCACCTGCGGATCAAGGTACTTACCTAGCATGGTCTGATGCTTCCAATCTTGTCTCTAATTTAGTGCTGAATGGCTATGATGACTGGTTGTTGCCCTCACAAGCAGGACTAGGCCTGATGTACAAAAATATCGGCTATGGTGCAGCTGCGCCGTTGACTAATATCGGAGGCTTTGCACCAGCCTATTACTGGGGCACACTTGCAGTTGGGTATAGCGACTGGGCGTGGGAGGGGTATTTTGGTGATCATGGTTCGGGCGGCGGTGCGGGCGGAAATGCTACTCCTATAGCTAATTTCCTCTATGTTCGTGCCGTGAGGGCTTTTTAGTTTTTTCCGTGTAACAAAATATAGATGCCGCCGTTAATGAAGCAATAACAGACCAATCTGTCTTCAATAACGTCAGACTCTATAGCAACGAAAAAAAAACGCCTCCCTGCGTTTTTTCCGTGTTAGCCTAGCGTATCGACAGCCGTGTGCCGTTGGTGATCCGTGCGCCCGGTATGGCCTTGCCTTTGGCCAATGCGGCCTTGATGGCTACTTTGTCGATATGCTCGACGGTCACGGTCTCAATGCTTTTGTATTCGGCGGGTATCGCCGCCTCGTCGAACACGTCCAAGGCGGCGGGGTTCTTGGCGACGGACAGTTTGAAGTACGGGCATTCGATGACGCTGATGCCCGTCGCTTCCATGTTGGCCTTAATATAGCCCTTGAGCCAGTTGACCCGCGCCTCGAAGGCTTTCCGGCGTTTCGCCATCGATTCTTCTGCGGCCTTGATGGCTATGGCGGTAGCCTCCATATTTCTCAGGAATTTGGCGACATTGACCGCTTTGTCCTCCAGTTCGCCGCCCAGGCCTTCCAGGGTGTCGTTGACGGCTTGCATCGGCACGTCCGTTTCGGGGTCGGTCAGAAAGTCTAAAGCCTCTATGTAGTGGCCACTCAGTTGGTATAAAGATACGCCCATTATGGTTCTCCTGTTGTTTCGGTTAGGTGTTGCTTACTGCTTACGTTTTGTTTGCGTCAAAAGTCGGCCACGTCGCGGCACAACGCGCTGGCGGCTTGGGCTTTGGCGTATTCTTTGTTCGCCCATTTCTCCAGTTGCACCAACAGCTTTTCAAACTGCGGCAGCGACAGTTCGGACAACAGGGCGATTTTCCAGGCGGCTTTCACCGACGCTTCGACGCGGCCACGATCAAGGCCGTAATCGCGGATTTGCGCCTCCAGCAATTTGAGCTGGCTGGGGCTGATCCGCAACGGCGGCGGCGGTTCCTGCATTTGCCCGGACTCGACCAGCGGGGTCATTTCTTCGGCGGGGGTGACTTCGTAACCCGCCAAGCTCATGATCCAGCTGAACGCCAAGCGGCAGGCTTTGCCCGTCGCGCGGGTCTGCGCCATCGACCGCCGGGCATAACGCGGGCGGGTTGACCAGACGGGTTTGCCGTATTTGTCCAGTTCGTCGGGTGAGCCGCATTCGGCACTGGCGCGGCTGACACACGCCCCGTCCGACATCCGCACCAGTTCCACAATCGCGGTGTAGATGCCCTCGGACTCGACGGTGGCCACTTCACGCGCGGTCACGCCCAGCATGGTCGCCAGTGTCGTCCAGCCTTCGACGTTAACGAACCGCTTGCCTTTGATGGTGGTGGCCAAGTGCTGTTTGTCGATGACGCAGGCCAACTGTCCGGCCAGTTCCGCAGCCCCGGCGACCAAGGCGGCGGCGTTGGCGGCGTGTAGCGTCCCTAAGGACACGGCAGAGGTGCTGGCGGGGATGACCGTGAGGGCTTGGGTGTCTTGCCCGTCCTGTAGTGTTTGCTTGATGGCTTGTTGTGTTGCTGACATGTTGTTGGCTCCTAAAAAAGTTGCCCCCGCCGCCCGTATCGGTGGCGGGGGTTGGGAATGTCAAACGCCAATGGGGCTTGGGTGCGGCCTGCTCAGGCGGCCAGTTTCGCCATCTCTTCGGCCAGCGTCCACAGGGCGCGGTTCAGCCGGACGGTCTCGCCCAGCCCGGTGACTTTGCGGGTGGTGACTTTGCCGCCGTTGCGGTTGAGGCCTTGCAAGCCGCCTTGGATGACGTTTTCTTGGATGCGGTTGAAGGTGCGCCACAGGTCGTTGCCCCTATCGTCGGTACGCCGTGGCTGGTTGAGCTGGTGCGGCAAGATGGGGACGTTCTCTTCGGGGTCGTAACGCAATTGCAGGGCGGCGTTGGCAAAGGCGTTCTGTTGCCCTTGGCTCAGCGCAATGCCCCGCATCAGTTCCTTGGCCGAATCGACCTGTTCGAACTCGCCGACGATCCGGTAAGCCCCTTCGATGACGTTGGTAAGGACATCGCCCGAATGCCTGACCCGCAGATCCTCGACGGTCTCGCCGCAGATCAGCCCGTTATGGCAGACGAAGCGGAAACAGCCCGCCAGCATCTGGTAGCTCGATGTGCCGTCATGGGAGTTGACCAGAATAATCTCGTTGGCAGTATCCCCGCTGATGCTGTTCTCATAACGGAAACGCAGCATGTGCTTGGTGAACTCGGTCTTGCCCTCAATGCGCGAGCGGGCTTGACAGGCCATGAACGGCATAAAACCCTCGCTCCGCAAGCCGTCCACCACCTCGCGGGTGGGGATGTAGGCATAACGTGCCGAACGCGAACCGTGCGGCGCATCGGCGAACACCGACGGTGCGGCTTGAAAGATTTGCTCATTGCTCAAAGGGCGGTCGGAACGTACCAGACCGGAAATGTTTTTGAAAGAAGCGGCTAAAGTTGCCATGATAAAGACTCCGTTGTAGCCCCGTGCCGATAAGCACAGGGGGGATTAAAAGAAAATAAGTAAGCCGGAAGATGCCGTAAGCGCGGGGCGTTAATGCCCAGGTCGGCGCAGACGGGTCGTGGCCGGATAAGTAGTTGGGGTGGCTTAAAGGTGGCGACCCTTTAAGCCGATAAGACACTTGCCCGTTGCCGGAAATCAGAAAACGGCACGCAGGGATTGATTACGCCGGAACCGCAGGCAACCTGACCGTATGAAAGGCGAACGCGCAAGCTTTGCGGTTTTTTCATATTTAGAGCCACCAAACAGACCGCCTAAAGTGGCTTCCCCTTGCCCCAAACAAAAAAACCGCACCGCCCCCCAATAGCGGGGACGGTGCGGTCAGTGTCTAACGGCAAAAGGAGGTGAAGGTGTTGTATCGTGTTGGGGTTAACCCCGTATTGTGTTGCGTGGTGTGGGATAAGCCTTATTCGTCTGCGCTGAACGAGTAGCCGCAAGCCAGGCATTGGCAGTTATCCAAAACCTTGTCATCGACCACCCCGCCCAGTTTTGAACCTGCCACGCACCCGGCAGAGCCGCCCACCAGTGCCCCGAAAAAAGCCCCGGCCAATCCACCGATAACGGCTCCGGCAGGGCCTACAATCATACCTATCGTCGCCCCCAGCTCCGCCCCGCCTAACGAACTTGCCGAACCGGCGGCAGCACCGCCGACCATGCCCAGCACCCCGCCCGTCTTTTTGCCGACATCTTTGGTGACGACCCGTTCGGATTGGCAATTTGGACAGATTGTTGTCATATTGGATACCCCTGTGTGATGGAAAAAATCAGACTGTCAACGCCGTTCGGATGAACAGCACCGGGATAATATAGGTATGAAAAATATTTGAATTTTGGGTTTTTCACATCAACGGCCAAGCCTTAAAAGTATTTCCTTATACGTTTTTAACCGTTTGTTTTTATATTGCTTTACAATAAAGAGAGTTAATTAAATAATCTCTCTTTTTTATAAAAACAGGGTATCTAAAAGGCAAAATAGGAAAATAAGAGATAATTTTAAAAACACTCTCGTTTTGACTGAAAACGCTCCTATTAAGAGGGGCTAAGGATAATGGAGAGATAATATAAAACCCTCTCTTGATGTTGTTGATGGTTGGCTCCATACTGGGATTACCTATCAATAACGGCAATGATGAAAATTTCCCAATGGCTGAAAAAAACGTGGCTGTCCGTCATAACCCATTAACTGAATCCAGATACAAGCTATCGGCCATTGAACAACGGCTTGTCGGACGGCTTGTTGCGATGGTTGAACCTGATGACGGGGACTTTAAGCAATACCCTGTCCCCGTTGCGGATTTCACGGATAGCATGGGGCATGACGGCGGGGTTGATAGCGCAACGATCAACAAGGCCATTGATGGGCTGATGGATGCCCAGATCAAGCTTGAGGACGGGGATAATAAAGTCCAAGCCAGATGGCTATCGTCTTCGCGGTATCAACCGGAAAAAGGGCTTGTGCTGTTACGCTTTGACCCTGAGTTAAAGCCGTGGCTGTTGGAGCTGAAAGGACAACTGCCATTCCCCATCATCCAGTTGAAGCATATCTATTCGATTCGGCTCTATCGGTTACTGAAACCCTATGAACCATTAGGCAAACGCTCGTTTTCGGTGCTTGACCTTAGAGAGGCTTTACAGGTTGCTGAGGGGGTGCATCGGCAGCACAGGGATTTTAGGCGGTGGGTCATTAAGGTTGCCCAGGCGGAATTGCGGGAAAAAGCCGACATACGTTTTGAGTTTGCCGAACAGGGACGGGGTAAGGCGTTGGGGTGTATTAAATTTACAATTACCCCTAATGGCGAAATGTCCGCAACAGCCGCTGGCGGCGTTTCTGAAACGGTCGTGACACCGCAACAAAACCAAGCGTCCGAAAATCCCACGGTTAGGCGGTTGGTTGATAGGGGGGTGGCAGACGCGGAGGCCGTCCGGTTAGCGGAAAACTTTGACGGGGTAAGGATTGACCAAGCGATTGCCTATGTCGAAGCAAAGCAGGAGATCATGAAAGAGAAAGTGAAAAATCCGGCCATTCTCATTGTGGTTGCTATTGAGAAGGATCTGGCTAATCTGTAAGCCGAAGCAACCGCCGTTAATCAACAAAAGGCTCTAAAGTTCTACGATTTTGAGTGGCAAAATGTGTCTGGCTACCATTTTTTGCTGCACAGGATGACCTTCCACTGCGTTTGATGGCTTTGGCTGTATCAACTGATAAACACCCGACACCCTTTTAACCTATTCCCTTAACCTCAGCGTCCCCTACTCAAGCAGAGGCGACGCCCGCTGTCCATGTCCCTGAATTTCGCCTGTTCCAGCCTTTCGCGTTGGATGGTTTTGGCTTCCGGCAAATCCTGTAGGGGATATGAGCTTAAGGTCTCGCGCAACTCGGTGGCTTTTGCCCCGGCGGCTCTGGTTAGGTTGTGGATGCCGCCGATGTCGTCAACGATGACATAGCAACGGCTGATGCCTTTGGCGAGTGTGTAGCCTTCGTTTTCCAGGGCGGCAATAAAGGCCGCGCCGTCTCCCGCCGCGCTTTGGTAGAGCGCGGACACTTCCGCCTTGATTTCGCGCGGGTCTTTTTCCGTCCGCTCGCCCTGTTGTATGGCCGCGTGGTCTGGGCTGCGTTCCGGTCGCCCACCTTCCCGTCCGATAAATGCGCCTTGGGTTTGTTCCATGCCTAGTGCGTGTTCAATCTCCCGCGCGGCTTTTTCGTGGATGGCATAGTTCCATGAGTCGGATAGGGCTTTTCCTTGGCCGTCAATGCGGGAATAGACCAGGTGCAGATGCTCCCGGCCTTTGTATTCGTGCAGGACGATGGCGCGGGGTTGTTTTTCAAAACCCATTGCCTTTTCAAAAATGGCGATGGCCTGCCCCCATTCGTCACGGCTGAGGGTGCGGTCGGGGTTTAGTTGGACGTGGTACAGGGGTTTTGTGCAGCTTGTCCCCAGGCTGTCGCTCCGCCAATCGTCGAGGGTGTCTTTTAGGTCGCGGGGGATGTCGCCGCGTATGCCCCAGACTTCGGCGCGGTCGTTTTTGTCTTGCAGGAGGTATGCTCCTAGGCCGCGTCCTGTGCTGGTTTTGCCTTTGATGATCATGGTTTGCTGAGGGCGGACAGGATCGCTTTTAGGGCGTTTTCGTGGGCTGAACAGAGTTCGGCAAAGGTTTTATTGTCAAAACCGCCGATTGGGTGCTGTATGGCGGCGAGTTCGCTTAGATGGCCGCCTATTGTCCGTAATTCTTGGCGCAGCTTCACCAGTTCTTGTTTGTCGGTCATGGGTCGCCGTGAGGCTTTTGGCTGCTGGGCGGCGTTGGCGAAAATGAGGGCGCGGATATAGCCGGATAGGCTGAGTTCGGCTTGGTCGGCGCGGCTTATCAGTTCGGATTTTTCCGCAGGGGTCAGGAAGCATTTGACGGCGGCTTCGCGCTCGCGGCTTTTTTTTAGGGGCAGGCTGTCGGGGTTGAGGTCGGCCAGTTTGCTCAGGGCTTCTTCGCGGGGGATGGCTATGCGTGACAGGAGATTATGTTCGCCCCCTTGCGGGTCGGTGACCAAGATGGCGCGGCGGGTCGATCTGGTCAGGGCATAATGGCAAGCTGTCAGGGCGGCGGCCAACTCGGTTCCGTTGGCGGCGGTCTGGTACAGCCGGGTGATTTCGGCTCGGACTTCGCTGGGGGGGATGCCTTGGGGCTTGCGGCGTTTGGGGGCGGCGGTCATATTTTTTTGCTTTTTGGGTGGGTGACTTGGTGGCGTGTCTGGCTGGTAAACGCTATCGGGAGGAGTTTTAAATGCCTCTCTCTCCTTATAATCCGTTGGGGTGGATGATAAACGGGAGGGTTATTTTAATGCTCTCTTTTCTGGTTGTGTTACTATAATAGGCCTACACACATGGCTTGCGTTACATATTTAACAGGGTAAGGATAGCAGATGTGGCGGTTTGTTGGCAATGGCTTTCGGGATTTGCTGGCTATTATTTTTAAAGCTTTCGGATAGATGGGATAATGGCAGAGTAAGCTCATAAATTCATTTAGGTTAGGCAAACGTCATGCCTTCCATTCTTTCTATTAACTGATGTTACGCAGTTGTCCATTTTTTCCACAAGATATAGTGTTTCGATACCGAAATTCATCGCCATATCTAGTGGCTCTGTGTAACATAAGCTATTAATTTTTAATACCCATGCTATCTTATCCATGTGAACTTTGGAAATTGGTTTTAAATAATGTCTACTATTTAGGCAAAACCTACAGTATAAACTCAAGGAATTATCATTCTAGTAAGACAGATAAGCATTTGTTGAGTATCGCCCCTACCCGCACGGGAAAAGGGCGGGGATTGATTTTGCCAAATTTGTTGAACCTGTCTGACCACTCGGTTTTTGTGATTGACCCAAAGGGTGAGAACGCCTTGGTGTCAGCTTCTTATAGGAAAAACCAAGGGCATGAAATTTTTATTTTTAACCCTTATAAGATTTTTGCCGACGAGTTTGCAGAACGTGGTTTTAGAGAGTTCCAAGGCTTTAACCCGCTGGCTAATTTAAACCCGGACAGCCCCAGTTTTACTGACGATGTCGCCATTATTGCGGAAGCCTTGATTTATGATACGGGCGGGGATTCGCATTGGACTGATGCAGGGCGGGGGCTGGTGGCGTTTTTGATCATGTATTTGATAACAGAGCCTACCGAAAAGGATCAGCGTACCTTTCGCCGCTTACATACCATTTTGGCGGGCGGCTTTAACGAGTTAAAAAAAGTCCTCAATAAGGCAAAAGGCAATTCAAACCCTTTAGTCTCTGAAAGTGTGGGGCGTTATTCGGGAAATAACAATGAGGTGAATTCCATCATCGCCACCGCCGAAACCCAAACCCGCATTTTTAAGAGCAATGTGATTTGTTCGGCTTTGGAAGGTGAGCCGTTTAACTTTCGGCAAATGAAAAATCGTAAAATTTCGGTGTACTTAATTTTGCCGTCGAAATATTTGCTTACCCAAGCGCGTTATTTGCGGATGGTCTTGCTGGTGGCGATGTCGCAGTTTATGGAGTCCGAGAAAGGGAAGCACCAGGTCTTGGTGATGTTGGATGAGTTCGCCAACCTTGGGGCGTTGAACATTATCGAAAATGGGTATGGCTTGATTGCGGGGCATGGCGTGACCCTTTGGTCGTTCGTGCAGAACCTGACCCAGTTACAAAATCTGTACCCAAAAAATTGGGAGACGTTTATCGCCAATTCGTCCGTAGTGACTGTGTCAAACGTTAACGATGCCACGACGGCGGAATATTTTAGCCGTCGGGCAGGGCAATATGAAAGGGATAAAACCACTATTTCCAATAGCCGTAGTCAGAATGACACGGGAGGATGGGTTACATTAAGTGAAAGTTACAGTTCCAATACCAGTTCAGTTTGGGATGATCGTTTGTCAGTTACTGAGATTTATGATTCTCCATCTGATATTTTGTATTTGTTTTATGCAGGTCGAGCAAGACCTAAAGTCTGCAAAAAATTGCAATATGATACAGATGATCCGTTCTGTAGTAGGGCTGATAAGAATCCGATGCACAAAGAAGAAATGCCGTTAAATATTTTCTGATTGTACTGGATTATGGGGAGGCTCGAATTTCCTGCAAGGATGCGAAAACTAGCAGCTTTTATAGTCAGTTGTTGTATGAAAAGCAGTTCAGTACCCTCCCAGTAAATTGGGTTGGCCATTTTTTGGACAATCCGATCTCAGGCCTGATTTAGTAGACATCTTTCCTAAATGTTGCCATATCTCAGGTTAACCAGTGCGGCCACCAGGCTCCATGTCAGGGAGTAGTTTTTATGTTTGCCCCGGTAAACGTCCTTGACGATCCTG
>NZ_PGFZ01000033.1 GCF_002923755.1 Methylovulum psychrotolerans
GGCTATCGGACACCCGCTGACGTGTATTTAGCCAGGCGTTATGAAAAAGATGAAACAACCCATTTTTATCAACCGGCTTCTATCTTAATCTTATGAGATTTTGGTCTAGACAATGGGGAGTACCTTATCTCCACCGAACATGCGGGCGGAGTCGAAAAATACCAACTGGCTTACAACACCGACAGCACTGGGCAACAGATCCTGTCCTCAGCCATTACCGAGCCGTTAAGCTCAACGTATACGCGCAATTTCACCAGTATCCAAAATGTGGTTAAAAGCACTGGCCAAAACCAGCCCGCTGGCCCCGGCACCAACTGCCCCGCCGCCGCCAACGCCATCAGCTACGACACCAACGGCAATGTCACCCGCCGCACCGACTTCAACGGCAACACCACTTGCTACGCCTACGACACCTCGCCCAACACTATCGGAAAAGGCCGCAACCTCGAAACCGTGCGTATCGAAGGCATGGCCTCCGGCACAACCTGTCCGGCCAATTTAACCACCTACACGCCCGCCGCCAATGAGCGTAAGATCACCACTGAATGGCACAGCCGCTGGCGAGTACCCATCGCCAAAGCCGAACCGCTGCGCCTCACCACTTGGGCATGGGCGGACAGCACCGCCCCGGTCTGCGGCGCGGACGGCGTACCTTGTGGCAAAAACGTCTTTACCACCATGGACACCAATGGCGGGCAAGGCACCAGTGCCGCCCTAGGCACCGAACGCACTTGGCAATATACCTACAACAGCGATGGCAACCCGCTCACCGTTGACGGGCCGCGTACCGATGCCAGCGATGTCACCACCTATACCTATTACCCCGCCACCGTCGACAGCAACACCCCGGCCAACGCGGTTAAGCGGCTGCATACCGCCACCAACGCCCAAGGCCACACCACCACCTACAGCAACTATGACGGCCACGGCCACGCCCTGACTATCGTCGACGCTAAAGGCCAAGAAACCGATTTGACCTACGACCTGCGTGGCCGTCTGCTCAGTTCCACTACCGCCGGACGCACCACCCAGTTCGTCTATTATCCGACCGGATTGCCCAACACCGTCACCACCCCCGCCAACGGCACCATCACCTACGGCTACGACCCCGCGCACCGCCTGACCAGCATCACTAATGCGGCGGGCGAAAAAATCACCTACACCTTGGACAATATCGGCAACCGCACTAAAGAAACCGTTACTTACGCCAACGGCAGCACCGCCACCGCCGTCAACCGCACCTTCGACAACCTCAGCCGCCTGTGGCAAACCCTCAATGCTACCAACCTGCCCGTCCACACCTATAACTACGACGCGCAAGGCAACGTGACCTTAGACATGGCCAGCCCCGGCGACGGCAGTAGCCAAAATACCCAATACACCGCCTACGACACCCTCAACCGCCTGTTGACGATGGTCGATGCGGCGAACGGTAATGTCGGCTACCAATACGACCAGCTCAGCCACTTGAGCCAAGTCACCGACCCTAAAAACAACCCCAGCACCTACGACGAAGGAGTACAGGAAGCGAAACGGAAGTGGAGCGGTGTACGACGACCCCCGCGTAGCCGTAGGGGCCGGGCGTGTTGACGGAGTTGGAGCGCAAGCGGAAGCGTAGTCAACATGCAAGGCCATCCCGAAACGGCGTCAAGTCATTTGCGCAGGCCAGTGGTGCACAGCGTACCGAAGGGGAGTTGTGTACCGCGGCCGGAGCAGGACGAAGGCGGGCAGCCGAAGGCAATAATCGCCAGGAAAATTTTTCGCCGCTAAAATCGGATGGATCCCATTTTAGCTTTCGCGAAAAATCCTGGCGCGCCTGACAAGACAAGGACTGATGCCTGCCTTGTTTGTCCAGAACGTCGGCAAGGTTTAGGGTTCTGCATAGGGCTTAAAATGCGGGCGTAGGCAACGGCTACAAAATACGGGTGGCCGTAACCGAAATTCGGTTGGGCACGATGGCGGGATTTCCGGCGACTAGCCAGGTGTCTTGGAAAAGGCAAGGAATAACGTCGGCAAGCCCCCGCCATCATCATGGAGGGGACTAGTTGCTGCGGATACGGGTCATGGAGGCTTATTCGCTAAAGCTAAGCTTGGCGATTGTTATTCCGCTAACCCCAGCAGATAACTGCGCAGATTGACGGCTTGGTTATCCAAACCCAGTTTTTTGCGGATGTGTTTACGGTGAATACCGACAGTTCCCGCCGAAATCTTTAAGGTCGCCGCAATCAGTTTTGTGGGCAGTCCTTGCCGGACCATGGAAGCCACCTGCACCTCGACCGGGGACAATTGCCGGAACGCCGAGCTGATATCCGTAGGGCATCCGTAAGATTTCACCATTTCTTGCAGATTATGTTCAAGAATGCCGATTAGACGGTCTTGCTGCCGATTAGCATTTTCCTGTTTCAATTGCTTCAGGAAAGGGAAAACCGTACTTTCCATTTCCTCTACGAGCGCGCATTTGGCCTCGGTTTTGTCTTTTTCCCTATGCTTAAGCAAAACCTCAAGGGCGTTATTGACCGCCGTCACCTCCGCTTTAATTTGTTCCAGCTCTTCTTTTGAATGCACCACTTGGCTTTCCAGGCGGCTGCGGGCATCCAGCAACACCCTTTCTGCTTGCTTTTGTGCGGTGATGTCGGTAAAGGAGCCGACATAATGGCTGATATGGCCTTTTTTATCCGTAACGGCGGTAATCGTTTGCCAGACAGGGAAGATCTCGCCATTTTTGCGCTTGTCCCATATCTCACCTTCCCAGTAGCCTTCCCTAGCCACGGTTTCCCATAAGTTATGATAGAAGCCCGCTTCATGCACACCGGAACGTAAAAAAAGAGGCGAGACACCCACTACCTCGTTAGGACGGTAGCCCGTGACGCGGCAGAAAGCCCGGTTGACGCGTAAGGCAAATTTTTGGGCATCCGTGACAATGATGCAGGCCTGCATTTCAAAAGCGGCGGCGGCGATGCGTAACGCTTCTTCCGTCTGCTTGCGTTCGGTGATGTCAGTGAGTGCCAAGCGTATTAGCGTTGTACTGGCATCTGAACTATTGAGGCAATCGATTTGGCCATAGAAAGGTGTGTTATCCGCACGGTGTAAGGTCAGCTCATAAGTGTGCCTGCCACAATGTTGCTTGACGTACAGAAAATGCCGATGCCAACGGTCATGGTCATCCGGGGTGACTAAGCGGTCAAAACGGCTTTTGAGCAGGTTTTCGCGCTTGATTTGCAATAGGTTGGCGCAGGTCAGGTTGGCTTCGGTAATCAGGCCATCTTGGTTCAGCGTCAGATAACAGATAGGGGCAAAATCGTAGAGCTGCATATAGCGGTCACGTGAAGCCACCACCGCTTGGTGCATAACCCGCAATGCCTCGTTCTGCATTTCCAATTCAATTTGGTGTAAGTGAAGATCCTCCAATAGCTCTTCGGGAGATTTTTCCGGTGCTGCCGCCGTAGGGGGCTGGATGCCAACCCCGCTTGTCAATGGGTTAACTTTATCATTACCAGTCATGAGGGGGGGTGTATGGAAATTAATATCAGTTGGGGATCAGTTTCTTTACCGGCAACGCGGAAAGAGTTCAATAAAATATTACGTTGGCCTATGTCGGGAAAATCATGTGCCAGGACATAAGCCGCAAAAACTTGTTTGCTGTCCAGCAACTGACGCAAATCAGAGATATCCCATTGGCCATTGGCCAGCGTGTATATCTGACGGCCTAAAGTCCCCTCCGGAGTGGCCTGAAACGCTTGGTAAAAAGATTGGCTGGCGGAAACCGCTTTAAACTCGCTATCCAGTGCGATAAAAGGCTCTTGTATGGTAGTGACGATGCCTTCGGCTAACAATAAGGCCTGTTGCATGGCCACCGTCCTGATTTGCACGCTAATATCGGTAAAGGTC
Source organism: Methylovulum psychrotolerans (assembly GCF_002923755.1). Taxonomy (GTDB): domain Bacteria; phylum Pseudomonadota; class Gammaproteobacteria; order Methylococcales; family Methylomonadaceae; genus Methylovulum; species Methylovulum psychrotolerans. The sequence continues at coordinate 3,889 of NZ_PGFZ01000033.1, forward strand.
AGCACCACGCCATCAGTGACATTATCCAGCGTCCGGTAAGGCTGGATGCGCGCCAATATCCAAGTGTCATCGCTGGTGTGTAATTGCTGTTCAACGGGGATTAGCGTTTTCAGCACGGTGGTGGCGGCAAGCAACAGCTCATCCCCGGCGATAACCGATTTGATGTCATTTAAAGGCCGGCCAATATCGGAAGGGATCATACGGTAAATGGAGAGGGCATCTTTGGTAAAGCTACGGATTTTTAAGTGTTGGTCTAAAAATATAATGCCGATATTGATACTCTCCAACAAATTGCTCATATCATTTTGCATACTGGCCAATTGGTCAATTTTGGCCTGCAATTGTGCATTGACCGTAATTATTTCTTCATTGACCGATTGCAACTCTTCTTTGGAGGTTTCCAGCTCTTCATTGGTCGATTGCAACTCTTCATTGGTCGATTGCAACTCTTCATTGGTCGATTGCAGCTCTTCGATACCGGCCTGCTGGCTTTCTTTAAGGTAGGCCAAATCATGCTCAAGTTCCTCAATACGGGCTGCTTCGACAGACTTGGCAACGCGTTTGCCTCTGGATTTAACAATCGGCGTGGTAAGGTCTTGGAAATCTATCAGCAACAAATTTTGGCCGTTATAAGAGGGCAGCGTCCTGACCGAAAAGCGGAAGGCTGTAAAACCATTATTGGTCTTGACGTGCACGGTTTTATTCAGCGTCACCCTGCCTTCCCCGGCTGCCTTGAGCGCCGCCTGAAGTTCGGCAGTAAGCCCTTCACGCGCCAAGTCCATAATATTCAGCGTGGCCGGGCCGGATGCGAGCAATAAATAAAGGCTGGTATCGCCATGCACATATTGGACATTACCTGCGCAATCGGTGACCACCGAGGCGGGCGCGAAAAATTGGACGAGTTGTTGTTTGGCAAATTCAGATAAGTCAGTCTTGTTAGGTTTTCTCATGGTATCCTCCGTTTTGGCATGATGTTGCGCTGCCCATGACATTCGCCTGCACAGTACGGTACCCATAGACGCTGAAGTCGCTAAGGCCCTATAAAATTTCCATTTACGGCTGATAGTTGCGAACAGGTCGGTATGGTCGCCAATACTCTCCGAGGTTGACAAAAATAGCACCCCATCCGGCTTAAGTGCGTAATGGAAGGTCGGAATTAGCTGATTTTGCAGTTCCGGTTCCAGATAAATCAGTAAATTCCGGCAACACAGCAAATCCAATTTAATAAAAGGCGGATCTTTAATGATATTTTGGACAGCAAATATCACCATGGCGCGGAGCTCTTTCTTGACCCGATACCCGGTATTTTCTTTGTTGAAAAAATGCTCTAGGCGCTCGGTACTGAGCTGTTCGGCGATGCTCAGCGGATAAAAGCCTGCATGGGCGATGGCGATGGCCTCGTCATCCAAGTCAGTGCTGTAAATCTGCACTTTAAAGTCCTGTTGCGTCATGTCCATTCTCTCGCGTAGCAGCATGGCAAGCGAATAGGCTTCTTCGCCAGTGGCGCAGCTGGCCACCCAGGCACGGAATACCGTATCTTTAGTTTGGTTTTTGCACAGTGCCGGCAAAATATGCTGTTCCAGTTCCGTAAACGCCCCCGCATCACGGAAAAAACGCGTGACATTGATCAGCAGATCTTTAAATAGGCTATGCGCCTCAGTCGGATGTGTTTTAAGATAATCGGCATATACATTGGTGTCTTGGATATGCTGTTGCGACATACGGCGTTCGATGCGGCGGCCAATGGTGTTTTTTTTGTAGAGCGAAAAATCATGTCCAGTAATGTCACGCAATTGCAGCAAAATCCGGCTGATCCCGTCGGGCTGTTGCAAAATAGCCGGTATTTGCGGGGGGGCAACCGGACGATGGGGTCTGTTCTGCAAGGTTTCCAGCATCTTGTCGATAGGCAGGATATGGGTCGCATAACCTGCATGGATCGCACTGGACGGCATCCCGTCATATTTGGCACTGGCGGGGGTCTGCACTAGAGTGGTGCCGCCGGCTTCAAGGATGGCCCGCAAGCCTAATGTGCCATCCGTACCCGAACCGGATAAGATAATGCCGATGGCATGGTTTTGTTGGTCTTGAGCCAGCGACTTGAAGAAAGTGTCAATGGGGGTCCGCCGCCCGCGCGGCTCAGCCGGAACCGTCAGGCGCAATTTGCCGCCCACAATGGTCATGTCGCAGTTGGGTGGGATGATGTACACACTGTTGCGTTTGACCAGGAGCTGATCTTGTGCTTCATGCACAGCTAAGTGCGTTGTGCGTTGCAGGATTTCAGTGAACAGGCTGGTGTGGCTAGGGTCAAGATGGGATACTAATACGAAAGCAAAGCCGCTATTGGCCGGAATAGTGTGTAAAAATTGCCCTAAGGCTTCCAAGCCGCCCGCCGAGGCGCCAATGCCGACAATCGGAAAGGCCGCTGCCGTTTTTCCAGAAGATACGGAACAAGGTTCGTTCAGCAGAGCCGGTAGATCCTGAGGTTTCACGATAATCCTTGCAGCCAGAAAGTGTTTGATCTTTTTTTATCGTAGCACTTATAGGATTTGAAAAAAATCAATTAATTTTAGCATGAAAAATGATGAAAATAATGAAAACAATAGTTATTTATGGGAATTATGTAAAAAGTAGCTAATAACCAGATGCTTATAATCTTTTAAAAAGCAAGCGATTAGTTATATCAATATCCTATAAGTGCCATAGGGTCTTGTATTTCAGGTAATTTCTCACATTATCATCTATGTCGGCATGCTACAGACAGCGTGTTTTGTAACGTTTTATCGCTTAAGATTTTATTTAATGCTTAAAAATAGGGCAACGGTTGCGGCTCTTGCCCAATTAATGCCCTTCCTAAAACCGAAAACTTGACCGTTTAAAGTAGATATCTTTCCTAAATGTTGCTGACTATATAAACGTTGACAGGTTAAAATATCAAGTTTTACCCTAAACCACCAAAAAGCCATGAAACCGTATGCCCAGCTACCCACCGACAACCCCGAAGAATACAAACGCCTTGTCGGGTTGTCAAAAGAAGATTTCCAGCACCTCAACAGCAAGCTGTGCGTTTACATCGGC
>NZ_PGFZ01000034.1 GCF_002923755.1 Methylovulum psychrotolerans
GTCTGCACAAGCTATGTTTGACGAACAAGCAGGCTGGCAAAAACTTTTTCAATATATAAAAGATATCCGTAATGCCATTGATTTAATTGAAGAGGGTGAAGATAATAGAGTTCCCAAACAAATGATTCATGACTATCTTTATTCCATTCGTACTGACAATACTATAACCGATCAACATAAAACATCGAAAGATGCTAAAAATGAAGTAAAATTCCTTTTAGAAAGCCTAAAAGAGCGTAAATTAGAGCATGATACAATAACTAAACGACTTAAGGATGTATTTAATATTTAGAATTAAACTGAGTTGTCACAAAAACTTCACAACATATGTAATGACTTTTTGTTAAATTATTGTTACTCATTATAGTTGCAAGGAATAGTAACTATGAAAATGTTATGGATGACATCAATATAGATATACCAAAAGATTTATTGTATAAACTAAATAATCTTCTTAAAGATGCTAACTATGGACATATTTCTTTAGATGATGAAATAATAACACTTCAAGAAGCAATGGAAGTAAAATTTACACTAGAATTAATTATAGAAGATTCAAACAACAACCCAATGCAAGCTTCAATACAAGGCTTAACTAAAGATATGGCACAAACGGCACAAGAACTGTTGCCTGAAATATCTTCATTAATTGAACCAAAATTCAATGAACATATTGAACATATAAATAAATTCGCTGAAACAATTATGCTTCCTATAAAAGCCGTTATGCTTGCAAACCCAATTACTATTGCTAGTTCACCAGAACTGCTAAACCAAGCCTTAGAAGAGGCTCTAAAAAGAACTAACAACGCAATACAATCAATAGGCAAGCCTTCTTCAAAATCTCGCTAATTACCTATTTGTAATAATCTCAATGCTATCAATAACCGCCTCGTCAGATTCGGGCGTGGCAAAAACTTCTGCATCATAGTTTTGAATAAAATCACACTCCCGTTTTTCAATGGCAAGCTGTAAATGCTGTAGGTTTCTGCCCGTGATTTTCACCACCATAAAGCTATAGATGATTGCTATCTCTTGGTTTTTCCCGCCGTCCGAAACCACATCTAACAAGTAGGTGTTGGCGGGGGCATGGTGTGTGCCGTTGGTTCGCCGTATCCGTATAATCTTGCTGCGGTCTTTAGCGTCAAAGGCTTGATATTCAAGCAATTCCGTTTTCTTTTTGGTCATAACCTACCTGTCAAAATCTACCCCGTCCTTTTCGGGATCGCTCGGCTGTTGCCGCTCCCGCTCCTTGATATACTCCCGCCAGTTATTATCAAGCGAAGTTTTGACGGTGTTTACAATGCCTTCGCCCAACTCATGCACCCAATGAGCCACATAATCCGCCCACGACATGCCTAGTCCGTGGTGTTGGATTTCGCCATGCTCTTTAATTTGTCTGACAAAATTCTCGGTTATGGAATCGTCAAAGATGCTGTTAGCGTTCGGGGTTTCCTGTGGCTCAATGGTCGGCGGTACGGGGGGCGGTGTGCCGCCCTCGTTGTCGCCTTGACGTTCGGCGTTGAGCTTGTCTTGCCAATAATTCCCGCCTTCCCCTGTCGGCTCTGGGGTCTGGCCCGGTTCGGTCTCTTGGTTGGCTTCTAAAATTTGCCTGTCCAGCTCTTCCCGTTCTTCTACCAAGGCGGCTATGGTGTCGTTGGTCGCCTTTATTTCTCGGTTGCGGTCGCCCGCCTTGCTGTGCTTGCCTTTCCGCTCCTTGGCGATTTGCTGCAAACTTAGCCGCTCGGTCGGCACTTGTTCAAGCCCTCGGTCTTTATGGCTGCGGTGGTCTATGCGTTCATCACTGCCGGCATTCTCTAAAGCGGCGTTGATGAGGTCGGCGGCGGTTTCCCGTATATGGAGGATTTCCAGCTTGCCCGTCTTGAGGTCGTCCAGCTCTCTGGTTTTCTCACCGAAGCCGTCCGCACCGATTCGCCTTGTGGTAAATAAAATATGGGCGTGGTGGTTTCGATCGTCGCCATGCCCTGACGGGTCATGTAAGGCGACCATGACCGCCACCCCGTAGCGTTCGGCTAAATGCTCGGCGAGGTTATGGGCGATTTCTTGCCGTGCCTCTGGGCTTACATCGGACGGCAAGGCAAGCTCAACCTCTCGGGCGGTTCGGCTGTTGATGCGGGTCTCGGCGGCTTCGGCTTCGTTCCAAAGTTTTTGAACATCGCTTGCCCAAGCGGGGGCGTGTTCGGGGGCGACGATGAAGGACGCTTCAACGCCTCGCCGCCGTGTGTAGTCGTGGGTTAGTTGGGTGCGGTCGTCGTGCAACTTTTCGCCCGTGCGGTATGCCGCCGCCGCAACCACAGAACGCCCCGCACCCCTGCCGATGGGCTTAACGCTGCAATGATACCAACCTGCTGTTGTGGTCATAAAGTCGGGGGGCTTTCTGGGTATGGGTTAAGGGCGGCAATCCTTGGCGGGGGGATTGTAAAGGGGGAGGCATCGCCCGCCTTTACGGGGGTTAAGGGGGAACGCCCTTACTCACTGCAAACGCAGTTTGCGTAAGTGAGCCATTCTGTCTGTATGCCTCTACGGATTGCTTGCCTTGCTTCGCCTAGTTTACCCTATAGGAACACTAGCACGGAAGCAAAAAGCATGATACAAGATTCAAGAAAAATCGGGGGTATGAGATGACGGGTAACGAAAAACTAGCAAAGCTTTTAGAACAGCGGAAAGCGATAGATACACAAATCAGGCTTGAGCAAAATCGGGAGAATGCAAAGAAGAAAAAAGACGACACCAGAAGGAAAATTTTAGCAGGTGCGGCGGTGCTGGACGAAGCCAGCAAGCACCCAAAATTTAAGGCGGACATAGACAAGCTGCTCGGTCGGTTTTTGAAGCGGTCGGACGAGCGGGCTTTGTTCGGCTTGCCGCCCTTGCCCGTTCAGGCGGCGGCAACCCACAACACGGGAAAAACCCCGCCAACCAATGCCGAAGCCACCAGCAAGGCAAAAGATTAAGTTTACAGAGCGTTCGCTACGCTCACAGTTTGTTTTTTGAGAAAGCAAGGGCGGGGCTTCATCGCCAGCCCCGCACCCCGCTAGGATATTTTTAACTGAACTGATGGCGATTACAGGCGGTTAGCCAAGAAAGCCGAAACGAAGCGGACGGCTAAGAAATAGCGGCGGTGCGTTTGGCAGTCTTGTAAATAGCAAAACATCAACAGCAAGGCATTAAATTTAATCGTACAGCAACAAAAAACGGTTTCTGCTAGATGTGTCTAGGTTTAACAAAAAAACCGCTTAAACTAGCCTTAAATTCGTTTTTTGTTAAACAGCGTCTTAGCTGTCAAGATTTGGCTAGTTTTTAGACAAGCTGACTCAACACGGCAAGCCGTAAGGTTTCGGCGGGGTTCGTTCACACAATTATCAACCGCTTTTGTGGATAACTTGGGGGGCAGTTCGGCTTTTGTTCTCCGTCCTCCCTCAAAATCAGTTCAGTTAAAAATATCCTCGGGGGTTTGGGGGTAGACAACCCCCAATTTTTGAAAAGTTGGTGAGCGATAGCGAACTCGTTTTTAAGTTATCCACAAAATTGGGCTGATTAACTACAGGATAAAGGATTTTATATTATAGGAAGGGGTGACCGTTTCACCGTCCTAGGGGGTGACCGTTTCACCGTCCTAAACTCTAAAAAATCTTTGAGGGGTGACCGTTTCACCGTCCTTGAAAGTGGCGGATTCACTGACTTTATATCTCAAGGGATACCGTTTCACCGTCCTTGAATGGGGGGGGTGACCGTTTCACCGTTGATAACTTTGTCAACTAACAGGGTTTTCCACAAAAAAAGCCTCTAAAATAGAGGCTTTCGGCGATTACATTACTTTGTTTGTGGCAATGGCTGGCAAGCTATCGGGAATGATGCGAATTCCCCCGTTTTCTTCGTTTATTTGTATTGTTGGGGCAACGGAACGAACCTTCCTTAATGCTTGTTTGAATTTTCTCTTGAAGTCCTTAACATCGCTATAGCTTCCGCCCATTTGTTCATGAAGTGAAGCCCACGGGATAAAGCGTGACTTCCCGCTTTTACTGGCTCTAAAAGCTTCGTAACAAAGCAAAATGTAAATATCTAATGCAAGGGGGGATTGTTTCAAAGCCACTGCTGCACGAAAATCCAAAGGAACAGGGGTTGCCGTGATTGCGTTAAAAAAATCCTCGCCTAGTTCTATCCAACTTTCAAAAAGGCTACCTTGCTCGGTTTTTTTAATATCCCACCAAAGCTCGGTTTTTGGTGCAACTTCCATGTTTAACCGCCGTTTCCCTGTATTTCCTTTTAGGTCGGTTACCGCTTCAATAAAACTAAAACGAGCATTAAATAACCTGTTCATTTGTTCAATTACTCTTTTAGCGTCCCCACGCTTTCCTCCTCCTGTATTTGGATTTAAGCCAAGTTCTCTAATAAAGTCGTTTAATGTATTACCTAGCTCAATTCTTCGGCTCTTAGCCTTAACTGCTTTAGTAATTAGCAAAAGCAAGCCCAAACGAGGAAGAGTTCCATAAGGTAAGCCGTAACTTTCGCCGTTTTCGTCAAGCCCAGCTTGTACTACAAGCGATAAATTGCCGTTTTTTCTTACCCAAACATCACTTTTAGGCTTGCTATGGGGCAAATTTGCTTGAACAAGTGATTTATTCATAAATGCTACATCATTGCTACTCGCTGGGTTCATAGCGATGTCAACGGCAGCATTTATAATTTTTTTAACAGCTTTGGTGTTTTTTAGTTTATCTGCCATTTTTTGGCTTTCCTTTCTGGCTCAGGTTTGTTAATCTAGCCAGGCAGTTAAAGCGGGGACGCTCCAAACTGCCTGAAGTGATACGAAAAGCCGTTGCTCTTGGTTGGGTGGACGGCTTTTTTCGTTTCTGGACATTACACTTTTGTTTTATCCCTGCCAAACAGTTTTTGATAAAGCCCGCTTTTCTTGGCGGTCGGCTCTGGCTGATGCGTTAATAGAAGTGTCAATCGCCGAAGTTCGGCAGAGTCCTTTTCCCTCGCTTCCGTCTCTCTTTGCCTTGCGGTCTCCGAAACATCAAGACGGCGGCGTAAGTCGTCCCGTTCGTCTTTTATCTGTGCCACAAGCTCCCGCAAAAGATCGGTTTCACCCTGTAAACTTGCTTTGTTTATAGGGGTCTCGCTTTGCACACCTTTACTTTCTTCTTGCCTGTTAATTGACTGATAAACCCTAAATAGTTCGGCGGGGTCTATCTGATATTGTCCGTTTTCCAAACGATTGGCGGAAAGCCTGCCTTCTTTAATAGCGTTGGCAATCGCTGTTTTGCTTTTGCCTACTTCTTTGGCTGCCTGTCCTAGTGTCAACATATGGGGTCTCGCTTTGCAAAGGTTAACATTTTGCTAGACTGTCAACCTTTGCCTAGCATGTCAAGAAGATCCTTTTCCCCGTGTTTTCAATGAAAACTGTTTTTTGTGTTGGCTGTTCGGGTCGGGTCGGAAGTGTTACGGGGCGAGCATTGGGAACGGCCAACACAAAAAACGGTTGGCCGTCGGCAGACTTAAAACGGGGTGGTTAGAAATTCAGCTTGTGCCAGAATTCAAGATATTTGACACAAGCCCGCCACCCTGTTAAATCAATGGCTTATTAGTGCCATAAATCAGGGACAAAAAGGGGTTCTTTGTATCCAAAATTAGTGGGAAATAAATTTATGTGGGGGCATTGTCAAAAAATCAATGAAGGGTGTAGGATTCGTCACTAGAATAATTCAGACTACGGAAATTATATGTCTTTGCCTATCCCTATAATGGTGTCAGTTTTTCAAGCTTTAGTACAAGCACAAAATGAAAGCGACAAACATCAACGAGAAATACAATTACAAACCCATATCGTGAATCTACAACATAGTTATTCAATGGCAAAGTTACAAGCAGAAAAGGAAATAATTCAAAATATTATATCTTTAGCCAAACATAGCTATGATAGAAAAATGGATTTTCTAACTGATGCTTATCATCAAGTTCAATGTCTAATTAGCAATTATCATCAAACTTTACTTGCTGAACAAACAGAACTTAGAAATAGGCGCTTTGATTCATCTTTAAGCAGAAATGAAAAAATGCAAATAGAAAGTCGCTTAAGTGATGTTAGCGTAACACTAATTGATTTGACGGCACTTAATCAACGCATGAGCTATGATTTTATTTCATTAACACTTTCTATTAACCCATTATGATTAGATTAATATTTGCCATAATTAATTATATAGTATTGGTGATATTTAATATATTCATAATGTTATCTCCTATAATAATAGGATCAATATTTTCTTTTATATCATTATATATTGATAACAATAGTAAAAGCATTGAAATGTTTTTTCGATTAACACTTACAATTTCAATAGAATTGTATCTTTTAATTTGGGTTATTCATAAACACAATAAAGAAGGTTGGATATTAGGGATTGGAAAGATTAAAAATTATCGTAAACCATCTGAAATTAGACGGGAAAAAATTAGCAATGCCGCAAACCATATTACCTTTCTTTGGAAAGAAATTATTAATGAAAAAGAAATACACAGAGAAGAGTTGAAAAGAGAAAAACAAAAAGAAATAGCTCAAAAAAAACAATCGTCTGCACAAGCTATGTTTGACGAACAAGCAGGCTGGCAAAAACTTTTTCAATATATAAAAGATATCCGTAATGCCATTGATTTAATTGAAGAGGGTGAAGATAATAGAGTTCCCAAACAAATGATT
>NZ_PGFZ01000035.1:0-1999 GCF_002923755.1 Methylovulum psychrotolerans
GTTTGGCCTTGGGTGTCCGTGCCGGCGATGCTGACCGTGCCGGTGGGGGCATGGTTGATGTAGACATCGTTGGTGGCGATGTTGGCGGCGCTGACCACGCCGGAAGTGAGTTGGCTGGCGACCAAGCCGCTGTTGCCGCCTAAGCTGGCATTGCCCCAAGTGACTATCGAGCCGTCGGCGCGTAACGCGGCAAAAGCCCCTCCTGTGGTATAAATGCTCACCACATCGATTATGCCGTTGAGCTGTGCCGCCACCGCGCTGCTGTTGCCACCATCAGTGGAATCCCCCCAAGTGACCACCGAGCCGTCACCGCGCAAGGCAGCAAAGGCAAAGCCTGTAGAAAAAATTTGCGTCACATCCACCGTGCCGTTGAGGCCGATTGCCACTGTGCTGCTGTCGCCACCGCCAGAGCTACTCCCCCAAGTGACCACCGAGCCGTCACCGCGCAAGGCGGCAAAAGCATCTGTTGTGGAAACTATTTGCGTCACATCTATGGTGCCGTTGAGCTGGCTTGCCACCGTACTGCTGTCGCCGCCATTAGCAGCACTCCCCCAAGTAACCACCGAGCCGTCACTGCGCAGGGCCGCAAAAGCCGTATTTGTGGAAACTATTTGTGTCACGTCCACGGTGCCGTTGAGCTGTGCAGCCACCGTGCTGCTGTCGCCACCATATCGGCTATCTCCCCAAGTGACTACCGAACCATCCGTGCGTAAGGCAGCGAAACAATAATATGTGGAAAAAATTTGTGTCACATTTACCGCGCCCGTGCCGCTGCCGCCGAAAGCAGAAGCTCCCCAAGTGACCACCGAACCGTCACTGCGCAAGGCGGCAAAGGCTGAGGATGTAGAAAAGATTTCCGTCACATCCACCGTGCCGTTGAGCAGTGTCGCCACCGTACTGCTGTCGCCGCCACCAGATCCACTCCCCCAAGTGACTACCGAGCCGTCCGTATGTAGCGCGGCAAAGGCAGTGTTTGTGGAGAAGATTTGCGTCACGTCGATGGTGCCGTTGAGCTGTGCCGCCACCGCGCTGCTGTCGCCACCCTCAGCACCGCCTCCCCAAGTGATTACCGAACCGTCCGCACGCAATGCGGCAAAGGCATAATATGTGGATAATATTTGTGTCACATCCACCGTGCCGTCGAGCTGTGCCGCCACTGCACTGCTGTCACCACCAAAAGCACCAAATCCCCAAGTGACCACCGAGCCGTTCGTACGCAGCGCGGCAAAGGCAGTGTTTGTGGAGAAGATTTGCGTCACGTCGATAGTGCCGTCGAGCTGTGCCGCCACCGCACTGCTGTCGCCTCCGCTGCCACCCCAAGTGACCACAGAACCATCGGCTTTAATCACGGCAAATGCTCCTCCATTACGCCATTCCCCTAAGGAATGTCCAGGATATGATAAAGTGTTTTTTGTTGCTGTTACGGTCATGCTAGTACCCAAAATAATGATTAAAAAAAGTGGTTAACACAGACAGCTATTAACAATACCTCCGCCCATTTGGATGTTGAGTCGGATTGAGAAAACTGACGCAGGCCGTTATAAAACCAATGGTTCAAGTTTATCCAAAGCGCTTGTTTTAACTGGGTTTATGCGTTTGGCGAAGGTATTGCCTTAAACAATGCTGACGTTTTTTATGCCGGCCCCGCACTTAAAAAGCCGCCCCGGCATATTGTTGTTAAACGTGCAGCAACCCCCATCCCTATCAAATCACCACAAAATCGGCGTTGGTCAATGCCAAGTTCACGCCCAAGATGGCGATTTGCACCGCCGCGCCCGCGCCGTTGCCGTCGGCATCATAAGACAGGGCGCCGGTGACGGCGTTGTAGATGATAAAGTCGTTGGCGTCGGCCGCCGCCGCGCCGATTTTAAAGTCGGCGGCATTGAGCACGCCGGTGGCCGTCAGTTGGGTGAAGACGGCGTTTTCCAGTTGGATGGTGTCGTCGGCGACCGTAAAATCGGTGACGGTGTCGGTGTTGCCGGCGGAAGGTGCGGTATTG
>NZ_PGFZ01000035.1:2990-6377 GCF_002923755.1 Methylovulum psychrotolerans
TGCTGACCGTGCCGGTGGGGGCATGGTTGATGTAGACATCGTTGGTGGCGATGTTGGCGGCACCGACCACGCCGGAGATCAGTTGGCCGGCGACTGCGCTGCTGTCACCGCCAGAGGTGCTGCTTCCCCAAGTGATGATGGAACCGTCCGTGCGCAAAGCGGCAAAGGCCGAGCCTGTGGTATAAATGCTCACCACATCCACAGTGCCGTTGAGCTGTGCCGCCACTAAGCTGCTGTCACCGCCAGCGGAGGCATATCCCCAAGTGACCACTGAGCCGTCACTGCGCAAGGCGGCAAAGGCGCCTGTTGTAGAAATGATTTTTACCACATCCACGGTGCCGTCGAGCTGTGCCGCCACCGTGTGGCTGTCGCCGCCATAAATACCAAATCCCCAAGTGACCACCGAACCATCACTGCGCAAGGCGGCAAAGGCATCATATGTTGAAGAAATTTGCGTCACATCCACGGTGCCGTTGAGCTGTGCCGCCACTGCGCTGCTGTCGCCACCATGAGTACTATTACCCCAAGTGACCACCGAACCATCCGTACGCAAGGCGGCAAAGGCAGTGCCTGTGGAATAGATTTGCGTCACATCCACAGTGCCGTTGAGCTGTGCCGCCACTGCACTGCTGTTGCCGCCATCCGTAATATTACCCCAAGTGACCACCGAGCCGTCAGTGCGCAAGGCGGCAAAGGCGTTTGCTGTGGAAAAAATTTGCGTCACATCCACCGTGCCGTCGAGTTGTGCCGCCACTGCATTGCTGTCGCCACCATCACTGCTAGCACCCCAAGTGACCACCGAGCCATCGGTACGCAAGGCGGCAAAGGCAGTGTTTGTGGAAAAGATTTGCATCACACCCACGCTGCCGTTGAGCTGCGTTGCCACAGCACTGCTGTCGCCGCCCTCAGCACCATTCCCCCAAGTGACCACCGAGCCATCGGCCTTAATTATGGCAAAAGCGTAATTGTTACGCGACTCCCCAAAAGAGTGCCCAGGAAATGATAAGGTGTTTTTTGTTATCGTTATGGTCATGTCAGTACCTCAAAATAATGATTAAAAAAGTGGTTAAAACAGACAGCTATTAACAACAATACCTACGCTCATTTGGATGTTGAATCGGATTGAACAAACTGATATCAAACCAAGGGGTCAAGTTTATACAAAGCGCTTGTTTCAACTAGTTTTATGCGTTTGGCGAAGGTATTGCCTTAAACAATGCTGACGTTCTTTATACCGACCCCGCACTTAAAAAGCCGACCCGGCATATTGTTGTTAAACGCGCAACAAACCCCATCCCTATCAAATCACCACAAAATCGGCGTTGGTTAAGGTTGAGTTCACGCCCAAGATGGCGATTTGCACTGCCCCGCCTGCGCCGCATCATAAGAGAGCGCGCCGGTGCCGACGTTGTAGATGATAAAGTCGTTGGCGTCGGCCGCCGCCGTGCCGATTTTAAAGTCGGTGACGGTGTCGATGTTGCTGGTAGAAGGTGCGGCGTTGAAGCGGAAAACGTCCAAACCTGCACGCTCGGTCAGGGTGTCGTTGCCGCTGCCGCTGGCTTCGTTCACCACACCGGCACTGTTGTCGATGACATACACATCATTGCCCAGCCCCCGATCAGGGTGTCAATGCCGCCGCGGCCATCAAGACGGTCGTTGCCCGCCGTGCCGGTCAGCGTGTCGGCGGCGCTGGCTTTGCTCCCGTCCTTTCGGTGTAGCTGGCGGTGACGGTCAAGGGTATGGCCGACATCGCCAGCCTGAAGCGCATATACTTCAAACGGTCAAGTTTTCGGTTTTTAGGATTAACCGAAAACTTGACCGTTCAGAGTATAGCTGCTAAAAAAGCTTTTTGTTTTTTTATCAGGCAAAAATCTTATTTTTCTACCACGCCACCGAAACAAAGACATTAAAAACCCCTCTTTTCATCATAAAACAATTACCAACAATAAAATAGATTCTTAAAAAAACTATAAAAATCAATTAATTGCCATTACCAAAAAACTAATTTTGTTAAAAAGTAACATTTTTTCGAGCACACCAAGAAGGAGTACAGCAAGCGAAACGGAAGTGGGGCGGTGTACGACGCGGTTCTGTCGCAAACTTTCTAATTTTGGGGGATAATCCGCCAATTTTTGTTGCCATACTATGAAGATCAGCTTTAAAGGCACCCACTATCCGAAAGACGTTATCCTGCACGCGGTTTTCTTCTATGTCCGGTATGGCGTTTCCTACCGCGACCTGGAAGAAATTTTGGCGGAGCGCGGTGTCGCCGTGGATCATGCGGCCCTGAACCGCTGGGTTGTCCGCTATTCGCCACTGACCGCCTTGGCGGCAAAAAGCCACAAACGGACGGTTGCCGGCTCTTGGCGTATGGACGAGACGTACATCAAAATCAAAGGGGAATGGGCCTACCTGTACCGCGCGGTGGACAAATTTGGCGACACCGTCGACTTTATGCTCTCCGAACGCCGCGACGAAGCGGCCGCCACCGCCTTTTTCAGGCCGGCCATTGACGGCAACGGCCTGCCCGAAAAAGTGGTCATGGACAAAAGCGGCGCCAACCTGGCCGGGCTTGCAAACATCAATGTCCTGCTGGTGCTGGCAGGCCTGCTTTGCCTGATGGTCGACATTTGCCAAGTCAAATACCTCAATAACCGGGTGGAATAGGATCACCGGTTTACTTGTGCCCTTTGGGTATAAGAAAATCACCGGGCCAATGCTGGGGTTCAAAGCCTTCCGTTCCGCGCAGGCCACCCTCGACAGGATAGAAACCGCCCACATGATCCGTAAGGGGCAACTCGCCGGACGGACACTGCCCGCCCACCGACAATTTATCAATTTGGCAGGCTAGTTTTGCCCGCCAATCAGGCCGGGCTAGGCTCTTGTAAATATTTGCGACAGAACCAATAGTTGACACCTAACTATTTATTATTGTTATTTATATGGAACACACGCGATGTTCGACTTTTTAGATTTGTACCAACCCCTCAAAAATGTACTCCATCATAGTTACGGAATGGGGCTCCACATCGGGTACGTCGTCTAGCTCACTCTCTTAAATGGGATATCGGGTCAGCGGTAAAACTTCCAATCCGATTCACTAATAGTCATTATCCAGATTAACGCTGAAACTAAGTTTTTTGACATTTGCCCAAAAGCCCCCATTATTGATCCAACAGCACCCAAAGCCTTTGCCCCCGTGAGGTCGATACGATATGCTTTTTTATGCCAACATCAAAACTTACCCCGCCGTTTTCAGAAGCTTCACAGGGCTGGATGTCCCTGAATTTGAAAGCTTGCTGGCCTATTTTGAAAAAGCTTGGGACGAACTCCGCGAAGAGGCCGCCGACGCCAACAAAGACCGCCAGCGCAGAGCCGGCGGCGGGG
>NZ_PGFZ01000036.1 GCF_002923755.1 Methylovulum psychrotolerans
AGTCCAGCGCGGGCGCGTCCGGCTGCCTGGCGGCGTGCCGCTCGAACAGTTGGTGGGCGCACAGGTGTTGCGGGCAGGCGGTGGCGGTGTGGTTAAAGCCATACAAAATGCGGTCACGTTCAGCCGCCTTCATTAAAGGCAATTGGCCGATAGTTTGCTGGGGGTCAGCGACCATGCCCGCCAATAGGTTTTCAAAATAACGGGCGATACGCCGCACCGTCGGCTCGGCAAACACATCGCTGGCGTATTCCAAGGCTCCCACCAGTCCCTCGTCCGTCGCCGATAAGGCTAAGGCCAAATCAAAATGGGTTGTGGTATGCGCCAATCCTATCGGCTCCAGCGCTAAACCGGGTAAGGCCAATGCGCCGCCATCAGGAGTATTGTCTAAGGACAGCATGACTTGGAAGATAGGATGATACGCCATGTTGCGCGTCGGATTGAGGGCTTCGACCACTTGTTCAAAAGGCAAATCCTGATGCGCGTAAGCGGCCAAACTGGTGGCCTTGATCTGGGCCAGCAAGGCACTGACACTAGGGTCATCGGCCAGCCGGACGCGCAAAGCCAGCGTGTTGACAAAAAAGCCGATCAGGGCTTCCAGCTCGGAGCGGGGGCGGTTGGTGACGGGCGTACCGATAACCACATCGGTTTGGTTGCTCAGCCGTGCCATCAGCACCGACCAGCCCGCCAGCAGTACCATAAATAAGGTGACGCTTTGGCTTTGTGCCAGTTGTTTTAAGCCCGCACTCAGTCCGGCAGGCAGGCGGATGCCGATACGGCCACCCGCATAGCTTTGTTGCGCCGGGCGGGTATAGTCTAAGGGCAACGCCAACAGTTCGGGCGCACCGTTAAGCTGGTCTTGCCAATAGCGTATTTGGGCCTGTAAGGTTTCGCCCTGTAGCCATGCCCGTTGCCAAACGGCATAATCGGCATATTGGTGGCTGAGTTCGGGCAAGGGGTCAGGCAAACCTTGGCTAAACGCCGAGTATAAGGCGCATACTTCTTTAATCAATAGCCCCAAAGACCAGCCATCAGAAACAATATGGTGTTGGGTAATTAATAGCAGATAGCCGTTATCGCTCAGGCCTAACAAGCGGCCACGGATTAAGGGCCCTGCCGACAAGCTAAAGTGCTGGCAGGTTTCTTCCGCGCACAGTTGTTGGACGGCGGCGGCTTGCGCGGTTTCGGCCAAGGCCGATAAATCTTGCTCAAGCAAGGCGAAACTGCCAGTCGCGCTAATCTGTTGCCAAGGCTGGCCGTTATTGCTGACAAACTGGCTCCGCAATACTTCATGGCGGGCGACGATACGGTCTAGCACCCTTTTAAGCGCGGCCTTATCCAGCTTGCCGTGCAACCGTAAACCCGCCTGAATATGGTAAGCCTGACTGGCGGCGGGGTCGAATTGGTCGATAAACCAAAGCCGTTGTTGCGCCCAAGATAAGGGTAGCGGCTGTGTCCGGTCAGCCGTAGGCAGCGGCGCAACGGTGGTTTGGACATTGCGGGCACTGTTGGTCTGTTGGAGTTTTTTTAACAGGACGGCGCGTTTCAGTTGCTCAAGGCCTGGGTTTTTCGGGTTGTTCATAATTAATTATCCTCAGATAACAGGGTGCGCAATTCGGCTTCTGATAGCAGGCTTAATTGCCCGTCAAGCAAGGCGATGTCGCTGTCTTGATAGCAGGCCAGTTGCAAATCCAGCACGCATTCCGCAAGCCCCATTAAGGAGGGCTGTTCGAAAATGGCCGCTAACGGCACGTCAATTTGCCAAGCCTCCCTTAAGCGCACCACCAATTGCACGGCCAGCAGCGAGTGTCCGCCCAAGTCAAAGAAATTGTCATGGCGGCCGACCTTGTCCAGATGCAGAAGGTCTTGCCAAATCGCCGCCAGCACCTGTTCAATGTCGTTTTGGGGTGATTCATAAAGACGACTGGCGGCATGGCCTCCCTCAGGTTCAGGCAAGGCTTTACGGTCCAGTTTGCCGTTGGGGCTGAGCGGCAAGCTGTCCAGCACCACAAATACAGCGGGCAACATATAATCGGCCAGTTGGCTGGCCAGTTGCTGGCGCACCGCTGCGACATCCAGTTGTTGGCCTAGATCGGCAACCAGATAGGCCACTAAGCGTTTATCGGTTACGCCGTCTGGATGGGCGACGACAACCGCTGCACATACCCCGGCGCAACGGCATAACTGGGCTTCAATCTCGCCCAGCTCAATACGGAAGCCCCGGATTTTGACTTGAAAATCGTTGCGCCCCAAATAATCCAATGTGCCGTCAGACCGCCAGCAACCTAAGTCACCCGTTTTATAGAGGACACCGGGTGGGTCACCCGCCGCCCGGAACGGGTTGTCGATAAACCGCTCGGCGGTCAATTCGGGGCGGTTGAAATAGCCCCGCGCGAGATTGGCCCCACCGATATAGATTTCCCCCGCCACCCCTAAAGGCACGGGTTGCAAGCGGCTGTCCAACACATAGATTTGGCTGTTGGCAATCGGGCGGCCTATTGGCGGTAACAGCGGCCAAGTGTCGGGGTCATCCGCCAAGGTCAGGGCGGTGACGACATGGGTTTCTGTCGGCCCGTAATGGTTATGCAGCCGCCGCCCCGGCATCCTGCCAATAAAGGCCTTAATGGCGGGGCTAATGCGTAATTGTTCGCCTGCGGTGATGACATCGTGCAGATACGGCAATTCGGCGGCGGTATTGACCGCCGCTTCGGCGAGCTGTTGCAGGGCGATAAACGGCACAAACAACCGTTGCACTTGCTGCCGCTCCAGTTCGGCCAGCAACGCCACCGGGTCGCGG
Source organism: Methylovulum psychrotolerans (assembly GCF_002923755.1). GTDB lineage: Bacteria > Pseudomonadota > Gammaproteobacteria > Methylococcales > Methylomonadaceae > Methylovulum > Methylovulum psychrotolerans. Next base: position 2,795 of record NZ_PGFZ01000036.1, read on the forward strand.
CGCACCGCATCACTGACTAAGACCAAACACGCGCCCGAACCTAAGGTGGAAAAGATTTCTTGGAACGCGACATCAAAACCTAGGGCGGCAAATTGCAAGGTTTTTTGCCCCGGCGGCAAACCGGCCCGGGTAAATTGCCAGTTGAGCAAGTTCAATAATGCCGCTTGCGGCATCGCCACGCCTTTCGGTTGCCCGGTGGAACCGGAGGTATAAATGATATAGGCCAGATTTTGTGGGCTTATGCCTAGTGCTTGTGGGTCAGGGTTGCCCGTTTGCCCCTGTCCTGCCCCATCCGTCAGCAAAACATCCACCAGCATGATCGGCAAGCCCTCGTCGGCCAAGGCCAACAAGCGCGGGTAAGCCACGGTTTGGGTCAGTAAGACCGTGGGGCGGCTATCGGCGAGCATATAAGCCAAACGCTCGTCAGGATAGCTAAGGTCTAGCGGCAGATACGCCCCACCCGCTTTGAAAATCGCCAACAGTGCCACCACCATGTCCGGGCAGCGTTCCAGTGCTATTGCCACGCGGTCATCGGGGCGGATACCGAAGGCGATGAGGTGGTGGGCCAGTTGGTTGGCTTGGCGGTTCAACTCGGCATAACTGAGGCGGTGGCTGCCAAACACCAAGGCAGGGGCATTTGGGTTGTCTGCGGCGTGTTGCTCGAAGAGCTGTTGTAAGCAAATAGGCGGCGGATAATGGACTGTCGTGCCGTTAAAGGCTTGCAGCACTTGCCGCCGCTCAGCGGCGGGCAAAATGCTAAGCTGGCAGGCCGGGTAATCGGGCTGCTGTGCCAGCGCGTCGGCTAGTCCGGCCAGTGCTGTCCCAAAATAGCCGACGATACGCTCCGCCACAATGCCTTCGCTACATTGTGCGGTCAGTGTAAAGCCCACCCCTAGATCATCAACCGACACGGTCAGCGGATAATTGGTGCGCTCTTCGCTATGGTGGACACGGATGCCTTGCCAAGTGCTGGCCGCGTCGGCCATTTGCCCCGCTTGTTGGTCGTGCTGGGTGCTGTGGCGGTAATTGAGCAAACTGGTAAATAACGGCAACGGGGCGGCGACCCCGCTACAGCGTTGCGCCAGCGCTAAAGACGCTTGTTCGTAAGCCAGCAAATCCAGCAATTGCCGTCCCGTATCGGTGACCAGTTGCGCGGCGCTCTGCCCGCCTACACGAATGCGTAACGGCAAGGTGTTGATGAACAGGCCCAATACCCGGTCAGCGCCGCTCACGCCTTGCAAACGTCCGAGCAGCACAGTGGCGAACACCACATCGTCACGGCCAGTACAATGCGCCAACACCTGCGCCCACGCGGCATGGAACAACACGGCGGGGCTAAGCCCATAGCGTTTGGCGTTCAGGCGGATAGCCGCCGCCAAATCGGCGCTTAAGGCCAGTTTCGCTTCAGTGATGCGCCCTTGCCCATCCATAATGCCGAACGGGGCGGTCGGTTCGGTAATATCCGCCAACCGTGCCTTAAAATAGGCTTCGTATCCGTCGCTTGGGGTCGCCAAGGTTTGGGCGATAAACTGGCGGTAAGGCAAGGGTCTGGGTAAGTCCGCCGCCTGTCCGGCCAGAATCTGCCCCACTTCGCCGATAATCAGCTCTACCGTCAGATGGTCGCTGACCAAGTGATGGTTCAGCAAAGCCAATAACCAACTATCAGTTTGGGCATCATAGAGGCTATAGGCCGCAAATAACGGCGCTTGTTGCAGGTTCAGGCGTAACTGGCTAGGGTCGGTTTGCCCAAGCAGGCAGGCCATCGCGCTGGCCGTGCCCTGTAAGCTAAGTTCTGTTATCGGCAACAGCGCCCGCCGCTGCACCACTTGGACGGGCTGGGGCAAGCCCTGCCAATGGATAGCCGTGCGCAAGATGTCGTGACGGTCGATAACCTGTTGCAAGGCTGCTAAAAATTGCGCCAAACCTTTGGTATCGGCAAAACTTAACACCGTGCGCAATAAATACGCATCCCCTGCCGCCGCCAATAAATGGTGGAACAAAATCCCTTCTTGCAAGGGGGCGAGCGGATAAATGTCCTGAATATTGGCGGCACCGCCCGGCACATTCGCGACCAAGCCGTCGAGTTCCGCTACTGTCAGCTTAACCAAAGGCAGTAAATCGGGGGTCAGCGCGGTGCAATCGGGGGCGATTAAATTGGCCGGAACCTTAAGCTCGGCTATCGGATCGGCTTGGGCATCTATTTGCGCGGCCAGCTCGGCGAGGGTCGGCGCGGTGAACACGCTACGCACCGTCGCACTTAAGCCTTGTTGGCGCAAACGCTCAATAAAACTGACGATCAGCAAGGAATGCCCGCCCAATTCAAAGAACTGGTCATGCCGCCCGACTTGCTCCAGGTGCAGCAGTTCTTGCCAAAGTGCGGCGATGACGGTCTCGGTAGTACCTTGGGGTGCTTCGTAGGCCCGCGCCGCGACACTGCCGCCGTCCGGCGCAGGCAAGGCTCTACGGTCAAGCTTGCCGTTGGTGCTGAGCGGAAACTGTTCCAGCGTGACGAAGGCGGCGGGTAACATATAGTCCGCCAGTTGCCCGGCCAGTTGGCGGCGCAATTCGGCGGGGTCGGGGGTGTGGTCCGGTTCGGGGATGAGGTAGGCGATCAGGCGCTTATCGCCCGGCACATCTTCCCTGGCGATGACCACGGCCTCGCGGATGCCCTGACAGGCCGCTAAGCGGGTTTCAATCTCGCCCAATTCAATACGCAAGCCGCGTATTTTGACTTGGAAATCGTTGCGCCCCAGATACTCGATGCTGCCGTTGGGTAGCCACCGCCCCAAGTCGCCGGTTTTGTACAGGCGGCCGCTGCCGTCCTTGCGGAACGGGTCGGTGATGAAGCGTTCGGCGGTCAGTGCCGGGCGGTTCAGGTAACCCCGCGCCACTTGGATGCCGCCGATGTGGATTTCCCCGGCCACGCCCAACGGCACGGGTTGTAGGTGGCTGTCCAAGATATAAATCTGGGTGTTGGCGATAGGGTAGCCTATCGGCACGATGCCCAAATCCGGCTCAGGGCGGCACTGCCACGCCGTCACATCGACGGCGGCTTCCGTGGGGCCATAGAGGTTGTGCAGTTCCACGTCCGGCCATAGGCGGTGCAGGCGCATCTGCAAAGCGTGCGGCAAAGCCTCGCCGCTGCACAGCACCCGGCGCAAAGCCGGGCAGGCGGGCAAGTCGGCCTGGTCGAGGAACACCTGAAGCATGGACGGGACAAAATGCACCATACTGACCTGTTCCCTCACCAGCAGTTGCGCCAAATAGGCCGGGTCTTGGTGGCCGTGCGGCTTGGCGATCACCAACTGCGCCCCCGCCAACAACGGCAAGAAAAACTCCCAAACCGACACGTCAAAACTGAACGGGGTCTTTTGCAACACCCTATCAGTAGCACTAAGGCCGTAGGCCTGTTGCGCCCAGCACAGGCGGTTGACCACGCCCCGATGCCCGTTTATCACCCCCTTCGGTTGCCCCGTAGAGCCGGAGGTGTAAATGACATACGCCAGATGTTCCGGGGTCAGCCCCAAGGC
>NZ_PGFZ01000037.1 GCF_002923755.1 Methylovulum psychrotolerans
AAGCTTATCAATCGAAATGGGCTTATGGTAAGTTTTGTTAACCTTATCCAGTAAATCATCAACAGATAACTGGCCGTGCTCGGCCAATAGCTTTAATACGCACGACCCTATAACAATCAAAGAATCAACAGGTTGTATGATTTTTGTCGGCATAATCATGACTCATGCACCCCGATATCGCACAATTCAAAGAAATACGCGATAATAATCCACGCGATATTCATCGCGTTAAAATCTTTAATATCCATTTTTGCTTCAATCGCCTCATGCAACTTATAAATGGTTTTATTAAAACAAACCGCGTATTGCCGTGCCAAGCCATGTAATTCCGCTAACGATTTAGATTCTAATTCAGAGCGGCGGACTGCTGCGTGCAATTGCGCCATCAAAATGGTTTTGTAAAGCTCATCCACTACAAATCCTCTTAATGTCGTCAAAAGATTGTTTTCTTGCGATATGCTTTCAACAATATCCCGATAATCCAACCCTTTGTTAATTTCACTGGCGATCCTATTGTTGATATTATTCAACTTTAACTTTTCATGGCTATCCACATTGCCAAAATCATCGTTATACATTGGTTTAATTGTTGATTTTTGTCCTATCAAATGCCTAAAAATTAAATCCAAAACGATTTCATCCGTATATCTGCCGCTTTGGCTTTCAAAATACCGTTTATTTAACCCAATCAATCGAGTCGTCTCAAGATTGTTTATATCCTTGATTAAATCTTTATGATCATGGAGACAATCGATAATATTGACATTGAATCGGGCATTAATCTCCGTGATTGTCTCTTTTTTCAACGTTGCTTTACCTAAAAGAAAAAATAGCTTTATCCGGTAGCCCTGATATTCTGGCTTTTGCAAAGCAACAAGGGTATTTTCAATCTTAGCCTTTGTTTTTGTTGTCGTAATTTGATAAGCAAGCTTGCTTCCTTTATCCACTAAATCTACACAAGGGCTGTTAGCACTATCAAAATTAGCGTTTTCCAACTTACATGGCGCGTAAACATAATTAAAAATATCCCTAAAATAATTTTCGCCATGAATATTAAGCGATAAGTCATTGATTACCTGGTGCTGCTCAATATCATATCGGATAATAGCAAGTGTTCTGCTGATATTGTCAAATGCGGACTTTCTTTTATCAATCATTAGTAATGTTATGCTTAAGCTGTGTTACGGTCTTTTTAAACGGCTCACTTTTGTCGCTCAAGTTTTACCTGTTCTTGTGGAAAAGCAATGCACTTTGTTTAACAAGCAAACCGGAAAAAACCTATCGGCTGTTACGGGTTTACCCTATATATACTCCAAACGGTCAATTTTTCGGTTTTTTTGGTAGGGTACGCTGTGCGTACCTTTAAAAACCCTCATAAAATCAGTGCAAAAGGTACGCACAGCGTACCCTACAGTAAATTGTAAAAGCCGAAAACTTGACCGTTCAGAGTATAGTTAGGATAACAATATCAGTGCCGCTAACGGTATTATGTAAAGAGGCAATCATAACTGACTGCCTACATTAGGTAAATGTAAAAATCCCCCACACCCCAAATCCCCCGCCGCCACCCGCCAGCCCGTCTCCCCACACAGCCCATCAACAAACGCCCGGCACTGCCCACACACCGCCTTCCCGCCAACATCCACATCCGCCCCAGCCTCCGCCACCCACAACCGAGCCAAAGCCGGGGCCGAACTGCTCTGATACCCCGAAAACACCATCATCACCGCATCTGCCCGGTTCGGCGACGCGCTGCCGTTCGGCGCCTTATCCACCAGCAACTTCCCCGCGCCATTAAACCGATATGTCGGTCGCGCCAGTTCCGAAGTCAGCAAGGCCAACTCCGGCAGCGTACCCGACAAAGAAATAATCCCGTCCGGGTCAAAATCCGCACCGTGCAGCGCCGCATAGGTCAACTCAAAACGCTTGCGCAACGCCCACCACCACTGCGCCTTGGCATTGGCAAAATAATCCTGATGGCTACGCCCCGCGCCCTCCCCCGCCTCCAAACGCGCCAGCGGGTCAGTCACCGCATCCGACCCCCGGAACATCGCCACCGCCAGTTCCGGCAAACCCGCCGCCTCGCGCTGCCCATTCAGCACCCGCGCGTCACCGCGCACCCCCGCCCCCAAACCGTCGCCGTCATAACAAAACTGCCCTAACTGCCAAGCGTCGCATAAACGGAACGCCCGCTGCGTGGTGCTAAAAATATCCTCCAACTTCCCGCTCCACGCCTCGACATGCGTCAACACCACCCCATGGCGCACGGCAAACGCATTCAAATCCGCGCCCCGGTCAGCCACATCCAACGCCCCCATCTGCACCCCACTAGGGCTGATGCCCAAACGCAGATGCGCATCGACCGCCGCTTGCAGCCACTCATTAGGGATAATCACCGCCTCCACCGACGCGGCATAATTGCGGTCAATCTCCTGCGCCACCACCACCGGCGACAACAATTCCCGTTGCTTCTGATACCACGCCTCATCCTTGCGTGGGTCTTCACGCCAATCAAACACAAACACATCAATCTTACCGCCGTGGCGTTTTTGCGCGAACGGGTTGCCCATGCCGTTAACCGACGACAAATCAATCCGGCAATGCGTGGTCTGCGACAATGACGCATCCACCAACAAAGGCCGCTCCAAAAACGCCGCCTCATCGACAAAATAAAACGAACAGCGGTCGCCCCGGCCTATGCCGTCGCCCGCCTCCCCCGTCATCACCGACCCGGTGGCCGGAAAGCTCAGGCGCAAATGCGGCGCGTGCTTCGTCACATCAAAACCGCCCTTAAACTCCCTAGGCAACAAAGCGACAAACTGCCGGGCTTTCCAAAACAATGACTTGGGCGAACCGATCTTATCGACATACTCCTCCTTACGCGACCCGAACCCCGCCACCACCCCATCGTGAAACAGGCACACCGTCGCCGCCGTCGCCACACTCAACCACGACAAGCCCATATCCCGGCTCTTCTCGGTCAAGCCCGGCTGCTGCGCCTGCCACCTGCCCATAAACCACTCCACCCACTCACGTTGGCGCGGGAACAACACAAACGGGATCACCGCCGGCAAGCCCCGCTCGACATTGCGCGGGTCAAACGTACAGCCCCAGTCGCTGATAAAATCCGCCGGATGGTCGCGGTAATACTGACGCAAATACGCCAACTGCCCCGGCTCACCGCGCAACTGCCGCAACCGCGCCACCCGCCAACGCAACACCTGCACATAATCGGGATTTTTAAAATCGAAGGGGAAAGGTAGGGTCATAGAGAGGTTACAAAAAAAACTAAACAGACAAAAGGCATGAGATAACGCAGACAGCAACTCAGTAGCACAAGCCTTGGAGCGCGGGCATCTTGCCCGCCACTTGCGGGCAAGATGCCCGCGCTCCGCCAGCCCAGCCTCAATCCTTACCCATAAATGCCTGATAAACCCGCGCCGCCTCCTGCGGATCATCCGGCAAGGCTGGCAACACTCCGTCGCCCTGCGCCTGTGTGGCGACTTGGTTAGCCTTCAGCAAACTCAAGCCAATCTGCCCCGCCGCATGGGCCACTTTGGTCAACGCCGCAATCGCCTGAAGCGCCTCGCTGCTATCCAATGGGTTCGCCTCATCCAGCTTCGCCAATTGGCCATGGGCGATAACCGCCAAACGGTGCGCCGTCATCGCACTGTGCTGGGCCGCCCCCGCCAGATGCGCGGCGATACTGGCCAAATCGGCAGGTGCCGCCGTCTGCATCTGCTCCTGCTGCACCGCCTGCACCTGCTCAGTGACGGCCTGCATCCGCCGGGCATAATTGCCCAAACGGTTACTGATGGTCTTACGCGCCACTCCATACTCCTCCGCCAAAGCTTGGCGCGTCTCCCCCGCCAACAAGCGTTCGGCCAGCTCATGCCATTGTTGCGGGCTTAACAGCGGTTTAGACATCGGCTTTTAATGCTATAAAAAAATCGTAACCGTTCACCTATCCCACCGCCAGACCCGCCACATATTCGGCGTTATTGACCGGCGATTTCTGGTCATTTTGCACACACTGGTATAAAAACTTGCCTTTAATGCTCAACCCGCACACACACAGCACCTTCACTTCCGACCCCGACTCCGAATGCCCGCAATTGGCGCATTTAAATTCCCTAACCCCCGCCGCCAACGGCGCGGACAAAATCCGCCCCAAGCAATAACGGCACACATGTTGTTCAAGCGAATAAGTCATATTGAAACGGCACTCCTCTTGTTAAAGACAACGGCAAGGCGGCTTTTTCGACATCACCGCGCCGCACCAACTCCACCCACACCTCCGCCATCGAGGTGACATTATCCCGATACACCCGCAACAGCGAACGGCTTACCACCAGCAACGCCACGTCGGCAATCTTAATCCTCGGCGGATTACCGCGCCGATTCTTGCCGCTCTTAAACTCCAACTGGCGGTTATAACAACTGATGCACAATTTTTTGCCGATCAAGCGTTGCGCTTGGGCTTGGCAACGCGAGCAAGTGTGCGACAAATCCACCCGCACCGCCTTAACCCCCGCATGGCCCGCCCCCACCGCACAGCCCTTACAGACCAAAAAATTGCCGCTCAAATACCGCTGCTTACAGGTTTGCACCTGCAATGTCGCCGTCAACTTCTCACAATAAAACCGCGCCGCCTCTTCCATACCGCCCTCCTTACCAAACCGCTTTAAAAACCCATACCGCCCGATAAGCCAAAGGGCTATAATCAAAAATTTCGCCAACCCAGAACTTGCCGCCATGACCAAAATCCGCCTGCTCATCGCCCTCGGCCTTATCGGCCTCAGTAACGCCCAAGCCGCTACCTGCACCCGCGCCGATCTGACGGGCTATTGGAAAATTTACACCGTTTTTAACGCCGTCAGCCGCTGCACCCTGATCATGCCCGCCAGCGGTACTGCCCCAGCAGCCGGTTCCAACTGCCTCGTACCGACCGCCCAGCCCGTCGCCCTGACCGGCAACATCAACATCACCGCCGATTGCCGCCTCTACGGCAGCATCACCCTAGGCGGCACAACCCGCGCCATTGATGCCTACATCAGCAAAGGCAAAGACAGCCTATCCGGCATTGGCTGGCAACCCGGCAACACCGGCAGCGGCGACCAATTTTCCGGCGTTAAGCAATAGGCCAACCGCCGCGCCTAAAACGGAATATCGTCATCATAATCCGCCGTAGCCACCGGGGCGGGTGCGGCGGCGGGACTATCCTTACGCCCACCCACCAACTCCAGCACCTGCGCGGTCAACTCCAACGCTGTCTTTAAAGTGCCGTCTTGACCTTGATACTGGCTTTGCGTCAGCTCGCCCGACACAAACACCGCCTGGCCTTTTTTCAGATACTCCACCAGCCGCCCCTCCGCCCGCTTACCGAACACCGCCACCCGCACCCACAAAGTCTGCTGCTTATCGCCAAAGCCGATATTATTGGCGACATTCACATTCAGCACCGCCAAACCCGCCGCCGTATAGCGCACCTGCGCATCATTCCCCACCGTACCGACAAAACTAAACACATTACTCATATAGCCCTCTTGATTGATTAATTAACCTTTTTATCTCTACACCCCTCTCCCTCCTGAGCAAAGCCCCCCTAAGCCAACAGCGCACTAATCGCCCGCCAACGCTCACGCAACTGCGGATCCGCCACCTCAGCAACCGCCACCTTGCCCGTCAACAGTCCCCCCAACACGCC
>NZ_PGFZ01000038.1 GCF_002923755.1 Methylovulum psychrotolerans
GAATTCCTATGGCTCAATACCATACTGGGCAACCTTAAGACCAGCCTTGGTGGTGCTTACCATGCGTTTGGGTTCGCAAAATATGCCTCGCGTTATCTGGGGGCGTTCGCCTATCGCTTCAACCGCATGTTCCAGCTCGATAAGCTTCCCATGCGCCTGCTTGTTGCCGCCATCGCCGTTGGGCCTCGCCCAGAGGTTTGGATCCGCTCGGCTGAAGCATCTTGCTAATCAGGAATCCCTTTGTCTTGGTCTTTGCCCATAAATTCGCCGACAATCTCCATCGTAATGGCTTCGCAGTCACTCGGTTTGGTCGGGAAGCCCCGCTTCCTCAGCGGGTTGGGGGCCACTTTTTCATAGCAATCGCATACGCAACAATACACATAAATGATGAAATCTTCGACGGGCATGACGGCTTCTCCGGTAAGGTAGTTTGTTGACCTGAACCTAAGACCAGAATGGCCCCCTTAAAATTCTCCTAAAAAGTCGAACATCGCGTGATAAACATAAATTCTGCTCGACAAATACCTCATTAGGATTAAGATTATTATAATCTGTTAATGCGTTAACCAGCGCTCATCTTAAGAGGTGCCTTATGCCACATCAGCAAACGCTTACTATTGACGGCAACCAGGCCGCCGCGATTATCGCCCATAAGCTCAATGAAGTGATTGCCATTTACCCGATCACCCCCGCCTCGCCGATGGGCGAATGGGCGGACGAATGGTCGGCACAGGGACAAGTGAATTTATGGGGGACGGTGCCGCAGGTCATCGAAATGCAAAGCGAGGCCGGAGCCGCCGGGGCGATACACGGGGCTTTACAGGCGGGGGCGTTGGCGACCACCTTCACTGCTTCGCAAGGCTTGTTGCTGATGTTGCCGAATATGTACAAAATTGCTGGCGAGCTGACAGCCACGGTCTTCCATATCGCCGCCCGCTCCTTAGCCTGTCAGGGCTTGTCGATCTTTGGCGATCACAGCGACGTGATGGCGGCACGGATGACCGGTTTCGGGATGCTTTGCGCCAACTCGCCGCAAGAAGTGTTAGATTTTGCCTTAATCGCCCATGCCGCCGCGTTGGCGGGGCGAATTCCGCTGATGCACTTTTTTGACGGCTTCCGCACGTCGCACGAAATCGCCAAGATTCAATTGCCCGATGATACGGTGCTACACGCCATGATTAACGAGGTATGGCTACACGCCCACCGCCAACGCGGCCTAACGCCTGACCGTCCGGTGTTGCGCGGCACGGCGCAAAATCCCGATGTCTATTTTCAGGCCCGTGAAACCGTTAATAGCTATTATCAAGCCATGCCCGGCCTTGTCCAACAGGCAATGGACCGCTACGCCGGACTGACAGGCCGTCACTACCAATTATTTGATTATTTTGGCTCAGAACAGGCCGAACGGGTCATTATCATCATGGGGTCAGCGGCGGAAGCGGTGGCGGAAACGGTGGACTACTTAAATAACCACAGTGAGACCGTCGGCTTGCTGAAAGTGCGTCTGTACCGGCCTTTTTCTGCCGAGGCTCTGATTGCCGCCTTGCCCGCCACTTGCAACAAAATTGCCGTACTCGACCGCACAAAAGAGCCGGGTGCAGATGGCGAGCCGCTATATAAAGACGTGGTGACGGCGATTGCCCAAAATCACCGCAAATTTTCAGGTTTTCCGACCATTATCGGCGGACGGTATGGGCTGTCCTCAAAGGAATTCACCCCCGGCATGATTCGGGCGATTTTTGCCGAACTGGCACAACCGCAACCGAAAAACCCCTTCACCATCGGCATCTATGATGACGTTACCCATACCAGCCTAGCGTGGGACGCGGCGTTCCGCACCGATGCCCAGGCCGAGACTTTCCAGGCGATGTTTTATGGCCTAGGCAGTGACGGCACGGTGAGCGCCAATAAAAATACCATAAAAATCATTGGTGAAGCGACCGACCTATACGCGCAAGGGTATTTTGTCTATGATTCGAAAAAATCCGGCGCCATTACCGTCTCGCATCTGCGTTTTGGCAAACAGCCGATACGCTCGACCTATCTGATTGCCGATAACGATGCCCAGTTTATCGGTTGCCATCAAACGATTTTCTTAGAACGCTACGATATGCTGAAAAACGCCGCCGCTAATGCGGTGTTTTTACTCAACTCGCCACAAACGCCCGAACAGGTCTGGGCTTCGCTACCCGCGCAAATGCAGCAGCAAATGCGGGCGAAAAACCTGCGCTTTTATGTCATCGACGGCTATAAAGTCGCCGAGCTGTGCGGCATGGGCAAGCACATCAATACCATCATGCAAACCTGCTTTTTCGCCATTTCCGGCGTGCTGCCCCAAGATCAGGCGATTGCCGCGATCAAGCACGCCGTCGAAAAAACCTACCGCAAAAAAGGCCAGCGCATTGTCGAACTGAATTTTCAGGCCATTGATGACACCTTAGCCAATTTGCACCCGGTCAACTACGCCGCCCTACCCGCCAATGATACGGGTTGGATTATCCCGTCCCGCATCCCGGCTTCGGCCCCAGATTTTGTCAAACAGGTGACAGGCGAAATTATTGCTGGGCATGGCGATTTGCTACCCGTCAGCGCTATGCCCTGCGACGGCACATTTCCGACCGGCACTGCCGCGTATGAAAAACGCAATCTGGCGATGGCAATCCCGGTTTGGGAGACCGATCTATGCACCCAATGCGGCAAATGCGTGATGGTCTGCCCACATGGCGTAATCCGCAGTAAAATCTATGCGACAGAAGCATTGGCAAACGCCCCCGCCAGTTTTAAACACGCGCCGATGCTAGGCAAAGATTTTCCCGAAGGTTTGACGATGAGCTACCAAGTAGCGCCGGAAGATTGCACAGGCTGTACCTTGTGTGTCGACATTTGCCCGATACGCGACAAATCTAATGCCAGCCGCAAGGCCTTGAACATGCAGCCGCAAGCCCCTTTAGTGGAAAGCGAGCGCGACAATTGGGCGTTCTTTTTAAGCCTGCCGGAATATGACCGCCGCCTGTTAAAAACCAACACCATCAAAGGCGCGATGGTCATGCAGCCCTTGTTTGAATTTTCCGGCGCTTGTGTCGGTTGCGGCGAAACCCCGTATTTAAAACTGGCCTCGCAACTGTTCGGCGACCGTATGGTGATTGCCAACGCCACGGGTTGCTCGTCGATCTACGGCGGTAACTTACCGACAACCCCTTGGACTAAAAATGCCGAAGGCCGCGGCCCCGCTTGGAATAATTCGCTGTTTGAAGACAATGCCGAGTTTGGCTTAGGTATACGCATTGCTCTTGATAAACAGCGCGACCACGCCCAAGAACTGTTGGCGGACTTACGTCCCCTGCTAGGGGCTGAAGTAGCCGATGCCATCCTAATGGCCGACCAAGCCGATGAAGCGGAAATTTACGAACAACGCGAACGGGTCGCCGATTTAAAACACCATCTCGCCAAACTCAGCCACAGCAAAGCCATCGCCTTACTGGAACTCGCCGACCATTTGTGTAAAAAAAGCGTCTGGATTATCGGTGGTGACGGCTGGGCTTATGATATTGGTTTTGGCGGGGTCGACCATGTCCTCGCCAGTGGCCGCAACGTCAATATTTTGGTGCTGGACACCGAAGTCTATTCCAACACCGGCGGGCAAACCTCCAAATCCACGCCCTTAGGCGCGGTCGCCAAATTCTCGGCAGGCGGCAAGGCGACCGCGAAAAAAGACTTGGCCTTATTGGCGATGGACTACCCCAACGTCTATGTCGCCCATGTCGCTTACGCGGGCAAAGATACCCAAACCCTGAATGCGTTCTTGGAAGCCGAAGCACATGACGGGCCGTCGATCATTATCGCTTACGCGCCTTGTATCGCTCACGGTGTCGATTTGTCCAACAACCACCGCCAACAGAATTTGGCCATCAAAAGTGGGCATTGGCCATTATTCCGCTTCGACCCTAACAAAATTAAGCACGGCAAAAACCCCATGCACTTGGACTCTGCTGAACCCTCTATCCCTTACCGCGATTTTGTCATGAGCGAAACCCGTTTCAGCATGTTATGGCAAAGCCAGCCTGAGGCGGCGGAAGCGTTTTTGCAACAGGCGCAACAAGATGTGAGACACCGCTACCATTATTATAAACAACTGTCCGAACTGGTTTTGGATGAAAATACCTCCGTTTCGGCAGTCAAAGCCCAATTAAAAACCGAGGCCAGCCATGATTGACTTACCCAGCGTTGACTTAAGCACCCGTTACCTAGGCCTGCACCTGGCGAATCCGCTCATCCCGTCCGCCTCGCCCCTGAGCAAGGACTTGGACAGTGCGCGGCGGCTTGAGGATGCCGGTGCCTCAGCCATTGTCATGTATTCGCTGTTTGAAGAGAAAATCACCGCCGAAACCCGCCATTTCGCCCGCTTTTTTTTCCAGCAAGCACTAGGCCACGGTGAAGCCGACTCCTTCCACCCCGTTCCCGCCAACGTGCAAACCTACCAGCAACATTATCTGGAGCATCTGCAAAAGCTGAAGACCCACTTAGGGATTCCGGTTATCGCCAGCCTCAACGGCACATCCGTCAGCGGTTGGTTGGATTACGCGCGGGACATGCAAGAAGCGGGGGCCGACGCGTTGGAATTGAACATTTACCATCTGGCGGCTAACATCCTTGAAGACAGCCAAACTGTAGAAAACCGTTATCTGGATATTGTCCAAGAACTGAAAAAACATATCCGCTTGCCGATTGCCTTAAAACTGTCCGCACAATTTAGCTCACCGCTCCATTTCGCCAAACGATTGGAACAGGCCGGAGCCGATGGGCTGGTCTTGTTCAACCGCTTTTACCAGCCCGATATTGATTTGGAGACCTTGCAAGTTGTGCCGAAACTGGAACTGTCCACGCCTGCCGAAGCCTTATTGCGTATTCGCTGGACGGCGTTAATGTACGCGCGGGTGAAATTGTCGCTGGCCGTCACAGGCGGCTTCCATACCGCCCCTGATATTATCAAAGCCCTGCTGGCCGGAGCGGATGCCGTACAACTTTGCAGTGTCTTACTGACCCACGGTGCGGATAAACTGCGCGAATTATTAGGGGAATTGGCCGCGTGGCTGACCGAACATGAGTATGAATCCGTCAGCCAACTAAAAGGCAGCGTCAGCCAACAACACGCCATAGACCCCAGTGCTTACGAGCGGGCGAATTATGTGCAGGTGCTGGATAGTTATAGCTATCCGGTGGGGATGTTGCGATAGGGAAGACCGTGGTTTTTTACTAATTTTTATTTTTATATTAAAAATCAATAGCTTGTTTAATATAGGAGAATGGTCAGACAAGTCATTCTGCCTGGCCATTTTGCTTATTGTAGAACTACCAAATAGATTACAATTTTTTTAATTTAACAAAAATCTCCATTTCAACGTAACCATCATTTCTTACGTCGTTTAAGTAATGTTCTAACATTACGCGATGTTCAACTTTTTAGGGCGTGAAATTTTAAGGGTGACATTCTTGTCTTAGGTTCAGGTTAATCGAACTACCTTACCGGAGAAGCCGTCATGCCCGTCGAAGATTTCATCATTTATGTGTATTGTTGCGTATGC
>NZ_PGFZ01000039.1 GCF_002923755.1 Methylovulum psychrotolerans
CTCCAACGCCACCTTCGCCTTTTGTGCCCCAGTCATCAATTTACGCTTTTTCTCACTCATTTTTATCCACCTGTTTTATGATGGACACCATCTTAAATTATTGTCTGTTTTTATGGGTCCACTATACAGGTTGTGGGCGTGGTTGCGGGTAAACGCGGATTTCTTCACGGTAAACCGGACGTGGTTGGACGTAAATGATCTCTTCACGGTAAACGGGGCGTGGTTGTGGATAAACATTGATGATTTCACGGTATTGGGGTCTAGGCCTGTGATGATGGTGTTCGTGCCATTCGCCACCACCCCAGCCACCGCCGCCCCAACCGCCACGACGACCCCAGTCGTCATCATCCGCATAAGCAGAAGTTGCCGCTAAGGCACATAAGCTCAAGGCAACCATAAACACTAATTTTTTCATAACAGCCTTCCATAAATAAGGATTAAGTGACGGTGGCGGTTAACCCAGCCCCGCATTGCCGTGTTGGACAATGTGGCTACATCATAGAGGAAGCAATATTAATGAGGGCTTAATGGTTTTGGCTTTTATCCGTGCGCCAGCTTAATGGCTGTGATTTAGGTTTATGCCCTGTATGGTACTGTACTGACAGGACATAAAGGGCATAAGAAGAACGAGGTAGATGTAGTGACCAGCAGGCTAGTAATGCCCGCTAGGAACTTCTAAACGAGTATCAAGGACTTAAGGGCAAGCAAAAACCTTAAAAGCTCAGGGCAAACTATTTTTGCCCTGAAACCAACCGTAATTTGCCTACCTTTGTCTACCCTGCTTATTTACATGACAACATCGGCAACGACCAAGCTGCTGACTCCTGTTATTTGCATAGAAAAATCAGCACTGCTATCAGCATCGTTGTTACCGTATAAGATGTGTGCCAATTGGTCAAAATAAAGCTCACCTACTTGGGTAAAAGTGCCTAAAAAAGCTCCCCCTACCCTTAAAACGGAAAACGCACTGTTACCTGCCAAGGCCGTATTAGCATCAATACTGGACACATCGATCTTGTCGCCTTGTGTATGGTTAAAGTCAGTAATAGTATCCCTAGTTGTTGATAGTGTTCCCGTATCTGTCTCAAGGATAAACTTAAAGACATCCGCACCCAACCCGCCGGTCAGCCTGTCCGCACCCGCACCGCCGTTGAGGACGTTGGCGGCTCCGTTGCCGATCAGGACGTTGTTGAGGCCGTTGCCGGTACCGTTGATGGCCGCAGTGCCCGACAAGGTCAGGTTTTCCACGTTGCCCCCCAGCGTGTAGCTGATCGAACTGCTGACCGTGTCAATCTCGGTCGCCAGCGTGGAGGTCTCGGTGACGATGTCACCGGCGTTATCGACGATATACAGGTCGTTGCCCAACCCGCCGGTCAGCCTGTCCGCACCCGCACCGCCGTTAAGGACGTTGGCGGCCCCGTTGCCGGTCAATGTGTCATTATTTGAACCGCCTGTGATATTTTCAATCAAGGAGAGCTTATCTACACCTGCCCCGCCGGTATTTTGCCAATCGCTTAAGCTCAAATTAACATTAACCGCCTTTGTAAAAGAGGCATAAGATACCGTATCAACGTCACTGCCGCCGTTGATCTCGTCATCACCGGAACCAGAAACCAAGGTATCATTGCCACTGCCACCAAATAACCTGTTATCACCTGCTTTCGTTGAAATACTTTGCTCTACCGATACAAAGGTATGTGCGTTATCAGTGGCGATAACTTTGGCGATAACACTGTTATCTGATAAATCCAGACCTGATACGGTACTTGTAAAACGTAAGCCTAACGGTGTCGAAACCAGCTGACTTGGTTGGATTGTTGTCAGTAACGTGCCGTTCCGGTATAGCTCGACCCTAGCAATGTCGGACAGTTGCACAGACGGGGCAATCAAACCTGCGGTCAACGAGGCTGTATCATTGACACGGATTGCCGAGTTATTGACTGTATTATCATCCACCAAATCAAGTGCCGGAAGGTCGGAACTGGCTCCTAAGCCTATAGCGCGTATAGAGGCATTAATACCCGATGGGTTTATCAGTGTTTGCACTTGCGTTGAGTAGCTGCCACCTTCATTTGGCTGACCATCGGAAATAAAAAAGACATAATTAAGGCCCGCCCTGTTGTTAAAAAACGAAACCGCCTCATCAAGCGCAACCGTGTAATTGGTGCCGCCACCTAAATTCAGTGAGCGTAACGAGTCGATGATATCCAGCCTGCCATTATTGTTAGCGTCTGTAGACATCCCGTTGTTAAACGTGGTGGTGGCAGATGAACTGAATGGGATTAGGGTAATTTGGCTGCTTGAAAAGCCTGTCTGCATAAGAGAATTAGTCAGCGATTCAAAAGACGCTATCGCCGCATCTAAAATCGTGTTTGAATACCCATCCCCGTTAAGATCGCCCACCGTAGTGCCTTGAAAAACGCTTTGCATACTGCCTGATACATCAATGACATAGGCGATATTGACATTACCTGACTGCCCACCGGAACGGCTCAGCAAACCATCAACCACCGCGCTGCCGGTGTCCGTGAAATCAGGCGCCGTCAGGCTAATACTCAGGTTTAGGCCCGAAGAAGGCACGATCACTTGGTTGGAAACCGTTGAGGTGTCACTTTGGGCGCCACTTGCTGAGGTTGAATAAAGAATGTCATTGCCATCTCCGCCGTTAAGCAGGTCGTCACCTATCCCCCCCTGTAAGATGTCGTTGCCGGAACCGCCATTTAAGCTGTCATCGCCTTTACCGCCTAACAAACTGTCATTGCCGTCTTGGCCATAAATGACATCATCGCCGCCCAATCCTTGGATAAGCTCATGATCGGCGGTACCTTGAAAAAAATCATCTTTTTGAGTCAAGTTAACAAGCAAAGGGTCATCGTTAACAATCGTGCCAGTTGCCGAATTTGCCGCTTGATTAACCGCTCCGCCAACCGCATTATCAATAACCACACTAAATGTTTCGTCACTTTCCCTAATCGCATCTCCAGCAATTTGCAAAGTCACTACTTGCGTTTGTTGGTTAGCGGCAAAGTTGATGATGCCACTAGGCAAAACGCCTCCGACAAAATCACTACCCGCCGCTTGATGGAGACCAGATCCTGAAATTGTGTAATGGACACTACCGGCTTGGCTAAGATTGCCGGAACGGGTAACTGTAAAAGTAAAGCTACCATTATGGCCATTGCCTTCGTCTTGGACTAAACCGGTACTAGAGGTGATGGCAAAATTAGAGACGGGGGGGGTGTAGGAAAAATTAGCCAATTGCTGCAATTCAGCGGCGCTCATACCGGCAAAAATATCTTGCGCCCCACTACTTAAATAAGCCGCTACGGTCTGAGCCTCGGCCCTAGTTGCCGCTTGGACACCAAAATGCATAATAATTTTGGTTTCTCCTGGAGCAAGATGCAACAAGAAACTGTAGCTAATATCATCATCGCCATTAACCCCGTAAACTGCCGTAGGGGCCAGGCCGTTGTGGCCGCCAAAAACCTGTGCTACCGCCGGATCTCCACCGTTATCAGTGCTATCGTCAGTGACCAACCAATGATCGGCGGTTGTAAAACTACCATCACCACTGGACGTTGCGATAATACTCGTAGAACTATCTGAACCCAAATTACCCCGAATGACTAAATTATAGGTTGTGGCAACGCTTCCTGTGTTGGTGACAATCTCAAGAAATCTAGCATAACCCACCGTGCCACTGTCCGGCACATATACCTTTCTGGTGACATCAATGTCCCCCGATGCGTTTGAGGCCATCACCACCTCTCTGTTGGAATCTTCATATGTCTGAGTGGTTGATGAAAACCCGTCTAGTACAAAGGCCGTATCGAAAGCATCGTTACTGCCATCGTTAATAGAACCATTGGCTTGAATGTCCCATATATAATTGCGTATATCAGTTAAAGTGGCCACTACTAATTCCTTAAAATATCTCGGCAAGCCGATGATGTAAAAATATGAACCGCTCAGAGCGGATTGATTTTGTGCTGTTTAAAACCCACACCTGCTAACAAATCTGACAGCCTATTCATTTTCTCTCTGTACTCCCCCCCCTTTTTTTTCTTATTATTAAATTTGATAGCGCATGGCTTTACCCAAGCCATCTCATCACTGAAACGCCAACCTATCGCAAAACAGCAGTTTGTGAAGCCTTCTCTTCAGGCCATACAGCCTGAACGAACCTATTTAGCTAGATAAATCAAGTGTTGCCTTACGCACAAAATATGACGAAAAAAACATTAATACCGTATTTTAGGAAAATGCGGTTACTACCCTTATTTATAACAAAAACATTGAGTAATTTATATTAAAAAGTACCTAAAAAAATGGGTACTTTTTAATAAAAACTAGCTTAAAAAGCCTACACAATTGATATTAAAAATAATATCCATTTTTAATTTTTATTTTTCCAAAAACTTAAGTGCCTCCATTCATTCGTAACAGTTAAGTGGACCCCATTGTCCAGACAATATTTAGCCTAGTTTAAGATAGTGTCATTGCCATTGCAGCGGATTGGCGCTGCCCCGTTTCTCCGTTTGAAACATTTCGTTTGTCGCTAAAATGGTCTGC
>NZ_PGFZ01000004.1:0-80279 GCF_002923755.1 Methylovulum psychrotolerans
CAGATCATTTTAGCGATAAACGAAATGCTTCAAACGGAGAAACGGGGCAGCGCCAATCCGCTGCAATGGCAATGACACTATCTTAAACTAGGCTAAATATTGTCTGGACAATGGGGGCCACTTAACCCATTGCTGATGTAATTGCTACAGTTGATAGGGTTGCAGTAGGGCGGTTGCTACCGCAACGTGGTAAGGCGTAATCCATAGCGCGCATTAGCAAGTAGCCAAGGATACGCATGGCTTCTTCGTTACCCTCCCGATAATCAGCCGGGGATTCTGTCGACACGCCAAGCCAACCGCGCGGCACCGAACGGCCAGACCCGCATAAAAGCAGGCATTCCCCCTTTCCCCGCAATTTTTTTGCCGCGCGGCGGCTATCGCCCTTATACTCTCTACGGTTAATCCCCCTCTTTTTCCTGCGCTTCTGACCGAGATACCCGCATGACCATCCGTTATACTTTGCTGATGTCTTATCTGCTGATTAGTTTGGCGTCGGCGTTGCTGATCACGTTGATGATTTTTGTGCATTTGCGGGAGATTTTGCGTGAGGAGATTGATAATAAGCTCCAGTCGCAAGCGTCGACGATTATGCAGCAAATCGACACGGCGTTGTTTGAGCGGTTTGAGAATATGACGATGTGGAGCCAGTTGGAGGTGATGCAGGAGATTCGGGTGGGGGATGTCGATAAGCGGTTGGCGCATGTCCTGAACGAGCTGCACAGCGGTTATGGCGGCATTTATGGGCAGATTTTTGTCGTCGACAATCAGGACAAGATCATTTCCGCCAGTGATAAGAAGCTGATCGGCGAATGGTATCCGCATACCGAGCCATGGCTTAGCGTCACCCATAAAGACCATACCCACGCGCTGCATTTTCTGGATGCCGAGCTGGAGCAGTTATATTTTTCCATCCCTATCCGCGATGCCTTTAAAAACGGTACGCTGGGGCAGTTGTATGCCAGTTTTGATTGGCGGGAGATGTTCCGGCTGTTGGATACGCCGTTGCCGTTCAGCCTGAAAGACTCGGCGACCTATGCGTTGCTGATTGACGGGGCGGGTAAGGTGATCGCTACGTCAACGGTGTTGCAAGGTCGGCCTTTGCCGTTTGCCAGTTTGCCGGAGCTGTTGCCGTTGATGGGGCAGAAAATGACGGGGTCGCTGACGACGACGGTGGATTTTTTGCATCATGAAGCCGTTTTGGTGGGTTATGCCAATTCGCAGGGCTACCGTTCGTTTAGCGGCTTTGGCTGGCGGGTGCTGATTCTCCAGCCCAGTAAAAACGCGCTGTTGCCGGTTTGGGATTTATGGGCGGCGATTCTGGCATTTTTAAGCTTGACCTTGGTGCTGGGTATTGTGGTGTCGTTTTGGATGTCGGCAAAAATTGCCCGCCCGATTGTCCAGTTGGCCAAGTTTACCCATGATTTTATGCTCGGTAAGCCGGTGGTGCCGCCGCTGGTCAATTCCAGCCAAGAAATTACCGATTTAAGTAGTCAGTTTGCGTTAATGATTGAGCATTTGGAGCAGTCGCGGCAGGATGTGGTCAGGGTTGCCAAATTGGCAGTGATTGGTGAAATGGCGGCGAGTATGGCGCATGAGGTGCGGACACCGTTGGGGATTTTGCGCTCGTCTGCACAAATTTTGCAGCGCGAACCGGAGCTGAGCGAGATCGGTCAGGAAATGGCGGGCTATATCCTGAGCGAAACCCAGCGCCTGAACGGTTTGGTGACGATGCTGTTAGAATGTGCCAAGCCGCGTGCGCCGCAGTTTGCCTATAATGATGCCCACGCGATTATCCGGCGTACCTTGGAATTGGTGCAAAGTCATGCCGAAGCGCGGCAGGTGCAGATTAGCGCCGATTTGGCTGCGACAAATTCACACTTGGATTGTGATAAAGATCACATCATTCAGGTGTTTTTAAATTTATTATTAAACGCCACCCAACACGTTAAGCTGGGCGGCCATATTGTGGTGGCAACCCGCAACCATGCCGACAGTTTTGAGGCGACCGTCAGTGACGATGGCCCTGGTATTACTGATGCCAATAAGGCTAAGGTGTTCGAGCCGTTTTTCACCCTGCGGCAAGAAGGGGTGGGGCTGGGGTTGACGGTTGTCCAGCAAATTGTTTTGGCACATCAGGGACGGATTTTTGTGACTGATAGCCCGTTAGGGGGCGCGTGTTTCCATGTCGTTTTACCTATGATCCATCAGGAAATTTAACAGAATGCCCAAACAAACGATTCTGGTCGTCGATGACGAGCCAAAAATGCGCCGCTTATTGGAGATTATGCTCACGCAGATGGAGTATTGCGTGGCGCAGGCGGGTAATGGCCTGCAAGCGTTGGCGATGCTGGCCGAGCAAACGTTCGATTTGGTGATTACGGATTTACGGATGCCGGAACTGGACGGCATCGGCCTGTTGCGGCAGTTGCGTGAACAAAATAATGAGGTGCCGGTGATTGTGGTCACGGCTTATGGTACGGTGGAGAGTGCCGTGGAGGCGATGAAATACGGGGCTAGCGATTATATTGTCCGCCCCTTTGAGTTGGATGCGGTGACTGCTTCGGTGCAACGGGCGTTGCGCTTAGGCAAGATGCAGCGGGAAAACCGTTATTTGCGGCAAGCGGTCGCGCAGGGTTGGCAGGGCTTTATCGGCAACAGCCCTGCCATGCAGCAAATTTACACGCAAATTCAGCAAGTTGCCGCGACCAAAACCAGTGTGCTGATCCAAGGCGAAACCGGGACGGGTAAGGAATTGGTGGCGCGGGCCATCCATAATGCCTCCCCCCGTGCCAAAGAGCTGTTCGTGTCGATCAATTGCGCGGCGATTCCGGCGGATATTTTGGAGAGCGAACTGTTTGGCTACAGTAAAGGCGCGTTTACGGGGGCGAATAAGGAGCGGGTCGGTAAGTTTGAATTGGCGGACGGCGGCACGTTGTTTTTGGACGAGATTACCGAAATGGACATCGGTCTGCAAGCGAAGTTGTTGCGGGTATTGCAGGAGCGCAGTTTGGAGCGTTTGGGTAGTAACCGTACCATTACGGTCGATGTGCGGGTGATTGCCGCGTCGAACCGTAATCCCCGGCAAGCGATTGTCGACCAGAAGTTGCGTGAGGATTTGTTTTATCGTCTGAATGTGTTCAACATCGCCTTGCCGCCGTTGCGGGAGCGGCGTGAAGACATTTTGCCGTTGGCGACGTTTTTCGTCGAAAAACATGCGCGTGATTTCGGGTTTGCCAGTCACGGTATTGAGGCCGATGCCCAAGCCTGCTTGCAGGCTTATAGCTGGCCGGGCAATGTCCGTGAGTTGGCGAATATGATGGAGCGGGCGGTGGTGTTAAGTGGCGGCAAAACCATCGGTATCGGCCATCTGCCCAGTGATGTGCTGGAGGATATGGCACCCGCGCAGGCGCAAGCCCAGAGTCCTACGGCGACGCTGGGCAGCCTTAACCAGCAGGTTGAGCAATTGGAAAAGCAACTGATTGGACAGGCGTTAAGCCAAACGGGTGACAATAAGGCTAAGGCCGCGCAGTTGCTGGATATTAGCGAGCGGTCTTTATGGTATAAGCTAAAGAAGTATTTTCCGGGCTGATATGGGTTGCGGAGACTACGCTTTAGTGAGTCAGAAATTAGGGCATCCCCCGTTCTTTAAGTAAGTTTTTGTCAAAAAATTCGTTACTTCACTGTATTTGTCATCAATTTTTGGTAAAGTCCGCACTATCTGTATAACTATCCGTTTACAGAACAATAACAGCCGCCTGTTTTAGCCTCTATTACTGCGTTTAAGGCGGCCATGGCTGGGGCAGGCGGTTTTTCAGTAATCTATAATGAGAGATATTAACAATGGCTATTATTAGTGGCAATCAAAAAAGCAATACGCTGAGCGGAACGGGTCAAGCGGATATCATTTATGGCTATCAAGGCAATGATGTGCTGTCAGGTTTGGACGGTAACGATGTCTTGTTTGGTGGTAATGGTGATGATGTGTTAACAGGGGGCTTGGGCGACGATACCTTGGCGGGTGGTCAAGGCGCCGATACTTATCTGTTTGCCAGCGGTGACGGTGTCGATACCATTTATGATAATGGCGATTCCCAAAACATCGTCAAGTTTAGCAATATTGCGTCTACGGACGTGACCGCGCTGTATGACGACAGCAGCAACCACAGTTTGGTGTTAGAGTACGCTAATGGCGACCAAATTACCGTCAATGATTTTTTTGGCGGCGGCGCAGATGCTATCGGCCAATTCCAATTTACCGATACCACTTGGACGCTGGCTTATATTGCCAGCCATCACAATGGTACGGCGGCTAACGACCGTTTACAGGGGATTGATACCTTAAATAACACGATTAACGGTCTGGCTGGCGATGATACCTTAATGGGCGGCAGTCTGGCGGATACCTTGAGCGGTGGTGACGGTAACGATATGCTGCTCGGTTCTTTGGGTAATGATACGTTGGATGGCGGCGACGGCAACGATAGGCTGGGCGGCGGCAATGGCAGTGATGTATTGATGGGCGGTAGTGGCGATGATTTCTTGTTCGGGGGCAATGGCAGCGATACTTTCGTCGGCGGTTTAGGCAAAGATACGAATGTCTTAAGCGAAGAAAGAAGCCTGTTAGATGTCGTGCAGATCAGTGCAGGCGATAGTTTGGTCGGCAGTTATGATGTGGTGAATGGCTTTACCTTAGGCAAAAGCAGTGGCTCTGACCAATTGGATTTGGACAGTACGGCTATCGCCGCCAATACCACGGGTGTGGACGGCATTAATGCCGGGATTATCCATAGCCACGCCATTAGCCATGGCATTATCAGTTTTGATGATGCGGATACCTATAGCTCTGCTTTAGCGTTGCAAGGCAAAAATTTAGGCGATATTTTTACTTATTTGCAAACCAATTTGACGCAGGGCGAAACGGTCGCCTTTACGGATATTGGCAATACTTATGTGTTCCAAGATGAGGGTACACTGGACACGCTGGTGCAATTAACGGGTGTAACCGCTGCCCAATTGGCCACTACGTCCGTCGCTGGCGGGGTGTGGTTGGTGTAAGCTTCTGTTTGCCGCCTAGATTATAGGCGGCATTCTGCCTTGGAGGGGTAAGGCCAGTGGTTTGCCTTACGCCCTTAAGCCACCGCCGATACTGGCGGTGGCTTTTTAAAGGCTTCTGGTATGCTACCACTCGATCATCAAGTTTTTCATAAAGTCACCTCTAAATAGTGGAAAAGATTAGCGAAGAGCCAAGGCTTGTCAAGGTAGACGGCTCCCTCCCCTGATGGGTTGGGGTGGGGAGAATAAAATCAATGACTTATACATATAGCTCAGAGATTTTAATCAGACTGATTTCAGTCCGTTTAATGAAAAAAGCCTTGTTTAGATTCTCCCCACCCCAGCCCTCCCCATCAGGGGAGGGAGCCGGATTCCATTGCAACTTGTTGTTTTAAATTAATTTGTTAAAACTTTCAATACCCAGTAGCTGAACTATTTATCCGAATGTTAAAAACTTGATGATCGAGTACCAGAAGCCTTTTTTTCATCATCTTAGTTAATCACTAAGCTCTTGGCTAAGACAATGCCGGTGGCCTTGTCGCGTAGCCCTTTCCACTCGGCTATCATGCCGACTTTGATTTGTGCGGCATTTAAGGTGTAGCTGGAGGTGCTGTTCCAGATGATTTTTTTAGTGCCGACAAACACATAATGGTCGCCAAACGCGGTGATTTTTTTGCGGCCTTCATCCTTAACGGTATAGTTACCCACTGTGGGGGCTGGTTTGACGGTCATGCTGGTGGCATAACAGCCTGCTACTGGATCTAACGTGCCAGTAAAGTCAACCAGTTCGCCGGTCAAGAATCCGGTGGTGCCGCCCGTAAAGGTGGTGCCTGCCGCTGATGGTGTGTACCAGACATGGTCGGCCAGGTTCAGGCCACCATTCACGACAATAAAGTTGCGTCCTACCGAGGTGATGACGGCATCTTTGTTAGAACAAGTGGCGACGGCAGGGTTAATCACTACCGAGTAAGTATGGCTGGCGCTTGCTTGGGTGCTGTCGCTTAGGCCAATATTGACGCTGTAAGTGCCGGGGGTGGTGGGTGTGCCCAAGATGCTGCCATTACTGAAAGTCAGGCCGTTGGGCAAGCCGGTTGCTGTCCATACATAAGGCGGTGTACCGTTGGTGACGGTCAGACTGGTGCTGTACGCCGTTCCGACGGTTCCGGCAGGGAATGTGCCGTTAAAGTTGATGGTGGCGGGCGGCGGGTTGGTGTTGTCTTGGCTGATTTGCCACCATGAACCGTTGGTGTGGGCGGGGTTGATGATGCCGCTGTAGGAATAGCCATAAGGTTGTCCGTTACCCGCTAGCGTACAGTTAGTGCCTGCGGGTGCGTTGGCACAGCTGCTATAAAAGTTAACAATGGTGGCTTGTTCGTAATTGTACGCGCCCGTGACCAAGCCGACCGCGCCGGGAATGTCCGAGCCGGGGATGAAGACCAGCGTGTTCATGGAGTACGCTTGGGTGTCAGTGCCTTGCATGGTCGGCGCTAACCCGGTTAAGGTGCTGATGCCGCCGAAGATGTTCCACGCGTCGATATTGCCGGCGCTGTCGGTATGCACTTGTAGCGATTCGATAGGCGTGTTCAGGCCGGGGACGATGCCGTTAGTGTTCATGACCGTGACATAGCCGCTGACGAAATTGGCCGAAGGTAGGGTGATGTAGCTTTTCGAGGGAGCTAAGGGGGTGGTCGTGGTAAAGCTGATGGACAAATGGTCGCCTGTGCCCGTCAGATTCGGGCCATTATAAGTATAAATGGTATTGCTATAGGCCAATGCTGACATGCACAACAGTACAGGGGCAAGGCAGAGGGTCGTGGTTTTTTTCATGGCAAATCCTCGTGTTATGGAACCGTTGTTAGCGGTAGAGCAGCAACTATGCCAAGGCCTGTGACGCTAGGGAATACGCGGCGTTAAGATAAAGCCCGCCTGTCTTTCCCGCAAAATTGGTAGGGTTTATGGTGGTGGCATACTTATTTTGCAGGCATGGTTTTGAGGGATAGGGGATGGTGCACTGCTAAAGGTTAAAAAGACGCGGCTGGCCTGTCTTCGGTCAGGCTATCAGCAGAAAGTGTCTGTAAATCAGCAATAGCCTATGGGTAATTTGGCTGGCCTGTTGGGGGTATGATTGGCTTTAAGCCCTGTCCCAACAGGTTTGGCGGCACTTTACCCGTGTTGCGGAGGCGGCAGTTAATGCTTGTCCAGACAAGGCTTGCAACTTGCTTGTCATTTGTTAGGCGCGTGTGCACCTATGATGAGGTGATTTTCTGGGAGTGCGGATAAGATGCCCGCGCTCCTAAGGCTTTTAGGGGCGGTCGGCCTGCAACTATCTTGGACGGCAAAGGTCATAAAGGCCAGGACACTATTTTGGGGACGTTATGATAAAGCCGTTAACACTAATCGGGTTACTGTGGGTTTTGTTCAGTTCGACAGGGCGGGCTGCGCCGTTGTCGGGGGAGGATGTCAAATGGCTTAACCGGGTGACTTACGGTATAGACAATGCGACGGTCACCGCGTATTTGGCGCAGGGCAGGGCGCAGTATTTGAACCGGCAATTGCAAAAATATGTTGATGATCATGTACCCGCCCCAGTGGCTGATCTTATCGCGGCGATGCGCATTTCCCAAGAGCCGCCAAAAATGGCGGCGCTGGCGATGCAGGACGAGAACCGCCGTGTGAATAAACTGCCGCTTGAGCAACGCCAGCCCGCCAAATTACTGCTTAACCAGCAAGTCGGCGGCAAAATGCTGGAGGCCATGCAGCGGCATTTGTTACGCGCGGTGTATTCGCCCGCGCAATTGAAAGAGCAGATGGTGTGGTTTTGGTTTAACCATTTTAATGTCGCGCGGGATAAAGCGCCGATGGTGAAAATCCTGCTTGCCGATTATGAAGACCGCGCCTTGCGCCCGAATGCCCTAGGCCGTTTCCGTGATTTGGTCATGGCGACCTTACAGCATCCGGCCATGCTGGTGTATTTGGACAATACCCAAAATGCCGCCAATAAGATTAACGAAAATTATGCGCGGGAGTTGATGGAACTGCACACCCTAGGGGTGGACGGCGGTTATGTGCAACAGGACGTGCAGGCCTTGGCGCATATCTTAACGGGTGTGGGTATGAACTGGAGCGACCATTTCCCGCATTTGAGCGAACAGATGCAGCCTTATTACCGCCATGACGGCGGTTTTGAGTTTAACCCGAACCGCCATGATTTTTCGGACAAGGTGTTTCTGGGCAAGACCATTAAAGGCAACGGTTTCGCCGAGGTGGAGCAGGCCGTGGATATGTTGGTGCGCCACCCCGCCACGGCGCGGTTTATCTGCCACAAGTTGGCGGTCTATTGGGTTGCCGATGCGCCGCCGCCCGATTTGGAAGCGCGGATGGTGAAGGTCTTTAGCGCCACCGACGGCGACATTGCCGCGACCTTGCGGGTGTTGTTCGAGTCGCCGGCATTTACCGCTTCTTTAGGCACTAAGGTGAAAGATCCGATGCACTATGTGGTCTCGGCCTTACGTTTTGCTTACGAAGACCGCCCCATGAGCTATATGCAGCCTGCCGCCAATTGGCTGAACGATTTGGGCGAACCCTTGTTCGGCCATGACACGCCGGACGGTTACGGCATGACCGAAAAAGACTGGCTTAGCCCAGGGCAATTGACGCGGCGGTTTGAGATTGCCCAGCGTATCGGCGGCGGCAAAGCCCCATTGACCGGGCAGGGTGTTGACCCGAAAACCTTAACCGCACCCGTACTGACCAACCGCTTGTATTATCAGGCCTTTGAGCCGTATTGGTCGGCACAAACCAAAGCCGCCTTGGCAAAAGCGACCTCACAACCGGAATGGAACGGGTTTTTCCTGTCTGCGCCTGAGTTTATGTATCATTGATGGGCGGGTCACTACCCCCTGAGATTGGAGATTATTATGCACCGTCGGTTATTTCTTAAATCTGTCGCGGCGGCAGCGGGGGCTTTGTCTTGGCGTTCCGGGCTATATGCCGCACCCGCTACCGATACGCGGTTTTTGCTGGTGTTTTTGCGCGGCGGCTACGATGCCGCCAATATTTTAGTGCCGTACAGCAGCAGCTTTTATTACGAATCCCGCCCCACCTTGGCGATTGCCAAACCCGACCCCGCCGACAGCAAAGCGGTGTTGCCGCTCACCGCCGACTGGGGTCTACATCCGGCCTTAAAAGACAGCCTGTTGCCGCTGTATAACCAAGGCCAAGCCGCGTTTATCCCGTTTGCCGGGACGGATGACCTGACCCGTAGCCATTTTGAAACCCAAGACAGTATCGAATTTGCACCGCCGTTAGGGGGGCATAGCAATTATAGCTCCGGCTTTTTAAACCGCTTGGCGGGGGTGTTGACGGGGGCGCATCCGGTGGCCTTCACTAATGCCTTGCCGATCAGTTGCAAAGGCGATGTGATTATCCCTAACGTATCTTTAAAAGGGGTGGCGAAGAAAAACTTCGCCGACCGTCAGGCGGCGATTTTGGCGGAAATGTACCAGAACCACCCGTTGCAAAAATATGTCCAGGAAGGCATGGAAACCCGTCAGGATGTGGTGCAAAACTTGGCGCAAGAAATGGAAATGGCCAGCCGGGGGGCGATTGCTTCGCAAGGCTTCGCCAGCGAGGCGCAGCGCATGGGCTTGCTGATGCGCGATAAGTTTAATTTGGGCTTTGTCGATGTCGGCGGCTGGGATACGCACTTTAACGAAGGTGGCGCGGAAGGCCAGTTGGCGAATAAAATGGCGAAGCTGGGCGAAGGCTTGAACGTATTTGCCACCACCCTGGGCGGGGCGTTGTGGCAAAAGACCGTGGTGTTGGTGATTTCTGAATTCGGCCGCACCTTTCGGGAAAATGGCGACAAAGGCACCGACCATGGGCATGGTACGGTGTACTGGCTGTTAGGCGGCGGCATCAAAGGCAAGCAAATCGTCGGCGAACAACTGCGGGTCGAGCAGAAAATGCTCTTGGAAAACCGCGATTATCCGGTGCTGAATGATTACCGCAATATTATGGGCGGGTTGTTTCAGACCCAGTTTGGTTTGTCTGCCGGGCAAGTGCAGACGGTGTTTCCTAATGCCAAGCCTGTGCAGTTGGGGTTGTTGTAGGGGGTGGAGTGCAAAGGTCTTTAGCCTTTGCCAAGGGTCTAGGAGCGAACTCTTCGCTTAAATCACCAAACGGATTATTTCGCTATTTTTTCTTACTTTGTGAAGTAGTTCATAGAATTGTCAGCACTGAGCGGCCTATAATGGCTGTTTGCCTTTAATTGCTGAGTTATTGAGATGCTATGAAAAATTTACAACAGGGAGAAAATATTTCCTTATCCCAAGCTGGAATAACCGGGTCAAACCTATTTTCTGGCATCAGTTGGATTACCCAATCAGGGCAGCAAGTCGATATAGATGTGAGTGCTTTTTTGCTTAATGCCGAAGGCAAGGTCAGCGGCGATGGCGACTTTATTTTTTATAATCAAAAAGAAGACGCTTCCAAAAGTATCCTGCTTGATACGGAGCCTAATAATTATAACGATGTGCAGTTGTTTTCTATTAACTTAAGCAAGTTGCCCGCATATATCTCTAAAATTGTATTTGTGGCAACCATAGACAATGCCGTAGGGGAACCTAAATGTTTTGGTGGTGTGGGGGAGCTTTGTATCCGCATTTTTGAACCTGACGCATTTAACGAGAAGACAATCGTGTATAAGCCTAATCAGCTTAATAGAGAAACCTCAGTTTCCTTGGGGGAGTTGTATTTGCATCAGTCTACTTGGAAATTTAGGGCTTTAGGGCAAGGGTTTGAATCTGGGCTTGATGCGTTGGCGCAAACCTACGGAGTTGATCTGTCTTGTGATACCCAGCCTGTCGGCGACCGTTTCGTTGATCAGGCGATGGTAGAAAACGAAATTCGTATCAATAAGCAAATAGGGATGTTTTTGCCCAAAATTAAGAATGCCGTTGAACAAAATCTCAATGAAAGCAATACCAGAATGGTATTAGACCGTATTTTTATGGAGGTTTTAGGCTATAAGATGGAAGAAGTGAGAGCTGAGGTAAAAATACAAGGCAGAAGGGCGGATTATGTTTTATCGGTTGATGGCAAGGATGTTATTGTTGTTGAGGCCAAAAAAGCGGGTATGGCATTAAAAGAAGAGCAGATTTTTCAAGCCTCATCTTACGGCGCTTATTCGGGGATAAAATACGTTTTACTGACTAATTTGGTTCAGTTCATCTTGTTTAAGGTTGAAACGCATGACATTGTTGAGCAAGAGCTTATTTTTAGCATTGATGTATTAGATGGCTTTGATAGCAAAAATATTAAGGAACTGGCTTTGGTTTCAAGATATGGGATGACCAGGATTGGGTTATTGGAAAGCTATTGCGATCAAGTTATAGCAACAAGCCCCAGCAATATCGGCAGGCTGTTATTGACTGGCGAAATTTTAGACAAGCTAAAAAGTATCATTAAACGCGAGCAGAACATTGATGTTTCCCAAGAGCAAATCCAAGAAACTATAGAATTTTTTCTGAATATATAGGGGACTTAATGGGGTGGAATAATGAGTAATGCCGCAACATACCTTTTGCGTTTGCCCCATTCTATGAAAAAGGCGGTGGACGAGATTGCCAAACAAGACGGAACCAGCGTTAACCAGTTTATAGCAACCGCTGTTGCCGAAAAAATTAGTGCGATGAATACTGCCGAGTTTTTCGCCGAACGCCGCGAGCGGGCGGATATGGGGGCTTTTATGCAGATTCTGACCCGCCAAGGTGGGAAACCGCCTTGTCAAGGTGATGAGCTGTAAATGACAGCCCTTGCTGATGACCGTGGGTTATGGCAAGGGTATCTCCTGACCTATTGGGTTAGGCGCGAGGTTAAAGCCCTCGGCAAAGGCTAAAGAGCTTGACTATGTCACCGTTAATTGTTGAAAAATTTTTATTTTCGGCGCAAAGCCTTATTTAAGGCGGATTGTGGCTTTTACACAAAGCCACGTCATTTAAGTCTTCCACAATTAACGGTGACATAGCCAATAGCTTTGCACTCCGCTGGAAAAGCCGCACCGAATGGAGTGCCATAGTCTTTGGCTATTGCACGATATAACCGTGTGTATCAACGTTTAGCCCACCTTCTGTCACCACTCAAACAATTTCCACATATTAACATGGCTGCCCCGGTCTAAGTCGCTGTTGCGGCTGTCGAACAGGCCGTCGCCATTGTTGTCGAGAAAATAGTAGGCAGGACCTATATCGGGGACAATTTTGATCATGTATAAGCGGCCACCGCGACGGTATTCTTGGATGATCTTTTTGCCGCTGCGCAGGATGGTGATTTCCGGTTCCATGTTTTCGCCGCTTTCTACCTGTGCGGGCGGTTCGGGTACGTCCGGCACGTTTTCGGGTGTGGGCGGTGGGGTATCTTCCGCCAGCGTATAGAGCGGGTAAACGGTCAGGAACAGTAGAATAAGACGGCGCATAAGGTAAGCCTCCAGCAGGGTTAATCAGGCTTATCTTAGTACAGTTTTTAGTTATTTGCTGAACTAAACCCTAATTAACCGCAATGCACTGGGTTAAGCGACGGTTTTTTGGTCGCCCGCTAGTCAGGATGGGCAGAAAATCAGCGTGTTAGGTTGGGTTGCTGGCGATATTTAAGTGTGTGGATAAAATGGCCTCGGCGCGGGTGGTTTCGCTGGAGTGCGGGCAAGATGCCCGCGCTCCGGTTTTGTTATAAGCAATCGCCGTATTGCATGATGAGCAGGCGGCAATCGAATAGGGTGTTTGGGTGTTGGCTGCTGAGGTAAATCCGTAAGGCTAAGTCCAGGTACAGGGCGATGGTCATTGTCCGTGCCAGTGCGCCATACACTTTATAGCGGCTGTGGCGGGTGCACTGCCAGACCGATACAGTCCACCAAATAATTGGCAGGAACAGCATACCATGCACGGTTTTCCAACTGGCGATGGTGTAGGTGACGGCGGCGATGCGGTAGTCGGCGTAATAGAGTACACCGTTAACGAACAGGAAAAATGGCCAGAACGCCCGCCAGAGGCGCAATTCGCCCAGCCAGGCGGCTTTGAGGAATTGGTACCAGTTTTTGCCGGGCTTTTCTTGCCAGGTGCGTTGCGGTTCGGGCGTGTAGACATACACCAAGCCGCCGATTGCCGCCAAGAACACGACAGCTTCTATGGCACTAAAGAGATGGATGTAGGTAAAAATAATCGGTAATGTGGTGATAAACATCGTTTGCCGTCCTCCTTGGATTAGTGGGTCTACTAAGGGTGTTTGATTTATTGTCAAGTGGATGGCTTGTTTGGTGTCGGTCTTGGCCGGAGCTGTTCGGTTTGCCGCCGCTTTTAAGCGGTAAATCTTAAAGCGGGTCTGTTGAAGCGGGCGATAGTGGGAAATGTCGGGCAGAAAAGCGTGCCCGACCTACCAAGCAGGTTGGCTTCTATTGTTATTAAGAGATTGATTTTTTAGTAACTATTTTTATGGCAGTTTGGCAAAGCCACCGATTTTTTTGCTTACCACGAAGGACACGCCGTCCGCTTCTTCTAAGCTTAGTGTCCTTCGTAGTTAAGGTTTGTCAATGCCGCTGTTTTGGGCGTTACAGGAAAAAGAACGGGTTTTTGGTGACGGCGACAATGCCGATATAGACAAAACAGGCCATTGCTCCGGCAAAGGCCAGCCAGCGGTCGCGGCCACGGGTTTTCAGGGTGATGATACCTAAGCCGATGTAACCCAGCAGGGCGATGACTTTCGCGATTAACCAGCCTGTTTCGCCCGCTAACCAAGGCCCTTGGAACACTAAGATAATGCCGCTGAGCAGCAGTAGGGTATTGATGACGTGCGGGGCGATTTTTAAGAACGGTTGTTTGAGGAAAGCCGGGTGGGTTTCCGATAAGATGACCCGTCCGACAAAGCTGACAATCGACAGCAAGATAAAGGTAAGGTGGATAGTTTTAATCATGGGGTTCTCGGTTTGGAAGCATAAGCGCTTCGGTTAAAGGGTGCGCTAGGGCCGCCTCGGCGGCGGTATAGTGCGGCTTAATGTTAGTTATCAGTAACGGCGTTCACCTATAGGTGCGCCTGGTTTTTGTTCCTTCCCCCCTTTGGCAATGCCATCACAAAGGTGGTTTAGCGACAGATGAGCGGGATGTTAGGTTTATTATCCGTTTGGGCTTGGCACAGGAGCGGTGTATTGCCATTATACAGCTTACTGCCTGTCTTATAGGTCTGCACTTATCTTAAGCCTTCGGCAAAGGTCGCCCGGCACCAGGGCTGTTAGGCGTTACGGATGCTGGCTTTCTGTTTGCCAGTAGCGGCTATTTATCCCCAAGGTGTTTTTATTTTCTCTAAATCAATCGCTATCGGTAAGTTTATCCCTTTCGCTTGCGGTTTGTCACTTGATTTCCGCTAATAACGTTGCCGTCATTTGTTCGGCTTGCCGGGCGTAGCCGCCGCCGAACAGGTTCAGATGGTTGAGGATGTGGTAGAGATTGTAGAGGGTTTTGCGGGTGCTAAAACCGGGGTCTAGGGGCCAAGCGGCTTGGTAGGCGGCGTAAAAATCGCGGTCGAAGCCGCCGAACAGTTCGGTCATGGCTAAATCGGTTTCGCGGTCGCCGTAATAACAAGCGGGGTCGAAGATGACGGGCTGGCCGTGACTGTCCACCGCGCTGTTGCCGCCCCATAAGTCGCCGTGCAGTAGGGATGCTTGGGGTTGGTAGGTGCTAAAGAACGCGTCCAGCCCCAGACACAGTTGCTCGCCCAGTTGTTGCAGGCGGCCGCCGTAGCCGTTGGTTTGGGCTAGCCGTAATTGGTGGCCTAGGCGTTGGTCGCGCCAGAAGTTGACCCAGTCGGTGTAAACGGGGTTGGGTTGCGGGGTGCTGCCGATGGTGTTGTCGCAGATCCAACCAAAATGGTTTTGGCGTTGCCGATGCAGTGCGGCTAGGCCTTGCCCCAGCAAACGGCTGGCGGCGGGGCTGGAACTGCCCCAATCGATATGCTCTAGGACTAAAAACGCCTGTTCGGCGGTAGCGCCACAGACAATGGGGCGGGGGACGCGCAGGGTGCGGGTTGCCGTGAGCGCCTGTAAGCCCGTTTGTTCGGCGTTGAACATGGGCAATAGGGCAGGGCGGTTGAGTTTGACAAAATAGCGCTGGGATTTGCCGTGTAAGCAGTATGCGGCGTTGATGTCGCCGCCAGACAGCGGTTGGGCAGAGAGAAGGGTGAAGGTTTCGCCTGTGCAGGCACTGATTTGTCCGGCGATGTGCCGGAAGGTGTCGGTGTGGTTCACAGTGGGGAGTCCGCTGGCAGTAAAGGGGTGCGGATAGTATAAAGCGGTTGGCGGCGGATAACAGCCTTGTGGGCGTTGTTATCCGCGCCTAGGGGGAGGTTTAGGAAGCGAAGACGAATTTCACGCCGATCAGCAATAACACGGTCGCCAAAACGGGCCGCAGGAAGCGTTCGGGGATTTTCGCGCTCAGGTGGCTACCGACCCAGATGCCGGGGATGGAGCCGACCAGCAAGCTGCCTAACAGCACCACGTCAACGTTGCCTAAAGCCCAATGGCCTGCACCCGCCACGGCGGTTAACGGGATGGCGTGTGCCAAGTCAGTACCGACAATTTTGACGGTTTTCATTTTTGGGTATAAGAACAATAAGGCGACCGTACCCAAAGCCCCTGCACCGACTGACGACAAGGTGACTAAAATCCCTAAGACCGCTCCTGTTAAAATAGTGGCGGGGATTTGCATCCGTTTAAAACGGCCTATAGCTTGCAGGTCTTCGTCTTGCGGTTCGTCGTCGGCGATTTTGTCTTCAATGCCCGCCGCCTCTTTAAGCTGTTTGGCGCGGCGCATCATGATGCTGCGCACCAGCAAGGACGTGGCGGTCAGTAACAAGGCAATGCCTAAGGTAAAGGTAATCGCGCCAGTGATTTCTTTGCCGATTTCCATCAGATGCTTAAGCACCAGCAAGGTGGCGATGGCAAACGGTAAGCTGCCTGCGGCTAACCATCTGACCACTTTCCAATCGACTGAGCTGTGTTTGGTATGGTGTACCCACACGCCGCCGGTTTTGGTAATGGCGGCGAACATCAAGTCGGTGCCGACCGCTACCGAGGGCTTAAAGCCGAACAAGAACACCAATAAAGGGGTCATTAAGGAACCGCCGCCCACACCCGTGATACCGACCAGCAGGCCGACCAGCAAGCCAGAAAGAGAATATGCCAGATTCATAAAAAATAGTCCATGCCATGATTAAAAATGATATGGCTGCATATTAACAGGGCTTGGCTATAACAATTAATGATATGTTATTCTATGTTTATCTTATTTGATTATATAGAATGGGTTTATGAAGTTGCATCAGTTGCGGTATGTGCGGGAGATTGTCCGCCAGAATTTGAATGTTTCCCATGCTGCCGAGACTTTGCATACCTCGCAATCGGGGGTCAGCAAACAAGTCCAGTTGTTGGAAGAAGAGCTGAACCTGCATATTTTTGAGCGTCACGGCAAGCGCCTGACCGGGGTGACCGAATCCGGCGGGCTTATTGTAGCACTGGCGGAGCGGGCGTTGCGGGAAATTGAAAATATTAAGCGCGTCAGCGAAGAATTTAGCCAGAAAGAAACCGGGATTTTGACTTTAGCGACCACCCATACCCAAGCCCGGTATCGCTTGCCGTCGGCGGTGCAGGCGTTCATCCGGCGCTATCCTGATGTTAAGCTGCATATCCACCAAGGCACGCCCACCCAAGTCGCCGAGCAAGTCGCCAGAGGCGAGGCGGACATCGGCATCGCCACGGAAGTGATTAATGGTTTTGAGAAGCTGCTGTGCTTCCCCTGTTATGAATGGAACCGCTGCATCATTGCCCCACACTCCCATCCCTTATTTGACGGTGAGCCGTTAACCTTAGCAAAAATAGCCCTTTATCCGTTGGTGACGTATGATTTTACCTTTACGGGCGGGTCGTTGGTTAACCGGGTTTTTTCCGAAGCGGGGCTGACCCCAAATGTGGTGCTGACCGCGATTGATGCCGATGTGATTAAGACTTATGTCAATCTGGGGTTGGGTATCGGCCTGCTGGCGAATATCGCTTATGACCCTGAACGCGACAGCGGTTTGGGGATGGTCGATGCCAGCCATTTGTTTCCGGCCAGCACGACTTACTTAGGCATCCGCCGCGACACTTACTTGCGCGGCTATATGTACGGGCTTATCCACCTGCTCGCCCCGCAATTTGACCGCAAGGCGATAGATGCGGCCTTGTTGGCGGGGTAGGGGGGATTATCCATAGTCCGCGTAAGAAAAATAAAGAATTATCGCTTCATTAAGGTATAATCGCCCACTTAAAAAAGGGGGCATTTAAGCAAGAATAACCACCCCCCGGGCATCTTAAAGTTATTCGGAAATTGAGAGTTATGAAAAAAGTTAACGTTGCGTTAGTCAGAGTGCTACAGTTCGTGGTGTTTGTGTCGTTCACCTTTATGGTAATCGCCTATTTTGGGGCAATGGTGTTGTTGCCGCTGGACATTATTGTCCTGTTGACCAAACTGATGGGTGTTTTCGGCCTGAATGGCTTTATCGCCGCCTTTATCGCGGTGCCAGCCGTCGGTTATTTGTGCATGATGGTGTACAAAACCCCCGGTTTAAGCCAAATGATTGTTGATACGGGTATTGATCTGGTGCAAACCGGCAAAACTCGTGTCGAAGCGTTTAACGGTATTGTTGAAGCCGTTAAAGCCTAAGGGCGGACGCGGGTAGCCCGCTGTAAAGCGGGTGGGCAATAAAAAAGGGCGTGCCTTGGGGTACGCCCTTTTTTATTGCTTGGCGTTTGGGCGTTTACTGGAAACGCGCGTTAATAAATGCGGCAATGTGCTGGATTTCTTCGATACACACCGAATGTTCCATCAGGTAATCGTGCCATTTGACGTGGTAGGCTAGGGCATTGAGCGCGTCATAAGCGGCTTTGGCGGTTTCAATGGCGACGACGTTATCGAGGATGCCGTGCGCCATAAAAATGGGGGTGTTGTAATTGGCGGCGCTGCCTTCGGTTTTTAATTGCCCGACGGTGGGCAGGTAGGTGGACAGGGCGACTATCCCCGCCAGTTTGTGCGGATAGCGCAGGCCGGTATGCAGGGCGATCACCCCACCTTGCGAGAAGCCCGCCAGCAGGATATGGTCGGCGGGGATGCCTTTGTCGATTTCTTTCTGGATCAGCAGGTTGATGGCGGCGGCGGATTGGTAAATGCCGTCGGTGTCGACTTTTCTGTCTAAGGTCGCTTCGAGGATGTCGTACCACGAGCGCATTTTCGCGCCGCCGTTGATGGTCACGGCCTGGATAGGGGCGTTAGGGAAGATAAAATGGATATGGGCGGCGGCGTGCAGGTGCAGTTCTGGGACTATCCCTTCAAAATCGTGGCCGTCTGCCCCTAAGCCATGCAGCCAGATCACAGAATAGGTATGCGCCGCTGTCGGCAGTATTTCAATACAGGTGAGTTCAGAAGCCATAGCAAAGTCAGGTAAGTGGGTGAAAGATGGGCTTAATTTACCATGCCTGTTAGGCAAAGCAATACGCCAGCGGTGCTTGTGTTAAGGCGGCTGCGGCTTTTGTGAAAAAATCTGGGTACAATAGCCGCTTAACCTCCGTTTATTTTTTGTCATTCTGCCATGATAGACCATTTTATTTTCATTATGTTGCTGTTGTCGGGTTTCTTTTATTGGTATCACGGGCAAAAAGTCAAAGAACTGGCCTATAAGGCGACCCGCGAGCATTGCCAAGCGGTGCAGGTGCAGATGCTCGACGAGTATGTCGCCGGGCATAGTTTATGGTTTAAGCGCGATAAGTACGGCAAAATGCAGCTGCGGCGCACGTTTACCTTTGAGTTTGCCTCGACGGGTGAGCAGCGTTATAACGGCAAGATCATCATGCTGGGCGAGCAGGTCGAGTCCATCGTCATGGAGCCGTATCGGGTCGATTGGGGGTAAGGTTATGGCTAAACAGGAGACTATCATGCAACATTGCCCTTCATGCGGTCACGAACGGGATTTGACTGCCATGCGCTGCCCGGAATGCGGCAGCTTTTATTCCAAAGTCATCGAGCTGATCGAGCAGGAAGCCGCCGCTGAAGAACAGGCCAGCTTAAAAGGGCGGTGGCGGCGGGTGATCGGCGCGGCGGACAAACGCCATGCGCTTGCTGAGGAGTATCGGCAATTTAAGGCGGGCTTGACCTTAACGGCTAAATTTACCTTGTGGGTGATTGTCGCGTTTGTGTTTGCGCTGGTGGTGACGGTGTTGTGAGTGGGGATAATCGGTTAGCTTAGGTTGTCTTACTATGGCGGGTGTTGCGGGCAAGATGCCCGCGCTCCAGCCCTATCCATTCTATGTTACTAGCCTTATGACCTAAGCTTCTTAAGCTCAGGGGCTAATTTTGCCATTAAGGCCAGCATATAATGTTGGCGGTTAGCATTAGGAATGACTTGGCCGTTCGCTTCATTGAATTTTATCAAGTCAGCGTAAGCAAAATGATCACCTTTTTGTGGTTTATCAAAATCATGGCCATCTGGCTTAAAAAGTTGCAGCAAGCCAAGTGATGCTCAGAAACCTTTATGCTAACCGGATTACAAAAGTTTTTTATCGGCTATACTCTTTAAGGGTGGCGGCATAAAACCATCCGTTAACGATTTTTCAACCCACTTAAAGAGTCTGATTATGAAACTGTCCCACGTTTGGCCGTTGTTCTTGTTACCGCTATCAGGCATTGCCCTTGCCACCCCCGATCCTTTGTTAAGAGTCGTGGTCGCCTCACCCGCCATGCCCACGAACAGCAACAGCAATAGCTGCACCATAGATGGCAACGGCAAAGTAATTGTCCAACACACGGTCAACATCTCCACCTCAGGCCCTAGCCTGACATCCAGAGAAGTAAGGGCCGCCAAGTTAAGCGTGGCTGAGATAAAAGCCGTCATTGCCACCGCCGCACAAGGCACGATAACCGGCAAGGCCACCACTGGCGGCTATACCCATCAGTATTTCGCCTACCAAACCCAAAATAGCCACACCCAGAAAATTTTCCTATTGGATAAAGTGGGCGGCGGCTTAATCAACGACTCGCTGGCGGTAACGCCATTGACTAAATTTATGGACAGCGTCTGCGGTGACTTATCGTTCGTGCCGTACCAAGACACGGCCAAAGCCAAATTCTCCGAAGTGGTTTTTGACACATACGGTGTTAAAGCGGCCGCTGAAGTGTGCGGCCAGGCCAATAACGGCTTTGGCACACCCGGTTCGGCGGGCGCGTGTGACGGCACACCAACAGGCGACTACTACATGCATATCGCCCTAGATCAAATAGCCCAAAAAATTGCCGCAACCCCACCCGCTGACGCGACCACAGCGTCCGTCACCGTTGTCCAACCCGATAACAATCATATGACCATTACGGCCACTGCCGCTACCACCAATGGCCTGAATGGCGAAACCTATATCCTTAACGGCACGTATTACAACAGCGGTTTCCTTATTTGGAGTGTAGATCCCGTCTCTACCTGCAAAGGTGTAGGTATTTGCTGATGGCCTGTTGCATAAAATAACCGCGTCGCTTGGCAAACGGCAAAAAATTGTAGAGACGTTGCAGTGCAACGTCTCTACAACGGGTTATATTTCATGCACCATCCTAACCTAAGCCGATGCTTTCGACATGGCCATCAGCTCGGCCAAGTTTTCGCCAACAATGGGATCTTGTAACATCAGGGCTAAGGCGTTTTCCAAAGCGACTTTGTCTTCACAATAATGCTCTTTAGTGCCAAAGCTGATTTTACAGGGATAGCCCGTCCGGTCTTGGCTCCAGGTAGCAATTTCTTTTGTTGGTGACACGGGGAATGGGAATAGTGGATTTATGGCGCAGATAGCCTGATATTTTATGTTTCGAAAATCTATGCGGCTACCACCGAGTGGATTAAAATCAGGTGCTTTTTCACATTCTCTTATTTGAATGTTTACATTCCCCTTGGTCGCGTTAGCAAGCTGTTTGTTCAACTCATCGAAAACCGAGTTTATTTCACGTTTATTTTTTTCGGCTATTTGGGCCGCATCCAAGCCTTTATTAAAGGCGGCAATAAAATCTACCATTATGGTTTCCTCGCAAATGTGGCTATGACGGGAAGATGGTCAAAAATTGACTTATTTTTTACCATCTGTAAATAACCAGGAATATCTATAATCCCCGTTGATGCTTCATTCAAAGCCCATCCTATCTCACCCAAAAACGCCGATGACACCATGATTTGGTCGAAAGTGTGCCATTTTGTCGTAGATCCCTTTTTGTAATAATAGGTTCCGGCATAATCTAAGGCTTGCAGGTTTGGATAACTTAAATGCCGCCAAAAGGGATTATAAAGCAGTTGCTTTTTTCTTTGCTTGATGACCCATGCTTTATCGCGGGCCGCCATCAGTTGGCGGCTTAACGGAACATCAAAAGGTTCGTCATTATAATCACCCAGCAAAATAATATACGGGGCGGATTCAGAGTTATCGATAATATCATCCACGGCATCACGCAAACGTATTCCCAGCAAATGGCGGTCTGCATCACTTTCGGGACAATAACGCCGACTTTGCCAATGTGACACCAATAGATAAAACCAAGTGCCATCGATTAGTTGCACGCCGATTTTTTGGGCGATTTTCATCCTCTTACCACCTCTTGCATAGTCGATGTCTATAGGGGTGCTAATTTGTAATCTATCAGGCCGATAAATAAAACAAGTATCAGAGATGACCTTACCTGATTGCGACACACCACTTTCAATGCGGTAGCCCTCTAATCCATCTAGCGATCTTAATAGGGTAACATCATCTTTTGATATTTCCCCTAAGGCCAGAAAATCAACGGCACAATCGAATAACAGGCAATAAATCATTTCAATGACAATTTGCTTATCTTCATCACTGGCGCGGCTTTTTGCCAACGGCGACAAACTGGTGTTCCACCAAGCAAACGCTAACGGCTCAACAACTCTGTTCAACGGACAAATCCCTCAACACCGCCCACCAAAAACCTACCGCCCCTTCCCCTTACTCCCCCCATAAACCTTACTCTTACTAACCCCCGGTTTCTGCTTATCCAAGCCCGTATATTTAGTCTTAAACGCTTGGGTTTTGCCAGTCTCTGGCACGGTGCCTTTGGGTTGGAACGAGGGGATGAGGTGGTGTTTGCCGTTGCCGATCAAATCCGCACGGCCCATGTCTTTTAAGGCTTCGCGCAGCAGCGGCCAGTTTTTGGGGTCGTGGTAGCGTAAAAAGGCTTTGTGCAAGCGGCGTTGTTTGACGCTTTTGGGGATGTAGATGTCGGGGGCTTTGTGGTTGACTTTGTGCAGGGTGTCTTTGCCGGAATGGTACATGGCGGTGGCGGTGGCCATCGGCGAGGGCAGGAAGGCTTGCACTTGGTCGGCACGGAAACCGTTGCGTTTTAGCCAGAGGGCCAGGTTGAGCATGTCGGTGTCGGTGGTGCCGGGGTGGGCGGCGATAAAGTAGGGGATCAGGTATTGTTCTTTGCCCGCTTCTTTGGAGTATTGGTCGAACATTTCCTTAAAGCGGTCGTAAGTGCCCATGCCGGGCTTCATCATTTTTGACAGCGGGCCTTGTTCGGTGTGTTCGGGGGCGATTTTTAGGTAGCCGCCGACATGGTGAGTGACCAGTTCTTTGACGTATTCGGGCGACTCGACCGCCAAATCGTAGCGCAGGCCGGAGGCGATGAATATCCGTTTGATGCCGGGCAAGGCGCGGGCGCGGCGGTAGAGCTTGATGAGCGGGGTATGGTCGGTGTTAAGATTCGGGCAGATGCCAGGATACACGCAGGAGGGTTTGCGGCAGGCGGCTTCGATTTTTTCATCTTTACAGGCCAAGCGGTACATATTGGCGGTGGGGCCGCCCAAGTCGGAGATGTGGCCGGTGAAGTTGGGCGAGGTGTCGCGGATGGCTTCAATCTCGCGGATGATGGAGTCTTCCGAGCGGCTTTGGATGATGCGGCCTTCGTGTTCGGTGATGGAGCAGAAGGTGCAGCCGCCAAAACAGCCGCGCATGATGTTGACCGAGTGTTGGATCATTTCAAACGCGGGCACGTTCGCGCCGCCGTAGGCTTTGTGCGGCAGGCGGGAGTAGGGCAGGTCGAACACGCCGTCCATTTCTTTGGTGGTCAGCGGGATGGGCGGCGGGTTCAGCCAGACTTGACGGTTGCCGTGCTGTTGGATCAGCGGGCGGGCGTTGCCGGGGTTGGTTTCGGCGTGCATCACCCGTGAAGCATGGGCGTATAAAATCGGGTCGTCTTTGACGGCTTCGTAGGCGGGCAGGCGCAACACGGTTTTGGCGCGTTGGCTACGCATCAGCAGTTTGTCGAAGCGGATGGCGTGTTCGCCCGCGTCGAGGAGGCTGCTAGGCGCGTCGGGTTTTAGGTCGCAGGCAGGCTCTTCTTGGTAGGGGTTGACGGGCGGCATTAATGCCCCGGGCTTGTCGATGTCGGTGGAGTCTTTGACGGCGTAGCCTTTGGGGATGGTTTTGACGAAGTGCGCGGTGCCACGGATGCCGACCAGGTCGCCGATGGCTTCGCCGTTGGCGAGGCGGTGGGCGATTTCGACGACTTGCCGCTCGGCGTTGCCGTAAACCAGCAGGTCGGCTTTGGCATCGAGCAGCACCGATTTGCGCACGGTGTCGGACCAGTAGTCGTAATGGGCGATGCGGCGCAGGCTGGCTTCAATGCCGCCGATGATGATCGGCACGTCTTTAAAGGCTTCGCGGCAGCGGTGCGAGTAGACGTTAACGGCGCGGTCGGGGCGTTTGCCCGCCGCTCCGTCGGGGGTGTAGGCATCGTTGGAGCGGATTTTTTTGTCGGAGGTGTAGCGGTTGACCATCGAGTCCATGTTGCCCCCGGTTACGCCAAAAAACAGGTTAGGGCGGCCTAGGGCTTTAAAGTCGGCGGCGGA
This sequence comes from Methylovulum psychrotolerans, assembly GCF_002923755.1. Taxonomy (GTDB): domain Bacteria; phylum Pseudomonadota; class Gammaproteobacteria; order Methylococcales; family Methylomonadaceae; genus Methylovulum; species Methylovulum psychrotolerans. The sequence continues at coordinate 24,025 of NZ_PGFZ01000004.1, forward strand.
TGTCCAATCGGGTTGCGAGAGGATGCCGACGCGGAAGCCGTGCGACTCTAATAAGCGGCCTATCAGCGCCATGCCGAAGCTGGGGTGGTCGATGTAGGCATCCCCGGTGACGAGGATGATGTCGCAACTGTCCCAGCCCAGCTCGTCCATTTCGGCGCGGGTCATCGGCAGTAAGGGGGCGGTGCCAAAGCGTTGCGCCCAGTATTTGCGGTAGCCGAACAGGTAGGGGGCGGCTTGGGTGGTGTCGGTCATGGTTTTATCACTTGTTTAAGGGTGCTGGCGTTATGCTTGTTTAAATCCCGCAAAAACGCCGGAAAATCGATGTGTAATTGCTGCTCCAGCGCGACGGCGCGGGCACGCAGGCTTTTTAAGGAGATGCCCGGCACGGCCTGCTTAAAGGCCAAGCCGATGATGTTGCCGCGCCCGACCACGGGCAGGAATAATAACTTCCAGTCGAAGGCTTTGCCCAGCCACAGTGCGGCGGCTTGGAACAAGGGGTTGCTGGTGCCACCCCAGAGGTTAATGACCAAGATGCCGTCGTCTTTTAACAGGGCTTGGCAGGCATCAAAAAACGCTTGGTTGCTGATCGAAGTCGCCATGCCTTCGTGGTCGAACGCGTCCACCACCAGGAGGCCATAGCGTCCGTGGTGGCTGTCGGTACGCTGGCGGACATAATCGCCGCCGTCGCCGATAATGATTTTTAGGCGCGGGTCTTGCGGCAGGCCGAAATGGCTGCGGGCGACCCGCACCACGCTTTTGCGGCTTTCTATGACGGTCAGGCGGCAATCGGGGTGGTGGTGGAGCAGATGCCGGGTGATGGAGCCGCCGCCTAGGCCGATGAGCAGCACGGGGTCGGCCAGCGTCTCCTTAAAGAGCTGCCAACTGGTCATGCTGCGCACATAAGCTAAGGCCAAGTGTTCTGGGTCAGTTAACAGTATCGCGCTTTGGATGGAGGATGAGCCAAAGTGCAACGATCTTACGCCTGCCGCTTCCACCACTTCGATGATGCCGTCGTCATCGTGGCTTTCGTGGATCAGCAAACCATCATATTTTTGCATAGGGGGCCGTGTCAAAAAACTAACCCGTTATTATACAGGCAAAAAGTGTTTTTGCAGGCGTTAATCGCTTGACTTTTTAACGGTTTGCCTAAATTTGGGCAGTTGCTGCCAGCACTTGCCCATTAATGGCTTCAAAAATCTTGGGCTATGTCGGCAAGGCTTGGCTTTAGTGCGCTATTTCCTTGTTTTTTGTGGCAAAATAAAATTGATGGGCAATGTTATGTTTTGGTGCATGGCATGGTGCATCGTTTAACGTTTGCTGTATAATTGGCCGTTTACCCAGTATGCCCTTATTAAGACGGTAACGGGGCTGTTGGCCTTTTTCTACAATAGAGATAAATATGATTGAAATCACTGCGTTAGGTTTATTGGCTTTAGCGGTTGTCGCCATTATTTTTGCACCTTCCCAAAAATCTGCCGCCGCTAAGTTGGCGGCTAAATTGCACATCCCGGAAGATTCAATGTTAAGACGGCATTTCCTTACCCATGTGCGCCACCAAGAGCCTTTGCTGGCTGATGCGTTGGAAAAACGCTTGGCTAAAGCCCGATAAGCCGCCGCCCGATTTTGCCTTCATGCCGTAGGCCGTAGCGTTGGCCTACCGAAGGCCGGATAAGGTTTTACCGCCTTATCCGCGCATCCCTTGATTTCCCCTGCCGCTGCTTGCGCGGCTTTTGCCTGTTTTTGCCCGCATTAGCCATTTTTCTCCCACCGCCCATCCCGTTTGGCGGAAATGTCCTACGTTTAGGATTTTCAAGGCTAAAAAAGCCTGCCGTAAAGGTATTTTCCTGTCTTATACTATTTTTAAGCATTTTTTTTACAGGGTGGTTTAGAATGTCTGTTTTAAATAGATTCTAGCTGTGCCGATGACTAAAGTGCCCTTAAGATCCGATAATTTTTTTAAAAAAGCCTGTTACTTTGAGGCCTCGCTAATTCTGGTGGCGATGCTGTTAGGCTGGATCGCCCATCTCAACCCGTTCGCCAACATTCACTTTACTTTCGGCAGCTTGCTGTATGGTGGGGTGGGGACGTTGCCGCTGTTTATGATGTTTTTGGCGATGGAGAAAGTGCAGGGGCATTCGGTGGCGCAAATCCGCCAGTTTTTGCTCAGAACCTTAGGCCCCAGCCTGCACCGTTATGATTGGGTTGGGCTGTTGGTTTTGGCGGCGGTGGCGGGGATTTCCGAAGAAATTCTCTTCCGTGGCGTTATTCAGCCTTGGCTGGAAGTATCGTGGGGGCTGACGGCGGGGTTGTTGCTCAGTAACGTGTTATTTGGTTTGGTACATTCGGTTACGCCGCTGTATTCGGTACTGGCGGGGTTGGTCGGCATTTATTTGGGGGTGATGATGGATATTCAGGGCGACCGTAACTTGCTCACACCCATCATTATTCATGCCTTGTATGATTTTTTGGCCTTTCTCGCCCTGATGCGGGCGTATCGGTCAGGGTTGGCGACACAAGCTTAATTATGGCTTAGGGTCAGGATGCGCCTAGCGCAGGGAGGAAGGGATGAAAATAGTCGCGCTGTATAGCATCAAAGGTGGGGTGGGTAAAACTGCCAGCGCGGTGAATTTGGCTTTTCTCGCCGCACAGGGCGGCTACCGTACTTTAGTGTGGGATCTTGACCCGCAAGCCGCCAGCAGTTTTTATTTCCGCATTAAGCCGAAGCTGAAAGGCGGTGGCAAGCAATTGTTCGCTGGTGACAGCGAATTGGAAGACTTGATTAAGGCCACTGATTTTCCGGGTCTGGACTTATTGCCCGCCGATTTTGCCTTCCGCAACCATGATTTTTTATTGGATGCCAAGAAAAAACCCACCCGCCAACTGAAAAAACGCCTCAAACCCTTGGCGGAAGCCTACGATTTTGTGTTTCTGGATTGCCCGCCGAACTTGTCTTTGTTGTCGGAGGCGGTGTTTGTCGCCGCCGACGTGATCTTATTGCCGCTGATCCCCACCACCTTGTCGCTGCGCACCTTAACGCAGTTACAAGACTTTATGGCCGGACATGAGTTGGCTAAACTGCCTTTGCTGCCTTTTTGTACTATGGTTGACCGGCGCAAATCCCTGCACAAGGATATGATGCGGCAATTGTCGGCGACTGTACCCGAACTGTTGCAGACGGTTATCCCTTACGCCAGCGATATTGAGCGCATGGGCTTGGAGCGGCGGCCCTTGGGGGCTTTTTGTAAGTCCGGCCCGTCAGTAAGGGCCTATAATGAACTCTGGCAAGAACTATTGGCTCGAATCGGCGTAGTGCCTAGACCCTAAAGCCTGCTGTTAAGGCACTATTCAGGCGATTAACGATAGGATGTAGATGCACCGCATCCCTAGACCCCGGACAAACTACGATGGAAGCCACTGAAAAACTACATACTGCGCAGTTTTTGCAGCACCAATTGCACGAAATCGTTACCTTACTGGCCAAACAGCAATTGGAAATGTCGCTGGTGCAGCGCGGCCCCGCCACTAACCATGAGTTGGTGGAGACGGTGCTGCATAAACAGCATCATACGCGCTTGCGGGAAAAATTCGCGCTGTTGCATCCGGCGGACATCGCCTTTATCCTCGAATCGTTGCCGTTAGACCAACGTAAGGCCGCCTGGGATGCCATTAAGGCCGACCAAGACGGGCAAGTTTTGTTGGAAGTGTCGGATGCGGTCAGGCATAGCCTGATTTCCGGCATGGCGGCGGACGAATTGGCCTCGGTGGCGGGTAATCTGGACGCGGACGAACTGGCCGATTTGGCCGCCGATTTGCCGAAACGGGCGATGCTGCGCATTTTACGTTCGCTGAACAGTACCGAACGCACCCATCTGAACGCCATTTTGTCTTACGAGGACGATGAGGTGGGGGCGTTGATGGATTTTGGCATGATCACCATCCGCGATGATATGAGCCTGAAAGCCATTTCTTCGTATATCCGCAAGCTGGGCAAATTGCCCAGCCATACCGATAAGTTGTTTGTGGTGGACGGCCATAACCGGGTTAAGGGGGTGTTGCCGTTGCAGCGCTTGCTGACCCATGCCCCGTCTTTGCATGTCGCCGAGGTGATGGTCACGGATTTTGTGGTGTTCCAGACTGACCAAGATACCGGCGAAGCGTCCCGCGCGTTTGAGCGTTACGATTTGATTTCCGCGCCCGTAGTCGACCAAAACGGCGAGTTGCAGGGGCGGTTATGCGTCGATAGCATTATGGATTTTATCCGCGAAAAATCCGATGAGGATTTGCTTAGCCAAGCGGGGGTGACGGAAGAGGAGGACTTGTTCGCCAGCGTCTGGAAAAGCGCCAAGAACCGTTGGGGTTGGCTGTTGATTAATGTCGCCACCGCCTTCGCCTCGACGCGTATCATCGGCCTGTATGAGGATGTGATTTTGCAGTTGGTGGCGTTGGCCTCGTTGATGCCGATTGTCGCGGCGATGGGCGGCAATACGGGTAATCAGACCAGTATGCTGATTATCCGCTCTTTGGCGTTAGGGCAGATTACTGCCGCCAATGTGCAGCGGCTTATTAGGAAAGAATTGACCCTGGCGGCACTGAACGGGACGTTCATCGGCCTGATTATGGGCTTGCTGGGGTTTTTGCTGTATCACGACCTTGCTTTGGCGGGGGTGATGGCGACGGCGATGTTCATCAATTTGCTGGTGGCGGTCATCGTCGGTTTGAGTATTCCGTTGCTGCGCTATAAGTTTGGCAAAGATCCGGCAGTCGGCACCAGTGTGATTTTGACTTCCATCACCGATTCGATGGGGTTTTTTATTGTCTTGGGCTTGGCTAGTTTGTTTTTGTTGGGGAAGTGAGTGGGCTTAAGTGGCAATTATCAGTCAAGAGGCTAAAATTTGCACGGTAACGTCTTGAAGCCTCTAGGTCCCACCATCGCTTGGAAAATAGAAATATAATCCAAAATTATACAGGAATTAAAGACCAATGAGGAAAACTTGCGCTAAAAATCAATACTTTTAACGCGGTAAGGTGCAATAGGAGAAGCCGTATGGCACCGTATGTTAAGTTGCAATCATTCGGCGCATTACGGCTATCGTCTAATAAGCCATTATAAGTTTAATAAAATTCTTAAACTTATAACCTATTGTTTTTGCTTGTGTCGCTATTTGTCTAAAACCCCTTCGTTTGTTAGGCAATCCGTGATTTACCTGTTGACACCATACGGCATATTGCCGTATATTCATTACATGAAAGAATCAAAACCACCAACAGCCCGTCTTGAAGCCCGCTTGCCCCCCCATATTCACGCGATGCTGAAACGCGCCGCCGAGATAGAAGGGCGGACGTTGACAGATTTCGTTATCGCGGCCTCCAGTGAGGCGGCACGGCGGACAATAGAGGCCACCGACATTATCCGCCTTTCCGTGGATGATCAGCGTCTTTTTGCCGAAAGTATCCTTAACCCCCCTGAACCAACAGCCGCTTTACGCCGGGCTTTTGAGAAACGCCGTGAACTGTTCGGTGTTGAGTGACCGCCCTTTTCCGCCTCGAAGCCTTAGCCAGCCAGCATGACCGATCCGCTTTTACCAGCGGGGACGGTAGGCTTGACCTCTATTTCCAAACACAGGCCACTCAGGATAGTCGCCGCCGCATAGCCAATTGCTTTGTGGCTGTCGAAACAGCGACCCATCAGGTGGTTGCCTACTATACAATAGCATCCGCCAGCGTATCCACAGCGGATTTGCCCCCGGACGATGCCAAACGCCTGCCCCGTTATCCCACTATGCCAGCCGTCCGCATTGGGCGTTTAGCCGTAGACAGGCGGTATCAGGGGCGTGGTTTGGGGAAATCCTTGCTGGCCGATGCCGCCGTAAAGGCGATTGCCGCCGCCCCCGCTTCGTTTGCCCTGCTCGTGGATGCCAAAGACGATCAGGCCGTGAATTTCTATAAGCACCACGGATTCCGCCAGCTTGTCGGTATGCCCAGAGTTCTGTTTTTGCCTTTAGCCACGGCTGAAAAACTGTTGCTTGCTTAACGTCTACTTGCCCACGTTAGTCCTTTTTGCGTACCGCACCAGACAAAATTGGACAATTGCAAACAGTCCTTTGCCGTCCTGACAATGTGTGTCATATATTGCTTTCAGATTTAACTGGCCGGAAGAGCCAATGATGCACCTTGAACAAGAACCGAAATCCGAGCGGATCGACATCCGCACCACTCCGCGCGTAAAACGCGCCCTGCAAGACGCGGCGACCGTCACCAGCAAGACGGTTTCCGAATGCCTGCTTGACAGTGCCTTGACCCGCGCCGCCGAGGTCTGTATAGCCAATACGATATAAATTGATGATGCCAAAAAGGCGACAGGAAGGACTGTACGTCCTTGAAGGACGGGCAGTCCTTATCGGCTTATATTGGATTAGCTATATTGATTAAGATGAACATGGACTTAGCCCCTCTATCAATAATGGAATTACACGGCACCGGACAAAGGCTAAAAAACAGCCCATTCCCCGTTATTCAAGGCAGAAAAAAGCCGCCATCCGGTCAAAGATACAGCGGCTTTTCATCACATCGCCCAGCCTACTCAACACCACCGCTTAGGCATAACCTAAGCGGTGGCTTAGCCGTTTACCCTCAATCCGCGTCATCAGGCAACGGGGTATCCTTAATGATACCCCGGTCTATCAACAGGTTAATCACGCAACGTACGCTTTCGGCTAAGGATTGGTCGTGGGTGTTGACTGCTAGCTCCGGCTTTTCGGGGGCTTCGTAAGGCGAGTCGATACCGGTAAAAAATGGGATTTCCCCGGCGCGGGCTTTTTTGTACAAGCCTTTCACATCGCGTTTTTCACAGGTTTCAATCGGGCATTGGCAATAAATTTCTATAAAATCACCGTGTGGGACTAAGCTCCGTGCCGCATTACGGTCGGATTTGAACGGTGAGATGAATGCGGTCAAGGTGATTACGCCCGATTCGATAATCAGCTTGGCGACTTCGCCTATCCGCCTGATATTTTCCACGCGGTCATCGTCGCTGAAGGTCAGGTCGCTGCATAAGCCATGACGGACGTTATCGCCATCCAAAACAAACGTGGAGATGCCCATCTTATGCAAATAGTCTTCCACCGCATGGGCCAGGGTGGATTTGCCGGAACCTGACAAACCGGTAAACCAGATAATCACACTTTTGTGTTGATGGAGTTTTTCCCTGTCAGCGCGGGTGATAGTGGCATGATGCCAGACAGTATTGGTGCTTTTTGTGGTAGTCATACTCTTTATCAGGTCTAATGGAGGATAGGGAATAATCTTAACGGTATTTTTCGGCAAATGCTGTGATAAATGCACCTAGCTGGTCTAAGGGCAAATGGTTGATACCCGCCGCGCTTTTGCGGCCACCGCCCGTCGGGAATGATGAGCATAATTCATCCGCACCCGTTTTGTTGGTTAAGGGTGCACGGACGCTGATTTGGTAATCGCCTTTTTCGGTGAAGCTAAACACGGCATGGGCGCGGCCGGGGTTACGGTTAGCCAGCTCATTGCCGAACACGCCGCTGATGCGCCGTGCCCAAGCGACATCCGGTAAAATGTACACGCCGATGGCGGCGGTCTCATGCTCTGGTTTAATCTGCAAAGCTTGTGCCATATCTTCCGCGTAACCGCCCAGCAGTTGTTGGTAGCTGGCGCTGTTGTCGCTCATGAAATCGAACGGCGAGGCATAAGGGGCCAGTTCCCGGAACAGTACATCAGGGGCAAAATGCAAATCTTCCAAGCTGCCGCCGTAGCCGTTATAGTTGATACACACGCCTAAATCGTTGAGCTTGTCGAGTTGGGCTTGTGACAAACCTAAGGGTTTGGCGGCGGCTTCGGCACTGGCGATGAGATTGTCGCCAAAGGCGGCGGTGACTGCCCATGCACGGTATTTGCCTTGCAGGTGTTGGTCTACTAGCAGGCTGGTGCAGATATTGGCATCGGTATTGATCAGCGTGGTCAGGTTGGGGTGTTCTGGGATAATGCCGGGTTGGTGGTGGTCAACATAAAACACCCGCGCCCCTAGGCTTAAAATGCGTTCCAAAGCGGTGCAGTTTTTTTCTAAGGAAATGTCCAAAACGGTCACTTGGTCGCCTTCTGCGGCGGTGACTTGGTTAAGCAACTGAATGTCCCGTTTGATACCCGTGACTAATTTTGCGTCGGCGGGCTGGGCAAGGCGCAGTTGCACCAACGCACATATACCATCGGCATCACCATTAAATACATCAATTTGCATCTGTTTATCCTGCTGTGGTTGTGGACTTGTATTGTAGGGGAAGGCCGCCAATAATTCAAAAGCCTGTTATTGGCATTTGTAAATCAGATGGGGCGAAAAAGGCTATTGGATGTAGAATATCGCTAACACCACATAATAAAAATAGCCGATTCTGCATGATAAACCAAGATAAATCCGCCAATCTCCGCTTTTTGAGCAACGCACTACGGCATGTTTTGCCCAATAATCAAGCGGTTTCGCTGGCCGTTTTGCTGGTGGCGATTTTTTTGCTGGTTTATTTTTTGTCCGACCTGCTGATGCCGGTATTCGCCTCCATCGTCATTGCTTACTTGTTGGAAGGTTTGGCAAGCAATGCCGAAAAATTCCGCTTGCCGAGGTTGTTGGCGGTATATCTGGTGTTTTCGGGGTTTATGGCGTGCCTGATTTTTTTGCTGTTTTATCTGATGCCTATTGTCTCGCAACAGTCGGTCGAATTGGTGCAGCATATCCCCGAAATCATCAGCCGCGCCCAGCACGGTATCATGCGCCTGCCGGACATGTATCCGAAGTTCATTTCCGAAAACCGTATTCTTCAGATTATGAACGCCGTGCAAAAAGAGTTGCTCACTTATGGGCAGAACGTGCTGTCGTTGTCCGCCGCATCAGTGATAGGTTTGGTCAGTGTCATGGTCTATCTGTTTTTGGTGCCGATGATGGTGTTTTTCTTTTTGAAAGACAAAAGCGTTTTTATCAATTGGTTTTTGCAGTTTATGCCCACAGACCGTTACTTGACCGTGCGGGTTTGGACAGAAGTGGACACCCAAATCGGCAATTATGTGCGCGGTAAGTTTTCCGAGGTGTTTGTGCTCTGGGCCATCAGTTACATCACGTTTGCCGCGCTGAACTTAAATTACGCCATGCTGTTGGCGGTGCTGATGGGCTTATCGGTTATCATACCTTATATCGGTGCGACGTTGGTGACGTTTCCGGTGCTGATTGTCGCTTATTTCCAATGGGGTTTGGAAGGCGACGAGTTTATGTATATTGTCATCGCCTATTCGATTATTCAAGCCCTGGACGGCGTGGTGTTGGTGCCGCTGTTATTTTCCGAGGCGGTTAACCTGCATCCTGTCGCCATTATCATCGCCATCTTGTTTTTTGGTGGCTTATGGGGTTTTTGGGGGGTGTTTTTGGCGATTCCCTTGGCCACGGTGGTCAAGGCGGTTTTGAGTGCGTGGCCGCGCCTTGGCGATGCGGAAACCACCATTTGTCCTTAGGGCGGGTTAAGGTGATTTACAAGCGTATGCGGACTCCTTTATAATCGGTGGCTTTACCGTTATTTCCCTCTCCCACAGTTCCAGCCGGTGTAGCTCAGCAGGTAGAGCAGCGCACTCGTAACGCGAAGGTCGTAGGTTCGATTCCTATCATCGGCACCATTAATCAATCAGTTGCAAAGCCTTACGCTTTGTTGTTTTGCCCTTCATGGTAAATTTTCCCCATCCGAAATAGGGGGGGGGGCTGGTTTCTCAACCGCTGTACGCCGCCCGGTATTTCGGTACACGCACCAATCTCTAAATGGTGGGGGTTGCCGTACTTTCGCCTCTACAACAGCTTTTATTTCATGCACTTTCCTAAGGTCTTTGCGCTCTGCTTGAACAGGCCGTATTCTATGAAAGGTTGCTTATCGCGGAAACACGGCGTGATTTTTTATAACGCGCTACAATGTGCGATAGTGAGGGGCTGCCATGAAAGCAATGCCGTCAGGCCTGTCAGGTTTTAACAAGCCAAAAGGTTTGGTCCGTAAATGTCGGCGCTAACCTTTAACTATAAACTTTTCCATTCCTTATCCGTCCTATTATGAGCCAAGCCTTCAGTATCTTAAATCATGAGATCCTTTATAACGGTTTTTTTCGTTTGGAAAAGTATCGCCTTAAACATACCTTATATGCAGGGGGATGGAGCGCTGAGCTAGACCGGGAGCTGTTTATACGCGGCGAATGTGTGGGGGTGCTGTTATATGACCCCAACACGGACCAAGTGGTGCTGATCGAGCAGTTTCGGGTCGGGGCATTAGTGCAGCCGGACCGTGCTTGGCTGGTGGAGATTGTCGCCGGGGCGATTGAAGAGGGCGAAACCGCCGCCGAAGTCGCCTATCGTGAGGCCTTGGAAGAGGCGGGTTGCGCCATTGAAGAACTGCTGGAAATCAGCCGCTTTTACACCAGCCCAGGCGGCACGGCGGAACGCCTGACCCTGTTTTGCGGCAAAGTGGACAGCACGGCGGTGGGGGGCGTTTATGGCTTGGCGGAAGAACACGAAGATATTCTGGTACGCGCCGTAGACTTTGCCGACGCTTACCGGATGCTGGAAACCCGCGAGATAGAATCGGCGATACCCATTATTGCTATCCAATGGTTGGCGCTTAACCGGACAATGCTCAGGCAACGCTGGGCGGCCACACCCTTTTAACAGCACGCCCCCTTATGACGAGCTATCCGAGAGTATTATCCTGTTTGCGGCTACTCAGCGTGAGTTTACCCATTCTGCTGGTTGGCTGCGCCGGTACGCCAGAAAACCAAGCTCAGCCGCCCCAGGCGGTCGCCCCTTCTGGCCGTCGCCCGCCTGCCGTCAATTATGCCTTAAGCCTGCAAGGCGCACCTTACCGTTACGGTAAGGAATCACCCGAAGAGGGCTTTGATTGCAGTGGCTTTGTCCGCCACGTCTATCGGCGGCACGGTATCGTTCTGCCCCGCACCACCCGGCAAATGGCGGCGGCCTTACCGCCCATTTCCAAACATGCCGTACAATCGGGCGACTTGGTGTTTTTTAATACTGACGGCAATGCCTTCTCGCATGTCGGTATCTATATCGATGATAGCCAATTTATCCACGCGCCTAGCGAACGCACGGGTTCAGTTATAGTGTCTAACCTGAAAAACCATTATTGGAAAAAACATTTTACCGGTGTCCGAAGGCCATCTTTACACCGCGCCGCCAATTGATGCTGGCCATCAGAATTTCCCGCCCTTAACAGACAGGGGGTTTAGGTCTCTTCCCCTGTTAACAAGCGTTCGATATTGGTTTTGTGCCGCCAGAGCAAAAAGACCGTCATCACCGCTGTGGCGCTGACAATAGCGGGATCGCCAATCAGGAACCACGCATACAGCGACGACAAGACCGAGGCGACCAAGGCCGACAGCGAGGAAATTTTACCGATTTTATACATCAGCAGCCAAGTCGCCATAACCGCGCCCCCCAACAGCCAAGAAAAGCCCAGTAACACCCCAACCGAGGTAGCGACACCTTTACCACCTTTAAAGCCAAAAAACACCGGGTACAAATGTCCCATAAATGCCGCCAAGCCAATAATGGCCAGCAACTCCGTCGGTACGCCCAACATTTTTCCGGCATAGACCGGCAGCAGGCCTTTGAGCGAATCGCCCAGCAGGGTAATCCCCGCCGCCTTCTTACCGCCAAAGCGCATGACATTAGTCGCCCCCGGATTACCCGAACCCTGCTCACGCGGGTCAGGCAGACCCATTAAGCGACAGACAACAATCGCACTACAAACAGAACCCACGCTATAGGCGAGCGGCACCAACAACCATTCCATCATTCTTTACCTTTACCCTTAAAGACCCGTAAGCCGGAAGCACCTCCGCCGCTTACTGTTTAAAAAAAGGTAATCATACCGGAAATTGGCTGGGCGTATTATTTTTTGGCTTTGGTGTTGGCGGGAGGATAGGCTTATTGTTATCATGGCCGAATAGGCCAGATACCGCCCAATCCCCATGAAGCCCCATAAAAATGTCTAAATGATTGCATGGAAATAAAAGTTAATTTTTTAATCGCCGGCACCCAAAAATCAGGCACAACCGCATTAGATGCCTATCTTCGATTACACCCTAATCTCGGTATGGCCAGTGAAAAAGAGGTGCATTTTTTCGATAACGAAACCTACTTTACCAATGACCCGATAGACTATTCTCCATATCACCAAGCCTTTGCCCCAAAGCCAGAACATCGGTTATTTGGCGAATCCACCCCCATCTATATGTATTGGCGCACAGCCTCCGAAAGGATTTGGCGCTATAACCCCGACATGAAATTCATCCTTATTTTAAGAAACCCCATCGAGCGGGCATTTTCACATTGGAATATGGAGTGCAGCAGAGGTGCCGAGCAACTGAGTTTTTGGGAAGCGATCACTAACGAACAGCAACGTTGCCAAGCAGCTTGGCCTTTACAGCACCGGGTCTATTCGTATATTGACCGGGGATTTTATAGTAAGCAGTTGGCCGACATCTGGCGTTATTTCCCCCGCCAAAATACCCTACTGCTCAAACATGAAGAGCTAAAGGCGAGTCCTCAAAAAATTGTCAATCAAGTGTTTGATTTTTTAGGGGTTGATAGGCTGATTGACATCAAGCCCCATGAAATATTTGCCATACCTTATGGGCAAACAATAAGCCCGAAAGAAAAAGCCTTTCTTCTGGAGCGTTTCGCCGAGGAAATCAACACGCTCGAACAGCAATTAAATTGGGACTGCACTGACTGGAAGAACAATGGCTGAACAAAAAAAGGTTTTATTTTTTAGGGATTATGAAGGCTTTAGCGGCGGACATCTAAAAGTCTGGAATTATTTCAACCATTTTATTGCAAGGGATTATGCCCCCTCTATCTCTTTTTCAGAACAGAGCTTATGGGATAGCAACAATCCGTGGTTTGCGGCAAAAGACAAGGTTTTATCTGACATCGGTGCGATCACACCTGATATTGTGTTTCTTGCGGGTATGGATTGGCTAAGAAAGCCTGAGATTAAAAACTGTCCGGCCACAACTCCTATCATTAATTTAGTGCAAGGCATCCGGCATAGGGAACCCGGCACGCCGCTATATTCATTTTTAAAAAATAAAGCCATCCGCATTTGTGTCAGCGAACAGGTGGCGGAGGCCATTCGCCAAACCCAACAAGTTAACGGGCCGGTTTATACGATACCTAACGGCATTGATTTGCCGCCGTTACCCCAAGCCATACCTTTTGCAGACCGCCCCATAGACATCTTAATTTCCGGCTTAAAGCACGGCCTATTGGCGCAGCAGCTGGCTGAAAGCTTAAGGCCTTTAAATAAAAACGTCACGGTCTTAACGGGCTATCAGTCGCGCGCAGACTATCTAAAACAAATTAGCCAAGCCAAAATAGCCGTTTTTTTACCGCTGCATGAGGAAGGTTTTTATTTGCCCCCGTTAGAAGCGATGGCTATGGAAACACTAGTTATTTGCCCCGACTGTATCGGTAACCGTTCTTTTTGTCTGCCGGATGACAATTGCTTCCGTCCCCAACATGATTTTGTCGCCATTTTAGATTCAGTTCATCAAGCTGTCTCGCTTTCAATGCATAAAAGACAACAATTATTATCTAATGCGAAACAGACAGCGCTTAAGCATAACCTTCATACTGAACAACAAGCATTTTTTGAAATTTTAGACAATCTACCTAACATTTGGTGAGACAAAATGAACCATTCAAACATTATCTTAACAGGCCTGCCCCGATCAGGTTCCACATTAGTTTGCCATTTATTAAATAAGGTCAATAACACGATTGCCCTTAATGAACCCATGGCGGGCAATTTTCCGGAAGGCGCAACACAGCAGGAAATTTGCGGTGAAATAGCAGAATTTTTTGCCAGTAGCCGCCAATCAATTTTAGAAAAAAAACAAGTATTAACCAAACATATCAAAGGCAAGGTTCCAGATAATTCATTTGGGCCTGAAAAAAACAGCAGCGGCTTAAGAACAAACCATCAGATGGAAAGGTCTTTTATTGACATAGAAAATGAGGTCTCTGATAATTTTACACTGTGCGTCAAACACAATGGCTTATTTGCATTGCTTTTAGGTGAGTTAACTTCATTTTTTCCCTGTTATGCCATTATCCGAAATCCGTTGGCCGTGTTAGCCTCATGGAATAGTGTTGATATCCCTGTAAATTATGGGCATATCCCCGTTGCCGAAAATGCAGACCGAGAGCTTTTCCAGGCATTAAGCGCGATACCGGACAGGTTAGACCGGCAGTTTCACATCTTATCTTGGTTTTTTGGCCAATATAAAAACGCCCTTCCTAAAGAAAAAATAATCCGTTATGAAGAGGTGATTGAGTCAGGGGGGTCGTCGCTAAAAATGGTAACTTCTGGTGCAAGCAAGCTTGCCGAGCCCTTGGTTAATAGAAATGTAAATGATTTATACGACAAAGCACTGATGCTTTCATTGGGGGAGAGGTTGCTAAATACGGAAGGAGAGTATTGGCAATTTTATACCCCTGAAGATGTAAAAAGCCTGCTGTCTAAAATTATCGGGTAGAATCGACAGCATTTCAGCGGAACTGGAAATGATCCATTCCGCTGAAATGCTTTTATTCTGTAAAGAATACTGACGGGGGGTTAGTTTTTACGGCGACGTGTCGCAGTCAAAGCTAACATGCCAAGGCCTAAAAGTGCGATAGTCTCTGGCGCATCTATGGGTGAAGCGTCTGAAGTAAATTCAACACGAAGACCCGTAGGATTAGATGAAGGATCAGTTTGGCCTGCCAGCAAGGCATTATTGACAACAAAATCAATATAATTAGAGCCGCTAGTAAAATAGGCGCTTAATGAAGCGAGCGTAAACGCATGTAAGACACTTCTTTGGGTCGCCGCTGTGGCATAAGTTGCCGTTAAAGCGTCGCCTGCTATAGTGTGTCCATTTAAGCTTATGCTTTGTAATTGGTTGTCACTTGCCCACATCCCGCTAATGCTCGCACTATTCGCGTGATAGCCACTTAAATCAAATGTGACACGGTAGGTATAGTTAGCAACTGCTACGCCCATGTGATCGGCTGCCGATGAGATCCAAGAAGAAGTCTGACCGCTAGGATTGGTACTGCCTACCCAGTAAGTTGTGCCGCTAGGAGGGTTGGACAGGACACCCGAACCGCCCGCAGACGCACCATAAGCAGTGCCTCCGCTATTGACTGTCCAATGGCTGTCGGCAACGCCATTAGCAACCAATGTCGTGCCGGACACTACACCCGTATTGAACAATGTTGAGATGCTGGCCGCTTGTGCACCATCCGCCCAAAGGGAAAAAGCGACAACCGCTAAGGCCGAACAGCCAAATATGCTTTTATTTATTTTTTTCATTACTTATTTCCTCGTATTCATCAGAAAAATAAAATTCAGTGGCTGCTAAGAAATCACGATTTATAACAACAACACACAAGCGAACCAAGCATATTTCATACCACTCAAAAATAAATATTAATTGCTTTATTTTTTAATATATTAGGGGTGTGTGAAAAAAGACATTCATTAGCTATGTAAATTTATTTGACGCTATAACCGTCATTTCTCCGCGTCCATTCATTTTGGAATTACATGCCTCCCCAGTCAGATTGGGATCCGTGGCTTTGGTTTTTGCCCTTTTTTTGCCTCTTTTAGAGGAAGGGGCAAAATGCCTATAGCACAGACATATAAAATAAGGCCTAAACCGCGTAGTGATGATTTGTTAAGACCGTACCCCATAAATACACCGCCGTACTATGGTTATGATACCAAACTATAAGGCGGTTTGCCTACTGAGACGGGAAAGCATAGACAATATAGGCTATTATCAAATAGCCATAAGCAAGCACAACGCATTATAATTATTTACATATTTTCTTTATGGCTATGACCAAAATACACTACAACGCCAGTGAATACGCCCATTATCCCCAAAAAAATCATTCAGTTTTGGCATAGCTTCCCTGTGCTTCCTGACGTTTACCAGCAGGCAATGGCTGCTAATAAAGCGAATAATCCTGATTTTGAAACACTGTATGTAAATGACGAATTTATGCTTAATCTAATAAAAGATAAGTTTACCCCCTGTTTATTAGATTTATATAAAGCCAATAAAATTGCCGCATCAAGATCGGATATGGCAAGGCTTATCCTATTATATGAATACGGCGGCTTTTATTTAGATGCGGCGCTGCAATTAAACGCCTCGCTGAACGCCTTTATCGGCTTGCAAGCAGAAATCCTTTTGTTACAACGCGATGATATGCCAAGATACCAAGACTGTCCCGATAAAGCCCATGTCTGGAATGGCATGATCGGTGCCAAACCCCAATCCGAATTTATTAAACGGTGCATAGAAACACAAATCCGCAACTTGCTGGGTGGCGATTATAACTATGATGTCCGCGCCGCTACAGGCCCTGTTGTCATCAATAGAATGATAGACGCAAGTCCCGATTTTCCGCTTAAAAAACTTAGCTTTAAAACACTCAAGAATGGCTTTCTTAGTCATATTAGGATAGCAGGCTTAGCTAATTCTTGGATTCCGTTGCAAGAAAAAGGGATTATTGACGGCGGGCAATTAACAGTATTAAAAACAATGTATCCTGATTTTAGGTAACATAAAAAATACAGAATAATTTCACTTTTCCTTATCTTAACGCCACTCATGTCCACCCCCCAACGCCACATTCTCGTAGACGGCTCATCCTTTCTGTTCCGCGCCTACCATGCCGTACCGCCGCTAAACAGCCCTGACGGCAAACCGACCAACGCCATTTACGGGGTCAGTAACATGTTGCGTAAGCTTATGGCCGACTATGCGGGTGATGTAGTGTCGGTCATTTTCGACGCGCCGGGTAAAACGTTCCGCAATGACCTGTACAGTGAGTACAAGGCCCACCGTCCGCCGATGCCGGATGATTTGCGGGTGCAGATTGAACCGTTGCACCAATTGGTCAAGGCGATGGGTTTGCCTTTATTGATGGAGTCGGGCGTAGAGGCCGATGATGTGATGGGCACCTTGGCTTGCCGCGCCCAAGCCTGCGGCCATCAGGTCATTATTGTCACGGGCGACAAAGATATGGCGCAACTGGTCAACGCCGACATTATCCTAGAAAACACCATGTCCAATACCCGCATGGATATTCAAGGGGTTGTCGATAAATTTGGCGTAAGGCCAGAGCAAATTATCGATTATCTGGCTTTAATGGGCGATAGCGTCGATAACATCCCTGGTGTGCCGAAAGTCGGCCCAAAAACCGCCGCCAAATGGCTGGAGCAATACGGCACACTGGAAAATCTGATTAGCCATGCCGCCGAGATTAAAGGCAAAATTGGCGAGAACCTGCGCAATGCCTTAGCGCAATTACCGCTGGCCAAGCAACTGACGACCATCCGTTGTGATCTGGAACTGCCTTTTGGTGTCGATGATTTAAAACCACAGCCCATGGATAAGGCGGCGTTACGGGCGTTACTGACAGAATTGGGGTTTCTATCGTGGCTAAAAACCTTAGATAACACGGTTACCGATACTCCCGCCACACTTGACCCCGAACCCGAACCCGAAACGGCTCCAGCCCTTTACGAAACCATTTTCACCGAAACCCAGCTTGACGATTGGCTTAAACGCTTGGAAGCCGCCGACCTGTTCGCGTTTGACACCGAAACCACCAGCCTGGACTACCGCCAAGCGCAAATTGTCGGCGTGTCTTTTGCCGTCACCGACGGCCATGCCGCTTATCTGCCTTTAGCGCACAACTACCCGGAAGCCCCTGCCCAGCTAGAGCGCACCGCAACGCTGGCAAAACTCCGACCGCTCTTAGAAAACCCTAACGTAGCCAAGCTGGGGCAAAACCTGAAATACGATAGCCATGTTTTGGCTAACCACGGCATTTGCTTACGCGGCATTGCCCATGACACCATGCTGGCTTCTTATGTGCTGAACAGTACGGCAACCCGCCATAATATGGACGATTTGGCGAAAGTGTATCTGGGGGTGGATACCATCCATTACGAAGCTGTCGCGGGCAAAGGTGCGAAACAAATCGGTTTTGAACAGGTGGCGATTGACCAAGCCACGCCTTACGCCGCCGAAGATGCCGATATTACCCTGCGCCTATATCAAGTGCTGGTAGCCAAGCTGCAAGCGTTGCCGAGTTTATGGCAGTTATATAAGGACTTGGAAGTGCCGTTGCTGAGCGTCTTAGAACGTATTGAAGCCAACGGCGTGTTAATCGACACCGCCATGCTTGCCCAGCAAAGCTTGGAGCTGTCCAGCCAGATTATTTCGCTGGAACAACATGCCCACGATTTGGCCGGACGCGCTTTTAACCTGGGCTCACCCAAGCAAATTCAGGATATTATTTATACCCAGCTAAAGCTGCCCGTGCTTAAGAAAACCCCCAAAGGCCAGCCGTCCACGGATGAGTCGGTTTTGCAGGAGTTGGCGGAAGACTATCCCCTACCGAAAGTGATTTTAGAATACCGCAGCCTCAGCAAGCTGAAATCGACGTATATCGACAAACTGCCGCAACAGGTGGATGCAAAGACCGGGCGTGTCCATACCTCTTACCATCAGGCGGTCGCCGCGACCGGACGGCTGTCCTCATCCGACCCGAACCTGCAAAATATCCCGATTCGCAGCGCCGAAGGCCGAAAAATCCGCCAAGCTTTTATCGCCTCACCCGCCCATAAAATCGTCGCCGCCGATTACTCGCAAATTGAGTTGCGCATTATGGCGCATTTGTCGGCTGACGAAGGTTTGTTACGCGCGTTCAGCCAAGGCGAGGACATCCACAAAGCCACCGCCGCCGAAGTGTTTGGAGTTGAACTAGGGCAAGTCACCCAAGAGTTGCGCCGTTCCGCCAAAGCCATTAATTTTGGCCTGATTTATGGCATGTCGTCATTTGGTTTAGCCAAACAACTGGGCTTGGGGCGTAACCAAGCGCAAGACTATATCGACCTGTATTTTGCCCGTTACCCAGGGGTGAAACAGTATATGGATAACATCCGCGCCCAAGCGCGGGAGCAGGGCTATGTCGAAACGTTATTTGGCCGCCGCTTGTATTTGCCGGACATCAACGCCCGCAACGCCAATATCCGCCAATACGCCGAGCGTACGGCGATTAACGCCCCCATGCAAGGCACTGCCGCCGATATTATCAAACGCGCCATGCTCGCCACTGACGCTTGGCTATGCCAAGACCAGCCTGCGGCAAAAATGATTATGCAGGTACATGATGAACTGGTGTTTGAAATCGCCGAAACCGAGCTGGAAGCCTGCACGGCGAAAATTAGGGAACTGATGAATGCCGCCGCCACCCTTAAAGTGCCGTTGGTGGTGGATATTGGTATTGGCGACAATTGGGATGAGGCGCATTAGGGCGGGCCGTATTGGAGCGCGGGCATCTTGCCCGCCACTTGTCGGCAAGATGCCCGCGCTCCAATCCCCATACCTTAACGAGGCTATGCCTTCGGCAAATGGCGGTTTTTCAGCAGCACATAATGCGCGGCGGAATATTCTAAAAACTCTTTTTCCGTCGCGCTTAACGGGCGTGCTTGTTTGGCGGGGGAGCCGACATACAAAAAACCAGAAACCAAACGCTTGCCGGGCGGTACTAACGACCCGGCCCCCAGCATGACATAATCTTCCAGCACTGCGTCATCCATAATGATGGCACCGATTCCGATCAGGCAATAATCACCGATAGTACAGGCATGGACGACCGCCCGATGGCCGATGGTCACGCCTTTACCGATGGTCAAAGGATGCCCCAGCGGGGAAAACTTACCCGCATGGGAAACGTGCAGCACCGCGCCGTCTTGCACATTGGTTCCCGCACCGATGCGGATACGCTCGACATCGCCACGGATGACCGTCATCGGCCATACTGACACGTCATCCCCCAAACTGACATCCCCAATCACCACGGCGCTGTCATCAATGTAAACTGCCGCTCCTAACTGCGGATAGTGGTCTTCAAACGCCCTTATTGGCACAACTCTCTTTGGCACAATTCTCTCCTTCGCTTATGCTAGTACGCACCTTTTATAAACGCCCAGCATACTGGCATAGCCCTGTACAGGACAATAGCCATACCTAAAAATGCTGGTGTCTGAAAATTAACACTCTGACTTTTAACCCTTTTTGCCGCTATGCTCGCAACCCTAGTCCGCTTTTCCCTCCGCTTTCACGGCATTGTCATCGCCTTAGCCTTGCTGATTTTAGTCTACGGCGGCTACCGTTTTGCCAATGCGGGTTTGGATATTTTCCCTGAATTCTCGCCCAAGCGGGTGATTATCCAAACCGAAGCCTCTGGCTTGGCGGCGGAACAGGTGGAGGTGCTGGTGACACGCACCATTGAAACCGCCATTAGCGGCTTGGCGGGCATGGAGTCGGTACGCTCGGAATCCATCCAGGGCCTTTCGGTCGTGACCGCGACTTTCCACGAAGACAGCGACATTTACCGCAACCGCCAATTGGTCAGCGAACGCCTCAGCACCCTAATTACCCAATTGCCCGCCGGAATAACCCCTATCGCCATACCATTATCGTCTTCCTCAGCAACGGTGCTGACTTTGGGGCTACATTCCGACCATAAAGACTTGATGGCAGTGCGCAGTCTGGTGGATTGGACGGTCGTGCCGCGTTTGCTGGCGGTGCCGGGGGTGGCGGATGTCAATGTCTTTGGCGGCGAAATCGCCCAGTTACAAATCCAAGTCGATCCGGTACAGTTGCAGCGCTTTAACCTGACCTTGGACGAGGTGATCCAAGCCACCACGCTGGCCACGCAACATCTGGGCAGCGGCTTTATCGAAAACAGCAACCAGCGTTTAACCCTGCAAGTGGCAGGCTTGCCGTTAAGCCCCGAACAATTTGCCGCTATCCCATTGCCACGGGTGGGGGCAGGGCGTAGCGTCACCTTGGGCGAAATCGCCGCTATCCGTTACGCGCCAGAGCCGCCTATCGGGGCGGCACAAATCAAAGGCAAAACCGGGGTGGTGCTGATGGTCATCGGCCAATATGGCGCGAACACCTTAACGGTGTCGCGGCAAGTCGAGCAAGCTTTGCAAGAATTGCAGCCGATGTTTGCGCATGAGGAAGTGACTTTTTACCAGCACCTGTTCCGCCCCGCCGATTACATCGAGCGGTCGCTGTCGAACTTGTCCGGGCATTTATTAATCGGCGGCTTGTTCGTTTTGATAGTGCTGTATCTGTTCCTGTTCAATGTCCGCACCGCCCTGATTGCCGCCGTGGCGATTCCGGTGTCGCTGGCGGGTGCGGTACTGGTGTTGTTGGCCTTGGATGTGCATCTGAATATTATGGTGCTGGGCGGTTTGGCGATTGCCTTGGGTGAGGTGGTGGACGATGCCATTATTGATACCGAAAACATTTTCCGCCGCCTCCGTGAATACCGCGCGGACCCGGCGCAGGCCGAACCACCCGCTCCAGCATCCGGCCTGCCGTCAACCATTGCCAATATTATCTATAAGGCTTCGCTAGAAGTGCGCAGTTCGGTGGTCTATGCCAGCTTTATCGTCGCCTTGGTGTTTGTCCCTCTGCTCACCCTAGACGGCGTGGCCGGGCGTTTGTTCGCTCCGCTGGGTTATGCTTATATTTTGGCGATTTTGGCCTCATTACTGGTCGCGTTGACCCTAACGCCTGCGCTATGTTATGCCTTGCTCGGCAGTAACACCGGACGCGCCGCCGAACCGCCGCTGCTTAAGTATCTGACTCCGTTATATCAAGGCCTGTTAAGGTGGGTACACCGACATTTTAAAGCGGTTTTGGCGGTCAGTATTGTGCTGTGTGCATACAGCTTTAGCGCCTTCTCGCAATTGCACAGCCAATTTTTGCCGGAATTGCGCGAAGGCCATTATATGGTCCACACCACCAGCCTGCCAGGTACGTCGCTGCAAGAATCGCTGCGCATCGGCAGCCGCCTCACCGAGCAGTTTTTACAGATTCCCGGTGTGGAATCGGTATCGCAATGGGCCGGACGGGCGCAACGCGGTGCTGACACCTATGGCAGCCATTACAGCGAATACGAAGTGCGTTTAGAGCCGCTGTCCGGTGCCGGGCAACAGCATATTATGGATCAGCTCCGCGCCATTTTGGCGGAATTTCCGGGCATTTCCTTCGAGGCCAATACCTTTTTGACCGAACGTATTGATGAAACTCTGTCGGGCTATACCGCCGCCGTTGTGGTCAATTTATACGGCAACGATTTGGACATGCTAGACAGCAAAGCCCAGACTATCGCCGACATCATGCGCGGCATGGCCGGGGCGGCGGATGTGCAATTGCGCTCGCCCCCCGCCACACCGCTGTTACAAGTCCAGCTCAACCTCGACCAACTGGCTTTTTACGGGCTATTGCCCGCGACCGTCGCCGAGACCTTGCAAGCCGCTTATGAGACGCGCATTGTCGGCAAAAACGTGCAAGGCAATAAAGTCCTCAATGTCGCCGTCACCGTTACGCCAGAATTGCGCCAACAGCCTGAAGCCATCGGCGATTTGCCGTTACGCGCCAAAGACGGCAGCTACATCAAACTGCACCAAGTCGCCGATATTCGCCACACCACCAGCCGCTATTCCATCCTGCACCAAAACGCCAGACGGCGGCAAAGCGTCACCTGCAATGTCTTAGACCGGGATTTGGATGCTTTTATGCAGGAGTTGAAAACCCGCGTCCACCAAGCCGTTCCGGTCACGCAAGACGGCTACCCGGAATTTACCGGGGCGGCGGTCGAACAGGCCACGGCGCGGCAAGCCTTAATTATCCATGCCTTACTGGCGGGTACGGGAGTGCTGATGTTCATTTATGTGGCTATCGGCAGCGTGCGCCTGATGCTGTTGACCTTATGCAACTTGCCTTTTGCCTTAATTGGCGGCGTAGTGGCGGTATTGCTCACCCATGCCAGCTTATCGGTGGGTTCGGTGGTCGGCTTCGTGACCCTGTTCGGCATCACCGTCCGCAACAGCATCATGCTGCTGTCGCATTACCGTTATTTGGTCGAAACGGAAGGCCGGGCGTGGGATTTGGATACCGCGCTGTTAGGTGCCCAAGAGCGCTTGCCGTCCATTTTAATGACCGCCTTAGTCACCGCCCTGGCCATGTTCCCCATCGCCTTTAACAGCGACAACCCAGGCCGCGAGATTATGGGGCCGATGGCGGCGATTATTGTCGGCGGTTTGGCATCGTCTACGGTGTTGAATTTGCTGTTGTTGCCGGGGATATTGTTGCGCTATGGGCGGTTTGGTAAGTAGCCAAGTCCCTTAAGCCGTTTATTAGCCGCCACGGACGGCTTAAGGGATTTTAAGCCTAGTGGATATGGACTTCGCGGGATTTGACCGTGTCACTTCTGCGCAACATGTAGCGGTCTGCCCGCCCGTCCGCTATCTGCGAGCCGTCGCTATTGAGCTGGATCAGCGTGCCTTCATCTTCAATGCGGTACTGGCGGGTGCTGGCATCTTTACGCGCGGTCAGCACCACGATGCGGGTGTCTTCGTTCCAGGTGTATTTGCCTTTTTCATAATACTCGCGCGAAGATTCTTTCGCAGGCTGGGTTACTAACAGATAATTGTTGTTTTGCTTCAATGCCAAGGTGGCTTTAATCCCGTCACAATCCTTGCAAGGCAGGTAGCCATAAAACACCCCATGAAACTCCAGGGCTTTTTCGACGGGTTTAAGATGGGCGGAGTGGTCGCCTTTTTTCTCATTATTTAGCACCCGCGCTTCTAGCAAGCGTTGTTGGGAAGCAAAATCGGTTTCCGCCAGCACTTGCTGGGTTAAAAGCAAACTGCCGAAGCAAAGCAAAGCCATTTTTTGTTTTAATTGTTGTGTTAATGCGTGCATATCGAGTATCTCTTAATAGGTCGGACAAGTTGTTTCGTCTGTCTGGTAGACGGCATCATAAAAGATTAACAGCATTATCTGTTACGTCAACCATAAGTCATTATAAAGGCGGATGTTAGGCGTTATTAATATCCACCTTATTATGACCGGACGACCTTATCGTTAAGCTAATGCAGAAAAACTGCAACTCAATCTAAAAAAGGTTATAGTAAACTATTAAAATGTCGTTTTAGTACGAGTTTTCTGCATGTTAATAGAGTTTTCCGTCAGCAACTTCCGGTCTTTCCGTGACAAACAAACCTTTTCTATGGTTGCCGCCCCGCGCCTGAAAAAGCGTGGGAATGTTTTTAAGCCTGATGTAAAAGGCGAAAAATTGCCGGATTTGTTAAAAGTTGCCGCTATTTATGGGCCTAATGCTTCGGGTAAGAGTAATTTAATCAAAGCCCTTAACATAATTGATAATATTGCCAGAAGAGAACCCAGCACACAATTCACACCGTTTCCAGTAGCTCCTTTCCGTTTTGATCCAGAATTGGCAAACCAACCCAGTTGTATCGAACTACATTTTATTTTTGAAGGACTGCGTTATCAGTTTGAGCTAGGTTTAACCGAACAACGGATAATCCATGAACGCTTACTGACGTTTCCGCAAGGCAAAGAAACGCTTTTATACGAACGCCAGCATTTATCTACTGGTGACCACTATACTTTTGGCGAGCAATTGGAAGGCGGCGATGATTTGCATAAGCTATGGCAAAAAGCCACCAGCCCACAAGCGCTATTTCTTGCGCAAGCGGTAGCTAACAGCAGCGAAGAACTCAAACAACTGCCCCTTCCATTGACATGGTTGCAATCCGGTTTTTGGGTTATTGACGACAAAGAATTAGAAAACCTAAAGGACTTTAGCCAACATCAAGTGGAAAAATTCCCTGCTTTCTCGGAAGGGCTTGCGGCTTTTCTGCAAGAAGTGGATGTGCCTATTGCCAATATCCGTACCGATAAGATAAGTATTTCTTCAGCCAGCTTAGGGTTAAGAGACCCTAAAAAGATTGAGCGCAAAACCTTATTAACCCATCGAACAGAATTAGGAGAAGTAGAATTTGATTTTGAAGATGAATCAGAAGGCACTAAAAACCTGATCGGCTTCTGGTCTGCATGGGATTCTCATGCCCAAATGAAAAAAGTATCCCCTAGCTTACTGGCTCTCATCGTAGACGAACTGGACACTAGCCTACACCCTGAAATTGTTGTGTCTCTGGTAGAAAAACACATCAACTCCGCTTCACCTGCACAGTTGATCTTCACCACCCACAACACCCATTTAATGGACGCTAAACTCTTACGCCGCGACCAATTCTGGCTAACCGAACGCGATGCCAACGGTGCGACGCAATTACGTTCTATCCACGATTTTGCCGGACGGGAAGGGGAAGATTTAGAGAAACGTTATTACGAAGGCCGTTACCGCAGCCTGCCTTTTATCCGCCGAGGCTAAGCATGGCGCGTACCGCCAAATCATTCAGCCGCGCCAAACCCAGCCTTCTGCCGCAAGCCACGGTATTGGTGATTTGCGAAGACAGCAAGTCCGGCAAGCGTTATCTGGAAGATGCCAGCGTCCATTTTAAGGTTAAAGTGCAAGTCGAAATTTGTCATTGCGGCAAAACCGACCCGCTGAATATCGTTAAAGAAGCCATTCGCCGCCAAAGCAAATTCGACCGGGTTTTTTGTGCGATAGACCGCGACAGCCACGAAACGTTTACCGCCGCGCTCGGTTTGGCGCGTGACCACAAGAAAATCGACCTGATTGTCTCCTATCCCTGTTTTGAATTCTGGCTTTTGTTACACTTTGGCTATCACCGCAAGCCTTATAACGCCACGGAAAAACAGTCGGCGGCGGCATTGCTGATTAAAGACTTACGCGGCAAGCCAGGGTTTGAGAATTACGAGAAAGGTGATACCCAAAGCATAAAAAGCGATACCAAAAGCCTCTTTAAGTCACTTTTGCCGCAACTTGCCACAGCACAACACATCGCCCCGAAAATCCTCGCCGAAGCCCAAGCCAGCGGTGAGTTAAATCCCAGTACCCAGTTACATGAGTTGCTGAATGATTTTGCAGAACTGGCTAAACCGCAAAAAATTGCCCGTAGCAATCAACATTAGGAAGGTGCATAAAATTAAGTAGGCGTTCCATTGCATCTCTGCGTATTAAACCCCACCCCAGCCCTCCCCTTAGCAGGGGAGGGAGCAAATGACTTTCCCGTCGTACAGGCGAAAATCAGGGGGAAAAACGCTCCTCCCCCTGCCAAGGGGGAGGCTGGGAGGGGGTTGCCGTACTTTCGCCTGTTCAACAGATTTTATTTTATGCTCGCTCCATAACGATTAGCGCACTGTTACAAAAGGTCCCGGAATAATCCAAAACCGTTGTGCGTTCGCTGTGTCCGGCACTTCCACCTGCATACGGTACTGGGCGGGTGGGCCTTGGAGGATTAAGCGGCCTACTGCCGCGCCATTTTGGGGTTGCAGCACCACGGATGCCGTTTCCCAGCCCTGTGCGTCGACTTGCAGCAAGCGGGTGGGCAGGGGTTGGTGGTTGCGCGGAGTTAGCCACACTTCTACGGTTTGTCCGGCGTTGACGGTGGCGGGGAGTGGCTGTGCCAGGCTGGCGTAGACGTTCATGAATAATTGGGTGCAGTAAAACGTCGGCATCCCACCTTCGATGGTTTGGGCGCAGCCTACCCCCAAGTCGGTGCTGTCGGGGCGTAGCAGATTGGCTTTATGGCCGGGGCTGTGCATCCAGCCTTGAATAAATTCCTCGGCCAAATTCGGGCGGTCGCTCATCATCGCCAGATTTTCTGAAACTAGGCCAAACAGGGTGCGTACATAAAGGCCTGTGCGCTCGGCGGAACCGAGGCCATCGGGATTATCATGGGCGAAGAACCGACGCGCCACCATATCGCGGCTATGGGCGGCCGCCACTTCGGCCAAGGTTTCATTGCCCAGTAACGGTGTTTGCCCGGTTTGGCGGCGCTCACGGTTACTGGCGGCTAAAATGTTTTGCTCAAGCCCAGACAGGTTGGCATCGCGCATTGTCCCCGCTACGGCTAAGGCAGCGGGCAACTGCGGCGGCGGGTTGGCGTTTAACGGTTCGGCGATGGCCAGATCCGTCCCCCAAAGCCATGCCAGCAATGATAAAAAGGTTAACGCCAAAATCCAAAAGGTTGGCGAATATCTTGCGTGGGTTCTGAACATAAGGTTTTATCCTGTTATAAGCGCTAGGTAAAACTAACAGTAAACCGAAAAGCGGCCAAATACAAACAATGGCGTTTTTTCTTCGATATAAGCCAACTCTCAAATACTAGGCGTACAATGGCCTATAGATACGCCATACATGCCCCCATTACCACAACCATTAGCCATTGCGCCGTTAATGCCGATCAGGATGACTTATGACCCCACATACGCAAGCACCTAACCGCCAAACCCTTTATGTCGGCATTGCCCTGTTGCTGGGCATTGCTTTCGGCGAAGCCTTGAATTTGAGTCTGGGCGCGGGCGATCCGTTGCTCAGCCAAATTGTCGCGGTGCTGTCTGTCCTGACGGATATTTTTCTGCGTCTGGTAAAAATGATTATCGCCCCGCTGGTGTTTGCGACCTTGGTGGTCGGCATGGCGAAAATGGGCGACATCCAGACGGTCGGGCGCATTGGCCTGAAAGCCATGCTGTGGTTTTTTTCGGCCTCCTTGCTCAGCCTGCTCTTAGGGATGCTGCTGGTTAACCTGTTCGAGCCGGGCCACGCGCTGCATATCGCTTTGCCGCCTGTTGAAGCCAGCAGCGGCTTGCCGAACGTTAAGCCGACACTCAGTAACTTTGTCGCGCATATTTTCCCCAAAAGCATTGCCGAAGCCATGGCCGCTAACGAAATCCTGCAAATTGTGGTATTTTCGATGTTTTTTGGTATCGCTTGTGCGTCCTTAGGCGAATTGGCGCATCCGGTCGTTAAATTGCTCGATTCGCTGGCGCATATCATGCTGAAAGTCACCAGCTATGTCATGCACTATGCTCCGGTTGCGGTATTTGCGGCGATGGCGGCGGTCATTTCCCAACAAGGCATCGGCGTGTTGCTGTCTTACGGCAAGTTTATCGGTGAGTTTTACTTTGGCCTGTTCGTGCTCTGCGGCTTGCTGGGCGGCTTTGCTTGCCTGTTTTTGGGGCGGCGGGTGCTGTCGCTGTTGCGCCATATCCGCGAGCCGATGTTATTGGCTTTCGGCACGGCCAGTAGCGAAAGTGCCTACCCGAAATTATTGCAGCAATTGGAACGTTTCGGTTGCGATGAAAAAGTCTGCGGCTTGGTCTTGCCGTTGGGCTATTCGTTCAACTTGGACGGCAGTATGATGTATATGACCTTTGCCGTGCTGTTCATTGCCCAAGCTTACGGTATCGACATGCCATTACCCGACCAATTGCTGATGTTGCTGGTGTTGCTGTTCACCAGCAAAGGCGTGGCGGGCGTGCCTAGAGCGTCGTTAATTGTGATTGCCGCGACCTTATCGCTGTTCAAAATCCCTGAGGCGGGTTTATTGTTATTATTGGGCATTGACCAAATTCTGGATATGGGGCGGAGTGCGACTAATGTGTTTGGCAACAGTATCGCTTCGGCGTTGGTGAGCCGTTGGGAAAAGGCCTTGCGCTGAGCATCTTGGCAAAACGGTAAAATCGCCAAAACCTTACGCCCGGCTACACACAAAAGCAACGTTGTCTTGTACAATAGGGCTATTTTATTTTTCCCAAGAGAGAACACGATAGTGAGCGCGAAAAACCCAGAGAGCCTGAATTATAAAAGTGCAGGCGTTGATATTGCCGCCGGCAATGAATTAGTCGAACGCATTAAGCCGATTGCCGCCAAGACCCGCACGGCGGGGGTTATGGCGGGGTTGGGCGGGTTCGGCTCCTTGTTTGAGTTGCCGCTGGACCGCTATCAACAGCCTGTGCTGGTATCGGGTACGGATGGGGTCGGCACCAAGCTGAAACTCGCCATCGACCTGAATATCCACAATACCGTCGGCATCGACCTGGTGGCAATGTGCGTTAACGATATTATCGTCCAAGGTGCCGAGCCGCTGTTCTTTTTAGATTATTTTGCCACGGGCAAGCTGGATGTGGACACGGCGGCGCAAGTCATTGAAGGCATCGGCACAGGCTGCACCCAAGCCGGCGCGGCGTTGGTGGGCGGCGAAACCGCCGAAATGCCCGGCATGTATGCCGACGGTGAATATGATTTGGCGGGGTTTTGTGTCGGCATTGCCGAAAAAAGCAAAGTCTTAGACGGCAGCCAAGTCAAGTTGGGCGACAAGCTGATTGCCATTGCGTCGTCCGGGCCGCATTCCAACGGCTATTCTTTAATCCGTAAAATCATCAGCCATAGCGGTGCGGATCTGGCCGACCCGTTTGCCGACACGACCTTAGGCGAAGCCTTACTGACCCCGACGCGCATTTATGTTAAGCCGCTATTGGCCTTGTTGGCACAAGTGCCTGTCCACGCCTTAGCGCACATTACGGGTGGCGGTATTACCGAAAACCTGCCGCGTGTCCTGCAACCGGGCCTTAATGCCGAAATAGACCTGCAAAGCTGGACGTTCCCGGCGGTGTTCCAATGGTTGCAAACCCAAGGCAATGTGCCTTTGGCGGATATGCTGACCACCTTCAATTGCGGTGTCGGCATGATTGTCTGCGTAGCCCCCGAAGATGAAGCGGCAACTTTGGCGGCGTTGACCGCTTTAGGGGAAACGGTGTTCAGCATCGGCGAGTTGGTTGCAGGCGAAGGCAAGCCGATGGTCATTTACCGTTAGATAGTGCAGTCCGGCTAGCCGCCCTAGTAGGGCGGCTAGCCCTTTAGCGGAGCAGCAATTATGCAATGGTCAGATGTAGTCGATAACCCGTATTTACAAAACTTACCCTTTAAAATTGAGCTGAACCGTTACGGAAAAATTGAAATGCCCCCGGCTTCTAATAAACACGGGCGTTTACAAATAAAAATTGGGGCTTTATTAGAACGGAAACTGAAACAAGGGGAAGCGCTCAGCGAGTGTTCCATCCAAACCGGCGAAGGCGTAAAGGTCGCTGATGTCGCGTGGTGTTCTAAAGCTTTTCTCAAGCTCTATGGTTATGCCACACCCTACCCACGCGCCCCTGATATTTGTGTCGACATTGTTTCGCCAGCCAATTCGACATTAGAAATGGCCGAAAAAGTGCAACTCTATTTACAAGCAGGTGCCAAAGAAGTCTGGATCGTCTAGGAAAATGGCGCGGTGGATTATTACGGCAACACGGGTAAGCTGATGCAATCGGCTTATAACATCAGCGTTATAACGTAACAAGAAGGCGTTTATGGACACCGATTTATACGAAAGCAAAACCTGCGCAACTTATTTTTCTGACCCCAGAAAGGAGATGTTGGCATTTTTGCCGCAACAATGCGCCCGTTTATTGGATGTCGGTTGTGGCGGCGGTCATTTTGGCGCTTTAGTGAAAGCGGAAAAAGGCACCGAAGTCTGGGGTGTCGATCTCAGTATCCGGGGCATAGACAGCGCCAAAGGCAAGCTGGATCACGCCATCTTAGGGGAATTTTCGCCCGCCACACCCTTACCTGACGGCTATTTTGATGCCATTACCTTTAATGACAGCCTTGAGCATTTCGCCGACCCGAAACCGGCTTTGGAATTATGCAAAAGCAAATTGGCTCCAGGCGGGCGTATCATCTGTTCTTTGCCCAATGTCCGCTATATTGATAATATTCTCCATTTATTGGTCGATATGGACTGGCAATACTGTGATGCGGGTATTTTGGACTATACCCACTTACGGTTTTTTACTAAAAAAAGCATGGAACGCTTGTTTATCGAAGCGGGTTATAAAGTCGAATCCATCACGGGTATCAGGCCGCACTATTGGACGGGTAAGAAAATATTTCTCCTGCGTTTACTGTTCGGCAAGTATGTTGCGGACATGAAATACCTGAACTATGTCGTGGTTGCCACGTTGTAGCTTATTGCTTATAGGCCTATTGGGGCTAACACAAACCTGCTAGTGTGGGGTTGGACTGTTTAAATGGCTGGATAAAGCGATTTAGTCTTTAACCAGCCGTTCCCAAGACACTTGCGCCAAGCTATCCACCACCACCGCCCCGCACAGCCCGTGTCCCTCCAACTGTTCCGTAGCCGTCAAATCAATAATCCGCCATGTTGTTGCCTCGCCATAACCGTCGGGCAGCCTTAAAAAAGTCTCCGGTTGTTCGGGATTGATGACGCAATGCTTTAAGCCTAAGGCAATGCCGCGTCCGGTGGCTTTGACAAACGCTTCCTTCTTAGTCCAGAAGCGATAAAACTCAAGGGTCTGTCGTGTTGGTGGTAAGCCATGCCAGTAGGCGGCCTCTTCGTCGGCAAAGCATTTTTTCACTAAGACGGCAAGATTGGGGCGGGGGGAGGGCAGTTCAATATCGATACCTAACTGGCAGTGTCCGGCAATGGCGACGATTAAATGCCGGGCGGTATGCGAGATATTGAAAACAGTTTGCGGATGTGCCGGCAAGTAAGGCTTGCCCGTTTCGGTACGCGCGATGCCGATGGCGGCGGGGGCTTGTTGGAGATAATCCGCCAGCAACAGGCGTAGATTGCCGCGTACCGCTAAGTAACGTTGCCGTATTAGCGGGTGGCTGAGGGTATGGGCGTGTGCCAGTTCGGTGTCATCCAGCAACGGCAGGTAACGGTCAGCATCTGCATCTTCCGCCAGTTCGACATGCCATAAGTGGATATTAGGGTCAGGCACGGCGTTAAGGCGGGAAGCTAAACGCGTTGCTTAAATCGCCGACATCGGCGCGGACACCGGGCAATGCCGTCAGGCCATGGCGGCGGGTTAGGAATTTGATAATGGAGGTGGTGTCATACAGGCTATGGTCAACTGTGCCGCGTTTGGCGAACGGTGAAATAATCAGGGCCGGAATCCGTGAACCGGGTCCCCAGCGGTCGCCCTTAGGTGGGGCGACATGATCCCAGAAACCGCCGTTTTCATCGTAAGTGACGATAATCGCCATGTTAGGCCATTGTTTGCTGGCGCGTAGGCGGGTCAGTAAATCGGCGATGTGGGCATCGCCGCTCAGCACGTCGGTATAGCCGGGATGTTCGTTAAATTGGCCGGGTGGTTTGTAAAACGCCACTTGCGGTAAAGTGCCATCGGCGATGGCTTGCAGGAAGTCGCTGCCGTCTTTTAAATGTTCGGCACGGTCTGGGCTATCCGGTGCAAAGCGGGCGTAATAGTTAAAAGGCTGGTGGTGGGCTTGGAAATTGACTGATCCTGGGGATTCGGCATAAATCACTTGGCGTTGCGGTTTTTGCAGCCTACCGTCGGCGACGGCTTGGTGCCAGCCGCCCGCATACCACGCCCAGCTAACTTTTTTCTCAGACAGGGTGTCGCCGACAGTCTTTTGGGTTTGCGGCGGCAAATGGTAGGCGTGTGTACCCGCTAAACGTGGGTCGCCGTTTGGATCGGGGGAAATGCCGGACGGTTGGTAGGGCGGTTGGGCCGTGTTGACGGAATAGCCGTCGGGGCTGAAGGCACCATCAAAAAACGTTGGCGGGCCTTGTAGTGCCGAGGCAGGGCTGTCAGGTTTGCGTTTTAAGTGTCCTTGTCCGTCTAATTGGGCGCGAAGGGTGGGTGGGGCATTTTCATCGCGTGGGGTACAGGCACACACTAGCCATTGATGGTTAAGGTAAGAGCCGCCGAACGCGCCCATAAAAAAATGGTCGGCCAAGACATAGTCCTGCGCCCAACGCCACAAGGCCAGTTTGCTGCCGTCATAATGGCCCATGGTCAGGCCGCCTGCATCGGACAGGGCGGCGAAACGGTTATTCAGACCACCGTTGATTTGTTCGGTTTGCTGATAATAACGGTGGGTAAGGTCACGGGTCTCTACCGACAGCGGCAGGTTAATGGGGGCTTGGTCGATGGCGAAAGGCCGGTTAGGCAGTTTAGCGGCAATGAGCGGAGTGGTTTTGCCCGCCCAGATAGGCGGCAGTTGTGCCAAGGGCTTACCGTCATGGTCAAGTTGGGTAGTTTGTTCGGCGGTCGCTTGGGCGATGCCGTCCGCGCCGGGAAACAGGCCGTACAAATTATCAAAGCTGCGGTTTTCGGCATAAATGACGACGACAGTCTGGATGGCTTGGAGCGGGTCGGGCGGTGGGGTTTGCGCCGATACCGCGCAACCTGACAAGATGAGGGCGGCGATTAATCCGTTAGCACAAGGGATGAAGGGAGTATTCATGGAGATGGTCGCCAGCGTCAGGGTATCGGTTGCGGGAATGGCGGGCTTTGCCGTTCCGGCCTATGGTTGGGTCAGTTTTAGATATTTTTGGTATAAGGCCTCTTGGTTTTCGACAAATAAGGCATCTTTGTCGATACATTCGACCGGACACACTTCCACGCATTGCGGGG
This sequence comes from Methylovulum psychrotolerans, assembly GCF_002923755.1. Classification (GTDB taxonomy): domain Bacteria; phylum Pseudomonadota; class Gammaproteobacteria; order Methylococcales; family Methylomonadaceae; genus Methylovulum; species Methylovulum psychrotolerans. Next base: position 57,424 of record NZ_PGFZ01000004.1, read on the forward strand.
TATTATGGTGGCCGACGCATTCGGTGCACAGGGCGGGGTCGATGACATAAATGTCTTCACCTTGCGAAATCGCCCCATTCGGGCATTCGGGTTCGCAGACATCGCAGTTGATGCAGGCATCATGGATAATCAGTGCCATAACTTACTCCTTAGAAAATTTGTCGATTAAAGTTTGCCGTACCAGTTCGGGGACAAAGCTGGACACGTCACCGTGCAGCATGGCGATTTCCCTAATCATGCTGGAAGAAATAAACTCATATTGTTCGGCGGGGGTTAAAAACATGGTCTCCAATTGCGGGGCCAGACGGCGGTTCATACCGGCCAATTGGAACTCATACTCAAAATCGGACACCGCGCGTAAGCCGCGCAGGATGACATTAGCGCCCTGTTCGCGGGCGCAATCGACCAATAAATTGTCAAAGCCGATCACTTCGACATTAGGGAATTCAGGGGTGACCGCCTGGGTTAAGGCCACCCGTTCGGCCAAGGTAAATAAGGGAGCTTTATTGCGGTTAACCGCTACGGCGACGATGACTTTATGGTACAGTCTGGAGGCTCTGGCGATCAAGTCCAGATGCCCGTTGGTAATCGGATCAAATGTACCCGGATAAATAGCGATAATTTGCATAATGTATGGGTTGAAAAAAGCGGTACGCGACCGAAAACACAAATAAAGGCCTATTATAACGGCATTTGGCGGCAAGGGCGCGTCCGTTGTGCCTGGACATGACGCTTTTGTTAAAAAGCCAGTCATGTACGCCGTTTGTCATTTAACTTTAATCTACCTGTCATTAAGCTGACACGTTCCTTAATTATTCTGTGCCGAAGATACTCTTCAACACATGGATACTTATGATAAAAAACACTGCTGAGGTAAACGTCAAACCGACTAAACGGCTGGAATGTTTTGTTGCCCATTCGGAAGCCTTGATTAAGGAGGCACAAGTATTACGGTACCGTGTTTTCGCGAAAGAAATGGGCGCTAAGCTAAAGTCGGAATCGGAAGGCCTAGATTACGATGACGTTGACCAATATTGCGATCATTTAGTGGTTTATGACAACGTTAGCCAAAAAGTGGTCGGTTATACCCGTTTATTGACCCAATACCAAGCGGATCAGTTGGGGCATTTTTATTCCCAAAGCGAATTTAAGCTGGATCAAGTGTTGGCATTGCCTGGGCGTTTTCTGGAAATTGGCCGTACCTGTGTTGACCCGGACTTTCGCGGCAGCGCGGTCTTGACCACCTTATGGTCGGCTTTGGTCGAATACGCCTTAAAAGGCCAGTTCAACTATTTATTGGGCTGTGCCAGTATCACCCCAGGCCCTAGCGGCTTTGCGGTCGATGCCGTATACCGTAATATCGACGCGAAAAACATCGCCCCGTCAGCATTAGACGTAACCCCGACTATTCCGGTGCCGCAGGCTTTGCGTTGTAACCGCGACGAATCCGGCATTCCGCCGTTACTGAAAGCCTATTTGCGTTTCGGTGCCTTAATTTGCGGCGAACCGTGCTGGGATGAAGACTTCAATTGTATGGACTTGTTCGTGTTATTGCCCTTAGACCAATTACAAGAACGTTACAGCAAGCATTATATGCGGGATTATCAGGCCAGTAATGAAATCGAAAAGTCGGCTGTATTATAAGCTGTTGAGTGTCGCGCTGTTGGCGGTTGCCGGGTGCTTTATCTCTGGGGTCATTTTCCCCACATTAAACCTTGTGTGTCCGCCCAACACGGCCAGAGATTACCGCGATGCCCTGAAAAAACGCTGGCTGTGCTGGTTCAGCGCCATCGTCAAACTGGATGTCACCTTAGAAGGCGCATGGCCTGAGCAGCCCGGCCTGATTGTCAGCAACCATGTGTCATGGCTGGACATTATCCTGCTCGGCCAATACCTGCCCGCTTATTTTGTCGCCAAAAGCGACATCGCCAGTTGGCCTATCTTCGGCTTTATGGCGAGGCAGTCCGGCACTATCTTTATCCGGCGCGGCGAAAAGAAGCATGTTTTTGAGACCGCCGAACAGATGGTCTGGTTGTTAAAGCAACACAGTAATATCTTCGCCTTTCCCGAAGGCACCACCACGCGTGGCGACGATGTCGCGCATTTCCACGCGTCGCTGTTCCAAGCCGCTTTGTTGACCAAAGTGCCGGTGCAGCCTGTCGCCATCCAATACCTAGGCGCGGCGCAACACCTTGCCCCGTTTGTCGATGACGACGACTTATTGCCACATCTGATCAATATGCTGAAACTGGAGCGCGTAGAAGTCCGCCTCAGCATCCTGCCACTGCTCGACACCAACGGCAAAACCCGCCAAGCGGTGAGCCAAGAGGCGCGTGGCCTGATTCGCGGCGCGTTCATTGATAATCTGACGGCTGCTAGCCAGTCTGCACATTCTTAAAATAGCGGCATCTGTGTTATTGTTGCGCTTTTCTCATCCAGAAAAGCGTACCTATCTTGCAACATCAACTTCTTAGCCCCGCCATGACTGGCTTTAAATTCCCCGAACTTGCACAACTCGAAGGCCTGATCGAGAAGTTTGGTACGCGTGCGCGTACCGAAGTGATCGACCGTGTCCGCTATAAACATTTGGAATTCCCCATCTATAGCCTAACGCTAGGCACGACTAAGCCTGATGTGCCGGTACTGGCGTTTTTTGGCGGGGTGCATGGTTTGGAAAAAATCGGTTCGGAAGTGATTTTGTCGTATCTGCAAACCATACTGCACTTGCTGGATTGGGACGAGGAGTTGCAGCAACGGCTGGAAAATTCGCGATTGGTGTTTGTGCCTATCGTCAATCCGGTCGGGGTTTATCTGGGGCGGCGCTCCAACGGCAATTGTGTGGATTTGATGCGCAACTCGCCTATTGAGGGCGAGGGTGAGGGGGCGAAGAAAATTTATAGCGGCCAGCAATTGACGCGCTATCTGCCGTGGTATCGCGGTGATGTCACGCAGATGGAACAAGAGTCCTTGGCCTTATGTAAGGTGGTGCAGGAGCAGTTATTTACCGCACCGCTGTCGATGGCGTTGGATTTGCATTCCGGGTTCGGCATTAAAGACCGTTTATGGTTTCCTTATGCCTCGCGGCAAGTGCCGTTTGCCTATATCCCGCAAGCGATGGCGTTAAAAGATTTGTTTGACCGTTGTTATCAGAACCATGTTTATAAAATTGAGCCGATGTCGCAGGAATATGTGATTAACGGCGATTTATGGGATTATTTGTTCGACCAGTTTGTCGGCCAGTTTGGTCAGCAGAAGTTTTTTCTGCCCTTGACCTTAGAAATGGGCTCGTGGCTATGGTTGCGGAAAAACCCGCTGCACTTGTTTTATCGGCACGGCTTGTTCCACCCTATGCTGCCGCACCGCCAACAGCGGGTGTTGCGCCGCCATTTCGTCCTGTTTGATTTTCTGCACCGGAGTTTGTTGTATCCGGCGCCGTGGGCGCGGCTCACCCCGGAACAACAGGCCGCTAACCAAGCGAAGGCCGAAGGCTTGTGGTATGGCCGATAAGCGTGGGCAGCAATGGGTGTTATTGCGCGGTCTGGCGCGTGAATCGGCACATTGGGGGGATTTTCTCCCGCAACTTCAGGCGCAGTTTCCCGCCGCGACGATAACTGCTTTGGATTTGCCGGGGACGGGGCAATTTTGCGCCCAGCCCAGCCCCGATAATATCGCCGCCATTACCGAGCATGTCCGCGCCCAAGCGATGGCGCGGGGGCTGTTGGCGCAACCCGTCACGTTGCTGGCGGTGTCGCTGGGGGCGATGGTGGCGTGGGAATGGTTACAGCGCTATCCTGATGACTGTTGCGGCGCGGTGTTGATGAACACCAGCTTTGCTAGTCTAAGCCCGTTCTACCAGCGTTTGCGTTGGCAAAGTTATCGGCAATTTGCGGCGGCACTGATGCAGCGCGACGTTTATCGGCGCGAGTTAGGGATTGTCCGCTTAGTGGGCAATCGGCCTGGGCAGTATGAGACGGTGGCGCAGGCGTGGGCGGCTATCCAAACCGCCCGGCCTTTGCAGGTAAGCAACGCCATCAGGCAACTACGCGCCGCTGCCAGCTACCGCCCGGCACTGACACCGCCCTTAGCCCCGGTGCTGTTGCTTAACGGTCTGGGCGACCGCTTAGTGTCCCCGGCGTGTACCGAGGCGATCCACCAGCACTATGGCTTAACCTTGCGCCGCCACCCTTGGGCTGGGCATGACCTGACCTTGGATGATGGCGGCTGGGTGCGTGGGCAAGTGTGCGAGTGGTTAGCGGAGCCGGGTTAATGGCCGTTAATCGTTGCAGTAGCTGGCGAGTCGGATGGGTCTTTTATAAAAAGCATAGCGGTATATAACACACTTCGTTATTAGACCTTGCTAAGAGGTCATTTCTTGCGCATTCCTCAGTTTTTTGTGTTTTTCGTGAGCAAAAACACCGCCGCCTACTATGCAAAACGGCATCACCAAATTACGGAAATCACCTTATTGCTGGCTGGGTCTATTTCCTTTTATACTGGAATCCCGCGACATTATTGTTGGGCCTTCAAGAAATTAGGATAAAACCCTGCGAAAAATAAAAGCAACCGTAATGAAGTGCCTAGCCATTATGGAAGCAGATAAGGTGGAGCCGCCATTCAGCCGGACGCTTACATTATCGGACAATTTTTGGGTGATTATCCCTATGAGTACGCTGACTTGATTGTCAATTTTACCAACTTTTGGCGGCAGCCTTTTCATCCATTTCAACCGAGGTGTCTTATGCGCACTAACGCTTTTTTCTGTCTTAGTTTAATCAGCGGTTTGTTGGCCGCCAACATCAGCCATGCCGATGTCTGGCAAAATCCGGGGTTAGCGCCCAATAGCGGCAATAACATCCATAACGACTCGTATATGAGCGACAATTACACACTTCCGGGGCCGACAACGGCGGCCACCCAAGCGGAAGTCAAGCAAGTCAATTTCTTTCTCAGTTTGGATTTGAGCACTAAGCAAGCCGCGTTTCGCGGTTTAGGCGAATGCGCGGCGCAAACATTTGATGCGTCCGGGCATTTGTACACGATTTGTGCAGGGATACCCGTCAACAACACGCCGTCAAAAAAACTACTGATGGCGTTTTCTGCCAATTTGCAACCCTTGGCGTGGCATGAATTGCCCAGCAATGGCTCCACCAGCCTGACTGATTTTGGCGGTGGCGGTTATTTTTTCTTGGATAACCAATACCGGCCCGTGGTCGTCCAAAATGACGGCCATCTGGTGGTTTACCAAGCCACCTTAGGTACGCCGCTGAGTTTAGGTAGCTTCACCGCTGTGCGCGATATTGATTTGAGCGGGTATTTGCCGGACGGTGACAAACTGTATTCAGCGATGCCAGACAAAGCTGGGTATATCTGGTGGGTTAGCAGCCAAGGCATAATCGGCACAATAGCGCCGGATGACAGTGTCAAGCGTGTTGATTTGAATGACCCGGATGGTGACGGTATCCGTGTTGCCGCCGATGCGTCTAATTTTCAAAAAATCGCCAATTCATTGGCGGTGGACGAAGGGGATAAGGCAAACGGCTACAGCGGCGTTTACATTGTATCCACACATCGCTTATACCGCTTTGCTACCAACGCCGACGGTACGCCCGTTAAACGCTGGGCGGCGCATTACCAACGCGGTACGGCGATTAAATCCGGCCAAGTCAGCCAGGGTTCGGGCTCCACACCTACTGTATTTACGATGGCTGGCCGCCGCTATGTCGCCATTACCGACAATGCGACTCCGATGCACGTTAATATTTACCGTGCCGAAGTTAAGTTAGGCGCAAACGAAACCCGCTTGTTCGCACAAGCCGTGCCGTTTGCGACGGACAAAAGTGCCGATGAAAACAGCCTGATCGCCTATCCTACCGCAACTGGCGTTGCCTTATTCGCCGAAAATAATTACGGCTATTCGGCACCGCAAAGCGTAGGCGGCAACCTGACGACTGAACCCGGTTTTGCGCGTATAGAGGTAACCCCGGACGGTGCGGCGGTCAGCAGCGTCAACAATACGATTTCGGTGCCGTCCATCGTGTCCAAAAGCAATTCCGCCGATGGGGTTGTTTATACCTACGAAAAACGCACAGACGGTTATTGGTATTTAACTGGCTTGTCGGCGGATGATGTTAATCAGGTGCTGTTTTCCGTCAAGATAGGTAACCCTAGCGAAAACCTGCTGGAACAACAATACAATAACCATTACTCGGCACTGAGTTTAGGTGCGGACGGTTCGATTTACTACGGCACGGTATTTGGCATCACGCAAGTTAAGCTGCATTAAACGGTCGCCCGCCGGATGGTGGTTGAAACTTAAGCCTCCACCCCGGCAGATGACCTTGAATAATAGCGGCTGGGTGCTTGGGCAGGTGCGGGATGGTTGGCGGAGCCGGGTTAAGGTCTGTTAATCGTTGCAGTAGCTGCCGAAGTCCTTAAACATCCTCGGATTGTCCTTAACGATTTGGCGTTTAAAGGCAGTAAACGCCGAGGCGGCATGTAAGTGGGATTTGATTTTCCGCAGACAGTGCCGTTTTTCGTCGTCATCGTGCGCCTTATAGTAATCAATCAGCCAATCTTGATAGTCTTTTATTTCGTGTAACAGTTGCTCACGCAGATTGTCCGCCTCAATATTTTTGAGCGTGGTCGTGCCGTTAAAGACAGCTAAAAGCAATTGTTGGGTATTGACGACTGATATATCCGTGCTATCGGTTTCGATTTGGACTTTTTCATGCGGGAACGGTTTACAGATATAACGCAATGCTTGGCTGAGCAAGGCGGCATCTGCCCATTCCGTGCAATTTAACAACGGGCTGTATTGAGCCAGTTTGGTATTGTTGCAATGGCCGCATGACCAAAACAGATTCGGCCAAGCAAATTTTAAGGTTAGGTCGCCTTGGTGCGGGATGAAATGCTCGACGTTAATACTGGTCGGGGCTGTGCTGCCGCAAATATAGCATTTGTTCTTAAAATCGCTTTTAAGCCGTTTTAACACGCAGCCGCATTTGTAATCGCCGCTGGCTTTGCGTTGCTCTTGTGCCAGACAATCAGGAGCGGGTTGGGATTTGGGCAGGTAGATCATCGCCGTTTAACCTTGATGCGTGAGCTGTTGCAGCTTGATTTGTTGCAGCTTAACGGCCAAACCATCGGCGAGAAAGGTCGGCAAACCGTCAAAATAGCGTTTGAGTGTCCGGTATTCGTCGCTTTCTGCTTCGGCTAAGGTGTCTGCCGTGGCGAGTTGCTCATAACGTTGGAGTTTGTTTTTGATCAGTTCGGAATACTTGTCAGTGTGGAAATAACCTTCCACCAAGGCTTCGTAAGAATAGCCGGACAAATCCGTTAAGACTTCGCGGGTTTCCAAATCGCAAACCACTGCATTGTTGATGGAAGACAGCACGAATGGCGAATGGGTGGTGACGATAAATTGGATGTTGGGGAAAAAGGCGCATAAAAACGGCATGATCTGTTTTTGCAACGCGACATGCAGATGTGTTTCGATTTCATCAACCAGCACAATGCCTTGTTGGTCGAAGCGTTTATGGCCTGTGGCTTCCATGCGCATAATCAGCTCGGTGACGATGCTGATAACGGCGGAGTAGCCGTCTGATAATTCGGTAAAGGCAAAAGGGGTATTGTCGCCGATTTGAATCAGGAAATTGTAATTTTGGCGGTCAAAAACCAGGTGTAAATCGGGCGCGTCGAAGAGGTTTTTTAGCTGGGCTTCAACATTATCGAACCATGCGTCTATGCGTTGCACGGTTTCGGTGTCGTTATCGTCTTTGGCAAAAGAGCGTTCGGCTTTTAGGTTGACGATGTATTGGATGAAATCTTTACTGGCTTGGTCTGTGGTCTGGTAGCGTTCTTTTAGGTTAACTTTGTTAATGCCTTGCGGAATAGCGGGGGTGACAATCCGCTTTGCTTCAAAAAATACGACTAAGGATTGCTTGTGCAGTCCATGCTCATTATTGAAGTTAATTTTGGTGTTTCCGAATCGGAGCAGGCCTGTTTGCAAAGCGGTTAAGCGGCTCTCAACTTCGGTTTTATGATTGATATCCGAGGGGGATTGTAATATTTTTGACAAACTTATTATCTGATCTTCGCATTTAGAGTGGTAATTGGGTACTTGGATGATGGTCATCGCTAAAAATTTATTAATTTCCCTCAATAAACTGGTCTTCCCACTCCCATTCTTACCCGTAATCACCAAATGCTTACGCTCAGTCTCGCTTAAAGGGATAGCAAAATCCTCAATCTGACAAACTTTTTTAACATGAATGGCGGTGATAAAGGTATCGGTCATAATGTTAGCTTGAAATAAGGGCGGCGGTTTGGTACGGGCGTAAGGTTGTCCGCTTGGTAATTTTCATTATATAACACAACCTACAAGATTTGTGTTGGCCTGTGTTGATGGCTTAAATCCCTCGCTATTACTCACCATACCGCACCACCTCCCGCAATACCGCTGTCGCATAGCTGCCCGCTGGTAAGCTAAAGGCCAATTCCAGCACGTCTTCGCTAAGGAATGTCCATTCTAAATCAAAGACATTGACCCGCAAGCTCCGGCGGTTTCTGTCCGCGCCAGCGGCGATTAGGCCGTCGGCGAGTTCGGGGTAGGCGGCGATGATGTTTTGTTCGGTTTGCAAGGCTTCGTCTGCAACATCGGCAACGCCTTTGCCCCAGAGTACGCCGCTGGGGTGGATGTCGCCCGTGCTGAGGCGGCGGGTGATGTCGTCATCGGCTTGGCCGGATTTAAAGCAACTGTTGGAGCGGTCGAAGACGTAGGTGTCGCCATTGAGGGCTTGGTTCCACGTTTGGGTGCGGACGCGTTCGGCGAGCAGGTGGTTGAACAGAAAGGAGCGGGCGGCGGACAGGTAGAGGCTACGCTGTTCGCGGCCTGTTTTCGCGCCTTGGAAGAGGCTTACGGCTTTATTGACGTTTTGGCCGTTGTGGCCGAAGCGTTGCTCGCCGTAATAGTTAGGGATGCCGTGGGCTTTAATCTGGGCGAGTTGCTGGTGCAGCTTTGCCGTATCGCCTTGCCAGTTGCGGACGATGATTTTAAATTGGTTGCCCGCGAGAACGCCGCGTTTGAGTTTTCGGGCATGGCGGACGGTGTGCAGTATCCGCAGTTGCGGGCTGTTCAGCGGTGTCCAGTCCGGTTCAAGCTCTGGTTTGCCGGGGATCCAGACGCTAAACCATTGGCGGGTGATTGCATGGCGGTCTTTCAGTCCGGCATAGCCTATGTCGCGTTGCCTGACATTGGCGTGGCGGGCCAGGAGCCGGGCGATGTATTCGGTGTTTTCGCCAATTTTTTCGATGAACAGAAACACATGTTCACCCGTGCCGGAGGGTTCGAAAGCGAGCTGTTCGGTGACGGTGAAGTCTTCCGGTTGGCTGCGTAGGGTGCCGGTGCTGGCGGGTTGTCCGTAGGCATAAGGCCAAACGGGGATTTCAATAGAGGGCATGGGGTGCGGAAGGATGGCGGAAAAATGGTTGCCATTTTGGCACAGTTAGGAAGGGGGTGGGAACCGTTTTTTTTTAGGTGTTTGGTTTAGATGCCAATGCGTGTGGTTAATGGTTTTTCGATTATGGTATGCTAAAAGCTTAGTTAATTCAGGAGACAGTCTTATGCCAGCCAAAATACAAACCGGTTTGATTGTTGTTAAACAAGACTTGCCTTGTGATGTCCTATTGCCGAATGATGAAAGTAAGGCGGCTATGCTGGATGTCCGGGCAAAAAATAATCTGGAAACGTTGTCGCTTGAGCAACTCCAGCGTGACATTGCGACAAAGTCCTCAGCAGTTATACTGTGAACGGCCAAGTTTTCGGCTTTTACAATTCACCGTAGGGTACGCTGTGCGTACCTTTTGCACTGATTTTATGATGATTTTTTAAAGGTACGCACAGTGTACCCTACCAAAAAACCGAAAACTTGACCGTTTGAAGTATACACACGCGGTTAGGCCATCGTGCAAAGGCTAAAGCCTTTGCACTCCAAGTTTAGCGTGAGGGCTTGCCCGATGTTTCAAACCGCCGCAATCAACACAACCGCCTGTACGGCAATCCCTTCTTTACGGCCTTCAAAACCGAGTTTTTCGGTGGTGGTGGCTTTAACGTTGACGCAATCGAAGGGGACTTGCAGGTCTTCGGCGATGTTATGGCACATGGCGGCGATGTGGGGGGCCATTTTTGGGGCTTGGGCGATGATGGTCAGGTCGGTGTTGACCAATTCGTAGCCTTTTTGTTGGACGATGCTGTAAACATGGCGGAGCAGGACACGGCTGTCCGCACCTTTAAATTCGGGGTCGGTATCGGGAAAGTGTTTGCCGATGTCGCCCAATGCCGCCGCGCCGAGCAGGGCATCGCACAGGGCGTGGAGGACAACGTCGCCGTCAGAATGGGCTTCTAGGCCTTGTTCGTAAGGGATGCGTACCCCGCCTAAAATAATGTGGTCGCCGTCGGTAAAACGGTGGACATCATAGCCTTGGCCTATTCTTATCATGCTGTCGTCTCCAGAGTTTGTTGCGCCCTATAGAATTCGGCGAGCGCCAAATCTTCGGGGCGGGTTATTTTAATGTTATCGGGGCGGCCTGCAACGATTTTCGGTTGCCAGCCTTGCAATTCTAAGGCGCTGGCTTCGTCAGTAATGGCCGGATTGCCCTGTTGGGTTTGCAACGCCGATTTTAGCAAGCCGTAGCGGAACATTTGCGGTGTCAACGCCCGCCAAATGTAGCTACGGTCTAGGGTGCCGATAATGCTTTCGCCTTGGACATTTTTTAGGGTGTCATGCGAGGCTACCGCTAAAATACCGCCGATAGGGTCGTCGCGTAGGGTGGCGATCAGATGGTGGATGTCGGTGATGGTCAGGCAGGGGCGGGCGGCATCGTGTACCAATACCCAATCATCCGTCGCTGCTTGCCCCGCTAAGGCGTGTAGCGCAGATAATACCGAATCGGCGCGTTCTTTGCCACCTGGGGCGCGGATAATTTGCGGATGCCGGGCAATAGGCAAATCCGGCCAATAACCGTCCTCTTCGGAAACTGCCACGGCAATGCCGCGAAAAACCTCGGCTTGTAAAAGGCGGGCCAGGGTCTGTTCTAAGACGGTCTGCCCGCCCAGTTCCAGATATTGTTTGGGGCGGTTGGCGTTCATGCGTTTGCCTACGCCGGCGGCTGGGACAACTGCCCAGAATGTTTGTGTATCGGTCATGGTAAAAGAGTTTCCACCTCGTTTTGGGGTTTATGTTTGAAGCCTATGTTCATAGCGGCTGACCACCGCCCCTAAGATTTTTCTTCTTAAGTCGCGGCTGAGCAATTTCCGGCACACCGCTTGGGCGTTGGCGACGATGGCTTGGCAGTGCTGGGGGTTGGCCTCGCACCATTCGTACTTGGCGATAATATCATCAAAATCCGGGGAGATGGGGATGTAATGCACCCAAGCCTGGAAATGGCAATCGGCGAAGGCCTCGTAGGGGTAGTCTTCTTTAAAGACGAGGCTATTGGTGCTAAGCATCCAATAAAACGAGGTGGCGACATCCCAGCCTGATAAAGCCAGCAGATACTTAAAGCGGCAATGGGCCAGTTTGCTTAACGGGGGTTTTAGGTAGGTGGCTAAGGGAGCATAATCAGCCATAAATTGTTGGGCGGGATTGCTGATGGAGAAACCGACATCAAAAAGCTCATGGGCCGCGAAGGCGCTAACGAATCGGTAGCGCTGTATCAGTAAAAGCTGTTCGCACAGTATGTCCGTATTGATACGGCCTAAGGCGAAGTTGGCGAGTATAGACTGTATCCCGACATCGGTTTGCCGTATCTCATCAAAACCGCCGCCAGTCGGTATGCCCCGCCAACAAATTTTGGCTTCTTTATCTTCAAAGCGCGTGGGGTCAGAGAATTGCCATTCCAAAAAATAGGGATTATCTATGGTATGGTAATTGTGAAGCGGCCATAAAATGGCGTTTCTGTTCTGGCTGATGCGGTTATATTGGAAGACGGGGAATGCTTCGCCTGCATACCAAGTGCTGAGGATATGATCTGGCCTACCGTCCCAAAAATCGAAAGCGTAGCATTTTTTTGCCGAATATAAGCGGATGGCGTTTAAAAATCCGGCAATCCTGGCTTTTTTATTGACGGATGTTTTGGCAGGATTGACGTTCCAAATCTCTTTAGCGGCAGTAACGAGCTGGTCGCAGTCATTGATGCTGAGGACTTGGTTCAGGTGGGCATCAAAAACCCCAAAGATGGGGCTGGGGAATGTTGTTGCCTGATACAGCGCGTCAATCGGCACTGAAAAATCTTGATAGCCGAACGAGCCTAGCTGGAACTGGATTTGGGTTTCGATAAAGTCGTCATCAGAAACAGGGCATCTATCGGTATTAGCCATTGGCCTGTTGACCTTGCTTTTGGAGAGGAGTCGTCATTTAAGTTACCTGTCGGTTGCCGATGGCCATGTTTATATAGCTAAAGCACAATAAAATGATGTCGTTCGTGGCGAGCCTGTCGAACCATCATAGCCCTTCGACAAGCTCAGGGCGAACGGTTTTACAATCAACTTATACTGTATTACTCGATCATCAAATTTTTCATAAAGCCCACCCTGAATAGGGTGGGGAATTTGTTAAAAACACAGGCATGTAGGGTAAGACCACTCCCTCCCCTGATGGGGAGGGCTGGGGTGGGGAGAATAAAATCAATACCTTATACATATAGCTTAGAGATTTTAAGCAGACTGCTTTCAGTCCGTTTAATGAAAAAAACTTTATTTAGATTCTCCCCTCCCCAACCCTCCCCATCAGGGGAGGGAGCCGGGTTCCATTGCAATTTTTTGTTTTAATTAAATATAATGACTCATCTGTTGCCTAAAGTTTGAGCTATTTATTTTAATGTTAAAAACTTGATCATCGAGTATTAGCTATAGTGTTCCGGACAGCGTTTAAGCTGTCCGGCTTGTACTCAGCTTTCTGCGGCAGTCTTATGGTGGTCTTCGCCCAACATCAGATACACGGCGGGGACGACAAACAGGGTAAACAAAGTGCCGATGGCAATGCCCGTGGCAATGACCAGCCCCATACTAAAGCGCGATACCGCTCCCGCCCCGGTTGCCAAAATCAACGGCAACACGCCCAGCACCATGGCGGCGGTGGTCATTAAAATAGGCCGCAAACGGATACTGGCGGCGGATTCTATGGCTTCACGCTTACCCATGCCGTGTTTTTGCATATTATTGGCGAATTCGACGATGAGGATACCGTGTTTGCTGATTAAGCCCATCAGCGTCACCAGACCGACTTCAGTATAAATGTTCAGGGTTGCCCCGCCTATGCCCAGGGCGATAAAAATTAACGCCCCGGCAATCGACATCGGCACGGAGACCAAAATAATCAGCGGGTCACGGAAGCTTTCAAACTGCGCCGCTAACGCTAAGAAAATAATAATCAGCGCGAACATAAAGGTAAACAAAAAGCCGCTGGATTCTTTGATTAACTGGCGCGATTGGCCCGCATAGTCAATGCTGTAAGTGGGCGGTAACACCCGTTTGGCGATGTCTTGCAGGGTCGCCAAGGCATCGCCTAAGGTCACGCCCGGAAACGGTACGCCGCTGACCATAACATCGTTAATGCGCTGGAAATGGTTGAGCAGGCGCGGCACGGTTTCGGTGCTGAGCGTGGCGATGGTCGACAACTGTACGCTTCTGCCGTCGCTGGTGCGGATGGGGTAATCCAGCAATTGCTCAGGGTTAAGCCGGAATTTTTGTTGCACTTGCGGAATAACCTTATAAGAACGGGCATCCAGGCTGAAGTAGTTCACATAACCGCCGCCGAGCATGGAGGCTAAGGATGAGCCGACATCTTGCATGGTCAGGCCTAATAGGGCGGCCTTATCGCGGTCTATGTTCAGGCGGGCTTGTGGCTGGTCGTAACGCAAGTCGCTATCGACAAACAGGAACCGCCCGCTTTTACGCACTTCGGCCATAAATTGCCCTAGAACGGTGTTGAGCTGCTCAAATGATTCGTTAGTGCCGATGATGAACTGCACAGGCATTCCGCTGCTGCCGGGCAGGGGCGGCGGTTGGAAGGCGGCAGCTTTGACCCCAGCGATTTTGTTCAAATCCTGTTGCACGGCGGGCAGCATTTGCGTGGCGGTTTGCAGACGCTCATGCCAAGGTTTCAGCACCATACCCGAAATGGATTGGCCCGGGGATTCCAACTGGAAAACGTTGTCGGTTTCCGTGTAGCGGTGGAAGGCCTGGAAAATTTGCTCGCTGTACAGCAGGCGTTGCGCTAAGGTCGCGTCAGGTGCGGTATTGGCGAGGCTGATAATAATCCCTTGGTCTTCTTGCGGCGCCAATTCGCTGTTGCTGTGAGCATATAAAAAATAAATGCTGCCGAGGATGATCATCGCAAACACGGCGGTGACGGGCAGGTAGTTTAAGGAGCCGTGCAGGGCGCGTTCGTAGCTTTTACTTAAGCTGCTGAAGCGGCGGTCTATCCAGTCCACCAGACGTTCTTCCCAGCCGCTACGGTCATGCTTGTGGGCTTTGAGCAGGCGTGAGCTCATCATTGGCGACAAGGTCAGGGCGACAAGCGCCGAGACAGTGACCGCACCGACGACGGTAAAGGCGAATTCGGAAAACAGCGCCCCCGTCAGGCCGCTTTGGAAACCGACCGGGACATAAACGGCGATCAGGACGATGGTCATGGCGATGATGGGGCCGGTCAATTCCTGCGCGGCACGGAGCGCGGCAGGGATAGGTTCCATGCCTTCTTCCAGATGGCGGTTGACGTTTTCGACGACGATAATGGCATCGTCAACCACCAAGCCTATCGCCAGCACCAAGGCCAGCAGGGTCAGCAAGTTGATGGAAAAACCGAACATCAGCATCATAGTGAAGGTGCCGATCAGTGACAAAGGAATGGCGATAACCGGAATCAGCACTGAGCGCGGCGAACCAAGGAAGGCGAACACGACTAGGGTGACGATGATTAAGGCCTCAATCAGGGTATGGATAACCTCATGGATGGAGCTATCGACGAATTTGGTCGAGTCATAGACAATTTTGCTGCGGATGCCTTGCGGCAATTGCGCTTGGATTTCTGGGAATACATCACGCACCCGGCCAATCACTTCCAACAAGTTGGCGCTGGGGGCGATTTGCAGGCCGATATAAACCGCCCGGTCGCCGTCGAAAGAGACGCTGGACTCGTAATCGTCCGCGCCTAAAGTGACGTTAGCGACATCTTTTAAGCGGATAATCGCGCCTTTATCCTGTTTGATAATCAGCTCGGCGAATTCGGCCACCGAGTGTAAGCCTGTGGAGGCGGTCAGGTTAACTTGTACCATTTGGCCTTTGGTCGTACCCAGCCCTGCAATGAAGTCATTACGCGTCAAGGCGGTGCTGACATCGGTGGCGGTCAGGGAATAAGCCATTAGCTTGTCGGGGTCTAACCAAGCGCGTAAGGAGAAGTTTTTGCTGCCCAACAATTCGGCGGTTTGGATGCCCGCCACCGATTGCAGGCGCGGCTGCACGGTGCGCACCAAATAATCGGTGATGTTGTTGGCGGGCAAGCTGTCGCTGGAAAAGCCGATGTACATGGCATCAATGGTCTCACCCATTTTGACGTTCATAACAGGGCGTTGCGATTCCGGCGGCAATTGGTTAATGACCGAATTGACCTTAGCGTTGATTTCGGTCAAGGCTTTGTTCGGGTCAAAGTTTAGCCGCAGGTTGGCGGTAATGGTGCTGATGCCGTTTTGGCTGATGGAGGAAATATAGTCAATGCCATTGGCTTCGGCGATGACTGTTTCCAAGGGCGTGGTGATAAAGCCCGCGATAATGTCAGGGTCGGCGCCGTAATAGGCGGTGCTGACGGTGACCACGGCATTTTCGGTGCGTGGGTATTGCAGGACGGGCATACTGGTCAAGGAGCGCAAGCCCAGCACCAGCAACATGATGCTGATGACCATCGACAAGACGGGCCGGCGGATAAAAATATCGGTCATGTTCATGGCGGTTTATTGGTCTATGGGTTGAGGGGCGGGGTCGTTGCTGGGCTGTTGGCTGTTGTCAATCAGGACGGTGCTGCCGTTATGCAGCTTGATTTGTCCAGACGTGACCACGGTCTCGCCCGCGTTAAGGCCTTTGGCAACGCTGATTTGGTCGCCCCGGCTTGCGCCTGTGGTAACCAGGGCTTGGCGGGCACTGCGTTTAGGCTGGCCTTTGTCATCTTTTTGCTCGTCGACCACAAAGACGGTCGCGCCAAAGGTGTTAAAGCTGATGGCGGTGCGCGGCACGGTAATGAAGGGCTGGGGCGTACCTACAACCACTTGGACTTTCGCATACATGCCCGGCAACAAGCGGTGGTTGGGGTTTTTAAACGTTGCCCGGACCAGAACGTTACGCGAGTTGCTGTCCACTTTTGGGTCGATGACGCTGATTTCGCCGCCAAACTGCTCGCCCGGATAGGCATCGGTTTGCAGATGGACAGCTTGGCCCGTTTTTAGCACCGCCAAATCTTGCTGGGGCAAATAAAAATCGGCATACAGGATGTCCAAATTTTGCAAGGTAGTAATGGCGGTGCCTGCGGCCAAGAACTGTCCGGCATCAATGGTACGGATACCTAATTGGCCGCTAAAAGGGGCGCGGAGGGTTTTTTTGTCGATTAAGGCCTGTTGCACAGCGACATTCGCCAAAGCGACGTTGAGGTTGGCGCGGTCAATGTCGACAGTCTGCTGGCTAATGGCTTTGGCGTTAAATTGCGCCTCGGAACGCCGGAAGGTGATCCGCGCTAATTCGGCGGTGGCGTTTAGCGAATTGAGCTTGGCGATTTCGTCATCGGCACGCAGTTGCAGCAATGGCGTATTGGCGGCAACGTTATCGCCTTGTTTAAAATGGATGGCGCTGACTGATCCGGCGACTTCCGAGCTGATCTCAACCCCTTGCGCGGCGCGTAAGCTTGCCACGGCTTCCCGTTTGGGTAGCCAATCCTGATAGCTGGCGGTAATGGTGGAGACGGTTTGGGGCGGTTCACCTTGCGAGGCCATGTATTGCTTTATCATGCGCCCTTTGAACTCGATAAAACCAAACACTCCCCCCAGCACGACACCGACGGTGATGAGCATAATGAGCATACGCTTAAACATATTATTTTCCTTTGCGAAATTGTTCGAATTGTTCAAGTAAGGACCCGGCTTTCTTGGGTTTGGGCTGGTTGTCTTGCAGCGTGGCCGGCAAATCGCGTTGCCACCAGCCGCCCCCTAACGCCAGAAACAGCGCCGCCGTGTCGGAAATTTGGCTGGCTTTCGCCTTAATTTGGCCTAAGCGGGCTTGCTGATAGTCGTGTTGTGCGGTCAATAAATCCACATAACTGATGGCGCCGAGCCGGAATTGGCTGCGGGTCAGTTCCAAACTGTCATTAGCGGCCTTAAGCGCGGCATCTTGGGCTTGCAGGGCATCGGCATCGTAGCGCAGGGCGCTTAAGCTATCGGCGACATTTTCAAAAGCTTTTAAAACCGTGCTGCGGTATTGTTCGGCGACCTGCTGATAAGCGGCTTTGGCGACTAAGCGTTGGTGGGTCAGTTGCCCGCCATGGAAAATCGGTTGCGCCAAGTTGGCGGTCATATTCCAAATATCACTACCCGGTGCGAACAAATTGCCCGCTTCGGTGGCGATGGTCGAGACATTGGCCTTAAGGGTAAAGTTAGGGAAGACACTGGCGATAACCACGCCAATTTGCGCACTGGCGGCGTGTAGCAAGGCTTCTTGGGCGCGGATGTCGGGGCGTTGCCGCACCAGTTGCGAAGGCAGGCTCAGCGGCAAGCTATCTGGCAGTTGCAGTTCGTCCAACTTAAACTGTGCCGCCAAGTCGGTGCTGGGATAAGTGCCGACCAAGACTTTTAGGCGGTTACGCGCTTGTGCCAATTGCTGTTGCAAAGGCGGCAAGGTCGTTTTGGTTTGCTCCAGCAAAGATTGTTGCGCCAACACGGCAGTCTTGGCGATGCCGCCTAAGTCAAACTGCTGTTGCAGTACAGCCAGTTGCTCGGCCTGATCGGTCATCATGGCTTGGGTCGCCGTGATTTGGGCGCGTAGCGACGCTTCCAGTACGGCAGTGGTGACGATATTCGAGGCGATAGTCAGAAACGCGCCTTCCAGTTGGAAGCGTTGGTATTCGGCTTGCGCGTCCATGCCTTCGATTTGCCGCCGGATAGACCCGAATGCGTCTAACGTATAAGACACCCCGATTGAGGTGTTGAACAAGTTAAACACCGAACTGCCCCGGCTAGGGCTACCATATTGCGCCCCAGACACTTGTTGGCGGGTCGCGTACCCTGTCGCGTCCAGCGCGGGCCATAACGAGCTTTGTTGGGATATGGCGTTCTCACGGGCCTGCACCAAGGTGGCGTAGGCCGACTGTAAGTCAGGGTTATGCTTGATAGCCTGCTCAATTAAGGCCGTCAGCGGCTTAGAATGGAACAATGTCCACCATTTGCCGGGCATTTGTTTGCCGAAGGCCAGCGCGTGGACAGCCTGTTCGGTTTCGCCGTGCGGGCTGTAGGTTTTGACATCCGGTGCAGCGGGTGAGGTAAAGTCCGGCCCCATAGTGCAGCTGGACACCGCCATCAGGCTAGCGATCAGCCCTAGGCGGAAGCCAAGCCGGGCGGTACTGGCGGGAGGGTTCCGTAGTGTAAAAGCCATGTAATGTGTTCCCCTTGGGTAATTTAGCGGTGCCGAAGCGGGCCAGCGGGTTTTAAGGTAAGTTAGGTTGAAATGTGGGCTGAATCGGCTGCGGATGGCAAGCCCGCAGCGGGTCGTGCTAGTATTATTGGGCGGTGCGGATTATCGTGGGGTTAAGCCATTAAGCAGTAAGTTGCCGATATGGCTAGCGATTATTTTAGGTTGTTCATAATCGGATTGCCAGCCAGGAAAATGCCTGTTTAAGGGCCGATGGTCAACATGGATTTTTACCAAACCAATGATGGAAGTCGCCACCAGATAAGCATCCTGTTGCGGCGCCAGTTCCTGCACCAGTTGTAGTAAGCGGTCAAACTGGTTTTTAAAGACACTTTGCGCCAGAAATTGCATCCGTTCGGTGTCGGCCTCCATAATTTCCCGCTGTACCAAGCGGCAAAAGTCGTTATCCATAGACATTACGGTGATGATGGCCAAGATGAGACGTTGCAGCCGTTCCGCTGGCGTACACTCCGCCGCCCACACTTGCGCAAAAACCGATTCCTTGCCTGCAAACGCATAATGGGTCGCCGCCAGATATAAGGCGTTTTTATCAGGGAAATGGTGGTAAATCGCCGCGACGCTCATATCCACCGCACAAGCCAATTGCCGCATCGACAACCCGGTATAGCCTTTTTCCGCGAACAAGATAATGGCCGCATTTAATATTTTTTCTTTGGAAGTCACTTTTTTATTAATCCTAACGAACGTTCGGTAAAGATAGTAGCATTAAATTTTAGTTGGGGGAATTATTATTTTTGGGTTTTTTGTTGGAGAGGGGTGGGCGCGGGTAGTTTGCCAAAACAAAAGCTTCGGCCTGTAAGCTGCTGTGCTGGGTATTGGTTGGTAGCTGTGGCGGATGATGGTGTAAGGGCGGTGTTTGACTTTTGTAAAAATCGGGGTGATAGGCCTATACTATCTATTCACTAATCCATTCATCAATTCATTCGCCCAATGACGCTTCACGCTGAGCATATCCGTACACAACTCGCCTCAGGCCCTATGCCAGCGGCGCAATTGCGGGGGAAACTCGGTGTGAGCCAGCCGACAATGTCGCGGGCGGTGGCTGAGTTGGGTGGCGATATAGTGCGGTTTGGCGCGGGGCGATCCATTCACTACACGCTACGCGATAACACTCGCGGCTTACCCGATATGCCTATTTACCGGGTTAATACAGAAGGTGCTATCCGGCAATTGGGCGTGTTGATTCCGGTTCGGCCAGAGGGGTTTGTCATGCGCCAAGAGGATGGCATCGCCCTGCACAGCGACGGACTGCCGTGGTGGTTGTACGACATGCGGCCACAAGGCTATTTGGGCAGGGCTTATATTGCCCGGTATGGCGCGGAATTGGGGTTGCCGGAGCGGCTGAAAGCGTGGACAGATACGCCTATTTTGCGGGCGTTGTTGGTGCATGGGCATGACAATATAGGCAATATCCTGCTAGGGGAAAAGGCAAGGGTCCGTTTTCTTACCACGCCTATTCCTGAGCCGATTGCAGTGAGCCGAAAGGCCGAAGCTTATGCCCTGGCGGCACTTGAAGCGGCGCGTGGTGAGACACCCGGGTCATCCGCCGGGGGCGAACAGCCAAAATTTACCGCCTATACTGAGACTGCCGAAGGGGCGCGGCATGTTATTGTGAAATTTAGCGAATTGGAAGCTAGCCCCGTCAGCGAGCGTTGGCGTGATCTGTTGCTGGCCGAACACCTTGCGCTTGAGGTATTGCGCGACGCGGGCATTGCTGCCGCCAAAACCCAAATCATCGATCACGGCGGCCAGCGCTTTCTTGAAGTGGTGCGTTTTGACCGCATCGGCAGGCTTGGACGGTGTGCGTTACATTCGTTGACAGCGCTTGATGCGGCGTTTGCTGGCTTAGGTATCGGCAGTTGGCCGGATATTGCGCGTGTCCTGGCTAATGCGCGGCAAATCAACGCCAAAGCCGTCGAGGGCGCGGCTATCTTATGGGCATTTGGCACATTGATCGGTAACTCGGATATGCACAACGGCAATTTATCGTTTATCGCCGAACACGGTCGGCCTTATGGCATTGCCCCCGCTTATGATATGACCCCGATGGCTTTCGCCCCGCGCACAGGCGGCGGTCTGCCTGATACCTTACCCGATGCGCACCTTCATGGCAGCGTACCCAACGAAACTTGGCGGTATGCAGAAGGGTTGGCGCGTTTGTTTTTGGCGCGGGTTAGGCAGGCATCTGGGTTTAGCCGCCGCTTTGAAGTGTGTATAGCCGCACTGGAAGGCCACATAGAGGGGGCTAGTGTTAAAATTAAGCGTTTGGAATGATGCCCTTTTTTCGGGTATATCTGCCTTTGTTGGCTACACCAGCCTAACGTCCAATTGCTTACCCAAGGCTTTTGCATATTTGCGTAAAGTGGCGATGCTGGGCGAATGCTTGCCTGAAACTAAAGCGGCTTCCAACCGTGCCACAGCGGCGGCTTTTGTACCCATGCGTTCAGCTACTTGTGCCTGCGTTAGCCCTGCTTCTTTGCGGGCTGCCAAAATGGTATCCAGCATAGGCATTTCTTCGCGTTCGATACGGTCGTATTCGGCTTTAACGTCGGGGTTAGAGAGGGCAAGTGCTTTTAGTTCTTCATAAGTACGCATTTTTAATTTCCTTCAAACGGCTTTCCGCAATCCGCAACTCATGGACTGGGGTTTTTTGGGTCTTTTTAACAAAGCTATGCAACATTACAATACGGCGGTTAACCAAAGTACAGTAAAACACACGGGCAATGCCCTCTACACCTTTTATCCTCAGTTCAAAAAGCCCATTTCCCAATGCCTTAGAATGGGGTTCGCCAAGATTTGCGCCATAAACTATCATGCGGTCGGCAAGATTGAAATAGCGGGCCAATAAGGCTGGTGGCAACGCCAAAATGTCATCTTCAACGCGGGTGTTGTAAAAATCAATGGTGTAGTCCATGGCGAATATATTAACATATTTGTTAATTCCAGATCATCACCCGTTTGCTAATACTACCGTATGTAGGTGCTGAATGGTTAATCTGCACATGGTTCGATGGGGTTCGCCACGCGTTGCGACAAACCTGTTTTGGCATGGACTGAGCGTACTAAAAGTTGTTCAGCCGTTGTTACCCTGCCTATACCTGCCTGCATTTCAGCTAGCCCCTGCCGGATGTCATCCAAGGCCATGCTTGCGTCGGCTTCAATCGCCTGTGCTATTTTTTCGATGTCCATGTTCCACATTGCCGATTAAAATCACCCGATAAGATTGTTCAGGAGTCGGTTGCAAATATTTCAAAACCTTTTAATCTACTAAGGAGCATCGCTATTGCTCGTTGTGCGCTTTTTTTGTCAAAACAATTATTATAAATGTAATTAATATAAGTTGAACAATATTATCAATCAATGCCATGATGGTAAGGCGAAAAATCAACGGGTTTTCTAAATGTGAAAAATTTAGTATAGAAAGAATAAATGTTGCAAATAAACTAATTACAGCGAAAAAGTATACCCCAAAAAAAACATCAAGATATCCTCGTCTTTTATATGCTTTAAAAGCTCCGCTAGTACCAAGCGCGAAAAGAACCGTTATTATTGCAGCCAAAAATCCGAGCATCGTAAAAGCAAATGTTGCAGTGACAATTGATATGTTAACGCGTTGCCCAAATAGTCCAAATGCAAAACTTATGTTTTTGTCGCAGATTAATGAGTAAATCTCATATAAAATTGGCCCAGGCAGCAGAGTCACAAAAGGTATTAATATCTGTAATGTTATTTTTCTTGAGTTCTCCATCATCGGTAAACTCCTTTACTTTATCAAAAAGATTAGCATTTTCTTTAGCCTTAGTGATAAGTTGTTCATAAATTAACGACTCATCTCTTGTTGTTATATTGTCACTTATGGCACCTTTTTCACTAAGATACAGATCAATCATGTGTCCACTAATTTCGTCTTTGGCCTTTATGATAAGTTTTTCTATGCCATTTTCGTTTGTGGTATCAATCAATTTCTGAACTGCGGGTTTTATGTTTCTTCTTCTCAATGGTTTCATTATAATCAAAAATGACCCTATATCACTCGACTCTTCATCATTAATGCCTAAAAAGCTAGTAATATCTTCAAATAAATTGTTGCTGTGGTTTACCTCTATTGACGTTC
>NZ_PGFZ01000004.1:80289-121287 GCF_002923755.1 Methylovulum psychrotolerans
CCAATATAACCATTGTCTATAAAAATATATGACGCAAAACCAAGGCTTTCATCTATTTGTAATATCTTGTAGATCTCCTCAACACCTATTTCTTTTCTGTTTATTCTTTTTATTACTTCATTTGATCTTGTCATTACGAATAAGAATACATCATTTGAACGCTTAAACAAATAAAGATTTTCATCTATGTGAAAAAAATTGTTTTTATAACTAGGCGAATCAATATCGCAAAATGCACGCATCATATTTTTTATATTAAAAATAGAGCCTTCTCCTGTTTCTTTGTTTTTTATATAGTAACCGTAATAATTTACTCTCATCTAGCATCCTTTGTTGTAATTTTGTAATTAATTGTTAGTGCGGTATTTTTATAATAGTGGTTTTTTTGTGAATTTATAGATGTAATCCAATGTTTCTTACTAATTTTGCCCAGACCAGTCTAGCAATTTAATATGCTATCTGCTATGAACTATTACCATTTTCATAAAGTTTTTAGAAAATAATCCGTCTGACATCCCCTTTATTTTAATGGCGTATGTTTTGAGCCGGAACGCCAAAACTCCACAAGAAGCAAATACCGCATCATCAAGTCTACCTCTAATCCCGCACAGCCCGCGCCGCCAACATCGCCTTAAGCTCGCCAACATCCATTTGCCTAACCGCTGCAATCGCCTCGGCCTGTAAGTCGCTGTGCTGGCTGTCGGTAGCGGGCGGTTGTTGGTAGATGTGGCGGATGATGGTGTAGGGGCGTTGTTTGACTTCTGTAAAAATGGTGGCGATGTAGATGCCTTGGATGCCTAGGAAGAAGATGATGAGGCCGGAGAATAGCCAGAGGGCGGCGATGAGGGTGCTGGTGCTGGTGGGTGGGGTGTTTAGGGCGGTGGCGCAGAAGCTCAGGTAGGCGATATAGGCTAGGGCGGTGCTGGTGAGTAGGGTGCCGGCGTATAAGGTAGCTGTTAGGGGGCGGTTGCTGAACGATACCACGGCGGTGACGAAGTGGCTGAGTTTGCGCCGGAACGAGTAGGTGGTGGGGCTGGTGGCGTGTTTGCGGACGGTTTGGTGGCATTGTTTAAAGCCCGTAGTGATCCATAAGCCGCCGATGTTCAGCTCGCGTTCTTGGTGGCTGAGCAGGGCGTTGACGTAGCGGCGTGTCATGAGGCGGGCGGTGACGATGTTATCCGGTTGCGCTAAGCCTGTAACGGCCCGGAAGGTTTTGTAGAACAGGCTGCCGGTCAGTTGTTCCCAGCGTGTGCCTTTGCGTTGGCATTGTACGCCATAGACCATGTCGGCGGCTTCGGTGTTCAGTTGTTCGGCAAAGCTAGGTAGCCATTCGGGTTCTTCTTCTAGGTCGCTGTCGAGCAGGAATACCCGGTCGCCTTGGCTTTGCGCTAAGCCGGTCATCATGGCTTTGTGGTGGCCGAAGTTACGCGCCAGGTCGATGACGCGTAGCCGAGGGTCGGTTTCGGTCAGGGCGATGGCGATGGCGAGCGAGTTATCTGGCGAGCCGTCGTTAACTAGGATGATTTCATAATCTGTGCCTGCCTGTTGTTGGGCGACGGCGCTGCTCCGCGCGTAAAATTCGTTGAGGTAGGGGGCGGTGTGGTAGAGGGTGGCGACGATGGACAGTTTCATGGGCGGACGTATTTCATGTAATGGGGGGCTTGGGGGCCACAATTGAACAGTAAGTCGAGGATGGAGACGTAGTGGGTGAAGTCGCCCCACAGTTGCGGGTAGTCGGGATAGTCCTGATAGTCGAACCAAGTGAGTTTGATGCCCCGGTCGGTGAAGACGTTTTCTTGCAGGTAGTCTTTGGCGGCGGGGCCGGAGAGGTATTCGCTACCGCCTGCTTGTGCGCACAGGTCGGCGAGCCGTTCGGTTTTGCCTTCGGGCAGGTGGTAGTCCCAGGAGTTGCTGATGACGGTGTTTATGCCCAGATAGGCGCAGACAGCTTCGAGAAAGCGGCGGTTGAGGGTTGATAGGTGGCTGTCTGGGGTGTGGTAGAGCGGTTCTAGCCACGCGGCGATGTCTTTGAAGTGGGGGGCTTGGCGGTAGTTGTGGGTGAGGGTTTGCCAATGGTGTTGGCGCCAGGTGTCGCCGTCGATTTGGGTGTCGCGGATTTTTTGCAGGTATTTGCCTTTGACTTGTACGGGGACGGACAGCCATTGCCCGCCTGTCGGGGTTTTGATCTGGTTGCGGTTGCGCCAGTCCCGCCGGGTGTATTGCATGTCGTCGTAGAGGATAAATTCATCAACGGCGGCAATTAGGTCAAAGTATCCTTTCCAGGGAATGTAGTTGGATTGTAGGATGGCGACTTTTTTCATGGGGGCTTGGGTTGTTTGGGTAAGGAAGGTGCGTAAAATTAAATAGGTGTTTCATTGCATCTCTGCGTGTTAAACCCCACTCCAGCCCTCCCCTTCGCAGGGGAGGGAGCTTATGGCTTTCCCGTCGTACAGGCGAAAATTAGGGGGAAGGTGCATAAGATAACTTTGGCTATTCAGTATCATGAGGCGGTTTCTTCTTTGGAGCGCGGGCATCTTGCCCGCTCTTGCGGGCAGGATGCCCGCGCTCCAAGATGCGTATTCATTCCCGTTTTTGGGCAAGTATAAACCGGGAGCCGCCGATGGGGAGGTTGAGGCCGATTTTAATGGCCGCCAGTTCAACGCGCAGTATCGCCGCTAAGACTGTGTTTAGCCAGCGGGGGATTTTCAGCTCTGCCGATGCGTCTCGTGTGGCGTGGGGTTTGCGGTGCTGTAGCCAGCGGGAGAGCATCATGGCGGGCAGTAGGGTTGAGACAAAAGAGGTGCTGCGGATCAGGGTAAATCCGGCGGCGGTGATTTTTTGGTGCAAGTCGTTGGCCTCATAACGGCGGGCATGGCAGGCATAGTCATCTAGGTGGCTCCATAACCAGGGATGCTGGGGGACGGTCAGGATAAGGTAGCCTTGGGGTTTGAGGGCGGCGTGGATTTGCGCCAGTACGCGGCGGTCATCGGCGATATGTTCTAAGACATCGAAAGCGCCAATGGCAGCGAATTCTGCGTAAAACGGGATGTGTTGGGCATCCATTTGCATGAGGTTGGCGGTGGGTACGCGCTGGGCGGCAAAACTCAGGCCGTCGCTGAATAGGTCGCTGCCGTGCAGTTGGGCTTGGGGGAAGGCGCGGGCGATGGCGGTTAAGACAAAGCCGGTGCCGCAACCGATTTCTAAGAAGGATCGGAGGTTGGGGCAGTAGGTGGTCAGCGCCCACAGGATGAGGCGGTTGCGTGTGCAAAACCAAAAATTGCCTGCTTCTAGCTGGGCCAGTGCGCTGAAATAGCTGGTTTTAAAGCCGTTGCCGTTCTGCGCGGATTCGGGGCTGTAGGCGGTGAATCCGGCGATGGCGGCGGGGGTTGTCCCGCAATGCGGGCAACTTAGTGCTGGCGCGTCGAAATAGCCGTTACAGTTTAGGCAACGTTTCATTTTTGGTCCTTTTGGGCATAAGTATCTAAACAAGTTTAATTAAGGCTTCGATGGGTTTCACAGGCTTTGGCCGCTAATAAATGTAGCGACAATAAATCTACCCGTCATTCGGGCATACCCCTGTCATAGCCACAGCACGGAGTGCAATGGTCTTTAGCCATTGCACGTTGGCCTAAGCTGGGCGCACCAAGGTACCGATAGCCTCCGGCGTTAGGTAAGCGACAGGCTGAATGTTGCCTTGCGCGGTTTAAGCCATCGTGCAATGGCTAAAGACCATTGCACTCCACGCTATGTCGCCCCATGAGTGACGGTATCTGTCGGAATGACGGATGGATTAATGGTTGCTATATTTTTTAATAAATAAACTGGTGTAGATACCTATGCCTTTTGGGTGGGGCGGAATGGTTAAAACGTCGGGCAGAACCGCTTGCCCGACCTACGGCGGTTAGCTTTCCAACACCGCTAAGCCGAAGCCGCTTTTGCCGTAGCCGTTACCATTATAGAGCATATAGGTTTGGCTTTGGTGGGTGAAGACAAAGGGGTATTCGATCATGTCCGCATCCCAACCGCTGGCGGATACGTCTATGCCGGCGGTGTCTAAGGCGAGTTGCCAGTGGTGGCCGTCGGAGCTGGTGGCGTGGCCGATGCGGTAGCTTGTGCCTGTGCCGCTGCGGTAAGAAAAC
The DNA here is from genome assembly GCF_002923755.1 of Methylovulum psychrotolerans. Taxonomy (GTDB): domain Bacteria; phylum Pseudomonadota; class Gammaproteobacteria; order Methylococcales; family Methylomonadaceae; genus Methylovulum; species Methylovulum psychrotolerans. The sequence goes on from NZ_PGFZ01000004.1 coordinate 84,429, forward strand.
CACATCTGGTAGCTGCCGTCGGCGGCTTGTATAGCGGTCGGTCTGGAGAAGGCTTGGGCTATGCCCAGTGCGTAGGGGATGGCTAGGCCTTCGCGCTGCCAGTGTTGGCCGTCGGGTGAGGCGGCGGTGTTGATGACGTGGAGCATTTCGCCATTGCCTGCATCCCAGCTTTGGGTGGAGCCGTACCACATCCGGTAGCTGCCGTCGGGGTGTTGGTGTGCCCACGGGTAGGAGAAGCTGAGCGGGTCTAGGTGGTTGGCGGTGAACAGCGGTGCGGGGTTGGCTAGGCTTAGGCTGCCGTCGGGGTGCACGGTCAGTTGGCCGATGTCGCCGCGCCAGTGGCTGTGTTGGGGCGTTTGCCAGCCCATGAACAGCATATAGCGGACTCCGTTAGCGGTGTAGCAGTTGCCGATGCTTACGCCGTCGGCATAGAAGCTGCCTGCCGGGCCGTGGGTAAAGAGGGGTTGTTCATGTTCGCGGATGACGGTGCGGCGGACAATGTCGATATCGACCGCGCCTACTGAGGAGCGGTTTTGGGCATCCCGCCCGCTGAAAAAAATCCGGTAGACATCGCCGCCGATCAGGACGGGTAGGGGGTTGGCGGCATGGGTCAAGAGTTTGGGGTGGCGGTTATCTCCCGCTGGGCAATAGAGTAGCCCTAGTTTGCGCCAAGTTTGGTTCATGTAGCGTCTGATGTTAAGTAAATGACGATTAATCCGGTTAGGTTATTGTGCAATGGCTAAAGACCATTGCAGGCCGTATATACTTTAAACGGTCAAGTTTTCGGTTTTTTTGGTAGGGTACGCTGTGCGTACCTTTAAAAAACCCTCATAAAATCAGTGCAAAAGGTACGCACAGCGTACCCTACGGTGAATTGTAAAAGCCGAAAACTTGGCCGTTCAGAGTATAGCTTGGTTCATAGTTTTCTTAGCCGGGTGCTGGGTACTCTGGCGCGTTCGGTGGCGTTGCCGATATATACGCCTTCCGCTGCGGCATCGGCCAGCAATAGCGCCCCCGCGCCGATGACGCAGCGGTCGCCGATTTTAATGTGGTCGCGCAGGGTGGCGTTGACCCCGATAAAGCATTGTTCGCCGATTTCCACGCCGCCGGACACCACGACATGGGAGGCGATGAAGCAATGGTCTTTGATGACGGAATGGTGGCCGATATGGTTGCCGCTCCAGAGCGTGACATTGTTGCCGATGCGGACGAAGGGTTGAATGGTGTTGTCTTCAAAAATAAAGCAGTTATCGCCGATTTGGCCGTCATTGAGCAAGCTGGCGCGGGGGCTGATGAAGCTGGCTAAACTGTAGCCTAAAGCTTTGGCGGCGCGGTATTTGTCCCGGCGCACGGCGTTAAGTTGCGCGTAGCTGAGGGCGACAAACAAGTCGTAGGTGCTGGGCGGGTAGTGTTCGGTCAGGCTGTCAAAGGCGATGACGGGCAGGCCGCAAAACAGGCCGTCCGGCAGATAGGCCCGGTCGACGGTGAAGGCGGCCACATCGTAGTCGGATTCGCGGCTGAAATAGAAGTGCGCCAGTTGGGCGATGTCGCCGGTGCCAAAAATAACCAGTGGTTTGCCCATAGTTTAGCTTTTCCTGACTAAGAGGGTGAATTCGTATAAGTCGTAGTCATGCAGTAAGGCGACGTTGCGCGAATATTTGCGCTTGCACAGGTCGAAGAGTTGGCACGGGTCAGCGTAGTACAGGTTGGCTTTCATTTTGTCGGCATCGGCGTAACGGGTCAGGCAATTGAAGGCAAAACCTCGGCTGCTGCTGCGGTCTAGGCTGTCTAAGGTGGTTTCTAAGTAGGCCTGCCATTCTGAATCTGTCCGGCCAAAGCGGACATTAAAAATGCCGCTGGTGACGGCATAGTCGGCGGTTTGGTCGGGGCTGTCGGCGCAAATGAAGCGGGCTTGGGTTTGTCCGGCATGGCGTTGCTGTGCCGCTTCGGTCATCGCTTCACAGATGTCGATGCCGATGTAGGCGGCATGGGGATAGTGCTGGCTGATAAAATCATAGAATGCGCCATAGCCGCTGCCTAAGTCGTTGACGGAAAAGTGTTGGTTGCCGTCAAACAATTTGGCGAGTTGGTGAAAGCGTAGCCATTGGCCTGCGGCGCTGTTCCAGTCCACGCCTTGCGGGGTTTGCCCATGCTGGCGGAGTTTTTCGGCATAATAAGCGGCCACTTCTTCAAGCAATGCCGGGGTTGCGGTCTTAGCCATTTAATGTTGTTCTCAATCGCGCGGGTGTGCCTCGAAATACAGCACGAGGGCGTGTTCGGCTGCTTCTAACGCCGTATCGGGGCGGTTTTGCTCAAGAATACCGTAACGGGTAGCAGGGATATGATGCATGGTGATAATTAGGTTGTTTCTGCGTCAGGGACACTTGCGTCTTGGAAAAATTATAGTATAAATGACGGAATTTGCATAAATGATTGTGGAAATTATGGCCAAGGTTTATTCTTTGCCTGGCACATTCTTAAAGCTGGATCTTATGGCCTTAGTGTGTTATCTGGCGCATAATTTGACTGGCTATGAACGTCTTACTTGATTAATCTTACATGGAATTTATAGAAGCATCGCCGTCTTTTGGCAAAAAAGCCCGCTTAATAGCACTTTATCTGCCCCAATACCATCCTATCCCCGAAAATGACTTGTGGTGGGGCAAGGGCTTTACCGAGTGGACGAATACCACAAAGGCTAAACCGTTATTTTGGGGGCATTATCAACCCCATATCCCGGCTGATTTGGGCTTTTATGATTTGCGGGTACCGGAAACCCGCGCTGCCCAAGCCGATATGGCCCGCCACTATGGCATTGAGGCGTTTTGTTATTATCACTATTGGTTTGCCGGAGAGCGGTTATTGGAACGGCCTTTTGAAGAGGTGTTGGCATCGGGGCAGCCGGATTTTCCGTTCTGTTTGTGTTGGGCGAACCAGACTTGGTCGGGCATCTGGCATGGTGCGGCGGATAAGGTGTTGATAGAGCAGACTTATCCGGGCATGGCAGACCATCGTCGGCATTTTGAGTATCTGTTGCCGTCGTTTTTGGATAAGCGTTATGTGTGCGTCGATGGCAAGCCGGTTTTTGTGGTTTATAACCCTAAGGAATTGCCGGACGCGCTGCAAGTGACGGATTTTTGGCGGGAGTTGGCGGTGCAGGCGGGCTTGCCGGGGTTGTTTCTGATTGCGGAAACGCGTTTCTCGCCGTGTTGGGACCCTAAGCAGGCCGGGTTTGATGCCAGCATTGATTTACATTTTCCGCTGGGTAAACAATGGCTGTCTTGGCGGCAGCCTTGGCGTAAGTTGACGGCAGTGTGCCGGAAAAAGCTGTCCCAATGGTGTGGGTTACCGATGGTTTACGCGTATCAAAAAGTCAGCGAGGAATTTATTGCGCCACCTGTCAACGGTATTGAGAGCTATCCTTGTGTGATCCCCAATTGGGATAATACCCCGCGTAGCGGCAAACGGGGTATAGTCCTAAACAATTCGACCCCGAAATACTTTCGCCGCCAGTTGAAAAAAGCGTTGCGGCGGGTCAGTAGCTTGCCTGAGCAGCGGCGGTTTGTGTTTGTCAAATCATGGAACGAATGGGCTGAGGGCAATCATCTGGAACCGGATTTGCGCTTTGGTCATGGCTATCTTGAGGTGATTAAAGAAGAGTTGCTCGCAGATACTGGCGGGGAAGAGGAGGGGCGCGGCTCGCTCGACCCTTAACTGATGTTACATAGTCATTTTGCGACATTGAAAAATGTAGCGATGAGTCGCTATCGCGACGGTTTTTTAATCGGGTTCTCGCACCCGAAGGCGAGATACTTTCTTTTGCTCCGCCAAAAGAAAGTATCCAAAGAAAAGGCGGCCCGGTTGCCGCTTAATCCTGCGCTTCTCGGTTTTGTCGGGGGTCGGCAGAGAGGGCTCCTGCCCTCCTGCCGACGCGCGGCATCCCTGCCGCGCCCCTTCGGGCTGATCCCGACAAAACCTGCGATGCTCGGCGCGGCAAACGGGGGTAAAGCGACGTTACTGCGTAACGTCAGCCGCTGAGCCAAGCCTTACATCTTCTCGCGCAGTTTCAAAAAGCGTTGGTAGCGGCTGGGGGCGATGGTGCCTTGTTCGGCGGCGGCGCGGACGGCGCAGCCTTTGTCGGAGACATGGCTACAATTGTTAAAGCGGCATTCGTCCTGCAAGGGTTGGAATTCGCGGTAGCCGTAAGCCAGTTGTTGTAGGCTCATATCCGCCAAGCCAAAAATCGCCACGCCGGGGCTGTCGATCAGGTCGCCGCCGTCGGGCAGGTGGTAGAGGGTGGCGGCGGTGGTGGTGTGCCGCCCGTGTTTGGTGGTGGCGGAGATGGTGTTGGTTTTCAGTTCTTTGTCGGGGATCAGGGCGTTGGTTAAGGAGGATTTGCCTACCCCGGATTGGCCGACAAAAATGCTCAATTGCTGGTTCAGGACGGCTTTCAGTTCGTCCAGGCCGTTGCTGGCGGCGGCGCTGACGCGGTACAGCGGGTAGCCGAGTTGCCGATAATGCGCCAGTTCGTGTTCAATATCTGCCGAGGCGGGCAGGTCGGTTTTGTTCAGCACCAAGGCGGCGTTGAAATTATGGTTTTCGCAAATCGCCAGATATTGGTCGAGCAATAAAAAGTCGCAAAACGGTTCGACAGCAAAGATGATGAACACGGTGTCGATATTGGCGGCGACTGGGCGGGCTTTGTCGCCCCGGGCGGGCCGCAGCAGCACGGAGCGGCGCGGCAGGATTTCTTCAATACGCCCTTGCAGGGGCGCGGCTTCTGAGACCATCACTTGGTCACCGACCGCGACGGTGTCAATCTTCCGGCGCGTTTGGCAGAGCCAGATAGCGCCGTCGTGTTCGACGGCGATACCTTGGCCTAAGTGGGCGATGACCAAGCCTTGAAATACCGCCGCCATCAGGCTTTGGCGGTCAGGTGGGCGATGCGGATGGCCGCTGGGGGGTGGCTGTAGTGGAACGCGGAGTAGAGGGGGTCGGGGGTCAAAGTGCTGGCGTTCTCTTCGTAAAGTTTGACTAAGCCGCTGATCATTTTGCTGGCTTGGGCGTTGTTGGCGGCAAAATCGTCGGCCTCAAACTCGAATTGGCGTTGCCAGAAAGCGGTGATGGGCTGCATAAAAAAGGTGAAGGTGGAGGAGACCAGCATAAACAGCATTAACGCCGCCGCATTGGATTTTTGCTCTAAGCTGACCCCTAAGCCGGTATAGAACCAGTCTTGGTTAATCAGCCAGCCTAACACGGCGAAGCCGATCAGGCTCATAACGGCGCTGGCGACCAGCATTTTTATGACATGCTTGCGTTTGAAGTGGCCCAGTTCGTGGGCTAAGACCGCTTCCAGCTCTTCTTCGTCTAAGGAATTGACCAAGTTATCGTAAAAGACGATGCGTTTGTTATTGCCTAAGCCTGTGAAGTAAGCGTTGCCGTGGCCGGAGCGTTTGGAGCCGTCCATGATGAAAATGCCTTGGCTTTGGAAGTCGCAACGCGCCAGCAAGCCTTGGATGCGGTCTTTTAAAGAACCTTCTTCCATCGGGGTGAATTTATTGAACAGCGGCGCGATGACGGTCGGGAACAGCCAGCTCATCAGCAGCGAAAAGCCCATTAATATCGCCCAAGCCCACAGCCACCAAGAGGAGCCGATGCTGTCCATCACCCATAAGATCAACGCCAGCAGCGGCAAACCAATCGCCGCACCCAAGGCCAGTTGCAGGGCTTGGTCTTTGGCGAATTGTTGGACGGTGCTTTTGTTAAAGCCAAAGCGTTCTTCAATGACGAAGGTTTGGTAGAGCTGGGTGGGGATTTCCACCAAGGTCATGATGAGAAAAACGGTCGCGGTGGCGAACAGCCCGGCCAGAAACGGCGAGCTAAGCAGTTGTGACCAGCAGGCAAACGCCAAGTTGATGCCGCCGCCTAAGGTCAGCGCCAGCAAGGCCACGGCACTGATGATGCGGTCAATGTCGCCGAGTTTGCCTTTTGCCAAGGTGTAATCGGCGGCTTTTTGGTGCGCTTCTAACGGGACGCTGTTACGGAAGGCTTCCGGCACGGCGGGGCGGTGGTCGGCGACATGTTTGGCTTGGCGCTGCGCCAGCCAGTATTCTACCCCGAACGACAAGCTCAGGGCGAAGAGAAAAAATAGCGTAAAGGTGTTCATTAATAGTCCTTTTTAATTGGTAACAGGTGTGGCTTAAGTGCTAAGGAACGTGCGTAACATTAAGTAGGCGTTCCATTGCGCCTCAGCGTGTTAAACCCCACCCCAGCCCTCCCCTTGGCAGGGGAGGGAGCTTATGTCTTTCCCGTTGTACAGGCGAAAGTCAGGGGGAAAAGCCCCTCCCCCTGGCAAGGGGGAGGCTGGGAGGGGGTTGCCGTACTTTCGATTTTATTTCATGCACGTTCCTAAGCGTCGTTGACGGCACGGGTGGTTGTCGTTCGGCACCGTTCATTTAGGCCTGCATCCGTCCGCCGTCAATTGTGGGTGGTTTTACGCACAAGCTGCACAAAGGTGCGGATTTAACTGCCCAATGCTACACTAAGCGCCAGATTAAACACAACGGAATTGACATGGCACAAGATTCTTCACATCTTATTTGGATAGACTTGGAAATGACCGGTCTTAACCCTGATATAGACCTTATTATTGAAATGGCAACTATTGTCACCGACAAAGAGCTGAATATTTTGGCGCAAGGGCCGGTTATCGCCGTGCATCAGTCTGAGGCGGCCTTAGCGGCAATGGATGACTGGAACCAAGCGCATCATGGCGCATCCGGCCTAATCGAACGGGTTAGGGCCTCGACGATTGGCGATGCCGAAGCCGAAGCGATGACGCTGGATTTTTTGCGCCAATGGTTGCCTGAGCGGACATCGCCGATGTGCGGCAATACCATCGGCCAAGACCGCCGCTTTTTATACCGCTATATGCCTACGTTGGAGGCGTTCTTCCACTATCGTAGCATTGATGTCTCGACCTTGAAAGAACTGGCGGCGCGTTGGGCACCGGAGCTTAAGCAAGGTTTCCAAAAACAGGCCAAGCATCAGGCCTTAGACGACATCATCGAGTCGATTGAAGAATTGCGCTATTACCGGACACATTTTCTTAAATATTAAGCATGAACCAACTGTTTGCAGTCGCGTTGGGCGGCGCTTGCGGGGCCGTGTTACGCTTTATGGTGTCGACTGGCGTTTATCACTGGTTAGGGCGCGGTTTCCCTTACGGCACGTTGGCGGTTAATGTCATCGGCTCCTTGCTGTTGGGCTTGCTGACCGAAGCCCTGGTGCTGAACCGCATCGCTTTTGCTTTGGATTATCGGGCGGCGATTCTGGTCGGTTTTATCGGGGCGTTCACCACGTTTTCCACCTTCTCCTTAGAAACCGTATACTTGCTGCAACAAGGCCAAGCCGTTAAGGCTTTGCTGAATGTGGCGGTGAGTGTCGGTGTCTGTCTGCTGGCCATCTGGTTGGGCTTGCTTTGCGGCAAGGCCTTGGCGGGGCAAACCCTTCCCGGCCCCGATGGCCTGTTCCCTTACGGCATTATTCTCGTCAATGTGTTTGGCGCGTTTTTAATCAGCGCGGTCGCTACGGCGCTGTTACCGAAAGTGCCGCTGGCTATCGAACAGCAACTGACGTTAATGATTGTGCTGGGGTTTTCTTATTTGGGGCTGTCAGGTTTGTATGTGTTGCTGTATTTGTTGGAACACGGGTCTGCATATCCTGCCCAAGCGCGGGGCTTGGCGCTGGGTTTTACCGCCAATACGCTGGCTGGCTTATTGGGGCTGGGCTTGGGTTGGTGGGCGGTGCGGCAACTTGCTAAGTTGGGTGGGTAGGTGTGCGCATTAGCTAACTTCGGCAATTCTTCTGCTGTTGCGGGCAAAGATGCCCGCGCTGCAATCGCCGTGCCTTTTGGCGTTTTGCCGGACTGTTCCGGTTTAGTTTTCATGGCAGTTTAAGACGCGAAACAGCATGTCCTCAAGAAAAGCGACGGTGTCGGATTCGTCTTTTTTGTCGCCAAAATCGGTTAAAGAAGGCAGGTGGTCTTTAAAGAAATTCTGAAAGTGCGCCATTTCAATAATGGTGGAGGCTAAGGATTTTGGGTATCGGTAGTTGGGGTTATATTCCAGAATGACTTGGGCGATATGGGCGCATAGGTCTTTGTAAGGTTTAAATAATTTGTCGTTGTTGTCTTCCGATACCCGTTTCGTCAAATAGGTTTTAGAGCCTTCCGTGATAATGATTTGATGCAACAGGTTTGCATCGACATAGCTGGTTTGGACTCCCTCTTTTACGGTGGTCGCCAATAATTTGATGATCATTTTCAATTTAACGACAGGGTCGTGAATATTATTGGTCTGATACATGACCTGATATTCCAGCCATGCCCAGTACCAAGCGGCAATGTAAATCAACAAGCGGTGTTTGTTTTCGAAATACCGATAAACGCCCGCCTCAGTCGTGCCTACTTCCTCGGCCAGCTTTTTAAAGGTAAAGGCTTCAAAACCGTTTTTATGTATTAGCCGAATGCTGTGCATAATTATTTTCTTGCCCAGTTCGGATTGTTCTGGGTTTCTGAGAAACAATTTCTCATTCATCTTTATCTGCAATTCTATTTCCATAATCCTGGTTGCGTGCTGATTTTATGTTGTTGATGGTGACTATGCTGGCACATGACGGCAACTGTCTTTTGCAGCAGAAGCCGCTGGCATGGCCCTCTTTGCGCGACGCTGCGCCTGCTTTCCAAAACGGCTCGTGTGCCGATGTGTCCGGTAATTTTTTGATTTAACAATAGTTTATTTGTGAATTTGGTTTTGTCATGTCCAGAGGCCATGAGGGTTCTTTTTGTCCGGCAAAAATTTCTTTACAATCTATATTGATAGTAATACTATCTTTTATAGATAGTATATTATTGCCTATGATTGTAGGTTTCTTATTTAAAAAAGTAAATGATTGTTTTAGGACTGGCATCTTATGAATAGTGCGCATAGCCCCTTACAGCGGTTGCAACAGCTTATCGCTCTTGAGCGTGAAGATATTGGCACGTTGATTATTTATGGTCTCGGCATTGGGGTGCTGTCGTTAGCTACGCCGGTTGCTGTGCAGGCGTTGGTCAATACGATTGCGTTTGGCGCGTTGTTTCAGCCATTGTTGGTGCTGACGGTGGTGTTGTTGGTGTTGTTAGGCTTTAGTAACAGCTTGCTGGCCTTGCAGTTTTATGTGGTGGAGATGCTGCAACGGCGGGTGTTTGTCCGCTTATTTGGCGAAACGGCGGTGCGCTTACAGCAAATCCGCTATGCGGCTAAAAACGATTATCACCTGCCGGAATTGACCAATCGGTTTTTTGATGTGGTGACGTTGCAAAAAACCGCCTCTGTAATGTTGTTAGAGTTGTTGGGCTATGTGTTGCAGGCGGTTATCGGTATGTTATTGTTGGCGTTTTATCATCCGTTGTTACTGGCTTTTGATTTGTTTTTTGTGTGCGTGTTGGCGTTTATTTTGTTTGGGATGGGTAAAAATGGCTTGGCGTCCGCCATTGAGCAATCTAAGGCCAAATATAAGGCGGCAGCTTGGTTGGAGGAGCTAGCCGCCAATCCTTTGCTTGGCAAGTCGTCGGAAAACCGGGCGTATCTTAATGCCCAAACCGACCAGATTGCGAAAAATTATGTGGATGCTTGCGCAAAGCATTTTAAGGTGTTGTCCGGCCAAAATATCAGTGCCTTAATTTTGCACGCGCTGGCCAATACCTTGTTGTTAGGTATGGGCGGCTGGATGGTGATTTCTGATCAGCTGAGTTTGGGGCAATTGATTGCGGCGGAATTGGTGGTTGGGGCGATGATTTACGGCTTAACGCGCTTGGGCAAGGCATTGGAGAATTTTTACGATATGTTGGCGAGTGTCGATAAGCTGGGCTATTTGTTGGATTTGCCGCAGGAAAAAGACCACGGCGAAATGCCGGCGCGTATAGACGCGCCCTATACGGTTGCGGTTGAAAACCTCTGCTTACCTGAAAGCATGTACTTGGATGCACTTAATCAGGTCAGTTTTCAGCTTGCCCCAGGCGAACGTCTGGCTGTTAGCGCAGGGATTGCTAAGGGCAGTTTGTTGGATATTATCTATGGTTTGCGCGAGCCTCGGTCGGGGCAGGTTTGTTTGAATGGTCAAGACTTGCGTGACCTTAATCTGGGACAGTTACGCAATACGGTCAGTCTGGTGCGGGAGGCTGAGATTTTTTCCGGCACGTTGGCGGATAACGTCCGGTTGGGGCGGGCGCTGGGTTTAACGGAGGTTAAGCGGGCGTTGGCTTCGGTTGGTTTGGCGGACACGGTTTCAATATTGCCTGACAGTGTGGAAACCCTGTTGCTGCCGAATGGTTCGCCATTAAGCCATGAGCAATGTTTGCGGTTGACTTTGGCGCGGGCTTTGATCGGACGGCCCCGCTTGTTGTTGTTGGATAGGGTCTTGGATCGGCTTGATAGCCGTGTGTTACCGACAGTTATGGGGGTTTTACTGGCCGAAGATGCGCCTTGGACACTGATTGCCACTAGCCAGCGTGCCGACATTATTGCCCAGTTCCAGAGGCACATCAGGCTTGATGACAACCGCTTTTCAGGCAATAAAAATGAAGGTGGCTTATGAAATACGATGAAATAAACCAGCCCTTATTGTCGGTAGTGACGACCTTAAAAGCGGTTGAGACGGCACCGGTTGCCAAGCGGATTGCGCGGAGCTTGCTTAAGTTGTTCTTGCTGTTGCTGTTATGTTTAGGTTTTACGCCGTGGCAACAAAACGTGCGCGGTGTTGGCCGTATCGTCGCTTATACGCCTGCTGATCGCCAACAATTGATTAGCGCCCAAGTGGAGGGCCGCATTGCGCGGTGGTTGGTTAGGGAAGGCTCACAGGTTAAGCAAGGCGAGGTGTTGGCGGAATTGTTGGATAACGACCCTCAGTTATTGCAACGGTTGGCGGCTGAGCAGGTAGCGGCTTTGGCAAAGCAAGAAGCGACCGACAGCCGGGTGAATACCTTTCGTGAGCAATTGCGGTTGGCGGAACGCGCCCGCCCCCAAGCCGTAGCGGCGGCACAATCGCGTGTGGCTATGGCGGCTGAGCGGCGGAAAGCGGCAGAACAAGCTGTGCAAGCGGCGCAGGCCGCTAAGCAGACCACGGCTTTAAATCTGTCCAGACAGCAACAGTTGAGGGCGAAAGGGTTGGCTTCGCAACGGACGCTGGAGTTATCCCAACTCGATATGGCGCAACGTGCTGCGGATACCGAAAGGGCGCAGGCGGCATTGGCGGCGGCAACCAGTGAAGTGGCGGCGTTAACGTCGGATCAGCAAAAACTGGCGGCGGATGCCGCCGCTACGGTGGAAAAATCCCGCGCGGAATTAAGTAAGGCGATTGAAGACCAAAATAGCGTCCGTGCCGACATTTTAAAATTGCAAACCCGTTTGGCCCGGCAACAAACCCAAACGGTTACTGCACCGCGTGATGGGGTTGTGTTGCGCTTATTGGCGAACCCTGGGGCAGAAATGGTCAAACCGGGGCAGGCATTGGCCATTTTTGTCCCGGATACGCAAGATCGGGCGGTCGAATTATGGGTGGACGGTAACGATTTGCCGTTGATTGTAACGGGTAGCCCTGTCCGCTTGCAGTTTGAAGGCTATCCCGCGATACAGTTTGGCGGGTGGCCTGAATTTTCTGTCGGCTCTTTTGGGGGGCGGGTGGCGTTGATTGATGCAACCGATGACGGCAAAGGCCATTTTCGGATTTTAGTGAGGCCTGATGCTGATGATAAAGCATGGCCTGGCACGCGGTTCTTGCGCCAAGGCGTTCGGGTGAATGGTTGGGTGTTGTTAGGGCAGGTCACTTTGGGTTATGAGTTGTGGCGGATTTTTAATGGCTTTCCGCCTTTGATTTTGCCCGAACCTTATGGGGCGGACGTTGCAAAAGACGCTGTAAAAGAAGAGGGTAACAAAGCGAAAGATGAAGGGGGGAAAGGGTGATGGTTAAAGCCGCTATATTTATGATTTTGCTGTTGCCTGCTTTGGTGTCGGCAGCAGGTGCCCCGCCGATACTCACCCTGGATAGGGTGGTCAGTTCGGCGCAACAGTCGTTTCCGGGGTTGTTGGCCGCTGAGCAGCGCAAGCAAGTCGCCGCTGGCGAACTGACGGCATCAGAAGGCGGCTTTGATACGTTATTAAAAGCACAAAACCGCTGGTCTGTTGCGGGTTTGTATGAAAACCAAAACAATGACATTAGCGTGGAGCAACCCACGGCACTTTGGGGGACAACGTTTTTTGGCGGGTGGCGGCGGGGCGTGGGCGATTACCCGCTTTATGAAGGTAAAAGCCAGACTGCCCAAAGCGGCGAAGCCCGCATTGGGGTGAATGTACCCTTATGGCGTAACCGTGACATTGACCGCCGCCGGGCAAGTTTGCAGCAGGCGGAGTGGGGGCAATTAGTCGCTGGTCATGACTATGAGCTGGCGTTGCTTGAAGCTACCCGGATGGCCTCTTATCGCTATTGGGATTGGGTGTTAGCAGGGCAGCGTTTAAGGGTTGCCTCGCATTTGCTGCAAATTGCCGAGCAGCGTGATAAAGGCATACGCGAGCGGGTGGCGGCGGGGGATATTCCTGATTTTGAAGCCTTGGATAATCGCCGCGCTATCATCGAACGCCAAGAGCGGGTGGTGGCTGCGCAACGTTTATTGGAACAGACGGCGCTCCAATTGTCATTTTATTGGCGTGATGCGGACGGTCAGCCCCAGTTGCCCAGTGCCGGGCAACTGCCGGAACGGTTTCCTGATCCGGTGTCGATAAAGACGCTTGATGCTGCCGAAGCGTTGCAAGTCTCGCTCAACCATCGGCCCGAAGCCAAGCGTTTGGCCGTGCAAGCTAAACAAACCCAAACAGAATTGGAATTCCAGCAAAACCAGCGTGCCCCTGCCGTCGATTTGTCGGTGATGGCGGCGAATGATATAGGCCATAGCAAAGATAAGATTAACCGTAACGAGCTGTATGTGGGATTGAATATTGATATTCCGTTACAGCAACGCGCCGCTAGTGGCCGCGCCCAAGTCGCGGCGGCTAATGTCCGCCGTTTAAAGTGGGATAAGCAATTGCAGGAAGAGCGTATTGCGGTGGAAGTGAAAGATGTTTTTTCGGCGCTGTCAGCGGTGCGCAAACGCTTGTCATTAAGCGCCGAGCAACTGAATGCCGCCGAGCAATTGGCGGACGGCGAACAGACGCGGTTTGATTTGGGTGAAAGCACGTTGCTGTTCGTTAATTTGCGCGAGATAGCGAAAGGGGATGCGGCCTTGCAGTACGCCGAAGCCACCGCCAGTTTGTTCAGGAGTTATGCTGATTATCAGGCTGTGTTGGGTGTTCAGGAGCACTATGTTGACTAATCTGCTTGCGTTAAGAGAGGCTCAAATGACGGTAAATGAGAAGGTTAAAGATCAAATAAAGCGCTTTCCGATAGTGAAATGGTTGCTGTGTTTGTTGGCATTGGGTTATCTGCTGCACTTTCCTGAGGCCATTGCTCATGGCATTGTCTGGGTGGCGCACACTTTTTATGAAGCCACATCGTTTGTGCTTGAGGAGTTTTTACGGCACACGTTTGGCTTTGATAAGTTTTTGGCGCAATTGACTGTGTTTTATTTCAGTGTCGTGGTGGGGATAGGGGGCATTTTTTTGGTTTGGCGGCCAGCTATTAGGGCGTTGCATAGCCTTAGGGATTACGCGCTCCGCAAGCTCTACGCTTATCAATATCGGCTTGTGTATTACTGGCGCAGTCAGCGGACAGCGCAGAAAATTAAGCTGATACTGATCCATTCCGCCTTAATGATAAGCGGGTTTATGTTTTTGTTGATGTGACACAAGAGGGTTGTTATGGGGATTTTGAGGTTGCCGAATAAGTCTTGTTCGGCCAAGGCGAGGGTTGGGTAACGGCGGTTAGGCGTTAAATGATGGGTTGGATTGGCTTAAGGCTATATGGGTTATAACAAGCAGTGGAACTAAAAATGAAAACGTTAACGAAAGCAATACAAGCAGGAATTACTCCGGCAATGGCATTGGCGTTGTTGCAAGAAGGTAATAAACGCTTTGTCAATAATCTGAAGGTCAACCGTAATTTGCTGCAACAGGCCAATGAAACGTCCGATGGCCAACATCCGTTTGCGGTCATTTTAAGCTGTATAGATTCGCGCACCTCGGTGGAGTTGATTTTTGACCAAGGTTTGGGGGATGTTTTTAGTATCCGTATCGCCGGGAGTATTATTAACGAAGACATCTTAGGCAGTATGGAGTTTGCCTGTAAGGTCGCCGGGGCAAAATTCATTGTCGTGTTAGGCCATACCAAATGTGGGGCGGTTAAAGGTGCGTGTGACCATGTCGAAATGGGCAACCTGACCGCCTTGCTTGCAAAGCTGCAACCTGCCGTTTATGATGAGAAAACCGAAACCGAAAACCGGCACTCAGGGAATGGTGAATTTGTCGAAAAAGTGTCGGTGATTAATGTCAAGCGGACGGTACATGCCGTTTTGGAACGCAGCCCTATATTAAAAGAGATGATTGCCGACGGCACGATTGGCATTGTTGGCGGTACGCATGATATCGCAAGTGGCGCGGTTACTTTTTATGATGATACGTTGTTGGTTAATAACCCGTGATAAGGCTTCCCAGGTGCGATAGCCCGCTTTCTCCTCCTGAACGTTTTGCTGACAATACGCTCGCGGAGGGGCTGGTGGCGGTGGGCTAAAAACGATGCCATGCCGCTACCGAAATTCAAGATGAGATTGGGTAAGTTGGGCAAGTGCTGAATGCCCAACTTACCGCGCGGCGCTTACTTTTAGAAGGTGTCGCTATACAGCAGGGCACCGGACTTGCTGTCGCGGGTTTCGGCGGTTGCCTTGCCTGTGGGCAAGACACCGACAACGGTTAATTCGCTAAAGGTTTTATCCGAGCTGTAAGTGGCGCTCAGCGAACGTGGCTGGTAGGTGCTGTTCAGAAAGTTAAACGTTTTTAAGGAAACGTTGTTGTTTTTTGCATCTTTAATTCTGATGGTCAGCCCTGACAGCACCGCTATTTCAGGAACACCGTTGATATTCATATCGGCGATGACTGCCAAACCAATAGGCGGTGTGGGGGTGGAGTTGGCAAAGGTTAGGGTGCTGATGGTCGTATGGGTTTTGGGGTCACGGATGATGACGGTGTGGTTGTTGGTTTTGTAGTCCAGATAAAGCGCGGCAGTTTCGTCTACACCGTTATTGTTAAGGTCGGGTACGGTGGCGCTGGCAACATAGTCATTGCCTTCCCATTCGCAGACGTAGCCGGTAGAGTAAGTGCCTTGATATTGTACATAGCCATCGTTGTTGGCTAACTGCCATTTTCCGTCGCTGACTTTCATCCCATAGAAGTCATAACCGCCGTTTGCAGACGGAAAGTTTTTGCCGAAGGCTTCACCTGTCAGCCATGACCAAGTGTAGGTATTTTCATTGAATACAGCACCAATAAAGTTAAAATTATTGTTGCCATTCGGGGCTCCGGCAGGTGATTTGCTGACCAGTTGCGAGTAAACAAAATCAGCTTCTTTATTGTCAACACCGTAATCAGTGCCTGCAAACGTCACCAAATGTGCCTTTAGTGCGCTGCAATTGGCGTTTGCTGTGGATTGTTTGACATTGGCCAAGTCAAAGCGCTGATAATAGTGTCCTGTTACAGGGTTAAATACCTTAAGGGAATCGGCGGCCACAGGCGTTAAACCTTGTAGGGCGGCAGTTACTAATAGGGTATTCGCTATAGATAAACCTAATTTTTTATTTGTCATTGTTTTTATCTCATTGTCGGGATTTAAGGATATACGGCATAAGGCGCATTCAACAGGTGGTTGTTGAATGCGCCTTATGTTATAGCCGCACGACTGAACGGTTGCTGAATAAAAAACAATAAAAGTGCGAAAAAAGTGATCCGGGTTTTATAATATTGCTTTTTTATGCTTATAGCAGCAGATGGTGCGCTTTATGCAATGCCCTGGGTTTTGTTTTTGCTAGGTGGCGATAAATGGGTATCTGGCAAAGTGTTGGTGCACACGGTTATATCGTGCAAAGGCTAAAAGCCATTGCACTCCGTCCGGTGTGGCCTCACTAGTGGGGCGCAAAGGTCTTTAGCCTTTGCCGAGGGGTTTTAAACTCGCGCCTAACGGTTACCAGTCTCTATGCCGCTTAATAAGTGACGGCATTTATTAAGCACCTTAACGCAAGGGCTATTGACGTGCTAACCTGTCCGGCTAGTGTATAATGTCCGGCCAAGACCCGTTTACGCCGCTACGCTGTGCCGAACGGCGGCGGGCGGGGAGACCTGAGGGGCTTAAAAGTACGGTTTTTTGCTAAAAAGAGCCTGATTTTAATAGATTATTCTTTCAATGTTTGACGCTTTTGGCGTTTCCATATATCATTGTGCGGTTATGTTAGCTAGATTACCAGAATACATAGAGCCTTTGCACCTCGCCGATAAGCGCGGCGCTTTAAAAGGCCAGATACCTTTAAAAGACCTGAATCGTTTGGCAGATTTGCTAGTTGACGATACGGGTTCTGTTGCTATTGAGCTTTTTTTCCAACGGGAAGGGCGTTTGGCGACGATTGAAGGGCGTTTGGAAGCGGTGCTGCAACTAAAGTGCCAAAGTTGTTTGGCGGCTTTGCCGTGGCCTGTTAACAGCGAGGTCAAGCTTGGCATCGTCACGTCGATAGCGCAGGCCGACAAGTTGCCTGAAATCTACGAGCCGCTGATGCTGGAAGGCGAGACCATGCCCCTTAAGGAACTGGTTGAAGACGAGCTGTTGCTGGCGTTGCCGGCGTTTCCAAAGCACGATTATGCCTGTTTTAAACCCATTGGGTTTGTCGAAGACGCAGCGGCTAACAAAGCAAAATTAATAGGGGATGACGAACCGTCGCCCCGCGAAAATCCTTTTTCCATCTTAGCCAACCTAAAAAATACTGGAGATTTATAATGGCCGTTCAGAAGAGTAAAGTATCACGTTCAAGACGTGGCCAACGCCGTTCACATGATGCTTTGACTAGCCGCGCCCTGTCACAAGACCCTATCACAGGTGAAATGCACTTGCGCCACCACATGACCCCCGATGGCTATTTTAAAGGCCGTCAAATCGTGGGTGCTGTTGAAGAAGATTAAGGCTTTTACAAGCCCTGATGCTATGCCGGGCCTTTGCGGGCTCGGCTTTTTTAATTTCTGGCGGAGTCACTGGACAGCGTGGGCTTAACAATTTCAATTGATGCAATGGGTGGGGATCACGGTCTTTCTGTGACGGTTCCCGCCTCCTTAGATTGCTTGAAAGACAATCCGGACTTAGTGCTGATTTTGGTAGGTGATGAAGCTTTACTTAAGCAACATTTGGCGCAAGCATTAGTTGACTATCAGGGACGGTTGTCTATT
This sequence comes from Methylovulum psychrotolerans, assembly GCF_002923755.1. GTDB lineage: Bacteria > Pseudomonadota > Gammaproteobacteria > Methylococcales > Methylomonadaceae > Methylovulum > Methylovulum psychrotolerans. The sequence goes on from NZ_PGFZ01000004.1 coordinate 101,876, forward strand.
CATCATGCCTCGCAATGCGTCGGTATGGACGAGTCCCCGTCTAAGGCGTTAAAAAATAAAAAAGACTCGTCAATGCGGGTCGCCATCAATTTGGTGCGTGACGGCGTTGCCGATGCCTGTGTCAGTGCGGGCAATACCGGCGCCTTAATGGCGACGGCGCGGTTTGTGTTAAAGATGATCCCCGGCGTTGACCGTCCGGCAATCGTTTCGACGTTGCCGTCCATTTATGGGCATACCCATGCCTTGGATTTAGGGGCGAACGTCGATTGCACCGCAGAGCATTTGTTTCAATTTGCGGTGATGGGCAATGAGCTGGTCAAGGCAATTGAACATATTGAACACCCGAAGGTCGGTTTGCTGAATATCGGCGAAGAAGACGTGAAGGGTAACGAACAGGTTAAAGCCGCCGCTAAGTTGCTGGAAAACTCCGGGCTGAATTATATCGGCTATGTCGAGGGCGATTCTTTGACGGCAGGCCATGTTAAAGTGGATTTGATTGTCGCCGACGGTTTTGTCGGCAATGTCGCGCTCAAGTCAATTGAGGGCGCGGCCAAGATGATGGGCACGGCGCTGAAAGAGGCGTTTGCGCAAAATCTGTTTACCCGTCTGGCGGCGGTGGTGGCGTATCCGGTGCTAAAGTCTTTAAAGCAGCGTATCGACCCCCGGCGTTACAATGGCGCGAGTTTTTTAGGCTTGCGCGGTTTGGTGATCAAAAGCCACGGCGGCGCGGATGTGCTGGCGTTTAAGACGGCGATTAAGCTGGCGGAAGTTGAAGTGCAAAATGACGTGATAAAAAAAGTCAGTGAACAGATTCAAGTGATTTTAGCGCAGAGGGAGAGTGCATGAGCCGTTATGCAAGGGTGATAGGTACGGGCGGTTATTTGCCTGAAAAAGTGTTGACCAATGCGCAAATATCTCTGATGGTGGACACCTCTGACAGCTGGATACATGAGCGTACCGGCATTAAGAGCCGCCGGATTGCCGCCGACCACGAAAGTGCGTCCAGCATGGCGGAAATCGCCGCACGGCAAGCCATTGACGCGGCGCAGATAGCCCCTGAGGACATCGATTTGATTATTGTCGCGACCGGCACCCCCGACCGCGTCTATCCCAGTACGGGGTGTTTGTTGCAAAAACGCTTGGGCATAAAAAATGGTGTCGCGTTTGATGTGCAGGCCGCCTGTTCGGGGTCTATCTTCGGCATCAGTATTGCCGACCAATATATTAAGTCCGGTGCGGCGCAAACGGTGTTGGTGGTCGGTGCGGAAATTTGTTCGCGCATTGTCGATTGGACTGACCGCAGCACTTGTGTGCTGTTCGGTGACGGTGCGGGCGCGGTGTTGTTGCAGGCTTGTGAAGAGGCGGGGGTGTTGTCCACGCATATCCATTCCGATGGCGAGTTTGACGATTTGTTGTATTGCCCTAACCCGCAAGCGGCGACCGAAGCGGGTAAGGATGAGGCCGGGTATATTGCTATGCGCGGTAATGAGGTCTTTAAAGTGGCGGTGAATACCTTAGGGCGTATCGTTGACGAGACGCTGGAGGCAAACGCGATGGATAAGGCTTCAATAGATTGGTTGGTGCCGCATCAGGCGAATATCCGTATTATTGCGGCCACCGCCAAGAAGCTGAAAATGTCGATGGAGCAGGTGGTGGTGACTTTGGAGACCCAAGGCAACACCTCGTCGGCATCGGTGTTGCTGGCGTTTAATGAGGCGGTGCGTGATGGCCGCATACAACGTGGGCAAGTGGTGTTGCTGGAAGCGTTCGGGGCCGGGTTTACTTGGGGTTCCGCGCTTATCAGATATTAATTAACAATTATAATAATTATAGTTATCAATATGAGCAATCAATCATCTCATTTGGCTTTTGTTTTTCCTGGACAAGGCTCGCAATCGGTCGGTATGTTAGCGGATTTGGCTGCCCACTATCCTAGTGTCAAGCAGACGTTTGCCCGGGCTTCGGATGCTTTAGGTAAGGATTTGTGGCGTATTGTCAGCGAAGACCCGGATAAAGAGCTGGACCAAACCCATAATACCCAGCCGATTATGTTGGCGGCGGGGGTTGCGGCGTGGGAAGTCTGGTGCCAGCATAGCCCGTTGCGTCCGGCTTGGATGGCTGGGCATAGCTTGGGCGAGTACACCGCGCTGGTCTGTGCGGGTGCTTTGCAGTTTGAAGAGGCGATTAAGCTAGTGGCCTTGCGTGGCCGCCTGATGCAGGAAGCCGTACCGGCTGGGGTTGGCGCAATGGCGGCAATCTTAGGTCTGGATGACGACGAGGTGGTGGCGTTGTGCGCCGAAGTGGCGGGTGGTGAAGTGGTTGCCGCCGTGAATTTTAATACCCCTGGGCAAGTGGTTATCGCCGGCCATGCGGCGGCGGTGACGCGGGCGATGGTGGCGGCTAAGGCAAAGGGCGCCAAACGTGCTTTGCCGTTACCTGTGAGTGTGCCTTCGCATTGCGCTTTGATGCAGCCGGCGGCGATTAAGTTGGGTGAGGCTTTGATGGACGTGGCGGTCAGCGTCCCTAATGTCGAGCTTATTCATAATGTCGATATTGAGTCGCATAAGGATGTCGGCGACATTAAGGCCATTTTGGTCGAGCAACTGTACAAGCCCGTCCGTTGGGTAGAAACGGTCAGTTATTTGCAGCAGCAAGAAGTGTCCTGCATTGTCGAATGCGGCCCCGGCAAGGTTTTGCTCGGACTGAACAAGCGCATCGCCAAACATCTTGACCATTTTGCCCTGTATGATGCCGAAACCTTAGAAGAATTGTTGGAAGCACAGGCTTTAGAGGTAAGTTATGACGACTAAGCGCTTGGCCTTAGTGACCGGAGCCAGTCGGGGTATCGGCAAGGCGATTGCCGAGCGTTTGGCGGCGGACGGTTTTTTTGTGGTGGGTACGGCGACAACCGCTAACGGTGCCGAAGCCATCAGCGCTTACTTGGGCGAACTGGGTAAGGGCATGATGCTGAATGTGGCCGATGCCGTTTCTGTTGAGGCGGTACTCAAGGCTATCAGCGACGAATTCGGTACGCCCAGTGTGTTGGTCAACAATGCCGGCATCACCCGCGACAATTTGCTGATGCGCATGAAAGATGAAGAGTGGGACGATATTATCGCCACCAACCTGACATCGGTGTTTCGGATGAGCAAGGCAGTGTTGCGCGGCATGATGAAGGAAAAATATGGGCGTATCATTAACATTTCCTCGGTGGTCGGGGCAACCGGCAATGCCGGGCAAGCCAATTATGCGGCGGCAAAAGCCGGTATGATCGGTTTTGCCAAATCGATGGCGAAAGAAGTCGGTTCGCGTAACATTACCGTCAATACGGTCGCGCCGGGTTTTATTGATACCGATATGACCCGTGAGCTGAACGAGGACATTAAAAACCGGCTGTTGGCGGGTATCCCGTTGGCGCGTTTGGGTAATGCCGAGGAAATCGCCCATGCCGTAGCTTTCTTGGCATCGGCAGGGGCAGGCTACATCACCGGAGAGACGCTCCATGTCAACGGCGGTATGTTTATGCCTTAAAATTGTGACATTGTTGTAATATGAAAGTATAATTTCCCCACCGTCTGGGAATTGCCGGAGACGGGATTTCTAGTAAAACTAATAACAATACTATTGCAAGCAGATTAGAGAAAGTTTGCATTGTTTGAGGATAATAATTATGAGTAACATTGAAGAACGCGTAAAAAAGATTGTTTCTGAGCAGTTGGGCCTGAAAGGAGAGATTGCGACCGACGCTTCGTTTGTGGACGATCTTGGTGCTGATTCTTTGGATACAGTTGAGCTCGTGATGGCGCTTGAAGAAGAATTCGAATGTGAAATTCCTGACGAAGACGCTGAAAAAATCACTACCGTCCAGCAAGCCATCGACTATGTAGAAAAACACGTCTGATGACCGCCTTAGTGGATGGATTTTATGGGTCCATCCACTTGCTATTTCCCCTTCTAATTCCTATCTTGACTTCTTACGGTACATTACATTGAGCAAACGTCGAGTTGTAATAACTGGATTGGGTGCTGTTACCCCTTTGGCTAACACTGTCGCAGCAACATGGGACGGTATCATCAATGGTAAAAGCGGTATCAGTTCGATTGATTCATTTAATATTTCGCCTTTTGCGACCACTATCGGTGGCGTGATCAGAAATTTTGACATTACCCAATACATTGCGGAAAAAGATGCCAAACGCATGGATGGTTTCATCCATTACGGTATTGCCGCAGGCTGTCAAGCGTTCGAGGATTCGGGTATCGAAGTCACTGAGGCCAATGCCGAGCGTATCGGTGTGGCTATCGGGTCGGGCATAGGCGGCATTACCGGTATTGAAGAATGTTACGCGACCTACGATAAAAGTGGCCCGCGGCGCATTTCACCGTTTTTTGTGCCGGGTAACATCATTAATATGATTTCCGGCAACCTGTCGATTAAGTATGGCCTGAAAGGCCCTAACTACGCCATCGTCACCGCTTGTGCCACAGGTACGCATAATATCGGTGATGCGGCGCGTTTGATTATGTACGGCGATGCCGATGTCATGGTCGCGGGTGGTGCTGAGCGTTGCACCACGTCGCCGACGGCGATGGGCGGTTTTGCTTCCGCTAAGGCCATGTCGCGCCGCAATGATGACCCGCAAGCCGCAAGCCGCCCTTGGGATAAAGACCGTGACGGTTTTGTCTTAAGTGACGGGGCGGGTGTGGTTGTCCTTGAAGAGTTGGAACATGCCAAAGCGCGTGGCGCGAACATTTATGCCGAACTGGTCGGTTTTGGCATGAGCGGCGACGCTTACCATATCACCACGCCTTCTGAAGGCGGTGAGGGCGCGGCGCGGTGCATGAGGCTGGCGTTGCGCGATGCGGGCCTTAACGCTGATCAGGTCGATTACATCAACGCCCACGGCACATCAACGCCCGCAGGCGATTTGGGTGAGACCCAAGCGATGAAGGCGGCGTTGGGCGATCATGCCTATAAGGTTGCCATCAGTTCCACTAAGTCCATGATCGGGCATCTGTTGGGTGCGGCGGGCGGCATTGAGGCGGTGCTGACGGCATTGAGTATCAGGGATCAAATTGCCCCGCCGACCATTAATATGGAAAATCCAGACCCTGAATGTGATTTGGATTATGTGCCTAACACGGCCAGAAACATGAAGATTGACATTGCCATGTCCAATTCGTTCGGTTTTGGCGGCACGAACGGGACGCTGGTTCTCAAACGTTACGGGTAGCCGCACCGACTGCCATAGATGTATCTTGTCAACGGTAGCCCCAGCACAACGTTTGATGTAGCCGACCGCGGACTCCATTATGGCGACGGTCTATTTGAAACGATTGAAATAGACCGTCGGCAAGCGGTCTTTTTGGCGCAGCATTTCCGGCGGCTGCAAACCGGTTGCCAACGTTTGCGTTTGCCTGTGCCGGATCTGCACTTGCTGGCCGATGAAATCGCCAGCTTGTGCCAGGCCGCCCCCGAACATGGCCAGGCCGTCATTAAAATCATCATTACCCGTGGGGTCGGTGGCCGTGGCTACCGTCAGCCCGAACCCATCCAAAGCAGCCGTATCTTAAGCCTGCACCCCTTCCCAGATTATCCCGACAGCTTCCAAGAGCAGGGCATTGCCGCGCGTTTTTGCCAGACCCGCTTAGGGGTCAGTCCGGCCTTGGCGGGTATCAAGCATTTGAACCGTCTTGAACAAGTTTTGGCGCGGGCCGAATGGTCGGATACCGCTACCCAAGAAGGCTTGTTACTGAATGTCGACGGCCATGTCATTGAGGGGACGATGAGCAACCTTTTTTATGTCAAGGACGGCGTTGTGTACACGGCCTTATTGACCCGCTCAGGCGTGGCGGGGGTGGTGCGCGGTTTGGTGATGGAGTTGTGCCGGCAACAGCCGCTTAAGCTGGTCGAGCATGATTATACGCCAGCGGCTTTATTGGCGGCGGATGAGGTGTTTCTGAGCAATGCCATTATCGGTTTATGGCCAGTCAGGCAAATCGACGGCCACGTTTTTCAAGTCGGTGTGCTGACCCGCCATTTGCAAAGCCAGTTGCGGCACTTAAAAGCCTTGGATAGGGAAGTTGGCCATGCGCTATAAAGTATGGCTTGCCGCCGCTGCACTTATTGCGTGCTTAGGGGTGGGGGTAGGTTGGTCTTATTATTCGGCTTTGACGGATGTGGTGGTCAGCGTTCCCGTTACGGTGGAAGTGGTGAAGGGCGACTCGTTTACCCGCATTATTGAGAAGCTTCAGGCGCAACAAGTCCCCATCAATGGCCTGTGGTTTAAGCTGCTGGCCTTGCCCGGCGACGGGTATAAACGTGTTAAGACGGGCGAGTATGAATTGCCCGCCGGTTTGACCCAGCCGGATATTTTGGCGTTGTTGTTGGCGGGCAAAACCAAGCGCTATGCCATTACCATCCCCGAAGGCTGGAATTTCAGCCAATTGCGCCGAGCCGTCGAGCAAAACCCGCATCTTGAACATACCTTAAATGGCCTGGAACCGGTTGCCTTAATGGCTAAGCTGGGCGCCACCGCCACCCATCCCGAAGGCGCGTTTTTCCCCGACACCTATTTTTTTGAAAAGCATACCAGCGATGTGGCGCTGTTACAGCGTGCCTATCTGAAAATGCAGCAAGTCATTGCCCGCGAATGGCCGCACAAAGCCGAACAATTGCCGTATAAAAATGCCTATGAGGCTTTGATTATGGCATCGATTATCGAAAAAGAAACCGCCGCCGAGCCGGAGCGCCCGCAAATCGCGGGGGTTTTTGTCCGCCGCCTGCAACAGGGTATGCGTTTGCAGACCGATCCGACGGTCATTTATGGCTTGGGTGCGGCTTATCAGGGTGACATTACTTATAAAGACTTAAAGACCCTGACACCGTACAATACCTATCTGATAACGGGGTTGCCGCCTACGCCGATAGCTATGCCGGGTTTGGCCGCGATTAAGGCCGCTTTGCACCCGGATACGTCGGCTAGCCTGTATTTTGTCGCGCGGGGCGACGGCACCCATGTGTTTTCGGCAAATTTGGCGGCGCACAATCAGGCGGTTAACCAGTACCAAAGGAAGAGCAAATGATACGCGGTAAATTTATCACGCTGGAGGGGGTCGAAGGGGTTGGCAAAACCACCAATCTGGCGTTTATTAAAGAACATTTAGAAAAGTATAATATCCCGGTCGTGGTCACCCGTGAACCGGGCGGCACCTTGTTGGCGGAAAAAATCCGCCAGTTGCTGTTGGACGCGGACAGCGAGGCTATCAGTGAGCAGGCGGAATTGTTGATGATGTTCGCGGCGCGTGCCCAACACATCAAGCATGTGATAGAGCCCGCTTTGGCGCAAGGCAATTGGGTTATCAGCGACCGTTTCACCGATGCCACGTTTGCCTATCAGGGCGGCGGGCGCTGTATGAAAGTCAGCACCATTGAGTGGCTGGAGCAGTTTGTTCAAGGGCCATTACGGCCTGATTTGACCTTATTGCTCGATGCCCCGATTGAAGTGGGAATGGCGCGGGTTAAAAAGCGGGCGGTGATTGACCGTTTTGAGGCGGAAAAAATGAGTTTTTTTGAACGGGTCCGGCGCGGCTATTTGGTGCAGATGGAGTTGTATCCAGAACGCATCAAGCTGATTAAGGCCAACCAGCCCTTAGTTGAGGTGCAACGGGCCATTAGCGAAGCCTTAAGGGTCTTGTTACGATGAGCCTGTTGCCTTGGCAACAGCAGGACTGGGCGCATCTGCACAGCTATTGTGTCCAGCAACGCATTCCTCAAGCCCTGTTGATTAAAGGGCCGCAAGGTTACGGTAAACTCCGGCTGGCCCAGCAGTTTGCCAAAGCCTTATTATGTGCTGCCCCGCAAACCGATGGTTTGGCGTGTGGCCACTGCCATAGTTGCCTGTTGTTTGCCGCCGCCACCCACCCCGATTTTATTAGCGTCGCGCCGGAAGAGGTGGGCAAGGGCATCACGATTGACGCCATCCGCGCCTTGATTACCCGCCTGAGTTTGAAGCCGCAGTTTGATAAAAACCGTGTCGTTATCGTCCATCCTGCCGATGCCATGAACCTGAGGGCATTGAACGCGTTCTTGAAATGTCTGGAAGAGCCGACCGAGCGCACCGTGATTTTGCTGGTGACTGACCGTCCCGCGAAATTGCCCGCCACGATAGTCAGCCGTTGCCAAAAGCTGGCGGTCAGCCCCGCCGACCCCGTCTGTGTGGCGGCGTGGTTGGCGCAACAGCAGCCGGAACTGAGCGCCGCCGAGGCCGCGTTGTTACTGGCCTTGGCACAAAACTCCCCGTTGCAAGCCTTGGCGTATGCCCGCCAAGATTATCTGCCGCAACGCAATAGTTGTTTTAAGGCCTGGTTGGCGGTCGCTAGACAACAAGCCCATCCGGTCATCGTCGCGGAACAGTGGCAAGCTTTGCCTGAGCAGCAGTTGCTGTTTTGGTTAAGCTCGTGGGTGATGGATGTCGTCCGCTGCCATTACCTTGCCGAAGCGCGGCAACTGTTTAACCCTGATTTGCAGGCTACCTTGCAAAGTTTGGCAGTCGGTTTGGACTTAAAAAAACTCTACGGTCTCTATGATGTGTTGTTGGCTAGCAGGCAGCGTCTGGATACCCCCATTAACAAACAAAGCTTGTTTGAAGAAATCCTCATCTATTGGTCACAGCTTAATCGGAGTAAATGAACTATGGCAGATTCTGTTGCCGGCAGCACTACCAGTGGCGGTTCGGCGCCCAGGTCAGGGATATTAACTTTGTCTATTAAGGATAAAAAGTCCTTGTATATGGCTTATATGCCGTTTTTGATTAACGGTGGCCTGTTCATCCCCACGAATCGGCCTTATGAAATGGGTCAGGAAGTGTTTATGTTGCTGAACTTAATGGAAGATAACGAAAAAATCCCCGTGCAGGGCAAGGTGGTGTGGAAAACCCCGTCAGGATCGGAAAATTACCGTTCGGCAGGCATCGGCGTACAGTTTACCGAAACGGGCGGCGGCAATGCCCGGCTGAAAATCGAAAGCTATTTGGCAGGGGCTTTAGGGTCTGAGCGGCCTACCCATACGATGTGAGCGGGGGGTGTTTAGGGACGGGATTGGGTAAGTGGCAATCCGTTTCAATGTGACGTATTTACTGGTTAAATGTAAGGATTAGCCTATACTTTGCGGGCAGTGAGGTGCGTGCCAAGCGGTAGCCGGGTACGCGCTTTACTGACGGGCTGTTGATAAAACGGCTTCCATCGACTCTGTGCGGGCAGAGTTATACCCTCCAAGGAAAAAGCAATGACAATCAAAAAAATACATTTTTTATCCGGCATTATCGCCCTGTTGCTAGCGATACCTGGCGCTTATGCCGCCGATACGGCGCAAATCATCACGCCCCCCTCCAGTGTGGACAAGCCTGAAGATGCTGGCTTAAAAGCCCGCACCCATTTTAAATTCTTAGTGCCGCCCGGCGGTTATGCCAAACTCCATGCCGCGATTGCCGCCAACACTGCACCGTTGGGCGGGCCGCCTTATTTGGGCTATGGGTATGAAACGCCCGCTTCTTTGGCCTGTGTTTATAATCGGGTGCCGAGGCTGTATGCCTGTAACCCTAATAAAGTCACTACCGTGGTGACGGGCGGCAGTAAGGCGATTGCCTTGGTCGATGCCTACCATTATCCCAATGCCTTAAGCGATTTGCAGATGTTTTCCACGCAATTCGGTTTGCCTGCGCCTGATCTTGAGGTGGTTTATGCCAGCGGTACGCAACCTAAAACGGATCCGAACGGCTGGGAAGTGGAGGAAGCTTTAGATTTGCAATGGGCGCACGCGATGGCACCGAATGCCAAGCTGTATCTTGTGGAAGCGGCCTCTAATTCTAACAAGGACTTGACGGCGGCAGTCGATGTCGCCAGTGCCTTAGTGGCGGCGGCGGGCGGCGGCCAAGTGTCGATGAGTTATGGCGGCGCCGAGTTTACGAAAGAGGTGAATTTCGAGAGCCATTATACGACACCGAATGTCGTCTATTTTGCCTCCAGCGGCGATGCGGCAGGAACCAGTTACCCCTGTATGTCCGCCAATGTCGTTTGTGTGGGTGGCACGACGCTGCGCCGGGAACCCGCCACGCAAAAACTGACGGGTGAAGTGGCATGGATTGACGGCGGTGGCGGGATTAGCCCCTATATAAAGCGACCCGGTTATCAGGATGCTTTGGCGCCGCTAATCGGCAGCACGCGTGCGGCACCGGATGTGTCTTTGGCGGCTGACCCCATTACGGGGGGCTGGCTGTATTATACAGCCTCTAATAACAGCAAAGCGGGTTGGTTTATTGTCGGCGGCACCAGTTGGTCATCGCCTACCTTAGCGGGTATCGTCAATGCGGCGGGCAGTTTTGAGGCTTCGTCCCAAGCTTTGTTGGCCAAAATTTATGGCGGCACCAGTCCGGTTAGCTTTACCGATATTAGCAAAGGTTGGTGTGGGCCTTATGCGGGCTGGAATGCTGTGGCTGGCTGGGATCCGTGTACAGGCTTGGGTAAGGTCGGGCAATAAGGTTTTTATCCGGTTACGGCTGACGTTAAGGCCTTTCAGGTTTTTACAGCCTGAAAGGCTTGGAATTGTGGCCTGCCGATGGCAGGATTAGTGCCGTTTAAACAGCAGTAAGGTAATGTCATCGGTAAAGGTCTCCCGTTGGCAAAAAGCCTTGAGCGCGTTGAGCAATGCGTCGAGGATGGCTTGTGGGCTTGCCGCCGCGTGTGCGGCCAACACGTCGGCGGCGCGTCGCCAGCCAAAAAATTCGCCTTGGGGATTGTCCGCTTCGGTCAGCCCGTCAGTATAGAGCAGCAGCACGTCACCTTCCGCTATAGGTACCGTTTTTTCTTCAAAAACGATAGTCTTGCGTACCCCTAAAATCATCCCGTCAGCATCTAAGAGCTCACAGGCCCCGGCATTGGCACGCATCAGCAGCGGTGGTGAATGTCCGGCGTTGGCGTAGCTTAACAGTTGGCTATCTAAGGCATATTGCAGATAAAAGGCGGTGATAAAGTAATCGGCCTTATTCAAGTCATCAAACAGAAACTGGTTCAGCAAACCGAGAATGGCGCCCGGTTGTCCCGAATGCTGGGCCTGGGTACGGATCATGCTCCGCGCTTCGACCATAAATAACGCAGGGCCTATGGAATGCCCGGACACGTCGGCGATCACCATATCCAAATGCCGGTTATTATGGTAAAAATAATCGAAATAATCGCCGCCGACCTTATCGGCGGGCAGGCACAATCCGGTCACGGTAAAATCTGCGGTTGCGATGGGTGCGGAAGGCAATAAGGAGGTTTGGATATATTGGGCGATTTTCAGTTCGTTCTGGGCTATCGCTAAGGTGATTTGCGCTGCCCGGATCTGTTGTTCGGCGGCTTTACGCAGGGAGATGTCACGGATAAAACCGCTAAAGCTATAACGTCCGTCGATGAGTAAGGGCGATACGCTCAGCTCGATAGGAAACTCGGTGCCGTCGCGGCGTAACGCGGTCTGTTCGGCCAAGGTGTTGAGCCAAGGGCAGATGCCGGTGTGCAAAAACAGTTTCAGGCCTTGCCGGAACAGGGCGCGTACTGGCGGCGGCACGATTAACGCCACTAAAACCTGCCCGACCGCTTCTTCGGCAGTCCAGCCAAAGGTTTTTTCGGCTTGGCGGTTCCAGTCGGTGATAAGGCCTTCGTCATCCATAATAACGATGGCATTAGTGGAGTTTTCAATAATCAGACGGGTGCGCTGTTCGCTGGCGATCAGCGCGTCTTGGAAATATTTTTTCGCGGTGATGTCGCGGTCAACCCCCCGCCATTTCAGCAATGTGCCGTGGCCGTCGAACAGCGGTAGGCCGGTCGATTCGGTCACAACCCGATGCCCGTCTTTATGGCAGTGTTCGTTAAGCAAATCATAAAAGGGGGTTTGGCGGCTGGCGTTCTGGGCTTGGACGGTGGTGTTCTGGGCGGTCAGAAAGCGCAGGTAGTGCTGGCCGACCACTTCCTCAGGGGTATAGCCCAAAATTTGTTGCACCGCCGCACTGCTGTACAGGTAATAGCCTTCGGGGTTTTGCTCCCATAACCATTCTCCGGTCAATTCCGCCATTTGCCGGAACCGCGCCTCGCTATCGCTTAAGGCCGAGGCAATGTCATTGCAATACTGGCCGTTAAGCTGATTTGGCGTTTCGATATGCAGGGCGATAGCCGGGGCAGGGGTGTCGGTACACAAAGCCCCTGCGCTGATTTGTACGGTTAAAGGTTGTCGGTTATGCCGCACGAAGGTAAAGGAGAACGGAGTGGCCGCAGTTATGGCACTTTGCCAAAGGCTAAGCGCGTCGCCATTGCCGCATAGCAGGCTCAGCGGTTGTTGGAGCAGGGCTTCGGGGTGATAGCCTAACAAATCCGCCGCTTCGGCAGTGGCTTGGCGGATAACAGGGACCGCACCGGGCGGGTATTCGATAATGAGTAGGCAAAACACTGAAATTAACCGCCTCTGCCGTTCATAAAAGACTCCGTGTTTAGAGTGACATAATGTAATTTTAATATAGTGGGTTTATGATGGCTGTAAACCCCCAGCCAGGCAAACAGTGCTTTGGCATGGACAGCGAGAGTCTCCCCTGATAGCTTTGTTATCCTGTGGTTGCCCAAGATGCTGGGTTTGGAGGAGCGATAAACTATTTTGGGATTTTTAAGCCTAACACCCTACATAAGTTCTATAATACCCCAGCTCTCCAGCCTTCGCCTAACCATTGAAATGGAAATGCCAACATGAACGCTTCCCGTTTATTTATCAGGACATCGCTAGCGGTGTTAGCCTTGTTATTAAGCGGCTTTCATTCCCCATCCCGCCATCCTGCCCCGCCGCTAAAAAAACCGCCCGCCGCCGAATTGACCCCGCCGCCACAGCCTATCCTAGCCCCCTTAGATTTGAGTGTGCCTTTTACCGCCGCCCCGGTCGGCAACGATGCCAACGGGCTTGACGATGATGCCGACATACTCAATGATTTTAACGGCCTGTTTGCGGCCAAACCGAAAAAAATCGACGGCCCGCTCCAGTTGCAAGGCGGATGGATAGCCTCGCCCGAACCCGAAGTGGAAAAACGCAAGTCGGTGGACGGGGCGAGTATTATGATCAATATTAAGGAGTGACGGGTTAATCCAGCCAAGCGATGATATGGTCTTCGTAGTCTTCGGAACGCTTCATGCTGGCGGTTTTTTTGGCGTAGGCGGCGGCGCTCATGCCTGCCGCCGCGACGCTGGCCGGGGTGCCGGTGATTAAGGGATGCCAATCCGGCAATGGTTTACCTTCGCCTAATAAGCGATAGGCGCAAGTTTTGGGTAGCCAGCGCCCATAAGTGGCAAAATCATGTTGCTGCAAATCCAAGCATTCGGGGACTAATTGGCTGCGTTGTTCATAATGTCGGCAACGGCAGGTCTTAATCACCAGCAAATCGCAGGCGATACGGGTCAGGGCGACTTGCCCGGTGTCTTCGTCCTCCAGCTTATGCAGACAGCATTGGCCGCAGCCGTCGCATAAGGATTCCCATTCGGCGGGGCTCATGTCCGCCAAGCTTTTTTCTTGCCAAAAACTCATCTGTTTGTTGCCTTATAACGCGTCTGTGGTTTGGGGTTGTGCCGCCAGGCCGTCAAGAATAGTCCGAAAATGCGCGTAGTTTTGGATGTTCAGCACGCCGACCTCTTCCATCACGGCGATGTAATGCGCAGCGGCTCTGCCGCCGACAATCAGGGCGACGTTTTCCCCCAATAGGCTGCGCAAGCGTCTGATTTCTTTCGGGATAGTTAGGTCGTCATTATTAAAACTGATGCTTAAGGTCACGGCGCGGGCTTGGGTGAAGTGGACGGCGGCGGCAATTTCCTCGGCGGGCAGGTTGGCTCCCAAATAAGTGACTTGCCAACCTTTCAGTTCGGCGATGATCGCCGCCAGCAAGGCGCCCAGTTCATGCAATTGGCCAATCGGCGTGGTCACGACCATGCGTGGCGCGTTGGCGGCAATAGGGTTATTATTGCGCAAAATATAAGTGAGCGTGCGGATAATTGACGAGGCCATGTGTTCATGCACAGGCCGCAGTTCGCCGACGCGCCAGCGTTCGCCAATTTTGGTCAGTAACGGGGTCAGCAATTGCTCGATAAAAATTTGTGTGCCCAGCTCGACGATCGCATGTTCAAAATGCGCCTCTAAGGCGTTGCTGTCAAACGCCAGTACCGCACTATAGCATTTGTCGACATACTCTTCGGCGAGATAGAGGCGGTCAGTGGGGTTATCTGGCGGCATTGCCAAGCCGAGGTCGCCGACCGCTTCGTCTTTAACCAATTGTTTCAGCTCTTCTAAGGGTAGCCGGGCAATTTGGCTGATGCTATGGCCGTTACTGGTCGCTTGGTTGAGGAGCTTTAAGCGGGCTATATCTTGCGCCGTGTAAACCCGGTGTCCGCCCGGTGTCCGGGTCGGGGTTACTGCCTGATAGCGCCGCTCCCATGCCCTGACGAGATCGGACTTAACCCCCGATCTTTTGGAAACCGTGCTGATTAAATATTGTGCCGAGTCGTCATTAGGATTAATCATAGTTGCTTCTTTGCATCAGATTGATTGTAAATTCCCACATACTAACACAAGCTTTACAAAACCTTGACAAAATTTGAACATTGCGCTGCGGCTAAGGCGGGGCTTAGACGGAAGTCTGGAAGGCTGTTTGGGGGCATGTAGATAGTTTTATTTGGCCGAGGTTTTTAATGCGGAAATATTCTATATTTATCATGTAGTTAAGTTTTTTCGTCCTTTGCCGGAATGGCGGGGTGGCCGTAGCCTCAAAAACACTTTACCTTTATAAGCCGTAGCAGCGGCTATTGTAGACATTTTTCACTAACACAAGGCTATCCGCCATGAGCCAAACACCCCGCAAACTATTATTTATCGATACCGCCATTAACGCGGCTATCTTAACCGTAAATACCGCGCCAAGTTTTGCGACCGGCAACGGCATTTTTATCACCACACCCGCCGATAGGCCCAGCAATAGCCCTAGTGACCAAGAACTTGTGATGGCTGATGGTCAAAGGTTATTGGTCAGTACCCGTGTAAACGCCAACAATAATCTGGATTTTGCCTTGTTGCGTTACCGTAGTGATGGCTTATTGGATAACAGTTTCGGCAATCAAGGCATAGTGGCGACGGCTATTAGCAAAGGTAACGATGTTGCGCATGGCTTGGCGGTGCAAGCGGACGGTAAGATTGTCGTTGTGGGCTGGTGTGATGGGGTTATTGGTGGCGATGATATTGCTTTGGTGCGTTATAACAGCAACGGCACGTTGGATACCCGTTTTAGTGGTGACGGCAAGCTGACAACGGATTTTCGGGGTTTTACTGACCAAGGCACTAGCGTTGCTTTGCAACAGGACGGCAAAATAGTCGTGGCGGGTTCCAGTAATAATGGCCATGACGATGATTTTGCGTTAGTGCGTTATAACCCTGACGGCTCGTTAGATAGCCATTTTGGTCAGGGCGGCAAGTTGGGCACCGATTTTAGCGGCGGCTCTGATTTCGCCAATCATGTGCAGGTGTTGGCTAATGGTAAGCTAATGGTGCTAGGGAGCAGTGCCAGCACAGTAGGCCAAGGTTTTGACTTTGCCTTAGCGCGTTATAACAGTGACGGTTCGTTAGACAGCAGTTTCAGCGGTGACGGCAAACTGACGACGGACTTGTCCGGGTGGAATGATCAGGCGGTTAATATGGCGGTGCAAGCTGACGGTAAGCTGGTGGTGGTCGGCAGCGTTCAACCGGCAGGCAGCAGCTATACCAACATAGCCATCATCCGTTACAACAGCGATGGTTCGGTGGATGGCCATTTTGGTAGTAATGGCAAGGTGATTACCGATTTAAGCCCTAACGGCAACGATAGCGCCGATTCCGTAACGGTACAGGCGGACGGTAAAATCCTGGTCATAGGGCATAGCAATTATCAGGGCAAACCCAATAGCTTTACGATGCTGCGTTATAACAGTAACGGTACGCTGGATACGGGTTTTGATAGGGTCAATACCCTAAATGGCTATCCCCATTATTTGAATGATGGCGGGATACCGCTTATTAATTTAGATGACCACAGCATCCCTACTTACACTGAAAATTATTCGCCTGTCGCTATGGATGCGGATGTTGATGTGAGTGATGCCGAGCTGGATGCCGCCAATAATTATAATGGCGCTTCGGTGACGCTGGTCCGCCATGGCGGCGCGAACAGTGACGACCAATTTTTTCTTGGCGGCTATCAGCATCCTTATTTTACCGTAAATAGCGTGGTTTTTAATAATGTTGCCGTTGCCAGTTACACGCAATCCGCTGGCCGTCTGAGCATCTATTTTAATGCCCATGCCACGGCCAATAGTGTCGATAGGGTTTTACAGACCCTTTCCTACCGCAATGTTTCCGATACCCCGCCCTCGTCGGTGCAAATCGACTGGATATTTAACGACGGCAATACCGGGGCGCAAGGGACGGGCGGGGCATTGACGGTGTTAGGCGCGACTACGGTTAAGATTGTCGCGACCAATGACGCGCCAGTCTTGGTAACACCCCCCGGCATTTATTATACCGATACGGCTTTTGATGATAGTTTTGCTACGATCACAGGGACGTTAAGTGCCAGTGATGTGGACAATAC
The DNA here is from genome assembly GCF_002923755.1 of Methylovulum psychrotolerans. GTDB lineage: Bacteria > Pseudomonadota > Gammaproteobacteria > Methylococcales > Methylomonadaceae > Methylovulum > Methylovulum psychrotolerans. The sequence continues at coordinate 118,555 of NZ_PGFZ01000004.1, forward strand.
CGTGTTAACCTACGGCATTATCGGTGGGGTCGCTAATGGCAACGGCACTATCAGTAAAGCTGGCGCGTATGGCTTGCTGACGGTGACGAAGGCGACGGGAGCCTATAGCTTTGTCGCCAATGATGCCGCGCTGGAAGCGTTGACGGTGAATGCGGCACTTGATTTTACCGTGAGTGTGTCGGATGGCTCTTTAGTGACCAGCAAGACCTTAACGGTGAACGTCAGCCAAGATGGCATTACGGAATCGAACGGCAATGATAACTTGCTGGGTACGTCAGGTAATGACAAATTTAATGGCTTGGCGGGGGCGGATACCATGACCGGGGGCTTAGGCAATGATACTTATACCGTCGATAATATCGGCGATAAAGTGGTTGAAACCTCGGTGCTGGTGACGGAGATAGATAGGGTCAATAGCTCGGTGGATTACACCTTGCCCGTTAATGTGGAGATTCTTGTCCTCATCGGGGCGGCGCTGACTGGCACAGGTAATGCCGCCCCGAATGTCCTGATCGGCAATGCCGCTAATAATACCTTGTCCGGCGGGGCGGGCAATGATGCCATTAATGGTGATTTAGGTAGCGACAGGTTAACGGGCGGGGCAGGGCAAGACAGGTTCATTTTTAACACTGCACCGACAGTGGGCGGTATCGACACTATCACCGATTTTGTTGTCGCTGACGATACGGTGCAATTAGACAAGGCCATTTTTACCAAGCTGACCACAACGGGCTGGTTGGACAGTGGCTATTTTAAGATTGGCACAGCGGCGGCGGATGCTAATGATTTTATTATCTATCATCAGGCGACTGGCGGGTTGTTTTACGATGCCGACGGCAACGGCGCGGGCGCGGCGGTGCAGATTGCTAACGTGGGCAGTAACCTAGTGCTGACAAATGCTGATTTTTGGGTGGTTTAAGTCTTGTCGCCTAAGGGTATACATTCGGTGAACGGGTAAGGTAATTCGCTAGGCAGCATCGCCTGCGCCTTTGCCACTTCGCCCTGTTGAACCAAAGCGAAAATCGCTTGGGCTTGTGGGGTGATGTCGGTTATGTTTTGTAGCCATTGGTTTACATACAAATCAACGGCGATGCCGCCTAAACCGATTTGGATGCTGCGGTGGGGCAGGGGGTTGAGTTGTAAATCCCGCTCTGGATCCCATTGGATACGGACGGGCTTGGCCTGCTTTAAGTGTTGCCATGTTTCTTGGTTTAGGGGCTGGTCAGGGTGGCTAGGGCAACTGTTTGCTAGGGCCCAAGCAAAACCTGCCCGGCTGATGTCAATGGCTAAAATACGCGCTTGGCTCGGATCTTTAAAGCCCCAGCCAGCCCGGTACATCATCCATAGAAAAGAGGGCTTAATCCACGTCATGCGGGTCATTTTAAAAGGCGGCGCAAAAGTGCCTTGTGCTAATGCGGCATCGGCGATGCTGTCGGAATACGCCTGATAGACGCGGATGGTCTGTTCGTCATAGACGGCGCGGATTTGCCGGAGCGGGATTGCAGGGATAAGCTTTAAGCCATTGTCGGTTTGCAATGTCTCTGTTAAGGTCATCGGTTGCCCATTATCTATGCCTAAATTTACACTATTTACTATTTGCGCTTAGTCTACCCTGGGTATTTACAATTTAACAAGCCACCTATTGAATATGGATAAATTATTGACTGAAACGAGTAAGTTTTTAAGCTATGTCTTGCGCCACGAACCGCAGGCTATTGGCTTGGTTTTGGATAGCGAAGGCTGGGGGACTATTGCCGAGTTGCTGGCTGGGGCCCGCCAAACAGGCCGGGTGCTAGACGAGGCTCTGATAAGACGGGTGGTGGAGGACAATAATAAACAGCGTTTTGCCATTTCGGTAGACGGTTTACGGATTCGTGCGGTGCAGGGGCATTCGGCGGCAAGCGTCGCAATGGCTTATCCTGAACAAATCCCGCCGGAGTGGCTTTTTCATGGCACGGCGACGCGTTTTTTACCGTCAATTCTCGCGCAGGGTTTGTTGCCTGGGCAACGCCATCATGTGCATTTGTCGTCTGATGTCGCGACGGCAACGGCGGTTGGCCAGCGTCATGGTCAGCCTGTGGTGTTAAGGATTGCCGCCTTGGCTATGCACCAGCAAGGTTTTAAGTTTTGGTTAGCTGAGAACGGGGTTTGGTTGAGCGGCCCGATACCGCCGATGTTTTTGGCGGCGGTTTCGGGGGGAGAGGGCTAGTGGGTCTGAATTTTATCCGCCTCTCTTTTGCCATTCTTTAAGCTGATTTCTGCAAAGACAGGGAGGCTGGCAGAATCACTCTACCGCTTTAAAAAACGTTGCTTTCGTCCGGTATCATTGGCAATGTTGGATATAAATAATTCAAAATCGAAATCTTCATCATCAATAAAACAATAGCCCATCCTATATCGGATATTTGTGCGTTGGGTATAAGCAGCATACCCAACTTACTCGGCTATGAGTTACGGACTCTTGGCTCCAATAAACTTCAATAAATTATCTGATAAAGGTTCAGGAAGCGCGAGGTTAATTTTTTGCATCTTTTCTGTCTTCATATTGAGTGCATATAGTCTGACATCTGAATACCCAATAGCCTGTGCAAGTCCAACAATGTTTTCGGCATCTGAAAGACCGACATCGTCTCTAAAGACAATGTATAGAACAGTATCTCTTTTTTTATCTTTAAAAACAGAGCTTAGTTTCTCGCCAAGAGAATCAAAGTCTTTAATACGGCTACCGTTAAC
>NZ_PGFZ01000004.1:121297-163529 GCF_002923755.1 Methylovulum psychrotolerans
CTAATTTATTTAGATCAGACGACAGATAAACGTAGGTTATATCGTCCTGACTTACACATCCAGACAGATTAAAGGTAAAAAGAAGGAATAAAATCCTGGTAATCATAGTATTGCTCTTCTGTATATCTTCGATATATGGTGGAGCTATTTCCTTCAATTTGATTCCAAGAAAATCCAACCATCATATTGATAGGTACTGGAGTCGCTTAATCCAAGACCCCAAAAAAAGTAGGATCTATAGGCTGCTTTTGCGTAGCAGACTGCGGAAAAAAGTATTAGGGTGATTAATGTACTTTACGGATAATAGTTTATGGCTTATGTTTGTCGGATAGGCAAAGCTTGGGGTTGCCAAGCTTTGCGCAAATGATTTATTTATCTCGGAACCATTTCACACTTTGCCGCCTATTAATAATAGCATTAGTGCGGTCTTTGTCCGTTAGTCTTCACGGCGGAGAAAGACAATTCGTGTTGTCGGTTCTGTTGCTAAAATTTTGTCATTGCTGATAAGCGTTTCGACATCATATTTTACGAATCTTCCAAGAAGGGCATCAAATTCAGTGATAATATCCTCGATTTCTTCGCGGTCAATGGCATTTTCTTCCGCTAATACGAATTGGAGTTTCCAAATGGGATTTTCGAGTGAAATAGCGACCATTCTAAAATTAGCTGAAATAGCACCTTGTAGTGCCTGCATCAGCATAACGGTTATTTTATTTTTTTCATCAAGCGTCATAGGATAGTTCATAGTTGTATCCAGTTGGGGTTTGTTGGAACCACGCTAGATGACTATATGACTTGAATTCACCATTGCATTATGGGTTAAAAAAAGCTTTGTTAACAAATTGAATGTTGTTTGGGTTAAACACTAGGTTGGCATCAAAAATACAGCGTTTACATTTTTCTGGCCATAAGTTTTCGGGGTCTACCCTATCAACTTCGATTGAAATTTGAGCATATACGCCTTCTTCAATTCCCAATAATTTTAACGTAAGGGATTTTTGGGAAGGTGGGTTAAAGTTAGCGTTGTTAATGGAACTGGAAGCATAACGGACATAACCGCTTACAGCATATCCTGTACAAAAATCATGTAGGCTGGGGTTACCAGTTGTGACAAAAGCCGTGGCATCTGCTCCCCCTAGAGATATTTCCCCTTCTCCTATAAGTGGTTTTAAGGTGGTTATGGTAATCAAAATAATGCTAGAAGAGTCGGTTATTTGGGGGAAGCCAGAAAAAAAACTCCTATAGGTAAGTGCGTCCCCTTTACCGACAGAAAGTTGATGCCCAGCCAAAGGAAACAGCTCCGCATTCCAATCTATATTTTTGTGTTTTTTAAGTAGTGACATGTATCTTTGATGTAAGGTAAATTCTCCAAATGATGCCTGTTGTAACCACCAGGCATTAGTTTGTAAATGGCTAAAGTTACTAATTAACACGCATTGTTCTATTGCGTACGCATTTTTCATAAAAAAAGCAATGGGTAGAATAAGGAATAAAAAGATGCTATTTTTTAAGTAATTTTTGATTTTATTAGCAACCACATTTTCTCCTGAAAGTATTAAATTCGTTTCTTACTGAGGTAGGGGTTCTGTTTTTACCTTCATCATATGGCCGACCGCTTCCTTCATAGTCAAGATTATCAATAGTATACCACCGACCTATTTCTCCATTGTTCCAATGCCAAGCCTCATGTGACGCTACTTCTAAAAGATCTCCCGCTTGAAATACATTCAGTTTTCCTCCATATCTAGTTCCGTTAATCCAAATTCCTCTTTCTTCTGATGGAAAGTATATTGTTGCCGCGCGATTTCCTAATGGATTACGTAGAAGTTACCCAAGCCTTGCGGGTTGGTGTTGGCGGCGGCGTTGCCGAAGGGGTCGGTGTTGCCCCATTGCCAGACGGTTTGGGCTTGGCTGTTGACGGCTTGCCGGGGTGTGCCCAGGTGGTCGCTGATGATGGGGTAGGCGCTGCCGTCGGCGGCGAAGGCGGCGACGGGGCGGTCGCCCAGGTACAGGTATTCGCGTTGTGTGGCGCCGCTGGTGTCGTATTCGCCGAGCATGTGTCCGGGTTCGTCGTAGACATAGACCCGCCCGCCGCTGCTGAGGGCGGTGCTGGTTTTGCTGACGCGCTGGCCTAGGCCGTTGATGCCGTAGCTGTAGGCGATGTTGTTTTTGGTCGTGCCGGATAAACGGCCTTTGGCATCGTAGGTGAAGCTTTGGCTGCCGTTGTTGGTGGTGTTGCCGGAACTATCGTAAGTGTAGCTGGTGCTGCCGACCATGTCCAGGCGGTTGCTGCCGGGGTTGACGACTAGGGCGGTGCTGTTGCCGTTGGCGGTCAGGTTGGTGCGGTTGCCGAGCGCGTCGTAGCTGTAGCTTTGGCTAATCCCTAGGGTGGCGGCACTGTAGTCGGTCAGGCGGTTGAGGGCATCGTAGCTGTAGTGTTGGTCGTTGCTGGTGTTGCCGGTGTCGCCTAGGGTGGTGATGTTGCCGAGCAGGTCGCGGATGAGGCTTTTGCTGGCGAGGCCGCCGCTGGCGGTAGCTTTTTACGCCGCCTAGCGGTTGGTAGCTGATGGTGTCGATCAGGGTGGTGAAGGCGGTTTGGACGTTGGCGGTGTTGCTGTCCACTTTGGCTGTTTGGCTGGTGATACTGACCAGACGGTGGGCGGCATCATAGCCGTATTGGATGAGACCTTGGTCGGGGGTGGTGATATTCCAGAGCTGGTTGTTGAAGTAAGTCAGGCTGGTGGTGCGGCTATTGACGGTGATGCTTTGCAGGCGGCCACGCATATCATAGCTTTACCTGTTGCCGTAATGTCAACCTGATTAACCAAATTCATCAAGTTTTATTTTGTTGCGTATTGAAGCAAGCTTATTGCTTGATCCGCAGTGAGTGGTAATGCCGCGTTCATAATAATCGCCCGCTAAAATTTAAAAACCACAGTGCGATCTTCTTGTTGACCATAGTATCCAGCGGTTTTAAATACTTTAAGTGCGTCTTTGAGCACACAAATGACTTCCTCTCGGGTGTGCCGGAAGTTTTCTGGAATTTGTAAGCCGGGTGATTCCCAAGTTGTTACAGTTTTTCCAGGTGAGGCTTCTTTGGATGAACCTAGTATGAAAATTTTTATAGGCGCGCCATCCCACCACAATAAAAAATCTTGCTCAGCGAAATAGTCTTCCCTACCGCTGCGTAGCCAACTTAAAAAAATATTTTGTTCACGGTCAATTGTCCAACACTGCTTTAAATGAAACACAGGCGTGCGTAAAACTTTACTTAACGCTTCAAAGCCATATTTTTCAGCATCAGCATCAGATACTCTTTCTCTTACAAAAGACATAGTTAAACTCCAAATAATGTATTAAGGTTCTTTCAATAGCTTTAGATGGCGGTCAAGATGCCCGCGCTCCAAAGCTTGTTGCTGTGTCGCTTAATGCCCTTTGCCCTGATAAGTCACTTTATAAATCAAGCCGTTTTTATCGTCGCTAATCAGCAAGCTGCCGTCAGGTAGGGTGAGGATGTCGACGGGGCGGCCTGAGACGGCGCCGTCTTTGTCTAACCAGCCGCTGATAAAGTCCTCTTCGGCGATGGGTTGGCCGTCTGCGCCGAATTTCACCAGTACGACGCGGTAGCCTTGCGGGTCGGTGCGGTTCCATGAGCCGTGCTGGGCGACGAACAGTTGGTTGTTATAGCTGGCCGGAAATTGTCCGCCTGTATAAAAGCGCATCCCTAGCGGGGCGATGTGGGCAGCGTATTTCCATACGGGTGGGGTAAAGTCGGCGCAGTGTTTGCCGGCGGCGAATTCCGGGTCGGGGATGTCGCCGCCGTGGCAGTACGGATAGCCAAAATGCTCGCCGGCGTGGCTCCAGCGGTTGAGTTCGTCGGGTGGTGCGTCGTCGCCGAGGTAGTCGCGGCCATTGTCGTTAAAATACAGGGCGTGGCTTTGCGGTTGCCAGTCGAAGCCGACGGTGTTGCGGATACCCCGTGCGAGGATTTCCAAGCCGCTGCCGTCGGCGTTTAACCGGACTAGAGAGGTGTAAATGTCTTGGTCTGGGTTGCAGATATTGCACGGCGCACCGACGGCGGTATAGAGTTTGCCGTCTGGGCCAAAGCGCAGGTATTTCCAGCCGTGGTGTTTGTCGCTGGGGAATTGGTCATAGACCACGACCGGGGCGGGTGGATGGTCTAGGCGTGTGGTGATGGCATCGTAGCGGAGAATGCGGTTGATGGCGGCGACATACAGCGCCCCGTCTTTATAGGCCACGCCGTTGGGCATGGTCAGGTCGCTGGCGATGAGTTGGTGCGGTTCGGCTTTGCCGTCGCCGTTGCGGTCGGCGACGGCGTAGACTTTGCCTTCGCGGCCTGTGCCGACATAGATTACGCCTTGATCGCCCAAGGCCAGGCTTCTGGCATTCGGCAAGCCGTCGGCATAGACGGAGACGCTAAAGCCTGCCGGAACGTGCAGTTTAGCCAATACGTCTTGATGGTCGTCAGCCGCCGATACGGCTAAGGCCGTGCCGGAACATAAGGCCGCCAATAGTTTTTTGCTACGATGTGCTTGCATAATGATACCCTCCCGATAAACTTTTTCTTGTTATTTGCAGTCTGTTAAGCCATTGAATTTAGCGATTCAATCCCTATATCGTCAATAATATACTCCACCTATTAAAAGGCACTATTTATGATGCGGCTTTTTCTGTTTTTAGCAACGAATGCGGCGATATTACTGGTCGTCAGCTTGATTTTCAATATATTTGGCCTGCAAGGTGCGCTGGATGCCCAAGGGGTGCACCTTAACCTGCAAGGCTTATTGCTGATGTCTGCCGTGATCGGCATGACCGGCTCGTTTATTTCCTTGGCGACGTCAAAATGGTCGGCCAAACGTGCGATGGGCGTTTTTGTGATAGAAGCCCCCAGTAACGGCACTGAGCAATGGCTGTTGGACACTGTGCGTAGCCAAGCGGCGGCGGCGGGCATCGGGATGCCGGAAGTGGGCATTTTTGATGCTGCCGAACCCAATGCCTTCGCTACGGGCATGAGCCGTGACAGTGCGTTGGTCGCGGTCAGCACGGGCCTGCTGCACAATATGGATCAGGATGAGGTGGCGGCGGTCATCGGCCACGAACTGACCCATGTTGCTAACGGCGATATGGTGACTATGGCCTTAATGCAGGGTGTGGTCAATACCTTTGTGTACTTTTTTGCCACGGTGATCGGCTATGTCGTTGACCGCGCGGTGTTTAAGACCGAGCGCGGCTATGGCCCGGCTTATTACGTCACCCAAATGGTGGCGCAACTGGCTTTAGGGGTGTTGGCTTCTATTTTGGTGATGTGGTTCTCGCGCCGCCGCGAATTCCGCGCCGATGCGGGCGGGGCGCGGTTGGCGGGAACCCATAAGATGATTGCCGCCCTGCAAGCGTTGCAACGCGCCCACGAAGCGCCCGCTTTGCCTGAACAATTGGCGGCGTTTGGTATTACTGGCGGCGGTTTCAGCCGTTTGTTTATGAGCCACCCGCCTTTGGAAGAGCGTATCGCCGCTTTGCGCAATAGCCAATAAGACCATCCAGCAACCGCCCGTTTAGGGCGGTTGTTGTTTAAGGTAGTGCATAGCTTGCCAAATCGGTTATTCATTTTCAGGCCGATAGCGTAAAATCCACATTTCTTAGATTCGATTAATCTATCTTTTAAGGAAGACCATGAAAAAAATACTTTTCTTGTTGGTGCTGATGCTGGCCAGTTTCGGTGCAGGGGCGGATGATGCCAAAAACGAGTGGCATAACACTGTGTTGTCGGATGCGACGATTGGTGAAATTAACCAAGCCACCTACAAATATAAAAAATGCGTTTCTGACGAAATGCAAAAACCTGCCTATGCGCTGATGGACACGCGCTTGGCGACTGACACCATCACGCGGATGTGTGAGCCGGTGTTAGGCAAAATGCGCGATATTTATCTGGCACAAAAAATCCCTGGCATTGTCGCCGACCGCCATTTAAAGCAACTGCGCCTTAATGTCACCCGCAGCGTATTGCAAACGATGATGTTTGCCGAAGCGGCGCGTAAATCGGGTCAACAATCAAAATAATAAAACCCATTCCAGTTATGAATAGTCAATATACCGTAGATTTAACCCTGCAACCGACCACCTTAGACTTATGGCATGTCAGCTTGGCTGCTGCCGTGGTCGCGTTAGCGCTCATTTTAGTCACTGTGCTGTTGGCGATGGTCATCCGCTTGTCACGCCGCCGCCCCGAAGCCCCGCTAACCATCGCCGAGCCGATTGTTAAAGTCGTGGAGGTCGAGAAAATCGTCGAAGTGGAAAAGCTTGTCGAAGTCGAGAAAATCGTTGAAGTGGAAAAAATCGTCCAAGCCCCGGCTCCAGAGCCCGTGGTCTTAAAAGAAGCCACACCCGATGCCGCCCTGCAATTGCTCGGCCTGTTGCAAAAAGAAGCGCGTTTCTTGGATTTTGTTAAAGAAGACATCACCGTGTACAGCGATGCCGACATCGGCATTGCCGCACGGGTCGTCCATGAAGGCTGCAATAAGGCACTGAACGAACACTTTACCTTAGCCCCTGTGCGTAACGAAGCCGAAGGTAGCCGCCTGACTTTGCCTGCGGGCTTTGATGCCGGGGCGGTGCGTTTGACTGGCAATATTGTCGGCAATGCCCCGTTTACGGGTACGCTGATCCATAAAGGCTGGCAAGTGACCCAGATCCGTTTGCCCAAATTAACACAAGGCTATAACGCCGCTATCGTCGCCGCCGCTGAGGTTGAATTATGAGTTTGTTTGATCAATTTAAAAAAATTCCGGGCAAGTCCCAAGAACCCCAAAAACCAGAGCAGCCCGTTGCACCTGTGGCCGTTCCTGAGCCGTTAGCGTTAGAACCCTTGGTTGCCGAAACGCCTGTACAAGAAGCCCCACAAATGGCGGCAGAAGGGCCCGAAACAGCCGTTGAAACGGTGGCCGAGCCTGCTGCCGTTACTGAGACTGAGGCGGCTAGCGACACTGCACCTGCTGTTACTGAGGCTGTTAGCGACACAGCACCAGCACCTGCCGCCGCGCCCACACCGAGTACCGAGGATAGCCCAGGTCAACGTTTTACGGTCGGTATCGACTTAGGCACGACCCATTGCGTGTTGTCGTATTCAAAAACGGGTGATGAAGATGAGGAATTTGTCCAACAGGTGATGGCGGTTCCGCAACTGACTTCACCCGGCATGGTCGAAGACAGCTATCAATTGCCGTCTTTTCTCTATCAAGCTCATGAATCCGAATTGGCGCAAGGTTCCACGTCGTTGCCATGGACAGCCAAACCGGATTATCTGGTCGGGGAAATCGCCCGCAACTTGGGCAGCAAAACCCCCATCCGTCTGGTCTCCAGCGCGAAAAGCTGGTTATGCCATGCCGGGGTCGATTGTAAGGCGGCTATCTTACCCGCCGACGCACCGGACGAAGTTACCCGCGTGTCGCCGTTCCAAGCCAGTGTCGCGTATTTGCAGCATTTGCGCGATGCTTGGGAATATCAGCATCCACACGCGCCTTTATCCGAACAGGATGTGGTGATTACCGTACCCGCTTCGTTTGATCCGGCGGCGCGGGAATTGACAGTGGAAGCGGCACGTTCGGTCGGCTTAGGCCAAGCTATTCTGTTAGAAGAACCGCAAGCCGCCGTGTATAGCTGGATTGAAAAAAGCCACGGCGACTGGCGTAAGCAAGTCAACTGCGGCGATATTATCCTGATCGTCGATATTGGCGGCGGCACCACCGACTTGTCGCTGATTGCCGTGACCCAACAAAACGGTAATCTGGAACTGACGCGGGTGGCGGTCGGCGACCATATCTTGCTGGGCGGCGACAATATGGACTTGGCCTTGGCCTACACCGTCAAAGCCAAACTGGAAAAAGACGGTGGCCAACGTTTGCAGCCTTGGCAAATCCAAGCCCTGACCCACAGTTGCCGCGATGCCAAAGAAAAGCTCTTCACCGACTATAGCTTGGACACCATCCCGCTGGTCATCGCCAACCGCAGTTCGTCGTTAATCGGTGGCTCTTTGCGCACCGAACTGACCCGCGACGAAGTCAACCGCGTTTTGGTGGAAGGCTTCTTGCCGAAAGTCGCCATTACCGACCGTCCGGTCAGCCGCACCCGTTCCGGTTTGCGCACCGCCGGGTTGCCATACGCGCAAGATGCGGGCATTACCCGTCATTTGGCGGCGTTTTTGGCGAAACAACAAGATGCCACTAACGATTTGGCGGATATTAACTTGCCCGCCCACGCCACCTTCCTGCACCCTTCCGCTGTGCTGTTTAACGGCGGGGTGTTAAAAGCGGGGGCGTTGGCCGAACGATTGATGCAAGTCCTTAACTCTTGGCTGATCGCCGAACAAGCCCCCGAAGCCCGCTTATTGGCGGGTGCGGATTTGGACTTGGCGGTGGCGCGGGGCGCGGCTTACTACGGTTTCGTCCGCAAAGGCCGGGGTGTCCGTATCAAAGGCGGTACTGCCGCGTCCTATTACGTCGGCGTGGAAAGCTCCATGCCCGCCGTACCCGGTTTGCCGCCGGAATTGGAAGCCTTGTGTATCGCCCCGTTCGGTATGGAAGAAGGTACCCAAGAAGAGTTGCCTGATGATGAATTCGGCTTGGTGATCGGTGAACCCGTCCGCTTCCGCTTCTTCGCCTCCAACAGCCGCCGCGACGACCGCGTCGGTACCCGCTTGGATTTCTGGAATGATGATGAATTGTCGGAACTGGCGGAAATTGAGATTACCTTGTCGGATGCAGGACGTAGGCCGGGCGAAGTTATCCCCGTGCATTTGTGCGCGGCAGTGACCGAAGTCGGCACCTTAGAGCTGCACGCGGTCTCGCAGAAAGATGATAGCCGCTGGAAGATTGAGTTTGATGTGAGGGCGGGGGAGAACTAGGCTTTTTTGCGTTATCCGTTATCTTATCGGTCTTGAATGTCGGGCAGGTTTCTGCCCGATGTTTACTGTCAATTTAAGCTGGGCTTTTGCATATGAGTTACACAAAATAATCTCTTTCTTTAGCGGAAAAAGTAAAGAGTTCTTGAAAGGATCTATATTAGCTATATCTGAAATAAGTGTTTTGAATGAATGTAACACATTAATTTTATAGTTATCTACGTTATTTAATTTAAAATCCAAATTGGTGAGGGTATTGAATGTTGTTAAGTTAATAAACCATTCGTCTTACAGGCATCACGGAATTTTTTTGGATTATGGAAATATCAGCTTTGTTGATGGTGAACGGTGAATAATGTGGTTGAGTATAGGTGTCGGATGATTTCAGAAACTATACTGATGTCTTTATCTTGATTTGTAGGATTTAAATGAGCGGAGTTAAGTTAGAGGAGGTTTTTAAAGTTGGTGGTGTTCCCACCCATACATTCGTAGAGCCTGTTGAATACAATCAGCTAATTGTGGCACTGAGAACTCCGGGTCGGGGAATAGTTGTCGAGGGGCCTTCCGGTATTGGTAAAACTACAGCTTTGATGAGAGCTATTGATAAACTTTGCATAAAGGAGGATGTTATAAATCTTTCGGGTCGTCGAACGCAAGATATTGATCTAATAAAAGAACTTCCCAATATGGGTGATGTTGGAATTGTTCTTATTGATGATTTTCATCGGTTAGATAATAAAATAAAGCAGGATATCGCCGATCACTTAAAGCTTCTTGCTGATGAAGAATCCACAGGAAGCAAGATAATTGTTCTTGGGATAAATCAAGCTGGACAAACTTTGATCAAATTCGCACAGGATCTCAATAATCGACTTGAAGTCATAAGCTTTGAAAAGAATCCGGATGAAAAAGTAAGGGAGCTTCTAAATAAGGGTCAGGATGCCTTAAAAATTAATATTAACATTATTGATGATATTGTTTCTGAATCAAATGGTAGTTTTTATATTGCTCAAATGTTGGCTAGCCAAATTTGTATAGATGCTAATATTTTGGAATCAAGTCAAGAAATACAGTCAGTTGAAGTAAGTTTTGAATTCAGCAGAGGCAAAGTATTTGACCGATTGTCGAGAAGCTTTAAGGATTGTGCTACGGCTTTTTGCCAAGGAACACGTGTCCGACCAGAAGGCCGAGCTCCCTATTTACATTTACTTTATTGGTTGGCGCAATCAGACGATTGGACAGTATCAATTAAACACATACTACGACAGCACCCTGAACATAGGGGGAGCATTATTCAAGTGGCAGAAAAAGGATATTTGGCTAGTCTAATTAACACTAACCCAGAAATTTCATCTGTTCTTCATTACGATAGCGTGTCTCAGTTATTAACTGTCGAAGATCCGCAATTCATGTATTACATAAAAAACTTATCATGGAATAAGTTTGCTAAAGACATCGGATTTGACTCAATTGGATTTACAACTCCTTATGATTTTGCATTGTCTTTTGCAGGGGAAGATAGGGAAATAGCCAAGATGCTTTTTGACAAATTTGAAGAACGTGAAACCCATGTATTCTATGATAAAAATGAGCAGCATCGAATACTAGCGCAAGATGTTGAGGATTATCTCCGTCCGATTTATCAATCGGATGCGGAGTTTGTAGTTGTATTATTGAGTCTGTCTTATCCTAAGAAAATTTGGTGTAAATTCGAATCAGATAACTTTAAACAGAGGTTTAAAGAAAAATCAGTTATACCTATTTGGTTCGATGAAGTTCAGCCGGGATTGTTTGATGAAACTACAAGAGTAGGCGGAATTAGTTTTGTACGAAGCATAAATATAGAAAACCAGTTGGATAGCATCGTTGATCTATGTTGCAAAAAGTTGCAAGAATTTAGAAATGAACGGAATTAAATTCGAGATAAGCGCATATTCCGCTAGTTATTTTATAAAACCCTATGGGCTTACCTCACTGGCAAGTCATCCGCTGAATAAAATCCTGCAAGCTTTGGCCTTCACTGTCGGCAAAAGTCTCATTTTCCGCTTGGAGGCTTTGAATCCGGTCGAGGCGGAAGTTGCGGAAATCGTCGCGTAGTTCGCACCAACCGACCAAGGTCCAAGTGCTGCCCCAAAAATACAATCCCAATGGACGGATACGGCGTAGGCTGTGTTCGCCGTCTGCACGGCAATAAGCCAGTTGTAACATGCGTTTGTTATCGATGGCTTTGCGGCAAATATCCAGATGACTATCTATGTCTTGGCGGTGGCTGAAGCGCAGCGCGAACAGTTTGCTGTCTTCGATTTTATGGCGTAATCCGGCGGGCATCACGGCGGTGATTTTGTCCAGGGCGGTTTGTGCGGAGTGGCCCAGTTCGTTGCCTGCCCAGGTTTTGCTCATCCGCGCTCCGATGACCAAGGCCTCGATTTCGTCGGAGGTGAACATGATCGGCGGGATGTCGATGGTATGCAACAAGCGATAACCGACCCCGGCTTCTCCTTCAACGGGTACGCCGGATAGGCTCAGATCCTGGATGTCGCGGTAAATGGTGCGCTCGGACACTTCCAGACGCTCGGCGAGTTGTTTGGCGGTGACTAAGCGCTTGTTGCGCAAGAGTTGGACTATTTGAAAGAGGCGGTCGGCGCGGCGCATGGTGTGGTTTGCCTAGGTGGCCGACGCGTCGGCCACCCGTAGCTTAAGAGTGGTTAGGAAGGGGAGTATAAGCCAATGCGGTTGCCTTCGCTATCTGACAGCAGTGCGAAGTAGCCGCATTCGCCGTCATGAATCGGCGTTTTGGGGAGGATGGGGCTACCGCCGTTTTGTAGGCCTCTGTCCAGCGGCAGATTTAAGTCTTCGCCGCCGTTGAAGTAGACTACGGTGCCGGTTGAGCTGGGTTGGTAGCACTCGCCCTGTACCAGCATACCGCTGACCGCCCCTTCTTCGCTGGCAAAAATTGCCATTTGCAGGCCATTCATTTCATCGTCTTTGAAGGTGGTTGCCAATAGGGTTTGGTAAAAGTTTTTCGCGCGTTGCATATCGGTTACGGGAATATCAAACCAGCTTGCTACATTAATGTTCATCTGTTGTCTCCGGGGGTTAAGTGTTAAGGAGCGGCTATGGTATGACAGGCCTACTGACAGCGTGGTGTCAGTAGTGTTTTAGTGGGGCGCAATAGTTGACAGGTGTTTAACAGATTGTTCAAATTGATTTGACAGGGCGACTACAAGGGGAAGTTATCATAAAATCTATTATTATCGATTTTTATTGACAAAATTTGTGCTGCCCCAGTCGCAACGTGATAATGCCCAGCGGCGTTTGGCTGGGCTGACTAAGCCGCTGTTGCGGGCAAGATGCCCGCGCTCCAAAAGTAAAGTTAGGCATTAAGCCGCGACTTCGGGTAAGGTGAAAATGCCTACCGATGACACCAAGTCGCCGGATAGGTTGACCAATAATTCGGTTTGGCGGCTTTGGTCTTGGAGTTGGCTGTAGGTTTCTTCGGTGCTGTTTTGGATTTGTCGGGCGCGTTCCACCAGCCGTTTTGAGACTTCGGATTGTTGGGTGGAACTGCTGGCGATAGTTTGTACCAGATGCACCAGAATGGCGGTGGTGTCGCGGGTCGCCTGCATTTCGTCGCCTGCTTGTTGCGCCAGTTCGGTGCCGCGGACGACTTGGCTGATGGCGTTGTTCATGGTGGTGATGGTGTTGGCGGTTTCGGCTTGGATATTGTTGACCAGCGAGGAGATTTTTGAGGTCGCTTCGCGGGAGCTTTCCGCCAGTTTTTGTACTTCGTTGGCCACCACGGCAAAGCCGCGTCCGGCTTCGCCCGCTGAGGAGGCTTGCATGGTGGCGTTTAGGGCGAGGACATGGGTGCGTTCGGCGACATCGTTAATGATGTTGACGATGCCGCCGATTTCTTGTGAGCGTTCGCCTAAGCGTTTGATGCGTTTTTCGGTTTCGCGGATGGTGGTGCGGATGCTGGTGATGCCGTTGATGGTGTCGGAAACGGTGGCTTGGGCTTTATCGGTATTGTTGATGGCCTTCTCGGCGGCAAGGTTGCAGGAGGCGGCCAGTTTGGCGACTTCCAGCATGGCTTTGGAGGCGGCGCCCAGTTCGTGGGCGGCTTGTTCGACTTCGCGTTTTTCATCGGCGGCGACATCAATCACCCGTGCCGATTGGCTTTGCACTTGTTGGGAAACGTGGGCGACTTCGTCGGCGATTTGCGTCACCCGTTGCAAGACGTGGGCGGTTTCGTAGGTCAGCAGGTTTAAGGCCTCCGCCAGCGGACCGGTAACGTCGCCCGCCGCTACGGCTTGGACGGTCAAATCTTTTTGCGCGAGTTTCCCTACTGACACCAGCAGTTCGACAATGGAGTTGTTGAGCCATTCTTTTTCCTGTTCTATTTTCCGGCGCACGGCTTCGCGCTGGTCGACCATCAGGTCGAACTGGCGGCCTAACAGGCCAATCTCGTCATGGGTTTGTAAATGGGCGCGGACGCTGTTGTCACCTGCCGCCAGTTTTTGCATAACGTCCACTAATAGGCCGACGGGACGGGTGATGGAGTTGGTGATGTAGAGGGCGACCAGGGTACAGCCCGCAATGAGGGTGATGATGACCACGGCTAAGGCGAGCAGGGTCAGGCTGGCGGACTGGATTTGGCGGCTGAATATAGCATCCAGTTCATTCACGCCGAGGGTGATTTCGTTATACATTTCGTTAATCGCTAAGCTATGCCGCGAAAAGTAGTTGGCGGGCGGGTAATCTAAGGCCGCTTGGGTGATGATTTGGGTGTCGGCCAGTTCGATGGCCTTTTTGATTAAGGCGGTCGTGGTGTTGAATTGGCTATTTAGGGATTCTTGGGCTTTCGGGTCGGCTTGTTTGTGCTCGGCGTTGAGGAAATGGTTAAAGTTCTGCTCGGCGGTGTCTAAATGCTCATTAGCGATGCTGAGCATCAGGATCAGGCGGCCCCGGTCGCGGGGCAGGTTGCCGCTTAGGGTGTCGGCTGGGATTTTTTTGGTGGCCCGTTCGGCGGCTTGTAACAATAAGCCCGTACCCCAGCCGTTTGCTTGGTCTATGTACTCGGCGATAAGGGGGGCATCGACAAGGATGGCGCGGATTAAGAAGTATGATTCGGGGTTGGGGTCTAGCGCTAGGCCGTAATGGTCGATGATGACCGTTAAAATATCTCGCACCTTGGCGATCAGCCATGCATCTGAGCGGAACAGCTCCGGCGGCGTTACCGAGTGGTCTCTGGCTTTGCGGGCGATTTTCGGCCATTCTTGCTTAAAGTTTTCCCAAAGTTCCTGCACTTCGGTGTCGCCGATAGTTTGGCTTAAGGTATCGATGTCAGTTATTTTTCGCTCAATGGCATGTTGGGCGGCTTGGCTTTCGGCGGCACCGTTACCCATAAAGCCGACCGAATAGGCGCGGTGTTTGGATAATAATTGGCTGAGGGCGAGCAGTTCTTTGGCTAAGCGCAGGCCTTGTTGTTCGCGTTTGGTTTCGTTGATTTTATCCCATTGGCTATCAATGACGGAATAGAAGGCGGTACCGACCAGAACTAAGGCCAGTAAGGCTAAAATAGCGAATTTTTGCCGTAATAATAAGCCGCTAAACGGCGTAATGTGTGCTTGTGCCATAATGTTAACTCGTGTGGATTAAGGGGTTTTGCCGTCGATAGTCAAGCCGAAGGGGCGGTGATTAGGCGATGTATCGTCGCCAGCAGGTCGTCTTCGCGTACGGGCTTGACCATATAGGCATTGACCCCGGCATCGCTGGCCAGGGTGCGGTGCATCTGGGTGGTTCTTGAGGTGACCATGATCACGGGGAGGGCGGCGGTGGCGGAGCTGATGCGGATGTGTCCGGTCAATTCAATGCCGTTCATGCGCGGCATTTCCAAGTCGGTCAGCACCAGGTCGGGGAGGGTTACGGCCAAGTGTTCGGCGGCTTCTACGCCGTCGCGGGCGGTGCTGACCTGAAAGCCGGAGTCTTGTAAGAGCTGTTCGAGGGCGCGGCGTTGGCTGAGCGAGTCGTCTACCACCAAGATGCTCGGTAAGGTGGGCGCGGTTAGGGGTAGGGCGGTGTCTTGCCAAGCCGCCGCGCCGCCTTCGGCCAGCCGCAGCAGTTCGGGCAGATCCAGCACGGGGGCGACACTACCGTCACCGAGAATGGTCGTGCCGATAAAGCCGGGCGTTTTTTTAATGTAAGCACCAAAATTTTTGATGACGATGTCCAGGCCATCGGTTACCCCATCCAGTAAGATGGCGGTGGTGGTTTGCTGATGTTCGACCAATAAGGCGAGGCGCGGCACTTGGTCGGGTTTGCGGTAGCCGGGTAGGCCTAGCAGTTGGTCTAGGGTCTGGGCAGGATAGCGGTGGCCGTCCAGTTCGGCGTATTGGCCGTCTTCGGTGATACTGAGCGGGTTTGTACCCGCCAAGACGATTTGCCGGATACCGTGGTTGGCGAGTGCCAGATGGTAGGGGCCGATGGCGGTCAGCAAAGCATGGGCGCGGCTGAGTGGTAGGGGGATTTGTAAGGCCACGGTCAGTCCTTGGCCTGGCTCGGAGTGTAAGGTGAGGCTACCGCCTTGCGCCTGTACTTGGTAATTCACCACGTCCATGCCGACCCCGCGCCCGGAGGTTTGGGTGGCTTGGCTGCGCGTCGAAAAGTTTGGGCGGAGGATGAACTGTGTTAAGTCGTCTTCGCTGGCGGCTTGATCGGGCGATAAAACGCCGCGCTGTTCGGCGGCGGCACGGATGGCGGTAAAATCCAAACCGCGCCCATCATCACGCAGTTGGATCAGGAGGCCGTTACCTTCATGGGCAAAGCTCAGGTGAATGGTGCCGTGTTCGGGCTTGTTGAGGCGTAAGCGCTCTTCGGGGCTTTCAATGCCGTGGTCGACGGCGTTGCGCAATAAGTGCATGAGAGGGTCGGTCAGGGTATTGAGGGTGTCGCCGTCTACCCTGAGGTGTTCGCCGGAAAAGCTCAGCACACAGTGCTTGCCGGTAAGGCGGCAGGTTTGCCGTAAACTTCTTTGCAGGCGGGGGATCAGGGTAGCGGCGGCCACCAATCGTGTCGCCATAATGGCTTCTTGGGTTTCGCTCATCAATTGTTGTTGTTCGTCCAGTATCTGCTTCATTGCGTCCAATTCTTGGCGGGCATCCAAGCCGATTGTCCGGGCATCGAACGCCGCTTCCACCAGTCGGCGGCTGGCGGTGTGCAGTTCGTTGTATTCGTCCATTTCTAGCGCGTCGTGCGGGGTTGCCGGGCTAGTGGCGTTACGGCCTGACAGGTCTTTTAGGTCTATCAGTTGCTCCAGTTCGTCGCCTAGGCCGCGTAACAGCTCGAATTGTTCTAGCAGGTTTTGTAGCAAGTTTTTGGCGCGGCGCAGGCGTTGGTTGGCTTGGCTGTTGAGGATGAGGTTTTCGCCCGCTTGCCCGAACAGTTGGCTGAGTTGTTCGGCTTCGATTCTGACCATGGCCGCTTGGGCTTTCTCAGCGTTGGCGGTGGCGGGTGCGGGCGATGAAGCCTCGGCAGCGGTCTCAGCAAGCGTTTGCCCGGTCGTGGGCAAAGCCGTCAGGCTGTCTAAGCCTTCGCTCTCCAGCCGATTTGCCCAGGTCAAGATGTTTTGTAAAACGGCCAAAGCATCATCGGGCGGCGGGCTAAGTCCGAGCAGCGATTCGCTCATGGCTTCTAAGCAATCGGCGGCGGCGATTAAGGCGTGCAGCAGGCTGTGGCCGGGCTGTTTTTGTAGTTGGGCGCAGGCGACTAAGATGTCTTCGAGATAATGGGTGAGCTGGGCGATACCTTTAATACCGACCGTATTAGCCGCGCCTTTGACGGTGTGGGCGAGGCGTTGTGCGGTGTCCACATCCGCCAAACTGCCGTCTGCCTGTAAGGCGTGCAGGGCGGCGGATAAGGTTTGGGTTTGGATGGGCAACTCTTGCAGGAGCAGGTCCAGCAGTTCTTGGTTAACGTCTTCGGGTAAGGCTAAGCTGGCATCTTCGGCGCTGGCGGTGCGTTTATGCGCCGTTGGTGTTGCTGGCGCGTTAACGCCGCCGATGCCTTGCAATTGCGCCAGCAATAGCCCGGCGGCTTCCATATCCAGGGGTAGCGGCCAATCGGGGTTGCCCAGTTGCGCGAGCAGGGGCATGCCGGCATCCCGGTCACCGATGTCCGCCAGATAGTCTTGGACGGCGCCAATCCAGCCCTGTAAGGCCTCTACTTGGGGGACGGCAAACAGGCTGGGGTCAGCAAGGCATAGTCTGATGTTATGCTGGACATGCGCACAGCTCAAGGCTAAGCCGTTAAACTCGGCTATGCTGGCGGCCTGTTCATAGCTGTCAAGGGCGGTGCTGAGTTCGGCTAAATGTCCGGCGTAATGGTCGGGTGTATCCAGGGTAATGGCGGTTAGCTGCTGCCCAATAAACGCCGCCTCCATCGCCAATAATTCCGCGTGTTCCAAGAGGGTCGCGGTGGGCGATAAGGTATCATCCAGAGCAATCGCCAACAGGTAATCTTCGGCATACCCGTCTGCGCTTAGGTCTGCAATGCTTGTGCCTAAAGCGGTGTTGGCGATGACTGTGTTCATAATCCCGCCTCCGGGCAGAACGATAAGCCGCCTAGCGCATTGAAGAAAGCCTCAAAATCAAGCTCCAACCATGTTTGGCCACCCTGTATATAGGTCTGACGGATAAACGGCGCGATGCTATCGGGCAAAGCGAAGGGGCTGGCTGGGGCTTCGTCTATGTCGGCGACTGGCTGCGGGTAGTCGTCTATCCACAAGGACAGGGTTTTGTCGCCGTGGCCGATGGCAAGCAAATGGCGTTTTTGCGGCGGGTGGGCGGTGCTGTCAAATAAGCGGTGTAAGTCGATAACCGGCACGATAGTGCCGCGCCTGTTTAACAGGCCGCTGAACCAAGGAGCGGTTTTGGGAATCGGATTGACGGGTAATGCCCCTAAGACTTCGCAATTGCCCTGGGCGGGCAACAAAAACCCCAAGCCGCCGACACGGAAGCCTAAAGGGTTGGCTGGGGCGGTGTCCGCATAGCCGATGGGTGCTGTAGCCGTTGAATTGAAATTGGTCGCCATGATTAATGTCATTGTCAATGTCGGCGGCAAGGCCTGTGTTTAGGCTATGCCGCTGCCGAAAAAGATACCCGTTAAAGCCACGCCTTGCCGGTTTGGTATTTGCAGGGGGGATCGTAACGCATAAAAAGAGGGCTGTTGGTGGCCGTCTAATGGGTCACGGGTTGGCGTTGTTCTTGTCGGCGGGCCGTTAGCCAAGCGACGATGCGGGTGCTGAGTTTTTTAAAGGCCTCTTCTTGGACGGGTTTGGTCAAATAAGTCGTGCAGCCCGCCATTACCCCCTTTACTTCGTCCAGCGGCGAGGTTTTGCCGGACACCATGATAATCGGGGTCTTTTTATACTGCGGATTGCGGCGTAATTGGGTGCAGACTTCATAACCGTCGATATCCGGCATAATCACGTCTAAGAAAATCAAGTCATAGTGTTGCTGTTGCGCCATTGCCAAAGCGGTCGCGCCGTCTTGGGCAAAGGCGATGCTGGTGATTTGTTCTAAGGTGGATAGTTTGTGTTCCAAGTCTTTTTGGACGGGTAAGCTGTCATCTACCACTAATACCCGATAACCACCCGTGGCAACTGCCGGAGCCGGGCTTATCGGCGGTATTTGCGGTAATGGTGGTGCGGCCATGGTTTGCGGTAATACCCGTTCCGATAGTCCGGCAAGCGGGCTTAGCCTGTCGAGTGCGGTTATCAGTCTGGCGGTGGTCAACAGGCCGCTGAGATGGTGGGCAGGAGGAGGGTCTATTGGCCCTTGGCTGATGGCGATGACTTCAACGCCGACCTTTTTGCTCAGGATCAGGTCTTTTTTTCTTAACGCCAAGGGGTTGTCGTAATTGACCAGCAGCACATGCAGGACGGGCTCGGTGGGAGGTACCAGCACATAGAGGTTTTTATGGCGGGGCTGTTGTTGGAATAAGGGTTTGAGCTTTTCCTCCCATGCCGCCCCGAAACCGATGGTGGCCACCGCCACGCGGGTTTGCGGCCTGGGTTCGGCAACGGTGGGAGCGTCTTGGTGCAGACTGTTTGGGTACATGGCAATACTCCTATGGGGTTAACGATGAAGCCTGTGTAGGGATAACGCGGTTTAGGAACCGCTCCATTTCAGAAAAGACGGCACATAGAGTTGGTCGAAAATACCGTTATCGTCAAAATGTTCTTTTTGGGCTTGCTCCCAACTGCCGAAGCCTTCTTTAACGGTAAAGAGCTTCATTTTGGAGAAGCGGTTCAGGTCTGCCGCATCGGCATATTGGGGGGAGATGGGGCGGAAATAATGTTTGGCGGCCAATTTTTGCCCGATAGGGGTATACAAATACTGTAAATAGGCGGTTGCCGCTTCTTCGGTGCCATGTTTTTTAGCGATGCTGTCGACCACGGCCACCGGCAGTTCGGCAAGAATACTGGTAGATGGCGCGACGATTTCCACTTGGCCTTCGCCCAGTTCTTTAACCGCTAAAAACGCTTCGTTTTCCCAGGTCAACAACACGTCGCCCACGCCGCGTTGCAAGAAGGTGGTGGTGGCGGCACGCGAGCCGGAATCTAGGATGGGGACGTTTTTATAGAGTTCTTTTAAAAAATGTTTCGCCGCTTCTTTGCCGCCGTATTTTTTTTCCGCAAATGCCCAGGCGGCCAGATAGTTGTAACGCGCCACGCCGGAGGTTTTCGGGTTGGGGGTGACCACGGTAACGTCGGCCTTCACCAAGTCATCCCAGTCTTTGATGCCTTTGGGGTTGTCTTTGCGTACTAAAAAGACCACGGTGGAGGTGTAGGGGATGCTATTGTTAGGCAGTTTCGTTTGCCAGCCGTTGGGCAATAACTTGGCTTTTTCCGCCACTTTATCGATGTCATAAGTGATTGCCAGAGTCAGCACATCGGCTTCCCGCCCTTCAATCACTGAGCGTGCCTGTTTGCCGGAGCCGCCATGGGATTGTTCTATTTTGACGGTTTCGCCGGATTTGGTTTTCCAGTAACTGATAAAGGCCTTATTAAAATCTTGAAAAAGCTCACGGGTAGGATCGTAAGACACGTTGAGCAACGTCTGGTCGGCGGTGGCGGCATTAGCGGCGAACAGGCCAGCGAAGATTGCTATGGTGAGTTTGGTGGTAAAAGTCATGATGTTTCCCTTAGGCGCCGTGATGTCAGATTTTTTAACATTAAAATAAATGGCCCAGCCTCTAGGCTATTAGGTGGTTAAGGCAGTTAACCATAACAAGTTGCAGGATGAAGCGCTTATCACCTTGATAGGAAAGCGCCATCCCGCAGATGTCCGGCTATAGGCCAAAAAATCCGGAAGTGGCGGAGTTGGCGGTTAAAATGGCTTTTAAATATTTGTTGTTAGGGGTGTTGGCATTGCCCCAGAACACGCTCAGGCCTGCCGCCGCCGGATCGGTTTTGGTATTGATGATGGCATCGGCCACAGTCAGGCCAAGGGTTTGGCCTTGGTAGTCGTCATTACCAAAATGTACGCCCAAGTAAATGCGGCTCCGGCCATTTTCTAGCTGTAGCTTAGAAAAGCTGCTGACGGTGCGGGTGGTGGCATCGCCACCAAACACTAAGGGGTCTACTTGGCCTGTGCCGTTATTGGTGCCGATTAGCCACGGTAAAGTGGTCAGGGTTACAGGTGTGCCATTTTTCTGGATATTATCGGACTTGAAAAAAGCCCGCAGTATCTCTGCCCCCGCCGCGCCGGTCGCGCTATGTCCGCCCGTGTTGGAAGGATGGGAAGGGGTGGTTGCCAGAGGTTTCCAAGTATAAGTGCTGACGCTGCCGTCCGGGTTGGCGTTGAGGGCGGTAATAGGCCGCCAAAACGTCAGGTCGTATTTGGATTGGAAGGCGGCAATACGGGCATCGGCCAAGGCATTGGCCAACACGGCAAATAATTTGGCGTTTTGGTCTAGGGTCAGGTTTCGGCTGGCCGAGGCAAGCCGGGCGGCTTCGTTAACAAAGAGTTCCGCGTCGGACTTGTAAAACAGTGCCTGTAAGGTTTGATCGTGGCTACGGTTGCCCGGATTGGCCGAGTCTTGCCCGTGGGTTTTGACAAAATCCAACTCGGCATTGTATTCGTCGCTACCGATGGTGAGGGCGGGAGGGACGGTGGCGACCAGCAGTTGTTTTTTTACGGTGGTCAAGCTAAATGGCGTGACGTTTTTCCAGTTAAAATCAATGCCTGCCGCCGCTTGGATGGCACCAGACGCGTCAAAGCCAGTCGGTGCGCCGGTGATGGGGTCGTTAACGCCTGCCGCGCCGTTGCTGGGTCGCCATAGGCCAATCCCTGGATTGCCGGTGGCATTAGGGATGACCGTATTGGTGGTGGAAACGCTCAGGTTGCTGGAGGGGGTATAGGTGGTTCTGATGGCGGAAAAATCTTCCGCCCTGGCCGCTAAGGCTGCTGCGGCGGCAGCTTGGCCGACGGCAATGCCAGGATCGGCAGCCGTTACGCCCAAAGCCGCCAAATCGCTGGCCAGTTGCGTGTTTAACCAATCCCGGGTGGGGTTCCAACTGCCGCTGGCCGGATTAGGCAATGCCCCCAGTAATACGTCATGTGCCGCTTGTGCCGCAGCCGCCGCCGCCGATTTAGCGGTTGCCCCGGTGGGTGCGGCGGCGTTGTAGTAATAGCTGGTGGGGTTAAAATGATCGAAAACGTTGACCGCATCGAAAACGGCGCGGGCTTCGATGGCTTCGATACGGGTGGCGACATTGGAGTTTTGTGCCAAGCTGGCGGTGCCGGTGGTCAGTGACGTGGCGGCTTTGGTCGCCCAGACGGTGTATTTGTTCCAATCGGTGACGGTATCGGCGGTTGCGGAAACGGTGAATAAGGAAGCGGCAATAGCCACAGTCAGTGTCGTCAGGCGTAATGGGGTGGCTGTATTATTTTTCATATAAACCTCTATTGAATTTTGAAAGTCTGCATAATGCACAACACCGACAGTAACGTCCGGTCATTACTGTTGTGTACTTTTCAATAGTCAATTTATATGCCAATATGTAAGTTATTGTATTTGCTTTGTTTCTGTTGAGCAAGGGCGGGTAATGGTGTTGCTGTGACAACAGTAGTCAAGCAAGTGCTGTTTGTCGGTAAGGCTAAAAGCTTACTGGCAACCGAATATGCCGCCCGAAAAGCGTGGCATTTTTACCGCTTGTCCGGCTCGGCTATGTTGGCTGGCACCTAGTAGGTTCTGCCAAGATCGCATCCAATTTCCGCATAATGTCCGTGACTTTTATCGCCGCCATATTGGCGCGGCATTGCTTGAGGTTGGTCTGGAAGGTGGCGAAGTTTTCATTGGCGGGGATGAGAGTATGGCTTTGTTCTTGCCCATACGGCCCCCAGCGGCGCGGATGGGTGCTTTTTAAGGTGGAGTAAAACCCCAATAAGGGTTTGTTGAAGGCGCGGGCGATATGCAGGGGGGCGGTGCTGTTGCTGATCAGCAGTGTGCAGCGTTGGATCAGGCACAGCAGTTCTTCTAAAGAAAACTGCCCGGTCGCATCGATGAGGGGTTTGCGGCAGTGGCAGCTTAACTGCTGGTACAAAGGGCTTTCTTTGGCGGTGCCGGTAATGATGACCGTGCCGGGTAAAGGGTAAGCGTCGATCAGGTCGCCGTACAGGTTAAGGGGCAGATCGATGGCGCTGCCGTTACTGCCGGGATGGATGAGGGTAAAGTGGCGGATCTGGTGCTGTTGTAAGAAGGTTTCGACTTTGGCCGCCGCCGCTGCACTGGTTTGGAAGTTAAAGGGGATGGCTTGGCGGTCAGGGGGATTAATCCAGCCGTGCAGCAGGTCAAGGTTATAGTCCAGTTCGTGTTGGCGTTGGTGTTTGCGCTGTTGCCAAACCCAGTGGTTCGCGTATAAGGCATAGAGGCGTTCGGTGCGGGTCAGGCGGTGCGGGATGCGGGCGGCAAAAGCCAATTTGGCTAAAACGAACTTAGGATGGAGATTAAAGGCCAGATCATAGTGTTGGGTTTTGATTGCGTCGACAGTGCTGCGGTAAGCGTCGCCGGAAGGCTTGATGCTGTCTGGCAGGATCAGCACTTGGTCGGCATCGGCATAGCATTGCGCTAAGGGGGCGCTGTAGGCGGGGACGAGAAAATCGATGCGCAACTGCGGATAGTGTTGTTTTAGCAGGGTGGTTAAGGGCAGGGTGTACAGTAAATCACCGAGATTGTCCTTGCGCAGGAATAAAATTTTTTGGATGTCGGTAAAGTTTAACGGGGTGCAAAACGGTAGCATCATGTCTCCAGGGCGAGGTATGCAAATGGCCAAAAGCTATTTTATGGTAAAACGTTATCATGATGGGTGGAACTTTTGGGGCGAAAAGTCTGGCTTTACATGGCAAATATCGGCAAATGATGCGAAGATAACCGCAACTTTTAGGCCTTATATATTATGGAGTGTTATGCTGAATAAAGTCATGTTAATCGGGCGGCTTGGCGCTGACCCGGAAGTGCGTTATATGCCGTCGGGTGCGGCGATTACGACTATCCGCTTGGCGACCAGTCGGCGCTGGAAAGATAAGCAGACCAATGAAAACCGCGAAGAGACCGAATGGCATCGGGTGGTGTTTTTTGCGCGTCTGGCGGAAATTGCCGGAGAATATTTAAAAAAAGGCAGTCAAGTTTATGTGGAGGGGCGTATCCGTACCCAGAAATGGCAAGGCCAAGACGGCCAAGACCGTTACACCACCGAGATTGTCGCCGAAGAGATGCAGATGCTGGGTAGCCGCACTGGCGGCACAGGTGAGTTTGACACCCAAGCCCCCGCCCAAGCCGCCCCGCCGCCCGCCCGTCCGGCTTACCAAGCCCCGCAGGCGCCATCACCCGCGCCGCAATATAACAGTCCGGCCATGCCTCCTGCCCCGCCGACTTATGATGATTTTGATGATGATATTCCATTTTAGGCTGATTAGGCTAAAGCCAGTAAATGTCATGCACTACTGGCAGAAACGGCTTAAGGACTTTATAATCAGGTCTTTTTGTATGCCCATAGGCTGCCGGAACGTTATTGGGCGGTTGCTTTAGCCTGTTTGGGGCGGTTTTTTTAGATCATCGGATACCATGTCAATTAAACGATCTTTTTTCCTACTGTTGCCTGTGTTTGTCACGGGGTGTGCTTATAACCCGTTCGGGGAGAAAGAGCCCGCGCCTGTTTATCAAGAGCGGCCTGTTATCGTTCAAGCACCCGAACCGGTGCCGGCACCTGCGCCCGCACCTGTGCAGACCATCGAAATTAATAAGATGCCGGATATGCCCGCCCCGGCAGTCACGCCTTTGGAGCCGGAGCCGTTAACGCCGGAACAGACCCGGCAAATGCTGACCCCAGAGCAAGAGCAAGCGCTCAATGCTTTGGAGAAACCGACTAGCTTAGACCCCAGCAGCACATCGCTGTTGCCGTCGCCGTCGGCGGTCGCGCAGCCGCCCCAGCCTGCACCTTTGACTATGGCGATGAATGCAGTACCGGCTCCGCCGCCAGCACCTGCCGAATCCGTTCTGCCTGTGCCGAGTATGGAGCCGGGCACTATTGTCCCACAACCGTCCGCCGCCGTGCCGCCATCGGTAGCCGCCCCGGATGTCGTCGCCATGGTCACGCCGCCCGCACCGCCACCGCCGCCGCCTGTATTCGAGCCATTGCAGACGTTTGCGCCGTTATCGGCAGTGACGCAAACCTTGGTGTTGGCGGCGGACAAGAGTGTCGCGCGGGGCAATATTGATTCGGCCTCGGCGACGATAGAGCGGGCGATGCGGATTGAGCCGAAAAATCCGACCTTATTATATAAATTGGCGTTGTTACGGTTAAAGCAATCCAAACCCGTTTTGGCGGAAGATTTGGCAAAAAAATCGGCGCTGATGGCGACTAACGACAAGCCGCTGAAAAAACATAGTTGGTTACTGATTGCCCGCGCCAGAGAAATGCAGAACGATATGGACGGTGCGGAAAAAGCGCGTAAACAGGCCGAGAAGTTTTGAGGTTTTGCATACACTTCAAATGGTCAAGTTTTCGGTTTTAGGATTAACCATTCGGCTGTCTCCAGACCACGGACGGATTAACCGAAAACTTGACCGTTCAGAGTATAGCTGCGCGTAACTGATTTTCTTAATGGCGGCATTTCCGGCGCTAAAAATTTACCCCTTTAATTTTCCTGACATCATGCACAGCACCCCTTCTGAAGTCTTAACTACCTTAAAAACCTTACGCGACTATATCCGTTGGGCCGCCAGCCGCTTTACCGAGCATCAAGTCAGTTTTGGCCACGGCACAGTAGCCGCTCTTGATGAGGCGGCGGCACTTATCTTGCACACGGTTTATCAGCCTTATGATCTGGCCGAGGCTTATTTGGACACCGTGTTGGCCTTGGATGAGCGGCAAAAAATCCTTGATATAATAAGCCGCCGCATTAACGAGCGTATTCCTGCCGCTTACCTGACCCATGAGGCCATCTTTGCCGGCTTGGCTTTTTATGTCGATGAGCGGGTGCTGGTACCCCGGTCGCCGATTGCCGAGCTGATTGCCCAACGGTTTGACCCGTGGGTGGACGAAGACCAAGTAATGAATATCCTCGACTTGTGTACGGGCAGCGGCTGTATCGCCATTGCCTGCGCTTATGCGTTCCCAGAGGCTTATGTCGATGCCGTAGACTTGTCTGCTGACGCGCTCGCCGTTGCCACAGTGAACGTCAGCCAGCACCAATTGGGTGACGCAGTGACCTTGTATGAATCGGATTTGTTTGAAGAACTGCCGGAAACCCGCTACGACATTATTGTCAGTAACCCCCCTTATGTCAGTATAGAGGAATGGCAGCAGCTCCCCGCCGAATTCCATGCCGAACCGCAATTGGGCTTGACCGCCGGGGCGGAGGGTTTGGATATTGTGTTGCGTATCCTCGCCGATGCCGATAACTATCTGACCGATACGGGTATTTTGGTCGTTGAAGTCGGCAATAGTGCCGCCGCGTTGCAAGACGCTTTCCCCGAAGTGCCGTTCTATTGGCTAGAATTTGCGCGGGGCGGTGATGGCGTGTTCTTGCTCACCGCCGAACAAGTCAACCTTTACCATAAACAATTTTTAGCCGCTTTGTCATAATATCTGACGTTACGCAGTAACGTGTTTTGCCCCCGTTTGCCGCGCCGAGCATCGCAGGTTTTGTCGGGATAAGCCCGAATACCCATAGGGCATAAAGGGGCGCGGCAGGGATGCCGCGCGTCGGCAGGTGCACCCAAGGGCATAAAGGCAGGAGCCCACTCTGCCGACCCCCGGCAAAACCGAGAAGCGCAGGATCAAGCGGTAATCGGGCCGCCTTTTCTTTGGATACTTTCTTTTGGCGGAGCAAAAGAAAGTATCTCGCCTTCGGGTGCGAGAACCCGATTAAAAAGCCGTCGCGACAGCGACTCATCATTTATTTTTCAAATCGCAGAAAATGTCTGCGTAACATCAGATAATATGTCCGGAAACACCATAGGAAAACTTTTTACCGTCACCAGTTTTGGCGAGAGCCATGGGCCTGCCATCGGCTGTATCGTCGATGGTTGCCCGCCGGGTATGGCCTTGTGCGAAGCCGATCTCCAGCATGATTTGGACCGCCGCAAGCCCGGCACTTCCAGGCATACCACGCAACGCCGTGAGGCCGACGAGGTAAAAATCCTCTCCGGCGTGTTTGAGGGCAAAACTACGGGTACGCCCATAGGTTTGCTGATTGAAAACACCGACCAACGTTCGAAAGATTATGGCAAAATTGCCGAGACTTTCCGCCCCGGCCATGCCGATTATACTTACCAGCAAAAATACGGCTTCCGCGATTATCGCGGCGGTGGCCGTTCGTCGGCGCGGGAAACCGCGATGCGGGTGGCGGCGGGCAGTATTGCGAAAAAGTTTTTGTTTGAACAGGCGGGTATCGAAATCCGTGGTTATTTGTCGCAATTGGGGCCGATAAAAATCGCTAAAGTGGATTGGTCGGTCATCGACAGCAATCCGTTTTTCTGCCCGGATGCCGATAAGGTGGCGGAAATGGAAAGCTATATGGATGCCTTGCGCAAAGAAGGCGAATCCATCGGGGCGCGGATTGAGGTGGTCGCCAGCAATGTGCCGCCCGGTTTGGGCGAGCCGATTTTTGACCGCTTGGATGCTGAGCTGGCTTACGCGCTGATGAGCATTAATGCCGTGAAGGGTGTGGAAATTGGCGACGGCTTTGCCTGTATCGATACCAAAGGCACGCGCTTTCGTGACGAAATTACCCCCGAAGGCTTTTTAAGCAACCATGCGGGCGGCATTTTGGGCGGCATTTCCAGCGGCCAAAACATCACCGCCAGCATCGCCTTAAAACCCACCTCCAGCTTGCGTTTGCCGGGGCGGACGATTAATACCCACGGCGATGCCACCGAGGTGATTACCGAAGGCCGCCATGACCCTTGTGTCGGCATCCGTGCCACACCGATTGCCGAAGCGATGGTGGCGATAGTGCTGATGGACCATTATTTGCGCCATCGGGCGCAGAATCTGGCGGTGGCTTCGGGCTTGCCGGTGTTGCGTTAGGGCAAATATATACTGTGAACGGCCAAGTTTTCGGCTTTTACAATGTAGGGTACGCTGTGCGTACCTTTTACACTGATTTTTATGAGGATTTTTTAAAGGTACGCACAGCGTACCCTACCAAAAAAACCGAAAACTTGACCGTTCAGAGTATAGCAAGGCATTTTTGTAGTATAGGGCAGGCGCGGGGCGTTTGTCCGGCAACTTTTTAACCACGATATAGACGGACATTATGGCGCAATATATCTATTCCATGAACCGGGTCGGTAAAATCGTCCCGCCGAAAAAATACATTCTGAAAGACATTTCGTTGTCTTTTTTCCCTGGCGCGAAAATCGGTGTGCTGGGCCTGAACGGCTCCGGTAAATCGACGTTGCTGAAAATTATGGCGGGTATTGATAAGGAAATCGAAGGCGAAGCCGTACCGCTAAAAGGCATTTATATCGGCTATTTGCCGCAAGAGCCGCAGTTAGACCCGAATAAAACCGTGCGCGGTAACGTCGAAGAGGCGGTGGCACATGTTAAAACCGCTTTGGCTGATTTGGATGCGGTATATGCCGCTTATGCCGAAGAGGATGCCGATTTTGACAAATTGGCGGCGGATCAGGCGCGGTTGGAAGATATTATCAACGCGCTGGACGGGCATAATATCGACCGCAAGCTGGAAGTGGCGGCGGACGCATTGCGCTTGCCGGATTGGGATGCCGAGGTCACGACCTTATCGGGCGGGGAAAAACGCCGCGTCGCCTTATGCCGTTTGCTGTTGTCCAACCCCGATATGCTGTTGCTGGACGAGCCGACCAACCATTTGGATGCCGAGTCGGTGGCTTGGCTGGAGCGCTTCCTGCATGATTATACCGGGACGGTAGTGGCCGTCACCCATGACCGTTACTTTTTGGATAACGTTGCGGGCTGGATTTTAGAATTGGACCGCGGTTCCGGCATTCCGTGGGAAGGCAATTATTCCAGTTGGCTGGAGCAAAAAAGTGCCCGGTTGCTGTTGGAGGAGCGTCAGGAGTCTTCCCGGCAAAAGACCATGAAGGCGGAGTTGGAGTGGGTGCGCACCAACCCGAAAGGCCGTCATGCCAAAAGTAAAGCACGATTGGCTCGGTTTGAAGAGCTGTCGGCGGTGGATGTGCAAAAACGTAATGAGACCCAAGAAATTTATATCCCGCCGGGGCCGCGTCTGGGCGATGTGGTTATCGAGGCTAACAACATCAGCAAGGGTTTCGGCGATAGGCTGCTGATTAATGAACTGAGCTTTAAATTGCCGCCTGGCGGTATTGTCGGCATTATCGGGCCGAACGGGGCGGGTAAATCGACGCTGTTCCGTATGATGGCAGGGCTAGAACAACCGGATTCGGGTACGCTGACCATGGGGCAAACCGTGCAGTTGGCCTATGTCGACCAGTTGCGCGATGATATGGACAATACCAAGACGGTATGGGAAGAAGTTTCCGACGGGTTGGACGTGATTACGGTCGGCAAGTACGAAACGCCGTCACGCGCCTATCTGGGGCGTTTTAACTTTAAAGGCGGCGACCAGCAAAAACGCATCGGCGATTTGTCGGGCGGTGAGCGTAACCGGGTGCATTTGGCGAAATTACTGAAAACCGGCGGCAACGTGCTGTTGTTGGACGAACCGACCAACGACTTGGACGTGGAAACCTTGCGGGCGTTGGAAGAGGCGTTGTTGTCTTTTCCTGGTTGCGCCGTGGTTATTTCGCATGACCGTTGGTTTTTAGACCGTATCGCCACGCATATCTTGGCTTTTGAAGGCGATAGCCAAGTGGTGTGGTTTGAGGGTAACTATGAAGATTACGAGGCTGACAGGCATCGCCGTTTGGGTAGTGATGCGGATAACCCCAAGCGCCTGAAGTATAAAAAATTGGCGTAAGGAAGGCAAAAAAAAACCGCTTTTATAAGCGGTTTTTTTTGCATCCAATAGATGCTTGGCGGTAATCCTGAACGGCTCTGGCCAATAATGGCCGATGGGATAGGGGGATACCGCCGCTATGCCTTAAGAATAGCGTCTTTTACGCAAAGCCGCCATGCCAAAAAAGCCGATACCCATAATGATCAGGCTGGCTGGCTCAGGCACTGGGCTGCCTTCGGTATAAGTATAGGTGATCAAGCCGGAGCAAGAGCCAGTAGTGGTTTGGTTGGCGAGGATGTTACCGCCGCCGCCAGTGAACGAGCTGGTGGTTGCGGTGTTACAGCCGATGCCCAATGTGCCGGTACCGATGAAGTCGCTTAACGTTACGCCAGTCAGCAGAGTGTCATTAGTGCTGTAATCGTAAGTTTCTGTTCGTGTGCCTAAGTTAAGGTTGCCCCCTGCCGCTAAAGTGACATTTGTGCCTACTGTTTTTAGATAAGCGGTGTTGTTACCGGTAGTGGCAAGAACGGTGGTGAACGCATCGTAAATGTTGCCTGAACCTGCAAAAATGTCAAAAGACCAATCTAAGGTTGATGTATATTTGAACGTTTGCGATCCGGAGGCATTGTTATGCAAGGATGTGGTGCTGACTGAAAGGCCGGTCAGGTCAATGGTGACGCCGGTCAGTGTGCCTAAACTGGAGTTGAATTGGTTAAAAATCCCAGTTGAGTTGCCATTGTTTAGTTCGGTGGTTGTGGGGCCCAAACTAAATGAGGTGGTCACTGTCGCGGCGCTGGCCAGCGAAGAAAGCGCCAATCCGCCTACAACCAAAGCTGAAGCAAGAATATTTTTTTTCATGTTGTTGACTCGTTTAATAAAATTAAAAACTTATGCTGGGTTTGTTCCCGCACATTACTTAAATATCTTTAGCCAATCAGAGACCGCCTTGATGAAGCCAATGTAGAACTTTAAATATTACCCAATAGCAATATGGTTTTAGCAATATCCATACCAATAATATTCTGCCGATAACAGGCTGATTTTCAACGCGCTTACTTTAATGGCAGTATTGATTGTAAAATAAATTGACAGCAATTCCTGCTGCTAGTTTTGAAAGTAAAGTAGTGGCTTGCTATTGTCACCGAATGGTGTTTTAGCCTAAGTGGTTTCGTCCGTCCGGTGCCTTTTAAGTAGGTTTTACCATGATAGGTGGGTTATGAATTGCCTGATAGGCGGATTTTTGTATACACCTGTCCTTAAATGCCATGAAGAATTAAGGACGTTAAGCGGGTTGGATCTATTGGCGAAAGCGAAGGGGTTAGTGTGCCAAACCGTTTCATGCTTTGGTAAGCGGGTTAGCATTTAAGGGTAGGAAGTGGTATGGGGCAATTTGTCGGGGGGTACTGGTAGTGGATTCTGAAGTATGGTGCTGTGTCATGTAAATAAACCTGACAGTCTCTGGCAAGCAGGGCAAGGTATGCTTAAGCAGGCGACCCCGCTGTCAAGTGTGCCGACAATCAGTAATGGATGGTAGGGCGGTGGGCAGGGCAGGGTGGGGTGGTTTTGACGTAGATGAAGATAATCCCCCCACACGGACGGGCGAATCAGTTATAATCCGTTATTTCCGCATTAAAACAGTCAAACAAGGCATGTCAGAAATACGTTCAGAACTTCAACGGCGGCGCACTTTCGCCATTATTTCCCACCCTGACGCAGGCAAGACCACGATTACCGAAAAGCTCTTGCTGTTCGGTGGCGCGATCCAGTTGGCGGGTTCGGTCAAAGGCCGCAAAGCGGCGCGTCATGCCACGTCTGACTGGATGGAAATGGAAAAGGAGCGGGGCATTTCGGTCACCACGTCGGTGATGCAGTTTGAGCATAACAATGCCATTATCAATTTGCTGGACACACCCGGCCATGAAGACTTTTCGGAAGACACTTACCGCACCCTGACGGCGGTCGACTCGGCACTGATGGTCATCGACGTGGCGAAAGGGGTTGAGGAGCGGACGATCAATCTGATGGAAGTGTGCCGTTTGCGTACCACGCCTATCCTGACCTTCATCAATAAGCTTGACCGTGAAGGCCGCGAGCCGATAGAGCTGATGGACGAAGTGGAGAACGTGCTGAAGATCCAATGCGCCCCGATTACCTGGCCGATTGGTATGGGCAAACGCTTTAAAGGCGTTTATCATTTATATAAGGACGAAATCCATTTGTTCAGTGCCCAGCATGGCGGGCGGATTGCCGAGGCTGAGGTTATCAAAGGCTTGCATAACAGCAAACTCGACGCGTTGCTGGGCGATCAGGCGGCGGAGTTGCGCGATGAAATTGAGTTGGTCAAAGGGGCCAGCCATGAGTTTGCGTTGGAGGCTTATTTGGCGGGCAAGCTGAGTCCGGTATTTTTTGGTTCGGCGATCAATAATTTCGGGATTTTGGAATTGTTGGACGCGTTTGCTGAATACGCGCCGTCGCCCCGGCCCCGCGAAGCTGAGCAACGCAGCGTCGCGCCCGATGAGGATAAGTTTAGCGGCTTTGTTTTTAAGGTGCAGGCCAATATGGATCCTGCGCACCGTGACCGGGTGGCGTTTTTGCGGGTGTGTTCGGGCAAATTCGACAAGGGCATGAAAATCCATCATGTCCGTTTGGGCAAATCGGTGCAGGTATCCAATGCCATCACCTTCCAAGCCGACACGCGCAAAAGTGTCGAAGAAGCCTATCCTGGCGATATTATCGGCCTGCATAACCATGGCACTATCCAAGTCGGCGACACCTTTACCCAAGGCGAGGTTTTGAAATATGGCGGCATCCCGTATTTTGCCCCGGAATTGTTCCGCCGCGTGGTGCTGAAAGACCCGTTACGCGCCAAAGCCTTACAAAAGGGTTTGGTGCAGTTGACCGAAGAAGGGGCGACGCAGTTATTCCGGCCTTTAAAAAATAATGACCTGATCTTAGGCGCGGTGGGGGTGTTGCAGTTTGATGTGACGGCGTTCCGCCTGAAAGCGGAATATAATGTCGAATGCGTTTACGATGCTGTGCCGATTTCCACGGTGCGTTGGGTCAGTTCGGATAATGCCGCCAAGCTTGAAGAGTTTAAGAAAAAGGCCTTTGATAATCTGGCCGAAGACGGCGGCGGCTATTTGGTCTATGTGGCGAACAGCCGCGTCAACCTGCAACTGACCGAAGAGCGTTGGCCGGATATTAGGTTTAGCTCGACCCGTGAATTATAAGGGTAGGGGGCTTGAAAAATATGAAAATGCCCAAAACTAGGCGGTTATGCCGAGATTATACATGCACATTCCTAAGTAATCTGAAAACCCGATTTTGGGTTAAGGGATTTAAACGCTATCCGCCGCCCTTATTTTCTTAACAATGACTGAACCCTTATGTCTGAACAAAACAGTGATGCACAAGCCGCAGTAGGCGGGTTAAAAGAGTTTATTAACCAGCAGGTGATCGGTCAGGAGGTGCTGGTTGAAAGGATGCTGGTGGCTTTGCTGGCGGATGGCCATATTCTGGTCGAAGGTGCGCCGGGGCTTGCCAAGACCCGCGCGGTTAATGTCCTGAGCAAAGGTATCCAAGGCGATTTCCATCGGGTGCAGTTTACCCCGGATTTGTTGCCCGCCGATTTGACCGGTACAGAAATCTACCGCCCGCAACAAGGCACGTTTGAATTCCAAAAAGGCCCGTTATTCCATAACCTGATTTTGGCCGATGAAATCAACCGTGCCCCCGCTAAAGTACAGGCGGCTTTGTTGGAGGCGATGGCGGAGCGGCAAATTACCGTCGGCAAAGCCACTTATCCCTTGCCGATGTTGTTTATGGTGATGGCGACCCAAAACCCGATTGAGCAGGAAGGCACTTATCCGTTACCAGAAGCGCAATTAGACCGCTTTTTGCTGCATGTGAAGGTGGATTATCCCAGTGCCGAGCATGAAAAGGCGATCTTGCATTTGGTGCGGGCAGAGGCGCGGCAAGCCGTCGCCACCCGTAAGGCGGCAGTGTTTGCCCCCCTCAGCCAAGAACTGTTGTTTACCGCCCGCAACGAAGTGCTGGACTTGTACATGGCGGACAATTTGGAAGCCTATCTGTTGCAAATTATTTTGGCGACGCGCAATCCGCAGGCATACGGTGATGATTTGGCCGGCTGGCTGCAATACGGGGCTAGCCCGCGTGCCAGCATTGCCCTAGACCGTTGTGCCAGGGCCAAGGCCTGGTTGGCGCAACGTGATTACGTCGCCCCGGAAGATATTCAGGGTATGGCTTTTGATGTGTTGCGCCACCGCTTGATTTTATCTTATGAAGCCGAGGCTGAAGGCGTGACCACCGATGGCCTGATTGCCGAACTGATTGCCAGAATCCCTGTCCCTTGATGATAAGCAAAGCCTTTCCCAGCACGGTCGAGCCTAGGGTAACCGTTACCCTAACCAGCCTTATTGAGCTGGCGGGCTTTGCCGTGCGCATTAAGCTGCACCATCCGCAGTTTCGGGCCCGCCAAAGCGGCGGTTATGTGTCGCGCTTTAAAGGCCGGGGTATGGAGTTTGAAGAGGCGAGAATTTATCAGGCGGGTGATGATATCCGTAGCATCGATTGGCGGGTGACGGCACGGACAGGGACGACCCATACCAAAGTCTTCCGTGAAGAGCGTGAAAAACCGGTATTTATTTCCGTGGATAACCGTGCGGCGATGCACTTTGCCACGCGAGGCGTGTTTAAATCGGTTTTGGCCGCTAAATTGGCGGGGCTGTTGGCTTGGACGGCACAGCAGCAAGGCGACAGGATAGGCGGGCAGTTGTTTACCGAGCAGTTTTGCTGCGAACTGAAGCCGCAAAACGGGCGGCCAGCGGTATTGCGGTTTTTGGATTTGCTGGTGAAAGGCACTTGTGGGGCGAGTGCGGCGATTGTCTCGCTGGAGCAGGTGTTGGCACGGCTCACCCATCATGCCCGCCCGGGCAGCTTGGTGTATGTTATCAGTGATTTTCGCGGCTTGGATGCGAAGGCGGAGATTCATCTCGCCAAATTGTCGGAGCATT
Organism: Methylovulum psychrotolerans; assembly: GCF_002923755.1. GTDB lineage: Bacteria > Pseudomonadota > Gammaproteobacteria > Methylococcales > Methylomonadaceae > Methylovulum > Methylovulum psychrotolerans. The sequence continues at coordinate 155,716 of NZ_PGFZ01000004.1, forward strand.
GCGATGTGGTGCTGGTATTTGTTTATGACGCGCTGGAAAAAGCCCTGCCCACTTATCAAGGCCGTTACCGCTTTACCGACCAAGTCCGCGAAGTCGTTATCGACAGTGCCGATAGCCCGCGTTTGCAGGCTTATCAGCAGCATTTTGCCGACCGCCAACAGCGCTTGGAACAATTGGCAAAAAAGCCCGGTTTGGCCTTAATCCAATGCAGTACCACCGACGACCCGCTAGCCTGTTTACGATGATTTCCCTGTTGGTTTTTTCCTGAGCCTATTATGCAGCCTACGCAATTGGAACTGAAAGGGCTACATTTGCCCGAAGCCCTGTCATGGTGGCCGCCCGCTTGGGGCTGGTGGCTGGTGGCGGCCGCCGCTGTGTTGGTGCCGGCGCTCTTGTTTGCCTGGTATCGGCGGTTGACCCGCCAAACGGCGGTTAAAACCGCGAAAAAACTGCTGGCGGCACTAAAACAGAATCCTGACTTGGATAATGGCCAAAAATTACGCGAACTGTCCGTCTTGCTAAGGCGAGTGGCGATCAGTATCGCGCCTGACCCTAGCCAAGTCGCGGGGTTAACCGGAGCGCGGTGGTTGGCGTTTCTCGACCAAGGTTTGCCCGACGCGCCTTTTAGTTTAGGGGTCGGGGCGGCTCTTGCCGATGGCCCTTATCGGCGCAGCGTTCTGGGCGATGCCCAGATAGCGCAACTTTTCACCCTTTGCGAGGCTTGGCTGAAAGACTGTGTCCCAGCCTACCGCCGCGCCAAACGACAAAAAAAATCCTTATGATCCATTTGGAATGGCCTTGGTTATTGTTGGCCTTACCCGTGCCGCTAGCGGTCTATTGGTTGCTGCCCAGTCATCGGGTATTGGAGCAGGCGGCCTTGAAAGTCCCGTTTCTGGAAGACTTCGACGATGGGCATACCTTGGTCATTAGCCAAAAAAAATGGCCGTTGTGGTTGGCGGCAGTGGCTTGGGGTCTGTTAGTGTTGGCCTGCGCCCGTCCGCAGTGGTTGGGCGAGCCGATTGAACAGGCGGTCAGTGGCCGGGATTTGATGCTGGCGGTGGATTTGTCCGGCAGTATGGAGGCGCAGGATTTTATTTTAAATAAGGAGCCGGTCGATCGGTTGACTGCCGCTAAGTCGGTGGCGAATGATTTTATCAACCGTCGGGTTGGCGACCGTATCGGCTTGATTTTGTTCGGTAGCCAAGCGTATTTGCAAACCCCGCTGACCTTTGACAGAAAAACGGTCATGACCTTGTTGGACGAGGCGCAATTGGGTTTGGCAGGCGATAATACCGCTATCGGCGATGCCATTGGTTTGGCGGTCAAGCGATTGGGTCAGCAGCCGGAAAATAGCCGTGTTTTGGTGCTGATGACCGACGGTGCCAATACGGCGGGTGAAGTTTCGCCGTTAAAGGCGGCGCAACTGGCGGAATCGAAACATTTGAAGATTTATACGATTGGTATCGGTGCGGATGAAATGCTGGTGCGCAGTTGGTTTGGCAGCCGTAAAGTGAACCCGTCGACAGATTTGGACGAGGGTACCTTGGTAAAAATTGCCGAAAGCACGGGCGGGCGGTATTTTCGGGCGCGTAACACCGATGAGCTGAACAATATTTACCGTTTGCTGGATGAGTTGGAACCGGTCGAAAAAGACAAGCAGTATTATCGGCCACACAGCGAACTGTTTTATTGGCCTCTGGGCTTTGCGTTGGCGTTGGCGGCGGGGTTGTGTGTCCGGCGGGTGAGGTTGTGATGGATTGGGATTGGGCGGCTTTTCATTTTATTAGGCCTTGGCTGTTGTTGGCGTTATTGCCGGTTATGGCGTTGGCTGTTTTGTTGTGGCGCAGCAAATTGCAGCAAGGGCTTTGGTCGGCGGTTTGTGATGAAGCTTTGTTGCCGTATTTGTTGCAGCATAAGGCCGTGCAGCCAGCCAAAGGCTTATTCGGTGCAGGCGTTTTGGCGGGCGTTTTGGCGGTGTTTGCCTTAGCGGGGCCGACATGGCGGCAATTGCCTATGCCGGTGTTTAGAAATGCCTCTGCGGTGGTGATCGCCTTGGATTTGTCGTTGTCTATGGATGCCCAAGACATTAAGCCCAGCCGTTTGGTGAGGGCGCGTTACAAAATCGCCGATTTGTTAAAGCAGCGCCAAGACGGGCAGACCGCGTTGCTGGTGTATGCGGGGGCAGCTTTTACAGTGACTCCTCTGACGGATGATGTCCAGACTATCGCCAGCCAATTGTCGGCCTTAACTACGGACATTATGCCCAGTGCGGGCAGCGATACGCCAGCGGCAATCGCTAAGGCGGTCGAATTGCTTAAGCAGGCTGGTTTGCCAAAAGGGCAGATTGTTCTGGTCACCGACGGCATTGACGGACGTACTATCCCACAAATGGTCAAGGCCTTAAGCGGCTATCAGTTGTCGGTATTAGGGGTGGGTACGCCGGATGGCGCACCGATTCCAGAGGCGGGCGGCGGTTTTGTCAAAGACCGGCAAGGCGGGATTATTATCCCAAAATTGGCGGCGGGGCCACTGGCGGAGTTGGCGCAAGCCGGGCAGGGCATTTATCAGACCATCAGTGCTGATGACGGCGACATTAAGAATTTGCAGGCGTTGTTAGGACAAGCCAGCCAACAGGATGGTAAAGCCAGTAACGGTACCATTCCGGTCTGGGATGATAAGGGGCCATGGCTGTTGCTGTTGATTTTGCCGGTGGTGGCCTTAGGTTTTAGGAAAGGTGTGTTGGCTATCGGTATGTTGGCACTGTTGCCCCTACCGCAAAACAGTTATGCGGGCGGCTGGCAAGATGCATGGCAAAGCCCTGACCAACAGGCACAAGCGCAGTATCGGCAACAGCATTATTCGGAAGCCGCCCGGCAATTTACCGATAAGCAATGGCAAGCGGCGGCACATTATCAGGCCGGGGAATACGATAAGGCGGTGGAGGCTTACCAGGCCGACCCGCAAGCGGGTAATGCCGATTATTTTTATAATTTAGGCAATGCGCTGGCGCAATCAGGGCAATTGGAAGCCGCCCTTAAATCTTATGAGCAAGCCTTAGCCATCAAGCCTGATGATGCCGATACCCTCTATGCTAAGGATCTGGTGGCCAAAGAATTGGCTAAACTTAAGCCAGAGAACCCGCAGGATAAGCAGGATAAGCAGGATAAGCAGGATAAGCAGGACGGCCAATCGTCACCACAAGATAAATCCCAGCAAAGCCAAAGCCAAGGCCAGAATCAAGAACAAAGTCAAGATCAAGGACAAGAAAAGCAAGGCAGCACCGAGAACGAACAAAAGCCGCCGCAAAAGCCGGAACACCCGGACCAGCCAGAAGTTGGGCAGCCAGACCAAAAGCCGCAAAAAAGCCCTAACCAGGATGCTAAAGGGCAAACTGTGCCAGACTCAAAAGCAGCGGCGCCTAAACCGGATGCCGAACAGTCTAAACAGGCCAAAGATCTCGGCTCGGTCGAATCGGCCGAGCAACACCAAGCTGAGGAGCAGTGGCTAAAGCGTATTCCTGATGATCCGGCGGGATTGTTAAAACGCAAATTCAAATATCAATACGGTCGTGGCGGGCAGCCAAGCACTCTGCCTGAAAAAGAATGGTAAGGTATCCGCCCTTTGTGAAAGCGCGCCCCCCAGCTTTGCGTTTTTCTGACAAAGTTTGTCATTAAACGACCATCTGCAACCTTTATACTGCCCCGAACGCTTATAGGCAGTGAATTCAAGTTAATAATACCCAAAAAAATGGGCAATTATTATCCGTTTTTAAAAGATGAAATAGGTCACACTATGATAAAGTTACTGGGCGTATTGTTAAGCGGCTGGCTGGCGGTGGGCGCGGCTACCGTGCAGGCGGAGTCAAAGTTACCCGATACCTTGGCGAAAATAAAGCCCGGCATTGTGGCGGTAGGCACTTACTTGCCTAAACGCAACCCGCGGGCCAGTTTTATGGGAACGGGATTTGTGATAGCGCCGGGTAATCTGGTGGTCACTAATGCACATGTCATCCCGGAACTGTTAGATCGCGAGCATCTTGAAGAAGTGGCTGTTTTTTATCGCCAAGGCGATGAAGAGCGGATGCTGCCCGCCACCGTGGCCGCTACCGATAAGGCGCATGATTTGGCGGTGTTAAAAATTAGCGCAACCTTAACCGCGCTGCCATTAGGTGATGCCGCCGCCGTCAGGGAAGGGCAAGTTTATGCGTTTACCGGCTATCCCATCGGTATGGTGCTGGGTTTGTTTCCGGTAACGCATAGGGGCATGATTTCTGCTATTACGCCCAATGTAATCCCGACCATAAACGCCGGACAAATTAATCCGAAGCTGATTTCGCGTTTGGAAACGCCTTATAAGGTGTTTCAGTTGGATGCGACCGCCTATCCGGGCAACAGCGGCAGTCCGCTTTATGATGCGGATAGCGGCAAGGTGGTCGGGGTGATCGATAAGGTGTTTGTCCAAGAAAGCAAGGAGAGCGTGCTCTCCCATCCTAGCGGCATCAGTTATGCTATCCCTGTCACCCATTTGGATAATTTGCTTAAAGATAAGCAGTTGCGTTGATTTTTTGGCCGTGCGATTTTTGAAAAAGGTAGAATTGTGATCCGTATATTCCGACATTATATCTCTAGGGCTTATTTGTCTTTGCTGATAATTGAGTCCTTGGTATTTTTCGCTGCTATGTATTTTGGTATCGGCATCCGTTTCCTGGCTGGCCCAGACTGGTATAGTGTTGAGGAAAGTCTTATTTCCAGTGCTATTTTTGCCGCTACCATGACCTTGTCCTGCTCGGCGATGGGCTTGTACCGGCGTAGTTTAAGTTTGCAGGACTACAATTTATTGGCGCGTACTAGCGCCAGCTTTGTTTTGGCATTGCTGGCTCTGATTGTCATTTATTATTTTATTCCTACCTTGTTAATAGGGCGTAGCGTTTTGGCTATCGCTATGGTGTTGGCATTGGTTGGTATGGTGGTGACCCGCGAGTTTTTTTATAAATTTGCCAATTTGGAAAAGTTTAAAAAACGCATGTTGGTGATCGGCAGCGGCATTAAAGCCAGTAAATTGGGCGAAATCAATAATTCGTTTATCCATAAAGGCTTTGTGGTGGTGGGATTTGTCAGTTTGCCGGGCGAGGATGTGCAGGTCGATAGCCAGCAGTTGATCTATTCCGACAGCGTTAATATCCGTGCGATCGCCGAAAACCTAAGGGCCGACGAGTTGGTGGTGGCCTTAGATGATAACCGCCGCTTTATGCCCTTGAAGGGTTTGTTGGACTGTAAGATGTCAGGCCTGAGGGTTATTGATATGGTCAACTTTTACGAGCGGGAGCAAGGTATTATTTCGCTGGAAAACACCTATCCGGGTTGGCTGATTTTTTGCGACGGATTTACCCAAGGCGGTTTCAGGGCACTAGAAAAAAGGCTGTTTGATTTGTTTGCCAGCACGTTGCTGTTGCTGGTCACTTGGCCGGCGATGTTAATCACCGCCTTGGCCATTTATCTTGAAAGTGGCTGCGCAGGGCCGATATTGTATCGGCAGGTGCGTGTCGGTGAGGACAATAAAAATTTCGAGGTGTTAAAATTCCGCAGTATGCGCACCGATGCCGAAAAAGATGGGGCACAGTGGGCGCAGGCTCAAGATAGCCGCGTCACCCGGGTGGGGGCGTTTATCAGAAAGTGCCGCATTGATGAATTGCCGCAGATTTTTAATGTCTTTAACGGCCAAATGAGCTTTGTCGGCCCCCGTCCGGAACGGCCTGAATTTGTCTATGGTTTTGAAGAAAGAATTCCTTATTATCGGGAACGGCATCGTGTTAAACCGGGTATCACTGGATGGGCGCAGTTATGTTACCCCTACGGTGCAAATGAAAACGATACTATCCAAAAACTTCAATACGATTTGTACTATGTCAAAAACTACAGCTTATTCTTGGACTTATCTATTATGTTCAATACCGTCGAAGTGGTTTTATGGGGTAAGGGCGCACGCTAATAGCCTCCGTCATTTACCGAACGGCTGGAGCCGTACCTTAGGCTATTTGCTGTTGTTAGTGCTGTTATCGGGTGGCTGTTTTTTTGGTACTTGGTCGTCAATCATTGAAATTTGGGCACGCTCTAAGACCTATACCCATGGCTTTGTCATCGTTCCGATTAGTCTTTGGCTGATTTGGTCGCGCCGCGATTATTATCTCCGGTTAGTGCCGACAGTCGCTTATAGCCCATTGCTGGCGGTTTTGGCCGGAGGCTTTTTGTGGTTGTGCGGTGACCTGAGCCATATTGTGATCATTAAACAAGTGGCGGCTGTGGCGATGCTGGTGGCGGGGATTTGGGTGGTATTAGGCCATACGGTGACGTTGAGCCTGTCTTTCCCCTTGCTGTTCCTATTTTTTATGGTGCCCATGGGTGAGGAGTTGATTCCTGCCCTGATAGAATTTACTACGACCTTTACCGTGAAGCTGATCCGCTTGACCGGTTTGCCGGTCTATCGTGACGGCCATTATTTTACCTTGACTTCGGGGAGTTGGTCGGTCATTGAGGCCTGTAGCGGCATCAGTTATCTGATTGCCTCCGTCACTTTGGGCTTTGTGTTTGCCTATCTGAATTACAGCCACTATTGGAAACGTATCTTGTTCATGCTGTTAAGCGTGGTCGTGCCGATTGTTGCCAATGGCTTCCGTGCCTATATGATTGTCATGATCGGACATTTGAGCGACATGACGCTGGCGGTCGGGGTTGACCATCTGGTTTATGGGGGGGTATTTTTTGGTGTGGTGATGCTGCTGCTATTTTATTTGGGCTCGTTTTGGCGGGATCCGCCATTTACCCCGATTGCCATTGTTCCTAGAAAAGCGAGTGTTTCCAGTACGCCGCAACAATTGGCGGTCAGTGTGCTGTTGCTGGCGGGATTTGGCATCTGGCAGCCATTAGCGGCTACTTTGCTCGACAAACAAGGGCAATTGGCTTTGCCTGCTTATGTGGCAACCCAAGCACTGGGTGATTGGCGGCAAACTGCCGATCCTAAATGGTTGTGGGAGCCGAAATTCCCGCGTGCCGCCGAGCATAGCAAAGCATTTTATAGCGATAGCCATGGCAATAGTGTTGGCCTGTATTATGCCAGCTTTGGTAAGGAAGAACAGGGGGCGGAGTTGGTCAATTCCGAAAACGCCCTGGTTTCCGCCGTGGAAAGCAGACGGTTGCGCATCAGTGCTACCGATACGCTGGCATTTGCTTTAGGCCAGCAGACAGTGACGCTCAATGTGACGGTTTTGAAAGAAAATAGCGGGCAAGTCCTGGTGGTGATGGACAGTTACCAACTGAGCGGCGAAATCAGCAATAACCGCTATTGGGTTAAGGCCAGGCAATTGGTCAAACATTTAAGCGGCGATACCTCCCCTGAACTCAAGCTGGTGCTTTGGGTACAACCTGACAATGATGATATAGCTTCTGCCAAGCGGCTATTGACGGGCTTTTTGACGGCTTGGCTTAAGCAACAGTCTATATAGTCTTGCTCTAATATCCCGCTTCTGAAAACAAACGGGCGCCGCCTATTTTCCTATAGGCCGCCAAAGATGCGGGGGAGCCTATAAAATGAGATGTTCCCTGCGGAACCTATTTTGCAAAATCCAGAAAATTTAGGCCAGGATTCTCCTTGTGCTTGTAAAAATCCGCCTAATTATCGATAATTAAATTAATGCTACGAGGCCGTGCCTAGGGGGTTGACGACCCGGACGATGCCATAAAACCTACAAGGACAGCCTTAAATTATGAAAAAGACCCACAAAACCGGCCCGCTGGCCGCGCTCAAAAAACATCCGGTGC
>NZ_PGFZ01000004.1:163537-193064 GCF_002923755.1 Methylovulum psychrotolerans
TGTATTCTTCGGGGTTGTCGGTGGGTAACTGGGCATACGGTTTCATGGCTTTTTCGCGGGTCAGGATAAAGCTTGGTATTTTAACCTGTCAACGTTTATATAGTCAGCAACATTTAGGAAAGATGTCTAGTATATCGCAATACAGATAACGATGCGGCAACCAAGGTTTTCCCAAACAACCCTCCTCTATTCCCGCCAATTATACACGGTGCTTCGCTAAGGTTTTACTGACCAAGGCGATCAGTTCCGCGACATCGAAAGGCTTGGTCAGGTAGGCGAGAAACCCGGCCTGTAAACCTTCTTTGATGACGTTCGGCATAGCGGCGGCGCTGACTGCAATCACGGGGATAGCGGCGGTGGCGGGATTGGCTTTAAGCAGATGCAAAGCCTCCAAGCCACTCATGCCGGGTAAATTAATGTCCATCAAAATCAAATCTGGCCGATACTGACAGATTTGCGCCAAACCGCTTTCGGCATCCTCCCTAATCAGCAATTCCACATCAGGCAGCCTACGGAACACATGGCGCATGACATTGGTATTGATTACACAATCATCGATATAAATGACCCGGCCACTGATTTTTTCAGGGCAGCTTGGCGAAAACGCGCTTATCTGCACCACAGGTAAACTCTCGGCTACCTTTTCTCCTACAGCTATGGGCAAATCAACCCAGAAATGGCTACCGACACCTATCGTGCTGTTAAAATGGATACTGCCTTGCATCGCTTCAATCAGGCGCTTGCAGACAACCAAGCCAATGCCAGTCCCTTCGATACCCTTTTTTTCCGCCCCCAAACGTTGGAAGGGTTGGAATAAAGCCGCTTGATCCGCTGCCGCTATCCCTAAGCCAGAATCCACAACGGAAATACGCACAACATCGCCATCAATAACGCAAAATAAATTCACCGTACCGCCATCGCGGTTATATTTGATGGCGTTGGACAGCAAGTTCAACAAGACTTGCCGGAGCCGCGAAAAATCAGCCCGTACCGCGATGTCGCTGTAGCAACCTTGGCTAAGGGTAAGGCCGCGTTCCGCCGCAGTCGGCGACATCAGCGCGACGGTTTCGTCCAGCAACGGCGATAAGGTGAAAGTTTCCAAGCGCAGTTCAAATTGGTCACTTTCAATACGGGACAAGTCCAGAATCTCATTAATCAGGCCCAGCAACTGCTTGCCGCTGGTCATAATATGGCCAACGGCCATTTTTTGCTCTTCCGCCGCCGCCAATCCACCCATCGCCAAAAGCTGCGAAAAACCAAGAATGGTGTGGAGCGGGGTGCGCAGTTCATGGCTGACATTGGTCAGGAATTCAGATTTGGCACGGCTGGCAAATTCCGCCGCTTCCTTGGCTAACAACAGTTCCTGTTGGGCTTTTTTGCTGGCGGTAATGTCTTCGACCAGTGCCCACGACACTTTCCGCCCGGTGTGGTCATGCAAAATAAAGCCGTTGACCAGCACCGACACACGGCCGCCATCTTTGCGCACATATTCTTTCTCAAAAGGACCAAAACGCCCCGTCTGCGCCATCACTTCAACTTGCGCTATGTTGTCTGGCCGATATTCCTGGGCGGTTATGTCCAGATAATTCATGGTCAATAATTCATCGCGCGTATAGCCGGTCATGTCTTGCAACGCCGGGTTAACGTCAATAAACTGGCGGCTGGTAAAATCCGTATAGGCCATGCCCGTGGGGGAAAACTGGAATAGGGTGCTGAGCTTTTCTTCGTTGAGCTGTAACCTGGCTTCCATTTGCTTACGGCGGCGGATTTCACGTTGCAAATGGTAATTGAAGGCCAACAGGGCAAAAATAAAAAAAGCCAAAACGCCTGCCAAGGCTGCGGCGACATAAAGGTAACGGTAAAATCTGCTGATTTCTACGGTCGGGTTCGGGTCATAGACAAAACCGGACAAGGCATAATCCGGCTTGAGCAGGCCTAAACGTACATAGGTATCGGCAATGTTCCGCCAGCGTCCTGCGTTGCTATGGCCGAGCGGCACCAAAGTGGGCAAGAGCAAATCTTGCATCGCCTGATATTCAAAATATAAATGGCCGCCGGAATGTTTGGAGCCGACGTTTTTGATGACGGCAATGGTCTCATCAGGATGCGCCATCGCATAAGCCCAACCTTTGAGGCTGGCGCGTAAAAAGGCTTGCGCCCGTTCTGGATGCGTAGCGATTTCCTGTTCGCTAGTGAACAGGTTGTCACCGTAAAAATCAATCCCGTAATTGATTGGCTTAAGTTCGGTGATAGGGAAGCCCCGTTGTTGGAAATAATAGGGCTGTTCGGTGCTGTAAACGGCAATGGCGGCAAATTTGCCGACCATCAGGCCATCAAGGTCATTGGTCTGATCCAAAAAATCAAAATGCGCCAAAGAACCCGTTTCATTGAGTAACATGGCCAAGACCGCCGGAGTCTGGTTATTTTGTTTGACCATGATTTTTTTGCCCACCAACTGCTGAGGAGACATGATACCGGCCGATTTTGCCACCGCCAGAATATCGGGCGCGTGTTGGAAAATCACCGACAACAACACCACAGGTTTGCCTTGCTGCCTGTCAATCAGCAAACTGGGGGTGCCTGTGGCATAGTGCGCCCGGTTGCCGACCACTTCAGCGACATAGTCAACGCCAGGGCCACCTTCGCGCAGTTCAACAGCAAGCCCTTCATCACGGTAATAGCCTAAAGCTTGCGCCATGTAATAGCCGGCAAACTGATAGGAATGCTCCCATTTCAATTGCAAGACAACCGCATCCAACGCCCAGACAGGGTTGGCCACCGACCAGAAAAGGACAGCGCAAGCCCAGCGTCTTAGCGATATACCGCCGCGAATGCTTGTTTTCAGCATGAATGGCAAGCTATTCTTAAATTCACTCATGAGTCTTTGGCAATGGCAAGGAAAGACATATTATTATAAGTAGGTCTGCCGCTATTTTTTAATATTTTTGAGCAGGCACCGTTAAACCGCGTCGCACCCAAATGACCGGGATGTACGCCCATACTGACGGCCTGCTCATTTTTCGGATCCGCTTACAGCCTACGCCTGTTTTATCTATTGCACCGACATTCTGCAAACTTACGCTGTGCACCTGCACTCCCAGCCATTGACACTTGCCATAATGCCGTTACGTTAGGCACACGCCCTGCATTTGCCAGACCCGCCAGCGGTCCGGGGCGGCTTTGCACCCCAGTGGGGGCGGCCTATCAGGACGGGAATTACCGCTCTAACGATATGGGAAAGACTTAGCGCCCTTATTGCGTTAAAATAGGGGGTTAGTCTGTATCTGTTTACCTTAGCGGCGTTTATTTTCGTCAATCGTGTGTTTTTGAGGACATCTTATGCGTAAAAAACTTCTTACCTACACCGGGGGCGCGGTATTGCTCCTGACCCATTCCTTAAGCCAGGCGACCACTGACTTGCCGCCGACGGCGAAAGTGGAGATGGGAAAACCAGAAGAGGTCTGTTCAAACTTTACTGCACCCGAATGGCGCAAAGAACAGGTCATTGACGGCGTGACCATCCAAGCCTCCAATTTGTGTAACCCAGACAACCCGGCTGATATTGCCGCCTTTGTCAAAGGCACCAACAATATCTCTATGGACACCCTGATGGCGACCCAACTCGCCGCCGATGCGATTACGATGTCCGACGATATGGACGGCGACGGCGACCCGGACAAAATCATTATCAAGCTGGAAATCGTCGAGTTGAATGGCCGCTCCCCTGACGTGAAAAGCCCCATTACCACCTTCGACATCGCCCCCGGCATCCAGCCCACCTTTTGGGTTTATGCCCCTAAAACCCGCGATATGTCAACCTTAAGCCTCTACGAGCCGGAAGCCAACCCGCTGTTGCGGGTACCTTCCCCGGTCATCCGGGTCGAGCAGGACGATACCGTCTGGATAGTGCTGGAAAACACCCATTACCTGCCGCATTCCATCCATTTACACGGTATCGACCATCCGTTTATGGACCATTCGGGTAGCGGTAACGACGGCGTGGGGCAAACCAGCAATATGGACACCATGCCCGGTGAAACCAAGACTTATGTGATTAAGCCACGCCAACCCGGCACCATGTACTACCATTGCCATGTCCAACCACACACCCATATCCCTATGGGCTTGCAGGGTATTTTTATTGTTGAAGAAAACCGTCCGAATAACTGGGTGCAAACCCTGAATGTCGGCGCAGGGCAAGTGCGCCATCCGTCCGTTGCTGTGCTGGAAAAATACGCCCGCGAATATGACCTGCATTACCAATCGGCAGATAAGGAACTGCATGAAGTGGTCGCCCGTTCCGCGAACGACCCGCGCCTGATCGCCAAGCACATGAATATGGAATATGACATCACCGATGCCACCGACGATTATTTCATGCTCAATGGCCGCTCCTTCCCGTATACCCTGCGTGAATCGCTGATTGAGATGGAGCAGGACAAAAAAGTCAAATTGCGGGTCTTAAACGGCCATACCGAAGACTTGGCGCTGCATATCCACGGCCATAAACCGACCATCACCCATTATGACGGTGTCGACAACGGCCCTAGTTCTTACATCACGCGTGATGTCCACGGCATGACCCCCGCGCAACGTATCGACTTGGAACTGAGCGGTGTTGACGACGGCCTGCACAGCTTCGGCCAAGGCATCTGGATGTTCCATGACCATGTCGAAAAATCCTTTACCACTAACGGCAACGGTGAAGGCGGCGACATTAGCTTAGTCGTTTATAAAGATTTCTTAGATGAACGCGGCATCCCCAAAGCGCACGGCATGAGCTTGGAGCCGTATTTCACCAAAGGCTTTTGGCAACGCAACTACCCTATCTGGCAAGATTATGACGCGTGGCGCAGCTTAGGCCTACCCGACTTGAACGCCGATTATAAACCCGGCAAAGTGGCGGTGCAGAACGCTCCGGCTAAATCCAGCGCCGACGCGCCAGCCGAAACAAGTTCAGCGTTCGGCAAATTGCTGCAAGGCCTGCTCTTGGGTCTGTTAAGTTATGCGGCAGTGGTCAAACGGCAGGTGATCCAAGCGTATGCCATGCAACTACTGAAAAAAACCTCGGCCAAATAACGCTATTCTGGGGGCGCGGCCAACACGACCACGCCCCCAGAAGAAGGCCAGGGCGTTGTCCACAAAACGCATGTCTGTTATCTGATAAATACAGGCAGATCCAGAAAAACCAGCCTTACGCCCTCTGCCAATCTGCCTTGACACTTCCCTAAAGTACACTAGACTTGTTCACTGAGCCTGCGTTTTCGTCTCTTTGGGACGCGGTTGATTTGATTTGCCACACTAACGGAAGGATTGCCAATGAAAAGCCTAAACAGCCGCCAGGTTGCGGCAAACACCCTCAAGCTAGGGCTATTGCTCAGCCTATTATTGCCAGGTATCGCCCAAGCCGATGCCTTGGCCGACTGTTTCGATCCGCTAGCGGCACCGGTTTATCCGACCACCCCGAATGTACCCGCCGTTACCACCCAACCGGCAGCGGTACGCTTTTTAAATATGGCGACTTTCGGTGCGTCACCACAAGATGTTAACCATCTGAGCAAAATGACCTTTCAAGCTTGGGTAGACGAGCAATTGGCGATGAAAGCGTCTTGTCATTTGGCTACCCTCAACGAAACCCAAGACAATAACCAACGCGAAAACCGCATCGAAGTATGGTTCCGCCATGCGGTAACGGCTCCCGACCAATTACGCCAACGGGTCGCTTTCGCCCTTTCGGAAGTCTTCGTCGTATCCGATGTCGGCTCCGGTATCAGCACAAATGCCCTGGCCGTTTATTATGACATTCTGGTGCGCAACGCCTTCGGCAATTTCCGCGACATCCTCGAACAAGTGACCTTATCGCCCGCTATGGGCAAGTATTTGTCCACCCTGCATAACCAAAAAGCTGACCGTAAACTCGGCATCCGCGCCGACGAAAACTATGCGCGGGAAGTCATGCAGTTGTTCACTATCGGCCTGGTGCAATTGGACACGACCGGAACGCCAGTCTTACAAAATGGCATAACCGTACCGACGTATACCCAAACCGATGTCGAAAATTCCGCAAAAGTCCTGACTGGTTGGGGGCTGGCCGACTCGGTGTCGTTTTTTGACGGTATCGAATGGCGGCAAAGCATGGTATCTTTTGAAGGTTATCATGACCATAGCGCGAAAACCCTGCTGACCAATGTCGCCGTTCCGGCGGCGGGTAAAGCCCCGGCAGATTTAAAAATCCTGCTCGACACCCTATTTAACCACCCTAACGTCGGGCCGTTTATAGGCCGCCGCTTGATCCAACGCTTAGTCACCAGCAACCCTTCACCCGCCTATATCCAACGGGTCGCCGAGGCCTTTAACGATAACGGCGCGGGGGTCAGAGGCGATATGAAAGCGGTCATCAGTGCCGTATTACTGGACCCGGAAGCGGTGGGCGGCGCGAAAGTCAATCCCAAGTTCGGCAAATTGCGCGAACCGTTACTGGTTTTAACCCATTTATGGCGGGTCTTAGGCGGCAAAGCCCACGACGGGCGCTTGCCTTATTATTATCCCGAATCGTCTATCGGCCAAGCCCCCTTATCATCGGGCAGTGTCTTCAATTTCTTCCGCCCCGATTACGCCCCCAGCGGTAAAATTAATGACCAAGGCCTGTTCGCACCCGAATTTCAATTAGTCAACGATGCCAACAATACCCGTTTTTATAACGAGTTGTTCAGCCTGACCCACTGGCACTATGTCGGTTATCAATGGGCCGACCAGTCCAGTGTACTAATTAACATCAACAATCTCGCCAAACGTGCGCAAACCCCGTCCAACTTGGTCAATTATTTAAATCTGGTGTTTACCGGCAATAAATTGCCCGCTACGGTGACAACGCCGCTTATCGCCTATCTGCGTGACCTTAGTTTTAAAGATAATGCGGGTAACGGTGTCAACCGCTCTTTAGAAGCGTTGTATCTCGTTTTGAGCTCACCCAATTACCTTATCCAACGTTAAGCAAGGAATTACTATGTCTGCATCTAAAGATTGGTCACGCCGTCATTTTCTGCAAAGTGCGGCGGCAACGGCGGCAGGGTTAGCGAACCGGAACGCCGCGCTGGGATTGTTAGCGGGCGCACAGGCCGCCGCCACACAAGCCGCTACCGAAGATTACCGCGCCTTGGTGTGCATTTTTCTGGCGGGCGGCAATGACGGTTTTAACGTCTTGATACCGTCCGACACCACCCGTTACCAAACCTATAAAACGGCACGGGGCAATTTGGCGTTCAGCACCGACCAATTGCTGGCCTTAAATGCCTCAACCAGTAAAACTTATGCGGTTTCGACCAGTGCCCCAGGTTTCCAAGCGCTCTATAATAAAGGCCAGTTAGCTTTTTTAGCCAATGTCGGCACACTGTTAGAACCTACCAGCAAAAAAGCTTATCTGGCAGGCACTAACTTGCCGCCACAGCTTTACTCCCATAGCGACCAGTCCGACCAGGGTATGGCCAACGAATTGGATGCCTTGCAAAAACTGGGTTGGGGCGGGCGTATCGCCGATTTGCTTAGCCCCCTTAACGGCACCAGCACTTTACCGTTGGGTGTGTCGATTGGCGGCAATAATTTGTTTCAAATCGGCTCTACCGCCGTGCCGTATTATATGGGCACTTCTGGAGTCAGCAATTTTTATGTGACATCTAACGGCAACACCGACCCCCGCACCAGAGCCTTTAACAAAATGCTCGCCGCCTCGGTAGCGAACGGCGGTTTATTGGAACAAGAATTTGGCCAATCGGTGCAAAAAACCCTCGGCCTCAGCCAGACCCTGATTGCGGCACTGGCAAAAAGCTCGGTCGGATCAGGCATTTGGCCCGGCAGTTACTTAGCGCAACAATTGCAGATGGTCGCGCGGATGATTAGCGTCCGCAACACCTTCGGCGTCAAACGCCAGGTGTTTTATGTGGTACAGGGCGGTTATGATACTCATGATGACCAACCAAACCGCCATAATGCCTTAATCAACGATTTATCGGCGGCGGTGGCGGCCTTCCATAGCACAATGGATGAGTTTGGCATCGGCAACGGGGTAACAAGCTTTACCTTATCTGATTTTGGCCGCACCCTCACCTCTAATGGTGACGGCAGCGACCATGCTTGGGGTAATGTGCAGATGGTTGCAGGCGGTTCGGTGTTAGGCGGTAATGTCTACGGGACTTTCCCCAACCAAACGATTGATGGGCCGGACGATGCCAGTTATGGCCGCCTAATCCCGACCACATCCATCGACCAGTATGGGGCGACCTTAGCGCGGTGGTTTGGGGCTAACGACACCGACTTGGCGACCATTTTCCCGCACCTTAGCCGCTTTAACAGTGCGGATGTGGGCTTTATGAGTCTGGCCTAACAACCTAGTGGGAAAGCTTAGCCAAGGAAAGGGCTTGTAAAAGCGGGATCAGTAGAAATATTACAGAGCAGCTAGCCCCCAAACGTATTGCCGATGCAGGTTTGTTAATTTGGCAATGCGTGTCGTCTATATCGGGGCTAGCCTTGCGGGTTTAACGGTTAGGCCTAAACCACGTCGAGATTTTCGTCGTCATAAAGGCGGGTTTTTTTCCAGCCTAAAAACTTTTCGTCGCGAAATTCCAGGTCGTTATCAATGGCAAACTCATAACAGCTTCTGAACAGGCGGGCGGTGCGGAAGGCGTGCAGTTCGTCGTCGGCGGTGACGCGCTCGACATTACCGACTTGAAAGGTTTTGTTTCTGGCCTTGCCGTTGCAGACCCAGAAAACGGTGTAGCACAAATAGCTTTTGTCTTTGCGGTGGTCGAATTTGATGGTTCGGGATACGCCGGTCAAGCCGGTGGTGGTCTTGTTTTTCGGCGGTTTGAGGAAGCGGGTCTTACTGCCTTTTAAAACCACCAGCATTTGGTCGCGCCAAGTAATGGCGGCTTGTAGGGACTTATTGCGGTTGCCCCACAATTTATGCGAAAAATAACGGCTGCTCTCTTTACCACGCCTGACGATGCGGACTTGATACCCGAACACATCAGGTTCGGTGATATGTTTATTTTTTTCCATGGAAATGCCCTTCCCCAATTATAGTTATGTTTACGCACTTAGCGGCAAGGCTATGCCGCCTTTTGCGCATAGTTTTAAAAAATCGTTAACTTATCTGTAACGATACTGTAATAAATTATCGCTAAAGCCTGTACAAATGCAAGCAATAATTTCAACACTGGACAAATCTTGACTGATCTAGTGTAGAATAAGCCCCACGCCACTTTGACAGTGGCTAATCAAACCCAATAAAACTTTATTTTTCAAAAACTTGGAGATAAGCAATGAGCGTATTAGTTGGTAAGCAAGCCCCTGATTTTACCGTACCTGCCGTTTTAGGTGACGGTCAGATAGTTGATTCTTTCAGCTTTTCTGAAGCGACTAAAGGCAAATATGCCGTCGTATTTTTCTATCCGTTGGATTTTACTTTTGTTTGCCCTAGCGAGTTGATCGCCCTTGACCACCGCATGGAAGAGTTCACCAAGCGTGGTGTTGAAGTGATCGCGGTTTCTATCGACTCCCATTTCACCCACAACGCTTGGCGCAACACGCCGATTAACAAAGGCGGCATTGGCCCTGTGCGTTACACGATGGCGGCCGATTTGGCGCACAGCATTTGTAAAGCCTACGATGTGGAAGCCGCTGCCCCTGCGGTCGCTTACCGTGGCACGTTCCTGATCGACCAAAGCGGCCTGGTACGTTACCAAGTGGTTAACGACCTGCCATTAGGCCGTAATATGGACGAATTGTTGCGTATGGTTGACGCACTGCAATTCCATGAGGAGCATGGCGAAGTGTGCCCAGCGGGTTGGACTAAAGGTGATGCAGGTATGAACGCCAGCCCTGCCGGTGTGGCCGAATACCTGGATAAAAACGCTGACAAACTGTAAACAGCCAGCGCCACTAAACAAGGCGGGGTGCTTAAGCACCCCGCCTTTTTTTATGGTTGCGCCATTCCTACCGCTAAGGCACGACCCTAAAATACGCTCGGCAAATCTTATCATGAAGCTGGAGCGCGGGCATCTTGCCCGCAAGAGCGGGCAAGATGCCCGCGCTCCAAAACCCGTACCTTTTAGCGTTTGCCTGAAATTTCCTACCCCCCCTCCTAAGCTAAGCTCTTACTGGCAATTTCATAGACATCTTTAGAGATCGCTTCGGTAGACATAATCCGCTCCAGTTGCGCCGTCATCAGGGCTTGGCGGCCGGCATCGTAGCGCCGCCACGAGGTCAACGCACTGATCATGCGCGAAGCGACTTGCGGGTTTAAGGTATTAAGGGCAATGATTTGGTCGGCTAAAAATTGGTAGCCTTGGCCGTTGGCGGCGTGGAAATGCAGCGGGTTGGCTTGGCTAAACGCACCGATTAACGCGCGTATCCGGTTAGGCGTACCTAAATCAAAGGCCGGATGCGCCATCAACGCCTGTACCGTGGCGAAGGTATCAGGGGCGGGGCTAGCCGCTTGCAGGGCGAACCATTTGTCGATCACCAAGGCTTCATGTTGCCACTGTTGGTAAAACTCCGCCAAGCATTGCCGTCTGGCGTAATGCGGGTTATTGACCATCACCGTTAAGGCCGCCATTTGGTCGGTCATATTTTTGGCGGTTTTAAATTGCTGGTGCGCCCAGTTTTTTAGCGCCGGATCGTCTAAAGCGCACAAATAATTCAGGCAGGTGTTTTTAATGCGGCGGCGGCCTATCGCCCCGGCATCAAAGCACCCCGATTCGTCACGGTGGTTATTCAGGTACAAGGTCTGCAAGGCGTTTTGTAACTGTTCGGCAAGGGTAAGTTTGACAAACTCCCGCGCGGTATGGATGGCGACCACATCGATAACCGGCATTTGTTCGGCCAGATAGGTTTCCGACGGCAAGCTCAATAACAGGGAGAAATACGACAAATCCTCCCAAGGCTGTGCCAGAACCTGCCGGAAGGCCTCGATGATAATCGGGTCTAGCCGGAGTTCGCGGTTATTTTGGACATCGGCAATCAGGCCGGTAATGGCTTGGCCGATTAATTGCTGCCCGGCCTCCCAACGGTTAAAGGTGTCGCTGTCATGGCTTAACAGAAACGCCAATTCCGTCAGGCTACGTTCCATAACCAGCTTCACGGGTGCGGAAAAGCCCCTTAACACCGATACCGCCGGTTCGCTGCTCAGACCCGTAAAGACAAAATCCTGTGCCGCTTCGGTCAACGCTAAAATCACTTCCTCGGCACTGTCAGCGCTGCCCTGTAATTGGCAAGGGGCAATAGTGCCATCAGGATAAATCAGCCCCACCTTCACGGGGATATGCAGTGGCTCTTTAACGGCTTGCCCAGGGGTAGGCGGGCACTCTTGGCTGATGCTTAAAGTCAACGTCTGGGCTTGGCTGTCGTAGCGGCGGCTGACCGTCAATACCGGGGTGCCGGCTTGGCTGTACCAGCGGCGGAACTGCACCAAACCGACACCATTGGCCGCTTCCATCGCCTTGACAAAATCCTCACAAGTGACGGCTTGGCCGTCATGGCGGGCAAAATATAAATCGCTGCCTTTACGGAACCGCTCCGCACCCAGCAAGGTATGCAACATCCGCACAACTTCCGCACCTTTTTCATAAATGGTCACGGTGTAGAAGTTATTGATTTCAATATAAGCTTCAGGGCGGATCGGATGCGCCAAGGGGCCGGCATCTTCGGCAAATTGGCGGGTACGCAACATGGTGACATCTTCAATGCGTTTGACGGCTTTGGAGGTGCGGTCGCCCGTAAATTCTTGGTCGCGGAACACGGTAAAGCCTTCCTTAAGGCTAAGCTGGAACCAATCGCGGCAAGTGATGCGGTTACCTGTCCAGTTATGGAAATATTCGTGGGCAATCACCCCCTCGATATGCTCATAATCGGAATCGGTGGCGGTATCGGGGCGGGCCAGAACAAATTTGGTGTTAAAGACATTCAGGCCTTTATTCTCCATCGCGCCCATATTGAAATGGCTGACCGCGACAATCATATATAAATCCAGATCGTATTCGCAGCCATAAACCTCTTCATCCCAACGCATGGCATTTTGCAAAGACTGCATGGCATGGGCGCATTTATCGACATCCTGCGGTTCGACAAAAATCTGGAGGCTAATGTCGCGCCCCGATTGGGTAGTGAAATGATCTTCGATGCACTCCAGTTGCCCGGCCACCAGCGCGAACAGATAGCAAGGCTTGGTGAACGGATCTTCCCACGTCACCCAATGGCGGTTAGCTTCCAACTCGCCGTGGGCAATTTTGTTGCCGTTAGACAGCAACACCGGATAACGGCTTTTATCCCCGACTAGGGTGGTGGTAAAAGTCGCCATAACATCCGGGCGGTCGAGGAAATAAGTGATTTTACGGAAGCCTTCCGCCTCGCATTGGGTGCATAACATGCCGTTGGACAAATACAGCCCTTCCAGGGCGGTATTGATTTTCGGGTTGATGGTATTCTCAATCGTCAGCACAAACGGCTGCTGTTGCGGCACGTTGTAAATGGTCAGGCTATCTGCGGCCTGCACATAATCGGCCGCCACCAGTTCCTCGCCGTCATTGAGGATAATGCGTTGTAGCGTAAGGTTTTCCCCGGCCAACACTAAAGCCGCTGACATCGACAGGCTAGCCGGGTTGCGGCTGAGGGTCAGCCGTGCCGTCACTTCGGTGCGCTCTTCGTCTAAGACAAAATGTAGGGCAACCTTATGGATAAGATAATCGGGGACGGTGTAATCTTTTAAATAAGTCGTTTGAGGGCTGGCGTCGCGCATTAGTTGTACCTGCTGTGTTTCTTGGGAGCGGCGAAAGTGGGAGGGTTCTTATTGAAGGCGAATAGGGCAAGCAATAACCAGGCAAGCAGAAAACAAACCCCGCCAAAGGGTGCCACCATGCCCAGTACCTTTTCATCCGTTACCGCCAATAGATATAAGCTACCCGAAAATAGTAAAATGCCAACAAACATTAACCAACCTGCCCAAACTAAGCGCTTAGCGGTCGGAGTCTGTTGGTGGAGCAGACCAATGACCAGCAGGCCCAAGGCGTGCCACATTTGGTAAGTCACCCCTGTTTGGTAAACCGCTAGCAATTCGGGGCTAAGGATGGCCTTTAGGCCATGTGCGCCAAACGCCCCGAAACCGACCCCTAAAAAGGCGCACACGGCACCGAGCGCTAAAAATACGGAAGGCATTATCGTTCCTTTAGGCGCGGCATCAGCTGCACGAGGTTACAGGGGCGGGTGCGGTGGTCGAGTTGCTCTTTGATCAGGCTGTCCCAGGCCGTGCGGCACGCCCCGGCGGAACCGGGCAGGCAAAACACATAAATGCCGTTAGCCACCCCCGCAACCGCCCGCGATTGGATGGTGGAGGTTTTGATGTCTTGGTAAGACAGCATCCTAAAAGTTTCGCCAAACCCCTCCAAGACCTTATCCAACAACGGCAGCACCGCTTCAGGTGTGCCGTCACGCCCGGTCACGCCCGTACCGCCCGTACTGATGATGACGTTAACTGCCCCGTCAATCAGCCAATTGGCGACGGCGGCGCGGATATGGTAAATATTATCCGGCACTATTTTTTTGGCGACAATGCTATGACCCGCCAGCGTGGCCAGTTCCGCCAAGGTGCGGCCAGAAACGTCGTCGGCCTCGGTGCGCGTATCGGAAACCACCAAAATGGCGAGATTGAGGGGGATAAAGTGTTTTTCGGGGTGCATGGGTGTACCGCTAGTGGTTTAAGGGGTAGGCGACTCTGGCTGACACAATAAGCCGTTACAAATCCCTACTATACCAATAAGCCCCATAAGATTGTATCCTTAAATGACGGCACTTAACCCTAATCCGGCAAAACGCTGGCATTTGGGTTAAAAGACCACCGCATTGCACCCGACTCAAGCCTGCTTAACCCCGCTTTTAGGTGTAAAGCCCTAGCCGCCTTATACGGTCGGCTAAGGGCTTCCCATCGGTCAAATTGCCCGCTCGCTTATTAAGGTACTGTGTTACTGCAACACCACAAAAAAGCCTTCTTGCCCGCGTTGGATATTAATCAGCAAAGAGCCGTTAGCATTGACGACTTGCTTAAGTTCATCCAAGTTACGGATGCGGTAACGGTTGGCCGACACAATCACATCACCTGGCCGTAAGCCGACCCGCCAAATTTCGGAAGATTGGTCGATTTTTTCAATCAGCACCCCTTCTATTTGGTTTTTGTCGGTGGAACTTAAGATTGTGCCGCGTAATTTCCGGTGCAGCTTATCGCCCGCCAATTGCGGCCGCTCTGGCTTACCTATGGTGGCGGTGGTATGCTTTTTATCATTGCCATGATAATAATCGATATCGACATTATCGCCGATTTGCATCAGGCCGATAATATTGCGGATGTCGTGGCTGTCTTTAACAGGCCTGCTGTTGGCAGCGACGATAATATCACCCGGCTCCAGCCCGGCCTTTTCCGCAGGCGAGCCGCTTTCAATGCGGCTAATGACCGCGCCGTGCTTGTTTTCCAAATTAAAGGCATTGACCAATTCCGGGGTCAGGTCTTGGGTCGTCACCCCCAACAGCCCGCGCCGTATTTCGCCATGCTTAAGCAGCGATTCTTTAATTGCCATGACCATATTGGCTGGGATGGCGAAGCCGATGCCGACATTGCCGCCGTTAGGCGCAAGGATGGCAGTGTTCATTCCGACAAACTCGCCGCGCAAATTGACCAAGGCCCCGCCGGAATTGCCAGGGTTAATCGATGCGTCGGTTTGGATAAAATCTTCGTAACCCTCGATGCCCAAACCGGAGCGGCCTAAGGCGCTGACAATGCCCGACGTGACGGTTTGCCCTAAACCAAACGGGTTGCCGATAGCCACAACAAAATCACCGACCCTAAGATTGCCGGAATCGGCGATAGGCAATTGCGTCAGATGGTCGGCGGGGATGCGGATAATGGCCACATCCGCTTCCGGGTCGGTGCCGACCAGTTCGGCATTGAGTTGGCGGCCATCATTTAAGGTGACGCTGATTTTATCCGCTTTATCAATGACATGGTTATTGGTCAGTACCAAGCCTTGGGCACTGTCGATAATCACCCCTGAGCCTAAACTGTTTTTTTGTTCTTGTTGGCGGCGCGGCTGGCTGGGCAAATTATAAAAATGCCGGAAAAAGGGGTCTTGCAACAACGGGTTTTGGCTGACTTCGATATGGGTCGATGTGGAGATGTTGACCACGGCAGGCATACTGCGCTCCAGCATGGGAGCGAGCGACGGTAAGGCCTGACCTTCGGCAAACAGGGGTAAAGCGCAGTAGCTTGCTGAAGACAAGCCCAAATACAGCGGCACCAGGGCTAATAATAACAAACGTGATTTCATGGGATACAGTCCAGTGAGTTGTCAAAAAATTAAACAGACCTGATAGACAATATAGGTTTAAAAATGTTTAATACAAGGGGCAAGAAGGCTAGGTTTTTAGGCGGACGGCCTGCCAAGGCAACAATCAGGTAAAGGCGCGTGATAACATCCGCCCTTTAAGTACGGCGTTTAGCCCTAAAACAGGGCAGCTTCGCCAACAGCTAAAACACGTATTCCAAGCCTGTTTTTGCATTGCCAAGTACCTGCCGCCCCAAACCGAGGCCTAAGTTCCGCTCCCTGCATGGTCCGGCCAAATACCCCTTCTGCCCCCGCGCTTAAGAAAATGTTTTGGCATTTTCTTAAGCGATACTCATAATATTGCCATTGCCGTCGCCTAAGTGGCGGCGGCAGCCATTTAAAACCCCCTGAGGCAATCGACATGACCACCGTAGCAGACCCCATTATTGGCAGTTGGTACAAAGACCTGGAAAACAACCTTACCTTTAAGGTCGTCAACATTGAAGAGAATGACGACTCCATTACAGTACAATATCTTAACGGCGATATAGGCGAATATGATCATGATAGCTGGTATAACTCAACCTTCGATTACATCGAAGACCCGGAGGACTGGAGCGCCCCGTTCGACGATATTGAAACCGATGACCTGGGCTACTCGGATACCGATAGGCATGAGCCCAACCCCGAAGACATGGACATCGACGACTATCTGGATTAATGGGGAAACGACCAAATGAAAATGCTTCCACAGGAATTCCTGGACTGGCAATCGAAGCGCATCACCTTATTGGCGATGTCCGGTGCAGGCAAAACCACGCTAGCCAATAAACTGCCCAAAACCAAATGGTTCCATTATTCCGGCGACTACCGGATCGGCACCAAATATTTGGAAGAACCCATTCTTGACAATATCAAACGCCACGCCATGAGCGTGCCGTTCCTGCGGGATTTGCTGCGCTCCGACTCCATTTACATGAGCAGCAAAATCACCGTCGATAACTTGGCGGCGGTATCGAGTTTTTTAGGTAAGCTCGGTAACCCCGCGCTGGGCGGCCTGTCCTTGGCGGAATTTAAGCGCCGCCAAAAACTTCACCATCAGGCGGAACTTGCCGCCATGAACGATGTCCCGGAGTTTATCCACAAAGCTGAGGACATTTACGGCTATAAACATTTTATCAACGATGCCGGCGGCAGCGTTTGCGAATTGGATAGCCCTGAAGTGCTGGAGACCTTGGCGCAACACACCTTGATCATTTATATCAAGATTCCTGACAGCCTTGAGCAAACCATTATCGAACGCGCCAAATCTGACCCGAAGCCTTTGTATTATCGGGAAGCCTTTCTGGACGAAAAACTGACGGACTTTATGGCCTTCAAAGGCTATGGCAGCCCTAACGACATACCGCCGGATGAATTTGTCTCGTGGGTATTCCCTGAACTGTTCAAATCCAGATTGCCGCGTTACGAGGCCATTGCGGCCCAATACGGCTATACCGTCAATGCCGATGAAATCGCCACCGTAAAAACCGAAGACGATTTTATCCGGCTGGTTGCCGATGCCATTGCCAGACAGCAATAATGAATAACGAGTACCGCTTACATGCCCTTAGTTGCCCACACTGATCTACCCACTTTCCAACGGCTGCGCGAAGAAGGCGAAGAAGTCGTTGATGCTGAACGCGCCAAACATCAGGATATCCGCGAAATGCACATCGGTTTGCTCAATATGATGCCCGATGCCGCGTTAGAGGCGACCGAGCGGCAGTTTTTCCGGTTGGTGGGGGCGTGTAACCAAATCGTCCAATTCCACATCCACCCTTTTACCATCGACGGTCTTAAACGCAGTGCCGAAGCCCAAGCCCATATCGACAAATATTATGAGCCGTTTGCCAAAATCCGCGCCGACGGCTTAGATGCCTTAATTATCAGCGGCGCGAATGTTACCCGGGAAAGCTTGCCGGAAGAGGAATTTTGGCTACCCCTCACCGAAGTCTTTTCGTGGGCACGGGAAAATGTCGCCTCGGTGCTATGTTCGTGCTTGGCGACCCATGCCGTCATCCAATACCGCTACGGCATTGCCAGAACCCGCTTGCCCGCCAAACGTTGGGGCGTGTTCCCGCATAAGGTGATTGACCGCAGCCACCCGCTGGTCGCGGAAATCAACACCCGTTTTGATGTGCCGCATTCGCGCTATAATGAAATTTTCCAAAGCGACATGGAGCGGCACGGCCTGAAAATTCTGGCTGCCAGCGCCACTGCCGGAGTCCATCTGGCGGTTAGCGAAGACGGCTTCCGCACCGTCTTTTTCCAAGGCCATCCCGAATATGACGATATTAGCTTATTAAAAGAATACAAACGCGAGGTCATGCGCTTTTTCCGCGCCGAGACCGATGAGTACCCGCCGTTTCCGGAAAACTACTTTAACGCCGAGGCACAAGCCCTATTTCACGGCTACGAACGGCACGTCCGCACCGTGCGGATTACTGGGCAGGCTTTGGCGGCGTTTCCTGAGCAAGCCGTCTTGGCGCATTTGGACAATACATGGCGTGACACCGCCAAAGCGGTGTTTAATAACTGGCTGGGCAAAGTTTACCAACTCACCAACCAAGACCGGCGTTTGCCGTTTATGGCCGGGGTTGATCCGAATAATCCGCTGGGCTTATGATTCGACGGGCACTTGCCAATCGCCACAATTAAACCTCTAAGTCACGCTGTAGCACATCCTAAACGCTTAGGCTGATGGTTTGGCAGGGCTAAATATAGGCCATGGCAGGCAAGCCTTTCCGGCTTTTTATGCCTGAACCGTAGATAAAAAAATGCAGACGCGGACTTATTTTCTGCCTTTTACTTAACCGTACGCCATTAAATTCGCTTATAAAGTTTGCATTAACCTTAAGATGTGCTAAATTTTTCCGCACGGCATGATAACATTGGCTATATAAAATGTCGGTAAAGGGCATCCTGATGTCGCCAGTTTATCCAGACTTTAAAGAGCGTCACCTTTTTGTCATATAAAGCGGCTACAATAACATGATGCCCTAATGGCCGAAAATAAGCCATCTACCACAAGAACACCTTGGTTTACAAAGCTTTTATTCGGCGGAGAGGGTGTGTCATCTGCCAATAATGGCCTTTACATAATGGATGTCAGACCCGATATCCTCTATAATCAGCCGACGGCCTGTCTAAAAAGACGGATCAGCAAAAATCAGAGGCTCCAACAGGTTAAGGATTTCTGACCATCGCGAAAGGCTTTTAGCCTGTTCCAAGCGCTTAAAGGTCTTGTAAGCCTTACGTCTCTTCCCTATGTTATCGGCCTGACTTGCCTATGCTGCATTTTCCGGTTAGGCACAGGGGTAAGCCTTAACCGGCACTTTTATCCCCTGCCCATTCCTTTGGCGGCGCTCTCCCTTTGCAACACTTGGCCGCTCCGATTCTGCCGCGCCTGCACCGGCCTTAAGCCAATCACTATTAGCCAACCTTACATCCGCAATGACAACTTATCCTGATAAGCCATTAAGAACCCCACTGCTGGTCACGATTTCCGTCTGGCAGGCACTGTTTCTACGCGAAGCGAACACCCGCTTGTCTTCGGGGCGTGGCTCGACGGTATGGTTATTGGGGGAACCCATTCTCCATACCGTCATCATGTTGCTGTTATTTACCTTCCTGCGTGTCAAAGTGGTAGGAGGCATTGACGTGCTGGCGTGGCTAATTATTGGCCTGACCTTCTTTAAAGTATTTAAAAATCCGGGTACGCAAGGACAAAATGCTATCAGCGCCAATAAGGTTCTGTTTACCTACCGCCAAGTCAAACCCGTGGATACGGTATTGGTGCGGGTTTTTCTGGAAGGTTTTTTGGTCTTGCTGGTAATCCTTATTATTGCCAGCGCCGCCATTGGTTTATTCAATGTCGCCTTGTGGCCTGATGATATGGGAATGGTGGTCTTGGCATTTTTTGGGCTTTGGCTGATGGGCTTAGGCTACGCACTGATCACTTCGGTCGCCATCGATCTGATACCTGAACTAGGGAAAATCTTTAATATCATGATGACCCCCTTGTATATGGGGTCAGGTGCGATTATCCCGCTCTCTGGCATTTCCGAGCCCTACCGTAGCTGGCTCATGTATAACCCTATGGCGCATGGCCTAGAAGTGGCGCGGGCCGGCGTATCCTCATCTTATCATGTGATACTTGGCACTAATATTGCTTATCTTTACGAATGTGCCCTAGTGGCGATTTTTTTTGGCTTGGCCTTACATCTCCGTTTCCAAACTAAACTGTTGACCCAATGATTATTGTCGATAATATTTATAAGCGTTACCAATCTAGCCATGGCCCGGGCAAATGGGTTTTGGAAGATGTCTCCTTTGTAATCCCGCGTAATGTCAGTGTCGCGCTGATAGGGCGTAATGGCGCAGGAAAATCGACCTTACTGCGTCTGGTCGGCGGTGTCGATAAACCTAACCGCGGGACGGTCGAGCACCGTTGCCGGGTATCTTGGCCTATGGGGTTTGGCGGAGGCTTACAGCCTTCGCTGACTGGCCGGCAAAACGCCAAATTTATCTGCCGTATCCATGGCCATGAAGACGATATACCTGACCGCATAGCGTATATTCAAGATTTTGCCGAAATTGGCGACTCCTTTGATGAGCCGGTCAGAACGTATTCCGCCGGCATGAAATCCCGCTTACAATTCGGGCTATCGTTAGCGTTTGACTTTGATGTCTATATTTCCGACGAAGTGACTTCAACAGGTGATGCCAGTTTTAAAAAAAAGGCTAACGCGGCGTTCAAAGACTTGGTCGGCAGATCTAGCTTAATTATGGCGTCCCATGGGGAGGGAACGCTAAAAGACTTTTGTTCAGCAGGTATATGGCTGAACAAAGGCCACGCCCACTGGTTCGACAATGTGGACGATGCCCTAAAAGCCTACAAGGACAGCCTTAAATTATGAAAAAGACCCACAAAACCGGCCCGCTGGCCGCGCTCAAAAAACATCCGGTGCTGGCCACCGCCGTGGCGGGGGCCGTGCTGGCCGGGGGGTACTGGGGCTTTTACGCCTCCGACCTGTACATCTCCCAGGCGCACGTCATCATCCGCAGCACCGAGATCAGCAGCGGCCAGAGCTTCGACCTGGGCAGCCTGCTCGGGGCGGCCAACAGCGCCGACCGCGCCGACCAGCTGCTGCTGCGCGACTACCTGCTGTCCGTCGACATGCTGAAAAAGCTCGACGCGCGGCTGCACCTGCGCGAACACTACAGCGCCCCGGAGCACGACTGGTTCTCGCGGCTCGGCACCCGCTTTAACGACACCCTGGAGATCGAGGAGTTCTACGACTACTACCTCGGCCGCGTCAGCGTCGAGTTCGACGACTTCGCCGGGGTGCTGGTCATCCAGGCGCAGGGCTACGACCCGCAGACCGCCCAGGCCATCACCGCCGCCCTGGTCGACGACGGCGAACGCTTCATGAACGAGCTCGCCCACAACCTCGCCCGCGAACAGGTCAGCTTCCTCAGCAAACAGGTCGCCGACATCGGCCAGGCCACCCTCAAGTCCCGCCAGGCCCTGCTCGACTACCAGAACAGACACGGCCTGGTGTCGCCCCAGGCCTCCACCGAAAACCGCGCCGGCATCGTCAACGCCCTGGAAAGCCAGCTCGCCACCTTCCAGACCACCCGCTCCGCCATGCTCGGCTACCTGATGCCCAACGCCGCCAACATCGTCGAGCTCAACCTCCAGATCGCCGCCCTGGAAAGGCAGATCGCCGCCGAAAAGGCCAAGCTCGCCGCCCCCGAAGGCAAGCCCCTGAACAGCACCGTCGAAGAATACCAGCGCCTGGAAATGCTCGCGTCCTTCAACCAGGACATCTACAAGACCGCCCTGACCGCCCTCGAACAGGGGCGCTTCGAGGCCTCCAGGACACTGAAAAAAATGTCCGTCCTGCAACCGCCGACCCTGCCCGAATACCCGTTGGAGCCGCGCCGGATCTACAACAGCGCCGTCTCCGTCCTGATGATCCTGCTCGCCGCCGGCATCGTGCACCTGCTCGCCGCCATCATCCGCGACCACAAGGACTGAACCCATGAACCGCCCGACCCGCACCGCCATGAACCGAACCGCCGTACTGACCCTGCTGCTCGCCAGCCTGCCCGCCGCCGCCGCGCCCGCCGACATCCTCCAGACCCTCGGCCTGCTGCCGCCGTCCGGCAGCGCCGCCAAAGCCACCGGCACCCCCCTGCCGACCCCCGGCGCCGCCGCCGCCGTGCCGCCCGGCCTCGCCCTGCCCGGCCAGTCCGCCCTGGGCGGGCAGGCCGCCGCCGTGCCCATGAACACCCCCACGCCGCCGCAGCAGTACGACTACACCGCCAACCTCGCCAGCGACGTGTTCGGCGCCAACCTGTTCACCGGCTCCTTCACCCGCGAAGGCGCGACCCAATTCAACCCCGACTACGCCGTCGCCGTCGGCGACAACATCCAAGTGCGCTTCTGGGGCGCCTTCGACTACGACGCGCCGCTCACCGTCGACCCCCAAGGCAACATCTTCGTGCCGCACGTCGGCCCCGTGCGCGTCCTCGGCGTGCGCAACCAAGACCTGCAGGGCCTGGTTGAGGCCGCCGTGCGCCGCACCTACCGCGCCAACGTCTACAGCTACGCCAGCCTCGCCGCCGCCCAACCCGTGCGCGTCTTCGTCGGCGGCTTCGTCAACCGCCCCGGCCTCTACAGCGGCACCAGCATGGACAGCCTGCTCAGCTACCTCGACCAGGCCGGCGGCATCGACCTGCTGCGCGGCTCCTTTTTGAGCGTCCAGGTCAAACGCGGCAGCGGCACCCGCGCCACCCTCAACCTCTACGACTTCATTCTCGACGGCCGCCTGCCGCTCATCCAACTGGCCAGCGGCGACGTCATCTTCGTCGCCCCCAAACAGCGGAGCGTCCAAGTCGTCGGCCTGGTCGCCAACGCCAAACGCTTCGAATTCGCCGGCGACGGCATCAGCCTCGCCGAGCTCGCCCGGCTCGCCAAACCCCAGGCCAGCGCCACCCACGTCCGCGTCACCCGCAACACCGGCACCACCCTCAACGTCGACTACTACCCGCTGGCCGAAGCCCGCAGCGTCCACGTCCACAGCGGCGACAGCGTCGAATACACCGCCGACAAAAAGACCGGCACCATCACCGTGCGCGTCGAAGGCGAACACCTCAGCCCGCAGGAATACGTCGTGCCCTACGGCACCCGGCTGGGCGCGCTCATGGCGAAAATCCGCTACACCGACCGCGCCGACACCAAAAGCCTGCAACTGTTCCGGCCCAGCGTCGCCGCCCGCCAACAGGAACAGCTGAACATCACCCTCAAACACCTGGAGACCAGCGTGCTGACCGCCCGCTCCGGCACCGCCGAAGAGGCCCAGCTGCGCACCGAAGAGGCCGCCCTGATGCTGCAATGGATAGACCGCGCCAAAAGCATCCAGCCCAGCGGCCAAGTCCTGCTGAGCCGGGGCGACCACCTCGACCAGTTCCTGCTCGAAAGCGGCGACGTGCTGCGCGTGCCGACCCTCGACAACCTCGTCATGGTCAGCGGCGAAGTCATGTTCCCGAACACCGTCGCCATCGCCGCCGACAAAGGCATCGGCGACTACGTCGCCAGCGCCGGGGGCTACTCGCAAAAGGCCGACACCTCGCGGATCATCATCGCCCACCGGGACGGCAGCTTCGAAAACACCGAGGACACCGACGGCTGGTTCAGCAGCCCCGAAATCCACCCCGGCGACGAGATCATGGTGCTGCCCGCCGTCGACCCCAAATACCGCCAGCTCTTCAAAGAGGTGGCCACCATGATTTACCAGATGGGCTTGGGCGCACGGGTATTCCTGAAATAGCGTGGCGGATTGCCTAACGGGCGGATAAAAACGGGTGCTGCTACACAAATGCCCTGTCCAACGTGTCCACAGTATCGCCAATAATGTGCGGGCCTTCGTCGCGGATAGGCTTAGGACGGTTAATCCGCTCATGGTTCGACGACCATCGGAAGTCCCAGCGGGACAGGGCTCTCCTGAGCTTGTCGAAAGGCTCGCCACGAACGGATTAACCGAAAATTTGACCATTCAGAGTATAGGTTGCGGCTTGCTGGCTTGTTTGTGCAAAAACAGGCGCTTTTTGGGTAATAGTTCATATTATTTGGCTGATTTTCTTGTTATCCTGAAACAAATGTGCAATATATAAGCGGATTCGGCCATTGGTTTGTCGTCAGCATAAAAATTTACCGCCATTATTGGCCTAGCGTCATTACCTTAAATTACCCCTTTAATCAATAACGAGGAAAAACTATGCAAGTTCATAAAACGGATCTCCCTGGTGTTGTGATTGTCGAGCCTAAGGTCTTTGGTGACGAACGCGGCTTTTTTATGGAAACGTGGAACCAAGCCCGCTACGCGGAAATGGTGACCGCCGATGCGTTTGTTCAAGATAATGTCTCTTTCTCCAGAAAAGGTGTGTTGCGCGGCCTGCATTTTCAAAAAATCAATCCGCAGGGTAAGTTGGTTTATGTGTTACAGGGCGAAGTGTTTGATGTCGCGTTGGATATTCGGGTCGGTTCACCGACGTTTGGGCAATGGGCCAGCGTGGTGCTGTCGGCGGAAAACAAACGCCAATTTTTTATCCCGGCCGGTTTTGCGCACGGTTTTTGCGTCACCTCCGAAACGGCTTTGTTCGCCTATAAATGTACTGATAAATATAACCCGCAAGCAGAAGGCAGTGTGTTATGGAACGACCCTGACCTGAACATCCCATGGCCTACCGACACCCCCGAATTGTCTGCCAAAGATGAAAAAGGCACAAAGCTTGCTGACTTCTCAGTCGAACTTCTCCCACACTATTAAAAAACGGTAAGTATATTATGAATAAAGCGATTATTGTCACCGGCGGCGCGGGTTTTATCGGGGCAAATTTTGTTCTTGATTGGCTGGCTAATTCCGATGTCACAGTCATTAATTTGGATTGCCTGACGTATGCCGGCAATAGGGAAAACTTGGCTTCATTAGAGGGCGATGCCCGCCATATTTTTGTGCAAGGCAATATCGGCGATAGCGAATTGGTGCGTGGCCTGTTTACTCAGTATCAACCTTGTGCGGTGGTCAATTTTGCCGCCGAATCGCATGTCGACCGCTCCATCCATTCCCCGGAAGATTTCATCCAAACCAATATTGTCGGTACCTTTAGGTTGTTGGAAGCGGCGCGTATTTATTGGGGCGGCTTATCTGATGATGATAAGGCGGCGTTCCGTTTTCTGCATGTGTCGACCGATGAAGTGTACGGCTCTTTGAAAAAAGACGATCCTGCCTTTAGGGAAGATAATAAATATGAGCCGAACAGCCCGTATTCGGCCAGTAAGGCGGCCAGTGACCATTTGGTGCGGGCTTACCACCATACTTACGGCTTGCCGGTGCTGACGACTAACTGCTCGAATAACTACGGCCCTTACCATTTCCCCGAAAAGCTTATCCCGTTGCTGATCACCCATGCTTTGGCGGGGAAAAATTTGCCGGTTTATGGTGATGGCCAGCAAATTCGTGACTGGTTGTTTGTGGTTGACCATTGCCGGGGTATCCGCCGGGTACTGGAAGCGGGTAAAGTAGGCGAGACCTATAATATCGGCGGCTGGAATGAAATGGCGAACTTGGATATTGTCCATACCGTTTGTGATTTGTTGGATGAAGCGCGTCCGCGTGCCGACGGCAAATCCTACCGTGAACAAATCACCTTTGTCACTGACCGCCCCGGCCATGACCGCCGTTATGCGATTGATGCCACGAAAATTGAAAAGGACTTGGGTTGGAAGCCGCAAGAGACTTTCCAAACCGGTATCCGCAAAACTATCCAATGGTATTTGGACAATCCTGAATGGGTGGCGAATGTCCAATCCGGCTCTTACCGTGACTGGGTGGAGAAAAACTATGCGGAGCGCGGCTGATGAGGATACTGCTGTTTGGTAAAAACGGCCAAGTCGGTTGGGAGTTGCAACGGGCGTTAGCGCCGTTGGGCGAAGTGATTGCTGTAGACAGGCATTCGGCGTTATGCGGCGATTTGAGTAACTTGGCGGGTATCGCCGAGACCATCGCCAGCGTCAAACCGGACGTGATCGTTAACGCCGCCGCCCATACGGCGGTGGATAAAGCCGAAAGTGAGCCGGAACTGGCCCGCACCATCAATACCTTGGCCAGCGAAGTGATGGCGCAAGCAGCGTTGCGGTGCGGCGCGTGGCTGATCCATTACTCGACCGATTATGTGTTTGACGGTAGCGGCGACCAGCCTTGGCAGGAAGATGATGCCACTGGCCCTCTGGGAGTTTATGGGGCGACCAAGCTGGAAGGTGAGCAGCGCATCCAAGCATCGGGTTGCCAATATGTGATTTTGCGCACCAGTTGGGTGTATGCGGCCAAAGGCAATAACTTTGCCAAGACCATGTTGCGTTTGGCGCAAGAGCGTGACAGTTTGAGCGTGATTAACGACCAAACCGGCGCACCGACTGGGGCGGAGCTGATTGCCGATGTGACCGCGCATATCATCCGTACCGCTTTAGGCAAACCGGAAGTGGCCGGGGTTTACCATCTGGTCGCGGGTGGTGAAACCACTTGGTTCGGTTTTGCCAAGTTGGTTTTGGAGACTGCCAGCTTGGCGGGTAAGGTACTGAAAGTGCAGCCTGACGACGTGCAGGCTATCCCGACCAGCGCTTATCCCACCCCGGCCAAGCGGCCGCATAATTCGCGCTTGAACACCGAAAAATTGCAAACGACCTTTAATTTAACCCTGCCAAGTTGGCAATCGGGTGTGGTACGCATGTTAAACGAGTATTTGGCTTAATGGGCTACCGCCTTAATCACGCATGGAGATTATATGACTACACCAACAAGCAGTACCCCAGCGACACTGCCTACCCGTGGCATTATTTTGGCGGGCGGTTCAGGTACCCGGTTATATCCGGTCACCAAAGTCGTTTCTAAGCAGTTGTTGCCGATTTACGATAAGCCGATGATTTATTATCCGTTAGCGACGTTGATGCTGGCGGGTATCCGGGATATTTTGATCATTTCGACCCCGCAAGACACCCCCCGTTTTGAGCAACTGTTAGGCGACGGCAGCGATTGGGGCTTGAATATCCAATATGCCGTCCAACCTAGCCCCGACGGTCTGGCGCAAGCGTTTATTATTGGCCGCGAGTTTGTCGGCGAACATCCGACGGCGTTGGTGTTGGGCGACAATATTTTTTACGGCCATGATTTGCAGACGCAATTGGAGCGGGCGAATAGCCGTAACAACGGTGCGACGGTGTTTGCCTATCACGTCCATGACCCCGAACGCTACGGCGTAGTCGCATTTGATGCCGACGGCCAAGCGACCTCTTTGGAAGAAAAGCCCGCTAAGCCCCAATCCAATTATGCGGTGACGGGTCTGTATTTCTATGACAACAGCGTTTTGGATATTGCCGCGACAATGAAACCGTCACCGCGCGGTGAGTTGGAGATTACCGATGTCAACCGGATTTATCTGGAGCGTAAGCAGTTGTCGGTGGAAATTATGGGGCGCGGTTATGCGTGGTTGGACACGGGCACGCATGAAAGCTTGATCGAAGCGAGTAACTTTATCGAGACGATTGAGCATCGGCAAGGCTTGAAAGTGGCCTGTCCTGAGGAAATTGCTTTCCGCAAAGGCTATATTGATGCCGAACAGTTGCAAAAACTGGCCAAGCC
Organism: Methylovulum psychrotolerans; assembly: GCF_002923755.1. Taxonomy (GTDB): domain Bacteria; phylum Pseudomonadota; class Gammaproteobacteria; order Methylococcales; family Methylomonadaceae; genus Methylovulum; species Methylovulum psychrotolerans. Next base: position 190,647 of record NZ_PGFZ01000004.1, read on the forward strand.
GTTGGCGAAAAACGGTTATGGGCAGTATTTGTATGGCTTGTTGACGGATACCGTGTTGCGGTAGGTTTGTTGCTGCTAGGCTGAGGTTTACGCCGCCCCCTTTACCCGTGTTGGTAAAGGGGGCGGTTTGGTTTTGGGGGATGGGTAATGGCGGGGGCTTTTGTTAAACCGTTCGGCTTAGCGGCGCAGCAATTTCTGTTGTAACTGGATACACAGCCATGCCCCGATAATGGCTAACAGCCAAGCACCGCCCAGTTCGCAAAACACCATCCAATCAAGAAACCACGGCACGGTGCGCGGTTCTGTACCCAAGACGGCGACTTGTTGGAAAGATATTTCCAATAAGCCGAGCAGGGTGGCGGGTAGGGTCGCTAAGACCAGCACAACCGCCGACAGTATCCCTGTGCCGATTAACAATAGCCGCTGTGTCCAGCGTTGTACCGGCCAAACCAACAAGACCGACCATTCAATGATGACAGGCACTAAGATATGCAGCAAATGCGTGGAGGATTTTAATTCGGTGCCGGGCGGGATAGTCATATCGGCGTTGATAGGGATGGGGCGCAGTACCCAGGCGGACAGTTCTAGGGAGTAATCGGTGCCGGTTTGGGTCAGTTTGACCAGCGGCGAGATTTCGGTAGTCATCAGGGTGATGGGGAACGCGCTTAACAGGCACAGCCCCTTGCCTAGCCAAGCTTGAAAATACCAGACCGATAGCGATAAGAACAGCCAAGCCGCCAAGCCTTTGTAAAACGTTATCAGCCATTTACGCTGGGGCATGATTATCCCCCGCTAGGGAGCCGAACGCCCACCAGGCAAAATACAGGCAGGCTAGCAACACCAATAAGGTCGGCGCGACATAGGTATGGGTCAACAGGAACCAGTCGCGGTAGTAGGCAACCACGAAATAGAGCATCCCGATACGCAACAGATTGATAGCGTACAACAGGCTAATGCCTAGCACCAACCCTAGCAATTTCCGCTTAAGGTTGGCGGGGAAGGCGATAATGGCGGACAGCAGTAACAGCAAGACACCAACGCCGTCGCAGCCACGGACGATCTCCAAATCGGCCTTGGTCGACAGCAAATGGTTTTGGTAGCCGACGACTTGCTCTAAGGGGGCGAACTGGTTGATAGCGTCGGCGCAAACCGCCACCACGCCATGATAATACAGGGTTTTGATGAACAACTCGTCGGGGATTTTCAGGTAGCCATAATTGAGCAGGGCGTAAGTGCCGACAAACAGGACGAACTGTAACCATTCATAGGATTTTTTTGGGCTGGCTGTTGGCATGAGTTTGGGGTTTGGTCAGAAGGCAAAGGGATGGGCGGCGGGCAAAATCACAATGGCAACAGCTAATACTTTTAAGGGAGAGAAGAGCCTGTCATTATTTTACAGGTCGCCAAGGTGTCAATATGCCGCTACGAAACCTATATGGTTCGGTTGAGCCATCATCATTTAAAATTTTGAATTCGTTTTTACTGGTGCGGATGTACTCGTCGCCACACTGGCAGCGGTAGCGAGAACCACTTTTAGCCATGTTTTCCGCTTTATCCAAGCGTAGTTGGTAATGCCGCCCCCGACACCGTTGTTTTTTACAGATAGGAAACCTAATTAAGTGATACACCCTTGCGGCGATTTTTTGCAGCAAAATAGGCACTAAGCAACCCAGCAAAAAGCTAAAAATAGCCGCAGTAAAGCCATCGGGCTGCAAAACACGTTGAGCGGCCATGCCACAAAATAAAATGAAAAATAAGCCTAAGAGGTCAAATAGTGTATAGCCGCGTTGTTTTTTCATTCGCTAATAATTTGTAGGAAAGGCGCGACAATGTCGGCTATGGTTTTAATGTTTTTAGTGCTTAGGTAAGCTAAAAAGCAGGGGAAAACGAATAAAAAGGCGATAAAAAGCTTCTCTCTCGGAGTGCCCAGTTCAGCTACCACCCTTCTATCAAGTCCAAGCAGTATCCTTAAGAAGGATTTTCCGGTTCTTTTAGAAAGCTTAGCAGCAATCAATAAGCTACCAAAAAAAAATACGAATAACGCGATATCTAACAGGCGAATAGTCATATAGTTGGCATCAAAATAGCGAATGCAACAGCCAAATAGTATTAGGGGGTATAAGCCGGTGCATGGTACGCACTGCGTACCCTTATATCTACTTGGTTGATGGTAATTGTTTAAAGGTGAATGCTGCCCAAGCTGTTAATAAGTGCCAATATCGCTAGATCAAAACTTTCATTAAGCGTTTTTTTGCGCTTAATTAGGTGAAATAAAAAAACTGGAAGACACCAGAATATTATTATAAATAATTCAATGATAATAAGCAGGTATGATGCTTCCTTAGCTAGTTTAGACCACGGATTTATTGCTACCAGAATGATAATGATATTAAAGGCTATTAAAGCCATCTGGTAAAG
>NZ_PGFZ01000004.1:193074-202871 GCF_002923755.1 Methylovulum psychrotolerans
GGACACCGACGGCTGGTTCAGCAGCCCCGAAATCCACCCCGGCGACGAGATCATGGTGCTGCCCGCCGTCGACCCCAAATACCGCCAGCTCTTCAAAGAGGTGGCCACCATGCTTTACCAGATGGGCTTGGGCGCACGGGTATTCCTGAAATAGCGTGGGATACCTCATCATTCGGCTAAGGGCTGCAAGCGCAAAACATGCGCCCTTAGTAAGCCATTGCCTTAAAATGCGGCTATGACGGCAAAATGATCGGATTCCGCATTGCAAACGAACCGACTAGACGGTTCTTGTGCAAAATCTTTTGCCTTTTGGGTAATAGTTCATATTATTTAGCTGGTTTTCTTGTTATCTTAAACCAACAGGTAGCGTATCCGTCAAATGCGGAGAGCCAGCCTTAAACAGCTTGCCTCCTATAGTCTGGCAATCACCTACCCCCTCCCCAAAGGGTAAGAGATTTTTATCGGTGCGGTTCCTTGTGGCCGTAGAAAGTCCTATGGGCAAAAGGAAACCATTTCAACAGTAACAGCGATTTGTTGATGCTTATTTTATGGACACGCCTTAGTTCTTGACGGTAAATGATTTTTTAAAGAGCAAACCAATCCTCTACCATATTAAAAACGGTAAATTTCTGTTTACCGCCATTGACGGCGAATAACATGAAGATCACTGAAAAACCGCGTAAAAAGTGCTTACTCTTCGTAAGGCAGAACATTTAAACTATCGTTTTCACTATAAGGACGACATTTATAGCGTCTAGTTAACAGGAGCATATTAGGCATCTTGGCAATACTTATAAAAAGAAGCGTGTTTTTCTGACGGATCAACACAATGTTACTTTTTAGGCAAACAGAAGGGTTATACATTTATTTTCAAATAACAGAAAATAGTCATGCCGATTCCTTAAAATTGACAGTAGCGAAGTAGGTAGGGCGTTAAGCAATTTCTCCATACTGCCCAGCTAGCTTAGCCAACCCAATTAAGGTGTATTACATTTAGCAATTAACGCGTGGTTTGGATAGTGTTTTTGCCACATCGGCTTTCATGATGCGTAAGCAACGTTTTACTCCGTCACGGGCAAGATTGGCTTAAGTACCAAGTTCTTATAATACAGGTAAAAATATGACAATTCGGGAAACATTAAAAGCGTTGCGCGGTGAAGTGAAAATGACCGCACTGTGGGGGATAAAAATAGCGTGTAAAACCTTAGGGTTGCGCAAGGCTTATCAGAGCCGGCTGATACGTTTGGTAGCCAGGCAGGAGTTGTTCGACAATGCCTATTATTTGGAAAATAATGGCGATGTCGCCCAGATAGAAACCGATGGGCTAAAGCATTATGTACTGCACGGCGATAAAGAAGGCCGGGCACCGATGGCCTTGTTTGATCCGGTCTATTACCGCTCCAAAGCGACCGGATTGAGCAAACACTTGTACACCAATACCCTGCTGCATTACAAATATGTTGGCCGCTATTGCCGGACATCCCCCAGCGCTTGGTTCGACCTGGATTTTTATCTGGTCAATAATAAAGATGTCGCCCGCACTGACAATGACCCGCTGATCCATTATCTGAAATGGGGCGGCGCTGAAGGGCGTTCGCCTTGCCCGCAATTTGACGGCACTTATTATTTGCGCACCTCCCCTGATGTGGCGGCGACGGGTATGAACCCCTTATTGCATTATTTGTTTTTTGGCCGCACGGAAGGGCGCAGTACCCAACAGGAACGCGATAGCGACGGTTTGGATATAGAACCGGGCGAATTGCCTGTACTGACCTTACCTGATGATGAGGCATGGGGAAGCCTGGTGCAGCGGGCGCATATTGCGGAAACAGACTTGGATGTGGTCGTGCCGGTTTATAAAGGCCGCATTGAAACCTTGCGCTGCCTGTATAGTGCCTTGGCGGTCACTTATGATGTGCCGTTTGAACTGGTGGTCATTAACGATGCCAGCCCTGATGAAGAATTGAGCGCCGATTTACAACGCTTGGCGGATAAGGGGCTGTTTACGTTGTTGGTCAATGAAGAAAACTTAGGCTTTGTGCAAACCGTTAACCGGGGCATGAAATTGCACCCACAACGCCACGTCGTCTTATTGAATTCGGATACCGAAGTGTACGATGGCTGGCTAGACCGCCTGCATAAGGCCGCCCACCGTAACCGCAAAACCGGTACAGTCACCCCGCTGTCCAATAACGCCACCATCTGTAGCTACCCGAATTTTCTCCATGATAACCCCTATCCTTTAGAAGTGAGTTATGCGGAAATGGACGCGCTGACCGCCACCATTAACGCCGATGTCGAGGTGGAAGTACCGACTGGCGTAGGGTTTTGTATGTACATCCGCCGCGATTGTTTGGAAAAAGTCGGTTTGTTTGATGAAAAGGCCTTCGGCAAAGGCTATGGTGAGGAGAATGATTTTTGCCAGCGGGCCATCCGTAAAGGCTGGCGTAACATTATTGCCGGCGATATTTTTGTCCGCCATTTAGGTTCTACTTCATTTCAGGGCGAGCGGGCCATGCGTGTTCAGGCCGCCCTAAAGGTCTTGGACAAAAAATATCCGCGCTACCGCAAAGATGTCGATGTTTTTGTCAAAGCCGACCCGCTCAAAGACAGCCGCAGCCGTCTGGATGCCTTTCGGTTGCAACGGATGAGCCGTGCCCAAAATATCCTGTTAGTTTGCCACAGCCGGGGCGGCGGCTCGGAACGCCGGGTGCAGGAAGACATCGTTAACTTTATGCAGGCCGGTTATGGCGTGTTCACTTTACGTCCCGTCGCCAAACGTCCCACCCATGTTAATTTAGGCCATCCGTCTATCCGTTCCGTCCCCAATATCAACCCTTTCGAATTGGCCGATACCGCCGCTTTGGCGGCTATTCTTAAAGAGCTCGGCATTACCGAAGTCCATACCCATAGTTTGGTCGATTTTGTGCCGGATGCGGCATTAGAATTGCATAAGGTGATTAAAGAATTAGGGGCGTTTTGGAAAATCAACCTCCATGATTATAAGCCTATCTGCCCCCGTATCAATTTGATTGATGAAGATGGCCGTTATTGTGGCGAACCGGATGAAGCGGGGTGCAACCGCTGCTTATTGGAGCGCAATTCTGATTTCGGTGTCAAAAGTATTGCTGAATGGCGGTCATCCCATCAACAGGCTTTGCGCTTAGCTGACCGTATTGTCGTGCCCGACCAAGATGTCGCCGACCGCTTGGGCAGCTATTTTCCCGATGTCGCATTTGAAGTCTTGCCCCATGAAGCTATCGACCTAAAGGCCATTCAGGTTAAAACGCCCCAAATTGCGGCGGAAGAAAAGTTACGCGTCGTCATTATTGGTGCCATCGGTAAAATTAAAGGTTTTGAGGTCATTATGGCCTGTGCTAAATTGGTGCAGCAACAAAATCTGCCGATAGAATTTATCGTTATGGGTTACACCATGAACGATTTGCTGATCAAAGAATCCGGCGTGACCGTGACCGGCAAATATCACGAGCATGATGCGCTGGCTACTTTAGAAAACCTCAACCCGCATCTGGTTTGGCTACCCTCGCTCTGGCCAGAAACCTACAGCTATACCCTCTCATTGGCCTTCCAAGCTCATTTACCCGTATTCTCCTTTGATATCGGTGCAATTGCCCGCCGTACCAGAGAAGCGGGTATGGCTGACAAACTGGCGCCCTTGGCTTGGATGGATAGCCCGGAAAAACTGGTCGGACAATTTGATAACTATAGGCAAGCGTGCTTGCAGCCTTTGCTATAACAAGATTTGCATTTAAAAATAGTGGAATAGGATATGAAAAAAGTAATTTCAGTCACGCCTGACTTATCTGAAAATAAAATTAGCGAAGCTTCGGCCTTGGACAACATTATTGGGCAAGCTGCTGTAACAGCAGAAAACGGCGTAGCCGACCCAGAAACCAATACTGATACATCAGATTCTGAAGGGTTCTCTGGAGTAGCATTAGCAAATGGACAGGATAAGAGCATTGTCGGCTATATCGAATACTTAGATAAGTTACAAATTCATGGCTGGGTGATTGACAGCGAGGGCAGCCCTTTAAAACTCGCCCTCAGCATTGATAAACAGTCTTACCAAATCTCTTATACATGGCTGGATCGGATTGATATTGCCGAGCAACATGGCGATAAATACCTGACTTCAGGTTTTCGGATTGATATACCGCAAGGCCTGATTGATGTATTTGAACAGGCCATACAAAATGGTAAGCGTATCGACGTGACAGCCAACGGAATTACTTTATATAACAAAATTACCCAGCCATCGGCAGAGGTTGTTTTAGCCGCTCCAGAAGCGGACAACTTAACGGAAGCAGCAGAGCTGTCCGCCGAAGGCGTGGCCGAAGCTGAAGAAGCTACCGCCGAAACGGCGGAGCTACCCGCCGCCGAAGCGGTGGCCGAAGCCGAAGAAGTTCCTGCCGAAACGGCGGAGCTACCCGCCGAAGCGGTGGCCGAAGCCGAAGAAGTTCCCGCCGAAACGGTAACGCCAGCGAATGCCGAAGAACTGCCGTTTGAGCAACAGGACTTGACAATTATAGGTATTGTAGAAGAAATTGATGCCTTACATATCAGAGGCTGGGCAATTGCCCCAGACGCACAAGGTGCGTTAACCTTTTCCCTGCGCATTGGCGGCGTTAATTATCCATTGTCACCCATCTGGTCTAATCGCGTTGATATTGCTTTCCAGCACGGCGAACAATTCTTACAATCTGGATTTAAACTGGATATTCCTAACAGCCTTGCGCCAACCTTTTTGCTTGCCCGCCAAAACAGCGACGATATTGACGTATTGGTTAACGGCACGCTATTAGATACCAGACTGCTGATGCCGTCCCCCAAGGTTTTTCCAAAAAATGCTGCCGCAGAACGGGTCACCGCGCCATCCCTGCAAACCTCACCCGCAACCGATAACCCAGAAACGGGCGATATAGGACACACTAAAGCCCCAACCGTTGCCGACAATGCAGTTACAACGATACAACCTCCCATCGGAGCCACCACTGAAACCGTGCCGACGAGTGCGGGAAGCCTATCTGCTGCCGAAACTGATGCCCTGCTATCCGATAACCGTGAATCTATTATCGGCTATGCCGAACGGATCGAAAATACCGATATTTATGGTTGGGTGGTCAATTTAGAAAAAACGCCCTTAAAGCTGTCTTTATCTATTGATGGTGTGGTTTACCCAATAGCGCCTATCTGGAGCCGACGTACCGATATTGCCGAAGCGTTTCATGATGATAGCTTTTTACAGTCAGGATTTAAGATTGAAACACCGGCGAGCCTTGCCGAAACCCTGTTATTGGCCCGCCATAATGGCTTGCAAATTGCCGTTATCGCCAATGACGTTATCCTACAAAATCAAATCCAAGACTTGGATTTAGACCACAAAGCATCTCCTGCCATTGCGCGTAACAATACGCCTATTACAATCAATGGTTATGTAGAAAACATCGACCAATTATGCCTTTATGGCTGGGCAATTAATCAAGGGCAGCCAAAAACGGCCCTTAAACTTTTTTTGCGTATTGATGGCGTTTCTTATGCGGTTACGCCAGAATGGCTTGAGCGCTTAGATATTGCCGGCACATTTGGCGAGGCATTTTTACAGGCGGGTTTTAAAATCACGGTTCCTAAGGCACTGATAGACACGTTTTTGCAGGCCTGCGAAAACGGCAAAGCGATCAGCGTGATTGCTAATGATGTCTGCTTGAACAATAGCAGCCTCCCCAGTAATTTTGACCCTCATTTATTGGGCGCTGAACTGGCGACCGAGCCGAATAAATATCAAACGGTGTTTGCGATTAACGCAACATCAGGGGTTGAAATTGAGGCCGAAGATTTTCAAAAACTATTGACCGGACAGATCAGTTATCCCCTGCATGTTAGCTATAATGACCGTATTAATGCCCATTATTATTTGGAACGGGCCAAACAAAAGTTGATCGTCCACGACATCGGCGCGGCGCGGACGCTGCTAAAAATCAGCCTGACCTTCGGGCGGCAGGCGGAAGTGCTGGAACTGCTCGGCAACACCTACTTCGAACAGAAAGACTACGAGACCGCCGCGCACCACTACGAAGCCGCCGCCGCCAGCCACGGCAACCCCAGCAAATGGCTGGTGTCCAACCTGATGCACTGCAAAAAGCTGATCAGCCATCCCAAAGAGGTCATCGAGGTGCTGTTGGCGGCCATTGCCCGCAACCCCGAATCCGGTAACCTGCGCGAGCGCTTCGACGAACTGGTGCACGAATACTGGATGAAGCAACAGGGCGCGCTGGAGGCCTATGCGGTCACCGACGACCGCGACGGCCTGGTCGCCAAAATGGCCGACGTGTCGTCGTTCATCTACAGCGCCTACCTGCAATTTTACGGCGCGTCCGAACAGCCGCAGTGGGTGGGCGGCTGCAACCTGGAACGCGTGCTCATCGTCGGCGACTTCCACATCCAACAGTGCGTGCGCTACCGCATCGACCAGAAGATCGAGCAGCTGGAGGCGGCGGGCAAGACCGTCACCGCCGTGTCCTGGACAGACCTTGCCGACCAGCAGAACGCGCTGGCCTTCTACGACGTGGTCATCTTCTACCGCGTCCCCGCCGAGCCGCCCGTGCTCAAGGCCATCGCCCAGGTCAACGCCACCGGCCGTTTGTCCATCTACGAAATCGACGACCTGCTGTTCGACACCGCCTACCCGCCGCCGATCGAAACCTACGGCGGCTACCTGGACCTGAACATCTACCTGATGCTCATGAAAGGCATGGCCTCGTTCAACGCCGCCGCGCACTACTGCCGCTTCGGCCTGGCCTCCACGCAACTGCTCGCCGACCAGCTCGAAAAACGGGTGTTCGGCGGGCGCTGCTTCGTCCACCGCAACGGCACCGACCAGCACAACCTGTTCAAACACAAAGTGCATGACGGCGGCAAGGACACCCTGGACATCTTCTACGGCAGCGGCACCATGGCGCACAACAGCGACTTCACCGACCTCGCCCTGCCCGCCGTGTCCCGCCTGCTCGACGAATACCCGCAGGTCGGCCTGAAAATCGCCGGCTACCTGAAACTGCCGGAAAGCTTCCTGTCCGCCTACCCCGACCGCGTCAAACAGATGCCGCCCGTCAAAAGCATCAAAGCCTACTGGTCGATGCTCGAACGCGCCGACATCAGCCTCGCGGTGCTGCACGACGACCTGATCAACGGCTGCAAGAGCGAACTGAAATGGTTCGAGGCCGCCTGCTTAGGCATCCCCTCCGTGGTCAGTTCCACCGCCAACTACCGCGACATCATCAAAGACGGCGAGGACGGCTTCATCGCCGCCACCAGCGACGACTGGTACCGGCACCTGAAAGCCCTGGTCGACGACCCCGCCCTGCGCCAAGCCGTCGCCGACCGCGCCCAAGCGCGGGTACGCGCCGAGTACAGCACCGAAGCCCTCGCCGACAACCTGACCGCCGTGCTCGGCGCGGCCTTGGCGGCGGCGCAGCAGCCCGGCCAAAAACCGCGCAAAAAAGTCGCCCTGGTCAACGTGTTCTTCCCGCCGCAATCCATCGGCGGCGCGACCCGCGTGGTCGCCGACAACTTCGACCTGTTGCGGCGCGACTACGCCGACGACTTCGACATCACCGTGTTCACCTCCGACGCGGACTTCAAGCCGCCCTACCAGATGACCCAATACAACCACCAGGGGGTGCGGGTCTACCGCGCCACCGTCCTGTGGCGGGAAAACATGGACTGGCACCCGGCTGACGACAAGATGGGCGAACTGTTCACCGAATACCTTGAGGCCGAACGGCCCGACCTGGTGCATTTCCACTGCGTCCAACGCCTGACCGCCTCGGTGGTCGAGGCCGCCCGCAGCGCCCAGATCCCCTACCTGGTCACCGTCCACGACGCGTGGTGGATCTCCGACTACCAGTTCCTGGTCGACGCAGACAACACCGTCTACCCCGACGGCCACCCCGACCCGTACCAGCCGTGCACGCCGCCCAACAACGTCAGCCAGCTCGAATCCGTGGAGCGCATCCTCTACCTCAAAGGCCTGCTGCGCGACGCGAAAGCGGCGCTGACCGTGTCCAACTGCTTCGCCGACATCTACCGGAAAAACGAGATCCCGCAGATCCGCGTCAACAAAAACGGCATCTCCGAGACCCTGGTCTGGCAGAGCAAAGACACCCGCCACACCGACAAGGTGGTGTGCGGGCATGTCGGCGGCATGGCCGAACACAAGGGCTACTTCCTGCTCAAGGCGGCGGTCGAGGCCTTACAGCCCGAACACCTGGAGATGCTCGTCGTCGACCATTCCCAAGAGGAAGGCTACCGCCTCCAGACCCACTGGGGGCAAGTCCCCGTCACCTTCATCGGGCGGCTGGGGCAGACCCGCGTGGTCGAACTGTACCGGCAGCTCGACGTGCTGTTCGCGCCGTCGACCTGGCCGGAAAGCTACGGCCTGGTGACCCGCGAGGCGGCGGCCTGCGGCTGCTGGATCGTCGCCAGCACCATGGGCGGCATCGGCGAGGACGTGGTCGAGGGCAAGTCCGGCTTCGTCGTCGAGCCGACCCTGGAGGCCCTCACCGCCTGCCTGGAAGCCATCGACGACAAGCCCGCCGTGTTTAAGGGCAAAGCCCACTCGCCCGCCCTGCGCAGGGTCTCCGAGCAGGTCAAGGAATTAACTGACATTTATCTTGATAGGCCCCAAGAAAAAACGATTAACGAAATTAGCGGCATTGATTTTGATAGCATTTTTGAGGTTAACGCAGCGTTTGACAGGGAAATTTCCGTGCAAGACTTTGCGGACTTACAGGCAGGTTTAATTACCTTCCCGTTACGCATCAGCCAAGATAATGCCGTCAATTCAGCCTACTATTTGGCGCTTGCCAAAAGCTATTTAGATAGCCATAACATTAAATTAAGCATCCAATTTTTACGTTTTGCCGTATTCTTTGATAGCACAGCCGCTTATAGCGGTGACCTCGACGCTCTACCGGACTTACCGGAGCCGATAACAACGGAAGATTTTAACCGCCTCCTTGACGGCACTGCCTACCCTTTAAGAATCAGTGAGAATGATGGCATTAACGCCCATTATCATTTTGAATTGGCTAAGCATAATGTCGAGCAGGGCAAGTTGCAGGCCGCCATCAATTTGCTCCGGGTCGGTTTACGCTTTGAGCATCATGCCGAATCGCAACGCCATAGCGTAGCGCCCCTCAAACAGATTGATTTCAGAACGGTGTTCACTATTAACGCCAAGCACGGCGTAGAAATTACCATAGAAGATTTTAGCAAGCTTTTATCGGGGCAAATCAGCTATCCTTTGCGGGTTAACAGGGATGATGCCACTAACGCCCGCTACTATCTGGAGCAGGCCAAGCAAAGGCTGATCGCCCACGACATCGGCGCGGCGCGGACGCTGCTGAAAATCAGCCTGACCTTCGGGCGGCAGGCGGAAGTGCTGGAGCTGCTCGGCAACACCTACTTCGAACAGAAAGACTACGAGACCGCCGCGCACCACTACGAAGCCGCCGCCGCCAGCCACGGCAACCCCAGCAAATGGCTGGTGTCCAACCTGATGCACTGCAAGAAGCTGATCACCCATCCGCGCGAGGTAGTTTCAGTGATGCTGGACGCGATCAGCCGCCATCCCGAAGCCAACGCTTACCGCGAGCGCTTCGACGAACTGGTGCACGAATACTGGATGAAGCAACAGGGCGCGCTGGAGGCCTATGCGGTCACCGACGACCGCGACGGCCTGGTCGCCAAAATGGCCGACGTGTCGTCGTTCATCT
>NZ_PGFZ01000004.1:202881-266362 GCF_002923755.1 Methylovulum psychrotolerans
ACTCACCGCCTGCCTGGAAGCCATCGACGACAAGCCCGCCGTGTTTAAGGGCAAAGCCCACTCGCCCGCCCTGCGCAGGGTCTCCGAGCAGGTCAAGGAATTAACTGATATTTATTTAATAGGATAAGCAAAATGACACAATTTGTTATCGGCATTGGTTCGCAACGGGCAGGTTCAACGCTATTGCATAGGATTTTGGAACAATGTTCGCCCATTTACATGAATCCGGTTAAGGAATTGCATTATTTTGACACCTTATTCCATGTCCGCCATGAGTCAGTGTTAAAACACTTTTCAGTCAACCAATTAAATCGGGAAATTGACCGACTAGTCAAAGCAGAAGATTTTGCTTTTGTGAATAAGCGTTATAAAAATTCCTTGCGTGCCAATTTTCTGTTGGCAACCAAACCGATCCAGAAAATTGACTATATCGACCTGTTCAGGCCCGTAGCCAAGCATTATGATATGCTTGGGGAAATTACCCCGGAATATATGATTTTACCTGAGCCGGGCATCCGCAAAATGCGCGAGGTAGTCGGTGAGGATGCCAAAATTTTGCTGCTGGCCAGAAATCCGGTAAAGCGCTTTGTTTCCGCTTTTAAGCTGTTAATGTACGGGTTGCCTAATTCCGGCCAGTTGGTGTTTGAGGAAGAAATGCTGAAAATCCTTGATACAGGTGGAGAATGGATGCGGGTGCAAGACGCGCTCAATGATTATGCAACGGCACTGACCCTTTATAGGCAAGAATTCCCCCACGTTTTAATGCTTAGCCATGACGCGTTGTTTGGTGACGTAGAAGGGACAGCGGCCACTTTGGCGGAATTTTTGGAAATCCCTATTTCCTTAGGCAATTACCAAAAAATTGTCGGCACCAAGGTAAACGCATTGGATGAAACCAAAGAGTTGTCCGATGCGACGCTCGCCCTGTTGCAAACACGTTATGAATCCAACCAACAGTATTTGGATAGTTTTTTTGGCGAAGGTAACTGTGTGGCCTAATAAGCCCGATGGCGAAGATAATGCAAACTATCGGCGTTAATCAGGGTTATTTACCTTAAGTATCGTTATTGGATTTTAGGAGCAAGTGGATGAAGCGGTGTGTAATTCATTTTGGCATGTTTAAAACGGGATCTTCCTCAATACAGCATTCTTTTGCAGAGCAATTGGGCGACCAGCACTGGCATTATCTGAAATTGGGTAGCCCGAATCATGGCGGTGCTTTTAGCCGGCTGTTTGCCGAAGACCTATCGGCAAGGCGACACGTCATTTTTGAATCCGACCTGCAAGGGCTGGAGGCAAAAAAACTTAAGCTTAAAAAACGCTTAGCCAAGCAGCTCTCCGGTACTGCCGAGAATTTTTTGGCCTCCGCAGAATGGTTCAGTTCTAATGCCTTTAAACCGGCACATGTGGCGCAATTGCAGCATTTATTCTTAGATTATGTCGACCAGGTAGAAGCGGTCGGCTATATCCGGTCACCTAAAGCTTATATGGAAAGCGCGTTTCAAGAAACGTTAAAACACGGGGCGAAAGGCCAGTTAAACTTTGCTAAGCTGTATCCTAGGTATCGGGAGCGTATTGAAAAGTTTGACCAAGTGCTGGGTAAAGATAAGGTGCGGGTATGGAAATTTGATCCTAGCACCTTTTACAACGGCTGCGTGGTACAGGAATTTTGCCGGCAATTGCAGATTGATTTTCCGGTAGCGGACATCAAAAGGATTAACGAAAGTTTGTCTTACGAAGCGACAGCCTTTTTATATACCTACCGCGCTTATGGGCCAGGGTTTGGGGAAGGGATCGCCGCCATTGCCGAGAATAAACTGCTGATTGCCCGTTTGGCGCAGTTAAAAGGCCGAAAGCTCCGGTTTTCTTGGTCGGCAGTCAGCCCGGTATTGGAAGCAAACCGTGATGATATCCACTGGATAGAAGAACGGGTAGGCGTTTCGCTGGATGAAAATGAGCCGGAAAGCCCCGATGCGGTCAAATCGCCGGAAGATCTGTTAAGGTATAGCCCGGAGAGCTTGGTCTGGTTGGCCGAACAATTGGGCGATGCTAGCCTAGTTTCTGATGGGGTGCGGATAACGCCGAAAAAAGTGGCTGTTTGGCTACATAAATTACGCCTTAAACTGGCTCAAGAAGCGGGTTTGGCCGTTATGGCTGCGGATGGTAAACGCTCCCGTTTAACCGTCAGCACCTTAGCGGGCTTAGTGAAACAAGCCTCCCCAACCCTGCAAAACCTTTCCGATGCCGATACCGACCTGCTGCTGAGCGAGGCGTTTAAGCACATTATCGGACGGGTCGATACGGATAACAACGTGCTGGTTGAAGGCTTGGGCGTATTCAAAACCTCCGAGAAGGGCGACAAGAAAACCGCTAAGAAAATAACGTTCCATATCAAAAAAACGTAGCCTGATAGGTTCTGGCAGAAGCACTATAGCGGACTGTGGCTAGCGAAAACTCACGAGGTATAAAGTAGATTCATGGATTTAGTAATAAAAAAGAACGCATTAGTGGTGCCGCAAACGTTATATAAGGACTTTGGTGCGGGTATGGGGCAATTTGCCCATGGGGTGGTGCGCGATCAGGGCGATCCTGATTATTTTGCCCACATGCGCAATGGCAAAGCTTTTATTAACGAGAAACTCCAAGCACGCCACTTACAGGAACAGCCGGAAAAATTGGCGGGCAAGTGGTTATACTTGGGGGGGTTGCATAACCATTTCGGGCATTTCTTGGCGGAATGTATCCATCGGATATGGGCTTGGCACGAATACCGTGACCAGTGTTCTGGCGTATTGTTTCTCCCTAATATTAAGCAATTTGAACTGGGGCATCATTTGCCCGGTTATTCAAAAGCCATCTTAGATTTCTTAGGCCTTGAAGAAAGTGCCATCCGCTATGTGACCCAACTGACGGAAGTGGAAGAGCTTTTGGTGCCTGAACCGGGTTCCCAACTGTTTGTTGCCGCTAAGGCGGACTATATTAAGTTTTTGGCCACCTTGAAATTGGCTCAGCGCTTACATAGGGAAGCATTGCCGTCCGGCTATACGCCTAAGGTTTTTGTGTCGCGCAAAAAATACCGTATGAACGGTTCGATTGCGGGCTTGGATGTGCTGGAAAACAGTTTGCAGCAAGAAGGCTATTTTATTTTTTATCCCGAAAATTATCCGATAGCCGTCCAGCTTAAAGTCTATCAGGAAGCGGAAAAGATTATTTTTGAAGAAGGTTCCGCCGTGCATCTGCTGGAACTGTTTGCCAAAATTAAGGCGGATGTGTTGTTGATTAAGCGCCGCCCCAGTTCCAGGTCGTTTGATTGCGTTTTTAAGCCGCGTACCAAATGTTATATCAAATATATTGATGTCATGACACCGCCGCCGTTGACTTCCGCTAAATTCGCCGATGTCAACGCCTTGTCTTTAACCGACTTGGACAATTTAGGGCAGTTTTTAGTCGCCCAAGGGTTTGCCTCGGCCGCCTTAGCCATTCCCCCGGATTGGCGGGATAAAGTCAAGGCGGACATTTTGGGCTATCTGCTCAAAAATGCCCGGCTTGAGTCGCCTAGCATGGATGAATTCATTGTCGGCTATCTGCAAAGTATCGACGATTTTTTCCAACAAACGGATAATCCGGCTTAATGGACGCTGTTTTGGTTATCGGCCTGGGTAAAAAAATACAACTATAATTATTTACGTTTAACCGACTGGGTCGGCTTTGGGGGAGTCATAGTGAAACATAAAATCATCATTCATATTGGGGCGCATAAAACGGGGACGACTTCAATACAAATGAAATTGGATAAAGATAGGGAGCTATTGCACACGAGGGGCGTTTATTATCCCAAATCAAATTTCCAATTACATGGCCAGCATAAACTGGCCTTTGCCATGAAAAACCCTAAAGATGAGGCAAATTTAACCGATTGCCTTAAAGCGTTAACACAGGAACTCAATAGCCTTAATGAGGGTATGTTAGTGGTACTGTCAAGCGAGGAGTTTTTTACGGCTCCATTGGAGAGCATCAGGCAATTAAAGCAAAGCCTTAACCCGTTTGACGTGCATATTTTGGCATTTGTCAGACGGCAAGATAACCAGTTTGTGTCTTTTTATAATGAACGCGCCAAGGGCTTAAGGAATAACTTTACCCAACCGGCGCAGCGTTTCTTAAAAAACCCTATTTTATTAAGCGATGAACTTGATTATCTGCACTTTTTGAACCAATGGGCTTCGGTGTTCGGCGCAAAAAAATTAAAAGTGCAACAGTATGAAAGCTACAGCAATGTCGTTGCCGGCTTTTTTGAGGCGATTGGCCGTAAAGGCTGTTATATTGAAGACGGTTCAGGGACTAACCGGAAAAATATCTCGGTCAATTTGGAAGTGTTGGAGATTTTAAGGCTGGTCAAGCAACTGACCCACGATGTAGCGGTCAGAAAAAAAATCTTGGTGGATGCCAAGACTTTTTTTGTTAATGGCACACCCGCACAAAAACTGATCACGTCGGAACAACGGGTGGCAATATTAGATTTTTTTAAAGACTCTAACGAAAAGTTATTTAAAAAATATTTCCATCAAAGTAACCAATACAGCAGTGACCATATTGTTGCCGAAGAAGATGCCGTCAAATTGAAGCCAGCGGACATCGTCAACTTCATGTTGTCCTATGTCAAGGCTGACAGTATTGATGACTAAGTTGTTTAATCAGACCGTTGCCCAGCCAACACCGCATAATTTCAGCCAAACCTTTGGTTTGGCGACTACATAGAGGATCAGCGATGCCAGCAAAGCCATGCCGGGTTACTCCCCAACGTCGTTTTTGCCGTATTTTTTTAACCGCCTTGCTAACGGTGGGGAGCGGTGAGGTTTTTGCTGGCTTGCCGCCATTGCCGGACACTTATCCTATGGCCATGACGTTTCATGCGTTCGATAAAATCAATAAGGGCAGCCCTGCATTTGACGACGCGCTAGGCAAGCAAGCGCCTTATCTTTTCATCCATGGTGCCGGCAACGCCCAAAAGACCCACGCCGTGAAGGCCCGTTGGCCGGATAAAATCGTCACTTTACAGGATGCTTACGGCGGCGTGTCGGAAGAGGATTATGCCAATGTCTGGCCCGGACATTTATTGTACAAGCCTGGCACCTTAAGCAGCCAAAACATTAGCCCGCAAGATACGGTCATCAGCGTCCAAGACCCCAGATTGATCGTCAAAAATGCCCGCCGTCTGGAAAAAATGCAGAAAAAAACGCCGTTGGCGTTAATCATTTATGCCTTAGATAAAGCCGGGAAACCGGATTGGTCTCATGCCGAACACCTGGTAGCCGAACGTATCGACGGGCAAAAAATCACCGTCAAACGCGGACAATGGGGCAGTAAAGCTTTGGCGTTTGAAGCCGGAAAAACGGTTATTGCCCCGCACATGATGTTTTGGGCGCGGCAATGGCAAGTTAACTTCAGCCTGCATAGCCCTAGGGGAGGCGCTGGCAACCTGACCGCCGCCGAATGGTATGCCCGCCATGCTGCCGACAATTTGGCACAAGCGTCTGCCGACGGCATTGAATTTGATGTGGGGCGTTGGACGTGGGGGGCCCCCGAACAACAGGCAATGGATATTGATAATGACAGGGTTGCCGACTATGGTTATCTTGATGGGGTGAACAGTTTTGGTCTGGGCGGGCGGGTGTTCTTCCGGGAGTTGCGCCGCCTCGTAGGCCCTGACAAAATTATCCAAGCAGACAGCAATGATGCCATGTTCGGTGTCCGGGGTTGGCAGTACCTTAACGGTGTGCAATTGGAGTCGTTCCCGGCCGCCAACCATTTTGACCGTTTCTCGACGGCATTTTTACATTTACGGATGTGGGCGGAAAATGCCCAAGCCTTACCGCATATCAGTTATCCGTTTACCAAAACCCCGACGACCGTCTATGCCAATGCGCGTAATGCGGACGGCTCAAAAACCGATGCCCGCTTTCGGATAGGCCTGGCCGCCGCTTGCCTGACAGGTATGCCGCATCCGTTTGCCAGCCTGGGTAACCTAAAATTTGATCCTGCCAACGTTATCGCCAACGACGACGGCAGCAACCAACATTTTGGCGTGTTCGCTTGGGACGAATACCAAGGCGGCGACCGCCATGACTGGCATTGGCTAGGCCGCCCGCTGGCCCCGGCACAACAAGACTTAAGTGATCTGGGCACAGCCGATTTGCTGGCGGGTACGTCATGGCGCTGGGTGACCGACAAAGGGTTTACGGCCAAGCCGAGCGGACAAAACGCCATGACGGTCGAGCATATCCCCGCCAATATCCTGCCGGAGCAAATGTGGTATGGGGTGCGCTATGAGCCCAACGGCGGCTTAAAAACCTTGCAGGCCAACCAAGACTACACGCTCGTCTTCGATGCCCAGGGTGATGACAGTTGGCATTATGCCGGCCAAGATTTTGCCCAAGTACCCCGGATGCTGGTCATCAGCGGGGCTGCCGATACCAAAAAAGCCGCTGCGCCGCTGTCGGTTTTAATCGACAGCACACCGCGGACTTATCGGGTCAGTTTTGTGGCCGACGGCAGCCCTGCGGCCGTGTTCGGCATCGCCGAACAGCTCGGCAAAACAACTTTAAATGCCGTCAAACTGTATGCGGGCAGTGCCGAACACTGGTCGCGCGAGTTTGCCAACGGCATGGTTTTGTTAAATATGGGCCATAAGCCTTGGCACGCCACTGTGCAAAAAGACCTGTACCGGCATCTGAAAGGTACGCAAGCCCCAGAAGTTAATACAGGCGAAACCGTCGGCAGCGATGTGCTAGTGCCGCCACAAGATGCGGTATTTTTAATAAAACGCTAATCATAGAGGCTTAAATGGCGATATATTTTCTTTATCCTTAATAGGCCATGTTTTGTTAGGATTTTTATTGATATTTTATATCAATAAGTTATATTTTATTTGCCACTCAACAACCACCGACTAGGTCGGTGGGTTAGTGATATAACGACTGAAAGTCGGGATACACGTCGCCTTAACGACGTGTTTAGGGCTCAATATCAAAGCCTTTAATTGTTCCAGGCTCAAAATGATGAGCGAGATACTCCTTAATCATATTTTCCGTCATCTCGCCAACTGTTGCGCAAAAATATCCCCTTGCCCAAAAATGCTGACCCCAATAGCGTTTTTTCAATGCCGGAAATTCTTCAAAGAGCTTACTGGCCGTCCTGCCTTTAATCCGCCTCATTATCTCACTGGGCGCTAGTGTAGGTGGGGCTGATACCAGTATCTGCACATGATCTTTGCTAACGACCCCTTTCAATATCCGTATTTCAAAGGCTTCACAAATTTGCTTGACCAATTCCCTGACTCGCAAGGCAACATCCCCTTTTAAGACGGGATAACGATATTTCGTCACCCAAACAAAATGGTACTCAATTCTAAATACCGTGTGGCTCCCATATCTATACTCCACCTTTAGCTCCCAGCAAAATAGGCAACTTAATACAAATTGCTGATGAAATCTAACCGACTAAAGTCGGTGGTTTTAACCTTGCATATGGAAATAAAAATTGTATTGCTTTATTTGTTTTAATGGGGCAATATATTGCCTGACTTATCGCTATCAGTTGTAAAGGTTTTATGCACTTTCGCGTCCGTAAGAACGTTATCCAGCTTATCCGCGTCACTTATGACGGCAGCACCAAAAAAGGCAGCAACGCCATCATCGGCTCGGTCAGATTATCCGCACCTGAGCTTAGCGATGAATTACGCGTAAAACTGACCGAAGCCGAGGTGCGGGCGTTTCAGGTATGGCTGGATACACAGCACAAAACGCTGATGCTGAAGGAAGAGGTGGCGGCTTTGACGCTCGCGGAAACCCTCTCCTTGGCGGAGCGATGGTTTGAACGCGGACAAGGCGGTGATGCCGCTGCTATGGCCGCCCAAGATATTGTGTTCCAATGGCAGGCGTTGCGTAAGGTTTTTTTAAAAAAAGGTTTACTTGAGTGAACATTGGGTTTACTGGTAATTTGCAGCCGTAAGGCATATTTTTTAATCACTGTAAGAATATAGGGTGTAAAATGAAATCACTTGAAGTTGTAGAATTAATAAAACAAACCAATCCTAAGCTGTTAGGCAAAATGCCGGACGCTAAGGCGGCGAAAATTATCGCCGCTGCTTTGCTTGAAATCGGCAAACAGGTCAGTGCGGCCGAAGAAGGTGCGGTAAAAATTGCAGGCCTAGGATCATTTAAAATTCGCCAAGTCGAACGCGAAAAAGACGGCGAGAAGACAGCCGTCAAAAAAGTGATTTTTACTGCCGCTAAACCGAAAGCTAAAAAGTAAGGTTTTTATGCCGAAGCTAAACTGCTTTTGTAGGGTAAGGCTTTCGGTTATAAAGCCCGGGAGCAGTTAGGTTCCGTCTTATGCCTTTTTTATACTCATCCCTAAGGCAGAAAATTAATCCATAAAAATATAGCCATATTTGACGGTGCGTTTTTAATCAAAAAAACAAATGCCAACATATTTGCCATATTAAAATGACGGATAAATTTAAGGGCGCTATTTTATTAATGATAAACAGATTCTGAAATTCATACGGCGTTTTCGTCAAAATATAAATGTCAGTATATAAGATATGCGCAATAATGACTTGGCTACGAAAGCCCTAGTTTTTAACTTAGGAAGGTAAATAGCATAAATAATTTTATTAGCGTTTATAAGGATAAATAAGTGAAAAATCCCCCTTTTTTTATTATTGGATGCGTTCGCTCAGGAACCACTCTATTAAGAGACGTTTTACGCAAACACCCTGGCTTAATTTCACCAGAAGAGACGCATTTCTTTAGATGGAGCGAGCCATTTGGCACACCGCAATCGACAAAATTACTTTCCAGCACGACTAACTCAGTTTTAAAAAAGCACCGAGAGATGGATGGTATCACCGAGGAACAATTCAAGGAGATATTAAATAAAAGCGTTTCTCGGAGTGACCTAGAAATAAAATATATGCAACAATATATGCTTAACAACAAATTTGGAGGGAAGCGATGGTTTGATAAAACGCCGCAGAATGTATACGGCGCGGCAATGATAGCTGCCGACTTTCCAGGATCCAAGTTTGTGCATATCGTCCGTAACCCGATAGACGTCGTTTCCAGTTTACGAATTGGCAAAGTCGTTAAAATTGATAATCTTGTTGGTGCTTGCAATTACTGGAATGAAGCCGCGGCTATTATTTTTATGCTAAAAAAAGCATACGGCCATCGGGTTTATGAAGTGAAGTATGAGGATTTTACAAGTAACTTCTTGCCTGAATTAGAAAAGATGCTGACTTATCTTGGCGAAAATTTTGATGCCGAATGGTTTAGCGAGATTGTCACCGTCCCGAAAGAACATGAGCACGATACGTTATTTAGGCCTGAAGAATTGCAAGCAATTGAAAAACTTTGTGGCCGATGGGGTAGGCATTATGGGTATTTTGCAGCTAAGTAACTGTGCAAACGTTTTTTAACGGGCAAGTTAGGTTTTTAGAGGATTGCAGACATAAAAATGTTAAATGATTTATGAGCGGTTACTTAATTGATGAAGCTACGCTATATTTTCTTTAAAATACACTATCAGAAACCTGCTTTGTAACATCAGGAATCATTTTAGAAAAATGCGATAACATCTGATAGACTACTTTAGTTAAACAGCAAGGCTGACGCGCTAAAAGATTAAGTGAAAAAGAAGACCAGAAGTGGCAGGATATAGTGGTTTCTGACATTACATAATCTGCATCCCCTTCTGATTATGTAATCATAATATTACTTGACGTGCTAAGCCCTGCCCTTTCGCCACGCCCTCCCTCAAGCAATGGGAGCTCATAATCGAGGCGTTGCTATCGATGATGCCAAACCGCATGGAGCGAGATGGCTTCATGAACATCGGGGTGGCTCAAGTCGGCAACACCTCCAGCATTTCCTGTTTATTTGACTAAGGGATTGATCGGAATAATATTTTTCAAAAAACCCTTAATGAAATGCTTAGCACCCGGATAATCTAACCCTCAACGTAAACTAACAATGCAGTCGTAAATGGCATTTTATTTGCAACACACTAAGGAGAATGTTAATGAACCCTTATGAATGTTTATCGGTTGAAGCTTTTTGGCGTACAGCTATCGCAAATTTGGAACCTACCCAAATACATGATATTTGGAAACCCAAATTTTCCTTAGATAAAACACAGAAAATAGCTACCTCAGGTTCTTGTTTTGCCCAGCATATCAGTAAAGCACTTATGGCCCGCGGATATTCGTGGTTAGATGGTGAGCCTGCTCCCAAAGGCCTATCATTAACATCGCAAACATTATTCAATTATGGAATATTTTCATTCCGTACTGGCAATATTTATACTGCGGCCTTGTTAAAACAATGGCTTATTTGGGCTATTATTAACGAACCGGCGCCTGATGAAGCTTGGATGAAGGGTAACCGTTTCTATGACCCTTTTAGACCTGGCATTGAGCCAAATGGTTTTTATAGCATTGAAGAGATGGTGGCATCAAGAAATAGTACGCTTACGGCAATTCGAGATACGTTTAAACAAACATCTTTATTTGTTTTTACATTAGGACTGACTGAGGCATGGATAAACTCACAGCATAACTATGTTTATCCTATGTGTCCGGGAACAGTTGCAGGCGACTTTGACGCTAAAAAACATTCGTTCATCAATTACAAATACAACGAAATTATCCGGGATTTGGAGTATTCACTCAATTTAATAAAAGAAATCAATCCCCATATAAAATTTCTTTTGACGGTTTCACCCGTTCCCTTAACCGCTACAGCAACGGATAAGCATGTGCTGGTTGCGACCACCTATTCAAAATCGGCACTTAGGGCGGTCGCCGAAGACATGTCTTCGGCACGCGAAGATACTGATTATTTCCCTTCTTATGAATTAATTACCGGCACCCCGTTTCGGGGAATGTTTTATCAGGAAAACTTAAGGACAGTGACAGATAAAGGTGTCAACTTTGTTATGGATTCTTTTTTTTCATGCTTAGGCGACCATAACAAAAAAAATATCGCACTTCCTGTGGCTTCCCTTACAATGGCACAACCTGAAAAAAATTATGATCATGTGGTCTGCGAAGAAGAATTGCTTGCCGCCTTCGGCACTAAGGAAAAACCGCAATGAAAATCTGTGTAATGGGTAATTCCCACCTTGCAGCCCTTAAATTGGCGTGGGATGAGTTGGTAACCGATTATAATCAGGTTGAATTGGTTTTTTTTGGCGCCAGAGCCAATGCAATGACTCATTTAAAGGAGGAGAATGGATGCTTAGTTCCCACAAATGATCGTACAAAACAAGATATTCTATTTACATCCAATGGGCTAGAATTGGTCGATTTCACTTATTTTGATGCAGTCTTGCTTTATGGGTTGGCTTGTGATGTGCGGATTTTTTCTTCGACTCTACAAAACCATAAAATAGATAAAAACGCCGATTCATCCCGTCAATTTATGACACGAGATTCCTTTTCCAAGGTTTGCCAAGATGGCGCGGAACATAGCCTGCTGTTTAAAATGGCCACTATGGTACGCCGTCTCACGGATTTACCGCTTATTGTCTCTTCTTCGCCTTTCCCTAGTCGGGCATGTGTAGATGATGCATCCCATAATTGGGACTTTTTAGTTAATGATGATAGTGAGATGATTCGCCAAGGTTACGATGACGGTATCCAGCAGGCTTTTCGGGTTTTTCAAGCAAAAGTAATCCCTCAGCCAGAACGGACGGTTACTGATAATATTTTTACAAAAACTCATTATTCTAATGCATCAGTCCGTTTAATTGAGGGGTTCACCTTTGTACATCCTGAAAATGACCATGCTCACATGAATAAGGATTATGGCGTTGAATACTTAAAGGATATATTTAACATGATTTCATTGCGATCTGTAGAAAAAAAACACATACCGCTTCTTTCAGTTAAAGATGCCTTTTTTGCGCTTGAGCGTTTTCAAAAGGCTAGCGTCATTTCAGAAAACAATGTCTCCATTCCTTTAAGGGTATTCCAGTATTGGGATACGGATAGCCCGCCAGAACAAGTTCAAACGCTGATCAATAGAAACCGTTACTTATGCAAAATGGCCGACATTGAATATGTGTTGTTAAATGATAGTGACGCAAGGGATTGCATACGGAAACACTTTTCCGAAGAGGTATATAAAGCTTACGATATTTCACCGCATCCGGCGATGAAATGCGATCTGTTTAGGTTGTGCTATTTGTACCAGTATGGAGGCTTTTATCTGGATGCCGACATGGTGCTTACAGAAAAGTTTCTTGAATTGTTTGCTATTAAAGGCGAACTGGTTGTTTTTAAGTGGGACTCGCAAAATATAACCGGCGTCTGCAATTGGCTTATTGGTTCAGTGCCGCAATGCCCCGTTATTGATTTTGCCATTTCAACGGTATCAAAAAGCATTATAAACGCCTGTAAAAACAATGTTGAAAATATATTAAAACAAACATTAGGAATATCCGGCCCTGCCTTATTCACAAGGGCTTTGGGGTCTTATATTGCCAGTAAGGAAAACCATCCTGATTTTTCTATTTTGCCCATTGGTGTTGCTGTTGTGTCTTATGCTTTTTCGCTAGTGCAAAATGGGACTGGTTTTTTAAAAACCGCACTTAGCTATAAAACGACCAATTTACATTGGTCTGTCGCCGCAAAAAGCATTGATCAAGATGAATAAGTAATAGACATTATCCAAATTAACGTTCAAACTGAGTTTGTTGATATTTACCCTTAAACGTCACCATTATTGATCCAACCCGCCCAAAAGCCTTTGCCCAGTGAGGTCGTACGATATGCTTTTTACTCGATCATCAAGTTTTTCATAAAGCCGCCAACTTTATGGCTGAAAATGGGTGGTAAAGCAGGTAAGCTAATCCGCGTTAAAAAATGACCGGATTGAACGCCATGCTACTGACCGAGTTTGCCCCCTTCATAGAAGATTTTGTCGCCGGTTTGGATGCGGGCTTGGCGGCGGATACGGGAAGCCGCCTGACCAACAAGCAAAAGTATTGGCTGGTGTTTTGCCTGATGGGGATGTTGCTGACCAATTCGTTGTGCTGGGCCAAATTCGAGCGTGGCAGCCTTGGGAAGTACAAGGCCACCGCGTTGTCGTGGCTGTTCCGCAAGGCGGCCATCGCCTGGGGGAGTTTGCTGTCGGCGAGCGTGTCGCAGGTCTTGCGCCGTCACGGGATAAGCGAAGGCGTGCTGGTGGTGGACGAGTCCGACCGGGCGCGTTCCAAGCGGACGGCCCGGATCCATAAGGCGTACAAACAAAAGCACAAGCCCTCCGGCGGTTATGTCAACGGGCAGACAGTGGTGCTGCTGTTGCTGGTGTCCGGCTCCGCCACCTGTTCGGTGGGGGCGGCCTTCTACATGCCCGACCCGGCGCTGAAGGCGTGGGACAAGGAGGACAAGCGCCTGAAGGCGGCGGGGTCGGCGAAGGCCGACCGCCCCGCCAAACCCGCACGGGACGCGGCTTACCCGACCAAAGCGCAGATCGCCTTAGGGTTGTTGGCGGGCTTCCGTCAGGCGCACGGCGGCGTCAAGGTCAAGGCGGTCTTGGCGGACGCGCTGTACGGCAGCGCCGACTTTATGGACGCGGCCTCACAAATTTTCGGCGGCGTGCAAGTGGTCAGCCAATTGCACCGCAACCAGAACATCGCCCACAAAGGCAAAAGCCGGACATCGGACACCTATTTCAACACCCTCAACCCGGGCGTGGCGGTGGCCATGAAGGTGCGCGGCGGCAAAGACATCCGGGTGACGGCCGCCGGGGCACGCCTGAAAGTGGGGGCGCACGGCACAAAACGTTTTGTGGTCGCCCTCAAATATGAGGGCGAAACCGGCTACCGCTATCTGGTGGCCACCGATATGACATGGCGTGCCTTGGACATCCTCCAAACCTACTCGCTGCGGTGGCTTGTGGAAGTTTTTTTCGAGGACTGGAAGCTTTATGAGGGTTGGGGGCGGGAGGCCAAACAATTGGACGAAGAGGGGTCAAGCAGGGGCCTGATCCTGAGTCTGTTGTTTGACCACTGCCTCCTCCTTCACCCAGAGCAGACGGCCCGCTTCCGGCAGGGATTTGGGGCGGATGGAAACAACCCCTTCACTAAAGTATAGGGCTGCCGGATGACGGCTTGAAAGCGGTCTGGGCGAATGTTAAAAACTTGATGATCGAGTTTAAAGCGGATATTCACATTTTGGCAACGTCAATTGAATGATCTCCCAAGATTGGATGATTTTCGGCGTTACCCATTTTGACCGCAACGATTGCGGTCTATAAAGATATTTCTTTACACAAAAAAACCATCTATTTTTATAAACTATGTTATATGCCACATTAACTTTTAATAGTTGTGTTATATAACATAGTTCTCGTTTTTCAAGCCGCAATAGCCTGCCATGCGACACTTTGTCGCATTCATTTATCCCACCACACTGCTTACCATTACGCCATTCAAAACAGGTGATTTTTATAAATCAATCACATAGAGCATTTGTGCCCATTAAATAGTGGTCTCAAATGTAATAACAAAAAGGGGTGAAGTATGGCTTGGGACGAAGACACGACGATTTACCATGTAGTTATCAATCATGAACAACAATACTCGATTTGGCCGGAATATAAAGAAGTGCCTAAAGGTTGGGATACTGTCGGCAAGATAGGTCTCAAACAAGACTGTCTCGATTACATCAAGACAGTCTGGACAGATATGCGCCCTTTAAGTTTGCGCAACGCAATGATGGCAAGCGCAAAACTTATCGAAACCCAAACGGCGGCAGGCTAATGGCATTCATTCCACTTATCGGCCATGTAAAAGCTTGGCCTGTTGTTACCGGATACATTCTACTATCGCCCTATAGCGGTTCATCTTATCCGTTAGCTATGGTTTTGGGGATGTGTTTACGATGGCTTGGAAAATCAGCCTCAATCCATACGGCAAAAAGACAAGCCTCATTCGCTGATTGGTATCTAACCCCAACCCGCATCATTGGAGATTTTCTGGCACACCGCCCATTCCGACACGCCCTAAGCGTGGCGCAGGCAGGGCGATCAAAGGAAACTTATCCTCTATTGGAGGCATTATGGAAAATTTGATGGCGTTCCGAGCGGCTACCGACTCTTCGGCAAAAAAGGCACCTGTAAAAATCCCCTATCCATTGTTAGAACGTAGGGAGGGCTTATCGCCGTTAACTTTCTTTAGCGATTTTGTGGAAAAAAGCCGACCGGTCATTATACCTAACGCACTGAAAGATTGTCCGGCACTCTCGCGTTGGACTATGGATCATCTTGCTCAAGTTGCAGGTAATCGTCCCGTCCAACTTAAGCAAGGCTTAAACGAAGAAGGCGTTAACGGCTTACGGACAATTACCACCCGTTTGGATGGCTATTTGGAGCAACTAGCAAATTTTGAAAACTTGCTTCAACGCAACGGGGCAACAGCGAAACAAAGACCCGCTTATTTGCATGACTTACCGTTATTGAGCGTGTTACCGGATGCCGCCAACGATCTTGAGGGTTTTCCTACCACTTATTTTCCAGAATGGTATCAGACTGACTGGCTTAAGTTTGCGCAATTTTTTCTAGGCCCCAGCCATAGCTTAACGCCCCTGCATTTCGATTGCTTGCTCACTCATAACCTATTCTTCCAAATCAAAGGCCGCAAACGTTTCACCTTATTGCATCATGACCAATTACCATCTTGTTATCGCTATAAATGGCGTTGGTGCGAAGTGGATGTCGAAAACCCCGATTTTATACGCTACCCTCTTTACCGTGCCGCGCAAGTCCAGGAATGTATTGTGGAAGCGGGTGACATGCTGTACATGCCGCCGGGAATGCTTCACCACGTCCGCAGCCTCGATTGTTCCATCTCTTTCAATGTGGATTGGCATACACGCGGCAGTGCCATCCGAGGCGTTATGGCATTGCTGAAAGGAATGCCTATTAAAAACGTTTATTACAATACTGTGATCGCTTTGGGGCAATGCGCCGGATTATCCGCCGGACAGGTATTGCCTTGGTACCGTTCATATCTGAATTACGTCTCATAGGGAGATTATTGTGCGCTTCATCGAAGAATCAGGACTGGCTGCGAACCCCCAAACAACTTACGCCAATTTTGTAAAATTGGCCCGTGGGCGGGCGAGTGAACAGCCCGATAAGACGGCCTACGTTTTTTTACAGGACGGCGAAAATGAAAGCGGTCGCTTCACCTTTGCCGAATTGGACTATCGCGCCCGCACTATCGCCGCCCATCTTCAGCTTATGGGCATGACCGGTGAACGGGCTTTGTTGCTCTATCCGCCGGGGCTTGATTATATTGCGGGTTTTTTCGGTTGTTTGTATGCCGGTGTGGTTGCCATACCTTGCAGTCCGCCTACACGGCGGCAAAAGTCACGGCTTTGGGCGGTGATTAACGATGCCACGCCCGCCATTATCATGAGCACCTCTGATTTTGCGGCGAAAATCCGCAATGAATTGGAGGAATGGCCTGAATGTTTAAGTTCAAATAAAGAACCCAACCTGTTAGGAGATGACAAGAGCAAACCAGGCTTGACATGGTTTGCCAGCGACAAGTTGGAATCCGACATTACCGGAAATTGGCTACCACAGGCATTAGGTTCCAATAGCTTGGCTTTTTTGCAATACACATCCGGTTCCACTGGAAATCCTAAAGGAGTGATGGTTAGTCACGGTAATCTAATGGCCAATCAGAAAGCGATAAAACAGGGTTTTGGACATACCGACCAAACCACCGTTGTCGGTTGGCTACCTCTGTATCACGATATGGGCTTGATCGGCAACCTGTTACAACCGCTTTATCTTGGTGCCACGGCAATTTTAATGCCGCCTATGGCATTTCTGGAAAAACCTATCCGTTGGCTTAAAGCCATTTCATTCTATCGGGCAAGCACATCGGGCGGGCCGAATTTTGCTTATGACCTTTGTCTGCGTAAAGTGACGGCGGAACAGATGCAATCCTTGGATTTGAGTAGTTGGCGTTTAGCCTTCAACGGTTCAGAGCCGGTACGCAGTGCCACCATGGAGCGCTTTGCAGAAAAATTTGCCGATTGTGGTTTTCGCCGCGCCAACTTTTTCCCTTGCTATGGCTTGGCTGAAGCGACGCTTTTTGTGTCAGGGGAAAAACTGTCCGCTACGGAAAATGTTATGTGTGCCGATGCGGGTCAGCCCGCAAGTGCAGTGGCTTGTGGCTTAGTCTCTGAGCATCACGAAATCCGTATTGTTGATCCCGCAACAGGCCAACTATGCCCAACAGGACACGTCGGTGAAGTTTGGGTGTCCGGGCCTAGTATAGCCAAAGGCTATTGGAACCGTCAGGAAGAATCGGAACAGATTTTTCGGATGCCTATAAGCGATGCAAGCGTCAACACCGCGCAAACATTTCTTCGCACTGGCGACTTGGGATACCTTAATAATAGCCGCCTGTTCATAACAGGCCGTATCAAAGATTTAATTATCATCCGAGGACGGAATTTTTATCCACAGGATATTGAACAAGTGCTGGTGGAAGAAATCCCTGAACTTATTCCCGATGCCTGCGCCACCTTTTCGAAAAGCGACGGTGACGAAGAGCAATTAGTTGTAGTTGCCGAAATAACCCGTACCGCGATACGCTCAGATAGCTATCTGACGATTGCCGCCGCCATGCGTAAAAGCTTGGCCGAAACCTGTGGACTGGCGATCACCGAATTGGCTTTGGTACAACCAGGTACGGTGCCGAAAACATCCAGCGGTAAGCTTCGCCGTCAACCCTGCAAGCAAATGTACATGGAAAACGCCTTGCCGATCTTATTCCGTTCCGGTGCTCAAGCGGACGTGGATAGTTCCAGTGCCGGAGAATCTGGCGGACAAGTCAACGAAGCGGAGGCGCGAGCCACGCTGTCACCAGAATCCCAAATCCTGCAACAGGCGTTGGCGGTTGTCCCAAAGGCACAACGCGTGGCGTTAATCGCCCGTTTTCTCTGCCAAAAAACCGCGCTTTTGTTAAAAATTGAAGCATCAACCCTAACCACCGATGTTCCCCTGCGCTCGTTGGGGCTGGATTCGCTCAAAGCCGTTGAACTTAAGTATACGACCGACGAATTGCTAGGTACTGATGTGCCGTTATCGTTGTTTTTGTCCGATTATTCGTTGCAAACAATAGCTGAAAAACTCTCCGAAACCACCACAGACACCACAGCAGGCATTGCCGCCACCCAAAATACCGCCACTCATGGCACGCTTTACACTTCGGGCCTGTCTGCGGGTCAATCCTCCATGTGGGCGATGCAGCAGTTAGGGGGGGCTTCCAGTGTAATGACAAAGCCGGATAGTATTGTCTATAACCTGCATTTGGCCTTACGCATTAATGGCAGTATTGATCTGGAACGCTTAAAGCAAGCCTTTCGGCATTTGCTGGAACGCCATACCCTATTACGCACTGTATACCGCGCTGATGACAATGGGCATATTAGCCAACAAGTGCTACCCCTATCTGGATTAGCGGATTTTTTTACCTCCGTTGAAGCCTGTTCATGGTCACAAACCCAATTGCAAGCCGATATGACCCATCGGGTTAGGGTGGCTTTCGATTTGGAAAGCGAGGCGTTACTGCGTACCGTTTGTTATCTGCATGGAAAATCGAACCCAGATCATACCGATCCGGTATCTGCTGGAGAAACCTATACGCTGTTGATTTGCGCCCATCATATCGCCGTCGATTTGTGGTCGGTGCTTATCCTGGTCAAAGAATTGCAAGCCATCTATGCAGGTAAGGAAAGGCAATTAAACGCGCTCAAGTCCAACTATGCCGATTTTGTTGCCTGGCAAAGGCATTACTTGGATGGTCCGGCCTGCGGTAAGGCTTGGGATTATTGGCATCAGCAATTGCAAGGGGAACTTCCTTTGCTGGCTTTGCCAACCGATAAGCCAAGACCGGCGGTGTCTGATTATCAGGGTGCTTCGGTGGCATTCATCTTAGATAGCGAGACCAGCGAACAACTGAAAAGACTGGCCGGACAGCAGGGCGTAACCCTGTTTGCCTTATTGCTCACCGCATACAAGGTGTTGTTGCATCGGCATACCCATCAGGAAGATATTATTGTCGGTGTTCCTAGCAGCGGACGTAGCCAAGCGCGGTTTACCCAGATCGTTGGGAATTTCGTCAACCCGTTACCACTGCGCAGTAGCCCTAACGGCAACAAGCCGTTTTTAACCTATTTGACGGAAGTCAACGAGGCTTTACTAAACGCGTTGGCACATCAGGATTTGCCTTTCCCCTTGATGGTGGAGCGGCTACAACCCGAACGCGTTGCCGATCATTGGCCGATTTACCAGACTATGTTTGTATTGCAACAAGTTCAGGCCGATTTTGATAAGCATTTGGCTCAGTTAAGCTTGGGGGAGGATGGCGACTTTTCAGATTGGGGAGTCATGCAAGCGCGACCATTGGCACTACAGCAACGGGTCGAGAATTTTGATTTTAAGCTCATGGCCGCACAATGCCACAATGGGCTTCAGTTTTCTCTACAGTATCGCAGTGACTTGTTTGAGGCCGCGACCATTGCCGCTTGGGCGCAGCATTTTCAACAATTGCTTACGGGTATTGCCAATGAGTGTACCGCCAAATTAAAAGATTTGCCGTTGCTTACTGAGAACGAGCGGCATAGCCTGACCGTTGCCTGGAATGCTACGGCAACCGTTTATTCGGGAGCAGACAGCATCCATCGCTTGTTTGAAGCGCAAGTAGACAAAACTCCGGAGCAAATAGCTCTCGTTTATCAAGACCGGCAACTTAGCTACCTAGAGCTGGATGCGCTTAGCAATCGCTTGGCCAATGCCCTGATAGCAGCAAAACTGGCCATCAATATCCCTATCGGTATTTGCGCCCAACGCTCATTGGCAATGGTGGTGGGGTTACTGGGTATATTGAAGGCAGGCCATGCTTATTTGCCGCTTGATCCTGATTATCCAGATGAACGCCTGTCGGCGATGTTGGCTGATGCCGACACGCCGGTGATTTTGGTTCAACCGGAATTTGCCGGAATATTTGCGGATTTTAACGGCAAATTGTATAGCCTTGATGTTGGCTTGACAGATTTTGGCGGTTTTTCCGAACAAAGGCCGACTAGCCCAGTTGATAGTGAAGTGCTGGCTTATGTGTTGTTCACTTCCGGTTCTACGGGACGGCCTAAGGGTGTGGGTGTGCCGCATAAAGGGGTGCGTAACCGTCTGCTATGGATGCAGGCCTACTTCGGCTTAGATGTGGGCGATGCTGTGCTGCAAAAAACCCCTTACACTTTCGATGTCTCAGTATGGGAATTTTTCTGGCCGTTAATAACCGGTGCGCGGTTGGTCATGGCGCCTCCAGGCGACCATAAAGACCCTGCACGGTTAGTTGACCTGATTGAACGGCACGGTATCACTACTCTGCATTTTGTGCCGTCGATGCTGGCGGCCTTCCTTAACATGGCTGATTTTGACCGTTGCGGATCTTTGCGGCGCGTCATTTGTAGTGGTGAGGCGTTGACTGCCGATTTACAAAATCGCTTTTACGGACATGCAAAAGCTGGGCTTTTCAATCTATATGGGCCGACCGAAGCGTCTATTGATGTTACGGTGTGGAATTGCCAACGTGACACTTCCGACCATTTGGTACCCATTGGTCATGCTATCGCTAACACTCAAATCTATCTTTTGGACAAGTACCTGAATCCGGTACCGGTCGGGGTTGCAGGCGAGCTTTACATTGGCGGCGTACAATTGGCTCGCGGATATGTAAACCAAGCAGGACTGACTGCCGAACGGTTTGTACCCAATCCCTTTTCTACAGTGGGCGGGCGTTTATATCGCACTGGCGATTTGGCTTGCTACCGTCAGGATGGCAATATCGATTATTTGGGCCGGATTGACCACCAAGTGAAAATGCGTGGTTTTCGGATTGAATTGGGTGAAATCGAAGCCGTATTATTACAAAATACTATGGTCAGAGATGCTGTCGTAGTTGTCCGCGAAGAGGGCCCTAGCGATAAATATTTGGCGGCTTATTGGGTGGCCAAACAAACATCCGTATCGGACAAGGAAGCGTTACAACGCTTTCTGCAAGAGCGCTTGCCCGATTATATGGTTCCGACCATTTTGATAGAACTGGACAACCTTCCAGTGACGGATAACGGCAAACTGGATCGTAAAGCCTTGCCAATACCAAACCTTAGTGCCCAATTTGCCGGGCATTACCTAGCGCCAAGCAATGAAACAGAAACTGTATTAGCGCAGATATGGGCTGATTTGTTAAAAGTCGAACGGGTCGGCATCCACGACAATTTTTTTGCCTTGGGTGGAGATTCCATTTTGGCTATCCAAGCCGCTGGCCGGGCGCGGCAAGCCGGACTGGCCTTTATGCCCCGCCATCTTTTTGAACTTCAAACTATCGCCAAGTTGGCAGAAACGATAAGCCAAGACCAAACCCATAGCTTGGCTCAGGATAACAGCTATGGCAATGCGCCATTGACGCCTATCCAACATTGGTTTTTCGAGCAAAATTTCGCCAATCCCAATTATTGGAATCAAGCGTTGCTATTGGCAATGAAAACGCCTTTGGCTGTGCCATTATTGGAAAAAGCCTTTGATTATCTGGTTTCCCAACATGATGCGTTAAGGTTTCGCTTCAGCCAAGAAAATAAGGTCTGGCATCAGGAAAGTTTGCCCCATTTGGCGCATTCTGTATTCCGGCGTGTGGATATGGCTGGTATTCCTGATGCGGATAAAGCCAATGTTATGCTTGCCGAATGCGGACGTAGCCAAGCCAGCTTAGATTTAAAGGCCGGTGTCCTATTGCGGGCGGTATGGTTCGACTATGGCGACCACCAACACTCCCGTCTGTTTATCGTTATCCATCATTTGGTGGTGGATGGGGTCTCCTGGCGCATTTTATTGGCGGATTTACAAAGCATTTATGTTCAGCTTGCCGAGTCAAAAACCGTGGTGTTGCCCGCCAAAACCACATCATTCAAACACTGGGCCGAACAGCTTAGGCTATTTGCCCAAGGCGGGGAGTTGCAAAATGAAGCCGATTATTGGCTAACTATCACCGCTGCGGATACCCCTGTCTTGCCGTTAGACTATCCTGACGGTTCACGCCTTGAAGGCGTTGTTGCCAACTGTATTGAGTCGCTAGATGAAACGGGCACCCAGGCATTACTGGGTGACGCACTATTAACCTACCGCACGGGCGTTGATGAGTTGTTGCAGGTCGCCTTGGCACAAACCCTATGCGAGTGGTGCGAGGGCGAAAGCGTGGTTTTTGACCGTGAAGGCCACGGGCGGGAAGACTTGTTTGACAACCTTGACCTGTCACTTACGGCAGGTTGGTTCACCAGCTTATATCCAGTCCGGCTCCAGTTGCCCAAAGATGCCAGCATCAGTCAAACCATCAAATCCATAAAGACGCAATTGGCGCATATCCCCCGTAAAGGCATTGGTTACGGCGTGTTGCGTTATGCCGATTTGCCCGCCATTTCGGCAAAACTGGCCTCTGCGCCTAAAGCACAATTGCTGTTCAATTATCTTGGCCGCTTCGACGAAGCCTTCACCAATGCCCCTTGGCAACTCGCCCCTGAAACACCGGACGCGTTTAGGGGCTCCAATAACACCAGCGTTTATGAATTGGAAATCAATGCCTATGTGAGCCAAGGGCGGCTCTATACGCAATGGCGATACAGCACTGAACGTTATCGGACAGCAACGGTAGCGGGTTTGGCCAAACGTTTTATCGAACATTTACAAAAATTGCTTGACCATTGCCTTAGCGCAGAAGTGGCCGGATTTATGCCATCCGATTTTCCTCTGGCGGACTTGGATCAGGACGCGCTTGATGCGTTGCCGTATACGGCCTCAGAAATCGAAGACATCTATAGGCTTTCGCCCATGCAGGAAGGTATGCTTTTCGATACCTTGATGGCTCCCAATTCAGGCATTTATCTGATGCAGGATCGGTTTGAGATGCACGGGGTGATAGACGAAAATCTGTTCCAACGCGCTTGGCAAATGATCATTGACCGTCATAGTGCCTTACGCAACGGCTTTCTGTGGGAAACCACCCCTCATCCCGTGCAGATTGTACATCGCCATGTCAATGTGCCTTTTGAATTTCACGATTGGCGGTCGTTGCCTCCTGACGAACAGCATAGCCGATTGGAAGACATCCTGGCGGCGGAACGGTGGCAAAGTTTTGATTTCCTTAAGCCGCCTTTAATGGCTATCCGTTTAATACAGTTAGCGAAAGGGCGTTACTGTTTTGTCAGAAGTTACCATCATATTTTGATTGATGCTTGGTGTATGTCGTTGATGTTGGTTGAATTGATGGCTAACTATAAGGCCTTATCCAGTGGTCAGCCCCAACCCCAACCCCAACCACAACCACAACCACAACCACAACCGCCGCAATTTCGCAGTTACATCGCTTGGCTGCAAAAACGCGATACCGAAACCGCCAAACAATTTTGGCAACATTATTTGTCCGGGATTACTGAAGCGACACCGTTTAATGTCGATAGGCTTTTGCCCTCTACAGATACGGACACGCTGGGTGTCGCCGATGCGATTATGTTACTGTCGGCGAAAAATACCAAGCAGTTGGCCGCAATGGCCCAACACCATAGGGTCACGCCCAACACTTTTGTGCAGGCGGCTTGGGCAGTGCTGCTGAGCCACTATAGCGGATGCACGGAAGTTGTGTTTGGCGTGACCGTCTCAGGACGGCCCGCCGAATTGGCGGGCAGTGAAGACATGCTGGGGGTGTTCATCAACACCCTACCGTTACGGGTCGCCATCGACACGACGCTGTCGGTATCGGAATTCTTAAGCCTGTTATTACAGCAAAATATCGAATTACGGCAGTATGAATATACACAGCTGGTGCAAATACAAAACTGGACTGGAATGGGGCGCGAACAACCCTTATTCGAAAGCTTATTGGTATTTGAAAATTACCCTGTTGACCCCAGTCTGCGTACAAACGCAAACCCGTTGCACATAGTGGATGTGGCGACCCGTACCCATACCAATTACCCGCTCAACGGCATGGTTATCCCTGGCGAACAATTGCATCTGCAAATCACCTACCATAAAAACAGGTTTGAAACGGCAGTCGTAGAGCGGATGCTGGGACATTTCAAAAATCTGCTGGAGGCGATGATCGCTAATCCAGGCCAACGGCTGGGTGAAATCTCCCTGCTGGCACAAACAGAACGCCAGTTAATGCTGCAACACTGGAATCAGACGGCACACGCCTACCCAGAACCTTGCGATATGGTCAGCCGTTTTGAGTGGCAAGCCGAACGCAAACCCGATGCCATTGCAGTCGCCTGTTCCGGCAAGCAACTGACTTATACAGAACTCAACCAGCGTGCCAACCGCGTCGCCTACGCATTGATGTCCGAGGGCGCTGAGCCAGAGACGCTAGTCGCGTTATTTGGCGAGCGCGGCATTGATTATCTGGTCATGATGCTGGGTGCGTTCAAAGCAGGCATGGCTTACCTGCCCTTAGACCCTAGCCATCCAGATAGCAGGATCGCCCAAGTGTTGGAAGAAAGCGGCGCCTTGTGGATATTGACTTGCACGGCACATTTTGAACGCGCATCGGCATTGGCGGACATCGCAGGGGGAACACCAGCGATGCAAAAGCCTGCGTCATTAAATCTCCAGTTGCTGTCACGCCCCGATGTCCTTGTTTTGGAAGACTTGGAATTATA
Organism: Methylovulum psychrotolerans; assembly: GCF_002923755.1. Taxonomy (GTDB): domain Bacteria; phylum Pseudomonadota; class Gammaproteobacteria; order Methylococcales; family Methylomonadaceae; genus Methylovulum; species Methylovulum psychrotolerans. The sequence continues at coordinate 227,675 of NZ_PGFZ01000004.1, forward strand.
TGAAACCAGTTTGGAAAACCCGCCCAAGCTTCATCACCCTGACAATTTGGCCTTCGTTATTTTTACATCCGGTTCTACCGGCACCCCTAAAGGGGCGATGGTTGAATATAAAGGGATGTTCAATAACCTAATCACCAAAGTGCCGACCCTGAACTTAACGGAACGGGATGTCATTGCGCAAACGGCGGGGCAGTGTTTCGACATTTCTGTTTGGCAGCACCTGACCGCTTTGGTCTGTGGGGCGCGGGTCGAAATCTTTCCTGACGACATTGTCAAAGAACCTTACCTCTTGCTGGCGAAATTGGCCGAACGCGGCGTTACTGTGTTGGAAGCGGTGCCGTCCATGCTTCAAGCCCTGTTGGACAGTGCTGACTATACCGTTGCATTGCCTAAATTGCGCTGGCTGATTGCCTGTGGCGAAGCCTTCCCGCCGGAAGTCTGCCGCCGTTGGATGGAGTGGATGCCTCATGTCAAGGTACTCAACGCCTATGGCCCGGCGGAATGTTCGGATGACGTGTCGTATTACCACGTTCCGGGCATACCTGGCGAAACTGAAACCATCGTACCTATAGGCCGGCCCGTACATAACACACAGTTGTATCTACTGAACCAATGGTTAGAACCTGTCCCTGTCGGCGTACCTGGGGAAATTTGTGTGGCCGGTATCCAAGTCGGGCGCGGTTATCTTGAGCGGGCAGATTTGACTGCCGAAAAATTGATCCCAAATCCCTTTATCTTTGCCCAAGACGGGCTTGGTGATGAAGTGGGCGGACGGTTGTACCGCACCGGTGATTTAGGCCGCTATCGTGAGGACGGTGCTATCGAATTCCTAGGACGTATCGATCATCAGATCAAAGTCCGTGGGGTTCGCATCGAACCGGGTGAAATCGAAGCACAGCTTCTGTCTTTTGCCGATATTGAACAAGCCTTAGTTACCGTCCGAGAAGATGGAGTGGGGGGAAAACGCTTAGTGGCTTATGTGGTATGTAACAAATCGCTTGCCAATAGCGATGCTGAATTATTCGCAAAATTGCGCGGCCACTTAGCGGCTAGATTGCCCGATGCAATGATGCCGCAGGCTTTTGTCCGACTTGATGCCATGCCGCTTGGCGGAACTGGCAAGATTGACCGTAAGGCCTTGCCGATGCCGGACATGGCAGGACAAAGCGACCGCGCTTATGTTGCCCCGCGTAATCCCACCGAACAAGCGCTTGCCACTATTTGGAAAGAGGTGCTGGCTATAGACAAAGTTGGCGTGGCGGATAACTTTTTCGATCTGGGTGGACATTCGTTGTTGGCGGTGCAAGTGTTGTCACGGTTACGGCGGGCTTTTGGCATTGAAGTACCGTTACGCAGGCTTTTCGAGGCCTCCACTATCGAAGCGTTGGCATTGTTGGTTGAAACGCTGCTGATAGAGCAATTGGCCAGCCTGTCTGAAGAAGAGGCGGAGGCGTTATTGCTTGAAGAGGAACAGGACTTAAGGTAGGCCAACACAAAAATCCGTTACTACTTTCAAAATAAAAATAAAAATAAAAATAAAAATATAAAAGGCATAAATGACTACTAGAAAAATACAGCAAAAAATATTTTATCCGACTTCTTTGGTGCTGGCGGTGATAATGTCAGATGCCTGTTTGGCCGCCGAGGTGCTGACAAAAAAAAGATCACCTACCAAAAAGACAGAAGCGGTTTTAAAAAATTCGGATATCGTTGAATTGAAGGCAGTAACTGTGGCTGGAAAAGCCGCTCAAGAACCTGGCGATCCTTATGACAAAAGCTACAGTTCCACTAATAGCACTGCCGCCACGAAAACTGATACGCCATTAATAGAAACTCCAGTGTCTGTGCAAGTTGTGCCAAGAGTGGTAATGGACGACCAAAAATCAGTGACGGTTAAGGACGCATTAGAAAATATCAGTGGCGTAAGGCCTCAACCTACGTTGGGAAATGATGTTGGTTTTTTGATTAGAGGATTTAGGCAGCCTAAATTTTTTCGGAACGGCTTAGTTGCTAATGGGACAAATGCCAATTTCCCCAGTTTTTTCGATACCGCAAATATTGAACGCTTAGAGGTGTTGAAAGGCCCTGCTTCTATTCTATTTGGCCGTATCGAACCTGGCGGGCTGATCAACTTAACCACAAAAAAACCGCGTGATATAGCTTATTATTCCTTAGAACAGCAGTTCGGCTCCTACGATTTCTATCGTACCCAGTGGGATGCCACTGGGCCGGTCACAAAAAACGGAAAAGTACTGTATCGCTTCAATGGTTCCAACCTTAACAGCAACTCTTTCCGAGACTTTATCTTTAAAGATCGCGTCATGGCTGATGCCAGCCTGACTTGGCGTGCGACCGATGCCACGGATTTTACTGTCGAAGTGGAAGGTATAGACCAAGATTATCAGGCAGATTACGGTATTCCGGTAGTCGGCACACGTCCGGCCGCCATTCCGGTCAGCCGGAGTTTCGGTGATCCTAACGATCCGGTGGATCACGCCTCAAAAGTCAATCTGAATACCGAATTGACGCATCGCTTTAATGAGTCATGGATATTCCACAACCGTTTTTTGATGCAACGCACCAATTCTGCAGAAACATTCATTAACCCGGCCCCTGCTTTCGGAAAGGCTTTAAACGAAATAACTGGCGAGATGCAACGGAATATTTTCTTTCAGAGCCAGGACACGGAATCGTACGCCACCAATCTCGATTTGACCGGCAAATTCCAATTTGGCTTGACCCGGCATGAGATCTTAGTGGGCTATGATTATTTAAGATCGTTTACAAAGTATCACACACAAGGTTTTTATGATAAGGCGAACTCGCCGGCATTAGACATCAATATCTATAATCCAGGCCCTAGTTATGGTATAGATCCGGCGCTGTTCACTAGCACTCTACTTAATACCGAGCCTTTAGACACTGGGAGTAATTTTTCCGTATTTAAGGATCAATGGCATGGCGTTTATTTCCAAGACCATATTGTCCTTTGGGATAAATGGCATGTCTTAGGTGGCGGCCGTTACGATTGGACGGAAACTGGTACAGCCTATAGGGAATCTTTCGCGGTGGCCGATAACGCTTTAAGCCATTCTTCCCCTAGCATTATCCGAAAAAATGAAGGTTTTAGCCCTAGAGTAGGTCTTCTTTATCAACCTTTGAATTGGCTAAGCGTTTATGGAAATTGGACAACATCGTTTGGGGCTAGTAATGGCATATCTTCCACGGGCGCTACCTTTGCTCCCCAAATTGGCGAGCAATTCGAGGCGGGTTTCAAGACCGAGTGGTTTGATAAACGGTTGTTTGCAACCATTGCCTATTACCATCTCACCAAAGAAAACCTGTTGACCCCCGATCTGTCCACACCCGATCTGAATGATAGCGTGGCAATTGGCAAACAAAGAAGCCAAGGCCTTGAGTTGGATGTGTCTGGCCAACTAACCGAAGAAGTGAGCATGATCGGAAATTATGCCTATACCGATGCCCAGATCATTACAGATACTCGGAAACTGAATGGTCACCTGAACGGCTATGAGGGTAACCGTTTACCTAATGTGCCCAAACACTCAGGCAGTCTTTGGCTGAAATATGACATAAAGCGGTATGTGCCGCTTAGGGGGGTAAGTTTCGGTGTCGGTGCCTATGCGGTAGGCCAACGTGAAGGTGATAACGAAAACTCCTTCCAATTGCCAGGTTATGTGCGTCTCGATGCTTTTACCGCTTACCACTGGAAAGTCGGTGGGATGAAATGGACAGCGCAATTAAACGTCCGTAATTTGCTTGACAAAACCTACTATGAATCGACTGATCCTAATTTGAATCTCTCGCCGCGTTTAAGCGTTTATCCGGGTAGCCCATTGTTTGTGATGGGTTCGATTAGATTGGAGTATTGATTTGATGCTTAACCGCATCAGATAGGTAGTTTGCCCGATAATCTGTTGGTGTTGTATTTAGGTAATCTGGGCAAAAACGTTGCGATGGCAAATGGCTGATAACCAATCGGGTTACTGAACCATTTCATAAAAGCCACAATAATCGGCCTTATTAAATATGAAACGTACTCATGATGGCTTATCCGGCGACGGTTTCGGATCTGCTGTAAGTCTTACTAAAAACCAGTTAGTCAAACTCAAAACACGCCGCAAATTTTGGTTGGATGTCCATTTATGGTTGGGTCTATTGTTGGGGCTGCTGTTGGCAGTCTATGGTGCGACCGGCAGCATTTTGGTATTTCATACCGAAATTGACGAGTTGTTAAATCCAGGGTTATTGAAAGTTCGTTCAAACGGTGGTTATCTGGCGTATAAACCGCTAGCAGACATTTTCGAAGTCGGCAAATCCGCATTACCGATAGATGCTAAACAAACGTTTGCAACGTATCCGCGCAACGACGAAGCGGCTTTCCAATTGGCTTATTTAGTTCCTGCCTTAGATGGAAAAACCGAAATTTGGCAAGTTTACGTCAATCCCTATACCGCGCAAATCGTCGGCAAACGCCTGATGGGGGCATCGGACAACCTATTTCCGTCCACTTTCATTGGCTTCGTATTCGAACTCCATTATTCCTTGCTGTTAAAGGAGGAGTTCGGCGCTGTCGTGGTCGGTGTTTCTGCCGCCCTACTTATTATTTCGGTGCTAACGGGTCTTATCGTTTGGTGGCCGTTGACCGGACGGTGGTTGCAGGCGTTAACGGTCAAACGCAAGGCAAGCAGCGAACGTCTTAATTACGACCTGCATAAAACCTCAGGATTTTATACCGCGCTAGTGATGTTGCCAGTCCTATTTTCAGGTATTTATATGGTCTTACCGCAAAACGTAGTGCCGGTATTGGAAGTGTTTTCGCCTGTGACATATCGTTATTGGTTCCGCTCCACACCCGTTGCTGGGGAGCAGGCTATTTCGATGGATAAGGCTGTCGCTATCGTTGACCAGCGATATCCGAAAGGGCGGCCTCATTGGATTTATGGTGCGCCCAATATTTATGACACTTATACCGTATGCAAAGATGGCGTTGATAGGCCGGGTAGTTGGTTGCAACGTATTTGCGTCGTAGTTGACCGTTATTCTGGCAAAATTCTTGACATTGACGATCCGGCCGATGCCTCTGTCGGTGATGTTTTCACCCATTGGCAATGGCCTTTACATTCAGGGCAAGCATTTGGCTGGGCGGGGCGTATTTTGGTGTTTGTGACGGGATTGGCGTGTCCGGTGCTGTTTATCACTGGGCTGATCCGCTGGTTACAGAAAAAAAATGCCAAATCATTATGTAAATCAAATAGCAATAAAAATACGCATAATAGCTTCCAGTTAATTGCCAATAGTGATTTAAAAACATCTGAAGACTAATACTTATTAAATGTTTCATGTTCCCCCTGGCAGTTGCCGTTTTCGTCATCTTGTTTAGGTTTTTTTTCATAAATATTGAGGTTTACAAATGCAAGAAACACAAAATAACGTTTTAAACGGCCAAGACGGTGTTGGGCCTATTTTTGTCCTTTCGTTGGAGCGCTCCGGTTCCACTTTATTGAGAAATATATTGGACGCTCATCCAGATATATTTAGTCCGGCCGAATTGCATATAGGCAGCTTATGCCAATTTATGTATGAAACGTCTTATTCTTGCCTATCGCAAATCGCCACTCATTTGAGCGAGGAAGATAAACAGGCTGAGGCAAAAGTTGAGGTTAGACGCGTTGTGACCGAATTAATGAATGGTTATGCTGCGCAAAAAAACAAAATATTTTGGTGCGACAAAACGACAGTCAATATTAACCATATTGACATCCTGAGCAGTGTTTTTCCGAATGCGAAGTTCATTTGTTTATATCGCAATTGTCTCGATTTTGTCTCTTCTTATCTGAGCGTAAGCAAATTAGGGTTTATGGAGGAGATAGCGCCTTATATACAAAGGAATCCCTATAACATCGTTTCTTCCATCGTCGATTATTGGATAGATAACAATAGTGCTATCCATGCATTTGAACTGGATAGTTTTCAGAAATGTTTCAAAGTGACATACGAACAAATCGTTTCCTCCCCCGATGAAACATTGGATGCATTATTTGCTTTTCTCGGTTTGGCTTGGGATAGCCAATTTTTTGAACGCGTGTTTTCCCACGAAGGAAAAGGGCCCGTGGACGGCGACATTAAATTCCAATTTTCAACTAAGCTGTCTACAGATTCCATAGGTCAAGGTTCCAAGATACCCTTGACATCAATCCCAGATAATCAGCTTGTCAGATTGAATAACTTGCTAGTCAAGCTTGGCTATCCCGCATTAATTTGCCGCCAATTTGAAGAACATCCTACCCAAGCACCCACCCAGAATATTAACGGTGATTGTGCAAATCCTTTTTTGGCAGACTTGTTCGCCAATCATTTTCCAAAATTGATTAAGGATCGCTTAGGGACTTTCCGTGCGCTCAACTGTGTTTGTAAATTGCAAGTGAATGGGGCAGAAAGCGGGGTGTGGACTTTCGATCTTACTAAGCCGGAAGGTTTAGTGCATACAGAAGATGCGGAAGCCGTTTGTACCTTGGGTGTGTCGGCGGAGGTATTAAAAGACTTAGTTTCAGGTAAGGCAACAGCTTTGGAAGCGTTTCAAAGAGGCCTGATAGGCGCGTCTGGAGATAGGAGAATGGCAATTAATTTCGGGCGGCTTCTGTTTGGCCAATAGGCCATATCTGACAATTCCAACAGGGTTCTTTAAGGATGGGGCAAAAGCTGGTTTCTTTAGGTTTGGCTTCCGATGATTTGCGTTTGTTCGAAGAACAGGGTGTGGCTAGGTCAGTTGCAGAAAGGGTTTCAACTACTAAACCGCAAAAGTGAAGCGATTAAATAAAATTACTTTATGTTAATGAAAGCTATGAAAAATAATACGCAATTATCTGAACCTAAGCTTGGCTTGTCTGCCGCCAAACAGGCGCTATTGCAAAAACGCTTGCAAGCGAAACCGATATTCCATCAGCCTGGGCAAGCCGCCATTTCCAAACGCCCTAACGGTCAATCGCCGTTATCGTTTTCCCAGCAACAACTGTTTTTTCTTGACCAATTGGAAGCCGACAGTTCCGCGTATAATTTTTCCATTGCCGTACGCCTTAAAGGCACGCTCAATGTCCCGGTATTAGAAAAAGCCATTAATGAGATCATCCGTCGGCACGAGGCCTTACGGACTCAGTTTGTCACCATCGGTATAGAGCCTATCCAGCAAGTTTTGCCAGAACTGAGGGTATCCGTCACAGTGGAGGATTTATGCGGGTTGGATAACCAAGTCGGCCAGCTGTTTAACCAAGAGTCGGCAATGCCTTTTAATTTGGCCCAATGTCCTTTGCTGCGGGTCAGGCTTTTTCTGATGGCCGATGTCCGTCCAGACCAGCAAGAGTTTGTGCTGATGATTACCATGCCGCACATTATCACGGATGGTTGGTCGGCCGCCGTTTTGTATCGGGAATTGGCGACGTTATACGAGGCTTATGTCCAAGGTTGGCCTTCGCCATTGCCGGAATTGGCTATCCAATATCCTGATTTTTCTTATTGGCAACGCCAGCAATTGCAGCCAGATGTGCTTGCGAAAATGTTTGCCTTTTGGCAACGCCATTTGTCTGGGTTAGACACCGATTTTGAATTGCCGACCGATAGGGTAAGACCGGCGGTGCAAACCTATAACGGTAGTGACCACCACTTTTTTTTGGCGCAAGGATTGACTGAAAACCTGCGGCAATTGTGCAGGAAACGCAACGTGACCTTATTCGCGCTGTTGTTTAGCGCGTTTAATGTGCTTTTGCACCGCTATGTCGGGGAACGGCATATTTGTGTAGGGACTCCGGTAGCCAACCGTGGCAGTGAGGATATTGAAGCCCTGATAGGTTTTTTCGTCAATGTGCTGGCTTTGCACACCGATCTTTCCGGCAATCCTACCTTCACCGCCTTACTGGATAGGACACAGGCAACGATGCTCGATGCCCAGCCCTATCAAGAGTATCCCTTCGAATTGTTAGTCAAACAGCTGAAGTTGGCTAGGAATCCCAGTTTCAACCCCTTATTCCAAGTTATGTTCGTATTGCATAACGTGCCTTTTGGCTCGATACGGGTGACAGGATTGGATATCACGCCATTTCCTATCGAAAATACTATTGCCAAATTTGATTTGACCCTGCATGTGACTGAAGAACACGACCAGTTGCATGCGGCCTTTGAATACAATGTCGATTTATTTGATGCGGACACGATGGCCCGCATGGGCGAACATTTTCGGGCGTTGCTGGAAAATATCGCCGATGCCCCAGAAACGCGGATCAGTGAATTGCGCTTGTCAGTTCCGCAGGAAAATCGGCAATTGTCGCCAAAATGGCAGGATGTCGAGTACATTACAGCAGATGAAAACCCTTGGCAAATCACAGAAGGCGATGTTGTCCACTCGTTGTTTGAAAAACAGGCGGGCCGTATACCCTCTGCCATCGCCTTATCGGCCAGTGGCCTGACCTTGACGTATGCCGAACTTAACGCTAAGGCCAACCAATTGGCGCATTATTTGTTGGACAAAGGCCTAAATCCCGGTGCGTTGGTCGCCTTGTGTTTCGGGCGCAGTTGGGAAATGGTGGTGGGCATTTTGGCCGTACTCAAAGCAGGCGGTGCTTATTTGCCGATAGATCCGCAATACCCTAAAAACGAAATCAAGTATCTGTTGGAAGATTCCGGTACGGCTCTGATTTTGTCTAAAACATCGGTATTGCCTGTTTTGCCGGATATAGCGGTGCCCATAAGCTGCATCGACAGTGATTGGGATATGATTTTTGGGTATTCCGCCACAAATCCGGTGCTGGCGATCCCTTCTGGTAATCTGGCTTATGTCATTTATACCTCCGGCTCTACCGGGCAACCCAAAGGTGTCGCCATTAGCCACCGTAACTTGTGGTGCTCGACCATGGCTCGGTTCGCTTACTACCCCGGTCAGGTGGCAAGCTTTTTGTTGCTCTCGTCTTTTTCGTTTGACAGTTCAGTGGCTGGCTTATTTTGGACATTGTGCCAAGGCGGGAAGCTGTGCATACCTTCCGACACCCACCATACCGACCCGACGTTTTTGGTGGCATGGATAAGGCAGGAGAAGATTAGCCATCTGTTATGTTTGCCGTCTTTTTACAACGTTTTGTTGGAGCAAGCCGATGCCGGACAACTGAAGAGCTTGCAGGCCGTTATTGTCGCAGGGGAAGCCTGTTTGGCAAAAGTGGCCGCCTATCATTACGCCCAATTGCCTGCCACCACCCTCTATAACGAATACGGGCCTACCGAAGGCACCGTCTGGTGTACGGTCTACCAAATCCCAACAACAATTGCGGATGGCTCAATACCCATTGGCCATGCCATTCCTGGGGTGCGCATATACATTTTGGATACCTATTTCAATCCGGTGCCGGTTGGCGTACCAGGGGAAGTGTATATTGGCGGAGAAGGTGTTGCTATCGGCTATTTGAACCAATCGGCATGGACAGCAGAACGCTTCATACCCAATCCCTTTGACCAAGTGGTGGGAACCCGCCTTTACCGGACAGGAGACCGTGCGCGTTACTGTACCGATGGCAATATCTTATTTTTAGGCAGAGCCGACCAGCAAATCAAACTGCGGGGATTTCGGGTGGAATTAAGCGAAATCGAAGCCAAATTGCGCAAACATTCCGCTATCAAAACAGCCGTTGTGCTTCATGCTGAAACGGCCTCAGGAAGTCAGCGCCTTATTGCCTACCTCACCGTCAAGCCTGAGCAAATCCAAACGGACACCAACAGCTTGCGCACTTTCCTGCACGACCATCTGCCCGATTATATGGTTCCGTCCACATTCGTGTTCCTTGATAGCCTGCCAACTACCTCTAACGGCAAGCTAGACCGTAAAGCTTTGCTCAAAATGGTTATCGATGAACAACCGGAAGGCCAGTATTGTCCTCCCAACACCCCCACCGAAGAAACCTTATGCGTGATCTGGGCACAGCTATTGGGGTTGGAAAAAGTCGGTATCCGGGATAATTTTTTCGAGCTGGGCGGCGATTCCATCCTGAGTATGCAAATGGTCAATCGGGCAAAACAAGTCAATTTGACGGTCAAGCCTAGGCAAATACTCGAATGCCAAACCATCGAGGCGTTAGCGAAAGTTATTGGTTACGCCAACGCCGTGCAGGCAGACCAAGGTGTCATCACTGGAGAAGTCCCGTTGACGCCTATTCAGCGGTGGTTTTTCGCACAAGCCTATACCAATCCTAACCATTGGAACCAAGCCGTTTTGCTGGATGTAAAACAACCTATAAATCCCACCTTATTGGCGGGTGTCGTACAGCGGTTGCTGAGTCAGCACGATGTCTTACGCAGCCATTTTTACCAAGACAATGGCGTTTGGCAACAATTGTTGCCGGAAACCGCCGACAGTGCGTGCGAAATTATTTCGGCCGACCTCTCTAGCCTTGCTGGAAACGGCTGGCAAGCCGCATTGGCCGAACAGGCAACGCATTGGCAACGTAGCCTTAATTTGAACCACGGGCCTATGGTCAGAGTGGTTTGCTTTGATTGCGGGCAAGATGTGGGCAGCCGTTTATTGGTTATTGTCCACCATCTGGTGATGGACGGGGTCAGTTGGCGGATTCTGTTAGAAGACATGGGTGTACTCTACCAACAAGCCCTTGATGGTAAGAAAATGGTCTTGCCGGACAAAAGCTCCCCTTTCAAACTGTGGGCGGAACGTCTTTCCGCTTACGCGCAAACGGCGTTGGCGGAGCGCAATGTCAACTATTGGCTGAATACCGATTGGGCCAGAGCCAATCATATCCTGCCCACCGATATTGCCGACGGCCTGGATTCTGAAGCAACCAGCGAAACCTTATCCGTTACTTTAAGTTCGGCAACAACGTCACTATTGTTGCAAAACGCGCCGCTTATTCATGGCGTACGGATCAATGAGGTACTGCTGGCGGCAGTTGTGACCGTACTGGCCGAATGGACGCAAAATAATGCGGTATTGCTGGAAATGGAGGGTCATGGCCGTGAACAGCTTTTTGATGATGTTGATATATCGCGTACTGTCGGCTGGTTTACCACCTTATTCCCTGTTTTATTCGAGTTTTCAGCAGGCCAAAGGTTTCCCGCACTGGTGCAAGCGCTACAAAAGCAACTGGCTATTATACCCAACCATGGCCTTGATTATGGAGTGGTGCGCTATTTGGGCAAAAATCCCGAACTTACCAAACGTCTGGAAGCCATTCCCACCCCTCAATTTGGCTTTAATTATTTAGGCCGTATCGATCAGGGCAACGGGGCAAACCCTCAATTTTCGCTTGTGCAAGCACCTGTAGGCCATCTCAAAGACCCGGCGGCGCAACGGACGCACAAGCTGAACATTGATGCTTCGGTCATAGCCGATGCCTTACATATTGATTGGAGTTACAGTAGTGCGTGTTACCGACCAGACACGATTGAAGAGTTGGCTAACACGGTTTTAAACATACTCGAAGATTTTGCTACGGCTTGTCCTGCCGTGGCATTGCCTGACAACACCTTGGTTGCAGATTGCGTCGAAAAATCACCCGCCCCCCTAGATTTACGGGCGGAAGCGATATTGGCTGCCGACATCGCCCCTAATTTCAACATCGGTGCTTCTTACGCCCCTTCACGCAATATTTTGTTGACGGGTGTCACCGGATTTGTCGGCGCGTTCCTGCTTGACGAACTCCTTACGCACACCCAAGGGCTTATCTATTGCTTGGTGCGGTCTGATACCGTCCAAGATACCGCCATTAGAATTGAGGCGACCCTTAATTGTTATGGCATCAACAACCCTTGGGTGAAACATCGGGTCGTGCCTTTATCCGGTGATTTGGCAAAACCGTTGTTAGGTCTGCCAGAAACGCAATTTCGGAAATTGGGCAAAACCATTGACGTAATCTATCACAACGGCTCATCGACCAATTTGTTATTGCCCTTTCAGGCCTTGAAAGCGGCCAATGTTTCGGGCACGCGGGAAATTTTACGCCTCGCTTGTCTCGGCAAGCCCAAGCCCGTCCATTACATTTCGACACTATCCATTTTCGAAGATGATACCGCAACGCTGCCGCCCGGATTTTCCGAAGATGATCTACCTAGCTTAAAAACTAAGCTGACAATGGGCTATGCGCAAAGCAAGCTAGTGGCGGAACATTTGCTCCGTGTTGCAAGCGGACGGGGCTTGCCGGTTAGCGTTTACAGATTGGGTGCCGTAACAGGACATAGCCGTACAGGTGCTTGGAATATCGGGGATTTCCATTGCCGATTCCTTAAAGTATGCCTAGACCTTGGCATGTTTCCGGCCAATAAAGCCGGGTTCATGCTGATGCCCATCGATTTTGTCAGCCACGCCATCATCGGATTGGCCAACTCCGATGCCGCACCAGGACGTACTTATCATATCTGTAACCCTAATGCGACACCCATGGACGAGCTTATCACTTGGCTAGACAGATATGGGTACCCAACCGTGAAAGTGCCGCCATCGGAATGGATTTATGCGTTTCACGCGCTGACTTCGCAATTGCAACACTCTACGTCACAGACTATAGCAGGGATGGTCGAACCTTTTGTCGAACACCACCATGATAACGCTGTCCCTTATCAAAATGGCCAGACAACACAAGCGTTGGCAGGCATCGGCATTGCCTTACCGACTATTGATGAAGGCGTGTTTGGCAAATCGCTTGATTATATGATCGGCTCAAGCTTTTTGGAACCGCCCACCGTGTCCTTATGCCAAGGAAAAGTACCGAGTACCGCCAAAAGCCACGGCATTATGACAAGGCCCTAATGCCCCGCCGATGAAACTGACCAAACACACGGCATCGCAGACCGGCCACCCTAATTTCTGAGGACATGACATTGAGCAAAAATCTTGACAGCAACACCATTGGACAAAATGCCCTGAAAGCCAGATGGGCAATCTATGAACCTGCGACCAGCACAACACTAGACACTATATGGCAACGTAACCAAGCCGGTAAAGCCACTTTCTTATTGGCTTCCCAACCTGTGTTTGCCGAATCGGCACAAGCCGCCTATTTGTTGTGCGAGTATATTAATGCCTTACGGAATAAAGCCGCCAAAGACATTTATAAGACTTTTTTTTGTAACTCCCGTATTGAGGCGCTGCATGGGGCAATAAAAATATCCCGGCACAATGCGCGTCTCAGCCATCCTGACAATGACGGCTTAGTATTGGTTTACGACCAAGAGCGCTATTACGCGGATTTATTCGATCCCTTGTCACAAGGCATCGACAAAGCACTGGTTCCCGGAGTGCTTTTTTACGAAGAACTGGCAGACTTGTCAAGTCAGCTGAATAACAGCAGTACGAAAGCCGCTGCGGTGGTCATGTGTTTATACGATGATTTTCCTCTTGATGAACTCAATCGGATACAACACCTGTGCCGGGAAAAACAAACCATCCTAGTTCTTAACACCGCCCATGCCTCCTGCGGTATGACGGAATCAAGCTTGGCACATTTGGCGGATAAGCCGGATATTGTCGTTTGGGGAGAGGCGTTGACCGACTATCAAGTGCCTTTTGGCGCTTTTTCCGTGCTTGATAGGTTTTATAAACCGTGGGCTAAGGTCTCCACTTGTTTCATGCACTCGTCCACCTACGGTGGCAACAGCTTAGTCACTAGCATGGTGCGGGATAAAATCCTCAAGAGCCTGCCCATAACGGCAAAGATAGCCGCCAAGTTCAACGCTATTGCCGATAAGCCCGCCGCAAGGATAAAGGCCTTCTGCACCTACATTAACCCCATCACTCCATTAATTTGTCATGCCGCAAAGCTGGATTTGGATATCACACAGGCCAAAGGTACAAAAATCACCATTAAAAATCAATCTACTGGAGAAATTGATTTAATTGATTGCATTGGCGGGGCGGGCAGTAACCTGCGCGGCTATAACCCGGCCGATATCGGCCAAGCGTTGGAAGCGCACCAGCCGGACACCGATTATTGGTCTGAACTTGCCCGCCTGTTAAGCGGCTTGGTCGGGCTGGATCATGCTTTTCCCGCCGTTAGCGGCGCGTGTGCGGTCGATATTGCCATTACTCTGGCGATGTTGGCTAACCCGCAACGCAGCAGGATCGTTATTTTCAAAGGCAATTATGCCGGCAAAAGCTTGATTTCCCTAAACGGCAGCGAGGATGAATTTGACCGGAAACCCTTTGTGCCGTTGTATTGGGATATTGTCTATCTGGATATTTTTTCGCCGACCGCCGATGTTGACTTGTTGCAGCAATTGCGCTCTGGGGAAATTGCGTTGGTTTGGTTTGAAGTCATGCAAGGCAATAGTCTAAACCAAGTGCCGCCCAAGTTGATAGACATCATCTTTCAGTATAGGAAAGACCTTGGTTACATTGTTGGCATTGATGAAATCCTCAACGGCATGTTTAGGACAGGGTCATTCGTATCGTTTGACCGTGACCAATACCAACCGGACATTATTACCCTATCCAAAGGTTTAAGCGATTTGACATTCCCGATCTCCGCCGTACTGGTTAGCGATACTGTTTATCAGCAAGCCAAGCATACCAATGAACAGGTGGTGACACGCTATGAGAACCAGTTCCTAAACCAATTAGGGGCGCATATCGCTTTGAATGGCCTCACCCAAGCAAATGCGCCGGGCAATCGGGAACGGATCAGGTACGCAGGCAACCGACTAAAATCCGAGTTGTGGGGAGTTGCTGGCCGCGCCCCGTTATTAAAAGGGATTAGGGGAGAAGGCTTACACTTGCACTTGATGCTTGATATGGAACAATTTCCGTTGTCCTTATTTGGTAAAGACGTTTCCGAATTACTCATTTCCCGCTTATGCCTTTCCGAAGGCCATGTCCTGCAATATTTTTGCCGACTGCTGCCGCCGTTGAACATCTCCGATCGTGAAATGGAGCAATTGGTGGTGGGTATAGAAAAATCTTTAAAAATCAGCCGTTTTTCTTTATTTTTATTTGGCCTCAAGCAAATTTTAGTTTTTTTGTACTTATTATCAGTGGCACAACTAAAGTCGGCGATTACAGGACTGACGACACAATTGTCGGGTTTACGGTATGGCAATGAATAGGTTATTTTTTGTTGACCTCAAGGGCGGCGGCAATCACGGTTCTATGGAGTAAGGTATGCGAAAAATTACTTTGTATACTTTGCTTGGTTTAACTGTTTTAGCCTTAGCTTGCATGTATACCGCCTATCGTTTTGTCGGGATGTTGCCGGACTCCGATATTAAGGCCGATCTAAAAGGTTTAAGTGCGCCTGCTTATTCAGAAATCGATAACTACGGTATCCCGACAATACATGCTAACAATAAGGAAGATGCTTTTTTGCTATTAGGTTTTATAACTGCCCGTGACCGCTTGTTCCAGATGGATTTGTTACGGCGGCATATGGCCGGACGTTTAGCAGAAGTGATGGGGCCTGAATTAAAAAACACTGACCGATGGCATCGCGTGATGGGCTTTGAGCAGGTTGCGCACGCTATTGTTGAACGTCTTCCGCAAGAGCAAAAGCGGGTGCTCGAAGCTTATGCGTTAGGGGTCAACCAAGCCATAAAGTCTTTAGCAGTTTTACCGCCCGAATTTTCGCTTTTGGGCTATAACCCTTCCGCTTGGCGACCTGAAGACAGTTTACTGGTGATCTTGGGGATGGAAGAGGATTTAGGTTGGACAGGCGATGAGGAACGCATGACCACTGTTATGGAAGCGGCCTTGCCAAAATCTGTAACGCAATTTTTTTTGCCGCCCGTCGACCTTTACACCACACGGTTACTGAACGGCAAAGCCAGCACAGCAATACCTTCCATCCCCACGAAAGAGCTGTCCGCATTATTGCACAACATCGGCAATCCCGAATACTATGCCGGTTTAGCGACCAAAGCACCTCCTCCTAAAGGATCAAATGGCTGGGTAGTCGGATCTGCAAAGACTTGGGATGGTCGGGCTATTTTAGCTAACGATATGCATTTATCACTACGCGTTCCAAATATTTGGTATAGAGCAGAAATCCGTTATGGTGATGTGGCGCTTACTGGCCTTACTTTGCCTGGCGTCCCCCTGCTTGTCGTTGGTTCTAATGGGAATGTGGCTTGGGGGTTTACCAATATAGAAGGTGATTTCGTGGATTTGGTGTCATTGGAAATTAATCCCACCGACGCTGGCAGCTATCGCACTCCGAAAGGCTGGATGAAATTCAATGAACGGGAAGAAACGGTTAAGGTTAAAGGCGAAGCGGATTTGACGTTTAGAGTGCAATCCACCGAGTGGGGGCCGGTGTTACCAGAATTCTCATCCGTTACACCGACAGCGGTACACTGGGTCGCCTTAGATCCCGAGGCGACAGATTTGCATTTACTTGATTTGGATGCCGCCAAAAATGTTATAGCCGCACAAAAAATTTTCAATCAGGCGGGAGGCCCGCCTTTGAATGCCTTGGTGGCTGACAGCCAAGGCAATATTGGCTGGACATACACAGGTAAAATTCCTAAACGCTTCGGACTGGACGGTTCAGTGAGCCGTTCCTGGGCTAACGGCTTAGTTGGTTGGGCTGGTTATATTTTGCCGGAGGAATTACCGCGCCTGCTGAATCCTCCGTCTGGCTTTATCGTCAACGCCAATCAAAGAATGCTGGATAGTAGCTATCCTTATGTAATAGGACATTATTTTGACCATGGGTATCGTGCCTACCGGATTAGCGAACGGCTCCTTGAAGCGAAAAATATCACCGAACGGGAAATGTTTGCGTTGCAATTGGATACTAAGGCGGAATTCTACCGTTTTTATCAGCAGTTGGCATTATCCCTCCTAGAGAAAAGTCAAGATAAGGAACAAATACATCTAGCGGAGATTTTGAACAAGTGGGATGGTTTTGCCGAGCGGGATTCGGTGGGATTTGCCGTCTTAGTGGAATTTAGAAAATTATTGCTTGATGCCGTGATTTCCCCATTTATGGTGAAGTGCCGTGAACACGATCCTAAATTCCGTTTCACCTCGACCATGGCCGATGTGCCTTTACAGCAATTATTAACAGCAAAACCGCCGTCATTACTGCCTGATAAGCAGCATTTCCCCAACTGGGAGGCATTTCTTCTTAAGCTACTGATACAGGCTGAAGGTAAAGTATTGGCAGGCCATTCAGCCGATTTTCAAGAGGTGTTCGCATGGGGTACTGTCAACCAGGTAGCTATCGCCCATCCTTTTTCAGATTCGTTACCGTTGTTGCAGCGTTGGTTAGATATGCCGCAGGCCGCAGTATCGGGTTGTGATGAATGCGTGCGCATGTATACGCCAGGCATTGGTGACAGTGAGCGTCTGATTGTGTCGCCAGGGCGTGAAGGTAATGGCATTTTGCATATGCCTGGCGGACAATCCGGTCATCCGCTTTCGCCCCATTACGGCGACCAACAGCAGGCTTGGACAGAAGGTATTGTTTTGCCTTTGGAAGCCGGAACAAGCCAACACCGCTTGGAATTTGTACCAATAACCGAATTGCAGAATTAGAGAGGACTTATGCACATGATTTTGCCTATCATTTTTTATCTATACTGGGTTTGTAAAGCTTTAGCTTGGAAACCTTTAAGACGGATTAGATTCGTCAAATATGAAACTAGGGTTTTCCTAATCGGATACCCAAGCCGGAGTTTCGGTATTAGCAGAGGATGGCTAACCGTATGATGTTTTTTTTACTGCGTAATTCAGGCTGGCTTTTGATTTTCTCAATGAGTTCCGGCTTGCTTGCTGGCTTGTCTGGTGCTGGTTTGATAGCTGTCATTAATATGGCTCTGGACAGCAAACAAAGTACTTTGCCGCAATTGGGCAAGTTGTTTGCCGAATTGTGTGCATTGTTGTTTCTGGCTCGGATTGGCTCGGCTTTTTTATTGATGCGACTTGGTCAGAATGTCATTTTCAATTTGCGTCTGAAACTGAGCCGACAGATTTTGCGGACTTCTTTTCCACATTTGCAGGCTATTGGGCCGGCTCGAATCTTGGCTTGCCTAACCCAAGATATCGCCACTTTTGCGGAAGCATTCCAATGGCTGCCGATGCTGTGTGTAAATGCCGCAATTATTGGGGGGTGCCTACTTTATTTGGGCTGGTTGTCAGGTACTTTGCTGGTTATCGTGATATTGGCGATCATTGTGGGGATAGGTGGTATTCAGTTAGTCGAAAGTCATGCCCAGCATAGGTTAAGCATGGCTCGGGAATCTGATGATAAGCTATACGGGCATTTTCGTAGCCTGACGCAAGGAATGAAAGAGTTGAAGCTGCACGAGTTACGGCGCAATGCCTTTTTGACTGACCGCTTGGAAGTGGCGGCAAAAAATTATCGGCAGCATTATCTGCAAGGTAACGGTTTTTACATTCTAGCGGGTAATTGGGGCAACATTTTATTTTATCTGCTGATTGGTACAGCACTTTTTCTGTTGCCGAATATCCGGGAAGCTGTCGCTGGATTGTCTACGCTTGCCTGTCTGGATGTAGTTAAATTGCCCGCTTGGCCGGACATGACCCCAGAAATTGTACGCGGCTATTGTTTGACCATTCTCTATATGATGTTTCCTTTAGCAACCTTAATGGACGGGGTGCCCGTTTGGGTCAGGGGCAGTATTGCCTTAAAGAAGATTGAGGCTTTAACGTGGGATTCTTGTGAACCTGAATCAGCCGAGACAAGCGGGTCATTGTCTTTTGCCGATCCGGAAGTTTTGATGCTCAACGGCGTAACCCACCGTTACCGCCGGGAAGGCGAAGACCGCCCTTTTACCTTAGGCCCCTTGGATTTGACCTTACAACCCGGCGAAGTGGTTTTTCTTATCGGTGGCAACGGTAGCGGCAAAACGACACTGGCGTTGTTATTGGTTGGACTTTATGTGCCAGAGCAAGGGGAGATTCGCTTAGGTGGGCAGCGTATTAGCGAAACTAACCGAGAAAGCTACCGCCAGCAGTTTTCAGCCGTTTTTTCCGATTTTTACCTATTCGATAGCCTATTGGGTTTTCAAGGCAAAGAGTTGGATACGGAAGCGCGTGTGTATTTAGCCAGATTGCAATTAGATCATAAAGTCAGTATCGAAAACGGAGAATTTTCGACACTGGATCTATCTCAAGGCCAACGGAAGCGGCTAGCATTGTTGGTCGCTTATCTGGAGGATCGCCCCTTTTATCTGTTCGATGAATGGGCGGCCGACCAAGATCCGATATTCAAGAAAATATTTTATACGGAACTACTGCCCCTACTAAAAGCTAAAGGCAAAACGGTGATAGTGATTTCACACGATGACCATTACTTTTATATGGCCGACCGATGTTTGAAAATTGAGGATGGGGCATTAAAAGCAATTGTGGCCGAAAGCCCTATATATGAGAGAGCCGAAGAAGGCTTAACAGGAGATGCGCCAATAGTGTCAAACTAAATCCGGCAAACCGCACTTTTTGGCTAATCTGGATTAGCAGACTTGTTGATCGTATGAATATAAGATGCCCTAACCTTCAAAAGGGCAATAATTTAAAAATAATGTGGAGATATCATCATGGCACAAGAAGTTATTCAATCCGAAACGGGCTATGCTTTCGATAGAGGGGCGTTATTGCACCCGCTTATCGATGAAGAATCGGTTGTTGTTGAGGCGCAGAGCAATAACTATTACCTTGACCGCCAATCAGGGTTTGAATCGAATGCCAGAAGTTATCCCCGCCGTATTCCTATCGCCATTCGCCGGGCAAACGGCATTTTTGTTGAAGATATGGATGGCCGTCAGTATATGGATTGCTTGGCCGGCGCGGGGGCTTTAGCCTTAGGCCATCATCATCCTGTTATTGTGGAAGCTATCCGACGGACTTTAGCGGAGGGCATACCCTTCCAGACCTTGGATTTGACGACACCGGTCAAGGATCTGTTTGTCGAAGAGTTGTTTGCCAGCTTACCTAAAGCTTTTGCCTCCCAAGCCCGCATCCAGTTTTGCGGCCCGACAGGTGCCGATGCCATCGAGGCGGCCATTAAGTTGGCGAAAACAGCTACCGGCAGGCGGTCAGTTTTGGCTTTTCATGGCGCTTATCATGGTATGACACACGGCGCATTAGCATTGACTGGCGAGATTGCCCCCAAATTGCACATATCTGGGTTGATGTCGGATGTGCATTTTCTCCCATTCCCCTATGTTTACCGCTGTCCTTTCATGTTGGGTGGTGAAATAGGCTGGCGGGCTTCCCTTGCCTATATCGAACGGCTCTTAGATGACAGCAACAGCGGCATTACCCCGCCAGCAGCCATGATTTTGGAAGCCGTACAAGGAGAGGGAGGGGTTATTCCGGCACCGGACGAATGGCTGCGGGAAATTCGCCGAATGACCAAAGAACGGGGGATTCCGCTGATTATCGATGAAGTGCAAACCGGTGTAGGCCGCACTGGCTGTATGTATGCTTTCGAACATGCCGGTATCCAACCGGACATCTTGGTGCTGTCAAAAGCGATAGGCGGAGGCTTACCGTTAAGTGTGGTCATGTACCACAAAGATTTGGATCATTGGCAACCTGGTGCCCATGCAGGTACTTTTCGCGGCAATCAACTAGCGATGGCTACCGGAACGGCGACGCTCCAGTATGTAAAATCCCATAGGCTGGAACTGCATGCCCATGAAATGGGTATACGGTTGATGGGCATACTCCAAAATATTCAGAAAAATAAACCGCAAATCGGCGACATCAGAGGGCGCGGATTGATGATTGGCATTGAGATCGTCAATCCGGTGGCAGCACCCGATGCGCTCGGTATCTATCCCCCCAACCGGCAACTGGCTGTCCGTATCCAAATGGAATGCCTAAAACGCGGCTTGATTGTGGAATTGGGAGGCCGCCAAGGTAGCGTGGTACGGCTTCTACCGCCTTTGATCGTGACAAGCGAGCAAATCGACCAGATAGGCACTATTTTCTCCGAAGCGATTCGGGCCGTACAGCACTGAAAAAAAATGAAAGTTTTTTTATTAACATCTCCCAAGCCGAGACTTAACGTTTACCTTTTGTCACTATGGCTGTTCGGCAGCGTTTGGGGAATCATGCACATCGTCACCGCACCTTTATTGACACAACTAGTCGGCGTTAAGCTACCGAAAACCGAACAGACCGAACCGGCTCCAGACCGGCACGCCGCGATGTTAAGTGTGACGGTTGACGGGCGAGCCTTATTGGATGGATATCGGGTGGTTTTAGAAACCGAATTGAAGGCCTTGCAGGAAAAAGACCCGGAAATTAACCTGCAATTGCAAGCTGACCGTACCGCTGTGTTTGATGTCGTGGCCAAGGTGATGGCGAGCGCACAGCGTTCGGGCATTGGTAAATTATCGTTTGTGACGGTACAGTAATAGCTTGATGAAAACAATTTATCAGGTTTCATGTGTGGCGTTTTTTTTGCCTATTTTGATGTTGCCGGGTTGTCAGGATTTACCTAAACGCGATGCTAAAGCCAGCGGTATTAGCTTGCCTGCATCTTGGCAAACGCCAAATTCCGACACATCTGAAGCTATACCGCATTGGTTAAGCAGCTTTGCCGACCCCTTACTGACAGCCTTGGTGCATACCGGATTAAGCCAAAATTATGATTTGCAAGCGGCGGCGGCGCGGGTGCAAGCCGCGCGGGCATCGGCAGCGCTTGCAGGGGCTGGGCGGTTGCCGCAACTGTCATTTTCCCCCAGTTACCAGAACAACAATGATGTGGTTTCCGGGCGGTTTTCTGAATTTTCCGCCTTGTTTGACCTCAGTTGGGAAATTGACTTATGGGGACGTATCCGTTCTTCACAACAGGCCGCCCAACACGATGCCGAGGCGGCTGTCGCCGACTTGCGGGGTGCCCGGTTGTCTTTAGCGGCGCGAACCGCACAAACGTATTTTGAATTGGTCGAGGCCAAACGTCAGGTACAAGTCGCCGAACAATCCGTCAGCGACCGTCAGGCTATTGGCGATTTGGTGCGCGGACGTTTTAATCTGGGCCTGACCCGTGGTCTGGACGTGCGTTTGGTGTTGACCGATTTAGCCAATGCCCAAGCCCGGCTTGCCGATGCGCGTAACCAAGTGCAAACCATCACGCGTAGGCTAGAAACGTTGCTCGGCCACTATCCCGAAGGCAAGACCTTGGCGACAACTCAATTGCCCGCACCGCCCGCCAACTTAGCGGAAGGGTTGCCCGCGCAATTATTGGTACGGCGGCCTGACCTTGTGGCGGCATTTGCCCGTCTGCGCTCGGCGGATGCCCGCCTGTCCAGTGCACAACGGGCATTATTGCCGCGCCTGACATTAACAGCCAGCGGCGGTTCGGCAAGTCCGGCATTAGCGGAAATCATCGGCCCGCACGCCGCCGCCTGGAATCTGGCAGCGGGTCTGACCCAGCCGCTGTTCACTGGCGGACGCTTGCAAAGCGGCATTTATTTGCAAAAAGCTCTGGTCACAGAAGCCCTCAACAATTACCGCAGCACGGCCCTAAATGCCTTCCGCGAAGTTGAACAGGCATTAGCGGCGGAACAATGGTTACAAAAACAAGAACAATCCTTGCGCGAAGCCGTGGCTCAAACCCAAGAAAGCCGTAAATTGGCAATCTATTCTTATCGGCAAGGACTGATCCAAATCCTCACTTTGTTGGACAGTTACCGCAGTACCTTAGAAGCCCAGAGTGCACATCTTGCCGTACAGCGGCAATTATTGAACAACCGGATCAACTTATATTTGGCTTTAGGTGGGGATGTGGATGCTATCAATTGAAATTAACCGCATCGTTTTTGCCAGTAAGGCACTACGCGCTAGCAGATCACCCGGCATTTGGAGCGCTTGATGGGTACTGTCAAACAGCTAAAAATTCTCTTGCCCATTGCCGTACTTTTGCTAGGTATCGCCGCCGTTTGGAGGTTATTGGTTTACCAACCTGCCATGCCTACGCAAACCCGTATCAGCGAACCACCGTTGGTAAGTACGTTGACCGTCATGCCGGAAACCGTGCGTTTGGATGTACAAACACAGGGTGTAGTCAGGCCGCGCACGGAAATTGATTTAGTCCCGGAAGTGTCCGGAAAAATTATTTTTGTCCATCCAGAATTGAATGCAGGCGGCTTTTTTGCCAAAAACGAATTGCTCATTGCCATAGAGCCGCGTGATTATGATTACGCCGTTACCGAAGCGCAAGCCCGTATTGCCGAAGCCCAACGCCTGTTGATCGCCGAACAGGCACAAGCCGTGCAAGCGCGGAACGAATGGAAAACGTTAGGCGAAGGCCAGCCCACACCGTTGGCGATGCGTGAACCGCAATTGGCGGAAGCACGGACGAAACTGCAAGCCGCCGAGGCCGATTTGGCAAAAGCGCGGCTTAAACGTAGCCGCTGCGAATTACGCGCACCTTTTGCCGGGCGGGTTAAGGAAAAACTCAGTGGTTTGGGGCAATTTGTCCAACCTGGGGAAAAACTGGCACGGCTATATGCCACCGACATTGCCGAAATCCGCCTACCGATAGCTATGGATGAACTGGCCTTTATCGATTTACCGTTAGGCAAACCTAAACGGGAACAAACGGCGGCCACATTACCGACGCTCAGCTTGACCGCCCAGTTAGCCGGACGCACAGCAACGTGGGAAGGGCGTATCGTCCGTACCGAAGGCGTTGTCGATGAGGCTAATGGGCAATTATATGCCATTGCCCAAGTCAGCGAACCTTATGCACAATACGCGGGGCAAACCCCATTGCTTGTCGGCTTGTTTGTACAAGCCGCCATTCACGGCCACACTTACCAGAATGTGTTTGTATTGCCGCCAACGGCTATCAATAGCGATCAAGAAGTTTGGTTGGTCGATGCCCAACAGCAGTTGCACAAACAGAAAGTTGCTATTTTGCGGCAAGAAACGCAACGGATATTGGTTGTGGGTGGGCTTAAGGCAGGCGATCAAATTGTCACCTCCGGCCTCCAAGTCCCCATCATGGGGATGCACGTCCGGCTGGATGGCGCAACCGAAAAGATGCAAGCGGCATCCCCCAATACAGTAAACCATGACCCCTCCTAAATCAGATCCTACAGGTATTTTAGCGTGGTTCGCCAGTAATCCGGTCGCCGCCAATTTGCTGATGCTGCTGATTTTAGTCGGTGGCGTGTCCAGTTATACACGGCTGGATACTGAAGTGTTCCCGCGCTTTAGCCCGCAACAAATCGAAATCAAAGCGCTTTATCCAGGTGCTGGGCCTTTGGAAATAGAAAGCGCGGTCTGTATCCGCATTGAAGAGGTCATTTTTGATGTCCAGGGTATCAAACGCATCAATACCGAAATCACCCAAGGCGAATGCCTGATCAAAGTCGCGGTGTTACCCGATTACGATAAGTTACAACTGATGAACGCCTTGAATGGCCGTATCCAAACTATTTCGCGGCTACCTAAAGGCTTGGAAAAAATCAGCGTGAAAGCCGCCGCCCGTGAAGAAGATGATGGCCTGATTTGGGTGGCTTTGCATGGGGCTACCGATAGCTTGGCGTTGAAACGTTACGGTGAATACATCCAACAACAATTGACCACCGTTCCGGGCGTGAGCAAGGTGGTCAATTATGGTGAGGTTCCCTATGAAATAGCCATTGAAGTGTCATCGGCCAAACTGCAACAATACCATTTGGCCTTAAGTGATATTGCTGCCGCCCTGCGCCGTGCATCACTGGATTTGCCGGCGGGTGTCGTCAAAAATCCGGCGGGGGAAGTACTGTTGAAGATCAACGGCAAAGCCAGCAACGCGGCGGCGTTGGCGGCGTTGGTGTTGCGTAGCCAAGCCGACGGTTCGCATATCTTGTTGGGCGATGTCGCCACCGTTACGGACAGTTTGGCAGAATTGCAGTTTGAATGGTACCACAACGGTGAAACGGCACAAGGCTGGGCAGTCCATGCCGAACGTGACAGCGTTGTGGTTGCCCAACGTGTCAATGCCGCAATCAAAGACATGCAAAAGCATCTCCCCGAAGGCTTGACGTTGAAAACTTGGTGGGATGATTCCCAAGCTTACCAAGAACGTATCAGCACCTTAATTGAAGACGGCCTGAGCGGCTTTGTGCTGGTATGTCTGGTGTTGACTTTATTTTTGCGCCTGAAAGTGGCGTTGTGGGCAGGTATGGGCATTTTAACCTCAATATTGGGGGCGTTGTGGCTGATGCCCTTATTCGATGTGTCGTTAAATATGTTATCGCTGTTTGGCTTTTTGTTGGCGATGGGCGTTTTGGTGGATGATGCCATTATTATTGGCGACAGCATCCACAGCCAACAAAGCCAAAACAAAACCTCCAACTTAAATGCCGCCATCCGTGGTGTCCAAGAAGTCGCTGTTCCCGTAACCTTGGCAGTGCTGGTAGCTTTAGTGGCATTTCTGCCCGGCCTGTTCCTGTCCGGTTGGTTTGGGCAAATGATGCGCCCCATTTGCATGGTGATGATCCTGACATTAGCGTTTTCGCTGATTGAAGCCATGCTGATTCTGCCCGCACATTTGTCAGCCCCCTCGCCTATGCCCACCCAAGCGTCCCGCTTAGACCGTTTACGCGATAAACTCAATCAGGGTTTGGATCACTTTGTCCAGTATGCCTATCGGCCTTTTTTGGAAACCGCACTGGCATGGCGTTATCTGACGATTGCTTGTTTCATATTACTGTTGTTGGTTAGCGGGGCATTGGTCGGCAGTAACCGTGTCCGCCAATCCTTGCAACCTGATGTCACACTGGACAGTTTTTGGGTCAACCTGACCGTTCCCGAAGGCGCACCGTACAGTGAAGTCAAAACCCTAGCAAAACGGGTGGAGCAGGCGTTTTTTTCCTTGCGTGATGAACTCGATGCCAAGCAACGCCAACAACATGGTTTGGCATCTGGGCAAACCGGAGAAACAAGTGTCATTGCTGGTTTAGAAACCATGATATGGGCAAGTCAGGCAGGATTTTGGACGGAATTTTCCGCGTTGGGCAGGCAACACATCGTCGTTGAAGATTTTATCCGTGAATGGCGGCGGCGTGTTGGCGACGTGGGGCGGGGCAAAATCGACTTTTTATACAAAGAAGGTGATGTGCCTTATGACTTGGAATTTGATTTGGGTGCAACCGACCCGGCTGTTTTGGCGGCGGCTACCGAACCGTTCAAACAGCAACTTGCCGCCTATCAAGGCGTTGCCGATGTCATTGATTCCGCCGAACCTGGCAAACCGGAATTGCAGCTCAAGCTAAAACCTGCCGCCGAACGCCTAGGGTTACGTTTGGAAGATTTAGCGGAACAAGTGCACGGGGCCTATTACGGCGAAGAAGTGCAAAGGCTACAACGTGGGCGCAGTGAAGTGAAAGTGATGGTACGGCTACCGCTTGCCGAACGCCGGACGATAGAGCACTTAAAAGTCCTGCCGATACGGATTGCTGAAGGCGCGTCCGCCCCTTTGGGAACCTTGGCGGAAATTAGCCAAACGCCTGGTTTCGCCAAACTGATCCGCCAAAACCGCCAACGGGTGTTGAAAGTACAAGCGCGGGTTGACCCTAAAGAAGCGGATGTCAACGCCATTTATACCGACATAAAAAATCGTGTTTTGCCTAAATTCCAACAAAATTATCCGGGGCTAAACGTGGAACTGGGGCAAAACCGTCAAGAACAGGAAGCCACCACGGCATCGCTAGGCCGCAACACCTTAATTGCTTTGTTCGTGATTTACGCACTGATTGCCGTGCCGTTCCGGTCTTATGTAAAACCGTTGATTTTTCTGCTTGCCGCCCCTGTGGCTTGGAGCGGCGGGATATTGGCGCATGGCTTGTTGGGGTTGCCGTTGTCGATGGAATCTTTGGTAGGCATGATTGCCGCCAGTGGTGTGGTCATTAACGATAGCTTGGTGTTGCTGGATAGCATTAGGGAACATGATGACCCTGACCGCCCGCTCACTGAACAGATTATCGAGGCTTGCACATCACGCTTCCGTCCTATCTTACTGGCGTTCCTGACCAATTTCGTCGGCTTCCTGCCGACCTTGATGGAAACCAGCCCCCAAGCGCAATTTTTAATTCCGATGACCCTGTCGTTGTCCGCAGGATTATTGTTAGGCATGGCGGCAAGTTTGATATTGACCCCGGTGTGTTATGCAGTCGGTTCTGCTACAACTATTTACGGGCGTTGACCCCGCAGCGGCTGCTCAATACCGCTTTAAGGCGTTTTCAACAATCAACGGTAACATTGCCATTTAAGATAGACCTTTATTGCTTAAGTCGTTATCATTCTAATAGGGGTGAAAGCGGTTAGCTAATAATAGAGGAGTGTTTATGCCCTATCCGGGTGGTGGTGCTGATAAGATGGGCAATTATTATGAAGCGCTATGGACGGTGTACTGCTTATTGCGCATACTCAAAGGCGAAGCAACTGGCATTACCTTAGAGCCATTGGGCGATGAAGGCGATGGTGTCGAATTTAAACTGGAAATAAACAGCGGTAGCGAATACCACCAAGTCAAACGCCAAAACGGCTCGGCAGGCCATTGGAAACTGCCGAAGTTAAATGCTAAAGGCGTATTGGCTGCTGCCAAGGCGAAACTAGGTCGGGATGAAGCCGCGCAGTTTTGGTTTATTTCCCAAGATTCTGTCGCCAACTTACCCGAACTGTGCGAGCGGGCAGTAAGCGCTGCTAACTATGATATCTTTAAGACGTTTGCCTTAGATGCGGCGGTGCATTCAAGCGCATTTGCGCAACTGTGTGCTTATTGGGATATGCCTGATGAACGGGTTTATGCGTGTTTGCGGTGCGTTAGGGTTGAAACCCTCAGCGAAGATACGCTGTTGGAGTTGGTTAAAGCACTGGCGGCAACCTTAGTATCAGGCAATGAACAGGCTATTGTTGCCAGCCTACGCGCTTGTTGTGAAGACTATTGGCATCGGCCATTAGACCACGAGGCGATAGTGGCGCACTTGGAAAATGCGGGCTTTACGCTGATAGCTTCGGCGCAAGACAGGTTAAAGAATAACGCGGGCGATACCGTGCTCGGCAATCAAACCCAAATAGGGCGGCAAATCCATCTGGGCAACAACAGCACTTATCACGAAACCCACATCCACTATGCGGAAAAATCTCTCCCCCGCCACCTGACCACCACGCCGTTCATCCCCGACGTATTCGAAGGCCGCGATGAAGATTTATTGGCGATACGCGCCAAGCTGGAAGTAAGTAACCAACCCTTGCTGTTGGTCAACGGCCAGGGCGGTATCGGTAAGACTTCGTTGGCGGCGAAGTATTGGCAAAGCTACCAAAGCCATTACACCCACACCGCTTGGCTGTATGCCCCCAGCCGCTTGGACGATGCCTTGCTGATGTTGGCCTTGCCTTTGCAGGTGAACTTCCCCGATACCATGCTCACGGCGCAACGTTTGGAACTGCTGCAAGCCGCCGTCGCCAACCTCTCCGCGCCCTGTTTGTTGATTATCGACAACGCCAATGATGCCGAAGAACTGGCGCAACACTGGGGCTTTTTACACGCTTGCACCAACTGCCATATCCTGCTTACCAGCCGCCTGAACGGCTTTAACGGCACTGACCGTTACCCGATTAAAGCCTTGCCGGAGGCGGTGGCCTTACGCGTCTTCAACAGCCATTACCCACAGCACCGGACAGAGGATGACGGGCTGTTTGCCAGCATCTACCAAGCGGTGGGCGGCAACACGCTGGTGCTGGAGCTGTTGGCGAAGAACTTGGCGGCGGTGAACGCCAACAAGGTGTTTTATCCGCTGAGCCAGTTGCTGGCGGATTTGCAACAGCGCGGGCTGTTGCGCTTGGCGAAAACCAAAACGGTTAAGGTCATGGGCAAAGGCATATTGCCCGCCTTACAGGCCGCCAACCCCACCGACATCATTGCCGCCCTGTATGACGAATTGGAGCGGATAACACCGCTCAGCGAAGCCGAACAACGGCTATTGTGTAACTTGGCGGTGTTGCCTGCGGAAAACTGGGCTTATGGCGATTTGGCGGACTTGCTGTTAACCGCCGAAGCCGACGAAGAAGCCTTCTCCGACACCCTCAGCGGCTTGGCGGCGTGCGGTTGGCTGGAGAATAGCGTCCAAAATGGGATAAGCCACTACAAAACCAGCCCAGTGGTGCAGGAGATCACCCGCCATAAAAACTCGGAACGCTTGCAGGGCTATTGTTCGGGCTTGGTCGTTAAGCTGATAGACAAGCTGGCTCATGAAGCTAACAGCGGGCATTTGCTCAACGCCAGCTACGCGGACGCGGCGGCTTACTGCCGCCATGCCGAAACGGTCGCGGCTGGGTTGCCGGGGGATGATAAGCTTGCCGTGTTGCACGGACGCATAGGCCGCTACCACCTAACCACGGGCAACCCGGACAAGGCCTTAAGGGCTTTTACCGATTATCATACTATCATGGCGGCACTCCACCAGCGCGAACCGGATAACCTGGACGTTAAAAACAATCTGGCGGTGGCCTGCCAATTCTTAGGCATCACCCACACCACGCTGGGCGACCTGCAACAGGCCTTGCGCTGGTATGAAGAATTCCAGCGCCTGAAACAAGAACTCCATGCCGCCGCCCCCGGCCATCTGGATTTTAAAAACGGCTTGGCGATTGCCTGCCAATATTTGGGCAACACCCACACCACGCTGGGCGACCTGAGACAGGCCTTGCGCTGGTATGAAGACCACCACCGCCTGGCACAGGAACTCCATGCCGCCGCCCCCGGCCATATGGGCTTTAAAGACGGCTTGGGAGTGGCCTGCCAAAAGTTAGGCAGCACCCACACCAAGCTGGGCGACCCGGAACAGGCCTTGCGCTGGTATGAAGAATTCCAGCGTCTGGAACAGGAACTCCATGCCGCCGCCCCCAGCCATCTGGACTTTACCAACGGCCTAGCCATTGCCCTCATTAAATTAGGCCTGCATTATGAACAACAGGGCAATCTCCCCTTAGCCATAGACTATTATCAGCAAGCCCAAGCTCTATTGGCAGACTTAGTCTCCAAGTCGCCGCTTTATGTGGAGTTTCAAAAGAATCTGGCTTGGGTTAATGGGCGACTGGAAAGCGGTTCAGCATAAGCCGTTTTCTTCTAAGATAATCACACCTAATCCATTCGAGCTATTTTTACAAGGTTGGGCGGCAGCCATAAAAAGTGTATCTAGTAGATACACTTTTTATGGCTGTGCTACCTAATCTGTAATCAATACCTATCCTTTGATAAGGACAAGCACAAAGGCCGTTATAGGATAACGTACTTGCACCCACACCACAGGCAGATTGCCGCCGATAAAATAATCACAAATAAATTAGGGAATTTAGAAGGGCTGGAACGGTCAAAAAAGTGTATCTACTAGATACACTTTTTACGCTAAACACAAAACAGATTATCTGCTTTCATTGCGAAAAATTACGGCGTACTATAAGGAAATTGGAGGTACATCACCATACTCTTATTAAGCAACAAAAGATGCTATGAAAAAGGAGAAAAGTGTATCTAGTAGATACACTTTTTCAGATTAATCAACACCACCAACCCCAGGGATAAGCACACCCCCTACACCCATTAAACATCACCCAAAAGCTATCGGATCATTCTCTGTCTATAAAAAAATAGGCTTGTCGGCATCCCCCACAAAGCCCATCTATAAAAACCAATAACAGGAAAGCACCATGAGCAAAACCATCAATTACATCCGTTGGTTCAATGAACTGACTATCGACGACATCCCTTTAGTAGGCGGTAAAAACGCTTCGTTAGGGGAAATGTATCAAGAACTGACCCCACAAGGCATTTTAATCCCGAATGGCTTTGCCATTACTGCCGAGGCTTACCGTTATGTGCTGGAGCAAAACGATAGCTGGACGGCATTGCATCAGGCCTTGGATGCGTTAAACCCCGATGATGTCAACGACCTTGCCAAACGCGCCCGCCAAGCCCGCGAGATTATTTACGCCGCGCCCCTGCCTGATGACTTGGTGCAACAAATCCTAACCGCCTACGCGCAACTGCAACAACAATATGGCGAAGAAGATACCAGCGTCGCGGTGCGCAGTTCGGCGACGGCTGAGGATTTGCCGACCGCCAGTTTTGCTGGTCAGCAAGACACTTATTTAAACATACGCGGTGAGCAGGCATTATTAGAAGCCTGTAAACGCTGTTTTGCCAGCTTGTTTACCGACCGGGCTATCCATTACCGCATCGACCAAGGCTTCGACCATTTCAAACTGGCCTTGTCCATCGGCATTATGAAAATGATCCGCTCTGACCTAGATGCCAGCGGCGTGATGTTTTCTTTAGATACCGAATCCGGTTTCAGCGATGTGGTGTTCATCACCGGCGCTTATGGTTTGGGTGAGAACGTCGTCCAAGGCGCGGTAGACCCGGATGAGTTTTACGTCCATAAACCGACTTTCCGGGCAGGCTATAGGGCGGTACTGAAACGCACCTTAGGCGCGAAAAAAATTAAGATGGTGTACAGCGACGGCAACACCCGCGAACCGACCCGCAATATTGTCACCTCGGAAGCGGAACGGCAACGCTTTTGCCTCAGTGACACAGACGTGCTGACCTTAGCCGATTACGCCTTAAAAATCGAACAGCATTACAGCCGTAAGGCAGGCCATGATAAGCCGATGGATATGGAATGGGCAAAAGACGGTTTGGACGGCAAGCTGTACATCGTCCAAGCACGGCCCGAAACGGTGGTGTCGCAATTGCGCGGCATGATTTTGGAACAATATGTCCTAAAAGGCCATGCCCCAGCCATCGTCACCGGCCACGCGGTCGGCAGTAAGATTGCCACGGGCAATGCGCGTATTATTCACCACGTCAACCAACTGGGCAGCTTTAAGGCAGGCGATGTGCTAGTCGCCGATATGACCACGCCGGACTGGGAACCGATTATGAAAATCGCCTCGGCGATTATCACCAACCGGGGCGGGCGTACTTGCCATGCGGCGATTATCTCCCGCGAATTGGGTGTTCCGGCGGTTATCGGTTGCGACAACGCCACCACGGCCTTAAGCAATAACTCACCTGTGACGGTGTCGTGTGCCGAAGGCGATAACGGCAAGGTGTATGCGGGGATATTGGATTTTGACATCAAAACCACCGATTTGTCCGGCCTGAAACACCCGAAGACCAAGATCATGCTGAACATCGGTAACCCTGAACTGGCCTTTAAGACCAGCTTCCTGCCGAATGACGGGGTCGGTTTGGCACGGATGGAGTTTATCATCACCGAATACATCAAAGCCCATCCTATGGCCTTGCTGCATCCTGAACGGGTGCAAGATGCTGATGAGCTGGAGCAACTGCAATTGCTCACCCAGAATTACGCCAACGCCAGTGAGTTTTTTATCCAACGCCTTTCCGAAGGGGTAGCCACCATTGCCGCCGCGTTTTACCCCAAGCCTGTGGTGGTGCGCATGTCGGACTTTAAGACCAATGAATATGCCACCTTATTAGGAGGCCGCTGGTTTGAGTTTAACGAGGAAAACCCCATGATCGGTTTCCGGGGCGCATCACGTTACAGCCACCCCGCGTATGCCGAAGGCTTTGCTTTAGAGTGTGCAGCGATGAAACGGGTGCGCGAAGAGATGGGGTTGAGCAATGTGATATTAATGGTCCCGTTCTGCCGCCGTATCCAAGAAGCCGAACGGGTTTTGGCCTATATGGCGGAACTGGGCTTAAAGCGCGGCGAGAATGGGCTAGAAATTTATGTGATGTGCGAGATACCCAATAACGTTATCCAAATTGACGGCTTCTCCGAACATTTCGACGGTTTCTCCATCGGCTCCAACGACCTGACCCAATTGACGTTGGGGGTAGACCGCGATTCCGCTATCGTCGCCGAGGATTTCGATGAGCGCGACGCAGGCGTTAAGGAAATGATCCGCTTGGCGGTGACAGGGGCGCACCGTAACCACCGCCACTGCGGCCTGTGTGGGCAAGCCCCATCCGATTACCCTGAAATGGCGGAGTTTCTGGTGGAAATAGGCATCGACTCCATGAGCTTAAACCCGGATACCGTATTGCAGACGACGCAATTGGTCTTGGATACCGAGCAGCGTTTAGGAAGGGAATAAAGATAAGGCAGGTACAAGCTGGGTAAGTCCGGTTTGTACCTGCCCAGCTTAAATAGGGTATTTATCGGTTACAGCCAAAAACACTTCATCCCGAAGGATGGCAACCCAATAACATGGCAGCTTTCGGCATGACGTATTTGCAAAAAGTAGCGGTTAGCCCAGATCCTGCCCGATCAGGATTTGGGCTCCTCAGTATCATCCGATACGCTTCCGCACGCCGCGTCAATGCCATGATTATCAATATCGCACACCGATTCCAGCCACATGGCGTTGATGATGGCAAAAGCGGCGGCGAAACCAACGCCGAGTATCCAAGTAAAGTACCACATAATGTCGCCCCTTTTAATAAAGTGTGTGTGAATCTTTGGCAATCGCCGCTTCGGTGATGCTGCCCCATAACACTTTGTAAACCCAACGTGTGTAAAGCAAGACTATCGGCAAGAAAATAACGGTAATCCAAAATGACAGCAATAAGGTCGTATGGCTGGCGCTGGCATCCCATAGCGTCAGGCTGGAACGGGGATCGCTCGTAGAAATAAGTAAGAACGGAAACAAAGCAAAACCCACCGTCAGCAATATACTGGCAAGCCCGACACTGCTGCACAAAAACGCTGCCATCGTTGTCGGGCCCCGACCCAACAGCCATGCTAAGGCCAGTCCTAAAAACGCCAGTATCGGTGCCAGCATCATCAAGGGATAAGCCAAAAAGTGTTGTAACCAGCCTGGGCCTACCGCAATCACGGTTTTATTTAGCGGATTAGACGGCGCCTCGGTCGTTGCCATTTGGGTTATTTCTGGGCGGTCTATGCCGATAAACGCCCACAGCATAACGGCGGCCAGACCTGCCAACAGCAACGGCGCTAATAAGGACAATGCCTGGGTAGCACGTTCATGGACTATGCCTTCGGTACGCCATTTTAGGAACAGCGCACCATGAAAACTGCTGGCCAATAAACTGACAACGCCGCATAACAAGGCGAATGGGCTTAGCAATTCCCAGAACGAACCGTCGTAAAATGTCCGTAAATCTTGATCGAGATGGAAGGGCAGGCCGAGCAGCAAATTGCCGACCAGCACCCCCAGTAAAACAGGCGGTAACGTCCCGCCCACAAATAAGCCCCAATCCCAAGCGTTACGCCAGCGCGGATCACTGATCTTGCTGCGGTAGTCGAACCCGGCGGGGCGGAAGAACAAAGCGAACAGCACCAACAGCATCGCCGCGTACAAGCCCGAAAATAGCGTCGCATAAACGGCAGGCCAGATGGCGAATATTGCCCCGCCCAGCAAGATCAACCAGACTTGGTTGCCTTCCCACGTTGGCCCGATCGTATTGATAATAATGCGCCGCTCGACATCAGTCTTACCCAGCAACGGCAATAAAGTGCTGACTCCAAAATCAAAGCCTTCCGTGACCGCAAAAGCAATCGCGACAACGCCGATAAACACCCACCAGATTAGGCGGATAGCTTCATAATCAATCATAGTTCAATCCTCGTCAATAATGGCCGGGTTATGGCTGATGGCCATGATGCTGCACATGGCGGGCATGGTCGCTCAGTTGCGCCGTAAAATAAGCATGGATGGCGGCTATTAGCCCAGGCTCATCGCTGACAAACGCAATTTGCCCACCGTCCGGCAAATCCTGATAAGCAAAATGCACCTGCCCCGCCGCCGTACTCAGTTCCTTAACACCCGGCATGTCGTTGCCGTGGATGCGTTGCGGTCCGGAGAAATCGCCCTTAACAAACTGTGCGCTAAGTCCTGCCAGATGTTGGCGAATCAAGGCGATTTGTGCACTACCGCCCGCTTCTTTAGCAATCACCTGCTGGATGCCGCCGTTATCGGTCGGCTTGAAAATATGCAGGGTCTTTTCTAAACTGAACGGCATGACATGGCTACCGCGTTCGGCAACGGCATCGAGCCGCTCGGTGGAAGCGGGTTCAAGCGCGTAGACATCCGTGCTAAACGCACACGAGATTAAACAGTAGGCTATTAATTTATTCATGGACGGCTCCGCTGG
The DNA here is from genome assembly GCF_002923755.1 of Methylovulum psychrotolerans. Taxonomy (GTDB): domain Bacteria; phylum Pseudomonadota; class Gammaproteobacteria; order Methylococcales; family Methylomonadaceae; genus Methylovulum; species Methylovulum psychrotolerans. The sequence continues at coordinate 262,786 of NZ_PGFZ01000004.1, forward strand.
TCTGTTCATGATAATAACGCCCGGTATGTAAGCTGCTGGGGCCTAGGCGGACATATTTAAGCATCAGATAAATCTCGATAATCAGCAACACGGTATAAAACAAGGCAAAGCCCGCGATACTGAACCACAATTGGCCGATACTGACACTGGACACGCTCAGATGGGTTGGCAATACGCCGGAAATCGTCCACGGCTGGCGGCCCACTTCGGCGACGAACCAGCCAGTTTCGGCGGCAATCCACGGCAAGGGGATGCACCAGACCGCCAACCGCATCAGCCAGCGTTTTTGGTCGGCGACACGGGTGGCACAATAGTAAAATGCCATAGCAAACACGAACAGCATCGTAAAACCGCAGGCCACCATAACCCGGAATGTCCAGAACAGCGGTGCGACTTTAGGGATACTGTCATTAGCGGCTTTTTCTATCATCGCGGGGTCGGCATCCACCACATTTTCGGTATACTTTTTCAGTAACAGGCCATAACCCAAATCGGCCTTATGTTCGGCAAAGTGTTGTTTTGCGGTACCGCTATGGTCACCACTGCGCAGTTTTTGCAAATCCGCGTAAGCCACCATGCCATTTTTGATCCGTGCCACACTTTCCGTGCGTAATTCCTGTAAGCCTTTGACTTCTTCATCAATGGAGCGGGTGGCAATCAAGCCCAGCAGATAGGGAATTTTGATGGCATAATCGGTGGTTTGCTTGTCTTGGTTGGGAAAGCCGAACAGGGTAAAACTGGCCGGAGCCGGTTCTGTATGCCATTCCGCCTCAATCGCCGCGAGTTTTATTTTTTGCGTTTCGCCTTCGGTATAGCCGCTTTCGTCACCGAGTACGATGACAGACAATATTGAGGCCAAACCAAAAGCCGAAGCGATTGAAAACGAACGGCGGGCAAAGCCCATGTCACGCTTGTTCAGCAAATACCAAGAGCTGATGCCCAACACGAACATCGAACCCGTGACATACCCCGCCGCTACCGTGTGGACAAATTTGACCTGCGCCACCGGATTTAAAATGACTGCGGCAAAGCTGGTCATTTCCATGCGTAACGTTTCGTAGTTAAATTCTGCCCCCACCGGATATTGCATCCAACCGTTAGCGATCAAAATCCATAATGCCGACAAGCTAGTGCCGACCGCCAGCAGCCAAGTTACAATAAGGTGTTGCACCTTCGTCAATTTATCCCAACCGAAGAAGAATAGGCCGACAAACGTCGATTCCAAAAAGAAGGCCATCCAGCCTTCGCTGGCTAATAACGGCCCAAAAATGTCGCCGACATAATGCGAGTAATACGCCCAATTGGTGCCGAACTGAAACTCCAGCGTCAGCCCCGTGGTTACCCCCATAGCAAAATTGATGCCGAATAGCTTACCCCAGAATTTGGTCATATCCTTATATACTTCACGTCCGGTCAACACATAAACCGATTCCATAATGCCAAGGATAAACGTCATGCCTAGGGTTAGCGGCACAAATAAAAAGTGATACAAGGCCGTCAGGCCAAATTGCAGCCTGGACAACATAACGATATCGTCACCGATCATGACGGGACTCCTGTGTGGGTTGTGAAGAAAAAGGCACCGCCGTTGGGGCAATGGGTAAGGCAAAATGCACGGCAATATCCGGCTTGGCCGCTGGGCGGTCTTGCCAACGGAAGATCAAAAACCAAAGCCCCGTCAGTAAGATGATTTTGACGGCCAGAGCCAAGGCTATTTCCCGGCGCAATAAACTGGGCGATTGGTGCGGATTGTTAGGCATATTGGCTTCTTGGCAATAAGGATTGATGTTTTTTAAGATTTGTCGGCTTTATCGGTAGGCTTGCCTATCACTAAGGTCGATAAACCCAACAATAAAATGGAGCCGGATATTAACAAAATCTCTGTGCCCTCTGTGTGGTGGGTCTGAATATCGGCGATCAATAACCGGGATAATGCCGTAATGGCGATATAAATCAGACAGCGCACCGGCATGGCATTGGTCTGAAAATAAATCCCGACCATCGCCCCCAATTCCAAATAAATAAACAGTAACAAAATATCGTCTATGGTGGTATGCCCCTGGGCGACCATACCCACATAAGCGGCAACCGCCGACCAGATCACACTCGCCCCGATAACAAAGAGCGCGAAATAATGGAAGGCCTCAATGAGCAAATTGCCCACCATATCGATACGCGCCTTATAAATTTCGCAAAGCTCGCTTAGCGGTAGTTGTCGTTTCATAGTATCCTCATTTTAGTGGCTAGGGTATTGTAAAAGAAAACAACCTGCGTCTATTTTTATTAAAATGCCGCTGTTGCTGACTCACTTTAGCCATTATGCCACTATATTACAAACATCTAATGCAATTGACAGGCCAAATTTAGGCTTAAGGGCGATTTGTCCTTATTTGCTGGGAGGAAAGGTAAAATGCTTGATTTTAAAATGTTTCGGATCTAAAAAATGAAACATTTATATTTCATATTGAAACAATTTTGAAACGTGTTAAGGGTTAACCATTCGCTCTTAGTCTTCGATATAACTCGCTTAGCGATTATTGTTTCATAGTGCCATACAGATTATTTTTAAGGTTGCCATCATTGGGATTATCAACAATACCCCGGATCGTTTACGCAATGATATGTTTGTAGGCAAGAGGAAAATGGTGTTTATTGGGGGTATAAACAACAGATGACAGTGACTGTTCGATGATGTTCGTTAGGTAAGTTTTGTGTGTATAAGTTGTCAATAAAAGGCTTTTGGGATATATTTCATAAAAAGCGGGGTTTGTGTTTTGTTACGCGCTTGTTTTCAGTATATCTAACAGCATCTTGCTAGGTATTTACTTAATATTAGGCCATTGAAACATGAGCGAATAACCAGTTGAAATATCTGCTTTACTGGCAAATAAATTAAAAGGCTGTTTTGATTGATGGTAATTTGGACTTGGCGAGGCTTAACCAGTCAGCCAACAGGACGTACGCCAATTGAATTTCAATGGTTTTTTTCGGGTGAACGGTTTTACCACAATATTAGGCTTAACTAATCCATGAACAGAAGCAAAAAGCTAATTAACTTTCTCGAAACTCTTTGTGAGTTGCCTGACTTTGAAAATACAGATTTCTCCGACATTAACGCCACAAATTATGAAGGAGACAATGCCCTTCATTTAGCTATATTAAGAGATGAATACGAAATTGCTGAAGAACTAATCGAACTAGGTATCAATATTGATGCGAGAGGTGATTTAGGAAGAACGCCATTACATGGGGCCGCTTCGACAGGAAAAATGCAGTTCGTTATGCTTTTGGTAGAAAACGGGGCAGATTTATTTGCGCTCAATGAGGGTTATCCACCTTTCACTCTTGCTCGCTTTTCAAAAAATGATGCTATTTGTGATTATCTTGCCATTAAAATGAAAGAATATCAGGAAAAGGATGCCACTGTTTACATAAAGGCTAAAATAAAGTATTTGGAACGTGAAATAGATCGTTTAAATAAAATCTTAAAGTAGTTTATTAAGATACCCTAGTATCCAGTGAAAAACGCGCTACTTAGTTAAGCGGTTTTGAATTTTTAGTTTTATTACTCGATCAT
>NZ_PGFZ01000004.1:266372-328605 GCF_002923755.1 Methylovulum psychrotolerans
GGGGAGGGGGACGGATTCCATTGCAACTTGTTGTTTGTACTTAATTAAGATACTAATCCAATATCTAATGGCTAAGTTGCTTATTCTAATATTAAAAACTTGATGATCGAGTATTAAGGTTTACCCGCCTTGCCTCACGGACTTTAAGTTAATGATTTTTCAATAACGTAATGAACACTATTAATTTAAAGCTGCGGTAAGGTTAAGCCGTTCGCATGTCCTCAGCCTCTCTTGTGGTGGAGCTTGTCAAATTATGAACGGATTCCCCTTCGATAATCTCAGGGGATCAATCTGAGTCACAGGCTTTTTCCTATCCTCCCGAAATCAGTTGGGGATTCTCGCCCTTATAGGAATACAGAATCAAGATATAGGCGAACGGTTAATTCAGAGACACAGTAGTAGCCCACATGGGCCAAAAAACATGGTGGTGTTGTCGTCTTCAATCCATATCAATACCCAACACCCTAACCGCATGGGCCATAATCTCATCAGGGTTGAAAGGTTTGGTAATGTACATATCAGCACCGACTTCTTTGCCTTTTTCCTTATCGTATTCCTGGCCTTTGGCGGTCAGCATAATAATAAACACGTCATCTAATGCCCAGTCTTGCTTGACGATCCGGCAGACTTCAAAGCCGTTCATCTTCGGCATCATCACGTCTAACAGAACCAGGGCAGGACGTTCCTCTTCGATAATCGCCAACGCTTCCTCACCATTTTCGGCAAGGAAAAACTCCACATCGTAATCTTCCAAGTCTTCTAGGGTTTGTTCCAGCAACATGCGGATATGGGGTTCGTCGTCGGTAATCAGGATTTTTTTGTTCATAATCGTATCGGGTTAGGTAAAGGTCAAAGATAACGTGAGCGTAGCATATCCGCCGCGCTTTCATCCAGCAATTCGCGGCGGCGTACGTTTTCAAAATGCGCCAGCAGATCATCAACGCGCAGTCGTTGTTTTTGCGCGTCCCTAAAGTCATGCAAGACATTGCCACGGTGCATCATGATAATACGGTCGCCGAGATTGACGGCTTGCTGCATGGAATGCGTCACCATCAGGGTGGTCAGGCCTTCGCGTTGGATGACTCTATCGGTCAGGGCAATCACTTGGTCGGCGCTTTTGGGATCTAATGCGGCGGTGTGTTCGTCCAGCAGTAACAATCTGGGTTTAAGCCAAGTCGCCATCAATAAGGTCAAAGCTTGGCGTTGGCCACCCGACAAGGAGCCGATGGCGCTGTCCAAACGGTCTTCCATGCCCATTTTCAGTTCGCGGACGCGGTCGCTTAATTCGTCACGCAACTGCCGCGAATGCGCCCAACTTAAACCGCGGAATTTGCCGCGTTTAGCCGCCAATGAGAAGTTATCTAAGATCGACATGTTCGGGGCAGTGCCGGAAAACGGGTTTTGGAATACCCGACCAATCAAGGCGGCACGGCGGTGTTCCGGCCAAGTGCTGACATCTTGCCCATCCAGTTCTATACGTCCGGCATCAATGGCAAAGCTGCCGGCAATGGCATTCAGTAGGGTGGACTTGCCGGAGCCGTTGCCGCCTAAGACGATGACAAAAGCCCCTTCGGCAATGTCAAGGTTGATGCCGCGCATGGGCCGGACTTCATTAACCGTACCCGCATGAAAAGTTTTATAGACTTGGCTTAAGCGTACCAAAGGGGCGGCGGCCAAGGTGGTGCTAGTGTTCATGCGGCCCCCGGCTGTTTGCGGGCGCTCAGCTTGCCCATCATATCAGGTAAGATCAAGGCAGCGAATACAAACACCGCCGTCACCAGTTTCAGATCGTTGGGGTTGAGGCCGAACGACAAGGCAATCGCCACCAATTGCCGGAACAGGATAGAACCGACAATCGTGCCGACAATGGCGACCCCGACACTGCTTGCCCCCGTTAAGGCTTCGCCGATAATGACGCTCGCCAAGCCCCAGACCACCATACCGATGCCCATTTGTACGTCGGCAAAGTTTTGGTATTGCGCCCATAAGGCGCCTGCCAAGCCGACCAGGCCATTCGCCACCGCCAGCCCAAAGATACGGTAGTTTTCGACATTGCCGCCTAAGGCGCGGATCATTTGCGGGTTATCACCGGAGGCGCGCATGGCGGTGCCGATGTCGGTGCGCAGAAACGCCCACAAGGCCAAGGCCACACAACTGACCAAGGCAAACATCAGCAACAGCATGGTCAGGTCGGCACTGGACACTGTCCAACCCCATAAATCCGTTTCGGCTGCGCCAAACCAGGCAACGCCTAATTGTTCGCAGTAAGTGGCGACAGTAACAGTGCCTAAAAAAGGGATGTTACTGCGCCCCATGACATGCAGGTTGACCGAGTACAGGGCTGTCATCACCAAGATGCCCGCCAGTAAGGAATTGATGCGGAAACGGGTTTGTAAGATGCCGCTGACCAAGCCCGCTGTTGCCCCGGCCGCAAATCCGGCACAACACGCCCAGAGCGGGTGGATACCATGCCTGACCAGTAAGACACTGGCGACCGCCGCGCCAAAGGTCAGCGAGCCGTCAACGGTAATGTCGGCAATGTCAAAAATGCGGTAAGAGACATACACGCCCAGAGCCAGTAGGGCAAGGATAATGCCTAGCGTTAACGCGCCTATTAATAATGTCATAAGGAATCCTCAGCGTTGAAATGGACGGGGGCACACCATAACGCCCCCCGCCGCAAATAGCTTTCGCCCGCCCCGATGCCTTCACGGTCATCATTGAGCAAATGCAATACCCCGCGTAGGGTCTGTGCGTCCATCAACCGCTCCAAGCTTTCGGACAGTTCAACAAAACCTTTGCGCACTGGCGTGAAGGGGACGACACTGGCATGGACGTGCATAAACAGATCGCTGTCTTCGGCGCTGGGGTGCAGTTGGGCGGCTAATGGTAAGGCGGGGTTACGCGCGACCACCCCAACAATTAAGCAGGTCTCTTCAGCATACGCCGGTTCGGCGGTAAATAACAAACGGTCGCGGATACCCGGAAAGCTAAAAAAGTCCGCATCTAAAGGTGTTGGCGGCAGTTGTAAGGCCGCGCCGATCAGATGGGCCGTTTCAGCGACCAAAACCCATGAGACAATGGGGCTAGCACAGACCTCTAATGCCGCTTGCGCCAAGTCGCTCAGGCATATCGGCGGCGTTGCCGGGGTTTCGCCAAACCGTAACAGATAACGGAACGGGCCGCTGGCTTGCAGGCCGTGCCAGACACTGACTTCAGGCTGTAGCCCGCCCTCTTGCTGTAGCCAGTCGGGATGTTCGGGATCATTGCCGGGTAAGCTGATGGCTAATCCCGCCACGGCGAGCAATTCCCCGGCATGGTCGGCATTATGGGCGGCCCCTAAGTTCCCTAAGCCGATTACCCAATGGTCTGCACTGACGGCGATAGTCTGCGGCTGTTGGGCTAAAGCCTGCGCGGAGCCTATCACTGTGCCGTGCTGCTGGGCGGCGGCATCTAGGGTATAGACGGAAAAGTCTTGTCCTGCCAAGTGGCTTTGTCGGCAGGAGCGGGTAGGGATGGCGGAGGGCGTATGAGGTGTGGGGCTACCTACTGTTACGGGTGTACTATCCAACAGTTGGTTAAAACCGACCAGTTTCAGCACCTCACTGACCGTAGGGGAGGGGTTAATAAGCCGTAAGCCCCCGCCGATAGTTTTCAGGTTTTTGACCAATAGCACCAGCACCCGGATGCCGGCTGAACTCAGATAACTGACTTGCGCCAAGTCCAAAGCAATACGGTGGGCACCATCGTGGATAATATCCTGCAAAGTTTTGCTGACCGACTGGCTCCAAGCGGCATCAAGCCGTCCTTGCAAGGTGATGTGCATTTCGTCACCTTCCAGTTGGGTAATAATTTCCATGGGCTTGCTCCTTTAGGATGGTGGGGGCTAGGGGAGGCGTAGGTCGGCTTTATTGACCAGCCCGACGGGTAGCGGCAGTTGTAAGGCCTTGGCATGTGCTTCGCTAATAATCAGGCGGATTTTGCTGGGCTTGGAAAAGGCGATGGCCGCTGGCGGCGTACCGCGCATGATGTCGGCGGCTTTGAGGGCGGCATCAAAACCGGCTTGATAATAATCCATAGAATAGGCGACGGCGGCCCCTTGCTTGACTCCCGACTCGGTAAAGGTAAACAAGGGCTTTTTGGCGCGGGTCGCGGCTTGGGTAATGGCGGTGAAGCCGGAAACTATCTGATTGTCCAATATTTGCACCCAAGCGTCAATCGGTTGGCTAGCCATTGCCAAGGCGGCGTTAGGCAGTTCGCTGGCGGAATTGACCGGCATTTTGTTTACCGACAGCCCTTGTGCCGTCGCGGCTTTTTCAAAAGCTTCCATATTGTAAACGGAATTGTCTTCCCCAGGGGTAAACAAAGTGCCGACCCGCCGTAGCTGTGGAAAATACTGTTTCAATAATGCCACCATTTCTTGGAAAGGGGCGAGAGTATAAACGCCCGTGACATTCGGCAGATGGTGGGTATCGTCCGTACCCGCCCCGGCAATGATTGGGTTGGCCACAAAGGTGAAGACAATGGGGATTTTTTTGACCTTGTGCAATACCGTCTGCAAGGTGGGGGTGGACAAGGTCATTAACAGCTCAGTACCGTCACTGCCCGCCGCATCGGCAAGGCCGGACAAGACGGTCATATCGCCTTGTGCTGACGCGTCGCTTAAGACAAAATCGCGTCCCGCCTGCAAGCCAGCCGCCTTAAAGCCTTCGTCAATACCGTGCAAGGCCTCTTCGGCAGGGGGCGTTTCCACATACAGTATCCGCTTGATTTTCCAAAGATGGTCTAAAGGTTTGGCGGGCGGTGTCGGGGCAGTGTCAGTAGCTGCAACCGCCAAGGCGCGTAGTTCGTCAGGGAAGGTGATATGTAAGCGTTGGGCACTGGCTTCGTTAAGCACAATGGATTTTTTGCTGACATTGCGGAAGGGAATCCCCGCAGGTTTGATACCTGCCAGTAACTGTACCAGCGGTTCGGCAACGGCACGGCCACTTTCTTTGTAATCGACACCGACAACCATTAAGGCATCGTGACCGATAAAGTCCGGTTGGTCGAGGATTAGTGGGATATTGGCATCTTTGGCGATTTTGGCAATCGCATCCACACCTTGATACATGGTGTTGTCACCTACTGCGACTATCGCCCCGACCTTACGCGCCACGGCGGCTTGTGCCGCTTGCACTACGTCGGCAGTGGTGTTGATAGGGATTTCTTCTAAGGTGATGCTCGCTTTTTGGCACAGCTCCCGCAATACGGCGGCGACTTTCACAGAATTGGCTTCGCTAGGGTTATACAATGTACCCAACGAACGGACACCCGGCAAAACCTTGCGCGTCAATTCCAACATATCGGCGACGGGCGGGAAAGAGCCGATACCAGTAAGATTGGGCAAATGCTCGGTAAAACTTTTCCCCGCCCCCGCCGCCAGCGGGTCGGTGACATAGGTGAAGGCTACGGGCTTATGTTTGGCCATCATGCCCACGCCTTGCAGCACGGGTGTGGTCAGGGTCACAATGGCATCGACATCGCTGTTGTCCAGCACTTGCCCGATAGTCGGAATTTGGGCAATTTCCGCTTGTGCGTGCATAGTCTGGAAGCTAAGATTGCGGCCTTCTTCCAAGCCTAGCGCCTTCAGGCCTTCACGCAATCCTGCCATGACCGAATCAATGCCCGGTTCAGGGGCAAAATATGCCACGCCGATTTTATATGTCCGCCCTGCTGGTAAAGCCATGGCCATTGGTGCAACTGCTGGTAAAGGCAAGGCGGCATTAGCAGGTTTAAGCGGGGTTTCCACGCCATTTTTATCAATAACAAGGCTGGCTTGGGCATACAGGGCAGGGTTGAATTGCCAAGCATCACGCAAGCTGCTGAGGGTTTTTTCGTTGAGCAATAAACGCTTAGGCACATAATCTTTGACCGGCAAAGTGGCTGGATTAGCCCCGTTCAAGACATCGGCGGCAATACGGCCTATTTGCTCACCGACTTCGTGATAATCGGCACCTAAATCAAATAAGCCGCCATGTTTGGCATGGCCTGAAATATTGGAAAAAACGGGGATATGCGCATTATGGGCCACTTCTATCAGGCTATCCACGGTGGCGTTTACAGTGGCATCACCGCCTGTCCAAAAGGCTTCCACGCCCCGCGCCACCAAAGATTCGGCCGCCTCACGCACATCTTTGGCTTGCTCGACCGGGGCTTCCAAGAGGGTTAGCCCCAGCTCTCCGGCCACTGCCCGCGCTTGTTTGGTACAAAATTCCGAATTCACTTCGGCGGGGTTCCAGACCACACCGACCGTTTTTAAGGCCGGGTTAAGTTGTTTCGCCAACCGGAAAATGTCCGCAACCGGTTGCGGGGTGCCTATGCCTGTTAAATGAGGCGGCTTATCCAAGCTATCCAAGGCTTTGATGCCGACCCCCGCCGCCACGGGCGAAGTCACCGCCCCAAATACATGCCCGACCCGCCCGTTGCGGTTAGCATTGGCCAAGGCCTGTAACATCACGGTAGAAATGGACACGGCCAGGCGATAATCGCCACCCGTGATTTTTTGCGCCATCAGATTACCCGTGGGCAAATCGCCTTCAGGGTTATAAGTCGTGATTGCCAGATTTTTCCCGTCATCCAGACCTTTGCTATGCAGGCCAGCCAAAATCCCGGCGTGGATTTCTTCCATCATCGGGTTGGAGCTATGCTGCAAAATGGCGATGGGGATGATGGTCACGGGCGTGTTTGTACGCGCTTGGCCTTGGTGGCGGTTATGCCGATCAGACCATAGTTGCAGGGCAGCGGCAAGAACAATCAGCAAGATGGAAAAGGCAAGGCGCTTAGTGGCTTCGGTCATAATCAGTCGCTAGGTCGAAATACTCTGTTATAGGGCAAAGGAGCCGCCGCCCATTTGCCGGATGGTTTGCAAAGGCGACACCTTTTTTTCAAGGTCATTAGCCTTAGCGATAACTATGGGGTTAACAATCATTTTTGCGGGTGGACATGCAGTTATATAGTATCGCATATCACAAGAAAATGACCGATAGATGAATTAATCAGCGTCTCCAAAAATATCCGGCAATTTTTCATTGCTGCTGTTGCACACCCAATCCTTAAGCACACTTATTGTTTTAGGGTAAGCGTATATAAAGTTAAAGACATTTTAATCAATGGGATATAAGAATAAGTAGCCCCAATCAATGCCGATTTCCATGCGGCATATTGATTGTGCGGCAGTTTAAAAAGCCGCTGTGTTTTACTCTACACAACATTTTTTGAGCTGACCGAATGCCCTTTGACTAAAATGTCCATCGATTCAGATAAGGAGGCTTTGCCATTGTCAAACAGACGGCTATCGCTTGCTGAACAAAAGCTACACGGCTTTTAAAAGGTTAAAGTTCAGCGCATTTCTTTGCCAATGTCTCTGCGCTTGCCCTGCTTATTGCCACTTTCGGTTTTTCACCCCGTCAGCTAGTGATACAATGGGCTTTGTCAATTATCCGTAACACAGAATAGTAGTGGACTCAAAACTGCCCTCCCTTTTTTCCGAAGCGTCACCGACACGGTTGCGCGAAATCCCTTATAACTATACCTCTTTTTCCGACCGCGAAATTGTCATCCGCCTATTAGGTGCCGAGAGCTGGCAAATTTTGGAATCCTTGCGTGGCGAGCGGGTGACAGGCCGCTCCGCCCGGATGCTGTTTGAAGTGCTCGGCGATATATGGGCGGTACAGCGTAACCCCTACCTTGAAGACGATTTACTGGATAACCGCAAGCGCCGTCAGGCCTTGCTGGATGCTTTGCGCCATCGTCTGGGGCAAATGGAAAAACGCCATGCCGACCATGAAGGCGAAAATGCCGAGCGGGCGAAGCGGGTGGCAGTGTTGCTCACTGCCGCGCATAAGGCCGTGGATGATTTTGCCGCCCATTTTGAACGTACCCACGCCATGCGCCGTAAGGCCTTGGCCTTGTTAGCCAAACACACGCGCAAAGATAATATTTGTTTTGACGGCTTTGCCCGCGTCTCCCATGTCACCGATGCCACCGATTGGCGGGTTGAATACCCGTTTGTGGTGCTGTATCCCTGTAGCGAAGACGAAGTGGGGCATTTGGTGCGCGACTGCATCAAGCTCGGCCTGACCATTATCCCACGCGGCGGCGGTACAGGTTATACGGGGGGCGCCGTACCGTTGACCCCCTATGCCGCCGTCATCAATACCGAAAAATTGGTGGAGATAGGCCGGGTTGATCCGGCCAGCCAATTGCCGGGAGCCGGGCAGCCTTACGCGACCATTTATACTGGGGCTGGCGTGGTGACACGCCGGGTCATGGAAACGGCGGAACGGGCAGGGCTGGTGTTTGCTTGCGACCCCACTTCCGCCGATGCTTCGTGCGTGGGCGGTAATGTCGCGATGAACGCAGGCGGCAAAAAAGCCGTGCTGTGGGGTACGGCGTTGGATAACCTGTGGTCTTGGCGGATGGTGACACCGGATGGTAACTGGCTGGAAGTTGAACGCCTCAACCACAACCTCGGCAAAATCCATGAACAGGAACAAGTCACCTTTCTGTTAAAACGCTATGATGCCACCCGCCAACAGTTACTGGCCGAAGAGTCGCTGGTCATCCCTGGGGCGGCGTTCCGCAAAGGGACGCTAGGCAAAGACGTAACCGACAAATTTCTCGGCGGTTTGCCGGGTATCCAAAAAGAAGGCTGTGACGGCATCATTACCTCGGCGCAGTGGATTTTACACAAAATGCCCGCGCATACCCGGACGTTTTGCTTGGAATTCTTCGGGCAAGTGCGCGAGGCCGTGCCTGCCATTCTGGAAATCCGCGATTATCTGGCGGCTTTGCCGAAAGAAGGCCCGTTACGCGTGATGCTGGCGGGGCTAGAGCATCTGGACGAGCGCTATGTCAAAGCGGTCGGTTATGCCAGTAAAGCCAAGCATCATGGGCGGCCAAAAATGGTGCTGATCGGCGATATTGTCGGCGATGACGAAAAGCAAGTCGCCCTCGCGGCTTCCGAAGTCGTGCGCTTATGCAATGCCCGCAATGCCGAAGGCTTTATCGCCATCAGCCCCGAATCCCGCAAAACCTTCTGGTTGGATAGGGCGCGTACCGCCGCTATCGCCAAGCATACCAACGCCTTTAAAATCAACGAAGACGTGGTGATTCCGCTGCCGCGCATGGGCGATTATTGCGACGGTATCGAACGCCTGAATATCGAACTGTCGCTACGCAATAAATTGCGCTTGTGCGCCGCTTTGCAAACGCTATTGTCCGGCGATTTGCCGCTGCGCTCTTATGAAGACAGCGTCGACAAAACCGAGCTGATCGGCGACCGCCGTAACCTAGCCCTATCAGCCTTAGCCACCGTACAAACCCGCTGGCAGTGGCTGTACACACATCTGGACTTACCGTTAAGCGCGGCGGAAGCCCTGTTCGCCGACTACGGTATCGAAGCCGACGCGCTGACTAACCGCACCGAACAGCCGACCCTGTTCCATCGCCTGCAAGACCGCTCAGTGCGCGTGTCGTGGAAGCAGGAATTGCTGCCCAGATTGAAAGAAATTTTTGAAGGCGACAATTTCCGCCCTGTCATCGAACGTATTGAGGCGGTGCATAAGGACATCTTGCGCGGGCGGGTGTTTATTGCCTTGCACATGCACGCGGGCGACGGTAACGTCCACACCAATTTACCCGTTAACTCCGACCATTACGAGATGTTACAGGAAGCCAACGGGGCGGTGGTCGCCATTATGGCCTTGGCGCGTTCTTTGGATGGGGTCATTTCCGGCGAGCATGGCATCGGTATCACTAAGTACGAATTCCTCAGCGAAGCCGAACTGGCCGATTTCCACGCCTATAAACAGCAAGTGGACCCCGAAGGCCGTTTCAACCGTGGCAAACTGATGCCGGGCGGCAATCTTAGCACAGCGTATACTACCTCATTCAGCCTGATGGGCTATGAATCGCTGATTATGCAACAAAGCGACATCGGGGCGATTTCCGATTCCATCAAGGATTGTCTACGCTGCGGCAAATGCAAACCCGTGTGCGCCACCCATGTGCCGCAAGCGAATTTGCTCTATTCGCCGCGCAATAAAATCCTCGCCACCTCGTTGTTGATCGAAGCCTTTTTGTATGAAGAGCAGACCCGGCGCGGCATTTCCATCACCCATTGGAAAGAGTTTGAAGATGTTGCCGACCATTGCACCGTCTGCCATAAATGCTTTAACCCCTGTCCGGTCGATATTGATTTCGGCGAAGTGTCGATGAACATGCGCAACCTGTTGCGCAAAATGGGCAAGCAAAGCTTCAACCCCGTAAAAACAGCGGCTATCGCTTTTCTCTCCACCGGACATCCCAACAGCATTAAAGTCATGCGTAAATTGCTGATTGAATGGGCCTATAAAGCCCAGCGCTGGGGCAATGTCCTGCTCAAACCGTGGACGCGTAAACAATTGGTGCAGCCGCCGTCTTCGACCGGACAACCGCAGTTACGCGAATATGTCTTGCACTTCACCAACCGGAAAATGCCCGATAAAGTCCCGTCAAAAACCGCGCGGGCCTTATTAGGCATAGAAAGCGACCAGATTGTGCCGATTATCCGCGACCCCGCCAAAACCCGCGCCGACTCCGAAGCGGTGTTTTACTTCCCTGGTTGCGGTTCCGAGCGCCTGTTCTCGCAAGTCGGTCTGGCGACCCAAGCCATGTTGTACGAGATTGGCGTACAAACGGTATTGCCGCCGGGTTATTTATGTTGCGGCTACCCGCAACGCGCCGCCGGACAATACGACAAGGCACAGAAAATCACCACCGATAACCGGGTGCTGTTCCATCGGGTAGCCAATACCTTAAACTATCTGGACATCAAGACCGTCGTGGTCAGTTGCGGCACTTGCTTGGACCAATTGCTCGATTACGAATTTGAGAAGATTTTTCCGGGTTGCCGCTTAATCGACATCCACGAATATCTGTTGGAGAAAGGCGTACAACTGGACGGCATTAACGGCAACCGTTATTTATACCACGACCCTTGCCACAGCCCGATGAAGCAACAAGACCCGATGAAAACCGTCAACGCCCTGATCGGCACAACCGTCGGCAAATCCGAACGCTGTTGCGGCGAATCGGGTACATTAGCGGTGGCACGGCCTGATGTGTCAACCCAAGTGCGCTTTAGGAAAAATGCCGAACTACAAGAAAACGCCGCCGCCATCCGCGCCGACGGTTTCAGCGGGCCGATTAAAATGCTCACCTCCTGCCCCTCCTGCGTCCAAGGTTTACAGCGCTTTACCGATGATGTGGAACAGTTGGAAGTGGATTATATCGTCGTAGAAATCGCTCGCCACAAACTGGGTGCGGATTGGTTGAAAAACTATATCGGCCAAGCGGGTAATGGCGGGATTGAGCGGGTTTTGTTGTAAAAAACCAAAAGTTGAAGCGTCGCTTAAGGCCTTTCAGGCTTGCAAGCCTGAAAGGCCAATGTTATTGCTAATTCCCCATCGGCTTTAATTACTATTCGAGTGTTGTTACACCCAAGGATTGATATGGAGCATACGCGAAAAAGGTATTGTCGGAGACATTAATAGACCTAAACTGTTACCAGACAGATTCTTAGCTGCTTAACCGTACGCCAAGCTTGCAATCTCCCCGTTCTTCTTCGGATAATAAGCCTGCCCACTCTCACTTAAACTTCTGGAATCCCCCTATGCGTCGATTAGCTATTTTACTGTGCCTTGGTCTGGCCTCATTCAAGCAAGCGGCAGTTGCCGCTACGCCACCGTCGATATTCGAATTGCAAACTAATGTCGGGACTATAACCTTCAAGGTTGATTACACAAAAGCCCCTATCAGCGCCAATAATTTCTACAAGTATATTCAAAGCGGTTTTTATAAAAACACACTCTTTCATCGCAGCATTAAGGGCTTTGTGGTGCAAGGAGGCGGTTACAGCCGATTTGATGGTAAGCTGAAAACAACCTTGGCCACTATTGTTAACGAATCAAACAATGGTTTGAGCAATAAAACCGGCACCATCGCTATGGCACGGACTTCCGACCCTAATTCCGCCACTTCGCAGTTTTTTGTTAACCTCACCGATAACCTATTTTTAGATTATGCCAGTGCCAGTAGTCCGGGTTACGCGGTTTTCGGCAGTGTGATTGACGGGATGGATGTAGTGGGAAAAATAGCCAATTCAGCGACTTATAATGACCTGCCTTTTACGGGTTTCCCCAGTCTCGTGTATATCCAAAATGTGTTCAGTTCCTACGCGCTTAACAGCAATGTCTCGCTTACCCGCATTACCTTAAACGGTTCGGGTACGGTCACCAGTTCGCCAGCCGGTCTCAATTGCGGCACGGCTTGTGTGTTATCCCAACCTGTATTAGGTAAGGTGATTTTAACGGCGACTCCCATCAGCGGCTTTTCTTTTACGGGTTGGACAGGCGATTGCCAAGGCTTTAACCGGACGATTACCTTAGATACCTTAAAAGGCAACCATAATTGTATGGCAACATTTACCAAAGATTCGACAGTTGCCCAATAGCGGCTGCAAAGGGGAGGGGGTTATTCCCAAGACAAGGTTTGGACTAATTCTCCTAAGCGTTTAAGCAAGTCGCCCCGGTGACTGGTTTTGCGCCATACCAAGCCGATGGTGCGACTGGGGGCGGGCGGGGCGAACGGCAGGTAACAAATACCTTCATCGTAGGTACGGATGGCGACGCGCGGCATAAAAGTGATGCCCGTACCCGCGCAGACCATTTGCCGCAACGTCTCCAGCCCGGTGGCGCGGACATCTTGTTGCTCCTGTAAGCCGTTGAGCTGGCATATTTGTAAGGCATGGCCGCGCAGGCAGTGGCCTTCATCCAGCAATAACAAAGCTTGCCCGGACAAATCGGCGGGGTTAACCGTGGCTTTACTTGCCAACGGATGGTCGGCGGCAACAGCCAAAAAAAACTCGTCGGCAAACAATTCTGCCGTCGCCAGATAATCATCAATAATCGGCAACGCCAATAAAGCCGCGTCTATTTGCCCCTGTTTCAGTTGCTGGAGCAATTGCTCGGTTTTTTCTTCTACCAAAATCAGCCGTACTTTGGGTAAAGCCTGTTTAATCAGCGGCACTAATTGGGGGAAGATATAAGTGGCTAGGGTCGGAAATGCCCCCAAGCGCAAATTACCTGCCAAAGGGTCTTGGGCGATCCGCGCCAATTCGTTGATATGCCCGACTTCCTGTAAAATCCGCCGCGCCGAAGCGATAATCTGCTCGCCCAACTCAGTCGGCAAGACTTTTTTATTGGTGCGCTCAAAAATCTGCACACCCAAACTGTCTTCAACTTTTTTGATCTGGGTGCTTAAGGTCGGTTGGCTGATATGGCAACGCTCCGCCGCCTGCACAAAACTGCGCAAATCGGCAACCGCGATCAAATAATGCAAATCCCTTAGGTTCATAGGTTATCGTCCGGCAAATTTATCTTGTCGCCATAAAGATAAGCCATTATGCCGCAGCTAGCCAACTATAATCCCCTCGCCAATGATTTTAAGCCGTTTTTAAATTCCGCTTTCAACCGATACAACTGGGCGGGCCTATGGGCACCCTCCGTTTCCATTTGTCCGGGTACAGCTTCCAATACGGCTAATTCCTGCATTTTTCTGCGGAAACTGACCTTGTTTAAGGCTTCCCCCAAACAGGCTTCATAGACTTTTTGCAGTTTGGGCAAGGTAAACGTTTCCCCTGCCAAATGGCACGGCAATGAGGAATACTGCGCCTTATTGCGTATCCTATCGACGGCTGTGGCGATAATGTCGTTATGGTCGAACGGTAGGCGGCGTAAGGCATCAACCGGGAAAATCGCTACATCGGGATGGTGTGCGGATTCGATGACGCGGTAATGCACCAAAGCAAAATAGGCCACCGATACAGACCAGCCACGCGGATCTCTGGCCGCGCCCGCGAAAGTTTGCAATTGTTCCAGATAAGGCGGCAAAATCCCGGTTTTCTCATGTAGTATCCGCACGGCGGCATCTAAGCAATCACGGTCTTCTTGGGCATGGATATAACCGCCTGGTAAGGCATCACCACCTTGAAAAGGTTCTTTATCACGTTTGGATAAGGCGACACCTAAGCGCCCGTTATGGATGGTCAAAAAAACAATATCGACAGTGGCAATGACAGCTTGATGCATGGGCTTTAAAAGTTGGTTTTCGGGTGTTTGACTTAGTTTACCGAAGATATTCCCTACACAACACCATTAAATCTTATTGGCTTATCAGCAATATACTTAGTTGCATTTTGTAACTAATAGGCTTACACTAACTGCACATTACTTATTTTTACCAATGGCTTCCCTAATGCCTGACAGACAACTGCTGATTATTGATGCCCAAAACGATTTCTGCGCTTTGCCTACCTATAGCTATTCGCCAGCTTTGGCGGTTAAGGGGGCGCATGACGATTGCCTCAGATTGGCGCGGCTGATCCAACAAGGCGGCTTAGCCATTTCCGGCATCATCGCCACGCTCGATTCGCATCAGCCATTAGACTTGGCTAACGCGGTCTGTTGGCGGGATAGGTACGGCGGCAATGTGCCGACCTTCACAGCAATCACTGCCGCTGAGGTGCGTAACGGCGACTATCGGCCTATCATTGGGGTATCCGCCCAAGACGGTGGCCAATTTCTGGGGGCGTATTTTGACGCGTTGGAACAAGCCGGGCGAACATTGACCCTTTGGCCTGAGCATTGCCAGATCGGTACGCCCGGACATAATCTGCACCCTGAAATTGCCAGCGCATTGCGGCAGTGGTCATTACAGCGCTTAAAACCCATCACATTTATCCAGAAAGGCGAAAATATCTGGACGGAGAGCTTTTCCGCCCTAAAGGCCGTGTTTCCGTACCCTGACGACGAATCCACCCAATTAAACCAAGATTTATTGGCTTTATTGGCACGCCAAACGGAGATTTTGGTGGCGGGCCAGGCAAGCAGCCATTGTGTGAAAGAAACGGTGGAAGACCTATTGCGTTATGCCCCTGCCTTGCGCGACAAATTGGTTTTGTTGACCGATTGCATGAGCCCGGTGCCGGGTTTTGAAAACATTGCTCAGCAATTTTTCGCCGATATGCAGGCACACGGCGTACGCTTAGCCAGCAGTGCCGATCTGCTTGCCGAACTTACCGATTAAGGAATGACTATGCCTATCGTTAAAAGCTTATTGGAAAATGACCTGTATAAGTTCCCAATGTGGCAAACTATGCTGCACAAACGGCCTGAAACCTTGGCCGAGTATGAATTTGTCTGCCGCAACACCCCCGCTTATCCGCTGGCCGATTTGGTTAAGGATGTCCGGGCGGAGTTGGCGCATCTGTATAGCCTGCGCTTTACCGATGATGAGTTAAATTATCTGGCGGGCTTGCCTTTTCTCAAAGCGGATTTTATCGGTTTTTTGGCGGGATTCTGTTTCCAGGCAAACTATCTGCAAGTATCAGCCGAGAGTGGACAACTCAGAATCCGCGCCGTCGGCCCGCAAATACAAATCATGAATTTCGAAATATTCTGCTTGTATATCGTTTCGGAACTGTATTTCCGGCGTTTCGACCCCGCCGTTTTGTTAGCGGAAGGCCGCCGTCGGCTCCATGAGAAAATCGCCGTACTGAAAACCTTTGCCGCCGAACCCGCCTTACGGCATCCGTTCGAGTTTTTTGATTTCGGCTTACGCCGCCGGGCTTGGGGAGCATGGCAAGAGGAAGTGGTCACCACCCTACAGCAAACAGTGCCGACTCTACTGAAAGGCACTTCCAACGTTTATTTGGCCAAGCAACTGGGCTTAACGCCCATCGGCACAATGGCGCACGAATATGTGCAATCTTACCAAGCCCATGTGCGTTTGCGGGATTTCCAGCGAGTCGCCCTAGAAGATTGGGCGCAAGAGTTTCGCGGCGATTTGGGTATTGCCCTGACCGACACTATCGGCATGGAGGCATTTCTGCGTGATTTTGATTTGTATTTTGCCAAGCTGTTTGACGGTTTGCGCCATGATTCCGGCGACCCGTTCGCTTGGGGGGAAAAGGCAATCCGCCATTATCAGCAACTTAACATTGACCCGAACAGCAAACGCTTGGTGTTTTCCGATAGTCTGGACATAAGCAAAGCCATCGCCCTGTATCGGCAGTTTGGCGGACGTATCCAACTGGGTTTTGGTATCGGCACCCACTTAACGAATGATTTGGGGGTGCAGCCTTTGAATATTGTCATGAAGCTGATGCGTTGTAATGGCGAACCAGTCGCTAAACTGTCAGACTCGCCCGGTAAAACCTTATGCCAAGACGCGGCCTTTATTGCTTATTTACGCCATGTTTTTAACCATTTTGTTTGAAATGATCCCATGTTGGCTCTGTCCGCTGTGCTTTTGGTGCAGGCAAGCAAATGCCAGTTTTAGTATTTTATTTCAATAACATAGAAACCGCCCTCAATTTAAGGCAGAGAGGTGTTTATAGCTCAGCCGAATTTTTTGTATAGTGCTTAACCGTCTTAAAATCCAAACCAAATTTACTAAGAAATTGGATTAGCCTATGGCTATCGTTACCCGATGCCTTCTGTTGACGGCTGACGTTAAATAGTTTGCGGCCTGCTTCAGCGGCGCTGTGCGAAGTTTGGCAAATGCGGATGACATACGCCAATTGCGCTTGGTCAAACAAATCCACGGGCGCATCCAATAACCCTGCCAAATCCGTTGCGGCGTTATCGCCTTGGTTTTGCCGCCAAGCATGGCGCAGACGGTCTATTTCCTCGGCCACCACTTCTAAAGTGATGCGCCCGCCATCCGCCAAGGTTGCCATGCGGGTAATGCTGGCGTTAAGGTCGCGGAAATTGCTGTTCCACGTCGCTTCCGGGGCTTTCGCAAATTGTAGGTAACATTCCCTGGCCTGTTTGTTAAAGCCTATCAAGGTGCGGGTCTTCTGGCTGTACTTTTCCAGCTCATAGTCTATATTGGCATCCAAGTCTTCCAAACGCTGTTTTAAGGACGGCAATTGGTAAGACCACAAATTAATCCGCGCGAGCAAGTCTTCCCGAAACCGCCCTTGTTCCACTTGCGCAAATAAATTGCGGTTAGTACCTGCTATCAATTGGAAGCGGCTGCTGGTCTCCTTATCCGAGCCTAAGGGCATAAAGCGTTTATCTTCAATAGCGCGTAACAGCATGGCCTGTTCATCCAAACCCAGTTCGCCAATTTCATCCAAAAACAACAGCCCGTTATCGGCTTCGGCCAGTAAGCCCTTGCGTACCATAACCGCTCCGGTAAACGCCCCTTTAACATGGCCGAATAGAGCCGACATGGCATTATCGCCGCGCAAAGTCGCACAATTGACTTCCACCAATGCCCCAGGAAATTGCCCGCGTTTTTTCTTCAATTGATAAATGCGCTTGGCTAATTGCGATTTGCCGGAACCGGACGGGCCGGTCAGCAAAATAGGCTCTTGCGAGCGGATGGCGACTTTTTCGACTTGCTCGATCATTTTATTAAAAGCCGGGTTACGGGTTTCGATACCGCCTTTCAGGTAATGTGCACCTTCCTGATGCTCTTTGGCAAAACGCGATGCCAACTGATCGTATTTGGATAAATCCAAATCAATGATTTGATAATGTCCCGGCACAGTCTCCCTTTTATAGGGTGGCGACGTTTGCACCAAACGCCCCGGCAAGTAGCGGGCTTCAGTCAGCAAATACAGGCAAATTTGCGCGACATGTGTACCCGTGGTGATATGTACGAGATACTGTTCCTGCTCGCTATTAAACGCGTAGCCTTGGGCAAAATCCAATAACTCGGCATAGACGCTTTGAAAATCCCAAGGGTCGTCCAGATTTATAAGATGCCGCCTGACTTCGGTTTCTGGGGAAATGGTGCGGATGTCTTCGGTGAGGTTTTCGGCAATCTTTTGGTATTGGCTTTGGAACAGTAACTCCAGCCTATCAACCAGCAAATCGTCATGCTGGCATAAGGACAAAGTAGGCCGCCAGCGTTCCCAGCGTTTGTAATTAAAGCCGCGATTGTCTAAAGACGTGCCGAGCAGGCTGATGACAACGGTTTTCATAATATCTATTTTGATAGGCTGTTATTTATTTAGATAGTTTTTACTATAGTGACTTTTTGGCAAAAAGCCACTATTTACTATAAGTGCTTGATAAATTTATCATTATATTATAGTTGGACACTTGGCGCGGCCTTTGCAATGGTGTAAGTAAAGCTTTTATAAACTATTGTATATAAAGGCTTGGGGATAAGCTTCTCCTAAACGTAAGCGAAGACGCTACATTGCCGGCATTTTGCCAAAGCCAAACCTAAGGATGATAAACCATGAGCCAACCTAACTATGAAGTGACCCACGTCAGCGGCGGTGTGCCGATCAAAACTTGGACACGCGGCGTACCTTTTGAAGAACAGGCCCGTGAGCAATTGATTAACATCTCGCGCCTGCCGTTTATTCATAAATGGATAGCCGCGATGCCTGACGTGCATTTAGGTAAGGGGGCGACGGTCGGCAGTGTCGTGCCGACCTTAAACGCGATTATTCCGGCGGCAGTGGGGGTGGATATAGGTTGCGGCATGATGGCGGTAAAAACCGAAATCCGCGCCGAGCAATTGCCGGATTCGTTACGCGATGTCCGCCATGCCATTGAACGCGCCGTACCGCACGGGCGGGATATGCATCCGGGTCGCCGTGATAAGGGGTCTTGGCATGACTTGCCCGAAGAGATTGCCCAGGTGTGGAATTTACAACTAGCGGAGCCGTTTAGCCAGTTGTGCGAAAAACATAAGGTGCTAAAAAACACCAATAATGCCAAACATCTGGGCACTTTAGGCACAGGTAACCATTTTATCGAAGTGTGCTTGGATGAAAGCGATGCGGTCTGGGTGATGCTGCACAGCGGCTCACGCGGGGTCGGCAACCGTATCGGTACGCATTTTATCGAACTGGCACAAAAAGAAATGCAGCGCTGGTTTATCCAATTGCCTGACCGTGATCTGGCCTATTTGCCGGAAGGCTCCGAGTATTTTGCCGATTATGTCCAAGCGGTGGAATGGGCGCAACGCTATGCCCAACTGAACCGCGATATGATGATGCAACGGGTCTTAAGCACTTTGTCACTGAGCTTGGGGCTGAATTTCAATGCCCAAGTGGCGGCGGTCAACTGTCACCATAATTATGTCAGCCGTGAGCACCACTACGGCAAAGACGTGCTGCTGACCCGCAAAGGCGCGGTGCGGGCCGGGCTGGGGGAATGGGGGATTATCCCCGGCAGTATGGGGGCGAAATCATTCATCGTCCGTGGTTTGGGTAACGAAGAAAGTTTTTGCAGTTGCAGCCACGGTGCCGGGCGGGTGATGTCCAGAACCGCCGCCATAAAAAATGTCTCGGTGGCAGAACATGTCGCCGCCACGGAAGGCGTGGAATGCCGTAAGGACAAATCAGTCATCGACGAAACCCCGTCCGCTTATAAACCTATAGAGCAAGTGATGGCGGCGCAAAGCGATTTGGTGGAAATTATGCACACATTAAAACAGGTGGTTTGTGTCAAAGGTTAGCGAGGGTATTGAAATTGACGGTAGCCAAGGTGAAGGCGGCGGGCAAATTTTGCGCACCGCCTTAACCTTATCGGCATGTCGCGGTGTGCCTGTGCATATCCGTAACATCCGTCAAGGCCGCCAAAACCCTGGTCTGATGCGCCAGCATCTGGCTTGCGTCAAGGCCATTGCCGATGTTTGCGGAGCCGAGGTAAAAGGGGCTTTTATCGGCGCGACGGCGCTAGCGTTTACCCCCGGCCCTATCAGGGCGGGGGATTACCGCTTCGCGGTGGGCACGGCGGGTAGCAGCACCTTGGTGTTCCAAACCGTCTTGCCTGCTTTGCTGATGGCGGGGCAACCCTCACGTCTGACTTTGGTCGGCGGTACACATAACCCGATGGCTCCCAGTTTTGATTTTATCGAGCAGGCGTTTTTGCCGGTCTTGCGCCAACAGGGCGGCGAATTTACCTGCCAATTGCACCGCTACGGTTTTTATCCGGTCGGGGCGGGGGAATGGACGGTAACGGTTAAGCCCGCCGCCGCTTACCGCCGCTTATGTTTGGAAACGCGCGGCGAGTTGGTGACGGCCCACGCCCGTTGTCTGAGCGCGAAAATTCCCGGACATATTGTAGTCAGGGAAAAAGACCGTTTATTGCGCCGCCTGAAATGGCCGGAAGAGAGCATCAGCACCGCGCAAATCGACTCCTTGGGGCCGGGCAATAGTGTCATTGTGCAAATGGATTATGCGCATATTACTGAGTTGGTGGCAAGTCACGGGGCGTTGAATATCAGTGCCGAAAAAGTCGCCGATAGTGCCGTTGATGCCTTACGCCGCTACCAAAGCAGTTCCGCCCCGGTCGGGCATTATCTGGCCGACCAATTGTTGTTGCCTTTGGCTTTAGGGGCAGGTGGTTCGTTTATTACCGGAAAATTGACCGAGCATTGCCGGACGAATATGAATGTTATCCGGCAACTGTTGGCGGTGTCAATTGATGCGGAAGAAGTGGCGCAAGGCTGGAGGGTTACGGTGGACGTAAACTCACAAACACGCCGTTAAAAAGTCCTGATAAGCCGCCAGCACCTGTTCATGGCTAATTTGCCGGGTGCTTCTGGCCAGAATCTCGACGATACCCAACACGCTGGGCAACAAGGTGGCGTTGAGTTCTATCATACCTTCAAAGTCGGTGCTGTCGGTGATTTTATAGGCTTGCCCCGGCGGGCAAGTCACCGCCTCTAATTGGGCAGTCAAACCGCTGTCATATCGGGAGACAAATTTGTTCTGGTAGCCGGAGCGTTTGGATATGGCTTCATAAGCCCAGTTATCATAATACAAAACAGACACTTGCTTGTGGGTGGCGGTCAGGCGGGCGGATATTCTCTTAACTTTGCCGATGCCTTCGGCGATACCTGCCTCATCCAGCTCAAAGGTGCAAAGCCCCGGAAAATATAAGCAACGGTCAAAGCCTTGGGCTTCATAGGCTTTTGATAACGGCAGTATTTGCCAGTTATCCGGTAGAAGGAATTGTCGGTTACTGACAAATAACGCCAATAAACGGGTAAATTTCGAATCGCCAGTAATCAGCACTGCCTCTTTTGTCAGCACCGCCGCCAGTAACTGCGTTAAAGCCTGGTCAAATGCTTGTAGTACGGCGGATAAATCCACAGTGGTAGCACCGCGCAAATAGCGGTTGATATAAAGCCAGCCGATCAGGCTGGGATGGGCGCTGGAGTCGATAAATAGCTGTTCGCCGTGGCTAAGCATGACGCGGCTATCAATGGCTATATCGGAAAATTGCGCCAACACCGCGTCCAGATTCCAAACCGGATGCCGATAATCTCCGCTCTCTTGATAGTAACGTCCGGTGCTGCGGTTTTGGTATTCGCGTATCGACAAATCCCAAAATAACAGGCGCAAACGGCCATTAAGCTGTTGCTTCAGCGCGTCCAGAGCCGTTAACGACAACGCGAACAAACGTTGGTCATTGGTTTCGTTAATCAAATCTTTCTCAATGGAGAGATACTCTTTCGGTTGCGGATAGTCCGGCGTAAACGTCGGATCATTCAAGACCGGATTGCCGAACCTGAAATCGCCGACGATCACAAAAACTTCTGACTCCGGTGTGGCGGTGGCCAGTTCTTTCGTGATGCGCGGACTCCAAATCGGTAAGCCACCGACCCCAATCAGGCGGCTAGGTAGCGTCAGTTCCGGCAGTTGCCGGGTTGCCAGCGCGTGCCGGAGCCTGACCACATGCGACGGGCCAATGATAAGACGTTCAGGCGTTGTTTTGGACATGATGGGCCTCGTAATTAGCTTATGGGTTTGGCGCGGCGGCATCCGCTTCGGCTGACTGTGCATGGCTCGCCTCAGCAAATTCGGTGACTTTAAGGTCCGCCAATTTAAACTGATAGCTTTCCACGGTGTTTTGGGTTTCGACTTTACCGATACCGGTAAATGGCTCCAATTCCGCCGCTTTACTCCAAAAACCTTTGTCTTGGTATTTGCCGACCAACGCTTGGTTGACCTCCAGCAATTGGTGGTTCTTATCACGGCATTGGCCTATCCACTGCTCACGTTCCTTGACAGCGGCGACCAGCAATTGGTTATCGTTTTGGATTAATTTCGCCTGCGCAACAATATCTTTCAGTTTATTGTGCAAGTTTTGCAGTTTGTCACGTTCGCCTTGCAGTTGTACCGCCAAGGTGCTGTTGCTGGTGTGCAAAGCCTCTTCTTGGCTTTTATGCAGCACCAATTCGGCTTGTAAAGGCCCTAACTGTTGGGCAGTGCCTTCTAGTTTTTTAACTTGGTCGATTAAAGCGGTTTTTTCCGCTTCTAAGGCTTGCTTTTCTTCCGTCAACTGCCGGACGGCACCTTGGGCTTTTTTTAAAGCCAGTTGTCCGGCGGATTCCTGCTTAGGTGCGGCCAAGGCGGGTACACTTAACAGGCAAGCTAACAGCAAACCGCTATAAAGAGTGGATTTTGGGTTCATTTTTGTCTCCGCCTATATACGCATGTTCAAATCCAATACCGCCGAGTCAATATCTAATGGCGGGCCGTCAATGGCCTCGGTGCTGAACCAACGGAACATCAGCCAAGTATTTTTGGCCACACCGTAACTGCCGCCTAGCATCCAACCTTTGGCATCCGTACCGCCTTGATGGAAAACATTGTCGGTAAACGCGTCTAAAATAGCGTCACGTTGGATGTAACGGTAAGCGATAATGGTACTCCAATCTTTAAAGTATTTAATTTCCGGTTTACCGACATCCAAGCGGATTTGGAAGGCATCCGTCCTTGCCCGGTTGTTGCTGCCCAAATAGCCAGGAAATTCGCGCTCGATGCGGGCGGCATCATAGCCTAAGTTTTTCGCATAATCGAATGACACTAAGGCATGGGTCGGGGCAAAGTCGGCAAAATCGTACATCACCGTCGCGTTGAATATTTTAAAGTCTGAGGCCAAGCCAAACAAACAGCCTTGGCCTTGTAGGCTTTGGCTATCGGTACAGCGGCTATTGCTGCCGTTATTGACGTTAATCGGCACTAAGGTATTGCCCTTTTGGATAAACTGCGGGGCTGTCCAATCATAAGTAAAGCTGTCGCTGGCATTGCTGCGGGCGCGGAGATTTTCATAATCGTAGTATGCGGCGGCGACTTTCAGGCGCGAATCGTTATGCACCAGCCAATCGGCACCGATTTGCCCGCCGAACAGCCATTTGTCGACAGTGGAAAAGTTGACTTCCTGAATCGGAAACGCGCCTAAAGTGACAAATAATGAATCGGGGGTCTGTGGCCCCATTTGCAAGCCGAAGCGGCTATTAGCTTGGGCGGGCTGATAGTATTTGACACGGTCTTGCTCTTGGTTGGTATGCCAACGGAACGTACCCGCAAAACCTTCAAAACTCAAATCCGGGCTGTAGACCATTTCGGTGGATACCCAAGGGTTGGCAATCCGCCCGCCGGAAAGGGTAAACCAGTCATTATGTTGGCTGTCGACAAAATCGTATTGCGCAAAGGCACGGTCAATGGCAAGTTGGAACGATTGCCCGGTATTGCCGAGCGTCTGGTTGCTGGAGACCGGACTGTACTGGTTAGTGGTAGACAAGCGCAAACCCGCCTTTAAGCCGTCGGTGATTTTCGCATCAATGGCTAGGCGAAAGCGTTCGCGTAGGCGTAAACGGTCTTCGGTGGTGTTGAGATATTGCTGGTTTCTGCTTTGCGCCGCCAATTGGCCGCCATCTTGATTGATATTCAGATAATCCAGATAGGAGCTTGAGCTATTGGCCGAGCCGAAAATGTCATCTTGGGCGCGCAAGCGCATGTCACCGGAAATTTTGATGTTATTTAACCATTCCGGCAACGCGGCGGGTATGCCCCATTGTTCTTTTTTGGCATCCGCTTTCACTTCGCTCACTACTTTACCCGTCATATTGGCAATCACATCTTGGCGGATCTCTTCTTTGACAAATTCAGGCACATAAGCAAAACGGATACTTTTGGCATCTTTTGGTTTGCCAGCGTCTTGGCTTGCGGTGCTGTCCGGCACAGCAGGGGGCTGTTTGGCCTCCAGCGCCGCTTTCGCTTTGGCGGCTTTCATCAGGCTTTCTGCCTTCTCTTTATTTAATAAGCCTTGTTGGACAAAAATATCAATCAGATTGACGGCAGTGTTTTTTAAGTTAAGCAGTTCCTCACGCTCACCCGCAATTTCTTGCTTGAGCTTAAGCAAATCCTCTTTTTCATCCGCCATAATCGGCGTTACCAGCGAGCTTGCCAGTAGGGCCGCCAAGGTTTTTTTGGTCATTATCGTTACTCTCATTACGGTATTTTGAATTCTATTGGCATTGCCCTTTAGGGCAAACAACATTGCCGATCCGCCCAAAAGCTTGCGGACACGCCCTAAATCCTTGAGGTGACGCGCAGCTTAATCGGTTGCGGCATCGTTTCGGGCGGCGGTTTGGCTAAGCTGAAACGTAAGGTCGGCAGGGCGGCGCGGATGGCTTGATCGACTTCCGGCTTACCGCTGGGGCTGGCTAATTCAACGCGGTTGACGCTGCCGTCGGCATTGACCCAGACATTCATTTGCACGCTATAAGCCGCCTTACGCGCCGGGCTGTCCGTCAGTAGGCGTTGCAATTCCTCCTCCAGACCGCGTTTTACTTGCCCGCCATACCAAATCGCGGCACTGCCTGCCGTGCCGCCTAACAAGCCGCGCCCACCTTTTTTACCGATTAGGCCAAAGCCATCAGAACCTGCACCGCCATCGGCATCTACGCCCAGTTCTTCACCAGCGGGTTCAGCCGCCGCTTCGGGGGCGGGTTCAGGTTCTTTTTCCGGTTCCGGTTCAGGCATTTTTTCCGGCTCAGGCTCCGGTTCCGGCGGTTTTTGCTCAGGCGGCGGCGGGGGTGGCGGAGGCGGCGGTTGGATCATGGTAATTTGCTGCATCTGTTTTTTCGCCTGCGCCGGTTTTTGAAACATGCCTTGTAGAAAATACACCGCGACGGCGATCAGCAGGGCTAAAACAATACCGATAATCAGCGGCAAGTTGCGTAACCAACGTTGGTATTTCTCCATAACCGCCTACTTGACCAGTTTTTGGGTCACCAGACCCAGTTGGCTAATTTCCAGCCGGGTGACAATATCTAACACTTCAATGACTTTTTCATACTGTACGGCGGCATCAGCCTTCACTACCACGGGCAAATCCGGTGTCGCCGCTTTATATTGCCCTAAGCGTGTTTCCAAATCGGCCAGAGAAATCGGGTAAGTATCCAAATACACCGTACCGTCTTTGGTGATGGAAATGGCTTTAGTTTTTGGTTTCGACAACGACGGCGTACTGCTGGCTTTGGGCAGGTTGACGGTGATGCCCTGTACAGTCGCCGTGGTCATAATGATGAAGATCAACAACAATACATAAGCCACATCGAGCATGGGGGTGATATTGATGTCATCGTAGACTTTGCCTTCTTCCCCGACTTTCATGAGCTTAACCTCTCTTGTTTGGCGGCGATGCGCCCGGCAATAATGTTGATGAACTCTTCAGTGAACACAACTTTTAAATCCGGTTCGCCGCGTTGGCGGTCGGCGATACGTTTGGCGATCATCGCTAAAAACTCATCAGTAAAAACGTGCATGTCGGCGGTGATGTCCTTAATTTGCGTGAGCAAATAGTTGTAAGCGAACAAGGCGGGGATAGCCACCGCCAACCCGGCAACTGTAGCCGCCAAAGCACCGGAGATACCTGGGGCAATCGAGTTGATATTGACATCTCCTGTCGCGGCGATTACCGCAAAGGTGATCATTACCCCCATAACCGTACCTAGCAGACCTAAGAACGGCCCGCCGGAAATGGCTATGGTCAGCAACACCATATTTTTGTTGAGTTTTTGGCTCTCCCGCACAACAGCGGCATCCAAGCGGGTACGCACCAAGTTTAAGGCTTCGGCGGTCAGCGGGGTAACGCCCATGCCATCACCAAAATTCACTTTCAACTCATGCACGCCAGCATGGTAAATGTGATAAATCGGCGAGCTTTGGAAATGGTCATGCTTGCCGACGATGGCGGCGAGAAAATCAGAGTCGTTGACTTCTTGCTCGTCTTCGTTTTCTTCCCGATCCAACGCATCCAAATGTGCCGCATCGACATTACGGTATTGCTTGAGGAAAGCGGCGTTATCCTTACCTGCCCGCCGTAAAGCCAAGCCCTTACCGATCATCACTAACAGGCTGATGACTAACATCACGCCGCACAAGGCGATGACCACCCAGCCGTCTACCGTCAAACTTTGCAGGATAATGACGAAATAATTGGGGCCTTCGGCGGAACCTCCGGTTTCGTCCTGACCCAAATTCAGGACGCTAAAATCGGGGCTTTGGCTACGGAATTGCAGTTTAAGCCAATCGGGGCTACGCGCCTGTTTGGCGATCTGCACTTCATCAAGCAAGCCAGTTAAACCTTGCCCGATACTGACCGACGGATTCATGGCCGCGAGTTTGATGGCGGTGTTGCCGACGGCCTGGCCGTTCAGGTATAAGGTCAAACGGTCCGCTTGCGCCACTAAGGCAATTTGTTGCCATTGGCCTAATTGCAGGTTGGCGGGTAACGTTTGGCTAACGCCGCCGCCTACGCCCTGATAGCTGGCGGTGATAGCCGAGCCTTGTAGCGTTAAGGTGATTTCAGCCGCACCTTCTTTGGCCTGTACCAATACAGCGTTGGTTTGGGCTTGGTCAATCTTCGCCCAAGTAGTGAATGTCCAGCCGCTGTCTGGCGTAATGGCAAGTGCCGGGGCGGCGTTAACGCTAATACCGCCTTGCCCGTCAAATTTAGCCGCCGACCCTATCCAGCCCGCAGGGTCGATAGTGGCTTTGGAAGCCGAGGCATGGAGGCTATAGGCCGTGGCATCTTGCGGCAAGGTTTCGCCATCATTGAAATGGTAGACTAAGGCTTGGTTGACATCGTAAATGCCTTGCGGGTCTGAAGCATCGGCAACTTTGGGGTTGCCATAATACAGAGTGAACACATCGGTACTGACACCGCCGCGTACTGTCGGCAGTTTTACCCAAACCAAACCGACTTCGGCCAGCGGATCGACTTTTTCGATGGCATATTTCAGTGCCGTTTTGTCATCCAACATAAAACGCAAGTCTTTGCCATTTTCGGCCAGCTCGGCAAAATAACCGAAATTGCCGGTATGCAGGCGTAACAAAACCGGCACGTCGCTCAGCGTCTCTTGGATGTCCGCCCCTGTTGCGCCGGCATCTACCGTTAAAGGTTTGCGTGAAGACCAATCGTTATTCCACCAAGCCAAGGCCACGGTAGGTAACAAAGACAGCAGCAAGGCCAGTTTAAGAGAATTACGGGTAGTTTTTTTCATGGTTTAGCTTGGGTTGATTAAAAATAATTTAGCTGTTGCCCAAAATAATGGGTCACTTAACCGCCGCAGCCTTTTTTACCGTCACGGACATCAGCCACGCTACAATCACCATAACCGACGACATCGGCACTCAGTAGGCTGACGGTAGTTTTTTTCTTGTCGCCATCGCCGTTGGCGGCGTTGTTATCTTCTTCATTCGTAGTGGTGGCCTGTTTGGCGGCACTGGCGGCGGCACTGGAAGCCCCTGAAGGAACAACCGGAGTTGCTACGGCGGTAGGGACACCGGATGTACTGCCGGAAGCGGAAATGTTCGCCGCACCGACTACCGCTGTGGCAGCGATAATGATTTGTCCGCCACTGATTCCGGCTTCGCCCGCATCAATCACCCCGACTGGGGCGGCAAGGTAGACATTGCCTTGTTTTTTGGTTTTGTCTTGCGGATTGATGGTTTGGATACCGCTACCCGATACGATAGGCGGGAAGGTGGTGACGATATTGCCTTTGGCATCGACAGTAGTAATCGGTGCCGGGGCAGAAATCGCCGACTTCGCACCTTTACCCGCATCAATATTGCCCGTCGATGACCAGATGGCGATGTCGCCGCCGCCCATGGTGAAGACCCGCGATTGATTGACGTTAAAGTCACCGTTACTGACGGCGTTAATATCACCCGTTTGTTGGGCGACGATACCCAACTGGTCAGCACCTTTGGAAATGCCGCCCACTGTACCCGCCAAACCGACGTTGACCGCCCCGCCTGGTACCGCCAAATCAATACTGCCGCCCGCTAAGGTTTTAATTTGGCTGAATACTAAAGACAGGTCACCTTGGTATTTGCTACCCGGAAATAATGCCGCAATGGCATCAAAACCTTGTTGGTAGAGGGCTTTGCGCTGTGATTCAGGCGCCACCGCCGCTGCGGCGGCGGACAATTTGATTTCATTAAACAGCACATCCAGTAACAACTTTTGCTTGCGGGCATCAGGCAGTTGTTCAAGCACCACCAATTTTTGCGCGGGTGATAAACCAGCCAGTTGGTCGTTGCCATTGTCATCAAGCAGTTTTGCGTTACTGAGGTAACTGCTGCCCACCGCGAAATATTTGTTGATAAAGCCGGCATAATCGACCTTGTCGGAAATGCCCGCCAAGACATTAATGTCCGCGCCGTTAGTCGCCGATAGGCTAGTGTTCTTTGTATTGCCTATGGTATTAATGCCTGTCGAGCCACCTAGGCTAATATCGCGCCCGGCTTGGATTTGCAATTGCCCTGGGCCGCCCAATTCAATACCTTTATCATTCGCTTGGACGATACCATCGGTACTGATAAGCGCGTCAAAAGTAATGTCCCGACCCGCGACAACCCGTGTCACATCGTTGACGGAAAGGTTTTGGCCGAACAGGCTAAGGTTAGAGATGTCGCGCCCGGCAATAAAATCGGCGGCTTGCGGGAGGAAAAACGTCACTTCCGAGTTGGAAGAAAATCCAATATCCCCCGTTTGGGCGATAATTTTCGGTTTAGCGCTAGCTCCGCTATGTACTGGTGTGGCGGCATGGATTAACGTGGCATCTGGCGTGGATGGGTCTAAACGTTCGCGTGCCCGGATCAGGCCATCGCTCAGGCTACCTTCAAGTTGTTGGGCAGGACTGTTTACGCCGGGTAAAAAGCTGAGGTCGGCATCGGACATATTGACATTAATCAGCTGCGCGGCATCGCTATCTGTGCCGATGTTGCGGTAAGCCAATAATGCTAAGGTACCTTGTGCCGAAGGCATTAAGGTCATGGAGTTATCGATGCGGATATCACCTGAAAAGGCAACCGCACTTAAACTGCCCGGATAGACGGCGTATTCAAAGCCTGAGGAGGTGCTGGTATCGACATTTTTCGAGTTTCTGATGCCGTCCACATCGTTTTCTAAAACGATATTGCCCGCTGTCGCCAACAGATTAACTGCGCTGGTGTCGCTATAAGTGAAAAACAGCGAGTCGCCGCCTGCCGCTAATGGCAAAGGATTATTTTGCTTGATAACAGTGGGGTTCAGCACTGAGGCGATCACGACATCTTGGCGGGCTTGCACAGTAAAACTGCCGTCACCCTCTTCTAAAATCGCCCCCAAGCCGTTGGCTGCTTTACTGACGCTGCCGCCAGCATCCAATTCTGCCGCACCACGGCCTATATAGTATTCGCCGCCGACAATGTCATTGCCCGCTTTGAGTTGCAAATTACCGCCGCCGTTGACTACCGTGCCGGTTTGCGTCCATTGGTTAGTCGCCTCACTGAGTTGGCCAAACGGCTTGCCTGTGGTCGGCAGCATCACGGACAAATTGTTGACGGAACCGCCCGCTTCGATGTTGACATCGCCACCCGCTAAAGAGCCGATGTTTTGGTTGAAGTAATGCTTGCCTTTTGAGGAAATGCCGTTAACCGGGTTGGTGCGGTCGCCGCTGATATTAATCCCCCAAGCGGTAGGACGGCTGTTATCACTGATAGAGCCGCTACGCACCAGCCAATCGCTGGTTTGTTGTCCGGTATAGATGCCGTTGATATTGCCGCCCGCATGTAAGCCGATAGCACCGCCTTGCGTGGGATACTCTGCGACCATGAACACCAGACCTAAGCGGCTTTCGTCAAAATAACCGTAGCGCAATAAGGTGTTCATTTGCACGGGGTCTAGCCGATTCAGATACTCGGCATCGGTTTCTCCCGTCAGTTTTGCCGGAACCCCCGGTACCGACCCGCTTAACAGTTGCCCACGCGTATATTCGGCGGTTGTCCCCATGGTGTACACGGCTGCTGATGCAGTGCTGTCATTCGGGTCAGCGACAAATTGGATATTCCCGCCCGCATTAATATCAATACTGCCCGTGCCAGTCCTGACCATCACTTGCGTACTGACTTGCGTGCCTGTGCCGTAAGGGTCAGCCGCCAGATAGCTGTTCGCCAGATTGACATTGCCGTCAGCAGACAAATCATAGCTCCAAGACCGTCCTGTTTGCAGCACATCTTGCAGCTTCATTGACGATTGTCCGGGTAAATAGGCTGTGGCAAACGCATCAGTGATGCTGGCCTTAACATTAAGGTTGCCGCCTGCGTGTAAGGTCAAAAAGCCCGGCAGGGTCTTGTTGCCTTGGCTGTCGGCATAACGCCAGTTGAGAAAATCCCAAGTAGTGTTCAGGCTCAAATTACCCGTACTGCGGATTTCAAGGCCGGGCAACAAGTCAATCGCCGTGCCGGAATCATTCACCAAACTCGGCGCGGAGGCCATGAAACTGCTGGTGTCATGTTGCCAAGCGGTAATATTGCTGGCTTTGATCGTGCTTTGCCCATCATAAACACGGGTCGCTTCCAGCGCGGTGCGGGTCGCATCAGCACCGATAATATGGCTATGGATCGCCGTCGCGTTTACGGTATGTAAAGTATCGTCGCGGCCTGTGCGCAAATGCACCGAACCGCCCGTACCACCAGAGCCTGCGGATACGTCAATTGTCCCGCCCGTTTGCGATAAGTCCAGCAAACCGCTGCCCGTGTCATCACGATGGACAGTATCCAGTATGACACTGCCGCCAGCCGCTCCGGCAGTGGTTGTTGAAGCGATGATATGGCCTGTTGACCCCAAGATAATGCCGTTGTGACCATAAACCGATACGCTGCCCGCTTGCTTGCCGCTGGCATTAAGTGTGCCGTTGATGGCAACATTGCCTTGATCGGCCAGCAAGGCCAATTGCTGGGCGGTGACGGTATCGGTGGCGGCGACTGTCAAGTCGCCCGTATGTTGCTCAACCGTCAAGGCTTGGGTGAATCCGGCGGCTGCCAATTGGCTGTTCAGCGCCGAAAAGCCGCCCTCCCCCAAGGTATTGGCATTCAGATGGAAAGAGCCTTGTTTGACCGCGCTATTGGCTTGGGCACCATTCAATGCCGTTATATTACCTTGCCAGTTGAATTGGCCTTGAGTAACGGCGATGTCTAAAGTTCCGGCATCGCTGGCCTGTTGTGTGCCATTGGCCGCTCCGGCCAAATTGATGCCGGCACCGTTTGCCAAGGTGATGTTACCTTGGTTGGCCGTCAGCGACACATTGCCTGCGGCGGAATATTTGACCACGTCGGCAAAGTTGAGCGTCCGGCCTGAGACGTCAAGACGCGCCCCGTTATTAAGGGCAATATCGCCTTTTAAGGCGGTGAGTTTGACAATGCCGGACGGCAAGTCAAAACGTCCGTTACTGGTGATGGCATCGCCCGTGATTGACCAACTGACACCCAGCCCGCTAGTCCACGTCGGGTCAACCGCCCCCAACGCCGTAATATTGACTTGGTGGCCACTGGCATCAATGGCTGTCGTCGCTCCTGCGTCACCGATAAAATGTCCGGCATTGAGGTTTAAGTCACCCGCCACGCTCAGATTGCCCGCAGCAAGCAACGAACTTTGCCCGGTACCGCTGGCTAAGACTTGCCCTAAACCTTTAATAGCGGTGCTGGCATTCAAATTGACCGTAGCAAACCCCGTCAGCGCATAACTGCCGCTACCCAACTCGATTTGCCTAGCATTCAGTGCCAATATGCCCGTACCCGTACCACTGCTGTCCGCAGTCGCCTGGGTATTGCTTAGCTTAATGGTGTCCCCGCTTAAGTTGGCGGTAGCCCCATTATTATTAAAGCCATTGATGTGTGCAGCATTAATGTTGATCAGCCCGGCATTGACGTTGATGCCGCCGTAGATATTAAAATCACTGGCACTGGTCAGCGTCAATTCATCCAAACTAAACTGCGTGGAGGCCAACACCAAACCCGATGTACCTGTAGGTGCCGGGCCAAAACTGATTTTGCTGGAAGCCAAGGCCAGAGAACCGCCCTGCATATCAATTGAGCCTGCAAATACTGTGTCCTTGGTCGAATCCAGCAACATTGAATGGCCGGACTTAAGATGCGCACCGCTTTCCACCACCAATGTACCGATTGCGCCAGATACTGCCTTATCGCGGGTCACTTCCGCCTGTGCCGACGAAGACAACCGCACCAATGCCCCATCACTGTTATCCTTACCTTTTTCGGTTACGGTCAGTGCTACGCCTGTCGCATTAGTTTTGCCCGTACTTTCGACGACGGCACCGGATTTTATGCGCACTTCTTGGTTGGCTGCCAACAACAGTTCTTGGCCTTGCAGATCGGCATCACCGGCAATGCTCAGGGTTTTTGACGACACACTGACGCGCTGCCCAGTGGCGGTTTTACTGCGGATACCGCCCAACAGTAAACTGGGGGCATTCAGATTATTCAAATCCTCGGCTAACAGGCTGACCGTACCTGAACCTGCCGCCGCCAATTCTTCGCGCCGCCCGACAATCGCCAAATGGTCGGCGCTGATGTCAACTTGTCCGCCCCGGCCATTATTGGCCGGCGCCGCCGCCAGTTCCGCTCCCAGTGACAACCCGGTTTGGGCGCTGATAGCCAAGCTTCCGGCATCTTGTGGTAAAGCGGCCACGACTGTGCCGTCAGTTGCGGCTTTGGCGGTGAAAAAACTGTTGGCAAAATAATCGGTGTATTGCGAATAAGTCCGCGCGATGCTGCCCGATTCCACGGTAAAACCTTGCCAACGGCTGTTAGCGGTATCGGCGCTGGCCACTCCGTAACGGCCGGCAACAATGGTGGTTCCGGCCAAATCAGTCACCGTCACTCCGGGCTGCATGTCTTGCGTACCCGTTTGTGGTGTGACCAAATAGGCCCCAGGCAACAGTGCGTAATGGGCGGGCAATAAGGTATACCAGCCAGCGGCCAAACCGGAACCGGCACTGAGATAAACGCTGTCACCGACGCTTAAACCCGAAGCGGCAAATTCTTGTGGATCATAAGGTGTGAGGGAGTTGCCCAAGCTGGGAATGACCGCAAATTTTTGCGTAAAGCCATTGGTATTGGCATCCAGCACATCAGTGGAACCGCCGGGGCCAGTGATAAATTCATAGGCGTAGAGGTCGCCGCCGCCCGATAAATCGACCTTGGCGCCGCTGTTTAAGGCGATATTCTTACCGTTCAGGGTCAGGCGTTTTTCAGGCGGATTGCTGATGACAATATTGGTATTCCCTGTGCTGTCTAACGGGTACAGCCAATTTAAGCCACCGGAACCTTGGCCGAATAATACCGTCAGACCATCGCCCGATACCGAAGTCAGGCTACCTGCGGCTAAGGTCAATTGTTGGCTGGCATTCAAGGCCAAAGTGCCAAACGGCACTTTCACTACCCCCTGTTGGTTGATGTTCGGGGCATTGATGGTCAAACTGCCATCGGCGGAATAAACCGCACCCGGCGTGTTGCCGCTGTTTTTAATGGTAACGGTATGGTCGCCGCCACTGACAGAAATCTTATAATTGCTTAAAGTCGCCGGATAGACTTGGCTGGCGGTAATGTTTAAATCCCCCGCCAATTTTAATTCGCCCAGATAATCTTTAGTATCGCTACGGACACGGATGCCAATAGCACGGACATCACCTTGGCTGTCCAAATTGACTTTGTTAAAGCCATTAAAACTTAGGCCTCCAACCAAATCAATGCCTTTGGCGGCGACTGTCAATTGCCCAACCCCGGTTTTAGCGGCGGGTGCTAAGGTACTGGAAAAGGTGCCGTCACCCAAATCCGTATCGACCCGGCTTTGGCTGGAACCCAACTTGGCGTAAGCGGTGTTCAACGTCACTTGCCCGTCAGTGGTTTTCAGGGTCGGCGTATCCAAGACGATTTGCTGGCGGGCGGTTAAGCTGACATTGCCTTGAAATTCGATAGCGCCGGCATATTTGCCGTTTGCCCCCAAGACATCGGTTGTCAACAGCAAACTATCAAAACCGCCATTATTAAGCGGCTTTTCATTAAATAAAGCCCGGCCACTGTAGGTGTTAGAAGCGATAGAGCCACCTTCGGCCAAATCCTTAGGGATAAATTGAGTATCGGTTTCGGCAATGACAATCGTACGCGGTAGGGCAGGGTTTATATCATCAGGAAATAGACCGCCGCTGATCGGCAACACCGGCTTATTGCGTAAGCCCCGGTTAAGTTCAACGCTAAGCGTACCGCCAGCGGCAGTGCCGCCGCCGCTATGGGCGCGTAATATGCCATCCGCTAAAATACCTTCACCTGCTTTAAAATTAATGCTGCCGCCTGCGGAAGTAATGGTTTTGGAGACGGTTTCCGGCTTACCTGTGCTGAGGTTGGTCTGTTGAAAATCCAGTTGTTCTGAGGTGCCTGACACGTTAATGACCGAGCCGGCTCGGCTGACGATATAGCCGCGATTGGCGGTCAAACTGACGCTGCCACCCGCCAACACCTCACCTGTTTTCAGGCCATAGTTGCTCACTTCGGGCTTAAACACGCCTTTCGCCAATAAGCGGCTGTCTGCCCCCAACCAAATGCCTTGCGAGGCATAAAAACCTTTGTCGCCACTGGTCGGTGTGTTGATGTTCAGGGCAATCGCCCCGCCGGGTGTGCTGATTGTGCCGTCCACAAAAATGGAAGTGTCGGAAGACAGTGTTACCGAGCCTGCCGCATCCGTTTGGATTAACGCCCCTGTACCGATACTGAGGGCTTCGGCGCGGTTTTGCGTCAACAACTCGCTAAAGGTCAAGCTCAGATTCGCGGCATTCCTTTCGCTGTCAGGTAAGGTGGTGATGGCCGTAAAATCTTGCAGCTGGCTACCTGAGGCTTGGGTGATGGCAGTAGTATCCACTAGCCAATTGTTTTGCCGGACAGTCAGGTGGACGTTATCGGCGACTTTTAGGCCATGCTGGTTAGCGGTGAGGTTGTAATTGGCAAAGCCGCCTTGTTGGAAGAAATCCGGAGCTAAAACCAGCGGTGTGGTGGTCGCGCCTGTATGGGTAGGCACATCACTGGCGGTGCCGATGACGATTTCATTTGTGTTCAGGCTTAGGCTACCGCCTTCGTTAATGCCAAACGCGGTCACGCTACCGTCCATCAGCAGGCTGGAAGACACGCCGCCGCCGTCATGGGTGGCGGCGGTCAGGCTGATTGAGCCGCCTTTGCCCGCCGTAATTTTGCCTTGGCTATTGAGCCATGCGCCGCCGTTGGCATTAATTTGGCTGCCCTGTGCCAAGGACAAATCACCTTGTTCGGAAACCAAGGTGACGGAACCGCCTTCACTGGCAATCAAGCCCAAGGTATGACCAGGCTTACCGTCAATGACATCGTTTACCCATAGCCCCGATACATCAATCAGTGCCGAACTGCCGAGGTTTACCGTACTGGGCTGCAAGGCATCGTTAATGCTGATCGGGTTGAGCTTAACCGTACCTGCATGGGCGGTAATTGTCCCTTGGATGTCAAAACCGCTCGCGGCTAAATTAAGGTTACCATAGACAGGCAAATCCAAATTGGCCCCTTTTTGTAAGCTGACCGAGCCGTTGGTTTTGATGCTGACGTTAGTGATGCCGGAGCCTTTAAATAGTTGGGCATCCAATTGTAACGCCGCCGCGTCGGTAGAACTGTCCGCTGTTCTGGGCAAGGCATCAGTAAAGCCCACATCGGCTAAATGTTCGCTTTTATTGAACACCACATCTTGTTTGCCCAATAAATTATTATTGCTTAAATTAATATTTAAGGTGCTGCCAGTGGCTTGGCTATCTGCTGTGCGCTGCAAAGTACCCGCCACAGTGGAGCCGTCCAACGTGCCGTTCAATAAGGTTTCATAAGCGCTGATATTTAAAGTCCCGCCCGCTTTGCCGTCGGTATAACCAGCTTCAAAATACTTAACCGCCAAGCCCGGAATCGACCACGTTTCCGTTACGCCCCATTTCGGATGGCTGTCGCTGATCTGGCCTAATATCGTGTCGTAATGGCGGTTGGCATCCGCTTGGGCAATATCGTAAATTTGCCCATCCGCCACCAGTTTAGTGGTGCTGATATAACCGTCTTGATACACTACCGAACCGCCGGAAAAATCAATGGTGCTGCCGGTCTGGGTAATGACATCGCCGCTGGATTGTAGGTTGACCGTACCGCCGGAAGTGCTGCGCTCATCAATATTGCGGGCGATGCGGTCGACCGCACCTTTAATGTCGGCGACCGGAATAGTGGCGGTGTTGACTGTGCCGTCGCTGTTATAGCTTATTGCCGCGTCGCGCAAATCCACCGAAACAGTTTGCCCGTACAAGACACCGTTACGCTGTAACGGCGCATCACGCAATTCGTTTTTACGCAATTCGACTTTAACGACATTACGCTCCATCGCCACGTTGACGTTTTTCATCCCTGAAGCATCGACGACGCTACCCGTTTCCAAGAAAATCCGCGCATTGCCTTTCACTGTGCTGTCGGTAGGGTCATCAACGGCCTTTATGCTAATATCGCCGGATTTCGCCTGTACTGTAGAGCCTTTATGCAAATACACATCGTGGCCGCTGATTTCTATTTGTGAGCGGCTTTGGGCTTGGGCATCTATCGCCGTGGTGGTTTTGTCGCTATCTAAGCCGACACTGGTGATACTGCCTGCCGCCAAATGTACGGTGGCTTTAGTGCCTAAGCCGTCATCCAAATCAGTCGTCCTAACCGTGGCTTTAGGCAAAAGCTTACCGCCTGTGCCGGACGGATCTTGAATGCCTTCATGCGCTAGTAGCCTGACCGAACCGTTGAGACTAACCGAAGTCGTCGCCGAGGCTGTGCCTTCTTGGTTGACAGCGAAGCCCATTAAGCTGACGTTACCGCGTTCCGCCAACACTTTGCCCATATTATTGACTTCACCACCCGTACCCACTTCAACCAACAAGCCACGGATATCCGAATCGCTGCCCGCTTCCTGCAAATAGACCTTATCTGTAGACGCGGCGAGGATAGTTTGCCCGTCCGGCGTTTCTATAGTCCCGGCATTATTAATGACCGGGGCGGCAATAATGACGCGGCCTCCCGGAGCATTAGCCTTAATATGCGCCCCTTGCTCGATAAAAATCTGGATTTTGATTTTATCGCCATTCTGATCATGGATAATATGGCCTTGGCTATCTTTAAGATACACCTCACCATTACCTTGTAAGGCTGCCGAGCCATCAGTATTGAAGGCTTTAGTCAGACCATTTTGGAAGGTGGTTTCGCTTACGCCCAGCGTGCTGGCAACCAAGGTATTGACATTAACTTGTGAATTAGCCCCAAAGACAAAGCCGTTTTGGTTGACCAGATAAACTTGGCCATTAGCAGTTAAAGACCCCATGATGCGGCTGGCATCAGCTTGGTGGATATTATTTAAGGCCACGGAAGTGGTGGCGGGCTGGTCGAAATGCACACTATTGTCAACGCCGATATTAAAGCTTTGCCAATCAATACTGGCCTTATCGGTGCTTTGGTTAATCGTCATGGCTGTACCCGACACCGAAGCCGCTGCGTGGCCTTGGCTGGCAATATCCACTGGGGTATCGGATAAGGTGACGGGATTAACCGGCACAGGCAGTTCCGCGTAAGCCGCCGATATACCCGCGCCCATCGCCAAGCCCCCGGCGATTAAGGCGCGGATCGCCACAACCAAAGGCTTAGGGCTAAGCGGATGGCTAGGCCTTAACACTAGCGGGGAAGGTGTAGTTAAATGCGTTTGCGTCATCATATTGCCGCCCTAAAATTCGTAAGCCATGCGAAAGTCAACGCGTTGGGTGCCGACATTGACCGTACCTTGCCTTTCCAGCGGATAAGCCCAATCCAATTCGCCCAGCCAGTGCTTAAAAAACTGTAGGCGCACCCCCGCCCCTGTGCCGGCAAGGCGATAATACTGGGGGTTCGGTGCTATGGCATGGTCAATCCACAAATAAGCATAATCAAAAAATGCGTGCAGGCGCAGGTTTTGGGCAAACTCCCAATCGCGCCGTTTCAGTTGCGGACTTTGCAATTCCACCGACAAATTGGCCCCGTCATCACCCAATTGTTGGGTCTGATGGTAACCGCGCACACTTTGCGGGCCGCCGACGGCAAATTGCTCGTTACTGATAAGAGGCATATTGGTAATCTGTCCTGACGCGCGGGCCGCCAAACGCATATCCCACGGCAATTCGCGCAGATGTTTAAGTTCTGTGGTGAAATAGGCGTAGCTGGCTTTCGCCTTATAGCGGCGGTTTTCAAATTCCTGATCGTCGCTACCGAATCCACGCAACGAAAAGTGCAGGGCGGAATTGAGCGTTGTCAGTACGCCTGAAGAACGCCAATTGGCATCATAACCGATTAAAAAAGGCACATAGCTGATCGGCGAGGTTTGTAGGTCTTGACCCTGCTGGCTAATGCCCTGATTAAAACTTTTATAATCAACCCCTAAATTTAAGGTATGGCCATAGTTGTTAATGCCAGGCAAGGGCGTGACCAAACGCGCCCCATAAATTGCCCCGCTACCGACTACTGATAAGCCGCCGACACTCGCCCCCAATTGGGTATTGGAACTGATGCCGATACCGTAAAGCGCCAAACGGCTATCCGCCCAATGGGTAGGTAAGACATAAGTGCCCGACCAGACATCCACTTCATCTGAATTTTCCGGCGACACCTGATACTGTAATGATGCGCTGTGGAAACGTTGCCATAGGTTGTCATAACGTAGTGAACCGATCAGGCGTGAACGGGAGGTGTGTTCGGAATTGCGCCCGTTCATTTCGAGGCTGCCATGTAAGGGTAATTGGTCTTTCACACGCAATTCCACTTCAGTGGTGCCGGGTGTAGATCCGGCTCGGAAAATCGGCGTGATTTGGCGGTCTGCCGACTCTTTGCCCAAATCGGCTACCTGTTCTTGTACTTTGGGCATATACGGTACTTGTCCAGTCGCTAAAGCAGGTACTTTGTCCCGAATTTTGCCTAAGAAAAAATACCGCGACCCTGTTACTTTCAGCCGCTCCACCGCCCCTTCAACGACTTTCAGCCGCACTAAGCCATTCACCACATCCTGTTCGGGAATATCCACCAATACAGTCGGATAGCCATTATCTTTGTACAAGGCTTCTAAGGCTTGGCGGGCTTTTTCGACATCATCAACGGTTTTGGCAGGCCCTAAAAAAGGATAGAGTTTTTTTTCAACCAGGGTTTGTGCTAATACGGTATTGCCGTCAACCTGCATTTCCAACATATCAAACGTAGGTAAAGCTTCGGTAGGGGCAGCAGGCGTGGCGGTAACTTGCTGCGCCGCTGCACCTGATGAAAAAAACCACACGCTAGTGCTTATTAAGGCGTATTGGGCTAACTGCTTCATAAAAAATAAGATAATCGGCAACGCTGCATTAGAAAAACCCAATGCTTTCCGCGCCAAGAGAAGGGTTTATAAGTACATGAGTTATGCTTAATGCAGATAGCATGCCAATATTTACGCTATTGATTCATAATAGAAAATAATGGCTTTGCTAGTGAATGGCTGTTGAATTATCAACAGCCATTGCTGATTTGCTGTTGATAATTCAACAGATAGACAATAACTTCTCCCCAGGCAACCAGAAATTGATAGTGCCGAAAGCAATTCGCCACAAATGGCGTGACCTTGTTAGCCATAAATCTGGCCACACCCTTTGTGGCATATAGCTTGCTAAACAGCAAACGCCGCTTGCAGCTTAGCTGAGAATATCCGTATTTCCTGAGTTATTTCATTTGTACCGCTAAGCCACCTGCGGCATTGGCATCTGCCACGGGCACCAGTTCCGTATGTACCGTGCCGTTGTTTTTATGCGAAAACGGTACGACCGGACTGCTGGAAGCAAACGGGATGCTGGCAGTAAAGCCGCGCGGGTCGGCGGTGGTGGCAAATGCCCCGGTTTTACCCCATGGCTGGGTGGTAGTAACCGCACCTATAATGGTTGGGCTGCCCAAATTGTCGGCCAGGGTTTTCATGAGTTTGGTTTTTAACGCCCAATTTGCATCCCAAGATTTGCTGGTACGGTACAGTACAACACCCTCGCCCCAGTACGGATAGCCTCCCGCAGCAATGTTTTCTAGCGTCGGCGCGTAGCCGTCAATCCGAATGTAACGCCAAGGGTCGCCGCCCGTACCTGTAACCGTAACGGTGTTATTGCGGTCGGCCGAATTGACGGCGATACCCCAACGTTTGGCATAGGCGCTGCCATCGGCCACGTTGTTAAAACCCAGGACATTAGTACCGTTTTGCCAGTCCTTCAGCAAGGTACCGGTATCGGCAACAATAATTGGCTCCTTAACGATAGGCAAAGAGGCATCTTCATCGACGGCACTATCAGGCGTTTTAGTAGCCGGACTAAAGGCATTTTTGGTCGCCGGATAATTCAGGAATACCGAATAGGCAATGACACTGGTGGCGGCACCGTTATTTCTTAAACCCAAAGCCACTGGGGTTAAGTTATTACCTGTTGTCGATTCCTTGTAAGGGGCGGTGACACCTGCA
This sequence comes from Methylovulum psychrotolerans, assembly GCF_002923755.1. Lineage (GTDB taxonomy): Bacteria > Pseudomonadota > Gammaproteobacteria > Methylococcales > Methylomonadaceae > Methylovulum > Methylovulum psychrotolerans. Next base: position 307,142 of record NZ_PGFZ01000004.1, read on the forward strand.
TCAGCCAAGATGCTGCTGTCCAACAAACTTTTGACTTTGTTACTGTCCGTTTTATCAACAATTTTTATCTGATCCCATGAACCTATTTTGCCTGCAATCAGCGAAGCCAACAGGTTATGGTTAAGGCTGGGCATATCGTTTTCGTTATAATTGCCGACCACCACGCTACTGGACAAGGTGCCTGCGCGTTTTTGCGCCGCTTGCAGTACCTTATATAAATCTAGCGTCACCGCCACTCCGTACGCCAAGCCGCCTGTAGGCACTATGGTAAACGCGCTCGTACCTGTGGTCGGAATTTGTATGGTCGTCAATGGCCAACCAGGTTCAGGCAAGCCCGTCATCAGTTCGTTTTGTTGGTCGGGATAATTGGCTGTGCCGGGTTTTAACAAAATTGCCGGATCAACCGCAATAGAGCCACAATCAGAAATGTGTTTGATCAGGTAGGTGCTGGCATTGGTTGCGCTGATTGTCTGTTTCCAAGCCTGCGTGCCGTCCGCTATCCAAGCGGATGCCGGCTTGCCGACAATATTGAGATGCTCAAGAGGAATATTGCTGTTTAAAGGGATGACCCCATAGCCAGACCCACCTGCGGTACGTCTGACCAAAAGGATTTTTTTACCCGCCAAACCAGAGCCTAAATTGGCGTTACCCGTGAAATAATGCGCTGTCCACCGCGAGCCTTTAGAACCCGTGACCGGATCGACATCATTAAAGGTATCGACGGTGCCAGATGCAGCCAAAGTGGTGGTGACCACTTGGGTGTATGCATTGGTTAGGGCTACTGCCCCCGAAATAAAGACAGTAAGGTTAGGTGTGCCGTTTGTCCAAGGTGTCAGTGCCTGTGCCGTGTGCGGGCCAGCGAATAATGACACGGCGATAGCGAGGGAGGTAGAGAGTTTTTTCATAGCCGCTTTCCTAATAAGGGTAAATGAACGCTTGTGTATAATGTTACAAATAAGTAAGGTAACGTATTGGTTGAGGCAGTTATCATGCCACTTCAATACGATATATACTTAACTATATAACGATAAATAAAGCAAGCATTAACGGGTTATGAGGATTATTTTTGTAGCCTGTGCAGAACGCTTTAATGTCATAAAGCCGACAAAATACGTTAAGGCCAGTTGGATTATTGGCGTAAAACCGACAAGATAGCCGCACCAATACAGAGTCGCTGATGCCTGCGAAAGCTCTGAAAATAGCGTAACGTAGTGATAGGTAACATGATGGAGTGGGCAGAATCCTCAGTCGCTTGCAACAAGTAGCTTACAAGCGACTGGGTTTAGGGAGGGCAGATGCTGAGCCAAAGATAGGGGCAATCTGTATAGGCTGTAGGGTCTTTTGTGAATCTCTGTAAAATCCGTGGTCTTATCTGTCGCCCAGTGCTTTTTAGGGCTTGCCGTTATTGCAACGGCGCAAAAGACGAGCCGGGCAGCAGTGTGTCCGGCCCGTTAAGGCAAAAGCTTATTTCAATTGGATGGCAAAACCGCCAGCGGCATTCGTGTCGCCAACAGGCACAATGTCAGCATGTGGGTAAACGCCGTTTTTATGCGTCAATGCCACAACAGGGTTGCTGGTATTGAAAGGAATGCTTGCGGTAAAGCCGCGCGGATCGGCAGTTGTGGCGAAAATGCCAGTTTTGCCCCACGCTTGGGTGGTGTTAACTGAACTGGCAACGGTCGGACTGCCCAAGTCATCCGCTAAAGCCTTCAACAGTTTGACCTTAGTCGCCCATAAAGCATCGGTGCTTTTCGCTGTACGGTACAATACTGCACCCTCCGCCCAATGCGGATAATCGCCTGCTGCGACGTTTTCTAAGGTCGGGGCGTAGCCATCGATTTTGATATAACGCCAAGGGTCGCCGCCTGTTCCGGTGGCTGTCACCGCATTATTGCGGTCGGCACTGTTGATGGCAACACCCCAACGCTTGGCGTAGGCAGAACCGTCAGGAACATTGTTAAAGCCCGTCGCGTTAGTGCCATTTTGCCAATCTTTTAACAAATTGCCGGTATCAGCCGCCCCGCCAGGGGATTTAACGATAGGCAAGCTGGCATCTTCATCGACTGCCGTATTAGCCACGGTACTGGCAGGTGGGAAAGAATTGGCGGTGCTAGGATAGTTAAGGAATTTCGCATAAGCCACCGCGCCGATAGCCGCGCCGTTGTTGCGTCTGCCTACCGCTACCGGAGTCAGGTTATTGCCCGTAGTGGTTTCTTTATAAGGTGCGGTGACACCGGCATCGGCCAGAATACTGCTGTCCAGCAAAGTTTTGACCGTGTTGCTATCGGTTTTATCAACAATTTTGACTTCTTCCCAGTTTTGGATTTTACCCGCCAGTATAGAAGCCAGAACATTACGGTTCAGGTTAGGCAGGCTGGCTTCGTCATAGTTGCCGATAACCACAGAGCTGGGCAATGATCCGGCACGTTTTTGCGCAGCTTGTAAGACTTTATACAAATCCAAAGTGACCGCCACACCATAAACCAAACCGCCAGTCGGTACGACAGTAAAGGCATTAGTTCCTGTTTTCGGTACTGACGTTAATGCTAAAGACCAATTGCCTTCAGGTAGGCCAGTAATCAGTTGGTTGACGGGCAACGGATAGTTTTGGGTATTGGGTTTTAGCAATATATCGGGGTCAACACCCAAGAAACCACCATCAGAAATTGCTTTAATCAAGTATTTGGTCGCGTTGGTAGAACTAATTGTTTGTTTCCATTGCTTAGCGCCGTTAGCAACCCAAGCGGTAGAGCCTAGCCCTATCACTTTTAATTGCTCAAGGGCAATACCATTGCCTGAGTTGGCGATTAAAGGCACAACCCCATAACCGGCCGCCCCATAGATACGTTTTTCTAACAAAATTTTCTTGCCCGCTAAACCTGCACCTAAATTCGCGTTGCCGGTAAAGTAATACGCCGTCCAACGGCCACCAATAGTGCCAGTAGCCGGATCGACATCAGCGAAGGTGTCAACTGTGCCTGATGCAGCCAGTGTGTTGGCGACCACTAAGCCATAGGCCTTATCCTGCGCCGCCCCGCCTGAAGTGTAAACGGTAAGGTCGGGTGTGCCGTTTGTCCAAGGGGTAAGGGCGTAAGCTGCCTGTGTACCCGCCAGTAAAGAGACCGCCAGTGCCAATGTGTTTAGTTTATTCATAAAAATCACCTTTTTTAGTTTTAAAAGCCAAGCGTTATGCAGATAGCTTGCAGGGAAGGATTCTGCTGAATAAGCTATTGCACTCATTGTGCCAATATTTAATCTATTGATTTTAAATGATTTTTATTTTTAAAGTTTCAAAGAGGTGTTGGCAGACAAACAGGGTGCTGTTGGTGTGGTGTATTTTTAAAAACAGTTGCGCTATCCAGCCGCATCATTTGCCTTCATAAACCATGATGCTTTGGATGTGTTCTGATAGCCGGCCAAAAATTGATGGTAGTCCGCTGTTGCAGAAGACAAAACAGCCTGATCGTCTTTTTGCTACACACCCTGTCCAATCTTATGGTTTTTCTTCCCACATCGTGCTGGCTTCTCATTTCAAACTGCACCAAAAATAAAATATATTTTTCACTTTAAAGGTGTAAAAATTATTTTTATTTCAAAACTGATATAGATAATCACCATAATCTATACCAATGACTGCGTCTATGAGATTTAAAGGGTTGGCAACTATTGCACCCAGACGGGCATCCCATAAGATGCTTACAAAGGATTGCCCAAGCCGTTATCATGTCAGTAAATCCAGATGCCACGGATGCCATCTGTCAATTTCGTACCGTTGAAAATGATCGGATTTTATTCAATTTCCGCCAGTTTTCTTGTGAGATTAATGCGCTCATTCCTGCGAATTGGATTCTCTTGCTTGGCCTACGAGTACGCGATAATAGCGAATCTCTGCCCCTAAGGGTATGCCGGAATGACAGGTATATTGCTGATTGTGGCTTATAGCCTATCGGCTACTCTCTAACCTAAGGGCGGCGGTGATGGCAGGTAGTTGGGCGGCTAAGTTGTGGGAACTGCTACGCAATAGGTGCAGGATGTCGGCACTGCGCCAGTCGGGGTGCAGTTGCATCGCTAATGCCGCGACCCCGGCGACGTGGGGGGCGGCGAAGGAACTGCCGTTCATGAAGTTATAGCTTTGTTGGGGTACGGTCGTCAGGATGTCTTTGCCGGGGGCGACAATGGCGGGATGGTTACTGTCATCTTCGCCGACGGCTATCACACCCTTAACATTGGCCGGAAAACCGCCGATTTGGCCTAGTTTCGGCATGGCGGCGACCACCAACGTGCCTTGCGCTAAAGCTTTGTCCACTAATTGCCGTAATAACGGATCATCCGGGCCGCTTAGGCTAAGATTAATGATACCGCAACCCATGCGCAAAGCTTGGTTGAGCGCGAACGCCAACGTAAAACTATTGCAGCTCGCCGCCAAGGCCTGAGGCTTGCTAGGCCAGCAAGCCCGAAAAGCAAACAGCTTAGCATCAGGGGCGATACCAGCTATGCCGATGCCATTGTCAGGACGTGCCACCAGCACCCCCGCTACCGCCGTACCGTGGAGATCGGCCATATTATGGTCGGCAGGTTCTGGCGCCATATTTTCCGAATAATTGATTTGTCCTTGTAAATCAGGATGGCTGCTGTCAACACCCGTGTCGATCAAGGCGATACGCACACCCCGTCCGGTGGTGGTGCGGTGTAACTCGGCGATGCCTAAGGCTTGGAAACCAGTCTGCAAATGCACATAAGGGTCGGAAGCCATTGGCACAGGGTCGCCGCCCAGTACCCGAAAATGCTGTAGGGCTTGTACTGCGGCTACTTGGCGGTCTTTATTCAGGGCGCTCATGACGGCAGATAATGGCAAACCTTCGGGGACTTCGTAAAGTACGCAACTAACCCCTAATTCCGTAACCGGCCATTGGGCGACAACCTGTAAATGGTGGCGTTCCGCCAACGCCCGCGCCACCCGCCCGCTCCAACCTGAGTTTTGGTATTGGCCGCCGGTAGGGTAATTGTCAAGCGCGTTGCCGGACACAGTACGCCCGATGGTCTGGTCTACAAACGTCACCAGCAAACGGCGTTGATCGGCGGCATTGTCGCCGACCCGGCTAAAGTCGGTAATATGGGAACAAGCCGCCAAACTCAGCCATAAGCTCAGCAAAACAAGGCGGCTAAGAAATAATGACATGGCGGTATCAGGGGGTGATAATGGGTTCGGCGAACAACACATCAGGCTGGGCGCGTAACATTGCCAAAGCAGCCGCCATATCGGGGCTGTCCGGTACGACTTCCAGAAGGACGGTATAAGCGCCGACACTATTCGGCTCACCGATCCGTTGCCCGTGGATTTGCGCCAACAAAGCGTTAATACGCAGATCGGCTTGCTTATCCGCAAACACGACATGCAGCTTGGTGCCGCCAATAGACACAGGGGGGGCGGCAGATAAAGTGTAATAATCGGCAGGTGCCAACCGCCACGTCTGTGTCCCTTGCGGTATGAGCACTAACAGGAGCAGCAGAGCGGCGGACAACGGCACGCTGACCCACCGCCACCGCCTGCGCCGTCCACGGTTAGCCGATAACACCACCAAGCCGGGTTGTTGCGGACAGGCCTGTGCGGCTACTGGGCCAGTTTGCAATTTTGTCCGTAAACTGGCAAAAGAGCCTTCGGCGGCAATATCCAGTACCTTGGTTTGCTGTACGGTATCTGCCAATTTATGTAAAAACTGCAATTCCTGTTTGCATACCAAACAAGTGCGCAGATGCCGTTCGACTTGTTGCCGCTCGTCTGCCGCCAATGTGCCGTTGACATACCAAGGCAACAGCTCCGCTAAGGCTTGGTGTGGTTCTTTTGCCAATAAGTCGGCTGTATTCATGTCATTACGCTCCATTAGTTGTTTGAAAATGACTGAAGCCTTTTACGCGCATGGAACATACGGGTCTTCACGGTATTTTCAGGGCAGTTGAGGATATGGGCGATGTCTTGGTAAGGCAAGCCATGGTAAAAAGCCAGTTCGATAACCGCCCGTTGGTCTGGCGGTAACGAGGCAAGGGCGCAATTGAGCCAATCTTCGTTTTCATGGCGTTGCGCCAAATTAGCGGCCGGATCGGCCACTTCCGCCAGCCAATCGTCACTGTCGGCATGGGCGTTACGCGCATTATGGTCTAGGGCTTTCAAGGTCTTATTGTAAGCAATGCCAAAGACCCAAGTGGACAGTTTACTGGTATAGTTAAACCCCTCCGGTTTTTGCCAAACCACTAATAACGTTTCTTGGATAATTTCCTCAACGGTTTCGGGTTGGCGGCTAATGCGTTGGATAAAACGGAACAACCGGGGGTAATAGAGCTTATAAAAGGCCTCAAAGGCCGCCATATCGCCCGCCTTAAGGCGTTGGAACAGCGTGTTTTCATCTTCGGCCGGGCTGGGTTCCGGTATCGGCGGTTTTTCGCGGGTTCGCACTAAACGCAACATTGCCACTTTTCCTTTGCTAATCTGGGTTTGCTTCTCTCCTATATCCTGATAAATCGGCTAAAGGTTCAATCGCCGCTAATAATTTCTTAAAACCCCAGACTCATTGACAGCAAATACTGGTTCGCCATAGGCGAGGGCTGGAACCAGCCATAGTGGTAATTTGCCCAATAGTTACCGCCTAACTGGGTATCGACATAGCGCAAATCGAGGCTCAAAGAGCTGGTCACAAACCAAGATAGGCCTGCATTCCAATAAAAATAGTCCTGCCCCAGCAATTGCCCCATTTGGGCATAAGCCAGACCCGCCGACACCTGCACAGTATCGGCAATATCCCGGCGGTAGTCCAATTCATAATTGACCGTTGTGGCATGACGTTGGTAAGCATTTGGCGCCACGGAAATTTTCGCACTGATGCTGTCCTGATAATGCAGGGCGGCGGAATATTCCGCATAGTCAGCGGTTTGGGCAAATACTGTCCCGTCGTATATATAACCTGTCGCCGCTACCGCCATTTGCCAATCTGTAGTAATTGGCAACCGCCAACCCGTATAAGGCCTCGCTTCAAACTCGGCAGTCCCTTTATAATAAATGCTACTCAAGGCGACTGGCGATACCCCCAAACCCGCAAACCATCCGCTCTGGTTTTGGTAATCGAATTGGCCTTGGCCAACCGGATCCCCTCGGCTTTTAGAATACCCCCGATACACATAGTCGCTCAACAGGCGCACTTTACCGTGCCACTCCGCCCCAACAGGCGGCAGGTAAAGCGACAAGCCTAAGTACCACAAAAACAGATGTTGTGGCGGTTTTCCCAACGTAGCCGTCAGTTTCATGGAGGTCTGGCCTTACTTAAAAACCAGAACAGCCGCGCTCACCGCGCCGCCTTTTTTATTAGCGTAATCGCCTGTAAATTATCATCAATCGCCATTTGGTAACGGCCTAACACGCTCATGCCCAACAGGCGGGTATTGCCTAACAGCCGATCAGCGACAAAGGCCACTTCCACATTAAACACGGTCTCCCCGGCAATTTTCAATTCCTGCAACACCCCTATCTTGGCATCGCTCAGGCCATTGGCGGTTTGCATTTTTTGTAGCGTAAATTGGTTCTCACTCAGGCCTAAAGGGGCGATCATGGATTCGGGTAAGACCACCAAATCGGCTCCGGTATCGATCAGCATATCCACCGTTTGCCATAGCCTGCCATCACCGGAAAGGGCGACGGAAACCATCAGATGCTTGCCTTCCTGACGGGTCGGCAAGACAATGCCCCGATTTTCGCGGGCGGTTTTTTTGTTGATAATAGCAATGTGCGCCAATTTACCTTGCTTGTTGCGGCTGGTGATATAGTTAAACCCCACCAGCAATTGGGTCAGTTGCTGGTCTAAATTGCCATAAGCACGCACTTTCGCTTCATTCTGGATGCGTTCCAAGCCGCTGACTTCGATGTGCATCTGTTCTTGTAGCGACTGGATTTGCCCAAACAGATCGTCACCTTCCAGCGTGGCTTGCGCCCGTGCCGTTAAAACTACCCCCATTAAGCTGATAACGGCCAGCAAACGCAACGTGTTATGGGGGCGGTTAAGCCCGCTAAACAGGGTCATGGCTGCACGCCTATCTGTTCGATAGTTGCCCTATCCGCCGGATTCAATTCGGGCAGACGGTAACTGGCCAAATCATCGTGCAAATGTTGCGCGTTGCTGCTGCCGGTCAGCGGTATCATGCCGATTTGCAAGGCGAAGCGGAACACCAGTTGCGCTACCGTACAGCCTAAGCGTTGCGCCATCTTAAGTATCGGGGCTTGCTGTAGTTCGGTCGAGTTGGCCGTTAATAACGAGAAGCCTTGGTAACATATTCCATTAGCCTCGCATAAAGCGCGTATTTCCGCATCCCATTGGCTACGCGCATAACAGCGGTTTTGGACAAAAGCCGGTTTAATCTCGGCTTCCGCCAACAGGCTATGCAATTGCCCGAAACTGACATTAGAAATGCCCAATAATTTCACAACGCCTGTGTGGCATAAATTTTCCATCGTCCGCCACACTTGCCAATCCGCATCCACCAAACCCTGCCGCGCCGCCGGGCCATGCAGGATGAAAGCGTCCAGATAATCGGTCTGTAAATGCTCTAAAGAACTGGCCAGCGATTGCCGGACTTGGGTGCTGTAATCCGCCTTAGGGTCGTAAGGCAAACGGTGGTCTTGGCTGGAGACAAACGTGAATTTACTTTGTAAAAACAGCCCGCTGCGTTGGCACAACCCATCCACCACCGCCTGTTGGACGGCCTTGCCAACCGCCGCTTCATAATAATGGCGGCGTTGGTTGGCGGTGTCGATACCTAAAAATCCTGCCTTAAGCGCTTGGTATGTCAACGCTTCGGTGCGCTCCTCTTTCCAGGCCGTACCGTACAGGAAGGTTGGAACGCTTACGCCTCTATGGTCGATAAGCGGGCTGATGGATAATTGTGGTTGGCTCATGACAGTTTTCGCTGAGGTCTGAAAGATAGACAACAGTTTCTATGATTAAAGGCCAATTGGCAATAGCCTTAAAGCCTATCCAACACCAGCCGCCCCGCTTGTATGGCCTGCTTGCGCCAGTGTTGCCAATAGCTTTGGCTTTGTTGGTGGCGTAAGCAACGTAAATACCGCACCCGCTGGGCTTGGTCGAGATGCTCATGCAGCAAGGGTATTAGGCCGTCTTCAATATTGTAAACGGCTTTGTCCGGCGCCAAACACACAGGCACGACAGACGCTAACGGCAATTGCAAATCCTCGGCAATGGCTTCGCAAGCTTGACGGATGTGCTGAGCTTTGGGGGTATCCGGCTGCTGGATATTGTACGGCGGTTGCCAATCCCGGATAGGCCGGAGGCGGTCGATTTGGGTCACTACGGCGAGGATCACAGGCAAGGCTTGGTGTGGGCGTTGCTCCTGAAAGTAACGGCGTATCTTAGCCAATTGCCCGGCATCGGCGGCGCGGGCCGCTTGGGTGGCAGAGCAGACCAACAGAATCACATCGACTTTCGCCCATTCGTGCAGTAACGCCATCGGGGCTTCGGGGTGCGCCAATCCGGCATACCCGGCACTGTCGAGAATAATGGCTTGTTGCAAACCATCGCGTTCCAACGCATAAGGCGTGATTTCGCTGGTGCTGGGCAATAAGCTGGCGGCAGTTTTTATTTCCCCAAACAAGGCGTTAATCAGGCTGGACTTGCCGCTGCTGACTTGCCCTAACACCAAAAACCGCAACGGCTCCAGCGCTTGCACCTGGGCGGCGGTTTCGGCAAGGTCTGCCCTGGAATCGGGCGTTAACTGCCCAACCGTCACCATATCATCCAAGCTGATCTGGCCGCTGTACAGTTGGATGGCGTAATAGCCCAGTTTATTAATATACGCCGTGATGAGGCGTTGCGATAATTCTTTGGTGACGGTACTTACACCCTTGCTGACTAATACCCCCCGCGCCGCCGCCAGAGCCGCCCCCGACCAATTGAACAACCAGTTACCGATATTAAAAACCGCTTTGAATTTATTCAGGTTAACCGCCGCCTGTTGCAGGCGGAGCAGATCGCCGACCCGCACGGCATGGCTACCCGGAATTTTATCCAACACCTCACGCTGAAGGTCTTCGCAAACCAACACAATCAGCTTGAGCAAGTACGGCAAGGGAAACTCTAACACGGGATACTTAGAATCGGCGTGAAAGTGTCTGGCAACCACGGCCAACACTTCATTGCTTAGCTTTAGGGCTTGGCGGGGATCGGTCAGCACATCGGTTTGGCTTTGCCAGCGTTGCGTCAAGGGTTCCAAGGCTTGCCAAGCCGATTGCGCGGTATCTGACCAATTAGGATTGGCGGGGTTGCTGAACGCGTCGACAATAATCGGCTGGGCGGCATGGCTACGCCAGTACAACAGCGCATAAATCAAAGCGAAGTTAGCCGATAACGCTACCATGCCTTGATAAAGCCAGCCCTGTTGCCATAACCAATAGCCCCCCAAACCGACCAAGCCCAACACGGGCAGTAACGCCAAAACGGCGACAAAAATGCCAAAACGGGTGATGGAGACCGGCATATCAGCTATCCTTCTGCTTAAGAAAGTGCCGGGCTTGGCTAAACGCCTCGTTATAAGTGGCTTTTATGGTTTCGGCAGTCGGTAAGGCACCGCGCTCGACACCGTATAAATACACACAAAAAGCTTTGCCTAAGGCATAGGTCATCGCCCCTGAATACACACCCGCCACCGCCGAGCCGTACACCGGGACTAATTTCAGCAACTCGCGCCCTAATAACCCCAGACCGACACTCACGCCTATCAGGCTAGTAAATTCGGCATACAGCCTACGGGTCAGCTCCAAGCCATAAATCGAGGCGATGCTATGGAACAGCTTGGCCTGTACCGCCAGCACCAAAGGCAAACCCGCCAACGGCACTGCGCCCATGCCGACATTTAACAGTGCGTAACCGATCAGATGCGGGTGGGCTTGTTGGGCATGAAAATCCAGTAATGCCTTATGGTGTTCCGTGCCGCGTAACAAGCCCAACACCCCCTTGGGTAAGACCGTTTCAATCGTATCCCACAATGCCTCCCCGCCATAATCGGCAGGTTCGAAACCGTCTTCCGGCAAGGTGAAATCCACAGCGACAAAATGCGCGGGCAAGCCGTTAAACCAACTCCGCTGATATAGCAAGACTTGCGCTAAAGCGTGCGGCACTTGCGGCGGGAAAGGGCTTTGCAGGTAAGGGTAAGGTTGCAAATGCCCGGCATCACCTTGATAGGCTTCATGCAAAGTGGTTTGCACGACAATGATCGGCCAATCAGGGTGTTGCTTATGAATGGCTTGCACCGTGGCGACCACTTCCGCTTGGTTCATATCCAAAGCGCGGAGGACGACAATCAGCAAATGCGCCTGATTAGCGCACCACGCTAAATCCTCTTCGGGATTATAAGCCGTTTCGCCCAAGCCGCGCGTATCCAAAAATCTGAGCAACGGATGGCTGGCGGACGGGAAATCATAAAACTGCGAACGTGGGGTACAGGCTTGGAAACCATTGCCGATAGCCGCCTTATCGCTACCCGTCAAGGCTCGGATCAGCGAGCTTTTCCCCGCTTGGGTTTTACCCAATAGCCAAAATACCGGAATCGGCAAACTCTGCCTGACCGCGTTGATTTTCACCTCCACACCGTCGGCCTTAGGGCTAAACAGCGCGTCGCCCAAGCCTTGCCACGTCCACTTACCGAGTATTGTCATGGGAATTGATTGAATGGAAAAGTTATTACCGAGTTAAGGGCTTAACAAGCATCGCCAAGCCGCCACGTCTAAATCCGCCAATAAGCGTTGCAAAAACTGGCAGGCCTCCGCCAGATGCCCGTCCGCTTCCGCGCTTAAGCCCTCGCCCAGTTCAAAATGCTCGCCTTTGATGCTGAGCAAAAAACACGGCGGGGGCGGTTGGTGTTTAATGGTTTGGTACACCGCTAATACCGCCGCCGGGCTCATAGCGTGGGTCGTATAACTGTCATCCTTAGCGGCGGTGAGTTCGGCAAACGCGAAAGCGCCGTTACAGTTGACCGAAGCGTCGACAAATAACACTAAAGCCCGCTGTTCCAAATCCAGCGCGTGTTCAATCTGGAGTTGGAAATCATCGAGCAAGTCCACTGAAGCCAAATCGGCATGACCTTCAATATACGCCAACGCCAAAGGCCCTAAGGCATCATCACCACGGCTAAGATTGCCATAGCCGAATATTAATACGGGTTTGGGCATAAAGGTTTATTCCTGTCAGGGCTTTAGCTAAAGTAAGCCGATTATTTACTCGCCGGAGCCGCTAGCGGTACTTTGACGGAAACGGGCATATTAACCGTACCCGCATAAAACGCCAAGATTTTTGCCGGAACAGTACCGATGTTTTTGCCGTTATGCGCGGTGTTAACCACTTCAAAAAAGGTTTCGCCCGCTTCGATGCGTTTTTTCGTGCCGTCTGTTAAGGTCACTTCCAAGGTGCCTTCAATCAGCAGTTCAAAAGACGGCATCGGATGATAATGCCAGCCCGTTTCGGCATCGGGGGCAATTTCTATTAATAGCCCGGTCACTTCGGCAGTGCCGTTAGGATAGGCAATGGCCTTGCCGTCCCAAGTGTGGCTGCTTTTAATCATCGGGGTGACTTTTATCGGCGGGTTGGTTGGGGTAGTAGTCGCGCAAGCGCTCAATACAAAAGCGGCGACTAATGGGAAAAAAGGCTTGGACATGAAAAGGGTAGGGTAGGTTAATAAGGATAAGGCGCATTGAAACACGCTTTTTACATCATGGCGAGCAGTGTTTTGAGCCAGACGTGCAGCGCATATAGAACCCAGCATTAAGCAAATGGCAGGTTACTAGGGCATCGTGCAATGGCTAAAGACCATTGCACTCCACGCTGAGCGCTTAATAATGCCTGAACAACCCACTAAACCCGTTCGATACCGCCGTCGCTATGCTTCACTAGCTTATCCAGCAACCGCCCTTCGGCATCCAGCAATTCCAATTGCAGGGGCATTTTGCCGACCGCATGAGTGGCGCAGGACAAGCAGGGGTCGTAAGCACGGATAGCCACTTCCAGATTGTTCAATAAGGGTTCGGTCAATTCCCGCCCAGACAAATACTCCGCCGCCACTTGCCGCACCGATTCGTTCATCGCCTGGTTATTGCTGGTGGTGGAGACGATTAAATTGGCTTTGGTGACAATATCATTTTCATCGACTTGATAATGGTGGAATAAGGTGCCGCGTGGGGCTTCGATAACGCCTATGCCTTCGTAACGTTTTTCGCCCTGCGCCACCAATTCGCCGCCCAACAAGTCAGCATCGTGCAACAACTCTTTAATGCTTTCCGCACAATGCAGCGCTTCAATCAGCCGCGCCCAATGGAAAGCCAAAGTGCTATGCACCATGGCTTCGGGGCTGTGCGCCTTAAAGTCCAGCCGAGCCGCTTCGGCTAAGGGCGTGTTGATAAAATCGCAATTATTGACCCGCGCCAAGGGCCCGACGCGATACCAACCCGCCTCCTTACCCAACGCCAACAGATACGGAAATTTCATATACGTCCATGAGCGGACTTCTTCATGGATAAATTCGTTATAGCGGCAATAATCGACATGATCCATAATGGCTTCGCCCGCCGCGTTATTGGCGCGGATACCGCCGTGATACAGTTCCAAAGCCCCGTCCGGTTTAATCAGGCCTAAATAATTGCTGCGGATGGTGGCAAATTCATCATAATACGGCAAATTGGCGCAATGGACTTTTTTGACTAAGGCCACAGCTTGGACAGACCAACTGATAATTTGGTCTATATCCGCCAATAAATAATCCCGCTCGGCTTTGTTCAAGGCCTTGTTCATGCCGCCCGGAATCGCCCCCGTGCCATGTATGCGTTTACCCGATACCATGCGGATCACTTCTTGCCCGTATTTGCGCAGCTTAACGCCTTGCACGGCAATATCGGGATAATCCGCCAACACGCCGATAATATTACGTTTGCCGATGTCGCTTTCAAAGCCGAACAATAAGTCGGGGCTGGACAAATGGAAAAAATGCAGCGCGTGTGATTGCAGCACCTGCCCGAAATGCAGCAAACGGCGCAACTTATCGGCGGACACGGGTAGGTTTTCAGGGTCAATGCCGACCAATTGGTCTATCGCCTTCGCCGCCGCCAAATGATGGCTGACCGGGCAAATGCCGCACAGGCGTTGCACTAAGACGGGCAATTCCCAATAAGGGCGGCCTTGGATAAAGCGTTCAAAGCCACGAAATTCGACAATGTGCAGCCGTGCTTGCTGGACTTTATTGTCGGCATCGAGCAATAAAGTGACCTTACCATGCCCTTCGACACGGGACACGGGGTCAACAACGACACGTTTCAGACTGTCACGGTTTTCGGCGGTTTCTAAATGTTCGTACATGGTTTATCCCGATGGTATATCTCGAAAAATGGCTCAGTTCGGCAAAACCCAGCCTATTATCATTACATTTTCAAAAGCCGTATAAATCCGGCCTGTTCAAAATGATGGTCAGATGTTATTGCAGCCGTAATCCGTTCGTCTTGCATTAGGACAAAGCTACTGCAATCAACCAGACTCCATTTTTTATCAGGCCGCGATTTCCACAATTGATAAGCCTGCTGTTCCTTCACTTGATCGATATGGATAACCTTTACCCAAAATGCGGCCTTAATCGTTTCCATGATTTTTATCTGCTGCGGTTTAGTTATCCGTAATGGGCTATAAAGCAAAGCGATAAGCTCTGCAAGGACATAATTACTGGTTACTAATCCGGCTTTATTCATAAAACATTGCTGTAGCAATTGGCTAGTCTGAACATGAAAGGGTTCTGTTTTTATCAGGTAATTAGCCCAACCTGAAGTATCCATAAACAATGCTTGTCTAGTCATTTCTTATAGATTGCCCAATATAATCGTCATGATTTTCACCAATATCACCCGGCCCAAACGTTAACATACCGCTAAGCTGTAACAACGGGTCATCAGTAGCCGTCTGTGCTTGCATTGTCAAAGCCATTTCTAAGGCACTGACGACAAAGGCATTTATATTATTCATTTCTGATAACTGCCGATTAATTTCGTCGGGTATGTCAATGGTAATATTCATATTTTCACCTGATTATTAAAAACAATGTGGCTTAATCATAATGCACCAACCCATAATCCAATTTCGGCTCCCTGCCCGCCAACAAATCGGTCAAAAACGCCCAAAACACATCCGCTGAGGGAGGGCAACCGGGTAGGTAGTAATCTATCTTCACCACCTCGTGTATCGGGCGTACCTTATCCAATAATAGCGGCAGTTCAACATCGTTGGGGATTTGTGGGTTTTCTACACCGATGCCGTCCAGATAGGCTTCGGCCAAACATTCTTCTAACGGGATGAAGTTACGCATGGCGGGTAAGCCACCGTTGATAGCACAAGCGCCGACCGCAACCAGGATTTTGCATTGTTTGCGGAATTCGCGCAGGGTATGGACGTTTTCGGAATTGCACACGCCGCCTTCTATCAGGCCGACATCACAAGGGCCACAATGCTCTATGTCAGTTAGGGGCGAGCGGTCGAACTCAACCAATTCGGCGAGTTGGATAATGCGCTCGTCAATATCCAAAAACGACATGTGGCAACCGAAGCAGCCCGCCAGTGAAGTGGTGGCTATTTTAATTTTATTCGCCATGCGCTTGCTCCGTTGCCAAACTGACGGCATCAATGTCCTGATGGTCATAAACACGTTGCCCTATCGGCACTTGATAGGCGGTGCGCTTGCTGATAATCGCCCCGGTCGGGCAGATATGCGTGGCCTTGTCGGTGACGGCCAAATCGGTATCTTTCAGCAAGCCGCTTTCGGCATTGACGATCAGATGCTTGTTAATGCCGCGCCCGCTGATGGCGAAGACATTTTTGCCGTCGTGCTGTTGGCTGGCCCGCACGCACAGGGTACAAAAAATGCAGCGGTTATGGTCAATCAGGACATCGGGGTGCGATGCGTCCATCTGGCGGTGGGGATAAAATAGCGGAAAATGGTCGTCGAGCATATTCAGATGGTAAGCCACGGCCTGTAATTGGCAGTTGCCGGTCTTTTCGCAAGACGGGCAAAAATGGTTGCCTTCGACAAAGAGCATTTGGGTGATTTTTTGCCTATCGGCATTCAGCTCTTGGGTGTTGTTCAACACATCCTGGCCTTCAGCGGCGGGGAAAGTGCAGGCAGAACAGTTACGCCCATTGACATTGACGGTACAAAGCTTGCAACTGCCGTGCGGGGTAAATTCAGGATGATGGCATAAATGCGGGATATAAACCCCGGCGGCGGTGGCCGCCTGCATAATGGTCTGCCCGTCTGCAAACGGAATGGCTTTTCCGTCCAAAGTGATAGTCTTAGTCATGTTCTGCCTCTATTTGTGCCAGATGCGCAGCGGGGTCGTTGCGGTTCGCCATGCGCCGGGCGGTCTCTAAGGCCGCATCCAGATCAAAGCCCGGTTCATAACTGATTTTTTTCAATTGGCTTTGGTAGACTTCGGGGAAGCGTTCCAAGGTCGTTAAAATGGGGTTGGCGGCGGTTTGTCCTAGCCCACAATGGCTCTGGTTTTTGACCAATTGGCAAAGCTCTTCTAAAGCCACCACATCACCCGCCGAGCCATGGCCGCTAACAATTTTATCCAGTTGTTTTTTCAGCAAAGACGTGCCGACCCGGCAGGGCGTACAAAAGCCGCAGCTTTCGTGGGCGAAAAAGTGGGTGAAATTATTGACAATATCAAGCAGGTTACGGCGGGTGTTAAAGATAATAAACGAGCCGCCCGTCGCCAAATCTTCAAACGCCAACAGACGGTGCAGCTCTTGGGCGGAAATGAACGTCCCCGACGGCCCGCCGACTTGTACGCCCAACACGTCGTCCGCGCCGCAGTCGTTAAGGATGGTTTGGACGCTAGTGCCGAAAGGGTATTCATAAATGCCGGGGCGGCGGCAATCGCCGCTGATGCTAAGGATTTTTGTCCCCTTAGATTTGTCCGTGCCGATGCTGGCGAAACCTTCGCCGCCGTTTAGGGCAATATGTGCGGCCGCCAAAAAAGTCTCGACATTATTAACGACCGTAGGCTTACCCAGATAGCCGTGCGTGACCGGATAAGGCGGGCGGTTACGCGGCACACCCATTTTACCTTCCAGCGATTCGATCAAAGCCGATTCTTCGCCGCAGATATACGCCCCCGCCCCCAAACAAATGCTAATGTCGAAACTAAAGTCTTGGCCTAAAATCGCATTGCCCAATAAGCCCGCTACCCGCCGCCGAGCCAGAACGGCTTGTAACGGTTCATACAGGAACAAGTATTCGCCGCGCAAATATAAAAAGCCTTGGCTAGCCCCGATCAGTGCCGCGCACACAGTCATACCTTCAAACACTTGCTCGGCATAGCGGTTCAGCAACACCCGGTCTTTAAACGTGCCGGGTTCGCCTTCGTCGGCGTTACAGACCACATAACGCACCGCGTCCGCCTCTTCGGCACAAAACCGCCACTTCATCGCCGTTTTAAAGCCCGCCCCGCCGCGCCCACGCAAACCGGATTGCTCAAGTGCCGCCAGCGTCGCCGCCTTGCCTCGGCTAAACACCACCTGTAAAGCGGCTCCTGGTGCTACGGTTTGGCTTAACAGGAGGGCGGTTTTTTGGATATTGTCACTGACTACAAATAATTCGGCAGGCCATTCTGCCACGGGCTTGCGCTGGCTAATCAAATCAGCTATCTGGTCAATTTTGGCCTTATCCAACCGCGTCAAAGCCCTGCCGTTTACCAAACCCGCCGGCCCTTGGTCGCATAAGCCCGTACAGGACGTGTTATCCAAACTGACTACGCCATCCGCGTGTACCCCACCCACCGGCACCTGTAAACGTTCGGACAAATACGCCATTAACTCCGCTTTGCCGAGCATTTGGTCAGTAATCGAGTCGCTGATCAGCAGCTCATACTCGCCCTGGGGCTGTAAATGGAAAAAACTGTAAAACTCCACCACCCCGATGATATGGGTGCGGGGAATGTTTAACAATTCGGCCAACTGTTCTATCGCCGCTGCGGGTATATAATGGTAACGGCCCTGCACCGCCCTTAAGATGGCGAGCAACTGCGTGGCTTGGTAGCTGTGTTGTGCTGCGAGTTCCTGAATAACGTGTCTCATGATTGCCGCTGCCTATATTGGAAAAGTACCTCGGATGATCTCTAGTGATACCCCGCTCACCGGACTGGCCTAAGACCTTAAGCCTTTGGCTGGCTGGCGGGTAAAATAAAAACACTACATTTTATATTGTATCATGGATGACCGTTAGCGCTCATTACACAGCAGATGGTCAGTCAGGGCAATTGCATTAAAACCTAGCTGACACGCGGATATACTGTGAACGGCCAAGTTTTCGGCTTTTACAATTTACCGTAGGGTACGCTGTACCCTACCAAAAAAACCGAAAACTTGGCCGTTTGAAGTATAGAATGGGGAATTTAAAGCCTGTTATCCATGCCTTTTATTTTCCAGCAAAGTCGTCTATACTTGGGTAATTGAAGCTATTCGCATCCGTAGGCAATCCCATCATAAGGAAAGGCAATATGCTAGGCAAAATATCATGCATCACCATAGGCTTATGTCTGGCTTTAGCCGCCCATTCCCCCAACGCCGCCACCAATGTCGTGCTGGCCCGTTATACGTTTGACGATAGCCTGATCGAAACCGGCCCCGATACTTTTTTCGTTGTCGAAAAAGCGCGGGGCAGGGTTGCCCTCAGCAACCAATTCGCCTACAGCGGCGACCGTTCGGTACACCTGCAAGATTTCGCCAACGACCACGACTTTCCTGAGCTGCAAGGCGCTTTGCCCGTGCAAAAAAGCGGCAAGCTGCATTTTCATTTTGCCTTCATGATTGCCGACCCCAGCCAAGCTTTAAACATAGCCCTAGCCGGCCCGCAACATTTTGGCCTCAGACGTGATGGCATCAGTTTTTGGCTCCTGACAGAAAACGGTCACTTAGCGCATATCAGCGCCAACACCACCCAGCCCCTCTTTGCACCCCAGCCCTTTGTTTGGTATGTCACCGACATGATTTATGACATTCCGCGCGGGCGTTACAACTTGCGCATCACCGACGGCACTAAGGTGCTGACCGACTTGAAAGAGGTCGCCAATGCCGCCGATATACCCGGCTCGGCAGTCAGTAAATACTCCTTTATCGGCGATCTCTGGGAAGACGTTTCCAATGTCAACTATTTTATCGACGATGTTACCCTAATCTCCAGCGTTAGCGACACCCCATCGCCGTTTGTCGCCCCAGGCCGCCGGAAACTATTTATTGACCGCTGGCAAGAACAGCAACGCCACTTGCAGCGCAAACCCGCTTGCCTGCCCGTCGCCGCCCCCGAAGACTTTGGCCTATCCTTAAGCTGGCTGAAAAGCAACCTCAGTGCTGACGAACTGCGGGCATTCAAACAGGTATTATCCGGGCAACAGCCCCCCGTCAGCTTACCCGCTTCGGTTGAGGCGTGGCGTAGCGGTATCGGGGCATGGTATCAAGGCTGCCATGCCCTAGACGATGGCCAAGCCCAGCAAGCTGAGGCGGCGTTTGCCACGGCGCGGCAACAATTACCCGGCGGGGTGTTGGTCGATTTGGCGCATATCCAAACCTTAGCCGCGCTGCGCCAGTGGAAGGACTTGGACGGCGAACTGGCCAAAGCATCAGGTTTATGGGGTGAGGATGTCAGA
The DNA here is from genome assembly GCF_002923755.1 of Methylovulum psychrotolerans. Taxonomy (GTDB): domain Bacteria; phylum Pseudomonadota; class Gammaproteobacteria; order Methylococcales; family Methylomonadaceae; genus Methylovulum; species Methylovulum psychrotolerans. Next base: position 326,868 of record NZ_PGFZ01000004.1, read on the forward strand.
TACAGCGTGGTGGTCGGGCAAATCGGTTTTTTGCGCGGCGACCTGCAAGTGTTTGACCAATGGTCTGGAGTGGATGCGCAAACCCTACCCGAAGCAGATTTTATCGCCTGGGCAAACGCTTATTTCGGTGCGCCGTTAAGCACCGAAAGGCTTGGCGTAATGCTAGCCGACCCGCGCCAAAGCCCCTGCCTGCAACGCTATGTCATCGCCGAACAGTATTTTTTTAGCCTATTATGGCGTAATTTAAACGACCAAGCCCTAGCCTACGCACAACGCCTAGCCACGCACCTTGCCGCCGTACCGAAAGCCCGCGCCTTATGGCTAGAACGTAGCGGCGATGCCGCCTTTTTAGACGGACACAGAAAAGCCGCCGCCAACGCCTATCTGGCGGCAGTCGCTTTGGTTAGTTATAGCCCTGGGGCTTTAGGTAAACTATCGGACTTAGCGCACCTGTCCGGCGATGCCACACAGGAGCGCAACTACCGCGAAGCGGTTTATGGATCTTTACGGCAGTAAACGGAGTGCAATGGCCTTTAGCCATTGCACGATGGCCTAACCGTGCGTACTAACGTTTAGCCTGTCGTTTGCTTAACGCCGGACTCTATAATCCGTTCAATTCCATACAAGGAAGGTCTGGAGACAGACGACACCATTAAGCAGTCTATTATCCCACGCTATCAACCAGCTAAAGCCGGCCTGATAAGCCGTCTCAATCGGTACATAAACCCAGTCACAGGTTTTCTCTTGTAATGGTTCATAATACCGTCAATCTTATTATGCACTTGATCGTGCATGTGGACTTTACGCGGCATGGCGACTCTCCTTAAGTGTATAGGCTTAGGCCGTGAAACGGTTACAGCCCGATACCCTTATCGGCCCCCACCTGCTGATACTGCCTAAATGACGGGTAAATAATACCACGGCAGCATAAGTTTAAGCTGTAACTTTTTCACTTGAGGTGTTGTGATATATTACCCAAGCCTCTGCACCTAAAAGGAGCGGTGTGCTTCAATAGAGTAATCCTGTCATTTCGCCCATCCAACGGCGGGCTGGCAAATGGTGTGTTGGCAATAAATAACTTGTTGTCAACAAATAGCCTTGACACATTAGTGTTATAGACCTATCTTAGAACAGCGTTTTTGGCAAAACGCCGCCACAGCCCGATTCAATAAAACACCGCTTAACATAATTCTCATACTATGGGGTTACCTTGGCAACGGAATAAAGGCGTTAAACAGGCACATTTTTCGGTAATTTTGAGGGGCAACATGCAAACAGTCACTGTTTCTGAGCAAGATCAAGTTATTATCCCTTTAGAGATACGCAAACGACTGGGAATTAACTCTGGCAACCAGCTTAATTTTATTCTGGAAGGTTCAGATTTAAGGGTTGAAGTTATGCCCCATATTCAGCCAACACATCCTGATGATGGCTACGGACTCCTTGTCTGCAAGCAACCGGGCGAAAGGCATTTGGCGGATTTTGATGTTACACAAGCTATGTAAAATGCTAACGATATGCGAAAACGACCATTTAGCCAAAAAAACACGGTCAATAACAGATGAAATTGAGATAAATTTAAAAGATGTTGAAAGATAATTGGAATACAGCCTATGTCTTATAAAATTCTTGCTTCTGTTTATGGAAAGGGACTACAAAAACTCTTTATGATGATAGTTTCCGAATTTAACAAGCAGCAATTGAAACAAAAACAGCCTACATTCGAAATTGAATGGAC
>NZ_PGFZ01000004.1:330339-372026 GCF_002923755.1 Methylovulum psychrotolerans
AAATTTATGGGGACTGAACCAACAGCAACTTTGGGTGTCCCCGCAAAGGACAAGCCAAAAGATGTTTTTAAGCAAATACAACAATGCATTGCAATTGACAAAATCCTAGAAAAAATTACATCACTTTATAATGAGGTTTTAGGTACTAACAAAACTGAAATTGAGGTAAAAAATGAACTTAACGATGACACTAAGCTTTTTGAATTTCTTAATGAGATTTTCGTTAAATCTACGCCAGACAAATGGTTAGAGGTCATGAATGCTTGGCCGACAAAAACTACTTTATCTGTGAATCCGAATAGAAAATATACGTTATCAATTTTTAAAGCCGGAATGACTGATATAAAAGATGACCTTTTTAACAAAGCGTTGGGCTTGTTAAATGACAAGGTAGACATAGTCGTTTTTGGGCATACGCATCAGCCTGATTCTAGAGGTTATGGAAACAAAAAATATTTTAATCCTGGTTCTTGGACAAGGTATGTAAATATCGAAAAAATGGATTCTTTGACGTTAGCTGATTTAGCAAATGAGGATAATTTTCCTTATAAACTTAATTACGTTAAAGTTTGGAGAAAATCTGGAGAAAATTTTCTAAAATCAGAAATGGTTACATTTGAAGAACTGTTAAGTAGCCCAGTATAAGAATGTGCATTAGGCTCTTGTACTGTACTTTTTTATTTTTTGAAAAAATAAGGTCTTGCAAAATAATATCAGGTGGGAATAGGAAATCGGAATTTATTTTCTTCTGTTAAAAATACTTCATTTTGAATAACTGCAACGCGTCGAAACCTGTAGATAATCGGTTATTATCCATTTAATTCGCGTATCGATAAACAAGGCCATCAAATTAAATCCCCCACTCCGCCCAAACCAACGGCTCCGGCAACGGCGTAGCCGAAAACTCCAAATGAATAACCCGCCGCTGGCCGTCCGACACGGCTTTTTTCGAGGCATGTAAAAGCAGCGGCCTGAACAGCATCACATCACCCGCTTGCACGGCGCATAACTGCTTGCCCCTAGCCTTTGCTACGCTCGCCGCCTGTTGGGCGGGCAAGCGGCCTAGGGTATGCGAGCCGGGGACGACCCATAACGCGCCATTGCTGTCGTCGGCGGCATCTAAATGGATTCTGACGGTGAGCAGAGTTTGTAAAATGGCGATGGGCGGTTGCACATGGGGGATTGTTTCTTTACAAGACCAACCGCTAAAGCCTGCGACCTCGTGCTGTGCCTTTGCGGCAATCGCCAAATCCTGATGCCAAGCGACTTGCCAATTGGCGGCGGGGCTTTTGTTGAAGAACACCGAGCGGATGATGGCGGCATCCGGCCCTAAGATAGGTTCGACCAGTTCCCGGATAGCCGGAGAGTTGACCCATTGCCGCAAGGGCGGATATTTGTCCAATAACCCGCGTATTCCGGGTACGGGCTTATGGTCGGGCGGTTGTGCCAGTAGCTGGTGCAGGGTGGCGAGTTGTCCGCTGTCTAGCCTGTTCGGGACAATGGCAAAACCCTGTTCGGTTAACTGTTGTTGCAAGGCCATTACAGCGCGTTGGGTATTAACGCAACTAAGTCAGTAACCCCCACATCCACGCCCGCTTGGCATAATAAGGTGGTGGCTTGGCCCCGGTGATGGGTTTGGTGGTTGAAAAAGTGCATGATCAGGCTGAAAAAGTCTTTATCTCCGGGTATGCCTTTGGTGCTGACATAATGCAGGATATGCGTTAAGTCCGGTTCGGTGATGGCTTCGGCCCATTCGACAATCACTGTGTCCAACCATTGCCGATGCTCGTAGAGGCCTTGTAGATCGGTGAAGAGCTGTTGGTCTAGCGCGGTCGGGGTGGGTAAGCGGGCAACCGGCCCTAAGGCGGTGTACAAAGCAGGGTGTCCGGCGAAGCGTTTCAGCCAAAGCGTGTCGGCAACCAGCAAATGGTTTAAAGTGCCTATTATCGAACCGAAAAAGGCTTTTTTATCGGCGACCCGTTCCGTTTCCGGCAAGGTTAGCGCCGCTGCAAACACTTTAATGTTCATCCATGCGTTGTACTCGGCCATTAGGCGGATATGTTGGGTACATCCCATGCTGGTTTTCCTCAATAGGGTTGAAAATGAAGCGGAAAGGCGAGCCTGTTGATCTTGGAATTTACAGGGTTTGGGCTTGATGTTCAACTTTTTAATATCGGGTAGCTGAACTATTTATCCGAATGTTAAAAACGTGATGATCGGGCAAAAAAAAGCCCGGCAAGCTATTGCATAGCTTGCCGGGCTTTTAAGGTCGAAGGGTATTAGTTGATGGTCAATTTAGTCGCTAACACCGTGTTGCTGGCGGTGTCGAGTTTACCGCGCCAAACGGCTTTCATACCGACTTGGATCGCTGGGGCATTCAGCAGATAAGCGGTTTTGCTGTTCCAAATGATTTTCTTGGCGCCTACCATAATGTAATTGCTGCCAAAAGCACTGATTTTGGCGTGTCCGGCATCTGCCACACTGTAATTAGGCTTAGGCTTCACCACCATTGTTGTGGCATGGCAAGCGCCGATACCGTCCAGCGTACCCGAAAACGTCACCAGTTCTCCGGTCAGGAAAGTTGTCGTACCACCAGTAAAGGTTGTTCCGGCAGGGGTCGGCGTATACCAAACATGGTCTGAGGCCAGTAAACCGCTATTGATGACCAGAAACTTGCGTCCTATCGATTTGATGGGCGCATCGGTTTGGCTACAGGCAGGATTACCCACCGAAGAAATGGTTAAGGTGAGGGCTTTGCTGTCTGTTTTGGCGGCTTGATCGGTCACGGTGTAAGTGGCGATATTGGCTCCTGCCGACCCTACGGCTGGCGTACCCGACAATAAACCGGAAGCCGAGAGCTGTAAGCCAGCAGGCAGGGCGGTCGCGGTCCAAGTATACGGCGGTAAACCGCCTGTTGCTGTTAACTGGCTGCTATAAGCAGCCCCTTCGGTAGCGGCAGGTAAAACGGTGGTGCTGATCACTGGCAGCAAAGCCAAGGGGTTAATAATGCTAATCGTATAGTTTTTGCTGATGACGGCATTATCGGCATCGGTGGCGTTAACGGTGAAGGTAAACACGCCTGCTTCGGTAGGCTTACCCGATAAGACCCCTGTACCCGAATCGATAGCTAAGCCTTGTGGCAAGGCACCGCCGCTGACGGTCGTAACGTAAGGCGTGTTACCGCCAGCGACCACCGTCCGTTTGGTATAGGCCACATTGATTTTGCCGTCTTCGATATGTTCGATCAGGCCCAGCGGGGCGGCGACATCAAAGCCGACCATTTGTGCGCCGGTATAATCGCCGACGACGACATCCGTGCTACAGGTGTAGGTATAGCTGTTGCCGCTGGCATCGGTAACATCTACTTTGCCTACGCCATGCAGGCCGTCTTTAGCGACCACGTCGCACATCGCTTCGCCCGTTTCGCCATCTAAAGATAAAGGCTCTCCGGCGTATTTATAAAACTCATAACGGCGGGTGATTTGTTCGTCACCGTTATTCAATGGCTCGGCTGCACCGGGTAACTGTAATTTTGCTTTATTAAGGCCGTTAGTTTGCGCTTGCAGCAAATACCATTCGGTTTCTACTTGGGCGGGTTCGCCGTTCGTCCAATCCGCTTTGCCGTCGCCATTTTTATCGGCGCTGCTCAAATCATCCAAAGGCAGTTTGATGTTGCTATGCAGTTGGGTTTTAATCACTTTTACCCAAGACGGTACGCCAAATTCTTTAACGGGCGGTACAGGTGGGGCAGGGATAACAGCTACCACTTTTGCCGGTTGGGCGGCAACAGGCGGCTGATAAGTCCAAGACGGTGCCGACATCAGCACTTCTGGCCCTAAGACCAAATTGCCGGGGGCACTGGGGTTGTCAATCAGCCAATGGTATTTAATGATGCCTGGGGCAGAATAAGACACGCCGAAATGCTCGCAGCCGATATTTACAGCCGGATTGGTGCACTGATGGCCTTGGGTGGGTGGGAATGGCCCGGCGGGCATGGCCGTATAGCTTAAATAATTGCCTGCCGCATCTTTTTTGCTTTCATAACGGACAAAGGTTTTCGGGTGCGCCGGGTCGCTGTTATCTTCGGTAATGGTCGGATGGCCGTAATGGTTCCAATCGTAAGTGTATTGGATTTGGGTGCTGTGGACATCGTCGATTTCGATTTCAAAGCCGTGGGTATCTTCCCCGGTATCGTTAACCGCATCAAAATTGCTCAAGGAACCATAAGCCGTACTGGCTTGCGCCATAGGGCTTAAGGCATAAAGGCACAGTAGCGGCAGTAATTTTTTCATTAGGAGGCTTCCTATTTATGTTGTGGATATAACGCTCCTTAAAGCACAGCCTATGCCATTTTAATATTATTATTATAAACAATTAGTTATCATGTATTTATAGAACATAACCCTACAATTTTTGCAGGTATTGCGCAAAAATCGTAGGGGTTTTTCCGTAGTTTGCAGCCTAAGCGTTAAGCCTATAGCCGCAGATCTTTCTCGACCTGCACCACCGCGTCATTGCCCGTTACGGTCAGGATACTAAAGCCCAATTTTTTCAGTAACGACAACATAGCGGTATTTTCCGCCAGGACTTCGGCGGCAAACAAGGTATTGCCTTGGCTTTTTGCGGTTTGCATCAGGCTGTTCATCAGCTTGGAGCCTATACCTAAGCATTGGCAATCGTCGGCGACCACTAAGGCAAATTCCACCGAATGGCCGTCAGGGTTTCTGATATAGCGCCCCACCCCTAACTCACGCGGCATACCTTCCGCTTCGGTGACGGCGACAAAAGCCATTTCCCGGTCATAGTCGATTTGGGTAAAACGCACAATCATATCGGGGGTCAGTTCTTGCGAGGCTTGCCGGAAGCGGAAGTATTTGGTTTTGGCCGACAAGCGGCTGACAAAATGCTCTTCCATCACCGCATCTTCGGGGCGAATCGGACGGATACTGATATTCAGGCCATTGGCTAACTGATAATGGCGGATCAACTCGTGCGGATAAGGGTGTATCGCCATGTGCGCATAACGGCTCATTTGGTGTGCGACTTCGGCTTTAATCCGCGCATCGACGGCAACGGCCCCGTGGGCATCGACAATCAAGGGGTTGATGTCCAGTTCCAAAATTTCCGGCAACTCGCTGACCATTGTTGAAACATTCAGCAACACTTCCACTAAGGCTTGGATATTGGCGGGCGGCAAGTTTCGGAACGCCTGCAAATACTTGGCGGCTTTGGTTTTTGCCAGCATTTGTCCGACCATGTAAGCGTTCAGCGGCGGCAGGGCGACGGCGCTGTCTTTTAAAATCTCCACCATCGTACCGCCTAAACCGACGCTGATGGCCGGCCCGAAGACCGGATCCCTGACCACGCCGATCATAATTTCCCGGCCACTGGGCGAGCGGAACATCGGCTCGACCGTCATGCCGACACTTGTTATTTCTGGATATTTTTCCCGGATGGCGGCGGTCATCTCGCCAAAGTGTCCGGCCAGTTCTTGGGCGCTGGTGATATTCAGGCGTACCCCGCCAATATCGGACTTATGGCTAAATTCCGCCATATTGACTTTTAGCACCACCGGAAAGCCCATGGTTTCGGCGGCGATCATTGCCTCTTTGGCATTGCTGACGTTAATGGTCTGCGTCACCCGAATATGGAAAGCCGCCAAAATGGCTTTGGCTTCTTGGGCGGTCAGCACTTGGCGGCCTTCCGCCAACACCCGTTCGATAATCAGCCGCGCACCCGTTATATCAGGAACGGCCAAATCATCGGTGGGTGAGGGGATTTGTTTTAACAGGATTTGGTTTTCGGTGTAATGCGCCAAAAACGCAAACGCATCCACCGCCACTTCCGGGGTGTTAAAGTGGGCGACATTACTGTTGGCAAACAGATTACGGCCCTCCTGTACCCGCGCCCCGCCTGTCCACGTCGCCAAAACGGGTTTGTTACTGGCTTTGGCACCAGCAATAATGCTCTGGGCGACTTGGGTCGGATGGGTCATGGCTTGCGGAGTCAGAATCACCAAAATGCCGTCGATATTGTCATCCGCCAAGCATATATCCAAGGCTTTTTGGTAGCGTTCCGAGGTGGCATCGCCCAATATATCAATCGGATTGGCATGGGACCAATGCGGCGGCAATACTTGGTCTAAGGCCTGAAGGCTGGCTGTGCTCAGTTCCGCCATTTTCACGCCGACATCTTCGGCGCGGTCGGTGCTCATCACGCCGGGCCCGCCAGCATTGGTGATAATCGCCAAGCGTTTGTCGTTAACGCTATAATTGTTTGCCAAAATCCGCGCCGCCGAAAATAATTCGGTGATGCTATAAGCGCGGACAACACCCGCTCTGGCAATCGCGGCATCAAAGACATTATCACCGCCAACCATCGCCCCGGTATGTGACATGGCCGCTTTACAGCCCGCTTCATGGCGGCCCGATTTGATTAAAATGACGGGCTTAAGACGCGCGGCGGCTTTTAGGCCGCTTAAGAAGCGGCGGGCATCGCGTATGCCTTCGACATACATCAAAATGCCTGTGGTGTGGGTGTCGGTCGCCAGATAATCCAAGACTTCGCCAAAATCAATGTCCGCCGCCCCGCCCATCGACACCACGGTGGAAAAGCCGATGTCTTGGGCTTTTGCCCAATCTAAAATGGCCGTACACACCGCCCCCGATTGCGATAGTAAGGCCAATGTGCCGTCTTTAACGACCCCATCGCCAAAGGTGGCGTTCAATTGGCCGCTAGGGCGGATAACTCCTAAGCAATTCGGGCCGATAAGGCGTATCCCATAACGGTGGGCAATCGCCAGCACTTCTTGCTGCAAGCGTTTGCCTTCTTCGCCTAGCTCGCCGAACCCGGCGGTAATGATAATCACGGCCCCCACGCCCTTTTCGCCGCATTGCCGGACAATGCCGGGCACGCTGGCGGCTGGGGTGGCGATCACCACCAAATCAAGGTCTTCGGGGATTGCCAACACATCCGCGTAGGCAGGTAAGCCCAGCAAGGTGTCATGCTTATGGTTGACCGGATATAAACCGCCGCTAAAGCCCGCTTCCTGCATATTGAGCAACAAGCGGTAGCCTACGCTGTCTTCGCGTTCAGACGCGCCGACAATAGCGACACTGTTGGGGGTGAAAAAACGGCTTAAATAATGCAAATCCATCGTGGCTCCAAAGGGTGGTAAGGATAGGCCTAAAAGGGTAGCATTTTTTAGGGTTATTGATGATGACTATTTTAAACTTTGTAAATTCAAACCAAAGGCGATGGTATCGTTTGTTGCTTTAGAGCATAGGCTATAGATTTTTTGAAAAACCGCTAAAGAACGTTACGTCACAGGTTTTACACGATGTCCGGCTTTTTAAATGGACTTAAAATTTAACGGGTTGATGATTTGGGCACTATCTCTACAGCAAAGCGGGGGGCTTAAATACCCTTAGAATGCTTCATGCCCATTTCTAGCTAGATTACAAAAGTATCCTTTTGGCATTAATGATTTGCCAATCTTATCTGGTGGGCGTAAATTTCTTTAGCCGGAAGGTCAATGCCCCGATAGGTTTTAGTTAAGGGATATTATAAGTTTTTTTCCATATCACGTTAATTTAGGATATTTTAATGAAAGCCATAGTTATGACAGCAGTTGGTGACAGCGGCGTGTTGGCCTTGCAAGAGATTGCCGAGCCGCAAATAAGCCACGCTACCGATATTAAAGTACGTCTATATGCTGCCGGGGTTAACCCGGTCGATACCAAAATCCGCCGGAACGGCCTGTTATACCCTAACGCCCTGTTGCCCGCCGTATTGGGTTTTGATGGGGCGGGCGAGGTGGTGGCGGTCGGTCCGAATGCCGACCAGTTTAAGGTGGGCGATAAAGTGTGGTTTTGTCATGGCGGTTTAGGGCGGGAGCAGGGCAATTACGCCGAATATACCGTACTTGACCAGCGTTGGGCTTGCCGGATGCCAGCGGACTTAAGTTATGTCGAGGCCGCCGCTGCCCCCTTGGTGCTGATCACGGCGTTTGGGGCTTTGTTTGCGCGGGGTGGCTTGCAAGCCGGGCAAACGGTGTTGGTGCAAGCGGGGGCAGGCGGTGTCGGCCATGTAGCCGTGCAGTTAGCCAAGCTTGCTGGGGCGCGGGTCATTACGACGGTCAGTTCCGCTGAAAAAGCCGAATTTGTCAAATCTCTGGGTGCGGATGAAGCCATTATCTATAGCCAGACCGATGTCGCCGATGCCGTCAGCCAGTTGACCTCTCAGCAGGGTGCGGATTTGGTGTTCGATACCATTGGCGGCGATACGTTTAAGGCCAGTATTCCACTAACGGCTTATTATGGTCGCCTAGTCACTTTACTGGAGCCTAAAGCCGTTGATTTGGGCGAAGCGCGGGTGCGCAATTTATTGTTGGGTTTTGAGCTGATGTTAACGCCTATGCTGCGTGATTTGCCCGCCGCTCGCGACCGCTATGTTGCGATACTTAAACAATGTGCGAAGTTTATTGATGCAGGGAAATTAAGTATCCATGTCAGCCACGTTTTGCCATTAGCGCAAGCCAGCACCGCGCATGATTTGCTTGAGGCAGGACACACCACTGGTAAGGTGGTGTTGTCTATTTAAACTTCATTTTTCGATTTCCGCGTATCACAGCATTTTTTTATACGGTGGTAGGGAGAAAAATGTGCGCAGTTTGCCAGCGTTGAGCCTTTCTGTCCATATCACCAAAAAATGCGATAGACAGGCTTTCAATTATAAGAGGATAAGCATGGATTCGATTGATATATTTCCGTGGAATGACAATTTTAAGACTGGGTTGCCTAACATTGACGAACAGCATAAGAAGTTAGTCCAGTTAATTAATAGGCTTGCCAGTCATGTGGCTTTCCAGTCCGATATTCCTGCATTGAATGCTATTTTTGATGAGTTGGCAAACTATGCCGTTTATCACTTTGACACAGAAGAAGCCATTTGGCACAGATATTTTCCTGAAGATGCTTTAGAGCTTGGTCACAAAGCGACCCACAGGCACTTTATAGAAACGATTTGCCAGCTAAAGGAAGATAAAGCTAACAAATCGCCAGAAAAAGTCATCAATGAGGTTTTGGTATTCCTGAGCCGCTGGTTGGTCGCGCATATTTTGGAGAATGACCGTTACCTTGCCATGATTGTTTTGGCTATGCAGGCAGGCATACCATTAGAAGTCGCCAAGCAGCAGGCTGATGGACAAATGCAAGGGACAACGGGGACGCTAATTGACATCATTCAGTCCATTTATGAAGGTCTCTCAACCAACACCTTGGCTTTGATGAGGGAGTTAATGGAGCGTCGGCGTGATCAGGAGTCATTGAGAAAACTTTCGCTGGCCGTAGAGCAAAGCCCCAGCTCTATTGTCATCACCGACCTTAATGCTAACATTGAATTTGTCAATGAAGCTTTTGTTAAAGCAACCGGGTATAGCCGCACCGAAGCACAAGGAAATAATCCAAATTTGCTGCAATCGGGTAAAACCCCGCCACAGACTTATCTGAATATGTGGGATACATTGCTGCGCGGGGAAGTTTGGCAAGGCGAATTTATCAATAAGCGTAAGGATGGCAGCGAATATATCGAATTGGCGTTGGTTTCCCCAGTTTGCCAAGCAGATGGGGTGGTCACACATTACCTGGCTATCAAAGAAGACATTACCGAGCGCAAGCGGCTTGAACGCCGTTTAGCGGAACAATTGGCGTTTACCCAGGCAGTGATTGACGCGGAAGTCGATGGCGTCGCCGTCTGCCATAGCATCGCTGAACCGCCTTATGTCCACTTTACGGTGTGGAATCCCAGTATGGAAAGCATCACCGGGTTTTCCCTGGAAGAAATTAACCGCTTAGGCTGGTATCAGACGGTGTATATCGATCCCGATACGCAACAGCGGGCGAAGCAGCGTATGGAGCGTATGCGCCAAGGTGAACACATTCAAGGCGAAGAATGGACAATTACCCATAAAGATGGCGGCCATCGGACAGTGCAAATCTTTACTACCCTGTGTGCCCAGGATGCTGACGGGGCGCATGTGCTAGCCGTTATGCACGACATTACTAAGCGCAAACGGGCTGAGGTAGCCCTGCGTGAATCGAACCAGTTACTCCATTCACTGCTTAATTCCATTGCCGAGGGGGCTTATGGGGTTGATACCCACGGCAACTGCACGTTCGTCAACCGGGCATTTTTACGGATTTTGGGATATGAAAATACCGATGAAATTATCGGCAAACATATCCATGAACTTATCCACCATTCTTATCCTGATGGCCGTCCTTACCCTGCCAGTGAATGCCGGATGTACGCCGCTTATAAGCGTAACCAAGAAATACATGTTGAACAAGAAGTTTTTTGGCGCAAGGACGGCACTGCCGTACCCGTCGAATACTGGTCGCAACCGATTATTACCGACGGCGTGATGATCGGCGCAATTGCTACGTTTGTTGACATTAGCGAACGGAAAAAAGCCGAAGAAGCCAGCCAGTTAGCCGCACAATATGCCCGCAGCCTGATTGAGGCCAGCCTTGACCCTTTAGTGACTATCAATGGCGAGGGTAAAATCACCGATGTCAACACGGCCACGGAGCAGGTGACGGGTGTGCCCCGTGATAGCCTGATCGGCAGTGATTTTGCCGACTATTTCACCGACCCTGAACAGGCCCGCCGGGGCTATCAGCAGGTTTTTTCACAGGGGGCCGTGACCGATTACCCGTTGGCCATCCGCCATACCTCCGGCAAAGTCACCGATGTGCTTTATAATGCCACGGTATACCATGACGGTAACGGTAAGGTGTTGGGGGTGTTTGCCGCCGCCCGTGACATTACCGAACGTAAGCAGATTGAAGCTAAGCTTATCAGCAGTGAATACCGCCTGCGTACCATTATTGACAATGAGCCGGAATGCATCAAAATTATTGATGCACGAGGTTTGATCGTCATGATGAATCCGGCGGGGCTGGCTATGTTGGAGGCCGAGCACTTGGATCAGGTGCTTGGCAAAACGGTGCTGAGTGCCATTGCCCCCAAATACCGTAAAGCTTATACCGAACTGCACGAGCAGGTCTTGGCAGGTCATACCGCTCAAATGCAATATGAAATCACGGGCTTTAAAGGCGGCTGCCGATGGTTGGAGACCCATGCCGTGCCCATGAAAGAGAGCGATGGCTCTGTGGTGCATTTAGCGGTTACCCGTGACATTACCGAACGTAAGCGGGCTGAACAACAACTGCGAATCGCCGCCACTGTCTTTGAGTCACAAGAAGGCATGATGGTGACGGATGCCGATCAAATCATTCTTAGGGTTAATAAGGCCTTTACTGACATTACCGGCTACACTGCCGAAGAAGCGGTCGGCAAAACCCCCCGTATCCTCCAAGCGGATAGGCAAGACCATAGTGTATATACCAGCATGTGGGCAAAAATTAATGCCACGGGGGCTTGGGAAGGTGAAATTTGGAGCCGCCGCAAAAATGGCGAAACTTATCCTGAATACCTTACCATCACGGCAGTTAAAGACCAAGACGGTATGGTCAGCCATTATGTGGGTACGTTGACTGACATCACCTTAAAAAAAGCCGCCGCCGAGGAAATTGAAAAGTTAGCTTTTTATGATCCGCTCACTGGCTTGCCTAATCGGCGGCTGTTGTATGACCGGATAAAATCGGCCTTGGCCGCCAGCCACCGTAATAGCCGCAAAGGGGCGTTACTCTTTATTGATTTGGACAATTTCAAAACGCTGAATGATACTCTGGGTCATGACATGGGGGATTTGCTGTTGCAACAAGTGGCTGGGCGTTTGAGCGCTTGTGTCCGTGAAAATGATACGGTGGCACGGCTAGGGGGGGATGAATTCGTGGTGATGCTGCAAGATTTGGACGACGAGGGTGATGCGGCAGTACAACAAACGGCCGCTGTCGGCCATAAGATACTCCTTACGCTTAACCAGCCTTTCCGGTTGACAGAGTATGATTACAGCAGTACGCCCAGTATTGGCGCGACGGTTTTCAACGCTTATGGGCAAAGCGTAGAAGAATTGTTAAAAAATGCCGACATCGCCATGTATAACGCCAAAACCTCAGGCCGCAATACGTTGCGTTTCTTTGACCCGCAAATGCAGGCGATAGTTCACAATTAATGCCTTTATGGTAAAGTAACTGGGGATACGGCTTTCGGCCCCACAGATTATCTGGCAGACCTGTCATAAGCCGGAGCAAAGCGGCGCGAGGCTAACTTGGTAGGTTTTGAAACATTAGGGGGAGTCTTTTGAGCGTCAAAGGGTATCCCGTGATGCTATTTTCAGCACTTCATGGAATGCGGCATCTCTTTATGAAATGGTATATGAAATGACTATTTTTTCCAGGAATTACTTTTCTGGCTTAACTGGTTCTTGGTTGCTTCCCGCATTTGTGTCAGGGGCAGTGCTGTTGGTTGGTTTGGGCATTAGCGGCGGATTATGCTGGCAAGCAAAACAACAAGATGCCGACAGTCTGCGGGCGGCATTCGAGTCGGCAGCGGATATGGCCATAGATAATATCAATGACCGTTTTAATGTTTATGCCGTCGTTATGCGGGGTGTCCGAGGTTTTTTCAATGGCAGCAAAGCCATTTCATTTAACGAATTCCACACTTATGTGCAAGCATTGCATTTGTATGAAAAATCGGGGGTACAAGCCATAGGTTTAGTCATGCTGGTGAGCAATGCCGAAAAAGCCCGGCATATCCAAGCCATGCGTCAGCAGAAGTCGGCGGATTACCAAATCAAACCGGACGGACAGCGCGATTACTACGCGCCAATCATTTATATAGAACCGTTTGCCGGCGATAATCTTAAAGCGTTCGGGTTTGATCCGTTAACCGTACCCGCCGCCCTTAGCGCTATGGAGCAAGCCCGTGATGCCGATGATATCCGTATCACCTCCCGAATTGCTTTGATACAAGATGCCGATAAGCCTTATGTCTATTCTTTCGTCATGTATCTGCCGCTGTATAAAAAAGGCGCGGAATTTGCCACGTTGGCGCAACGGCGGGCGGCTATTATCGGCTGGGTGGATGTGCCATTCCGCATCAACGATCTGATAGCGGGGATCCGCCGCCAATTACCTACAGACATTAGTCTGGAAATTTATGATGGCATTACCCTATCCGAACAAACGCGCCTGTTCCAATCGGGTATAAACCTTGGGGAGAAAGGCCGGGTAGCGGATGGTTTGCAGACTAGCCGTTCGATAGTGGTGGGTGGACGGCAATGGGTCGTGCGGATGGTGGCGGCTCCGGCTTTTGAAAATCGAGCCATATACCGCTATCGGCCTGAATTAGTGTTTGCTACCAGCGTCACTTTGACGTTGCTGCTGACTTTACTGACTTGGCAATTGGCCAGGAGCCGACAAACTGCCGAAATCCATTTCCGGCAGTTGTTCAGGCAAGCAGGTGAGGGCATACTTATCTTAAATGATGACCACCTGATTTTAGATGCCAACAACACGGCTTTGACTCTGTTGGGCTATAGCCGCGCCGAGCTTTTATCGTTGCATTTACCGGCTATTTTGGCGACGGTTGAAAACGTCAGCCTACCCGCATTAGCTAGTATGGCGGAGAGCGGTGCGGTGTCCTTAGAGCAATGGCGGTATAGGTGTAAAAACGGTACGGAATTTCCGTCCGAGGTCAGCGTCCGCCGCTTAGACGGGCAGCGGTACTTCGCCATTTTGCGTGACCGTACCGAACGCCAGAAAGCCGAGCAGCGTATCCTAAGGTTGACGCAACTTTATCAGGCCTTAAGCGAAACTAATCAAGCCATCGTGCGTATGGATAACGCCAGAGAATTGTTTCCGCTGGTCTGCCGCTGTGCGGTGGCTTTTGGTGGCATGAAAATGGCTTGGATTGGCCAGCTTAACGAAGCGGATTTAGTGATCGTACCTGTCGCTGCCTATGGTGTCGGCCAAGAATATCTTGACGGTCTGGTCATTTCCGCATCTGCCGATGTTGCGGAAGGCTTAGGGCCTACAGGGACAGCATTGCGGGAAAATCGTCCGGTGATTATTAATGATTATCTTAATAACCCTATGACCATCCATTGGCATGAACGTGCCAAGCACTTTGCCTGGGGGGCGGCGGGGACTTTTCCTATCCGGCGCAATGGTAAGCCTTTTGCTGTGCTCACGGTTTATCATAATCAAATTAACGCTTTTGACACGGAAGCCATAGAGCTTCTTAAGGAAATGGCCTGCGATATTACTTTTGCTTTGGATAATTTTGACCGGGATGTCCAGCGTCAGGCCGCCCAGAAAGCCTTGGCCGAGAATGAGGCAAAATTGTCGCTGATTATGGAAAATGTCAGCGCCTATATTTATTTAAAGGATAAGGAAGGGCGGTATCTATATGTGAACCGCCCGTGCCTTGAGTTGTGGGGGTTAACGATGGCGGACGTGATCGGTGTTACGGATGAGGTATTGTTTGATCACCAACTGGCAGCAAAAATACGCGCTGATGACCGGCATTTGTTTATGACGGGCGAGATTCTCCGGGGCGAAGAAACTGGAACGGCAACCAAAACAGGTAAGACAGCGACTTATTGGGCCGTTAAAATGCCTTTACGTCATACTGATGGCAGTATCTATGCTTTGTGCGGCATTTCGACCGACATCACCGAACGTAAGCAAATAGAAGCGCAACTCCAGCAGCAGCTCAAGGAGTTACGCCAATGGTTTGACATCACCTTGGGCCGCGAAGAGCGGGTGATGCAACTGAAAACGGAAATCAATAAATTGCTGGGGCGTTTAGGTGAGCCGCCCCGCTACGCCGACCCCGCCTCCGACTTGGAAGCTTAACATTATGTCCGATACCGTTATGGGCTTTATCTGTCTGATCCACAATGCCTATTGCCAGTAGTGCCCCGCTACGCGTTTTGCTTGTCGAAGACTCGGTTAGCGATGCCGAACTGGTGGTTCGGCAACTGCATAAAGGCGGGTTTGAGGTCGGCTACGAGCGTGTCGAAAACGCCGGTCAACTGCATACCGCTTTGGTAAAGCAAAAGTGGGATATTGTCCTGTCAGACTTTAATTTGCCGGCAATAGACGCGGCTGTTGCCATGGCCATTGTCCGTGAATATGACCAGAATATGCCTTTTATTGTGGTCTCAGACAATATCGGTGACGATGTTGCCGTGACGTTGATGCGGGCCGGTGCCAGTGATTATTTACTGAAAAATAACCTTCAGCGGCTGGCTGCGGCAGTGCAACGTGAAGTGGACAATGCCCGTGTCCGTAATGCCCGCCATGACAGTGATGTCAGGTTTCAGCAATTGTTTAATCTGACTCCTGTACCGCTTGCCTTTATTAATCAAGAAGGGGACGTTTTCGATTTGAATGCCCGTTTCCAGCAGACGTTCGGCTATTGCCCTAGCGATTTGCCCACCATAAAAGAATGGTGGCAACTCGCCTATCCAGAGCCTAATTATCGGCGGCAGGTGGTGGATACTTGGAATGCCGCCGTGCAGGCGGCTACAGAACAGCATACCGACATTCCCGCCCACGAATATTGTGTGAGCTGTAAAAGTGGTGATTTACGCATTATGCTGATTTCCGGCATTATTATTGGCGATAGCTTGCTGGTGACGTTTTTTGACATCACCGAGAGGAAAAATACTGAAACTGAGCTTAAACGCCATATCAAAGAGGCGGAGCGTGTCCGAGCCGCCTTATTAGGGGTGCTTGAAGACCAGCGTGAGGCACAGGCCGCGTTGCGTGAAAATGAAGCCCGCTACCGCTTATTGTTTGCCGAGAATCCTGTGCCGATGTGGGTTTATGACATCAATACCCTCGCTTTCATTGCCGTTAACGATGCGGCAGTTGCGCATTATGGCTATAGTTGCGAAGAATTTTATACGATGGGCATAGCCGACCTCAGCCCGCCGGACGGACAAGAAACCGCCCAGCAGAAATCCGTCCAAGCCGATTGCTATGGCTTATCCGGTATTTGGCGGCATCGCCGGAAAGACGGCAGTTTACTCTGGGCCGAGATGACCGGGCATAATCTGGCGTTTGAAGGCCGGACGGCGAGGATTGTCTTAGCCCAAGATGTGACCCAACGCCTGGAGGCAGAACATCAGCTACGCCTTAGTGCGCAAGTTTTTGAATCCAGCCGGGATGGTATCCTCATCACCGATGCTGATAATAAGATCGTTTCGGTTAATAAGGCCTACACGGATATTACCGGTTATACGCTAGCAGAGGTGCTGGGCAAACCGCCCAATATTGTCTCGTCTGGAAAACAGGACAAAAAGTTTTATGCGGCGATGTGGCGCAGTATTATCGCTGACGGGTGCTGGCAAGGCGAGGTCGTCAACCGCCGTAAGAACGGCGAACTGTATCCGCAATGGCTTTCTGTCAGTGTCATCAGGAACCAAAATGGCGAGATTTTCCAGTACATTGGCATTTTAAGTGACCTTTCCGAACACCATTCCGCCCAAGAGCGCATCCAATTTCTCAGTAATTTCGACGTGTTGACCCAACTGCCTAACCGGGCGCGATTGCAAGACCGTGCCCAATTGGCTCTGGCCAGCGCCAAGCGGATTAATGCTTCTGTCGCCTTGATGTATCTGGATCTTGACCGCTTTAAGACGATTAATGAATCGCTAGGCCCCAGCATCGGCGACCAATTGCTTAAGGACTTGTCGGTGCGCTTAGATACCCAATTGGATTCTGATTATACGCTCTGCCGTCAGGGTGGCGATGAATTTATCCTCTTGCTGCCCAACACCGATGCCGAAGATGCCGCCCATATTGCCAGAAAAATACTCGACATCGTTGCCCAGGAGTTTGTTGTTGGTGGGCATAGGTTGACCTTGACGGTCAGCATCGGCATTGCCCAATTCCCCGAAGACGGCGACACTTTTGAGCAATTGGCGCAATCTGCGGATGCCGCGCTATTTCGTGCCAAGCAAAATGGCCGTAACAATTTTCAATTTTTTACCCGGCAAATGCACGAGCAGGCCCAAGAGACGCTCCAGATCGAGAACGAGTTACGCTGCGCCTTGGAGCAGAACGAATTGCTGCTATATTACCAACCCCAAGTGGATGCAAAAACGGGTAAAATAGTCGGGGCAGAAGTGCTGATACGTTGGCAGCATCCCCAGAAGGGTATGGTGCCGCCGGGGTGCTTTATCCCCATTGCGGAGGAAAGCGGCCTGATTATTGACATTGGCGATTGGGTGTTGCAGACCGCTATCCAGCAAACCGCCGCTTGGCAAGCTGCCGGGCTTGGCATTGTTCCGATCGCGGTCAACCTTTCGGTTGTGCAATTCCGCCAAGATACGCTGTACCAGAAAGTGGTTCAGGCGTTGCGTTTATCCAAATTAGACCCTACCCTGCTTGAATTGGAACTGACCGAGGGTATAGCGATGGAAAACACCGAACGTACCATCGGCGTACTGAACCAGCTCCATGCTTTGGGGGTCGCGCTGTCTATTGATGATTTTGGCACCGGCTATTCTTCCTTAAGTTACCTTAAGCGTTTCAAGATCAACAAGCTAAAAATCGACCAGTCTTTTGTCCGTGACCTCGGACGCAACCCTGAAGATGCCGCGATTGTCACCGCTATCATTGGCATGGCAAAAAGCCTAGGCTTTAAAACCATTGCCGAAGGGGTGGAAACACAAGAACAACTGGATTTTTTACGCGGGCAACAGTGTGATGAAATCCAAGGCTATTTTTTTAGCAAGCCCATCCCCGCCGAACAGTTTGCAGCGTTACTCCGGGGCAACAGAGTTCTGGGCATTGCTAACTGACTTTTTTCAAGTAGAAAGCAATTTACTATTTTAATTAAATAATCCGTTGCCAAGTGTTTTTCCTCGCTTTCCTCGTTGCGGTATGAAGATTATTTGCGTTTACCTTCTTTTAAATTTGCGTAATAGCGCCTTGGTATGTTGACCGGGTTTAAGTAAATAAGCAGTAATTGTGTATAGGCTGTTGCTATATCAGCAGCCATACTTGAGAGTGGATTTTATTTTTCAATAAATTCATGAAGTTAATGTGTGGCACATAAATTGACTATTAACTTTCAAACAGTGGCATAACACTTATTTGTGGTGTGCCGTGGTTTCATTTGAAGGTTTAATAGAGGTTTATATGAAAATGGCTATCCGTCAACGGCTCCTGTCCGTCCTATTGTTATTTTTACCCCTGATTGCTTGGGCGGACAACCGCCTTAATATTGTCGTGATTGTCGGGGATGATTGGGGCGGGCCTTATGCCAGCGCTTACACGGGCATTTACGGGCGGGCCTTACCTAGCGACACCGTCAAAACGCCTAATATTGACCGTATTGCGCGTAATGGCGTATTGTTTAAAAACGCCTATGTCAATGCCCCCTCCTGTACGCCTTCACGCAGTTCCATTTTTTCCGGCCGCTATTTTTTTAATACGGGCGGTGGGGCATTCTTATATGGGACTTGGGACCCGACCATTCCAAGTTTCCCGCTATTGCTGCATGATGCCGGCTACCATATCGGCAAAACTTATAAGACTTGGGCGCCCGGCGTGCCAATAGATGCCCCGTTTGGTGGCGTAAAAACATATCAATACCAGCAGTCCGGCACCTCTGCTAACCGCTTTAGCAGCACTGTGACCGCTTTAATGGCTAAAGGTATGACTTTTGACCAAGCTAAACAAACGCTGTTGGATGAGGTTAACGGCAATTTTAGCGCCTTCATCAAAGCCCGCAAACCCGGCCAGCCGTTTTTATATTGGTTTGGCCCCACTAACACCCACCGTTCTTGGGTTAAAGGTTCAGGCAAAGCTTTATGGGGCATAGACCCTGACAATCTGAAAAATAAATTACGCGCTTTTTTGCCGAATGTCCCGGAAATACGCGAGGACATGGCCGATTATTTGGGCGAAATACAGGCGTTAGATGCTTATGTCGGTGTTTTGCTGAAAAAATTGGAAGATATTGGCGAATTGGACAAAACGTTGATTGTCGTCACTGGTGACAACGGCCCTGGCGGTTTTCCGCATGGCAAATGGAATTTATATGATTTTGGTGTTGCCACGCCTTTAGCCATTTGGTTGCCCAATAGCAAAGCGGGGCGGGTAGTTGACGATTTTACGACCTTGATGGATTTGGCGCCGACCTTTCTTGACGTAGCAGGCTTGCCGACTCCAGCGGACATGAACGGTAAGAGCTTGTTGCCCGTGCTAACATCGCCTAACAGCGGCCAAGTTGACCCCCAACGCAATTTTGTGATTACAGGTGAAGAACGCCATGTCGGTATGGCGACAGAACAAAGCTTGCCTTATCCGGCCCGTGCCTTACGCACCGCCAATTATCTGTATATCCGTAACTTTGCCCCTGAACGTTGGCCTATGGGATGTCCGCTTATTTCACCCGCACCCACGCCAACCCCATGGGTATTTGTGGATATGGATCCCAGTCCGACTAAAGACTGGATCATTAATAACCGTAACGTGCCGGCTGGCGCCCACTTTTATACTTGGGGATTTGCCAAACGGCCTATGGAAGAGTTGTTTGATCTGAGCAACGATCCCGGGCAAATCACCAATGTCGCCAATAAACCGGCTTATGCAACGGTGAAGGCGCAATTGGCCGGGCAACTGTTGGCCCGGTTAAAAAATGCCGGGGACCCACGGGTGGTAGGGGATGGCAAGACGTTTGACCAACCGCCTTTTACCAGCCTTGCAAGCGTTGCCTGCCATGATAGCTTGCCCTTAGGCTGGCTTGCTAATGGCCAGTAATTTTCTTTATCACCCCATCCATTTTGGAAAGGATTATGCCCCTAGAAAAAATTTTACTTTGCGATGAATCACCCGCCGATTTGGCTTATGTGGCACAGGTTTTAGGGGGGGCCGACTGTCTCTTGTTAACCGCGTATACGGGTGAAGAAGCCATCCGTATTGCTAAAGCAGAGCAGCCGGACATCATTTTTATGGAGAGTGCCATGCCGGGTCTCGATGGTTATGCCAGTTACCGGAGCTTAGGCGAAGATTTGGCGACCCGGCATATCCCGATTATTTTTATCAATTCTAAACAGCAAAAGGCTGCCCGCATTTATCAGGAGAGCTTAAGCGCTTCCCAGCGGCTGCGGCTGTTGGAGTGGCCGCAATACGAACCTGCCCAACAGCTCTTTCAGGACGCTTTTTTTGCGCCTTCCGGTTTGGCAGCATTAGCTGAACAGGCCAATAGCCCAGTGCTTGTTCTGGCTGCTTTGGAAGCGGCCTATTATTATTTCAGCAACCAGTATGGGCGCTTGTCCGACTTGCACTTAACAGCGCCCTCAGAACTGTGGATGCTGGCACAAACGGCTTCCATCGCCTTATTACAAGAACCGAAAAAAATTCATCCCACAGTCCTGCCGACTCTCTTATCGGGTATACCTTGTGATTTGCAACCTTTACTTGCTGCTTGCAAAGACCCACAATTAGGAAGTCGGTTGGTAAACGAGGCCTTTGATGGGGCGGTCAGCTTGCCCAGCCCCTTTTCACCAAACCGGGCTTATTGCCAAGAAAGTTATGAAGTCGCCCCAGACCTTAATTGCCTACGCTTTACTGATGGCAAACAGGTATTTTTTCTGGTGCAATTGCTATCTACAGCCGACGCGCTGTATTTTCCGGTGGATAATGTCTTTTTGGTGCTTGCCCATATTAACGAGTCACATGTCAAACGTTTGCAAGAAAAATTGATGAAAGATTTCGCCAAGAATGTCGCTTATGCCACCTCAAGCAATACGTTTGCGGGTGTTATTGCCTCCCATAGCCGACCTTCGCATTTTTATTATGATGTCTGGCCGGCACTGTTTGAGTTAGCGAAGGAAGCGCCGGTATTAGAGAACTTGCCGACTATTATTATGCGTAAGGATCATGACTTTAATGATCCCAGCCTGTTGTTTTCCTACGATAAATATCAAGTGCTCGATTCAGCAGAAATCGGGCAGATTGCTTGCGGCGAAAATAAATGGTTTACCCATATCGGGCGGCATCAGCATTTGAGCAGCCGCTTTGCTTATGAGCTTGCCGACCATTATTTGCTCGATACCGTACTGCAAGCGCCTGATGACAAAGCCTTAGCGAAAACCGCCAGCCTTACCGGGTGTTACCCTATTGTTTGGCTGGGCGTAGAAGGCCAAAAGCGTTGCTGGCTGGAACAAGTGGAAGGCTATGCTTATATCCTTAACCAACTTAGCCTTACTTACCCGAATTTAGGGGTAATTTTCGACGGCTGGACTATGCCGTTTACCCCCTCCGAGGCCTCGCTCAGCGAAGCCGAAAAAGACCATCAAGTCGTGCAGAATATCCTCAAACAATTGACGTTTGAGCCGCGTTATGTGTCGGTGGTCGGCGAAACCAGTAATACCAAGCTAGTAGTCGGGCATAAAGCCGACTTTTTCATCAGTAATTTTGCCACCGGGTCTTTGCATATTTCCAGGTTGCTGGCGAAACCGGGGTTTGGCCATTTAAGCCGGACTTTCTCGGAAGTCGCGCTCCGCTATGCCATGCATATCCACCCTAATCCCCATGTTTACCTGTTACCGCAAGGTTATATTAGCGATCTGGCCGACCATGCCGATATCCGTCATGATTATTTAAGCTATTCAATTGATAAAAAAAGCTTTTATCAATTTATTGCCGAACGTTTGCCAACGCTATTGGCGACTGGCCAACAGCCTGCCATCCGGTATTTTATCGAGCCTTCTTATAGTGTCACTTATGATTTACGGCTGCATGTCAAAATGGCGACGCAAGGCAATGTTTTCCCGGTCGGTGCAGGTGAAGATAAGGTGTTGGAATTGCGCCAATATCCCGTGGACTATTTGCAACGGCAATTGATTTATGGGACTTTTCCGTTTGGCAGCGCCGAAAAGGCAGGGTTGCCGGGGGATTACCTGATCTGGTTACGCGCCCCTTTGCCTAGGGTGTGTTATCACGCCAGAGAATTGACGTTAATGGCCGCGCACCAAGGCCAAACCTTAACCATCAGCGATGTTTTTAAAGTCGGCCATAAGGTGTTGGATAATTATTTTACCCGTATGCTATCTGGCGGCTTTGCCGTAGCATTTGGGCAATGTACCGAAGAGTTGTTAGCTATTGCTATCGGTAACCTACAAAACCACTTCATTTATATCGGCATTAATGAGAAGCCTACTGAATCTTATGATCTTTTATGTCAAGTGATGGACTGGGACAGGACGCTATTCGCCACCCTGACTCCCATCCGCTACGAGCTAAACAGCAGTGATTTTTCCGATGAAGAACTGCATTTGGCAAAAACCATGAACAGCTTTGATTTACGCCTGTACGAAGCGGCTTTAGAATGGTTTAACAATAAACTGGGGCATTAGGTTGTTGGTTACTTCTTGCGGGCAAGATGCCCGCAAGAAGCACCGTATTTTTAGTGATGGACGACGGTAGCGTCACTAAAAAAACAAGTATACTTCAAACGGTCAAGTTTTCGATTTTAGGATTAACCGTTCGGCCTGAGATTCGAAGGCTGGACGGTTAATCCGCCCATGGTTCGACGACCAGCGGAAGTCCCTGTGGGACGGGCTCACCACGAACGGATTAACCGAAAACTTGATCGTTCAGAGAATATTCAATGCTTATCGGTTGCCGAAACTGTTCTAAAACAAATTCCACATAATCCTCGACTTCTTTTGCGACCTCCGCAGAGGTAGGTGTCGGTTGGTGAGCAAAAAATGCCGCAAAACCTTCAATGTCTTGTAGTCTCATCTCATTCGGCGATGCAAAGCCCATGGCCCACTGGCTAAATCTGCGCTCGCTAATCGGGGCGGTGTAGAGTTTAAGAATATGGGAATGCCTACTGTCTTTGCTGATGCGTTCGAACAGCGCTTCAATAGCCTGATAATCCCCTTCCAAAACTTGAATAAAGAAATAATCCCGATACAACAGCAACCCGGTGATGCCACAAGCACTGTTAAAGGTTCTCGCCTCGTGCAAAATGTCCAGCAAATCATCTTCTGACATGTCATTTTTGGTGCTGCTTATATAAACAAGGTTGGCTAATTCCATAAATATCCCATTGTAAAAAGTTAAACTCATCCGTGTTGACGGAGCAGGGCCAGCGCATAAAAACGCCATAAGGAAAAAACTGCTTTTCCCCAAATTCAGTTATTAAGGCGGAGGCCAAGCCCGTCACAAACGATGTTCCCTATGCCCTTAACCTGTGTTACGCATCCCCGCCGCGATGGCGTTAATCGTCCGCAATAACGGTTTTAGCCACGGATTTTCCTCACCTTCCGCTAGTGTTTCGCTACGCACCGCTTTCAGCAAACTGGCTTGGATATAGTTCAGCGGCCCCAGATAATTGTTACGGTGATATAAAGATACCGCCAATTCCGGGTTATCCGCTAACAGCCGATCCGTATTGGCGATTTCCAGTATCCACTCCACACAGCGGTGGTATTCGCTTTCAATCATGCCGTGTATCCATTTGCCCACTTGTTCATCGACGCATAAGGCCGCATATTCCTTAGAAATATTCATGTCCGATTTGCTTAAGGCCATTTGCGCGTTACTGAGCAAATTACGGAAAAATGGCCAGTGCTGGTATAACTCGCGTAAGGCTTGCAGGCGTTCGGGTTTGCCTGCACACCAGCTTTCCAGACTGGAGCCTATGCCGTACCACGCCGGAAAGGTCTGCCGTGACTGCGCCCAAGAGAACACCCAAGCGATGGCACGGACTGAGTTTTTTGAACGGTCTTGTTTTTTGCGGTGCGAAGGCCGTGAGCCAATATTCAGCAAGCCTAATTCCGATACTGGGGTGGCCTCGTAAAAATAGTCCAAAAAGCCCGGCGTTTGTTCGGTCAGCAACCGGTAACGGCGTTCGCCAATGTCCGCCAATTCCGTCATCAGGGCCAAATCTTCGGGTCGGTCTTCCGGCACCGGACGCACTAGGCTTAAACTGGCTTTCAGCAAACCGGTTATGCCCATAGTGAGTTCGTACATGGCGGTTTCCATATTGTTATAGCGGTAAAACAGCACTTCCCCCTGCTCGGTAAACTTGATTTGGCCGCGTACGGTAGCGGGCGGCTGCGCCAAAATCGCTTGATGGGTAGGGCCGCCGCCACGTCCGACTGTACCGCCCCGGCCATGGAACAGCCGGCACGGTATGCCTTCGGCATCGGCGATTGCCATTACCTGTTGTTGGGCACGGTATAGGCCCCATGCCGAAGCTAAAATACCGCCGTCTTTGCAGGAGTCGGAATAGCCGAGCATGATTTCTTGGCGCTGTCCCGACGCTTGCAATAAGGCGCGGTAGACAGGTTGGGCAAACAAGGTGCGCAACACGCTGTCGATGTGGCTCAAATCGTTGATAGTCTCAAATAAGGGGCTAACGCCGATATGGCAAAACCATCGTCCGCTGATACGCCCGCTTAAGCCGCCTTGCGCCGCTAACAACAGCACTTCCATAATATGGCTGGCGGCATGGGTCATGGAAATGACATATTTGCTGAAACAGTCGTTGCCGATTTCGCGGCGCATGTCCGCCATGACTCCGAACAAGGCTAAGGTTTCGGTAGTGGCGGCGGATAAATGCGTCGCGTCGTAGACCAAACCGCCGGGTATACCGATAGCTTCCGCCAGCACCGCCAGGCGTTGGTTTTCGTCCATAGCCTCATAGTCCAAGCCTAAAGCCGCCTTGAGGATTTCCGCCACCGCCGCACTGTGGCGGGTCGATTCTTGGCGCACGTCCAATTGCATCAGATGGAAACCGAACGTACCGACCAGACGGATTAAGTCTTGCAATTCCAAATCGGCAATGGCCCCATCGCCATGGTTTACCAACGACTGTTGGATGATTTGTAAGTCGGCCTGAAATTGGCTGGCTCCCAGATAAGCGGTATTGCCGAGTTGGCCGCTATAACCATCGATGCGTTGCTCAATTTGCGCTAAACGTTGTTCGAGGCGATATTTCATTAAAGCCAGTTTTTGCCGGTAAGGTTCTTGCGGATAATTACGCTCCAATCTTACCGACACGCTGCCTAGCAATTGGCGGTCACTGTCTAAGCTGGCAAAAAACGCCGGGCTAGGCTGGCATAAGCCATAAGAAAAAGCCAATTGGTCACGCAGCAGGTCGAGGCGGCGGATATATTCTTGGATAATTGTCCGTGCTTGCAGACGCAAGGCCAGGGCGGTGGTTTCCGGCTTGACGTTGGGGTTGCCGTCCCGGTCGCCGCCTATCCAAGAGCCAAAGCTCAAAAAGTTAGGGATTTGTATATCACGCACCGCTTCGGCCCCGTACACATCGTGTAGGGCGCGTTGGAAGTTGCGGTACATCCGTGCAGTGGCTTCAAACAAGGACAGCGGGAAATAAAACAGCCCGGCCTCAATCTCGTCGATTACGCCCATGCTACGGGTACGCACTTCGTCGGTTTTCCATAATAATTGGATTTGGCTGTGCAAACGTTCTAAAGCCTGTTCACGGAAATAGCCCTTAAGCCGCTGCTCTTCAAGCAATTCATGACTAAGAAAGACTTTCCGCAAGGTACTGCGGACGCTGCGCCGTTTGGCTTCAGTAGGATGGGCGGTCATAACCGGCAGATATTGCAGGTCGTTGAGAATAGTCTGCACATCGCTGGCCGTCACCCCGGCTTGTTGCCAGTTTTGTAAGGTGTCGTGGAAAGAGCCGGGCCAAAACAGTTTATTGCTTTCGATTTCGCGGCGGCGTTGGCGCAAATTGGTCGCTTCTTCGGCAATGTTCAGTAAGCTGAAATACAAACTGAAAGCACGGATCACCTCAGTGAGGGTATCGGCTGGTAAGTCCTGCAATATCGCTTGCAATTGCTGACGTTTGGCAGGGCTGCCATCCCGTTGTAAGGCAGAAAATTGCCGCTGCAATTGTTCCACAGTCACCATAATTTGTGGGTTTGCTTGGCTTTTAAGTACCTTGGTCAGCACCGCTTTTAAAGATTTGATGCTCGCCTGCAAGGCTTTGTCATCGTAGTTAGGGGGCGTGGACATAGAAAACACCTCAATAAGGTTAGAAAAAGTCGGCATTTAAGGAAAGGGCATATTACAAACCGCCAGCATAAGCCATTTTTGCGGTCTTATTAGGCTAACTCGGTTAAGTAATACAATAAGCCATACCAAAAAAATAGTAAAATAGAATAAAACAATTTTTACTATAGGTTTTTACGATACTAAAGGCATCATGGAACGCATTAATTATCAGCATTTATATTATTTTTGGCATGTCGCTAAATTGGGCACCATCAGCAAAGCGTGCGAAGCCTTACATCTGGCGCAGCCGACAATCAGTGGGCAGTTGGCGGTTTTTGAACAATCGGTAGGCACGCAAATATTGCGTAAAGAAGGGCGTAAGCTGGTCTTAACCGATACGGGGCGGACTATTTTTAATTATGCCGAAGAGATTTTTACGTTAGGGCGTGAACTGACGCAAACCCTTAAAGGCCGTGACACTGGGCGCGGCTTGCGTTTTAATTTGGGCATTACCGATGCGTTGCCTAAGCTGATAGCCTACCGTTTGCTCGAACCATTATTGCGGCAGCCGGAAACGGTGCAAATCCATTGTTATGAGGATAAAACTGACCGTCTGCTGGCCGAAATCGCCCTGCATAGCATTGATATGGTCTTGGCTGACAGGCCAGCCACCCCTGCCAGTGGGGCGCGGGTATTTAACCATTTTCTTGGTGAATGTGGCGTAGGCCTTTTTGCCGCTCCGGTTTTAGCGGCGCGGTATCGGCAGAATTTTCCGCGCTGCCTTAATGGCGCGCCGTTTTTGTTGCCGACGGCCAATACCGCTTTACGGCGGTCTTTAAACCAATGGTTTGATAGCCAAGAATTAAGCCCATCCATCCAGGCGGAAGTAGAGAATAGTGCCTTGCTGAAAACCTTTGGTGCAGCAGGGGTTGGGGTGTTTTTTTCGCCTTTGGCGGTGGCTAAGGAAATCGAAAGCCAATACGGGGTGCAGATGATCGGCCCTGCTGAAGGGGTTTATGAACGTTTCTACGCAATCACCGCCCAACGCAAACTCCAGCACCCGTCCGTCGCCGCCATTTTGGCAAATGCCCAACAGAGGGTGTTTGAAATATTGGCGATAAGTGCGGATGATGTCGGTAGCGGCGGTTAGTTCATGAAGCTAACAGCCAAGCCATGGCACTGTCGCGGCTGTCAAAGACTTGTACGTTGATACCCCGGTTGTAACAAGTGGTTGCCCAAAATTGGATGGTATCGGTTGAGGCGATTTGTGCTGGCAGCAGAATAGCCTCTTTTAGTGTTGTCATTAGGCTGCATTGGGCCAATTCGTCGGCGAGAAAATATAAGTCAGCGACCGAATGGCCGCCAATTGTCAGTTCCGTGCAATCGGCCAGCACCAAGTTGAGGTTATGTTCAATAGCTAGTGTCAATGACTGGGTAAACGCGGCGACTAATTCTGAACGGCTTACTAAGCCTAAGTAGCTGATTTCAATAAGCGGAATGTCGGTATTGATGTGGGTATTCCAAGGCATATTGTAATGATAATAGTGGTTTTGTCGTGGTTATGGAGTTTTTTAGTAAAAAGTAGGGAACTTTGAATGCAGTGGCCATTATTTTTATGGTTGCCCTACTCTATATAGAGGGCGAAGCCAGTTAAGCTACATAAGCTTGCCAGCAACTAAAGCCTGTCCTTATTCATACGTTTATGACCAGCTTCGGAATTTATAATATGATGAAAATGATGAAAAGTCTATTTTTAAATTTACTAAATTTTGTAATTACTCACCCCCATTTATAAAAATCAATCATTTATAAACAATTTGTTAAAATCCCCCTCTTCTTCATTTTTTTAGAATTATTCACTTTTTTTAGGTGATTTTTAACGATGATTCCAAAAAAAAAAATCTATGGACATTGTTGAGATTAATGCCTTTAATCAGTTGCCATTGATGGACATATAAAGTCCGAACCTGATCGCGCGACATAATAAGTGCATAAGTTAAAAACGGGCTTTGATTAGCAGAGAGCCTACGTCGTTTAACTAGCTTCGGGCTCTATATATGTCGCTTAAACTATCCTAAATCCATGCCATCAGCAATTTTCACGCAGTATCTTCAATGCCTGTTCGTAGTCAAACAACTCAATCTGGCGGCTGAAGTCTGTATAACGTGAGCCTAATTTGGTGCGGAGCAGATCGGCTGAGGCGTGTGCCAAGCGGGTGGCTTCGGCATTGTCTTCGGCGAGCAGTGCCGCCAATTCGTTGACAATACCTTGCAGACGTTCGGGATTGGCGGAGTCTGACGGGACGGGGGTGGCTATTGTCTGCGGTAGGACTTGGAGATGGGCGATCAGTTGCGCCAATTCTTGCCCGCATTGCTGTGCCAAATCGGTGCATTCGGTGATTGGCGAAGGCTCACGCAAAGCCCTATCCAAGCGTTCCGCCAAATCGGCAACCCGATAAGCCCCCAACGTGGCCGCCGCGCCTTTTAGGGCGTGGCTTACGCTTTGGGCACTCTGGATATTGCCGTTGGCAAGGAATTCTTGCACCTGCTGTAGATCAGTAGCATGAAAATCGGCGAAAAGCTGCAAAACCCGTAAATATTTATCAGGGTCTTCTTTAAACACGGCCAGACTAGGGGTTGGCATTAAGCCGGGTATAGCTATCAGCAATTGGGGTAGGTTGTGGGGCGACGAGATTTCAGGTAAGGGTAGTCTTGTGGGTTTACTGTGCTGGGTATTGGGTAGCCAACGTAACAAAGCTTCATACAGCACACTAGGCACCACAGGTTTGGCGACAAAATCATTCATGCCGACCGCTAGGCAATCAAGGCGGTCTTCGTCAAACGCATTGGCGGTCATCGCTAGGATCGGCAACTTGGCACCATCTGGCAGGGCGCGGATGGCGGCGGTAGCCGCCATGCCATCCATTTCCGGCATTTGTATATCCATCAATATAATATCGTAATCTTGACTACGAACTTTCGCTACGGCTATTTTACCATTTTCAGCCATATCCACAGCCAGACCAACACCATGTAACAATTCTAACGCCACTTCACGGTTAACCGGATTATCTTCGACCAGCAAGACCCGTGCTCCGCTATAATGCTGCCGTATCAGGCTACCCGCCTGTGCCGGTGAAGGTTTGGGGGTAGCTGGTGTAACGCCATAACCGCGTTGCAGACAAACGCTTAGCCAAAAAATGCTGCCTTCTCCCGGGACACTGCTTGCTCCGGCCTCACCGCCCATCATCTGAGCGAGATGGCGGGTAATGGTTAATCCTAAACCTGTGCCACCATGCTTGCGGGTAGTTGACACGTCGCCTTGGGTGAAGGCTTCAAATAATTGCGCCAATTGTGTTTTGGAAATGCCGATGCCGGAATCTTTAACCTCAAAACGTACCTGTAAGCCCTGCTCGGTTTCGGCCAATAAACGGGCGCGTAATTGGATACCGCCCTGTTCGGTAAATTTAACGGCATTACTGGTGTAATTGAGCAAAGCTTGACCTAAGCGGGTCGGGTCGCCGCGCAGCCACGGCGGCACATCACCAATATCAATGCTGATGCTTAAGCCTTTGGCTTGGGCTTGCTCGGCCATTAGGGAATGGACATGGTTCAGCACGGCAATTAAGGAGAAATTGGTGTGTTCCAATTCCAAGCGTCCGGCTTCAATTTTTGACAAATCCAACACATCATTGATAATCGACAATAAATGCTGAGCGGCAATATCAATTTTATCCAGCCGTTTGCTTTGTTCGCTGGTCGGGTTATTTTGCCGTAACAGATAGGTCAGGCCAATGATGGCATTCATGGGGGTGCGGATTTCATGGCTCATATTGGCTAAAAAGGTGCTTTTAGCCCGATTAGAAATTTCTGCCTGTTCTTTCGCTTGGCGTAGTTTGATTTCCAATTCCTTGCGGAGGGTCAGGTCAGTATGGGTGCCGACCGCCCGCGCCGGTTCGCCGTTAGCATAGCGCATCACCAATTTGCCCCGACTGAGTATCCATTTGTAACCGGCATCTTTAGTCCGCATCCGAAATTCGATTTCGTAAGCCCCCTTAGTGGCCAGTAAGGCTTGGACTTGGCTGACCGCACGCTCCTTATCGTCAGGATGCAGCAGGTTAACCCACAGGCTGGTGGCATTGTATTCCAGTTCGTCCGGCTGATAACCGAGCATGTGAAAATAAGCGGGGCTACAATAACAGCTGCCCGTCAGGATATTCCAATCCCAGATCCCGTCGTTGGTGGCATCTAAGGCTAAAGCAAAGCGTTCTTCACTGAGTTGGAGCCGTTGTATGACATTGTCCAGTTCGGCCGTGCGGGTCGCCACCAGCTCTTCCAAATGGTAACGGTGGCGGTCTAATTCGGCGGCAAGTTGCTTTTTCTCGGTAATGTCTTCTTTGACGGCCACATAATGGCTGATGCGCCCGTCCGGTTGGCGGATGGGCGAGATTCTGGCAAACTCGATATAGTCACTACCGTCTTTGCGGCGGTTATGAAACTCCCCTTGCCACATTGTCCCGGCATTTAATGTCTGCCAAATTTCCGCAGTGTTGCTGGGTGAGGTTGGGTCAAATTCCAAAAGGCGCGGATCCTGCCCCAACAATTCTTCACGGCTATAACCGGTGTTTTTACTGAGGGCTTTGTTAACATAGTCGATTTTGTTATCCAAATTAACGATAACGATGCTCTCAGGGCTTTGTTCTACAGCTTGCGCGAGCTTACGCAACTGCTCTTCGGCAGCTTTACGCGAGGTAATGTCCAAATTAATGCCTGATAAGCGGATAGGCTTGCCGTTGGCATCATATTGGGCGCGGCCTTTACTGACCAGCCAGCAAAGCTCCCCAGAAGGTTTGATGAAACGGTATTCCACTTCAAAGTCCTCGCCGCGTTCGACATGGTCTTGCCATTGGGCATGGATTAGCGGTAAGTCGTCAGGATGCACCCGCACCATCCATTCTTGGTTAGTCCGTAACGTGCCGGGTTCCACACCGTACAGGCGTTCGCATTCGGCCGACCAATAATAGCGGTTGGTCGGCAAATCCCATTCCCAAATCCCAACGTGCGCGCCATCTTGTGCCATCAGCAAACGTTGCTCGCTTTCGCGTAAGGCGGTGTTAGCCGCTTCGGCGCGGGTACGCGCGGCAAGGGCATCCTCCATCAAGTTAAGTGCCGCTAATCTGGCCCGCTGTTGGGCTTCACTATGGCTTTGCTGGCTTTGCAGCAATTGTGCTTCGGCGGCTTGGCGGGCGCGGCGTTCTTGGCAATCATGTAAGGCGCGGCGGATGGCGGGCAGTAAGCGGGTCAGGTTGTCTTTAAGGATAAAGTCCCTGATGCCTTGGTGTAGCAATTCAACGGCTTTTTCTTCACCGATACTGCCTGACACTAAAATGACGGGTAGTTCGTAAGTCAGCGAGAGCAAGCGTTGCAGGGTGGCTGCAAAGTCCATACCGGGGATTTTATAGTCTGACAACACCAGATCCCATACGCTTTGCAAAGCGTTTTCCAATTCGTTATTGTTACTGACCCGTCGGCACTCCATTTTCAGGCCTTGCTGGTTTAAATACCGTTGCAATAAGGTAAAATCGGCCAGATTATCTTCAATAATCAGCAATTTTAAAGGTGTGGGCATCGCTTCACCTAAGGCGGTTTGATGTTCTGATAAGACAGTTTTCATGGTAATACGTCAAATAAGGTCTATTGAGTTCGGCCTGTCCAGCTACATTGTTAGGCATTGCCTTTGGGCGATTACCCCCCGTCCGCAACCGCATCGGCTTAGCCATTATTTTCTGTTCCATTTAAGGGCGGCGGCCTATTGTCAGAGCCAACATTTAAGCTAAACCGGAACACCGCCCCTTTGCCGGGCTCGCCTTGGCCATCAATTACCCCGCCGTGCCGATCGATAATGCGTTGTACTGTCGCCAAACCAATGCCGAGACCGGCAAATTCCTCTTCGCTATGCAGGCGTTGAAAAGGTTGGAACAAGTGCTGGGCATTGGCCATATCAAAACCTGCGCCATTATCGGCGACACAAACATAGATTCTGCCATCTTGGTTTTGGCTATAGACGCGGATGTTGGCAGCCGCTGTGTAGGCGGTATATTTCCAGGCATTGCCTAAAAGGTTACGCATCACGGCTTCAAGCATCCGCGCATCCGCGCGTACCTGTAACCCCGCTTCTATGCTTATGGAGACCTGCCGTTCGGGATCATTATGCTGTAGTTCCGCCAATACCTGCTCAGCGACCGCGCTGATATAGACCGTGTCTTGGTGTAGTTCCCGGCGTATGCAGCGCGATAAATTCAGTAAGCCGTCAATCAGACCGGACATTTTTTGGCTGGCCAGGCGGATGTGTTGCAAATAATCCTTAGCGGTGTCAGGGAGTTGCCGTGCATAATCATCCAGCAATGCCTCGCTAAAGCCACTCATAGCACGCAGGGGAGCCCGCAAATCATGGGAGACCGCATAGACAAAGCTATCGAGTTCACGGTTAGCGGTGGTCAATGCCGCCGTCCGCTCCAGTACCCGCCGTTCCAAATCGGCATTCAGTTGTTGTAGTTGTGCTTCGGCCTGTTTACGGTTGCTGATGTTTTCTACTAAGGCGATATACCATTGTGAGTCGCCGTTCGCTTTACACACTAAGGCAATGCTTTTACGCACCCAGATGGCTTCGCCATCTTTACGGCGATAGCGGTTTTCGACAACAAAATCGCTGATTTGGCCAGCTAACATCCGCTCAAGCAACGCCATATTCGCTTTTACGTCATCGGGATGGATAATTTCGCTAAATTTCAGTGTCCGCAGTTCGTCTAAAGTATAGCCTGTAATAGTGCAGTAGGCAGGGTTGGCATCCATAAAGCCGCCTTCAATCGTGGTCATTGAAAAACCAATGGCGGCATTGGCAAAGGCGTTACGGAATTTTTCTTCACTTTCCCGCAGCCATTCTTCGGCTTGTTTGCGTTGGGTAATGTCTTGTATCGTGCCGTGCAGTTTGCTGATGCTGCCATCAGCCGCGCGTATTGCCACGCCTCTGGCAATAACCCAACACGGGTTGCCGTCAGGGCGCAGCACTTGGGCATCACATTCATAAGGGATGCCGCTGACCAAGCACTTTTCTATGCAAACCGCTAAGCGGCCCCAGCTTTCCGGGGTAAAAAAACGGCGGATTTGCGGATAAGCCACAGCGGGCAACAGCGGGTCAAGCCCATAAATGCGCGAAACTTCCTCTGACCAATAGTGGCTGTTGGTGGTTAGATCCCACTGCCAATTACCGATTTTGCTTAAATGTTGGGCTTCGCGTAAAGTGACCTCACTGGCTTTAAGTTTAGCTTCCGAAGCCTTCAGGATGGTGATGTCCCTCAGACTGCACACAATACCGCAGATTAGCCCATTTTGGCGGAACGGTTGGTATTCGACATCAAATATCCGCTGTTGGCCATCAGGGCAGAGCGGTTGGGTGGTAAAACGTTGGGGTTCGCCCGCTAAAGCCCGTTCCAGATAAGGGGCGATGAAAGAATAGATCTCAGCGCCGACAACCTCGGCGACTTGCCGATACTGTAATGCCTCTGGGGTTGCCCCAAACAACCGCGCATAAGCCGGATTAACCACATAATAGCGCAAATCGGTATCGACAAAGGCCAACATATCGCCGGACGTGGCGACAATCTGGGCATAGCGTTGCAATTGCATTTCGCTGTCATGGCGTATTTGTTGTAAAGAGGCCGCCAATTGTTGTTGGCTACGCCGCAAGCGTTCATGGGTGTAGCTAACCATGTAACCGATGAGCAAAAACAAAACCGTGGAGACGGTTGCCGAATTGAGGGGAGGGCTGAAATTTTGTGGGTAAATAAAGCCATACCAGCCCAAGGCGGCACTGATTGCGGTACTGAGCAAGCCGCCCCAAAAGCCGCCGAGCCTGGCACTGAGGCACACCGTTGGTATGAACAGTAGCCACACATAGGGATTTAGCCAAGGCCATAGCAGCCATTGTACCGCCAAGGTCAAAAAAGGTAACAGGATAGCCCATAATAAT
The DNA here is from genome assembly GCF_002923755.1 of Methylovulum psychrotolerans. Taxonomy (GTDB): domain Bacteria; phylum Pseudomonadota; class Gammaproteobacteria; order Methylococcales; family Methylomonadaceae; genus Methylovulum; species Methylovulum psychrotolerans. The sequence continues at coordinate 364,338 of NZ_PGFZ01000004.1, forward strand.
AGGGGGGGCTTCATTTGCGGTAAGGCTCTTGGAATTCTGGCAGAGCCAAAAAGGCCAGCGGATAGGGTGGGTCTTGGCCGAGTTGACTGGCAAAGGCGTTCACCTGTTGCTTTAAGGCGATCATATCCAGCTCGCGCCCCACCATCGCATCATTAAAGCGTTGCAGTTCGGTATTGCGTTCCAACAATTCTTGGGTTTTTTGTTGTAAGGAAGCCTCGGCGGCCTTACGTTCAGTAATATCGCGCGATAAGACCACAAACTGTTGCGGCTGTCCGCCGTGTCCCGATTTGCGGGCTACCGACAGTTCGAAGCAATGCTCGGCATCCATTAGGGGCAAGGTAATGGTACGTCCGTAATCAAAACCTGTTTGGGTTGCCGACGCTAAAGCTTGTAGGACAGTTTGTGCCGCTTCGGAAGGTAGGGCATCGTTAACCGTTCGCCCCAGCAAATGCGAGGGGGGGGCTATTAAGAGCTTTTCTTGGGTGGCTTTGACTTTTATATAGCGTCCTGTTTCATCAATTTCGAAAAGCAAATCAGGAATAGCTTGCAGGGTAGACGATAAATCGTCGGTTAGTTGATTTAAGGCTGCTTCGGCCTGTTTACGTTCGGAAATGTCGGTATGGGTAATGACCACGCCCTGCCTAGCGTCGCCTAGCGGTGTCACCGTCACCGAGAACCAATGCTGCTCTGGGTTTGAGCCGAACGGGCATTCGAAATGGCAATAGTTTATATGGCCATCTAGCACCGCTTGGATGCCACCCAGTATTTTAGGGGTGCATTCTTGATAATAAGCCGTGCCTTGATGGCATGCCGCTAAATAGTCGTCGCCAATTTGGCCGTATTTAATGGGTTTTTCAGGTAACAGGCGACTGGTTTCGGCAAATTGTAACCAAGGTCTATTGGCGGCGACAATAATACCTTGCAGGTCAAGCACGGCAATTTGCGCGTTGACAGAATCTAAAATGGCGCGTTTGAAAGCCTCGTTTTGGCGTAGCGCCAATTCGGCTTGTTTACGTTCGGTAATGACATCAAATATCACCACAAAGTGTTCCCTTTGCGGGCTGTAAACTGAAAGCGAAAACCATATTTTCAAAGTCTCGACATAGCTCTCAAAGCATTCAGGGGGAGCGCCTAAAGCCACCCGATTAAACGCGGTCAGCAGTTCAGGAGAGGTTTTATGTAGTGTAGGAATGACTTCGCTAACTTTTCGCCCTAAGACATTGCTGAGTCCGGTCAGGTGTGTAAAGGCTTTGTTAACATTGAGATACATAAAATCGCAGGGGTGACCATTGTCGTACACTATACGGCAATAGGCGTAACCGTTCAGCATATTATCGAACAAGGAGCGATAATTGTGTTCGCTGGCAAATAAGGCCAATTCGGCTTGTTTGCGGGCTTGTATATCTTCGATAACGCAGACAAAATAATTGCCCAAACCGTTAGGGTGTCGGGCCAGCACAACGGTGAGGTTAACCCATAGTAAGCGTTGGCTTGGACGGATATAACGCTTTTCGATGGTATAGGTTTGGATATCCCCGGCCAAGAGCTGTGCCATGTTCTGCTGATCGCTTGCCAAATCATCAGGATGGGTAATGTCTTGAAAAGTCTGCCCCAACAGTTCTTCGGCGCTATAGCCTAGGATGTCGCAAAGTTTAGGGTTAACTTTTAACCAATGCCCGTCCAAGGCCACTAAGGCCATGCCTACGCCAGCCTCTTCAAAAGCCGATATTAAAAAAGCTTGGCTTTGTTGCAATTCCTGCCGGACAGCGTCCAATTGTTGCCATTTTCTCAATTCCTGCCGTCTTATATGGTGCAGGGAGCCGCTAAGCAAACTGACCAATATTCCGTTGATCAGGAGCATTCCCCATTGCAAAATATCGTAGCTGGCTGCTATGGCCAAGCTGTCGGCAGGTGGGATCAGCCAAGCGGTACAGAGGCCTGCCGTCAGCGTGGCCAGCAAGCCTGATCCTAAGCCGCCCAGTAAGGCACTGATAATGATGGGCAGCATAAATAAGATCAACAAAGGCCGTTGGCCGAAGGAGACGGCGATATGCTCACGCAGGAAGCAGGTGGCAAGAGTGAGTGCCACCGCCATGCCATACTGCGCAACGCGTAGCCAGAGCGTGGGTTGGGTGTTCATATCTGGGGTCAGAATAGGCAATAACTCTTTGCCGAGTAACGTCATAATGCGCCTTTTACTGCTGGATTATCTATAGTGTTCCAGGCTTTCTTCTTGTCTTTAAGTGAATATCTGGTGTCCGTACTTTTTATAAAACTATCTCACTGGAGCGGTAGGTTTTGATGAAAGCGTGACCATTGCGATAGTAGTGTATGTTTTTAATTTAAATGATCAATAGCATTGTAGAATGCAGGCTGTCCAATTGGCATGTACGAGTTAACGGCTTTGCCAATGACTTTACAAGTAAATGCAGGGGTGGGTTAACGTCGGCAAGTGGCCGGAAAGATAATTAAAAATATAAATTAATAGGTTATATGGGGTTTATCCATTTTTTACTATTTTACCCTTAGGCTTGCCCTACTCTGTCACCTCTGCGGGCGGGTCTTTATAACGCTCGGCAATGCCGCAAAAAATTTCGAAATGCGTTAAGAAAGTATCCACTATATCGGGGTCAAAATGTTGCCCGCGTCCGTCGGTAATAATGGCCCTAACTTTGTCGTAAGGCATCGGCTCTTTATAAACCCGCCGGGAAATCAGAGCATCGAAAACATCGGCTAAGGCCATGATACGCGCAGACAGCGGAATAGCATCGCCGCTCAGGCCATCGGGATAGCCGCTGCCGTTCCATTTTTCGTGATGGTGATGGGCAATTTCTTTTGCCAAACGAAGAAACTCCACGGTTTGCTCGGTATCCTGTTCCGCCTTTTCGATAGCATCGCTGCCCATTTTGGCATGGGTTTTCATGATCTCCCATTCTTCGGGGCTGAATGCGCCCGGTTTGCGCAAAATGGCATCGGGAATGCCGACTTTGCCTATATCGTGTAATGGCGCAGAACGTGCCAGCAGCTTGACATACCTCTCGCTTAAAGTGGTAGTGAAGCGAGGATGGGCGCGTAACAGAAGTCCTAGTTGGTGAACGTAGCCTTGGGTGCGTAGGATGTGGTTGCCCGTTTCGGGGTCACGGATTTCCGCCAGATGCGCTAAGGCGCGGATGCTTACTTCTTGGATAAGTTCATTTTCTGCCATACGCTTGGCAATCTCCGCTTCCAGATAGGTGTTTTGGTCGCGTAGCCAATCACGGGCCTGTTTCAGTTCCAATTGGATACGGACACGGGCCAGCAGTATCGGCGGTTTAATGGGTTTGCTCAGGTAATCGACGGCTCCCATGTCTAAGCCATACAGTTCGGCCTCAGAACTGTCCATGGCGGTGACAAAGATAACCGGAATATCCGCTGTGTCAGGATTGGCACGCAGTTTGGCAAAGACCTGATAGCCATCCATGCCGGGCATCATGACATCTAGCAGGATTAAGTTGGGATATGGCTCAGTACCTGCGATATGCAGGGCTTTTTCGCCTGATTTGGCAACCCGTACACGATAGATAGGTTGCAACAGCTCGCTGAGAACCGTGAGGTTCTCAGGGGCATCGTCCACAATCAATATCGTTTGTTCTACTGCTGCCATTGTGACGCGTTCCTACAATGAGGGCTTATGATTCTTTGTCAACCCCTTCTGGCTGAAAACCGATAGTTTTAAAGGCATTCTGCCGCGAAGTGCAAGCAATATGCAGATGAATCCATTTTATCGTTTTCAGGCCGGAATAGGCTTTAGCAAAGTTTATCTGCACAATTTAGCATGGAAGCTTGCCAGCGTCCAACCTATCGGATAGGGTAGAAAATTATAGTAGATTTAGGCTATCATCATTGTGGTAGGGGAGGGGAATTATGCCGCCAGTTGGATTATGGTAGTTAGACCAAATAACCATAGCGTTTTAGCCGATGACGCAGGATATTCCGGCTGATACCCAGCAAACGGGCCGTTTGTACTTGGTTGTTCTCGCAATAGTCATAAGCAGTGCGGATAATCGTTTCTTCCAACGTATCGAACAGATTGTCCGCCGGATGTTCATATAAGGCCGCTAAGGCGTTTTCTAATGATGTCAGCGAAGCGGGAGCCGCAACGCTTGTGCTGGCATTACTGTAGGAACTGCCAAAATGGGGATTAAGATGTAAATCCTCAAGGCCTACCCGCCCGTCTTTGCAGACCAATAAAGCATGATGGATGACATTTTGCAATTCACGGATATTGCCCGGCCAACCATAGCGTAATAGGGCGCGTTCGGCATCTTTAGCCAATTCCAAACTATTTAGTTTTAAACGTATGCCATAGCGCTGCATAAAATGCTTTGCCAAGGGCAAAATATCGCCCGGACGCTCGCGTAAGGGCAGCAGATCCAAAGCGGCGACATTCAGACGGTAATAGAGGTCTTCACGGAACCGCCCCGCTTGGACGGCTTCCGCCAAATTGACATTGGTGGCGGCCACCAGCCGCACATCAATAGGGATGGGAGTTCTGGAACCGATACGCACTACCTCATGTTCTTGTAAAACGCGTAAAATCTTCACTTGCGTGGAGATGGGCAGGTCGCCGATTTCATCAAGGAACAAGGTGCCGCCGTTGGCGGCCTCAAACCAGCCGCCACGGGCGTTTAAGGCGCCGGTAAACGCACCGCGCTCATGCCCAAACAGTTCGCTTTCGACCAGTGACTCGGAAAATGCCCCGCAATTTAAGGCGACAAAAGGTGCGTCTTTGCGATGGCTGAGCTTATGCACTTGCCGCGCCACCAATTCCTTACCCGTACCGGTTTCGCCAATAATCAATACCGTCGCGTCACTAGGGGCAATCCTGGCGATATATTCCAGCAAACGCACGGAAACTGGGTCGGCAAACACCAAAGCCGTGGCACGGATGGAGGTTGCGTGGGCATCGGGGTTCGGTAAGGTGATCAGCGGTTCGCCGTAAAAATCGGCAACAGGGCTGCTGGTGCTTTTGGACTTATAATGATCCATAATTGACATAACCTATCGTGCAATTGTTAAGTAAGTGAGAATAGGCTTTCCATAGCTTTTGCCTTTCCTTATTGGTGTCTTCGGGTAGCTTGTGTGCTTACTCTAACAGTCTAATAGGTTTTTGGTAGTGATAAATTGTTATGTAGTTATCTTATTATTAGATATAACCATGCCTATTTACACGGCCCGATTGCCGCTTCTTCTTATACCCCTCGAGTTTCGTCAGAGAGGGTTTCCTGTCTTTATGCCCTTTGGGTATTTATGCCCTTTGGGTGCGCACCTTGCCGCACCCTTGGCTGATCCTGACAAAGCTTGCGGTATTCGGCAGGCAAACGGAAGTAAGGCATGTTGCCGCCTAACGTCAGTGACATCAGATGTTTCGATCGCATCGGCTAACGAAGCGGCCCAGCACAACCTCCTTTTTCTTTTGATGGCCGTAACAGTTGCACACCTTAGATGGCGCATCCTTTGGTTAACCATCAGTTATGTCAAAGTAAACATACCCCCATTACATAATACCGTCAACCTCAGGGCTCGTCCCTATGTCCGCAGTATTGGTTTCTTATCCAGAATTTAAGTTCAATAGCATTGCTTGCTTCTTCTGGTGAGTTGTTAAACTAGGCCGACAATCACTGTAGCACTTTTTTGTAGAAATTCCGCATTTTTAGCCATGAGGATTGGACTTAAGCTTCCCGTTATTGTTATGATTTAAGCTATGGTCAGATTGTTCAGGTATTACGTTCACAGATAGACATTTTTCTGATCATGTCTTCCTGTCGTTTAACAAATAATGCGGTTATTTTTCAACTGATTGAAAAAATTAATTGTTTAGCAGGGCATGAGGATGTCGGTATTGGTAAGATTTTAGACAGGTAACACATCAGATGCGTCCGGCTTAGGCGGCGCAATAATGCACTTTTATGAAGTTCTATTTTTTATTTCACCGAAGGTAACTATTATGTTGAAACATAACACTCTCACTATTGCCGTATTGACTGGCCTAGGTTTTTTACCGCTAGCCAACGCTGCCGATGAATTTTTAGATAAACGTTGGTATATCGCTCCGTTCGGCTCTTTTGTCAGGACGGAAGGCGGTCATAACACCGCAGATGGTTGGGGCGGCGGTCTGGGTATCGGCAAGACACTCAATGAACATTTTAATGTCGAGGTGAAAGGATTTTACCAAGCGTTTGGCAGTTATAATCCAAGCGGTCACTATATCGGTGACTGGCAACTGGGCGGCGGCACAGTCGATGCCCAGTATTTCTTTAACCGCAACAAATTCGCTCCTTATACGGTAGTTGGTTTGGGTGGTATGATAAGGCACTTTCCTTCCGGGAGTGAGGCAAAAGGCTTCATTGCCGAGCTAGGCGCCGGTTTCACTTACGAGATGAGCGATAACTTTTTACTGCGTAGCGACGTGCGTTACCGCTACAATAATAATCCCTCTGTATCATCTTCATCGGGTTTAGACCAATTTCATGACGTGGTCGTTAATTTCGGTTTTGTCATTCCGCTGGGGGCAAAACCCACTCAAGTCGCCCAAGTCGCTCCCCCCATCGTAAGTGCCTCGCCCGTTCCCGACTGCAGGACACTTGACGCTGACGGGGACGGCGTTAACAACTGCCAGGATAGCTGCCCAAACACCCCTGCCAGCAGTAAGGTCGACGATGCAGGTTGCCCTATTAGGCTTATCCTGAAAAATGAACATTTCAATTTTGACTCGGCCGAGCTGACGTTTAAGGCTCGGCAACTGCTTGATGAAGTCGCGACCAGCCTGAACCTATATCCGCAAAAAAATGCTATTGAAGTGCAAGGCCACGCCAGCAGCGAAGGCTCTGATACCCATAATATGAAATTGTCACAACGGCGGGCAGAGTCGGTAGTAAGTTACCTAAAGGGTAAAGGTGTCAGCAACAAATTGCGGGCGATAGGTTTTGGCGAAAGTCGTCCGGTTGCCGATAACAGCACAGAGGGCGGGCGCTCCGCAAACCGTCGGGTCGAATTAATTTGGATTGACAATTGATTTTACGCCATTAACCCAGCCGGATATTTACCGAATGGCTGCCAGAACCTGCATATAAGCAGATATTTTATTTGCTAAGCAAGCGGTGGTCTCAATGGCTACCGCTTATCTTACCCTTCCTACTAGCCAACAGCATTCAATATCGAAAGCTGCTGACAATTTCTAGCGTTCGTCTACGGTCTTTTTGTTTGGCTATGCCGCTGTTAATTATTGAAAAATTTTTATTTTCGGCGCAAAACCTTATTTAAAGCGGATTGTGGCTTTTACTCAAAGCCATGTCATTTAAGGCTTCCACAATTAACGGTGACATAGCCTTTTGTATTGTATTGTTAGCGACCCTACTGCATTTACACTGGCAACCATTTCTTTTCTCCCATGGAAAAACTGTTATGAGGGGTCGTGTATTCAGAAACCTTCCTTATATAAAGCTCAATGTAGTGGTCAATGACTATCTTAACCCTCTCTCTTTTAACCATATATTTAAATTTTTGCAGTAAAAATCTGCATTTCACCATAAGTTGCTGGCGTAAAAATCATCTTAAAGCATCTATTTCTTCGCACGGCACTTACCTTTGTTTATCCCTCATCGCTTAAATAAGTTATCTGTGTTTTATTTGCAACTGATAATTGTTTTT
>NZ_PGFZ01000004.1:372036-382339 GCF_002923755.1 Methylovulum psychrotolerans
ATTTAATATGTAGATATAATTGAATTAATAAAACTTAACTGATTGAAATAAAGGCAATTTTTACTTGATAAAATAATGTGTTTTGTTAATTTTTACCTATTGCCACTGCATATCGTCTTTATTTAGGTAATTAAAACAAACTCCCGTTGCAAGCCTACGCAATTTGCTAGAAAAATTTAAAGCGTTGCTTGAACTTCGGCCACAGGGCCGTATTGGAGTGACGGTGATTTTCATCGAAGAGAAGGGCTATATGAAAATTAATTTCCATGTAGCTACGAGTAACGTTCGTCAATGCCAGCTAGTGAATAACAACGCAAAGGTAATAGGTACTTCTGCTAAGACAACAAATGATGCGTTGATTGCTATTTAATTTATTCTTGGTTTGCTGTTATTCAGTGCCCAAACCGCAACAAATGGAGACAGAAAAAATGCCTGCTTTACTTTTTCTGACATCGCTGCTGACAACGATTATTTTTATTGTTGTCTTATATCCTTGCGCACAAAAAATAGGGCTTTTGGACAAGCCCAATTATAGGAAACATCACCAAAAACCAGTGCCTCTTATTGGCGGCGTGGCAATATATTTTGCCATATTATTTACCCTATTGATTACTGACATCCAGATTTTTCAACAGACGGGGTTTATTGCCGCCGCCACTATTTTAGTTTTGGTAGGTTTGTTAGATGACTATAGGGAGGTTGCCGTAAAGTACAGAATATTAGCCCAAATAATAGCAACCTTAATTATGACTGAGATTTCAGAAATAAAGATTATGGATCTTGGTGATTTATTCGGCACTGGGCATATTAAATTAGAGGCTTTTTCAACCGCATTCACTGTCTTCGCGGTTGTAGGAGGAATAAATGCTTTCAATATGATTGATGGTATAGATGGCTTATCGGGCAGCTTGGCATTGGTCTCGGTCATAACACTAGCCATATTATCTTGGTCTTTAGAAAACTGGCTGATTTATTATTATTGCCTTATTTTAGCGGCAACAATAATAGCATTTTTATTATTTAATTTACGGATATTCGGACGTAAAAGTGCCGCCATTTTTTTAGGTGATACGGGAAGTACCCTGCTCGGATTTTCGGTCTGTTGGCTGGCAATTTATGCCTCGCAGGGAGAAAATGCAATCATTACACCAACTTCCGTGTTGTGGCTCATCGCCATCCCTCTTTTAGATTCTGTTAGTGTCATGTGCCGACGGATGAGCAAAGGCCGCTCACCGTTTTATCCTGACCGGGAACATTTGCATCACCTTCTTGCCTTAGCGGGCTATAAAGTTAACCAGAAACTCATCATTATCGTTGTTTTTGCGGTGTTTTTTTCGGGTGCAAGCATTATGGCCCCTGTTTTGTTGGGCGTATCCGAGCAAATGTCATTTATATCTTTTTTATGTCTTTTTGCCGTCTATTACTGGTGTACCAATAAAGCTTGTCAAACGCAAAAAAGCAGCACAATACAAAAGCCCTGTGCCGAATCGGAAATAGAGCAAATAGAAAAATTGGAACATGTCCAGCTATCTTTCTTAGATTTAAAATCGGCCAAATCTTTATCCAGAGAACCATAAAATGCGCAATAGGCTTAATTACTATTTTTAATAATGGCGTTTTTAATAAGAACATAGTGTGTTTAATAACATTCTTATTATTTGTGTAGGCAATATCTGCCGCAGCCCTATGGCAGAAGTGCTTTTTAAAAAAGCCTTTGCCGACAAGCACGCTAACTGTGCGGTCATCTCAGCCGGACTTCATGCGGCGGTAGGTCATAAAGCAGATGAAAATGCCTGCCAACTGATGACGGCCAGAGGGCTGGATCTGTCAACACATCGGGCTTGCCAGCTAAACACGCAAATGGTGCGGCACGCCGATCTTATGCTGGTGATGGAGTTGCGCCATAAAATGGAAATTGAAAACCAAACACCTTATGCCAAAGGGAAAGTATTTCGGTTGGGCGAATGGGGTGGGTATGACATCCGCGACCCTTATCTACTGGATTTACGGACGTTTGAGTTGGTGTTGGCACAAATTGACCAAGGTGTAAACCAATGGGTTAATAAACTTTATCCTTAAGGATAATAGTAAGACTGTTAAAAACAGATGATAGATTAACGTGTGATAGTCAACTAAGAATCAAACATTGAAAATGCGGACACACGCTATGGGAAAAAAATATTTGCTGAGCAGTTTTCTGGTAATGCTGCATTTGACCGGCTGTACGATTGTGCCGGGAATGCACATGGAGCAATTTTCAAAACAATCCAGCATCGAAATGCCGGTTGAAGAAAATAACGCCACCACCTTAAAAAAGCTGAATATCCAGACCATAACCGCCCAGACGATTATTGATTTGGAAAAGAACTTCAATAACCGAAGCTTAGGTGCTGATAATGTAGTCAACCATTATTTTGATTACCGGATAGGTTCTAAAGCGGTAAAAGGGGTTCCTGAACCAGAAGAACGTAACCAGTATTTGGTTGGGCCTAGGGATATCCTCGTTATTACTGTCTGGGAACATCCCGAATTGACTATTCCGGCCGGGGAGTTCCGCTCCGCTGACAGTTCTGGGAATGTAGTTGGCGAAGACGGCACTATTTTTTATCCTTATGTAGGAATTGTAAAAGCGGCTGGCAGAACGGTGGAAGATATCCGCGCGGAATTAACCCATAAGCTATCCAAATATATAGAACAAGTCCAGTTGGATGTACGGGTAACATCTTATCGTAGCCAACGGGTTTATGTGGTGGGGGAAGTTAAACAGCCCGGAATATTGTTGGTAAAAGATATTCCCCTGACTGTTTTGGAGGCCATTAATGGGGCGGGTGGCTTAAATACCGAAGCCGATCTGCGCAATATCACCCTGACGCGTGATGGCGACACCTACAGCATCAACTTGCTTTCGCTCTATGAAGGCGGCGACATTAGACAAAACGTCATACTAAAACATGGCGATGTGTTGAACGTTCCAGATAATAGCCTGAACAAAATATTTGTCTTAGGGGATATTGCTTCGGCTGGATCAAGCGGCATAAGTTCTCCAGGCGGTGCGCGTAGCATCGTAATGAACAAAGGCCGAATGACCTTGACTGAGGCGATCAGTGACGCAGGCGGTATTAGCCAGGCGACCTCTGATCCGGCGCGAATTTTTGTCTTTAGAAGCGGGATTAAAAAACCCGAAATTTACCACTTGAATGCAAAATCGCCGGATGCCTTTTTATTGGCAGACCGTTTCCCTTTGCAGCCGCGTGATGTGATCTACATTGATCGGGCCGAAGGTGTCCGCTGGAACCAAATTATTGCCGAAATCCAACCGACACTGCTAATGCTGAACTTGTTTAACAGTGCTGCAAAAGTAACTACTTCATTTGGTCAATAAATATGGCAAAATTATCAAACATGGCAGAGCCATTACCTAAGCAAGCTAGAAATGGCGAATGGGCAGCATGAAAAATCAACTTTCAGATATCAATGCTTCTCAGGGAAATTATCAATCTGACCAAGACGATGATGACATCGATTTGGGGGGGGTGATAGCGACTATCCTTGACGGAAAATATATCATTACCTTAGTGTCGCTGTTTTTTTTGCTGGCAGGGATGGCCAAGGCGTTATTGGATACACCAATTTATAAAGCTGATGGCATGCTTCAGATTGAGGAAAAGGCCAATACCTTAAACGCGCTGGAATCGGTGGCACCGTCACTGGAAAGTAAAATGCCAGCTCTGACAGAAATAGAAATTATCAAATCGCGTAAGGTGTTGGGTCAGGCGGTGAAAAACCTTAATTTGGAGATTATCGCCAAACCGACATACTTCCCCATTATTGGCGAGGCCTTTGCCAGACACTTTCAAAAACAGGCGGTAGATAATCAAGTTGCCATACCGCTATTTGGTAAAGACCAATATGCTTGGGGCGGTGAAACGATACGCGTAGATACCTTCTCGATACCAGAAACTTGGATCGGTAAAGAATTCACTCTACAAGCAGGTACACAGGGGCATTTTACCTTATTAGATAATGGACAAACATTACTTAATGGCGAAGTTGGCAAGCCTATCATCAAGCCCTTAAGTGACGGCCAAGGCACGATCAGTCTTTTTGTTCCATTATTAAAAGCTCGTCCTAATACCTTGTTTACGGTCATGAGACGTTCTTTGCTTAGTGGGATCAATGAGTTAACTGATAGTTTTAGTGTCGTTGAAAAGGGCAAAAACACCGGAATTTTAAGTTTTACTATGGAGTCCGCTAGCCCGACTTTGGCGGCGCAGACTATCAATGAGGTGGCCAATATTTATGTCAAGCAAAATGTCGAACAGAAGTCCAAAGAGGCGCAAAGCACCTTGGAATTTTTGGATAAACAATTGCCGATTCTCAAAGACCAACTGGAAGCTTCCACCAACGCCTTAAACGAATTTAGGATCAACAAAGGTTCCATTGATCTGGATATAGAAACACAAAGTGTTTTGGAGGGGGTGGTGGAAATCAAAACCCAAATTACCCTTTTACAGCAAAAAAGGGACGAATTACGCGGGCGATTTACCGAATCGCATCCCACTATTATAGCGATTGACAAACAAATAGCCCGGCTTCAGGCGCAAATGAATGTTAACGATAGAAAAATCGAAGCATTGCCTGAAATCCAACAAGTCATCTTAAGATTAGCGCGTGATGTAAAAGTTAGTACCGAACTGTACACCACATTGCTCAATAGCGCACAAACCCTAAGGGTCGCTAAAGCCGGTACGGTAGGCAACGCCCGGGTAATTGACGAAGCCGTCTTGCCCTCCAGTCCGATTAAGCCGAAGAAGCCTTTAATCGTCGGTATATCGTTGATATTAGGCTTAGTTGTCGGTGTGGCAATTGTATTTGTCCGCAAAGCCTTGCACCGGGGTATCGAAGATCCTGATCAAATTGAAAAACACCTGAATATTCCGGTTTATGCCACCATTTCCCATAGTAACGGGCAAGTAAAGCTCAGCGAAAAACTAAAAAAATTGGGTAAAAACCCAAACAATGAAGTTTGTATTTTAGCATTGGAAAACAAAGAAGATTTGGCCATAGAAAGCTTGAGAAGTTTACGGACAACCCTGCATTTTGCCTTTTTGGGGGCGCAAAATAACATTATCATGATTACCGGCCCTAGCCCCGGAGTCGGAAAATCATTCGTTTGCATTAACTTAGCGACCGTATTAGCCGATGCTGGCAAGAAAATCCTGTTAATTGACGGTGACTTGCGTAATGGCTTTATTAACCGGTCATTAGGTGTCAGCAGGGAGGATGGGCTATCTGAACTGATTACTCAGGCAACTACGCTAGATAAGGCTATCCACACGATAACTGACGCTAATATTGACTTTATTCCGACCGGTGTCATTCCGCCTAACCCGTCAGAACTATTGCTGCATGAGCGTTTCGGGACACTATTGGCAGAATTCAGCAAAAATTATGACCATATCATCATCGATTCGCCGCCGATACTTGCCGTCACTGATGCTTGTATTATAGGCCGTATGGCCAGCGCGACCTTGATGGTGGTAAAAGCTGGGCAACATCCGATGCGTGAACTGGAGCAAAGTACCAAACGTTTAATCCAGGCAGGTGTGCACATAAAAGGCGTGGTCTTTAACGATTTGCCGTTCAGTTCGTCAAGATACGGCTATGGCTACGGTTATGGCAAATATGTCTACCGATACCATTATCAACAGGCCAGTTAACCGTCCACTTTCGAGATAAAGCAAACTATGAATAAAGTCGCTCTTATTACAGGTATTACCGGACAAGATGGTGCCTATCTGGCAGAATTTTTACTGAAAAAAGACTATATCGTCCACGGCATAAAACGTCGTGCCTCGCTGTTTAATACGGAGCGTATCGATCACCTGTATCAAGACCCTCAGGTGTCCAATCGGAATTTTGTCCTGCATTATGGCGACTTAACCGATTCGACGAATCTTATCCGTATTATCCAACAGGTGCAGCCGGATGAAATCTATAATTTGGCGGCCATGAGCCATGTGGCTGTCAGTTTTGACACGCCGGAATATACGGCGAATGCCGATGGCATAGGGACTTTACGCCTTTTAGAAGCGATCCGTTTGCTAGGCTTGGAAAAGAAAACCCGTTTTTATCAGGCCAGCACCTCAGAGCTTTACGGTTTGGTGCAGGAAATTCCACAAAAAGAAACCACCCCATTCTATCCGCGCAGCCCGTATGCGGTAGCCAAACTGTATGGATATTGGATTACGGTCAATTACCGTGAAGCGTACGGTATTTATGCCTGTAACGGCATTTTATTCAACCATGAATCGCCGTTGCGCGGGGAAACCTTCGTTACTCGAAAAATTACTAGGGCTTTAACTAGGATTAAGCTAGGTATGCAAGACTGTCTTTATTTGGGCAACTTAAGTGCTTTGCGCGATTGGGGACACGCCAGGGATTATGTGGAAATGCAATGGCTGATGCTACAACAGGAAACGCCGGACGACTTCGTGATTGCCACGGGTGTCCAATATTCAGTCCGCGACTTTATTAATTTTGCGGCACAAGAGCTAACGATAGGACTGCGTTGGGAAGGCGAAGGTATTGATGAAAAAGGCTATTGTACCCAGACCGGGAAGTGCCTTGTCGCCGTCGACCCCCGTTATTTTAGGCCGACAGAAGTTGAAACCTTATTGGGCGATCCCTCTAAAGCGAAAGAAAAATTAGGCTGGTTCCCCAAAACGCCACTGAAAGAATTAGTTGCGGAAATGGTCAAAGCCGACCTTAACGTTGCCGAACGGGATGGCTTGTGCCAACGGGAAGGCTTTAAGGTTTTTGATCATACTGAATAGGCTATACCGAACCAATAAGTAATTTTAGACTAATTTTTACACATCCCAATGATAGCTTATGGATATTAATTACAAGACAAAAATATATGTAGCGGGTCACCAAGGTTTGGTGGGTTCAGCCATTATTAGAAACTTGCAAAGCAAAGGTTACGATAATATCGTGACCCGGACCCGGCAAAGTCTTGACCTGATGGATAAGGTTGCGGTCGATTGTTTTTTTAGTCAAGAAAAGCCTTTAGTTGTGATAGATGCTGCCGCCAAGGTCGGCGGTATCCATGCCAATGATAATTATCCGGCAGAGTTTATCTACAACAATCTGAGCATACAAAATAACCTGATTGATGGAGCTTACCGTGCCGGGGTGCAAAAATTTGTTTTTTTGGGATCGTCTTGTATCTACCCCAAAATGGCTCCCCAACCGCTTAAGGAAGACTACCTTTTAACGGGGGCATTAGAACCTACTAATGAATGGTATGCCATCGCCAAAATAGCCGGCATTAAAATGTGCCAAGCCTACCGTAAGCAATATGGCTTTAATGCCATCAGCCTGATGCCCACTAACCTTTATGGGCCGGGGGATAATTTCGATCTGCAAAATTCCCATGTGTTACCTGCCTTAATCCGCAAATTCCATGAAGCGAAAATAAACCAAGAAGCCACTGTGACCATTTGGGGGACTGGTACGCCTAAACGTGAGTTTCTCTACGTTGATGACATGGCTGATGCTGCGGTTTTTTTACTGGAACATTATTCGGATACAGGGGTTGTCAATGTAGGCACTGGGGAAGATATTTCTATTAAAGCTTTGGCGCAATTGGTGCAACAGATTGTTGGTTTCAATGGCGTGCTTGTTTTCGATGTCGGCAAGCCTGATGGAGCCCCGCGTAAGCTTTTGGAGATAAGCAAGCTACGGCAGCAAGGTTGGGAAGCTAAAACCGATCTGGCAACAGGGGTACAACAAACTTATGGCTGGTTCTTGAATAATCAACAACATCTTAGAGTAGTGACGTAATTGGCTACCGGATACGGTCGTCGGATACATTTTTCTGAATTTCATCAGTCAGTTTGTTAATACGGTATCTTTTTATTTATCAAGAGAGGTCGATAGTCACTTATAAAAATAACCATGCTGTTTATATTATTATAAATACGCGCTAATAGTTGATTTTATATATTAAAAGTTTTTTTGAGTACCTTGATCTCGCTTTCAGGATGGTTAGGGGGGTAAGCATCTCCAAGCCATTTAACTTTGGCAACTTTTATTAGGTTAGCTTTTGAGGTGTTTTGTGCTTTTTAGTAGCGGATCTTTTAGATGAATTCAAAAGTATTGAAAGTAAACAATAGTTATAGGCAGATCCTAAAATCTTCATCAATTATCGGGGGAGCCCAAGGAATAAGTTACATTATAGGCTTGATAAAGACTAAATTTGTGGCTTCATTATTGGGGCCATCCGGTTTCGGATTGGTTAGCTTATATATGTCGGTCATTGAATTGACTGGTTCTCTCGCCCGATTGGGAATCGATAAAAGTGGAGTTCGGGAAGTAGCGAAGTCAAATAATAGCGGGCAAGGTGAAAAACTTGCACATACTGTAACAGCACTTCGGCGAGCCTGTTGGCTTACGGGTTTGCTGGGTTGGCTCTTAACGGCAATAATAAGTTATCCACTCAGTATATGGATGTTTGGTTCTTATGAACGTATGTGGAGCGTTGCTTTCGTAGGAGCCGCGTTATTGTTCACCATTTTATTTGAAGGCCAGAGTGCTTTTTTGCAAGGGACGCGACGAGTGAGCGACCTTGCAAAAGTGAATATTATTTCTGTCCTCATCGGAGCTATTTTGGCTGTGTCGATTTATGCGCGAATTGGTGAGGAGGGTATTGTGCTGGTGCTTATTGCGACTGCGGCAGTTAATACAGTCGTGATCTGGTGGTTCGCCAGGCGTGTTTCTATTGATACGGTATCCCAATCTTGGGCTGAAACGTGGGAATATTCAAAGCCTTTGTTAAAGCTGGGTCTGGCTTTTATGGCGAGTGCTGTTGCAGGTTCTGCTGCTGCGTTCATAATCCGATCCACTATAGCGCATGAGCTTGGACTTGAAGCTAATGGTCTATATCAGGCAGCGTGGGCGCTGTCCGGTGTTTGTGGATCATTGATGGTGAGTGCGATGAGTGCGGATTTTTACCCACGCCTTACGGCGAGTGTAGAGGACTCACGAGAAGCCACGCGTTTGGTGAATGAGCAAATAGAAGTTGGTATTTTGTTAAGCTTGCCAGGATTGTTGGCCATATTGTCATTTTCTGAATGGATAATGACAATATTATATTCAGAGGCGTTTATTGCTGGAGAAACATTGCTTAAATTGTTTGTTGTTAGTGTTTTTATGACAATGATTTCTTATCCTATGGGATATATTCTTGTAGCAAAATGTGCAGCATTTAAGTACACCTGTATTACAACGGCTTTTCATGTTTTGCATGTGGGGTTGGTTTTTGCTGTAATTCAGCCCTTTGGCGTGATCGGAGCCGCGATTGTAAATCCAATTTTAGGATTTGTTTATATCTTTGGTATGAGGGCTTTAGTTGGCGCACAGATTGGCTTCCGTATGTCATCTGGAGTCGTCTTACTGATTATTATTGGATTTATGTTATTTATCTCAGCTTATGGAATTAGTTATTATTTACCATCTATTTGGGGGATGGTAGCCAAAGCGGTTTTGGTGGTATTCACAGGACTCTATTGTCTTAGTGAAGTGGCTATCCGTGTAGGGTTTAGCCACCCCATCGCAAAACTATTAAAACGACAATAGGCGTAATTTAAGTATATGAAATTAATAAAAAAATCATATAGATATTTTGAGGTTATAGTTAAGTCGTGGATAGCTGTTGGGATGACATTAATCCTCCGGACACACACAGAACGTTGGAAAAAGGTTGCATTATCCGGCGTTCCGTCATGGGATGCACGTAATAAAAAAATCTCTAGTTTTATACCTTCGGGTAGCTCTGTTATAGATATCGGATGTGGCGCCCAGACGCTAAAGGCCTATCTTAGTGAAGGATGCAGTTATCAGCCTTGCGATATTTTTAAGAGCACACCAGATGTCATTGTATGTGATTTTAATGCCGGTCAACTCGTCTCTACCGATAGGCGCTATTCGCATGTGATATGTAGTGGCGTATTAGAGTATATAAGGGATCCAAAACGTTTTATTAATAACGTATCCTCTTTAGGTGATTACATAATTATTTCTTATAACTTGTTTTTACCGTCTCAATCTAAGCGCCATAGGATGGTCAAAAACTGGGTTAATCATTTTACCCAAGCTGAGTTAGATGCCTTATTTGAGGAATTAGGGATAGTATCTACACTATTGCATAAATCAGAGAATAGCGAATGTATTTATATACTGGAGCTAAAAAAGCTTTGAGGCAAGAAAATATATACTTTAAGCAGTCAGGTTTTCGGTT
>NZ_PGFZ01000004.1:382349-427264 GCF_002923755.1 Methylovulum psychrotolerans
CGGTTTTAGGATTAACCGAAAACTTGACCGTTCAGAGTATAAGTTTGAATCAGAATGGGCTATGGGGATAACGTGTATACAATAAAAGAAATTAAAGCTTTTGTCCGGTTTTGTGAAAAAAGTATAAGTTATAGGGTTGGACGACTCCCTTCGCAATGTAGGGCCTCCATATTAGGGAATGGCATTCATGCATTCTGGTTTAGGAGGGAGGTTAATTTTGGTGATTTAATTACCCCTTTGATATTAAATAAGTATGGGTATACTCCTATTTATACTCAACCTAACAAGGCTCGGTTGATAGCCACTGGCAGTATCCTTGAATTCCTCACGGAGGATTATTCTGGGTTAATTGTCGGTTCTGGCTTTATCTCTAAAGGAGATAACAGGCAATTTCCCCATGCAAAAATTCTATCCGTTCGAGGCGAATTAACCCGTAAACGTTTAAGCTTACCCGCCGATATAGCGTTAGGTGATTCTGGGCTTATCGCTAGTGACTTAATGCCAAAGCGGCAAAGCAAGCAATATGTTTTAGGTATAGTAGCCCACTATGCCGAAAAAAATGATGCTGTTTATCTGAAACTTCGTGCCAACTTAGGTGATGCCGTGTTATTCATTGATCCGCAAAACCAGCCATTAAAGGTATTTGATGAAATAGATCGATGCGAAAACATATTGTCATCTTCTCTACATGGTCTAATTGCGGCTGATTCAATGGGTATTCCTAACCGTTGGTTGTCATCAACTAAATTAGTTGGAGGGGAGTTCAAGTTCCATGACTATTATTCATCAATTGAGTTTTATGATACCCCAATAACGCTGTTGGGTAATGAAAGCCTTCATGAATTAATTGCACAGGTAAAACCAAAGCGATATGACATTATCCAGAGGCGAAAAGATTCAATATTGAATATTTGGGGGAATATTGGTGCTTATATCTGACCACATTCCATTTTTTTCCGTTGTTATGCCTGTTTACAATGCGGAAAACTATCTGCAAAGAAGTATAAGCTCCGTTCTTAGCCAGTCTTTTCGGGACTTTGAACTGATTGTAATAAATGATGGTTCGACAGATAACAGTCTTGCCATAATAACCGGTTTTGATAATACAAAAATTCGGCTTATTAGTCAGGATAATAGAGGTGTTAGTGCCGCTCGGAATCTGGGAATTGCTATGTCTAGAGGCCAGTGGGTAGCTTTTTTAGATGCTGATGATGAATGGGCAAATGGATTTTTAGGCAGTATTTTTTCGGCCATTGGACAATATCCTGCTAGTGGTGTTGTTTACTCGATGACGGCGACAATGATGGGATCAAAAATCATTCATTCGCGTATAAGTAAAAATAAAGAGCCATTGGCGATTGATTATTTCTCATTTGTTCTGGCGAATGGTGATGAGATGAATAGCTCTTGTGCCGTGATCCGCCGCGATGTATTTGATGTTGCAGGCGTTTTCCCAGAAGGAATTAAGCTGGGCGAAGACACAGATATGTGGATGAGGGCAGCATGGATTACTCAAGTAGTACATGTGCCTGATGTTTTAGTGACAGTCCATGCTGATGCCAGCGGCAGAAAATTAATGGATTTTCAAGAATGGGTACCATATTGGGTGTCAACCTACAATGAATGGTTACATGCAGGAAAAATTCCTCCCCAGCAAATAAAAGCCGCCCTTGAATATTATCAAAGGTTTGTTTTTGACAGATCCCTTATCTGTGCAAAGAAAGGCCTCCGTCTTAAGGCTTGCATCGGATTAAGGGACGTTACTAAGCCGATAATAGTCCATAAGAAGGTCATTATAAGGACGCTTGCTTATATTTTTCTTCCAAAATTAATGATCGAGTCATTGAGGATTATTTTTAAATGAAATCTTTTGCTCCTTACCATAGGATGAAAACGCTGTTTGTTGTTCCGACTGGGCAAGCGTTTGGATCAGAAAAAAGTTTGTTGGGGCTATTGTCGGCAGCCCGACAAATCATCCCTCATGTCATCTGCGCGCCCATCGGCCCCTTGAATACCACGTTGCAGACAATGGGAATAAACACCTATACTATTGAGTTTGGCAAATACGCATTCAAAAAACAGCCGCTTTGGCATTTAATGTTTTTAATAAAAATCATTATAATCATAAAAAAAGTAAATCCAGATGTTTTAGTCATAAATCTCGAAGGAAATACGCCATTGATTGTTTTTGCGGCTTTTTTGATGAGGGTTCCGGTTATAAGATTCAGCCGTTTTGAATTTACCCCGCCCAAGCGCTGGATTGATAAACTGTCTTGGTTAAAATGTGCGGCGGTAATTTGCCCATCAGACTACGTTTGCCAGCAGGTATTAAGTTGGGTTCCAAGCCATCATTCCCTCATTGTGCAGAGATTGTATAATCCACAGGCTATCGATAGCTCCGTCCAATGCTTGGAGGATGATACGGGCAGTAAAGGATCTTCGAAAATTATCGTTTTTCTAGGCCGCATCCACCCTGGCAAACGGGTAGATACAGTTATTCGGGCGTTACAAAGATTAAAGTTAGCGGATTTTACTATACGGTTGCTTATTGTCGGTTCTCCTGAAAAATCGGTCGAGGGAGAGGCGTATTTTCAGTCGATGGTAAGCCTTGTCAACCATCTTGGATTAGAAGACTCGGTGGATTTCCTCGGTTATAGGAATGATATTCCAGCGATTATGTCGGTTTGTGATGCGTGTGTTTTACCAAGCGAGTCTGAATCTTTCGGTCGAGTATTGGTTGAGGCTTGGGCATGTGAAGTACCCACTGTGGCCTCTAATGTGAGCGGATGCAGAGAGATTACTTTAGCATCAAAAGGGGGGTTTTTAGCCGAGGTTGGTGATGACGAGGAATTTGCAGGGTGTATCTTACAGTTGCTAGAGAATCCTCTTTTATCTAAAGAGATGGGACGGCTGGGGAAAAAATGGGTCACCGAAAACTGTAATCCTCAAATCTACGCCGAAGCTTTTGAAAACATTATTTACAGGTCTTTGAATGCTAATAAAGGCTAATATCTTATGGTAGATCGTTTCAAACTCGTTTCTGTGATCCCTTCGTTCAGTGCTGGGGGCATCGGTACAGTATGCAGATATGCGGCTGAGAGCATAGCTTGCCTATCCGATTGGGAGGTGACGTTGCTTAGCCTACATGACCCCTCAGGATCTGAGATTGATGCGGCTAGCGGTTTGCGGCTTGAAGCACTTGGGTTGCAAGAAAATTGCGCCGGACTCTTTCTCGATTGGCTATCTGCTAAGCCACAAGATATGGTGATTACCAGCGATGTATCATATATAGAGCCAGCCTTCCCCTATTTTCCGGCGACCACGAAACACATCGTGCAGCTACATGATTCAAGTCGTCAGTACCGCGAAGTTGCAATCAGAAATCGGGCATGGATTGACGGTGTCATCTGCGTGGGACAGCATATGGAAGAACCTCTTCGAACTGGCTTGGATAGCGCATCTTACCTCGGCTTGTTAAGAACAATCCACAATGGGGCTAATTTTCCTCCCTTGAAAGCTAGGCGACTTTATGATGGGCCAATACGTTTGCTTTTCATGGGTCGGGTGGATGCCCTCAAAGGTGTTTTTGATTTTATTCCTATCTTGCGGCAACTGAAAAAACGCAAAATTCCCGTGGTTTTGAGTATTGTTGGCGGGGAAAATAACGCATTGCGTCAGCGTTTGATCTATGCAGATATCGATGAAATGGTTCAATGGCATGGGCGACTACCACATGATCAGTGTTATTCAATTGCTGCGGAGTCAGATATTTTCATGATGTGTAGCCGTAAGGAACCTTTTGGAATGGTTACCGTGGAAGCTATGAGTATGGGCTGTTTGCCGATTGCTTATGACACACCTTCCGGAAGTAAGGAAATCATCGAGCATGGCAAAAGCGGTTTATTAGTGCCGCTCGGCGATTATTGTGCCTGGGCGGCTGCTATAGAAAACCTTTATCATGACCAAAAATACCTGGAAAAACTTTCTGCCGGAGCCATTGAGCGTGCGCGTACTGACTTCACGTCAGTTGTAATGGCGGAAAACATGATTCGCTTTATCGAAGATGTAAAGCTACATGCCGATGCTTATCCCTCGCTACGCGAAAAGGGAAAGCCATTAGATAATCAATCAGGTCAGGTAT
The DNA here is from genome assembly GCF_002923755.1 of Methylovulum psychrotolerans. Lineage (GTDB taxonomy): Bacteria > Pseudomonadota > Gammaproteobacteria > Methylococcales > Methylomonadaceae > Methylovulum > Methylovulum psychrotolerans. Next base: position 386,491 of record NZ_PGFZ01000004.1, read on the forward strand.
CGAGAAAAAGTTTACGTCAGAGAATACCCCAAAGTTTGCGGTTATGGCTGCGCAATCAGGTGTATTCGTACCCGAAATTTTCATTTTGGCTATTAAGCCGATAAGTAGGGCTATGTTATCCGTACCGAATACAAGATGGCTACAACCATGACCGCTAAACAGTGTCATTTTTATTGGCTCGATTGGGTAAGGTTCATTGCCGCGTTCATGGTTGTCGCCATTCATGCGCGTGGTGGCGTATGGCTTGATTGGGGGCGGCTTCAGGCGGGTTCGCGGACATTGCTTTCCGCAATTTTTTTTGCTGTTACCCGTGCCGGAACCGAATGGGTGCTGGTGTTTTTTATCTTAAGCGGATTTTTAGTGGGTGGAAAGCTGATTGAACGGTTGGAAAACAACACTTTTGATCTACGGGTTTATATGATAGATCGGATTACCAGAATTTGGGTTCCGTTGTTGCCGGCGCATATTTGGGCGGCTTATGTGGCGTACATGGCGGAAAAATCACTTTCATGGCGTGAATTGTTCGGAAGCCTTATCGGTTTGCAAGGGATATTCACTAGGGCTTTCGCCGAAAACTATCCCTTATGGTCGCTGGCCTATGAAATATGGTTTTATTTTTTAGGTGGCTGTTTGGCCATTTGGCTCCGTTCCGCTTCTAGACTGCGGATTTTGGCTGGCTTCGGCATTGTTGTGGGGATGGCGATATTTACCCAATTGAATGTCGTATTTTTGTTTGCATGGATTCTTGGCGCATCAACGTATTGGATGTGTCACGAAAAATCAAATACGGGACTTGGGGTACTGGGTTGTTTTTTAATCGTTGTAGGGTTTGCGCTGTCCCAAGTCCGCTCTGCATCGGTATCGGTAGATTTATCCGCATGGCTGCAATATGTGCCTTCAAGCAACGTAGCTATGCTGGTACTATCGTTAGGGATCGCCTTGGTATTCCCTATTTTGACCCAACTTAGGCCGAAATCGAAATTTGGCGGGCAGATTAATGCGGTGGGAGGGAAGTTTGCTGCATTTTCTTATACGCTCTACTTGACACACTATCCGTCGCTTTATCTTTGGGAACACTATATGCCTGGCCGATATGACGCAATTGATTGCCAATCGGCCTTATGGTATGGGCTAAGGATTGTGTCCTGCCTTATTCTGGGGTGGTTGTTTTATTTGCCATTCGAAAGGCAAACACCGCAGGTACGCAATGTTTTAATGAGCATCAAATACGGTAACCAGAAAATGTGAACTCTTATGAATAATAACCATGCAAACTGGTTTTGCGCGCAGATGGGAGCCCGCGAACACTATGCGGTTCCGCGTTCCCTTAGTGCAAAAGGGGCTTTAAGTCGGCTGATGACCGATTACTGGTCAGATGGCCTTACCCGCTCGCTTGCTAACGCTTTGCCGAGTAAATTGATAAACTCGCTCGCCCAACGTTTTCATCCCGGTATTCCCGGTGAGCTTATTCATTCATGGAATTTGCAGGCTATCTCATGGGATGCCAAAATTAAAATGATGACATTAACCGGAGGCGTTACAGGGCGTTATTTGGGATATTGTAAAGTGGGTAAGCAATTTGGTGATGCGGTTATTCGCCGTATGGATAGCGGCAGGGATTTGCCAAAGGGGAGTCTCTTTTTTGGGTATGATACCTGTAGTTTGGAGATAATGCGGCATCTCAAAAAGTCTGGTGTTGTTTGTATTCTTGACCAGATTGATCCCTGCCAAGTGGAAATCGAATTGGTGTATGACGAACAACAGGCATGGCCGGGCTGGCAAAGCTATGATTTGACAGTTCCCGATGAATTTTATCAACGGCATCAGGATGAATGGGCATTGGCGGACAGCATTGTCGTAAATTCACATTTTAGCCGTGAGGCTCTGGTCAGGCAGGGAGTCAACCGTAACAAAATTTGTGTCGTTCCGCTCAGTTATGAAATGGTCGGATACCCGGAAGTAAGGAAAAATATCAATTTTGAATCTAGGCAGTACATATTAAAACACGGCTTCTCAACCAATAGGCCTTTGCGTGTGTTGTTTCTTGGTCAAATCATGCTAAGGAAGGGCATACAATACCTTATGAAAGCGGCCGAATTGCTTAAAAATTACCCAGTCGTTTTTGATATTGTCGGTCCTTTATATATTTCCGACAAGGCCATGGCAACGGCAAGTAGAAATGTTCGTTTTCATGGGCGCGTTACCAGAAATGAAATTGGTGGATGGTACCGTAATGCCGATGCGTTTATTTTACCAACCCTTTCCGATGGTTTTGCTATTACGCAACTTGAAGCAATGGCTTATGGTTTGCCGGTTATCACTACGGCAAACTGTGGGGACGTAGTTACGGATGGCATTGACGGGTTTATTGTGCCTACACGCGATCCTGAAGCAATAGTGCGGGTAATTTGCCAGTATCTGGAGCAACCCCATAATCTGGAAAATCATCGGGAAGCAGCACTCTGTAAATCCAAAACATTTTCTCTCAGTCGGATCGGCGATGACTTACTGTCATTGGAGCGGGCTATTTTAGGCCAATATGTTTTGAAAGGTGTGTATTATGCTTAACACATTATTCGTACTGCCTTTAGAATACTGGGTAGCCTGCATATTGCTCGTGGCCGGTTTTTTTTGGAGTGCTGTGAATGTCAAAAATGGTATAGGTGTGCCTATGGCTGTTGTCTTAGCGACAGTATCGGTTTGGTACATGGTTGATGTAATTTATAACGATTACGAAACAACTTATATGCAGATGTTTCCAATAGAAATTTTGGCGGTTGCTTGGTGGCAGGTTATTATATTTCTTTTAGTGTTTTTATTTTTCGCCCCTATTTTTCATTTTCAAATAAATAGGCGCTATTTGACGAGCCGAAGTCAAATTATTAAGTATTTTAAAACACAGAGCAATGACCCTGAGTTTCAGTTAAACCTTACGGTTTTGTTCCGTTTGGTGCTTTCGGTATGGTGGGGGTTGTTGGTCGTTGCCATTTTCAGGTATCAGGAAAATGTTTTCTTTTTCCTTTTCCCCTATCTTGGTAAACATCCGGGTCCTTGGCTTATTTCTGGGGTTGGAGGGGGCATACAAAGCTTATTCGCATTGGCAACCAATTTACACATGCTTGTAGGCTCAGTTTTTGGCGTGATTGCGGCTCTGTCAAGAGATAAGCGAGTTCGGAGGCTTGCTTTGTTGGGCATCCTGTTATCATGGCCGCTTTATTTCTTTGACAGAACCCGTAGTTACATTCTTTTAATTGTCATCCCTGGTGTGTTGGCGTGGGTTTTTCTTCGACTTAGGGGGGGGCTGTTAAAGAAGTTGGTGGTGCTTGCGCTTGTTTACATGTTTATCAATGCTTGGTTTGGTTTTATTATCGCCACCCGTGTAGACGGTACGATTACAAATGCAATTTTGGATGGTAAGTTTTCATTGATGCAAGCTAGCGAAGAACACCATCAGGGGTTGAATATGTTCGAGGAATTGTCTTGGATTGTGAAGATAACTGAAAATGGCACGTTCCATCCTGAAATAGGTGAAAATTATTTTGCAAATTTGGTAAACGTCATCCCTCGCAATTTCTGGCCCTCAAAACCTACCATTGGCCTTGATTATGCAATTGCTCGGGGACTAGGAGATTCTGGTAATGACGCAGGGGTTGCCGCAACCCTTTCTGAAGGATTAATAGGCCAAGGGGTAGTGAACTTTGGAGTCTATTGGGGTTCTGCATTTGCCGCGCTTCTAATGAGCTTATGGGTCTGTTTGCTGGCACGAATTGATCTTATGAGGGGAAAAATCGGATATCTTCCACTGTTCGGCTTAGGCTTAATCCTCACGTTCAATCTTGGCCGTGATATTACGTTTCTAAGCCTATATCCGTTTGTTTTTGGTTATATCATTCTCTGGTGGGTCAATAAGCGTAGAAAACGCAAAATGCTATAGCATCCGAGAACCGCAATTTAAATGCAAAAATCACCGATGCGTTGGCAAAATGCCCATTGAATGATCTGAAGAATAGCTTTCAATCGGACAGGTTTTATACATGATAACTAACGGAAAACCATGAAGCTTGTTTTTTGGCACAATATCATCAGCCCACATCAGTCGCCTGTTGTGAGGGAGCTTGCGAACGCCGGACATGATGTACTCTTGGTTACTTTCGAAGACATGTCTGAAGATAGGCGGCAACTTGGATGGGATATACCCTTGCTAGCTCCGGCTCGAATCCTTCTTTGTCCGAAACTTAGCCAAGTCGATAACATTGTCAGGGAAAGCCCGCCTGATGCTATTCATATCATAGCTGGAGCCAGAGCGGTGCCTCTCGGAGCCAAAGTTGCAATCAGTTGCCATACAATTGGCCGCAGAATGGGGATTATTACCGAGTCTCCCGATCCGCGCGGTCTGGGCGGCCTATTGCGCAGATTGAAGTATGGTTGGGAGCGGCTTTATATAGGCGGCCATTTTGATTTCATTTTAGCGATGGGGCAGCAAGGTGTAGAGTGGTTTAGGCTGTGTGGCTATCCAAGCGAGCTAATTTTCCCTTATTCATATGTTACGGAGCCGCAACCCGTAAGTCCGGCACAGGAGGCGCACCGACGGTTCCGATTTATATTTGTTGGCCGTCTTGTCCACTTGAAAGGTTTGGATATTTTATTAAAGGCCCTGAAGAATATTCCTGATGTCGAGTTACTGGTAATCGGTGATGGGCCAGAGAGAAAATCGCTCGAAGATTTGGCGGCTAAATGTAAAATCGTAAGTCAAATTCGCTGGATGGGGCAAATGCAGAATAAGCAAACTCTCGCCTATCTTGCCGATGCTGATGTGCTAGTTTTGCCAAGCAGAAAAGATGGTTGGGGAGCCGTTGTCAATGAAGCCTTGATGGCAGGAATTCCTGTTATCTGTAGCAGTGCCTGCGGTGCCTCTGATTTAATATGCCATTCATGGCTGGGGACAGTTTTTCCGGCCAACCACGAAGTGTCACTTAAAGAGGCTTTATTGGCATGGAGCCAAAAAGGGGTGATGAATGCCGAACAGAAGCAAAAGGTAAAACGTTGGGCGCAGTGCATTGAAGGTAGGGCTATTGCCAGATATTTGGAAGAGATATTAGCCCATGTTTATGAAGATAAATCTCGGCCTGAAGTGCCTTGGCGAGAATAGGGGATTAAATATGATCGATTCAGAAAGTAAAATTTTGCAACAGTATTATAGCAAAACAGCACATGATTATGATGCACTGCACGTCAGCATAGACGAAAAAGATGAGCACTTTTTAGCTTTAGCATTTATGGTGGCGGCATCGGGGTTATTAGGCATAAAATCAATTTTGGACATTGGATCCGGTACCGGAAGAGCCATAAAATATGTCAAACAACATGCGCCCGATATCCTTATTGTTGGTATTGAACCTGTAGAAGAGCTTCGTTCCATTGGCTATCAAAAGGGTATAGCTGAGGAAGAGTTAATTGAAGGCGATGCTACTAACTTAGCATATTCAGATGCATCCTTCGATTTGGTTTGTGCGTTTGGTGTGTTGCACCATATTAAATACCCCGAATTGGCCGTATCGGAAATGCTGCGAGTCGCTAAAAAGGGGATATTTATTTCAGACTCAAACAATTTTGGCCAGGGTTCAGTTTTGTCAAGAACCGTTAAGCAAATTATTAATGAAGTAGGATTATGGAAAGTTGCTGACTTTATAAAAACCTTGGGAAAAGGATATACTCTTTCAGAAGGTGACGGATTAGCGTATTCATATTCAGTATTTAATAACTACAATCAAATACAGAAAGCTTGCAACAACATTCATATATTGAATACTAAAACAGGTTCTGCAAATCTTTATCGGACTGCCAGCCATATAGGATTGTTAGGCATAAAAAATGAATAAGACCCGTTCCGCACTTAACGCATCTCATCTATTCACAGATGAGATCAGGATAAGGTTTGTCCTTCCTCCAAAATCCCAGCATATTGCAGGGATAAAACTTGCCGTAGACGGTTTGTTCGAATCCCTTCAACAGCGAGGGATTGCCGTTCACCAAGGTGGGGATATTACTGATACGGCAGCTTTACATCATTTTCATGGCTTGTGGCAGCCATCGCATAGCTGGTTGGCTACCCGTCTCCGACGGCTTGGCCGGCCTTATGTGGTATCGCCGCACGGTATGTTGGAACCATGGGCATTACGCCACCGCAGTTGGAAAAAACAGCCTTATTTCAAATTAATAGAACGGCAATATCTTGAAAGTTCGCAAGCCCTTTTTGTAACAAGCGATATGGAGGCTAAGCATTTAGTCACTATGATTTCGCATCCTCAGGTTGAAAATCTTCGCATCGGCTGTCAAGATCGGCATCGGCCTGACTATATGGCGGCAAGAACGGCATTGAATTGGAAAAAAGATGAACGAATTTTGCTATTTCTTTCCCGTATTGATGTAAAAAAAGGCCTTGATATGCTTATTCAAGCCATAGCAATTAGCCAGTTCAAGGAAAAATGGCGACTGGTGATTGTGGGTGACGGTGACCCTGCTTATGTAGAGTCACTAAAGTCCACTGTGGCCTCCCTGGGAAATAACATGCCCATCATTGAATGGATAGGGCCGGTTTGGGGTAAAGCGCGGTGGGTTTATCTTCAAGGGGCAGATTTGTTTTGCTTACCAACGCATTCTGAAAATTTTGGCTTGGCGGTGCTTGAGGCACTTCATGTAGGTACGCCTGTATTGACTACCGAACAAACACCATGGGTGGAATATCGCGATAAAGAGGGTTTTTTTATAGCCAAACCAGAAGTTTCGAGTATTCATGAAACGCTGTCAGCGGCATTTGCAAGTTTTCAATTAGGCTGGTCATCTGTTGATCGGGAATCTCTTGCCGATTGGACAGACAAGAAATTTTCTTGGCCATCAATTATCGATTCATATATCAATGCCTATGAACAGCTTATTAGAAAGTAACAGGTTTATTGTGCTTAGATTTGATTCCGTGTTGTGCCATCTTTATTGGTTTGTACAAACTATTTACGGGTTGCTCTTACTTATCATAGGTTCTATTTTCTGACCTCTTTTTGAAAGGCACATGGTGTTAGTGCATAAATTAATAATTATTTGATTTTGAATGATAAATTTTTCGATCAAAAACTACTGATTTTTAATGAAAACAATTTTTTATCATGGACTTATAAACCGCCGTCAAGGCAGGCTATTTTATTTTATCAGGAAGAGGGTTAAGAAAACCATTGCAATGGTTTGACATATTAACATAACTATTACCTAGCTAAACAAAATGTATCTTGATTTATACGAAAATAGTAATTTTAAACGTGGTGCTTCGCGTATTAAGGAAGTGTTCTGGCTTTTAAGTGGGGATATGTTTTTAGCGGGTTCGCTTCCAGGATCTTTTTGGCGGGTAGGGTTACTGCGATTATTTGGCGCAAAAATTGGTGTTGGCGTTGTAATCAAACCGAAATTACGCGTGAAATTTCCCTGGCGGCTGAACATCGGAAATTACTGTTGGTTAGGTGAAAGTGTATGGATCGACAATCTAGCCGAAGTAAATCTTGGAGACCATATATGTATCTCACAAGGAGCCTATTTTTGTACAGGAAGTCATGACTGGGGCAAACAGAGTTTTGATCTGATCGTTAAACCGATTAATGTTGCATCACATTCCTGGATTGGTGCCATGAGCCGGGTCGGCCCAGGAGTGACTATAGGCGAAGGGACTGTATTAACGTTTGGTAGTGTAGCTACACGAGCCCTGGCTCCATGGTCAATTTGTAGTGGCAATCCTGCCATCGAAATCAAAAAGCGGTCAATGGTGAAAAGATAGTTTCACTCAACACGGGTAAATATTGTGGCTCACCTTCTCAATTTTACTCAAGTTTATTGAGGGATAACACCTATGGCTTATCCTTAAGCGGAGCCATATACAATTTCAGCCCCTTATTGCAGCCAGTCAGTGCCACAAGTAAACGGAGTCCAGTTTGAAAATTTCCCTCATCACTTCAGTTTATAATAACCAAGAAACCATCGCCGAAGCCATCGGTTCGGTGCTGTCACAGACGTACCCGAACATTGAATATATCATTATCGACGGCGGCTCCACCGATGGTACGGTGAATATTGTCAGATCTTACCAAGACCAACTGGCCGCGTTTGTTTCCGAACCGGATCGGGGCATTTACGACGGCCTCAATAAAGGCATAAGGTTGGCGACGGGGGATGTCATCGGTTTTTTGCATTCGGATGATTTGTATCAAGATAACAAGGTGATTGCAAAAGTCGCCCAAGCCTTTACTGATAATCCTGTCGATTCCGTATACGGTGACCTGACCTATATCGATAAAAATGATCCTACGAAAATTATCCGCTATTGGCAGAGCGGTCTGTTTTCCTTGAAGAAGCTGCGCTATGGTTGGATGCCGCCCCATCCGACTTTTTTTGTCAAACGGGACATCTACGAACGCTATGGTATGTTTGACACTAGTTTTAAAATTGCCGCCGATTATGATTTGATTTTGCGTTTTTTAGGTAAAAACCGAATTTCAACGTACTATATCCCTAGCGTCTTAATCAAAATGCGGTTAGGTGGGGCAAGCAATAAAAATTGGAAAAATGTATTACTAAAAAGCACAGAATATCTTCAAGTCATGAAAAATAATGACATAGGTAGTGTATTAAGTTTGCTGATCAAAAACCTTTCAAAGCTACAACAATTTTTTATAAAAAAACCTTAAGAATTAAACTGTCGTTATATCGGGTTAAGATAAAACCCTAACTTACCGTTAACGTCTATGTTGTTATCCTCTTGAAAGTTTCTGATTGCCATAGATTAAGCCAGAAATGAGATTTTATATCGGTTTTAAACGTCCCATTATCAGCTCAACCAGTATAGTTCTGTAACGGAGTAGCACTTCGTGGAGTTAGGTAGGCATGAATGAGACATTTTCGATTGTCGATAGGCTAATAATAGAATGACGACGAAATGTTGGGCTTATCATTCTGCAAATAATTTTCTAACTCGGTTGCCTCGTCAGTTCTGACCCTGAATTTGACCAGCGTATTAGGACCAAAGGTAGAACTGATAGCGACATCGGCGGCATCGCGGCCACGCGCTATCAATACCCGTCCAATTCTGGGCGTATTGTTACGCGCATCGAATGTGTACCAACAGCCATCAAGGTAAGCCTCAAACCAACCGGCAAAATCCATCACGCCAGGCAACGGCGCTATACCTATATCACCTAAGTAGCCTGTGCAGTAGCGAGCGGGGATATTCATGCAACGGCAAAAGGTGATGGCAAGATGGGCGTAATCACGGCAAACGCCGGCTTTTTCCTGAAAGGCTTCCCAAGCCGTCTTAGTGCGACGGGCATGTTGATAACCAAAGGCAATATGTTGGTTAACATAATCGCAGATGGTTTGGACACGCATCCATCCCGTCGGGGCTTTGTCAAACAATTGCCACGCTATTTCAGACAGGCGGTCGGTTTCGCAATAGCGGCTCCCCAACAGAAACACCAACGTCTCGTCTGGCAAAGCTTCTACTGGCATTTGTTTTGCGTGTGGGACAAAACTATCCGTTTGCCCTGTATCACGGATAACCGCATTGGCGGACAGCCGCAACTGGCCTTTAGGGGCGACGATGCGGCTGCACCAGTTGCCATAACTGTCATGATACGCGGTAATTGGTATGGGTGGGTCGGTGATCATGTTGTCAGGAATAATTAAATCTGAGACGCGTGTGTGATGCACATTCAAGGTCAGGATCATTGGGGTCGGCTGCGGACAGTCGTAAATTACTTCATAGCCTATATTGATTTTCATGGTGATTGCCCTTAATTGATTGCAAAACTAGCCTGAGGCAAGTTCTAATGTATTGATTAGCTTATGAGGATGTTCCGTAACATTGGCTCACAAGGGTTTGTCCTAACGATTCGATAAGGACTTTGCGTAGGTTTGGCCAAGCTTGACCTGCCCTGATAACATGCTTCTGATTGATTTCCAGCTCAATGCCCAGGTAGGTTCCGGGCGGCATTTGTTGGCGTAACCAAGAGGTCAAGCCATCGCCTTTTCCTAAATAAGGGTAATTGCGGCGGACTTTTAAATCAGGTGCGCATCGCTTGAGCGCGAACTGCCAACGCCCGCACAAATCCGCTTCCCCTGGTCGGGCAGGATCGTACAGCAAGCCTATATCGGCGGTGCGTATTTTGCCGTTTAATTCGGGCGTAAAGCTATGCGACGAAACATGAATCACCAGCCCATGATAGGCAATCCCCTGCCTGACCAAACGTTCCACTTGCTCGCGGTAGGGTTGGTAATAGTATTGCAAAATTTCCTGCCGCGCAGCCACTGAAAGGCGACGGATCACCTCTGCATGGAGGCGCGGATGACCGACAGAACGGTTCAAGTCAACCAACAAGCGGCTAACAGTGGCCGCCACTAGCGGCGCAGATAATGCTGTTGCCAGTTCTTTTGCCATCAGCAACGCACCGAAATCAAAGCCACAATGGGTTGCCAATTGCGCTTGATAGCTATGGAAAAAATCCTGATACGGTAGGGGGATTAAGTTGCCGCCATGCTCGCAAGTCACCACAAAGCCTTGGCTGATACAGTCTGTTACCGATTTATCCATGGCCTCAGTTTGTGGTTTTATAGCCAAGGCTTTCACCAATCCAAATTGGGCAGGCGGTTGAATACCTCCCGCGTACCTTCAGTCCATTGCTTACCCAAGGTACTGAAGTAGTCATCCCCCACCTCAAAGCGGCGGCGCATCTGCACCTCAAGGCTATCACGCCGATAACAAACTAAATCAATCGGCATACCGACAGATAAATTACTGCTCATTGTTGAGTCAAAAGACACGAGGACAGACTTTGCGGCATTGTTCAGAGACGTTGAGCGGGTAATGACCCGATCAATAATCGGCTTCCCGTATTTGGTCTCCCCTGTTTGGAAGTAAGGTGTTTCAACGCTAGCCTCGATAAAGTTGCCCTGCGTATAAATTCGGAACAGGCGGGGCGGTTCACCTTTGACCTGCCCCCCCAATATGAACGAGGCGTTAAAACTGATCGCACTTGCGGCCAAATGTTGGCCATCACGACGGTTAATGTCACGCATGGCATCCGACACCTGTATGGCCACATCGAAAAGTGTTTTCGCGCTCCAGAGATTAGGTTCGTCGTTATTTTCATTCCGCTGCTTCAATACGCTGACCACCGCTTGTGTCCCTGCCAAATTGCCCGAACTTAATAGCACAATGACGCGGTCAGCAGCGCGTTCAAACACTGTCATTTTACAAAAGCTCGCAATATCATCGACACCCGCATGAGTGCGCGAATCCGATGCAAATACTAGCCCCGTGTCGAGCATGATGCCTATACAGTAAGTCATGGATAAATTAGTCGGTTAAGTCATTGAGAGATCGGCTCTATAACCCTTAAAGAAAAAAGATGGGCAGAGTCGGTTGGGATTTTGTTGTCATTTTACCCCTTACTCAAGGATTGTCTGTGTGCTATCTAACATTGTGTGAGTTTAAGATGGAGGCTTGTAAAAACGCTTTTGTCGCAAAATTTACCGCATCTGCCTTATCCTACAACGGCAAACCATCTATTGCCTGATTATGCCCATCTGGCATTAGCTGCGCCCGTAGGACGCTGAGCTCAGCATAAGCTATAGCGTCATAATAAGCCGCTTTCCGGCATCATATCCCATTAAAAACACAAGGTTATTCCTGCGGCAACGTCTATGCTTGCCGAAAAATTGCCCGACTTTGTCATAAAAGCACCAAAACAGGCTATTTAATTACTGGCTAATATAATAAATAATCTTTATTTTTCAAAAAATTATATATTTCCCGAAATTTTTTTTATTTATTTCCGAAAATATTTACAAAAGTGTGAACTATTCACTCTACCTGAAATATAAATTATGATTTAATTCGGAAATGGTGAGTTAATAAAATTGTAACAATAACCCCTTAAGGCATTTCCAAGAAAAATACGCAACCGGAAATCGCCTTGATACCGTATTTTTTCTGCAATGGCTTACAGGAGTTACCTTAATGTCTTTACACACTTCGTTCGGCGAATCGGTCTATGAAGAACGGGTCGTACCGTTTACTGCCGCAGACGGTTTAGCCCTTAACCTGATTAATCTGCGTGGCCAGAGAAAGCCGCATAAATGTCCGGTGCTGTTAGTGCATGGGGCAGGGGTGCGCGGCAATATTTTCCGCGCCCCAGTCACTAAAACCATTGTCGATGCCCTGATTGAAGAAGGCTATGATGTCTGGCTAGAGAACTGGCGGGCGAGCATTGCCTTCCCGCCAAATTTGTGGACGTTAGACCAAGCCGCGCTGTACGACCACCCGCAGGCGGTCTACACCCTATTGCGGGAAACCCGTGCCGACGAAATCAAGGCTATCATCCACTGCCAAGGCTCCACTAGCTTTACCATGTCCGCCATTGCCGGACTCGTCCCCGATGTTACGACCATTATCAGTAACGCCGTATCGTTACATCCGATTGTGCCGTGTTGGTCACGTTTTAAATTGCAATGTTTGGTGCCGATAGTCGGCCTAATGACCGACTACCTTAATCCTCATTGGGGGGTCTATGCCCCTAACCTCATCGCCAAATTTATTACCCTGCTGGTCAACCTGACTCATCATGAATGCCATAACGCCGTCTGTAAACAAGTCAGTTTTACTTACGGCAGCGGTTTTCCGGCACTATGGCGCCATGAAAACCTCAACGAGGCAACCCACGAATGGCTAAAAGAAGAGTTTGGTGCCGTGCCGTTGCGCTTTTTTGCCCAAATCACCCGCTGTATCCAGCAAGGCCATTTAGTGGCGGTTGAAGACCTTGAAGGCTTGCCCGACGACTTTACCGCCGCACCGCCAAAAACCGCCGCCCGTTTTGCCTTTTTTGCGGGTGAGGACAATCTGTGCTTTTTGCCCGACAGCCAAACCAAAAGCCATGCGTATTTTTCGGCTTTGCGCAGCAACTACCATACGTTGCACCGCCTGCCTAACTATGGGCATTTGGATATGTTTATGGGCAAAAATGCCGCCCAAGATGTCTTTCCGTTAATGTTGCAAGAACTTGCCAAATAATTTTCACTCAGGGGCTGACCATGTTGTGTTTTTCTAACCGTATTAAAAATTATGCCGGACGCTATTCGTTGGTCGACGGTATCCCTTTCAAGCTGCCGGTGGCGGCGGTCAATTCGCCTGCGCTCATGGCGGTGTTTCCGATTGATGCCGAAAAAGCCAAGCAGTTTTTGCCGCACGGTATCCATCCACTCCGATTATGGACACAGAGCCTGTTAATTGTCACGGTGATTGATTATCGGGAGACCACCATAGGCAAATATATCGAGTACAGCATCGCCATTGCCTGCACCCACGGCGAAAAGCCCGCGCCGCGCCTGTTGCCCGGGCTGTTCCAACGCTTTTTTAAAGCCGGGCAATATGTTGTCGACCTGCCGGTCTCTTCGGAAATTTCTGTCAAAGGCGGCAAGGGCATTTGGGGTATGCCCAAGCATCAGGCCAATCTGGATTTTAAGATTAGCGAGACCAAAGTCAGCAGCCAGTACGATTTGGACGGCAAATTGGTGGCTTATGTCGAAATCGAACCCGCCAAATGCACAAAAATTCCGGTGAAAGCCAGAGCGTCCAATTATTGTTCGTTTCGCGGCATGTTAATGAAATCGGACATCCTGCTCGACACCCACTGCGGGGTGAGGTTGCTGAAAGCCGCCAAGGCGCGTTTTGTCATCGGCGACCATCCCCGCCTGCAAGCGTTAAAAGAACTGGACATCGGTGCCGCCATCGCTACCGTGTATTTGCCGTCGATTACCGGCACGTTAGATGACCATATCGAAAGCTGGTTTTTGGACTTGGCGCAATTGCCCGAAAAAGCTCCCGAAGGTTTTGAGTCGGTGATTAATTTAGGCTTGAGCGAAGCCTGGCTGGCTCCGCCGGATGCGCCTATACCGCCGTCATAAACCGACGGTGTCACCTGAGCAAATTCACGTTGTACCCTCCCATTCACTATAACTAAAAGGACAGAAACAATGACTACACCCTGCGGTTTCCAATTTAAAGAAACAATGGCGGGCGGTTTTGCCCTGGGCGTTGACACGCCTGCCGAAGGCCTGCATCAGGGCAACCGCCTCGATACCAAGTTGGCCATCCATGTCACGGTGTCGATTGATGATGTGGAACGCTTTATTAAAGAGCCTGAGCATCCTGGGCATTTATCAGGCACTATCGACTTTGCGCCTATGGGCTTGGGGATAGTCGCCAATACGGGTGTGTTTAACCTGTTCTCGCCCACCGACGATCCAGAATTAAAACTAATGGTGTATGAACTGGCTTTTGAGCATGACGGCTCAGCATATTATCTGGCGGGTAAAAAAGAAGTCCGCGACGATCCGGGTTTTGATTTGTGGTCGGACACCACCACTCTCTATACACAACTGCATAAAGGCACGGATAAAAGCGAGCCGCTGGCAGGGGCGGGGATTTTGACCTTAGGTGTTACCGACCTGATCAAGTTGGTCTCCACCATGACGGTGACCAATGCCAGTTGTGCCGCCGATAAGGCGAAAACCCTCAGCCAATTTGGCGGTTTCTTCTTAGGCGAGCTTTGGGACACTTACGGCTTACATCTGGGCAAGTAAGCATCCCTAGCACTTAACGTGATCGTCACCTTAACAAAAATAATAAAAAATAGGCCTTAATGGCCCGCCCTACCCAAGCGCATAGCTTGGCACGGGCGTAGCAAACAAAAAAAGGAGGAAATACCATGTCTATCCCTTATGACTACGAAGCCATTGTTATCGGCAGTGGTTTTGGCGGTTCCATTAACACTTGCCGTTTGGCAAAAAAATGGCCGGGGCAAGTGCTGTTGTTGGAACGCGGTAAGCGTTACCCGAAAGGCTCTTTTCCCCGCTCGCCCCAGACGATGGCGGACAACTTCTGGAATGTCCCGCTAGAACAGCGCAAACGCCCGAAAAACATTGCCACTAAGCGCCAAACCCACGGCATGTTTGATGTGCGTAATTTTGACAATATGGATGCTTTGGTTTGTGCTGGCTTGGGTGGCGGTTCGTTGATTTATGCCAATGTGTTCTTGCAACCGCCTGACGAGGTGTTTGATGAAAATTGGCCGGAAACGTGTAAAAAAGCCGCATTGCAACCCTATTATGCGGTCAGCAAAGCCGTATTGGGCGCACGGCCTATCCCGCAAAACGACGACCCGCGTCGGCAGATTATCCGTACCGGCTTATTTAAGGCATTTGCCGAATCCGAACAGCGCGATTCCAAGTTATTGGACATTAACGTTTTCTTCGGCAATGATTTTGACAATCCTTTGGATATCGGTGAGCAGGACAAAAACCGTTATGGCGCCACCCAAACCTCTTGTGTCTATTGTGCCGAATGCGATGTGGGCTGCAACACCCATTCCAAGAACACCTTAGACTTGAATTATTTATTTGTCGCCGAACGCCGCTATGGGGCGCAGATTAAGACCGAAGTGCTGGCGCAAAAAATCGTCCCGCTGAATGCTGACGGGGCTGAGGATAGCTCTGCCAATGGCGAATACGGCTATAAAGTGTACTGGCTGAATCTGCATGGCAATACCGAATGCGTTGCCGTGAGCCGCCGCGTCGTCGTGTCAGCAGGTACTTTAGGCACCAATGAGTTACTGATGCGCTGCCGCGATGTCCATAAAACCTTACCGAACATTAGCCAACAGTTAGGCAAGCATTTTTCCGGCAACGGTGACTTTTTATCGTTTGTCATCGACGGTGACAAACCCGCCGACCCCAATTATGGACCGGTCATTACCCAAGGCACGGATTATAATTTGTTTAAGGATTTCAACCGCGAAAACGCTTTTATCTTAGAAGATGCCAGTTTCCCCAATTTTGCCGCGTGGTATACCGAAGGTTTGCGTCCCGGCTTCTCGCATTGGCGGGCGTTTATCAGAACCGCGACGCTGGTGTTTTTGCGTTTTGTACGCGGCATTACCACCGGAGAGATCGGTTACGCCTTCAACGCCTTGTTAAAAGATAATTTATCGTTTACCACCGCTGTCTTGTTGTGTATGGGTATAGATAAAAGCAACGGGGTCATGCAGCTCGACGCGCACGGCGCATTGAACGTGAAATGGCCGTATAGGGATAGCCTGCCTTTATACGAAGCGATTTTAGCGGTAGGCGAGCGTTTTAAAACATGGGCGGGCGGTAAGTTCTTTTTGCCGCTACCTAATTGGATTTGGCCAATCCGCAATAATATCACTGTCCATTCACTAGGTGGCTGCCGCTTGGCAGAAGATGCTTGCCAAGGCGTGACCAGTTCGGCATTGCATAATTTTGGCCAAGTATTTGGCTATCAAGGCTTGTATGTAGCGGATGGGGCGTTATTGCCGACCGCCGTTGGGGCTAACCCGGTGGCGACCATTTCGGCCTTGTCGGAACGGGTTGCCGAAGGTATTACCGGTATCGCACCTGATGCCGATCTATAAGCAACCCTACTACAACGGAGATTTTATTTATGCAAGCAGCCACACCAGAAAACCCTACGCCGGATTTGTATTTTGAACTGATCACCCATGCCAAGCCCGAACGGGCGAACCGTATGTGCGTGGTAGTCAGCGACCTGCATTTTACCGACGGTACTGTCGGCTTCCAGAACCTCGGCGATTATGCTTGGGAAGCTTTTTACAGCACTATCCTGCAACGTTGCCTGACTTACCGCATCCATGAACTGGTGCTGGTTTTGGACGGCGATATTGTTGATATGATCCGTAGCAGCAAATGGGCCGAAAAAGGCATTTATCCGTGGGAGCGTGACCGCAAGGAATGCTTTTCCGCTGTCGTCAACGCCATTTTAAAAGATGTCATTGATGTGCAACACGCCAATTTCTTTAAATTGCTAAGGGACTTGGAAGGTAGGTTAACCGCCGATACCCACAGATTAGACCGCCGTACCGCGTTTAAAAAAGTGAAAATCGTCGTGACGGTCGGCAACCATGATAAGGAACTGCTGTGCGACAACGCCGCGCTGACCTATTTTTATGAGCAGGGGCTAGGCATTAAACTGACTGACATAGAACCGGAACGCCGTCAAATGATGGGACGTATGTACGGCGACGAAACGATGTTTGACAGTGTAAAAACCGCGCCGTACTTGCCATTTTATTATGGTGACACTGGTTTCCGTTTTTTCACCACCCACGGGCAATGGCGCGACCCGGACAATAGCGCCGTAGTCGCCGCTGATCCCGACAAAGGTTTACCCGGTTGGTCGGCGAAAGACGGTTGGACGCTTGCGGTTTGGCAAAAATTAAAATTTTCGCCGTTTTTATTGCCGTGTTTTGGCGATACGGTGGCGGCAGGGGTGTTATCGACGTTTATCTATAAAACCAAAATTGCCATGGATCAACAAAATTGCCATGACCCAGTGATTGATTCCATTCTTGATGAATTGGATTTATACCGCCCCACTTATGCGGCCATCGAACGCATTCTGGAAGTCGCCGCCAAAAACCGTGCCGCCCAAACCAATCTGGATGCCGTGCAAATTATTGAGGATAAGCTTTATGAGTGCCTGCTCGATTGGCTGGGTTGGGATTTTACGTTGCAATCGTCACCGCCGTTGCGCCGGGTTGCCCTGATTGCCGCCAAATGGCTGCTGAAGCTGATGAGCCTATTTGGGCACAGCCTGCGCATTAGCGTTATCGGCGGCTTAATTAAGTTGCTTAAAATCGGCAACGTTCATGATACGCCCCCTACCTTCAATGAAATGGCGACCTTTCCGAGCTTCTTACCCGCTTATCGCCATTACGGTTTCCAAATCCACGGTGAAGGCCATACTCATGTGCCTTTACAGGGAGAGGCTAATATTGATAATGAAAAATATGCCAGCACTTACATCAACTTTGGGACGTGGCGGGATCAGATTGTGTTGCGGGAAAAGCAAGGCTACCGCCGCCGAGGCACTTTACGCAGCTTGTTTATCTTAGATTTGGAGAACTTGACCAAATCCAAAGACAGATTCCCCAGAAGTTTCGACTATTTTGTCTCCGATGCCATTACTTGGAGTGATTTAAACGACAATACGCATGAAGTAGGTAAAAACTCGGCGAAAATATAAAACTTGTCCGACCCTGCCGCAATGGCGGCAGGGTCTTCGATCATTCCAATACCTCACAACCTAGTTCTGACAAAATCCCGCTGAGTTAAATGGGAGCGTATGTCCTTCAGGCCTTGCCGACGACTTATTATGCGTCAAATAACAAGACAAAGCAGCTTAACTTGAAAGCTAGCTTCAGTTCCCTCATCAAAATCTAACCCAATCCTCATCCAATCTTAATCAAACCGCCCCATTTTTTCTCATCTTGCTTCTGTAACCTTTACATCAAATCATTGTAACTGCCCTATTCAGGCTATGGCAATGAACTTCGGTTGGGTCGGCTGTCGCCGAGTCCTTATGATGTATTGATAAAACAGAGGGTTAGTGTCATGCCACTTGGATTAGGAACTATTTTCAACGGGCTTTTCAGGCAATATGGGCATACGGTCATTCTGTTGCTGCGCTTTATCGACATAGTCATGCTGTTGTGCGCCGCTTGGCTTGCTTACTATTACTGGCACAGCCAAGCCATTATCGACCAGGATCACCGGATTGTCATCGCCTTGGGGATGCTGGCGGCCATTATCTTTTTTGAAATGGGGCAAGTTTACCAACCTTGGCGCAATGATGCGGTGCGCGGGGAAATCGCCCGTATTGTCAGGGCGTGGGTATCGGCTTTGGTGTCGGTCATCACCATTGTTGCATTAATTAGGCTGCATTTTTGGCTGGGCTCCAGTTACCGCTGGATTGCCACTTGGGGCGGTTTGGGACTGGTATTTGTCTTGACCGCGCGGGTGTTGCTGTCCCGGTTGTTGCATTGGCTGCGGGCGCGGGGCTGGTCACAGAGGCGTATTGTGATGGTTGGGCTTAACCAGATGGCGGTGGCGGTATGTCGGCAATTGCACGATTCCACTTGGGCGGGTTTGCAGGTTGTCGGTTTTGTCGATGATAAGCCGGATAGCCTACCCTCTGGTCTTAGTATTGCTTTGCCCCATCTTGGCCGCTTGGATGACTTGGCGGAGTTGGTGGCCGTGCAAGCCATTGATGAAGTCTGGGTGGCGTTTCCGGGTGAAGCCCTGGCGGAACGGGTGCAGCATGAACTGCGCCACTTACCCGTCAGTATCCGCTTAGTGATTGATTGTTTCGCCTTCAAGCAAAGTAAGTTTTTAAATCTGAACAGTGTCGCGGGCATTCCAACTTTGGATGTCTCGGTCTCACCATTGCATGGTGTCAACCGCTATGTCAAAGAACTCGAAGACCGTATCTTGGCGGCCATTATCCTGCTGTTGCTTAGCCCTTTGATGTTAAGCATTGCTATCGGGGTCAAATTAAGTTCACCCGGCCCGGTGTTTTATCGCCAAGAACGGGTCGGTTGGAACAACCGCAAATTTATTATCTTAAAATTCCGCTCAATGCCGGTAGATGCCGAAGCCAAAACCGGTGCCGTGTGGGCGAAACCTGGCGAGCAACGCGCCACCCGCTTCGGCGCGATCTTACGCAAGACCAGCCTGGATGAACTGCCGCAACTGATTAATGTGCTTAAGGGCGATATGTCGTTGGTAGGGCCTCGTCCTGAACGGCCTGATTTTGTCGAGGTGTTTAAAGAGCAAGTGCCCAATTATATGAAAAAGCACATGGTCAAGGCGGGCATCACGGGATGGGCGCAAGTGAATGGTTGGCGGGGTGACACAGACCTTAACCAACGTATCGAACACGATTTGTATTACATCCAGCATTGGTCGGTTTGGTTTGATCTGGAAATTGCTTTGCGCACCGTGGTGTTTGGTTTTGTTAACAAGAACGCTTATTAAGGGGTAGTTGCCATGTATAGCATGTATAGATTGATGCCTTTGTTACTGGCCTTGCTGTTGCCAGCTTGCTCCTTAACGCCAGGTATGCAGATGAAGGCGGAAGACAATTTGTCGGATGTGCTGGTACCCGTATCGGTCAACGGTAAGATGACCAAGGCCAAGCTCAAGATTGTCCCTATCACCGCCGACCTGATCATCGAACGGGAAAATGTCCGGCAGGGAGCAGCCGACACGTTGCCGCCAGTGGATAACAGTAAAACGGTGTATCGGCTGGGACCCCACGATAGGGTGCAGATTACGGTGTGGGAGCATCCCGAACTGAACGATCCGGGTGGTGAAAAGATTCTCCCCGAACTGGCGGGTAAGGTGGTCGATGACGATGGGCTGTTGTATTACCCCTACATCGGCAATCTGCCTGTGGCAGGTAAAACCGTGCCGGAAGTCAGAATGATGTTAACCCACGAACTGTCCAAATATTTCAAGAAGGTCAAACTGGATGTCCGGGTGCTGTCGTTCCAAAGCCATCGGGCGGCAGTGGTCGGCGAAGTGAAAACACCGGGTATCCAAGCGATGACGGAAACGCCCTTGACGGTTGCCGAAGCCATCAGCCGGGCGGGTGGTGCTAGTGAAAATGCCGACCTGAGCAATGTCGCTTTGGCGCGGGGCGGCAAGCTCTACAAACTGGATGTTTTGGCCTTGTATGAAACAGGCGGCATTAAGCAAAACCTACTGCTCCAAGACGGTGATGTCCTGAATATTCCTGACCGTAAAGATAATAAGGTATTTGTGATGGGTGAAGTGGGCAGGCAACAGGCGTTAGACATCCATAAGGGCAGGTTATCTCTAGCACAAGCGTTGTCGGAAGCGTCCGGGCTTGATTTTAATTCTTCCAGGCCGGAACAGATTTATGTGATCCGAACAAGTGCCGTAAATCCTGAGATCTTCCAATTGAACGCCGAGTCGCCTGATGCCCTGATTTTGGCGGATCAGTTTCCGCTCCAAGCACACGATACCGTCTTTGTCGGCACGGCGGGAGTTACCAAGTGGTCGCGGGTGCTTAACCAAATATTGCCCGGCTCTTTCACATCGATCATGACCCGCGCTTCTTATGTGGGCATGTAGCGGCGGCTTTGTTTTACACCATTAGGATATGAACGCTATGTATTTACAAAACGAAACGGCAGAATTGCCGCCTTTAAGTCCGCAGGTCACGGTTGATTATGGTGTGGGTATCCGAGATTACGTTGACTTGTTGCACGAAGGTAAAGCGACCATTGTAAAAGCGGTGTTGTTGGCGGTGTTGGTGACAGCCGTGTATTTAGTTTTGGCTCCGCGTACTTACAAGGCGGACACATTATTGCGCATCGACCGCAATAAGGCCTTGCTGGCCGCCACTTTGCGCAGCGAAGCCAATCCGGCGCCAGCGACCGCCGAAAGCCCCAGGGCGCAACGCGAGGTGGAAATTCTCCGCTCCCGTTCAGTGCTGGGCAAGGTGGTCGATGATTTGAATCTGGTGGTGGAAAGCTCACCCAGTTATTTTCCGGTTATTGGCGAAACACTGGCCCGTAAGCATGATGCCCATGATGGTTTGGCTGCGCCTTGGTTGGGGCTGAGCCGGTGGGCTTGGGGCGGCGAAAAGCTGAAGGTCGCCACGTTTACCGTACCTGACCGTTATCTGGATAAAGAATTTACGCTGATTGCTCTGGCAGAAGGACGCTTCCGTTTACTCAGCCCCAAAGATGAGGTATTAGCCGACGGGACGGTAGGCGAATGGGTCAATGCCGATATGGGTGAAGCGGGCCAGGTCACCCTTAAGCTGACCGAACTGAAGGCCAATCCGGGTACACAGTTTGAATTGACACGCAAAACCTCGTTGGCAGCCATCGAAACCTTACAAAAGGCCTTCTCTGTTAAGGAAGTGTCCAAAGACACAGATATTCTCAGTGTTGAACTGAAAGGCCGTGACCCTGAACAACTGGCCAAGTCGGTCAATGACATCGCCACTATTTATGTTAATGCCACCGTCCATTGGGAGTCTGCCGAAGCGGGGCAAAAATTGGCGTTTTTGGAAAGCCAATTGCCTATCGTCAAGGACAGTTTAGAAAAAGCCGAGCAAGGTTTGAGTGCGTACCGACAAAAACATGGGGCTATCGACATCTCCACCGAGGCGGAAATTTTGCTCAAACAGGTGTCAGAAATGGAGACGCTAGGCATTCAGTTGAAACAGAAGTACGAAGAGCAGAACCAACATTTAGAAGGCGAACATCCTGACATGATCGCCACCAAGGCGCAAATCAAGCGTGTTGACCTTAAGTTGTCGGCATTGAACAAACGCATTAAGGATTTGCCGCGCACCCAACAAAATATGGTCAGCTTGGCGCGGGACGTACAAGTCAATACCGAGCTTTATACCTCTTTGCTCAATAGTGCCCAGGAGCAGCGCATCGCTGCCGCCGGCTCAATCGGTAACTCGCGTATTGTCGATTTTGCCGTCATCCCCGAAAAACCGTATTGGCCTAACCCCAGCCTGTTATTGGCTATCGCCACTTTGTTGGGCTTAAGTGCGGGTTCGGCGTTGGTATTTCTGAGGCATTCTCTGCAACGCCATGACAATTATCCCGCTTTGCTGGAGCATCGGGTAGGTTTGCCGCTGTATGCCGCCATTCCGCATAGTAAAAAGCAACGGCACTTGGCCCGTCTGATTTGCCAAGGCAAGGAACGCCAACCCGGCATTTTGGCCAGTCAAGCGCCGCAAGATATTTCCGTGGAGTCACTGCGCGGCTTTCGGACAACCTTGGAGGCGACCCTCGCTAACAGCGAGAGCAAGGTCATTATGGTCAGCAGTCCAGCCCCCGGCATGGGCAAATCTTTTGTCAGCACGAACTTGGCGGCATTGTTGGCGAGCATTAAAAAACGGGTGTTGGTGATTGATGCCGACATGCGCAATGGCCAATTACACGAGGCCTTTTCTGTCCCCCGCCAACCTGGGCTTGCTGATTTATTAGCGGGTAGAGCGACCTTAGGAGAGGTGATTGTCAGCTTGCCGGATGTCGGGGTGGATTTTATCCCTAGGGGCGGCACGGTGTTAAATCCGGCGGAATTGCTGGTGTTGGGTAATCTGGAAGAAACGCTCGGCCAGTTGAAGAGTTTTTACAATCATATTGTGATTGATTCGCCGCCTATTTTGGGGGCGACGGATGCCGCAATTTTAGGCAAATACGCCGATGCCACCTTTTTGGTTGTTAAGGAAGGCCGCTATACGGCGCAAGAATTGGAAGTCAGTTTTAGGCGTTTCCAGCAAGTCGGTATCAAACCGAACGGTTTTATTATCAACGATATGAAAGAAGGTTCGTCGTATTCGCCTTATTACGGTTATGCCTACAGCCATACCGATAGGGTGCAGCAAAACCCGTCTGCCAAGATACCCGGTTATCAAGCTATTGGCGCTTGGTTCAGAAAAAACCGGACTATCGATGTGCTGCCTCCTTTAGTGACCGACGATGACGTGCAGGTGTAAGCCATGACGATACGTTTTGAAAAAGATTTGCCGATTATGCTATTTGCTTTGGTCTGCGCGTCGGTTTTTGCTTCTTTGCCGCAAGTCGAATCGGCTTGGCTGGGCATAAAAGAGGTGTATGGCGAGCAGGATTTCGGCCTGCGCATTCTGCGTGAACTGATGCTGGTGGTGCTGAGCGGCTATGCCTTGCTGGAACCACGTTTGCGGGGCGGTATTTTTATCAGCCCGGTGTTGGCGTTTCTGGGGCTGTTAGCCACCTATATCCTGTTGGAAATCGGCTACGCCCTGTATTTAGATTTACCGTTGGTGGTGCCGATGGCGGGGCTGCGGGTTTTTGAATATTTGCCTTTAGCGTTGATCGGCTTCGTGACCAGCCGCTTAGGGGCGGGTACACACGTCATTGCTACCTTTGCCAGCTATCTGCGTTATTTCATTGCCTTGCAGATGGTGTTGGCACTGGCTCAGGCAATATGGGCGCCGCCTCTGTTTGGGGTATCGTTTTTGGGCGGTGGGCGGCCTTTTGGCACGTTTGTCAGCCCGAATTTGTTCGGCGCGACGATGGCGACGTGCGCCTTACTATTTGCGTTAGTGCCAGGTCGGCGCAAATGGGTGGCAATGAGCGTGTTTCTGGCGTTGCTGAGTGGCTCGCGGACGGCTTTCATCAGCGCCTTATTGGTGGTGTTCTTTCAAGTGTACGCAGGGATGCGCCCACGCGACCGCTGGGCCTTGCTTATGCCCGCACCGATACTGGCGGTGGGCGCGTTGATTTTGGCATCCAGCCCTTTGTTGAGCGGGCGTGACGATGCCGACCCTACCGAAGATGGCCGTATCGACCTCTGGCAGCGGGTATTTTCCGCCCATATCCACGGCCCTGAGGATTTGCTGTTCGGTTGGGGTTTGGGGCTAAGCTCCAACACGATCAATATCCTCTATGGCGCCGAACATTTTCGGGGGCAGTTCGATTCCGACAGCCTGTATTTGTTTTTGCTGAACGGTTATGGCTTGATCGGGTTGTTGGCTTACCTTGGCTTTTTAGGATTAACGTTAAGGACATCTGCCCACCCCAACAAAAGCTTGGTGATGCTGTTTATTTTCGTGGCGGGACTGACCTTCAATATGTGGGAATATTTCCCACAAAACGCCCTGCTGATGTTGCTATGGGGGATTGTGTTAGGCACTGGCTATCAAGCCAATTCGGGCTTGGTGCCACTTAAGCCGATAGCTGGGACGACTTTTTCGGCACTCTTAAAAATCCATCGATAAGGGGAAGCACCTATGTTCACGCTATTGAGAGAAAAACGTTTATTCGGCGATGCCTTATGGGCGTTATTTGGCCAATTCGGTTCGGCTCTGGCTTTACTGGCAGGGACGCGGATGCTGACCGAATGGGTAACACCTGATATGTACGGCAAGGTTGCGTTGTTGAACGGTTTTGTCGCCTTAGGCGTTAGCCTGTTTTCTTACCCTTTCATCGGTGCAGGGATGCGGATTGTCTCGGAGTGCAAAAATGCCCTGGAAAGGGCGGATTTATACACGGTTGTGGCAAGCCTGACGGTTTGTTCAACCGCTATGGCCATCACGTTTCTCATGCTGGGCGGGGCGGCTTATGGCTATTTTACCGATAGCGACATCCGGCTGTTCGCACTGGCCAGCCTCTTACTGGCGATCACGGTACGCCGCGAGCTAGGCATCCAGTTATTGATCGGTGAGCGCAAACAACGCGGCGCAAGCTTTTGGCAAACCAGCGACAGTATTTTACGGCCTGTCTTGGCACTGGTGCTGGTTTGGTATTTTGGCGGTAGGGCGGAGTGGGTGTTGTCGGGGTATATCTTAGCCAGCCTGTCCGCCAATACCTTATGGGGCTTCGTCCAACGCCTGCAAACCGCTAAGCCAGAACCGCAAACCCAAACGGGTAAAGGCCGTGATTTCAGAAGCGAAGTATGGCTCTATGCCTTACCACTGATTCCTATGGAAGTGATTTTTTGGCTCAACGGCTTAGGGGACCGATATGTCATTGGCTATTTTATGACGGCGGCGGATGTGGGTTTATATGCGGCAACATACACCATCATTAACGAAGCGTTTAACCGAAGCGCAATGGTACTGTTGCGGACTTTCCAACCCGCCTATTTCCAAACCGTTGCCAAGAACCAGAGCCGCGAAGGCTCTGTACTGTTGTGGGCATGGATAGGCGGTATTGTCGCCTTAGGGGTGGGCGGTGTGGCGGTATTGCTGATGACTAAAGATTGGTTGGCGGATTTGCTGCTGGCCAAAGCCTACCATTCGGCGGTGCTGCTGATGCCGGCCATCGCTATCGGCTCGGCGTTACATGCCTTAGGAACGGTGGTGGCGCAACCGCTGTTGGCGAACAAACGCCCGCAAGCCGTATTAAAAGGCCGGATCTGCGGGGCAGTTATCGCTGCTATCAGTATCCCGTTACTGGTCAAGTACGACGGCTTAGCAGGCGCGGCTCTCGCCAATCCCCTTTATTTTGGCGTTGAAGCTTTGGTGTTGGCGTTATTGGCTAAGCCTTGGCGGGCCATTAGCCCAAAGGCCAACCAAAGCGAAGACAGCAGATGCGATGTCAGGCTGCGGCGTATCAATTTAACAAAAATTCTAATAAAAAGTTAAAAGGAGCATAAAGATAATGATTTATACATCGGTTGTTTCAGGGGTTTATGGCGATATTTTGCAAGAATGTGTGGCTTGCCGGAATCCGCATATCCGTTATTGGCGGAAAAAAAACTTCCATTACACAGACGGTGAAGCCCAGAAGGAATTTCATATTTACCGTTGCGCTAACTGTGGCACGGGCTTTTTAAATAGGCCACCCCATAAGCAATGGTTACAGGCCATTTACCAGTATTCAGGCCAAGCCTTAACTCAAGCGATAACCTTAGCGGAGGTTTTAGCGCGGGAGACGGAGTTTCCCAATTGCACAGCAGATGCCAGCCGCATGACTGAACGGGCCAGCCAACTTAACCGCTCAGGCAATCGGCAGGCGCTTGATATTGGTTCGGGCTTTGGTTTTTGCACCCACTCCCTGAGAAAATTGGGCTATCGGACGGTCAGCATTAATCCGGGCCAATACGAAAATGCGGTGTTTAGGGAGTTGAATGGCGACGAACCACTACCTGTCGTGTTTGAGGACTACCATGCCGCAGAGCCTTTTGGCATCGTGATGCTGTCGCAGGTCTTGGAGCATTTGCTTGAGCCGGAGCAGGCCATCGCTAAGGTCGGCGGCTTATTGGCTCAAAACGGCGTGTTGGCTTGTGCTGTGCCTAATTACCATTCGGTTTTGGTCAAGCTATTGGGCACTAAGGATAACGCCTGTTTATGGATCCCCGAACATGTCAATTATTTTACCGAAAAAGGTCTGACGACCCTACTTGAGCGCAATGGCTTTAACGTGGTTAAGGTGGAGCAAATCACCCGCATCCCTGCCAAGGCCTTATCTAAACGCTTAGGCTTACAGGGTAAATCGGCGGCGGTAATGGATGCACTGACCCAGCGTTGGCAAAACCCGTTTGCACGTCTG
Organism: Methylovulum psychrotolerans; assembly: GCF_002923755.1. Taxonomy (GTDB): domain Bacteria; phylum Pseudomonadota; class Gammaproteobacteria; order Methylococcales; family Methylomonadaceae; genus Methylovulum; species Methylovulum psychrotolerans. Next base: position 413,490 of record NZ_PGFZ01000004.1, read on the forward strand.
ATGAATGCCCTGGGTTGGGGTATTTATCTCAATGTATATGCGGTCAAGCAATGACAGTATCGCCCCCATTAACCCCACAATAGTAAAGGAGCCTTATGTTAACCGCCGTTATTTTGACCCAAAACGAGGAAGCGAATTTGCCGCGTTGTCTGGCGGCAATTCCTGAGCGCTATGCCATTGTTATTGTCGATTCTGGGAGTACAGATAACACCTTGGTGATTGCCAAGCAACGGGGATGCACAATTTACAGAAATCCCTGGCCCGGTTTTGCCGAGCAGCGTAACTTTGCCATTAAGCACTGCGCCATCAGTACACCGTGGATCTTGTTTATCGATGCCGACGAAATCTATCCCGAAGCGTTTTACGCTTGGTTTGAGTCGGGGATGGCTGGAATCGCTTCAGTGGATGTATTGATGGTGCCATCGCTCTTGTATCTGCGGGGCAAACGCCTAAACCACGCGCCCGGCTACCCGATTTATCACCCCCGCCTGGTGCGTAGGAAAACCGTCCGCTTTGTCCGCAACCATACCGGGCATGGTGAAGCGGTCATCAATACTTGCCGGATGGGTTATGGCGATATTCCCTACCAGCATTATTTTTATCATGGCGAAATCACTGCGTGGATGCACAAGCATATCGGTAAGGCCGCCCAAGAAGTGCAGCTACATCCTAACAACGGGGCGGTAATGACCACGCGCGGACGCTTAAGCGTGTTATTGGGACGTTCATGGCTAAGGATACTAGCGCGGTTTTTCTACCATTTTGTCCTGCGCGGCGGTTTTTTGGACGGGGCAGGGGGGCTGGAGTTCGCACTTATGTTTACTTGGTATGAGGCGAGCATTTATTTACAAGCCAAAGCAGGCGTCCAAGCCGGGGGCTAACGATGAAAGTATCACTTATTTTAGCAACATTAGGCAGAGATGCCCAAGTATTGGATTTTTTAAAGTCTTTACAAGCACAAAGCTATGCAAACTTTGAGTTGGTTATTATCGACCAAAACCAAGACGGCAAAATTGACGCAGTGGTCGGGCAATTTAAAGGCTGTTTTGCAATGCGGCATATCAAAGTCAATTTTGTCGGCAACGCCAGAGCGCGGGATTACGGCATTGGTTTTGCCCAAGGCAACATCATCGCCTTTCCTGATGACGATTGTATCTATGACACGGATGTTCTTAAGGCGGTTGTCGCGGAATTTGTGCGGCGGAACACCCTCGCCATTTTAGTCGCGGGTTCCTACGATTTTTCATCAACCCGCTTCAGCATTGGCGTTAATAGCCACAAAGCTGGGTATTTTTCCCGGTTCCAAATGATGGGGGTCGAGTTTACGCACTTTTTTGCTGTGGACAGGATTGATCGGCGGCTGTTCTATTTTGACCATGATTTTGGCATCGGTTCGAAATATGCCGGAGGTGAAGGTTTTGAGCTGATGTACCGCTTGCTGCGGGCCAGAAACAGTGCGTTCTATAACCCACAGATACGGATTTTCCACGCCAACAAAGATCACTATACCTTGGGGACGGCAAGAATGCTGATGTATTCCACCGGAGTGGGCGCTTACATCAGAAAATTCGCCAACCAGCGTGATAGGTTCATGCTCTATTACATCGTCCGCAAAATGTTCATCGCGCCCCTTTTTAAGATGCTGCTGGCGGGGATTTTATTTAACCGCAAAAGGCTGGCTTATGATTTTTACAATCTACTGGGGGTTTGGCGGGGATTTTTGGCGTATCGCAGGTGATGAGGCTGCATCATGCGGCCTTAGATGGTTTACAAATAAATCCAGGAGAAATGTTATGGATGTAGGTATTGTTGCAACGCATATCCCACCCGCCAAAGGCTATGGCGGCGTATCAGTCACGGCGGCAGTCTTAACGAAAGCGTGGGCGGAACGCGGTTATCAACAGGTGTTGATTGCCGCCGACGAATCGCTGGATGGCCGTTTATCGGCTAAGGATGTTCGGCTAGGCCAACAAGTGGAAGTCAGGCTTTATCAGTGCTATGGGTTCCGGCGCTGGGGATTTGGCTTGGGAGCCATCCCTAAAATATTCAGCGTCTGCCGACAAGCCCCTGTCGTTTATATCCACGGCATTGCCACTTGGCCGTCGACTTTGGCGGCGGTGTTTTGCACCTTGTTGCGCCGCCCGTTTATGGTGGCAGTGCATGGTGGATTAATGCCCGAACATGTCGGGCTAATCCGACGGCAAAAACCCCACAAATGGCTATTTTATCAATGGCTGACCTTGCCTACCTTGCGTAAGGCCATTGCCGTGCATTGCACCAGTCCGACGGAAGCCGAAGGAGTGCGTCAGGTATTGGGTGCAGATACCCGTATCGTCTTAGTGCCGAACGGTATAGACAGCCGGGATTTTAAGGTGGCTGATTATCCAACCGGAACGGGGCTTAAGCTTTGCTTTCTGGGGCATATCCAACAGGAAAAAGGGATTAATGCCTTTATCCGCGCTTGGTTAACGGTGCGCAATCCGAAGGATAGCTTACTGATTGCCGGCAGGAGTGTCGACGGAGCGTATTTTGAAGAATTTCAGACATTGGTCGGGCAGGCGCAAGGGGCTATCCGTTATCTGGGGTATTTACCGCGCGACGAAATTATGACGGTGCTGGCCGACAGCCATTTTTTAGTGTTGCCTTCGGGTTTGGAAGCCGCTGGCGGTATGCGTGAAAACTTCGGCAATGTGGTGGCCGAAGCGATGGCGGCAGGAAGGCCGGTTTTAGTCGCCAAAGGCTTGGCTTGGGATCATCTGGAAACCGTGGGTGTAGGCTGGGTTTTCGAAAGGTCTGCCGCATCTGTGTGTGACGTGCTGCGTAAGGCACAAGCGGTGAACCAGCGCAAATGGGAGCAGATGTCACGGCAAGGGCGGCAGTATGTCGAAACCCAGTTAAATCCGGTGACGCTTGGCGAACGGATCTGGCAGGTGTTGACCCAAACAGTCGCGGTCAATAGGCCGCAATCGGCAATGGAGACTACTCATGACTAATATCGGCCTTATCGTACCAACCCTCAATGCGGGCTTGGCTTGGGAAGTTTGGCTGAAAGCCTTCGCACAACAGACCCGAAAACCGGACACGCTGTTGCTGATCGATTCTTCATCCCAAGACTACACCGTGGCTTTGGCTCAAGCCTACGGCTTCACCGTACAGCAGATTGCTAAAGCCGAATTTAACCACGGTGGCACCCGTCAGATGGGAATCGGTATGCTGCCGGAAGCGGAGATTATCGTCTTCTTAACCCAAGATGCCTTATTGGCTAGCCCCGATGCCATCGGACGGCTCTTGGCGGCATTTACCGATGCCCAGGTTGGTGCGGCTTACGGACGGCAGCTTCCGCACCGCCATGCCGGACCGATTGCCGCCCACGCCCGCCTGTTCAATTATCCGGTGGCCAGCCAAGTGCGCAGTCTGGAAGATAGCAGCCGCTGGGGCATTAAAACGGCTTTTATCTCCAACTCCTTCGCCGCCTATCGGCGTAGCGCCTTAGTCCAGGCTGGCGGTTTCCCTGTTGATACCATCATGAACGAAGACACTTTTGTCGCGGCTAAGATGCTGGTTAACGGCTGGAAAATCGCCTATTGCGCCGATGCGCAAGTGTTCCACTCCCACGACTATGGCTTTCTGGACGAGTTTAAACGCTATTTTGATATTGGCGTATTCCACACCCAGAACAATTGGCTACAAGAGCTATTGGGCGGGGTATCCGGCGAAGGCTGGCGTTTTATGTACTCGGAACTGCGCTTTTTGTTAAGACGGGCACCTTGGTTCATCCCGTCAGCCTTGTTGCGGACAGGACTTAAAGGCTTGGGCTATAAAATGGGCGGGACTTTACCAAGAGCCGTCAGCCGCTGCCTTAGCCTACATCCGACTTATTGGCTACAAACCCGGATCTCCAAAAAACCAGCAGCTAGCCTAGCCGTTAAGCGCTGACTTCTTTTTTCCAAAAATTGTAGGGTTGTCTGTTCGGCGGCAACACGACCTAAACCAAGCTCTTTTTTTGTCCATGTAAGCGGCTTAACCGTTTGCTGGGTTAATGAACGGATCATTATTATGTCAAATACCCAAAAATCACTATTGCCATCGACGCTAGGCTTAGCGGTTATTTTTGCCGCTATTGTACTTAGCGGTTGCCAGAGCCTGAGTGTGTCGCCCGACCCTAAAACTATCACACAGGTGGCATCTGAAATTACCCAAACCAGTATTCCGACCCATGAATTTGCGCTCACCGATGGTCAAACGTTAATAGGCACATTGGCGACGGTCAACACCCGAGAAAATGATACGCTCTCTGATATTGCCCGGCATTTTGGCCTAGGCTACAATGATATTACCTTGGCTAACCCCAATATCCCCGCGTGGACACCCGCCACGGACAGCCGGGTACTGTTACCGTTAAGCTTTATTCTGCCGGATTCGCCGCATCAGGGCATCACCCTTAATCTGGTCAATATGCGGATGTTTTATTATCCTAAAAGCCAACCTGACAAGGTTTACACTTACCCTATCGGCATTGGCCGACAAAGCTGGAATACCCCCACGGGATTGACCCGCATCGCCACTAAAAAAGCCAATCCTAGCTGGTATGTGCCTGCCTCGATACAGAAAGAACATGCCCAAAAAGGCGATTCCTTACCGACTGTCATAGGGCCAGGCCCTGACAATCCCTTAGGGCTTTATGCCATGAACCTGGGTTTTGAGCGTTATCTGATCCACGGCACCAACAAACCCTACGGCATCGGTATGCAGGTCAGCCACGGCTGCGTACAGCTTTACCCGGAGGATATTGAAGCGTTATTCAATAATATTGCGGTCGGTACACCTGTGCGCATTGTCCATCAGCCGTATTTGACGGCATGGCACAACAATATGCTCTATCTTGAGGCCAATGAGCCGCTAGCCAAATGGGCGCATGATAAAAGCCACCAAAAGAAACAGTTATTGAAACAACTGCGCCAACTCAGTGCCGAAAAAAACTCGGCGGTTGATTGGGAAAAAGTCGAGCGTATTATTGCCCGCGCCGATGGCATTCCGACACCGGTAAGCCTATCCAGCCCTAATGAAGCGGAATTGGCAAAAGCAGCCGTGCCGATTAAGCATCCTGACCAACTTAACCAACAGCCGGTGGTTGCCGAATTGACAGACGGCGACTGGTCGGCGGTGGTCAGCCGCTTTGATAATGGGACGGAAGCGCAAAAACTGGCCGCCATGCTCAATCACCAAGGCCCTATGATACCGGCACGGAAAGTTCAGCAAGACCATAGCTATCTGGTAGTTGCCGGGCCTTTTAAAAATAAGCAAGAAGTCAATGCCGCCGCCAAACGTATCCACATGGATTTCGCCATTGACATAAAACCCTTACAGCCTAATTCAAGCCTGTCAAAGAAGTTATAAACCATTGCGGCATCACCAGAGACTGACATTTTTCGGCTTTAATTCAACCTTTATTTGGATAAAAATGCGTCTCTTTATTAGTTTTAGCTAAACGTAAGAATATAACCGTCATTTTCATCACCATAAGCCAAACTGCTCAATTCAGATTCACGATCCCAAACACTTGGTGTTTTTGGTTGTCACTTTCCATTCCGACATACATAAATCCGGTTGGCAAACCTACCGTTTTAGTGTGCAGTTCAACAATGTGGATCGCATCATCCGCTGAAAAATCGCCGTCGTCTTGTAACTGACCCAAATCTTGCCGATAAGCTTCATCCAGTAAATCCAATGACGTAGATGTCATGAACGCTGTATAGGATTCGGCAACACCTAATTGTTGCGCGGCTGATCGGTTTTGTGTGGGGGATAATTTACTCATATTTTTTCTCAATTTGGTGGCCAGTTTAATTAATGGCTTTTGGCGGATACGGGAGATTGTAAAGCATAGGCCGGGTTTATGTGTTATGGCAATACGCTAAAGCAACGTGCAAATGATGCCCCATAACAAAAATGGCGATAAGTTGCATTTTCCAAGATGCCTGTCAAAGATCAACAGAATCCCGAGCCGTTATTTGGATTTTCTCCACAAGTTCCATGATTTGCTGGTCTAGCCTAAAGCGCAGTTCCCATTCCAAAGCCAAATCAGCAGGTAAGCTGTCGATACGGTGATGTTTGGTATAACTTTGTTTCAGCAACTCGTGGATATCGGCAACCTCAGTCCAAGTTTCTTGTTGCCCGCCTTGCAGCATCAATGCCGCATTCTCCAACTCGCTTGCCAAAGCCTTATCGAAAGCGCGGCTATATTGTTGCAACTCATCAGGAAAATGGCTAAATTGCTGCCCGCTCAACAAACGATAGCGGCGCCGAATCTGTAGCAGGCCAGACAACTTTCCGGCGGCTTCAATCAACGCACTCAGCGTTGTCCTTTCATAGATTTTGTGGCTTAATTTGGCATCCGGTTCCAGTATCGCGTGAACCACCAAATCCTGAGCCGCGGCCAAATCTTTATCTGCCGACAAACGTAATGGCAGGGTATGCGTGAGTAACACGCCTAAATCCGGCAATCGGGCAGTCAGCTTGGCTATGGTGTGCAATGCGGCTATGCTATGGTGGCGGGCAAGCACAATCGAACGCCGCGGCCATAGCGCGTAATCGAGCACGCCCATCACGATAATGCCCAGAAAAATGCCGGCAACGCGGTCACGCGGCAAATAAAGATCGGAAACCGGGCCAAAATCATGTAACACGAACATGGCGAACGAAAACCCCAGTTGCCTGCCCAGATAAGCGATACGCTCACTACCCGAGGAAATCCAAGCAGCCAAAGCCCAAAACGGCGCCGTTGCCAGCGCAAAGCCCGCTACCGTGTCAAGCTGGGACTGGAAAACCAGCACGTAAAAATAGGCGCACAAGCCACCTACAACCGCACCCGACAAACGCAATAGCGATAAACGGTAGTCGGCGCCAAGACTGGTCTGCGCGGCAACCAGACAAGTCGGGATGGCGGTATTGATAGCTGGCCAACCTAAACTTTCCACGATCAATGCACAAACTATCGCCCCTAAAGAAAATTTAATGCCAAATTGTAAGCTATCTGCATGGGTGGCCCAAAATGCATAGCCAAACCAAGCCGGAAACCAACGGCCCTCTGTTTCGTCATCGTCCGTTTCGCCAGCCAAAGTTGGCACGTCCGTATCGGGCTGATGCAAGTCATGCAGCAGTCCGGTAATCCGTTGCAGTGCCCGCCACATAGCCGTTAATATCGAGGGGTTGGTTTGCGGCGCATAACTATGCAGCACCGCGTCGGTCAGCAGCGTACCGATTTGCCCGGACACATCGCGTGATTCCTCCACGCCTTGCCGTAACATTGCGCAGGCACTTTGTAAGGCCAGATAGACATTTAACTTCTCCTGATCCATCGGTTGCCTACGAAACGCTGGTGTCAAGGTCTGATCCAGCCAGATGGCGATCTGCCGCAGGCCATCAATTTCCAGCAATAAGGCAAGATAAGTGTCGTGCTGCTGATGTGTGGAGGGATGTAGCAGTTCCGTGTTGGCCAGCAATACCAAAATCTTACCCAAGCTGTCTGGGATGGTATGCTTTGGCATAGCCTGTGTCTGAAGCGTCACACCGCTGTCGGCCAGACGTGTACTTAAAATAGTTTCCACGGCCGCCAATTGCGCCGCGATACTTGCCTTCAGTTGTTTGAGCGGGTCTTGCGGTTTAATGGTCAGATGCACCACTGTCCATGAACCGATAGCCAATACGCCGATAATAGGGATATTCCACAACGCATTGTAAATGCCTTGTTCGGGCGTGCTTGGGCCATACAACACCGCTACTGAATACCATAGCGCGATACCGGTAGGCCAAGCGATCAAGCGGGCATGAAACAGGGCTACCGCTAAGATGATAAAAGACAGGGGCAGCAACAGCCAAGCATCATTACCGGCAAACATCAGCGTCACTACCGATATTAAGGTAGTGACGCTAATATATCCCAGTTGGCGCATCCCGAACGCCAGGGATTGGCCGGCATTCGCATACGCGTCGTAACTCAGGCAGATCAGCAACGCAATCGCCCCCAATGGCGGCACATGCAGGGTTTGGCTGACCAAAGCAATGATTAGCGAAACGATGAACAAACGCAATGCGGCAACCCGCCGCCCCGGAAAATCCCTAAGTTCAGCTATCAGGAATTGTGTCAGGCTGGTGCCGAACCAGAGGCCGCCGCGCCTTTCGTTCGGCACCGAAGCGGGCTGCGGGCCGCCGTTGCTCATCGCGAAACAGGGGTTTTACTGACTGGCGTAAGCTCCGGCAGTTCGGAGAGGCGACCTAGAACGGTGACAAAGGCGGTCATACCCATGCGTAAAGGATGATCGGGATCCCGTTCGGGTATCTCAATCCGAACTTGGAAACGGGATGCCAGAATAACCCAGTTCAACGTGCGCTGAACCTCCGGCAGTACGCCTTGCTGCTTGATATTATCAGGAGAATTCGCCCAGCCTATGCCGGTCACGACACCCCGGTAGCGTTTGCCCGGATAACCGACCAAGAATACTTCCGCTTCCTGGCCTGGGTGGATAGATTGCAAATAGGTTTCTTTAAAGTTGGCAATGGCATACCAATGGCGGTCATCAACCAGAGCAAACATTTGCGTTCCGGCTTTGGCGTATTCGCCCTCACGGGTATTCAGGTTTGTGACATAGCCATTGAAAGGTGCGCGTACTGAACAGTATTCCACATCAAGTTCGGCGGCAGCGACAATCGCCTTAGCCACTTCGGTACGCGCATTGACGTTGCCGGACTGGGCAATCAACGATACCGCGCCACGGCTCTCGCTTTTGGCCTCGGCAATGGCACTTTGAGCCGACAGCACTTTGGCGCGGGCATCCGCCAACTCAGCGCGTGAAGCGGCGTACTTGGAACGCGCTTGCTTGAGTTGGTCTGCCGTGACGTATTGCTTCTCCGCTAATGGCTCAAGGCGTTCCAAATAGCTATGCAGATACTCATCTTCCGCCTCAATCCCTTTAACTTCCGCTTCGGCAGCCGTGCGTTGGTGTTCCAGCCGTCCGATGGCGATTTCTGCGGATCTGCTGGAGGCACGCCGTGAATCCACGTCTTTTTCCGCCAACAGCAATTCTGCCTTGGCCTGGTCCAGTTTGGCCTGGTACGGGCGCGGATCGATAACGTACAGCAGATCGCCCTGTTTAACATACTGATTGTCTTCAACATGCAGTTCGACGATACGGCCACTCACTTCCGGTGCAATGCCGACGATGTCGGCCCGCACCATCGCGTCGTTAGTACGGGGATGCTGATAGTTGATGCGCCACGCCAAAGCCCCAGTTACCAGAGCGCCGAGTACGATTAAGATACCAATGAGCCGTCCTAGCAAGATGCGGCGCTTAAGATTGATAACATGGTTATCCATTGGCTTGTTTTCCATATTGGGCGGCTCCGGCATTTAGGTCGAGTAAAATAACAACCAGATGGAAAAAGTGCATAACGCCCATAAGCTCGGCACAATCAACAGCGGCGATCCCAGATGCGCGGCCAGCCGGTATCGCACCAATTGCCACATCAGCACCATACTTGTCGCCAAGCCAGCAAGGATGCAGATAATCCAAGCGGGCCAGAATGAACCCTCAATACTCAGTATCGGGTCGCAAGCCGGCAAAAAAACCGCCAAAACCGCCAGAACCCCTGATTTTTGCAATATCGCTTTGGACATCATAAGCTGTAACTAAACGAAAAACTCAATTTCGATGATCTTAATAACAACATTTGCTTGGTTTTGATTTGGGTCGTGTATCACTCGGATGCTTATTGTTATATTATGGGCGTAATTTTTCTGTTGAGCCACTCAATTAAGCGGACAAGCAGTTATTTATCCCACAACAGATCTGGCATTTGAAAAAATGGTTTCACGTTTTGCGGCATTACTGGGTTACCGAAGCAGCAATTTACCATTATGCCTAGCCTACTTGCTACGGGGCGGCCAGTTTTTGGCAATGGCTTTGGCGGTGGCATTAACAGCCTGTATGTCGCCAGGCCCCCTGCCGTTTAGCAACCCTTATGGGGCGGCTCCGGCTGACCCTGCCGCTTATTGGCAGGGCGAGAGTACCGCCGGTATGCAACAAACCGCTATATCCAGCCATCCGCCTGAAGAAAGTCCGGTCGATACCAAGCTAACTTACGATCTGCCTGCGCTGGTCGATCTTGCCCTGAATTGCAACCCGGAAACCCGGATTAGTTGGGAAGAGGCAAAAGCCGCCGCCGCTAAGCTAGAGAGGAATCGCGCTGCTTGGTACCCGACTCTAACGGCAATGGCGTTCGGGCAATATTTCAAAACCAGTTTCCCTATCCCCGGCGGGGCGCTGACTAGCTATGGCTATTCTTCTTTGGGCAGTTTAAATTTGGCATGGACATTGTTCGATTTCGGACGCAGGGAGGCGGTGATCGACGCGGACGTACAACGTTTGAGCGCCGCTAATTTTACCTTCAACCGCAAACATCAAGAAATTGCCTATCGGGTCGCCAACAGTTTTTTTGCTTATCAGGCCGTCCTGGCTAAAGTAACGGCGGCGCAGCAAACATTGGCGGCAGCAAATGCCGGTACCGCGTCAGTCCGGGCGAAGCTTGACCAAGGTCTGGCGACGCGCCCCGACGTGCTGTTGGCGGTCCAGGAGCAAGCCAAAGCCAACTATGACCTCCAAGATGCCCGCGGTTCGGTCATTCAGGCAAAAGCCGATCTGACAACGGGCCTGGGCATCTCGCCCTCTTATTCCTTGCGGCTAATAGACCTGAGCAAATTGCCGTTACCCGCAGAATTGGTGCAGTCGGTTGAAAAAATTGCCGATCAGGCTTTGGAACAACGCCCCGATCTGATGGCACGGCTTGCACAATTGCGTGCCCGCGAAGCGGAAGTAAAGAAGGCCAGAGCCGAATTTTGGCCGAAGGTCTCTCTCGGCGGTAGCTTAGGTAATCAATACTGGGGCGATGTGCATACGACACCGCCCGGTTATGGGAGTTATTCGGCCAGCAATCTGGTCGGCACGGCATTGCTGACGATAGAATGGACGTTGTTCGATGGCTTTGAGCGCAGCAATGCCGTCCATGAAGCCGAGGCCAAGAAACAAGCCTCCAAAGCCGAACTTGAGGCCTTGCGCCTGGAAATCATCCGTGATATCTGGAAAGCTTACGCCAACACCAAGACTATGTTGGAAAAACGCGAATTTGCGCTAGCCTTGTTGAAAGCCGCTGAAGAATCATACGCCGCCACCCAAGAATCTTATAACCATGGCTTTTCCACGGTGATAGAACTGTTGTCCGCGCAAAAAGATTTGGCACATGCGCGTTATACCGAAATCGACAGCCGCGCCACCTTGCTACAGTCCGCTGCCACCTTGGTTTATGCGACCGGCAATCAAGGTAAGGAAGAACGCAATGCGGGTAGTGAAACGTTTGGCCACCGTCTGCCATAGTGAAGGTAACATGCCGTACGGAAAGGCGGGTTCAGTCAATTACGGCTGGACAATACCGTAAAACATAGGCGGGGCGGAAGCTCCCTCGGCTGCTCAGACACCATCCGGCCTAAGCCGAAGTGGAAATGATTTTTTATGCGCCAATTTTGGGCGGCTCTGTATCTGGACATCAACGTCAATACGTTGCATACTTAAGGATAATAAGGCGGCTGTGCGTCCCTGGCGCCTGCCGCAACAGTGCGCACGGACAGATAGCCCGGCAACACATTAAAAAGCTTAACATTAATGACACTCTCAGAAGTGAACCGATACAATAACAATTGGCAAAAAAGGAATGCTTAATATGATTATCAACGAACAAAAACAGGGTGACATAGATATTGTGGCTTTATCTGGCCGCTTTGTGATGGTGGAGGCATCCGAAGTACGCGAGCGCTTAAAAACGCTCATTGATGAAGGGCAGGGGCTACTGGTGATTGACATGGAGCAAGTCACGTTTATAGATTCCAGTGCTTGTGCCGTACTGATTTCGGCATTTAAAGCCATGCAAATAAAATCTGGGCGCTTAATATTGGTCACCAGTCCGATGGTGCAATCATTAATTGAACTGACCCGCCTGCATACCGTTTTTGAAATTCTGCCGACCCAAGTGGCGGCCTTATCGGCATTGCTGGGCGATTGAATTGGCTAACGCACTTTTTTAAAAACCACAACCCTAATCTATGCATATTCTAGTTGTCGAAGATGACCCGATCACGCGGCTCATGATCCAAGGTAGCTTGAAAAAATGTGGCTACGATATTATTGCCACCAATAACATCAATACGGCAATAAGCTTGGTTTTAGAGGGGAATATCCAATTCGTCATTACTGATTGGTTGATGCCAGGCGGTAACGGTACAGAGCTGTGTGAGCAAATACGCGCCTTGGCATTGCCGTTCTATATCTATATTATTTTAATCACCGCTCTTGAGGATGCCCAGTCGGTGGTACAGGGCATGGATGCGGGGGCGGATGATTTCATACGCAAACCCATCCAGTTTGACGAATTGCACGCCCGCATCCGCGCCGGGGAGAGAATTTTGCTTCTGGAGCAAGAACTCCAAGAAAACAATTTGCGCCTGACTGAAACCAGCAAAAAATTATTGGCGGCGAATGATATTATCAACCGGGATTTGAAAATGGCGGCGGCCATGCAGCGTAGCTTACTGCCCGATGCCGCAACCCAAAACCAAGGCATCGCCATCGACTGGCTATTCCATCCCTCAACCCATTTATCGGGCGACATTTTCAATTTTTTTCCGTTGGATGACCACCATTGTGGATTTTATATCATCGACGTGGCGGGACATGGTATTGCTTCCGCCATGCACTCGTTTACCCTCAGCCGCTTATTGTCTCCCGACACCCACCAAGGCAGCAATTATCTAAAACATAGCCTGCCAAACGCACCGTACCGCCAAGTTGTACAGACTGCGCCTGCTGTTGTCTCTGCGTTGAACCACCAATTCCAGACTGACATCAATAATATCCTCTACTTTACGATGACTTATGGCGTGATTGATACTAAAGCCAAAACTATCGAACTATGCCAAGCCGGACACCCCCCCGCACTGTATCTGCACCAACAACAACCGACAGAATTGATTGTTAATGGCGGCTTAGCAGTCGGCATTATTGCCGATGTCCATTATGAATCCATCGTACTCAACTACTGTTCTGGTGATAGGCTGGTTTTGTATTCTGACGGCATAACCGAATGCGAATCACCTGCCGGAGAAATGTTCGGTAGCGAGCGTTTGCGGATAGCCGTGGAAAAAACCCGGGGGCTACCTGTAGCAGAAGCGATCCGTTTGTTAGATAGCGACATCCATTTATGGCGCGGCGGAGCCGATTTTGAAGATGATATTTCTTTGTTAGTTTTAGAAATGTAAGGTAGCGGCTTAGTTCACTGCTTTTATTAGACATCTTTCCTAAATGTTGCCATACCTCAGGTTAACCAGTGCGGCCACCAGGCTCCATGTCAGGGAGTAGTTTTTGTGTTTTCCCCGGTAAACGTCCTTGACGATCCTAAAAATCTCGCAGCGGCGGTTGACATGCTCAATCAAAACACGCCGTTTTGAAAGGACTTCCTGATTAGCAAGATGCTTCAGCCGAGCGGATCCAAACCTCTGGGCGAGGCCCAACGGCGATGGCGGCAACAAGCAGGCGCATGGGAAGCTTATCGAGCTGGAACCTGCGGTTGAAGCGATAGGCGAACGCCCCCAGATAACGCGAGGCATATTTTGCGAACCCAAACGCATGGTAAGCACCACCAAGGCTGGTCTTAAGGTTGCCCAGTATGGTATT
>NZ_PGFZ01000040.1 GCF_002923755.1 Methylovulum psychrotolerans
GTGCATCGTTTTATCTGAAATAGTTTGCAATACATTACCTTCACCGTTTTCAGCTTGCGCTAAAATTCCAATCGTAAATCGTTCGCCAGACCCATTGATAGGCTCAAAATAAATAGGCTGAAAACGCGCAGAAAACCTTGGTAACTGTGGAAATCTAGATACTTGTATTTTCATAATGATTGTTGACGTAAAGGTATTTTTTGATGAACAATGTTGGTTAAGTACATTAATCTTTGTGATAAAAAATCAACTATATTCATTAAAGTATCTTTATTTAGCTCCTCATAGTTTGCCAATAAATTTTCAGCGATAGAGGCTGGTAAATCATTATTTATTTGCGAAACCAACTCATTTATATGATTTTTAATGCGTTGTTTTCCTACCTCATCATTATAAGTAAAAAATAATTTAATATTCAGTAATTGATTATCTATAGGTTGGTGGGGCGCAAACGGCAAACGCATCGCAAGATTATGATCAATCAAAACGAATTTTTCTTTGCCGTCCCATAAAATATTGCCTGTATGTCTGTCGCCATTGGCTATCCATTCATCAAATCCTATAGCTTGGTTAATACCTGTCCAATCGGCTAGCTTTTTTAAAATAACGGTATTTTGCGGATCATCAATAAGCTTGTCATTATGCCAAGTTAAGCTATGACTTAGATTCGGATGATCCGCATCAATAGAGGCAAATAACTGTTCTTCCTCATATATGGCAATAATAGGTTCTGGAATAGGTAAGCCTATTTCTCTACCGATGAGTGCCACCATAATTTCAACCAGCATATCTAAATCACTCAATTTTTTAGCATACGCTGGGACTTCATAGTTTAAGCCATGAAATGCTAACATCACCCGATTACAATTAAATAATCCTGCGTCTGCCCTACCTAATACGGTCACTACTCGAGCTAGTCTTATCATGCTTTTCTTAATCTTGATAATAAATTAAACGCCAGTATAGCATCACCATTTTCAGAGCTATAAATAGCTAGGCGTACACAATGGCCAACGCTTCCGGCTGCACGCGCTTCGCAAGCTTCGCGGGTTCGCCGGGCGCTTATGACCTGATAAATTTCCGTTACAGTAACGAAAATGAATTATTGTCACGGTGACGGAAAAGCCGCGCGGTACGGCGGTGCTTCTCGTCGGTCTCTCCTCGTCGCATCCGGCGCACCACGCGGCGCAGAAACGATTATTTCAGAATCTTAGCTTTCAAAATTTCAAGCTCAACATCGAGCCTGTAAGTAAGATAACCGACAAGACTACCGCCGTTAGGCAACAAAAGAGAAAGCTCATCAAGAGCAGCCGACACGTTAAAAAGCGGGTCTAAATCAAGGACACTTAAATCTGAATCGCCTTGGGTTGATATATTCATAACGAAGAACCCCCAGCGGATTTGTGAAAAAATAGGCAAACGCGAGTAAAATGACAAGTAGCCATTGCTGAAACTCCCAAATAGTTTAGGTGGTGGTTAGTCCTGCCTGTCGTCCGATACACGATAGGCCGGACGCAAATTAAGCCGAAATCTTTATTCTAGGCTCAAAATATAACGGCGTTCCGATAGCCCAAGATGGGACTTGTTGGCAACGCTCTGGAACTAAAACCCGTCTAAAATCTACAACGTTCGGGGCAGGCTGTTGGCGGTTGCCTTGCTTAATGGCGATGTCTATACCCGCATTCTCTTGAAGTTGTTTACGATATCTATAAAAGGTCATTCTTGGGTACATTGCCCTTAAATCGTGGCCTTCTCTCCAAAGGTGATAAACCGCGACAAGCCTAGGCGGCAAGCCCTGTAAAGCTGTTTCTGTGATGGTGTGATTTTCGCTCATATCCAAACCTGATAATAATCTCAATAAGACTTCCTCTGGTTTATTTTCACACCAAACGGCGGCTAAATCCAATGATCTTTGTTTAAGCTCTAATGACCGAGTAGTAGCTTCGGCGCGAAGCTTCGATTCAACCCATTTATAAATTTCCGGTAATTGAAGCTCTAGAGGCAATTCGTGGCCTTTGGCTAAAATTTCTTTAAGCTTGTTGTAAAGTTTGAGAGATTCGCGGCGGGAATGCTTGCCAAAATACAATGTGCCTTTCGTCATGATGCCCTGACCCTTATATCTCATGTGGGCAAGCCTTTCGGCTGAATAAAGAAAAGATTCAACATTGGCATTATTTCCCAGCTCAATCATCATTGTTGAATCAACCCGTTTTAAATAATAAAAGCCGCCAATAATTAAATTCCAATCATCAGGTGAAATAGGCAAATGTAAAATATCGGAAATCTTTAAAACGGTCTCCGCCATCAATCCAACCAAATCGTTAGTACCCCATAAATTATGTCCTTGAAAAAACTTAACTGGGTTGCCGTCAAAAACAATATTCAAATAATCGCCCTCAGGCGACCTAGAACGTAAATCCGATTGAACGTGTAAAGATGAATCGTAAGAACCTAAAACCTTAAGACGCTTGTTTGTTGTCCATTCAATCTCGCCTGAACGTGAAATGGAGAAAACCTGACCATCATGCAATAAAGAGGAATGACGAAAAGGGACGATGGCCGTTATCCAATCAATCATCTTTTAAAAGCTCCTTAAGCTCTTCTGCGGCCTTAGCTTCAATGGCGGACGCAAATGGTGCCGCAATTAACTTCGCCAATTCTTTACCCATGGCCTCTTGCATTAAAACACCGTTATTAAAAGCGGCTTGACCCTTAACGACATATTCGCCTATAGCTATGCCGGCAAGTGTTGTTGGGGCTATACCAAGACGGTTGCCAATATCGGAAAGACCTTCAAGAATCTTAGGATCTAGCCTAACAGTGACTTGAGTAGTGCGAAGCTTCGGTTTATTAACAGCCATTCTTTAAGGTATCCTTGTGAAGTTCATTTGAAAATGATAGTAGTTGATAAAAAAAGGCTGGTCAATAGGTAAATGTATCAGTTTGGTACAAATGTGCAGTATTACAGACTCTGCACATAAATTTACCCTATTCCATGATGTCGCTTAAAGGCTGGAAACGTTTCCCCTTCTACCTAACATCCCTTTACCTCCCCGTTTGTCAGAAATGAGTCCATCTGCTAACGCGGACGTGCAACGAACAAACCGAAAGCATTAAAACGCTTGAGGCGTTTTAATCGGTTTGCCCGTCACACTCTAGAGAAAGATATTTATTTAGACCGCTATCGCTATATTTGACAGCTTGCGTGATGCGCTTCCGCGCTGACCAGAAAAGCGAGTTGATAGGGTAAGAATTGGCAAATGGCGAGGTTAGGATCGGGCGGACGCAATGAGATAGACGGGACTGGCCAATTCTCACGGCGAGGTGAAAATCTACCTTCGGTACGATTTTATTATTTTGATAGTACCGCTTCGCTAATATGAAGACGCTGGGCGCTTCATGTGTAGTGCGCTTCGCGGCTGGGTTTTAATATTGTGTGATGTGGGGGCTAACGGGTTCCACTTGCTGGGATTGTTGCGTACTGTCGTATATTCACGCATTAAATTAATAAACAAAAATCTACAGCAAAAAATTTTCTAAGCTGCTTCTTGCTCTATTATTCTGCTTGCAAGTTCTTGTGGAGTGGATCCTTTAATCACACGAAGATTGATACTATCTGCTAATCGTTCAATCATCTGATAGCTATCTTGTGCTTCAGCGGGTGCGTTATTTTTAAGTGCAATTAATAATTCAAAATTTTGATATGAATTAATAATTCCTTGCTCGCGATTTTCTCTTAAGACTTCAAGATCAAATAGTTTTACTTTTGCTAACTTAAAGGCGTTTTTAACAATTTTTACATCAAAATTTGCTAAATTAGCGTTGTATCTAAGCCCCAAAAAATCAATATTAACATGACTACCATTTACAGAAGCCTCCCGTTGCCAATTTTTTGAAAAAAGCGGATTGTTAACATGTGTTTTTACTGATTTAAGCAAATGAATAGTCAACTGTTCAGCTTCATCACTCAACGTGTCATTGCCGTTTAATTCATTCAGTGCATCTGTCGTTATTTTTCCATTATATAAACTGGAATAGGCTGTAATAGCTTGAAATAACACGCCTTCTATTTCTTTTCCCGAATAGGTTTTTTGAATATCACCTAGCGTAACACCATTAATAGGCGGATGCCAAAGTTCAAGCATTAATTTAGATTGTAAATGCGCTTTTGCACTACTTAATACCAAAGAAATAAATCCTATTATTTGCGGAGCTTTATCACCATACATGCAGTGCATCGTTTTATCTGAAATAGTTTGCAATACATTACCTTCACCGTTTTCAGCTTGCGCTAAAATTCCAATCGTAAATCGTTCGCCAGACCCATTGATAGGCTCAAAATAAATAGGCTGAAAACGC
>NZ_PGFZ01000041.1 GCF_002923755.1 Methylovulum psychrotolerans
TCGCTGTTTACGGTTGAATCGAAACATTACCGCCCGCAACTGGAAAAAGGTCAACGTCTGGGATTCGGGTGCCGGGTCAATCCGGTTGTTACTCGGCAAGGCAAAAAGCATGATGTGGTGATGGATGCCCAGTTACAGTTTCTATCCTCGCTCGTTAAGAATTTCCAACTGGATTCATTGCTCTCAGCCAAACCTAAGAAAGGCGAGTACAAAAAACTTTTGCTGGCAAACGGCGGTGAAGCCTTAAGCCTGCGCTTGACTGAGTTGCTGACAAATGATCTTCGTTACGCCGAACGCTTAGAGCAAATAGCCCAGCTCGCCGATAAACTGGAATTGGCGATAAAAGCCCAAGTGGATGTGGCTTTAGAAGGTTGGCTGAAAAAACAAGGTGAACGTTTGGGATTTGAGTTGTTGGTAGACGATGACGGTTTAAGCAAATTGCAAAATAGCGGCTACCTCTGGCATGGTTTGCCCGCCAAAGCCAAGAAAAAAGAAGATAAACCTGGCTTTAGCACGGTCGATTTTTGTGGCGAACTTGAAATCACCGATGTGCAAAAATTCGAGCAAGCCTTATTCCAAGGCATAGGCCGCGCCAAGGCCTTTGGCTGTGGCCTGTTGATGATTAGGCGAACATAATAGTCCTTGCTTTTAGGTATGAATATTAACTGTTATAGTTCATACAACACCCCATCTTTTTCATAGGTGATCCATGCAAATCAATACCCAAATCGACGACAGCTACCAACAAAAAATAGCCGCCATACATGAAGCCACCCAATTGAATACGCCAGAAATTATCAAGCAAGCTTTGGATTTGTTGTACGAAAAAACAGCCCTGACAGGCAGGCAAAAGAACCGGATATTACTGGAAATGCTGGCGGGTACTGCGGAAGGGCCGGAAGACTTGTCTGTCAACCATAAAGACTATCTGCTGCAAGGTTGGAAGGAAAAACATGGTATTGACTGACACAGGATTTTGGTTCGCATTTTTTAACAAAAAAGACCGCTACCATCGCCAAGCCATCACGGTTATGCAACACCTGGATGAAGGGTTGATTACCACATGGCCTGTCATGACCGAAACCAGCTATTTGTTAGGTAAGACATTAGGTGTGCAAAGCCAGATAAACTTTATTGGCGCACTAAAATCTGACTTGGTCTCGGTTTTTGATATTAATGTGCAGTGTTTGCCGCAGGTTCAAGCCCTGATGCAGAAATACGCTAACCTCCCCATGGATTTAGCCGACGCGTCCCTGGTCATCCTAGCCGAACACCTTGGGCACGGGCGAATTCTCTCCACTGACCAGCGCGATTTTAACGCTTACCGATGGAAGAACCACCAGCCCTTCCAAAATCTGTTGTTGCCGGAACACTAATGCTCCCACCTCTCAAACCTATCACCATGAAAGAACGCGTCTCCCTCGTCTTCATCGAAAAAGGCCAGATTGATGTCAAAGACGGCGCGTTTGTCGTCATCGACGAAACCGGCATCCGTACCCACATACCCGTCGGTTCCATCGCCTGTATCATGCTCGAACCAGGGACGCGAGTCTCGCATATGGCCGCAGCTTTAGCGGCCAGGGCAGGGACGTTGCTGGTTTGGGTCGGGGAAGCGGGCGTGCGGGTTTATGCGTCAGGCCAGCCGGGCGGGGCAAGGTCTGACCGCTTGCTCTACCAAGCCAAACTGGCCCTAGACGATGTCGCCCGCTTAAAAGTTGTCCGCAAAATGTATGAAATCCGCTTTGGTGAAAAACCGCCGGAACGTCGTAGCGTGGAACAACTGCGCGGCATTGAAGGCGCACGGGTGAAAAAAATCTATCAATTGCTAGCCAAACAAGCTGGCGTGGAATGGAAAGGCCGCAATTACGATTACACCGATTGGGACAGCGGCGATATGGCTAACCGCTGCATCAGCGCCGCCACATCCTGTCTGTACGGCATTTCCGAAGCGGCAGTATTGGCGGCAGGTTACGCGCCCGCAATTGGCTTTATACATACCGGCAAACCGCTCTCCTTCGTTTATGACATCGCCGACCTTTTCAAATTTGATGACATTATCCCACACGCCTTCAAAATTGCCGCCAAAAACTACGCACAACCTGAGCGTGAAGTCCGGTTGATGTGCCGTGATATATTCCGGCAAAGTAAAATCCTCAAGAAAATCATTCCCACCATTGAAGACGTGCTGGCGGCTGGGGAGTTGACGATCCCCACTCCGTTTGAAGAATCTATAGCTCCCGCCATACCCAACCCGGAGAACATCGGCGATGTTGGTCATCGTAGTTGAAAACGCCCCACTACGTTTACGCGGTAGGTTAGCGGTTTGGCTGATCGAGATCCGCGCAGGAGTTTATGTGGGTGACTTGTCGAAAAAAGTGCGCGAAATGATCTGGTCGCAAGTTGAAGATGGGCTTGAAGACGGCAACGCAGTGATGGCTTGGTCTACCAACACCGAATCGGGCTTTGATTTTGTGACATTAGGCAAAAACCGTCGCTTGCCAGTGGAACTGGACGGATTGAAATTGGTGTCGTTTTATCCTATTGAGGGTGCAGATGATGCGGCTCTTTAACAACATGGAAAAAGTCAGAAAAATTGGTGGAAATTTAACAGCATTATTTCTTCTTATCTAACAATAAGTTAAGATAAGTCCGTTCCCCACGCCCGTGGGGATAAACCGGGCGGCAGTCTTTTCAGATACCGTTAATGTAACCGTTCCCCACGCCCGTGGGGATAAACCGAGTCTATGCGCCAGCAAGAAAAATTCCGCAAACCGTTCCCCACGCCCGTGGGGATAAACCGACAGGCCGCGTTATGACCGGGCGCGGTATTGACCGTTCCCCACGCCCGTGGGGATAAACCGACAGGAATATTTCTTAATTAACGCATCATATTCCGTTCCCCACGCCCGTGGGGATAAACCGGAACTGGCAAAACTGACAAGCAACGTTTTTGACCGTTCCCCACGCCCGTGGGGATAAACCGTGAATTGAAATTGTCCGAGCCGACCACCTGCCCCGTTCCCCACGCCCGTGGGGATGATCCACGGAATAAATCTGTCGTTTGTTTAAATTGCACCCTACCTCCGTACTGACAGTTCCCTAGTTGCGCCCTAGTTGCGCCCTAGTTGTGCCCTAATTGCGCCCTAGTTGCGCCCTAGTTGTGCCCTAATTGCGCCCTAGTTGCGCCCTAATTGCGCCCTAATTGCGCCCTAATAGCGCCCTAATAGCGCCCTAATAGCGCCCTAGTTGCGCCCTAATTGCGCCCTAGTTGCGCCCTAGTTGCGCCCTAATTGCGCCCTAGTTGCGCCCTAATTGCGCCCTAATAGCGCCCTAATAGCGCCCTAGTTGCGCCCTAATAGCGCCCTAGTTGCGCCCTAGTTGCGCCTCAGTTGCGCACGGCTTATTCTTACGGGGGTTGGCGGGAATGGTAAGCGCGAAAAGTGGCGTTTTTTTAGTGGAGTTCGGTGGATGCAAGGCGGCGGAATCCGCCGTTTAATCATCCGGTTGACAGCGGTGTATGGCTTGGCGGACAATCTTATCCGCATATCGTGATTCCAGGCAGGGGTCATCAGGCGGCGCCAGTTCAGCGCCTTAAACGACGAATAAACAGTCGGGGCTTAAGTCAGTGTTTTGATGGCAGGAGGCCGCCCGGGACAACTTTAGAAACACAGCGGCTTTGCCGTGATATTGAAACACAGCGGCCTTTGGCTGCGGCATAGAAACAAAGCGGCTTTCGCCGCGATTTGAAAACACGGCGTCTCTGTACGCGACACTAACAGAAACAATGACTTGTCGGCACGGTAAGCGACGTGGCCGCCAGGCATTAATTCCTCCAAACTTTGGGTAGCATCTGTGATGTTGTGCCTGGGCTTGCCTGCCGTCCTGTGAGGGGCTGCGGGTCACTTCACCTCCGTTTTGCGCCCGTCTGCCGGGCTTGGGCAAGACGGCATTTCCCCGATGCCTTTTGGGCAGCGCCGCTGGCGGCCTGTCTTTTTTGGCCTCTTTGCCCCGCGCCGGGGCAAAACCACCGCTTTTGGCGGTCGGGTTTGGCGATGGCGCGGGGTCTTTGAAACCGTTTATGTCGGACATAAACGGTTTCCGTCGTAGCCCCGAAACCCCTTGTCCTTCGCGGACGGCAGCATTTTTTGTTGGGGGGTTTTTGGGGGTTT
>NZ_PGFZ01000042.1 GCF_002923755.1 Methylovulum psychrotolerans
CTTCCGCAGCGAGGGAAACGACTTTTTCACGCAGGTCATCCGGCACTGGCTTGCGGCCTTTGTACTTACCGGCCGTTTTGGCTTTGGCGACACCTTCTTTCTGCCGTTCCAGCATCATTTCGCGCTCAAATTGGGCGACACCGCCCAGGACAGACAGCATGAGCTTTCCGGTTGGGGTCTGTGTGTCCATCCCAAGGTTTAGGATATGCAAGCCAACCCCTTTTTCCTCAAGCGTTTTGACGGTCGCCATCAGGTCGCCCACTGACCTGGCAAGGCGGTCGAGTTTGGTCACGACCAACACGTCCCCCTCCCGTGCAAATTCCAACGCCGATTCAAGCTGCACGCGGACGGCAACCGATGACACCTGTTCCCTATAAATTTTTTTGCAATGGGCGGCCTCAAGCTCCTTAAGCTGGGACTCGAGTCCGGCCATTTGTTCCGCGGTGGAGGTTCTGGCGTATCCGATGATCATTTTCCGCTCACAAGAGCCATAGATGTTGTGATAGAGTGCCGATCATAAATTAAAACAGATGCGATTGATAGGCTTTTGGGGCCTTATTTCACCTATCAATGGGCCCTAGCCCTAATGATAGCCCGGCCGGCCAGAAAGCCCGCTTTAGCCGCCATCACAATCCGCACGACCAATAAAATAACGCATGGCACGGCTGACCGTTTTGACCCAAGAGGAAATCGACGCGCTTTATGCGATACCCATATTGGATGATGAAGAGCGTGCTTGTCTCTTCGCCTTGGAAGCCGACGACAGGGCAATTTTGGATACCTACGGGAATGACACCGCATGTAAAGTGAACTACATCCTGCAACTTGGGTATTGTCGTGCCACCCATAATTTTTTCACCTTCAGTATCCAAAAAGTTAAGCCTGACGCTGATTTCATCATGTGCCAGTATTTTCCTGACGAACCGTTCCCTAAGAAACAACTGTCGAAAAACCTCCACTACCGTAACCGCCGTGAGGTGATGGACAAGGTTGGCCTGAAAGATGCCGACGCCACTTTTCTGGAGAATTTGGCCAATGAGGAGAAGGCGCTCGCCAAACGCCATGTGCTCTCCCGCTTTATCATGGAAGGGCTGCTGTCCTATTGCCAACAACTTAATGTTATCAGGCCGGCCTATTCAAGCTTACAGGACAGGGTATCGGCCGCGCTTTTGGCGGAACGCAAACGCTTGGCCAACAAGCTCTATACCGATGCCGACAAAGCGCTCCGCTCGCAATTGGACGGGCTGCTGGAGAACGACGGGCTGTTTTACAACCTGACGCTGCTAAAAAAAGACCAGAAAAACTTCAGCGCCACCGAAATCAAGATAAGCGTGGCCAAACAGCAGTTAGTCATGGGCATTTACGGGAAGTCCAAATTGTTGATGCCCAAGCTGGGTATTTCAGAGCAAAATATTATCTACTACGCGAACTTGGCGGAGTTTTACACCATCCAAAAACTCAGGCGGCTGGCCGATAAAAATTTGGTACGGCTTTATCTGCTGTGTTACGCGCACCGGCGCTTGCTTAAAATCAATGACCATCTGGTATCCAGCCTGATACAGAAGATGGGGAAATATGCGGACGATGCCGACGAGTACCAACGCTCAAAAATTGAGCTGACGGACAGCGTGGACAAACAGCTCAGGCAACAGGCTTACCAGGTCATGGCCATTAACATTGATGACCGTATTCGGGATGACCAAGTCAGGGCCATGGCCTTTGAAGTGATTCCCCATGCGGATTACCAACAGTTCCTCAAGGCATTCAAAAAGCCCAACTTTGACCGTGACTTTTTCCGATGGGAATATTATGGCCAATTGGCGTTAACCATCAAAAGGAACATCCGCCCCTTATTCAAAGTCCTGGAATTTTCCTGTAGCAATGACGAACTGACCAAGGCTGTGCTGTTTTTGAAAAAGCATCTGGATGGCGAAAAACCTTTTCGGGACTATGTCCACCAAGAAGTGCCAATGAACTTTTTTCCAAAAAACCTGAAAAAACACCTCACCTATAAAGCACAGGTTGACGGGCAACAGAAGGCGGTCAAAAAAGTAAACGGCGACCGTTATGAGTGCATGGTTTACCACCAGCTAAAAAACGGCATAGCCAATTCCACGGTTTTTATCAAAGACAGCCATTGTTACCGTGCCTTGGAAGATGAACTGATTGACCTTAGCCATTGGACACAACACAAACCGGACATTTTGCGGCAGCTTAATCTGCCTTTTCTGTCGATGGACAGCGTTGAATTGCTGGGTAAACTGGAAACCAGTGTGCAAGCCAAATATGCCCTGGTTAACCAACACATCCTGAACGGCGAAAACACCGGCCTGAAAATTCAAAAAGACAAGCAGGGCGGGCTGGTCAAATGGACGTTGCCGTATGTCCGCCTTGATGATGGGATGAACAACCCGTTCTATGAAAAGCTGCGCGTCTCAAGTATCGGCGATATACTGAAGTTTTCGGCAGATGCCACGGGGTTTATGAAAGCATTTTCCCATCTTCAGCCCAAATACGCGAAATTAAGCCCCGACCCTGAAGCCGTCTATGCCTGCATCATTGCCAATGCCACGGGCATTGAAACGAAAAAGATGAAAGAGATCAGCGACGTGAAAGGGAACGATTTGGATCGGGCCAACAAAAACCATATCCGCTACCAAACCCTTTGTGCAGCCAATCATGTGGTCATGAACCATACCGCAAAGCTGCCGATTTTTGCCGAGTATAACCTGTCCGATTACGGAGTCCATGACAGCGTTGACGGACAAAAGTTCGCCACGAAATACCACACGATCAAATCCCGCTATGCCAAGAAATATTTTGGGCTGCTCAAAGGCGTGGTCCTGTATTCGCTCAACGCCAACCACCTGCCGTTGTGCCTGAAGGTCATCGGCGCCAACCAGCACGAAAGCCACTTCTTGCTGGATATTGTGGAAAGCAACACCTCGGATATTGAAATCACGGCGGTGTCCGGTGATATGCACAGCATTAACCGCGTCAACTTTGGCCTGATGTATTTGTTCGGTTACCGTTTTATGCCGCGATTTACCCAGTTGTGGGAAAAGTCAGACAATAATCTGGTCTGTTTTGATGAAGTCGACAACCATGCCAAGCACATCATCAAGCCCAGCAAAAAGGTCAACAAAGCGCTCATTATCAAAGAATGGGACAATGTCTTGAGAATAGTGGCCTCATTGGCACTCAAAAAGACGACGCAAAGCCAGATTGTCGCCAAGCTGTCCTCTTACAAAAAGACCAATCCGATCTTAAAAGCACTGATTGCCTTCGATGCGATCATCATGACCGATTATTTGCTGGATTATATCGACAGCAAGGAAGTGCGTGAAGTGGTGCAAAGCTCGCTGAACCGTGGCGAATCTTACCATCAGCTAAGCTCCACCATCGCCAAGGTCAGTGGCGGCAGGATGCTCAATGGCAAGACGGAAATCGAACTCGACATCAATGCCGAATCCATCCGCCTCATTGCCAACGCGGTGATCTTTTATAACGCGACACTGTTGTCAACATTACACCAGCATTATCAAACGGTTGACCCTGAAATGGCAAAACAGATACTCCGGTTTTCAACGGTTGCCTGGCAGCATATCAATTTCATTGGCAAGTATGAATTTTACAACAGGGCAGATATGCCTACTATTCAAGAGGTTATCAAACAGTTTATCGCCGGCATTGAAACCGATATTTCGTCTGTAAGCCACTGATACCAAGGGATCCAGAGGTGCCTCAGGACAAACCGTTCTTTTGGAGAGTAGCGGCAGCGATCTCATTTTCATGATACGCGCTACCGCCCTCGCAGAACCGGACTTGGAGCGTTACACCATCCGGCTCCCAGCTTGAGTCATCCACCATGGTGACGGGTAAAGGTTGCGA
>NZ_PGFZ01000043.1 GCF_002923755.1 Methylovulum psychrotolerans
TGGTTCAATTGATACAGATTACTGCTATTCACCTCTGTAGTCTATGGAATTGCGCTTAGATTCTAGGTTTGACGCGGGGTTCCGGGCGACTTTACGCATTTACGAAGGAATCCTTACGGTCGGCCTTGTTCTTTGTCGATGGTCGCCCACATGCCAAAGCCGAACAAGTCCGCAAACTTTGGGTTTATGGTGATTTCATAATTAAGGCTGATTTCGTCACGGATTCCGCCTTCTATTAAACCGCCAAAATACCTTATTTTGTGGTCGGTTATATCAATCGTGCCTCCACGCAAGCGGATTAAAACCGAATGTAATCTTGCGTGGTCTTTTCCGCCAGTAGTTAAACCGAGTGCTTTTAAGAGTCCGTAGGCTGAGAATTTGACGGGTTGCCCTAAAGGATAAGGGCGAGCCATGTTTAAAAGCTCAAGGTAAACGTCAAGGTCTGATTGATCGAATTGTTCACCTGTGAAAATTACTTCTAATCCACCTGTAGAAAAAAGATTTTCTTGTTTAATAAATCGGCGGTTTTCTTTTTGTGTGGGGTGTAATGCAGGAAATAAAGCCGAACGAAAAACCGCATTGGGGGCGGCTCTCTTGCCGTCTTCCCAAAAATCAAGCTGTACGGATTTTTCTTTCTTCTCTTTGGTTTTTTCTGGCGAAACGGCTTTATTTTCGGGCTTTTCCGCCTCTTTTACGGCTATGCTTGCCCCCATGCGGGCTAACGTGCGGCGTGTCTCCGGGTCAAGATTGGGTGCATCTCTTTCTAGTTGCTTCTCCAGAAAAAGGACGGCTTCGTTATTGTCGGCTAGTGCGTCTTTCATTTTCCCGTTGCCTTTCCGGTGGCTTTTGCTATCGTGAAAAGGCAGTTAAAGCGGGGACGCTCCAAACTGCCCGAAGTGATGTAAAAAGCCGTTGCCCTTGGTGGGGTAAACGGCTTTTTTGATAGCCGCATATTAACTGCTTGGGTGTCTATGACCGCCTTTTGCTCTCATATAGGCACACAATACGGCGTTCATACGGGTTTGGTAGCCTTTGCCTTCTTCCTTAAACCAGTTCAACATTTCGCTATCAAGCCTAATTGTTACGACTTCTTTAGCTTCGGGAAACACTAACTTTGCATTTTCCCAAAAGGTTGCATCGGTTGGTTGTGCATCAGGGTCGGCAACAGCGGCGGCGTGTAATTCCTCATCGCTCATGTTACGCAATCTTTCCCAATCCGTGCCGTTTTCAAAACTCATTGCGGTTTTTCCAGTAGTATCTTCTTTCATGGGGTTCTGCCTTCCTCGCTGATATGATTCGTCTTTCGTTGTTATTTGTGTCGGTGTAAATAACCGCTATTTCTAAGCCGTTAATAACGCCAATGGCATAAATACGGACTTCGCCATAATTAAAGCGGTTGTCTTCCCGCTCTATGGTTTCACCTTCAAAGATTTTTACAGCGTCCTTAAAGGCTATTCCGTGCTGCTTAATGTTTAAGCGGTTCTTGTCTTCGTTCCAAACATATTTCATTTTATATATTTATACTTTGTATTTACATTTTGCAAGCAAAAAGATGTTACTGATTTAATTTGCTTCTGCCAAACAGTTTTTCATAAAGCCCGCTCTTCTTGGCGGTCGGCTCTGGCTGGTGGGTCAAAAGAGCTGTTGCTTGTCTTCGCCAATGGTCGGCTTGTTCCCGCTCTCGCTCTAACTGTTGCCTTAAGATTTCGTTTTCACGCCTTAAATATTCGTTTTCTTTGGCGTTTCCGTGGGTTGCCGATTGTTCTGTTTTTTCAGGATCTGGCGTTTTCGGGAACGCTCTAAGTAATTCTGACGGGTCAATTTTGTATCCTGCCGTTGTTTTTTCGATATAGGATAACTTGCCAGATTCCAAGGCTTTGAATATGGTTGACTTGCTCTTCCCTGTGGCTTTTGCAGCCCGCCCAAGCGTTAAATAAAAATCGTTTGTCAATGTTCTACATCGTTCATTTATGAGGTTTTTAGAAACCTAGCACGAAACATAACAATATCAAGAAAAAAGAATCTGGGGGGTGGGGAATGAAAACCGTTTTTGTGTCGGCGGTTCGGATCGGTGGAAAAACAAGGACGGGGCTGCTTTGGGAACCGCCGACACAAAAACGGTTGACCGTCGGTAGACTTAAAACGGGGCTTTTTGTTTTGCTCTTGGTATCGGCTGGGTAATGCCGGGCGGGGGGATTGGAAAGGGAAGGCTCTGCCGCCTTTACGGGGGTTAAGGGGGAACGCCCTTGCTCACGCAAACGCAGTTTGCATAAGTGAGCCATTCTGTCCGTAACCCTCTACGGATTCCTTGCCATGCTTCGCTTAGTTCGTCCCGTCTGGACGCTGCCACCAAAGCCCGAAGCCTGACGCAAGATTGCAAAAAATCTGGGGTATGATGTCGGAGAATGACAAAGCTGCTCGGTCGGTTTTTGAATGGGGCGGACGGGCTTTGTTCAGACCCTGGAAAACCACAAAACGGGAAAAACCCCGCCAACCGATGCCGAAGAGACCAGTAAGGCAAAAGATTAAGTTTACAGAGCGTTCGCTACTCTCACAGGTTTTTTTGAGGAGAGCAAGGGCGGGGCTTCATTGCCAGCCCCGCACCCCGCTAGGATATTTTGAGCTGAACTGATCGGGATTACAGGCGGTTAGCCAAGAAAGCCGATAACCAAGCGGGCGGCTAAGAAATTGCGGTAGTGTGTTTAGCCGTCTTGTGACGGTCAAAACATCAACGGCAAGGCGGTAAATTTAACCGTACAACGATAAAAATCTGTTTTGGCTAGTTCTCTATGTCTAATCTTGAAAAAACCTCTTAAATCGAATTTAAAGCGGTTTTTCTAAATATCAGCTTTTTTTCTAGTTATCGCTTTTCATTTTTTCATCAGTTCGGGTTATATATCCTCGGGGGTTTGGGGGCAGACAGCCCCCAAGGATAAAAACTCGAAAATTTAGTGAGCAAAGCGAACGCATTTTTTAATCTAAAAATCGGTCGTTTTTTTGAAGTTATCCACAGGCAAAAAACTCGTTTTTTCTATTTATAAAAAGGTTATAAAAGGTTATCGCCGACAAAAAACCGCTTTTTCATTATTATAATCATACTCTTGCGAGTTTCTAAGCGTCCGCTCAAACCCGTCAATCTGTCCGCTCAAACCCGTCAATCTGTCCGCTCAAACCCGTTAGTCCGTCCGCTCAAACCCGTTAGTCCGTCCGTCCGTCCAAACCCGTCAATTTTTGGTAGGTTTTTGTTTCTTTTTGACGAGGCGGCGAATTTGTCCCGCCGTTAGTTTGATGTGGGCTTTTATTGTTTCGGGGGTGGTTTCGTAGCTTTCTAAAAACTCCGCTGTTTTTAGGCGTTCGTGGGCTTTGATGATGTCGGCTCGGCGTTGTCGTTTATTGTTGTTTGTAAGTCCGATAATATCCGACAGGGTGTCGAATTTATGGGCGGCGGGTTCTGTGTGGGTCGAATAGTAAGCATGGAGGGCTTTAGCGGTGGCACTGCGTCCAAGTGAACGGCGTTGTTGGCTGATGGTAAGGATTCCTTCGTAAATGAGTAAAGCCAGAAATCTTTAATGCAAAATCTTCGTCCCAATTGAAGCTTACTTTAAACTGACCACTATTTTTTACAGGTAGAATGCGGGTTACAGGG
>NZ_PGFZ01000044.1 GCF_002923755.1 Methylovulum psychrotolerans
CTATAACTACCGAAAAGCATCATGACCCGCCCCCTATAACTACCGCCTTTTTGGGTTTTGCAAATGATCCACAGGGTCAGTCTTTTTCCCCACGGCTAAATTTTCCCGTTTGTTGGCGGCTTTTATGGCTGAGATAAAATCAAGTGATGGGGTTAGTGTGTAGATGACTTCTTCCAGTTTTCCGCGCCCTCCCCTTACCTCGCTTTTTTGTGTTGTCAGTAATACGCCGTTTTTTATGAGTTCGCTCCAGGCCTCATCTAAGGCTTCAATGGCTTTTCGTCCGCGCGAATAGTTGTTTAACAGTGCGCTATCACGCCTGATTGTGCTGTAGCGCATTTCAAAGGGCGTTGTTAGGCTGGCAAAGGTGAATTTTAGCGATAACTGTTTATGAATCCATCGAGCCAGTTGTGAAGTGTGACTCATCATCTGCGCGTAATTGAATTGTCGGTAAGTTAATGAATCAATACTTTGTGTAACCAGAGGGTGGAATTGGACAATCCATTTTGCGGTTGGGTCTTCGGCAAGTCTATATTTTGATGCCGCCGCCAGCCCTGAAAAATAGCAGCTTACGGCGAACTTTTCCCCGTCTTTACCGTTTGTTGATCGGATTTCAATAGTGCTGCGGGCAAGGATGTTTAGGCTTAAAATGATTTGCTGATAGGATCGGGTGTGGCCGCGTCGCTTCAATTCTTCGCGCAACTCATGGAGTGAAAAGACAACCCCGCTGCGGTAGTTGGGTTTGTCGAAAAAGGCATTGCGTTGTTCTGCGGCAATTTTGCGTAAAGCATCTTCAATGAGTTCTTCATTGGCCGAAGGGTAATAATCTTTGGTTGTACCTGTTTTTTCATCAAGGATTCTAGCAGCCTGAATGATGGTTTTTAGTTTTGTGCCACGGTAATGGAATTCAACTTGTTGCAAATCCAGAAAGCCCTTTTCTTTCCTGATTTTATCCATTTGTTGCCGTGATACTGCATAGCGTGGCACTGAATCCCAAAGGTCAAACGTGTTTGAAAGTTGGTCGCGTTCGTTGTCTGTATTGCACAGGAACGCCCGGAACAGGTCGAGTTGCTGTCCGCCAAAATCCGCTTCGTTGGGCGGAATGACAGGCGTTTCCTCGTCTGTTGTCTTGTTTTCTGAGGTCTCTGGCTGCTTTTTTCTGATTGCCATGTTTGTGCTTCCATGCTGCTTAATGATTTAACAAATTAACATGTTTACATGTTGAATTGTCAATATGTTGAATAGTGAACTTAATCATGTCGTACGGTTGGCACGTCATACTTGCTGAAAAGATCGTTGAGTGATTCAGCAATGAGGGTTTGCAAACTTTTGCCTGTACGGGCTTGGATCAGGCGCAGGCTGGATTTGTAGTCGGGCGATAGGTAAGCCGTGATGTTGGTCTTCCCTTCCCTGCTTGGAGCCATGTAGCCGCCTGTTGGCGTTTCCTTGACAGGTTCCGGTGTGGCAACCATTTGTGCTTCTTGTTCCGGTTTTGTTTTTTTCGTGACGGATCGGGGCGCACGTTCAGGTCGTGCGCTGCTGTCAAGTGCCTGTTGTAAAGCTTTCAGATTGTTAGCTGCCATGTTTATATGTTCACATGTTAAGTTGTTGGTTGATGAACATGTAAAGCCGTCCGATTTCTTCGGCGGCTTTACCGTCAGGGTCTAGTTCTTGCGGGGCTTTGCCGGAAGCCGGGGCAGAGGCATAGCCTCCACGGTGACAAATATGCACGGGGCAAACTTTGAATCCAAAAGCTTTTTCCACCATTGTTTTGGCTTCCTCGGCCTGTTTGTGTGCTTGCGGATGTACACCGTTTAAGACAACAAAAGCAGGGGCGGAACCCGCAACACGGAGCAAGTCACGCATGGCGGATAAGGTTTCAAGATCGAAAATCTGCGGTCTGACGGGCAACAAAATAAAATCGGCGATGCGGGCGGCTTCAATCGCGGCGGTATCTGACTTTCCAGGGGTGTCAATCACCAGAAATTCTGCCCCAAAATCTTCGGCAGATTGGACTGCGTGTTTGAGTCGGCTCACTTGTGCTGAAACCACGGCAGGGTTTTCGGCGGTGCGGCGGTCTTTCCAGTTGGCGGCGTTGGCCTGCGGGTCAAGGTCAATAATCACGGAAATTTTGCCGGAACAGGCTGCGGCTACCGCTAGGCCAATCGCGGTTGTGGTTTTTCCTGTGCCGCCTTTCTGTCCAAGGATCGCTATTTTTAACATGTGATCTACTCAAGATGTAAACATGTGAACATTTTGACATGTTAGAAATTAAAGTCAAATGCACTGTCTAGCCAGAAGCACGGGGTAAGGTTGGGTAAGATGTGACGATACGGCCATTTTTTCAATAACTTATTTTTTAACATGTAAATTATCCAACATGTAAACATGTTAATTTATTAAATAAATAACCGTTTTTTGTGGTGGCTATTGGGGTTATTTGTGCTTATCAGGCTGCTGCATTTTTAATAGCCACCACTGCCATGCTCGCCTTTGCGGACGTGGCCGCCCAATTCCTGCGCTTGTTTGAAGGTCATCCACAGCGGGGCGTTATAGCCTTTTTCCATCGCTTAAGCCCATAACATCACAACATTGATGCCGGAATAGGGCAGGCCGTTATGCCGTAGCGGACGGGTGATTTTTCCGGCGGCGTGTTAGGCGTTCCACGGTTTCAGCCAAGCCCGTTCGCCTTTTTTAAGTTCGGCGATAATGGTATCTGTGACACGGTTATAAACATCTGTGGTCATGGTCGGAATCCTTTCCTATTTTTTAGCGTTAAATCCGCGGTTTGGCAAGCCGCCGCCATCTGCCTTTTGTGGCTTGGGGTTCAGTGCTGCTGAAGCCCTGCCTGTCGGCGAGACTTGGGGATGCAAGGGTAAACAAAATCACGGAAGCTTCGGCCATAGCGCGTAGCGGCGGCTGAAAGCCATTTTTCTGCGGGGAAAGCCGTTATTTTGCTTGTCCCGCGTGAGGGCGAAGCCCTTTAGCCTTAACTTTTTTGGGAAAAGACGGCTTGCATCCAAGGCTATTGCATACTACAGTACGCAGTGATATAAATTGA
Source organism: Methylovulum psychrotolerans (assembly GCF_002923755.1). Lineage (GTDB taxonomy): Bacteria > Pseudomonadota > Gammaproteobacteria > Methylococcales > Methylomonadaceae > Methylovulum > Methylovulum psychrotolerans. The sequence goes on from NZ_PGFZ01000044.1 coordinate 3,059, forward strand.
AGGGAATAAGTCCGTGACAGATGCAGCAAAGCCAAAGCAGGTGGTTGTTTATGCCAGGGATAACGGGAAAGAGCCTTTTACCGAATGGATTTATGGCTTGCGGGATGTCATGGGGCGGAAACGTATCCTTGCCCGCGTTTCCCGCCTGCAACAGGGCAACTATGGGGATTGTGAGCCAGTCGGGGAAGGGGTCAGCGAACTGCGGTTATTTTTCGGTTCCGGCTACAGGGTTTATTTCGGGGAACGTGATAACCATATCGTCCTGCTGCTGTGTGGCGGCGACAAGGGTAGCCAAAACCAAGACATTGAACAGGCCAAGGCCTATTGGAAGGAGTATCTAAGCCATGAGCAGCTATAGAACGATTGGTGAGGTTGAAGAAGAATACCTCCGCAATCATCCTGACGAGATGGACGATTACATTACTGTCCTCTTTGATGAATATGCCGAGAGCGGCGACACCGCTTCCCTGATGGCTTCTT
>NZ_PGFZ01000045.1 GCF_002923755.1 Methylovulum psychrotolerans
AAAATAACCCGTAACCTATACTCCCTGCCTATGTCTTTTTTAGGAAGGAAATAGACCATTTTTAATTTGACCCGTAACCTATACTCCCTGCTTTTTCGCTGACCCGTAACCTATACTCCCTGTCTGACTTTCAATTTTGTCTAGTTTAAAGGTTAAAAAACATGACCCGTAACCTATACTCCCTGTGACCCGTAACCTATACTCCCTGCCTTTTGTTCTGACCCGTAACCTATACTCCCTGCTTTATTAATCTAGGATTTGATTTATTTATAGGTTTTGGGCAATTTGAGGCAATGGCTTGTCGTTTACTGGCGGCCTTTACTTCTGCCATGAATTCGCGGGATGGATGAAGCGTATAAATTACGTCTAGTATTTTCCCCCGATTACCTTCAATTATTTTTTTTTCTGTTTTATTTCCTAGAAGTGACGGTTTACAGTCATGTAATTCTTTGAAGGCTGTATCTACGGCAGCTACTGCAAGGCGTAGTAGGGTATATCCATTTAAGAGGCCGCTGTCACGCTTGATGGTTGAAAATCGCATTTCAAAAGGATGAGTGAAGCTGGCGTTGAGATATTTCAGGCTTAACACCTTATTGATCCACCTAGCTAATTGGCTTCTATGGCTCATGAGTCGGGCGTAGTTAAATTGTCGATAAGTCAATTCATCAAGAGCGCGGCTTGCGAATGGGTGAAAATCTGCAAACCATTTTGTGTTGGGGTCTTCGGCAATTCGGCTTTTTGTTGCCTTGAAAAGGTTATTTAAGTAGAGGCTATTGCTGGTGAATTCGCCATCTTTTCCATCTGCCATGCTGGTTATGATGACGGAACGTGCCATAATTTCAAGGCTGAGATTGATTTCGCTATAGGTGCGTCCGTGACCACGTTTTTCTAGTTCTTTGCGCACCATGTGCAGTGTAAAAACAACCCCACTGCGATTTTCTTTTTGATTGTAATAGCCATTGTTTTGGATAGTGGCTATTTTTCGTAGTACGTCTTCAATTAATTCTTCATTCGCACTAGGAAAATACGCTTGGATGATTCCGTCTTTACCTTTTATCGCAGCAGGTTGAATAGTGGCTGTAAGTTCTCGGCCTCGATAATGGAACGGTATTTCATATAGTAATGGGAATGTACCTGCTTTTCGCCATTTATCTTGTTGTTGTCGTGAGACAATATAGCGGGGTATGCTGTCCCAGAGATCAAAAACGTTGGAAAGAGAGTCCCGTTCAGTTTCTGTGTTGCATAGCAAGCTTTGAAATAGGTCTATCTGCCGTCCATTGAAGTCTTCCTGTTTAGGATGAGTTAGTTGTTTTTTTCTCGTGGATGTATTGGCTTTTTCATTCATGTGAAATCCTAAATCTACTTATAGATAAGTATACTCATCAAGATGTAAATGAATCTAACCCTTCCGGTGGTGTAGCACCGTGTTTAGTAAACCAATCGGCTAAGGATTCGGCAAGGGCTTGTTGTACGGTGACACGCTGTCCTTTTTGTCGTGTTAGTTTTCCACAAAGCTCATGTACGGCAAATGAAACATCGGCATCAAAATGGCCTGCGATCATTACGGTTTTAGCTCTACTTGGTTGGCGACGGCGTAATTCTGGTTGATCCGTTGTCCTTGAAGCTATGCGTGAAGGGATAAGGTTTTCAAGGCTTGTATCAGGTTTTTTCATATCTTACTGCTCCGATGGATAGGTTTATTAATGTTATCGACTTTTATATCTGGCGACAAGTATAACAGTCTACTTATCCAGTTCAGTAAACTTAGAATTTCTTGAGCGGCTTTTCCTGTTGGTTCGAATTCGGTAACACCTAATCCGGCGGCAATGGCTCGTTGATAAGCAACGGCTTTTGAAAGGTGCATTGGAGAAAGGGAAAGCCCAAGCGAAGCTATAAGGGTACGGGCTTGATCTGTTTCAGGTAAACGTGGTTCAACCTGGTTTAGCACGATAGCTGCGGGTTTTTGGTGAATTGCTACTATGTCTGTCGTTGCGGTCAGATACTGGACATCTTGTGCCGTTGGACGGCAAGGAATAAGTACCAAATCGGCGAGCTGAATAGATGATGTCAATATTTTTTGCTCAAATGCCGCTGTATCGATAAATATAAGTTTTGCTCCGTAACGTTCGGCCTCAGTTATGGATTGTTGTAACCGAGAATAGACGGCGGAATAAACTTGAGGATTTTCGGCGGTTCGGCTATCGCTCCATTTTGCTGCGGCCTGTTGGTCTGGGTCAACATCAATGATCGCGGTTTGTATGCCTGACATTTGGGCAGCGGTCGCCAAATTAATGGTTGTGGTTGATTTTCCGACTCCACCTTTTAAATTTGCTACTGTGATTGTTGCCATGTCTTTACCTACAGCTATACTTATAGAATAATCTAATTTAAATACAAATAGAACAATAGACAAGTATACTTGTCTATTGTTCGTCTGTTCTACATATTTTGCTATTCAGTAACTTAAAATTACTGTGCTGGCAGGCTTTTTTATCAAATGAAAAAGTGATGGGGCAGCCATATTTTTTATTTAGTTGGGCAATGAAATAATCCGAAAAATCAGCGTTGCCTGTTTCGTAATCGTAATAAGCAGCCCATGCTTCTGGATATGAGGAGATAAAGACCTCATTGCCATTTAGAAGCTGTTTTAACACAGTCAAAATGATCTTTTTGTCATAACGGTAAGCCCGTTTCAATACCCAAACGATTTCGCATAACGTTATTTCATTGATAAACGCTGGGTTTCCAGCAGAGCATTGGTTTTCAATCAAATCAGTTGCCAACTGGGCTTGCTCTTCATCATCTTGGGCAATGTAACGAATCCAAATATTGGTATCCAGTGCAATCAAAGCCTTGCCCCCTCCAACTGGATCGCCGCATCCATTTCTTCCAAACTGATGGCTTGTTCCGGTTTGGGTGCAATGCCTTTGAGCTGTTTGATGGATTGATGGGCATTGCTTCCGACATCGTTTTCTTCGACCACCACGATGACTTTCACCTTGTTGATATTGGGCGTTATACCTAACCAATTCAATTTGCCATTTTCATAAAGAGCCTCGTAACTTTTTAACATAGTCATCACCTTTTATAATTTTGTTTGTAAGCGTAGGGATTCTTTATAAATGCGTAACGCTGATCCGAATCCTCCATCACATCCACATTCTGTAGCGTGTTCTGTAGTTTACTGGTTGCAAGTACATTTGTAGAATGATCGCATGTAAATACAAATAGAACAATAGATAAGTATACTCGTCTATTGTCAGAATGTTATATATGTATATTGTTAGACTAAGTTAATGAGATATGCCTACGAGACCAACTTGTAAAGTGTCGGCCTGCTGATCCCAAACTCTTTTGCCAGTCGGCTTTTTTCTTCCCCTGCGGCCACCCTGGCTTTCAACTCCTCGACCTGTCCGGGCTTTAGCTTAGGCCGTGCGCCGAACTTAACGCCTTTTTTGAGCGCCTGTTCAATGCCTT
>NZ_PGFZ01000046.1 GCF_002923755.1 Methylovulum psychrotolerans
CATGATCAGTAAGGGGCAACTCGCCGGACGGACACTGCCCGCCCACCGACAATTTATCAATTTGGCAGGCTAGTTTTGTCCGCCAATCAGGCCAAACTCAGCTCTTGTAAATATTTGCGACAAAACCATATCTTTTGGGTATCATCTAAACTTTTCCTGTGTCGGCATGATCTATATAAAAAAGCTTTCCCGGTATTGGCAATCGGGCGTATTTAGGGCGGGTACGGCATCCGCCGACAGCGGATGCCGTCTTATGTTCTACGGCTGCCCATAAAAAAAAGCAATGGTACTTGACTATAATCTTTTGGTGACCAAAAAACTATTAACTAATACCAAAAATAAAGTGAATATTTCACTATATTGGATTGTTTTTTATATGGCTTTGATTATTAAAGTAATTTATCTTGCCCAGTGTGTCATAAAAATGGCGTTTCTGATGATATTTTTCGGTTCGGCCAAAAATGTGGGCGGACGCTGCCGCCGTCAGGCGAAAAAACACCATGGGTATTAACAAAATGGGGTGGCTGGTGGCACGCCTGCGGCCTCACCCCGCCGTCCGCCAGGAGGCCGCGCCGTGTTCACGGTTGTTGGCCGACCGTAAGGATTCCTTCGTAAATGCGTATAGTCGCCCTGTAGCCCGCATCACGCCTATATTCAGAACATGATTCCATAGTCAATGGGTAATGAAGGGGAGTCGCTATTTTTGCGAAAGATTGCTTCGGCATCCTTGCCGGTCAATCAGCAAAAATCACGCGACCGCTTATGCCTTGGGCTGCCCCAGCCGTCCTGGTCACTCGCTCGCCACCCAACAAGGGGTGGCTCACATGCTCCCCAATGACTCGACGCGATTTCGTATAGCCTGCATTTTCACTTCCGCTTCGCTTCGTGAAAACTCAGGCACTATCGCTTCTGGGGACTACTCGACTCCTGTCTCGCAGCGCTTGAATCCAACGGAAATCATGACGGATACCGCTGGGGCCAGTGATTTGGTGTTTGGATTATTCTGGCTGCTTGGCTATCAATTCTCACCGCATTTGGCCGACGCCGGTGAAGCGGTTTTTTGGCGAATCGATAAAAACGCGGATTATGGTGTACTCAATGATTTGGCCAGGGGTTCTGTCAATACCCGCCGAATTGAACAGCATTGGGATGATATGCTGAAGATAGCCGGGTCGCTTAAACTGGGTACCATACAGGCATCGGAACTTATCCGTTCCCTTTTGAAAAGTGATCGGCCATCCAGTCTGGCTAAAGCCATCATCGACGCGGGTCGCATCAACAAGACGTTGTATCTGCTGAATTATATTGATGATGAAGACTACCGCCGCCGGATATTAACACAGCTAAACCGGGGGGAAGGACGGCATGCCGTTGCCCGTGTCATTTGCCACGGGCAACGGGGAGAAATCCGCAAGCGCTACCGCGAAGGACAGGAAGATCAATTGGGGGCGTTAGGGTTGGTAACCAATGCCGTCGTATTATGGAACACCCTATATATGCAGGCAGCGCTAGATCATTTGTGGCAACGGCAACAAGAAATCAGGGAAGAAGATGAGAAAAGGCTATCGCCTTTACTGCATGGACATGTCAATGTGCTGGGGCACTACTCATTTACACTGGCAGAGCAGGTCATGATGGGGCAACTCAGGCCGCTAAATCAGCCATCAGAAAATATTATTACCCTTCCGTAGTGGCTTTTTAATACAAATAGAATTAAGTTAGCCGCTAACGTACGTTTTCGTACCATTGGACTTCAAACCCCTTTATCATGTTTATGATACTTTGTATGATTAACTTATTATGTTACTGTTTAATCCTCTCTAAACCTATAAAACTAAGAGTTACAGAAACGGTCGTTTATGAAACGGATAAGACCATGTTAATTGGCTATGCAAGGGTTTCAAAATCGGATGGCTCCCAGCATCTTGACCTTCAAATCGACGCCCTGACGGCGTACGGGGTAACGCCCGACCAGATTTACAGCGATTTCGCATCCGGTAAGGACGATGAGCGTCCGGGCTTGCTGGCCTGCCTGAAAGCATTAAGGGCGGGTGATGTTTTGGTCGTTTGGAAACTTGACCGGTTGGGCAGGAACTTAAAACATTTGGTCACCACCGTCCACGGGCTGTCCGAAAAAGGTGTGGGGTTTAAGGTGTTGGCCGGACAGGGAGCCGATATTGACACCGCCACCGCCAGTGGCAAGCTGATTTTCGGTATTTTTGCCGCCTTGGCAGAATTTGAACGCGAATTGATTAGTGAGCGGACGAAAGCGGCCTTAACGGCGGCAAGGGCAAGAGGGAGAAAAGGCGGTGCAAAATTCGCTTTAACCAAAGCCCAAGTCAGATTGGCCCAATCGGCAATGGGCCAAAAAGAAACCGTCATTTCCGAACTTTGCAAAGAGCTGGGCATCACCAAACCCACCCTCTATCGTTACCTTGCACCCAACGGCGCGTTAAGGGAATATGGTAAAAGGGTGTTGGGGGTTGACCAATAGAGCAGTAAAAGGGGGGCAAACAAAGTTGAATGCCATTTTGTGCAGAAAAAATGGGTCGCTAATAACGAATCCCGTGAAACTTTAGAGCCTTTTGTTTATTAGTACCCATAATTGACGACGGCAACACGTTTTCCGTTCCCCACGCCCGTGGGGATAAACCGACGAATTACTGCCCGGCAAAATTGTCCGCGATCCGTTCCCCACGCCTGTGGGGATGATCCACGGAATAAATCTGTCGTTTGTTTAAATTGCACCCTACCTCCGTACTGACAGTTCCCTAATTGCGCCCTAATTGCGCCCTAATTGCGCCCTAGTTGCGCCCTAGTTGCGCCCTAGTTGCGCCCTAGTTGCGCCCTAGTTGCGCCCTAGTTGCGCCCTAATTGCGCCCTAATTGCGCCCTAATTGCGCCCTAATTGCGCCCTAGTTGCGCCCTAGTTGCGCCCTAATTGCGCCCTAGTTGCGCCCTAATTGCGCCCTAATTGCGCCCTAGTTGCGCCCTAATTGCGCCCTAATTGCGCCCTAATTGCGCCCTAGTTGCGCCCTAATTGCGCCCTAGTTCCGCACGGCTTATTCCTACGGGGATTGGCGGGAATGATAAGCGCGAAAAGTGGCGTTTTTTTGGTAGGGTTCGGTGGGCGCCAGTTGGCGGAATCCGCCGTTTAATCAACCGGTTGACAACGGTGTGTGGCTTGGCGGACAATCTTATCCGCATATCGTGATTCCAGGCAGGGGTCATCAGGCGGCGCCAGTT
>NZ_PGFZ01000047.1 GCF_002923755.1 Methylovulum psychrotolerans
CCCTGCTGTTGGCAGATTCGGGATACCAAGGGATGCACGGCCTCCACCAAAATTCGGTATTGCCCATCAAGAAACAAAAAGGCAAACCGCTTTCTGCGGAGGACAAAGCCCATAACAAAGCCCTTTCGAAACGGCGCGTTTTTATTGAGCATGTCAACCGCCGCTGCAAGATTTTCAGGATCGTCAAGGACGTTTACCGTGGCAAACACAAAAACTACTCCCTGACATGGAGCCTGGTGGCCGCGTTGGTTAACCTGAGATATGGCAACATTTAGGAAAGATGTCTATTTTACAAGGTATGCCGCTTTGGGCGAATGCAAACAAGGCTTGAGCTTTGGATTTTAAGACGGTATCTTTGGGTATTTTGTGCCATGGGTATCTTGTGGGTGTCAAAAAGATAACCGGGCCAATAGCCTTACGTTCCGCGCAGGCACCCCCCGACGGGACAGAAACCGCCCATATGCCCCGCAAGGGGCAACCCGCCGGGAAGACACTTACCGCTTACCGGCAATTTATCCATTTGGCAGGCCAGTTTTGCCCGCCAATCAGGCCGCCCCCTGCTCTTGTAAATAGTTGCGACAAAACCATCCGAATCCCCGCCCATCCCCAGAATTTGCGGTTGGCCCCGGATGGTGTAGGCGGAATGGCGACACGGTGGCCGGTCAGGGCGGCGTACGGCATCAACGGCACGGCGTAGCCCAAGGTTTTGCCGATGCCTGTTCCGGCTTCAACCAAACCAACCGCCGTCTGGCGCTTGGAACCGGACGCCAGGGGCGCAGCCACCGTTTCGGCGTCTTGCACCCGAACCGGGTCAGGGCGGTAATTTGGGAGATAGCCGGACAGGGTGCCCTTTTCAGAAAAAGCGGCATGGGCCAATGCAGTTAGGGTAGCGGGCATTAGGTATTAGGGGGCATTGTTTGTAGGAATTGCGCCAGTTCCCCGGAATCGTTTATCAACGTTTCCAATTTGGCGATGTCAGCGTCTGGATACAAAACGCCGGCTATCTGAATCCGTGGCGCAATACCAAACTTTGCCATGCCTTTGCGCAGCATGGACAGTGAGGTTCTTTTTAGCCCGATTTTCCCGGCCACGGCCTCATCTGTGGTGGCGGCAATATGTTGCTTAAAACACGCCAACAGTTCGGCGTCACTGATGAGGCCGCCTACTGACGGTTTTTCAGGTTCAGCGGCGTCATCTAACCGGTTCTTGATCCCGTCAAGCAGACTTTTGGCTGACAGGTCGGGTAAGGGGATGAATTGCCGGAATTGGCCGGAATTTTCAAGCAGACGTAGGCGGATGCCGTTACCCAATGCCACATCCCCCGTCCGAACCTTATAAACGGCATGTCTTGTGAGCCCCACATGCGTCGCCAGTTTAACGTCGGTGGAAAATTCAAAGTGACCCTTCAGGAAATCAAGCAGGGCCACGTCATTCTGATGAATGATTGCCTTGTCGGGTTTTGACGGGTGTTTGGGCGATACCATTTCCATAATAGAATTTCCATCCGAAACGGAAGGCTATATGGCCATTTCGGCCGCCTGAGTGTAAAAAAATTCAAAAAGAAACTTGAATCGGCGCTCCACCAGCTCCAACTCCGGCAAGCCATATTTTTCAAGCAATAAATTCCGAAAGGTTTGTGGCCATTCCACCAACTGCAAGCTACCGTCATCCGTTTCGCAGTAAAAGGGCGGCACAAAATCTTCCGACAATGGCCCATAGTGCCTTTCCCATGCGGTTTGGAGAAGCCCCATATCCGCTTCACAATCGGCCGGGTTGGAATACAGCTCCAATATAGGCGATACGAAAGTCGGAATGCGTTTTTTTTTATTCTGTTTGTTCCTCGCCCGTCTGGCGAGGTTATTCTTGCGTTTGCTTGGCATATAGGGTCAGAAGCTGATTAAGCGGCACCGGCGGCATATAGGGCATCCGGCAGATGGAAAAAGATAATACGTCGGGTTGTCCGCTATTCGCCACTGACCGCCTTGGCGGCAAAAAGCCGCAAACGGACGCTTGCCGGCGTTTGGCGCATGGACTTGCCTGTACCGTGCGGCGGACAAGTTTGGCGATACGGTCGGCATTATGCTCTCGTCACACCATGACGTGGCGGCCGCCACCGCCTTCTTCAGGCAAGCCATTGACGGCCACGGCCTGCCCACAAAAGTGGCCATGGACAAAAGCGGCGCCAACCTGGCAGGGCTTGAAAACAGCAATGTCCTGCTGGCACCCGCCGGGCTGCCGTCACTTAAGCTTATATAAACGGGTTTTTTACCGTTGGCAACTCATCAACAACAACTTTTTCAGGAAGTTGTTCGGATGAAAGCTTTATGACAAGCGAGTCAACTAACGCCTTAAAAAAAGCGCTGGGTACCATGACCCTATTTTTTTATCCGTTTCAGCCTAGCGCCTGCAAACAACGGCCCGCTGACAACGTAAACGTCATGGCCGCTTAAGGCAAGGTGCCGCACACCATTTTCCAATTCCTCCCAAATGCCGGCATTATTGGCGTGGCGTTGGGGGGACATATTGGCCAAGGAGAAACTTTCCGCCTGGGATTGCTGATCCGGCATATCGGCGGAAGGGGCCATATGGCCGCTGCCATATCCTGAATGCGAATAGTCGGAAAGCCCCGACCGGAAACCTTCCGCCGATAGGGTCGGTATGGAACGCGTCGTGGCAGTCCATGACGCAAGCGTCCATCAGCCGACCAGCCGTCAAATGCTCCGCCGACCAAAGCGGCGTCCTTGTTATGCCCGAAAAACGCACGGCATAGCCCGAATAGCCTATTTCTTCGGACATTTCGCCGATTTTTACGCCCACTATCTTGGGCGGCACACCCAAAAATAGTTTACGGCGCACAAATTTTGGCTTGTAGCGGCGATGGCGTTTGAAAAAGACAAGACAAAAAAGAGCAAAGCGGGTATTTTTCTGGGCATTTTACGCGATGTTCGACTTTTTAGGACGTGAAATTTTAAGGGTGACATTCTTGTCTTAGGTTCAGGTCAACAAACCACCTTACCGGAGAAGCCGTCATGCCCGTCGAAGATTTCATCATTTATGTGTATTGTTGCGTATGCGATTGCTATGAAAAAGTGGCCCCCCACCCGCTGAGGAAGCGGGGCTTCCCGACCAAACTGAG
>NZ_PGFZ01000048.1 GCF_002923755.1 Methylovulum psychrotolerans
TGTTGGGTGGCGAGCGAGTGACCAGGACGGCTGGGGCAGCCGAAGGCATAAGCGGTCGCGTGATTTTTGCTGATTGACCGGCAAGGATGCCGAAGCAATCTTTCGCAAAAATAGCGACTCCCCTTAAGCCCGATTTATGTGGCTTCCGTAGCCCACTATAACCTAGTCCGCATCCATGCTTTTGACGATGGCAACGGCAGGGGGGCTAGAATCTTTATGAACCTGGTCTTATTGAAAAGCGGTTTTTTTCCGGCAGTGGTCAGGCTCGAAAAAAAGCGAAAATACCTGGAAGCCTTGTCAGAAGCCGATAAGGGCGACTTGCTCCCCTTTATCCGTTTCATATGCACCGAACTGATAGAAACCTATGAAAAGGTCATCCATGACCTCACTTTCAGGAATTAGGCCAGCGAATTATAGGGCTAAAGCCAATCAGGATAAAAAATATGCTTAAACGCCCGCCCGCGCGCGCCGGTAGTGCCGCAAATATTTGCAAAAGCTGAGCTTGGCCTGATTGGCGGACAAAACTAGCCCGCCAAATTGATAAATTGCCGGTGAGCGGGCAGTGTCCGTCCGGCGAGTTGCCCCTTACGGATCATGTGGGCGGTTTCTATCCCGTCGAGTGTGGCCTGTGCGGAATGGAAGGCTTTGGACCCCAACATTGGCCCAGTGATTTTCTTATACCCAAAGGGCACAAGTAAACCGGTGATCCTGTTCCACCCAGTTATTGAGGTATTTGACTTGGCAAATATCAATGGACAGGCACAGCAACCCGGCAAGCACCAGCAGGACATTGATGTTTTCAAGCCCGGCCAGGTTAGTGCCGCTTTTCTCCATGACCACTTTTGTGGGCAGGCCGTTGCCGTCAATGGCCTGCCTGAAGAAGGCGGTGGCGGCCGCTTCGTCGCGGCGTTCGGAGAGCATAAAGTCGACGGTGTCGCCAAATTTGTCCACCGCACGGTACAGGTAGGTTCATTCGCCTTTGATTTTGATGTACGTCCCGTCCATACGCCAAGAGGCGGCAACCGTCCGTTTGCTGCTTTTTGCCGCCAAGGCGATCAGTGGCGAATAGCGGACAACCCAGCGGTTAAGGGTCGCATGATCCACGGTGACACCGCGCTCCGCCAAAATTTCTTCCAGGTCGCGGTAGGAAACGCCATACCGGACATAGAAGAAAACCGCATGGAGGATAACATCTTTCGGATAGTGGGCGCCTTTAAAGCTGATCTTCATAGTCTGAAAACGAAAATTGGCGGATTATCCCCCAAAATTGAAAAGTTTGCGACATAACTGGGCTAAGCCACCATAAAATCTGCCGCAGTCATCGCCAGCCCTTTGCCGAGAATGGCGATCTGCACCGCCGCCGCCGCGCCGCTGCCGTCACTGTCGTAAGACAGGCCGCCGGACGTGGTGTTGTAGAGGATATGGTCGTTGCCGTCCACCACGCCGCCGTTGCCGAGGATTTTTAACTGGTCGGTGGTCAGTACATCAACGCTTAAGGTGGTGAAGATAGTGTGCGCCAGTTGGACAGTGTCATCGTCGACGTTAAAGTCGGTGACGGTGTCGATGTTGCTAAGGCTTGGGGCTGTGCTGAAAACGAAGCTGTCTTGGCCTAAGCCTCCTGTCAGGCCAAGCTCAGCTCTTGTAAATATTTGCGACAAAACCCATAAAAGTGGGCTAAAAACTATTTGTTAGATGTATTGCAGTCTTCTATACAATTATGTATATTTATCCGACATACAGAGGAGTTTTACCATGCCCCAGGCACAAACGAGAGAAATGGTTTCCGTTTCCATCAACATCCGCGCCAAGGCCAAGCAGCGCGACCTGATCGACCAGGCCGCCGACCGCCTCGGCCGCAGCCGGTCTGATTTCATGCTGGAAGCGGCTTGTCGGGAAGCGGAAGCTGTTTTGCTCGACCAAACCTTCTTCACCGTCGATGAAGCGACCTTTGCCCAATTTCAGGTGCTGCTCGATAAGCCTTTGCCGGCCACCGACAAGCTGCGCCGGTTACTCAAGACGAAAGCGCCCTGGGAGCAATGATCGCGCCCGATCTCACACCACCGGCCCCGATCACTGTCGGCCTGGAACTGTCGAACTTTGACAGCGGCGAATTCTCCCTAAACGAATGGCTCAAAAGGCGTGCGTTCAAGAACCATGCGGCTGGGGCTTCGCGCTGTTTTGTCGTCTGTGCCGGTACGGAGGTTATTGGCTACTATAGCCTGTCGGCGGGGGCGGTCAGCCATGAGGCCGCACCCAAAGCCATGCGGCGCAACATGCCAGACCCGTTGCCCGTCCTGCTCCTCGGTCGGCTTGCCGTCGATAAGCGTCACCACAACCGGGGCATCGGGCAGGCCATACTGCGTGATGCGATGCTACGCGCGGTCAATGTCTCCGGCGACGCGGGCGTGTTCGCTCTTTTGGTCCATGCGCTTTCTGACCCGGCCAAGCAATTTTATCTGTCACGCGGTTTCGTGGAATCGCCTTTGCAGCCGATGACCCTCATCATGACGCTTGAAACCGTCCGCTCAATCTTGGCAGAACCCGACTAATAACAAATCAAGCCGTTACCAGCTTCGCCTGCATCGGTAGGCCATCGTTGAGGGAACGACGAGTCTCTCTGCCTCTTTCGGGTTGAGACAATAACAGTTATAACTTCACGTCGCACTTGTTTAAATGCACCCACAGATTATGGGAATAGCCCCAGTTGCGGCCTAAACCTACCGCCTTATGGGCATCATTGTTTGTTTATCCCGTTATCAAAGTACGGGCAGCCGTCCGTGTGGCGGCGGGCGCGGCTCCCGCATCCGCCGTGTTTACAAGATCAGTTTAATTCCAATTACACTTTTAGTTTAACGGACGCGGCCGCGTCCGTTAAACTAAAAGTGTAAATAACCGATGCCCTACAAAACAGGCGGATAGGGCCGCCTGTTTACACGTTTACTTTAACGCATTTAAATGAAAAGCGTAAAAAAAACGCGGGTTGAAATGACGGCTTAAAAAATGTGCTTAAAGGCCCGCCCCGCGTCCGCCGCATTTACAAGACTGGTTTAATTCCGATGACACTTTTAGTTTAACGGAAGCGGCCGGAACGGCA
>NZ_PGFZ01000049.1 GCF_002923755.1 Methylovulum psychrotolerans
CATAATAAAACTCAGCTTCCTTATGGAATTAATATGCTTGCTTTTTGTATTAAATTTTATTATGAAAACATTGGCTTAGATTAAGATGATAAAACCTGCCGAAGCCTTTAAAAACTGGGCGGGCGGCTTCACCGACCTCAACGCCGCCATGGGCTTCGCCGCCAACGGCGGCATCCCCGTCACCGCCGTCACCAGCGCGGGCAAAATTAGCAAAGTCCGCATGGAACATATTTGGGTCGAGGCCGCGCTAGATTTCATCCCCTCACGCGGGGCGAAAAACAAAGCCGCCGACAGTTGGGTCGAAATGGACCCCAGCTACAAACAGTACACCTACAAAAAAGGCCTGGACGCCGTCGCCATCAGCGGCCTGGACCCGAACCAGCTCGCCCAAAGCTTCACCGCCAGCGGCACCGTCAACGACGCCGAAGGCTGGGCGACCGGCTTTGACCCGACCATCCTGCAAAACGCCCAGAGCCAAGCCCAACAAAAGCTCCAAGCCTACATCCAGGCCAACCTCAGCAACCCCACCGTCGGCGACATCATCGGCGGGCGCAGCATCATCGCCGAGAACTACCCGATCCTGATGGGCGGCCTGTCCGTACCCGTCGTACTGACTGGCGCCCACTACGACAAACTGCCCGCCAGCCTGCAACAGCAGATCAGCTACAGCTTTGCCCAAGACATTCAAGGCGCTATGCTCAACCCCACCACCCTGCCGTTCGCCCAAGCCAACAACCAGAAACTCACCCTGTCTTTCCGCCCCGCCACCGATGCCGACAGCCAAGCGTTGCAGTCACTCTTGCCCCAAGGCGACCTCACCAGCCTCAGCCAACTGCCGCAAAGCATCCCCAGCTACCTGATCAGCGTCGTCCCCGAACTCAAGCTCAACGGCCAGACCCTCAAAACCGGCAGCCCCCTGCGTTTAGGCGAAGAACTGCCGCTCACCACCGCCGTCAGCTTCGCCGGGCGCGGCCAAACCCTAGCCCCGCGCACCTACTACGCCGTCGCCGGGTCTTACCTCGCCGTCAACGCCTACGCGGGCAGCGTCTCGCCGCAAACCCTCAAAGCCACCCAAGCCCAACTGCAACACACCCAAAGCGTCCTACAAAGCGCCGACACCAGCCAAATCGCCGCCCTGAACCGCGAAGACCTGCTCGGCGACCTCTTCCACGCCGGGGGCTTGGGCTACTACGCGCAACTGACCGCCCTCAGCCGGCTCATGGGTCTCCAAAACGGCGCTCACTACACCCTCGCCGCCGGCACCGGCACGTTCGGCTACGAACCCAACGTCAGCTACTTCTTCGGCTTCCCCCGCAGCATCAAGCCCGGCGGCATCGCCCTGGACATCCCCCTGGTCAGCGTCACCGCCAGCGACGACGGCGACGCCGCCCACAAAAAACAGTACACCCTGCAAACCGGCATCCTCAGCTCCGCCCTCGAAAGCGCCGTGCCGGAGCAACTGTTCACCAACGCCCAAAACCCCGGCGAAGCCATCTCCGCCGTCAAAGCCCTCCAAAAGGCCAGCGCGGCGGGGCAACGCATCTACCACATCACCCCCGCCACCCTGGCCAACATCCACCACGACGCCGACACCATGGCCGACATCCGCAACGCCCTCAACGCGGGCAAGGAAGTCATCACCCATACGGATAATGTCAGCGTGCCGGGCTGGACGGGCGCGGGCTATATCATCACCGATGCCGACACGGGGGCGGGGGCGGGGGCTTATAAGATTGCGGGTGGGGGGAATGGGGGATTTATTACATTTTTAGATGATAATGCCGGAATAATTGGCCTACTCGCCGCTATGATTGGTGTTATTCCTATAACAGCAGGCTTGCTTCCATTCCTTGTTCCGCTTCTTTCTTTTGTAATTGCCGCATCACTTTTTACAGTTGGACTAATGTTATTTATTGAATCTTTGGATGGTGGGTCTTGTGATCAGGGCGCATTACTTACTTATATTTCTCTTGTGTTGGCATCTGTGGTTTTGGGTGTTTTTTTTGGTTCACTTGGCGTTGTGGCTTGGGTGTTATGGTTTACAGGATTTTTGGCGGATGGAGCAATTCGTTCTGTATTTAGCAATCCGGCAATTTGCAGGAGATAACAAATGAAATTCACTGAGCCTTATTTACTATGGCAATCATTTAGTTATTGCATGATTATTGCTTTTATATTCGGTTCTTTGCTAGGTGGCGTTATTGCACAAAATAAACTTCAAAGCAAAATAAATAACTTACTTGCTTTTAGGTCAATGGTTATATGGGGTGTTTTATCGCTTCCATTGGGATGGATATGGGGATGGGATTATATTTCTGCAATTGATAAGCTTGATTGTCAACAAAGCGAAATAATGATGTGGAGGGCTTTTTCAAACACACCTATTAAAATCGACATAAAGGATTTAACCAATGTCCGGCTTGGAATGACTTCTTCCAGAGGGGATTCATGGGTAGTGAATCTGTATGTAGGTTCAGAGGAGGTTTTGTATTCTACGTCCAGAATGACTAGAAAAGAGGCGCAATACTTTATAGAAAACATTTCCTCAATGAAGCAGAATGGCTGTAGCAAATAACGCAAAAGAGCCGATTAGCGTGATTCAAACGCAGTATAGGCCGACATCCTCAACGCGGGCAAAGATGTCATCACCCACGCCGTCATCGCACCGGGCTGGACGGGCGCGGGGGTCTTGCCGCTCCGTATGTCTCTCTAACACTCATATCGTTAGCCACGTTTTTTCCGGCAGTAGCCATAGCATTTGGTGCCATAATAATGGGTTCTGTCGGAGCAGCTTTCGCGAGTAGTCAATTATGCGTCTTTTAACAAGTGAATATCTATTCTGTATTTTAGAAATAACAGTTGCTTGCAGCATTTACTTTTTTGTAGTGCTTGCTTTACACAGAAGCAATCGCCGTATTCATGATCTATCAATCAAAGCAGTCTATGTGACGCTATAGTGGACCCATAAAAACAGACAATAATTTAAGATGGTGTCCATCATAAAACAGGTGGACGAAAATGAGTGAGAAAAAGCGTAAATTGATGACCGGCGCACAAAAGGCGAAGGTGGCGTTGGAG
>NZ_PGFZ01000005.1:0-14495 GCF_002923755.1 Methylovulum psychrotolerans
ATTTTATTCTCCCCACCCCAACCCTCCCCATCAGGGGAGGGAGCAGTCCACCTTGACAAGCCTTAGCTCTTCGTAAATCTTTCCCACTATTTCGAGGTGACTTTATGAAAAACTTGATGATCGAGTTATACCACTCATCTTAAGCGCCTTAAACCTTGAGCGTTAAATTATCTCACCCAAGCTTTGATCCGCTTAACTTAACCGCCAGCCCCCAAAACCCCACAAGGCACCGCAAAGTCCAGATGATAATGCTCATCATGGCGCACCCACGGCTTCTTGGTAGAAAACACCAACTCCCGTTGCAGACGCGCCCCCAACGGAGTCTTGAACAATTCCTTTTGCAATTCATTATCAAAAATAACCCGCGCC
Organism: Methylovulum psychrotolerans; assembly: GCF_002923755.1. Classification (GTDB taxonomy): domain Bacteria; phylum Pseudomonadota; class Gammaproteobacteria; order Methylococcales; family Methylomonadaceae; genus Methylovulum; species Methylovulum psychrotolerans. The sequence goes on from NZ_PGFZ01000005.1 coordinate 370, forward strand.
ACCTGAATGCCCTGCCCGGCGGCGGCAGCTTTTAAGGCCAGCAAATGCGCCGCCATCGCCGCATAATCAATCGTCAAACCGTCATACTGCCCCGTGCCGACAAACTCAATACCATAACCGAACTTATTACCCACACTGCGCGGCAACGCCACCGACTCGCCCGCCGCATTAATGACCGGGACAAAAAAATCCACCGACAAACCGTTCTGATGGCTCTTATGAGGCCGGAACCGCCCGCCGCTTTGCCACCCCGACTCGCCATACACAAACACCTTAGAAGGCAACTGCACCGCCAACGCCTGATAAGCCGCCACTACCGTGCGGTACACTTGGCTATGGACATAATTACGCCCGATCAGCACCCCCGCCCCACTGTAAACCGAGAAATTCTGCCCGGCACTGGGCAACTGCCAGCCGTTCGCCAACGCCCCGTGGGCAGGCGTACCATAACAACGGCTTTCCTCAGCGGCAACCGCCGGCCCAGTGCAGGACAATAACAAGATAAGCAAACAAAATCCGCGCATAAGCAACCACACCCATTAATCATTTAACTTAACCCTCTCCCAACCTCCCTCTTGTCAGGGGGAGGAGTTTCTTCCCCTGATTTTCGCCTGTACGACGGGAAAGCCGTTCGCTCCCTCCCCTGCGAAGGGGAGGGCTGGGGTGGGGTTTAACACGCTGAGGCGTAATGGAACGCCTACTTAATTTCATATACGTTACTTATCGGCCTAGCGTATTTATTCACCCCCCTTGCCTATCGACCCACACCCCGCTTATCATTACCACTACTGTATTTTACCCCCCACCCTACCGACAGCACCCTTAAGGAACCTTATGTTTAAAAGCTTCGCCGCCGACGTGCTCGGCCTCAGTGACATCGGCACCATCCTTGCCGTCAAAGATTTTGACAAGGCCGATGTCGACGACTACATTTTCCCTGAAGACAACGAACAAATCTTCGTCGTCATCAAATCCAAAACCGACGAATACTGCTTCACCAACCTAGCCTTCATCCATCTGGACGGCGAAAGCGCCGTCAGCAAAAAACGCACCCTCAACCGCTACCCCTATAGCCATTACCCCATCAGCCATGTGCGCATCGAAACCGCCGGGACGGTAGACCTCGATGTGGAAATTAAATTTAACATCGGCGAAAAAGCCCTGTCGATAGACATCGCCAAAAAACAAATGCCGCAAGTGCGGGATTTATACAAAGCCCTGTGCAGGGCCGCCGAAAAATACCAAGACATCCAAAAACACCTGACGACCCTACAGCAGACCCATGACGCGATCAACCGCATGTTCGCCCTGCACGCCCTGCCCGAACAAGTCGTGCTGAGCCTGCCCGACATCATCTGCCAAACCAGCCAACAAGTCGAAGCCCACCTCAACAGCCGCCGCCACGAGATCCAAGACTACGACTTCGGCCCCATCTTCGCGCGGTATATCAAAAGCTAAAGGGCACAGGTCTTGGAGCGCGGGCATCTTGCCCGCAAAATGCCCGCGTTCCAAAGACAGACCGCCTCACGATGGCAAAACCGCTGTCGGCACATTACGCACCAACAGCCATATTTATGTTACCGCTTATGGCAATCGCTACACCACCATAAAGTCCGCCGCTGTCATCGCCAAACTTTTGCCTAAAATGGCGACCAGCACCGCCGCCCCCGCGCCGCTACCGTCACTATCATAAGACAATACCCCGGAAGCGCTGTTGTAAAGGACATGGTCATTGCCATCCACCACACCGCCAGTACCGACAATTTTGAACTGGTCAGCGGCCAAGCCACCAAGGCTTAACGCGGTAAAAACATTGTGCGCCAATTGGACAGTATCATCGGCGACCGTAAAATCACTGATAATATCAACATTACCAAGGCCTAAGGCGGTATCAAAAACAAAACTGTCTTGGCCTAAGCCACCCGTCAGGACATCCTTACCCAAACCGCCGTCCAACACATCGTTGCCCTTCCCGCCCAACAAGCTGTTATTGGCCGCATTACCCGTCAGCGTGTCGTTAAAAGCGCTGCCGTTGACCGCTTCAATATTCGTCAGCGTATCAAAGCCCGCACCGAGGGTGTTTTGCGCCGCCGTCAGGTTCAGGTTGACGGTCACACCCGCCGTGGCGGTGTAGTAATGGGCAATATCAAAGCCATTGCCGCCGTCCAGCACATCATTGCCCACACCGCCCACCAGACTGTCATTGCCGTCACCGCCCGCCAGAATGTCATTGCCCACCCCGCCGAATAAACTGTTATCGTAGCCATCGCCCGTCAGCGTGTCGTTAAAAGCACTGCCGTTGACGGCTTCGATATTAGTCAGGGTGTCAATGCCCGCGCCGATGGTATTTTGTGCCGTCAGGTTCAGGTTCAGATTGACGGTCACACCCGCCGTGGCGGTATAGTATTGGGCGACGTCAAAGCCGTAGCCGCCGTCGAGGTAGTCGTCGCCGCTGCCGCCGTTCAGACTATCGTTGCCGCTATAGCCCCACAGGGTGTCATTACCCCCCAAGCCGTTGAGGGTATCATTGCTGTCATCATAACCGGACAGGCTGTCATTGCCGCTGGTGCCAGTTAGGCTGATGTGCGCCTTGATGTCCGCCAAACCCCACACAGTGCCATCGCTGAACTGGAACTGCTCGATGCTGGCACTTGAATAAAAGTAACCGCCGATAGTCAGCTGGCTGCTGCCATAGGTCAGCACCAAGTCATAGCCGTAGCCGTAGCCCCTGCTGACTTGGCTGATGTCGGTGGCAAGCATGTCGGTAAACTTGACCACATCGGTGCCGCCCATATCACCAATAATATCCATCCCATCGTTTTTGGCAATCAGGTAGGTGTCATTACCATCGCCGCCAAATAACTCGTCATTACCGGTGCCGCCATTGAGGATGTCGTTGCCTTTATTGAGAACAGAGCTGTAAGGGCCACCATTGCCATAAAGGGTGTCATTGCCGGCAAAACCATTGAGCGTGTCGTTGCTGTTGTCATAGCCGTATAAGATGTCATCGCCGCCAGTCCCTTGCGACACTTTTAGGCTGATGTCCGCCCAGTCCCACACCGTGCCGTCGCTGAACTGGAATTGCTCGATGCGGTTGTTTGCAAAATTAAAGTAGCCTTGGACAGTCAGTTGGCTGCTGCCATAGCTCAGCGATAAAGTAATACCGTCGCTACTGACTTGGCTGATGTCACTGACCAGCATATTGGTGAACTTGACCACATCGGTGCCGCCGTCATCCCTAATAGTGTCCAGCCCATCGTTTTTGGCGATCAGGTAAGTGTCGTTACCCAAGCCGCCAATCAACTGGTCATTACCCGTGCCGCCATTCAGGATGTCATTACCACCAAAGCCATAGAGGGTGTCATTGCCCGCCAGGCCATTGAGGGTGTCGTTGCTGTCATCATAGCCGTACAGGCTGTCGTCACCGTTGGTGGGGGTCTGGATGATTTTGGCTTTGATGTCCGCCCAGCTCCACACCGTGCCATCGCTGAACTGGAACTGCTCGATGCGGTAGTCTGTTGATATAAAGTAGCCGAGGACAGTCAGTTGGCTGCTGCCATAGCCCAACAACAAATCTTTGCCATAGAAACCGGTATGGCTGACTTGGCTGATGTCGGTGGCGAGCAGGTCGGTAAACTTGACCACATCGGTGCCGCCGTCATCATTAATCTCATCCACCCCATCGTTTTTGGCGATCAGATAAGTATCGTCGCCCAAGCCGCCAATCAACTGGTCATTGCCCGTGCCACCATTCAGGGTGTCATTGCCTTTATAGCCCCACAGGGTATCATTGCCCGCCAAGCCGTTCAGGGTATCGTTGCTGCCGATAGTCCCGTACAGGGTGTCGTCACCGCTGGTGCCGGTTAGCTTGAGGTGCGCTTCAATGTCCGCCCAACCCCACACCGTGCCGTCGCTAAACTGGAATTGCTCGATGCGGTTGTTTGCAGAATCAAAATAATGTTGGATAGTCAATTGGCTGCTGCCGTAGCTCAGCAACAAATCGCTACCGTAATTGGCGCTGCTGACTTGGCTGATGTCACTGGCCAGCATATTGGTGAACTTGACCACATCAGTACCGCCTTCATCATAAATCGCATACACCCCATCATTTTTAGCCACCAGATAAGTATCATCGCCTAAGCCGCCAACCAACAGGTCATTACCCGTACCGCCATTAAAGATGTCATTACCAGATGTACCATAGAGATTGTCATTGCCAGCCGTGCCGTTCAATGTACTACCCGCAGTGCTGGCCTGAGATGTATCGCCATTATAAGTCGCCATTATCTATCACCTTAAAAGTTACAAAAAAATACCCAGACTATAGACTCTAACCCGACACCAAAACAATGTCTAGCCAATACTGTGAAAAAACACCCACATTTTGGGTAATCGTTAATTTAGTTGCCCACCTTAAGTACGTTAACCAAAGCCAACCTACGCCACCAACAATTGCCCCAACAACCTCAACCACAACAACGCCAGCACCACCGTACCCGCCAAAAACGCCAGCCGCCGATGCTTTAGGCCGTTATGGCCAGTATGGATATAAGCATGGGCCACCCGTGCCGCCACAAACAGCCAAGCCAACCCCAGCGATAGCCAATCCGTGTTCCGGGTGACAATAACCGCCAAACAAGCCACATAAAACAGCACCGGCATTTCAAACAAATTCGCGTAATGCTGGGTCACCTTCGCCAAACCGTCCGGTAGCTTAGCCCCCCGGTTCAGCAGAAAATACCCCGGATTCAGCACACCCTCCTTAACCGCCTTAATCCGTAGCCTCAGCATCCAAATTCCAATGACAAACGTCAGCAACACCATCGCCACCATCGGATAAACCATCAAAGCTTGTTGCATTTAACCTCCCGACACGTTATTTATACACTGACACGCCTAACCCTAGGCGATTAACCGCCCACATCCGCCATCTTCCTGATGCCGGAAAATCCAGCCTGAACCTTACCGATTGGGGTTTCCACCTATACTTCAAACGGTCAAGTTTTCGGTTTTTTGGTAGGGTACGCTGTACCCTACGGTGAATTATAAAAGCCGAAAACTTGGCCGTTCACAGTATATCAATCGTCATCCAACGGGTCAGAACGCGGCTATTAACAACCAAAAGAGGAATAGTAGGCCTTCACCGAGCTAACAGACCTATCCGCCGCCAACGCCACAGTAATAACCAGATTTGACGCAACACAGAAACTACTTGATAAGCCTACGAAACAATTCCGCTCACCCTCATTCCCCGCCTCACAGTGGCCACCTAGCCCTTCGGCAAACGCCACCACGTCCGCCAGTTGCGACCCGACCGGAAAACGCACCGCCAAAGCCGCATTAACAACAGGAAGATTAGAGCCATTACCGCCCCCAAACAAAAGGGCCTTGGCGATTTCTGCCCGATGATTCTCCTGGTAGAAGACAACCCCCACCACCAAACCCGCACAAACCACCGTCATCAATCCCAGTGCCCACCAAAACACCCGCCAACCGCCACGCTTTTGCATAAACCGCCTATAGTTTTCCAGATTAACGCTCAAGACCCGCCGCCTTAACAGGGTGTAGAGGATGTCCCGGAAAACGGCGCACAAACAACTCCAACACCAAAAACGGCGAAAACAACGCGCAGGCACACACAGCCAAAATAGCCATCGCCATTACCGTACTGGGCGGCACAGCCGCCAAAGCGCTTAAGGCCGCCGCCAACGCCCCCAGCGCAAACGGTGCCAGCACCGCGCCGCCGCCCCAGAGCAACCGCTCACGCAAAGCCGCCCGCCGCCGCATCAGCACAATGGCCACCGCCACACCCAGCGGAAACAGGGCGAACCCCACCAGCACAGCAAACAAAGCCAGCAGTAATGCCACCCCGAACAGCGTGTCCATCTTACAATCCCAAGCTCAAAGCCTAATCATCCAAAGACACTTTTTTAAATGCCGTCTTATGCCAATACACCATCTCCGTACCGCCCGACTCATAAGGCCCCATAATCAACGCCCCGCCTGCCTTAACCGTCATCTTTTTAGGCTCGCCTTTGGCGCATTCCCAATAGCCCTTCCCGCAAGCCGTCTCATACTCGCCCTTCTCCGCCGCCCGAATACTGATAAACTGCGGATTGATTTTGCCAAACTGGTCTTTGAACACCTCATACTGGGCAAATCCGCCGCCTTTTTGGCTAAGGAACACAAACACCCCCCAGTCCTTACGCGCCTCATCATACAAAATCCACGCCTCATCCTTGACCGCGTCGCCATTAAAATGCCCGCTGGTATGGTAAGGGATAGGATAATCGGCCTTAAACGCTAGCCAATCCTCGGTCATATCCGCCTTGGTCGGCTGGCACCAACCCGCCGGAATATAAGCCTCCGTCCGGTGGCACGGCTTAGCCTTACCACTGACCCCGCCCGCCTCAGCGGCCATTACGCCAAACCCACCCGCCACAACCAACAAACCCGCCACTAGCCTCTTCATGCCATCCCCATTTGCTTTTTAATTTAAGTAAACCCGTTAACCGATAAGTAGGTGTGCATATATTTTTTAACATTCGTGAATTCAACCCCACCCCTCCCCTGCGAAGAGACTCCCCTTCGCAGGGGAGGGAGCATTTTCCCCGTCATACAGGCGAAAATTAGGGGAACAAGCCCCTCCCCCTGGCAAGGGGGAGCCCTTCGGCTTCGCTCAGGAGGGAGGGGGTTCAGAGATACCAATGTTAAGTGTTAAAAGATATATGCGCACCCGCTTATTGCCCCCCAAACCCACAACCCTACCGTACCGGATTAGCCGTCTTGCCCGCATACGTTTCCGCAACCCCCTTCCACAGCTTATCAAAATCGCCGATCATCTGCCGGAATGCCTGCTCCTCCGCTTTCAGGCGCGAACTGTCTATCGCCGCCTCACTAGACCACATAGAAGCCCGTTGCTGTTCAGTGGCCGTCGATTCCGCCGTGCCATAAACAAAACCGGTACGGACATCAACCAACACACACGCCGCCGTAGCCGTGACATGCGCCTCTTTATTAGGCAAGAAGCCCAGCGAAATCAACGCCAACGGCCCAATGTCGGTGCTCTCGACCGTAAAATGGGTGTCCACCGAATACACCAACAGCATATCCGTCTTCAAACTCGCCGCCGCCAAACGCAAATCCTTCATGGAATCCGGCGTTTCAGGCAGCAACATCCGGCTCATCGCCGCAATGCCCGCAATCATCGGCAACCGAGACAAGCGGCTAACCTCCTGCTCCGCCTCAATATCACGGGCCGTCAACACACAATACCGCCCATTGCCATAGCATGAAAGATGCCCCGAATCATAGCCACTCGCCTGAATCCGCGCCACCGCCAGCCGCGCCGGAAAGGATGCCGCCGGTTCCCGCTTCATCAATTCCGCAATATCCGCATCCGCTTTCGATAAATTGCCTATATTGATACCCGCACCCGGCGTTTGATAAGTCGCACAACCCGACACCACCAACGTAAACGCCAGCCCCACCATTGCCCATACCTTCCTCACCGCCATTACCTATACCTTCTAAAAATGGAAACGTTTACCCCTAAAGCCAGCCTTTTACAGAACCGCCTTAGGGCGTGGATATTTAAGCACAGCCCATCTACCAGGGAGTTGGCAAAGCCAATGCACCCCGCACAACAGCAAAAAAAACACCATTTTGTCGGAAAAGGGAAGTGACGGAAACGAAAAAACCGCCGGCACCTTCGGAAGAACCGTGACCCCCACGGCATAGTAAAACAAAGCGACCCATAAAAACCCCGACCTATACCGCTTGCCGATCAAAGAGCCGATGCCATAACAGAAAGACATCATGTCAAAAAACACCCCCAGCAACAGCATGGCAATGCCTATATAAGCCATTAATAGCCCCTAATGTATAGCCGCTAAAAAGGTTTTGATTCAGACAGCTCTTCCCGAATTAACCAATGCCCTGTTGCATCAGGCGCAACCAAAATTGAAATAGGGCTGTAATAGCTTTTTAGGACAGAAAAACGCGTCGCCTTTATAAGAACCCCCGGCGCTTGCTCTGTAAACGTTGTGTCCGAATAAGTGTTGTAATCACCCTTAACCTTAGCTAAAGGCATTGCGGCCTTAATTAACAGCTTATATTTGGGTGCAGGAATCGTCATTTCGCGTACCTGGCCCGTCGGATAAGTCCGCTTATTTTTTATGATCGCGTCATCCGCATAAAGCGCCGCAATACTGGAATCGAAAGCCGATTCAAAAGCGGCATAGCGCTCAAAAAGCCTTTTCGCTTCATCCGTATTATCTGCAAACGCCGCTAAAGAGAACGCCGCCAGCAAAAACATCGCCAATGCACTAAATAATTTCATCTGTAGATCCACTTTGTTTATACTTAACAATATCAGGCAAATGCTAAAGGATACAAGTCTTGGAGCGCGGGCATCTTGCCCGCAAAGGCGGGCAAGATGCCCGCGCTCCAAAGAGCAAACCGCCTCACGATCAAAACCAATAACCGAAGCCCTCTCCCGTCACTTTACCGATCATAAAACCATGCCATAAAATCCCCTGCAATATCGGGAGTCATTTCTAATACGGCCTCCGCGACCGCACCAAACCCCTGTGATGCCGCAACGGCTGAGAGCGCACAACCAAGCAAGCCCGCATCCCATTGGCGGTCAGCGGCAGCGGCAACCAGTGCGGGCAACTTTTTTAACGCCGCAAAGTAAGCCGTTGCCAATTCCTGTGGAATCGGCACCGAATGCTTTTGGCGGCTTATTTCGACCCAGGCAGGAAATTGAAAATAAACCGCATCCGCTGTTGCTGGCGCGTAAGACAAAAAATTGACAATATGAGGGACAGCCGCAAACGAAGCCGGGTAAACCTCACCTTGATGAGCCAAAGCACTCCACAGAGAAAACCAAGGTTCCTGTCCGTTTTCCGCTGTCGGCAACCGCTCAAACTGTTTGAGAAGGCCGGGTATATCCGAAGCGCAACCATAGGCATGGGTCAATTCTGACCATTTTGGGCTATCAAGATCCAACATCATGCTGACCCACCACTAACGCCTCAAAAATCCACCTGCCCCAACGGCCAGTCTTTCGGCTTACTATACATCCACTTCTTATAGTCAAAAGGCAGCGTCCATGTCTTCGGCTTAAGCTTTTTGCCTTTCACCGTCCCCGTCACCGTAACCTGCACCGGATAGACTTTTTCCGTGTTCTTGCTGCTATCTATCACCAACGTTGAATCGACAGACCCGGTATGCCGTTCGCAGGCCTTATCCCCGCAACTGCCCGTATTATCATAACTGGCATTAAAATCTGCGAGATTGCTGATTTTGTTGCCATACGGCGCAAGCAGCACATACCAACTGTAAAAGACCCCTTGATTACCGCCGCCCGTAGTATTTTGCCAACCCCAATAATCCGACGGCCCCAACAAGCTGAGTTTCCAATCCGTAGGCGGCGAACCGAATTCGCCCATCGGGATTTTCGGGTCGCTGGCGATAAGCTCCGCCTTACCGTTATGCTCCTCCACCACAAACGCCCCGACCAAACCCGACAAAGCATGGGCGCTAATCGCTTCGCCCTGCGCATCCACCGCCTCACCCGTGACCAACAAATACAGCCTGTTGCCCGTGGCGGTGCCGCGCTGATCGGCATGATCCACCTTCATACAATAGCTCTGCCCGTCATCCGTTGTCGGCCAACAGCCCTTGGCGCTACGCTGACCATACACCTTATCCAACACCGCCTCCGCCGACAACTCCGCCTGCGCCACCAACGGCACAGCCAACGCCAACCCAACAGCACAAACGGCAAATACTTTACGGCCTTGCATATACGGACTCCTCTTCTTTATCGGGTTATGGTTACAGCGCTTCGCTAGTAGCAATCTGGGAGCGTGCATAAAATTAAGTAGGCGTTCCATTGCATCTCTGCGTATTAAACCCCACCCCAGCCCTCCCCTTGGCAGGGGAGGGAGCAAATGACTTTCCCGTCGTACAGGCGAAAATCAGGGGGAAAAACGCTCCTCCCCCTGCCAAGGGGGAGGCTGGGAGGGGGTTGCCGTACTTTCGCCTGTTCGACAGATTTTATTTCATGCCCGCGCCCCCCAAACATCACTTAAAAATTAAATGTCTCACTATCCCAATGCGGGAAAATAAACTGGCGGCTTCGCACCGACACCTCCGTGTCGCCCGTAGCCGTCCAACTCCAATTAAACCCATCCCCCTCCCGAACCTGCTTTCTGTCCGTCAACACCGCCTGACCATAATTAAAATCAATCCGCCCCGGCTTAATGACATCAAATTGGAATTTCACACTATTCGTCCCGTCCTGCCGGGTAATAGTGACGTTATCCAGCACCGCATAATCTAAAACCACATTGTTATAGACAATGCCCAACACAAGCACCAACGCCACCGAAGCCAGCACAAACAGCGAACGGTAACGCTGCTTGGCAACCGTCGCCTCTTCGAGTTTTTTCTCTAACGAAACCGCCATAAATTTAGCCTATCTTATGTTGTGGCAAAAGCTTACACCGCCCGAAGGCTTAAGACGAAACCCAAAACCGTTGTTTAAAAATGGGCTTTAACACAGCCCATTACCCGGCACTGGCTACTTAATATGCACGGTACTTATTTAAGAATAAAACCCCACGTTAGCGTTCCTTTGCGACCGCTTCCGCCAACCGCCGAATTAAGGCGGCTTGAAGCAGCCGCCGCCCCTCTTCTATAGGCAGTTCAGAATAATAAGGCCCCGCCCCCTTCACCACAATAACAATCACCTTGTCATCCCGCTCAATCTGCACACGCGTCCGTATCCCCGCAATATTAGATTTTCTGAAATAACCCGTTTCAAGCGTCCCCTCTGACACATCCAAGTAAGTAATTTGCTCGTCCCAATCCCTTACCCCAACATCTTTTATCGCTCCTGACAGATCCAAGTAGGGAATTTTCTCGTCCGAATCCCTTGCCCCAACATCTTTTATCGCTAACGCCACCGCATCAAGCACTTCCTTGTTTATCAAAACCGTGTTGAACGGTATTTTCGAATGGCTCTCAGGCATCAACACCACCTTTTCCAGCATCCAGCAACCCGTTAGCCAAACAGTGGCAAACAGCAAGAATAATCGGGAGATTCCTAACGTAGTCATCAGCATAGCCTACTGTTGTGGTTAAAGGCGTACACCCGCCCAAAGGCTTACCGCATAGCCCCAAAGTTGCCCCGACCGACTATACAACAACAAAACCAACAATAAAATGAACAATTACCACTTAAAACGTGAATACTTCACAAAAGCAATAAGCTGGTGAATAGGGTTTTGATATGTAACACAAAAGCAGGCGCAAAAAGTTTTCTCGGCAGGGCGGTTAAGGCCGATTTTTTTACAACACAAGGCCTACATTCAGAAAACGGGCTTCGGCTCCGCTCAGCCAACGCCCCACACACCCTGAGCGAAGCCACATTCCCTGTGCGGTGCCGCTCCCTTCCGTTCCCTGAGCGAAGCCGAAGGGAAAGGAAGGGGACGGCACAGCTCAGCACAGCTCAGCACAAACCTAATCCGCCAAGCTTAAGCGTTCTTCCCAATTAGCCAAACCCTCACCGCCCAAGTTTTTGGCTAATTGATCTAAAGCTTGTAATATTTGCGCTAAGCCGATGTGTTTGGCGATACGGTAAGCCTGTAGCCAAGTGGACAAAGCTTGTTGCTGCTCCTTATTTTGCAAATGGATAGTCCCGATATTAAACAAAGTCACACATTCGCCCGCTGTATCGCCGATGGCTTGGCGGATTTGCAGCGACTGTTCCAAGTAGCCCAAGGCGGCACCATAGTCGCCTTGGGCATCATAGATTTGGGAAATATTGTTGAGGGTCGAGCCTTCGCCTCGTTTGTCGCCGATGGCTTGGCAGATTTGCAGCGACTGTTCCAAGTAGCGCAAGGCGGTGCCGTAGTCACCTTGGGCATAGTAGATTGAGGAAATGTTGTTGAGGGTCGAGCCTTCGCCTCGTTTGTCGCCGATGGCTTGGTGGATTTGTAGCGACTGTTCCAAGTAGCGCAAGGCGGTGCCGTAGTCGCCTTTTGCAGAGTAGATTAGGGAGATGTTGTTGAGGGTCGTGCCTTCTTGGCTTTTGTCGCCGATGGCTTGGCAGATTTGCAGCGACTGTTCCAAGTAGCCCAAGGCGGTGCCGTTGTCGCCTTGGGCAACGTAAACTTGGGAAATGTTGTTGAGGGTCGAGCCTTCGCCTCGTTTGTCGCCGATGGTTTGCCGGATTTGCAGCGATTGCTCCAAGTAGCGCAAGGCGGTACTATAGTTACCTTGGGCAACGTAGATTAAGGAAATGTTGTTGAGGGTCGTGCCTTCTTGGCTTTTGTCGCCGATGGCTTGGCAGATTTGCAGCGACTGTTCCAAGTAGCGCAAAGCGATGCCGTAGTCGCCTTGGGCATCGTAGATTTGGGAGATGTTGTTGAGGGTCGAGCCTTCGCCTTGTTTGTCACCGATGGTTTGCCGGATTTGCAGCGATTGCTCCAAGTAGCGCAAAGCAGTGCCGTAGTCGCCTTGGGCGAGTGCAATTGTGGCAAGATTGTTGAGGGTCGTGCCTTCGCCTTGTTTGTCGCCGAGTTCTTGATTGATTGGCAACGCTTGTTGGTAATAAGCCAACGCCGTTGCATAATCACCGCGTAAATCCTGAATCAGTCCCAGTTGGTTATAAACAACGCTTTCGCCTTTTCTGTCGCCTAACGCTTGGCATATCGGCAACAAGGCTTCATACAAGCCCTTGGCTTCATCATAACGGCAAAGCTCATACAAGCGATTAGCCAGAAGCTCTGTGACTTCAGAATACAAACGTTGTTGCCCACCCAGCTTGGCGACCCGACTCAGTTCCGCATGTTCTTCAAAGCCAATGGCAGGACTCCACCACAGCCCATACAAACCCTCAGCCGCCAAGCTATAAATCTCCTCTTGCTCCCCTGCATCCAACTCCCCCACCAACAACGGCAACAACAAACGCGAGACAAAACACCCCGCCGACGACGTTTCCACCAAGCCCACCGCCCGTGCCGCGTGCAAACAGGCCGCAAAATCCGGCAAATCCAGCACCGCCGCCAAGACGGTTTCAGGGATAAACACCTCAAACAACGCCAAGCCAGCAATCAGTCGGCGGGTGGCGGCGTTTTGGTAGCTCAGCAAAGTCGCCAGCAACAACTCTTCCCGAAATTCAGCTTGTTTTTCCGCCAATCGCGCAAACAGCGCGTCCGTATCCAATTCAGAAGCCACCACTTGATAAAGGCGTTCCAATAAGCGCGGGTTGCCAGCGGCCAGTTGAATCGCCTGTTGCTCTTGGGCCAGCGTCGTGGTGTCCGGCTTAGGCGGTAAATAACTTAAGCGTAAGGCGGCGGTTTTCTTGTCCAAGTCCGCGCCTTGGAAGGAGCTTAAGGCGATGTCGGCCAGCCGTAACGGGGCGGTTACTGCCACCGCATAGCGGCTGGTGATAAGGACACGGCTGGGCGAACCCGTTTGCCGGATAGCGGTCAGTAAGGCGGTGATAATCGCGTAAGCGGTAGGGTCTACGTTCTGGTAATCATCAGCGCGAAAATTCTGCTCAAAATCATCAAACACAAACAGCGCGGCATGGAAAGCGTCAACGCGCTGAAAAATCTGCCGCAACCGTAGCGCCAACGCTTGCGGCTGGTTAAGGATGTCGTTAATGGCGGCGGCGTATTCGGGCAAGTTATTGCCCAGCAAATCACGCAACACCGTTTCATCTATTTTGCCGTGGGCAATACAGCGCAGCGGCAGGTAGTGTTCCAAACGTTGGCAAATACGCACCGCCAAGCTGCTTTTACCCAAACCGCCCATACCCGTCAAGACCACACCATCGGCGTAATCGGCCTCACCTTGCTGGCGACGCAAAATCCGCAACGCCCGTTGCAACAGCCGCCGCCGACCGACAAACGCCTCGCGCGGGCAGACACCGATCTTAACGTTATTATCCAAAAACTCTTGGTGGATTTCCCGCACCGCCCGCCGCCGCCCCTTAATGGCCAAGGCAGTCAACGGCGTGTCGTCGCTATAAAAGCGCAATAAATGCCATTGCGGCTTATAAGTGGGGTCTGTTTGCAGGATACGTTGTTCTTCGCGGTACAGTGCTT
>NZ_PGFZ01000005.1:14502-37448 GCF_002923755.1 Methylovulum psychrotolerans
CGGCGTGTCGTCGCTATAAAAGCGCAATAAATGCCATTGCGGCTTATAAGTGGGGTCTGTTTGCAGGATACGTTGTTCTTCGCGGTACAGTGCTTGGCGGGTCAAACTGACCGCCCGCCCCAGTTCCACGCCCTCCGCCAGGCGTTGATACAGCTCTTGGGCGGTAAAACTGGCGATTAAATCACCCACAGGCTTAGCCCAACCCAACACCGCTGGCACACCCGCCGACACCAACGCTTCGCATAAGCTGGGCAAGGCCTTGGCGCTGGCTTGCGCGGTATTGCAACCGGACAAGAACAACAAACGCGGAAACCGCCCATAGCGGCTAAAAACCCCGGCAATGGCCTCGGCATCGGCAAGCTGGGCTTGGCCGAACCCGTCTTCCAACCAGAATATCGGCTGACCGTTGACAATATCGGCATGGCCGGTGATATGGACGACATCAAAGCTATCAGCATCACCCCCATCACTGATACGCTCGCTTAAGCCCTCCAAAGAGCCGCTTTCTTCCACCACCAACTCCAAATTACTGGCGCGGGTGGCGGTTAAGATTAACGCCTCTTCCTGTTCAAACTGGAGCAAGGGCAGCACATCTTCCGGCGAACTCGCCATAAACAACAGGCGCAAGGGGCGGTTTTTCGGCTGGACTAGGTTTTCTCTGGTCGAGACCCGGCGCAAGGGGGTAAACGGATGGTGCAGGTTGGCGCATAAATACCCGCCATTGTGCAGCAACTCCCACGCAACCTCACCTAGGGGGCTGCTAGGGATGTACAACACGGTATCTTGGCTATAACCGTCCAAATAGCCTTCCTTACCGTGCAGCCAGTCAAACAACGTTTTACCCAGGGCTTGCAAGGATAAGCCGTCTTGGTAATGCGCTAGACTACGTCGGCAAAAGTCGGTTAATTCGGCAGGGGCTAGGTCGCGGGTACGGGGTTGGCGGTTGTCATCGGCAAAAAACCGCAATTGCGCAAGGCTGGAACTGGCGTTAAAAACTTCTATGCGCAGGGTTTTCATGGGCTTATCTTAGGGTGATAGGGTTTAATGGTAAGCAACGGGGGTGCAGACACCGACAAGCTTACCTTAAGCCCTACAGATAAGCCGCACCCGCATCATAAAATCACTTCCGCAATAGGACTAACGTCTGGGTATCTGCTTCGCCCGCAAAATAGTTGTCTAACGCCGCCGAAAAAACCGACTCCCCATCCGCCGTAAGCGCAAACAAGGTCATAGACGACTGAAATTTCTGCACATCAATCCCAGAACCCAAAATCTCTAAAGCCGTCTTGCCTTCAACCGCCACCACCAATCCGCAACACGTCAGCAAGCGCGGGCCGAGGATGGGATGCTGGCGATAAGCCACCGCCTCAGCAAGGCTTTGAATGGCATAGCGTTGAGCCATATCACTACGCCCCAGCCCCGCGATTTGCGGAAAAATATACCACATCCAATGGCTTTGCTTTTTGCCCCCAGTTAACTCCGCCAACACCCGTTGATAACTATCCGCTTGGGCACTGACAAACCTCTCCAAATCAAAGCCATCAGAGCGCACTATGCCTGCCCATACTTGTTATTAAAGGTCTCATCACTCATAGTGAGAAACAAGATGAACTCTATAAAAGAAATGATATAAGGGATAAACGTCCAACAAAACAGCAAATACACAATGCCTAAGCCAACTTGACCCAGATAGAATTTATGAATCCCTATCCCGCCCAGAAAAAACGCAAACAGCGCGGCGGCAATCCGGCTTTTGCCATTGGCGGCGACCGTCCCTAAATTGATCTGGCTGGGCGCGGCCGCTTGCCTAACACCACATTTCGGGCAAATCTCCGCCTTAGCGTTTATTACCGCCCCACATTCGCTGCAAAATTTTTCTTGGGGCGATTTAACCATGAGGTCGTTCATATTTCTTATCCTTTATCGTTATATTTTCTTAAGTTTTTCATAAATCCCACCTTAAAGAGGGTGGGACATTTGTTAAAAATACAAGCCTGTGGGGTAAGGCCGCTCCTTACCTTAATAGAGAGGGAACCGCACCACACTATAACAAATTGTTTTAATTAAGAAATAAAAAAATTATTATTAAATGGAAGCCTCACTTTTGCGCCACCCATTTTTTACAGTAATCAATGAATGCAGGCGGATTCCAAGCAGTTGGTACTATAGACGATTTTATGCGCTTCAATAGCTCCCTCGTTTTAGGCAGGTCCCCAGCCAAACAAGCGAATTTTGCGTAGTTGTTATAGTTCCATGCGTCAGGATAGTCGCTGACCACATCATCAAACCCCGCCTTCATGCTAGGCCATACAGCAAACGAATCTTTGAAAATGTCATTTTCAAACTGGGTTTGTGAAGCATACCAGTAAATTCTAGCGTACATGCCCCGGCCTTCTTGGTTTAGCGTCCGCTTTACCGCATCTTGGGCAAAGGCTTCAATTTCAGCTAAGCTGCCGTGCCACTTTGGCAATAGATATTCGAGAGCGGAGAAATAGGTTTGATAAAATAACGGTTCCTGGCCAAGCGCCTCATCCAGCAGCCTATCGAATTCGTCGCGCTCCCAATTCTCCGCCTTCGCCACGAGGAGCATGATTTCGTACCATCTGGGATCAATTGCCGCCACTGCCTTATATTTTTCCAAATGCTCTCTGGCCATAGCGACATACCGGAAAAAAGGCTCCCAAGATTCCGGCTTGACCGTCGATGCGTAGCCCTCGCCACGATAAGCCCAGCCATGCCTGATAAGCACCATACTGTGGGTTACATGTGCAGTTGGCGAGTCAGGAAATTGCTCGGCCCAGCGCTTTGTCTTTGCTTCGAGCAGCCGGTACGGGGCATCCACATCCGCATCATTGTGCGCCTGCTTTTCGACCTCGGCGATGGCGGCATTAATACCCCCATAAAATAAAGTCAGCAGCCATAGTCCGCTGGAAGTCCGGTTTTTTGTTGTCCGGTAAAGGGCAGACACCTTTTCTAACTGAGCAAAATCCTCCGCTAAAAAGCTTTTTTTTGTCGCCATAGAAATGCTATGGCGTTGCTCTAGTTCGGTCTCGGCGTTTGCTGGCCCAGTAAACAGACAGTTAAAGGCAATAAAGAGGGACAGACTGATAATTTTTATAGCGTTCGGCATAAAATAGCTAACGTTGTGAGAGAGGCGCACCGCCCAAAAACCCAAGGCAAAGCCTTTGCCCTGAACCCAAAACCGCTTTTTCAGGACTATACAATAATACGACCGATAAGGAAATCAATAATTACCACTTAAAAAACCGTACGCTTGCCTGCCCGAACAATGTAAACTACCTTACCGACAATATTTTCCAGCGGGACAGGCCCAAAAAACCGACTGTCGTTAGAATTATCGCGGTTATCCCCCATCACAAACACCGCCCCCGCCGGCACGGTCACACTGCCCTTAACAGAAGACGCAGCGGGCATGACTTGTATCTGATAACGGCTCCCGTCAAGCGACTCCGAAAACACCTCAACATCCGGGTCTTTCGCGGCGAAAACCCTGGCGGCGGGTTTGCCATTAACGCTTAGGGAATCCTTATCATAGCCTATCGTATCGCCCGGTAAACCAACCACACGTTTTACATAATCAATTGACGGATCTTTAGGAGAGGCAAAAACCACCACCTCACCACGCTTAATCTCTTTTGCTAAGCCAGACCTAGCCAAGGTAATGCCGAATGTTGCGTAATGCCCGTAACCCCACTTACTGACCACCGGAATATCGCCCGGATTTATTGAGGGTAACATCGAACCAGAGGGCATACGAAAAGGCTCAAACAAAAACGCCCTAAACGAAAAGATCATAACGGTCAGCACGATAGGCAAGGCAAGCAAGCTATACCATCTACTGTACCAAGGCCTAATCGGTATTACCCGGTTTTGCCGTACCAGCCAATAGCTATGCACCGCACCTATCGCCATAAGCGTCCAACCAAAGAAAAGATAGTGCCCCCACGGGGCCTGACTGAACACCATCCAAAGATCAAGACTCCCCGCAACAAGACCCGCCAGAAAATAAGCAGCCGCCAACCTTACCCTAACCATATAGAGCATCCCCAGCGACGGTACAAAAAAACCCAAGAGGATCGCCAGCCATTTTTTTGGCTTCCAATTTGTCATCATTCGTGTGCCTAGCCTAATAGTGAAAGGGCATACCGCCCAATAACAAGCCCGCCGCGCTATTGCTCAGGCCGACGGATAACCGCGCCGCTTTCCGGTCGCCAAGGCCCGACCCGCTCCTGAACCGACAACAAAACCTTATGCAACGCCTCGACCATTTGGGCATCATAAGCCGCCGGATTATTTTTTAAATGCGGCCACGCCAGCCGGACACTTGCCGCTACTGTCTTAAGACGTTGTTTAGCATCGATAACCGAATACGCCGTGCCATCCTGAACCGAGTCTTGCCTATACAACACCCAACCCTTGAACACCTCCTCTTTAGGCTTGGCAGCACCGAACACCTGCCCGACTTTCTGTAAGGCTTGCAACGCCTCCGGCGATTTTAGGTCATACAGTTGTAGGATCAAATTGGTCGAGTCCGCCGTACCTTCATCCGCCTGATTGGGTAGCTGAAACACAGCGGCGGCAATCGGCAACGTCGGCTGCATAGACAACACCTGCCACTGCTCCTCAACAGTGAACGCAACAACCCCGCTAGGCGTTACGACCGTCATCTCCACCGCCGCACCAGAGTATAGCGGCCAACAGGCAAAAGCTGCCCAAACAAAAAACTTAACTATAGATTTCATCGGCTAACCTAAGACGTTTAAAGTATCGTATCGTGAAACAGACTGCTTGCCCTAACGCTTGTCTAAAAGGCATAGGCTCGCCCCCGTTGTGTGGCCGACTATTTCGGCTTACTGACATACGAAACCTTACCGTTTTCAATCCGCCATACCCCCGCTTTTGTCCCCACATAAAGAGGCTGTTTATTGTACAGGCTCAGAAATACCTGAAATTCCGTTGGGGCTACCGACAGAATATGGGTCATCAATGCCCCAACAGACTTTGCGCCATTAGGCATAGCGTTTGGTTTGGTAAAGAGGCAGGTTTGGGTGGAAGGTGTGACCGATAAAACGCTGCCGCCATCTGGCGAAACCTCTACCCGAAAATGCCGCCCGCCCATTATGCCGGCCATGAGTGAAGGGATACCCATAATATAAACCGTTATCGATTTTTGTGCTTTTTTGGGTGGCAGAACCACCGTCCGATAAGGCGTATCACAGCGGTCTATTGGGGCAGTTTCGGCGGTGCTTTGCGCCTTTAGCTCTGTTGGCGACGTTATAGGCTTGGCATTAGCAAACACCCGGAACAATTCAACTCCCGTTGTTTCAGCTTGCTTTACCTCAGAAACAAATTCCGCAGGGATGGAGAATTGTTGTGCCCATGAATCACCGCACTGCAAGCCCATAATTAACCCAAAAACCGCTTTTATTTTCATTTGAGTACCACAAAATAGCACCTAACGCGCAGTGAAGAACATACCGCCCAGAAATAGCCGAAGCCTATCCCCGCCGCCCCCGACGCGCAGTTTCCCAACCCTTTACACAGACTTCCAAATACTCCGCAACACTACAATATGGATCGCCCTCCTCCATTCCAGGGCTCCAATACCGGATAAAATACTCACCCGTTTGGTGGTTGTAGTGCCGCGCGTCAAAACAATAGAAAAAGCCCACGTTGAATGCGATAAGATACTTGGGTATCGCCCTGCTTCGCCGCCGCCGTCGACAATAGCTGTTGATGCGGATAATGTGCCTAAGGCTGGTATAGTCCGGCCCCAGCCCAGCAAACCAACGGCCAAACGACCGTGAATGCAGTGCGACCTCGATAAGCGCTGGCGGCAAAGCAATGCCGAAGTGGGTTTCGATCCTCCCGATACTTTGGCGGGTCGGACGCGGTGGGTAATCAGGACACAGCGGGTAATCAAGACCCGGTGACATGACCGCATCAAATCTGGCAATGAGGGGCATGAGTTCCATAGCATACCTAGCGTGAGTAAGGGGTCGTCGCCAGAACACCTACAGTGAAGCCAAAAACCGAGGATAAAAAAAACCGCTTCCCAATAGCAGATCCCTTGACCGACTGATTAGGCTTATTCCGAATTAACCGACGACAAAACCAAAAGCTTCGGCATTCATAACAAATACCCCGCTTTCTTAAAAAGCGTATCTTCCAAGAACCTACTTATATCTTCAATTGCTTCGTTGAAAACGACATCTTGAGATTCATACGACGACGGCTCCCAATAGGGTCGCAAAACATTATGCTGGTTCCCAAGCTCCGGCTTGGGAACCCCAAGTGCCGAAGCTCCCGCTTCGGGAATTTATAATCCCGGAAAGCCCGTGGGGCCTAAAGCGGATGGACTAATACACCTGTCGGCAGTGGCTACTTGCCGCCGCGAATTCCCGAAGCGGGAGCTTCGAAAAGCTAGGTTCCCAAACCAGAGTTTGGGAACCAGTGCAAATAAAGATTACGCTGGTTCCCAAGCTCCGGCTTGGGAACCCCAAGCGCCGAAGCTCCTGCTTCGGGAATTTATAATCCCGGAAAGCCCGTGGTGCCTAAAGCGGGGGGACAGGCACACCTGTCAGTACGGGGCAGCCGCGCATTACCGAAGCGGGAGCTTCGAAAAGCTGGGTTCCCAAGCCAGAGCTTGGGAACCAGCGTCAATGGGAGCTTTAGGTACTAGAAGGCGAAACCGTCACCCCACCAAACCTCAGCCCTCGCGCCCACCATCCCCCGCCTCTTCCGCAGCCACAACCGGCAAAGGCCATTGCCAATTCCGTATCTCCGGCATATCCTCGCCATACTTATAGATATAATGCTTATGGTCAATCAGCTTATCGCGGATGTATTGCTTTAAATACACCGCCTGTTGCGCCAAGCGCGGCACCCGGTCGATCACGTCGGCGGCGAGGTGGAAGCGGTCCATGTCGTTCATCACCACCATATCAAACGGCGTGGAAGTCGTGCCTTCTTCCTTATATCCGCGCACATGCAGGTTCGCATGATTAGTGCGGCGGTAGCACAGGCGGTGGATCAGCCACGGATAACCGTGGTAAGCGAAAACAATCGGCTTATCCTTAGTGAAAATCTCATCAAAATCCTTATCCGACAAGCCATTAGGATGCTCGCTCGGCGGTTGCAGACGCATCAGGTTAACGACATTAACGACGCGGATTTTCAGGCTAGGGACTTTTTGGCGCAGAATATCGACCGCCGCCAACACCTCCAAGGTCGGCACGTCGCCCGCACAGGCCATCACCACATCCGGCTCGCAGCCACAGTCGTTACTCGCCCATTCCCACACCCCGATGCCCGCCTCGCAATGTTTTATCGCCGCGTCCATATTCAGCCATTGCGCCGCTGGCTGCTTACCCGCGACAATCACATTGACATAATTACGGCTACGCAAAACATGGTCAGTCACCACCAACAAGGTATTGGCATCGGGCGGCAGGTAAACGCGGATGACTTCGGCCTTTTTATTGACGACATGGTCGATAAAGCCGGGGTCTTGGTGCGAAAAACCGTTATGGTCTTGCCGCCAGACGTGCGAAGTCAGCAGATAATTTAACGACGCGACCGGGCGGCGCCACGGGATGCGGTTACAGGTTTTCAGCCATTTCGCATGTTGGTTGAACATGGAATCGACAATATGGATAAACGCCTCGTAACAGGAGAAAAAGCCGTGCCGCCCGGTCAGCAGATAGCCCTCTAACCAGCCTTGGCAAGTGTGTTCACTGAGGATTTCCATCACCCGCCCGTCTTGTGACAGGTTGGTGTCTTCGGGAAGGATTTTTTCCATCCACACCCGTGAGGTGGCATCAAAGACATCATCCCAGCGGTTCGACGCGGTTTCATCGGGGCCAAAAATGCGGAAATTACCCTGCTCCTGATTATTGCGCAGCACATCGCGCAGCAACCGCCCCATCACCCGTGTGGCTTCGGCGACCACCGCGCCAGGGGCGGGCACATCAACCGCGTAACAGCGGTAGTCGGGCAGGCGCAAGTCACGCAACAGCAAACCGCCGTTGGCATGGGGATTATCGCCGATACGCCGCTGGCCGCTCGGAGCCAAGTCCAGCAACTCCGGCAGCGGGCGGCCTTGCTCGTCGAACAGCTCATCAGGGCGGTAACTTTTCAGCCACCGCTCCAAGCCTTCCAAATGCTCGGGATTTTCGGCCAGGTTCGCCAGCGGCACTTGGTGGGAACGCCAAAAGCCCTCGGTCTTTTTACCGTCAACACTGCTAGGCCCCGTCCAACCTTTGGGGGTACGCAAAATCACCATCGGCCAAATCGGGCGGCTGATGGGCAATTCGCCCGTGCGGGCTTGCTGTTGGATAGCGGCAATCTCGTCCAGACATTGGTCCAAAACACTGGCCATACGGGTATGGACAATCTCAGGATCATGGCCTTCGACCAGATACGCGCGGTAGCCGTAACCGGCGAACAGTTGGATCAGCTCATCTTCATCAATCCGCGCCAGAATGGTGGGGTTGGCGATTTTGTAGCCGTTCAGATGCAATATCGGCAACACCACCCCGTCACGTTTAGGGTTTAAAAACTTATTGGAATGCCACGCCGTCGCCATAGGGCCGGTTTCGGCCTCACCGTCGCCGACCACACAACAGGCGATCAGATCGGGATTATCAAACACCGCCCCGTAGGCATGGGTTAAGGCATAGCCCAATTCGCCGCCCTCATGCAGGGAACCCGGCGTTTCCGGCGCGACATGGCTGGGCACGCCGCCGGGGAAGGAGAATTGTTTGAACAAGGCCTTCATGCCGTCCTTGTCTTGGCTGATGCTCGGATAATAATCGCTGTAAGTGCCTTCCAGCCAACTGTTCGCCAAAATCGCCGGCCCCCCGTGACCTGGGCCGCACACCATCATCATATTCAGGTCATGCGCCTTAATCAGGCGGTTTAAATGCACATAAATAAAATTCAGCCCAGGGGTCGTGCCCCAATGCCCCAACAGGCGCGGCTTGACATGCTCCAGCTTTAACGGTTCTTTCAGCAGGGCGTTGTCGAGCAGATAAATTTGCCCGACCGATAAGTAATTGGCCGCCCGCCAATACGCATTCATGCGCTCCAGCAGTTCCGCCGACAAACGCAGATCGTGGTTTTTAGGTTCCATTAGCTTCCTCATACTCAAGTTAATCATTGGACACAGCGTGTCCGGAAAAATAGTGTCAGATGATATGACCTTGGAGCGCGGGCATCTTGCCCGCCTCTTTTGCGGGCAAGATGCCCGCGCTCCACACAGATGTTATGCAGCCAAAGCCCCCAGCATCAGCCCCGCGCAGACCTGCGCCTCTTCGGCGGGGATCACCAGCACCCGCGCCCGGCTGTCCGCCGCGCTAATATCGCCGCCGCCGACCAGCACTTGGTTAGCGGCGGGGTCGAGCGCGAAACCTAGCGGCCCCAAGCCCTCTAAGGTCTGGGCGCGGATTGCGGCGGCGTGTTCGCCAATGCCGCCAGTAAACACCACCGCCGACACCTCGCCTAACACCGCGCAATATGCGCCGATATACTTTTTCAACTGATAGCAAAACATCGCCGCCGCCAACGCCGCCGCCGCATCGCCCGCATCAGCACGGTGTAAAATCCGGCGCATATCCCCCTCACCGCATACCGCGTGTAACCCGCTCTCATGGTTGAGTATCCCGCTAAGTTGCGCAGGCGGCAAGCCTTGTTGCTGCAAAGTCAGCACAATCATCGGATCAAGGTCGCCGCACCGCCCCGCCATCATTAGGCCGGCAGTCGGCGAAAAGCCCATAGAGGTGTCAACACTGACCCCACCGCGCACCGCCGTCGCGCTCGCACCGCCACCTAAATGCAGGATAATCAAGTTCAGCTCGGCAGGCGCACGGCCCAGCCAATGCGCGGCGGTGTTGAGGCTATGTTGGCAGGATAGGCCATGAAAACCGTAACGGTAAAACGCCACGGTCGTGGATAAGGCCTCAGGGATGGCGTAGCGTTTGGCGACCATCGGCAATTGGCGGTG
Organism: Methylovulum psychrotolerans; assembly: GCF_002923755.1. GTDB lineage: Bacteria > Pseudomonadota > Gammaproteobacteria > Methylococcales > Methylomonadaceae > Methylovulum > Methylovulum psychrotolerans. The sequence goes on from NZ_PGFZ01000005.1 coordinate 24,527, forward strand.
AAAACCCGTATCGAACAAAGCGAAATGGGCGACTTGCGGAAAGATCGCCAAGGTTTGCCCCACCCCTAAGCGGTTAAACGGGTTATGCAGCGGCGCGTAAGCGTCCAACGCCGCCAGCCGCGCCAATACGTCCGGGCTGATGGGCGTTAAGGTACCGAACCAGTCCGCGCCGTGGACAATCCGGTGGCCGATAGCGCTCAGCCGTACCCCGGCGGCATCCAGCCACGTTTGCCAACGCGCCAGCACTGCCGCCAACACGGCGGCAACGTCCGGCAACGGCCCCAACAGCGTCGCCACTGCCCCGCCTTGCCAATCCAGCCCCGTCAGCATTACAGCGGCGGGATCACCGTAATCCGCCGCCAATGCCGCCTGCGTCCGCAACAGGCCGTCAAACAACTGCGTCTTCACCGAGGTACTGCCGACATTCACCACCAGCAGCCATTGCGTCATAAAGCCATCATCGCGTCCGTTAAGCTATTAGATAAGAGTAAGATAAACCCCATAAGCGTATAGCGATACGGCTTAATTGTAAAGCCTGCCACATTCCTACACCAAGGGGGAGGCTGGGAGGCTTACAAGTGTAGGTTTTCTTACCCTCCACCCCCTTCTGCGTAAACAGCCAAAGTCACGCCGTTGATTTCCGTCAAACCGGGCCATGCCTCAGGCCGCCCCGGTTTGACGGGCAGGGGTTGGTGGTTCAGCAAGGCGGCGACAATCAAAGACCAGCCGTGTTGGAAAATGCCGACCATCCGCCAGCGCTTCCCTTGTCGCCGTGCCGCACCCGGCACTGATGGTTCCTTGAGATCCAACGGCGTGTCGGCTCCGGCCTCGGCTTCGCCACCGACGGAAAGCAGCCACCAGGTGGCAATGGCAATGGCCATCCACAGCCGCTCCGCCCGCGCCGGATCATCCATGCGCGTATGTTGCCATTGCCAACCGCCCCGCTTGCTGTGCTTGAAGCCCTGTTCTATCCATGCCCTCAAACCGTACCAGCAGGCGTCGGCGCATTCGGGCGCCAGATCGGTCAGCACCAGCCACGGGCCGTTGTGCCCTTCGCCCCAACAGCCCAACAACGTGCAGGGCAACTGTGTCTTTTTGCCGCTGAACGCGGTGCCGCGCCCCTGCCAACGGCGGCCTTCCGCAGGCACCAAACTGCAAAAGGGATGCCAGCGGCACCAGCCTTCGGGACGGAACGAACCTTGGACATTGACGCGCAGGAACGGATGCCATTTCAGTTCCACGATGGCCCCGAACAGCCATTTCGCGTACAAGCCCCGGTCGGCCAGCACGATGACCGTCCAGCCCTCCGGCAACAGTCCCCGGAAACGCCCCAACAACGCCAGCCATTCCGGTTTCCAGGCGTGTTTCTCCGTGGCTTTCAGCACCTTCCAGGCGACCGGCACGGCACAGCCACGGTACACGACACTGATGGCCAGCACGGTGAACCGATCCCCCAGGCTCGTCGCATCCATGGCGATGGCGAGCTGGCGGCCTGCCCAGCCGTCCAATACCCAGGCCAGCCACGGCGCCCAACACTCGGTGACGCAAAGGTCGGCACGCCGCCGCCCCGATTTCGCGCCCGCTTCCCGATAGGTGTCACGCAACCTTTCACGCAGCGTGTTGTACTTTTGCCACAGCAGCGGCGACAACACGTCGGCCACGGCGCTCAGGCTGCATGAACGCGCGACGGCCATGCCAAAACTCCACAACGCCAAGCCCAATGCCTGTGGCTTGCTGAGGGACGGAAAATGCATGGCAATCGTGTCGATCCATTGGTATAGTTCTGGATGGCGGGGCATGGCGGCACCTTCGGTAAACGGATGTTGATGACACTCATCAATTTACTCTCAACGCTTTGCCCCGTCACTTTTTAAAAACCTACACTTGTAAGCCCCAGCCCTCCCCTTCGCAGGGGAGGGAGCATCTTCCCCGTCGAACAGGCCAACCTGAGATTTTGGGTTAAGCGCGAGGTTAAAGCCCTCGGCAATGGCTAAAGACCATTGCATTCCACTGAGAGGCCGCCGTGAACGGAGTGCAATGGTCTTTAGCCATTGCTCGATGGCCTAACCGTGTATGCTAACCTTTAGCTTGTCGTTTGCTTAACGCCGGACTCTATACCATTATCTGGGGTGGGAGGGAGCGCGAGCATCTTGCCCGCCAGTTGCGGGCAAGATGCCCGCGCCCCAAAGTCCTGTGCTTGCGGTTACTTAAATTTATTCACCACCAACCGCCCGCCGGAGATGACCAGATCCGGGTATTCGAGCAATTTGAAACGCGCAAAAGCGTTGCCGCGTACGGCGACGACATCGGCGGGCGCACCTTTGCTTAAAGTGCCGAGCTTGTCTATGCCTAAATGCTTGCCCGCTTTAGAAGTGATGGCCTTAAACACATTCAGCACGTCGCCAAAATCAATTGACTCGCCGCTGGTCAGGTGCAGCAGCATCGCCATTTCTTCACCGTTAACTCCCCACGGCACGTTATCGTGGCCGATTTCCGAGCCGTAAAGGATTTGCGCACATTGGCCTGGGGTGGCGGCCTCGCAGTCGACGATTTTCGCGGCCAGTTGCATGATGTTGCTATGGATACCCAAGTGGGTACCGCTATCGGTACAGGAGGCCAAGGTGTCGACGGTGGAGACGAAGGTCAGTCCGGCGGTGTTGGCGGCTTGGTTGATAAGGGCGGCATCTAGCGGGGCGCAGGGGATATGGGCGAATTCGTCAACGCCCGCCACTAAGGCGCGTTCAAAGCCGATGTTTTCGCCGACGTGGGCGATGACACGGCGGACAGGACGGCCATTCTGCGGGTGGTGGGCTTCGTCGGCAATGGCGGTGGCGACGGCTTGCGGCAAGATGTCCCACGGTGTCGGCGGTACGGGGTTGCTGCCGTGCGGCTGCATCCACGGTGCGCCCGTTTCGCCGCCCGGTTCCAAGGCGATTTTAATGGCGGTAGCACCGCCGTCGACGAGGTGCTGGACGGCAGTCCGCGCCTCTGCCTCTGAGCCGAGGGTCAGGCCGATTTGATCATAACCGCCCGCGCCGCCGCCACTAAAGATATTCAGCGGATAACCGCCCGCCGCTTGAAGTATGGGGCCGACGCTCAATAAACGCAATTGTCCCGCACCGCCTTCTGGGGGCTGTAAGGGGCCGCCAGTGTCTTGGACGGTGGTGATGCCGTGTGCCAGTACTTGGTCTTTACGGACGTTCTGGAAGGTGATGTGGGCATGGGATTCGATCAGCCCCGGCACAATGGTCGCGTCGCCCATGGCGATTTTATTCCCGCACGACCCGGCTAAAGCGTCTTGGCTATCGACACGGGCGATTTTGCCGCCGTGGATTAATACGCCTGCGTTGCTGAGTAAGGTCTCGCCGTCAAATACCCGGTCGGCGGTCAGGAGCCGACAGCCCGCCAATGCGTCGGTCGGTAACGCCAACCCTTGCGCCAGCACGGCGGCGATGCCTAGGGTTTTGAGGGTGAGGTGCTGTGGTTTGGTCATCTGTGTTTCCCTTTAGTTAGCTTAGCTAGTTTGTTTGTTGTTATTAGGAGGCCAGTGCAGGGCGGCGGTCAGCCACCCTGCCGCTCGAGGGCATCCTAAACAAAAGCAGAAACTGTGCCGTAATATTATTTTACTTTATAAACAAGTTGTTATGTTTATTTTTCGAGAATATCAGTGGCGACTAAAAGTATCCAGTGTGGGATTTGCCAGAGGCAAGTGTGGCAAATGGCGGGCTTTCGACCTCTATTTTCACCACACCATTAACATTCCGGCAGGATTTATGGGTGGTCATTTATCGGCCACCCAACGTTTATGTCTGACTGCTTTGCAACATCTCCATAATGACTGTCGGTAACTCAGCGAGTTCGCCGTCGGTGATAAACACTAAGCGGCTGCGCCCGTCATCGCTGACTCTGGCGGGTATCCGAACGGGCGGAAAAAGGGTTTTGACCGCACCTTGCACAACCAGCGGATCACTTTCATTGAGCGTGTACACCAAGCCTTTCAAGCGGAGCAATTGCTTAGGATAAGCCATGAGTAAGGTTTCCAGCATCGCTTGTAAGCGCTCCCAAGCAAACGGCTGGTCAAATTGCAAACTGACGCTATAAAAATTATGTGCGGGGATAGATAACGTCTGTTGCAACCGATAACGCTCTGCATGACGAAAGGTCATGACTTCCGCCGGGTCAATAAGCCCGTTAACCGCTTGTAATGGGGTTATTGCAGGCGCTAAACGCGCCAGTTGCGCCAACAATCCGTCCATTTGGGTTTCGGTCGCCCTATCCGAATGGGTGATGATGATTTTATCTGCCCACGCTATTTGCGCTTGGGCTTCGGGAAAACGCGCCAACACCTCGGCGCCGTTCACCGCCGAAACCGTGGCAATCATACCTTCCAAACGGTAACGCGCGGCCAACCAACGCTGACGCAACAAGGTATCCAAAATGGGTTACGGGTTGGCGACCCCGCTGGTTTCGATGAAAATGCACTCAAACGGTTTTTTCGGCTGCGCCTCCCAAGCCATGCGTAAGTTTTTTAACAAGGGCGTTAACACGTCTTGTACTTGGCAACACAAGCAGCCGCCCGCTAAGGTGCTTAAAGGGATGTTATGCGTCCTAAGCAATTGCTGGTCAATGGGGGTACTGCCGAATTCATTGACGATAATCGCCGGTAAGTGCGCGTGTGCCAGTAAGCGGTTAAGCAAGGTCGTTTTACCGCTCCCTAAAAAGCCGCTCAACACAATAACGGGAATACGGTGCTTTGCCGGGTTAGCCGTTTGCATGACTGGTTATCCTCTGAATAATTAGCTGACCCGGCAGGAAGCCCACACTGCCTGCCTTTCGGTTTCTGGTAAATTACGGCCTATGAACACTAACGCCGCCGCTGCGAGACAGGAGTCGAGTAGTCCCCAGAAGCGATAGTGCCTGAGTTTTCACGAAGCGAAGCGGAAGTGAAAATGCAGGCTATACGAAATCGCGTCGAGTCATTGGAGAGCATGTGAGCCACCCCTTGTTGGGTGGCGAGCGAGTGACCAGGACGGCTGGGGCAGCCGAAGGCATAAGCGGTCGCGTGATTTTTGCTGATTGACCGGCAAGGATGCCGAAGCAATCTTTCGCAAAAATAGCGACTCCCCTTTTACTCTCAACGCTTTGCCCCGTCACTTTTTAAAAACCTACACTTGTAAGGCTCAGGGAACGGGGGCTTCGGCTCCGCTTAAAGAGCGGGGGTTCCGTTGGCTGAGCGGAGCCGATGCCCCCCTAACTCACTCCACCAACAAGCCATCGATCCGCTGGAAGCCACGCGGCAAGGCCATGCCCCGGTTGGCGCGTTTGCCGGAATATTGCTCTATATCGGCTACTTTCAAGGTCAAGAACTGTTTGCCGGAGACGATTTTCAGCGGTGTGCCCACGGGCAACACTTGCACCGCTACCACCGCATCTTTACCGCTGGCGACTTCGGCGGCGGTCAGTTGGATGAGCTTGTTGCCTTTGCCCCGCGCTAAGGCGGGCAGGTCGGCGATGGGGAAAATCAGCAGCCGCCCTTGTTGGGTCGCCACCGCCAGTAAGTCGCTGTCGTTGGCGACCGGGAGGGGCTTGAACAATTTCGCGTCGTCGCTGAGGGCAATCACCGCCTTGCCGGCCTTGTTTTTGGTTAGCAGTTCGCGCAACTGCACCCGAAAGCCCATGCCCAGATGGGTCGCCAACACCACCCAATCGTCGGGGTTGCCCGCCAATAAGTGGGTGAAGAACGCCCCGGCGGGCGGGTTTAGCCGTGCGGTGAGCGGCTCGCCTTGGGTTCGCGCCGAGGGCAGGTCATGCGCGGAGGTGCTGTAGGCTTTGCCTGTGGAGTCGAACAGGTAGATGGGCTGGGTCGAGCGGCATTTGACGGCATCTAAAAAGCTGTCGCCGGAGCGGTAGTTTAAGCTGCCGACCTCTATATCATGGCCTTTGGCGGCGCGTATCCAACCTTTTTCCGATAAAATGACCGTCAGCGGTTCATTGCTGATTAAGGCGACTGCGTCCAGCGCGTGTGAGGCTTCGCGCTCGATGATGGGCGAGCGGCGGTCGTCGCCGAATTTGTCGGCATCGGCTTGGATTTCTTTTTTAATCATCCGGTTCAGCAAACGCGGCGAGGCCAGGGTTTTCTCCAGGCTGTCGCGCTCTTTCGCCAAGGCATCTTGTTCGCCGCGAATCTTCATTTCTTCCAACTTCGCCAAATGGCGCAGTTTCAGCTCTAAAATCGCTTCGGCTTGCGTGTCGCTCAGGCCAAAGCGTTCCATCAGCACGGGCTTGGGCTTGTCTTCGTTGCGGATAATGGCGATGACTTCGTCGATATTCAGGTAGGCGATCAGCAAACCATCTAAGATATGCAGTCGCGCCAGCACTTTGTCTAAGCGGAATTGTAGGCGGCGGCGCACGGTTTCGCTACGGAAGCTCAGCCATTCGGTCAAAATCTGGTGCAGGTTTTTCACCAGCGGGCGGCCATCTAGGCCGATCATGTTCAGGTTGACGCGGTAGCTTTTTTCCAAGTCGGTGGTGGCGAACAGGTGCGACATCACACCTTCGACATCCAGGTTGCGTTTGGATTTGGGGATAATCAGCAAGCGGGTCGGGTTTTCATGATCCGACTCGTCGCGCAAGTCTTCAATCATCGGCAGTTTTTTCGCCAGCATTTGCGCGGCGATCTGCTCCATCAGCTTCGCGCCGGACACTTGGTGCGGCAAGGCGGTGATGATAATCACGCCGTCTTCCAGTTCGTACTTGGCGCGCATCCGCACCGAACCGCCACCCGTGCGGTAGATTTTTTGGATGTCTTCCGCCGAGGTGATAATCTCCGCGTCGGTCGGGTAATCCGGGCCTTTGATGTGGGCAAACACCGCTTCCGGCGGGCTGTCCGGCGCGTCTAACAGCATCATGCAGGCGTTCGCCACTTCGCGCAGGTTATGCGGGGGGATGTCGGTCGCCATGCCGACGGCTATACCCATAGTGCCGTTTAGTAAGATGTTCGGCAAGCGGGCGGGCAACAGGGCGGGTTCTTTCAGCGTGCCGTCAAAGTTGTCCGACCATTCGACCGTGCCTTGTTCCAATTCGCTCAGCAAGGTGTTGGCGTAGGCGGTGAGGCGCGATTCGGTGTAACGCATGGCCGCGAAAGATTTCGGATCATCGGGCGAGCCCCAGTTGCCTTGGCCGTCAATCAACGGGTAGCGGTAGGAGAAACTTTGCGCCATCAGCACCATCGCTTCGTAACAGGCCGAGTCGCCGTGCGGGTGGTACTTACCCAACACGTCCCCGACCGTCCGCGCGGATTTTTTATACTTGGCGGCGGCGTTCAGCCCCAGCTCGGACATGGCGTAAACGATACGCCGCTGCACGGGCTTTAGGCCGTCGGCCAAATGCGGCAAGGCGCGGTCGAGGATGACGTACATGGAGTAATCCAAGTATGCCTTCTCGGCAAAGTCCTTTAACGGCAGTTGTTCAAAATTCTCTTGTATAGCGACCACTTATTCATCCTCATCATCGTTAACCTGCAACGCCCGGCTCCGCGCCAAGCTCTCTTGGCGCAATTGCTTGCGTAGCTCGGCGGCGGCAAACAGGCGCCGTTCTTCGTCTGTCTCTATCTGCAAGCGCGGCACTTCCGCCGACTTGCCGTTTTCGTCTAACGCCACCATGGTAAAAAAGCACGAGGTGGTGTGGCGTTTTTCGTAAGTGCGCAAATGCTCGGCCCATACTTTTACGCCCACTTCCATCGACGACCGTCCGACATGGTTGACACGGGCGCAAAACGTCACTAATTCGCCGACATTGACGTGCTGCTTAAAGAATACTTGGTCTAGGGCGGCGGTGACTACATAATTTTTGCAATATTTCGCGGCGCAGGCATAAGCGACCTGATCCAGCAGCTTCAATAACGAGCCGCCGTGGACATTACCTGAAAAATTCGCCATATCCGGTGTCATCAGCACCGTCATGGTCAGGGTTTTCTCTTGTTTGCTCATGGGCTAGGGGTTAATTTATAAAAAGCGGCTATTTTACCTGACACTGGCGGATTGTTGGGGGCTTAATGTGGGCTGGGGGGGATTATCTTTGGGGTGGGAGAGTTTGTGGGGGCTTGCAAAGGCTTTAGCCTTTGTTCGGATGGCTTAAAAAGGTATGGGGCTAATGCGTAAGCCCCTATCCAAAGGTGTCTACATTAAGCAAGGCTTAACTCGCAAAAGCCCCTTTTTTATGCTAAAAATACCACTGCTAAATTACCGCGCTGCAAATAGGCGTAAACCGATACCCTAAGGGCTAAGCACTAACAACCCTCCAACCAGGAACCCACCCATGACCCGCCCAAGCTGCGCCTTAACCATTGCCCTAACCCTGCTGGCCTTAGCCCCCCAAGCCCAAGCCGCTCCGTCAACCAGCCAAGACTATATCAGTAATATGCTCGCTGGGGTGCTGGCCAACGACGAGGCGGCGGTGTTGGAAAGCCAAGCGTTATTGGAAATGGTAGCAAAAATGCAGCCTGCCGCCGCCGCTAGCCCCGCCGCCCAGAAGCTCAACGGAGCGGCGTTGGGGCTGATTAAGGCCGGAAAACTGCCCGAAGCGCAGGTGATTTTGGCGAAGGCTTACCAACTTGCCCCCAAGAATATCGAAATTGCCAACAATTACGGCTTTGTTTTGATGAAAATCCGCGACTTGCCCGCCGCTTACCGAGTGCTAAGCGCGGTGATCGCGTTGCAGCCTAGCCGCGCTAACGCTTGGCGTAACTTCGGCGATGTCCTCGCCCTGCAAGGCCGCGTCGATTTGGCGACGGCGGCGTATCTTAACGTCTACCGCTACTCTAAAGACCGCCAAAAAACCCACCAACTCCTGCAAAACCCCCAACTCGCCGAAGACAGCCCCGATGTCCGCGCCGCCCTCGCCAAAGCCACCGCCCAGGCCAGCAGCCAGTTTTCCCTAGGGCCAACCGAAGCCGCACCCGCCCTGAGTACCGCCGTCTTAAAGGTCAAAGTCGAGGAGGCGATCTTACAAAAAGGCCTGTTCAAAGAAAAAGATTGCGAACCGACCCCCGGCGAAGACCCTAATAGCGGCGAATGTGTGTGCCAGGCCGACATTAGCTACCCCGTCATCAGCGGTTTGCCGAACGCGGCGGCGCAAACCCAACTTAACCAAGACCTAAAAACCGCCGCCGAGCAACATCAATGTAACGGCACACCCTTATCCGGCAAAGCCAGCTATGAGTCGCCCAGTTTCAGGGAACGGGGCTATAGCGTCACCTTGCATACCCCGACGGTATTGGCGTTGCAGATTAGCAGCTACGAATATGATTACCAGGCCGCCCACCCGTACAGTGACGGTGGCGGCGATTGCATTATCGACATAGCGGCCAGCCAGTGTTTAACGGTCGATGGTATTTTTGGCCAGCACCGCGCCGCCGTCAACCGGCTGCTTTATGAAAAACTGAAGGCCATGGAAGATACGTCACAGGAACTGGTTGAAGAGCAGAAAAATACCTTTATCTCTGACGGTAAATGTAACGGCTGCACTGTGATATTGAACAAACAAGGCCTAATCGTGCTCTTTGGCCAATATTCGGTCGCCCCTTATGCCGCCGGCATGTTCGAAGTGCCCATACCCGCTAGCTATATCACCGCGCCGAGTATTTTGGCGGCGTTGGGCAAGCATTAGGCATTGGCTAACCACTTGCCCCGCTGGAAGCCCACACCGTTAATCAACCTGAATCTCTATTGCCGCGCCGTCGCCATGGTCAAAGCAATACTGCCGGGCTACCCCTTGGCGTTCCGGTTGCACTTGCCGCGCTGTGGCCTGAAAGGTTTTGGGGGTGAACGGCGGTAACGCTAAGTCGGTGTCTTGCACATCAAACAGCATATCCCGCCGCTCACCCGCCGCCGTTATAAAAGCCGCCCTGACTACAGGGTGCAGGCTGGTCGGGCGGTTGCCGACATTTTCCACTTCAAAACGCAAGCCACCTTCCGTTTGTATTGGGTCGTCCGCCAGCACGGTAATTTGCAAACGGGGGCCGGCGGTGAAAAAATCCAGTGCGTAAAAGAGCTGGTCGATGATAAATATTGCGGCCACTGGCATAGATACCTCCTGAAAAATTTAAAAATCAACTGGATACCTTGTAATGGGATTTATAGCAACACCGCCGCCAGTTGGTCGGCTATTTTACGCACAGGCTCAGCGGGTTTGCCTAAGGTTTGGGCGGTGGCTTTTATGCCGCTTAAGCTAAAGGCAAAGCTCTCGGTATCCGGTGGGATACTTTGGCTGGCCTTAACTAAGGTCTCGGCGCGGTTAGCCAGTTTTTCTAGCGGTACGGCTTCGGCGGGGCTGATTTGGGCGTTTAGGGTTTGGATTGCGGTTAACAACGCTTCAAACAGTTGCTTATGCTCTTCGGTGGCTTTAGAGTCCGGCAAGGTAGTGTTTAGGCAATCGGTGACGGTGGCGGCGGCAATGACTGAGCCATATACCGTGCTGTTTTTAAGCTCCTGACGAATGTTGTTGCCATTATGGTCGCCGTTAATAAACTTACCAATATACAGGGATGTTACGCCCGCCAATCCCGCCAAACCTGCCTTAGGGACAACTAACCCCAGCACCTTATGCAGATTATAGGTATTATTATTGCCGATAAAGGTATAGGTGCCGTTTCTGATATGGTTTAGCACTTGCTGATAATTGACTTTTTCTGGGATAAAGGGTTCGGGCGGCTGACCCAGACAAGCTGAGGCAGGCAGTTCAAGACGCTTTTCCACGTCTAAACCAGAAAGTCGCGCCAATATCTGCACCACTTCATCATGCAGCAAGTCCAGATATTCTTTCGCCTCCCGCCCCTGCACCGCCACCGACAACACCCGCTCATGGTAATCGGCTTGAATCAAGGCCTGTGCCCGATAGGTTTTATGTTTCAGTAATACGCCACGCTGCCAGACGACATTACCGACAATCTCCTCATGGCGGCGGACGATCAACTCCGGCATGACATGGCGCGGCAAAAAACCACGGAACACGAACTCAAACAGCAAACGGCCTATAACATTAAACGGAATATCGGCAGGCTGGTCGCTGGGCAACAGCTCAGGGATCATCAGGGTGTCGCGGCTAAGCGGATAGGCGAGTTTAAACTCGTGCATGGCATCCATAATAAAACGGCATTTATCGCCTGGATAGTCTAGCTTGTTGCCTTGCTCGTCATAGATCGGCTTATCGCGCAAAATATCCACCACATTCTTCTCGGTCAGACGCGGTTTGCGGTGGTACATTAAGGTATAGACCCCGTGTGTGAGCCAGCGCGGGTTGAGGATGTACTCATCCAGACAAGCCAATTGCGGAAAGTGGATCACCATGCCCAGCTTATCCAAAATATCCAACAGCCATTCCCGGTTTTGCACGCCGTCTTCGCCGATGCCGTGGCGTTGGCAAATTCCGGCAAACCGTTGCTTGTTTAAAAATGCCGAAGCCTCTTGATAAGGGAGCAAATCTTGCAGAACTGCGAACTGTTCTTGGGTAAACAGCATTTGGTGGGTGCCGACTTTACGCAGTTGTTCACAAAAGTCTTCTTTAAAACTGGCAAATTTAGTCTTATAGCCGTTTTGGGCTTGGGTGCAGGACAGCGGATAAAAGCCGACAATAGTCGGATACTTGCGCTGTAAATAGGCCATATCGAGATTAACACTGGCTTGGTCAACTTTGTTGCCGACAATCATTACCGGGGCTTTCTCGCCAAAGCTTTTGACGTGTTGCAACCAATATTCGGCCTGTTCGGTGCTGTTAATCTCGCTACGCGCATTCAGCACCAATACATACAGGCAAGAAGAGCGCAGGAAAAACTGGTGCGTGGCATGAGCCATCACCTGCCCGCCGAAATCCCAAAAATGCACCTTAATTTCGGTATCGGGTATTTGCCAGTTACGGATATCGATACCGGCGGTCATCTCTTCCCTGCCTTCCAGCACGGGTTCATTATGCAGGGCGCGGATCAGCGAGGTTTTGCCCGCTTCGCCATAGCCGATAAAAATGGCGCGTACGCGGTTAAGCGGTTGGGTGGCACTTTTTGCCACCAGATTTTTCAGATAGGCGTTAATGGCGGCTACTCCTTGGCTTTCGACTTCTTCTGGGATGTTAGCCCATTGCTCCAGCAAATCAGCATCGATAGGTTGGCCCTGTAGCCGCTCTTCATACCAATCCAGCCAGACCTCAAATCCTACATCTAGGCTTAAGGCATCGGCTTTAAAGTCGCTTAACCAGCGTTGCCATTCTTCTGGTGGCGGGCTTGACCACAAGGGGGCTTGCAGGAACTGCATGGCTGTCAATTGACCTATTAAATCCAAATCTGTTTTGATTTCTTTTGCTATTATAGCGTGGGCGGCAGCGGCGGCGGCGTCGGCGTCGGCGGCGGCGTAGGCGGCGGCGTAGGCGGCGCGGGCAGCGGCGCGGGCGGCGTCGGCGGCGCGGGCGGCGGCGTCGGCGGCGCGGGCGGCGGCGTCGGCGGCGCGGGCGGCGCGGGCGGCGGCGTAGGCGGCGTCGTCGGCGTCGGCGTAGGCGGCGTCGACGGCGTCGACGGCGTCGCGGGCGGCGGCGTAGGCGGCGTAGGCGGCGTCGCGGGCGGCGGCGTAGGCAGCGACATTGGAACTGCCCACGAAACTAATTACCGAAACGCCCCACACACTGACACTATAAACCCTTAATAGCGACAATAAATAAGCATTTTTATCTTCTCTCTGCCAAAAGCCAAACGCCTCCCGTCGCCCCCTAAAAGAAGAGTTCGCCCCTGTCTGCACCGCCAACAACGGCAACACCCGCATCGCCGAACGCACCGCAAACGCAACCAGCTGCGCTCGGCTCTTCCCCTCTAACCCCGCTTCCACTTCTTTTCTAAATTTATCCCTATCCATCAAGCCTCCACCCCAATAAGCCCATTTCT
>NZ_PGFZ01000005.1:37908-63059 GCF_002923755.1 Methylovulum psychrotolerans
AGTCAGCGAAGCCCAGTGTTACGCGACCATCCGCCAGTTACGTTGGGCAGACGGTGTCACCTGCCCCCATTGCGACAGCGGCGACACGATCCGGCGCGGCTTCGACAGTCCGCAACGCCTTTGCCAGCGTTACCAATGCAAGGCTTGCAACAAACGTTTCGACGACTTGACCGAAACCGTGCTGTCAGGGCATCATCAGCCGCTGTCGGCCTGGGTGCTATGCCTGTATTTCATGGGGCTGAACCTGTCCAACCAGCAGATCGCCCACGAATTGGATTTGAACAAGGACGACTTGCAGTATATGACAGAACACTTGCGCTTAGGTCTGGATAAAAAAAAGAGCGGGTAACCCTGTCCGGCGTGGTCGAATGCGACGAAGTCTACATCGTGGCGGGCCATAAAGGCCAGCCGGACAAAGTTGCCAAAGCCGGAAGGAAGCCCCGTTGCCGCCGCCTAAAAGGTGCACCGGGGCGTGGCACGGCGGAGACCGAGAAGCCGCCCGTCTTCGGCATGATCCAGCGCACAGGTGAAGTCGTCATCAGGATGCTCGAAAACGTGCAACAGCCCACCATCAAACCCTTGATCTTACAAACCATTATGCCCGGCACACAAATCTATACCGACGAATACAACATCTATAGCCGCTTGGAGGCTTGGGGTTACCCGCATAAGACGGTCAACCATTCGGCGGGGGAATATGCCCGTGACGAGGACGGCGACAGTTTTTGCGAAGTCCATTCAAACACCATGGAAGGCTTCTGGTCGCTGCTGCGTTCCTGGCTACGCCCGCATCGCGGCATATCACAGGCCAAGTTGCCCCTGTACCTGAGCTTTTTTGAGTTTGTCCATAATGTCAGAAAACGCGGGAAAAGCTTGCTGTCTTCGTTACTGGCTGTTTTAGTTAAAAAGACCCCGAAACCCATATAGAGCCAGAAATAAATAGCGGGCTACGCGGGCGGCGGGCGGTTAGGATTTGGTTTGCTAAAGCCCTCGGCAAAGGCTAAAGACCTTTGCACTCCACTGGAGAGGCCGCACCGAACGGAGTGCAATGGTCTTCAGCCATTGCACGATATAACCGTGTGCGCCAACGCTTAACCTGTCGTTTGCTTAACGCCGGACTCTATACGTTGGCTAATGTTATTGGTCTAGTCAATATTCACTGTCAACACCTCCCCCGCCGAGTCCGCCTTAGGCCTCACCAAGCATTGCCATTTTTCGTGAAATACGGCATAAAAACAAGCTACGCAGCGTAACCTTTACCTTAGTTTGGAGGCAATATGGATATGGGGGGCAGATGGGTAATCAACGTCATGTTGGCGTTTGGGGTTTTTTGTTGCGTGGCACTTATTGGCATGAGCCTTTTTGAGACGTTCACTACCGCAAAACCCGAATGCGGATTTGATGATCGCATACCCTGTACAAGAATAGCGTTTTTCTTTGAGTCGCTAGCCATAAGCGCTTTTATTTTAATAGGTTTTCTGGTTTTGGGATCTGGGGGTTTGGTTGGGCATTTGTCCCAATTAATACTCCCTCTGTCTTTCGGTTTACTTTCCGGGGCAATTGCTGCAACTCTGTTTTATCGGCGGCTATCAAGCCAAGGAAAGGCCAACCGTTTATAGTCTTGGCTAGTGTATTCGCGGCGGGTGTTTTGCTGGGCCTAACGGGTCGGGCAGCAGGACACGCCGCCTGTTGGCGGCTTCGTTTAAACCCGCCGCAATGCCCATCACTTTAGGCTACCCTTATGCGTGTTCTTCTTACCTTGTTTTTGCCGCTGCTGGTCGGCTGTGTTGCCATCGACTACCCCGCGAAATGGGCGGAACTGGCCGACCAACAACGGGCGGTGGCTTATAGGCAATTTGAGCTGTCCCGTTACGATGCGGCGCTAACGTGGGTGCGGCTCTCAATGCAGTCGGCGCGGCGGCTACCCGCCACTTCAGTGCACGTTGTCGAGGCTTATGATGATGCCGGGCTGTACTTTTACCGCAAGAAAAATTATAAGCAGTCGGCGCGTTATCAGGCGATTGCGGTGCTGTTGGCGATGGATAACCCGGCTCTGGCAATGATGCTCCCTACTTATCTGGAACGGCTGGGCTGGGCATGGGCAAAATTCCGGCCTGAGAGCGAATTCTTTGATATTGCGGTAGACCCGCTGAGTCTGCTGGATGACGATGCGCTGGCTTTGGCTAGAGACCCGCGTATCCGGGAGCATTTCTATGGGCAGGCTTTGGGTGTGCTGCGGGCTTGCAACGGGGGCAACTGACGCTTGTTAAGCGGCTGTTGCGGGCAAGATGCCCGCGCTCCACGCGCTGTGCGTACCACCATGTCAGCCATTTTTTATATGCAAAAAAAAATCACTAAAATAAAAAACCATTAAGCTGCCGTTAAGCCAGGTTTTTTTATGATATGCCCGCACTGGTGATAACGGTGCGGCTTTGGGAGCCTGCCTTCTTAAGCCTCTTCCCTCTCTCTTATTTTAGGATGATTAGTATGAAAAATTTCTTGTTTATTAGTGCTTTGAGTTTGTCTAGCCTGTTCGCTTGCGTAACGTCAGCGGGGGCGGCCGAAGCACCAAAAGCGGCGGTGACGAAAGAAGCGCCAGCGGCGGAAAAGCCTAAAGCCCATCATGACAAGCACAAAACCGCTCCGGCAGATGCTAGCAAAAAACAACCTGAGCAAGCCAAGGCGCAACCGGAAGTCTTGCCAGAAGCCCGGACCGAAGCAGTTAAGGCACCAGAACAAAAACCTAAAGAAGTGACGGAAGCACCAGCAGAAGCACCAGCAGAAGACGCAGGCAAGTAAGCACCAATGGGCCGGTCACTGTGGTCGGCCCCACGCAACACCTGCCCGCCGCCGCTTATCTGGACAGCGGCGGCAAGACGGCATTGTTAGGGAAATAGGGATAAGGCTGCGGGCGCACTTCGGGGCGGTTTGCGGCCTTATCGCGTAGGCCTTGGCTTTCGCGCTCACGCACTGCGCCGCTGTGGCGCGGCGGATGGGCGGCGGCAGACACACCGGGGGCATGGCCATTGGCGTGGCCGGGCTTAGGCTGCGCCTGTACCGAGACCCCAACACACAGACTGACTATCAGAACGCCCCGCCCTAGTTTTTTCATCATCAATCCCCCTCAACACATTATCGGTATCGGCGCGGTAAATGCCTATCGCCAGTCAGGCCTTACACGATACAGACGGCCTAACGGGAAAGCAACGGGTTTTTAGTGTGGCCGGAGCGGTATCGGAAAATCCCCCGGTTCGGCACGCGGGCGGTTGCCTACACTATGGCTATCTGCTTCTTACGCCCAGCGAGCCCGCCCTTATGATTGTCAGCCTCACCTCCACCACGCTTTACCCTGCCGACGGCAGTGATTTCAGTAGCTTTACCGGCACGGTGCTGGCCACATCCGCCGCTGCCGAGTGGAATACCGGCGACCAGACCCTTGTCCTTGGCGACAGCGGCTTTTATCGGGTCGTGGTGCAAAACAATGTCGTCCCGATAGACGGTTTTTATTACACTTACGGCAAATACGGCACTTATATCGATGCCGCGATTATGCCGCGTACCCGCCATAATTCGACGTGGGCTAGTTCTTACTTACCCGACCCTGCCCTGGATTGGCATGACGAGTTTATCGTCAACGCCTTAACCCCCGCCCAAGCCATCAGTGTCGCCGTGTATTATTCGGGCGATACCAGTTATGACGACGTGTATCTGAATGCCTTAGTCACCGTCGAAAAACTGCCTTAGGAACCTATCATGAGCCTCAGCTTAACTGTTGTCACCCACACTAACAGCCGTCATCCGCGTGATGCGTCTGCCTGTCTCGCCTCGGTGCAAGCCGCGCTGACCGAGCGTTGCCGCCATGTCGTCATTCCGCTAGACACCGATTTGGACGGTTTTATCGCCGCCCGTTACGCCGCCATGCAGCTCGACGAGGTAGTGGCTTTTGTCGATGACGACGATACCATCGCCCCCGATGCCCTGCGTTTGTGTCTGGCGGCTTTGGAAGGCAACAGCTTGGGGGTGGCGTTTACCGATTGTATGGTGCAATGCACCGACGGTATCGCCCGCCAAGGCTTGGCTTGCCCGACCTATAACGAACTGCTCCGCTACCCCGCCGCCATGCACCATCTGGTCGCGGTCAGAAGCGAATACGTCACCGCGCGGTCGTTGGCCTTGGCACAACAGCACGGTTGCGGGATTGAGTGGATTATGAAAGCCGAGGCGGCACTGACCCAGGGTGCGGTACATATCCCCTACATCGGCTATTACTACGTCAAGCACCCCCAACAAGAGCAGCTATCCGGGCAAACGGAAGTGCGCCAGCGCTTTGTTAAAGCCGTTAAGCCGATAGGTACGGAGCTAAAGGCTTGGGCGCGGTTCGAGGGGGCGATTGTGGATTATCATCCTGATCTGTGAGGCGGCTTTTAACCTGAAAGTGGTATTGGCTTGCTATTCAAGCTGTTGCCAACTTTTGTAAGGACGTTGAAGAGGCTCGGAAGATGTCGCCGCTTGTTCTGTTGCGCCTTACCGCGTTGCTTTTGTTAGCTGTCGTATTGGTCTTCTAAATGCCGCTGAATATCCATGCGGTTGTGCAAAAACCTGACAATAACGATGTGGTCGAACTCCACCCTATAAACAATGAGGTGTTGCTGATGGTGATGGATATGGACAGGCGGCATAAATTCATGCCGCTCCCTGTTCATTAATGCGTAGTCGGCTAACAGGTGGCAGGTTTGCCGCAAGGACTCGGCATAAGCATCCGCTTGCTGTTCACCGTGATGCGCATAACCGTAGCAGTATAGGTCGGCGAGGTCGGCGGCGGCTTGGTTAGAAAAAAGATAGCGTCCCATCAGGTGGGTTCTTTCATGCTCTGGCGGGCGTGGGCAATAATGTCAGTAAACGCTTGCTCGCTTAGGCCGCTTTCTAAGCCTTCGGTAATGGCTTTCTGTAAGGCGGCGGTTTTAGCGTGCCGCTCTTGGTCTTTGCGGATCAGATCGCGCATATAATCGCTGCTATTGGCGTAAACGCCCGTTTCAACTTGGGATTGCACCCAGTCTTTCATGGGGTCTGGTACAGATAGGTTTATGGTTGCCATTGGTTTATCCTCTTGCAAATAGCCCGGTAGGGTACGCTGTGCGTACCAAATAACACGTTGCTGTGCCGTATAAAACCACATCAGTACGCGCCCGGATTCGTTTAATGGTACGCACAGCGTACCCTACCGGGCTGGGCAAAGCATAGCACCCTGTCATGGCATTATCAACACCGCCTTAGGCTTGACATTATACGGGAATCCCGCATAATAAATGCTATGCGAACCGTCATCGAAACCCCAACTTTCCAAAAACAGGCCGAAAAAATTGGGTCTGAAGATGAGCGCATGGCGTTTATCGCCTGGATTGCCGAGCATCCCACGGCAGGCGATGTCATCCCCGGCGCGGAGGGTGCGCGTAAAGTCCGCTGGTCGGTAGAGGGCAAAGGCAAGCGCGGCGGTGTCCGCGTGATTTATTTCAACCTGACTGAGCAAGGCACGGTGGTGCTGGTCACGCTGTACCTAAAGGCGGATCAGGCCAACATCCCTGCCAGCGACATTAAAAAGGCGGTGTGACATGGACATTGAAAAAATAGCGCAGGCGATTGAGGCCGACGCGGGCATGGCGTTGGACGGACTTCGGCAGGGGCTGTCTGAAATGCAGGCCGGCATGGGCAGGGTGACGACGGCGGAACAGCTTTTGGTGCGTTCGGCGCGTGCCACAACAGGCTTGTCCCAGCAAGCGTTTGCCGAACGCATCCAAACGCCTGTAGCGACACTGCGTGATTGGGAACAGGGCCGTTTCGCCCCGCCCGGTGGCGTGGTGTGCCTGTTAAGGCTTATCGTCAAACACCCTGAGCTGATTGGTGAGCTGGACGCTGCGTAGCTTTGTTTGAATGCGGAATGCGCCTTATCGCTGGTTAATACTGTCAAAGTATCTCCATCGGAAATTCCCACAACAGCCCGGTAGGGTACGCTGTGCGTACCAAATAACACGTTGCTGTGCCGTATAAAACCACATCAGTACGCGCCCGGATTCGTTTAATGGTACGCACAGCGTACCCTACCGGGCTTGGGAACCTTGCTTTCCGAAGCTCTCGCTTCGGGAATTCTGGACACAAACATTTCCCGGCACCGTTCAGGTAGACCCGCAAGCGGTTTTGGCGCAGCCGCTGAGTTTTTTTAAATTCCCGAAGCAAGAGCTTCGTGTAGGCTGGTTCCCAAGCCGGAGCTTGGGAACCAGCACAAAATTTCAGGGCGGGTTTTATGAAAAACTTGAACATCGAGCGAAAAACCTGCGGATCGGCCTCATAACTCCGTATCCAGCGGCAATAACGACAGCAAGCCGGCTTTGGCTTTTTGCCAGGTGCTTCGGGAAGGTTCGGTGGTGTAGTCAATGGCTTTGCCGTGTTCTTGGGTGCGCCAGAGCAATGTTGGCGAATCTGCCGTGCCGTCCGGGCGTAACACCAGTTGGTAGGCGTTGGCGGGTTGGGTCATCGCTGCGAAACGCGCGGCAAGCTGTTCGGCCAGGACAGGGCTGTCAATGATCAGGCCAATTTCGGTATTCAGGTGCATGGAGCGTTGGTCGAAGTTCATGGAGCCTAAGAACAGCTTCTGGCGGTCGAAGACAAACAGTTTGGCGTGCAGGGCGTAATTGCCATACCGCGCTATCCGCGCCGTTTCGCCGCTGCCTTTGACGTTGCCCAATAATGAGCGTACCTCGTAAAGCTCCACCCCTTGTTCCAGCAGCGGTATCCGGTAGTGCCTATAGCCTGAGTGCGCCAATAACATGCTGGATTCGTCGACCGCCGCTTCGAGGGAGTTGGTCAAAATGCGTACCCGGACTTGGCGTTGGCGCAGGGACTGGAATAACTGCATCCCTTCGCCGTCAGGCACCAGATAGGGGGTGACCATCAATAACTCGGTGTGTACCGCCTTAATGGCATCGGCCAGTTGCCGCTCCATCAGGCTATTCTCCGCGCCCTGGGTCAGTTGCTTTCTGTCGGGGCTGTCGTAGAGCAGTTGCGCAGCCGCCCAAACCAGCGGCAACCGCCCGGAGAGGATGCCGTTAAAAGGCTCGCCGGTGGCCGCCCGCTTGCTATAAATTAGCCTGTCCGAACTGGTCGTCGGCTGGTCTTGTCCGTTTGCGGGGTCGGGTGCGGGGCTGTGGTCTGTCAGGGCGGTGGCCGGAATGGCTAAGTCGCTGTGCCAGTATTCGTCGAACGAGGCGGACAGTTTTTGCACAATGGGGCCGACAGCAAAGACATCGTCATCGGCAAATTGGCTTTCGGGGTTCATCTGAAAAAACGGGTCGCCGATGTTGCGCCCGCCGAGCAGGGCGGCGGCATTGTCAACGACGAGCAATTTATTGTGCATCCGGTAATCGAGCCGGGACGCATTGGCCATGAATTCAAGGGATCGGAACAGGGTGGTGTGGCCGCGATACGCGAAGGGGTTGAATATGCGTAACTCGATCAAAGGCTGCGCATTGAAGACGTTAAGCTGCTCATCCCCGGCTCGCGTTTCGCCGTCATCGACCAGCACCCGCACGCGCACCCCGCGCTTCGCCGCCCGCAACACCGCGTCAGTGAGTAAGTGCCCGGAGGTGTCGCCCCGAAAAATATAATATTGGACATCCAGTGTCCGCTCGGCGGCATCGATCATTTGCATTCGGATACAAAAGCCGTCTGCACCCACTTGGATCATCCGAAAGCCGGAGTTAGTGCTATGTTGATGGCTACCCGCCTTGAACTGCTGGCCTAGCCGGGTCTGTTCGGGATGGGTGAGAGCCGATGAGACGGTTTTGGGTAAGCCGTAACCGGGGGGGAGTGACGCGCAGCCATGGCACAATAATACGGCCAGGAGGATAAGCCACAAGCCCAAGTGTCCGGCTATCCAGGTTGTCTGGTCAAGCGTCCAGAACTGTAAGGGCTTGCCGACCGTTGCCATTATAAAATCAGCCTATTACACGGCGGGCTTGGCGTGAAGGTCTGGATGTTTTTCATCATGGCCGCTATGCTGGCTTTATAAATGCGGATAAGTACATTGTGGCAGTAAATGCCTTTATCTGGCAAGTGTCCTGATATTGGCGGGGTATTTTTGCTGATGGGGGTATCAGTGGGGCGTGGGCATCTTACCCGCAAGAAGCGGGCAAGATGCCCACGCCCCATGATGGTAAGCCTTAACGCCCAGGGAGCATACGCGCCAGGACATTATCTTTGTCGATAAATTGGTGCTTAAGGGCGGCGGCGAGGTGGATCAGTACCAAGCCGATGAACAGGTAGTTAAGGATTTCGTGGGTCTCTTGCAGCAACTCCCCTAAGGACGGATCTTTTGCCAGTAAATCAGGGATAGGCAACACACCAAAATACACGGTCTGGAAACCTTTGGCGGAACTCATCAGCCAGCCTGATAGGGGCACGATCACCATCAACAGGTATAGCGCGGCATGGCCGATATGGGCGGAGGTCTGCATCAGCGGGCTGGTGGTGACGGGCAGTTGCGGTTGCCGATGGCGAAACCGCCAAACCAGCCGTAGCAACACCAGCAAAAAGGCGCTGACCCCTAGCCATTTATGCCAGGAATAGATTTTGAGTTTCCACGGCGACAGCGGCAGGTCGGCCATATACAGGCCGATGCCAAACAAGCTAATCAGTAATAACGCCATTAGCCAATGCAGAAACATGGCGGGTGCGTTGTAGCGTGGTTGGGTAGTGGTCATGGTCATTTCCTGGGTAGTGGATATAAAAGGGAAGGGGCGTGGCTTTAGGAAGGTGGATAAAATAAGTCTGGTCAATCTATTGTGCGGCGGTTTCGTCTTTGGAGGGGCGGGCAAGATGCCCGCGCTCCGAGGCCGCTGCCGTTTAAGGTTTGCCGGATTTATTTCCTGGCCGTTCCTTAATGGGGTATTCAGCATCAGGCGGCAAGGGTTTGCTCTAGGGCCGGACAGGCACGCCTTGTAGGGTAAATTCAACCACCAGTTCATCTTGCACCGCCAGCATCCCGCCTAATACCGAGTATGGCTGCGCCCCAAAATCGCTTTGGCGTAACACTAACGCGCCAGTGACGCTAAGGCGTTCGGGCAAGCCGTCTACATTGAGGGGCAGCCACATTTCGCGGGTTTGCCCGTGCAGTTCGACTGCGATTTTTGCCGCAAACTTCGGCGCTTCCCCGGCAATTTGCAGGGAATGGATACGGACGAAGGGGAAGGCGGTGGCTTGCATATTGTCTGCGCCCAGCATGTGTTCGCGGGTGGCGGCTATGGCTTCGGGCGATAATACGGCGGCAAAGTTGCCGCCTAGCCCGGCACGGTGCTTAGGATTGTCCAGCACCAATTGGTCGAGGCGAAATTCCAAATCAAAGCGCGAGGCTGGCGCACCGCTAGTAGGCCAGTTAAAAAAACCGGTAAACACGGGGGCGGACAGGACGTGGTTATGGCCGAGTTTGGCGGCACGGCCTGCGCGGAAAGCGTAGATCAGCACTTGGGAGGCATGAGGGTCTAAGGCAAACACTTTACCGCCCGCTTGTCCCCATTGGGCATACCGTGCTTGCATGTCCGGCGCTTGGCTATGCTGGGCGGCGGCGCTATCCGATGGGGTTGTGGTTGCTAATGTGCTACAGCCGTTTAGGATAAAGGCGGCAGTTATGTGCCGCCAAGCCATCAGGGGGGTTTTTATCTGCATTTGGCTTCCTCTGAGTAGGTGTGCATCTATTTTTTTAACTAACCCCCCCCCTTGTTTCCTGAGCGGCCTTGCGGTGTCGCTCAGGGAACGCGGAGCTTGGGAGGCGGTTAGGTTAAATGGTTAATGGGCGGTTGCTTAATATGTGCCGCCCGATTTCACTGGCTATACGGACCTAAAGCCCAGCGCCGCTTATTGCGCCGGAGCGGCTAAGGTCAGCCGGACGTTAACGGGTATTTCTTCCGCGACGACACCTTCTTCATTCCACAACCCGCCGCCAATGCCAAACTGAGAACGCTTGATGACAAAATCGCCTGTGATGACGGTTTTGCCGTCGCTCTGGGCGGCGCGGTGAAAGCGGACGCTAAGGTCGCGGTTTTGGTTACGGATGCTTAATACGCCATCGGCCAGATAGTCGCCGTCGCCGAGTGCGCGTACCGCCACGCTCTTAAACGTCGCCACGGGGGCGTGGGCTTTGTCCAACCAGTCCGGCGATAGGGCTATCGCATCCGCTTCTTCCGTGCCTGTGCTCAACGAGCCGATGTCAATGCGTATTTCGGCGGATGCTTGTTCCGGTTTTAGCGGGTCCAGTGCAATGGTGGCGGTAAACTGTTTAAATTGTCCGGCGACCGGTACGCCCATTTCTTTGACGGTAAAGCCGATGTGGCTGTCTGTGCTGACTAAGGTTTGGGGCGCGGCACTGGCATTCGTCGCCAGAGCAGATAAGAGTGCCAATAAGGGGATAAACTTGTGCATATCAGCCTGCATTTGTAAGGGATTAAAGCCCCTTTGTCCTTGGCGAAGGCCTTTTAGTTGCACATAAACGCGATTTCTGTTTTCGGTAGGTGCAGGGGATGGCCTGCACCTACCGCTTGCGGAGAGTGGACGGCTTAATGCGGCATCTGGCTCCGCGCTTGTTCTTCACGGCGTTTGGCTTCTTCCGCCAATTTGTTCAGTTGCTCTTGTTGCTCTTTTAAGGCTTTTTCCCGCGCTTGCGCCTCGCGCTCGCGTTGCGCCTGTTCTTCGCGGAACCGCTGCTCCTGCGCTTCACGGTCTTTCTTGGCCTGCTCTTCACGGCGCTTGCTTTCTTCTTCCAGTTTGCGTTGTTGCTCCTGCTGCTCTTTTAAAGCCTTGTCCCGCGCTTGCGCCTCACGCTCGCGTTGCGCCTGTTCCTCGCGGAACCGCTGCTCCTGCGCTTCGCGGTCTTTCTTGGCCTGCTCTTCACGGCGTTTGCTCTCTTCTTCCAACTTATGTTGTTGCTCCTGCTGCTCTTTTAACGCTTTGTCCCGCGCTTGCGCCTCGCGCTCGCGTTGCGCCTGTTCCTCGCGGAAGTGCTGTTCTTGGGCTTCGCGGTCTTTCTTGGCCTGTTCTTCGCGGCGTTTGCTGTCTTCCTCCAACTTATGTTGTTGCTCCTGTTGCTCTTTTAAAGCTTTGTCCCGCGCTTGCGTTTCGCGTTCGCGTTGCGCCTGTTCCTCGCGGTCATGCTGCTCTTGGGCTTCGCGGTCTTTTTTGGCTTTTTCCTCACGGCGTTTGTTGTCTTCCTCCAGCTTGTGCAATTGCTCCTGTTGGTCTTTTGACGATTTATCCCGCGCTTCGCGCTCGCGCTCGCGTTGCGCCTGTTCCTCGCGGAAATGCTGTTCTTGGGCTTCGCGGTCTTTCTTGGCTTTTTCCTCAAGGCGTTTGTTTTCTTCCTCCAGCTTGCGCAATTGCTCCTGTTGGTCTTTCAAAGCCTGCACCTGGCGTTCGCGTTGCGCCTGTTCTTCGCGGTAATGCTGCTCTTGGGCTTCGCGGTCTTTTTTAGCCAGTTCTTCAAAGCGTTTGATTTCTTCTTGCTGCTGTTTGCGGAGTTTTTCCTGTTCTTCTGCCAGGGCTTTTGCCTGTGCTTGCGCCGCTTCAGCTTGTTGTTTGAAGTGGTATTCTTGATCAGACAAGTCTCTAATTCGCCGTTCTTTCGCCAGCCGTTGCTCTTCGCGCAACGCGGCGGCTTGCCGTTGGGCGCGGCTGAGTTTGCGGCGATGATGGCGGGTAGAGTGTTTGGGCGACGGCTGGGTTTGGCAGGCGTGTTGCGGGTAGGTGGCGGCGGGCAGCGGCAAGGCTAAGGCTTGCGGTTGGGCGGTGGCAGCGGTGCGCTCTCTGGCTAAAGCGGCTTGCTCGCGGATGGCTTGTAGACGCGCTTGTGCCTGTTGGACGGCCTGCTGCCGGGCTTCATGTTCTTGTTGGGCGCGGGCTTGCTGTTGCGCCTGCTGTTCAGTGGCCAGCACTTGCGCTTCCCAGCTGGGCTGTCCGTCCTGCTCGGCTAATTCGCTAGCGGGCGGCGGCGTTGCGGGTAAATCAGACACTAACGGCTTAGATTCTGTGACAGTGGCGGTGCTGTCTGGAGGTTGCGGTTCGGGCGGGGTGGCTGTGGCCTGTGCCTGCGGGGCTGGGGTGTCGCGGTTGGCGGTGTCGCACGAGGTCGCTGCCAATGCCGCCACGCTTAAGGTGGCGATAAGTAATACTGTTTTCATGAGAGCCTTGGAGGTTGGGGTCAAAAGGTGCCGCACGGGGGATGCGGCGGGGTAATGCGGCTATCAGGATAAAACAGCGAGAATTAACGCCAGCTTAATGGTTTTATTCGGGTAATTTTTTAGTTAGGGGGCGTGTTTGGGATACGGATGGCGGCGCAAAACCGGAACAGCGGCAGTGCTGCGCTCAAATTTTTTGTGATTATTTAACAACAATTTATGATTGTGCATGAAATAAAATCTGTTGTAGAGACGTTGCACTGCAACGTCTCTACCGTCTTTAGCTTAACCGAGGGGCGTTTTTTTGCTGCGGACTTTAAACAACGAGGTTATTTTCTGCACATTCCTAAGGAATGTGCAGAAAATAAAACCTATTGCACAGGCGAAACTACGGCAACCCCTCCTAGCCTCCGCCGAAGACTGGCAAGGCAAGGGTATTGGCGGTAACATATCCCACAAAAATTGCTCGGAAAATGCCCCACTGGGGGATATTTCCTAGCCCTGATAAACCCAGATACCTTACCCCGTTCTGATAAAGCCGATTATGACGACAGCTAAAGCCCACCACATCCCTGTGCCATCGCCGACCGCGCCCATTGGCGTGTTCGATTCGGGGGTGGGCGGTTTGTCAGTCCTGAAAGCGGTGCGCCAAGCGTTGCCGCAAGAACATCTGCTCTATGTCGCCGACTCCGCCAACGCCCCTTACGGCGACCGCCACGCCAGCTTTATCGAAGACCGGGCGTTGGCGATGGCGCAGTTTTTGGTCAGCGCCAACGCCAAAGCCATTGTCGTCGCCTGCAACACCGCCACCGTGGTCGCCATCAAAAAACTCCGCGCCTTATATCCCTTGCCGATTGTGGCAATGGAACCGGCCATCAAGCCCGCCGTCGAACTGAGCCAATCGCGGGTGGTTGGCGTACTCGCCACCCGCAGGACGCTAGAAAGCCCGTCGGTCGCCCAGCTCTGCCGCTTATACGGCCAAGACACCCGCATCATGCTGCAACCTTGCCCCGGTCTGGTCGAACAGGTCGAGCGGGGCGATGCCGACAGCGACTTTACGCGCCAGCTTCTTGAGCATTATCTTGCGCCCCTGCTCAGCGCCGGAGCCGACACGTTGGTGTTGGGCTGCACCCATTACCCGTTTTTGGAGCCGCAGATCCGCAAGCTAGTTGGCCCCGGTGTCGCCATTGTCGAATCCTCGGCGGCGGTGGCGCGGCAACTCCAGCACCGTTTGGCGGGCAGCCTGAACCCAGGGGATGATACTAACATCCCCCAAGCGCGTTTTTTCACCACCGGCTCCGCCGACCAAGCCCACGCCCTCGTCTCTCTGCTCTGGGGGGCCAGTGTTGAGGTGCATAGCGTTTGTTAGGCGCAGGCCTAGGGTAAGACTGTTTCGCTCAGGGCAAGCGGAGCTAAAAAGGTTGCATGATTATAAGCGGTTACTTAGGGCGGTGGCTCGGACAGGCTTAAAAAGCTTTGATCAGCGTGCCGACCGTGACATGCGGGAAGCTCATGCCGTTAAAGTTAAGCAGGACGGTTTGCGAGTATTGCAACTGCAAAAAGGTCTGCCCGTTAGGCGTTGCCATGGTTTCGATGGCGAACACCGACTCGACGCTGCCGGCATCGGCGTTGGAGGTGATGAAGGGGATATTGCCGATGCCGCCTGCGGGTGGGGTCATGGTAATCAAGCGGACGATTTTCAGCGGTTTTTGGCCAATAAGATCGTCCCTAAGCATCTGGTTAGGGTCGTTAACTAAGGCTTGGGTGATTTGTGCGGCTAAGTTATCGGAACGGAACGGGCTGGGCACACTCAAATCATATTCTATAAACGGGTTTTTCGTGCCCGCTGGCGGCGGGGTCGCGCCTATGGCAAAAGGCACGGTATTGGCGGGCGGAATGTCCGGCAAACCTTCAAACACCGCATTTTCCGAAAACCCCACCGAACAAAAAGCGTTGCCGTGCGGTATGCAGCCCTGCCTGACGACACTGGCATCCGCCTTAGGCTCGCTGGTGGGCGGGATATACAGCCATTGGCCCGGCTCAATATGTAAGGGCGCACCCGTTACCCCATCCGTGACCCGATGCAGATAATTCAGGCCATAAATGCTGATGTCATCTTGAAGACTGCCACGGTCTGTCACAGGGGAGCCGATGGTGGTGATTTCTAGCGATTCCCGCAATAGGTTCAGTTGTAAAAAGATTTTGTTGGGGTTACCGCCGGAAAAATTAGGCCGGGCAATCAGGCTAAAGCCTGTGCCTTCCCAAAAGCCGGGCAAGTCCTGAAGCGGCCCTAAGCGCGAGGCGGTCGCCCAATTGGTCGGTACATCGTCGCTAGGATTCGTTGCATCTTGTTGATAGCTCATCATATCTCCTCATTAGGTCGGTTTGGCAAAAATAAACGGAGGGGTATAACGGTTTCACCCACTGCGCATCTACCGTTGTGGTTCAGTAGGCCGGGGGTGGAGCCGCTGGTTATGGCGAACGCCATAGATTTCTTGGGTGCTGTTATGCCGTCAGCGACAATTCGGTGCAGCTACGGATACTTGCACCGGATCTGTATAATAGTGGCCGGGTCAAAAAGGGGCGGGCGTTACAGTGGATGGCTTACCTAACAATAGTCTTATTAATTACTGACAGCCCATAAAGCCCTTTTTTATAGACATAAAGCGATTTTTTAGAGACTATACAACAACAAATTGGTCGGTTAAATTAACAATTACCCACTTAAAAGGTGAATTTTCCACACTATTAAAAACCAATTGTTTATATTATTGATATTTAAGGTAAAATAATGACTGGTTTTTTTAACGATAGCGTGGCTACAGGGCTTTTTTTTAGCCATTCACGCCAAAACTGGGCAAGCGCAGGCAAATGCTGTCTTAGGGGCTTAACTGAGCTGACAGCCCTTGGCGGCAGGGCAGGGGGCGTTGAAGAAAATAGAAGGGGGGGTTAACGATGTCTATGTCCGCGCCGACCGCTATGCCAAAATTTCGCCCGGACAAGTACAGGAGCTACTTACCAAATACCAAAATGTTTATGCAGAAAGGAAATCGGTTGGCTTAGAAGGGCCTGAACATGCTGGCTATAGCAGCGTCGGCTTAATTAAATTTCAATACGAAGGCGAGCCTGTTGAAATTTATGGCTCTGTTATTCATCAGGCATTTGCTTATCTAAAACCCATAAGCCCTATAGAAAAATGGCT
Organism: Methylovulum psychrotolerans; assembly: GCF_002923755.1. GTDB lineage: Bacteria > Pseudomonadota > Gammaproteobacteria > Methylococcales > Methylomonadaceae > Methylovulum > Methylovulum psychrotolerans. The sequence continues at coordinate 53,326 of NZ_PGFZ01000005.1, forward strand.
GTGCTACCCGAAAAAAAACCCGATGCACACGTTGTGTCCTATTGAGGGTTAAAGTGTTGCGGACTTAAGCAGCAATTACAATTTATGGTATTAATTTGAGAGAACGCTATGTCTAAACCTACCCCAATGCACTTTACCCACTTAATTTACCTCAGCCTATGGCTAATTTTTGGGGTTCCGGCCAACAGCTTCGCCAAAGTGCCGCCTGTGCTGACTATTCTAACTGGCGGAATAACTATTGATGGGCCTCACACAGCCTATACCATTGAAATTTATGAAGACGGCTTGGTGCATTACCATGGCGATGTCAAAGTTAATGTTATAGGCGACCGTGAGGCGAAAATCACGCCCCAGCAAGTGCAACAATTAATCGCAATTTACAAAAAGATAGATAAAATTTTTAAAAAATGGGAAGCCCTTGATAAATATGGAGAGTTATATCCGCACGACAGTTATGTCGCGGTTCAGCTCCAATATCAGGGTGAAATATCGGTGCGTCATGCCCTAGGTCTTTATATCGACAATTTGACTTATCCCCTGAATCAGATGACCCCCATTAAAAACTGGCTTTGTTTTCCTGAAAACGATCCGGTAAACAAAGGGCAAGGCTGTGCATTAGATTTTGACTCATTGCCCATAGACATACCCGATTAAAGCCAGTGCGGCTGGGCAAATCAGTGTTTTTAGCCGCATTTAACCCTTCATGCCACACGATGGCAACTACCTAGCCCCTTCTGAGCAGCACCACTAGCCCCTCCAAAGGCCTAGCCCCAAACCGTAAAACCGTGCGCAACAAAAACCTGCCCTGCGTCCTGAGCATACTCGGCTGGGCGGTATCATCACCCATTACCGCCCCCACCCTTGCGGCTTCGCCCATGGAACGTGGAGGCTGGGAGGGGATTGCCGTACTTTCACCTGTGCAACAGATTTTATTTCATGCGCGGTCTTTAGTGGCCAGCCGTCTGTTCCGGCGGCATGGCAAACAATAAGTCGGCCAAATCATCGGCATGTTCTTCCTCCACCGCAAGGATAGATTCCAGCAAGCGCTGGGTGGTCGGGTCTTGGTTGCCCAAATACTGGATAACTTCCCGATAACTGTCGATGGCTATCCGCTCCGCCACAAGATTTTCCTTAATCATATCCACCAAAGTCACCCCTTCCACATATTCGGCATGGCTGCGGGCCAATAAACCTTCGGGTGAAAAATTGGGTTCGCCGCCCAGTTGGACGATGCGTTCGGCCAGCAGGTCGGCATGTCCTTGTTCTTCGTTCGAGTGCATCAGGAATTCTTCGGCCACCGCCTGGGAGTGGATGCCCCGCACCATAAAATGATGGCGGCGGTAGCGCAACATGCACACAATCTCAGTCGCCAGCGCACCATTCAGCAAGGTAAGGACGGCCTCCCGGTCGGCGCCATAGCCTACCGTCACCGCACCCGCTTCAATATGTTGGCGGGCGCGTTGGCGCAGGGTAGGGGTATCGGTCATCACGAATTGGTTTGTCATTGTGTTCTCTCTTAGGGGTTTGTTAAAGGGTGGATAAGGCGTGGATACTAGCGGCAAAAGCCCGTATGGTCGGTGCGTTGTGCCGCATAAAGCGAAGCCGCCCCGTCTGCAACCACCCCGGCCTATTGTGCTGTACCGTACCGACTCCGCTGAGTTTTCCGGTTAAAGTGTTTGCAAGGCCATAACCTAGCCTTAGGCCGCCATCCTGTATTGCGGGACGGTTCAGTTACCCTTGACGGCACTTGCCATACTAGAGCGATACCCTATGAAGCACTTAAAGCCCTTTGCTAATCAGGTGATGATATGAATAAAACGCTTCGCCTATTTTTTAAAGGGCAATTGGCACTATGTGGGGCTTGTTTGTTATCGGCGTGTTATCCGCTTACCGTGAACTTGAATGTCGCCACGGATAAGCCCATTGCCCTTTATTGGATTGTTGACAAACCCATCGCCGTTAAACTCGATGCCGACGTTGCAGTCACCAAACTGCCGGCCATACAAGCTGACGGCAATATCGGCATCACTAAGCTGCCGCCCATAAAATTGGCGCATTAAGGAACGTGCATGAAATAAAATCTGTTGTACAGGCGAAAGTACGGCAACCCCCTCCCAACCTCCCCCTTGTCAGGGGGAGGGGCTTTTTCCTCTAACTTTCGCCTGTACGACGGGGAAGCCGTTCGCTCCCTCCCCTGCGAAGGGCGACTGCATGGATGCAGGAGGTAGAGCAACGCAGGAGCGGTTGCCGAGAGGGCTGGGGTGGGGTTGAACACGCTGAGGTGCAAAATGAACGCCAATTTTTGGGTAATACCGATAATAACCGCTAACGGAACAACCATCCGCTAGGGTTTTCGCCCGGCAAATTAGCCATTGATATGTACGGAAGCGAACAGATAGGCCGTTGCACATCGTGCAAAATTTTCTAAACCCACTTGCTTGGAAATACATTATGACTCCTTCTGATTTATTAAGCGCGGACACCTTCGGGTACGCGGATGACCCGTCCACCTGTTGCCAGGAACCCCTGCAAGCCGGGTCTAGTGCCGCGTCTTGGGGTGCCATTATGGCGGGGGCAGCGGCGGCGGCGGCTTTGTCGCTCATCCTGTTGATGTTAGGGATAGGCTTAGGGCTGTCCTCGGTATCGCCTTGGTCATATAACGGCGTAAGCGCGGCGGCTTTTGGTGTCTCGACCATTTTGTGGCTGATCGTCACCCAGCTGATTGCTTCGGGTATGGGCGGTTATCTTGCGGGCAGGCTCAGGACAAAATGGCTGGACGTGCATACCGATGAGGTTTATTTCCGCGACACCGCGCATGGCTTCCTGGCTTGGGCCATTGCCTCGCTGGCGACCGCCGCGCTGCTCACGACAGTGATCGGCTCAATCGTTAGTGGCGGGGCACACATCGGCGCTGCCGCCATGGGCGACATGGCAGCCGTACATGCCGAAAAAGGCCGGCATGACAACGGTGTGATGGGTTACTTCGTCGATGCCTTGTTCCGCAAAGACCCAAATGTGCCTGCCCTAGCTGACCCTGCTATAGCAGAGTCCGAAACCCTCCCGCCGCCCATGCCGCCAGCTAAGCCAAACAGAGATGAATTCACCGCCGAAGTGGGCCGTATTTTTAAAAATGCCGTCCTAACCGGAGCATTGCCGCAAGAAGACAGCCGCTATGTCGGCCAAGTGGTCGCACAACGCACTGGCCTGAGCCAGCAAAGTGCAGAGCTGCGGGTCAATAGCGTCTATGAGCGTTTGCAGGCAAGGCTGCATGAGCAAGAAACAACGGCGAAAACCGTTGCCGATACCACCCGCAAAGCCTCTGTTTATGCCTCGCTCTGGCTGTTCATCTCGTTGCTGATAGGCGCCTTTGTCGCCAGTTTCGCCGCTATATTCGGCGGTCGGCAACGTGATCTGTAATTACAACCCACTTGTTTAGGAGAAAAATTATGCGCTCAATCCTTTTGTATTTTCTCGGCATCCCCATCCCCATTATTATCCTGATTGCGTTGTTCATGCATTAAATAGTCCATCCATCCCATGCCGATACCCGGCATGGGCAATTATTACCCGCTCAGATTGAGCTTAGGAGAACCACCATGATTAATGCCGCCCAAATTAAACCCGATATGCCCGTTGTTTGCTCCCAAAACGGCCAATTTGCCGTTGTTGACCACATGGAAGGGGCCAGCACCATTAAGCTGACAAAAGACAAAACCGGCCAGCACCATTACATTCCGCTAGCTTGGGTCATTTCAACCGAGAACGGCAAAGTCAAAATAGACCGTCCGGGCGACCAAGCTATGCAAGAGTGGTCAACCGTAGCGTAAAAGATACCCAAGAGGCCTGATTAAGCATTTTAAAAAAGCCCCGATACCTTGGGTGTCGGGGCTTTTTTATGTGCATGGGTTTATCCTGTTGTAGATATGCTCTGAACGGTCAAGTTTTCGGTTTTTGGAGCGCGGGCATCTTGCCCGCAACTGGCGGGCAAGATGCCCGCGCTCCCTCCTACTAAAAACCGAAAACTTGACCGTTTGAAGCATAGGTATACGCAAGCATCCTGAAACTCGATCATCAAGTTTTTAACATTCGGATAAATAGTTCAGCTACTGGGTATTGAAAGTTTTAACAAATTAATTTAAAACAATAAGTTGCAATGGAATCCGGCTCCCTCCCCTGATGGGGAGGGCTGGGGTGGGGAGAATCTAAACAAGGCTTTTTTCATTAAACGGACTGAAATCAGTCTGATTAAAATCTCTGAGCTATATGTATAAGTCATTGATTTTATTCTCCCCACCCCAACCCTCTCGGCAACTGCTCCTGCGTTGCTCTACCTCCTGCATCCATGCAGTCGCCCATCAGGGGAGGGAGCCGTCTACCTTGACAAGCCTTAGCTCTTCGCTAATCTTTTCCACTATTTAGAGGTGACTTTATGAAAAACTTGATGATCGAGTGAAAGGCATTGCTTACTTTGATGCAGAGCCGCCCGCCTTTTAAGCCCTTTGCACAATGGCCTAATAATCTGTATTCTGTTATTACTGATACACCTTTGCTCTGGGGCGCAACGGTGCTGCCGCCCTAGCAATGCCTTTTTTATTTGCCGGAGCAGATTATGGACAACGGTCTATTTAACATTTTCATTTTCTTGGTGGCGGCCTGTGTGGTCGTGCCGCTGGCGAGCCGTTTTAAACTCGGCTCGGTGCTGGGCTATTTGGCGGCGGGGGTCATTATCGGCCCGTTCGGTTTGGGGCTGATGGGCGATACCACGAAAATCATGCACTTTGCCGAGTTCGGCGTGGTGATGATGCTGTTTATCATCGGCTTGGAACTGGAACCGGCTTCGCTGTGGCGCTTGCGTAAGGCCATAGTCGGCTTAGGCGGTTTGCAAGTATTGCTGACCAGCGCGGCGTTTACCGCCATCGGCATGGCTTTCGGCTACTCTTGGCAACTCAGTTTGGCGGCGGGCATGGCCTTGTCGCTGTCGTCCACAGCTTTGGTGTTGCAGATGTTGCAAGAGGCGCGGCTGATGGATACCACTATTGGCGAGACCGCGTTTGCCGTGCTGTTATTCCAAGATATTGTCGTCATTCCGATACTGGTCATCATGCCGTTACTGGCGCGGCATGGTGTGCCTGCCGCCATCCAGAACCACGCCAATCTGATCGCCAGTTTGCCGGGTTGGCTGCAAGCACTGGTGGTCACCGCCGTCATTGCCGGGGTAGTGGTCGCCGGACGGTATTTGTCGCACTATTTGTTCCGCGAAGTCGCCAGAACCCGCTTGCGCGAGGTGTTCACGGCCTTGTCGTTGGCGATGGTGGTGGGCATCACCTTGCTGATGCAATCGGTGGGGGTGTCGCCCGCGTTGGGGGCGTTTGTCGCGGGCGTGGTGTTGGCCAATTCCGAATACCGCCACGTTTTGCAGACCGACATCGAGCCGTTTAAGGGGCTGTTGCTGGGTTTGTTCTTTATTTCCGTCGGTATGGGCATGGATTTTGGCCTGTTCGCGGAGCAGCCGTTGCGCTTAGGTGTGACGATAGGGCTGTTAATCACCGTCAAAGGCCTGTTGTTGTTTATCCTGGCGCGGCTGTTCGGGCTGAACGGCCTAAACGGTTTGGGCGTGGCTTTCGCCTTGGCGCAAGGCGGCGAGTTTGCGTTTGTGCTGTTCCAATTTGCCGGGGGCTTGGCGATTCTGCCCGCCGCGCAAGCGCACTTGCTGACTTTGGCGGTCGCCACTTCCATCGCCATCACCCCGGTGCTGATGCTGGTGTATAGCCGCTTTATCATGCCGCGTTTTATGAGCGTGTTGCCGGAGCAAAATTATGACCGTTTCGCCGAGGGCAATGCCATTATCATTGCCGGTTTTGGCCGTTTTGGTCAGGTCATCGGACGGTTTTTGACCGCCCAAGGCATTAAGGCGACGGTGCTGGAAAAAGACCCCGACCAAATCGAGCTGTTGCGTAAATTCGGTTTTAAAGGCTATTTCGGCGATGCCTCGCGCTTGGATTTGCTGCACAGCGCGGGAGCGGCGAAAGCGTCGTTATTGGTGGTCGCGGTCGATGACCCGGAAACCAGCGTGGCCATCGTCAAACTGGCTAAAGCCGAGTTTCCGCAGTTAAAAATCTTCGCCCGCGCCCACAACCGCCGCCACGCTTACGAGCTGGACAAGGCGGGGGTGGATTATTACAAGCGGGAAATCTTCGACTCCTCGCTGGCAATGGCGCAGCACATTATGGTGACGCTGGGCAACAGTGCCGAGGAGATGCGCATCAAGGCCGCACAGTTTAGGGATTATGACGATACCGCCCTGAAAGCCTCGTTCGCGTTTTTTGATAACGAATCGGCATTGGTTAATTTTGCGCGGATTCAACGGACGGAGTTGGAACGGATTTTACAGGATGATGCGGCGGAGGATGGGCAGTAAGGTGGGCAAGCGGTTCTGCCTGACAGTTGCCCATTCCGTCAGGATGAAGCCGCCCGTTTTAAGGTGATGGGTTGGGGCGATGGCGGTCTTGATGCTGTTCACATCCATATAATGTCTCCGGGGTTATAATTGATGATGCGGTCGTTGAACTCAACGTGGACGGTTTTTATTTCATGATCCCACTCAATAAATCCGCGGCTTTTATGTGCGACCAACGCTTCCCTGACCATTTCGAGTATGTCCTGACGGTGCCTTTCCAATTTTTCGGGGATGCGCATTTTGGCGACACGCCAAACGACATCATACGTCCCTTCGGCATTTTTTCTTCTCTGATCATAAGCATGCATCTTGATTTCTTCATTTTGCCAATGGAGCTCCACAAACTCTGGCCCTTCCGCGCCGCCGTTGCCGCTTCGCCTCAACCAGGCATCCCGTTCACGGTCTATCGTGACGTGGGCCGAACCGTATTTTTTTCTTTCCTGTTCATCAGTCAGATATTCATTAGCAAAAGCCATGGCAGTTTCCTTTATAAAATTAAATGGACGCGATGTTCGACTTTTTAGGGCGTGAAATTTTAAGGGTGGCATTCTTGTCTTAGGTTCAGGTTAATCGAACTACCTTACCGGAGAAGCCGTCATGCCCGTCGAAGATTTCATCATTTATGTGTATTGTTGCGTATGCGATTGCTATGAAAAAGTGGCCCCCCACCCGCTGAGGAAGCGGGGCTTCCCGACCAAACTGAGTGACTGCGAAGCCATTACGATGGAGATTGTCGGCGAATTTATGGGCAAAGACCAAGACAAAGGGATTTGGGAATACTTCCGCAACCATTGGCATGGCCTGTTTCCTAACTTAGGGTCACGCAGCAGTTTTGTCAAGCAAGCCGCGAACCTTTGGGTGGTGAAGGGGCGTATACTTGGGCAACTGGCCAGACAACTTGGGGCGGACACGAACACCGTCCATTTGGTTGACGGTTTCCCGATGCCCGTTTGCAAGATCACCCGCGCCGCCCGGAGCCGCTGTTTCCGCACGGAGGCGGGTTACGGTTACTGCGCCGCCAAGGATGAAAAGTATTACGGTTTTGAAGGCCACCTTTTGACCGACAGCAACGGCATCATCTGCGGTTTTGCCTTCGCCAACGCCCCCATTGACGAACGCGATGTCGTCCCCGAACTTGCCGAAGGGCTTGGCGGGTGGCTGATTGGCGACAAAGGCTATATCAGGCCTTGGCTCAACTCAGAATTGGCAAAACGGGGCATCAGCTTGCAGACACCCTTACGGAAAAACATGGACGGCCCGCGCCCGAAGGCCTTCGTCAGGCAACTGACGGCCACCCGAAGGTTGGTTGAAACCGTTATCGGGCAACTGACCGAAAGGTTCCACATCGAACGGATCAGGGCGCGTAACCTTTGGCACTTGGCAAACCGTGTCATCCGCAAGCTGCTTGCCCATACCGTAGGGGTGTTTCTGAATTGTTGCCTGGGCCGCCACCAACCCCTCCAATTTGAGGGGTTGGTACAAATCTAAAAAGTCGAACATCGCGTAAATGGGTAAATGGTTGCTTGAATTGGGCGCTGTTCACATCCATATAATGTCTCCGGGTTTATAATTGATGATGCTGTTGCCGAACTCAACGTGGACGGTTTTTATTTCATGATCCCACTCAATAAATCCGCGGCTTTTATGTGCGGCCAACGCCTCCCTGACCATTTCGAGTATGTCCTGACGGTGCCTTTCCAATTTTTCGGGGATGCGCATTTTGGCGACACGCCAAACGACATCATACGTCCCTTCGGCATTTTTTTTCCTGATTAGCAAGATGCTTCAGCCAAACCCAGTATTACGCGAAAGGACGGCGTATACTAAAGCCGACATTCCGCATACCCTTTACCCGCTTTCGGAATAAATAGCCTCATACCGGTTGCCAAGCAAGCTTAACAAGGTACGATGGTGCCCGCCCAAATTCAGCACCAGTGCCTGTGTTTCATCCAGCGCCAGCACATGGATGCCCGCAAAGGCTTGGAACACCCAGCGTACGCTCGGGTTGCTGGCGGGCTTGCCCGCCTGGTTCGGGAATGTCCGGTTGTGTGCCTTGAGCGCGGCCCTGATGCGGTGTTCCAGGGCGGCATAGACCAGCAGGCAAAGGGTCATGACCATCATGAGCGCCATGATCCGTTTGGGGGATTTTAGGAACAGGGTGGAGGCCATGAACAAGGGGTCTTTGAGGAAACGGAAGCCCCGCTCGACCTTTTGCTGGTCTTTGTAGGCGGCAATGAGCTCCGCGCCCGGGAAGAGGCCGCCGTCCAGTTGGTTGGTGGCGAGGATGAAGCAGCTTTTACGCTCCAGGCGGCGCACCCTTTCCTATAAAAGGGTGGTCATGCCGCCGCCGATGCGGTAAACAAAAAAGTCGGAGCCGCGCCCTTGGGCGGGGCGGCCTTTGCTGCTGAAGCGGGGTTCCGCTTGGATGTGCGCGTCGGTGACGCAGGTCATCTTCAGGTTTTTTTCGAACGCCGCCAATGCCTTGCACGCATCGGCCTCACAGGCGAAATCCTGCCCGTACAGCTTGCCGAAACGCCCGAGTTCGTCCGTGCTTTGTTTGAGGCAGCGCTTGCCGACCGTTTTCAGTGCGCGCCGGCGGGCTTCGGGCGAATACACGACCACCCAGCGTTGCCTGACCCCCGCATAGTCCGTACAAACGCCGCGGTATGCCGTTTGTGAGGGGTCGGCCATCAGGTCGGGCGCCACGTCACGGATGACGGCGCAAGCCAGCTCCAAGGTTTCCGGCACCCGCGTGACCCACCCGATCCCCTCCAGGCCTTTCAGCGTCCCGGCGGTGTAGAGGGCGCTGTCCGCCACCAGGATTTCCACGCCAAAGCCCGACCGCATCTGTCCGGTATGGGCTTGGGCCATCTCGCGGAAGCTGGCCTTGTCGCTGTTGTTGCCGTCCAAGGCCTGCATCAGGATCGGGATCCCTGCCTGCCGTTCGCAGACCAGCTGCAACACGGCCTGGTTCAGGTCGGGGCGGTGGTCGCGGCTATAGCCTTTCGTGATGCGGATGACGCCCTCCTCCCCCCTTACAAGTGTAGGTTTTCTTACCCTCCACCCCCTTCTGCGTAAACAGCCAAAGTCACGCCGTTGATTTCCGTCAAACCGGGCCATGCCTCAGGCCGCCCCGGTTTGACGGGCAGGAGAAGGGGAGTCGCTATTTTTGCGAAAGATTGCTTCGGCATCCTTGCCGGTCAATCAGCAAAAATCACGCGACCGCTTATGCCTTCGGCTGCCCCAGCCGTCCTGGTCACTCGCTCGCCACCCAACA
>NZ_PGFZ01000005.1:64742-327136 GCF_002923755.1 Methylovulum psychrotolerans
CAGCCGTTGCACCGCCATGAGCGACAGTTGCGGGTAAAGGGCCTCAAGGCCATAGGCGTGGAGCTTGTCCAGCGCCCGCCCGAGCACGTCGTCGTTGAGGTGCCCCGCCTCAATGCCTTCGCCTATCAGCCTCCCCACGGGCTTGTCATGGAAAAAGGCGGGCGTCAGGTACAGGGCGCGGTTCGCAAACCCCAGCCCGTTCAAAACCATGGCCTTCACTGCCTGCCCCAAGGACACCGTCCGTTTTTCAACGTCCTGCGGGATGATTTTGTCTATCAGTTCCCCAAGGCCGAGTTCGTCAAACATGCCCGCAACCAGCCCCAAGTGGCCCAGTTGTTTGCTGCTGTAGTGTTTGGGGCTTGCCATTGTGCCTGTTTCGGTGTGGGCCGCCATAAGCGCCTTCCTTATGTCTAAAAGGGCGGTATTATGGAGCCGTTTATAAATAATTTGAAGCCAGTAGCCCTATGCGGAATGTCGGCTTTATAATTGACGTTGCTTTCGCCGTCTCCGGCCTTTCCTTCTTAAAATCTCACGTCATGTACTATCAAGGCATAAAAAAAACCATTGTTCTGCGTCCTGTACCGAAACAGCAAGGGTACGGAACCGATATGCACCCCTTATTAACGCGGATTTTTGCCGCCAGAGGTGTGCTGACAGCTGCCGAATTGGACAGAAGCTTAGCGAAACTACCGTCGCCGTGGCTGTTATCCGGCATGGAAAACATGGTCGCGCACCTCATCACCGCCTTGCAAACGCAACAACGCATTGTCATCGTCGCCGATTTTGATGCCGACGGGGCGACCAGTTGCGCGGTGGCGATGCAAGGCTTGCGCTTGCTGGGGGCAGGGCAGGTGGCGTTTATCGTGCCGAACCGCTTTGAATACGGTTACGGCTTAACGCCGGAAATTGTCGAACTGGTCAAGCAACAGCAACCGGATGTGCTGATCACCGTCGATAACGGCATTTCCAGTATAGAGGGCGTTGATGCCGCCAAAGCGGCGGGCATTATTGTCCTGGTCACCGACCATCACCTGCCGGGTACGCACTTGCCCGCCGCCGATGCCATCGTCAACCCCAATCTGCCCGATGATACTTTTCCGAGCAAAGCCATTGCCGGGGTGGGGGTGATGTTTTATGTCTTAATGGCCTTGCGTAGCCGTCTGCGCGAGCTGGGCTGGTTTACCGAGCGGCAACTGCCCGAACCCAATCTGGCGCAACTGCTCGATTATGTCGCCTTGGGTACGGTGGCCGATGTTGTGGCGATGGATGCCGTCAACCGCACCCTAGTGTATCAAGGCTTACAGCGCATCCGTATAGGCCGTGGCCATCCGGGGATACAGGCCTTGATTAAAGTGGCGGGCAAAAATCCGCTGGCGCTCAACCCCAGCGATTTGGGCTTTGCCTTGGGGCCGCGCCTCAATGCCGCCGGACGTATGGACGATATGTCTTTAGGGATTCAGTGCCTGTTGACTGACAGCGACAAACTGGCGACCGACATTGCCATGCAGTTGGATGACCTAAATAATGACCGCCGCGATATTGAAAGCCAAATGAAGTTTGAGGCACAAGCCTTGTTGGCGGATATGAAAAAACTCGACGAACACCGCGCCCCGGCGGGGGTCTGCTTATACGATGCCAACTGGCACCAGGGCGTTATCGGCATTCTGGCCGCACGGATTAAAGACCAACTGCACCGCCCGGTGATTGCCTTCGCCCCGGCGGGCAAGGACTTAATCAAAGGCTCGGCGCGTTCCATTGCCGGGGTGCATATCCGCGACGTATTAAGCGACATCGCCGCCGCCCATCCGAAAATGCTCAGTAAATTCGGCGGTCATGCCATGGCGGCGGGCTTAACCTTGGCGATGCACGATTATCCGGCCTTTGCCTTGGTCTTTGACGAATACGTCCGCAAACGCTTAAACCATGTCGATCTGGAGCAAAAAGTCTACTCGGATGGTGAACTGACCGAGCAGGATATAACCCTAGAACTGGCCGAGCTGTTGCAAAATGCCGCCACTTGGGGGCAGGGCTTCCCGGAACCGATGTTCCACGGCGAGTTTGATGTCGTGCAAGCGCGTATCGTCGGGCAACGCCACCTAAAACTGGTGCTACGCTGCGCCCAAGGCCATTTGCTGATTGATGCGATTGCTTTTTTTATCGACCAACCGGAGCAATGGCTGGGCATAAGACGGATTGTCGCCGCGTATAAGTTGGATATTAATGAGTTTAGGGGGCAGCGTAGTGTGCAATTTATTTTGAATTATTTGGAGAAGTTAGCTTAACCAAAGAGCGTTCGGTCATGGAATCGGTATTGCCTGCCCCGTTCGTTGATGGTGGCTAAAAAGCCTAACGCGGCCATATCGGTGACACCGTGTTCGCGTAGCACGGCATAGAGCTGGTAAAAATCGGTGCTCAGGTCATTGGAGAAAATGCCGGGGTCATCAGACCCCAGAGACACCATAATGTCAGGGTCATTGGGTTTGGCAAAACCGGGTACTTTCATCCAGCGTAGCGAGTGGTGTTCACGGTGGTGCTGGTATTGGCTGACCCGCACATTGCTGGTCGGCAATGTTTCAATGATAACCCGCCGCTGTTGCACATCGGTCATGGCGCGTTGTTGAAGCCGTATCAGCGTCGCTTCATCGAGATACTTGGCATCAACCTCAATTAGTTTTTCGCTGCGTTGCCAAAGGTTGGAGTTTTGCCACCAGTGGGCTAATGAAGTTAAATCCGCACCTTCTTCCTTAGCTTGATGGACAAGCCGCGCCTCTTCGCGCCACGCATCACTGAACGAAGCGGATTGCCAAAACCAAGGGGTTTCTTTATCGAGACAAGCGAAGACAAATTTAGGCCATAGCCCCCTGTGTTGCATTAACATGTCGGCAGCTTCGCAACTCATCGGTTTTGCAAAAATAATCGTCGCCAAACGGGTAACCTCACTTGCCAGCTTTTGGGTGGCTTGTTGGCTGTCGGGGCATTCACGCAGATAACGCCAAGCTACCAGTAAATCCAGCAACCATTCGCCTTGGCGGACTACCAGCTTTGTGGGCATACTCGCCAGCCACAGCTTAGGGTCTATGCCGAGTGCCGTACCATGACCGATACGGTCGCCGTCTTTAATGTCCAGCAATTCCAGTGCGTCAGCCACTTGGCGGATGCCGCTGATAAGATGGGTAAAGTCTTCGCCAGCATGATAGGTTTTATGGGTCAGGCCATGCCGATGGCAGACGCGGAAAAATGGCGCAAAAACCTCTGGTGAGGCATGTAGTTCGTTAGCGGCGGCATCTATGCCGCAGAGCCAGTACCGAAGTAGAGGCCAGCGTTTTAGGGTTTGGCACAGGGCGTTTGTCCGTGTTTCCAGCGAGAGCCGTAATGCGGCATGGCGATAGCTTTTTTCATTATCGTGCTTCCATGACAGTTTAACGAAATGAGCCACTAACGTCAGTTTTAGGTGGGAATGGTGGCCGAGCCTATTAAGTTTCGGTACTTGTTCTTCAAGCGCTGTAAGTATCTTAGAAAGATTATGAGAAGAGGTATTGGCGTTTGTTTTTCCGGTTTGTAGATAACACAGATAAGCACCGAGAATGCTGGTAAGCAACGCACTATTTTTTTCAATGTTTTCTTTAGGGGCAAAGCGGCCTTCTACCCAGCCAGTGCGGCTGTGCTGTTGAATCGTGCCGTTCATTTGCCGAAAGCGATAGTGATAGTCTTTTTCGGCTGGTTCGCGCAAATCCGTTAAGGTGTATTTTTGGAACTGATCAAAACCGTACATATCTTGCCGTTGGACGGTCAGTTGTAAATATTCATTTTGGAGCAGCAAATAAAGGTGTAACAGGCGGTCTGCTAATGGATCTGGGGTTGTTATCAAGCGTTGCAATAAGGTAAGCAACCAATTCATTTCAACCTGTATGGCCTTATTTTCTGCATCGTAAAATCGTCCGTCATCGGCAAAAGGCGAGCCGCTACTGAGTAGCTGTTGGATATTAATAGGCGCACAAGTGGTATTTTGCTTGGCAAGAGGCTCTGCTTGATTGGCAAGGCTCTCTGCCCGACCGTCACTAATAGCAATTAACCAGCACCTTATTTGTTTGGCAAGAAGCAAATTTTGGCGAAGCTTTGCAGGGTTTAAATCGGGATTGATGCTATGGCAAAGTTCTTGGATTTGGGTGTTTTTATCGTATTTTTTGCAAAAATCAGATAGTTCAGCGCGTGGATTGAGTAAAGCGCGTTGCCAGCAAATTTCCGCATGGGTGCTGCCGTTTAGGTGTAAATGGGTTTCGTGTAAGCCTTCACGCGCGATGTAATCCTCCACAGCGGGATCGTATGGGTAGATTAAAGGGCAAAGTCCGTGTGTATTAGTGGGGGTTAGTGTGCCAAAACGGTTGCTTCCATTGCTATGTGCATAGGCGGCGGCTTGTACGGGTAAGCTGGAAATACGGCTAAGCACAGCCTGCCACTCGCCATAAGTATCCAGCACTGCATGAAGTTTGCCGTGTTGAAATTGCAGATAGCCGCTTTCTAAAGCCCCTAGCATAGGGGCAACCCAATTTCCGGATTTGGCGTGATATTGCTCACAAAGCAATTGCCAACGCGAACGGAATACATGATCAGGATGCCTAGACTGCCATGGCTGGTAAGCTAAATAAACCGCTTCTTCCATTCGCTGCGAGACAGGAGTCGAGTAGTCTCCAGAAGCGATAGTGCCTGAGTTTTCACGAAGCGAAGCGGAAGTGAAAATGCAGGCTATACGAAATCGCGTCGAGTCATTGGAGAGCATGTGAGCCACCCCTTGTTGGGTGGCGAGCGAGTGACCAGGACGGCTGGGGCAGCCGAAGGCATAAGCGGTCGCGTGATTTTTGCTGATTGACCGGCAAGGATGCCGAAGCAATCTTTCGCAAAAATAGCGACTCCCCTTTTGTCTTTGGAAATCGCCTGATGAAAAGGGTGGTTTTCCAGCAAAGCTAATAGGTGGTGATTGGCAAGGACGAAAGGGGGGAGGGCGGTTGTGGCGGAGGGATCAATAATCATTATTACATTATAGTGTTGTAAAAGTCGTCAAAATGGAATCCCATTTTTAAAAAAATTTGTCACAAAGAAACTGCTGAAAAAACTCACTTCCTTCGTGACAAATTCATTAAAAAACAAGTTGCTGCTTTCAATGTAGTTAGGAAGGATGCGAATTTCTGGTGTATTGTTAACAGTATGCTAAAGAAGTTACGATGTTTTTTTTTCAGCATTAACAATAATTTCTTTGTTTAATTTATTAAAAATCAATTCGTTACATCCTATATTACAATCTTTTTTAGACTTTATGTTCATTGCTTCCAATATATGTAAGGCATTTTTGTTCTTTATTAAACCCAAAACAATAGGGCATGTGCCAATTATTTGGGTAAATGGAAATTGCTCCATGTTATCCTTATGGGTTTTTATTTTTTCAATAAAATTATCTGGAGAATCATTTGGGTTGATTCTATCGACTCCGGTCTCGATTTTACTTGTGAAATGGTAATAAGATTCTTCAGCAAAAAATGCGTTTATCAGACAGCAAGCAAACAGTTCCATAATTGTTGCAAGGCCATTATTTCGTTTTTGCGAATATCGTATATCTGAAACACTTAGTAAACTGAAATAAAGTCGGGTCCATACTTTTCCTAAAAAGACCGCCGAAGGACGTATTTCATTTTTGAGGTTTTTTGAACGTTCAAGCCAGTCAATTATGCTATCTGCTAACGTATCCAAATTGAGATTAGAAATATCCGGCGTACTATAGCTTGATTGATTGCTATCTTCTGTATTATGAATACCTTCTTGCCATGGCATCCCCGAAATAGTTACAACAGATAATAGTTGCCTCAATTCATTAGTGATTCTAGCTTTCTTGTGGTTAATGCTTAGATCAGCGGGAAAGTTTTCTTCGATAGAGAAAAAGCGTACGATGATTCCTAAAATATTAAAAATAGAAGCATGTGTTTTAGCTTTAGTGTCAGCAATATTTATTATGCTGAAAGCGATTATGGGTATCTGCTCATTTACGGACAAATCAGAAATAATACTTTCTATTATTTCCGAGCCATATCGAGTCAGTCCTATAACGCCATTTCCAATGGAACGTGTATTTGACGTGCCAGCAAGCACGCCGCTAGCATGTCGCGCCCAATTCAGAGTATTTTCGTTACGTCCAATACTGAAATAACTTCTAAAGTGTTGTTCTTTTTTCTTGCTATCCAACGAGTCCCATTTCTCACCTGAAACTAGGTTATATAACATAATACTACCCTGTGCTTGTAGCATATAGTCAATAGCGTAATCAGGACGGCCTTCACAATGGCTGGCAACCTCGGCAGCTAGTGCAACAAAGCAATTTCTTTACTGGGCTGAGGACGCAGGTAACTGCCAGTATCGAACTCTCCATCCTCAAGCACCACTCTGAACACAGCGTCATTAAGAGCGTTTATATCGCCTGCACTTAGAGCATTGACATCTATTTGGTGGGAATGCAAGCTGCCGCGAAACATTGCACGGAAACCTTTAACGACATGCTTAGAAGAAAAATGACGTTCCTCCATATCTTGGGTACAGAATTTGAGCAACTGGGTAACGGAGCGCAGTGGTTGTTTGAGGAGAAACTCTCTGTATAGGCTTAAATCCCTTTCACCTTTAATATACAGGCCTTCTTTTAGTAATTGGTCGATAATTCCATCAAGTGGCTTTGTTAAAGGATCGCTTGCGCCAGCAGCATATTGAACTTTATATTCATAGCTAGGACTTTTCATCAAATCCCATAAAGGTGTCAAATGGGCGCGTTGATGTAAAGGAAAAAGCTTTTTTAGGTATTGGTCTTCAAGATGGTCGATTAATTTTATTTGTTCATCGCTGCGGTGCTTGTCGCGCTCAAAAATGGTTTTGCCCATGTGTTCATAATAATGATCCCGCACCAGTTGGGAATAGAGTTGCAGGTCGCCTGTGATTAACACCACTAAATGAGGGCTATCCAAATAACGGCGGATCATCTCAAGCACTTGCTTGCCTTT
Source organism: Methylovulum psychrotolerans (assembly GCF_002923755.1). Classification (GTDB taxonomy): domain Bacteria; phylum Pseudomonadota; class Gammaproteobacteria; order Methylococcales; family Methylomonadaceae; genus Methylovulum; species Methylovulum psychrotolerans. The sequence goes on from NZ_PGFZ01000005.1 coordinate 71,777, forward strand.
AGAGAAATTGGTATCAGCATCGTCAATACTGATAATTAGAGCGTCTTTTTTGAGCAACACACAACTATCTTCAATGAGCTTTTTAAAGGTTACTGCCAATTCCATGCCGCTTTGCGCCCGCTCTAACCCCCAATTTAAAAAAGCTTCTTCATCTATCCCCTGTAATGGATTATTTTTCTCATCTAATAACTGCAAGCCCCCAGCCAGCTTTTTAAATTGCTTACGCCAGCTTTCGTATTTGTCTTCATCAATCGTGAAATGTCGGCAGAACTTTTGTTCGTCAATTAACTGTTTAAGCTTGTATAGCACAGAAAGAAAAATATGCTCGCCCGTTTCTACTTGCGTAGGGTCTATTTCTATGAGGAGAGCTAATTTACTATTATTATCGGTTGTCAGCTCTTTAGTCACCGATTTTAAAAAAGTAGTTTTTCCCGCGCCGCGTGTGCCGTCAATAAAAAAAACCGTACCCCTGGCATCATCATTAAAATCAGAAAGCTCTTTTTGTCTGGTGGGATTGGCATAATATTCAACCCGTTTATTGATGTCCTCACAAATTTTTTCGAACGCTTCATATTGAATCAGGCGGAGCTTGGAATTATCTTTGCTGCCTGAGTCATTTCCTGTCGGCAGATTATTGGTAGTAAGATCAAGGATGATTGTTTTAGGGGTAATAAGGTCAACGAGCATGGTCATACTGAATCCAAAATAGGGAAGGGGCGTTTATCAATCGCTAGATAGGTTAATAAGTATAGTGGTTGATGCAAAAATGTACATAAAGTATTTTTTCCCCGCTTTTTAAGCTTTGAATGGCGATAAAATAAACTTGTCGATTAAGGCCTTTTGGGTTTTAGAAGGTTAAGCCGTTTGGGCTATTGCTTACAGTGAAAATTAGGCATAAAAAAAGGGCGGTCAATAGACCGCCCTTTTTTGTACCACCTAACGCTGAAAAATTATTTCTTTTTCTCAGGTGCTGGTTTTGCCGCTTCGGCAGGTTTTTTCTCTTCCGCAGCAGCAGGGGCTTTTTCTTCGGTCACTTCTTCAACCACGACTTCTTTGGCTACAGTTTTGCCGTCTTTGTCTTTGATTTCTTCTTCAACGACGACTTCTTCGGTGACGGGTTTGGCGGCATCAGCGGCGGCGGGTTTAGGCGCTTCGGCAGGTTTGGCTTCGTCTTTCAGCGGCATTAAGATGTCGACTTTTGCTTGTTTACGCAAAGTTTCCAACATGGCTTGGACTTTTTTGCGTTGCAGCATCGGGGTCAGTTGTTCTTTGACGGCTTCAATCGGCGGTGGGGTTTGGGCGCGTGAGTCTTCACGCAAAATAACGTGCCAGCCGAATTGGGTTTGGACAGGTTCTTTGGTGTATTTGCCTTTTTCTAAGGCGATAACCGCTTTGGAGAACGGTTCGACCATTTGGTTGGCGACAAACCAGCCTAAATCACCGCCGTTTTGGGCTTCTTTGCCATCTAAAGAGTTTTTGTTAGCCAGTTTGGTAAAATCGGCGCCTTTGTCCAATTCGGCGATCAGTTTTTTCGCTTCGGCTTCAGTTTTTACCAAGATGTGGCGGGCTTTGTATTCGGTGGTGTTATTGCCGCCTATTTTGCTGTCGTATTCGGCTTTGATTTCCGCGTCAGTGACAGGGTTGGTTTTCATGAAGTTTTCGATTTCTGCTTGGGTCAGAATCGCTTTTTTGGCTTCTTCCAAACGGCTGATAACATCGGCGCCTTTATCCAATTGTTTTTGTTCGGCATCTTGCACTAACAATTCGCGTTGGATCAGTTCTTCCAAGAGCTTTTCTTTAGGGAAGCTTTGGCCTTGGGCGCGTTCGGCAATTTCTTTTTCCAGATTGTCGAAGGTCGCTTTGGCGATGTATTTGCCGTTAACGACAGCAATGGCATCGGCTTTGTTGACAACAGGGGCGGCGGCGGGGGCTGATGCGGTGCTGCTGCCTGAGGTTGGGGCTTTTTGGTCACAACCTGTGGCAATCAGGGCAGTGCTAACGATCAGCAAGGGGATAAAGGCTTGTTTCATTACGGTGTTCCTTTTTAGTTTTGTTCAGAGGGTGAGAGGGCATTAATGCCTAAGGCATGAATTTGTTGTTTCATCAGCTCGCCGAGGGCTTTATAGACCAGTTGGTGGCGTTGCACCAAGGATTTGCCCTCGAAGGCTTCGGCAACGATAGTGACATGGTAGTGCCCGCCGCCGCTTCTGGCACCGGCATGACCCGCATGGGCGGCACTGTTGTCTAATATTTCCAGCACTTCGGGGTGGAACGCGTCGGTTAACGCGGTTTTAATAAGGTTGGTTGTCATTGGGGAAATACTTTTTTAAAGGGTTTAACGGTGACGGTGGCATATACGCCCGCGTCAAGGTAAGGGTCGCAAGCCGCCCAGTCTTGGGCGGCTTGCAGGCTGGCAAATTCGGCGACCACTAAGCTGCCGGTAAAGCCGGCTTCGCCAGGATTGTCGCTGTCCACCGCCGGATGGGGGCCGGCCAAGACAAGGCGGCCTGCATCCTGCAGGGCCTGTAGCCGCGCCAGATGGGCGGGCCGTGCCGCTAGCCGCAGGCTGAGGCTGTCAGCGACATCTTCGCTGATAATGGCATATAACACTTATTCCTCCGTTTCGGGCAGGTGTTTATAAAGGTAGATCATTTGTAGCACGATAAACAGCACCATCATGCCGGGTACGCCAAAGGTTTTGAAGGTGACCCATTCGTCGGTGCTGAAATGGAACATGACATAGACATTGATAAAACCGACGCTGGTGAAGAAAATGCCCCACAGTAAGTTAAGGCGTTTCCAGATCGGTTTTGGCAAGGTCAACGTAGCAGACATCATCCGCTCGACAAAAGTTTTCTCGCCGAAAATTTGGCTGCCAAAAAAAGCCAAACCGAACAGCCATTCGATAATGGATAATTTCCATTTGATGAATTGTTCGTCTTGCAGATACAGCGTCGCGCCGCCCATGACCACGACCAAACCTAGGGTTATCAATTGCATGGCCGGAACGTGGCGGTAACGTAGCCAAGAATAGCAGACCTGAATGCTGGTGGCTGCCATCATCACGGCAGTGGCGACATAAATGTCATAAGTTTTATAGGCGATAAAAAATAAAAGGATGGGGACAAACTCAAGGAGTTGCTTCATAACGGTTGTTTCATAAGCGGTGTTGGCCAGGTGCGGACGGCTATCGGGAGGGTGAACAGTCACTGTGGCGGTTCAAAATGTCTTCATTGTAGAAGTTTTAGCGAGGAATGTACATGTTTGAATGGCGGTTTCTGCTAGAATGTCCCTTCTTAACCGGAGGTAAATAATGACAGAAAATAGCCTTATAGAATTGGAGGCGGCGGCATTCAGACGCTTGCTCAAGCACTTACAGGATCATCCTGAAGTACAGAATATTGACCTGATGATACTTGCCGACTTTTGCCGTAATTGTTTGGCGAAATGGTATGCGGAAGCGGCGCAGGAGCAGGGTGTCGCCATTGACTATGAGCAGGCCAGGGAGTTTGTTTATGGTATGCCGTATAAGGACTGGAAAAACCAGTTCCAACAAGATGCTAGCCCCGAACAGTTGGCGGCTTATGCGCGTAAACAGGAGCAAAAATGACCAGTACCGCCCCATACCATGCGATGTTTTCAGGCGCTATCGGTAAAGATTACGAGATGTTGAAGCTGTTGTCGCCGTTAGCGGTGGAAATGAGCCGACTGGTCGGTGTGACGGTCAGTGAGTTTCCAAAACCGCCCGGGCAAACCCTGCATGTCGTCGAATTGGGCGGTGGTACGGGTATCACTACCTTGTCGATATTAGCGGCGCGGGAAGCTTTGCACGTCCTCAGTATCGATAATGAGCCGGTGATGCAAAACCAAGCCAAGCAGAATTTGCAAGTTTGGCAACAGCAAGGCAAGCTGGCGTTTTGCGGCGATGATGCCTTAACGGCTTTACAGGCCTTGCCGAGTGCAAGTGTCGATGTGGTGGCTTCGGCTTATACCTTGCATAACTTCCCTAACACTTACCGCCAGCAGGTTATCGCGGAAATCTTCCGCGTTTTAGTGCTGGGCGGGCTGTTCGTGAATGGCGACCGTTACGCGCTGGATGATGTCGATTTACACACCCGCACGACCCAAGCCGAGGTCAGCGGTTATTTCCGCATTTTGGTGGCGGCTAATAAGCTGGATTTGTTGGAGCATTGGATTGTGCATCTGTTCAGCGACGAATCGGCCAACCACATTATGCGCGAGACCTTGGCTTTGGAGGATTTGGCGGCGGTTGGTTTTACCAGCATCTGTTTAAGCCAGCGTTGTCAAGTCAACGCGCTGGTCACGGCACATAAGCCGCATTAGCCCCAAGCACTTGAATCTCAGTCATTCTTAAGGCCTTAAGCCCTGTTGACAAGCGTTTGATGAGCTGATATTTTCGCCCTTTGGCACTCTCTCTGTACGAGTGCTGATTTCTGTTATTTGTCGAGGTCGGTGTGGGCAAGCATACGCAATTATTAAATGAACGGTCACTGCAATTATTAAAAACCCTGGTCGAGCGCTATATCAGCGACGGCCAGCCGGTGGGTTCTAGGGCTTTGTCGAAAGACTCGGATTTAAACTTAAGCCCGGCGACTATCCGCAATGTGATGGCGGATTTGGAAGATTTGGGTTTGGTGCATTCGCCGCACACCTCCGCCGGGCGGATACCGACGGTCAGCGGCTACCGCCTGTTTGTCGATAGCCTGTTGACGGTGCAGCCGTTAAATGTCCAAGAGCTGAGCCGTCTGCAAGGGACGCTGGCGGCCCAGCATGATCCCAGCAATATGATCGGCGTGGCGTCGCGGTTGTTGGCGGACCTGACCCAAATGGCGGGTGTGGTGACTTTACCGCGTCGGGAGATTGTCTGTTTTCGGCATATCGAGTTTTTGCCTTTGTCCCATAACCGGGTGTTGGTGATTTTTGTCACTAACGAGCAGGAAGTACATAACAAAATCATTTTGACCGCCAAACACTTTAGCCCCGCCGAATTGCAGCAAGCCGCCAATTACATTAATTCCATGTACGCAGGGCGTAGTTTGAATGCGGTGCGCGAAGCCGTGATGAAAGATTTGCGCGATGATCAGGAGCGTGTCAACCAAGGCATGTTGGATGCGATTAGCATGGCGCAACAGGTGTTTAATCAGAACGAGCAAAAAGACGATTATGTGTTGGCGGGCGAAACCAATTTGATGGGTTTTTCGGAATTGGCTGACCGCGACCGTTTAAAAAACTTGTTTGATGCCTTTTATCAGAAGCAGGGCGTTATCGATTTGCTGGACCAGTGCATGAAGGCCGATGGCGTACAGATTTTTATCGGCGAAGAATCCGGTTATCAGGCTTTTGACCATTGCAGCTTGGTGACTTCTTCTTATTCCGTCAGCGATGAGGTGGTCGGGGTGTTGGGCGTGATAGGCCCGACCCGTATGGCTTACGAAAAAATCATCCCTTATGTCGATATTACCGCAAAATTATTAGGCGCAGCCTTGAATCCTAAATCGACACCCCCATTGTAGGCCTAAGCTATCTGTATTCTACGCCCTGTAGGCCGTAGTCAGGCGCGTTTTAAACGGTGTGGTGGTTTTATACGGTTAGCGAAGCCGTTCGTGCTGAGCTTGTCTAAGCCTTGTGCTGAGCTTGTCGAAGCCCTGTGCTGAGCTTGTCGAAGCAAAAAAAACGGCTTCGCTAACCCGTAAGCTATCCGCTACCCATGACACATACCCACTAACATCCCATAAAGGTAGAGATAATGAGTAACGAGCAGGAAATCCCGGTAACGCCAGTAGACCCTGAAATTCAGGCCGACGTACCCGCCGAGGCGGCCAGTGCAGAGGCCGCAGAAACGGTTGACGAGACTGAGATCATGGAGCCGGAATTGACCGTGGAAGGTCTGAAAAAAGACTTGGCGCAGGCGCAGCAAAAAGCCCAAGAAAATTGGGATAAGGCGTTGCGTATCCAGGCGGAAATGGAAAACCTCAAACGCCGTACCCAAAAAGATTTGGAAGATGCGCATAAATTCGCCCTGACCGGCTTTGCCAAAGAATTGTTGCCTGTGCTGGACAGTTTGGTATTAGGTCTGCAAGCGGCGACAGGCGATAGCGAGCAGGTGCAAAAATTCCGTGAAGGCAGCGAGTTGACCATCAAGCAGTTTGAAGCCGCGTTGGCAAAATTTAATGTCGTCACTATCGACCCAGTCGGCGAACCGTTCAATGCCGAGCATCACCAAGCGATGGTTATGCAGGTGGTCGAAGGGGCGGTGCCGAATACGGTAGTGACCGTGTTCCAAAAAGGTTATTTACTGAACGGACGTTTGCTCCGTCCGGCGATGGTTGTCGTCGCTAAAGCAGCAGATTGATAACAGGCTTGAAATTAGAAAAACCAGCCTCATATCGTCCATAACAACAAACATTTTTACTAAATTCAAGTCTGGAGAATTCAATGGCTAAAATAATTGGCATAGATTTAGGAACCACCAATTCCTGCGTCGCGGTACTGGAAAACGGTGTCGCTAAAGTTATCGAAAACAGCGAGGGGGCGCGTACTACGCCTTCTATCATCGCGTTCAGCAGCGACGATGAAGTGTTGGTCGGCCAATCGGCAAAACGCCAAGCCGTCACTAACCCTAAAAACACCTTATTTGCTATCAAACGTCTGATCGGTCGCCGTTTCAAAGACGACGTGGTACAAAAAGACATCAAAATGGTGCCTTACAATATCGTTGAAGCCGAAAATGGCGACGCATGGGTCGATGTGCATGGCAAAAAAATGGCCGCACCGGAAATTTCCGCCCGCGTGTTGATGAAAATGAAAAAAGATGCCGAAGCGTATTTGGGCGAAACCGTCACCGAAGCGGTCATCACCGTCCCTGCGTACTTTAATGACTCACAACGTCAAGCAACTAAAGATGCCGGACGTATTGCAGGTCTGGACGTTAAACGTATCATCAACGAGCCGACTGCGGCGGCGTTGGCGTTTGGTATGGACAAACCGAAAGGCGACACTAAAATTGCCGTGTATGACCTAGGCGGCGGTACCTTTGACATTTCTATCATTGAGATTGCCGAAATTGACGGCGAACATCAGTTTGAAGTGTTGGCGACTAACGGCGACACCTTCTTAGGTGGCGAAGATTTTGACTCGCGCGTTATCGAATACCTGGCGGAAGAATTCAAAAAAGACACCGGCGTGGATGTCCATAACGACCCATTGGCGTTGCAACGTTTGAAAGAAGCGGCGGAAAAAGCCAAAATCGAATTGTCTTCCAGCCAACAAACCGATGTTAACTTGCCGTACATCACCGCTGATGCTACTGGCCCAAAACATTTAAACGTTAAACTGACCCGCGCCAAATTGGAAGCGTTGGTTGAAGAGTTGATCAACCGCACTAAAGGCCCTTGCGAAATGGCGCTGAAAGATGCCGGTTTGTCTGCAAAAGACATCAACGACGTTATCTTAGTCGGTGGCCAAACCCGTATGCCGAAAGTCCAAGAAATGGTTAAGGCCATTTTTGGCCAAGAACCCCGCAAAGACGTTAACCCTGACGAAGCGGTGGCTTTGGGCGCGGCTATCCAAGCGGGCGTTTTGGGCGGCGAAGTTAAGGACGTGTTGTTGCTGGACGTTATCCCACTGTCTTTAGGTATCGAAACCCTGGGCGGTGTCATGACCAAGCTGATCGAAAAGAACACCACTATCCCAACCAATGCGTCACAAGTGTTCTCGACGGCAGATGACAACCAAACCGCAGTGACCGTGCATGTATTGCAAGGTGAGCGTGAAAAAGCGTCGGCCAACAAATCGTTGGGCCGTTTTGACTTGGCGGACATCCCACCTGCACCACGCGGTGTGCCACAAGTTGAAGTGTCGTTTGATATTGATGCTAACGGTATCTTGAACGTATCGGCTAAAGACAAAGCGACCGGCAAAAAACAATCTATCGTGATTAAAGCGTCTAGCGGTTTGTCTGATGACGAAGTCGAACGTATGATTAAAGATGCCGAAGCCCATGCTGACGAAGACCGTAAACTGACGGAGTTAGTCCATGCGCGTAACCATGCCGACACCATGATCCATGCGACCGAAAAGTCCGTGAAAGAGTTGGGCGACCAAGTCAGTAGCCAAGAGAAAACCGAGATTGAGCACGCGGTAGAAGCGTTGAAAGCGGCACTGAAAGGTGACGACAAAGACGACATCGAAGCCAAAACCAATGCCCTGACCGAAATATCCGGCAAATTGGCGGAACGCGTTTATGCCCAAAAAGGCGCGGCAGAAGGCGGCGAAGCCCACAGCCAAGCTGGCGGCAGCCACCACGCGGCAGATGACGGTGTAGTCGATGCCGAGTTTGAAGAAGTGAATGACGATAAGAAGTAAGGTGCGCTTGGGTTAATGCCATAGGCGTTAACCCTATTCTTACCGGAAGCCGGAAGTTGTCCTAATGGGATGGCTTCCGGCTTTTTTGTGTGCTGACGGTGTGGGTATTTAAGTATAATAGCGTTACTCTGGCGACAAATAGGGCAACCTATTACTGCCAACATTTCATTGAGGATAAGCAAGATGAAAACTTTTCGGAATTTGTATATTAATTTAAATGGTTACGATATCGACAGTTTTATCGGGCAATTGACTGAGTATTGTTTAAACTGTGCGGGTAGCTGGAAGCGAAATTTTGAACGCGAAGAAAATGCCAGATACTTCAATGAAAAGGCTTTTGCTTTTGAATATATCGGCGCAGAGGGTATTGTCAGTGCCGGAGTCACTTTGTTTCAAAACGACGCAGGGTTATGGTATGTGCCGAATATCATTCCCATAGCGTCCAATCAACTTAGCATAGACGAATATAACAAGCTTTTGCTTGACTTCAAAGAGAGTCTTGTTGATCCTGTCCGTAAAAATACGCCCATTATTGATGTTAAATTGACACCAGAACAGGTCTCTTTAAAGGATATAGTGGGTGAAGAGGCCGTGGAGGCATTGCAACGGTTTTCTGCTTCTGCCAATAAATTTACAGGCAATGCCCATCCTAATGATAAAAAAAGGTGGTTTGAGTTTTTATCCGCCGCACAGAAATATCATACAGTCTTGCATGATGATATTTTAAAAGCTACTTTAATAGAGCAGGGTTGGTCTGAAGAATGGGCGGACAAATTGGCTTTTGAGTTTGAATACGGTTGCGATTTGCTGGATTTTGTCGGAGCCTAACATTGTTTATTTCTCCAGCCACGATTAGCCAAAAAGTTAGCTGCTCTAGCGCACCTTTACTGTTTTTTGACACTTGTATTTTCTTAGATATTTTACGCTCACCGTATCGGCAGGGCATCTCCATTAAAGCCATTGACTCGACCTTGAAGTTGCTTAAAATGGCGGAAAACCAGCCTAATGACGTATGGCTGTTGACCAGCGAAACAGTAAAAGGTGAATGGGAGGCGAATATTGGCAGTGTCAGGCAAGAGCTGGAAAGTGAGGTGAAAAAATTTGAACGCATTCACGAAAAATTGGTTACTGCCGCTAATGTGATATTGGATATAGATCATGTGCATAGCCAAAAAATGACCGATTTGGATCTGCCCTTTCATCTTGAGAATTTGTCAAAATCATTATTAACCAATTGTTTTATAATAAATAATGAAGATAATCATTATGCAAGATCAGGGTATAGGGCTTCTAAGCGTCTAGCACCTTCAAAAAAAGGAAAATCAGAATACAATGACTGTCTTATTTTTGAGGTTTTTTTGGATGTCGCAAGCCAAGCAAGGATGCTGGGCTACAGCGGCACAATATGTTTTGTGACATCCAATTCCAGTGATTATGGAAAACCTGAAAATAACTTCGTAACCAATGACTTACAAGTAGTTGGTGCTAAGTTGGTCAACAGCCTCGAATGGGCGTTGAGCCTATGCCGATAGTTGGTAACCATGTACTTATTCCCCGCCGCCTTAATGGCATTGCCAAAACGCCGTATCGGCAAACACATACATCACGCCCGCATCACCCAAATTCATATCAATAAACGCTTCATCAAACTGCAAGAGAAAATGTCCATCATACTCGTCGCTTTGTAGCCAGAGAGGTTTGCCGGCGGCATAAGATGCCGAAAATACGGCATTCCTTAATTGCTCTAAGGGGTTTTCCTCATCATATTCCTCCGGCTCGTCAAAGATACTTTCAGGGACTCTGACGGGAGTTAGCTGATAACCGCTGGCTTGGTCGCTTTCCCGAAGGGTCTCGGACGGTTCGCCTTGGTCGATGTCATCTTGGGATAGGGCGATCAGGACGGTTTCTGGGGTATGGGGTTCATAGGCTCCGTTGTCTATGCGGTCACTGATAAATAGCGCGACGGCCCGCGCATTGGCGAGCGTGTCGGTTTTCAGTTCCGGCATGTCGTCTAAGTCGATGGTAAGCAGATGAGCCATTGGCAAGCCATTAAGGCGCGGCCAAGTCATTGGCGCTATGCCTAGAGGCACTCCGCCGATCCTTGCCACGGTGGTCGCGGTGGGTTCTTGGTCAATGGCCTCGGCTATATAAATAGTTAGCAGGTTGCTATCTGTCGTTTCCAAGACTTTAGCTGTCAGCTCACGAATCAATTCAATACTCATTTTCTTACCCTCCCCTAAATTAAGGTCAATTTAGCAAGTGTAGCAGTTTATAGAGTGCCTGTTAATAAATCCCGTAATTTTTTGTGGATTTTATTGTTTCGGCTGACTACCTCATAACTGCGGGTTATCCGCTGATAGGCGTTGGTTGGTAAAAACCGCCAGTAAGACCTCGTCTTCAAGCTGCAACAACGCCACAAACCGCGCCTGTTCTTCGGGGTTGGCCTGTAGGTAGGCCGTATCCAGATAGTGCTGGAGCAACAAATCCAGCTCTAAACTGCCACGGCGGCATTGCCATTTTAATTTTGCCAGTTCCATTATTGCCGTTTGACTAACAGCTTTTTAGTTTCGGCGATGGCTTTGGCGGGGTTCAGGCCTTTAGGGCAGGTGTCGGTGCAATTCATGATGGTGTGGCAACGGTACAGTTTGAACGGGTCTTCCAATTCATCCAGTCTTGCTCCGGTGTTTTCATCACGGCTGTCCGCCAGCCAGCGGTAGGCTTGCAACAAGACCGCAGGCCCCAGATAGCGTTCGCTGTTCCACCAATAACTGGGGCAACTGGTCGAGCAACAGGCGCAGAGCACACATTCGTATAAACCGTCTAATTTTGCCCGGTCCTCTTTGCTTTGCAGGCGTTCGGTGTCAGCAGGGGCGGGGGTTTGGGTGGCTATCCACGGTTTTATCGAGGCATATTGTGCGTAAAAATGCGTCATGTCCGGTACTAAATCTTTAACTACCGACATGTGCGGTAAGGGGTAGATTTTGATGGTGTCAGGATAGGAGTCAATGGCTTTGGTACACGCCAGGGTGTTTTTGCCGTTGACGTTCATGGCGCACGAGCCGCACACGCCTTCGCGGCACGAGCGGCGAAAAGTCAGGGTGCTGTCGATGTCGTTCTTTATTTTTAAGATCGCGTCCAGCACCATCGGCCCGCAATCGTCCATGTCCAGTTCGTAACTGTCGACACGCGGGTTTTCGCCGGAATCAGGATCCCATCGGTAAACTTCAAAACGGCGGATATTTTTGGCATCGGCTGGGGCTTTGAAAGTTTTGCCTTCGGTGAGTACGGAATTTTTCGGTAAGGTAAATTCAGCCATGTGAGAAATCTCGGGTTGATGGGGTTGGCATGGGGGAGTTAAAGTAAGTTTATCGGCAAAAATAACGGGTCATGCTAAATTTTTAATTCTTGTAAGCACTGCTCAGGTGTCATTGCTCTAAACAATCGACAAAAATTTTCATAACTGATAGCGTTGTTGCAAATAATCCAAACAGGCATCATCGGTTTCATCACCCATGTTAAATTGTCCGCGCCAGCGTTCGGAAAAACTCTGTGCCAATGGCTTGGCTGCCGTTGTTTGCCCATGCAGTAAACCGATACGAAAATAATGGATAAGATCATAAATTTCAGCAAGTTTTTCGCTAGGGATTTGTTTTATCTCGTCGAAAATTTGTTCTTGGAGCATGATACGTTACCTTCTAAATGGTTATCTTGTCCGGCTTTTATTCGCTTGGCGGCATCTTTTCTCTCCTTTAATTGATGCCGCTGCGACTTAAAATGTTTAGTAAACCCGCTCCTTAGGCGGAATCACTTCAACATCATCCGATAAGGTGTATAAATGCACCGGACGGTAATCAATGCTGACTTTGCCGTCAGTCAGCCAAGTAAGGGTGTGTTTCATCCAGTTGGCATCGTCACGGTTGGGGTAATCTTCCCGCGCATGGCCGCCCCGGCTTTCCTTACGGTTGCCGGCGGCGTTAATAGTGACATTGGCTTGAGCCAGCAAATTGTCCAGCTCCAGCGTTTCCACCAAATCCGTGTTCCAGATTAACGACTTGTCTTTTACGGTGACATCGGCAAACGAGGCGCTGATGTCGGCCATTGCCGTTATGCCTTCATCCAAGGTCGCTTGTGTCCTGAACACGGCGGCTTTCGTCTGCATGACCCGCTGCATGTCCAAACGGATATCCGAGCTGGAGCGGCTGCCGTTGGCGTTGCGGATTTTGTCAAACCGTGTCAAGGCTTGGTCACACGCGTCTTTATTGAGTGGTTTATGGGACGAGCCGGGTTTGATGAGTTCGGCGCAGCGGATAGCGGCAGAGCGGCCAAACACGATCAAGTCGAGCAAGGAGTTGGAGCCTAAACGGTTTGCGCCATGCACCGATACACAGGCGGCTTCGCCTATCGCCATCAGGCCAGGGACAATTTTATCGGGGTTGCCCGCTTCCAACGTCACCACTTCGGCCTTATAGTTGGTGGGGATGCCGCCCATATTGTAATGTACGGTCGGCAACACCGGAATCGGCTCTTTTGTGACATCGACACCCGCGAAGATTTTCGAGGTTTCGGCAATCCCCGGTAGGCGTTCGTGGATAATCGCCGGGTCCAAATGCTCAATATGCAGGTAAATATGGTCTTTGAGCTTGCCGACCCCACGGCCTTCGTTAATTTCTATGGTCATGGCGCGGCTGACCACGTCGCGGGAGGCCAAATCTTTGGCGGACGGGGCATAGCGTTCCATAAAACGCTCGCCTTGCGAGTTGGTCAGATAGCCACCTTCGCCGCGTACGCCTTCGGTAATCAGACAGCCGGAGCCGTAAATGCCCGTGGGGTGGAATTGGACAAATTCCATATCTTGTAATGGCAGGCCCGCGCGTAACACCATCGCATTGCCGTCACCCGTAACGGTATGCGCCGAGGTGCAGGAAAAATAACTGCGCCCGTAACCGCCCGTCGCCAACACGGTTTGGTGGGCTTTGAACAAATGCAAGGAACCGTCATCCAGGCACCACGCCAATACGCCCCGGCATTCGCCGTCCTGCATAATCAAATCTAAGGCGATATATTCGACAAAAAATTCGGCATTGTGCTTTAAGGCTTGTTGGTACAGGGTGTGTAAAATGGCGTGTCCGGTCTTATCCGCCGCCGCGCAAGTGCGCTGGGCTTGGCCTTTACCGTAATGGGTGGTCATACCGCCAAAAGCGCGTTGGTAAATTTTGCCTTCCGCCGTGCGCGAGAAGGGTACGCCGTAATGTTCCAGTTCTATCACGGCCGGAATAGCTTCACGGCACATGTATTCGATGGCATCCTGATCGCCCAGCCAGTCGGAGCCTTTGACCGTATCGTACATGTGGAAACGCCAGTCATCTTCGCCCATATTGCCTAACGCCGCGCTGATGCCGCCTTGGGCGGCGACGGTATGGCTGCGGGTCGGGAAGACTTTAGTCAGACAGGCCGTTTTCAGGCCTTTTTCGGCCATGCCAAAAGTCGCGCGTAAACCCGCACCACCCGCACCGACCACAATGACATCGTAAGCATGTTCAATAATTTTATAGCTGGTAGCCATGTTTTATCCTACTAAAATGATGCGCAATACTGCCAGCAGTGCCGCCAGTGCCAAAAACAGAAAGCTGAGGTTGACCGCCCAAACGGCGATGATTTTCGCGCCTTCTTTAGCGACATAATCTTCAATCACGACCTGCAAGCCTAGGGCGGAATGATAAAATACCGCCAGGATCCAGGCAGTTATGCACACGGTATTCAGCGGCTCTGCCAACCACGCTACGGTTTCGCGGTAGGGGGCGTTAATGCACAGTTTGAGCAAAATGATGAACGGTAAGGTCAGTGGGATTAATGCCACTGCGGTCACGCGCTGCATCCACCAGTGTGCCGTGCCTGCTTTGGCAGAACCGATGCCGAGGGCTTTGGCTAAAGGGGTCCTAAAATCCATACAACAACCTCTAAATAAAGATTAACGCGATAAAAGTCAGCGCCAACGCCGCACCCAGCTCGATTTTGGCATAATAATCCAAGGTTTCTTTATCGAAACTGTGGCCGGCATCCCAGAATAAATGCCGTACGCCGTGGCATAAATGAAAAAATAGTGCGTACACAAAGCCCCAGTACATCAGGGTGACCAGCCAATTGCCCAACATGGCCTGCATCTGCCCATAAGAGCTGGTGCCGCCTGACACCGCCGATAAGATATAAACCACAAACAGCAAACCTACCGAGAGCATCACGCCAGTGATACGGTGGGAGATGGAGATCATCCCCGTTAACGGCAGTTGGTAGATTTGTAAATGCGGGGAAGTGGGTCGGTTTGAGTTAGCAGCCATAAAGTTCCCGGTAGTGTAAGTTAAAAAGCCCCAGCCCATTTTATCAGACTGTCGTTTTATTGATATTGTGCGGAAAGCGCAGGTAAAAATCTATAGACAGGTACGCATATTGCACAAATATCGTCTGGGTGTCTATAGGCGATGGGAGGATAATAGTAATTTTATTGTATTTTGTAGGGTTAATGGTGGGGTGCGCCAACTCAAAACAGGAGTTTATGCGTTAAGTTCCTTCAAATATTAGCAAAAAACTAACAAAATCATCCCACCTACAGCGTTTTCTTTGCTAAACTCATTAAGAATATAGAATGAATGCCTAGCCGCATTTTTCAGATGAACTATTTTTATCTGAAATAAAAAAACAGTTTCCGCCGCCCAATTTTACTTATTAGCTGAAAATCGCCAAAACCTCAAAGGCATCTTTAAGGAAAGCAACGTTTTTATATTTTATCAATCCGTTAGGTGGGTTTTATTGGGGATGGCTGATGCGCTTATGCTGTACTGATAAGCGTGGTTCCAGATGGGTTTTTGCCTAAAGTGCAAAGGGCTTCAGCTTTAGTCGATGCTCTGTAGGAGCAACGTATCCATAAACACACATCCTTGGATGTAGGGTTTTAAGTTTCTTTATCGATCCCTGTTAATTCTATGCCTAGGACAATCATTAAATGAAAGCCATGATCTTATCCCGACCCGCAAAAACCCGCGCTTTGTTATTTTTAGGGCTATTGCTGATGGCGATAGGGATTTTAGGCGGCACTATTTTGCGCAATCTCTATCATTTTAATAGCGTATTATCCTATGTCGAATACTCGCACCGTATCCAAAAGATTTCGGTCGGGCTGCACCAGTCCATTATCGGTTATCTGATCGAAAATCGGGGTGATCTGCAACCGGCGGCATTGACCGCCACCCTGAATGAAATGGAAGAGCTGATGGAGGATAAGCGCTATTTGTCCGAAGCCACCAAAACCCATTTGGCAGAGCTAAAAGACATGCTCAAAGATATAGTCGAATTGGGGCGGGGCGAAAAGAACGAGCGTTTGTCGCAAGCCTTAAAAATCATGGATGAAACTTTGGAATACGAGGCGTTGCAACGCGAAAAATCCCTCGAAGACATCAATCTGAGTACCCAAAGCGAGTTGTACATTGCGCTGGCGATTTTTACCCTGATTGTCGTCGGGGCGGTAAGTTTTTTGCATTCGCGTATCTTGCATCCGCTTAATGATTTGCGCAAGTTGCTGGAGAGGCTGACCGAGGAAAACTTTACCCCCATCACCACGGCCCACTTAGATCCCTTACTGTTGCCGGTCTTTAACAGCTATAATGTCATGGTTAAACATTTGGCGGAATTGGAAGAGGCCAAACGTCTGTATGCGCAATCTTTACAGCATGAAGTCCGCCTCGCTACCCAAGCGTTGTTAGAACAACAATACAGCTTAGCGCGTGCTGAGCGGTTGGCGGCGATTGGCGAAGTCGCCGCCGAATTGGCGCACGAAATACGCAATCCCTTAGCGGGCATACAGATGGCTTTTAATAATCTGCGCCGTGAGATTGCCGACCCGCAGCAAATCGAACGCATTGAACTGATCAATTCCGAACTGAAACGATTGGCGGCCTTGCTGACCGATATGCTCAACCAAAGCAAGCATAGCCCTGAAACCGCCTGTTATTTTGATATGGCGATACTGATCCGCGATCTGGCCACCTTAACCCGTTACCAGATACCTGAAACTATCCAACTGGAAATCAATGCCCCCGAACACCTTAAGGTCTATTTGCCAGAAAGCGGTATGCGGCAAATGTTGCTGAATTTATTGCTGAACGCCGCCGATGCGCTGGATACCCAGCTAGGTTTTATCCGTATTAACGTTTATGTCGGCAGCCGGGGCCGGGGCTTGGGTATTGACGTGATAGACAACGGTCCTGGCTTTACCCAAGACATGTTGGCTTACGGCATCCGCCCTTTCCGTACCAGCCGCCCGCGCGGCACGGGTTTAGGCTTGGCGATGGTGCAGCGTTTTGTCAAAAATCTCGATGGCACGATTAAACTGAGTAACCAGCAACCGCACGGGGCTTGTGTTACTGTCTTACTACCCGACGTTTGCCTCGCTGGAGAGCATTATGATTGAAACCCTGCTCATTATTGAAGATGAAAAATTGCTCGGCTCGGAGCTGTCGCGCCATTACCGCCAATCTGGCTGGGAAGTGGTGTTGGTCAGTACCTTGGGCGAAGCCAAGACTTTGCTGATGCAAAAAAATCTCGAACCCTTGCTGATTTTATCTGATATGAATCTGCCGGATGGTAATGCCTTGGATTTCATGGAGTTTATGAAAAAACACGCGGGCTATGCCGAATGGCTGTTTTTGACGGGCTACGGCAGCGTCCCCGATTCTGTCCGTGCCTTGCGTTTAGGCGCCTATGATTTTCTGGAAAAGCCGTGTGATCTGGAACGCTTGGATTTAGTGGTTGCCAGCGCCTCGCGGAGTGCGGCGATACAGCGCCGTTTAGTAGACCAGACCCGGCAAGGCTATCGGCGTTATTCACCCGATGCCTATATCGGCCATAGCCAACAAGCGCAGGGTATCCGGCAAATTCTCGGCAAGCTCACCCAAGTGCCGTTCAGCGCTTTAATTATCGGCGGCGAAAGCGGAACGGGTAAGGGTTTGGCGGCGCGTATCCTGCATTATGGCGGCTCCCGCGCCCAGCAACCGATGATTGAAGTCAATTGCGCGGCTTTGCCGCGCGAGTTGTTGGAATCGGAGTTGTTCGGCCACGAGCCGGGGGCCTTTACGGGGGCATCTGGCCGGCACCGTGGTTTATTGGAACAAGCCGATGGCGGTACCTTATTCATGGACGAAATTGGCGAAATGCCTCTGGATTTGCAGGCCAAATTATTAAAGGTGATTGAAGACCATAAAGTCCGCCGCTTAGGGGGTGAGAAAGAAATCAGTGTCGATGTGCAAATCGTCGCCGCCAGTAACCGCGATTTGGAACAAATGGCACAGGACAGCACCTTCCGTTCTGACTTATACCACCGCCTGAGTGTGTTTAAGGTCATCTTGCCGCCATTACGCGAAGCGGTTGAAGATTTGGACGAGTTGGTGCCTTTATTTGTTGCTGAATACAACGCCAAAGCGGGTAAGCAAGTGCGGGCAATTCCTGATGAAGTGTGGAAGCAACTTAAAGCCTATCATTGGCCGGGTAATGTCAGGGAATTGCGTAATGTCATCGAACGTTGCGTGTTATTCGCCGACAGCCCGATTTTCCCCGGCCAATGGCTGCAACTGCCCGGCCAACAGCTTAATAAAGTGATCCCGCTTAGCAGCGGCGATAGCCTGAACTTGCCCTTAGACGGCAGTATGGCCTTGGATGATATGGAACGCTTTATTATCAAAACTGTCTTAGACAGGGTTGATAACAATCTGACCGCCGCTGCCCGAATGCTGGGCGCGACCCGCGAGACGTTACGCTATCGGGTGAAGAAATACAATCTGAAAATGGTCGATGGTTAAACAGCCAAGAGGTGTGATATGGCGGATGAAGCGTTACTGCTCTGGGGCGTGGTGTTTAGCTCATTAGGCTTGGGCTATTTTATTTACGGCAAAAAACAAGGCGCTCCTGTGCCGCTGGTGTGCGGTTTGGTGCTGATGGTTTACCCTTACTTTATCTCCAGCACCCTAGTGCTGGTTGCGCTGGGTATGGTCTTGGCGGCGATACCTTATTTTATCCGTCTGTGAGGTCTTCACAGACTTGCCGATGGCCTAATGGCGTGTCCTAACCTATAAATGGCCGTTATCGGGTGGGTTTATTGGCAATCCCAAACGGAATATGCACCATCGGGATATTGCTGGCGGACGCTTGCAAATGGCTGAGCTGGTCATCAAAAAAGATATGCGGCTTTAGTACCGACAAAATCCGCGCCTTTTCCATGCCGCCTAGGAAAAATGACTCGTCCGCCGACACGCCCCAGCTTTTTAGCGTGGTGACCACCCGCTCATGTGCAGGGGCATTTCTGGCGGTGACAATGGCAATGCGGATGATTTTTTGGTAAGAAGGGTCTTCTTGGCGCTTAGCCTCTTCCAGCCGCTGCATAAATGCGAGATTTTTAAACAAACCCGCCAACGGCCCCGGCTGGTGGGGTATGGCTTGCTTTTCGGTTTCGTGGGCGACAAACTCGGTCAAGGAATGGTTTTTTTTATAAACCGCCTCGGCCTCATCATCGGCAATCACGCCGTCAAAGTCGAAAGCCACCCGCAATTCCGCATCTTGCCCATCATCATAAATCACCGAAGGCAATACGACCCCCGCCGGATAACCGGCATTAATCGCTTGTTGCACATCGTCTTTATTGGCGCTTAAAAACAGCGAGGCATTAAAAGCGGGGACATACTTATGCGGCGAATGCCCGGCCATAAAAGCCGCACGCGTAATGTCCAAACCATAATGTTGAATCGAGCGGAAAATCCGCAAGCCCGTTTCAGATGAATTGCGCGACAACATCACCACCTCAACCGGGCATTGCTCAGGAAACGCCTTGTTAATGCCTAAAAACCGCCGGATAAACGGAAACGCCACCCCGGTCGGGAAAGGCTGGTCTATATGTGCCTCCTGATGGCGGCGGTAATCGTTATAGCCTTTATCCAAATAGATTTGGTGCGATTCGGATAAGTCAAACAAGGCACTGGACGACACGCCGATGACAAACTTGCTTTCGATAGCATAAGCGGCCATTAAACGATCCACGTCATCGGGTTAAGCCCATAGTCCATAAGATTTCTGCATAACGATTAAAGAAAACCCCAGCACGGCATTAATGGCTTGCAGGGCTTTGGTGCATTGTTGTTTGTCATCACCAAACTCTTCAATGACAATGGCAAATAATTCTTTGCTCATTAAATACATGGAGCCGGTCATAAATTCAAGTGGCAATTGGATGGCGACATGGGCATCTCCGACATTGAGCATTTTTTCGGTGAAGTCGGCATCGATGTCTTGGGTGAATAAGCTGTTGAGCCAATTTAAATGCGTGGTTTTCAGATGCTCTATCCGCTCACTATGGGCTTTTAAAAAATAAAACGTATCTGATGTGGTGAGCAGTTTAACGTAAAACGCATCGGTCACTTTGGGCAAGTGTGGCGTTATGACAGGTGCTATTTCTTTTAGGCGGCTTTCAAGCTCACTGCTTAATCCAGAAATGGCTTTGCCGCTGGTCATTATTTTGTTTATCATAAAAGTATCGCCTTTATTTTTATTGTTGTTTTGGCAATGATATAAATTATTATGTCATTTGTTCAGGTTTTATTTATCGGGTATTGTGTGCCGTATAAACCATTAATTCCCGTTTCCATTCGGGGGGAAATCGACTTAATTAGAAGGCGTGTAAGCGGAGCTAAGGTTTGAAAATAGCGTTTCGCTTATGCCGGTCATTTTCAGGAACGGTTCAAGTTCCCGTTGTAAAAAGGATGTCTGATACGATTGTTGCATGATTAAAAGACAGAAGCCTATGGCTGAAATGACCGCGTTAGTCAGTTCCGCTTTTTTTGTGCTGTCGAGGGTTAATGTTTCAATTTCGCTGATGATTAAATTCGACAAGAGCGTCATCGACCCCGCCATAAATTCAACAGGCAAATTAATTTTTACATGCACATCGCCGACTTTATACATGGCTTCGGTGTAATGGCTATCAAAGGCTGAAGAAAATAAGCTTTCAAGCCATTTGCTATGGGTTTTTTTTAATTGTTCTATTCTTCCTTCCAAAAATGGCTTGGTTTTCTCTATGGTTATGAGTTTTGCGTAAAAAGCATCGGTAATATGAGGGATCCTTTGGAATATTTCGTCTTTTACTGAAGCAAGCACTGCCTCGTGTTGGTCCGTCAAGCCGGAAAAACTTTTTGCATATTCTGTTAATGCTTGAAAATTAATGGTATTTTTCATGGTTTTTATATTCAAGGTGAATGCAGCTTAAAGGGTAGTTGAATAATCCGTTGTTGGTATAGCATAAAGCAATTATGGCCTGCTTAGATGTTACACATCAGGCAGTATAAGGGTTACACAGAACGGACAACAGCCCCTTTTCAAAGTTTACTAATTCTCTTATATTCATTTCATAAGTGCAATCGAAATTAAACGGCTATGAGAGGCTATTATCCTGACTGTGGCGGAGCGCTGTCGGGCTTCTGGCCAAAGGCAAGCCTTTGCGTAGCTATTCCATAAAAGCTACGTTTTCCCACTCGACGCACCCTGCGGCCTACGCTGTTTTATGGCATAATGCCATTATTTATTTTCCCTACATCTTGTGCATTTATCCATGTCGAATAGAAAAATTCTTGTCACCAGTGCCTTGCCTTATGCAAATGGCCCGATTCATTTAGGCCATTTGGTTGAATATATCCAGACTGACATTTGGGTGCGTTTCCAAAAGCAACGCGGCCACCAGTGCCATTATGTCTGTGCGGACGATACCCACGGCACGCCGATTATGTTACGCGCCGATAAAGAGGGTATTACGCCGGAGGCATTGATCGGCAAGGTCTGGGAACAGCATTTTGCCGATTTTAACGAGTTTGGCGTGGCTTTTGACAATTATCACAGCACCCATTCCGAAGAGAACAGAGTCTTGTCGGCAATGGTGTATACCCGGCTGCGCGATGCCGGGCATATCAGTTCGCGCACCATTACCCAGGCCTTTGATCCGGTAAAGAATATGTTTTTGCCTGACCGTTTCATTAAGGGCGAATGCCCTAAGTGTGGCGCGGCTGAGCAGTATGGCGACGGTTGCGAAGTGTGCGGGGCGACCTATTCGCCGACGGATTTAAAAAATCCGGTGTCGGCCATTTCCGGCGAGAAGCCGATTGCCAAAGATTCGGTACATTATTTCTTTGATTTGGCCAACTTTACCGAAATGCTGAGCGCGTGGACAAACGCCGGGCATTTACAACCGGAAGTGAGCAATAAGCTCGCCGAATGGTTGGGCGGCGGTTTGCAGCAATGGGATATTTCGCGCGATGCGCCGTATTTCGGTTTTGAGATTCCTGACGCGCCCGGCAAATATTTTTATGTCTGGTTAGACGCGCCGATTGGCTATATGGCAAGTTTTAAGAATTTGTGCGATAAGCAGGGTTTGGATTTTGATGCGTTCTGGGCTAAGGACAGCACGGCTGAGCTGTACCATTTCATCGGCAAAGATATTATTTATTTCCATGCCTTATTTTGGCCGGCGATGTTGAGTGGTGCGGGTTTGCGCACGCCGTCGGCCATTTTTGCGCATGGCTTTTTGACGGTGAACGGTGAAAAGATGTCCAAATCACGCGGCACGTTTATTACGGCGCGGACGTATCTGGAGCATCTGAACCCTGAATATCTGCGCTATTATTTTGCCGCCAAACTAAGTGCGGGGGTTGATGATCTGGATTTAAATTTTGATGATTTCAGCCAACGGGTCAATGCGGATTTGGTGGGTAAGGTGGTGAATATTGCCAGCCGTTGCAGCGGCTTTATCACTAAGCGTTTTGCTGGGGTATTGTCGGCAAATTGCGCGGAACCTGCGCTGTTCGCCGATTTTCTCAGTGCCAATGCCAGCATCGCCGAGTTTTACGAAACCCGCGAGTTTGGTAAGGCAATGCGCGAGATTATGGCCTTGGCGGATAAGGCCAACCAGTATATCGACGAGAAAAAGCCGTGGCTGTTGGCAAAAGCCGAGGGTAAAGAGCAAGAACTGCATGAGGTGTGCTCAATGGGGCTGAATTTGTTCCGGGTGCTGGTGTTGTACTTAAAGCCAGTGCTGCCAGTATTGGCGGCAGAAGCGGAACACTTTTTAAAGCTTGCGCCGCAAGCGTGGACGGAGGCGGTACAGCCGTTGTTAGCCCATGAAATTAATGAATTTAAGCCACTGATGACCCGTGTCGATGCCGATAAAATTACGGCAATTGTCGATGCGTCTAAGGAAAATCTGGAAAAGACGGCGGTGGTGGCCGCATCTGTCGCTAAGCAGTTTGAGCCTATCGCGGAGACGATTGATTTTAATGACTTCGCCAAGCTGGATTTGCGCGTAGCCAAGATTGTTAAGGCCGCTGCGGTCGAGGGTTCTGATAAGCTGTTGCAGTTGACGGTAGATATAGGCGATGAGACCCGGACGATTTTTTCCGGCATTAAGTCGGCCTATCAGCCGGAAGATTTGGAAGGGCGGTTGACGCTGGTGATTGCTAACTTGGCACCGCGCAAAATGCGTTTTGGGGTGTCCGAAGGCATGGTGCTGGCGGCAGGGCCTGGGGATAAGGAAATTTGGCTGCTCAGCCCTGATAGCGGCGCAGTGGCGGGGCTACGGGTTAAGTAGCTTTTTGGGTCATCACGCATTTATTGGGCAGGTTATGGACACTAACGATAAGACAATCAAAGTGTATTACAACTCGGCCTGTCCGGTGTGTAAGGCGGGTATAGAAGCGCAACAAGGCGAACTGCAAGCCTGTCAGATTGCTTGGCAAGATGTCCATACCGATAACAGTTTAGCCGCCGAAGTGGGGGCGGAGCTTGAGTTTGTCCGCGAACGCCTGCATGTGGTCGATGCGAAGGGCAGGGTGTTGGTCGGTTTTGCTGCCCTTTTGGAAATTGGGCGGCATTCGCCTAAGCAGCAGAAGTGGGTCAAGGTGCTGGGTTTACCGGGCATCCGCCAGCTTGGTGGGTTAGCTTATAATGGCTTTGCCGCCGTCTTGTACCGTTGGAATAGGATGAAGAAGCATTGGTGACCAGTTTAATGGCTTTTGCTTATACGGCTAATAATGGTGTCTGAGTTGGGCAATTAAAACGGCCTCTTTGGTGACTCTGTAAACCAACCGATGTTCATCATTGATGCGGCGAGACCAATAGCCTGATAGGGCATTGATCCGCGCTAGCATTTTAGTGTCGGTTGTTGCCAATAGAGATATTCATCCCAAGCAGAATCTGAAAAAATCAGATTCATTCCAGTAATTCCCTGATAGTGCCGCCCCCTGACTCAAGTTGATTGATAGAATCTAACAGGCGTTGGGCATTTTTGGGGTTTTTGAGTAAATAGGCGGTTTCTTCCAATGCCTGATAATCTTCCAGTGAGATCATCACGACAGCATGGACGTGACGGTCACGGTTTTTGGTGATGATGACGGGTTCGTGATTGTCACAAACATTTTCCATTGTTTCGGCTAAATGCGCCCGTGCAAAAGTATAAGTGGTTGCATCCATAGAAAAGGCATGAGTGCTTGTATAATAGGCGGCCTAGCTTACTGGAATGTTCGGGCGGATGCAAATGTCCGCCCTCTCTACTAATTGACGATAAATTGAAGCCGATAAGACCGTGATAGAAGACATTAATAATCTCTTGCCGCAAACCCAATGCGGCCAGTGCAGTTTTAAAGGTTGCCGTCCGTATGCCCAGGCGATGGCTGAGGGTAGGGCGGACATTAACCAGTGCCCGCCCGGCGGTGACGAAGGCATTGCGGCTTTGGCGGCCTTGTTGGGTGTGCCGCCTAAGCCGCTAAATCCGGCGTTTGGTGAGCATAAGCCGAAGCAGGTGGCCTTTATCATTGAGCAGGATTGTATCGGTTGCGTCAAGTGTATCGCCGCTTGTCCGGTCGATGCCATTTTAGGGGCTGCTAAGTTTATGCACACGGTGCTGGCGGCGGAATGTACGGGCTGTGAGTTGTGTGTCGCCCCTTGTCCGGTCGATTGTATCGTTATGCAGCCTGTCGCGGCAGATGCGCACCGTTTGGACAAGCGCGGGCAGGCGGCTTTGGCAAAACGCCGTTATGAGGCGCGGCTATTGCGTAAGGCGCAAGAGGAAGCCGAGAAGGCGGAACGCGCTAGGCTGAAAAAAGCGGCGTTGTTGAAGGTGAAAGCTGTTTAAATAACAATTTTAATAAACCAAAGGGGAGTTAAAGCGTGGCAAAGGCAAGTGATTTAAAACGGGGTATGGTGGTAGAAATTAACGGTGTGCCGCATATCGTTAAGCACGTTGATGTGAAAAGCCCGTCATCACGCGGGGCGAACACGTTGTATAAAGTCCGTTTTAATAATATGAAAACCGGCTTGAAGCTGGATGAGTCGCTAAAGGGCGATGATACGTTTAAGGATGCGGAATTGGTACGCGCTAAGGTGCAGTATTCCTACAAGGACGGCGATAATTATATTTTTATGAACGCCGAAGATTATAGCCAATACACACTGGCGGCTGAGGATTTGGAAGGGCAGGTCGACTATTTGACGGAAAGTCTGGAAGGTATCGTCGCATTGTTGATTGACGATGAAATTCTGGGGATTGAGTTGCCTGCCACGGTGATTTTGGAGATTATCGAAACGCCGCCGCCTATTAAAGGTTCTTCGGCTTCGGCGCGGACAAAAACAGCGCGGTTAAGTACAGGTTTGGAGGTGCAGGTGCCGGAATATTTGGAAACGGGTGAGTTGATTAAGGTCAATACCGAAACGGGCAAGTATTCGTCGCGTGCCTGATCGGTTGTGATGATGCACGATAACGGGCAGGTGTTAAATGTCCCCCAAGGTCAATTTGAGTTGGGACGTTTGCCTAAGCGTCCTAAGGAATTATTACGCGCTTTTGATGCGGCGGATGAGTATCTGCTGGCGCATCTCGCCGCGTCTGCGCCTGCCCAAACGGCACGGCTATTGGTGCTGAACGATAGTTTCGGCGCATTGGCGGTGGCGTTGGCGGCGTGGCGGCCTTGCGCCCTGTCGGACTCGTATTTGTCGCAACAGGCGACACGGCTTAATCTGACGGCCAATGGCTTGGCCGAGACGCAAGTGGCTTTAATCAGTAGCCTGGCGCCTTTAACAGGCCATTTTGATTGGGTGCTGATTAAGGTGCCGAAAACCTTGGCGTTGCTGGAAGACCAGTTGCTGCGCTTGCGTCCGCATCTGAGCGAAACCAGCCAAGTGGTAGTAGCCGGTATGGTCAAGGCCTTGCCCGCCAATGTCTGGAAATTGTTGGAGCGTTTGCTGGGGCCGACCACGACTTCTTTAGCACAAAAAAAAGCGAGGCTGATTTTTGTCCGGCCTGATGGGGCGAAAGTGTTGCCGCCTAGTCCGTATCCCGTCTATTACACGCTGGAAAATACCGCCTATCGCTTGGCTAACCATGCCAATGTCTTTTCGCGTGACAGCTTGGATATAGGCACACGGTTTTTTCTCCAGCATTTGCCCGCTGCTGCGGATGCTTTGGATATAGTGGATTTAGGTTGCGGTAACGGGGTGGTGGGTTTGTTAGCTGCCGAACGCAATCCGGCCGCTAGGCTGCATTTTATTGACGAGTCTTTTATGGCGGTGGCTTCGGCTGAGGAAAACTTCCGGCGGGCGTTTGGCGGGGGCAGGGCGGCGACGTTTCAGGTGGGAGACGGTTTGACGGCCATGGCTTCCGCCTCGGCTGATATGATTTTATGCAATCCGCCTTTTCATCAGCAAAACACCATCGGCGACCATATTGCTATGGCGATGTTTAAGGAATCGCGCCGCGTATTACGCAAAAATGGCCAACTTTGGGTGATAGGTAATCGCCATTTGGGTTATCACGTTCCGCTTAAACGCTTATTCGGCAAAGTGTCGGCAGTTGCCGGGAATGCCAAATTTGTGATTGTTAAGGCGGTGGTTTAAACGCTTGCGCAACGTTAAAAAGAACCCAAAAATAAGTATTTTTGGGTTCTTTTAAAGATAGTTACGCTGGGGTTACGTTCTCAGCTTGCGGGCCTTTTTGACCTTGAGTCACCTGCATGGTCACTTTTTGGCCTTCGCGCAAGGTTTTGCGGCCGGTGCCGTTAATTGCGCTGTGGTGAACGAAAACATCTTTACCACCTTCTTGTTCAATAAAGCCGAAGCCTTTTTCATCATTGAACCATTTAACGGTACCTACAACTTGATCTGACATATGACACTCTTTACTTAAAAAATCGCCAACATGAATTGGCTTTATAAATCCCAGCCCTGTAAAAAGGCTGGCTCAATCTCGAACTGCAACTCATGTTAGCACTAAAAATACAGCTAGGGCAAAGACATTTTGGTTAAACTCCGATTATTTTTAAGGTAATGAGACTTGCATCACGTCTTTGTTAATTGGACTTGCCTGTTAATCATATTTCAGGTATTTAAAGCGCGGGTCGTCTGGCGTACCCGTTAAGGAGCCGCCTTCCGTTTTGCCGGGTTGCCACTGGATCACGTCTTCGATTTTCCTTGCTAATTCAAAATCTTTGTTAGTGATGCCTTTAGCGGCATGGTTCATTAATTTAACGATGACAAAGGCGTAAGAAACGCTCAGGTCAGGATGGTGGAAAGCGGCTTCCGCCAAATGCCCGATAGTATTGACCACCATTAGGGTGCTTTTCCAGCCGCTGGTTTTATATTTGCGGCGTATCCAACCATTTTCCAGATACCAATGTGGCAATTCTGCCGCCAACCGCGCTTCGGTTTCGGTATCGCTGTAGGTTTCATCGTGCGTGTGTTCTCTCCAGCCCATAACATAACCTCTTTGGTGTGTTGTCAATAACCACCCGGATAGTAACGTCCGGGTGGGTCGGATTTAGTCTGCTTAAACCATTCCGCAAAACCTTGCGTCAGAGCTGTTTCAAATTGAGCACATCCTGCATGTCATACAGGCCATTGGCTTTGTTTTGTAGCCAGATGGCGGCTCTGACCGCCCCGTTGGCAAAGGTCATGCGGCTGCTGGCTTTGTGGGTGATTTCGACGCGCTCACCTTCGTCGGCAAACATGACGGTATGCTCGCCGACAATGTCACCGGCACGGATGGTGGAAAAACCAATGGTTTTCCGGTCGCGTTCGCCGGTATTGCCTTCGCGCCCGTAAATGGCGCAGTCTTCTAAGTTGCGTCCTAAGCTTTGGGCAATGACTTCGCCCATTCTTAAGGCCGTACCTGAGGGTGCGTCAATTTTGTGGCGGTGATGGGCTTCTATGACCTCAATATCGGTATAGTCGCCCATGACTTTGGCGGTGATTTCCAGCAGCTTTAGCGACAGGTTTACCCCGACGCTAAAATTAGGGGCCATGACGATGGCAATCTCCGCTGCGGTGCGGTTAATCAGGTCTTTTTGGCTAGTGTTAAAGCCGGTGGTGCCGATGACCAGTTTTTTTCCGGCACTACGGCACAGGTTCAGGGTTTGTATGGAGTAATCAGGGCGGGTAAAGTCGATCACGACATCAAACTCATCGATCACTTTTACTAAGTCATCGACTATTTTTAGGCCGGATTTACCCATGCCCACCAATAAGGTGGCATCCTGCCCAATAGTGTGGCTGCCCGGGCGGGCAATGGCCGCCGTCAGCTTGGCTTGCGCCGTACCGGTTTCGGCCAGTTTGGCGGCTTTTAGCAAGCATAGCCCCATGCGTCCTGAGGCGCCGACAATTGCGATACGGTTCATGATTATCCTGTCAGTTTATCGAAAAAATTTTTCACCCCATCCAAAAAGGTGTGTTCTTGGGGGCTATGGTGTTTGCCGCCGCCCGTCAAAGATTCACCGAGTTGTTGCACTAGAGCCCGTTGCTCTTTGGTCAGGTTGACTGGTGTTTCTACTTGTACCTTACACAATAAGTCACCGACCGGACCGCCGCGCACGGGCTTAACCCCTTTGCCGCGTAGGCGGAAGGATTTGCCGGTTTGGGTTTCGGGCGGGATTTTCAGCATGACTTTGCCGTCCAGTGTCGGCACTTGTATTTCGTCACCCAAACAAGCGGTGACAAAGCTAATGGGTACTTCGCAATATAAATGGGCACCGTCACGGGTAAAGATTTCATGGTCTTTGACCTTGATTTCGATGTATAAATCACCTGCGGGGCCACCACGCTCACCCGCTTCGCCTTCGCCGCCTAAGCGGATGCGGTCGCCGGTATCAACCCCGGCCGGAATTTTTGCCGACAAGGTTTTAGATTCTTGGACACGGCCTTGGCCGTAGCATTTGCCGCACGGGTCTTTAATCTGTTTGCCTGTGCCCCGGCACGTCGGGCAGGTTTGTTGCACCGAGAAAAAGCCTTGCTGCATCCTGACTTGGCCGTGGCCGTGGCAAGTGGAGCAAATCACTGGAGATGAGCCTTTTTTCGCTCCTGAACCGCTACATTCGCTGCACGAGACTAAGACCGGAATACGGATTTTTTGTTCAGTACCCGCTACAGCTTCTTCAAGGGTTATTTCCAGGTTATAACGCAAATCGGAACCGCGCTGGACACCGCCGCCGCGTTGCTGTCTGCCGCCGCCAAAAATATCGCCGAACACATCGCCGAAAATATCGCTAAAGCCTTCCGCGCCAAAACCGCCGGGCCGGCCACCCATAGACGGGTCAATGCCGGCGTGGCCGAACTGGTCGTAAGCGGCACGTTTTTTAGGATCTGACAGAATTTCGTAAGCTTCTTTGACTTGCTTAAATTTAGCTTCCGCCGCTTCGGGGTTGTCGGCGTTTCTGTCCGGGTGGAACTTCATCGCCAAGCTGCGGTACTTTTTCTTAATTTCGGCATCGCTGGCATTGCGCTCAATACCCAGTACCTTATAAAAATCTTCTTTATCTGCCATGTGTATATTTGACCTTTATTTTCTGTAAGTTCGATAAATTGGTTGTGAAATTGCTATCCGGTTGCCGCCATAATCCGCCGCAACGTGTTGCCTTAGCTTTAGGATATCCCTTATTTGCCCGCTAGGCTTTTCAGAATTTTAAAATCAGAAAGGCTTTAATCGGCAGGGTTATTTCCTATGCTTGCCTTATTAGGCATTAGGATAATGCGGCGCGGTTTTTATACAAGATGTAAGGGCAATTATTGAAAATTAAATCTCTGGGTGAAAAAAAATCCGCTGTTACTGGGTTATGCGGTGGCTACCATTTGTAGGGCGTTCAGGAGCCGCCATTAAGTTAAGCCGCTCGTGGGCGTTGGGCAAGAAAGGCTTGGCTTAATGGCTAGCGAAGTGGCTAGGCCTTATGGGGCGTTGCCTGATGAAAGGGTGTGCCGTAATGGAAAAGGCCTTATGCCAGTTAGCACCGTCATAAGGCCTTGTTCTAGCAATCGCACCGCGCCACTGGCGCGGTGCAAAGCCGCCTATCAGCCATTAATCAAATAATGGGTGAAAATACTGGCGGCATAACCTGCGGCAATCGCAGGTGTCCATTTCAGATGGCTAAAGAAAGTGTACTTATGGTCAGACTGACCCATTAAGGCAACCCCGGCCGCTGAACCGACCGACAATAACGAACCACCGACACCAGCGGTTAATGTCACCAATAACCATTGGTACAAGTCCATATCCACACCCATGTTCAAGACCGCGAACATAACGGGGATATTATCGACGATGGCGGAAATCAAACCGACCATAATGTTGGCGGTGGTGGGGCCTAAGCCTTGGTACATGGCGCTGGACAACAATTCCAGATAGCCGATATAACCTAAGCCGCCGACCGCGAACACCACACCAAAGAAGAACAATAAGGTGTCCCATTCGGCATGACGGACTTTGTTGAAAATATCAAAGCCTTCTTCGCCTTCTGGTGTGTGTTTGACTTTAATGAAATAGCCGTACAGCATCAACGCAGACAAGCCGACCATCATACCCATGAAAGGCGGCAAATGCAGGGCTTGTTTAAAGCTGACCGCAGTCGCGATGGTGAACAGGAACATCACGCAGATTTGGATCGCGCCATATTTCAATTGCACCGCTTCTTCGGTCGTTTCTTTGGGCTGTTCATCGGGTACGGCAAAGTACATGACGGCCGCAGGCACGGCATAGTTAACCAATGAAGGGATAAACAGTCTGAAAAAGTCAAAGAACTCCGCGTATTCCGCTTGCCAAACCATCAGCGTGGTAATGTCGCCGAACGGGCAGAACGCACCGCCCGCGTTAGCGGCAATTACCAAGTTGACAAAGCCGATACTGACAAATTTAGGATTGTCAGAACCCACTGCCAGAACCACCGCACCGACTAACAAGGCCGCAGTCAGGTTGTCGGCCACTGACGACAAGAAGAACGTGATGACACCGGTGATCAAGAACAATTTCCGGTAGCCGAATTGTCTTCTGACCAGCCAAGAACGCAGCGCTTCAAACACATTACGTTCGGCCATACTGTTGATATAGGTCATCGCGACCAGCAAAAATAGCATCAGCTCGGCATATTCTTTCAAATCATGCTCAAAAGCCGCGTGCATTTCCTCAGCAGGAACGCCTTTTTGCTGGGCTAAAATCGCCGCGTGCGCCCAAATGATGCCCGCCGCCAGAATAACTGGCTTGGACTTGCGCAAATGGGTAAATTCTTCTGTCATTACAAAGCCGTAAGCAATGACAAAAATTAATACGGTATAGATGCCGCGCTGCGTGCCGGTCATGTCGAGATTCGCAAATCCCTCCGTTTCCGCCATCGCCAGTTGCGGTACCAGCATAACCAGTAACGTCACTAATAAAAAACGAACCACAAAATCCCCCTCTCTCTTAATATAATTGAACAAATACACAAAATTTAACAGTTAATGGTATCACCATCCAATAAATTTTGTCATTTTATGACGCACAGTATATGATGGACAACTACGAATTTTCGCCTGAAAGGTACTCCAAACACGCATCATGTATCAGTATAACGAAATAGACCAAACCCTTGTCAATGAACGGGTCGCCCAGTTTAGACGGCAAACCGAAAAATATTTGCAAGGTGAGCTGACTGACGACCAGTTCCGCGCCTTACGTCTTAGAAATGGCCTGTATATCCAAACCCACGCGCCCATGTTGCGGGTCGCCATCCCTTACGGTTTGCTCAGCTCCGCGCAAGTGCGCAAGTTCGCCCATATCGCCCGGACGTATGACAAAAACTATTGCCATTTCACCACCCGCCAAAACGTCCAGTATAACTGGCCGAAATTGGAACAAGTACCGGATATTTTGGCGGAGTTGGCGACAGTGCAAATGCACGCCATCCAAACCAGCGGCAACTGTATGCGCAACACGACATCCGACCATTTGGCCGGGGTGGCGGTCGATGAGTTGGAAGATCCGCGCCCGTATTGCGAAATTATCCGCCAATGGACAACGTTACACCCTGAGTTCGATTATTTGCCGCGTAAATTTAAAATCGCCTTCAGCGGCTCTTTAAGCGACCGTGCGGCGACGCAGTTCCACGACATTGGCGTGCATCTGGTCAAAAATGACGCGGGCGAAACGGGCTTTAGGATTTTGGTGGGCGGCGGCTTAGGCCGTACCCCGATTATCGGCCAAGTCATCCGGCCTTTTTTAGAAAGGCAGCATTTGTTGTCTTATCTGGAAGCCATCCTCAGAATTTATAACCTGTTTGGCCGCCGCGACAATAAATATAAGGCGCGTATCAAGATTTTGGTTAAAGAAACCGGTCTGGATACTTTTTCCGAAATGGTGGAAGCGGAGTGGCAACAGATTAAAGACGGTATGGAATTATCCGACGCGCGTATTGAGGCCATTAAAGGCCATTTTACCCTGCCGGATTATGACCAGACCGCTGCGGCAGATGAGACCTTTAACCAAGCCATACAAGAAAATCCGGCCTTTGCGACGTGGTATAAACACAATACCGTCAGCCATAAAGTACCCGGCTACCGCGCGGTGTTCTTGTCGCTCAAAGCGCCTGAAGTGCCGCCCGGCGATATGACCGATGCCCAATTGGATGCCGTCGCCGATTTGGCCGACCGCTACAGCTTTGGCGAATTGCGCACTACCCATCGCCAGAACTTGGTTTTTTCCGATGTCAAACAAGCAGATTTGTTGGCTTTGTGGCAACACTTGCAAACGCTGAATTTGGCCACGCCCAATATCGGCACGGCCACCGACATCATTTGCTGCCCAGGTTTGGATTTTTGTTCGCTGGCTAATGCCGGATCTATCGGCATTACCAAAGAAATCAACGACGTGTTAGATGACATGGATTATCTGCATGATATTGGCGATGTCAAAATCAACATATCCGGTTGCATGAACGGCTGTGCGCACCAAAGCGTCGGCCATATCGGTATCTTGGGGGTCGATAAAAAAGGTACCGAATGGTATCAGCTCACTTTGGGCGGCTCTTCCGAAAACGAAGCGGCTATCGGCGAGCGTTTAGGGCCTGCGGTCGCCAAAACCGAGGTTACCCAAGCGGTCACGACGATATTGTCCGTTTACGTCCAGCAACGTCTGGAAGACGAAACCTTTTTGGACATGGTAAAACGGGTAGGCATCGACCCTTTCAAGGAGCAAGTATATGCAACTCATTAAAGACAAACAGATTGTTGACGATAATTGGCAAGATTTGGCGGATGATGCCGAGTTGGCGGCGGGCGATATTAGCGTGTCCTTAAGCCGCTGGCAGACCGAAAAGGCGCAACTTTTGGCGCATGAAGGCCAATTGGGTATCCGTATCAGCCCCGCTGACAGTGTCGCCGATTTTGCCGCTGATCTGGACAAAATCGCCTTGGTGGAGTTGGATTTTCCTGACTTTGCCGATGGCCGTCTGTTTTCCCACGCTTGGCTGTTGCGTAGCCGTTATGGTTTCCAAGGCGAAATCCGTGCGACCGGACACTATATGCCCGATCAGGTGTTTTATTTGGCCAGGGTAGGGGTGAATGCCTTCAAACCCGCCACCGCCGAGCAGTTGCCCGTGCAATTGGGTTATTTGCAAGATTTTACGGTGACGTATCAGGATTCGGTGAATTAGGCCGTTAAGCCATTAGCCGCTTTATATGGCCCGCTAAGCTGTCCGGCTTAGCGGGTTTTTGCATTTTAAGGTAAGTTATGTAGATTAACCGACGGCTTTTCCTGTCCACATAATACCTGCCATTGTGACTAATGGCAGGCTGTTAATCATTAAGCCAATCTACCCACCGCCACTTTCGCCAACTCACTCAAACCGTCGCCGCCGTTTTGGTAATGGGCAATAATGGCTTGGCGCATTCTCGGCTCCCATGAGCGCATGAGGTGGTTTTTTACGCCTTCTGCGGCGACTTCCTTATCCGGTTCGGCATTAAAAAAATCGCTGATGTCATTAGCCATTTTGATGAGTCTGTCTGTTTTCATGGTCTGCTGTGTAGTTTTTTAAGTATGTTGGGGATGGAGTAAACGTTGCGGATGGGTATAAACGACATGCTGTTGGTCACGCGCGAAACCGATGAGGGTGACTCCGGTATCGTGCGCCAAACGTATCGCTAAGCCGGTCGGTGCGGAAATGGCTGCCAGCAAGGTGATGCCGACAAATGCCGATTTTTGCACCATTTCATAACTGGCACGGCTCGTGACAATCACAAAGCCCGCGCTTAAGTCGCGGTTACTTTTTAGCAATAAACCGATCAGCTTATCTAGGGCATTATGCCGTCCGACATCTTCA
Organism: Methylovulum psychrotolerans; assembly: GCF_002923755.1. Taxonomy (GTDB): domain Bacteria; phylum Pseudomonadota; class Gammaproteobacteria; order Methylococcales; family Methylomonadaceae; genus Methylovulum; species Methylovulum psychrotolerans. Next base: position 105,838 of record NZ_PGFZ01000005.1, read on the forward strand.
CGCAAATCAACAATGCCTTGTCCCGGTACAGCCCAAGCGGCTGCATGGACGGAGCCGGTCAATTTATTGAGTTTTTGCCGCTGTTTGACTTCGGCCAAAGCACTGATCAGCTCTTCGGAAGTGACCGACAGCTTACCCTGCACAGGCGGCGGTTGGCGGATAGCCTGTTTTAAGGTGGTCGCGCCACACAAGCCGCAGCCTGTCCGTCCGGTCAGGTTACGGCCTTTGTCGGACAAACAGGAAAAGCGTTGTTCAGGAATTTTTAGCTGCACTTCAATGCCATTGGCGCGGTTGAAAACCCGGCTGGACAATAACTCTTGCGGGTCGCCAATAATGCCTTCCGTGATGCTAAAGCCTAAGGCGAACTCTTCCAGATTGGTGGGCGTTGCCAGCATGACGACATGTGGCACGCCATTGTAGACCAAGGCGATAGGGACTTCTTCGGCAATGTAATCAAGCTCTTCGGAACGCTGGTTGTTATGCCAGCGTTCAACGGTGCTTTGTTGGTAACTGGGCCATCCTAAATCTAAGGACAGTCCGTTAGCCATTGCTCATGCCTTGTGCCAGCAAATCCAGTTGGTTGTCCGAAAAGGCTTGATAATTTTCTTGCCATTGCGAGGTTTGGTTGACTTTGGTGACTTGTACCGCCGTGACTTTATATTCAGGGCAGTTGGTCGCCCAGTCGGAGTTGTCGGTGGTGATGACGTTCGCGCCGGATTCGGGGAAGTGGAACGTGGTGTAGACCACGCCCGGTTGTACCCGGTCGCTGACCAAGGCGCGTAACACGGTTTCACCGGCACGGCTCTTAATGCCTACCCAGTCGCCGCTGTTCAGGCCACGGTCTTCGGCATCGTGCGGATGAATTTCCAAACGGTCTTCCGAATGCCATTGGTTGTTCTCGGTACGGCGGGTTTGGGCGCCGACGTTGTATTGCGACAAGATACGTCCGGTGGTCAGGATTAACGGGAACATCGGCGTGACACGCTCTTGCGTGGCGACATAATCGGTCAGCATGAACAAGCCTTTGCCGTTGTCGCGCATAAACTCTTCAACGTGCATGATCGGTGTGCCTTCTGGAGACTCCTCGTTACAAGGCCATTGGATACTGCCCAGTTCATCAATTTTTTCATAGCTGACCCCGGCAAAGGTTGGGGTCAGGCTGGCGATTTCCGCCATGATTTCTGACGGGTGGCTGTAGTTCATCGGATAGCCCATTGCATTGGACAGCAATTGGGTGATTTCCCAGTCCTGATAGCCCGCTAATGGGGTCATGACTTTGCGGACGGGAGAAATCCGCCGTTCGGCGTTGGTGAACGTACCGCTTTTTTCTAAGAAAGACGCGCCGGGCAGGAACACATGGGCGAATTTGGCGGTTTCGTTCAAGAACAAATCTTGGACGATGACACATTCCATAGACCGTAAGGCGGCATGGACGTGTTGGATATCAGGATCAGATTGGGCGATGTCTTCACCTTCGACATACAGCCCCATAAAGGTTTTGTCCATGGCCGAATCAAACATATTAGGGATGCGCAAGCCCGGATTCAGGCTGAGTTCGGCATTCCACGCTTGTTCAAACAATTGGTTGGTTTCTGGGTTGCCGACATGGCGGTAGCCAGGGTATTCATGCGGGAATGAACCCATATCACAAGAACCTTGGACGTTGTTTTGGCCGCGTAATGGGTTAACGCCCACGCCGTCGCGGCCTAAGTTCCCGGTCGCCATCGCCAAGTTGGCAATGCCGATAACCATTGTTGAGCCTTGGCTGTGTTCGGTTACGCCCAAGCCGTAATAGATCGCGCCGTTACCTGCTTTGGCATACAATCTGGCGGCTTCCCTGATTTGTGCCGCAGGTACGCCAGTAATGGCTTCTGTGGTTTCTGGGGCGTGTTTAGGATCGGCAATAAAGCTTTTCCATTTGTTATAAGAAGCTACATCACAGCGTTCGGCGGCAAACGCATCGTCAGTCAGGTTTTCGGTGACCACGACATGGGCTAAGGCGTTAATCAAAGCGACATTGGTGCTGGGGCGTAATTTCAGATGGTAAGACGCTTGGACATGTGGGGTTTTGACCAAGTCGATTTCGCGGGGGTCAACTACAATCAGTTTTGCGCCTTGGCGCAAACGTTTCTTCATGAAAGAGCCAAATACGGGGTGGCCGTCAGTCGGGTTGGCACCGATAACCATGATGACATCGGCTTTCATGACCGAGTCAAAATCTTGGGTGCCTGAGGATTCGCCAAAAGTCTGTTTCAGGCCATAGCCGGTCGGGGAGTGGCAAACCCGTGCGCAGGTGTCGACATTGTTGTTGCCGAAGCCGGCGCGGATCAGTTTTTGCACCAGATAGGCCTCTTCGTTGGTGCAGCGTGAGGAGGTTATACCGCCAATGGCATCTTTGCCGTATTGGGCTTGGATGCGTTTCATTTCGCTAGCGGCGTAGCTGATCGCTTCATCCCAGCTGACTTCCCGCCAAGCATCTTTAATGCTGGCACGGATCATCGGTTTGGTGATGCGGTCTTTATGGGTTGCATAGCCGAAGGCAAAACGGCCTTTGACGCAAGAATGCCCGTGGTTAGCCTTGCCGTCTTTATTCGGTACCATACGGATGACTTGTTCGCCTTTCATTTCGGCGCGGAACGAGCAACCGACACCGCAATAGGCGCAGGTAGTGACGATGGCGTGTTCGGGCTGGCCGTTGTCGATGACCGATTTTTCCATCAGGGTGGCGGTCGGGCAAGCTTGGACGCAAGCGCCGCAAGATACGCACTCGGATTCCATGAACGGTTGGTTTTGGCTAGGTGAAACCTTAGAATCAAAGCCACGGCCATCAATGGTCAAAGCAAACGTGCCTTGGGTTTCTTCACAGGCCCTAACGCAACGTGAGCAAACGATACATTTGCTGGGGTCGAAAGTAAAGTAAGGGTTGCTGGTGTCTTTAACGGCGTTTAAGTGGGTTTCCACTGGGTTATAGCGCACTTCGCGCAAACCCACCGAGCCTGCCATGTCTTGCAATTCGCAGTCGCCATTGGCGGCGCAGGTCAGGCAATCTAACGGGTGGTCAGAAATGTACAGTTCCATCACGCCACGGCGTACTTCCGCTAAGCGTGGGTTTTGGGTAGTGATTTTTTGGCCTTCGGCAACGGGTGTGGTGCAAGAGGCGGGCATACCGCGGCCGCCTTCGATTTGTACCAGACATAAACGGCAGGAGCCAAACGGCTCGATGCTGTCGGTCGCGCACAGCTTAGGGATGTCTATGCCGATGCTCGATGCGGCACGCATGATAGATGTGCCGGCGGGGACGGTCACCTTAAAGCCATCAATTTCAACGTTGACAGTGGCGGTGGCGGTACTGGCGGGGGTGCCAAAATCTTGTTCTTTATTCATGCTCATGGTGATGTCCTCTCGCTGGGCGTGTGTTCGTTGTTACTGCTTAAGTTAAAGGGGCGCTACAGATAAGCAGCCCGACGCTAGGCTATGGATTATTTGCAGGCAGTGCCCTAATTATAACCCATTACGTTGGGTAATGCGCTGGTCTAGTGGGCCGGTTTTCTGTTCTGGCGTTAAGGCTTTCCCTGCTAGGCAATTCAATGTTATCTACGGCAATATGATGTGCATAAACCTTTTGGGCAGATGCCTTAATCTTCTGTAGCGGTAAATTTCTTATCTGTTTTAAAGACTGTTAGCTAACCGTTCATTAACGCTGACTAAAGCCAAGTCACCTATGCCGCTTTTACAAAAACTTCCCATCGTAATGCGGCGTAGGTGTTACACATAGTATTGCCTTTAATCCTTACGCTTCAACCCCAAAATCTTGCGGGAAATGGTTTAACGCGCTAAGCACAGGGTACGGGGTCATGCCACCTAAGGCGCACAGCGAGCCGTTCAGCAGGGTGTCGCATAAGGAACGTAACAGCGGTACATTTTTACTCAAATCGTTACCAGCGATAATGTCGTCCATCAGTTCCATGCCACGGGTCGAACCGATCCGGCAAGGGGTGCATTTGCCGCAGGATTCAATGGCGCAGAATTCCATGCTGTAACGGGCCAGTTCCGCCATGTCGGCAGTATCGTCAAAGGCTACCACACCGCCGTGGCCGACCACTGCCCATATAGCCGCGAAGGACTCGTAATCTAACGGGGTGTCGAATTGTGATTCAGGCAGGTAAGCGCCCAAGGGGCCGCCGACCTGCACCGCTTTAATAGGCCGTCCGGTAGCGGAGCCGCCGCCGAAGTCATATAGCAATTCGCGCAGGGTCAGGCCGAAGGCCAATTCGACCAGGCCGCCGCGTTTGAGATTGCCCGCCAATTGGATAGGCAAGGTGCCTCGTGAACGCCCCATGCCAAAGTCGCGGTAGTAGTCGCCGCCTTTGTCGAGGATGATCGGTACGGAAGCCAAGGAAATGACGTTGTTGACGACGGTAGGCTGGCCAAATAGGCCTTTAATGGCGGGCAGGGGCGGCTTAAAGCGCACTAAGCCACGTTTGCCTTCCAGACTTTCCATTAAGGAGGTTTCTTCGCCGCAGACATACGCGCCTGCGCCTAAGCGCACTTCAAGGTGGAAGGCTTTGCCGCTACCTAACACGGAGTCGCCCAAATAACCTGCCGCATAGGCTTTGTCAATGGCGGTGGTCAAGGCTTTATGGGCATGGGGATATTCCACGCGCAGGTAAATATAGCCCTGGCTTGCGCCGACCGCCAAACCGGCGATGGTCATGCCTTCAATTAATACAAACGGGTCGCCTTCCATGACCATACGGTCGGAGAAAGTGCCGGAGTCGCCTTCGTCGGCGTTGCAGATGATGTATTTTTGCTCGGATGGGGTGTTTAGCACCGTATTCCATTTGATGCCGGTCGGGAACGCCGCGCCGCCGCGTCCGCGCAGGCCGGAGTCGGTCACGGCCTTGACGATGTCGGCTTGTGCCATGTTGAGGGCGTTGTTCAGGCCCTGGTAGCCGTTATGGGCTATATAGCTGTCTAGGCAAACCGGATCGGTGATGCCGATACGCGCGAAAGTCAGGCGTTGTTGTCTTTTCAGATACTCCAGCTCTTCGGTTAGGCCTAAGCTTAAGGCATGGTCGCCGCCGTTGGTAAAGTCGGCATCGAACAGGCTGGCGACATCTTTCGTTTGCACGGGGCCGTAGGCAATGCGGCCTTGGGCGGTGTCTACTTCAACTAAAGGCTCCAGCCAGAACATGCCGCGTGAGCCGTTGCGGATCAGGTTGACCCTGATGCCGCGTTGCTGGGCTTCGTGCAGGATGGCGGCGGCGACGCGGTCGGCACCGAGGGAAATGGCGCTGGAGTCACAAGGGACGTAAAGGGTCTTAATCATGCCGCTGCCTCCGTGTTGGCAATTAATTCATCAAACAGTTCAGGGGACACCCGGCCATAAATGTCCGTGCCAATTTGTAGGGCAGGGGAGCAGGCGCAGTTGCCTAGGCAGTAAACGGGTTCTAAAGAAAACGCGCCGTCAACGGTGGTTTCATGGAAATCAATGCCCAACTTGGCTTTGACGTGGGCTTCCAAATGCTTGCTGCCCATAGATTGGCAGGATTCGGCGCGGCACAGTTGGATGATTTGCTTACCTGGCGGAGTCTCACGGAAATAATGATAAAAACTGATGACACCATGAACTTCTGCCCGCGATAAGTTAAGGGCTTTGGCAATAACCGGAACGCTATCGGCAGGGATATAGCCCAGCGTGTCCTGCACACCATGAAGAATCGGTAAAAGTGCGCCGGGTTTATCTTTAAGGGCAGTAGCGATGGCCTGCACTGTTGATAGCATAGTGCTTGTGTCTGTCATAATTCTCTCACGGTAGTGAATCCCTGCTTAAAGGCAGCATCCGTCCTGATTGCTGCGTAATAAAAAAGCGCTGTAGAAAAGGGCGATGTAACAAGATTGTAATCCCCTAGCATAGCATAAGAAATTTTATGTGTAAAAGTCACAAACATGCTACCTTCGCTGGCTATAAAGCTTTTGGCAACGCCTTGGCGACCTTGATATTTTTGAAAAAAGTCAGGCTATAAAGTTCATTGTTTTTTATCTGCAATGGCTTAAAGTAGGGTTTAGCTGTCATCGGTCTGGTCGGCTAAACGGGCCAGTTGGGCGGTTATCGCCGCCAGGTTTTCCGCCGTTTCGGTGCGTAAGGTGGCATGGGCGATCTTACGGCCTTTACGCGGCTCTTTGCCATAAAGGTGCAGGTGTACGCCGGGGATGCTTAAAATGTCGGCACTGGCCGGCAGGCCGCCGATAAAGTTGACCATGGCCGCTTTATTGACGGCGGCGGTCGAACCTAAGGGTAAGCCGGTTATTGCGCGGAGATGGTTTTCAAATTGGCTGGTTTGCGCCCCTTCAATTGTCCAATGTCCTGAATTGTGGACGCGCGGGGCAAATTCGTTGGCGATCAGTTGCCCATCCACTTCAAACAATTCCAAAGCCAAAATTCCGACATAATTTAAGGCTTCGAGCAGGCGAGTGACATAAACTTGTGCTGATACCTGTAGGCGGTCATCGGTGGTGCATTCGGAGACCCGTAAAATGCCGCCGCGATGGCGGTTTTCGGACAAGGGGTAGTAGACAATTTCGCCAGCGGCATTGCGGGCGGCAATGACCGACACTTCGCGGCTAAACGGCACGAACGCCTCGACAATGGCGGGTACGCCGTCCAGCACCGTCCAGGCAGCGGCTAAATCGGCGGCAGTCCGCAGTACCGATTGGCCTTTGCCGTCATAACCTTGGGTGCGGCTTTTCAGTACAGCCGGATAGCCTATCGTCGCCATGGCGGCTTGGAGTTCGTCAAGGCTGTTGACGGCGGCATAAGCCGGAGTGGCGATGCCGATGCTATTAAAGAAATTTTTCTCGACCAAACGGTCTTGGGCAACGGCCAAAGCCTTAGGTGAGGGGTGTACTTGGGTGTGCGAGGATAAAAAATCCGCCACGTCGGCGGGGACGTTTTCAAATTCATAAGTGACGACATCGGCGCGTTCCGCCAATTGCGCCAGCAACGCCAAATCGTTGTAGTCACCGTGCAGATGTTCGCCTAATGGATTGGCGCAAGCATCAGCCGAGGGGTCTAAAAAAATAAACTCCAGACCTAGCGGATAACCCGCCAAAGCAATCATGCGGGCGAGTTGTCCTGCGCCCAATATCCCGACTTTCATAAATCTTAAACCTCGTGTCTTGGGTCGTCATGGGCTAACACGGCTTCGGTTTGCTCATGGCGAAAACTCACTAATGCGTCCCGATAATGGGTATGTTTGTTACTGATAATAGCCGCCGCCAGCAGGGCGGCGTTAATGGCCCCGGCTTTGCCGATGGCTAAGGTGCCGACCGGAATGCCCGCCGGCATCTGCACAATCGACAACAGCGAATCCATGCCGTTAAGGGCTTTGGATTGCACGGGTACGCCCAAAACCGGCAAGGTTGTTTTGGCGGCGGTCATGCCGGGTAAATGTGCCGCGCCGCCCGCGCCGGCGATGATGACTTCAAGGCCGCGGGCCTCGGCGGTTTCGGCGTAATGGAACAGCTTATCAGGTGTGCGGTGCGCTGAAACGACGGCCACTTCATAAGGGATACCTAGCTTAATTAAGGTTTCCTCGGTAAAGCACATGGTGTCCCAGTCAGAAGTCGAACCCATGATAATGCCTATTAATGCGGTCATGCTGACTCCTTGTTATTTATTTTTATCATTAAGGGCTGGTCTGGACAAAATTTAAAGTCGCGTAGTATCGCATAAAAGGCCGCTAAATGCGTTCAAAGTTGTCAACAAAATGATGCGATGCAGTGTCAACAAAAAGCATCCTGAAGGGTTGGCAGCACTCTAAAGTGAAGCGTTAACCTGTTTTAATGGGAGGGCAGGATGTCAGACACAGGCCTAAGGCACTCTTTTTGGCGCATCAATTGAAAATAGCAGTTGCTTTTATAAAAAATAAAGGTATACTATTCGGCTCTACAGTGGAGCGGTAGTTCAGTTGGTTAGAATACCGGCCTGTCACGCCGGTGGTCGCGGGTTCGAGTCCCGTCCGCTTCGCCATTACGTTTTCTCAGAGTGCCGTGTCGTTTACGGGTGTCGGGAAAAATGTAAATCCCCTTTAGAGCCTTCTGTAATATCCCCCCTTTTTCTTTTGGCCATTCGCTTATATTGACATGGCAAGACGCAACCAGCACAGTTTGGAAACCATTAAGGCAATGGTCTTATCAGCCGCCGAAACTCTGGTTATCGAGCAGGGCAGTTCCGCGTTGACTATCCGCAACATCGCCGCGCAAATCGGCTATACCGTGGGCAGTATCTATATGGCGTTTGACGATAGGGCTGATGTTATTGGCCACATCAACAGTCTGACTTTAGCCGAGCTAAACCGCCATTTACAACCCATTCCCAAACCGGATGTGCAAGCGCTCTGTCTGGCTTATGTTAGCTACGCCCATAGCCATTACCATCGTTGGCAGTTATGGTCAGAAACCCAAGCCCAAGATCAGGGCAACAAGCCCGTGTGTGTCGGCTATCAGGCGCAGGTTGATGCCTTAGTCGGGCTATTTGCGGCGCATTTGCCGGCAGGCTCTTCCCCATTATCCGCCAGAACCTTATGGGCGGGCATACAGGGCGTATGCACTGCCTTATTGACGGCACACGCAGACAGCGTTAAAGACACCGAAGCTTGTGCATTGCTGTTAGCCGCCCGTTTTTGCTAACTCTGCGTATGCTTGGGAATTCCTGGGATGGTTTGTTTAAAGTGCCTTTAAAGTGCGGTGGCGCAGGCTGAGCGACACTAGGAATGTCCCGACAAAAACCACCCCGCCCAACACTAACATGGCGGCAACCGGCCCGGTATCACGGGCGGCGGCCAACGAATAGCAGCCGACCCCAAGTAACATGGCGAGATTGTTAAAAAAACCTTGTAAAGCAACTGCACGTCCGCTGCCGATGGTTTCTTTACCCAATTCCTGCAAGATAGCGTTCACAGGCACAATAAACATTCCCCCCATCATACCGATAACCAGCAGGGCCGCCCGTGCCGTCAGCATGGTATCAGTAAAGCTTAAAGCCACCACGCCCAAGGCCATGCAATAAGAAGGGATTCTGGCGCGTTGGATATGGGCCATAGGGATTAGCCGTGGCACTACCGCCGAGCCGATAATAATGCCTATTGCCAAAAATAGGGTGAGGGTAGCGATTTCTGTGGTGTTTTGGGTCAGTAGCACCAACGGTGCCCAGGCAATCAAAATGACGCGCAAGGTCGCCGCTGCCAGCCAAAACAGGCCGCTGCCCAGCACAGCGAACGATGAGCCGGACAGGGTGAAAAACTGGCCGATTTCTTGGCTAAATGCGATGATTTTCGAGCCGGAGACGGATTTTTTAACGTCCCCTTTGGGTAGCAGCACGGTGACTAAGGCAGAAATGATAAATAAGGCCACACAGGCGAGCAATGCCCAATGGACTGAATAATCGGCTAGCTTTGCCCCTGCGAGCATTCCCAGCAAGATCGCCAGTATAGTGGAGCCTTCCATCAGGCTGTTAGCCTTAACTAACTGATCGTAATCGGCCAGTTCGGGTAAGATGCCGTATTTGACGGGGTTATAAATGGCCGCGCCAATGCCGACGACACTATAGGCCAAGATCGGTTCGACATCAAACAACAATAACGCGGCACCGCAGGCCTTCAGTAAATTGGCCAGCAAGAGGATTTTCGGTTTGGCATGGGTGTCGGCAATCTCGCCCGCCCACGGTGCAAGAATGACATAAGCCACCGTGAAGGCGCTTTGCACGGCGGGGATATACCACGTTTCGGTATGGGCGGATTTCATGACAATGGCAATCACGGTGAACAGTACGGCATTGTCGGCCAAGGCCGATAAAAATTGTGCCAGCAATAACGGGTAAATATGTTTATTCATGATGCTTGCTTTAACCTGTTGCGGTAGACTTTCGGTGGGAAGGGGGGTCATGGGTTGCCGGGTATTATGGGCATGGCATTTGCTAGATAGTCTGGCGTTAAGTGGGCGGCGCAACAACGACACAGGCTAACAGCCGACCTTGAAGCCAGATGGGCTTGTGTTGATTAATTGGCGGCGGCATCTATACTTATGGCTAGCTGTAAGATTTTAACGTTTACTTTCATCAGAGCAAATAGTAGCATCAATGGCTGTTTAGATAAGACTGCTATTTTTGTCTTGGCCAAGCCTGGGGCGGCGGTGTCCAAGCAGCGTCTACCGGATGCGGAAACCTGCCAAAAATTAAAAAATTCTTATATTATTTCATGCATTTATTTACACTTCTGGCGAAAACGCTGAAACGCTTTAAAACTACGGATCAACCAATGACGATTATTCAGGACTATGTCATTAGTGTCGCTTTAGCCAGTGATATTGGCTGCCAACGGCAAAATAATGAAGACGCCTTACAGTATCTTGCCTCCTCCACTGACCCGCGCACCGGTTTGGCTATTGTAGCCGACGGTATGGGCGGGCATAAGGCGGGCGAGGTGGCCAGTCAGGAAGCGGTGAGCGTTATTGCCCGGCACTGTCAGGACGGGTATTTTTTGACCCTTCCGCAAACCTTGGTGACGGCTTTCCAAGAAGCCAACCAAAAGATCAACAACTATGCCAATGAGCATTTTGAATGTCGGGGTATGGGTACGACAGCGACGGCGCTGATGATCAGCAATGGCTTGGGTTGCTATGGGCATGTCGGTGATACCCGCCTGTACCGCATTCGGGACGGGCAAATGGAGCAGCTGACCCAAGACCATACTTTGGTCGCACAAATGCAAGAATATGGCATGATTACCAAAGAGCAAGCGCGGATACATCCGAAAAAGAACATTTTGACCAATGCGTTAGGGACTAATCCCGATATTTTGGTGGATACCTCCGATGCGCCGTTCCCGATCCGTATCGGTGACATTTACCTGTTGTGTTCTGATGGCCTGGTCGATAAAGTGACCGATGAGGAGATGATGCTGATGTTAACCGATAACAGCCCCGAACAGGCGTGCAAGCTACTGGTTGATGCCGCTCTTGATAATGGAGGCAATGATAATATTTCGGTCATTGTTCTGGTTATTCAAAATAAGCATTGAGGTTAACCCGGCATGGTTATCAAAGATCTTGATGATTTATGTATGGGCTGCATGTCCATTAATAAAACGGCCTCCGTCTGTCCTGAATGCGGCTTTGACAAAAATACCCCGCCCAGTGCTTTCGTTTTGCCTTACCAGACCATTCTCAACAAAAAATTTTTGATTGGTAGGGTATTAGGCAAAGGCGGTTTTGGCATCACTTATCTGGCTTGGGATTTGGTTTTGCAAACTGCGGTGGCCATTAAGGAGTATATGCCGTCGACACTGGTAGGCCGTGAAAATAAACGGCTGGCAATTGTGGCGCATTCGCCGGAAGACCAAACCGAATTTGAGTATGGCCTTAAGCAGTTTTTGCAAGAAGCGCGTACCTTAGCGCAATTTAGCCATGCCAATGTCGTGCGTGTCAGGGAGTTTTTCCCCGCCAATAACACGGCGTATCTGGTCATGGATTATTATCGGGGCGTATCGTTGCAGCAGTTCTTGCAACAGAAAAACCAAAAACTGACTGAAGAAGAAGCCTTAAAGATTATGTTGCCGGTTTTAAACGGTTTAGGCCAGGTACATAAAAAAGGCTTTTTACACCGCGACATTAAACCCGACAATATCTATCTGGTGGATAAGGAGCATCCGGTGTTATTGGATTTTGGCGCGGCACGGAGTGCTTTTAGCCAAAAAAGCCTGTCGCTTTCGGTGATTCTGACACCGGGTTTTGCGCCATTTGAACAATACCTGTCGCGTAGCCATTTTACGCCTTCAACCGATATTTATTCGGTGGCGGCGACCATTTATTATATGGTCAGCGGTGTCAAGCCGCACGAGGCGACAGCTAGGCTGCAAAATGATCCGATGAAACATTTGGAAGTCTTAGAGCCGGGCTTAAGCCCGCAGTTTACCAAATCGATTATGTTGGCCTTGGAGGTTTATCCCGAAAAAAGGCCGCAAACTATTGAGGAATTCGAAAAACAACTGACCGAAAAAGCCGCCGCGCCGCCGCCGCCATTTGTGATGCCCCACGCCCCCGCTTATAAGCCTGCGCATAAGGCGGCACCGCCGCCGCCTTCTTCTTTGGAATCGGCAGGCTTACAATTGGATTTGGCACCGCTTGACAATACTTATCAGGGGGCGGGTAGCGGCAAGTATGAAACCTATTATTGTCCGCATTGCCAAACTAAAAACCTGATCCGTGAAGGCAAAACGTTTGCTGATGTCAAGTGCATCAAATGCCGTAGGTCGCCTAACGAAAAAACCAAGAAACGCTTGCCGTTGGTGACTTCCCTTAAAATAGGCGCGGTTATTTTGGTGTTATTGGTCGCCTATCGCTTCATTACCAGTGAGGTGTTGACCAATCCGACGGTACAAAGCCTAGTGGGGCCGTTGCTTTCCGATAGTGGCGGCAATTCGCCAGCCCCTTACTATAATCCCCCAGAAACGGTAAGGCCCTCTGCGCCGCCGACTAGAGTCGGGCAACTATTGCCCCCTGTAGAGGGTTTGCCTAGGGTGGCGCCGCCGTTTGCCATCACCGCTTGCGAAGGCAAGTCAGTACATGATAAATGTGTCGCCAATTCCCCCCGGCGGACATTGGCGGGTATCTGCGAAGAAGTTCGGGGCAGGCTGGCGTGTATCCCTAGCGGCCCCGACCATTGATACTGCTTTTGCTTAGCCCGCTTTTGCCAACGCCGTACCCGCCGGATAGTTGACCTTCCCCGTCGCTAACACCGGTATCGCATCAATTACCCGCACTTGCTTAGGCAGGCAAATTGCCGCCACGCCGCTGGACAGCCGCGCCAGTTCATTAGCCGTCGCTTGTTTCTGGGTAGTCAACAAAATAATTTGCTCGCCTTTTTTTGCGTCCGGCAAGCTGACTGCTGCGTGCATGGCATCAGGCCATGCCTTAGCGGCGATTTGTTCAACAACCGACAAAGACACCATTTCTCCGGCGATTTTGGCAAAGCGTTTGCTGCGTCCGCGAATGCTGATAAAGCCATCATCATCGACTTCGACAATATCGCCCGTGTCATGCCAGCCTAAGCCATAAATGGAGGTGGTGGGCTTTAATGTGCCGGGTGTTTCCGCCAACAAATACCCTAACATGATATTGGGGCCACGGACATGGAGCTGGCCGGCGCCGCTAATGCCTTCAATAGGTTCTAGGCGGTATTCCATATCGGGCATAAACCGCCCTACCGTACCCGCCTTATAATCCATCGGGGTATTGACCGCCAATACGGGCGCTGTTTCAGTCACGCCATAGCCTTCCAAAATACGGATGCCGAATTTATCGGCCCATAGCGCACGGGTGCTTTCTTGCAATTTTTCCGCCCCGGCCACCACATAACGCAAATTGTAAAAATCATAAGCATGGGCTTTTTTGCCATAAGCCGCAAAAAAAGTATTCGTCCCGAACATAATGGTGGCGCTGATTTCATAAGCAATTTCAGGGATCACGCTAAAATGCAGCGGGGTAGGGTAGAAAAATGTTGTCATACCGCTGAGCACCGGCAGTAAAGTGCCGACGGTGAAACCAAAAGAATGGAACATCGGCAAAAAATTCAGCACCACATCTTGCGGGTTAAAACTGATACGCGCGGCGATTTGCTGGTGGTTTGCCAGGATATTGCTGTGCGATAACACCACGCCTTTAGGCGTGCCTTCCGAACCGGAGGTGAACAGCACCACTGCCGGGTCATCCGGGCTAAATTGCTGGTGTTTGTACCAAAGCCCTGCCGTTTTACTTTGCAGCAAGGCTTTAAGCTTAGCCAACTTAGACATTTGTTGGGCGACATCTTCCAGATAAACCAATTTGACGTGGCTTGCCAGCTGCTCGGCCTCGGCAGAAAAATGCCCTAGCTCGATAAACCGCCGTGAAGTCAGCACCGTTTTAACATCGGCGACCGCACATGCCGATACCATGCCTGCCGAACCGGTCGAATAATTCAGCATCGCCGGAATTCGCCCATGTAACTGCAAGCCTAAGACCACACATAAGGTTTTGGTGGAGTTGGGCAGAAAAACCCCGACATGCTCGCCCGTCGCCGTTAAGCCGAGCAGGGCATTGCCTATGGCGATAGTACGCGTAATCAAGGTGTCATAAGATAGCGGTATCCGCTCCAAATCTTCGGCCATGGTATGTTTGCCGCCGTGGATAGTCCGCGCTTCTAACAAACGGGCGAACAGCGTTTGCCGATAAGGGCTAGTCTTAAACATCATGTCGGTCATGATGTCGGCAAGGATATGGCCGCTGTATTTGCGGCGGTTTTTGCCGCTGAGTTCCCGTTGGGCATGGATATGGGTGGGCGGTAAAATGTGCAGGGTGATTTTCGGAAACAGCCGTAAGCGGAAGATATTGCGCAGTTTGGAAAAATGCGTGTACTGTGCGCCTTCAATCCGTATCGGCAAAATCGCTGCGCCTGATTTGTCGGCGACCATACCGGTGCCGTCATAAATTTTCATTAACGATCCGGTGGCGGTAATCCGCCCTTCCGGAAAAATCACGGTTTTGCTGTTGGTTTGCAGGTATTGGATCAGGTTTTTTAAGGATAACGGGTGGGTAGGATCCATGGGAAAGACCTTGGACAACCCTAAAAACGGTTTTAGCCACCAGCGCTGGGAAATATGGGTATTAATGGCAAAGGTAATGTCATCGGGTAAAAATACGCCCAGTAACAACGGGTCTAAAAATGAAGTATGGTTGGCGATAATCAGCACCCGCTCACCCGCTTGGTGATAATGTTCCAAACCGGTTACTTCCACTTGGTAAATCAGGGTCAGTAGCTTATGTAAGAATTTTTTTAGCATTAATGGTCTCCTCCTCGGCACATTCTAGCAGATATTTGGGCTGGAGTTGGGGGAGTGTGTCGGGGTGGGAGGTTGGTGCGGCGTATTTGGGGAGCAGTAATGGGAGGATGGGGATGGGGGTAGTTGCCAAGTTCCGTAAACAACGCTTAGGCAGAGCCTTTACGGTCTTTGCCTAAGCGTTGATAACGTCAGAAAACTCGGCTAAAGCAGAGTGAATTTAGCTGCCGGCTTTAGGGAAGTTGTCGGCAATGTCTTTAGCGGCTTGGCTGCATACCGGGTGGCCCCAGCCGCTGGCGCTGGTGGAGCCGGTGATGTCATAAACGATATTGTCATCACTGTGGGTTGGATTGACACCTTTATAAACATGGTCAAGGTTTAATAATTTGCGGGTCTTCCAGGCAATATTGTGATCAGCGCAAGAAGAATCGCCGCTGACGCCGATACCGCCTAAGAGGTTGCCGGTCGCATCATAGAGTGCCAAGCCACCACCAAAAACGTTAACGCCGCCTATTTTCTGCCCAATCAATGGGTCGCTGACCGTGCCATAATTTTTCGAGGGGCCTTGATAAGCGGCAACCACATTCACAGGATTGCTTTCTTGTAAGCCAAACAAGCTGCCGCCGGGTTGGGTGGCGGAGTACAGATTGGCGGTGGAAAGCGCTAAGTGCGCTAAGCTAAACGCATTGGCCGTGTTGGCTTTTTGTGCGGAAATGACACGGCTGCCCGGCCATTGCCCACCTCGGTTAGGTGCGGTCATGGTGACTGCACAGACAATGCCGTCCCTATCGACAATGGTCGCCCACATGTTCAGGGAAAAACCGCCATTGGCTTCTTTTTGTGCCGTTGATAAGGCACTGCTTAAGGTAGTGTAATCAGGTAGGCTATTACAGCCTGCTAGGACGGCATTAGATGTTAAGGCCAACGTGCCGACAAGCAGTAAAGAGCGGATAGTTTTTTTCATGATAGTCCTCGCAATAGGTTAACTTTATTTTTTTTATTAAAACTATGGCCGGAAGTTATGACCAGGCGATAGAGTGAAGCATTTTTGGATGGCTTCACCATTAAGTCTAGTGTCTGGCCGGGCATTTGTCTATCGGCCTTAGCGCAATAAAAAATAACCTGATAACGGGGGAAGAATAGTGGGGCGGCTATTGCACGGAAAAACTTTCACCGCAGCCGCAAGTGCCGGTGACATTGGGATTGTTAAATTGAAAAGCTTCGTTAATGCCTTCGCGGCGGTAATCCAGTTCGATACCGTCTACCAAAGGCAGATCATCGGCCCCGACGATGACTTTCACGCCAAAACCTTCAAAAATAACATCATTTTCGGCCAGTTGGTCGGCATAGTCGAGCGCGTAGGCGTAACCGGAACAGCCAGATTTTCTGACCCCCAGTTTCAAGCCGATACCTTGGCCGCGTTTCGCCAATTGTTTTTGGATTTGCCGGGCGGCACTTTCGGTGAGGGAAACAGACATAACAAACTCCTATGCTTGGCGAACCAAGTCTTTTAAGACACTAATAAAATGAAAAACTTCCGCGTCGGTATTGGTTTTTCCTAAGCTGATACGCAAGGCACTTTTGGCGAACTGGGGTTCGACCGCCATTGCCAGTAACACCGGGCTGGGTTGGCCACCACCGCTGGCACAGGCCGAGCCGCTGGAAACGGCGATGCGGTGCTTGTCCAGCTTCATCAGCAGCATTTCCCCATCGCTATCCGGCAGGCCAAATTGGACGGTATTGGGTAGCCGTTCCGCCGCTTGGGCAAATACCGTTAAGCCGGGTATCTCAGCAAGGCCGGCTTCCAGTTGTGTGCGTAACGCGAAAAGCTGGCGGCTACGTTCGGCCAATTCAGCTTTGGCCAATTCGGCGGCTTTGCCAAAGCCGACAATGGCCGCGACATTTTCGCTGCCTGAGCGCAGATTGTATTCTTGGCCACCACCAACCAGTAAAGGCGTTATGGGGACGGCCTTATCAAAAACCAATGCCCCACAGCCTTTGGGGCCGTAAATTTTATGGCTGGAAAGGGATAGCAGGTGTACGCCCAATTGCCTAAACGATACGGGTATCTTGCCGACGGCTTGTACGGCATCGGTATGGATAATCCGCCCCTGATCACGCCATAATTGGGCATAACGGGCAATATCTTGGATAACGCCCGTCTCGTTATTTGCTAGCATTGCCGAAACCCATTGCGGTTGGCGGGCGGTGGTTAAGGGTAGGGCATGATCAAGCAACAGGCCTTGGCCGTCAACCGCCAAGCGCGTCAGTGCATGGCCTTGGTGGCTGAGCCGTAGGGCCGGTTCGGTGACAGACGGGTGTTCGGTGCTGGCAATTGCCAGTCCGGCACCGTTAGGAATACTACCCAAAGCCAAGTTATTGGCCTCGGTGCCGCCGCTGGTGAAGATGACCGAAGCGGCCGGCGCGTCGACCAAGGCCGCGACCTGTTCACGGGCCGTGTCGATGGCGCTTCTGACCAGCCGCCCTTGACGGTACAAGCTGGAGGGATTACCGTAAAACGTGGTCAAGAACGGCAACATGGCCGCCAGCACCCGTTCGTCCAGCGGGGTGGTGGCGTTATGGTCGAGATAGAGCATTTACTTAGGCGCTGGCGCTTAAGCGGTGGATCTCGATAATATGCTGCACATCTTGGTCTTGGCGTTTAGCAATTTCTTGGACTTGATGTTTGTCCAGCAATTCTGCCAAGGTGATGCTTTTTAAATATTCCCTGATTTGCTCGCTCAAGCCCATCCATAAATCATGGGTCAGGCAAGCCTGATGTTGTTGGCAATTTTCTTCACCGCCGCATTTGGTGGCGTCGACTTGCTCATCCACAGCGGCAATAATATCGGCGATATTAATATCGGCGGCTTCCCCGCACAGGGTATAGCCACCACCCGGGCCGCGCACCCCTTTGACCATGCCGGCCCGGCGTAAGCGGGCAAATAATTGCTCCAGATAGGAGAGTGAAATGGTTTGGCGGGCGGCAATTTCCGTCAACGTGACAGGCTTGATTTGGCTGTGAAAAGCCAAATCAAGCATAGCCGTCACTGCATAGCGACCTTTAGTAGTTAAGCGCACAAGACTATCCTTTTATGAATCCAGTTATGATTGGAGTTACTATACTTAACCTAGTGGAATAGTCAACTATTACCCTGCCATAAGTATGTGAATAAATCGCTGTCCGCCACTATTTTCGGGATTGGCATTGCTGTCCCAAGCCAGACCGTTAACATAAAAGACTTGATATACAGTTAATTAACTTTAGATAGCAATGACTTAAGCGCGTCTATATGGTTTTCTATCTGGGCTATTTTTTGGCCGGAAACCCGGTCGTCGCTCAAATAGGCTTGTGGTTGCCGGAGAATTTTTTTGAACGTTTGTAAGGCGAATTGTGTCTTAATCGCATTAATGGCTTTTTTATCGGGGCGGCTTGAGGCATAGAATTCGCCGATACGGATAGGCTTATATTCCAAACCGAGAGACAGGCACCAGTCCGTCCATTTAAAGTTGTTGATATGACGGGAGCAAACAGGCACCCAAGGAACGCGTAAGGTATCGGCAACAATTGCCCCGTGCATGGCTTCGGTAATGAGCAAGTCTGATGCGGCGATCGCTGAAGAGATAGCCGCCACGTCCTGGCCTCTTGGCGAAATATAATGAATATCCAGCTTTTGGCAAACGGTTTGCCAAAAATCACTCGCCGCTACCGAGTCGATATGGGGCATAAAAGACACGCGATGGATCTTATGGGCGGGTTCGATATAATTGCGTAGCAAGATGGCGGGGTCGGTTACCGCATAAGAAGGGTCTATTCTCAGTGCCTTGGCCGTCAACGGGCCGCGGACAAAAGAGATGGCATACTGGCTGTCGATCAGCACTGGAGAGCCGTAACCTGTACCTACGCCGAAAATGATTTTTTGCGGCGCCGGAGGGATACGGTCATCAAGAATAGTGCCGATACCATAAAAAAGTCGGGATTCTTGATTGTTAACTTGTTGAAACTCAATCCCATGCAAACAGTAGCCACGGATGAGCCCGGTAAATATTTTTGGCCATAGCCATTTATTTAATTCGTCGCCATAATTGCCATTTAGGGCTTGATAATGAACTATTTTCATCTTTCTGTAATGTACCTTCGGTCGTGTTGTCAATGATAACGGCTAAATGAGGTTTTTTCTTAAGTAACCATTTTGGAAAAGCGCATAAAATAGCAGCAGGCCAGCATTGCTTGTTGCCTGTGCAACAGCGGGTTGTAAAAAAAACGCAATTTCTTTAATAAAGACAAAAAGATAAATTTCGGCCTATAAATTGATTGCTAAAAGTTGTATCATTATTCGATACGGATAAGGCGCGGCCAATTCATAATTTAAGGGCAGAAAAAAACATAAAAGCCGGCCTGTTTTTGTGTCCCTATCTTAAAAGCAGCTTGTTTTTAGTTGATGTTAAACCTCATTGATTATGAAAGCCATAGTTTTAAGTGCCCTAACCATAAAAAATATAGGGCTTATTAAGCTTTAATGCTATTAAATAGAATTATGGCTTTCATATTGGTCTTGATGATGTTGCCCGTTTAGATGTTTTTTTCGTAAAAATAAGGCAGAATCGGCTATTTTGTGAAATATATCACTACTTTTTAGGTGATATTTAATATTTTTTGGCATTTTTTTTTGTTAACATGGCTACGGCTGGATTGAGCCAGAACATGAACCTGAGCAGGCTAATTAGGGAGGTGAGCATGAAATGGCAAATTTATTTCATGCGCCGTGCGAAAGTCAAAATGCTTTCAAATGGCCTCTATTGGATGCTGCCTTCAGACTATTTTGACGCTATCTTTAATGGCATTTGCCCTATCTGGCACAATAATGCCCTGTAACTCCCCAATAAAAAACAGACTTTGCTGATAAAGCAAAGTTGTCTCTGAATGTATGAGGACAACGTTATGCAAACTCCTACCCATACCCAATCCCAGCCGACTTATCATCCTGACACCGCCGTTATCGGACTGACTTACCAAATGGTCATACAGGGCCGCAGTTATACAGGGACAGTCGAGAATATCAGCCTAAACGGCGCATTTTTAACACACCCCGGCGTTGAGCTGACGCTTAGGGAGATTGCTGATGTCGGCGATATTGAAATTGTGTTTAACGTAGAAAGGTTAGCGTTGAAATGTGAAGCGGTTTACACCTCACCTTTAAGCAATAAAACGTTTCCGGCAGGTATCGCCGTGGTTTTTTGTGATCTTGACGCGGCAACTAACCATGCGGTGGCAAAATTAACTGCTTTAGTGGGCCGCTTTAATATTAAAGAATACCTGTGTTCATTGGAGAAAATCCCCCCTGAAGATTTCTGATGAGCCATGTTGACTCTATTTTCGTCTGAAAATTAATAGTATTATTTGATTTTATTGGTATTATGTAATAGCGGCCAATAATATTGGCCGTATCCCCGCCTTTCCTTAACTGCCCAGGATACTGTCATGTACTCTATACTCGAAGATTTGAACAATGCCTGTAGTAATATTGAAGCGTCTGCCCTGATCTCAACTGATGGTATGGTTATTGCCTCGGTTTTGCCTAAGGGTATGAATGAGGATACCTTTGGTGCGGTGAGCGCCGCGCTCAATTCGGTGGGCATCCAAAGTATCCGTGACCTTGCCGATGGCGTTTTGGAGCAAATTATGGTGAAAAGCTCCAGAAATTACATCCTGATGACTCAAGCGGGTGAAGAATTGGTATTGACCGTTATCATGAAATCACATACTGAATTGGAGCATGTTATATCAAATGTTAAAAATGCCGTTGAAAAAATGCTGCTCGTTGCCTAATCACTCTTTGGAAAAGTTTTTATTATGATCGGTTCGGTTTGGACGGCAACTTCGGGCCTCTCGGCTTGAGGTTGCTTTTTTTTGCCTGTTGTCCAGGAAATACTCTCTTGCCTTAAGAAAACACAACTTTTATCCCGCGCTTTTATGGGATAATCTGGGCTTTCCATTTTTTACGTTGTGACCAGCCATGAATTATCCTACCATCGAATCTTTTGTCGGCAATACGCCTTTAGTTAGGCTGCAACGGTTGCCGGGCCTTACCTCCAACACCATCCTTGTTAAACTCGAAGGCAATAACCCCGCCGGCTCCATTAAAGACCGTGCTGCCCTGAGCATGATTAAATATGCCGAGGCGAGGGGTGACATCAAACCAGGCGACCGCCTTATCGAAGCGACCAGCGGCAATACCGGTATTGCCTTGGCGATGGCGGCGGCAATCAAAGGCTATAAGATGACCTTGATTATGCCCGATAATATGAGCGAAGAGCGCAGGGCCTCAATGAAGGCTTATGGGGCGGAGATTATTCTGACGCCTGCGGCGGGCAGTATGGAAGCGGCAATTGATTTGGCCAACAGCATGGAAGCGCAAGGTCTGGGTAAAATTCTTAACCAATTCGCTAATCCCGACAATCCGCGTGCCCATTATGAAAGCACAGGCCCTGAAATTTGGCGCGATACCCAAGGGCAGATTACCCATTTTGTCAGTGCCATGGGCACGACAGGTACTATTATGGGCAATTCACGTTTTCTTAAAGAGCAAAACCCCGCTATTCAAATCATCGGTGTGCAGCCAGAGGGCGATGCGAAAATCCCCGGCATCCGCCGTTGGCCGCAAGCGTATTTGCCCAAAATTTACCAAGCCGATAGGGTTGACCGTATTATTGGTATGGGACAAGCGTTGGCCGAACAAACTACCCGCGCTTTGGCCGCTGAAGAAGGTATATTTGCGGGCATCTCTTCGGGTGGGGCGGTCGCGGCCGCGTTACAATTGTCCGCCGGGCTTGAAAATGCGGTGATTGTGGCGATTGTTTGCGACCGTGGTGACCGCTACCTATCGACAGGCGTGTTTCCTGGTTGACGGTTGCCCATCTTTTGCATGGTATTGCCTCCCGCTATGGCTACTTGTAGGCACAGCGGGTATCCTCAGAAGCCCTTCTTCCTAAAACTTCCCTAAAGACTTCTAAAATCGCTTTTCCCACTAACCTATCCGTAAAACTTAAGCATGGCCCGTACCCGAAACAAAACCCGTAAATTACCCGATCAGCCCGTTACCGTCACTATCGAATCGTTAGCCCATGATGGCCGTGGGGTCGCCCATGTCGATGGCAAAGTGATTTTTATTGATGAGGCTTTGCCTGGCGAAGCCGTAGAGTTTATCTATACCGACAGCCGTAAAGACTATGCCGAAGGCAAGGTGGTTACGTTATTAAGCCGTGCCGCTGACCGTGTCGAGCCTCTTTGTGCGCATTATGGCACTTGCGGCGGCTGTAGTTTCCAGCATGTCGAATCGGCGGCGCAAATCCGTATTAAGCAGGATTTGCTGCTGGAGCAATTCAAACGGATCGGTAAAGTGACCATCCCCGAATTATGGGAGCCTTTGCAAGGCCCGCATTGGGGTTATCGGCGTAAGGCACGGATGGGGGTTAAATATGTTGCCAAGAAAGGTCGGGTATTGGTCGGCTTTCGGGAAAGGCGGCATCAGTATTTGGCGGAACTTGACAGTTGTGTAGTTATGCACCCCTTAGTAGGGACGCGCTTGCTGGCTTTAGGCGAGATGATAGCGGGGCTGTCGATACGCGAACAAATCCCGCAAATTGAAGTCGCTATCGGTGATGACAGTTGTGTTTTGGCGGTACGCGTACTCACCCCGCCCAGTGCGGAAGATATTGAAAAAATGCGCCGCTTTGCCCATGCCGAAAGCATTAGCCTGTGTTTGCAAAGCAAAGGCCCCGATACCATAACGCCTCTACCGGGGGAGCCGGAAATCCCTTTAAGCTATCGGCTTCCTGATCAAGGGTTGGAGTTTCTCTTTCGCCCGGCCATGTTTACCCAAGTGAACTATGACATTAACCGGCAAATGATTAACCGTGTTTTGGCGGCATTGGATTTAAATGCCAACGATCAGGTGTTGGATTTATTCTGTGGGTTGGGTAACTTTACGCTGCCGATGGCGACCTTGGCAGGGCATGTGGTCGGCATTGAAGGCGACCAGCCCTTAGTTAATCATGCCAAAGCCAATGCTGCCCATAATGGCATTGCTAATGTGGAGTTTTATGCTGCCGACTTAAGCAAAGACGTTAGCGACCAGCCGTGGGCAATGCGCAAATACAATAAGATCCTGCTGGACCCTTCGCGGGCGGGTGCGTCTGAGGTGTTGCCTAATATTGCCAGATGGCAACCGGAGCAAATTGTTTACGTCTCTTGCAACCCATCAACGCTGGCCCGCGATGCCGGTATTTTAGTTAATGAGCTGGGTTATCGGTTAATTAGGGTCGGGGTTATGGATATGTTCCCGCAGACGGGACATGTCGAGTCTATGGCATTGTTTAAAAAGGCCTAGTTGTTTTTAGAAAACTGAAAACGCTCTGCGTATCCTGACGGAGACGCAGATTTTAGCCAATAAAGGCTTTTTTTGACCATTCTTAGTGCGCTTAGTGCGCCAATATAAAGCGTATGCGTGTTTATATGCCTATTTGTCTAAAAATGGCGACGAAATGAATTTGGCATTTATCCGGCTCAGCCTTGCAAGCTTCCGATGTGTTTTATGCCCGTTCCTTGCGGTAACTTACCATAGGAACATTGGCCATAGTTGCTTAAGTGTTGGTCGGGTGTTTGTTAATATGCAGCTGCATAAAATAGCGCGGAATAATCTTTTTAGTT
Organism: Methylovulum psychrotolerans; assembly: GCF_002923755.1. Lineage (GTDB taxonomy): Bacteria > Pseudomonadota > Gammaproteobacteria > Methylococcales > Methylomonadaceae > Methylovulum > Methylovulum psychrotolerans. Next base: position 129,418 of record NZ_PGFZ01000005.1, read on the forward strand.
TCGCCTAATTAGTCGCCAAAATAATAACGTTAGGTTGCTTGGCGGCTTTTTTGCCGATTTTCTATGCTTGTAAAGGAATTGTCATACTTAACAAGTAGTCTATAACGCTAAAAGATGAGGGAAACGCTAAGGTAAATCGTTTGGTTTGAGGTTTTTATGGCCTAAATTTGGTTAGGCTGTTGGTTTTGCCATTCCATAACATGATGGAATGTATATTGCTTTGTCATTTACGCGCATCCCAATTTTCACAATTACCTCCCATTCAAGTCACCGGGCTTTTTTGATGCTAACCTCGCTTGCGACATCTCCCCCTCGTCAAGGATACTGCTAGTTTTAGTGCCATTGGGATGCCCTTAACATGCTTCGTTTTCTATTTTTTGTAATTCACGATATTTTATGGCTGCAAATTTTCAAAATTATCTTCTCCAAACGGGTACCGCTTTACATGAAACTGATGATACGTTTGCCTTTGCCTTAGCCGATTGGAATGGCGATGGTCGGCCTGATTTGTTTAATATCAAAAAAAGTAATACGGGTACGGGCATGACCGAAGTCAGTATTTTATCGGGCGCTTCCGGTTTTCAGGAGTATCTGCTGCAAACCGCGACAGATTTACATCAAACCGACCATACCTTTGTCTTTGCCGTTGCCGATTGGAATAACGATGGCTGGCCAGATCTGTTTATCATTAAAAAAAGCAACACGGGTACGGGCAGTACCGAAGTGAGCATTTTATCTGGTGCCAGCAATTTTCAGCGGTATTTATTGCAAACCGGTACACCTTTGCACCAAACCGATGACACGTTTACTTTCGCTGTGGCGGACTATACGGGTGACGGCAAACCAGATTTGTTTATTATCAAAAAAAGCGGGACGGGTACGGGCCGCACCGAAGTGAGCATTTTGTCCGGCGCATCCAACTACCAAGAGTATTTGCTGCAAACCGGTACCCCTCTACATCAGACCGATGCTAATTTTGATTTTGCGGTGGCAGATTGGAACGGTGACGGCTGGCCAGATTTGATTGTCATCAAAAAAAGCCACACGGGTACGGGTAGCACCGAAGTGAGTGTTTTGTCCGGTGCCAGCAATTTCCAACAGTATTTACTGCAAACCGGTACGCCCCAGCATGAGACCGACCATAAGTTTGCTTTTGCCGTGGCGGCTTGGGATAGGCAAGGCAACACCGATTTGGCGGTGATCAAGAAAAACCAAACCGGTACCGGCAGGACAGAGATTAGCATAATGCGCTAAGCGTACAGAAAGCGGAAAGGGCAGGTGGTGTCGGCGCATGGCCTGATGAAAAGGTTTCGGTCGCGCCACGGATGGGTGATAATAGCCACCTCATCCACCACTTCCCAGACCGAGCGTTATGGCTTATCTTTCGTCATCCCCGCCCGATAGCTTTATTGATATCGCTATTGCCAGCCAGCAACTGCGGCTGATCGAAAACCAGCAAATCATCCGAACGTATCCGGTCTCCACCGCCCAAAAAGGCCTGGGGGAACTCAAGGGCAGTTATTGTACGCCTAGAGGGTGGCATAAGATCCGCGCCAAAATTGGTGCCGGGCAACCGCTGAACGCCGTTTTTATCGGCAGACGCGCCACTGGCGAAATCTATAATGATACCCTTAAGCAACAGCACCCGGAACGCGACTGGATACTTACCCGCATTTTGTGGTTAGGCGGTTTGGAACCTGGACGTAACCGCTATGGCAATGTCGATACCGCTTGGCGGTACATTTACCTACACGGGACCCCTGATGAACGGATGAACGGCTTACCGGAATCTCACGGCTGTATCCGTATGCACAATGCCGATATCGCCGATTTATTCGATTGTGTCGAAGCTGGCATTTGCGTTTATATTCATGAATAAGCCGCTAGGGTTTAGACAGGTAAGGCCATCCGCACCGTGTGGGTAGCGTGGTTTTTAATGCCTGGACGATAAGTTGCTGGGCAACCAGTTTGATGAGGGTTGATGGCCTGTGCCGATGGCTGTTTTTATATGGTTTTTTACCTTGCTGATTGCCTTGGAAACGGCTTCGCCCTCTGACATTGACCACACTTTTGAAGGCATGCAAGGGCCTGCTTCGGTAGGTATATGGGCATGATGGCTGACCTCAAAACCGTAGGGGGTGTTGATGCGGACAGAACTTTTATAGAGTTTGATTTTAACGATGGGCTGTAAATGATTTTTACCCACATCCAGAACCACCACCATTTCTTTTAGAAAGCGGCAAGAATCTGTTACGGTTTCATTTTTGTCGGTTATCGTCAGCACTTTATAACCTGCCATAATGGCCTCCCGAATACGGATGGTATTCTCTTAATGCCAGCATTTAGCTAGCTACAAATGTCTCCCCATTAGGTTAACAATAAAATAGCCGAAAAAATATTAAGTAGTACCTATAAAAAAAGTAATTTTTCACAAAATTGTATTAAAAAAATCAAAAAATAATGTCATGTAGCTGTTTTTAAAAGAAAAATTTAATTTTTTTAGCATAAAAAAAGAACCCTAAAAATAAGCTTTTCGGGTTCTTTTTTTATGAATTTATGCTTGTTTTTTCAAATAACGCCTTACTTAGCGGTTTAATCAGGCAAATTTGTCGGGTAGCCAGCCGCGTTCCACGCTATCCCGAAAACACCACGCCGGCGTCGTTTCAGTTTTGTAGCTCCAGAAAAACCAGCCCAGATATTTTTCAAAGGTGATCAGTTGGGCGCTGGCGTGGGCGCGGTAGGCGACATCGGTTTGGAAGCTGTCAAGACCTTCTAATGCATGGTTAAAAGGCCCGGTTGCCCATAGTGATACGACCCGCAAATCGATGCCTAAGCTCCATTCGCCGACCACCGTCGAGACGCCACGGTCACGGTTAATCGCGTCGGCTTCGTTGTTCCATTCGACCACGGACTTTTCGATATGGCCTTGCACGTCCAGGTCAATGTCTTCACGGACAAAGCATTGGTAACGGTGGATGTCGAAAATTACGTTGGAAAACGTCGGCTCGGCCATAAAGCCGCTGTACTCGGTATAAGACCGGAAACCGTCATGGAACATCACCGCCACCTGTTCGGGCGGGCAATGGCTGCGGATGCGCCGGTAGGCTTCGGTATTGTAGTGTTGCAAAAATGCGGTAGGAATGTCCCAACGCGGCTCATTTAACACTTCAATGGCATGGAGGGCAGGGCTGTGATGGTAACGTGCCGCCAGCCGCTCCAAAACGCTTAAAGAATGGTCTATATAAGCGGTTTGGGTATGCCATTCGCACACATCTTTGATGCCGCCATTGTCAAAGCCATTTTGGCAACCTGGGGCGGCATGTAGATCCAAGACAATATGCAGGCCAAGTTCTTCGGCCCAAACAAATGCCCGATCCAGTATGGCAATGCCGCCTTGTACAAAGGGGTATGGCTTATCGCCGTAAGCGGGATGGTACGGGTAGTCGGGGCCAAAAATCCAATGCCCCACCGGAATACGTACGGCGTTAAGGCCCCGCGCGGCTATCCAGGCAAAATCGTCACGGGTGATGAAGGTGTTCCAGTGCCGGGTCAGTGCGGCTTCGGCCTTATCGCCTAATTCAACACAATACGAGGTTTCGTCGGTAGCGGCTAGTTCCTCAAAGAGGCTGGGTACCATCCATTTTTCAATGACCAGCCAACTGCCAAGATTAACCCCGCGCAATTTTTTGCCCAATGGGTTGGTGAAAGTGGTGTGCATGTTAACTCTCCTCATCATTTAGGGCGGCTATGCCCAAGGCGTCGCCGCATTATTCACCGCCGTTGCCGGCTTTAAGAAGGCTATAAAGTGATCCGCCGCTGATGGAACGCGTGGGCGGTCGGCTGGTTGCTGATGGTCAGCAGGGTCGCGTCCGGCAGTTGCTGGCTGATGAGGCGGTACATATCGGTTTCGCCATCAGGCGGCAAGGAATCAAAAGCTTCTTGTAACAAAATCCATTTGGGTTTTTTCAGCAATAGCCGCACCACGCCTAGGCGTTGCTGCTGTTCGCGTGCCAAAGCGTTATACCAAATGTCGGTTTTTTCGAGTTGTTCGGTCAGGTTTTTAAGGCCGACCCACTCCATGAGCTGTTCCAATTCACCCGTTTTCAGGGTGTCCGCTTCATCGGGGTAGCAAATGGCATCACGCAAGCGGCCCGTGGGCAAATACGGGCGGGGCGGCATAAAAAACATCGGTTCGTCATCGGGCAGTTCGATACGGCCTTCACCCCACGGCCATAAACCGGCGACCGCTTTAAACAGTTTCGCGCCGGTCGCGGTATCGCCGGTAATCAGCAGGTGTTCGCCAGGGCGAATGAATTCATCAAAGACCGACATGCAAACCATGCGGTCGAGTTTGCCTATGCACAGCTTGTGGAAGCGCAGGATGGGTTGCTCGGATTTTTCCAGGACAATGCGGTAAGGGTCGGGGCGGGCGAGCTCTTGCTCCAAGTCTTCTAAGGCTTGCATCAGGCTGAGCACCCGCTCGACCGAAGCCCGCCATTGTGCGACCGCCGACATATTGTCAACAGGCCAGGACAGGGCTGAGGTGGTTTGTTGGAAGGCTTGCACCGCTTGCATCAGGCTACCCAAGCTAATGTTGCCCAAGATGTAACGTGGCGCGGAGACCAGTACCGGGAAGGCCATGGACAGTACCGAGTAGCCGGACGAGAACAGGATGATGTTCGCCATGGCTTGGGTTTGCCGATGATAGGCACGGATAATGTCGTCGAACAAATTCCGTAGCCGTTTGCGCTCTTGGGCTTCGCCTTTAATCAAGGCAATCGCTTGGGAGTTTTCGCGGACGGTGACCAAATCGAAACGGAAGTCGGCTTCGACCGTCTGCCGCGCATCGGTTGCTTTCGTTAACGGGCGGCCAATCCGCCAACCCAAGAAAGACGCACTGACGGCATAAATGATCGCCACCCATACCAGATAGCCGTGGATGGTGAAGGTGAACAGGCCAAAATCCAAGGTAACAGTGCCGGAAATGCCCCAAAGTATGACCGAAAAACTGGCCAAGGACAGCAGGCTGTAGAACAGCGTATGGCATAGGGTAATGGCATCTTCGGTGGCGATGCGGATATCCTCGGCAATGCGCCCGTCCGGGTTGTCGTGTCGGGCGGTTTTGATGTGGGTAACCTGATAATGCCGCCCTTGGTGCATCCAGCGTTCGGTGACTTGTCCGGTCAGCCATTCCCGCCAGCCGATTTGCAACTGCCGTTTGATTTTCAGGTGCTTGACGGTAACGGTCATATTGGCGATAAAAATCAGCACCAATAAAGCCATTTCTTGCAGTAGGCCCGACATGGAATGCTGCTCTAGGGCATTAAACAGAGCCGCGCTCCATTCGGTAATCAGGACAGCGATGACCATTTGCAAAATGGTCAGGCCAATCAGAAACAGGGTTTGCCGACGGACTTCGGTGCGGTTTTCCCCAGACCAGAACGGCCCTGCCAGGTGTAAAAATTGCGTGAAAAATCCATTTTTAAACTGCATAAGCCTTACTCCAAGTAAAGGTAGCATCTGCACAGGCTTGCTTGTCGGTTATTATTGATCCTGTGCGGTGCTGAATGAAGGTAAAAACGTAGCGTGTGCTGGTTGGCGTTTATTTATTGTTGTCAAGGCCGCATCTGCACTGCGTTTAGCTATTTTTATCAAGGTGTCGTCTTTTAAATTAGTAGGCTATGGGTTTGCATTTTTTTTGCAGGATGGCGGCAAACCCATGCCGTTAGCACGTTAAGCCATTAACACAAAATCTTCTTTGCCGACCCGGCAGTCTGGGCAACGCCAGTCTTCTGGCACATCTTCCCAGCGTGTGCCGGGGGCAATATCAGAATCTGGATCGCCTTCGGCTTCGTCATAAATATGGCCGCAGACTTCACATTCGTATTTTTTATAATCAGACATGTTGTTTCCTCATTATGGTTTAAAGAACAGGCCACCGCAACGGTGGTGGGCTTATTTGAATGTAACATTTCCTGTGTGATTTTCAATGTTAATCTGTGCCGCACTTTTTGAAAGGCAAGTAAGTGCTTGCCTCGGCTTTATAAACCTGTACTGCCGCCTGCTCGCGCCGGACAAAATCGTCGACGGCTTCGGCAAAGGCTGCGTCTTGTAGCCAATGGGCGGAGGTGGTGGTGACGGGGGTAAAGCCACGGGCGATTTTGTGTTCGCCTTGCGCCCCGGAATCGAAGCGGGCGAGTTGGTGTGCTATGCAGTAGTCTATGCCTTGGTAGTAACAGGCTTCAAAATGCAGGGAATTGTATTCTTCGTAACAGCCCCAATAGCGGCCATACAGGGTGTCGGCACCGATAAAGCTTAAGGCCGTGCCGACGGGGTTACCGTCTTTAAGCGCGATTACCATTAGGAGCTGTTCGGGCATGGTCTGGGCGATTTGTTGGAAGAACGCCAAGTTCAGGTAGGGTTGCGAGGCTTTTTTCAGGTAGGTGAGGGCGTAGAATTGAAAAAACACCCGCCATTGCGCGTCGCTAATGTCGGCCCCAGCTAGTTGTTGCAGCACCACGCCTTGTTCGCCGACCCGGCGGCGTTCGCGTTTGAGCATTTTGCGTTTACTGGCATTAAGGGTTTGTAAAAATGCCTCAAAGTCAGCGTAACCAGGGTTAAACCATTGGAATTGTACGCCGGTACGGATACTGACGGGCAGGCGTTGCAGTTGCGCCAGTTGTCCCGCTTCGGGAAACAGGCAGTGCCACGAAGAAATACCCTGTTGTTGGGCTTGTTGTTGGCACGCGGCCAAGAGCAGTTGCAGGGCGCGGTCTGGGTCAATATCCGGCCTGACCGCAAAGCGCGGCCCTGGGCAGGGCGTGAAGGGGATCGCGGCCAGTAATTTCGGATAATAGTTCAGGCCGTGTTGGCGGTAGGCATTCGCCCATTGTTGGTCGAAAACAAATTCACCCCGCGAATGGTTTTTCAGGTACAAGGGCATAATGGCGCACAGCCCGTCCGCGTCGCTGAGCAATAAGTGTTGGGGCTGCCAGCCGGTGCTGTCGGACACGGCTCCCGATTGTTCTAGGGCGAGCAGAAACTCATGGCGCAGGAACGGATAGGCCGTGCCCGCCAGGCAGTTCCAGGCGGCGGCTTCGACGTGGGCTAGGCTATCTAGCTGCTGTATCCGCATGGCTTGGCCAACAAGAACTTACAGGCTATGCAGTTCGGCATAGAGGGCGCGGAATTCGTCGCTGAGTTTATGGGCAGGCGCGTAATGGATGAGCGGTTGCGAGGCGGAATGCGATTCCCTGACTTTCACCGATGGTGAGATCATCGCCGCCAAGACGGGTAGGCCTTCGGCGATCAGCTCTTCGACCAATTGCCGTGGCAAGTTCGCTTGTTTTTGGTATTGGTTGACGACTATGCCCTCTACTGACAAGTTTTGGTTATGGTCGGCCTTGACTTCGGCGACCGATTGCATCAGCGTGTACAACGCTTCTCTGGCAAAGCTATCGCAATCAAACGGAATCAGGCATTTTTCGGCGGCAATCAATGCCGATTGGCTGTAGAAATTTAAAATCGGCGGGGTGTCGATAAAGATATTGTCGAAGCCTTGGAGTTTTTCCAGAGCTTCTTTGAGTTTAAAGATTTTAAACCGGGCTTCTAAGCGGCTTTGTAGGGGGTCAAGCTCAGGGTGCGAGGGGATAACGAACAGGTTAGGGAAGGGGGTCTCATGGATGATGGTTTCCAAACCCGAATCGTTATTGCCGCCGCCGAATAGGGATAAGCTTAGGCAGTTTTTAAAGAAAAGGGCGATGGTTTTGTCGCTCTCGCTGACTTTCGCCCCTAACAGGTATTGCGTAGAGTTGCCTTGTACGTCTAAATCAATCACTAAAGTCCGTTTGCCTTCAACGGCGCTGATTGCCGCCAGATTACAGGTGATGGTGGATTTGCCGACCCCGCCTTTTTGATTGAAAATCACTCTACGCATGGTTGTTCCTGTTTTAAATTAATAATTTGTGCTTTAAAGCCCCCGCTGGGGGGCTTGCTAAGGGTTTAGGTCAGATTCTGACAAAGGTATTGCTATGGCAAGCCGGGCATTCGGGGATTTCGCTGGCGGCCTTAAAGGCGATTTCTTTGCCGCACGCGTCGCAGATAAAGGTGCCTGGGCTGGTGATGTCACCGCTATGGTAAACGTGTTTGGTCGCTAACTGCTCCAGCTTGGCTAGTTCGATGCGGGTTTTGTCGGCCAAACCTAGAAACGCATCCAAGGTGAAGTTTTCCAACAGTTGCACGTCAAATTTAAACCACTCGCTTAAGGATTCGTTATCCGCATCGCCCGCTAAGCCTTGTGCGGCATGTTCCACGTCGCGCTTGAGGAAATGCCCGACCTTGTCCAGCTCTTCATTAGTCAAGTCGCTGACTTTGCTTATCTTTTCTTTGGCAATATCCAAGCTGTCGGCAAACGAATGCAAGGTATCGTCCATGACTTCGTAAAGATGTCCCATTAAATCGAGATATGCATTGATAAGATTATTTTTATTCATAGTCCAACTCCTGAAAATGACGCTTTAGATTTAAGCAACTGTACGGTATTCTAACGCTTTTGATCGGTAAAAGACGAGAAGGATGCAAGAAAATTATCAACCGCTCATCATTGAGCAAGACGCACAAAATGTCTGGGCCGCCTCAGGCGTATTTAAAGCTTCGGAATCTTCGCCTGCGGATAAGTATTACTGCCTATCCATGTTCCCGTATCCTAGCGGCAAACTGCACATGGGCCATGTCCGTAATTACACGATAGGCGATGTGATTAGCCGCTATCAACGGATGCTCGGCAAAAACGTCTTGCAGCCTATGGGCTGGGATGCCTTTGGTTTGCCTGCCGAAAATGCCGCCATGCAAAACGGCGTACATCCTGCCGATTGGACGTACAGCAATATCGACTATATGCGCGACCAGCTCAAACGCTTAGGCTTCGGTTATGATTGGGATAGGGAAGTCGCCACTTGTGACCCTGAATACTATAAATGGGAACAATGGCTGTTCTTAAAATTGCTGGCGAAAGGGCTGGTCTATAAAAAGACCGCTCCGGTTAACTGGTGTCCTAACGATTTGACGGTCTTGGCGAACGAGCAGGTGATAGACGGCTGTTGCTGGCGTTGCGACACTCAGGTCGAGCGTAAAGAAATTGCCCAATGGTTTTTAAAGATCACCGATTATGCGCAAGAGCTGTTATCGGCGTTAGAGACGCTGGATGGCTGGCCTGAGCAGGTCAAGACCATGCAGGCGAATTGGATAGGCCGTTCGGAAGGCGTGGAAATGGATTTTGCCTTGCCGGACAGTGATCAGGCGGTGCGGATTTACACCACCCGCCCCGATACCTTAATGGGGGTGACGTATCTCGCCATTGCTGCCGAACACCCGCTGGCGTTGGCGGCGGCTGCCGATAATGCGGACATCCAGGCGTTTATCGACGAATGCAAGCTGATGGAAACGTCAGAAGCGGCCATGGAGACCATGGAAAAACGCGGTATTGCTTCCGGCCTCTACGCCCTGCATCCCATCACTGGCGAACAAGTGCCGGTATGGATTGCCAATTTCGTCCTGATGGGCTACGGCACAGGTGCGGTTATGGCTGTACCCGCGCACGACCAACGCGATTATGAATTTGCGCAAAAATACGGCATTGCCATCAAACAAGTGATTTTCGCCAAACCGGGTGACGACGAGGCCGATTGTGCACAGCAGGCCTATACCGCCAAAGGTGTGTTAAAAAATTCCGGCCCGTTTGACGGTTTAAGCTCTGAACAGGCCTTTGTCGGTATTGCCGAAACCCTTGAGCAAGCGGGTAAGGGCTTGCGTAAGGTCAATTTCCGTCTGCGTGATTGGGGCGTGTCGCGGCAACGTTATTGGGGGGCGCCGATTCCGGTCATCTATTGTGACGGCTGTGGCACTGTGCCTGTGCCTGAGCAAGACTTGCCTGTCACTTTACCGCGCGATGTGGTGTTGGACGGTTCGCAATCGCCGCTGGTGGCGCATCCGACCTTTTCCAAGACCACTTGCCCGACCTGCGGCCAGCCCGCACGGCGCGAAACCGATACCTTTGACACGTTTATGGAGTCGTCTTGGTATTTTGCCCGTTTTGCCAGCCAGCCGGATACGGCCATGCTGGATGCTAAGGTTAACCATTGGTTGCCGGTCGATTATTATATTGGCGGTATCGAACATGCGATCTTACATCTGCTGTATGCGCGGTTTTATACCAAGTTGCTGCGTGACGAAGGCTTGGTGGCCTGTGATGAGCCATTTAAAAAATTGCTGACCCAAGGCATGGTGGTGGCGGAAACTTTTTATCAAATCAACAGCCACGGCCATAAACAGTATTATAATTTGACTCAGGTTGAGGTCGAATGCGATAAGAAGGGCAAGATCATCAGCGCCAAATTGGCGGCGGACGGTTCGGAAGTCACGGTGGGCAATATTGAAAAAATGTCCAAATCGAAAAATAACGGTGTTGACCCGCAAGTGCTGATTGACCAATACGGGGCCGATACCGTGCGCCTGTTCATCATGTTTGCCGCGCCGCCGGAACAGTCGTTAGCGTGGTCCGATAGTGGTGTCGAAGGCGCATCACGGTTTTTGAAACGGCTGTGGCGGCAGGTTTACCTGCATGTGAGCGCTGGCTTAAGCCAGGTAGCGGTCGATAAAGCCGCCTTAACCGCCGAGCAACGCGCCGTTCGGCGGCAATTGCACCAAACTATCCAAAAAGTCAGCCATGATGTCGGTGTGCGTACCATCTTCAACACCGCCATTGCCGCGAATATGGAACTGATTAACACGCTGGCGAAATTTACCGACGATTCGGCCAATGGCAAAGCGATTAGCCAAGAAGTCTTGGAAGCGATCGTCTTGATGCTGTCGCCTATCGTGCCGCATATTTGCCACCACTTATGGCAGGCTTTGGGCCATGACGGGGCGGTGGTGACACAAGCGTGGCCGCAAGCGGACGAATCGGCGTTGGTGCAGGATGAGTTGGAGATTATGGTGCAAGTTAATGGTAAGCTGCGTGGTAAAGTCACCGTGTCGGCCAATGCCGCTAACGACGAAGTGCAGGCCAAAGCCCTTGCCGATGAGCATATAGTGCGTTTTATTGACAATGCCCCGATTAAAAAGGTGATTGTCGTGCCTAAAAAACTGGTGAATATCGTTATTTAAAGGATAAAGTGATGGCACCTAAAGCCTTTATTGTGGTCGTAGCCTTACTGTTGGCCGCCTGTGGCTATCATTTGCGCGGTGCGGTCGATTTGCCGGACAGCCTGAAAAAAGTCTATCTGAACGGTGCGTCCATGCAGTTGCGTGAGCAATTCAGAAAAGTCTTGCGTGGGGTTTCCGGTGAACTGACCACAAGCCCAGAAGCTGCCGGTGTCGTCATTAATGTGGCTAATGAAATTAGCGACCAACGGGTGTTGTCGCTCAGTGCCAGAGGCCGCTCTAACGAGTTGGAACTGTACTACCGTCTGCAATATACCCTGGTTAAAGCCGACGGGGTGGTCGTGCTGGAAGGCTTGCCTGTGGAGATTAAGCGCGAATATTTTAATAATCAGCAAGATATTGTCGCCAAGGATAACGAGCAGCAGGTTATCCGTAACGAAATGCTCCAGCAAGCGGTACGGATAATGCTAGACCGTATCCGGCTCAGTTTGGCTACCGACAAAAAATAAGATGCAGTTACGGCTTGAACAACTGAACCCCGCCTTACAAAAACGTTTGGCGGCAGTGTATTTTATCAGTGGTGACGAACCTCTCCAGATAGGCGAAGCGGCCGATGCCATCAGGGCGGCGGCGCGGCAGGCCGGATTTACCTCACGCGAAGTCTTTTCTGTTGATGCAGGTTTTGCTTGGGGGCAGCTCAGCTTGGCGGCGGATTCCATGTCCATTTTTGCCGATAAACAAATTATCGAGTTACGGTTGTCCGCCAGTACCCCTGGCATGGAAGGTGCGAAGGCGTTAATGGCCTATTGTGAGCGTTTGCCTGACACCTCGTTATTACTGATAACCGCCGGTAAACTCAATAAGGAATCGGTGAAAACAAAATGGTTTCAGGCGTTAGATAAAGCGGGTGTGGTCATGCAAATATGGCCTTTAGAAGGCCAGGATTTATTGCGCTGGCTGCAACAGCGCTTGGCACAGCGCGGCTTACAGGTTGAGGCGGCGGGCCTGCGCTTATTGGCTTCGCGCATTGAAGGCAATTTACTGGCGGCGGCGCAAGAAATTGAAAAATTGTATGTGCTGTATGGCAATGGTGCGCTGACCGTCCAACAAGTTGAAGCCGCTGTCGCGGACAGTTCCCGTTATGATGTCTTTAAGTTGATGGACAGCATTTTGGCGGGTAAGGCCAACCGGATTTTAAAAGTGTTGGCAGGCCTGCACGCCGAAGGGGTCGCCCCGCAAGTGGTGTTATGGGCTATCCTGCGCGAAGCCAGGACACTGATGAAAATAAAATGGGCGTTGGCGCAGGGGCAGAGCTTGGAGACGGCGTTTAAAAACAATCAAATCTGGGATAAACGCAAGGTCTTAGTGGGCGAAGCCTTGCACAGGGTGGCTGAAAATGAGTTAAGCCAAGTGCTGGTGTTAAGCGCCAGGGCAGATCGGCAAAGCAAGGGCCAGCAAGCGGGCGATGTCTGGGAAACGTTGCGGGCGTTAGCGCTGATGTTAGCGTCAATCCCCGTTATCCAGCAACAATAGGATGGGTTTATGGGGGGTTATGGCAAGTGAAAAAGAACCTGTTCTTTCGTTGTAACGGAAAAGGCGCGTGAAGCAAAAAAAACACTCATTAGTTAAGCGGGTTCTGACAATTTACATTGTCGTTGTGTTGGTCGTTGTGATAGCGGTTATCGCCCGGTTGGTGCAGCAGGAAGTGAAAACGTCAAAATATCAGGCGCAGTATCTTTCCCAGATCAGCAAACAACTCAGTTTTAAACTCGTCAACGGATCGAGTAATTCCGTGCGCTATCCGAAATCTGGCCCTTATGACCAACGGCTAGGTTACACCTTGTTACCTGAAACCATTGATGGCTTAAAAAAAGCCGGTTATGACATCACCGCCCAGGCAGATTTTTCGCCCATGATGGCGGAACTGGTCGACTATGGCTTGTTCACCATTTATCATGAAAAAACCCAAGCAGGCCTGCGCATTCTTGACCGCCGTAACCAATTGGTGTTCAAAGCGATGTATCCGGCTTATGGGTATCCGAATTTCGACGCGGTGCCGCCTGTCATCCTCAATACCTTATTGTTTATTGAAAACCGTGAGTTGCTCAATGAGCAGAACGTTCAAGTCAATCCGGCCATTGAGTGGGATCGGTTGGGTTTTGCCAGTTTGCAACTGATGGCACATAAGCTAGGGGCGAGCAGTACCGTGCCGGGCGGCAGTACCTTGGCGACACAAATCGAAAAATACCGCCATTCCCCAAACGGCTATACCAATTCTATTGTCGATAAATTCCGGCAAATGGGCACGGCTTCGGTGCGGGCTTATCTCAAAGGCCCTGATACCCGCGCCATGCGCCAAGAAATCGCCTTATCTTACCTAAACTCCATGCCGCTGGCGGCAACACCAAAATCCGGCGAAATCCATGGCTTAGGTGATGGTTTGGCGGCTTGGTTTGGGGCGGATTTTAACGAAATTAATAAATTGCTGTCGCCTAGGGCTTTAGCGGCAAAACGTGTCAGCCCACAACAGGCGCAAGCCTATCGGCAAGTGTTGGGGATTTTGTTGTCGCAACGGCGGCCTACTTATTTATTGGGGCCAGGTTTTGATGCCCTGCAAAACCTAACCAACAGCTATTTGCGGATTTTGGCGGAACAAGGCCTAATTTCCAATGCCCTGCGCGATGCGGCATTGCGTGAGACGACGCTGCGTCCGAGTAAAGCCGCTATCATTCCCAGTAAATTTGCCGCCGAGAAAAAAACCCAAGCGGTGTTGCGTAGCCGCTTGGGGAAAATGTTGAGCGTCAAATCTAATTATGATTTGGACAGGTTGGATTTGACCGTGCAAACCACGCTGGATTTTAATACCCAACAGGCGGTCAATCAGGAGTTGCGGCGCTTGGGCGAGCCGGAATATGCCCAAGCGGCCGGGTTGTTAGGCAAGCGGATGCTGAACGAAAATACCAAGCTGGCCCCGATCGTCTATAGCTTGATGCTGTTTGAACGCGGGCAAAGCGGCAATCTGTTGCGCGTCCAAACCGACAACTACGACCAAGCTTTGGACATTAACGAAGGTATCCGCATAGATTTAGGCTCCACCGCCAAATTGCGCACCATGGTGCATTATCTGGAATTGCTGGCCGACATTTACGAAAATTATAAAAACCGGCCCGCTGCCGCCTTACGCCAAATTCCTTTACATCCGCGTGACTACCTCTCCCAATGGGTTATCGAGCAACTGACCGCTAACCCGCAAATTGACCTACAGACTTTGTTGGACAAAGCCTTAGACAGGCGTTACTCATCTAGCCCTGGGGAGAGCTTTTTTACTGGCGGCGGGTTGCATACCTTCAGCAATTTCAGCAACACCGACAACGGTAAAATCATGTCCATCCGCGACGCGTTGCGGGATTCGGTCAATTTAGTGTTTATCCGGCTGATGCGTGACGAAGTGTACCATCACCTCTATAAGCCGGACGGTTTGGCGCGTTGGCTGGAAAGCCCTGACGACACGCGCCGCAAAGAATACCTGCACCGCTTTGCCGATAATGAGGGCAGCGTCTACTTGCAGCGTTTTTATAATAAATATCAGGACAAAACCCCGGAAGAGGCTTTCGGAATTTTGGCCAATAGGGTGCTTGCCAAGCCGTCGCGGCTGGCCATGCTGTTCCGGGCGGTTTACCCTGATGCCGATGAGCAGGCGTTAAAAAAGTTCTTGCTCCAGCGGCTTGAAGGCAGCCAGTTGTCCGATGACGATATTTATAGCCTGTATGACAAATACACGGTTAAGCACTTCGATTTGCAGGATCAAGGCTACATCACCAAAATCCATCCGCTGGAATTGTGGTTGGTCGGTTATTTGGTGCAAAACGCTAAAATTGACCGTGATGACATGATGGCGGCCAGTGCCCAACAACGCCAGGATGTCTACCGTTGGTTATTTAAAAATGGCCGCAAAAACGCCCAGCAACGGCGTATTATGACCTTATTGGAAATTGAGGCGTTTCGGGAGATCCACAAGGCGTGGCAAAAAGTCGGTTATCCTTTTGAAGAACTGACCCCCTCTTATGCGACTTCCATCGGTGCGTCCGGCGACCGTCCCGTCGCGTTGGCGGAACTGATGGGCATTCTGCGCAATGACGGCAGAAAATTGCCGATAGTGCGTTTTGACAGCCTGCACTTTGCCCAAGGCACACCGTATGAAACGGTTTTGCATAAAACCCTTGGCCAAGGCCAGCAGGTGTTTGCCCCAGAAATCGCCATTGCCGCACGAAAAGCCCTCATCGGTGTAGTGGATGGCGGTACGGCTTCGCGCTTGAGGGGTGTTTATACTAATCTCGCCGGACAACCTTTAGCGGTGGGCGGTAAAACGGGTACGGGCGACCACCGTAAAGAAGTATGGGGGGCAGGCGGGCGCTTAATCGAATCGAAATTTGTCAGCCGCGCGGCGGTGTTTACGTTCTTTATTGGCGAGCGTTTCTTCGGGGTCATTACCGCTTATGTGGCCGGAGAAAATGCGGGTAGCTATCATTTTACCAGTTCCTTGCCCGTGCAGATCATGCGCCACCTTAAGCCGACTTTATCGCCACTGATTAATACCTCCCCTGGAGGCGAAGGCCTGAAAACCGAAGAGGGGATGAGCGTACCTGTAGTGTCTGAGGATATGGATGCCAAAACTATCACCGAAGCGGCCAAACCCGCCGCCGTGAAAACCGTGCAGCCCTTGGAAGCCGCCAAGCCGATACATAAACCGACTAAGCCTAAGCCTGTAAAAGTATCGCCACCTAAGGCATCCTTAACGCCTTCCGCCACTCCGGCGGCAGTTAAGGCGGGCCCTAAGCCAGTGACAGCTAAGCCTAAAACCGTTAAACCCTCTGTACCTGAAGTTGATGCTAACGGTGAAAATAAGCCGCCTGTGGCCAAGCCAAAAGTGGTGAAGCCGATAATCCCGGCCACACCAGCGGCGACTAAACCCGTGGTGAAACCGTTACCCAAACCACCCAAGCCCAGCCCGACGGTTAACATCCCCGTGATTGTGCCTAGCCGTCCGGCAGTGAAGCCAGCAGCTAAACCTGTTAAGCCACCAGCGGCCACACCAGCCCCGGCCAAACCTGTCGTTAAGCCACCTAAGCCGCAGCCAGCGGCAGTGCCGCCAGCTGCACCAGCGCCTTAGGGCGGCAGGGGCGGTTAGCGTTTATGGTCAAGAGACCGCAAACCGAACCGCCGCCGACCTTTCAGGTTGCTAAAACCTGAAAGGTCGGACTGGTTAACGGGTTTTGTAGCCTGTCTTTAACCGCATTTGCTCTCGCCGCAATTCAGGCAGGTCATGCAGCCGTCCATCAGCACCACGGCTTTGGTTTGGCATTTGCCGCATAATAAGGCTTTAGCAGGAAAGCTGGAATCGTCCTGGTTAGCGGTTTCGGCATGGAGGGTGTTAAATTCGCGGCGTTTTTCCGCCAAAAACTGTTTTTGGTGGGCATCCAGTTCGGTGTCTTTTAACATGCCGATATTTTTTAAATGCGACTCAATGGCGCAACCGATTTCCGCGACCAGCGACGGCATAAACACGCCGCCTTTTTTAAAATAGCCGCCGCGCGGGTCGAACACAGCCTTAAGCTCGTCCACCAAGAAACAGGCGTCGCCGCCTTTGCGGAACACCGCCGAGATGACCCGTGTCAAGGCCAATACCCATTGGAAATGCTCCATATTTTTCGAGTTAATGAACACCTCATAAGGGCGGCGCTCTTCATGTTCGCTGCCTAAGTTGAGAATCATATCGTTAATGGTGATATACAGCGCGTGTTCCGACTGCGGGGTTTTGATTTTGTAGGTCGAGCCGTACAAAATTTCTGGCCGCGCCATGTTTTCGTGCATACTTTCCAGCCCGGGTATGGATTCTTGGACCGGATTCTCGTCTTCGTTGCTTGCCGGTGTGTTAGGGGTCAAGACTTTATAACCGGTGATTTTTTTATTAATTTGCTGGATCATAATATTGTCGGGATCAGTTATTAGGGTTTAGCGGGCTATTGATAAGCGGACTTGCTGGTCTTTAGGCCAAGCTAACACTGCATATAGTTAAAAAAACAAAGATTAACACAAAATATAGATTATATAGAGTAAATTTCAAGGCAAAGCCTAAATTATGCCTATTATTTTGCTGTTATGGCGGGCGGTTTTATAGCGTAAACCAAGGTTTAGGTTTTGTCCGCCGCCGGACTGCTTAACAGTTGCGCCGCCAGTTGCGTACCCGCTTCAATAAAAGGGTGTATCACAAAGTCAGCGCCTAAGGCGCGTAACTTTGCCTCTTCATCATCCAGGAGACACACGGTGCCGATATGGCCTTGGAACTGGCGTAATTGCAGTTGGGTAATTGCTAAGGCGCGTAGCTCAAAATCGGGGACAGCAAGGATAATCCCCCTGATTTTGTTTAGGGGTAGGCTCTCCCAGAGCGCGTTATCCTCCGCATCGCCATAAATGACCCGGCGGCCCTCCGCTAATAAGGCTTCCAAAACGGTCGGGTCGGCATCCAAACCCAAAACCCGCTTGTCTTGTTGGCAAAAGGCCTGATATGCCGATAACCCGGTGCGCCCCATGCCGATAATTAGCCATTCGGCAATGCCGACACTGCCCGGTAAGCGGTCGGGGTGGTTGGTTTGGCGCTCAAAGCGCGTTAAAAAAGGCGCGAGCAGGGCAAATAAGCGATGGGAAACGCGGTTTAAGGGCGCGGCGACCGCAAGCGACAACGCGACCGCCAAACCAATGGTCGCTTCCCAAACCGGCGGCAACCAATGGGCATCAACCACTGCCGAGGCGGTGATTAAGGCAAACTCGCTGTACGTCATCAAAGCCAGCGAAGAAATGAAGGCGGTGCGGGCGCGTAATCCGACCAACAAAAATAAGGTGAAGAACAGCAAGCCTTGTAAAGGCAAGGCCGCCAACAGCCATAAAGCCTGTATCAGTTCGTCATAACCGGGCAAGTCGGTCAAACCGATTTGCAGGAAAAACGCCACCAGAAAGGCCTCTTTTAAGCCCCATAATTTAGCGGCCAGCTCATCGGTTTTAGGGTGTCCCGCCAACATGACCCCCATCAGTAACGCGCCAATATCGCTGGAAATGCTGACTTTTTCCGCCAACATGCCGCCCGCCAACGCTAAGGAAACCCCCAGCAACAATTTCAGTTCGGCGGCACGGCTGGCATTCAGGAAGCGGTAGGCAACAGGCCGCAATAAGGGCAGCAGCAATAGCCCCAATGCCCACGGAGTCGGTTGTTTGCCGCTGGTGACAGCCAGCAGGCCAATGGCGACAATATCTTGCAAAATCAAAATGCTTAGCACATCCCGCCCGTACAGGGTGGATAATTCGCCGTTATCTTCCAGCACTTTAATCGCCAACACCGTGCTGGAAAATGCCAAACTAATCCCCAGCACCAGCCCGCCGGACAAATGGCCGCCTAAGGCAAAGAAAATGCCCACCGACACCGCCGTTACGATCAGCAAATGCAAACCACCGACACTCAGCACTTCGCGCCTTAATAATGAGTGTAGCTTCAGTTTCAGGCCAACGGTAAACAGCAGCAGTTGGATACCAATATCTGCCAGATGCGCCAAGGTAGCGTCGGGGTGGATGCCTAGGGCGTGTAAAACATAGCCGGCGATAAGGTAGCCGACCAAGGGCGGGAAATATAAGCGGCTGGTGATTAAGCCTGCCAGATACGCCGTACCTACCAAAATTAACTCTAATTCCATAGTGACTGCTCCTGATTCGGGTAAGTGATACGGTGATTATAGCGTGAAGCCACAGATTTGGCTGGCACTAAAAAGCGCGGTTGAATTCATCGTCACTGCTAGGCTTGGGTGGTTTAAAATAGACGGTTTTAACTTTCCCCTCTGATTATCTGATTAATGCGTATTATCCTCGGCATAGAATATAACGGCAGCGCTTACTACGGTTGGCAGGCGCAAGCCCATGCGTGTAGCGTCCAACAAGTGTTGGAGCAGGCGTTAAGCAACATCGCCCAGCATCCGGTCACGGTGTTATGCGCCGGACGCACCGACTCCGGCGTACACGCCTTAGAGCAGGTGGTGCATTTTGACAGCTCGGCGGAACGGCCTTTGCAGGCTTGGCATTTGGGCGGTAACAGCCATTTGCCGAATGATGTCAGGATTCTTTGGGCGCAACCCGCCCCAGCGGGTTTTCATGCCCGTTACAGCGCCATCGCCCGCTATTACCGCTACATTATCAGTAACCGCGCCACCCAATCGGCTTTGCTGTACCAGCAGACGACATGGTGTCCGCAACCTTTAGATGCGGAAAAAATGCACCAAGCGGCACAAGCCCTACTAGGCGAGCATGATTTCACGTCCTTCCGGGCGCAAGGTTGCCAATCGAAAAGCCCTAGGCGGATGCTGTATTTTATTACGGTTTATCGGCAGGGCGACCAAGTGATTATGGATATTTCCGCCAATGCCTTTTTGCACCACATGGTCAGGAATATTGCCGGGGTGCTGATGGAAATAGGCATGGGCAAGCAACCCGTCACTTGGACGCAGTTTTTACTGGCTGCCAAAGACCGCAAACTGGCCGCCCGCACCGCACCGCCCCAAGGCTTATATTTGGGTGGGGTGTATTACCCGAAACAGTTTGGTTTGGTAAAAAATCCGGTGTTCGCACAGTTACCCGACGATGCCAAACGCTTTGATGACGGTTGGGCTAACAAATCTATTGGGCTTTAGGTATTGAACTTGTTGTCTGTTCGCCGCTTAGAGACACTGTTCCGCAAAGGCAAAATTGGCACGGTGAAAGGGGCTTTGGACATATCGATTATCGAAATTTTGGAGGATGGGCATCAATGGTTGAGAAAACCAGCCTTCGGCTTGGAAACGGTTCGCAGACGGTGAATTGTAGGCGTTTTTCGTGCCAGGCAAAGCCCTCTTTGAGCGGATGGGATGTAGTGCCTGAAACCCCCAAGGCACCGGCAAGGAGCGACTGGAACCAGCCTGTTGAGCCGAAACCTGTGGCAATGATAATTCCTGATGATGATTGGGTTTCTTGGCCGTTCCATGATAGTCGGTAGTGGGCCGAGGTATGGCTTTTCGGGCCGATAAACAGGTCATTGACCGCCAGCATCTGTTGGCTGTTGTTAGTCTTTGCTTCCGACCATCAGGCCATGATTGGTTTGGCGCGGGAGCGTCTGCGGCAAAAGGCGCTTTATTCGATTGTGCCCGCCTACGCGCTATCGGAAACCTTCACACTGCCGGAGCTTCAGCGCTTGCATGAGGTGTTGATCGGTAAACGCTTGCAGAAAAAGTCTTTCCGCCGCCGCATCCGCCGCATCGAGCAAGCGGAATTATTGCTGGATACCGGAGAAAAACGTTCGGAAGGAGGCCGTCCGGCCACTTTATACCGGATGAAACAGGCCTCTGACAGTTATACGTTTGTGCGTAATTTGGAAGATTGAGTGTGTTGGGGCGTATAGGCTTTTTTATGGCTTGTCCAAAATGTTTGCATTTTGGCAGGTATTGAGCGTACACATCAGGCACACCGTTTTTATGGGTTGTCTGATGCTACGCCCGCAAGCAAGGTCAGTTTTTTTCAGGAACGGTGTTTAAGCCTGTCTTTAATTGACGACGGTATGGCCGCGCTGGCGCATACAGTTTTTGAATGCCCGTTTAAAGTTCTCGTTAGCTTGATAACCTTCCCACAAGCCAGCGGGAATGGCCAAAATAGCACCACCTGCCGCGCCTGTGGCCGCACTGCCCGCGACAGCGCCAACGGCTGCGCCACCTGCGGCACCAGTCACCGCGCCGACACCAGCGCCTAAAGCGATTTCTTTTGTGATGTCCGATGCTTGTTCAGCCAGCGCCTTGCATTCTCCCATGTCGCGTCCAACGGTTTCTGCATGTCTATCCATACGGGGATCGACAACAGGTTTCCAGCCGCTCATGGATGCACAGCCAGTGGCTAATGCAGAAAGCACGACTATTGTTGATAAATAAGTTGTTTTCATGATGTTCTCCAAAAATGGCTATAAATTAATATTTATAAGTCTATGCTTATAACGTGTTTTAGATTAATCCGCATTTATCGGTCTGTTATGTCATAAATGCGGGCGATATTCCTGAGCTAACCCGTTCCGGCGGGTATTCCTAACAATAAATCACGGGGCTTTTTCAAGCGCGTGGGCAGGTTAATTCACGATGCAAAGACAGTGTAAGCTGCGAAGATGAATTTAAGCTGAGTAAAAGATTAAGAGAAGATTAAAAAAAGTGTTTTGTCGTCATTTACTTTTAAGCTTCCGTTAATCAGGGGGGTATTGATAGGGAGAGCGGTTTTGGCCGGGCAGAGGCATTAAAATTGGGCTTGTTTTTTACTGGTGGCGGCTGTCAATCCGAATCGAAACGTTGGCGGGTTTGGAAACAGGGAAACGGCGGTGAGGTTGATTATCTGACAAATAGCCATGAATACGGTTCAATCAGTGGGCTAAATTGCCTTATTTGTCTTGCAAGGATTGTTCAATAGGCTGAATTTGGTTCTTCGGGTGCTATGATGCAATAAGATACTTGCTCATTCCTCTTGATGTCTTTATCCCATTTAAGGGCATTCTCTGACATTCTACACTATCGTTGACGTTGGAGTCATTATGACCAGTCGGGACAATTTGCTTTGGTTGCAGTGCTGGCGCGATCAGCAGACGGATTTTAACCAAAAATCGGTAAACCCGTTACTTATCCGGTTTTGGCCTGGCCTTGGTTTGGTGCGGGGTAGCCGGGTGTTTGTGCCGTTGTGCGGTAAGAGTTTGGATATGATCTGGCTGGCACAGCAGGGGCATGAGGTGATTGGTGTTGAGTTAAGCCCTATTGCCGTCCGGGCGTTTTTTCGGGAGAACCATTTAAAGCCTACGCGGCGGCGGGTAGGGCAGTTTACCTTATGGCGGCAGGGCCGCTTAAGTATTCTGTGCGGGGATTTTTTCTCCCTGACACTGGCGGAGCTTGGGCAGATTGATACGGTCTATGACCGCGCCGCGCTGACGGCTTTGCCGGAAGCGATCCGTATGCTTTACATTGCCCATTTGCAGGCGATTGTATCGCAGGCCGCCCAGGTTTTTTTGCTGACGACGGAAGATGCACAAGCGGATGAGACTTTGGGTGAGGCCTTGGGGGTTGGCGAAGAGATTACGGCTTTGTATGCAGAAGGTTTCGCTATTGAGTTGACGCATGTGGAAAGTGTTTTTGAGCGCAATCCAGAATGGCCGGAGCAGCCGCCAGAGCGTACCGAATACAAGGTTTATCGGCTTTCCAGCAAATGAATGCGGTTAAAGAGGGTGGTTTTTTTGTGTTGACGGGGCGCACAGGCTATCTGGTTTGATTGGTTTACGCGGCTTTTAAAGCATCGCGCTTGTCATAATTGTTTAATAAAATCCAAAAACCTTTTACCATAGCGGGTTCGGAGAGGGTCTTCGTATTCTTCGCAGCAAATCACATTAACAGGTTTAAAAATGGCACTTTATGTCTATAAATTTGGTGGCACGTCGGTAGGTACGGTAGAACGTATTAAGGCGGTCGCTGAAAAAGTTAAAAAAGCCCAGGCCTTGGGCGATCAGATAGTGGTGGTGGTGTCGGCGATGAGCGGCGAAACCAACCGTTTGATCGGTTTGGCAAAAGAAATGCAGGTGCAGCCTACCGAGAGGGAAATGGATGTCTTGATTTCGACCGGGGAGCAGGTGACGGTGGCGCTGTTAAGCATGGCGCTGCATGAGATAGGTTGTGACGCTTGCTCGTATACGGGCGGACAGGTGAGGATTTTGACCGACAGCAGCCATACCAAGGCGCGTATCCGCAAGATTGACGATAGCCGTATCCATGCCCACCTTAATGAAGGTAAGGTTGTGGTCGTGGCGGGTTTTCAGGGCGTTGACGAGGACGGCAATATCACGACTTTAGGGCGCGGCGGTTCGGACACCACGGCGGTGGCGTTGGCGGCGGCGTTAAAGGCCGACGAATGTCTGATTTTCACCGATGTCGATGGCGTGTATACCACCGATCCTAGGGTTGAGCCGAAAGCCCGCCGTTTGGAACGCATTACCTTTGAAGAAATGCTGGAAATGGCGAGTTTGGGTTCAAAGGTTTTACAGATCCGTTCTGTCGAATTTGCGGGCAAATACAGTGTTGCCCTGCGTGTTTTATCATCATTTACAGAGGGTAATGGTACGCTCATTACTTACGAGGAATCATCAATGGAAAGTGCTTTAATTTCGGGCATCGCCTTTAATCGGGACGAGGCAAAACTGACGATTACGGGTGTGCCGGATCTGCCGGGCGTGGCGTTTAAAATTTTGGGGCCGATTGCCGATGCTAATATTGAAGTGGATATGATCGTCCAAAATATTGCCGACGATGCGACTACTGATTTTACGTTTACTGTCCACCGCAACGATTATCAACGTGCCAAAGCTATTTTGGAGCAAACCTGCGGTGACTTGGGCGCGAGAAAGGTCACGGGTGATGACGGTATTGTTAAGGTGTCTATTGTCGGCGTGGGTATGCGTTCCCATGCGGGTATCGCCAGTACGATGTTCCAAACCTTGGCTTCTGAGGGTATCAATATTCGGATGATCTCCACGTCGGAAATTAAAATTTCGGTGGTGGTTGACGAAAAGTATATGGAATTGGCGGTCAGGGCCTTACATGCGGCATTTAAGTTGGATCAGCCTGTAGGGGCTTAAATCCGCTTTGCCGCTGGCAGATGGGTTTTCGGAAGGGGTAAGAAGCTACGGTTTTTTACCCCTTCGGCATTTCTGGAGGGTAGGTTTATAAAAGGCTATTTGCTGGTATGGGTTTCTACACCATCCCAATCGGCGGCGGGCGGATTTTGTTGGTAAAAGGCAATGCGCTCTAAGTATATCTGGTAGAGTTTGTCATGGGGGTATTGCCCGGCTAAAGCCGTAAATAGCCCGGTGGCGGCTGGCCATTGCTGTTGGCGGTAAGCGTGTAGGGCGGCATCCAGTTTGTTTAACGCCTGGTGTTGTTCGGGGCTGATAGTGTCTATCAGGCCTAGGGGTTCGTAGATGGTGATGGGTTGCTGTTTGCCTTTGACGCGGACGCGGTCTAATTCGCGGTAGGCAAATTCGAGTGCGTCGTGGCGGGTGGTTTCGCTGACGATGATTTTTACCCCGTATTGTTTGGTCAGGCCTTCCAGGCGGGCGCCTAAATTGACGGCATCGCCCATGACGGTGTAGGCGATGCGGAATTGCGAGCCCATGTTGCCGACATTCATTGTTCCGGTGTTAATGCCTATGCCCATATCAATGATGGGCCAACCTCGATTGATAAATTCCTTTTGTAACGCGCCCAGCATGGTGACGATAGCCAAGGCGGATTGTATGGCTTTTGAGGCGTGTTGGGGGTTGTGCATGGGTGCGCCCCAAAACGCCATAATGGCATCGCCGATATATTTGTCGATGGTGCCGTTGGCTTCGTGTATCAGGTGGGTGGCGGGGGTAAAGATGGCGTTGATGATTTCGCAGAGGGCTTTGGGGTCTTGGGTTTCGGAGATGCTGGTAAAGCCGCGTACGTCAGAAAAGAACACGGTCATTTTGCGGCTTTCCCCTTGTAAGGTGAAGGCTTCGTCCGAACGGCTCATTTGTTCGACCAGTTCGGGTGGGATGTATTGCCCAAACATGGCGCTAATGTGCTTTTTTTTCCGGCTTTCCAGGAAGAAGCCAAAAAATATCTGGATGCCATAGAGCGAGAACAGTTGTACGAGAGGGGCGGCCAAAATGGTGTCCACGCCCATCTGTGTCCAGCAATAAATATTGCCCCAAACGCTGGCGGATAAAATCGCTAAAAAGCCAATGGCCGACCAAGCGGCGGACAGGTGCGGAAACACAAAGATAATCAATAGGCCAATCAGCACCAATTCGATCACTTCCAAGCCGACGATATAGTTGGGGCGCGATTTGATGGTTTCGTCGAGCATGGCGCTCAGAATATTGGCGTGCATTTCCACCCCCGGATAGATGTGCTGGACGGGGGTGGCGCGTGAATCTAATAAGCCGACGGCGGTGGAGCCGATCAGGACGATTTTGTTTTGGAGTTTAGCCTTGTCGACTGTGCCGTTGAGGACTTCGGTGGCGGAGATATAAGTGAAGCAGCCTTCGCGGCCACGAAAGGGCAGTAAAATTGCCGCTGCTTCGTCAACGGGGACACGGATGCCGGCAATGTGCAAGCTTTCTAAGCGGCTGTTGCCATATTGTTCGCTGGTCTCAAATTGGATGGGCGGGTAATTGAGCAGGCTTCTAAATAAGGCTAAGGCCAGGGATTCGTAGAGCTGGCCTTTGTATTCAAGCAGCAGCGGCAGTTTCCGGTAGATGCCGTCTTTGTCGATATAAGGGTTTTCAAAAAAACCTGCTGAGGCGGCGGCGGTCTGTAATTCGGGCAAGTTCGCCACATAGCTTTTGGGGCTATCTAACAGGTTGCTAAAGGGCAGGGTGGCGGTTGAGGTGACTGACAATGGCAATTGGCCGATTTCGGGGTATTTTTCTTGGATGTGGCTGAAATAGTAGCCTAACACCACTGGGCGGCGGCTTAAGCTTTTGGCGAATACCTCATCGTAGGCCAGTTGCGGCTTTAGTTTGTTAAATGCCGCTAAAAAGGCGGCATCATTGTGCAGTTCTTGGTCGGCAAGGCGGTTGAAGGTGTTAATGCCGGAACTGGTGTCCGGCTCTGAGAACGTCATGTCAAAACCCAGCAGTTTGATGCCATAATAGTCAAACAGCATATCGACCAGATAGCCGACCTTGTCACGGGGCCAGGGCCAATGGCCTTCTTGGGCAAGGCTGGCTTCGTCAATGGCGACAATGACAATGCGCGGGTCTATGGTGTTAACGACGGTTTTGCTTAGGCGCAAATCGTAAAGGATATGCTCCATACGTTCCAAGGTCGGCAACGGCAGTTTGTTGGCGATATTGAGTATGAGGGTTAAGGTGATGCCCATACAGAGCAAAATCCGGTAAAACGATAACCATTTATTACTGAATTGCATCGGTAGGTAGCTGTTTGAAAGAATGGGCTAAGGAATGGGGTAATAAGTATGTCAATAAAACCTGTCTGGTAAATGCCGAGTCCTAAGCGTCCCCCGTTTTTGTTATGAGGGCTGCGGTTTGAGGTTTAGGCAGGTTTGCCTTGATAATATGCCAAAGTCATTTATTATGGCAGGATTTCCGCTACTTTCTAAACGACCGTGACCGCAACCCCTTTTGCCCAAGATTGCCGCCAATGCCCGCGCTTGGCGGATTTTCTCTGTACCGTCAAGCAACAGTATCCTGCTTACCATGCTTTGCCCGTCGCGCCTTTTGGCGATGCCGCCGCGCGGTTGCTGGTGGTGGGGCTGGCTCCGGGGATGCACGGGGCGAATGCTACAGGCCGGCCTTTTACGGGTGATTATGCCGGGCTGTTACTGTATGAGACCTTGCATACCTTCGGTTTTGGTAACAGCCCTGTGTCTACTTCATTAGATGATGGTTTGTTGTTGCGCAATTGCCGCATTACGAATGCAGTTAAGTGTTTGCCGCCGCAAAACAAGCCCACGCCAGGGGAAATTAAGCAGTGTAACGCTTATCTGTCCGCCGAATTGCAAACTTTGCCGCCCGATGCGGTGATTTTAGCCTTAGGGACGATTGCCCATCAAGCGGTTTTAAAGGCTTATGGCTTAAAAGCCAGTTACGCGCGGTTTGGGCATAACGTTCAGCACCGTCTACCGGACGGGCGGATGCTGGTCGATTCTTACCATACCAGCCGTTATAATATCCAAACTAAACGCCTGACCCAGGCGATGTTTCACGAAGTTTTTGCGGCTATTAAGCAGTTATTGCTTACGGAACAATAGGCTGGCGCGTAGGTGGACGGACGCTAGCAGATTTATTAAGTGATTTGTATGACAAATTTAAAAAATAGCTTGATAAATAAAATAAACTGTCTATAATACTCAAATCAATCGCGGGGTGGAGCAGCTTGGTAGCTCGTCGGGCTCATAACCCGAAGGTCGTAGGTTCAAATCCTGCCCCCGCTACCAGATCAAGGAACCCCATTTTGGGGTTTTTTATTTTTAGGGCTTCGGATAGTGGAAGCTTACAATCGGTTGTTAATGGAAGAGCCTTTGGCTCTTTTTTTTTGTGCGCAAGTAAGTGGGGAAAACAATGAAGCAGGCTCCTGAGCATTTGGTCAACTTGATCGAGCCAGTTGTTGAAGGTTTAGGTTATGAATGTGTCGGCATCGACTATCATCCGCATCCGAAGCACGGTCTGTTAAGAATTTATATTGATAGTGACAAGGGCATTTTAGTTGACGATTGTTCTAAGGTCAGCCATCAGGTCAGTGGCATTTTAGATGTTGAAGACCCTATTCCCGACAACTATCACTTGGAAGTTTCCTCTCCGGGCGAAGACAGGCCCTTTTTTAAGGTCAGCCAGTTTGCCCGCTATATCGGCAGCACCGTCTTGGTCAATTTATTTAAGCCTATCGCCAACCGTAAAAAAATCAAAGGCTCGATTGAAGGTGTCGAGGATGATGTGATTACCCTTAAGGAAGGGGAAGACATTTTTGCAGTGCCGTTCAGTGCGATGAGTAAGGCGCGTTTGGTACCTGATAATAGTTTATTTAATCAAAGCATCGAAAAAGGAGCTCGAAGTGGCAAATAAAGAAATTTTATTGGTGGTAGAGGTCTTTTCCAATGAAAAGGAAATTGATAAGGATGTCGTTTTTCAAGCGATAGAGTCGGCACTGGAAGCGGCTACTGTTAAGCGCCATATCAACACCATTAAAGCACGGGTCGCCATCGACAGAAAAACAGGCGATTATAAAACCTATCGGCAATGGGATGTGGTTGCACCTAATCCGTCTTGCGTCGGCGATGTCGAATTTCCGACCACGCAAGTGCTGTTGGAAGTGGCGCAACTGGATGATCCGGCTATCAAAGTCGGCGATGTGGTTGAGGAAGAGATCGATTCGGTGGATTTTGGCCGAATTGCCGCCCAACATGCCAAGCAGGCGATTATTCAAAAAGTCCGCGAAGCCGAGCGTAAGAAAATCGTCGATGCGTATCAATCGCGTATGGGTGAGTTGGTGACGGGTATCGTTAAGCGTATTGAAAAAGGCAGCGTGTTCTTGGATTTGGGCGGTCATGTCGAAGCCTTTATTGCTAAGGAAGATATGATCCCGCGTGAAGCCATCCGTATCGGCGACCGTATTAGGGGCTATCTGAAAGATGTGCGTCTGGAGCAACGTGGCCCGCAACTGTTCGTCAGCCGTACCGCGCCCGAATTATTGGTGGCTTTGTTCCGTTTGGAAGTGCCGGAAATTGCCGAAGGCACTATTTCTATTATGGGCGCGGCGCGTGATCCTGGCTCTAGGGCCAAATTGGCGGTTAAAAGCAATGACCCGCGCTTAGATCCGGTCGGCTCCTGCGTGGGTATGCGCGGCGCAAGAGTGCAATCTGTCACTAACGAACTGGCGGGCGAGCGGGTCGACATTATTCTTTGGCATCCTAGTGAGGCGCAATTTGTCATTAACGCCATGTCGCCTGCGGAAATCCAGTCGATTATTGTCGATGAAGACAAGCACAGCATGGATTTGGCGGTAGGTTCGGATAATTTGTCCCAAGCTATCGGTCGGGGTGGCCAGAACGTCCGCTTGGCCTCGCAATTGACCGGGTGGGAATTGAACGTGATCGATGCCTCAAAAGCCGAGCTGAACAGCGAAGCGGAAATCGGCAAAGTTAAGCAAATGTTTATGGATCAATTAGATATTGATGCTGACGTGGCCTTGATTTTGGCGGAAGTGGGCTTTAATACGGTTGAAGAAATCGCTTATGTGCCGGTCAGTGAAATGCTGGATATTGAAGGTTTTGATGAGGATTTGGTCAATGAGCTGAGAAGCCGTGCCAAAGATGCGTTACTGATTAGCGCGATTGCCGCCGAGGAAACGAGGGAAACCGTGCATCCTGCGGAAGATTTGTTGGCAATGGCGGGTATGGATGATGATTTGGCTTACGAGTTGGCGAGCCAAGGTATTGTGACGATGGATGATT
This sequence comes from Methylovulum psychrotolerans, assembly GCF_002923755.1. Taxonomy (GTDB): domain Bacteria; phylum Pseudomonadota; class Gammaproteobacteria; order Methylococcales; family Methylomonadaceae; genus Methylovulum; species Methylovulum psychrotolerans. The sequence continues at coordinate 158,656 of NZ_PGFZ01000005.1, forward strand.
TGGCAGAGCAATCAATTGATGATTTGTTGAATTTTTCGGGGATCACTGAAGAAAGAGCGGCAGAATTGATTATGAAGGCGCGTGAGCCTTGGTTTGCCGAGGCAAAGAGTGAGTAAAAGGGGGAGCAAATGAGCGATAAAACAGTACGGCAGTTAGCAGAGGTGGTAAAAATACCTTTGGAACGATTATTAGAACAACTGAAAGAAGCAGGATTATCTGCCAGCTCCCCTGATGATGTCATCAGTGAAGATGAAAAAATGCAATTGCTTGGGCATTTGCGCAAGCGTCACGGTAAGCCCGAAGACAATACCGCCGGATCACCTAGACGGGTGACGTTAGAGCGCCGGAAAGTAACGGAAATCAAGCAGGCCACCGCACCCGGCAATTCTGCAAAAACCATCAGCGTTGAAGTGCGTAAAAAGAAAACCTTTATCAAACGCCCTGAACACAAGGAAGCGGAAGTGCCTAAAGTTGTCCAGCAGCCGGCGCTTATCGAAACCGTAGCAGCACCGCTGTTGCCGGTTGTCGAGGCTGTACTGCCTGAGCAGGTTGGGGCGGCTGGATCTGAACCTGCGCAAGAGGCTGTGGTTGCGGTTGTCGAGACCCTCACAGAACCAGTACCTGAGCCAGTGGTGGAACTGGTTAATGAGCCTGTATCTATTCCTGAGGTTGAGACCGTGACGACAAAAACAGCACAAGATAAACCCAAAGCCAAGCCTGACCATGCGCCTAAGGCTAAAGGTGTGGATGCGGCGCGTCCTGTGGCAGCAGTCGATGCTGATTTGATCGACGATAATGATCCCGAAGATAAATTCGCGACGATAAAAATTAAGGACGATAAAAAAGTTAAGCAGGATAAGCCCATCAAAGCGAAAGAGTCTGACGAAGTCAGAAAAAAACAGCAAGAAAAAGAACGCCGTCTCGAAGAATCCATCAAAAAGAACGCCGAAAAAGTCAGGCAACAAGCCGCCGCCAAACAGCAAGAACTGTATAAGAAAAAGCAAGAAGAAGGTGCTGCTGCACCTGCGCGGACTTCATCAGGTAAAGACAATAAAAAAGGCAAGAAGAAAGGCAAGCAAAGTCCGCGTGTCGCTATGCCTTCGGAAAACCGTCACCAGTTTGAAATGCCGGTCGCACCGATTGTTAAAGAAGTCACCATTCCTGAGATGATTATCGTCTCTGACCTGGCGCAAAAAATGAGCGTCAAGGCCGCGCTGGTCATTAAGCATCTGATGAAGCTAGGCATCATGGCGACCATTAACCAAAGCATCGACCAAGAAACGGCGGTGATTTTAGTTGAAGATATGGGTCATAAACCTATCATGCAAAGCGACGACGACCTTGAGCAAGAAATGCTTGCCGAGGTGCTGATGGAAGATAACCGCGTGGAATTGCCCCGCGCCCCTATCGTCACCATCATGGGTCATGTCGATCACGGCAAGACCTCATTGCTGGATTATATCCGTAAAACCCGCGTCGCCGCTGGCGAAGCGGGCGGTATTACCCAGCATATCGGTGCGTATCAGGTCAAAACCGACCACGGTGCGGTCACCTTCCTTGATACCCCAGGCCACGCCGCGTTTACCGCTATGCGGGCCCGGGGTGCTGATGTCACTGACGTGGTCATCGTGGTGGTTGCCGCCGACGACGGCGTGATGCCGCAAACCAAAGAAGCGGTGGAACACGCAAGGGCCGCCAATGTGCCGATTATTGTCGCCATGAACAAGATCGACAAACCGGAAGCCAATCCCGACAAGGTGATGCAGGAATTGTCGACTATTAACGTCTTGGCGGAAGAGTGGGGCGGTGATGTCCAATTCTTGAAGATTTCTGCCAAAACTGGCGCGGGCATCGACGACCTGATCGAGGCTTTGATTGTCCAAACGGAAATTCTTGAGTTAAAAGCGCCTGTTGAAGGGGCGGCATCCGGTATCGTCATTGAATCGCGTTTGGATAAAGGCCGTGGTGCAGTCGCGACGGTGCTAATCCAAAAAGGTACCTTAGAAAACGGCCAAATGGTCTTATGTGGCCATGAATATGGCCGCGTCCGCGCGATGTTTAACGAAAACGGCAAAGCCATTAAAGAAGCCGGCCCTTCGGTGCCGGTGGAAATTTTAGGCCTGTCGGGTACGCCGTTTGCGGGCGACGAGTTCTTGGTCGTCCAAAACGAACGGGTCGCTAAAGATTTGGCGAAACACCGTGAAGACCGGAAGAAATTCAGCCGTCAAGCCGCGCAACAAGCCTCTAAACTGGATGAAGTGTTCTCGCGCATGACCGCCGGAGAGCTTGCCAGCGTTAATCTGGTCATTAAAACCGACGTGCAAGGCAGTTTGGAAGCCTTACGCGGCTCGTTAGTGGCTTTGTCCAACGACGAAGTCGAAGTGAAGGTGATTTTTGGCGGGGTCGGCGGTATCAACGAAGGCGATGTCAATTTGGCTTTGGCTTCGGGCGCTATCCTGATCGGCTTTAACGTCCGTGCCGATGCCACTTCACGCCGCCTGATCGAAGAAAAAGGTGTGGATTTGCATTATTACAGCGTCATTTATGATGCGATTGATGAAGTCAAAAAATCCATCAGCGGTATGTTGGCTCCTGAAATTAGGGAGCATATCGTCGGTCTTGCCGAAGTGCGGGATGTGTTCCGCTCACCGAAATTCGGTGCAATTGCCGGATGTATGGTCATTGACGGTTTTGTTAAACGTAATCTGCCGATCCGCGTCCTACGCGAAAACGTGGTGATTTTTGAAGGCCAGTTAGAATCCTTACGCCGCTTTAAAGACGATGCTTCAGAAGTCAAAATGGGCATGGAATGCGGTATCGGCGTGAAAAACTACAACGACGTGCAGGCGGGCGACCAAATCGAAGTCTTTGAACGCACTGAAGTCAAACGGGTATTGTAAAGTATGGGTAACGTGTATGGTCGTAAAGACCGTGTCTCCTCGCAAATGCAGAAAGAGCTGTCGTTCATTCTGCAACGGGATATTGATGATCCGCGCTTAGGCTTTGTCACCATTAACGAGGTCGAGGTCACCCGTGACCTCGCCGTCGCGAAAGTCTACTTCACGGTATTGAATACCGATGAAGCAGGCAAACGCGCCAACCAAAAATGCCTGAACGAACTGGCTCCGCAAATCCGCCACGAACTCGCCAAACGGATGCGCCTGCGCCATATTGCTGAGTTGCGTTTCCATTACGACGATTCGTTTGATACGGGGATGCGGGTGGCGGCGTTGTTAAGCGAGGTGGCGAAGGACTTGCCGGTTGAAGATTTGCCGGAAGACGAATCATAATGTCAACGGATACGCCGATTTAAAAGAGTTAGCGATTGATGTAGTAGGGCTGAAATTATTCACGCACATCCTGCCTATACAGCCTAGTGATTTATTGCGGCAGGTGCTGGCGAACAACCAGCAATTGCCGTTACAGTCGGAAAAGGCCAAATCGGAATTGCTGATTACGCCGATATTGAATGACATTTGGCAAAGAAACCCCAAAGCGTTTACCTATTTTTCCGGTTATCAATTTAATATTGATGATATGTGACTATCAGTCAACTATCGGTATTTTTACAGCGTTTTTTAATCAATGAGCAAACGTACCTCTGGCCTTAATATCCACGGCATCATTTTGTTGGACAAACGCTTAGGCGTGTCTTCCAACAAAGCCTTACAGGAAGTCCGCCGCTTGTTTAATGCCAATAAAGCCGGACATACCGGGGCGTTAGACCCCTTAGCCAGCGGTTTGCTGCCGCTGTGTTTTGGCGAGGCGACTAAGGTGTCGGCGCTGATGTTGGACGATGATAAGCGTTATCAGGTGACGGTGCAGTTAGGGGTGATGACCGACACGGGCGATGCCGAAGGGGCGGTGATTGCCACCCTGCCTGTACCGCCATTGACCCAGGACGCTATTGCCGCCTGTTTGCGGCAGTTTACCGGTGCCATCGAGCAAGTGCCGCCGATGTATTCGGCCTTAAAGCATCAGGGCAAAAAACTCTATGAATTGGCTAGGGAAGGCATTACGGTTGAGCGCAAAGCCCGGCATATCCATATTTATGAACTGGTTTTGCTCAGCGCGACCGCCGACCAGCTCATGCTGGAAGTGGCCTGTTCCAAAGGCACTTACATCCGCTCGTTAGCGGAAGACATCGGCCATGCCTTAGGCACTTGCGGCACAGTGACGGCTTTGCGGCGCTTGGCGGCTGGGCAGTTTTCCTTGGCTGAGGCCAAAACCCTGGAAGAATTGGCGGCGATGGACATGCCGACCTTATTGGCTACCTTAATTGCTGTCGATAAGCCTTTAGCAGGCTTGCCGTCGGTGCAGTTGTCCGAGGCGCAAGCGATCAGTATCCGTTATGGGCAAACGATTGCTTATCCGGCCAGCATCGAAGGGAGTGTCCGCTTATATGAAGGCCCGTTGTTTTTGGGTTTGGGGGAAATGCTATTGGATGGTAAAATAGCCCCGAAAAAGTTGTTTAATATTAACGGGTAGAGGGGCGAAAATCCACCGCTCTGCCTTTTAAGGGCATAAATTTTATGCCCTGCCAGCCTGCCCTACACCCTATCGCGGGGCAGGATTTTCTTAAGTCGCCTAAGGCGGCTTTATTTTTTATACTTTAATCTTATAGGGATTATCAAAAAATGCCATTTACCGCAGAACAAAAGAAAGCCGTTGTTGAAGCTTACCGTTTATCAGAAACCGACACAGGCTCCCCAGAAGTGCAAGTTGCCTTACTGACTGCCCATATCACCCATTTGACTCCGCATTTTGCGGCACACAAAAAAGACAACCACTCCCGCCGTGGTTTGTTGCGTATGGTTAACCAACGCCGTAAGCTGTTAGATTATCTGAAAAACAAAGATATTGCCCGTTACCGTTCATTGATCGAACGTCTGGGTCTGCGTAAATAAGCCAACCAAGAAACGCTACAACCTCAGTAGGGGTATTGTTGCAATACCCCTACCCGAACCTCTACACAAAGGAATCTTATAGTGAATCCTATCAGGAAAGTATTTCAATACGGCGCACGCACAGTAACATTGGAAACTGGCGAGATAGCACGTCAAGCTGACGGCGCTGTGATAATCGACGTTGACGGCACCACCTTATTGGTGACTGTCGTTGCTAAAAAAGAAGCCACTGGCGGGGATTTCTTCCCGTTAACCGTCAATTATCAAGAAAAAGCCTATGCGGCCGGAAAAATCCCAGGGGGCTTTTTCAAACGCGAAGGGCGGCCCAGCGAGCAAGAAACGCTAACGTCCCGCTTGATAGACAGACCGATACGCCCGCTTTTCCCTGAAGGCTATACTAACGAAGTTCAAATTATCGCTACTGTGGTGTCTTTAAACCCAGAAGTAGACCCAGAAATTCCGGCCCTGTTAGGCGCGTCAGCGGCTTTGGCCGTATCCGGTTTGCCTTTTAACGGCCCTATCGGTGCGGCTTGTGTCGGTTATCAGGACGGCGGTTATTTGTTAAACCCATCACCTGCGGCACTAAAAACCTCACAACTGACCCTAGTCGTTGCTGGTACTGCCCATGCGGTGTTGATGGTCGAATCCGAAGCGGTCGGCTTGTCCGAAGAAGTCATGCTCGGTGCGGTGCTGTTTGGTCACGAACAAATGCAGACGGCGATTGATGCCATCAATGATTTCGCCAATGCGGCGGGCAAAGGTGCGGTATCTTGGGAAGCCCCTGAAGCCAATGTCGAATTAGTCAGCAAAGTGACAGCCGAAGTCGAAGCCAGCATCACCGAAGCTTATCAAATCGCCGAAAAACTGATCAGACAAGAGCAACTTAAGGCAATCAGAAATGCCGTAGTTGAAAAATTGACGGCTGACGGTGATTATACCGCCAATGCTATCCGTGCAATTATCGAGCATCTGGAAGCGAAAATCGTCCGTAACGCTATCCTTGATGACAGCAAACGTATTGATGGCCGCGCCTTAGATTCTATCCGCCCGATCAGTATCAGAACGGGCGTATTGCCAAGAACCCACGGTTCGGCGTTGTTCACACGCGGCGAAACCCAAGCGTTAGTAGTCGCCACCTTAGGTACCCAGCGCGATGCCCAAATCATCGACGCTTTGGCGGGTGAATATAAAGAACCGTTCATGCTCCACTACAATTTCCCTCCTTACAGCGTTGGCGAAACCGGACAAGTCGGTTCACCTAAGCGCCGTGAAATTGGTCATGGCCGTTTGGCGAAACGCGGCGTTGCCGCCGTATTGCCCAATATGGAAGAATTTCCTTACACTATCCGTGTGGTGTCTGAGATTACCGAATCGAACGGTTCCAGTTCAATGGCTTCCGTGTGCGGCAGTTCTTTGGCGCTGATGGATGCGGGTGTGCCTATCAGTACACCAGTGGCCGGTATTGCTATGGGTCTGATTAAGGAAGGCGACCGTTTTGCGGTCTTGTCGGACATCATGGGCGATGAAGACCATTTAGGCGATATGGATTTTAAAGTGGCAGGCTCCGAACAGGGTATCACCGCTTTGCAAATGGACATCAAGATTGACGGCATCACTGCCGAAATCATGAAAACTGCCTTGGAACAAGCGAAAGTAGGCCGTTTGCATATTCTCAGCGAGATGAACAAAGCCTTGTCATCAACCCGCGAAGAAATGTCCGACTTCGCACCGCGCATCATTACCTTCAAAATTGACCCTAGCAAAATCCGCGAAGTTATCGGTAAAGGTGGCGCGACGATTCGCGGCATTACCGAAGTCACGGGTGCCAGTGTTGATCTGAGCGATGATGGTGTAGTGAAGATTGCCTCGGTTGATAAAGCCGCTGGCGAAGAAGCCCGCCGCATGATTGCCGAAATCACCGAAGAAGTCGAAGTGGGCAAAGTCTACGAAGGCAAAGTTGTCCGTCTGATGGATTTTGGCGCATTTGTCACTATCTTGCCAGGTAAAGACGGTTTGGTGCATATCTCGCAAATTTCCGATGAACATGTCGATAAAGTCAGCGACAAGCTGAACGAAGGCGATATGGTCCGCGTAAAAGTGCTGGAAATTGACCGCCAAGGCCGGGTCAGATTGAGCATGAAAGAAGCGGATAAAGAATAAGTTTATCGGTTTTTTCAGGCAATAAAAAAGGGTCGCAAGACCCTTTTTTATTGCCCGTTGAAACGTGCCGGAAAATAACCATAGCACGCTAAAGTTACCAGTGAGACTTTTCAGGTTTTAGTAACCGGATGGGTTCTTAAACAAATGGATGTTCAAGGATAACGGTTGGAGCCGATGGGTACAATAACAGGGGGGTTATAGCTTCGCCGTCCGAAAATGAATCGGCTATCGGTTTCATGGTGATTTTTCTTTATCGTACGCCAATAAGTATTGACAATGTCAATACCTTATTTAGAATGGTTAGCATGAATATTCACTTTGAAAAAACGGTGTGGCTTTTGTCTGGAATGATCGCAAAGCGGTGGCCAACATTCACAAGCATGACGGCATAACATTTGAACAAGCTACTGAAGCCTTCTTCGACCCCTTTTTTAAACTGGTCGATGCCGGGCGGCAAGATGAAGCGCGTGACGCGGTGATTGGCTATGACGAATCAGGACGTTTATTGTTTGTTGTGCATATCGAAGTCGAAGCTGAGTTTATCCGCCTTATTTCGGCCCGCAAAGCCACCCTTACGGAGCGCAATGACTATGATTTCAGAACCTATCAAACAACGCTTAAACAAAGACCGACCAATGATTTCCATTACGTTGCGGATACCCGCTGATGTGGTCGAGTCGATGAAAGCCATTGCGCCGCAAAGGGGCTTTTCTGGCTACCAAGCGTTATTAAAAGCGTATTTAAGTGACGGTTTGCGGCGTGATGAGGCGCAATTCCTGTTAAGCAAAGAAGCCAGGTTGATTGCCGCACTGAAAAAACGGGGGGTATCTGAGAGCCTGATTGCAGAGGCTGAGCGGGATATTGCCGCTTAACCCGTGTTGGCAAGATAGGCTATTATGACTGATGTGCCACCGTTTATAGCGGCATTCCCATTTTAGGCATTAAGGGCGGTTGGCAGGCTCAAAACTGACCGACAACTAACAACCAAGTCCATCGTTATTGAAGCAAAAAATGGCTATAAGCACGCGTGACGGGCTAAACGTTGGCTGTGCATAGGCGGCCATAGTGCAATGGCTAAAGACCATTGCACTCCGTTTATGGCTTACCGTTTAACCCTTAAGCAAACGGATGCTCAAGGATAATAGTCTCATCACGGTCAGGGCCTGTGGACAAAATAGTGACTTTAATGCCCACCAGGTCTTCAATACGTTTGATGTAGGCTTTGGCGTTTGCAGGCAGTGCGTCATAGTCGGTGATACCGGCAGTGGGGTCGCTCCAGCCCGGCATTTGTTCAATAATTGCCTCGCATTCTCCGTATTGGTCTGCCCCTAACGGCGCGATATTAGTGATTTCACCTTTTAGGCGGTAGCCTGTGCAGATACCGACGCTTTCCATGCCGTCTAAGACATCCAGTTTAGTCAGGCAAATGCCGCTTAAGCTGTTCAATTTGGCGGATTTGCGCATGGCGACGGCATCAAACCAACCGCAACGGCGTTTGCGTCCGGTGGTGGCACCGACTTCAAAGCCTTTGGCGCTGAGGTGTTCGCCGTTGGCATCGTGCAATTCGCTAGGGAAAGGGCCGTTGCCGACGCGCGTTGAGTAAGCTTTGGTAATGCCTAAGACATAGTCAAAGTTCAGCAAGCCTACGCCACTACCTGTGGCGGCACCACCTGCGGTGGTGCTGGAAGAGGTGACGTAGGGGAAGGTGCCGTGGTCGACATCCAATAACGCGCCTTGCGCCCCTTCAAATAATAGGTTGCTGCCTTCGGCTTGATGTTGGTACAGCGTTTCGCTGACATCGCACAGCATTGGCTTGATCTGCTCACCAAATGCCAAGGCTTCGTCTAAGGTTTGTTGGTAGTCGACGGCATCGACATGGAAATACTCGGTCAACATAAAATTGTGGTATTCCAATAACTCTTTCAGTTTTTCGGCGAAGGCGGTAGGATTTTTAAAATCCCCCGCGCGTAAACCTCTGCGGCCCGCTTTGTCTTCGTAGGCCGGACCTATGCCGCGTCCGGTCGTGCCGATGGCTTTGCTGCCACGCGCTTTTTCGCGGGCTTGGTCAATGGCGACATGCACGGGCAGGATTAGGGTACAAGCCTCACTGATTAACAGGCGGTTACGGACGTTGATACCGGCTTTTTCAAGGATCTCAATTTCTTCCAGTAAAGCTTTGGGGGAGAGCACGACACCGTTGCCGATCAGGCATTGGACATTGTCGCGGAGGATGCCCGAAGGGATCAGATGCAAAACAGTTTTTTCGCCTTTGATGACCAAGGTATGGCCCGCGTTATGGCCACCTTGGAAGCGTACCACCGCTTGTGCTTGTTCGGTCAATAAATCGACCAGTTTGCCCTTTCCTTCGTCACCCCATTGAGTGCCGATAACAATGACATTTTTTCCCATAATAACTCCAATTACGGCTGCATAAATGCAGCGGGTAGGGCAAAGGCCTTAGGCCGTTGCCGAATTTAAAGGTTTAACAACCCAGTGTTGTTGTTCTTGCACTAAAACGGCGGTGCAGCCATATTCGGCCGCCCCACCGGTTTGCCCCGGCAGTTGCTGGATAACTGCCCGTTGTTGGGCGCGTAAGTCTCTGATGGCGGTCGCCAAGTCGGCATCATCATGATAAGGCGCGAAAATCAGTTCGCGGGGCGGGCAGGAAAAGCTTTGTTTGCTGAGTGCCGATAGCAGTTTCAAGTCGGCGCTGAAACCGGTGGCCGGACGCGCCCTGCCAAAGACTTTGCCGATATTGTCGTAACGTCCGCCCCGGGCAATTTCTCGGCCTACCTTAGGGACAAAGGCGGCGAAGACCATACCTGTGTGGTAATGGTAGCCGCGCAGTTCCGCCAAGTCGAAGCTGATCGCCAAGTGCGGGAAACGGTTGGCTAGTTGTCCGGCGATGGCGGTCAAGTCTGCTAGGGCTTGGTTGACGGCATCGCCCGCTTGAGCCAATAAGGTTTGTGCTTTTACCAATACGGTGTGGTCGCCGTTGAGTTCCGGCAAGGCCAAAAAGAGTTGTTTCAAGTCGCCGTTGATGGCATAACCGTCCATCAGTTCCGCCAGTTCCGGTTTGGCTTTGCGTTGTAAAATGGCGAACAGTTCGCTTTCTTGGGCGACGGACAAATCGGCTTGCTCGGCTAAGGCGCGGTAAATGCCGACATGCCCCAAATCCAGATGCACATTTTGCAGGCCAGTGACGGCGAGCATTTCCAGCATCAGGCAAATGACTTCAAAATCGCTTTCTTTACCCGCATGGCCATACAGTTCCGCGCCGATTTGCATAGGGCTGCGGGTCTTTTCCAGCGGGTCGCCACGCGTATGCAGCACCGTCCCGGCATAACACAGGCGGGTAGGGCAGGTGTGCTTAAGGTTATGCGCATCTATCCGGGCGACTTGCGGAGTCATGTCGGCACGGATGCCGAGCATTTTACCGCTGATTTGATCGGTCAGCTTAAATGTTTGCAGGTCCAAATCATGGCCTGAACCGATCAGCAGCGAATCGAGGAAATCGATAAAAGGTGGTATGACGAGGTCATAACCCCAGCAGGCAAAGCGCTCGAGAAGCTTGTTGCGCAGTGCTTCCAGATGTTTGGCCTCAGTCGGCAAAGTTTCTTCAATGCCTTCGGGCAAAAGCCACGAGTTTTGTTGTTGCATGTGTTTTTAAGTCCCACTCAAACAAAACGCCCCGCACAGGCGGAGCGTTTTGGTGTTTTGAAAATCTGTAGAGGCGATAGCTTACTTCATTTTGTCTGTTTCTTAAAATATTGGAAGAAATCAGAGTCAGGATCCAGCACAATCATGCCGGAATTGGTAAAGGTTTTCTTATACGCATTCAGGCTGCGGTAGAAGGTAAAAAACTCAGGATCTTGGCCGTAGGCTTGGGCATAAATTTCTGAGGCTTTCGCGTCGCCTTCACCGCGTAATTTTTCGGCATCACGGTAGGCGTTCGCTAAGGTGACGACGCGCTGGCGGTCGGCATCGGCGCGTATCCGCTCCGCCGCTTCCGCGCCTTGGGAGCGGAATTCCCGCGCGACCCGCTCACGTTCGGCTTCCATACGGCTGAACACCGAGGCGCTGACTTCGTCAGGCAAATCGATGCGCATGACTTGCACGTCAATAATTTCCATACCTAAACTAGCCGCTATGGACTTGGAATTATTGATCAAAATTTCCCGGATAGCACTGCGGTCGGTGGATACCAATTGCTTGATGTTGCGTTTGCTGAATTCGCCGCGAAAAGCGTCTTTAATGATTTGGTCCAAGCGCAAATTGGCTTGGTCAATATCACCCGCCACGACGGTATAAAATTTAGTGACATCACCAATCCGCCATTTGACGAACGAGTCGACAATGACGTTTTTCTTTTCGGCGGTCAAAAAGCGTTCCGGCCTGGAATCCATGGTTTGGATACGCGCATCAAACAATTTGACGGTGTTGATCAGCGGTATCCTAAAATGCAGGCCAGGTGCGTAATCGCTTTTAATGATTTCACCAAAGCGGAATTTAATGGCTTTTTCTGTTTCCTTGACGGTAAACAGGCTCATCATGCCGGCGATCAGCAGGATACCTGCAACGCCGGCGGCTATTTTATTTTGTATCATTGACGGCCCCTTACATCACGACCACGACTGGTAGCCCGGTCAACACTATGCTCGTCGACGGCTGCGGACGCAGGGGCGGCGGCTGGCGTTGCGGCGGGTTCATTGCTGTTTTGCACCGGATTGCTGTTGGCAGGCAGGCTGGCGGGTTTATGCGGCAGCATTTTATCTAACGGCAAATACATCATATTGTTGCCGCCTTTCACATCAACCATTACGGTATTGGTTTCCGAGAACACCGCTTCCATTGCGTCAATATAGAGACGTTTGCGGGTTACGTCGGGGGCTTTGCTGTATTCGGCATATAATTTGGCAAAACGGCTGCTCTCACCTTCGGCTTGGGCGATGACTTGTTCTTTGTAGCCTTCCGCTTCTTGCATCTTTCTGGCCGCCGCCCCACGCGCTTTAGGCACAACATCGTTAGAGTAGGCTTCGGCTTCGTTGATCAGGCGCTGTTCGTCTTCACGCGCCTTAATGGCATCGGCGAAGGCGTTTTGCACCTGTTCGGGAGGTTGCGCATCTTGCAGGTTGACGCTGGTGATTTGGATGCCGGAATGGTAGCTGTCCATCACGTCTTGGATTTCTTTTTTGATCTGGGTGACAATTTCGCTACGGCCTTCGGTTAAGACAAAATCCATGGTGCTGCTGCCGATCACGCCGCGCTGGGCGCTTTCGGTAACTTGTTTCAGCGTGGCGGCCGGGTTGACGATATTAAAAATAAAGTCTTTGGCATCTTTTACTTGGTATTGCACCGCAAGGCGCACGTCGACATAGTTTTCATCTTTGGTCAGCATCAGCGCTTCTTTCAATACCGAACCGCTTTGTTCGCTGCCCGCGCTACGGTACCCGACTTCGATAAAACGTTGTTGCTTAACGTTGACGATATTGACTTGTTCGATAGGGGCGGGCAGATGCCAATGCAGGCCGGATTGGGTAATGGTGGTGTATTTGCCAAAACGGGTCTCGACGCCGTGGTTACCTTCATCGACGACATAAAAGCCGGTTATACCCCATAAAAAAACCGCCACACCGGCGGCAATGGCGGTCAGGCCTTTCATTGGGGGGCTGGAATCGTTGCTTGAATTGCCGCCGCCCTCGCCACCGCCAAACAGTTTGCCTAATTTTTCTTGTAAAGACCGCAGGGCTTCATCAAGATCGGGAGGCCCATTCTTGTCTCCCCGCCCGCTCCAGGGGTCTTTTTTATCGCCGCCAGGCTCATTCCACGACATATTTTATGCTCCGTATGGATTATTTTACTGTTATTTGATCCCGTAGGATGTGTTGTCGGCCTTCAGCATGAAAGCGTTTGCCTTTACAGGCAGCAATACTTATCGGCTATTTTAGCGTAAATGCCTTAAAAACACGAAAACACCCGGAGATAGGTAAGACATCTCCAAGTGCTTTGAGGTTTAGCCTGTCGTAGCCTGTCTGTGCCAAAGCCCGCTAAGGCCATTCGTTAAGGCAGCTCTTCGGTCTTAACTTCTTTTAACAGGCCTAAGTGCTTAACATCTATTTGTACGACCAGTTCGCTGGCACCCAGTTCATCAATATCCTCGGCAATGATTTTTGCGCAAGTAAATAATTTAGCGCGGATGCCGCCCTGTTGCGGGGTCAAAAAGCAGCGGCGGGTCACTTTGGTGCTGGCAAACAGCTCCACGAGAACCTGCACTAAAAGCTCCATGCCCGCACCGGTTTCCGCCGATAACCAAACCCGCACCGGATTGCCCGCATCATCGCGGTCAATATGCGGCAGGATGCCGTCGAGCAGGTCGATTTTGTTGAACACTTCGATTTGCTTGACGGTATCGGCTTGTATTTCGGTCAGCACTAGGTTGACTTGGGCAATGATGGTATCACGGTCATCGCTGTGGGCATCAATAACGTGCAGCAATAACTCCGCTTCGCTGGCTTCCTGTAGGGTCGATTTAAACGCGGCGACCAGCTCATGCGGTAGGTGGCGGATAAAGCCCACCGTATCGGCTAAGACAATTTCGCTATTGTTGGCCAGTTGGACGCTACGCAAGGTCGGGTCTAGGGTGGCGAACAATTGGTCTGCTGCATAAATGCCCGCCCCGGTCAGTTGGTTAAATAGCGTCGATTTCCCGGCATTCGTGTAGCCGACCAAGGAGACGGTAGGGATTTCGGCTTTTTTGCGTTGGCTGCGCCCCTGGTGGCGTTGTTTGTCGACTTTATCCAAGCGTTGTTGGATTTGTTTGATGCGCCCGGCTAATAGGCGGCGGTCGGTTTCCAACTGGGTTTCACCCGGCCCTCTTAAGCCGATACCGCCTTTTTGCCGCTCCAAATGCGTCCAGCCGCGTACCAAACGGGTTGACAAATGCTTAAGCTGCGCCAATTCGACTTGGAGTTTGCCTTCAAAAGATTGCGCCCGCTGGGCAAAAATATCCAAGATCAAGCCGTTTCTGTCGACTACCCGCACCCCCAGATAGCCTTCCAAGTTACGTTCTTGGCTGGGCGATAGCGGATGGTTGACGAGTACGACATCGGCGGCATAGTCTTGGACGGCGAGTTTTAGCTCGTCAAGTTTGCCCGTGCCCATAAAATATTTGGCATCGGGGCGTTTGCGGCTACCAGTGACAACATAGACAGGATCAGTTCCGGCGGATTTAGCCAGTTCTTTAAGTTCTGCAAGATCTTCCTGTCCGGTATGAAAGGTCAGATGAACAAGAACAGCCCGTTCACCTGAATCAGGACGGTCAAACAATTAGTGCCTCATTAAAGCAGAAGGATAAGGGGATAAGTTGGCGATGTGGCATCATCTTACTCATCGCTGCTGTCATCGCCTTCGCGGGTCATTTTAACCGCTTTGCTGGGGACGATAGTAGAAATGGCGTGTTTATACACCATTTGGCTGACGGTATTTTTCAGCATAATCACATACTGGTCGAACGAATCGACTTTGCCTTGCAGCTTGATGCCGTTGACCAGAAAAATAGATACGGGGGTATGTTCTTTTCTGAGGGTGTTTAAAAAGTTGTCCTGCAAATTTTGGCCTTTTGACATCCGATTTCTCCTTATTTTTATAGAAATGCTGGTTAAGATAACTGCAATTATCAGTCAATACAAATCATAATCTGGCAAACAAAACGCTTGCTGTGTCGGTTAGGTAGATTTTACCAATAGATTCGATGACTTGCTTTTAATTTTATATGTGGTTTTTAGTTTGACAACAAGGCGACGATACGCGCCTTGGCCTAATACGCTATCTGGCAACAGCAATAGCGTATGCCGATTAGGCGGGATGATGCGGTCAAACAGGCCCGTGGGTTTGATATGGGTATGGTTGCCCCGAATTTCAACATGCAAAAATAATGCAAAAGTGGTCATGACGGTCGTGGGTAAAATTTGCACCGCGCTAAAATCGCCGCTATCGGCCACTTCCCAGCCCAAAGCCGTGCTGTATCTTAAGGTACGCCACATCGGCCGGCAACAGCTGAGGGCGCGGCGATAGTGGCTCAGCACTGCCGTTGCCAGCAACCCTTGCACCATGAGTGGCAGGGCGTTGCTGAAACAGGCGCACACCGCCAGCGTATAACCGCCCGTTAAGGCTATTTTTAAGCGTTTTGAGCAAATTAAAGGAAATTCGGTCATGGCTACGCACTGCACTGGTTTAAGTTGCTTTAGGGAAGGCTGGCTTTTGTGCGTTGCACCACCCACTTTACCTCAGGCCGCCAAAAGATTAATTTCATCACTGTTGCCAATTTTTAGAGCACTTTACGGCAATATAGCCTAATCGCCTGCCAATTCAAGCCTGCCCGTTACTGTTCTTGCACCGCTTTAATATAAAGGGTTGCACCAATAACTGCCGCTGGAGCGACGAGGATATTCACGATTGGCAAAGTCAGCCCCATCATAGTGATGCCGCCAAAGCTTAAAGAGCCTAAGCGCATATCTTTAGCCAGTTGTTTTTGCTCAGGAAACAAGAAACCGGCATTTTCTAGCGGAAAGGCCATATATTCCAAGGCCATGCCCCACGCGCCAAATAATGCCCATAAAAAGGGGGCGATGACATTAAGGCCTGGGATTAAAAACAGCACCAGCAAGGGCAGGGCGCGGGTCGCTAGGTATAGCACCCGTTTCAGTTCGGCCGCCATCACCTTGGCGACGGGCAGTTCCGCTACCGTAACGGCATTGTTGCCGCTCACCAGCGCTAAGGTCTTAGCCGCCAGCTTACCGTAAAAAGGCGCGGCTAATATATTTGCCACCACCGTAAAGGTAAAGAACCCGGCAATAAAAAAACAGATGAAAAATAACGGCCATAACACCCAGCTTAGCCAATTGAGCCACGCGGGGATAAAGTGCCGGATCAGTTCGTCCATGTAGTGGTAGCCCAATACCAAGGCCACGGCATAGATGAGAAAATTGATCAGCAAGGGCATGAGCAAAAAAGGCCGTAACTCAGGCCGCATCAGCAGACCGACACCTTGGAAAAAATAGCGGGTCGCCGCCAGCGGGTTATTGGTTTGTTTGCTTACTCTCATTGCAAGGCTTCCATAGTGGTTAACGAGGGCTGCATCACCACGCCGCGTTCCGTGACCAGTGCCGTAATCAGTTCGGCGGGGGTTACGTCAAAGACCGGATTCCAAGCAGTGACCAACGAGTCGGGCGTGTGGTAACAGGCGGGTAACAGTTCCCGGGCATGGCGTTGTTCAATGTCAATCGCCACGCCCGAAGCGATGCTCCAGTCTATGGTCGTCGTTGGTGCGACCACCATAAACTTGACTTGATGTTGCCGTGCCAGCACCGCCAAGGCATAAGTGCCGATTTTGTTGGCGGTATCGCCATTGGCGGCAATCCGGTCGGCGCCGACGATCACCCAGTCAACCGCCCCGGATTGCATCAGCCATGCTGCCGCCGAATCGGCGATGAGGGTCACCGGAATGCCTTCTTGCGCCAATTCCCAAACGGTCAGCCGCGCACCTTGTAACCAAGGCCGGGTCTCGCCGGCAAACACCGCCACGTCTTGGCGTTGCCGGACACTGCGGATGACCCCTAAGGCCGTACCGTAACCGCCTGTCGCTAAAGCCCCGGTATTGCAGTGGGTTAGGATGCCTTTAGCATGACCGATTAAATCTGCACCAAGTTCCCCCATGCGGCGATTTGCCGCAACATCGTCAGCATGGATGGCTTTTGCACAGGCTAATAAGTCCGCCAATGGCTGTTCGGAAACCTTGTCCAGCACCGTTTTCATGGTTGCCAAGGCGGTGAACAGGTTCACCGCTGTAGGCCGGGATTGCGCCAAAAACGCCATGTCCGCCGCTACCTTGGCTTGCCATTGGCTAGGTGTGTCCCGATAATGGCGATAAGCCGACAACACCACGCCGTAAGCTGCCGCAATGCCTATTGCAGGCGCACCGCGCACCCGCATGGAGGCGATGGCATCATGCACCCCCGCCGCGTCATCATACACATCATAAGCGATCGTGTCCGGCAACTGCCGTTGGTCCAGCACTTTTAAGGCGGAGCCTGTCCATTCTAGGGCTTGTACGGTTAATTTAGTCATTGATAGCAATTGTCAGTAAAAATTAGGGTTGCGTGGGCCGCTGCGGATATCTAGGGCAACAGGCCTGAAACTATAACGGCATTTTATTACAGACTTGCGGATCACCGCTGAAGTTTTGTCGGCGGCGGTGCGGCAAGCTAACTGTTTTTAAGATTACCCAAAATTGTTAATGACCAAAACGGCATAATTTTGTATAGTGTTACAGTTCGTTTATTGATAACGGGATGCGTCCTTCTGGGTTCATCCCGTTTTGCATATTTGAGGTAACGTGTTTGACTAAGTCTGCTTTATTAGTGTTAGAAGATGGTACGGTATTTAGCGGTGTCTCGGTAGGGGCAGACGGCTGTTCGGTCGGCGAAGTGGTGTTCAACACCGCCATGACCGGCTATCAGGAAATTCTCAGTGACCCGTCTTACGCCCGGCAAATTGTCACCCTGACCTATCCGCATATCGGCAATGTCGGCACCACCGCCGAAGATGACGAATCGGTGGGCGTATTCGCCAGTGGCCTGGTGATTAGGGATTTGCCGTTGTTGGCCAGTAACTGGCGTAGCGAGAAAACCTTGCAGCAGTATTTGCTGGACAATAACGTGGTGGCGATTGCCGAAATCGACACCCGCAAACTGACCCGCCTGTTACGCGACAAAGGTGCGCAACGTGGCGCGATAGTGGCGGGTGAAGAAGTTGATGTGGCGACCGCCACGGCGGCCATTGCTGGCTTTGCGGGCCTAAAAGGCTTGGATTTGGCGAAAGAAGTCACCACCGCCGACAGTTACGCCTGGACAGAAAGCACTTGGACGTTGCAAGACGGGCATTTGCCGGGTGAAAATCTGGGCAAGCATGTCGTGGCTTATGATTTTGGCATCAAGCGTAATATCTTGCGTTTGCTGGTTAAGCGCGGTTGCCGTGTCACGGTCGTACCTGCCCAAACCCCTGCCGCCGACGTGTTGGCACTGAACCCCGATGGGGTATTTTTGTCCAACGGCCCGGGCGATCCAGAGCCTTGTACTTATGCTATTGATGCTATCCGTGACATTTTGGCGACCAAGATTCCGGTGTTCGGCATTTGTTTGGGCCACCAATTGTTGGCTTTAGCCAGTGGCGCGAAGACTGAGAAAATGAAATTCGGCCACCATGGCGCTAACCATCCGGTACAGAATCTCGCCACCGGGCATGTCATGATCAGCAGCCAAAACCACGGCTTTGCCGTTAATGAGGCCAGTTTGCCGGATAACCTGATCGCCACCCACCGCTCGTTATTCGACGGTAGCTTACAGGGTATCAAGCGGACGGACGTGCCGGCTTTCAGTTTTCAGGGGCATCCCGAAGCGAGTCCGGGGCCGCATGATGTGGAAGGTTTGTTTGATGAGTTTATGGCGATGATGGCTGCGCATTAAATGCGTGTTTTGCTGGGATAATGGTGTTTTTAGCCATCGTGCGGTGGCTATACATTATCAATTGCAACGAGTCAAAATATACGGGATAGGCTTAAGGGATATGAGGCCGTTTTCTCGAAGGAGTTGCTCAAACTGATATTTTTCCTTGTTGACTCATTTTTTTCATGCAAAGCGACGCGCTGTTTATTATCTGTCAAGCCTATTTTTGAAAGTATCAAGCTAGATTGTCCACCTAAGGCTAGCAGTTGAGTTGAAGCAAAGCAAATTGCCTCTCATGGCGTTTAAGGCAATAAAAATAACTTTGGAGGCTAGATATGCTGCAAGTAACCCTAGAACTCAAAAATAACGAAGATGAGATGCTTTTGTTGCCGTTGTTACAGAGGTTGGGCATCAGGTATTCAACGTTAAAAAAAGAAGATAATAATGAAAGCCTTGCTTATCATCGGCAGATTATTGAGCGTGGTGTCGATATGGCTGACTTTGATGGTTTTTTGCAAGAATTTAATGATAGCCGCCAAGATAGGCATTTACCCTTTAGAAACGAATGAAGCTGCTGGACAGTAATATCCTGATTTATTCACAGCTATCGGAATATGCTTATTTGCGTCCCTTTATCTTCGACCAAGACAGTGCCGTTTCAAAAATCACCCAGCTTGAAGTTTTAGGCTTCCATCGATTGAACGATGAAGCTAGGCAGTATTTTGTAAGCTGTTTTCAATTTATTAATTTAATTGAAATAAATAACAGCATTATCGATAGGGCAATCCTTCTGCGCCACAACGTAAAATGTCATTAGGTGATGCCATTATAGCCGCAACAGCCTTGTGCTATAACGCAACAATCATAACGCGTAATGTAAAAGACTTTGCGGAGATTGCCCATTTAAATGTAATAAACCCCTTCATAGTTAACTGTTAGGGCTTGGTGGGTTTAACTGATTAATTATATTAACAAAGCAAAAATATGCCCAAAAGAACCGACATAAAATCCATTTTATTATTAGGCGCAGGCCCCATCGTTATTGGTCAGGCTTGCGAATTCGATTACTCCGGCACCCAAGCGTGTAAAGCGTTGCGTGAAGAGGGCTACCGCGTGATTTTGGTTAACTCCAATCCCGCGACGATTATGACCGACCCCGATATGGCGGACGCGATTTATATCGAGCCTATCGACTGGCAAACCGTGGAAAAAATCATCGCCAAAGAACGTCCCGATGCCATTTTGCCGACCATGGGCGGGCAGACCGCGCTCAATTGCGCCTTGGCTTTAGACAAGCACGGGGTTTTGGCAAAATACAATGTCGAAATGATCGGCGCGACCAAAGAAGCGATTAACAAAGCCGAAGACCGCCAATTGTTCAACGATGCGATGGCGCGTATCGGTTTTGAGGTCGCCAAGTCAAAAACCGCGCATACCATGGAAGAAGCCTTTGCGGCGCAAAAAGAAGTCGGCTATCCGACCGTCATCCGCCCGTCCTTTACCATGGGCGGCAGTGGCGGCGGTATTGCCTACAACAAAGAAGAGTTCATGGAGATTTGCGAACGCGGCTTGGACTTGTCACCGACCAATGAATTGCTGATTGAAGAATCGGTGTTGGGTTGGAAAGAGTACGAGATGGAAGTCGTGCGCGACAGCAAAGACAATTGCATCATCGTTTGCTCGATTGAAAACTTCGACCCGATGGGGGTGCATACCGGCGACTCGATTACCGTTGCCCCTGCGCAAACGCTAACTGACAAAGAATATCAAATCCTGCGTAACGTGTCTTTGGCAGTATTGCGCGAGATTGGCGTGGATACGGGCGGTTCTAACGTGCAGGTGGCGATTAATCCGGTCGATGGCCGTTTGATCGTCATTGAAATGAACCCACGGGTGTCGCGCTCGTCGGCGTTGGCTTCTAAAGCCACGGGCTTCCCGATTGCGAAGGTCGCCGCCAAGTTGGCGGTGGGCTTTACCTTGGACGAATTGCAAAACGAAATTACTGGCGGTGCGACCCCGGCATCGTTTGAGCCGAGCATCGATTATGTCGTGACCAAAGTGCCGCGTTTCACCTTTGAAAAATTCCCGCAAGCCGATGACCGTCTGACCACGCAAATGAAATCGGTCGGTGAGGTGATGGCGATAGGCCGCACCTTCCAAGAGTCTTTGCAAAAAGCCTTGCGCGGTTTGGAGATCGGCATCAGCGGTTTGGATGAAATTATTGATTTGAATGCCGATGAAGCCTTGGATAAAATCCACAGGGAAATGCGCCACCCCGGCCCTGACCGTTTGCGTTATGTGGCCGATGCTTTCCGTATCGGCATGAGCCTGACCGAAATCCATGATGTTTGTAAAATCGACCCGTGGTTTTTGGCGCAACTGGAAGATTTGGTGCTGTCTGAAAAGGCCTTGGCGACCAAAACCTTGTCAACGCTGAAAACAGGCGAGTTATATAAGCTCAAACGCAAAGGCTTTTCCGATGTGCGGTTGGCGAAGCTGTTGGGCACCTCAGAAACTGAAGTGCGCAATACCCGCCACAAGCAAAACATCCGGCCAGTCTATAAGCGTATTGACTCCTGCGCAGCGGAGTTTGCCTCCGATACCGCGTACTTGTTCTCAACCTATGAAGAAGAGTGCGAAGCGCGGGTATCCGACCGGGAAAAGATTATTATTCTCGGCGGCGGCCCTAACCGTATCGGCCAAGGCATCGAGTTTGACTATTGCTGTGTCCATGCGGCTTTAGCTTTGCGGGAAGATGGTTACGAAACCATTATGATTAACTGCAACCCGGAAACGGTCTCCACCGATTTTGACACCTCTGACCGCTTGTATTTTGAGCCGTTGACCTTGGAAGATGTCTTGGAGATTGTCCATCTGGAACAGCCTAAGGGCGTGATTGTCCAATACGGTGGCCAAACCCCGCTGAAATTGGCCCGCGCCTTAGAAGCGGCGGGAGTGCCGATTATCGGTACCTCGCCCGACTCGATAGACTTGGCGGAAGACCGCGAGCGGTTCCAGAAATTGCTGGAGCGGTTAAATTTGAGGCAGCCGCCGAATGCCACCGCGCGTTCGGTCGATCAGGCCATCAGTGCCGCAAAGGAACTGGGTTATCCGTTGGTGGTGCGCCCCTCTTATGTGTTAGGTGGCCGGGCGATGGAAATCGTCGTCAACGAAGAAGGTTTGCAACGCTATATGAAAGAAGCGGTGAGTGTCTCTAACGACTCGCCCGTCTTACTTGACCGCTTCCTAGATGATGCCGTAGAAATGGACGTGGATGCCATTTATGACGGTGAGCGCGTCCTAATTGGCGGTTTGATGGAGCATATCGAGCAAGCCGGGGTGCATTCCGGTGACTCGGCCTGTTCGTTGCCGCCTTATGATTTGCCGGCGCATCTGCAAGACCAATTGCGCGAACAAGTGGCCAGAATGGCTGAGGCTTTGGGGGTGCGCGGTTTGATGAACACCCAGTTTGCGATTCAGGGCGAAGACATTTATGTGCTGGAAGTGAATCCTAGAGCCTCCAGGACTGCGCCTTTTGTCTCCAAAGCCACCGGTTATGCGTTGGCGAAAATCGCCGCGCGGGTAATGGTAGGTCAAACCTTGGCACAGCAAGGTGTGACCGAAGAGCGTATCCCCGATTATTATTCCGTTAAGGAAGCGGTGTTCCCGTTCGTGAAATTCCCTGGTGTCGACCCATTATTAGGACCGGAAATGAAATCGACGGGCGAAGTTATGGGCGTGGGTAAAACCTTCGGCGAAGCTTTTGCCAAATCGCAACGGGCGGCAGGTGTCAATCTGAATGCCAGCGGTAAGGTGTTGATCAGTATCCGCGACGGCGATAAGGCGAAAGCCCCGGAAATCGCCCGCATGTTGGTCGATAAAAAGTACGAAATTGTCGCCACGGGCGGTACGGCTAAGTATCTTAAGGAAAAAGGCATCCCTTGCGAACTGGTCTATAAGGTCAACGAAGGGCGGCCTAATACGGTTGATATGATTAAAAACGGTCAAATCCAACTGATTATCAATACCACTATCGGCACAAAGGCTATTTCCGATTCCTTCACCATGCGCCGCGCCGCTTTGCAGAACCGGGTGCCTTATTACACGACTATGGCCGGGGCACGGGCCGCCTGTTTTGCTTTAGGCGAGCTGGATGCGGGTGATGTGTCGTGTTTGCAGGACTTGCATAAAAGTTTAAAGTGATCTTGGGCTTGATAATAAAAAACCAAGACAAAACCAATAAATTGGAGTTTTTGAAAAATGAGTAAAGTACCTCTGACGGTAAAAGGTGCGGAAAAATTACGCGCCGAATTGGAAGAATTAAAGACCGTGGTCAGACCACGCATTATTGCTTCAATAGCGACAGCCCGCGCTCACGGCGACTTAAAAGAAAACGCCGAATATCATGCCGCCCGCGAGCAACAAAGCTTTGCTGAAGGCCGGATTGGCGAAATTGAAGGCAAATTGTCCAACGCTCAAGTGATTGATGTCACTAAACTCGATGCCAACGGCAAGGTCGTGTTTGGCGCGACGGTGGAAATAGAAGATGTGGATTTGGAAAAGCGCGTGGTTTACCAAATTGTTGGCGAAGATGAGGCCAGCATTAAAGATGGCCGCATTTCTATCGGCTCGCCCATTGCGCGTGCCTTAATCGGCAAAGAAGTCGGTGATGTGGTGACGGTTAAGGCACCGGCGGGCAATGTCGAGTATGAAATACTCTCTGTCGAATATATCTGATGCAGTGTAGCTGGTTATTCTAAAAAGCTATTTAACGCCTATAGGCGGCCCCGCCAGACGGCGGGGTCGTGTAAGCGGTGGGGGTTAACTCCCACCGTACGGTCGGACATAAAACGCCCCGCGCCATCGGCAACGCCTTATCCCCGTACCAAGCTATTATTTCTTGGGGTTCAATCGGTATAGCACCGCAATCTGGCCTATCGACTGAATCAGCTCAGCACCCGTCGCACCGCAAATTTTTTCGCTAATCAACTTGCGTTCATCGCGTTCCGCGCGTATTTTGACCTTAATCAGCTCGTGGCTGTCCAATGCCAGTTCAATTTCCGCAAGGACGGCATCGGTCAAACCTGACTGGCCAATCATCACTACGGGTTTTAGGGTATGGGCATTGGCGCGTAATTGTTTCTTATCTACAGAGTTCACTCTCTATTCCTGAAAATCAAAAGCTTATTTTACACTAAAACACAAGGCCTATGGCACGAACTAAAAGCAGTAACCGTTGGATGCAGGAACATTTTGATGATGAATACGTCAGAATGGCGCAAGCGCAGGGCTACCGTTCGCGGGCGGTATTCAAATTGAGTGAGATCCAAGACAAAGACCAGCTGATTAAGCCGGGTATGAACGTGATCGACTTAGGGGCGGCACCAGGCGGGTGGTCACAGTTTGCCAAGCCCTTAATCGGTAAAAATAACCGCTTGGTGGCGTTAGATATTTTGCCGATGGAGCCATTGGAAGGTGTTGATTTTATTCAGGGCGATTTCCGCGAAGAGGCAGTGCTGGCGGAACTGTACAGGGTGCTGGATGATGCCCCCATCCATTTGGTCATGTCCGATATGGCGCCGAATATGAGCGGCAATAACAGCATCGACCAGCCCCGCGCCATTTATTTGGGGGAACTGGCTTTGGATACGGCAAGAACCGTATTGGCGAAGAACGGCAGTTTTTTAGTCAAGTTATTTCAGGGGGAAGGTTTTGAGGCGTTCCATCGGGAAGTGCAACAGGCTTTTGCTAAGGTCGTCATCCGTAAGCCGAAAGCCTCAAGGCCGCGCAGTAATGAAGTTTATATTTTGGCGAAAGGCTTTAAATAATCTTTGGTAGCCCATAGATCTATGCTATCAAGTGTTGTCCGCCTACAAATAACCACAGTCTGGACGATAAGTCCTGATATAATTTAATAAATGTTTTAAACCGAGCGGTTCAAGCCTAGGGCGTGTTTGTGAACGATATGATAAAAAATGTAGTCTTGTGGGTCGTCATTGCCGTTGTGCTGATGTCCCTGTTTAATAATTTTGGCTCTCAAAGCGAGAGGGCCGATTCGGCGCTGTCCTATTCTCAATTTATTGAGTCGGTAAAGGCAGGCCAAGTCCAGCAAGTGATGATAGACGAGCATGTCATCAAGGGCAAAATGCAGGGTGGGCAGGTGTTTAAAACCTACGCGCCTTCTGATATTCATTTGGTTGATGATTTGTTGGCGAACGGCGTGGAAATTAAGGCCGTGCCACCCGAACAGCCTTCCTTGCTGATGAATTTGCTGATGTCCTTTGGCCCTATGCTGTTGCTGATTGGCATCTGGGTATTCTTTATGCGGCAAATGCAGGGCGGCGGCGCCGCTGGCCGTGGGGCGATGAGCTTTGGCAGAAGCAAAGCGCGGATGCTCGAAGAAGACCAAATCAAAGTCACTTTTTCCGATGTCGCAGGTTGTGACGAAGCGAAAGAAGAAGTGGAGGAAATGGTTGATTTCCTGAAAGACCCTGCCAAATATCAGCGTTTAGGCGGTAAAATTCCTAGAGGCGCATTGATGATAGGCCCTCCGGGTACAGGTAAAACCCTGTTGGCTCGGGCCATTGCAGGCGAAGCGAAAGTGCCGTTTTTCACCATTTCCGGTTCTGATTTCGTGGAAATGTTTGTCGGTGTCGGTGCCTCTAGGGTGCGCGACATGTTTGAGCAAGCGAAAAAACACGCGCCTTGTATTATCTTTATCGACGAAATTGATGCCGTAGGCCGTCAACGCGGTGCGGGTTTGGGTGGCGGCAACGATGAGCGCGAACAAACCTTAAACCAATTGCTGGTGGAAATGGATGGTTTTGAAGGCAACGAAGGCATTATCGTCATCGCCGCCACCAACCGTCCTGACGTGTTGGATAAGGCCTTGTTGCGTCCGGGCCGTTTTGACCGCCAAGTGACGGTCGGTTTGCCTGATGTCCGTGGCCGTGAGCAAATCCTTAATGTCCACATGAAAAAAGTGCCTGCGGCCGACGATGTTGAAGTCAAATATATCGCCCAAGGTACGCCGGGTTTTTCCGGCGCCGATCTGGCCAATTTGGTCAACGAGGCGGCGTTATTTGCGGCGCGGATGAACAAGCGCGTCGTCAGTATGTTTGATCTGGAAAAAGCCAAAGACAAGCTGATTATGGGTGCGGAACGGCACACGATGGTCATGGGCGACAAAGAAAAGAAAATGACCGCCTACCATGAGGCAGGCCACGCCATCGTCGGCAAGTTAGTGCCTGAACATGATCCGGTCTATAAGGTCAGCATCATGCCCAGAGGCCGCGCCTTGGGTGTGACCATGTTCTTGCCTGAAAAAGACCAATACAGCGCCAGCAAACAAAAATTGGACAGCATGATCTCCAGCTTATACGGCGGACGTATTGCCGAAGAGATTGTTTTTGGTTGGGAACAGGTCAGCACGGGGGCTTCTAACGATATTGAACGGGCCACCGAATTGGCACGGAATATGGTCACTAAATGGGGCTTGTCACAACGCTTAGGGCCTTTGGCTTATAGCGAAGAAGAAGGCGAAGTATTTTTGGGCCGTTCCGTAACCCAACATAAAACCGTT
The DNA here is from genome assembly GCF_002923755.1 of Methylovulum psychrotolerans. Taxonomy (GTDB): domain Bacteria; phylum Pseudomonadota; class Gammaproteobacteria; order Methylococcales; family Methylomonadaceae; genus Methylovulum; species Methylovulum psychrotolerans. Next base: position 184,806 of record NZ_PGFZ01000005.1, read on the forward strand.
GCCGAAGAAACTTCGCATACCATTGACGAAGAGATACGCTCTTTTATCGACCGTAACTACGAACGTGCCGAACGGCTTATCAAAGAAAATTTGGATATTCTTCATGCGATGGCGGCTGCTTTGATGAAGTATGAAACCATTGATAAAGATCAAATCGAAGATTTGATGGCGCGTCGCCCGGTGCGTGACCCGCAAGGCTGGCAAGATACGCCGCCGCGCGGTGGCGTTAAGATTGATGACCTGAAAGAAGGCAACATTATCGCTAATCCGGCTGAACAAAGTTAATTATTGATAAAATCGCTAAAATCGATAAAATTCGCAGATAAAAAGGGGAGGCTGAAAACCTCTCCTTTTTTTTAGCTAATTTTTCCGAAGTGAAATGTAAAATAACTATGAGGGAACAGACACTATGACGACAAAAAAGTATTTCGGTACGGATGGTATCAGGGGCAAAGTCGGCGAAGCGCCCATAACCGCCGATTTTCTGTTAAAGCTCGGTTGGGCTGCTGGGCAAGTGTTTGCCAATGACCAGCAAGATTTTGTGCTGGTGGGTAAAGATACCCGCATTTCCGGTTATATGTTCGAGTCGGCATTGGAAGCGGGGCTGACCGCTGCCGGAGTCGGTACACGTTTGTTAGGCCCCATGCCTACCCCAGGTATCGCCTATCTGACCCGAACCCTACGCGCCAAAGCGGGCATTGTCATTAGCGCCTCGCACAACCCTTACTACGACAATGGCGTGAAATTCTTCTCGGTACAAGGCTGTAAATTGCCAGATGACATCGAATGCGAAATCGAGCGTTATATGGACATGCCCATGACCACCGTCGAATCGGCGCAACTAGGTAAGGCCAAACGCTTGGAAGATGCCGCTGGACGCTATATCGAATACTGCAAAGCCAGCATTCCGACCCGTCTTGATTTCGCGCAGATGAAAATCGTCGTCGATTGCGCCCACGGCGCGACTTACCATATCGCCCCGCATGTGTTCAGCGAAATCGGCGCGGAAGTCATTGCTATCGGTATCCAACCGAACGGCCTGAACATTAATGACCATTGCGGTGCGACCCATCCGGCCACCTTGGCCGCCGCCGTGTTGGCAAACCAAGCCGATTTGGGCATTGCCTTAGATGGCGATGGCGACCGTTTGATTATGGTCGACCATAAAGGCGAAATTGTTGACGGTGACGAGTTGATTTACATTATCGCCCGCTCCAGGCAAGCCGCCGGACAAATGGCCGGGCCCGTGGTCGGAACCTTAATGACCAATCTTGGCATGGAACACGCCCTAAAAAAACTGGGCATTACGCTGCTGAGAGCTAAAGTCGGCGACCGCTATGTCATGGAAATGCTGGAAGCCCACAACGGCATCTTAGGTGGCGAAAACTCCGGCCATATCATTTGTTTAGATAAAACCACCACGGGTGACGGCATTATCGCCGCCCTGCAAGTGTTGGCGGAAATGCAATACAGCGGCAAATCCCTGCATGAACTGAAATCGGCCATGCAAAAATATCCGCAAGTTCTTATTAACCTGAGAACGGCACACAAAGTGGATATCGACCGGCACGAAGGCATACAACAGGCAGTCAAAGCCGTTGAAAAAGCCTTGGGTGACACGGGCAGGGTATTGCTTAGGGCCTCAGGAACAGAGCCGTTAATTCGTGTCATGGTTGAGGGCGAGCATGAAGAAAAGGTCAATAATTATGCCCAACAGCTTGCTGAAGCAGTACAGAGTGCAATCGGCACTTGAACTCAATCCTGTTAGCCTATATCATAGGCGGCTTTATTCTATGTGGAGGTAATGATGCGTCAGTCACTGGTTATCGGTAATTGGAAAATGAATGGGACTCGTGCTAGTGTTGAATTGCTTGCACAGGGTATTATGGCTGGCTTAGGCGACAATACCGCAGGGATTGCCGTTTGCGCCCCTTACGTTTATTTGCCTAGTATCGGCGAAATTATCAACGGTAGCCGCTTGGCTTTAGGTGCACAAAATGTCGCCGACAAAGCTTCCGGCGCCTATACAGGTGAAGTGTCCGCCGCCATGTTGGCCGAATTCGGTTGCCAATACGCTTTAGTCGGCCATTCCGAACGGCGCAGCTACTATGGCGACACCGACGCATCAGTCGCCGCCCGTTTCTGCCAAGCCCAAAGCCAAAACATCATCCCCGTTTTGTGCATTGGTGAAACCTTGGAACAACGCGAACAAGAACAAACGTTTGCTGTCGTTGACGGACAGCTTGATGCCGTTATTGAGTTGGCTGGCATTGCCGCGTTTAACAACGCCGTCATCGCTTATGAGCCAGTATGGGCCATAGGCACAGGCAAAACCGCCAGTGATGAACAGGCGCAAGAAGTCCATCAGCATATCCGTCAATACATCGCCGCAAAAGATCAGACCATTGCCGAAAAAATACAAATATTATACGGTGGCAGTGCGAAACCTGATAACGCCAAAGGCCTGTTTGCCATGCCGGATATTGATGGCGGCTTAATCGGTGGGGCTTCCTTGGATGCGGAATCCTTCTTAAAGATTTACCATTCAGTGTAGAGTAGTTTAAACTTTCATGTATCAAATCATTATAGTAATTCATGTGTTGCTGGGTCTGGGCATAATTGGCCTGATCATGATCCAGCAAGGCAAAGGTGCTGATGCCGGGGCTTCATTTGGCTCCGGTTCATCAGGCTCGGTCTTTGGGGCGCAAGGGGCAGGGTCGTTCTTATCAAGAACCACAGCAACCTTAGCGACCTTATTTTTCCTGACCAGCTTAGGCTTGGCGGTATTAAACGGACGGCAAGGCGCCGCTTACGACCTGATGAGTTCGGAAGCCGCTAAGAAAGACCCTATCGGTATTCCGTCGGCAGACCTTAATACGCCACCAGCACCTGCTGCGGATATTAACAAAGCGGTGGAAAATGCCTTGAGCAACCCGCCTGTTGTCCAGCCTGAACAGGTGCAGCCGCCTGTAGCCGCCCAACCTGAGGCCGCTCCCGTGACAGGTGAAGCGACCCCAAGCGGCACTGAGGTTAAACCGTTGCCGGATGCCGCCGCCCCTGTGGTGCAAGAAGAAGTTAAAGCGCCCGAAGGTTCTACTGAAGCCGCTAAGCCACTGGAAGAAACTAAGGTTCCAGAAGTTGAAGCCGTTAAGCCTGTGGTAGTGCCGAAAGCCGAAGAAGCCAAACCTGCCGAAGCTGAGCAAAAACCAGCCGACAAAAAGGCCATTGCCAAAGCAAAAAAAGAAGCCGCCGCGAAAGCAAAAGAAGAGAAGAAAAAAGCTGCCGCCGCTGCCAAAGCAAAAAAAGAAGCAGAGAAAAAATAGTTAAAGCCGATGTGGTGAAATTGGTAGACACGCCATCTTGAGGGGGTGGTGACGCAAGTTGTGCCGGTTCGAGTCCGGCCATCGGTACCAAATTGCAAAACCAAGCCGTATCATACGGTATCAGAACCCGCAAGCCGTAAGGCTTAGCGGGTTTTTTATTGTCTTAAGCCGCGCTAACAAGTATCATCAAATGCCAACATACTTGTTGGTATCTTTGCTGGTATCGACCGCCAAAGTCAAACCGATGCCAACAAACCCGCCCTAGCCCTTGAGGAATGCGCCATGCTGAGTGTTACGACAATAGACAAAATCAAACCATCTGATAAACCGAAAAAGCTGTCTGATGGTGGTGGCCTGTTCTTGCTGATAACGCCCCAAGGCGGAAAATTTTGGCGTTTGGCCTATCGGCTGGACGGAAAACAAAGAACCCTATCCATTGGTGAGTACCCTTGCGTTTCCCTTGCAAAAGCCCGAATCAAACGCATGGAGGCCAAACAGCAGTTGACCAATGGTATTGACCCGTCAAAGGCAAAAATAGCCGCCAAAAAAGCCAAGCAAGGTATAGCGGCAAACAGTTTTGAAATCATCGGGCGGGAATGGCATGAAACCCACATGGCAAGCAAAAGCGAAGGCCATGCCCAAAAAACAATTGACCGACTGGAAAAGGACGTTTTCCCATGGCTAGGCAAAACGCCGATAACCGATATTGAAGCCCCTGATATTCTCGCGTTGTTACGCCGGATTGAACAACGCGGGGCCAATGAGCTGGCACACACCACCAAGCGCGTTATTGGGCAAGTGTTCCGGTATGCAATCGCCACCGGACGCACTACCAGAAACCCCGTACCCGATCTACAGGGTTCGTTATCCCCTGTCGTGGTCACACACCACGCCGCCATCATAGACCCCGTGCAAATTGGCGCATTACTACGCGCTTGTGAAGGCTACACAGGGCATTTTGCTACCCGTTGCGCCTTGCGCCTGTCGTTTTTGGTCATGCTGAGACCGGGCGAAATCCGCAGGGCAGAATGGACGGAGATTGACTTTGAACGGGCGCAATGGCGGATTCCGGCCAGTAAAATGAAAATGCGCGATGAACACATCATCCCGCTATCAAAACAAGCCCTGTCAGTATTATCAGAAATCAAGCCGCTGACCGGCTCAGGACAGTTTGTTTTTCCGTCCGTGCGTAGCAGCGCAAGGCCTATGTCAGAAAACACCATCACGGGCGCGTTAAGGCGGCTAGGCTACACAGGGCAGGAAATGACTGCCCACGGATTCAGAAGCATGGCCTCCACGCGGCTGAATGAGGCGCACCTGTTCCACCCTGACGCGATAGAAAGGCAATTGGCGCACGGCGAACAGAACAGTGTCAGGGCGGCTTACAACCGCGCCCAATACTTGCCGGAACGGGTAAAAATGATGCAATGGTGGGCGGATTATCTGGACAGCCTGAAAGCGGGCGGCGTAGTTGTGCCGTTCCAGCTTAAAACCGCGTAGCCACCCTATGACGACCCATTGCCGCCACCCCACCTGTCAGAACACACTTGCCACCTCATGGGTGGCTGGCCGGCCCCGTCGTTTTTGCTCGAACGCTTGCCGCCAAGCCTTTTACCGTTGGAGTAAAAACGGTTATGAGCATGTCAGGGTATCCCGCCGTTACCGTACCGCGCCGCCAGTGCCGCCCAGCCTGATTAAAGACAGTTCCTAAACGTTACGAAATGCGCAGCGGCTTTTAGTGGCCCATGGATTTTAGCCGCTGACACTGACAAAGAATTACAAGCCAAGCTGTAGACCGAATAAACCGCACCTAGCCCGACGGGGCGAACGTGGGCAACCTTTCACCCATTGGTGCGGTTTTCCTATTTGAAAGGGCAATCATTGAAAGGATGGTTATGGCTAATGAAAAAACACCAGGCGGTGGCAGTGGTGCGCCTTTGCTTGACTTATCACAATTTGAACCTGACAGACCCAAAACGGATGAAGAAATTCTAGGGCGGCTCAAACCGGAAAGGCCTGAATGGCGGCATTGGCTGAAAATGACGGTTGTTACCATCAAGGAAGCGTTATGGCTGTCTGTTGACATAGAACCGCGATCAATGGCTAAACACGCTTCTTTTGGGGAGGTAAGCGGTGCATTCGTTGAGATTAAGGAGTATTACGGACGTTTGCAGGTTGTGTAATCTGCTTTGGTTTGCAAGGAACTAAGCTTTATTCCTGTAGGGAAAGACTTTATTGGTGGAATGGTTAAATTAGCTGATTTTACTGAATGGGCGGCTAATGTTGGGTATGAAATGCCCACAGAACTGCACAGCTTGTTAGATAAAAGCCAACCCGATCAGGAGAGGGATAGAAAACAAGAACCCATGAAAGTGAATCCATATCCAGACAAGCCACTAGACCCAAGAGAACAAAATAGCCTGTTAAAAATCATTGCCGCTCTTTGTGAAAAAGCTGGCGTTTCCGCCGATCAGGACGGGCTAGACAAAGAGCTTGAAAAAATCACAGAAACACTTGGTGTGCTAATCACAGCAAGAGTTATCAAAAAGCATCTAAGAAAAGCCGCCGAATTAGTCAAATAACCGCTATTGCACTGCTATAGCAGCGGCTATTCCGCTATAGCAACAAAACACACATGAAACATCTTAGTATTACCGCACCCTAAACAACGCGGTAATACTAACCATGAAAACTGCTAAAACTACGAAAACCCCCACCACCCAAGACCCTCTAAAATCCGGCGCAAACTTGCGCGTGTCCACCCTTGCCCCACATTTAGGCATGTCAAAAAGCACGATCTGGCGGCTTGTCAGGGAAGGCAAATTCCCCAAACCGATCAAGCTATCGGATAAGGTCACTGTCTGGAAGGCCGATTCAATTATTGAGTGGCTGGCAAGCAAAGAGGCGGCATGAACGTATCGGCAGAAATGAAGGAGGCCGCCCATGCCTAAACGCGCCATTATCGACACCCTGCCCAATGCCACCCGAACGGAGCTTATCGCCAAGCTTCTGGCGCGTGAACCCTATCACGGCATAAGCCAATGGCTGACCGATAAACACGGCATAACGTTGTCGCCAACGTCATTACAGCGCATAGGCAAGCCCCTACAGGACAAATTCACCCCGTTGCTTGCCTTGGGTATGCCTTTGGCGGAAATCGCCAAGAACAGCCGGAAAATTGAAGCCGTAGGCATTGAGCGGGTAAAGCAAACGCTGATGGACAGGCTGACCGAAAACCCCGGCGAAATCTTCGCCTATCTGGACAAACTGGAGCCCGACCCATGACAGCACCCAACCAACCCAGCCAACAGGACAAAATCAAGGCCGATCTGCTTGGCCGCAAGCCCGTTGATTCCGTACAGGCCTTTAACCTGCACCACATAACGCGGCTATCGGCGATTATCAAGCGTTTGCGTGATAAGGGCTGGCCTATCATCACCGAGCAGGAAAAAGGCAACGGGATAGCCCGCTATTCCTTGCCTGAAGACTGGAAACCCGCCGACCCTGACCGACAAGCGGGCGGGCATAAAAAAGCCTGTTAAACCGCGTTCACGATTTAACAGGCCGTTTTCTTTTTTCTTTGGCGTTCACCGGACGAAATGAACATGATTATTATATCCCCATTGACAGGGAACCACCCCCGCCTTATGCTTTGCCCGCCTTCGCAAAAAACGGAGGCCGGGATTCGAACCCCGCGCAAAGGCCACAGCAGGCCACAGTCACATGTGGTTTTTTTATGCCCACCAAAAACACGGGCGGCGTTTTGCCGTGCGCGTTCTGTTATGGTGGGGTGTATTGAGCAGCCCGTTAAACGGCTGGCCTGTGCCTTTGCAGGTAGTTCGAACTTGATACACCCCACCGCCCAACGATTCGAACCCTTGGACGGCGGCTTATCCCCCCTTCAAAGGAAAACCGCAATGATACCCCACGCCCAAAATCCGGCCAATTCAGGCCAAGCCACACCCCAACAAGGCCCCGTTAGCGCACCGCTGAATAGGCGGGAAAGTATCGCAGCCGGCAACGCCCTGACCGCCAGCCAAACCCCCACAAAAAACCCGCCTGTTACACCGCAAACCTACCAGCACCCCGCACCGCAACGCGGCCTAGAGCCGTTACCGCTTGAGCCTGAGCTATTGCTTAAGCGTATCGCCCAAGGCGGGCATTCAGGCCAGTTTTTAGCCGATGCCTTCTTAAGCGCGTACCGCACCGACACGCCTTTTCTGCACAGTCTGAGCGAACTGGGCAAGCTGGATGCCGAAGGCTTCCGGCTCTTCCATCAAATCCTGCATATCCGCCATGTGTCCGGCTGGAGTGATGACGGCCTGTATCAGATAGGCCAGCAAATTAAGGCCATCACCAAGGCGGGCAAATAATGGCTACCCAAACAAACCCATTAAGCCTTGACCAAATGGACGAAATTACCACCATCCAAATGTGTTTATCAGCAGTCGCTAATCTGGCAATTCCAAGTGATGACTTAACCACGGTAAAGCGTGAAGACTTGGCGTGTTTGCTCAGTTACTTAACGGACAGGCTAGAAAAAACAATCAACCGATGGGAGGGCGCGTGATGGATGACGCACAGGAAAAAAAGCGTAAGGCCGTCGCCGAACTTGAGGCATTGACCAAGCCGATCAGCCAACAGGCCACCGCGAAAGCACGGAAAAAGCCCGAACCTGTAGAGGATGACTACATAGAGGACACGGTAATAGCCCCGCCCCAACCCACGGAGGCGATGTTTTACGGCTTTGTCGGTGAGTTGGCGCGTATCGCCGCACAGGGTACGGGGCTTAACCGTGTGGCGGTGTCCACCGCGTTCTTGTCGTTCTTGGGGGCAAATATAGGCCGTGACACGTTTTTGATGGTGGGGGATACCGTCCACCACCCGCGCCTGTTTACGTTGCACATTGGGCGTTCAGGCCAAGGCGGCAAGGGCGATTCCCAACAGCTTACCCACCGGATACGCAAACGCATTGAATTGGCCCATAGCAACTTGCTTGGGCAAAGCCATAGCGGCGGCTTGTCTTCGCGGGAAGGGCTGGCGGGGCTAATCCATGACGGCCACGGCGAAAACCGGGCGATTGATGATAAGCGGCTTTGGGTGATAGAGAGCGAGTTCGCCAACGTCCTGCACCAAGGCCGCAGGGACGGCAACACCTTGTCAACCGCCTTGCGTGACGCGTGGGACGGTTCCGACATCAAGCCCGCCACTAAAAGCCGTTCGGTGGCGAGCAGTGCGCCGCACATCGGCATTCACGCCAACATTACCCCGTCCGAACTGAAAGGCCTGTCGAGTTCGCGTGACATCAATAACGGCTTTTTTAACCGCTTCCTGATGGTGTTTTCTGAGAATGTCGCCCATGTGGCGTTCCCAAGCCCGACACCGGAAAGCGTGGTCGATGACCTTGCCGCCCAAGCCGCCGACATTATCCGGTATGCCAAGGGCGGTTATCCGGCTTCGGTAAACGGCTTACAGATGCACATGAGCGAAGCGGCGCGGGAGTATTACAAAGCCATCTACCCAAGCCTAAGGAGGCCGCTTGACAGCGAAGCCATCAGCGCGTTGCTTGAACGCCGCGCCCCCTACCTGTTACGGCTGGCGATGCTGTTCGCCCTGACCAACAAGACCCACGTCATTGAGCCGAAACACCTGCAAGCCGCGCTGGCGTGGGTAAATTACGCGATAAATACCGTCAAGTATGTGTTTTCCGATCAGGCCGTATCGCCACTGGTACGCGAAAACCGCACCCATGCCGATAAAATCTTGCTTTTCCTTAGCGACCGCCCCGAAGGCGCGGGGCTTTGGGAGTTGAACAACGACTGTTTTAAGAAGCATTTGTCCAGTGACAAGATACAAAAAGCCCTAGGCTATCTGTTAAGCGAAAACCCGCCGACCATTGAGCAAATCGAAGCCAAAAAGGGCGTAAATGGACGGCCTAAAAAGGCTTATCGGATAAAAAACGGTGCGGAGAAAGCGGAGAAACCTCCAAGCCACGAACGGCGCGGCCTAGAGCTGGTTTTATAGGTGCGGAGAAAGTGCGGAGAAATGCGGAGAAACCCCCCTTTTGAGAATTTTGCAGGGGGTTTCTCCGCACTTTCTCCGCACTTTTTGCGGATAAAGTAAAAAACGCTGTAGGCCTTGCCATCAGTGGCTTGCGGCGTTTTTGTCCTGATTTTGTTAGGGGGTTTCTCCGCAAAAAAATAAAACGCTGGAGGCCTTGCCGTCCGTGGCTTACAGCGTTTTTAGGGGGGGTTCTCCGCATTCTCCGCACCGTTTTTTTACACCACCACCCCGCCCAAACGCCCCAAAGAACCTTCTTTTTACCCCCACTTATTGCCCAAAAAAGGTGGACATCATGAAATTCGACCCCTGTTATTTTATAACCATAGCTAACCGCGCTGGCGTAGACCTGACACGGCTAGGCAAAAACAAAATCCGCATCACCTCACACGGCAAGCCCGTATCCGATGTGTGGGTGGCCGTTGCCAAAAAGCACAAAAGGAAGCTGTTAAGGCATTTGCCGGACGACCAGGTCAAACGCTTGCAGTGCGACTTGTTTGAGGTGTGCCGCTTAGATGCTGGCGATTACTTCAAACGGAAACGGCACTAAGCCCCATGCCCTCCACCGAACCCGCTTTAAACGGGTTCGCCTCACCTTGGCGGTGGCTTGCCCAAAGCAGGACGGGCATTGTTTACCGCCAACGGCACAATAAAACGGCAAACCAGCGGCATTTTGCAGGTTTCGGACGCTGGCCAGCGTCCGATCAGGCCGGATCTACCCCAGAAAATGCAAAAATTGCCGACCGATCGCCAACCGTCAAGAAACAAAGCCCACCATCAGTAACCATCGTAACAGGCACGGCCAAGGATGCCGGAAGACCGCCGCCCCTTCACCGCCAAGCGCACGGCCACCCGCAACGGCCAATATCGCCGCCCTTCACGGAAACCGCGCCGACCGCCAGCCCAGACAGCCGACGAGCCCGCCGCCACCGGAACAGGCCAAGCGTTCCTTGGCCGGATTGTCCGGCCAAGGATGCCGGAAGCCCGCCGACCCTTCACCGCCAAGCGCACGGCCACCGGCAACGGCCAATATTGCCGACTTTACAAAATAAAGGCCATCATGATAAACGGCGGTCTTTGTTCCTCCCTGAAAGCCCTAAACCACAGCCCCGACACGGCACGGTATTACATGGCACAGTACATTGATAATTAATTATTAATTGGCTTTTTTGTCAGTAATTGCCCCGCTAAAATGGAACTTGTTCCGTAATAGAGATGAGTTGCTGATGAATCAAGAAATCGAAGTGTTACGCGCTTATCTACCTGAAAGCGTTCTCTATATCATGACGCTAATCAGCGTTAAATCTACACTGATACTGGTTAAGCAGTATGGGGGTTCACACATAGAAATACCCAATAAAGCAAAATCTAGCCATACCTTAGCGAATTTAATCGGCATGAATGATCTTGCCGCCTTATGCCATGTATATGGCGGGTCATATTTAGATTTACCTAGGTGCATAAGATTAATGTCCTTGTCACGCGATATTGAAATATTACAGGATTACAACGCTGGCCTTTCTAGGCCAAAAATGGCTATCAAGCACCAGCTCACAGAACGGAGTATCAGAAAAATTTTAATGAGGTTAAAAAACGAAGAAAAGCAAGGCCGAATTGACCAAATAAAAGCGGCCATAACGGTATTGCTATGATTATTAATTCGGGACTAAACGGGAAGCGGCGGGATTTTTCGGGATTCGATACGGCAAAAAATGATATTGGCACGATGCTGTGCCACCAACAATCAAGTTTTTTATAAGGGTATTTATATGCTTAAAATTAGTGAATTATCGATTTCAGAAATGAAATCTAGCACCCTCATTACCGCGTTAGAGAAAATAGTGCAAGCAATGAGCCTATTTATTGACCAAACAAATTCCGATGCCTCTAGGTCTCCTGAATGGAAAAAGGAAACGATAAAAGCGATGCAGGAAAAAACAGCACCGGCTTTTGCCCAAACAAAGGCAAGCATTGATGAAGTGGCCGACACAGCGGCTATAAATCATAAATTCTGGCAATCAAAAGTTTTTTTATTATCAATTCAAAAATTTAGCGACCAACCAGAAAAAGACGCACAAATCAGAATGGCTTATAGTAATGAATTAGCCGCCTTCGATCTGCCATTGCTTGCCTTAACAATGGAAAATGCCCGAATTGAAAATAATCTGCCCTTGTTTTTCCAATGCTGGAAAACAGGTTCAGCGGTAGCCGATCAAAAAACTTTAAGGGATATGGCCGATTTGTCTCTAAATGGTATTGAAATTCCTAATCAAGCCCAAGCCCTTGAGATTATATCTAGGATACTGGAAGCGAAATCTAGGGCTTCACAACTTTATGAAATGTTTTATGGTAGAGAGCTTTCGCCGCTAAAGTCGCTCCAAATGGCACGGCAACAGCAAATGACAGAAAAAGTGATTAATCACCAGAAAATACTTAATTGACGATTAAAGAAGCCGCCCAATGGGGCGGTTTTTTTTGTCCTCTATTTTACGCCTGCCTAACCATCCATGCTTAAGCGTATGGATAGCCAAGACGGCAACACCTGCCCCCCCCCTAAGATAAAACCGCCTTTGGCCTGACCGCCACCGCCAACAGCCGAACCCTGAACCGATGCCACGATCATTTACCGATACCGGATAAGAACGCCTGGCCCCTATCATTTGCCAGAACCGCTTGGCTTGGGCAGTTTTCCCGTGTCTTTGGCGTATTAGCTGGCGGGCTTGATCCGGTTTTATTCCTTTAATATAGGGCTGGTTCAAGACCGAATCACGAAACGGCATTATAGGGCGCACCCGTTGCGGTGGTAATTTAGGCTTTTATGCCATGCCGTACCATGCAAAGCCACCTAAGCAACGGGGGTGTGTTGGTATATTTGTTGGTATCATAAAAAATGCAAAAAATTATTTTATTATTTATCATATATTTGCGCTATAAATGCGGTTCCGGCCATCTACCAAATAAGGGTTCTAATCAGCCCAAGCAATACAAGAACCCGCAAGCCGTAAGGCTTCGCGGGTTTTTTATTGGCTGGGGTTTTGGGGGTATATTGGCTGTGGGCGATCACTAAGGACTTTTGCGTTCTACCCGAACTGTCGGTATGCTATTTTGGAGCGCGGGCATCTTGCCCGCCCCTTGCGGGCAAGATGCCCGCGCTCCAAGATTTGTACCCTTTAGCGTTTGCCTGAATTTTTTCACCCCATCCCTGCAATTATTACCTAGCCAGCAAGCCCGCCTTACTTTAAGATAAGTGCCACCAATCACTTGAAGGGTTTGATCATGCAAATCTACTTAACCTGTCCGTCTGGCGAAGCTGAGGCGGTTGCTTTAGTACAGAAAGCGTTAGCCCGTTATCAATTGCAAGAGCTATACACTATTGAGGTGCTTGCTGCGCCGGAACCTATCGCGCAAAGGGCGGGTGGTTCTGCCAAGATGTCGATGGTGACGGTGTTGGCTATCGCGGTAGGGACAGGTGGCGCGTTGACTATTGGCATGGGTGAAGGTGGGGCGATTACCCAAATGGCGAAGGTTTTTGAAACACTGGCTAACCAACAAGTCCAAGTCAAAGTCACCGAAAATAACCGCACCATAGAGCTGTCCGGTTCGGCGGGGCATATCGAGAAAATGCTTAAAGACCTTAATTCCCAAAACCGCTAAGGATAGGATGCCCAATGCAGAGCTTGCGCATAACGGTCTTTAAGCCCAACACCGACCGCTACCAATTGCGGTTTTTTATCGACGGCAACCCCACCCCGCAGACTCGCGAACTGTCCGCCAGCGAACTGGACGGCTTTATCGCGCGTAGCCAAGCGCATTACCAGAAGGGCTTGCGCTTAGAGCAACTGGGTAAAGAGTTGTTTGCTTGGTTGGATGGTGCGGAAGGGTTTTTACAGGCCTATAGCAAAGATACCGTGCTAACTATCGACACCCTGCATCCGCTGGGTGAGTTGGCGTGGGAACTGCTGCATAACGGACGGTTTTTATGTGCCGACCAAGTCCACGCCTTTACCCCCTTGCGGCGAGTGGCAAGCACCGATAAAACCGCCAAAGCGAAAAACCGCCCCTTGCGTTTGCTGTTTATGGCCAGCTCGCCGCAGAATGTCCAGCCCGTGCTGCAATTTGAGCAGGAAGAAGGCCGGATTTTAGCGGCGACCCGCCAGAGCAATATCGAACTGGTGGTGGAAGAGAGCGGCTCTTTAAGCGGCTTACGCGAACGGCTCAGTTATGGGGCGGCGGATGATCTGTTTGATGTTATCCATATCACCGGCCATGCCGATATTGTTGACGGCGTGCCGGTGTTCTTATTGGAAGACGAGTTAGGGCAACAGCAAGCGACCGATGCGGCGGCTATTGCGGAAATGTTTAATGAGCAGGGTCGGTTTCCGCGCTTGCTGTTTTTGTCCGGTTGCAAAACCGCCCAAGCCAGCGAGTTGGCGTTACCGAGCTTATGCGCCGCCTTGGTCGATGCGGGGGTGCCAGCGGTGTTGGGCTGGGCTCAGCCTGTTTATGATGCCATCGCCAGCTTGGCGGCGGAAGCATTGTATTATCGTTTAGCGGAAGGTACCGAACTGGAGCGGGCGGTGTGTTATACCCGCCATGCCCTGTATAAGCACGAGCAAAGCCTGATGCAAAGTAACCCCTTTTATCAGCCACAATGGCATTTATTGCGCTTATATGGCGACCAAACCCCGCTTACCCCGTTGGTCATCAAAGGCAGGAAGCGGGCAGCGCCGGAAATCCACCAAGAATTTTTGGACAGCCTTGCTAAAGTCGAAGTCTGCCCCCGCGCGGCGTTTGTCGGCAGGCGGCGGCTGTTGCAACAGGCGTTGCGGATTTTGCGCAGTGTCCCAGGCGATAAGGACTATGCCGAAGGCATTATCCTCACGGGCATGGGCGGTTTAGGCAAAAGCAGTTTGGCCTTGCGCATTTGCCAACGCTTAGCGCAAGATTTGCCGCTGCGCTTTATCGCCAGCGGGGGGCTGGATGAAACCGTGCTGCGTAATCTGCTCGGTGACAAATTGCCCGAACATGCCCCGGCCATGAACGACCTCCTAAACCAACCGCAACCGCTGAAAGCCCGCCTGCAACTGCTGTTCAGGCAGTTTGAGGTGTTGCACGGGGCGTTGTTCGTTTTTGATGATTTTGAGCAAAATTTCCGTGATGGCAATTATCAGCAACTTGAGCCGCCCGCTTATGAGATTGTCGCCGCGTTATTGGCGGTTATCCAGCAAACAGGCTCACCCAGCCGGGTGTTACTGACCAGCCGTTATGCTTTTAAAGTAACTGCCGGACAGGTGCGGCTCACCGCTTTGCCCTTAGATTCTTTGCAGGGCGCGGATTTGGGCAAAAAAACCGCCGCCTTGCGCTTGGCGAACGATCTGGCCGACAGTATCAGCACCGAACAAGAGCAACAAGCCATCAGCCTTGCGGCGGGTAATCCGCGCCTGTTAGAACGCTTATACCAGGTGTTGGCGGCAGGTTTAGGCACGGCAAGCCTATTCGCCCAATTGGCGGCCAAACAGACGGCATTCCGCGAAGAATTGCTGCTGCAAACCTTATTGGACTACCAACACGCCGACACCCGCCAACTGATCGCTTGCTTGGCCTTGTTTGAGGTGTTTGTGCCGAAAGCCCTGCTAGGGGCGGTGATGGTGGGGGCGGATGTTGACCGCCATTTACAGGCGGCTATTGCGGTAGGCTTGGTGGAAACGGTGGCGGATGGGGTTTATGTTTCGCGCTTGCTGGTGCCGTTGATGGCAGATATTTTGGATGCCGAGGAGCAACAGGCGGTTTATCGCTTGGCGGCGGCGTGTTTGTATGAGCTGTGGTGGGAGAGTGATTATGCCATCCGCCTTGAAGAGCTTTGGGAACTGAGCTGAATCGCCAAGCTGGGCGAGCAATGGCCTATTTATTCGCCAGTGACGGGGGCTTTGGCTAATCATTTATATGAGCAGTGCCGTTATGATGAGGCCAAAGGTTTGTATGAAGCCCTGTTGCCGATACGTCAAGCGTTAGGTGACAGAAAAGGCGAGAGCTTTGTTTATAACCAAATAGCTTTGATTCAGGACTTGCGGGGCGATTATGCGACCGCCTTGGCCTATTATGAACAAGCATTGCCCATTAACCGTGAACTTGGTGACAAAAAAGGGGAAGGCACGACGCTCAATAACAGTTCCCAGATTTACGATGCCCAAGGCGACTACGTCACCGCCTTGCGCTACTTGGAGCAATCGCTGCACATCCAGCAAGCAATCGGCGACAAATTCGGCGAAGGCACGACGCTCAATAACCTTGCCACAACTGCACACGCCCAAGGCGACTACGTCACCGCCTTGCGCTACTTGGAACAAGCGCTGCAAATCCTGCAAGCCATCGGCGACAAATCCGGCGAAGGCACGACGCTCAATAACCTTGCCACAACTGCACACGCCCAAGGCGACTACGGCACCGCCTTGCGCTACTTGGAGCAAGCGCTGCAAATCCGGCAAGCCATCGGCGATAAATCCGGCGAAGGCACGACACTCAATAACATTTCCCAGATTTACGCTGCCCAAGGCGACTACGTCACCGCCTTGCGCTACTTGGAACAATCGCTGCACATCCGGCAAGCCATCGGCGATAGGGCAGGTGAATGTACGACTTTGTTTAATATCGGGCATATCCATTGGCAAAATGATGAGCAGCAACACGCTTTGACGGCTTGGTTAACGGCTTATCGTATTGCTAAACAGATTGGCTTGGCGCAAGTGTTGCAGGCTTTGGAGGACTTGGCTAAAGGCTTGGGCGGTGAGGGGTTGGATTATTGGGAGGAGTTAAGCCAACAAGTGGGGTTGGAGTGATGTGGGTGTTGCCTATTGCCTGATGTCCAAGTTTTTTATAATGCCCACCCGAAATAGGGTTGGGCATTTGTTAAAAATACAAGCCTGTACAGTGAGGCGGCTCCCTCCCCAGATGGGGAGGGTTGGAGTGGGGAGAATAAAATCAATAACTTATACATATAGCACAGAGATTTTAATCAGACTGATTTCAATCCGTTTAATGAAAAAAGCCTTATGTAGATTCTCCCCACCCCAGCCCTCCCCATCAGGGGAGGGAGACGGACTCCGTTGCAACTTTTTGTTTTAATTAAAGATAACAACACATCTGTTGCCTAAAATCTTAACTATTTATTTTAATGTTAAAAACGTGGTCATTGAGTGCTTCCTTAAATCACCACCACCCCACAAGATTCTTTAACGCCCATTGCCAATTTCGGCTATTCTAATCCGTTTCTGAAACTCAAACTGTCCGATATGTCATTTACCAGCCAAAGTGAACACTTATTGTCCCGTTGGGGGAAGTGGAGTGTTGCCCATCCCTTGCTTATCTTGCTCGTCGTCTGCGTGACGGTAGGCTTCGCATTTGTCTATACCGCCAATAACCTCAGCATCAATACCGACACCACCGAGCTGGTCGCGCCGGATGCGCCGTTCCAAAAAACCAGCCGTCGGTTTGAGCAGGCGTTTCCCCAAGACATCCGCACGTTGCTGCTGGTGGTAGAATCCAGTACCCCGGAGTTGACCAAATCGGCGACCCAACGCTTAAGCCGTTTGTTAAACGCCGATAAGGTCAATTTTGAGTCAGTCTACACGCCTAACGATAACCCGTTTTTCCGCCGCAATGGCTTGCTGTATCTGGATAAGGCGGATTTACAGGATTTGTCGGAGACTTTGTCCGAGGCGCAGCCGTTTATCGGGCGGATTTATCAGGAAACCCATTTGTCGGGCTTTTTTTCCATTATTGACGACGCGCTGACGGCAACAGGCGATAATGGCCCGGTGCCGATGGATTTGCCCGCGATGCTGAAAAAAGTCTCGGCGGCGTTGCATCAGACCATGAACGGCGACAAGGCTTTGTTATCGTGGGAAGAGCTGATCACCAACAGCAAGAAAGTCACCTCCAAAAACAGTTTTATTATTGTCCGGCCTAAATTTGATTATGCCCGCATCCGTCCGGCGGAGGAGGCGATCAATTCGGTGCGCAAAGCGGTGGCGCAAATCCAAGAGGCCGATTTGCCGGAAGTGAAGGTGTGGCTCAGCGGTGAGGTGGGGCTGGAGGATGACGAGTTGTCCGGCATCAGCACTGGGACGTTTAACGCCAGCCTGTTTTCGGTGGTGGTGGTGCTGGGGATTTTGTTGGTGGCTTACCGCTCGGTGTATTTGACCTTGGCGACGCTAGTGACCTTGGCCTTAGGCATGGTGTTGTGCGGGGCGTTTGCGGCGGCGGCGGTGCGGGAGCTGAATCTGATTTCGGTGGCGTTTGCGGTGTCGAACATCGGTTTGGGGGTCGAGTATGCTATTCATTTTTGTTTGCGCTATCGCGATAACATCAACCATCATATTAATAAAGATAGGGCGATTATCAGCACCTTAACCTCGACTAGCCCGTCGTTGCTGTTGTGCGCAGGCACGACCGCGATAGGCTTGTATGCGTTTATCCCGACCGATTATCAGGGCGTGTCGGAATTAGGGCTGTTGGCGGGAACCAGTTTGTTTATCTGTCTGTTGGTGACGCTGATCGTTTTACCCGTGCTGTTAAAACTGATTCCGATGACCGTATCGGCTACCCCTATCGTTAAAACACCCTCAGGGTTTGAGCATTTGCCGTCTAAGATAGCGGCGTTAACCATGCGTTATGCCAAGCCGATTGCGTTGTTGGTGGCGATGTTGGCGGTCGGGGCGGCATTTTTGGTGCCGCAAGTGCAGACCGATTTTAACCCGATTAATCTGCGTGACCCTAATACCGAATCGGTCATTGCCTTTAAGCGCCTGACCCAAGACAAGGAAACCACGCCGATGACGCTGACGGTGTTGGTGAAGGATGCGGACAAGGCCAAGGCTGTGCAAAAAAAGCTGGCGACGCTGGCGACGGTCGACAAAACCATCAGCCTGTTTGATTTTCAGCCGACCGAGCAGGACGATAAGCTGGCGCTGATTGAGGACATGGCGTTGACCATGGGCATACAGACCCGCGAGTTTCCGCCGTTGAATATGGACAATAACCCAGTTCCGGCAATCCGGCATTTGCTGACCTCTTTGGCGGCTGTGTTGCCGAAAAAGACCGACCCGCAAGAAATTGCCATCTTGACGGGGTTTAGAGATGAATTGCAGGATATGTTGACCGAATACGACGCGCGTTTGCAACCTTATCGCCATGCTTTTGTCGATAAGGTGCAAACCGCGCTGATGGGGACGTTACCGCAAGTGATGAACGAGTTGCTGGGCAGCTTTGATGCGGGCGGGATTGCCTTGGCGGATATTCCTGACGATATTAAGAGCCGTTGGTTAAGTAAAGAGGGCTGGTACCGTATCCAGATCTTCCCTAAGCAGAATTTGAACGAATTGGCCAATATGGTGCAGTTCATCACCGATGTGCAGGCGGTAGAGCCTGATACCACCGATTTGCCGATTTTATATTGGGAGTCTATGAAGGCAGTGGTGGCGGCGTTCCAAGAAGCCATTACCATTGCCTTAATCACCATCGCCTTGGTCTTGTTCAGCATCCGCCGCAATGTCACCGATACCTTGCTGATTATGACCCCATTGGTGTTGGCAGGCTTGTTTACGATGGCCAGCACGGTGCTGACCCACACCCCGATTAATTTCGCCAATATTATCGCCTTGCCGCTGTTATTGGGTTTTGGGGTCGATAACGGTATCCACATGGTGGAAAAATTGCGCCATTCGGCGATTGAAGAGAAAAATATGTATCAGTCCAGCACCGCCAGGGCCATGTTTTATGGCGCGTTGACCACTAGCTCCAGTTTTGCCGGTTTGGCGTTTTCTAGTCACCAAGGTATTGCCAGTATGGGTTTGGTGATTACAGTAGGGATTTTTTGGATTATGTTCAGCACTTTTATCATCTTACCTGTCTTAAGCAAGTTGGTCTTGAAAGAGACGGATGTGGCGGCATGATACGTTTGGGAACGAAAGGTAAGCCTTATTGATTGTGGACTTGGGTTATGCGGTATTTGCGTTTAAACTACTAGCAAGCCAATGCGGTTGTGGCTATCTATTTAACATTGCTTGCTATGCGTTAATCATGGGTTTATGAATTATAAGATACCTTTATGCTTATTGGTGCTGGTGTTGGCAAATGTGTCTTATCTGGTGATAGTGCATTTTGTACCCGATTGGCATGTGCCCTATAAAGATGAGCTGGCCGAGGCTTTGTTGGGGCTGGACGGTACGGTATTTATGGTGTTTTTTATCGGCTATCTTTGGCAATGGCGGGCTGAGGCGCTGGCTGCCAATGATGAAGAGGCGCAAGAGGCGGCTTATTATGAAATGCCTGTGTTATCGCCGCAAAACCAGGATTATTTACGCGTCATTGAGCATATCCCCGATTTTTTATGCCTAAAAGACCGGGATGGGCATTGGTTACGGGCGAGCCGGTCTTACCTGCTCAGTTTAAATTTACAGGATGTCGATTATATCGGCAAGACCGATGACGAACTGATCGCGTTTCCGCAAAGCAACGCGCGGGCGTTACGCTTGAGCGGTATCCAAGATAAAAGTGCCTGGCATTTACGGCGCAAGGTTAAGGAAACGCGGGTTATTCCTCGGCTCGACAATAAGAGTGAAATTCTGGAGATTATCAGGACACCGGTTTTTGATGTCATGCAAAACCGTCTGTATTTGCTGGTCACCGGACATTTTGTCGACCAGACAGAAAAGACGAAGCTCGGTCAGGTGGAACAGGCGTTTCAGGTCTGCCATTGGTGTTTTGTGTTTTTGGATGCCCAGTTTAGGATTAACCGGGTTAATCCGGCCTTTACCCAGTTAACGGGCTATGTGTTTGACGAAATCAACCATCAGCCGATGTCGCGGATTATCGATGACCAAATTGAGCTGATCCGTACCGATTTTTTTAATAATGAGCAGGAAGTGTTATGGTCGGGGGAACTGAATTGTCGGCATAAAAACGGTAAGCTGTTGCCGGTGCGTTTGGATATTATCGCTATTGCCCAGGAAGGCCAAGAGGTGAGTTATTTTGCGACGCTGTTCGACATTACCGCGCAAAAGCAATCCGAGCAACGGGTCATGCAAATCGCCCATTATGATGATTTGACGGGGTTGGTGAACCGGGTGGTGTTTTTTAACCGCCTCAACCTGTTTTTGAAAGAGGTTAAGCATAAAACCTATTTTGCGGTGATTTTCTTTATTGATTTGGACCGCTTTAAAACCGTTAATGATTCTTTAGGCCATGATGCGGGTAACAGCTTGCTGAAAGATACGGCGGTCAGGCTACGCGCGATTATGCGCGAAGATGATGTGGTGGCGCGGTTAAGCGGCGATGAGTTTGCTTTGTTGTTGCTGAACCAGACCTCCCATGAACAGGCGCTGTACTCGGCTTCGATGATTGCCGGGGAGATTATCCATAAATTATCAGAAGTGTACCATATCCAAAGCCGCGAAGTGTTTATCGGGGCGAGTGTCGGCATTTCTATGTATCCCGACGACGGCACGACCGCCGAGGTGCTGTTGAAACATGCCGATATTGCTATGTATGAGGCGAAAAAGCAGGGGCGCAATAATTATCAGTTTTACAAAAAAGATTATGCGGCGGCAACCCAAGACCGTTTGCTGATGGAACTGGATTTGCGCAAGGCCTTAGAGAAAAATGAATTGCAGTTGTACTACCAGCCCCAATATTACGCCGCCAGCCGCACCATTTTTGGTGCAGAGGTCTTAATCCGCTGGTTCCAAGGTTCGACTAAGCCGCCGAAAATGATCCCGCCTGATAAATTTATCTCGATTGCCGAGGAGACCGGGCTGATTGTCGAGATTGGCGAATGGATTATGAAGGTCGCCTGTTTGCAGATGAAAAAGTGGTTGCTGGCTGATTATCCTTTAAAACAGGTGTCCGTTAACGTCTCGGCGCGGCAGTTTACCGATAATAATTTCCTCAAATCGGTGGAAGATGCGCTCTCCCAAGCCAAACTGGATTCCAAGCATTTAGAGTTGGAAATCACCGAATCTATGTTGGTCGGCGACATTAAGCAAATTGAGTTGCAGTTGCAGCGTTTGAAGAAAATGGGCATTAAAATTGCTTTAGATGATTTCGGCACGGGCTATTCGTCATTATCGTATCTGAAAAGCTTCCCCATTGATGTGCTGAAAATAGACCAATCGTTTATTCGGGAAATGACGGTCGAATCGAAAGATGCCCGATTGACCTCGGCGATTATTGAAATGGGGCATTCTTTGGGGCAAAAGATCATTGCCGAAGGGGTGGAGACTGAGCAGCAATTGGAATATTTGACCCATCGCGGCTGTGACATCATCCAAGGCTATTTTTTTAGCAAGCCGTTGCCGACGCAAGACATGACCAACTTGCTGGCAAAAGAAGCCCAACGCCATTTGACCAGCAGCCAAAGAAAGGCATTGCCGTCTTCGTCCCAGGATACGGGATTTTTTGATAAAGGCCTTTTGTAAATGCCAAAGCCCCTTAAGTATCTGGACGCGGCGGAGATTTTTGAAAAAATGTGAATTATATCACAGCCCTTGCCGCAGGGCTGGGGTGGCCATAAAGGCTGGCGATGCTTTTGAGAGGCTGTGCCGTGTCTGCGTACTCAGGTAAATTTGCTAAAACGAGTGCATTGCTTCCCTTCATTTGTATATACTATGTCGAACTGCGCGTGTATTTCTTACTAGGCGTCGCCGCCTAAAACACCGTTCACCAGCCTATTTCAAGCAATGACTTTAAAAAGCGTATTGACTGCGTTACCCGCCTACCCCCCAATCTGGCACAAAAGAACCCAACAGGATAGGCTTAGGCGGTATCCGCCGGGTTTGGCATTTTTTAATGTTACCCATGCTATGCCGTTGCGCTAAACGATCAACCCCCCACAGGATCAAACCCAAACAGGATTAACCATGATGAAGAGTCTAATATCAGAAATTACCGGACAGAATGATATTGATCCGGCAGAAACCAGGGAGTGGATTGAAGCTTTACAATCCGTACTGGAACAGGATGGCAGCGAACGGGCACACTTTCTGATTGAACAACTGGTGGCGGTGACCCGCCATTCAGGATTTGATATTCCCTTTAGTGCGAATACGGCGTATCTCAACACCATTCCGGTCGAGCGGATGGCGCAATTTCCCGGCGATGCGACGATAGAGCAAAAAATCCGTTCTTATGTGCGCTGGAACGCGATGATGATGGTGTTACGCGCCAATAAGCATACCAATGTCGGTGGCCATATTGCCAGTTTTGCTTCGGCGGCGACGCTGTATGATGTCGGCTATAACCATTTTTGGCACGCCGCCAGCGACCATCATGGCGGGGATTTGATTTATACCCAAGGCCATTTAACCCCAGGCGATTACGCACGGGCGTTTTTGATGGGCAGGTTGACCCAAGAGCAAATGGACAGCTTCCGCCAAGAAGTCAACGGTAACGGTTTGCCGTCTTATCCGCATCCGTGGCTGATGCAGGACTTTTGGCAGTTCCCGACCGTGTCGATGGGCTTGGGGCCGATTATGGCGATTTATCAGGCGCGGTTTATGCGTTATTTGCAAGACCGGGGCTTTGCCGATACCGCTAACCGTAAGGTATGGAGCTTCTTAGGCGATGGCGAGACGGATGAGCCGGAATCTTTGGGCGCCATTGGTATGGCCGGACGTGAAAAGCTGGATAATCTGATTTTTGTCGTCAATTGTAATTTGCAGCGTTTGGACGGGCCGGTGCGCGGCAACGGCAAGATCATCCAAGAGCTGGAAAGCGAATTCCGGGGCGCGGGTTGGAATGTCATTAAAGTCGTATGGGGCCAGCGTTGGGATACGCTGTTGGCGCGGGATAAGCAAGGCTTGCTGATTGCGCGGATGATGGAATGTGTAGACGGCGATTTCCAAACCTTTAAGGCCAAAGATGGCGGCTATGTCCGGGAGTTTTTCTTCAACAGCCCTGAGCTGAAAGCGATGGTCGCCGATTGGTCTGACCGTGATATTTGGGAACTAAATCGGGGTGGCCATGATCCTGCTAAAGTCTACGCGGCTTTCCATGCGGCGGTTAACCATAAAGGCCAACCGACGGTGATTTTGGCGAAAACGATTAAGGGTTATGGCATGGGCGAATCCGGCCAAGCGCAAAACATCACCCACCAACAGAAAAAAATGAGCCCCAGTTCGCTGACCCATTTCCGTGACCGTTACGAGTTGCCGGTCACGGACGACCAACTGCACGAGCTGCCGTACCTGACTTTCGCGGAAGGTTCTAAGGAACTGGAGTATATGCTTAAACGCCGTGCCGATTTGGGCGGGCATTTGCCGTTACGCCGCAGCAAGTCCTACGCGTTGGATGTGCCGGTGTTAAGCGATTTTAAGGCGTTGTTGGAAGCGACGGGCGAAGGCCGCGAAATTTCCACAACAATGGCTTTTGTGCGTTTAATTAATATCCTCGCCAAAGACAAAAATATCGGTAAGCGTATTGTGCCGATTGTCCCTGACGAGTCGAGAACCTTCGGCATGGAAGGCATGTTCCGGCAAATGGGCATTTGGTCGCAAGTCGGTCAGTTATACACGCCGCAAGATGCCAAAGAGCTGATGTTCTATAAGGAAGACAAGCACGGGCAGATTTTGCAGGAAGGCATTAACGAGGCCGGCGGTCTGTGCGACTGGATTGCGGCGGGTACGTCTTATTCTACCCATAACGTGCCGATGATCCCGTTTTTCATTTATTATTCCATGTTTGGTTTCCAACGGGTCGGCGATTTGATTTGGGCCGCTGCCGATCAGCGTACCCGTGGTTTCTTAATGGGCGGTACGGCAGGGCGTACGACTTTGAATGGCGAAGGCTTGCAGCATGAAGACGGTCATAGCCATCTGATGGCGGCGACTGTACCGAACTGCGTTTCTTATGATCCTACTTACTCTTACGAGCTGACGGTGATTATCCAAGACGGGTTGCGCCGCATGTATGTCGAACAGGAAGATGTGTTCTATTACATCACCGTGATGAACGAAAATTACGAGCATCCGGCCTTACCGAAAGGCGAGGAAAATAACATCCTCAAGGGGATGTACAGTTTCCGCCAAGGTGCGGACACCAAAGGCCCACGGGTGCAGTTGTTGGGTTCGGGGACTATTTTCCGGGAAGTTGAATTCGCCGCCGAGTTGTTGCGCACCGATTGGGGCGTGGAAGCCGATTTGTGGAGTTGCCCTAGCTTTACCGAATTGGCCAGGGATGGGCAACATTGCGAGCGCTGGAACCGTCTGCATCCGACCGAGCCGCCTAAGCAAGCGCATGTTGCGGCCTGTTTGGCGAAAACTGTCGGGCCGGTCATTGCCGCCACCGATTATACCCGTGCCTTTGCCGAGCAAATCCGCAGTCTGATTGCCGCCCCTTATACGGTATTAGGTACGGACGGTTTTGGCCGTTCGGATACCCGCGAGAATTTGCGGCGCTTTTTTGAAGTGGACCGCTACCATGTCACTATCGCCGCATTGAAGAGCCTGGCTGACTTGGGGCAATTTGAGCTTGCCAAAGTCGACGTGGCGATCGCCAAATACGGTATTTCGCCAGATGTCAAAGCACCGTGGCTAATGTAATCCAAGGATAAGAAGATGACCGATAATAATAAAACTGGGTTGTTTGAAATTAAAGTGCCTGATGTCGGTAACGTACCGTCTATTGATGTCGTGGAAGTGCTGATTAAAGTCGGTGACGTTATTGAATTGGAGCAGACGGTCGCTACGGTAGAAACCGATAAGGCTTCTATGGAATTGCCGTCCAATGCTGCCGGGACAGTCAAAGAAGTCTTTATCAAGCCGGGCGATAAGGTTGCCGAAGGGGCGTTAATCGCTACTGTCATGGTCGCCGAATCAGGGCAGGGTGCTGCCGAAAAACCTGCCGCCCCGGCCACCCCGGCTGTGGCTAGCCCCGTACCTGAGGTTGCCGTAGCCGCCGCTCCCGTCACACCGCCGCCTGCACCGAAAGCGGCTGTGGCCGAAACGGTTGCGCCGATTAGCGGCACAGGGGCAAAAGCCCATGCTTCGCCTTCGGTGCGTTTGTTCGCCCGCGAGTTGGGTGTCGATATCGGTAAGGTTACGGCGGGTAGTGGCCGCAAAGGCCGGATTTTGAAAGACGATGTGAAAAACTTCGTCAAGAAAGTCATGGCTGAGGGTCTGCCGGGTACGGCGGGTGCGGGTATCCCTAGCATCCCGGCGGTCGATTTCTCGCCGTTCGGCGCTACTGAAGTGCAAAAACTAAGCAAGATCAAGCGTCTGACTGGGCAGAACCTGACTCGGGTCTGGTTGAACCTGCCGATGGTGACGTATCACGAAGAAGCGGATATTACCGATATGGAAGCCTTCCGCAATGCGCTGAATGCCGAAAAAGGTAAGGATGAAATTAAGATCACCGGCTTGATGTTTATCATTAAGGCATTGGTTGCCGCGATGCAGCAGTTCCCTAGCTTTAATGCCTCGCTGTCCAGCGATGGTGAAAGCCTGATCCTGAAAAAATATTTTAATATCGGTATTGCCGTCGATACCCCTAATGGCCTAGTTGTGCCGGTGTTGCGTGATGTCAATACCAAGAGCATTAACCAATTGGCGGTGGAGTTGGCGGAGAAAAGTGCGAAAGCCCGCCAAGGCAAATTGATGCCGGCGGATATGCAGGGCGGTTGCCTGACCATTTCCAGTTTGGGCGGCATTGGCGGCACGGCGTTTACGCCGATAGTCAACGCCCCGGAAGTGGCGATTTTAGGTGTGACCCGGGCTAAAATGCAGCCAGTCTGGAACGGTAAGGAATTTATACCCCGGTTGATGTTACCGCTGGATTTGACCTATGACCATAGGGTCATAGACGGTGCCGAAGGGGCGCGTTTTATGGCGGTCATCAAGCAAAACTTAAGCGACATCCGCCGTTTGTTACTTTAAATTTAAGAGAGATAGACATGAGTGAAACAGTTCTTGACGCGGAAGTGTTGGTATTAGGTGGCGGCCCCGGCGGCTACGGTGCGGCGTTTCGGGCGGCGGATTTAGGTAAGCAAGTGGTTTTGGTGGAACGTGAACCGGTGTTGGGCGGCGTGTGTCTGAATGTCGGCTGTATTCCGTCTAAAGCGTTGTTGCACACCGCCTTGGTTATCCATGAAGCGGATGAAATGGCCGAACACGGTATCAGTTTCGGTAAGCCAGTGCTGGATTTGGATAAAATCCGCGCCTCTAAAGAAGGTGTGACCAAGACCTTAAACGGTGGCTTGTCTGCCTTGGCTAAACAACGTAAAGTCACTGTTGTTCACGGCGTGGGGCAATTTGCCTCAGCCAATAGCCTGACGGTACAAGGCGAAGCCGGCACTACTGTGGTTAATTTCCAGCAAGCGATTATCGCGGCAGGGTCGCAACCGACGAAAATTCCTTCATTCCCGAACGATGACCCGCGTTTGTGGGATTCGACCGGGGCGTTGGCCTTAAGCCAAATCCCCAACAAGTTGCTGATTGTCGGCGGCGGTATTATCGGTTTGGAAATGGCGACGGTTTACCATGCGTTTGGCTCGCAAATCAGCGTGGTCGAATTGATGGATCAAATCATCCCCGGTTGCGATAAAGACTTGGTTACGCCGCTGTTCCGCCGCATCAAGAAACAATACCAAAATATCTGGCTGGAAACCCGCGTCACGGCGATTGAGGCTTTGCCGGAAGGTTTGAAGGTGTCGTTTGAGGGTAAGGGCGCACCCGAATCGGAACTGTTTGATGCCGTTTTGGTAGCCGTGGGCCGCCGTCCTAACGGTAAGTTGGTTGGTGCCG
Organism: Methylovulum psychrotolerans; assembly: GCF_002923755.1. Classification (GTDB taxonomy): domain Bacteria; phylum Pseudomonadota; class Gammaproteobacteria; order Methylococcales; family Methylomonadaceae; genus Methylovulum; species Methylovulum psychrotolerans. Next base: position 211,981 of record NZ_PGFZ01000005.1, read on the forward strand.
AATTGGCGGGGGTCGAAGTCAACGAGCAAGGTTTTATCACCGTCGATAAGCAACAGCGTACTAATGTGCCGCATATCTTCGCCATTGGCGATATTGTCGGCAATCCGATGTTGGCGCATAAAGCCGTCCATGAAGGTAAGGTGGCCGCCGAGGTGATTGCCGGACACAAAGCCAGTTTTGATGCCCTGACCATTCCGTCGGTGGCTTATACCGACCCTGAAATCGCGTGGATGGGCTTGACCGAAAACCAAGCCAAACAACAGGGCATAGACTACGATAAGGCGGCTTTCCCTTGGGCGGCGAGCGGCCGTTCGTTAAGCATGGGCCGCAAAGAAGGCATTACCAAAATCCTGTGCGAAAAAGACACGGGCAGGATTCTCGGTGCCGGTATGGTCGGCCCTAACGCGGGCGAACTGATTGCCGAAGCGGTATTGGCGTTGGAAATGGGCGCTGATGCCGAAGATATTAGCCTGACTATCCATCCGCATCCGACTTTGTCAGAAACGTTTGCCTTTGCGGCGGAAATGATTACGGGTACGATTACTGACCTTTATATTAAAAAATAAGCGCCGGTGAATTTTTCAAGGCCATTATTTGGCTTGCTATTCTTAATAGATATAAGGCTTTGAATAACAAATTATCTTCCCTCTGGGCTTATCGTGGTTTTGTGCTGGGTAGTGTCAAGCGCGAATTTCAATCTAAGTACCAGAACTCTATGTTGGGAGCCGTATGGACTATCATTAATCCGCTTGCGATGATTGTGGTGTATACGGTTATTTTTTCGCAAGTCATGCGCTCTAGGTTGCCGGGTATAGATAGCGATTTTGCGTACAGCATTTATCTTTGCGCAGGCGTGTTGACGTGGAATTTATTTGCTGAACTGGTAAGCCGTAGTCAAAATGTTTTTTTTGAATATGCTACGCTGATTAAGAAATTGAATTTTCCCCGCATTTGCTTGCCTGTTATTGTCGTATTAAACTCCCTGCTCAATTTCGGGATTATTTTCGGCTTATTCAGTATATTTCTGGTTTTAAGCGGCAATTTTCCCGGATGGCCTTTTTTGGCAATATTGCCCGTGTTGGCTATTCAAGTGCTATTTTCGATAGGCTTGGGTATCACCTTAGGTGTGCTTAATGTTTTTTTCCGCGATGTAGGCCAGTTTTTTGGTATTGTCATCCAGTTTTGGTTTTGGTTTACGCCTATCGTTTACCCCATCACCATTTTGCCAGAAAATATACGCGGCTTATTGGCCTTTAACCCTATGTTCGCCATTATCCACGCTTATCAAAATATTCTCCTCAATGACTTATGGCCGCAATGGGCAACGTTACTACCCGTTGCTATACTTAGCCTGATCCTCTGTTGGCTGGCGTTCCATCTTTTTAGCAAGCGATCCGGCGAAATGGTGGACGAACTTTAATGGGCAGCATTACTGTTAGCAATCTGAGCAAAGCGTATAAGCAATATCCTAGCCGCTGGTCACGGCTGGCAGAATGGCTATCGCCTTTTAATAAACCCCGCCACCAATTGAAATGGGTGTTGCGCGATATTAATTTCACTATCCATCCGGGTGAGGCTGTAGGCATTATCGGCATCAATGGTGCGGGTAAAAGCACGCTGCTGAAAATGATTACGGGCACAACGCAACCGACCACCGGTTCAGTTACCATGACCGGACGTGTTGCCGCAATGCTGGAGCTGGGCATGGGCTTTCACCCTGAGTTTACGGGTAGGCAAAACGTTTTTATGGCGGGTCAATTGCTCGGTTATAGTGTCGCCGATATTCATCGGTTTATGCCGGACATAGAGGCTTTTGCTGAAATAGGCGATTACCTTGACCAGCCAGTGCGGGTTTATTCCAGCGGTATGCAGATGCGTTTGGCTTTTAGTGTCGCTACCGCCCAACGGCCCGATATTTTGATTATCGATGAAGCATTGTCGGTGGGTGACGCTTATTTCCAACACAAAAGTTTTGCTAGGATACGCGAATTTGGCCTGCAAGGTACGACGCTGTTAATTGTCTCGCACGACAAAGCCGCTATCCAGTCGATTTGTAATCGGGCTATTCTTATCAATGCGGGTAGCGTTATTAAGGAAGGGACTCCAGAAGCAATCATGGATTATTATAATGCCATGTTAGCGGAGCGTGATCATGAAATGGTCAGGCTTAATATTACGGATGATGGCAAAGTGCAAACCGTTTCGGGATCTGGTGAAGCGATGGTAAGCGATATTGCGTTACTGAATAGTTCAGGCGCCAAAGTGGAGGTGGTGGATGTCGGTCAAGCTGTTTGCTTGCAAATAACCGTTGCCGTACACAAGGAACTGCCTGAATTGGTGTTGGGCTATATGATTAAGGATAGGTTGGGGCAACCTGTTTTCGGTATTAATACCCATCATTTATGCCAAACGTTAAGCAATGTGTCTGCTGGCGAGTCTATCTGTTTTAAGTTTGCCTTCGCCGCCAATTTAGGTGAGGGCAGTTATTCCATCGCGGTTGCGCTGCACACTTCGGATACCCATATTGGGAAAAACTATGAATGGAGAGATTTAGCATTGGTTTTTAATGTTATCAATATGAGCAGGAAGCGTTTTGTTGGCGTCGCTTGGCTCTCTCCCGAACTTGAGGTTTTCCGATGAGCGATGCGTTTTACAGGTCTTTTGAGGATAGGTTTCGTGGCTCGCGTGAGTTAGTGAAATGCCGGCTGGGTATTTATCTCCCTTTTGTCGAATCCGTGAAAGCCTTATATCCCGATGCCCGTGCCATTGATTTAGGCTGTGGGCGGGGTGAATGGTTAGAGCTTTTACTTGGGACGGGGATTGAAGCGAAAGGTGTCGATATTGATGAAAACATGCTATCCGCTTGTAGGGACACAGGGTTAGATGTTGAAATAGGTAGCGCTGTCTCCTATTTGCAAAAATTGCCGGATGACAGTATGGCTATTGTATCCGCTTTTCATTTGATCGAGCATATTCCATTTATTGATTTACAAATTTTGGTTCAGGAAGCATTACGGGTGTTAAAGCCTGCTGGCCTGTTGATTTTGGAAAGTCCTAATTCCGAAAATATAGTGGTCGGTACGGTAGGGTTTTATATGGACCCTACCCATCAACGCCCCATTCCGCCGCCTTTGTTAGCTTTTTTACCCGAATATTATGGCTTTGGCCGTACAAAAATTTTGCGTTTGCAGGAACCTGCCGAATTGCTCTCAAGTAAAAATCCAAGCCTTGCCGATGTGTTTAATGGGGTAAGCCCAGATTATGCGATAGTTGCCCAAAAGAATGCCTTACCTGAAGAGTTGTCGGTTTTTTCAGTTTGTTTCGGGCATGAGTATGGGTTAACACTCGGTACACTATCGGCTTGGTATGATGAGCAACTACAGGCCAAAATCAATCAGGCCATCAGTATCGCGGAACAGGCGCAAGCAGCAGTGGAACATATTAACAAAAAAAACGAACAGACATTGGCGGCAATGCAACAAGCCGTTGCCAAATTAGATGCGGTATCTGACAGCCGTTCTTGGCGAATCACTGCCCTTTTGCGTTGGATTGCCTTCCAATTGAGGCTGTTGAAAGAACATGGCCCTGTTATGCGGATTAAGGCCTTGGTGAAAAAATGTGCTAAACCGCTGGTAAGCTACGCGATGAGCGTTGTGGACAGCCATCCCTTGTGTGTTGCAATAGCAAGGAAATTCGGGGTATATGAAGCCTTGCGGTCTGCTTATTTTAGGATGGGGCCGCATATTTTAAATACGGATAATTTTGCCTCCCCGTCCGGGGCAGACAATACGTCTACGCTACAACTGGGCCAGCGTGCCCAGCAAATTTATAACGGCTTGATGGATGCTATCGATCAACACAAAGGAAGAAGCTGATGCGTATAGTCATTGATATGCAAGGGGCGCAAACGGAGAGCCGATTTCGGGGGATAGGCCGTTCTGCCTTATCATTAACGTTAGCGCTAGTACGCAATGCCGGCACACATGATATTTGGTTGGTTCTCAATGCCGCTTTTCCTGACAGTATTTTCTCAATACGGAAAGCGTTTGCCGATTTGCTTCCAGAGTCGCGCCTGCGTGTGTTTGATATACCGACACCCGTGGCGGAGCGTGAGCCTGCCAATGTTTGGCGGGCTAGGGCGGGTGAAAAAATCCGCGAACATTTTTTACAGCAGTTACAGCCTGATTTTGTCTTAATTCCCAGTCTGTTTGAAGGTTATGTCGATGACGCGGTGTCTTCAATAGGGCTGTTTGCGCCTAACATTAAAACGGCGGTGGTTTTGCATGATCTGATCCCATTGATGAAGCCAAATGTATACTTAGCGCAGCCGCAGCAAAGGCATTATTACGATGGCAAAATCCAATCGTTAAAAAAGGCCGATTTACTGTTTTCAATCTCTGCCCATTCCAAGCAAGAGGCTGTGCAGGCCTTAGGTTTGCAGGAACATAGCATTATCACTATTGCTTCGGCGGCTGATGGCTGTTTTAGGCCGGAGAGTTACGGACATGAAACCGTCTCGGCATTGTTTTTGCGCCTTGGCATCTCGCGGAAAGTGGTCATGTATGCGCCTGGAGGCTTTGATCCGCGTAAAAACTTTGTGAATTTATTTGCCGCTTATGCCGGGTTGCCCCAAAATTTGCGCGATACGCATCAGTTGGTCATTGTCAGCAAAATTACGGACGGTGATCGGCAAAATTTGCAGGCGTTGCGTAAAAAATCTGGGCTTGCGGAACATGAAGTGGTGGTGACGGGCTATGTATCCGACGCGGAGCTTATCCTGCTTTATAACCGGGCCACGTTGTTTGTGTTTCCTTCCCGACATGAAGGCTTTGGGTTGCCGGTATTGGAGGCAATGTCTTGCGGAACCCCGACGATAGGCTCCGATACGACCAGCATTCCAGAAGTGATTGGTTTTCAAGAGGCGTTGTTCGACCCGGATTCTGTAGCCTCCATCAGCGCTAAGATAACTCAGGCTTTAACGGATGATGCCTTCCGCCATCAATTAAGCCAACACGGTTTGCAACAGGCGGCAAAGTTTTCGTGGGATTCGTGCGCCCTTAAAATATGGGCGGCTTTTGAAGGTTACCCTAAGCGGCAGGGTTCGGATCTTGCGGCGGAAGTTTCGGGCAGTTTTAATAATGTACTGGATGCCATAGCGCATATCAGTTGCCCCTGTGAATATTCTGAGGCTGATTTACGGCAAGTTGCCAAGGCGATTGCATTTAATACTGCCGCCGGCTTGCCCAGACAATTGCTGTATGATATTTCGGAACTTGTCCAACGCGATGCAAAGTCCGGTATTCAGCGGGTCGTGCGCAGTATATTGCTGGAGTTGTTCACTATTGATTTCGATGGGCTAGTGGTACGGCCTATTTATTTCGATGGTCAGCAATACCGTTATGCCGAGCGTTTTTCGGCACGCTTTTTAGGGAAACCCGAAGCGGATATTGTCGATGGCGTGGTTGAGTTTAACCAAGGGGACACTTATCTTGCGGTCGATCTGAACGCCCACTTAACCCCATTCCTTCATCCCTTACATGCGCGTTTGCAGGCTCAAGGGGTTTATGTGTACTTTGTTGTCCATGACATATTGCTGCTTCAGCGGCCAGATTGGTGGCCTGAGGGTACATCGGCTGTCTTTGCTAAATGGTTGGCCAGCATTACCGAGGTTGCTACGGGGTTGATTTGTGTTTCTGAGACAGTGGCCAATCAAGTCAGGGCATGGGTGAATGCTAACCCGCCGCCTAGGCTGATGCCATTGCCCATCAGCTTTTTCCATTTGGGCGCTGACGTGGAAAATAGCGTGCCGACTTTAGGGATACCTGATGATGCCGATACGGTGTTATCTGCACTTAGCCAAGCCCCTAGTTTTTTGAGTGTCGGCACAATTGAGCCACGCAAAGGCCATGCCCAAACATTAGCGGCGTTTGAATTGCTCTGGTCAGAAGGGGTTGATGTCAATTTAGTGATCGTCGGCAAGCAAGGCTGGATGATTGAAAGCTTGGCTAGCCGTTTAAAAAACCATCAATTGCTCAACAAACGCTTGTTCTGGCTGCAAGGCATCAGTGATGAGTATTTGGAGAAAGTCTATGGTGCAAGCACCTGTTTGCTTGCCGCCAGCGAAGGGGAAGGTTTTGGCTTGCCGCTGATTGAAGCGGCTAACCAACGGCTGCCTATTATTGCCCGGGACATTCCGATATTCCGTGAGGTGGCGGGTGAATATGCCTATTTCTTCAATGGCTTGCAGCCGGAAATGCTCGCCGATGCCATTCATCAGTGGCTGGGTTTATATGCCGCAGAGGCCGCGCCTAAGTCAGATAATATGCCGTGGCAGAAATGGTGCCAAAGTACCCGGCAATTACTGGCTGCCATGCAGATTAGTGAACGGGTATGAAATAGTGATTTGGCTTTTTTGCCCGCCATACGCGTAGGTGGGCATAAAAAAAAGCCGGAATCCACCTAGGTTTTAAATAATCTGGGCATTGTATTGCGTTAAAAATAATGTGGTTTTAAGCAATATACGACCGTTTGCTGCATATCCTTTCCTTAGATTTATACCCTTCTACTCCCCCTCCTTTGGAATTTATAGAATGAAAGAAAGCAAATCATTAAGGATTGCTGTTTTGATCCCTTGCTATAATGAAGAATTGGCGATAGCCAAAGTGATTGATGATTTTAAAAGGAATTTGCCCGACGGTAAGATTTATGTCTATGACAACAATTCAACCGACAACACAATTGATGTGGCGCGGCAAGCGGGGGCTATCGTCCGCACTGAATCTTTGCAAGGTAAGGGTAATGTGGTCAGGCGTATGTTTGCCGATGTGGAGGCGGATGTTTATGTGATGGCCGATGGCGATGCAACATATCATGCAGATTCTGCGCCTTTAATGGTAGATAAGCTGCTGGCCGAGAATTTGGATATGGTGACAGGGGTCAGAAAATCTACTATTCAGGCAGCGTATAGGGGCGGGCATCGTTTTGGTAATGCGATGTTTTCTTTGCTAATTACAAAAATATTTGGCGACCGCATTTCCGATTTGCTATCAGGCTACCGGGTCTTTTCGCGTCGCTTTGTCAAATCGTTTCCTGCCTTATCGGGTGAGTTTGAAATTGAGACGGAATTGACTGTCCATGCCCTTGAGTTACGGATGCCGATTGCAGAAGTTGACACGCCTTATGGGCCTAGGCCGGAAGGTTCGGTCAGTAAGTTGTCCACTTATAAAGACGGGCTTAAGATACTTTTTATGGTGTTTAAGTTGGTAAAAAACGAGCGTCCTCTGCATTTGTTTGGTTTTTTGGGTTTAAGCTTATTATTAGGGGCATTACTGCTTGCCGCCCCGCTATTTGCAACGTATTTTGAGACTGGCTTGGTGCCGCGTTTGCCTACTGCGACGTTAGTGGTTGGTATGACGGTTATCGGCGTGTTTTCAATGTTTTCTGGCGTTATCATCGACAGCAATTTGACCGGCAGACGCGAAATGAAAAGGCTTTTTTATTTAAAGCATAAATCGGTCGCGGGCGGTAAAGTTAAATGATGATGGACGGCAGTAATGCGTAGTTTTTTGAGTTTTGCATCGGTTGGTACGTTAGGCTTTTTGGTTGATGCGGGCGTTTTGTTTGGGCTCTTGCCTTATTTTGGGCCGTATTTGGCGCGTTTTGGGTCTTTTTTAGTTGCTATTTTGGTGACATGGCGCTTAAACCGCCTATTTACGTTTAAAAGCCGCCAAGATGGTTGGGCGGAATTTAAACGCTATTTTGTTTCGCAATCGGTCGGTGCCGGGCTTAATTATGCCGTATATGCCTTAGCTATTTTTACGTTTGAATCGATGGCAAGATGGCCGTTAGCCGCTTTGGGGTTGGGTTCAGTTGCCGGATTGGCCGTTAATTTTGTTATGGCGAAGCGCTATGTATTTAAGGGCGGGTCAATGAGTGAGCGGGAAATAAATACTCAGCCGATGAGTTTTCTGGAGCCGTTAGTGCTTTTTGTCGGGCAGGAAAATGTTATTAGGTTGGTAAGCTGGCAGAAATCTATTTGTAAGCCGTGCGTAGCGGTGCTAATGGTAACTATCGCTTATTTTGTCGGTTATGTGTCGCACCGTTACGTCCCAGGAAATGACAGCCAATACCCTTTAGGTTGGTGGGGGTGGTTCGATCAAGGCAAGTACCTTTTGGCCGTCAATTCAATCGCCCAACTCGACTTTAGTCCTGAAAAGTATTTTTACCCTCCCTTGTATCCAATGCTGGGCAGTCTTTTTGTGCCTTGGTTGGATAAGCATCCTTTTTTGCTTATTAATTTTGTCTGCCTGTTGTGGTTTTGTGCGGTATTTATATGGCTTGCTAGCCGCTATATACCCAGATGGGGGGCGGTAGCTTTGTTACTGGTGTCAGTACTGGCCAATTACAGGATTTTTGAGCACTTTTTAATCCCTTGGACATCAACCCTCTGTACCGCACTGCTTTCCGTCGGGATTTACGGGATGCTTAAGTTGCGCGATAACCCAAGCCGGCCAGGGGCTTTGGTTCCAGTACCCTCTGTTATGGCAAGTTTTGGCATTTCTCTGGCAATCGGTTTAATTGCGGCTTTACGTCCGGCTGACGCAGTGGTAGGCGGGGTGCTTTGGCTTGGTTATATCGGGCGGATAATACAGCTTTTGCGTGCTTCCGGCACGGCTTGGCTAGCCCCTTTTAGCCGCATATTTGCGGGTTCGGCGGTAGGCATACTGATAGGGCCTGCCCTATTTATCGGCTTTAACTACTTGGTCTTCGGGTCAATATTGGGTAGCTATATTCAAGTTAATGCGGCAAACGGTTTTTTTCCGGCAGATTTGGCGGAAAAGTTTGTGTCCTTGTTTCTTGATGGCTATAGCCTTTATCTGGAACCTAAGTCGGGCTTAATCGACCATTACCCTTGGCTTGCCCTTTCATTGATAGGGCTTGTTTTTGTCATTCTATGCGGCGATTGGGTGTTGCGCACTATTGCCTTGGCGATGTGCGTGCAATTTGTCTTGTATCTGCCGTATGGCGATTTATTGCCTAATGGCTTGTGGCGTTATTTTAATATCCATTACTTTAAATGGATGTTTCCGTATCTTGCCTTGTTTGCATGGTTACTGGTTGCTTTTTTGGTGCGGCAATGGAATGTCAGCAAGAAAAGTTTTGCCACTCAATTTGGCATCGTATCGGTTTCCTTAGTATTGCTGTTGTCGTTTCGGACTCAGGTCGATTTCAGGCCTGTCAATTTGTCGGTTAATTCTGCGCCAGGCTCCGAAGGGCAAGCGCTTTCTTGGGAGCTTGGCAACACTGTAACAGATTTAATCGATATTACGGGTTTGCAAGGCGGGTTTACGGATGTGTATTTTGGGGAGCATGAATTATGGGCAGACGGTCATGAATTACGCCGTGTCCGGGATTTTAGGGTGTTGCCTGCCCCTTGGGGGGTGAGGGTGCTGTTCAACCGTCCGCTGACAGCCCAGTCTGTCAAGTTCCGTCCTGATGTCAGGTTAAGCCGTGCCGCCTCAGGATTACGCGCCGATGTGGGAATATATGGCTTTGGTTTAGGCGTTCCCAAGCCATTTTGGAATGAGCAAGATGCTCTACCTATCCCTATCTATAAGTTAGGTCAAATAGTCGATTTCTCGGCGCAAGGTAATAGCCCTTTATATTCAAGAGAGGGTTGGTCAAATCCAGAGCCTTGGGGGCGGTGGACAGTGGGCCGCAAAGCCCGCTTGCGGCTCAGATTAGACTCGCCGCAAACTAAGCCGCTGTTATTGCGCTTAAATATGAACGCTTTTGTCAATGAAAAGCATTCTGAGCAGAGGGTTGATATTGCCTTGAATGGCAATGTGCTCAGGCATCTTGTCCTCCACGCAGGGCACGACGATAAGCCGCAAGAAGCGGTTGTGGAAATACCGGCCAGTGTACTTGGTGACAAAGGGCAGTTGGACTTTTTGTTCGCCACTCCCGATTCAATGTCGCCAAAAAAGTTAGGGATTAGCGGCGATTCTCGGACACTGGGTGTCGGCGTTGTATCGTTTCAACTTACGGAATAAGTGGCGGCGTTTTTCTGGCAACCTCTTCGTATGTTACGTTGTCTCCGTGAACCGATGGTTAAGCAGAGACTATGGGACGAACGGAAGATATTAATTGGGATTATGGCTATTTTTGGCTAAATTGACTATGAAAATTGCGATTGACGGCTTTAATTTGGGGTTTCTCCAAGGTACGGGGATTGCGACTTATGCCCGCGAATTGGCAAAAATCCTCGCTACAAATAGGCATGACGTTTCCGTCTGTTATGGGCTGAATGGTGTTGGCCATGATCCTAGCCAAGCTTGGGGGCGTTTTGTTGAGGCTTTGGCTACACAGGGGGAAGCGGGGCGCAAAGATGTTACTAAATGGCTGCGCTATAGCGGGCAATATTTCGGCAACTATTTGTTAGGGTGGCCTATAGAAGCGCGGCCTGTGCCGGTGTTGCCCGACGTGGATAGTAGACGGGTTAAGGACAGGTTGCCTGCGGGCGAGTTTTTTAATATCCCTTCGGTGTTTAGGGTATGCCAAGCCTATTCTTTGTTGGTAGACCGTTCTTTGGCGATCAGCTTCCCGAAGGATAAAAAAGTGGATATTTTCCATGCCACTTGCCCGTTGCCCATGTACATGAAGAATGCGGCAAATGTGGTGACATTCCATGATATTATCCCCTTAGTGCTGCCGCACAGCACCAATATTAATTTGCGGCATTATCAGCGTATCCTTAAGCTGTCTATGAAGACCGCCGATATGATTTTTACAGTGTCGGAACATAGCCGTAACGATCTTATCCGCTATTTTGGCATTCCCGAAGAAAAGGTCTTCGTCACTTATCAGACCGTTGCCATTCCGGCACATTATCAGGCTTTAGATGACGGGGAAGTGGCCGCATTTTTAGCGCAGGAATTTGCGTTGACCAAAAATGCGTATTTTTTGTTTTTTGGTTGTGTCGAGCCTAAGAAAAATGTCGCGCGTATTATTGAAGCGATGATGATGGCCCGGACAGATTATCCGTTGGTCATTGTCGGGCGGGATGGTTGGCTTTATGATGATGTCCAGGCATTGCTAGCTAAGCTGCATGAACAAGACTCAGGCAAAAACCGTTATCGGCGTATCCGCTATGTGCCTTTTGAGCATCTTATGTATTTGATAAAAGGGGCTTGTGGGGTGGTTTTTCCGTCTTTGTACGAAGGTTTTGGCTTGCCGGTTTTAGAGGCGATGCTGATGCAATGTCCGGTTATCACGTCGAATGTCAGTTGCTTACCGGAGGTCGGCGGTGATGCGGTATTGTCGGTCAATCCGTATGATGTCGGCGAAATTGCTGCTGCCATTGACCGTTTGTCGGGTGACGGTGTGTTGCGTCAGGAATTGATTGCGCGGGGGTTAAAGCAAGCCGATAAGTTTTCTTCTGCTAACCATCTGCAACGGCTTGAGCAGGGTTATCGGTTGGCCCTGGGGAAAGCATGAAAGTTTTGCATGTCTATAGGACGTATTTTCCTGATACTCAAGGTGGTTTGGAAGAAGTTATCCGGCAAATTTGCCGCAATACCCTGGCCGAAGGTGTGGAAAGCAGGGTTTTTACTTTAAGCCCACAGGCCGGACATTCTGTTGTCTTAAGGGAAGAGGCCGATGTTTACCGTTATCATCGGACATTTGAGGTGGCGTCGTGCGGTGTGTCGGTTACGGCTTTGGCGGGCTTTAAGCGGTTGGTGGCCTGGGCGGATATTGTCCATTACCATTTTCCTTGGCCGTTTGCCGATATGCTGCATGTTTTGGCGGCGGTTAAGAAGCCTTCAATGCTGACTTACCATTCCGATGTCATCAGACAAAAAAAGTTATTAATGCTGTATGGGCCTTTGATGCGGCATTTTTTAAAGCAAATCCATTGCATTGTGGCGACTTCTGACAATTACGTTGCCAGTAGCGGGCAATTGCAGGATTTTAAAAATAAAGTCGAAATCATCCCTATTGGCTTAGATGACAACAGTTACCTTCAGCCTACTGAGGCGGCCTTGGCGGCGGCCCGTGCCCGGTGCGGGAAAGGTTTTTTTCTTTTTATTGGCGTGCTTCGTTATTATAAAGGCCTGCATATTTTGCTTGAGGCTATACAAAATACCGATTTGCAGGTTGTTATTGTCGGCATGGGGCCGATAGAAGACGAGTTGCGTGGACAGGCTGAGCAATTGGGGTTAAATAACGTGCAGTTTCTTGGTTATGTGGGCGATGAAGAAAAAATAGCCCTCATCCAATTGGCAAAAGCCATTGTTTTTCCGTCCCATTTACGTTCGGAAGCGTTTGGGGTAACCTTAGTTGAGGGGGCGCTGTTCGGTAAGCCGCTCATTTCGGCAGAAATTGGTACGGGTACCAGTTATGTGAATGTGCATAATGAAACGGGTTTTGTTGTCCCTCCTGCCGACCCTGAGCAATTACGTCTGGCTATGCTCCGTTTGCATGAAGACGGGCTGTTGGCCCGGCAATTGGGTTCTGCTGCCCGTCAGCGCTATGAACGGTTGCTGACAGGGCAAAAAATGGGGCAAAGCTATGCCCGATTGTACAGGCGGATATTGGGGCTGTCACCTATAGATGCCGCCACTAATTAAGCAACACAGACTCATCTGGCTTTTTAGCCATGTCATTTACTTAACGTCGGGTTCTAGGTGGTCAGTAGTGCTTTGCCGAGGATATTATTCGCTTAGGATTTTAAAAAATAATAAATTAACATGTTATCTTATTGCTTTGTTTGTTTAGCTTATGAATAGGGTTCTGGTAACGGGGGCGGCTGGCTTTATTGGTAGTGCTTTATGTAGTGGTTTAATGGCTAACCATTGGGAGGTCAATGCAGCCATCCGTCGTTTTTTATGCGCAGTGCCGCAAGCCACTCGACATATCGCCATTGCAGATATTAACGCCCACACTGATTGGCAAGCGGCGTTAACCGCTGTTGATGTGGTGGTGCATTTGGCGGCGCGGGTGCATGTGTTGGACGATAAGGCGGCTGACCCTTTGGCGGCGTTCCGGCAAATCAATGTCGGCGGGACGTTGAATTTAGCCCGCCAAGCCGCCCGTGCCGGTGTCAAACGATTTGTCTTTATCAGTTCCATTAAGGTGAACGGCGAAAATACCCTTCCAGGCCAAGCCTTTACTGCCGATGCGATGCCTGCACCTGCCGATGCTTATGGCCTTTCCAAGTGGGAAGCCGAAGACGGTTTGCGGCAGTTGGCCTTAGATACGGATATGGAGGTGGTGGTTATCCGTCCGCCTTTGGTCTACGGCCCAGGGGTTAAGGCGAATTTTCGGGCTCTGTTAGGTTTTCTGCACAGGGGCATACCTTTACCGTTGGCGCGAATTGTGAATAAACGTAGCTTAATTGCCCTAGATAATCTGGTCGATGTTATTATACTTTGCATGACCCATCCGGCGGCGGCCAATCAGACTTTTTTGGTCAGCGATGGCGAGGATATCGCCACGCCGGAGCTGTTGCGGCGTTTGGCGGCAGCGTTGGGTAAACCGGCCCGCTTGTTGCCTGTTCCCGTGGTGGTGTTAAATACCCTGTTGTTTTGCTTAGGCAAGCGCGGGGTGGCTGCGCGTTTGTGCGGCAATTTGCAAGTGGATATATCTAAAACCCGTGCGCGGTTAGCATGGGTTCCTAAAGTCAGCCTTAATGAAGCGTTAGCTGAAACGGCACAGTCTTATTTAACGGCGCGTTGATGATTATTTTGTTTCTGCTGGTGCTGGCGTTCTTTGCGGCAGTGGGGTTAACGGGATGGTTGCGCCGTTATGCCCTTGCCAGCCATCTTATTGACATTCCGAATGCGCGTAGTTCCCATACCCTGCCTACACCGCGTGGTGGTGGCTTGGCCATTGTGGCGGTTTTTCTCGCCAGTCTGCCGATTTTTTATGCGGTAGGGGATTTGCCTTGGGTGGATGTTGCGGCATTTGTGGGTGCGGGGGGGCTAGTCGCCAGCGTGGGTTTTTTGGATGACCGTGGCCATGTCTCGGTGCGTTGGCGGTTGTTGGCGCATTTTCTGGCCGCCGCTTGGGTGTTGTGGTGTTTAGGCGGTATGCCCGCCTTGATCGTTACCGATAGCATCTGGGTGCGGGGCTTGTTGACAGGGGCAGGGCTGTTTTATCTGGTTTGGTTGCTAAACCTGTACAATTTTATGGATGGCATTGACGGTTTGGCGGGCTTGGAGGCGTTTAGCGTTTGTCTCGGCGGTGCGCTGTTATATGGAACTGGCGGACATTCCGGCCTCTTGTTGGTATTGGCGGCGGCGGTGGCGGGGTTCTTATATTGGAACCTGCCGCCCGCAAAGATATTTATGGGGGATGGCGGCAGTGGCTTTTTAGGGATAGTATTAGGTATTTTTTCCCTTCAGGCAGCGTGGGTCTCACCGCAATTTTTTTGGAGTTGGTTGATTTTGCTGGGTGTTTTTATTGTTGACGCAACTTGGACGCTGTTGCGCCGTTGGTGTCAGGGAGATAAGGTTTATCAGGCGCACCGTAGCCACGCCTACCAGTATGCCGCCCGTGCTTATGGCCATCGGCTTGTCTCCTTGGTGGTGATGGCCATTAATGTCCTGTGGCTGTTGCCGATCGCCCTTTGGGTAAGCAGTGGTTTGTCGGCAGGTTTTGGTTTAGCTTTGGCTTATATTCCGCTATTGGGGTTGGCCGTGGTTTTTAAGGCAGGCGCTAAGGAAGGGGGCGGGTGAAAGCACGGATAGCGAATTGGTTTACGGGGCTGCCCAGAGCAAAAAAGGCGAGTATCCTTATCGGCATTGATGTGGTGTTCGCCATATTGGCTTTATGGCTGGCGTTTTCTTTGCGTTGGGGGTACTGGTATGAACCTATGGGTGACGAAAGGTATTTGTTTATTGCCGCACCCTTTATTGCCGTGCCTATTTTTATCCGCTTAGGCCTTTATCATGCTATTGTCAGGTATATAGAGGTCAGGGCATTAGGGACGATTGTCCAGGCGACGGCATTATACGCGCTGATTTTTGCCTTTGTCATTTACCAATCCAGCATCCCTAACATTCCCCGCACGGTCGCGCCTTTGAATGGGGTGCTGATGTTGCTGTTGGTGGGGGGGAGCCGGTTTGTTGCCCGCTGGTGGTTGTCGGACATTTATGTGCGTTTGCCGGGTATCCACCATCCGGTGCGTTGCCAGAAAAAGAATGTCGTGATTTATGGTGCGGGCAGTGCCGGTGTGCAATTGGCGGCGGCTTTGATGCATGGCCGCGAATATAATCCGGTGGCGTTTATTGATGATAATGGTTTGCTGCACAGGCAAAAAATTAATGGTATAAGAATTTATCCGCCGGGATTGTTAGCTCAGCTTATTAGCCGTTTTCGGGTGTCGGACATTTTGTTGGCGATGCCTTCAGTGAGCCGGACACGCCGTAGCGAGATTATCCGCCTGTTGGAGCCGCACGCCGTCCATGTCCGAACTATGCCCGGTTTAGCGGATATTGCCCAAGGCAAAGTCACTTTCGACACCTTGCAGGAAGTCGATATTGCCGATTTGCTAGGGCGCTACTGTGTAGACCCTGATCCGGCCTTAATCCGGGCGACGATTAGCGGCAAAGTGGTGATGGTCACAGGGGCGGGCGGTTCGATTGCGTCGGAATTATGCCGACAAATTATTGCCCTTAAGCCCAAGGCGTTAATTCTCTTAGAAATATGTGAGTTCGCCTTGTATTCGATAGAAAAAGAGTTGCAGCATCTGCTGGTAGCAGGTGGTGAGGCGGTTGAGTTGGTTGCCGTGTTGGGGTCGGTGCGTGACCGCGCACGGGTTGAGCAAGTATGTAAGGCTTTTCAGGTGCAGACGCTTTACCATACCGCAGGCTATAAGCATGTGCCGATGGTGGAAAGGAATCCCGGCGAGGCGGTTTGGAATAATGTTTTCGGCACTTTATATACCGCACAAGCCGCCGTTGCCGCGCAAGTGGAAAAATTCGTCCTGATTTCGACCGATAAGGCAGTCAGGCCGACCAATACCATGGGGGCGACCAAGCGTTTTGCCGAATTGATTTTGCAGGCCCTAAGCCTTAGCCTTGTGGATACTGGGCAAACCTGTTTTACGATGGTGCGCTTTGGCAATGTCTTGGATTCGTCCGGTTCGGTAGTGCCGTTGTTTAGGGAGCAAATTGCGCGTGGCGGGCCGGTGACCGTGACGGATGAGCGGGTGATCCGCTATTTTATGACCATTCCCGAAGCCGCCCAGCTAGTGATCCAGGCGGCGGCCATGGGGCAGGGCGGTGATGTCTTTGTTTTGGACATGGGCGAACCCGTGCGTATCATGGACTTGGCTAAGCGCATGATTCATTTAAGCGGCTTGCAAATAAAAGACGATGCGCATCCTGATGGCGAAATTGAGATCAGTTTGGTCGGCTTAAGGCCGGGCGAGAAATTATATGAGGAATTGCTGATCGGCGATCATGTGACTGAAACCAGCCATCCGAGGATTATGCGGGCGAAAGAACCGATTATTGCTTGGGCTGAATTGCAAGCCTTGCTTGCCGCCCTAGAAGTGGCGAATACGGCGGGTGACTATCGGCAGGTCAGGGCGGTTTTACAGGAAGCGGTCACCGGTTTTGTGCCACAATGTGCGATTAATGATGTGTTATGGCAAAAAAATGCCTCGCCAGCCTGTTCTGAGCAGCTATTTCGGGCAAAAAAAAACCTTCCGCCGCTTGAAGCGGGGGAAGGCTGAAAATCCAAGCAGAAGATTATGAGGAGTTGCTGCTTGAGAGGTATAACACCAGGAGGTTGTTAATCGGTTCTTACCCTCAGCCTTTTAGCTGGGTGCGCATCGCAATGTTGCTGAAAATGGCGGCAACGGCGAACAATACGGTTGAAAAAATGAATTGGCCGGAAATGAAACTCCAAATACCGCCAATAAACAATAAGCCTATGATGATGTCTCTCTTCACGATGTTCATTGCTAAAGTCCTATAAGATATTAAAAAACTTTATACAGTGTAAGGGTTAGTGGCTACCGGGTGGGGCTTTTCACTGCTTTGATGCTTACTATACAGGGATAAAGTTTAGATACAATATACCAAATAATGAATGGATTGCTTTTATTTGAGAAACAATAAAGAAAGTCAATATTTTCTTGATAGAATAACCGGGCATTTACTAAATTTATAAACACGTTTCGTGAAAATGGCTCCGCCGCACGCTAGTCAGCTGGCGAGTCGGGGGTATTTTGATGATATTGAGGACATGAAGTGGACAAGTTAACCAGTATGAATGTTTTTGTTCGGGTCGCCAAAGCCGGAAGCTTTGCGGGTGGCGCGCGCGAATTGGGAATCTCTAGGGCGATGGCGACCAAGCACATTATGCAGCTTGAAGGCAGCTTAGGGACACGGCTGTTTAACCGGACTACCCGCAGTTTAAGTCTGACCGATGTCGGCGCGTCTTATCTTGAGCGTTGCCAGCAAGTGTTGCTGGACGTTGAGGAAATGGAGTCGGCGGTGACGCATCTGCAAACCGAGCCGCGCGGGGTGTTAAAAATCAGCGCCCCGCCGGTGATTGGGGCTAGCCATATCACCCGGGCCATTTCCGAGTTTTTGAAAATACATTCTGATTTGACGGTGGATTTGATATTACAAAGCAGTCCGGGGGATCTGATTGACGAGGGCATTGATGTCGCCATTTATCTGGGGGTGCTGGATGACACCAGTATGGTGGCAAGAAAACTCGCCAGTTCCTCAATGGTTGTCTGTGCTTCCCCGGCCTATCTGGAACGTTACGGTGTCCCGAAAACGCCCGAAGACCTGCTGGACCATAGTTGTCTCGTAAATTGGGCCAGTTCGCCGCGCAATAAATGGCAATTTAAAGGCGAATCGGGGCATACCATTATCACGGTGTCGGGACGGATGCAGGCGAATGTTGCCGATGCCATCCGCGTCGCCGCCATTGATGGTTTAGGACTGGTGATGCTGGCCTCTTATGTAGTTGGCCGAGATATTGAAAAAGGTAAATTGAAAGCTGTCTTGGAAAATTACACCTTACCGCCTTTGGATATTCATGCGGTTTATCCGCACCGCAAGTATTTGTCTGCGAAAGTCCGGCGGTTTCTGGATTTTTTACAGGAATGGTTAGGGCCGCAAGTGACGATGCCCGGTTCGGAATAAGCCCCAAAAAGTCTGGCTTGGCTGGGCAAAAGGGGGGCTTATTCTGGGCTTTCGCAGTAGATTGCTTTGACCGTGACCGTTTGAATGCGATAATAGGCGGACTTGTCACCGACAACCCCGTGTTTTAGCCATTATTTAACGGCTGAAAGTCTTGCCATGTTATGAGTGGTCAGATTAACCTACTTACTGAACGGTCAATGATAAAAAATCTATCCCCACTCCAGGCCTGGGACTTATTGCAACAGCAGCCTTCTGCTGTACTGATTGATGTCAGGACAAAAATTGAACACACATTTATCGGACATCCCTTAGGTGCAGTTCATATTGCCTGGAAAGAGCTGCCTGGTTGGCTACTGAATCCTGAATTTGTCCCTCTGGTCATTGAAGCGGTGCCTGATCGGAATACCCCCGTTTTGTTATTGTGCCGTAGCGGACAGCGTTCGTTGGAGGCCGCGCACGCTTTGCAACAGATTGGCTATACCCAGCTTATTAATATTGAAGGTGGTTTTGAAGGGCCACTGGACAGCGATAAGCACCGTAATACGCTTGACGGTTGGCGGTTTCATGGCCTGCCGTGGCAACAGAGTTAAGCTAAAAACGCCCTGTTTTATAAGCCAGGGACGCTGCCATTGCGTCCCTGCGTTTTTGCGTTTCACACATTTATGGCTAACCGCCATCTTTTTACCTAACACACTAAGCCAGACCTTGTTTTTGTCGGGCCACCCTGTTTATTTTTAACCCCCAGAGTACACAAAGTGATTGATAAATTAAGAAATATAGCCATTATTGCCCACGTTGACCATGGTAAGACCACGTTGGTTGATAAGTTGCTGCAACAGTCGGGCACCTTCGCCGCGCATACGAAAGTGACCGAGCGGATGATGGATTCCAACGATATTGAAAAAGAACGTGGCATCACCATTCTGGCAAAGAACACCGCCTTGGATTGGAACGGCTATCACATCAATATTGTTGACACCCCTGGCCATGCCGATTTTGGCGGTGAAGTCGAGCGCGTTTTGTCAATGGTGGATTCGGTTTTGTTGTTAGTCGATGCGGTTGACGGCCCCATGCCACAAACCCGTTTCGTTACCCAAAAAGCCTTTGCTTTAGGCCTAAAACCTATCGTGGTCATCAATAAGATTGACCGTCCGGGCGCACGCCCTGATTGGGTTGTCGATCAAACCTTCGACTTGTTCGACCGTTTGGGCGCGACCGACGAGCAACTGGATTTCCCTATCGTCTTTGCTTCGGCCATTAATGGTTATGCGGGTTTGGAACACACCATTACGGGTGGTGACATGACCCCTTTGTTTGAAACCATCGTCGCCAAAGTCAGCCCGCCGCCTGTTGATATTGACGGCCCATTCCAAATGCAGGTGTCCAGTCTCGATTACAACACTTATGTGGGCGTTATTGGGGTAGGCCGTATCCAACGCGGCAGTATTAAAGCTAACCAACCGTTGACCATTATCAACCGTGAAGGTGTCGAACGTAAGGGCCGTATGCTGCAAATTTTCGGCTTTCATGGCTTGGAGCGTGTTGAAGTGTCCGAAGCGCGTGCCGGTGATATTATTGCCTTTGCCGGTATTGAAAAGCTGGAAATTTCTGACACCATCTGCCATCCTGATAAGGTGGAAATCATGCCGCCATTGTCGGTGGATGAGCCTACCGTGACCATGACCTTTCAAGTCAACAACTCACCTTTTGCAGGCAAAGAAGGCAAGTTTGTCACAACCCGGCAAATCCGTGACCGGTTGGATAAGGAATTGCAACATAACGTCGCTTTAAAAGTCGAAGACACTGCTGACCCTGATAAATTTAAAGTGTCAGGCCGTGGCGAATTGCATTTGTCCGTCTTGATTGAGAACATGCGCCGCGAAGGTTTTGAAATGGGCGTCTCCCGTCCAGAAGTTATCATCAAAGAAATTGACGGTAAAAAATGTGAGCCTTTCGAAATGGTTACCATTGAAGTGGAAGAAATCCACCAAGGTACCATTATGGAGAAATTGGGCGAGCGTAAAGGCGATTTGACCAATATGGTTCCCGATGGCAAAGGCCGGATCCGTTTGGAGTACATGATGCCATCACGCGGTTTGATTGGTTTCCAAACCGAATTTATGACGGCAACCTCAGGCTCTGGCTTGCTCTATCATGTGTTTGACCATTACGGCCCGATGAAAGCGGGTGAGGTGGGCAGCCGTTTGCGGGGCGTGATGATTTCAATGGTTGCGGGTAAGGCCGTCACCTATTCGTTGCATCCTTTACAGGAACGCGGCGAATTGTTATTGGTCAATGGCGATGAAGTTTACGAAGGTATGCTGGTGGGCTTGCATTCGCGCAGTAATGACTTATGCGTCAACCCTTGCAAACCGAAACAATTGACTAACGTCCGCGCTTCAGGCACGGATGAAAGCTTAGTATTGGCACGGATTCAAAAAATGACCTTGGAACAAGCGTTGGAATTTATTGCCGAAGACGAACTGGTGGAAGTGACCCCTAAATCCATCCGTCTGCGCAAGAAGTTTTTGACAGAAAACGAGCGTAAGCGGGCGGCTAAGGGTTAAGGTTTCTTAGGGCAACCAGATACGGATAACAGGCTTTTGCTGCTGTTATCCGTTGTTAGCTGTTCGTCTGGAAGCGATAGAGTTTTGAGCTTGTCGATTGATGTCTAAACGTTCAAGCTGGCTTAAATATTATGGGGTGTTTTTATGGTTCATCACATTTCAAGAACTCGCGGCCCAGGTGGAGTTGCGCGAGATTTCTTTTGGTATATTTCCAATGACAAGCTGATTATTCAAAAAATATCCAGTGATCGTAATGCAGATGGTCGATTGTATATCGGAAATAATTGGGCTAATCAAGGCAAACGATGTTTTACGAAAGATGAAATTTCTGCCGCTCTTTATTGGTTGCTAGGCCGATTTGGGGGTGCAGATTTTCCGCTTGCAAACAATGTGGAACAGCTTAGAAATGGAGCGGAAATAGATGGTTTTGGCGTGGCCTTGTATAGAGTAAATCGGAATGTCTACTATGCCCAAGGATCAAGCTATTTAGGGGTTGTGTTAGAGCATTTTGGTATTTTGATATTTGTACGGACAGCACCTACGATAGCTTGGAGATTTGCCGATTCTTATGCTGCACCATATCACAATGCCGCATCTATTGCTGATCGTGTAAATGAGTGCTTTACAACAGGTAATTGACCTATATTAAGTTATCAATGAGCTTATGGAATTTTCCGAATTGCTTGAAGAATTTTTAGCTGATCAGTGGGATAAGGAAATTGAGGCTGATATTTTAGCGGGTCGTTTAGATGCTGCTGGCAAACGGGCTGATAGTGACTTTGTTGCAGGTCGAGTAATTCCGCTTGATGCCCTTGGCATTGAGCGCAAGGACGGCAGGTAAAAACTATGACCGTAAAAGAACTGCAATTCTGTGTCTCTCTGTTTATTTGAAAATGTATATCTACATTTAAGCAAAAATTTAATTTATTGAAACCCAAAAACAATATAACCATGACCCCACGCACCGCCACCGTCGAGCGCGACACGCTCGAAACCCAAATCAAAATCACCGTTAATCTGGATGGCACGGGTAAGGCCAGCTTTACCACGGGTGTGCCGTTCCTTGACCACATGCTTGACCAAATTGCCCGGCATGGCCTGATTGATATGGATATTGTCGCCCACGGCGATTTGCAGATTGACGCGCACCATACCGTTGAAGATGTCGGCATTACCTTAGGGCAGGCCGTCGCTAAGGCGTTAGGTGACAAAAAAGGCATATACCGCTACGGACACGCGTACATCCCTTTGGATGAGGCGCTGTCACGGGTGGTGGTCGATTTCTCTGGCCGCCCCGGCTTGTTTTATAATGTCACGTTTACGCGTGGCATGATCGGCTCGTTTGATGTCGATTTGTTCCGGGAGTTTTTCCAAGGCTTTGTCAACCATGCCGGGGTGACCTTGCATATTGACAATCTGAAAGGCGTTAATGCCCATCATATTGCCGAAACCATTTTTAAAGCCATGGGCCGCGCATTGCGGATGGCGATGACTGCCGATGAGCGTATGGCGGGGATGATGCCGTCCACGAAAGGCACTCTTTGATTTTTTACTGAGCATTATTTATGTCTTCTGTTGCTGTTATTGATTACGGAATGGGCAATTTGCATTCGATTGCTAAAGCCTTACAACATGCCGACCCTAGCGTGGATGTGCAGATCAGCAGCACCGCCGCCGCTATTTTGCAGGCTGACCGTGTGGTGTTTCCCGGTGTTGGGGCGATGCGTGATTGTATGCTGGCCTTGAACGGATCAGGTTTGGCCGAGGTTATCCGGCAAGTTGCCAACACCAAGCCGTTGTTAGGCATTTGCTTGGGGATGCAGGCCTTGTTGACGGACAGTGCCGAAAATGGCCATACCGACGGTTTAGGTGTGTTTTCCGGCCATGTCGTGCGTTTTGCCGAAGGCTTAACGGATACTGACGGTGTCCGCCTGAAAATCCCGCATATGGGTTGGAATCAAGTCAGGCAACAGCCCCATGCTTTATGGCAGGGCATTGCCCAAGACAGCCGTTTTTATTTTGTCCATAGTTATTATGCCCAGCCTGATGATGGTGCTATTGTGGCGGCGACTTGCGACTATCCCAATGCGTTTGCCTGTGCCTTGGCGCAGGATAATGTCTTTGCTGTACAATTCCACCCTGAAAAAAGCCAAACCGTTGGCTTGCAGTTGCTGAAAAACTTTTTGCATTGGGATGTCTAGTGGCGTGATGGCGCGTCATTTTTGCCTCTTTGTGCCTATTACCGTGTTGAGGATTTGCTTGTTATGCTGTTAATACCCGCTATCGATTTAAAAGAAGGAAAATGTGTGCGTTTGCGCCAAGGACGCATGGAGGATGATACGGTATTTTCCGATGATCCGGTCGCGGTGGCGGGGCGTTGGGTGGCGGCGGGCGCTAAGCGCCTGCATTTGGTGGATTTGGATGGGGCGTTTGCGGGTAAGCCGCGAAATGCCGAGGTTGTCCATGCTATTGCCGAAGCCTATCCCGATCTGATTATCCAAATCGGCGGCGGCATCCGTAGTGAAGAGACGATTGAAGCGTATCTGAATGCGGGGGTCGAATATGTCATTATCGGCACTAAAGCGGTGAATGAGCCGCATTTTGTCCGTGATGTCGCCTTGGAATACCCGCGCCATATTATTGTCGGTTTGGATGCGAAAGACGGTAAAGTGGCGATTGACGGCTGGTCGAAATTATCCAAGCATGATGTCATCGATTTGGCGCAACATTTTGAGTCCGATGGGGTCGAAGCGATTATTTATACCGACATTGCCCGCGATGGCATGATGCAAGGGGTCAATGTCGAAGCCACTGCCAGATTGGCGCGGGCGATTAATATCCCCGTGATTGCCTCCGGCGGCATTACCAATATTGATGATATTCATGCCTTGGGCAAAGTTGCCCATGAAGGAATTATGGGCGCGATTACAGGCCGGGCAATTTATGAAGGGACGTTGGATTTTACCGAAGCGGCAAAGTTAGCCGAATCGTTTTAAAATGAAAAATTCGCAACTCATTAAAGCGCTGGCTTATGAGCGGCTCAGCGAGGCAAAAATCCTTTGCGATAACAATAAGTACGATGGCGCGTTCTATTTGGCGGGTTATAGCGTTGAATTGATGTTAAAAATGAAAATTTGCCAACATTTTGGCGTGGATAACCTTTTTGACGAAGACAGCAAAGATACTGATAAGGACAGTATTGCCAGTGTGAGGAATGCCGTTAAAATTCATGATATTAAGCGGTTGCTGATTTTTAGCGGTTTGAAAAATAAGCTGGACGCGACGAAAAAAAATAATATCATCCTTATGGAGACCCACGCGTATTTAATCGCTGGGGAAAAGCGTTGCTTATGGCATGAACAAGTCCGTTATCAACCTAAAGGCTCGCAAAATCCAAAACATGTACAGCGTTTGATTGAGTTACTACCACATAACGATGGGTTATTACAATGGATAGAACAGAGCTGATTGGTCAGCTACAAGCTTTTACGCAGGTTTGTGGCGAAAAAGGTTATATTGATACCGGAGATAAGGATGCCGTTTATCTTGAAGAAGCTTATCCGGGCATGATTCCCACTTCATTTGTTGTTAATGTGGTCGTAAAACAGCCCTTACTGGAAGTGACTTATGGGGGCAACGTATTGAAAGAATTAATCGGATTGCTTTGGGAGACGACCACTCCTGAAATCCGCGAAAATATTTTTACCCTAAGCCTTTATGGCGAAGATGAACGTCATTTTCTCGTAAAAGAAGCCGCATGAGCCTAGCTAAACGCATTATCCCTTGCCTTGATGTCGACAACGGTCGGGTCGTCAAGGGCGTAAAATTTGTTGATATCCGTGACGCGGGCGATCCGGTGGAAATTGCCAGACGTTATGATCGTGAAGGCGCGGACGAAATCACTTTTCTGGACATTACCGCCACCCATGATAACCGCGATACGATTGTCCATGTGGTTGAGCAAGTCGCCAGTGAAGTCTTTATCCCGTTAACCGTCGGTGGCGGTATCCGCACCTTGGACGACATCCGCCGGATGCTCAATGCCGGGGCTGATAAAGTCGGTATTAACAGCGCGGCGGTGTTCCGCCCCGAATTTGTCCAAGAAGCCGCCGAACGTTTTGGCTCGCAGTGTATCGTGGTCGCCATTGACGCAAAAAAAGTCAGCCTGCCGGGTGAAGTCAGCCGCTGGGAAATTTTCACCCACGGCGGACGCAAAGGCACAGGCATAGACGCTATCGGCTGGGCGGAAAAAATGGTTGCTTATGGGGCAGGGGAGATTCTTCTGACTAGTATGGACAGGGACGGTACGCGCGAAGGTTTTGATTTGGCCTTGACCCGCGCCATTAGCGACGCGGTCGCCGTGCCGGTGATCGCCTCAGGCGGGGTCGGCTGCTTAGACCATCTCGCGGACGGGGTGTTGGACGGTAAGGCGGATGCGGTTTTGGCCGCCAGTATTTTCCATTTCGCCGAATATACCATCCAGCAAGCGAAAGAGCACTTGCGGATGCGTGGGATTGAAGTGCGGCTATAAAATGGCTATTCCTGATATGGCGGTAACAAAAACCGATTGGGGCAGGTTGGCTAGGCGCGATGATAAGGAAATCGATTACTCTGATGCGCCGCCAATGCCGTTTGAGTTGCCTGGCTTACGGATACGGCACACGAATGGGCAAACGGTTGCTGTCGCCCCGGTGTTTTCTAGTGCATCTAAACCCCTTTCAACACCGTATTAACCAACTTTTACGCGAGTATATGCAGCATGAATTGGCTAGATGAAATCCGCTGGACACCAGAGGGCTTAATTCCTGTCGTCGCCCAGCAAACGGGGAGCGGTAGGGTGGTGATGTTCGCGTGGATGAACCGCGAATCCTTGGCCTTAACCGTACAAGATGGCTATGCCGTCTACTGGTCGCGCTCGCGCAACCGTTTATGGCGTAAGGGCGAAGAATCAGGGCATCGGCAAAAAGTCATCAGCATCCAGTTAGATTGTGATGAGGACGTTATTTTGCTGGAAATCGAACAAGAAGGCGGTATCGCCTGTCACACCGGACGCGAGAGCTGTTTTTATCGGCAATTGATCGATGGGCAATGGCAAGCGGTGGAGCCTGTACTGAAGCATCCTGATGAGATTTATAAATAACGCTTTGTCTTGGCTCCGCACACGGCTCATTTGACGGATTGATTTGGCATTAACCTACCTTAAATAGCATGAATAACACCCTAACCCAACTCGCCCAAGTTTTGGAAGACCGCAAACAGCAAACGGCGGATAAATCCTATGTCGCCAGTTTGTATGCAAAAGGCTTGGACACCATTCTGAAAAAAATTGGTGAAGAAGCTACCGAAACGGTCATTGCGGCAAAAAATGGCGATAAGCAACAGATTATTTATGAAACCGCCGATTTGTGGTTTCATTGCTTGGTGTTGCTGGCGGCGCAAGGCCTGCATCCTGACGATGTCCTGGCCGAACTCCAGCGGCGTTTTGGTTTGTCCGGTCTGGAAGAAAAGGCCCGGCGTACCCCTTAACCCAACCCTACATCACGTTAAACAGAGGCAAGCATGGGCTTTAGTATTCCACATCTTTTAGTTGTATTGGCGATTGTCATTGTCGTTTTTGGCACTAAGCGGCTGCGCAATCTCGGCGCGGATTTAGGCGGGGCGATTAAGGGCTTTAAAAGTGCCATGAAAGAGGGTGAGGCGGATGGCAAGACCGCCGCTGGCGAAAGCGACACCATCGAAGGCGAAGTGACCACCAAAAAAAATGACCAGGCTTAAGAGTTATGTTTGAAGTCGGTTTTTCCGAGCTGTGCATGGTCGCTTTGGTCGCGTTGTTGGTGATAGGTCCTGAACGCTTGCCGAAAGTGGCGCGGTTGGCGGGCTTTTGGTTGGGTAAAACCCGCGCTATGGTCGCCAATGTGAAGGCGGAAATCAGTGCCGAACTGCAAGCCGAAGAAATGCGCCAGTTGTTCCAAGAGCAGGTTGCCTTGCAGGAGCTGAAAACTATTCAGGACGAGCTGAACGGGGTCACGCAGACGGCAAAAGCGTCGCTGGATACCTTACACCACGATGAGCCTACTAAGCCACACGATAATGAACAAGCTTGATTTTGAAGACCCGGCGCAGCCGCAGCCGTTTATCAGCCATTTGATAGAATTGCGTGACCGCCTGTTAAAGGTGATCTTATGCGTACTGTTAGTGTTCGGCGGTTTGGCGGCGTATGCCAACGACATTTACAGCATTCTCGCCGGGCCTTTGCTTAAGCATTTGCCGCAAAATAGCAGCATGATTGCTATTGATGTGGCCTCGCCGTTTTTAACCCCGTTTAAATTGGCTTTTGTTGTCGCGGTTTTTGTCTCCGTGCCAGTGATTTTGTACCAGTTTTGGGCTTTCGTCGCCCCTGGTCTGTATCGGCACGAGAAACGCTTGGTTTTGCCTTTATTGGTCGCTAGCACCTTGCTGTTTTATATCGGCGTGGCCTTTGCCTATTTTCTGGTTTTCCCTTTGGTGTTCGGTTTCCTGACTGCCGCCGCCCCCGCAGGGGTGACGGTCATGACCGATATTGCCAAGTATCTGGATTTTGTCTTAGCGCTGTTTTTTGCTTTTGGGGTGTGTTTTGAAATCCCTATCTTTACCATTGTCTTGGTGTGGACGGGCTTTGTGTCGGCGGCGGATTTGGCGGAGAAACGCCCTTATGTGATTGTTGGGGTGTTCGTCATCGCGATGTTTTTAACCCCACCCGATGCCATTTCCCAAACCATGTTGGCCGTGCCGATGTGGATGTTGTTTGAGATTGGCCTGTTGTTTGCCAAAATGCTCACCAAACAGCCCAAAGACACCGACGAAATTCTGCCCGCCAGACTGAATACTATCCATAAACAAGATAAATAGGCCGCGTTATGAATGATTATCAACAAAGTAAAAAAGCCCGTTATGTCGCCTCGGTGGCCTATTTGCTGGTCTTGGCGTTTCTGGTGACGGGTACGCTGTTATCGGAACAAAATAAGCAAGAAGCGGCCAGACAACCGGAAGCGTTATCCGTTGTTAAATAAAATTTACAACTAATGCTTGACGAAATGCCGCTTATACGGTTTAATAGGCGTTTTTTGCAGCTTGGCCTAGGTAGCTCAGTCGGTAGAGCAAAGGATTGAAAATCCTTGTGTCGACAGTTCGATTCTGTCCCTGGGCACCATACTGTAAAAAAATGGCAATTCCTTTTTTGGGGTTGTTTACCGAATATCACGCCTAGGTAGCTCAGTCGGTAGAGCAAAGGATTGAAAATCCTTGTGTCGACAGTTCGATTCTGTCCCTGGGCACCATGATACTTTAAAAAAGACCGGCTTTTAGCCGGTTTTTTTATGCCCGCAGATTTCCCCCTTCCTTGGTGTTGCCGATATGCTGCACTGCCTTCATTAGAACCTGTCTCTATTAACGGCGTTTTCGCGCTATGAGTTGTGATGCGGCCACTAACAATACCAGTAGCGTCGTCGTTGCCGTCAGTATCAGCCGAAAAACCAACGCCTCATCAATAGTAAAGCCTGCTGTGCCGCTGAGTGATGCGCTATAAACCAAAGCCGTTGCGATGGCTAAGGCCAATAGCCCAAGGCTTACCAACAGGAGATAGCGCCAGCACTCATTTGAGCCATTGGCTGTAGGGGTGGGTGTTTGCCGCCATAGCCACGCCCGATAAACCCAGCCGCAGTATAAAATGCCCAGCAATGTGCTGGTATGTTGCAAGATATGGAACAGCGGCGTGTTGTGGCCAGCGGCTAACGTGACGGGGTATTGCAGCATAGCGATATGGTTGACCGCCCAGCCGGAGTGATGGGTGAAAGAATCCCAAACAATATGGGTCAATGCCCCGATTAGCAGGGATAGGCCGACCGCCAACGGCGCGGCGAAAGACCTTATCGGCAATACCGACAAGGCCTGCCTGTGCGGTTGCGGCAAAAGATAGGCAATAGGCAACCATAGCCGCTGAATAAGCAGCAATAACAGCAAACCAATGGGTAAGCATACCGTGATAACGCCGGGCAGGGTATGCGCGAAAGTCGCCATTTTGAATAGGGACAGATAGTAGCCGACATCGGGGGTGATGCTGCCGACCATTAAGGCCGCAAGCGATAAGCGGGCCGATAGTAAGGGGCGGATGGCCAGCACGGCTGCTGGATGGGCAAATGTCCAAGGCATGGTGGTTTTAGGGGGTAAATTGCCCGGCGGCTAAGCGGTAGCCCCAAAGAGCGGGTAAAATGCCCGCGCTCCAAGGCCAATGCCGCCTAGCCGTTGTCTGTGTTATGGCATACTATTCTTTAAGGAATGGCTAAAACTTGCCCTTTAAATTGCCCGCATGTAGGCCGCATTCTTTTTTGGTTTCGGCTTCCCACCACCAGCGTCCGGCGCGTTCGTGTTGGTTAGGCAGCACTGTTTTAGTACAGGGTTCGCAGCCGATACTGATAAAGCCGCGCTCGTGCAGTTCGTTAAACGGCACTTGGTAGGCTTCGATATAATCCCACACTTGTGCCGAACTCCAATTCAGCAGCGGATTAAATTTAATTAAGGCATGGTCTTCACCGGAAAAAGTCTTGTCCAGTTCCACTTCGGGGATATGCTGGCGGGTGTCGGCACTTTGGTCTTTGCGTTGGCCAGTGATCCAAGCATCCAAGCCCGCCAGTTTGCGGGCCAACGGTTCTACCTTACGGATGGCACAGCATTCGTGATGGCCGTCTTCATAAAAGCTGAACAGGCCTTTGCGTTTGACGAATTCATCCAACAGGACACGGTCTGGGGTAAGGACATCAATGTCAATTTGGTAATGTTTGCGGACTTTTTCTAAGAAACGGTAGGTTTCAGGGTGCAAACGTCCGGTATCCAGGCAAAAGACCTTAATGTCTTTGCGGATGGTTAAGGCCATGTCGATCAATACCACATCTTCAGCGCCGCTAAAGGAAATGGCGATGTTATCAAAGGCCGCCAGGGCTTTTTTGAGGATGATGCGTGGGCTTTTTTGGTGGAGTTGGTTTTGCAGTTCGTTAATTTCGGCAGTGTTCATAGGCTAGGAACAAGTTTGGGTAAAGTAGCGGTGCAGGAATTCATCAAAAGGCAGTTGCGGCTGGTTTTCGATGGCCTGCTGTTTGCTGTGCGATTGTGCCGCTAAGTCAAGAAACGCTTGGTTGGCAGTCTCGTCTAAGGGCAGGTCGTGAAAGTATTGCGCATGTTCGGCCGATTTGGCAATGGCAAATCCGGCAAAAGCTTGCGAGCGTTCGCGCATGGTCGCCAGCAACCGTGCGGAAGCGGTCAGGTCAGGGTCGGCGACTTTCGCTTGTTGGGTTTGCAGGGCCTTAGAATACGGCCCTTGCGGATTATTGGCATCTAACGTGGCGCAAATCGGCTGCATGGCGGTGAGGATTTCTTGCGCCCAATCGGTCAATAAAATACTGCCGCCGTTTCTGGCCAATTCCAGCCCCGGTTTGCGCCCAGCATGGGCGACCGCCAGTTGGTTGGCGTTATTGGTCTGGTGGTCTTGTTCAGTCATCGGCGGGCTATCAGTCAGCAGGCAGGTCAGCAGCAAGGCTTCGACAAAGTGCGCGGTGTCGGTTGCTATGCCCAGCGGCTGGAAGATGTCCAAATCTAAGGAGCGCATTTCCACATAGCGTACCCCTCGGCGTTTTAAGGCCACGGTCGGCTTTTCGCAGGATTGGGCGATTTGTTTCGGGCGCATAGTGCTGTAAAACTCATTTTCGATTTGCAGGATATGCGTGTTCAATTGCTGATATTCGCCGTCCACCACCGTGCCGATGGCTTCGTAATCCGGGTAGGGCGTGTTGATCGCTTGGCTGAGGCTATCGACGTAGCCGGACAGGGAGTTATAGTCAATCTTTAAGTTGGCTTGGTTTTTACTCTTATAACCAATATCGCTCATGCGCAAAGACGTGGCATAAGGATGGTAGAGGGTATGGCCGTCAAACTGCGCAAACTGCGCCATCAATTCCGGGCGGCTGTTAAAGAAGCTTTTGCAAATGGCCGGAGACGCGCCGAATAAGTACAAGACCAGCCAGCCGATACGCTGAAAATTGCGGATCAGGCCAAAATACGCCGTGGCGATAAAGTCGGCCAAGCTTAACGGGCTGTTTTCTTGGTGATGCAATACCGGCCATAAGGCTTCGGGGACGGAATAGTTAAAATGGATGCCGGCAATCGCCTGCATAGTGCGCCCGTAACGGTGCCATAAACCGTGGCGGTAAATATGCTTCATGCGCCCGACATTAGAGGTGCCATATTCGGCAATGGGGATGCTGGCATCGCCGCTGATACCGCAAGGCATACTGGTGCCCAGCAATATCTCCTGGTCCAAATGCGCATAGACAAACTGGTGGACGCTTTGCAAGTAGGCCAGCGTATCTTGAATGTCGGCAAACGGCGGCGTAATCAGTTCGATCAGCGCTTCGGAATAATCGGTGGTGATATGTGGATGGGTTAGCGCCGACCCTAACGCGTAAGGGTGCGGAGTATGGGCGATAATGCCGTTACGCGCAATGCGCAGGCTTTCTTTTTCTATGCCCTTAAGGCCGCCGCACAGCAGGTTTTCCAGGCCGTTTGTGTGCAACTGTGCCAATCGTGGCGAAAGCGTGTTGGTAAAATGAGTCATAGCGTGGGTATGCGCCCCAGTTGTTTGATGTAAATACTTCCCATTATAAAGCGTATTGGGAAGATGGCAGAATATTATCGTTAGTGCCAAGCCCATTGCTTTAAGGTGCAGGGCATAAATTGGCGGCTTGTGGCGTATGGTTTTGCCTTGGGTAAAAGCCTTTTTGCCTGTTATCACTTTTGGGTAAGCGCAGGCAGTAAGGTACAATGTCATGAGTTATGTTGGGTCAGACTGGGGACAATTGCTTGCAAGCGGTTGCTGGTTTGCCATCATGCTTTATCTATTAACCCCCTAACAATAAAGAGGACATATCATGAAAAAAAGTTTGTTTCTGGCAATGGCATTGGTGTTTTCCGGCAGTGTAGCGGCGGCTACCGACCATTACTTGTTGCGTGACGGCAACCATATCCATCATTTAAAAATCACAAACATGAATGATGAAGTGACCGTCAGCGCCGATGTCGATTTTGAGCCCAACGCCGATGAAGCAGGCGGCCATGCCTGTGCCGCCCATGTGACAGGCGTCGCCAAGCAAGTGGCTGATAATGAATTGGTCTTAAAGAAACATTCTGAAAGCGAAGCCAGTTACTGCGAACTGAAAATCCATTTGACCCCAACCGGGGCGACGGTTGAGCAATCGGAAGCGTGTGCCAACTTCGCCGCCGGTATTTGCCATTTTTCTAGCGACGGCAAAGAAATGGTTAAATTTAAATAACTGTTTCCGGCAGCGGCAGGTTTTTGCCGCTGCCTTTTTCTGCGCCTTGGCAAAACGCCCTGTTAAAGGCGGGCGGTTTAACCGCTTCCCTATGCCGCTAGGCGGCGCACTTGGAGGGTTAGAGTAAATGCCGTTACGCATTAAGCCACACAAAGACTGGCCGAGCGGAGTGCAATGGTCTTTAGCCATTGCATGATGACCTAAGCGTATGCACCTTTTAACGCCTGACTTGATCTGATAGCCCCGCCTTCAATTGCCGTCCGTTTGTATGGGTTTACTATGGCATTTGATTTTTTGAAAATAGGATTTCTGATGGGCGGAATCAGCCGCTTATCCGTCCCTACCACCCTGTTATTTTCCCATTCGCCAAGGGCGAAAAATAATGCGGTTGCCATGATTAACAACCAAAATACCTAATATCCTCTCAAGCAAGTGCCGTTTTTTGCGCTAATTTCTGTATTGTGCGGTAAATAGTTAAGTGGTTACTTTTCTGTTTAGCCGCCTAAATCATCCATTTTGGTTAAAAAATCAGCCGAACCGTCCGCAAAAATACCAATATCAGTAATTTATATTGACTTGGATTGCCTTATAATCTTAAGGCAGGCATGGACAATTATACAAAAGACCAGAATGTTGCGGATAAATAAACTAAGTTTTTGAATGCCAGAGAAAATCGGGTTGAAAGTAACGCGGTGGCGGTTGCAGCACGGCAAAATATCGGCAATTGTGAAACGGCACAAAATGTCGATTTTCAACGCACGATTGGCTTAGATCAAAGCCACATTTTTGTAGGAACAATGGCATGTAATCAACTCATGTTAAATGCTAATATTTTCTGGCATTAAGATAACATCCCCCAAATTCATAGTTGATTTGACCGCCAACAACAGAACGTGCAACGAGGAAACAAAATGAAAAACCAGCCGCTTGCCCTCCTAATTTTAATGCTGCCCAAAGGTACGGCTCCATGAAGCACCTGAACCCCTTATTTTTTGCTACCGCCCGGCAAAACGAACACAAAAAAACACTTAACCCTTTAATTTTAATTAAAGGCATTTCTGTTTTATTGGTTTTCATAGGATTTGCCGCACGCGCTGAGAACCTGCCTAAACCCCTTTTTAAACTGACCCAAGGCCAAGGCACGGAAGTCTGCGAAGCCTATCTGCAACGGCTGAACGCCACCGAATTTCTCAACAATGACCCAACTCAAGGCCGAGTGAGCGAGCCGCTGCTTAAAGGTTTTGCCGACCTTAAGCCCGTGCCGCTCACCGCAGAGGAAATACAGCGCGTCCAATATAAAACGCTGAGCTTTGAACGCTTTCAGGATCAATATCTTTTTGAGAAATTTTCCAAAAAATGGGATGAGGCTTGGGGACGACAAAGCAGCTTGTTTGGACATGGCCTTATAGAATTTCCATCAAATACCTTGGAGGCCATCAACAAAGACATCGTCGCCAACCAAAAAACGCCTTTTGTCCGCTATCAAGTGCAACTGGATATGGACAACGATGGGATTGCCGGTGATGTCGTCATCAAAAATAACCGGGGCGTGTACATAGTCGATTATCTGCTGCAACATATCGACGAAGAGCGGATGAAGCGGATATTCGCAGATCAGGACGCATTAGACTGGCCGACGATGTACCAATTTCCCAGCTTGGCGTTCCCGATCACGGTTTTTGGTTACAACAACAAATACTATTTCGATGGGTTTTTTAATAATTTAGATTTTCAACAACGGGGTTCGCTCGGGATAGCCCATTATCTGCAACGCCCCTATTTGTTAGGGGTTTTTATCCACGAACGTCAGCAAACCCATCGGATTTGTGAGTACGAATGGGTAAATACTGCCCAAATCATCTACCGGAAATAAAAGCTATGGTCGACAGCATATTTAAAAAAATAGGGTTTTTACTGTTTATGGTTGTTATCGGCAGCAATTCAGCCGCCGCTTTATCCGCAGACCTTCCGATCATAACGCTATCGGTCGGTTTGCCGCCCTACCCATTACCAATAACTGAAGTACCAATAGCTGACCAATGTGGTTTTTCCTATATCATAAAAATATTTGAAAACGGACGTGTCGATTACCAAGGGTTCCATAAAATTAAAGTACCGGGTAAACGCGAATATCAAATGGATAAGGCAACTTTAAAGGCACTGATCAAAAAATTTCAGGATGCCCATTTTATGGAGGCAGATGAGCGGGTATGGCTTCCTGATATTGTTCGGTCACATTACTTAACGACATATTCAGCCATTCGTTTTCGTCAAGGCAGCCAAGAAGCCACTGTATTCGATAATTTTCCTTTTCCGAATTTAAAAAGTGACATTATCCGGGCTACAAAAGCAGGGCGTTGGGGAGTCAACGAACCTTCACTTTGCATTAACAAAGGGGTGAAGTATAAAAATTAAGAACAGTATTTAAAATATCTATATTTAGTTAACAATTTTCTACAAGTAATCGCTATTTTCTATCATTATTGAGGGGTAAATATTTATGCTTTCTAAAGAACAACTCGAAGCACAAAAAAAATTGTGTCTTCATTAAATTTGAACTCAACAACATGGAATGGTGGGTTTGGCCAGCCTTTAACCATTTCGTTTAGCTTTTTTTCAACGCTTCCAAATTACTATCTAACCGATCCTACAGCAACAGGTTTCTTAAACGATGTAATTGATCAAAATACGGTTGAAGCACTCAACCCTGCACAGCAACAGGCATTTTTTAAGGCTTTATTGGCATGGGAATCGGTCGCTAATATTACTTTTGAAGATAAAGGAGTTAATAACTCAAGCGCAGCCATTACAGTGGCTGGAGCCTCCTTTAAATGGAGTGCAGAAGAGCAGAGATATTTTTATGCCGCAACCCAGCCAATATGGACTAATACAGCAGGTGGCACCCGGTTTGGCGATATGTGGCTAAACACAACCCACGATCCGGGCATTACTAACCAGACGTTAACAAATCCAGGACAGGATGGTTATCAAACTATCCTGCATGAGATAGGCCACGCTTTGGGCTTAGATCATCCAAATAATAATCCATACTCTGAAGACGAACTCCACACCACCATGTCCTACAACGTGATGGACGGAAAAGTCGGGAACGGCCACGCTTCGCTCCATATTACCCAAGGCGGCGAACAATGGTACCCTTCCGCCCCCATGCTTTATGACATCCTCGCCATACAAACGATGTATGGTGTCAATGCGGGCGCCCACTATACTGACGATAACTACGTTTTTTCCAATGATGCCGACAACCCCGATGTCCAGGCATTATGGGATGCGGGCGGCACGGATACGTTTGATGCTGACAACCAAACCGAAAGCGTCTTCATCAACCTTACCCCCGGCGAGTTCAGCTCCATTGGCACGGGCGACCGCAATAAGGCTTATATTGCCATCGCCTACCAAGTGGCCGGCCAAGAAAACAACTGGATCGAAAACGCCATCGGCGGCAGCGGCGACGACACCTTGACGGGTAACAAAGCCGACAATGAGCTGACTGGGGGCAAAGGCAACGACACCCTTGTCGGCGGTGTCGGCAACGACACCTACATTTACGCCACAGGCGACGGCACCGACACCATCACCGACCACGAAGGCAACAACCAGATCAAAATCGACGGCACGGTGGTGTCCGGCGAGTTCAAGCCCACCTTTGACGGCGGCCACGATTACTTCAGTGCGGACAAATCTTACGGCTTGCAACTGTCGGCGGGTGGGACTTACCGCCTGTTAATGCTTGACCCCAACACCCACGAATACAAGGCCGCGGCCGACTCCCCCAGCTCGGAACGCGTAAAACTGGTGTTTCCGACCAGCGCCACCTTTATAAACATGAACGGTTCCGATTATAAGAACTTTTCCGGCGTGATCGTGCCCGGAGTACCCGCACCCAGGGGCGTGGAGTTTGGCGGGGGCACCAATAAAGATTCTTTCAGGGGCACCGACTACAGCGACATCATCGGTACGGGTGACGGCGCAAGCAACGACTCCAACAGCAATTATGTCAACGCCCTCTACGGCAACGACCAAATTAAGGGCGGCACAGGCCACGATTACATTATCGCCGGCCCTAATGCGGCTAGCCTCACTTACTCCGATAATGACATCGTCTATGGCGGCGCACAGACCGATGTGCTGCTGGGCGGCAGCGGGGCGACTGGCTCAGCACGGTTACGTCTTTTTAACCTCCTTCAGTAAGTGCCCCCGCCTTTAATTATCATCCGTTTGTATGGGTTTGGTATAGTATTTTATTTTTGAAAATAGGATTTCTGACGGGCGACATCAACCGCTTATTCGCCCCTGCAACCCCGTTATTTTATCATTCGCCAAGGGCGACAAATAATGCGATTGCCATGATTAATAACCAAAACGCCTAATATCTTCTCAAGCAAGTGCTGATTTTTGTATTGTTCGGTAACTATTTAAGTGGTTACTTTTCTGTTTCGTCGCCTAAGTCATTCCTTTTTGGTTGAAAAATCAGCCGATTCATCCGCAAAAATACCAATATCAGTAATTTATATTGACTTGTCTTGGGTTCCCTTATAATCTTAAGGCAGGCATGGATAATTATACAAAAGACCAGAGCGTCGCAAATAAATAAACTAAGTTTTTGAATGCCAGAGAAAATCGGGTTGAAAGTAACACGGTGGCGGTTGCAACACGGCAAAATATCGGCAATTGTGAAACGGCACAAATGCCGAATTTCAGCGCATGACTGTCTTAAGTAAAAGCCACGCTTTCGTTGGAACAGCGGCATATAATCAACTCATGTTAAATGCTAATATTTTCTGGAATTAAGAGAACATCCACTAAAATTCATCGTTGATTTTACCGCCAACAACTGAACTGGCGACGATGAAACAAAATGAAAAACCAGCCGCTTGCCCTCCTAACCTTAATGCTGCCCAAAGGTACTGCCCCATGAAAGGCCTGAATCAACATGCGCCCTTAGCGCCAACTTACCATTTTGTAATCTTAATTTTTCTTAGCATCACCTTGTTTTTATGCCAAAACAGCTTGGCGGACACTAATCCCGCACCTGTTTTTGAATTGACGCATACATATGGGGGGAAACCTACTTCCGTCATCAAAATATACCCAGACGGAAAAGTCCATTTTCACCGTAACGAAACTGATTTTGGCCATCTTAATCCTGCCACTAAAGCTGAAGACCGTTATGCCCAAATGACATCCGAACAGTTGAATGAACTGGTGAATGTATTTTTGTCGCTGCCCTTCGAGTCATCAAAAAAACTGGAGCGGGCAAAAGACAGTGCAAGTGTACCTTGGCGTGTTTATATCGCCTATAAAGATAAATTCATTAGCATTACTATTCAAGATACTATTTTTTTTGAGTTTTTAATAAACCGAATGCGCAAATATGCCAATCTAAAACCATTGCTTTGCGCCAAAAATAAGCAAGATGATTGTAGTGCCAATGTATTTAACATACCGGACGACCTACAGGGTCTTAAAAACTACATGGAACCATGACACTCACTTTAAACTTACCCTAACAGGAGCAAAAGATGACAACTGTAACCGATGAACAAAAAAGCCAATTAGTTAAATGGAACTGGTTTTTTACAAGAACGGCAAATATACCCTCAGCACCAACTTACCATTTTGTCATCTTAATTCTGCTTAGTATTACCTTGTTTTTATGCCAAAACAGCTTGGCGGACACTAACCCCGCACCTGTTTTTGAATTGAAAAATATTGGGATAAAGCAGGAGCCTAACTATTTCATCACAATATACCCGGACGGAAAAATTCATTACCAAGGGTTTAATTCTTTTGTTAATGATGATCGCTATGCTCAGATAACCCACGAACAGCTTGATGCGTTTACGATTTATTTTTTCTCACTGCCTTTTGTAGCCTCTAAAAAATATGAGATTAAAAGGGGCTTTGAAAGATGGCATCAAACAATAGACTACAAAGGGGCTTATTCGCGTATTTATATCGACGATCCAATATTTTTTTATGTGTTAATAAAAAAATTGGATGCGCTAATTCATCTTCAACAGTGGATATGCTTTCCAATCAACCATCCTTATTATAACGACCACTGCATGGGAGGAGATATTCCGACAAATCTAGATGACCTAAAAAACTACTATAATCCTTAATAGCTGATTTTTTCATAACAATATCTGCGCCTGTCCTGTTGTTTTATTCTGCTTGTTGTACCACAAACGCATCGCTATAAATGTCTTTTAGCGACGCGCCTTTTATATAGGCCATTCTTTGGCTATTATTGACCATTTCTGGATGACCGCATAAATACACCCGCCAGCCTTTAAGGTTTTTCTTATCCGCTAAGGCCAGTTCGTGGGCGCGGCCTTGGGCGTAGCCGGATGCTTGCGGTTCGCCGGATAGGCAGGGTGTGTAATGGAAATGGGCGACGTTGGCGGCCAAGGTATGCAGTTCTTCGGTTAAATACAGGCCGTCGGGGTCGCGGCTGCCGTGGTATAGGTGGATGTCGCCGCTGTGGCCTTGCGCAAGCGCGTCGTGGATGATACCGTAAAGGGGGGCGAGGCCGCTGCCCGTGCCGATCAGTAGCAGCGGTTGGGCGGGGTTGTCGGGTAAGTAGTAGCAACTGCCTTGGGCTTGCGATAAGGTCAGCGGGTCGCCAATGGCCAGGCCGTCATGCACCCAGTTGCTGAATTGCCCGTGCGGTAAGCGGCGTATATGGAATTCTAGGGTATTGTCTGGGCTAGGCGGGTTGGCGATGGAGTAGCTGCGGGTCAGGCCGTCGGCGCGTTGTAGGTTGATAAATTGTCCGGCATAAAAATTCAGGCCGTTGGCCTGTACGGTCAGCTGCATAATATCCGGCGCGAGGCGGCGTTTTTCGGTCACTACGGCGTTAATGCTTTGGCCGTGCTGGTTAGGCAGGGTGATGTGCATGTCTTGTTCGGGATAGCAGCGGCAAGCCAAAAAGTAATTTTGCCGTTGCAGGGTATCCTTAAGGCCGACTTGTGCTAAGGCGGGCGGTTTGGCATCCAAGCTTTGCATGAGGCAGGATTGGCAAATGCCTTGGCGGCAACTGTAAGGGATGCGGAGATTGGCTTGTAGCAAACTGTCCAGCAAGAGGGTCTCGCTAGGGCAGGTGAGTTGGCTTGCGCCTAAGGTAATGTGCGGCATAGTGGCACCTTGTTAAGGGCGGTAAACCGGAACGGGGTTTTAGCCGCCGCTCCGGGGTGGTAGGTGTTAAAGCCAGCGCTTATTTGCCCAGTACGTCATTGCGGGTGGTTTCTGCCAGGGCGGCGACTTGCGCAATCAGGTTTTCAGGGACGTTAAGCTCTTGTAAGGTGGCGGTCAGGTTTTCCATCACCGCGTCAAAATGGCTGTCATCCAAGCCCATTTTCACCAAGCGGGCATGGGCATCGCGCATGTCTTGTCCGGTGTAGTTATTGGGGCCGCCAAATGCCATCGTTAAAAAGGCTTTTTGTTTGGCCGCTTGTTGCGCCATGTCGACATTGCTGAAATAGCGGTTGATCCGGTAATCTTCTAGGACTTTGCGGTAAAAAATATCGACGGCGGCATCAACGGCGGCCGCGCCGCCTAGTTGTTCAAATAACGATACGGGGGCTTCGGTGGTTTCGCTCATAATCATCTCCTCTGGTTTTGTTGTTATTAGTGTCAGTAAGCGGCTTGGCTTACGGGGGGAAAGTGTATAGCAATGTAAAATCTTATGCAATATTTAACTTGTAAAAGTTTTTTATGGCATAATGAACCCTGCTTACCTAACAGGACTAATTACCCATGCCACAACACATCAGCCCCCGCCAAGACGAAATCCTCGCCCAGTTACGCGATAATAGGGAGGGCTTAAGCGTCGATAGTTTGGCGGCACTGCTGGAGATTTCCCGCACCGCCGTACAGCAGCATATTGTGGCTTTAGAGGGCGAGGGCTATATCGGGAAGGTGACTTCGGCTAAGACAGCGGGCAGGCCCGTGGCTTTATATGGCATTACCGATAAAGGCATTAACCATTTTCCTAAGCAATACGCATGGTTTGCCGGGTTATTGGTGGCGGATTTACAGGAGGCGATGGGGGAGGAGGCGTTTGCGGCTTATTTGCGGCGCTTGGCCGATAAATTGGTGCGGCAACTGGGCGGGCAGTTTGTCGGCAAATCCCAGGCCGAAAAGCGGGAACTGTTACAACAGATTATGACGGGTTTGGGTTTTGAGGTGCGGCACAGTCAAGAGGCGGCGACGGGTTTGTCGGTGCTTAAGGCGGTCAATTGTATTTATCATGATGTCGCCCAACAGCATCCGGCTCTGTGCGAGTTCGATAAGGCGTTAATGGCGGGGTTATTGGCAACCGATGTGCAGCAGCTTAGCTGTATGGCGAAAGGCGATTGTGCCTGCCAATTTAGGTTGGGCGGCTTAGGTGATGGGGGTTAGGCTGGGGCAGTGCGGACGGGGCTTGGGTGCAAGAAATTTTGCACCCAAGCACAGGCGAATCGCCTTATAGGTCAGAGGCGGCTTTTTTCAGTTCCGTCTCGTACACTAAGTAAGGTTCGGAATGGCCTTGGACGACGCTGTCATCAATGACGACTTTTGAGATGTTGTCGGTAGACGGCAGTTCGTACATAGTATTGAGCAGGATATTTTCAACGATAGTCCTAAGACCCCGCGCGCCGGTTTTTCTTTCCATGGCTTTACGCGCAATCGCGCCTAAAGATTCTTCACGGAATTCCAGTTCGGCCCCTTCCATGGCAAACAAATGCTTGTACTGTTTGACCAAGGCATTTTTAGGCTCGGTGAGGATTTGGATCAAGGCTTTTTCATCCAATTCTTCCAAGGTCGCCACGATAGGCAAGCGGCCAACAAATTCAGGGATCAGGCCGTATTTGATTAAGTCCTCAGCTTCCACTTCGGCAAACAATTCGCCGACATTTTTGCTGTCATCCTTGCTCTTTACGTCTGCCGAGAAGCCGATGCCGCCTTTTTCGGTACGCGCCTTAATCACCCGGTCAAGGCCTGCAAACGCGCCGCCGACAATAAACAATATATTGGCGGTGTTGACGTGGACAAACTCTTGGTTAGGGTGTTTACGCCCGCCTTGCGGCGGCACCGAGGCAATTGTGCCTTCAATCAGTTTCAGCAAAGCCTGTTGTACGCCTTCGCCGGACACGTCGCGGGTGATCGAAGGGTTTTCGGCCTTTCTGGAAATCTTGTCGATTTCGTCAATGTAGACAATGCCTGTTTCGGCTTTGGCGACATCGTAATCGCATTTTTGCAAGATTTTTTGGATGATGTTTTCGACATCTTCACCGACATAGCCCGCTTCGGTCAGCGTGGTTGCGTCGGCGATAGTGAACGGCACATCCAATAACCGCGCCAAGGTTTCCGCTAACAAGGTTTTGCCGGAGCCAGTCGGGCCAATCAGCAAAATATTGCTTTTTGCCAGTTCGACTGTGTCTTTTTTATCTTTGTTGCGCAACCGCTTATAGTGGTTATAAACGGCGACCGCCAAAATGCGCTTGGCTTTTTCTTGGCCAATGACATAATTGTCCAACTCGCCTTTGAGCTCTTTCGGCTTAGGCAATTCGTTACCGTCACCCGTATCGGCCTCATCGGTCAGTTCGTCTTTAATAATATCTTTGCATAGCTCTACGCATTCGTCGCAGATATAGACTGATGGGCCGGCAATCAGCTTGCGTACTTCATGCTGGCTTTTGCCGCAAAAAGAGCAATACAACAGCTTGTCGTCATCTTTTTGGCTCATAATTGACTCCCGCAAGGGTCAGCGCCCAAGGCGCTGGGTATCCAAGTGACCAAGTTTTATACCTCTGGTGTAGTGGCGCGGCTGGTCAGGACTTTATCGATCAGGCCATAAGCCACGGCATCATTTGCACTTAAAAAGTTGTCCCTGTCGGTGTCTTGAGCCACTTTTTCGATAGGTTGGCCAGTATGGTGCGACAGGACGCGGTTCAGTTTGTCACGGATAGATAAAATTTCCCGGGCATGGATGTCAAAATCTGACGCTTGCCCCTGAAAACCGCCTAAAGGCTGATGTATCATCATTCTGGAGTGCGGCAAACAGTAGCGTTTGCCCGCTGCGCCACCCGTCAATAATAACGCGCCCATGCTGGCGGCTTGGCCGATACACATGGTGCTGACATCGGGCTTGATGAACTGCATGGTGTCATAAATTGACATGCCCGCCGTTACTGAACCGCCAGGTGAGTTGATATACAGGTGGATGTCTTTGTCTGGGTTTTCCGATTCCAAAAATAACAACTGGGCAACGACCAAATTGGCCATATAGTCTTCGACTTGGCCGACTAGGAAAATAACCCGTTCTTTCAGTAATCTGGAGTAAATATCGAAAGAACGCTCGCCTCTGGCAGTCTGCTCGATAACCATAGGAACCAATCCGCCCGCCGCTTGTATTTGGCTGGCGGCATTTATTGCATCATGCCTGTACATAAAGACCCCTTAACGTTGGTGTTTTTCCATGACTTCGGCGAACGGCAGGGTTTCTTCAGAAACTTGCCCTTTTGCCACCAGCCATTCGACTGTTTGGTTTTCCAAGACCATTTGCTGGACATCGGCTAAACGGCTCAGGTCGCTATAATACCAGTTGACGACTTCTTCTGGCGACTCATAACTTTTCGCCATGTCTTCAACCGTGCTACGGACTTTGTTTTCATCAAGCGTGATAGCGTTTTGGCGGATGATGTCACCGAGGATCAAACCTAAGGCGACACGGCGTTTAGCTTGGGCTTCGAAGATGTCACGCGGTAACTGTAAGTCTTCTAAGCTGAGTTTTTGCCGTTTTGCCGTTTCGACATAAGGCTTCATCAGATTTTCGACTTCTTCATCAATCAGTCCGGTAGGGACGCTGATGTCAAGTTGGGCATACAGGGCATCCATCACCGAGTTTTTCAGTCTGGCTAATAAAGCGGTTGCCAGTTCACGTTCCATATTGGTTTTGACATCGCTAAGGAAAGACTCGACAGTGCCGTCTTCAACGCCGTAGCTTTGGATAAATTCAGCGTCAATTTCCGGCAGGGTAGGCTCTTCGACGGTAGTGGCTTCAGCAGTAAATTCTGCGGTTTTTCCGGCCAGCTTGGTGTTGCCGTAAGCTTCTGGGAAAGTGGCGGTAAAGGTTTTGCTTTCGCCGACCGTTAAGCCGATCAGGCTTTCTTCAAAGCCAGGGATCATTTGTTTTGCGCCGATCACAACTTGATAGTTTTCGACGTTACCGTTGGTGAAGTTTTCCCCGTCGGCGATGCCTGAAAAGGTAATGGTGATGCGGTCTTGGTCTTGGGCGGCACGTTCAACGGTTGTCCAAGTCAGTTTTTGGTTGCGCAATTTATCAATCATCGCATCCACATCCGCTTGTTCGACGGTCGCTAAGGTGCGGGTGATTTGCAGTTGGTCTAAGCCGTCTAAAATGATTTCTGGGTAGACTTCAAAGATGGCGGTGTATTTAAAGCCTTCCGATTCGTCAATCGAATCGATAAAAGGCTGGCCAGCCGGTTTTAAGTCTTCGTTTTTCAGGGCTTCATAATAAGTGGATTGGATCAGGTCGCCAGCGATTTCGCCACGGACACGGTCGCCAAATAACTTTTTTACCACATGTGGAGGTACTTTGCCTGGGCGGAAGCCGTCGACTTTAACTTCACGGGCCAATGACTTGAAGCGTGTCGCCATTTTTTCTTGGACAACGGATTCTGGCACGCTGACGGTCATTTTTCGGCTTAATTCAGATGTCTTCTCGACAGAAACTTGCATTTCTTTACTCCACGCGTTTGATAAGGATTTTTTAGAGACTGGTAACGGCTCAATAGAACTGAAAATGGCGGATTATTGGATCAATCCGCCATTTTTAAGGAATTAGGTGGTGCGAACGGAGAGACTCGAACTCTCACAGGGCAACCTACTGGAACCTAAATCCAGCGCGTCTACCAATTTCGCCACGTTCGCACTTTGAATGAACTTGGCATTATATAGGTTTTACCCTACATATAACAAGCTATTATTTCAAAATCCTTTGTTATTTGCCTTATGCGGGCCTTAATTATGCTATCCTTAACCGTTTAGAACCGTCATTTTACTCAACGTCGGAGCCGCCATGTCCCTAGAAACTAAACCGCCATTCCCACCTTTTACCCTTGAAACTGCCGGACAAAAAATCCGTGCCGCCGAAAACGCCTGGAACTCGCGCGATCCCGCCCGCTGTGCGCAGGCCTATACCGTAGATTCTACCTGGCGTAACCGCG
This sequence comes from Methylovulum psychrotolerans, assembly GCF_002923755.1. Classification (GTDB taxonomy): domain Bacteria; phylum Pseudomonadota; class Gammaproteobacteria; order Methylococcales; family Methylomonadaceae; genus Methylovulum; species Methylovulum psychrotolerans. The sequence continues at coordinate 256,332 of NZ_PGFZ01000005.1, forward strand.
CGGAATTTTTTTCGGGGCGCGAGGCTATCACGGCTTTTCTTGAGCGCAAATGGGCGGCCGAATTGGAATACCGTTTGATTAAGGAGCTATGGGCATTTACCGATGACCGTATCGCGGTGCGTTTTGCTTACGAATGGCATGATGCCGCCAGACAATGGTTCCGCTCTTATGGCAATGAAAATTGGCAGTTTGACGAATACGGCCTGATGCGCCAGCGTTTTGCCAGCATTAACGATCTGGCGATTAGCGAAGCGGATAGGCTGTTCCATTGGCCGCAAGGGCCACGGCCTGACGGGCATCCCTCTTTATCTGAATTGGGGCTGTAGCCCTGTTGCCTGATCCGAGAAGTAAGCTAAGTATGTCTGATAATTATATGTTCGCCAATGATGACCCTTTGGAATCGCTACGCATCCCGCCGCATTCCATACCCGCCGAACAGGCGGTGCTGGGCGGGCTGATGCTGGACAACCAGACGTGGGATTCGGTCGCCGATAAGGTGCAGGAAGTCGATTTTTACCGCCGCGACCATCGCCTGATTTTTCGGGTGATCGCCCAGCTTGCCGAAAAGCAGTCACCGTTTGACATTATCACCATTTCCGAAGCCTTAGCGGGTGAACTGGAAGATACTGGCGGCTTGGCGTATTTAGGTTGGTTGGCGAAAAACACCCCCAGCGCGGCGAATATCGTCACCTACGCCAATATTGTCCGTGACCGCTCGGTACTGCGCCAGTTAATCCATGTCGGCACTACCATTGCCGATTCGGCGTTTAATCCCGAAGGCCGTGAAACCGCCGAGTTGTTGGAAAGTGCCGAACGCGAGGTGTTCAAAATCGCTGAGCAACGCCAGCGCGGGCAGGGCGGTTTTATCCCCATTAAGGCCTTGCTGGCCAAAGCGGTCGACCGTATCGAAACTTTATTTGAGCAAGACGGCAATATCACCGGAGCGGCGACCGGGTTTTCGGATTTTGATCAACTTACCTCTGGATTGCAACCTGCTGATTTAATTATTGTTGCGGGTAGGCCGTCCATGGGCAAGTGTTTCGGCAAAGGTACGCCGATACTGATGTATTCGGGTGCGGTCAAGGCCGTGGAAGATATTCAGGTCGGTGATGAGCTGATGGGCGATGACTCCACACCCAGACGGGTGTTGTCTTTGGCGCGTGGCCGTGAGGCCATGTATTGGGTGCGGCAAAATAAAGCGATGGCTTACCGTGTCAACCAAGCCCATATTTTGTCCTTGAAGCGCAGCCGTAATGACGGCAAGCACAAAAACGGCGATGTCCTGAATGTGCCGTTAACCGATTATCTGGCAGCTTCGGCCAAATTCCGTTCTAACTACAAAGGCTACAAAGTCGCGGTGGAGTTTACCGAACAGGCGTTGCCGTTTTGCCCGTATTTTCTCGGCTTATGGTTGGGCGATGGCGTAAGCGCGTCGGTGGATATAGCAACGACTGATGCCGAAGTCGTGGCTTATTTAAGGGACTATGCGGCGCAATTAAACTTGCAGTTGACCGAAAAGTTCGCCAAAGATAAAGACGGCAACGATAAATGCCCCTTGTACAGCATTAGTTCACAGCAACGCGGCAACCATCAGAATCAGTTCTCTTTACAAAAAATACTCCGCGAACAGGGCTTGCTGAATAACAAACACATCCCCCAAGCCTTTTTGCTGAATTCCCGCGCCAACCGTTTAAAGCTGTTGGCAGGTTTGATTGATAGCGACGGGCATTATGCCAGCCGCTATAAAATGTATGAGATAACCCAGAAAAACGCCGCCTTAGCGCGGCAAATTAAGTTCTTATGCGATAGTTTGGGGTATCGGACATCGCTAATCGAAAAACAAGCCAGCATTAAAGCCAGAGATTTTCAGACCACCGTGTATCGGGTGCGCTTTACTGGCGATGTGGACGCGATTCCGGTCAGGGTTGCCAGGAAAAAAGCCGCCGCTTGGGTATCTAACAGGACGTGGCAACAAACGGGCGTGTCCGTTGAATATGACGGCGTAGATGATTATTACGGCTTTGTCTGTGATGGTAACCGATTATTTTTACTGGAAGATATGACGGTCGTGCATAACACGACCATCGCCATGAATATGGCGGAAAATATCGCCATTAAGAGCGACAAAGCGGTGGCGGTATTCAGTATGGAAATGCCGGGGGATGCCTTGGCGATGCGGATGATGTCGTCTTTAGGGCGTATTGACCAACATAAAGTGCGCACGGGCAAGCTGGAGGATGACGAATGGCCCCGGTTGACCTCGGCGATTAACTTGTTGGCGGAAACCAAGCTGTTTATTGATGATACCCCGGCGCTGTCGCCCACCGAAGTGCGCTCACGCGCCCGGCGCTTGACCCGCGAACATGGGCAACTGGGGCTGATTGTGCTGGATTATTTGCAATTGATGCAATCGCCTTCTAGCGGCGAGAACCGCGTCCAGCAAATTTCCGACATTTCGCGGGGCTTAAAGGCTTTGGCGAAAGAATTGAACGTCCCGGTTATTGCTTTGTCGCAGCTTAACCGGAATTTGGAGCAACGCCCGAACAAGCGGCCTGTTATGTCGGATTTGCGTGAATGTGTAACAGGCGATACCTTGGTGCTGTTGGCCGATGGTCGCCGCTTGCCTATCAGCGAACTGGTCGGACAAACGCCAGAAGTGGTGTCGGTCTCGCCGCAAGGGCAGTTGCAAACTGCCGCTACCGATTTGGTTTGGTCGGTGGGGCGCAAAGAGATTGTTAAAGTTAGCCTTGCCAGTGGCCGCACTATACGTTGCACTAAAGAGCACCGTCTGCGCGGCTTATCGGATTGGCAGAGGGCAGGGCAGTTGCAGCCGGGTGATAAATTGCATACCTTAGCCGATAACGCTTTGGTTTGGGATAGGGTGGTTGCTATTGAACCCGCAGGTGAAGAAGAGGTGTTTGATTTGACCGTACCCGGCAATGCCTGTTGGTTGGCGGATGGCATCGTCAGCCATAATTCTGGCGCAATCGAACAGGATGCTGACTTGATTGTGTTTGTCTATCGTGATGAAGTCTACAACGAAGACAGCCCCGATAAAGGTATCGCCGAGATCATCATCGGCAAACAGCGTAACGGCCCGTTAGGTACGGTCAGGCTGACCTTTTTAGGTCAATACACTCGTTTTGAAAACTTTTCGGGGCAAAGTTACAGTGCCGAGGATTACGAATGACCCCAGCAGCTTATGCGGTATTGAACTTAACTGCCCTGGCGCACAATTTACGCAAAGTCCGCGAATACGCCCCTGCTGCCAAGATTATGGCGGTCATTAAAGCCAACGGCTACGGGCATGGCATGTTGCGGGTGGCGGAAACGCTGGCTCAGGCGCAAGCCGATGCGTTTGCCGTGGCGCGGGTGCAAGAAGGCATCCGCTTGCGTAAGGCGGGCTTGCACACCCGGATTGCCGTTTTGGAGGGCTTTACTTGCACCGAAGAGCTGGACGATTTATTGGCCTATCAATTGGATGCGGTGGTGCATACGGCCAGCCAATTGGCTTTACTGGAGCAGCATGACGGCTCAGCCCAGCTTGCCGTCTGGCTGAAACTGGACACGGGCATGAACCGCTTAGGCTTTAGCGCCGCCGAATTTAACGGCGTTTACCAGCGCCTAAGCCATTGCGCTTTAGTCCAGCAGCCCATTAACCTGATGACCCATCTGGCGAATGCGGATGATCGGCAAGATGCCATGACCTTGAAGCAAATAGCCCTATTTCGGCAAACCATCGGCAATGTGCCGGGTGAGCGTAGCATTGCCAATTCCGCCGGGATTTTGGCGTGGACAGCCGCGTTAAACGATTGGGTGCGGCCTGGGGTGGTGCTGTACGGCATTTCGCCGTTTCCTGACAGCACGGGCGCACAATTGGCCTTACAGCCAGTCATGAGCCTGCATTCACGGCTGATTGCCGTTAAGCCCTTGGCGAAAGGCGATACCGTCGGCTATGGTTGCCGCTGGCAATGTCCCGAAGATACCACTCTGGGTGTGGTGGCGATAGGTTACGGTGACGGTTATCCGCGTTATGCCAAGCCGGGTACACCCGTATTGGTCAACGGCCAGCGGGTGCCGCTGATTGGGCGGGTGTCTATGGATATGATTACCGTTGACCTCGCCAGCCAACCCGATGCCAAACCCGGCGATGCCGTGACCTTATGGGGCGAAGGCTTGGCGGTGGAGGAGATTGCCTTGTGTGCGGATACCATACCTTATACGTTAGTGTGTGGCGTGACCCAGCGGGTGCGGTTGGTGGAAGCGGAGGGCTGAGGTTAGCTTGGAAAAATCCCAGCTAACCTAATGGGGCGTAAACGTTACCGAACCATACGGGAGGATAGCAAGTGTCACAAACAGAAGCCTATTCGCTGGGCGTAAAAATTGCCTTTTGGTGCTTATGGTCGCTCTGTGCCGTATTTTTGCTGCCGTTTGCTTTTATTATCGTTCAATTGATAAATATAGGTTTTGTTAATGATCTCCCCAAGGATTGGGTAGTAATAGGCTGTTGGTCTTTCTTGGTAATGTCGGTAGGCGGCATTATTCTGTTCAGATTAGCCGACCAATTTTTACGGATGGTTCAACCTGCTTCTTTGCTTATCAGAAATATGGCTTTCACTGCGTTTGGTATACCTTTTGTCGCGTATGGGGGGTGTATGATAATGATATCGCCTTGGGGTAAATAGCCGCTTAAGTAAATGCTCAAGGATAGCAAATGTCACAAATAGAAGCCTATTCACTAGGCGTAAAAGTTGCTTTTTGGTGCTTATGGTTGCTTTGTGCCGTATTTTTACTGCCGTTTGCTTATGTCATGATTTACATGATCTGTGCTTCCCTAATGCCTATAGGTATTAAGTCCGCATTCGCCATAAACTGGCCAATAGGGAGTTGGCCTCTATTTTTGATATTGGCAGAAATCATTATCCTGTTCAGATCGGCCAGCCAATTTTTAAATAAGGCTAAACCCGCTTCTTTGCTTATCAAAAATATGGCTTTAACGGCGTTTGGTGCGCCTTTTATCGCCTTTGGGGGGTGCATAATAGCGGGGTAGGTAGCAAATTAAGTAAATGCCTGAGGATGGCAAATGTCACCAATAGAAATCTATTCAATAGGGGAGAAAATTACTTTTTGGGTCGTGTGGCTTATCTGTCTTGGCTCTTTGTTGTTATTTTTGTTTGTCTTTTTTCCTATGATCCGTATAGGTTATCTGCCAATAGATTTCTGCGGTGTGATTATAGCCGGATGGAATGTAATGGGCATATTGGCGCAAAGCATTATCCTATTAAACTCGGCCAAGCAATTTTTTCTGAAAGCTAAGCCTGTTTCCATGCTTATTCAAAGGCTGGCGTTCATTACGTTTGGTATGCCTTTTCTTGCTTATGGTGGCTGCACATTGGTTACATTGGCCCGTTTTTGGTGAATACAACACGGGTAACGATATTTAGATAATAGACGAGGATAACGCTATGCCACCCCTAGAACCCTATTCAATCGCCACAAAAATTGCGTTTTGGTTTTTGTGGCTTATCTGTGCCGCTTTTTTGTTGCTGGTTGTTCGTATGGCTCCTATGCTTAATATAGCGTTTTGGTCGATGCCTAAAGGGGGGGCGATACTATGGTTTTCATTGGTCATATTAGGGCAAGGCGGCATCCTGTTTAAGCTGACTAAGCAATTTTTGTGTAGGACGCTCGCCGCTTCTTTACTCATTAATCGGCTGGCACTTACAACCTTTGCCCTGCCATTTGTTGCCGTCGGTGGCTGTAGCCTATTCATGATGTCTTTGAGCTAGATGGCTATCCATATCCTGTTCGACCTCTTGGCACTGGGCAGTGGCGTGTTCATCAGCCTCTGGTTTCGCCGCCAATATGGCTTAGTGCGTCCGGCGGGCATTACCCACGCGGCGCAGTACCATTATTATTCAATCGCCCTGATGATGGGGCTAATTATCGGTAGTCTGTTGTTTGGTACGCTTAACCTGCATCTTGCCGGACAGGGCGGGGTGGCAAAAAGCATGTTAGGGGGCGTATTTGGGGCGATTGTCGCGGCGGAGGCGTTTAAATATGTTGCCGTAATCCGCCAGTCTACCGGACTGTATTTTGTGCCGGGACTGATTATGCTGATTTCGGTAGGGCGGGTAGGTTGTTTTTTGGCGGGTTTGCCGGATTTTACCTATGGTGTGCCGACGGCCTTGCCGTGGGGCGTGGATTTTGGTGATGGCATCCGCCGCCATCCGGTACAGTTGTATGAGTCTGTGGCTATGTTGGCGGCGTTAGCGGTTTTATTGCTGAACTATCCTAAGCATCCGGTATTTTGGCAGCGGCAAGGTTTTTATCTGTTTGTGCTGGTGTATGCCGGACAACGTTTTGTCTGGGAGTTTATCAAGCCTTATCCGCCCGTGTTGGCGGGGCTTAACCTGTTCCATTGGTTAAGCTTGCTATTGGTGGGTTACGCGCTATTTATGCTGAATCGGGAGCAAACTCATGGCGAATAAAGCCCGCCCTTATCTGTTCTATGGGCAGACGCAATCGCTATGCGAGGTCTGTCTTGCCGTTGTGCCTGCGAAAATTATTTTTCAACAGGGCAATGTCTATTATCAGAAGCGTTGCCTTGAGCACGGTGTCCAGAAAACCCTGGTGTCCACTGATATTGCCTATTTCAAACGCTGCAAGGAGTATCTGAAACCCGGCGACATGCCCGGCAAATTCCAAACGGCAATCCAGCACGGCTGTCCGCACGACTGTGGTTTATGCCCCGACCATGAGCAACATTCCTGCTTAGCTTTGTTCGACATTATTGACGAATGCAATATGTATTGCCCGGTTTGTTTCGCTAATTCCGCACCCGGCAAAGGCAATCCCCGCAGCCTTGAAGATATTGAAAAAATGCTGCAAACGCTGTTGGCGAGCGAACAAGAGCCGGATTTGGTGCAGGTGTCCGGCGGTGAGCCGACCTTGCATCCGCACTTGCTGACGATTTTGCGCCGCCTGAAAGCCAGCCCGATTCGCCATCTGATGCTCAACACTAACGGCATCCGTATCGCGCGTGATCCTGAACTGGTTGCCGGGCTGGCAAGCCTGATGCCGGGCTTTGAGGTTTATCTGCAATTTGATTCGCTAAAAGCGTCCGCTTTGCAGAACATACGCGGCCAGGATATGCGCAACATCCGCATTAAGGCTTTGGAAAACTTGGAGCGGCACAATATATCCACCACCTTGGTGTGTGTCATCCGCAAAGGCGTGAACGATGATGAAATTGGCGAGCTGATCCAGTTTGCCCAGCAATGGCGGTGTGTGCGTGGCGTTACCTTCCAGCCTGTGCAAGATGCCGGGCGCAACGAAATGGACGCGGACACGGCGGAGGGCAACCGGGGCGGACGTATAACCTTAAGCGAAATCCGTACCCGCATCATTGAGGCGGACAACCCGTTTGGCGATGCTGATATGATCCCTCTGCCTTGCCATCCCGAAAATATTGCCATCGGTTACGGCATCAAATCGGCTGGAACTATTGTGCCAGTGACGGGCTTATTGCCGCGTGAAGAGCTGCTCCAAGGTGTGACCAACACCATTACCTTTGAAAAAAGCGCGGGCTTGCGTGAGGCGTTTTTAAAGCTGTTTTCGCTGGATATGTGCAGTGAAAAAACCGCTGAAAATCTCAATACTCTGTTGTGTTGCCTGCCGCGTATCCAAGGTGGTGGGCTCACGTATGAAAACGTCTTTCGGGTGGTCATTATCGCCTTTATGGACAAATACAGTTTTGACATCGGCTCAGTCAAACGCTCCTGTATCCACTTTGTCGAGCCGGACGGGAAAATTTACCCGTTTGACACTTGGAATTTATTTTATCGGGATAAACGCCCTTAGTGTGCATCCTCAGGCCTGTTAGCTTGTCATAAAAATGACAAGCTAACAGGCCTTGTCAGGATAGCGACATCGAAAAACTTAGGCCAAACTTGTCCGGTACAGGCAAAGCTAGCACCATTAGGCTACTATTGGCTCTTATCGAAAAGCTGGTTAAAGGTGCTGGGTTCGGCATTGGAGCGGTATGAGAAAGATTGGGTTTTTGCCAGACAATAGACCCTGTCGCCTTCTTTTAAGTCCATGTCGCGGCAGGCTTTTAAGGTAATCCCCGCCAACCAGACCGTGCCGCAGTCTATTTGCACCAATACCCCGTTATCACGCCGGATTAACGCGCAAATTTCGCCGTTGATTTGGTTTTGGATGGAAATGCCGGGGATATAATGCCGCGATAGCGCGATCTCGTTGGCGGGGATGCTGATGGTCACCCATGACCCTAACGGCAGTTCGGGGCGTAACGGCAGCACCAGTCCGATGCCGTAGCTTTGTGCCAAGGTGCAGCCGTCGGCAAGGTCGTGCTGGGTGACGAGGGCGGGAATTCGGTTGTCAATTTGGCTTAGGCCGATTTTTTGTAGTAAATCGGCATCTTGCAGCAGATCATTAATTAAGCCGACACGGATGATGCGGCCTTCGGCGAGTACCGCCGCCTTAGCACTGAATTCGCTGATGTTGCCTAAGGTGTGGCTGGCGTAAAACAGCGGCAAAGCCAATTCAGTTTGCAGGCGTTTCAGCAGGGGTGTCACCGCGTGGGCAAAATGCCCCATCGTCGCTAAAGGATCATCTAATAACAATAGCTTAGGCGATTTTAGCAAAGCTTTTGCCAATAAGACCCGTTGCCGCTCGCCTGTCGATAAATGCCGCATCGGCTGTTTCAGCAACGCGCCGATGTCCAAAAATTCAATCAAGCTGGCGGGCTTTAAGTTGCGCCGTTGTTTGGGTGTCCGCTCATACACCGCAAACAGCCCGTCCTGCACGGTCTCTTCGGCAGGCAATTGGTCGTATTGCAGCACCGCCCCGATAGGCCGCTGTTCGCGCGGCACCATAATGCCTTTGCCGCTATCGAACAGCAGCTTGCCGTCTAAAGCAATCCGCCCCGATTCAGGCAGTAAGGTCCCCGCCAATAAGCCCAAGACGGTGCTTTTACCTGCCCCGGAGCGGCCCAGTAAGCCCATGTTTTCGTCTTGTACGGATAAGTCGGTGGTTAAGTCGAAATTGCCGCGCCGTAGCGTGACCTTCATTTCTAGCCGCATGGTAAGCTCCTTTCGTTATGTTGTTTAGTATATAACGATAGCAAGCAGATAACGCGCCAAGTTGGGAGGGTGTGGCGAGCTATGAAATACTGTTTGCTGCAAGGGTCTTAGGCGATATAGAGTCCGGTGTTAAGCAAGCGACGGGCTAAATATTGATACACGGTTTATAGGCCATCGTGCAAAGGCTAAAGACCTTTGCACTCCACGCTATTTCGTGGTCATCGCCCCCATTTTTACCACTTCAAAATCGGTGTTATGCACTTGCTTTAAGGTGTTGAGGATGTTGTCGTCCCAGCGGTCATCGGCGGTGCCGGAGATGTACATATTGCTGCCGTTATCGGCGACCATCATGCCGTATTTCTTTAAGGCTTTTAGGATAACTTGGGCGGGCGGCGAGAATTGGCTGATGTCGTAACTGGCTTTTAGGCGTAGCCGTGCGCCCATGGGCAATAGGTTGGTGCTGGTGTTGCTGCTGGCAAAATGCCGTGCCGGGGCGATGTAGGCTTTGCGGGTTTGCGCGACGGTAAAGCGGATGGCGTGGTTAATGGCTTTGTGCAGGTAGACTTCATCATAGCGCACCAGGCCGGGCAGGATCGGTAGGCCTGCGGCATCGGCGGATGTCCAGCCGGCGGGACGTAAGGCGTTGGAGCTTAGGTCAAAAATGGCACCGGAGCCGACATCCCAACTGCCGTTGGCTTGCGGGTAAGAATTCCAGGTTTCATACAGTTTCCAATGATCCTGATCGACCACTAAAACATGGCGGTCGCTGCCAGATTCTATAGGGGCATTGGCCGGAATGGGATAAGGGCCGGGGTCGCTTTCGCTGCTGTAAGTGAAGCTGACGGGGACTTTCGGGGTAGTGCCGGAAACGACGACGTAGGGTATGCCGAAGGGTTTGCCGTCCGCCCAATAGGCATTGGCGCCAAAATCAGGGTGTAACGCTACCCCGCTGCCCATTTGGTTAATCAAAACCGTTGAGTTGGGGTCAATAGGTTTGGTGTCTATCGGCTGGTTCCAGGCGTTGTCGGCAGGAAAAAAGCGGTTGCCATGCAGGTCGGCGTTAAGCCCCAGCCCCGTATCGCAAGCTAAGCTTTGGGTGGCCATGCCGCCGATTAAAAGCGCTAAAAAGCCCAGTTTTGTTGTTTGCATTTTGGTGTTCCTCTGTGTCCGTTGCCGTTAGGGGTGTGCTTGCAAGTAGGATAGCAAAGCCCGGCAAAGGCAGCTGTGACATTTGCACCAAGGCTTTGGGTGAAATGCGCATAGCGGATTGGCTTAGCGGTGCAAAATCAACTCCAATACCAATTTACTGCCAAAGTATGCCAACAGCAGCAGGACAAAACCGCTGACAGTGCACTGAATGGCGGTTTTGCCGCGCCAGCCATAGCATTTTCTGCCGAGTAACAGGCTGGTGAAAATCAGCCACGCCACTATCGACAGCACGGTTTTATGTACCAGATGCTGGGCAAACAGGTCTTCGACAAAAGCAAAACCACTGATGAGTGAGAGGGTCAGGAAAAAGACCCCGGTGGCGATCATTTGGAACAGCAGCGACTCCATCGCCTGCAATGAGGGCAGAGCTTGGATGAAGCGTTTGGGCGGATGGCTTTTCAGTTGCTGGTCTTGGATATAGAGCAGTAGGGCTTGTAAGGCGGCGATATTCAGCAGGCTAAAGGCAATGATGGAGGTCAGGATGTGGCTGGTCATGCCCCAGCTGTAGTGGGAAAGGTGCTGGCTGGGGTCGGCAAAATTAATGTCCAGCCCTAGCATGGTGGCGGCGATGGGAAACAGCACGGCTCCGAGTTTTTCGACTGGCTTGTTGAGGGCGGCGAGCAGCAGCACCAAGGCGACAATCATGGCGACCAGCGAGGCGGTGCTGAAAAAATTAAAGCTAAAGCTATGGTAGCGGGTAAATTCGCTGGCGACAAAGGCGATATGTGCGCACACGGCGACCCACGCCAGATAAATCGGTGCGTATCGGCGCTGGTTTTCGCGCATCTGCCGGAAGATTAACGCGGTGCTTGCCAGATAGGCAAAGATTGCAAAAGTAGCGAGGGCGATGGAAATCATTGGCTTATTTTTAGCGCGGCGATGACGGTAGAGGGTAAGCAGGATGGGTTTGGCAATGACTGCTAAGTGCAAAGGTCTCATTGGCTATGTTAATATAACAGGTTAAATAGTCCTAGTGCATTTATGCCTACGGATAGCTTCTTTGTCTTTTAAGAATAATAACAACGCCGATATGTTTGATACTTTAACCGACCGCTTAAGCGACACACTGAAAAAACTCAAGGGTCAGGCCCGCCTGACCGAAGACAACATCAAGGATACCTTGCGCGAAGTGCGTATGGCGTTGCTGGAGGCAGATGTCGCGCTGCCTGTTGTCACCGATTTTATCGAACAAGTCAAGCTTGGCGCATTAGGGCAGGATGTCCAGTCCAGCCTGACTCCCGGCCAGTCGATGATTAAGCTGGTGCAGGCCGAATTGATTAAGGTCATGGGTGAGGCGAACGAAAGCCTTAACCTTAAGGCTGTGCCGCCTGCGGTAATTTTGTTGGCGGGCTTGCAAGGGGCGGGTAAAACCACCACGGTCGCCAAGCTGGGCCGTTGGCTGAAAGAAAACCATAAGAAAAAAGTCGGCGTAGTCAGTGTTGACGTGTACCGCCCGGCGGCGATCAAGCAGTTGGAAACCTTGGCGGCGGATTTGTCGTTGGATTTCTTCCCTAGCGACATTTCGCAAGATCCGGTCGAGATCGCCAAAAACGCCATCGACGCGGCAAAGCGCAAATTCTTGGATGTAATTATCATCGATACCGCAGGCCGTCTGCATGTCGATGATGAGATGATGGTCGAAATTAAGGCCTTGCACGCCGCCATTAAGCCGATTGAAACCCTGTTTGTGGTCGATAGCATGACCGGACAGGATGCCGCGATAACCGCAAAGGCATTTAACGATGCCCTGCCGCTGACCGGGGTGATTTTGACCAAGGCCGACGGCGATGCCCGGGGCGGGGCGGCGTTGTCTATCCGCCATATCACCGGCAAGCCGATTAAGTTTATCGGTGTCGGTGAAAAGACCTCGGAACTGGAGCCGTTTTATCCTGACCGTATCGCCTCGCGCATTTTGGGCATGGGTGACATTCTTGGCCTGATTGAAGAGATTGAGAAAAAGGTCGATAAGGAAAAGGCCGAAAAATTTGCCCGCAAAATGCAAAAAGGCAAAGGCTTTGATATGGAAGACCTGCGCGAGCAGCTCCAACAAATGCAAAGCATGGGCGGTATCGGTTCGATGATGGAAAAAATGCCCGGCATGAATAAAGTGCCGCAAGAAGTCAAAGAAAAGATGAACGACAAGATGTTGGCGCGGCAAATTGCGGTGATTAACTCCATGACCATGCAGGAGCGCCGTTTCCCTGATTTGATTAAGGGCAACCGCAAAAAGCGTATCGCGGTCGGCTGTGGTCAGGAATTACAAGATGTTAACCGGATTTTAAAGCAGTATCAGATGATGCAAAAGGTCATGAAGAAAATGAAAAACGGTAACATGGCGAATATGATGCGCGGCCTGAAAAGCAACGCCAAGAATCTGAGAAGATAGTTCCTAGGGAAGAAAATCTGCCGATTGCCTGAAGTCGGCATTAATTTTTCTTCACTTATCAGTAAATTCGCGTAAAATAGGCGGATTAACAATTATTAAATGTTTTTTTGAGGAAATTAGATGGTAACCATTCGTCTTTCAAGAGGTGGTGCAAAAAACCGCCCTTTTTACCACGTCGTTGTCACCGATAGCAGAAGCGGTCGTGATGGCCGTTATATCGAACGCGTCGGTTTTTTTAACCCATTAGCGCGTGGCAATGAAGAAAGATTACGTTTAGACGGCGACCGCGTCGCTTACTGGCAGGCCACAGGCGCACAGCCTTCTGACCGCGTCGCCAAATTGATTAAAGACGCTGCTAAGGCAGCCGCTTAATCCGCTTGGCAGATAAAGGGCTGGTTAACGTTGGCGAAGTGTCCGGCGTTTTCGGTATCAAAGGCTGGGTAAAAGTTTTTTCGTTTACCGACCCGCGCGACAATATCCTAAGCTATTCGCCTTGGCTGCTGAGCAAAGGCAATGAGACGAAAACCGTTAAGGTGATTGAAGGGGCGTTACAAGGCGGGGCGGTGGTGGCCAAGCTGGTGGGGATAGACGATAGGGATCAGGCGGCTGCATTAATGGGCTGGACGATTTTTATCACCCCTGAACAATTGCCAAAAACGGCTGCTGATGAATATTATTGGTCGGACTTGCTCGGTTTAAACGTTGAAACGACCGACGGCGTATCGTTAGGCGTTGTTGATAGCCTACTGGAAACAGGGGCTAACGATGTCGTCGTAGTGAGCGGCGAGCGTCCTAGGGCTATCCCGTTCTTGCAGGGGCAAACCATTATCCGTATTGATTTGGCGGCGCAACTGATGGTTGTCGACTGGGACCCGGAATTTTAATGGTTCTGACCCGTTTTGATGTTGTCACCTTGTTTCCTGAAATGGTTACTGCCGCTGCCGCCTATGGCGTAACAGGCCGTGCCATTGAGCGTAACATCGTCAGCCTGTCGGTTTGGAACCCTAGGGATTATACCCAAGACCGGCATAAAACGGTCGATGACCGACCTTATGGCGGTGGCCCTGGCATGGTGATGAAATACCAACCCTTGCATGATGCCGTATCGGCAGCGCAGCAAGCCGCCACTCCGGCGGGCGGGCGCAAGGTGGTTTGTTTAAGTCCGCAAGGAAAACCGATAACCCAGGCATTGCTCAAGGATGCCAGCCAACTGGCGCAATTGGTGTTGGTGGCGGGGCGTTATGAAGGCATAGACGAACGTTTTGTTGATCTGGATTGTGATGAAGAATGGTCGATAGGCGATTACGTCATCAGCGGCGGTGAACTTGCCGCGCTGATAGTGATTGATGCCATCACCCGTTTGTTGCCGGGTGTGCTCGGTGATGCCGATTCGGCAGTGCAGGACTCCCATGCCGCTGGCCTTTTGGATTGTCCGCATTACACGCGGCCTGAACAGATTAATGACCGTGCAGTACCCGACGTGTTAATGGGCGGAAACCATGCGGAAATAGCGCGTTGGCGGATGAAGCAAGCACTGGGGAGAACCTGGCAAAGACGGCCAGATTTATTAAAAAATAATAATTTGGATGCAGAACAGGACAAGCTGCTGAAAGAATTTATAGTAGAATTGAATAAAAAGGTGTAGTGATGAGCAATATTATTGATGAATTGGAAGCGCGGCAGTTAAAACAAATCCCTGAATTTAGCTCAGGCGACACTGTTGTGGTACAAGTAAAAGTAAAAGAAGGCGAGCGTGAGCGGATTCAGGCGTTTGAAGGCATTGTTATCGCTAAGCGTAACCGTGGCTTAAACTCGGCGTTTACCGTCAGAAAAATTTCCCACGGTACAGGCGTTGAGCGGGTTTTCCAAACCCACAGCCCTATGATCAGTGAAATTATTGTTAAGCGCCGTGGCGATGTCCGCCGCGCCAAACTGTACTATCTGCGTGATCTTACCGGTAAAGCGGCGCGTATTAAAGAAAAACTGTAAGCGGTTATTTTTAATCCGTGCAGTGAAAAAGGCAGCTTAGGCTGCCTTTTTTTATGTTTGTTGAACTGCCTTGCTTTTATAGGCTCTCTAAGAATAGGTTCCTGCCCTTGTTGGGGGATGATGGCTCGGTTCGGTTGCATTTTGCGGGCGACCGCCCATTTTTTACACGCGCTATCGGCTTAACGCTTGCTTTGATAGCGCTTGCATACCTAACGGTGAGGGCATTAAGTACCTCAGCCTGTCTATATGCGTTATTTCCGACGTTACAGTGAACAGGCTGAACGGGCATTGGATTCCCAACAGCGGTCAGGGCGGCAATGCCATTCGATCAATAAAAGATGGAGGAGGGGATAACAATGAACAGCATCCGATTATTCAGCGGCATTAAAATGTGTTGCGTTACGGCATTATTATTAGGCACGGTAGCTACGGCTTATGCCGGGGACGAAGCCTGTTGGGCCGAGTTTTTTCATGGCACTAACTATACGGGCGAGCATGTCCGGCTGAACGGGCCGGTGCAACTGGACAATTTACATAACGTCAATGGCGAAAATTGGGATTTGCGCATTGACAGCATTAAAGTCGGGCCTAAGGCGAAAGTGACGGTTTTTGAAAATCTCAACTTTAAACTCACGTTAAAGGAAATGGCAAAATATCCAGATTTAATGCGTTCTTTAGGGGTTACGGAACAGGACATCAAAGAAGATTCCGAGCTGATTTTTGGTGCCAAAGCGACAATACACGACCTTAGCGATTTTAATTTCCATGATAAAACCCGTTCATTGAAGATTGATTGTCTTGAATGAACCTTTAGGGCAGGACATATATGCCAAGTCATACTATGTGGGGTTGGGTTAAAAATACAGCCCCTCACTATGCGAGTAGGTTAAAAAATTTGTACGGCTATTTGGCGTAATGATCAGCTACAGGAGAATGCAGATGAACGAAGATATCTTTAACATCGAAATCAGAAAGTTTTTGAAAACGGTCGGCATCACCTCGCAACGGGAAATCGAACATGCTATTTTAAAGGCTGTTGAAGCAGGGCAATTGAGCGGTACAGAAACGGTTGCGGTCAGTATGACGCTGGAAGTTCCGGCTGTCGGCATTAGCCATTGTATTGAGGGCACGATAGCGCTTGAGTAACGGCTAATGGCTGGAAGAGCCGTATTGCTGGCTTTTAACTTGGCAATAGCCCCCTTAATTCCGGTTGGTTAAGTTTGGCGATGGCAAAGCCGGCGTTTGCGCGGATACGCGGCCAGTGTTCGGCGGGGATACGCTTATCGGCCAGCAGTTGCTGGCAAGCGGCCAACGACTCTTGGTAATGCCCCGCCCAATACGCGGTGATAGCGAATTCATCCAATAAGCCGTAGTCATACAACCACTGTTTGGCAAACAAGGCATCGGGCGGGTTGCTCAGGGTCAGGGCGTGTTTGCCGAACACATAGCCTTGCTGGTATTTACCCAAGGTGTGGCAAAGCCGCATTACGCCATGTAAGGCTTCGGCGCGGTTTGGGCAGGCCTCAAAGGCACGAAGATACAGTGTCAATAATTCTTCAGGCGGATGGCCTAGCACTTCTTTCAGGTGCGCGGCATTGTAGAGGCTGACAGTCACTTCTTGTTGCCAAAAGCCTTGTTGCGCCCGGCGTAAATAAGTCTCTACTGCCCGTTCCAACTCGCCAATATCCCAGTAGCTTTGCGCCAGATAAAAAGTATAGCGCGAGATTAAAAACGGGTCGGTTTCGGTTTGTAACGCTTGCTCTAACAGGGTTGCATCGGCCCGGAATTTATCGGGGTTTTGGCTTCTTACCCCGTCTGTAGTGGGCTGGTTAAAAAAGCCGCCCACTAGGGCGCGGCTAAGATCGGCACAGTCCAGATATTCGTGCAACACGGCTTTATAAACCAGCGGCAGGCGGTTGCTGAACAGTTGTGGGCGGTTGTAGATCAGGCCGTTAAAGTGCGTGGGGATGTCATAGACAGGCGCGGACAGGCTGTTTTTGAAGGCCATGCAGTCAAAGTCAGGGGCAAACACCAATACTTCATCGGCATCAATCATCAGCGCATAATCTATCTCGGTGCGCCCACGCAGTTTGGCCAGTACCGAATTGCGGTTCGCGGCAAAATTTTGCCACGGTTCGTCAAGTACTTGGCCGGGCAATTGCTGCTCACGCAAAAAGGCGCGGATGAGGTCTTGCGTACCGTCAGTGGAGCCGGTATCCGCAATTAACACATAATCTAGCAAGGGTAACACGCTGCTTAGGCAGCGGCGGATGACCTTGGCCTCGTTTTTAACGATCATCACTAAGCCTATGCTAGCCATACCTGTCCTTTAGTTTATCAGGCCTGTCAGCCGTTCCAAGCGCATTTGCTCCAATACGGCATAAGGCGTGTCTAACCAGCGCGCGGCGATGGCGCGTATCGCCTCATCGGCGTCGCGCTGTTTATCGGCGGCATCGGCGGTAAAAGTCTGCTGGGGATTTTTAGAGTGGCGGGCTGTGGTCTGTTGCCAAGCGGTAAGGTCAGAGCCGTTCAGGTGCAGCTTAAAATGTGGGGCAAGGCGGGTTGTCAAGGCCGTCGGCAATTCGCTGTAATTGACCAGTAAGCCGCCCGGATAAGTTTGCAGGGCTTGGATAGCCGCGTTCAGGATATGGGAAAGCACCCACGCGCCGTGCTCTAAGGGTTGGTTAAAGAGCTGTTCGGGCGGATAAAGGCCGTGCGCTATCATTGAGCCGGGGATCAGATACGATGAAGGCATACGCGCTTGCGAAACCAGCACTTCCAGTGGGTCGCGGTAGAGGAATAGCCACGGCGTACCGGGAAAAGCGCTCAGAATCCGCCCGATATGGCAGATATGCCAGCAATCGGTTTTTAGGAATAAACGTTGGTCTTGGGCGCGGCGCGGTTGCCCCAGTGCGGCAGTGAGGTCATGCAGTAAGGCTTCGCCTGCCTGTTTGTCAAAATCCGGGGAGGCGGTTAGCCATTGCAAAAAAGTATCAATAGCAGGCGGTTCCGATAGCACGACGCTATCGGATAAGGCGGCGAGGGCTTGCGCGGCCAAGGTTGAGCCGCAACGGCTGCTATGGAAAATGATACCTTGTAAGGGCAAGCCCGGATGGCTAAGGGCGCGTTCGGTTAATACCGATAACTCGGTGCGTTGGCGGAACAATTGGTTAAAGGGTTTGACCGCGAGTTTTTGTAAGGTGTCTTGGCAAAACGGTTCGACAAAACGCTCTTGCCCCATATAACACCAATGGACATGGCCGCGTTGCAGATATAAGGGTATCCAGTCCGTTAAAGCATCGGTTGTGGTCATGGCAAGTTCCTTTCAATCCAAGCACGGTGGTTTTGGCGCATTATCTGCCTTAATTCCGGTTCGTCCAAGCTATGCCCGGAACGTGTGGCCACATTGGCCAAGGCGGCGATAAAGGCATCGCTGGTGTTAATGGCAAATAACTGCCTGTGCAGTTCAGGGTTATCTTGCATTTGTTGGTGCAACCAAGCAACTGTCAGTGGTGGCAGGGAAGGCGCATTGGGCGTGGCCTGTTCGGCAGCGGCTAAGAGCGCCAAAAGCCAGTCATTGACTTTGCAGTCGAGTACCAGATGGACGCGCTCAGTGTCGCCCCGGTTGGCAAAAAAATGCGGCAGGCTAAAATCGGCATACCAGCATTCCCCCGCCGCCCAATGGTAAGGCTTGCCGTCGATACGGCATTCGACATCGGGGTTGGTGCTGATAACCAGATGGATACGGACTTCGCCGACATCCAAGCCTAAGCCATGATCGCGGTGTTCGTTGATAACGGCGCTAGGCGCGAGCCGTAAAAGCCGCACCGACAACAACGGGCAGGCAAACTGGCTAAGGGCGGCTTGCAGATGTGGGCAACGCGCCAACAGTTCGGTATCCGCCCAAGTTTCGGCGTTAGGATCGGAATAAATCGCGTTATGGCTGCCCGGAACGGCGCGTAAGGCGGCGGCGCTCCAATCGCCTTGATAAATGCTGTTATTGAAATGGGCTTGCCAGTCGGTAGGAGCTAACGTTGCCACATCGGCTTGGAGTTGGGCGGCATTGAACGCGAGCGGTAAACGGCAGGCAGAAATAGGTGTTTGTGCTGGCATGGTTTTTTTTAAGGATTACTGGCTTGTGGCCGCCATTGCATCAGGCGGTGTACGCCTTTATCTTCGATGACAGAAAAGCCCAGTTTTAGGTAAAGGTGTTGCGCGGGATTGAACTGCTCCACATGCAGTTGCACGGGTTTGTTAAACTCTTCGGCTTCTGCCAATAGGTTGTACAACAGCAAGCTACCGATGCCTTGCCTACGGTAAGGGGGCAATAAGGCAATGTCTATCAACAGCAAGTCGGTTTCGCCACGATGCAGATAATAACGTCCGATAGGCTTGTCCGCTTGGCTGACGATAAGGAAATCGGCATTCGGATAATGTTGCCGATAATGGCTGCGTTGCAAATCGAATTGCATGGCTAGGAAGGCACTTTTCTGTGCGTCTGTCCAAGGTACGGAGGCCAGTTCTTCGTTACGGCTAGCTGCGTAAATTTGCCGCAGTAACAGCTCGTCAGCCGCCGTTTCGGGGCGTAGGGTAATCGCCTGCATGGTGGTAGGGGTGTTGGCTAAAAGAAAAAATGGTAACAGAAAGGCGTAGCCTCGGCTAGGGTAACGAGTGCCGGACAGGCAACTTACTGCTTAAGGCCTTGCAGATTTGTGCTTTAAGAGGCATAAATCTGCAAGGTTTGGCGGAGCTAATGCCTTAATCGTTTTTAGTGGCCGAGGCTATGGCAAAAACAGCCCTTAGTTTCTGCTTGGGAAAATGCCCTCTAAGGCAATGATAAAGTTTACGCACAAATAAGGCTGTAAGTTGGGGTGCGCCTGACCGCTGTTAGGTATTCCGCTAACCGCTGTTGGGTTCATGATGGAATTAGGTGCACTGGCAAAATCCTGCATATCCGCGTTGCCGAGCTTATCAATAGGTTTAGCCAAAAACTCACCGACGGGTGTCGGTAAAGTCCCGTCTGCGCTAGACACGTTTAAAGCGTGGCTGTGGCTGGGCAAAGAAGCATAAGATAAGGTTACCGATTCTATGCCGCTCCGTTGGCCTAACAGATACGAGCTTAACCCAGGGGCACTACCTTCATTTACCGGAACTCGGCTGCGTAAGTCGGGCAAGGCAAAGGTGTTTTGGCCGTCACCGCCGTAAGTTATACCGATTAGGGCAAACAGTGCTGGGTTTTGGGAAATGGCTAGCACTCTGCCATCACATAAAGCCCAGCCGGGTTGCGGGGCATAACTAAAACCTGCCATACGGATTTCACCGATAAAAGGTGCTGACATAATGAACTCCTCAATAATAATTAGTATCCGCCGTTTAAAGTAAATGGCCGCTTAACTGTATGGCGAATCAGGTTAAGACGGTAAAATAGGCTCGGAAAATCATTCCGTCAGCGCCGACCAGACCTTTCAATGCCTTATTGCGTAAAAAAGCCTGAAAGGTCTGGCGGATATTCGCTATGTCATGCCCATTTTTATAAGCCGAGTGTTGGCAAGGCCCGCCCTTAGTTTCTGCTTGGGAAGATACCGTTTAAGGCAATAATAAAGTTTACACACAAATACGGCTGTATGTTGGTGTGGGCTTGGTTGCCACCCGTTGCACCAATTGCCGCCGCATTCATGGTTGCATTAGCCAAACCGGCAAAATCCTGCATATCGGCGGCACCATTATTATCGATAGGTACAGCTAAAAAGTTGTTGACAGGGGTCGCGAGATTGCCGTGACCACTGGAAACGTTCAAGCCATGGGTATGGTTAGGTATTTGGGCGCTGGTTAAGGTAACTGTTTCACTACCTGCTTTTTGGCCCATCGTATAGGTGCTTAAGCCAGGGCCGGCGCCTTGGTTTACTGGCACCCGCCCGCGTAAATCAGGTAAGCCAAAGGTAGTGCGTCCGTCGCCGCCGTAGGTTACGCCGAGTAAGGCAAACAGAGCTTGGTATTGGGCAACGGGAAGTGTATGGCCATCGCACAAAGCCCAGCCGCGTGGGGCATAATTAAAGCCGACCATACGGATTTCGCCGACAAAAGGTTCTGACATAATGAACTCCTCAATAATAATAGTATTCGCCATTCAATAAAATCCGCTTAACCGTATGGCGGTTATGGCTAAACGGAGGGTAAGGTTTAATGTTTTATAGCTTTTAATTGCTTATACAATGATAAGAGACATCTAGAGCATTAACTGTATTGGTGTTGGATACGCTAAGGCTTGTTGTGGTGGTTGATATTCTTGGTGGGCTACTGACGGTGCCAGCAGAAGTCAAAGGTGTTACCACACAAATTGGGGCATTACCAACAAAAACGGCGTTGCTGCTAAAAGTGACCGAGCCTGAGCTGCTGGCACCTATTCCTGTGATTTTGCCAGTAACGATGTGCACATTTGAAATGGCTGTGCCGCTGTTGTCATAAACAGGGATGCTGGAACCCGAAGCAGGGGTTACCCATTGGGTGTTGTAGTTAGTGCCGTCAATCTTAGATAGCACCTGATTGGCGGTGCCGCCTGTAGGTACGCCTGGACCAGTGGCGCCCGTCGCTCCGGTAGAGCCTGTCGCTCCCGTAGCGCCTGTTGAACCGGTAGGGCCTTGAGGGCCGGTTGAGCCAGTCGCTCCGGTTGCCCCTGTAGCGCCAGTTGATCCCGTCGGGCCTTGCGGGCCGGTCGAGCCAGTGGCTCCCGTTGGGCCTTGTGGGCCGGTTGAACCCGTGGCTCCCGTCGGGCCTTGCGGGCCGGTCGAGCCAGTCGATCCTGTAGGGCCTTGCGGGCCGGTTGAACCAGTCGCTCCGGTCGAGCCAGTCGATCCTGTAGGGCCTTGTGGGCCGGTTGCCCCTGTAGAGCCAGTCGATCCTGTAGGGCCTTGTGGGCCGGTTGCTCCGGTCGAGCCAGTCGATCCTGTAGGCCCTTGTGGGCCGGTTGCCCCTGTAGCGCCAGTCGATCCTGTAGGGCCTTGCGGGCCGGTTGCCCCTGTAGCGCCAGTCGATCCTGTAGGGCCTTGCGGGCCGGTTGCCCCTGTAGCGCCAGTCGATCCTGTGGGGCCTTGCGGGCCGGTTGCCCCTGTCGCTCCGGTCGCACCCGTAGCACCAACCGCTCCCGCCGGCCCTTTTAATGAAATTTCAAGATAAGCCGGATGGCTAGTTTGCAGGGCTTCTTTACTGTCTATAGTGATGGATGTGTTGGTTGTTGAAGCATCAGGTTCCAAAACTAAGCCGTTGTTATTGGCAGGATTGTCAACCCAATCCAGAACCAAGTTGGTGACGTCAACAGCAAAATAGCTATTGGCACGGCTAATGGTCGCGCTGCTGGCCGCTGCCGCACCTTGGGTGGGGGCGGTAGTGACAGTCCCTTCGCTCCATGCTTGGGTGATAGGGCTCGCTTGGATTTTGCCGCTGCTGGGAATGGTTTTTACATAAAAGACCAGGGTGGCTTTGGCAACATCACTGGAGGTGATGCCGCTAGGCAATGCCGATAAATCAAAATTGAACAGGGCTTTGCTGCTGGAAACAATATTAATGGCTACTGCACCGCCCGTATTGGTCGCTGCTGAATTAACATCAGCGATAAGCGGGGCAACCACGGCATGGGCAGTGATTGGGTTAAGGCACGCTAAGGCGATAGCGGCGTGTAGGGGTGTGAAAGATAAGCGCATGGCAACTCCAAAAAATATTTTATCGATGATGGAGTTACCCTAACCTGAACGGCTGGCAACTCCTAGACAAACGGTTACGGCTTAAGCAGCGGTTGTGGTACGGATTTTTTTTGCTACTTTGCTGGCTTGCCAGCCCAGTAGGCCAATCAGCGTCAGGGGTAAGGCCGCTGGGGCAGGTACTGGCGATGATGGGTAGGTATCAGCCGCGCTGACATTTTTGATGTCAACCGCCCATTGGCCACTACCGCCGCCGCCGTTAGTGGTGAACGGGGTAGGAGAAAAGCTGGTTAGGCCCAAATCGAATGCAAAGCCGTCCGTCAAATAGTCGCCTGCCCGGAAATTGTCGGTTTGGGTCAATGCTAATAGGTAGTTGCCGGCAAATAACAGGCTGCTAGAAATAATGGCTTCATCACCGGCATTTTTGATTTCGGTGGAATAGAACCATTGGCCATCGGACTCTTTAAAAATGGCAAGATAAGGGTCAAAGCCCCCCGCACCAATAGTTGCACCTGCGGCATTTGTTCCGCCGTTCAAAGACAAGGTGTCGATAATAAAAGATGAAGAGTCTGAGGCTAGGGAAAAACTAAACAGCTGGACATCGCTGTCTTGAGTGAAGTTGCCTGTAAAGCTGAAATCTGCCGCCATTACGGACTGGCTAGCCAGCAGCAAGAAGGCGAGTTTCAATGTGGTAAAGCGGTGTTTTGCTATCATACTTATTACCCGATTGCTAGATTAATACTTGAAAAGTGTGAACTCCATCAAAAAACGGACGGATTTTAACAAGACTTCTTTAGAATTCCGAGGTAATTTCTCACATTTTTTAAAAAAATATGTGATTTTGTTTGATTATAAAAAGCAGGAAATTTTGTGATGCAAATTAAATAAGGTAGTTTTTCACATTTTCAAAAATTATATGTTTGTTCGCGGCATTGTTGTTTTCCTGGTAATGATTGAAAATACAGGGATATAAGTAATTTTATCTGACCGGTATAATTAAGGGGATGCTGGAGCAGGCACAGACCATAATTCAAGCATTTTTGCGGCTGTGGCCGCTTGGTTGTGGCAGGGGGATTTAAAAAAAAGTGGGTGCGGCGATCAGAAGCCGCAAGTTTTGCGGGTAAAAAAAGCGGATTTAAGATTTTGTTAAGGCAATTGTAGGCAAAATAGGCAAAAATTTTGGAGCTTGCCAATGAACCGACCTCATGACACCGACACGGCGCAACCGCCCGTGCTGACCAAACGCCGTTTTTTAAAGCAGTTAGTCTGTGGTTCCCTATTAGCGGCCACTACCCCTTCGATTGCCAAAGCCGCCCTCCGCCACTATGCCCCACCGCCCCGAACACTCGCCTTACTGCGTCCGCACACGGGCGATGCCATCCAAGTCACTTATTTTGACCAAGGCCGTTATCTTGATAATGCTTTAAGCGAAGTGGATTATTTGCTACGCGATAGCCATACTGATGAGTTGCACCCGATTGATCCGGCGTTGCTTGACCAGTTGTATGATTTGAGCCAGTGGCTAGGTATCAGCCAGCCCATCGAAGTGGTGTCCGGGTACCGTTCGCCGTTTACGAATGCGCAACTGCGCCGCCAAAGCCATGGGGTCGCCAAGCACAGCTTGCATATGGAGGGTAGGGCGATTGATATCCGTATTGAGGGTGTGCCGACCGCCGTCATTAGGCAAGCGGCGGTGGCGATGCAGCGGGGTGGGGTCGGCTATTATCCCCATGCCGATTTTGTCCATCTGGACACGGGGGATATTAGGTTGTGGTGAAGGCTATTTGTTAATATCGACGGTTTTTAGGGCATCGGTGCCGATGTCGGGCAGAACCGCGTCGTCTTTTACCTTAATTGGATCGTTGGCTTGGACAAAGAGCATTTGATCGGACAGTTCGCCAGGATTTTTTAACGCCTCCAGTAAGACCGTGTCATGGTCGTAGATATCGGGATAAAACACTAATTGGTTATGCTCATCGAAAAAGGCCGTGGTGTAAAAAAACAGTACCGGAATGGGTTTGGCCAAAACGACCCGCTGCATTTTTACCGATTTCATGGCCTGTTGTATCTTAGCCTTGTCCCAGCCTTTTTGGTTTTTCAAGACAAATTCCGCTAAAGCTTGGGGATCGTCGACGCGGACACAGCCGTGGCTAAAATCCCGCCGTGAACGGCTAAATAAAGCATCAGCGGGGGTGTCATGTAAGTACACATCATCTTTGTTAGGGAAAAGGAATTTAACCCGTCCTAACGCATTTCTCGTTCCCGGTTTTTGCCGGACTCTTAGCGTCCCTTGTTTTAATTGCGCCAGTGCCGCACCCGAAAAACCGACCGCTCCGCTTTTGCCGACCAGTTCCATATTTTGTGAGTTTAGATAGCCTGGGCCATTGGCCAATTTGGGCAATATCTCATTTTTGACGATATTGTAAGGCACGTTCCAATAAGGGGAAAATTCAATAAAGCTCATGCTCGCCATCAGTACCGGTGTTTGGGCTTTCATGGCTTTGCCGACCACTACCCGCATTTGCGTGGTGGTGGTTTGTAAATCATTAATGTCATCAAGTGCCCAGAGTTGGAACGCGGGGATATTGACGACAATGGAAGGGCCGCTGCCCAGTTCCGGCAACCACCGCAGGCGCTCCATCGCCAAGCTAATTTGGGTTACCCGTTTTTCCAAGCCCGCATTAAGTTCCGTTACAGTGGATTTGCCGATCACCCCGTCACCTGATAAACCATGCCGCCGCTGGAAGCTTTTCATGGCGGTCACGGTGTCATCACTATAGCGGGTCGCTTTGCCATTGCTTTGGCTGCTGGGCAAATCGCCTAAGGTATGCAGTAAATCCCGCAGATCCGCCAATTCGGGTAAGTTTTCGCCAGGGCGGATGGGTTTTTTAAACGTCATGGCGAAAGGTTTGGCCTGTTGCGCCAAGGCGTGGTAATGTTCTAAGGCGGTTTTTAACAGTTGGTATTGCTTCAGTTGCGGCTCGACCATGCTAGGCAGGCTGGCGACGGTTTGCTGTTCGGTGCTGGCCTTGATGAGGGCAGGCAGGTCGATGGTTTTTTTGTCGCGGAGCTTGAGGTTAAAGTTAATGACCTGGGGGCTGATACGGCCATAATGCAAGTCGTGTAAAAAACGCAACAGCGACAGGCTCAAGGCGGTGTCGTAACTGGCCTGTTCCCGGTAGGCATCCGCATCCAAATGCAGCATGGCGGGCATTTTTTTCTGCAAGGTGTCGAGATTGTAATGACTGGTTTGTAAGCCATTTACTGCCGCATTGGCTAATAGCTCCAGTAACGCCGTGATATTCTTTTCCGATGTCTCTGTGCCCAGCCAGAGCGGTTGGTAGTTAGCCATTTTATAGAGGGCATCCAAATCGTCGGCGCGACTGGCAAAGCCGCCGGGTAACAGCAAAGGATGTTGTTTAGCAGTAATGATTGCGGTGATTTCTTGGCTGACAGGCGCAAGAGCCGGAACTGCTGGTGTCGGATTTAAGATGGGGTCGTTGGCCAATAGCGGCGGAGCCATTAACGTCAGGCAGGCGTACATGAACCAACGGGGAGCTTGGCGGCTTAGCCAGCTACCTGAGAGAGCGGTGGGGCGGGAAGCCAAAACACGCGCAGGCTGTAGCCTTACCCTAGCGGAATTATTAAATCCATCAAAACGCTTAAAACTTGCCAATATATTCAGGTGCATAAAATATCCAGATGTTAGCTTAACTGCCGATTGTGCCAATATTACCACTAACAGGCTGTTTCTTAGGATGATATGAAACCAGGATAAGCTGTTATGTCGCTAGGCTTGGTTTATTTTACACTAAGTTAACGGCCAACATGGACGACAAAGGTAATTCGTTGCTGCAAATCCCTCTTTCTTGCTTGGCAATGCGGCGTTTACGGTAAGGCGGCGGCATATAAGGCCGCTTTGGAAAGCGCTTAGCTATCCGAAGCGGTGGCGAGCCTAGCCGGGGTAACTCCCGACAAGTTAGGGTGATATTATTGTTTGGCCGGGCCAGCAGAGCTTATGCCAATTTAGCCTGAAGAAACGCCAGTACGTCGGTAAGCGGCAATTCTTCATTGTCGCGCGAGGTTCTGGCCTTATATTCTACCGTGCCGTTATCCAGGCTTTTGTCACCGACGATAATGCAGTGCGGGATACCGATCAGTTCCATATCTGAGAACATAAAGCCGGCGCGGACTTTGCGGTCATCAAACAGCACGTCAATGCCCGCCGCTTGCAGGTCTTGGTAGAGCTGTTCGGCCAAGGCTTTCAGGCGCTCCGATTTGTGCATGTTCATAGGCAGCAGGGCGACTTGGAACGGGGCGAGGTTGGTCGGCCAGATAATGCCTCGGCCATCGTGGTTCTGTTCGATAGCCGCCGCGACGACGCGGGAAATGCCGATGCCGTAACAGCCCATCAGCATGATTTGGTGCTTGCCGGCTTCGTTAATGATGCCCGCCTTCATTGCGCCGCTGTATTTGGTGCCGAGCTGGAAGATGTGGCCGACTTCAATACCCCGCGCTAAAGTGATATGGCCTTGGCCATCTGGGCTAGGGTCACCTTCGACGACAGTGCGCAGGTCGGCAAGTTCGGGTAAGGGCAGGTCGCGTCCCCAATTGACACCTTGATAATGTTTGCCGTCTTGGTTAGCGCCACAGACAAAGTCCGCCATTAAGGCGATGCTACGGTCGGCAATAATCGGCATGGTCAGGCCGATAGGGCCAATAGAGCCGGGCTTACAGGCACAGGCGGCAATAATGTCGGCTTCGCTGGCGAAAGTCAGCGGCGCGGCGACACCGGCCAGTTTTTCCGCCTTGATTTTGTTCAGTTCGTGGTCGCCCCGTAACAGCAGTGCCACCAAACCCTCTTCTTCACCTTTGACAATAAGGGTTTTCAGGCATTGGGTTGGGGCAATGGTCAAAAAGGTGCAAACTTCTTCAATGCTGTGTTGGGCAGGGGTGTCAACCAGAACCATCGGTGTGCTGGCGGCAGGGCGTTCGCCCGTAGGGGCCAAGGCTTCGGCTTTTTCGACATTGGCCGCATAATCGCTGGCGCTGGAAAAGGCGATGGCATCTTCGCCGGAATCCGCCAAAACATGGAACTCATGCGAAATGGCGCCGCCAATAGAGCCGGAGTCGGCGATCACCGCGCGGAACTTTAAGCCCAGATGGTTAAAGATATTGCTGTAGGCGCGGTACATCACCTCATAAGATTCTTGCAAGGACGCTTGGTCAAGATGGAAAGAATAGGCATCTTTCATGATGAATTCGCGCGAGCGCATGACCCCGAAACGCGGACGTATCTCGTCGCGGATCTTCGTTTGTATCTGATAAAAGGTAATCGGCAGTTGCTTATAGCTTTTCAGTTCGTTACGCGCCAAATCAGTGATGATCTCTTCGTGCGTGGGCCCTAAGCAAAAGTCGCGGTCATGGCGGTCTTTCAGGCGTGCCAATTCGGGGCCGTATTGTTCCCAGCGTCCGGTTTCTTGCCAGAGTTCGGCAGGTTGCAAGGTCGGCATCAACACTTCCAGTGCCCCGGCTTTTTCCATTTCGTCACGGGTGATTTTTTCGACTTTGCGCAACACCCGCAAACCTAACGGCAGCCAGCTATACAGCCCGGCGGCCAGTTTACGGATGAGGCCGGCGCGGATCATGAGCTGATGGCTGATAATTTCGGCATCGGCAGGCGTTTCTTTGACGGTATTGAGGGGGAACTGAGTTGTACGCATAATAAGGCAGGGTTAAAATAAAAGTACCTATTTTACAGCTTTTTCGCGGGTTCCCAAGCGTTTGCGGGTTTAAATCGCCACTGTTGTGTGAAGAGCCAACCCAAACCGGAGGCTGTAGGCCGTTAACGTCGGGTTGTCTACGTTTAAATCCGTAACGTAGGAAGCAATACGGCAGCGGAGATTGGCCGTGGCTGCCGATAAAGCCGCAATAATGATGGCCTATAGACGTAGAGGCAAAAAAAACCTTCTGCTTGCCTATCAAGATAGTAAATCCTATCTTGATAGGCAAGCAGAAGGTTAGAGGGGCTTCGATGAAAAATAAACATGAATCGGCAGGCACATTAGCGTTCAGCGTCAGACGAACCATGCTCTGTTAAACCATCGTTTTGCGGTAAAGTTCCCAACACGGTATTAAATTTTGCGGACAGGCGTTGGTAGGCAAAAGTACCGCCAAGCTCCGTCGGTCTATTTGCGTAAAACGGCCATTTCCATTGCTTTAGTCGGAAGAGCAACAGATTTCTTACGCACAATGGCAGAAAAATTTCTGTCATGGCGTAAAAACGTATCCGCTTATGCCCATATCGGCATTGTGTATTGTGTAATGTTGAAAATTTGCAAAAGCCGCCTGTCTTTTTGCTTTTGATGTTGTAGTTTAGGTGTGCTTTTGTTCTTTTCGATTATTAATTTTTATATAAAAATCATTATTATATAATGTGTTTCGGGTATTTCCCCAAGTGCTTGCCTAACCGCCATTTAATTATGTCTAGGTATTGTTGCAAATAGGGTGGCAAAATATTTTTGTTCCCACTCGCTCTGTTATATATGGCTAAGGGTAAGCTATAAATTCACTCACCAGCAAATACCGTAAGGCTTGCGATTTTATGCAGGTTTTTCGTATTTAACGCAGTACAATGAACTTAAAGGCGGAAAAGCCATAGCAATCGGCGGACAAGTTTGGGTCTGGCACTGGTTTTTTGCCAGGGCTATTAATCTCCGCCAGCCTACGCCATGCGCCAATACAGAATCAATTTAGCTACATTTTAAAGGATAATAGGCAATGAAAATAAGCACCTTAGGATTTCCTTCAACAGAAGAGGCCAAGCTTGGAAAAATTTTGCCCCTGGCGAAAAACGCGGCTTACACATTACAGGCTTTTGATGCTTCGGGTGTGCCGGATGTGCTGTTGGTCTTTGGTGAGGTCGGTGCGTATCAAGCGCAGTTGACGGGTTTGTCTGGATTACCCGTGCAAATCGGCGTGGTTGCCAAACAGCCGCCCGAACAGGCCGGGTATTTTCACTTGCCTTTTCCGTTAGTGGCATCACGGGTGTTACGGGTTTTAGATGGCCTATCGGGGGTAGGGGGCATAGAGCCGCCGTCCACACCCGCCCAACCCGAACACACAGCCATAACAGTCACGGCCGAACCCGCTGCCATAGCCGCTCCTATTGAGGGCGACACCGCCTTGCAATACCGCGTGTTGGTGGTGGACGATAGCTTACCGATGCAAAAGGCTTTGGCGTTGGAACTGGAGAAATTGCCGGCCACTGTGCATATCGACTTTGCGGGCAGCGGCGAAGAAGCCTTAACCATGACCGAGGAACAGCGCTACGACTTTATTTTCCTTGACATTATGATGCCCGGCATTGATGGGTTTGAGGCTTGCACCCAGATGCGTAAACGCCCGGCCATGAAAAAAACCCCGATTATTATGTTGACGGCAAAAACCTCGCCGATGGATGAAGTCAAAGGCGTTATTGCCGGCTGTTCAACTTATTTGACCAAACCTATTGTCCATGAAGACTTTCAAAAAGTGATGCAGCGCATTACCAAATGGGTGGACAATTTTAGTGTCCGCGACTAAAACAAAAACTCCAACAGCAAATATGCTTAAAGGTGGCGGCAATGGCTTCGACAAAAAAAATCTTGGTAGTGGATGATGCCCTTATTGACCGGCAACGGCTGTGCGCCGTACTGGCTAAAGCGAACGTGAACGCGACCGTGTCATTGGCACAAAATGGCCGGGAAGGGGTAGAGAAAGCCCGCATCGAACACCCTGACCTGATTTTTATGGATATTCTGATGCCCGAATTGGACGGCTATTCGGCGTGTCGGCAGCTTACCACCGCCGCCGACACCAAAGGCATTCCGATTGTTATCGTGTCCATAAAACACCAGCCTGCCGATAAAGTATGGGCTACCTTGCAAGGGGCCGTGGCGCTGGTCGCCAAACCTTACACCGATGACCAGATACTCGAACAGGTCGCCCATTTCATTTAGGTATTGTTATGAACGGTACGCCGACCGCCCCGCCAGCCGCTAGACAACAAGACGCTACAGATAATAGCGTTATCCGCCATGGCTTTAGTGTCGGGCAACTGCATTTGTTAATACCGTCTGGAATCCCAGTGCAATTGCTTGACGTTCCCAGAATTTCGCCGCTACCCTTAGCGCCGCCGTGGTGTAAAGGCATGGCTAACCATCGTGGTGATGTCATTGCGGTATTTTCCGTTCCCGAATTGCTCTTGCCGCCAGCACCGCAAACCACCGCCAAACACCCGCATTGGCTGTTGGTGATCGATAGCCCACCGAACATGTGCGGCCTGCTGATCGATAGCTACCCGCAATTGCTTAACGCTTTACAGGAAGCCGATTTGGATAGTGTCGCCAATATCCCTGAGCAGATACGGCCATTTGTTTATGCGGCGTATACGGGTAGCGGCAAAACGTGGTTGGATTGCCGCTACGATGCTTGGCTGTTATCGGTAAAAGCGCTGTTCCAAGACTACCAATCATCACTCCTGAGTTAGCCGTGTCTGCGCTAATTTGACTTGCGAGGAAACACTATGCAGTTATTGAAACCCTTTAGAAACCTAAAACTGCCGATAAAATTCCTTATCGTGACGGGTTTTTTGGCTATGGGCTTGTTATCCTTAGGGCTTAACTATTATCAGACCATCCAGCTTGAAGAAGGTACGTTGGAGAGAAACCAGCAGCTTAGCACCTTATCGAGCTTAGTCGATTCGGTGACGATTGACGTGTTGGAAGCGCGGGGGTATCAAAAAGACTACCAGTTCCAACAACAAGCGGCCATGGTGGACAATTTTGATGAAAGCATGTCTTTGGCGGACGATGCCATTATTGCCGTCGAGTATTTTTTGCGCACCGATGACGACAGAAAATTGGTCGATGCCATCCAGCAGCGGTTATTGGATTATCAGGACGAATTTCATAAGTTGGTTGATCTGAAAGCTTCCCAGGCCGATAAAAAACAGGCCGTCAGTGAGCATATCGAAACCCTGATCAAAGCAATGGAGCCGCTCATGGGGCGGTTTTTTGCAATTAAGCAAGATTATCAGGCTAAGGACAAATTGATTTTTGACGCGGAAAAAAGCATTAAGTTACGGTTATTTTTAGGTTCCGTAACGGTCATGGTGATCGCTTTGGTGGCGACTTTTTTCATTCTGCAATTTGGGGTGTTAAGGCCGGTGGCGGTGATCCAAAATACCGTCCGTAAAATTTCGGCGGGGGACACCGAGGTCAGAAGCCGCCTTAGCAGTTCTGATGAATTGGGCGAGTTGGCGACTACCCTGGATAATTTGTTGGATGAAAGAATACAGGCCCTCATCCAGAAACAGCGCGAAAATGATGCTATCAATACTTCTATCATCCGCATGATCCAAAACGTGTTCATGCTCAGCCAACGGGATTTGACGGTGATTTTGCCCGTTGAAGAAGATGTTACCGGAGCCATTGCCGACTCGATTAACCAATTGACCGAATCCATTAAAGCCGTTTTGGAAAATGTCCGGGTTGTTGCCGAAAAAGTTGTGGACACGTCCAACCAAGTGAAAGAGCAATCCAGCTCTGTTACCCAATCGGCTAGTGAAGAGCAACAAGAGATTGAAGAGACTTTAGCGGAATTGGAGCAGGCGATAGAGACCATGCAATTGATTTCGGAATTGGCGCAAGTGACCAATGAAACCTCCCTCAAAGCCATCAACACCACCGAAAATGCCGAGGAATCGGTCTCGCAGACCATTGCCAGTATTAACAAAATCCGCACGACCATTAACGATGCCGAGAAAAAAATCAAACGCTTGGGCGAACGTTCGCAGGAGATTGGCGGTATCGTCAAGCTGTTGGACAGCTTTTCTTCGCGGACCCATTTATTGGCGATGAACGCCAGTATGCATGCCGCTTCGGCGGGCGTGGCGGGTAAAGGCCTGATGGTGGTGGTGGAAGAAGTGCAGCGTTTGGCGGAAAACTCCAGCGAAGCGGCGGCGGAAATCGAGGAGTTGGTGAATAATATCCAACAGGAAACCGCCGATACCGTCAGTGCCATGAATGCCGTTATCACCAATGTGGTCGAAGGCACGCAATTGGCGGGGCAGGCGGGCGAGCGGATGCAGCAGACGCGTCTGAGCACCGAATTGCTGGTGGACTCGATACAGCGTATCGCCCGCTACTCGGTCGCCCAAACCGCCGTGGCCGAACAGTTGCGTTTCCGCGCCGTCAGCATCGATGCGAGCGCCCATTCCACTTACGAAAAAATGTCCGAGCAGACCAGTTTGTCGGCTGATTTGGTCTGGGCGGCGGAAGAGCTGCAAGCGGCGATTGGTGTGTTTAAATTGTCATAAGGGGTCGGCTTTTGCCTGCCGCACCCATCCCCTAAACAGTCCTTAGGAACACCCATGTGTGTCGAATTTGTTGAACAGATTATTGTGGCATTGGCTGATGAGCAGGCTTATCTGGAGGCGCGGCCTGATAAAGACGGCTTGCTGGAACGGCTGGCGGTGCAATGGCAAAACCTGATGATAGCCGCCGCCGAAGAAAATTGCTTAGGACTGGTGGATTTATTCGGTTTTTATATCGAGTTGCAAGAGCAATTGTTGGCTGACCAAGACGCTTTGGGCGAAGCCGAAACCGTTTTTTTGTTGGCGGGCATTAGCCAATTGGATGATTTTTTCCAGATACCCACACCTGAAGCCATGCTGGCAGTATTAGATTTTCTGCAAGCCCCGCAATGGCCTAGCCCGCTTAGCGATGAAGATAGGGGTTATTTTCAGGAACTGCTGGAGGCGGATAGGCTGCGTTTGTTAGGTGTGGACGATAATGCCCAAGACGAAGAAGACTCAGCGCTAAGCGAAGAAGTGCCCGCTGTTGCCAATAGTGCTGAAGACGGCGGTTTTGCCTACCTGGACTATGTTTTACTGGCGGAGGGGCCGATCAGCGTTGACCCGCAACTGATCGCCATGATCGGCGGGCAATGCGTCTTATTGCAGGAATGCTGGCAAAGCTCCGCCACGCTGCCGGAACGGCTAAGTTTAGTGCTGGAAGCTGTGGAGCCGATTGTCCGTGCTACGGCGGGTATCCGCTTATGGGCTGGGCATTTTGTCTTGACCGGGCTGATGAAAAACCTGCACGGCTATCAGGATGATCCTGACTTGTTGGGCGATGACACGCCAATGCTGATAAACAACGCCTTGGCCGCTATCACCCACTATTGCCAAGATACCCAAAACCTATCTGTCCAGCAAGCGTTGGACGAATTGTTCGCCAACCCGGAATGGCCGTATTGCTTAAGTAGCGACGATAGCCATTTCTTACGGCAACTGTTCGCCCAATTAAAGTTGCAAACCGCCGCCGTATTGGTCGCTGAGGTGGTATCTGCTGATGACATCAGTTTAATTATTCCTGATGATGTCGATCCGCAATTGTTGGATATGGCCTTTAATGATTTACCGCAACTGACCGAAGACTTTGCCAAGCATTTACAGGCTTTTCTTAACCGCCAAGACCGTGAGGCGTTGCGCACCGCGCAACGGGTCGCGCATACTCTAAAAGGCTTGGCGAATATGCTGGGGGTGAAGGGGATTGCCAACTTAACCCACCGTTTAGAAGATATATTGGAATTTTTGCATACCCAAGCGCAATCCCCCGATGCCGGTTTGGTTGAGGCGCTGATGGAGGCGGCGGACATGTTGGCGGTGCTGGGCGAAGCGCTGTTAGCGCGGCGTGCGCCCCCTCCGCAAGCCCTCAGTGTTCTCCAACAATTAGCCGATGGACATTATCGGTTACAGACCGGAGAGGCGGCAACGCCGGTTGCGGCTAACCCTAGCCCCGCTGCGGAGCCGTTGCCTGACGAGCAGGAAGCGGCTGGCCGTGAAGATACTTTTGTCCGCGTCCCTAAAGCCTTGCTTGACCAATTATTCCGTGTGGCGGGCGAGGTGAAAATTTCCGATACCCAATTGGACGAACAGCTTAAGCAAATTAAAGCCCTACTGAAAACAGGCGGCGAACGTTACCGCACCTTACAGCGGGTACTGGCTGACTTGGAGCAGTTACTCGCCACCACACTGAATAACCCGTCAGTCACTGCCGTCCACGATGGCTTTGACCCCTTGGAAATGAACCGCCTCAATGAAATGCACAGCAGCATTTCTAAGCTCTATGAAGCCGCCGCCGACAGCCGTGAAATCGAACGGACAGTGGAGGGCTATGCGCGGAAAATGTCCGATACTTTGCTTAATTTGGCGCATTTGCATAAAGACAGTTTAGAGAATGTCCTCGCTACCCGCTTACTGGCGGTCGAGTCTATGGTGCCGCGCTTACAGCGTACCCTCCGGCAAGCCTGCCGCGTTGCGGGTAAGCAAGCCGAGTTGGTGGTGACGGGCGGGCAGACGCTGATAGACAGCCAGATACTTAATCAACTGGCCGACCCATTAATGCACATTCTCCGTAACGCCGTCGATCATGGTCTGGAACCCCCTGCCCAAAGGTTAGCGGTCGGCAAGCCGGAACATGGCCTGATCCAACTCAGTTTTGTTGAAGAAACCGATAGGATTGCCGTGGTGTGCGAAGATGACGGGCGCGGTATTAACCGTGCCGCCATCCGGCAAATCGCCGAGGCCAAGGGCCTGATCGACAGCACCGCGTCCTTAAGCGAGCAGGATATAGACCGCCTGATTTTAATTCCGGGGTTTTCTACGCGTAGCGAGGTCAGCCAATTATCCGGGCGGGGCATCGGTATGGATGTGGTGTATCAGGAAGTGATCCGCCTGAAAGGTAAGCTGGAGATTGCCTCAACTCCAGGCCAAGGCTGCCGTTTTACCCTGTCTATTCCTGCCAGTGCCTTGTTATTGAAAGCCCAAGTGGCGCGTTGTGGTCCTTATGCCTTATCGCTGATCCAATACGGTATTGAAAAAGTCCTGTTATCATCCGACGGGCAATTACAGGCAGACGGTAACGGATTCTGGTTCAGTTATCAAGACCAACGCTACCCGGCTTACAGCATGGAAAACCTGATTGGCCTGCCCAGTGCCGATTATGGGCAGCTGCCGGATTTTCATTTATTACGCGTCAATTTGGGGCAGGGCGAAAAAGTCGTGGTAATGGTGACGGAATTGCTAGACAGCCGCGAACTGGTATTTAAGGATTTGGGCAGTTATGTGCCGCATAATCCGGCCATGCCGGGCGTGACTGTGTTGGCGGATGGACAAATTTCGCCTGTTATTGACCTGCCTGAAGCCCTTAAGCATAAAAGTGCCTATAACCAGCGCGTTATGGATTATGTGGCGCATACCGTGGCGGTTAAGCTGCCAAGGGTGTTAGTGGTGGACGATTCGTTAAGTGCGCGTAAATCCTTGGCGCTGCTGTTAAAAGACAGCGGCTATGACGTGGCGACCGCCATTGATGGCTTGGATGCCTTGGCGCAGATTGGCCAACACGCCCCTGATTTGGTCATCACTGATATGGAAATGCCGCGCATGGACGGCGTGGCCTTAACACGGGCATTGAAACAACAGGCGGAAACCGCGCCGCTGCCCGTGCTGATGATCACCTCCCGCTCCACCGACAAACACCGCCAAGAAGCCAAAAACGCCGGGGTTGATGCGTATCTGACTAAGCCGTGGACGGAAACCCAGTTATTGCAGGCGCTTGAGGGTTTGCTTTAGTTACTGGCGGCTTATTTAACCGAAAAAACGTCTCCCCGTGCAGTGAAAGGTAAGCGTTTGCCTTCGGGTAGCAGGTAGGCATGTGAAAAAGAGATGTCCAAATGGTTTTCACAGCCGCCGTCGGTAATGATCAGCACCGGGCCGAGGCGGGGGAAATCGCCTTTGCTGGCCAAGTCGCGCAATGCGTCCACACCCGGTTGTAAAGCCGTGCCGCCGCGCCCTTTGACCATAAACCTGTCCAATAGGCGTTCCGGTTCTATCCAGCCGCTGTCGTAAGCAGCGGCATCACAACAAATCAGGCGCACGGCAAAGACTTCGCGGGCAATGGCGTAACTGGCGATAGCACCTAAAGCCTTGCCTAATAGTTGCGGTTCCATAGAGCCTGACGTGTCCAGCACGACTCCGAACACCCGGCTTTTACGTTGTTCTTCAGGGGGCGGGCAAGTGGACGGGCGCGGGATGGTGGGCGTGGCTGCTTGGCGGCGTGATGGTCTGGCATAACTGCGGCGGTATTCGGGCGCGGGGAAATGGCGGTCGAACCAGTCGGCTAACTGTACGTCCCAAGGGATAGGTGGTTGGTTGAGGGAACGGATGGCTTCGACCAATCCAGCGGGTAGCAAGCCGCGCCCACTGTTCTGGCAACGCTCTAAGCCTTGTGCCAAGGCTCGGCGGCAATAACTTTCCGCATCGGTAAACGCTGGCTGTTGGGTTTCGCCAAAAAAATCACATTGCCCTAGTCCGCGTAGGGTGGCAAGCTTACGCGCCCGGCGGATGTCTTGTGCCAGACGGTCATAAATCTCTTCTGCCGAGCAATTGCTGAATTCTGGATCATATAACATCCCTATAGTCGGCGGCGTACCCAAATTCATCGCCTTGAGCCAGCCGTTAATGACAAAATCGCAAGCGGCATTCCATAGGAAAGCGTCACGTCCGCGTCGGCGTGACGCATGGTTCAGGCCGGCATGAAGGAGTTCATGGGCGAACACGAACAAGGCTTCGTTAGGGCTTAAGCGTACCGCCGCATTCATCCAGATTTTGCGGGCACCGACATCAATCGCCGCGACTTGAATATCGTAACGGCGGCATTCGGCAATGCTTTCTTCCACATCAAAGCCTGCCGCTAATGCGCC
The DNA here is from genome assembly GCF_002923755.1 of Methylovulum psychrotolerans. Taxonomy (GTDB): domain Bacteria; phylum Pseudomonadota; class Gammaproteobacteria; order Methylococcales; family Methylomonadaceae; genus Methylovulum; species Methylovulum psychrotolerans. Next base: position 293,525 of record NZ_PGFZ01000005.1, read on the forward strand.
TAATAAGGGATGGTGGTCAATCAGGCGGCGCTTGGCTTTTCGTGCGGGGCTGTTAGGATTAGGCCGATTAGTAGTGGTGTTAGCGTTACCTGAGGCGAGTTCCAAAGCCTGTCCGGCTCCTTGGGCAATACCTTCGGCTAGCAGGCTTTGCCAAGTGAATTGGCTAGGCGATCTGTAGTCGGGCTTCTCGTCAAGCCCGCAAAATACCATACGGCCTGCACCGCAATAATTATCCCGAAAGCTGAGGGTTTGCGGATGAGTTTTTTCTACACATAAGATCCGAAATAAGGTTTCTTCGCCGCCTGCGGGGATGGTCGGTAAAGGCACATTGAAGGCTTCGGGGAGGCGGCCAATTTTTAGGTCATCGCAAAAGCGGTTCGCTACCAAGAGTGCGGCCAATTCCCAAATGGCTTGCGGGTCGCGCCGCCGTACCACGCTAAAACCGAGGCATACGGCGGCGATGGCGATAAGCCGCGCCCATTCTTCCGGTGCGGCACGGCGTTTGGGGTGTAGGTAAATATGGCCGTTTGGCGAGAGGGCCAGCCAGCCTGTTTCTGCCACAAATTGGTGGCGCATATCGATGCCGATGCAAAGATGCCGCACCAACGGTATCAGCACCGGGCAATTGCGGATAGTGCCGATAGCGGTTTCCCGTGCGGTTTTTGCACTATCCGCGGGGTCTGGTTTTTTGCTCATGGCTTAAATTTGTCCCGCGCCGCCAAACGCGGCAAATCACGGGCGACTTCCACCAAAAACCAAGCAGGCAGGCGGTTGCCTTCGTCGTCTTCGGCCAACACCGATTGGGCTATTTCCACGCTGATGCGTGCCAGTTCGCGTAACCTGTCTTTGGCGCGTACAGCCAATTGCTTATGTTCGCTACGCACCGAGGCCTCGTCATCAGGAAGTTCTTTGCGTAGTAAGCCCCGAAATGATTGTGCCAAAAAATATAAGACATCGCGGTCAGCCGGTTCGGCAGGCCACTGGGCATCGCCTTTGAGAATGCTATGGAGGGTGTGCTTTTGGCGGATTTGTTTGACAAAGCCCTTAAAATGGCCGGCATGGGCCGGGCTAAGCAGCCCAAAAGCTAAGGCTTCCAACATGATGTCATCTAGGTTGTCGCCAAAGGAATGTAAGGCATCCGAGAGTATATGCCAGCTGCGCGGTGTCGAAAACGGCTCTTCATGTTTGGGGGGTTCATTCCATAAATGATCGGGGCGCAAGCGGATGTAGTCCAGCACCCACGCGTGGATGCCGCCTTCGGCCACCGCCCAATCCAACCATTGCCGATGGTCGGCCCGCAAATGGATATGGGCAAGGCGGTTGATAAGGGCGGATGGCATGGGTTTGACAATAGCGGCATCTTTGGCGCGGTTACCCGCGCCAATAACAATGGTATCGGCAGGTAAATGATATTCCCCCACTCGCCTGTCCAAAATCAAGGAGTAGAAGGCTTTTTGGATTTCATGACTGGAGGCGTTGAGCTCATCTAAGAATAGGACAAAAGCTTCTTGGCGCACGATGTTGGCGGGCGGGAAAAAGCGCGAACAATTGCCGTCGATTTGCGGGACACCCAGCAGATCCTCCGGTGCCAATTGGCTGCCTAATAAAGAGACGCATTCCATGCCTACGGTATCGGCAAACTTGCGTATTAACGCGCTTTTGCCGATACCGGGTGCACCCCAAAGAAACACAGGACGGGTTACGGCGACATTGAGCAGAAAATCAAAGGCTTGGGAGGGCGTAAGCTGGATGGCTGAGTGCATTAGCAATGGTAAGGGGAGGTTTGACGTGGAATAATGAGTCGTTAGATTGCTAAAAAGTTTAAAAAATAAAATTTATTGTAAAGATTTAGCGTCATCCTAGCCCGTCAACCGCTCCCACTCCGCCAATATCGCCAAAGCCTCCGCATCGGTACTGCCGCAGGCATCCTCAGTAGGTTGAAAACCGCTACAGACAGCCGGGCGACTGGGGTGCAGGAAAATAGTGCATTTATTGCCCGCATCCAGATGCAGGCACCGTACCCCGGCGGGTTTGCCGTTGGGGTGTAAGGGCAGGGCGGAGGAAATGGAGGGGGCTATGCAGCACGCGCCGCAGCCGATCCGGCATTGCATGGAATGGCCTCGCTTAGGAATGGGTAGGAAATAATTCAGACAAACTAAAGGACACTGGTCTTGGAGCGCGGGCATCTTGCCCGCAAGGAGCGGGCAAGATGCCCGCGCTCCAAAGAGAAAACCGCCTTAGCCGTGCTCAGGTGGGCGAATCCGGCGATTCGGCTTTGACTTCCCGCGACAGCAGGTTTTCGACAGCGGCCTGTGGCGCAAGGCCTTCGTATAGCACTTTGTAGGTCTGTTCAGTGATGGGCATGTCGATACCGTATTTTTGCGCCAACAAATAGGTTTGTTTGGCGGCAGAAACGCCTTCGATTTCTTGGCCGATTTCTTCAATGGCTTGCGCGCGATTTTTGCCGCGCCCTAAGGCCAAGCCAAAGCGGCGGTTTCGGGATTGGTCGTCGGTGCAGGTCAGCACCAAATCGCCTAAGCCTGCCAAACCCATCAGGGTTTCCGGTTTACCGCCCAGTTGGATGCCTAAGCGCATAATTTCGGTCAGGCCACGGGTGATTAAGGCTGAGCGGGTATTGGCGCCGAAGCCTAGGCCGTCAGCAATCCCGGCGGCAATCGCTAAGACATTTTTGACTGCGCCACCGACTTCCACGCCGATCAGATCGGAACTGGTGTAAGTGCGGAAACGCCCGCTGTGGAAAATCTCCGCCAGTTGGTTGGCAAAATCGGTTTGCAAGGAGGCGATGGTGATGGCGGTGGGCAAGTCGGCGGCAACTTCGGCGGCAAATGATGGGCCGGAAATGATGGCCGCTGGGGTGTCGGGGGAAAAGATGGCCGCGACGGTTTCATGTAATAAGGCGCCGTTGTCGGCATTAAAGCCTTTGGTTGCCCAGGCGATTTTGACATCGGCAGGCAGATGGGGCTTGAGCGCGAGGAGCGTGGCTTTAAAGGCATGGCTAGGCACGCAGACCATCAGGACATTGCCAAAACTGCCGACTTCGGGCAGATGGGCAGTCACGGTCAGCAGAGCCGGAAAATCGATGTTGGGCAGGTAGCGGTGGTTTTGCCGCGTTTGGGCTAATGCCGCGACATGCGCGGCATTATGCCCCCATAGTAGGGTTTGGCAGCCATTTCTGGCGGCGAGGATAGCGAGGGCGGTCCCCCACGACCCGGCCCCCAGAATGGCGATGCGGTTATCCATTAAGCTTAGTTCAATGTGCCTGTGCCGGGGGCTTGTTGCATTTGTTGCACATGTTGTGCATATAAGGCATCGAAGTTGACGGGAGCCAGTAACAGTTGCGGGAAGCCGCCACGGGTGACCAGATCAGAAATGGCTTCTCTGGCATAAGGGAACAGGATATTGGGGCAGAAGCTGCCCATCATAGGGCCCATTTCTTGGTCGTTGAAGCCGCCTAAGGCGAAAATGCCCGCTTGGTTGACTTCGACCAGATACGCAGTGACATCGCCGCATTTGACGGTGATGGTGACTTTTAAGGACACTTCAAACAGGTTAGGTTCTAAGTTATTGACATTGGTCGCCAAGTTGAAATCAACAGCGGGTTCCCATTTGGCGGTGAAGACGGCAGGGGTATTAGGGGTTTCAAAAGACAGGTCTTTTGTGTAAATTTTTTGGATAGAAAATTGTTTTTCTACGTTGTTAGTGTCTTCGGCCATAATTCAAGTTGGTTGTGGTTGAGTGATAAAAGGAGGGGATGATTAAGCTTTCTTCTTATTTTTGCTGATTTTCACCGGCAATTTGTAGTCGTTTTCCCACGCTGCCATACCGCCGGTGATGACAAACACTTGTTCAAAACCGGCTTTAGTAAGCATTTTTGCGGCGGTGGCGGAACGGGTGCCCGTTTGGCAGGCGACCAGCAACGGGGTTTTTTTGTAGGTTTCTAAGCCGGGCAGGTAGTCCACGAATTTGCTTAGGGGCGTGTTTTTGGCATCTTCGATGTGGCTTTCGGTAAATTCTAAAGGTTCGCGCACGTCAATAATGACGACTTGCTCATTGTTCATTTTGGCGACGGCCAGCAAGGGTGACAGGGCGGCGAATTTTTTAAAGGCGGTATCGAACAGCTCTTGGATCAACAAATAAGTCACTACCGCTAAGGCTAGCGATAAAATATAGTGGTTGAGGGCGAATTCTAGGTAACGGTTATAGTCCATGGGGTTTGGCTTGGTCAGGTGTTAAGGTGGTCAATGGGGCTTAGCGGAGCAAAATACATCCCGCATCATGTCGATAAGCTGGCTCATGCGCGGATCGTCGATATAATAATAGACGCGGTTGGCCTCTTTTTTTGAGCCCAAGATGTTTTTTTCTCTAAGTATCGACAAATGTTGGGAAATGTTGCTTTGGCTAGTGCCTACTTGCTCGACAATATCTTGAACGCTGATGGAGTCTTTCCCCAAAATGCACAAGATTTTCAGCCGTAAAGGGTGGGACATGGCTTTTAGGCAACGCGCCGCTTTGATGATGTCGTTTTCATCGTATAAAATGGGGTCTGTATTTGTGTCCATACTGTTAGTTCAAGGTCGGGGAAGATGATTTCCGTTTAGAAAAGAAGTCATTGGCAAGCCTCATACGGGATTAATATTATCCAAAGGCCCGCAAGGTGTATTAATATAGCAATTACTTGATCATGTTGCCTGTGATTGTCTGGCGACAGCGTCTGAATCAATTACAATATCCGTCAATACACAAAATGATACCTTACTTTTTTACATTATGGGTAACGGATAATGTCAGAGTTTTTGTCTGGGGTGAGATTTTTTCACAATTACCGATTTTTAGCGTCAGGAGATAAATAAACTATGTTGAACCGACCGCAGCCTTTAGCGTTACGGATTCTGGCGGCAGTAGAGGCGGTTGCCCGTGCTTTGCCACGGATTATGGCGGCAGTGGCTGACCAATCTTTACTTAAGGCAGCATAAGCGGAGAATGGCAAACAAACGGCTCTTAGGTCTGCTGCTTTGCGTTTGTGTGCGGCAGGCAGCGGCGCTCGAAGGTGATGGCCTGCAAGCTAGCGAAGCGGAATCGGGGCAAGCGCTTGAAGCCGAAATGCTGCCGGACGCTGACGTGGCGGCGGGGAGTAATACCGCTACTGTGCCGTTACCCCAAGATAATCTGGAACAATTGTTGGCGGATGTCGAAAAGCGTTATGGGGAGATTGCGGCGGCGCTGCATTCCCTTTATAAGCAGATTGAGCAAAAACGCCAAAATATAGAGAAAATCGAGCTGGAGATAGCCGTCTGCCAACGGGCTATCGCCAAAGAGCGCAAAGATTTGGCAGGGCAGGTCAAAGCCGCTTATGAAATGGGTGAGCAGGAAGAATTAAAATTGTTGCTCAATCAGCAAGATCCCGCCTTGTCCAGCCGAATGATGATATATTACAGCTACATCAATAAGGCGCGGATGGCAAAAATTGCCCAATTAGAAAAATCCATCGCTGATTTGGAGCAATTAGACCAGCAAAAACAAACTGAAACCCAGCAATTGGAGTTGGATTTACGGCAAAAGCAAGCGCAGCAAGCCGCGCTGAATACGGTCAGGCAACAGCGCAAAACGTTATTGGCGGATATTGCCGCGACGTCTTATGAAGAGCAGCTCCGTTATCAGGCCGAAAGCGAGCAAAAGTTGCGCGGCTTGATTGCCTCGTTACCTCAAGAATTGGGCATTAAGGCAGCCCTTGCCGAGAATGCCCCCCCTGTTGCAGCCGATGCGGGGGAAAGCACCTCCCCAAGCGCCGACTTTACCGAACCGCTAGGTGACTTTACCGATTTTAAAGGTAAATTGTCTTGGCCTGTGCAAGGTCGGGTGGTGCGTAACGCCGGTCATGTCGGTGTGGAAGGCGGGGTGTTGATCGAGGCGAAAGAAGGTGTGGATGTCCGTGCCGTTGCGGCGGGCAAGGTCACGTTTGCCGATTGGTTGCGCAGTTATGGTTACTTGGTGATTATCGACCACGGCGGTGGCTATATGACCTTGTACGCCTTCAATCAGAGCCTTTACAAGCAGGTTAACGATACGGTAAAACCGGGTGATGTGATCGCCAGTGTCGGACAAAGTGGTGGACGTAGCCAGCCTGGTTTGTATTTTGGCATACGCAAAAATGCTATGCCGATTGATCCATTGGTATGGTGTCAAAGCTATTAGCAGCAAATAATCGCTCATTCATGAGAATAGACAATTAGAGGATTTGGAGTTTTAAGACACATGCTAAAAAAGAAAAATATATTGATCTTGTCGTTGGGTGTGATATTGGGTGTGGCTGTCGGTAACTGTGGCAGTGTCTTAGCCGATAAGGATAACCAGCCGGTATCCGACACCTTGCCGTTTGAGGATTTACGGACGTTTACGGAGATTTTCGGGCGTATCAAACGCGATTATGTCGAACCCGTATCCGATAAGAAATTGCTCGAAGATGCCATTCGGGGCATGTTAAGCGGCCTTGATCCGCATTCCGCTTATTTGGTGGCCGATGAATACCAAGAGCTGAAAGAAGGCACGACCGGACAGTTCGGCGGCTTGGGCATTGAAGTCACGATGGAAAATGGCTTTATCAAAGTCGTTTCGCCAATTGATGATACGCCTGCCCAAAAAGCCGGCTTAAAAGCGGGCGATTTGATCGTTAAGCTGGATGATAAACCCGTTAAGGGCATGTCCTTGGCGGATGCGGTCAAAACCATGCGCGGCGAGCCTGGCAGTAAGATTTTACTGACGGTGGTACGCGAAGGTGCAGAAACGCCGCTGAAGTTTTCGATAGCGCGTGACATCATCAAAGTGAAAAGCGTCAAAAACCGTTTGTTGGAAAAAGGCTATGGTTATGTGCGCATCAGCAGCTTCCAATCAGGCACGGGCGATAACCTGACCGAATCGTTGGCGGCGTTAAAGAAAGAAAACGGCGGCAACCTGAAAGGTCTGGTGCTGGATTTGCGCAATAACCCAGGTGGTGTGTTGGATGCGGCGGTAAAAGTCAGTGACGCATTTTTGACTAGCGGCCTGATCGTTTATACCGAAGGCCGTATTGAAAATTCCGAAATGCGCTTTAGTGCCGCCCCTGACGATTTGATTGACGGTGCGCCTATTGTGGTGTTGATTAACTCCGGTTCCGCCTCAGCTTCGGAAATTGTCGCAGGTGCTTTGCAAGACCAAAAACGCGCCATTATTATGGGCGAGAAATCGTTTGGTAAAGGTTCGGTGCAAACTATCTTGCCGACCACCAATGGTGCGGCGATTAAGCTGACCACGGCACGCTATTTCACGCCGTCTGGACGCTCCATCCAAGCCGAAGGTATTGAACCTGATATTGCCTTGGCGCGGGTTAAGCTGGAAACGCTCGACAAGTCGGATTTTACCCCCGTTAAAGAAGCGGATTTGTCAGGGCATTTGCAAAATAACAAAGGCAAGGCGGCGGGTGCGGCGGCAACTGATGATAAGGCCAAAGACGATTTGGAAGTGAAAGATTACGCCTTATCCGAAGCACTGAACCTGCTCAAAGGCATCAGTATTATGAAGACTAAGTAATTCGCCTTAAGAAGCCTTTCAGGTTATTGAAGCCTGAAAGGCTATAAGCCCACCTTAACTGCGTTCAGCACGCTTTTTTAAGGTGGCGTTGAGGCGTTGTAAGGCTTGTTGTAAAGTAGGGTCACTGATGCTGGCGCTTTGTTTTTGCATCAGGTCTATGGTGTCGGCAGAAGGGATGTTGACGTGTGGCTTTTTGCCGCCTTGTTGGCTAGTTGCCCCAGTGGTTTCGGTCATCACTTTAATATTTACTTTCTGTACGGCTGGGCTAGGGGGGGCGGCGGCACTGACCATTGCCGCTAACAAGGTCTGGTTGTAAAAACGTAACTGCGATGCCCAAATTGCCGAATCGGTATATACCAGCAGAGTGTTATTGCTGGCCAGACAATGGCAAACATGTTTTGCCAGATTTTCGGGTAAACTTTGCCGGACGTGTTGCAATAGCCGCCGTTGCTGTTCGATTTGGCCGAGATAATAGCCAAACATACGGTTTTGATAGGCAAGCGGAATGTGGAATGCGGTTTTAGCCATAAATTACTCCATCCTAAAGCGTTAGGTATCTATAAAATAAGCTGATGCTGCTATTTGCCGTGCTGAGAGGGCCTATTCCCTTGTCTAAAGTCTCTTATTTTGTTGCCATTGTTGACGCTTATAATAAAATTGTCAATTAATTCAGTTTTTTATAGGGTTTAGGCGGCATCTGGCACTGTGGCAAGCTGGGCTAAACCAAGCTGGTGACTGGCAAGGCCTGCCCAAACACTATTTTTTACGTTCTCTTTATTGAAAAAGGTTAGTCCATGAATTATAAACTTATTCTCCCTATCGTCGCTTATTTGGCTGTGGTGGGTTGCGCGACTACGCCCGACCCGTGGGCGATGGTGCCCAGCCAAAATGTTGGCTTATGGCAATCCTTAGGGGTTAGCCCGGCGGTGGCGATGGGTTATACAACCAACGGCTTTGAGCCAGCCGATGCGAAGCCTTGGATACAGGCAGGCATTGATGACCCTAAACAGGCGTCGTTATGGCATCGCGGTGGGGTTACCCCGACCGAAGCCAGTAAATGGTTGGCGATGGGGGTGTCCCCAGAAATGGCGATCAGCTATGCAACCAATGGCTTTGATCCCGCAGACGCTAAACCTTGGATACAGGCGGGTATTGATGATCCCGACCAAGTTATGCTGTGGAGCCGGGAGGGCTTTAACCCCAGCCAAGCCAAGAAATGGCTGGCAAAAGGCTTCAGCGTCGAACAAGCCTTGGATTATAAGAGAAAAGGCCTTACCGTCGAATAGCTTAGCGTAGAGGCCGTCATGTTACGGCTTTGGCAAGCACACCTGAAGGGATAATGTCCTGTCTAGGGACATTATCCCTTCACCGTTTTTACCCGTTTTTATATCCCCCACATGCTAGTACATCTTAAAACGCTGGGCTGCCGCCTGAATGAGGCGGAACTGGAAACATGGGCGCAGGCCTTCCAAAAATCCGGCCATCAAATCACCCGCCAAGCCGAAGCCGCCAATTTGGTAGTGATTAATTCCTGTGCCGTCACCCAGGATGCGGCGCGGAAATCACGCAATCTGATACGGCGCATCCACCGCGACAATCCGCAAGCCAAGCTGGTGGTCAGCGGCTGTTATGCGACCCTAAATCCTGATGAGGCCGCCGCCTTGATGGGCGTTGATCTGGTGGTCAGTAACAAGGATAAAGACCAATTGGTCACGAAGGCTTTGACGGAATTGGCGATGGAAACTATGCCCGCCATGTCGACCGAACCCGGAGAAATCTCCCTGTTCACCCGGGGCCGCCAACGCGCTTTTGTTAAAGTGCAAGACGGTTGCCGTTACCGCTGCACTTTTTGTATCGTCACCGTCGCCAGAGGTGAAGAATCCAGCCGTACCATTAGTGATGTAGTGGCGGAAATTAATGTCCTCCATGCCCAAGGCATTACCGAGGTGATCCTGACTGGAGTGCATTTAGGCGGCTATGGCAGTGATTTAGGGCTTAATTTGGTGGCCTTGCTTAAAGCCATACTGGCCGAAACTGCTATTCCCCGCTTGCGTCTGGGGTCGTTAGAGCCTTGGGAATTTGATGAGGAGTTCTTCGGGCTATTCCAAAATCCGCGCCTGATGCCGCATTTACATTTGCCGCTGCAAAGCGGTTCCGACAGCGTCTTAAGGCGTATGGCCCGGCGCTGTAAAACCGCAGAGTTTGCCGAGATCGTCGGACAATTACGCGCCCAAGTGCCGCATTTTAATGTCACCACCGATATTATCGTCGGCTTCCCCGGCGAGACCGAACAGGAATGGCAAGACAGCATCGATTTTATCCGGCAATTGGGCTTTGGCCATATCCACATCTTTACCTATTCTAAACGCGAAGGCACCAAAGCCGCCACTTTGCCACATCAGGTCGCTAATGAGGTCAAAAAACAGCGTAGCCAACAATTGCATGGTTTGGCAGAAGAGCTGAAACAAGCTTTTTGGCGGGCTAATTTGGGTGAAGTATTTCCGGTGTTATGGGAAGCGTACAGCGAACCTGTTGATGCCGAACGGCAACGGGTTTTTGGCTATACGCCGAATTATTTGCGGGTCGGCTGCGTGATAAGCAATAGCGATTCTTTGGAAAATACCACGGGTGATGCCCGTTTGACTGGGCTTAGCGGGCAGTATGTGCTGGCTGATTATGTTGATTAAGAAAGGGGGGATTCATCTGCTGACGCTGGCAAATATTTCGGGTTTTTGGCATTAAAAACACGTTTGCTTAGAATGCTACGTTCACCTGACTTCTAAGGTAATCAGTATCATGTCCACCCGCTTCGGTAATCACTTGTCCGGCAAAAAAATGGCTGTAACTAAAACCGAGTGAAACGTATTTGTTGATTTCCCAATCGACATTTCCAGAAAAGGCGTGGGTAACAAATTGCCCGTTAACGCCTAAAGTTTGTGGCAGGGGATTAAGTCCGCGCACATACACAGCATCATTTTTTGACAGCCGCCAATAAAAATTCCAATCAACGGACACGCGGACGTTTGTTAACGGTTGTATGGCGAGATTAGGCATTATGTTAAAGAAATTCTGGGGAGCTAGCATAGCCGCTTCCTCAAAATAGGATAGATTGGGATATAAAGGGTTAAAGGTATTTAGCTGCTTATCTTTGGCATTATCATCGCCGCTAGCGATGTTAGCGCTTAAACCTAGGCGCGGCCGCCATTTTAGGCTGTTAAAAGTATAACCTGTGAGTGAGGCGAGAGTCCAGGCATTGATGGTCAACGATCCGTAGCGGCCTGTTTGATAAATGCCTTCGTGATTCCAATCCCAGCCTGACTGCTTACCGAACATCCGGGTGCCGAACGAATGCCTTGTTTCATCGGCCATCATAGCTTGATATTTGGCTGCTTGGCGTTGTAAGCCTATATAGTAAAATTCTGCTTTAGTCGGTTTAAAAGCCCATTTGCTGTTCAGCCCCCACAGTTTTTCTTGTGTATTGCCCTGATCATCGAAACTTGCCGGCTTTACTTCAACCTCTTCAAAACCAAACGCTTCCACGTCCAGATAAGTATTTTTTAAGCGGACATGTACGCCATCAAACGCCCGGCGGACATTCTGGCCTTCGCGTACGCTGATGAGGCGTGACGAACCCAAAGCAAACTCCTGTCTGCCGACACGGGCAGTCACCGTTTGAAAATGCAGGTCAACAAAACCTTGTTGCAAATCCGCGCTGTTGTTATCCAGTGATCCTTTATTAAGGCCGACAGTATCCGACAAATAACTGCTTAGCTGGATAAACGCCCTAACCTGTTCGGAGACGTGTAAATCGGCATGGACTAAAAAGCGATGCAGAAATACTTGGCCATCATTGTGCGGTTTCAAGCCAAATAAATCGTTGTTGTAGCTATTCAGGCGTTCCCGAAAATTGCCGCCTAATGATAAATAAACATCATCCCGGTCAGACAACAACGGCAGATATTTGAAGTTGTCATAAACATTTTTTCGGGGTTGCTTGGCGAGATATTGATAGTTTTCTTGCCAGCGGTTGCTATTAAATGCGGGTTCGGATTCTTGTGCCGAACCCGCCGGGCTAAGCAGCAATGAGGCAAGAAGCAGCAGGGCTGGTTTCATTGGCTTTGTATGAGGATTTAGCATGCTTAATAAGCAAAACACCCGCAGCCCATGGCCCATGGGTTTTCAAACTGAGGCTGTTTTTCTGTGCTATCAAGACCTAACCACCGGGAGAGTTTGCCGTCATGCCCCTTATGGTTACCATGAACGGCACAGGAAGATGCTATGCAGGCATTTGCGTGCAGGGCATAATGTGTTTCCGGCGATTGATAACCGCCAAAATGGTGTACAGGTGACCAATCGGGGCTGATAGGGGGGAGGGGGGCATCAAACTGACTAAACGCATCGGCAGCATAGACAATCTTACCGTTTACCATTGTCAGCACCGAGGTCAGGGCTTTGATGGCGGCATCGGGGACGGTCATAAAGTCACTGGAAGTCACCACCAGATCGGCATACATACCAGGCGATAGCGTGCCTTTTACCGTTTCTTCATTCGATTTGTAGGCGCTGCCTGCTGTCCATAACCGTAAGGCTTCTTCGCGTTCCAGACAATTGTTTTCGCTATAGAGCGACAACCCGCCAACCGTTTTGCCTGTTACCAACCAATACAACGAAACCCACGGATTAAAGCTGGCAACACGGGTGGCATCAGTACCGCCGCCAACCGGAATACCCATTTCTAACATTTTACGGATAGGCGGAGACTGTTCAGCGGCCTTTTTACCGTAGCGGTCAACGAAATATTCGCCTTGAAAAGCCATGCGGTGCTGTACGGCAATGCCGCCACCGAGTTTTTTAATGCGTGCCATGTTTTTTTCGCTGACGGTTTCGGCATGGTCGAAAAACCAACGCAAATCATCAAAACGGGTGTCTTGGTTAATTGACTCGAATACGTCCAGTGCCCGCCCTATGGTTTCGTCATAAGTCGCATGTAATCGGAATGGCCAACGGTTTTCCACCAGAAAGCGGACGACATCGCCCAAGTCTTTTTCCATTCTTGCCGCCATATCGGGGCGGGGTTGTAAAAAATCCTCGAAATCGGCGGCAGAAAATGCCAGCATCTCACCCGCACCATTTTGGCGAAAATAACCGTCGCCGCTATAGGGTTTAACGATACCGGCCCATTTTTGAAAATCTGCCAATTCATTGCCCATGTTTTGGGTAAACAAGTTATAAGCGATACGCACGGTCATTTGGCCATCGTCATGCAGTTTTTCGATGACTTGATAGTCTTCCGGGTAATTCTGGAAACCACCGCCCGCATCAATGCAACTGGTTACGCCTAAGCGATTGAGCTCGCGCATAAAATGGCGGGTGGAATTGATTTGGTCGCTTAGCGGTAACTTTGGGCCTTTGGCGAGTGTTGAGTACAAAATCATGGCATTGGGTTCGGCAATCAACATACCCGTGGGATTGCCGTTTGTATCGCGCTGAATTTTGCCGCCGACGGGATCAGGCGTGTCTTTGGTGATGCCTGCGGCACGCAATGCCGCGCCATTCAATAAAGCCCGGTCATAAAGATGTAAGATAAACACCGGGGTGTCAGGCGAAACGGCATTGATTTCTGCCAAAGTCGGCATTCGCCTTTCTTTAAACTGGAATTCGCTCCAGCCGCCGACTACCCGTACCCATTGTGGCGCAGGCGTTCTTGCCGCTTGCAATTGCAGCATCGCCAGCGCGTCGGCGACGCTGCCGACACCTTCCCAACGCAGTTCCATGTTGTAATTCAGGCCACCGCGAATCAAATGCAGATGCGAGTCATTTAAGCCGGGAACAACACGTTTACCCTGCAAGTCAATTGCGAGGGTCAACTCTGTGGCTAAAGCCTGAATATCCAGATCAGATCCTATCGCAATGATTTTTCCTGCGGCTATGGCAAGTGCGGTGACTTCCGGTTGCTGAGCATCCAGCGTGGTGATTTTGCCATTAAATAAAATGGTTTCTGGGCTTGTGAGTTTCATCTGCTAGATACCTCAATGGTTTACGGCTATGTCATTCAATATAAGTGCCTAGCTATTTTTAGGCGTACAAACCGAGGTTTGTACGCCTGTCTGATTTAAACAAATCGGAACATAGGTAGCATGGGTACTTATGTGGCATTCATAAAAGAAAGGTTGCCTTCCCGACGCGCTTTACTTATTGACTTTATGAAGGTATTTCGCACGTTGGCCATAGTCATGCACCATGCTGGCCGCATAGTCGATACCCATGCCATAAGCGCCAAAATGTTCACGCGCAATATCAGTCGTGCCGACATAGGTTTCTGTCCGGCTCCAATCGCGTTGCAGTTCCAGAAGGACTTGCAGTGAGGTAATGGATTCGGCGCCATGTTGTTCGCCCCGTCTAATCGCGGCGTTATGCGCTTCTACAGAAGTGCCGCCGGAAGCATCCGTATTCATAATGACTTCATAGCCTTCGGCAAGTGCGCAGATGGTGGGGAAGATGAGGCAAGCTTCTGTCCATAACGCGGCGATGACCAGTTTTTTACGTCCGGTTTGTTTAACGGCGGCAACAAAAGCTTCATCTTCCCAGCTATTCATGCTGGTGCGCTCAATCGGGTCTTGTTGCAACACATCCATTAATTCCGGCCAGATATAGCCACTGAAAGATTCGGTTTCGACGGCGGTCAAAATAGTCGGAATATTGAACAGCTTAGCCGTTTTTGCCATGGCAATCGTGTTATTTTTGAGTAATTGGCGGTCGATATTGGTCACGCCAAAAGCCATTTGTGGCTGGTGGTCGATAAACAAAAATGCACAATTATCGGGGGTAATCAGTTTTTCGGTTGCTGCGCTCATTGTCTTTTCCTGTGAATTACGGTTAGTAAGTCAGTAACAATTACTGAACTTCATTAAAGCAGGTTGGCTTGCTTGCGTATTGAACAATATTGACTTTATTTAAATAGCTATATATTTCAGTAAATTAAATTTTATTGGCCAAGCGGCATTAAATGATTACAAATTGGCCTGGCGTTACGCCGACTTTTCTTTTAAATACACGGGTCAGGTGGCTCTGATCGGAAAAACCGCATAACATGGCGACATCCGTTAAGGCAATGCCAATTGAAATGAATTTTCTCGCTTGAATGATCCGATACGCTTGCAGATATTCATGGGGGGTAACTCCTAAGCTTTTCTGAAAATTTCTCAACAGTACAAAAGGGTTGGTTTCTGTTATTTCTGAAAGTTCTGTCAGTGAGATATTTTTACCGTAGGAAGTCCGCAAATACTCAATGGCGACCTTGACTTTAGAAGGGGCCAGTTGATAGGGGCAATTCAATGTTCTCGCTGTGACATGCTGAAAAAATTGATTTAAAAATAGGGCCAAGCAAGTTGTTTTTTCGAGGTTGCAATGGCTAGTTTCTATCGTGCCATGCATATAAGCAAATTGATTGCGTAAAGGTAAGTTATCGATAATGGGATTTTTAAAATCCAAAAAACACTTATTTATCTGATAGTGTTGGCATAATTCTTTAAGGCGGGGCGGACTAACTTTAATTTCCCGGCAGGTTGCTCCGTCCGCGCTGATAAAAGCCGATGCTAAAGAAAATATTTGTCCGGCATCGCGCATCACGAGATAATTGGGCGTTTCAAGATAGTTTTGACCATTTTGGTGGCTTTTCCAAACGGCTCCTGAAAAGCCAATAATGACCATTTCATCATGAAAGATTTTTTCTAATAAAACGGGCTTATCAGGCGATATGTCAAACCGTGAAAAATGGCAGCCATCAATTTGCCAGTTTACAATTTTACTGCTAGCTTGTCCCATGTTGGTTAGCCTATGCCGGGTCGTTTAAGGATTGATGAAGTGATTCATTGGTTTATCGTTGTGAAAAGGCCTCACCATTAGGTGGCAAGGTAGGGCGTATGGGACTGCTTTTAGCTTTTAAAAAACCATTTGGCAATCAGCCGGACATAGATCGGCATGATGATGTAAACCACCAAGCCGACAATCACTAAAGCCAATACGCCTTGACGTGTGCCAAATTCACCTAACTGCGGATACTTTACAAACAAAGGTTCCATTGCTGGCGGCACATACATCGTCAAAGGCCAGATCACCGAAGTCGTTACCAGCCACTGTTTCCAACGGCGCGGATGTCTGCCGACCGTCGGCGGGGTGAACCAGTAATCAATGCCGGTTTTTATATCAATCGCCTCTTCACTATCCAAAATAGCGGCGATTTCCTTAATCAAGGCCTTGCGTTCTGGTGATTGCTGCCAGAATTGCAGATCATGAATGCTGGCAAAACGCACCACAATTAGGTATTCATTGTGCCCTTCCGGCGGACGGACGATTTGCACCCCTAAATGTCCGGGAAATGTCGCCGCCTTAGGGACGATTTTCGTTAACCAGTCCTCATATTTTTCGAGTTTGCCTTTGCCTTTTTTCAGCCGATGGCGGATGACAAAAAACACTTGTTCATTGTTGGGCGTGGCTTGAGTTGACGTGTCCATAATGGGCTAGCGACCAGGTTGTTCTTGTGGGCGTAAATCAAACACCAGGACTTCGGCATTATGACCTTGTTGTAGGTCAATTTGGCTTTCATTGCGTATACGCGCACCATCGCCAGCGTTTAGTGCTGTGCCATTCACCGTCAACGAACCCCGTACGACATGGACATAGGCATAGCGGTCATCCGCCAACGTTAACTGTGCCTGTTCGCCGTCACCGAAACACCCCGCATAGACCCGGACATCTTGATAAACGGCTAACGCCTCTGCATCACCGTCGGGTGACATTAGCAAACGTAACTGGCCTTGTTTATAGGCACGGCTAAAATGGCGTTGCTGATAACGTGGCTGAACGCTTTTTTTATTAGGCACTAGCCAAATTTGCAGGAAATGGACTAACTCGGTTGGCGAATGGTTAAATTCGCTATGGGCAACACCCGTTCCGGCGGTCATGAGCTGGACATCACCCACTTCGATGATTGAGCCGGTACCCATCGAATCTTTATGTTCCAGCGCACCATCGATCACATAAGTGAAGATTTCCATATCGCGGTGTCTATGGGTGTCAAAACCTTTGCCGGCTTGGACAATGTCTTCATTAATCACCAACAAATCGGAAAAACCGCTTTGTTTAGGATCGTAATAGTTGCCAAAAGAAAAGGTGTGCCGCGAGAACAGCCAGTCAAAACGGGCGATACCTCGGTGTTGGGCGGGGCGGACTTCAATCATGGTCTGATTCCTTGTAAATTATCGAATGAATGTTTGCAGGTCTTTTGCTTTACAATGTTCTGCTTTTAAGCGAGTGAATATAGGATAATCCTTAGTTCGTGTTATTTATAACGAGTTAATTCGCTTTTTATATTCGATTTTTTCGAAAGTAGATTTGAGGCCATTATGAAATTATCGCTGGAAGCTATTCAGGTTATTGATGCGATTGACCGTACCGGTTCGATGTCGGGTGCGGCGGATTTGTTGCATCGCGTACCGTCTACAATTTCCTATGCGGTCGGCAAGTTGGAAGAGCAACTGAACCTTAAGCTCTTTGACCGCAACGGCCCTAAAGTGACGTTAACGGCGGCGGGTATCGAGCTATTGCAAGAAGGGCGTTGGCTATTGCGGGCGGTTGCCGATTTGGAAAACAGGCTTTATAAAATAGCCTCAGGGTTTGAATCCGAACTGAGAATTGTCTATGACTCACTGTTGCCCAGTACGCTCTTGATTGACGATTTACAGGCTTTTGCCGCGCTGGAATGCGGAACTAGGTTGCGGATTACTTCGGAAGAGATGACCGGAGTTTGGGAAGCTTTACGCGAAGGGCGTGCTGATTTGATTATTGCTGTCGGTGATTGTCCGAGTTGGGGCGGTTACCAAATCAAACAGATTGACACTGTGGAATTTATTTTTTGTGTCGCGCCCAACCACCCGTTGGCGCATACCAAACAACCGGTTTCGCAAGATGCCTTACACGCCTTTACCGCCATTGCCGTTGCCGATAGTGCACGGTCATTACCCGCCAAAACTATCGGGTTGTTGTCAGGGCAACAGCGGATTACCGTGGCAAACATCGAAATGAAACGGCAGTTCCAACGCGCCGGATTGGGCGTGGGGTTTTTGCCCAAAGTGCTGGTTGCGCAAGACCTGCAAGACGGTACGCTGGTTGCCGTGACGCTTGAAGAACCACGGCAACCGGAATCTTTGTGGTTGGCTACGCGCTCCGGCGATAACGGCGAAGCCGCCAATTGGTGGTATAAAACATTAAATCGCCCATTACTGTAATGGTCACTGATGTTACGCCGTTATTTTTGCAATATTGAAAAATGTGGCAATAGGTTGCTATGGCGACAGTTTTTTTAATCGGAGAATATGTTTGAGTAACATCAGTTAGGAGTCAACTGCGTGAATCTCAAGTGCGGTATCCGTCTGATCTGTTTACTTAGGAAAAGCGGCACATAAAAAATCCTGTTATAATTACCTGACGTTCGTGTAATTTTATTTTAAGAATATCTTGAGAGAAGTGATGCTAACAATGAAACGATATGGCTGGTTTGAGTACGGCGAAACGCCAATCGAAATAACAAACTACCTTACGGGTCAGAGATTGGCTGTTATATCTGGATATAGCTTAACGCCAAACTTGGACTTGAAATGCGTCTACTCCGATGCCGAGCTACAGCAACCCGTACATATTTCGATTTTTCGCGAAAACTGTTCTTCTGGTGGCCGTATTGAGATGGACTATGGGGACGTATTTTCGGTGCCACCGGCTTACAGCCATTGGCGCCGCTTAGACGATTTCTTGCTTGATGCCCTTTCATGCTGGCCTGAATTTGTGCTCAATGCGCTTTGGGGGTCTTTGATCATAACGGGTGGTTGGCGTAGCGGCTGTTGGGAGCCGAAGTTAAAACGTCTTTTTCTCGCTGGGAAAAGCAAGACTCCCGAACAATTAAAAAATTATCCGATTGCTGAGCCGTACGTTTATCCCCTTGACAAAACGACACCTGGGCGTTGGCGTTATTCGGATGTCGAATTACCTGCCGTCAAGGCGGAACTGATGTTTGAGAGGGACGCGCCTTTATTCATTCCTTATTTGAGCGCCAAAGCGCCTATTTGCGGATTTCAAGGATCGGTGCCGTTTCTCGAACGGGAAGATAAAGGCGCTTACCTATTTCCGGCAAAACTTGAACCGGCTTCAGATCGGGGCGAAGACCCGATGACATATCTCTGGTACACATATGTGGATGAGAATGTGTTTTTTACGTTCCGTACTACACCCTGGCAAAATGTAGAGTTGTTTTACTGCAAAGACTATGGGTTCAGGCGCTTCCCGCCCGAAAAAGAGTTTTGGGTTACTGATGCTATGGGGAACCTTATTCCAGGAAACACACCCAGAAATCCAGAAAATATACACGCCCGCTCATCTTACCTGTCATATCGGGCTTGGTTGCAGGTGATGACCAGTATTAACGACGCTTGGCCGATGTGGCGAAACCCACCCCGCAAAATGGAGATTGATGCTTCTGTGATCCTTCGGAAATACTACGGTAGAACTGCTTATGTTGGGGAATACGGGTCAGCAATCCGCTATGGATTTAGTGCGGGCATGAGAAACACGGATTTTAGGCTGCAATTTAAAAATAAGTAAGTCCTGTGTATGCCAAAATACCGTGAAAGCACTGCATCAATGGCAAGATAACGCTAAATGCCGCGCTTAATTAATCACGGGTAAACCCCCGGCTCTGCCGGCTTACAAGTGTAGGTTTTCTTACCCTCCACCCCCTTCTGCGTAAACAGCCAAAGTCACGCCGTTGATTTCCGTCAAACCGGGCCATGCCTCAGGCCGCCCCGGTTTGACGGGCAGGAGTTGGTGGTTCAGCAAGGCGGCGACAATCAAAGACCAACCGTGTTGGAAAATGCCGACCATCCGCCAGCGCTTCCCTTGTCGCCGTGCCGCACCCGGCACTGATGGTTCCTTGATGTCCAACGGCGTGTCGGCTCCGGCCTCGGCTTCGCCACCGACGGAAAGCAGCCACCAGGTGGCGATGGCAATGGCCATCCACAGCCGCTCCGCCCGCGCCGGATCATCCATGCGCGTATGTTGCCATTGCCAACCGCCCCGCTTGCTGTGCTTGAAGCCCTGTTCTATCCATGCCCTCAAACCGTACCAGCAGGCGTCGGCGCATTCGGGCGCCAGATCGGTCAGCACCAGCCACGGGCCGTTGTGCCCTTCGCCCCAACAGCCCAACAACGTGCAGGGCAACTGTGTCTTTTTGCCGCTGAACGCGGTGCCGCGCCCCTGCCAACGGCGGCCTTCCGCAGGCACCAAACTGCAAAAGGGATGCCAGCGGCACCAGCCTTCGGGACGGAACGAACCTTGGACATTGACGCGCAGGAACGGATGCCATTTCAGTTCCACGATGGCCCCGAACAGCCATTTCGCGTATAAGCCCCGGTCGGCCAGCACGATGACCGTCCAGCCCTCCGGCAACAGTCCCCGGAAACGCCCCAACAACGCCAGCCATTCCGGTTTCCAGGCGTGTTTCTCCGTGGCTTTCAGCACCTTCCAGGCGACCGGCACGGCACAGCCACGGTACACGACACTGATGGCCAGCACGGTGAACCGATCCCCCAGGCTCGTCGCATCCATGGCGATGGCGAGCTGGCGGCCTGCCCAGCCGTCCAATACCCAGGCCAGCCACGGCGCCCAACACTCGGTGACGCAAAGGTCGGCACGCCGCCGCCCCGATTTCGCGCCCGCTTCCCGATAGGTGTCACGCAACCTTTCACGCAGCGTGTTGTACTTTTGCCCCAGCAGCGGCGACAACACGTCGGCCACGGCGGTCAGGCTGCATGAACGCGCGACGACCATGCCAAAACTCCACAACGCCAAGCCCAATGCCTGTGGCTTGCTGAGGGACGGAAAATGCATGGCAATCGTGTCGATCCATTGGTATAGTTCTGGATGGCGGGGCATGGCGGCACCTTCGGTAAACGGATGTTGATGACACTCATCAATTTACTCTCAACGCTTTGCCCCGTCACTTTTTAAAAACCTACACTTGTAAGGGGTGCCCCCACCCCGCTCTTTTATGCCGAGGTGGCGGCGGCAGGGATTTCCGATGCCGGTTACTTCCATATGTATTTCCCGACCCTGGCGCGGAGCAAAGGGCGGCTGTTGGCACTCACCATTGCCTCGCCCGATGCCAACCCCGGCGATGCCGTGACCGCTTGGCTGGTGCGCACCGCCCAGCGGATTCCCGGCCATGTCCGCTGCCACGCGTCCGCGCCCATTGAAGAGGGTTTTGGCTTGCAGGCCAACCTCATCACCAGCAACCCCGAAGCCGACATCACCTATCCAAAGGGGCTGCTCTACAGCCCGCTGTCGTCCTGCAACATGAACTGCATCCATTGCATTTCCCGCGCGACCCGCCCCCGCGCCATCCGCCTGTCCGAGCGTATCCGCCAGGACATCAAAGCCCATGCTCAAGAACAACAGCTCAACTGGATGTTCACCGACTACAGCGGTGACATCTTCTTTGCCGAACACAAGCAACCGGGGGAGCTGGATTTTATTTTCAGCTTAGGGATAGCCATCCACATCGACACCAACGCCGCCTATCTGGATGCCGCCATGATCGAAAAAGTCATGGCCTCCCCGGTCGATGCCCTGAGCATCTCCATTGATGCCGCCCAAGATGACACCTATCGGCGCATCCGGGTCGGCTCGCCGCCTATCGGCCAAGTGTTCGACACCGCCAAGGCCGTTGTGGCGGAGCGGGCCCGGCAGGGCCGCCAAAGCAACTTTAGGGTTTATTTGGGCTTCACCATGATGCGCTCTAACCTCCATGAGCTGCCCCTGTTCATCCAAAAGGCCGCCGATGCCGGGGTCGATGCGGTAGGGTGCCGACATTTGGAACTGTACCATGCCGACATGGAAGACGAGTCGCTGTTCCACCATAAGGCCTATTTCAATTCCATGCGTGCCGCCTGCCTGGCGCTGGCAAAAAGCCTCAACATCAACCTGAACATAGGCGAGGAGTTGTGGGAACACCCCGCCTCCGGCGGCAGGGCGCCGTGCCCGACCCCGTGGAGTTCGGCGGTGCTGCTTGCAAACGGCGACCTGATGGCCTGTTGCGTGCCCGGTTCCAAAATGGGCAACGTCAACGACCAGCCTATTGAGGCTCTCTGGCAGGGCGAAGCCTACCGGCGGCTACGGGCGCGGGTCAACTCGCAAGATCCGCCCAGCTTGTGCAAGTCCTGCCCATTCCGCAATTCGCTGAACGACTATGCCAACCCGCAGGCCTTACGGGCGGGCCTGTCGGCGGTGCCGTTGCTTGAGGAACTAATGGCGGACACGGGACGGGGCTAAGAGGGGTACAGCCGACATACGTGTAAAAATAGGGTGCTAAAGTTTCACGTGATTTAAACAGTCTATTGAGTACCAAGAATTTTAGCAGTGTCTTATTTTAAGTTTCATAAACGAACATTTCTGTAACTCTTACTTTAATGGGGTTAAAGGGGGCTAAATAGGTAACATAGCAAGTAAATGGTACAAAGTTTCATAAACCTGACAAATAATAGATGAAACTTTGTAAACGTAGAGTATGCAATACCCGCATTTTACGTTCTCAAAAGGCACGTCTGAAATAAGCTAAAATTTGAGAGATCGAAAATCGCCTTTAGGGCTTTATGGACAATAGGTTAGCCAAAACCCCGTGGAACTTTAGAGCCTTTTGTTGATTAGCACCCTACACCCACACCAGAATTCGCATTGCCCACACCATCTGCATAAGATTTCGTCATACTATTCCAAACTTTTAACCTATTTTTCCTTTCATCCATCGTCAATTTTGGCGATGGATGAAAAGCGTTTTTTCGGCTAACCCAAACCATTAAAAAGCATCCCAAATCCCAGAATTCCAAACCCAAAATCCTCCCCGTCTAGTCAGGCAAATATCCCCCAGCCACGCAAAGCGGGAACAATAATGCAACCCTCACGGAAAAAAGGACGGCCAATCTCGGCCACCCTTGCCTCTGCTCCGTTTGTCCTGCTCCGGCCGCGGTACACAAAGGCAATAATGCTTTTTTACGGCCCATGACAGGAAAAGCAAAGCCCCCCAAAAAAACCAAGTGCAACCAGAACCGCCAGCAAAACCGGCACCCTGTCGGCGGGCAACGGAAGTGCCGTCCCCGCATCCGGCGGCGGCACTTCCGGCCGCGTTTGGTCGGTTCGAGCCAACAATGCCGCACGGCCTTGGTCGCTCTTCTCCACCATCGCCAATACGTTGGCAATATCCAGCGACAGGCTATAATCGATTTTCGTCTGGAGGCCAGCATTTTCAAGCTCCCCCATTTGGGGGAGCTTGAAATCCAACCCCTCAACAAACCCGTATTCGACCATCCTGTTTTTGACCCACGCCCAAAAACCGGTGCAACGCCCGCGCATCCACCACAGGGCGCAACGTCCCGCCAATCTCCGCCATAAACAACACCGGAACCAAACCGTCCGCCCCGGACGGCATTAACGTTGGCGCATCCCCACCAACACCAACTCCCACAGCATCCGAATCAGTTTTCGTCATATCTTTCCCTTTATTCCAAACCATTAACCCCTTTATCCATCACCAAAATTGGGGATGGATGCAAAGCATTTTTCGGTTAACCAAAGCATTAAAGATCATCCAAAATCCCAGAACCCCAAAACATCAAAACCCAAAATCCTCCCCGTCTGGTCGGAGAAACAGACACCGCCGCGCAAAGCGGGAACAATACACAACGGCAACCCTGCCTTTTTTACGGCCCATGACAGGAAAAGGAAAGCCCCCCAAAAAAAACCAAGCGCCGGCAAAACAGGCGCCCTGCCGGCGGGCAACGGAACAGCCTCCCCCATTTTGGGGAGCAGAAAATCCAGCCCTTCAATAAACCCGTACTGCCTGAACCGACGTTTGACCCAGCTCGAAAAGTCTTGTTTCACGCCCAAAAACCGGTGCAACGCCCGCGCATCAACGGCCGGTTGCAACGTACCGCCAATGTCCTGAGCGAACACGGAAATCAGGCCGTCCGCCACGGACGGCGTTAACGTTGCCGCCCCGACACCCACACTGGCTAGGCGTAAGGATTCGTACGTAAATGGATAGTAGAGCCCTGTAACCCTTATCGTACCTACATTCTTCTTTCAAAACATGATTCCATAGTCAACTGGTAATGGGTGGCGCTCCTTCAGCTCGAACAGTCCGAAGCGATTGAGATGGGATGTCCGGTACGGGCTGAAGCCGGCAATTAGTTCCGGTGTAAGCTTCATCCCTTCCGCCTCCAATTCCTTTAACGCCTGCGTGATGGTATGGCAGTTATGGAATATCACAAGATTGGCGATCAGGTGGTTGTATTTTATGATTTTCAGTTGATCGTCACGAACATTTTCGGCAATGGTATCGGCACCGAAATAAACCCATTGGGCGAACTGGTTAAAACCTTCACATTTATTTTGTGCTGCCTGAATGATGCGGCGCAACTCTTCATCACCAATATATTCCAACAAGAATGTAGTACGAACCACCCGCCCAAGTTCCCGAAACGCAAAGTAAAGCTTGTTCTTCCGGCTGGCTGTGCCCAGTTTGCGTAGTATGGCCGAAGGTGAGATTCGGCCTGCCCGAATGGATTGGGCGACTTGCAGCATGTCCGGCAGATGACAAGCGATCAAATCCCAGTCAACGGCTTCCTTGCTGAACAGCCCGTCAATGTTTTTGTATGTTTCCTGAGGTGCCGGACGAAACCACTTCAAGTCTTTCCAATTCCGTATTCGCGGCATCAGCTTAATGCCCAGCAAAAAGGCCAATCCATAGACCGGAGCGCTCTGCGCCTGTGTGTCGCCATGCAAAATGTCGGGCTGTATGTCCGATTTGTTTTTGGTCAGGCCGTCGAGAATGTAGATCGCCTCCCAAGCGCCACACGGGATGAAATGCGAGAACAACGCGATGTAGTTATCGCTGACGTGATAGTAGGCGACACCGCCATAGCCACCGTAGCGGATGTGGCGCTCCGACAGCAGGTTGTTTTCGTACAAATTCCACTGGGTGCCATCGGCGGCCGCCCGCTTGGTATCGCCCCAATAGCGCGGTAACTGGAACTGGTTGTAGGCATTGATGGTGCCGCAGATCGCCGCCTCCAATTTTTCGGTGGAAGCTTGACGTTGATCGACGAAGGTTATTTGCCGGGCACTAATGTCCGCAATATTGCGGGCTGTTTGGGTCGCCCCCAAACCGGTTCCATAGGCGAAGGTGGTCAAAATTTTACGTCGCGCATCTTCCTTAAGCTTGCCTTGATGCCCACTGAGCGGACTGAAATGTTTGTCCCAACCGATCCACTGTGAAGTATCGGCGAGCACATCCAACAATGAAAGTTCTTTACTATCAAGCTTCTTGGTCAACGCCGCATCGAGCGCCTGGAACCCTTCCGGGATGGGCTTTTTCTTTAGCCGCCCTAATTTCGGACGACCGTCAATGATCTGGAAAAATGGATTATCGGGATACGTGTCATCCGCTTTTTTAGCCGCCGCCGTTAAGAGGCCGCGGACATGCTGGACGAATGGGTCCGCCTCAACGGGCAGGCCGACTTCTTGGCCGTACGCCTCGCGGGTTTTTGCACACTCCGCCAACGGCACCAGTTCATCGCGGGTGTCGGAATAATGGTTGGCCCCGATCACGCAAAGGTCGGCAGATTTCAGTTCCCGTACCATTTGCATGCAGACACATACCTCAAACTGGCGTCGGTGGAGCCTTGTTGGTGCCTCGCGCTGCTGCTCACCCGTGATCAGTTTCCACCACTTTTCCGGCACCCAAGCCAGGTCTGCCAAGCTCAAATAAGCTGAGGTGCCGCTTTTCAGGGTTATCCATTCACTGTGGCGACCACGCTCAGCAAGCATCAAGGCCAATGCACGTTCAAAGCTTAAGTCCTGACTGGTCGAAACGAAGCGCAGCTTGGACAGGATGCGCAATAGCTCCGCCCGTCGGTTGGCAAAGATCGGTTTCATAAAACGGCATTCATTCTTGCCACCGTATTCAGCGTGCAACCGTGAGAATTCGCATAAATCCGGCCTGGCAGAAACGGTTTTACGGACTGTCTGCAACTGGATTTCATCTGATTCGGCCGAACTCAGCACGGTGTCGAGCAATGCGTAGCGCCGCAGAATCTCGTCCGTCTTGCCTTGGTTATCCAGCAAATATTTCTGCAATTTCTCCCCGGCAATACGTGACACCCGGCCCATTTGTTTGCAGAAGATTTCGCAAAGGTCATCGGTCACAATGGCAAGCCGTTGACGAATCACAGCCAAGGTTACCGCATACCGTTTCGATGGCGTCAGATCAGCCATGCTGGCCGCATCAAGCGCGTTACCCTCCAAGGCCCATTGGCTGACTTTCACAACCGGGATCGTTTTCAGAAATGTATTGTAGCCAGAAAGCGCGGTCAATTGGTCGAAGCGTGCCAACAGATCCCGCATGCCATGAACAGTGGGTTTAGCGGGATCCTGTTTGAGGTCGTGCCAAGGGCTGACCCGACGGGGATCATCGCCGACGACGAACAGTGCGTCGAGAAAATCCGCACCCGTTTTGCCCAGAGCATTTTGCACTTGCTCGTATAGCACTTGGTTGGTGGCAGCGCGGCCGGCACGTGCCTCACGCACCAAGGTGTCAAACGCCGGTAACTCATATCGGTGACGAACCAGGATTTCTATCCCGACATTGACGATGTCCGCCACGTCTTCCTTGGTTAATGCTGCTTCGCCGAGCGTGGTACGGAGCAAGGCCTTGCCCTGGGTGTCGAAAGGTTTTACGTCCAGGAATTGCCGCACTGCCGCCAAATGGTTGTCGCGCACTTTTGATTGGTCGTAGTTGTGCAATACTTCCCGATCAACCCGGCGATTGATCACCGTTGCGATATGTTTGATGATCCCTTCAGGCACTTCGTTAGATGCTACAAAATAGCCCAGTCGTTGGAATGTCTTCAATAAAACAACAAAACCGAGCAGCGTCGTCGGCAAGCGCGTGACGTTGGCACAAAACACCAGCTCTTCATCAGTTGGTGTATAGAACTGTTCCAACTCCGCCTGCGTCATGCGAGTCTTGAAGCGTGGATAGGCGGTATCGCTAGGTTGCAAGTCGTAGCACCTGACTGTTTACGTTCTAGGGTCTAGCATTGTGTGTGATGCCAAAGCGGCGTCCCTTATTCGCATAATAGTTTGTCGCGTTGTCTTGAATTCACGGGCTAACTTAGCAACATTAATCCCTACAGACAGTTTTTCAATAACTGCTGCACGTTCCGCCATGTTTAGCGCTGGCGGCCTGCCAAATTGTTTACCGGCAGCTTTGGCCCGATCAATTCCTGACTGTGTCCGTTCAATCAGCAGGTCTCGCTCGAATTCAGCCATAGCGGCGATCACTTGCATGGTCATCTTCCCCGCTGAACTGGTCAGATCAACGCCTCCCAGAGCAAGGCAATGTAGGCGAATACCCATACTAGAAAGTTGCTCTACGGTTGACCGTACATCCATAGCATTACGCCCAAGCCGGTCAAGTTTTGTCACAACCAAAATATCGCCGGATTCCATCCTGTCAATCAACTTGGTAAAACCTGGACGCTCCTTTGCTGTCACAGATCCGCTGATACACTCCTCAATAAGCCGCTGGGTTTCGATAGAAAACCCTGCGGCTTTGATTTCTATAATTTGATTCTGGGAAGTTTGGTCTGTAGTCGAAACTCGACAGTAAGCGAAAACTCGTGACATGGGCCAATTCCGTCCGAAAGGGATGTACGAATTATAGCGCGTGTACGAAATACATTTTACCTATTTTCGTACACCCAGTAGAGGACATGTCCGAAATCGGTCGGTTTCGGACTAAATAATGTGGTAAAAACGGCGTGATTGTAGGCGGGATGCGTGTTGCAGGCCGCTACTATCCATTTACGTACGAATCCTTACGCCTAGCCATCCATCACCACATCATGCTTTTTGCCTTGCCGAGTAACAACCGGATTGACCCGGCACCCGAATCCCAGACGTTGACCTTTTTCCAGTTGCGGGCGGTAATGTTTCGATTCAACCGTAAACAGCGAATTTTCGGCTGAAATCGGTTGGGTTTGCGAAATGACGTAATAGATGGGTTCGCCGCGTACAGTGGGTAACGCACCCAATTGTTCACGGGCAATTTCTTCACGGTATAAAAACGTGCGTTGCTCCTGTCCGGGAAACAACCGCCACAGCAAACTGTGCACCCCGTGGCTATCGCTTTGGAATATTCTCGCCAGTTCCGGCAATTCTTTAATATTGGAACGTATTTTGATCCGAGAAAAATACATCACTTACCTCCTTGATATAGATAATGTTCCTGACGCGGCATAAATTGCCAACGTTTGCGGGATAAAGGTTGGTCGTGACGGATGCGGGTTTGGCGACAGTTTAAATCGGACGCGTCGGAAAAATCTTCTTGTGTACCTTCCCAGTAATAATGCCGCTCACCAGAAATAGCCAACCAATAACTGTCGCGCTCGCTTAGCCGGCCATCATTGTCTTTATGCGTTGGTAACAGCGGGCAATGCCGATAGGCTTTAAACGCCGCCAAGAAATTGGGTTGATCGGCCAATAATTGCGGATTGAGGGGTGCCGACAAGGGACAGGATTTACGACCCAAATACAGATGGAACATAGGCTTTAACAATTTTTCCTGAATCTCGGCCAAACTAAACGGTGCATCAGCCAAGGCTCGGACGGCAACAACCGCCAAGGCATCGGTGCGGTATTCGCGGCTAGACAAGATGGTGCCTAAGCGTTCCTTACCCAAGATTATTTCATCGCGACGGGTGCGGTAAATAAACTTGCCGACGGCATCCGGCACTTGCGCGGTGTGGTAATCGCGCAGCAAGTGTCCGGCGGTGAACGATTCCACCGCCATGGCATAGCCTTCTTGCAATTGGCGTTGTTGTTCCTCATCTTGCCTTTCTAAGCCTAAGGCCGCACCTAACAAACCGAGCAAGGCCGATTTGCTGGGATAGTGCGCGGTGTGGCGGTTTTCACCCACGGCAATCTCGCCCCAGCTTGCCATCGCGCCGTATAAACGGAAGAGCAATAAATCCATGATCTGCTCCGTTATTGACCGACGAAATCGAGCAATCCAGCTAACGTGCCTTGTTTCTCCGGCACGTTCAATTCGTAACGGTTGTCCGCACAGGTGCCATACACTTGATCGAAACTGTCTTTTTGTTCGGTGATGAGCTTGATGGCATCGGCTAGGAAATCTTCATTATCGCGGCTGAGGGGTTTCAGGTAAGCCACCGACAAGGAGCGCGGTTGTTGGTCCCCTTGTTCCGCCAACACATACGAGGCATAAGCGCGGGACGCAAAGCTGTTTTGCTTGCCTTCCGGCGCGACTTTTACTGCCGCTTCCGTGATGGAGCGGATGGCTTGGTTTGCCAGCGCTGCGTTGCCATCCAAATTTTTAACCAACAAGTCGCGGTTGATGCAGATGTAGGCGTAGAACAAGCCGGCGGCGAAACGGGTTTCGCCAATGTGCGCCGCGCCCCTAACGCCTTACCGCTTTGATCCGAAGAAAGTCAATTTACCCTTGTCACTTAAAGGCCAGCAAGGCGGTTTGGGGTATCGGCATTGGCTGGGGCTGTCGCTACAAGATGCCGAGAACGGCGATGAAGCCGCCAAAATCGTGCAGTTTTACAACACCGAACGGGGGCGGGCATTTCGTGATCACGGCTCCGCCTCGCTTTGGTGTTTTGGCTACGACATGGACAACATGAAAGCCCGATGTTGGTACGAGTCGCGCTTTCCGGTTTATTACCTCAACGAAATGCAACGCAACAATCTGACGGCTTGGGCGGGTGAATTGGTCGGTGCAGCTAAAGAAGTAGTAAAAATGCTGCGCGGACAAGTGAAAGCCGCCTGGTTTCGCCGCCCCGAAGATGTCAAAGGCGACATGAGCCAAATCGACGCGCAATTTTGGCAAGCGACCGAACCTGAGTTCTACCGACTGCTGGAACAACTGGCAACCCTGCCCGCCGATACCCGCAAGGCACCGACAGAAATTTACGCAAGCTGGTACAAAACCCTTGAGCGGCAGATGTTGCGGATTTTTGAAACTGCCACGCTAGCGGCAACACCGGAAGATTTGGATTTAAAACGGGTTGTGAATGCCCAAAAGAACTTGCGCGGCAAGTTTTACGGGAGCAAAACCATGAAAGAACTGAAAGCAAAAGGCATAACCCAAGAGGCGACATAATGGATAAATTAACATATGAAGAAAGTAAAGCGTTAAAAAATTGGCACACTTGGCTAGATGACAATCGTGGCGACCGCGCCCGTCTGCGTCGTGCGGATAGTCCAGAAGACATTTTGCTGACCGACGCCTTTTTCCACTTTTTACAGCGTATGGATCAAGCCGCGCCGAATTGGTCGCAAAACACACCGATACTGACCAGTGCGTGTCTGGCTGGGGCGTTGTCGCATGTAAAAACTGACAAACTAACGTCCAGCAAGCTTTACAACAATAAAGAGACGGATGCACCCAAGAAAATGGCGGGCTTTGCCGAACAATTGGCGACCCCACCAGAAGGCAAAGGCAAAGCCCCTATGAGCGAATTGCGTTTCCAGCAATTACAAAAAAGCCCGACGGTTGATGATTTTTACCGCCGGATTATCCGGGCGATCCGCTTGCTGGATGGCAACGTCAACCTCGTTTCATTAGCCAACGACATCATCCAATGGCATCAGGAATTCGACAAACCCATCGGACGGGAACCCGCCAAACGCCTCGCCGTGCGCTGGGCAACCGATTATTTCACCGCTTTACCTAAAAATTCTGATTAAGGAGACCTTATGAGCCGTTTTATCCAATTGCACCTATTGACCGCCTACCCACCCGCCAACTTAAACCGCGACGACCAAGGTAGCCCTAAAACCGCGAAAATGGGCGGTTATGACCGTTTGCGGGTGTCTTCGCAATGCTTAAAAAGGACGTGGCGGACTTCCGACTTGTTTCAAGCGGCAACCTTGAAAGGCACGGGAAAACTTGCCCAAGTCATGCAAAACCAAACAGAAGGTGAAAAATGTCCTTAACCACTCTGGAGTTACTTGTAGTTGCATTGCCAGTTGCTTGCAAGTCGGTTTATCGGGAGCCAGCAAATGCCAGCCCACAGCAGCCACATCCAAACAATGGTAAGGCAACAAGTGATATTTTGGAGTGTCGTCGTTTTCCTGGCTGTCTTTCTGGGCTTTGCCCCAATAACGATAATAGGGGGCTTGTATACCATTAATCATAATAATAATTACTCCGCCAAAAGAAAGTATCCAAAGAAAAGGCAGCCAGATTACCGCTTGATCCATACGATGCTCGGCAAACAGGGGGAGCACGTTACTTCGTAACGTCAGCAGCTAAGTTATTAATATTATCACATGACACCAGTAAACCATTGGTAAAAACAGCTAAGTGATTACATCTTGATAATAGGACAGGGGATTGGCTTGTATCATAAGGTGCAGTTTCCTTTACACATCCCAAGCCACCCGCAAACCCGCATCCCACCGTGTAAACAATATCCTGTTATCAGTTTATTTTACATGTGTTATGATAACCCTTAAAACTTAATTTACAATCAGGGGGCTACCATGACAGGCCAACAGGTGGGCTATATCCGCGTCTCATCCGCACAACAAAATACGGACAGGCAATTGGCTGACGTCAAACTGGACAAGATTTTTGAAGACAAGGTGTCGGCAAAAGACACCAGCCGCCCGCAACTACAGGCCTGCCTCAACCACCTCCGCGAAGGCGACACCTTGCATGTCCATAGCATTGACAGGTTGGCGAGGAACTTGTTCGACCTCCAGCAGATCGTCACCGGCTTGGCAGGACAAGGGGTCTGCATCCATTTCCACAAGGAGAACATGACGTTTTCCGGTGCAGCCAACCCGATGCAAGAGCTGATGTTACAGATGCTGGGGGCTTTTGCGCAATTCGAACGGGCATTGATCAAGGAACGGCAAAAAGAAGGCATTGAACAGGCGCTCAAAAAAGGCGTTAAGTTCGGCGCACGGCCTAAGCTAAAGCCCGGACAGGTCGAGGAGTTGAAAGCCAGGGTGGCCGCAGGGGAAGAAAAAAGCCGACTGGCAAAAGAATTTGGGATCAGCAGGCCGACGCTTTACAAACTTATTGCATTGTAAAGCAATGAATTTGGGTAGCCGTAAGGATTCGTGAAAAAAAATGCAATAGCGGAATTTTATGTGCCATTTCTTTTTTAGCCAGAAATTGATATGGTACTCCAGTCGTAAAGCACTTGTTTTTCGATAAATTGATAAGGCAATAAGATTAATTATCCATTCGGGATAAATTATGTACGAATAAACAGCGTCGCTTTGATATTGAATGCGAAAAATATAGTTTACAGGTTTTCCGTACGGAATTTTTTCTTAAAAACAACTAATGGTGGCTGTTATTGACCGGTTTTCGCATTAATCCTTACAGTGACCCAACATGATACCGGCCAATTGCAACGTAAAGACTAGACCCTTGAGAGTAATATTAGAGGCCATCAAAGCAGGCGTTGACAGTTGTAACCACTTTCTCAAATATTTCCTTTTTCTTTTTTCCGATAGCGGGTTCCTGGTTTTCCTGTCCCAGGTATAGATCGGCTTGCATCAACATTTCTTGTTCGCCAACCTTAATCAATACGATCCTCCCCAGCTCTCCGAATATCTTATGATCGAAGACATAACAAAGCCCCCTATGGTCATATCCACTTGAGGCGGTGACATCAGGCGGTAAATCATCAGGACGCAACTGCCTTAACCCTGGCCGTAGTTGCACTCCCTCTGCAAGCCATTGTATTTTTGCCTGTTGGTGTTTTGTTTTCCCCAGTTTCTCAAGCTCTTTTTTTATCTTCCTTGGATTTGGCGTGTTATCTATTGGGGATAGGTGCAGTCGTTTGCCTTTTTTCAGTTCTTGAGTCCCCCTATCCATAACCACCGCCAGAAGATCGGCAATATTTTTGGCATCCTGGAATAACCGCACCTTTTCATCTTGCGCAAAGTGCCGTCCTAGCCCCTTACTCAGCATGACCTCAAATTCTCCCGTAACAAGAAAATTGCCATCCATAATGGTGTTACCCGCACTGAACTGCCTGTACCGCGAAAGTGTTTCGCAACAGGCGTGGACGAGTGGTTTCATTTTCTCATCAATATCTGGGTACATATCCTCGGCAATAGCCTGATTCAAAACAAAGTCGATGCCATTACCGCGTAATTCAAAGCGGTATAAAAAGATAGATACATCATTCCCGGCTATATTTTTCAAATTCACCTCATCTTTAGAGGACAACACACGGATCATCCTACAGTTGCAATTATTGTGATCCCGCGAAAATGAAATGCAAGCCCAACCATTTTCAAACCCGAGCCGCTACAAGTGTCCGGTGCGCGGCTGGGCGATATGCGGGTTTTGTTGGGGCATCCGCAAAACCTTGCCAGCACCGCACGAGAAAGGATTATTTCATGGCAAACACGCTTTGGCGGCGGGCGGGTGCTATGCGCTACCCGCACCGAGCCTCAACAGTCTCGACCATCCGGTAACGCCCACTTTTGCGAAAGCTTACCTATATCCGCAACAAATCAACATGTTTACATGTTGATTTGTTAGCCTGTCACCTGCCTTTAAGGGGCGTGATTTTCCACAGGCAGCTTTTGTGGGGTCAGGCGGTAGCCCATCGCGTGCATAATGGCGTTGACGCTGCCAAATTGCGGGTTGCCGTTTTCCGACAGGGCTTTTTGCACACCCTTCCGGCTAAAGCCGGAAACTTCCGCGATGCGGCTTACACCTTTGACGCGGCTCACCACGCGCAAAGAAGCCATCAGGGAAGCGGTGTCGCCGCTCTCGGCATATTCATCAAAGAGGACAGTAATGTAATCGTCCATCTCGTCAGGATGATTGCGGAGGTATTCTTCTTCAACCTCACCAATCGTTCTATA
>NZ_PGFZ01000005.1:327146-334445 GCF_002923755.1 Methylovulum psychrotolerans
CACTGACTTAAGCCCTGACTGTTTATTCGTCGTTTAAGGCGCTGAACTGGCGCCGCCTGATGACCCCTGCCTGGAATCACGATATGCGGATAAGATTGTCCGCCAAGCCACACACCGCTGTCAACCGGATGATTAAACGGCGGATTCCGTCGCCTTGCATCCACCGAACTCCACTAAAAAAACGCCACTTTTCGCGCTTACCATTCCCGCCAACCCCCGTAAGAATAAGCCGTGCGCAACTGAGGCGCACTAGGGCGCAACTAGGGCGCAATTAGGGCGCAATTAGGGCGCAATTAGGGCGCAATTAGGGCGCAATTAGGGCGGAACTAGGTTGGTGGGTAACATAATTTCCTTTACCCCACCCCCCGTTATATTTTATAACCGACATTTCGCATACATTATTGTAAAATATTGATTTTTAATAATAAATTTTTTTGAAACTGAATTTAATAAAAATATAACATTTACTTTTCAATAGGTTGCTTATGGTATAATGAGGGTCAAGAATTTTATTTTTTAAGCAAGATCTCATTAATACGCATTAATTCCTAAATAATTTTTTAATGGAGAATTGGTGAAATTAATTTTGAGTATAGTGTTATTTAGAATGTTTAGAAAAAGAATTTTCATTCCTAGCGACATAAAATGCTACTATATAGTAGCATTTTGGTACTAATATGTCAGCACTAGTGATCAGCTCATAAAAAAATTGAAATGCTCCAATGCCCTAATTAATAATTGACGAAATTTCGTTCTTGAATTCCCTTTCTCTACATTCTAATGTCAAATCACATTTCCTCTTCCGGTGAACGTGCGGCTATTGTTGGTTACTCCGCCCAATATTTAATTGCCGCCGAACAAATCTATACTGCCCTGTTGGCGGGGCAATTGGAATGGGTCGCCTTGGCAGATCCGGCGGCGGGCAGAGTCGACGACATCCAGATTGCGACACCAGGCAAAATTGATGCTTACCAGATTAAATGGGGAGAACAGGTTGGCTCCCTCTCTTTCAATGATCTGACCACTGGGGAGGGTGATCCAGGTGATAATAAAAGTCACGGGTTAATTGGACAACTTTCTGGAGGCTGGAACAGGTTAAGAGTATTGAATCCTGAAAGTCGAGTAGTTGTTCATCTGGTATCGCGGGATATTGGTGCCCCCCAAGCCACTATTCCTCATGATGAGGGTACGGTGTCCAAAGCCAACTTGCAAGGCTTTCTGACTGATTGCTGGACAGATCGGACTTGGATCAAGCGGGGTCTAAATGCGTGTCCATCAGGTTGGAAACCCGCACTTGATGGATTAATTGAGGCTAGCGGATTTGTCGAACAGGAATTTATGGTCTTTGCTCAGGACTGCGAACTGGAATTGGCCTATAGGATTTCCGAATGCACGGCGAATCCTAATCGGGAAACACTTCGCCGATACGAAGACCTCAAAACATTGGCTGCCTTCTTGTTTCGATGCGTCGGTGCCGACCAACGAGTGATTCGCATCGACAGGGATCATTTGCTTGATGGCCTCGACTGGGAAACTCGCTTCAAACCACGCTTCCTACACGAGTTTCCAATTAATCGCCTCTATCAGCCGATTTCTGTCACAGTCAACGAGCTAGAATCAGCATTGAATGGATACACGCGAGGCTATTTGGCTGTTTTAGGTACTCCTGGATCAGGAAAATCCACTACGCTGACCCACACTCTACGCTACCGTAAAGGCTGTCGTTTGGTGCGCTATTACGCCTTTGTTCCTGACAGCCCGCTACAAGGCAGAGGCGAGGCTTCCAATTTTCTGAACGATGTCGTTCTAGCCCTTCAATCACAGGGGATTCGTGGCGGTAACGATCAAGCAAAAACCCGTGAAGAATTCCTCGGCAAGCTTCATCGGCAACTGGCAGAGTTGCATGAACGATGGCTTACCGAATCCATACTGACCATTATCCTTGTGGACGGTCTGGACCACATTGAAAGGGAACAAAAACCCGACCGCAGCTTACTTCACGACTTTCCACATCCAGAAACTATGCCGTATGGGGTGATATTCATTTTGGGCAGTCAGACCCTAGAACTGGCTGGGCTCTCGCCAGCCATCAAGGCCCAACTTAAGGAAAAAAACAGACTTGTGACGATGGCGCCTCTCGATCGGAAAGCCGTATTCAGCATAGTCGAATCCGTTGGCTTGCTCGTTCCGCCCACGGCTGAGCAAATTGAAGAGACTTATCGCCTGTCGTCCGGTCACCCGTTGGCCCTGAACTATCTGTTGAAAATGCTTACGGGGGTTCGTGATCCGCTCGTTACAGCGCAAATATTGGCAACAACTAACCCTTATCAAGGACATATCGACCGGGATTATGAAATCTATTGGCAAGGTATTGAGAGAAACACCCCTCTCAAAGAACTATTGGCATTACTTGCTCGTCTCCGCGTACCTTTCGATCCCCGAATCATTGCGTCATGGGTTGGAAATGAACCAGTGCAGGCATTATTGAGGCAGGCGCGTTTCTATTTCCGTGAGGAAACGACTTCCCGTTGGCATTTTTTCCACAATAGCTTTCGCCAATTCTTGATTGACCGGACATCGCGGGATTTGTTGGAGGAATACGATGTCTCGTTGAACCGCAAGTATCACAGCCAATTGGCAGAATTCACAGCAAGGCAAGATGCAATGGATTCGCAAATCTGGGAACCCTTATACCATCATGCCTGTGCGGAAGAATGGGCCAATGCGTTAAACCTTGCTTCACAAGGATATTTTCGCCGCCAATTTTATGCTTTGCGCTCGTCGCAAGAGATATTTGAGGATATTACACTAGCTTTACGAGCGGCCCGCGAACAAATGGATACCGTTGCTTTGTTTAGACTATTGTTAATCGAGCATGAACTCAGGGAGAGAGGGCAAGCATTAGAGCAAGTAGATGTTCCAAGGCTTTTATTATCCATTGAGGGAGTTAGTGCCGTACTTGGTTACGTTATGGACGGTAATCACTTAAGGATTGATCAGTCTAATGCTTTGCGTCTTTGCCGAAAATTACTCGACACTGGCGATATAGAGGCGGCACGAATTTTATTTGATGCGGCAGAACCATTAGATTGGTTGAGCGGATCGCAACCAGTGAAAACGACCCTAGGAAAAAGCGACCTGTTAAAAAACTGGGTTAGGTGCGCGCATAATTTCAGACCACTGGAAGAAGTATTCAAAGCCATTGACGCGCTAGTGGCCGAGAATAATCCGGTTTTTCCAGATTCTGACCTGAATCTCATTTCTCAAGAGCTCCGGTCTAATATGCGCGTACTTTTAGCCGACTCAATTGCGCAAAAAGATAACCCTGCGTTGTGGAGCGAACTTAAAGGTCTGGCTGCCAATCTTTCCGATGGTTCTAACTTATTGTTACGAATGGATTTTAATCTTTGCCACTTTCATTCAACTAATCCCGCTGCTGACCAAGCTTTGGAGCGCATTATTGACTGGGCTGAACAGGTGGCAGAATTAGATGATACGGAAAGATTATCGCTTTGCGAACATTTAGTAAATATTCGCAACGATTTTAACAATGCTTGCCAGTGGATATCAGGTGTTTCTCAGCCACAGACTTACAGCTGGTCTGGCAGTCAATGGAAAAAACTTGCGCCTTTTATTCAACGGATTCGTTTGAATAGATTGCTGGCAACATTAGGTATAGAAATCTCTCCTGTCGCCGCTGTACCAGATGCCCTGGATGCCAAGGAGAGAGGCAACGTTTTATTTGAAAGGCATTTGGTGATAATTAGCCAGCTCTGGGGAAAGGCAAGACGCAAAGAAAAGTTATCCGGTAGCGAAATAGTCCGCATATTACATTCGGCGCTCAGGCTATATCAACGTAGCTGGAAAGAAACTAAAGAGTGGACTGGTTGGTATGAGTTTCAAGGTGCTGCAAACGATTATTTCGACCTTATGATTAGTGCCTCAGCCGCACACGGCGATGAAGCAATACTGGCTTTAAGCGACGAATTCGAAAAGCTTTGGGCATCAGAAAGCACCAAAAAATATTGGTCAACGGACCAACGCCACAAAATTGCTTTGATCCTTTATCGGAATGGTGACCAACGTTCGCGATTCATCCAACGGTTGGAATCTCTTCAACGAGAAATTGGCGTATGGGACGAGGTACACGCAAGGGTTGAAATTTTCAACGAGCTTGCTCTGTCGTGGTGCGAAGTCGGTGAAGTTGACAGGGCACAGGATTTAATTCCACGAATGTTGGAAGGATCGTTTGGCATTTACCATGACAAAGATCGACAATTGCAGCAGTGGGTCGAAGTATTAACTAAAGTAGCCTCTTCAGCTCCTGAACTCGTAGAGAATGAGTTGCATCATTTCGCCGCCGCAGTCCTAATCCTGGAAAAGGCCAATCGCGGAAGAGGAACTCAAGATGCAGCGATTGAGTTACTGGCGTTAGCCATGACTATTAATCCTAGTGAGAGTTGGCAACTATGTGAATGGCTGTGGAAAAACGGCGGCCTTCACTTTGATACTGGTGTGGCCGGTATTTTATTGGGAGCACTTCGCTCGAAACAGCCCCCAATAGAACTTATCATGAACCTCACGCGTCACCTCTACATACCTTTTGTACCCTATCTCTATGAGCCTTTGGCAATTGAATTGGCTGCGGCTTGCTTTAAGCTGGTTCCATCGGAGCTAACTCATGGTTTAATCGATGATCTTAGCCAAACATTGCTGGTGAAAGCTTGGCCAAATCAGAGGCCTTCATGGTGGAGGGCATTGATCGCTGGAATACGTCATTCAGGTGGTGACGCGAGTCAGTTCGAAAAGCAATATTTCGATAATCTTGGTGAACAGGACAGCAGTAGTTCCTTCCTAATATTGAAAGATGGTAGAAAAATCACCGTGGAAGAAGCAAAGGTTATGGTTGGCTCTTATGAGCAGCTTATAATCCTATTCGAATCCATAGAGAAAACAGACTACTTTCCATGGCCTTCGTTGCTGGAACCGTTAATTGAGAGTTTTTCCGCCGACCAGATACGCCAAATGTTGACGCGATGGGAATCTTATTTGTCGAAAGACGCCTTGCGCAATAAATTCGCCCTGCGCTTGCATCGACTCGGACATGCCTCGGAAGCGCTCACATTGTTGGAGCCGATGTTACAACAAAGTAAAGCGTCGGGATGGGATTCTCATTGGGATGGCGGCATACGGCAAACCGCTTTCGGGGGCCTAATAGCCATTGATCCAAAACGTTGGCGTCCTCAAGCTTTGAAAACATTGCTTGATGATTACACTTCGGAGTTCCGGTATCCAGTTAATCTTATTAACAACTGGGAAGAACTCACCGACATACTGTTTGAGAATGTTCCGTGGAACCAATTATGGCCGGAATTCCGTGAACATATCTTCCAACTCGCCGAATTTTCTCTAGCAGAAGATTTTCCGCAGTTAGTAGCGGTGAATAAGTGCACAATTGAAGAAGCATTACTATCGGTTTGTTCTTGGGCGACCAAGCTGCCGATCAACGAAGTAAGAGATCAGGTGCACTACGCACTGAGCGAAATCCTTGTCCAAGGACTTGCCCCTGAGGCAACAAAATGCTCGATATTTTCATTACTGAAAGATAAACATATCGGCGTCGTTCAAGGGCTTGCATTGTTGGATAGTGCTTGGCGTCAAGGGACGCCAATAGCCAAAGAATATTTCTTTCCTATTCTCGATCTCTGCCAATCTAAGGATTTTATTGTGCGGCGAATGGCGGAGCAATTAGCTGATTTATTGGAGATTAAGCCGGTCAGTACAGAAAAAGATGAACTCACAAAACTGCCGTTGGTTTATACTCTGAAACTTCCGCCACTCGGTAATTATGACTCTGCCGTACCCCATCATGCAATACATCCAGGGGAAACATTGCCGGATTCGAGTGACCCACTCGAAATGATTCGACCGCATCAAGAAGTAATCGAATTACTGAGCCATATAACAGAAATACCTATAGAAAATCTCTTGGAAAGAACTGCAATCTTAATGCGATCCATTAAACCAGCGTCAGATTGGAATAGTGCGGCAGAAAAACGCATGAGGGATTGGCTAAGCAATATTGAATTAAAGCTTGTTTACAACAGACAACGTCCTCATGTGGCCCAGCGTGCTATCAGTCAGGTTGTTGCGGAATTGGCAGATGTGGGATTACTTGACGACAAAGCTATATCCGTGGTTAATTATTGGCTATTTCTTTACGATTGGCGATTGGCTGGAGTTGAACCAGAACTTCGTCCAAAATCGATAAAAAGTCCAAATATGCCTGAAAGCTATGGGGTTCGTGACGAATGGGTCAATGGCACAGAAGAGGCATTTAGTTTTTTCGTGGATTACCTAGATGATGGCTTTGTAGTAGTAGGAGAATTAACACGTTTTAAGGAATGGAATTGGAAAGTGCCTACGGAATTACGGCTTACTATGGCCTGCCACCCTGATTGGCCGGTGTCGCCCGATGACGACTTCAGTACATACAGTTTTTTTCCAAACAAACATGAATGGAAGGCAAAGGATTATCCAGTATTACCCAGAGCCGAAATGTTACCATCGCTGGTAGTGCATGGATATTCGCAGCAAGAACTGGTCGGTTCCTGTAAATGGCTGGCTTTCAATCCGGTCGTCGCGATTCAGATCGGATGGCATCTATCTAAGGATGGGCTTTTCCGGTGGGTTGATGATGCTGGACAAATCATGGTTGAAAGTCGCCGATGGCAGGATGGCCCAATCGACCGTCAACCTCCACGCACTCGAGAAATAACTGGCGAAGGTTGGTTGGTGGTAGCATCCAGCAAAGCTCGAGCAATAATTCAAGAAAATATTGGTTCGTTAGGGATTATTAGAGGGGTTAAAAGAAGTATTTGGGAGAATGACCGAGAAAAATCTCTAGAGTCGCACAAATTGAGAATTAGTCAGTGGTTGGCTGACGAGAGCAAAACTTTCCGCTCAACCAAATAATATCCTGATTAGCAAGATGCTTCGTAAACGCGTGTTCCTACCACGTTGCCTTTTCAGGTAAATTTTGTTTAATCGCCGTTATTTGTTCGGGGGTCAAAGGCAGCAATTCATCAATGCGGCTATTCGGCCACACGGGCAGTTTTTCTAATGTTTCCTTCAGCCATGCCGCCGGGTTTAGGCCATTAAGCTTGGCCGTGCCCAGTAAGGTTTGGATTGCGGCGGCACGTTGCCCGGCACGTTCGGAGCCGGCAAACAGCCAATTTTTCTTGCCCAACGCAATGGGCCGGATGCAGTTTTCCACGGGGTTGTTGTCAATCGGCAGAT
>NZ_PGFZ01000050.1 GCF_002923755.1 Methylovulum psychrotolerans
TCAGCAGGGCGACGGGTTGGCCGTCTTCGAGCAGATAGGCCAGCCGCCCGTCCGGGTAGGCCGGGTCCAGCGGCAAATACGCCCCGCCCGCCTTGAGGATGGCGAGCAGGCCGACGACCATCTCCAGACTGCGTTCGGCACAAATGCCCACGCGTTCGTCAGGCCGCACCCCCAAAGCCAACAGGCGGTGGGCGAGGCGGTTGGCGAGGCGGTTGAGTTCTGCGTAGCTTAAGCTGTGGCCTTCAAAAACCAAGGCAACGGCTGCCGGGGTTTGTGCCGCCTGCCGCTCAAACAACTGGTGGACGCACAGATGCGCTGGGTAGTCGGCTTGGGTGGCGTTAAAGCCCTCCAAAACTAGTCGCCGTTCCGTGTCCGGCAAGATGCTGAGCTGGTTGACCGGACAAGCGGGGTTGTCGGCCAGCGCGGCGGTCAGGCGGTCTAAGGCCGTTTCCAAATACCCGACAATACGCTCAGGCTCGATACCGTCAGTGCATTGGGCGGTGAGCAGGAAGCCTTCGCCTAGATCATCAACAGACAGGGCAATGGGGTAGTTAGTGCGCTCTTCACTGTGATGGATGCGCATACCCTGCCACAGTGCTGCCCCAGCCACGTCGGTAGCAGGAGCGGCAGCGCTGTGCCGATAGTTAAACAAACTGGTAAACAAAGGCAAAGGCGGGGCGACACCACTACAGCGTTGCGCCAAAGCTAAGGAAGCCTGTTCATGATCGAGCAGATCCATAAATTGCCGATAAGTGGCCTTGACCAGCCCGCTGACCGATTGGCCAGCCAAGTTGATGCGTAGTGGTAAGGTATTGATGAACAGGCCGAGTGTCCGGTCAGAACCGCCGGAATGTTGTAAACGCCCCAATAAGACCGTGCCGAACACTACCGCATCGCGTCCCGTACATTGCGCCAACACTTGCGCCCACGCGACATGGAACAGCACGGCGGCCGTGACTCCCTGCTGTTTAGCGCTCAGGCAAATGCGGCGGGCCAGTTCTGGGTTTAACAACCGCTTGGCTTCGTTCAGCGGGCCGCTGTTAGTGGCAAGGATGCCGAAAGGCGCGGTGGGGCTATCAATATCGGCCAATTGTTGTTTGAAATAGCTTTCGTGTACGGCAGGCGGCAGGGCTAAGGTTTGGGCGATAAAATTACGGTAAGGTAACGGTGTCGGCAAACGTTCGGCTTGGCCGCTGATGATGAGCTGGATTTCGGCAATGATAAGCTCCAGCGTCAAATGGTCACTGACTAAATGATGGTTAAGCAAAGCCAATAACCACTCTCCCGCTGCCGCGTCATATAAGGTATAAGCCGCAAACAACGGCGCTTGTTGTAAGTTGATGCGCACTTGCCGGGGGTCGGTGGCGGCCAGTAATTGGCTATAAGCCGCATCTGCCCCGTTTTCCGGCAATTCTATAATAGGCAGCAGGGCTTGCCGTTGTACGACTTGCACAGGTTGCGGTAAGTCTTGCCAGTAGATGGCCGTGCGTAAAATATCGTGACGGTCTATTACCGTTTGTAAGGCGCTGAGGAAAGCCTCCAAATGTCCGCGTTGGCTAAAGCTCAGCACAGTGCGCAATAGGTAATCGTCACCTTGGGTCGCCAACAAATGGTGGAACAAAATACCTTCCTGTAACGGAGCCAGAGGGTAAATGTCTTGGATATTGGCAGTGCCACCCCGTACATTGCCGACCAGATAGTCGATCTCGGCCTGAGTCAAGCTGACCAAAGGCAATAAGTCTGGGGTGATCTTAACTGGCGGCACTTGAGGTGTTACGGCTTTAAAGGCTAATGCCCCCCCGTCTTTTTGCAATGCGGCGAGCAATTCCGGTTTGTACTGTTTTAATGCCGCCAATAATTCCGGGCCGATAACGCCTTGGGCGGCGCGGATAATTAACTCGCCGTTATGCACAGAAAGGCCGATGTTTTTTTCCTGAATGTGTGATGTCAGTTCTGCTAAATTCATAGATGAAACTCCTCCATAACGGTTTCTGTCTGTGGTTGGCTAAACGCCGCAGGTATCAGATTAGGCGGTATTGCCGTTGCTGTTGCCGGGTTTTGCTCAGCGTCTATCGCCGCCGCCATATCGGCCAGTATCGGCGCGGTAAAAACCAGACGTACCGTCGCGCTTAGCCCTTGTTGGCGCAAGCGCTCAATAAAAGTGACGATCAGCAAGGAATGCCCGCCCAATTCAAAGAACTGGTCATGCCGCCCGACTTGCTCCAGGTGCAGCAGTTCTTGCCAAAGTGCGGAGATGACGGTTTCGGTAGGGCCTTGGGGGGCTTCGTAGGCCCGCACCGCGACACTGCCGCCGTCCGGCGCAGGCAAGGCCTGACGGTCAAGCTTGCCGTTGGTGCTGAGCGGAAACTGTTCCAGCGTGACGAAGGCACTGGGCAACATATAGTCCGCCAATTGCCCGGCCAGTTGGCGGCGCAATTCGGCGGGGTCGGGGGTGTGGCCTGTTTCGGGGATGAGGTAGGCGACCAGCCGCTTATCGCCCGGCACATCTTCCCTGGCGATGACCACGGCCTCGCGGATGCCCGCACAGGCCGCTAAGCGGGCTTCAATCTCGCCCAATTCAATACGCAAGCCACGGATTTTGACTTGGAAATCGTTGCGCCCCAGATACTCGATGCTGCCGTTGGGTAGCCACCGCCCCAAGTCGCCGGTTTTGTAGAGGCGGCCGCTGCCGTCCTTGTTGAACGGGTCGGTGATGAAGCGTTCGGCGGTCAGTGCCGGGCGGTTCAGGTAGCCCCGCGCCACTTGGATGCCGCCGATGTGTATTTCCCCGGCCACGCCCAACGGCACGGGTTGTAGGTCGCTGTCCAAGATATAAATCTGGGTGTTGGCGATAGGGTAGCCTATCGGCACGATGCCCAAATCCGGTTCGGGGCGGCACTGCCACGCCGTCACATCGACGGCGGCTTCGGTGGGGCCATAGAGGTTGTGCAACTCCACATCCGGCCAGATGCGGTGGCAGCGCATCTGCAAAGCGTGCGGCAAAGCCTCGCCGCTGCACAGCACCCGGCGCAAAGC
>NZ_PGFZ01000051.1 GCF_002923755.1 Methylovulum psychrotolerans
AAGAAGCCATCAGGGAAGCGGTGTCGCCGCTCTCGGCATATTCATCAAAGAGGACAGTAATGTAATCGTCCATCTCGTCAGGATGATTGCGGAGGTATTCTTCTTCAACCTCACCAATCGTTCTATATCTGCTCATGGCTTAGATACTCCTTCCAATAGGCCTTGGCCTGTTCAATGTCTTGGTTTTGGCTACCCTTGTCGCCGCCACACAGCAGGACGACGATATGGTTATCCCGTTCCCCGAAATAAACCCTGTAGCCGGAACCGAAAAATAGCCGCAGTTCGCTGACTCCTTCCCCAACTGGCTCACAATCCCCATAGTTGCCCTGTTGCAGGCGGGAAACGCGGGCAAGGATACGTTTCCGCCCCATGACATCCCGCAAGCCATAAAGCCATTCGGTAAAAGGCTCTTTCCCGTTATCCCTGGCATAAACAACCACCTGCTTTGGCTTTGCTGCATCTGTCACGGACTTATTCCCTTCAATTTATATCACTGCGTACTACAGTAT
This sequence comes from Methylovulum psychrotolerans, assembly GCF_002923755.1. Classification (GTDB taxonomy): domain Bacteria; phylum Pseudomonadota; class Gammaproteobacteria; order Methylococcales; family Methylomonadaceae; genus Methylovulum; species Methylovulum psychrotolerans. The sequence continues at coordinate 510 of NZ_PGFZ01000051.1, forward strand.
GCAATAGCCTTGAATGCAAGCCGTTTTCCCCCAAAAAGTTATGGAAAGCATGTGAGCTAATCCTTGTTGAATAGCTAACGAGTGACCAGGACCAAAAGGATATCGACAATACACTGTAAAAGATTTGTTTCGATGTTTAAGCATTTGTGCTATATAGATATTTTGTTAAATAAAAAACTTGCTTTAGTGCTATACTTAAAGCAAGAAAGCACGAAAAGAAGAAAATACTATGCAAACAATCGTTCTAGCCAGTCAAAAAGGGGGCGCAGGAAAAACCACCCTTACAGCCCATCTTGCTATCGCCGCCGAAAAAGCCGGTGATAGCCCCTGTGTCCTAATTGATACTGATCCGCAAGCCTCGCTTGCTGCTTGGTGGAACGGACGCAAAGAAGATACTCCGGCATTTGCCCCTGCAACCCTTAAAGAGCTTTCTTCTATATTGAAATCTTTGGAAGCGGCTGGTTACGCTTACGCATTTATTGATACCCCTCCAGCCATTACGGAATCAATTCGTGCTGTCGTCAAACTGGCCGATTTTGTTCTCATCCCAACTCGCCCTAGTCCACACGACTTACGGGCTATTGGACGCACAGTTGAGCTTGCCAACGAAACTAGCCGCCCATTTGGTTTCGTAGTCACGCAAGCTAAACCAAATAGTCGCCTTACGGTTCAGGCGATGGCCGTACTTTCGACACACGGTGTTGTTGCCCCATCAATTATCCATGACCGCGTTGATTTCGCCGGTTCAATGATTGACGGGCGTTCAGTTCTTGAAATTGATCCAAGAGGGCGCAGTGCCGCCGAAATTGTAGAATTATGGAGTTTCGTTAAAGAACGAATAGCAGAAAACCATAAAAAAAGAAAACAAGATAAACCTAAAACAAGATAAAACAAAGGAAAGAAAAATGGTTAAAAAGAAAACTGCTGATTTATCAGCTTCCCTTGTGGCAGTTAAAGGTACGGCAACTGCTGCAAGCGATGCAATAGGACGGCATCCAGAGACACCTTCATCCGTCCCATCAACTTCCCCTCTTAATTTCAAAGTGGATTCAAATTTCCGCCGCCGCTTTCGGCAAAGAGCCGCTGAAGCAGACCTAAAGCTGATAGAGCTTTTACGCGAAGCCCTTGACTCTTGGGAAGAAAAAAGAGGAATTAAGTAACTCAACAGCCCGCTTTTACTTCATTTCAGGTAATTTCGCCCGACCGTAAGGATTCGGGCTATAGTTAAGGAGGAGAACTAAAAAATGAACGATGAAAAAAATCCTTTATCTGGCAGTGAACGTGAGGATTTCGACAAAGCCCGTGAAGCGGTACTCCCCTTGTTCCGCGAATCCATCCGAGAACACGCCCAAAACCTATCCCCAAGCCTTCAAGATTCCCTAGCTTCAATTGGGGCATCAATGCTGGCAAGACAAGCACTCAAACAACAAACAGAACCTCCAAAAGAAGAAAAAGATCCAGAAAATAATGAAAATTTACAACTAAGTTTCTGGGGAGAAGAATATAGAGCCGCACCTAATGCCGTTTTTCGTTCCTCACTATTTCCCGTATTAAGCACACACCAAAAAGAAAACCGTCGCTTTCTTAACAAAGAAGACATCTTCTGTGTATCTGGATTAAAAATAGTTTTTACTGGTCAGCAATTTGACCAATCAGATCTTGATGTATATTTAGAGCTTCTAAAAATAGCTCAACCTTTTCCCTTAGGGACACCTATCAAGTTTTCCGCCTATTACCTACTGAAATCTCTAGGTTTACCGACAGGAGGAAGCAACCATACCCGTTTACATGATGTTCTGGTACGTTTACGCGGAGGTACAGTCGATATAACTGATCACGGTAAAAAATATTTTGGTGGCTTAATAGAAGGTGGTTTTCGGGATGAAGCGACTATGAATTACGAGCTAATCATCAACCCAAAATTCGCGGCCTTATTCGATTTTGGAATGTTTTCAAAATTAAGCCTAGAGATACGTCAATCTCTAGGGCGAAATCCTACTGCCAAATCTCTACATGCCTATTATTCAAGCCATACAAATCCAACAGCCCATAAAATAGAAACTCTCGCTAACATCACGGGTATTAGCGGAAAGAACAAAAAAACAACCATCATAAAAGCCCACAAGGTAATGAAAGACGCACAATTTTTAAGGGATTATGAAGTACAAGAAGACAGCATAAAAGCCGATATTAACCATTCTCCAAGCCAAAAACGCTCGATTATCAAAAAAGAAACGATCAAAAAAGCAAAGAAAACTGATTGCAAAACCGAACAAAAATAAACACGGCTTTGCGAGGGAAAACTAACGGCTTTGCGAGGGAAAACTAACGGCTTTGCGAGGGAAAACTAACGGCTTTGCG
>NZ_PGFZ01000052.1 GCF_002923755.1 Methylovulum psychrotolerans
ACCGATTCGGTCTACGCCTCGGCCAGCTATAGTTTGTCGGCGAATGTCGAGAACCTGTTTTTGACCGGCACCGCCGCCATCAACGGCACTGGCAACACCATCGCCAACATCGTCTACGGCAACAGCGCCGACAATGTCTTGTCCGGCGGTGACGGCAACGACACCCTGATCGGCGGCTTGGGCAACGACACCCTGACCGGAGGCGCAGGTTCGGACGTTTTCCGCTTCAATACCGCACCTTCCGCCGGCAACACCGACACCGTACTCGACTTTACGGTCGCCGACGACACCATCCAACTGGAAAACGCCGTCTTCACCCAACTGACGGCCACCGGCGTGCTCAATGCCGCCGAGTTTAAAATCGGCGCGGCGGCGGCCGACGCCAACGACTTTATCATCTACAACGCCGTCACCGGCGCCCTGTCTTATGATGCCGACGGCAACGGCGCGGGCGCGGCGGTGCAAATCGCCATCTTGGGCGTGAACTTGACCTTGACCAACGCCGATTTTGTGGTGATTTGATAGGCATAGGGGTTGCTGCACGTTTAACAACAATATGCTGGGGTGGCTTTTTAAGTGCGGGGCCGGCATAAAGAACGTCAGCATGGTTTAAGGCAATACCTGCGCCAAACGCATACACCCAGTTGAAACAAGCGCGTTGGATAAACTTGACCCATTGGTTTTATAACGGCCTGCGTCAGTTTGCTCAATCCGACTCAACATCCAAATGGGCGGAGGTATTGTTAATAATTGTCTATTTTAACCACTTTTTTTAATCATTATTTTGGGTACTAGCATGACCGTAACAGCAACAAAAAACACTTTATCATATTCTGGGCATTCCTTAGGGGAGTTTCGTAACAAATCCGCTTTTGCTGTGATTAAGGCCGATGGTTCAGTGGTCACTTGGGGAGCTTTCAGCGGTGACAGCAGTGCGGTGGCGGCTCAGCTTAACGGCGGCGTGGACGTGACGCAAATATTCTCCACAGATAAGGCCTTTGCTGCGTTGCGTGCGGACGGCTCGGTGGTCACTTGGGGGGATAACGGCTTCGGTGGCGACAGCAGCGCGGTGGCAGGCAAGATTAACGGCACTCTCAACGGCACTGCGGCTGTGACGCAAATCTTCTCCACAGAAACGGCCTTTGCCGCATTGCGCACGGACGGCTCGGTGGTCACTTGGGGGGATAGCGGTAATGGCGGCAGCACCAGCATTGCGGTGGCAAGCCAGCTTAACGGCAGCGTGGCTGTAACACAAATAGCTTCCACATACGAAGCTTTTGCCGCCCTACGCACCGACGGCTCGGTGGTCACTTGGGGATTTGGTATTGCTGGCGGCGACAGCAGCGCGGTGGCAAGCCAGCTTAACGGCGGCGTGGATGTGACGCAAATTTTTTCCACTCATGGTGCTTTTGCAGCGTTGCGCACAGACGGTTCGGTGATTACTTGGGGGGATAAAACTAATGGTGGCAACAGCAGCGCGGTGGCAACCGGCCTCAACGGCACCGTGGACGTGACACAAATAGCTTCCACAGAATTTGCCTTTGCCGCCTTGCACACGGATGGCTCGGTGGTCACTTGGGGATATGCCCCTAATGGCGGCGACAGCAGCGCGGTGGCAACCGGCCTCAACGGCACCGTGGATGTGACGCAAATAGTTTCCACAAACACTGCCTTCGCCGCGTTGCGTACGGACGGTTCGGTAGTCACTTGGGGTAATAACTCTACTGGCGGCGACAGCAGTACGGTAGCAACCAGCCTCAACGGCAGCGTGGATGTGACACAAATCTTTTCCACAGTAAGCGCCTTTGCCGCCTTGCGCAGTGATGGCTCGGTGGTCACTTGGGGATTGAGCGGCGGCGACAGCAGCGCGGTGGCAGACCAGATTGACGGCACTCCCAACCACACCGTGACGCAAATCTTCTCCACAAATTATGCCTTTGCCGCACTGCGTACGGACGGCTCGGTGGTCACTTGGGGGGATGTCGGAAAGGGTGGCAACAGCAGCGCGGTGGCTGCACAGCTCGACGGCACAGTCGATGTGGTGAGCATTTATACCATAGACGAAGCCTTTGCCGCGTTACGCGCCGACGGCTCGATAGTCACCTGGGGCAATGCCAGCTTCGGCGGCAACAGCAGCGCAGTCGCCGGCCAACTGACCTCCGGCGTGGTCGGTGCCGCCAACATCGCCACCAACGATGTCTACATCAACCATGCCCCCACCGGCACGGTCAGCATCGCCGGCACGGACACCCAAGGCCAAACCCTCACCGCCAGCAACACCCTGGCCGATGCCGACGGCTTGGGGGCCATCACTTACACTTGGATGAGTGGGGCCAGCGTCATCGGCATCGGCGGCAGCTATGTGCTTCAGGCCGGCGATGTCGGCCATACCCTGACCGTCACCGCCAGTTACACCGACCAGGACGGCAAGGCCGAGAGCAAAGCCAGCGCCGCCACCGGCACGGTCGGCATCGTGGTGCTCGGCACCGCCAACGCCGACACCCTGACCGGCACGGCGGGCAATGACCGTCTTGATGGCCGCGGCGGCATTGACACCCTGAGCGGGGGGCTGGGCAATGACGTGTATGTCGTCGACAACAGCGCCGATGTGGTGAACGAAGCCAGCGGCGGCGGCACCGATTCGGTCTACGCCTCGGCCAGCTATAGTTTGTCGGCGAATGTCGAGAACCTGTTTTTGACCGGCACCGCCGCCATCAACGGCACTGGCAACGCCCTCGCCAACATCGTCTCCG
>NZ_PGFZ01000053.1 GCF_002923755.1 Methylovulum psychrotolerans
GAGATTTTAATCAGACTGCTTTCTGTCTGATTAATGAAAAAAGCCTTATTTAGATTCTCCCCACCCCATCCCTCCTCATCAGGGGAGGGGGGCGGGTTTCATTGCAACTTGTTGTTTTAAATTAATTTGTTAAACTTTTCAATATCCGGTAGCTGAGCTATTTATCCGAATATTAAAAACTGGATGATCGAGTATTAATATTGTGATTAAGATGGGTTGGATAAAATAGGCTTAGTTTCTGTTTAAAAATTAGCCCATATTTTGCGAATTAAATTTGGATGTGGCGGGTATTTCTGATGTTGATTGTTATGGGGAAATATGGGTGGATTTAATGGTTAAAGATAAGAATAAATAAAGAATAAAAGAATAAGGACAAAAAATTGATTTTTTATTTTAATTAAATCATTTAGTTACATGCTTTTTTTCGTTCGACCCGCCACCTATACCTACTATCTAAAGTAAAAATTGGTTGAAAAGAACCACTAAAATTTCAATAAGAATCATCTTTTTTGTTAGAAAAAGACGACCCGCCACCTATACCTACCGCCTTTTTGACGACCCGCCACCTATACCTACTGTCACATGGTTAAAAATAGGGGGCGAAAAGTATACCCGCCACCTATACCTACTGTGACCCGCCACCTATACCTACCGTAAAATGGCTTAACCCGCCACCTATACCTACCGCTTATAGCTGTTAAATCGTTTAGTTATCCACAGGCTTTGTTAGCTTCTCCCGCTTGTTTGCGGCCTTCATTTCGTGACAAAATATTGGGGAAGGGTGTAGGTTGTAAACTATATCAATGATTTTATTTCTTTCGCCCAATATAGGATTTTTTTTGCATTGGGTTAAAACGTGGCCTGTCATAAGTTCGTTGAATGCTCCGTCTAACGCTTCAATTGCAGCCCTGTCCCTGGTATATCCGTTCAATAAAGCACTATCACGTTTTATTGTGCAGTAACGCATTTCAAATGACGTGGCAAGACTTGCAAAGGTGAATTTCAACGACAATTGCTTATGAAGCCAACGGGCGAGCTGGGTTTTATAGCTCATCATCTGTGCGTAATTGAATTGCCTATATGTTAGGGTATCCAGTGCTTGAGTGACAAGGGGGTGAAATTGGACGATCCATTTTGCATTGGGGTCTTCAGTAAGATCGCTTTTTGACACAGCCGATAAGCCTGAAAAGTAACCGCTTTTTGTGAAGCTTTCACCATCATTACCCTCCATTGTGTGAATTTCAATAACACTTCCTGCCAATATATTGAGGCTTAAAACAATTTCATAATACGAGCGAGAGTGGCCGCGCCGACTTAATTCTTCGCGCAGCATGTGCAGGGAAAATACTACCCCGCTTCGGTAGTTTGGTTTGTCAAAAAATGCGTTGCGTTCTTCTGCGGCAATTTTACGCAATGCGTCTTCAACCAGTTCTTCATTGGCACTTGGATAGTAATCTTTACTGGTTCCAGTTTTTCTGTCAAAAATTCGCGTAGCTTGGATGATGGCTTCTAACGTTTTACCTCGATAACGGAATTGAATGCGCTGTAAATCTAAAAAGCCTTTTTCTTTCCTAAGCTTATCCATTTGTTGACGCGATATAGAATAACGGGGGACACTATCCCAAAGGTCAAAAGTGTTGGAGAGTTGGGTTCGTTCGTTACCGTTATTGCATAAGAATGCTCGGAACATATCAAGCTGATTGCCTTCAAAATATTCTTTATTAGGCAGTGCAAAAGAGGGATTCCTGCTATCTTTTTTTGATACTTTTGTTAGCCTACTATTGTCCGGCATCTTGCACCTATTTATGTGTGACGATTTCTTTTACGGAAATGATCCATAACAAGTTTAAAAACGGTTTTTATGTCGTAATGATTTTTATTTTGGTCATTAATAAACTGAATAATATAATCAGCTATTTCTTTGTTTGTTAGTATAGTTTTTTCGGTATTTTTTGTTTCTAAAGCGATAGTTTCTTTCGGAACAACTAATGGTGCTCCTATCGCTTGAATGCTAGAATTTTGTTCTTCCGCCGATTTATGATCAATAGTAATAGCCTTAGCCTGGGCTATCAGCCTATTGACTTCATTGACAGGAATATTGCGATTTTTTATTTCTTGAAAAATATTGTCTGATATATCTTCATTGGAAGGTTTTGATAGTGCATAAATAGCCGATTTTAATATCCCTATGGATGCAATATTGGTAACGTTGTTACGCTCACAAAAACGCCCGGCACTGATTTCCCTAAATATCTGCTGGTGGCTACTGTCACAAATTGTGATAGTAGCGTTGCTCTTTTTTAATTCGGCAAGATATTGGCCAAATAATTTATCGGATGAAAATCTCTTCCTCAATTCCCACAAAATCATCCAACGGATAATTGTTGCCTGATTATCGACTTGTTCTAGCCTATCGACGAGTTGCTCATTATCTAAATCTTTCAATTCGTTAAATGACCATATCTCGTTTTCCTTAACTTTTTGAAGGTCATCTGCACCGTTTATAATGTTATCAATTTCAGATTGCTTATCTTTT
>NZ_PGFZ01000054.1 GCF_002923755.1 Methylovulum psychrotolerans
AGAATAAAATCAATGATTTATACTTATGGCTTAGAGATTTTAATCAGACTGCTTTCTGTCTGATTAATGAAAAAAGCCTTATTTAGATTCTCCCCACCCCATCCCTCCCCATCAGGGGAGGGGGGCGGATTCCATTGCAACTTGTTGTTTTAAATTAATTTGTTAAACTTTTCAATATCCGGTAGCTGAGCTATTTATCCGAATATTAAAAACTGGATGATCGAGTATCAGCAATTCAAGCGCGACCCCTCTCATCCGAGTTTACAATTTAAATGTGTCCACGCCACTAAGCCCATTTATTCGGTTAGGGTCAATAAGGATTATCGGGCGGTGGGCATTATCCAAAACCATGAAATCCTATGGTTTTGGATTGGCTCACATCAAGTTTATGATAAATTGCTTAAACAGCTTTAGCCGCGTAGGTCGGGCAGGCGGTTTTGCCCGACATTTGCCCGTTCCGCCAGAATCTGGGCAACCGTACCTAGCAGTCAACACGCTTAAGGGCGATGGTGCAAATACAAGGTATGGCCAGTCGCGCGGCAATCTGTCGGGCAAAACAGCGTGCCCGACCTACGCGGCTCCTGCTTAATTCGCGTAACTGGAACCACCTGAATGCAAGCCCAACCGATCAAACAACGCCATGTCATGGTTGGTCATCGGGTTGTCGGTGGTCAGCAGTTTGTCGCCATAGAAAATCGAGTTCGCGCCCGCCAAAAAGCACAGCGCCTGCATTTCGTCGCTCATTTCTTTACGGCCTGCCGACAGGCGTACCCGTGAGGTTGGCATCATGATCCGTGCGACGGCGATGGTGCGGATAAACACCAAAGGGTCTAGCGGTTCGGTACCCATTAACGGTGTGCCTTCGACCTGCACCAACATGTTAATCGGCACGCTTTCGGGGTGTTTGGGCATATTCGCCAGTTCGATCAGCAGTTTGGCGCGGTCGGCACTGCTTTCGCCCATGCCGACGATGCCGCCGCAACAGACGTTAATCCCCGCATCCCGCACCCGCGCCAGGGTGTCCAGACGGTCTTTATAAGTGCGGGTGGTGATGACTTCGGAATAATAGTCTTCCGAGGTGTCCAAATTGTGGTTGTAATAATCCAAGCCGCCTTCTTTCAGCCGCGCGGTTTGGCTATCGGTCAGCATCCCTAAGGTGACACAGGTTTCCATGCCTAGGGCTTTAACGCCTTGCACCATTTCGACCACCCGCTCTATATCGCGGTCTTTCGGTTGCCGCCACGCCGCGCCCATGCAAAACCGTGACGCGCCTTGATCTTTGGCCTGTTGCGCCGATTCCAGCACCTTGGCTATCGGCATCAGAGCTTCGGGGGTGAGGCCTGCATCATAACGCGCACTTTGTGGGCAATAGCCGCAGTCTTCTGAGCAGGAGCCGGTTTTGATGCTCAATAAGCTGCTGATTTGCACTTCGTTCGGGTCAAAGTTTGCCCGGTGGGTGGTTTGGGCTTGAAAAATCAAGTCGTTAAAGGGCAGGGCAAACAGGGCTTGAACTTCGGCAAGCTGCCAATCATGGCGTAATAAAGACATTGGGGGCGACTCCGGCTATAGTTATTGTTAAGCGTAAAACCACACTTATCAACTTGTTATTATGGATTGGGTAGACAACTGGCTTAATATTATACAGGATTACGCGCTACCGCCTACCTGTCTGTTATGCGGCAATGCGGGCGAGCGGCCCCGTGATTTGTGCCAAGCGTGTTACGGGCAATTGTTGCGCCCTACCCAGCATTGCTACCAATGCGCCGAACCCCTGCCCAGCCCCAGTGCCGTGCCCCTGCGCTGCGGACGCTGCATCAGCCGCCGCCCGGCGTTTGACGAAACCCATGCCGCGTTTGTTTATGACGATGCGTTGCGCTATTTGGTGACGGGCTTAAAGTTTGCGGCGCATTATAAAAATGCCCGCTTGCTGGGGCATTTGCTGGCCGAGACGGTACGGCAAAACGCCGAAACGCCCCAGTTGCTGATCCCCGTGCCGCTGCATAAGCACCGTTACCGCCAGCGCGGTTTTAACCAGTCGCTGGAAATCGCCCGCACCGTCGCCCATACCTTAGGCATTCCCTTAAGCGTCGACGCGTGCCAACGCTGCCACGACACCCCGCAACAAAGCCGCCTGAGTGCCAAACAGCGCCGTCAAAACCTACGCCACGCGTTTGTCGTCGCCAAACCGTTAAACGTCCGGCATGTAGCGATCATCGACGATGTGATGACCACCGGCAGTACGGTGCATGAAGTGGCGAAAGTGTTGAAAAAAGCCGGGGTGGAACGGGTGGATGTGTGGGTTTGCGCTAGGGCGTGAAGAAGGTTAATGGGGGGAATAGGGGGCGAAAAGGGGAGTCGCTATTTTTGCGAAAGATTGCTTCGGCATCCTTGCCGGTCAATCAGCAAAAATCACGCGACCGCTTATGCCTTCGGCTGCCCCAGCCGTCCTGGTCACTCGCTCGCCACCCAAC
>NZ_PGFZ01000055.1 GCF_002923755.1 Methylovulum psychrotolerans
CGGCGATGCTGACCGTGCCGGTGGGGGCATGGTTGAGGTAGATATCATTGCCGCCGATGTTGGCGGCACCGACCACGCCGGAGGTCAGTTGGCTGGCGACTGTGCTGCTGCTGATGTTTCCCACTGCGCTGCTGTCGCTGTTTCCCCAAGTGATGATGGAACCGTCGGTGCGTAACGCGGCAAAAGCCCGGGTTGTGGTATAAATGGTCACCACATCGACTGTGCCGTCAAGTTGTGCCGCCACCGCTTTGCTGGTGCTGCCGCCATTATAGCTATCCCCCCAAGTGACCACCGAGCCATCGGTACGCAAGGCGGCAAAAGAATAGCCTGTAGAAAAGAGTTGTTTTACGCCATTGAGTTGCGGAGCCACTGTACTGCTGGGGCTGCCGCCATATAGGCCATACCCCCAAGTGACCACCGAGCCATCGGCACGCAACGCGGCAAAGGCACTATTCGTGGACGCTATTTGTGTCACATCCACCGTGCCGTTGAGCTGTGTGGCCACCGTACTGCTGTCGCCGCCAAAGCGGCTATCGCCCCATGTGACCACCGCGCCGTCCGCACGCAGTGCGGCAAAGGCAGCTTGTGTGGAGGCTATTTGTGTCATATCCCCAGTGCCGTTGAGGTCGCTTGCCACCGCGCTGCTGTCACCGCCATCAGTAATATTACCCCAAGTGACTACCGAACCATCGGTGCGCAAGGCGGCAAAGGCATCGTTTGTGGAAGCTATTTGCGTCACATCCACCGTGCCGTCGAGTTGTGTGGCCACCGTGCTGCTGTTGCCGCCAGCATAGATATTCCCCCAAGTGACCACCGACCCGTCTGTGCGCAACGCGGCAAAAGCACCATAAGTGGAAAAAATTTGCGTCACATCCACACTGCCGTTAAGTTGTGTTGCCACTGCTGTGCTGCTGCCGCCGTAGCCGCCGACTCCCCAAGTGACCACCGAGCCATCCGTGCGCAACGCGGCAAAAGCATTCTCTGTGGAGAAGATTTGCGTCACGTCGATGGTGCCGTTGAGCTGTGCCGCCACCGCGCTGCTATCTCCTCCACTGCCACCCCAAGTGACCACCGAGCCATTCGTGCGCAACGCGGCAAAAGCATAATGTGTGGAGAATATTTGCGTCACATCCACGGTGCCGTCAAGCAGTGTCGCCACCGTACTGCTGTTGCCGCCATAGTTGGAATCCCCCCAAGTGACCACCGAACCGTCACTGCGCAAGGCGGCAAATGCGTAGAAGGAGGAGAAGATTTGTGTTACGTCCACGGTGCCGTTAAGCTGGTTTGCCACCGCACTGCTGTCACCGCCACCAGTAGTATTTCCCCAAGTGACCACCGAACCATCGGCCTTAATCACGGCAAATGCACCGTCGTTACGAAACTCGCCTAAGGAAGAATGTCCATCATATGATAAAGTGTTTTTTGTTACCGTTACGGTCATGCCAATGCCCCAAAAATAGTTATTAAAAAAAGTGGTTAAAACAGACAGCTATTATAGATGCCGTCACGCATTAAGCGACACAGGCCAATCCGGCTTTAAGGCCAGCTGTTAGCCTGTGTGTTTATTATGTCGCTTGCTTAACGTCGGACTCTATACTCTGAACGGTCAAGTTTTCGGTTAATCCGTTCGTGGTGAGCCTGTCGAACCATGGGCGGATTAACCGTCCAGCCTTCGACAAGCTCAGGCTGAACGGTTAATCCTAAATCCGAAAACCTGACCGCTTAAAGTATATAACAATACCTCCGCCCATTTGGATGTTGAATCGGATTGAACAAACTGATATAAAACCAATGGGTCAAATTTATCCAAAGTGCTTGTTTCAACTAGTTTTATACGTTTGGCGAAGGTATTGCCTTAAACCATGCTGACGTTCTTTATGCCGGCCCCGCACTTAAAAAGCCGCCCCGGCATATTGTTGTTAAACGCGCAGCAACCCCCATCCCTATCAAATCACCACAAAATCGGCGTTGGTCAAGGCCAAGTTCACGCCCAAGATGGCGATTTGCACCGCCGCGCCCGCACCGTTGCCGTCGGCATCATAAGACAGGGCGCCGGTGCCGGCGTTGTAGATGATAAAGTCGTTGGCGTCGGCCGCCGCCGCGCCGATTTTAAACTCGGCGGCATTGAGCACGCCGGTGGCCGTCAGCTGGGTGAAGACGGCGTTTTCCAGTTGGATGGTGTCGTCGGCGACCGTAAAGTCGGTGACGGTGTCGATGTTGCTGGCGGAAGGTGCGGTGTTGAAGCGGAAAATGTCCGAACCTGCGCCGCCGGTCAGGGTGTCGTTGCCCAAGCCGCCGATCAGGGTGTCGTTACCGTCACCGCCGGACAAGACATTGTCGGTGCTGTTGCCGTAGACGATGTTGGCGAGGGCGTTGCCAGTGCCGTTGATGGCGGCGGTGCCGGTCAAAAACAGGTTCTCGACATTCGCCGGCAAACTATAGCTGGCCGA
>NZ_PGFZ01000056.1 GCF_002923755.1 Methylovulum psychrotolerans
TCAACGGCCACTTTGGCTTTAAATTCCGTTGTGTGGTTCTTGCGTACATTTGCCATAGTTTAGTTTGCCTTTTTGGGTAAGGCTTTCTATCTTAACTGCTGGTCTAAAATATGGGGAGTATCATAAAAAACAAATGCAGAATTATGGAGTTGTCGCAAATTAGTAGATAAAGTATTAGACAAAATTGAAAGTTTTCCCAAAAGTCAGTAACGTATTGAACAGCATCGCTCGCTTTTGTATAGACAATAAGGGATTCTGTTCAGGGAAAATGCCATGTTACTAAAGCCGCATAACCTGTTATTTACATGATGATGTCAGGCATTTCTCATTCCTGATGGAAAACAGCTAACAACATGTTTTTTTGCTTTTAAAGACATTTTCTAGGTTACAATCCTATCAGTTGAGTCGGAATGTTGAGAAATGCACTGCTTCCATCGGTGATAGATTATTGTCTTCGTAGTTTTCCCGTTACAGGAAGCAGTTATCCCAATAAGAAACCGATGTACATCGGCAGGGTGCGGACTGATGTGGGACGATTGATTGCCTTTATCATGATAGGGTCTTCCGTTCGCAATTGTATATGAATTTTTAAAATACATATTGTAACATTCCTGTAAATGCATAATTTTCAGGTGGTTCTATATTGCCTATTTAAATGAGAAAAATGAGTAAAATACTTCTTATCGCGTCCCAAAAAGGTGGCGTAGGTAAATCAACTACGGCCATAAATATTTCTTCTGTATTAGCCAATCAAGGCCATGATGTTTTGCTGGTTGATTCCGATCGACAGGCATCTGTTTCGGAATGGTGGGCTGAGCGTAAATTACATCATCCTGATAAGCCTAAAATTGCCTGCATTCAAAAATACGGTGAACTTGATGATACTTTGATTGATTTAAGAAATCGTTATGAATACGTCATTGTCGATGTAACTGGACGAGATTCTGAAGAAATGCGTTCGGCTATGGTAGTCGCCGATATTCTTTTAACTCCAGTTAAAGCAAGTCAGGTTGATATTAATACGTTACCTAATATGTGTAAAATAATTAAGCAATCAAGGGTTTTTAATAAAAGATTACTATCTTATGTTTTTTTGTCAATTGCACCAAGCAATCCAAAAATCAATGAAATAGAGCAAGCGAAACGTACAATTTTAGACTTTTCAGAATTGCAGCTACTTAAAACGGTTGTATTTGACCGTAAAATATATAGGGATTGTATGGCTGATGGATTGGCTGTTACCGAATTGAATGGACGCGCAGATAGTGAAATTTCGGCAAAAAAAGAAATGTTAGCTTTGGTGGAGGAAGTATTACATGGTCAAATTTAAAACTTCCGATGAAATTGAGGCGCGGAGGGTCTTTATTGCTGGGGCAGATAAAGACGGTATTATTCAGCAGCAGACGGATATTTGGTCATTTTTAGACTTAAAAAAACTGACCAATGACGAATTAATTGATCGTTTAGAACAAATTGATAATCAGGCTACTTTGATAAAATGGCGTATTTTATGGGCATTACGGCAGCGATTTCCGTCAGATAGATTATTCGGCCAGTATATTGCCGACCTAAAGGCTACCCGCGCAATTTGCGCGGGTAGCCATCAAGAAATTAACCGTGCGCTTCATGCGGGTCGTTTTTGTGAAAAATATGGAATAACAAACTTGAGTTCGGCAGGGGTGCTTCAGTCGGCAGTATATGCGTTATCACGCCCTTCAAATGAAACAATAGCCGATGAAGTTTATAATAGAGTAAAAAATAAAAATGTTCCTGTTAAAGATGTTGAACGGTATATCGAACAGGCTAAAGCGGTATTGACTATTGAACAACCAAAAAATCCTGAGCAAATGCCATATGAAAGTGGCATGGAAATAAATTATGCCTCCTCTGTAAATGAGGGTGGTGGAAATTTAAAACTCGAAATATCTGAAGCTTTAGCTATTCTAAGTGAGAATATTATTCATGGTGTTGCAAATGTGCCTGATTCAAATCATCAGCGTCGCATGGCTATTTTGGCAACGTTACCCACATTAAATGAAGATGAACTCTCGAATGAAGAAATTCTTGATGAACTCAAAACCTTATGTCTTCAATTTATGAAGCCATCTTTAACGATAATTCCTATTATAAAATTGCTAATAAAACGATTGGCCAGTGATTTGTAGCAATACCTTCTTCAATCCTCATTTGATTAGAGTCGATCCTGACGATTTCAGTAGCTTGGAATAAATCACTTAAAACATCCCTCTCATTTGGCGAAAATGTGGATTTAAGTAATCAGCTTGTAAAGCGTCGGCCTGCTGATCCCAAACTCTTTTGCCAGTCGGCTTTTTTCTTCCCCTGCGGCCACCCTGGCTTTCAACTCCTCGACCTGTCCGGGCTTTAGCTTAGGCCGTGCGCCGAACTTAACGCCTTTTTTGAGCGCCTGTTCAATGCCTTC
>NZ_PGFZ01000057.1:0-1755 GCF_002923755.1 Methylovulum psychrotolerans
TTGTACCGGATTATGGGGTAACCAAAAATTCATTGATACCAAATTAAATCAATTGGTTACGCATTAATAGCGCAGCCAATCTGAGGGCATTTTCTTGGCTGGATAGGGTTTAAGCGCGTTATTACAGGATATTTGCCCTATTTTTGATTGTGCGCCATATTAATTTTTAAACAAAATCAACGGAATACAGTTTTTTGAACACACCCCATAATTCGGTACAATCAGTATAGATTAACCCTGTGCCAATTTATATTTATTTGTTGCTGCTAAATCAATTTTATCGGCGACTGCTGCTAAATAGCACAATTTATCGCAAAATTGACTTATCGGAATTTGATGCTCTGAGTTTAAAATAAATTGTCCTGTAAAAAATTGAAGAAACTTTTCATCCACAATCCCATTTCTATGAGAATAGAGATGCCTTATTTGAAGTATTTTTTCTATTTCATTTTGTGTTGATTCATCAATAGCGGCTAATTTTTTTATTTGGTCATTTTCAGCAATAAAACCCTTTACACTGCCTTTTTGTAGCTTTCCTATTTTTTCTTTAGCCCAATATTTCACAAACTCTTGCAAGTCGGAGCAATCTAATACTTCTTTGATAGTGACCTGTTGGTTTGATTTTAATGATTCTGGTTTTGCTAGAAATATTTCATATAACAAATCAGATAAGTATGTTTCAAAATTATCTGCGAAAGAAGAAAATAATATTCTCATTAGTATTTTTCCTTCTTGGTTACTTGTTGGAGTATCTGCATCTATTGGATACAAGATATTTCCAAGATCATCCATTATTTTAAGATACTTTGATAATGGTCTATTAGCTTTATTTTGGCACTTGTAGCGTTTTTTTTATAGGTTTCAAACTGAATATTTATTTCTTTTATTCTTAAATATCCATATGGGTTAAATTGAATTTCAATCGGATTTTCAAGCTTGGTTGTCGAACCAATTCTTTTATATACTTTGCCCTCTAACAAAATGGGAATAGTAGATTTTTCAACTTTTATGACATAAAGCTTTTTGCCTTGATGTACAACATATTGGTAATGGATTTGTGGCTGTGGTGAAAGCAGATCTAACGCTTTATGGGTGATTGCATTGGCGTGAAAATCTGTACTTAAACCGTTAATCTCAAGATTGTCAGACACACCTAAAACAATATACCCACCATCGGTATTAGCAAATGCGCATATTATTTGAGCGATATTTTTTGATGGAGGTAAAACGGTTTTATATTCAAGCGTAGAACTCTCGGCCTGACCAATAATTTGGGATATTTCATTCGTAATATCCATTTTTATACCGGAATTTTATTAATGCCTGTTTTTTTAAGGATTTTACCCAGTGTTAAATGGTTGGGCGTATCTTTTCCATTATCTATCCACAATTCGGCATCTGCGGTATCTAATACATCTTTTTCGTAGCCATAATATATAATCACTTGTCCATTATCGGATGGCCTTATTACTATATGAATAGATCGGCCTTCTTTTTTAATGCCACCGATAACGGTAGGGGCTAATTCTTCCCAATCGCTACAATCATACTTTTCGAGTGTTTCTAAATGTTTAACCACATTATTTTTAGCTCTATTTATTAATGTTTGAGCATACAAAAACATGTCTATCGTTGGCGTAGAGGTATGTTTAAATTGAGCAGAAAGATGCTTGTCGTTTAATACGCTCTCTAGCTCCTTAATTGATGTTACGCCTAAACTTAACAAAGTTTCCTTAGTAATGTTAGTCTTTGGGG
>NZ_PGFZ01000057.1:1765-2225 GCF_002923755.1 Methylovulum psychrotolerans
CCAATCTCAGGATGATTGTCAAACCATTCTGATAAGCGACTGATAGCTTCTTTGAAAAAATCGTCTTTATGGTTTTGATTAATTTTTTCTGTTATTTTTTCTGCAATATTTTTTTTATTTTTAGGATGGAATTTATCAGGTTTTATATTTTTGTTTAATAAGCAATTTCTCCAATCTTCACCCAATAATTTTAAAATATTAACTAAATCTTCGTTTTCTATTTCATCAAGATAAACATCAGACTTTTTCTTAAAAAAATCATTTTGATTTGGAATAATTGAAGCCTTGTCAAAATGATAGTGATTAGCATCATCTTCAAGGATGAATATATATATGGAATTTAGCCAATCAAACGTATCCCTTTCATCCTTTCTTAAAGATTGACTTAGCTTGTTGACGCTCTCTTGTTGTGCTAAGTCATTTACTAATGTCTGATAGTTTATCGTGTTCCAATCCTCCC
>NZ_PGFZ01000058.1 GCF_002923755.1 Methylovulum psychrotolerans
TCGGTCTTTGGTTTGAGACTTTAGCTGTCTCTCCAAAATAACAACGATTTAATAGCGTTTGTTCGGCAGGTTTAAGAGGTTCAAAATTATTCAGCGAACGTCCAAAGGCTTTTAATGGGGGTTTTTCCATGATTGAATTCCTATGTGTGCTTATATCAAATACTGTGATAGTACAACCACTGTCTGTATAAACGCGAATTATCTTAAGCTTGCATGAAATGGAGTGGTTTTGTAATTGAAAATTTGGCAAAGAATTTATTGCCAAGTAAGAAAATCAAAAATCAAACCGCCACCTTAGCCTGCTCTAAAACCTTCCTTGCTGTTATCAAGCCCGATCTGGTTTTTTTTCTGATTTCTTCAATTTCTGGACTGATTTGTACTGCTTCCGACAGTGTTTCAACGAATGCCTTTGGTTCCAGCGATTCACCAATTATCAGTAGCTAAGGGGCAATCATGGAACAACCAACCGAGCAAGTCAACGAAAAGGCAGTGCAGTTTATGCTGCTGTCCGTCGTCAATCTCCCGATCATATACCCCCAAAAAATTTGCCGAACTAATCGGCCTGTCCATCGGTATGGTGGCTGGCCTATATCGGCAAACCTGACAATGAAGCCCAATCTCACACATCACTAGCCAATACTGCAAGGCAGAACTTGACGAACTGATGGCCGCCGTGGAAAAGATAAGTTTCGTAAATCTCGCGTAGCAAAATGGCGGGCATAAAAAAACCGCTTGGCTAAAAGCTTTAAGCGGTTTTTTATTTGAATTTGAGGGTTGCATGTGATTCGAACGCATGACTATCGCATTAAAAGTGCATCCCCAACGGATTGAAGCAACCTAAAACTATAGTGTATGCCTTATATGCACAAGGTTTCAAGTTGTTTGGTTTTGTCTCGGTATCGTTTGGCTATTGCGCCTAGATTTACGCCTAGTTTCCCAGCCTGAAAACGGCCTTAAATTAGCTCAATGTAAGCCCTTAATGCCGATACCGTTTGGGGTAGCTGTTGTTTTTGCAATATCGCTAAAAACTCGTCTTTGGCTTTGGGCGGGTTTTTCAATGATTGCCGTTGCCGCTTGATCGCGCCGCAAGCCGTGGCGGGGGCTAAGTCAATCTGGCTATAAATGAATTCATCAGGGTGTATCGCCCCAATGCCGTATTTTGCCAAAATATCGCTGGGGAAGTCTTTTAGGTTGAAAGTGACAATCGCATCCGCGCCAGATTTAATGGCGGCGGCTAAAACATGCCTGTCATTGGGATCGGGCAAGACTAACGCTTCTATTAAGTCCTCATAACCGAACACCTTGGCATCACGCACACAGGTGTCCATTAGGTCGCGTGTCCGTTCTAAAACAGCCCTGTCGTATTGCTCCCGCCTCAATAAGGCCGTTATCCATTCTTCATGGATGTGGTCTGTCCACTGTGCTTTGAACAAATCCGTTAAGGCCAAGTGCATTAACAAATCCCTTAAAGGGGCGGGGTATAAGACGCAAGCATCATAAATTACCGAAAATTTCGCCATTATTCATAACCCATGCCCAGCTCTTGGGCTTGGGCGGTCAGCTCATGCAGGGCTTGCAGGCGGTCTGCATCAATGCCTTGTTTATAGGCAAACACATCTTTAGCCAACACCCGCCGATGTGTGCCGACTTTTCTAAAAGGGATTTTGCCTTGTTCGAGTAACGCGACCAAATGCGGGCGGCTGACGTTTAACAGCTCGGCGGTTTCTTGGGTGGATAATTCGGCATGTATCGGCATGACCGTTATGGCATTGCCTTTGGACATTTCCGTCAAGATGTCCAGCAACAGGTTAAGCGCGTAGCCGGGCAAGATCAAATCGTCCGATTCATGCGGTGGGTTGGCAATTTTTAAGTGTAGCCTGTCGTTATGGGCATACTTTGCCAAAGCCCGGCTGGTGATTTTGGCTTCTTCAGTTTCTTGTGGGGTAGGCAGGTGGGCAATGGTGGATGCTGGCATGTTGTTGTCTCGCATTTTTTGTGGGTTTATTCTGGTAACAGTATAAACGAAATAAACGAAACAAGGGGAGTCGCTATTTTTGCGAAAGATTGCTTCGGCATCCTTGCCGGTCAATCAGCAAAAATCACGCGACCGCTTATGCCTTCGGCTGCCCCAGCCGTCCTGGTCACTCGCTCGCCACCCAACA
>NZ_PGFZ01000059.1 GCF_002923755.1 Methylovulum psychrotolerans
TCAAAAAAGGGGGGTATTTCATATGCTGGCAGTAGTTATAGGGGGCGGGTCGCTGTGGAAAAATTAATATAAGCAATTGATAAATATAAGATAAAAAGTTAATAAAAATCTCTTATCCTTTTATCCTTTATTTATCCTTCTTTTTAACCATGACCGTGAGCCTGTGAATATGTGGATAACTTTGTTGCCATGCAAAATTTAACAAAACTTTAATCTACTAAAAATTGCTTTCCACAGCCAACATAGACCCAAAAATCAAACCCATTTCTAATAAAACGGGGAATATACAAGCCATTTTTTGCAACAGCCATAAAAGCCCCATAAACATGCCAAGGAAGCGAAAAAACATTTTTAAGCTAGATACGGAGCCACAGGCACAGAAAAATCCGCAGGCGGGCAAAATTCCGGCCAATTTTCGATATTTTTCTATATTGTCGGGCTAACCGCCAACCGTTAGGCTTTGACCCTTGGAAAGGAAGCTAGTGCAGTGACTAAACAAAACCGCCAGCTTGACTTGTTCACCGACAACCCAGCAAACGACAGTTTCAAAAAGTGCGCGACAGAACCGTTTTCTGTAAGTTATCCACAAAAGCGGTTGATAATCTTGTGATGGAACTAAACGTAACACTTACTGCTTGGCGGTTTGAGTCAGATTGTCTAAAAATTAGCCAACTTTCTTCATTCAAGACGCTGTTTAGCAAAAAACGATTTTAAGGCAATTTTTAGGCTGGTTTTTGTACATCTAGCCAAAACCATTTTTTATTGCTGTGCGGTTAAATTTGACAGCTTTCTGTTGATGATTTGACCGATGTAACCCCGACAAACGCCTTTTTGCCATTTTCAACCCTTCCCGTGGAGTGTTGGCAGTCTTAGTGCTGTCTAGGCGAATTTATCGCGGTTGGTAATAATTTATTATAATTTTGGATTTGACTCTATTGTGTTAACTTAACTTAATTTAATACTATTATTTTTTTATCAAAATAAACACGCTTATACATTGCTCCGCTTCGGTCCACAATGCGCATGCCTCCCAACCCCCAGCCCGAACCTGTTTTTTACGGAGACAACAGCCTGTAAGTTATGTATAGTATGCAAGATATGTATATTGCAGATTAGGGGTTAGTTTTATGGTTACTATCAGTTCCGCCGAGTTTCAGCGGCATTTTGGACGTTATCAGGACGTGGCTTTAACCGAGCCTGTTGCCATCACCCGAAACGGACGGGAGCGGGTAGTGGTTTTGTCCGTTGATGAATATCAACGTTTGAAGCGGCGGGACAGGATAGTTTTAAGCGTTGATGATTTTACCGAAGAAGATTTGCAAAACATCCGCAAGGCCGAGCCGCCCATTGAATCCATTGCCTTTAACGCTGAACTAATCGGATAGCCCTTGTCATTTCCACAACCCGTACCCGGCTTAGTTATTCGCTATTCCTATCTATGGCAGTCCGAGCATTTGCGGGGTCAAGAAGAAGGCGTAAAGGATAGGCCTTGTGCGGTCATTCTCGTAACGTCAAATGTTGGAGAAAGCAAAACTGTTACGGTTTTGCCCATTACCCACACGCCGCCGACCAATCCAGAGCTTGCTGTTGAAATTCCCCAAGCGACCAAACGCCGTTTAGGTTTGGATGATGAACGGTCTTGGATTGTCTTGACCGAAGCCAACCGCTTCAATTGGCCGGGCCCAGATTTACGTTTTGCAAAATATGGCGATGTAAACAGCGCATGTTATGGGCTTTTGCCGCATGAATTGTTTAAGCAAGTGAAGAGCAAGCTTGATGATGTCATAACCAGACGGTTGATAAAGCTTGTTCCGAGAACCGAATAAAGCTTATTTTTCTAACCGCCTGTAAAGCGTCCGCTGTGAAACGCCTAGGGATTTTGCCACAATGTCGTGGTGTCCGCCTTGCTCTATAAGTTTGCGGACATGGGCGATTTGTTGGGGATAATTAACCAAAAGAACGGTTTGTCCTGAGACACCTCTGGATTCCTTGGTATCAGTGGCTTACAGACGAAATACCGATTTTAAAAGGCCGACCGTAAGGATTCCTTCGTAAATGCGTAAAGTCGCCCGGAACCCCGCGTCAAACCTAGAATCTAAGCGCAATTCCATAGACTACAGAGGTGAATAGCAGTAATCTGTATCAATTGAACCA
>NZ_PGFZ01000006.1:0-13012 GCF_002923755.1 Methylovulum psychrotolerans
GGATCAGGAGTTACGTCAGGGTTGGTGGTCATTGCCTTTTCCAAATAGCCGATAGAAAAGGTTAGGTTATCAGCGGCATGTTGATGCCGCCAGACATTTCGTCAA
Organism: Methylovulum psychrotolerans; assembly: GCF_002923755.1. Taxonomy (GTDB): domain Bacteria; phylum Pseudomonadota; class Gammaproteobacteria; order Methylococcales; family Methylomonadaceae; genus Methylovulum; species Methylovulum psychrotolerans. The sequence continues at coordinate 106 of NZ_PGFZ01000006.1, forward strand.
TCAAATTTGCTGGTTTGATTGACAATGGGAGGGTTTGATAGCGGCCTGTTATGCGTTGTCGGGCATCCTGATGACGGCTTCCTCCGTGCGTTAGACCCTGCCGAAGGCGGGCGGTTTTTCCGTCGCCGCCGTGCCGTGCCGCCGCAATGCGGGCAGGTGATACCACCTGCCCAACGTAACGGCCGGATGGTCGGGTAACAGTGGGCTTTACTGGCTAGTTGTTTGATTATGATGATTGAGGTTTCCATTCGGCGATTTTAGCAAAAGACCTCAAAACACATATTGAGCCACTCGTTATTAACGGCATGGCACGGAACGCAAGACCCAAAGGCCTTCCGAAAACGAACGCCAAAAAACCTGATCATCGAGTAAACCCCATCTCCTCCCCGCAAACAATAGGCCTTCGCTTTGTGGCATATCCCTTATGCCGATAGTGCCATATTCCCTACTCGCCTTGGAAGCCGCACAGAATAAGGCATAAAGTTTTTAAAAAAAATATAAATCAGGTCAAATGACACACTTTCGATTTTTTTTGTTATGGAAACGCGCTTTTTTTGTATTTTTTCTGGCTATTTTTTTGCCTGGGCTTCCGTAATTTACCTCACCTACTATTTTTGGTTTTTATTAAAAATAGTATCAATAATAAAAATCATCAGTTGTATCAATGATTTAAATCATTGCATAAAATCAATGCGTTAAATTATTGGGGCAGTTAGACAAGCCATTTTTTTGGCATAGCTTATGCAATATGACAGTAAGAAATCGGTTTTGCCGTTTTCTTACCACAAGAGATTTTTCTTGTGACCTTAGCTTGCATAGGCCATAGCTTCCGTAAAAAATATTGGCTTTGCCAAGCGAAATATTGTTTTATATAAAAACTTGGAGAAATAAACATGATCAAATTGAGTCGCCAAAAACTATCTTTGTTGGCTGTAGCGGCAGCAATCAGCGCCTTTTCTTTCACTGCCCAAGCCCACGAATTGCGTTTCTTGAGCAATGGCTACATTATTGGTGTCGGTTCGCATGTTGAACCGGTCGTTCATGGCCAAACTAACGGCAATGATTTTTATGCCGCCCACGAAACCGTCATTGGCGACATAAATTCATCGGTCTTTTTGGATGTGTCTGCGGGCGATACCATAGAATTGATCACGGTTCCCGTAAAGCTGAGCACAGAAGACTATAACGCACCTATCACCCAAATCTTCCCGGCGTTGACCGCCTATAGCCAAACGACTATTGATGATGCCCCCGGCCTGACTGCCAGCTTCACATTCCCGACAGCCGGTACTTATGGCTACATCGTATTCGGCGAAATAAAAAAAGTGGGCTACCCTACCCTCTTTTTCGGTGAAAAATTCGTCTGTGGCGCAGGTAGCCGCGACACGGTTTACGGCACCTCTTTCGAGTGCGCCCAGTAAGCGCTGATTAGCGGTTTATAGATAATTGGGGTAACAGCCGACGGGCTGTTACCCCTTTTTCATGACGGCGGGTTTATCTCCGTTTTTGGGTAGGAAATATTGCCGCTATACCCCAACAAACGCCGTTCTTTGTGGCATATCCCTTACACCTATAGGGCCATATACCTTACTAAGCTTGGAAGCCACGCAGAATAAGGCCTTCGGTTTTTAAACAATAGATAAAGTAGGGCAAATCACACATTTTAGCCATTCTTTATTATAGAAACGCGCGTTTTTTTGTCTTTGCTACAGATTTTTTTATTTAATCACCGAGCTATTGACCTCACCTATTATTTTTATTTTTTTATCCTAAATAAGACCGATAATAAAAACGCCCCTCTCCTTCAATAACTTAAATCAGATAATTAAATCAATAAGTTAAATTGTAGCGGCAGGCATAAACGCCATTTTTTGGCATAGCCTGTGCATTATGGCTATAAGAAACCCATTATTGACGGGTTTCTGAACACAAGAATTTTTCTTGTCAGCTTAGTTTGTATATGGCATAGCCTCGGTAAAAAACGGCTTCGCTGGTGCAAGCGTAATACACTTTTTTATAACTATCTGGAGAAATAAATATGATTAAATCAAGTCGTCAAAAATGGTCTTTGTTGGCTATAGCGGCAGCAATCAGCGCCTTGTCTTGCACTGCCCAAGCCCACGAACTGCGTTTCTTGAGCAACGGCTACATTATTGGCGTCGGTTCGCATGTTGAACCGGTCATTCATGGCCAACCTAACGGCAATGATTTTTATGCCGCCCACGAAACCGTTATTGGCGATATCGATTCATCGGTCTTTTTGGATGTGTCTGCCGGCGATAAGATCGAACTGATCACCATCCCCGTAAAGCTGAAAAAAGAAGACTTTAACTCGCCTATTATCCACATTTTTCCGGCTCTGACCGCCTATACCCAAACGGATATCGATGGGGCGCCTGGTCTGACCTCCAGCTTCACTTTCCCGTCAGCGGGCGCTTATGGCTACATCGTCTTCGGGGAAATCAAGAAAGCAGGTTATCCTGAACTGCATTTCCATGAAAAATTCGTCTGTGGCGCAGGTAGCCGCGACACGGTTTACGGCACCTCTTTCGATTGCGCCCAGTAAGCGCTGATTAGCGGTCTGTAGCCGTTTGAGGGTAACAGCCTTAGGGCTGTTACCCTTTTTTATAGCGGTTGTTGTCGGAACGGCATAGGACATGGACAAGGTTTATCCAGCCACTTTTTGGTTGGCATAGACCGGAGCGGAGGACTCGCTTAACCTAAAAACTTATTTTCACTTATAAATCAATATCATGAGCGGTTTTTCTTTGTTTGCCGTAACTGTTTGATGTTATTAAAAACCCCAAAAACCGCCCCCTTTTCCAAACCCGCGCCGATAACGTTAAAGCTAAGCCGCGTAGGTCGGGCACGCGGTTTTGCCGGACATTTACCCCTTCCGCCAGAAGAGAAGTAAACACTCCTACCCCCTTAAGGTTTAAAGGGCAATGGCATAAACAAAGGGTATGGCAAACCGCACGGCTCCTGTCGGGCAAAACCGCGTGCCCGACCTACAACGACAGTCTTTAGCTTTATTTTATGCGCCTTCCCGCCTATCTTAACAAAGGCCTTAGCTGTTGCGCTAACTGTGAAACGTGCGGAGCGGTGAGCATACTGATATGGTTGCCGGGGCTTAGGCTTAGCGCCGCGTTGGGGGCGTATTGTTGCCATAAGCGCAGACGCTGGCCGCTAGCGTCGGCAGTGCTATCTTGCCCGGCCTCGGCGACGTTGAACAGATGCAATGGCCCTAAATAGGGTTGCTCAGGTGTGTAGGGTGTCTGCCAATTGCTGGCAAACACCCGGACGATACCGTGCAAGGTTTGCAGGGAGGTTCTCGGCGGCATCAGTTTGACGGCAATTAAGCGTTCCAGCAACAGGGTAAGTTGGGCGTATTTAGCCAGCGGCACAAAATCGCCCGCGCTCAGCCCTAGCGGTTGCTGGCTGCTTAATTCAAATAATCCTACCAAAGCCATTAACATGTCAATGCGGTTATGGTGGCTTATGAGTGCATCTGGCGTTGTCGGCACTTCGCTGTCCAACAGGATCAGGGCGGTAATGTCCGCCCCCTGTTGGATGAGTTGCACGGCCATTTCAAAAGCGACCCAGCCGCCAAAGGAATGCCCCAGCAAACGGTAGGGGCCGGGGGTTATGGCACGCATGGCTTTGATATAGGCCGCAGCGGCGGCGGCCACATCGCTATGCGGTGTTAAACAACCTTCTAAGCCACGCGGCTGTAGCCCATAAATCGGTAGATTCGGGTCTAGCGCTAGGCTCAGTGCATAAAATGCCGTGACGCTGGCTCCCGCCCCCGGCACACAAAACAGCGGCGGGGCTTTGGTTAAACCGCTTTGGATCATAATTGTCGGTATATAACGGCTTTCGGGTAGGGTTTGGCTTAGCGGTTTTTGCAAGGCTTGGCTTAAGGCTTTCGCCAGTGGCTGGCTATGCGGCGGTGCCATCATCGACAGATGATTGCCTGCTACAGGGATAATGGTTAGCGGTTCGCCAATGAAGTTTTGCCATGCTTGGCTTATGGCGGCACAGGCGGGGTTGTCTTGGGCGGCGAACAGCGTCACCGGAAAAGACGGGGGATAAAGGCAATACGCGCTAACGGCTTGGCTAATGGCCTTATACACGGCTAGCCAGCGTTTGGCGGTGGCGTTGTCTATGTCCTTAGGCAGAAAATCGGCGTTTCGGCAATAATCCAGCAGCCCGTCCAAATCAGTGCTAAGCGTTAATGGCTGTAATTGGCTATTAAGGGCGGGCGGCGCATCAAATGCCAGCAACTCCAGCAAAAATTCGCTGTCCGTGCTGTGGCGCTCTGGGCCGTCGTAATACGCGGTATCCAGCAGGCCGACAAATTCCACTGTTTGGTCTGCACCTAGCAGTTGGTTGGCGATTTCATAGGCGATGATCCCACCCGCCGACCAGCCGGCAATCCGGTAGGGACCGAATGGCTGAACCTTGCGGATGGCGCGGATATAACAGGCGGCCATGGCTTCGACGGTCGGTAAAGGGCTTTCGCCTACACCAAAGCCGCTGGCGGCCAAGCCATAAACTGGGATGTCGGCATCCAGCCACTGCGCCAGTTCCCGCGCATAGTTAATCTCGCCTTTGCCGGGGTGGATTAAAAACAGCGGATGGGCGTTGCCTGTCGGGCTAATGGGAACTAAGTTGCTGGCCGCTGGCCGCTCAGTGCTGATAGCGGCCGCAAATGCCGCCAGTACCGGATGGGCAAATAGGTTACGGACAGGAATATCCACCGCTAAACTTTGCCGTAACCGCGACATCAGTTGTACCGCCAATAACGAATGGCCGCCCAAAGCAAAAAAATCATCGTGCCGCCCTACCTTGTCTACTTGCAACAAGTCTTGCCAGAGGCGGGCGACTGTTATCTCGGTATCGCCTTGCGGGGCTTCATAGTCCTGCGTGACGGTGCTGCTGCCGTCAGGGGCGGGCAAGGCCTTACGGGCCAGCTTGCCGTTGGCGGTCAGCGGAAATTGTTCTAAAGTGACGAAAACACTGGGCAGGCTATAATCCGGCAACTGTGCGGCGAGTTGGCGGCGTAGCTCGGCGGGGCTTAGGGTGTGGCCGGGTTCGGCAAGTAGGTAGGCGACCAAACGCTTCTCCTCCGGATTGTCCTCACGCGCGATAACCGCCGCTTCACGCACACCTGGGCAGCGGCACAGGGCCGCCTCAATCTCGCCCAGCTCAATACGGAAGCCCCGGATTTTGACTTGCGCATCATTACGCCCCAGATACCCGATAGTGCCGTCCGGCAACCATTTACCCCTATCGCCCGTTTTATAGAGGCGGTCAGATTGGCTGTCACCAGACCCGAACGGGTTGGCGATAAAGCGTTCGGCGGTCAGTTCCGGGCGGTGCAAATAGCCCCGTGCCACCCCTGCCCCGCCGATGTGGATTTCGCCCGCCACGCCTAGGGGGACGGGCTGCATCTCGTTGTCTAAGATATAAATTTGGCTATTGGCGATGGGGCGGCCTATGGGGATGGGCTGGCCGGGGCTGGCCGCACTGATGGTAAAGGTGCTGGCAAAGGTCGTGGTTTCGGTAGGGCCATAGCCATTTAGCAGGTGTTGGGGGCGGTCAGCGCTGACCAACAGGCTGGCGGCTGTGCCGGGGTCGACCACATCGCCGCCGATGAGCAAATACGTCAATTGGCGGAATGCGGGCTTAAGTTCGGCACAATACTGCCTGAACAAGCCGACCGTCAGCCATAACGCCGTTACGCCATTTTCCATCAGGGTATTTCTGAGCAGTCCGGCCTCTAAGACCACGGCAGGCGGCACCAGCACTACACGCGCCCCATTCAGTAACGCTGCCCAGATTTCCCAAGTCGACGCGTCAAAAGCCGGATTTGCGCAATGGGCTAAGCAATCGTTAGGGGTAATCGGCGCATAGCTGTTAATGGCCAAGTTAATGACATTGCGGTGTTCAACCATCACGCCCTTCGCTTGCCCGGTCGAGCCTGAGGTGTACATGATATAAGCCAGATGCTGGCTGGTTAAACCCTCGATGTACGGGTTAGTGTCAGGCGTGTTCGGGTCGGTTTCGGTAGCCAGCCCGTCTAGGGCAAGGCTAGGCATAGGGTTGGGCAACAACGCCTGCAAGCGCGGTTGCAGGGTGCTGGGGCTCAGTAAGGCCAAGGGCTGGCTATCGGTGAGCAGATAGGCCAAACGTTGGTCTGGGTCGCTGGGATCTAGCGGCACATAGCCGCCGCCCGCCTTCAGGATGGCGATAATCGCCACCACCATCGCCAGACTGCGTTCGGCACAGAGCGCGACCCGGTCATCGGGCCGGATACCCAGGGCGATCAGGCGATGGGCGAGGCGGTTGGCTTGGCGGTTAAGTTCGGCATAGCTCAGGTGTTGGCCTGCACAAATCAGGGCAATGGCGGCGGGGGTTTGCGCGGCTTGCTGCTCAAACCGCTGGTGGATGCACAGGTGTTGGGGATAGTCGGTGCGGGGCGGATTAAAACCGCGTAATAGTTGCTGGCGTTCACCGTCACTTAACAGCGGCAACTGCATAACAGGGCGCTCAGGATGGCCGATAATGCCCTGCAATAGGTTCAGAAAGTGTTGCGCCATACGGGCAATGTTGGCAGCACCGAACAGCGCGGTATTGTATTCGATCAGGCCGCTTAGGCCATCGTCGGCAGCTTGGCTGATATGTAAGCTCAACTCGAATTTAGCGCTGACACCCGCACTCTCCACACCGCTGATGGTCAAACCCGCTAAGGGCGGCAGGGGCTGTTTGGTGCTGTTTTGCAAACTGAACAGGACTTGGAACAAGGGGCTGTGGCCTAAATGGCGTTCCGGCTGCAACAGTCCGACCAAGTGTTCAAACGGCAAGTCCTGATGGTCTTGCGCCGCCTGTACCGTATTATTGAGGTGGCTGAGCAAGCCTTTAAACGTGGGGTTACCTGACAAATCGGCGCGTAGCACCAAGGTGTTGACGAAAAAGCCGATCAGGTTTTCGGTCGCCAATTGCTGGCGGTTGGCTATCGGCGTACCGATAGCCAAATCGTTCTGGTTACTGTAGCGGGCCAGCAAAATGCTAAAGGCCGTCAATAGGGTGACGAACAACGTGGTTTGGGACTCGCGGCTCAGCCGATGACAAGCCGCCGCGAGGGCGGGCGGTAAGCTAAAGTGTTGGTTCGCCCCCTGATGACCCAGCACCGCTGGCCGGGGCTGGTCGGTGGGCAATTCCAGCAATGCGGGTAGCCCGGCCAATTGTTGCCGCCAGTAGTCGGTTTGCCGTTGCAGAACCGCCCCATCCAGCCATTGCCGTTGCCAATAGGCAAAGTCGGCATACTGGATAGCCAGTTCCGGCAAGGGCGACGGCTGGCCGCTACGGTAAGCCTGATACAGGGCGGCAAATTCGCGGGTCAGGATAGTGGCTGACCAACCGTCGGTGATGATATGGTGTAGGGTGACCAGCAGCAAGGCTTCGGTTGTACCCAAACCGATCAGACAGACCCGTAGTAAAGGCCCGTTTGCCAAATCGAAAGGGCTAAGGGCTTCCTGTCGGCACAGTCGCTCAGCCAGCGTTTGCTTAGTAGGGTCTGGCAAGTGCGACAAGTCCACACGGCGTACGGGTATGCTCAGGCTGGCGGCAATCTGTTGCTCCGCTTGGCCATCAACAGTGACAAAGCGGGTGCGCAATATTTCATGGCGGCGGACAATTTCGTTAATGGCTTGGCTTAACGCCACGGAGTGCAATAGGCCGGTCAGGCGCAAGGCCATCGGGATAGTATAAAACCCACTGCCCGGTTCTAACTGGTCTAAAAACCAGAGCCGTTGTTGGGCGTAAGATAAAGGGATGCGGACGGTACGCGCGATGGGCGTTATCCGGCCATTGCCCTGCCCGTCCTTAGCCAGCAAGGCGATTAACTCGGCTTTTCGGTTTTTTAGCTGGGTTTTCAGGGTATCTGTTAGCGTATCTTTAGGGGCCTTACACCTTAACTGCCCATTTTCGACAAACAACTGGACATTTAAGGCGCGTAAGCTGCCTAGCAATTCCGTTAACATCATAGGGCTATATCCTCGTATTCGACATCGCTTGCAGTGTTTGGCAAACTGGTTTGGCTGTTGAGCCAGACCGCCAGATCGACTTGTTTAGCCAATTGGGCCACCGTATTGGCCTCGAACAAGGTTTTTAAGGGCAAGTTAATGGCGAAGGCCAGACCTACCCGGCTCATCAATTGGGTGGCAATCAAGGAATGCCCGCCCAGCTCGATAAAGCTGTCATTAATGCCGACCCGTTGGACATTCAGCAGTTGCGCCCACATTGCCGCCAAGGTTTGCTCCGTGGGGGTGCGCGGTTCGGCATAGCGGTGTTGCAGTTGTTCGGCGACATCCGGTGGCGGTAAGGCTTGACGGTCGAGTTTGCCGTTGGCGGTGAGCGGGAAGGCATCCAATACCACAAAGGCGCTGGGCAGCATATAGTCGGCCAGTTGCGCGGCGAGCTGTTGGCGCAAGTCGGCAATGTTAAGTCCGTAGCCTGATTCGGGGATAATATAGGCCACCAGGCGTTTGTCGCCCACGCTGTCTTCACGCACGCTGACCACCGCCGCCTGTACATTGGGAAGCTGGCTGAGCTGGGCGGCAATTTCGTCCAATTCGACACGGAAGCCCCGGATTTTGACTTGCCTATCGTCACGGCCACTATAGGCGATGTTACCGTCCGGCAACCAGCGGCCTAAATCGCCGGTTTTATAGAGCCGGGCATGGGGAGTGCGGCTATAAGGGTCGGCAATGAAGCGTTCGGCGGTCAAGTCGGGGCGGTTGAGATAAGCTCTGGCGACCCCCGCCCCGCCGATATACAACTCGCCCGTGACCCCTTGCGGCACAGGGTGCAGATTGGCATCCAAAATAACGATGTGGCAGTTGGCGATAGGGCGGCCTATCGGTATGGGCGTACCCGCCGTGGCCGCCGTTATCTGATAAGTGCTGGCAAAGGTGGTGGTTTCGGTCGGGCCATAACCATTAATCAAGTGCGCAGGGCCAGTGCCGCTTGCCAATAAACGGCTGACGGCCTGGGAATCGACGACATCACCGCCGACCAACAGGTAGCTTAACCGCGCAAAAGCCGGGGTCAGCACGTCGAGGTATTGATGGAACAGCCCAGCCGTTAACCATAAGGCGGTCGCGCCTTCGTTAATCAGGGTGTTATTGAAATCAGGGGCCTGCAAAACCACATCTTGGGCGATTATCGCCAGTCTTGCGCCATTGAGCAACGCCGCCCAAATCTCCCAAGTTGACGCGTCAAAAGCCGGGTTGGCGCAATGGGCGACACAATCTTGTGGCGTGATCGGCGCGTAGTCGGTCATGTTGATTAAATTAACGACATTACCATGGTTTACCATAACCCCTTTGGGTTGTCCGGTAGAGCCGGAGGTATACATGATATAGGCCAGATGCCCGCCCGTCAGCGGCAGTGCTGGGTTATGCGCCGGATAATCGGCCGGTCCCCCTACCCTGCCCGCCGCATCCAAGGCCAGTAGCGGCACTAAGGTCGTCGTAGTTGGCAAGCCGGACAGTAATTCCGCTTGCGCCAACACCAAGACCGCTTGGCTGTCTTGCAGCAAGTACGCCAGCCGTTGGGCAGGGAGGCTGGGGTCTAGCGGCAGATAAGCCCCGCCCGCCTTCAGGATGGCTAATAGGCTGACGACCATAGCCACACTGCGCCCGGCATAGACCGCCACCCGGTCTTCGGGGCGGACACCTAAGCTAAGCAGGCGGTGCGCCAGCCGATTGGCGCGGCGGTTGAGTTCGCCATAACGAAGGGTTTGGCCTGCACAACTGACGGCGACATCATCGGGCCTTTGCGCGGCTTGCTGCTCAAACAACAGCGGCAGGCAGGCGGATTGTGGGTCATCCACATTAGTGCCTTTAGCTAGGGTAAGTAAGTTGTGCTGTTCTTCTGGGCTTAAGAAGCTTTGGCGGGTATGGCTAGACCACGGGTTGTCGGCCATATCGGTCAATATGTTCAGGAAATACCCCGCTATCTGTCCGGCCTGTGCCGCCGTGAAGCGGTTTTGGTCGGCAAAAAGACTGAGGCTAAGCTGCTGACCGACGATGTCTTGCTGAAAAGCCACCAGTAAAGGCGTTAAGGTGGGGGCAAAATCATCCCATGCCAATACTTGCAGATCCTCAGATTGCGCCAAATCCTTAGCGACATGATAGTGCAAGTAATGGAACATCGTCCCGAACAAGGGTCGCTGATGGGTACGTTGGATTTCTGCCAACGGATAAAACCGATGCTGCAATAATTCCCGTTCGGCAGTGAACACCTGAACGGCCAGCTCCCGCCAACTGCTAGGTTTAAGCCCCGTCACCAACGGCAAGGTGTTTAAAAACACCCCCAACGCCCGATCCGCATCGGCCACTTCCGGGCGGATACTACAGACTAGCCCCGTCGTGACCTGTTGCTTACCGTACAGCTTAGTCAACACTTTGAGGTGGGCAGTCAACAACACCGTTTTTAACGGCACGCTGAGCGACCTTGCCAGTGCCTGTAAACCTTGGGTCAGCGCGGGCGTTAAGTGCACCGTCAGCTTGACGGCTTCTGGCGGCGGCGAGGCCTGTACGCAAACGGGTAATTCCCCGTCAGGCATAGCCGCCACTTGCCGCTGCCAATACTGCCGGGTGGCGGCGGCTTGCAGGGCTTGCCGCTCGCAGACCACCAAATCGCGCAGGACATTGGCAGGGGCGGTAATGGCTAGCGGCTCTGCTTTCAGTGCCGCCAAATAGCAGGTGAAGATTTCATTCAATAAACTGACCACACTCCAACCATCCAAAATTACATGGTGTTCGGTTAAGGCAAAATGAAAGGTTGTGGCGCTGAGTTTATGGATATGGATACGCGCTAAAGGCGCTTGGCTCAGCGTGAACACTTGCTGTTTTTCAATCGCTAACCACGCATCAAGCAAATGCTGCTGGTAGGTGTCGGGAAAGCCGCTCCAATCGTCAAAACCGACCGGAATGGCGGTCTGCCCTTCGGCAAACACCCATTGTAACGGCTCACTAAACTGACCTATAACAATGGCTGTCCGTAACACCGGATGCCGGGCGCAGACTTGGCGGATGACCTGATTAAACACCTCGCTATTCCAAGGGCATTGCAAAACGATGGAGTCCACCAGATGGTAAGCTTTGCTGTCCATACCGCTGTGGTAAACCATACCGGCTTGCAAGGCCGTCAGCGGATAGGCATCTTCAACATGGGCGGGTAAGAGCTGGCGGTCAGCCGCTGTCAGTAAGGCAAACGGCGCTATTACAGGCGCGTGGCTAACCGTGTCGCCGCGTACATTGGCAAGCAAGGCGCGGATGCTGTTATGCTGGTAGAGTTCCGCCAGAGAAAACGTCAACCCGCGTTGCTTAGCTAGATTGAGGACTTGGATGGTGCGTAGGGAATCGCCGCCTAAATCGAAAAAACCATCATCAATGCCGACTTGCTCCAGTCCCAGAATTTGCGCCCAAATCGCCGCCAACACCTCTTCATCGTGGGTGCGGGGTGGCGTATACGGCCTATTTGTCCGCAGATGCTTGCCGTCCGGCGCAGGCAAGGCTTTACGGTCAAGCTTGCCGTTGGTGCTGAGCGGAAACTGTTCCAGCGTGACGAAGGCACTGGGCAACATATAGTCGGCCAATTGCCCGGCCAGTTGGCGGCGCAACTCGCCCGGGTCGGGGGTGTGGCCTGTTTCTGGGATAAGATAGGCGATCAGGCGCTTATCGCCCGGCATATCTTCCCTGGCGATGACCACGGCCTCGCGGATGCCCGGATAGGCCGCTAAGCGGGTTTCAATCTCGCCCAATTCGATACGCAAGCCACGGATTTTGACTTGGAAATCGTTGCGCCCCAGATACTCGATGCTGCCGTTGGGTAGCCACCCCCCCAAGTCGCCGGTTTTGTACAGGCGGCCACTGCCGTCCTTGCGGAACGGGTCGGTGATGAAGCGTTCGGCGGTCAGTGCCGGGCGGTTCAGGTAACCCCGCGCCACTTGGATGCCGCCGATGTGGATTTCCCCGGCCACGCCCAGCGGCACGGGCTGTAGGTGGTGGTCTAGGATATAAATCTGGGTGTTGGCGATAGGGTAGCCTATCGGCACGATACCCAAGTCGGGTTCGGGACTACACCGCCACGCCGTCACATCAACGGCGGCTTCCGTGGGGCCGTAAAGGTTGTGCAACTCCACGTCCGGCCAGATGCGGTGGCAGCGCATCTGCAAAGCGTGCGGCAAAGCCTCGCCGCTGCACAGCACCCGGCGCAAAGCCGGGCAGGCGGGCAAATCGGTTTGGTCGAGGAACACCTGGAGCATGGACGGGACAAAATGCACCATACTGACCTGTTCCCTCACCAGCAGTTGCGCCAAATAGGCCGGGTCTTGGTGGCCGTGCGGCTTGGCAATCACCAACTGCGCCCCCGCCAACAACGGCAAGAAAAACTCCCAAACCGACACGTCAAAACTGAACGGGGTCTTTTGCAACACCCTATCAGTAGCACTCAGGCCGTAGGCCTGTTGCGCCCAGCACAAACGGTTGACCACGCCCCGATGCCCGTTCATCACCCCCTTCGGTTGCCCCGTAGAGCCGGAGGTGTAAATGACATACGCCAGATGTTCAGGGGTCAGCCCCAAAGCCTGCGGGTCAGGGTTCAGGTCATCCCCACCCTGCCCCGCCGCATCCGGCAACCCGTCCATGACGATGACAGGCAACCCCCCGCCCGGCAAAGCTTGCAGACGCGCCCGTAAGGCCGTTTGGGTCAGCAGGGCGACGGGTTGGCCGTCTTCGAGCAGATAGGCCAGCCGCCCGTCCGGGTAGGCCGGGTCCAGCGGCAAATACGCCCCGCCCGCCTTGAGGATGGCGAGCAGGCCGACGACCATCTCCAG
>NZ_PGFZ01000006.1:13022-22735 GCF_002923755.1 Methylovulum psychrotolerans
TCAGCAGGGCGACGGGTTGGCCGTCTTCGAGCAGATAGGCCAGCCGCCCGTCCGGGTAGGCCGGGTCCAGCGGCAAATACGCCCCGCCCGCCTTGAGGATGGCGAGCAGGCCGACGACCATCTCCAGGCTGCGTTCGGCACAAATGCCCACGCGGCTGTCAGGCCGCACCCCCAAAGCCAACAGGCGGTGGGCGAGGCGGTTGGCGAGGCGGTTGAGTTCTGCGTAGCTTAAGCTGTGGCCTGCAAAGTTTAAGGCGGTGGCTGTCGGGGTTTGTGCCGCTTGGCGTTCAAACAACTGGTGGACGCACAAGTGTTGCGGGTAATCGGCTTCGGTGGCGTTAAAGGTGTCCAGCAGTTGCCGACGTTGCGCGGCGCTGAGCAGGGGCAGGCGGCTGACCGGACACTGGCCGTCGGCGGTGAGCTGGCCGAGCAGGGTCTGGTAGTACCCGGCTATGCGTTCGGCACTGGCGGCGTCGAACAGGTCGGTGGCGTATTGGAGGGTGCCGCTGAGCACGCCGCCGTGTTCGGCCAGGGACAGGCTGAGGTCGAACTGGGTGGTTTGGCGGTCTTGGCCGTGGCCGGACAGGCGCAGGCCGGGCAGGTCGGGCAAGCCGCCGCCGGGGGTGTTGTCGAGGCTGAGCAGCACTTGGAACACCGGGCTGTGCGCGAGGCTGCGCGGCGGGTTGAGGGCTTCGACCAACTGCTCGAAAGGCAAGTCCTGGTGGGCGTAAGCGGCCAAGGTGGTGGCCTTGACTTGGGCAAGCAACGCGTCGGCGCTGGGGTCGCCGTCGAGGCGGACGCGCAGGGCGAGGGTGTTGGCGAAGAAGCCGAGCAGCGGCTCCAGTTCGGCGTGGCGGCGGTTGGCGATAGGCGTGCCGATGACCACGTCGGTTTGGCCGCTTAAGCGCGACAGCAACACCGCCCAGGCGGTGAGCAGGGTCATGAACAGGGTCGCGCCGTGGCGTTGGCCGTACTGGCTGACGGCGCGGCTGAGTTCTGGCGGCAAGCGGAAACGCCAATCCGCGCCGTGGTAGCTTTGCCGGGCGGGGCGCGGGTAGTCGGTGGGCAAGGCCAACAGGGCGGGCGCAGCGTCCAAGTGCTGCCGCCAATGGCTGAGCTGGGCGTTGAGCGCCGCGCCTTGCAGCCATTGGCGCTGCCAAGCGGCGTAGTCGGGGTAATGCAAGGCCAGCGGCGGCAGCGGGTCGGGCAGGCCTTGGCAATACGCCGCGTACAGGGCGGCAAACTCGTGCAGCAACCTGCCCACCGACCAGCCGTCGGAAATGATGTGGTGCTGGGTGACCAGCAGCAGGTGCGCGTCGGCGGCCAAGCGCAACAGGCGGCCGCGGATCAGCGGGCCGTGGCCGAAATCAAACGCCGTCTCGGCCTCAGCGGCGCTGTGCCCGGTGACGGCGGCGGCTTGGGCGGCACTGTCCAGCCCGCTCAGGTCGTGTTCGGCCAGACAAAAGCCGCACCCGGCGGGGGCGATGTGTTGCCGGGGTTCGCCGTCATCTTCGCTGAACGTGGTGCGCAACGCCTCATGGCGGGCGATGAGGCGGTCTAAAGCGGCGCTCAGGGCGGCGCGGTCAAGCCTGCCGTCCAAACGCACCCCCAGCGGCAGGTGGTAAGCCAAGCTGGCGGCGGGGTCGAGCTGGGCGAGGAACCAAAGCCGTTGTTGCGCCCACGCCAGCGGAATGGGGCGGCTACGGTCGCAGGGCAGGATGGGCGGCAAAGCACTTTGTGCGGTTTGGCCGACGCTGAGGGCGAATTCGGCCAGCACCGGATGGGCGAACACTTCGCGCAACGGCACTTCCACGCCCAAGGTTTGGCGTAGCCGGGCGACCAGTTGCACCGCCAGCAAGGAATGCCCGCCCAGTTCGAAGAACTGGTCATGCCGCCCGACGGGTCCCAAATGCAGCAGTTCTTGCCACAGTCCGGCGATCAGGGTCTCGGTAGTGCCTTGCGGGGCTTCATAGCCCCGTGCGGCGGCGCCGCCGTCCGGGGCGGGCAAGGCCTGGCGGTCGAGCTTGCCGTTGGCGGTCAAGGGGAACTGTTCCAGGCTGACGAAGGCGGCGGGCAGCATGTACTCGGCCAGTTGTCCGGCGAGTGTCCGGCGCAATTCGGCAGGGTCGGGAACTTGC
The DNA here is from genome assembly GCF_002923755.1 of Methylovulum psychrotolerans. Taxonomy (GTDB): domain Bacteria; phylum Pseudomonadota; class Gammaproteobacteria; order Methylococcales; family Methylomonadaceae; genus Methylovulum; species Methylovulum psychrotolerans. The sequence goes on from NZ_PGFZ01000006.1 coordinate 15,161, forward strand.
CCAGTTTCCGGGATCAGGTAGGCGACCAGCCGCCTGTCGCCCGGCTGGTCTTCCCGCGCAATGACCACGGCCTCGCGGATATCGGGGCATAGACATAAACGGGCTTCGATCTCGCCCAACTCGATGCGGAAGCCCCGGAGTTTGACCTGGAAATCGTTACGCCCCAGATAAGCGATGCTGCCGTCCGGCAACCACCGCCCCAAGTCGCCGGTTTTATACAAACAGGGATAGGCATTGCCATTGCTGTCGCCAGCATCACCATCGCCCCCCTTAAGGAACGGGTTGGCGATAAAGCGTTCCGCAGTCAGCGCCGGGCGGTTCAGGTAGCCCCGCGCCACCCCCGCGCCGCCGATATACAGCTCGCCCGCCACGCCCGGCGGCACGGCTTGCAGGTGCCGGTCCAGAATATACACCTGCGTGTTGGCGATGGGGCGGCCTATCGGCACACTGCCCGCACGGTGCGACAGACAGGCGTGGGTGGTGACGAACACGGCGGCTTCGGTGGGGCCGTAGGCGTTAAACAGGCGGACATGCGCCGCCCAGCGTTGCGCCAAGGCGGGCGGGCAAACGTCGCCGCCGACAATCAGGGTCAGCCCGGCCAAGGCCGACGGGTCCGGCAGCGTCGCCACGGCGGCGGGCGGCAACAGGGCGTGGCTGATGCCCTGCCCCACTAAAGTCGCCGCCAACGCCGCGCCGGGCAGTAAAGCCCCGGTGTCCGCCAAGCACAAACACGCGCCGTTGCCCAAAGCGGTGAAAATCTCCCAGACGCTCGCGTCAAAACCCAAGGACGCGAATTGCAGGACGCGGCTGCCCGGACGGATGCCGAACAGCCCCGGTTGCGCCTGCACCAAGTTACACAGCCCCCGGTGCGGGTTCATCACGCCCTTGGGCTGTCCGGTCGAGCCGGAGGTGTAAATGACATAGGCCAGATGGCCGGGGGCCAGCCCCACGGCGGCGGGGTCTATGTTGTGGCCGAAACCCACCACATCCCCTAGACCGTCCGAATCCGCCAAACCGCCCGCCGCATCCAACACCCGTACAGGCAGGCCTAAGCCCTCAGGCAACCGCGCGAGGCCGGCCGCGTCGGCCAGCACCGCCACGGGTTGGCTGTCGGCCAGCAGATAGGCCAGCCGCCCGTCCGGCAACGCCGGGTCGATGGGGACATACGCCCCGCCCGCCTTGAGCGCCGCCAACAGGCCGACAATCGCCGCCACCCCGCGCCCGGCGCAGACCGCCACCCGCCCGTCCGGGCGCACCCCCAGCCGCCGCAGCGCGTGGGCGGCGCGGTTGGCCTGGCGGTTCAGGCTCCCGTAACTGAGCGTTTGCCCGGCACAGTCCAGCGCGGGCGCGTCCGGCTGCCTGGCGGCGTGCCGCTCGAACAGTTGGTGGGCGCACAGGTGTTGCGGGCAGGCGGTGGCGGTGTGGTTAAAGCCGTAGAGGAGTTGCTGGCGTTCAGGTTCGGGTAAAATGCTAAGTTGGCTGACGGGCTGGTCAAGCTGATGTAGCAGTGCCCCCGTCAATTGGCTAATGGCGGCCTCAAGGTAAGCGGCGACCCGTATCGGGTCGATGCTGCCGATACATTGGGCAGCAAGGCTAAAGCTTTCGCCTAAATCATCGACAGACAAGGTAATGGGATAGTTGGTGCGCTCTTCGGCGCGTAACAGTTCCACACCTTGCCAAGCCGCGTTAGCGGCTTCATCACCCGCTTTATGGCTGTGGCGGTAATTCAGCACGGCCGTAAATAAGGGCAGAGAGGCAGTAACGCCGCTGCACCGTTGCGCCAAAGCGAGCGGAGCCTGTTCGTGCGCCAGTAACCCGGTCAATTGCCGATGGGTTTCTTGCACTAATTGCCCGGCGGTCAAATGCGCCAAACAGATACGGATAGGCAAGGTATTCATAAACATGCCCAAAGCTTGGTCAGAAACCCCCAAGCCTTGCAGCCGCCCTGACAACACCGTACCGAACACCACATCGTCCCGGCCTGTACACCCGGCCAACACTTGCGCCCAAGCGGCATGGAAGATGACCGCGTTAGCAACCCCCTGTTGTTTGGCGCACTGGAGAATCGCTTGCGATAAGGCAGGACTTAATGGCAACTGGGCTTCCCGACTGTCTTTGCCGTCACCTTGCACATCAAGATAACCGAACGGGGCGGTCGGCTCGGTAACCTCGGCCAATTGTTGCCGGAAATAGGCTTCATGATGGCTGACAGGCACCGCGCGTGCTTGGGCAATATAATTGCGGTATGGCAAGGAGGCGGTTAAACGCCCGCCCTGCCCGGCCAGCAAGGCTTGGATTTCGGCCAACACCAATTCCCCCGTAATATGATCCCGAATGACATGGTGGTTCAGCAAGGCCAATAACCAAGTCCCGGAGGCCGCATCGGCGCTGTAATAGGCGGCAAACAGCGGGGCTTGTTGCAGATCCAGCCGTAACTGCCCCGGATCGGTACGCGCTAATAGGCCTTGCATAGCGTCTTCACCCGCACTACAAGCCAGTTCGGTCATCGGTAATAGGGCGTGGCGTTGCACAACTTGGACAGGTTCCGCCAAGCCTTGCCAAACAATGGCGGTGCGCAAAATATCGTGGCGGTTGATAACGGTTTGTAAGGCCTCAAGAAAAGCGGCCAAACGGCTGCGCTGGTCAAACCGGAACAGCAGGCGCATTAAATACGCGTCGCCGTCCGTTGCCAGCAAATGGTGGAACACCATACCTTCTTGCAACGGCGAGAGCGGATAAATGTCGGCAATATTGGCCGCGCCGCCGGGAATTAGCGCGGTGATTTGCGCAAGTTCGCTGTGGCTTAGCGTCACTAAAGGCAGCATATCGGGGGTCAGCACCGTGCAATCGGTCGGGATGACATTCGGCGGCACGCTAAACACTTCCCGGTCAGCGGCGGTTTCGGCAATGCTGGCGGCCATTTCGGCCAGTACAGGCGTGGTGAACACACTCATCACATCAGCGGCGTAACCTTGTTGTTGTATTTGCTCAATCAAGGTGATGGCCAGCAAGGAATGCCCGCCCAATTCAAAAAAGTGGTCGTCGCGGCCCACTTGGCTTATCCCTAACAGCGTTTGCCACAGTTCGGCCAAGGCGGTTTCCACCGCCCCTTGCGGTGCGGCATAGCCCTGTAAGGCCACTGCGGTGCTGTCCGGTGCGGGTAAGGCGTGGCGGTCAAGCTTACCGTTTGCCGTTATCGGCCACTGGCTTAGGCAGACAAACGCGCTGGGGATCATATACTCCGGCAACACCGCCTGTAACTCGCCGCGCAACTGTGCCACAGGCAGGCTGTCCGCCGTTTGCAAATAAGCGACTAAGCGCTTATCGCCCGGCTGGTCTTCGCGCACCAGCACCGCCACGTCCCTCAACCCCGTGCAAGCGGCAAGACGGGCTTCAATTTCGCCCAACTCGATACGGAAGCCGCGCACTTTTACCTGTTGGTCGCTACGCCCCAAAAATTCGAGGTTGCCGTCAGGCTGATAACGCGCCAAATCCCCGGTTTTATACAACCGCCCCCCGTCTGCTCTGAACGGGTCGGGGATAAAGCGTTCAGCAGTCAAATCCGGGCGGTGCAAATAGCCCCGGCTGATACCCGCGCCGCCAATGTACAGTTCTCCAGTCACGCCGACAGGTACGCGCATTAACCCGGCATCCAGCACATACAGCCGGACGTTGGCAATCGGCTTGCCTATCGGTAAGGGGCGGTTACTGTCCGCCGCGCTGGCGGCGTAGACACTGCTCCAAACGGTGGCTTCGGTCGGGCCATATTCATTGTATAAAGCGGCATGGCCTAACTGGGCGTAATGGTGTTTGACGGCCTCGACCGGACAGGTTTCGCCCGCGACAATGACCGTGTTTAAGGCTTGCAGTTGCTCCGCGCCTTGCGCCAAGAGGGCGGTATAGAAAGACGGTAAGGCAAGGATATGGCTGATTTGTTCCCGGGCGATTAACGCCGCTAAGGCGATAGGGTTTTTGGCCACCTCCGGTTCCGGCAAACACAGGCAAGCACCTTGGGATAAAGTCCAGAACAGCCCCGCCACCGAGCTGTCAAAGACAAACGGCGAGACTAATAGGAAAGCCCGCAACGGGTTTTTATACGCGGCAAAGCGGGCGGTTGTTGACTGCACGGCGTTGCGGTGGCTGACTAAAACCCCTTTAGGCTGTCCCGTAGAACCGGATGTGTAGATAATATAGGCCAGATTTAAGGGCTGTAGCGGTACTTGAAGCTTATCCGCCGGATAAGCCGCCAAAATATCCGGCTGATCCAGACACACTAAGGCCGCCAAATTTTGGGGCAAGCTAGGGCGTAAGTGTTGCTGGGTCAATAAAACCGGGGCTTGGGTGTCCTGTAAAATATAGCCGATACGCTCTACAGGGTAATCAGGGTCTATCGGCACATAAACCCCGCCCGCTTTCAAAATGCCCAATAGGCCGACCAGCATAGCGGGTGAGCGTTCCACGCACAGCGCGACGGGCATCTCGGCACGGATACCTTGCGCTTGCAGGTAATGCGCCAATTGGTTGGCTTGGGCATCCAGAGCCGCATAACTCATGGCTTGTCCGGCAAACATGAGGGCGGTGACGGCGGGTGTCTGCGCCGCCTGTGCCTCAAACAATCCATGCAGGGATTTTTCGGTAGGATAAGCGGCTGCGGTTTGGTTTAATTGCATCAGCCATTGCTGTTCGGCAGGTGCCAGCAATTCTAATTGGCTAATGCGTAATGCCGGTTGGTCGGCCATTTGCGTCAAAATAGCCAAGAAATAGCCGATAAAACGCTGTACCGTCGGCACATCGAACAGTTCTTTGCTATAGCCTAAATTCCCGACAATCTCTTTACCCACTACCGTTAAGGATAGGGTCAAATCGAATTGGGTAGTGTGTTGCGGCACGTCCAAGCCGATAATGTCGAGTTCAGGGAACGCCAAACTGGCGACTTCTGGGGTGTTGTTCAAATTCAACCAGACTTGGAAAATCGGGTTATGCCCTAAGCTGCGTTCGGGGTTGAGCGCTTCGACAATTTGCTCAAACGGCATGGCTTGATGGGCTTGTGCCTGTAAGGCCAGGTCTTTGACTTGGGCAAGCAATTCGCCGACCGTCGGGTCGTTGGTTAGCGGCACGCGTAAGGCCAAGGTATTGACGAAAAAACCGATGAGCGGCGCCAATTCCGCCAAAGGCCGATTGGCGGCCGGGGTGCCGATGACAATATCAGTTTGTCCCGACAAACGCGCCATCAGGACAGACCACGCGCTCAGCAAGGCCATAAATAACGTGGCGTTTTGCTGGTCGGCCAGTTCTTTGACTGCCGTGGACAAGGCCGCAGATACCGTAAAACCGATATTGCCGCCCGCATGGCTACGCACCGCAGGCCTAGGCTTATCGGTCGGCAAGCTCAGTAAGGTCGGGGCGGTGCTTAAGGTCTGCCGCCAAAAATCCAAGTGCTGCGCCAGCACTTCACCTTGTAGCCATTGCCGTTGCCAGACGGCATAATCGGCATACTGGACAGCCAAAGGCGGCAAAGGGTCGGCTAGGCCTTGGCAAAACGCGGGATACAGCGCCCCGACTTCCTGAACGATGATGCCAAAAGACCAGCCATCGGAAATAATATGGTGTTGGGTTATCAATAGGATATGGCAATCATCGGCCAATTGTAATAACTGGCCACGGATCAGCGGTCCTTGTGCCAAATTAAAAGGCCGCGCAGTTTCTTCGGCACATAAGCGGTTTATATCGATAGGGCCGGCTGTGGGCGGACGTAAGTCGCGTTCCCATAACGCAAAACCCGGCTCGGCAATGACTTGCTGGGGTTGGCCGTCAACGCTGACAAAACAGGTGCGTAATATCTCATGGCGGCGCACTATCCGGTCTAGCGTGGCTTTCAGGGCCGTTTTATTTAATTTGCCCTGTAAGCGTAACCCGGCGGTGATATGGAAAGCGGCACTGGCTTCGGGGTTTAGCTTGGCGAGGAACCAGAGCCGTTGTTGCGCCCATGACAGCGGAATGGGCTGGCTACGGTCGCAGGGTAGAAGCGGCGGCAACAGGCTTTGGGCCGCTTGGGCGACGCTCAGGGCGAGTTCCGCCAGCACCGGATGGGCGAATACCTCGCTTAGCGGCAGTTCCACGCCTAGCGTTTGGCGTAGCCTTGCAGCCAGTTGCACTGCCAGCAGCGAATGCCCACCCAGTTCAAAGAACTGGTCTTGCCGCCCGACGTGTTCTAGATGTAGCAGTTCTTGCCAAAGCCCGGCGATGACGGTCTCGGTGTGGCCTTGGGGGGCTTCATAACAGCGGGTGGCGGCGGTGTCGCCTTCAGGTGCGGGCAGGGCGTTGCGGTCTAGCTTGCCGTTGGCGGTCAGCGGCAACGCCGCCAAACTGACGAAGGCGGCGGGCAGCATATAGTCGGCCAAATGCACGGCGAGCTGGCGGCGCAGTCCGGCGGGGTCTGGGCTGTGGCCTGCCGCCGGAACAACGTAGGCGACCAGACGCTGATCGCCCGGCATATCTTCCCTGGCGATAACCACGGCCTCGCCGATGCCGGGGCATAGACATAAACGGGCTTCGATTTCGCCCAATTCGATGCGGAAGCCCCGGAGCTTGACTTGGAAATCGTTGCGCCCTAAATATTCGATAGTACCGTCCGGCCACCAGCGGCCTATATCGCCCGTTTTGTACAGACGCGCCGCGCCGTCTGGCCGGAAGGGATTGTCGATAAAGCGTTCGGCGGTCAGTTCGGGGCGGTGCAGATAACCCCGCGCCACGCCCGCACCGCCGATGTAAAGCTCGCCCGTCACCCCCAGCGGCACAGGTTGCCGATGGCTATCGAGGATATAAATTTGCGTGTTGGCAATAGGGCGGCCAATATGGGACAGAAAGCCGCCCGCTTTGGGCATGGCGACCCACGTCGAATAGGTCGTGGTTTCGGTAGGGCCGTACAGGTTAACCACTGTTTCTGCCGGGCTGTCGGTGAATAGCCGTTCGGCCAGCGTCCGTGTTAGGGGTTCGCCCGCCAAATTGATGGTTTTGGCGCTGGCGGGAATACGGCGGTTGTCCAGCAGCAGTTTGGCGGCGGACGGCACGGTGTTGATGAGGGTGACACCGTCCAGCGGGCTGTCGCTGCCGCGTAAGTCCTTAAGCAAACAGACACAAGCGCCTGTGCTTAACGGTACAAACAATTCAAACACTGCCAAGTCAAAATTAATGGCAGTGGCGAACAGGGTTTGTGCCAGTTGCGCGGGGCTGAATTCGGTACTGGCCCAAGCGATAAGGTTTAAGGTGTTCCGATGTTCAATCATCACCCCCTTCGGTTGCCCCGTAGAGCCGGAGGTGTAAATGACATACGCCAGATGTTCCGGGGTCAGCCCCAAGGCTTGCGGGTCAGGGTTCAGGTCATCCCCACCCTGCCCCGCCGCATCCGACAACCCGTCCATGACGATGACAGGCAACCCCCCGCCCGGCAAGGCTTGCAGACGCGCCCGCAAGGCCGCTTGGGTCAGCAGGGCGACGGGTTGGCCGTCTTCGAGCAGATAGGCCAGCCGCCCGTCCGGGTAGGCCGGGTCCAGCGGCAAATACGCCCCGCCTGCC
>NZ_PGFZ01000006.1:22831-66037 GCF_002923755.1 Methylovulum psychrotolerans
TCTCCAGGCTGCGTTCGGCACAAATGCCCACGCGGCTGTCAGGCCGCACCCCCAAAGCCAACAGGCGGTGGGCGAGGCGGTTGGCGAGGCGGTTGAGTTCTGCGTAGCTTAAGCTGTGGCCTTCAAAAACCAAGGCAATGGCTTCGGGGGTTTGTGCCGCCTGCCGCTCAAACAACTGGTGGACGCACAGATGCGCGGGGTAATCGGCTTGGGTGGCGTTAAAGGTGTCCAGCAGTTGCCGCCGTTCCGTGTCCGGCAAGATGCTGAGTTGGCTGACCGGGCAAGCCGGGTTGTCGGCCAGCGCGGCGGTCAGGCGGTCTATAGCCGTCTCCAAATACCCGGCGATGCGCCCCGGATCGATGCCGTCGGCGCATTGGGCGGTGAGCAGGAAGCCGTCGCCCAAGTCGTCTATGCAGACCGTGATGGGGTAGTTGGTGCGTTCTTCGCTACGCACTACCTCTAGGCTTCCCCCCGCCCAAGGCTGGAGGTTGTGCTGGCTAAGCAGTGTGGCATGGCGGTAATTGAGTAAGGTGGTGAATAAAGGCAAACCTGCGGCCACGCCGCTACAGCGTTGCGCTAGCGACAAGGCGGCGTGTTCATGGTTGAGCAACTCGCTGAGGCGTTGTTGGCTGTCGCTGACCAAGCTGGCGGCACTGTGGCCGTCCAAACGGATACACAGCGGTAAAGTGTTGATAAATACGCCCAATGCCTGGGCTGTTCCGGCTTGGCCTTGCAAACGGCCTGACAAGACCGTGCCAAACACCACCGTGTCCCGGCCTGTGCATTGCGCCAACACTTGCGCCCACGCGGCATGGCACACTGCGGCGGCAGTAACGCCGTGCTGCCGTGCGCTGCGGCGGATGCGCAAAGCCAACGGGCTGCTGAGCGTTTGCACCGCTTCACGGATATGGCAACCATCGCCTTGAGTATCCAATATGCCGAACGGCGCGGTCGGTGCGTCTATAGCCGCCAATTGGCGGCTAAAATAAGCCTGATGGACGCTGGCGGGTACGCTGGCGACGTGGGCAATGTACTGCCGATAGGGTAGCGGCGGCGGCAACGCCGCGCTGTGGCCTTGTAAAATCTGCTGTATTTCGGCCAAAACCAGTTGCAAGGTGTAATTGTCGTCAACCAGATGATGGTTCAGCAAGGCCAATAACCAACGCGGGGCGGACGGGTCAAACAGCGTATAGGCGGCAAACAGCGGGGCGCGGTGCAAATCTATACCTTGGCAGCTAGGTTCGGTTTGCGCCAGCAAGCTTTGCAGCGCGTCTTCGGTCGCCGCCGCCGTTAAATTGATGATAGGCAGCGGTGCCTGTCTTTGCACCACTTGCACGGGTTGCGGCAAATCTGCCCAATGCACCGCCGTGCGCAAAATGTCATGGCGGTTAATCACGGTTTGCAAGGCGCTGAGGAAATTGTCCACCGCGCCGCGTGTCGTGAAGGCGATGATGGAGCGCTGCAAATAGGCGGCGCCGGGTGTGCCCGCCCCCAGCAGGTGGTGGAACAGGATACCTTCCTGTAACGGCCCTAGCGGGTAGATGTCTTGGATGTTTGCCGCTCCGCCCGGCACTTGGCCGACCAACCCATCCAACTGGGTTTGGCTGAGGCTGACTAAGGGCAGTAAATCGGGGGTGAGCGCGGTGCAATCGGCGCTAATCAGATTAGGCGGCACAGCAATATCGGTTTGCGGCAGTTGCTGGGTATCCAGTTGTGCCGCCAAATCCGCGAGGATAGGGGCGGTGAAGACAGCGCGGACACTGGCCGACAAGCCGTGTTGGCGCAGACGTTCAATTAGCGCGACCACCAGCAGGGAATGCCCGCCCAATTCAAAAAAGTGGTCATAGCGGCCCACTTGTTGCAAATGCAGCAACTCTTGCCAAAGCTGGGCAATGACGGTTTCGCTAGGGCTTTGCGGGGCTTGGTAAGCGCGGGCGGCGACACTGCCGCCATCTGGGGCGGGCAAGGCCTTACGGGCCAGCTTGCCGTTGGCGGTGAGCGGGAACTGTTCCAGCATGACAAAAGCACTGGGCAGCATGTAGTCGGCCAAGTGTCTGGCCAGTTGCTGGCGTAACGCCGCCGGGTCGGGGGTGTGGCCGGGTTGGGCGATAAGATAGGCGACCAGACGCTTATCGCCCGGCACATCTTCTCTGGCAATGACAACCGCTTCGCGGATACCGGGACACTGGCACAAGCAGGCTTCGATTTCGCCCAATTCGATACGGAAGCCGCGGATTTTGACTTGGCAATCGTTGCGCCCCCAATATTCTATTGTCCCGTCGGCCAGCCAACGCCCCAAGTCGCCGGTTTTGTACAAGCGGCCCGCGCTCTGGCAGAACGGGTTTTGGATAAAGCGTTCGGCGCTCAGTTCGGGGCGGTTCAGATAACCCCGCGCCACACCCGCGCCGCCAATATGGATTTCGCCCACCACCCCCAACGGTACGGGTTGCCCGTGCGGGTTTAACAGATAAAAAGCCAAGTCGGGCAAGGGCTTGCCGATATTACTGGCGGTGCCGGCCAAAATGTCGGCTTCGCTCAGTAATCGGTAAGTGGCATGGACGGTGGTTTCCGTGATGCCGTACATATTGACCAGGGCGGTGCGGGCCAGGGGATTACTGGCTAACCACGGGGCAAGGCTACGGAAGTCTAAGGCTTCGCCGCCAAAAATGATGGTGCGCAATTGATGCGGCAGCGGGTTTCGCGCTTGCGCGGCAATCAGTTGCCGGAACGCGCTGGGGGTCTGGTTAAGGATGCTGACCTGCTCCCGGCACAGCAGCCGATAGAAGCTGTCCGGGTTACGCGCGGTGTCTTGCGGCACAATCACCAAGCGGCCACCTGACAACAACGCCCCCCACAATTCCCACACCGAAAAATCAAACGCGACCGAGTGGAACAGCGTCCACACATCGGCGGCGGTACAGTGAAAATAGTCGTGGGTGGCGGCAAACAGGCGGGTGGCGTTGGCATGGCTGACCATCACGCCTTTAGGCTGTCCGGTGGAGCCGGAGGTATAAATGACGTAGGCCAAGTGTTCAGGGCTGACTTCGGCAGCGAGAAGTTCTTCCGCATCGGCACGGTAGGGCGCGTCCATGACGATTAGCGGCAGCGGTCCGGGCAGCATTGCCGCTAAACGCGGCTGCAAGGCGGTTTGGGTCAGCAGGGCGACGGGCTGGCTGTCGTCGAGCAAATAGGCCAGACGCTCGTCGGGGTAAGCGGGGTCTAGCGGCAGATACGCACCGCCCGCCTTCAGGATAGCCAGCAAACCGACCACCATGTCCAAGCTGCGTTCGGCGCACAAGCCGACGCGGTCGTCGGGGCAGATACCTAAAGCCCGCAAACGCTGGGCCAGTTGCCCGGCCAAGCGGTTAAGCCCGCCATAGCTTAAGGTTTGCCCTTCATAGACCAAGGCGATAGCGTCGGGGGTGGCTAACGCTTGCCGTTCGAACTGTTGGTGCAGGCACAAAGCTTGTGGGTAAGCGGCTAACGGCGTGTTAAAGTCGGCTAGCACTTGCTCGCGTTCGGCATCAGGTAAGATATTTAGCAGATTAGCCGGATAGTCGGGTAGGAATCCGAGCGCGGTAGTCAGGCTCTCCAATGCTGTTTCCAAATAAGCCACAACCCGCTCCGCCGCAATACCGTCGGCACACTGTACCGTGAGCCGGAAACCGTCGCCAAGGTCGTCAATACACAAGGTAATGGGGTAATTGGTATGTTCTTCGGTGCTTAACAGTGCGATGCCCGGCCAAGCAAATAAGTTGCCCGTGTCGGCGGCGACCAGGTTGCTGTGCCGATAATTCAGCAAGCTGGTAAATAACGGCAAGCCCGCCGCGACCGCGCTACAGCGTTGCGCCAAGGCTAAAGCCGCGTGTTCGTGCGCCAATAAGCCGCCTAAGCGCTGGTAACAATCAGCCAGCAGTTGCTGGGTGCTATGGCCTGTGAGGCTTAGCCGTATCGGCAAGGTGTTAATAAACACACCCAGTGCTTGGCTGGCACCGGTTTGTGCCTGCAAACGCCCGGACAAGACGGTGCCGAACACCACCTCGTCACGCCCGGTACACTGCCCCAGCACTTGCGCCCACGCGGCATGGAACAGCACGGCGGCGGTTACGCCCTGTTGGCGGGCAGTACCGTATAGGCGCTGCGCCAAGTCCGCCGACAGCGGCAGTTTGGCTTCGTGTAAGTGTTGGCCATTACCCTGAATATCCAGCACCCCAAACGGGGCGCAAGGCTCATCTATATCACCCAATTGGCTACGGAAATACGCTTCATGCCCGCTGTCAGGCACGCTCAGGAGATGGGCGATAAACTGCCGATAAGGCACAGGCGGCAACAGTTGCCCGCCTTGGCCTAAGAAAATCTGGTTGATTTCCGTTAAAATCAGTTGCAGGGTATAGTTATCGTCAATCAAATGATGGTTGACCAAGGCCAGCAACCAGTTATCCGCCGCCGCATCAAACAGCGTGTACGCGGCAAACAGCGGGGCATGGTGCAAATCCATCACCAAACGGCCTGGGTCGGTTTGTGCCGACAAGGCCGCTAACGCCTCGGTATCCGCCGCCCCGGCCAAGGTGATAACGGGCAGTACGGCTTGGCGTTGCACCACTTGCACGGGTTGCGGCAAGTCTTGCCAATGCACGGCGGTACGCAGGATGTCATGACGGTTAATGACGGTTTGCAGGGCGTTAAGAAAACTGTCCAAACGTTCCCGCGTGGCAAAACGCAACATCGCCCGTTTCAGATAAGCATCACTGCCCGTCGCCAACAAATGATGGAATAAAATGCCTTCTTGCAGCGGCGCTAACGGATAAACATCTTGGATATTAGCCGCCCCACCCGGCACTTGCGTACAAAGCGCATCCAGTTCCGCTTGCGTCAGCGTCACCAGCGCCAACATTGCCGGGGTAAGCATCTGCGCATCCGACGGGATCTGTGCCGTGTCCGCTACCAAAGACGGGCTGGTGGCCGCCTGCAAGGTCGCCGCCATATCGGCCAGCACGGGCAGGCTGAACACATTCATCACATCGGCGCAAAAACCTTGTTGCTGGAGGTGCTCAATCAGGCTGATTGCCAACAGCGAGTGCCCGCCCAACTCAAAAAAGTGATCATGGCGGCCTACCTGCCCTACGCCCAGCAAGTCTTGCCACAGTTGTGCCAACACGGTTTCCGCTTCCCCTTGTGGCGCGGCGTAAGCCCCTGCCGTCAGGGCTTCCCTATCCGGGGTGGGCAAGGCCAGACGGTCGAGTTTGCCGTTTGGGGTTAGGGGAAATTGGTTCAGGCCGACAAAGGCGCTGGGTATCATGTAGTCGGGCAATACCGCCGCCAAGCTTTGGCGCAAGCCGCTGACCGTCCAGCCGCTATCGGCCAGCAGGTAGGCGACCAGACGCTGGTCGCCGGGCTGGTCTTCGCGCACCACCACGGCGGCGGCACGGATGCCAGGCAGTACGGCCAGTTGGCTTTCAATTTCGCCCAATTCAATCCTAAAGCCCCGAATTTTCACTTGGCCGTCGCCGCGCCCTAAGAAGTCGATGTTGCCGTCGCTTCGGTATTTTGCCCAATCCCCGGTTTTATATAAGCGGCTGCCGGGAAGGTCGAAGGGGTTGGGGATGAATTTTTCTGCCGTCAGGTCGGGGCGGTTGCCATAGCCTTGCGCCAGCCCTGCCCCGCCGATACAGATTTCGCCCGTCACGCCGATAGGGACAGGCCGATAATGGCGGTCGAGGAGATACAGTTGCACCCGGTCAATGGCGCGGCCTATCGGCAAGATGCCAGCAGGTTCTAGGGTTTGGCTCTGATAGGCACTGCTCCACACGGTCGCTTCGGTGGGGCCGTATTCGTTGACAAACCTGACCTGCGGCAAACGGTCGTGGTGGCGGTTGGCGACAGTGCTAGGGCAGGCTTCGCCAGCGACAATGACGGTGCGCAAGCTCTGTAATTGCCCTGCTGCCGCCGTGTCGGCCAGGACGGCATACAAAGACGGCAAGGCCAACAAATGGCTGACCTGATGGCGGCTAATCAGTTTGGCTAAGGCCACCGGGTTGGCGGTGTCCGCCGTTTCCGGCACACATAAACAGCCACCGTGGCTTAATGTCCAAAAAATCCCCGCCACCGAACTGTCAAACGCAAATGAAGACAGCAACAGGAAACAGCTGGGCGCGTCTCCATAATAACCGCCCCGTGCCAGCGTCGAATGTAGCAGGTTACGGTGGCTGACTGCCACGCCCTTCGGTTGGCCGGACGAGCCGGAGGTATAAATGATATACGCGGTGTTGTCTAAATTGGCAGTTAACGTCAGCACCGCACCCGTGTGGCCGTTAGCCGCCGGGCCGATAGTGACTAACGGGCAATCAAGGCCTTGAAAGTTGCCGATAAAGGCGGTTTGGCAAAGCAGTAAACTGACCGCCGCATCCTTGACCATAAAATTCAGGCGTTCTTGCGGATAGGCCGGGTCTAGCGGTAAATAAGCCGCCCCGGCTTTTAACACCGCCAGTACCGCCACCACCAAATCCACCGAACGCTCAGCGCACACACCGACCCGACTTTCCGGCTTGACCCCCAAGCGTTGCAGGGTCTGCGCCAAGCGTTCAGCGCGGCCATTCAGTTCACGATACGTTATGGTTTCTTCGGCAAAAACCAAGGCCGTATTATTCGGGGTGGCCTGCGCTTGGGCGGTAAATTGTTGAGGTAGCGGCAATAACGTGGCTTCTAACGGTTGCTCTGGGTTCCATGCCAAAACGAGTTGTTGCCATTCCGCGTCGGTTAACAGCGGCGCGTGTTTTAAGGCTTGCTGCGGATGCGCCACCAGTGCCGTCAGCAGGGTTTCTAAATGGCCTGCCAAACGCGCCAATGTCGCCGCCGCGAACAAATCTGTGCTGTATTCGATAGTGCCTTGCAATTGGCCGTCCTGTTCTTCAAACAGGAAGGTCAAGTCAAACTGTGCGGTTTTGCTGGCTAGCGGTATCGGCGTGACGCTAAGGCCGGGCAAACGAAAATCTACCTTCGGGGCGTTCTGCACCGTCAGCAGCACTTGGAATAAAGGGGCGTGGCTGGTGTTGCGTACCGGATTGACGGCTTCCAGCAATTGTCCGAAGGCTATATCCTGATAGGCTTGGTCAGCTAAGGCTTGACTGCGGACAGCCGCCAATAGCCCGGCAAACGTCTCTTCATCATCCAGTTGCCCGCGTAGCACTAAGGTATTGACGAAAAAACCGATTAACTCGGCGGTTTGTGCCTGATTGCGCCCGGCGGAGGTATAGCCGATGGCGATGTCATGGCTATGGGTATAGCGGGACAATAAAACTTGCAACGCCGCCGCCATGACCATAAATAAGGTGGCGTTATGCTGTTTAGCCAGACGGTTAATGTCGGCTGTTACTGTGTTAGGCAAGGTGAAATGGTATAAATCGCCCCGATAACTGAACACGGGCGGTCTT
Organism: Methylovulum psychrotolerans; assembly: GCF_002923755.1. Classification (GTDB taxonomy): domain Bacteria; phylum Pseudomonadota; class Gammaproteobacteria; order Methylococcales; family Methylomonadaceae; genus Methylovulum; species Methylovulum psychrotolerans. Next base: position 30,262 of record NZ_PGFZ01000006.1, read on the forward strand.
GGGTAATCGGTCGGCAACGCCAACAGCGGGGCTAAGCCTTGCAGTTTTTGTTGCCAGTAGGCGCTATGCGCTTGGGCGGTGTCGCCTTGCTGGCGTTGCCAGAAGGCAAAATCACCGTAATGCAGTGCCAATTCCGGCAATAAAGACGGTAAACCGTCGGCAAAGCGTTGGTATAAGCTGGCGACTTCGCGCATGAGAATGGCGACCGACCAGCGGTCTGCGACGATATGGTGCAACACCACCACCAGCACTTGCTGATGGGGATGCAGCGTGACGAGTAGGGCGCGTAACGGCGCGGCCTTATCTAAGGCAAAAGGGATGCGGGTAAACACCTCGGCACACTGTTGGCAAACCGCTGGTGCTTGGGCGGGGGGAAGGTGGCTCAGATCCACGGTCGACCAAGCTAACCCGCCGCTAGCGTCGGGCTGCTGGGTCAATATCCCTGAGCGTTTGCCAAAGCGGCTATGCAGGATTTCATGGCGGCGTTGCACCTCCGCCAAACTTTGCCGTAACGCCGCGACGTTTAGCGCACCGTTAAATGCTAAAGCCCCGGCGACATTATAAACCGGGTTGTCCGGGTCAAGTTGCGACATCAGCCACAACGCTTCCTGACCGTAGGACAGCGGGGTGTTGCCAGGCGTTGGCCGCGCTTTAATGGGAGTGTCGGTAATCGTTGGGCTGTGGAGTTTTGCGATCAGCCGCGCACGTTTTTGTTGGCTGGCATCGGGGATTACGGTGGCATCTTGCATAGTCGTCGTCTCGTTGTCTTAACCGGATTGTTTTATTATCTGATGTTACGCAGTCATTTTGCGATATTGAAAAATGTAGCGATGAGTCGCTATCGCGACCATTTTTTTTAATCGGGTTCTCGCACCCGAAGGCGAGATACTTTCTTTTGCTCCGCCTCGGCAATTGCTCCTGCATTGCTCTACCTCCTGCATCCTTGCAGTCGAAAAGAAAGTATCCAAAGAAAAGGCGGCCCGGTTGCCGCTTCTTCCTGCGCTTCTCGGTTTTGTCGGGGGTCGGTAGAGAGGGCTCCTGCCCTCCTACCGACGCGCGGCATCCCTGCCGCGCCCCTTTATGCCCTATGGGTATTCGGGCTTATCCCGACAAAACCTGCGATGCTCGGCGCGGCAAACGGGGGTAAAGCGACGTTACTGCGTAACGTCAGTTATTATTTTGCTTTTGCCTGTTACGTTAGGCCTCGACTTTGCTCAGCCCATTCCCTTCGGCTACGCTCAGGGAACGGGCTTCGCTAAGAGAGTAGGTAAATCCCGTTGACTGAGCGAAGTCCGTTCCCTGAGCGTAGCCGAAGGGTCAGCCCTCTAGGAACAGCTCGGCTTTCCCATACAAACGTTGGGCTTTGGTAAAGCCCCTACTTTGGCAAGCGGTCAGCAGTTTGTTGATTTCTTGGATGTAAACATCATCCGCTTCGGGTTCCAGCGCCATGAAGTATTGCAACCATGGCTCCCGGCCTATGGCGTAGATATAGACTTGGCGGCTATCGACGGCCTGTAATAAAGCCATTGCCACGTCGGCGTTGCTGCCGTTGGAGCGGCGGGATTGGCAGTGTTTGTAGTCGGGCAGTTTCGGCAATATCGGCCCGTACACCCAAGATAAGGGCGCACCCACCCATTCCATGCCCAGAAACACCACATCAATCGCCCCCCGCTGGGCGCGGATGTTTTCGTACATGCGTTTGTCCAAACAATTGGAGTCGGCGGCAAACAGGATTTGCTTGTCGCCCGCCTGCACCAGATAAGCGGATTTGGCAAACGGCAAATCGTTATGCTCGCCCAAGAACGGGATGGCGACAATTTCGCCTTGGGGCAAGGCAATGGTATCTAAAGGCTCAACTTCCAGAATCTGGGTAAAGCCCAATTCTTTCGCCATGAGCTTTAAGGAAATGTCGCCATAGAAAATACCGGAGGCTTTCGGCACTACCAAGCAACCGACTTTATGGCGGATTCTGAGCAGGGTCTCAAAAACAAAATGGTCGTGGTGGCCGTGGGTAATCAGCACATAATCAATTTTGGGCGGCAAATCTTGGAAGGTGTAACGGCTGATCCCGCCCTCGCTGGGCTGCACGCTAAGGAAAGGGTCCAGCAAAATGGCGATGCCGTTAAATTCGACCAAGACACTGGCATGGCCGAAATAGCGGATGCGCGTACCCGGCCCTTGCCAATTTGCTGTGGGTCGGGGCGGCTGGTCGGTCAATAAGGGCAATAATTTGGCATCATCGGCGGCACTCAGGCCTAACAGTTCGCGGATAAACGCCAACGGTTGCGGTTGGCTGTCCAGTTGAAACAGCGCGTCCAATTCGGCTTGGGCAAACGGCAGTGTCCAGCCGATGCTATCCGCATCCGGCAAACGCGGGGTGCTCATATAATACGCCCGCATCCGGTCATGGGTTTGGCGGAACAAGTACAAGGTTTGCAGGTGTTTTTTGTAATGGCGGCTACGGTAAAATAAGCTTTCGATACAACGGACTATCGGGCGGCTATGGTAGTCGTACAGCAATTCGGTATAACCGCGCAGGCTTTCTGGCAAGGTCGGGTAATAGTTGTTGAGGCTTTGTCCGAGCGCTTCTTTATCCAGCAAATTCTGAAAATCAATCAGCTCTTGCGCCAAGCGCAAATCATCGCTATGCCCACTCTCCAAGTTCTCCAGTAACACTTGAATAGCGGGGACGCGGTCAATCGGCAGATTGACGAACGCGCCGCCCAGCAATTTTGGGTTAGCGCTGGATTTATGATGTAAGGCCGGATTTTGCAAATACGATGCTAAGGTCTTTTTCTGATAATTCAGCAGGTGCAGGCTGTAGGCCACGGGTGAAAACGTGTGCGGCCACGCAACCCAACTGTCGACCAAGGCTTCTGCAACAGTGGCATCGGCCAAACGGTATAAGGTTTCTGTGTTCATGAAAGCGTGTTAGGGACTGGGGTTGGGAAAGGGAATCAGTCAATTTGGTATTCGGCGACTTTATCGACAAATTCGGCGATGGTCGGGGCTTCAAACAGCGTCTGTACGGGTACGTCAACCGCGAAGGTATCGCGGATTTTGCTGACGATTTGTACGGCGGATAAGGAATGCCCGCCCAATTCGAAAAAATCGTCATAAATGCCCAGTTGCTCAATGCCCAAAATTTGTTGCCATATCTCGGCGACCGCCTGCTCGGCTTCGTCTCTGGGGGCGGTATAGGCACGGCGTTGCCAGCCTGGGCTATCTAAAGCCAGCAAGGCCTTCCGGTCTAGTTTGCCGTTGGCGGTCAACGGCAAAGCCTCCAGCGACACAAAAGCCGACGGCACCATGTAATCGGGTAAGGTTTGCTTAAGGAAGGCCTTGAGGGTTTGGTGTTCGGGCTGGGCGGCTGGGGCGACCAAATAGGCCTGCAAATAGCTGTGCTCGGCATCGGTTCTGGCCAGCACCACAGCGGCTTTTATGTCCGGGTGCTGCAATAAGCGGGCTTCGATTTCGCCCAGTTCGATCCTAAAGCCCCGGATTTTGACTTGGTTGTCGCTGCGGCCTTGGTATTCTAGGTTGCCGTCTGGGCAGTAACGCGCCAAATCGCCGGTACGGTACAGGCGTTGGCCGGGTTGGCTGCTGTAGGGGTGGGGGATGAAACGCTCGGCGGTCAGTTCGGGGCGGTTCAGATAGCCCCGCGCCAACCCGGCCCCGCCGATATACAACTCGCCCGTAACCCCGACAGGCACGGGATTAAGCTGGGCATCGAAGATAAAAGTTTGTAAGTCGGCCAAGGGCCAACCGATGCGGCTGGCGGTTTCGGTTGCCGCTGTAGGCGGGAGCAGATACTGGCTGACATGCACGGTGGTTTCGGTAATGCCGTACATATTTACCAGTTGCGGGCCGTGTCCGGCTTGGCTTGCCAACCAGGGTTGCAAGCGCCAAGGCTCTAGGGCTTCGCCGCCAAAAATGACCCAACGTAAAGCTAAGGCGTTAGCGCCGCCATGTTCTGCATGATAGGCAGCCAGTTGGTAAAAGCTTGATGGGGTCTGATTTAACACGGTTACGCCCTGTGCCGATAACAACTGATGCAAGGCGGCGGGCGAGCGGCTGAGCCAATACGGCACAATCACCAGTTTGCCGCCATACAGCAACGCCCCCCATAATTCCCAAACCGAAAAATCAAAGGCAAAAGAATGGAAGAGGCACCAGACATCAGCGGCGGAAAAATCAAACACCGCTTCGGTGGCGGCAAACAGCCGCCGGACATTGTGATGGGTGACGGCCACGCCTTTGGGGGTGCCGGTCGAGCCGGAGGTATAAATGATGTAGGCCAGATTGTCGGCGTTGCCGACCTTAGCCGGATTGGCGGTGCTGTGGCTGACCACTTCGGCGGCTTGGCTATCTAAGCAGAACACCCGGCAGTCCGGCGGCAACACCGCTGTTACCGCTTGTTCGGCCAACACCAACAGGGGGCGGGCATCGGCCACCATATAAGCCAAGCGTTCTGCGGGGTAATCCGGGTCTAGGGGCAGATACGCGCCGCCCGCTTTTAAAACGCCCAACAGGCCGACCAGTAGCTCTAATGAGCGGGGCAGGCAAATTCCCACTACCGTCTCGGCCACCACCCCTTGCCCGCGCAAGTAATGGGCTAACTGGTTGGCCTTGGCATTAAGTTCGGCGTAGCTTAAGGCTTGGTCCTCAAAGGCCACGGCGGGCGCGTCCGGGTGTACCATAACCTGTTGTTCAAACAAGGCCGGCAGGCAAGCATCTGCCGGACAAGCAAAATTGATGCGGTTCCACGCCAATATTTGCAGGGACTCGGCTACGCTCAGTAAGGGTAAGGCGCGTAGCGGTTGCAAGGGGTTTGCCAACACGCCCTGCAACAGGTGTTGGAAATGCCCGGCCATGCCCACTATCGCCGCTGGGCTAAAAACATCTTTAGGGTATTGGAAGGACGCGGCCAAGCCCTTGTCGGTCATCGCCATCATCAGATTCAAGTCAAATTGGGCAGCCGTGTCGGGTAAGCCGACGGTTTTGGCCGTTAAACCCGGCCAAGCTAGGCTGCAATCGGGCATACCTAAGGCGAGTGCCGCCGCGTCGCTGCTGTCGGCAGCATCCGCCTGCAAAACAAAGCAGACTTGATACAACGGCGCCGCCCCTGGCTCACGCCGCCGTTGCAAAGTTTCCGCTAACAGGCTGTGCGGATAATCTTGGTGCTGTAAGGCTCCTAGGACAGTGGCTTTCACTTCGTGCAGGAATTCGGCAAAGGTCTTAGCGCCGTTCGGATAGCTGCGCAGGGCAACCGGATTGGCGAAATAACCCACGACTTGGGCAAACTCGCGCTTAGGCCGCCCGAACAGCGGCGAGCCGACGATAATATCGTTTTGGCCGCTGTAACGGTACAGCAAGGCCTTAAATACCGCCAACAGCACCATATATAAGGTCACACCCTGTTGTGCGGCTAACTGTTGGAGCCGCCAAGTGGTATCGAAACCTATCGCCAAGGTTTCTATGCCACCGTTATATGCTGCCGGGTTTTGGCGGTTGGCCGCACCCGGCAAGCGCAGGGTCGGCAACTCGCCCGCCAATTGCTGTTGCCAGTAACTGAGGGCTTGTTGGGCGGCTGCACTGGGTAAATACGCGTGTTGCCAGTCGCTAAAGTCGCGGTAAGTCGCGGTCAAAATAGGCAAAGACAGCGTTTGCCCCATGCTATGGGCCGCATAAAGGGCGGGCAATTCGCCGAGCAAAATCTGTAAGGAGCGGAAATCAACGGCGATATGGTGGGCGCAAAACAACAGGATATGGCCATCATTGGCATTTGCCGTGCTGAATAAGACCGCGCGTAGCTTGACATCCTGGTGCAAATTAAAAGGGCGGTAAATTTCGGCACTCAGTTGCTGGTTGCGGTGCTGGGCATTGCGGCACAGGTGTTGGCTCAGCACCTGATAAGGTGGGTCTAACACTATCGGCACGGGCAAACCGTTTTCGGTTTGGTAGCCCGTGTGCAATTGCGGATGCCGGGCCACTAAACGTTGTAAAGCGTGGCGTAGGCTGTCTATAGCAATACCGCCGCTAATTTGTATGGCGATGGGTAAGTTATAGACGGCACTGCTGGCGGCCAGTTGGCAGGCTGTCCAGATAGCCAACTGGCCTGCGGATACCCGGTTGGCGGTTGCTGTTGGGCTTACCGTGGCTAGCGGTGGTTGGCGGCTCAGTTCCAGGGCGTGTTCGGCCAGTTCCCACGCCGATTTGTCGGCCAATATGAAGGTGATAGGAAAATCGATGTCCAGCAGTTCGTCCAGCACCTGTTTCAGGGCCAGGGCTTTTAAGGAGTCTATGCCTAAGGATAATACTGGAATTGATAAATTGACTTGTGCCGCCGCCAAGCCCGCCAAGGTTTGCAGTTGGCCGCGTAAATACTGCCCCAGCAGCTTGCGGGCTACCGTTAAGGGTTCAGTGTGTATGGCTTGGCGTAGCCCAGCCAACTCTGCTGCCGATGGGGCAGTGGTTTGGCCGCTCAGCCCGTCCGTCGCCACCACCGTCAGTTGCTGGCTGATAAAGGCTTGTTTGCAATCGTTGCGGCGCGTTTTGCCGCTGGTAGTTTTTAACACGCCGCCGGGCTTAACAAACATCAGGGTATCGGCTTGAATGGCGCATTCGGTCACCAAATGGCTGCGGATAGCGGCAAATTCGGCGCTGAAATCGCTTTGTTTTAAATACGCCCGTTTCAATTCGGCCAGCACCACCAGCTTTTCGCCGTCGCCTGCCGCGACGGCAAACGCCGCCAAGGCGTTGGGGTTGACGCACGGCACAGCCGCCGCCACCGCCATTTCAATATCTTGGGGATAATAATTGCGCCCCCGAATGATAATCAGCTCTTTACTGCGGCCTGAGACAAACAGCTCGCCATGGTCAAGAAAACCCAAATCCCCGGTGCGTAACCAAACCCGTTGCGCCGCGTCGACGCTAACGCTTTCGGCGCTGGCCTCGGCATTGTGCCAATAACCTTGGGTAACGCTAGCACCGCTGACTTGGATTTCGCCGATACACCCTTCCCCGCATACGGCTTGGGTATCCCTATCGGCAATCCTAAGCTGATGGCCTGTCCCCACAAAACCACAGCCAACCAAAAGGCGGCTGTTTGCATCACCTGCTGGCACGGGGCTGGCGATATGCGCCGCCAGCTTGGCTTTATCGAAGGCTTTTAGCGTCGGCAAGGCAGTTTTGCTGCCGCCTGTGACCAGTAACGTCGCTTCCGCCAAACCGTAACAAGGGTAAAAAGCTTGCCGTCGGAAGCCGCACTCGGCAAAGGCGGCGGCAAACCGCTCCAGCGTCGCCGCTTGCACCGGTTCGGCGCCATTAAACGCCACTTGCCAAGCGCTTAAATCCAGGCGGCTTTTTTCTTCGGCAGTTATTTTTTCGGTACACAGCGCGTAAGCGAAATTGGGGCCGCCGCTGGTATGGGCGCGGTAATCGGACACCGCCTGCAACCAACGCGCGGGTTTTTCCAAAAACGCCATCGGCGACATTAGCACCGCTGGTGCACCGATAAATAAAGGCTGCATGACATTGCCGATCAAGCCCATATCATGATACAGCGGCAACCAGCCGACCACCGTGCTGGCCGCGTCATGACCAAAACCCTGTTGGATTAGGGCTTGGTTCGCCATTAGATTGGCGTGGGTCACCACCACCCCTTTAGGGTTGCCCGTAGAGCCTGAGGTGTATTGTAAAAAAGCCACCCCCTGCGGGTCGGTAGCGGGTAAGCCTCCCGTTAGCCCGGCCTCGCCTAAGGCCTCCGTCGCCACTATCGGTACGGTGACGGCATCGCCAAACAGTGCCTGTAAAGACGGGATAAGTGCTTGCTGGGTAAGGATAAGTGCCGCCTGACAATCGGCAATAATGCCGTGCAGGCGCGGCAAGTGCCGCTGGTTTTTCGGCGGATACGCCGGCACGGCGATAACCCCCGCGTACAGGCAACCGAAAAAGGCGGCGATGTAATCCAAGCCTTGCGGATACAGCAAGACGGCGCGGTCGCCCGGTACGCCTAAGGCCAGTAATTTGGCGGCAATGCGGCGGGCTTGGCTGTCTAATTCGCCATAGCTGAGCGTTACGGCGGTTTGGTCGGCATCGGCCAAAAACGTATACGCGGCTTGCGGGCTTTGCCGTTCCGCCCTGATCTGTAAGATTTCCGCCAAGGTGCGGGCGGCACTCACGTCTACCCTTACCGTCTCTGGCCGGGCGTTCATAAGGTCGCCTGAAATGCAGCCGCGTTGCTCGCGGCTATTGCCCATTCCAGTTCGTCCGGCACGCTAAATTTCAGGCGCTGGGCGCAAAAGTCCAGCCAAGCGGGGGATGCCTCAGCAAGTAACACGTCTTTATCCGCAAGCATTGTCCGCGTCACGCAACCGTCGGCCTGTAAAAACACCACCTCGCCGTCGGCTAAAGCCGTTAGTCCTGTAGGCAGACCGGAAAATGGCCGCAGCTCGGCGACAAGATAAGCCCGGCAATACAGTTCGGCGGTCTGGCTTACGGCAAGCCCCACCGCTTGTTCGGCTTGGCGCAATAACCGCGCACTGTCGGTTTGGGCGGCGGCTAAGGCAATTTGGTAGGCGGTGCGGGCATCCCTGCCGACCTTGCCGACATCCGCCCCAGCGGCCAACAACATGGCGATGATGGCCGTATCGCCCTGACCCGCCGCCCAATTTAAAGCCGTCCAGCCATAAGCATCTTGTCCGTCAACCGCAACCCCGTTCGCCAACAGGGCTTCAATAGCCAGGGTATCCCTTTGTTTTACCGCGTCAATCAGTTTTAATTCGGGCATAAAATCGTCCTAAAGCATATAAAGCAATATGGTTTATGACGAGCGATGCTCAGGGAGGCCTCACCCAAACAACTAAAAACCTTATCTAAGCAGGGTTTTTCTGGGAGCCTTTCGCTTAGGGTTGGAGCGCGGGCATCTTGCCCGCGCTCCAAAAACCTTTAGCCTTTGCCAACAAATTTATTTCCGGCAAAAGGTGAGGGTTTACGTTGACTAGCGCGTCCTACCAGTGTCTGGCTATAAGCCATCGTCAATTCTGCACTGGTCTCAATGAACATAACTTTTTTTCAGCCTCAAAAACCGCTACGCCTTATCGGGACATCCAAACTGCTTGCCGTTACCTTGGCGAATTTGGTGTTGTTGCCGTTATCGGCCAGTGCGGTGGAGCCGATTGAAACCAAGGCGGGCATGGAAACCAGGCCAGCGGACGATAAAAACACCGCCAAACCGAAAGCTAAAACGGATAAAAAAGCCGCAGCGGCCAGCCCGCAACCTAGCAGCCTTGGCGAAACCACGACCTTAAAGACCATGACCGTCACAGGTGCGGCGGAATACGATCCTGAAGACCCGTTCAACACTGATTATGTGTTGCCCACCGCCACGGCAGGCACTAAAACCGACACGCCGATTATGGAAACGCCGCTGAACGTACAAAGCGTGTCCAAGCAGGTGCTGACGGACCAACAGGTGATTAGCCTTGACCAAGCCCTAAGGAACGTCAGCGGCGTGACCATGAAAGCGCATGGCGTGAACTCGGTTAACAACGGCATTAATTTTGGCATCAACTATCCGACTCCGGTCATCCGGGGTTTTGCCTCGCAGACGTTTTTTCGGAACGGTTTCCGTTTGCAGGACAATTCGGCGGCACGGCAGTTTTCTAATGTGGAAAGCGTCGAAGTGCTCAAAGGCCCGGCAGCGATTTTGTACGGCCAGGTAGAACCGGGCGGGATGATTAACATTGTCACGAAAAAACCCCAAGCCATACCGTATTACTCGTTAACCCAACAGTTCGGCTCTTACGATTTGTTCCGCACCAGCATTGATGCCACGGGGCCGGTCGGTAAGCACGACGATTTGCTGTACCGGATCAACTATTCTTACCAGAACAGCCATTCTTTCCGCGACCTTGTCTATACCGACGATGTGTTTGTCGCCCCCTCGCTAAAATGGATCATCAGCCCGAAAACTTGGGTCAGCGTCGATATGGAATATGACCGTAATAACAACGGCTACGATGCAGGTTTTATCCCGATTTATAAAGGCAAAATCCTTAAAACCCCTTTCCATTATAACTGGGGCGAGCTGTCGCCCGTCAGACAGGAAACCTATTTCGGCAACATCACTTGGGCACACCAGTTTAATGACGATTGGTCTATCAAACACCAATTTTCCGTGAACAGCGCTAGCGGTGATGGCGACCTTTTTTTCCCTTATCCGCCTATTAATCAAAAAACGGTCCAAAGCACCCATGCCATTTACGACAACCGTAACAACACTTATTCGACTAACCTGGATTTGACCGGACATTTCGATACCTTCGGACTCAAGCACACGCTGTTGTTAGGGGGGGATTATTATCGCATTGATGCCTCCATAAAAAGCGGCTCGACCGGGAAATGGACTAGACCGGGTAATGATTATTTTCATCCGGTACACCATCCGTTTGTGGCACCACAATTACGGCCATCTGAAATACAGAGGAATTATCAACTGACCGACCAATACGGCTTATATGTCCAAGATCAGATTAAATTGCCCTATCAGGTTCATCTGATGGGCGGTTGGCGTTACCAATATCTGAGCCAAGATCCGATCCTTAAAAATTACGGTGCACCCGCCATAGAAGTACCGTCTTCGGAAGATGCCGTCACCCCTAGGGTGGGGGTGTTATGGCAAGTGCGGTCTTGGTTAAGCTTGTATGCCAATTATGTGGAAAGTTTTGGCCCTAATACCGTCAGTTCGCCGGGTCTGCTGTACGGGTCTAACAAACCTATTCCGGCAACCGGAGCCAGCCAATATGAATTCGGCGGCAAAACCGAATTTTTTGACGGACGCTTACGGGCAACCTTGGCCTACTATGACCTGACCAAAAATAATATCGCCGTTAAGCTTTCCGATGCCAACAATATAAACATTGGCTCAAGTCTCTGTGGAGGCGTGTCTTGTTATCTATTGATCAGCCAAGCCCAAAGCAAAGGCATAGAGCTCGATATCCAGGGCGAGATACTGCCGGGTTGGCAGGTCATCACTACGTTTGCCAATACCCATGTAAAAATCACCAAAGGCGATGAATCGGGTTTATTTGGCAATCCCGGCCAGCAACTGTTCGGAATCCCTATTAATACCGCATCGTTCTGGAGTACCTATAGCTTTCAGCAAAAATGGCTGAGGGGCTTTAAGGTCGGGGGCGGCGTGACTTTCCAAGGCAAGCAATATGCTTTTATTGATCAAAAGGCCCCTCTGACCGTCAGTAACCCCTTTAAAGTAGCAGGCTTTCACACTATAGGCCTTATGACCGCTTATAGCCGCGATGTCGGTGCAGCGAAAGTGTCGGTGCAATTTAACGTCGAAAACCTATTAGATGAACGGTATTACACGGGGTTATCGGTTGAAAATTCGTACGGGAACTATGGCGAAGGTTATGGCGTGTACGGTACGCCCCGGACGTTTATGGGGCAGATCCGTATCCAATATTAAGCGGATAAGTCTCAGGTAAAAATCACACAACCCATTGCCATCACAAAAACACCTGCCGAATGCGGGTTATTTAATTAACTGGAGTCCGCTATGACCCAAACACCAACCCAAACAGATGGGGGCTTTATGCCAGCCACCAAAATCTCGCCCTCTTTGCTGACCTTACTGCTGCCGCTGTTATTGGTCGCCCAGCCAGTACACGCCATCATGGAAAGCAAGCTGGAAACGGTCACTTGCGATGCGGTTAAAGGCTGGGCGTGGAACAGCGCAAGCCCCAGTACCCGCGTCAAAGTCGACATTTATGATGTGACCGCAACAAAGACCACACTGCTGGCGACGGTAACCGCGCAAACCTTGCGTAGCGACCTGTTAGCCGCCGGCAAAGGCGACGGCAAATATGGCTTTACTTATGTGCTGCCGCCTAGCGTCCGTAATGCCTTAACGCACAAAATCTCTGCCCGTTACAAAGGCACGGTATTCGAGCTGACCGGTTCACCGATCACCACCACCCTGCCCTGTTACGGCAAACTCAATGATACCGGGTGGCAAAAATGCAGCACTAACACGGGTAATGGTCTGGCTTGCCCGCTGACCGATTATCCCCGTCAAGACGCTGACTACGGGCGTGATAAAGCCGCCAGTAGCGGACAGTTACTGAAAGTCGGCGCGGGCAGTGCGGGCTTTGACTATACCAAAATCGCCAATGACGGCACGGCCTTAGCGCCGACCGTCGCCTTAGGTAGCGGCGCTAAAGCGTGGGCTTGTACCCAAGATAATTTGACCGGACTGCTATGGGAAGTAAAAACCACCGATGGCGGCTTACGCGATGCGAATAGCACTTACAGTTGGTATAACCCCAATACAGCAAACAATGGCGGCTTTGTCGGCATTCAGGATAACGGCAACTGCACGGGCGGCATTGCCTGCGACACTCTCAGCTATGTCCAAGCCGTCAATGCCAGCAAATTATGCGGCAAATCCGACTGGCGTTTGCCGAGAGTGGAAGAGCTGATTTCGTTGAGCGATTACACCCGCGCCCCAGCCATTAATCCGGTGTATTTCCCTAATACCCCCCCCTATTGGTATGTCTCTTCTACCATCGGGCCGGTCGATTCAGGCAAAGCCCGAAAAGGTTTATGGGGGATTTATCCCACTAGCGGCTTTGTCGCTGATGACTTAGCCGATCTGGACGGTAAAAAAATCAGGTTAGTGCGTGGCAATTGAGGTTTTTTAGACCCAGGCCACTAAGACACCGAAGCGAATATCACTCTTTTAGGAGTTTAGTTGATGAACAAAACCATATTGACAACCTTGCTGTTACTGGCTTGCCAAACGGGCGGGGTACAGGCTCAGACCTGTAACACCAGCAATTACCTGACCACCCCGACCAGCCGTTTTGTGCTGAACACGGACGGCACGGCCTTGGACAAAAAAACGAGCCTGCTGTGGAAACGCTGTTTGGAGGGTTATACCTGGAACGGCAGCACCTGCACAGGTGCCAGAAGTGCCGCAAACTGGCAAAACGCCTTAAAACAAGCCGCCGCCAGTACGTTTATCGGCAAAACCGACTGGCGGTTGCCGAATGCCAAAGAAATAGAGAGCATCGCCGAACGCGGCTGCGTCGACCCACAAGTTAACCTGAGCGTTTTCCCCAATATGCCGACTACTTTTATTTGGTCAAGCACACCCGACGTTAACAATACCTCTTTGGCGTGGGCAGGCGGCAGCGGTTACCAAAACCATTCTAGCTACTCTAAAAACTTCGGTTATGGCGTGTTGTTGGTGAGAAATACTCCCTGATAGGGAACGGCTCAGTCAGCATTTACCATTTTTAGGCTCCCGTTCCCTTCGGCTTCGCTCAGGGAACGTGTGGCTTCGGCTTCATGCGGCATCCCAGTCCCTAAGCGAAGCCGAAGGGAGCGGGGACTAAAGGCCTTTGCACCCCACGGAAAGGCCGCGCCGAATAGCGTGCAATGGTCTTCAGCCATTGCACGCTATAACCATATACCAATCATTTACTTAACGCCGGACTCTATAGGCAGCAAATAACGCACAATCCGCACCGCTGGCCTGTACCAGCGGCACAGCACTTCGGCAAACCTGCCGGACACAGAACGTCAACACCCTAGGCTTTCCTTTAAGCGGATAGCCCTAAATTTGGCGCAATACCTTATATAACATTATAAAATCAGGAATAAACGATGAAACTAAACACCCTAAACCGTTATCTTGCCTTACCGTTGGCGATGACCGCCATCAGCTTAGGCACCGCCCAAGCCCTTGAAGTTAAAGCGTCCAATAGCGTTTTGCAAGGCGGCAGCAATTCTTCCGTCACTTGGCCGGCACCGGCCAGCCAGCCGTATCGCGTCTATGTCCGTGTCCCTGCCGACAGCACCGCCACCAATGCCTTATACCGTGTTTACCCTAACGGTTTGCCAGCCACTGCCGGAGCTTGCTCAAGCACCGACGCGACTACCCCTTGTTTTGAAATCCCCCTAGACACCACGCAATCACCGGGCGAATGGGTACAACTGACCTTAGCGAATGATCCGGCAACCCAATGGGACTTCACTCAAAACCCTTACGTTAACGGTAATGTCACGGTTAACGCCAGCAACTTAAATTCTTCGGAAGTTTTGTCCACAGGCTCAGTGCTGTTTGATGCCCCCAACATTGGCCAAGCCTACCAAGGCGGCATCTTGATCAGTCTCAGTAAAGACGGCAAGCACGGCCTGATTGCCGCCAACCAAGATTTGCCGGGGACTTACAACTTCCAAGCGGCAAAACAAGCCGTAAAAGACAGTGCCAATTATGATGCCGAAGGCCAAAAATACAGCGACTGGCGGTTACCTACCGTCGCCGAGTTGAATACCATTTATCAGCATCAAGATTTGGTCAAAGCCACCGGCACCTTTTATTGGACAGGCGTTTCATCAAGCAAAACGCTGGCTTGGATACAAATTTTTAGATATTCCAGCTACCCTGCCTACAGCGGTTTTCAAGCCAATGACGGCTATAAGACCGGTGCCTTATCGGTACGTCCCGTCAGAGTGTTTTAAGCTGGCTTACCCCCCCTGGGTGAGGAATGTGCATACCGCTTAGTGGGAGAGACTTTAATACGCCACACTCTGAACGGTGAAGTTTTCGGTTTTTGGAGCGCGGGCATCTTGCCTGCAACGGGCGGGCAGGATACCCGCGCTCCACCGCTTAAAGTGAGTGTGCATATACTCTGAACGGTCAAGTTTTCGGTTTTAGGATTAACCGTTCGCCTGTCCCCAGACCCCCCTTGTGGGGGAGCTTGTCGAAGGGTGGACGGTTAATCCGCCCATGGTTCGACGACCAACGGAAGTCCCTGTGGGACAGGCTCACCACGAGCGGATTAACCGAAAACTTGACCGTTCAGAGTATATATCTTTTAACATTTAACATTGGTATCTCTGTAACCCCCTCCCAGCCTCCCCCTTGCCAGGGGGAGGAGCTTTTTCCCCTGATTTTCGTCTGTATGACGGGGAAGATGCTCCCTCCCCTGCGAAGGGGAGCCCCTTCGGCTTCGCTCAGGAGGGGTGGGGTTTAATTCACAAATGTTAAAAGATATATGCACACCTACTTATATATCAACATCCCTACCCCTTCCGCTAGCAATCGCCTAGAGAAATCTTAAGCTAAGGATATTCAATTATGTCACGTCATTTTTGGGTGTTGGTTCACCGCTATGCCGGGCTGACAATGGCTGGCTTTCTGACGGTTGTCGGACTGAGCGGCAGCATTTTGGCGTTCCGCCCAGAACTCGACGCGTGGCTAAAACCGCCCTATAGCGTGGCGGTGCAGGCGCAGCCCATGCTTAGCCCCTTGGTGTTGCGCGAACGGGCGCTGCGCCTAGCACCGCATACCCGCATTAACGCCGTCGATTTACAGCCCAAACCCGGCATAGCCTTTATGCCGAACCTGACCGCGCGTACCGACCCGGCCACCCAGCAACCCTATCCTCTAAAGCCGCTCCATCTTAACCCCTATAACGGCGAGCCGATAGCTATGCCGGAAACGCCCGCACCAACTGGCTACTGGCCGCTGACGCGTCACAATATCCTCGCCTTTATTTATGAGCTGCACTATTCGCTGGTACTCGGCGACATCGGCTTATGGCTGTTCGGCATTACCGCGACGCTATGGACGGCAGATTGTTTTATCGGCTTTTACCTGACCTTACCGATGCGGCGCAAACAGCCTTTCGCCGCCACGCCTATCGCAACAGGCCCAACCCTGGCCAATTTTTGGCAACGTTGGCAAATCGCGTGGAAAATCAAATGGCCCAGCTCCAAACAACGCCTGCATTTCGATTTGCACCGGGCGGGCGGCTTATGGTTATGGCCGCTATTATTAATATTTGCGTGGTCTGGCGTGGCGTTTAATCTGAATGCCGCCGTTTACCGACCCGTCATGCAAGCACTTTTTGAGATGACCGATTTCGACAACTTCCCTGCCCCCAACTTAGCCCAACCCCGCCCCGACCCCGCCCTGGATTTTACCGCCGCCTATCAGAGCGCCCAGCGTTTGATGGCTGAGCAAGCGCGGCTAAAAGGCTTTACGGTACGGCATGAGCAAGCTTTTAGCTATCATCCGGCGAACGGCCTTTACCAATACACCGTGTTGAGCGACCGTGATGTCAGTGCTATTACTGGAGCCAGCCATTTATATATCGATGGCGACAACGGCAAGCTAGTGCGGCTGTTTTTGCCCACCGGGGAAAAGTCCGGCGACACCGTAACAGTATGGCTAGTCAATTTACATACCGCGCAACTGTGGGGCTTGCCTTATAAGCTGTTCGTCTGCCTGTTCGGTTGGGGGGTGGCGATGCTGGCCATGACGGGCGTGTATCTGTGGCTAAAAAAACGCCAAGCCGCCCAAGCCAAGCAAAAACCGCGTACTGCGATGGTTTTGTTTTCGTTCCGGGCCTTACTGGACAATCTGAAACAACTTTAAATCCCACACGGAACACCTATGTACCACTGTATCCTCTGCGCCAGCGACCTGACCAGCACCACAGACCATGCCCTAAGCTGCCAACACTGCGGCCAGCATTACCCCGCCATTAACGGTATCCGCGTGTTTATTCCCGATGCCGCCGCCTCCCTGCAAGGCTATCTCCAAGAACAGGCCGAAGCCGAACAGGCCTTAACCGCCATGGCCGACAAACTATCAACACAGCAAGCCACAACTGACAGCGAATTTTCGGCACGCATCAGCACCCTATTAACGGCAATAAGCACCAACCGCGAAGTTTTAGCAACACCCTACCAAGCGATCCGCGCGTTTTTGCAAGCCAACCCGCAAACGCCCGACTTGCTGGCGTGGAGCATGATAAAAACCGGCACCACCTTGCTGGATATGCTGCCGTATTTTTACCAAGATTGGGCGGATACCGCAGATTTTGCCAAAGTCGCCGGACGGATTGCCGCCACCCTCAACGAACACCACCCCGATAAGGCCGCCGTGGCGGTATTAGGCGCGGGAGCTTGTGGCTTGCTGCACAGCGTCGCCCCGCATTTTGACCGCGCTTATGGCGTGGACTTATCCTTACCGACACTACTGGCGGCACAAACCTTTATGGCGGGCGAACCCTTACACTGCCATTTGCCCGATGCCCATTGGCAAGCCGTCACCCTAACCCCACCCGCGCAACCGCCCGGCAATATCGAATTATTGACCGCCAATGTCAATAACCTGCCCTTTAAAAATGCCAGCTTATCGGTGGTGATTACCCAATACATGTTGGATATTGTCAGTAACCCGCTGGGCTTGGCGCAAGAAATCCGCCGCGTCCTCAAACCTGACGGGCTATGGCTGAATTTTTCCAAACCCTTCCGCATCGCCGCCGACCTGCCGGAATTGGGGATGCGCAACCTGGCCGAATTACCGCCCGTGTTCACCCAACTGGGCTACGCGGTAATCAATCTGGAAAACCATCGTTTCACTTACCTTAATCTGGAAAAAGTCTCCGCCGAAACCGACCTGCTTAACCAGCTAGTGCATTACTTTGTGTTAAGAAAAACCGCCGGGCAGGCGGATAGGCCAGATAGTGCGGCTGTGCAACAGTTTTTTATCCCCAATGCCCCAGTATGGCAAACCATACCGCGCCTAATACCCAACCGCCCGCTAATCTTCACTCGCACCAAAACCTTTGACGGCCAAGGCGGCGTTAAAGAAGCCTTGTTTATCAAAGTCATGGGGCATACTTTTGCCATCCCGACCGAATTCGCCTTATTACTGGAAAGCTTATTCGCGGCAATCGACGGGCAACGTAATTTACGGCAATTGTTTCAAGGCCAGCAGCAGACTATCGGCTTGGATGAAGCGGGATTTTTGAAATTGATTTATATTTTGCATGTGTTGCATTATTTGTTGGAGTTTTAGGGGGGGGGCATTAAGTTTTTAATTAGCGTTAAAATGATGTTTACATGAAGCAATATTTGTTGTTTAATAAAAGAAGGCTTTTTAGATAAAAATAAACACCTTATGAATAAAAATAGTCTAAAGATCTTATTTAACCAATTATATGTAAAATATAACTAAAAATTAATTAAACCTTTTGGTTTTTCTTGTAATATAAAATCTTAAATATGGAGATGCTGCAATGGCTAATGAATCAGGGCCGCAAAATGACGTAAAATATTGCCCTGCCTGTAAAGGCACTTTACGTAATATTCCCCGTGAAGAAATGACTTCCCGTGGACACATAAGAGCAGATGGAACGGTTTCACCGCACACGCACACTTATCAATGTATCGACCAAAATTGCAACATACGTTTTGAAATAAATCAGCAACGGTAAGCAATTTGACATAAATCCATTTATCTCCGACCACATCCGCCTAATGTCCATTAATAACATGGACACAATGGCCGCTTTTATCCGATTATACCCTTCTGCGTAACCATCCCGCTAACACGGTAATTAAACAGCCGAGTAGGGTACGCTGTGCGTACCTTCACTAACAATATAACAAAAATACCATAAAAAAGGTACGCACAGCGTACCCTACCGGACTATGTATGAAATGATTAGAAAGCTTTAACCTTCAGCCGCTTGTGTCGGGCAGGCGGTTTTACCCGACACAAGCCGCGTGGTTTGCCCATACCCTTTGCTTATGCTATCCCCCTTTAATCCTTAGGGATTGTCTACGTCACTTCTGGCGGCATAGGTAAATGTCGGGCAAAACCGCCTGCCCGACCTACGCGGCTTTTTCCCTAAAATTTAACATAATCCCCTACCCGACCTCATCCGCCTAATGGCCATTAACAATGTGGACACTGTGGCCGCTTTTATCCGATATACCCTTCTGCGTAACCACACGGTCAATACAGTAATTAAACAATGTTATTTAACACACCAGCTATGGCAAATCGCTTATTATATCGCTTGGATTTTATTGGCAAAAATGCCCACTAAGTGTTTTAATCGCCGTTAACCTCATGATATAAAAACATTAATTTTTAATTTTTCAATCTGGTACAAAACCTGCATTTCCGTTAATTATGAGGGTTAATCTGCTCGGCCCCAGTCTATACAGCCGTCGGGCAATGGCCTATTTGTCATAACAAGCATTTGTTATTTAACGCGAACAACGGAAGAGAACATGAACATTACTATAGAGAACCTGTACCTAAAACATAAAAACGAATTGGTTTACCATGTCTTCCAAATCCTCCATTGCCATGATCTGGCGGAAGAAATTGTCCAAGAAAGTTTTATCAAATTCTCTGTAGGCGTTAAAAAACAGTTGATTGAAAACCCCCGCAGCTATTTGTTCCGCATCGCGAAAAACTTGGCTTTTGATTATCTTAAACACCAAAAAGTCACCGACAATTATGCCCAAAGCCAAGATGTGACGGTTGTACCTGAAGCGGAATTGCCCTCTTTGGAACAGGAGGCGGTAGACCAACAAAAATTGGCGATTTTGCGGGGGGTGATTGATGAATTACCGCCCCGTTGCCGCCAAGTGTTTGCGCTGCATAATATCCACGGCATGAGCTATAGCGAAATCGCCAAAGATTTGGGCATTTCTGAAAGTGGGGTTGAAAAGCACATTATGAAAGGTTTGCAGCATTGCCGTAAGCGGATGAAAAACTTGTTGCCGGCCTAAGCAGTGGCTGAGGTTTTTGGCTGTTGGGCCGTCTTAGCTATGGCTAGGCTTTTCCGGGGTTAAATACCCGTAAAGCGGCTGAAATTTTCATAATCCCCAAAAAGAACACAGTAACAACATCGGAGAGAAAAAATGGCGTTAGGTGACGAAGAAGATAATACGGTTTATCAGGTTGTGGTGAACCACGAAGAGCAATACTCTATTTGGCCGGATTATAAGGAAATCCCCGGCGGTTGGTCTGCCGTTAATAAAAGCGGCAACAAACAAGCCTGCTTGGATTACATAAAAACAGTGTGGACGGATATGCGCCCGTTAAGTTTGCGCAAACAGATGGAAGAGGCCGCGCAGTCTTAGGGACTCATCGGGGCTGGGGGGCGCAAAGGACAGCAAGCCCGTTTCAAGGCGGGCTGTCAGCTACTCATCCCTAGCCCATTGTAGACAACCGACAGCAAGGCCAAACAGGCCAACATAAATAAAGGATACCAAAAACGCTGCCCCGCCTTGTCATTAGGGCTGGACGGTGGCTGTGCCGCTGCTTTGAGCGCCTGCCGGAGCAGTGGGTCGGCCCACAACGCACAAATTTCATCAAATGCTTGTTGATGGGCAGGAGCCTCTTGCAGCCAATGGGCAAAGGCCGCTTTTTCTTCGGGGGTGACAGAATCAGCACGCAGTCTGGCAAACCAAGCGGCGGCTTGGCTGTCAATGTGTTCTGCAAGTTCAGGGGTGCTGGGTTGATGTTCATTTGCTTGCTTCATGCTTTGCATTGTAAATAATTTGCAATCAAACTACAACGTTGATGAATGGCAGGGGCAGTGCGTAAGATTGGCAGGGACGGCAAGATCGGTAGGCTCTGCACGCTGTTTTGCCGGACATTTTTCATTATTGACCGTTTCAAAACACTCGCTTTTAGTACTCGATCATCAAGTTTTTAATATTAGAATAAGCAACTTAGCCACTAAATATTGGGTAAGCATTTAAATTAATTAAAAACAACAAGTTAAAAGGTAACGCTGCTCCCTCCCCTGATGGGGAGGGCTGGGGTGGGGAGAATCTAAACAACACTTTTTTCATTAAACAGAATAAAAATACGTTGATCAAAATCTCTGAGCCATAAGAGTAAGTCATTGATTTTATTCTCCTCACCCCAGCCCTCCCCATCAGGGGAGGGAGTTGTCCACCTTGACAAGCCTTAGCTCTTCGCTAATTTTTCCCACTATTTAGAGGTGATTTTATGAAAAACTTGATCATCGAGTAGTAAGCGTCCATTCATGATTTAACCTTTTTATCTCTGCCTTATCCTAGTCGAAGCCCCCGCGCCCTTCGGCTTCGCTCAGGGAACGGGGACTTCTGTCGGGCGAACAGTGTGCCTGACCTACAGACGACTATATGGCCGGGTTATTGCTGCACGGTCACAAACGATAATTTGCTGATGCCGGAACGCTGGGCACTGGCCATGACTTTGGCGACGGCCTCAAAAACCGCCGCTTTATCGGCTTGGAGTTGCAGGCTGATTTCAGGGTCTTTAGCCTGTAAGGCTTTCAGTTCCGCCTCTAAGCCCACCAGCGGCACGGCTTTGTCATCCAGCATCGGCATACCTTCGGCATTGATGCTTAACACGGCGACATGTTGGTCGGGGGTGGGTTCGGTCTGTTCGGTTTTGGGTAATTTGACCCGCACCACTTGGGTCAGCAGCGGTGCGGTGACGATAAACACCACCAGCAACACCAGCATCACGTCCACCAGCGGCGTGACGTTGATCTCGCTCAGTTCGCCGTCGTCGTCATTATTGGACAGTTGCATGGACATCGTCGTATTCCGTCGCTTGGAGTAAATGGTTCTGCATAGTGTCATGCAGGAAATCACTGGCAAAATGTTCCAATGTCGCCAAGGTGGCGCGGTTTTGGCGCAGAAAAAAGTTATAGGCCAATACTGCCGGAATGGCGACCGCGATGCCGAGGCCGGTAGCGACTAAGGCTTCACCGATAGGCCCTGCGACCACGTCTAAGCTGGCCGAACCTTGCGCACCGATGTCTTTGAGGGCGTGCATAATGCCCCACACCGTGCCGAACAGCCCGACGAACGGCGAGGTGCTACCGAAACTTGCCAGCCAGCCTAAGCCCGATTCCATCCTGGCCTTTTCTTTTTGCAACTGTTGGCGCATCGCCCGTTCCAATAATTCATGCCACGCTTGGTATTGCCCGACCGATAAGTGCTGCTGTTCGGGCAAGCGTTTAAGAATAGCCAAGCCGACGTGGTAAATGCGCATCGCTTGGGCATTAAGGCCTTGCTGATCAATCGCCTGCGGCACTTTGCTGGCTTTAAACTGGCGGATAAAACGGTGGTTACGCCACGCATTCCAACCTACTTCCAGCGCCTTAAGCAAAATGACGCTCCACGTCAATAACGAAAAACACCCTAATAAACACAGTGTGCCATTGACAATACCTGCTTCTGACATATCCAAAATCATTTCCCCCTTTTGCGCAATAGTTATTTTTCATTATGAGGCACAGTGCCTCCCTGCCTAGAACACGCGCTGCGGCTCCGGTAGACTTAATCCAACTTAAACTCAATCGGTACGTTCACCCAACTGGCGACGGCGGTGTCGCCGCGTTTGCCCGGCACAAACCGCCATTGTTTGACCGCCTCCAACGCCGCCTCGTCAAGCACATCATGGCCACTACTGTGCTGTACCGACAACTCGCCGCAATTGCCCTCAGCGGTTACAAACACCCGCAGCAAGACTCTCCCTTCCCACTGCCGTTGCCGTGCCATGCGCGGATAAACCGGGGCGGGGTTATTTAAATAATTTGCGTTGGCGGAGGCGGAAGTCACGGTGTTATTCTGGCTCGCTGATGCCGGCTTGTCCTGATGGCTGCTTACCGGAGCGGCCTGACTGGCGGGCACTGGCGGTGCGGCAGGGGCAGGCACATCCGGTAAAGCTTCGGGCTTGGCTTGCGGTTCCGCTGCGGGCTTTTTGACTTCGCTGGCTATTTTCGGCTTCTGGACAGGCTTGGGCTTAGGTTTTGGCGCAGGTTTTTTGTCAAGCGGCTTGGGTTCGGCTTTAGCAGGCGGCGGTGGCGGTGGCGCGGCGGTTTTGGTAACCGCTGGCGGACTGGGCCCGGCCAAAGCAATATCAATAGTCGGTAACGGCACGGCTTTGCTGATGGCCTGGGGCGCGGGGCGTTCCAGATACCAAAACAGGCAAGCGCCGTGCAACAGTGCCGCTAACACGGCAACGGCGGCAATCGCCAGAGGACGTTGCCAGCCGTCTGCCAAGGTTATTGATGGTATTGGCAAGCGGCCTGAGTATTTAGGGCTGGGCCCGACAAAATAAACTGTCATTTCTTTAAGTCAGATCGGGACGGCTCGGTATGAAATTGCAGCTTGCCGTTTAATTCGGCCAGTTGCTCGTGCAAGCCCGCGAGGCTTTGCCGCGTGTCCTCAAGCTGAGCTTGCAAATGCTCAAAATGCACTTGGAAATAGCGGGCGGCAGGAAATTTGGGTTCTGCCCCTGGGCCGTTGATGGCGCGGGGCTTTTTCTGCTGTTGTTGGCAGGCCATGTTCATAACGTTATTTTCTCCCTCAGACCCTTAGATTAACGATTGACGATGTAACCGAACAAATCTTGTGAGTGCTAATGACGATTTGCCTATCGTTGTTTAACTTAAGACGAACGGGGCGATAAATCCCCCACCCTAATTAAAAATAAAAATAGGCTAAATGTTAATACGGCTTACTAATAGGCGGGAAATAAAATCTGTTGTGCCCGATGTTCAAGTTTTAAAAATTAAAATGAATAGTTCATAATATTTAATTAAAACAACATAGTGCAATGTAATACGGCCACTCCCTGCCCTGAGGCAGGTATCTATACAAATTTATGTATTAAAAATAGGCTTTATATGGGTTTCAGGGTCTTTTTGCCGTGCCTCTTTAGTAAAACCCATATAAAGCCATAACAATTTTATTTATATATTGTTTGTAAAATGGCAGGATGAACGTTGGCACACACGGTTTAGGCCATAGCCTGACCGTGTGTGTCCGCATTTTGCCCGTCGTTTGATTAGTGACGGTATCTTACTCCTGCGCAGGCTTCATCGAAATAGCCCGTATTTGCGAAGATAAACATCTAATTTACCCTTGGCTGTTCCGCCAAAATTGCCGTTAGTATTTCCGCCGACATAAACCGCGTCGTCGTCACCAACACGGACAGCATTGGCGATATCGAAGTCGCTACTGCCGAATTGCTGACCCCTCACCAGTTTGCCGGACGCATTGTATTTGCGGACGAAGGCATCATAGCCCCCCCGGTTTGTGCCGTTTAGTGAGCCCATACTTGATCCCGCGACATAGATATTTCCGGCGGAATCAAGGGTTAGGGCATTGCCATAATCGCTGCTGTCGGTACCGAACTGGCTCGTCCACAGTGCGGTGCCGTCTGGGCCGTATTTACGCAAAAACACATCATCGGAGCCTTTGTTGTCGCCCGCGAGGTTGCCCCTGGTGATCCCCGTGAGGTACACATTGCCCGCGCTATCGGCTGCTAAGGCATGTACATAAGTGAGCTTGGTCGAGCTGGTCGGAAAGAAGGGAACGGTCCATGTGGCGGTACCTTGGGCATCCAGCCGGGTAAGGCTGGTATTCCATTGTTGGAAAGCGACACTGTTGGCTGCAACATAGCTGTTGCCGTCGGCATCGGTGGCCAAGCTTGGGCGGGCTGCATAGGGCGACGAGGTGGAACTCGCCTGACTTTCCCATAACAACTCCCCTGACAGATTATATTTTCTGATAAAAACTTGCCGATTTTGATACGGGTAGTAGGCTTTTTCGAAAAGGATGATAATAGAATTATTATCTTGGGTGGTGGCGATGGCGTTGGCCGTTAAAAGCGTGCGGTCACTTGCGACTGGAATCGTGAAATTTTTTGTCCACAATGGGCTTCCCGTGGCATTGAAACTCTGGAGATAAATGTAGTCGCGCTGGTTGGGCCATGCGCCAGCAGTATAGGCGCCTACGATATACGAATTGCCGTTTTTGTCCGTCGCTATACCGTTGGCCGATGCGGAAGCTTTGCCTCGGCGCCAGAGGAGTGCTCCAAACGCGTCGTATTTGCGGACAAACCCGTCGATACCGTAGGTGCTGGCACTGGGGTCTAGCCTATTTCCTACCATAAAGGCATTGCCCAACGGGTCATGGGCAATACCCGTCAATTGCTCATCAAGGGGAGACCCGTAATGTTGGGTGTAGCCGATGGTTACTGGGGGAGTATCTGCTGCGCGGGCGGCATTAGCGGGGGTAAAGGCAAGGAACGCGGCGCATAAGAATCCGTAAAGCTTGTAGAGTTTATAATTGTTCATAATCTGTACCTGGTTACGTCTTTATATTTAAATAAATATGAGTAGAAACAACATGTCAGGGCTTATCAATGTAGTACCCGACCATCCCGTTTTTCATAAAACAGCCCAAAATTTTTAACTGAACGTTTGGCGGAAAACAGGTAGGCTAATCATGTTAAAAAGTGACCGGGTTTGCCCCTTTCATAGAATATAGAAGTTACGCATTGACAGAAAGGATTTTTTGAAAACCATACTAATATGAAGTGATGAAAAAGTTTTTACTGTTTAAAATCAATGTATTATAAATATAGTTTTATGGGGTTTTTTTAAATTATGACGGTTTTGTCTTTTTCGCAAAGAATCTTTAAGCGCATGATGTTTATATATACTGTGAACGGCCAAATCTTCGGCTTTTACATTCACCGTAGGGTACGCTGTGCGTACCTTTTGCACTTCTAAAATATTTTGCCGCCGATTTGGAGTAACCGTTCACCTATTCCCTTTCGAAAAATGGCTAAAGGCCATTGCACGCTGATTTAGCTGTGGTTTACCAACAGACCATTGATTTTTACCAAATCCTCCGGCGATAAGGTGCCTACCGCCTGTTTCAGCCGCAGTGTGGCCAGCAAATAATCATAACGGGCGCGGGCGTAATCGTTTTGGGCGCGGAGTTGTTCGCGTTCGGCGATGATAACATCCAAGGCGGTGCGCCGCCCCGCCCGGAACCCGGCTTGGGTGGCGGCGAGGGCGGTTTGGCTGGAGCTTACCGTTTGCCGTAAGGCCTTGACGCGGCTGATGCCGCCGACCACGCCGAGAAAGGCGTTGCTGGCCTCCCGATGTACGGCGCGTTGCGCTTGTTTGAGATTGGCCTTGGCTTGGCTGTGCCGATGTTCGGCTTCCCTGATTTTAGAATTGACCTGACCGCCTTGATACAACGGCACGGTCAGGCTGAGGCCGACGATGGTGTCCTCGACATCCGACGAGCCGAAACGGCCACCGCTAGTGGAAAAACTTTGGCTGCCGACGGCATCTAGGGTGGGCAAATGCCCGGATTTTTGTAGTTCAATCGCCGCCTTGGCGATTTCAACCAGTTGCTCGCTGACCCGCAGGCTTAAATTTTGCACCAAGGCTTGGTCTACCCAACGCGCTTCACTGGCAGGCTCTGGCGCAACCAGAGGGATGTCGTCGCGCAACACCGCCAGTTGCGCGTACTGTTGGCCGGTGGTTTCCTGTAAGCTTTCTTGGGCATCGCGCAACTGGTGTTCGGCATCAACGACATCGGACAGGGCGCGG
This sequence comes from Methylovulum psychrotolerans, assembly GCF_002923755.1. Classification (GTDB taxonomy): domain Bacteria; phylum Pseudomonadota; class Gammaproteobacteria; order Methylococcales; family Methylomonadaceae; genus Methylovulum; species Methylovulum psychrotolerans. The sequence continues at coordinate 56,520 of NZ_PGFZ01000006.1, forward strand.
TCATAGCCCGCTTGAGCCTCTTGCACATCCGCCGTCGCCAAAAAACCGACCCGTTGGCGTTGTTGGGTCTCGGCTAAGCCACGCGCCAAAGCGTCCCGTTGCGCTTGGGCGAAGCGCAGATTATCGGCGGCGGCTAACACTTCGAAATAACGTTCGGCGACCCGCAACAACACCGCGATTTCGGCGGCGGCGAATTCGGCTTCGGCTTGAGCGACGCGCTTATCGGCCTGTTGCTTGCCCACAACGCGCTCATAATGCAAAATCGGTTGGGTCAGGGTCAGGGTGTAGCCGCCGGACACGAACGTGCTGCTACCGCTTGAACCCGTGGCGGCACCGCCAAATTGTACGCTTTGGCGATCTTGGTTAACGTTGGCGCTAAAATCGGCACTAGGCAAGAACAACGCCGCGCGGGTTTGGTCACGGTTTTCCTGCACCGCCGCCAAGGCTTCCCGCGCCCCTTCCAATTGCGGGTCTTCTTGGGCGGCTTGTCGGTAAACCGCCACTAAGTCATCGGCCAGACTAGGCGGGGCAACACCAAGGCTGAGCAGCAATGGCACAAGATAGAATAAGCGGTTATTGCGGTCTATCATCGCGCCGCCTGTGGCTTCGGCCTTGCCCCGCCCATCGCCAGACGATACAGCAACGGCACGATGAATAGCGTCAACAGCGTTGAGAACCCCACCCCCCAAACAATGGCGGTCGCCACAGGCCGCCATAAGGTAGCGGAGCGGTCAGCCGCCAGTGCTAACGGCAATAAGCCGACCAGCGTTGTCAACGAGGTGATCAGGATAGGCAACATGCGCCGCCGCGCAGCGTAGACGGCGGCATGGACTACCCCCATACCGCCCAATAAACGGTCATGCGCGGCGGAGAACAGCAAAATCGCCGAATTGACGGCAATCCCCGCCAAGGCGACCGCGCCGTATAAGGTGTACAGGCTAATCGGTTCGCGTGACAGCAGCAAGCCCAACACCACGCCCGCAAAGGCCATCGGTACTTTCAGCAATACTAAACAAGGCAGGCCATAGCTTTTAAACTGGGCGCCGACAATCAGGAAAATCAGGCCGATGCCCAGCACAAACTGTTGCCCTAATTGGCTTAAGCCTTTGTTCACCGCTTCTATTTCGCCGCCGAAATTCACTTGTACCCCCGGATAACGCCCGCTAACCGCCGCCCAACGCGCCTTAATCTGCTGATTGATGGTTAAGGTGTCGGTTTGGCTTTTGTCGATGTCGGCCTGTAAGGTCACAATACGCTGGAAATCCCTATGGACAATACTGGCCGGCCCGATGCGCTGTTCGGCAACCAGCACTTGGCTTAGCGGCACGACGCTGCCGTCGGCGCGGGTGACGGTGTGCCGCAAGAAGACGGCGATGTCGGTGGCGTTGCCGTTGTGCGCCCTGACCCGCACCCCCACGGGTTCGCTTTGGTCAGTAAAACGTGCGACGCTCTCGCCATCCGCTAACAATTGCACCGTGCGCAGCACTGCGTCGGGGTTTAGCCCCGCCCTTTGGATGGCGGCACTATCCAAATGCAGTTGTAGTTCCGGCAAGCCCGCGACATTGGCCAGTTTACTGTCATGGACGCTAGGCAAACTGCCGAGCAGCCTTTTTAATTCGGCAATGGCCGCTTCCAGTTCCTGGCCGCCCACGCCGGACAGCATCAGCTTAATGGGTTTGCCGGTATGGCTGGGCGCGTCGCCTTCCACCCAAACGCCCACCGTGCCGGTAATGCTTTGCAAGACGGGTTTGACTAAGGGGATGAGCGCGGCGGCATCACGTTTGGCATCGGTATTGAGATTAAACCAGATGTCGCCGTATTGATGGCCATACAAGTATTTGCCGTCAATGACCACCGCCCCGCTTTCGATGGCGCTGGCCCGCAGTTCGCCCGCGTTAAACAGGCCGCCCACGCGCCGCTCGATTTCCGTCAATTTGTCCAAGGTACGCGCGGACGGTGTGCCGTTGGGCATTTCCAAGGTCACAACAAAACCGTAATTAGGCTCTTCCGGGAAAAAATCAAAGCGCACCCAGCCCAAACCCAATGCCGCGCCCGCCAAGAGAAAAATCGCCGCCACCGCCAGTAACGCGCGTCCCGGTCTGCGCAACACCCGCAGCAACAGCAAGGTATAGTGTTTTTGCAGGCGACGGCGCAGCCGTTCCCGCCACCACGCTTCCGCCCCCAGTTTGACGGTAGCCGCCGCATGGGTCGGCAATATCCATAAGGCTTGCACTAAGCTAATCAGCAACGCGCCGCAGACGACTTGCGGCACGACTCCCATGACCGTGCCAAATATGCCGCCCACCAACATCAGCGGCATAAAACTGGCGATAGTGGTTAATGACGAGGTGGCGACGGGCAACCACACTTCGCGTAACGCCGCCACCGTCGCTGCTAGCGGCGCTAAGCCACGGCGCAAATACTGGCCGATGGCTTCAATCACCACCACCGCATCATCGACTAACATGCCTAAGACAATCACCACCCCCAGCAATACGCTCAGGTTAAGCGATTGTCCGCTCAGTTGCAGGGCGATAAACACCCCCGATAGGGCAAACGGCACCGCCAGCGTGGTGAGCAAGGCCAAGCGGGTGCCGAGCATCAGCCACGTCACCGCCCACACCAACGCCATCCCCGACCAAGTATGCCCTTCCATAACCGCCAGCGCGTCGCGTATCGCATCCGAGGTGTCAATCAGCAAGAATAACTTTACCCCCGTGGCGGCACTTAGCCGATTACGCTGGCCGATATACGCGTTAATGCTGTCGATTACGTCCAGGGTATTGGCTCCCGGCTGCTTCATCGGCATCACCACAACGGCGGTTTGGTCGCGGAAGCGGGCGCCCAATTTGACTTTTTTGCTGGTGCGGCTGATGTCGGCCAGGTCGCCGAGTTTCACTGTGCCTTGCGCGGCGATAATCGGCAAAGCCGCCAGTTGGGCGGCGGCGTTGTCCGTACCCGTCACCCGCACCAGCCATTCCCGGCCATCCACCTCCACCATCCCGGCGGCAAGGTCGCGAAAATAAGCCCGCACCGTATCGGCCAGCGCCGTCGGATCAATGCCCAAGCCCGCCAAACGCTCAGGGTGAAAGACGACATGCAGTTCCGGGTCTTCCAAGCCTTTGGTATCCACCCGCAATACGCCGGGCAAACGCTGTAAATCCCGTTGCACTTGCCGCGCTTGGCGGCGGAAGTTATCGTCTTCACCCGGCCCGTACACCAACACTTTGAACCAATCCGGGTTAGTGCTATTGACTTCAATGACATCCGGTACGGTGTCCTTGGGCAATTCCGTTTGCGCCAAGGCTTGCAATTCGCGGCGCACATCCAACAGGCGGCGTTCATACAGGGGGCGCTTAATATCCTGAAACACCACCGTCACCTGCCCTGCCCCGCTTTGGGCATTGCTGAAAACGTGTTCTATATCTTTGATTTTAGATCGTAACATCCGCTCAATAGGGTCAATGGCCAACCGTTCGACATCTTCGGTGGACGCACCCGGCAGCGGTATGCTGATTTCAATGATATTCAGATTGGCATCGGGGGCTTTTTCCTTAGGCAATTGCATATAGGCCAACACCCCCAAAATGAGTACCAGACTATAGGCCAAGTTGGCGAGGACAGAATTATCATAAAGCCGGGTCAGCCACATGGGTTAGGGTTGCCCCTTGCTGTCGGCCTTAGGGGGAGTGTCGGTTTGCACTGTGATCGGCATCCCGTCATTCAGGCCATATTGGCCTGACACGACAATAGGCGTGCCAGGCGGCAAGGCAATCAGGGCGGGGTGGCCGGGCTGGGCATCGGGTAAGGGCTGAAAATGCGCCATCCCGGCACTGGCGGTAAATACCCCCCATTGCTCACCGCGCTTGAGCAGCGCCTCGGCGGCAAGATGCGGCGCGGGGTTGCGCCACACTAAACGCCCTGCCGCCCCCGGCTCGGCTTTGCGGCCACTAAAATCCAAGCGCACTTCTTGGCTGCCCGTTTCTGGGCGTATAGTCGGCACAATCGTCCGTAAGCGCAATGGATAGTGCTGGCTGTTGTACTCAAACGTTAGGGTTTTGGCTTGGGTTAACGCCGCCACTTCGCGGCTGGAGACTTGCGCCGACACTTCACAATGGCCAGTATCCAATAAGCGCAATAACGGCGTACTGCGGGTGACAAACTGGCCTATGCCTATCAGGCGGGCCGTCACCACGCCAGAAAAGGGAGCCTTGACGCTGCAATGGCCGATTTGCCGGGTGGTGGTGTCGATACGCGCGGCATTTGCCGCCAATTCGCCGCGCAATACCGACAGTTGGGCGCGTTTTTCCTGCACTTGTTCTTGCGGTACGGTTTGCTGCGCCGCCAAGGTTTCGGTTTGTTGCAACTGCCAGCCCGCCAATTCCAGCCGCGCTTGGCTGGCTTGCCGCTCCCCTTGCAAGCGTGTCCGCTCCAACTCAAAATCTTGGCAGGCTAATTGTGCCAACACCTGCCCGGCCTTAACGGCATCGCCGACCCGCACCGCCATCTCGGTAAGCTGTGCGTCGATTTGCGCGGTGATGGGTGCGTCATTGAGGCTGACGGTCATGGCCGGGGCGGCGGATTCGGGATAAACCTCCAGTTGCGCCAACGGCCTGACAGTAACGGCGATAAGACCTTCGGCCTGCACCTGCGGACACAACACCAGGCTGAGCCAAACAAGGGCAAGCCCTGCGTGAGTAATAGACAATGTGCGGATTCCTGTTGGTTATCAATGCCAGCTATAAGGCTTTAGTGTGCGGATGTAAACGTTAAGAACGCACAGTTAAAGCCGGAGCGTCCGCGCCACTAGATGTAACAAGCTTGAAAAGCTTTACTAAGGGATTTATCCGTGGCTCTTGCTAAGACGCTTAACACCCCAAAAACCTCACGCCGTATTTGCGTTAGGAATGGCTAGGGAATAATTCAGACAAACGCTAAAGGGTACGGGTCTTGGAGAGCGGGCATCTTGCCCGCGCTCCAAAAATGAGGATGCTGAAGTTATTTTATGCACGTCCCTTATCGGTTTGGGCAGATGGTCATTGGGGGCGGTTACTTAGCATCAGCGTGTGCTGCACCGTTCCGGCCAGCAAAGGCAGCGGCAAACCTTGCACCCAAAACGCTTGTTGGTCGTGGTAGTTCGCCGATAAGGGGTGGGCGGATTGGCCGCCGGGCATTTGTAAGATGCCGTCGTCAAGATGGGCGGGGGAAACCACCAGCCGTTCACTGGCCCCAAAACCGGGGCCGTTGGCGCGGACACAACCGCCGCACCCGGCTAAGGGTTGTTCCGGCATGTTCAGCCAGTCGCCGATAATCGGCACGGCACCGAAAATAGGGTGCAGCAAGCGGGTTTTGTTGATTTTCCCCCAGGTTAGCTCCGCCAGTTGGTGGGTTGGGGCTTGGGTCTTAAGCCGTTGCGCACTGTCTTGCAATTGCGCGATGATAAAGTCATCCCAGTTTTTATAGTGCGTCGGGTCGGGCAATAAGGCCGGGCTTTTTTGTTTGAGCAGGGCTTGCAAGGGGGTGTCGACGTAAAGCCAAGAGTAGGAGAAGTTGTTATCGGCGCTTTTGCAGGCATTCAAAAACGGTGTCAGCACGGTTTTGACCAATTGCTTACGGAATTGCTGCAATAAGGCAAAGCCTAGGCTGTCGGTGTCCGCCCGCCCGTCCCACGCCATCAGGTAATCGCGCACCTCTTCCAGTTCCGGGTGCTGGCGGACAGTCGCCGGGCTTAACAGCCCCAAAGCCAATTGCTGGTAAAAGCCATAGAATTCCATTTCCGTGTCCCCTTGCAGATTAAACAGAGACCATTCATTGGTCTCCTGCATTTGTCCTAGCCGTTCGCTGATGCGGTAAGCCCGATTTCCTGGGGCAAATTGGTGGCCGATGATATAGGGATAGTCTTTGCCTAGGCGGCGGTCATTGGCCGACACCAAAAAACCTTGGGCGGGGTCGGTTACGCGGGGTAAGTCTTGGGGGTTGACATAACCGTCCCAGCCGACCTTACCGTCTGCCCAAGAACGGCTCACCGAGCCGTCCATGCCGATGCGGCGGGGTATTTTGCCCATGAGCGTCCAGGCGATATGGCCTTGGTCATCCGCTAACAGCACATTCAGTTGTGGGCCGCCGATAGCGTTGACCACCGCCAGCGCGTCCGGCAGCGTGGCAGTCGGCTCCAAATCCAGCAACCCCAAGCCGAGGTTGTCCGCCTCCAACGCCGTCCAATGGATGGCGACGGGCTTGCCCAATAAGGGTTTAACGGTGACCGGCCCCCACACCGTCATTTGCACATCAAGGTCTTTGGCGGGGGCATCTTTAATAATGATGCGCTCTTGCTTATGGCTAAAGTCTTGCCAATGGTCGCCGACTTTATATTGCCCAGGATTGGCGGGGTTGAGCTCCAAACTGACCAAATCTAAAAAATCCCCGGTCAGATTGGTGTTGCCCCAGGCGATATGGCCGTTGCTGCCGGCCACAAACACGGGCGTGCCCGGCAACACTACGCCGACGCTATGGGTGTTGCCGTACTTAAGTTCCGCCCGATACCAAATGTTGGGTACGGACAAGTCCAAGTGCATGTCATTTGCCAAAATCGCCCGCCCGTCTGCCGTCTTTGTGCCGCTGACCGCCCAAGCATTGGAGCCACGGACAAATTCCCGCACCAAGGTCGCATCAGCCTGTGCTGGCGGTGCGGCGGGCAGCAGCAATTTCTCAAGGGCGGCGGTGGGCACAGCTTGGGCAGGCCGCCAAGACGGTTTAGGGTACAGGCTGTCGGTAAAGCGGTCGGTGTCGGGGGTCAGAAACGCCACGACCTCGGCGGGCAAGGTTTGGGTCATCACGCTTAACATGCGCTCTTCCGTTTCGGCCCACGCAGTCAGCATTTCGGACATCCCCAACGCCACCAGCAAACTGTCCGAGGCTTGCCAAGGTTCTGGGCGATAATTCAAGAGGGTGAATTCAAAAGGCAGGGCTTTAGCCTGGCCGATAAAACTGTTCACGCCTTCGGTATAGGCGGCGAGATAACGCTGATGCTCAGGCGGCAGCTTGGCTAACGCGGCTTGGGCAATGTGGGGATAACCATAAATTCTCGCGGCGGTGTCAGCACCGACCGTCATGGCGCCAAATAACTCGGACAGCCGCCCGGCACTTTTACGGCGCAGCAAATCCATCTGGAACAGGCGGTCACGCGCGGTGATAAAGCCTAGGGCGCGTATCGCGTCCAGGCGGTTTTCGGCCTGGATGACCGGGATGGCGTAGCGGTCTGAGGTGATGGTGACGGGGGCGGATAAGGCGGCGACGCTTAGGGTACCGGCCAATTCCGGCAGGGATTGCCGCAACAGCCACCAGCCGCCGCCCAAGCCGATAACGGCCAGTACCACGGCAACGGCCAGGGGATAAACGATAAGCCAGCGGCACAGGCGCATTAATACTCCCCAAATTCAACCATTGGACGGGGTGTGGTGACGGGCGGATAGTCGATGGCCTTAATCTGGCCTTCTTCCAGTGTGATGCAGCGGTCGGCCAGATGGAAATAGCGGTCATCGTGGGTGATTGCCAATACGGTTTTGCCTTTGGCCTTGAGCTCCGGCAGCAGTTCGGTATAAAAAAGTTCCTTAAATTCGGGGTCTTGGTCGGCCGCCCATTCGTCAAAAATATAAAACGGGCGGTCTTCCAGATACGCCACCAGTAAGGCCAAACGTTTGCATTGACCCTGCGACAAGGCGGTGGTGGAAAACCGTCCGTTATTCAGCGTCAATTTATGCTGCAAATGCAGGCGCTCCAGATAATCCATCAGCTTATAAGTGATTTTGTCGGCATCGAAGCCGAACAACTCGTCGAACAGATAAAAATCAGCAAACACCACGGCAAACTGTTGCAAATAGGCCGCCCGGTTCGCCGCGCTGATGCGGACACCATTATAGCGGATTTCACCCAGTTCAGGATGGTAAAGCCCCATTAACAACATCGCCAAGGTGGTCTTGCCGCTGCCGTTGCCGCCGACCAAAAACACCAGTTCACCGGGCCTAAACTCCAGATTGATGGGGCCTAAGGTAAAACGGCGGTTTTCCTTTTCCCGGTGGAAGCTGTGGGTGACTTCGTCCAAGGTCAAGGACTGGAAGGTGGCCCATTGTTTCGGCAACGGCGCATTAGGTGTGCCCAGCGGTTCAGTTTGCAGCGCTTCCCCCAATTGGGTGATTTTGTCCAGGGCAATCCGTGCCGTCACGAAAGCGGGTAAGCTATGGGTCAAGCCCGCCAGATGGCCAGTCATAAACAGCAACACCAACACATAGCCGCTGACCACCTCCGGCGCGGCCTGATGCCAAAGCCCGCCAAACAGGATCAGGCCTATCGCCAGATAATACACGAGAAAAGTGTATTTATTAGCCAGCATAAAGGTGACGTTGGCAAACAGCGTCAGCCGACGGTGGTTTTCCGCGCTGGCCGCCAAGCTTCTGGTCATAAAATCGCGGCTCCGCTCGGCGTGTAATTTCAGTTCTTTGATGCCTTCGGTCAGATGGCGGAAACTTTGCCCCAATTTATCATATTCTTCCCGCGCTTTGACAAAAGCCCGTCCGGGGGCTTGGGTCAACAACCGGTAAGTGCCGACCGTAACGATGATAATACCCGTCAACACCAACGCCATTTGCCAAGACAGCCACGCCAAATACGCCAGACAACCCACCACGACCGCCCCATGTATGCAAATCTCCGGCAATAACATAAACGCTTGGGAAAGCGTGGCAATATCGGTGGTCAGGTTCGCCAATAATTTGGCCTTGCCGAGTTTTTGCAAATTTGGGTAGGGCGAGCCGAGGATTAATTGGCTGATACGGATGCGCAGCTTGTAGATGGTCGCTTCGCTCAAGCGGCTGGTCAGGCTAAAAGACAGCGTTTCGCTCAGTAAGACCAAGGCGCATAAGCCGACAAACTGCCCTAACAACGCCTCACTGGGCACCGACAAAGCTTGGTTGATGGTCGCTATTAAGGCCGCGCTGCCCAAACCGCTGGTGATGCCGATGATTAATACCCATACTATCGTCTGCCAAGAGGTGCGCCATAAATAACCGAACATAGTGTTTCCTGAGTGGGTTGTTTAATGCTTTGACCAACGCTAAGCATGGGTTAGTTTTGTTAGAACGGGTTTGTTAATGACGTTTTAATGGCCTGTTACCTCACCTGACAATTTTGTCGCAACTATTGTAAGCGCGTGTCCCTACCACGTTGCCTTTTCAGGTAAAGTTTGTTTAATCGCCGTTATTTGTTCGGGGGTCAAAGGCAACAATTCATCAATGCGGCTATTCGGCCACATGGGCAGTTTTTCTAATGTTTCTTTCAGCCATGCCGCCGGGTTTAGGCCATTAAGCTTGGCCGTGCCCAGTAAGGTTTGGATCGCGGCGGCACGTTGCCCGGCACGTTCGGAGCCGGCAAACAGCCAATTTTTCTTGCCCAACGCAATGGGCCGGATGCAGTTTTCCACGGGGTTGTTGTCAATCGGCAGATGTCCGGTTTCCGCATAACGG
>NZ_PGFZ01000006.1:66045-84278 GCF_002923755.1 Methylovulum psychrotolerans
TTAAGTGGCCCCCATTGTCCAGACAATATTTAGCCTAGTTTAAGATAGTGTCATTGCCATTGCAGCGGATTGGCGCTGCCCCGTTTCTCCGTTTGAAGCATTTCGTTTATCGCTAAAATGATCTGCTATTTTTGCCCCGCCGCCGACCGCCGTCCGATAGACTTCATCGGGCGTTTTATAGCCCAGTGATTGATGGTAACGTCCGCTGTTGTAGAAAACAAAATAGTCGGCCAGCCCTGATAGCAATTCCGGCAAATGGGCGTAACCTTTCAGATAAACATCCTCATGCTTGACGCTCCGCCACAGCCGTTCGACAAAAATATTGTCCAATGCCCTGCCGCGTCCGTCCATGCTGATTGTGATGCCGTTGTCCTTGAGTACGGCTATCCATTTGTCGCTGGTGAACTGCGCCCCTTGGTCGGTGTTGAAGATTTCGTGTATCCCGTAGAGCCTGAGCGCAGTTGCCAAGCAATCCACGCAAAGGCCGACATCCATCGTGTTCGACACTTCCCAAGCCAAAACCTTACGGCTGTACCAGTCGATGACCGCCACCAGGTAGACAAAACCGTGCGCCAGCCGGATATAGGTTATGTCCGTACTCCAAACGTGGTTAGGGCGGACAATGCCCAAGCCCCTGAGCAAATACGGGTAAACCGCGTGCGCCGGGTGGCTTTTGCTGGTGTTGGGGCCGGGTGCCATCCCTGCCAAGCCCAGGATGTGCATCAGGCGCTGCACGCGCTTGCGGTTGACGCAATGGCCTTCGGCGCGTAGCCAAGCCACCATTTTCCGGCTGCCGTAAAAGGGGCGGCGGGTGTATTCCTCGTCCAACAAGCGCAGCAACATCAGTTCGAACCCGTCCACCCTTTCCGCTTTACCCGCATACACGGTCGACCGGGCGATGCCCGCCAAACGGCATTGGGCTGTTACTGGCAACTGCCCGTCATTGGGGGCAACCCACGCTTGCCGCAGGCTTAAGGGTTGATCCCGGACTTTTTTTTCAGCCAGTCCAACTCCATGTTGAGCTGTCCTATCTTGGCGTACAGGCGTTCGGGGTCGCTTTGCGGGTCAACCGCCTTCGGGCCGCGCTTCGTCTCAAACAGTTGCCCGGCATTCTCCAGCAAGGCTTTTTTCCAGAGGCCGACTTGCGTCGGATGGACACCGTGTTCTTGGGCTATCTCATTGGCCGTCTTTGTACCTTTGACCGCCTCCAACGCCACCTTCGCCTTTTGTGCGCCGGTCATCAATTTACGCTTTTTCTCACTCATTTTCGTCCACCTGTTTTATGATGGACACCATCTTAAATTATTGTCTGTTTTTATGGGTCCACTATACCCATCCTGATGATGCATCGGACATCATACTGCTGGCTTTATGGAAACGGTTCCAGCTTCCCTAACCCTGAAACAAGCAAAATCCGCTAGGCCACCGCCTATAACGGCAGGCTGGTTTTTGGCGTTAAAGCGGTAACGGATTATGCGGCGTTTTTTGTAGGGATTAAATGGGTTAATATATTGATATATAATATAAAAAATAATTTACATTATTAATCTTCAGTGAAATGTTTACTATTATTTAAGGTAATATTTGGCTTTTTTTTTTAATAAAACGGCATATAAAAGCACTTTTATGTAAAAAGGAAGCTTATAGTTAATTTAAAAATACTTTATAATTAAATTTGCCGTCCGGCTTTCCGCCGTTATGCGGTGCGTTCGATTAGCGACTGGAAAAACGATTACCTGGAAGCGTGCGGGTGTTGCTCCGCAAAACGGCAGTGCGGCGGATTCTTTTCCTCCAATTTAGAGATGGCCAGCGGGCACATCAAACCCTTTCCGGCCGGTTTTGTCCCATGGCGACCCAAAAGCACAAACGCCCGCCAGATGACAGCCCTTCACTATTTGTCATGGCGTGTCTGGCGTATAAGTCGCTGACCGCATTCTGGCTGGCCTTGGATTTGGCTTGCGGGTATGGGAGGCATACCCGCAAACTGAGTTCGATGGGGTTTTCTGCCGTCTCCGGCGATTTGTCTATGGACTGTTTGGGCGTAACCCGGCGCGGCCCATAAAAGGTTACATGCTGAAATACTGCTCAAGGCAGATAGTAGCGAATGGGGGTGAAAAATGGCTGGATAGACAAATAAGCGAAGCCTTTGGTGTCGTACCGTTGAACGAGTCAGAGAAAGACTGGTAGAACAATCAATTGCGCAATTAATCAAGGATTTTTATTTTGTGGTCAGATACAGAATCAGAAAGTGATTACCTGAACTTTGGGGAAGTCTCTCAATTAGCCGTCGATATTTTAAAGTCGCCAGATATGTTGCCTTGCTCTATAGGCGTGTTTGGGAACTGGGGGGCAGGTAAATCATCACTGTTAAAGTTGATTGAAAAGGATTTGCAGGCCTCTGGTGAGGATTGGATTGTCATTCGCTTTGATGCGTGGCTATATCAAGGGTTCGATGATGCTCGGGCAGCACTGCTCGAAGTCATCGCGACTCAATTAAACCAAGAGGCCAACGATAACGAAGGTCTGGCCAAAAAAACCAAGAAGCTTCTTGCTCGTGTCAATGGGTTCCGTTTACTTGGGTTGGTAGCGGAAGGTGCTGCTTTACTCGCTGGGGTGCCGACTGGTGGAATGCTGGCTCGTGGAGTGGGTGCATTGTCAGAACTCCCGGATGGGATTCAAGACCAGGAAGAATATGAGGAACTGGGTAAGACAGGTAAAGATGCAGTAGATCAGGTTAAAGGGCTGATTAACGCTGAAAAACAAACTACCCCACCCCAGCAAATCTCTGCATTTCGCAAAGAGTACAGTGAAGTCCTAGATGAATTAGGTAAGCCATTAGTTGTGGTTATCGACAATTTAGACCGTTGTCTACCTTCCAATGCTATTCATACCTTAGAAGCGATCCGGCTTTTTCTATTTTTGTCCAATACGGCTTTTATCATCGCTGCCGATGAAGAGATGATTCGCTCCTCAGTTGCGAATTACTTCAAGGGGGCATCAGATCGTCACCAAATTGATTACCTTGATAAGCTGATCCAAGTGCCAATCCGGGTACCTAAGGCTGGTATTCGCGAGATCCGTTCATATCTCTTTATGTTATACGCTGTATCGCATGGGGTATCGAAAGAAAAATTAGAAGCCTTGCGGTCTGGTCTTGAAGAATCCTTACGACAGTCTTGGAGAGAAGAGCCCATATCGGTTTTGTCGCAAATATTTACAAGAGCTGAGTTTGGCCTGATTGGCGGACAAAACTAGCCTGCCAAATTGATAAATTGTCGGTGGGCGGGAAGTGTCCGTCCGGCGAGTTGCCCCTTACGAATCATGTGGGCGGTTTCTGTCCCGTCGAGGGTGGCCTGCGCGGAACGGAAGGCTTTGAACCCCAGCATTGGCCCGGTGATTTTCTTAATAAACCGGTGATCCTGTTCCACCCGGTTATTGAGGTACTTGACTTGGAAAATCTCAATGGCCAGGCACAGCAACCCGGCGAGCACCAGCAGATACCGTCTTAAAATCCAAAGCTCAAGCCTTATTTGCATTCGCCCAAAGCGTATCAAAAGGCTCACCGGATTTAAGGACACCAAAAGCGATGTGGATGAGCTTACGCATTGCGGCGCAGGCGACGGCTTTGCCGTTCTTGCCGTTGGCCTTTAGCCGCCCGCAGAAAGCACGGATAACCGGATTATGTTGCCAAGCCACCAAGGCGGGCATATACAGCACCTTGCGCAAAACGGGGTCGCCGTTTTTTGATATCCGGGTTTTGCCTGTCCATTGCCCCGATTCCCGAAGGGCGGGCGCAAGGCCCGCAAACGCCACCACCTGTTTGGCATGGGTGAAGCCCTGATGCGGACTCAAAGCAATAAGCAGGTGGGCGACCGTTGCCTCGCCGATGCCCGGTATGGACTCGAGCAATCCGCGCCGTCTGTCAAGGTCCGGGTCGTTGCCGATCAGGTCGCTGATGGCTTGGCGGACAGATTTGATTTCATCCTCCACGGTCTTGAGCAAGGTGTCGATGGAGTCTTTGACGCATCCGTCGGCGGTGTCCAGGCGGTTGCGCTCCATTTGCCGGATTTCAAGCAGATGCTCCAGGCGGCGCGTCAATGCCTGCAAGCGGCGTATTTCGGGCGGTGGCGGTGTCCAAAGGCCGGGTTGCATGGACAGCGCGTAACGGGCGATGAGCTTGGCGTCCGCCTTGTCGGTCTTGGCCCGGCTGAGTTCGCTTCTGGCGAAGGCATGGATTTTGGCCGGGTTGACGATGCTGACCGGATAACCTTTGGCGGCCAAAAAATCCGCCAAGGGCAAGCCATAAGCCCCGGTCGCTTCCATGCAAACCAGCGGCTGGGCGGACAGGCCAAAGCCTGACAGCCATGTGACAAAAGCCCCGAATCCGGCATTGTCATTGGTAAAATGCTTATGCTTGTATTTGTTTTCTGCCAGTAAAGCCGCATCGAACTTATTTTTGGCAATATCGACACCCACTGTTATCTGAAACATAGGTTTACCCCCTAAAACAAAAAATAATGGAACAATCTGTCAGATCTTCAGAAACCACGCGCTACGTTCAGCCTTATCCATGCAGGCTTTTCGCCTAAGTATACCGTTCGAACTGGGGTAGCGAGTGTGGATGGCGGGGAGTCCAATCTGCGGGACAGGCTTTGAGCCTCAGGGCACACGCGGCTTACTCCGCCATCCTCCCGATGATCAGTCGGGGATTCTGACCTTTTCAGAAGTCAGAATCAAGATATAAGGGCACAAGTGGCGTTTTGGCGCCGGAAACCCGCTCCGGGATTGCTTCACCATTCGGATAGGGGCAGCCAATACGCCAGTTCCGAATACCGCCAGCATTTAAGCGTCATGAAGATGAAACAGAGCACTTGTGCCCCGTGGGTATGAGCCGCAAAGGCAATTGTTGGGAGTAGCTGCCCTTGGGGTATAACAGCCCGACCGAACGGGTCTTCCGTAGCCTAAAGCACGAGCAATTAAACTACGAAAGGTTCAAGACAAAGGCAGCCGTAAAACTAAGCATTATTGATTATTTCGCTTTTTATAACGGCAGACGTTCGCATTCGACATTGGGCTATAAAACGTTTTTGGAATTTGAACGGGGATTTTACAGCAAGGTTGCCTAATAAAGTGTCCGTTTTTTGTTGATCATTACAGGGACACGCGTTGTTCGGTGGCGTCAATTAGCACACGCCCGCCGGGCAATTCCTCGGAAGTCGGCACCACCAGCCCGTCCGGCGCTTCATTGTCTGCCGCCATCTCCCAGACCACCGGGCAAGGCAAAACGGCGGTAATGAGGGCAACAGGCGGCGCAGGTCACGGGAAATTTCACACTGCGTCAGCCCGAACATCGGCGCAACCGCAAGTTGCGGAATATGGAGGCGCAAATAAGCCAGCACGGCCACCGTCCGCAACGCCAAGGGCTGGCCGAACTTTCGCCCGCCCCCCGACCGCCCGTTGGCGGCCATCACGCGTATGCCGCCCCGTTTCATAGTCAGAAAACTGGGCCTCCATTTTCTCCAGCATCTCCCAAAACGCCTCGGCCGGGATGCCTGTGAAGGCACGGATCAAGGCGGGATGTTGGCGTAACATAGGCTCGGTGAACATAACGGTTTCCTGGTTTTTTCGGATGTCGTTGCACCATACACTTGTTTTAGTTATTGTGCATAAACTCTATTGACTGTATATTTAGTATCGAGTCGATACCAATAAGCAGTCATTTAAATATAATTATAACTATAACCACTATGCACCATTTCCGATTACTTTTGCTTTTCCCCATGCTTTTATCCAGTGCTTGTACTGGTTCAAATACTGAAAAAACGAAAACAGAGCAGCCATTAGCGGTTACTCAAGATAGTGCCAATTTCCCTCATACTGAATACTCAAAATTACCGGATATCCATCAACAAACAGCCATTACTATTCCAATTGGATCGCGCCCCTACATTACCGTGATGGGTATTAACCTACAGATTTCCAACGCCACGGTACAGGCGCCCGCCCAAGTGGCCTTCCGTGCCAAGGGACTGTCCGCTGTCGGCGCTGTGGTTGCTGGTCGTCTTACGAGGGTTAATGTCCAAGTCGGCGACCGCGTCAAGGCAGGGATGCCGATGGCGACCTTGGAAAGCCCGGAAGTGGCGCAAACCCGCTCAGACACTATCCGCGCACGGGCCGAGCTGGAACGGGCCCAAGACCGGGCGAAACGCCAAGCAGTCATGCAGCGGAGCGGCGTGGGTCTGGAGATAGAACGCGCCGAAGCCGATGTCCAACTGCGGCAAGCGCGGGCAGATTATGAGCGTGGCGTGCAGGCCGTCCGCCTGTTGGGTGACGGTGTTGGCCAGACGGTCATTTTGCGCGCCCCCAGGGACGGCGTGGTGCTGGGTGTCAAAGCATCGGTTGGCGCCGCCGTTGACAAGGGTGCGGTGCTGCTTGAGTTGGGTGAGCCGGACGCGCTGTGGGTCGCGGCGGATGTGTTCGACAACGATTTGCCGCTGATAGAAAAGGGCGCGAAGGCGACAGTGCGGATCAACGCCTTGCCAAATGCAGTGGCCGGTCACGTCGTTGCCGTCAGTGCCGACATGCAAGCCGACTTGCGCCGGGGCGTGGTTTACATCGAACTGGATGACACCCCTTTGGCGTTCAAACCGGGCATGTTCGCCAGCGCGGCCATCGCGGCGGCAGGGCCGCGCCGGATTGTATTGCCGACCACGGCCGTGCTGATCAAAGACAAAAACCAGACCGTGGTTTATGTGGAAATGGCTAACGGCGAGTTTGAACCCCGCAAAGTGCTTATCGGCCAGGCGCGTGAAGGTCAAGTGCCTATTCTGGACGGGTTGGCCGATGGCGAACGGGTCGTGACATCTGATGCCCTGCTGCTGGATTCCGCAGCCGCCATGTTGTTGTAGGAGACAGTTGCGATGTTGCGGACTTTGATCGGGTACTGTGTGCATAGACGCCTTGCCGTTATTGCCACGGTTTTTGCCATTGCCATTTTTGGCATCCACGCTTTTCTGGAAACGCCTATTGAAGCCTACCCGGATGTCACCAATACCCAAGTGACCGTCATTAGCCTGATGCCCGGTTACGCACCGGAGGAAGTCGAGCGGCAAGTGACGGTACCGTTGGAGCGGGTGCTAAACGGTACGCCGGACATGATCCAAATGCGTAGCCAGAGCCTGTTCGGCCTGTCGTTGGTCACCATTACCTTTGAAGACCATATCGACAGTTTCCATTCCCGGACTGAAATTTCCCAGCGCATTTCCGGCGCGGAATTGCCCGAATCCGTGACACCGGTATTGGCGCCGGATTACACGCCGTTAGGCGAAATTTACAAATTCACCTTGGTTAGCGACCAACACAATCTGTATGAACTACGTTCCGAAATGGAGTGGAATGTCTCGAAAATCCTACGCCAGATACCGGGGGTCGCTGATGTGTTGACCTTTGGCGGCTACTACAAGGAAATCCATATCGAAATCGACCCGGCCCGCATCGAATCGCTAGGCCTGACGCTGGCAGAAGTGGGCAACGCCATTGAAAAATCCAGCCGTAATGTCGGGGCAGGTTTCCTGACTTATGGTGACCAGGAAATGGTTGTACGCGGCATCGGTATGTTGCTGTCACCGGATGACATCAAAAAAATCGTCTTAAAAAACCATGATGGCACGCCAGTCACCGTGGGTGATGCCGCCCGTTTGGTGCAGGCCTATACACCCCGGCGCGGCACAGTCGGGCTGGATAGGCAAAAGGATGTGGTGGAAGGCATCGTCCTGTTGCGGCGCGGTCAGAATCCGTCGCGGGTACTGGATGCCTTGCATACTAAAGTGGAGGAATTAAACGCCCGCATCCTGCCCGCTGGTATGAAAATCATGCCCTTCCTGGATCGGGCCGATCTGGTTGGCAGCACCTTACACACCGTTTTCGATAATCTGCTGCATGGGCTTGTGTTGGTGGTCGGCGTGGTCTGGCTGTTTTTGCGCAGTGTCCGCGGCTCGCTGATTGTCGCGACCGTCATCCCCTTGTCGTTGCTGGTTGCCTTTCTGGGCTTATATCAGCTGGGGATGCCAGCTAACCTGATTTCAATGGGGGCGATTGATTTTGGCATCATCCTCGATGGCGCCGTGGTGCTAATGGAAAATGTCATCCATCAAGCGTCGCTCCGTAAGCCGCAGTCGCGCCGGGACATGCTGCATTTGATTACGGATGCCGCCGTCGATGTCGCCAAGCCCGCCTTTTTTGCCATGCTGATCATCATCGCCGCGTTAATTCCGGTGTTTACCCTGGAGCGCGTCGAAGGACGGATATTCCGCCCGCTGGCGATGACTTACAGTTTTGCCTTGACCGGCGGTTTGGTCTTTGCCTTGCTGTTGGTGCCCGCGCTCTGCGCCACTTTTATCCGGCCTAAACACGCGTTGATTGCCGAACCCAGGTTTCTGCTGCTGTTAAGGGAAGGATATTCGGGTTTGCTTGGACGGGCCTTACGGTTACGCGGGGTCACCCTGGCGGCGGCAGGGGTATTGCTGCTCGCAGGAACCCTCTCCAGCACCCAATTGGGCACCGAATTTTTACCTGAGCTGGATGAAGGCGATATTCACGTCTTCGTCGTAATGCCCTCCAGTATTTCATTAACTAAAGGCCAGGACATTTTATTGGATATGCGCAGGCGGCTGCTGCAATACCCGGAAGTCATTGGCGTGCTGAGCCAACAAGGACGGTCCGAGGATGGCACCGACAACGAAGGCGTAAACATGAGCGAAACCTTCGCCCACCTCAAACCCCACGGACAATGGCGGCAAGGCTGGGACAAAGTGCGGCTGGTTGATGCCATGCGCACCTCCCTGGAAGAAATTCCCGGCGTGCGCTTTAACTTTTCCCAGCCGATTAAGGATAACGTCGAAGAGGCGGTCAGCGGTGTGCGCGGTAAGGTGGTGCTGAAAATTTACGGCTCTGACCTTGAAAAAATGCGCGATACCTTAGAAGAGGTCAAATCAGTGCTGGCTAATGTGGCCGGTATCATTGACCTGGATCTTTATCGGGAATCGCGGGTGCCGCAACTACAGATTAAGCTGGACCGACCGGCTTTGGCGCGTAATGGTTTCACGGTTGATAACGTGCAAGACACCATCGAAATCGGCATGGCAGGGCGGGTCGTGTCAAAATTGTGGCAGGCCGAGCGGCCTGTGCCCATTCGCCTGATACTTCCCGCGTCCGAACGCGGCGATGTCGAAAAAATCGCCAACCTGAATGTGGTCAGCCCGGCGGCGGCTTATATCCCGTTACGCGATCTGGCAACTATTGAAGTCGCCCGCGGGCGGACATCTATCGAGCGCGAAGCCAACAGCCGTTACATGGCGCTCAAATTTAATGTCGAAAACCGCGATCTAGGCTCGGTTGTCCATGAGGCGATGGTTTTAGTGGGGCAAAAAGTCAAGGTGCCGGAAAGCCATTTTTTACTCTGGGGCGGTGAGTTTGAAAACCAGCAACGTGCGATGGCGCGTTTGGGCATTGTGGTGCCGATAGCGATGCTGATTGTGTTGGGCTTGCTGTACAGCGCACTGCAATCGGCACATAGTGCGGCGGCGATATTGCTTGCCACGCCGTTTGCCATGACTGGCGGTGTGTTCGCGTTATGGTTCACCGGCATTCCGTTATCGGTTAGCGCGGCGATTGGCTTTATCGCCTTGCTGGGCCAGGTTTGTCTGATGGGCTTATTGGTGTTGAGCGCGACCGATGAAATGCGCCGCAATGGTTTTGAATTATTGGCGGCGGTCAGGGAAGGGGCGACGCAACGCCTGCGTCCAGTGTTAATGGCGTCATTGCTGGCGTTGCTGGGGCTGTTGCCGATGGCATTGTCCACCAGTATCGGCAGCGAAACGCAACGCCCGTTCGCGGTGGTTATCGTCGGCGGCATGTTCACCACGTTCTTGGTGGCGATGTTCGTGTTGCCGGTGATCTATACCCTGATTGCCCCCAAACAATTGTTAACGCCCGAAGAATCGGACGAATTACCGGATCCCCTCGCATGAACCAAGCAAAGCTAACCACATTACCCCGCCGCCTATTGGCCAAGACATCCGTCTTATTGCTGTTGTTGCTGTGGGGCCGCGCGTCTGTATTTGCCGGGGAGGCCGGGGAAAGCCCGGAGTTGCCCGACACCGTCTCGATCCGCCAGCTCTTGCAGATTGTCCACGACCAAAGCCCTCGCCATGCCCTTATCCGCAGCCAAATTGATGTGGCGCAGGCCGATGTGGTGACGGCGGATGTCTTGCCCAATCCCAGGCTAAGCTATGGCCGTTTTGACCAGGCTGGCGGGCGCTGGAACACCCAGTTCGACGGCCCCTCGCAACAGAACGTCACCGTGGAAGTGCCGCTGTTACTGGCCGGGCAGCGCGGGGCACGTAAGGAGGCCGCAGAGCGCCGGGTTGGCGTGGCCGAAGCCGATGCCGGAAGCCAATACCACCAATTGATACGCGACACATGGCGGCTATTTGTGCAATTGCTGGTGGGGCAGCAACGGGTGGCGGTGTTGGAGGAGGCCGGCCGGGAACTTGAGCGCTTGCGGGCGATTATAGCAGGCAAGGAAAGTGCCGGGACGGCCAGCCGCTATGATGTCCTGCGCATCACCCAGGAAAGCCATAACCTGAAGGCGCGGCTGGAGGGAGTGAAAAGCGGCACCGCCAGCACCGCCGGCGAACTCGGCGTGCTGTTGGGCTTCCCCAATTGGAGGCCGCAAGCGAACGGAGTGCTTGCCCCTATCGGGATTGTGGCTGACACCGGCACGCTATGGGCGCAGGCAGAACTGCATAACCAGGCACTGGAAAGCGCCCGCCGGGAAACCATCGCCGCCGATTCGGGCTTGGAACGCGCCCGCCGTGAACGTTGGCCCGTCCCCTCGCTGCTGCTGGGCACCGCGTTCACCGACCGGCCTTATGGCAATACGACCTTCGTCGGCATCTCTGTCGACTTGCCGATTTTTGATAGGGGGCAAGGCGGCATGGCCAAGGCATCCGCCGAAAAGCAGGCGGCCTTGCTTGAGCGGGAACTGGCCTTGGCCGCCACAAGGCGGGAGCTTGGGCGGGCGGCAGAGGTCTTGGCGGGGCGGCGGGCGACGCTCGCCGAATTTGAACGCGACGTACTGGAGCCGCTGCCGGGCTTGAGGCAAATGGCTGAGGATGCCTACCGGCTGGGGAAAACCGGCCTGTTGGAGTTGCTGGACTCCTCGCGATCGCGCACCGAAATCAAATTGAGCCATCTCGATCTGTTGGTGGCTGAAATTGAGTCCGAGCTTGATACCTTAACGGCTTCCGGACAATTAACTGTGGCTTTTGAAAAGATGAAGTAAACGCTAACTGTACTGTCTATCCACACATAACGGGAAGGTAGCGGTTAGGGTGCACCCTAAATTGACAGCCAAGATCATCAATAAACGGGCATGTCATATAAAATTATCCGCTGTTGCGTTTTTTCTCACGAACGGCTACGGCAACCCTATGCAACCGGAATAATGGCTGGTAAAGACATGCACAAAAATAGCGTTTTCTTGTGCATGTTTTCAAAACATATCACAAAAACGGCTTTTTCTTGTGTTTGTTGGTTTACAGGATAAGGATAAGCATAAAACCTTATCTGCTTGGCGCGGTTTTGGGTAACGTCATCTCCAATAACCACCCAAAGCCGCCAGTGTTTTGCCTTGGCAAAGCAGAGGCAGAAGCTATCGGCAAAAATGTGTTTGCATGGGAAATATGTGTTCAATTACTGCGGGGTTGTTGCCACCCAAAATGGGTTTGGGCATTTGCTTTTCTTGTTGGTATTGGCTATTTCAATTGGTGAATAGCAGGGTATAATACTGTAAAAAAAGATGGGGCTGCATGAGGGTTTTTAAATATCGTCTATTTGAAAAATGGGCTAAAAAACAGGGCATCATTGATGATGACCTGAAAAAAGCTGTTTTTGAAATAGAAAACGGGCTGTGTGATGCCAATTTAGGTGGCCATGTTTATAAAAAACGTATCAGCAGATCGGATGAAGGAAAGCGCGGGGCGCTTACCGGATCCTGTATTTTATGAAACAGGGCGACACTATTATTTTTGCTCACGGCTTTGCCAAAAATGAAAAAGACAACATTTCAAAAACGGAGCTGGAAGGCTTTAAAATCATGGCCGAAGCCTTTCTTAATTTATCCCCCGTGCAAATGAACGCATTAATTGACAACAACACCTTAATCGGGCTTGCAAATGACTGATATCCAAAATACCCTCAGCGCAATGGCAAAAGACCTGTATGAAGTCGGGGCAATTGATAAAACGACATTACGGCAGTTTGACCCCCATTCCTTACCCCCCGTCCCCCACTATACCGCCAAGCAAATCACCGCTATCAGACAGACATTAGGGTTAAGCCAAAGTGTTTTTGCCGCTTACCTGAATGTCTCAGACCGGGCGGTAAAAAAATGGGAACAGGGCGAAGCGAAACCGAAAGGGGCAACCCTCAAGTTGTTGTCTATTGTCGAAAGAAAAGGCCTTGATGTTATTGCGTTATGAATTGCCAGTCTGTAACCGTTCACCTACCCCCCCTATTTGAGGCATTAAATACGCTGCGGTAAATTGTGTGGCGATTTAATCTAAATCAACACGTTCCGCCCGTTCCCGCAACCCCTCATAAAGTTGTGCAGTGCCTAGCAGAATATCCTGCAAGCCCCTACTGAAATGGCACCTGTTGCGGGGCGGCGCCTTACA
Organism: Methylovulum psychrotolerans; assembly: GCF_002923755.1. Taxonomy (GTDB): domain Bacteria; phylum Pseudomonadota; class Gammaproteobacteria; order Methylococcales; family Methylomonadaceae; genus Methylovulum; species Methylovulum psychrotolerans. Next base: position 78,783 of record NZ_PGFZ01000006.1, read on the forward strand.
TGCCGCCGAACCCTCCGTGGCGCAACTGGAACCCGGCAACGGCAAAACCCGTAAGGCCTACCTTTGAACGTACCGCAGCAACGACCTCGCGGAGGCCGGGCCGCGGCTGATCGTCTTCGACTACCAGAAAGGCCGGGGCGGCGAACATGCCCGCCAGTTTTTGGGCGCGTGGAAAGGCCACCTGATGGTCGACGGCTATGCAGGTTACAAAGCCCTGTTCACGGACACCGGCGTCTGCACCGAGCTGGCCTGCTTTGCCCATGCGCGGCGAAAGTTCTTCGACTTGCACCAAGCCAACCAATACCCTCAGGGGCACAAGAGCCCCATGGCATGGGAAGCATTACAACGCATCAGCGTGCTTTATGCCGTCGAAGCGGAAGGCAAAGCCTTGGGCATTGCGGCACGCCAACAACTGCGGGCGGAAAAAAGCCAGCCCCAACTGCGTGCCTTCCATGACTGGCTCCTGAAAACCCGTACCGTCACAGCCCCCGGCGGCGCTTCCGCCAAAGCCTTGGATTACACCTTAAAACGGTGGCCCGCCCTAGTCCGTTATGCGGAAACCGGACACCTGCCGATTGACAACAACCCCGTGGAAAACTGCATCCGGCCCATTGCGTTGGGTAAGAATTATGCTCAGTCCGTTATTATGCATAGTTCGCCTGTAGTCAACTGCGAAGCCGCATAACGGCGCGATTTACAGCACCACATGACTGATTTTAACTCAGCATAATAATTTGTGGTTTCCTGTAGCTTCTTTAATTGCTATAGGAATAAAACCATGTTTACTGAAACCCATCTGGCGGATCTTACTCACCTGGACTCGCTTGTCGATAATCCGCTCAGCAGCATTACCGCCAGAAATTGGGCAGATGCGCTATCACCCATCGGATGACCTTCTAAAGTTCCTGGAGGGTCTTTAACATTATGTAAAGTCAGCAGCTTGGAAAGCCAGGCGTGCTGACGACTTCCGATACTTACTCAGCATAATAACGGACTGAGCATAATTCTTGTTATGCAAAGCTTTGCATAACAAGAAAAATTGGCTGTTTGCCGGTTCCGAACGTGCCGGGCAACGTGCCGCCGCAATCCAAACCTTACTGGGCACGGCCAAGCTTAATGGCCTAAACCCGGCGGCATGGCTGAAGGAAACATTGGAAAAACTGCCCATGTGGCCTAATAGCCGCATTGATGAATTGTTGCCTTTGACACCCGAACAAATAAAGGCGATCAAACAAACTTTACCTGAAAAGGCAACGTGGTAGGGACACGCGCTTACTTTATTGACAGGTTGGCATTGTAACGGGCTTCATCATTGTGCAGATCATGGTGTGTCACCTGGGTTGCCGGACGACTTAGGATAAACCTGGACCATCACAATGCGGGGGCCGTGCATTTTTTTGACCAAGACATCAAATTGATGGAACCCGATTCTCTGGTTCTCCACCGGAATATCCCCGAGTTTGGACAAAATAAGGCCACCGACTGATACGGTGTCTTCCAGATCGAGTTCCTCATTTTCAATATCAACACCTAATATCCGCTCCAGCGAAAATATCGGCAAACTTCCCTTGCCCATCAGCGTGCCGTCATCCAGCCTGCTCCAATCATTCGTGTTTTGCTTAAACTCGTCACGTATCTCACCGACCATGGCGCTGATCAAATTATCCAGGGTGATGAAGCCTTCCGGCTTTTGCCCTTTCTCGCCGATGACCGTAAAGTGTGACGCCCCTGTACGGAAATGGCGCAATAACTCCAACGACGGTGTATCGGACGGAATGTATTGGATGGGGCGCAGGTAGCGGGTCAGATCTTCTATGGCCTTGTCTTCCTGCCGGGCAAAAAACAAATCTTTCAAGTGGATGACACCCAGCACGTCCACATGATTGGCGGCGAAATACGGATAGCGGCTGAACCGTGATTGGTACATGATGTCCAAGTTTTCCTGTACGCTGTTGGCGTGGCACAAGGCCACCATTTCGTGGTTAGGGCGCATCAAATCGGACACTTCCAATTCGCTGAAATCCAATGTTTGTGCGAGAATATTCCATTCATCGCGCGTGAAGCGTTCGGCCAAGCTGTTACTGCGCAATATCAGTTTGAGTTCGGCTGCTGAATAGCGGGCCTCGTAATGATGGGCATCACGAAGCCCAAGCACCCAAAGCACCAGATTGGCACTGGAATTGAGCAGCCAGATGGCGGGGAACATCAACCAATAAAAGCTGAACAACGGGACGGCAGTCCATAAGCCAATGCTTTCAGGGTTGCGTATCGCCATCGACTTCGGCGCCAGTTCACCGGCAACGATATGCAGGAATGAAATCGCGGAAAAAGCCATGGCGAAAGCAACACCATGGATCAGTTCAGGTGAAATAACCCCAACCTTAACCAACACGGGCTCCAACAAGCCCGCAAACGCCGGTTCGCCGACCCAGCCCAAGCCTAGCGAAGCCAAGGTAATGCCCAATTGGCAGGCGGACAAATAAGCATCCAGTTTTACATGGATTTTCGCCAGAACGCGTCCGCGCAGGCCTTGGGTTTTGGCAATTTCACGGATACGGGTCTGCCGCAGTTTGACCAGTCCGAATTCCGCCGCGACAAAGAAACCATTGAGGGCGACCAGAAATAACGCGACAACGATAAGCAACAAGTTATTCATAGCGTGGATTCAACTCCGAAGTACAATCCTAAGTATCATACGGCCTCCTGCTCGGCTTCAGCAAAAAACACGACATGGGGTGTTTGGTAATTACGTGTTTAGCGTGGGCGGTGATTCAGCTTGTGCATCACCGCCTCAATATCCGTCTCCGTGATGTTCCCTAAACCGCGTTTCTAACAATGGCTGGCTAACCATCCGAGCCGAAATTTCAACGACCCATCAAATGTGCTTTGCCGCACCGACCCGATGATAGTTTGCAAGTATCCTGAGCCATCAAGCCATGTGACCATTAGCGGTATTTATACCGCAACTTGATCTCTCACGCATTAACCATTTGATCTTGTCTACGCGGCAAGATAAGGAACCGGCACTATGGGCAATTCAGACATCACCGTTGCAGACTACCTGATCTTCCGACTGAAAGAGATAGGCGTGGATCACCTGTTTGGAGTGCCGGGCGACTTCGTGCTGGGATTTTTCAATCAGGTTTTGAAAAGCGGATTGGCCTATGTCGGTACCTGCAATGAACTCAACGCGGCCTATGCGGCTGACGGCTACGCGCGTATTCGAGGTGTTGGCGCATTTTCTTCAACGTATGGTGTGGGTGAATTAAGCGCCATCAACGGCGTAGCAGGCGCGTTCGCGGAGAGAGTGCCTATAGTGGTGATCACGGGCTCACCGTCGACGATTAATTTCCGCAATCGGCCATTGTTGCATCACACGTTAGGCGATTATCAGATCCCACTGCGGCTATACGAGAAAATAACGGCTGCATCGACCGAACTGGTTTCTGCCGAAATGGCGCCTGCAGAGATCGACCGGGTGTTATCGGTGTGTCTTTCCCATCAACAACCGGTGTATATCAGCCTTCCCGCCGATGTGGTGATGATGAAATGTCCTTATCCGGAGGCTTTCCTGTTCCCGCCAAACCTCGGTAGTGATCCTGATGTGCTTGGAGAAGCCATCAACGAAGCCACGGAAATGCTGAACAATGCAGAGAAACCCGTCGTGATTGGTGACGTGGAGCTGATACGTTTTAAACTGCAAAAACCCTTCGCCGACTTCATCGATAAAACCGGCTTTCCCTATGCCACCATGATGTTGGGTAAAAGCGTTCTGTCAGAACAGCATCCACAATTCATCGGTTTATATGAGGGAGACCGGAGCCGTGATTATGTAAGAAATCGGGTAGAGTCTGCCGACTGTATTCTACAGCTAGGGGCATTGCTTACGGACTTTAACACGGGCGGCTTTACCGCCGAGCTTGATGCGGTGAAGACGATCAGCGTCAACATCCGTTCCGTCAGGATCAAGCATCATGTTTATGAGAACGTGTCGCTCCATGACTTTATCCTTGGACTGAGCGAAAATCTAACCCGTCGCGATTCGGCAACCCTGGCTATCCAATCGGCAACTGATGGCTGTATACATCGCCGTTCCGAACATTACTTTTCTGATGGGCAAAAACCGCTGACCATCAAGCGATTCTTTGATCGCATGAGTCATTTTATAAAAGACGATGCGATTGTCGTTGCAGAAACGGGCGTATCCCTATTCAGTGCAGCCGAATTGCTGCTGCCCAAAGGCGCCACCTTTATAGGGCAAACCTTTTATGGTTCCATCGGTTACAGCATAGGAGCCACCCTAGGCGCCGCTATGGCGGCAAAAGCTAGGCAGGTCGTGCTATTTGTAGGGGATGGTTCTTTTCAAGTAACTGGCCAAGATCTGTCGACGATGATCCGCAACCATCTCAAGCCCGTTATCTTCCTGATCAATAATGACGGCTATACAATAGAGCGCGTCATTAGTGATCATCCTTATAATGATATCCAGCCCTGGCAGTATCATAAACTGGTGGAGGTGTTTGGCGGCGGCCTAGGTTTTGATGTCCACACCGAAGGGGAGCTTGAAGCCGCATTGGCTATAGCCGTTACGGCTGATCAATTGATGTTCATCGAAATTCACACGGGGCGACTGGACTGCCCAAAAGCGCTGGTTAGCGCGGGGCAATCTTTGGCCATAGCCAATCAGTTAGATTAACTGGAGCGGGTATGTCATAAAAGCCGCCTTATAACCTTTGCAAGGCCATCACAGCTAAAGTCAATCCAGCCAGGTTGCGAACAGCGCCAATACCACAATCGCCATACTCACCGTTGCCAGCCATCCGAAAATCCTTAGCCAACGGCCAATGACAAACCTACCCATAATATCCACGCGCACGGCCATCAGCATCATGACGACCATAATGGGTACGGAAATGACCCCGTTGATGACCGCACTCCAAAACAAGGCCTTGACCGGATCGACGGGCGTAAAATTAAGTATCACGCCGAGCACTGTGGCGATGATAACAATGGTGTAAAAACCGCGGGCGTGTAACAGCTCCAGGCCTAAGCCAATATGCCATCTAAAGGCCTCGGCAATGCCGTAAGCCGCCGAACCCGCCAAAATCGGCACGGCAAGTAGTCCGGTACCGACAATGCCGGCGGTAAAAAGTACAAAGGCGAAATCGCCCGCGAGCGGGCGCAACGCCTCGGCCGCTTGGGCGGAAGTCTGAATATCGGTAATGCCGTGCAGGTGCAATGTGACAACCGCCGTCAACGAAGGAGTACAGGAAGCGAAACGGAAGTGGAGCGGTGTACGACGACCCCCGCGTAGCCGTAGGGGCCGGGCGTGTTGACGGAGTTGGAGCGCGAGCGGAAGCGTAGTCAACATGCAAGGCCATCCCGAAACGGCGTCAAGTCATTTGCGCAGGCCAGTGGTGCACAGCGTACCGAAGGGGAGTTGTGTGCTGCGGCCGGAGCAGGACGAAGGCGGGCAGCCGAAGGCAATAATCGCCA
>NZ_PGFZ01000006.1:84286-93272 GCF_002923755.1 Methylovulum psychrotolerans
ACATGCAAGGCCATCCCGAAACGGCGTCAAGTCATTTGCGCAGGCCAGTGGTGCACAGCGTACCGAAGGGGAGTTGTGTGCTGCGGCCGGAGCAGGACGAAGGCGGGCAGCCGAAGGCAATAATCGCCAGGAAAATTTTTCGCCGCTAAAATCGGATGGATCCCATTTTAGCTTTCGCGAAAAATCCTGGCGCGCCTGATGATAAAAAAAGCGACCAGATTGGAAAATCCCATGCCAACGTAGGTATCGATATTGATACGTTGCAATTCGGCCAATGCTTGTTCTGGCGCCTCCACTAACGGTTCCTCGCCAGGTGCGGCACGCTGGTCTTCCACTTCTTGGGACGCTTGCCAAAAGAAAAGATAGGGGCTGATGGTGGTTCCAAATACCGCCAGCACGGCAAGCAAGTAATTTGATTTGACCGATAAAGATGGCATAAGGGTCTGGTAGGCTACCTCACTCCATGGTACCTTGACTACAAATACGGTGGCCACATAAGCGAGCAGTGCAAACGTTAACGTTTTCAAAATAGGCGCATAACGTGGAAATGGCACGAAAATTTGTAAGCCGAGTGAGAGCAGGCCAAAACCGATGGCATACCAATGAGCCGGTCCCCCGATGAGCAGTTTGAGTGCTGCGCCCATGGCGCCAATATCGGCGGCTATATTGATCGTATTGGCGATCAGCAACAATAAGACAATGCCGTACAGTAGCCAGGGCGGATAATGCCGACGAATGTTAGCCGCCAACCCTTGCCCGGTCACCCGACCGATGCGGGCGCTGATGGTCTGAATACCCACCATCAACGGGAAGGTGAAAAGTGCGGTCCAAAGAATTGCGTAGCCAAACCCAGCACCGACTTGGGAATATGTGGCGATGCCGCTTGGGTCATCGTCAGCGGCACCGCTGATGAGGCCTGGGCCAAGTTTGGCCCACAAAGACTGTTTTTTGCCGGACGTTGCCGCTGGCTTGCTAGATTGGGTCATACTCTTTGCCGATTTAACGGCAGCGAATCAGCAGATGGCTTAGCAGAAAACCGGCAGTAGCCGCGATACCCATTGTGGCTATGGGGTTTTTACGGACAACATGGCGTGTTTTCCTCATCAGTTGTCGCTCGGCATCCAGTAAATCTTCGCTTTTTTCTCCCAGTAGTTCTGCTGTCTGATCCGCCGCATGGGCGATCTTATCAAAGGTGTCGTGTGCGTGGTGCGATGCTTTATCTAGGGTGTCCATAATCATTTTCTCGTTAGTTACAAATAGTTTTCTGATTTCGGCTCACTATACCCCTACCCCTTAAAATCAGTCTGTACGGCTGCGTACAATAGGCCAAAAACCTAGCAATGTTTTCTAGCGCACGGTGGAGGTGATTAGGTGGCTGTTTATTGAAATGTAAAGAGGCGCCATTTAGTTTATTTCGCACAATGCGTATGGGCGACATTAAAGTCGACTTCCGTAATGGATTCTTTGTCCATGCAAAAGCCAATACGGTACTGGTTTCAATTCCGTTTTGCACGAAGCAGACAACGGTGCTGATACCGTTTTGCTAGTCCCTTTTGCCTTTTCCTGTTGCTCGAAACGCTGGGTAGCGCGTAAGCAGATATTGAAGGCTTCGCTTTGCGTATTGGGGAAGTCTGCACTACCGCCCTGTGGGGTCTTCCCTGGATGGGAGTCGGGTGATAATGCCTCAGGAGATGGACTCGGAACGGCCTCTGGAAGTTGGGCTTCGTTAGATCCGGCAACCGGGACTCCTGGCGTGTTGGTAGCGGCTTTTTCGGCCTTACAAACCATCGGCAATGTCATGATTAGAATTAATCCAGCAACTGAATTACGCATGTTAGAACTCCACTAAGAACGGGCTTCAAGAAAAACGATTGCTGCTGCCAATATACGCCCCAGCTTTAGGTTGTCCGTGCGATTCCACACATACCGTTATATGGCGGTCTATGTTGGTTTCCGCACTGTGTTTGCGATCGGGTGGGCATATGCTGACCCATTGTTGACGCGATGCTAGGTGATATCAGGAAGCGTCCCTCATGGGTCTACAAACCCAATATCACATAGCGACAATCTAAAGCGGGTTCCTTGATGAAAAATTTCCCAATTGTTTGCGTCGGCGGTTCGGCTGGCGGCCTTGACGCCTATATTCGGCTATTGAAAAATCTGCCGGCTGACATGGGTGTGGCTATCGTCATCGTTAATCACATCACAAAATTTCCAACCTTGTTGCATGAAATTCTTCCAAACTACACAACCATGCCAGTTGATCTAATCGCGAAAAATTTGATGATCGAACCTAATCGTGTCTTTATCATCCCTGAAAATCGGGATTTACACGTCCAAAATGGAGAATTCCGTCTAGAGCCTATATCCAAGCCTTGTGGCTGGCCTGATGTCATCACGGTTTTCCTGCGTTCGCTTACTCGCCATTGGGACGGCAAGCTTATTGCCGTTATTGTTTCTGGCTATGATGGCGATGGGGCCGCAGCATTGTGTGACATAAAAGCAGTAGGCGGCATTACCATCGCGCAGCAGCTTAGTACGGCTCTCCGGCCTGACATGCCGGTGAGCGCAATTGACACTGGGTGCATCGATTTTATCCTATCGCCTGAAAATATCGCTCAAGAAATTATGCGAATTGCGCACGCTGAAGCCTAAGAAACGCTTCAAACCTGACTGATTCATAAACACCCTTCCCTAAGAAACCCCTTGGGGTTGGTTCGATACCGCACAGACCCGCAACTTTGTGTTGCTTATCATTAAAAGCATATCATTGGTATCACAATTCGTGTTGCTGTTTATGAACATCGGGTCATAGCCCAACACAATTGTCATCAATATTTAAACCATCAATTTTTGGAGAAAGCCATGAACAAATTAAGTCAATTAAAAGGTAAGGCTATGACGTTTAGTCGCAAAGTAGAAGGCAGGATACTGCCACCGTTGCTTTTATGGATGCTCGGTGTACCAGGAGGGATTTGTGTGATTCTTTGGATATTTTTCTTTCGAGGCAAATAAGCTGTAGCCGTTTAATAAGGGCATTATAAATCGAGACACCGTCTTATGGGGACTGGACTATAACTGAATTTAAGTCATGTCATGTGCAGCAATTTGTAATGATGGCTTGCTTGGCGGGTGTCTGCTGACTGACGCCGCCGAACAACGCGTGTCCGGTCCCTACTGGGACAATACTACCCACAAAGGGTACTCTTCTGGTAAAAAAATGCCTTCCCGCTGAAAGCCCAGGTGGTGGCTGATGATGATATTGACCACCTGGCCATTAGTGTTCGCGTGCCTGGTGCTGTGCATCTGATTCTGAGCCTAACGGTCTGCACACCCTGCAAAAGTGACCGGCCAGGAACTGACGGGACAACAGCAAGCCTTCAATTCCCAGTTGGGCGCCGTCAGGGTTAGGGTGGAACATGGCATCGGCTAGGTAAATTGTGGGCGATCATGGCCAACCGCTTCCGGTGTTCCCATCTGATTTATACGGCCATCATGCAAACGGCCTGTGGTTTGTTCAATGCCCTGACCCAGCGATGGCAAATGGCTCAATTTGCTTATTGTGTGCATAAGCTCTTGTCGTATCGTTCTACATCATGTTGAAATAAGGATTGCAATGGCGAAAAATAATATCCCGCGTCACGTCGGTTTCATTCCCGATGGGAATCGCCGCTGGGCCACAGATCATAGCTTCCCAAAAGAGGCTGGATATGTCCATGGTATTAATCCGGGGTTGCTGCTGTATGAGAAATGCAAAGAACTTGGGATAGAGGAGGTTTCCATTTATGGATTTACCCAGGACAATACTAAACGGCCTTCCATTCAGAAACAGGCATTCTCCGGAGCCTGCATCACTTTCGCTTTCGAGATTGCACGCCGCGGAGCGGCTCTGCTTGTTGTCGGCGATGAGACATCGACTCAATTCCCCAAAGTGTTAACAGAATTCCGGCAGCGCCAGGGTGTCGGAATGAAGGTAAATTTACTCGTCAATTATGGCTGGGAATGGGATCTGGCCGGTCTTAAAAACGGTGGCCTGCGTTCAGATGAAGTTACACGTCTGGATTTGATTGTACGCTGGGGAGGAGGACGCCGATTGAGCGGCTTTCTCCCGGTACAATCGGTTTATGCCGATATCTATGTCAGGGATGAATATTGGCCAGATTTTGATCCGCAGCATTTTGAGCAGGCACTCGCCTGGTATAAAAAACAGGATCAGACACTCGGCGGGTAAGATCGTGGACCTCCAGTTTTAATATGGGAACGGGGGAAATAAAAGTGCGCCTGTTCTGAATGGCATCGAACGCCCCATGGGGCAATCCAACAAAGAAGGAATCATTATGAAAGGTTTTGTACAAGATATCGAAGATCTCGCAGTTAAGAACGACGAGTTTCGTCGAGTAATTTACACGGCAAAGCACTGCCAGCTTGTCCTCATGGCGTTAAAGCCCAAGGAAGAGATCGGTGCGGAAGTCCACAAGCTCGATCAATTCTTTCGCGTTGAGGAGGGGGCCGGTGAGGCGGTTCTTAATGGCGTCAGGACGGTGATCCGCACCGGCTTCGCGGTAGTTGTCCCGGCTGGGATAAAGCACAATATCATCAATACCGGCAGTGTCCCACTGAAACTCTATACTCTCTATGCACCGCCGAACCATCGGGACGGTGTCGTCCATCACACCCGAGAGGATGCCGACGCCGACAACGAGCATTTCGACGGCAAAACGACCGAATAGGTTAATCGCGTGTCCCTACCACTTTGCCTTTTCAGGCAAAATGAAATGATTTAATAGACATCTTTCCTAAATGTTGCTGACCATATAAACGTTGACAGGTTAAAATTGGCCCGGTGATCCTTTTGATACCCAAAGGGCACAAGTAAATCGGTGATCCTGTCCCATCAGGTCATTCAGGCATTTGACTTGGCAAATGTCGACCATCAGGTATAGCAAACCTGCCAACACCAGCAGTACGTTGATGTTTTCCAACCTGGCCAGGTTGGCACCGCATTTGTCCATGACCACTTTTTCGGGCAAACCATAGCCATCAATGGCTTACTTGAAGAAACCGGTGGCCGCCGCTTCGTCGCGGCATTCGGACAGCATAAAATTAACCGTATCACCAAACTTGACGACCGCGAGGTACAGTTAAACTCATTCGCCTTTGATTTTGATGGTCGTCTCGTCCATACGCCAAGAGCTTATCACTGATACTGCCCGTATTGGCTTTATCAGCAACACAATGCGTGCGGTGGGTATCCATTCAATTGCCATTACCGCGCGTAAAGGCGCTCTGGCTTAGTGCCTATGGCCGACAATATCTGCTCTGGACAGTACCTGATGAGCCGTATTTTGGGCATTGCCATTCACTAGCCCAAAAACAAGCCGCCCTCTCCGGTATTGCGGACTTTTGTAGATTTTATGATTTCTCCAGAAGGACAAGGTATTGCCGCAAAAGCCGGTTAAACAACTGTGCAAAAGTCTTTTAACAGGCAAGCCAGATTTTTAAAGGCTTGCAGAGATAAAAATGTTAAATGATTTATGAGCGGTTACTTATGTGCCGTTGCATTAAGCCGAACACCTATCAATTTCATTTTATGGCATTCAAAATAAAGGGTAATAGTGACATCTGAAAATATCGGCCAGGATCAATTAAAGGAGCATAAGCGACGGATTGCCTTCCATGAGGCGGGACATGCGACGGCTATTTATTTCAACAATAAAGCCAGAAATCTGCCGCCAGTTTTTTTTCAAATTAATCTTAAAAACATAAACGGAAAGCCTGAAGAATATCTTAAGACACGTCAGACAATGCATGATGACTGCATTGTGGGAGTTGAAGGAGGCCGGTTAGTCGAGTTTCTGCCCTCATCTATCGATGCTTTGGCGGATAACACAACAAGCCATGATGAATCCATGGCTGATTTAATAAAAGCCATTGAAGCCGACATCATTAACCTGCTTATAGGGCCACTAGCAGAAGCCAAATATGTTGCCGATACTGACGGTGAAATATTTAACCAGAAATTAGTCAACTTGAACGCATTGAAGCATTATGGCGGACGCTCTGATCTTGCGCTAGTTAATGACTATTTACAAAGCTTTTCTCCATACAAACAACAGCAGGACAAGAAGCGGGATGAATTGTTTTCTATAGCGTTTGGCTTCATAAAAGATCAGCAAAGCTGGGCGGCGATTACCAAATTGGCCAACTATATTATCGATGGCAACAAAATCCTTATCGGCTATGAAGAAGTTGTTTCATTATTGGGTTGCCCTATTGATGATTAGTCATTTTTTAACTGACCAAAAAGTCAATTGTCAGAACATGTGCGAAGGCGGCTTTAAAAAGCCATGAAACGGGTATTTTCAATGTGTTATGAAAATACCCGGCAAGTTATAAAGGAACTTTATTTGCCGATGCTGGCACATTCGCCTCTACCGCTTTATTCGCATGAGATTGCGGTGAATAAATTCATCCTAAAACCTTACCTGATGACATAATAACCCTAAGGAAAATAATGACAATGACACTATTTCTAATTTGTAGAAGCAATAAGTTTTCATGATCTAAATACATAGCCATTAAATATCAATAGGTTAATAAAATATCAAAAATTTAAAAAAGTATGCGGAATGTCGGTTAAGCCTTTGTACCCTTAAAATGGCCTAAAAAGTCGAATATTGCGTATATAGTTGCCATTTTGAACAGCGGCCCATATTATCCGACTTGCGCAAGATTTCCGTGTAATCGCGCCTGGGTTGATTAAATTCTTGCCCCAGACCGAATTAACGGTTGTCTATCGATACAAGCCATTTGCGTAACGCCGATTATCACTGCCGCATATTTTTCTTGCGACACGTCTACGGTTATTGCGCTTAGCGGCTCCCATTTTCATAAGGGGAGTCGCTATTTTTGCGAAAGATTGCTTCGGCATCCTTGCCGGTCAATCAGCAAAAATCACGCGACCGCTTATGCCTTCGGCTGCCCCAGCCGTCCTGGTCACTCGCTCGCCACCCAACAAGGGGTGGCTCACATGCTCTCCAATGACTCGACGCGATTTCGTATAGCCTGCATTTTCACTTCCGCTTCGCTTCGTGAAAACTCAGGCACTATCGCTTCTGGGGACTACTCGACTCCTGTCTCGCAGCGGTAGTCATTATTTATGATCGTTTCAGTCTTACAGACAAACTCCGATGAACAGTATCCAATTTTGCACGAAAGCACTTTCTTCCACTATGGCGCTTATGAGAGATCTATGGTATCCGGTACTCGAAAGCGTAGAACTCACGCATAAGCCACTTGGAATCGAACGCCTTGGACAGAGAATGGTCTTCTGGCGTACTGAGGATGGACAACCTCATGCGCAAATCGAACGGTGTCCGCACCTTGGTGCGGCGCTAAGTGCAGGACACATTATCAGTGATCGGTTAGTTTGCCCTTTTCATGGATTTGAGTTTGATGGCTCTGGCGCTTGTGTTCACATTCCCGCCAACGGCAAGGAGTCTACAGTACCAAAAGGCATGTCAGCCACCAGTTTTACTTTAAGTGAAACCCATGGGTTTATCTGGCTCTGGTGGGGTGATGCTCAGGATGAATATCCGGGGGTTCCTTTTTTTTCTATTCTGGAAACTGGCTGGAAATACCATACAAACATCGTTGAATGGCCGGTCCACTACACCCGGGCTATTGAGAATCAACTTGATGTGGCGCATTTGCCATTTGTTCACGCGAATACGATTGGGACTGGCGGAAAAAGCTTCGTTGATGGCCCGTATGTCGAAGCTGACCAACAAGGGATACGGGTCTGGGTCACCAATCATCAGGATCATGGGCAACCGCATCTTGCACGACAGGAACTCGCCAAGGAAGCCGATGGCAAGGAACCTAGCTTGAGTTTCCAATTCCCAGGAACATGGCTGTTGAATATCAGTTCTGACCTGAAGAACTTTATTGCGTTTGTGCCGGTTAACAATCAGTCAACCCGCTATTATCTGCGCCTCTATCACCACGTTCATATACCCATCATTTCGATGCTATTCGAAAAAGTAATGGGGTTAAGCAATTTATTTATTCTTAACCAAGACAAACGAGTAATTTTGAAGCAAACCCCGACAAATAGTTTAGATGCAAACCAGGATCGGTTTATCTGCGCAGATCGCGCAATCATCGAGTATAGGCGGCACCTCAAAAAATCGCTCAAACTGGGGGATACTTCAGAACACACTGTAACTGATCTTGATATTTCTAATAAGTAGTGCTTGACCGTAAGCGCGTGGGTTTTGTCGCCAGGGCGATCAATGGAGAATAACGGACAACCCAGCGGTTCAGGGTCGCATGGTCCGCGGTGACACCGCGCTCCGCCAAAATCTCTTCCAGATCACGGTAGGAAACGCCATACCGGACATAGAAGAAAACCGCGTACAAGATAACGTTTTTCGGATCGTGGACACCTTTAAAGCTGATTTTCATAGTCTGGCAACGAAAATGAGCAGATTATCTCCAAAGTTTGGGATATTTGCGACAAAACCCACCCTGTATGCCGCCGGTGTCGCTTAATCAGCTTCGGACTCTATAATAATGTACGGTAGGCGTATTGTCCCACTGATGATTAGGGAATGATGATTCCACTCTCGGTAACAAATTTGGGTGCGAAATTCTGGTAGAGGTGGCCGCTCCAATGCTGTGCAAGGCGAAGAATATTGCTGTAGGCGGCATCTGAAATATGAGGGCGATTTCCGTTATCGGGATCGGCATCTTGTTCAGAAGCAGAACGCCAATTCCCCGGACATTGAAAATTTGCGCTTAAGGTAGCTGCGGTATAAACCATGGGGGTCAGTATAGATTCCTTAATTAAGTGGACCCCATTGTCCAGACAATATTTAGCCTAGTTTAAGATAGTGTCATTGCCATTGCAGCGGATTGGCGCTGCCCCGTTTCTCCGTTTGAAGCATTTCGTTTATCGCTAAAATGATCTGCTATTTTTGCCCCG
>NZ_PGFZ01000006.1:94690-101331 GCF_002923755.1 Methylovulum psychrotolerans
ATAAACGAAATGCTTCAAACGGAGAAACGGGGCAGCGCCAATCCGCTGCAATGGCAATGACACTATCTTAAACTAGGCTAAATATTGTCTGGACAATGGGGGCCACTTAACGGTGTCTTGCTTGGGGATGTCCAACTCTACCGCCTCCCTGAGGGCGTTAAAGAGAGCGTCTTTTTTCATGACATGACTGATAGATGCGTCTTCTTGTGCTGTGCGGGCTTCAATTTTTCCTTTTTCACGCGAGGTCACTGGGTTTTTTGGCGGTACAAGAAGGGTGGATTGAGCGGTTTCTATGTTCATAAAATCCTCGGCTTTGATTTGTTGGCTAGTTTTCGCTATTGTTTGTCCGGCTAGTCTATTTTTTAGACTAGCTTGGAGCCATATTAATTCGTAACTACGAACAAATCAACAGGAAAATTCGGAATGACAACATTAAACGAAAGAATTCTAAAAGTAAGAAAATACAAGTCTTTGAAGCAAAATGAATTTGCTGAATTAATAGGGGTTTCAAGAAGTACGCTTTCGGAGGTTGAAAGCGGAAAAACAAAGCCATCTACAGACATTATTGTCGGAATTGCGAACAGCTTTGATGATGTAAATACAGACTGGCTTTTGACGGGAAAGGGGGATATGTACAGAATTAAACAGCCGCTAACTCCGATATCGGAGCATCAGGCGCAAGTGATTGTGCAATTGTACGGAGACTTAAACAAAGAACAGCAACAAGAGATTTTATCAGCTATACAAAAAGAAAAACGACTGAACGAACTAGCTGAAACAGTTAGCCAGTTACAAAAAAAGGTAGGTTGAAGGGGCGGTGGTTGACAGGCAAGTCACATAAGCAAATAATTAGCAGGAGGTATTTATTTTTGAAAATTTGCATGATAACCGCCCCAATACAAAAACAAAAGTATAGTAGCTAGGCGATACTATCTTACCGATCCTCTAGCTCTTGGCTTATACTTGCGATGCTGTCAAAAATACGAATCGGCTTTGCGCTCAAGTCATGCGCAAATATGCCGGTGTATGGCTATTTAGGAATGGCTATTTATAGAATTTATAAGTTAATGAAAATAAACCGATAAATTCCGTAAATACCCACAAAATCCCATAAAAACGTGAAAGAATTAGCGCAACAATGGCAAAATACCCGTAAAGAATACTCTCAGCAATCACCCGCTGTCCGGGTCGAACGCCTCACGGAGCGCCTGCGTTGCCGGTAGGGTATATTTTGAGCCGTCGAAGGCAAAGACCGACAAGCCGTGCCATGTATATTCGTCGCGTTGCGGGAAAACGTCATAGGCCAATCCGACGGCTTGGCGCAACAACGCCGCGAACGATTGCCAGCTAAGCTTGCTGCGGGCTTTGGTCAGCGCACTGCGGTGCGGGGTTTGCGCATCGGGCCAAAGCCCGCCGCGCCGTGACAGGTTGAAAAACTCGCCCAGCTTGATGTCCACACCGTCAGACCGCGAACCCGTGGCCGCCAAATGCAGCAGCGTGACGATGAGCCGGGGCAAGGGCAACTTGCGGTTTTTGGTGAAATGTCCGGGCTTGCTCTTTTCGACCGTTTGGCAAAATGCGGGTAACAGGCTGATAAGTTGGGTGTAAAAGCTGACAAGTGATGGGGATGTTTTTTTATCCATTTATGGCTTATCTTATTGTTATTAAATATCAAATAGATATCATAGCTCCATTGCTTAAGTCAACAGTATTGTCCCCTCCCCTTCCCACCACAAAATGCCTGCTACCCGGCGATTAAGTGAATAATTTTTTCACTTTATTCGTTTTAAAAACCTTTAATAGGGAATGCCGGTATAGATAATCACCATAATCTTAACCCGAAGCCGTCGGGCTTCCTGTGCCGTTCCGGCCGCTTCCGTTAAACTAAAAGTGTCATCGGAATTAAACCAGTCTTGTAAATGCGGCGGACGCGGGGCGGGCCTTTAAGCACATTTTTTAAGCCGTCATTTCAACCCGCGTTTTTTTACGCTTTTAATTTAAATGCTTTAAAGTAAAAGTGTAAATGGGCGGCCCTATCCGCCTGTTTTGTAAGACATCGGTTATTTACACTTTTAGTTTAATGAACGGCCGCGTCCGTTAAACTAAAAGTGCGGCCGGAATTAAACTGGTCTTGTAAACACGGCGGATGCGGGGCCGCCATGCCCGCCGCCACACGGACGGCGGCAGGTTGGCGGCGCACGCGGGGCGGGCCTTTAAGCACATTTCTTAAGCCGTCATTTCAACCCGCGTTTTTTTTACGCTTTTAATTTAAATGCTTTAAAGTAAAAGTGTAAATGGGCGGCCCTATCCGCCTGTTTTGTAAGACATCGGTTATTTACACTTTTAGTTTAATGAACGGCCGCGTCCGTTAAACTAAAAGTGCGGCCGGAATTAAACTGGTCTTGTAAACACGACGGATGCGGGGCCGCCATGCCCGCCGCCACACGGACGGCGGCAGGTTGGCGGCGCACGCGGGGTGGGCCTTTAAGCACATTTCTTAAGCCGTCATTTCAACCCGCGTTTTTTTTACGCTTTTAATTTAAATGCTTTAAAGTAAAAGTGTAAATGGGCGTCCCTATCTGCCTGTTTTGTAGGGCATCGGTTATTTACACTTTTAGCTTAATGAACGAATGCCGTGACGAAGCGGCGGCCACCGCCTTCTGCAAGCAAGCCATTGATGACAATGGCCTGCTCGAAAAAGTAGTCATGGACAAAAGCGGTGCCAACTTGGCCGGATTGGAAAATATCAACGTCCAGTTGAAGCTGGCAGGCCTGCTTTGCCTGATGGTCGACATTTAACAAGTCAAATACCTCAAAAACCTGACGGAACAGGATCACCGGTTAATCAAAAAGATCACCGGGCCAATGCTGGGGTTCAAAGTTTTCCCATTCCGCCCAAGCCACCCTCACCGGTAACGCCGCCAACGATAGTTTATGGGGCTGCGGTGGCGGCGATATCCTCAGCGGCGGAGACGGCAACGACGGCCTGATGAGCGATGCGGGCGATCACACGCTCAATGGCGGCAACGGTTTTGACATCGCCCATTTACTATACCGCCACCTCCCGCTTCCCTTAAAACATTAAATTTTTTGTTTTGTGAATAAGTACCTAGCTATTCTCTTTTTCTAAGTATAAAATTTTTCCGACAACCCCCACATATACAACCCAAGGCGATAAACAATGGCAACTTACAATGGCGATAATGACAATAACACTTACACGGGTACATCAAGTGCTGATGTCATTAACGGCAATGGCGGTAACGATGTCCTGTTTGGCTATGACGGCAACGACATCATCAATGGCGGCACCGGCGACGATTATCTGTACGGTGGCCTAGGTAACGACACCTACCTGATCGCCAAGAACAATGGTAAGGACACCCTTTACGAGGAAGGCGGCAGCGATACGGTCACATTCACCGATATGCTCGCCAGCGATATCAGCAGTGTCAGCCGCGTGAACGGCGGCGGCGATTTGTTGCTGAAATACAGCGGCGGCCAATTGACCATCCCAGGTAGTTTTAACTTTTTAAATTCCCCAAATTATCGCATCGAACAGTTCCAGTTCAGCGACGGCACCGTTTGGAATTGGGCGGACATCAGCCTAAAAGCATTGCAAGGGACAAGTGGCAATGACAACTTATACGGCTATGACAACAGCGATGACATCCTGAACGGCCTACTGGGCAACGATAACCTCTCTGGCAATGGCGGCAACGACACCCTTAATGGTGGCACCGGCGACGACTATATGCGGGGCGGTTTAGGCAACGACACCTACCTGCTCGCCAGTGATATCAGCCAAGTCAGCCGGATCAATAACGGCTATGATTTATTAGTGAAATACGACACTAGCCAACTGACTGTCCAAAATTACTTTTATTCAGCCAATAGCCGCATCGAACAGATCCAGTTCAGCGACGGCACCGTTTGGGGTTGGGCGGAGATCAGCCTAAAAGTATTGCAAGGGACAAGTGACGATGACTTCTTCTTATACGGCTATGACAACAGCAATGACACCATCAATGGCTTCGCGGGCAGCGACACCCTCAATGGCTTTGGCGGCGATGACACCCTCAATGGCGGCATCGGCAATGACACCCTAGTGGGCGGCCTAGGCAACGACACCTACCTGATCGCCAAAAACGACGGGGCGGACACTCTGGTGGACTTTGGCGGCACCGATACGGTCAAATTCACCACTATGCTCGCCAGTGACCTCAGCAAAGTCAGCCGGGTCAACGACGGCAACGATTTATTGCTGCAATACGGCACTAGCCAACTGACTGTCCAAAGTTATTTTTATTCATCCGACCTCATCTAGCAGTTCCAGTTCAGCGACGGCACAGTGTGGGGCTGAGCGGACATCAAGGCGCACCTCAGCCTGACCGGCACCAGCGGCGATGACTCCCTGTACGGCTATGACGACAGCAACGACACCCTCAATGGCTTGGCGGGCAACGACTCGCTGGTGGACTTTAGCGGCAACAATACCTTCGATGGCGGCACCGGCAATGACGATATGCTCAGCGGCAGGGGCAACGATACCTATCTGATCGCCAAAAATGACGGGGTGGACATGTTGACCGACAGTGGCGGTGCCGATACGGTTAAGTTTACCAATATGCTCGCGGGTGACATCAGCCAAGTCAGGCGTGTCGGTTTCGATAACAACGGCGACGATTTGCTGCTGATATACGGCAGTAGCCAACTGACGGTCAAATATTATTTTAACCCTTATAATAAAACGGATTACAGCATAGAACAATTCCAGTTCAGCGATGGCACAGTATGGGGTTGGGCGGACATCAAGGCGCACGTCAGCCTGACCGGCACCAGCGGCGATGACTACCTGTATGGCTATGACGACAGCAATGACACCCTCAATGGCAGTGCGGGTAATGATCACCTGGAAGGCGGCTCAGGCAACGACACCTACCTGATCGCCAAAAACGACGGGGCGGACAAGTTGATTGACAGTGGCGGCACCGATACGGTTAAGTTCACCAACCAGCTCGCTACCGACATCAGTGCAAGCCGGATTGGTTTTTACGGTGGCTACAACGACGGCAGCACGTTGTTATTGACCTATAGCGGCGGCCAATTGACCGTCTACAATTACATTACCTCACCTGATAACCGTATCGAGCAGTTCCAGTTCAGCGACGGTACGGTGTGGGGCTGGGCGGACATCAAGGCGCACATCAGCCTGACCGGCACCAGTGGCGATGACATCTTCTTATACGGCTATGACGACAGCAACGACACCCTCAACGGCCTGGCGGGCAATGACTGGCTAATCGGTTATGGCGGCAACGACACCCTCAATGGCGGCACCGGCAACGATACCCTGGAGGGCGGCGCGGGCAACGACACCTACCTGATCGCAAAAAACGATGGGGCAGACACGCTGACTGACAGTGGCGGCACCAATATGGTTAAGTTCACCGATATGCTTGCCAGTGACATCAGCCAAGTCAGCCGCGTCGGTTTCTATAACAGCGGCAGCGATTTGCTGCTGACATACGGCAGCAGCCAACTGGCCGTCCACAATTACTTTGCCTCAGCTGACAACCGCATCGGGCAGTTCCAGTTCAGCGACGGCACAGTATGGGGCTGGGCGGACATCAAGGCGCACATCAGCCTGATCGGCGCCAGCCGCAATGACATCCTGTTCGGTTACGATGACAGCGACGACACCCTCAACGGCTTGGCGGGCAATGACACGCTGTGGGGCTATGGCGGCTACGACCATCTCAATGGCGGCACTGGCTACGACCATCTCAATGGCGGTTTGGGCAATGACACTTACTTGATCGCCCACAATGACGATGCGGACCTGCTTTATGATACAGGCGGCGCCGATGTGGTCAAGTTCACCGATATGCCCGCCACCGACATCCTAGTCAACCGTATAGCTTCCGGTGGCAACAATTTATTGCTGAAATACGGCAGTAGCCAACTGTCCGTGCAGGGTTACTTCGCTTTAACGGACAATCGCATCGAGCAATTCCAGTTCAGCGATGGCACGGTGTGGGGCTGGGCGGACATCAAGGCGCACCTCAGCCTCTCCGGCAGCGGCGGCAACGACCTCCTGTATGGCTATGACGACAGCAACGACACCCTCAATGGCTTGGCGGGCAATGACATGCTGTGGGGCTATGGCGGCAACGACACCCTCGATGGCGGCACCGGCAATGACCTAATGTTTGGCGGTAGCGGCAATGATAGCTACTGGGTTGACAGTACCGGCGATGCCGTCACCGAAAAAGCCAATCAGGGTACCGACACCGTCTACAGTTCGGTGGATTTTAACTTGTCCGGCTCGTCAGGCACATGGGGCTCTGTGGAAAACCTGACCTTACTGGCAGGTGCGTTGTCCGCCACCGGCAACAGCCTGGACAACATCCTGACCGGCAACGCCGATGCCAACAGCCTCAATGGTTGGACGGGCAATGACACCCTCAGCGGTGGTGACGGCAATGACAGCCTGATGGGCGGGGCGGGCAACGACAGCCTCAACGGCGGCAACGGCTTTGACATCGCCCACTACTACACCGCCACCGCAGGCGTGACCGTCAACCTGAACCTGACCACGGCGCAAAACACCGGCGGCGCGGGTATCGATACCTTAAGCA
>NZ_PGFZ01000006.1:102741-107966 GCF_002923755.1 Methylovulum psychrotolerans
CGACCGCTTATGCCTTCGGCTGCCCCAGCCGTCCTGGTCACTCGCTCGCCACCCAACAAGGGGTGGCTCACATGCTCTCCAATGACTCGACGCGATTTCGTATAGCCTGCATTTTCACTTCCGCTTCGCTTCGTGAAAACTCAGGCACTATCGCTTCTGGGGACTACTCGACTCCTGTCTCGCAGCGTCTGTAGGACGGCCAAGGACAGCGTGTTTTATGAAGGCGAAGACGATTTTAAGATACAGGACATCTGCCCCGGACGCGGCGGCTGCACGGGCATCCCCGGTGTCCGCTTCACCACCGGGCGCTATGGGCCGGTCATGGCGGTGGCCTGGTGGGGGAAAGGTTACCTGGAGCCCATCTATTTGGTCAGTACAATACACTGCCCCAAGAGGCGCGCCTGTATTACCGGAAACGTTTCCGTATCGAGACGATGTTTTCCGATTTTAAAGGCCGGGGCTTCCAGTTGCAAAAGAGCGGCCTACGCGCACCCGAACGGGTTTCGCGCCTGCTGATCGCCGTTTCCCTGGCCTATTTGTGGCATGTCTTCTTGGGGGTTTACGCCATCAAGACCGGATGGGACAAAATTGTCCACCGGACAGACCGTTGCGACCTGAGCCTGTTCGGGCTGGGCAAACGCCTGCTGAAACGCTTCCTGACCAACGGCATACCGCTGCCGCCGTTTTGCCTGTTTTTAAACGTAAAAACATAATCAATTGATAATTAAGTCATATTTGTTTTATGAAAAAGTGTACGGTAATGAAAAGATTGCTTCGGCATCCTTGCCGGTCAATCAGAAAAAATCACGCGACCGCTTATGCCTTCGGCTGCCCCAGCCGTCCTGGTCACTCGTTCGCCACCCAACAAGGGGGGGCTCACATGCTCCCCAATGACTCGACGCGATTTCGTATAGCCTGCATTTTCACTTCCGCTTCGCTTCGTGAAAACACAGGCACTATCACTTCTGGGGACTACTCGACTCCTGTCTCGTAGCGTGAGTGCCAATTTTTTGTCAAACTTTAAAAACACTATATATTGTGTTTTTCAGTTGTATCAACCACTAGAAAAAATGAGCGAACGGTGAGATTTAGCTTATGCTGGCTGAATTTTAGCTTGAAGTTATTTTGAAACATTAGGGACTGGGCCGGGAAACCAGCCCTGTTTAGTTTTCATAGAACAGGCTAACTTAGTGTGGACATGTAACCAATTTGGGAGGGATCGACACAGGTTCAATTGGCTTCATGATTAAGCAAATAACGCGTATGTTTCCGCTCACCATGCCTAAGCAAAGCCCCTTTCGCCACCAAATCCTGCAAATCACGAGTAGCAGTCGCTCTAGGCGCTCCAGTAATGCCGATGTATTTTTCCGCACTCAAGCCGCCGATGAAACCCTCCGGGCCTTCGCGGAATAGCCTTGCCAATACTTTTTCCTGGCGTAGGTTCAGTTGCCCGCGCAAGCGGTCATAAAGTTTGGCTTTACTGATCAGAAATTCGATCCACATTGCCGTATAACCTTGGGCAGTTAACACCATGTCCGCGAAATAAATCAGCCAGGGCGTTATCTCATTGCGTTTGTTGGCCTGTTCTAGCGCGGTGTAATAGGCTTTTTTATTGCGTTCAATCGTGTAAGCAATGGCTATCAGCGTCGGTTGCCCCACGCATAGGGCAAGGGCTTTTTCGGCAAGTGCCCGGCCAATCCGGCCATTGCCATCTTCGAAAGGGTGGATGCTGACAAAATAGAGGTGGGCAATGCCCGCCCGTAGCAAAGGGGGCAGCGGATTTTTCCCCGTCGGAGACGTATCGTTAAACCAGACAATGAACTGCTCCATTTCCGCCATCATCTGTGATGAAGGTGGTGCTTCAAAATGCACTTTCGGGGCATAGATGGCGCCGGAGACGATTTGCATAGGGTCTGTATGCGTGCGGTATCGGCCAATGTCGTTTAAATCACGCCGACCATTGGTCAGCATGGTGTGCCACTCGAACAATAGGGTGTGGGACAGGGGTGCATCAAACCCCCGGTATAAATCCACCATGACTTCGGCAATGCCTTGTTCGGCGGCGGAGACCTTGCGGTTGTCCGTGACCAAGCCGAATTGACGGCATATTGAGGATTGCAGGCTATCACGATCCAGATATTCGCCTTCAATGGCCGAGGTTTTTAAGGCTTCATTGCTGATAAGTTCGATAGTCAGTTGCCGCTTATCCTCGTCACCCAAATGCTTGAAGGCGCCGAATAACAGTCCCGCACCCAGCAGTAACCGCTTTTCGCTGTCTTCAATTTTGGCTGGGTCGTAGCTAAAATGCGGCCAATCTGTCTGTTGCCAGTTCCACTTCATGAGTTATAGCCCTTGTTTTTATAACTCATAATATTATAAATAATGGGTTATAGGAAGGGCTTTTATGCATCATTATCATCATAATCTATATAGGAAGCCGTGGGTACCCTGCCGGCTTTTCCGGCCGTCCGTTAAACTGAAAGTGTCACCGGAATTAAACCGGTCTTGTAAACACGGCGGACGCGGAGAGTGCAAAAACTTTTGAAATGGGATAAATAAAAGAACAAAACAGGATTAACAATAAACAGCGAATTAAATGTGAATTTAGGATAAACGCCTAATTAAAAATTCCTGATCAACAGCTCAAACGATTGCGCCCTTGACTGCCCCGATTGAATCTTTCCGCACGAATACTTAATTGGCAACTGCTCAATTACAAGCCCAGCAAAAATATCCCGCATTGCCGGAATATCATTAACCGATATAATCATCTTGCCCTGCATCGTCTCAGCAATTTTCGCCATTTTAGTATATTGCTCGATACCGAACTCAATACCATAGCCAGCGGTTTGATAGTACGGCGGATCGCAATAAACCAATGTATCCTTACTATCATAGCGAGCAATACATGCCGCCCAGTCTAAATGCTCGATAAACACGCCATCTAATCGAGCGGCCAACGACTCAATATCACGCATAAACCGCTTTGCCGACAAGCCAGCCGATGCAGTACGGGCATAGCCAAAATTGAGCTTACTCATGCTTGCACTAAAAGCCATCCGATTTAACGCATAAAACCTTGCAGCACGTTGTATATCAATCAGCCTATCAGCGACACTATCTTTTAGCCTATCAAACAAAAAACGGCTATGAAGCATAGCTACCGACTGCTTTGCCAACTCTTCAGGATGGCATTGCACACAACGATACAAATTTATCAACTCGCCATTGGCATCATTGATAACCTCAGCTTTTGACCGGGGCTTACGAAGCATAATAGCCGCACCACCACAAAAAGGTTCGACATAACAAACATGCTTAGGTAAAGAAGGAATGATAATTTTAGCTAACTTACTTTTTCCGCCTTGCCAGCGCAACATGGGCAGGGTTGGTTGGTTGGTTGGTTGGTTGGTTGGTTGGTTGGTTGGTTGGTTGGTTGGTTGGTTGGTTGGTTGGTTGGTTTAGACGCGTCATTCAAAAAGTTCACCAAATAAAATAAAAATCAGCTAATCAACATGATATAAGCTAACGCATAGTAGGGCGGCAAGTTAGCATTTACCCCGCTTGAACCCGTATCTTGCGTAGTTAATCCAGTAGCGTTATCGATAGAAATCCCTGTTGCATTAGAACTGGTCGAGTTTAGGTTAGTATCATCTTCAGAGCCATTGGATGTTACGGTATAAACATCATTGGGTGCCTGGAAGTCACCGTTTTTGTAACCTGTGACATCGTGCGAATGACCTTCGTCAGTAATAGAGTGATTGTGGTCGTTTACATTATGGCTATGACTAACGACAATCGCATCTTTAGAACCGCCTGATGCAGCCACAGCATAACTATCACCCGCGCCAACAATAAATCGGTTGCGTAAATCCGGTGTGCCGCTTGAGCCATTTAAGTGGCCCCCATTGTCCAGACAATATTTAGCCTAGTTTAAGATAGTGTCATTGCCATTGCAGCGGATTGGCGCTGCCCCGTTTCTCCGTTTGAAGCATTTCGTTTATCGCTAAAATGATCTGCTATTTTTGCCCCGCCGCCGACCGCCGTCCGATAGACTTCATCGGGCGTTTTATAGCCCAGTGATTGATGGTAACGTCCGCTGTTGTAGAAAACAAAATAGTCGGCCAGCCCTGATAGCAATTCCGGCAAATGGGCGTAACCTTTCAGATAAACATCCTCATGCTTGACGCTCCGCCACAGCCGTTCGACAAAAATATTGTCCAATGCCCTGCCGCGTCCGTCCATGCTGATTGTGATGCCGTTGTCCTTGAGTACGGCTATCCATTTGTCGCTGGTGAACTGCGCCCCTTGGTCGGTGTTGAAGATTTCGGGTATCCCGTAGAGCCTGAGCGCAGTTGCCAAGCAATCCACGCAAAAGCCGACATCCATCGTGTTCGACACTTCCCAAGCCAAAACCTTACGGCTGTACCAGTCGATGACCGCCACCAGGTAGACAAAACCGTGCGCCAGCCGGATATAGGTTATGTCCGTACTCCAAACGTGGTTA
Source organism: Methylovulum psychrotolerans (assembly GCF_002923755.1). Lineage (GTDB taxonomy): Bacteria > Pseudomonadota > Gammaproteobacteria > Methylococcales > Methylomonadaceae > Methylovulum > Methylovulum psychrotolerans. The sequence continues at coordinate 107,249 of NZ_PGFZ01000006.1, forward strand.
GGGCGGACAATGCCCAAGCCCCTGAGCAAATACGGGTAAACCGCGTGCGCCGGGTGGCTTTTGCTGGTGTTGGGGCCGGGTGCCATCCCTGCCAAGCCCAGGATGTGCATCAGGCGCTGCACGCGCTTGCGGTTGACGCAATGGCCTTCGGCGCGTAGCCAAGCCACCATTTTCCGGCTGCCGTAAAAGGGGCGGCGGGTGTATTCCTCGTCCAACAAGCGCAGCAACATCAGTTCGAACCCGTCCACCCTTTCCGCTTTACCCGCATACACGGTCGACCGGGCGATGCCCGCCAAACGGCATTGGGCTGTTACTGGCAACTGCCCGTCATTGGGGGCAACCCACGCTTGCCGCAGGCTTAAGGGTTGATCCCGGACTTTTTTTTCAGCCAGTCCAACTCCATGTTGAGCTGTCCTATCTTGGCGTACAGGCGTTCGGGGTCGCTTTGCGGGTCAACCGCCTTCGGGCCGCGCTTCGTCTCAAACAGTTGCCCGGCATTCTCCAGCAAGGCTTTTTTCCAGAGGCCGACTTGCGTCGGATGGACACCGTGTTCTTGGGCTATCTCATTGGCCGTCTTTGTACCTTTGACCGCCTCCAACGCCACCTTCGCCTTTTGTGCGCCGGTCATCAATTTACGCTTTTTCTCACTCATTTTCGTCCACCTGTTTTATGATGGACACCATCTTAAATTATTGTCTGTTTTTATGGGTCCACTATA
>NZ_PGFZ01000006.1:109528-118409 GCF_002923755.1 Methylovulum psychrotolerans
TATAGTGGACCCATAAAAACAGACAATAATTTAAGATGGTGTCCATCATAAAACAGGTGGACGAAAATGAGTGAGAAAAAGCGTAAATTGATGACCGGCGCACAAAAGGCGAAGGTGGCGTTGGAGGCGGTCAAAGGTACAAAGACGGCCAATGAGATAGCCCAAGAACACGGTGTCCATCCGACGCAAGTCGGCCTCTGGAAAAAAGCCTTGCTGGAGAATGCCGGGCAACTGTTTGAGACGAAGCGCGGCCCGAAGGCGGTTGACCCGCAAAGCGACCCCGAACGCCTGTACGCCAAGATAGGACAGCTCAACATGGAGTTGGACTGGCTGAAAAAAAAGTCCGGGATCAACCCTTAAGCCTGCGGCAAGCGTGGGTTGCCCCCAATGACGGGCAGTTGCCAGTAACAGCCCAATGCCGTTTGGCGGGCATCGCCCGGTCGACCGTGTATGCGGGTAAAGCGGAAAGGGTGGACGGGTTCGAACTGATGTTGCTGCGCTTGTTGGACGAGGAATACACCCGCCGCCCCTTTTACGGCAGCCGGAAAATGGTGGCTTGGCTACGCGCCGAAGGCCATTGCGTCAACCGCAAGCGCGTGCAGCGCCTGATGCACATCCTGGGCTTGGCAGGGATGGCACCCGGCCCCAACACCAGCAAAAGCCACCCGGCGCACGCGGTTTACCCGTATTTGCTCAGGGGCTTGGGCATTGTCCGCCCTAACCACGTTTGGAGTACGGACATAACCTATATCCGGCTGGCGCACGGTTTTGTCTACCTGGTGGCGGTCATCGACTGGTACAGCCGTAAGGTTTTGGCTTGGGAAGTGTCGAACACGATGGATGTCGGCTTTTGCGTGGATTGCTTGGCAACTGCGCTCAGGCTCTACGGGATACCCGAAATCTTCAACACCGACCAAGGGGCGCAGTTCACCAGCGACAAATGGATAGCCGTACTCAAGGACAACGGCATCACAATCAGCATGGACGGACGCGGCAGGGCATTGGACAATATTTTTGTCGAACGGCTGTGGCGGAGCGTCAAGCATGAGGATGTTTATCTGAAAGGTTACGCCCATTTGCCGGAATTGCTATCAGGGCTGGCCGACTATTTTGTTTTCTACAACAGCGGACGTTACCATCAATCACTGGGCTATAAAACGCCCGATGAAGTCTATCGGACGGCGGTCGGCGGCGGGGCAAAAATAGCAGATCATTTTAGCGATAAACGAAATGCTTCAAACGGAGAAACGGGGCAGCGCCAATCCGCTGCAATGGCAATGACACTATCTTAAACTAGGCTAAATATTGTCTGGACAATGGGGGCCACTTAACGGCCACCATACCGGACGACTGTCTGCCATTCATCACAAACTCGCAACCGCCACGCATCAACCGCCTCATCATCATCGCCGCCCGTCAAGCCTAAAGTGCCTACAGTGAGATTATTGCTGCAACCGATAATCGGGTCTATCAACGCCAAAACAGCAAAAGCGACAACGTTTGTCGCTTTTCCGGCAGTCGTACAGCGCACAGTTACAGGCGTTGGCGAACCCGTCAGCGTGACCGCTGACAACACTTGATAATCCAAGCCATTAGGGGCGCGTAACAAAGCCCCGGCCAGAACATCAACCCCGGCTGTCCCCGTCGCCATAACGACACCCTGCGCGGCCACAGCCAGCAAGCGATTAACCGCATACAGTGCCGCCCAATCATAAAGGTGGTCTAAATCGCACGTTAACGGTGAGCATTGGGCAAGGATAAAATCCAAATAACCGTGTTGGCTATGACACGCCCGCGCCCACATCGCCGCCAACGGCTCTGCCAACACAGCAGGGATAACCGACAAATCGGCAGTAATGCGTGTATTAAGCTCGGAAAATGACGGGCGGGTATAAGTAGTCATAAGGCAATAGTGACAAGGGCTTTAACGGTATTGTACGTTGCCCCGATAGTCAAAATCAGGCTGGAAACATTTCCCATCGGCGTAATGTCTTGAATGTCGATTGCGGATAAAGCCGGATAACTTTCCAGCACCGATTTGATGTTAGCAATAGTAGCCGCGCGGACAGACGGGCTTAAGGCTTGCTGGCGATACCACCAGATTAATGATCCAGCAGTAGCATCAAACCACCAGCCACGTCGTTCATAGCGATCAGGCATTTGTGTTGCCGTCGCTTCAGCATCTGTAAATAACGCAGCATAGACCAGGGTTGAAAAAGCAGCGTTAGGATCGGTCATGGCGGCAGCATTAAACACCAGGTTAAATTGACCTTTATCATCTTGAATTAACTGCAACATATTAACCTCCAGTAATCGTCCCGGTCGCTGTGATATTGCCGTTTACCGCCAAGCTTGGCGCATCAATTGTCACCGACACCGAGGACTTAAGCACGACAGAGCCATCAGCTTTTATTTGCACAAAATTGCCTTTGTCATCATTTAACGCGACCTCGCCCTCGGCCAGCTCCATCGCATAACTATTATCACCCACAACAATCGCTACGCCGAAAGTGCGGTCGCCGGAGGGAAATAGGATATAAGCCTGACTGCCTTTCTTGGGCGCATGAGAAAAACCAAATGGCGTGACAAGCTTAACATTGTCCAGCACCTCTTCATCCAGCACCGTCGCCTGGGCTTTTCTGCCTGTGATTAACGTGATATTGCCCGTAGCAAAAATAAGCTGCAATCGGTTCCATATTTGATTAATCATGATGATGTAAAAACTTCATCAGGCCGTGCTTCATATTCTGATTCATTCCAAAATTCCAATTTTAAAGAAAGTAAAATCGCCCCTTTATCTTGCTTAATAATATGATCAAAATAGGCCTCACAACCTTTTTCATAACTCAACACATCTTCAATGTCATTTTTTAATGCTGCCAAAGACTTTTTTAAATCTTTACGGATAACACCAGACACAACAAAAACAGGCTTTTTCCCCGACCTCTCCCGTCGTACACGCTCATCAATAAGCAGCCGCCGCAACGTATCAATATCATCATCCGTCATGGCCTCAAGGCTTTTATTGTCCATCATAGCGATAATAGCATCGACATCATTCACTCTCATTCCCCCGGATTAATCACAGTTTTAGGCGTTTTTTTACGCCCCTTCTTAGCCGCTTTTTTGGCTTTACCCTTGCCCGCCTTAGCCGGAGCTTTCGTTTTTGGCACTTTTTCGCCAATAAACGCCTCGCGGTGCATCACTTGCATCATCGTAATACTACCGCCCTGGGCATCCAGCTTAAAAGTCCGATCGCCGATCAGGTAAACCGCATCAATCCGCTCATCGGGTATGACCACCCGGACCTGGCTATTTATAGCCCATAACCCAGCCGGACTTTGCCAGCCCTGTACCTCTAGCTCCAACCGATGCGCCCGCGCTTTGCGGCGGTTACGCTCCAGCTCAGCACGGCGATCACAGCCGCCGACACCTTGGCCATACTTGTCGGCCACAATGTGCAGCGGCCTAAAAAACGTAAACTCATCATCGATAGCCGAGCCTTTGGTCGATACGCTAGAATCATGGTCAAAGCCTTTAACGACATACTCGCTAAAGCGCAATTTATACTCATCGATCACCGAATAACTTAACAGATGCTGACCATAGACCAACGACGTTACAGGCGCATCGCTAGTCGGCTCAGTCAATACCAAGCCGCCGTCAGCCGTGGGATACAGCAGCAAGTTAGCCGCCCGCGCGGCATTGATCAGCGCGTTTGAAGGCGGACTCGCATTGCATGGCAAAATCCGGCACTACCACCGTCTCAACAAGCACCTTTAAAGGCACTTTAAAGGTATCGCAAAGACGCTTTACAATCTCAGCCAATTTTAAGTTAGACAGCTTGGCCGAGTATTGGCAATCTATCAGCTCACGCCCCAAGCTGCGCCCCTCGATAGAAACATTATGGCTACTGGCTGATTTCCTACGGCGCATATCATCGACGCGCATCGTCGCGGCCAGCAGGCCATCCACCAACACACTGACCACCGAATTTTTAGATAACGGCAACACATCAGTACCGGGCGGTAAGCTGATGCCGAGCTGTATGGACGCGCATAGGTCATCAACGGACGCGTGAATCTCCACCGTTTGCCAATAGCCATATTTGACACCATCAAACTGAATCTCAACCATAAACCAACCCGCGCACAAATAGCGGATGGGTGACGGTATTCATGGCATCAAAAACCGCCTCATCTTGCTCAAACCGCCACGCCATCACTACCGCAGGCATGTAATTAATCAGTTCAACCGACTGCGTAGCATCTAACACCTGATCCCGCAGCGCAGTCAGCAATGCCACGCGCAAAGCCAACATCGACTGAAATAGCGCGTCTGGCAATTGCGGTACCAGAATATCAATGGCCGTTATGATCTCTGCCAGCACCGTGTCGCGGGTAGCGGCATCGTTATAATCGATCAAGGCTATCTGGCTGGCCGCCGACACCAAGGCCACCGCCTGCATCGCCTTATGTTTTTCGATATTGACGGGCAACACCAGTGCCGACGTGGTCGGCACTGACATAGTTAGCAGGGTAGCATTGATAGGGTAACGGGTAGCTCGGTCGGTCAATAAGGCGATAATACGCGGCTTGTCCGTATCGGCCACATCAGCACTTGCCCCAGCTATTGAACCAAACACCGCCAAAACCGCCGCCTCGAATTGCCCAGGAATCGCCAACAGCGCATCAAAATCGGCATTGATGCCATCAATCTGCCCCGTTATTTGCTGCACCCAAGTCAGCGGCAACCGGGCGATAGCAATGATATTGCGCCAACCGTCCATCATTGTTGACACAATTTTCATGTAGCCGTTAACAGCATCCGAACCCATTTTGAAAATAGCAAAAATATCTAACATCAGTTGATCCAGTGCCGAAGTTTGCTTGACCACTTCATCAACCCAAACCAACTTGCTATATGACATCACCGCGCCGACTGCGACAAAATCAATCGTAATCGTACAAAAGCCGCCCTTTTCGTTGCTTTCTGAAATCGTCCAGTCCTTGGGGCGGACTTCCATGTCACCCAACCAGGGATGTGTGAGCGTATGAGAATCGCCATCCTGCAATAACAGCAAAAATATATTCCGCTCTTCATCGTAATTGGGACCAATGAAATAGGCGACTATATGCAAGTCCGAGGCCTTCATGCCGAAATCTTCGATTTGCGGCAGATCAGCACCGGGATATTCATGCACCACCAGCTTGCGACCTAGCTTAGTCTCATGGCTTTCGGTTAAGAAAGTTTGATCCCAGTATGATGCTGTTACTAGTCTATCTCGCCATGTTTTCACGGTACGTCCTTCCACATATTGCCAGTTTTTCCAATTTTTGTAGTTGTCGTATTCTCACCCGCTTTAGCAGTGCTTTTTGTGGTAGATTCCTGGCCTGTAACGACAAATCCCGGCGCTAAGCCAACGGTGATTTGTGTGTTTGTATCGACTTTAATCGGCTCCATATTATGGCTCCAGTCATAAAGAGTAGACCCGATCATTGCGCTAAGCTTTGTCTCATGCCCAGTCATCATTTGCATGACTTTACCGATGACTGTATCAACACCGCTAGCCAGTTGGTAACTGCCATAGCCGACCCCTGTTACCGCCGTCGCTTTTGACAATAAAGGGAAATAGGGGGCGGCATAAGCTGTGGCCGTGCGGCTAATCGCGGGTAAGCGGCTGAAAAAGGCCGTTGTATTTGCCATTGTGCTATTAAATGCTAACGAAGACCGAGTCAATAAAGCCGTCGAACTGGCGGCAAGCGACCCTCCGGCCACCGTTTCTGCAGCACCAGCAGCAGCGGGCATTAACCGTCTTAACATCATAGAACCACCTACCGCACCGACTGCCCCACCCGCTACCCACGGCGCGACCGCCGCCGTATCGGCCAGTATCGGATAACGTTCGGACAATGACATAAAAGAAAAGGGGAGTCGCTATTTTTGCGAAAGATTGCTTCGGCATCCTTGCCGGTCAATCAGCAAAAATCACGCGACCGCTTATGCCTTCGGCTGCCCCAGCCGTCCTGGTCACTCGCTCGCCACCCAACAAGGGGTGGCTCACATGCTCTCCAATGACTCGACGCGATTTCGTATAGCCTGCATTTTCACTTACGCTTCGCTTCGTGAAAACTCAGGCACTATCGCTTCTGGGGACTACTCGACTCCTGTCTCGCAGCGTCGGCAGCTTTACTTAAATAGGGCGTTACATCATCAAGTATATGCTTTTCCGCCGCATCAACCGTTTGCCCAGCCGCTGAAATCTTATAGGGGCTAGTTTGAGAAATATAAGCGAAATTGCTTTCATTAGGGGTAAATTCCCCCCTAATGGCTGCATTTGCCGTGTCTTCAAGGATTTTTCGGTACGGTGCATTTTGATAACCCAATGCTCCCGTCTGCCCCCGCATTTCCTGAAAATACCTAGAAATAGTTGAGCCTTTGGCAATCATTTCAATATCCGCTAATATGGCTTTAGCTTCTTGTGGGTTTTTGGCCTTATCTAACTTAGCCTTGTATTTATTTAATTTAGGGTCTTCTGCCATTTCTTGGCTGATCAATTGCTGCCAAAACTCAAGGGCGCTTATGCCTTTCGCACGGGCATCCATAAGGGCTTCATGCAAATCACGTCTATTATATTTTTTAAAATCCTTGGCCGTATCTTGAGAAGACATTTTCATCAAATAATTATGCGTGGCTACTGCGGCCTCATCAGGCGTACCCATGACCAAACTGGATGTGCCGTTTAATACGGCGACATCACGCACTGCTGCTAACCCCGACATACCCGCCGTTTTTGCATAAGGCAATTGGGATGGCATGTGCATTACCTGATTTTTATATTCAAAACTGCTCTTTTGCCCCACTGCAATAATGGCATTATTAGCCCGCTTCAATTCATCGACATTCGTGACGAAACCTTGGCCATACACTGTATTTGCCAGTTTTCCGACATCTTGCGGATTAGCATTATTTGCCACAGCAGTTTTAGCAAGATAGGGTAGGGTTACTGCCCCTTTCAACCAACTTGGCTAAAACTTGGTTTCGTGTCATTACTCTCTCCTTGGGTTAGTGGCCATTTAGGCCGTTGGTAGCCAAAACGGACTTAAAGTCCGTTTTGGCTAAGGCTTTCGCCTTGTGTTCGTAAAGCCGTATAATCGTCTTGTTACGTTCGATTGAGTACAATTTTACTTCAAACGAATATTAAGTCAACAGGAATTATTCAAATGAATATATGCACAAGATTAAGGCAAGCGATAGATGACAGCGGTATGAATATAAGGGAGTTTAGCGAATCAACAGGAGTACCGTATGTAACGCTACAGCAATATCTTGCAGGAAAAAGATCACCAGCCACTGAAGCTCTGTCAAAAATATGTATTCAAACGAATATAAATATCAATTGGCTATTGACCGGACAAGGCGAAATGCACAGAGCACCCCAAGCCGCTAATGATGCAGAAAAAGAATTAAGTCGGAGGCAAGCAGGAATGCTGGAGCTGTTTAATGCCCTAGATGAAAAGCAACAACGGGAAATACTCTCAGTTGCTGAGGAAAAAGAACGGCTGAATAGGATGGAGCAAGAACTGGGTGAAATAAGGAAAAAACTGGGGTAAACTGTTCGCTTTAAGAACTAATACAGCCTAACGCACCAATGGCAATCGATCAGGTGTTGTTAGGCTGAATTTATTAAAATATAAGGGCGGATTATGGCATTTCTAAAATGGCTTGCTTATATCATAGTAGCGGCAATGGTGTTTTTATATTCTGTATTGACGGGCAATTATTTAGTTATCGCCGTATCGCTTGCGGTGGGATTTGTAGTTTTTATTGGCGGGGCATTAATGCGATTGATTGCGCTATCTACCAAGTCAGTGCAGCTGCTTGAGGATATTTTAAGTAACCAGAAAAAGGATGGTGGCTGATGAAAATTATTGTTTCAGTATCGGCAACGCATGATTACGATGAGCTTGATCAAAAGATTGATGACTTACATAGAGAGGCGACGCATTATAAAAAAACGGATTTGGAATTATCTATATCCTACTTAAAAGAAGCCAAGGAATTAATGCAAGGAAAAGATAACAGGCTTATTGAGCAATGGCTTCGGTTGCCTTTATTTTTACAGCAGTCCGGGCGGTTTGATGAGGCAATGGTTGAATTTAATCTGATCATAAAGAATGTGAGGCCACGCGCAGAAAAGCGGTTTGGTTTCTTACATCAGCCAACGCGCATTAAGCTTTGCATCACCTCTGAAAAACTAAGGATTTATGAAAAAATGCAGCTTGCTTGTAAGCGGGAAAAGTTACCGGAGATGGCAAAAAAATATGCGTCTTTATATAATAAATGCCGAATGCTTCATGATGGATTGTCGAAAAAGTTAGCACAGGAAGAGGATGCGAAATTAGCCAGGGCAACAAAATACCTATCATCCATTAATCAATAAAGCCCTGTTTAAACCCTCTATAAATGGGTATAAAATCCGCCACAATAAATTTATTATCCATTTTAAACCCCACCAAAAACCCCAAAATCTTGCCCAAAAATCCCAAAATCAAGATTTTCTACAAAATTCAACAAACCTAGCAACTACGCGCCTTCCAGCCTATTTTTAGACCAAAATCCATATCCTATTCCATACCCCCCCTTACTCGGAGGCCGCCGCCACACGGGCGGCGGCGGGTTGGCGGGTGTGGGGCGAACCCTTAAGCACATTTCTTAAGCCGTCATTTCAACCCGCGTTTTTTTTACGCTTTTAATAGACATCTTTCCTAAATGTTGCCATATCTCAGGTTAACCAGTGCGGCCACCAGGCTCCATGTCAGGGAGTAGTTTTTGTGTTTGCCCCGGTAAACGTCCTTGACGATCCTGAAAATTTTGCAGC
>NZ_PGFZ01000006.1:118955-188219 GCF_002923755.1 Methylovulum psychrotolerans
AAATTGGAGGGGTTGGTGGCGGCCCAGGCAACAATTCAGAAACACCCCTACGGTATGGGCAAGCAGCTTGCGGATGACACGGTTTGCCAAGTGCCAAAGGTTACGCGCCCTGATCCGTTCGATGTGGAACCTTTCGGTCAGTTGCCCGATAACGGTTTCAACCAACCTTCGGGTGGCCGTCAGTTGCCTGACGAAGGCCTTCGGGCGCGGGCCGTCCATGTTTTTCCGTAAGGGTGTCTGCAAGCTGATGCCCCGTTTTGCCAATTCTGAGTTGAGCCAAGGCCTGATATAGCCTTTGTCGCCAATCAGCCACCCGCCAAGCCCTTCGGCAAGTTCGGGGACGACATCGCGTTCGTCAATGGGGGCGTTGGCGAAGGCAAAACCGCAGATGATGCCGTTGCTGTCGGTCAAAAGGTGGCCTTCAAAACCGTAATACTTTTCATCCTTGGCGGCGCAGTAACCGTAACCCGCCTCCGTGCGGAAACAGCGGCTCCGGGCGGCGCGGGTGATCTTGCAAACGGGCATCGGGAAACCGTCAACCAAATGGACGGTGTTCGTGTCCGCCCCAAGTTGTCTGGCCAGTTGCCCAAGTATACGCCCCTTCACCACCCAAAGGTTCGCGGCTTGCTTGACAAAACTGCTGCGTGACCCTAAGTTAGGAAACAGGCCATGCCAATGGTTGCGGAAGTATTCCCAAATCCCTTTGTCTTGGTCTTTGCCCATAAATTCGCCGACAATCTCCATCGTAATGGCTTCGCAGTCACTCAGTTTGGTCGGGAAGCCCCGCTTCCTCAGCGGGTGGGGGGCCACTTTTTCATAGCAATCGCATACGCAACAATACACATAAATGATGAAATCTTCGACGGGCATGACGGCTTCTCCGGTAAGGTAGTTCGATTAACCTGAACCTAAGACAAGAATGTCACCCTTAAAATTTCACGCCCTAAAAAGTCGAACATCGCGTAAGATATACGTTTTTATGGTTTTTAGTGCCATAGGAATATTTTCAATTGGAATTGCTTATATTTATTGTGATAAGTTATCAAGATCTCAACTTATTTTCCTCTTATATGGAGGAATCATTGCGATGCTGGCGATTATAACGATATATATTTTGTGTTTATTTGGATTCACCCGATGATAAAACCTGCCGAATCCTTTAAAAACTGGGTGGGTGGCTTCACCGACTTCAACGTCACCATAGGCTTTGCCGCCAACGGCAGCATTCCCGTCACCGCCGTCACCAGCGCGGGTAAAATCAGTTGAGTGATAATTGATGTTTCCATTCGCGGATTTTATCAAAAGACCTTGAAACCCATAGAGAGCTTTGAATTTTTTAGGTGGGGTATCACTAAAGTTACACAGTAACCTTCTTATTTGCCAACCAATGGCTAGGTTTCGGGACTAATGCCCTGTGCCGCCGCAACAACTGCTTGCCCTAAGGCTAAGCCGCCATCGTTTAGGGGATAGGCTTGTGGTGACAGCACGGTTTTGCCGTGCTTGTGTAATTGCCCGGTCACCGCCTCCAAAAGCAGGCGGTTTTGAAACACCCCGCCGCTCAGCACGATGCGGTCAACACCTGTTTGGGTACTGAGTTGGCACAGTACCCTGACGGTCACGTCAGCTAAGCTATGATGGATACGCGCGGCAATCCGGGCTTTATCGGCCCCGCGCTTTAAGTCATCTAACACCGCTTGGCATAAGCCTTGGCAACTTAACACCGCCATGCCGTTATCCTCGGCTATCACCCAAGCCGCCGGGTAAGCCTGTTCGTCAGCAAACGGCGGGGTTGCCAACTTTTCCAAGGCTATCGCGGCTTGGCCTTCGTAGCTGATCTGCCCGCTATGCAGGCCCAGCAGGGCGGCGTAAGCATCAAACCAACGGCCACAAGAACTGCTTAGTGGGGAATTGAGCTGTTTGCTGACCATGGTCGCCAAGGTCTCCAAGGGTTTGCTGGCTAATAAGCGGATAATCTCCAACTCACCATAGGTTTGTTGCAAGTACGGCCAAGTAAAATAATGCAGCAAGTGCGCGTAGGCGTTGCGCCAAGGTTCGCGCATGGCTTGGGAGCCACCCGGCAAGGCCATTGGCTGCAAATGGCCGAGGCGGGTGTATTGGCGGTAATCGCCTAACAGAAACTCGCCGCCCCATAAGCCGCCGTCGTCGCCCAACCCTAAACCGTCAAATAAAGCCGCCAACACGGGCGGGGCATCTAAGGCCACCCCCTGTTCGGCCAAACACGCTGCCAGATGGGCGTGATGGTGCTGCACGGGTATGACGGTTGCGCCGTAAGTGTCGGTCAGTGCATAACCGTATTGCGTCGATAAATAGCCGGGGTGGCGGTCAACGGCAATAACGCGAGGCTTAAAGCCATACAGCTTGCCGTAGTCCTCCAGCAGGTGGCGGTACTCTTGCTGGACGGCGGCGTTTTCCAGATCGCCGATGTGCTGGCTGACAATGGCCGTGCCATTGCTCAATAAACAAAAACTGTTTTTCAGCTCCGCACCCATTGCCAGAATGGCATTTGCGTCGCCAAAACCGGGCGGTAAGGCCAACACCTCCGGGCTGTAGCCCCGCGCCCGGCGTAACACGCGGGCTTTGCCCGCCATTACCCGCAGCACCGAATCGTCCAGACGGTTGACAATGGCACGGTCATGCAACAGCAGATAGTCGGCGATAGCCGTCAAGTTTACGCGGGCTTGCGTGTTGTCTGTGCAGGTCGGTTCGTCACTGAGATTACCCGAAGTCAACACGATAGGGGCGGCCAAATCCTGCATTAACAGCGTGTGCAGCGGCGTGTAAGGCAACATAAAGCCGAGTTTGTCATCATCTGGGGCAACGCTTGGCGCAAGCGTTGCGCCGTGTGCGTTCAACAAGATAATCGGCGCGGCTTTATCGTGCAGTAAGCAGGCTTCTTGCGCATTGACCTGCGCATACCGCGACACCATCCCGATATGCTTAGCCATTAAGGCGAACGGTTTGGCATCGCGCCGCTTTGCTGCCCGCAAGCGGCTGACGGCGGCGGCATCGGCGGCATTGCAGGCCAAATGGAAACCACCCACCCCTTTAATGGCAAGGATATGGCCTTGCCGGATCAGTTCGGCGGCTAAGCTTAGCGGGTCAGTACCCGCTAAGCGCTGACCGTGCTTATCCTCCAACCATAGCGCAGGGCCGCAGTCCGGGCAACAATTGGCTTGGGCATGAAAGCGGCGGTCGTTGGGGTCTTGGTATTCCTGTTGGCAGTGCCAACACATAACAAAGTCAGCCATACTGGTGTGGCAGCGGTCGTAAGGCATCGCCCTGATGATGGACAACCGCGGCCCGCAGTGGGTGCAATGGGTGAACGGATAACGGTAGCGGCGGTTGTCAGGGTCGGCAATCTCGGCCAAACAATCGCTACAAGTGGCGGCATCAGCGGCGATAGGGGTTTGCGCCCCGCCGTCTTGGCTGGCGGCAATGCGGAAGCTATCAGGAGCGGGCAAGCCAGCCAAGGTTTGCACGTCCAGACTGTCCAGCCGTGCCAAGGGCGGGATATGCAGCGGTATTTGCCGGATGAAGGCGGCCAAGTTTTCGGCGCTGCCGAAGGCATGGACCATCACCCCTTGCCCATCGTTCCACACTTCGCCGCCTAATCGGTGTTGCCTAGCCAGCCGCCAGATCATCGGCCTAAAGCCGACCCCTTGAACCAGCCCGCGTATCCGTATGGCCTTACCCGGCATTAACAAATACGCGGCAATTGCTCGCCCACCGGCCAATCGACAATGCGCTTGCCGCCAAAAGCGGTGCGCATCTGCACAAAACCGTGGGCATCGGCGACCACTTCGCCAATAATGGCGGCATCACGCCCCAAGGGATGTTCCCGCATGACCGCCAATAAACGTTCGGCAGCGGCGGCGGGGCAAATACAGACCAACTTGCCTTCATTGGCAACATACAGCGGGTCTAGGCCGAGGATTTCACAAGCGGCTTGCACGTCGGGCCTGATCGGTATCTGGGTTTCGTCGATGAGCATACCGACCCCCGACTGCTGCGCCAATTCGTTTAATGCCGTCGCCAAACCGCCCCGGGTCGGGTCACGCAAACAGAAAATATCGGCAGGCGCGGCGGCGACCATTGCCGCCACCAAACCATTGAGCGCGGCGGAATCGGAAAGGATGCGGGTGGCAAATTGCAGGTTTTCCCGCCCGGCCATAATGGCGACACCGTGGTCGCCTATAGTCCCGCTCAGCAACACCGCACAACCCGGTTGGGCGCGGTGGCCGGCAATATTGACACCCTCCGGGACGATGCCGACCCCAGTGGTGGTGATGAACACGCCGTCACCCTTGCCGCGTTCGACGACTTTGGTGTCGCCCGTGACAATAGGCGTACCTGCGCTTTGGGCGGCAGCGGCCATACTGATGACGATGCGCTCCAAATCCGCCAGCGGCAAACCTTCTTCGAGGATAAAGCCCGCCGCCAAATACAGCGGCTGCGCACCCGACATCGCCACATCATTGACCGTACCATGCACCGCCAGCGAACCGATGTCGCCGCCCGGAAAAAACAACGGCGAAATCACATGGCCGTCGGTGCTGATCGCCAGCCGCCCGGCGGGTAGGCTGAGTAAGGCTTGGTCGTTGCGTTGGCGCAGCCAGTCGTTATCAAAATGTTTGATGAACAATTCGTCAATCAGTTGGGCCATTGCCCGCCCGCCACCGCCGTGGCTTAAATCGACTTTGCCCGTGCTTAGGTTGAGGCGTGAGGTGTAGGTTTTTTTCATTATCAAGGAATTTTTGTCATCTTACTTAACCCCAGACGGCAGCGTCATGGGGACAATAATGGCATTCTGCCCCGCACCGCCACCCGCACTGACCACTTGCGGGGCTTGCCCGTCCCATTGCAATTGGGCTTGGGCTTGCAAATAACGGATATATAATTCGGGGTTATTGTTAAACGCGGCAATTTCCAGTTTCAGGCGTGCGGCCTGCCCTTCGCCATCCAACTGTTGTTTGGTCTTATTGGCTTCCGCTTCAATTACCACCGATCTGGCGGCCCCGGTTGCAGCTTCAATAGCGGAATCTGCCGCGCCTTTGGCAGCGATCACTTTTTGTTGCGCTTTCGCGGTTTCCACCACTTGCTTGTTTTGTTCCGCCACCGCATCGTTTTTCGCCTTCACGGCATTTTCGTTGGATTGCACAAACGTCGGCGAATAGACAATCTGGGCAATTTGCAGGCTATGCGGCTGGAGGCCAAACAGTTCGACGACGGCACTAAAGACAATCGTGGTGACTTCTTCCTGTATGGCTTCGCGGTTTTGGGAAATGGTTGTGGTGTTCTTTTTGTTAAATACCCGTCCGGCACGGTCTTTGACAATGGGGATAATGCTGTCGGCAATATCGACATCCCCCGTTTTGCCGACCTCGTAAAGCAAGTGGTTGACCTTGTCTTTAGGGATGGTGAAATTGAAATTCATATCTAAGGTGATCTTTTGATTGTCAATCGTGTTGACATCAAAAGGCGGGATATGCAGCGTGGTCAGGCTCACCTGCACTTTATCGACCGTATCAATAAACGGGATTTTAAAATGCGGCCCCGGCTTAATCGGCTGTTCATAAACGACATTGCCTAAGCGGCGGACATTGGCCATTTCTGAGGGGTCAACCGTATACACGGTGTTATAGACCAGCAAAAGGGCCGCCAAACCGTAACCTAGCCATGATTTGAATTGACTGGTTGAAGTCTCGGCAATATTCGACATGAGCATTTTCATAGTCCTACTTCTTAATGGTTCTTATAAGACACCTTTGGAGACAATTCCTACTTTATTGGCACTGAGCGGCATCAAAGACTGTTACGCCGATACGACCAATACGCCGCACAAGCCCCCTCAGACGATACCATACACGATCCCATAGGGTTTTCCGGGGTACATACCGTGCCTAACAATTTGCAATCTTGCGGTTTTTTTACGCCGCGCAAGATGGCGGGGCATTCGCAGCCTTTGGTGTCGGCGGCTTGGATGGCGGGTAGGTTAAAGTGTCGTTCGGCATCAAAGTCGGCATAGTCGGCTTTCAGCGTTAAGGCGCTGTCGGCAATCAGCCCTAAGCCGCGCCATTCAAAGTACGGGCGCACTTCAAACACCTCCCGCATCAATGCCTGGGCTTTCAGGTTGCCTTGCGGGGTAACGGCGCGGCGGTATTCGTTTTCGACCTCGTGGCGGCCTTCATTGAGTTGGCGTATCAGCATCAAGGCCGACTGCATCACGTCCAAAGGCTCAAAGCCTGCAATCACAATCGGCTTGGCGTATTGTTCGGCAAAGCGTTCGTAAGGTTGGCTACCAATGACGGTACTGACGTGGGAAGGCCCTAAAAACGCATCGATTAACAGCGGAGGGGCGTGTGCCGAAGCGGCTGGGCGGGGTACGTCTAAGATGGCCTGCATGGCCGCCGGGGTCAGGACATGGTTGCAGAACACCGAAAAATTGTCCAGCCGTTCGGCTTGTGCCTGCCGTATGATGACGGCGGTCGGCGGGGTCGTGGTTTCAAAGCCGATGGCGAAAAACACCACTTGCCGGGCCGGATTATCGCGGGCGATTTTTAAGGCATCTTGGGTCGAATACACCATGCGTATATCGCCGCCGTTGGCTTTGGCTTTCAGCAAACTGTGGCGGCCTGTCGCGGGTACGCGCATTAAATCGGCATAAGTGCACAGGATCACGCCATGCTGTTCGGCCAGTTGGATGGCGTTGTCGATACGGCCTGTCGGCAATACGCAGACCGGACAGCCGGGGCCATGGATAAACTCGACATTGTCCGGCATTAAATCTTGGATGCCGTAACGGAAAATGGCATGGGTATGCCCGCCACAAAACTCCATCAGCCGATACTGCCGCTCAGGGTTGACGGTTTGGGCAATCGCGTTGGCAAGCTGTAAGGCGAGCGTATGTTCGCGGAATTCGCTAATGTATTTCATGGCGCGGACAGTAAACCGGCTTCGGCAAATAAGGCCAAGGTTTTTAAAGCCTCCTCCTCATCGATTTTATTCAGCGCGTAACCGACATGCACCAACACATAATCACCGAGCGCGACATCATCGACTAAAGCCAACGACACCTCAACGCTGACCTGATTAATCGACGCGGTGGCCATATCCGTAGCGGTGTCGATGGCAATGATTTGCGCGGGTAGGGCTAGGCACATAAGTTTAGGTTTTTTGTTGGGTTATAAGGCGTGTTTAAAACTATTATAATCTGCCCTGCCAATACATCGGTTTTTGGTGTAAATGGCTTACGGCGATAATCAATATTTCATCGTCGCGTATTTGATAAACCACGCAATAGGGAAACCGATGGGTAAGACAACGCCGGGTACGTTGGCCCAATGGTTGCCACGCTTCAGGGAAGTTGGCTATACGGCTGACAGTCGCCTTTATTTCTATGAGAAACGCTTGGCCTAATCCTGTTTTTTTCAGATTATAATAATTTATGGCCGCTTCCAACTCCGCCTCGGCAACTTCAAGGAAACGGACTATCAATTCGCTTCCAAGCGGTTAAAAACTTGTTCGGCTGGGCTTGAGCGCAGTTCGCCGCGCTCATACCCGTCAATTCGGCGTTCGGCTTCAAGCGCCAATAAATTATCAATTTCCCGAATGGGCGGATCCATGCTCGCCAACAACTGTTCAGCCAATGCCGCCCTGTCTGCTAACGGTAAGTTTAACGCCTCGTTAAATAATTGTTTCCTGTTCATTTTAATAACCTCTACATGGGTAACGGCAAAACCTCTGCCATCAAGCATAAGCAATCCGCTGCAAGGCCAGTTCAGCCTTTAGCCATTGCAGCCAACCGTCCATCCCTTCGCCCGTTTTTGCCGACAAGGACAAGACCTTAATCTTAGGGTTAACCTGCTTGGCGAACTGTATGCACTCTTCGCTGTTAAAGTCCAAATACGGCAATAAGTCGGTTTTGTTCAGGATCATCAAATCGGCGGCATGGAACATGTCAGGGTATTTGATGGGCTTGTCCTCGCCTTCGGTGACGGACAAAATCACCACTTTATGGGCTTCGCCCAAGTCGAAGGCCGAAGGGCAGACCAAATTGCCGACATTTTCGATAAATAACAGGCTGTGTTTGGGCGCTTGCAAGGTTTCTACGGCATGGCCGACCCGATGGGCATCCAGATGGCAACCTTTGCCGGTATTGATTTGCACCGCCGAAACTCCCGTGGCGCGGATGCGTTCGGCATCGCGGGCGGTTTGCTGGTCACCCTCGATGACCGTGATGGCGACCTCATTTTGCAAACGGGCGATGGTTTCGGTCAACAAAGAGGTTTTGCCGGAACCTGGGCTGGATACCAAATTCAGCACCAACATGCCGCGTTCGCTGAAATAGCGGCGGTTTTCGCTGGCATAACGGTTATTTTTCGCCAAAATATCCTGTTCGATTTGCACCATCCGCAATGGGCTTAAGCCGGGGGCATGGGCGTGTGAGTGTCCCGCACCGTGGTCGTGAGCATGATCATGGGGATGGTCGTGATCGTGCGAGTGACCCTCGCCGCAGCCGCAGACAGCACACATTATTCTACCTCCAATTCTTTGATACGCATTTGATCTCCGTTAGTGATCTGTAATTGATAACTGCCGCAGTGCGGGCATACATCATATAATTGTTGCACGGTAACATGGCTGGCGCACGGCAAACACCACGCTTGGCCGGGTACGGCAACCATTTCAAGGTGGGCTTGGTCGGCTAAAGAGCCTTGCATAACGACATCGAAACAGAACCGCAACGCCTCGGCATCAACCCCGGCCAACGCGCCGATTTCTAACCAAACGGTTTTGACTTTGTGGTAGTGCTGAGCTTCCGCCTGTTGCTCCAATACCTGCAAAATGCTTTCGCACAGCGACATTTCATGCATGTTTTTTTACCTGCCACTATCGGTTAGGTTTACGGTGTAACGGACGCAAGGGTCTAGCGCGTTAAGCAGCAACTCCGCCTGTAATTTTAGCTCAGCAGGGGCGGCGGGTTTTAATTGCAACAAGCTTTGGGCGGCCACCCCATCGGGATGGAAATTCCATTCGGTAGGCGCGATAATCCGGTAATCGTACACCTTATTTTGCCTCAACACCAAGCGATGTATTAATAAACCGCGCGCTGCCTGGATTTGTGCCAAGGCGTGACCGTCACAGCTTATGCTGTGGGCAGATACCGCCCCAGCATCTTGGCAAGCTAACAACTGCCTTAAACGGGTCGGCGTATCGGCCACCGCCAATAAACGGGCCACTAGGCGCACGATCAGGCCGTTGCCATAACGGCCTTGCAATTCGACTATTAACGGTTGCGCCCGTTGGCGGTTTAATAACGTCGTTTCAAAACAACGGCCTTGCCAGTGCGGCAAGCGGCTAAAGGCAGTTAAATCTTGTTGCCGGATATATTCTAGCCACGCCGCCGCCTCCAACGGCGGCAAGCAAGCGACCTGATTTTGGCCGGATGCCGCCCATTCCCTGTCATAAACTTCCGCCAACAAACGCGCCGGCAAGGCATTGCTTTGCCGTAGCCAAGCGCGTAATTGCGCCTCCGTCCTTAGCTGCTGAAAGTCGGCCAAGCCACCGTTAAAAAGCGCCGTGTCAATCAGGTCTGCCAATCCGTCAATAAGCCGCTGTAGCGGCACAATATCGGTCTCGGCACGGCTATCGAGTTTGAACGCCTCGCCGTGCCGGAATAACTGCTGCTTAAACAACGCTATGGATTGCAATAATGCCGCCAAGGGTTTTTTATCTGGAACCGCACCGATAAGACCCGGCCAAGTTAATAAAATTGGCCATGCGTGTTCGCGTAAGGTTTCAAGTTGCACCAGCATGTTGTGGGCATTATCGGCGGCGGGGTCGGCTGCTATGCCTAAGGCGGCACGGCAGGCCAGTAAGGCGGTATAGGCTTGGGCATTGCCGCACAGCGTAAAGAGCAAGGCTACGGTGTCGAGCAGTTGCTCCGGGCTTTTGCCCAACAGCAGTTGGCTGGCCGCTATTATAGGACGGCTGGAGGCTATCGCCACACGGCAGGGCTTGCCTTCTTGGTGGTAAAGATCAATACTGAGGGAGCCTGCCAGCGTCATTCAGGGCTGTTGCTACGCATAGAACCGCGCAATATATTCCGGCGGCTGATGCCGTGTGGTGCAGGCACTGCCAATAAGCCTTGCAAAGCCGTTTGTGCCGAAATGACGGCGGCGGCTTGGCTATCGAACAGGAACATCGGCGAAAACAGGGAACAGGCCGCATACAGGCCGATGGCCGCTTCGCTGGCTACGGTAAACTCAAACAGCCCATAAGGGAAATGCCGCTCGATTTTACCGCCCGGCACCAGCCCCTGCCAAGTGCCATGCTGTCCGGGCACTAACAGCAAGTTCATAAACCACGGCGTAACCACTATACCCAGCCAATCTGTCTCAACCGCCCTAAAGCCAATGGCTTGTACAGACAAGGCGTTATTCAGCACCGGCATTTCCTGCATACGCGTCGCTAAAATGTTGTTAAACACCGTTTCCAAGGCACAACCGAGCTGCTTGCCATCCTGCCAACGCATCAGCCGTCTACCAATAAAAAATCTTGTTTTGCCGCGCCGCATTGCGGGCAGCTCCAATGTGCCGGCAAGTCGGCGAACGCCGTACCGGACGGGATTTGCCAGACTTCATCACCCACTGCCGGGTCATAGACATACCAGCATATTTTGCATTCCAGCGTAGTCTCCGGCGGCAAGCTTAAGGCATCGCCCGCATAAGACCCGGCAAAAAACGGCACGCTCACCAGTAGACCTGCATAATGTCCTGCAAACGCTGGCAACTGTCAGCAATGTCTTCCGGTGAAGCGCAGGCTACGCTAGGCACATCGCTGACTTCCAAGGTATTGAGGATTAAGGTGTCTTGCGAATTAAAATACTGCACCCACCAGACAAACATTGTACCCGTGGCGGTAATCCGGCAATTGCCGTAGCCCCGCGAGAGTATCGTCACCGTACCTGTGCCTAGCCGTTGCGCTAAAAACAGCAAATCTTGTTCGGTTTGCGGCAACAAACTCAAATTGATGGTATGCGCCTCCCCGCCCGGCTGATAATCGGCAATTTTGGCGTTCAGCTCCGCCAGTAACGGCGGCGCATTCATCACCCCCACAGGCAGTTCTGTCCAGTGGGTGTCGATTTGCGTTGCCATACCCGCAAACGCCCCGTGCAGGAGTTGTGCGGGGATAATGCCGACCTCCAGCGTGTCTTTGACGATGTGCCGTTCGCTATTGAGGGTCTGCAAACGCCAAACACCAGCCAGTACCGATTCTTGGATACGGATTTCTTGGCTACCCGAACAAATGGCGCTGACCTCCCCCTCTCCCAGCAGTTCGTCGATAAACTGGCGGTTATCGGCAGACAATCCGCTCAAGTCATTTTCTGCCGTCAACAAGGGGAAGGCATTCAAGGCCTGTTGCAATTGCTGCACCGCATTTTTGGCCTGTGGCAACTGCGTTAGGCTTAATTGCGTTGATAACTGCGGCATCCGATACGTCGCCATATCCTCCGGCATCGGCAAATACTCCAAGGCAACGCCGTCTTGTTCAGGCGGCTGGCTACCTTGGCCAAAAATTGGCAGAGAGATTGAAGTCATAATAATCGGGGTTTAAAAGGCTGAAAAGATAGGCTGGGGGGGCTTTGGTTATTTGGCAAAACCACAGGCTGTGCTGCCACGACTCAATGGGCGGCTTGGCAAACCCTATCCAAATCAAATTTGGGGGGTATGCTAGGGGGGCTACTGAGAATCTTGGCGGTTTCTTGCATAAATTCCTGCCAGTCGCGGATACCCGTAATAACGCCTAAATAATCGCCATTGCGCAAAAACACCAGCGACGGCCAACCCGTAAAGCGGAACCGCGCCTGTAATTCGCGTTCGATAGGTTTGGCGATCAGCGCCGCTTGCAACTGGCCACCAACCGCTTTCAGCAATTCCGGCAGGATCACCGCGACATCGTTGCTTTCGGGAAATTGGCTGGGGTCGTTACTGAAAAACAGCACCACGGTTTTATGGCTATAGACAAAGAAATCGTAATTGTCGGCATCCAGTACCGGATAACCGTACCGGGTAGTCAATTGGGCAAGCAAGGGTGAACTCATGATAATAAAAACTCCGGCAAGGGCGGTTCCCGACCGACCAAGTCGGCGAAAAGGTCATCTATTTGGCTTTGTTCTATAGGGTGCTGGCCCATGATCAAGTGCATGGCTTCCAAGGCATCGGCGATTTGCCGGGCTTTTTCTTCACTCAGCACTTCCCTGGCGGTGTCAAGAAACACCAACACCCAAGTGCCGACAGGTTGCGCACCGACCAACAGCAGATCAACCAGCGTATCACCGCCACGGTAGCGGCACAGGGCCGTATCGCCCTGTAGACCGATAACTTGCATGGGCAGGCCGATACACATCAGTATTTGCCCCGATAATCGACATCCACCCGCAAAGTACAGCCTTCCGCCGAAGGCGGCGCAGATACGGTAAAATCAACGGCCTGTAAAACCCGCCCGTCACCCATCCGGCAAGCTTCGTCCGCACTGGGGCGTTCTTGTTCGTAACGGCGCAGATCCAGCACCGGGTCGGCCAAGCTAGCTACCGTCCGGGTAGGTTCGGCACTGATGCCAAAACCTGCCAGATAAACCAAAGCCATTGCTATAGCGGGTTGGATTTGGGCTTTAATCTGTGGCCGCAAGCTGCCGCCATAATCGTCCAATTCCACCGGCTGTACGCCAACCAACAACAAATGCTGCGGATAAGCGCCGAGCATTTGCGCCATCGCCAACACTTCTTGGAAGCCGGTCTGGTGCAGGCTCATTTTTTTTGCGCCCAAAAAATTCGGCACATCGGCGTTTTCCAGGCATTTTAACGTTGCTGGCGGCAGGCCGTAATCGATCGCGTCGAACACGACCAAAATATCGGCGGCCTGCACATGTTCGACCAGATAGACACCTTGGGTGCCACCATCCAACACCGTGACGTTATCAGGGAAACGGTAGTGCTGTTGCAGATGCCCGATGACCCGGACACCAAAGCCTTCATCAGCCCACAGCACATTGCCTATGCCTAACAGTAACACCTTCATAGTCAATGCACATCATCCAGCGGTTTATCGTCTTTAAACGTGCGCCAGCCCGTCACCATCGTCGATAAGAGGCTTTGCCGGGACACTTTATCCTCCCGCACCGCGACATAAATATGGATCAGCACAAAACAGACGATCAGCCACATGACCAGATGATGCCAACTATGTACGCTTTGGCTACCGCCAAACAGCGGCAAAACCCAAGAGCTGAATAAGCTATATTGCCAAGAGCCTTGCCCAGTCCCTTCGCCATACAGCGCAAAGCCAGTGATGACCATAAACAGCGAACCCCAGACAAAGGCGAAGTGCATGGCCAGCAAGGCCAAAGGATTATGGCCGGCATATTTGCGCGGCTCTTTGGCTAAAAAGGCGTACCAGAGGATTTCATGGCCGACACCTTGCCAAAACACCTTGGACAATAACGGCGGCTGAAAGATTTCCTTGGCATAGCCGTTCCCCGCGTACGCCCAGTACAGCCGGAACAACAAGCCTATCGCCAACAGATAGCCAGCGGCAAAATGCCCGAAGCGGATGTAACCCATCAGAAAATGTTCGGAGGCTTCACCGCCTACCGAAGCCAGCGGCGCGGCGATGAAATAGCCTGTTAAGATCAAGGTCAGGATCAGCAGGGCGTTTAAGCCGTGCCATAACCGGATGGGTTTTTCATAGACATATACCGCTGGCAGCGGGGTGTTTACTGTAGGCTCGGTCATGGCAATTCCTTAGGCGCTGAATAACAGCCAAACCCCGGTCAGGCCGGTCAGCGTACCGTAAAGGTGGAGCAAGCCGATCGCATGGCCGCGTCGGGCGACCCAGCCTAAAATCCACCCTAAGCCTAACAGGATTGCCGTAGCCGCCACCATTCCGGTCATATAAGCCACCCCGGACACAGCAAGCGGCATTTCGCTGCCGTGCGCCAAGCCGTGCAGGGCGGCAAAAACCGCCACCGCCACCCAAAGCCAGGGCTGTGGTACCCGCTGCGTACCGCAGCCCAACGCGGTGCCGACTGCCAGCAACGAGACGATAAGCCCGGTCTCGACATAAACAAAGCGCCCACCCGCCAAGCCGAATAACGCCCCCGCCACCATGAACACCAAAAATAGCAAAACGGCTAGGCCGGCCAGACGGTGGTTCTGGGTACTGGCCCACAGACCTAAACCTAACATCACCAGACAGTGATCCAGCCCCAAAAACGGATGCAGAAAGCCGTGGCTAAAGCCATCGGTAGCTAACAGGCCAGTATGTGCCGATACGCTATGGGAAAACGCCAACAAGCCGCCCAAGGACAAGCATTGCAACGTGATTCTGTGCCAATCGTTCATAAAAAATCTCCTCAACGGACTTTGACTTGGGTTAATTCGCTGCCGTCCGGGCTGATGATATGCGTGGAACACGCCAGACACGGATCAAAACTATGCAAGGTACGCAAAATTTCCACGGGTTCTTCGGGGCGTTCCACCTTGGTGTTCATTAAGGCGGCTTCAAAAGCCCCGATGTTGCCTTGGTCATCACGCGGCGAACCGTTCCAAGTGGTGGGGACTACGCATTGGTAATTGGCGATTTTGGTATTTTCGATTTTCAGCCAATGCCCTAACGCCCCACGCGGCGCTTCGGTGAAGCCCACCCCTTTGACGCTGCTAGGCCAAGTTTGCGGGTCCCATTTGGTGACATTGGCCGTCGCCAAATCGCCCGCTTTAATATTGGCCATCATTTTGTCCATAAAATAGCGCATCTTGCCAGCCGCCCATTGTGCTTCCAAACCCCGCGCCGCCGTCCTGCCTAAGGTCGAGAACAAGGCGGTGACGGGTACGTCCAGCGTTTTCAAAACAAAGTTAATTTGTTCGGTGATTTCCTTATCGCCTTGCGCATAACCGATGACATACCGCGCCAACGGCCCTACTTCCATCGCATGGCCGCGCCAACGCGGGGCCTTGATCCAAGAATATTTGGCGGCTTCGTCCAGTTCTTTAATATGGGTGCGGTCGCCTTTGGTATTCGGCCCCAGCTTATAATTAGGTTCGGTGATGCCGTCCCAAGGGTGCAGGCCCAATGATTCGTCAGGGTAACGGTACCACGAGTGCGGGATGAACTCTTTGATTTGCTCAGGGTCGGTCAAATCGACTTCATGGACTTTCGTCAAATCGCCGTTGATGATCGCCCCGCGCGGCATCAGCAAATTTGCCGCCGAATAATCGTTGGCGTTATCGGGGATGTCGCCGTAAGACAACAGGCTTTGCCCGGAGATGCCGCCGCCGTACAGCCAGCCTTTATAAAACTGGGCAATCGCCAATAAATCGGGGATATACACTTGGTCGATAAAGGTGATGGTGCGGTCGATAATCGACGACACCAAATTCAGGCGTTCCATATTGATCGCACCCACTGCGCCGATGCCATCGATATTAATCGCGCAAGGCACACCACCGACCAGCCAGTTCGGATGCGGGTCTTTGCCCCCGAAGATCGTGCGGATTTTCATAATATCTTTTTGAAAATCCAAGGCTTCCAGATAGTGGGTCACCGCCATCAAATCGGCTTCCGGCGACAACAAATAAGCCGGATTTGTCCAATAACCGTTTTTAAACGGCCCTAATTGCCCGGATTCGACAAATTTTAACAAGCGGTTTTGAGTGTCACGGAAGTAACCGGGCGACGATTTAGGGTTATGCGGCGAGATGGACTGTTGCAACGCCGAAGTCGCCGCCGGGTCAGCTTTCAGGGCATTGACCGGATTCACCCAATCCAAGGCGTGCAAATGGTAAAAATGCACCAGATGGTCTTGCACTTGCAGGCTTAACTGCATCAGGTTGCGTATTGAATTGGCGTTTTCAGGAATCTGTATTTTTAACGCATCTTCCACAGCGCGTACCGAAGTCAAGGCATGAGTCCCGGTGCAGACCCCGCAGATACGCTGCACAAACGCCCAAGCATCGCGCGGGTCGCGGCCTTTGAGGATCACTTCCAAGCCCCGCCACATCGTGCCGCTGGAAATGGCGTTGCGGATGATATTATCCTCATCAATATTGACTTCACAGCGCATGTGGCCTTCGATACGGGTGACCGGATCGACTACAACGCGGCGGCCCGCGTCATTTAAGTTAAAGCCGTTAGGGGTTTTGGTGACGGTCATTAGCGTTCTGCTCCTGGTTGTTTGGCACGGTTCAGTGCGGTCAAGCCCGCATGAGCGGCAATGCCGACCCCGACGACAGCCGCCGCCGTACCGCCGACCGTATCAGCGTTGGCTTCAATGCCGAATTGGTTAATATCGGTGAGGCGTTCATAAAAACTGCCTTTATCCCAGAAACCGTCTTCAGAACAACCGATACAGCCGTGACCGGATTGGATAGGAAAGGACAAGCCCTCGTTCCAACGCACGGTTGAGCAAGCGTTATAAGTGGTCGGCCCCTTACAGCCCATTTTGTATAGGCAATGGCCTTGCCTTGCCGCTTCATCATCCCAGTGTTCGACAAATTGCCCGGCATCAAAATGTGGCCTTCTATAGCATTTGTCATGGATGCGCTGGCTGTAGAACATTTGCGGACGGCCTTGCCTGTCCAAAGTCGGCAACTTGTCGAAGGTCAACAAATACGCCACCACCGCCGTCATTACTTCGGCAATTGGCGGGCAACCGGGGACTTTGATGATCGGCTTGTCGGCCAGTCCCGGCACTTTATGTACGGGTGTGGCTTGGGTCGGATTCGGTTTGGCGGCTTGCACACATCCCCACGACGCGCAAGACCCCCAAGAAATGATGGCTTTGCAGCTTTCCGCCGCATATTTGAGCTGCTCGACAAAAGGCCGGCCCCCAATAATGCAATACATGCCGTCTTCCGCCAGCGGCGGATTGCCTTCCACCGCCAAGATATAGTTACCTTTATATTTCTCGACAATTTCATCAATAATGGCTTCGGCATTATGCCCGGCCGCCGCCATAATGGTGTCGTCGTAATCTAGCGACAACATCGACAAGATCACGTCTTTGGCTAACGGGTGGCCGGAACGGATAAACGATTCCGAGCAGCAGGTGCACTCCAAGCCATGTAACCACAGCACCGGGATACGCGGCTTGGTTTCCATCGCATGGGCGATTTTGGGGGCGAAAGCGGGGGCAAGCCCTAAGGATGCCGCCGTCAGGCTACAGAATTTAAGAAAACTGCGGCGGGTAATGCCTTGCCTACGCATGACATCGTAAAAAGTCTCATTCATTCAGGAACTCCTGGCGTTCTCAGTACCGCATTTCCGACCCGACTTTTTTCTTGATCTGCCGCCGCCTGATGGGGGCGGTGGCTTTGTCGCTTGGAAGCGCTGATGTATTTGCTTATTATTGTTTTGGCACAGTGATGGCTATTGCCAAATAGCTGATCCTGCGTTGCAGTCAAAAAGCAACATTTATGCCGGATAAATGCCAGACTAAAAACCTTTATAAAAGCAGGGGAAATAGGGGATGCCGCCGCTGTAAAAGCGGTTATGTCATGTCGCTTATATGACAAAAGTGACAAATGGCGGGGTGAATTGCTTGAAAGCCTACGCGGAC
Organism: Methylovulum psychrotolerans; assembly: GCF_002923755.1. Classification (GTDB taxonomy): domain Bacteria; phylum Pseudomonadota; class Gammaproteobacteria; order Methylococcales; family Methylomonadaceae; genus Methylovulum; species Methylovulum psychrotolerans. The sequence goes on from NZ_PGFZ01000006.1 coordinate 136,590, forward strand.
GTTTCGGCTTCACCAAACGCCATGACCGTTATAGGACGAGGAAGCTGTTAAATCCGAATCTGGCCAGGATTGCCGCCAATAAACGGCAACGCTTGCCGGAATGGCGGTGTAAAAAGATAACCCCCCCCCGCTTACCTTAAATAACGGTTTCTTGTTGGTTAACAGGTAGTATCAAACAGGTGTTTTCTATCGGTTTGTGAAATCATACCTGAGTACAGATGTAGTTTATCACTAAAAATATCGAAAAATCATCAAGAAATAAACTTTTAGTTTTTTTAAAGGTGTTGACGGATTATACTGATGCCCCATCATAGAACAAGGGCGACATGTCTGCGTTTATTTTCAACTTTTTTGATAAGGAAACTATGCTCATGAGTACAATCAGCCGTTTTTGGACACCCGCCAATATCCAAGACTTCAGCAACAATACCACCCAGCAAACTGCGATGGATGCGCAATGGAACACCAACTTGAATGGTTTCACCCAGCAAGGCATCGCCGGCAATCCATGGAATGCCACCAATTCGCCCGTCGCCAGCAATTATTTTAATCCTTTGACGGATCCGTCGGCTTCAAGCAGCGCTTATGTGCAGATTACTTGGTCGGCTTTTCCGGGGCGGATTGCCGCGTATTTCCCGACACTGAGCAGTACCCAGCAATTGGAGTTGGGCGACACCGGGTATCTGTCCTCAAGCAATGCCGCCGGACAAACCGTTTACACCCCATTCGGCAATATTCCGCAAACCCCTTGCACACCCGTTGCCACCGAACAAGTCCCTTATGGCCCTTATGGCCCGCGCGGTTGGCAAGACGAATATTGCGAATGGTCTGTTTACCGTGATGCTGCCACCAATAAAATCATCCGTATCGATTTTACTTGCGAAAACCCCGAATATTGGAACACCTTATGGATGATAGACCCTGACCAAGTTTTAGCTTTGTACCAACAAACCTTAGGCAAGCCGCAAATCCAATTGGCGGACTTGCAACTCATGGGCAGCAACGGGCAGCCCGTCATTGACCCGTCCACAGGCCGCCCGGTTTACAACCCGCTCAACAAGTGGAACTCAGGCCCCGTGTCCACTGACAGCTACGGCGGGGCGATGCACTTGACCAGCACACCTAACACCTTACAAACGGAGATTGGCCTGGCCGGGGCGGCAACGGTGCAGCGCATCCAAAGTTGCGAACCGAATGTCGGCAGCCCGCAAAATGATTTGATTTGCTGTGCGCAATATGGGCAATTGCACCGTAACAGCGATCCGAACATTGGCTATCAGACGAACCAAACCGTCAGCGGCGGCTACAGCGTCAGTTTAGCCAACCCGCCCGGCCTGTATATCCAAACCCCGAATTTTTCGACGTTTGCCGTACCTGAGGGACAAACCGCCAATCCTGCTGATTTCTGGCAAGTGGTACGCGGTTCCGATAGTTTGGTAGATGAGTTCGGCAACACCATGCCCGGCAATTTTATTCTTCATGCGACTTATGAAGTGCCGGCGGAATTGGGTTTCACGGTAGGCGACATGACCATCCAAGGACAGCCGATCAATTGGGGAGGACAGATCGTCCAGCAAATTCTTATGCAAATTGTCGCAATGGGCTATGCCGCTCCTGTCGCAGCGGCAGTCCCTTGCGTTGGCACCCCCGACGTGTCTTACGCACAGCCGGCGCAACTGTTCCATCAGGCCGTATTCACAGGGCTGTACGCCACTGGCATTTCCGGTGTCGATTTCCCGATGAGTTTGGTCAGCAATAGCACCCTCATCGCACCGCTGGTGGCACAAGGGGCGGTCAACGTGCCGATGGTGCTGGTGTGCGCCACCGTCGCCTTGGGTGCAAGCGGCGAACTGCCCGCCGTCAGTTTTTCCGACCCGGCCATCAGCGTGTCAGTGGTGTCGGCCATGCCGGTCACTTATGCCGTACCTGGCAACACTTATCCGTCCGAATACACGGCTTTGAATATTGTCGTGTCGGTCGGCGCCAGCGCAAGCTTAGGGTTGCAAGATGTCTATGTCACCAATGTCGGGCAAACGCAACAAGCCCCGATGCCATCGCTACTGAATATCGTCAGCGCCATCTAAAGGTATTATTGGCCTCTTGCCTTTACCACAAGAGGCCAAGCCCTACCCAATGACAGGAACGAATTATGAATATCTACAGCGTATTGTTAAGCGCAGTCTTGCTCGGTGTAGGCGGTCCGGTGTGCGCCTTGCAAGATACGGCCAAAGTGCCCGCAACGGCGAAAACCACCACCACGGCTGCCACATCGATCACCTGCGGTACGGGCTTGCCGCCCGTCAGCATCAATTTCTCGTCCGCCGTGCCTTATGATCTGAAAACCTTTTCCAACCAACTGACCGTGGATTGCTTTGCTTGGTCAGAATTTGTTTCGCTGAACTGGCCCACCAGCGGCACAGGGTTTGGTGATCCCGGCGACACCGCCCCCGTACAATGGCAAAGCTATATGGATGCCGGATTACTGTTCCCTAGCGACGGCTCGACCCCACCGCCATGGGGTAGCCAACCCGCCTTGCCGGAAAATTGCGCCAGCCAAGCCAAGCTGACCGCATCCAGCAAAAGAATGCGGGTTTTTTCAATGACGGGTAAAACCGATTCGCCGTTTTCGACAGGCCAGGCCGCCCCGCAAAATGCGCCGAACTGGTTAGGTGCGCAAAACGGCAGCAATGCGTGGTATGAAATAACCGTCAGCCAAGACGAATACAATTATGTCGTCAACAACGGCCTGTACAATGCCAACACCCAAGCCAGCTATGTCAACAACGGGCAAGGCTCCCCTGTAGTTTTGCCTAAAGGCTGCTCTACAGAGCTTGGGCAAACTTGTCCGAACGGCTCGATGCTCGGCGCGGTGGAAATGAAGGCGGCGTGGATGGAAGCGCCGGATTATGGCAGTAACCCAAAATGGAGCCGTTATAAAATCACCGAAGGTTTGGTCATTGATCCTAGCACCCAGCAATGCCGCCAGACTAATCTTGCCTTGGTCGGTTTGCATATCTTGCATAAAACCACTAACCAGCCAACTTGGGTTTGGGCGACTTTCGAACATATTGACAATGTCCCTACGGCCAATGTGCAGGCACCTAGCGGCGGCTATAACTTTTATAACGCCAATTGCCAGACACAAGCACTCTCTGTGCCGGCGGCTTGCACCACTCAGGGCGGCAGCGGCACCGTTCCGGTCACGGTCAGTTGCACCGCCAACCAATCGCCGCCCTATTATTTGGGCCAAGGTTGCCCCAAGCCTGTGCCTATCCAAGTGACGCGCACCACCCAACTGGACAGTAATGCGCAAACGGCCAACCAAACTGTGCAAAACGGCATCAGGCAAAATTATCCGAATTCGGTTTGGCAATACTATCAGTTAGTTGACGTGCTATGGTCGACCAATCCCACGCAAGACCCCAGTAAACCCTATGCGGTACCGCACCCGTTGACCAGCATGACCTCAGGCAGTGGGGGTTTGGTGGCGAACACCACCCTAGAAACGTATGTGCAAAACACAACGTGTACAAGTTGCCACGAGTATGCCGCCATCGCGCCGAAAACCGCCACTTGTCCACCAGCAAGTTCTGGCGGCAACAGCGGGTCGTGCAGTTCAGACTTCAGCTTTTTATTCGGGCAAGTAGGCCCTGCCCAAGCCAACGTGCTGGGGTTGAAACGTACATTTAAGACCCATTGAAGCGATAAGGGACGGGCAGGAAATCATTCAGGCAAACGCGCTCCAAATTTGCCGAGGTTATTTTTATGCCCGTCCCTAAGCCGCCATGCTATAACTGGACTTTGCCCGGCACATTACTGCCTGCCGGGGCAGGGAAGCGGCGGTTTTTGACGGCTGGTATTTAAGATCTGCCGTTACCGGGTAACGTCAGCTATGCTTAACCGCGATATAGTGGGACACTTTGCTGATGGCCGCTCCGATAAGGCAGCGGTTGATTTTATCCTGAACCGCCTGGTCTGCTTTAGAGACGCGTTCATGTTGGCGTAGATGTTCAAGCCAAGATTCCACCATAAAGCATTCGATAAAATGATCCGCCTGCGCCGTATCTTGGAATAACTCCCAAAAATAAGCCCCATTTCTACGGCGCATTTTTTGTAGCGGCAAACTGAGGCGCAAAAAGTCCTGGCGCTTATCAAGGGCGACCGGGTATTCCAAGGTAATCAATACCGGCCCTTGGTCATGTTGTGGCGCTTGTTCGGTGATCGGTGCGGGCCAGTGCAGCGAAGGGGTGAAATCACAATTCTCATAACCGCTAATACGTTGCCGCCAAGTGGCAAGAATGCTTAACAGCATCCCCGCCGCCGCCAACACCAAAGCACAAGGCAAGCCGCCAATGTCTGCCAGATAGCCCCATAAGATACTACCGCCCGCCATGCTGCCCATAAACGCCATCATAAAAACCGATATGCCCCGCGCCCTGACCCATTCCGGCAAACTGGCCTGAACGGCGACTTGTAGGGAAGAGATGACGATAAGCCAACTTGCCCCAATGATAAACATCAACACCCCCAGCAGGTACAGGTTATTCAGGCTCGCCAGCACCGCCAGTATGGCCGCATAGCCGAGTGAAGCCAGCCTAATGCTGTTATCACTGTCAAGATGCCGACGCAAATGCGGCAGGAGAAACGCGCTGGACACCGCGCCCAGCCCCACACAAGCCCAGAGTGCGCCATAAACCGAAGGCCCCGCCAGCAAGTGCTGGCGGACAAAAATAGGCAGCAATGCCCATAAGGCACTGGCAAACAGGAAAAATGCCGCCCCCCGGATCAGCGCCGCTTGCAGCATCTGGGAATGCCGGGCATAGCGTAAACCGGAACGGATGGCGCTGAACAAGCGCTCGGCGGGCAAACTGCTGGTACGGTAGTCCCTTTTCCAAGCGACCAACACCGCCAACACCCCAAAAAAGGAGACCGCATTCAACAAAAAGACACTGGCCGGGCCAAACGCGGCAATCAGCAGCCCGGCCAAGGCTGGGCCTATGGCACGGGCAATGTTGATACCTAGCCCGTTCAGGGTAATCGCGGCTTGCAGTTCGGCTTTAGGCACCAGTTCCGGCACAATGGCCGCCCAGGCAGGCAAGTTCATGGCGCTGCCGCAGCCGAGCATAAAAGTAAATGCCAGCAGCAACCAGCCCGTCGTCTGGCCTGTTAAGGTGCAAAAACCTAAACCCGCCGCCGCCAGCAGCATCCATAATTGGGTAATGAGCAAATAACGGCGGCGATCGACAATGTCCGCCAGCGCCCCGGCGGGTAAGGCCAGTAACACAATAGGCAAGGTGGTTGAGGACTGCACTAAGGCGACCATCAACGGCGAGGCCGACAGCGAGGTCATTAACCAAGCCGCCCCCACATCCTGCATCCAAGTGCCGATATTGGACGCAATGGTCGCCAGCCATAACGCCCGGAATATTTTATGCCGCAACGGGCTCCAAGCTGAATAGGTCTGGCTATCATTAGGTGACGACGTTGCTTGCATATCCCATACCTTCGCTAAACGCGAGCAGTGATTCCACAAAAATAACCAAAGAAAGCCTCGGCAAGGTTAGGGACAAAGCTTCCCCTGCCCTTCGCCAAGGCCTTATTTGACCCTAGGCGAAATCATAACAACACGGGGCGTACTAAGTCCAACCTTAACGGGCGGATACCTTTAACTCGATCATCAAGTTTTTCATAAAGCCCGCCCTGAATAGGGTAGGGAGTTTGTTAAAAACACACGCGTGTAGGGTAAGACGGCTCCCTCCCCTGATGGGGAGGGCTGGGGTGGGGAGAATAAAATTAATGACTTATACTTATGGCTTAGAGATTTTAATCAGACTGCTTTCTGTCTGATTAATGAAAAAAGCCTTATTTAGATTCTCCCCACCCCAGCCCTCCCCATCAGGGGAGGGGGACGGGTTCCATTGCAACTTGTTGTTTTAAATTAATTTGTTCAACTTTTTAATATCCGGTAGTTGAACTATTTATCCGAATGTTAAAAACTTGATAATCGAGTTTAAACAACCAGTCCGGTTTGTCGGCGGCGATAAGGCCGATGTAAGCAATTCGGTAGCGGGGGGCTGAATGAGTAGGTGACTATTTTTGGCGTTCGCATGGCCATTGGGCTGGCGGGTCGGGATACTCCCCATCGACCCGCCACTGAAAGCCCATAGAACCTAGTTGCTTATCTGGATGCTGTGTTTGCCGGCCAGCTTCTTGTTTAGCGTGACCCACAGTTCTGATTGGGCGGGACGTACACTGACAAAATAATCGGTGTCGGCCACTAAGGCCACGCCATCTAAGGTTATTTGCACGGGTGGCGTGGCCAGGGTGTAGTTGTGGGCAACGATGATCGGCATGTCTAAGGTGGTGGGTGCGGTGTTGGACACACCGAAGTACAAGAGGACATTGTTATTGGCGGCATCAAGCTCCCAAGTGCCATAGATTGGGCTATACCCCACCGGGCTATAGGTTTGGTTATCGCTACGCCCCACACCCGCCACGCCTTTCGTACGCACGGTTCCTATGCTGGTGGTCAAGCTGGTCAGGCTGATGGTCTTGGCTTGCTGGGCGATGGCTTGGGTCGGCTTAGCCGAATGCGGGTCTAGCACGATATAAGTGCTGTAGCTCACTTTAGGCCAGCCGTGGACGCCATAACCGTTAGTGCTGATAAACGACCCATTGCCCAAAGACCCCCAGTCTGCACCCCAGGCCAAACGCTTGTTGCTGGTGGTCTGTGCCGCATTGGCAACCGAGTATTGCACCAGTTGGTAAGCCCAATCGCTAGTACAAGGCATTTTGTGGTTATACCCAGGCCCCGCCCCTTGGTCATTAATGCACAGTTGCCCCATATTCGCGCTGGTTTTGCCACGCCAGACTTGGGCTTGGTAATTGTTGTAGCCCCCCGCGTTTTGGTTGGCGATGAGCTGCGTTCCGGCCAGCCCCATTTCGGCATCGGTGCTTGATGTCCATAAATAATCATAGGGCCCCCCCTGATTGAGTTGGGAATAATCCCAGGCGTTATTCATCGTAAATGGTTTTCCCGCACTGGCGAACACATATTTGTCGCCCCAGCCGACACCGCCGACCATATCCGCGCCGGTGCCCCCCTCCACATTCATGTCGCCATAAGGGGCGCGGAAATCGGAGTCCACCGCATGGTTGGGTATCTGTGATAAGTCGAACGTCACCGACCAGACCGGATAATTGCGGCCTGTAGCCAGCATCCAATGGATACGCACGGGCATGTTATAAACCGTGACATACTGGCGGTTAGGGTCTGCCGGACCGTAGATCCACGTCCACGGCTCGATGGATAGGTTGGTGAGCGCCGCTTGGGTCAGGCCATAGCGGACATAATTGAGCGTGTATTCGTGGATGGCGTGATGGTTGCCGACAAATAGCTTATTGCTGGTGGCGCCGCTGCCGGAACCCAGCGGCGAATCGTCCTTGCCATAAGCGGCGGCGAAAGACGGGTTGCTCAAGTGCGCAACGACATAGCCGAAGCCTGCCGCGCCGTTAGAACTGGGGTTCACCGTCCGTATTGTGCCGTTCGGCAGCGTATAAGTGAACTGCTTGGCATTGCCGCCCTTGCTGGCATCGTTGCGGGCCAACGCCACGTTGCGCGGTTTGCAGGTGCTGTCAGACCAAGTGTACTGGTCGTTCAAAAATCCGTTGATGGGCTTGCCCGCGTCAGCGACGCCAGAATCCACGGCCAACGCTTGGCAACCGCCCGCTAGGGCGGCGGAAACCAAGACCACATTGTCAACATTGAAGACGACACCGCCTTGGCCTAGCCCGTCTTGCAGATTGAGACGGTTCACCAAGGCCAAACCGCCGAGGCTGCTGACCGGAATGGTGACGCTGGACCAGGTGTTGGCGGCCAGCGGCGGTGTAGCGAAGGCAGAAAGCTTGGCGGCATTGCTCAAGCCGGTATCGTTTTGCAACGTAACGGAAAGTGCCGCCACCTTTGCGACATTCCCACCCGGATTGATGTCAAATTTGAGTGCGGACAAGGAACTCAGGTTTACACCGCCCGTATCCCAATGCAGCGCGAAACCGTTCCAAGCCTTGGCGATGTTGACATGCGCTGAAGCGGTACCTGATTTCTTCAAGAGGGTGTCGTTGGTGACGAGGGTGGTGGTATCCCAGCTCCAATCGCTCCAACCACTGACAATGCTGTCGTTGTAAGCATAAATGTCGGCTTGGGCTACCGATAAGTTCATAACCAACAGCCAAGGGCTGCCGACAAGGATTTTTATAAAGGATTTCATCGTTATTTTATCCTGGGTATTGGGTTGCACGACACACTCTTGCTCAACCAATTTTACCACAGGATCTGTTTTTTAAGTATTGAATAAATCAAGTTAAAGCGTTGTTGAGTCGTCAATAGGTGTGAAAAAGTTTTTTAACCTAATTTTTCAGGACTAATGTCCTTTATTTTGACTACGAAATCAATAAAACGCCGTTCCGGCAAGAATTCGCTATCGCGCTCCTGTGAGTGCCGGAATGACGGTTTTTGCTTGCCAATGTTAAAAATATACGCACACCTACTTACCGCAACTATTTTAAACTAGAGAGATAACAGACAGACGTTATGCATTGACGACAGGCCGAATTATCGTACTTCACCTTCCCGTTTGGTTTCCATTTCCAGATTTTGGTATTCGTGTTGTTCTAATTTGCCATTTTTGCCCGCATCGACCTTATCGAAGACTTGCAGCAGATAAGGATAGTTTTTCAGTTCGGCCTTAGTGACGTAATGGTCACCGTCACTGTCAGCCTGGGCAAATGTAGGCAATGCGCCATGGCCATCCGTCGGTTTGGTAACCGGCTCAACAGGTGGCGTTTTTTCCGCTAATGTGATGGGCTTATCAGCGGCGGCCGGGCTGGCAAGGGCAACTGGGCTGGCAGGGGCGGCCGGGCTGGCAGGGGCAGCCGGGCTGGCAGAAGCAGCCGGGCTGGCAGAAGCAGCCGGGCTGGCAGGGGCGGCCGGGCTGGCAGAAGCAGCCGGGCTGGCAGGGGCGGCCGGGCTGGCAGAAGCAGCCGGGCTGGCAGGGGCGGCCGGGCTAGCAGGGGCAACTGGACTGGCAAGGGCGACCGGGCTGGCAGGGGTAACTGGGCTAGCAAGAACAGCTGGGCTGGCAGGGACGGTCTTATGGTCGGCGGCTATGGGTTTGATATAGCGATAATTCGGATGGGAAGCTTCAGTTTCAGCCTTTACGGACAGGCTGGCAAAACCCAAGCTGGCAGCTATAACCAGCAAACAAAGGGGAAGGCTTTTTTGATTTTTCATAACGGTTTCCTTTTTTAGGGCATGAAATAGGCTAATTGTTGAAAACGCCGTTTTAAAAGCGGCGGCTTTTATCTATCGTGTCACTTTAATCAACGATGTAATTAGGCGACACGGTCGACCACTCTTGCATGGCCTGATCGCCGGGACGGTCTACTTTCACTTTGCCACCCTCAGTCGAGACGACCCAACTGAGCGGAATATAATGGTGCTGACCATTTTCATCTGGCTTCAGCATGATATTGCCTTGCTCCTCCACTTGCTCGACAACGGCAAATTGACCGTCTTGGGAGCAAACAACAGGCGTGTCGGGTTTAATCTCGTCAATATTTATCATCATGTTTCCTTGGACATAGTCCGGGCAGTTTGGGTGGCTTATTTTTAGCGGCTACAGACAATTGCAACGCACGTCATTCGCTATCCCACAACACTTCGTTCTGTATTCTTATTGGGTGAATGGCACTAAAATGGCGCTTGTCGGCAGTACCAATATACACAACGGGTTAAATGCTATCTGTGCGGCGGCATACATAAAAACGGTTACTCTTAAAAATGGTTACTCTTAGATACTATAGGGGTTTCGGCGGCTGTTGCCGCCAATGTGCGGCAGCCGTTAATCGGTCTGGCGGTCAGGTAGGTGGCGGCAAGTAAAAAATCCGCCGCCCCTACCGCATCGCCCGCCCTTAATTTCTGAGGAAAGCCAGCAAATCGGCATTCAGTTCGTCTTTGTGGGTGTCGGGGAGCCCATGAGGAGCATCGGGATAGATTTTTAACACCGCATTTTTAATCAACTGATATGACGCATGTGCCGATGCGTCAATCGGGACCATTTGGTCTTGGTCGCCGTGGATAATCAGCGTTTCCACAGCGAACTTTTTCAGGTCTTCCCTAAAGTCCGTTTCCGAAAACGCTTTGATACAATCCAGCTCATTTTTCAGGCCACCTTGCATTGCTTGGAACCAAAAGGCGTTCCGTAGGCCTTTGCTGATTTTCGCCTCCGGCCTGTCGGCCCCGTAAAACTGTTTTGCCAGTTGCCTGAAAAACTGTGCCCGGTCGGCACTGACCCCAGCGCGGATAGCATCGAACACTTTCATGGGTATACCGTCAGGATGGTCGGACGTTTTCAGTAACCCTGGCGTGACCGCACCGATCAGAACGACCTTAGTGACCCGCCCGCTACCGTGGCGGCCAATGTAGCGGGCCACTTCGCCCCCGCCAGTGGAATGGCCGATTAAGGTGATGGCGTTCAAGTCCAGTTTGGCAATGAGTTCCGCCAAATCGTCCGCGTAAGTGTCCATATCGTTACCTTGCCAAGGCTGGCTGGAGCGGCCATGGCCGCGCCGGTCATGGGCGATGCAACGGTAACCGTTGGCGGCCAAATAAACCATTTGGTTTTCCCAAGCGTCGGAGCTAAGGGGCCAGCCATGGCTAAACACCACAGGCTGCCCTGAGCCCCAATCCTTATAATAAAGTTCTGTACCGTCGGTCGTGGTGAATAGGCTCATAGTCGTTGTCCTTAGGTTTATGGGTTAGTTTGATGGTTTGTGTCCGGTCGGTGGTGTCACCCGCCAGACGGTGTTGCCGACATCATCGGCGACCAGTAATGCCGCTGTTTTATCCAAGACGATGCCCACCGGTCTGCCAAACGCTTCGCCATCTTCGTTGACAAACCCCGTCAACACGTCTATAGGCACCCCAAACGGCTGGCCGTTTTTAAACGGCACAAAGATAACCCGATAGCCGCTACGCGGCGTACGGTTCCACGAGCCGTGCTGACCGATAAAAACGCCATTGTTAAAGGGGGCAGGCCATAAGGCGTTCTTGGCAAACACCAAGCCCAATGAAGCGGTATGTGAGCCCAGCGCGTAATCCGGCACACTGGCCTTGGCGACCAAATCCGGGCGTTGGGGTTGCACACGTTCATCCCAATGGCGGCCAAAGTAGCTGTAAGGCCAGCCAAAAAAACTCCCGTCCGTGACGGAAGTCAGATAATCCGGCACCAAATCGCTACCGATTTCATCGCGTTCGTTGACCACTGTCCACAGCGTCCCGTTATCCAGTTCCCAAGCCAAGCCGTTCGGGTTGCGCAAACCGGAGGAGTAGATATGGTAGTTACCGTTTTTTAACTCCACCTCCCAAATCGCGGCACGTCCCAGTTCGTTGTCTATGCCGTTTTCCCCCGCATTGCTGTTGGAGCCGATAGTGACATAAAGTCTGGAACCATCCCGGCTGGCCAGCAGGTTTTTCGTCCAATGGTGATTAATGGGGCCGGCAGGCAAGTCCAGAATTTTAATGCCCGGTTGGGTTATTTGCTGCATACCGTCTTGATAAGAAAACTTCATCAGCGCATTAGTATTGGCAACATAGAAATCGTGGCCGATTAACGCCATGCCGAAAGGCGAATTCAGCCCGTTGAGAAACACCGTCCGCGTTTCGGCGATACCGTCACCATTGGTGTCGCGTAATAAGCTGATACGGTTGGCACTGGGCACACCAGCACCCGCCTTAGCCATGAACTGTGCCGTTACCCAACCTTTGATGCTGTTGCCATCTTCGGGGCGTTGCGGGGCATTGGTCTCGGCGACCAAAACATCGCCGTTAGGCAAGACATAAAGCCAGCGGGGATGGTCCAGCCCTTGGGCGAAGGCATTTACTGTCATGCCGGAGGCGGCCATAGGTTGACCGGATGCCGGCCAACCTATGGCGGGGGCAACGTTTATCGTAGGAATGAGGGTCGGATGGGGCGGGGGTAATTGGGGATGGCGGCCAATACCTGCCGAAAGCGGTAATTGTGCCACGTCGCCACACGCCGCTAACGCCATCACCATAACCGCGAATGCGGTTTGTTGCAGAGACATGGCCATCACCCGGAAACGCTTAATGCTTCATAGCCGCCATTTGCCGGCAACTTTCGGCGCAGGCCTTGCACGCGTCAACACAGTCGGCCATCCCGCCAATTTTTTCGCAATCCAACGCGCAGGCGGCGCAAATTTCGGAGCAAACGCCGCATACTTGGCTATGAAATTGTGAGCTGCTGAGCTGGAAATTGGCTGAAGTCTGGCAGATTTCGGCGCAATTCATCAGCAAGCGGAAATGTTCCGCCGCCACATGCGGGCCTCCCGCCTCAAGACAATGGTTCATGGCGGTTTGCAGGCAAGTCTTATGGCAATGGCAACAGGCTGTTATACAGGCTTGCATGGCTTCTACGGAATGGGCAACTGGATTCATCTGATTTCCTTAGTGGGGTATGGCGACAAGTGCGGCCAAAATAGCGGGCTATCCTGACCAAAATAACGCTTATGTGGACGGGCTAAGGCCGCGTTATGACCTTGCGGATACTCTAGCGGCAAAAACTTATCCGGTCGGTACGTTAGCGCACAATAAGCGTAAGGATAAAGCAGGCTTATGTGTCATAGCGTACCGATAACACAGCGTTTTGCTGTTACTGTCTAGTGCCATTCCCTGACGGCCACCCTGCCGCCGCCTAACACCCTTTGGAGCAATATGATGACCCAAGATACAACCGCCATTCCATCTGCACCAGAAGCAGCCCTCCTGACGATAGGCAACGGCGGCGAGTGGCACCAGTCTGCCGCCGGACACCCCGCCTTGACCACTAATCAGGGTGTGGTGATTGCCGATAACCAAAACTCCCTAAGAAGCCATCCGCAAGGCCCTACCTTGCTGGAAGATTTCATCCTGCGCGAAAAAATCACCCATTTTGACCACGAACGCATTCCCGAACGCATAGTCCATGCGCGGGGTACGGGCGCACACGGCTTTTTTGAGCTGACCCACTCCCTGGAAAACTATACGACCGCCAAAGTGCTGACCGAAGTCGGCGTACAAACCCCCTTGTTCGCACGCATATCGACCGTGGCGGGCGGTTCGGGCTCTGCCGATACCCCGCGTGATGTCCGGGGCTTCGCGCTGAAGTTTTATACCAAAGAAGGCAATTGGGATCTGGTCGGCAACAATATCCCGGTGTTTTTCATCCAAGATGCCATTAAATTCCCCGACCTTATCCATGCCGTGAAAATGGAGCCTGACCGGGGCTTCCCGCAGGCCGCGTCGGCACATGACACCTTCTGGGATTTTATTTCCCTAACGCCAGAAACCATGCACATGGTGATGTGGATTATGTCCGACCGCACGTTGCCGCGCTCGCTACGCATGATAGAAGGCTTTGGCATCCACAGCTTCCGCTTGCTGAATGCCGCCGGCACAGCGACTTTCGTGAAATTCCATTGGCGGCCTAAATTGGGTCTGCAATCGACGCTTTGGGATGAGGCGGTTAAAATTGCCGGGGCGGATGCCGATTTTCATCGCCGTGATATGTTCGAAGCCATCAGCGCGGGCGATTTTCCCGAATGGGAGTTTTCTGTGCAATTGTTCACCGCCGCCCAAGCCGAGGCTTTCCCGTTTGACCATCTGGACGCGACCAAATTAATCCCCGAAGAACTGGTGCCCTTGCAAGTGATCGGGCGGTTTGTTTTAAACCGCTGGCCCGACAACTTCTTTGCCGAGACCGAACAGGTGGCGTTCTGCCCGTCCCATGTCGTGCCGGGCATTGATTTTTCTAACGACCCCTTATTACAAGGCCGTTTGTTTTCGTATCTGGATACGCAGCTGTCCCGTTTGGGTTCGGCCAACTTTCATCAAATACCGATCAATGCCCCACAATGCCCGTTCGCCAACCAGCAACGCGACGGCCATGCGCAAATGGCCCAACCGACCGGGCGGGTATCTTACGAACCCAATAGCTTGGCGGCAGATTCGCCGCGCGAACAAACATACAAGGGCTTTCGCAGCGTGGCGGCGGATGAAGCCGGCAGCAAAGGCCGGATTCGGGCAGAAAGCTTTGCCGACCATTACAGCCAAGCGCGGCAATTTTATCTCAGCCAAAGCGCCTACGAACAAGCGCATCTGGCCTCCGCGCTGGTGTTTGAACTGTCAAAACTCGACCATCCGCACATCCGTTCGGCCATTGTCGGCCATTTGCGCCATATCAACGAAAACCTCGCCATCCGCGTCGCTTCCGGCTTAGGCATGGAAGCCTTGCCTAACGCACCCGTGACGGCTATGCCTGTGCAAACCTTAGCGGCATCACCCGCCTTGCAGCTTATCGGCAAAATGCAGGACACGCTGAAAGGCCGGACTGTCGGCATTTTGCTGGCCGACGGCTCGGACGCGGCAGGCATTAAGGCGGTCAAAGAAGGCGTGGCGGCGGCGGGTGCAAAGGTAAAGATAATCGCCCTGACCATTGGCGCGGTGAAACTTTCTGACGGCGTGATGTTAGCGGTGGACGGCCAATTGGCGGGGACGCCGTCTGTCCTGTTCGACGCTATCGCCATTATCCTCTCCCCAGCCCATGCCGTGCGTTTAGGTAAAGAAGCCGCCGCCATTGATTTCGTCCGCGATGCTTTCGGCCATCTGAAAGCCATCGTCTTTGATAAGGGCGGGGCAGATTTATTAAAAACAGCGGGGATTACCGCCGATGCCGGGGTGATTGCCATTGAAGCCTTGGCGCTGTTCATTGCCGCCGCTAAAACCCGCCAATGGGACCGTGAGGTAAATGTCAGGACTTTAGCTTAGAATAGGGTTCTTTTGGCAACACGTTTATTGGCATGAAAGCAGCATTATTATGGGTAAGCAGGGGCTTTTGCAAACAGGCGGCCAACAGATGCTGAATTGGCACGACTATTTGCAACTGTTGGCCGGGCTGGTTTCCGTGGTTAATCCCATCGGCGTTATCCCGATGTTTATTGCCCTGACCAATGACCGCCCGCCAGCAGAAAGACGGCACACCGCTATCACCTGTGCTTTTTCGGTGGCGACGGTATTGGCCATTACGTTAGTGGCAGGTGAGCCGATATTGCATTTTTTGGGTATTGGCCTGCCGTCGTTTCGGGTGGCGGGCGGCTTATTGATAATGATGATGGGGTTTTCAATGCTTCATGCCAATAATGACCGCGCCCGCCATACCCCGGAAGAACAGGCCGAATCGTTCGAAAAAGATTCTATTGCAGTAGTCCCTTTGGCGATTCCCTTATTGAGCGGCCCAGGTGCCATCAGCACGATGATTGTCTATGGGCATAGCGGACATTCTTTAGGGCATTTTTTGTTGGTCGGCAGTGTGATTTTATCCGTAGCGGTTTTTGTGCTGCTGACCTTATTGGCCGCCCCGAAAATTGCCGATGTTATGGGCAGTACGGGCATGAACGTGGTGACGCGGGTGATGGGCTTATTTTTAACGTCCATCGCAGTGGAATTTATCGCTACAGGTCTGGGCGAGCTATTTCCGGTTTTGCTAAAAACGGCGACTTGAAAGCTATGTTTTTCTGGTGACGGTAAAGGGGCATTTACGTTAACGTAGTGCCGAAACCCGGAACCCCGGCGAGTTTCATAAGCGATCAGTGCAGAAAAACGGTATTTACCGCCAAGCCACAAACCCATAAATGATAATATGCCCACCTTACACCTAGCAAAAGCTCGGTTAACCTTACGATGGAAGCGTCGCGCAAGTGAAAAAAACTCAACCGCCAACCGTTGTGCCGCCAGAAAAAACGCCCCAAATAGCGGAACAGGCCGCCGCTGCCTTCCCTATTGTCGGCATCGGCGCATCGGCTGGGGGCTTGGAGGCGCTGGAAGAATTTTTCCGCAGCGTCTCCGCCGATAGCGGCATGGCGTTTGTGCTGGTGCAGCATCTGGACCCCAGCCACCCCAGCCTGCTGACCGAAATACTGCAACGCACCACCACGATGCCAGTGCTGGAAGCCGAGGATCAAATGACGGTTGCCGCCAATACGGTTTACGTTATCCCGCCAAACCGTGACATGGCGATTTTCCACGGTAAGCTGCAATTGAGCCTACCGGATGAACCGCGTGGGCATCGCTTGCCGATTGATGCGTTTTTACGCTCACTGGCCGAAGACCAGCAAGAACAGGCGGTCGGCATCATTTTATCCGGCACTGGTAGCGACGGCACACAAGGTTTGCGGACTATTTTAGGTGTGGGCGGCATGACCTTGGTACAGAAACCGGAGACGGCAAAATATGACGGGATGCCTGCCAGCGCCATCCAAGCGGGTTACGCCAGCCACGTTTTGGCGGTCGGCAAAATGCCGGAAGCCCTGTTAAACAATACCCGCAGCCTGTCCGCTGATATAACAACCCCCTCCCCGCTGCGGCCAACGGGCTGGATCAATAAGATTCTCCTGCAATTGCGCACCAGCATCGGCCACGATTTTTCCTTATACAAAAAAAGTACCATTGGCCGCCGCATCGAACGCCGTATGGCGCAACACACTATTGAAGACGCGGACGTGTATGTGCGTTACCTCAAAAATAATCCTGAGGAAGTGCAAGCCCTCTTCAAAGAACTGCTGATTAATGTCACCAATTTCTTCCGTGACCCTGAGGCGTTTACGGTACTGGAACAGGATATTTTACCGAAACTGTGTTTGGATAAACCGGACAATTATGTGTTCCGCGTTTGGGTGGCCGGCTGCGCCACGGGTGAAGAGACCTACTCCATCGCCATCTTATTGCGCGAACTGATGGACAAGTCGCAGCAAGACTTTAAGGTGCAAATTTACAGTACCGATCTGGCCGAAGCGGCCATTGCCTTGGCCCGTGCGGGTATTTATCCGCCCACTATCGCCCAAGATGTCAGCCCGGAACGGCTCCGGCGTTTTTTTATTAAGGAAGACAAAGGCTATCGGGTCAAAAAAGAACTCCGCGACATGGTGGTGTTCGCCCTACAGAATGTGCTGAAAGACCCGCCGTTCACCAAACTGGATTTGCTCAGTTGCCGCAATCTGATGATTTATCTGGAAGCGGAACTGCAAAACCGGCTGATTCCGGCCTTTCACTACGCGCTCAAGCCGGGCGGGGTGCTGTTTTTGTCGCCCTCAGAAAGCATCGGCAACTATACCGATTTATTTTCCGCACTGAACCGCAAATGGAAATTTTATCGTGCCATCCATTCCCCCACCACTGCCCGTACGGTCATGACCCAAGTGGTGTCCTGGGCCGCAAAAACGGACGACAAGCCCGCCGAGGAAGTTATGCAAAAGCCTAAGGAAACCAATTTTGCCGAATTGGCCCGCCGGGTGCTGGTACAATATTACGCGCCGGCCTCAATCATCACCGACGGCAACGGCGACCTGCTGTATGTGCATGGCGACACCGGCAAATACCTACGCCCGGCCCCCGGACAGGCCAGCCTCAATATCATTGAAATGGCCCGCGAAGGTTTGGAGTTGGAACTGCGTACCGCCCTGCGCGGGGCGGCCAGTGATGGCGTAGCGACCCTGAATAAGGCCTTACAAGTGAAGACCAATGGCGGTTTCAGTGCCGTTAACCTCAGCGTCAGGCCATTATCGGGCGCGGAAGCCACGCCAAACTTGCTGCTGGTCAGTTTTCAAGATATTGCCAGCCCGGCAAAACCTGCCCGCAAACGCCGTGCCAAACCTGCCGAACTGGGGCGCATCGAAGAACTGGAACGCGATCTGGCCTACCTGAAAGAAAACTATCAGGCCAGTCTGGAAGAGCAACAAGCCTCTAATGAAGAGCTTAAATCGACTAACGAAGAAATGCAATCCACCAATGAGGAATTGCAATCGACTAATGAAGAACTAGAAACCTCAAAAGAAGAATTGCAATCGGTCAACGAAGAACTCATCACCGTCAATTCTGAACTGCAAACCAAAATTGAGCAACTGGCGGGTATGCAAAATGACATGAAGAACTTGTTTGACAATACCCATATCGGCACAGTGTTTTTGGATGCAAAAATGCTGATCCGGCGCTTCACGCGCGAAGCCACCCAGCTTTATAGGTTGGTGGCTTCGGATGTAGGCCGTCCGTTGGCCGACATCAAGTCCAATTTCGACGGCGAAGACTTGCTGGCGAACGCGCAACAGGTGCTGGATTGCCTGACACCTTTTGAGCAAGAAGTACACACCCATAATGGCGCTTGGTTCCTCGTCCGTATCCAGCCTTACCGGACACTGGACAATATCATTGAAGGCGTGGTGCTGACCTTCACCGACATCAGTAAGCGCGTAGCCGCAGAAACGGCGGTACAACTGGCTCGTGAGCTGGCGGAAAATGTTGTGGATACGTTGGACAAACCGCTGTTGGTACTGGATAGCCATTTACAAGTCGTGACGGCCAACCGCGCTTTTTACCGCTATTTTCATGTGACGCTGGCCGACACCGTGGGGCGCAAAATTTACGATCTGGGCAACCGACAATGGAACATCCCCGCCCTGCGCGAGTTGTTAGAAATTATCTTACCGCGCGACCAAGCCGTTGAGGGCTATTTGGTAGAACATGATTTTCCGGCGATAGGCCGGCATAAAATCCGCTTGGATGCCCGCCGCATTGTCGGCAAAACCAGCGAGCCGTCGTTGATTTTATTGACGGCAGAAGAAATCGATACCGTACCCGTTCCTGAATCCTTGGAGAATAAGGCATGACCAAAAAATATCCGGGGCATGAAGCCCGCCAGACGCTGCGGACAGAAGCCGAAAGGCTGGTGGTCAGCTTATCGCCGGAAGCACTGATCGCCCAACCTAACGAAATCCTGCTGCATGAACTGTTAGTCCATAAAATCGAACTGGAAATGCAAAATGAAGAGTTACGCAGGGCCCATACCGCCCTTGAAGAAGCCCGCGACCATTTTGTCGACCTTTATGAGTTTGCCCCGGTCGGCTATATCACTATTACCCGCGACGGCCTGATGAGTGAAATCAATCTGACCGGAGCTGATTTGTTAAAAGTTGACCGCACAAAATTGCTGATGCGGCGGTTTTCGCAGTTTGTCGCCGCCCCTGACAAAGACCGCTGGTACCGCCTGTTTTTGAGCCTGATGACCACCGCCCCCGCAGACAAACAGGCATTTGACCTGCAAATGCTCCATCCCGATGGTACGGTGTTCTATGCCCATCTCGATTGCCTGCGCCACAACCCCGCCAATGCCGAGCCAACCTTACGCGTCAACCTAACCGACATCAGTAAAAGCAAGCAAATCGAGCAAGAGTTGCGAATTGCCGCAACGGCTTTTGAATCGCAAGAAGGCATTTGGGTCACTGATACGGACTGGGTGATTTTAAAAGTGAACCTAGCCTTCACCCACATTACCGGTTTTAGCGCTGCCGAAGCCTTGGGCCAAACCCCTAACCTATTGCGGTCAGAGCGGCACGATCAGGGCTTTTATGCCGCCTTGTGGCATACCGTCAACACCACGGGGGCTTGGCAAGGCGAAATATGGAACCGGCGCAAAAACGGTGAGGATTATCCGGCCTGGACCAGCATCACGGCGGTATACGGCGACGATGGCGCAGTCATCTATTATGTCGGTATGCAAAGTGACATAAGCCAACAAAAAACCGCCGCCGCCCCTATTGAACAGGGGCTTTCCTGACAGCCAAAGGCAAACCAAAAAGTGTAACAACTTGTTACACTTTTTGCTGGGACAGCCAAGTAGCCGGGTAGATACGCTGTACCCTATCGGGCTTCAAATCTTTAACCCAACAAACGCTGATTCCAAAATCCGCTTTAGTTGATCAGGCGAAATTTCCATTTTCCGAACAAATTCGAATACCGGTTCAGTTAAGTAGAAAAAATCATTCTCCTCTGTATCCAGCAACGCACAAAACAGCAACCTGTTTAACATTCCTTTCCGCGTTGTACTAGTATTGTTTCCGATGTCTCGATCCACCTCTTTGCGACTTAAATTCATAAGTTCATCAAAACCGTCATCCGCAAATTCTTCTCCGCGCAATTGCTTTTGCCGTTCCAATACGACATTCAACTCCACCTGAGATAACTCGTTTTTAAATAAAAGGAGCAACTCAATATAGACAAAAAGAAATGGTGCTATATCACTCAACTGCCAATATTTTTCCAAGTACGAGCCAAAATGTTTTTCTATAATTTTGAGGTTCATTACTAATAACCGCCTTAACTCTACGCAATCCGGCCAAGATCGGGTGGCGGACGCAATTCCGTCACCTCCACCCGATCCGGGCTTATTCGCGTTCTTTTTCTCGCATAAGATCAAGTGCCGCCTTAAACTTACGCCGTTTCACCGCAGTCGAAGTACGCTTTTGATATTCAGAAACAGGAACGACCTCTATCAGTACGTTTTTCACATCAACATTAGTTTCTCGTGGTATTTCAACCACAGCAACGCGTTGACTATCAATTAAGACCCAATAAATATCCTCTCCCTGCTCAGGAAGCCAATTAATAAGTAAGGCAAAAGATAACCAAGGAAAATAAAACCTAAGGGTCTCTAAAAGTATTGGGTTTATATCGCCTGAAAATAGATATGCCATTGATTCCAGCAGTTCTTTTCTCAGCAATTGAGTTTGCGGTCCGAATTGCCTATCGCTCATTTTAGCATTCCTGGAAAAGCGGACTCTAACTCACCAAACTTGTTGGTTAATATTGTCATAGTTGATGTCTCCTGACCGCCGCTAAATTTATCGAAGCCAATAGCTCGTCCAGCATCAAACTCCCGAACGTAAAGCAGACCACCTTTAGTATCGATTGTTCGACTAACTGGCGTATTCACCACATCCTTACTTTGTAACAAGCCACGAACTTCACCTTCTGTTATTGAAAATTGGCTTGCATTAGTTTTACTGGACAAGTGACGGGCTACCACATGTTCCATCCCTTCATTTTTTAAGTTAATACGAGACTGAACTCGACCAGGAACAGCCACCGCACTAATAACCGGCTTAACTCCACGCAATCCAGGCATAGCTAATGACGCTGCGGTAGCGGCTGTTTTGGCAATCCCAATTGGGCTTAAAGGGCCATTCGTTGGAGTTCCTGTTGGCGGTGGACGTTGACCGTCTGTGCAATTTTCGGATTGTCCAAAACTTGCACAGACAAAAGTCCCCGTCGGGTCCGTATAATGCACCGGATTGCCGTCGGCATAAGTATACACGTTAACCCCGCCTTCCAGCTTGATAAGATCAGGCTGCAAGTACCGTCCGGTGCGGGGCTGGAAGTAGCGGGTGTGGTTGTAGTGCAGGCCGGATTCGGCATCAAAATATTGGCCCGGATAGCGCAGATTGAACGTGACCGGGCCGGTGGGTTTGGCGTTGCCGTAAGGGGCGACGGGCCATTCCCAAACCGTGGCGTTGTCACTTGCGCGGCGCAGGAAGCGTGGGGTGTTGGTGAAGTCGGTTTCGATGTAGTAACGGGCGGTAATGGTGCCGGCGGCATCCTGGTCAAGCACCGCCAGCGGGATGTCACCGAGCCAAACGTAGTTGCGCTGGCTACCGTCGGCGGCTTGTTCGTAAATGAGATGGTCGTTGGCATCGTAAAAATAACGCGTCTCGTTGCCGCTTTGTATTTTCAATACCCTACGGCGCCACCCGTCATAGACATAACGGGTTTTGTTGCCGTCAATCCCGAACAGGTTCAGGCTGCGGCTATGATCGTAACGGAAATTGAAACGGCCATGGGTTTTGACATAACCGGACAAATCATGGGTATAAGGGTCATTCCAGCCATCCAACCCGCCGTTTGGTGACGGGGAGATGGCCTCTTGAATCAGCCGGTTGCGCAGGTACGGGCTGGTGACATACGTTAAGGTGTCTTTGGCTTGCAGGGCGTTATTGTTATCGTATTTGCGCCATTCGGTCAGGTTGCCGTTGTTGTCGTGTTCAAGTTCGGTACGCGCAGGGTTAGCCGTATCGATCAGCCCTTGCAGTTTCAGATGATCCAAATCGTCATAACCGAAAGTGATGTTCCCGTAACCGTTCACCCGGTTGCGTGCGTCATAGCGGACGGGGGCATAAAAGGCGTTTGACACACCATCCGCTTTGATAACGCGTACCCGGGACAACCGGCCACCCGCGTCGCGGTCCCGCCAATACTGGTAATTGTTGCCGAAGGTTAGGCTGCGCAAGCGGTTTATTAATGGTTGCCAGGTGATGTCTTTGGCCACTTCGTAGGTAATGCCTCCTTTGATGGCGTTCACTTGATGCACCCTGCCATCGGAATTGTTATAAAGATAGTCTATGACCAAGCCGCCTGGATAGGTGAGTTTTTTTGGGCGGCCTGTGCCATCTGCCCCCACTGTGACTTCTATGCCTACTGTTTTGTCCGGTCGGCCATCAATGCTTTGGACTATGCTGGTTTTGTCCCCACGCTGGTTCAGCACATAGGCTTCAGAAACTTCCGCGCTGCCCTCTGGTGCGGCATTTAGGCGGGATATGGATGATAAACGTCCCTTGTAGTTGTCGGCAGACCCCGCCTGACCTTCCGGCAACGCCGGCACATCCCACAGTTGGGTGAGGTTGCCGCCATCAGAATAGTCGGCCTGTGTTAGGCGATCCAGGTTGTCAAACGCTTTAGTGGCATCGTAGCCGTCAGGGTCAGTTTTGAAGGCTTCATTGCCCGCCAAATCAAAGTCAGCTTCCCGTTTGCCAAAATCGGAGGATTGCTCGATAGTATGGCGACCTACTTCGTTGTTAGTGATGAAGGTGTTGATGCCCAACGGGTCGGTAACTTGATTGATCCGACCCGCCGGGTCGAATCCCAAGGTCAACAATCGGGTTTTATTGCCTAACGTTCCGTCAGTGAGTCTCGCCGCAAAAAAGGTGCGCCACAATTCGTTGCGGTTGTTGTAGTCATTGATGTCACACATCTCGGAAACGGAATCATTGTCGTCAAGTTCGTCACTACGGCAGGTTTCCCGAAGCAGGTTATTGTCGTTGTAGGTATTGTTGACAGACCATTTGTTAGTGCCGTCTTTGCTGGTTTCCAGGCGGCCCTGGGTATCGAATGAATTGATCCAGGTTTGGGTTTCGGCGCCGTTGCGGGTGGCAATTATTTTGAGAATATGGCCACGGCTGTCGCGTTGGTATTCTAGTTGGTCAATGACATCACCGGCTTCCCCTGCTTTGCGGCTTACTGTTTTGACGGAACCCGCCTTGGTATAGGTGTAAGTGAATACCGTACTATCTGGTTGGGTTAACGTTTTCAGGCGGCCATTCGTGTAATAGGTGTAACTGGTTTTATCACTGGCCACTGAAGAGGACACCAGTTGGCGCAAATTGTTGTAAACATTGTCGGTAACCCGTCCGTTGCTGTCTTTCAGTTGAGTGATTTGGCCGTGGGCATTTGTCGCCAACACTTCCGTGACATGCCCTTTGGCATCGGTGATTTTCCACAAGTCGCCGTTGTCGCGGTACTCGGTAATGGTCTGCACACCGGGGCGGGGGCCTTTTTTGATGGTTTTGGTTATTACCCTATTTTCGGACGCTCCTATTTCGTTGGCATGGGCAATGTTATAATAGACATACATGTAATTGGTTTGGTGGCAGGTAAGTGAACCGACCGGACAATTGTCGCTGACCAAATCTTCCGAAGCGGGGCGGACAATTTCTTTTACCAGATGGCCATAATTGTTGTAACGCCATTCTTTGGCGACAGCGCCGCGTATTTCGGAGGTCATCAGGGGAAAGCGGGTATCCCAAGTGCGCGTCGTCACCCTCGCATCTGTGGTGTCTGCGGCTTCAGTTTCGGTCAACGGCAGGCCGCGCGTGTCGTTGACGAAGACGGTTTTGCGGTTAAGGTAATCGGTGCGGGTGAGGAGGTCGCCGGTGGTGCTGTAGGTGTAATTTTGGTAATCGTCATCGCAGCCGGCGCAGCGTGGCGAAACGGATTCGGGACGTAAAATCTGTGAATCTTGCAAAACTGGGCCATTTGCACTTATATATGTCCTTTTAATATCCAGAGATCGGTATGCTGCAGTATCTGTATCTGCAAACAACTCTGCATTTGTAAAGAACTCCTCATGTCCTGGGTCGTAGTAATGAGTGCCAATCATTGGCCGGGCATTGTGACCCGCTTTGGTAACTTTCGTATACCAAAAACCGCTTACTGCATAAATTGGGTCGCAGAACTTTTCATCTTGACCTCCCATGAACTCGATATTTAATTGGTTTATGCCAAGCTCGTCAATATTAGATAGGTAGCTATAGCCCATAAGATGGTTGCCTCCTCCAAGATGACATCCCTTAGAATCAACAGTATAGCTGCGTACTAATTGTGCACCTCCGTCATCAGCAGACGGAAAGGTGACCGTACCCGGGTCGGTGAGACGATCATAAGAATATAAAGCATAAGTGTAGAGATTGCCCGACGGGTCTGTAATAGATTGCAGATAAAATCCTGGCGAAGGGCTATACTGAAATACAAGTTGTCTCCCACTTGGCACATGGGTTACTGTGCTTAGTCGAGTCCATTGGCTGCCAGTTGACGACGTCATCGTGATATAAGCGAGACGGTGTTCAATACCAGATCGGTCAAAGCGTGCGACCAACCGATAGTTGCTGTCATAAGCTTCGCGTATTCCGGTTTTAAATTGGGTATACACCCATGAATAGGCAACCCCATTTATTACACCGTTACGCACGAGGGTGTCACGAACATCTTGGCGCGGAGGCTTCAACGTTTCCCCAAACATCGTGCAGATGCCCATAGTGCATACCGTGATCGTCCGGTTACTGGATGGGCCGCCATAATTAAGATGGCTGACAAGGCAACTGGAATAGCTGTGCGTCCAGTTTTCATATAGCCCTGCATCTTGGGCGCAATTAACTTCGCTAGTCGGCTGTGGCGAAGCATTGTAGCGTATAAACTCCAACGGAAACTGCCCCTCGCCCCTATAATCGGTTTCCTTAAGTAAAATGGAGCCAAACAACGGTTCAGTCTGAAACTCCACCTGCGGCACCCGGTTTTTATCGGATTGCTCCACTCGTAATTCTCCGGGCAAACTTTCATAAGCAAGCCCAGGATTAGCTTCGGCAATGTTGATTACAAGGAAGATACCCAATAATAAAGGTAATCCAATAACTCTACCAAAGGATAAATGACGCTCCAATGTCGGGAAGATACTGTTTAGTGTACTCATCATAATTCATACCATTTTATTGTGAATGTGAATCAGGGATTACCAAAAGGCAATGCCATTTGATTGGGTTATGGTGTCCTGGCCACTACGATTAATGGGCGCGACATACACGCCCGGTTTATCTAATCTCAAGCCGGATTTGACGGCAGCTAAGTGAGGGTGCGCCGCGCATCATTAATAATTCCAACAAGGCCAAGCAGACTGGACAATGAATTCATCAGGGCAAAATAACCAAAAGGTGTCCCGAAATTGAGCATTATTTGTACCAAATACACTAAGTCGCCTGTTTACTTAAGGACTACGCTGTTGCAATCCTTGATTTGCCTGCGACAAAGTGTAGTAATCTAATTTAAAATAAAAAATTTTTTGGTATTTGTTTTTTTGGCGAATAATTGAACTAGGTTATTTAACCTATGTTGATGGGTGAAATAACACATTGCGGTTAGTGCGTGTTTCAAAAGTGGTCAAATGTGGCTATGAGGTAAAATACTGAACATGTAGCGCGTGAGCAGAAAGAAGCGCAGATCAAAAGTCAGTCGTTATCCTGTGTTGATTCAGATGAAAATGGAATCGCAAGAAGGCATTTGGGTCACCGACACCGACTGGGTGATTTTTAAAGTGAACCAAGCCTTCACCCATATTACGGGTTTTAGCACCGCCGAAGCACTGGGCCAAACTCCTAACCTATTGCGGTCAGAGCGGCACGATCAGGGCTTTTATGCCGCCTTATGGCATAACGTCAACACCACGGGGGCTTGGCAAGGCGAAATATGGAACCGGCGCAAAAACGGTGAGGATTATCCGGCCTGGACCAGCATCACGGCGGTATATGGTGACGATGGCGCAGTCATCTATTATGTCGGTATGCAAAGTGACATAAGCCAACAAAAAACCGCCGCCGCCCCTATTGAACAGGGGCTTTCCTGACAGCCAAAGGCAAACTAAAAAGTGTAACAACTTGTTACACTTTTTAAGCTGCCACCCCAAGTTTTTCCCATTCCCACGCCCTATATATTTCAGGGGTCATAAAGGGCCAACCACCGTCCGCTTGTGGCTTATCCCTTAGTGTGGCAAAACCAGCCCACCTCACACCAAACCATCGCACTATCCGTTGCTGAATTCAGCCCAGCCCTAAGCACATTCATCTTAATGCGCGATAACGCACAGACTTCGCCGTTCATTTCAGACAAACTGCAATGCCAAGGAATCATGGCGGCACAATAAGCGGCTGTTCGCGTGCCCAGACAGATATTTTTCACATTACCTCATCCCAAGCCATGCACTTTTATGCCCGAACACTTAAATGAGCGTACCGCCAAGCGGCTTTCGGGCACTCAGTGCCGCGATGGTTTATGGACAGGGCGGGCATTTTTTGGCGCATTACCAATTGGTGGGTAGCGTGCCATTGCCCGCCACCGCCGAAATTGCCGTGGCCGTTATCGCCAAAAGTTTGGCCGGGCCATCGTTATGAAGCTTATTTTATGGGCGGGATTAGGCATGGTTTTTTGCCCCTTAGTCGGCAATGCCGATCAAAACAGCAGATTTGCCGACCCTTTCGCCACACATCGGCAAGTCAGCCCAAGCCCAGGCCAACAACAGCACGGGGCGGATGATCCTTGCCGCCTCAATCCTATTAGCCATCCGGCGTGGACGTTGGTGGACGTCGTTAACCAAGCTTTGTGCTTTAATCCGCAAACCCGCCTCGCTTGGGCGAATGCACGCTATCAGGCCGGACAAGTCGGCATTGCCAAAGCGGCGTATCTACCGACAGTGACGTTAACGACCTCGTTGTCACGCGGCATCAATTCGTCGAGCAGCAGTAATTTACAGTCAACGACCATCAGCAACACCAGTTCCGGCAGTGCGGCACAAGCAATCAACCGCTTCACACCCGTCATCAGTTTAAATTATTTGCTTTATAACTTTGGCGGGCGGGAAGCGGTGCTGGAGACGGCGCAAAAAACCTTGGAAGCGTCCAATTGGACACAAGACGCGGTACTGCAAACGGTGATGTTCTCGGCGATACAAGCCTATTACCAAGTATTTGCCAGCCAAGCCGCCGCCGATGCGTCCTTAGTGTCGGAAAACGCAACGGGCGAAGCCTTGAAGGCGGCAAAAACCCGCCATGAAATCGGTGCGGCGGCGTTGGCTGACGCGCTACTGGCGCAGACGGCGTTTGCCCAAGCCCGTCTCAACCACCAAAAAACCGCCGGTGAAGCCAGGGTCGCCAGCGGCAGTTTGGCAAATGCTTTAGGGCTAGAAGCCGACTATCCTTTGCAAATCGCGCCGCCCTCGGTACCCAAACCTAGCCGTGAGCAAGACCATAATATCCACCAATTGATTGCCCTAGCGAAAACCTTACGCCCGGATTTGGCGGCCGCCGAAGCCACTATCCAAGCGGCGGAAGCCAGCGTTAAAGCCGCCGAAGCGGGGCATCTGCCGAGCCTGTCTTTAGTCGGCACCGTGGGCTACAACCAAACCAGTTTGCCTAGCGAAACCCAAAGTTGGACAGTAGGGCTGCAAATCAGTGTGCCGTTGTTTACGGGCTTTAATGTCACTTATCAAGTCCGCAGCGCCAAAGAAAAGCTGGACGTACAACGTGCGAATTTTGACCAGCTCGACCAAACGGTCAGTTTGGATGTCTGGAAGGCTTATCAGTTAGTCAACATCGCCCACGACACCTTTAAAAGCAGTGAAGATTTGCTGGCGAGCGCGTTCCAAGCCGAGCGGGTGGCAATGGGGCGATATAAAGCCGGGGCGGGCAATATAATTGATCTGTTAAGCGCCCAAGCCAGCCACGCCACCGCCCGCCTACAAATCATCCAAGCCCAATACACTTGGTTAACCCAAAAAGCCCAACTGGCTCAAGCCCTAGGGCGGCTGGATTTTGCTTCCCTGCCCTCAAGGTAATCTATGGAACGTTCTTGGTTTAGTCGGCATATCGCCATTATTTTGCTGGTGCTGGCAGCGGTTCTTGCCGGGGGCTATTGGTTCGGCCCATGGCGGACGGCAGAAAAAAAGCCCGACTACCGCACAGAAATCCTCGTTAAAGGCAAACTCACTACGAGCATTTCCGCCAACGGCACCTTAAATCCCGTGGTGCTGGTCAATGTCGGCACGCAAATTTCCGGCGTGGTCAATAAACTGAATGTGGATTTTAACGACCGCGTCACCAAAGGCCAGATACTGGCAGAAATTGACCCCTCACTGATTAACGCCCAACTTGAACAAAGCCAAGCCAACCTCGCCAACACCCAAGCATCGTTGAAGTTGGCGCAATTGAACGCGCAACGCTCATACGGCTTGTATGCCCAAGATTACATCGCCAAATCCGAACTCGACCAATCCGTGCAAGCCTTGGCGGTGGCAAAAGCCTTGGTCGATGCGGCGGAAGGGTTACTGAAACGCGATAAGACAAATCGGGGGTATACCATTATCAAATCGCCGGTATCCGGTGTGGTCGTGTCGCGCAGTGTTGATATTGGCCAAACGGTCGCTGCCAGCTTTACAACCCCGACCCTGTTCACCATTGCCAAAGACCTAAAAACCATGCAAATCGACACCTCGGTCGCTGAAGCCGATGTCGGCGGGGTACGCAAAGCCCAAGCGGTCAACTTTAGCGTCGATGCTTACCCAGACCGTGTTTTCACCGGCGCCGTCCGGCGTATCCGCCTAGATTCGACCGTTTTGCAAAATGTCGTGACCTACGACGTGGTGATTGATGTCAGCAATCCCGATGAAATTTTACTGCCCGGCATGACGGCGTTTGTGAATATCGTTATTGAAGAAAGGGGCGACAGTTTAAAACTGCCCTTAGCCGCCTTAAAGTTTCGCCCTGTCGGCAGCGTTGCCAATAAATCTGCCAAAACGGTGTACCGTTTGGAAAAGGGTGCGGCGGTGGCAATCCCTGTGGAACTGGGCATTAATGACGGCAAATATGCCGAAGTCATTGGCGGGGCTTTACAAGCGGGTGACGCGCTGATACTGGAAAATAGCAATGCCAAGCCAAGTGCTGAAAAAACGGCGGCGGACAAGCAAAACTTCCGTATCAAGGCGTTCTGATGCCCCGCCCCCTCATATCCGTCAGCGGTCTCTACAAACAGTATTTGATCAATGTCCCGGTGCTTAAGGACATTAACTTTAACATCGGAAGCGGCGAATTTGTCGCCATCATGGGGCATTCCGGTTCCGGCAAATCGACGTTAATGAATATCCTCGGCTGCTTGGATACCGCCACCGCCGGGCATTATTACCTACAAGACCGCGACACCGCCACCTTAAGCTCGGATGAACTGGCTAACCTGCGCAACCAATTGATCGGCTTTGTTTTTCAAGGCTTCAACTTATTGCCGCGCAGTTCGCTCTTAGAGAACATTGCCTTACCCTTGCTGTATGCGGGTAAAAGCAAACCCGAACGGCGCGAAAAAGCCCTGCAAATGCTCAGCCGGGTCGGCCTGGCAGAATTTGGCGAACGCCGTCCCAACCAATTGTCCGGCGGACAGCAGCAACGTGTCGCCATCGCCAGAGCCTTGGTGACCGATCCCAAACTCATTCTCGCCGATGAACCGACCGGCAATCTGGACACCCAAACCAGCGAAGACATTATGAAAATCTTCCAAACGATGAACGCAGAGCAAAAAATCACGATCATCCTCGTCACCCACGAACCGGATATTGCCGCCCATGCCCAGCGCATGATCCTGGTGCGTGACGGGCAAATCGCCAGCGATACCCGCACATGATTATCGGGGCCTTATTGGGGGAAGGTTGGGCGGCCATGCTGGCGAACCGGATGCGCACCCTGTTGACCATGCTGGGGATGGTGTTTGGGGTCGGCGCGGTCATTATGATGATGGCTATCGGCCAAGGTGCGGAATTGATGGTGAATGAGTCCATCGCCTCCATGGGCAGCAATTTGTTTATCGTATTGTCCGGCTCCAGCTCGGCGGGGGGCACCCGGCAAGGTTCCGGCACCGTGCCGACATTAACCTTAGCCGATGCCCAAGCCATCAGCGAATTGCCGCAAATCGCCGCCGTCGCGCCGAATATTTTCAATTCTGCACAACTGATTTACGCATCCAATAATTGGAGCACCCAAGTCGCGGGCACCACACCAGCCATTATTGAAGTCCGCGATTGGCAAGTGGTGGCCGGGGAAGGTTTTAAAGACAGCGACATCCGTGCGGCGACGCGGGTGCTGTTGATGGGGCAAACGGTGGTGAAAAATCTGTTTGGCGATGAAAACCCGGTCGGGAAAATTGTCAGGGTCAAAAACAGCCCGTTTCTGATAGTCGGCATCTTGGCGCAAAAAGGCCAAAGTTTGGATGGGCGCGATCAAGACGATACCGTGTTAGTGCCGATCACCACTGCGCAACGGCAATTGTTCGGCAACCAATTCCCCGGCATGGTGCGGATGATTTTAGTGAAAGCCAAGTCCGCCGCCGTGATGGCGAAAGCCGAACAGGAAATGAATGATTTACTGCACACCCGGCACCGTATCCATGCCGATAAAGACAATGATTTTTCCGTCCGCAACCTCACCGCCGTTGCCCAAGCCGCCGCCAGCACCACCGCCGCCATGTCGACCATGCTCGGCGCCATCGCCTCGGTATCGCTCTTAGTGGGCGGTATCGGCATCATGAATATCATGCTGGTATCGGTCACCGAAAGGACGCGCGAAATCGGCATCCGCATGGCTATCGGCGCAAAAAACAGCGACATCTTGCTGCAATTTCTCTTCGAAGCGGTGATGATTTCCCTAGCCGGGAGTTTTATCGGCGCGGCTTTAGGGGTTGCCTGCGCTTATTTTTACAGCCAAATCAACGATACACTGGTAGTGGTGACGCTTAGCTCGGTGTTGCTGGCGTTTGGGGTGGCGGCGAGTGTCGGGGTGTTTTTTGGCTTTTATCCGGCGCGGAAAGCCGCTAATTTAAAGCCTATTGAAGCCTTGCGGTTTCAGTAGCGGGGGAGAAAAAAAGCCAATTTTCCTTGCCAGAAGACGAAAGTCGGCTTTACTTGGCGCCGTAACGGACGGCCAAAGGCTGGGGCATTAAAAATAGCTATAAACCTGCTTATAGAGTCAGGCGTTAAGCAAACGGCAGGCTAAAGGTTGGTACACTCGGTTAGGCCAGCGTGCAATGGCTAAAGAGCATTGCACGAAGACTCACCCCGATAGCCAAAGCCCAGCTAAAAAGTGTAACAACTTGTTACACTTTTTTAGGCCCGCTGCCCCCAGTTACAACGCCGTATCTGCCAACATCTGTTCTATAAAGTCTTTTAGGCGTTTTTCTTGCACTTCGTCGAGCAGTTTGGCGCTGAGTTTAATGGTAAAATGATGGTTGGTCGAAGAAATATTGCCGACTTTTTTGCCGTCCCGAAAAAAATACTGCGCCATCTGCACATCGGTATCGATGTTGTTCGCTACCTCTTTTATTTTTCTTTTGATAAAATCGGCCAATTTGGTTTGGTCGAGTTCCTTAGCCACCAATAAATCCCACGCCTCGGCACTCACTTGGTCAAGATACGGCGAATCCTTATGGTCTTTCAAGACTTTTTTCAGGTCGTTGGCGGCGGAGCGGGACAGTAATCTGGGGTTGGCCTCCAAATCGGCCAAGATAAAATCCGGCAACTCATTAAAGGCAAAATAGCGGTACATGTCTTCCCTGACCAAGCCTAGGGATTCGGCGAGTTTCTTTTTAGTCGGAAACAAGCCTTCAATTTGGCGTATGGCCAGGCTGATTTCATAATCGCTTAAATCTTCCCTATCGACATTTTCGGCCAAGGCAAACACCGCCATATCGCTGTCCGAGATATTGGTGACGATCGCTTCGACCGTATTTTTATGCAGCAGCTTATGCGCCCGCCAGCGCCGCTCGCCTGCCGCTATCTGATAGCCATCGCCCGCTTTACGCAATAAAATCGGCTCCAATAGGCCAATCTCCGCGATGGACGCGGCGAGCTTGTCCAATTCGTCCTGAGGAAATACCTTGCGCGGCTGGTAAGGGTTGGCCTCAATGCTGTCAACCGGCACCAAACGGTATTCCCTGCCTTCGGCAAACTCCACCTCTTGGCCGGAAGCGGTATGGCGCAGGTTATTTTGCTGTAGCTTGGATTGCAGCATACCTTTTAAGTCTTTTTTCATAAAGGCTCATCTCCCACCGTAAGTTGCAGGCGTTCAACCAATAATTCCGCCAACCTTTTATATTCCCTAGCCACCTTCGATGTCCTGTCCAACTCGCGCAAACTCATTTGCGCAATCGCCGATTGGTTGACTTTGGTGCTGGTGGGGATTTTAATGTCGATCAATTTACCGATCTGCTCCCGCGCCGCGCCCTCAATTAATTTACAGACGGTTTGCCTTTCATCATGACGGACTAATAAAGCGCCAATCAATTCTAAGGCCGGATTAATGCGGCGGATTTTTTCAACCAACCTCAGCAAATCGGTAACGCCGTACATGCCGTATTGCGAACCGGATTCGATAGGGATAATCAAATGGCTGGCCGCCGCAAGGGCATTGCTGGTCAACAGTTTCAAACTGGGCGGGCAATCGATTAAGATCACGTCATAAATGCCTTGCAAAGGCCGTATCTTATCGCGCAATTCCTCCGAAGGCCTAGGCACGACATCCTTCAATTCGTCTTCTGTCCTGCCCAACAAGAGTGAGCCATAAATTAACGACACCCCTTCAATATGGGTATCTTCATGGATGGCTAAGGGCAATTTTTCGATTTCGGAGAGCAACAGTTCCGCACAGGTCACCGACACTTCGCTGGGATGTTTTTTGCCGATATGCAGGCTGGCGTTGGCTTGGGGGTCAAGGTCAATAACCAATACGGATAGGCCTAATTTTGCCAATTCCGCCGCAAGGTTAATCACAGTCGTGGTTTTGCCGCAGCCGCCTTTATGGTTGGATACAGCAATGGTTACGGTTTTTTTAGCTGACATGTGTGTACGGTATGAGTAAAATTTGTGTCCATTATAGGTGGGTAGGGATAAAAAAGACAGCCCTTTAAAATGCTGTTGACCGCGCGGCCGGCACATCTGCCGGGCCTATACCTTGCGCAAGTTGCTTTAAAATATTATTTGGCATACCATGAATAGAGCGGTTTATAGGGCTATCAGGCCTCTTTTCTGTCCCCTATTTAGTGCCCACACACTAAAAATCAGCGGCGGTGGGTAACGTTTAAGCAGCGGTTATCGCGGTGTACATAGGCAAAACCACAGTCGGTTTCCGTCAACCCGCCCTATCGGATCACACTGATTATACAAAAACCCATCCCCTCCGTATCCGCGATGCAATAGCCTAACGCTGTCAGCGGCCCTAAGAAAATTTTTATCTACATAGACCTGTAATTTGGAGTTTGCAATGATTGAGTTGAAAAAAAATGTGGCTTTTACCGGCCCGCAAGGACCTGTGGTATTGGTCATTATGGATGGGATGGGGATCGGTAAAAACCCGGCCAGCGATTTTGTCAAACAGGCCAATACGCCGAATTTAGATTGGCTGCATGAAAATGCCTTGTACACAAAATTGCGGGCGCATGGCGTAGCGGTAGGTTTACCGGATGATGGGGATATGGGCAATTCGGAAGTAGGCCATAATGCCATCGGTTGCGGGCGGATTTTTGAGCAAGGCGCGGCCTTAATCGGTAAAGCGATTGCCTCCGGTGCGATGTATGCCGACGGTTCGGTATGGCATGAGCTGATTACCCATGTCCATGACCAAGCATCAACCTTGCACTTTATCGGCCTGTTGTCGGACGGTAATGTCCATTCCAATATTAACCATCTGGAGTCCATGTTACGCAAGGCGAAAGAGCAGGGCGTTAAGCGTGCGCGGATACATGCCTTGATTGACGGGCGCGATGTGCCGCCGACTTCGGCATTCGAGTATGTGGAACGCTTCGAAACTTTTTTGGATGCGCTCAATGCCGACGGCACAGTCGATTATTGCGTGGCATCGGGTGGCGGGCGCATGAATATCACTATGGACCGTTATGATGCCAATTGGGATATGGTGAAGCGGGGCTGGGCAACCCATGTCAAAGCCGAAGGCCGGACGTTTGCGTCGATGCAAGAAGCCGTGACAACGTTCCGGGCGGAAATGCCTGGCATTCTCGATCAAGATTTGCCCGCCTTTGTCATTGAGCGCGACGGCGTAGCGGTAGGGCCGATCGTCGATGGCGACAGCGTCATTTTATTTAACTTTCGCGGTGATCGTGCCTTGGAAATTACCAAAGCCTTTGAAGCCGATGAGTTAAAGGAATTTGACCGGGGCGGCAAACCCGATGTGATGTATGCGGGCATGATGCAGTATGACGGTGATCTGGGTGTGCCGGCGCGTTATCTGGTGACACCGCCAGCGATTGACCGCACGATGAGCGAATACCTTTCCAATGCCGGTGTCAAGCAATTGGCCATTTCGGAAACGCAAAAATACGGCCACATGACCTACTTCTTCAACGGCAATAATTCGGGTAAATTTGCTACCGAAACGTGGCAAGAAATTCCGTCTGATGTCTGCCCGTTCGAAGATGCGCCCCGCATGAAAGCCGATGAAATCACCGCTGCGGTGGTAAAGGCGATTGAGGGCGGCGAATACCAATTTATCCGCCTGAATTTCCCGAACGGCGACATGGTGGGCCATACAGGTAGGGTGGATGCCGTCAAATTGGCGGTTGAGGCCGTAGATGAAGGGGTCGGCAAGATTATGGCCGCCCTGAAACAAACTAACGGCATTATGGTGTGCTCGGCAGATCACGGTAATGCCGACGATATGTGCGAACTGGATAAGAAAACCGGCGCTTTGGTGCTGGATGAACAAGGCAACTACAAACCTAAGACCGCGCATTCATTAAACCCGGTGCCGGGTATTGTCTATGACCCATCGGGGCTGGCCAACGCCCGGTTGGCTGACGTGCCCAACGCGGGTATTGCCAACCTCGCCGCGACCTGCATCACCTTGTTAGGCTTTGAGCCACCCGAAGATTATGCCGCGAGTTTAGTGGCCGTCGGTTAATAATCCTTGGGGCGCGGGCAGGATGCCCGCACCCCAAGAGCCGTAACCTCCGCCATGCTATTTATCCCCGCCAAAAAAGCCCCTGAACTTTCCCTATAAAGCCAAGTTAAAAAATTCCCCGAACCGTTTGCCCGCTCTATCAAAAAGAAGTGGGACGGATAGGGTTAAATAAGCCCCCTGCCTGATCCCTATCATGCGGACAGTGCTATCAGTTAATGCCACAGCACCGCTGTACGGCAATAACCGCCTATGTACGCTACCGTACCGTCAAAGCCCCCAAAAAAGTGTTTAATAAAGCCAATGGTTTTTCAAATCCGTTGCTTTCTGGCAATTATTTTAATAGTCCATCAGAACGCAATAATTGTTGCAACCGTGAACTTTTAACGGTTGTGTCCGATGCTTATATAACCCAATGGATAATATGTTATGAACAAAATGACCCACCCTAAAGCGAGCCTTCTGCTTAGCAGTGCGGCGCTTGCCTTACTGATCGCTGGCTGCGCCAGTGTTCCGCCGCCCGTAGAACAGATGGCCGTTTCCAAAGCCGCTGTCGATAATGCCAGCAGTGCCGGGGGAACGGAATTAGCGCCTATATTGCTTAAATCGGCGATGGATAAAATGGATGCCGCCAACCGGGCGATGGACGACAAAGACTATGTAATCGCCCGGCAGCTGGCGGAGCAGGCACAAGTTGACGCGCAGCTCGCCAGCGCCACCGCCCGCTCTGCCAAAGCCCATACCGCCGCTGGCGCATTGCAGGAAGACAACCGTGTGTTACGTCAAGAACTTGACCGTAGCGCCCACTAACCCACACAGGAGCCCCTTATGCAAAACCATCACTTTTTCCCCCTCTCCCTGATCGCTGTGGCACTGTTGTCAGGCTGTGGTTCCGTACCCAATCCGGCTCTGGATGCCGCCCATAGCAACTTTAATACCGCGCGTAGCGATGCCGATGTGACTTCGTTGGCGGCTTTAGAACTGCAAACGGCGGGGGAATCTTTAACGAAAGCGGATACCGCTTTCGCTAATGACGAAGATGCCGGCACCGTTAACCAATTAGCGTATCTCACGACACAGCAAGTCAATATTGCCCAAGAAGTCGCCAACCGCAAAACCGCAGAATTGGTCGTCACCAATGCTGCCGCTAACCGTAATGCGGTGCGCTTAGATGCCAGAACGGCAGAAATAGACCGTGACCACGCGCTCATTGCCGAACAACAACGCCAGCTTGATGCCCTGAACGCCAAGAAAACCGACCGTGGCATGGTCATCACCCTAAGCGATGTCTTGTTCAACGTCGACAAAGCGCAGCTGAAATCAGGCGGTGTCCGCAATGTCCAAAAACTGGCGGATTTTTTGTCACAATACCCTAACTACAAGGTATCCGTCGAAGGCCATACCGACAGTACGGGCAGTGACGAACATAACCAAGACCTCTCCGAACGCCGTGCCGACTCGGTACAATCGGCGTTGCTCAATGACGGTATCGGCGGCGAGCGCATCAGCACGCACGGCTATGGCGAGGGTTCCCCTATCGCCAGCAATGATGATGCCGGCAGCCGCCAACTGAACCGCCGTGTGGAAATTATCCTGTCCGATGCCAACGGTAACATCACTCAGCGTTAGGCTTTAACGCAGCGGCGGTAAGAGGCTGGGAGCGCGGGCATCTGCCCGCCCCTACCTATTTTCAAAGCGGTTAAAATCAAACAAGCCCGCTTCTATCGGAAAGCTTTTACGGTAAGCGGCATGGAGCAAATCGGTATGTGGCCA
The DNA here is from genome assembly GCF_002923755.1 of Methylovulum psychrotolerans. Lineage (GTDB taxonomy): Bacteria > Pseudomonadota > Gammaproteobacteria > Methylococcales > Methylomonadaceae > Methylovulum > Methylovulum psychrotolerans. Next base: position 173,616 of record NZ_PGFZ01000006.1, read on the forward strand.
AAATTGCGGGTTGGTGCGTCGGATAGCAAAACGGGCGCTCAAATCGGTATAACTGTCTTCAGAATTGAGATGCTGTATGGTGTTGATAAGATCCGGCAGTTGGTGTACCCCTAAGCGATAAAAAGCATTTGGGTAAGCGCCCAGAAAACCGGGTACTAACGTCAACGTATCTTCATCGGGCAAACGGCGGTCTTCTTCTTTGAACAGTTCGGAAACATTGCTGTGGGCGCTATTGCGTATGAGCGTGAAATGCTGGGCGGGGTGTTGCGCGTCGCTGAGGGTGATGAACACAGTTTCCGGCAGATAAGAAACGGCTTTGCCATGCAGCCCGGCCAATTGTTTCAGCAAATCAAGCGGTAGGGTAGTGTCGGTCAATTCGTAGCGGGTGTCCAGCACGGGGCTGAGATGGCGTTTCCAAAGCCGCGTAAACTCAGGCCACGGCTCTTGGGTCTTATAAAGGATGCCGGTATTTTGCACATACAAACGCTGTTTATCATGCAAATGCGCCAACACGGCATCAGGCGCGTTGCGGTACCATTTATCTTGCACCGCGCCGCGCATGGACAGCGGCAAAAAGGCCAGGGCATTTTGTTCCCCTTCCATCCGCAAAAAGTCCATATACAGCCGTGCCTGCAATTGGTGGGCAACGGTGCCGAACACATCAAACCCCGCCACCAGCAAATAATGGATGCGTTCCAGTAAAGGATAGCCAATAATCATCGCCGTTTGCGGCTGTTCGCCAACGAAGCCTTGGACGATACTGGCGTTGTCGAAATTTCTGAATACCGTCAGGGCGGCATTGGCATTGGTGCCGTCACCATCCCATAACAGGGACAAATTAGGCGCGTGTTGCCCGCTCAGCACCTTATTCATGAGGCTGCTTTTGGCCTGTAGATACTGGTTTTCCTGTGCCGCATACGTCCGCCATTTTAACACACTGCCCAAGCTTTGGTCGCTGATAGGCAGGTCGGTTTGCTGGAGGGCGGCGGTCAGCAACTGTTGGCTGTTCTGATCTGGGTTATCGGGATGGGCAAAACCGATCCAGAAATAATCGTTGATGACATTGATCGCCACTTGCCCACGGCAAACCGGGCCTTTAATGAAACCCATCACAGTAAACTGCGCTTCGTCCAGCATCAGCCGATAACGTGAGCGCACCGGCAGTTGTGCGAAGGCGACGAACGGATTGGCGGCGATTTCCGGCGTGTACGAAGGCAGGGCCGTTACGGTATAGGGTGCGTCCAGGAACCAGCCCTTAAGGCGCTGCATCCGTGCCGCATTAAGGGCGTAAGGCAAGTGGGTTTTGCTCAGCACCGTCCCTTGCAGCGGGCGCAAACGGTAGTAGACCCTCGCCACTTGCGGGTCGTCAAAGGGGCGGCGCGAAGCGATCAGGCCGATGGCCTGGCCGGGCGGGGTGGTCGAGCGCACCAGCTCAAAAAATGCCGTTTCCGGCAAATCAGTAAAATACAGGTGTGCCAAAAACCAGTGTTCGTAAATATAGCGGGCCATTAACTGTGCCTTCAGGCTATCGCCGTTTAAAAACACTTCCCACTGTTGCACTTCATCTAACTGGTTTTTGGCCAAAGCGGTCGGCGCTTCAACAGGTGCCCCCGCCTCTAACCAGCGCATTAACGTTTGCTGTTCCTTATCCGTTAACGGCGGCAAGCCATAAGGCATCCCCCATTCGGGATGGTCTTTGGCATAATCGGCCATCTCTTCAAGCGCCGGACACGCTTGGTCCCTATACAAAGAAAAGTCAAAACGCCCGGCGGGCAACAAACCCGCTTTAGGGAAGTCGTGCCGCTTTTTCAATTGCAAAAGTTTAGCCATGACACTGGCTTCCCGATTGGTGGCCGGGTCAGGCTGGCGTTCGTTAAGCACCGGGGTAAAGCCCCGCAAACGCCATTGCTGATTGGTTTGGGCATCGGTAAACAAGCGGCTCGGCGCCATCATCGATAGCCTTAAGTCGCTATAAATCTTTTCTTTGCTCGCCCCACGCGTAATGCCTTCGTAACTGCCCATTTGTAATTGGCAAGGCGCGTCGAAACAGCCGTGGCAAACCGCACAACGGCTATCGGTGATGGGTTTGACATCACGGCGGTAACTGACGGCAGACGCGGTGCTGATGGGGTGGCCGAAACGGGCAGGATCGGCGGCGCCATACTGTTGGTCGAGTTGGTAACGGGTATAAGCCGCGCAACTTGCCAGCAATAATAGCAATAAACAGAGCAGCAGCTTGCGCATAATGTCCCTTGTCGGTTAGCGGATGATAGGCCTTATCCGCGCAGGCTTGCAAAAGGTTATGCAGGGTTTGAGTGGGCAAGCCTCCAGCAGGTTCGGTTAACGCTGTTGCCAACCCGATCCGGTGTCGACAAATTGCCCTGAGGGGGTTTTACCGATGATTTTCTGTGCGGCAAGTTTGGCGACGGTGTCGGCAGTGACCCCGTTTTTATTGGCTATGCGCTGATATTCCGCCAACCGCTGGGCATTGATGCTTTCCACCAAGGCTTTCACATCGGCAGGCGCGGCAGGATTGACCACCCCCAAAAAACCGCTTATTTTTTCGCCAATGAACCCAGCCGCTTTGGCCTGATCCAAATCGGCGGCGGCAATCGGTAAAGAGACCAGTAATAGCCCTAACAGCACAGACCGTAAGCAGTGCAAGCGTGTTTTTTTCATTGATATCTCCTAAAATAAGCCTTTTTGCGTGGAAATCAGATCATCGACATCTTTTTCAATCTTCAAGCGGATTTCATGTTCGATTTTTATATTCATATTGATTTCTATCGGTTTGTCGGGAGCTTCAAATTTAACCGTTGGCGCACAGCCAAACAAGTGCCAAGCACCCGACAAAATAAGCACACGTTTTGCAGTTGTCCATTTCATTATGGTCTCCGTTCCGCTGGCGGCGGCTTAGGTGGATGATCCCCATGAGTGGGGGTAACAGGTTGTTTAATAGGGGCGGCTTGGCTTTTGGCTTCTTTGAGGATAGCCCGCTCAAAGTCACCCGCCATGATACCCCTTTGCAGCAGTTCGGGTAACTGTCCGCTTAAATTAAGGTTAAAGGCCAGCGGATGCCCTGACAACACCTCAGGATTGCTGCCTTCCAAACGCAAACCGACATGATAGTCGCCATTAGGACGGTAATTGACCTTGGCCTGTAAGTTGTGGTACTGCAAATTGCGTAACGCCCTAAAGGCCACGTTCTCCTTATCGGCAACCGGGCCTTGATAGTGTAACACCCCTGGACGGGTACCGGTCAGCGTACCGTCAAGCACTTCGATAGCCGTGGCGGAAATGCTCAAAGGCAGCTCACCGTCGACAGTGCCGCTACCCGACAGGCTATCGGCATTGAGGGTAGCCAGCAGTTGCGCCACATCAACGCCGCGCACTTGTAACGTCAATAAAATGGGACGTTGCTTAAGGTCAAAAGTCGCCGGCAGCACGGCCAGTTGGCCGCCAAACAGCGTGCCTATGCCTTGGCCTACCGTCAATTTGCCGTCTTGATAGTCGGCCTTAAGGTTAAGGTCGCGTAGCGCCATCTTTTTACCGAACGCCAGCGCTGGGACAGTGACCGAGACCGCCACCGCCTGACGGCTGAGATCGGCCACATCCAGCATGATTGTCACTTGATTAAGTTCGGTCTGATCCGCCGTTACCGCCAAGTCGAAGACGCTAAAATGCGCCGTACCCGCCAGAGGCCGCTGGGCTTGCCAACGTAATTGTACCGCGCCTTGGACTTGCCCGCCGTGCAATTGCCAGCCGCGCGTCACTTCGGGTTGCCAAGGTCCGATAAAGCCGAGCAGGGTTGCCGCCGTCATATCCAGATAGGCCGTGGCATTCACGGCACCCGACGCGGCCATTGCCCATTCTGTCTTGGCAAGATAACCGCCATCACGGGTCAGCCATATCACCCCGTGTGGGCTGGCGGCCTTGTCAGTTGCTTGGACGGTTGCCGTCACTTTCGCCAAAGCCAATTCAGGCGTTAGCCACGCTTTTGCCAAGGTGGCCATTTTTGCCCGTGCCTGTTCAGGCACCAAAGGGCTGGCCGTTAGCCATTGCCCTAACGCGCCCATATCACCTTGTAAATGCGCCTGCTTATCCGCTTGATCCAGATGGCTAATATCCAAGGTAAACACGGTTGCGCCGGTTTGTTGTTTGCCCAGCACTTGGGCACTGCGCAAACCCGCACTAAAAACAAGGCTTAAGGCTTGGTCAGCTGTTGCAAAGCTTGCTTGGAGTAAACCCGTGCTGGCACGGCTGATGTCAGCCTGCCCGACGATATGGCTTAACCCCCATGGGCTTATGGCGGTTAAATCCAACTGCTTGATACTGACTTGCTCCAGCGGATAAGCCAGGGTACCGAAGGGGGTAGCACTGTTAACGGCGGCTTTATCAGGCGTATGGTAAACAAAGTTAAGCTGTGCCTGCCCGATAGCGATTGCCGACACTTTAGGGACACTCAGATCGTAGCTTAGGGTGACATCCGCCAATGTGGCGGATAACAAGCCTGCCCCAGTTTCCAGTCCCCACGTCATTTCCGCCAAATTGGCTTGGCTAAAGCCAAATTGTAAGCCGGACAGTTTCGGCGCTAACAAAGGTGTCCGGGCAAGCAAGCGCACTAACACCTCTTCCATGATAAAGGCACGGTTCCACCAAACGCCAATGCCCACCAGCACCATACCACAACAGACTGCAATTAGGCTGTTCCTGATGCGGTGTGGTGGCTTAAGGCTGGCGGCTGTAGAGGGCTTCATGGGCAGGACATGCAGTGAAAATACTGCCCATCATAGTGCAGCTTATCTGGATTCGGCTAATTTTTTCGAAAAACCTGTTTCAGTGTGGCCTTAACGCCCACTTATCTTCTGTAACGGCCTCTTGCGCGGGGTTGGGTAATAACGTTACCGAGAAGCCCACCCACCGCCGCACCGCCAATCGTCCCTACCGCACTACCGCCCGTCAGGGCCGCACCGCCTAACGCGCCCGCACCGGCACCGAGCAAAGTACCCTGGCCTTGTCTGGACATCCCCGCGCAACCGGTCAGGCTAATAAACATAGCGACAATAAGAGTGGTTTTTATAGCTGATTGTCTGTTTTTCATGATGTCATCCTTATATATGGGGTTTCCGGCATATTAGGCCGGTCGATTTGGGACGGTGAGTGACCCCGCCGTTCCTGCACTTAGGCAGTAGCCCTTAGGCTATATTGCCACCGTCAGCTTAAGTTTATCGCTCCGGTTCCCGCCTGTCCGTCCGTTAACGCACATAGGCGAAAGACCGTGCCTCAAACACCGCGCTGTGTTTGCCCTACCGTACTGAGGCGATAACAGCTTACGACTAAGAGCCTTTACCGTAGCTGAATGGCAGGCGTAGTCTTGCCAGTAAAGTAGGTTATGGGTTTGGGGATGGGGGGTATCTTGTCAAACAAAAGGTACAGATTTCAATATATACTGTGAACGGCCAAGTTTTCGGCTTTTACAATTCACCGTAGGGTACGCTGTGCGTACCTTTTGCACTGATTTTTATGAGGATTTTTTAAAGGTACGCACAGCGTACCCTACCAAAAAAACCGAAAACTTGGCCGTTTGAAGTATATACTCTGAACGGTCAAGTTTATTTACTGTAGTACCTTTTGCACTGATTTTATGATGGTTTTTAAAGGTACGCATTTATGCCCCTGAGGGTACAGCGTACCCTACCAAAAAACCGAAAACTTGACCGTTTGAAGTCTATACAGAAATGATTTGATTAGGCTTAAGCGCCACCTTTAAGGCTTGTAGTAAAGGTGGCGGCAATGTAAAGATAAGCGGTATTAGGACATGCTGATAAGCTCAACCATCTTGGGCGTACTCAAGCTTCACCGGCGGCTAACAATAGGCGGGCTAATTTTTCGGCTTGCCCACGCAGTTCCGGTACTGCCGTCGTTTCCCATAAACGGCCTTTTTGCGGTGGCCCCAAGGTGAAGAGCTGTTTGGACACCTTGCCCCCGGCATCAATCAGCGCCCCGTCCGCCGCCACATCCAAGCCAAGCACCAAGGGATCAGGGCGTATCAGGTGCTGGTTAAGCAAATCTTGGACGAGAGGGTTAGTCAGTTTACGGTAATTGCTTTCAGATCCGGTACAATTCGCCACAGCACCGACTACCAAGGTTTGGGTTTTTGTTTGGCCTCGCGCCCGAAACACCACTTCAACGCCTTGCCCGTTGTCATGGCATGCTAAGACCCGCCCGCTGTGTTGGCGCAATTGCCCGGTATTGAGCAGGTCGTCTAGCCGACTACCCACCACAGGCGCCAAACGGTGGCGATGGCAATCCCAATAAGTGCGCAAATGCCGGAGAAACCGCCGCTGTTCGGATAAGGGCAAAGCCTCCCATAGGCTTTGGCTGACAGGCCTTAACGCATCAAGCACCGCCCGCCAATCATGATCAGATACCTGAATAAGCCGCCGGATTTGCCGCAAGCAACGGCGTACCGATGTGGGGGCGGCAAAGGCAAGCGGCGTAAGCCTTTTCTGGCACGGCCGATGCACTTGCGGCATCAGGCCGTGCCTTGATATGCTATGGATTTGGCCTTGATAGCCCACTTCTGACAGGGCGATAGCCCAATCCACCATTGTCAGTCCGCTACCCACTAACAAACACGAACGGGTTTCCAGCAGTGCCGCCAGCGCGTCAGTTTGCCAAGGGTTACTGAAATAGCGGCCACTGGCCGTAAAATCAGTGCCGTTTACCCAGCTATCGCTAGGCGGAAAATTGCCTATCGCCAAGACCGCCTTTTGCGCCGACAACAGCCCGCCCGTGTCCAGTTTAAGTGCGATATGTCCTGGTTCTAGGGTGATGCCAATGACGTTAGCGGTTATTTTTTCCAAACGGCAATGATTAGCGGCCTGTTGTTCGGTCTTATCCAGCAAATCAACTAAGTAGTCGCCATAAACGCGTCTGGGTAAAAAAGCATTTGGCGTCACTTCTGTTACCCAGCGATTTTCTAACAGCCCGCTTTCCCTAGCTTTTGCCCAGGTAAAAAAATGTGCCGGCTCATCCGGCAAGGCGCTCATATTATGAGCCGGCACATTCAAAAGATGGCAATCCTGATCGGTGCTATAGGCTCTACCCCGCCCGACTTGCCGCAAATTAGGTTCAATTAAATACACCGTCAGCGGCTGCCGGGTTTGCCGTAACAATTGCACGGCCACCATCGTGCCGCTAAAACCTGCGCCGATAATAGCGATTTTATGGGTATAGCTCACAACTCACCTTTAACATAATGCGTTTTCATGGTTTATAGATATGACAACGCCAATAGTGCCGCCCAGTGGTAATGGATGGGGCGGCATATTGGCGTTGTTTCGTGTTGATTTTTTCTAAGGAACTTGCATAAAATTAAGTGGGCGTTATATTGCACCTCAGCGTGTTAAACCCCGCCCCAGCCCTCTCGGCAACCGCTCCTTGCGTTGCTCTACCTTCTTTACACCCCTGAGGGTGTGCATCCATGCAGTCGCCCTTGGCAGGGGCTTCCCCGTCGTACAGGCGAAAATCAGGGGGAAAAAGCCCCTCCCCCTGCCAAGGCGGAGGCTGGGAGGGGGTTGCCGTACTTTCGCCTATTCAACAGATTTTATTTCATGCACGATCCTAAGATACGCTTTTCTTAAGGCAGCGCATTTATGGCATAAGACATTCAGCCCTTCCCAAGCCCCAGAGTACCTAAACTCAGCATGTGGCCCATTTTTTCGGACTTGGTACGCAAATAGACAATATTTTCGCAGTTGGGGGGCGGCTCCAATGGCACCCGGTCAACGATTTTGAGCCGGTAGCCCGATAATTGGCTGAATTTTGCCGGGTTATTACTCATTAAGCGCATCGTCGTCACCCCCAAATCGGTCAATATTTGCGCCCCGACATCATAGCTTCTGGAATCTATCGGCAAACCCAATTCTTCATTGGCTTGCACGGTATCCCGCCCTTGATCCTGCAACCCATAGGCACGGAGCTTATGGCCTAAACCAATGCCCCGGCCTTCATGGCCGCGTAAGTAAACTAAAACGCCGCTACCCGCCTGTTCAATTTTGCCCAGCGCCATTTTCAGTTGGTTACCGCAATCACAGCGTAAAGAATCCAAAATATCGCCAGTCAAGCATTCCGAGTGGACACGGACTAAAACATTCTGTTGCCCGGTTATTTTGCCTTTAACCAAGGCAAGATGTTCAAAGCCGTCCAATACCGAACGGTACACATGGGCGGTGAAAGTCCCTATCGCCGTGGGTAGCCGCGCTTCGGAAACGTGTTCCACCAGTTGTTCGTTACGGCGGCGGTAGGCAATCAAGTCGGCAATGTTAATAAACGGTAACTGATGTTGTTTGGCAAAAGCCCGCAACGCCGTGCCGCGCATCATACTGCCGTCGTCATTGACCAGCTCGCACAGCACCCCAGCCGGATACAATCCGGCCATACGCGCTAAATCACCTGCCGCCTCGGTATGTCCAGGCCGTTTTAAGACCCCGTGTTTTCTCGCGCGTAAAGGGAACACATGCCCAGGCCGGGCAAAATCGGCGGCGACCGTGGTGGGGTCTGCCAAAGCGCGGATGGTGGCGCTCCGGTCGGCGGCGGATATGCCGGTACTGGTGCCTTTGTTCAAATCCACCGAAACGGTAAAGGCCGTACCGTAGGGATCGGTATTGCGGGCAACCATCGGTTCAAGCCCTAGGGCATCGACCCGCTCTTCGGGCAATGACACGCAGACCACACCGCTGCTGTGACGGACTAAAAACGCCATCAGTTCGGGCGTTATTTTCTCGGCGGCGATAATCAAATCCCCTTCATTTTCTCTGCCAGCGTCATCGGCAACGACAACAAAGCCGCCGTTGGCTATGGCCTGAATGGCTGTTTCGATCGTATCGTAAATCATGGCGATAACCTTAAAAGTAAATGCCGTAAGACGGCTGGCCCCGCTTCGCCTTTATTGGGGCGTTGGCCAACCGCTAGGCGGGCGGGGTGTTTTAAACAACCCCCGTTCCTTAGTCATTCAGCTTATTCGCCACCTGCTTCAAATAATTCTAAAGGCAAGCCCACCAAATCTTTGCCTATCCATTCGCGGGCGATATTGTTGGATGGCCCCATCGCTATGCCCGCCCTGGCATCACGGAAAATGCGCTCTATCTGGCCTTTTTTATAGCCATAACCGCCGCTGACATCCATGGCATTGCGAGCCGAAATATTGGCAACTTCCGACGCATGTACCTTAAACTCGGTTAACGGCAACAGCAATTTCCCCTGCGGTTGCCCGTCCGCTTGTAATTGATCCAGTTGGCGGGCCAAATCGTGCTGCCACGGGCGCAAGCTTTCCACCAGCACTTTCGATTCGCCGAGTTGTTGCCGAAGCACCTGGTAATCGGATAATTTGCGGTTGAAATCGCGGTGTATAGTGCCGGTAAGATGGGTAGCGGCAGCTTCTAAGGCTGCCCTGGCGACACCGTGCCAAACGGAACCTAAACCAATCAGGTAAATAGGTGTCACCCCATCATAGACAATGTCCTTGCCTTTACCTTCTTCACCAAGGCGGTCTTGGCTATCAACACGGACATTTTTATAGGAAATGGGGCCGCTGTGATTGCCCCTAACACCCAGCGCTTCCCAAACCCCATGCGTGATGCCATCGAGTTTGGCATCAACAATGAAAAAACTGATGTCAGTAGGGCCCAGTGCGCCTGGGGAGCGGGTTTGAAACAGATAATAGTCGGCGGCTCCAGCGCTGGTGGTGAAGGATTTATCGGCATTGAGCAGATAATGGCTATCGCCATCGCGTGCCGCTTCGCTAAAATTAAACCACCAATGTCCGCCTGAGGCTTTTTCGCTGGTTGAATAAGTACCCAGCAACCCCTCTTGCGCAGGTTTAAGCCAACGTAGTTTTTGGTCATGATTGCCAAATAAGTTAATCGTTTGCGCAGCCCCTGTGTGCATGACAAACACCAAACCCGTAGAGGCGCAAACCCGGCCAATTTCTTCGCAGACGATGGAAAATGCCAGATGATCTAAGCCTAAGCCGCCATATTCTTTAGGAATCAAGATGCCATTCCAGCCTGCTTTAGCGAGTGCGTTCAGATTATCCCTAGGGAATACCCCCTGATCGGTCTGTTCCACATTGGCCTTAATCACATCGTTAACGAGCGTTCGGATGTCTGTGCGTATTTTGTCGTAATCCTGAGCGGACATAATAAATCTCCTTATGAGCTTATTTGAATGATTTATCCGGTGAATAAGCCAAAATTGGCAATAGTTGGCTTATCCACACCGTAACCTGCCTTTGCAATACTGGCCAAACTAGGCAAGTGGCCAGACAGGGCGAACACCTGATGGTATGCAAACAAGCTAATGCAGTTATCAGGCCAATTATAAGCAATTGTTTTTAATTAATAATTAATGAAACAACCTTGTTGGCTGCTGGACTGGCAGCGGTGCATACACTAATTGCTGCTACTCCAGCAGAGCACCGGGAAGTTGCCGCGATTCCCTATTACCCGATCATTACGTTTTTCATAAGGCCCGCTCTACATAGGGTGGGGCATTTGTTAAAAACATAAGCCTATAACTCGATCATCAAGTTTTTCATAAAGTCACCTCTAAATAGTGGGGAAGATTAGCGGAGAGCTAAGGCTTGTTAAGGTGGGCAGCTCCCTCCCCTGATGGGGAGGGCTGGGGTGGGNNCTGTTTTTATTTCGTTTAATGAAAAAAGCCTTATTTAGATTCTCCCCACCCCATCCCTCCCCATCAGGGGAGGGGGACGGATTCCATTGCAACTTGTTGTTTTTACTTAATTAAAATACTAATCCAATATCTAATGGCTAAGTTGCTTATTCTAATATTAAAAACTTGATGATCGAGTATAAAGTCCAAAGCTGACCACACGACAGAATAAACGCATGCGTTAAAAACAGGCTTTGATTAGCAAAGGGCCAATGTCGTTTTAGCTAACTTCAGCCTCTATATAAACAGTGCGCCAACGCACAGATAAGCGTTAACCCGGCCTCTATAATTAAAAATAATGTTGGCGAAGGCGCTTTGTCGGGTATTAGCTTATTGGCTCACCCGCAGGATGTCGCCATTAGCAGGAATTTATTGATAGATACGGTTTGTCTGCGTTAAACTCATGCTATATCAGCGGGAGGTAATATGGAAAATAAGGCCACTAAACCAGCCAACGCCGGGGTGATTGTCGCGGTGCGCGGCAGTGTCGTGGATATGCGCTTTGACAAACAGTTACCCGCCATCTATACCCTCTTGCGCACCGGCACTGCTGCCCAACCGGTCTTGCTTGAAGTGCTGGCGCAACGGGATGCGCAACATGTGCGGGGCATTGCCTTAACGCCGACCCAAGGTTTGGCCCGTGGCATGGCGGTACTGGATACGGGTGGGCCTTTGCAAGCCCCGGTCGGCAAAGCCTTGCTGTCACGCATGTTAGATGTGTTCGGCAATGCCATTGACCGCCAAGGCGACTTGGCGGCGGTGCAATGGCGTTCTGTACACAATGCGCCGCCGCCCTTGGCGCGGCGTTCCACCCAAGCAGAAATTTTCGTTACTGGCATTAAGGTCATTGATGTGCTGATGCCTTTGGAGCGGGGCGGCAAAGCCGGGCTGTTTGGCGGGGCAGGGGTGGGCAAGACCGTTTTGCTTACCGAAATGATCCATAATATGATCGGCCACCAAGAAGGTGTGAGTATTTTTTGCGGTATCGGCGAACGCTGCCGCGAAGGTGAAGAGCTGTACCGCGACATGCAAGCCGCTGGGGTGTTGCCGAACATGGCGATGATTTTCGGACAAATGAACGAACCGCCCGGTGCCCGTTTCCGGGTCGGCCATGCCGCCCTGACCATGGCGGAATATTTCCGCGACGACGAACACCGCGACGTATTGCTGTTAATCGACAATATCTTCCGCTTTATCCAAGCAGGTATGGAAGTGTCCGGCCTGATGGGGCAGATGCCGTCCCGGCTGGGCTATCAGCCAACCCTGAGTACCGAGCTGGCCGGGCTGGAAGAACGCATCGCCAACACCGATACTGGGGCGATTACCTCAATCCAGGCCGTCTATGTCCCTGCCGACGATTTTACCGATCCGGCGGCAGTGCATACCTTCGCGCATTTGTCCGCGTCCATCGTCCTGTCACGCAAACGGGCGGGCGAAGGGCTGTTCCCGGCGATTGACCCGCTGCAATCCAGCTCTAAAATGGCGACACCGGGTATTGTCGGCGAACGCCATTACCGTTTGGCGCAAGACATCCGCCGGACGCTCGCACAATATGAAGAACTTAAAGACATAATTGCCATGCTCGGCCTTGAGCAGTTATCGCCAGAAGACCGTAATGTGGTCGCCCGCGCCCGCCGCTTGGAGCGTTTCCTTACCCAGCCGTTTTTTACCACCGAACAGTTCACCGGCCTACAAGGTAAGCTGGTCAGCTTGGAAGAGGCGTTGGATGGCTGTGAGCGGATTCTCCATGATGAATTCAAAGATTACCCCGAAAGTGCCTTGTATATGATCGGCGCGATAGGCGAAGCGAAGCCCCCAACTCCCGCCCAAGCCGCCGCAACCCCAACGCCAGTGAGTACCGTCCATGCTGATGTCGCTTAAGGTGCTGCTGCCTTTCCAAGTGTTTACCGAAACGGGCGGCGTGTCGCGCATTGTCGCCGAAACCCACCAAGGTTCATTTGGCTTGCTGCCGCACCGCCTCGATTGCGTGGCTGCCCTGCCGCCCGGCATTTTGGTTTATGAAACCGACGCGGGGGAGGCGTTTCTGGCGGTCGATGAAGGCGTGTTGGTCAAAACGGGCTTAGAAGTCTTGGTGTCGGTGCGCCGTGCGATAGCGGGTAAAGATTTGGCGCGTTTGCGTGACTTGGTCGAACAAGAGTTTTTGACCCTGGACGAACAGGCGCAAAATGTGCGTTCGGTGATGGCAAAATTGGAAAGCGGCATTATCCGCCGTTTAGTGGGGTTCCATCATGGCTAAACCAACACCGCCTAAAGGCGGTAACATCCCGACCCCGCTCGGCCAAACCATCGGCGCAAAAGCGGCGCGTAAACTCAAGGCGCGGCGGCAACGCAAGCAAGGTGTTTGGGTGGGGCTGGGAATGATGGGTCTGGTCGGTTGGTCGGTGGTGGTGCCGACGCTGTTAGGTGCGGCCTTAGGGATATGGCTGGACAAACATTACCCCAGTAGCCACTCTTGGACGTTGGCGCTGCTGATGGCAGGGTTGGTGCTTGGCTGCGTTAACGCGTGGGTTTGGGTGGATAAAGAAGATAAAGCCATGCACGAAGCACAGGAGGAAGAGGAAGATGATGCATGACATAACGCTAGGCTTACTGGCTTGGTTGGCAGGCATACTGCTCGGTGCGGTGTTTTTTGGCGGGCTGTGGTGGACGGTGCGCAAGGCGGTGGCCGCCAAACAGCCCGCTCTGTGGTTTCTGGTCAGCTTACTGTTGCGTACCGGGATCACCCTAACGGGCTTTTACTGGGTTGCGGGCGACGCTTGGCAACGGCTGGTGTTGTGCCTGCTGGGCTTTGTCATGATGCGGATGTTGGTCGTCCGGCTCAGCCAAGCCAAAGGCTTAACTACGGAGGCCTGCCATGCACCTGAGTCCTGATGAGATCATCTTTTGGCAATACGGCTTTGTCAAACTCAACGCCACCATTGTGTATACTTGGGGGTTGTTGCTGGTGCTGACGGTCGGCGCAAAGCTGATTACCTGTCAGTTGTCCACATCCTTGCAACGCTCGCGCTGGCAGAATTTTTTAGAAATCATTGTCACCGGAATCGTGCAACAAATTGCCGAAGTGGGTTTACGCCACCCCAAAAACTATCTCGGTTTTCTCGGCACTTTGTTCCTGTTCATCGCCGCCGCCAACCTGTGCACCGTTATTCCCGGCTATGAACCGCCGACCGGGTCGCTGTCGACCACCGTGGCGCTGGCCTTATGTGTGTTTGTCGCCGTACCCTGGTTCGGTATCGAAAACCAAGGCTTGCGCGGCTACCTGAAGACGTTCCTTGAGCCGACCTGGATTATGCTGCCCTTTAATATCATTAGCGAACTTTCCCGCACCTTGGCACTGGCTGTCCGGCTGTTCGGCAATATGATGAGCGGGGCGATGATTATAGCCATTTTGCTGACCATCACGCCGTTCCTGTTTCCGATTGTCATGACCTTACTGGGCTTGCTTACGGGTATGGTGCAGGCGTATATTTTTAGCATTCTGGCGGCGGTTTATATCGCCGCCGCGCTGGGCGACCGCAAACGCAAGACTCCATCGCCCCCCTTGCCAGCCGCGAAAACTTAACTGATGTTACGCAGTCACTTTTACAATATTGAAAAATGTAGTGATGAGTCGCTCTCGCGACGGTTTTTTTAATCGGGTTCTCGCACCCGAAGGCGAGATACTTTCTTTTGCTCCGCCAAAAGAAAGTATCCAAAGAAAAGGCGGCCCGATTGCCGCTTGATCCTGCGCTTCTCGGTTTTGTCGGGGGTCGGCAGAGTGGGCTCCTGCCCACCTGCCGACGCGCGGCATCCCTGCCGCGCCCCTTCGGGCTGATCCCGACAAAACCTGCGATGCTCGGCGCGGCAAAC
>NZ_PGFZ01000006.1:188229-234694 GCF_002923755.1 Methylovulum psychrotolerans
TCCTGCGCTTCTCGGTTTTGTCGGGGGTCGGCAGAGTGGGCTCCTGCCCACCTGCCGACGCGCGGCATCCCTGCCGCGCCCCTTCGGGCTGATCCCGACAAAACCTGCGATGCTCGGCGCGGCAAACCGGGGTAAAGCGACGTTACTGCGTAACGCCAAAACTTGAAACTACCACGAACTACGGGACATAAACTATGGATAACACCACCCTCATTGCAATGGCCTCTATCATTACCGCTGGTATGACCACCAGTTTCGGTTGTCTGGGGCCGGCCTTGGCGGAAGGAAAAGCGGTTTCGACTGCGCTTACCTCACTGGCCCAACAGCCCGATGCCTCCGCTACCATTACCCGCACTTTGTTTGTCGGTCTGGCGATGATTGAATCCACCGCCATTTACTGTTTTGTGGTGTCCATGATCCTTATTTTTGCCAACCCGTTTTGGAATCATGTCATCGCCCAAACCGTGGGAAAATAAGCCATGTTGATCGATTGGTTCACTGTCGGTGCCCAAACCCTTAATTTTTTGCTTCTGGTGGGGTTGATGAAACGGTTTTTATACCGCCCTATTCTCCAGGCAATTGACGAGCGGGAAAAACGTATTGCGGCGGAACTGAGCGCAGCAGCCGCCAAGATGGCGCAAGCCCAACAGCAGTACAACGAGTTCCAGCACAACAACCAAGTGTTCGGCCAAGAACGCGCCCAACGGTTACAGCAGGCCGTGGCCGATGCCGAAGCCGAACGGCAACGGCTGATGACGGCGGCGCGGCAGGCGGCGGATACCTTAAGCGCCCAACGTCTGGAGAGTTTGCGTAGCGAAGCCCAAAACCTGCATCAGACGATCCGCCAACGTACCCAGCAGGAAGTCTTTGCCATTGCCCGCAAAACCTTGGCGGATCTGGCCGAAACGGGTTTGGAAGAACGCTTGGGCGAGTTGTTTATACGCCGCCTCCGCGCCTTAGAGGGGCAAGATAAGGCCGTGCTGGCGCAAGCCTGCCAAAGCGCCGCCGAACCTGCACTGCTACGCAGTGCGGTGGCATTGCCTGAGGCGCAACGTGTGGCGCTCCAACAGGCGGTCAACGAAACCTTTTCGGCACAAGTCCCCCTCCAGTTTGTCACCGCCCCGGACTTGGTCAGCGGCCTTGAGCTGAGCGTCAATGGCCAAAAAGTGGCTTGGAGCATCGACGATTATCTGACCTCACTGGAACAGGCCGTTGCGGCGCTGCTGCCTAACGCCGACGCACCTGAAACTCAGCCCCAACCCAACGCCAATGAACAGGGAAGCTAACCTGGAAGCGGTTTTTACCGCCGCCTTTGCCGAACTCAGCCAAGTCCGGGAAACCTTCACGCCGCAACTGCGCTTGCGCGAGGTCGGGACGCTGACTAGCGTCGCCACTGGCATCGCTAAAGTGTCAGGGTTGCCGGGAGTCGGTTTTGAAGAGCTGGTCCAATTCCCCGGCGATGTCTTTGGCATTGCGTTTAACATTGATGAGGATGAAGTCGGTGTCGTGTTGCTCGGTGAGCATTGGCAATTACGCGCAGGTGATGAAGTCACCCGCACCGGGCGGGTAATGGACGTAGGCGTAGGCGACGGCTTGTTAGGCCGCGTCATCGACCCGCTCGGACGGCCTCTCGACGGTAACGGCCCTGTACACACCACGGCGCGGCTCCCCGTCGAACGCCCCGCCGTCGCCATTATGGACAGGTCGCCCGTCAATGTGCCGCTACAGACTGGCATTAAAGTCATCGACGCGCTGATCCCTATCGGGCGCGGCCAACGCGAGTTGATTTTGGGCGATCGGCAAACCGGAAAAACGGCATTGGCTATCGACACCATCCTTAACCAACGCGACCAAAATGTGCTTTGTGTTTATTGCGCGATAGGCCAGCGGGCTTCCGCCGTGGCGAAAACCGTGGCGGTGTTGCGCGAGCAAGGGGCTTTGGCCTACACGGTAGTCGTGGTGACCGAAGGCAATAACCCGCCGGGGCTTACCTATATCGCACCTTATGCCGCCACCAGCATTGCCGAGCATTTCATGGAACAAGGCCGTGACGTGCTGATTGTGTATGACGACTTGACCCAACATGCCCGCGCTTATCGGGAACTGTCCCTGTTGCTGCGCCGCCCGCCGGGCCGGGAAGCGTTCCCTGGCGACATTTTTTACATCCATTCCCGTTTGCTGGAGCGGGCGACCCATTTGGGCGCGGCATTGGGCGGCGGTTCGCTGACCGCCTTGCCCATCACCGAAACGGAAGCACAAAACATGTCCGCCTATATTCCGACTAACCTGATTTCGATCACCGACGGGCAAATTTATTTGTCGCCGTCGCTGTTTGAATTGGGCGTATTACCTGCCGTTGACATCGGCAAATCGGTGTCGCGGGTCGGCGGTAAAGCGCAATGGGCCAGCTTTCGGGCGGCGGCGGGCGACCTTAAGCTGGCTTACGCACAATTCGAGGAGTTAGAAACCTTTGCCCGTTTCGGTGCCCGTCTTGACGACCACACCCGCAAAACCCTTGACCACGGGCGGCGCATCCGTGCTTGCCTTAAGCAACCTGAATTCGCCCCGGTCTCCGTACCCGCGCAAATCCTCATTTTGTTAGCGCTGACCGCCGACCTTTTCGATGCCGTGCCGCTTGAGCAAATGCCCGCCGCCGAACAAGCCGTACAGGCAGCGGCGGCAAACATTCCGGCGGAAATCTGTACACGTTTTGCCAATGCCGATAAGCTCAGCGATGAAGACCGCAAGCGGTTACTGGATATTGCCCGCCTGGCCCTGACCCGTTTCCAGCCCCCAGCTGAGACGGGCAAGGACAAAACGCCATGAGCGATAGCCCGGCCAGCTTGCGCCGGAAAATCAGCAGCGCCGAAGACCTGCAATCGGTAGTGCGCACCATGAAAGCCTTGGCGGCCTCCAGCGTCGGGCAATATGAAAATTCGGTACGCGCCTTGCAGGATTACACCCGCACTATTGAGTTGGGTTTAGGGGCATGTTTTCGTGCCAGCCCGCCGGGCATTCCGGCGGCGGCTGAGGCACAACCCAACGACAAGGGCTTATTTGGGGTGATTGTGTTTGGCTCCGACCAAGGTTTGGTCGGGCAGTTTAATGATGTGATCGCCGATTACACCCTAGCCGCACTCGCGGCGCTGCCCGGCCAAGCCCACGTCTGGGCAGTCGGCGAACGTGTCCATGACCGTTTGGCGGCGGCAGGTTTGCCGCCGTTAGGGCTGTTCAGTGTGCCGAATTCGGTCAAAGCTATCGCGCCGCTGGTCGGGCAGATTCAAATCGACAGCGAAACCCACCGCGCCAAAGCCGGCTATACCCGGCTGTATGTCTTCCATAACCGCCCGCAAAGCGGTTCGCTGTATGAACCGGCCAGCCAACGCCTGCTGCCCCTGGATTCAGAATGGCAACAAGGCTTGGCGGACATTCCTTGGCCGACCAGAAACTTGCCCGAAACCTTATGCGGCGGTACGGCCACATTACGCGCCTTAATCCGCGAATATTTGTTTATTTCACTGTTCCGCGCCTGCGCCGAATCCCTGGCCAGCGAAAACGCCAGCCGCTTGGCGGCGATGGAACGCGCCGATAAAAACATCGACGGCCTGCTGGAAAATTTGCACAGTACCTTCCACCGCCTGCGCCAGAGCGCGATTGACGAAGAATTGTTTGATGTTATCGCCGGTTACGAGTCATTGGCGAAATGACTGGGCAAAATAAACGCTAAGCACCACCCGGCTTGCCTCCCCTGGCAGCCATCAAGGCATGTTAACGCTCCCTCACCGCCCATCCGATACTTATGGCTCACCTTAATTTTACTGAACAACGCCAAGCTGCCGCTGCGGGGCTGAAACTCTTATTACGCATTAGCTTGCGCGAATTCAACGAAGGCGGCCTTAAGTTTCGGGCAATGAGCTTGGTATATACCAGCTTACTCGCGCTCGCGCCCTTGCTGGCGGTAAGTTTTTCCATCCTTAAGGCCTTTGGCGTACATAACCAAATCCAGGCGTTATTGACCGAATTGCTGGCACCGCTAAGGGGCAATGCTCAGGAAGTGACCGATAAAATCATCACCTTTGTCGATAATATCCAAGTCGGTGTCCTCGGCTTCGTCGGTTTTCTGACGCTGTTTTACACAGCGGTATCTTTACTGGAGCAAGTGGAGGAGTGCTTTAACCATATTTGGCGGGTCGCCAAGCCGCGCTCTTTATACCGCCGTTTCAGCGATTATCTCAGTGTTATCATGATAGGGCCGGTACTGCTGTTTTCCGGCCTAGGCATTGCCGCTTCCATGACCAGCACCGCCTTAGTGCAACGCCTGATCGCGTTAGAACCGTTCGGCACGGTGTATTATCTGGCGGGGCTAATCCTGCCTTATGTGCTGATGATTGCCGCCTTCACCTTTGTCTATGCGTTTATTCCCAATACCCCGGTCAAACTGCGCCCGGCCTTGATCGGCGGGGTGTGTGCAGGCTTAGTCTGGAAAGCGACGGGCTTTATCTTCGCGGTTTTTATTGTCGACTCCGCCCAATACAGCGCCATTTATTCCGGTTTTGCGGTCATTTTGGTGGCTATGATTTGGCTGTACCTCAGTTGGCTGATCTTATTGCTGGGCGGCGTGATGACGTTTTATATCCAGTTTCCGCATTATCTGAGCTATGCCAGCCGTAGCCCACGCCTGAGCATCCGCTCCCAAGAACAGCTGGGTTTGCTGCTGATGCATCTGATCGGGCGGCAATATCTGCAAGGCGGGGCGGCCTGCACCTTGCAAAGCCTCTCAGAGACAATAAACATGCCGTGGGAGCCGGTCGCCGCCTTATTGGCTTGCCTGCAACAGCACGGCTTGGTCGTGGTTATTGACGGCGACACCAAAACCTATAGGCCGGCACACGATACCGACACCATTTTATTGCGCGATATTATCCGGGCAATACGCAGCGACGGCGATCAGCCCGCCCTACAGGCAACCGATAGCCTGCAAGCGTTGTTTAGCGAGTTGGATGGCAGTATCGGCGCCGTGTTGCAAGAACGTAATTTACGCGAGCTGGTCAGCGCAAAAATAGCGGCCCTTCCCACCACACCGACCTAAGGGGATAGCCGCACTTGCCGGGAGGATGCAGCAGATGTCCGCCTGAATCAAGACCCGGAGCGGTCATTTTTTAGCAGCCAAACGTTTTCTTGTGCCGCACATTGGCCTTTCAGCCCCCCGGCAACGGCTGTGCTTGCTATAAGGGTCAACTCATAAGCGGCATTATAATGCCGCTGTACTTCCTCATTACTGACTGAAAAAGGCGGGCCCGCCAGCACGTTTTGGTCGTACTCATAGCAAATGAGCAACTGCGGCGCTGTAGCGGTTATCGCCATTAAATGTGCGGTGTATCGGTTGCGTACCGCTTCCGGGAGGGCGACCAACGCCGCCCGGTCATAAATGGCATCGGCCACGCCCAGCAACTCGCCAGACAAGTCAAATATATCACCTACGAATATGTCGATATTTTCGGCGCTGTAGCGCTCTAGCTTGCCCAGTGCGGATATTTTCGGCGCCACCCCCAATGTAGAAAATAATTGCCCAATGGCAATTTTGCTCAATTCAGCACCGACAACACGATAGCCATTGGCCAGTAGCCAAGGAATATCAAGGGTCTTACCGCATAAAGGCAAAAAGACACGGCTACCCTTGGTTAGGGAAAGTGCCTTAAAATAGTTTACCAAAAGCGGATTAGTGGTACTTTGGTGAAAGGCAATGTCATTATTTTCCCACTTTTGCTGCCAAAACGCTGTATCCACGATCAATGTCTCCCATGAGGTTTACTTTAGCTATAACGCCGTTTTCTGGCGGCTACCGAAATGCTGTGCGCTATCGGCCATGCCAATCAACGTTTCCTGGCTGATTTTATAGGTATTGCTAGCCCATTACCACCCGAACCTCATGTATTTTCCCGTCATCCTGTAAGGTAATGCCACCTGCCGTTTGGCGTTTGCCGTCCATTTCCAACAATGTCACGCCACGCATAACGCCGTTAGGATTTTCCACCGTAATCTGGTAACGGCTGGTTTCATGCTGATACACCAGGCTGTAAGTGCGCCAGGCTTTAGGGATACAAGGGTTAAAAATTAAGGTACCGGCACGGACTTGCAGGCCTAAGACATTTTCCAAGCCGGCGCGGTAATACCAACCTGCCGCCCCGGTATACCACGTCCAACCACCCCGGCGGCTATGCGGCGGTTCGGCATAAATATCCGCCGCCAACACAAAAGGCTCGACCTTGTAGGCATAAACGCCAGTACGGGTGGCGGTGCGTCTGATAGGGTTGAGCATCCGTAACAATTCGGCGGCTTGGTCGCCGTCTCCGAGCATAGCGTAGGCAATCACCGACCAGACTGCCGCATGGGTATATTGGCCACCGTTCTCACGCACCCCCGGCGGATAGCTTTTGATATAGCCGGGGTCGTGTTCAGTTTTGTCGAAAGGCGGCGTGAACAGTAACAGCAATTCTTCACCGTCGCGCACCAGATATTCCTGGACGGAATTCATCGCCCGGCGGGCGCGTGCGTCATCGGCCACGCCGGACAGCACCGCCCAACTTTGCGCGATGGAATCAATCCGGCATTCGGCATTGGCGGCGGAACCTAATGGCGTACCGTCATCAAAATACGCCCGCCGATACCAGGCACCGTCCCATGCTTCGGC
This sequence comes from Methylovulum psychrotolerans, assembly GCF_002923755.1. Classification (GTDB taxonomy): domain Bacteria; phylum Pseudomonadota; class Gammaproteobacteria; order Methylococcales; family Methylomonadaceae; genus Methylovulum; species Methylovulum psychrotolerans. The sequence continues at coordinate 194,921 of NZ_PGFZ01000006.1, forward strand.
TTCTACGGCGGCTTTTAATTGCCCAGCGTGTGCCAACCAACGGCTGCTGCGCTCGGTGTCGCCCCGCGCCTGCGCCACGGTGGCGAATTCGTTGAGGGTGGCGATTAAAAACCACGCCAGCCACACGCTTTCGCCCTTGCCCTGCTCGCCGACGCGGTTCATGCCGTCATTCCAATCGCCGCTGCCCATTAACGGCAGGCCATGTACCCCCGTCGCCAAGCTGATATCCAGGGCGCGGGCGCAGTGTTCAAATAAACTGGCTTGTTGCGTAGAGAGTGCGGGTTGGAAATAGGCATCTTCTTGTTCAGGTTTCAGCAACTCGCCTTCCAGAAAGGGCAGAGCCTCATCCAGCACCGCCGTGTCACCGCTGACTTTCATATAGTGTGCGGCCACATAAGGCAACCAGATCCGGTCATCGGAAAAGTGGGTGCGTACCCCCCGGCCTGTCGGCGGATGCCACCAATGTTGGACATCGCCTTCAGCAAATTGCCGTGCCGCCGCGCGGAGCAGATGGGCACGGGTCAAATCTGGCCGCGCCACGGCCAAGGCCATGCTGTCTTGGAGTTGGTCGCGGAAACCATAAGCCCCACCGACTTGATAGAAGCCTGCCCGCGCCCACATCCGGCAGCTCAGGGTTTGATACAGCAACCAGCGGTTTAACAGAATATCCAATTCGCGGTCTGGGGTTTTCACCTGGACTTTACCCAAGACTTTTTCCCAGGTTTGGCTCACTTGCGCCAAGGTATCGGCAACGGGTATGGCACGGTAACGCCGTATCAGCTCGCTGGCTTGGCTGCGGTCTTGGCCTTGCCCTAACAGAAAAATAACTTCTGTACGCCCGTTAGGGGTGAGTTCAATCAAAGTTTGCAAGGCGGCGCAAGGGTCTAGCCCTGCCCCAACGCGATTTTTGAGCGGCTTGGCACCCAGCAACCCGGCGGGAGTGTCCAAACTGCCGTTGCGGCCAATAAACTCGGCGCGGTTGGCCGTCCAATTCGCCTGCACGCCTCCCAGATCGGCAAAGGCGATGTGTTCGCCCCATTCGGCATCCCAGGCGTTATAAGCAAATACGGCTCCGGTAAGCGGATCCCGTTCGGTGATGATGTGCGGCGCGGTGACGCTGCGTGACGCGCCCAGTACCCATTCGATGTAGGCCGTCACCGACAGTTTGCGCGGGCGGCCAGAGACGTTGGTCAGGGTTAAGGCGGAGATTTTGATGGGGTCATCAGGGCTGACCAATTGCAGCAATTCGCTATGGATACCGTGCGAAACATGCTCAAAACGGCTATAACCTTGGCCGTGCCGGATCACATAACTGGCATTGTCCACCCGAATCGGCAAGGCGGTCGGGCTCCATAACTCGCCAGTCTCCTCATCACGGATATAAAACGCTTCGCCGGGCGGGTCGCTGACCGGGTCGTTAGACCATGGGGTCAATTGGTTTTCACGGCTATTGCCCGACCAAGTACAACCGCTGCCCAGTTCCGACACAGTAAAGCCAAATCCGGCATTGGCGATGACGTTAAGCCACGGGGCGGGTGTCCACTGGCCGTTATCCAAGACAATGACATACTCGCGCCCATCTTCGGCAAAGCCCCCCAAGCCATTGAAAAACTCCAGCGGCGGCAAGGCCAAGGCGGGTGCGGGGCAACGGGGGCCGGGCAGAGCTTTCGGGGTGGCGAAAGCGGAACTGGGGCGCGGCCGCCTTAATAATTGTTCCGCCAAGGTACCACGGCTACTGACCAGCACCACGCGGGCGGCAGTCAGCAACAGCCCCCGTTCTTCTAACGGGAGCTGGTCGCCGCGCATGACGAAAATAGCGCCTTGGTTTTCCGGTTCCTGATGCGTTGACAGGGCCAGGCTTTCGCGCACCATATTTTCCAATAAGGCTTGCAGATCTTCAATGTAGGACAATTCCTTTTCGTTTAGCACCACCAAATCGACCGCCAGCCCTTTCATACGCCAATATTCATGGGCGCGGAGTAATTGCTCAACAATGCCCCGGTCTTCATAATCGGTCACGCGCAACAGGATAATCGGGCGGTCACCAGAAATGCCGTAACGCCATAAACCGGTGACATTCAAGGTGTTCATCTGCATCAGCTTGCTGCTGGAGCGCAACGACGGGTCGGCAAACAGCAGGCGGTTGGCCAAATCCTGGAACAATTGCGCCTCATCGGGTTTGGTGCGTAAATGATGCAGTTGGATGTGCGCATGTGTCCACGCCAAGGACGAGACCCGCTCAAATGCCGCGACATTGTGGTATTTGTCGGCCAAATTTTCCGCTTCTAGGCGGGTGCCGGCAATCAAAGTGGTGAACGTGGCATGTTCGGTTGTGCCGGGGGCGATACGCAAGCGGGTACGCAAACTGAAAATCGGGTCTAGCACCGCCCCGACCGTGTTGCTGAGCGGCCTGCCGTCCATCACCGCAATCGGTTCACGCAGGGTTTGGCCACGGCCAATAAAGCGGGCGCGGTCGGTTTCATATTGAAAGCCTTGGCCATTTTGCCGACCCGCCAACACATGCGCCGCCCATAACACCGGCCCTGTGCTGGTGCGGGGGCGGCGGTAGGCGAGCAGCCCGTGGGCTTGCGGCAAATGTTCGGTATGGATGAACAAATTGGCGAAGGCCGGATGGGCAATATCGGTCGGCATGGCGGCCAGGACAATCTCGGCGTAAGAAGTGATTTCAATCTCGCGGGTGCGCGGGCCTTTATTGGTCACGCTCAGGCGGCGAATTTCGGCATCGTCTTCCGGCGAGACGACAATCTCTAAGGTGCTGATAATATCGCCATCGGTGCGGATCAAGCGCACCCGGTCTTCGGCAAATAACACCTCATAAGTATCGGGCTGTGCGACGGTGGGTTGGTAACCTGCCGACCACACTTGGCCGGTGCCGACATCACGCAGATAAATATAACTGCCCCAACTGTCGCGGGTGACATCTTCACGCCAGCGTGTCACCGCCAGATTGCGCCACGCGCTATAACCCGAACCGGCGGCGGTGACCATCACCGCATAACGGCCATTCGACAACAAATGCGCCGAAGGCACATGCGAAGTCGGTGACGGTACGCGCCGCACCGGCGGTTGCACCGAATCTTTGACGGCGGCCAAACCTTGTAAAACCGGCAAGCTGTTGGTGTCGGCGCCGCGCGGAATCCGTTCTTGCAATAACAGGTCAGCGGCTTGGATCAATGGTGCCCGGTGGAAACGGTGGCGCATCAGCCCGTCATGGACGGCATTGGCGAAAGCCACCAGCGACATGCCTTGATGGTGCGCCATATAACAGCGCACCACCGCAAATTTTTGCCCTTCCGCGAGACGGCTGGGCGTGAAATCCAAGGCTTCATAAAAACCGTACCGCCCCAACGCCCCGACGTTTTCCAAGCGGGTGAAATTTTCCACGGCGGCATGGGGCAGATACATGGCCGCCAAGGCGGTGGCGTAAGGGGAAATGACCAAGTCATCATCCAAGCCGCGTTTCATGCCCAAATCCGGCACCCCAAACGCGCAATATTGATAAGTGAATTGCAGGTCACGGCTATTAAAGGCTGATTCGGACACCCCCCACGGCACATTACATTCCTTACCGTATTCAATCTGGCGCATGACGACTAAGCGGCAGGTTTGGTCGAGCAAGCTGTAGCGTGGCGTAAAGGTTACCAAAGACGGCATCAGGTATTCAAACATCGACCCCGACCACGACAACAACACCGTACCTTTGGCGGCGCGGGTCACCCTGCGCCCTAAATGGAACCAATGCGTACCCGGCACATCGCGCTTGGCAATGGCGATAAAACTGGCCAGCCGGGCTTCGGAAGCCAGCAGATCGTAATAACTGGGGTCTAAGATGCCTTCGGTGACGCGGTAGCCGATGGAAAATAACTGGCATTCCGGGTCATACAGAAAGCTAAAATCCATATCATAAAACAGCTTATCTGCCTGCATGACCAAGGCGGCCAAACGGCGGGTAAGACTGTCGGTTTGGTCTCTGGCTTGCCCTAACAGCACGGCCAACGCATGGGCATCCGCCGATTTTGGCTCTAGGCCATTTAGCTCGGCCAAGACTTGGCCATACAAAGCCGCTAAGCCGTTAAGCGGTGTATCCAAGGTCAAATACGGCGTTTGCGTCACCGTACTGCCGATAAAACGTCCTGAGCCGGGCAGCCATGGCAACAACGTGCGCATATCCAAGACATGGGAACGGGTATCGTTGCGTAACAACTTAGCCCAAACCAACACTTCATTGTCCGCTATTTCACCGCGTTCAGCGGCATAAGCCCTAGCCAAGTCGTGCAGGGTTTCGGTGCTTAAGGTCAATTGCCGCCACAAGGAACCCCACGCCTCGGTGTCGGTGGGGCGGCTGGCCAACAGATCGCCGATGCTCAGGCTTTTTTGCTGCAATTCCTTAAACGTTACGGTCAATGTCCGTTTATCATCGGTCATCTGGGCGAGGGCCGCCAGTAACAACTGCTGGGTGTCCGCCAGCCCCAGCAAGGCATTGGCCGGGGCTAATGGAGGGCTGGCCAAAAACTCTTGGCAGGTTTCCGATAAGGCCAACAAATGCCCCGCCAGATTGCCGCTGTCTACGGTCGACAGGTAGCTAGGTTCCAACACCTGTAAGCTTTGGGTGTCATACCAATTGTAAAAATGCCCGTGCAAACGCGGCAGGGCGCTCAAAGTTGCTAAGGTCGCTTCCAGACGCTGGACGGTGTCGGTCAGGCCTAGCCAGCCGAAATCGCGGGCGGCCACCACCGACAGCAAATACAAACCAAAATTGGTCGGTGAACTGCGGTGCGCGATCACCGGTTCCGGGTCTTCCTGAAAATTATCCGGCGGCAGGTAGTTTTCCTCTGCTGTGACAAACGTCGTGAAAAACCGCCAAATCCGTCGGCCTATCAGGCGCAGTTGGGCGCTATCGGCGGCTAATAAGGCTTCGGCGTTATCCAAATGGGGCGGCAAGCTCAAGGCGCGGGCGGCGATAGGCGCCAGCCACCATAACAGTAAAAACGGCGCGGCTATGCCCATGCCGGCAGGATTAAACACCAACACCACGGTCGCCGCCGTACCGACGACGATGGACGAGCCAAGCAGCGGGCGGATAAGCTTTTTCAGGGTATGGCCGGACGCATTTTTGGCCTGTAAGGCCGTAACCCATTTCAGCAATTGGCGGCGGGTAATAAACAGCCGGATCAGGGTGCAGCCTATCGCGTCCAACATCCGCCAAGCGTGTTGGGCCAGTAAGGTCAAGGCGACAATACTGTTGACGATCGCCAAAAGGATATTTTCCACCGCCACCCGGACATGGGTCAGTAAGGTAATGCCGCGCCGGGGTAAGCTGCATTCGCTGGTGATGGCTAAAATGGCCGGAAACGCCAAGGCCGTCAGGACAAAGCCCAGCAATACCGCCAGCGGGGCGTTCGGTATCGCCCAGATGGTGACCAAGGCGCAAAAAGTGCCGGGTGCGGACAGCGAGCGGCGCAAATTATCGAGCATTTTCCAGCGACCAATGATCGGCATCCCCTTACCGCCACGGCCAAAAATCCACGGCAATAACTGCCAATCGCCCCGTGCCCAGCGATGCTCCCGCGATGCCGCAACCTCAGTATGGGATGGGAATTCTTCAAAAAACTCAATATCACTGACCAAGGCGCAACGGGCGAACACGCTCTCGAACAAATCATGGCTGAGCTGGGTGTTATCGGGCACCCGCCCTGCCAAGGCGGCCTCAAAACTATCGACATGGTACAGGCCTTTGCCGCTGTAGGTGCTCAGGGCAAACAAATCTTGATACACTTCAGACACGGAACTGGCGTAAGCGTCAGTCCCCGAAGTCCCGGCAAAAATTTGGTGGAACATCGAATGTTCTTGCCGCAGCGGCAAGGTGGGGGTAACGCGCGGCTGGAGGATACTGTAGCCGTCCACCACCTGCTGGCAAGCCGCGTCAAACACCGGTTGGTTCAGCGGATGGGCCGCGACCCCGACCAATTGGCTGACCACCCCCATCGGCAATTTGGTGTCGGCATCCAAGGTAATGACATAGCACACCCCGGACGGCGTGGCGGCGGCGTGGCCGTCAATCGGCAAAAAACTGGTATCAGTCGCGCCCCGCAACAAGCGGTTAAATTCATGCAGCTTGCCGCGCTTGCGTTCCCAGCCCATCCACTTGCCTTCGCTGGCATTCCACAGCCGTCGGCGATGGAAGACAAAAAACCGTTCCCCGCCGTATTTGGCGTTGAGCACGGCTACCGCCGCCAAGGCGCAGGCCAGCAAGCTTGCGTCATTCGGCAACATTTCGGTATCGGCATCGCAACCGTCCGATAACAAGGCAAAAAATACCCGCCCTTCGGGATTCGCCAAATACCGGACTTCCATTTGTCCGACTTGGTTTAGCACCCCCGCTTCGTTGATAAACAGCGTCGGCACCACCACAAACGTACTTAACGGTTCAGGTACGCCGCCCTTAAATTCCAAGCGCGGTAAATGCCGGGGCGGCAGGCCAATACTGATAAGGTGGTTGACCAAGCACACCGCCATATCGGAGGCCGGAAACACCCCAAACAGAGCCAGCAAACCCAATTGCAGGCCGCTAAGGCCCGCCGCGTAACTGAGGCTTAAAGGCAAGGCCAACACCAAGCCGGTCAATACCATCAGCCCGCCCATATAGGCCAGCCCGGCGTTGGCGATGGTGGTGCGCAAACAACGTTGCCGGAACGTGGTTTGATAACCGACGGTTTTCTCAAATTCATACCTGCCCGCACCAATCAGATAAAAGCCCGGCTCCTGTAAACGTCCGTTGCTTTGGGTCTGTTCGCTGACGCGCTGGGTTTGCGCCAGCACTTGCTGGGCGATGGCCAATTCGGTATGCGGCGAGCGCCTTGCCAAATCTTCAATGGCATGGCGGTAACGGTCACGCGTGAGAAAATCCATCGCCGTGTAGCCGGGATGAGTGCGCAAACAGCCATCAACCAAACTGATTTCTTCGACAAACAGACTCCAATCGAAAGCCGAAATCGCCCGCATACTGGTGATGATGTTACGCACCGAAGCATTGTCGGCGATTTGGTCGGCATGTTCCAAATGCACGACATCATCAAGGCTAAGGCCTATACCCGTCAGCCACTCATTAAGAAAATCCAAGGATGGCATCGCGCCCGAATGCGGGTCATGCAAACGTTGCAGAATTTGCACCGCGTAAGATTGGCGCAGCGGCGTGGCGGGCAACACGGGCGTAGGCAACGGCGCGTCCGGCTTATCGGCCAACGCGGCGATTTGTTCGGCTTGGTCGACAAAATCATCGGCGAGCTTCCGGCCAGTTTGCGAGGACATGACCCGCACCGCCAAACGGCGCAGGTTATCGAGCAGCAACATCCGCAAAGTGATCGGTATCGCCCACAGTTCGCCCAGCGTCAACGGGTCGACCGATTGATAAGCCTTAATAAAATGCGCCAGCAGTTCAGCGGAAAAACGGCTGTCGGTATGGGCAATCAAGGCCCAGACGATACCGTAAACACGCGGAAACCCTACCAGCATCCCATCGGCCAGTTTCGGCAATTCCAAATAATAGCTTTCCGGCAAATCGTTTTGGATGTCGCCGACCTGCTCCTCAATGATATGGAAGTTATCCAGTAACCATTCGGCGGCGGGGGTGATGGCGTGTTGCTCACGCACCGCCTTGGCGACCACCTGATAGGCTTCAAACAACACTTGGGCATTATCATGCACACGCGGAATCAGTTTTTGGCCTTGTTTTTGGCCGCTGACTTTCTGCGCCTGCGCCAAACTGACCGCGTGTTGTTCCAGCCGCTCGGTGCTGAACAATTCAAAGCGTATGGGATCTTCGCCGCCCGGATGGAGGACTCTGGCACGCGGTTTTTGTGGTAAGTGCTTGATCATAAATGTGCTGTTGGGGCTGTCAATGTGGTGGATACTCAACGGGGGATTGGGGGCTGGCCGCCAAACCCACGCGAGATAAAAAGGCCATGTCAGTCGATGTGCCTATTGTTAAACAGGCTTAAGAAGGGGCCGTCGGTGCAAAATGACGATGCTTTCTTAATATTGCGGAAAAATAGGGAGGATAATCCTGCAAAAAATTTTTGCTCACTGGCTTAAGGGCCCAATCCCAGAATCTCCGGCTTCGGATACTGGCAAGCTGGAGATTGCTGGTCTGGTGCGGCTAGATCCGGCCTAAAACAATCAGTGCCAGAATAACGATAAGGACTAACCCCAAACCACCGCTGGGCGCATAACCCCAATTGCGGCTGTGCGGCCAAGTAGGGATTACCCCGATCAGCATGAGGATAATGACGATAAGTAAAATAGTGCCTAGTGACATGGTAGTGCTCCTAAAGTGGGGGATTATGGGGGGGGAGTTAAAGCATCATGGCCGACAAGGCCGTCCTGAAATCGCCACACGGGGCGGGCCATTCAAGTTGCGACAATCAGAATGGCCTTCAGTGACGGGCTGATGCCATGCCCGTCCCTTAACGACGTTATTTGAAATTGGCGGTCGCGGAGCTAAGGCCTGTCCTAAGGTCATCCCACACTTTATCGGCAGTTTCTTTGATGTTTTCCCAAGTGTCATCACTGGCGGTCTCCAAATCCCTCATTTTCAGCGTGGCCGCTTGCTGATGGCCGCGTAGCGAATTCAGCTCTTGGGTATATTTCAGTTTCGCCGTGCCGACCGACCGCTCGGCTTGCGCTGTCAGCACATCGATCTGCATTCCCCAGGCTTTTAATTCCGCAGCCATGCTATCTATATAGTCGTTTTTGGTTTTCATCGGCTTTCTCTTAGGTTTTTAAAAAGTAGCTATTGCCTGTCTCTGATAGGATGGGCAAGCCTGCCATATCAGCGACGCAAAAATAGCTTAACGGCAAGAATTGCTAAAGTCGGTTCGGTAGCGAACACAGCGGGGTGAGGGTACTTTGGAGACGGCGGCATCCGACCAACGCGGCCACTTGGAAATCCTACTATGCATTGCTGAGGGTGCGGGGGGTTCTTAAAGTTTTCAATCTGTATTCCCCTAAGTGCGATAACGCACCGACTTCCTGCTTGTTTTCCTTTAATCTACCCGTCAACTTGTCTAAAGGCGTTTTTTTAGGCCTCGCTTGCTACAAGCCAACAGTAATAAACACCCCCTAACCAATAAATAAATAAGGTGTTAGCCACGCAATAGGCATTTTTGATGCGATTGGCGGCCTTTATTTTTACAAGGCATGATGATGCAAACAACAAATGAATTACCGCCTGAACATTGCCAAGCGGCGGCGTTAGTCAACAAAAAAGCCCGGCAGTTAAAAATCGCGGAGCGGCAGTTTATGGCAGATTGCCGGGACTATATTAACGACAACCCAGTCGCCACACTCAGCGTGGCGGTAGGGATGGGTTTTGTGTTAAGTCGGTTATTAAGCGCCCACCCAGCTACCACCCCGGTTGTCGGCACAAAATAGCGCCTATTCGGGGATAACACGGTCATGGAAAACCTTCAACATGACCCAACCATCATTTAAGGAGAACACTATGTCCAGACGCTTATTGCTGATGTTCACGTTAACCGGCAGTTTCCTGCTGGCAACAGGGATAGCACAGGCAGACCATGAGACCGCCGTTTATTTGGCGGCCGGGCCCGCATTAGATAATACCGAAACCAATGCCCGCGACAAGTCCGGCACCACCTTAACCCCGGAAGAACAAAAAGAGACGAAAACGGATATCCGCATTACGGCACATATCCGTAAGGCCGTGGTTAAAAACAAATGGCTGTCATTGGATGCCAAAAATGCAAAAATCATCACCCGCAATGGCGTGGTGACGTTGCGCGGGCCGGTAGCCAATGCGGCGGAAAGTGCCAAACTGCAAAAAATCGCCACACAAACACGGGGCGTAATGCAGGTAGATAACCAATTAGACAATAAAGCGCCATAAAGGCCAGGAGAACGTCATGACTAAAGCCGTATTTTGTATCGCCCAATCAATGGAGCAAGCAGAACTTATCGTCAACCACTTAAAAGGGGCTGATTTTTCCAATAACGACATCTCCGTGCTGTTCCCGGACAAATCCACCACCCAAGATTTTGCCCATGAAAAACACACTAAATCCCCCGAAGGCGGCGCCATTGGCGGTGCGCTGGGCTTAGGTGCGGGGGCGATATTTGGCTGGTTAGCCGGCATCGGCAGTTTGGCGATTCCGGGCTTAGGCCCATTTATCGCCGCCGGCCCGATCATGGGTGCTTTGAGCGGGGCGGCAGTGGGTGCGGCCACGGGTGGTTTGACCGGCGCATTAATCGGCCTGGGCATCCCCGAATATGAAGCCAAACGCTACGAGGGCAAAATCAGCAGTGGTAATGCCTTGATTTCAGTGCGGGCGACCACTAGCGAAGAGCGTGATGTCGCCAAAAAAATCTTCGAGCACGCCCACGCCGAAGACATTTCCGTCACGACTGAAGCCGCAGTCAGCGCTTAAGCCAGATGATGCTGTTCCTCCATCTTACCAAGTTTTATCCACCACGGGGTTATGTTATGCAACACATTAAAGATATTGAAAAATTGCTGAAAAATGAATTATCGGCCACAGAAACTTACCAACAAGCATTGGATACGTTGAAAGCCGATGTCGGCTTAGGCGAGTCGGAAGTGTTGATGCCGCTGCTCGAAGAACACAAAGAAGCCTTGGCCAGTTTACAGGCCCTTAACCAGCGTTTGGCAGGCGAGCCTACCGAAAGCTCAGGCGCTTGGGGAGCATGGGCAAAAATAGTCTTGGGCGGCGCCAATTGGTTAGGTAAAGAATCGGTCTTAAAAGCCTTGCTGGAAGGGGAAAAAAGCGGTGCGGATGATTATAAGTCTGCCTTGGAAGACACCGAACTGCTGGCAGATATTCGGGCGTTGATTGAAACCAAGTTACTGCCCGCCCAACACGCGCATATTGGGACATTGGAATTGTTGTTAGTTGCCTAAACAGACTAAGGAATGGGTAGGGCATAATTCAGGCAAACGTTCTCACGATAAGCGTATGCCGAGGTTATTTTCTGCCCGCTCCTCAGTTTAAGCGGTCAAAAGCGTGTGCCTGACGGGTACGCGCTTTTGGTATGTAAAGCCGTTGGATTGCCAGCCCGGCCATTTTTGCTTTTGCATCTGTGCGCTAGCGCACAGATGCAAGCGGGCTTTACTGTTAGTATTTGACGTTTATCTGTTCATGCCGCCGCGAGGCGAGTACATTAAAACGACAAATGGAACTTAATGGGCTTTACTTTTACCAAACTGACGTAGCTTTATAGTCGACCCCGCAAGGTCGAGGCAGGATACGGGTTGTAAATATTTTTGTTTAGGCCACCCACTATTTTCTTATCAAAAGGTTATCTCCGTTGTTACATACGCCGCAATTTTGATTTTCACCCGCGTTAAGCTTCAAGGACAAGAGCATGGCAGATAAGTTGTCCGCACAACATAACCCCAAACAGAACCATCTTCTTGCCGTGTTGCCGGAAGACGTACTTATGCGCCTTGCCCCGCAGCTGGAACTGGTTCCTATGCGCCTAGGGGATGTTATTTACGAGTATGCCGAACAATTGCAGCATGTCTATTTCCCCACCACAGCCATTGTTTCCCTGCATTATGTGATGGAAAACGGCGCATCGGCGGAGATCGCCGGGGTCGGCAATGAAGGCATAGTCGGCATATCCCTGTTTATGGGCGGCAACACCACCCCCAGTTTGGCGACCGTCTATACGGGCGGCTTTGGCTATCGGCTTAAGGCGCGTCATCTGATGGAAGAATTCAACCGCACCGGGCCACTGATGCGGTTGTTACTGCGTTATACCCAAGCCCTGATGACGCAAATGTCCCAAACGGCAGTATGTAACCGCCACCATTCGGTAGAGCAGCAATTATGCCGCTGGCTGTTGTTGACGCTGGATAAATTGCCGTCTAACGAATTGACCATGACCCAAGAATTGATCGCCAGTATGCTGGGGGTACGCCGTGAGGGTATTACTGAAGCCGCCGGCAATCTGCAACGGGCCGCATTAATCAGTTACCGCCGGGGGCATATCACCGTGCTTGACCGGTCGGGGCTGGAATCGCGTACCTGCGAGTGTTATGACGTGGTCAAGAAAGAATTTTATCGTTTGCTGAGTGATACGGGCACAGCCAAACAATTTCCGAATTAATTTTGCCCACTTATTTTACCGGCCCTAAACCACTAAACAAGAACGAAAAAGGTAACGTCATGAACCCAAGCACCGCCCAGCTATTCTTAGCCCGCCTGATAGCGGCACGACATAGGGACACTTGCCCTTGAAAACGTCCGCTAAGGCTTTGGTTTTTCTGGCGGGCGCGGTGCTGTCCGCCGTGCTGGTGACGACGCTGGCTTTCTGGGTATTTAAGCAAACTGAGGCGGCGGCGGCGGCAAGGGCGCATACCTATACTGTGATCAGCCACGCGAACGGTTTGTTATCGGAATTGAAAGATGCCGAAACCGGGCAGCGCGGCTATGTGCTGACGGGCGATGAAACCTTTCTGGCACCTTATACGGCGGTACGCGGCCAAGTCGGGGGACATTTGCAAGAATTGCGGCAACTGATCTTGGGCGACAATGCTATGGCAACCCAACAACATCTGACGACAATAGCGCCGTTGATAGAGGCCCAAATAGCCGAGTTGGCGCATGTTATTGAGTTGCGCCGCCATACCGGTATGGCGGCGGCGGTTACGGCGGTAGCCAGTGGCGAGGGTAAACGCTGGATGGATGCTATCCGTAGCGAAATGGGCGGCTTCATCAACAGCGAAGAAACCGCCTTAATGCAGCGCGAAGCCCAGTTTCAGGCTGCTATGCGCCGTTTATTCAGCATTATTATCTTCAGCAGCTTGATAATGGCGGTGTCGGCGACGGCGTTTGCTTACCTGATTTATCGGCAAACCCAACAGCGGCTTAAGCACGTCACGCATCTGCAAACCCAGCATTTTTTAAAGGTGCAGGAAAACGCGAATAAAGAGCTGGCGCAACTCAACGCCGTTTTACAAAGCAACGAGCAAAAACTTGCCGTTACCCTCAATTCCATTGGCGATGCCGTGATCGCCACCGATACCATGGCACGGATCACCCTGCTCAATCCGGTGGCGGAAAAGCTCACCGCTTGGACACAAGCCACCGCTATCGGCAGGCCTATCGACGAGGTGTTTCAAATCGTCAACAAAACCACCCGTTTGGCCGCGACCATTCCGGTCATGGCGGCCTTGGAGCATGGCACGGTGCAAGGTCTGGCCAACCATACGGTGCTGATTGCCCAAGACGGTAACGAATACGATATTGCCGACAGTTGCGCCCCAATCCGTGACCACGACCGCCAAGTGATCGGCGCGGTGTTGGTGTTCCGTGATGTCACCGCCGACTATGCCGTGCAACAAGCCTTACACGACAGTAACGCCTTGGTGCAGACCATCCTCAACACCGTGTTGGACGGTATCATCACGTTCCATGCCGAGGACGGCGGCATTGAAACCGTCAACCCTGCGGCCGAGCGCATTTTTGGCTATACTGCCGCCGAACTGATCGGCCAAAACTTTAGGGTATTACTGCCCGAATGGGCAAAAGAACAAAGCCGTATCTGCTTAAATGCCAACGGTGATAGGGCAAATAGCCGCATGGAGCCACAATACGAAAGCGTAGGCCAACACAAGGCGGGGGGATCGTTTCCGTTGGAAATTTCCTTGAGCGAAATGCAGTTGGATGGGCAGCGTTATTTTACCGGCATTCTGCGTGATTTGACCACCCGCAAGCAGGCGGAAGAAGAGCTGGTCAAAGCGGGGGCTTTACAGACCGCCATTTTTAACAGCGCAAACTTCTCCAGTATCGCCACCGATGCCAAGGGTGTCATCCAGATTTTTAATGTCGGGGCGGAACGTATGTTGGGCTATGCCGCCGCCGACGTGATGAACAAAATCACCCCCGCCGACATTTCCGACCCGCAAGAGGTCATCGCCCGCGCCAAAGCCTTGAGCACCGAGTTGGAAACCACGATCACGCCCGGTTTTGAGGCCCTGGTGTTCAAGGCCTCGCGCGGCATCGAAGACATTTACGAACTGACCTACATCCGCAAAGACGGCAGCCGCTTTCCGGCGGTGGTCTCGGTCACGGCCTTGCGCGATGCCCAAGAGGCCATTATCGGTTATCTGCTGATAGGCACTGACAACACCGCCCGCAAACAGGTTGAAGAGGAACAGAAAAAACTCGACCAGCGCTTGCGTGACCAACAGTTTTATACCCGTTCGCTGATCGAAGCCAATATCGATGCGATTATGACTACCGATCCGGCTGGCATCATCACCGATGTCAACAAGCAGATGGAAGCGCTCACCGACTGTACCCGTGACGAGCTGATTGGCGCACCGTTCAAAAACTTTTTCACCAACCCCGAACGCGCCGAAGCGGCCATTAATTTGGTGCTGAACGAAAAGAACGTCACCAATTACGAACTGACCGCGCGTACCCGCAATGGCAAAGAAACTGTGGTGTCCTACAATGCCACGACGTTTTATGACCGGGACCGTAACCTGCAAGGTGTGTTCGCGGCGGCGCGGGATGTGACTGAGCGCAAACTCCTCGACCACGCCTTACAGGAAACCAATATCGCCTTAGAGTTGGCCAAATCTGTCGCGGAAAAGGCCAATCTTGCCAAATCCGATTTTCTCTCCAGCATGAGCCATGAATTGCGCTCGCCGCTGAATGCCATTTTGGGTTTTGGGCAATTGATCGAAGCGGGCAAACCGTCACTGACGGACAGCCAAAAAGCCAGCATTGACCAAATTTTACAGGCCGGTTGGTATTTGCTGGAGTTGATTAACGAAATCCTGGATCTGGCCTTGATCGAATCGGGCAAAGTATTGATGTCGCCCGAACCGGTATCGTTGGCGGAGGTGCTGGGTGATTGCCAATTGATGATCGAGCCGCAAGCGCAAAAAAGCGGTATCCGTGTGACGTTCCCGCATTTTGACAGCCCCTGTTTTGTCAAAGCCGACCGGACACGGGTCAAGCAGATATTTATTAACTTATTGTCCAATGCCATCAAGTATAACCGCGTGGCGGGCGAAGTGGCGGTGAGCTATGAGGTCAACGCGGCCCAGCGTGTCCGCATCAGTTTTCGCGATACCGGGCAAGGTTTGCCAGAAGAGAAAATCTTGCAACTGTTCCAGCCCTTTAACCGCTTAGGCCAGGAGAACGGTATTGAAGAAGGTACGGGGATTGGCTTGGTGGTCAGTAAGCGTTTGGTTGAACTGATGGGCGGCGATATTGGCGTGGTCAGCACGGTGGGCGTGGGCAGTATGTTTTGGGTGGAACTCAATGTCACGCCCGAACCGCACAGTGTCGACGGCGATAACGAACCTATGGCCATGGCCCAACCCCTATTGGCCGATGACGCGCGGCTGTATACCGTGCTGTGTGTCGAAGACAACCCCGCCAACCTGTTGTTGATTGCGACCTTGCTGGCCAGCAGGCCGGACATCCGCTTACTGTCGGCACGCGACGGCAACCGGGGGGTTGATATTGCCCGGCACGCGCAACCGGATGTTATCCTGATGGACATTAACCTGCCCGGCATTAGCGGCATTATGGCGTTGGAAATCTTGTCGCAAGATCCGCTAACATCGTATATTCCGGTGATCGCGCTCAGCGCCAACGCTATGCCGCGTGATATTGCCAAAGGTTTGGAAGCCGGATTTTTCCGTTACCTGACCAAACCGATCCGGGTCAATGAATTTATGAACACCTTAGATTTGGCGTTGAAATTATCGAAGCCGCCGCTTCGGCGGATTAAAGTGGAATGACTTGCCTGATGGTTAACCCTATGCTGTGGCTGCTGGCTAACATTAACCCATACCGTGCACCTGAACCTCTGTTGGCAATATGAAGAATACACTCTGGCATATTTTGTTGGTTGAAGAAAATGATGATGACCGTGCCGAGCTTCGGCAAAAATTGGCCTCAGGCTCAGAACGCCGCTATCGGTTTACCGAAGCCAAACTTGGTGCCGAAGCTTTGCAAAAAGCCCATGATAAACCCGATGGGCCTTACGAATGCATTATCCTAAGCTATTACCTGCCGGATATGAACAGCGAGGAAATATTGGCTGTGTTGTGCGAGGGTACGGAGTTGCCGCCGTGTCCGGTCGTAGTGGTTATAGGGGCGGTTAAGGATAAAGGCCCGGCACTGCTCCGTGCCGGCGCACAAGATTATATCGGCAAGCACAGGATCACTCCCGAAAGCCTGACCCGGGCCGTGGAGAATTCCGTAGAACGTTTCGTGCTGTTACGCGAACGGATGCACACCTTGCAAGCCCTGAAAGCCAGCGAGGAGCGGCTGGCCCTAGGTGTGCAAGTCGCCGGTTTAGGGCTTGCCGATATTGATTACACCACAGGGATGGCGCACCTTTCCGCCGAAGCGGCACAGATGTTTGGCTTCGGCAACGTAAAATTGACCTTGCCGCGTGCAGCAATACATGCCAGCTTCCACCCTGATGACCGCGCCGATGTGATGCAGTGCATCGCCCATGCGCTGTCCCCTAGAGGGACAAGGACTTTCCTTATGGATCATCGGGTGGTATGGCCTAATGGCCAAGTGCGCTGGTTACGCGTACGCAAGCATATCCGCTTTGCCGGGGAAGGCAATTTTCAGCAGCCTCAGCACGCCACCTTAGTGGCTCTGGATGTCACGACCGAAAAAACCGCCGAGCAGGCTTTGCGCGACAGTGAGGAGCAATTCCGCGCCTTATTGGAAGCCGCCCCCGATGCCATTGTCATTGTCGATGAGCAAGGCCTGATTGTGCTGGTGAATGCCCTGACGATTTCACTGTTTGGCTACAGCCGCGCCGAACTGCTCGGCGAACCGGTAGAAATGCTCATGCCGTCCCGTTTCCGCCACCTGCACAGCAACTTGCGCGATGGTTATCTGACCGAGCCGCAACCGCGCGAAATGGATGGCGGCTTGAATTTGTTCGGCAAACGTAAGGATGGCAGCGAATTTCCGATTGAAGTTAGCCTCAGCCCGCTGGAAACCAAAAAAGGCCGCTTGGTGTCCAGCGCCATCCGCGATATTACCGAACGCAAGCGTATCGAAGCGGAACTGAACAAAGCCAAGGCGGCGGCAGAAAATGCCAACCGGGCAAAATCCGATTTTCTCTCCAGCATGAGCCATGAATTGCGTTCGCCACTGAATGCGATCCTCGGTTTTGCCCAGTTACTTGAGGCGGGTACGCCGCCGCTTACACCGCGCCAAAAGACCAGTATCGACCAGATTCTCCACGCCGGCTGGTATTTGTTGGAGCTCATCAATGAAATCCTTGACTTGGCGATGATCGAATCCGGCAAGATTTCCTTATCCTTGGAATCCATTTCCTTGAGTGATGTGCTGGACGATTGTCAGGCTATGATTGAACCGCAAGCGCAAACCAGCGGCATCAGCATGAGTTACCCGCCGTTTGATGACACTTGTATTGTGAATGCCGACCGGACACGGGTAAAGCAAGTGTTTCTTAACCTGTTGTCTAACGCCATCAAATATAACCGTGCCGGCGGCACGATTGCCGTTACCTATAGCCAAAACACAACGGAACGTATACGCATCAGTGTCCATGACACCGGTGAAGGCCTGTCCGCCGACAAACTCGAACAACTGTTCCAGCCTTTCAACCGCCTAGGACAAGAGAACGGTCTTGAAGAAGGCACCGGTATCGGTTTGGTAGTCAGTAAACGGCTTATCGAACTGATGGGCGGCCATATCGGCGTGGAAAGTACGGTTGGCGTGGGCAGTGTCTTTTGGGTCGAACTGATCCGGCCAACGTTTTCCGGACCTGCGGTCATAGTGCCTTTGCCCGCCGAAGTGACGCTGCATGTTCAGGAGAACAAATTGCTGTTCACGCTGCTTTATGTGGAAGACAATCCGACCAACTTGTTGTTGGTCGAGCAAATTATCACCAACCATAAAAATATCAAAATGCTCAGCGCCAAGACAGGCCGGATAGGCGTTACGCTTGCGCGTATCCATCATCCCGATATTATTCTGATGGACATTAATCTGCCGGGCATCAGCGGCATAGACACGTTAAATATTTTGCGTGAAGATCCGGCCACGGCGGATATTCCCGTGATCGCCCTGAGCGCCAATGCGATGCCGGGTGACATTCAGAGAGGCTTACAAGCCGGATTCTTCCGTTATCTGACCAAACCGATCAAGATTAATGAGTTTATAAATGCCTTGGATGACGTACTGACATGCTCTGAAACAGGCTTGAGCGCTATCCATAAACCGGACAATGACCATGATTAGCACAGCAGAAATCCTTAATTCCAGTATCTTGATAGTTGATGACCAGTTATCCAATGTGCTGTTGCTTGAACAGATGTTGGAAGGTGCGGGTTATACCTGTATCGCCTCGACTACCGACCCCACCAAAGTCTGCGGGCTCTATCAGAAAAACCGTTACGACCTGATCCTGTTGGATTTGCAAATGCCGGGCATGGATGGCTTTCAGGTGATGGAAGGGCTTAAACGCATCGAAACGGATGGTTATTTGCCGATTTTAGTGATCACGGCCCAACCTAACCATAAATTGCGGGCGCTCACGGTGGGCGCGAAAGATTTTGTCAGCAAACCGTTTGATCTCATTGAAGTGCAAAACCGCATCCGTAATATGCTGGAAGTGCGGCTGTTGTATAAAAATCTTGAATATTATAACCAATCTTTGGAACAAATAGTCGCGGAACGCACCATTGAGCTGTCGGCCAGTGAAGAGCGTTTCCGCCGCTTAACCGAGCTGTCATCAGATTGGTATTGGGAGCAGGACGCAAACGGGCAATTCACTATGGTTTACGGGCCGGTGCATGAAATGCTGGGCATTCGGATTAATAATGACGTATTGGATAATGTCGAAGAGCAAGGCATCATCTGGGACGAAGCCGAACGCCTGGTTTTGGAAACCAATTTGGCGGCCCGGAAACCGTTCCTGGATTTTGTCTACAGCAGGAACAAACCTAACGGTCAGCGGCAATATTTGATGGTGAGCGGGGAACCGGTGTTCGATCCGTCGGGACGCTTTATCGGCTATCGGGGCATCGGCAAAGATGTGACCGAAACCATGCGTCCGGGCAACATAACGCCTTAAGGAAGGGGCAGGAAATAACCTCGGCGGCTTGTGCTTTGGAGCGCGGCGGGGCAATGAACGCCTACTTATTTAGCCAAAAGCCCTAAAACCTAACAACCGCTATTTTACCGCCTTATCCGCCGGGTAACGGGCGGGAACTTCATTGTCAGCATTTAGGACGTTTATTATGACGTATAAAGATTATTATCAAATCATGGGCCTAGCGCGTGATGCCACGCAAGACGACATCAAGCGGGCCTACCGTAAACTGGCCCGCAAATACCATCCCGATGTCAGCAAGGAGGCGGATGCCGAGGCACAATTCAAAGCCTTGGGCGAAGCCTATGAGGTGCTTAAAGACGTTGAAAAACGCGCGGCTTACGATCAGCTCGGTGCAAACTGGCAAGCAGGCCAAGATTTTAAGCCGCCGCCCCATTGGGATGAAGGTTTTGAATTTGGCGGTGCGGCAGGATCTGGCGACTCAGCGCATTTTAGCGACTTTTTTTCCCAGATTTTTGGCCAAGGCGGTTTCCGTTCTGACGATGCAAGGTCAAACCGTCCTGAACAAGGGCAAGACAGCCACGCGAAAATCTATATTGATCTGGAGGACAGTTTCCAAGGCGCCACACGGGCCATTTCCTTAAGCACCCCGACCAGCAATGCCCAGGGCCAAGTGCAGCTTAAACACCGCAGCCTGAATGTCAAAATCCCTAAAGGCATTAAGCCGGGGCAGCATATCAAACTGGCCGGCCAAGGCCATGCGGGGTTCGGTAACGGCCCGGCGGGCGATTTGATCTTGGCGGTGGAATTTAATCCGCATCCGCTGTACCGCCTCGTTGAAGCACACATTTATCTGGACCTTCCTATCAGCCCCTGGGAAGCGGCGTTGGGTGCGAAAATCAAAGTGCCGACGCCGGACGGGCTGGTGGATTTAAAAGTGCCGCCCAATTCCAAGCAAGGCGGCAAATTACGGTTGCCGGGACGCGGCATACCCGGCAAACCGCCTGGGGATTTCTTTGTCGTCCTGCAAGTTGTCTTGCCGCCCGCCCTAACCGATGCGGAAAAAGCCGCTTACCAGCATTTGCAACAAGCGTTTGATTTTAACCCCCGCCAGACCATGGGAGTGTAAATACCGATGAATACCAATAATCTGTTTATTATCCATACGGGTACGGTCATTGAAGACGACACCCTGACGCTGGAGCAATTGTGCACAAGCTGCGGGGTGCAAGCCGATTGGCTAGTCCGTTTAGTGGAGGAGAGCATTATCGAACCAGATGGCGCAGAAATGCCGTCGTGGCGGTTTTCGGGTGCCAGTTTGGCGCGCGTCCGTGCCGCGTTCAATTTAGAGCGCGATTTAGGCGTAAATCTGGCAGGTATCGCTTTGGCCTTGGACTTAATGGAGGAGCTTGAACGTCTGCGGAGGCAGCTAAAAATAAGCCGTCACGGCTAAGTTTGTCAAAATACCGCCTATCTTGCCTTTATTGTTGGCTGGTTAAAAACCGCCAATCGCCGGGTTGGGGATAGGCCTGTTACCTAACCAACCAAACTGGAAAATGCTATGAAATTAACATGGATCATCGTTGCCGACAACACCCAGGCGCGGATTTTTACCGCCGAAACGCCTTCATCAGCTTTGATTGAACTCGAAGGCTTAGGCCATGCCGAAGGCCGTTTGCATGACCGGGACATCACCTCTGACCTGCCCGGCAGAATAAAAAGCACCGACGGCAGCGCCCACGCTTTTGAACAAGCCACTGACCCGAAACATCACGAAGCCGACCTGTTCGCCCACACGATTGCCGCGCTGTTGGAATCTGCCCATAACGATAATCAATTCGGGCAATTGCTGATCATTGCCGAACCGTCGTTGCTGGGCTTATTACGTCACTGTTTGCCAGAATCCGTGCAGAAAGCCGTCACATTTGAACTGGCAAAAAATATCGCCTCGCACAGCCTTGCCGACATCCGCACACACCTGCCCGAATATTTGCCGAATGCTTAAGCCTGTGGCCAACGGCAGCCTTGCATTGCAGCCCCTAAACTAGAAACATGCCCTGTCTCCAGCTAGGGAATGGGTGGGAAATACGCTAAAGGTCTTGGAGCGCGGGCATCTTGCCCGCAAGGGCGGGCAAGATGCCCGCGCTCCAAAGATAAAACCGCCTCTGGTGATTTTATGCCCGTTCCTAATCATCGGGCCGGGTATGTTACTGTCCGGCAAACCGGATATCAACGTTTCATAATGCCCTTCAAACACTAGGAGGGCATTTTTTTTGCCCCTACAACGCTTATTGTCCGCCTATGTACCCCAGCGTACAGAATTTTTACCGCTAGGGGCGGATCATGTCGGTCACTTACTGACAATAAACAAGGATATGTAATGAAACTTTTTCTGGGCGCGGCACTACTCGCCGTCACCACCTTGCTGACCTGCACTACCGAAGCCGCCTCTATCAGGGTCGGCGAGTCCGGCTTCTATGGGCGGCTTAATGTCGGCGGTTATCCGCCGCCGCAGGTCTATTATCGCCAACCGGTAGCTGCCCAATTTGTGCCCAGCAACCGCCCGCCCATTTATCTGCGTGTCCGGCCAGGCCACGCCCGGCAATGGCGGCGCTATTGTAGCCAATACAACGCCTGTAATGAACGGGTCTATTTCGTCAAACATGACTGGTATCAGCGCGAATATGCCCCACGTTACCAAAAATTTAACCGTGGCAACCACATAGCTTATCCGCCCGGCCAGCGGCGTTGATGGCCATTGCCAGTTCTACGGGTTACATAAAAATAATGTGGTTTTCTGTATGGCAACGAACAGACGCTACCGGGCAGACAAATGATAATAACCGCGCAGATAAGGCCGTCTAAGGGCTAATCTGCAAAAAATGTGACGCACTACAAATCCGATCCAGGCGGTGTGAAACGCATAGTACGCAACCGCCCCCGGTTTTATTAACCTTAATCTGACGAGAACGACATGATAAACAAAAATACTTATATTGGTTTGGCTTGTATGGTTTTTATGGGTTTGGCTTCTGCGCCTTTATGGGCCGAAGAACCGGTCGCTTCTGGGCAACAGGCCGCTATCGCCACACCTGAAAAAACCGCCGTTGACCATAAAGCAGAGGCCGCCATCCAAAAAGGCCATGCCCAATATCATCAAAGTTTGGCGACCCACGAAAGGGCTGCCGCTTCCGTGCTTAACAATGCCAGCAAACGCCTTTTGGCGAACCGCCAAATTGCCTTAGCGGTTAACGAGGAAGCTTTAGTGGCTGAATATGAGAAAAAAGCCCTCGCCCACGAAGCAATGGCAGAGCCTAAATAATTCGGCGACAGAGAAAATGAGGGGGGGGCAAGAAAACCCATCCCCCCTTCACGCAACGGTTTACAGGCACTTATGGGGCAAAAGATAGCGGACTTAACCAGATCAGCCGCAGCTTGTACCCATTCTTAATGCCGTATCGTTCACCAACATCATTGGAGCAATACTATGTTAGAAAAATACAATTCAGCCGTCGGGCTGTTTAGCAATCATGAAGATGCTGAACATGCCGTCAAAGATCTGGAAAAATGTGGTTACGACATGAAAAAATTGTCTGTTATCGGCAAAGATTATCATAGTGAAGAAAATGTCGTCGGTTATTACAACACTGGCGACCGCATGGCGACATGGGGTAAGTTCGGTTTATTCTGGGGCTGGGTATGGGGCATCCTGTTCGGTTCCGCCTTCTTCCTCATTCCGGGCATAGGCCCTGTCATGGTCGGCGGCCCGCTGGTCAGCTGGATATTAGGCGCCCTTGAAATGTCGGTCATCACGGGTGGCCTGACAGCCTTAGGTGGGGCGTTAGCGAGTATCGGCATTCCTGAAGACAGTGTCTTGCGCTATGAAACCGCGCTGAAAGCCGACAAATTCATCCTTATTGTCCACGGCTCGGTGCAAGAAGTTGAAAAAGCCCGGGGCATATTGATGCAGAACAAAGCCGAAGAGGCCAATGTGCATCACGAAGAAACAGCCAAATTATCGATCATGGCTTAAGGCATGTACTACGGATAACTCCTTTCCCCCCGTATTTAGGCCTGTTAATTTTCCAACCCTGGCTACCCAGAAAGTTATGGTTAGCCAAGGTTGGCTTCGTTTTCATGACTTGGTTTTTTTTCTCTTCGCTTGTTGGTTTAGGCGTTCTATTTCTGCCAACACATCTTCCGGTTTGGTTTCCATTTCAAGGTCGGCCAATTCGCTATTCTCATCGTCTTCAATACCCAATTTACCTTGGATGGCATCCAACATCTGTAGGACGCGGGTCAATTCATGTTCGGTCAGCAAGCTGATCTGCAAGCCTAAATCAGCGCGGCGTTCCGATTCTTCAGATAAGCGGTTTTGGCTGATAAGGACAAAAGTCGACAGGAAAATGGCTTCCAATGATACGACCATGGTCAAAAGCCCGTAAGGGAAAGGGTCAAAAGACGGTATTGTCAAATGACCCTCATTAAGGAAAATCCACAACCCAAACCACACGATATGCACATAGACAAAAATCATGCGCCCAGAAAATGCGGTGATGGCATCCGCCATCCGGTCTTGCAGATTCCGTTCGCTGGCCGCTTTCACCCGCAGGCGGATGATAGTGCGGATGTTCCGTTCGATAACAGTGCTGAGTGCAGGATTGTCTTCCGCTTGGGTGACTTGAGTTGCCATAATGTTTGCTTAAAGGTTAGGTGGGCGGCATTTGCCTGCGGGGTTTGGGGATGGTGGTGAAGGGATGTGCATAACATCAAGCAGGCGTTCATTACCTCTCAGCGTGTCCGACCCACCCCCGGTTCTTGAGCAAAGCCGAAGAATCCCTTAGCAGGGGCAACTTCCCCATCGTACAGGTGAAAATCAGGGGCTTATACCCTATCGGGCGGTTATCAATATTGGGGCGGCCAGCATTGCGGCAATCATTGGCCTTTAACAGGGGCTTTCTGCTGATTGTTCTGGGCTATTTTTTGGCTATCCGATGGGAGAGTATTTTCGTAGCTGAACCGCCGCCGATGACAGTTCCAACAGCGGTCGGCGACCACACAGCCGGGTAGCCAAGTGATCAATAAAAGGCCTATACAAAAGCGGGTTATCTTCGAGGTTTTGTCCATTTTCATACTCCTGTTAAAGCGATAGATATCGCTGAGTGCGGTTAAGTACCATGAGCTTGGCCTGACATTTTTTTGTCCAAGCCAAGCGCAGTACCGGATAAGCCAAGACTTATCGTTGGGCTTATCCGGCATTGTTAGCCTGGCAAAATGGGCAAGGGTAACGGCCTCTCCATAAAACATCCGCCGATCTTGTTGCTATCGGCTTGCAGAAAACTATAGCTTTTATCACGCGCTGTAGTCTGTACGCTAACGCACGGATAGCTTAACCAATGGGATAAAATAAGTTTCTGCCACAGATACTTACAAGAAGTGAGTCCGGCCATTTTTTGAAAAACATCTTCTTTACCGTTACGGGCCAGTGCTGGGTAAAGCGAAGCGTTTTCCGCCTTTAAGCCGTTACAACCCCACCATAAATTCGCACCCGCCCAACGGATGCCGCTTGATTTCCGTCCGGCTTTAGCCCAATATAAAGGGCGGCTGTTGCCGTTTATCCTGACACGAATTGCCCACCAACGCTTACTTGGCTGGCGTTCCGCTTGCGGCTATCGCCGATTTTCGCGGCTGGCAACTGACGGAGATAAAGCGACCAGTGGGCAAGTGCAGCAACATTAACGGAGGTAGATACGAAATCTTTCATCACTTATCGTTCAAATGTCAAAATCGGCCCGCCGTTTTACCCGCGTTTTCCGCACAAGCAGCACCCGCCAACAGTCGGTGCCGTAATCCCGTCGCGCCTTAAAATCGCGGCGGCTTGAAATCAACCACAAAACACCCCCTATGGACGACAGCAAAATACGCCAACATATATCCCGGCAGTTTAATACGGAACTCGAAGAAATACGCCATAAGGTACTGGTAATGGGAGGATTGGTTGAGCAGCAATTGGCCTTAGCTATCCAAGCGTTCACCACGAACGATATGGAAACCGCCGAACTGGTCATGAGACGGGATAACCTGATCAATGATATGGAGGTAGAAATTGATTTGGAATGCACGCAGATCATCGCCTTGAGGCAACCCACCGCATTTGATTTGCGGTTGCTGCTGACGGTCATCAAAATTATCAGCGAGTTGGAAATCGCCGGCGACCATGCGGAACGGATCGCCAAAGTGGCTATCAAGTTATCTGATACAGAAGGCAAGCATGACCAATACCACGAAATCCTGCACATGGCCGAATTGGTCAAAAAGATGCTTAACGGGGCGTTGGACGCTTTTGCCAGAATGTCCATAGACGGCATCACCGTGATTACAGCCATGGACGAAAAGGTCGACCTTGAATATGCCGGCATTGTCAGGCAATGGGTCACCCACATGATGGAAGACCCGCGCAACATTACCCGAACTTTACACAGCCTATGGGCAGTCCGGGCATTGGAACGCATTGGCGACCACGCCTGTTACCTTTGCGAACACCTGATTTTTATGGTCAAAGGCGAAGCCGTCAGGCATTTGAGCCAACAGGAACTGGAAGAAAAGTTAAACGCCTAAACTTACAGACCATTGCCGTGGCTTATAGGCGGGTCCAGCTATTGTGATGCAAGACGGGGGCATACTTATTCGCTTAAGTCGCCCCCGCTTTTATTTGGCGTTGCCGGGCAAGACGCTTACAGGATAATTTACGCGGTGGTTTTAAAGCCGTCTATCTGTGCACGCGGTATTTGTGTGCCTATCAATTTTTCAACTAGCTTCAAAGCCTGATATTCGTCCTGCGATACCAGCGAAACCGCTTGGCCGTTTTGTCCTGCACGGCCTGTCCGGCCAATCCTGTGCACATAATCCGCGCAAGAGCGGGGCAGTTCAAAATTCACCACATGCGGTAACTTAGCGATGTCGATACCGCGGGCCGCCACATCGGTCGCCACTAAGACCCGAATGTCGCCGGCTTTAAAACCCGCTAGGGCGCTGGTGCGGGCCCCTTGGCTTTTATTGCCGTGAATAGCCGCCGCTTTGATGTCGGCAGTGTTGAGCTTTTCGGCCAGTTTGTTCGCGCCATGCTTGGTGCTGGTAAAAACCAGCACTTGCCGCCAGTTTTTGCTGGTCACCAGATGTGCCAACAACGCCGTTTTGTCGGTTTTATTCACCTGATAGACAATCTGGTCTATGGTATCGGCGGCGGCATTTTCCACGGCGACCTCAATTTTTACCGGATTCACCAGCAACCCGTTGGTCAGTTTGCGTATGTCCGCCGAAAAAGTGGCCGAAAACAACAGGTTTTGGCGTTTTTTAGGCAACAACGCCAGAATTTTACTGATGTCTTTAATAAAGCCCATGTCCAACATCCTATCGGCCTCGTCCAACACCAGAATTTCAACTTTATCCAGTTTTAGGGCATTTTGGCTCACTAAATCCAATAACCGCCCAGGCGTGGCCGTTAATATATCGACACCGCCGCGTAAGCGCATCATTTGCGGATTGATTTTCACGCCGCCGAAAACCACCTCGGATTTTAAGCGCGGCTGTTGATAAGCGCCGTATTTTTGTACCGATTCGCCGACTTGGGCGGCGAGTTCGCGGGTGGGGGTCAAAATCAACGCACGCACCGGACGGTTGCGGCCATAATCGGTTTGTGCCAGGCGCTGTAAAATCGGTAAGGCAAACCCCGCCGTTTTGCCTGTGCCGGTTTCTGCGGCGGCCAATAAGTCCTGCCCCGTTAAAATGGCGGGTATGGCTTTACTCTGAATGGGGGTAGGTGTCGTGTAGCCGGAATCGGCGACCGCTTTCAATAAAGCTTCGGATAAACCGAGATGGGAAAATGGCATTACATGTCTCGAAGGGGAAAAGTGATGGGGCAACTATCGGATCAGCAGCGCTGATATTGACTTTATTAAGTGATGACAGAGCCATTAGGGAATCTTAGGCGGCAGTCTATCATAAGTAAGCGGCTACCCTATAAAGGAAATTGGAGAATTTGGCTGGTGCATAGTAATCTGCAAAAAGCGCGGACAGGCCTTAGTTGGAGGGTGACGCTGTTAGGCCGGATTAAAAATCCGAAAGTTTATACCTAGCGATTTATCCCTGCCAGAATTATCTGGACAGTTTTCATCCTGTCAACATTAACTTAAGCGCAACGGGTGCGGGCCGCATAATTAGCCAAAAGGCCTATATAAAGCCGTAGCCTTATCGACAAGACCAGCCCATCGGCTATACCAAGGCAAGCCCTATATGACCCAAATTCTTGGAACGGATTAAGGTTTTTTAAGCCAATGTTCCGGCTTCTTTCGTCCAACTGCGCTTGTATCGTATAACCACTTTAGATTTTTCTTTAACGGGTTGGGCTGCTTTGGGGGGGGTAACTTGAAGTTGCGCTTGAAAGTAAGCACTATAGTTATTAGATGGGGTCATTCGTCTATTTTTTTGTTGAAAATTGGATAGTATGGGTTAAAAGCCATCGACAACTGTCGCTTAGCTTTATTGTTTGTTAATGCGGTTTTCAATGAAGATTCATTGACAATGCCAATGCCAATAAATTTTATAATGACTAACTGAAGAACAGGGCGAGGAATTACAGAGGGGACATCGGGTCGGTAAACAAAGCGAAATCATATTTTTCTAGCCAGTGCCATTATAAGCCTGTTACAGGGCTTGTCAAGTTTAATAAATATGGGATCGGCCAAAGCCTACCTGCCGGATGACAAAAAAGTGTAACAAGTTGTTACACTTTTTCAGGTGTTTTTGTTATGTAACATGATGCCGATAGTGTCTTGCTGATAACCTCTCTATCCGATATTTTAAACTTATCATTAAAAATCAATATATTATATAGATTATACTAACTTAGTGGCAGCACCGATGAACCGGACCCCATCGGCAAGCGAAAAACTCACCCGCGCGTATAGCGGTGCTTCACCCCTACCGGAAAATACGCCGGATCGGCGAAAGCACACAAGCTGACGTGGGGCAATTGCCGCTCAAGCGGCGTGTAGTTGGCGAATTCGCTGTTCAGGCGCAGCAACTGCACACGAACCGATGCCGCTATGGCGGGCACGCTTACCGCTTCGGGGTTTATGTTGGGCAGCAGTTCCACCGCGATATGCAGATATTTGTCGCCGTCTGGCGTTTCTGTGGTTTCCAGGACGAATTTTCCCGTCAGCCAAGCCATCAGTTCCGGTTGCTCAAGGCCTACCGTAATGTTTTCTGGGTAAATGTTGGCGCCGTAATAGGACACCGTGAAATCGGCACGGCCAAATACATAGACAAAGGGTAGGTTACGCGGCTGAAAACCCTCCTCTAAGCCCAATTCTGACATACCCCCTACACCATGAGCCTGTAAAAATTTTCGCATCGCCTTGAAGCTCAGCAAGCCTCCTTTATCAGCAATGTGATAACGTAGCAAGGGTACGCCATTGTCTCCCGAAACCACCAAAGTGCCGTCGTGGCTTTCAAAAAAGCGGTTGCTAGGGTCGTATTGCACTAGGGTCGGCAGGCGGGATTCGCCGAACAGGCTACGCGCGGCATCAGGGTGGTGTGCCAGCCAACGGCGGATGGCGATGCTGAAAGGCGTTTCATTGCCGAGCACACCGCCGTCGGCGGTGCCGTACAGCGAAGCGGAATCAAAACAGGGCGACTGCGAACCGATGCGTTGGCCCAACAAGCTGCGCCATTCTTCGCTGAACACTTCACCGGCAAACACCAGCTTGGTCTGGTAATCCGCCCAATTGATGCCCTCGGCAATGCCTGCATCAAGCACATCTTTCACAAATGGCGGGTAGCCCAATAACACGGTCTGGTCAAAATGCCCCGCCAGTTCGCGGACAATACGGAAAATTTCCGCCTTATTGTTGCCCGGTGTCGCCACCATCAACGGATAGCCCTTACGCGCAAGCTGCCAGCAACAGGAGGTGGTAAACAAACCGCCTACCCAATTGCCTAAGGCAAAGCAAACAACCGCTAGGGTACGGCGTTGGTGGGCTTGGAAGCTATCACGGAACACTTGTTCAAAACGCACCGCCACCGCCAGTTCATCGGCGGCGGAACGTGGCCAAAAGGTTGGCTGTCCGGTGGAGCCGGATGATACCGCCACACGGTCAGTGCCGTTAAGGCTACCGCCGAAGCAGCGGGCGGGTAACGGATAAGCCCGCATGTAGCTGGTTTTGTCCATTAGCGGTAATGTTTGGAACGCCGCATAAGAACCGATAGCGTCGGGATTAACCTGCCGGGTTTGTAAAAACTGACGGTAGGCGGGCACTTCGGCGGCGCAACGGTGAAATAAAGCCAAAGACTGTTCTTCAGGGGTGATGCTCTGTTCTGCGAGCAACGCATCCAGCGAGGTGGCGGTAAAGCGCTTAAAAACGTCTTCTGATGGGGGTGATAGCAAATCGGACATATAGTCATCCGGGCAATAGGGCTTAAGGTTTTTAGGTACGCGTCTTAGCTGTCAGGGATAGTATAACAAGATTGGCCAAGATAGTTTGGTTTCTCAAAAAAACTGACGACAAACTGCCTTGTTGTAGTTGTTTTAAATGTTTTAATTGTTTTATATGTTTTCGGACCGTTTTTCCTTCTGTGAATCATGGGGTTACAAGCCTAAATATGAGGAATTTGCACTGAAATATGAGGAATTTGCACTGAAATATGAGGAATTTGCACTGAAATATGAGGAATTTGCACTGAAATATGAGGAATTTGCAGTCAACTATGAGAAAATTGCACTGAACTATGAGAAATTTGCATCGTAATCAGGATTCGGCGGTTCTGTGAGGCGAATATTAGCTCCCTGCTGGCGGCTTTTTTCTGTTTTTGGCGGCAATGGCGGTGGTTTTTGGGGAGGCTTTTGCTTAAAGGCTGGGCTTTTTCATTATGGTAATTTTTAGGTTATTGCTGAATGCGAAATTATTTTTACATTACGGTTAAATTTATATAAATCAATTGGTTAAATTTTATTTTTGTACCTATTTAGGGTGTTTTTAGCTGGGCTAATGGTGTGGTAGGTGGGCTTAATATGAGAAATTTGCACTGCTTTTGGGGCTGAAATATGAGAAATTTGCACTGTATTTCTTGTGTGGCATAAATTATGGTGTTATATTTAAAACTTAATGTTTTTAATTTTTGTTCTGGCGGGCGTTTAATGAATTTATGCTGATAAAAAAGAAAATTCCATTACCTACTTCACTGATTGTCACTCAATCGAATCAGTTGGTTGAGGCCAGATATAATTTGCCGCTAGCTGAGCAACGTTTGATTTTGACGATGATCTCTAGGATTCAGCCTGATGATGAGGATTTCAAGCCGTATTGCATCAGTGTTGGCGAGCTTGCCGAGTTTTTGGGGGTCGATAAGGCTTCGGCCTATAGGGAATGTAAAAAAACCACTGAAAATTTATTGAAGCGGGTTGTCAATATTGATGAAACGGATGGTTTGCTGCAAATTGGTTGGGTCTCGTCAGCCAAATATGTTGATGGTTCAGGAGAGGTCAACCTGAGTTTTGACCCTTTATTAAAACCTTATTTGTTAAAGCTTAAAGGCAATTTTACGTCGAGTAAATTGGAGATGTTATTGAGCTTTAAAAGCCAATACACCATCAGGATTTATACGTTATTGAAGCAATATGAAAAGTTGAAGGAAAGGGAATTTGACTTGGAATTTTTGCGGGAGGTTTTGGGGCTTAGGCCTGACCAATATCAGTTGTATGCCGATTTTAAGCGCTTTATTTTGGTGGCTGTGCAAAAAGAATTGACGCAAAAATCTGACCTTTATTTCAATTTTGAAGAAATTAAGGGTGGCCGCCGTGTGACAGCGATCCGCTTGCTCATTTTGACGCATGAGGCCGTGATTATGAACCCGGCGGATAAGGATAACGGGGAGGGGGCTTTGCCGCCGCTTGATGGCTTACTTAGCTTAATTCCTGAACAGCACCGTTCAAAGAAGACAGTGCTGTCTTCCGTGGCGGCATACGAAAAAAAGCAAGGCTATGATTACGTTAAAAGAAATATATTGTACAGTAACGGTAAGGCGGATAAGTCTTATGCGGGTTTTTTAGTCAATGCCCTGAAAGAAGACTGGGGGCATGATTGGGAATTGGAGCAACAGGCAGCCCCGGCGGTTAAGAAAAAAATGACCGTTTGGGAGCGTCAAGGTTTTAAGAGCGAAAAAGACTATGATGCATTTATGTACCGTAAGCAGATGGAGAGCTACCAAACGGCCAGAAAATGATTTTATCGGCAATGGGTGATTTGTCCGGTGTGGGTGTGGCGTTGGATTTAAGGCTTATAAAAGCACGTTTAAGGTCATTTATGTAAAAACCTATATTGGGCATGCCTTTAAGTGTAACGAGTCACCTGGCGTTAATTTATGGGCTTTTTGTCTGTTGCCCTTTTAATGAATTCAGGGTAGGGTGCAGCGGCGTAAATGTGAAAAAACCGCTATCTCCCTAAAGCCTTCACAGTGATCCAAACCATATTGGCGGCATGGAACGCCTTTTTCTCCGATATTTTAGTGCCGCTAAAACCCAGATAAATATTATGGGCTATGCCGCAACGCGGCGGCTATTTCTTGGCCTAACTGGCTGAGGCATTGGCTTTGGGCGGCGACCATGCTGTTGTAATCGGAGGTTGAGGCGGCGGCTTGGTACTCCGAGCGTTTGTCTATGACCGTCTGGCCTTTATGTTTGATGGCCCATTGGGCGATCAGGCGGCTTTGCCCATTGGCGCCGACATGGAATTCCACTATGTCGATGCTGATTTGGTAATCCACAGCCTGCTGTTGCGGCCAAGGATAGCGGACAAGATGGTCGCTGCCCAACTGGGCGGGCAGGGCTTTGAACAGGGCGAGGGCAATGTTTTGGTCCAGCCGTTCTGCCCAACGGTGGTGTTCGGCCAGCTTAAACTGGTGTTCGCTAAGGCCAACCATCATTTGCGGGCGGTTCAGATAGTCGGGTATGTGTATCGGCCCCAAGCCGATCATGCCTTCGGGAATAGGGGTGGGCGGCGGCGGCTTAAGGCCTACATCCGCTGTGAGCCGGTAAAATTCGATGGGCTTGCTGTCATGGTGCATACACGCGCTCAATAACAGCGCCGACACCATCAGTACGGGTAGGGCGTTCATGGTCTTTTACTCCTTTCCATACACTATCGAATCGGGATGGCGTTGCAGGTAATCGGTCAGTTCTTTGGTGGATTGCGCCGCTTCCCGCAAGGCTTCCAGCGATTGCCAGAGCGGTGCGTCGGGGGCGGCCAAGGTTGCGACCGAACTTAACGAGGTTTTCGACTCGAGCAAGACACTGTTAGCCGTCCCTAAGGTTTTTTCGGTGGCGGCCAGCACGGGCTTAATGTCGTGGGTGAATTGCCGCACTAGGGTTTGGGTGTCCGTGACCGTTGTGTTCATATTGGTCAATAAGGGCGCAAGATTGCGGTTCATCGTGGCGATGAGCTTTTCGGTTTCATTTAAGGTTTTGGTCAAGGCCGCGCGGTTTTTCTTTAGTTCATCCGAGGTGGCGATGTCGCGCACCGCTTTTAAGGTCGCCGCAAGGTCCTTGACAATGGCTTCAAGCGGTAACTGGCGGATTTTTTGCAATATTTCATCGGCGGTGCTTCTGATCTGGTCTTCCGTGGTCGGCACGGCGGGCAATTCCGCCAGGCCTTTGTAGTGCAGTCCGGTCAGCTTGAGCGGGTCATTTTGATGGAAGTTAAATTCCACGGACAGTAGCCCGGTCAGCAGGCTTTGGGTTTGCAATTGGGCTTTTAGCCCGGCATCAATCAGGCGTTTGGCGTTTTGTTGGCGTTCTTGTGTGGTGGCGGCGGCTTGAAAGGGTTGCCCGCTGGCATCCAAGACCATTTCCGAGTCCAGCTCGATCACCACCGGTTTAATGATACGCGCGGCATTTTGGTCTAGCTCCAGAGAAATTTCTTTGACTGTGCCGACTTGCACGCCTTGCAAGGTGACGGGCGCACCGACATTCAGGCCGTTTAAGGCGGAGTCGAAATAAATGACGTATTCGGTTTTTTTCTTGAGCAGTTGGCCGCCGCCAAACACCATAATGCCGCCGACCAGCAAGATCAGCGCCCCGACCATAAATAAACCGATGCTGTAAGGGTTAACTGGCTTGCTCATTATGTCACACCGCAGGAGTTTTGGGGCTGTCTGTTGGCCGGGCGGCGGTTTCGCCACGCGTCAGAAAGCGGATGATTTTCGGGTCTTTAGACTCGGCCAGTAATTGTTGGGGCGGGCCGATGGCGATCATGGTTTTGGTTTCGGTGTCGAGGAACACGCTGTTGGTGCCGATGGCGAAAATGCTCGCCAATTCATGCGTGACCATGATGATGGTCGTGCCCAGGTGGTCGCGCAGGTTGCGGATCAAATCGTCCAACAGCTTGGCGCTGAGCGGGTCTAGCCCTGCCGAGGGTTCATCAAAAAACAGGATTTCCGGGTCTAGCGCCATCGCCCGCGCCAAGCCCGCGCGTTTTTGCATACCGCCGCTCAGTTCGGCCGGATAAAAATCCGCAAAGCCCGCCAAGCCCACTAAAGCCAATTTGTAGTTGACCAGTTGGCGGATGCGCCCGGCAGCCAAACGGGTATGCTCGGTGAGCGGTAGGGCGACATTCTCGAACAGGGTCATGGAACTTAATAAGGCTCCGCTTTGGAATAATACGCCAGTGCGCTGCAATAGCCGCTGCCGGGTTTGGTGGTCGGCTTGCCATAAGCTGTCTTCACCATACAGCACATCGCCTTTGACGGGCTGCATTAAGCCGATAAGATTCATCAACAAGGTGCTTTTGCCACAGCCGCTACTGCCCATGATAATAAAAATATCCCCTTGATTGACGGTGAAATTAAGGTCTTGTTGAATGACATAATCAGCATAAGCCAAGGTCAGGTTTTTAATGGTCAGGCAGGGCGTGGCCATCGTCAAATGCCTAAGCGGTTGCAGATCAGGGTCATCACGGCATCGGCAATGACAATAAAGACAATGCCCGTGACCACGGCGGAGGTGGTGGCGTCGCCGACCGCCGAGGCGCTGCGTCCGCATTGCATCCCCCGCAGGCAACCGGACAGCGCGATCAACACGCCGTAAACCGCACATTTGACGATGCCCATAGAAAAATCCTTAAGATGGATGGCTGAGGCGGTGCGCTCAATGTACTGTACTAACGAGATGTCGAAAAAGTTCACCGTCACCAAGGCGCCGCCGGCAATGCCCACCACATCGGCATAAAGGCACAGCAGCGGCATCATACAGATCAGCGCCAGCAGGCGGGGCAGCACCAAAAACGGCAAAGGCTCAAAGCCCATGGTTTTCAGCGCGTCAATCTCGCTATTGGCCTGCATAGTGCCTAATTGTGCGGCGAAGCTTGCCCCGGTGCGGCCTGTCATGATGACCGCCGCCATCAGGCCGCCCATATCCCGCGACATGCCCAAACCCACCATATCGGCGATATAAATTTCCGCGCCGAATAAAGCCAATTGCACCGCGCCGACAAACGCCAAAATCAACCCGACCAACAGGCTAATCAAGGTGATGATAGGCAATGCCGAAGGGCCGCAGTCTTGGATTTGCCGCCAAAAATCAACGGGGCGCAGGCGGGCTTTACCGCGCAGCAAAGCCAGCAGGCTAAGGGCCAGCTCACCGATAAAGCCGATGAATGCTTGGCCGTCCTGATATAAATCTAAACCCGCCGTACCTAATACGGCCAGCCATTGGGTCGGGGCGGCGCTGCGCTGCCTCCCGGTTGGTTCAGGAACGGCATAAACCAAGCTTAGCAAACCCTGTATCCCTTCGGGTAAGGTGCGGGTGTCAACATCAATGCCGCGCTTTTTGCCCTCATCAATCAGGCGGATCAGTTCGGTCATCAGCAGGCTATCCCATTTGCCTAAGCCCTGCATGGCAAACACCAGGCGCTTAACGCCCTTATTGTCCAATTGCGCCAAAACCGGGGAGAGGGGCGGTATATCCGCCGCCAACACCCAAGCCCCTGAGAAGGCGGCTTCTAAGGTGCTTTCCGTTTGCTTTAAGGTGATGGAGCAGGGGGTTAGGGTGGCCGTCATGTTATGGGGTGTGCTTGCCTGCTGCTTTGCCATGAACGCCTAGGCATCTTCTTGCATCAGTTGCTGGCGTATCGCCAGCAACTCCTGCTGACGGGCGGCATCGGCTTTAGGATAGCGCATATCCAATCCTTTAAGGGTATCGACAATAATCTGGGCGATAATCAGGCGGGTATTTTTTTTGTCATCGGCAGGCACGATATACCACGGGGCATTTTTGGTGCTGGTCGCGCTCAGGCAAGCTTCATAAGCCTGCATATATTGTTTCCAATAATAGCGTTCTTTTGTGTCGGCGATGCTGAACTTCCAGACTTTCTCCGGCGTGTCGATACGCTCAAGAAAGCGTTTGCGCTGCTCTTCTTTGGACAGATGCAGGAAAAACTTGATAATCCGGGTGCCGTTGCGGTGCAGATGCTTTTCAAAATCGACGATGGATTTATAGCGTTCCTGCCAGATGTTTTTTTCATCCAGCAATTCGTCAGGTAAGCCTTGGCTGTGCAATATTTCCGGATGCACACGCGCAATCAGCACTTCCTCGTAATAGGAACGGTTAAATATGCCGATTCTGCCGCGTTCCGGCAAACATTGGGTGGTACGCCAGAGAAAATCATGATCCAGTTCCGCCGCACTGGGGTGTTTAAAACTGAACACTTGGCAGCCTTGCGGGTTAACCCCCGACATCACATGCCGTATAGAGCTGTCTTTGCCCGCCGCATCCATCGCCTGAAAAATAACTAACACCGCATAGCGGTTGGCGGCATATTGCAACTGTTGCAAGGCATTCAGTTCCGCCACTTGTTCGTCAAGCCATTGGTGGTAAGCCTTTTTTGATGCATAAACCGGATCCGTCTGCGTCGGCCAGTGTTTGAGGTTGACGCTATCGCCTTCGGATACGCGGAAATCTTTCGTATTGATGCCCATTTTCTTATCCTTGCCTGCTGAGCAAACCATCCGGCCGACCTGCCGTTTAGGCCAGTGTGCGGCTGTGGACGGGATGCCCTTGGTGATTAAAAGCCCTATCGTATCCTAAGACCCATGCCCGCAACCAGCCTATTTTTTGTCGGCCCCTTTGGGCATGGCATCAGGCATCATTGCGTCTTTGCCCATTTGGACGTGCTGCATCAGCATGTCTTCCATTTTTGCTTTACGCGCATCCATCGCGATGCGCTGCTCAATCATGCGCGTGACCAAAGCCGCCAGCAGGCCGACTTTTTTCGCATCCGGCGCAGTGTTCATTTTGGCAAGCAGTTCGGTGAGCTCGGTGTCTTGGACTTTTATATCATCAAGCAGCTTTTGTTTCTGCGCCTGCATGGCTTGGCAATGCTCCATCATTTTAGGTTCTGGGGTAGCGTTTGACCCAGTAACGGCGGCCGTTTCGGCTTGGGCGGTCGAGAAAATAATGATGGCTAGCGCTAAAGCGAAGCACGAACCGACGATAAGGTGGGTGGTGGTGCTGGCAGATGTTTTCATAAGTTTTTCCAATGACAAAAAAGGGCGGGGATCCGGTCAATGCTAAGCTTGGCAAGATACGGTTTTGTTGTATAAGTCTGCACCGAGCTTAGCGAAAAACCTCCGGCGGTGTCGGTACGCTGGCGTACATAAATACCGTTTGTGACCGCCATAAGGACAGTGTAAATAAATGTTGTCTAAGCGGCGCCGCCTTAGGTTATTGGACGGGGCGAAGAAAAAACGCGCTCTGTGTGTTGCCGTACCGAACAGGGCCAGTTTTAGCTGTAATGTGTGCAACCAAGCGGTGGGGAAACTATCCGGCGCTTAGGCTTATGGCAATGTCGCCATGACAGGACCAATTATCGGGAGCTAGTGATGAATAAAGAACAAGTGAAAGGCCGGGTCGAAGAAACCAAAGGCAAAGTCAAGGAAGCGGTTGGCGTGGTACTGGACAATGAGTCAATGGAAGAGGAAGGCAAGCTGCAAAAAAATATCGGTAAAGTCAAGTCCGGTCTCGGCGACCTGAAAGAAGACCTTAAAAACAGCATCTGATCCGGCATAGCGCCGCCATTTTCAGATATGACCGCAAGCCAACCGTTTTATACAGGAAATAATA
Organism: Methylovulum psychrotolerans; assembly: GCF_002923755.1. Taxonomy (GTDB): domain Bacteria; phylum Pseudomonadota; class Gammaproteobacteria; order Methylococcales; family Methylomonadaceae; genus Methylovulum; species Methylovulum psychrotolerans. Next base: position 232,221 of record NZ_PGFZ01000006.1, read on the forward strand.
ATGAAAAATAACACCATGAAAATAGCCGCCTTATGCTTAGGCATTAGCTTAGCAGGCGCTTCATTTGCCACTTATGCTGCCGAAAGCCATATCGCGGAAGCGATTAAGCACGCAGAAGCGGCGGCCAAAGCCACCGATGGCAAAACCATCACCGAACATGCGGAAACCGCCAAGACCCATGCCAGTGCCGCCAGCGAGCATTTGACTGCGGGCATTAAAAGCCTGAATGATGCGATTGACCACGGCAAAATGGGTCACGCCGAGTTAGCGAAAAAATCCACCGAAGAAGCCGTCAGCCATTTAAAAGACGCGCAATAATACGCTACAGCCAATACGGCGGGCATAGTATAGCCCGCCGTTTTATGCGCTTAGCTAAGCATTCAACATTCTTCCCTACCTAAATATTTTCCCTATGTACGTTGCCGCACCGACACTGTTCAGGTTTGTTGGTATCCTTTAGCCAGGGCAATAGGAAATGTTTGCACGGTTCGGATGATGACAAACACACTTGGAGATTGTTATGGACAAAAAACCACTACACGGTCAAAGCGAAACCGCCAAAGGCCGAGGCAAACAAGCCGCAGGCAAGATGCCGGACGACAAAGCTACAGAAGCCGACGGCAATGTCCAAAAAACGCCCGGTAAACTGCCGGCTGATGTCGGCAACCTAAAAGAAACCGTAAAGAAAGGCTGCTGTTAACAGCGCCGTCTGCCCGGATAGGTAATTAAATCCGTTAGACCGATTCTCACATAGTAACGGTATTACCCGAAAAATAGTGTCATTTAGGGATAAATGGGAAGTTGGCCGCTGGGTGGATAAAGCGTGTTTTCGCTTTTGGCAATAACTTCATTTATTTATCTGTGGTTTTTATCGCCGCCAACGGGCGGCCTGTTACGGAGCAGCACACATGCTTGAAAGCATAGCACTCATATTAATCATCCTTTGGATATTGGGTTTAGTCTCTGCCTACACATTGGGCGGGTTTATCCATGTTCTTCTGGTTATCGCCATCATCGTCATCTTGGTGCGGGTCATTCAAGGACGGGGACTTTAGCAAGAGGCGGGAAGTATTATCCTAACAGTAGGGCAAAGGGTCTTGCTTGCTGCCGGTTACTTCCGGCCACTTATTCTGACAGCCGCATTCATATTTTTAGGAGCAGGATCGTGGGCACAATCAAGATAATGGCAATCGTATTGATCGCAGCGGGTCTGCTGGGTCTGGTATATAACCAATTTAGCTACACCAAGGACACTCAAGAAGCCAAGATAGGCCCGTTAGAGCTGACAGTTAAAGACACCCAAACCATCGATATTCCGATTTGGGCAGGGGTGGCGGCGATGGTCGCCGGCTGTGGGCTGTTAGTTTTTGCCAGCAAAAATAACTGACAGCTTGTCCACGGTTAACGCAGATTCGATAAGGTACTTCCTAAATTTAGGGATACGCGAAAAAACAGTGGCTATAGGCCACTGACATTAACAGCCAGTCAGCCTATTTTACTGACGGCTTCCGGTACGCCATATCGGCAAACCGGCATTTATTTACACTTTTTGGAGTATTATCATGACAAAAAAACTGTTAGCTTGGGCATTAGTATTGGGTTTTATGGCGACATTAACTGCGTGCAACACGATTGAAGGCATGGGCAAAGACGTAGAAAGCGGCGGCAGCCATGTTGAAGGTGCCGCTAAAGACGTGAAAAAAGGTATGTGATAGGCGGTTGCCATACCTGCGGTAACGTCTTGTTACCGCAGGCCAGTTGCTACTGGTTGGGCTTGCCGCCATTAACCATTACAAAATCTGCCTCCAAGCGTGATAAGCCCTTTGAAATAAAGGCCAGCCATACGCGATAGCGGATTGCTGAAACTATTGATGATTAAAAAATTCTTCAGTTCTGCTTTGCCAGTGTAAATGAGCAATCATACATCAAGGGCGATAACTTTCTCATCCGCTTCCTCGGTTTCTTGTGGCTGTTGCCGCAAATAGTCCAGCACTGCTTACATATAGGCTGTTCAATAGTATTGCTTATCGACCCTACGCCCCCCCAATTGATTTTCCTGCCCTTTGCGGTAGCGGAAATTGTCAGCGTCATTGTCGCCTCAGCGGTTAACGTTTAAGCGGCTTTTTTGTCTTGGATAGATTCCTCTTAGTTACTGATGTTACGCAGACATATTCTGCGGTTTAAAAAACAAATAATGAGTCGTTACCGCGACGGTTTTTTTAATCGGGTTGGGTACACTTGCCGACGCTCGGCATCCCTGCCGCGCCCCTGCGGGTATTCGGGCTGATCCCGACAAAACCTGCTGTGCTCGGCGCGGCAAACAGGTTACTGCGTAACGTCAGTTATTACTCGATCATCAAGTTTTTCATAAAGTCACCTCTAAATAGTGGGGAAGATTAGCGGAGAGCTAAGGCTTGTTAAGGTGGGCAACTCCCTCCCCTGATGGGGAGGGTTGGGGTGGGGAGAATAAAATC
>NZ_PGFZ01000006.1:234704-244075 GCF_002923755.1 Methylovulum psychrotolerans
TGAAAAAAGCCTTATTTAGATTCTCCCCACCCCATCCCTCCCCATCAGGGGAGGGGGACGGATTCCATTGCAGCTTGTTGTTTTTACTTAATTAAAATACTAATCCAATATCTAGTGGCTAAGTTGCTTATTCTAATATTAAAAACTTGATGATCGAGTATTAAGAGATGATTTTTGCCGAAGCTGCCGTTAATATCCGACTTTTGGTGAGATCAGTTGTTGTAGTTGTTTTAATTGTTTTACCTGTTTTAATGTTTTCGGAGGCTTTTTTTCTTTTAAAGTCAATATATTACAGATGTAAAGGCTTGGAATTTGTTGTGAAAGGCTTGGAATTTGTTGTAAACTGCCAGAAATTCGGATTTAGAGTGGCTTTTTTGCAGGTTTGATTGTGATATTTACTGGTTTCACAACAAATTTCAAGCCTTTCGCGTTTTTTTGCAAAAAGCTGTGCTATTTTTTATAAAATTTATTTATATATCAAATGGTTAAATTTAAACCTGTGAAATTTCCTGTTACTTTTATTTTAACAAACAATAAGTTATTAGATTATGGCTAGGAAAAGACAAAAACCACTACCAAATTCTTTAATCGTCACACAAGCAAATGAATTGGTTGAGGTTAGGTATAACCTGCCTTTAGGCGAACAGCGTTTAGTGTTGACTATGATTTCTAGAATTCAGCCTGATGATGCAGATTTTAAACCTTATCGTGTCAGTGTCAGTGATTTTGCTGAGTTTTTGGGGATATCTAGAGATTCGGCGTATGCAGAGTGTAAAAAAATAACAGCAAAATTATTGACTAGAGTATTGCATATTAGGGAAGAAGGCAGATTATTGCAAATTGGCTGGATGTCGTCCGCTGAATATATTGACGGCTCAGGTGTAGTTAATTTGACTTTTGATCCTTTGCTTAAGCCTTATCTCTTACAACTGAAATCCAGTTTCACTAGTTGCAAGTTAACGATGCTGTTGAGTTTTAAAAGCCAGTATACCATGCGAGTTTATACCTTGCTCAAGCAATACGAGAAGTTGAAGGTGCGGGAAGTTGAAATGGAGTCGTTGCGGGATATCTTGGGAGTAAGAAAAGATTTACATGTGGAATACAAGAATTTTAAAATTAATATCCTTTTGCCTACACAAAAAGAACTCGCAGAGAAAGCAGATTTAATGTTTGAGTTTGATGAAATTAAGTACGGTCGCCGTGTCGGAGCGATACGTTTCCGAATATCTACCAAAAACCCAGCGATTCCATTATTGCCTAGTGATGACATGTCGGCAGTTAATGAGGTTAGCTATCTTACCCTTGAACTTAGTTCTGTTAACAGGTTCTCTGACCCTTCAGTTCAAGACTTATTGTCGCTTATTTCTGAGCAGCACCGAAATAAAAAAACGGTACATACGGCGTTAGAGATTTTTAGCAAAAGGCATGGTTTTGACTACGTCAAGCGCAATATTTTGTATAGCAACGCTAAGGCAGATAAATCTTACGCCGGGTTTTTAAATAATGCGCTTAAGGCGGATTGGGGGCATGATTGGGATTTGGAACAGCAGGCATTACCTAAAAAGAAACCAATGGAAGTATGGGAACGAAATGGATTTGTGAGTAGGGAACAATATGACGATTTTATGTATAGAAAGCAAATGGAGAATTATGGCCTAGCTATTAACTAGTACACAGCTCTCGAAATAGATCGGATAATTTACAAAACTAAAGGCTTCCCAATATAAGTCCAGCGAAATGGCTTAGCCAGATACACTTTTTGGGATGGGGTGCGTAACATCAGTTTTTAAACAAAAAAACCCGCTATAAAAGCGGGTTTGAGCCGCCTAACGATGGAAGGCGGCAAGGGGGGCAAACCTTAAACAATAATCAATTTTCAATCCAAATCAGTTCAACCCGACGGTTTTCGGATTTTCCTGCTTCAGTGGCGTTATCGGCAATCGGATGGTCTTCGCCATAACCTGTTGCTCTTAAACGGTTTCTGACCCCTTTGGCTCTGAGGTATTCAACCACGGAGGCGGCACGGCGTTGTGACAATTTCATATTGTACGCATTGCTGCCTTCGCTGCTGGTGTGGCCTTGGACTTCAATATCGTTTTTCTGCGGGTAAGCAGACAAGCTTTCGGCAACGCCGTTAAGAAGTTCTTTGGCATTCGGAGTCAACTCGGCGGAGTCAAACATGAAATGTTGGCCTTTGAGCACCAATTTGACCGGGCAACCTGCATTATCGACAACGCTGCTTTCTGGGGTTCTTAAGCAACGGTCTACGCAATTGTTGACACCATCATGGTCGTCATCCAAGGTGCTGCAATCTGGGGCGGCTACAGCCACAGGTACATCGGCAACCGGTGTTTCAGCACGCGCGACATAAGTCGGTTTAGCGCCAAACGGGATAACAAAACCGACATTGACTGTCATGTCGTCGAATTCGGTCGTGCCGCGTTGGACATGGGTCTGGTTGTTATCATAGCGGTAGCGGACATCACTGCGCAGCAGGAAGTTGTCGGTCACGGCATAAGTCAAACCTAAACCCGCTTCGGCAATAAAGCCTATGGCGTTACGGCCACCAAGATAGGTGTTCATGCCACCTGCGGCAACGACCGCATAAGGCGCCAATCTTTGGCGGGAAAAGAAATACTGCAAATCGACTGTACCGCCCGCCAATTCCCAATCTTTACGCGTACGGTCACGATCAAGCTCATTGTAAAAACCCTTGATTTCCAAGTTAATGTGCTGGTTGATCATTTTACCCAAACCTAAGCCTGCGCCCCAACCGTCATCGGAATGGCGGTCGCTGTCAGTCTTGATAAACGTACCAAATGGGGCAAGATACCAACGGTTATCTACGGGTTGGTCGGCAGCGTGTGCAAGCGGCAAAAAGCCCATGCTGGTGAGTGAAGCGATGGTAAGCAAGCTTTTTTTCAACATAATAATTTCCTTTAGGTGTAGTAAAAAGTGGCGATTCATACAAAGGCTGTCATAGTGCCGCCAATTCAGGACGCAGGTTTAACGTGCTTCGTTTTTGCAATCATTTTGGCTGATGTCCACTCTGAGAGAGCACACCCCCGACACTTAAGTAGAGCCGGTATTGTTAAAGAAAATTGAGTCTGGCCACCGCCATAAAATACCGTTTGGACAAGAGGTGTTATCAAAAATCTTAAGGCATAGCGTAAGCCTAACAACGGCTTTGGTCGGTGCGTTAGCGAACATAAATGGGGGTTTTGGCAAAAAATTTGTGGGGTTTGCCTAACTTATGTTGTGTATAGGCCACGATAATCCGTGTTAGGCGTGTTTACGCAACAATAAATGACCCAAAAATGTGGCTTAAAATAGGGATATTTACCGCTTCCCCAGACGTAATGTCGGCGGCTTTGCCAAGAACAACGCGAGGGTCGCCTGATATGTGCGTTAGCGAACGGTTTTTGCTGGATTTTGCCGTTACAGTAGCTTTCAGTTTGTGCAGCCAAATACGCCGCCTATCATGAGCTTGAGTACGCTTTCGGTACGTCGGCCTTTGGGGATGCACAGGAAGGCCCCGTCAAAATCACTTAAGCGGCTACGTTACGCTAAGGCGGTTTGGTGCCCTTTAAGCTCGCCTACACCCAACCATTGACTTAATTAACCAGGAAATCCTTATGGAAACTATCGATAACGCTTTTACCTCCGCCCATGAAGCGGTTGACAAAATAGCCACCGCCGCCAGCCAAGCGGTTGACGCACTGGGCGAAAAAGGCGAACAACTGAAAGATGCCGAGCATCGCTTAATGGACAATTGCCACGGCTATGTCCGCGCCAACCCAGTCGCCTCAATAGGTATCGCCGTAGCGGCAGGCTTTATACTGAGCCGATTATTAAGTGGCCGTTAAGTCTGACCATAATTAACGCCCCTTCCTAACCAATAATCCTACCAATACGTTACCTATAAGGTATTGGTAAACCGTATTCTGTCCGCCACCCCGCTTTAGCGGCGTTAAAACGAAGGGCACGAGGTTTTTGCCGCTTACCGCTTGGCATACCTCGATATTTTTCGGGTTTGGCGCTTTCTGAACGTAAGCGATGGTTGGCCGCATTGCCGGGATTTGACACCGAAAACTGCTTCGGGAAAATGTGATGAAAAACCCCAACTATTTACCGCTACTGTCCTGGGCAGTAATCGGCGCACTGTATGCTTTCCCTTCGGTTGCGTCGGCAGCCATTTTGACTGCGGCACAAAGCTTCGCGGTGTTAGGTTTCGCGGGCGTGACCAATGCCCATAGTGACCCTAACCCACAAACTAAAATTTGGGGTAATGTCGGGACAGACCCGTCAGTGCTGTCCTCCATCACAGGCTTTCCTCCGGGCGTTGTGACAGGCGGGGCGATCTATGGCCCAGGCAGCCTCTCTTTAGCGGCCCGCAACGATGCCGACAGCGCCTACAATTTTTTGGCCGGACTGCATGGCGATAATGTCGGTAATGCCCAACTCGGCGGCCTCACCCTGACTCCGGGTGTTTATCATTTTGACAGCTCAGCCCAATTAACCGGCATATTGACGCTGGATTTTCTGGGCAACCCCAATGCAGATTTTGTGTTCCAAATAGGCAGCACCCTAACGACCTCAAGCCATTCCGCCGTTAATGTGATTAATGGCGGCGCACTCAGCGGCGTTTATTGGCAAGTCGGCAGTTCCGCTTCATTGGGTGCGGACAGCTTTTTTGCAGGCAATCTTATTGCCCAAGCCAGCGTCAGCCTTGAGCCACGCGCCGAAATCCTGTGCGGGCGCACCTTCGCGTTAACAGGGGCGGTGACGTTGAGCGACAACCGCATTTCCAGCAACTGTGCCGCCGAAAACTTCGCTAGTGGCCACGTTGACTACCAGAGCATTGGCTTTAGCGGTAGCCAGAGTGTCCCCGAAGCCCCGACCCTAACCCTGATCATTATCGGCGCCAGCAAGTTATTGCGCAGGCGTTCGGTATTGGCCAAAGAGTAAAAAAGTAAGGCGGCAGACTTAATGGATACGGACACAGTAAAATCAGGACAGGCCGCATCTGGTGGCGCGGCGCGGCAGGATGCCAGCATCTGGGAAGACGTTGAGTCCTTATGGTACCAGTGGCGGGGTCTAGGTTATGAACAATTCCACCTCGCCGCCTTAGAAACCCGGCGGGCGGGCGAAAGCTTGGTGGTGATGCTGATAGCCGGCGTAATGCTGGCGGTATTGTTGCTCGGTGCGTGGCTGGGCATCCTCGCCGCCGCGGTCTTGGCGTTAATCGGCCAGGGCTGGCCTGCCAGTGGGGCGTTATTAGTGGCGGTCATGGTCAACCTATTGCTGGCGTTGGTGCTGGCTTGGGTGATCCGCCGCAAAAGCCGTTTTTTGCAATGGCCCGCACTGGTGCATAGCCTGCAACCCAAACCCGCCCAGCAACATCTAAACAAGGCCGCCCGATGATTTTTTTGCCTAACCGCCGCCAAACGCCGTCCTTGTCCGCACAAATCCGTGCCAGCGGACGGCGGGTGGCGCACCGTCAAAAGCGCATCAGCGACGATACCGCGATACTCAGCCAAAAAATTAAACGCCAGCTCGCCGCCCCACCCAATTTGCTCTTGGCAAGCGGCATCGGTTTCATTATTGGCGAGATAACCTATCGTCCCCCAGTAAAAAGCGGCCAGCCCGATAACAAAAGCACCACAACCCGTTCGCCTTTGACAATCGCCCTGAGCCTGATTTCATCAATCCGTACCTTATACACGGCTTTGCCGTTAGTTTGGCTGATGAAAGCCGCCAAACCGAAGCCGCCCAAACCAAAAACCGCCCACCACTTGCCAGCGTCCCGTCAACCTTGGAATGGGTAAGAAATCATTTAGGCGAACGCTAAAGGGTAGGGGGCTTGGAGTGGGGCGCAGGCATCTTGTCCGCAAAACCCGCGTTTTAAAGTACGGTTATGCCGACGTTATTTTAGGCGGTCGCTTCACCCGATCATCGGGTTTAAGCCCAACGCTTTTATGTATCCCAGCGTACAGACACTTTTTAAAGATAAGCCCATAATCTGTCTGCAAGCAGGGGAACCGCCCGCAAATCCTCTAAAACTGCCGCACGGCAACAGCGCGGCGCTTTATCCCAACAACTCTTTTTAAGAAGATACCCTATGAAAGCAATGCCCATAGCCATTTTTATGGCTTTATTTTTAGCCGGATGCGCAGTGGCGCCCGTTGGCGGTGGCGCTATCGTTGGTGGCGGTGGTGGCGTAGTCAACGTCAGACCCGCTTACCCACGGCCTGGCCCAGGTTATGTTTGGCAAAACCATCCCCGCCAAGGTTGGGGTTGGCATCATCCCAATTATGGCTGGCACAGAGGCTGGCGATAAGCCCCGCCTTTACAGCGGACAAAGCCTGCACGGCAAGGCCGGAAGGCCTTGTTGTGGTGACTTAATACTTAGCCAAAGATGGGCTTAAAGGCCAAAGCACCCCGATATAGCCATTAGAGACCCCATTATGTTTAGAGATACCACATCATCTTCGTCTGCGGATTCTGCCGCCCCCGACAGCCAAGGCCATCACCCCACACGGCTAGACCAAGCGATTGCCCATGCTAGGGGGCCACTGCTGGCGTTACAACAGGAGGAGGGTTATTGGGTGTTTGAGCTGGAAGCCGATTGCACGATTCCCGCCGAATACATATTGATGATGCACTTCGTCAATGAAATAGACGGGCCGCTCCAAGCTAAAATTGCCAATTTCCTGCGCCGGCACCAAAATGGTGACGGCAGTTATCCGCTGTTTAACGGCGGATCGGGTGACCTTAGCTGTACCATCAAAGCCTATTACGCGCTAAAAATGGCGGGCGATACAGACCAAGCCGCCCATTTGGTCAAAGCCCGCGAGTGGATATTAGCGCAAGGCGGCGCGGCGCGGGCCAATGTCTTCACCCGCATTCTGCTGGCGATGTATGGCCAGCTGCCTTGGCGTGGCGTACCTTTCATGCCCGTAGAAATCATGCTGCTGCCCAAATGGTTCCCTTTCCACTTGGACAAAGTGGCCTACTGGTCGCGTACTGTCATGGTACCTTTATTCATTCTCTGCACCTATAAAGTCCAAGCGCGTAACCCCCATAACATCAGCGTCGCCGAGCTTTTTATCACGCCGCCAGAGCAAGAAAAACACTATTTCTCCCTTATTAAAACGCCGTTAGGTAAAGCCATTTTGGCGTTAGACCTGATCGGGCGGCAATTGGAGCCGTTAATTCCCCATTTTGTCCGTCGCCGGGCCACCGCTAAAGCCCTCGCTTGGTTTATGGAACGCTTAAATGGCTATGATGGTTTGGGCGGCATTTTCACGGCGATGGTCAACGCCTATGAAGTGATGGATTATTTAGGGGTTCCCGCCGACGACGCACAGCGGCGCATGGCCAAAGCCGCCATTGACCGCTTGTTGGTCATTAAAGAGGATGACGCTTACTGCCAACCTTGTGTCTCCCCCGTCTGGGATACCGGATTGGCGGTTTTAGTCTTACAGGAACTGGCCCGCTATGGCCCGCACCAAGCGACCCAGTATAGCCTCACATCGGCATTGTCTTGGCTGGCCAGCAAACAACTGGGTGATGAAGCGGGTGACTGGCGACGTCAGCGGCCTGATTTGCCGGGGGGCGGTTGGGCTTTCCAGTTCGGCAACGGTTATTATCCCGATGTCGATGATACGGCGGTCGCAGCTTTAGCCTTGATACAAAGTGAAGACCCGGCTTTTAAGGGCCATATCGACCGCGCAGGGCTATGGATAGCCGGCATGCAATCGCGCAATGGCGGCTATGGGGCGTTTGATGCGGATAACGGCCATTTTTATCTCAATCATATCCCGTTTGCCGACCACGGTGCCTTGATCGACCCGCCCACCGCCGATGTCAGCGCCCGCTGCCTGTTGCTGCTGGGCAAGCAAGTCCGGCAATACCCGCAATACCGTGGCGTGATTGACCGCTGCCTTGTATTTTTACGCAAAGCGCAGGAAGCCGACGGCAGTTGGTTTGGCCGTTGGGGCACGAATTATATCTATGGCACTTGGTCGGTGTTGACAGGCTTTGCCAGTGTCGGAATACAAGCCAGTGACCCTAGCGTCCGCAGAGCCGTTGCTTGGCTAAAATTAAAGCAACGTGACGATGGGGGCTGGGGTGAGGATAACCGCAGCTATGAGCATACCAAACTACGCGGAGAATTTTCCGCCAGTACGGCATTCCATACCTCGCTGGCAATTTTGGCCTTGCTGGCCGCAGGGGAAACCACGGGCGCGGAAGTTGCCGCAGGCGTGGAGTATTTACTGAAAACCCAACAGGCTAATGGGGTTTGGCACGATGATAATGCCAACGCGCCTGGGTTCCCCAAGGTTTTCTACTTGAAATATCATGGCTATAACACTTATTTTCCACTGTGGGCATTGGCACGTTACCGGAACAGCCAAATTGCCGCCCTAACCCATTGATGCATAATTGTAAGGCGACTTTCTCTTGGGAGTGCGGGCAAGATGCCCGCGCTCCCAAGATCTGTACCGTTTAAGGTGTACCTGAATGCTTTCCTACCCATTCCTTAGCTGGCGTTAAGGCCAGTTTGAAGGGCGAGGAATCAAACAGCGGCCTTTGATTCCCCGTAAGAAATAACCTAAGGCTGGGCTGGCGGTGTGACAATCACCGTAGTGCTGTCACCTGGTTTGCCGGCTTCGCCTTTATTGCCCGTATTGCCTTGAGCACCGGTATCGCCTTGGTTGCCTGTTGCCCCCTTAGCGCCAGCAGGACCGGCAGGACCTGCCGGGACATTGACGACAGTAGGTTGGTCACAAGCAGTAAGGCCTAATACGGCAAGCAGGGCAGAGAGTATCATCAATCGGTTCATAGAAAATCCTTAAGCGAAAAGAGTAATAAAAATGCTTGCAAAGCGTCAGACCGCACCTAAGCGGTTTGCTTTGAGCGTAGAAAGCATAAACTTTTCTCCCCGGCAATTCCGTTCGTTGGCACACATAAGCAGGTATGCACCTGCTTAACACCACTTAGGAACGTGCATAAATAACCTCGGCAAACCTTAGCGTGAGGCCGTTGCTTGTTTGGAACGCGGGCATCTTGCCCGCACGGGCAGGCCGCACAGGCAATAGGCTTGCTGGACGTGACCACACAACAGGTGTTGTGTATGGACGTGGGGCAGAGAGAAAAATGGTAAGGTTTTCTTATCCATGCCGACTGATAAGTTGGGTAAGCGCTTGAGCAACATAAATCCTTCGCTGCGAGACAGGAGTCGAGTAGTCCCCAGAAGCGATAGTGCCTGTGTTTTCACGAAGCGAAGCGGAAGTGAAAATGCAGGCTATACGAAATCGCGTCGAGTCATTGGAGAGCATGTGAGCCACCCCTTGTTGGGTGGCGAG
>NZ_PGFZ01000006.1:244084-306074 GCF_002923755.1 Methylovulum psychrotolerans
GTCGAGTAGTCCCCAGAAGCGATAGTGCCTGTGTTTTCACGAAGCGAAGCGGAAGTGAAAATGCAGGCTATACGAAATCGCGTCGAGTCATTGGAGAGCATGTGAGCCACCCCTTGTTGGGTGGCGAGCGAGTGACCAGGACGGCTGGGGCAGCCGAAGGCATAAGCGGTCGCGTGATTTTTGCTGATTGACCGGCAAGGATGCCGAAGCAATCTTTCGCAAAAATAGCGACTCCCCTTCCTAGCGTCTTATCAACTTGTCCGAGAGAACTGACTATGAACATGCAGCCATTCCAATTCCATCTGCTAGGGCAATAAGGATGCCTCCGAAAAAGTGTAACAAGTTGTTACACTTTTTCGCTTTTGATAAAATCAACTAAAAAGCGCTTTTTTCCTTATGACGTTTTTATGCGCCCATCCTTGTATGGCGGTTGGGTTTATTGTGCTAGGGATAGCATCTAAAAGACAGTCAACGGCACACGGACACCTTGGCCATACCTGCCTTAAGTGTGTTATTTATCGGCCTTTTTTAATGAACCTATGGCACTATTTCTCGAAAAAGACGGCATCCACCTGTGGTTTGCTTATCCTGACGAAATAAATGATCAGGCATTGCTGTTAAGTTATGCCGACCTGCTCAATGATGAAGAGCAAAACCGCTGGCAACGGTTTCATTTTGCCCGGCATCGGCAGCAATATCTCATCACGCGGGCATTGTTGCGCACCACGCTGTCATGTTATAGGGATATTGAACCTAAGGCTTGGCGTTTTGACTTCAACGCCTATGGCAAGCCCGAAATCGCCCAGAGCCAGAACCAAACGGGTTTGCCTATCCGCTTTAACCTATCGCACACCGATGGCCTGATTATGTGCGGGATTGCCTTAACGCATGATGTGGGTGTGGATGTAGAACATAAAGCCAAAGACCGTGCTAGTCTGAATATCGCCGAACATTATTTTGCCAAAGCAGAAATTGCCGGGCTCAAGCAAATCCCTGAACACCAAAAGCCGCAACGTTTTTTTGAATATTGGACATTAAAAGAAGCGTATATCAAAGCCAGGGGCATGGGCCTATCATTACCCTTAGACCAATTCAGCTTCATAATGCCAGAACAACAACGGGTACAAATTGCTTTTGAACCGGGTATGCAGGATAATCCCGACCATTGGCAGTTTTGGCGGTTATACCCGTCACCGCAGCATATCGCGGCGGTGGCCGTTAATGCGCCGCCCCATAACGGTTTCCGATTGTCCGCCTGTAAAGTGGTGCCCTTGCAAAGCCGCGTGCCGCTGCCGATATCCGCTATGCTGGCTTCTTCCAATAATCACTCCCTTGCCTAAGCATAGGTGCTAGCCCTGCCATTAAGTTAAGGGATTATGCTTTGTATTTCAACAGTATAGAGATTAAGAATGTCGTAAGTTAATCCTATCTTGTTGAAATTATAAGTACAATTTCTTAACTTAATGGCAGTGACGCGCTGCGTACCCTCAGAGGCATAAATGGGAATGCAGATGGGACGCGCTGCGTCCCGTCACGGCTAAGGTGTGTTGCATGGATGCTATAAAATGCCCGATGGTTTGGTGTTACGCCGCAACATCTAGCGTGCCATTTTCATCAACTTATGCACCGATTAGGTGTTTTTGCACCATTTCAATAAGTGCCAAGCCCATTTTTGAACCGTAATATTAACGGTTCTCACTGTAGAAAAAATAGAGCCTTTATTTTATCTGTTTGAATTACAATTTATTTTTTTAAGAACTAGGGATCGCTGGCGAAATAGTGGAAGTTGTTCAGATTTTATATCGCGGTATAAATATTGCTTGTTATTAAGTATCACGTTATTCACACGTCCCCATCCTAAAAGCTAAATGCCCCCGTCTGTGCTATCCATAAGATTTAACCCCAGTCTGAACAGCTTGCTGGAGGACAGGGAACGTATGTTAAGTACCCTTATGAGCAATCTTAAGGGGATGGTCTACTGTTGCTTGCCGGATGAGAACTGGACAATGCTGTTTGTCAGCGACGGCTGTAGGCGGCTGACGGGTTACGATACCGAAGACCTGATTTTAAATCAGCGGATAAGCTATGAAGAGCTAACGTATAGTGATGACCGCGCCTGGGTGCGGACGCTAATAGAAAATGCGCTGCACCGCCGAGAACGCTTTGAACTGGAATACCGGATTGTCCATGCCGACGGGACTATCCGTTGGATACAGGAGAGCGGTAGCCCGCTATTTGATGGCAATGGGGTGTTATTGGCATTGGAAGGCTTTATTCAGGATGTCACCCGCCACAAGCAAAGCGAACAAGCGGCCCGCGATGCCGAAGAGCGTTACCGTTCCATTTTTGAAAATGCCAGTGAAGGCATATACCAAACCAGCCCCTCCGGGCAGTATCTTAATTTTAACCCTGCCTTAGCCCAGATTTACGGCTACGACTCCCCGGATGATTTGGTGCGGGGCATACTCGACATTCAAAAGCAATTGTATGTCGACCCTAGCAAACGCGCCGAATTTATCGCTTTAATGTCGGCGCACGGAAAAATCCAAAATTTCGAATCACAAGTTTACCGTAAAAATGGCGACATCATTTGGATCAGCGAAAATGCCCGCGAAGTCTATGATGCTGAGGGCAAGCTGCGCTTTTATGAAGGGACGGTCGAAGATATTTCCGAGCGTAAAAATTACGAACAAATGATCGAATATCAAGCCACGCACGACAACTTGACAGGCTTGCCTAACCGGACAATGCTTGCCGATAGGCTGTTGCAATGTATGAGCTTTGCCGATAGCAATGGCAGTAAATTGGCGGTGGCCTTTATTGACCTCGACCAATTTAAATTCATCAATGACAGTATGGGGCATCATATTGGTGATGGCTTACTGGTGACGATGGCAAACCGCCTGGTCCGGTGCGCCCATGAAACCGATACTGTGATCAGGTTAGGTGGGGATGAATTTGTGCTGATCCTGACTGGCCTGAAAAAAATTGAGGACATTGCCAGAAGCATGGAGTGCATCCTCACCGCAGTGGCCGCACCTTGTATGATTGAAGGGCGTGATTTTGTGGTTTCATGCAGCATTGGCATTAGCGTTTACCCTGATGACGGAGCCAACCCCAATACCCTGCTGAAACATGCCGATTCGGCGATGTACAAGGCTAAAGAATCAGGCCGCAATAACTTCCAATTTTATACCCGCCAGTTGAATAAAGTCGTGACTGAGCGCATCGAAATTGAATATCGGCTTCGGCGGGCAATAAAATTTGATGAATTCATTCTGCATTACCAGCCTCAAGTCGATTTAAAGAGCGGGGACGTGTACGGTGTCGAAGCCCTGATCCGCTGGCAACGGCTGGGCGAGCCTTTAATCCCGCCCGTAAAGTTTATTCCGATTGCCGAAGAGACCGGGCAAATTGAAGAAATAGGCCGCTGGGTGTTGGAAACGGCGTGCCGGAAAGCGGTCGAGTTCAAAAACGTTTTAGGAAGACCCATCACTATTGCCGTTAATGTCTCGCCGCGACAGTTCCGCAAAACAGACTTGGTCAGTACGGTAAAATCCGTACTCAAAAGCTCGAAATTGGCGCCGGACTGTCTGGAGTTGGAAATTACCGAAAACTGCCTGGTCCAAGATACCCGCCACTTCATCAAAACCTTGCATGACCTTAAGGCGTTAGGTATCAAGTTGGCAATTGATGATTTTGGTACCGGTTATTCCAGTATGGCGTATTTAAAAGATTTTCCGGTGGACAGGTTAAAAATTGATAAAGTATTTGTCGGCAATTTGGAAACCGAGCCGACGAATGCTGCCATTCTTAAGGCCATCGTCGCACTGGGCCACAGTCTAAACCTGAAAATCGTCGCCGAAGGTGTGGAAACGGCCTATCAGCAAGCTTTTCTGCATGAGCTAGGCTGCGATGAATTTCAAGGCTACTATTTCAGCAAACCCTTATCGGCAAAAGCATTGATGGTGTTACTGAATAAAAATAGAGCTTAAAAAATATTAGGCCGAAACGGTGAATCCTCAAACCGAAAACTTAGCCGTTCACAGTATAAGTGCAAATTAATGAGAGCATAATATCGCCGATAGGGCGGCGGCAGATCAGCAAGTTTAACAAAATAGCAGCATTTCCCTATCATCGGTAATTTGCTAAAATTCTTTTTTATTTATGATAAGCTATTGAAAAATAATATAAAAAATACATAAAAACCGCATGGCATGTTTTCTGCGTTACTAGATAAACACCTGTTTAATGAAAATCAGTGTCTTTAATCTAAAACTCAGGAAAAAATGCTATGAATAACTTACCTACCAACCAACCCTTGCACGACAACAGGCAAGCACTTGCCTATCCCTATCAAAATGTCCGGCACGGTGTCAGTTACGCGCTGATTGTCGGCTGCATTTTGTCGCCTTCTTTGGCATCGGCCAAAGGCGTCAGCAAGGAAACCGTGCTGCTGCGCAAGCAAATGCAGGAATATCAACAGCAGCTTGAGGTGACGAATACACGCCTGCAAGAATTGGAACAGCGCGAAGCCGCCAGGAATGCCCCTAAGTATCAGGATACTGTCGGCAAGACCGCAGTTGTCCAGGACACGCCAACGGCCAAGGGCCGTAATGTCCAAGAACAAGCCGATGTGGAAGATCCGGTGGCTGCGAAAGTGCCGGTTGAACGTTATCTGAAAGGTTTTTATGACGGCGGCTTTAGCCTGCGGACGCAAGACAATAAATTTTCTTTGACCATCAATGGGCTGGCCCAATCCCGATATACCTTGAGTTTGCCCAACAAAGCGGCTGGCAATGATAACCAAACCTTCGACTTGGCGCTGGGCAGGTTGTTTTTCTCAGGCACAGCATTTGACCCCAAACTGTCGTATTTCTTTTTCTATCAGACCAGCACGCTCAGCAATAACAGCAGCGTCAGCACCATTGACTGGTGGGGCAAATATCAATTGGGTGATGTGGGCATTAAGACCGGACGTATTTTGCCGCAATATTCCCGGCAATTTTATACCGACATAGGCAAATACTTGTTTATGGACTTACAAGCCCCCGAATATGCGTTTAGTTTACAGAGAACGCCCGGTGCCGAAGCGATGTGGAAACCCGGCAAATGGACATTGAGCCTGACCGCAGGTAATGGTGTTAGGGCGTTGGATTCAGGGACGCAACAAAATGTCGGCACTAAAATTGCCGGAATCGGCCGTATCGTCTATGACGTGCTGGCCCCTTATGATTATGTGCAGGAAACCTCCCCGGCGGGTATCGGCACGCCGCAATTATCCGTCGGTGCCGCGTTTGGTTTCAACCCGGTTGATGCCAGTTCCGGCTTACAGAACGTCAGTGTCGGTACCGACACTTATAACGGCACGGCGGACATCGGTTATCGGTATCAGTATTTCAGCACGGAAGCGGCGTTCTTTTGGCGGCAAAACAATCGCCTGCAACGCATTGTCGGCCCCTCCACGACCAACGATTACGGTTGGTATTGGCAGGCGGGTTATTATGTGTTGCCAAAACGCTTAGAATTGGCCGGTACCGCCAACCAAGTGTTGTTCGAATACCAAGACGGCAGCCCGTTCAAAAATCAAACCGTCGGTTCAGTGGGGCTGAACTATTACTTCTACGAGCACAATTTCAAGTTACAGACCGATTATAGCTATATAACAGGTAAAGATTGGGCAGACCATACCTTGAATGACAGCCGTTTACGCGTCCAAGCGCAGGTTTATTTTTAAATGCCGCTCCCCCTTTGGTACGGCTAAGGTACCAAAGGGGGGAATTTGCTAGGCTTTTATACCCGATCATCAAGTTTTTCATAAAACCCGCCCCGAATAATATTACAGACGCTGGTTCCCAAGCGCCGGCTTGGGAACCTTGCTTTCCGAAGCTCTCGCTTCGGGAATTCTGGACACTAACATTTCCCTATGCCGTTCAGATAGGCTCGCAAAGCGGTTTTGGCGTAGCCGCTGAGTCTTTTTGGAATTCTCGAAGCAGGAGCTTCTTGTAGGCTGGTTGCCAAGCCGGAGCTTGGGAACCAGCACAAAAGGGGGAATTTGTTAGGCTTTTATACCCGATCATCAAGTATTAGGAATACAACCAAACTAAGGGCGACAAAAAAGCAGCCATTTATCTGATTGCACTAATCGCCCCCATTTTGATTAACCGCGCCCTGACGATATTACGGCTAACCCCCAGTAATTTGGCGGTTTGGGTCGCATTGTTATGGCAATAGTTATAAGCCGCCTTAATAATGCTTTCTTCCAAATGGTTATAAAGGTCTTTTTTTTCCGTCTCAAACAATTGGTACAGGGCATCATTCAGGCGTGAATTAGATTCCGCTTCATGGCCATAGACATTATTTTCCCTAGGCTTTTGTAGCTGCATACAGGACAATTGCAGGTCTTCGCTGCGGACGACATGGTTTTTGCAAATGAGCAGGGCATAATGTATGACATTTTCCAATTCCCTGATATTGCCCGGCCAAGTATGTCTTAACAGCTTATTTTTGGCCTGTTCGTCCAAGGTGATGTCATTATAGCCTAGCCTGCGCCGGTATTCGGCAACGAAGTATTCCGCCAAAGGGAGAATATCCCCGGGGCGGTTCCTTAAGGTCGGCAACTCCAGATGCGCAACCCGCAGGCGATAGAACAAATCCTCGCGGAAATGCCCCGCCAGCACGGCTTCTTCCAGGCGCACATTGGTCGCCGCCACCAACCTTAAATTAATGGGGATGGGTTTCCTCGCCCCCAGCCTTACCACCTCGCGTTCCTGAAGCACCCTGAGCAATTTTACCTGAATGCTCAGCGGCAAGTCGCCGATCTCATCCAGAAACAAGGTTCCGGTATCGGCGGCTTCAAACCAGCCGGCCTTACTGGAAAATGCGCCCGTGAACGCACCTTTTTCATGGCCGAACAATTCGCTTTCCACCAAACTTTCCGATAAGGAACCGCAGTTGACGGCGACAAATGGCTTATCTTTGCGGTGGCTCAATTCGTGGATATAGCGGGCAATCAGCTCTTTGCCCGTCCCCGTTTCACCGATCACCAGCACATTGGCATCACTGGGGGCGATCATTTTTATCTGGTTAAGCAGGGCGATGGATTTGGGGTCTTCAAAGACTTGTGCCGTCGCCCTGATGGAGGTCGTCAGTTCATGGGGGTTCGGTAGGGTAAGCAAGTTATTTTGCTTCTCTATCGGCTGGTTCGCTATTTTTTGCTCAGGAAAAAATTCGAAAAAAGGTTTGCTAGTATTATTCATGAGTAAAATGTCGGTTTTGGGTAAGCTTTGTTCAGTATCCATTCCCCTAATTCCTTAATTTTGTAATCCAAAGGGTCATGGAGGGTGTGTGTCCGTAAATTCCGCCAGTGGCGGTCTAGCCTTAAGCCGCCGTGGGTGGCCCTAGAGCCCATCACCTCAAACATATTGCTGGTGATGTCCATCCCTGTGCGGGTCGCCAGCACTTTTGCCGAGCTGATGGCGATGGCGACCTCGCCGCGTTCTTCTTCGCCCAGTTGCGTGTCTTGTTGCCAAGCCTTGTCCAATTTGGCCGCAGCCAGGTCGCTTAACACCCGTGTGCTCTCAAGCCCGACATAAAAATTGCCGTAATGGTTGAGGATATACGGGTCTTGGTTGGCCGCCGCCATGTTGGACGAATGCCAAGGCCTTGCTTCGTTTAAGGTGTATTGCCGGGCATCCTCAAAAGCCCCTTCGGCAATGCCTAAGTAAATGTTCGTCAGGATCAATTGGGCAACCAAGGGGCGTAAGCAAGAGAAAGGGGTGCTTAACGGCCCCGGTTCGGCAAGTATTTCATAGTCTTCAACACGGACTTTTTTAAAAATGACACTGCCGCTATCGGTTTGGCGTTGGCCGATATTGTCCCAATCCTGTATGACCGAAACGCCTGTCCGGGTAGTCGGAATGGCCGCAATCAATAGCTTGCCGTCCGTTGTGGCGATGGCGGAGACGATGAGCATTTCCGAATCGATCGCCCCCGAACAAAAGCTTTTTTTGCCGGAAAATTCGTAGCCGCCAAGAAAAGGTTTGGCGGTTAAGCGGGTGTCTAGCGGATTGAGGGCATTGCCCCAAAACCAGTTCAATTGCGCGGTTTGCTCAAACCAACGCTCCCATTGTTCCGGTTTTGAAAATAGCCGCACCGTCGCCAGCATCAGATGCTGGAACCCGAACACATGCGCCAGCGAGCTATCGACAGTGGCGATTTTCCTGACGATTTGCATGGTGTCGACCCAATTCGCGCCTTGTCCGCCGTACTTTTTCGGGATAATTAACGCCAACAAGCCGCTGTTGCGGATTTCGTCCCGCTCCTGCTTTGGTGTCCCTCCCAGATAGTCCCTTTCGACGACGGTCAGGGCAAATAGCTCAGCTAAGTGCTTGGCGATAGTAAAGGGATCTGGTTGTTCGGCGGTATTTTCTTGAGAGTCGTTGTCAGTGAATTTATTCATATCCATACAGTGTTCCTAGCCATTTTTAAGGCAAAAGCATAATCAGTGCCAATTTTTTCATTCAAACAGCTTTATTTCATAAAACCCTGTGCTATTAAAGCAGTGAAGGCCTTATCTGAGTTTCTATAACCCTAGCTGATTTCAATATCGGTGTCATTTGCTGATAATTTAATGGTATCGACAGGCTAAATGCTGCCAGAGCAGCAGGTGCGGTACAGCGTACCGACAAAATAAGCGGTCGCGAAGCTTACGTCTTGGGAATCAGGTAACTTGCAGATGGCAGGTGGCGGACTTAGCTGCTTTATCAGCAAAATGCTGCTAAAGCAGCGACGGATAGGCGCGTCTGCTTTAACAGCAGCAAAGTGCCTAGGCCAATCGCATTAGCCGCATGAAATCATTAAGAAATTTTGCTGGCATAGTAACTGCTTCTCTCTAGCAGAGGTTTTTTTACTATAGGTTATTAAAATGGAAATATTCTGGTTTTTACCCACACATGGGGATAACCGTTATCTGGGTACCGAAAAAGGTGTCAGGCCGGTTACTTACTCCTACCTTAAGCAAATTGCCCAAGCTGCGGACAGTCTAGGGTTCAAGGGGGTATTAGTGCCGTCTGGACGCGCTTGCGAAGATCCTTGGGTGATTGCGTCATCGCTGATTAACCAAACCAAGCAACTAAAATTTCTGGTTGCCGTCCGGCCAGGGTTTACCTCGCCCACGGTGTCGGCGCGGATGGCCTCGACGCTGGATAGGATTTCTGGCGGCAGGCTACTGGTTAATGTCGTGGCTGGCGGCGACCCGGCGGAACAGCGGGCTGACGGCAGCTTTTTACGCCATGACCAGCGTTATGCGGAAGCGGGGGAGTTTTTAACTGTCTGGAAAGCGGTGCTGGCAGGCGAGGAAATCGATTTTTCCGGGGAGTTTATCAACGTCGAAGGTGCCAGTTTGCCGTCCGGTGCGGTACAAAAACCCTATCCGGCCTTATTTTTGGGCGGCTCCTCCGATGCCGCCATCAGCTTAAGCGCCGAGCATATTGATGTGTTTTTGACGTGGGGTGAACCGCCCGCCGCCGTGGCGGAGAAAATAAACCGGGTACGCGCCGAAGCGGCCATATTAGGCCGGACAGTAAAATTTGGTATCCGTTTGCATATTATTGTCAGGGAATCCAGCAGCGAAGCGTGGGCCGCCGCCGATGGGCTTATCGCCCAAGTGACGGATGAGACGATAGCGGCGGCACAAGCCGCCATTGCCGGATTTGAATCGGTGGGGCAAAAAAAGATGACCGATCTGCATGGCGGTAAACGCGATAACTTGACGGTGTCGCCTAATTTATGGGCCGGCGTGGGTTTGGTCAGGGGTGGGGCGGGTACGGCCTTAGTCGGTAATCCGCAAGAAGTGGCAAGCCGGATAAAAGAATATGCCGACCTTGGCATTGAGTATTTTATTTTTTCCGGCTATCCGCATCTGGAAGAGGCTTACCGTGTCGCCGAGCTGTTATTTCCCTTATTGCCGGTCGAATTGAACCCGGAGCTTGAAACGGGTATAAAAACCAATCTGACCGGCCCGTTTGGCGCGGTCAACGTTAAACGCCAACACCCAGTAACCGCAGAATAAAACAAGGATTGCCCCCATGGCTGTAGTCGCTCAAGAAATCCCCATTAACCCCCGTTTAACCGAACCCACCACCGCGCAACTGTTTGCGCAAGCGGAGCAGCTTAGCGCGTATTTCTATGAAACCGCCGCCGAGCGCGATAAACAAGGCGGAACTCCTTTGGCACAGAGGCAGGCCATACGCGATAGCGGTTTGCTGAAACTGTCGATTGCTAAAGAATTCGGTGGCTACGGTTTGGCATGGCCGGACATTTACAAAATCATCCGTATCATTGCCCGGGCTGACAGCTCCCTGGCCCATGTGTTCGCCTTCCAATTTTTGATGTTGGCATCAATCCGTTTATACGGTAGCGGCGAGCAATGGCAAAGCTTGTTTAAAGAAACGGCGGCGCAGAATTTATGGTGGGGAAATGCCCTTAACCCCTTGGACACCCGAACCATCGCCAGCGAAGCCGCAGAGCATCTGCTCTTTAATGGCTTTAAGAGTTTTTGCTCAGGGGCAACCGATTCGGATCGTCTGATTGTGTCGGCCATCACCGCCGATACGAAAAAATTTATCGTCGCCGCCGTGCCAACCCAGCGGGCGGGCATTTATGTGCATGACGATTGGGATAATATGGGGCAACGCCAAACCGACAGCGGCAGCGTTGAATTTAAAGGCCTGAGGGTGGAAAAGCAGGAATTGTTGATTAATCCGGGGCCTTTAAGCTCGCCTTTTTCCAGCCTCAGGTCTATGGTTGCCCAATTGATTTTTACCAACATCTATATCGGCCTTGCTGAAGGGGCGTTGCAAGAAGGTAAAAAATACACCCAAACCAGCTCCCGCGTTTGGTCCGGTTCTTTAGCCCAGACTATTCAGGAAGATCCGTATACGTTGTTACATTATGGCGAATTTTGGGCCAGCATTGATGGGGCGAGGTTACTGGCCGACCATGCTGCGGCCTTGTTGGACAATGCGTGGGGCAAGGGGTTGGCCTTGACCGATGCCGAACGCGGCGAAGTCGCCCTTGCGGTGTTTTCCGCCAAGGTCAACAGCACCAAGGCGGGCTTGGACGTGACCTCACGCATTTTTGAAGTGGCGGGCGCCCGGGCGACCACAGCCAAGCTGGGCATGGATAGGTTTTGGCGCAATTTGCGGGTCTACACCTTACACGACCCTATCGATTATAAGCTAAGGGATTTGGGGGATTGGGTCTTAAACGGCAATTATCCTGCCCATAGTTTTTACTCATAACTGACGGAAAGACAACACTATGCAAAAAATAATTGATATGCGCAGCCGTCCGGCTTTTCTCCACGACTTTTTCGGCGCTAACCCCGATTCGGCAGGTTATCAGACCGCCAAATGGCTTAATCAGCGGGTGGGCTCAAAAGAGCCGGAACATTTCCGGCGTTCCTATACCTTAGAAGGTTATCTTGCGGAAATCGCCCAAGCTGGCGTGGATAAGGCGGTGATTGTCGGTCGGGAAACGCCCGGCCTGACCATCGATAACGATACCATTGCCGACTTAGTGGCCAGCAGCGGGCAATTTGTCGGTATCGGGTCGGTGGATATCCTCAGCCGGGGCAAAGACGATGCCATTGCCGAGCTTGTCCGGGCGGTCAAACAATTGGGCTTTAAAGCCATTAATATCGAGCCGGGCTTTGCCGAGCCGCCCGTACAGGCCGATGATCCCGCGCTGTTTCCGGTTTATGAGGCTTGTATCGGTTTGGATGTGCCGGTATGCCTAATGAGCGGCCCGACCACGCCTAATTTTGCTTACGCACACCCCAATGCCGTCGCCCGCTTGGCACGAAGATACCCGCTGCTGAAAATCATTTGTTTTCATGGTTACTACCCTTTTGTCAATGAAGTTATCGGAGCGGCATTCCGCTATGCCAATATCTATCTGGTTCCCGATATGTATATTTTTCAACCGGGTTCGGCGCTTTATGTCGAAGCCGCCAATGCTTTCTTAGGCGAGCAATTGTTGTTCGGGTCGTCTTATCCGTTCCGTGACATGAAACAGACCGTGGATGACTTCGCCGCATTGGGGTTTAAAGACGCTGTTTTGGACAAGGTGTTTTATCAAAATGCCGGGCAGCTGCTAAAAATTGCCGTGTGAAAATGAGGGCTTGTAATTTGATAAATTAAGTTTGGCCCTCTATTGAGTTATCCGCCAGATAATGCCGGAAAACCGCCATTAACGCGGTGATTTTTAGCTGCAACTCTGTACACAATTGCCCATAATCGGCGGGGGGTTGGTTACGCACCGCCGCTTCAATAGCTCCGGCACAGGCCCGCGCGTCTTCCGCCCCCAAATAGCTTAGCGAGCCTTTCAGGCTATGGGCGGTATTAGCCAATAAGGGCAGGTCAGCCGTTGCCGCCCCTTTTTGCACGTCGGCCAGTTGCCCTGGGGCTTGGTCGAGAAATACCGCCAGCATCGCCAGTAACAGCTCTTCATCATCGGCCAGGTTTTGTAGGGCCACCGCCCTGTCCCAAACCGGGGTGGTGGGGGCCGGCAAGGCTTGCGCGGATTCGGTATCAGGGTACTCTTCTGCATCTGCCCCTAACCAGCGGGCTAACATGGCCGTCAATTGCTCTTGGGTAAAAGGTTTTGCCAGATAATCATCCATACCCGCCGCCAAGCAGTTTGTCCGCTCGTTGTTATCGGCGTTGGCGGTCAAGGCGACAATGGTCTGGCGGGGAAAGTTACGGCCTTTTTCCAGTAACCGCAGTTCGCGTGTGGTCTGATAGCCATCCATCATGGGCATTTGGCAATCCATCAAAATGAGGTCGTAGGTGGTTTGCAGCAATTTGTCAAAAGCCAGTTTGCCGTTATCGGCCAGATCGGGGGACACTTGGAATTTCGCCAACATACCGATAATGACTTTTTGGTTAACTTGATTATCTTCAACGACCAAGACCTTTTTACCCGCATAACTGGGTTTGGGCGGTGGTTGTTTGGCTTTGGGCGAGAGGGTTTGTCCATCGTCGCATAAGGCATGGCTAATGGCATCGAACAATTGGGTTTGTCTGGCGGGTTTGAGCAGACATTGCGCAAGGCCTAAATCCCGGCGTTCGGCATCGTTGAGCAGGCCGCCGGATGTCAGCATAATGCGCGGCAAATCGGTTAAGGCGGGCGTGCCGGTGATCAGACGCGCTAAGCTTAGGCCGTCCATTTGCGGCATGTGCATATCCAATAACGCCAGATGGTACGGCGTGCCGTCGGTCAGGGCTTGGTGGAGTTCGGCTAAGGCGGCACTGCCGCTGTCGGCGGTGTTGGCGACAATCCCCCAGTAAGTCAGGTAATGTTTTAAGATCATCCGGTTGGTGGCGTTGTCATCGACAATCAACACCCGTTTGCCGACAATATCTGTAGGCGGCTTGTCCGTTACCGGCACTTGGCCGGGCTGTAGCGGCAAGGTAAACCAAAAACAAGTGCCTTGCCCTGAGGCGCTTTGCAAACCGATGTCACCCCCCATCAGTTCGACCATTTTTTTACAAATCGACAAGCCCAGGCCCGTGCCGCCAAAACGCCGTGAGGTATTGCTTTCGGCTTGGGAAAACGCTTGGAACAATTGCGCTTGGGCGGGTTCGGCGATGCCGATGCCAGTGTCACGCACCTCAAAACGCACACGATGTTGCCCTAAGCTGTCCGGCAAATACTGCGCGGTGACCGACACTTCCCCGTACTCGGTAAACTTGACGGCATTGCCGATTAAATTGGTCAGCACTTGGCGGATGCGGCCCGGATCGCCTTGCCAAAAGCTAGGCAGTTCGGTGGGCATAAAGCAGTTGAGTTCCAAATTTTTGGCATGGGCGCGTACGGCTAATAAAGCGCAGACATCTTCCGCCAATTCCGGCAAATTGAAATCAATGTGTTCCAGTTCGACCTTACCCGCCTCCAGTTTGGAAAAATCCAGAATATCGTTGAGGATGACCAACAGGGCTTCTGCCGAAGAATAGGCGGTTTCCAGTAAACTCCATTGGTTAGCCGACATGTCCGTATCGCGGAGCAAATCCAGCATACCCAATACGCCATTCATGGGGGTGCGGATTTCATGGCTCATATTGGCCAAAAATTCGCTTTTTGCTAAGGCGGCTTGCATGGCCATATCGCGGGCTTTTTCCAAAGACGCTTGGGCGCGGTCTTGCAGGACAGCGATACCGAGCATTTCGCCGACCTGTTTCAGCATGGCGATGCGCTTGGACAAATGCGCAGGATAGGGTGTGGTATACAAGAAAATGATGCCCAAAACCCCGCCTGTGGCGACAATCGGTACAATGTAATGCCCATGCGCCTGCATCCCTTGGAAGGTGTGTTCATGGCGGGGATCACAGAAACAATCGTCGGAAATCAGCAATTCGCCCGATACGGCGGCACGTCCGCATAAACAGTCGCCCAAGGCCACGCGCTGTTCTTTGCGGATGAATTCTTCGCTAAATTGTCCGCGCAACACAAACAGGTGGAGGCAATCCTCTTCCGGCGGGCGCAAAAATACCCCGCCTTTACGTTGCAGCCCGAAAGCCTGCAAGCTAAAGAGTATATCCAGCACTTGCCCGCACCGCTCGGCCAAAGGGGCAGATTGTTGTAACAGCTCGGCAATGGCGAGGCAGGCGGCGGTATCTTCTATTTCCATTTGCCGGGCAATTTCCTCTTGCACTTGCGCGTTGATGTCGCGTTGGATTTGCACATAGCCCGCCAAACTGCTGTCCCTATTGACGACTGGGCTAATGTTCAGTTCCACCCAGTAGTCTTGCGGATCTGGCGGCGGCGTTTGTCCGGCGATGGCGAAGGGCAACGGGGCTTTGCGCCGTTGCAGCAAACGCCCTGACCAACTTTCGCCTTTCCCCAAGGCGGCATCCATGGCCGCCAGAGTGGCCTTGTCGCAATGGGGGCTATCGAGAATATCGGGGGTTTTACCCTGCAACGCCATTTCCGGCCAGCCGCTAATGCGGCATAAGGCGGGGTTGGTATAGTGGATGTGCCGGGCCGCATCGGTCAACAGGATCATATCGGCACTGGCATTGACCGCCCGCATCAGCATAATGAGTTGTTCATTCGCTTGTTTTTGGGCGGTAATGTCTTGGCGTACGGAAATATATTGGTAAATCAGGCCATATTCGTCCTTTAACGGCGTAATGGTGCTGTCCACCCAATACAGGCTACCGTTTTTACGACGGTTGCAAAACACCCCTTGCCAGATTTGGCCTTGGCGGATGGTTTGCCACATAGTACGGATATAGTCTTTGTCGTGATAACCGGAATTGATGATACGGTGGTCTTTACCCAACAATTCCTCTAAAGAATAGCCGGACACCTCACAAAATATTTTATTGGCATGGATAATCTGCCCTTGGGCGTTGGCGATGCTGACCAAGGAATGATAATCCATCGCCCTACGCAATTCGGCATTCAGGCGGGTTTGTTTTAGCGCCACGTCACGTTCTAAGCCGATTTGCACGACTAACCTGCGCAGGACGAAAAACCATAATAACGGTGCGCTGATCAAACACATCAGCAACGCGTCGATTGCCGCTTCTTGGTACACCGTTAAGGAGGCGATATGCTGCCGATAAAAATCCAATACCAGCATCACGGCAATTTCGACCAAAAAAATGGTTAGGCTGATGGTCAATAACGACAGCAGAAACCGGCGGTTTAATTGTTGCGTTGCGCTATGCCGTTTGTTCATGGTCAGACCTTTAGGGATAAGTTGTTGTCGGCTTTGCCAAGTCCAATTAACCGCTTTTAAGGGACATGGGGTTGGCTAGCTGCGGCATAGTGCAGTAATTTGGCAAACAGAGTATTGGTGTTAATAGGTTTGCTTAAAAAATCGTCCATACCTGCGGCTTTGCAAGCCTGTGCGTCTTCATCAAGGGCGTTGCCGGTTAGGGCAATAATGTAAGGCTGGTGGATATGGCCCATGGCGCGGATATGGCGGGTTGCCGTCAGGCCGTCCATATTAGGCATCTGCATATCCATTAAGATAATATCGTAAGTATTTTGCCCGACTTGTACCAACGCTTGTAAGCCATCATTTGCCGTATCTGGTTTAATGCCTATTTTTGCGATGAGTTTGCCGGCAATGGTGCGGTTTAGTAAGTCGTCCTCAACCAATAAGAGCCGCAAATGCGCCAAAGCCGCCGTGTTGTCGGTATGGGTAGGGAGCGGGGCGGTCTGTTGCGGTGGGCTTTGCCAAGACAGAAAGGTAAAGTGGAACGTCGCCCCTTGTCCGGGCTCGCTGTCTACCCAAATTCGTCCGCCCATCATCCGGGTCAGATGGGCGCAACTTGCCAAATTTAAGTCTATGCCGCCAAACGGGTGGGGCGTTGCCATGTCCGCTTGGCTAAAGGCGGTAAACAACGTGTCTTGGGCAGGTTTGCTAATGCCGATCCCGGTATCTTTAATGCTTGCTTGGATTAAGCCGGGCGTTGCGGTGGCTTGTAAGCGGATGCTGATATGGCCGTTTTGGGTGTATTTGATGGCGTTAGACAGCAGGCCGGCGATTATTTGCCGTAAGCGCTTAGGATCGCCCACTAAGTTTTCCGGCACAGCCGCATCAATATCGGCCAGCACCGCTAGGTTTTTACCACGCGCTGGCGGGCGGAAAATGTCTAACAATTCCGCCAGCAATTGCCGGGGGTTAAAGGGGATGCGCTCAAGTTCCAAGTTACCTGCTTCGATTTTGGCAAAATCGGGAATGTCGTTAAGGCCATCAACAAAGTTTGCTTAGCGCTTTGCTGACCTGTCAGTGGTGTATTCACGCGCTTTTTAGGCGATAAAGCCCTGCATTGATTAGTACGGATCGCGTGAGGTGTCGGACAAAACCTATTATAGGCTTCTTAGGAGGCGATGTCTTATGAACTGCCGACCATTCCCAAGTAACCGAATAGGCCATCCACAATTACCCTAAAGCTGATCGCCCAGATTCTACCACTTTTTTGAGACGCTTCGTTACGGTAAAAACGGCGGTTTTTTTAGGTTATCATTTTTCCCGGCAAATCCTTAAGGCTTTGGCCTGTCCACATCTTAAATCTTGTGAAGGCTGCTATGGGAAGCCATTTCTTTTTTTTACGGTATTGGCGGCTAGGGTGGCAACATCCACGCCGCCGATTTTTTAAACCTCAGAAAATACCCGCGTCACATCAGTCCAAACAATAGACGTTAGCAAATTATCTCCCAAGATTGAATAATTTGCGACACCAGCAAAAAATCCTACTCTTCTCATACAAGCCCAGTCTTGTGCTTTTTCATCAACACCCACGCATTTCCCCCAAAGCTATTCGCTTAATCGGTCTAGGCTTTCGGTAAGCCCGGCCATAGGTCGGGGATAACAAATATATCATTTAAAAAAGCCAGTGCTGCTTTAGCAGCGATAGAGCAGCAACGCCGCCTGATATTCAACGCCTAAAGGTTTTCTAAAAACGCAATAATATATTGATTTTAATGGAAAAAATAACTGGCATAGTAAGTGCTTTTGTCAATATAAGCGTTGCTTTCGCTTTATCTGGCAATGACTTAAGCACATTTAAACTAGGAGTGAATAATGAGTGAGAAATTAAAAGTGACGGCCGTTTCCGGCGGTGCGGGTAAACCGTCCAGAACCTTGGCCGTTGTGGAAGAGATTATTGCCCGTCTTGGCCAACACATCGCCATAGACCTGCATCTGATTGAACTGGGGGCAATAAGCCCAAGCCTAGGGGCGGTTTCGGCACGCGCCCAATTGCCGGACAGCATCCAAAACGATATTGCTGCTATAGAAGCGGCAGATTTTCTGGTGGTGGCGACACCTGTTTACCGCGCCTCGTATACGGGCTTGTTTAAGCATTTGTTTGATCTTGTCCATCATGAGGCCTTGTTTGATGTGCCGGTATTGTTGGCGGCCACAGGCGGCAGTGACCGCCATGCCTTGATTATTGATCACCAACTCCGCCCCTTGTTCAGCTTTTTCCAAGCCTTAACGTTACCGGTTGGCGTTTATGGGACAGAGGCCGATTTCACCGATTATAAAGTCACCAGTAAAGCCTTGGATGAGCGCATTGACTTGGCGGTAGCCAGAGCCTTGCCGTTCTTGAAGCCCAGGCAACAATAACAGCACGTTGTTTAGGGCAACCTAAAATCTTTAAACCATTAATTAAGTGAGAAAAATTATGAGTTCCGAACCTATCAAATTTGCTTATTGGGTGCCTAATGTCAGCGGCGGCTTGGTGGTGAGCGACATTGAGCAGCGCACCAGTTGGGATATTGATTATAACCGCAAATTGGCGCAAATCGCCGAACAGAGCGGCTTTGAATATGCCCTTACCCAAATCCGTTTCATCGCCGGTTATGGCGCCGAATATCAACATGAATCGGTGTCATTTTCCCATGCCTTATTGGCGGCGACCAGCCACCTGAAAGTCATTGCCGCGATTCTTCCGGGGCCTTGGGATCCGGTTTTGGTGGCTAAGCAAATAGCCACTATCGATATTCTGACGGCTGGACGGGTGGCCGTGAACATTGTTTCGGGCTGGTTTAAGGGCGAATTTGTCTCCATAGGCCAACCGTGGCTGGAACATGACGAGCGTTACCGCCGTTCTGAAGAGTTTATTGATGTCCTTAAAGGCATTTGGACGACCGATAACTTTTCCTATAAAGGCGATTTTTACCGCATCAACAATTTTTCCTTAAAACCCAAGCCGCTGCAAGACCCGCATCCTGAGATATTTCAGGGCGGCAGCTCGCGGGCGGCGCGTGACATGGCCGCCATGGTGTCGGACTGGTATTTCACCAACGGCAACACCGTAGAAGGCATAAAAGCGCAAATTGATGATATTAAGGCGAAAGCCGCCGCCCATAAGCACCCGGTCAAAATCGGCATTAACGCCTTTATTATTGCGCGGGACACCGAAGAGGAAGCCAAAGCGGTACTGGCGGAAATTATCGACAAGGCCAACCCGGAAGCCGTCAATGCCTTCGGCCACGAAGCCAAACAGGCGGGCGCATCCAGCCCTGAACGCGAAGGCAACTGGGCCAAATCCACTTTTGAAGATTTAGTCCAGTATAACGATGGCTTTAAGACGAATTTGATCGGTACGCCGCTACAGATTGCCGAACGCATCGTTGCCCTTAAAGCGGTTGGTGTCGATTTGATTTTATCAGGATTTTTGCATTTTCAGGAAGAGGTGGCTTACTTCGGCGAGAAGGTGTTGCCGCTGGTACGCGAACTGGAAGAACAAAAAATCGCCTTGGCGGCCTAGGCGGCATTCTGATTTATCCCCGATCCTCAAACTAAGGAGCCCGATTATGACAGCGGATACCTTGCCTTTTTGGCTAAATTATCAAGCCAGCGAACAGCCTGTTAAGGTCGCGCTACGGCATAAACAACGGGGTATCTGGCAGGAAAAACGCTGGCTTGAGCTGCGCCATGACATCGCCTCGCTGGTGTCGGCACTCCAAGCCAAGGGCTTTGCGCGGGGTGACACCTTGTATCTGCTCTCTGACCCAAGGCCTGAAGCCCTGCTGCTTGCCATTGCCGCGCACTGGTTGGGCGGCAGTGCTACCCCGTTAGACCCTAATGCTGGCGAGGCCGATACCCTTAGCCTGTTAGCAAGGTTACAACCCGCTTTCATTTTTGCCGAAGGGCAATGCCAAGTCGACCTCGCCCTAAAATTGGCCCTTAAGCCGCCGTTGATCATTTATGCCGATGCACGGGGCTTGTCCGGTTATCAGCAAGGTGTTTTACAGCCTTATGCCCAATGGCTGGGCGCGGCTAATGCTGGCTCTATTAGCCCGCCCATCGCCCAAGCCCATGATGATGCGTTTGTGTTTTTTCGTCTGGACCCGCAGGGGCAAGTGGAGCGGCTAAACCTGACCCACCACCAGTTGTTAAACCAAGGCCGCGAGCTGGTTAAGCAGGAGCGTTTGACAAGTCAGGAAGAGGCCTTGGCCGCTAGGGCGTTTGCCGCCAGCGGACATCTGCGTTACTTGCTGGCGCCGTGGCTGCTGGCTGGGTTTACGCTGAATTTTCCCGAAAATATCAATACCCGCGATATAGACAGGCGTGAGCTAGGGCCGACCCTAGTGGCCGGCACTAGCCAAACTTATCAACGTTTGGAAGCGCTGATCTATGCGCGGTTGCCGTTGCCGGGTACAGTCCGGCGGGCTTTCTTGGATTGGTCGCTGACCGCACCGGCCCAGACCAAGCCTTGGTATAAATTGTTCGCTTATTGGTTAACGATAAGGCCGCTGCGGGATGTGATCGGCTTTAGCCGCACCCGCGTCCCCTTATTGGTCGGGGAGGTGTTGCCGGAACCGT
This sequence comes from Methylovulum psychrotolerans, assembly GCF_002923755.1. Lineage (GTDB taxonomy): Bacteria > Pseudomonadota > Gammaproteobacteria > Methylococcales > Methylomonadaceae > Methylovulum > Methylovulum psychrotolerans. Next base: position 264,438 of record NZ_PGFZ01000006.1, read on the forward strand.
CCGCCGCATTTTTTGCCGCCCTAGGTATCAGGGTCAGGAATTGGCCGGATGCTTGCGATTGGCAACCCTCCCCCAATAGCCCCAAGCCTAAACATGTCCTTCAGGATAGCTATCTTGATGACAGCCTCACCCAGTTGGGGGCGCAAGCATGACGGCCCGCAACCCACTGTTAACGCTTGAGCATATCTCGCTGTCGTTTAAAGGCGTTAAGGCGATTACCGACATGAGTTTTAGCGTCGCCGAAGGGGAAATCTGCGCCTTGATCGGCCCTAATGGGGCGGGTAAAAGTTCGCTGCTTAACGTGATTAACGGCGTTTATCAGCCTGATGACGGCATCATTACTTATGATGGGGAAATCCGCACCGCCATGAGGCCGCACCATGCCGCCGAGCGGGGCATTGCCCGCACCTTCCAAAACATTGCCTTATTTAAAGGCATGAGCGTACTGGATAACGTGCTGACCGGGCGCAACCTAAAAGTCCAAAGCAGTTGGCTGGAGCAAGCCTTTAATGTCGGCCGTGCGCCTAAGGAAGCGCTGGTGCAGCGGCAAAAAGCCGAGGAAATCATCGAATTTTTAAGGATTCAGCCGTGGCGGGGTAGTTTGGTGGGCGGCTTGCCTTATGGCCTGCAAAAACGGGTGGAATTGGCCAGGGCATTGGCGGCAGAGCCTAAGTTGCTGTTATTGGATGAACCGATGGCGGGGATGAACAGGGACGAAAAAGCGGAAATGAGCCGTTTTATTGTCGATACCCAACGGGAGTTTGGCACCACCATTGTCTTGATCGAACATGACATTGGTGTGGTGATGGCGCTGTCACAGCACTTGGTCGTTTTGGATTATGGCAAAAAAATTGGCGACGGCCCGCCTGAGGCGGTCCGTAACAACCCCGAAGTGATTGCCGCTTATCTGGGCACGAGACATTAATAATAGTGAGTGACGACGATGAGTTTTTTCTTTGAGGTATTGCTGGGCGGTTTGCTGGCCGGGGTCATGTATTCTTTGGTCGCCATTGGCTTTGTGCTGATTTACAAAGCCTCCGGGGTGTTTAATTTCGCCCAAGGCTCGATGGTGCTGTTCGCCGCCCTGACGTTTGTCAGCCTGTTGGAGCGCGGCATTAGTTTCTGGCTGGCCTTTGTCCTGACGCTGCTGGCGATGGTGGCGCTGGCTTGGACGATAGAGCGGTGGGTGCTGCGCAAATTGGTTAACCGCCCGCCCATCACCCTGTTCATGGCGACCCTGGGTTTGAGCTACATCATCGAAGGCTTGGCGCAATCGCTGTGGGGGGCGCAAGTGCATGGCCTGGACTTGGGCATCAATGATGAGCCTTTCGAGTTTCAGGGCATGTTGCTGTCGCAGTTCGATATTTTTGCGGCTTGCGTCGCCGGGGTCTTAGTGCTGGTGCTGTCGGTCTTTTTCAATAAGACCCGTACCGGCATCGCGCTTCGCGCCGTTGCCGACGATCAGTTGGCGGCGCTGGCAGTCGGCATCAAGCTGGAAAAGCTATGGCTAATCGTTTGGACGGTAGCCGGATTTGTCGGCTTGGTGGCTGGGCTGCTCTGGGGGGCGCGGTTGGGGGTGCAGTTTTCCTTATCGCTGGTGGTGCTGAAAGCCTTGCCGGTGTTGATTATCGGCGGCTTCACCTCCATCAGCGGTTCGATTGTCGGCGGGCTTATTATCGGCGCTTCTGAAAAGCTCGCGGAAGTTTTTTTGGGGGCTTATATCGGTGGCGGCATTGAAAACTGGTTCCCTTATATGCTGGCGATGCTGTTTTTGCTGGTCAGGCCTACGGGCATTTTTGGCGAACGCCAAATCGAACGGGTGTAAAGGAGGCAACCATGTTGTATAGGGAATCAGGCCAATTTAGCACCAGTTACCCAGCGGATCGGCGGATATTTCGCTTGTATCAGGAGCGGTGGGCGTTTTATTTGTTGTTGGCGGCGGCGTTTTTGTTAATCCCCTGGCTAGGCAATGACTATTGGTTCAGCGCCATTTTAATCCCTTTTCTGGTGTTGTCCTTAGCCGCCTTAGGACTGAATTTGTTGACGGGCTATGCCGGGCAGTTGTCTTTAGGCTCGGCGGCCTTTATGGCCGTCGGCGCATTCGCCGCCTATAACAGCCATTTGCGCATCGAAGGCTTGCCGTTTTTATTGAGCCTCCTTTTGGGCGGTGTGGTGGCCGGGTTGACCGGGGTGGTGTTTGGCTTACCCAGTTTGCGGATTAAAGGCTTCTACATTTTGGTATCAACCTTGGCTGCCCAATTCTTTGTGCTCTGGGTATTCACCACCTTTGCTTGGTTTTCCAATGACAGTTCGTCAGGGGTGATTACCGCCCCGCCCTTGGTGATACTGGGCCACGATTTCAGCTCACCGCAGGGACGGTATTTATTCACCCTGACGGTCGTCGTGGCACTGGGATTTTTGGCAAAAAGCATCGTCGGCAGTGAATTGGGCAGGAATTGGATGGCGGTGCGTGATATGGACAAGGCGGCGGAGGTGATCGGCATCGCCCTTCCCAAAGCCAAATTATTGGCCTTCGCCATCAGTTCCTTTTATCTGGGCATCGCCGGTTCTTTATGGGCTTTTTGCTATCTGGGCACGGTGGAGCCGCATGGTTTTGATTTGAGCCGGTCTTTCCAGATTCTCTTCATCATCATTATCGGTGGTATGGGCAGTATTTTGGGTAATTTCTTAGGAGCCGCCTTTATTGTCCTGTTACCTATCTTGCTCTCCCATATCGCCAGCGGTTTGTTGGCCGATACGATTGACGCGGGGCAACTGGAGAACTGCCAAAAAATCATCTTTGGGGGCTTAATCATCTTTTTTCTGATTAAAGAACCCGATGGCCTGGCAAAGATTTACCAAACCTGCAAACAACGTTTGCAGGTCTGGCCGCTACGTTTTTGACAGGTTTAGCCAACTATAGCTAACGCAGTATAAATTGATTGTAAAGCCGTTCGCCTGTCCCCAGACCCCCTTGTGGGGGAGCTTGTCGAAGGGCTATGGTGGTTCGACGACCAACGGAAGTCCTTGTGGGACAAGCTCACCACGAACGGCATCATTTTATTGTGCTTTAGCTATATCCCAAGGAAAGGGACAAATTTAACAATCAGCCGTTTTAATTTTTAACTGTCTTACTCAACTAAATGGTATCAACTTATGAAAAGCACTTTAACCAAATTTTCAAAACTGGCTATTGCGATAAGCATAGGCGCCGCACTCACCGTCAATGCCGCCCACGCCGAAGGGGAGCAATATTTTCCGTTGCAAAGCTATAGGATAGGGCCTTATGCCGCTGGAGGATCGGGGTTTTTTGGCGGGTTTATTGATTATCTCCAGTATGTCAACCTCAAAGATGGCGGCGTTAACGGTGTTAAGCTGACTTGGAGCGAATGCGAAACCGAATATGTAGTCGAAAAAGGCGTGGAATGCTATGAACGCCTCAAACAAGGCTTAAACGGTGCGCCCGCAGCGGCCACCAACCCGTTGTCAGTGGGCATCGCCTATGCGACGCTGGACCGCTCGACCGCCGATAAGCTGCCCTTGATTACCATTAACCACGGCAGGACAGATTCCACCGACGGCAGCGTGTTCCCTTATGTATTTCCGCTGCAATTAAACCCCTACAGCGAAGTGTCGGCAATCATCAATTATATCGGCACCCAATCCGGCGGTTTGGAGAAGCTGAAAGGCAAAAAAATCGTCACGCTGTATCATGGCTCGCCTTACGGTAAGGAAACCAACCCTATTTTAGAACTGTTGGCGAAAAAATACGGCTTTAAACTGACCTTGTTGGAAGTGCCGCATCCGGGTAACGAACAACAATCGCAATGGCTGAATATCCGCCGTCTTAAACCGGATTGGGTGATCTTGCGCGGTTGGGGCGTGATGAATCCGGTGGCGTTAAAAACCGCCCAAAAAACCGGCTTCCCTGCCGACCACATTATCGGCAACATCTGGAGCAACTCCGAAGATGATGCCGCCCCTGCGGGCAATGCCGCCAAAGGCTTTATCGCCATTACCACCCATCCGTCCGGCACCGATTTTCAGGTCTTGCAAGACATTAAAAAATACGTTGTCGATGCCCAAAAAGGCAATTTGGAAGACCCCAAACGCTTCGGCACGGTCTATTACAATCTAGGGGTCGTGAACGGCATATTAAATGTCGAAGCGGTGCGGGTGGCGCAAAATAAATACGGCAAACGTCCGTTAACCGGCGAAGAAGTCCGTTGGGGTTTTGAAAATATCAAATTGGATGATAAGCGTTTGGCGGAATTGGGGGCATTAGGTCTGGTCCAACCCCTGACCTTAAGCTGCGCCGACCATGAAGGGGGCGGAGCCGTGCGTTTCCAACAATGGGACGGCAGCCAATGGCATGTGATTTCGGATTGGGTGCAGGCAGACCGTGAGTTGCTGCGGCCTATTATTGAAAAATCATCCCATCAATATGCCAAAGAAAAAGGCATCACCCCGCGTGATTGCGCCAAAGAATCTTAAGCTTGCTTTACCGGGCGCAGGGCAAATCCTGCGCCCGCTGCCTAACACTCTAGGAGATTGCCCATGCCAGTCGGTGCGCTATTACATATCCAAAATATTGAAGTGATCTATGAAAAAGTGATTCTTGCAGTACAAGACATTTCGCTTTCGGTTGCCCCGCAGAGCATAGTGGCGTTGCTGGGTGCGAATGGGGCGGGGAAAAGCACTACACTAAAAGCCATTTCTGGCTTGGCCTCGGCCCAGCGCGGGGAGATTGTCGATGGCCGCATCGAATATCAGGGTAATGACATCACCACTACGCCGCCTGCAACCTTGGTCGAAAGGGGCTTGGTGCAAGTCTTGGAAGGCCGCCATTGCTTTGCCCACCTGTCCGTTGAAGAGAATTTGCTCACGGGCGGTTTTGTCCACAACCCCTCCCGGCACAAATTAAACCAACTCTTAGAAAGCATCTACCATTATTTTCCACGGCTTAAACTGCTACGGAAAAACTTGGCCGGGTACGCTTCCGGGGGCGAACAGCAAATGGTGGCAATAGGCCGTGCTTTGATGAGCGAACCTACATTGGTATTACTGGATGAGCCTTCCATGGGTTTGGCACCCCAGATTGTCGAAGAGATATTTACCATTATCAAAAATCTCCGGGACGAACAGGGCATGAGTTTTTTAGTCGCCGAACAAAATGCGGGGGCAGCACTAAGGTATGCCGACTATGCCTATATTTTGGAAAATGGCCGAATTAGTAGCGAAGGCGATGCCGAGCATATCAACCAATCAGAGGTACTGTTAGCGTCTTATCTTGCAGGTTAAGCACATAAAACGTCATAAAGAAACCCTAAATTTATCGCTTAAGGCGGAGATAAAGCGTTTTCGTTTGCTATTCTTTTAGTAGGTGCAACTCGATCATCAAGATATTAAGGGTATACGCTAGCTTCCACATCCACACCACATCCGCATCGCTTAAATCTGGTGAGCCTTTTGATCCGCTTTGGGCGGATGCAATAAGGCTTGATCTTTGGATTTTAAGACGGCCTCTGTAAATAAATGCCCGTAACCAGAGGGCAACAGTGGCGGCATCTACGTCCTGTACGTTGTTCCACAACCGCCATTGTGCCACTACTTCACCGTCTTCGGTAAGGGTACGGCTGGCTCTCCGCTTTGCTGTCGCAAGAATGCCGGGTTATGTGCTTTTCTGCATGTAAAAACCACCGCTTCCATTCGCCATACCTTCACTATGTACGATACCGTACAGACCCGGCCTGTCCTTATGGCTAAGATTTAGCTGAGTTTTTAAACTGCTAGGCGCGACCAAAAAAGCGGCATTTCCCCAAAAGGAGGCCGCATTTTGCCAATAACCCAACAGCTACTATCAAAATACCTAAGGAACACCCCCATGAACACGACAAATAGCTATTTATATAAGATAGCCGCCCATAATTTTCTGATACTTGCTTGTGCATCTTGTCTCGGCTTTGGTTTGGCGGGTTGCCAACCGGAAGGGTCTGCCGAAAAAACCGGCAAAAAAATTGATAAGGCGGTTGGTCAGGTTAAACAAAAAATTGGCGATACGACAGAAAAAGCGGGCGATGAATTAACCGAGGCCAAGCAGTCGGCTAAAAATAAGGCCGATATCGCCGAAGAATATATTGATGACGCAATGATTACCTTAAAAGTTAAGGCGGCACTGGGCAACGACGCTATCCTTAAAGCTTCCCATATTGAAGTGGTAACCGCCAATGGTGTCGTAACCTTAAGCGGCACAGTAGATTCTGAGCCCAGCCTAGGCAGGGCGATGGAAGTTGCCGGGAGCCAAGCCCATGTCAAATCGGTACAAACTCAACTGATAGTGGATGCCAATGCAGGGAGCAAATAATCATGATTAATTTGCGTTTATTGGCGATCACCGCCGCTATGCTACTGCCTACGGCTTTTGCCCAAGCAGACGAGACGGAAAATTTATATCAGCAGCCTGTTGATCCTGCCGCATCCAAAACGGAAAAAACCGTTTTATCGACCGGGTTGTTACCCGCCGGGCATTTATTCAAGCCTTTATTGGCCGATCCGCGCTGGGCGCATTTCTCGGCTTCTTACCGCAATTACCAAAACAATAGCTTTGATGGCTCAGACATTGCCTCGGTCAGCTTTGGGGAAACCATACCCTTTTACCGCAGCAACTTCGGGCAATCTAATGCCCAATGGGAAGCCGGTTTACAAGCCGGGGTTTTTAGTGATTTCAACATCGGCACACCGTCAAAGGATTTGGTCAATACCGATTTTATCGCCTCGATGTATACCAGTATCCGCTCAGGAAACTTTTCCGCATTTGGACGGCTTTTTCATCAGAGTTCGCATTTGGGCGACGAATTTTTGTTGCGCAAAACCAACGAAAAATTTCAGCGCGTCAACTTAAGTTACGAAGGCGTGGATATGAAGCTGTCTTATGAATTGCCGTTTGGCCTGCGTCTCTACGGCGGCGGCGGCGGTCTGTTTGATAGGGAGCCATCCAAGCTGAAGCCTTGGCTGGCGCAATATGGCGCTGAATTCCGTAGCCCTTGGCGGTTAAATTTCGCTTCCCTAAGGCCTATTGTGGCGGTGGACATTAAGAATTTTCAGGAAAATAACTGGAATAATGACCTTTCCGCCAGAGCCGGGTTTGAATTTGAAAACTTGAAGGTATTAGGGCGCAAGCTCCAAATCTTAGGCGAATATTATAACGGCTACTCACCTAGCGGCCAATTTTATAGAGAAAAAGTGGAATATTTCGGCATCGGGGCGCATTATCACTTCTAACCCAAATAATGGGCCATGTCCGTCCGCAAGGGCGGACAGACGGGGCTTTAAGCCCGCCCATTCCCTAAGATAGGATTGATCATGATGCACCGCTTGCAAATCAAACATATAACGACTTACCAATACGCACAGACCGTAACCCTGTTACCGCACAAATTGCTGTTGCGGCCCCGCGAAGGCCATGACATCCGTATCGAATCGGCGGAGCTGACAATTGCGCCCGCCCACCAATTGCAATGGCAGCGGGATGTCTATGACAATGCGGTGGCGTTGGCGACCTTTACCGAGCCGTGCAACCAACTTTTGATAGGCAGCCATATTGTCCTCCAGCATTTTGCCCACCAGCCGTTGGATTTTTTTATGGCCGATTATGCCGTGTATTTCCCCTTCCAGTACGATGCCTCCGAACGCATTGACCTGATGCCTTATCTGTCATTGCTTTATGAGCAAGACCGCCCGGTGTTGGGCGCATGGCTACGGCAATTTTGGTATTCCGGGCAAATCGTCGAGACGTATATGTTATTGGATTGGCTCAATAAAGCGATAGCCACCGGGTTCATCTATCAACAACGTGAAGAGCCGGGTGTGCAATCTCCGGCGGCCACCTTAAAAAGGGGCATCGGTTCCTGCCGGGATTTTGCCACCTTATTCATTGAGTCTTGCCATAATCTGGGGTTGGCGGCACGCTTTGTCAGCGGTTATTTATTTTCCCCAATATCCCCACAAGACCAAGGCGCAACCCATGCTTGGTCGGAAGTTTATTTGCCGGGGGCAGGTTGGAAAGGTTTTGATTCGACATCCGGCCAAGTGGTCGGCAACGACCACATTGCCGTCGCGGTAAGCCGCCACCCCGAATTGGTCCCGCCCATATCAGGGGCTTTTATCGCCCATCCCCCGCAATCCCCGCTGATGAGTGTTATGGTCGAAGTCAGCCGTGAACCCGATGCAGCAGACGACGAGGAGGAGGCAACATTTTCTTAAGCTAACAGCTTTTATGTATCTATAGAAATTTTTACATCAACCTGGAATAAGTGAGTATTTATGAGTGATTTAGTTGTTACAGAAAATGATATAAGCAATGAAAAATTAAAAAACCTGACCGTAACCGTCTATATCTGTCAGATCCTAACGTTTGCTTTAGCAGGCTTACCCTTGCTGATCGGCGTGGCGATTAATTTTTACAACCGCAATGAGGTACAAGGAACATGGCTGGAATCGCATTTTAATTGGCAAATTAAAACCGTTTGGATCACTTTGGCAGGTTTTGCTTTGGCAGGTTTGGTCTTAACCATCAATATGGAAATGGCCCTATTTATTTTAATCCCGACCTTAGTGCTGCTGGTCTACAGAATTGTTATCGGTTGGACGACGCTTGCGGCTAACCAGCCCATTAAAATATAGGCTAGACGTTACGCCACTTGCGCTTCACTGCCGAACGGCTTAAGAAACGCGGGCAGCGCCACAAGTCCGATAATGAAAACTAGCTTTGGCCTTGCCAGTTAGGTCTTGAGTGTCTATACTAACGGACAATAAAACTCATACTAGGTATTCTCAGGGCATTGTCCTGGGGATTTAAACGGGAAGCCCGGTGCGTTTGCGTTAAGCGCAAACTAATCCGGCACTGCCCCCGCAACGGTAAACAAGTATAAAATTTGCAGTAGGCCACTGTGGTTTCATGGGAAGGCGCAAATTTTGGGAATAATCCCAGCTTGTCAGTCCGGAGACCGGCCTCGTGTTGATGATCAAATTTGTACGCGGAGGGCGTTCAGATGGATTGCCGTTCGCTTTGTCCGACTCTCTGTCTGTTCTTTCTCCCGCGTTAACCTTTACCCGATGGGCGTGCCAGTATTGGCAGGTTTAAGGGGGTATTCACTGGGTTCGCCCTTAACAGGAGAAAGAAACATGTCTGTTGCACCTCTATTGACGGCTGCCGTCACCGCCCCTTCCCAAACCCGCCTGAGCAAAGATAAGTTGGCCTCCAGTGTGCTGACGGCCTTATTAGGCTTAGTGCTTGTTTATGCGGCAGGTTTTGCCGAAAGCGCAATCTTGCACAATGCCGCCCACGATGGCCGCCATTCCGCCAGCTTCCCTTGCCATTAACCATGCCGAACCTTGCTAACGCCCGGCAGATGCTGGTCGCCGCCTTATGGGCGGGGCTATGGGCGGGGCTGTTTCTGACCGCTATCCAACGCTTTCAAGTCTTGCCGCTGATACAGCAAGCCGAACTGTATGAGGTTCAGGCAACGGCAATCCCTAGCCATACCCCTGCCGAGCATGCAGTGCCCCATCAAGCTGAAGAAACGGCTTGGCAACCCCAAGAGGGTTGGGAGCGTACCGCCTATACGGCGGTGGCCAATATCAGTTTGGCGGTCGGTTTTGCCTTATTATTGGCGGCGGCGGGTAATCTGCGGGGCGGTTTGGGTGGTTGGCGCAAAGGCTTAGCGTGGGGCTTGGCGGGTTATGTGGCTTTTTTTGTCGCGCCATCTTTAGGCTTACCGCCGGAATTGCCCGGAACGCAAGCGGCTTTACTAAAAGACCGCCAATTCTGGTGGGTGTTGACCGTGGCCGATACGGCTCTGGGTTTATGGTTGTTGGCTTTTGCCAAAACCTCCACTAATAAGCTGTTCGGCTTAGTATTGCTGGTATCCTCGCATCTTCTGGGGGCTCCGCAACCGGAATTCCATGATAGCGCCGCACCCGCCGAATTAGCCCGACGTTTTATCATCGCCACAACCATTGCCAACGCCCTGTTTTGGCTGGTTTTAGGCGGTTTAATAGGCCGGTTTTTCGCGCCGCACACCGATAATAAGCCCGTATAATGCGCAGCTATCACAAACATGTCCTAATGTGTACCGGCCCGCGCTGTACCGAAGGCGGCTTGCAAGCCGAAAGCCTATTTCAAAAGTTGGGTAAGGCTATCGATAGCCGTCCTGGCCTTACTGTCAAGCGCACCCGTTCGCATTGTTTTGCCGTCTGTAAGGATGGCCCGATTATGGTGGTATACCCTGAAGGGGTATGGTATCGCTGCGCCGATGAAGCCGTGTTAGAGCGTATCGTCGAAGAGCATTTGCAAAATGGCCAAGAACTTAGCGGGCATGTCATCCATCGTTTAGGGGTCGGCGATGTCTAAACCGCTAATTGCCTTGTTAAGCCATGCGCCCAGTGATTTGGCGGTTTTGCACAGTGCCTTGCTGCAAATGCCGGATAGGGCGGTGCAGGCGATTGCCATCAATTTGCAAACGGTGGCGGACGACGCTGAAATGTCGGCCTTGCTGGCGGACATGTTGCAGCCTGTGCGCATTATTGTCTTACGGGTATTAGGACGGCTAGGCAACGTGCCAGGTTTTAGTGAATTGCGTAGGCACGCACAACGCCAAGGCCAACAGCTTTTAGTCATTAGCGGTACGGGCGAGCCTGACCCCGAACTGGCGGCGGCTTCAACGGTCGCGGTGGATGTCCTGCATCAAGTGCAAACCTATTTCCAGGCGGGTGGCAGCATCAATATGGCACAATTGCTGCGCTATCTGTCCGACCATTTCTTATTGACCGGATTGGGTTTTGAGCCTGCGCTTGCCCTGCCCGAACACGGCATTTACCATCCTGATCTAGGCCAAGCCGCCGAGATTGATGAGTGGCTGGCAATCCGCGACCCCGCGCGGCCCAGTATTGGCATTGTCTTTTACCGTGCGCATTGGTTAAGCGGCAATACCCGTTTTATTGATGCCTTAGTGACGGCTTTGGAACAACAAGGCCTGAATGTTTTGCCTGTGTTTACCGCCTCGTTACGCGCGGGCGGCGATAATGGCGGGCAGTTGCCGACCGCCTTGGCCTATTTTAGCGGCGCTCAAGGTGCCCATATCGATGTACTGATTAACACTACGGCGTTTGCGATGGGGGAAATCAGCGCGGGCGGCCCGACTCCGGCGGGGTGGTCGGTAGCGGTGTTGGAACGGCTGAATGTGCCTGTCTTGCAAGCCATCACCAGCGGGATGACCGAAACGCAATGGCGCGGTTCGGTGCGGGGCCTTAATCCTTTGGATGCGGCCATGAATGTGGTGTTACCTGAATTTGACGGCCGCATTATCACCGTCCCCCTGTCCTTTAAGGCCAAAACCGAAGGTTTGCCTCATGAAAGCGTCGAATATCGCCCTGTGGCCGATAGGGTCACGCGCATAGCCGGTTTGGCGGCACGGTTCGCACGGCTTAAACGCCTGCCCAATACCGACAAGCGGGTCGCCTTTATTTTTACCAATTCCAACAGTAAGGCTTCGCAAATCGGCAATGCTGTCGGTTTGGACGCACCTGCTTCTTTGCTGCATATTTTGGCGGCCCTACAAGAGGCGGGTTATCAGATCGGTGAGTTGCCGGACACCGGCACGGCTTTAATCCACGCCCTGATAGACCGTTGTGCTTACGATAACACTTATTTGACCAGCGAACAGTTGGCCAATGCCATAGGGCAGGTGTCGGCGGGGCAATATGCAGAGTGGTTTGCCGAACTGAGTGAGTCTATGCAGGCAAAAATGACCGCACAATGGGGCGAGCCGCCTGGTGCCGCTTATTTGCACAATGGCCAACTGGCTTTGGCGGGGCTGCCCTTCGGTAATGCCTTGGTGATGTTACAGCCGCCGCGTGGTTATGGCATGGACCCCGATGCCATTTATCACCAACCGGATTTGCCGCCTACCCACCACTATTATGCCTTATACCGTTGGCTGAAAGATGTCTGGCAAGCCGACGCGCTTGTCCATGTCGGTAAGCACGGCACCTTGGAATGGTTGCCCGGCAAAGGTGTAGGGCTGTCTGGCGACTGCTTCCCCGACGCGCTCTTGGCCGATTTGCCCTTGTTTTATCCTTTTATTATCAATGACCCCGGCGAAGGTTCGCAAGCCAAACGCAGGGGCCATGCAGTGGTGGTTGACCACCTGACCCCGCCGATGACCACGGCGGACACTTATGGTGCCTTGGCGCAATTGACGCAATTGGTGGACGAATATTATCAGGTCGAAATACTGGACCCGGCAAAATTGCCGCTGTTACAGCAACAAATCTGGGAGTTGGTCAAAGCGACTAATCTCGATGCCGATTTGCAGGCCCGTTTGCTCCATGAGCATCATGACCATGACCATGAACACCCACATGGGCATCACCACCCTCATACCCATCCGGCCAGCAAGCCTTTGTTATCGCCTAGTGTGGCAAAAGTGGGCGGGGGCTTAAGCCCCGTTATGCTAAAACCGCTTAGGATGGGGCAAGGTGTGTTCAAACAGCAAACCGTTGTTGCTGCCCATAACCATGCCCATGATCCCGAACAATTGCCTGCGGTACTGAAGAAAATGGCTGGCTCTGATGTCGCCCATTTAATTGAAGATTTGGACGGTTATTTGTGCGAATTGGGTGCGGCACAAATCCGCGATGGCTTACATATTCTGGGGCAAGCGCCGGAACAGGGGCAGCAGCTTGACATGCTAGTGGCGCTCACCCGCCTACCTAACCAGGACATACCCGGTTTGCAGGCGGAAATAGCCCGCCTATTTGGCTTTGATAGCGGGGAGTTGCAGGAACATCCAGGCCGCCGCCTTAAGGGGCGTTGCCCCGCACTGGAAGCCTTACAAGGCCGGGCGCTGATGACCCATGCGGACATAATGGACAGCATTGATGCTTTAAGCCAACAACTGTTTTGTAATTTGCAGGCTAAGGGCTTCCAGGAAACGGCGATAGGCGATATGGTGGCGGCTACGTTTGCCAACCCCAGCGCCGATCTTCAGGCCATCAGGCAAATAGCGGGTTTTGTTTGCCGCCAACTTGTCCCTAAGTTAAACCAAACTCGTGCTGAAATCGACCATTTATTAGCCGGTTTATCGGGCGGTTATATACCCGCCGGCCCTAGCGGCTCGCCAACGCGGGGCATGGCGCATATCTTACCGACCGGACGCAATTTTTATTCGGTTGACCCGCGTAGCGTGCCTTCGCAATCGGCGTGGCGGGTCGGCCAACAATTGGCCCATGAAGTGCTGGCCCGTTATCAGCGCGAAACAGGTGCTTATCCTGAAAGTGTCGCCATCAGCATTTGGGGGACCAGCGCCATGCGCACTCACGGTGATGATGTCGCGCAAATTCTGGCTCTGCTGGGGGTACGGCCTGTGTGGCGGCCAGAAAACCGCCAGATAACGGGCGTGGCGGTAATCCCACTTAACGAACTTAAGCGCCCGCGTATTGATGTCACTACTCGCATCAGCGGTTTTTTCCGTGATGCCTTCCCGCAATTGATTGATTTGCTCGATGATGCCGTCCATGCCGTGATCGCCCTAGATGAAGCGCCGGAAGACAATTTTGTCCGCAAACATTATCTGGCCGAATTGGCGGGCTTGGTCGGCAGTGGTTTAGCGGCTCCCGAAGCCGCACAACGTGCCGCTTACCGGATTTTTGGTGCGAAACCCGGCAGTTATGGGGCGGGCATTTTGCCGTTGATACAGGAAAAAAATTGGCAGACCGATGCCGATTTTGCCGAGAGTTATATCAATTGGGGCGGCTACGCCTACGCGCGTGGGCAACAAGGCCATGATGGGCGTGCCGCTTTCCGCACCCGTTTGGCGGGGGTGCAAGTCGCTTTACACAATCAGGATAACCGTGAGCATGATTTGTTTGACAGCGACGATTATCTGCAATTTCATGGCGGCATGATCGCCACTATCCGCGCCCTGACCGGCCAGCAACCGCGCCATTATTTCGGCGACAGCCACGACCCGTCCCGTGCCCAAGTCAGGGATTTAAAAGAAGAGACGTTGCGGGTATTCCGCTCCCGCGTGGTTAACCCGAAATGGTTGGCAAGCATCCAACGCCACGGCTACAAAGGCGGTTTGGAATTGACCGCGACCGTCGATTATTTGTTCGGTTACGATGCCACCGCGCACATTATGGATGATTGGATGTATGAACAAGTCGCCGCTACTTACGCCTTAGAACCGGGCTTGCGAGATTTTTTGGCGGCGGCTAACCCTTGGGCGCAAAACGCCATTGCCGAGCGTTTACTGGAAGCCGCCAGCCGTGGCATGTGGGCTAACCCTGAGCAAACGACGTTAGACGCACTGCAAGCGCTTTATTTGCACAGCGAAACCCTGTTGGAAGCGCGGGGCGAAACCCCACGCCTCGCTTGAGATCATGATGAATTTTCCTTTTACCGCCATTGTTGGGCAAACGCAGTTAAAAACGGCCTTATTAATGTGCGCGGTTGACCCTTCCCTAGGCGGGGTGTTGATACGCGGCGATAAAGGCTCCGCCAAAAGCACCGCCGCCCGGGCGCTGACCGACATTTTACCGCTGATAAGCCGGGTGCCTGGCTGTGCTTTTGTTTGTAGCCCTGATATACCCAGCGAACATTGCCCCGTTTGTAACGGCCTTGATGTGATGGCCGTCGCCAGTCCGGTACCCTTTATCACCTTGCCCTTAGGGGCAACCGAAGACCGGGTGGTCGGCACCTTGGACTTACAGCAAGCCCTAAAAGGCGCGGAGCGGGTGTTTCAGCCCGGCTTGTTGGCCGCCGCCCATCGCGGCATACTCTATATTGATGAAGTGAACCTATTGCCCGACCATTTAGTGGATGTGCTGCTGGATGTCGCGGCGATGGGGGTTAACTCGGTGCAACGGGAAGGCTTGTCCGTCACCCATCCGGCACGGTTTAGCCTGATTGGCACCATGAATTTGGAAGAAGGGGATTTACGTCCGCAATTGCTGGACCGTTTCGGCCTGATGGTCGAAGTGGCCGCCCCGCGCGACAAAACG
The DNA here is from genome assembly GCF_002923755.1 of Methylovulum psychrotolerans. GTDB lineage: Bacteria > Pseudomonadota > Gammaproteobacteria > Methylococcales > Methylomonadaceae > Methylovulum > Methylovulum psychrotolerans. Next base: position 279,501 of record NZ_PGFZ01000006.1, read on the forward strand.
GTACGCGCCGAAGTGGTACGCCGCCGGATTGCCTTCGAGGCCGATACCGCAGGCTATGCCAATAGCTGGCAAGATTCCCAACACAGCTTGCGCGGGCAGTTGGTGGCCGCCCAGCAACTGTTGCCGCAAGTGCTGATGGCCGATGCCTTATTAGCGTTAATCAGCCATATTTGTTGTGAATTTGAGGTAGCCAGCCTACGCGCCGATATTGTTATCTATAAAGCCGCCCGCACCTTAGCCGCTTTGGCCGGGCGCATTCAGGTCACGCCGGAGGACATCCGCACCGCCGCCGAACTGGCCTTACCGCATCGGCGGCGGCGCAAACCTTTCGAGCAACCGGGCTTGGATCAAGAACGTTTGGATGAATTGATGCAAGCGGCTTTGCCGCCGCAACACAGCACTGATGATGGCGAGCCAGACCCAAACACGCCGCCACCTGAAGCCGATGGCTTGGACGCGCCGCAGCAAGTTTTTGCCGCTGACCCGGCTACGGCAATGGCCACTATTAAAGTGGACAGCCCTGCCCGGCACTCGGCTTCCGGCAAACGCAACACCGCCTTACATGCCACGCGAGGACAAGTGGTGCGCTCCGTACCGGATAGCCAGCCTAGCAGTTTGGCACTGGCCGCCACGTTGCGCAGCGCCGTGTTGCGTGACGGCAGTGACTTTCATATTCAAGCCGATGATTTACATCAACAAATCCGCACAGGCAAAACCGCCAATTTGATCTTGTTTGTGGTTGACGCGTCCGGTTCTATGGCGGCACAACGGCGCATGGCGGCGGTGAAAGGCGCGGTGTTGGCCTTGCTAACCGATGCTTACCAGCACCGCGACCAAGTGGCGGTGATCGCTTTCCGTGGTGAGGCCGCTTATTGGCTGTTACCGCCTACGCGCAGTGTCGAACTGGCCGAACAGCAGTTGCAGGATTTGCCTACTGGTGGCAGGACACCTTTGGCACACGCCCTGCATTTGGCATTGGAAGCAGTCGGAAGCCGCCAAGGCCTGCCGCCATTATTGGTGCTGTTAAGCGACGGCAAAGCCAATGTGGCCCTGCAAGAAGGCGGCGACCCTTGGCAAGAAAGCCTGGCCTTAGCGCATTTGTGTGCGGATAGCGGCTTACCCGCCTTAGTGCTGGACACAGAAACGGGTTATCTGCGCTTAGGGAAAGCCCGGCAATTGGCGCAAGCGTTACGCGCAGACTGTTTGACCTTGGAAGAATTATCGGCAGAAAATCTGGTGTTGACGATACGCGGACAGCTGCACTAAAAAGCTACCGCTTAAACCATATAAATATACTGTGAACGGCCAAGTTTTCGGCTTTTACCATTCATCGTAGGGTACGCTGTGCGTACTTTTTGCACTGATTTTATGATGGTTTTTTAAAGGTACGCATTATGCCTCTGAGGGTACAGCGTACCCCACCAAAAAACCGAAAACTTGACCGTTTGAAATATAACTTCACATATAGTATTAAATGATTATTTGCATAGGTGCAGGCCCCGGCGACTTGGGCTATTTAACCCGGCGGGGTGCGGAACTGATCGGTAACGCCGATGTGGTCGCTGGCTTTGACGCTGTCGTTAACGTGGTTGCCAGCCTGATCCCGGCGACCGCGCAAACGGTGCTGATGAATTACCGCGACCAAACCGCCCAATTGGCGATGGTCGCCGCCGCCCATCATGCGGGTAAGCGTTGCGTGGTGGTGTTTATGGGCGACATCCATTTTAGCGGTTTCCAATATTTGGAGCGGGTCGAGCGGGCTTGCGGCCATCCGGTGGAAACCTTGCCGGGCATATCCTCGGCACAAATACTCGCCGCCCGTGCGAAAGTCTGTTTTGATGAAACCACTTTTATCACCTTCCATCGCCGGGGTGACTTAAGCCCTTTCAAACGCCATTTGCTGCATGTGCTGCAAGATTGCCGCAATGCCATTGTCATCCCTTGCCCTTGGGATGCCGCCCGCTCTTTTATGCCCTGCCATATCGCCGCGTATTTGCTGGAAAACGGCATACCGCCTGAGCAACCTGTGGAAGTGTGGGAAAACTTGACCCGTAATGAGGCCGAATGGCGCGGTTCGCTATCGGCGTGTGCCGGACAGTCATTCAGCGATATGAGCATTATGTTAATCCGCACCTTAAGCCCTATGCCCAGTCAAATTGAAGCGCCATGACACCTATAGAACCACACGCGCCGCTGGCGATTGTCATAGCCGGACATGGCAGCCGTGATCCTGATGGCTTGCGGGAATTTGAGGCGTTGATGGCTTTGCTCAAACAGCGTGCCCCTCACTTGTTGGTCAATCATGGTTATTTGGAATTTGCCAGCCCGACTATTGAAGAAGCCATCGGCGAGCAGATTGCGGCGGGTGCGCAACGCGTGGTGATGGTGCCGGGCGTGTTATTGGCGGCGACCCATGCCAAAAATGATATGCCCAGCGAATTACTGGCGTTCGCACAAAGCCATACCGACCTTGATTTTCATTTTGGCGCACCGCTAGGTTTGCATCCCTTGTTATTGCAAGTTGTCCAGAGCCGTATCATCACCGCCGAAGCCCAATCACCCCGGACAGTGCGCCGTGATGACACCTGCTTGGTGGTGGTCGGGCGCGGTACCAGTGACCCTGACGCTAACGGCGAAGTCGCCAAGTTTACGCGGATGCTCGAAGAAGGCATGGGCTTTGGCAGCTCTTTCGTTTGTTATTCCGGCACCGCCAAGCCCTTGGTGGCCGATGGCCTACGCGCGGCGGCACAACTGGGCTTTACACGCCTGATAGTCGTGCCGTTCTTTCTGTTCGATGGCGTGTTGGTCAAACGCATTTATGCCGCCGCCACCGCCCTGCAAGAGCGTGAGCCTGGCGTGGAAGTGTTGCAAGCGGGCTATCTGGGGGTACATCCCTTAGTGGCCGATGTCTTGCTGGCACGGGCGCAAGAAGCCGTGGAAGGGCGGGCGGCAATGAACTGCGCCTTATGTAAATACCGGGTGCAGATTGTCGGTTTTGAAGAACAAGTGGGAGAGCCCCAGCGCCCGCACCATTGGCAGGTACGCGGCCTGTCGGCTAAGGAAGCGGCTCCCGAACGCACAACTACTGGCGTGACGGCGTTTGCGGCTTATCTTCCCCATCCTATTGAGGCGGAAAGCTTCCGCATTATCGCCGCCGGACGCGATTGGTCGGCGTTTCCACCTGACCAATTGACCATTTTACAACGCTTGGTGCATACCAGCGGCGATTTTTATGCCGTTGATGACCTTTATTTTTCGGCGGGGGTGGTTGAGATCGGCATCCGTGCCTTATTGCGTTGCAAATGGGTGGTGACGGATGTGACGATGGTACAAACCGGGCTGAAACGGGCGTTATTGGCACAATTGGGTATTGAAACCTGGTGCGGTGTCCATGACCCAGAAACAGTGTTGATGGCCGAAGCGCACGGCATTACCCGCTCGGCGGCGGGCATCCGCCGGGCGTGGGAAAAATTCGGCAATGATATGGTATTGGCCATTGGCGATGCCCCCACCGCGATTATGGAAGCGACCCGCCTGATCCGTACACAGGGCTGGCGGCCACAGCTGGTGATTGGTTTGCCGGTCGGTTTTGTCGGCACTTGTGAGGCTAAGGCCGACCTTCAGCGTTGCCTGCAAGTGCCGCGTATCACCAATAGCGGAACCCGTGGCGGTTCGCCGTGGGCGGCCAGTGTCGTTAATGGCCTGATGATTGATGCGGTGAACCAGCTTGCAGCCAGCACCGCCCCCTGATTTGCAAGAATTTTCCCTCGCCGAACTGGCCCCTAATGGTTTGCGGCGCGGACGCACCACCGGCAGCTGCGCCACGGCGGCGGTTAAAGCGGCGTTGACCTTGTTGTTGCAAAACCGGATTTGCCAGCAAACTGCCGTGACCTTGCCTGATCAGCGGCATTATCTGTCGGTACCGATTGAGGCGGTGTTTTGGCTGGATGCACACAGCACCCGCGCCGAAGTCCGCAAAGACGGCGGTGACGACCCCGACAATACCCATGGCGCGATCATTTTTGCTGAAGTGCGCAAAAATGCCGTGGCCGACATCCGCTTTTTTGCCGGGGCGGGAGTCGGTACCGCCACCCAACCGGGTTTACGGGTGGCGGTGGGCGAACCGGCGATCAATCCGGTGCCACGGCTGATGATGCGGCAAGCCGTTATGGACGTGTTGGAACAATTCGGTTTGACGGCGCAAACGCCGGGGTTTGATTTGACTATCGGCTGCGAAAACGGGGCAGTCATCGCCGAAAAAACCTTTAATCCCCGCTTGGGTATTGTCGGCGGCATTTCCATTTTGGGTACATCCGGCATTGTCGAGCCCTTATCATTGGCTTCTTGGTTAGCATCCATCGACGTATATATCCGGGTTGCCTTAGGTGCCGCCGCACCTGGCATCGCCTTATTGCCGGGCAAGATAGGCCGTGGCTATGCCCAACAGGTGTTGGGTTTATCGCCGCAACAAGCCGTGCAAATGGCGAATTTTTTTGGTGAATCGCTGGATTTCCTCCAGCAAGCTTTACGCGAAGAAGACCGCCAGTTACAGGTGTTATGGCTATTGGGCCATCCTGGTAAATTGGCGAAAGTCTTGGCGGGCGCTTGGGATACCCATTCCGGCAAAAGCGCGATGGCCATGGCGGCAGTGGCGACAGTCGCCGCCGATTTGGGTTTTACCCACGCACAAGTGCAGGCCATTACCCAAGCCAATACCGTCGAAGCGATTATCGGCATTGTGCCGCAACCGCAAGCGCGTGTGTTGTGGTTGGAAATAGAGCGGCGGATTGCCGCGTTAGTCCGGCAACGTACCCCAGCGGTAAAGCGTGTGGAAGTGCGTTTATTTAATTTACAGGGTGAAACATTAGGCAGCGCATGAGCAATTTAGGGACATTTTGGGGTATCGGCGTAGGCCCTGGCCCTGCGGGGTATCTGCCGTTGGCGGCGGTGGCCGCGTTACAGGCGGCGGACATCATTTTTGCCCCGAAGGCGACCACTGCCGATAGCTCCATTGCCGTACACTGTTTGGCGGGTATTGCTATCGAGCCAAGCCGGATACGCGAGATCGCCTTTACGATGGACCCAGACCGTTCGGTGTTGAGCGAACATTATGCGGCGTTGGCGGAGACTATCGCCTTGGAATTGCAGGCCGGCCACTCGGTTGCTTATCTGACCATCGGCGACTCGCTGACCTATTCTACTTATGGTTATATCCTCAGTGCCTTACAGGATATTCTCCCCGCCGCCCCATTACACACCTTTCCGGGCATCACCAGTTATGCGGCAACGGCGGCGGCCTTAAATTGGCCGCTGGGCGAAGGTAAGGAGCGGGTGTTGATTTTGCCCTGTCCTGAACAAGCCGACGCGCTTCGCGCCGATATTGCCAGCCACGATATTGTTATCCTGATGAAAATTGGCAAACGCTTGCCGTGGGTATTAGCGTTGTTGCATGAGTTGGGCATTAGCCAGTATTGCGCGTTTGCGCACCGGATTGGCTTGGCCGATGAAATCCTCAGCAATGATCTGGACACCTTAAACACTACAGCGGCGACGGGTTATTTGGCCACCTTACTGATCCGCAAAACCCCCAAAGGCAAACGTTAATGAAAGTCTATTTTATCGGTGCAGGCCCAGGTGCCGCCGACCTGATTACCGTGCGCGGTGCGAACGTGCTCGGACAAGTGGAGATGCTCTTATATGCCGGTTCCTTAGTATCGACAGAGATGCTGGCTTATTGCCATGCCGATGCCGAAATCATCGACACTGCCGAGCTTGACCTGGAGCAACAGGAAGCCTGTTACCGCCGCGCCCAAGCTGAAAACCTTAATGTGGCGCGGCTGCATTCCGGCGATCCGGCCATTTATGGCGCGACCGCCGAACAAATGCGCCGTTTGGAGGCACTGGGCATAGATTATGAGATTATCCCCGGTGTGTCGTCATTTACCGCAGCGGCGGCGACCATTAAGGCCGAACTGACCAAGCCGGAAGTGTCGCAAACCATTATCCTGACCCGCGTTTCAGGCCGCGCTTCCGCCGTGCCGGACAGCGAAGCCATCGCCTTGCTGGCAGCACACCGCGCCACGATGGCGATTTTTTTGTCCGGGCCACATTTGAAGAAAATTGTCGCCGATTTGCGCCTGCATTATCCCGACAGTACCCCAGTGGCGTTGGTGTATCGGGCCAGTTGGGCGGAAGAAAGGAGCTTACAAAGCACTTTAGGGCAATTGCTGGGCGAAATTAAGGCCAGTGATTGGAATCTGACCACCATGCTTTTGGTGGGTGCGGCGTTAAGTAAGGACATTGCCGCCGAATCGCGTTTATATGCCCAAGATTACACCCATATTTTTCGGGTTGTGAAGAAACGGCCAGGTCAGCCGCCCGGCGAATGAACGGGGAACTGGGCATTTGGTTAGTGCGTCCGGCCAGCGAAGCCTTGGCGGAGCGGTTACGACAGCAATTAGGCGGGGTGTTATATCGGCCTTGGCAACAGAGCGGGCAACCGCAACAGGCACTATTCGCCCAAGCCTACCGCCAGCATCGGCAATGGCTGATGTTGGCGGCCAGCGGCATTGCCGTGCGTTTTCTTGATGGCTTGAGCCACGATAAGCACAGCGATCCGGCGGTGGTGGTGATTGATGAGGCCGGGCGGTTTGCGGTGTCCTTATTGGCGGGGCATGAAGGAGGGGCGAACCGTTTGGCTTACCGTGCCGCCAATGTGCTGGGGGCAGTGCCTGTGATTACCACCGCCACCGAAGCCTTAAAGCCCTTGGTGGTCGGTATCGGTTGCCGTAAAGGTGTGGGCGTGGCGCAGATTAGCGCCGCCGTTCAGCAGGCACTAGGGCTACGGGCCATCATAGAAATCCGCGAACTGGTCACGATTGATCTGAAAGCCCAAGAACAAGGCTTGCTCGAATTTTGCCAACACTATGATCTACCGTTGCGGGTATTGGCCAGCGAAACCGTCGCCGCACGCGAATGGCTGACCCAGCCTTCCGAGTGGGTACAACAGAATATCGGTTTGGCGGGGGTATGTGAGCCTTGCGCTTTGATCGCCAGTCCGCGTGGGCGGCTGATTGTGCCAAAGACCGCCTTGGCCGGAGTGGCGGTGGCGATAGTGGAAGATACGCTGGCCTGATAGGCCACCATCACCAACAACGTCATCCTCCGTACGGAAGGATTTTCAAACTTTACTATAAACAGCAACATGAAAGGTGTCTTAAATTTAGTCTCGGTAGGCCCCGGTTTTGCCGATTTGATTGTCCCCCGTGCCGAGGCGGCTTTGCGCGGTAGTGAGGTGATTGTCGCTTATGAATTGTATTTGCGTTGGATAGGGCCGTGGCTGGACGGTAAAGAAATCCATACCCCACCGCTAACCCAAGAGCGTGAACGGGCGTTGTTGGCGATAGAAAAAGCGCGGAGCGGGGCAAAGGTGGCTTTGCTGTCCAGCGGTGATATTGGCATTTATGCCATGGCGGCCTTGGCGTTTGAAGAAATGCGCGAAGATGACGGCTACGAAGTGAATGTGATACCCGGTATCACTTCCGCCAATGCCTGCGCATCTTTATTAGGCTCGCCTTTGTCGCATGATTTTGCCACCCTCAGCTTATCGGACTTATTATGCCCCTGGGAATGGATTGAGCAACGCGGTAAGCATATTGCCGAAGCGGATTTGGCTTGTGTGCTGTACAACGTGCAAAGCGCGGGCCGGATGGAAGGGGTGTACCGCATCCTTGCCATTATGCTGGCGGCAAAATCCCCGCAGACCTTGTGCGGTGTGGTGCGTAATGCCTATCGTCCCGATCAGGCCGTCAGTATCCATACGCTGGCGGAATTGCCGACCTTGCAGTTTGATATGTTGACGACCATTGTTATCGGTAACCGCTTTACCCAACGCAAACGCGGCTTTATTTTTACCCCGCGCGGTTATAACGCTTGGGCGGCTCCGGTTGCCCCCGCCCCAGAGCCGCCATCACAAGCATTATGGGTATTTGCAGGGACGAGTGACGGCAATCGGCTGGCGGCGCAGTTGGCCGGACAGGGTTATCCTGTGGTGGTATCGGCGGCCACCGAGTATGGCGGACAAATCGCCGCCGAGCATTGCCCTGATGTGTTCGTCTGGGCAGGACAACCCGGCGTAGAGGCGCGTAAGCAAGCCTTGCAACGCTATCGGGCGCGGGGGCTGGTTGATGCCACCCACCCTTATGCCCAACTGATTTCCGGGCAATTGCTGGCCTTAGCGCAACAGCTAAAGTTACCGTATCTGCGTTATGAGCGCGGCAGCGCCTTTACGGCAGATTCCGGGCAGTTGTGCGCTTCCAGCCAAGCCGCCGCCACCGCCGCTATTGCCCAAGGGCGGCGGATTTTTCTGGCAACTGGCTCCAAAGACTTGGCGACCTTCCTGAACGCCCCAGGGGCGCAGGCTTGCCAATGGTTTGTCCGTATTACCCCAGAGCCGGATTTTATCCGGCGGGCATTGGCTTTAGGAATACCGCGTAGCCATCTGTGTGCCATGCAAGGGCCTTTTTCAGCCGCTTTTAACGAAGCGTTGTGGCGGGATTGGGCGATTGATTGTGTGGTCACTAAAGATTCGGGCGAAGAGGGGGGGTATCCTGCTAAAGCCGCCGCCGCTAAGGCCTTGCAAATCCCATTATTAGTGATCCAGCGCCCACAATTGGCGTATCCGGTGGTCGCCACCGATTTCGGTGCGGTGTTAAGGCAAATCCAAGCGTGGCAACCGGACGTATGAGCAATTTAATTCCTGTGACGATAGTGACCGGATTTCTAGGTTCCGGTAAAACAACATTACTGGGCAACTTGGTGAAAACCAAGCAAGATCGTCGGTTGGCCTTATTGATTAATGAATTTGGCGAAGTTTCGATTGATGGTGCGCTGATACGCGCCGACAGTAGCGGGCAGGCACATATCCAAATCCATGACTTCCCGCATGGCCTGATTGCGTACGGCGATGACCGCCAATTTGTCCCGACCCTGTTGGCACTGGCCGAACGCCGGAGCCAAATCGACCATTTACTGATTGAAACCTCCGGTTTGGCCTTGCCCACAGCGGTTATGGCATTACTGCAAAGCCCGGAATTGGCCGCGCATTTTATTCTTGATGCCACTTTGGCTATTGTTGACACGCCCTTATTATTGGCGGATGCGTTTGCCGGACAGCTAACGCCCGCCCAAGCCGCTGTCAGTGATTTGTTTGCCCGGCAATTGGAATACGCCGATGTGGTGGTGCTGAATAAAATTGACGGTTTGGCCGAAGAGGACTTGCTTGTCGCCGAAGCCCGCATCCGGGCAGGTGCGCCTAAAGTGCGGTTTTTGGAGCTGGCCTATCAGGCCAGCTTAGATAGCCGTTTGGCCTTAGGTTTGCGTCTGCATCAACCGACCTTGTTGGCGCAAACCCACCGCTATACGCCATTGCCTAGCGTACCCGGCGACACGGCCCGTGTTTTGGCTAACCAGCATTTGCTGGACGGCCATGCCCATTCCGGCTTAGCCAGCCATAGCCACGGCTTGGCAACCCATAAACATTTTCACGAACAAGATCCGGGCTGGCTGTCCTTTGTGCTGCGTAGCCAAGACCCGCAACAGCCGGAGGTGTTAAAGTCGGCGTTGTTTGAGACGGCCAAAGCCGATCCTATTTTGCGCATTAAAGGCTTTATCCGTACCGGGCAATCCGAACAGGCGGTACTGGTGCAAGGTGTGCGCACCCGTATGGTTATCAGCCCTTATGCCGCCCAGCCAGTCCGGCACGGTTCGGAAATCGTCTTTATTGGTTATCACCTGAACCGTAAACAAGTGGCCGCCAGATTGTCGGCTTTGACGGCGACCCGGTGGCTATAAATACGCCTTATTACGCTTGCCTAACCGTTATCAGCCAATGACCGCCGCCCACGCCGAAACCCGCCATTGCCCCGCCCTGTTCATCACCGCTCCCGGTTCCAACCACGGCAAAACCACGGTGACTGCTGCGCTGGCCCGTTACCATCGTGACCAAGGCCGCCAGGTCAGGGTGTTTAAGGCCGGTGCGGATTTTCTTGACCCGATGATCTTAGAGCAGGCGAGCGGCCAACCCGTTTACAGCCTAGATTTGTGGTTGGCAGGGGCGGACGAATGCCAACGCTTGCTTTATGACGCGGCCTTGGTGGCGGATGTGATATTGGTTGAAGGGGTGATGGGGCTGTTTGACGGCGAGCCATGCAGCGCCGATATAGCCCAACGCTTTGGCCTGCCCGTCTGTGCGGTGATTGACGCGGCAGGAGCGGCGCAAACGGTGGGGGCGGTGGCTTATGGTCTGGCGCATTATCGCCCGGGACTGGGTTTTGCTGGCGTGTTGGCCAATGGTGTCGCCTCGTCCCGCCATGCTGATATGATTAAGCAAGGTATGCCGGATACTCTCCGTTATTTGGGCAGCTTGCCGCGTGACCCGCAAATGGTCCTGCCTGAGCGGCATTTAGGGCTGGTGCAAGCGGCGGAAATTGCCGATTTGGATAGCCGCCTAACCCGTGCGGCGGAGGCGGTGGCCGTTACCGAACTGGCCGGCCTACCGGAAGCCGTGGCCTTTTATCCGGCCAATTGGGTCGTCTTGCCGCAATGGTTGGCTGGGGTGCGTATCGGCATCGCCCGCGACAGTGCGTTTTCCTTCATTTATCCCGGCAATCTGGAGTTGTTGCAAAAGCTGGGGGCCACTTTGGTGTTCTTTTCACCCCTGGCCGATAACGGCTTACCCGATGTCGACAGCCTCTATTTGCCGGGCGGTTATCCAGAGCTGCATATAACGGCTTTAGCCGCCAATCAGGCGATGCAAGCGGCATTACAAACGCACTTTAGGCAAGGCAAACGCATCTATGCCGAATGTGGCGGGATGTTGTACCTACTGGAATCGCTCACCAATAAGGCAGGGGAAGTGGGGGCAATGGTCGGCTTATTGCCCGGCCATGCGGTTATGCAAAACCGCCTACAAGGTTTGGGCTACCAATCGGCACCATTCCCAGGCGGCTTATTGCGTTGCCATACCTTCCATCATTCGCGCATCGACACCCCGCTGGAGCCGCTAGCCTATGGCGAGCGTTTATATAACACCTCGCCGGGGGAAGCCATTTTCCAAAGCAAAGGCTTGACCGCCTCTTATTTGCACGGTTACTTTGCCTCCAACCCGCTGGCGGCGGCACAGTTATTTTTAACCACCTCTTATAGCCTGTAATGCCTTTATGAATCATGGCGGTAACATTTATCAGTTTGCCCGGCAAGTGGGCTGCTTGCCCGACCAAGTGCTGGACTTTTCGGCGAACATCAACCCCGAACAAGCGGTCAGTGCGGACAATTTGCCGGTAACCGCCCTAGGGCCGTATGCCGACCCTGATTATCCGTTGTTAAAAGCGGCCTTAACAAGCCGTTACCCCTACCCTGACGGGGTTGACATAGAAGTGTTTAATGGTGCGAGTGCGGCTATTTTTGCCGTTTTACGCTGGCTACAACCCCAAGATGTCGTATTGTACACGCCGTTATACGGCGAATATGCCCAGATTGCCAAGCAATTGGGCTGTACCGTGCATACCGTTGACCGCTTCACCGATGTAGGCACTGCCGTACCTAAGAACAGCACGGTTATTTTTGTCAATCCGGCGACACCGGACGGGCAGCTTTATGAAATGCAAACCCTATTAGGGCACTGGCGGCAAGCGGGGTGTACGGTGTTGGTCGATGAATCGTTTTTGGATTTTTGCCCTGCCGAGTCTGTCAGTGCTTACCTTGGCGAAGACGATAAGCTATTGCTCGTCAAATCCTTAAGCAAATTTTATGGCTGTGCAGGCATCCGTATCGGCTTTGTGTTGGCAGCCACCCCCGTTATCCGGCAATTAAGACGTTTAGAACCCGCCTGGAAACTCTCCAGTTTTGACATGGCCTATATGCAGCAAGCCTTGGCGAATACGGCATTTATCGACCAAACCCGCCAACAAACCCGCCAGCGCCGCGAGTTACTGGCGCAAACTTTGGCCGATTCCGGTTTATTCACGCATATCTACCCCAGCCAAGCTAATTTCTTATTGGCGGAACTGGCGGCGGATGGCGATGGCCAGCAATTACAAGCCCGGTTGGCGACCGCGCGGATTTTAATCCGGGTGTGCGCCAACTTTACCGGCTTGACTAACCGCCATGTCCGCTTTGCGGTTAAGGATGAGCTAGCCATCGCCCAACTGGCAAAATCTCTGCAAGGCGGTGTGTCATGAAGCCGTTGGCGGTCTTAGGCACTAGCTCGGACGCGGGCAAGACTACGGTGGCGATGGCTTTATGCCGGATTTTGGCGGATCGCGGCCTGAAAGTCGCCCCGTTTAAAGCCCAAAACGTCTCCAACAATTCCGCCGTCACCCACGAAGGCCGGGAAATTTCCAGGGCGCAGTGTTTGCAGGCAGAGGCGGCGCGGGTCGAGCCGAGCTATCTGTTTAATCCGGTACTGCTCAAATCCCACGGCAATGGTAGTGTGCAAGTGGTGGTCAACGGCTTGGTGTACCAAAACCAATCGGTTGCCGATTATTATGATGGCATTGCGCATTTGAAAACCCAAGTGGAACAGGCTTTTTTACAATTGCAACGCCAGTATGATGTAGTGGTGGCCGAAGGGGCTGGCTCGCCGGTGGAATTGAATTTGCTGCATAAAGACTTATCCAACACCTTTGTCGCCAACACTTTTTCCACCCAAAACATTTTGGTCGCCGATATTGAACGCGGCGGGGTGTTCGCGTCCATTTATGGCACGTTGGCGTTGCTGGACCCGCATATCCGCAGTAACCTGATGGGTGTGGTCATCAACAAATTTCGGGGCGATCGGCGATTTTTTATGGACGGCGAAAAAATCATTACCGAACGCTTCGGCATTCCCGTCTTGGGGGTGTTGCCGTTCAAGCCCTTGAACATCGACATGGAAGACTCGCAATCCTTGCGCAATTATCGGCAACGCTTGCAGGCGATGAAAGTCCGTATCGCCGTTATCTCCTATCCCGGCCTGAGCAATTATAATGACGTGGATGTGCTGATGGCGGATCAGGAGCTGTACGTCGAATGGGTGGATGCTTACCGCCCTTTAGAGAGTTTTGATATGGTATTGTTGCCGGGCAGTAAAACCGTCATCCGCGATTTGCGCTGGTTGAAAGCGCAAGGGCTATTTACGGAAATCCGGCAGTTCAAAAAAGCCCTGTTCGGCATTTGTGGCGGCTACCAAATGCTTTGTAAAACCTTGCATGACCCCGATGCCTTGGAACATGACACGCCCAGCATGGAAACCGGCTTAGGCCTGATTGACGATGAGGTGGTTTACCAAAGCCCTAAACTGCTGACGCGCGGGCATTACCCGCTGTTCGGCTATCCGGCCATTAAAGGCTACGAAATCCACTGCGGGCGCATGGCCCGCTATCCGCTGTACTATCAGGATAGCCCTGCCAGCGGCTTGCGGACGGTGGCGGGTACGCACGTCCACGGCATTTTTGACGATGACCGTTTCCGTGGCGATTATTTCCGGGCCTTACACGCCGATTATCAAGGCTATGCTTACGGCGCTTACCGCGAGCAAGAAATCCAAGGTTTCGCCGACGGCGTCGCCGAAAATTTGGATATGGATGTCATTTTAGCGGCGTTGGCGGACTGATGTTTTTTGCTTTGGCGTTATTGGCGTATATCTTGGATAAAGTGTTTGGCGAATTGCCGGGCAAACATCCGGTAATGTGGATGGGCGATTTTATCCAAGCCTTTGAGCGGCATTTTTACCGCAATAGCATTTTATCCGGGGGGCTATTAGTGCTTGCCTTAGTCGGGCTGAGTTTAAGTCTTAGCTTGCTGGCCGTTTATGTGTGCGGGTTGTTGCCCGCTTGGTTGGCCTTGCCCGTCCTGGCGTTGATGGCTTCGACCGGATTGGCGATGAATATGCTACATGCCTCAGTGGCGGCGATTCTGACCGCAGACCACCCCCGGCAAGCCATCCGCCTTTTGGTCAGCCGCGACACCGATAGCATGGACGAAACGGCGGTGTATAAAGCCGCTTTGGAAACGTGGGCGGAAAACCTCAGCGATGGGGTCATCGCGCCCTTATTGTATTTATTGCTGTTTGGCCTGCCCGGCCTCGCCGTTTACAAAGCCATTAACACCCTGGATTCTATGGTGGCCTACAAAACCGAACGTTACCTGTACTTTGGCCGCGTTGCCGCACTAGCCGATGATGCCGCCAATTATCTGCCCGCCCGCCTGACCGCCTTAGGTTTAGTCCTGGTGTCGGCTCAGCGGCGGCGGGCGTGGCAATGCGCCTTACGCGACGGCAATAAATTGGACAGCCCTAATGCCGGTTGGCCGATTGCCGCCTTGGCAGGGGCTTTAGGGGTCGGTTTGGCGGGGGAGGCTTTTTATCATGGCCAGTTAAAACCTAAGCCTATCCTCGGTGACGCACTTGGGCCCGTTACTGAAGCGACCCTGAGGCAAGGCCTACAACTACGCGCTACCATAGACGGCTGGCTGATTGCCCTGTTGGTTTTAGGCGTGTTATTTTCATAAAGCCACAGGTTCCCGTGTCCGTCTACTCCGTCGTCAGCCCCGCCCAAATCAACGCGTTTTTCAGCCATTATCCGTTAGGCCGAGTCTTAGGCTTTAGCGGCATCACAGACGGTATCGACAACACCAATTATTGGGTCAGCACCTCAGAAGGCGAATTTGTCCTGACCGTGTTTGAATCGATAAGCGTCAGTGATTTGCCGCATTTTATGGCCTTGTTAGGCCACTTGGCCGCACAAGGTTTGCCTTGCCCTTACCCCCTGCCTGATCGGCAAGCCCAGCACCTGCGCCTGCTTAACCATAAGCACGCGGCGGTGTTCCGCCGCTGCCCAGGCCGGGCCGTACTCAAGCCGGGTATGACCCATTGCCGGCAAATCGGCTGGCATTTAGCCCGTCTGCACCAACATACCCAAGATTACGGTTTCCCTATCGCCAGCAACCATGATCTGCCGGGGTATCTGCACCTGTTCGCAAAAGTTGCCGGACAACTTGCCGTAGCGGACTTGGCAGTCATCCACGAGGAACTGGCTTTCCAAGCGGCAAACAGCCATGCGGGGTTACCGACCGGACTGATCCACGCTGACCCGTTCAGGGATAATGTCCTGTTTGTCGGCGATAAGCTGAGCGGTCTGTTGGACTTTTACAGTGCGGGTAAGGGGGTGCTGTTGTTGGACCTTGCCATAGCCGCCGCCGACTGGTGTCATGATGACGGCATAGTGAATGGTGCCAAATTAGCCGCGCTCTTGGCGGGTTATGAAACGCTCAGGCCTTTGCACACATTAGAAAGGCGTTTATGGCCAACTCTGCTCCGTGCCGCCGCCTTGCGTTTTTGGTTATCCCGTCTGGTCCATCAGCTTCATCCCCGTTCCGGCGCAATCACCCAAAATAAAGACCCTGGGGTGTTCCGGCAACTGCTTTGCCAGTATCGGCAAGCGCACCGCTATAGCTAATCCGATATAAAAAGATGTCCTGCAACGGCCTCAGTGAAGAGGTCGTCAACGGAACATCGTGCTTGGTTGCGGGGATTTAAGCTGTGCCCATTTGTGTGCGATAGGGTTAAGGTCTGATGAGTATGGGGGCAAAAACGCCTGCTTTCCCGATACAGCTTTTCAATGATTCTGAGCGCCATAATTGTCTCACCCTTGCCATTTCCAGTTGCGGATTTCCGGCATGTCCTGGCCATATTTGTTGATGTACAGTCTGTGTTCGACCAGCTTATCTTTGAGATCCCGCTTTAGGCTGATACCTAGATCGCCGGTCTGTGGCAAACGGTCAATGGCGTCCATCACCAGATGGAAGCGGTCCAGATCATTCAGTACCGTCATGTCAAAGGGCGTGGTGATGGTGCCTTCCTCTTTGTAACCACGGACGTGGATATTGTCGTGATTGGTGCGGCGGTAAGTCAGCCGATGGATCAGCCACGGATAAGCATGGAAGGCGAAGATGACCGGTTTGTCCTTAGTGAAAAGCGTGTCGAAATCGGTGTCACTCATGCCATGAGGATGTTCGAGTTGCGGCTGCAATTTCATCAGATCGACGACGTTGACCACGCGGACTTTCAAATCGGGCAAACGCCCGCGCAGGATGGACACGGCAGCAAGCGTTTCCAGCGTCGGCACATCGCCGCAGCAAGCCATGACCACATCGGGTTCAACGCCTGCGTCACAGCTCGCCCATTGCCAAATGCCGATGCCTGCGGTGCAATGTTTGATAGCTTCCTCCATCGTTAGCCATTGCGGGGCTTGATACTTGCCCGCGATCACGACATTGACATAATGGCGGCTGCGTAAACAATGGTCCCAGATTGAGAGCAGGCAGTTGGCATCCGGTGCCAGATAAACCCGTACGACCGAGGCTTTTTTGTTGACGACGTGATCTATGAAACCGGGGTCTTGATGGGTAAAGCCGTTGTGCATCTGCTGCCAGACATGCGAGGCCAACAGATAATTCAGCGAGGCGATCGGCCGCCGCCACGCTAGCCCGGCGGTGACTTTCAACCATTTGGCGTGTTGGTTGAACATCGAATCGATGATGTGGATAAACGCTTCGTAGCAATTGAACAGGCCGTGCCGGCCCGTGAGCAGATAACCTTCGAGCCAGCCTTCGCATTGATGCTCGCTCAACATCTCCATGACCCGCCCGTCCGGGGCGAGGAACTCATCGTTGTCCTGCTCCCTGGCATCCCATTGCCGGTTGGTCACCTCAAACACTGCGCCCAGACGATTAGAAAGTGTTTCGTCTGGACCGAAAATCCGAAAATTGCGCTGCTCAAGGTTAAGCTTGACGACATCGCGGAGAAACACGCCGAGTTCATGCGCGTCAGAAGCCTTAACAGATCCGGGCGAAGGCACGTTAACGGCATAGTTACGAAAATCCGGCATAATCAGATCATGTAGCAGCATACCGCCGTTAGCATGAGGATTTGCCCCCATGCGGCGGTCGCCTTTGGGCGCGAGTTCAGCCAGTTCCGGCTTCAGTTTGCCCTCTGCGTCGAACAGCTCTTCCGGTCGGTAGCTCCGCAACCAGTTCTCCAGCAGTTTTAGATTTTCAGGATGGGCGGAAGGGTCGGAAAGCGGCACCTGATGCGCCCGGAAAGTCCCTTCAATTTGCAGGCCGTCCACCCATGTCGGCCCAGTCCAGCCTTTCGGTGATTTAAGGACGATCATAGGCCAGCGCGGGCGCATAGTGTTGCCGTTGACGCGGGCTTCGTGCCGGATGCGTTGGATTTCTTCCACCACCACGTCGAGTGTCGCGGCCATCGCCTCGTGCATCAATGCCGGCTCATGCCCTTCGACGTAATAAGGTGTCCAGCCATTGCCGCGTAAAAACTGGTCTAATTCTTCCGGCTCTATGCGTGCAAGCACGGTAGGGTTGGCGATTTTGTAACCGTTGAGATGCAGGATAGGCAGCACTGCACCATCCGTAATGGGATCGAGAAATTTATTCGATTGCCAAGCGGTTGCCAGAGGCCCCGTCTCCGCCTCGCCATCGCCGACACAACAAGCCACAATAAGATCAGGATTGTCGAACACCGCGCCGAACGAATGGCTGAGCGAATAACCCAATTCCCCGCCTTCGTGGATCGAGCCTGGACACTCCGGCGAGGCGTGGCTGGGAATGCCGCCCGGAAAAGAAAATTGGAGGAAAAGCTTTTGTAGGCCAGCCTCGTCCTGGCTGATGTCGGGATAGATTTCGCTGTAAGTACCTTCAAGATAGGTATTGGCCACCACGGCAGGGCCACCATGACCGGGGCCGGAGACGTAAATCATATCGAGGTCGAATTTTTTGATAATCCGGTTCAAATGCACATAAATGAAATTCTGTCCGGGGGTCGTACCCCAGTGGCCCAGTAGCATGTGCTTAATGTCTGAAAGCAGCAGTGGCCGCTTTAACAAGGGATTGTCGAAAAGATAAATCTGGCCGACCGACAGATAATTGGCGGCACACCAATAGGCATCAATTTTTTGGAGCAGTTCTGGCGTGAGTGTGTTAGTTTTCAAGGTCTACATTTCCTGTATAAAAATTAAGACGGATGGCGCAAAGCTTTATCTTTGGTTTCAAGGCAACTTATTCTTAGTGCCATCTTCATCAACCCAGTAGCCTTGGCGGTCGTAAAGGCGATGCAGCCCAATCTCATAGTCTCTCGTCAGCTCAGACGCATCAGTAAATTCCGGTGATTCTCTGATGATCTCGCGGGGAAGGCCGACGAAGACGGTTGATTCGTTCCAGCTAACGCGCTCAATCCATTGCGGCGCAATCAGCACCTTTTTTCCAGGCCACCAGTTGTTGGTATCAATCACCAGATAACGGATCGTCCAAGTCGCATCGTCGATGATAAAATCATCAACATGCCCTATATCGCCGTCGGTCGCCTGGATGTGATAGCCGCTGACATCATGCGTACTGCGCAAATGCGAATCCCAGGCTTTCCCGCCTTGGTTGCACGTTAGCCTTTTTTCAAGATCACGCTCAATGGCAGCAAATTGCCCCCAGTCGTAGGGGCCGTCCCAATATTGTGGCCACCGATAATATTGGAAGTACGCCTCCTCGAATTGCTGTGAGACAGGTTGGTCAGTGTTCAAGGCGGGGCTGTCCTCAATCTGTTTTTTGGTCAAACTGATTGTAATGTATTCGTCTTTTTGATCGACACCGACCAACGCATACGGGGAGATCAACACTTGCCGGCCCAATAAGTAATTTCCCGTATCAGCGACGAGATAGCGTACCGTCCAATAATGGTCATCGAAATAAAATTCTTTGGCCTTGCCTATTTTTCCATCGAGACCGTGTAAGGTATAACCGCGCAGGGTTTTGGCTTTGTTTAGCATGGTAGTAATCCTAGTTTTTTGAGTTTGATTTTTGTACGCTATTGTCGATCAAATGGCCGTCGTATTTGAACAATAGCACTGCTTTTATCCACAGCGGCTAGTGTGATCAATCAGTCTGATGCCGCTTCCTTCATGATTTTTACAATGGTGTTTTCCACATCCCGCGCCACTACTTCCAGTTGCGGCACGTTAAACATGGCCAGAAGAGTGGTTGGTTTTAATGTCGCCAGAACAGTTTTACCTCCCTCCTCGTAAATGCTGATTCGGCAGGGCAAGGCAGTGGAGACGCTCATGTCTTGCTCAAGCACTTTTTTGGCCTGTTGCGGGTGACATACTTCAAAAATCAGGCATTCGCTGTTGAATTCCACGCCCTTTTTGTTCATAGTCTCTTTGAGGTTATGCACCTGCATGACACCAAAATGATTGGCCTGGACGGCATCTTGCAAGGCAGCCGCCGCTTCTGTTACGGTTTTATCAGTAAATAATTTGACTAGCATAAAATGGCCTCCGATTGGTAGTTCACTTAATTAACAGGGCGGTGTGCGCGGAATTATTTTTTAGACAGTTTGATAATCAGGGCGGCCAACAGGACAACTACCAGCACACCGATGACCGTCCAAACCCACATTCCTCCGCCCATCATGTCGGTCATCCAACCCTTTGTATGATTCATCATAATTTTCCTTTTGTTGCACTGAGACTAACGTATATGTTATGTTTTCAGTCGCCGCGCATTAACCGTCAGGATGCGTGGGTTATCAGGTTTCATGGCTGACACCCTCGTCATACGGCAATCCGAAGGCGGCCAATTGTGCGCATGTGGACGGGTAATCCGTGTGCAGAATGCTGCGGATTCCTAAACCTTCCGCGATCTCGGCGAACATCAGGGTGTTTTCGATATAGATGATCTGTCCGGTCGGCACCTGGGCGAGGTCTAGGGCAAGCCGGAAAATGTCCGTGTCGGGCTTGCGGAGATGGACAAAGCAGGAGGAAACAAAAAAATCCACGAAACTGTTCAGCTTGAACTGATGAATCCGGTGTTCATTCAGTTCTCGTGCTTCGTTGCTGACCACGACAATTTTCAAGCCATATCTTGCTTTCAGTTTGCGGACCAGCCCGATCATTTCGGGAAACGCGTGTGACTGCGCGAACATGAATTCCCGGAACTGCTCGCGTGTGAACGGACGCTCCTCATAGAAAACCGTCCGGCTCAGATAGTCTTCCAGGCTGAGCTTGCCCTCCTCATAGGTGGCGAAGTTCAGGCCATGCCTATCTTCCATCTCGGCCCATTCCAGTTTGAAATTCGTTGCCGCGCGTTTGCGGGCAAGATGATCCCAGCCGTTGGTGAGCAGGACACCGCCGATATCCAAAAATAATGCCGTAATGTCTTTGTTCATTTGGCCTCCGTCAATGCTGTTTACCGTCTTTCATTGTTGATTCCTCGAACCGGCAATAGGGCGGGGCTGAGGTGGTAAGTTGGTCGATATTCCCAAAGCGGCTTCCCGTCAGCAACACACAGGCCTTGCGGCGACTCGCAGGCGGATGCGGTCACGCCCCCGGCAGGTACACCACGAACGGATTAACCGTCCACCCTTCGACAAGCTCAGGGCGAACGGTTAATCCTAAAACCGAAAACTTGACCGTTTGAAGTATATATTCAGCAACGCCGTATTTATGGCACAAGAACCGCCGCACCGACAAACCGGCCTGCCCGCAGGTCGGCAAGGGCTTGGTTCGCTTGCTTGAGTGGATAGGCGGTTGTTTGGGTGACAATGCCCATCTCAGGTGCGAGACGCAGAAAATCAAGGCCATCCTGCCGGGTGAGGTTGGCAACCGACACCAGTTGCCGCTCTTCCCACAATAGCTGATAGGGGAAACTAGGAATATCGCTCATGTGAATTCCTGCGCAGACAACCCGCCCACCTTTGCGGACAGCTTTTAATGCCAGCGGCACCAGTTCTCCCACAGTAGCAAAGATGATGGCAATATCCAGTGGCTCTGGTGGCATTTCTTCCGAGCCACCCGCCCAAACAGCACCGAGTTGCCGGGCAAAACGTTGTGCCGTTATATCTCCAGGCCGGGTAAACGCAAACACCGAGCGGCCTTGCCAGTTGGCGATTTGCGCAACGATATGGGCAGCCGCACCAAAACCATAAAGCCCCAGTTTGTTACCCTCGCCTGCCATAACGAGCGAACGCCAACCAATCAGTCCTGCGCACAGCAGCGGCGCCAACGCTATATCACTACCCCTTTCGCCCAAGGGCAATGCAAAGCGGGCATCGGCTATTACCTTAGTCGCAAAGCCGCCGTCGCGCGTGTATCCGGTAAATAAGGGCTTATCACAGAGGTTTTCATGGTGCGTTAAACAATAAGGGCAGTTGCCACAGGTATGCCCCAGCCAAGGAATACCCACCCGTTCACCGAGCTGAAAACCTGTGACATGAGCGCCAACAGCATCTACACGTCCGATAATTTCGTGTCCAGGAATGATGGGAAAAACGGGGTGGGGTAATTCACCGTCAAGGACATGCAAATCGGTACGGCAAACGCCGCAAGCCAGCACCTTGACACGAATTTCACCGGATTCCGGTTGCCTATCAGGAAGCTCTGTCCATTCCAAAGCAGAATGGGCTTGTTTTAACACCATGGCATACATAGTCTGTTTTCGCTTATTAATTGATGTTACGCAGACACATTCTGCAATTTAAAAAAAACAATAATGAGTCGCTACCGCGACGATTTTTTTAATCGGGTTCTCGCACCCGAAGGCGAGATACTTTCTTTTGCTCCGCCTCGGCAATTGCTCTGTCTCCAGACCACCCTGAGGTGGCATTGCTCTACCTCCTGCATCCATGCAGTCGAAAAGAAAGTATCCAAAGAAAAGGCGGCCCGGTTGCCGCTTGATCCTGCGCTTCTCGGTTTTGTCGGGGGTCGGCAGAGTGGGCTCCTGCCTTTATGCCCTTGGGTACACCTGCCGACGCGCGGCATCCCTGCCGCGCCCCTTTATGCCCTATGGGTATTCGGGCTGATCCCGACAAACCCTGCGATGCTCGGCGCGGCAAACGGGGGTAAAGCGACGTTACTGCGTAACGTCAGTTATTAAACGTTAATCTTTTGGAAAATCCGCACCACGGGTCACTGTTTCCCACGCGGCAAACTCTTTCTGCAAACTGGCAAGTTTGGCTTTTGCACCTTCAAAAGCGTCATTACCTAAGAGCAAATGATGCGGCGGATTATCGGAATTGACCGCTTGGACGATGGCATGGACGGCGCGTAGCGGGTCGCCCGACTGTTTGCCGGAAATGGCGCGGATATTTTTACGCCATTTACCTGCGGTCTTCGCATAATCGTCAATAACGTGCTGGCTTTCATTGGCTGACCGGCCTGCCCAATCGGTTCGGAAACCGCTAGGTTCAACGACCATCACTTTAATCCCCAAGGGTTCCACTTCTTGCCACAGCGCATCGGACAGACCTTCCACGGCAAATTTAGTGGCGTTGTAATAACCTAAGGACGGTAATCCGGTCAGCCCTGCAATGGAGGATAAATTGACGATAAAACCTTTGCGACGTTTACGCATGGTCGGTAAAGCCACATGAATCATGCGGCACAGGCCAAAGAAATTGACATCAAACATTTTCCGCACTTCATCTTCTTCGCTTTCTTCCACAGCGGCGAAATAGCCGATGCCCGCATTGTTGACCAAAACATCAATATGCCCAAAGGCGTCTTCAGCGGCTTTTATTGCCGCCTCGGCTTGAACATGATCGGTCACATCAAGTTTAAGCACCAAAGCATCGCCTAATTCAGCCAAATCTTTAATGGCATCAGGATCACGCGCAGTCACTACGGTGCGATAGCCCAGTTCCAGTACATGGCTGGCAAGTTCGCGGCCAAAGCCCGTTGAGCAACCGGTAATAAACCAAACAGGTTTGTCGTTGTTTGTCGTTGTCATTGCAATTTATCCTCGTGGTGTTATGCGGATGCGTCAATCGCATCAACTCGAATCAGTTTTTTGTTGACGAATTCCTGAATGCCCAGATGGGAAAGCTCCCGCCCGTAACCGGAATTTTTGATGCCACCAAACGGTAAGTCGGAGGTTGTCCAGGTCGGATGATTGATGAACACCATGCCGGTTTCGATACGGCTGGCGACAAATTTTCCCCATTCGACATCTTGGGTAAAAATAGAGCCGCCTAGCCCAAAATGGGAGTCATTGGCTAATATCACGGCTTCATCTTCATCTTTGACCCGAAAAAAGAGCGCGACGGGGCCAAAAAATTCTTCATTATAGGCAGGGTTGTCGGGTTGAATATGGGTAAGGATGGTCGGCTGCATAAACGCGCCTGGACGGTCAATCCGTTTGCCGCCCATCAACACAATAGCTCCGTGCGCAACGGCCAGTTCTACTTGCGCTAACAGATGTTGCAGGGCATCTTCGGTCGATAATGGGCCTAATGTGGTTGCTATATCCATTGGGTCGCCACATTTGAGCAAGGCCAATGCCGCGCTAAATTTTTCCAGAAACCGGTCTGCCAATTCATCGACAACGATGAAACGTTTTGCCGCGACGCAACATTGGCCATTATTGTTCATCTTCGCCCAAACTGCCCATGCGACGGTTTTGTCGAGATCAGCATCATCAAGCACGATAAACGCATCGCTTCCACCGAGTTCCATGGTCGATTTTTTAAGATTTAGCCCTGCCCGCGCCGCAACACTCTTCCCGGCTTGTGCACTACCTGTTAAGGCTACGCCTTTTATCCGAGGATCATCAATGACCCGATTGACCTGATCATGGGAAATCAATAAATTGGTGTACGCACCGATGGGTGCGCCTGCATCCAACCAGAGCTTTTCAAACGCTATCGCGCATTGCGGCACACAGGACGCATGTTTCACCATGACCACATTGCCCGCCATTAGATTAGGGGCAGCAAAACGCGCAAGCTGGTAATAGGGGAAATTCCAAGGCTGTATGCCAAACAATACCCCCAGTGGCTCATTCACCACCATCGCTTCACCCGTGCTAGGTGTGAGATGTTCAGTTGCCAAAAAATGTTCGGCATGTTGGGCATAATAATCGAGGATGTCGGCGCTCAACACGACCTCACCATGCGACTGGGCAATCAGTTTGCCCATTTCCAAAGTCATTGGCGTTGCAAACTGCTCACTCTGTTCGCGCATCAGCACTGCCGCTTTGGCAACAATCGTCGCCCGTTCGGCAAAGGTCGTTTGCCGCCAGGTATCAAAACAAGCCGAAGCTGTTGTCAGCGCCGTTTCAAGCTGTTGGTCAGTGAGTGCGTCGAACGTTTTTAGGGTGTTACCGTTGTAGGGATTGATACTTTGATAAGTCATGAGAGTTCCTCTGTCTTGCTGATCGTAATGATTGCGTCAGTGGGTACGGTGAAGGTTATGTGGGTTTGCCAAGCTTTTTAGTTTAGCCAAAATAACCAACTGCCCCATTGGTTTCTTAGAATCCTGTTTTAAAAGCGCCGATACAATTTAGGATTAAGCCATCATTTAGCTAGCAATGCTTTATGGACTTCTGCTGCTTTAGCTTGGTTTTATAGTAGAATGGCTTTTGCCTGTTCTACTTCAGCCAATATTCCGTGAGCGATAAGTAGAAATTTATGGGCTTTAAGCGCTGTTTCGTAACGGATGATAGCGTCCTGGCCAAAGTGCTGCCCAAAATAGGCCAACAGCTGAGTTGTGACTTTGGGGCATGGCGTTTCTCCAATTAATATCAGTAAATAATAGCCGCCTTAAGTGTGTTAGGGTCAGAACAAACCCCAAGGCTTGTCCTGCCCCCGGCAATCTCAGTAGATCGGGTTACTTAGGGTTGGCTACTTTTTCATGTTCGGCGGCTGTTTGTTCATATTCTTTTGCCAATGCGTCTTCATGCACTGCGATGGCTTCTTGTCTATCGCCTAAAATACGTTGACCGTTACTTTGATACACTGCACCCACTGAGCGATGATGTTTAGCCAAGCCTTTATAGTATTGGGCGTGTTTTAAATTCAGTTCGGCAGCTGCTTTATGTTCAACGGGTGTTGTTGCAGGTGCCGTGATTTGCTCAGGTTGTACAGGTGCGGGAATAACTTCCGCCAACACTGACGCAGACATAACGCCCATACAAATTGCCAGAGCCAAACCCAAGTAGATATTTTTAGTCATGATTTTTTTCTCTGAATGAAGTTAAAAAGTGATAAGCCACGTCCACGCCAAATCTTTTCTCGGTTAGCGTGTCCGCTAGATTTATCAAAAACTCTCTACAGATGGGCTTCCAATACTAATAACAAGGTTATTGCGCATCTGCGTCGCTATGATCTTCGTTCCGCTCAAAACAGTCTGTTTGCCAACGCACATAGGCGAACCATGCCAAACGGCGGTGAGGCGGCCTTGGCCGTCGTAGTCTTGGCTGGCGGTGGTGATACCGCGCGGGTCGGTGTAGGCGGCGAGTTCGCCTTGGGGGGTGTAGCTGTACTGGAGGCTTTGGCCTTAGGGGGCGGTGATGCGGGTGATACGGCCTTAGCCGTCGCGCTGGAAGGCGACGCTGAGCCCGGCGCTGTGGACAATACCGTTTTTGCTGTAGGTCAGGGTGTTGCCGAACGGGTCTTGGACTTTCTCCAAACCCACGCCTTCGGTGAGGAAGTACACAGTGCCGTCTTCGGTGGTCAGTTTGAAGTGTTTGGGGTTCCTTTTCCTTTGCTTAAGTACACTCTGTCACAGTTCCACAAAATGGACATAAAGCTAATTTTTCAGAGCATGTCAGTTCCAAACCGCATTCAATACAAATACCATTGTGCAAAAACTCGGTCTCATTAGTAAAAATAGTCAGTGGCAATGCCAAATATTCAGGATCCAGTAAACATTCCGCTTTTAAATAGCCTGTATTGGGATCTAAAATGCCACTATGCTCTACAACAAACCAGCGTCTTACTTCAAATTCAGTGTGAGCAAGCTTGTAATCGCGTTGCCTAAATACTTCCTGTAGCAAAGCGAGGAGGCGATTACTGGGCAGTGCCGCCAGAATTTCCACATAATCGCTATCATCTGGGTCATAATTAATCATGGCCATGGGAAAATATTATCATCTTCAAGTATTACCATTATTTTGTTAATACGCTCTCTTCGGGAAGCCTGCACTTTATTCCAATTTTTTTGAAAAATATCCCAAGTCATACCGTCCGTCCAATACTTTTGGCATAGTGGACGGTAGCTGTCATGCCTTGCCGCGACTCCGCCATCGGATAAGCCTCATCAGAAAGTCTTGTCCCCTATAACCGCCTCGGCATTTATCGGCTTTACTTTTATATCTCAATTTTTACGTTTGCACATAAAAAATTCTTTGAAAAAATAAACAAACAACGCGGCAATAACACCCCATAATAAGCATACTTTGATAACAAATGCGTTTGAATCCGCAATTGAATAGGCTTTAAACCAATTTATTACGCTTGCCTGATCTTCAGTAACAAGCAGTGTCAGTAAAATGCAAGTCCATAACAGACTACATAAATTAGCTAAAATTAACACAGCTTTTTCATTTTTATATAAAGCGATAGGAAGAAGCAAAAGGGGAGTCGCTATTTTTGCGAAAGATTGCTTCGGCATCCTTGCCGGTCAATCAGCAAAAATCACGCGACCGCTTATGCCTTCGGCTGCCCCAGCCGTCCTGGTCACTCGCTCGCCACCCAAC
>NZ_PGFZ01000060.1 GCF_002923755.1 Methylovulum psychrotolerans
TTGTTTCTGTAATTGAATTTGAGAATTATGATCATTCAACTCCAAAGCCATATCAATCTGTTTGGCTGTAACATATCCACAGGCTATTAACAATAAAATAAATGCTATGCGGCAAATCATACAGAAAGTATTTTTGACTTTAATATAGTTAATTTTGGATTTTATTTTGCATAAACAGCTACCATCATGTTGTGATTAGGTTTGGTTAGATGAAATGGGCTATTCGCTACGGGTTTTAGCAAAAGATATTGCACCGCAAGCGATGAATAGCCATTGGATTGCTCCACTAGGAAATATATCTTCGGCTGTTAATAGGGTGACTTCAATAACATTCGCATCCTTGATTGATGCGCTACCCAAAGACCAAAACCTTTTGTCTGGATGAAACCAGCCTAGCCAATTGAACAAATCCCAACCTTTTTGCTGTTCTGCAAGAGCTTTGTCCTCAGAAGACATGCTTCGCCATTCTTTTAGCCATTCCAATGCCTGTTCATGCGTCATTTCTGGAGCAAAACGCTCAGTGAACCATACAGGCAATAAATTTTGCCAAGCCATTGTATCAGGCCAACGGCTGGCGTTTTGCTCTGATAAGATAAGTAAAATGTGTTCAACACGGCTTAATACTTCGGCTGAATTTCCCGTACACTTTGCAATAAAGTAGGTTTTTAGCATATTGGATGAATCCTTAACGTTAACAACCATTTTTTGTTAGTCCTAAAAACCATAAGTAAGGATGTATTGTAAATTGGATGGCTTCATCGAGCTTTTAAATAATCTGTGAAAACATCATGTAAAAAATCCACATCAAATTGAATCGATGAATCTGACATCGGAATAAATTAGCATCCAGTCTTTCTATGGGTTTTATGACTATTGTTGTTTTATTTTACCTAATAAAACGAAACAAGCGTTTTTGAGCGTATCCGATATTTTTTGATAATACGCCTCTTTATCCTGATCGGAGATAGACAAGTACGTTGCACTGAAATTTTTTCTATTATCTTTATCTGGCATAGTTTCAGTTTCCGATACAACGCTAATAAAAAAATAAAAGATGCTTTCATCAATCCCACTCAACCCGAAACGATTATCAACAATAAATCTAGCCCCCTCTACATAATCTATTTCATCATTAATGAGCTTTTCTGTGACTTCAATTATTTTGTCATGTATATCAAAATCATTTTGCATAAACGGATTTCATCATATTTGTATTTGGTTTATTGGGATATAAAACAAAACCGCCATTGGCAGAGTTATCAGAATGTGTATATCCGAACCATGTTTCAGTTGCGCCAGGAGGCACACCTCCACCTGAATAAATATAGGTAGTTGGATCCAAAACTTCGGCAGCAACAGCTAAACCTCCTAATATTATAGCTCCTCCTTTAAATAGTTTTATACCAGCATTTTTAGACCATTCGGTAGCAATGCTTTTAAATTCTACATTAAGATCTAAGTCATAGTTTTGATACCAATGCGTACTGATTTGTTGTCCATCGGGGGCTGTATATGATTTGGATGTCATTTTTGCCCAATCACTAACATTTCCGCCATATTCTGCGATCAATCTATTAACATCCTTAATTTTATCGCCAACAGCAATTGGTTCTCCAATACCCTTCATAGCTTGAGCAAGTTGATCCTCACTATTTATTTGTTTTTTTAGTGCGATTGCTGCTGCATCCAATGCTGATGCACCTCCCCGAAGAATACCCTCTAAAAACTTAGAATTACCAGTAGGATCATTAAAGTTGACCGGATTATTTCCCGCATAAGCATAGAAATTGACATCTCCCGCGCCAAAGCCCTTGGGGTCTTCGGAGATGAAGCGTCCGGTGACGGGGTCGTAGTAGCGGGCGCGGTAGTAGTAAAAGCCGGTGGCGCCGTCGCGTTCGCGGCCGGTGTATTTTTGGTCGTTGTTGCTGGGCGTGACTTGGTTGAGGATGCGCCCGTAGGCGGTGTAGCTTTGGGCGGCGAGGATGCTGCCGTCATGCAGGCTTTGCCCCAGTACGGATTGCAGCGCGTCGTGGTGGAAGGTGCTGTTGATGAGGTCGCCTGCGGCGTTGCGCTGGTAGGCGTTGACAATCTCGTCGATGACGCCGCCCCGGAAGTATTTGGCTTGCAGGACGGCTTGGT
>NZ_PGFZ01000061.1 GCF_002923755.1 Methylovulum psychrotolerans
CCCGCCGTGCCGGTCAGGGTGTCGGCACCGGCGGTGCCGAGCACCACGGTGCCGACCATGCCGGTGGCGGCGCTGGCTTTGCTCTCGGCCTTGCCGTCAAGGTCGGTGTAGCTGGCGGTGACGGTCAATGTATGGCCGACATCGCCGGCCTGAAGCACATAGCTGCCGCCGGTGCCGAGGACGCTGGCCCCACTCATCCAAGTGTAAGTGATGGCCCCCAAGCCGTCGGCGTCGGCCAGGGTGTTGTTGGCGGTGAGGGTTTGGCCTTGGGTGAACGTGCCGGCGATGCTGACCGTGCCGGTGGGGGCATGGTTGATGTAGACATCGTTGGTGGCGATGTTGGCGGCACCGACCACGCCGGAGGTCAGTTGGCCGGCGACTGCGCTGCTGTTTCCCCAAGTGATGATGGAACCGTCGGTGCGCAAGGCGGCAAAGGCCGAGCCTAAGGTATAAATCGTCACCACATCCACAGTGCCATTGAGCTGTGCCGCCACTAAGCTGCTGTCGCCGCCAGAGGAACTGGATCCCCAAGTGACCACTGAGCCGTCACTGCGTAAGGCGGCAAAGGCAGCGGATGTAGAAAAGATTTGCACCACGGTACCGTTGAGCTGTGCCGCCACGGCGCTGCTGTTGCCGCCATAGTTGGAATCCCCCCAAGTGACCACCGAACCGTCACTGCGCAAGGCGGCAAAAGCATCATATGTTGAAGAAATTTGCGTCACATCCACGGTGCCGTTGAGCTGTGCCGCCACTGGGCTGCTGTCGCCACCATGAGTACTATTACCCCAAGTAACTACCGAGCCGTCCGCACGTACGGCGGCAAAGGCATCGTTTGTGGAGAAGATTT
Organism: Methylovulum psychrotolerans; assembly: GCF_002923755.1. GTDB lineage: Bacteria > Pseudomonadota > Gammaproteobacteria > Methylococcales > Methylomonadaceae > Methylovulum > Methylovulum psychrotolerans. The sequence goes on from NZ_PGFZ01000061.1 coordinate 848, forward strand.
GCGTCACATCCACGGTGCCGTTGAGCTGTGCCGTCACTGAGCTGCTGTCGCCGCCATAAGTGCTATACCCCCATGTGACTACCGAACCATCGGTACGCAAGGCGGCAAAGGCAGTGTCTGTGGAAAAGACTTGCGTCACATCCACCGAGCCGTTGAGGCCGGTTGCCACCGCGCTGCTGTCGCCTCCACCAACGCTATTCCCCCAAGTGATCACCGAACCGTCCGTGCGCAAGGCGGCAAAGGCAGTGTCTGTGGAAAAGATTTGCGTCACATCCACCGAGCCGTTGAGGCCGATTGCCACGGTGCTGCTGTCGCCGCCATCATAGTGATTCCCCCAAGTGACCACCGAGCCATCGGTGCGCAAGGCGGCAAAGGAGTTTGTTGTGGAAAAAATTTGCGTCACGTCTATGGTGCCGTTGATCAGGGTCGCCACCGAGCTGCTGTCGCTGCCATAAGCGCTGCTGCCCCAAGTGACCACCGAGCCATCGACGCGCAAGGCGGCAAAAGCACCTACTGTGGAAAAAATTTGCGTCACATCCACAGTACCGTCGAGCTGTGCCGCCACCGCACTGCTGTCGCCAGCATAAGTGCCCCAGGTGATCACCGAGCCATCGGTACGCAACGCGGCAAAGGCAAAGGCTGAGGAAAAAACTTGCGTCACGCCCACACTGCCGTTGAGCTGCGTCGCCACCGCACTGCTGTCGCCACCATAAGTGCTGCTCCCCCAGGTGACCACCGAGCCATCAGCCTTAGTTATGGCAAAAGCGTAATTATTGGCAAATTCTCCTAAGGAATGCCCAGGAAAGGATAAGGTGTTTTTTGTTGTCGTTATGGTCATGCTATGCCTCAAAAAATAATAAGTAAAAAAGGGTTAAAGCGGAATGTTATTAAGTAACACCCAAGGGTTTTATGCTACTCCCCCCATTTAAAAATGCGCACGGGTACGCCGTTTTCAAAAACGGGGTTGTTTTTGTCTTGGGTTTCAGCATATCTTTGACCGTTACGCTCACCCCGTCCGCCGCTAGTTGCGCCATAACAGCGTGGCTTTGGGCAAGCTGGGCTTTTTCGTCAGGGTGGTGTGTCGGGCAGGAGGGTTCTTGCCCGACACACTGAGTGGTCGGTTAAATCACCACAAAATCGGCGTTGGTCAATGCCAAGTTCACGCCCAAGATGGCGATTTGCCCCGCCGCGCCCGCGCCGTTGCCG
>NZ_PGFZ01000062.1 GCF_002923755.1 Methylovulum psychrotolerans
CCGGTTGCACACGACGGTATTCGCACAATCGTGCCGCAAAGGTTTTGGCGTTCAGTTGCTGTTGCCGGCAATAATCCGCTTGCGGCAGGCCGCTGGCCTGCCATGCTTCAATATGCCCAATCCACTTCTTTGATAATCCCACCGGTATTCCCCGTAAAAAAGGGCAAGGATGACAGTTCGTATCAGGTTTGCCTAGGTGGCTGGGTTAGACGTTTACCTTAGGTTGGATGTTAATCTGGATAATGACTAATATATTCTCATGGAATTAGCACAACTTTGTTTCGATTGACGTAAGCCAAAGCCCATTATCCTTAGTTTTTCCGGCGACAGCTCTCGGAATCCAACCATCACCATGCCCGTCATACCTTCGCAACCAAATTTCCACATCGCCCGTGTCCAAATTCAAGCGCACAAAATTGTAACCATTTTCTTGGTCAGATTTTTCATAACAAGCAGCTGCGGCGATGCGAACGTGTTGGTTGTTTATGGCGTTGACCCAATTTTGATGCTCATGGCCGTGCAGGAAAAAATCAAAATGGGTTTCCATGATTCTGCGAAGCAAAGCATCTTCTTGCTCGACAAAACAACCTGGCGGGTGATGAATAAGGGCAATTTTCAGGTCAGCGTTGAGTTTGTCCAAGTTGCCTACAATAGCGCCGTCTTGCCAATCAGCACCTAACCAGAGCTTGCTTTTTTCTTTATCGCGGCTGCAATTCCAGGCGGAATTAAAGCCGCCGATGCCGAGCTTGATACCATTTATTTCTCTAATTTGGCTATATATGAGTCGGTCAGGGTCTTCAAGCAGATGTGAATAACTGTTTTTTTTCAAAAACTCCCGATAAGTGGTTAATCTATCCATGAAAAGCCGCCACTGTCTGGGCTTATCTTTAATGAGTCGAGTGACGTTATCTGTAGTGGCCTGAGTTTCTATCCAATGAGTTTCTGATTCCGCCACTTCCCCTCGATCCACATCGTGATTGCCTGGCACTAAAAAGGTGTTCTCTTTGGAGATTTCTTGGCTAAACGCCCTTCTTACGCCCGTCAGAAAGGTTTCAACTTCCTCATATTGTTCTGCCAAACTAGAGCCTTTCCCCGATCCGTAATTGCCAAATGCAGCATCACCGGTAAAAAACAGCAGTTGCGGTAACAATCCATGGGTTTGTTCCATGTTCTTTAAATCTTTGAGTAAGGAATTTAATACCCTATTCGCATCCCAACCCGTTTTAGGTTCGCATAAATGCAGGTCAGACAAATGTAGCCAAACAATGGACTTGGAGGATTTATCGCTGGAATTGTGGCAAAGAAATGCGTCGAAGGCTGGTTGCTCCGAGTCTGTTGCGCGATCTAATAACGGTACAGGCATGTCGTCGGTCGTTTCTAATGGATTGAGATAATTCAAGTTATTAGAAATACTCTGAACTGGGTTACCTATAAGGTCTGTTTGAGCAGTAGGATCATCGCTAGCTTCGGAATTTGCATTAAGACTTTTCTCGTTGGAACTGACCATTTTTACGAAACGCTTAAAAAAAGATTCAACACTTTGCTGCTGATCGACCATTTCTTCTCTCGAATCCGCTGAGTCGGTTAAACTGCAAGATTCATCCCGTTCCTTGGCACCATCACGCCCATCCCTATCGTTGCCACTAGTAGAGTTGTTAGCCGTCAGCCCTTCGGAACTTTTGGAGGAGTTCACTGGCTCCCATTTAGCGCTAGCTGGCTCGTTTTGTATTGTTGATCCCTTGGTGTCTTCCACAACAGTAGGAAAGTCACCTGAAGGCTTTGGGAAGAGAGGGCTTTGCATTTTCATATTCTCTTTGATACCGGGCTGGGTTACTTGGTCTTTTGGTGCATCTGATGGTTTTTGTTGCTGGATCTCATCGTAGAAACCCAGGTTACATAGCTCTACTAGCCTTTCAATGCCACCATCCAATTGGATAGCCATATCACAATCGAGTGCCGCCATCGAGACTTT
>NZ_PGFZ01000063.1 GCF_002923755.1 Methylovulum psychrotolerans
TTTAAACCTTTCCCAGGTTTAAACGCCAAGCCGTGAAAATCCCCCATAAAACTGGTAGACTTATCCGTCTTTACCGCTACGGCGATCTTATAGGGCAAACCAGCACGAACCCCCGATTTCGCTTATTGTCTGGACAAGCGTAAGATTATGCGCGTAGCAGTCACCATCTTTTCCCCAAAAACCAACTGATGCCCCCCATCCTCCGCCACCTCAACCACCAACCCTACGCCGACACTTGGCAAGCCATGCAGGCATTCACCCAGCAACGCAGCACCGACACCCCCGACGAACTATGGACAGTCGAACACCCGCCCGTCTATACCTTAGGCTTAAGCGGCAAGCGCGAGCATTTGCTGAACATCGGCGACATTCCGGTGGTGCATAGCGACCGGGGCGGCCAAGTGACTTATCACGGCCCAGGGCAAGTGGTCATCTATACCCTCATCGACATAAAACGCTTACCAATCAATATCCGTGAACTGGTGACCCTGTTAGAAAACGCCATGATTGCGGCCTTGGCCGACTACGGTATCAGTGCCCAAGCCCGCGCCGACGCGCCAGGCGTGTATGTGCAAGGCAAAAAAATAGGCTCAATCGGTTTGCGTATTAAAAACCATTGCAGTTATCATGGCTTAAGTCTGAACAATGCCATGGATTTGCGCCCGTTTACGCTGATTAACCCCTGCGGTTATGCCGGATTGGCAATGACCCAACTCGCCGACCTCGGTGTCCACGTCGCCACCGCCGAGGCCGCCGCCCTTATTATTGACAAAATAACCCCAGCCTTACAGCCATGAACTATCAAGCACCGTCACGCACCACCCCCGAATCGCACCAGCGCAGCACCGAAAAACTGGCGCGTATCCCCATTAAAGTCGAGCAACCGGACACCCTATTGCGCAAACCCGACTGGATACGCATTAAAGTCACCGCCAACGAAGAGATTACCCGCGTCAAGCAATTGCTACGCGAACACCAGTTACACACCGTCTGCGAAGAAGCCGCCTGCCCCAACTTGGCCGAATGCTTCCAACACGGCACGGCGACCTTTATGATTATGGGCGACTTATGCACCCGCCGCTGCCCGTTTTGCGATGTCGCGCACGGCAAACCCCTGCCCTTAGATGCCAACGAACCGCAGCATCTGGCCGATGCCATTGCCGCCATGGCCTTAAAATACGTCGTCATCACCTCCGTAGACCGCGATGATTTGCGCGATGGCGGCGCGGGGCATTTCGCCGAGTGCATCAGCAAAATTCGGGCGCAAACGCCGAGCACCAAAATAGAAATCCTCGTCCCCGATTTTCGTGGGCGGGTCGAAAAGGCGGTTGCCATCCTCATGCAGCAACCCTGCGATGTTTTTAACCACAACCTGGAAACCGTCCCCAGACTGTATAAACAAGCCCGCCCCGGCTCAGATTACCAAGGCTCTTTAGACCTGCTGCGCCGCCACCACGAAGCTCTGCCGCACATCCCCACCAAATCCGGCCTGATGATGGGGCTAGGCGAAGAGACCGAAGAAGTGCATCAGGTGATGCAAGACCTACGCGCCCACGGCTGCTCGATGCTAACCTTAGGCCAATACCTGCAACCGACCAAAGCCCATTTGCCCGTACAACGCTATGTAACCCCGGAAGAATTTGCCGACTATGGCCGGGTCGCCAAAGAACTCGGCTTTAAACAAGTCGCCAGTGCACCGCTGGTACGCTCGTCTTACCATGCCGACCTTCAGGCTAAAGGGGTTATTTAACCGTTGCGGCCTGGCAAGGCTGCATAAACTAGCGGGTGTGAATCCCGCCCAGGTAATCGCTAGCCACGAGCCTGGTATCGAGCCATGCAGGCATATCGGTAACGATGTGCTTGATGCGTAGGC
>NZ_PGFZ01000064.1 GCF_002923755.1 Methylovulum psychrotolerans
GGTGGCTCACATGCTCTCCAATGACTCGACGCGATTTCGTATAGCCTGCATTTTCACTTCCGCTTCGCTTCGTGAAAACTCAGGCACTATCGCTTCTGGGGACTACTCGACTCCTGTCTCGCAGCGTTCGTAACGTAAAAACCATTTTTTTCATAAAACCCGCGCTGAATACTATTACAGACGCTAGTTCCCAAGCTCCGGCTTGGGAACTAGGCTTTCCGAAGCTCTTGCTTCGGGAATTCTGGACACTAACATTTCTCGGTGCCGTTCAGGTAAGCCCGCCAGCGGTCTTTGCGCAGCCGTTGAGTTTTTTTAAATTCTCGAAGCAGGAGCTTCGTATAGGATGGTTCCCAAGCCGGAGCTTGGGAACCAGCACAAACGTGCATAAAATTATGTAGGCGTTCCATTGCACCTCAGCGTGTTAAACCCCACCCCAGCCCTCTCGGCAACCGCTCCTTGCGTTGCTCTACCTCCTTCATGCCCTGTGGGTATTTACGCCCCTGAGGGTGTGCATCCATGCAGTCGCCCTTCGCAGGGGAGGGAGCTTATAGCTTCCCCGTCGTACAGGTGAAAATCAGTGGGAAAATGCTCCTCCCCCTGGCAAGGGGGGATATGGGCGATTTGCTTGGCGGTATACTGGGGGACGGGAGGTAGGGAGTCGGGGTCAAGCTGCCGTAAGGTCGTTTTATCAATCGCCCCGACTTCATACAGGTCTTTTGCCATTGCGCTGAGAGTGTTTTGGATGTTAGTCATTTGCAAGCTCGGTTAAGTTCTTGTTGTCACCTCTAAATACTAGATCATCAAGTATAACTCAATCATCAAGTTTTTAACATTAGAATAAGCAACTTAGCCACTAGATATTAGATTAGTATTTTAATTAATTAAAAACAACAGGTTGCAATGGAATCCGTCCCCCTCCCCTGATGGGGAGGGATGGGGTGGGGAGAATCTAAATAAGGCTTTTTTCATTAAGCAGAATAAAAATACGTTGATCAAAATTTCTGGACCATAAGAATAAGTCATTGATTTTATTCTCCCCACCCCATCCCTCCCCATCAGGGGAGGGGGCTGTCCACCTTAACGAGCCTTCGCTCTCCGCTAATCTTCCCCACTATTTAGAGGTGACTTTATGAAAAACTTGATCATTGAGTATAAGCATGGCCACCTAAAAAGCAAAGCCCCGAATAATTACCTAATGACGACAAAATCCGGTTATCATAAAGGCAGTTGGCGATAATAACGGATTTTTTATGACACTCAATCAAAACCCCGAACAAAAAGCCCGTGACACGATTGACCAATTACTGTTACAGGCGGGTTGGGTTATCCAAAAGAACAAGCAAATCAACTTTGAGGCAGGCTTAGGGGTCGCGGTAAGGGAATACCAAACCGATACGGGGCCGGCGGATTACCTGTTGTTTGTGGACAGAAAGCCTGTCGGGGTCATAGAAGCCAAACAAGCCGACCACGGCTACAAAATCACCACGGTTGAAGAGCAAACCGCAGGTTATGCCGTCGCCAAGCTCAAATGGGTCAACCACCACCAGCCGCTACCTTTTCTCTATGAAAGCACAGGTATCGTGACCCGCTTTACCGACACCCGCGACCCCAAACCCCGCTCCCGCGAAGTGTTCAGCTTCCACCGCCCCGAAACCTTACAGGCATGGCTGCGCCACGATGTAGCCTTACGCAGCCGATTACAAACCTTTCCGGCCTTAAACCCCAAAGGCTTGCGCGATTGCCAAGCAACCGCCATTAACAACTTGGAAGTGTCGTTTAAAGATAACCGCCCCCGCGCCTTAATCCAAATGGCGACTGGGTCCGGCAAAACCTAC
>NZ_PGFZ01000065.1 GCF_002923755.1 Methylovulum psychrotolerans
AAAAATAAACACGGCTTTGCGAGGGAAAACTAACGGCTTTGCGAGGGAAAACTAACGGCTTTGCGAGGGAAAACTAACGGCTTTGCGAGGGAAAACTAACGGCTTTGCGAGGGAAAACTAACGGCTTTGCGAGGGAAATAAAAATCTTTTTTTTTATTTAAAAACAAATTGTTATGATATGTTTTAAAGGGGGATAACCTTATATAACCTTTTTATAAAAGAGAGGATAAACAAAAAATTTACAGTAAATATTTCCTCAAATACAAACTAACGGCTGAGATTATCCAACCATTACAAAAAAACGATTAGAATAGGCATAAGGAAACTTTTTTAATTATTTAATAGAGATGATAGATATTAATTAAAAAAACGCTACAGCATGAAAAAAGGCGGCAAATTTTCAATTTTATGAAACCAGTATCGGTTAAATTCTATTTAGTCCTTTATCTACATTTCGGCGACACAATAGAATTCGATTTATCTTGTTTTCGTTCTTTATGGTTTTCTGCTATTTATTCAAAAAATTATTTACAATCGCGATTAATAAAATCGTAAGTGGCATCAACGAATAAAAATGTATAGCAATATAAATTATGTACTGTATAAATAATAATAACCCATGTTATTTATAGGTTGCCCGTTTTACGGCGACTGCTTTGCCATAAAACGAGTGCGTCAGCAACCATTGTAAAGCTTTCACTTTATTCCAGCGGCCTTCGCTTGCTGCCTTGGAAATACGCACTTGTAGCCTTCTCACTATTTGATGAGCTTTTCCCCCAATCAATAGTGGGCCAATTCATATCATAGCGGGAGGCTGCACCAACAGCACGGGGTGTCGTCGTCATTTGCTTTGCCTCTAAAGCCACAGATGGCGCGGCCTTATGCCATTTTTTGGGAAGCCTTAACAATCATTACTCAGTAGCTCAAAAAGCATAGAAAAAACGAACGTTTAGACAATAAGGAAAATTAGATAAAAATGTCTGATATTCCTATATGTTTTCTTATCGAATAAACCATAATTTATGGTATTCATCGAATAATTTAACTGCGTTAGTAGTGCGCGGTGATACACAGGAAGGTTACGCCTTGTCACCGCTCAAAATCCTATGGGACTTTAGTGTCGTTTGTTTAAACTCCCCCATCCTTATTTTTACGCGTTTGTTGCCGATGGAATATGCGGGGATAACACTGGCGGTGCGTCTTTAAGCTTCCAAAAAGCTAAGTAGTTTATAGGGTGTTAATCAACAAAAGGCTCTAAAGTTCCACGGGATTTCTTTAGCAATAGCTTAAGTTACGCAGTAACGTGCTTTACTCCCGTTTGCCGCGCCGAGCATCGCAGGGTTTGTCGGGATCAGCCCGAAGGGGCGCGGCAGGGGGGGCAGGCGCCCTCTCTGCCGACCCCCGACAAAACCAAGAAGCTCAGGATCAAGCGGCAATCGGACCACCTTTTCTTTGGATACTTTCTTTTGGCGGAGCAAAAGAAAGTATCTCGCCTTCGGGTGCGAGAAACCGTCCGCCCCGGACGGCATTAACATTGCCGCATCTACACCCACACCAGAATTCGCATTGCCCACACCATCTGCATAAGATCTCCTCATACTATTCCAAACTTTTAACCTATTTTTCCCTTCATCCATCGCCAATTTTGGCGATGGATGAAAAGCGTTTTTTCGGCTAACCCAAGCCATTAAAAAGCATCCCAAATCCCAGAATTCCAAACCCAAAATCCTCCCCGTCTAGTCAGGCAAATATCCCCCAGCCACGCAAAGCGGGAACAATAATGCAACCCTCACGGAAAAAAGGACGGCCAA
>NZ_PGFZ01000066.1 GCF_002923755.1 Methylovulum psychrotolerans
CAACGCCACCTTCGCCTTTTGTGCGCCGGTCATCAATTTACGCTTTTTCTCACTCATTTTCGTCCACCTGTTTTATGATGGACACCATCTTAAATTATTGTCTGTTTTTATGGGTCCACTATATAGTGATTACAGCTTAAAATAATTGCTGTTGGCTTTATATGGATTTTAGGGGAAGTGTATGACCAGCCGTTAATAAGGACTTTCTTCACCAATAAGGCCAAATTGGCAATAGGGCTTATGATTAATGAAAACGATAAAATAACCGTAGAAGCCGCATATACAGCGATGTATAAATTTCTTGAACATGAATATGAATTAACAAACTCAAATGACATAGCTGGCTTACTTGGCGGCATGTCGCTGTTAGATAATGGGAACACCGCCGACCCGGCTATTTGGGTAGATTGGTTAAACGCAATTGCAAAGGCTTCATGTAATGACTGTGACATAAGTTTGCAGATTATTCCTGCAATTCGATGAGTGTAACTATTAGTGTGAGCTGGGTAGAAAGAGCGGGCTGTGGTAGTTATCCTGAACAGGTGGCACGGTTATGGAAAAAGTGGCAGGAGGTTTTTGCGGTATTAAGCTAAGCCTTTTGGGCTTACTTTGTCTTAATTTACCCCTTGCTCAGGCAAAACATCCCTATGAGTCTGAGCAGGAAGTCTTTAATCGGGTAGCTATTGAAATGGACACCATTTTTGTGGGTCGGGTTTTAAAAGTGAAGACCATTAAGGATGGTTTGGTTTATGCCAATGGCGACACCCTGTCTATAGGTATTATGGAAGAAGAGGTCTTAAAAGTTTATAGGGGGGAAATCCATAAGGGCGATAAGCTATTCGTTTGCACTTGGTTTGATGGCTTTGAATACGCATTTGGCCCATCTATCGGTAACGAGGCGATTATTTTTGGTATTAAGATCAATAATAAAGTGCTGGTTCCTAGCCTGTATGGATATTTTAGGAGGGTTCCAGAAAATGAGGCCACAATTTATAAGGCTTTAAAATTAAAGCGTAAAAAAATAAATGCTAAGGCCGATGTCTTTATGACTTATTTTGAGGGTAAAATTATAGGCAATGCGTGTAATGAACAAAAACCTTGAAGTCATGACGAGGAATAGTATCTGTGGATATTTTGTTTTGAGAAAACCAATATATAACTTTGATCTGAAAGAGCGTGAGTTTTTTCGCAAAGAACCGCCATGTATTGGTTGCATTTGTTATTCTGGCATTAGTAGAATGCCTTGGTTTGATCTTGATGATGACGAAGATTATTATTCTGGAACATTGCCGCGCGAATCCATTGAGCTAAGAAATGAAATTGATGAGCAATACCGAGATTTTTCGAATATTGAGCTATTGAGGGATTTGGACAAAACCAAAAGGATTCTTGCGTTTTCTAATCGGCATCAAGATAGGAATGAAATATGCGTTGCTTTTTCCGAAACGCTAGCAAAACAAAAAGGGACTTTTATAAGTGATTCAGCTATTCAGTGGCTTGGGGTTGATGTATTCTTCTCAGGCTATGGTTCCATATTGGAGCAAGGTATCTTTGCTAAACCTGATTTATTTCCTGAATTTATTATTAGGCTGAATATGAATGGCTTATTTGATCTCGGAAGTGATTTTGTAAGCAGTTATATCGATGAATATATCGAGGTCTCTGAGGCGCATAATTTAGAACCCTATAGTGGACCCATAAAAACAGACAATAATTTAAGATGGTGTCCATCATAAAACAGGTGGACGAAAATGAGTGAGAAAAAGCGTAAATTGATGACCGGCGCACAAAAGGCGAAGGTGGCGTTGGAG
>NZ_PGFZ01000067.1 GCF_002923755.1 Methylovulum psychrotolerans
TTCACCAGATTAATAAACAATCTGTCTATTAATCGATTTAAGAGACAGATTCACCCATGTTTTTTGCTATAAAAGTCAATAATTTTGCTTAGCGTACGTTTTCGTACCACTGGACTTCAATCCCCCACAATGGCTAACTGGTATCATTGCAGCATGAAAGTCATAGGGCGCAGTGGTGCGGGCAGCAAATCCAGCGTGGCAGCTTGCGCCTATCGCCTAGGCGAAAACCTGTATGATGAACGCACCCAAACCCACCATGATTACACCCGCCGAAGTGGCGTAGAGGCAAGTTTTACCCTTGCCCCTAGCACCGCCCCCGATTGGGCGACCGACCCCCAAAAATTATGGAACGCCGCCGAAGCCGCCGAGAAAAGAATCAACAGCCAAACCGCCAGAGAATGGGTGATTGCCCTGCCTTCCGAAGTCAGCAAAGAAGAACGGGAAGAAATAACCCGTGGGCTTGGCGAACATCTCACCGACCGCTACGGCGTGGCAGTGACGGCAGCCATCCACGAACCATCAAGGCAGGGCGATGATAGGAACTACCACGCCCATATTTTAACGACCACCCGCCGAATGGGGGCGGACGGGTTAGGCGAGAAAACCAGAGAACTGGTCAACATGAAAACGGGGGCGGTTGAGATTTTGCATATTCGGGAATATACCGCCGAGCTTATCAATACCGCCCTTGAACGGGCGGGGATTGACGACCGAGTAGACCACCGCAGTTTTAAGGACAGAGGCATAGACCAAGAGCCGACCGAGCATTTAGGGGTTGCAGCCACCGCCATAGAACGGCGGGGCGAACCCAGCCGAATAGGTGACGAAAACCGAGGGCGGGAACAAGCCAACCAGCACAAAAGCGCACTCGCCCAAGAAAGCGAGGCTTTAGACAGGCAAATAGCAGCAGCCAGAGCCGAAATTTTAGAATTTAAGCCAGAGCCAGAGGCGCAAGCAAAACCCGTAACCCACTGGCAAGACCACCTCACCGCCGAGCGGGAAGGCGAAGGGGGAAGCGGGGGCGGTTTCCGCCCCGCCGATCCCCCCGCCAATACCAGCAGTTCAATCACCGACCCCGTTAATGTCTTCCATGCCGACCAAATCGCCACACAGGGCGAGATTCAGCATAAGGGGCTGGTTAAACATTGGGTGGAACACGCCCTAGAGTGGGTGCATGATTGGGACGAGAGCATAGCCGAGGGCTGGGAACTGCTCAAGGACGAAATCAAGGGCGGGGGCGCACACGATATGGACGAGCCACAGGCGGACTATTGGCAACAGCAGGTAAAGGCAGAGCCAGCCGACAACCCACAGCCACGGCGTTTAGGTGGGCAGTTTGATGCCATATTGGAAGCCAACAGAAAAGAATACAAACGAGTTGATTGGCTTGAAGAAGCACAAAAACACTATAATTATTACCAAGAGCCAGATAACGAACACGATAACGACATAGAGAGATAATTACCCATGTTTGAACGGTTTAAGCACAAAGATACAAAAAATAAAAGTGAATTGCTTCTATATCAGGCTTTTGACAGTAAAGACCGCAGCCGGCGTTTAAGGATACGGCGGGCGAAAGAATCAGCGCACACCCCCGATTATAGATATTGGGGATTGAAGTCCAGTGGTACGAAAACGTACGCTAAGCAAAATTATTGACTTTTATAGCAAAAAACATGGGTGAATCTGTCTCTTAAATCGATTAATAGACAGATTGTTTATTAATCTGGTGAAAA
>NZ_PGFZ01000068.1 GCF_002923755.1 Methylovulum psychrotolerans
GACGCATAATCTCATTCTCTAAGGCAATTATGCCATGTTGAATAATTGTCGGTGAGATAAACATAAGATCATCCGTATTGCATTTTGTCTAATTTGTTTAAGGTATTATGCAATATCAGCAAATCTCGCACATCATCCCAATAATTATTCTTTATCCACTCCATATCTGCTGATTTGTCGATATTGAGAAGATCAGGCTGTACCCGCGCTATAACAAACCGAGCGGCTTCAGACATGATGCTGAGATCTTTATCCGTAAAATCTGGAAAGCCAATTATAGTATTTTTATAATAATTTATGCTAAATAAGTAATGGCTAATTTCAGCTAAAGCGAATGCCAACCCGCCGCTTTGAGTGCTGCCCAACGCTTCCTTGAGTCCTGAAGAAAAAGGCGATACACGCAGTAAGTAGTATTTTAGAAAGTCAATGTCTAAATCTAGCTTACCCAAGGCAATGAGTTTAGCAAATTTAATGATACATGCTTCAATGCAACACAATGTGTCTGTTGCTTCCGGGGTATTTTTTCTGATTTCATCTTCCGCATAGTGGATAAGGGCAACAAGTAAGCAGTTTGCAGCTCTATCCTCCCAATCGTACATCACTTTCTGATGGGTCATAGTCGTTAGCTCTTAATTTTTAACATTCATTTGTATTTTCTGGTTGCTTTAAAAAGCCAAAACACTATTCCAGTTAACGCTACTGCCACTATAAAAACCCCGTCAGCCCACTCACCAAATAGGCGGCGTGCAGCTATCATTGAAATAATTAATACGGAACTAAAAATTATTCTAAATACTATTTCGTTACGCATAAATATAATCACCCTATTCTTCATTTATATGGCTATAACTGTATCGGATGCTGCATATATCACAGATACCACAATACCTACGGTTAACGCCGTAAGCGTTAATCCCTGCAAATAGCCCATCCATTCTGCTTTGCTACAATCCAAGATATTGATAGGATTATCGCAGCGTACCTTGGCTTTAACGGTGCACTTTTATGTACAATAGAACCCACGGTGCTATTAAGATAGCAGCAGGCCATAAGTAAAAATATAGAAAATTACCGCGCAACGTTGGAAAGAACATCATTGGGATTACCCAAAAAAACTGTAAAAACGAAATAGACAACCTAAATAAGTTTGAGTGTGTGTTTTTTGCCAAGACAACCGCATAATAAAAAATCACACCTACGACAATAACCCCCCATGCTATTTGATAATACATATCAGCTTATTCCTGCTCTCTCTATAGATGCCAATAGCACCGAAGAATTGGATAAAAGCGCAAGCAACCCATCAAAACGGGTTATGGCAGCGGTGTATTTTTGCGGGGAATTATAAAAACACTTTATCAACAAAAAAAGATTACACGCTAAAAATATAACCATTAGAATTACGTCATAACTATCAACAAAACCGCTATGCTCCTCCATCTTCGGCTCATTTTTAGACCATAACATTACGCCTATGATAATGGTAAAAATAGATTGGGTGATATATCTAATATAATCACCGTATTTTTCGCTTATAAGAACCGACCCTATTTCGCTTTTAAAGACAATGATCATAATTAGCGTTAAGTGGCCCCCATTGTCCAGACAATATTTAGCCTAGTTTAAGATAGTGTCATTGCCATTGCAGCGGATTGGCGCTGCCCCGTTTCTCCGTTTGAAGCATTTCGTTTATCGCTAAAATGATCTG
>NZ_PGFZ01000069.1 GCF_002923755.1 Methylovulum psychrotolerans
CCACATCGAACGGATCAGGGCGCGTAACCTTTGGCACTTGGCAAACCGTGTCATCCGCAAGCTGCTTGCCCATACCGTAGGGGTGTTTCTGAATTGTTGCCTGGGCCGCCACCAACCCCTCCAATTTAAGGGGTTGGTACAAATCTAAAAAGTCGAACATCGCGTGTTTATCGTATTTTCTTAAGAAAGCTCCGTACTCAACGGCTTGGCTTATTACCAGGCACTGATTTGATTTTAAAGCGGTGCGGCTTATTCTGCCCTTGGTCAAGTTTACTTAAAACCTGTTGCAAGCGTTGTTGTTCTTGGCGCAAGCTGGCGCAGACTTGGCGCAAGCTGGTTTCGGATTCGCTCAATACGGCAATTTGTTGGGCTTGCCTTTGAATTTTTTCTTGCCATTTTTCTTCAAGAAACTGCTTTTCCTCGCTGAGCCGCCGGGCAAACCACTCTTGCTCTTGCTCTTGTTGCTGTTGCCAACGCAGAGCCTGTTCCTGCATAAGCTTGTGTTGCTCCTGCAACTGCTTTTCGTTGGCCGCTACCTTTTCTTGCAACTCCGCATTCTTTTGTTGCTGTCCGTTCAGTTGCTGTTGCAAGGCTTGGCTGTATTGCCCTGCTTGCGCTAACGCGGTGTCGGTGTCCCTAAGTATGGCTTTTAACGTTTGCTGTTCCTGTTGCTGCTGGACCAGTACCGCTTGGTTTTCGGCCAAGCTATGCTGATAGGCTTTTTCTTTGTCAAGATAGGCCTTTTCTGCCTCTAGCACCGCCAGTTTCCAGACTTGTTCGACGCTATGGATGAGTGTCACCGGAATATCGGGGCGGTGCAATTTGTCAAAATGCTGTTCGGCAAAATGTTGCGTCCATTCGTTCATCGCCTTTTTGATGGTCGTCGGACTATTGACCCCAATCCGCTCACGGATTAGGTCTATGGTAGGGAAGCGGCCTAATTCGGTGAGAATCCGGTCACAACAGTCGTAAGCTCTAGCGTAGGTGTCGGTGAGTTTGGGCATGGTAAGGCGTAACCGTATAGGTAAGAAAACAGGAGACTTAAGCCGCTTGCCGCACCTAAACAACAGATGAAACGTAAGGGAGAAAAAGGGCAGCGCCTAAAGCCAAAGTATAGGTGCTTATTATCTGATGTTACGCACCCCATCCCAAAAAGAGTATCATTGACGGATGGAAAAAGAAAAAATAGAACTCTACACAGACTACCTGATTTGCAACCAAGGCTTTGCAACGGCGACGGGCTTGTCGGCGATGCTTGACGGAGAGATCAGCCATGACCAAATGACCCGCCACCTGTCCGCGAGGGAATACACCTCGAAAGACCTGTGTACCCAAAGGGCATAAAGGGCGAGGTAAAGCCTATCGTACGCCAGATCGAGCGCGACGATGGCTGTCTGATCTTCGACGACACCGTCCAGGAAAAGGCCTGGACGGACGAAAACGAAGTCATGTGCTGGCATTTTGACCACTGCAAAGGGCGTCCTGATTAGCAAGATGCTTCAGCCGAGGGGATCCAAACCTCTGGGCGAGGCCCAACGGCGATGGCGGCAACAAGCAGGCGCATGGGAAGCCTATCGAGCTGGAACCTGCGGTTGAAGCGATAGGCG
>NZ_PGFZ01000007.1:0-2132 GCF_002923755.1 Methylovulum psychrotolerans
TCGCGGACATAGCTGCTGTTGTTGACGGTTTTGCCGGTGGCGGTGGTGTTTTGCAACTGGGTGAGCCTGCCTGCGGCATCGTAGCCGTAATGGCTGTGGCCGCCGTTGCTGAGGATGCGGTCGAGCAGGCGGCCGGCCGCGTCATAATGGTAGCTGACTTGCAGGTAGGCGGGGTTGGCTTCCGCGACCAAGCGGTTGGCGTTGTCGTATTGGTAGGTGGTCATTTCGCTTTGGTAGTCGGTTTTGGTTTTGTAGATAAAAAAGCCACTAAACCTCGTCTGTTTTGAAATCCGTAGTTTCAAAAACTATTTGCCACGAAGGACGCGACGTTTTTTTAAGCCGTTTCACCGCGCCTTTTACGTTTTTCGTGGTAAATTTTCCGCTAAATAAAAACTACTGCTTTTAATATACCCGTCAATTTTGAAATCTGTAGTTTAACTTAAGGGAGTTGCAGGTTAATCCGTTCGTGGTGAGCCTGTCCCACAAGGGGGGCTGCGGACAGGCGAACGGTTAATCCTCGACTGTCCATTGAAACTACGGCTTTCAATATGGACGGGGTTTGTTATCGGAAACAAGAAATTAAAAGACCAATCACAAGAAATAACAAGGCAATAAATTTTATTGCCCACCGGACATTTCGGGTATGCCTAATAGAATGTCTCGATTCTGCTTGATGCCTATTAAATTCTTCTATATCGTCAGGATGTAAATAGGTATCCGTTACGGTACGGAAGGTTTCCAGTTCATCCCCTAAAACACGGGCATTAAGTTGTTTAGCAATCTCCAGCATAATTTCAATCTCGTCGTCTTCAGGATTTTTTGTCCAAAGCCTCCCATGCTGAAGAATAAAACGATAAGAATGGGAACTATCCCTTGAAATTACAAGATCAAGCTGCCCCCCTTTTAAACTAGGGGGTTCAATGTCAGCTCCTGGAAACGAATCTTTTAGTTTTTTTATTTCATCAATTCTTATAGGAATATTTTTGCCCTGTTCGGTTCGTAAAATTGTGATGTGGTAACCCATTTCAATTCCTATTTTTATTTGCTATATACTGCTTTCATCATATTCGTATTAGCTTTGCTAGGGTAAAGTACAAACCCACCATTGGCAGATTGGCTTCCGCCAAACAACATCTGGCTCCCAGTCAAAAAACTTCCCATAAAACTTGTCAACGGATTGGTGTTGACCAAACCAACCCCTCTTTCATAAAGCAATGGAATTCCTTCTCCAAAATTTGCGCTATACTTGTTAACATGACTTGCCCATTGTCCGGGTGTTGTAAGGTCGGCCCAAAGTCCCGAACCAGTCCAGCTTAAGTCCGGCTGTTTACCTGTTGCTCCATTAGCACCTCTAAAAAAGTTGTTAGCAGAATCACTTAGCAAATCTCCTTCATCTAAGGCCTTTCCAACTTGATAATGAATTTTTGAACCCTCGGTAGCTGCACGAGCAGTAGTGCTTGCAGCTTGTGCAACGTCGTTTGCAATATTAGCCGTTTTTGCAACATCAAATCCAATATTTACTGAGTCTAGTATGTTGTTACCTTGCCGTAATGCTTGCATTCCAGCACTAGCTCCAGCAGGCAAAAAAGGTACGGCAGTTGCCCCCACATCATATATCAATCCAATTGCGTCGGCAGCAGCCCAGCCCCAATTGCCTGTGCGTATATTCGTTGTAAAGGAATAAGAACCGAGCCCTACGTTTAGCAAATCCCAAGGAGTTTCGGCGAAATTCCCACTCGGATCATTACAGTTTATCGGATTATCCAAGCAATAAGCATAAAAATTCACCCCCGCGCCAAAGCCCTTGGGGTCTTCGGAGATGAAGCGTCCGGTGACGGGGTCGTAGTAGCGGGCGCGGTAGTAGTAAAAGCCGGTGACGCCGTCGCGTTCGCGGCCGGTGTATTTTTGGTCGTTGTTGCTGGGCGTGACTTGGTTGAGGATGCGTCCGTAGGCGGTGTAGCTTTGGGCGGCGAGGATGTTGCCGTCATGCAGGCTTTGCCCCAGCACGGATTGCAGCGCGTCGTGGTGGAAGGTGCTGTTGATGAGGTCGCCTGCGGCGTTGCGCTGGTAGGCGTTGACAATCTCGTCGATGACGCCGCCCCGGAAGTATTTGGCTTGCAGGACGGCTTGGT
>NZ_PGFZ01000007.1:2140-109693 GCF_002923755.1 Methylovulum psychrotolerans
GCACGGATTGCAGCGCGTCGTGGTGGAAGGTGCTGTTGATGAGGTCGCCTGCGGCGTTGCGCTGGTAGGCGTTGACAATCTCGTCGATGACGCCGCCCCGGAAGTATTTGGCTTGCAGGACGGCTTGGTCGTCGTAGACCGCTTCCAGATGCTCGCCTTCCAAGTGGTAGTTTTTGGTGGTGGTGGGGTTGACGACTTTTTTAATCCGGTAACCGCTGGGGTCGTAGGCGAAGCTGACGGCATCAGCGGTTACCAAACGGTTGTTGGCATCCCAAGTGAACACCAAGTTGCGGGCGTTGGCGGGATCGCTGGGGAGGGCGATGGTTTTCAGGCTGCCGTTGTCGTCGTAGGTGTAATTTTCCAGTATCGGCCCAGTCAGGCTGCCGGTTTTGGTGCTTGCCAAGCGGTTGCCGCTGGTGTAGCTGTGGTATAGGGTGCTGGTGGTCGGGGTCAGCGAGCCGGTGGTGGTGGTCAGGCGGTTGCCGACCGCGTCATAGGTGTAGGACTCGTCGCTGGTGACGGTGCCGGCATAATCGGCGCTGAGCAGGTAGTAGGCGGGGCTGTAGGTATAGTTGCGGGCGACGTTGAGCTGGCCGGTGCCGCCGGAGTCAGTTTGGCTGAGGATGTTGCCGACCGCATCGCGGACATAGCTGCTGTTGTTGACGGTTTTGCCGGTGGCGGTGGTGTTTTGCAACTGGGTGAGCCTGCCTGCGGCATCGTAGCCGTAATGGCTGTGGCCGCCGTTGCTGAGAATGCGGTCGAGCAGGCGGCCGGCCGCGTCATAATGGTAGCTGACTTGCAGGTAGGCGGGGTTGGCTTCCGCCACCAAGCGGTTGGTGTTGTCGTATTGGTAGGTGGTTATTTCGCTTTGGTAGTCGGTTTTGGTTTTGAGGTTGCCGACCAAGTCATAGGCCCAAGCCAGCTTTTTGTTTTGGCGGCTGTCGGTCTTGCTTTTTAGCTGGTGTTTGGATGTGTAGGTATAGGTGTAGGTTACGGCGGCGTTTTGGCTGCTGACCAGATCGCCAAAGTCGTCGTAAATGGCCGATTCGCTGCTGCCGTCGGCCAGATCGGTTTGGGTGTTGCGGTTGAGCAGGTCGTAAGTATATTGGCTGGTTTGGCCTTTGCGGTCGGTTGTTTGGATTAGGTTACCGGCTTCGTCGTAGACAAAGGTTTGGGTTTTATCGGTTGGGGCTTCTATCAGGGGATCGACGACTTCAGTCAGGCGGCCCAGATCGTCATAATTAAAGGTTGTGGTGCGGGAAAGTGCGTCCCGCACGGTAAGGCGGTTGCCGAGCAGGTCGTAACTGTAGGTGGTGCCGGCGTTGGCGGCGTTTTTGCTGACGGTCTGGCGGTTGAGTTCGTCATAAGCCCGCCATTCGGTACAGCCGTTGGTGTTGAGCGGCTGGTAATCGGGGGCGGTGGTGTCGGTGTGTTCGTTGGCGTCGATGAGGCAATACAGGTTGCCGTTGGCATCATATTTATATTGGGTGCTGTTGCCCAACGGGTCGGTAGTTTGGAGCAGATGCCCAGTTTTGTCGTAGGTGCTTTTTGCCGTTTCGCCGTTGGCGTTGGTGACGGCGATAGGATGGCCGGCGAGGTCGTATTGCGTTTCGGTGCGCCGCCCGTTGCCGTCAATGACGGCGGTTTTGCGGTTCATGGCATCGTATTCGTAGCGGGTGACGTGGCCGTTGGCATCGGTGGTCTTGATGACATTGCCCGCTTCGTCATAAGCAAAGCTGGTGTTGGCACCTAAAACGTCTTTGCTGCTGATGCGGCGGTCGGCGGCATCGTATTGGTGGGTGGCTTCGGTGCAGACCACATAGCCGCCAGTGGGGGCGGCGCAGTTGGGGCGGGTGACGGTGGTCGGGTAAGACATTTTTTCTTGGTAGACTTGGCCGTTCGCGTCAAATACGGTCTCATGGATATTGCCGTCGGGGTCGGTGGTTGTGACCAGGCGGTCAAGGTCGTCGTAGGTGTAATGGGTCGTTTGCGCCACCAAGGCCGGGACGGTCGGGGAGGTTTGCCGATACAGGGTTGCGCTTTGTTTGCGGCCTAGGGCATCGTAGGTGAAATGGGTATGGATGGTTTTTCCGGAGCCTTTGATGTTAACGTCGGAAACATTGAGGCCGTTGCTGACGGTTTCGTAGGTGTATTGGGTGACGCGCTTGCGGGTGGCATCGGTCGGGTCGATGTATTCGGTCAGGGTGTTTAGGGTGCCGTTGCTGTTCCAGCAATAGTCACGCAGGGTGACATTGGTGAGCGCTTGCCCGGCTTGGGTCAATTTCGACAGTGTCACCGATTGCGGCTTGCCGATTTTGCTGCATGTGCCGGCGGCGGTGTAATAGGTGGTGCTGGTGGTGATGTTGCGTTTGTCTTTGACAGCGGCGACTTGGTCGTAGGGGCCATAACTGGTGTCGGTCGTATAGTTAAAGGCATCTTGTTCGCGGCTGACGTTGCCGAAGTTGTCGCTGGCGGTGTCGGCGATGGTTTTGCCGTTCAGGTAGCTGTATTGGGTGGCGTAGCCCAGCGCGTCGTATTTTTTGTTGCGCAGGCCGTCATTTTGGCTTTCGAAGATCAGGACGGCACCGTCCGGTTCTTGTAGTTTGGTCATGAAACCGTCGGCATCGTAGGTATAGGTACGGACTCCGCCTCTGGGGTCGGTGACGCGGGTGATTTTACGGAACAGGTCGTAATCGAGGGCTTCAGTATGGCCTAGGGCGTTGCTGTAGTTGAAGACCCGGCCATTGCTATAATAGTTGAAAGTGGTTTTGACGGCTTGAGTGCCGCGCAGTAAGGGCAGGATGATTTCGTGCAGCAGATGCCCGTTCTGGTAGGTGTAAGTGATCTTTTCTTGTAAGGGGTTGGTTTTAGCGGTCAAATCATCGCCCGTATAGTCATAATGCCATGTCCGCCCCGTCCAGTCGGTGATGTCTTGGATGCGTTTGGTCGTGCCGTAATAGGTGAACGTTAAGCCAGTGCGGGCGGCAATGTTCAGGTTGTCTTTGACGGTGCTTAAGCGGCCGCTGGCGTCGTACGCCAACGTCAATTTGTCGCCCCAAGGGTTTTCTATGGTTTTTAGGCGGGCTTTGGTGTTAGGGGTCGCTTTCAGGTTGCCTGTGACGGTCTCGAAGGTGTATTTCACTCCGTTACGGAAGGTTAGGGTATGCTGTCCGGTGGCGCTGTCCAAGGTCAGTTGGTCAAAAACCCCTTTGGGGTTGGTGACGGCGAAGGTGGTCTCGTTGACCAAAAAGTTTTGCTCGCCGCCGCGCTCGTCGGTGTAGGTGATGGAGGAGGTTTTGCCGTTGCCGTTTTCGGGCTTGGCGGTTGTGCCGCAATTGGGGCAGATGCCGAAATCGTTGGACTCCAGGCGCATCCCATAAGAATGCACCCAGCCGTAACCTAGCCCTATATCGACGGCTGTGGCGCTGGCGGCGCTGTTGTAGGTACGCGTAAAGACATAGTTCAAGTCATTGCGCCCGCGGATTTGGATGTCCGTTTCGTCATGATAGTTGTTGCCGGAGACCGTGGATACGGGATCTGCCGTGGAAGGGGTGCGGATTTTGTCGTTATTGACGGTGGCGACTAAAACTTTGTCGGTGAACTGGTCGTTATTAAACACAGGTGTGGCCGATACGGCGCCGGTGTTGATGGCGGTGGCGGTTTGGAGCGTGGTGTTGGCGTCCACATAGCTGCCCGCCACGGCAAGTTGTGCCGCTGCTGAGGTAAGGACGGCCAAGGTTGCGATAGCGCGGTGCAAACGGGTCAAGCTTAAATGCGAAGGGGTCTTGTTCATGGCGTTTATTTTGTGAGGTTGTTGATTTCGAAAGCCATCGACGTTAAGCGGTTGTCGGCAGTTGAATATTCTTTGTGGATATCGACGGTAAACCGATAAGTCGTTCCTATCGTCAATTTGGACGGGATTAGGTATTCGGCCCAAGATTTGCTTAGATCCCGATCATAGAGGTTGCTGCGGATGTTGGCGATGTTGGTTGTTTCTTGGGCATCATTAGCGGGCGGTGCCGTGCGGTAAACATATAAGCTTTTGTCGAAGGGGTCTGGAGTATGCTTGGTATCGAAATAATCGAAATATTTTTGCCCAATCATCTGTGGGATGATGGTGTTTTTCCAGTCATTGTTAATGCCATTAAGTAGATCCGCTTTTGAACCGGATATCGCTGTGCCGTCACAGGTTGTGCCTGTATAAGAACCTTCCGGCGAAGCATTTATGGAGCTTATTTGATCGGATACGCATTTTGACCAGCCATAGAGGCCAGAATTTGGCGTATAAGAATACTGTCCATACGATTTGCGTAAATCACTGGTATTTTGCCCAATGGTGGCCTGAAAAAGATCGAAGGTGCTGCCGTTGGTGGCGTGCTTCCAAGTTGCAGGGGCGGTCGTGCCAATGGTGAACGGGCTGTAGGTGAATGCGGTGGCGGGATTGCCTATGCTGAAGCCTAAAGCGCCATAGAGGCCGGGCAAGGTGTCGGCGGTGGCGTTCTTTTTAGGGTTAAGCAAGGTTGCGCCGTTGCTTAGCGCCATTTGGATGCCGCGTACTGTTGATACGGCATCATACCCGGTCAGTTCTTGCCATGTTTCATGCTCTAGGGATGAGGTGATATGCCCTAAAAACTCAAATTGGCGGTTGGAATAGGTCAGGGGTGTGTCGTTGGTGCGGTACGAGCCTGCGATGGTGATGCCTTTCATATCAATTAACAGGCCACCGGGTAAGATTGAAAATGCCGTGCCGTCGATGTATTCGGCTTCATGTGTCGAGCTGACGATGCCCAAAAAACCGACGATGGGGGTTTTGGCTTTCATTAACAGGTCGGCGCGTTGGAATTGTTCGCGGACTTTGGTGTAATACTGGGTGGCGGCGACATAGAGCAGGCCGCCCGTTAGGGCATCTAACGCGGGTTTGTTGTCTAACAGCGTTGGGTCGGAACTGTCCCAACCGTTCTTGGTGGCATCGACAAACGGTGTGCAATTTAGCCCGCTGGCTTTGTCGCATCCTGATTCGTTAGGGTTGAAGACAATTTTATAAGTGTCATTGGCGGTTAACAATTGGTTGGCCGCGTTATGGACTTGTTGCCAATTGGACGATTCGCCGCCGGTGGCGATCAGATAATAACCGCCAAGAATACCGTAATAAGTGGCGGAAACGGTGTTGTCATCCGTGCCGCCTGTCGGGTCGGGGGTGCCGTCCATAGATACATAAATGGTGTAAGCGTCGCCGACTTTTGGGTTGTAGCCGACTATTGTGCCTGAACCGCCGAGCGGGCGGGCGATTTCAACGCCGCCCAGTCGGGTGACAACATTGGGGATATTGCCGGGCGGAGGGAATTCGGTCGCTAGGGTCAGGCGTTTTGTGTTCAGTTCCGCCAATAAAGGGTTGCCTGCACCCAAGGTTGCGGTAAAGGTACCGCCGCCTGTTAATGGGGCGACTATTCCAACGGTGATGGATAGCCGCTTACCCCAATCTTTGGCTTCTGTGCCGACGGCGGCGGTATCATGTGAGGCCACCGAATCATAATGGCGGACGCTCCCTATGCCGCCCACTACTTTAAAAGGCAATGAGGCGGGCAGTAGGCCGTCGTGTATTTCGATGATTTGCCCGGCATCGGCAACATCTTCTAGGGTATTGCCGGGTTTGTTGGCCCGTAACCAAGTGCCGATTTGCTCTTCTAAAATAGTCAGCGGGTTTTTGTCTTTGCGGAGCAAGGTATCGGTTGCCGAGTTTTTAATGGCGTTGTAATAGCCGGTGTAGTCGAAACTTAAGGCGCTATAAGGGTCTATGTTTAAACCGTTGTAGGTTTTTTGTTTAAAGCTGCCGTCCAGCGGTACCCAATCGCAACGCGCCGCGTAACTGGCTAGTGAACAGTCTACGGTTGACGGTAGGGTCAGGCCGCGGTATTGCTCAAAAGGCACCAATACTTCAGACCAGACATGTTCAAAATCAACCGTGCTGCGGTCGGCCGCAAGGGCAACTTTTTGGATGCCCTGGTCTTTTAATACTTGTACGGCCACATCAAGATTCGCGATGCCTAGCCAATTGGTGAATTGTGCGGCGGGCATCCGTACGGTTGCGACGGCATAACGGGCGGGGATGTTCCGCGCCCGCATCATGGCGATTAGGGCGGTGGCGATATCGACATCGCTGCCGCGTTGGGCATTGAAGGTGTTGACCGAGCCGGAGCGTGAGCCGTGGTAAGTCGAAAATTCGAAATTATTGTGGACGTATTCGTAAATGGCGACCGCAGTACCCAGTTGCCCGGCTTTGGCGGCCAAGGGTGCAGCATCACTGCCCGTGAAGACAATTTCAGGGGTTTGGAGTTGTGCCGCTAGGGCTTGCTGTTGCGGTAAGGCCGCTAATCCCAAAAAAGCAACGGTTAATAGGGGGATTCTTGACAACAATAGACGGTTTGGCATGGCAAGTCCTTATTAGTGGTTGGCCTGGGTAGGGGTGGGTGCGGAGGTTTTCGCAGGTGCGGTGCTGCGGAATAATGCCCGCAGGGTCGGCGAATGGTGTTTTATGGGTTTTCTTAATACACTGTGCTGTTGGGGTTCGAGCTTATCGCGGAACGCCATTAGCCGTAATAAGCGGGGCGTTTTTGCGTTGTTGTCGGCAAGGATATTTTCTAGGTGTTTTGCCCAACGCTCATACAGTTGCCCGCGTTGTTGGCTTATCGGAAAACCGCTTGAATATAAGGTTTGTTGTTGTGCCATTAGCCCGGCTTCTTGGTGCAGTGAGGCAGCTACATCCAACGCTTTGGTTTGCGCGGCTTTGCGTGAGTTTTCTCTGAGCGTCTGTTGTTGGGCCTGGTCAGGTGTCAGGGCGGCGTTGCTGTTATGCGGTTTAATTTGTATAAGCTGTTGTTCGGCGGCAATTAAGTTGTCTAAGGTTGTGCGCAACTGTGATAAGGCGGCTTGTCCGGCGGGGTCGGCGGCATCTTTAGGCTGTTTGGCTAAAAGGATGTTGCGGCCTATTTCACGGATGGCCGCTAATTTTTCGGGCGGCAATTCGCCTGCTTGGGCATCTTTGCCCGTGTTTGGAAGGGCTAGCGCCGATGCGGTTTGGAGTATCCCGGCCAGTAATAGTGAAGATAAAAAAAGACGCATTGAAATTCTCCTTAGCAGGCTTGGAAACGGCGGATATGGCGCATAATGGCGGCTAATGCCAATGCCAACAGTATTTGCCCAGGTAACGGTAAGGCGGGTACAGGGGTACTGGCCTGTTGCCCTTGTGCATTGGCCAACAGTGCGCCGGGGCTGGTGACCGGATTGCCAGCCAGTTGCAGGGTCGTCAGTTGGGTTAAATTCTGCAATGGGCTTTGGTCGGTAATGTTGTTGTTGCGCAGATCGGCGCTGGTCAGGTTGACCGCCCATTCTAGGCCGGTGAGGCTGTCAATGCCTTTGCCTACAGCGGATAAGCTGGTCAGTTGGGCGAGTTGCCCACGGTTTAGGCTATCCATGGCATTGCGCCCTAGAGCTTGGTTGATGGCTTGGCGTAAGGCTTGGTCGGGTATGGTTACGGCTGTCGCCAAACTGGGGAGTTTGCTGGCGGTGGCTAAGGCGCGGGTCGCTAAGGCGGTGATGTAAGCATCGCCCGCTGTGGCAGTTGTGGTGTCGCCGTTCCATTTCCAACTGCCGTCTGCCGCTTGGCTGTTAGTGAGGTTGGTTAAAAATGCGGTGGTTTTGGCACTGTCGCCAGCGGCCTGCGCGGCCTGCGCGGCCTGCGCGGCCAGCGCTTGGAGTAAGGGCGGCGCATTGGTGTCAACCAACACAGCTAAGGTGTTGAGGGCATTGGTGATATTAGTGCTGAGCGTTGTGTCCCTTCCGGTATAAAGTGCGAGGGCTTGGACGACTATCGCAGTGGTTGCGGGGTCGCTGCTGTCGGCAGGGTTGATTGCCCAGCCTTTATCATTAGCGGCGGTGTGCTGGGTGCTTTTGAGGTAGTTGAGCGCCCCGGTGATGTTTACGCCCGTTTGGTTCAGTTTGTTGTACGCGATCAACGCCAAGGCGGTATCGATGGCCGAACTGGTGTAGTTAGATGACAGACCCCAACCATAGTAGGCTGTGCCGACAGATTCTTGGGCATCTTTTAGGTAGGCTTGGGCGGTGCTGACATCGTCGCCATGGCTGATGAGCGCCCGTGCGAATCTTGCGGTCAGGTCGACATTGTTGCTGGCGTGGTTTTCTAACCAAGTCAAACCTTCATAATAGTCTTTTTGCTGGTTGGAGGCGGACTCAAAGGCTTGAATTACCGCACTGGTGTAGACGGGCTGGATGTCTATGGCGGAAGTCCCCCAGCTGCCGTCGGCATTTTGCTTAGAAGACAGCCAGGTTATGGCGTTTTTGATATTGGTGTCGTAGAGGTCGGCGTGGGCTGCGCTGCTGATTGACAGCAATAGGGTTATCCAGACTTTGTTGAATTTCATAAATAATGTCCGTCATGAATTTTGATGGCAAAAATCAATGGTTTTTGGGTGTTAGGCCGTTTATTTTGGGATTGTCCTTCTGCCAACAGAGTGCTGTCGGATGTAATATGCCTAAATGATAGGGGGGCAGTTATCAAAATAATGGGCAATAATTTGCCTGTACGCCTAAATAATGTTTTACGGCGCGGTAAAAGTTATCATTTTGTGAATTTTTCTGGTTTTTGATGTTTTATAGCGCCGCTCTGGCAAGCTCATTAGTGTCCTAAGCTTCTTTGTATGGGCAAATGCCGCCCCCCTAAAATCACTGGGTGTCATTTAGGGGGAAGCTTCCCTGCTATACGGGGATGCCGAAAGGCAACAAGTTGTTTGTCGGTTAAACCACCAAGCCATCAGCCGTTGTAGTTGTGAGGGCTATAAGATGAATATTCGTCTCTGGGCTAATGACTACATGAAGCGATGATGATATGGGCTCTACCACTAAAGCTGTGCCATAGCCATCATCGTAGTTTTCCGGGTCGTATCTAGTGCCATAAATATTGTATTCATAGGTTGCGTGTACTAGAACGATGTCGCCGGAGGTGTCGGTTTGCCCGCCGCCGTTGTCGCCGCCGTCGTCAGTGGTGGATACTGTGTCGCCCGTGGTGTCGGTGGGGGTAGTGCCGGAAGTGTCGATTTGCCCGCCGTCGAATAAATAAACGTCTGAAGGTATGATATAGCCAGTGTTTGCTGGGTTATTGTCCTTAGTGCTATCAAGGGAAGTTTCATCGCTTGTTGTAGCAGTTATGCCGTTCAGTGCATCTTGATTGGCGGTGTCATTAGTTGCAGGCGCTACTGGGTCGCTGGTATCAGTAGGAGTGCTGGTAATGGTGGTATCCGTATCTGGGGTTTGCGTATCGCTTTGGATATAATCTGTTGTAACCAGTAATGTGCTGTTAGTTGCCATGATAAAAGCCAAGTTAAGGTAATATGCGGAAGATTTAACTAATATAGGTAAAGTTGTCTCTAGTATGCGTTAGTTACTTATCTTTAAGAAGAAGGTGATTTTTATTATCAGTTAAATGGATGTTATGTGTTTATTTTAGTGCTTATTTATTTTACATGTGGTTTTCTTTGTAATGAAATCAAAAAAACAGATACGGTTAAGTAATTATGTGAAATAGCAATATTGATTAATAAGGTATTGATTTTTCAATGAATAAAAGCCATATAATAGATTTTGTGCTTTAATGAAATTTAAATAAGTGAAATGCTTCACAAAAAATAACTGCAATCATTGCCAGAAACTATCCGTTATTTGTTAAAAACAAAGCAAGTTCACTTGGCTATCTGGCTGTTATAATCACCATAATTTTTAGCTTTGAGCCTGCTATGGAACCCGCCCCAGCCCCTAAGCCCACGGTTTTTCTGATCGAAGAGTGTGCGAACCCTTCCACGGATTTTTTTATCCTGCCGCTGTTGGCGGCGGGTGGGTTTCCGCTTGTCCGGTGTTTTCATGCCGATGTGCCGGAACCTGAAGCATTAACCGATGCGATTGTCATTTTTGTCCGTTATGTGCCGCCTGCGTGGGTGCGGCTGGTTGGCGCGTGCCGGGTGCGGTTGCGGGCGTTGGTGTTTTTTATGGATGACGATGTGTTGGACATTGCCGCGTCGGCGGGGATGCCGCTCAGTTACCGTTATAAATTGGCAAAATTGGCGTGGCGGCAACGGGCTTGGTTGCGTGGCCAGCAGCCGCAGCTTTGGGTGTCGACACCGTATCTGGTGGAAAAATACGCGACGTGGCGGGCGCAATTAGTGTTGCCTACGCCGATTGCGTTCCCTGAGCCGATCCGGCGGATTTTTTATCACGGTTCGATTGCCACGCATCAGGCGGAAATCCGTTGGTTACGTCCGGTGGTGGCGGAGGTGCTGGCACGGGACCCGCAGGTGGCTTTTGAGATTATCGGGAAGAAAGATGTGTTTGAGCTGTACCGGGGCTTGCCGCGCGTTACCGTGGTGCATACCTTGAAATGGCCGGCCTATCAGGGTTTTTTGGCGCAACCTGGGCGGCATGTCGGCTTAAATCCGTTGTTGGACGTGCCGTTTAATTTGGCGCGTTCGCAGACCAAGTTTTTGGATATTACCCGTTGCGGGGCGGTCGGAGTGTATTCGCCGGGCGGCAGTTGTGCGGCGGTGGTCGAGCATGGGCGGCAGGGTTTGGTGGTGGCGAACGAGCAGGCGGCGTGGGTGGAGGCGATTTTAAGCCTGACCCAAGACGAGACTTTCCGCTATGGCTTATGGGGTAATGCCCAAGCGAAGACACTGGAAATGGCGGCGCAGGCGCAACAGGCTAACCGCCAGTTGTTGGGGGGCTGATGGCTAGGCCGTCGCTTTCTGCCGAAGATTTGGCGCAGGCCGCTGTGCGCTTGTTGCCTAAGCCGCGTTTGCTGACTTTGTGGGCGTTAAGTTGGCGCTGGCGGCGGGTGGTGGTATATCGCCCGGTGCAGCCTGCAAACCGCCGTCTGTTGGCGGCGTGGCGGCGTGGCGGCGAGGTGTTGGCGCGGTTAGGCGGTCTGGTGCTGTGGGAAGCCACCGAGGGCTGTGTTGCGCCTTTTAATGCTGCGGATGGGGTATTGTCGCTCTGTTGGGCCAGTGCGTTGGAAACGGCGATAGCGGTGGCTTATAGCCCTGCCCAGCAAGCGCGGGCGTGGCAGTTGCAGGGGTTGTGGCAAAGCCAGCAGTTATCGCGCTATAACCACGCGCGGGCGTATGCTTTGCCTTTACCGCCCCATTATGTAGTGGTAGTTGATGCGGGGGATGCGGCGGGGTCGGCGCGGATGCTGGCGGCGGCTTTGGCGGAGTATCCCGATGCGCAGGTGCTGGTGTTGCCTTGCCCTGATGTGCCTGGGCAGCGGCGGACGTTGGCCGATGCGGCGCGGGTGCAGGCGCTGGCGGCGGATGTGCATCCGGCGGCGGTGCTGGCCGGGGCGCAAGCGGTGTATTGTCAGGCTTCTAGCTTGGGTTGGGAAGGCTTGTTATGGGGTAAGCGGGTGTGCACCTTTGCGATGCCGTATTATGCGGGCTGGGGCTTGACCGATGATGCCGTGCCGCCACCTTTAGGCCGCCAGCCAGTGCCCTTGGCCAATTTGCTGTATGCAGTGCTGGTCGCTTGCGCGGCTTATGTTGATCCAGAAACAGCACAGCGCTGCGAACCTGAGCGTTTGCTGGCTTGGGCGGGGTGGCAGCGGGTGCAGCGCGGGCGGTTTCCGGCGCGGCTGTACGCATACGGTTTTTCCGATTATAAGAAGCCGATTGTGAGGCGGTTTTTTCAGGGTAGCGTTGTGCTGTTTGATGTTGCGCAGCCGCCCGAACAGGCCACGCTGGTGGTCTGGGGTCGGCAAGCGCTCACGGTGCTGCCGGAAAATGCCAAACAATGGCATACTATTCGCTTGGAAGATGGTTTTATCCGTTCCGTAGGCTTAGGTGCCGATCTGATCCGGCCATTATCATGGGCTTTGGACAGTACGGGTATCTATTACGATGCGACAAGGCCTTCCGATTTGGAGGCTTATCTACAAAATTATCCCTTTGATACGGCATTGCTGGCGCGTGCTAAGCAGCTACGCGAGCGCTTGGCCGCTGCCCGGTTGACCAAATACAATGTCGGCACGGGGGGCTGGCAACGCCCGCCGGGCAGTTTGGCGGGGCCGGTCATTCTGGTGCCGGGGCAGGTGGAAAGCGATGCGTCGTTGGCTTATGGGGCGTTGGGGCTACGCACTAATTTAGGCCTGTTGATGGCGGTGCGTAGTGCCGAACCGACGGCTTATATCATTTATAAGCCCCATCCTGATGTGGTGGTGGGCTTGCGGCAGGCGGGGCAGGACGAGGCGCAGACGCATTTATGGTGCGACGAGATTGTCGTCGATGTGGCGATGGGGCAATTGCTGGAACAGGTCGATGAGGTGCATACCTTGACTTCGTTAACGGGCTTTG
This sequence comes from Methylovulum psychrotolerans, assembly GCF_002923755.1. GTDB lineage: Bacteria > Pseudomonadota > Gammaproteobacteria > Methylococcales > Methylomonadaceae > Methylovulum > Methylovulum psychrotolerans. The sequence continues at coordinate 14,548 of NZ_PGFZ01000007.1, forward strand.
AGGCGTTGTTGCGCGGCAAAAGGGTTGTCTGCTACGGTTTGCCTTTTTACGCGGGGTGGGGGTTGACTGAGGATAAGCTGGTGGCGGACAGGCGTTCGCGCCGCCTCAGTGTCGATGAATTGGCGGCGGCGGCGTTAATCCTTTATCCTACCTATATCAGCCGGGTCAGTGGCCAATTTACCAGCCCTGAGCGGGCTTTAGACGAATTGTTGGCATGGCGCGGACAAGCGGCTTGGCGGCTGTGGGGGCGTAAGCTGTTGCGTAAGGCTTTGCTGTTGGAATTGTGGCTGAAAGCCCGCCGCCAGCCAGTACCCCCTCCAGGTTAGCCTGCTTCCTTAGCCTGGCCAGAAAAAAAAGCGGCTATTTTATGGCCGGATCCTTGCTATTTTTATTACCGTCCTCATAATCTTATTTTTACAATCGTGTTCAGGGCGCATTTATGGAAACACATAACATGACAGAGTTACAGCCAAGCGATGTCTTCATTCCGGTTTTGCCGCTACGCGATGTAGTGGTGTACCCGCACATGGTCATCCCCTTATTTGTCGGGCGTGAGCGCTCAATTGATGCCTTGGACGCAGCCATGCGTGACAGCAAGCAAGTGTTGCTGGTGGCGCAAAAGGAAGCCGAGGTCGACGAACCGGACATTACCGACCTGTATCAGGTGGGGACGCTGGCGAATATCCTGCAATTGCTGAAATTGCCGGACGGGACGGTGAAAGTGTTGGTGGAGGGTAGCCAACGCATTAACGTGGTCTCCTATCATAATGCCGGGGCGTTTTATTCGGCGGTGGTCAAGCCGATGGAAGAGGTCTGGGACTTGTCGGAGCAAGAGCAGGATGTGCTGCAACGCACCGCGATCAGTTCGTTCGAGCAATACGTTAAGCTCAATAACAAGATCCCGCCTGAAGTGCTGACCTCGTTGGCGGGCATTGATGACCCTAGCCGTTTAGCGGACACGATGGCGGCGCACATGAGCCTGAAGGTTCAAGATAAGCAGGGAATTTTGGAAAACCCCAATATCCAAAGCCGTCTGGAAAACCTGATGATGCTGATGGAAGGCGAGGTGGATATTCTGGAGATGGAGAAGAAAATCCGCGTCCGCGTTAAGCAGCAGATGGAGAAAAACCAGCGCGAGTATTATCTTAACGAGCAGATTAAGGCGATCCAAAAAGAATTGGGTGACATGGAAGATGCCACCAATGAGATTGAGGAGCTGGAAAAGAAAATTGCCGAAGCGGGGATGTCGAAAGAAGCCAAAACCAAGGCCGAAACCGAACTGAATAAGCTGAAACTGATGCCGCCGATGTCGGCTGAGGCGACGGTGGTGCGCAATTATATTGACTGGATGGTCAATGTGCCGTGGAAGAAAAAGACCAAGGTGCGCCATGACCTGAAAATTGCCGAGCAGGTGTTGGAAGAAGAGCATTATGGCTTGGAAAAGGTCAAAGAGCGGATTCTGGAATATCTGGCGGTGCATCAGCGCGTCAAGCAGCTTAAAGGGCCGATTTTATGCTTGGTAGGGCCGCCAGGGGTGGGTAAGACCTCGTTAGGCGAGTCGATCGCCCGTGCCACCAACCGCAAATATGTGCGCATGGCTTTGGGTGGGGTGCGTGACGAAGCGGAAATCCGTGGTCATCGGCGTACCTATATCGGTTCTATGCCGGGCAAGATTTTGCAAAATCTGGCTAAGGTAAAAACCCGCAACCCAATGTTCTTGTTGGATGAGATCGACAAGATGGCGGCGGATTTCCGGGGCGATCCGGCTTCGGCACTGCTGGAGGTGTTGGACCCTGAGCAAAACCATACTTTTTCCGACCATTATTTGGAAGTCGATTTCGATTTGTCGGATGTGATGTTTGTCGCCACCGCCAATACCATGAATATCCCGCCCGCGTTACTGGACAGGATGGAAGTGATCCGCTTGGCCGGGTACACGGAAGACGAGAAGATTAATATCGCTTTGCGTTATCTGGTGCCTAAGCAAGTGAAAAATAATGGCCTGGAATTGCACGAAATTGAAATTACTGAGCCTGCGGTCAAGAATATGATCCGCTATTATTCGCGCGAGGCGGGAGTGCGCAGCTTGGAGCGGGACATTTCCAAGATTTGCCGGAAAGTCGTCAAAGCCCTGCTGTTAAAGTCGGTCGGCGGCAAGGTGGTGGTGACCGCCGAGAATCTGGGCGATTATTTGGGCGTGAAACGCTTTGATTATGGCGTGGCCGAAGAGCGCGACCAAATCGGCCAGGTGACTGGCTTGGCGTGGACGGAAGTCGGCGGCGAATTGCTGACTATCGAAACGGCGGTGATTCCGGGCAAGGGCAAGCATTCGGCGACCGGCAAATTGGGCGATGTCATGAAAGAGTCCATTGAGGCGGCGATGACCGTGGTGCGGAGCCGTTCGGATATTCTCGGCATTAATAACGAGGTGTTCCAGCAAAATGATATCCATGTCCATGTCCCTGAAGGGGCAACCCCGAAAGATGGCCCTAGCGCGGGTATTGGCATGTGTACGGCGATCATTTCGGCCTTGACCAAGATTCCGGTACGCGCCAATGTCGCGATGACCGGCGAGATCACTTTGCGCGGGGAAGTGTTGCCGATTGGCGGTTTGAAGGAGAAGTTATTGGCGGCGCACCGGGGCGGCATCACGACCGTTTTAATTCCTGCCGACAATGAAAAAGATTTGGTGGAAATACCCGATAATATCAAGGCTAACCTGACCATTAAGCCGGTACATTGGATTGATGAGGTGTTGGCGGTGGCTTTGCAGTATGTACCTGTTCCTATTGAGAAACTGGTTATTGAAGAAAAGGCGAAAAGCGATGCGGATAGTGTCAAGGCCTTAAAAACTGGATTGACTGCCCATTAATAGGGTCTGCGCCAAGGCTTGCCGACCTACGGCAAGCCTTGGTAAACGTGGCCTCGGCTATCTTTAAAGCTTGACACTACACAATGGCAGTTGATATAAATAACAGTGTTTCTTGTGTTGCTGCTGTCAGGGCATAAGAATTACACATCAGCCTAGCACAACACCTATAACAATGACTTCCTGAGGGGGGAATAATGAATAAATCGGATCTTATCGACGCTATAGCGGAGTCTTCAGAATTAACCAAAGCCGATGCCGGCCGCGCGTTGGATGGCTTTATTAAAGCTGTAGAATCTGCATTAAAAGCGGGTGATTCCGTGGCTTTAGTGGGCTTTGGTACCTTTTCCGTGAAAGCGCGTGCCGAGCGTAAAGGCCGTAATCCGCAGACCGGTGAAGAAATAATTATCAAAGCAGCAACAATTCCATCATTTAAAGCTGGTAAATCTTTAAAAGATGCTGTAAACTAGTCAGCATTAGTCGGGTGCTTAGCTCAGCTGGGAGAGCGTCGCCCTTACAAGGCGAGGGTCGGGGGTTCGATCCCCTCAGCACCCACCAGACTTTGGAGTGGTAGTTCAGTTGGTCAGAATACCGGCCTGTCACGCCGGTGGTCGCGGGTTCGAGCCCCGTCCACTTCGCCAAAAAAATCAAAAGCCCCGTACCACTTTGGTTCGGGGCTTTTTTTTTGCATCATACATCGGATTTATTAGGGCCTGAGCTTATGCTGACGACAATTAGAGAAAAATCGCAAGGTGCTTTTGCAGGGGGTATCTTATTATTGATTGGTGTGCCGTTTGTGTTATGGGGCATCAACAACTATATGGATAATGGTAAGGAAGCGGCGGTCGCTTCGGTGGGCGACAAGGATTTTTATCAGCGTGATGTCAATAAAGCCTACGAGCAGTATAGCCAAAGCTTGCGGGGCATGGGTATTGATGAACAGGCCTTAAAAGCCCAAGCCCTGCAAAAGTTGATTAAAGACGAGGTGTTGTTGCAGTACGTCCAATCCCGCGGGCTGACCGCCACTGATGAGGCTGTCCGTGACTTTATTAAAGGTTTGGAATACTTCCAAACCGACGGCCATTTCGATGATGCCAAATATAAGGCTTTGCTGGCGACCCAGCATATGTCCTCTAATGAATTTGTCGGGCGGGTGAAAAACGCGCTGGTGATGGAGCAGTTCCAACACAGCATCGTCGATACCAGCTTTGCCAGCCAGTATGATGTGGAGGGTTTTTTCAAAATCCAAAACCAGCAACGTGATGTCGAGTATTTGACCGTGCCCGTGCAGGTCGCCGCCGAACCGCCTAAGGACGAGGAGATTAAGGCTTATTATCAGCAGCATCAGGATGCTTACCAAGCGCCTGAGCAGTTGTCGGTCGATTATATCGAGTTGTCGTTAGCGGATCTGGCGAAAAAGGTCGAGGTCAGTGACGACAAGCTGAAAGCTTTTTATACCGAACAAAAAGACCAGTACACCACGCCCGAACGCCGTAAAATCAGCCATATCTTATTTGCTGTCGATGCCAAGACGGATGAGAAGGCGGCCTTGGAAAAGGCTAAAAAAGCCAAGCTGGAGCTGGCTAGCAAGGATTTTGCGAAGGTGGCGGCCGAACTGTCCGATGATAAGGCCACTGCCAAAGAAGGCGGCGATTTGGGCTTGTTTAGCGCGGGGGTGATGGAAAAGGATTTTGAGGCCGCCGCGACGGGCTTGAAGTTGGGGGAGGTGTCTGAGCCGGTCAAATCCGCTTTCGGCTACCATCTGATTAAAGTGACCGAGTTGGTGCCGGCGCAAATCAAGCCTTATGACAGCGTGAAGGATGAAGTCGCTAAGGCGTACCAAAAAGCCCAAGCGGAAAATGGTTTCTACGAGGCGGGCGAAAAATTGACCGAAGCCAGTTATCAAAATCCTGACAGTTTACAGGCGGCTGCCGATGCCTTAGGCCTGACGATTAAGACTTCCGCTTTGTTCACTAAGGAAAAAGGCGACGGGGTAGCTGCCGACGATAAAATCCGTAGCGCGGCGTTTACCGACGAGGTGTTGCATGGCAATAACAGCGCACCTATTGAGCAGGGTAGCGATAAGTTGGTAGTGTTGCGTATGCACGAGCATAAACCGGCCGCGACACGCGACTTGGCGGCGGTAAAAACCGATATTAGCGCGATTTTGGCAATGGATAAGGCCAAGCAATCGGCAGTTGAACGGGCCAAGCAACTTAAAGTCCGCTTACAACAAGGCGAGGCCATCCAGCAAGTGGCGGGCGAGGCTAAGCTGGAGCTGAAAACTGCCCAGGGTCTGACGCGCCGGAAAACGGATTTGCCCGCACCTTTGGTCGAGGCGATTTTTAAGGCCGCTAAGCCCGTCGCCAATAAGCCAAGCATTTTTATCGCCGCTTTGCCGTCAGGCGAGCAAGTTGTCGTCAGCCTGAATAAAGTCACCGAAGGGGTGATGGGCGAAAGCGATAAAGCGCAATTGGAGTTGGCGAAAAAGAGCATGGGCAATGCCTTGGGGCAGAGCGAGTTTAATGCGGTGCTTAATAGTTTGCAGGCCGATGCGGATATTTCTGTGGTAAGCAATAAGGCGCAAGCCGCTGCCGAATAGTCTTATAAGGCCTTTAGGAAGCGGTAAAGCCGCCGGAAACGCCTTTTATGGCGGCTTTTTTGTTTGCGGCTTTTGGGGGGTTACCCACAAGGTGGGTTTGGTGTACGGATGGGTATTTATGGCCAATGAACAAGAGATGAGCGCAACCCGGCAGCGTGTCGCCTCGGTTGCGCAAGCGATGTTAAGCGGCGAGTTGGCGTTTCTGGAAGGGGTTTTTGAATTGGCGGAACTCAGTCATGATCCGGCACTTGCAAGACATGATGCCGGGCTTAGGCTGTTTGTTGTCATGGCATCGGAACTAGATGGTTTGCCGATTGGGCCGGCAAGGCAATATTGGTCAAAAGCGGCTTTGCTGCGGCATCAGCCAAGCATCGAGGCGGCAACTGTTTGGGCAAGGGGGTTAAGCGCCGAGGCTTTACGCAATTTGGTGGCGCGGTTTGGGGGTAATGGGGTGTGCGGGTTGGATGACGGATAAGGGAGGCAGCTACGACTTCGCCATTTTCCTAAAGCTAAAGCCTTTGTCGATAAACTTAGGGCTGTAGTATTGTTTGGGGTTGATGTGGTGGTGTTGCGGGTCGACGACATTTTTTATCGTGTAAACGTTGCCTTTTTTGTCGGTGGCCATTTTTGCCAAATCGACGATTTCTTCAGGCATGGCTCGGCCTTCTTCGTTACGCAGCACTACGACTTTAGGGCGCAATTTCATGCGTTCATTGGCTTCGACAATAATCGCCAGTGCCCCGCTGGTCATTTGAACAATGCAGCCGGGCGGGTAAACCCCCATGCTTTCGATAAATTTAATCAGTAAGTCGCGGTCCAGTTTGCTGCCGACCAGTTTGGTCATCTGGTGGGTGGCTTCCAGGTGAGTTTTGCTGGCTTGGTTAGGACGGCCATTAATTATCGAGTCATAAGTGCTGGCAATTGTGACGATTTTAGTAAAATCGGAGATGCTGGCTTGCTTAAGCTGGCGCGGATAGCCGTTGCCGTCTAGGCGTTCGTGGTGGGTCAAGGCGGTTTCCAACACGCAAGAATCTATGTTGTCACTGGATTTGAGCAACTCATAGCCGAGTATGGTATGTGACTGCATGAGCTTTAGCTCGTCGCCTTGAAGCTTGCCTTCTTTGCTGATGAGCTTATAAGGGATGCGCATTTTGCCGATGTCATGCAACATGCCACACATGCCTAAGTTCACCAAAGCCGTTTCCGGCAGGTTAAGGTGACGGCCTAGGATGATCGACAGCACGGCGACATTTAAGCTGTGCCGTGTGGTGTGTTCGTCTTTTTCTTTCAGTCGGATCAGCCATAACAGCGCGTCGGGAGACTGCAAGACGCTGTTGACGCAATCGGTGATGGCCTTTTTCGCCAACCAGCCGTCAATTTGTTTGCCCTGCGCCGCTTGTTTCATGCAATCGTTGATCAAGCTGGTGGTGTGGGCATGGGCTTTTTCCGCTTTGACGATTTCCCGTTCAAATGAACCCAGTTTTTGGGGCGGAACGGTATTTTTAAAGTCGATAACCTTTGACAGGCTAGTGTTTGCGGCATTGCCGCCAAGCTTGTTGGTTTGGGAGAGGGTACGGGTTTTGGTCGCGTCTATATACACATAAGCGCAAAGGTTTTTAACCGCCTGCAATTGCGCTTGGGTGCGCACTTCAAAGCCTTGGAACATAAACGGCGAGTCCAACCAAGGGCGGTCAAGCTCGACGATGTACATGCCTAAACGCAACTGGTCAATCGGCGTATAGCTTTTTTCGACCGACGTGCCTAAGCCACCTAGGCTAGGAGTGGTTTTTTTAAGCTTTTTTTGCTGCCGGAAAGGCCACAGGGTCGAAAGCATGAGAGGCTTCTTATAAACAGATTAACCGATATTAGCTATAATGATAGGCAGTTTTTTCGGGATGTAAAGGTAATTTTACCTAAAAAAAACATTTTTTTTTAAGGTTTTTTTAGCGGTTTGGCAGCCCTTGCCCAGCAAGGGCTGCCAGCGTGCTTAATACACGTCGCGGACGTAACGTTTGGTTTTTTTCAATTGGTTAACGTATTCGGCGGCCTGTTCTGCGCTTAGCTTGCCTTGTTGGGCGATGACTTCATGCAGGGCTTTGTCGACATCTTTCGCCATCCGGTAAGCGTCGCCACAGACGAAGAAATAACCGCCTGCTTCCAGCCAAGCGAACAGTTCGGCGGCATTGTCGAGCATTTTGTCTTGGACATAAATTTTTTCGGCTTGGTCTCTGGAAAAAGCCAAGTCCAAACGGGTCAATAAGCCGCTGGCCTGCATGTCGGCCAGTTCGTCCTGATACAGGAAGTCGGTGGCGGCGTTACGGTCACCAAAAAACAACCAGTTTTTGCCGGTGGCTTGTCGGCATTGGCGTTCTTGCAAGAAGGCGCGGAACGGGGCGATACCGGTGCCAGGGCCGACCATAATCATCGGCAGGCTGTTGTCTTCGGGAACACGGAAGACTTTGTTGGGGGTAAAAAAGCACCGCACTTCGGTGTCCGATGTTACCAGATCGGCCAGGAACGTCGAGCAGACACCTTTATGCTGGCGGTTATGGCTATCATAACGGACACTGGCGACGGTCAGGTGGACGGTGTCGGGGTAGGCTTTGCTGCTGGAAGAGATGGAGTAGGCGCGGTGTTGCAGGGGTTTTAACAGGCTGATGAATTCGGCGGCGGAAAATTCCATTTGCGGGAATTGTAGCAACAAGTCTAGGGTATCGCGTCCCCAGAGGTAATCGCTGAGTTGGTCTTTGCTGCCCGCGCTTAACAGGCCGTTCAGTTCTTGGTCGCCGGAGCGTTTGGCGATTTCTTCCAACAGTTCTTTGCTGGGGTTTTTGATCTCAAATTGGGTGCGTAAAGCTTCGCGTAACGGCATCAGTTCGCCGTTGACAGGTTCTTCTTCGTCGCCTTGGCAACCGATGGCAGCTAAGAGTTCGGCAACCAAGTCCGGGCAATTGGTCGGTACGACACATAAGGCATCACCCGCTTCATAAGTCAGGCCCGAACCGGCAATGGAAATTTCATAATGGCGGGTTTCTTTGGAAGAGTCAGGGCTAGTGACCCAGCGGTTGGCCAGCATTTTGGCCGGAAACGGGTTTTTGCGGTGGTATTGCGGTTTGTCGTTGGTGCTGGTGTCGGCGCTCACGATAGTGGTGGCGGCCCCGTCAGCCATTTGCGGGATGACGGCACTAAGCCAAACGTGCGCGGGTTCTTCAAAATCGACATCACAATCGGTGCGTTCGTACACGCGCGTAGCACCAAGTTGATGCAAGCGGTTGTCCCAATCTTTGCCGGCTTGGCAAAACAGGTCATAGCTGGTGTCGCCTAAAGCTAAGACCGAATAGTGCAGTTTTGGTAAGGTAGGGGCGGTGTCGGCCTGTGCCGATTCCCAGAGCAGTTGCGCGTTATCAGGCATTTCGCCTTCGCCGTAGGTGCTGGTGATGAGCAGCAGATGTTCCATAGCCGCTAAATCGGCAACGCTGATTTCGTCCATGCTTCTCACGACAGGCTTTAAGCCGTGGGTTTTGGCGATGGCGGCGGCATCGTTGGCCACCGCTTCGGCGTTGCCGGTTTGGCTGCCGTACAGGATATCCAGGATCCGCACGTCTGCGCTGGCAGAATCGGTGGTTTGTATCATACGGGTGTGCATACCAGCGAAAAAGCCGCTTAACCAAGCTCTCTGGCTGGCGCTGTAAGGCGCGTCTAAGGGAATCTGAGGTGTTTTCATTATGTCACTGCAAAATCAATTATCAATCGGCCTCCGGTTGCCAAGGCGACCGGAGGCCGGGGTAGTGGTTAAAGTGCGAGGGATCAGGCGGTAGGTTCGCTCAATAAATTTTGAGCAATTCCCAAGCCAACCAAGCTGGCCAAGTAGGCTTCTATGGATGGGATGCCTGCCAACGCTTGTTTATTGATCTGTTCTTGCTCAATAATCCAAGCGGTGGAGCCTATCGAATAAATGCTTTGCACCGAACGGTTAATCAGCGCGGTTTTATAGTCATTGAGGCGTTTGGCGGCCAGCAGCCATGCCAAATGCCCGTCGCTGTAGTTGCTGTAAGCTTCGCGGGTGTTTTTGACCAGCGCCTCTTGTAATTTACGCGGACGTTCCAGAATGATTTTACGCGCCGCCTGTTCGATCTGGCTTTGCCCGCGTAAGGCTTCCGGCAGATGTTTGAGGCTGTCACGCGCCACTTGTTGGGCTTTGTCCAATACCGCAAAGCTGTTAATGAGCTTAAACGTCAAGTCGGTGTCGCTGCTGCCGTAATCGGGGATAATGCCGCCAAACAAGGGTTGTGTGCTCAGGTAAGCCTGTTTGACTTGCCCTATTTGTTGACGCGCCAATTCTTGCGCCAATTCTTCGAGCATTTCTTTGCGGTCGGTGGTTTGTTGCAGATACTGCGCATCTTGGGTTTTGTATAGCCAGAGCGGTACGGCAAATTTGAAATGCCCACGTTCTTGCGCCCAGTTTACCAGTAAGTTTTTGGCTTTACTCGAATTCGCATTATCGGCATGTTGCTCCAACATGGCAAGAATAAACTGCTCATGCCCGCGCGCCGTGTCGGTGTCTTCGGTCAGACGGTGCAAGGCCACCGAGGATTTGTCGTACAATTTTTCCAAACGGTCTTCGGGGTCGTACTGGTAGGCGTTACCGCCGGACATGCCGTTGCAAAAACCTTTGCCGAAACCGCCGATGTTCAGCACCGCGCCGTTGGTCATGTATTCGCAGGCGAAATCGCCCACGCCTTCCACGACGGCCATCGCGCCGGAGTTTCTGACCGCAAAGCGGTCGCCCGCCTCGCCGTTGATGAAGGCTTTGCCGCCGGTTGCGCCGAACAGGGCGAAGTTGCCGATCAGGACGTTGTTGCCGGGGGTTTTGATGCCGCCCCCCGGAGATTCGATCACCAAGGTGCCGCCACAGGCGGATTTGCCAACCCCGTCGTTACAAGTGCCCAGATGTTCCATGCGCATCCCGTCGTTGAGGAAGGCGGCATAGCTTTGTCCCGCCGAGCCGGTGGTGCGGATGACGATGCTGTCAGGGGCGAAATAACGGCGGCCTGTGGCGGTTTGGTAAATGATTTTCGCGGCGGCGACGCTGTCGGCATCCAGTTGGTAGGCCAACAGGCGTTCAATATCTATCGCCGCTTGGCCGCCGACGGTTTTGTTGCGGTTATTGAGTTTGAAGCCGTCGCCTTCGATGATGACTTGCTCTTGGCGGTCACGGATCAAGGTGTTTTTGACTTGTTCGATGATGCGGTCATCGACACTAAAATTAGCCTCCAAATAAATCGGTTTGGCGATTTTGATCTCTTCGACTTCGGCCAGCATTTTATGCAGATCAATTTGCCCGACCATGCAAGGGTGGTCAATCAAATGCAGCAGTTCGGTTTTGCCACGGATGTCTTGCAAACTGGTATAGCCGAGGCTAGCCAAGATTTCGCGGACTTCGTGCGCCAAGTTCATGAAGTATTGGGCCAGGACGCGCGGGTCGCCCTTAAATTCTTCATGTGAGGTGGTCAGGCCGGCCGGGCATTTGATGTTGCAGTTTTTCGCCATGACGCAACGTAGCATCATCAGGGCGGTGGTGCCGAATTCAAACGAGTCCGCCCCTAAGATCGCCGATTTGACGACATCAATACCGCCTTGGTGGGCGCCGCTACAACGCAGAATGACTTTTTCGCGCAGGCCATTGACTGCCAGGGCCTGATGGACTTCGGCAATGCCGATTTCAGGGGAGCGGCCACTGTGCTTGAGGCTGGTGACGGCCGCCGCGCCGGTGCCGCCGGTATTGCCTGCGACGTTAATGATATCGGCACCGGCTTTGGCGACGCCGACGGCGATAGTGCCGATGCCTTCGGAAGACACCAGCTTAACGCCGACTTTGATCCGTGCCGCTTTGGCATCGTGAATCAGTTGGCCTAGGTCTTCGATGGAGTAAGTGTCGTGGTGCGGCGGCGGGCTGACCAGTTCGACCCGGGGCGTACCGCCGCGTAAGGCGGCAATTTCCACGGATACTTTCGCGGCGGGCAATTGTCCGCCTTCACCCGGTTTCGCGCCTTGGGCGATTTTAATTTCAATTTCTTGGATGGTCGGATCGGCCAGATAGCCTGCCCATACGCCAAAACGGCCAGAAGCGAACTGTTTGATTTTACAGGAGCGCAAGGTGTTGAAGCGGCTGGAATGCTCGCCGCCTTCACCTGAATTGCTTAAGCCCCCGACAATGTTGGTGCCTAAGGCGACGGCCTCATGGGCTTCCGCCAACAACGCCCCGTGGCTCATCGCACCTGACGCTAAGGTCGGGGTGATGGTATGGGCGGGCTGCACATCGGCTAGGGCGATAGGGTCACGCGCGGGTTTGACGGCTTGTAAATAGCCCGCCAGTAAGCTGGTTTCAGGGGTGCTGACCCGCAGTTCCTCCGCGGTGACGGTCAAGCTAAAGCCGCTGTCGCCCGCCGCGCCGAAACGCTGTTGCAGATGGGCGGCAAGCTGTTCTAAGCGGGCTTTGGACGGGTTACCGTCTAAGCTAACGGTAAAGCTGCCGGTAGCCGTTTGCTTGACGCTGAGGCCTCGCACCAAATAGTTGATGTTGCCGCGCAGATTTTGCTGGCCTAAGCTGCGGTCAAAATCGGCACAGGTTTGTGCGCTGCTGACATCGGCCGGAAACGCCATGATGTCACGCAGGGCGGCTGGCCGCTCGGCGCGTTCTTGATAGAGGTTCTTGGTGAAGCTACGGTAGGCAGGGGTGATGCCGAAACTGTCCAATTGTACGTCGGTGCGTTTTTCGTAACCGAAGTCCAAATAGGCCGTGTCGCTGGCTGTAGGGGCTTGCTCTTGAGGGATGTAGAGTATCGCCTCGTCGGTCATGTTGATGTATTCGCGCACGGCGGTGTTGCCGTAGGAATGGCCGGCCCCGTCTTGGCGTTCTTTGAACAGGCCTAAGAAAGGGATGTCCTTTTCTTCGTGTACCGATAGGGCTTTGTGGTGCCATTCGGTGGCGCTGGCAGCCAAGTCGGCGTAGCGGACACCGCCGACGGAGGCGTGGATGTTGGGGAAATACGGGCTGAGCTTGGGCTCGTCGGTGTCAAGGTAGTTCGATTCGAAGAACTCGCCGCCGATATAACTTTCGACGGTGCACAAGCCGAATTTGCCCATGGTTTTCATTAACGATTTTTCCGTGCCTTTTTGGAATTTATCGAGAATTTTTTGCTGTTCGGCAGGCGCGTAATGGCTCATGACGCGGTTGTGGACGCTGAGCGGACAAATCGCCGACGCGCCGAAACCTAAGATAGTGGCAATGTCATGGGGGCTGGCGGCCTGTCCGGTTTCGGCAATCAGCGAGGAGTTAAAACGCAGGCCTTGTTTGACCAAACGTTGGTTGGCGGCGGCTATCATCAGGATGGCAGGGATGGCCGCTTGGTTCTGGCTGATGTTGATGTCGCTTAAAATAATAATGCCGACATTGTTTTGCGCGGCTTGTTCGACATGGTCGCAGACTACGGCCAAGGCTTGTTCTAGGTTGTCGGCATTGAGCTGGGCATCGGCAAAGTCCGGCGTGTATAGCGCGTCTAAGGTAATGGTGCTGACGGCGGTTTGGCGGCGGATTTGCTCCAGTTGGGTGCGTTGTAAAATAGGCGTGTCGATGACCAGTTGCCGGGTCTGTGCGTCCGAAAAGTTCGGTTTCGCGCCTAAGGCCACGCGTAAGGTCATGCCATCGCTTTCTCTGATGGAGTCCAGCGGCGGGTTGGTGACTTGCGCAAAGCGTTGGCTAAAGTAGCGGGACATGCCGCCTTCGGCACCTGACAGGGCGTTAGGGGCAATGCCGTAGCCCATTGCGGTGACTTTTTCCATGCCGGTCGCCAGCATGGGGTCAAGCAAGAATTTAAAGCTTTCTTGGTTCAGCGAATAAGCGGTATGTTGTTGGTCGACGTTGAAGGTGGTGTTGTACGTCAGTTCCGCTAAGGGGACGGGCGGCAATTCCGTCAGATGCAGGCAACGTTTTACTAACAAGGCCTGATAGTCTTGCTCGGCGGCGAGCCGCTCCATGATTTCGCGGGTGTTGTAAGCCTGTTGGGTGGTGTGGTCAAAATAGATCATCCCGCCTGCTTCGATGCGGCCACGTTTGATGACTTCTTTGGGCGGGAAGTCAATCTGTCCGGCTTCGGACATGACGCACAGGTATTCGCCGGTTTCAACCGAACGCAAAGGGCGCAGGCCTAAGCGGTCCAGCCGGGCACCGACGCGGATGCCGTCGGAGAAAATCAGCGCTGCCGGGCCGTCGTTTTTTTCTTCGTAAAGGCTGAAGTATTCGAACATGGCGCGTACCTGCGGCGACAAGGTGGTGTCGTTTTCCCAAGCGGGCGGCATCATCGCCAAGACGGCGGTGACAATATCCATTTCATCTTCATTGATGCGCCGCGACAGGGTTTGGTCTAAGCGGCCAGAGTCGGATTGCCCGCACGGGAAAATAATGTGTTTGTTATTTTGCCGGGCAATCGCGCTTTCGCTCAGGCGGTTTTTCTTGTCGGTGTTCAACTCGCCGTTATGCGCCATATATCTGAACGGCTGCGCCATGGTAGTGGCGGGGGCGGTATTGGTCGAAAACCGGGTGTGGAAGAAGAGGGTGCTGATTTCGTGGTCGGTGTCGTACAGGTCGGTAAAGTACGGGATGACCTCAAAAGAATTCAGGCGGCCTTTGTAGACTTGGGTGCGCGAACTCATCGACAGCGGATAAAAGCCTGTCAGTTCGGGTAGGCTGTAGCCTTCCACTTCAATGTCTAGCAAGGTGGCTTGGATATGCCTTTCAAAAACCGCATGTGAGGCATCGCGTAAGGCTTCGGGGCGGCCAAACACACACTGTTTAATGGGTAATTGGGCTTTGACGGAGGCATCGTTAAGGACGCTTTTGTCGATAGGCACAGCCCGCCACAATAAAATCGGTAGCCCTGCGGCTTGCAGGTGCCGTTCGACCATGGCTTGGGCGGTCGAGTCGTAATGGTCGTGGTCTTCCGGGAAAAAGAAGTTGGCGACACCAAACTGGCCTAGCTCTAAATCGGCGATGCCGGTGATTTTGCGGAAAAAATTCCGCGACAGGTCAATGTTGACCCCGGCGCCGTCGCCAATACCTTCCGCGCTCATGCCGCCACGGTGTGGGATGGTGCATAAGGCATCATGGGATTTGGCCAGCAGGTCGTGGGTTTGCTTGCTTTGTTTGTGGGTGATAAAACCTACGCCGCAGCTATCTTGCGATAGTTCGGGGTTATAAAGCATGGCTTCTTGTTGGGTTAATCGGGAATGTATGTTCATGAGGCGGCCCCGTTGTCTATTCATGCTGTAAATATGCAGCGTACAGTGTATGTTTTTTCTTGCAATGCGTGGTCGTTTTTTTTGGCAATGCGTGATAGAGTCAATGGCACACATTGGTGCGGTGCCAGACGGCAAGCTTTGTAAGATAATTTTCAGTTAGCGAAACCCGTTAATTGTAATACAGTCGCGTTTATCTGTCACATTACGGCCATTTTTATTTGCAGAAATTTAGATTACTTGATAGTTGATTAATATGAAAGAAATTTTTGATGTGGTGATCATAGGCGGCGGTATGGTCGGGGCGGCTGTGGCCTGCGGTTTGGGTGGCAGCGCCCTGAAAGTCGCGGTAATCGAGGCTTCGCCGCCCGTGCCGTTTGCCCCGGAGCAGGCGCATGACCTGCGGGTGTCCGCCCTGAGCATCGCTTCAAAAAACATTTTGGCCACGGTCGGGGCGTGGGAGGGGCTGGTGGCGCGGCGCGTCTGCCCGTTCCGTAGGATGCGGGTTTGGGAGACGGCGGGCGACACCGAATTTTGCAGCGACGACATTCATTATCCTGAATTGGGCTATATTGTCGAGAACCGTGTCACTCAATTGGCGTTGTTGGAGCGTTTGCAGGCCTTTGCCAATATCGAATTGATGTGTCCGGCGACTATTAAGTCGATAGATTACGCGCCTGGGCGTTTGAGCGAGGTGGAACTGGAGGACGGGCGGATATTGTCGGCACGGCTTTTGGTCGCGGCGGACGGCGGGCAATCCCGGGTCCGGCAAGCGGTCGGTTTGGGGGTGACCAGTTGGGATTATGACCAGCATGCGTTGGTCATTTATATAGAAACCGCTTATGGGCAGCAGGATATTACTTGGCAGCGTTTTGTGCCCAGTGGCCCGCAGGCGTTTTTGCCCTTGACCGGGCATTTTGGTTCGATCGTTTGGTATCACTCGCCGGACGAAGTCAAACGCCTAAAAGCGTTGCCGTTGGCGGAACTTAAGGATGAATTGGTGGCGGCTTTTCCCGATTGTCTGGGGCAAGTGGAGCAGGTGTTGGCGGCCACCAGTTTTCCGTTGAAGCGCCAGCACGCCCAGCATTACATTAAAGCAGGGGTGGCGCTCGTGGGCGATGCCGCGCATACCATCAATCCGCTGGCGGGGCAGGGGGTGAATATCGGCCTGTTGGATGCCGCCGCCCTGGCGGAGGTGTTGGTGGGGGCGGTCAAAAAAGGCCAAGATATCAGCGATGTTGCGGTGCTTAAGCGTTACGAGCAGTTGCGCCGCCATGAAAACCTAAAAATGATGACGGTCATGGATGTATTTTATCAAGTGTTCAGCAACGATGTTTTGCCGGTCAGGCTGTTGCGTAATTTGGGTTTGGGTTTGGCGGAGCGGGTTTTGCCCGCCAAACATATCGTTATGCGCAATGCGATGGGCTTGGCGGGTAATTTGCCTAAGCTTGCCAAGGCCGAGCCGATTCTTTAAGCGGATTCGGGCGGGGGATAGGTATGAAGCACCGTATTGATCCGAAAGTGGATTGCGTTTTTAAGGCGTTGTTGGGCGCGGTGGAAACCCGCAATTTGTTGGTGCATTTTTTAAATGCTTTGCTGGGCGATGATTTGCCAGCGCCGATCCGCGCGGTGGAGTTGCTCAACCCGTATAACGGCAAGGAGACGCTTGACGACAAGGTCAATATTGTTGACGTGAAGGCGGAAGACAGCGAGGGCAATCTCTATCAGATTGAGATCCAATTGCTCAACCATCGTCATTTGCCGGCGCGTATGTTGTACACTTGGGCGGATTTATATAGCCAGCAACTTAAGGAAGGGCAGCGGTACGGTTTGCTCCAGCCGACGTATTCGGTTTGGCTGTTGGATAAGGCAATGCTGCCTGATGACGGGTGCTATTTGCGCGATTATCAGTGGCGCGACCGTGAGGGGCGGCGGTTATTGGAACACGGCGGCATTTGGTTGGTCGAATTGGGCAAGTTTGACGTACCAAGCGTTACGAACGAACAGCAGCGTTGGCTGCGTTTTTTTAAACATGGCGGGCAATTGGATGATGTGCAGTTGCCCGACTGGATGTCTACCCCAGAAATGGAGCAAGCGATGAGTGTCTTAAGGCAATTTTCGGAAAAAGAACGCGATTACCATGCGTACCAATCTCGGCAAAACGCCTTGCGCGTGCAGGCTGATATTGATTATGAGTTGGAGGAGTTGCGCCAAACTAAAGAAGAGCTGCTTCAGATTAAGCAAGCTAAGATTGATGCCGAGCGGGAGAAGCTGGCCGCCGAGCAGGAGCGGGAAGTCGCTGAGCAGGAGAGGCAAGCCGCCGAGCGGGAGCGGGAGATTGCCGAGCAAGAGAAGCTAGCCGCCGAGCAGGAGCGGCAGCTTGCTGAACAGGAAAAGGTCGTCGCCCAACAAAAAGCGGCAGTGGCCGAGCGCGAAAAACTGGCGGCGCAAGCCGAGTTGGCACACTTAAAAGCGTTATTGGGCCAGCGATAAAATGGCGGTGAAATAAATTAATAGTTGCACAAAAAAAATCTGTTGATATAATAGACGGCCTTGAAGTTACAACTTCAGGCGCGTAGCTCAGTTGGTTAGAGCACCACCTTGACATGGTGGGGGTCGTTGGTTCGAGTCCAATCGCGCCTACCAGATTTTCTTAAGCACTGCAACGCAGTGCTTTTTTATTGCACAGAAATTAATCGAATAGACTCAAAAATGCCAGTCATTACTCTTCCTGATGGTTCTCAGCGTGATTTTGCACAAGCTGTAACGGTTATGGATGTTGCCAAATCGATAGGTTCCGGTTTGGCGAAGGCGACGCTGGCAGGTAAGGTTGACGGTCGGTTAGTGGATGCCAGTTATCTGATTGACGACGCTGTCAGTCTGCAAATCATTACCTCCAAAGACCCTGAAGGGCTGGACGTTATCCGCCATTCTACGGCGCATCTTCTCGCCCATGCGGTCAAGCATCTGTTTCCCGAAGCGCAAGTCACTATAGGGCCGGTCATAGAAAACGGTTTTTATTATGACTTCGCCTATCAACGCCCCTTTACCCCTGACGATTTGGCCGCCATTGAGGCGGAAATGCAGCGTCTGGTGGCTCAAGACCTTCCCGTTAAGCGTTTGGTTTTGCCCCGGGATGAGGCAAGCGGCTTTTTTCGTGGCTTAGGCGAGCATTACAAAGCCGAAATCATTGATGCCATCCCTGCCGATCAAGATTTGTCTTTGTACGAGCAAGCCGACTTTACCGATTTGTGCCGTGGCCCACACGTTCCCAGTACCGGGAAACTAGGGGCTTTCAAACTCATGAAGGTTGCTGGGGCTTACTGGCGTGGCGATGCAAATAATGCCATGTTGCAGCGTATCTATGGTACGGCTTGGCTGGATAAAAAAGCCTTACAAGACTATTTGCACCGCTTGGAAGAAGCGGAAAAACGCGATCACCGTAAGTTGGCGAAAACATTAGATCTATTCCATAGTCAAGAAGAAGCGCCTGGAATGGTATTTTGGCATGAGAAAGGTTGGGCGTTATACCAGCAAGTCGAGCAGTATATCCGTGCCAAATTGCGTTTGAACGGTTATGCCGAAGTCAAAACCCCGCAATTGGTTGACCGCTCCTTATGGGAGAGGTCTGGGCATTGGGATAAGTTCGGCAGCATGATTTTTACCACCCATTCGGAAAACCGCGATTACGCGATTAAGCCGATGAACTGCCCTTGCCATATCCAGATATACAATCAAGGCTTGAAAAGTTACCGGGATTTGCCGATCCGTTTGGCGGAATTCGGTTCTTGTCACCGTAACGAGCCGTCGGGTACTTTGCACGGTTTGATGCGGGTTCGCAATTTCGTTCAAGATGATGCCCATATCTTCTGTACTGAAGGCCAGATCCAAGCAGAGGTTGCCACTTTTATTGACTTGCTGTTTGCGGTTTATAAAGATTTTGGTTTTGAAGAGGTTATTATCAAGCTATCGACCCGTCCGGAAAACCGCGTCGGTGACGATGCCGTTTGGGACAAGGCCGAAGCCGCCCTGCAACTGGCGTTGGACAGCAAAGGCTTGGCTTGGGACTTGCAGCCCGGCGAAGGGGCATTTTATGGCCCTAAAATCGAATTCTCTTTAAAAGATTGCATCGGTCGGGTCTGGCAATGTGGTACTATCCAAGTTGACTTCTCCATGCCTAGCCGTTTAGATGCCGTGTATATTGCCGAAGATGGTTCCAAACAAGTGCCGGTGATGCTGCACCGGGCTATTTTGGGGTCTTTAGAGCGTTTTATCGGCATCCTGATTGAACAACATGCGGGAACGTTTCCGGCTTGGTTGGCTCCCGTGCAAGCCGTAGTGATGACCATTGCCGACCGCCATCATGCGTATGCGGGGCAGGTAGCGGATAGTCTTGCGCAGCAAGGTTTCCGGGTCAAAATAGATTTGAGAAATGAAAAAATAGGATTTAAAATCCGCGAGCACTCTATGCAACGCATACCGTATCTGGTCATTATCGGTGACAAAGAATTAGAACAACAAACAGTTACGGTGCGGACGCAAAAAGGTGACGATTTAGGCAGTCTGACAATCCATGAATTTACCGAACAGTTAAAACATACGGTTGCAGACAGAAAATAATAGTATTTTTGGAGGATTAAGGTATCGCTGCTAAAAAAGATGAAACTCGTCTGAATGACATGATCACCGCCAGACGGGTGAGGGTAACCGGCGCAGATGGGGAGGCGTTAGGGATTATCTCTTTAGATGAAGCCAAACAACTTGCGTATGCGGCAGACTTGGATTTAGTGGAAATATCGCCAAATGCGGATCCTCCGGTTTGCAAAATAATGAACTATGGCAAATTTCAGTTTGAGCAAAATAAAAAACTGCAAATTGCCAAGAAAAAACAAAAGCAGATTCAAGTTAAGGAAATCAAATTCAGGCCGGGTACGGATGAAGGCGATTATCAGGTTAAGTTAAAGAGCCTAATTAAGTTCCTTAATGACGGCGATAAAACCAAGATTACCGTTAGGTATCGCGGGCGCGAAATGGCGCACCGTGAAATCGGTATGGACCAGCTGAAGCGTATCGAAAAAGACTTGGAAGAAATCGCCATTGTCGAGCAGTTCCCTAAATTGGAAGGGCGGCAAATGATTATGGTCATGGCGCCCAAAAAGAAAAAGTAAGGGTAAGCCCCTTACCCGCCAGTGCCGGACGCGCTGGGTAAACGTGCCTTAGGGCGCCGTTAATTCTTCAGGGCCATGCATTTTGCCTTGTTGGGTTATATCTCAGGGATTTTGTATTTTTAATTATTGGAGCAAACAAATGCCAAAAATAAAAACTAACCGCGGTGCCGCCAAGCGTTTCAGACGCACTGGCAACGGCGGCTTTAAGTGCGGCCAGTCGCACCGCCGTCATATCTTGACGAAAAAGACCACCAAAAGAAAAAGACAGTTGCGTAAGCCTGCTGCCATTCATCCATCTGATCTGCGTATGGCGATACGCATGATGCCCTATAGTTAAGGAGCTTATTCATGCCTAGAGTAAAACGTGGTGTCACAGCCAGAGCCAGACACAAAAAAGTCTTAAAACAAGCGAAAGGTTATTATGGTGCGCGTAGCCGCGTCTACCGCGTCGCTAAACAAGCGGTTATTAAAGCCGGACAGTATGCTTACCGCGACCGCAAACAAAGAAAACGCCAATTCCGCGCGTTATGGATTGTCCGTATTAACGCCGCTTCGCGTATTTATGGCATTTCCTATAGCCGTTTGATCAATGGCTTGACTAAAGCCAATGTTGCTATAGACCGTAAAGTGCTGGCCGATATTGCCGTGCGTGATATTGCCGCCTTCGGTGAGATAGCTAAAATTGCTATCGCCAATCAAAGCAAACCTTAATCGGCCTTAACGCGTCGGTCTTGGCCTAGCCACCCCTTTCGGGGCGGCTAGGCTTTAGGTGTTAAGCCAAACCATAAAAATCCCTTCTCCACTCATACAGCGAGCTAATCCGTGTCCGCTACTTTAGAAGACATTCTCGCGCAAGGCTTAGAAGAGCTTGTTCGGGCAACAGACCTTAACCAACTCGATCAGGTTCGTGTCCAGTATTTGGGCAAAAAAGGCCTGTTTACCCAGCAGATGAAAGAACTGGGTACGTTGGAGCCGGAACAACGCCGCGCTGTCGGCCAAGTCATCAATCAAGCCAAAGACCAATTTCAAGCCCAGTTAGACAGCCATAAGGAACGTTTGGAAGCTGCCGCTTTGGCCGCACGTCTTGCCAGTGAGCGGGTCGATGTCAGTTTGCCAGGTCGTGGCCAAGCGGCGGCGGGTCTGCATCCGGTGACCACTACGCTCAGGCGTATCGCCAAAATTTTTACCAGCGTCGGCTTTACCGTCGTTGAGGGGCCGGAAATCGAAGACGATTACCATAACTTCGAAGCCCTGAATATCCCCGCCCATCATCCCGCCCGCGCCATGCACGATACTTTTTATATCGACTTGCATACGGTGTTGCGGACGCATACCTCGCCCGTGCAGATCAGGGTCATGGAGTCGAAGACCCCGCCCCTGAAAGTGATTGCCCCAGGTCGGGTGTACCGTTGCGATTCTGATATTACCCATACGCCGATGTTCCATCAGGTTGAAGGCTTTTTGGTCGATACCGATGTCAGTTTTGCCGACCTGAAAGGCGTGGTGTACCAGTTTTTACGCGCCTTTTTTGAAAAGGACATTCAAGTACGCTTCCGTCCGTCGTATTTTCCGTTTACTGAACCGTCCGCCGAAGTCGATATCGAGTGTGTGATGTGTAATGGCGCAGGTTGCCGGGTCTGTAGCCAGACCGGGTGGCTGGAAGTCATGGGTTGCGGGATGATCCATCCGGCGGTGTTCAAGTCGGTGAATATTGACAGCGAACGCTATAGCGGCTTTGCGTTTGGCATGGGCGTGGAACGCTTGGCCATGCTCCGTTACGGCATTAACGATTTGCGGTTGTTTTTTGAAAATGATCTCAAATTCTTAGAACAATTCAATTAAGCAGGAACTTATCCGACATGCAAATTAGTGAAGCCTGGTTAAGGGAATACGTCAATCCGGCCATCAGCACCCAAGAATTGGTCGCCCAATTGACTATGGCAGGCCTTGAGGTCGATTCGGTCACCCCTGCCGCCGCTGTGTTCAGCGGCGTGGTCATTGGCGAAGTGTTGGCGATGGTACAGCACCCTGATGCTGACCGTCTGCGCGTCTGCCAAGTAGAGGTAGGGACGGGCGAGCCTTTGCAAATCGTTTGCGGGGCAAGCAATGTCCGCGTCGGCTTAAAAATTCCGGCGGCTTTATGCGGTGCGGTGTTGCCGGGCGATTTTAAAATCAAAAAATCCAAGTTGCGCGGTGTTGAGTCGTTCGGCATGTTATGCTCGGAGAAAGAATTAGGTTTGGCGGCGGATGCCCACGGCCTGATGGAATTGTCCGCCGACGCGCCGGTCGGTGTCGATATCCGTGAGTTTTTGGCTTTGGACGACCAACTGATTGAAGTTGACCTGACCCCTAACCGGGCCGATTGCCTGAGCGTCGAAGGTATCGCCCGCGAAGTCGCGGTGTTGAACCGTATGGATTGGTCGGCGTTGCCGATGGCGGTTTTGGCGGTAACGGAAGCGGATGCTTTGACGGTGGCGGTGGAAGCGACGGACGCTTGCCCTCGCTATTTGGGGCGGCTAATTACTGGCGTTAATGTCAAGGCCGAAACGCCGCTATGGATGCAAGAGCGCCTGCGCCGTTCCGGGGTGCGTAGTTTGGGTCCGGTAGTTGACGTCACTAATTATGTGCTATTGGAATTGGGTCAGCCTTTACATGCCTTTGATGCCGATAAGCTGGAAAGCGGCATAACTGTCCGTTGGGCCAGAGAGGGTGAAGATTTGGCCTTATTGAATGGCCAGACCATTACTTTGGACGGCGAAGCTTTGGTCATCGCCGATGCCAAGCAGCCTTTGGCGTTGGCGGGGGTGATGGGCGGCAGTGCTTCGGCGGTCAGCGACAGCACCCAAAATGTGTTTTTGGAATGCGCGTTTTTTACCCCGTACAGCATCGCCGGTAAAGCCCGCCGCTTTGGCCTGCATACCGATTCTTCGCACCGTTTTGAACGCGGCGTCGATGCGACCTTACAAGACCGTGCCATTGCGCGGGCAACCCAATTGATAGTCGACATTGCCGGCGGTAGCGTCGGCGGCATTACCGAGGTCACCACGGCGGCTACCTTACCGCAACGTCCGGCGATTTTGGTCAGACGGCAGCGCATCGAAAAAATCTTAGGCATGGTGCCTGACGATGCCGTGGTGCTGGATATTTTCCAACGTTTAGGGATGGTGGTGCTTGCCGAAGCCGACGGCTGGCAAGTTACCCCGCCCGGTTTCCGGTTCGATATTGCCATCGAAGCCGATTTAATCGAAGAAATCGCGCGTATTTACGGCTATAACCAGTTACCGAGCAGCAGTCTGTTAATGCGGGCGGACTTAGGTAAGGCCACTGAAAGTGTTCTGGATATCAGCCGCGCTGCCGATGTGTTAGTGGACAGGGGCTACCAGGAAGCCATCACCTATAGCTTTGTTGACGAAGACATCCAAAAAGCGGTGGCACCCGATGATGACGTTATCCGCCTGAAAAACCCGATTTCTTCTGAGTTGGCGATCATGCGCACCACTTTATGGTGTGGCTTGTTGAAGGCGGCGTTATATAATACTAACCGCCAACAAAGCCGGGTCAGGTTGTTTGAAACTGGCCTGCGTTTTGTGAAAAGCGGCGGCGTTACCCATCAGCAACGCCGTTTGGCAGGTTTGGCCTTAGGGAGTGCCTTGCCTGAGCAGTGGGGCGAAACCACGCGTAAACTGGACTTTTTCGACATTAAGGCCGATGTCGAGGCATTGTTCGCCTTAACAGGCCGTACCGTGCGTTTTGCCGCCGCCACCCACGCTGCCCTGCATCCGGGGCAATGTGCGCAGGTTTTGTCGCTGACGGGTGATGTGGTCGGCTGGCTGGGGATGTTGCATCCGACGCTGGAAAAGCAATTGGGCTTTGACACCCCGGTCTTTTTGTTTGACTTTGACCAAGCCTTATTGCTGGATAAGCAAGTGGCGGCTTTTAAGCCGTTATCGAAATTCCCGTCGGTACGGCGGGATTTGGCTTTGATTGTCGAAGAAGAAGTCACTGCCGATGCCGTCAGCCTCTGTATTCAGGCGTGCGGCGAACCGATGTTGCAGAATGTGGTCATTTTTGACATTTATCGCGGCAAAGGGGTTGCAGAAGGCAGCAAAAGCGTGGCGTTAAGCCTGCATTTACAAAATGATTTACAAACGCTAACCGATGCTGAGATTGACGCGATAGTAAGCCGAATCTTGGCCAGATTGACTAATCAAATCCATGCAAAATTGAGGGACTAACTAAATGGCATTAACAAAAGCAGATTTTGCTGAAAAATTGTTTGACGAACTGGGGTTGAACAAACGCGAAGCTAAAGAAATGGTGGAACTGTTTTTTGAAGAAATTAAAAGTTCTTTAGAGCAAGGCCAGCAAGTAAAAATTTCCGGTTTCGGCAAGTTTGAGTTGCGTGACAAAAGCAGCCGCCCCGGCAGAAACCCCAAAACGGGTGAAGAAATACCGATTACCGCCCGACGGGTAGTGACCTTCAGATCCGGCCAAAAACTCAAAGCCCGTGTCGAAGTGTACGCCGGTGCCGAATAAGCTTTACCAGCTTATGTCCGTAGAGGACAAGGGCCGTTAAGCAGGTTTAACCCTATAGGCCTGATAGTCAGATGGGGTTTATAGGCTTGCCGACGGCCTGATATTCCCGCATAAAAAAGCCCCAAGGTTATCCCGATAGCCTTGGGGCCTAAGTCAAAAGCCTGTTATGGGCCTT
The DNA here is from genome assembly GCF_002923755.1 of Methylovulum psychrotolerans. GTDB lineage: Bacteria > Pseudomonadota > Gammaproteobacteria > Methylococcales > Methylomonadaceae > Methylovulum > Methylovulum psychrotolerans. The sequence continues at coordinate 39,192 of NZ_PGFZ01000007.1, forward strand.
CGAAATTATAACGATTTATACAAATCTAACGCTTTTTGCAATTCGCTGGCTGATTTTTGCACATCGCCTTTGTTGGCTGAAATTTGCCCTTGCACAACGTTATCGTTAGCTTGTTTCACGATAGCATCATGGCCGCTGATTTTTTCAGACGCTGTACGCGCCGCTTTCAAATGTAAACGGGCGGCAGAGAAGTCGCTTTTATTGACTTCTTCCAAGGCTTTTTCAACATGCGCAATGGTTGCGGCTGTGTCAGAAACCGCACCTTTTGCCGCTTCTTCGGCGACTGCAAAGGTGCTGGCACCTAAAGACATCGCCATGAAGCAAGCCAGCGCAGTTTTTTTAATGATATTCATAAATGTGAAAAGCCTTTAATTTAAATGTGGATTAGGGGAGGGTTGGTGCCAGGCTCCTAACGGAGCAAATGGCAACCAGCCCCTATGATAACGTATTAATGGCAGAGCCACCTGATTAATTGCTCTAGAAGGTGTCTTTGCTGGCGGTAAAGGCCGCATGGCTGTTGACGGGTGTCTTGGCAGCGGAAAATGTCTATCTATTTAGACGCTACGCTAGCGTGTACTTTAGCGTGGCTTCTTTGGTAACCTCAATTAACCGCCTGGTGATGTCGGCAAAAGAAGGCCGCCGCTTACTGTCATCCGCCAAACATGCCGACTGTAACTCTGTAAGAAGCTTAAGGGCATTCAGGCCGTTAGCTGTGGGATGGCAGCGTTCAAGCAATTCTTCTAAGAGGCAACCAAAAGCTCTGACTTCAAGCCGCTCTAGCCCATCGGCAATGTCCTTATCATGGGTCGGGTAAAACGATGCCGCACCGAAATCGCCAAGCAATGCCCGTCCCTGAGCGCAATGCAGAATATTATGGCCATAGAGGTCGCCATGCAGGATGCCTTGCTGGTGCAAATGCTGGGCGGCCGAAGCAATGCCTTCTGCTATCTGTAAGACCATCGGCAAATCGAAACGGGTATCTGAGGGGTAAATGTCGCGCGTGCAAGACACAAAGCTAGGAGGCTCTGCCAGCGTGCTGAATGCCGGGCTAATCAGTTCCAGCACTAAGCCGCTGATACCCGACGGATGGCCGCTCACCCTGCCCAACACTGTAATGAGATTGGGATGTTGTCCGGCCGCGACGGCTACCGCCATTTCAGAATGTGGCAAGCCGTCACTGGTCACCGCACCTTTGAACAGCTTGGCCGCAACATGACAAGAGCTGCCGTCAGGCTTATGATAGTTAACGCGATGAATAAACCCAGACGCGCCCTCGCCTAACAGATGCTCACAATCTAGGCTATCCCAGGGAATATCGGCAACCGAAGCCGTCAGTATCCTGTTTTCCCATTCAGCCCCGAAGGGATTGCCGGAATAGGCCAGCCACGATAAGCGCGGCAAAGACAATAACCAAGCCGGTAAACTATTAAGCCGATTGGCGGCGATACGGAGTAATTCAAGCCGTTTGCAGTTGGCCAGGGAGTCGGGTAAGGTTTGGAGATGATTGCCGGCCAACATTAGCTTTTGCAGTTGGGTGCAGTTCCCTATTGCCTCAGGCAACTCTCCGATCGCGTTATCCGTCAGAATCAACCACCGTAACGCAGCAGGGAGCGCCTTGGCGGGCACTGTGCGGATGTGGTTGGCCTTAAAGCCGATCATGCTCAGTTCAGGGCAACTGCCCAGCACTTCCGGCAATACTGTGAATTGGTTATCGGAGCAGAACACGATACGCAGCTTACTCAGCCGTGCAAAATCATCGGGGAGTTCAGAGAGCGCGTTGCCGGATAGGTCAAGAATCTCCAGCGTATCCGCTAGGCTCATAATCTCGCGGGGGAAACGGCTTAGGCCACAGGACAGTTTCAGATGGCGAATACCGGCAAGCGCACCGGAGCGGAGTTGGTCGATTGTTTGCATTGCTAAGCCTTTGACATTACTGAAATACCCTGCGTGTCTATTTAACGCCGGAAGTGGTTTTTCTACATTATCAGCGAAGGGTACGCTGCGTATATCCTTAGCCGCCAAGTAAGAGAGGTATGGCCTATCTTACTTGGCTAGGCCGCTGTCCGCAAACGCCTGTGATGCCACAACCACTGCCAAATAAGCCCGGAAGTGCCGCACAGACAGTTTACTGTTTGTATTACGGCCTTGAATCTGAGTAAGTGGCCCGGCTGCCTGTCTCAGCTTGCGTCACTTTGGGGTGCTGGTGGATTAAAGTCTGTCCGAAGTGGTGGCTACCTAAAAATGGTCTAGACTATTGGCCTGTTATCCAAGGTTGAGGGTTTAGGGTAAAATGTCCCGATAAATCTGAGTTTATTCAGTTGATCGATAGGGGTTAAAATCAGTGCGTTTAAAGCGGAAAACCCTAATAACGCTATGAAAGACATTTTTATTGATTTTTTGAAATCGGACATTCTTGCCCTTAAGTTTTGCTGCCTTGTAGTTATTCTTAAGTGAGCAGAAATTCATCTATTTTTTTCTTTCATGTTTAAACTAAAACACTTCCAACTGGCTTTAAGCTTTTATACCCGCTTACCCACCCCGCAAAATCTAGATTACCAACAACTGCCCCAGGCCAGTGTTTATCTGCCGTTGGTGGGGTGGATGGTGGGGCTTGGGTGCGGGTTGGTGTTTGCTGGAGCGGCGTTGTTATGGTCGCCATGGACGGCGGCTATTTTGGCGGTGGTGGCGGGAATTTTTTTAACAGGGGCGTTCCATGAGGACGGTTTTGCCGATGTTTGCGACGGTTTTGGCGGCGGTTGGGGGCAGGAGCGGATTTTGGAGATTATGAAGGATTCGCGGGTGGGCGCTTATGGGGCTATCGGCATTGGTTTGTTGCTGCTGTTAAAAATCAGCGTGTTGGCGGCACTGCCGATGGCTGTTGTGCCGTGGTTGTTGTGGGCGGGGCATAGTGCTAGCCGTTTGCCGCCGTTGTTGTTGATGCGCCGTTATGAATATGCGCGGATCGGCGCTAGCAAGGGTGCGGCAGGGGTGTTTAAGCCGAACAGTCGGGCGTTGGGCTTTGCGGCGTTGTGTGCGCTGTTGCCGTTGCTGGGTCTGCCGCTGTGGTGTTGGTGGGCGGTGTTGCCGATGTTGGCGGTTAACGCGCTGTTGGGCGGGTATTTTTACCGTCAGATCGGCGGTTATACCGGGGATTGCTTGGGGGCGGCGCAGCAAGTCGCGGAGGTGGTGTTTTATTTGGCGGTGAGCGGGTTATGGACATTTATTTAATCCGCCATACCCAGACGGCGGCGGCACCTGGTTTATGTTACGGGCGTACGGATATTGGTTTGACGGCGGGTTTTACTGAGGAGTTGCAGAAAATCCGCGCCAAGTTGCCGCCGTTGGCCAGCGATTGTTTGGTGTTTTCTAGCCCTTTGCAGCGGTGTCGGCTGTTGGCGGAGGCGTTGTCGGGGCAGGTGCGTTTTGATGACCGTTTGTTGGAGATTAATTTCGGGGCTTGGGAAAATACGCCTTTTACCGCGATTGACGAAGCAGCGTTACGGTATTGGACGGAACATTTTGTCGAGAGTACTCCGCCGGATGGCGAAAGTTTTACCGATTTATGGCGGCGGGCGGGGGCGTTCTGGCAGGATTTGGTCTGTCATGAGGCCAAGCAAGTCGTGGTGGTGACACATGCGGGGACAATCCGGGCGTTGTTGGCGCAGGTGTTGGATTTGCCGTTGGCGAATGCTTTTCAGTTCCGTATCGGGTTAAGTTCCGTGCATAAGCTGCATTACACGCCTGACTATACTTATATCGATTATCTTAACCAATAAGTGCTATGAAGACTCTTTTTATCGGCGGTGTTAAAAGCGGTAAGTCGCGCTTGGCGGAGGCGTATATTTTGGCGCAGGCGGGGCAGGTGCAGCCGTATTATTTGGCGACGACCGAATTGCTGGATGTGGGGATGCGGGCGCGGATTGCCGAGCATCAGGCGCGGCGGCAAGCGGCGTTTAGTACCTTGGAGGAGCCTCTGGACTTATTGGCGGCGGTACAAGGTTGTACCGCGCCCGTGTTGGTGGAGTGTGTGACCATGTGGCTGAACAATATGCTGTATCACCACTATGGCGAGGCGGAGATTTTGGCGCGTTTGGCGGCGTTATTGGCATGGCCTGGCGATTTGGTGCTGGTGCATAATGAAGTGGGTTTAGGCGTTATCCCGGATAATGCTTTGGCGCGGCAGTTTGTCGATTTGTCGGGCAAGGCCGCGCAGATGATGGGCGCGGCTTGTGATAAGGTGTTTTTTTGCAGCGCGGGCTTGGCCTTGCCGATGAAGTGAGGCGGTCAGGGGAATAGTTGGGGTTCGCTCGCCGCTGTCCAATCGGGATATTTGCGCATGATGGTGTGGAAGTGTTCGGAGGCCAAGAAATTGTCTAGCCACTGCTGGAGGGCAGTATAGCCGCTGTGTTGGAACCAGTGCGGGTCGACGGCGGCGAATTGGCGGACGAACGGTAAGATAGCGGCATCGGTTAGGGAAAAATCCGCACTGCTTAGCTGGGCGTGCTGTTGCAAGCGCCCATTCAGTATCGCCAAAAATTTGCTGCCTTGTTGCCGATAATACGCTAAAGGGTAATCGGGATAGCGGTCGGCGTATTTGTAGCGGTCTAAAAAATATTTAAATTCGCCGTCGTTTTGGGCGATGAGCGCAGGGTCGGCGGGCTTGAGCCAGTTTGCGGGGTCTTGTTGGCCTAATGCCCAGTGCATAATGTCCAAACTTTCTTCTAGCACTATGCCGTCGGGTAAGTGCAAGACGGGGACGGTAGCCTTAGGTGAGAGGGCGAGCAGTTCTGGCGGCTTGTTTTTTAACGCCACTTCCCGGAGTTCGGTGCGGATGCCGCTATAGGCTAGGGCGAGTCTTGCCCGCATGGCATAAGGGCAACGGCGGAAGCTGTAGAGAATGGGTAGGGTGGCAGACATCGGGTTATGGATGGGTTGAAAAAGAGCTTATTAATTCAGAAGGCAAGCGGGAAAGCAAGTTTTCCTTGTCTTCCAGCCGTTGCCAGACGGCAACTTTAAGTTGCTATTCGGCGACAAAAACCTATAATGTTCGCTTGCTTTTAGGTTCCGGCGGATAAATGTCTGTCGGTTAAACGGGAAGTCGGTGCTTTAAGCCGACGCTGCCCCCGCAACGGTAATTCAGTAAAGGCTTGTCGAAATGCCACTGTGCTTTGTGCATGGGAAGGTGACAAGTCAGGCTCCTGCCACTGTTAAGCCCGGAGACCGGCCTAAAAGCGTATTCGGCACAGCGGCGGGCTGTTCTGCGAAATAAGGCTATGGCGCATTTCCTTGTGCGTAGGCCTGCTTTTGTGTCTGTCCGCGCTGTGATTCTCTTTTCACGATGCGCGGGCGGCGCAGAGGACATCATGCAAAAAATTATAGCCACTCCTTTTTTAAGTCTTATTATCCCTTTTTCTAGCGTTTATGCCGGGCAACCCGTCGATTTGCCAGGCGTTGTTGTGACCGCGACCCGTGCTGAAACCTTGCAAAACGAACTGGCGGCAGGGGCTACCGTCTACACGCGGCAAGATATTGAGCGCTTGCAAGTCAAAACCTTACCCGATTTGTTTAAAGGCACGCTAGGTGTTGATATTGCCCAGAGCGGCGGCTATGGGCAAACTACCGATTTGTTTTTGCGCGGGACTAACCCTGGGCATGTCTTGGTGCTGATTGACGGCATTAAGGTCGGCTCGGTCACTACCGGGACAATGCCTTATGAGTTGATCCCTATTGACCAAATCGAGCGCGTGGAAATCGTTAGGGGGCCGCAATCGAGCTTATACGGTTCGGAAGCTATCGGCGGGGTGATCCAGATTTTTACCCGCAAAGGCAGTCATGGTGATGATAAGCCGCATGTCAGTTTGCAAGCGGGCGGTGGCTCTTATGACACGGCCCATACTGCCGGGACGGTCAGCGGTAATCTGGGCCGCAATTGGTATAATTTGGGGGTGTCGCATATTGATTCGGCAGGCTTTAATGCTAAACAACACAGCGACCCTGACCGTGACGGTTATGAAAATACGGGGGTCAATGCCCGGTTTGGCCATCGGTTTGCCAATGCTGCCGAAATTGAGGGGTTTTTTCTCCGGTCACAAGGCACTAACCAATATGATTCCAGTTTTGGCGGCAATAATTCGGCGTTTATCAATCAAGTGTTTGGCCTGACCGGGCAGATGGATGTACGAAAAGATTGGCATACCTTATTACGCTTGGGCCGCAGTACCGATGATTTGGACACTTTTTTCCCGGACGGCAGTTTCGAGAGCCGTTATAACACGACCCGCTGGAACGCCAGTTGGCTGAATCAGGTGCGCTTAAGCGATGCCCATCAGTTGACGGTCGGTGCGGATTACCGTTTGGATGAAGTGGCGAGCGGTGATTTGGATACTTATAGTCCGGGTTTTAATACTTATAGCCAAAAGTCGCGTTATGATGCCGGGCTGTTTTCGGAACTGCATAGCCGGGTGTTGGAGCGGCATTTTCTCAATGCTTCGGTGCGGGGCGATAAGAATGAGGCTTTTGGCGATTATGTGACGGGCAGTGTCGGCTGGCGTTATAACTCAGTGCTGGGCATTAACCCTTTCGCGAGTTTCGGTAATGCTTTTAAGGCTCCGACCTTTAATGAGCTGTATTGGCCGAATACCGGGTTTGGCGGCGGTAATCCGCACTTAAAGCCGGAAGAGTCGCAATCGGTTGAAGTGGGGGTGTCCGGGGTGCATAAACAAGTGCAATGGGAGTTACGCGCGTATCATACCGATGTCGACCAGCTTATTTCCGGCTGGCCGCCTGTCAACATCAATAAGGCGCGTATTGAAGGCATTGAAGCGCAATTGGTGACGGATTTCTTGGGCTGGCATCATAAACTCAATCTGAATTTGTTGAATCCGGTGGATGTGGCGACGGGCCTGCGTTTGCAGCGCCGTGCCGATAAGTCCTTGTCATTTGATTTGTCGCGCTCTATCGGGGTGTTTGATGTTGGGGCGGCGGTGTTGGCGCAAGGCGACCGCCCGGATATTGACTACAATACTTATCCTTATCAGCGCGTCAGTCTGCATGGTTTCGTTACCGTAGATTTGCGTGCCGCTTGGCATATCAATAAAAACTGGCTGCTCAGCGGTAAATTGAACAATTTGCTGGATGAAAATTATCAGACAGTGAATGGTTATAATACCCCTGACCGAAACTTTTTTGTCTCAATCCATTATAACGATTAAGCTACACGGTATGGGTGTTGTTTGGCCGTTTGGTAACGCCCCGCTGAAGCCTTGAGTAGGGCTTAAATACGGGGTGATGACAGTTTTTTATGTAATTTGGAGAATCTTATGAAGTTGACTATGAATAATACGGCTATTTTGCCATTGTTGGCCTTGATGGCGGCGACCCGCGTGCATCATTTCGGTTCGGCGTGGTCTTTGCCGGACGCGTCGCTGGCGGTGTTTTTTCTGGCAGGCCTGTATGTGAGCCAACGGGCTTGGCTGGCGGGTCTGTTACTGGCGGCAGGATTGTTGGATTATCTGGCGATTAACCAATTTAACGTCAGCGATTGGTGTATGTCGCCTGCTTATGGGTTTCTGATCCCGACTTATGCGGTTATGTGGTTGGCCGGGCGGTATTGCCGCTTGTTTATGGCGGCGGGCCAACAGGGCTGGTTGTTGTTGATGGCGTTGGCGGCGGCTTCGGCTTCGGTGGCGTTTGTCATTTCCAACGGCAGTTTCTTTCTGTTCTCAGGCCGTTATGCCGATATGCCGATGGTGGATTATAGCCTTTCGGTCAGCCAGTATTTTCCCGCTTATGTTGGTGCGGCGGTGGCTTACGCAGTGGCGGGTTTTGCGGTGGTTAAGGCCGTTGGGGTGTTGATGGCGGCGGTTGGGCAAGAAAAAGCCGTTTAAGCCTTTTGTAACCCGCCCAAGGCCAGGGTGTCCCTGGCCTTGGGCGGGTTGATACCGTTTAGGCGATAAAGCCGTAATCCGCCAAGCTGGTGTTGGCGTTAGTGCCGAGAATGGCGATGGTCGTCAATTCGCTGGCGGTCACTTGCGCGTCGGCATTGGCGGCGGTAAATAAGAAAATGCCGCTGGCCGTGCCGTTATCGACCACGAACAAGGCGGTTTTGCCGACCGTATACGCGGCGGTTGCCGAGCCGATGGCGGCGGCGGCAGAACTGGTGGTGATGCCGCCGCTGATGTTTTGCTGCATAATCACCAATTCCGCGCTATTGGCAAAACCGCCTGTGCCGGAAGCCCTCACTGCACCGCCGTCCACTAAGGCATTGCCGTTACCGATGTGGATGCCCGCTTGGCTAAACAGCAATTTATCGGCACCGGCAGCAAAGTCATTGACCACATCAAAGCCTATGGTGCTGTTAAAAATAAATGTATCGGCCCCCGCCCCGCCGGTCAGTTTGTCCGTACCCGCCCCGCCTGTTAGGGTGTTGGCATTGGCGGTGCCGATCAAGGTGTCGTTAAAGCCGCTGCCAATCAGGCTTTCAAAATTCAATACCGTGTCTGTTCCAGCCCCTAGGGTATTTTGTGCGCCGCTGATACCTAAGTTGATGCTGACACCTGCGCTGGCGTTGGCGTAGGATACCGTGTCGGTGCCGTCCAGGCCATTCAGGATGTTGTTGCCGGACGTACCGGAGAGGGTGTTGTTGAGGGCGTTGCCCGTGCCGTTTAATCCCCCTGCGCCTAAGAGGTTCAAGTTTTCCAGTTGGCTGCCCAAGGTATAAGGGATACTGCTGTTAACGGTATCTAGGCCGGAGTAATCGCTGATGACATCGCCCGCATTATCAATAAAATAGGTGTCGTTGCCTTCGCGCCCGTTCATATAGTCGGCACCGCCTGCCCCGTTCAGGATGTTGTTGCCTGCATTCCCTGCTAAGGTATCGTTACCTGCTTGGCTACCCGTGAGGTTTTCGATATTGCTTAAAGAATCCCCTAAGGCATCGCCGCCTGTGGCGGTGTTATCCCAGAGCCGGACAGTTACGGGGAAGGCCGAATCAAGGTAGCTGGCGGTATCGGTGCCTGTGCTGCCATCTAAGCTATCTCTGCCTGTGCCGCCCGTTAAAATATCGTCACCCGCCCCGCCGTTGAGGGTGTCATTATCGCCGCCACCGAATAATTTGTCGTTGCCAGCACCACCAAAAAGTACGTCTCTTCCGTCATTGTTGTTGCCGCTAGGGCTGCTGCTTAGGTAGCCATATACTACATCGTCGCCCTGTTCGCCGAACAAGCGGTCGTTACCTGTGCCGCCGGATAGGCTATCGTTACCTAAGCCACCAAATAAGTCGTCGTTCTTGTTGTTGATGTCTGGATTGGTATCGCCCGTCAACGTGTTGTTGGTGTTGGCGGTCGCTAAGATGGCATTGCCCGCCGTCAGGCTACCTGGTAGGACATGGAGGAAAAAAACGTCATTTTCAAAACCATTGGCATAATAAATAAGCGCGGAATCAAGAGTGGTGGAGAGAAAGCTGAGGGCTTTAATGGTGTCAAAGTCGCTGATGCCCAGGGCGGTTACGTCAATTTTATCTTGGGTGACATCAAAATCGGTGATGGTGTCATTTTGCGAACCGCCGCCGAAGTTTAAGACAAAAGTGTCGGGGCCTGCACCCCCAGTCATAAAATCGTTGCCTGAACCGCCATCCAATTTGTCGTTACCGTCGCCGCCAAATAATTGGTCGTTGCCAGTGCCGCCGAAAATTTTGTCGTTACCCGCGCCGCCGTATAATAAGTCGGTGTCGCCGTTCGCCGTGCCGTAAACGGTGCTGGCAGTGTTGCCATAGAGAATATCATCGCCGCCTTCGCCGAATAAGCGGTCATTGCCGAGGCCTCCTGAGAGGATATCGTTACCGAGGCCACCGAACAGGTCGTCTTTCATGTTGCCGCCGTTCAGGGTGTCGTTGCTGATGTTAGTGGCAAAGATAAAGTTCGCGGCGAACAGGTCGTCTTTGCGGATGCCGACCATGAGGGTAGTTGTCCAAATGTCATTACGCGAAAAGCCTAAGACAGCGTTATTATTGCTATCTTCGAATAAGAGGCTTTGTAGGGTGGCAAAATCGGCAATGCCCAACTGTCTCAGGTCGATGCGGTCTGCACCCAGCTCGAAATCGGAGATACTGTTACCGATAGAGGTGCTTTCGGTATCAATGACGAAGGTGTCTTGTCCCGCCCCGCCGATGTAATAATCGCTGCCGTTGCCGCCGTCTAAAATATCGTTGCCGTTACCGCCGTAGAGGGTATCATTGCCGTCACCACCGTAGAGGGTGTCGTTACCGTCAAGCCCTACCAGTACATCATCTCCGCCTAAACCCAAAATTTGGTCGTTACCTGCCGTGCCGTTCAGTTGTTCGCCTGCATTAGTGCCTGTGATTGCCATAAGATTATCCTTGTTAAGTAAGGTGTTAAAGAGGAGGGTAGAAGCTTTGCAAAGCTTGGCGGGTGTCGCCGCCATTATCCGCTTGAAGCTGGGCGACATTCAAGAAATTATTAGACAGAATATTTTTGTGTAACTTGGTAAAATGTTCCGTGAACTTTTTCATGCCAACTGTCCGTGAGTTAACTATGCCTAATAAAATATTCAAGAAAAGCCAACCCAAGCCCAGTATTACCTTAGTGCCTAGTTTGGGTTTGGATGTTGATGACCTTGTTACCGATTTTAAGCGTAATTATAGCCATCGTCTAGGCCGCGACCAAAACTGCCGCTCGCCACATTATGCTTACGAGGCTTTATCGCTGACCGTCAGTGACCGTCTGATAGAGCGGTGGAAAAACACTTACAATGCCTATCGTGACCAGGATTGCCGCCGTGCTTATTATCTGTCAATGGAGTTTCTGATGGGGCGGACGCTGAGCAACGCCATGCTCAACCTCGGCATCAGCGATGCGGTGCACAAAGCCATGCATGACGTAGGGTTAGAGTTGGAAGAGTTGTTGGAAAGCGAACCCGACGCAGGTTTGGGTAACGGCGGCTTGGGACGCTTGGCGGCTTGTTTTATCGACAGTTGCGCGACTTTGCAATTACCTGTGACCGGGTACGGCTTGCGTTACGAGTACGGGATGTTTACGCAAACTATTGCCAATGGCGAACAGGTGGAAAAGCCTGACCATTGGCTGCGCTATGGGAATATCTGGGAAATAGAGCGTTCCGAATACGCTTACCGTATCAAGTTTGGCGGCCATACCGAGCGGCATATTGACGAAAACGGTAATGTGCGGGTGTGTTGGTTGGATACCCATGACATTTTGGCGATCCCTTATGACACCCCAGTACCCGGCTATCAAAACGGCACGGTCAATACCTTGCGCTTATGGAAAGCGGCCGCTACCGAAGAGTTTGATTTGCAGGAGTTTAATGCGGGTGATTATGCCGAGTCGGTAGCGGCAAAAAACACCGCCGAAAATATCACGATGGTCTTGTATCCTAACGATGCCAATGAAAACGGTAAGGCATTACGCCTGCGCCAACAATATTTGCTGGCTTCAGCCAGTTTGCAAGATGTGATTGCCGGTTGGGTGCGCGATCATGGTCGGCATTTTGCCCATTTTGCCGAAAAAAACTGCTTTCAGCTCAATGATACCCACCCCAGTATCGCGGTGGCGGAACTGATGCGCCTGTTAATGGACATTCATGGCTTAAGCTGGGATGCGGCTTGGAAAATTACCCGAAACACGATGGCGTATACTAACCATACTCTGTTGCCGGAAGCATTGGAGCGTTGGTCGGTCGGCCTGTTCAAGCAGTTGCTGCCTAGGTTGATGGAAATTATTTTTGAAATTAACGCCCATTTCTTGGCCGAAGTGTCCACACATTGGCCGGGTGACAATGAGCGCTTAAAACGTATGTCCTTAATTGAGGAAGGCCCGCAGCAATATGTCCGCATGGCGTATTTGGCGATAGTCGGCAGTTATTCGGTCAATGGTGTGGCGGAACTGCATTCTAAGCTGTTGCAACAAGGCTTGTTCCGGGATTTTTATGAGCTATGGCCGCAAAAATTCAATAACAAAACCAATGGGGTCACGCCCCGCCGCTGGTTGGCGGCCTGTAACCCTGAATTGGCTGAGCTATTGACCGAAACCATCGGTGATGGCTGGATAACGGATTTGTCAGAGTTGCAAAAACTCAAACCGTTTGCCGAGGATAAAAAATTCCGCAAACGTTGGCATACCGTCCAACAGGAAGCTAAACAGCGGTTGATTGATTTTAAAAAGCAGGAATTGGATGTGGACTTAAAGGTCAATGCCTTGTTTGATGTCCAGGTTAAGCGTATCCATGAATATAAACGTCAGTTACTGAATGTCCTGCATGTTATCCATCTGTATGACCGTATCAAACGCGGTGACATCGCCAATTGGACGAACCGTTGTGTGTTGATTGGCGGTAAGGCCGCGCCGGGGTATTTCATGGCGAAAAAAATCATTAAATTGATTAATAATGTCGCTAATGTCATTAACCATGACCCCGAAGTGGGCGATAAGCTCAAGCTGGTGTTTTTGCCGAATTACCGTGTCTCGGCAATGGAAAAGATTTGTCCGGGCACGGATTTGTCGGAACAGATTTCCACGGCGGGTAAGGAAGCGTCCGGTACGGGTAATATGAAGTTTATGATGAACGGAGCCTTGACTATCGGCACTTTAGACGGTGCGAATATTGAGATTAGGGAAGAGGTGGGCGACGATAATTTCTTTTTGTTTGGCTTGACCGAAAGCCAGGTGGAAGAACTGCGCCACCATTACGACCCGGTGTCGATGATCGAAAACGATGTCGATTTAAAACGGGTGTTGATGCTGCTGGAATGCGGGCATTTTAGCCAATTTGAACCGGGTATTTTTGATGCGGTGATCGCCTCGCTGAAAAGTCCGCAAGATCCGTGGATGACGGTGGCAGATTTCCGCAGTTTTATCGATGCCCAAAAACAAGTGGAAAAGGCTTATAAAGACCAAGACCGCTGGACAAGAATGAGTATCTTAAACTGCGCGGGTAGCGGTAAGTTTTCTACTGACCGGACGATTAATGAATATAATCAGGAAATATGGAAACTGACCCCTGTGCCGATCAGCCACCCTTAAGCATGTTCCATATTGTTTTATACGAGCCGGAAATCCCCGCCAATACCGGCAATATTATCCGCTTATGTGCCAATGCGGGGGCATCGTTGCATTTGCTTAAACCCTTGGGGTTTGCGATGGACGATAAGAAGTTGCGCAGGGCAGGGCTGGATTACCACGAATGGGTAACGGTGCAAACCCATGACTCGTTGGCGGATTTTCTGGCGGCGGTTAAGCCGGCGCGGCTATTTGCGCTGACCACCAAAGGCCGCCAGCGGGTTTGTGATGCGGCTTTTCAGGCGGGTGACGCGCTGTTGTTCGGCCCTGAAACCCGTGGCTTGCCGCCTGAGGTGTTGGCGGCTTGCGGCGAACCGCAGTGCTTGTATCTGCCGATGCAGGCGGAAAGCCGGAGCCTGAATTTGTCCAATACCGTGGCGATTGTGTTATACGAAGCGTGGCGGCAAATGAATTTTGCCGGGGCTTTGGTGAAGTAAAGGCATACCTAGCGCCCGCTAGCGGTGCGGGCCGGTTTTAGCCACCAATGAGGCTGTTTTTATGTGGATTATTATTTTTATCGTCGCCGTGCTGTTTGTCTTAGGCAGTGCCTTGCTGTTATTGCGCTCGGCGAACATGCCGAAAATCCCCGCACAGCTAAAATCAAAGCCTTATGATGACGATGATAGCGGGTGGTGATGTGTTTTTTGTTGTTTTCAGCCTAACGGAATCCCGTGCAAAAACCGTTTAAAATCCATAGCCGTTTCCAGCCTGCGGGCGACCAGCCGACTGCCATCCGGCAGTTGGTTGAGGGTTTGCAAGATGGCGAAGTCCACCAGACCCTGTTAGGGGTCACGGGTTCGGGCAAAACCTTCACGATTGCCAATGTCATTGATCAGGTGCAGCGTCCGGCGCTGATTATGGCGCCTAATAAGACCTTGGCGGCGCAGCTCTACGGGGAGATGAAGGAGTTTTTCCCGGAGAACAGTGTCGAGTATTTCGTTTCCTATTACGACTATTACCAGCCGGAAGCCTATGTCCCCGCATCCGATACCTTTATCGACAAAGACGCGTCGTTGAACGAACACATTGAGCAGATGCGTTTGTCGGCCACCAAAGCTTTGTTGGAGCGTAAAGATACCATTGTGGTGGCGACGGTGTCGGCAATTTATGGCTTGGGGGAACCGGAGTCGTATTTCCAGATGGTGCTGCATTTGGTCAAAGGCGATTTGTTGGAGCAGCGCACTTTATTGCGCCGTTTGGCGGAAATGCAGTATACCCGCAACGATGTCGAATTACGGCGGGCGACCTATCGGGTGCGCGGTGAGGTGATCGACATTTTTCCGGCGGAGTCCGACAGCGAGGCGTTGCGGGTCGAGTTGTTCGATAATGAGGTGGAACGCTTATCGTTGTTTGACCCGTTAACGGGGGAGATTATCAGCCGTATCGCCCGTTATACCGTCTATCCGAAAACCCATTATGTGACCCCGCGCGAGCAATTGCTGGCGGCGGTGGATGCGATTAAGCTGGAGTTGAAAGAGCGGGTGCTGCAATTGGAAGCCGCCAATAAGCTGGTCGAGGCGCAACGGCTGGAGCAGCGCACCTTGTTTGATATTGAGATGATTTTGGAAGTCGGCTATTGTTCGGGGATAGAAAATTATTCGCGCTATTTGTCCGGCAGTGCCGCAGGCGAGCCGCCGCCGACCATGTTCGATTATCTGCCCGACGATGCCATTGTGGTGATTGACGAAAGCCATGTGACTGTGCCGCAAATCGGCGCGATGTATAAGGGCGACCGTTCGCGTAAAGAAACCTTGGTGCAATACGGTTTCCGTTTGCCGTCGGCTTTGGATAACAGGCCGTTGACTTTTGCCGAGTTTGAGCAAAAAACCCCGCAACGCATTTATGTCTCGGCCACACCGGGGGCTTATGAAAAAGCCCATTCCGGGGTATTTGTCGAACAGGTGGTCAGGCCGACAGGGTTATTGGACCCTGTGGTGGAGGTGCGTCCGGCAGTGACCCAAGTCGATGATTTGCTCTCGGAGATTCATAAGCGGGTGGTGTTGAAGGAAAGGGTCTTGGTAACGACGCTGACCAAGCGCATGGCGGAGGATTTGACCGAATACTTGACCGAGCATGGCGTTAAGGTACGCTATCTGCATTCGGATATTGATACGGTCGAGCGGGTCGAGATTATCCGTGATTTGCGCTTAGGTCAGTTTGACGTGCTGGTCGGCATTAACCTCTTGCGCGAGGGCTTGGACATTCCTGAGGTGTCCTTGGTGGCGATACTGGATGCCGATAAGGAAGGTTTTTTGCGCTCGGTGGTGTCTTTGGTGCAGACTATAGGCCGCGCCGCGCGTAATGTCAGCGGCAAGGCCATTTTGTACGGTGATAAGATTACCGCGTCTATGGCTAGGGCCATTGATGAAACCGACCGCCGCCGCGAAAAACAGCATCTGTTTAATACCCAGCACCAGATTGAACCGAAAACCATTTTTAAATCCATTACCGATATTTTGCAAGTCGCCATCCCCGGTTCCGGCGGTTCGGGTAAGGCCGTCGCTAAGGTGGCTGAGGCCGGTGCCGATTACACGGTCATGACCCCTAAGCAGTTAGCGAAAACGCTTAAGCAATTGGAGGAGTCTATGTATCAGCACGCGAAAAATCTGGAGTTTGAGCAGGCCGCTAAAATCAGGGATGAGATAAAGCGCTTACAGGTGCAACTGTTGGTGTGAGGCTAGTCGGGCTTACCGATCCTGCATTGGCCGTCTGTGCATCTGCCGCCGCCTAACCGACTGCCTATACCCAATCTGTACCGGGCAAACAGCCGATAGAGCAGGGCAAAGGCGGGGCTGAGCAGCGGCCAGCCAGTCGGTGCCAGCAGCCAGCCCAAACCGACGGCTTGGTAAGCGGCGCGGAACACTGGCATACCGATGAGCAGGGTGCCGTCTGCCTGTAGGCCATGGATTTCTGCCAGCATGTCCGCGTAGGTTTTACCGTAGGCTTCGGCTTGGAAGTCTGGCGCGTTGATGTCTTGTAAGATTAAGCGGCCTTGGCGGTTGCAACGCCGTAGCCAAGCCACTTCGGCTTGGCATATAGGGCAGAGGCCATCGTAAAACAGGGTGAATTGGGGTGGCGGTATGGTCATCTGGGTTCCTGTGGGCGAACGGTTGTTGGGTAGTGTAAAATAATTTTTCTTTTACCGTGATTATATCGGGTGTAGCCGTGTTAAAAATGAAGCTTTGGGGCGTTGCTGCCCTGTTATTGTCGGTGCAGGTGCAGGCTAATTCCTGGTCGCAAGTCACACAACCCGCCATAATTGCCGATACGCCGCAAAGCATCGGCACTTATACCAGCGGTTGCCTGAGCGGGGCGGCCATCTTGCCGAAGGAGGGGTTAGGGTATCAGGTGATGCGTCTGTCAAGAAACCGTTTTTATGGCCATCCTGAATTGACGCAATTTATCGAAAAACTCGGCCAAGCCACGGCGGCGCAAGGTTTGGGGGCGTTGTTGGTCGGTGATTTGGGGCAGGTGCGCGGCGGCCCTACGTTAAGCGGCCACCGTAGCCACCAAACGGGTCTGGACGTGGACATTTGGTTTATGCTGTCGCAACAGGCGATGCAGCGCAGTTTGACGCTCAGCGAGCGGGAATCGTGGAGTGCGCCGTCGGTTCTGGCGGCGGATGGCGATAGCATTGACCTTAGGCAGTGGACGGGCGCTAATGCCAAAGTGCTGGAGTTGGCGGCTACTATGCCGGAAGTGGACAGGATTTTTGTCAACGCCAGCGTCAAGCGCGAACTTTGCCTGCGGCGGGTGGGTAATAGCCCTTGGTTGAGAAAAATCCGCCCGTGGTGGAAGCATGACGACCATTTTCATGTGCGTTTAAAATGTCCTGCCGGTAATGCCCATTGTGCGGCACAGGAGCCTTTGCCTGCCGGTGACGGTTGCGATGCCAGTTTGGCTTGGTGGTTTTCGGATGAGGCGAAAAACCCTGCTAAAGGCGGCAAACCGTCGCCGCCACCACCGCCATTACCGGCCTTATGTAGCCGTGTATTGGCACAATAACCAGAACTTAGGCGTTTTTTATGCGATGAAATTCACATTTTAGGACATTACTCTTTGACAAATCCTCTGTATAATAGTTCGCTATTAACGGGTTGTTTATAACTACCCCGCCAGCCATTTATTTGAGGATAAACAATGCGTCTAGCAATGACTTTAGCCGCCACTTTATTAGTGGCGGCGGTATCGCCTGCCCAAGCCGGATTGGTCGGGGCAGCGGCCAACTACAATGTGTTTGTGTTTAATAATTTCACTAGCGCCAATTCGGATACTGAAGGTAATTTGGCGGCGGGCGGTAATGTCAATATCAGCAATTATTCGGTGGCATCGAGCATTGCCGGGAACGGTTCGCAATCGCCCAATGCTGCCAGATTGGTGGCGGGCGGTACGGTCACTGCCACGAATGGTGGGGTAGGTAATGGTCAGAACGGGGCGGTTTATTCGGTAGGCGGCGCCAGTTTGACCAGTTTTACCGCGACGGGCGGTTCGTTTGTCCAAAGCTTGGTCAATTTTTCCACGTCACAAAGCCAATACCAAAATTTGTCGACGGCTTGGAGCGGTTTGGCGACGACCGGTACGACCAGCAGCGCTTATGGTACGGTCAATTTAAGCGGCACGAATGTCGGCCTGAATGTGTTCTCTTTGAACGGCAGCACGTTAACCGGCAGCAATACCATTAATATCACTGCACCCAGCAATTCGACGGTATTGATTAACGTGTCGGGTACGGGCGAATTTTTCCAAAATGGCCAAGTGTTTTTGACCGGTGTCGATCCTTCCCATGTCATTTACAATTTTTATAATTCGACAGCGGTAACATTAACCGGCAGTAAAAATCCGATGGGGTCTATATTAGCCCCTTGGGCGGCGGTGACGGGCGGTTACGGGGCGTTATACGGGCAATTAATCGCCAGTTCGTTTAGCGGTAATATCGAATTCCATAATTATTTGTTCGGTGGCACGATTGCCGACGCTAATAGTGTACCTGAGCCAATGGGGCTGTGGTGGTTTGTGTTAGGCTTGGCCGGGTTGGCTTGGCATGGACGTAACCCTAAGCGTGCCTAAATCGGTTAGCATAGAAAATCAGCCATAAAAAAGGCCGCATCACGCGGCCTTTTTTTTGCCTAAGGATAGGGCTTTAACGATTTTGCTTAACCGCGGTCGGTTTTGTCGATCGGGTTGATGGTGATGGTTTGTGGGACGTAGCTGGGCAATTCGCTAGGGTCTACCGCGAAGACAAAGAATTTGTTCGGGTTGGCAACGCCGTTAAACGTCGGCAGGAAATCGTTGTCGTTAGCGATGAATAAGGTGTGTTTGGTCACACCGCCAATAACTACGTCTGGGCCGAAGGCGACGCCTTCCAATTTAGCCGGCACTTGTGTGGAAGGTACGCCATTGGCGTTTAATTTTGCCAAGACATCTAAGAACAGGGTTTTAGCGACGACAGGGGCGCTGGAAGTGATGGCGGGAGTACCGGTAATTTCCGTAGCACCTGCCAAATCGATTTTAAACAGTTTTTTAACCACGGCGGCATCACCGTTGCCTAAACCGCTGCCGTCACGTTCGTCAACCAAAAATTCGTGGCTGTTGATGGCCAAGATGTCGCTGACGCTAGAGCCGTCAGTCAGTTTGTAAGCGTATTCGTGGGTAGTGCCAGTGGCAATGTCAATAGTGATGATACGCAGATATTTTTTGGTGTCTTGAATCAGGTTTTGTTGCATCATGCCGATCAGCGTGGTGCCGTCTGGCGTAATGGCCAATGCTTCCATGCCTTTGTTGGCTATTCTGCCGACAGTGTTGTTGGCAATTTCAGTGTCACCGACCGCGTTTAAGTTTGTCGCCGCATAGTAAGAAGGCAGAGTGAATGCTTTCATGATGCGGCCAGTGTTGCGGTGGAATTGATAGACATAAGGGCCGTATTCGTCAGTGATGAAGACGCTGGCACCGTCTTTTGACACGCGGATGCCTTCTGGATCAAGGCGGGCATGGCTTGGGCTAGTGGAGGCGCGTGTGCCAAAATTATCGGAACGGCCTGTGTAGTAAAAGCTGGTGGCTGTGTTTAAGGCCGGTGCGCCGCCTGCTGCATAAATGCGTGGCTGGGCACTGGACAACAACGTGGTCGCCGTTAATTCGGATGATAACAGGTAAGGCATGGAGCCGACGGTTAAAGAATCGTAGCTAGGGTTAACCGCCAAAGCCAGATTCAGAGTTTGGAAACGGTTGATGTAAGATGTGGTGTTGTCAATCGCCGCGTTATAAGCGATGGCATTCGGGC
The DNA here is from genome assembly GCF_002923755.1 of Methylovulum psychrotolerans. Classification (GTDB taxonomy): domain Bacteria; phylum Pseudomonadota; class Gammaproteobacteria; order Methylococcales; family Methylomonadaceae; genus Methylovulum; species Methylovulum psychrotolerans. The sequence continues at coordinate 58,560 of NZ_PGFZ01000007.1, forward strand.
CACGGTCAGGCAGGGCAATAAAGGTGTTGCCGCCAGCATAAGCCAAACCGGAGCCGATACCGCCAAACAAGTTGCCCGCCACGCCGTTTTCTAAGGCGCCTGCGGTTCTTGCCGAAAGGTCTTGGTAGTTGCCATCAATGGAGCCGATGGCGATTAAATCAACCGCTTGGGAAGCAGGGGCAGCCATTAATAACGGCAATAAAAAAGGCAGAAGTTTTTTGGTCATGACGGGTCTCTGAAAAGTTAGGGATTAACGCTTTGCTCTAAAGCCCTACGATTATCGTCTATGCGTGTTACTGGAATATGAATTGGCTGTGCGGTATGGGTAACGATTAAACGTTTTTACTTGGTGGGTAGGAGGGTAACGTGCGGGGAGTGCGAAAGCCTTAGCTCTTGCAGGTAGCCTATAAGCTGGGCTTCATTTTGTGTGTGGGGGGGATTAACTTTGCAATCAGTGGTGGCTACCCCCGCTACTTTGCGTAGCGGGGGCGGCTAATCGGAGCGGGGAAGCTTAGGGCGTGAGGCCTTGGCCGACCACGATCACTTTCAGGGCGTTTGTGCCGCCTTTAACGCCTGTCAAATCACCTTTGGTGATAATGAACTTATCGCCGTCTTTGGCAATATTCCATTTTCTCAGTTCTTTGACGATGCTGCGGTTAACTTCGGCATGGTCTTGGGTTTCTTCCAGCTTGAAGTAAATAGGGAAGACACCGCGTAACAAGGTGGCTTTGCCCAACGTTTCTTCAACGCCGCTAAAGGCAAAAATAGGGATGGCGGAACTGATTCTGGACATCCATAACGGTGTGGAGCCAGATTCGGTCAAGGCCACAATGCCTTTAATTTTGGTGTGGTTCGCCATATACATGGCTGACATGGCAATCGCTTCGTCATCGCGGTCAAATTGGATGTTGATGCGATGATCAGATTCGCGGACGATAGGCTGTTTTTCCGCTTCGACACAAATCCGGTGCATGGCTTCAACGGCTTTGATCGGGTGTTTGCCCGAAGCGGTTTCTGCCGACAGCATGATGACATCGGTACCGTCGTACACGGCATTGGCCACGTCGAATACTTCGGCACGGGTCGGAATCGGGTTATCAATCATCGATTCCATCATTTGTGTCGCGGTAATCGCCACGCGGTTTAATTCGCGGGTACGTTGGATCAGTTTTTTCTGCACGGCAGGTAAGTTAGCATCGCCAATTTCCACGCCCAAATCACCCCGTGCGACCATCACTGCATCAGACGCTAAGATAATTTCGTCCATGACCGGCTCGACAATCGCTTCGGCGCGTTCAACTTTAGAGACGATACCTGCGTAGCAACCTTGGGCTTCTAATAAGCGGCGGGCTTCGTTCAGGTCTTCGGCGCAACGTGGGAAAGACACGGCGACATAATCACATTTGATTTTGGCAACGGTGATGATGTCTTCTTTGTCTTTATCCGTTAAGGCTGCTGCCGATAAGCCGCCGCCTAACAGATTGATGCCTTTGTTGTTGGACAGGTCGCCACCGACGGCAACAGTACAGTTGACGCGCATATCGACAACATCAACTACATCTAAGACAATCCGCCCGTCATCGAGCAACAAGCGGCTACCCGGACGCACTTCTAACGCCAGCGGTTCGTAAGTGATGCCGACTTGGGTGTTGTCGCCCGCGAGCGGGTCAAAATTAATGTCAAGGGCGAAATCTTGGCCTTCAATCAGGTTAACTTTCGTGTCTTTGAAGCGGGCGATACGGATTTTCGGGCCTTGCAAATCGGCCAGAATACCGACCCGCCGGCCGGTTTTTCTGCTCAGCGCACGAACGGCTTCGGCTCTGGCGATATGGTCTTCAGCAGAACCATGAGAGAAGTTTAGACGCACGACATCAAGCCCTGCCTCAAACAAACCCTCAAGCACACCCGGCTTGTCAGTCGCAGGCCCGAGTGTGGCTAAAATTTTGGTCCTTCTTAACATGGTTTTATCCTGCATTGATTAAGGCAATAGAAGTATCGAGCATACGGTTTGAGAAGCCCCATTCATTGTCATACCATGACAGGACTTTGACAAAGTTGCCGTCCAAGACTTTAGTCAGCGGCGCTTCGTAGATGGAAGACGCTGGGTTGTGGTTAAAGTCGGTGGAAACCAGCGGTTTTTCGTTGATTTCTAAAATGCCTTTCAAAGAACCGGCGGCAGCGGCTTTCAGGACTTCGTCGATTTCGGCTTTGCTGGTGTTTCTTGCCGCAGTGAAGGTCAAATCAACAACAGAGACGTTGATGGTTGGGACACGCATGGCGAAACCGTCCAATTTGCCGGCCAATTCAGGCAGTACCAAGCCGACTGCCGCTGCTGCGCCAGTTTTGGTTGGGATCATGGATTGGGTGGCGGAACGGGCGCGGCGCAAGTCACTGTGATAAACGTCGGTCAGCACTTGGTCGTTGGTGTACGAGTGGATAGTGGTCATTAAGCCGTGGACAACGCCGATGGCATCGTGCAACGGTTTAACCAGCGGCGCTAAGCAGTTGGTGGTGCAAGAGGCGTTGGAGATGACGGTGTCGGTCGCTTTCAGGGTGTCGTGGTTAACGCCGTAAACGATGGTGGCATCAACATCGTCACCGCCGGGTGCTGAGATGATGACTTTTTTCGCGCCTGCGGTGATGTGTGCAGAGGCTTTGGCTTTGCTGGTGAACAGGCCGGTACATTCGTGGACAACGTCAATATCCAAGTCGCCCCAAGGCAATTTGGAGGGGTCGCGTTCGGAGAAAACTTTGATTTTATCGCCGTTGATCACCATGAATTCGCCATCAACGCTGACATCAAAAGGGAATTTGCCATGCACGGAGTCATATTGGGTTAAATGTGCATTGGTGTTGGCATCGCCTAAATCATTGATGGCGACAATTTGGATTTCATCAGTGCGGCCCGCTTCGTATAAGGCGCGGACGATATTCCGGCCAATACGACCATAACCATTGATAGCAACTTTAATTGGCATTTAATTTCTCCAGAGAGTGATGGGACAAAATTGACACAAACGTGTACAAATAGACATAAACCTTGCAACTATATCAAAATATGCGGCACTTCGTCCATTGATGATAGACGTTGGTAGACGCGTACCTAAGGCTTGGGCGAAAACGCTTTAAAAAATAACTACCTATCTTTAGGGTCAAAAAGAGTTAACAACGCTTGGTTTAATAGCCTGCGCCGGACGGGTAGTCCGGCGCAGGCTTGGGCGGATGGAGGCTACTCGCTGTCTTTGGGTAGGGTGAAAACCTTGACTGAAGATACCAGCAAATCGGATAAGTTCACCAGATGCTCGGTTTGTAGGCTTTGATCCTGTAATTGTCCGTAAGTCTGTTCGGTGCTTTTTTCAATTTGCTTAGCGCGTTGTACCAGACGTTGCGAGATTTCTGACTGGTTGGTAGAGCTGCTGGCGATGATCTGTACCAATTGCACCAGTTCGGCGGTGGTGTCGCGGGTTTCGCGCATTTCGTCACCCGCTTGTTGGGCGAGTTCGGTACCGCGCACCACTTGGCTGATGGCATTGTTCATGGTGGTAACGGTATCGGCTGTCTCCACTTGGATATTGTTAACCAGCGAGGAAATTTTCGAGGTCGCCTCGCGGGAGTTTTCCGCCAATTTTTGTACTTCGTTGGCGACCACGGCAAAGCCGCGTCCTGCCTCGCCCGCTGACGCGGCGTGCATGGCGGCGTTGAGCGCGAGGATGTGGGTGCGTTCGGCAATGTCGTTAATCAAGTTGACCACGCCGCCAATTTCTTGCGAACGCTCGCCCAGCCGTTTGATCCGTTTTTCGGTCTCGCGGATCGTGTCACGGATAGAGGTGATGCCGTTAATGGTGTCCAATACCGTTTCTTGCGCCTTATCGGTGTTTTGAATGGCTTTTTCGGCGGCTTGGTTGCAGTCGGTGGCCAATTTGGCAATGGCGAGCATGGCGGACGAGGCGGCGACCAACTCAATGGAGGCCTGTGCGATCTCGCGTTTTTCATCGGTGGCCACATCAATGACCAGTGCCGATTGGCCTTGTACCTGCTGGGAGACTTGGGCGACTTCGTCGGCAATTTTGGTGACGCGCATTAACACCCGTCCGGTTTCTTCGGCGAGCATGTTTAACGCGTCGGCGACGGGGCCGGTGACGTTCTCCGCCACTTCGGCTTTGACGGTCAAGTCTTTTTGCGCCAGTTTCGCCACCGACATCAGCAGTTCGACAATGGAGTTGTTGAGCACTTCGTTTTCTTCTTCAATGCCTTGCCGAATGGTTTCGCGTTGGTCGACCATGCTGTCGAATTGGCGGCTTAAGATGCCGATTTCGTCTAAAGATTGTAGGTTGGCGCGGATGCTGTTGTCGCCTGCCGCCAGCTTTTGCATAACTTCGACCAAGAGGCCGATAGGTTGGGTAATGGAACGGATAATGAAGGCGGCAACCGAGGCGCAGGTTAAGATCAGGCCTAAGATAACGATGGAAACGACCAATAATTGTTGGTTGGCGGCTTTTATCTGCCGGTTAAACATGGCATCCAGTTCGGCGGTGCCAGCGTCAATGACGGCAAACATACCGTCAATGGCTTGGGTGTACTGTTTGTAGTAATCGGTAGAAGAATAGCTAGGGGTCGGTTTGTTAATAATTTCCGCATCGGAAAGGGCAATGGCTTTATTGACGGTTTCGGTAGCGGTTTTCAATTGCCCCAATAAGTCCGTTTCCAGTTTACCGTTATATTTGACGACCTTGTTAAAATCGCGGGTCGCCTCATAAGCTTTGGCGTTGGCGATGCTGGTCATCAGGCTTAGGCGGCCACGGTCTTGCAAAGTCAGCACTGTGGGGATAGTGGTGGGGTCTTTGCCTTGCGCCGCTTTTGCGGTCCTTGCCAATAAACCTGTACCCCAGCCTCTGGCTTGGCCTAGGTATTCGGTCAGCACAGGACTGTCAACTAAGGTGGCGCGCATTAAAAAATAGGATTCGGCATAGGGGTCGAGTGACAATTGCGAGTCGTCGACCACCAAATCCAGCACTTCCAAGACCTTGGCGATAAGTTGGGTATGGCTATCGAAGTTTTCGGGGGGGGTAACAGACTTGTCGGCCACTTTTTTAGCGATAACAGGCCAGTCTTGTTTAACGGCATCCCATGTTTTGTGCAGTTCGGCATCTTTGATGGTTTTGCTTAAGGCATCGAACTTAGCGATTTGTTGGTCAACCCGTTCTCGGCTGGCCTGTTCTTCAGCCGCCATCGCGCTGTTGCCGCTCAGTAAACCGGTCGAGGAGCCACGGTGCCTGGGTAGGGCCTGTAATAGTGTGAGCAGTTCTTTGGCCTGATAAAGGCCTTGTTGCTCGTGCTTGGTGAAATTGATTTTATCCTGTTGGTTATTGACATAGGAATAAAAAGCGACCCCTAATAAAAGCGATGCAAGCACCGCTAAAAGGCCGAATTTTTTTCTTAATGACAGGCGGCTAAACAGTTTTATCTTTTCTTGGGGCATGATTCTGGCTCAATGATAGTGTAATGGGGCAATGCGTGCCGTCCATGGCTAAGCCGGGCGGTGGCGGTTTTAGGCCGTTGCGTGGCTGTCGATCAGGTGCTGCATTTGGGCTAATAAATCGTCTTCGCGGACGGGTTTGACCAAATACAGGGAAATTCCTGCGGCTTCCGCCATTTTTCGGTGCATCTGTGTGGTTCTGGAGGTGATCATAATCACGGGCAAGCGGCTGAATTTGTCTCGGATACGGATATGTGACGCAAACTCTATACCATTCATGCGCGGCATTTCCAAGTCGGTCAAGACAATATCGGGCGTGAAGGTATCCAATTGTTCGGCAGCTTCAATGCCGTCCCGCGCAGTTTGGACGTGGTAGCCGGCATCTTGCAGCAGTTGTTCCAAGGCGCGGCGTTGGCTAAGCGAGTCGTCAACGACTAGGACTTTAGGCAGGTTGGCGGTGAGTGGCAGCGGATCGGCAAAATTCAGGAAGGCGGCATAGTCAGCGTTGCTGTCTGCCATTAACAGCAATTCGGGCAAATCCACCACGGGTGCGACCGCCCCGTCGCCGAGAATGGTCGCGCCGATAAAGCCAGGAATTTTCTTAATATAAAAGCCAAAGTTTTTGATAACAATATCCAAGCCATCGGCAATGCTGTCGACCATAACCGCCCAGCTTTGCTGGAGACCCTGCACCAATAGGGCGGTTTGGTGAAATTGTCCGACCGGACGCTGGTCGGGCAAGTGTAACAGTTTATTGAGGGTGATGACCGGATAAAGGCTATCCTCTATCAGCAGTTGTTTGCCATCGGGGCTGTCACTGAAATCATCAGGGGCCGCAAACAGGATTTGCCGGATACCTTTGTTGGCGAGGGCGATACGGTAAGGGCCGATGTGGGTCAGTAAGGCATGGGAGCGGCTTAACGGGAGCGGGATTTTCATTTCTACGGTCAAACCCACACCCGCTACCGAGTGTAGCGCCAAGCTGCCACCTTGTGCCTGTATTTGATAGTTCACCACATCCATGCCCACGCCCCGGCCTGAGGTTTGGGTGGCTTCGGTGCGGGTCGAAAAATTAGGCCGCAGGATAACTTGTTGCAACTCCGCTTCGCTGGCTGTTTGGCCGGGGCTAAGTACCCCGCGCTGTTCGGCGACTTGGCGGATGGCGGCATAATCCAAGCCCCGCCCGTCATCCCGGACGCGCACCACGATATAGTTGCCGTCGCGGGCGAAGTCTATGGTGATGTTACCTTGTGCGGATTTGCCAAGGCTTAGGCGTTCCTGCGGATCTTCAATGCCGTGGTCGACGGCGTTGCGTAACAAGTGCATGATAGGGTCGATCATGGCGTTAGGGGTGTTGCCGTCCACCATCATCTGTTCGCCAGTCAGCTCCAATTCGCAGTCTTTGCCGGTCAGGCGGCAAGTTTGCCGTAAGCTTCTTTGTAGGCGGTGGAAAATCGACGAAATGGGCACTAACCGTGCCGCCATAATGGTTTCTTGGGTTTCCGTGACCAACCGTTGCTGGTCTTCCAGTAAGCGGTACATTTCCGCCAAGTCTTTGCTGGCATCCAAGTTCATTTCGCGGGCATCGAACGCCGCTTCTACCATCCGGCGGCTGGCAGTATGGAGCTCGTTGTATTGGTCCATTTCTAACGCATCGTGCAGCGGTTTGTCGGGGCTTAATGACCGCCCGGACAAGTCTTTTAAGTCGGTCAGCTGTTCCAATTCGTCGCCTAAACGGCGCAACAGCTCAAATTGCTCTTGCATCGCTTGCAATTGGTTTTTCATACGGCGCAGGCGTTCGTTGGCCTGACTATTGATAATGATATTTTCGCCTGCTTGGCGGAACAGCTGTTCGAGTTGCTCGGCCTCGATTCTGACCATCGGCGCCTGTTGTTTGTCTGCCGCATCTGTGGGGACAACTTCGGTGGCGGCAGCTTCGGCGGGCGTTGCCAAAGGTTGGGGCGGCGGGGCGGAGGCGGCGATTTCATCTAAGCCATTCAGCTCGATGCGCTTTGCCCAATCTAAAATAGCCTGCAAGACGGCAGTGGCATTATCGGGCGGCGGACTTTGCCCAAGCAGGGATTCGCTCATTGCTTCAAGACAATCGGCCGCTTCGATTAAGGTGTAGAGCAAGCCAGCTCCGGGTAAGGTGTGTTGTTCGGCGCAGGCGACCAGCACGTCTTCGAGGTAATGGGTGAGTTGGGCGACGCCTTTGATGCCGACGGTGTTGGCCGCACCTTTGACGTTATGGGCAATGCGTTGGGCAGTGTCTAAGTCCGCCAAGCTGCCGCCCGTTTTTAAGGCTTGCAGGGCGGTGGAAAAGGCTTGGGTTTGGACGGGCAGTTCCTGCAATAAGATGGCGAGCAATTCGTGGTTGACATCATCAGGTAAGGCGAGGGTGACATCTTCCGGCGTGGCGAGTTCGATGCGGCCGATGGCCGGTGCGCTGTTGTCGGCATCGCTACCAGTGGTTTGGAGCAGGGTCATCAGGATAGCGGCGGCTTCCATCGTGATCGGTTGCGGCCAATCGGTATGGCCCAGTTGCGCGAGCATGGGCATACCCGCCCCGGTTTCGTTAAAACCGGACAAATAGCGGGCGACATTGGCTATCCAGTCTTGTAAGGCTTGTAATTGCGGGGCGGCAAAGCGTTCGGGCTGGTCACGGCAAAGCTGGACATTGCGGCCGATATGTTCGCAAATTAAGGCCAAGCCTTCAAATCCGGCCATTTTCGACGCGTTCACATAGCGTTCCAAATTATCGGCAAGGCTGGCTAGCGGATCAGTTGCGCCAGCGGTATCCAGATCAATGGCGCAAAGCAGGCGTTGGATCAGTGCCGCTTCCATTTCCAGTAACTCGACCAACTCCATCGTTTCTTTTGATAAAGAGCTAGAGGTAGCACCGTCCTCAGCCGCTTCCGGCGTTGCTTCTTCTTCATCTATAGGCCATGCGCCGGCAGTCAGGTCGGTGGTCAGTTGCTCCGCTAAGGCGGTCAGTTCGTCCTCGGTCAGGGCGATCTGTAGGTTGGGGTGGCTGATGATGCCGATGATGTCGGGAATGGCCGATTCGGCCCCGAAGCTGTATTCGCTAAAACATTCCGACAGGCGTGCCAAAGCGGTTAATAGCCCGGTGGTGACGCTAGCGGTTGGTAGGGCACTTAAGGCTTCGACAATCAGCAAGCCGACATCCTGTAAGCTATAAAAGCCTTCGGCGGCGGCCTGTTCGGCAAGCTCTCCGATGCTTTCTAGGGTATTGCTAATGTCGCTGGGTTCGGCGGTTTCCATCATGCGTTGGTTTTTGGGTTAGCTTATGAGTTGCCTAACGTTGCAAACAATGCCCCAAATTCGGCTTGCAGCCAAATTTGGCCATCATGCGAATAAGCGTGGCTGACGCAAGGTTGTAATAGCTCAGGCAAAGGCGGTAATGAGGGCAATGGCGTAGCCATATCGGGTAACAAGAGCGGATAACCGTCTATCCATAGGGCGACGGTTTTTTCACCGCGCCCTATGGTCAACAAATAACGTTTTTTAGGGGGGCTGCCAACCGTATTGGGCAGTAAATACAGGTCAACAACAGGGACAATCGTGCCGCGCATATTCAATAAGCCGCTAAACCAAGGCTTAACTCTGGGTATGGGATTGACGGGCAGGTGGCCAATGACTTCGCAATGTAAGCTAATGGGCAATAAAAACCCCAAATCGCCGATACGGAAACCTAAAACGGTGGCGGCGATTTCTGGGGCATCGGCAAAAGAGCTGCTTAATGCCGAATATTTTTCGGCTGTGTTCGGATGTTCAACCGCCATCTGTCATTATCCCCAACTAAAATGCCGCCAGTACGTCGGTTATTTCAGCCGCTTCAAAGGGTTTGCTGATCAGGTTTTTCGCCCCTTGCATCATGGCCCACACCTTATCGGCTTTTTGGTTCCGTGAGGTGACGAAAATAACCGGAATGTTTTTAGTGTCGGGATGGTCGCGTAAAGCACGGCAAGCCGCAAACCCGTCCATGCCCGGCATGATGATGTCCATAAAAATAATGTCCGGTTTTTCTGTTTTGGCTTTAGCGACGGCCTCGTCGCCGTTATTGGCGGTCACTACGACGCAGTCGGTATTTTTTAAGGCGTTTTTTAGGTTAGTAAGGTCGGTTTGCGAATCGTCGCAAATCAAGATTTTTTGAATGGCCATAACGTCGGTTCCTTTTCTAAGATAAGGGTGTGCCGTTCCGCCTGTGCCAGCGGATACGGCACGAGCCTATTTAATGTCGCACAAGACTGGCTTCGCTGGCAAGCGTTGTTTGCTCTTCTTGTTTGCGTGCGGTTAACCAAGCTAAGACCCGAATACTGAGTTTTTGGAAAGCGTCGTCTTGGACGGGTTTGGTCAGGTAGGTGGTGCAACCTGCCATAACGCCTTTAACTTCATCTAAGGGAGAGGTTTTTCCCGAAATCATAATAATGGGGGTTTTTTTATAGCGCGGATTGTTACGCAATTGGGTACAAGCTTCGTAACCGTCCATACCCGGCATCATGACATCCAAGAAAATAAGGTCATAGTGTTGGGCTTGCGCCATTGCCAAGGCGGTGATGCCGTCAGTGGCAAAATCGATGCCGCCGATTTGGGGCAGGCCGGACAGCTTTAGCTCCAATGCTTTTTGGATAGACAAGCTGTCATCCACCACTAGGGCGCGGTATTGATGGGGATCACTCAAAGCCGCTTGCATGGTTGGCGTTGGTATGCTGGGAACGGGAACGGCTTGTACCAGCTCTAGCCTGGGTGATGAGACTGGCTCAGGGCCCTGCGGGGCTTTGGCAATCGGTGGCGGTATCCTGTCCAGTACCGCCATAAGCCTGGCGGCGGTCAACATGCCCCGGATATGGTGCGGTGGTGGGTTATCGAGAGGCCCTTGGCTGAGAGCAATAACCGCGATGCTGCCGCCTGCGTTATTAATAAGGATGTCTTTTTTTATTAATGCTAAGGGGTTGTCATAGTTGACCAATAAAATATGGATGTTGGTTTCGGTGGCTGCAACTAAGCGGTAAGTTTGCTTGTCAGTTTTTTGCTGTTGAAACAATTGCTTAAGTTTGCTTTCTAGAGCTGCTCCGAAGCCTAAGGCAGAGACCGATAAAGGGGTGTTAGGGCGCATATCAGAAAGGTGTTGATGTTCTTGGCGCAGACTGTTCGCTTGCATAAGAAAGCTCCTATTTTTTAAATCCGGCTAAATAGCTTATGTTGGATAGCTATCTGTCATTTATATCAGTATTCGAGGCCTATAAAGCGCGTGGAAAAGGCGTTAATCTATAGTGCCGTTGCAAACACTGTCCACCGATTTTTAAATCGGCGGCACTTAGGGCTTTATGGCCTGGATACAGCAGTATGGGTTTTTTAAAGTTGGGTTTGCCTATCATCATGCAATAATGATGCCCGTATTTTTATTTAATATATATCAAAAGGTTGTCGTTTTGAAGAATAGTATAGGTGTTAGGTTTGTGATTTATGCACCATAATGATTGGTAATATCACCCATTTTTGCTTTATTTTGGTGCAACTTTGGTTGCAATAGTGCTGTGATGGTAAAGTGTGCGGGCAAACAGGCAAATTTAAGGTGTAGGTAGGCTGCTGGCGGACACTTTGTCGGTTATCCTACATACGGTGGGGCGAGTAGGAAACGGCTGTTCTGTAGTGGTGCAAAGGCTTTTAAACCATAGCCGCCGCGTCCCGTCAAGCTTTTCAGTTGAGTGGACTATTGGTAAGAGGCGTTGATAAACCCAAGCTGAAAGCAGGAGTAGCTGTTTAAAAAGTATTTGCCACAAAGCCCACGAAAAGCCTGATCGGTAAGGCTCTGCATTCTCGTGGCCAATGCGTTTGAAAGAATGGGTCTCAGCATCGGTGCGCTTAGGCTTTGACCCGGGTGATTTTTAAGACAATAGGCAATTCTTTTAAGCGGCGCATGATTTTTGCCAAATGCACACGGTCCCGTGCGGTCAGGGTAATCAGATCGATACAGACGCGGTCGTCTTGGTCGACGACGTTGACATTTTCGATATTGGAGTCCATGTCGGAAATGGTCGAGGCGATAGTGGCTAACGCGCCGCGCTGGTTCATGATGTCCAAACGCAATTCGGCAGGGAAGTCGCCGATGATGTCTTGGCTCCATTCGACATCCAGCCAACTGGTGTCTTTTTTGCGCAAGACTACGCGGTTGCGGCATTCATGGTGATGCACGACAATGCCGGTGCCGGGGTTGAAAAAGCCGATGATGGAGTCGCCGGGAATGGGGCGGCAACACTTGGCCAAGGTGATGACCATGCCCTCGGTGCCTTTGATAATCAGCGGCGTTTTGGGGATTTGTTCGTTATTGTCAAGCTTTATATTGGCGTTGATGTCGTCTTGGGTCAGTTGTTTAGCGACTAAAAACGGCATTTTGTTGCCTAGGCCAATATCTTCCAGCAGTTCATCTAGGGACGGTAGGTCGATAATTTTCAGCAAGGCTTTAATGCGTAATTTGTCGATGTCGTCAAGATGCAGGTTCATGCTTTGCAGTTCTTGTTCCAGCAAACGGCGACCCAAGTTGATGGCTTCTTGTTGCTTAAAGTTTTTTAGGTAGTTACGGATGCTGGAGCGGGCCTTAACGGTGGTGGCATAGTTTAGCCATAGGGGGTTAGGTCTGGCCCAAGCGGCGGTAATGACTTCTACGGTCATGCCGTTTTCCAGTTTGGTCTGTAAGGGCACCAGTTGCCGGTCGACCCGTGCGGACACGCAGGCGTTGCCGATGTCGGTATGGACGGCGTAGGCAAAATCGACGGTGGTCGCCCCGCGCGGCAGTTTGATGATCGCACCCTTAGGGGTGAAGACAAACACTTCCTGCGGGAACAGGTCGATTTTTAAGTTGTCGATAAACTCCAGCGAATCGCCTGCTGATTTTTGGATTTCCAATAAATCACGCAGCCATTCGTTAGCCAAGGCTTGGGCTTTTTCGGTTTTGTCGTCGTCGGATTTGTACAGCCAGTGGGCGGCGATACCGGATTCGGCCATGCGGTGCATGTCATGGGTACGGATTTGTATTTCTATGGGAGTGCCAAAGGGGCCCATCAATACCGAATGCAACGATTGGTAGCCGTTTTCTTTGGGTAGGGCGATATAATCCTTAAAACGCCCTGGGATAGGTTTATAGAGATTATGGATGACTCCCAGCACCCGGTAGCAGGTATCGACCGAGTCGCAATAAATTCTGAACGCATAAATGTCAAAAATATCCGATAAGAGAATTTTCTTATCGGTCATTTTTTTGAAAATGCTGTAGAGGTTTTTTTCCCGCCCCGCGACTTCGCAATTTAAGTGGGCTTCGGATAAGCGGTTTTTTATCGAGCTTTCGATGGTTTCCACAACTTTGCGGCGGTTGCCGCGTTCTTTTTTGACGGCTTTGTCCAGTTCTTGGTAGCGGTCCGGGTACATGGCGGCAAAGCTGAGCGATTCCAGTTTGTGCCGGATGTCGTTCATGCCTAGGCGGTTAGCGAGCGGGGCATAAATTTCTAGTGTTTCGTGGGCAATGCGTTCGCGTTTTTCGGCGGGCATTGCGCCGATGGTCTGCATATTATGCAGACGGTCGGCGAGTTTGACGATAATGACCCGCAGATCTTTGGCCATCGCCAAAAACATTTTGCGGACGTTTTCGGCTTGGGCTTCGGCGCGTGACTTATTGTCGATTTTGCCGAGTTTGGTCACGCCGTCAACCAGTTCGGCGACTTCTACGCCGAACTCATTGGCAAGCTGTTGTTTGCTGATATTACAGTCTTCTATGACATCGTGCAGGATGGCCGCCATAATGCCGTTGGCATCCATGTGCATTTCGGCGAGGCTAATCGCCACCGAAATCGGGTGGCAAATATAATCCTCGCCGCTTTTGCGCACTTGCCCCTGATGGACATTGGCGCCAAATTGGTAGGCGCGGACGCAGTCGTCGATCTGGCTTTGGTCAAGATAGAGCGACAAGGTGTCGCATAAGCGGCAGATTAGGACATCTTGGGGACGTTCAAGCACGGTCATAGGCAAGGGGCAATCAGAATGAGGGTGGATAATCCTGGATTTCGGTGGTGCGGTGCAATCGCTTGATGTTTTCGTTAGTGACATGCCCGGCGGCGATCTCACGCAAGGCCAGTACGGTGTCTTTATCTTTGGCGCGGGGCAGAAACTCGGTCGCACCTTGGCTGAGCTGACGTGCCCGCGTACTGGCGAGCAGCACCAGCTTGAAGCGGTTTTCCACATGTTCTAAACAATCTTCGATAGTAATTCTAGCCATTTTTAATCCTGTAATTAAATGAAAATCGGCGGCGGTGCGCCGTAAAAAATAAAAGTCCACCACACCTTACACCTGCTATGACTATAACAGAACTGGAAAAGTGCAGTGAACTTATATTAATTTGTCAGTGTGCCATTATAAATAATGGCGGGGGCTTATTGTCTGGATTTTAAGATGGCGACGGCCGGCAATTCTTTGCCTTCCAAAAATTCCAAAAATGCGCCGCCGCCTGTCGAGGTGTAGGACACATCGTTTTCAATGCCGAATTGGTCAATCGCCGCCAAGGTGTCGCCGCCGCCGGCAATGGAGAATGCAGGGCTTTCGGCAATGGCTTTTGCTAAGGTTTGGGTGCCGTGGCTGAATTGTTCGATTTCAAACACGCCGACCGGGCCGTTCCAGACGATAGTGCCGGCTGATTTTAACAGCTCGGCGTACTGGGCGGCGGTTTCTGGCCCGATGTCCAAGACCATATCATCAATTTCAATATCGGCGACTTTTTTCACGGTGGCGACGGCGGTGTCGGAAAATTCTTTGGCGCAGACCACGTCAACGGGGATAGGGATGTCGGAACCGGCTTTTTTTGCCGCTGCAATCAGGCTTTGGGCTTCGGCGATCAAATCCGGTTCATACAGGGATTTGCCGACCGGAAAGCCGGCCGCTGCGATAAAGGTATTGGCAATGCCGCCGCCGACAATCAGTTGGTCGACTTTTTCTGACAAGGATTTTAATACAGTCAGTTTGGTGGAGACTTTCGAGCCGCCGACAATCGCCACTAACGGTTTGGTAGGGGTTTCCAAGGCCTTACCGAGCGCGTCCAATTCGCTGGCCAGCAAGGGACCTGCGCAAACGATGGGGGCAAATTTGGCGACGCTATGGGTGGAGGCTTGCGCACGGTGGGCAGTACCAAAGGCATCCATGACGAAGATATCACACAATTTCGCCATTTTTTGTCCCAACTCGTCGCTGTTTTTTTCTTCGCCAACATTAAAGCGTACGTTTTCGCACAGGACAACTTCGCCCGGCACTATCGCTAAGCCTTCCAGCCAGTCTTTTTCCAGTCTGACCGGTTTGCCCAGCAAGCTGGCCAGACGTTCGGCGACCGGTTTTAATGAGGATTCTTCATCATAAATGCCTTCGGTAGGGCGGCCCAGATGGGACATGACAATCACGGCGGCTCCGGCTTCCAAAGCTTTTTCAATCGTGGGCACACTGGCTTGGATACGGATATCGCTGGTCACTTGGCCATTTTTTACGGGTACGTTCAGGTCTTGGCGGATTAACACCCGTTTGCCCGATAATTCCAGATCAACCATTCTTTGAATTGACATATTTTACTCTCGCTTGTGCTGTTAAATTAATTAATGGGTTTTCCATTTGATGGAGCAGCCAATACTGGGTATTTGCTGCGCTGGCCCCTGTCCGGTAGCGGCAATGGTTTGCATGGCTATAAATAGTTCGCGTATTGTATCAGGCGCGGCGGCTTGTTTGCGACTGGCATCTAAGCGGCCACGGTATTGCAATTGCAGGTTAGCGTTATAGCCGAAAAAATCCGGTGTGCAAACCGCCCCGTAGCGGCGGGCGACGTTTTGGCTTTCATCCAACAGGTAGGGAAACGGGTACTGGTGTTGCGCCGCCGCTAACCGCATATTCACGAATGAGTCGTCGGGATAGGCGGCGGTGTCGTTCGACATAATGGCGACCGAGCCGATGCCGATGCTTTGTAGGGCACGGGCATCGCGCACTATCCGGTCGTGGATGGCTTGGACATAAGGGCAGTGCTGGCAAATGAACATGACCAACAGGCCTTTAGGGCCACGGCAGTCGGCCAGCGACCAGGTACATCCGTCCACGCCCAACAGGGCGAAGTCGGGAGCGGGTTTGCCAAATTCGCAGACGGGAGGTTCTAAAGCCGCCATAACCAGACCCTACGCGCCGAATGACAGGTTGAGCAGTTCGTTGTCCAAGCGTCCGGCGCGGAAGCTTTTGCCGGAGTCGACGGCGGTGACAATGACGCTGGCGGGGCTGAACAGCATGGCATCAATCTTAAAGAAGTCGTATTGGTATTCTTTAAAGATTTTGGCGAACGGTTTGCCATAGTCTTTGGAGGTGGAACTGGGCAGTTGGTTAGCCAGTTGTTCCGCCGCGTCGTCGCCGCCTTTGACAAACAGGTGGACTAAGCCCGCAAACAAAATCGCGTCGTTGGTGCGTCCCATAGCGCCAACAAAGTTAGGGTGCGGCGGACAGACGGGGGCACTGCCGCTGCCGTCAATAATATTTTCCAGCGGAAAGTGCAGGGCATGGGCTTTGTGCATGGCCACTTCCAAGACCCGTCCTACCACTTGTACGCACCCAGCCAAGCTGCTGGTGGGGGTGACGATAATGGTCAGTTGCGCAGGGGCTAGGCCACAGGCGGCGGCGATTTTTTCGACGATTTCCACCGGCGGCAGTTTGTCGTTTTCAATGACCAGTACGGTTTGCTCGTGGCTGTCCTGATAGGCCAATTCTTTGTACAGTTCTTCGACAGGTTGGCTAACGCCGTCTTTGGTTTTGGTGGCCATAGCACGGGCGGGGCCTGAGCCTAGGGCGTAGTATTTTTCATGCGACAGGCTCCAGCCAGCATATTGGCTGCCCAAGCAGGCCAGCACGGGATTGGTGCTATAGACGTTGACGGTCAACGGCCAGTTATCGGTATAGTTGCTGTGCGACAAGCTGACGGTGCCCATGCCGCCCAGGCAGATTTCGGTGATGATGCGGCCTGCTTCCAAGCCGCCCGGCGCATTGATGCCGGCATCAATTAAGGTGCAGCCATTGTCTAGGGTATGCAGGTGCAATCTTAATTTGTCGGCATTATTAAGCAGTTCTTGTACTAAAGGCTGGGCAAGTTTATTGACGCTAGCGGTAAATTCCATGGGGCTGAAAACCTGTTTGTTCTGTTAATAAAGAGGGGTTATAGGCAAGGCAATTGGCGCAAAAGGGCGCGTTGTTGATATTGTAACTGTTCGTACACCATTTGTGCGGTTTTCTGGCGCACAAGTAGGCTGCAAATGGGCTGTCCGGTATGGCAGATAGTCCCCGCAGGCGGTAAATCCGCGCAGTTTTGTGGCCAAGCTAGCGTGTCTGGGATATAAACTGTTTCTTTTGCGTAAATAATCTGGTAGGCACACGCTTCAGTTCCGGCCTTGTCTTGATGATAAATTGTCGGCAGGTGGCCTGCACAAGCGTGGCGGTGCAGGCTGAGCAAGTCGCTGCCATAAAGCTGCATACTGGCCGAGGGGCGCGGGTTGATTTCCAGTACCCATAATGCCGTGCCGTCTTGGATAAAGTCCAGCGAATTGAGGCCTTTGAGGCCGAGTATCGGCACCAATTGGCTTAACCACGCAGTTATTAAGGCTTTATGCCGTGCGCTTAATGCCGTGCAGTTAATGAGTCCGGCAAACAAAAAACCGTCCGAGCCGGCCGCCGTTGTCCATTGCCGATGAAAGCCCAGCACTTGCAGGTGCTGCCCGTCGGCGAGAAATAATACCGAGTGGGGTAGTCCGGTTTGGTATTTTTGCCAATAGTTCTCTGCTAAGGGTTCCGCTTGCCAATGCCGTATGCCTAGCCCGCCTTGGCCGCATAAAGGTTTGCTTAACCAGCCGCCATCAGGGGCGGGCGGGGTAAATACGCTGTCCGGGTAAGGGATTTGTAAGCTGTCCAGTACCGCAAAAAAGGCTTGTTTGTTAACGGTATTAACGAAAACAGCCGGGGTATTGCCTATTAAGTGTAGCCGTTGGCTTAGATAAGACAAACTTTCTGGAAAAGATTCAAAGCCGCTGCCATAAATCAGGTCGAGGAGCGGATACTCGGCGAGTAAAGGCTCTAGGGCAGGGAGCAGGTCGTTTAGGCTTAGGGAGGCGACTTGCCGCCACGCGGTGGCATAGCGGCGGGTGTCGGTGTCGGCAAACAGATCGATGACGACCGCCTGAATACCTGCTTGGTAGGCGATTTGTGCCAGCATCCGTGCGGATGTGGCAATAATGAGCAGGTAAGGGGAGGGCATGTGCTAGGGAATCTGAGGTGTCAATTAGGAACCTGCATAAAATAACGTCGGCAAATCTTATCGTAAGGTGGTTTGTTATTTGGAGCGCGGGCATCTTGCCCGCAAGGGCGGGCAAGATGCCCGCGCTCCAAGATCCCTACGCTTTAGCGTTGCCTGGGTTATTGCCTATCTATTTCTTAAGGCACTTGGGCGGCTAAGGCGGCAAATAGGGCGTTGTGGCTAAGTATTGTCCACGAAAACATCTTTAAATAGTGATATTAATTTGGCTTGCGGCAATTTGCCGCAATGGCGGTGGTGTCCGGTTCGGAGAAAATACCTGACTACGGCGTTTGCCAAGAATCCGCCCATGCTATACTGACACCCTCTGCAATACTAGGCAGAAGCTTCTAAAATTAATAACTGGAAAAGATAAATGACTGTTAGCGTTGATGATTTCAAAAAAGCGTTGCAACTGTGGGGCAGCGGTGTTTCGGTAGTGACGACCTGCTCGGAAAAGTTCGGTAATCAAGGCATGACGGTCACGGCCTTTACCAGCGTGTCGGTCAGTCCGCCGCAAATTTTGGTGTGTTTGAACGCCTTGGCAGATACGGGCGAAGGCATTGGCGAAAGTGGGCGGTTTGCCGTTAATATTTTGACTGACGCGCAACAGGAGATGTCCAATCAGTTCGCAGGCGGCAGTAGCCAAGCGCAACGGTTTGCCAACACGCCTTGGCAATTGGGTGGGAGCGGTGTGCCGGTGCTGACTGAAAGCTTGATGTCGTTGGAATGCACGGTGGTTGAGAAAGTCCGTGCGGGTACGCATTGGATTGTGGTCGGTGAGGTGCAATACAGCCATTGCCGCGAAGGTGCGCCTTTGCTGTATTACTGTGGCGCTTATCGGCAGTTGGCGGACAGTTAGGTGTTCCGCCTTAGGCCGATTGTCTAAGGCGTGCACAATTGGGCGGATGTTGCCGGGGCCGGGCTAACATCCGTCCGTTGCCTGGGGCTTAGAAATGGATAAAGATCAGAGAGGCTTTGCAGGTAAGGTCAAAATATTTGCTGCTGTTGACAACGCCGATGTAAGGGCCGCCGATAAAGGGCGTGGCAATGGTGGTGATGGCCAATTGGCTGGTGAATTTGGCTTCGCTGACGACCTCGCCTAGGGAGTTTACGCCTAAGTTAATGGTCGGGATGATGAAGGAAGCTTTTTTAATTTCGACATCAGGCATGAATTTGATCGTGGTTGAGGTGACGGTGCCGAGGGTGGTGGCTTTGCTTTCGATGCCCTTGCCATCAGCGGTGTATTTTTTGTTGCCGAAGGCGAAGTTGAGTTGGCTGCTGCCGATACCGTAGGATTTGTCATAAAAACTTACGGAAATATTGTCGCCTTTGCATTCATAATAATTGGGCGTATCCGCTTGGGCTTGTGCGCCGCTTAATGCCAATAATAGGGTTGCCATAGTGGCTGACAGGGTTTTTACAGACATGGTAGGTTCCTCAAAATGATGGGTTAGGGAGTATCTGCCGTTAGCCGACAGCTCGGCTAACGGCAGATGCGCTTAAGATACGCTAAGGATGGTGAATGCAATGTTAACTACGAGAAATGGTGGATAAGCCGTTTACTGCTAAGTGTTTGGCCGATTTATTTTAGCTTCGCGCCGTGTTGGATAACGGGGTTGGTTGCTGCTATGTTGTCGCGGTATTTATCGGCGGCGTGTTGGATTGGTGCGCCGACTTCCGGGTTTTTGAAGGCGTTTTCAGGGGTGGCGGCGAATTGCTTTAAAGAATCTTCGTCATTTATTTGGGGTACCCAAGCCGCAAGGTTTTGGCTGCTTTCGATAGGGGCATCTTTAGCATAATCGATAAGTATTTGGGTGGCGTTAGGCGAGTTTATGCTGGCTAAACCGCGGCCACTGGCATCAAAAGCGGCGCTGCCTATGGGCTCTTGCTCCAGGCCTTTGGCTAATGCGGCGGCGGCGGCGGGGTTGCGTATTTGTGGGATGGCGCTGAAAGCCCCTTCTTGTTTGGCGCGGCGGGTCGCTTCGCTGTCTTGGCTGGTGTTGGTTGTGGAAACGGTCTGTAATAATTGCGCTACCCCTTTGGGTGCGCCGATGCTGGCGATGGCTTTTGCCAAGGCCGCTAAAAATTCCACGTCGTTGCGCATGGGATTATCCCATGCCGCTTCTAAGGTCGGTGACAGCTCTTCATGAAATTGCCCGCCCCAACGGTTATCGCCAATGCGGGCGATGCTTTGCAGCACTAAAACCGATAACGACGGGTCGAGTTCCAAATCGGCAAAATCCAGTAATTGGTTTAGGGCTTCCGGGGTGGCGGTGTCAGTCAGTAAATCGAGCAGGATCGCTTTGTTTGCCAACGGTTCGTTCGGGTGCAAAACATGAGTGCTGATGCGTAAGTATACGTCGGGGTCGGGCTGTTGGCGTAGGCTTTCAGCCAGTTGCGCGGCTAAGATCGGGGCTTGTTGGCGTTCTTGTCGGGACAGGGCTGTTTCCAGTTGTTGCCAGTCGTTTAACGCTGTGGGGTTATTGGCGGGCGGCAAACTGATGTGCAGTTCGGTGCTGGGCGCTTGATCTACGGCACTTTGCCTTAGGTGGCTTGCGTGTTTGTGTCGGGGTGGGTGGCCGCTTTGGGTCTTGTCGGCTGTCGCGCGGTTGGCTCCGAATTGACTGATGGCTTGGTAGGCTTGCCTGCTGCCTAAGCTGACCATCAGGGTGAGGATTAAGCAGGCAATAAGAGGCAAAGGGCGGACTGTCACTTCGCCAGCCACCAGGATTGGGTCAGTTGTGCCAGTCCAGAGCTGAGCAGGGCATCTTGTTCGGGTGCCGCCGTTAGGCTGAGGGTGGCGGCGCGGCGGGTGCGCGGGTGCATTAGGGTTGGCCGGCTGGCGTTGCTGTCCTGTTGCGCTTGCAAGGCCAGTAAGCCGATGACATGCTTGCGTTGTTCGCTGCCTGTTTGTAAAAACGCTTCGGCGGCAAGAATGCCTTGTGCTTGCCCGACTAAGGCTAAGCGGACATTCGGGTGGCGGTCGGTTATGCCCAGCACCGCCGCGCGTACTTCATGACCTAGGCGGGTATAAGCCACGCGCTTGTCAGGCTTGGCGACCACCAAGGTGGCCGGACCGTCAGATTGGCTGGCGGTGGCGGCCAACAGATCGTAATAGCCGAAAGCGATGCGGTAGCAGTAGACGTGGTTGTCGGGGTCGGAAGAATCGTCACCTAAGACGACGCCGCCGTAGATAATCGGGCAAAGGTTATTAAAACGCTGTTTGGCAAATTCATTCCAAACGGTATGCCGCTCGTTTTCGCCATGCAACAATAAGAGCGCTTTGGCGGGTTTGGCCGAGGCGGCGGATTTGATGAAGCGTACCCCGATATGATGGTTATCGGTGGCTTTTAGGGTGCATAACGGCCCTTGGGTAGCGGCGCAATCGCCCGTCCAAGCTTGGAGGCGGTAGCCTTTATCAGGTATGGCGAACAGGCTGGTTAGGGTGTCGCTAGGGGCTTCGATAAGGCAACCGGAGGCACAGTCTACGCTGGTAGGCAGGGCGGCGATATGCCCGCCGACCCCATCCTCGACGTATAGGCTTAAGGTGGCGGCGGTGGCGGGTAAGCTGAAAGCCCAAAGCCATAGCCATACCAGCTGTTGCAGAAGGGATTTTTTCATCTGTTTGCTCATAGAGAAGTAGTGGGATAAAAATCGGGTGACGTTTAAACGTTGTGGGTTTTTCTCCATAATACCGGACAATAGCCGCTTGTGCGAGGCGCTTTTTTTGTTAACAAACCGTTCACAATTAAGCTGTTAGAATCGGCTATTTTGGGGTTATGCTGGGCTTTTGCCGATTCTTGGTGCGGCAGGGCTTTCTGAGTAGATGAGGAATGGGCGATTATGCGTATTTTGATTATTGAAGATGAAACCGACATCCGCAGCCAAATCCGGCGGCAGCTTGAAAAAGAGGGCTATCGCATTGATGAAACGGGCGATGGCTTGGAAGGGCTGTATTTTGCCCAAGAATATCCGGTGGATGCCGCGATTATTGATTTGGGTCTGCCGCGCTTGTCGGGATTGGACATTATCAAACGCTTGCGCGGGCAAGGCAGTACCTTACCCGTGTTGGTGTTGACGGCGCGGGGGCGTTGGCAAGAACGGGTCGAGGGTTTGGAGGCGGGGGCGGATGATTATCTGGCGAAGCCGTTTCAAATGGAAGAGCTGTCCGCCCGTTTGAAGGCGCTACTGCGTCGGGTGGTGGGTGCGCCGCAATCGCTGTTGGATTGCGGCTATTTGGTATTGAACTTGGCAACCCAACGGGTAACGATGGATGGGCAGTTGATTGAATTGACGGGTTTTGAGTATCGGATGCTGGAATATTTGGCGCAACAACAGGGTAAAATCGTTTCTAAAGACGACTTGGTCGATTATCTTTATCCCCACGACACTGACCCCGAAAGTAATGTGCTGACGGTATTGGTCGGGCGTTTGCGGCGTAAACTCGACCCCGACGGCCTGCGTAATCCGATTGAAACCCTGCGCGGGCGCGGTTATCGCTTAGTGTAGGCCCGTGTTCGGCATGATGAATTCCCTGTATTTCCGGCTTAATCTGACCGCCATTGTGGTGTTGGTGATATTTTTAGGTGTCACAGGAGCGGTGTTAGACCGTGCTTTTAGTGAAACGGCCCGTTTGGCGTTGCGTGGGCAGATGCTGGGGCAGCTCTATCAATTGCTGGCCGCCGCTGTGGTGGATGAGGCAGGCCAACTGATTATGCCTTTACCGACCCATTTGCCTTATAGCCAATTGGCTTTACCGGATTCGGGCTTGGCGGCGTTTGTCAGTAACCAAAGCGGCGATAAGGTGTTGTGGCGGTCGCCGTCTATTTTGGCAAGGCCGTTGCCTAGCGTGTTGCCGTTACAGATCGGTGAGCAGCGGTGGCAGGATATAGAGCAGGACGGCAAAACGTATTGTCTGTTAGGGTTTGGCTTTCAGCGCACCCTGAAAACCGGCTTGGCGGTGTTCAATTTTTATTTGCGGGACGAACTTGCGCCTGTGCAGGAACAAATCATCCAGTATCGGCAACGCTTATGGGGTGGTTTGGCGTTGACGGCACTATTATTGTTGGCTTCGCAAATCTGGCTGTTGCACTGGGGCTTAAAGCCCTTGCGGCGGGTCAGGTCGGAACTGAATGCGATTGAAGCGGGCGAATGCCAACAGCTTAACGGCACCTATCCTAGGGAGGTCGGGCAATTGACTGACCGTATCAATAGCCTGTTAGCCGCTGAGCGGGCGCGTCAGACCCGCTACCGCAACGCTTTAGCAGATTTGGCGCATAGCCTGAAAACGCCGCTGGCGGTATTGTTGGGGGCGATTGACCAACCGGAGACTTTGCCGGAATCGGTCACGGAACAAAGCACCCGGATGATGCGGATTGTCGAACGGCAATTGCAACGTGCAGGTACGGCCAACCATTCCGCCACCGCTCCCGCCATTGCCGTGCCGCCAGTTGCCGATAGACTGACGGCTTCCTTATGTAAGGTATACCGCGATAAACAGATTAGTGTCCATAACCGGATGGATGCGTCGGTACGTTTTCGTTGCGACGAGGCTGATTTGATCGAAATGCTCGGCAATCTGCTCGATAATGCCTTTAAATGGTGCCATTCGCGGGTCGAAATTCAGGGTTACAAAGACCATCAGCACCTGTTGATCGGTATTCATGATGATGGGCCGGGTATTCATCCCCAGCTGATTGCCCATATCCTCCAACGCGGGGGGAGGGCGGATGAGTCTATCCCAGGCCACGGCTTGGGCTTAAGTGTGGTGGCGGAAATCGTCACAGCTTACCAAGGTACGTTGCGGGTTGAGGCGAGCGGTTTGGGCGGGGCGGCGGTGATTATGGAGTTTTTGTTGTAAGGGCAATCATTTTGTGGTTGCCCTCATTCTTTGTCGTTAGGGCTTAATCAATAAACCGTTTGGTTATATCCGCGTAAGCATCAATACGGCGGTCGCGCAGGAACGGCCAGATTTGTCTGACGCGCTCTGTCCTGGCGCTGTCCAGTGTCCAGGTCAAAAGGGTGTCGTCGGTGGCGGTGGCGCGGCTGAGGATTTCCCCTTGCGGGCCGGCGATGAAGCTGTTGCCCCAGAATTGGATGCCCTTGTCGGAATCGGGGGCTTTTTCAAAACCGATGCGGTTGCAGGCGATGACGGGCAGGCCGTTGGCGACGGCGTGGCCGCGTTGGACGGTGACCCACGCTTCTAATTGCCGTTGCTGTTCGGCTTCGGTGTCTTCCATATCCCAGCCGATGGCGGTGGGGTAGATCAGCAGTTCCGCACCCGCTAAGGCCATGAGCCGCGCCGCTTCGGGATACCATTGGTCCCAGCAGATTAACACGCCCAATTTGCCGATGGAGGTTTGGATGGGAGTGAAGCCTAAATCGCCGGGGGTGAAGAAATATTTTTCGTAAAAGCCCGGGTCGTCGGGGATGTGCATTTTCCGGTATTTGCCGGCGATGCTGCCGTCTTTGTCGAACACGACGGCGGTGTTGTGGTAGAGGCCGGGGGCGCGTTTTTCAAAAATAGTTGAGACAATGACCACGCCCGCTTGTTTGGCGGCATCCGCTAAGATGGCTGTGGTGGGGCCAGGAATGGCTTGGGCGAGGTCAAAATGGTTATAATCTTCGTTTTGGCAAAAATACGGCCCCAGATGCAGTTCCGGCAGGATGACCAGATCGGCTTTGTTGGCTGCTGCTGCGTGGATTTGGGCGATGGAATAGTCCAGATTGGTCTGGCGGTCTGCGTTGCAGGGCTGTTGCACTGCGCTAACGGTTAAGGATGCTTTCATGGTCGCGGTTAAGCTATTGGGTAGTTTTTAATCGGTATAGTTTATAACGATTTGCCCAAAAATTTGAGAAGTGGCACACATTATTCGACGGGAAAGCATTAATGCAATAACATAGCCATTATCGGAAAACGGCCTGCTATTATGAGAATACTGACTTACACCACTTTATACCCCAATGATGTGCAGTTACGCCACGGCATATTTGTCGAACAGCGCCTTAGGCATTTGCTGGCACAAAAGCATGTAGAGGCTAAGGTGGTCGCCCCGGTGCCGTGGTTTCCGTCAAGCGCCAAGCTATTTGGCGCGTATGGCGATTATGCGCGGATTAGCCGCCAAGAACAGCGGCACGGTATCGACATTTATCATCCGCGCTATGCGGTGATCCCTAAGTTTGGCATGATGGTCTCGCCCGCGCTGTTGGCGGCGGCGAGCTTGCCGTTACTCAAGCGGCTGATTGCCGACGGGTATGATTTTGATGTGCTGGATGCGCATTATTTTTATCCTGATGGTGTGGCGGCGGCTTTGTTGGCAAAAGCCTTAGGCAAGCCGTTGGTCATTACCGCGCGGGGTACGGATATTAACTTGATCCCGCAACAGGCTGTGCCTAAAAAGATGATTTTATGGGCGGCACGGCAAGCCGGGCAGATCATTACTGTTTGCGAAGCTTTGCGCTCGGAAATGATCGCGCTGGGTGTGCCCGGCGAAAAAATCCATGCCTTGCGCAATGGCGTGGATTTGCAGGTTTTTTGTCCGCAAGACCGCACCGCATTGCGTCAGGCCATGAATTTGCATAAGCCGACCTTATTGTCGGTCGGGCATTTGATCGAGCGCAAAGGCCACCATTTGGTGATTGAAGCCCTGCAACAGTTGCCTGGCTATGAGTTGTTGATTGCGGGTGACGGCGAAGAGTCGGCTAATCTGCAAGCGTTGGTGGCGCGTTTGGGCTTAAGTGAACGGGTGCGTTTTTTAGGCGCGTTGACGCATCAGCAACTGAGGGATGTTTATAATGCCGCCGACGCGCTGGTGTTGGCCTCTAGCCGCGAAGGGTGGGCGAATGTCTTGCTGGAGGCGATGGCTTGCGGCACACCGGTAGTGGCGACCGCGATTTGGGGTACGCCGGAAGTGGTGCGCACCCCTGCCGCTGGCGTGTTGGTCGGGCAACGCACGGCTAGGGCACTTGCCGAAGGTGTGCAGGCTTTGTTTGCCCAGTATCCGCACCGCCCCGATACCCGCGCCTATGCGGAAAAATTTTCTTGGGATGATACAGTGGCGGGGGTTTACGCGCTGCTCGACAGCCTATTGCCTAGCCCGCACCATTAAGTTTCGCCCTTATTTTTTTAGCACAAGATGAAAATTCTCTATCACCATCGGATTGCCTCCAAAGATGGGCAATATGTCCATATTGAAGAACTGATCACCGCCTTAAGGGCTTTGGGCCATGAGGTTATTATGGCCGAGCCGGACGCTATAGAGCATAAAGGCTTTGGCAGCAGTTCCGGGTCGGTAAAAATGATCCGTACCCTGTTGCCGGGTTTTTTGCACGAGTTTATTGAATTTGCCTACGCGCTGTTTGATTTCGCCAAAATCGTGCCGTTGATGCTTAAGCATAAGCCGGATGTGATTTACGAGCGTTACAATCTGTTTTTGCCGTCCGGCATTTGGGCGAAAAAACTCTTTAAGGTGCCGTTGTTGCTGGAAGTCAACGCGCCGCTGTATGCCGAGCGTAAAAAGCATGACGGCATCCAATTGGATTGGCTGGCAAAATGGACGGAGTCTTATGTCTGGCGGCAAGCCGACTATGTGTTGCCCGTGACGCAGGTCTTGGCTGACCAAGTCATTGCCGCCGGTGCGTCGGCGGCTAGCATTAGGGTTATCCCTAATGGCATTAACCAAGCGCGTTTCAGCCACGCTATCGATAGCGCTACAGTGCTGGACAAGTACGGTCTGCACAACAAGCTGGTGTTGGGTTTTACCGGTTTTGTCCGCGACTGGCATCGGCTAGATAAGGTGGTGCAAGCCATTGCTGATAATAAAGGCCGCGCTTGGCATTTATTGCTGGTCGGCGACGGCCCGGCCCGCGCCGCCATTGAGCAACAGGCGGCGGATTTGGGCATCAGCGAGCATATCACCATTACCGGTATTATTGACCGTGATGAGGTGGCCAATTATGTCGCGGCGTTTGATATTGCCCTGCAACCGGATGTGGTCGAATATGCTTCGCCCTTGAAGCTGTTTGAATATATGGTCTTGGGCAAGGCGATTATTGCCCCTGACCGTGCCAATATCCGTGAGATATTGACGCACGGCCAAGACGCGCTGTTGTTCGACCCCGCACAAGAGCAGGCTTTTACCGAACAGTTGTGTGCTTTGTGCTTAGACGGGGACTTACGCCAGCGGCTAGGCAAGGCCGCCGCGCAAACCTTGGCGGAAAAGGGCCTATATTGGCAGGAAAATGCCAAGCGGGTCGTCACCTTGCTAGAAGACAGGAAAAACGATAAGTAAAAAAAACAACACACAGCCCTTTTTTCACTCTTGACAGTTAGACGATTGCTACCCTTAGGAAAACAACATGAAAGTGACAGTATTTGGTTCTGGTTATGTAGGTCTGGTTACGGGCGTTTGCTTGGCGGAAGTCGGTAATGATGTGCTCTGCATTGATGTCGATGAAGCCAAAATAGCGAATTTGCGCCAAGGTATCGTGCCTATTTTTGAACCGGGGTTGGAAGACATGGTCAAGGATAACCAAAGGGCCGGACGCTTGAAATTTACCACCCATATTTTGGAGGCGGTAGCGCACGGGGTCTTCCAGTTTATCGCCGTGGGTACGCCCCCCGATGAAGACGGTGGCGCCGATCTGCAATATGTTTTGGCGGTCGCCAAATCCATCGCCGAAAACATGATGGAGTATCGGGTGATTGTCGATAAGTCCACCGTCCCTGTCGGTACGGCCGACCGGGTGAAGGCAGTGATTGAGCAAGTCCAGGCGGCACGGGTGGTCGATGTGCCTTATGATGTGGTGTCTAACCCCGAATTCTTAAAAGAGGGTGCGGCGATTGATGATTTTATGAAGCCTGACCGGATTATTATCGGTACCGATAACCCGAAGGCGGAAAAGCTGTTGAAAGCGTTGTATGCGCCGTTTAACCGCAACCATGAGCGGATTATCACGATGGATGTACGTTCGGCGGAGTTGACCAAATATGCCGCCAATGCCATGTTGGCGACTAAAATCAGCTTTATGAACGAATTGGCGAATCTGGCGGAACGCTTGGGCGCAGATATTGAAAAAGTGCGTAACGGCATCGGTTCCGATTCCCGCATCGGTTATTCGTTTATTTATCCGGGTTGCGGCTATGGCGGCTCGTGCTTCCCGAAAGACGTTAAGGCGTTAGAACACACTGCCCAGCAAATGGGTTATGAGGCAGAGCTGTTGCAAGCGGTGGAAAACGTCAATAATCGCCAGAAACAAGTGCTGTTCTCGAAAGTATCGGCGCATTACCACGGTGATTTGCAAGGCAAAACCTTTGCGATGTGGGGCTTGGCGTTCAAACCCAAAACCG
The DNA here is from genome assembly GCF_002923755.1 of Methylovulum psychrotolerans. GTDB lineage: Bacteria > Pseudomonadota > Gammaproteobacteria > Methylococcales > Methylomonadaceae > Methylovulum > Methylovulum psychrotolerans. The sequence continues at coordinate 86,752 of NZ_PGFZ01000007.1, forward strand.
ACGATATGCGCGAAGCGCCCAGCCGCGTTATTTTGGAGGCATTGATTGCCGCTGGTGCGTCTGTCCGCGCTTATGACCCTGAAGCGATGCTGGAGGCGAAGCGGATTTATGGCGATAAGCCCGGTCTGACGCTGGTGGAGTCCGCCGAAGAAGCCCTGACCGATGCCAACGCCTTGCTGGTTGTGACCGAATGGAAAAACTTTTGGAGCCCTGATTTTGATTTGATTAAGGCGAGCTTGAAAGACGGGGTGATTTTTGACGGCAGAAACTTGTATAAGCCAGAATTGCTCAAAGAAATGGGCTTTACCTATTATGGTATCGGCAGGGCTTAAGCGTTTGGCGGCGTTATGAGCGGCGATGAGCTGATCGACCAGTTTTTGGATGCCGCGTGGGCAGAGCAGGGCTTAAGCGAGAATACCCTGTCCGCCTACCGTAGCGACTTGCGCATTTTTGCCAAATGGTTGGCGGGCAAGCCTTTGCTGGAAGTGGATAACGGGCAGGTGGCGGGCTTTCTCGGCAGCCGTTATAAAGACGGTATCGGCAGCCGCTCTTCGGCGCGGATTTTGTCCAGCTTGCGGCGTTTTTACGGCTATTATATCCGCGAAAACCGTATCAGCGCCGACCCGACCGCGCTGATTGCTTCGCCGCACATCGGCCACCCTTTGCCGATGTCCTTATCGGAAAACGATGTGGAGTTGCTGCTGGCCGCCCCCGAAGTCAGCAGTCCGCTGGGCTACCGCGATAAGACCATGCTGGAAATGCTCTATGCCACGGGTTTGCGGGTGACTGAGCTGGTCGATTTGAAGTTTGAGCAAGTCAGTTTCCGGCAGGGTGTGGTGCGGGTGACGGGGAAGGGTAATAAGCAACGCCTGATTCCGGTCGGCGAAGAGGCGATGAGCTGGCTGGAAGGCTATATGGGGCAAGCCCGCAAAGCCATCTTGGGCGAGCGCCAAAGCGATTATCTGTTTGTCACCAGCCGCGCCAGTAATATGACGCGGCAAGCCTTTTGGCATCTTATCAAACGTCATGCCCTGAAAGCGGGCATCAGCAAAGAACTGTCGCCGCATACCCTACGCCATGCCTTCGCCACCCATCTGCTCAACCACGGCGCGGATTTGCGCGTCGTGCAACTGCTGCTGGGGCATTCGGATTTGTCCACGACACAGATTTACACCCATGTCGCTAACCAGCGGTTGAAGGAATTACATGCCCAGTATCATCCTAGGGGGTGATGTTGCATCTGTGCGTCTTAATATCCATGAATATGTCTAATCGGCGGAGATAGCGATGGCTCAACGTAAATTGATCAGTTTTGATTGGGCGATGAAGCGCTTATTGCGCAGTAAGGCCAATTTTGAAGTCTTGGAAGGCTTTTTGTCGGAATTGTTGAAGGACGATATTGAGATTTTGGAAATATTGGAAAGCGAGGGCAATAAGGCGACGCATGATGATAAGCTGAACCAAGTCGATCTGAAGGTGAAAAACCGTAACGGGGAGATTATTTTGGTGGAGGTGCAGCATGACCGGGAGTTGGATTATTTGCACCGTATCCTGTATGCCAGTTCCAAAACGATTACCGAGCATCTGAAAGAGGGCGATGCGTATCAAGAGGTGGTGAAGGTGGTTTCGGTGAGCATCCTGTATTTTGATTTAGGGCAGGGGCAAGATTATGTGTACCACGGCAAGACCGATTTTATCGGCATCCACCAGCATGACCATTTGCAATTGAACAGCCGCCAGCAGCGGATGTTTAATAAGCAGCAGGCTTATGCGATTTTTCCCGAATATTATTTGCTTAAGGTCAACCAGTTTGACGGTGTGGCGCGGGACAGTTTGGACGAATGGATGTATTTTTTGAAAAACGGCGAAATTAAGGAAGATTTTGCCGCTAAGGGTCTGAAAAAAGCCCAAGAGGTGATGGCTGTCCTTAAGCTGTCGGATGCCGAACGCGCCCAGTATGAGCGTTATGTCGATTACATGCACTATGAGGCGAGCATGTCATGGTCTTTGTATCAGGATGGCCGTTTTGACGGTATCGCCGAGGGTATCGAGCAAGGGCTTGAACAGGGGCGGCAAGAGGCGATGTTGAATTTGGCAAAGAATATGAAGCAAGCGGGCGAGAGCTTGGAAAAAATCGCCAGTTATACGGGGTTGGGCTTGGCGCAATTGCAACAGCTTTGATTTTATCGTCTAGGGGTATGAGCCATGATTGATTGGAATGTCACTTACGCCGCCATTTGGCGGCAACGCAAAGAATACCTGCGCCCGGTGCGCCACATTGATCCTATCCAATTGGATGATTTATTGGGGATTGACGGTAAAAAACAGTTGCTGGTGGACAATACGGAACGCTTTCTGGCGGGCAAGCCCGCCAACAACGCTTTGTTGTGGGGTTCGCGGGGTACGGGAAAATCGTCGTTAATCAAAGCCTTGCTGAATGCTTATAAAATCGCTGGCTTGCGCCTGATTGAAGTGGATAAGCAAGATTTGGTGTATTTGCCGGAAATTGTCGATGACATCCGCGAACTCCCCCAACGCTTTATCATTTACTGTGATGATCTGTCTTTTGAATCTGGCGATAGCCATTACAAATCGTTAAAAAGCGTGCTTGAAGGCTCGGTTGAGCTGCCGCCGGACAATGTCTTGGTTTATGCCACCTCCAACCGTCGGCATTTGCTGCCGGAGTTGATGAAAGATAACCTCGATTCCCATTTAGTCGATAGGGAAGTGCATTATTCGGACACGGTAGAAGAAAAAACCTCGCTGTCTGACCGTTTTGGCCTGTCGTTAGGGTTTTATCCGCAAACGCCCCCAGCGTATTTGGCTATTGTCGATAGCCTTTTTCCTGAGGTGGCGGACGCTGCCCGCGCCAGCCTGCATAAAGCCGCCTTGGATTTTGCCCATCAACGTGCGTCAAAAAGCGGGCGGACAGCTAAGCAGTTTTATAATGCGTTTGTCGGCACGGCTTTTGTTTGACGGATGTGCCGGGTGGCTCGGCTTTTACTTTTATTTTTTAACAAACGAAACGGACATTAACCATGACAAGCCTTATCCATCCCTCCGCTTATATTGCCCCTGATGCCAAACTCGGCGATAACGTCACTGTCGGCCCGTTTGCCGTCATCGAAAGTGCGGTGGAAATTGGTGATAACTGTAACATCGGCGCGCAGGCCGTGGTGCAGCCTTATGTCAAAATGGGCGCGGGCAATATATTGCACCCACACGCGGTATTGGGTGGTTTGCCACAGGACACTGGCTTTAAGGCAGAAACGTTGTCATGGTTAATTTGCGGGGATAATAATGTGTTCCGCGAAGGCTTTACCGCTCACCGCGCCAGTAAGGCGGATGGGGAAACCCGTATCGGTTCGGGCTGTTATTTTATGAGCAATAGCCATGTCGCCCATGATTGTGATGTCGGCGATAAAACCATTTTTGCCAATAACGTGGCGATAGGCGGGCATGTCCAGGTCGGCAATAATGTTTTTATGGGCGGGGCGGTGGTCGCGCACCAATTTTGCCGCATCGGGGCTTTTGCGATAGTGCAGGGGACAACGGGCTTAAATATGGATGTGATTCCCTTTACGCTGATTGGTGGCCGTCCTGCTAGACATTATAAGCTCAATACCATTGGCTTAAGACGGGCGGGCATTACGGGCGAGCGTTATAACGTCTTAGCCGCTGCGTTCCGTTTATTGCGGAATAAACAGAGTTTGGACGGCTTACAGGAAACCGAAGAATTGCTGATGCTGAAAGCCTGGTTGGCGGTGAAGTCCAAACGTGGCCTGCATGGCTTTATGTCGCTTGATGATTAGCGCGTTAAGGCTGGCAGTAGTGTGCCTGCACCCGTTGTATTAATCCTTCCCTATTTAATTCCATGACTTCGGCGGCCAGTAAGTTATTGACGCTGGTATAGATTAAGGTAAGGCTGTTGACTCCGGTAACGACGTGCAATAATTGGAAAGCCAGTTCGGGATATTTTGCTAAGCCTTGGGCAAAATAGCCAGCCAAGGCGGTTTTGCCGTGGACGGTGCCGTCTGAGCTGTTTTGTAGGGCGACGATAAACGGGCTGGTAAAGCTAATGTCTTCGGCGTAATGGCTGAGAATGTCGGGCAAGTCGTGGCGGTTCCAGGCATTAAGCCAAGCTTGGGCTAGGGTATTGGCGTGGGATTGGGTTAACATGATGGTATTGGGCTTAAGTTGTTTTATGTGGGTAGTTACCGGGGCGGTGTTCCTTCGGGTACAGGCCTTGCCTATTATTTTAAGCCGTCACTAACTAAAAACCAAAACTGTGAACGATAAGCTTATGCCTTTTTCTGCCGTTCTCTTTGATATGGATGGCCTTGTCCTTGATACCGAAAGCACTTATTGCCAAGCGTGGCAACAGGCGGCGGCAAGGATGGGTCACTATTTATCGGACAGTTTTTGTAGGTCTTTATCCGGCCTGCATCATCAGGCTATAGACGCTAAATTACAGGATGCTTGCGGGGCGGATTTTGATATACAGGCATTTAACCGCCGTGCAGGTGCGTGTTGGCGGGAACGGGTGACGACAGACGGTATTCCGGTAAAGCCTGGGGTGGCCGAGTTGTTGGCGTATCTTGAGGCGCGGCAAATTCCGTTTGCCTTGGCGACGAATAGCCGGGCGGCGAATGCTCAGGAGTGTTTGGCCTTAGCGGGGTTGGCTGGCGCGTTTAAGGTGCTGGTGGGTCGTGATGACGTGGCGGCGGGCAAACCGTCGCCGGATGTGTTTTTACGCGCGGCGGCCTTATTGCAAACGCCTATCCATGCCTGTTGGGTGTTGGAAGATTCGTTGACTGGCATTATGGCCGCGCACAGCGCGGGGGCGTTTCCGGTGTTGGTGCCGTCCGGCTCTCCGGTTGAGACGCAGGCACTGGCGTTATGCGCTATGATGCGGCCTGATTTATCGGCGGTCTTGGCAACTATCCGCGCTGAGTTCGCCCATCGGTAACGCAATCGGGTATAATTTCATTATTACGCACTACTTTTTGTATCTTCAATTTGAAAGCTCATTATTCTTCAGTCTCCGTCATTGCCCCCGCCCGCTTGCACATGGGATTCTTTGATTTAAGCGGTTCGTTAGGCCGCCACTTTGGCAGTATCGGTGTGGCCTTGAATGAAATCAGTACCCGCCTTTCTGCTAGCCCCGCTGCCACCCGTTTGGTCACCGGGCCGTCTTCGAAGCGGGCGGAACTGTGCCTGACTATGCTTTGCCAAGCCTTGGGGGTATCCGACCAACTGCGTATCCGTATTGATAGCGCGATACCTGAGCATGTCGGTTTGGGTTCGGGTACGCAAATGGCTTTGGCGATAGGTATGGCCCTTAACGGCATTTATGGCTTGGGTTTGTCGGTGCGGCAGATTGCTGCCGTCACCGAGCGGGGCTTGCGTTCGGGCATTGGCATCGGTATTTTTGAGCGGGGCGGCTTGGTTGTGGATGGTGGCCGTGGTGAAAAAACCATTACCCCACCCGTTTTGGTACAGATGGATATTCCTGAGGATTGGCGGTTTGTGCTGGTGTTTGATGAGCGTGGCCAAGGCTTGCATGGTTCGCAGGAGGTTCAGGCCTTTAGTCAGTTGCCGCCGTTTTCGGCACTGGAGGCGGCGCGTTTGTGCTATTTGCTGTTGATGCAGGGCTTACCTGCCGTGGCAGAGCAAGATTTAGGCAAATTCGGCGAGGTGATAACCGAACTGCAACGCTCGGTGGGCGAGCATTTCGCCTCGGCGCAAGGCGGTGTGTTTACTAGCCCCGAAGTGGCGCAGGTGATGGCTTGGCTGGCAGGGCAGGGGGCGGTGGCCATCGGACAAACATCGTGGGGGCCTACGGGCTTTTGTGCCTTGCAAGGCGTGGCTTTGGCAGAAGCTCTGGCGCAACAGGCGCGGGAGCGGTTCACGCATTTTGACAAAGTGACGATAGTGGTTGCCAGTGCGAGAAATAGCGGCGGCGAAGTGGCGGTTTATTAAGTCAGGCTAGCATATAAAGTGGGTTGACGCATTGCTTTGGACTATTTTTGCCTTATTATAGTGCAAAAGCTAATAATGGTCTGTAGGGGTGTTATGCTAGAACATGTTAAGTCATTGAATGTCAGGATTATTATGGATATGGCATCATAAGTGCAGGTACTAAGGTAAGTCAAGATACCGTCACGTTCGCCTGTGTTTGGTGCCATCCTGGCGTTCTATTTTCTCGGATAGAACGCCTTTTTTATTGCCCGCCGTTTGCTTGCTGGGCATTGTATAGCAGCCGGTGGTTTTACCTTTATTGTCAGTAAGGGGTAAAATCGTCGGTTTGGTCTGCTATCTTTGTTCAGGAATGTCTATGTATAAGCCCGTTACACCACTGTTAGCCGCCGATATTATTATCGAGCTGATTGATTTGCCCCATCGCCCCTTTGTATTGATTGAACGCGCTAACCCGCCGTACGGCTGGGCATTGCCGGGCGGTTTTGTTGATGTCGGCGAAACGGTCGAGCAGGCGGCGTTGCGTGAGGCGCAGGAAGAAGTGGGGCTGGAGGTGACGCTGAAACTGTTGCTGGGTTTATATTCCGACCCCAAGCGCGACATTCGTAACCATACGGTGACGGCGGTGTATGTCGGCGAAGCGCGGGGAATGCCAAAAGCGGCGGACGATGCGAAAAATTGCGCTATTTTTACGTTTGATAATTTGACCACTGAACTGGCCTTTGACCACGCGCTGGTGTTGGCGGATTATCAGTATTATCTGACCGCAGGGCAAGTTACGCCAATCCGGGTTTAAGGGGCCGTCCGCAGGGTGCTTGATAGGGAGTCCGGCGTTTGGCGGACTGCATGTTGGTACACTCGGTTAAGCCATCGTGCAATGGCTAAAGACCATTGCACTCCGCTCTGTGTTGCCCAATAAGTGACGGCCCATCGCGGACGGTTTACGCTTACCGTAAAAACCGCCCGCCGCTGATGTCAATTAACGCGCCGTTGATATGCGAGGCCATGTTGCTGCTCAAAAACAGCACCGAACTGGCGACTTCTTCGGCGTAGGTGTTGCGGCCTAAGGGCGTTTGTTTGCGGTAGTTTTCCATCATTTCCGGGGTCGAGTGGATTTCATGGTGTTGGGTCTCCACTGTGCCGGGCATGACCGAATTGGTACGGATCTGCGGGGCCAGTTCTTTGGCTAAGGTGTGGGTAAACACCATCAACCCGCCTTTCGCGGCGGCATACGCCCCGCCGCCGTTAGCCCCGCCGGTTTGTACCGACAAGGAGAGGATATTCACTATACTGCCGTTACCCGTAGCGCGTAAATGCGGGATGGCGCGTTTAGTGACCAAAAAAGCGCTGGTCAGGTTGATGTCCAGCGATTTTTGCCAGTTTTCTAACAGGCAGTCCTCAATCTTGGCGCGTTTTACCAGACCGCCACTGTTATTGACGACAATGTCTAAGCGTCCGGCCTCGGCGACCAGCTTGTCAATGGCGGCGTTGGCTTCGGCTTCTTGGGTCAGGTCGGCGGGCAATAAAATGCTTTTGATGTGTTGGGTGGCCAATTCTTCTTGCAAACTGAGGGCGGCGGCGGCACTGCTATAATAATGCAGGCCGATAATCGCCCCGGCTTTGCCTAGGGCCAAGGCGGTGGCGCGGCCTATGCCGACCGCCGCGCCGCTGATAAAGGCGGCTTTGCCGCTCAGGTCAAGATGTTGTTCGGGTGCTGTTTGTGCAGAGGTCATGGCTGCTATGCTCCTGGGGCGGATAAGTCCAGTTGCTCCCCCGCAAAGTTGAGTTCAATGCGGATGCCGACAGGGTCGTACAGGAACAACTGGGTCATTGCGGGCGCAGGACGGTAATCCACATCATAGCGTATCTGATGGCTGTTTAAGTGCTGCACCCAAGCGGCGACACCGCTACAGCTTAGGGCGACATGGTTAAAGTGGCCGTTACTGCCCCGGTAAGGGGGTTGTTCAACCACCGACAGGTGGATAATGGCGGTGTCGTGGCAATACAGCCACGCGCCATTGCGTTTGGAAACCGCCCGTAAACCTTGCTTTAAGCCGATGATCTGCTCATAAAACGTCACTACGTCCGGAAACTGCCCGGCCGAAACGACAATATTGATGTGGTTGATACCTGATACGTCCATGCGTAAACCTTAATAGTGGTGGATAGTGGTTATTGCGCCTCGGCGGTTGTTTCGTCCGCCGCTGCTTCTGTTACTTCTTCTGCTGCTGTTTCTACTGCTGCGCTTTTGCCCAAATTTTTGATTTTTTCTAAGATTTCTTGGGCGTGGCCTTCGGGGGTGACACCGTAGATCACTTCGGCTAAGACACCGTGTTTATCAACAATGAACGTCGAGCGGAAAATCGCCATGCTTTTAACGCCTTCTTTTTCACGCTCACGCCAAACCCCGTAGTTCTCACACATTTCGCCGCGCGTGTCCGCCAGCAATTCGACTTTCAGGGCGTATTTTTTGATAAATTCGCTATGGCTTTCGCATGAGTCTTTGCTGATCCCGATAATGACGGTATCCAGTTGGGCAAATTCGTCTGCCAATTGGGTAAATTGGTTGGCCTCTATGGTGCAGCCGGGGGTGTCGTCTTTAGGATAAAAATATAAGACGAGGTTCTTTTCTCCGGCGTAATCGGTTAAACTGACTAATTGGTTGTTTTGGTTCAAGGCTCTGAACATCGGTGCATATTGTTGTTTTTCTAGCATAAAAAACCCCTCATTTGGACAGTTGAGCATTATTGGACAGTGACGGTAACGCACTTGGTGTGTTCCGTGTGTGGCATGATAGATAGCTGGCAGGTGAATGTCCAGCGATTAAACCCCGAAAACAAATTAAAGATTTATGATTTTAAAATCATGTGCTTAATGGTCTGCTTTGTGTTTTTAAAACCTCATGGCGATAGCTTTAACCCTAAGGATTAGCGATTTCTGAAAATGAATAAAAAATTACTTGCTGCGTTTAATGCGCTGACTCCTGCCGAACAAGACATTATGATGGCCTTAGCGGTAGTTTATGCACCGATTAGCCAGACGAATTTGCAAAGTTTGTTGACCAAAGCAGGTGGTTTCGAGGTAAAAACCGTCCGTTTAGTAGATAAGGTTCTTAAGGAAAAGTTGCATAAAAGTAAATTCATTATTGCCACTAATGATGGCTGGGCCTGCCATCCCAGTTATAGCGAAGGTCTGATGCGTTTGGCTGTCGAGCAGCCTTGGTTTAAAAAATTGGCGACTTTGCTGATCGCCGATAGCGGTTATTATCCCTCGCACCGGGTGATTGCCAGCCATATCGTCAAGCAATTGCGGCTGTTCTTGTATCAAGGCAGCGTGTCGGCATTTATGGCCAATATTGACCGTTTATATGCCAATTATCCGCAATATTTTGCCGAACATATTAACTGCGTCTTTTTCAACGATTTTGATGCCGATTGGTTCACCAGCTTACCTGTGCAAATGCAATATGGGGCATTGAAATATCTGGTGGCAAACAATTACACGGAATTTACCGCCGATAAAAAACCTTATTTGTTGCTGGAGCAGTTGTTTGGCAATACCAAACCCGGTTATCCAGAAATTGCCCATACGGTTATTGAGCAACGGCTGTTACGCGGCAATTTTCAGGATGCGCAGCTGTGGTTGGAGGGCGATGCGACCAGTGAGGGTTTAAAAATATTAGCGACCGCCCGGTTTTTCCAAAACCGTAATGATGAGGCGATCAGCTTATTTAATGCGGCGTTACGGCAACTAAAAAAAGAGACCAATAAGCGTAATATCACCATTACTGGCTTGTATGGCTGTTTCTTTGCTTTGGCGTTGCTGCGCTCGCAAACCGGGGACAATGTGGCTTACCTTAAAAAACAGCATTTGCCGATGCTGGCGAAAGCGGGCTATGACCCGTTTTATCTCGCCCATAGCCTGTTAGACCAAGCCATTGATGTGTATCAGGCCAAAGCACCTATTGAGTCTTGTCATCAATTGCTGAAACACACCACGTTCCCTTACGAGCGTTTGTTTCAGGCTTTGATCTTATATTGGCTGGTCGATAGCGACAGCATTGCCAATAATGCCCCGATGGTGGCGATTATGGCGGGCTTGGCGAAACTGTGCCAGCAAGCGCAAAATGCCGGTTTTGTTTGGTATGCGGCGGTCAGTTCTTTACTGTTACAGCGTGTGCAGTATAAGGATGCCGATTGCCGACAAATCGCCGCGTTTTATGCCGGATCGCCGTTTGCTGAGATTATCGACTTGTTGCCGAAAGTCTCGTTATGGGAGCGGGCTTTAACGGCGTTAACCCAGCTCAGCGGCCAGCCAGCCGCTAGCGCACAGACTAGCCAAGAATTGCGCATGGTGTGGAGTTTGAGCTTGGAGGGCAATGAGGTATTTCTGGTGCCGAAAGAGCAGCGCTTGAGCAAAAATGGCCAATGGAGTAAAGGCCGTCCGGTCGCGTTGAAAAAACTTTACCATGATTTGGCCGATTATGAGTATTTGAGCGAGCAAGACCGGAAGATTTGCACGAAAATCGTCATTGATAAAGAAAGCGATTATTACGGCTATTATGCCAAAGACGTGTATGAATTGTCGGTGGATGGCCTGCTGGCCGCGGCCGGACACCCCAATGTTTATTGGGCGGGTCAAGAGCAAACGGGCAAGCCGGTCGACATCAGCATTACCGAGCCGCAATTATTGGTCAAGGAGGAGGGGGATAATTTGCGTATTTCGTTGCTCCCAGAAATCAGCGGCCAACGCATTATCGCCCAAAAAACCGCCAATCATGGCCTGATTATTTATGTCATTAACAACCAGCATCTGCAAGTTGCTGAGATTCTAGGCAAAAATGGCTTGGTCGTACCCGCTTCCGCCCGCCAGCAAGTCATTGATTCCATTGCTTCAATCGCCTCTATGCTGACGGTGCAGTCGGATATTGGCGGCACTTCCAGCCATGCCATTGATGTCGCCGCCGATAGCCGCCTGCATATCCATTTGCAGCCGGTTGGGCAGGGTATCCAAATCGATGTGTTTATCCAGCCGTTTCTTAGCGGCGGCCCTTTGTACAAGCCCGCCAGTGGCGGTACGACAGTATTAGCGGATATTGACGGCCAGCAATACCAAACCACCCGCGATTTTAAGGACGAAAATGCCCATGTCGCTAAGCTGTTCGCCGATTGTCCCCGCTTGTTTAAGGACAAGGAACTGAAATGGCTGTTGGATGATCCTGAAATGGCGCTGGAGGTATTGCTGGATTTGCAGGCACTGAGTGAAGATTTTGCGGTGCTGGAATGGCCGAAAGGCAAAAAAATCCGCCTCAGCCGTGAGGCAGGCCTGTCACAGGCGCAGTTCTCGATCCGTAAAGAACAAAACTGGTTTAGCGTTGACGGGGATTTGGTTGTTGATAACGACCAGGTCTTTAATATGCAGCGGCTGATGCACTTGTTAAGTGGCTCTAACAGCCGCTTTTTGAAATTGGAAGACGGGCAGATTATTGCCCTGACCCGTGAATTGCGCCAGCGTCTGGATGATCTGACGGGCTTAGGTGAGGTGCAGGACGATAAAATCCGCTTCCATGCCTTAGCGGCTCCGGCCTTGGACGGCATTACCGAAGGTATGGCGATTACGGCCAGTAAGCCTTGGAAAGACCAGTTAAAGCATTTGAATGCGATTAGCGACTTAAACCCGCAAGTGCCGTCCACTTTGCAAGGCGAGTTGCGTGATTACCAGCGCGAAGGCTTCCAATGGATGTCGCGTCTGGCACATTGGGGGGCTGGGGCGTGTTTGGCCGATGATATGGGCTTAGGCAAAACTGTCCAAGCCTTGGCCTTGATTTTATCACGCGCCCCAGAAGGGCCGACTTTAATCTTGGCCCCGACCTCCGTGTGCATCAATTGGCTGGAAGAAGCCCAACGCTTTGCGCCGACGCTGAACGTCCAACATTTTGGTCATGGTGACCGCCAAGCCATGTTAGATAATGCGGCCGAGTTTGATTTGATCGTCTGTAGCTACGGTTTGTTGCAAACCGAAGCTGAGCGTTTAGGGCAAGTCCGCTGGCAAACGTTGGTGGCGGACGAAGCACAGGCGATTAAGAACGCCCTGACCAAACGCTCCAAAGCGGCGATGTCCTTGCAAGCCGAGTTTAAGTTGATCACCACGGGTACGCCGATAGAAAACCATCTGGGCGAACTATGGAATTTGTTCAATTTCATCAATCCCGGCCTGTTAGGCTCGCTGAGCCGCTTTAACGAACGCTACGCCCATGCCATCGAAAATCAGCAAGACCATGCGGTACAGCAACGCCTGAAAAAACTGTTGCGGCCCTTTATTTTGCGGCGGCTGAAAAATGATGTTTTGACCGAATTGCCGCCGCGTACCGAAGTTACCCTGCATATTGAGCTGAGTGCCGAAGAGCGGGCTATGTACGAAGCCTTGCGCCGTAATGCGATGGATGCCATTGCTTCCGCGAAAGAGCAGCCGGGCAACCAGCAGTTAAAGGTGTTGGCGGAAATTATGAAGTTGCGCCGTGCTTGTTGTAACCCGCGCTTGGTGATGGAAGATTCTCATATCGGCAGTTCCAAGCTGCAAGCGTTTGAGGAGTTGGTGGATGAGTTGCTGGATAACCGCCATAAGGCTTTGGTGTTTAGCCAATTTGTCGGACATTTGGATCTGATCCGCGAGTTACTGGATAAGAAGGGCATTACTTATCATTATCTGGACGGCTCGACCCCCGTACCGCAACGCAAAAAAGCCATGAATGCTTTCCAAGCGGGCGATGGCGATTTGTTTTTAATCAGCCTGAAAGCAGGCGGGACAGGTTTAAACCTGACCGCCGCCGATTATGTTATCCACATGGATCCGTGGTGGAATCCGGCGGTCGAAGACCAAGCTTCGGACCGCGCCCACCGCATGGGGCAAAAACGCCCCGTGACCATTTACCGCCTAGTCGCTAAAGATACCATTGAAGATAAGATTGTCGATTTGCACAAGCATAAACGCGATTTGGCGAACAGCTTGCTGGAAGGGGGCGAGGTGAGCGGTAAGATGTCGGTTGAGGATATGATGGCGTTGATTAGCGATATTGATTAACTACGCGCTAAGCGAACGATGTTTACAATAAATCCGGTGCGTAACGGCCTTGGCTTTAAGGGTTATCCGCTGGCAACGCATTTTTGCTATCATTTAGAATAAATTTATAGACTAGCCACTTTACCTGACCGGAGCCAACCCATGAATGACCTATACGGCGATCAACACCTTTCCCTGCAAGACCAATTTGCGACCCGTGGGCTGGCGGAGCGGGTGGGGCAAATCATTGTCCAACCGGAGTTGGATGATATGCACAAGGGCTTTATCGAGACCCGTGACATGCTGTTTTTGACGACGGTTGACCATCGCGGTTATCCCACTTGCTCGTATAAAGGCGGTGTGCCGGGCTTTGTTAAGGTGTTAGACAGCAAAACTTTGGCTTTTCCCAGTTACAATGGCAATGGCATGTTTTTGTCGATGGGCAATATTAGCGTCAATGCTAAGGTCGGTTTGCTGTTTATTGATTTTACAACCCCGCACCGCATCCGTGTGCATGGTGTCGCCAGCATTGACCGCGATGATCCCTTATTGGCCGAGTTCCACGAAGCGGAATTGGTAGTGCGCGTGACCGTCACCGAGGTGTTTGTCAATTGTCCGCGCTATATCCATCAATACCAGCGCGTGGCGACCTCCAAATATGCCCCGCAGCCGGAATGCCCCACTCCGTCGCCGCAATGGAAGCGCATTGATGCCATTCAAGATGTCCTGCCCGAAGCTGACTTGCATCAGGTTGCGGGGTGTGGCGGCACTATTACGCCGGAAGAATATGGTATGTTGGTGATGAAGGGTGAAGGTTAGGCGGAAATAGTAAACATTCTCACACGCGTGCTGGCAGACACGTTAAAATAGCGGCTTTTAAACTTCTGCAAAATGATTGGTTTTATGAAATTTACTGGCTTTCTCATTGCATGTTGTCTGACGGCTAACTTGGCGGTAGCTGCGGAAAAAACTACTATCCATCTTGCGGTACAAGCCACGGGAACGGTGGCTTGGGAGTTGGCTACCTTAAACAAACATCCGGCGGCGGATTATGAATTGGTCGTCCAGCAGGTCGCCAATCCTGAAGCGGCTAAGGTGGCGTTGCAATCTGGCGCGGTGGATGTGATTGTCTCCGATTGGTTGTGGGTGGCGCGGTTACGCGCAACGGGCACGGATTTTACGTTTTATCCTTATTCCAGTGCCTCTGGCGCGTTGGTGGTGGCGAAAGACAGCCCTATCCATACGCTGAAAGACTTGGTGGGCAAGCGTTTAGGCGTTGCGGGCGGCGAGTTGGATAAAAATTGGCTGTTGTTGCAAGCGTTGGCGCAACAAGAGCATTTGGATTTGAATGCTTCGGTGGAAAAAACCGTCGGTGCGCCGCCGTTGCTAAACGAGCAGCTTTTACAGAAACGGGTTGATGCGTTGTTGACCTATTGGCATTTTGCCGCCCGTTTGGAAGGCCAAGGCTATCGGCAAATCATTGACGGTAAGGGCATTTTACAAGGCCTAGGGATTCACGAAACAGTCCCCACGTTAGGCTATGTGTTTAAGCAAAGTTGGGCGCAGGCGCATCAACAGGCTCTGACGCATTTCTTAGCGGCCAGTGCGGCGGCGAAAATCCAATTGTGTACCGATGATGCCGCTTGGCATGAAATTGTGCCGTTGACTCAGACAGATGATGTGGCGACGCAAGCGGTGTTGCGCCGCCATTATTGCGAGGGCAATATCAGCGGTTGGGGCGATAAGGAGCAACAAGCCGCCGCGCGTATTTACAGTTTGTTACATTCCTTAAGCCAACAGCAATTGACGGGGGCTAGCGAAACCTTGCCGGCAGGTACTTTCTGGACTCCCGGCCCGCTTTGAAGTTTCGCCCGTTTATTTTACCCGCGCTGTCCTTATTGGCCTTAATCGCCCTTTGGCAAGGCGTGGCTTTGTTGGTGGATAGCCATACTTTGCCCGCGCCTTATACGGTCGCGGTTGTGCTGTGGCAGGCGATAGTGTCGGGGCAGTTGCCTTACCATTTGGGGGTGACCTTACTGAGGCTGGTGGTGAGTTTTACGGTCGCCATGCTGATGGGGTCGGCTATCGGCATTGTGTTAGGACGTAGCGAAAAGCTGAATGCGTTTTTCGATAATTGGCTGGTGATTTTTCTTAACGTCCCCGCTTTGGTGACGATTATCCTGTGTTATGTCTGGCTGGGTTTGGTGGAGTCGGCGGCGATACTGGCGGTGGTCATTAATAAATTGCCGAATGTCATTGTCACGGTCAGGGAAGGCACCCGTGCTTTAGACCAGGATTTGTTGGAGATGGCGCGGTGTTATGGTTTTAGCAAAGGCAAAACCTTACGCCATGTTATCTGGCCGCAACTGCATCCGTTCGTCATGGCGGCGACCCGTTCCGGTTTGGCGTTGATTTGGAAAATCATTCTGGTGGTCGAGCTGTTAGGGCGTAGCAACGGCATGGGCTACCAACTGCATTTATTTTTCCAATTGTTCGATGTCGCCAGCATCCTCGCTTATACCGTGGCTTTTGTGGTGGTGATGCAGGTGTTTGAGGTCGCGGTGTTAAAGCCTTTGGATAGGTCGGCGCAACGGTGGCGGCGATGAAGATCCATATCCAGAGCAAAACTTATCCGGCGGTGGGCAAGGCGGCGGTGAAGGCGGCGATTGCGGATTTTGCTTTAGACTTAAACGCCGGCGAGTTTGTGTGCTTGGTCGGCCCTTCGGGTTGCGGCAAAACCACTTTGCTGAATATTTTGGCGGGGCTGGATAAGGATTATCAAGGCGAGATTGGGGGAGGGCAGCCGCCTAAGATAGGTTATGTGTTCCAAAACCCGCGCCTGTTGCCGTGGCGGACTGTCCGTGAGAATATCGAGCTGGTGTTAGCGGAGGCGACACCCGCCAGTACCGTTGATGCGCTGTTGGACGCGATGCAGCTGACCAGTGTCCAGCAAGTCTATCCCGAACGCCTGTCGCTGGGCATGAGCCGCCGGGTCGCCATTATCCGCGCGTTTGCCGTTAATCCTGATTTGTTGCTGATGGACGAGCCGTTTGTGTCCTTGGACGCGCCGACCGCCCGGCAGGTGCGCGAATTGCTGATGCAGCTTTGGCAGCAACGTCCGCACCGGGTGTTGTTTGTCACCCATGATTTGCGCGAAGCCATTGCTTTGGCCGATAAGCTGGTGTTTTTGTCGGCCTCGCCGATGACGGTCGTCCGCACCCTGACCGTGCCGATTGCGCGTAATAAACGTAATGATGAAGCGGCGGTTGAAGCCTTTCGGCAACAGCTTAAGCAGGACTACCCTGATATTAATGTGCTGTTATAAGCCCCGCCTACCTTTCTAAATCGTCATCCCCTTTCTCACTTTCTACCCACGTTAATTATGGATCTCATACTACTGATTAAAGCTTTTATTTTAGGCATTGTTGAAGGATTAACCGAATTTTTGCCGATTTCCAGCACCGGACATTTAATCTTGGTGGGCGATTTGCTCAATATGAATGATGAGAAAGGCAAGGTTTTTGCCATTGCTGTCCAAGTTGGGGCTATTTTGGCGGTATGCTGGGAATATCGCCGAAAAATCGCCACGGTGGTGATGGGTTTGCCTAGCCAAAAATCGGCACAAAAATTCACTTTAAATTTGGCGATTGCTTTTATGCCGTTGGCGGTTCTGGGATTGCTGTTCGGTAAAATCATCAAAGCCGAGCTGTTTAAGCCCGTGCCGGTCGCCTTGGCGTTTATTGTCGGGGCGTTGGTGATTATCTGGGCAGAAAAGCGTCAGCATAAGATCCGCGTCCAAGAAGTTGAAGATTTAAGCTGGCTGGATGCTTTGAAATTAGGCTTGGCGCAAGCCTTCGCGCTGATTCCTGGCACATCACGGTCAGGGGCGACGATTATCGGCGGCTTGTTATTTGGCCTGTCACGCAAGGCGGCGACCGAGTTCTCGTTTTTTCTGGCGATCCCCACGTTGCTTTTGGCGAGTGCTTATGATGTTTATAAACACCGTGAACTGTTCGATTTGGCGACCGACGCACCGCCGTTTGCAGTGGGGTTTATTGCTGCGTTTATTAGCGCCTTAATCGCCATCAAAGCTTTGTTGCGTTATATCAGTCACCACGATTTTATCGTCTTTGCTTGGTACCGCATTGTCTTTGGTTTGGTGGTGCTGGCAACCGCGTATAGCGGCTTGGTGCAGTGGTCGGCTTAACGCCTGAGCTGATTATCGCCGCCTTAGCGCCCACCCCGCCCACTGCGCGTATTATCATCGGCTATAGCGGCGGGGTCGATTCGCATGTGCTGCTGCACTTGGCGGCGGCTATACTGCTGTTGCGCGAACGGATCACGGCGGTGTATGTGCATCATGGCTTACAGGTGCAAGCCGGGCAGTGGGCGGCGCATTGTCAGCAAACCGCCGCGCACTTGGCGGTGGGGTTTCAGGTGCTGCACGTTAACGCCCAACCTCAGCCCGGTGAAAGCCCCGAAGAAGCGGCCAGAAATGCCCGTTATACGGCTTTAAAGGCCTTATTGGCTAAAGATGATGTGTTACTGGTCGCCCAGCACCGTGAAGACCAATTGGAAACGGTGTTGTTGCAATTGTTTCGGGGCAGTGGTTTGCGCGGCTTGTCGGGGATGCCCGAACGCATGGCGTTTGGGGAGGGGGTTTTAGTCAGGCCGTTACTGGCGGTCGCTAAACAGGCGATTGCCGATTATGCAGACCGACATGGCTTAGTGTGGGTGGAAGACCCCAGCAACCAGCATAGCGATTATGACCGCAATTTTTTGCGTAACGAGATTGTGCCGTTATTAAAGCGTCGCTGGCCTGCTTTGGATAAAACCGTGGCGCGGAGTGCCGGGCATTGCGCCGAAGCCGAAGCGGTATTAAGTGACCTCGCTGGCCGCTTGGCAGCACCCGTATTTAACCCCGCCGACCAAACCTTAACGATTAGCCGCTTATTAGCCTATAGCGAGGCTGAGCAAAAGCGGGTTATCCGCCATTGGTTGCAAGGTTTACACGTTAAAATGCCCTCCCAGAAGCTTCTGGCGCATCTGCAAACCGAAGTGCTGGCGGCACGTCCCGATGCCTCGCCTGTCGTGGCGATTGCCGATTACTGCCTGCGCCGTTATCAAGATAAGCTGTATTGTCTGCCCCCCCATAGCCTGAGCTTGGCAACAGGCGTATGGCCGCAAGGTCAAGCGGCTTTTGTGTTGAATGCCCGGCAGTGTTTGCAGTGCGTGCCTGCTTCTACAGGGATTGCCCTAGCGGTTTGGCAACAGAGCTGTGTCGAGGTGCGGGCGCGGCAAGGCGGGGAGAAAATCCGTTTGCCGCATCGGCAAGGGCGGCATAGCTTAAAGAAATTATTCCAAGAGGCGGGGATACCGCCGTGGGAGCGCGAGTTGGTGCCGTTGGTTTATTTGGATGGGCAACTGGCGGCGGTGGGGGGGTATTGGCTGGCTGCGGAGTTTTATTGCCAGTCAGAAAATGCCTGTCTGCGTATTTGTCTATCAAAACTCCCGAAAGCCCATGACGAAATGGCCTTTGTCGATTAAAATGCTCACTATTTATTCGTTTGTCCTCCGTTCTCTTCTGAAGACCTTATTATTTACATGACCAAATACATATTCATTACTGGTGGTGTCGTTTCATCGCTGGGCAAAGGCATTGCCGCTTCCTCTCTCGCGGCTATTCTTGAAGCGCGGGGCCTTAAGGTCACGATGACCAAGCTTGACCCTTATATTAATGTTGATCCCGGCACGATGAGCCCGTTTCAGCATGGCGAGGTGTTCGTTACCGAAGACGGCGCGGAAACCGATTTGGACTTGGGGCATTATGAGCGTTTCCTTAAAACGACGATGACCAAGAAGAACAATTTCACCACGGGTCAGGTCTATGACAATGTGTTGCGCCGGGAGCGCAAAGGCGAGTATCTGGGCGCGACTGTGCAGGTGATTCCGCATATCACTGATGAAATTAAGGCCCGTATTTACCAAAGCGCCGAGGGTATGGATGTGGCCTTGATTGAGGTCGGCGGTACGGTCGGTGACATTGAGTCACTGCCGTTTTTGGAAGCCATCCGGCAAATGCGTTTTGATTTGGGCGCTGACCGTGCCTTGTTTATCCATTTGACGCTGGTGCCGTATATCCGCTCGGCGGGGGAAATCAAAACTAAGCCGACCCAGCATTCGGTCAAGGAATTGCGCAGTATCGGTATCCAGCCGGATATTTTGATTTGCCGTTCTGAGCAGCCGGTGCCGGTCAGTGAGCGGCGCAAAATCGCTTTGTTTACTAACGTTGAAGAAAAAGCGGTCATTTGTGCGGTGGATGCCGATTCGATTTACCGTATCCCCATTTTGCTGCATGACCAAGGTCTGGATGACATTGTCGTCAATAAGCTGCGTTTGGATGTGCCGCCTGCCGATTTGACCGAATGGCATAAGGTGCTGGATGCGTTGGCTAATCCGGTCGATAGCGTCAATATTGCTATTGTCGGCAAATATGTTGACCATTCGGATGCCTATAAGTCGCTGAATGAGGCCTTGATCCATGCGGGTATCCGTACGCGCACTAAGGTCAATATCGTTTATATTGATTCTGAGGTGATTGAGGATGAGGGTGTCGCGAGGCTGAAAGAGGTTGATGCCATTTTGGTGCCGGGCGGGTTTGGTGAGCGTGGGGTCGAAGGCAAAATTGCGACTGTCCGGTATGCGCGTGAGAACAATATCCCGTATCTGGGCATTTGTTTGGGTATGCAAGCGGCGGTTATTGAATTCGCCCGCGATGTCGCCGGGTTAGAAGGGGCGCACAGCACCGAGTTTTTGCCTAAATCGCCGCATCCGGTCATCGGCCTGATTACCGAATGGATGGAGGAGAGTGGGAAATTGGTCACGCGTGACGAAAATTCCGATTTGGGTGGCTCTATGCGTTTGGGCGGTCAGCAGTGCCGCTTACAACATGATACCTTGGCGTATAGTCTGTATCAAAAAGATGTGATTACTGAGCGCCATCGTCACCGTTATGAGTTTAATAACCAGTATTTTGAGAAATTGGAAAAAGCCGGGATGCGTTTTTCGGGTAAGTCGATAGACGGGCGTTTGGTTGAGGTGGTTGAGATACCGGAACATCCGTGGTTTTTGGCTTGCCAGTTCCATCCTGAGTTTACGTCGACACCGCGTAAAGGCCATCCGTTATTCTCTGGTTTTGTCTCGGCGGCGGTGCGTTACAGTCTGATGAAGAACGAACCGGCTTACCGATAAGCGGCTTGGCCGGCCTATTGCAGGTATCTAGGAGCAACGGCACTATGAATTGGCAAGAAGTTTGTGATCACCCCAGTTTAAGGGATTTGCCTTTTAAGATTGAGTTGGACGAGTATGGTCGGGTTATTATGTGTCCTGTAAAGCTTTATCATTCTATTTTGCAAGGTGAAATAGAATTCTTATTGCGTTGTCTGCTAAAAGAAGGGAAAACACTCCCCGAATGCGCGATTAAAACCAGCAAAGGCACGAAAGTTGCCGATGTTGCGTGGGTATCGTTAGGCTTGTTGGCAAAAATTAAAGGTGAAACTGAGGCCTCTATTGCCCCAGAAATTTGTGTGGAAATCATTTCCGCCAGTAACACGGCAAGGGAAATGGCGGAAAAACGGCAATTGTATTTTGAGGCGGGTGCGCAAGAGGTTTGGATGTGCGATGAAAAAGGCGCAATGAGCTTTTTTAATGCCGACTATCCGCTGCTACATTCTGTATTGGTGCCGCAGTTTCCTGAAAAAATTGACGTATGATGGATTAATGATAAGCCTGTCGCCGATATTGGGGACGGATATAGGGTTCGCCACCAAGCAAGCGCCAACCTGAATGTTGGTACACACTGCCAGAGGCCATCGTGCAAAGGCTAAAGACCTTTGCACTCCACTCGGCCGCCCAATTAGTGGGTGTATCTATAAGGCGGTTCCGTGCTTATTTCCTGACCTCGCCATCGGCTTGACCGGAGTCTTTGGCGTGTGGGCGTACGAATAATGCCATCACTGGCTTAACGGTTACTATTTTACATAACAACGAGAAAATTCATGCAATTATGTGGCTTTGAAGTCGGTTTGAACCAACCCTTATTTTTAATCGCCGGCCCATGTGTGATTGAGAGCGAGCAATTGGCGTTGGATACGGCGGGTTTCTTAAAAGAAATCACGACGGCGTTAAACATTCCGTTTATTTATAAATCGTCATTTGATAAAGCTAACCGCTCATCGCATGAAAGCTTCCGTGGCTTGGGTGTGGAGCGCGGTTTGGAGATTTTGGCGAAAGTGAAACAGCAAATCGGTGTGCCTGTGCTGACGGATGTCCACGAAGACACGCCGTTGGCGGAAGTCGCCAGCGTGGTGGATGTGATGCAGACCCCGGCATTTTTATGCCGCCAAACGAATTTTATCCAAGCGGTTGCTGCCCAAGGCATTCCGGTCAATATCAAAAAAGGCCAGTTTCTTGCACCATGGGATATGGTGCATGTGGCGAATAAGGCCAAAGCGGCGGGCAACCAGCAGATTATGGTCTGCGAGCGGGGTGTGTCGTTTGGCTATAATAATTTAGTCTCGGATATGCGCTCTTTGGCGGCGATGCGCGATACCGATTGCCCGGTGGTGTTTGATGCCACGCATTCGGTGCAATTGCCCGGTGGTCAAGGTACGTCATCGGGTGGCCAACGGGAATTTGTCCCGGTTTTGGCTAGGGCGGCGGTGGCGGTGGGTATTGCCGGATTGTTTATGGAAACCCATCCTAACCCCGCCGAAGCTAAAAGCGACGGCCCGAACTCTTGGCCTTTACACCGTATGCGCGAGTTATTAGAAACGCTGATGCTGTTGGATCAAGCCGTGAAAAGCCAGCCTTTGATTGAAACGACCTTATAGGGAGTGAGTTATGCCTGCCATCACCGAATTGTCACAGCTAGACTTGAACGCCAGTTACAGTTACGCGGATTATTTGACGTGGCAGTTTGACGAGGCCGTGGAGCTGATTAAGGGCAAAATCTCGTTGATGTGTCCGGCACCGAATGTCAAACATCAACGGATTTCATGGCGATTAAATGGCGCTTTATTTAATTATTTTGAAAGCAAGCCCTGTCAGGCTTTCGCCGCACCGTTTGATGTCCGCCTTTACGACCGCCGCAAATCGCTGTTAGCCGATAAAGAAGTGACTACGGTGGTGCAGCCGGATATTTGCGTGATTTGCGACAGCAGCAAGTTGGATGAGCAAGGTTGCAACGGCGCACCCGATTGGATTATTGAAATTTTATCCAAGGGCAATTCCAAGAAAGAAGTCAAAACCAAACACGCGCTTTATGCCGAAAGCGGTGTTAAGGAGTATTGGCTGGTGTTTCCTTATGAGGAGGTTATCAGCCAGTTTGTTTTGGATGACGGGGCGCAGCAATACCGCTTGCTGAACAGTTATGCGGGTGACGATAAGGCGGTGTCTTATTTGTTCCCTGATTTGGCGGTGGATTTGGCGGTGTTGTTTAAAGAGCTTTGACATGATGCTTTCGGAGTTGCCCAGAACGCCACTGGTTAAATTTGGGGTGCAAAATGGCTGATTCATCGCGTATAAAATCTGTTTCTGTTACGGGTTTATTTCATCAATATGATCACCATATTGAGTTTAACCAAGAAGATCGTATCACTATTTTGCATGGTATCAATGGGGTTGGTAAAACTACCCTGTT
This sequence comes from Methylovulum psychrotolerans, assembly GCF_002923755.1. Classification (GTDB taxonomy): domain Bacteria; phylum Pseudomonadota; class Gammaproteobacteria; order Methylococcales; family Methylomonadaceae; genus Methylovulum; species Methylovulum psychrotolerans. Next base: position 109,490 of record NZ_PGFZ01000007.1, read on the forward strand.
GCGTATGATTAATAGCTTGTTTGCTTTTCAGATTGCGGCTTTTAACGAAATACCTTTTCGTGATTTTACTGTTGAGAAGTTGGATGGGGATTTAATAAAGATTGAGAAGCCTGTTCAAAAAAGTCACTTTGTAACGTTGCTGATTAATGGGGAAAAGATTGATACGCCAATAGGGGGACTTTTAAAAAAAGTTAGTCTTATAGA
>NZ_PGFZ01000007.1:109703-184235 GCF_002923755.1 Methylovulum psychrotolerans
AATGGTGCAAACGATACTTATGTCGATAAGCATCTTGAGAAAAAACTAGGATATTTTCCAGTCCTATTCATTGAAGCTTCGAGGCTTATACGCACAGAAAAACAAGAAGGCTTTCGGCATAAAGAAGTTATTATCCATACTGTAAAAATATATGCCATTGAGTTGCAGCAAGCCATTAAATCGGTAATGGCGGATTATGCCAAGAAAACCCAAGAATTGGAGCAGACGTTTCCGTTCCGATTGCTAAAAACGACTGTCCATTACAGCGATGAGCAATTAAAAGCCCATTTCAATACTCTGCAAGATACGCGGCAGAAATTAAGGGCTATAGGCCTGTTACCCATAAGTGATGCTGGAAATTTAGATGCCGCCTCTATTGATAGCTTAGAAGCCCAGCACAGGGCAGTGATGGATCTTTATGTCAAAGACAGCGAGGAAAAGCTGGAGGTTTTAGCTCCGTTGAGCCAAAAAATTCAGCTGTTGCTGAGTATCATCAACAGCAAGTTTCAGGGCAAAGAACTGCGTATTGACGAACAACAAGGCTTGGTGGTGATCGGCAAGGAAGGCGAGATTGATCTTGCCTTGCTGTCATCCGGTGAGCAACACGAATTGGTGATGTTTTACGACCTGATTTTTAAAGTCGAACCGGATACCTTGGTGATGATTGATGAGCCTGAGCTATCCCTTCATATATCATGGCAGCATAAATTTATTGACGAGTTAAAGAAAATCGTTGAGCAAGCCAAGTTTGATGTGCTTATTGCCACCCATTCGCCGACGATTGTCGGACAAAACTCACATTTGATGGTGGGTTTGGATGTTCATGGATGACTTTATGTTTTTCTGACACCGATAGCCTTGATGCCGCCTTGTTGATGTTTAGGCAAAACCCTGCCTACAAACAGTGCAGTTTTTTGTTTGTCGAAGGGGAGGGCGATGAAAAGTTTTGGAATGGCAGAATTGCCGAAAATTTGTGCTGTATTGTTTTTGTGGTGGCATTTGCACAAAATAATCTTAGAAAAACAGGTAAAATAGCGGTTATTGAGAATATCCGCACATTAAATGCCAGTAGAAGTGCGATAGATGGCTATTTAGGCCTGATTGATAACGATTATGATGGCTTGGCGTGTTTGCCTAGGGATAATAATCTCTGTGTAACCGATACCCATGATTTGGAAACCTTGTTGTTACGTTCGCCTATGGTTTTTAGGAAAGTATTGGCGGAATTTGGCGATAGCCAATGTATAGCGGCGTTTGAGCAACAAATAAATAAACCGATACAAGCGCATTTGCTGGCCTTGGCGTTGCCGTTTGCACACCTAGAATGGTTTAAGCAACATACCCAGCCTAGTTTGGAGCTTAAAGACTTACATAAAAATGACACCGTCTTAATCCGGCAGGCATGGCGTGTAGAGCTTTTTCAGCTTTATGCGGAGGCAAGCAAGAAAGGCATAGCGGCTACCGAAGAACACTTGCTTAACGATACTGCCCAGTGTGACCCTTGGTTATGGTGCAACGGCCATACCCTGTTGGAGATATTGGCTATTGGTTTCCAACATAGTGCATTAGGCAACAACAAAAAGGCCACTGCCGATAATATAGCCAATTATCTGCGCGGGGCAATAGAAACAGCTGAGTTGTATCAAACCGAATTGGGGCAAGCCATTTTTCATTGGCAAGCCCAGCATCCGCCTTATCGGATAGTCAATTAATTTTTACCCCCTAAATGCAACCCCATGTTGCTTTTTATTTTTAACCTTTGGAGCCATTCAAAACATGAGCAAAATCGTAGACATTAAAGCCAGAGAAATTTTAGATTCTCGTGGCAACCCCACTTTAGAAGCCGATGTCATCCTGGAATCAGGCATTGTCGGCAGTGCGATGGTGCCATCGGGCGCGTCCACTGGCGAGCGTGAAGCGATTGAATTGCGTGACGGCGATAAAGCCCGCTTTTTGGGTAAAGGTGTGTTGAATGCGGTCAATAACGTCAGAACCGAAATCCGTGATGCTATTATCGGTAAAGAAGTGAGCGACCAAGCAGACATTGATAACACCATGATCGCGCTGGACGGCACGGACACGAAAGCCCGTTTGGGTGCAAACGCTATGTTGGCGGTCTCTATGGCGGCTGCCCATGCCGCTGCGAAAGAAGCGGGTGTGCCGTTATATCGCCACCTGAACAAAACCGGCAAGTTTGTGTTGCCAGTGCCAATGATGAACATTATCAACGGCGGTTCACACGCTGACAACAGCGTCGACCTGCAAGAATTTATGATTTTGCCTGTCGGCGCACCGACTTTCCGCGAAGCGATCCGTTACGGCGCGGAAGTGTTCCATAACCTGAGCAAAGTGTTAAAGTCTAAAGGCTTGGCGACGACTGTCGGTGATGAAGGCGGTTTTGCCCCTAACTTGTCATCTAACGAAGAAGCGATCAGTGTTATCCTGCAAGCGATTGAGCAAGCTGGCTATAAACCTGGCGTGGATATTTTCTTAGGTCTGGATGCCGCCGCGTCTGAATATTATGCCGATGGCATTTACAATTTGGCTTCTGAAAGCAAAACCTATACTTCAGCAGAAATGGCGGATTTCTTTGTTGATTGGGTCAGCAAATACCCTATCATTAGCATCGAAGACGGTTTTGACGAAAACGATTGGGACGGCTGGAAATTGCTGACTGAAAAATTGGGCGGCAGCATCCAATTGGTCGGTGACGATTTGTTCGTAACCAACCCTGCTATCTTGAAAAAAGGTATCGACCAAAACATTGCTAACTCCATTTTGATTAAAGTTAACCAAATCGGTACTTTGACCGAAACCTTGGCGGCGATTGATATGGCCCATGCGGCGGGTTACACGGCTGTGGTTTCGCACCGTTCCGGCGAAACTGAAGACACCACGATTGCTGATCTGGCCGTTGCTACCGGCACAGGCCAAATCAAGACCGGTTCATTGAGCCGTTCTGACCGTGTTGCTAAATATAACCGCCTGATGAAAATTGAAGAAGAATTGGGTGATTTGGCCGTTTATGCAGGCCGTAGCGCGTTTAAAATGCTCTAATAGCCAACATATCGGATAATTGGCAATAAGCCGATTGTCTTAGGCGTAAAGTGTAATGGCACGGGTTTCATCTGCTTGAGGGTAGGTGGAGGTCGTGCCAGTTTGCCAAAGTCTGGGAGCAGCCTGTCTTATACGCTAGCGTTAGGCGCATAAGACAGGCTGTTCTTATTCAGGCGTAATTTTTGTTGTGGTCTATTCTAAAGGTCGTCCGTTAATGAAGGTTCTGTTCGTTATCATCGTGCTGCTGATTGCGCATTTTCAATACCGTTTATGGGAACCTAAGAATGGCAGTCTTGCGCAATTACAAAATCGTGAACAGGATTTGGAAGAATTGAAGGCGCAGGTTGAAGAAAAGAAACAGCGTAATGAGGCACTTTACGCGGAAGTTGAAGATTTACGCAAAGGCCAAGAGGCCTTAGAAGAACGCGCCCGGGATGAATTGGGTATGATCCGCGCGGATGAGACCTTTTTTCAGGTCTTGGAATAGGTGGCCTAGTTTGTCCTACTGGCCTCATAGTTGCCGTCACCTAACATAGCCAAGTCCTTTTGCCAGACAAGGGTTTTGGTGATGTTCCCCGTGTCGCCGTGTACCTTGCGCGGTATTTTTCAGCACAGGCAATCCCCCTATACACCCCCCTTTCCCCGAACCACACTTTGCCGAATGTCGGCGTGACTGACAATAAAGCCAATATTATCGCTAGCATAGGAGCTTGCCGTTATGTTCAACCCATTTTATAAGCCGCTCATCATGGGGATTTTAAATGTTACCCCTGACAGTTTTTCCGATGGTGGCCGTTATAGCGATATAGCCAGTGCGGTTCAACAAGTGGAAAAGATGCTCGCCGAAGGGGTGGATATAATTGATGTGGGTGGTGAATCGACCCGCCCAGGGGCGGAACTGGTGGCGGCGGACGAACAGATCCGCCGCGTGGTGCCGGTGATTACGGCTATCCGCGAGTTTACCGATACCCTGATTAGTATCGACACCACTTCCTGCAAAGTCGCTAGTGCGGCTTTGGCGGCGGGGGCAAATATGATTAACGATGTGTCGGGCGGGCGGCAGGATACCGATATGTTTGCTGTAGCCGCCGCCGCCGCTGTGCCGATTATTATTATGCACAGCCAAGGTACGCCGAAAACTATGCAGGATAGCCCTTATTATGAAGATGTGGTGCGCGAGGTGCTGGAGGCGTTGCAAGAACGTATCGAGACGGCCTTACATGCGGGTATTAAAAAAGATAATATTGCTATCGACCCTGGCATAGGCTTCGGCAAACGCAAGCAGGATAACCTTGATTTGCTGGCGCATTTGGATGTCTTTGTGGCGTTAGGTTTTCCGGTGTTATTGGGGACTAGCCGCAAACGCTTTATGGGCAGTATTTGCGAAGTGGCGGAACCTACCGAATTGGTCACCGCCACCGCCGTGACGACAGCCTTAGGGGTGATGGCGGGGGTAAAAATGTTCCGCGTCCATGATGTTAAAGAAAACCGTCAGGCGGCGGATGTCGCGTGGGCAATCAGGCAGTGTGGCTGAGCGTATTGGCTAACAGCCACCCTTCGACAAGCTCAGGGCGGACGGTTAATCCTAAAACCGAAAACTTGACCGTTTGAAGTATAGGTGGTCATTGCGCCTCAGCGTGTTCAACCCCACCCCAGTCCTCCTTTTCGCAGGGTGGGGAGCGAATGGCTTCCCCGTCGTAGAAGCGAAAATTAGGAGGCCCTATGGGGAGGGCAGTACTTTCCGATTTAGCACGTTCCTGAGAGGCTTTAGGCGGTGCTGGCGTGGCTTTCCGAATAGCTTTGATGGGGCTGATGAGCGGAGGGGCTCGCAGCGGTTTTTCGGCTAGTAGGGGAAATTCCGCCGGTATGCCGATACAATAGGCTTTCGTGGCCCCATTCGTTGTAGCTGTGTACCCAGCCCATGACAGTTTGGTGGTTCCGGCCTGTTTCGCGGCTGATTTGGGTCGCGTTTTTGCCTTGGCTGATTTCGAACAGTGCCAAAAACCGCTCGCGTGTCCGTGGATGTTCGCTGTTCAGGGCAAGGTTGCGCAAAAATTCCGGGGATTGCCCCCATTTCTCGTAGTTTATGGCTAGCATTTTCTAGTCCGGCTCCTATGATTTCTAAAGAAAACAGCCTGCCCAATCCGTGTGCCGCCACCATGCCAGACATGGGAATGGTGGCGGCTACCGATAGGTTTGTGGAGACCCACGACGCGTAACAAGGCTTCGTGGGTTACAGACGGCTTACTTATCTGATTTAAAAATAGCCTGCAAGGCGGTGATTTCCGTATGGTTACAGATTTCGGTAGGGCGGCCCATGCACAAGCGTAAGAACACCCGTGCCGCCGCAATACCGTTGATGACGAAAGAAATGGCGATTAACGCCGCTATCCAGGCGAATTCGCTACTGGCATGGTACAACAATAAGTCTTCGCCGATAAAGGCAGGGGTAATCGGAAAGCCCACCAAACCCAAAAAGCTTAAAAACAACAGCAAAGCCAAGCTAGGGTGGGTTTCTGACATGGCACGGTAAGCAAAAGGCGCGTCGGCAAAGCGTTCTTTACCCGGCAGTTTGCTTAATACGATCAGGCCTAATAACCATGAAGGCACAATGCCTGTCATAAACAGCAGGATGTCGAATTGGGCGCTAGGTTGCAGCAACCATACCGATGTCGCCGCTAACAGGCAACTCATTGCCACCGCATTCCAAACGTGGATAAAGCTATGTTTTTGGCTAAAGGCACTGAGCGAGGCTAAAACCATTGCCAAGGCGACCGGAATGGCCAGATAGGTGCTCTCCAGCCAACCTAAGCCGACCAATGCGCCAAACAGGGCGCATACGCCTGTGCCGACCGCCGCTTTCTGCCACAGTTTAGAGCGGTTGATGGTGGCACCGATATTTTTCAAGGGTTCCCATAACACTGAGCGGACTAAGCGCTCCAAATTACCTTCTTGTAAGGCAAAGACATATAAGGTGTTTTGCAGCACTTCGGGTAAGGTATCACGCACCGAAACGGGAAAACGTGCCTGCATGGCAGTGGTTTTAAAGCCCATATCGGTATCCATAGCCCCTTCCACCCGCAGCATGTGGGCGACAATAGAGGGCGAAACCAATAACTGGTAGCAACGCAAAAAGGCATTGCCTAAAAAGTGCAGCAATACCAAAGTCTCCAACCCTAAGGCCAGTTCCATAAACATAATGCCGACTTGGGTGATGGAGGCATAAGCAATTTGGCCTTTGATATTCGATTGGGTCTTTTCGGAAATGCTCGCCACCAGTACGGTTATCAGGCCGATACCAAAGACCATCAGGCGGGTGATGATGTGGTAGCTCCAAATCGGAGTGGTGCGCAATAATAAGAACACACCCAAATGCACGGATAAAGCCCCGTAGAAAATCGCGCTGGAGGGTGTAGGTCCTTCCATGGCCCTAGGCAACCAAAAACAAAACGGGAATTGCGCCGATTTGCCGCAGGCGGCGATAAAAATCAGCAAAGACATCAGCATTAAGGCCGGATAGCTGGCGGGCGAGGGGGCGGTATGTTCAAACAATACCGACAATTGGCTGAAATGGTCGCTGCCATGGAACAGCAAATGGCTCATCCACGCGCCCAGCAACAGGCCAATATCGCAAAAACGGTACACGGTATACGCGCGTAAGGCGTTGCGCACGGGCTGGATGCGGTGGCGGTAAAAGGCGATCAATAAGAACGACGAAATACCGACAATTTCCCAACCGGCGAACAGCATGTCGATAGAACCCGCCAGAATGACCATGTTCAGGCCAAACGCAAAGCCGAAAATGGTCAGAAAAAAGCGTTTATAGCCGGATTCACGGTGCAGATAGTAACGGCAATAGCGGACGATAATCGAGAAAATCACCCAAATGGCGAACAGGTAGGCCGCACCTATGCCATCGAGGAAAAATAGGATAGGAAACTCGTAGCTGCCGTGTGCGTAAAGCTCGAACCATTCAAATTCGTAATCGGCAAAGCCGTGCATACCCCAAGTGACCAGTAATGCCAGAATGCTCAAACCCAGCGCGTGGGTTACCCAAAAGCTGAGGGCGGCAATGGTCTTTTCCGTTTTGCCAAACAAGGCAATCAATAATAAGCCTGCCAACGGTAAAAACTGGCAGGTTAATAACAAGACATTCATGATGCTCTCCGCAATTGATGGACCGGAATCGTGGCTTTTTGCCCTTGGGTAATCGTTTCCGAATAAGCGGCGGACGGTATGTCGGTCTGTTCAGAAAAATCCACAGCTTCCCAACCCGTGCTGAAATAATAGGATAATTCACGGCTGTCGGGATGGCAGGCCACCAACCGCACCCAATCATTATCCAGCCATTCCATTAAGGACGGGCCTAATTTGGCGAAGGCCTTATCCAGCACTGGCGTGGTTTGCTCAATCACAATCAGCAAGCGGGCCGGTTCGTGGACTTCAATCATTTGCGACGGTAAGCCAGTACGCAAATCGCCTTCCACGCCGTTGGCGACCCCCAGCAGGCCGATGACGTTATGCGGTAACTTGGTGCCCGCCCCATAAATCGAATTGTCGATGCGCGAGAACAGATACTCCAAATTGATGCCGCCGCAGACCGGAATAATGGCCGAGAGGATTTTGACAATCAGCACACCTTCGGGGTCGGAAGCCGGATTGTATGAATGCAAAAACGCCCGGCGGTCCATAAACAGGTCTTGCGTCAAGCTGCGGCGGCCAACAATGCTGTACAAATTATTGGAGTGGTTCAGCTCAGGGCGTGGTTCAAAAATAGAGGTGGCGCGGGCAATCACATGGTCGTGGGCTTCTTTGCGCGCTTGCGATTGCGGCTCGGTCTTAAACAGGCGGTAACGTTCCAAGGCATTGCTTTCCAGTGCTTCTTTTGGCAGGGCTTGTGGCCCTAATTCAAACCAGCGGCAACGCTCCAGGGCATTTTTATCTAAAGCTTCCTGCATGGCTTGCTGGAACACCGCCAATTTGTCGATAGCCGCTTGCGAATACAAGTGTTTATCAAAATAAGTGATTTCATCACGGCTGGTATTGTGCAAGGCGGGGACAAAATAAGTGCTGTCGGGGATATGGATACCCCGCTCGCTTAAGATGGCCCGGACATTGGCATGGTTGGCCATCCAGGCAAACGCCCGTGCATTGGGCGCACCCGGTTTACCTGAGCAGGCGCCGCAATCGTAAGCGGCAAAATGCGGATTGTTGGTGCTGCTGGAACCGTGCGCGACAATCACGACTAAGGGCGCAAAATTTTGGGTCAGGCCAATATTGCGTAACAGCCCTTCGATTTTGTCGGCCATTTCTGGGAAAGAAAAGCCCAGCATCTGCCCGTCTTCGGTCGGTTCGTCGGTTTCGCGCAACAGATGCAAATGGGTATGGGCATCGCTGACTTCACTGAGTTTTTTGATTTTCAGCAATTGTGAACCTGGGCGGAACACATCCCAAGCCATCCGGGCGGCGTAAGCCATGCCTAAAAATTGTGTGACCAGCAGGCTGCGTAACAGCGAATGGCGGTTAATATGCAGATTGGAAAGCTCGGCGTTGACTTTGGGTTTTGGCGCTTCCGGTTTCAGGTTCGATTCTAAAATCAGATGCTTGGGGCTAATAATATTGGGGCATTGTGCCACCGGGTAGGCATCGTCAAAGCCTTGGTAAAGAAAGTCGATACCAAAAAAACCGGCGGCTCCAAAAGTCTCAATACCTGTATGAGTTTCTTCCAAGTGCCGGCGTAAGGAGCATTCGCGGTCATCAATACAAAAAAAGGCTTGGGCGACCGGGGCGGATTTGTCCGCTTCGGCAGGTTCGGTCGGTTTTAAGGCCGCCAACAGTTCGGCATGGAGCGAAAATTCCATCGCCTCGTGCCAGATTTTCAGGCGCAAGGGGATGGTGATTTTTTCTTCATAATCGCTGAGCAGCAGAAAATCACCGGAATTTGGCAAGTCACTAATTTTTATGGCCCGTCCGGCGAATTTTTTCTGGACGACGGCAAGTTCTGCCATCAGTTCGACGGCAAACATTTCTTTTAAAGAAATTTGGCGGCGTTGCAGCAAAATTTTGGGGTCCAGTTCAATCAGCCGCACCATACCTGCCCAACCAGGATGGGACAGCAGCAACTCCAGCAGATATTGCTCATACAGGGCTTCGTCGCCGACGATGGCCTCAAGACAGCTTAAAATCACTTCTTCGGGGTCAAGGTCTAATAAACCGACCACGCTGGCTTCGTTGAAAGGATACAGCGGGATAAAGCTATTTTGCGCCAGCCTTTGCACACATTGCCAAAAACTTTCGCCGGGTTTTGCCAGTGTCCAACGGCTAATGCCTTGGTCAAGAAAATTAGCCAGCAGCCGGAATATGATCGGATGTACTAAAGAATTTAAGTCAACTTCCAAATGGGTCAGCCAACGGTTGCGGATACCGTGGTTAGCCAACGATACAGGCGGATAGTGGACGCTATCGTCGGCGATAAACAGCCGTTCGCGTAAAGCTTGTGCGCCCGATTCGCTACACTCGGAGTGGGCGATGGCCCAGTCGATAGCGAAATCTTTAATCCGCCCATCTCGGTATAACTGCTGGTAGTCGGCTAAAGGCAAATAACTGCGTGCGCCAAACACTTTTGCCGCAATCGCCACGCCTTTGTGGAAAGGATGGTGTTGCACGGCATGTAAGGTGTTGTGGTGGATAAAATCTTTAATCGGCCCTTGGGTGGGCAACCAGTGGGCGATGTTGTCGATAGCAGTATCAAGATCAAACGGCCCTTCGCCGATTGGCGAAGTATGATGCTGGATCGAGTAAGAAGGTGTGGCTGTCATCGCATGAAACCTGCAAAGTGAAGCGGAATTGCTATAAACCTTAGATAAGCATAATGTGTGCCTGAATTTAAGCTATTGATTGTTATATTTGTTTTTTAGAAACCTGATAGCTATTGGTGGTATTGCCCCTATTGGCGGTTTATTTCAACCAAATGTGGTGGTTGCTGGCATTAAGGCGGGTGATTTGGCGTGGTGTCAGGCAATGCCTGATGGGATGGCGCTAAGAATTAAGCGGCGTTAAATTAAGCTGAGCCACCTTGTTGATTTTTACGGTTAAGGCCTATACTGTTAGCCGTAACGTCAACACGAGACTTAATTTATGTCAGCTATGACTGCGCGACCGTCTAAAAAAATTTTCAATCGCTATTGTGCGATGAAATAGGGGACTGATAATGGTCTTGACGCTGGCCGAAGAAGAGCAATGGCAGGAATTTAGCCGTCATGTCGAATGGGCGGAGCGGTTTTGCCTGATTATCTTGTTTGTTGAAGACGCGCTGCTGGCAGGGCAGTTCCTGCAACGCTTGCAGAACCAACTGCAAGGCCAAGTCTCTAGCTTGCATATTCTTAAGCCCTCGCGCCCTGAAAGCTTAGCCGCTGATATTTTTGAGGATTTGCGGCGTTGTTTAGTGCCGCATACCATCGTGCCGTGCTGGCTGGAATTGCATCAACACCGCTCGCCGGAATGGCAACGGGCTTTGGATAATTTTTTCGCCCGTTTTAATGAAAACCGCGACCGTATCCGCCGTGACTATCCGTGTCCCTTTATCATCCTTTTACCTGTAGCGTACAAAAGCCGCTTGCGGGAAATAGCCCCTGATTTATGGTCGGTCAGAAACCATACCGATGAATTGCGGCTTAGCCAACAGGCACCAGTTCGGCGTAGTTATCATGAGTATGTCACGCCCAAATCCGGCGCAACACCGTTAACAGTGAGCGAACAGGCCTTAATGAGACCGGAAATCCGTGAATGGCAGCGGGTGCAGTCTCTGGAGATGGCGGATGATGAGCGGTTTTTGGTGACGATAGATGCATTTGATGAGGCCTTAGAGTCTGGGCAATGGGCGTTGGCTGAGGGTCTAGCCCAGCAATTGCTTACCCTTAGCCATAATATACTGGCCGATGAAGGCGAAACGACCTCGGCTTTGCGTAAGCTGGGTATCGCTTTAGATGGATTGGGGAATATAGAAAAAACAATGGGGCGTTATGATGCCGCTTATCAAGCTTATGTCAGCTGTTTACAGATTGACCGCGAATTAACCACAAATGCCAATCCCCAAATATTGCGGGATTTAAGTGTCTCGTTGGGCAAGGTAGCCGATATTGATAGTATTTTAGGCCGTTATGATGCCGCTTATGAGGGTTATGCCGAAAGCTTGCAGATTTGCCGAGGGTTAAAGGATTGCTTGGGCGATAGTCCCCAAGCATTGCGGGATTTAAGCGTCTTGTTAAACAAAGTGGCTGATATTGATAAGATATTAGGCCGCTATGATGCCGCCTATAAGGACTATGCCGAAAGTTTGCAGATTCGCCGAGAGTTAAAAGACCGCTTGGGCGGCAGCCCAGAAGTGTTGCGGGATTTAAGCGTCTCATTAGACAGGGTTGCCGATATTGATAAGATTTTAGGCCGTTATGATGCTGCCCATACAGGCTACGCCGAAAGCTTGCAAATTCGCCGAGGGTTAAGGGATGGCTTGGGCGATACTCCCGGAGTGTTGCAGGATTTAAGCGTCTCATTAGACAGAGTTGCCGATATTGATAAGATTTTAGGCCGCTATGATGTCGCCTACAAAGGCTATGCCCAAAGCTTGCAGATTCGCCGAGGATTAAAGGATAGTTTAGGTGAAACTCCCGAAATGTTGCGGGATCTAAGCGTCTCACTAGAAAAAGTGGCCGATATTGATAGCATCTTGAACCGTTACGAGGTCGCCTATAAGGGTTACACTGAAAACTTACGGATTTGCCGAGAGCTAAAAAATAGGTTCCGGGTAACACCTCAAATTCTCCGGGATTTAGGCATTGCTCTTGAAAAACAGGCGGATTGTCTGTGTCGTTTAGGACGTGACGGACAGGCCTTAGCGGCATATCAGGAATGTTTGCCTTTATTGGAGCGCTTGCAAGCTGCGCTCAGTTACGATGAGTATCCAGAACGCATTGCCAAGATAAAACAAGCGATTGCCGATTTAGATAAGTAAAGTTGGCCTATCATGGCATCCGCTCAATTGCCGTCCACCATCATCGGCTGAAAACTAAATACGTTCGGGTTGCTGGCATCCACTTGCACTTGCACCCAATGTAAATTAGGGCTGCCGAAGGTTTCGACGCGGGTGAGGTTTTTGAGCAGATGGGCAGAATCGGCCAAGGGCTTGTCCACTTTATAAAAATGGGTGTCGCCGTGCGTCAGCACCACTTGGCCGTTAAAGGCTTTGGTTTCGGCAATTAAGGTGGCCAGAAACGCATCATAACCATCAAAGCCTGCTTTTTGCCGCTCGTTTTCCGTGTCGGTTTCAGGCAGGTCAAAACCGGGATCGGCTTGGATGATGACCATGAGGCCGACCGCCTGTTGTTGGCGGGCAATGGCGAAGGATGCGCGTAAAAACGCGATATTGGCAGCATCACGGGCGCGGTATTCGGCGTTGTCGGCAGTACAATCGGCTTCGGTTCTGGCACTTTTGGGGTTGAGGCAATGCCCGTCATGGACTTTGTTATTATTGCTGCCGGGCATATTGAGGCCGACGAAGACCACACTGCCTTGTTGCCAGCGGACGTTTTCCGCATACAGTCCGCCCGCCGCGCCTTGGCGTTGCAGGGGGATTTTGTTTTGCCCAAAGCTGAACGCCTCGGCGAATAAGGTTTTGCGCAGATAATCCAGCCGCTCTAGGGCGTTATAGCCGCCATTATTGCGGCGGTGGCAGTCCGTCCATTCATTATCGCCCGGCACATAAACGGTAGGTGCTTGGAGTTTGTTAAATAAGGTTTTGACTTCCAGGCCAATCGCGCTGTCTGTGCAAAGGGAGGCACCGTCTTTGGTATCGCCGTCATAAACGGTAAACGCCAAGTGCGCCGCGTTCATGCTGGCAAGCAAGCGGGTCATTTTCTCGCCGTCTTTCGCCCCGTCACCGTTGCGGGTATAGGGCATGTCGCCCCAGAGTGCGAAGCTATAGGTATTGGGGGCTTTGACTTGGCAACTGGTGGCGATTATCAGTAGCGTAATGGCTAGGGCAGGGCGGGGGGTTGTGGGCATAGCTGTTAGGTTTTTGGAAACAAGTAAGCGGAAATGGTGAACATGATCGAACCTAATTGCACCGTCGCCGCCCCTATCAGCGTCATAATCACATTACTGTTAATAAGCCGTTGGTCGGCATTTGCCAAGCCAGTAAAGACTAAGCAAAAATCAATTGCCATAGCAATGCCTACAATTAACAAAACATATTTGTTGATGGTCTTAAACAGTGGCAATATTTCTTCTGTCATCATTTTGCGTAGCGCGTCGTTAGCCTTAATTGAATTGGCTTGCGCTTCTTCTATTATTTTGCCCTATCGATAATCAAGCTCTACATCATCAACACGTTGGGCTGATTCGTCGGCATCGCTCATAAAGCTACAATCCTATAAACTTAATGGTTTTAGCTTCGCCGGATGCGTCTTTTTTAAAGATAATTTCGCCTTTTTTGGTGGATTCCCTTATGTAGTCGGCAATTTGCAGGGCAGTAGCCACTGCTTGCGAACTGCTTTCTATACCCAATTCTTTTTTGAAATGCTCAAGGATTTCTTGGTCTTGATCGGTTAAGGTGATGGTTGATCTAAATGCCATTATCGGTTGCCTCTCTCTTTGTTTTCGGGTTTTTGAGAAAATTTAACTGCCCAGCCTCTTGCCTCGCGGAAGTTTTCTATCATATTAATAGAATATACAAAATAAATCCCAAGCCCCCAGTTAGCGGGTGTGTGCGCTTTGGCCGCGCTGTTTCCGGTTAAAGCGGGTTTTACAGGGATTTTACCACCTTTTTCTGCCTGTCCGGCATCCGTTATAATGGCGGTTTTCAGGCGTTAGGTACATCCCTATCGTTGCCGCCTATGTTATCCTACTGGCAATTTTTTATAACCCGTTAATCGTTAATTATGGAAATATATCTCGTCGGTGGCGCGGTGCGTGATAAATTGCTTAACCTGCCTGTGACCGAGCGCGATTGGGTAGTGTTGGGCGAAACGCCGGACAGTTTGCTTAAGCAAGGATTCCGGCCAGTGGGCAAGGATTTTCCGGTGTTTTTGCATCCCGACACCCAAGAAGAATACGCGCTGGCGCGGACGGAGCGCAAAACCACGCATGGCTATAAGGGCTTTAGTGTTTACACTGCGCCGGATGTGACTTTGGAAGAAGATTTGATCCGCCGTGATTTGACCATTAATGCGATGGCGATGACTCCCGACGGTCGGGTGATAGACCCGTATCATGGCCAGCGTGATTTGCAGCAACGGGTGTTCCGCCATGTTTCGCCCGCATTTGCCGAAGATCCGGTGCGGATTTTGCGGGTGGCGCGGTTCGCCGCCCGTTACAGCACGTTAGGCTTCACTTTGGCCCCGGAAACCTGCGAGCTGATGCAGGCGATGGTGGCGGCAGGGGAGGTGGATTATCTGGTCTCTGAGCGGGTGTGGGCGGAGTTGTTTAAGGCGTTGAACGAAACCACCCCGGCGGCGTTTTTTACCACCTTAAAAGCCTGTGGGGCGTTGGCGCGGATTTTCCCTGAGTTGGATAACCTGTTCGGGGTGCCGCAGCCGCCCCAGCATCATCCCGAAATTGATACGGGGGTGCATAGCCTGATGTGTTTGGAGCAGGCGGCGTTGTTGTCGCCTAGCCCTGAGGTACGCTTTGCGGCTTTGGTGCATGATTTGGGCAAGGCTTTGTCGCCGAAAGAAGACTTGCCGCACCACAACGGCCATGAGGCTAATGGCTTGCCGCTGTTAGAAGCGATGTGTACGCGCTTGCGCATTCCTAACGGCTTTAAGGCCTTGGCGCAACAAGTGATGCAATACCATACCCATTGCCATAGGGCGGCGGATTTGCGGCCAGGGACGTTGACCGACACGCTGGCGGCTTTGGGGGCGTTTAAGCCCGCCAATGCCTTGGAGAGTTTTTTATTGGCCTGTGAGGCGGACGCGCGTGGGCGCACGGGCTTTGAAAACCGTCCATATCCACAGGCGGGCTTGTTCCGCGCTGCCGCCAAGGCGGCGGTGTCGGTGGATATTTCGGCGATTGTCGGCGGTACATTGCAAGGGGCGCAAATCGGCGAGGCGATACGCCAATTAAGAATCCGTGCGGTGACGGAGGCTATCCACGCTTATGCTTTGCTGTAAAATGCCCCGCTTATTTTTTTAATCTATTTGAAGTTAATGCTATGCCCTCTTTTGATATTGTTTCTGAATTTGATAAACATGAGTTAAAAAACGCGGTCGATCAGGCCAGCAAAGAAGTGGATACCCGCTTTGATTTTAAAGGCACGGATTCGTCGGTGACGTTAACCGATGAGAAAATTGTCATGGTGTCGGAGTCTAACTTCCAGTTACAGCAGATTTTTAGCATCGTCTGCGCCAAACTCAGCCGACGCGGGATTGATATTGCTTGTATGGAACTTGGCGATGCCAAAGGTAGCGGCAAAGCCATGCGCCAAGAAATCACTTTAAAGCAAGGCCTAGATTCGGCGATGGCGAAAAAAATCGTCAAATTGATTAAGGACAAGAAACTGAAAGTGCAAGCGGCGATTCAAGGCGAGCAAGTGCGGGTAACCGGAAAAAAACGCGATGATTTGCAGGAGGTTATTCAGATGCTGCGTGACGAGAAGCTGGAAGTGCCGTTGCAGTTTGAGAATTTTCGGGAGTGACGGACGCGCAGCCCAGACAAGGTGGCCTGTACGGTGGATTTTTGTGCGGGGCATGGTCTATTGTTGTGCATAAAGTCGGCATAGTATGCCCCTTTGTTTGGCTAAGTGTTGCCTTTAAACGCTTGGAGGCTAGGGGGCTGCTATTTTTGTGATATACCTCACAAAAATATTGCATTTTAAGATAAACGGGGTTAGTCGTCTTGGTGATTTGCCCACAGCAAAAATCAAGCACTTAAGCGGAGCTTGCCGATCCGCCATCTATTGCCATATATAATATAACTCTATGATAAATAAAAATAATAAAATTGGCTTATATTTATACAATTTAACAAAACTGTAACAAAAACCGCCATTAAGCGTTAATTTTTACAAGTAATCCACAGAGTTATCCACAGGTTTTGTGTATAACTTTTTTAGCGGCCACTGTTTGCCGCCGCCAGCGGCTATTCTTGCCCCAAACTGGGTCAAGAAAAAAATGTAGGGCTTTTTAGGCGAACGGTTTTGATTCAACAATAGTTGCCCACAGAAAAAATCAAAGACTTGGCGTGTGTTCACAGATAAGCCCATGATAATTTTTTGTAAATGCAACTGATTGATATTTCTTATTTTTATGAGATTGATCGATATTTGTACAATCTGACAAAACACTAATAAAAACCGTGCTTAACCCGTAAAGCCGACATTTTGTCCACAAAGTTATCCACAGCTTTTGTGTATAACTTTTATGGCCGATTAGGTGCGGATAAATGCCGCTGTTAACGGCAATTTACGCCTGTTTATAAGCCCTGTTAATGGTTTCCTGTATTTTTGTCCGCGTTTTAGGTTAAAATAGGCGGCTTTCAAAGCTGGACGTATGAGAAGCAACGGTGACTTTAAAAACGCTATCTCATTGGCTTTGGACGACTGCATCTGGCCTGCGCATTTCTCGATGCAATGGTGTCTTAAGCGTCACCTACAAGGCTGTGGTTATGGTTGTCCATTAGTCCCAGTCCGAACCAAGCCCTCTTGAGTTTTAAGGTTCATGAGTGGTCACCCAAAAGTTTTTTATGCCCAACCTTTCAGAGTAAACACATGACAGAATTATCGCATTACAGAAATATCGGTATTTTCGCGCACGTCGATGCCGGTAAAACCACTACCACCGAGCGGATTTTAAAGCTCACCGGTAAAATTCATAAAATCGGTGAAGTGCACGACGGTGCGACCACCACTGACTTTATGGATCAAGAACGTGAACGTGGTATTACCATCCAATCAGCGGCAACCACTTGTTTCTGGAAAGACTACCGTTTCAATATCATTGATACTCCAGGTCACGTTGACTTTACTATTGAAGTATATCGTTCTTTAAAGGTATTGGACGGCGGTATTGGCGTGTTCTGCGGTTCTGGCGGTGTCGAACCCCAATCTGAAACCAACTGGCGTTATGCGAACGATTCGAAAGTATCGCGGGTTATTTATATCAACAAGTTAGACCGTATTGGTGCTGACTTCTACCGCGTTGTTAAGCAAGTAGAAGAAGTATTGGGCGCTAAACCTATTGTTATGACATTGCCTATTGGCCGTGAAGATGAATTCGTCGGCGTGGTCGATGTGTTAACTCGCCAAGCGTGGATCTGGGATGATTCTGGGGATCCAATGAACTACACCATCCAAGACATTCCTGCCGATATGGTTAAGGATGCCGAAATGTGGCGCGAAAAGCTGATTGATTCGGTTGCCGACCAAGACGACGATGTCATGGAAAGATATCTGGAAGGCGAAGAGCCGACTATCGAAGAAATTAAAATGTGCTTGCGTAGAGGCACTATTAAGATGGACTTCTTCCCGACTTTCTGCGGTTCATCTTTCAAAAATAAAGGTGTGCAGTTGGTTCTGGACGGTGTGGTTGATTATCTGCCTTGCCCAACCGAAGTTCAGCCACAGCCTGAAGTGGATTTGGAAGGTAACCCGACTGGCGAATTTGCTACTGTGGATGCTAGCAAACCCTTACGCGCTTTGGCGTTTAAGATTATGGACGACCGTTTCGGCGCGTTGACTTTCTTGCGCATCTATTGCGGTAAATTGGAAAAAGGCACCTCGGTGCTGAACACATTTACCGGTAAAACTGAGCGTATTGGCCGTATCGTCGAAATGCATGCCGATACGCGTAATGAGTTGGAATCTGCGCAAGCGGGCGACATTGTTGCCGTATTGGGTATGAAGAACATCCAAACTGGCCATACCTTGTGTGACCCTAAGTTCCCTGCGACATTGGAGCCTATGGTATTCCCTGATCCTGTTATCTCGTTGGCGATTTCGCCTAAAGATAAGGCCGGTTCAGAAAAAATGGGTATTGCTTTAGGTAAGATGATCCAAGAAGATCCGTCTTTCCACGTTGAAACTGACGAAGACAGCGGCGAAACCATTCTGAAAGGTATGGGCGAGCTGCATTTGGATATTAAGGTTGATATTTTAAGACGTACGCATGGCGTTGACGTTCTTGTCGGTAAACCACAAGTCGCGTACCGTGAAACCATCACCAAAGCGATTGAAGACGATTATACCCACAAGAAACAATCCGGCGGTTCCGGCCAATACGCGAAAATCAACTATAAAATCGAGCCAGGCGAGCCAGGTAGCGGTTTTGTGTTTGAATCAGCGGTAACCGGCGGTAACGTGCCACGCGAATACTGGCCTGCGGTGGAAAAAGGCTTTAAGAGTATGCTTGATAAAGGCGTACTGGCTGGCTTCCCTTGCTTGGATTTGAAAGTCATTCTGACAGACGGTGGTTTCCATGCGGTTGACTCCTCATCCATCGCTTTCGAAATCGCGGCAAAAGCGGCGTTCCGCCAATCAATCCCTAAAGCGGGCCCGCAATTGATTGAACCGATCATGAAAGTGGACACGTTCACCCCTGAATCTCATGTCGGTGACGTGATCGGTGACCTTAACCGTCGCCGTGGTATGATCAGATCACAAGATCCAGGCATCACCGGTGTCCGCATTAAGTCTGATGTGCCGTTGAGCGAAATGTTCGGCTACATCGGCGATTTGCGTACTATGACCTCAGGCCGTGGCCAGTTCTCTATGGAGTTCTCGCACTACATGCCATGTCCGAAAAACGTCGCTGACGAAGTGATTAAAGAAGTCAACGAACGCAACAAAGCAAAAGGCTAATTGGTCTTAAGTGGCCGGGTGGCTAATCCCGCCCGGCTATCGCTTTTTTACAATCTCCTTGCAGGATTTAGCTAAAATAACCTCCTCCGTGGGCTTGTCGCTCAACAGGGGCGAGTTTATTTTCAGCTAAATTCTTATGGCATCCGCTCTAGCGGCAGGATGTAACCCAACCTTTTTCCGACATCGTGGGCAGAATAGCCATTTTTACCGATGACCCAGGCTGGCACGGCAAACAGCTCCAACAGGCGTTTGCTGAGCGTGGGTTTGACAGCAAGTTTATCTCCCTAACCGAATGCCGTTTGCGCATCGCCCCAGACCAACTGCCTGTGCTGATCCCTCAGTTTGAAAACGCTTTGCCGGATGCGGTTTTTGTGCGTGGCGTGCCCGGCGGGTCACTGGAAGAGGTGGTGCTGTATTTGGACATACTCCATGCCTTAAAAGTCTTGGCTATCCCGGTTTACAATAACGGCCATGCCATAGAGCGCAGTGTCGATAAGGGTATGACCAGCTTTTTGTTGCACCATGCCGGTTTGCCGACTCCCTTAACGTGGGTATTGCGGGATAGGGAAGCGGCGTTGGCCTTGGCTGAGCAGGAATTAAGCAACGGTCATTTGCTGATCAGCAAGCCTTTGTTCGGCTCGCAAGGCGAAGGTATCCGCCGTTTGGAAAAAATGACCGACTTGTTCTGGTTAACCGCCAGCCGGGGCGTGTACTATTTGCAGCGCTTTGTCGAATGTGCGGGCGAAGGCTTTTCTGACCATCGGGTGTTTGTGATTAATGGCCGCGCCGTTGCCGCCATGCAGCGGCGCGGTAAGTTCTGGCTGAATAATGTCGCGCGTGGGGCGAGTTGCGCCCCGGTCGTCCTCAATGCCGATTTGGCGGAGTTGGCGGTAAAAGCCGCTGAGGCGTTGGCGATGGACTACGCTGGGGTGGATATTATTGAAGACCGGGCAGGGCAGTACACCATCATCGAAGTCAACAGCATCCCGGCTTGGAAGGGCCTGCAAAGCGTCTGCGAGGTGAATATCGCCGCCTTACTGGCCGATGATTTGCTGGGCAGGTGCTTGGCTTGACGGCTCTGCTTAGTTGCCCAAGCGGCCAATAAAGCCAGTTCTCTCCTTTAGGTTATTTCCCCTTAATGGCACAACGTTTTAATCCCCTCCTTAAATCATGACTTTATCTCCCGCCCGTTTGGCAGCGTGTTACCGGCAAGCGTGTGAGCTTGAGTTGCAGGCGTTCAAGCCCGGCAATGTCAGTGTCTACGCGGATGGGCATGATATGACTGTCGCCGATTTTCGCCTCAGTGCCGAGGTCAGTGCCGCGCCGTTATGCTGCCCTGATTACAGCTTAGGCGAGAAAATCTATTATGCCGTGAAGGCCACCCGCGCTGCCGTGGGCTGTAATACCAATTTAGGAATCATCCTCTTAGCCGCTCCCTTAGTGCAAGCGGTGCTGAACAACACAGGCCTGGGGCTGCGTGATGCCCTTAGGCAAGTGTTGGACAGCACCACGGTCAGCGATGCCGATTGGGTGTTCCGGGCTATAGCCCTTGCCGCCCCCGGCGGATTAGGTGAGGCCGAACAACAAGATGTGCATACTGGCGCGACCGTGACCCTAAAAGCCGCCATGCAGCTTGCCAGTGGCAAAGACCGCATAGCCCTGCAATACCTTACGGCTTATAAAGATATTTTTGATTTTGCCTTACCAACCTACTATAATGGTAAAAATGTATGGAAAAGCAAAAGCTGGTCAGCGGTAGTGGTTTATACAACGATGTTAAGCCAATTTCCTGACAGCCACATCGAAAGAAAATATGGTAACCAGTATTCCCAGATGATTAGGCAAACCATGGCGCGGCTCACCCAGGCGCTGGAAATCCCAGACCCTCAACAGGTGTTGCCTTTGCTTTACCAAACGGATGCGGCACTAAAAGCCCAACGAATAAATCCGGGCACCACAGCAGATATGACCGTAGCAACGTTGCTGGCGGTACTTTTACAGGAAGAGTGGGCATGACTCTATCCATCAAGAATTTGTTTTCAAAGACAAATAACAAGACACAGACGGTGTCAAAATTCGCTTAAACCTTTCAACCTTTTTCTTCACAGGGGAAAAACAAAAATGGCAAAAATTACTAAATTGTGCGTTGGTGAATCATTAGTTGGCGACGGCAACGAAATCGCTCACATCGACTTGATCATTGGCCCAAGAGGTTCAGCTGCTGAAACTGCTTTCGCAACTGCTTTGACTAACAACAAAGACGGTTTCTCTACTCTGTTGGCTGTTGTTGCTCCTAACCTGATGGTTAAACCTGCGACTATTTTGTTCAACAAAGTCACTATCAAAGGTTCTAAACAAGCCGTACAAATGTTTGGCCCAGCACAACGTGCTGTTGCTATGGCTGTTGCTGATTGTGTTGAAGACGGCACTATCCCAGCTGACGAAGCTGACGACCTGTTCATCTCTGTTGGTGTATTCATCCACTGGATGGCTGAAGACGACGCGAAAATTGAATCTTTCAACTACGCTGCAACTAAAGAAGCTCTGAAACGCGCTGTAGACGGTTCACCAACCGCTGCTGAAGTTGTTGCTGCTAAAAAAGACGCAAAACACCCATTCGCTGTTAACAACGAAGCGTAAGCTTTTTCGTTTAACGGATGTTAAAAATACCTCAGTCCGCTGGGGTATTTTTTTGCCTTAAGGAAAGGGGGCGTAGGTCTCCTGCCCGCTGCCGCTTACGTCCTGTCTGTATTTAAGCTCAGCAAATCCCCCCGCCCAATCGCCCCCGAATGTAAAGCGCTCGCCACCAAGGCCTGCTTGATCCCTAACACGCTTAAGGCCTGCAAATCGGCCAAATTGCGCACCCCGCCCGCCGCAATAAAGCGGTGCTTGGGGTAAGTGTCACAAAACGCCCTAAGCCGCGCCATGTCCGGCCCTTGGTCGCTGCCCACCTTCGCCAAGGTCATAATAATAATGTCCTCAGGCCAATACTGCGCCCCTGCAAACAGTTCCGCCGCCCCCAACGCCTGCCCCGTCGGCGAATAATCCAAAGACAACACAAAACGCCCGCCAAACGCCTTTAACTCGCTAAGGGAGCCGTCGGTATAAGACTCGCTGCCCAGCACGGGCAGATAATTGCTATAAGGCGGTAAGTCTTGGGCGTGTTGATAGCCCTTATCCACCCAAAATGTTAGCTGCGGGAAAGCCGCCAGCACCTGCGCCAGTAACGCATCATGATGGCCTTGGCGGGTAATCGCGTCTAAATCGGCGATGTAAAAGGTGTCGAAATCAGCCAAGCTTAAGAAGGCTTCTAGGACGGCGAAAATATCCGCCGAGGGGCAGAGGGGGGAGTGGATGGGCTGGTAATGCGCCCGGTCGCCTTGTTTGGCGTGGACGACTTGTTGGTTTTTTAGGTCTAGGACGGGGATGGGGGTCATGAGGCGATATAGTATTTTGGGTTACTGACTGACGTGATAAGCACTTAATCTATAAAGATATTTGTATTTTTCTGTTAACGGGTAACGTTGCCCCTGTTGTTGAATCCTAGCCAGAATAGCGATGTTTTGGGATAATCGTTGCGTTTGTATCTGGTGTTCTAGGCCGCTCAATGGGTTATTAAAACAACAGCATGAAATCAATGCGTAAGTAAGGCCTTACTGATTTTAGCTGCCCCAAAGGCCTGCTGGTAAATGCCAAATTTATTTCTTAGCTGTGAAGATACCGATAGGACTTTAGAGTTACCTAGGCCATTTGTCAATCATCGCTTATCCTACGCCTTTAGCCCGCACGAATGCGACACAGCTTCCGGTACTCTCGCGTTAGCCCTCTTACCCACTCAGGAACACCTGCTCATGAGACTTGTTTTTTCTGTATCCGCGTTACCGCTACAACGTCCCTTAACCCTATTAGCGGTAGCGTTGCTTTCTGCCTGTGCTGCCCAAGAAACCACCCATACGGGTTTTTTAAGCCATTATGAGCAGTTGCAGCCGACTAAGGATAATGGCAGTGATTTGGTTTTTAAGGCGCAGCCGTTATCGAAATATGTCGCGTTTATGGTTGATGCGCCGGTGTATATGCCGGGGTCTAAGTCGGATAAGGATGTCAGTGCGGAGGATGTGACGGAGATTAAGACCGAATTCCGGGAGGCGGCGATTGATGCGTTTTCCGAACGCTTCCATTATACGACTGAGCCTGGCCCTTATGTGCTACGGGTTAAGCTGGCGATTACCGGGATTGACAGGCCGCCGTATTGGTTTAAGGTGGGAAAGTTTTATATGGTGCCGCCGTTTGCTAACGGTGGGGCGAGTAGTGAGGCGGAAGTGGTGGATGCGGTGACGGGGCAGCGGTTGGCGGCTTTGGCGACGTATCGGAATGCCGATCCGTTACATGGCGGGGTGTTGGGGTATTTTACCCGTTATGGCCATGCCAAAAGTGTGTTGGCGGGGCAGGCGGAACGGTTGTTGGCGTTGTTGCCTAAGTGAGGTTGACGGCTTAAATCTACTGCTTAGGAACGTGCATAAAATAACCTCGGCATAAGCATTTTTGGAGCGCGGGCATCTTGCCCGCCCTTGCGGGCAAGATGCCCGCGCTCCAAGCCGCGTACCTTTTAACGTTTGCCTACATTATTTCCTACCCATTCCTAAGCCACAAAGGCCTCTCATGGTTCGACAAGACTTACCGCGAGTAGCTCCTGTAGCTTGATCTTTTGCCCTTTGTTATCTCAACTTATCAAAGCTTGCCCGCCTGCTTGTCCAGTTCCCTTAAGTGCTTGAGCTTTTCGCTGATTTTTATTTCCAGACCCCGGTTGACGGGTTCGTAGTAGCGGGTGTCGGGCAGTCCGTCGGGGAAGTAGTGTTCGCCGGCGGCGTAGGCTTCGGGTTCATTGTGGGCGTAGCGGTAGGCTTTGCCGTAGTCCAAGGCTTTCATCAATTTGGTGGGGGCGTTCCTTAAGTGGACGGGAACGGGCAAGCTGCCGTGTTGTCGGGCATCTTGCATGGCGAGTTGGTAAGCTTTGTAGACGGCGTTGCTTTTCGGGGCGCAGGCTAGGTAGACCACGGCTTGGGCTAGGGTCAGTTCGCCTTCGGGGCTGCCTAGGCGTTCTTGGGCTTCCCAGGCGTTGATGGCGATTTGTAGGGCGCGGGGGTCGGCGTTGCCTATGTCTTCGGAGGCCATGCGGACGATGCGCCGGGATAGGTAAGTAAGGTCGCAGCCGCCATCAATCATGCGGCACAGCCAATATAAAGCGCCATCCGGCGAGCTGCCGCGCACGGCTTTGTGCAGGGCGGATATTTGGTTGTAAAACTCGTCGCCCTGTTGGTCGAAGCGGCGGACTCCGCCGGATAGGACTTCTTGGGCGATGTCAGAGCCTATATCGTGGCGTTGCTCTGCGCCCGCCAGTTCGACGGCGATTTCTAAGACGTTGAGCAGGCGGCGGGCATCGCCGTCGGCGGCTTGGGCAAATTGTTGCCGGACGGCGGTATCCATGGTGATATTGAGTGTGCCCAAGCCGCGTTCGGGGTCGCTGAGGGCTTGGGCTAAAACCTGTAGCAAGTCGTCGCTGCTGAGGGCGTTGAGGACGTAAACCCGGGCGCGGGACAGCAAGGCGTTGTTGAGGGCGAAGGAGGGGTTTTCGGTGGTCGCGCCGACAAAGTAGATGGTGCCGTCTTCGACATGCGGTAAGAAGGCATCTTGTTGGGCTTTGTTAAAGCGGTGCACTTCGTCGACAAACAGCACGGTGCGTTTGTTTTGGCTGTGTTGGAGTTTTTTAGCCTCGTCAACGGCGGCGCGGATGTCTTTTACGCCCGATAACACGGCGGATAGCGGCATTAACACGGCATCGGAGTGCTGGGCGATCAGGCGGGCGAGGGTGGTTTTGCCGGTGCCGGGCGGCCCCCAGAAAATCATCGAGTGCAAACGCCCGGACAAAATCGCTTCATACAGCGGTTTGCCGGGTTTGAGCAAATGCGCTTGGCCGATGTATTCGCCCAAGGCGCGTGGGCGCATACGGTCGGCTAGGGGTTGCAGGGCAGGTTCGAACATGGGGTTTATTCGGAAAACACGTCAACGCCTTTAGGGGCTTCAAATTTGAATAGGGTCGGGTTGATGGTCGGGTTGTGCTTGATATTGCTGAAGTAGATGCGGGTCAGTTGCCCGAAGTTATCGCTCAATTCCATGCCGCTCAAGTCGCCTTTTTCTAAGCCGATGGTCAGGTATTTGAAGCTGCTGTCCTGACTTTTCGGCAATAGCTTGATCCATTGCAGGTCGCCGTCCACACCTTGCTGTTCCATGGTGTAGTTGTCTTCCAGGACGATGTCGCCGCTCAGTAACAGGGCAGGGGTGGAGCCTACCGAGTCGCCCAGTTTTTTTACCGTGACTTGTTCGAGGTCGGTGTCGTAAAACCAGACTTTGCCGTCTGTAGAGATGATTTGTTGTTGGAAGGGTTTTTGGTAATCCCAGCGGAATTTGCCGGGGCGTTGCAGATAGAACACGCCATAAGTGGTTTGCGCGGGGTTGCCCGCTTCGTTGATCAGCACTTGTTTAAAGTCGGCGGTAAGCGAGCGGGTTTTAGCCAAAAAGGTTTTCAGTTGTTCTACGGGCTTGGCTTCGGCAAACGCGGCGGCGGGCAGGGCTAAGCTTAGGGCGATAATAGCGGTGCGGAAAAAGGCGGTCGTCATTAGGCGGTTCTCGTTAAAAAAGGTGGCACGGGCGTTAGGTTAGCCGCCCGTTTTTTGGCTGGCGGGTCACGCCAGCCTGTTTCGGATGTCAAGGCTATTTAATCGGGTATAAAGCGTTCAAATTGTTCGGTCCAGGGCTGTTCCTCTTCTTCTTCGGGTGCGGCTTCTGGGGCGGCCCGTTCACAGGTGCGCCGGGCCGGTTCGGAGCCGGCGATAAAGGGGTATTCGCGCCCCCGCCCGCAGGCATCGGCGGCGACCATGCGGATATTTTCCGGTTTGTTCAGCACCACAGGTTCGGTGGAGATTTGCCGCATTAACGCTAGCCAGACGGGTAATGCTCCGGTCGCCCCAGTCAGGCCTATCGGTTTGTTGTCATCGCGGCCGACCCAGACCACTGACAGAAAGTCGCCGGTATAGCCCGCGAACCAACTGTCTTTGGCATCGTTGGTGGTGCCGGTTTTGCCTGCCAGGCCGTAATCCTTTGGGAAGACTTTATAAGCGGGCGAGCCCGTACCTTCGCGCATGACTTCTTGCAGTATGGTGTTGACGATATAGGTCGCGTCGGGGTCGACGGTTTCCTTCACGTTAAACGGATAGCTTTGCAGGTGCTTGCCGTCGGTGGAAATGACCGCGCGGATGGTGGAGATGGGGGTCAAAAAACCGCCGCCCGCGATGGTTTGGTACATTTGCGTGACATCTAGCGGAGTCAGCCCGGAAGAGCCTAGGAGCATGGACGGGTAGAGGTCGATTTCTTTATTGATCCCCAGTTGTTTTAAGGTTTTGGCGGTTTTGGCTATGCCGATATCCATGCCGATGCGGACGGTGGCGAGATTATACGACTTTGCCAGGGCTTTATGGAGAGGGACGCTGCCATGTTCGCGGTGGTCGTAGTTCTTCGGTATCCAGTCGCTGCCGCTTTGGCTGCGGACGACGATGGTGCTGTCGCTGATGGCGGTGGTGATGGTGTATTTTTTCGGGTTTTCCAGTGCGGTCAGGTAAATGGCAGGCTTGATTAATGAACCGATGGGGCGCACGGCATCAAGGGCGCGGTTAAAGCCGCCTTCGGCGTTTTCGCGGCCACTGACTAAGGCGACAATTTCGCCGCTGTCTTTGCGGGTGACGACGATGGCTGTTTGCAGGTCATTGGCTTTGGGTTGCTTTTCCAGTTCGCGCAATTTAACGGCGGCGGTCTTCTCGGCGGTTTCTTGGATTTGCGTATCTAAGGTGGTGAAGATTTGCAGGCCTTCGGAGGTAAGGTCTTCCTCGTGATAGGCGGCCCTTAATTGCCGTTTGACCAGATCCAAAAAACCCGGATAGCGGTTGTTAGTGTGGTGTTTGCGCGGGATAACGCTTAAAGGCTTGGCTTTGGCATCCATCGCTTGGCGTTCGGTGATGAACTGTTGCTCGGCCATTTCGTCAAGGATGAGGTTGCGCCGTTGCAGGGCATGTTCGGGATAGCGGCGCGGATCGTATTCGGAGGGGCCGCGCACTAGGGCGACCAGCAAGGCCACTTGATCCAGAGGCAGGTCTTTTAAGCTGTTGCCGAAGTAAAATTCGCTGGCTAAGCCAAAGCCGTTGACGCTGTTCGGGCCGTCTTGGCCTAGGTAAATTTCGTTTAAATAGGCTTCCAGAATGGCTTTTTTAGGGTAGCGGTATTCTAGGATAAAGGAGATGAAGATTTCCCTGACTTTGCGTTGCAAGCTGCGTTCGGAGGTTAAGAAAAAGTTTTTCGCCAATTGTTGGGTGATGGTGCTGCCGCCCTGCACCATGTAGCCGGTGCGCAGGTTGACCCACATGGCTCTGGCGACACCGCGCGGCGATACGCCGAAATGGTTGTAAAAGTCACGGTCTTCCGAGGCCAGCAAGCCTTTAATGAGCGCGTCCGGGGCTTCTTCGAGCTTAATCAGGATACGGTCTTCTTTGATGGTGGGGTAGAAGTTACCGATTTGCACCGGATCCATGCGCAAGATGGGGATGTCTTTCAGCTCTTCGTTATCGCTGGCGGTCGCCAACGGCAAAATGGATTCTATGCCGGTTTCGTTAAAACTGACAACGATGCTTTGGCTGTTTTGGGTATCGTCCCAGAAGGTGAATTGCCGCGTTTTGATACGGACTTGCTGCTTGTCCCGGCTGTAAGAGCCTTCTAACGATAGGCGCGGGTCTTTGCGGTAGTGCAAATTTTGCAGCAATTCTTCCAGTTTTTCCGCCGTTAAGCTGTAACCTGGGTAAAGTTCGACCGGATCGGCGTAGACCCGCGCCGGCACCGCCCAGCGTTTGCCGTCAAATTGTTGGCGTACGTCGTAGTCGAGATAGGTCAGGTAGCTCATGAGGGCGAAGCCGCTGGCGGCGCAACTGACCAATAAAAGATGTCTAAACCAATGCGGGCGGTTTTTTTTGGGTTTCTTTTTGTTTGCGTAGCGGACGCGGTTTTTAGTGGGTTTTTCTGCCATGACACCTGGTGCTGAAAGGGGTTTTATTATCTATGCCGTTCATTATACACGGATAATGGGGTAACTAGAGGGCTGATGATGGCAGGGGTAGCTTAACGTTGGCTGAAGCGGTGTTGCCTGTCAGGTTTATTGGCGCATGTTGCTTCGTTGTCATGCTTTACCTAAGCCCTTGTTTATAGAGCCGTCGCCCAACCTTTTTCATTAGGGCTGGGAGGCGGGTTTTTATGTAGCGTTTTGTTTTTTATCTGTTTAACGGTTTTTTTTATCGTCTGTGTTCTGAATGGGGTGTTTTAAGGTAAAAAAGGCGGGTGGCCAGTAAAACGGCTAAGATTAGCATTTGTATCCGGTCAAATCACTATCAATTTACTGCAATTTTTGCCGCAATCAGATATAATCTCATATTAAACAAACATTTCCCCCGCGCATTCGCGCTTTCTCTATTCCAACAAGGTAAATCCATGCTCAATGATGTTTCTACATTACCCTCTTTCCGTGATTTGGCGCTGACAGAATCGGTGCTCAAGGCACTGGAAGATGTCGGTTATGAAACACCTTCGCCGATTCAGGCACAAGTTATCCCACACATGCTCGCAGGAAAGGATGTATTGGGACAAGCACAAACAGGCACCGGGAAAACCGCTGCGTTTGCGTTGCCAATTTTATCGCGCATCGATCTTAAGCAAAAAGATCCGCAAGTGCTGGTGTTAGCTCCGACCCGTGAACTGGCTATCCAAGTAGCCGAAGCTTTTCAACGTTACGCCGCCCATTTAAAGGGATTTCATGTCCTGCCGATTTATGGCGGGCAAGATTACAGTACCCAGTTGCGGCAATTAAAACGCGGTGCGCATGTCGTGGTCGGTACGCCGGGCCGTGTGATGGACCACATGCGCAAAGGCACATTGAATTTGGATGGCCTGACTACGTTGGTGTTGGATGAGGCCGATGAGATGTTGCGCATGGGCTTTATTGATGATGTCGAATGGATTTTGGAACAAACCCCGGATGAGCGGCAAATCGCGCTGTTTTCCGCCACCATGCCGACGGTCATCCGCAAAATCGCCCAAGAATATCTGTATGAGCCCGAACAGGTCACGATTAAGGTGACGACGGCTTCGGCGGAAAATATCCGCCAACGCTATTGGGTGGTCAGCGGCATCCATAAATTAGATGCCTTGACCCGTATCTTGGAAGTCGAGACTTTCGACGGCATGATTATTTTCGTCAGGACTAAGACGGCGACCGTCGAGCTGGCGGAAAAATTGGAGGCGCGGGGCTATTCGGCGGCGGCGATTAACGGTGATATGTCGCAAGCGTTGCGTGAGCGGGCGATCAATAACCTGAAAAACGGCAAGCTGGACATTCTGATTGCCACCGATGTCGCAGCACGGGGTTTGGACGTTGACCGTATCACCCATGTCGTCAATTATGACATCCCTTACGATACCGAATCTTACGTCCACCGTATTGGCCGTACTGGCCGTGCGGGCCGTACCGGTGACGCGATTTTGTTTATCGCCCCGCGCGAGCGCAAATTGTTGCTGAACATTGAAAAGGCGACTAAGCAAAAAGTCGAGGAAATGGGCTTGCCGTCTACGGAAGTCATTAACAATAAGCGTATTTCCCGCTTTAAGCAAAATATCACCGATACCTTGGCGGCGGAAGAGTTGAGCTTTTTCAGCCAATTGGTTGAGCAGTACCAGCAGGAACATAATGTCTCGGCGCTGGAGATTGCCGCCGCTTTGGCTAAGTTGGTACAGGGCGACACGCCGTTGTTAGTGCAAAACTTGCCGAAAAAAGCGCGTGAGCGTGATGATGCGCCAATGCGTAGCGACCGTGAAGACCGTCCTAGAAGAGACCGTGACCGGGGCGATAGGGGCGACCGTGAGCGCGCACCGCGCCGTGATTTTGGCGGCTCTGATATCGAAATGGAAGTGTTCCGCATCGAAGTCGGCCATGCCCATGGTGTCAAGCCAGGCAATATCGTCGGGGCGATTGCCAACGAGGCGGGTATTGACGGTAAGCACATCGCACGGATTAAAATCGAAGAAGATTACAGTACGGTCGAGTTGCCTGCGGGTATGCCGAAAGAGCTGATCCAGGACTTGCGTAAAGTCCGTGTGGCCGGTCAGCCTTTGAACATTTCCAAAATGGAAGCGGGTGCTGGCAGGTATGCTGATGATGGGGCAAAAAAAACCGATAAAACCAAAAAACGTGTCGGCTCACCTTCCAGACGTGCTAAGCCAAAAGCGGAAGAATAAGCCGATAATAAGGCCGGCGGGTTTAAGCCGGACAGAATGATCTGGTGGTGCGGTAGCCCTTCCTTAACAAGAAGGGCTGTCCGTGAGTGTCGTTTGGCGCATCAGGAGTAAGGGTAGGGGGCTAAAATTAGGTTTTTAGCCCCCTATTGTTTTTGTGGCCAAAGACAAAGGCCGCTGGCCTTGGTAATGGCTTCTAGCCGTTGCTGATGTTCGGCCTGTTCTATATCACTGCACGCAATAACAGCCAAGGGCGGACGGTCGCTGGCGACGCGCCGCTCGTTTTGCGGCAGGTGTGCGGAACTGCTGGCGGCGGGTTCGTCCAATAATGAGGCTTGTCCGCCGGTCATCAGCAAGAACACGTCGGCGAGAATTTCCGAGTCCAATAACGCCCCGTGCAATTCGCGGTGGCTATTGTCTATGCTATAACGCTTACACAGGGCATCTAAGCTGTTGCGTTGGCCTGGATGTTTTTTTCTGGCAAAGGCTAAGGTGTCAAACACTTTGCAATAAGCATCCAGTTTGCTTTTGCCCGCTCCTTTTAGCAAGGCCAGTTCGTGGTTCAAAAAGCCTACGTCAAACGGTGCGTTATGGATAATCAGCTCCGCACCCTCAATAAAAGCGATAAATGCCTCAACAATGTCGGGAAACCGTGGCTTATCCTGTAAGAATTCGTTAGTGATGCCGTGGACAGCGATGGCGCCGTCATCAATTTTGCGGTCAGGATTCAGATAATAGTGGAAGTGCCTACCGGTCAGCCGACGGTTGACCAACTCGACACAGCCTATTTCAATCACCCGATGGCCTTCTTGCGGATTAAGCCCGGTGGTTTCGGTATCCAGTACGACTAAGCGGGAAGCAAACTTATGGGTGGCCATGGCTTTTCCTCAGTGTGTGAAAGGGTTAGTGATTTATTGTGTGGCATTATAGTTTTAAAAAAAGACTTATTATAAGGAGTGAGTGTTAAAAATATAGGGAATTTCACTTGCCAGAAGTAGTTATCCTTACTATTATTATAGGTTAATAGTCCCTGTTTCAGGAGACGCCCGGAACTGCCCAGCGGATTATTACCCGTCCGGCCTTGCGGGTACGGCTGGCCTGTACGGGTGCGGGCGTTGTTTTGCCATAAGGATGGGCTATGACCAAGCTTGCCTGTTGCTTTTGTCAGATAAGGCACATTATAGTGTGCTATAACTGAGCTTTGGTATTAAGGAATTGCAATGAACCCTTCCCGTCCTATAGTCTTGTCATTTTCCGGTCATGATCCGAGTGGCGGGGCCGGCATACAAGCCGATATTGAAACCCTGGTCAGCCACCAGTGCCATGCGGTCAGCGTCATTACCGCGTTG
This sequence comes from Methylovulum psychrotolerans, assembly GCF_002923755.1. GTDB lineage: Bacteria > Pseudomonadota > Gammaproteobacteria > Methylococcales > Methylomonadaceae > Methylovulum > Methylovulum psychrotolerans. The sequence continues at coordinate 141,339 of NZ_PGFZ01000007.1, forward strand.
ACTGAGCAGGATACGCGTAATGTTAAAAGGCTGATACCGCAATCGTCGGAAAATATTATCAGCCAAGCAAAAACCTTGTTAGATGACATGGCGGTAAACGCCTTTAAGATTGGCCTGATCGGTCATCATGAAACGGCGTTGGCGATTTATGCCATTCTGAAGCAATACCCGGATATCCCGGTCATTTTGGATCCGGTGTTAGCGGCGGGCGGCGGAGCGGATTTGAGCAATGACCGCCTGATCGCCACGGTCGTGGACTTGCTGCTGCCCTGCACCACGGTACTGACCCCTAATAGCGAAGAAGCGCGTAAATTGGCTAATCTGGAAGATTTGTCGGAGTGCGGTTTGTCGTTGTTGGAGGCGGGCAGCGAGTATGTGCTGATTACCGGTACGCATGAGTCCACACCTAGCGTCCAAAACCAATTGTTCCATGATGAGCGCTGTTGGGAGACTTATACTTGGGAACGCCTGCCGGCCAGTTACCACGGTTCCGGTTGCACCTTGGCGACCAGTATTGCCGCCCTGATGGCGCATGGCTTGTCGCCCATACAGGCGGTGCTGGAAGCGCAGGAATATACTTGGAACTCATTAAATACCGCGTATCAGACCGGCAAAGGCCAATATAACCCTAACCGTTTTTTCTGGATGGAAGACGACGTATGATGCTCCCCCGCCGTGGCTTGTATGCCATCACCCAAACCGGCCAACCTGCCGCTACCCTGCTTGATGATGTGGCGGCGGCGATTCGCGGCGGCGCTGCGGTCGTCCAGTACCGTGATAAGCATCCCACCGACGCGTTGGCGACGGCGACGGCTCTGGTGCAACTTTGTCATGCGCATCAAGTGCCGTTGCTTATTAATGACGATATAGGCCTGGCGGTCGCCGTTGCCGCCGATGGGGTGCATTTGGGTAGGGATGACGGCGATATTGCCCAAGCGCGGGCACAATTGGGGGCTGCCGCCATTATTGGCGTATCTTGCTATAATAGCGTTGACAGGGCAGTGGCGGCTCAGCGGCAAGGCGCGTCTTATGTGGCTTTTGGGCGGTTTTTCCCTTCTGCCTCCAAGCCCCTGGCCGCACCTGCCAGTATTGATAGCTTATATCACGCCAAGCAGGCGTTGCAGATACCTATTGTCGCCATAGGCGGCATTTTACCGGACAATGGCGGGGCGTTGTTGGCCGCTGGGGCGGATTTACTCGCCGTCATCGGTGGCTTGTTCGATCAGCAGCCGGAGCTTGCCGCCCGTGCTTATAGCGCATTATTTGCCTGAATAATCGGCGGCCGGGATGCCTTTTGCCGCTTAATTTTGTCTTAAAGTGAGAAATTGACATTTTTTAAAAGAGATTAACTAAGAAGTGTTATAAAATATCGAGTTATACTTTTATCCGCCGATAAGGATTTTATGGGCGGTTAATCTTTCAGCAAGCTATTAAAACACGACGGAGTTATTTCATGCGCATCATCCTGTTAGGGAGTCCTGGTTCTGGCAAAGGCACCCAAGCCCAGTTTATTACCGAAAAGTACGGTATTCCGCAAATTTCCACAGGAGATATGCTTAGGGCCGCGGTGCGTGCAGGAACTCCGCTAGGTGTTGAGGCAAAAAAGGTCATGGATGCGGGTGGGCTGGTCTCTGATAATATTATTTTGGGGCTGATTAAAGAACGGATTGCCCAAGCCGATTGCGCCAACGGCTTCCTGTTAGACGGTTTTCCGCGCACAATTGCCCAAGCGGAAGGGTTGGAAGCGATGGGGGTGATTATCGATACGGTGATTGAAATTGTCGTTGAGGATGAGGAAATCGTTAAGCGGATGGCGGGGCGGCGGGTGCATTTGGCCTCAGGCCGCACTTACCATATCGAATACAATCCGCCTAAGACGGCCGGACTGGATGATGTGACCGGAGAGGCTCTAGTCCAACGCGATGATGACAAAGAAGAAACGGTGCGTAAACGTTTGGGCGTTTATCATGAACTGACTAAGCCGTTAGTCAATTATTATTCGGCTTCAGGTAAGGATGTCCATTTCGGTTCGATTACGGGTGTGGGTACCGTGGATGAAATTACCCAAAAAGTCTTCGCCATCTTGGCCTAAAAGCCGCAGATAGCCAGCCCGCCGCACCCATCTCCCTGAGCGGAGGGGTACGGCGGTTGGTTGCAGGCCGCCTTTATTATTAACCTCGCCGTTTACGGCACCATCATTCGGAACAGTTATGCCGGGTAAAACACTTTATGACAAGTTATGGGAAGATCACGTCGTCTATACGGAAGATGACGGGTCGGCGCTGATTTATATTGACCGTCATTTGCTGCATGAGGTCACGTCGCCGCAAGCGTTTGAAGGTTTGCGTCTGGCGGGTCGCCAGCCTTGGCGGGCGGACAGGAATTTGGCGGTTGCCGACCATAATGTGCCGACCACCGACCGCGATCAAGGCATTGCCGATCCTATTTCGCGCCTGCAAGTGGAAACCTTGGACAGTAATTGTGCTGAGTTTGGCATCACCGAATTTACTATGCACGATGCCCGGCAGGGTATTGTCCATGTCATAGGGCCTGAGCAAGGTGCGACTTTGCCGGGCATGACCGTGGTCTGCGGTGACTCGCATACCTCCACGCACGGTGCATCAGGCGCGTTGGCGTTCGGCATCGGTACGTCGGAAGTTGAGCATGTGTTGGCGACCCAATGTTTGGTACAGAAGAAAGCGAAGAACTTTCTGATTAAGGTCAACGGCTTGGTAGGCCCTGGCGTGACGGCAAAGGATATTGTTTTGGCTATCATCGGTAAGATAGGTACGGCCGGAGGCAATGGCTATACTATCGAATTTGCTGGCGAGGCGATCCGCGCCTTATCGATGGAGGGGCGGATGACCGTCTGTAATATGGCCATAGAGGCGGGGGCACGGGCAGGTTTGGTCGCAGTCGACGACACGACGATTGACTATTATTATGGCCGCCCTTACGCCCCTAAAGGTGGCGACTGGTTTATGGCGGAGCGTCTCTGGCGGGATTTGCATTCCGATGCGGATGCGCTGTTCGATAAGGTGGTCGAATTGGAAGCCGCCGCTATTTTGCCGCAAGTCACTTGGGGCACGTCACCGGAATTGGTGGTGGCGGTGGACGGGCAAGTGCCTGACCCTGCTTTGGAAGCCGATGCCGTCAAGCAGCAAAGCATGGTCCGCGCCTTGCAGTATATGGGCTTGTCCGCTGGGCAAGCGATTACGGATATTGCTGTAGATAAGGTTTTTATCGGTTCTTGCACCAATTCGCGTATTGAAGATTTACGCGCGGCGGCGGCGGTTGCCCAAGGCAGGACAAAGGCGGCGACGGTTAAACTGGCGATGGTCGTTCCGGGTTCCGGGTTGGTCAAGCGGCAGGCCGAGGCGGAGGGTTTGGACAAAATCTTTTTGGCGGCAGGTTTTGAGTGGCGTGAACCGGGTTGTTCGATGTGTTTGGCGATGAATGCTGACCGTCTGGATGAGGGTGAGCGTTGTGCGTCGACCTCCAACCGCAATTTTGAAGGCCGTCAAGGTTATGGCGGGCGTACCCATTTGGTGAGTCCGGCGATGGCGGCGGCGGCCGCTATCGCGGGGCATTTTGTTGATGTCCGTCAATGGTTGGACGTATAAATCGGAGCTAAGGCTATGCACAGGCTACTGCTGTTATTGATCGCCGTTTTGGGTTTGTCCGCTTGCAATACCATGCATGGTATCGGCAAGGATTTGGAAAAGCTCGGTTCGGTAATCAGCCGATCTTGATCGGTTTAGTTTTAAATAAATTCATTTACTGTAATATTACTATGCAAGCATTTACCTTATTGAACGGTCTGGTCGCGCCGCTGGACCGCGCTAATGTCGATACCGATGCCATTATCCCCAAGCAATTTCTTAAGTCGATACGCCGCGCCGGCTTTGGCCCTTATCTGTTTGACGAATGGCGTTATCTGGATCACGGTGAGCCGGAGATGGATTGTAGCCAGCGGCCATTGAACAAGGATTTTGTCCTGAACCTGCCGCAATACCAAGGGGCGCAAGTTCTGTTGGCGCGGGAAAATTTTGGCTGCGGCTCATCGCGCGAACATGCGCCGTGGGCATTGGAGGATTTTGGTTTCCGGGCGGTTATCGCGCCTAGTTTTGCCGATATTTTTTATAATAATTGCTTTAAAAATGGCGTGTTGCCTATCGTTTTACCGGCGGCGGCGGTGGACGGGTTGTTTCAAGAGATAAGCGGCGGCTATCGCTTGCTGATTGATTTGGCTGCTCAGCAAATCACCACGCCTTCAGGGTTGAAGATTGGCTTTGATATTGACGATAACCGCAAATACCGTCTGCTGAACGGCCTTGATGATATTGCCTTGTCATTGCAGCACGCCGATGCGATTGCCGCCTATGAAGCGGCGCGGGCCAAACGGGCACCGTGGCTGTTTGTGGCTTAATTTACCAAAATAATGGATAGATATGACAAATAAGATTGCAATATTGCCGGGTGATGGCATAGGGACAGAAATCGTTGCCGAAGCGGTTAAGGTGTTGGACTTTTTAAATGCCGATATGGCGTTAGGCTTGGAGTTTGAGTATGGACTGATCGGTGGGGCGGCGTATGACGCGCATGGCACGCCGTTTCCTGAACAAACCTTGGCGTTAGCAAAACAGGCGGACGCTATTTTATTGGGGGCGGTCGGCGGCTATAAATGGGAGTCGTTGGACATTGCCGTGCGCCCTGAAAAAGGTTTGTTGGGATTGCGTTCGGAATTGCAGCTGTTCGCGAATTTGCGCCCGGCTATTTTATACCCGCAATTAGCCGCGGCTTCCACGCTCAAGCCTGAAGTGGTCGCCGGTTTGGATATTATGATTATCCGCGAATTGACCGGGGGCATTTATTTTGGCCAGCCGCGTGGGGTCAGGTTACTGGAAAATGGCGAGAAGCAAGGCTACAACACTTTAGTGTATAGTGAGTCGGAGATCCGCCGCATTGCCCATGTCGCTTTTCAAACTGCGCAAAAAAGACAGGGCCGGCTTTGTTCGGTCGATAAGGCCAATGTTTTGGAATGCACCGAGTTATGGCGGCAGGTGGTGACGGAAATCGGCAAGCAGTATTATCCTGAAGTCGGGCTTAGCCATCTGTATGTCGATAATGCCGCGATGCAGCTGGTGCGTGCGCCAAAACAATTTGATGTGTTAGTGACCTCTAATATGTTTGGTGATATTCTTTCTGATATATCGGCCATGTTGACCGGTTCTATCGGCATGTTACCTTCGGCTTCTTTAGATGCCGCCAATAAAGGTATGTATGAGCCTATTCATGGTTCTGCGCCGGATATCGCGGGTAAAGGTATCGCTAATCCGTTGGCAACCATTTTATCGGTGGCGATGATGTTACGGTATACTTTCAACCGTAGTGATGCGGCAGGGCGTATCGAACAAGCGGTTAATGCGGCTTTAAACGCTAATATCCGCACCGCTGACATTTATTCCGACGGTATGCAAAAAGTCAGCACTTGCGCTATGGGTGATGCCGTCATTTCTGCTTTACAAGAGGGTGCCTAATGACCAAACTGTATAATGTTGCCGTAGTGGGCGCGACCGGAGCGGTCGGCGAAGCCATGTTGGCTATTTTGGAAGAACGTAACTTTCCGGTCGGCGAGGTTTACGCGCTAGCGAGCAGCAATTCGGTCGGTAAACGTATCCCGTTTAAAGGCAGTTCTTTGCCGGTGCAAGATTTGGCGACATTTGATTTTTCTAAGGCGCAAATTGGCCTGTTTTCGCCAGGTGCGGCGGTGTCGGCCGAATATGCCCCCAAAGCGGCGGCGGCGGGCTGTATCGTTATAGATAATACTTCACAGTTTCGTTATGATGACGATATCCCTTTGGTAGTGCCTGAGGTTAATCCCGAAAAGGTCGCCGATTATAAAAATCGCGGCATCATCGCTAACCCCAATTGCTCGACTATTCAAATGTTGGTGGCTTTAAAGCCCATTTATGATGCCGTGGGCATTGAGCGCATCAACGTCTGCACTTATCAGGCCGTTTCAGGTACGGGTAAAGAGGCGATTGAGGAACTGGCCAAACAAACCTTGGCTTTGCTGAATATGCAGCCGATCAACAGCCGGGTTTACCCTAAACAAATCGCTTTTAATGTCTTGCCGCAGATTGACGTGTTTCTTGACAACGGTTATACCAAAGAAGAAATGAAAATGGTCTGGGAAACCCAAAAAATACTGGGCGACCCTAACATTAAAGTGAATGCCACAGCGGTGCGGGTGCCGGTTTTTTATGGCCATTCCGAAGCGGTGCATATTGAAACACGCGATAAAATCGATGCTGCCACAGCGCGGGCTTTGTTGTTAAAAGCCCCTGGGGTGACGGTTATTGACGGGCGTGCGGACGGCGCTTATCCGACTGCGGTAACCGATTCTTCAGGTCATGATGACGTGTTTGTCGGACGTATCAGGGAAGATATTTCCCACCCTAAAGGGCTGGATTTATGGGTGGTGGGCGATAATGTCCGCAAGGGTGCGGCGTTAAATAGTATACAAATTGCCGAAGTGCTGGTAAAAATTCACATCTAGTCTAAGATTAGTTTAACATTTGACTGTTCATGGTAAGAGACTGTGATAACTATTTTGAAGGAGAGCGGTGTGCGTAATTTAACTAAAACTTTAGCGGTCGTATCGTTTTTGCTGCCGGCTAGTGCCTATCCCTTGGGGATAGGAGAGATTAAATTGCACTCAGCCCTTAATCAAAATTTGGATGCTGAGATTGCGTTGGTCTTATCCGCAGGCGAGAAAGCCAGCGATATTAAGGTTGCTTTGGCGCCTCCTGATAAATTTGATGAAACGGGCATACCTTGGAGTTATTTCTTATCCAAGCTGAAATTTCAGACTATTGTTACTGACGGTAACCGGGTGGTTATTAAAGTTGCTTCACGCGAGGCTTTAAAAGAACCTTTCTTGGATTTCTTGTTGCAGGTCAGTTGGCCTAAAGGCGAATTGTTCCGTGAATTTACGGTTTTGGTTGATCCGCCGGCGGAATATGCCCACGCGGCCACACCGCTGACGCAGGCGGCGGCAAGCTATGCACCGTCCCAGCAATATAGGCGGCAAGAACAGCCGCCGGTTGTCCAGCAGCGGCCACGCAAGTCCCGGCCAAGAGTGACCGCCAGCGGTAATGGCGGACGTTATGGGCCGGTGGGGCGACATGATAATTTATGGAAGATTGCCGAAGGCTTGAGTAGGGAGACAGGCGCTTCTGTTGAACAAATGATGGTGGCGTTGTACGAGGCTAATCCGGGGGCTTTTTATAAAGCCAATATAAACGCTTTGGCAAATGGCAAGACCTTAACCATACCGAGCCGTGAAGAGGTTCTAAAACTTTCCCAAGCGGATGCTTTGGATGAGTTCAATCGGCAGATGGAGGCTTGGCGAAGCCCTTCTTCGGTGCCGCGTGTGAGCGCAAGTGAGATAGCCGAAGCTGAAGCCGCCAGTAACCAACTGACGTTGAGCGCACCCGCCCAAGACTCGGTAGGGCAAAATGCGTCTGTCCCGCCAGCCGGCCAAACGGCAGGCAATGCGGATAAGGGGGCAAATGCCCGTCCGAATACTGCTGACCAAGGTTCGGCGGATGCGGCGATAGCGGCAAAACTCGACCTGCTAGAAAAGCAAATAGCGGCTATGCAGGCGCAGATAGCCTTGAAAGACGAGCAGCTTGCCGCCTTGCAGAGCCGTACGCAAGTGCCTGAGGCTCCTGCACCGGCCACAACTGCGCCGCCAGCGGTTGTGACGCCGCCAACGGTTACGCCTGCGAACATCCCGCCCGTTACATCTGCGGAGCCTAAGCCGGCCCCAACACCGGCGCCTGTTGCCAATGTTACGCCCACCCCACCGCCGGGGGCAGTCCCCAATAAGGCGGTCGAGCCGCCCAAAACTGCGCCGGTGAAGCCGCCTGTACGCCGGGTCGCGCCAGTCCAAGTGCCTGAGCAAAGCACACCGCTTTGGATGTATTTAGGCATCGGTATGCTGGGGCTTAGTGCGTTGGGGCTTGCGGCTTGGTTTTGGTTGCGCCGCCGACAAACGGATAATCAAGATTTGTTTGATGTGACGGGCATCTCAAAGCGTCCGAAACAAGACCCTACTTTATTCGCCGATGATGAGCAAAACATCAGCGATAGTGGCGATATGTCGGACAATCTGTTTGTCAGCGATTTTAATAGCGGCGAATTTGATGTTTTCGATATGGATCAAGCGGAAATTGACCCCATTTCCGAAGCGGATGTCTATTTGGCCTATGGGCGTTACCAGCAGGCCGAAGAGCTGATGCGCCATGCCATTGATGAGCAGCCTAGCCGTGATGAATTTAAGCTGAAGTTACTGGAGATTTTTTATGCCCATGAAGATCGGGCGGCGTTTGAGAAATACACCGGGGAGCTTGTTAATGAGGGCAAAATAGACGAACCCGCGTTCTGGAGTAAAGTCACCGAAATGGGTAGTGAAATCTGTCCCGATTCGATGTTTTTTGCCGGGCCGGAAACGGCGGTGGCCGAATCGAAAAAGATGGCCGCTGTTAGCGACGAGCAGGTCTTTACTCAAGTGGCGGACAGTAAGTCCGATGAAATGGATTTTGACCTGACTTCATTTGAAGAGCTGTTCTACAGTGATGAGGAAAGCAATACGGCCAATCCTTTGTTTGATCTTGACAGTGATATCAGTAAATCGCTTGCGCCGGTTAAGGGGCCAGAACCGGAAGAAGAGGCCAAAGCCAATAATGACAGTCTCGATTTTGATTTTACCGCCTTGTCATTTAATGTGCCTGCCCAAGATGCGGTTGCCAAAGAACCCGAAGCCCCTGCGGCCGAGAATCTGGCCGATGAATTTGAAAGTTTCGACTTTACCCCGGCGCCATCGGTAAAAAGTCCAGCCACCGAAACTAAGATTGCCGAAAAAACCGATACCGATGATTTTTCGAGTTTGGATTTTGATTTCAGTTCTATAGAAACCAGTATAAAAGGCGATAATAGCGGTATTACGTTTGAAACCTTACAACCTAGCCGTGCCGAAAGCTTTGAGGAAAGTTACCGGACACTGGAGTTCTCAATTGATGAGCCGCTGGTGCCGGAGCCCCCTCAGCCAGCCTTGTTTCAGGATGAATCGTTAAGCATCAATTTAGACTTTAATAAGCCTTCGTTGGGGATTAGTGATCAGCAACGTATTGAAAGCTTTGGGGTTGCCAATCTGTCCGAAATGGACGAAATGGAAACCAAGTTAGACTTGGCGATGGCCTATATTGATATGGGTGATAATGATGCTGCCATGGAGATTGCCCTTGAGGTGTTGGAAAAAGGTACGCCGGAGCAACAAATGATCGCTAAGGCCTTGTTGGAGAACTACCAATAGGGATGCTCTATTAAAATTCAGATGGTTTAACGCATAAAAAAGCCCTTTATTGGGCTTTTTTATTGTTTGTCTTACCCATCTGATAGGATTTTTGGTTAAAATGGCGCTACATTTTTGCAATAGGCCAAACTATATGGCTTGTGGGATTTGTTACCGCCCCGCCTATTTTTGCCTATGGCTTTGCCTTAGGCTAAACCTGTTTAAATAACGGTAGTTTTTGTTTGAAAAATGTCTTTATCACTAATAAATATGGGGGGAGGGATAAAACGTCATGCCGCCCGGGTGCTTTGTGGTTAAATGGGGCTTAAAACGGTGGCTTTTGACGGTAAATATCCGAGGAAAACGTATTTTACGCGATTAGGTTTAGGGATAAGATGTAAGGTCGGCCTACAAACTCTGTTAGAATTTGTTTTATACAGCACATATTAAGGCGGCAAGGCATAATAGCCTGCCGAAACCGGATTACAAATAACATTATGGTAGGTTAGTAAAATGAACGATATTCGTCACGGTAGTAGAAAAACGCTGATAGCCAGTGCTATTTTTGTTGCCTTATTATTGGCGCAGGGATGTGACAAGAAGGAAGATGGTAAAGAGCATTTGCAAAAAGGCATCGAGTATCTCAATAAGGGCGAATATGACAAGGCTAAGCTGGAGTTGGAAACCTCCAGCCAATCGGATAAAGATACGGCCCAAACCTATTATTATTTGGCTTTGTTGGATGAAAAAAACCAACAGTATAAGTCCATGAAGGAAAATCTTGTCAAAGCGGTTGAGTTGGCCCCTAAGCATTGGGAGGCACGGATTAAGCTGGGTAATGTGCTGTTGCTATTGGGCGAGCCTGTCAGGGCGCAAGAACAGGCCGATTACATTTTGCAAGAGAATGCGCAAGATGTGAAAGCGCAAACCTTAAAGGCCTCGGCTTTTATCAGCCAAAAAAAACCTGCGGAGGCGTTGGCGTTGTTAGAGGCCATTTTGGCGAAAGAGCCGGCCAATGCCGAGGCTTTATCGCTAAAATCATTGCTGTTTATGGAGAAGGGGGATTTGCATACCGCCCTTGAATTGATCGACCAAGCGATTAAGGCGGATCCGAAAAGTATCGCCATTTATTTATTTAAAATCCAAATCCATACTAAAGCCAAAGATACGGACGCGGTGATTGCCGACTATAAAAATTTAATCACCTTATTCCCTGATAATAAAGATTTTAAAGTGATGTTGGCTAAAATCTATACGCAGACTGAGAAGAAACAGGAGGCGGAGGCGTTAATCCGTCAGTTAATTGGCCAAATGCCTGATGATATCCGCCCTAAAGTGTTGTTGCTGGATTTTTTGGCGCAAATTTCCCAAGAAAAGGCGATGGCTGAATTTCACCAATTTATCGCGCAAGCAAAAGATCAGCCTAAAGTCTTGCTGGATTTTGCCAATTGGATGGCTTCGCGGAAGAATTATGCGGAAGCCAATAAGGTGTTGAACCAAGTGATCGCGTCAGAAAAAGACAGTAAGGTCGGTTTTGCCGCAAAAACCATGCTGGCAAAAAACGTGCTCGACGATAAGGATTACGATGCCGCCAATAAAATCATCGACGAAATTTTGGAAGCTAAACCAGATTACGATAATGCCAAAATCTTACGCGCACGCTGGTATATTGCCAAACAATTGACGGATGAAGCGATTGATATGCTCAATAAGCTGGCTTTTGCCAAGCCTAATTCCGACGAAGTGTTGTATTTATTGGGGCAAGCCCATCTTATTAAAGGCAATAAATCCGAAGCGGATAAGGATTTTGCCAAAGCCTTGGAATTGAATCCGGCAAATTTCGAAGCCTTAGTCTATGTTTATGATAAGGCGCTGGCGACGAATGATGTTAAGTATGCGAAAGATATCTTGAAAAAAGCCCTGAAATTCAAACCGGATAATCTGGTGTTGCTGGAAAAGCTGGGTAAGATTAATTTATCGGAACATAATTGGGAAGAAGCCAAGCTGATTGTCCAACAAATTAATAACGTCGTTAATCCGTTATCTAAAGATTTGGCGGCGTTTTTGTTGGGGCAAGTCTATCAAGGCCAAGCGGATTATCCTAAGGCGATTGGTATTTATAAAGAACTGTTGGCTAAGTACCCCGAAAATAGTGATGCCTTGATCAGTTTAGGGCGCAGCTATGAAGCCTTGAAAAAACGCCCTGAAATGATTGCTTACTTAGACGGGGTGCTTGCGAAAAATCCCAAAAACCTAGCGGCGGGGATCTTATTGGCTGAATTGTATGGTTTGGATAAAAATTTCGCTAAAGCGACAGCGCTCGTTAAGGATCTGATTGATAAAGACCCTAATATTCCCAAATTGTATGCCATGTTGGCGAATATAAAATTGGCTGAAAATAATAATCAGGGGGCTATCGCAGTTTATGAAGACGGTCTGAAAAAGAATGCCGAAAGTGTCGAACTGTCATTGGCATTGGCTTCCTTGTATGAGAGCAATAACCGGCATGACTCGGCGGCTAAGCTTTATGAGCAGTTGTTGGAAAAAAATCCGCGTTTGGATGTGGCGATTAATAATCTTGCCTCTATTCTGAGCGATAATGATAGCGATAAGGCCAATTTGGATAAAGCCGCACGTTTGGCTGAGACGTTTAAAGATTCCGAGCAAGCTTATTTTAAAGATACCTACGCGTGGATATTGATTAAGCAAGATAAAGTTACTGAAGGTCTGAATCTGCTTAACCAGATAGTGTCGGCAGTACCCGATGTGCCGACTTTCCGCTACCATTTAGGGGTTGCTTACCATAAAAATGGTAATGTCAGTTTAGCCATTTCGGAATTGAAGCAAGCTTTGGAATTGGCAAAAACCAAAGGTAACTTCCCTGATAAAAAAGCCGCCGAGGCGTTGTTGGCCGAGATCGCTAAGACTGCACATTAGGCGGGCGGCGGGCGGATTATCCGTGTGGCGGTCGCTTGCTCTTGTGTGCCCGTTTATCTTGGTGTGAACGGCATCGCCGGGATTTTATTTATTGTAGTACGGATTGATTAGGAGATCATTTTGAAAATACTGGTAACAGGTGTGGCAGGATTTATAGGCTCCACGTTGGGCTTGAGGTTGTTGGCACGCGGTGACGAAGTGGTGGGTATTGATAATCTTAATGATTATTATGATGTCAATTTAAAGCTGGCACGTTTGGAGCGCTTGCAAGCCCATAGCAATTTCACGTTTATCAAACTGGATATTGCCGATAGGGCAGGGATGGAGGCGTTGTTTGCCAAAGAAAAATTCCAACGGGTCATGCACTTGGCCGCCCAAGCGGGCGTGAGGTATTCGTTGACGAATCCCCATGCTTATATTGATGCCAATATTGTCGGCTTTATGAATGTGCTGGAAGGCTGTCGGCATCATCAGGTGGAGCATTTGGCTTACGCTTCGTCCAGTTCAGTGTATGGGGCAAACACCAATATGCCGTTTTCCATCCACCATAATATCGACCATCCGGTTTCCCTTTATGCCGCAAGCAAAAAAGCCAATGAACTGATGGCGCATACTTATAGCCATCTGTATCGGTTGCCGACGACGGGGCTGCGGTTTTTTACCGTTTATGGGCCATGGGGCAGGCCTGACATGTCGCTGTTTTTGTTTACCCGCAGCCTGTTGGAAGGCAAGCCGATCGATGTCTTCAATTATGGCAACCACCGCCGCGATTTTACTTATATTGACGACATTGTCGAAGGGGTTATCCGGGTTATTGACCGGCCGGCGCAAGCCAATCCGCACTGGTCAGGCCAAGACCCTGATCCGGGCACGAGTACGGCACCCTACCGTGTGTATAATATCGGCAACAATAATCCGGTGCAATTATTGACCTTTATTGAAACGCTGGAAAAATGCTTGGGTAAGACGGCAATCAAAAATCTGTTGCCCTTACAGCCAGGCGATGTGCCGGATACTTATGCCGATGTTACCGATCTGGTGCAGGATTTGGATTATAAGCCCGCAACGTTGTTGGAAGACGGGATACGCAATTTTGTTGAGTGGTATAAAGACTTCTATAGGATTAGCTGATGAATGCGCATGGCAGAAAAATTTCGGTGATAGGCCTAGGGTACGTCGGTTTGCCGGTGGCCGTTGAGTTTGGCAAAAGCCAGCAGGTGATAGGTTTCGACATTAATGCCGTCCGCATTAATGAGTTGCGGCAAGGGATAGAACGCACCCATGAAGTGGCCGCCGCCGAATTGGCTACCACCGATATTTTATTTACCTGTGATGCGAATGACTTAAAAAAAGCGGATTTTCATATCATTGCCGTGCCCACTCCGGTCAACCAGGCTAAACAGCCGGATTTGTCGCCTATGTTGAGCGCCTCAAAAACCGTTGGCCAGCAACTTAAAAAAGGCGATATTGTGGTCTATGAGTCCACGGTCTATCCCGGCGCGACTGAAGAAGATTGTATTCCGGTTTTGGAGCGGGAATCGGGTTTGCGCTGGGGAACCGACTTTGCCGTAGGCTATTCGCCTGAACGCATTAATCCGGGCGACAAGGTGCATACCTTTAAAACTATTACGAAAGTGGTGGCAGGTGACAGTCCGGCAACGCTGGCGATAGTGGCCGCTGTTTATGAGTCGGTGGTCACCGCCGGTGTGCATAAGGCCACGACGATTAAAGTCGCGGAAGCGGCCAAGGTTATTGAAAACACCCAACGGGATTTGAACATTTCCTTGATGAATGAATTGGCGCTGATCTTTAACAAAATGGGCATCGACACGAAAGATGTGCTGGCGGCGGCGGCGTCAAAATGGAATTTTTTGCCCTTTGAACCCGGCTTAGTGGGGGGGCATTGCATTGGTGTCGACCCTTATTATTTGACTTACAAGGCGGCTACCTTAGGCTATACGCCGCAGGTGATTTTATCAGGACGCAGCATTAATGATAGTATGGGCGGCTTTATCGCCAGTCAGACGGTAAAAGAACTGATTAAGTCGGGGCGTTGTGTCAAAGGCAGTATTGTCACAGTATTGGGCTTTACCTTTAAAGAAAATGTCCCCGATATCAGAAACACCCGTGCTATTGATATTATTAGGGAATTGCAGGATTACGGCATTGAGGTGCAGATTTTTGACCCTATGGCGGATGCCCATGAGATTATGGAAGAGTATGGCGTTGCGGTGGTTGCCGATGAAAGCGGCTTAAAGCCGGCTCACGCCGTCTTATTGGTGGTTCCGCACCAGTATTTTATGGCTAAGGATTGGGCGTATATCTCCGGGCTATTAGCAGGGCAAACCGGTGTGGTGATTGATGTTAAGGCGAAGTTGGATAGGGCGGCAATTCCCCCGAACATCTCCTTATGGCGGCTATAAAGGTGCTGTGCTGGCAACGTATAATTATTGAGTTTTTTGCATTATGAGGCGAAAGGTGTTTTTTTTACAGACCCGAACATGGCTACTACCCCTGTGTGTGCTTTTACTGTCGGCTTGCGGGCATCTACCGCAATTGGCGCAGGATGATGATGCCGCGATTCCTTCCGATTATACTTACATCATCGGCCCAGGAGACAGCATCAACATTTATGTGTGGGGCAACCCTGACATATCAACGACGGCGACTGTCAGGCCTGACGGTAAAATCACCATACCTTTGGCTGAAGACCTTACCGCCAGCGGCAAAACGCCCTCCCAGCTTGCCCGTGTGATGGAAAAATCCTTGGCAAAGTATGTCCGTGACCCGCAGGTGGTGATTATGGTCAGCGGTTTTCAAGGTGTTTATAGCCAACAAGTGCGTATCATCGGACAATTAAGCGGCGGCTCTGGCGGCAGCGGCAGCAGCGGCGGTATCGGTAGCGGTTCTAGTGGGGGAGGCATCAGTAGCGGCGGCGGTTTAAGCGGTTCGTCCGGTATCGGTGCCAGCGGTGGTGCGGGTGGTGGATCACGTTTTTCTGCCCGCGCTTTCCCCTATAAAAAAGATATGACTTTATTGGATTTGATGATTCAGGTCGGTGGGCTAGGCCAATATGCCGACGGCAACAGAGCCAGCATCATCCGCAATATTAATGGTGACATGCAGCAGTTTGGGATCAGGATTGACGATCTGATTGAAGATGCCGATTTGTCGGCGAACGTAAAGATTTTGCCGGGCGATATTGTTATTATCCCTGAGGCATTTTTTTAACGGCCTAAGGCTATCTTCTCCAGTAACATTCTTAGTAAAAAAAACTATGCAGCAGCAATTGACAGAACTCCTTTTCTATTTAAGAGGAACCTTAAGATATAAATGGATGGCCATTATTTTGGCATGGATCATCTGTATGGTGGGCTGGTTAGTGGTTTTGGCCATGCCCAGGCTCTATACGTCCGAAGCCAAGGTGCATGTCGAGACGGCCACTATGCTGAGGCCGTTGATGCGGGGCATGACGGTCGAGTCGGATGTCAGGACGTTGCTGCGGGTTATGCAGCAGTTGATGTTCACTAAAAGTAATGTCGAGCAGATCATCCATTTATCAGATTTGGAAAAACAGGTGAAAACCCCCCGCGATCAGGAAGAGTTGATCGAGAAGCTGAAGAAAAGCATTAAGATCAGTGCGGTTGGCGACGATATTTTTACCATAAAATATGAGACTTACAGCCCGGACTTGGCAAAAAGTGTCGTGCAGGCGGTTTTGACGGTGTTTTCTGAACAGACACAAATTTCTACGATTGCTGGGGCGGACACTGCCCACCATTTTATAGACCGGCAGATTCAGGAATATGAGGCCCGCCTGCGTAATGCCGAAAAGGCAAAAGAAAATTTTATGCGTTCTAATTTGGGGATGTTGCCTAACCAAGGCAGTAACCAAGTAGAGCAAATGCACGCTCTCACCGTGGCCTTGGAAGAGGCGAAGCTCACCTTAGATGAAGCCAATTCAAGAAAACAGGCCTTAAAAGTCCAATTGGACGAAGCCTTGGTGGCGGGTGACGATGAATGGGGCGATTTGGCAGGGCAGCAATCGACGGTAGAAGATGAAAAAATCGCCGAGCTTAAGATACGCCGTGACGATTTGTTGATTAAATATACGCCTAACCATCCTGAAGTGGTGCATTTGGAAAAAACCATTAAAGATTTGGCAAAAATTAATGCCGCAAAGAAAGCCAAGCAGAGCCAGGCGGGTGGGCTTGACAGTTCGGTGATGACCAACCCTTATACCCAATCCATAAAAATTGCCTTGAATGAAGCCGAAGCGAATGTCGCTTCCATCCAGTCACGGGTCAATATTTTGGAAAAGCGCTTGGAATTGATGCAAAGCGAGTGGAATACCCGGCTCTCGGTGGATACGGAAATGCAAAATCTAAACCGTGATTATACGGAAATTAAGAAAAACTATGACCAATTGCTGTCTAGCCGCGAGCAGGCCAGTTTATCTAAAAAGGTCGATGACCAAGCGGAATCGTTAAAATTTAAGATTGCCGACGCGCCTGATAAGCCTTTAACGCCTTCATCGTTGCCACGGCCTATCATGCATTCGGTGGTTTTTGTGGTGGGCTTAGGGGTAGGTTTCGGGCTAGCCCTGTTGATTTATATCGTCAGGCCTTCAGTAATGACGACGGCACAGCTGAGGACATTGACAGGCTTGCCAGTTTTGGGCAGTGTGTCGATGAAGCTGAGCGAGCGGGAAAACAAAAAAAATAAGAAGGAGTTGTTCAGATACAGTTTTTCGACTTTCGGGTTAGTGGTCGTTTATATCTGTTTTATGATGATTGATATTTTGCATATTGATATGTCTCGTGTGGTCAGCATGTTGCAGCATATCATCTAAAAATTTGCTAGGGATTATGTAATGAGTATTATTGAAAAAGCGCTAAACAAAGCCGACCAACAGGAGAGCGGGTCTGATGCTGCCGCCGATTTGTCGGCGGATGTCCAGCCTGTCGCTTACGGAAATGCCGATATGCCGCCGGATAAGCCGATGTCCACCAGCAATGATTTAGGATTTAGAAAAAGGGAAAGCTTTAAGGGGACTCAGGAGCGGGTTGAAATTGATTGGGTAAGATTGGCGGAAATGGGCTTTGTTACCCCCAGCGATGTCAACACCAAAACCATAGAAGAATACCGTAATATCAAACGCCCTCTGGTTTACAATGCGTTTGGTGCGGGCAGTGTCGGTATTGCCCGGTCTAATTTAATTTTGGTGACCAGCAGTGTGCCGGGCGAAGGCAAAACCTTTACCGCGATTAACTTGGCTTTGAGTATCGCGAACGAGCGCGATAAAAAAGTTTTGTTAATTGACGCGGATGTCGCCCGGCCATCGGTATCGAAAACCTTAGGGATTAATTCGCCGTCTAGGTTAGGCTTGATCGATTATCTGGAAAACGAAAATATCGCCTATTCGGATATTGAATTGTTAACGAATATGCCGGGCTTGCGCATCATTCCGGCGGGTAAGCTGCATAAATATTCGACCGAGTTATTGTCCAGCAATAAGATGGTTTTGTTTGCCGAAGAGCTGAGTAACCGTTACCCTGACCGTATCGTTATCTTCGATTCGCCGCCACTGTTAGCGGCAACCCAAGGCGAGGTGTTGGCGAAACTGGTCGGGCAGGTGGTGTTGGTGGTGGAGGCCGAGAAGACTTTCCAAAGCATGGTGTTGGAGTCGGTCAATAAGCTTTCCGCCTGCGATGTGGTGTTATTGGTGTTTAACAAAACCTTAATCAGCTTGAGTGATGGCTATTATTATGGTTATGGCTATGGCCAATACGCTACGAATAGTTACACGAGCGGCCCAGGCGGTTCTGCTGGCCCTAATAATTCTGGCAGTTAGTGGTTCCGCTTAGGTGATGAATGCCTATTTTGTCAAGCAAGGAGGGGCATGGCTTGTGGGTGTCCTGCGCCTTAAGCGACGGTTTATCCCCGCATCCGTCCAGCCTTACCAAGCTTATGGAGCACCGCTTAGCAAGCTGTTAAGCGACTGCAACACTTTGCCTAAACCCCTCCCTAATGCAGTCAGGACTGCCCGATGGATAGCATGGTTGCCCTGCGCTTTTTGTAACCTTGCCTACGCAGCCAATTGGACGGCTTACCCAACCTTACAGGCCCAAGAAATTTATTCTGATAACGTCACGCTAGCAAAGCCGGGTTCGGAAACGGGGGCTTTTGTCAGTGACGTTAGTCCTGGGCTTTATGTGTCCAGGCAGTCGGGCCGCGATTTGCTTAACCTTAATTATCGCTTGCAAAATTTATATAATGCGGCGGGCAATAATGATGTGACGACGTTTAACCAATTACAGTTTAACGCCAACCATACCTTTATACCCAATAGGTTTTTTGTTAATGCCAGCAGTTCTATCAGCCAGCAAAATATCAGTAATGCCCGCATAGCGGCTGATAATATATCGGGAGGCGGTAGTCGGGCTAACGTCAACACCTTTAATATTGCGCCGACGTGGACACCGCATTTTGGCCATTATGCATCGGGCACGGTCGGCCTCAATCTCAGCACCGTCACTACCGATGTCGGAACGGCAAGCTCAGGCACTTCGACGGCGGCGCTGTCCGACACAGTAAACTATGGGGAAAATATCCAAATAAACAGCGGCACGGCATTCAAGCGGATAAGCTGGAATTTGGCGTTTAATAATCTGGATAATGAGCGGGTGACCGGCAACAATGTCAGTTTCCAAAGTTCCAGCCTGACGCTACGGACCCATTTGAACCGTTATTTTAATCTGTTTGTCCAAACGGGTCAGAGCAACAATAGCTTCCAAAGCGCCAACACCGGCACGACCAACGGGGTGTTTTATACCGCCGGGGCGCAGTGGCTCCCCAGCCGGCATTATAGCCTTGAGGCCGGTTACGGCAATAACGCTTACGTCACCTTAAGCTTAAACCCGACGCAGCGGTTAAGCTGGGTCACGACGTTTAGGGACAATGCAATTGGCCTTAATGCAGGCCAAACGTGGCAAACCGCCCTCAATTACCGTACCCAACGCAGTAATTGGTCGTTAACCCATAATAATGCCACTACGACCACTCAGGCCTTGTTGTTGCAGCCCCAGTTGGTCACTGTTGACCTTAATCCCGACCCGTTAGTGCAACAGTTGCAGCAATTTATCATCAATTTGCCGACGCTCACTGACCAAGTGATTGTTACCCAGACCTGGGCGTTATCGGTATCGTTCAGGACAGGTAAAAGCACTATTTTTGCCAGTGGTTCCGACCAAATACGGAGCTACCAAACCATCGGCAATAAGGAAGATGTCACGGCACTCAATGCGGGTTGGAATTGGCAGTTCGGGCCTAAAACCAGTCTTTACGCCAGTCCTGGTTGGCAGTTAATTGAGCGGGGCGGCGTGGCGCAACGGGATAACCGTTATGATTTTGCCGTGGGCGTAAACCGGGCACTGAGCCAGCGCATTAATAGCCGGATCGAATTTCGCCATATTGACCAATCCTCGGCGCTCAACACCAATAACTTTCAAGAAAACCGCGCGACAGCCAGTTTGTTTATGAGATTCTGACCATGTATGACGGATTTTATAAATTAACCAGAAAACCGTTCCAGCTCAATTCGGATAACGACTTTTTTTTTAAAAGCGAAGTGCATAAAAGGGCGTTGGCCTATATGCGTTATGGTTTGACCCAAGGGGAAGGCTTTATTGTCATTACCGGAACGCCGGGGACAGGTAAAACCATGCTGATAAAGCAGTTGCTGGGCAGTATTAATCCGCAAAAAGTCACTTATGGCGTTATTGTCTCGGCTCAGGTAGGGGCAGAAGATATACTGAAAGTGGTGGCGGCAGCCTTAAATTTGTCTTATCAAGAAGATGATAAAGCCACGTTGTTGGGTAAATTGGAGCAGTTTTTTGCCGCTGAGGCCGCACAAGGCAAGCGGGTGCTGCTGATTGTTGACGAGGCGCAAAATTTGCCGAAAAATTCCTTGGAAGAATTGCGTATGTTGGCAAATTTTGAACGGGGCGGCAAAACCTTGTTGCAGTTGTTCTTGCTAGGGCAAAACCAGTTTAATAAAACCTTGGCCCAATCCGATATGGAGCAGTTCCGGCAGCGGGTGGTGGCGACTTATCAGCTTAAGCCGCTGGATGAAGAGCAGGTGAAAAATTACATTCTGTTCCGGTTAAAACGGGCGGGTTGGCAACAGTCGCCGCATTTTTCCGATGTTGCTTTTGAGGAGATATTTGCGCATTCTAAGGGTATCCCAAGAAAAATCAATACCCTCTGTGAGCGTATCATGATGCTGGGTTTTCTTGATGAATTACAGGTGATTGACCAGGCTGTGGTGCAAACGGTACTGGCTGACATTGCCGAAGAAGAACTGGATGATGGGGAAGTGGGAGCGCTTCCAGCCAATGTCAACGCCGCTATTGCGGGCAGCTTGGAGGCGCGGGTCGCCCGCTTGGAGAACCTGCTTGCTGATCTGCATAAGGTGCTGGCGGCTTACCAGCCCCTACCAGAGGAGTAGCCACCGCTTTTTACACCGCACCAATTCTTTTAAAACTGCAACGGTAATGATTGTGACCCTTAAAAACGCTATGACTGTCGATGTGGAAGATTACTTCCAGGTCTCCGCTTTTGAACCCTATATTGCTAAAAACCAATGGGATGCGCTGCCGCACCGGGTCGCTAACAATACCCATCGGGTGTTGGACTTATTTGCCGCCCACGGCATTAAGGCGACTTTTTTTACCCTCGGCTGGGTTGCCGAGCGTTATCCCGATGTGGTTAAGCGTATCGTCGCCGAAGGTCATGAGCTGGCGTGCCACGGTTACGAACATATCCGTGTCACCGAGCAAACACCCGCCCAGTTCCGTGCCGATGTGGCCAAAACTAAATTGATATTGGAGGATCTGGGTGGGGTGGCGGTAAATGGCTACCGTGCCGCCAGTTATTCGATCAATGCCAGTAATTTGTGGGCACTGGACATTTTGCAGGAAGAAGGCTTTGCTTACAGTTCGAGCATTTATCCGGTCAAGCATGATCTTTATGGGATGCCTGACGCGCCGCGTTTTCGGTATGAGCCGCTTGCCGGACATCCTGATTTTAAGGAAATCCCTATCACCACGTTAAAAATCGGTGCGAAAAACCTACCGTGCGGTGGCGGTGGGTTTTTTCGGTTTTATCCTTATGCCGTATCAAAATGGGCGTTCCGACGGGTTAACCAAGCGGAACAGCAAGCGGCTATTTTTTATTTCCATCCCTGGGAAATCGACCCGGAGCAACCGCGCCAATCCGGCTTAAACCTCAAAACCCGCACCCGCCATTATCTTAACCTTCAGCGTATGGAAGGCCGTATCAAGCAACTGTTACGCGATTTTGAATGGGATACGATGGCGAAGGTGTTTTTATGAAGCAGGCCAGTACGATGATACACACTTTAGATGCCGCCAATTTTGCCCGTTGGGATGCGTTTGTCAATCAGCATCCTGAGGCGACGTTTTTTCATTTGTCCGGTTGGAAAACGGTGATCGAACAGGCTTTTGGTCATAAAACGTATTTTTTGTATACCGAAAACGCCGGGGCAATCACGGCCATTTTGCCGTTGGTGCATGTTAATAGCTTGTTGTTTGGCAATAGCTTGGTCTCTACGGCTTTTTGTGTCTATGGCGGCATTATTGCCACTGACCCGGCCGATTATGCGGCCTTAGATGCCGAAGCTTGCCGCTTGGCGCAGCAGTTGGGGGTGGATGCCTTAGAAATGCGCCACCGTGAACGTAAGCATCCTGAGCGGCCTTATAAAGACTTGTATGTCACCTTCCGTAAGGCTTTAGACCCGGACGTAGAGAAAAACATGTTGGCGATTCCCCGCAAACAGCGGGCGGTGGTCAGAAAAGGCATAGAAGCGGGTCTGACCAGCACCATAGACGAGGATGTCGAACGCTTGCATCTGGCGTATTCGGAAAGCGTCAGGAATTTAGGCACGCCCGTGTTTTCGAAAAAGTATTTCCGTACCTTAAAGCAAGTGTTCGGTGCGCAATGCGAGGTGTTGAGCATTGAGCATGACGGTAAGCTGATTGCCAGTGTGATGAATTTCTATTTCCGCGATGAGGTGTTGCCGTATTATGGCGGCGGTACGGCCTTGGCACGGGATCTGAAAGGCAATGACTTTATGTATTGGGAAGTCATGCGCCGGGCGGTCGAAAAAGGCGTAAAAATTTTTGATTATGGGCGCAGTAAAATCGGCACGGGATCTTACAGTTTTAAGAAAAACTGGGGCTTTACGCCGGAGCCGTTGTTTTATGAATTTTTTCTGGTGAAAGCGACCGAATTGCCGGATATTAACCCGCTGAACCCCAAATACCAGTTTTTTATTGCCGCTTGGAAACGCCTGCCGTTACCTGTCAGCCAAATGCTAGGGCCGTGGTTATCGAGAGATTTAGGGTAGGGCGATGGAGAATTTGCTGTTTTTGGCCCACCGTATCCCTTATCCGCCCAATAAGGGCGACAAAATCCGTTCCTACCATTTTTTAAGCCATTTAGTGGCCGAATTTACGGTCTATCTGGGGACGTTTATTGATGATCCGCACGATTGGCAATATACCCCAATGGTGGATGCCTTGTGTGCCGAAACCTGTTATCAGGGCTTGCAACCGTTGCCTGCGAAAATCAAAAGCCTGCAAGGTTTGGTGGTGGGGGAAGCGTTAAGTTTGCCCTATTACCGTAATGCCGCGATGCAGGCGTGGGTCGATGCGACAATTAAAGCCCATGCCATTAATAAAGTGCTGATTTTTTCCTCGGTGATGGCGATGTACATCCGGCCTGAGCATGGCGTAGAGATGGTGGTGGATCTGGTCGATGTCGATTCTGACAAGTGGCGGCAATATGCGGAAAAAAAACACGGCCTGGCACGTTGGATTTATCAGCGTGAGGCGAGGTATTTGCTGGCTTATGAGCGGCGCATAGCCGCTGTGGCGAAAGCCTGCTTGCTGGTGTCCGAGCAGGAGGCGGCTTTGTTTAAGGCCTTGGCACCGGAAGTTGCCGAGAAGGTGGGTTTTGTCAATAATGGGGTCGATACCGGCTATTTTGCGCCACAGCATGGCGCGGTGTCGCCGTATCAGGCCGACGCGCAAGTGCTGGTGTTTACTGGGGCGATGGATTATTGGGCGAATGTCGATGCCGTGGTCTGGTTTGCCGAACAGGTGTTCCCGCGCTTGCAAGCCCGATACCCGCAAGTGGTGTTTTATATTGTCGGCAGTAAGCCCAGCAAAGCAGTGCTGGAATTGGCCAATAACCCTGCCATTATCGTGACCGGACGGGTTGATGACGTGCGGCCTTATGTGGCGTATGCGCGGCTGGCCGTCGCCCCGCTGCGTATTGCCCGTGGTATCCAAAATAAGGTGTTGGAGGCGATGGCGATGGCGAAGGTGGTGGTCGCCAGTCATGCGGCGATGGAAGGCATTCCGTATCCTAGCGATGCCGAGGTGGCGGTCAGTGAGGATGCCGGGCAGATGCTGGCTCAGCTTAGCGGTTATTTACAAGTGCCTGTCACCGCTCCCGCTTTGGTTAACCGCGAGTTTGTCGTCGCCCATTTCAGTTGGCAGCAAAATGTCCATAAACTTGCCGCGCTCATCCAGGAGTAAGCCATGCCGCAACCCCCTTTAATCGTCCATATCATTTACCGTTTAGGCGTAGGCGGCTTAGAAAATGGCTTGGTTAACCTGATTAATGCCATGCCGCCCGAGGCTTACCGCCATGCTATTGTCTGCTTGAAAGACAGCACCGATTTTAAGTTACGTTTGACCCGCGCTGATGTCGCCGTGTATGAGTTGCACAAACGCGAGGGTCAAGATTGGCACTCTTTTGTCGCCCTGTACCGTTTGCTGAAAAAGCTCCGGCCCAGTATTGTGCATACCCGCAACTTGGCGGCGATTGAATACCAGATTGCCGCTTTTTGCGCCGGTGTGCCTGGGCGTGTCCACGGCGAACATGGTTGGGATGTGTTCGATCCGAATGGCACGAATGTCAAATATCAATGGGTTAGAAGGGTATTAAAGCGTTTTATTCACCGTTTCATCCCCTTATCGCGGCATTTGGAAAGCTATTTGCTAGATAAAGTTCATGTCACCCCACGCAAAATCCGCCGTATTATCAACGGTGTCGACACCCGCATTTTTTACCCGCGCACGGGAGCTAGGCAAACTCTGGACGGTTGCCCGTTTGCGTTGACTGACGACGAATTGGTGATTGGCACGATTGGCCGTATGCACGGCGTGAAAGACCAGATTACGTTAGTGAAAGCGTTTATCTTGGCCTGCCAAGGTGCCGAAGCCGATAGCCGCCATTTAAGGTTGGTCATTATCGGCGACGGGCCGTTGCGGGCAGAGGCGGTGGCCTTGTTAGAAGCGGCGGGGGTAGCCGGGCAAGCGTGGTTGCCGGGGGCGCGTGACGATATCGCCGAGATTAACCGCCGCTTGGATGTCTTTGTTTTGCCTTCGCAAGCCGAGGGTATTTCCAACACCATTTTGGAGGCGATGGCCAGCGGGTTGCCGGTACTGGCGACGGCGGTCGGCGGCAACCCCGAATTGGTGGTGGACGGTGTGACTGGCCGCTTGACTCCCGCTAACAATGCCGAGGTGATGGCGGCGCATTTGCTGGCCTATAGCCACGATGCCCAGATGCGCCACGAACAGGGGCGGCAAGGGTATCAGCGGCTACAGGAACACTTTTCCTTAGCGGCGATGGTGGCGAACTACCAAGCGGTCTACGATTCATTTTTTCAAAAGGAATAACTGACGTTACGCAGTAACGTCGCTTTACTCCCGTTTGCCGCGCCGAGCATCGCAGGTTTTGTCGGGATAAGCCCGAAGGGGCGCGGCAGGGATGCCGCGCGTCGGCAAGTGGGCAGGAGCCCACTTTGCCGACCCCCGACAAAACCGAGAAGCGCAGGAAGAAGCGGCAATCGGGCCGCCTTTTCTTTGGATACTTTCTTTTGGCGGAGCAAAAGAAAGTATCTCGCCTTCGGGTGCGAGAACCCGATTAAAAAATCGTCGCGACAGCGACTCATCGCTATATTTTTCAATATCGCAAAAATGACTGCGTAACATCAGAGGAATAACATTATGTGCGGAATTGTCGGCATTTTTGATTTGCAAGCCAAGCGCGACATCAACCGGGATTTGCTGTCACGGATGAATGAGACCCAGTTTCATCGCGGCCCCAATGAAGGCGGCATCCACACTGAGGCGGGGCTAGGGTTTGGCCATCGGCGCTTGTCCATTATCGACTTAAGCAGCGGCCAGCAGCCGATGATTAGCCGCGATAATAATGTCGTGCTGACCTTTAACGGCGAAATTTACAATTTTATGGAACTGCGCCAAGAGCTGGAAGCCTTAGGCTACCGCTTCCAGACCCATTGTGACACGGAAGTGATTTTATATGGCTGGCAAGCGTGGGGCGAAGCCTGTGTCGACCGTTTTCGGGGCATGTTCGCCTTTGCTATCTGGGACAGGCCGCAACAGACTTTATTTTTGGCGCGTGACCGTTTGGGTGTTAAGCCGCTGTTTTATGCGCAGTTGCCGAACGGGCAATTCATTTTTTCTTCTGAGTTAAAAGCCCTGAAAGAACACCCCGATTTACCGAAAGAATTCGATCCTACCGCCATTGAAGAGTATTTTGGCTTTGGCTATATACCCGATCCAAAAACCATTTATAAAAATGTTTATAAACTGGAGCCGGGATTTTGCCTAACCTTAAAGCATGGGCAAAGCCAGTACCGCCCGCGCCAGTATTGGAACGTGAAATTTGCCGTCGATACCGCGCCGCGTAGTGAGCAGGATATTGGTGCGGAACTGATTGAGCGTTTCCGCGAAGCGGTCAAAATCCGTATGGTTGCCGACGTGCCGCTGGGCGCATTCCTGTCCGGCGGGGTAGACTCCAGCGCCGTGGTGGCGATGATGGCGGGCCTGTCGCCTGATCCGGTCAATACCTGCTCCATTTCGTTTGGCGATCCGGCTTATAACGAAGCCAAGTTTGCTGCGCAAATTGCCGAACGCTACCACACCGCGCATCGGGTTGAGCAGGTTGATCCCGATGATTTCAGCTTAATAGACCAACTGGCGGGGCTGTATGACGAGCCTTATGCCGACAGTTCGGCGTTGCCGACGTATCGGGTCTGTGAGCTGGCGAAAAAACAAGTTACGGTGGTGTTGTCGGGTGACGGCGGTGACGAGAATTTGGGCGGCTACCGCCGCCACCGTTGGCATACTTATGAAGAGCAAATGCGCTCATGGTTGCCGGATAGCATCAGAAAACCGGTCTTTAGCACCTTAGGCCGCATTTATCCCAAAGCCGATTGGGCACCGAAAATCTTCCGCGCCAAATCTACGCTGGAATCGATAGGCCGCGATTCTGTCGAAGGTTATTTCCATAGTGTGTCGGTGATGTCCAACGAATTGCGCGGCAAGCTGTTCAGTACGCAACTGAAAAGCGAATTGCAGGGCTATCAGGCGGTTGACGTGTTCCGCCAGCATTTGCGCAATGCCCCGACTGACCAGCCTTTATCGCAAGTGCAATATTTAGATATTAAAACCTATTTGCCCGGTGATATTCTGACTAAAGTTGACCGCGCCAGCATGGCGCACGCGCTCGAAGTGCGGGTGCCTTTGCTGGATCATAAGCTGGTGGAATGGTTAGCGGGTGTGCAACCGGAATTGAAGCTGAAAGGCCGCGAAGGCAAATATATTTTTAAAAAAGCCTTGGAAAATTATCTGCCCGACGATATTTTGTACCGCCCGAAAATGGGCTTTGGTGTGCCGCTGAATGCCTGGTTTAAAGGGCCGTTAAAAGACAAGGTGCAAGCGGCTTTATTAGGCGAAAACATGCAGCAATGCGGTTTATTTGACCCTGCCATGCTCCAAAATATCGTCAGCCAACATCAAAATGGTTTGCGCGATTACAGCGCCCCGATTTGGTCATTGCTGATGTTTGAGGCATTTTTACGCAATAACGGCTAAGGCCGGGGTGATAAGTAAGCCATGACCCTGAAAGCGACGAAATTTTTTCTGCTGGGTGGCGGAATGAGGTAAATGCCACAACGGCACTTAAAAGCGCTATACTGTTTTTATCAGTAACCTTTTAATGAGTTTCGCCTAGCTGCTATGACTAAAGCCAAAGAAACCCTCGTCCACTGGCTGTCTGATGTCGAAGAGCATGATTATCCGGCGGCGGCTTCTTATCTGACGCTTATCTACGAGGCGGATAGGGTTGCCGACATCGTTACCCGGCTAAAACACGCCGCGCTTATCGAGTTTAAAGCCAAGGACATTTTTCGCGCCTCGCAGCTTTCCTTATTGGGTGTCAGCAACTCGCATGTCGAAAAAGACAAGAAAAAGATCAATAAAGGCAAAGGCTTGTCGCCTTTGTTGTTGGTCAGGGACCCGCGCAGCGCGAAGGTGGTCATCGCCGATGGCTACCATCGCCTGTGCGCCATTTACGGATACGACGAGGATGCCTTGATTTTGTGTAAAATTGTCTCTGCGGTTTAGCGGCTAGTGAAGCTAACGCCCCGTTTACCCGCGCTATGGCTCGCCGATATGGTGGCGGGTTTTTCGGTCGCCAGTATCTTATTGCCCGAAGCTATTGCATACGCCGCCATTGCCCATTTGGGCATCCAGCAGGCAATCACGGCCTTATTGGTCGGCTTGGGCTGTTACGCTTGTTTAGGCGGCAGCCCTTACGCGATTGTTGCCCCCACGTCCTCGGCGGCGGCATTGATGGCGGCGGTGGTGCTGTCTTTGCGCCCGCCCGATGCGGTTACTGCTACCGCTTTTGGTGTGGCATTGGTGATCCTGACAGGCATCGGTCTGTTGGCTTTTGCCAAAGCCAAACTGGGGCGGCTGTCGGCTTTCGTTTCCCGTCCCGTCTTGCATGGCTTCTCGTTTGCGTTGGCAATCACCATTATCATTAAGCAATTGCCCATTCTGTTGGGTGTACATGTCCAAGCGAGCAACCCTTTCCATATTGTGATTGATCTGGCCACCCATGCCGGGCATTGGAGCTTATGGAGCGCGTTGGTCGGTGGCGGGGCTTTGGTATTCTTGGCTATTTTAAAGCGTTGGCCTAGTGTGCCGGGGGCTTTTGTGGTCTTGCTGTCCGGTATTGCCCTAAGCCATTGGGTTAATCTGGCCGATTTTAAGGTTGCGGTGGTCGGTGCGGTCAGTATTACCCCACCCGGCTTGTCCTGGCCGCATTTAGCTACGGACAGATGGTTAGATTTGGCGGAATTGGCCTGCGGTTTACTCGTGATTATTGTTGCCGAATCGTGGGGCAGTATCCGCAGCATCTCCCTTAGTCACGGCAATACCGTGGAGCCTAACCGCGAGTTGTTTGCGCTGGGCGCTGCCAATCTTGTTTCGGGCTTACTGCAAGGGATGCCGGTCGGAGCAGGATTTTCCGCCAGCACCGCTAACGAACAGGCGGGGGCAACCAGCAAATGGGCGGGGGCGATGGCGGCGGTTATCCTATTGTTGGTGGTCGTTTTTGGTCAGGTCTGGATAGGCGAAATCCCCGAACCGATTGTCGCAGCGGCGGTCATCAATGCCTTAAGCCATGCCGTTAACCCCCATTTCCTCTTCCATTTATGGCGGCTAGGCCGTGACTACTACTTGGCCTTGGCGGCAGTCGGCGCAGTTTTGGCCTTTGGGGTTTTGCACGGTATGCTTGCGGCCATTGGCTTATCGCTGGCTTCGGCGATACGCTCATTCAGTCAAGCGAAGGTCAGTGAATTGGCGGGGCTGGGGCATTCGCATGATTATGTCGACAGGGAAAATCATCCCACCGCCCAACCTCATCCTAAGCTGTTAATCCTACGCCCCGAAGAGCCGCTGTTTTTTGCCAGTGTCGAAGGGGTATTGGCAGAAATTAATCGGCAGTTAAGCCTGCGCCAAGATGTGCAGATTCTTATCATCAGCCTTGAGCAAAGTGCCGACCTTGACAGCACGGCGGCGGAATGCTTGGTCGAGTTAGCGAACGCGCTTAAACAGCAAGAGAAAATGCTTTTGTTGGCGCGGGTTAAAGACCCCATCAGGGAGCTATTGCTGGAATTGGGGGGGCGGCAATTTCACGGTAAACTGTTTTGGAGCGTCGCTGATGCGGCGGTGGTTGCCCAAAAATATACCGTTAAGGTTTTTGGGCAAGTGGGCTAGCAGCTGCGAGGCCTTTTAGCTTGCTAAACCGCTTGGCCTCGGTTTGGGTAGGTTTTAGGAATGCGTTTGTTTGCGCAAACGGTCGGCCAAAACCCGCATGACGTTTAGGGCGAAATACGGATGCTCTTGGATAAGGAAGTTGAAGTATTTTTCCGTAACGGCGACTACTTCGCAGTCGGTTTTGGCAATGGCGTTGGCATAGCGGATTTTGTCGTCAATCAAGGCCATTTCACCAAAAATATGCCCTGCGCCTAAGGTGATTAATAGTTTGCCGTCCAAGATGATGTCCACTTCACCGGATTTGATGTAGTACATTTCTTCGCCGACTTCTCCGGCGGAGAATATCGTTTGTCCGGCAGCAAAAAGTTTGGTGTCTTTGTTGCTGTTTAAGATGTTGAAGTTGGGGGGTAATGACATGGGGAATCCTTAATTATTATTGTATGGGGAAACGCTTTGTTGTAGTTAAATAATTTCAATACGCTTTCTGATGCAAACGTCTATAAAATCACGCGTATTAAATGTAGCAAGATAATCGATTTTTGTATTGTTATCATCCAGCATTAGGCGGATTAGGCAATCGGTCATACTGAGCGGTCGTTGCCGCCGCAAAGATGAGCTAAGGGAAAGCTGGAAGGCCGCGTCCCGGAATTCTTCATCGTTAATAAATTGTAACGTTAGGCCGTTGTAGAAAATGTTCAAATTGCTGTAATGCTAGCGTGTTTTTGACAAATTTGGTACAGAGGGTTTCGTAAGCAATAGGCCATGGCACGGCTATGGTTAGCAGTTCCAATAGATCGGCTTTTTCTTGGCCTTGCGGGTAATAAGCGTCTTTGCTATCAAAAATGGCATACCATACGCCCGTATCGACGAGGACTGTCCCTATCATTAAGCCCCGTCATCCGTTTGCTCTTCGGTGGCATCGGCAAAGCCTAGCCAAGGTGAGGCTTTCCGTCCGCCAAACAGAAAAGTCCCTTTGATGGTTTGGGTGTCGCTATTTTGATAAATGACGTACAGTCGGGAGCGTTTATCCAACTGGACAGCTTGCGCAAGATCCGCTTTTAGGTCATCGCGCAAGCTGTCGGTATAGTCATAAATAAAATGGGCGATATTATCGCCGCATTCTTTCGCCTGATGCTTATCTAACCAAGCATACAGCCCTTCGTAGTCACCTCGGACACCAAGGTCATAAGAAAGCCAAATTGCTTGCTTCATAATGTTTAACCTCCCGTTATGGGAATGAATGGTTTAATGGCATTGCAAGTTTACAAGCCCCGCAACAAATCCCTTTTTATATCACCGATATTTTCCAAGCCGACCGAAACCCGCACTAAACCGTCTTTAATTCCTGCCGCCGCGCGGGCTTCGGGGCTTAAGCGCCCGTGGGTGGTGGTGGCCGGATGGGTGATGGTGGTTTTAACGTCACCCAGATTGGCGGTGATGGAGAGCATTTGCGTCGCGTCTATCAGCCGCCACGCCGCTTCCTTACCGCCCGACAATTCAAAACTGACAATGCCGCCGAACTGGCTTTGCTGGCGTTTGGCGAGTTCGTGTTGCGGATGGGAAGGCAAGCCGGGGTAGTGGACTTTGGCGACACTGGGCTGTTGTTCCAGCCATTGCGCTAAGGCAAGGGCATTGTCGCAATGGGCTTTCATGCGGATAGCTAATGTCTCTAAGCCGGATAAGAATACCCAGGCGTTAAACGGGCTCATGGTTGCACCGCCTGTCCGTAGGTACGGGTAGACGGACTTTTCGATAATCTCTTCACTGGCGATGACCGCGCCGCCGACACAGCGGCCTTGGCCGTCGATGTATTTGGTCGCCGATTGGACGACAATATCCGCCCCCAAGGCCAAAGGCCTTTGCAGGGCAGGGGTGCAGAAACAGTTGTCCACTATCAGCAAGCTGCCGTTTTGGTGCGCCAGTTCGGCCAGCTCGGTAATGTCGGCAATCCCGGTTAAGGGGTTAGAGGGCGTTTCCAGAAATAAAAACCGGGTGTTAGGCTTTAGTGCCGCCGCCCACGCCGCCGTGTCGGTCAAATCGACAAAATCGCAACTGACCCCAAACTTGCCGAAATAATTTTCAAACATTAGCACGGTATTGCCAAATACGCCGCGCGAGCAGAGGATATGGTCGCCACTTTTCAGCAAGCTCATTCCCACTGCCATAATCGCCGCCATGCCGGAGGCAAACGCTAAGCAACGTTCACCTTGTTCCATTAACGCCAAACGTTGTTGGAAGGCGTTAACGGTGGGGTTGGTAAAGCGCGAGTAGATATTGCCGGGCTTTTTGCCGGTAAAGCGCAAAGAGGCTTCTTCGGCGCTGGCAAACACATAGCTGGAGGTGGGGAAAATCGCAATGCTATGCTCATCTTCGGCGGTGCGGTGATGGCCGGCCCTAATGGCTTGGGTTTCTATGGAATAGTCGTTCCAGTCAATATCGTTCATAATTGTTCGGGATAGGGTGGAAAATCGGCAGATTTTACCACTGATTTGCCAAACGGGCGGCGAATCGCTGTGGCGAGGGCTGGCCGTGGTTGCTAAGGCTTGGGCTTTTGTTGGGTTTGGCGGTGGCTTAGCCTTGTTTTTTTTGGCATTTTTCCTGACAATGTTTATAGCAGACTTATTTTAGGGGAGTGTTTTTATGTCGCAAGTACGACAAACGCCGATACCGACACCTAGGGTGACGGAAGCCGATTATTTACACGCCGAACAACTTGCCGATACCCGGCATGAGTTTATTGACGGTGTGGTCTATGCAATGGCGGGGGCTGGTTATAATCATAATTGTATTGCCGCCAATATCGCGCGTAAATTGGGTAATCATCTTGAGGGCACACCTTGTGCGACGTTTATTGCTGATATGAAAGTGCGCTTGGGTAGGGATTACGTTTATCCCGATGTGGTGGTGGATTGCAGCAAAATGGCGGGAGATGATTATTTTGCCACTGCGCCTATCGTGATTGTTGAGGTGCTGTCCAAATCCACCCGCAAAACCGACACCACTACCAAACTTATCCGTTATATCAACCTGCCGTCCTTACAGGAATATATGTTGATAGAACCGGATTTTGTTTCCGTACAAGTGTTGCGCCGGGTGAACCATTGGCAATCGGAATATTTTTACTTAGGCGATAGCGTGACCTTGGCTGCCTTAGACCTGACGCTGGCGGTGGCGGATATTTATGACCGTGTCAATAATCAGGATATGGAGGAGTTTAGGCGCGAGGGGATTGTTGAAGTTAAGGCGTGATGCTTTTGTGAATCTTCCGGCATCTGCCTCTTTGGAGCGCGGGCATCTTGCCCGCCTTTGTGGGCAAGATGCCCGCGCTCCAAGCCTGGCATTTTTTTGTTTGCTTGAATTATTTTCTGTCCATTCCTAAGCTAAGCTAACCTTTCTACCTTCCGCCGCCGATTGCAAGGCCGCGACTATCGTCCGGCAGTTACCGTGCGCGTCATCTAAGGACAATTTAGGTGCGGTTCCCGATAATACGCAGTGGCTGAAATGTTCGACTTCCAGGCGGAAATGGTTGGCGGCGGGCAGGCGTTCTTCGGTTTGCCGCCCGTCGTCTGTCCACCAGGTCAATACTGGCACGTCGCCCGGCAGTTGCCAAACGACATGGCATTTTAAGCCGCCTTTTGTGCCGATAATTTCGTATTCGCTACGGCGGGCGCGGGCGAAGCTGAAATCGAATTGGCCGAACTTACCGTCACCAAAATCCAATACCCCGCTGGCGGCAATGTCCGCGCCGCTATCTAGCGTTTGGTGTAGGGCGGTGACGGCAATAGGGTCTTGCCCGAACAAGCTGCGCACGGTATGGATGGCGTAACAGCCAATATCCCACATCGCCCCGCCGCCTTGGGCGATGGGTGCTTCTAGGCGGTACATGCGTTCTGGGCGCATCATGAAGGAAAAAGTAGCCCGCACCGAGCGAATGTCGCCCAACAACTCTGATTGTACCAACTCCTGCACCCTTGCATGTTGTGGGTGGAATTGGTACATAAAGCCTTCCATGACCATGACCTGATGTTGGTGGGCGGCGGCTTGTATGGCGTGGATGTCACTGACGCTCAACGCCAGGGGTTTTTCGCATAAGACATGTTTGCCGTGGCCGATGGCGCGTAACGTCCATTGGGCGTGTTCGTGGTTGGCTAAGGGAATATACACGGCTTGCACGTTAGGATCATTGAGCAGGTCTTCGGGTGCGTCATAGACGGTTACGCTGGGGTAGCAAGGTGCGAAACGGTTGAGGGTTTCGGCGGCGGCGCCAGGGCGGCGGCTGGCAATGGCGACCAGTTCGGCATTGTCGGCTTGGACAATCGCGGGCAATAAGCGTTCGTTGATTCTGGCGGCTCCTAAAATGCCCCAGCGGAGTTTATGGGTGGTGATTGGCATGGCGCTTATCCTTATGTACTGTGATGGGTGGTTTTTTGTATGTTATTATTATAAAAAAGTTATTGGCTATTATGGCGAAGACTTTATTTGCATGGAAGCCCTAAGCAACTATGTTAGGCTGCATCCGGTCTGCTATTATCTTCTGTAACCCTTTATAGAGTCCCTACTATGTCACAAGTCAATAATGCCGCCAAATTTACTGCGTTGTCACTCTCGTTAGAATTGCCTTATTCCGTTAATAACAGCCCAGGGTCAGTTACTGATGCTAAGCTTGAGGCGTTTTTGGGCTTGGCCCCAAAGACGTTAGATGCGTTGGTAAAAGGTAATGCCACCAATGGTTCGGCGGTCGCTTATAGCGTTACCGCCAAAGTGGGCGACCAGTTGGTGGTATCTTATGATTTTCAGACCAATGAGGCTTTCCAGGCTAGCCGCTATAATGATACCTCCTTCCTGTCGGTGGCGGCGGCGGGTTTTACCGACACCCAAGTGATTGCCGATACCTTTTCTACGGTCTTTGTCGGTTATCAGTCTTATACTTATACCTTTACCCAAAACGGAACGTTTACCGTTGGCTTAGGGGTGGTTAATAAGACCGATATTACGCTCAATTCGGCTTTGCAGGTTGCCGCTATCCGTTTAAACGGCGTTGCTTTGTCGGCTCCAGGTTCGATAGGGCATATTTCAGGGGCAATGACCGGCACGAATGGCGGTGATATATTAGCTGGCGATGCCTTGGTGAAAAATAGCCACGATATTATTTACGGTTTGGCGGGTAATGATGTGCTGTCTGGTTTGGGCGGTAACGACACGCTGTATGGCGGCGACGGTAATGATGTCTTAAACGGTGGCGCGGGTGATGATGTATTGGATGGCGGCGATGGCGTAGACACTGTTTTGTATGGCAGTGCCATGACCGGGGTATTTGTTAATTTAAACCTGACCGTTCAGCAAAATACGGTAGGCGGGGGTAAAGATACCTTGTTGGCCATAGAAAATATCAACGGAAGCCCTTACAACGATACCTTAATCGGCACTGCCGCTAACAATATCCTGCTCGGCGGTGCGGGTAACGATACCCTGAGTGGCGGAGCTGGGGATGATATTTTAACGGGGGGTTTGGGTAATGATGTTTTGAACGGCGGCAATGGGGTGGATACCGTGTTGTACGGAACGGCCACGGCAGGGGTGACGGTTAATCTGAGCTTGACCTCACAACAAGAGACGGGCGGGGCGGGTAGTGATACCTTGCTGGCTATAGAAAATATCAACGGCAGTTTTTTTAACGATACCTTAACGGGTGATGCCGGCAATAACATCCTGTCTGGGGATGTGGGTGACGACCAGATCTATGGCGGTGACGGCAACGATAGCCTGATAGGCGGTTTGGGTGACGATGTTTTGAATGGCGGTGCAGGCTTTGATGTCGCGCAATACTATACGGCCACCGCAGGGGTGACGGTTGACCTTGCGTTAACGGCTAGCCAAAACACAGGCGGTGCCGGTTGGGATACGCTCAGTAATATCGAAGAGGTGAATGGCAGTGCTTATGACGATACCCTGACAGGGAATGCCGCCAATAATGATTTATACGGCGGGGCGGGTAATGATGTGCTGGACGGTGGCTTAGGTGTTGATGTGCTGACGGGGGGGCTTGGGCAAGACAGCTTTTTGTTCGATACGGCCTTAAGTTCGGCTAATCGGGATATTATCACCGATTTTTCCGTGCCTAATGACAGCATCCAACTCGACCATCGTATTTTTACCGAGCTGGCCATTGGCCATTTAGCGAACACCACTTTTAAGGTTATTGGAATCGGTAACGTGGTGGACAGTAATGACCATATCCTTTACAACATTATTTCGGGCGGGGTATTTTATGATGCGGATGGCAGCGGTGTGGGCGCTGCCGTGCTGGTTGCCTTGATCGGTAGGGGCTTGGATGTCAGTGCGGCAGATTTTATGGTTGTCTAGCCCGTTGTTTGGGCGTTAATACCGCGCAGGCAATTGGCTGACCGCCTGTAAATGCCAAGGCTGCCCGTCTTGGCTGGCTTCTAGGGCATTCTCCACGGTATCGTCTAAATCGGCGAAAAAATCTAATCCGGTTTGTGCTTCTATGGCATCGATGGTGGTGACAAATTGCGCCAGCGGCTCATGGCCTTGGACGGTCTGCGGCACTAAGAACGCCAGTACCCGCGGTTTTTCGGGCGGTTTGGCGGCGGTGATATAGAGCTTAAAAAACGCATCGGGAATTTCGACTTTCCAATCCGAACTGAGCCGCTCTACCGAACCGCTAAAAACAGGGCCGGTCACTACCCAGATTTTGCCGAACAGGGGCGCAAAGGTGTCAATTTCTGCTTCT
Source organism: Methylovulum psychrotolerans (assembly GCF_002923755.1). Taxonomy (GTDB): domain Bacteria; phylum Pseudomonadota; class Gammaproteobacteria; order Methylococcales; family Methylomonadaceae; genus Methylovulum; species Methylovulum psychrotolerans. The sequence continues at coordinate 177,574 of NZ_PGFZ01000007.1, forward strand.
TCCAGGCGTTCCCACACTTTTTGGTTTAAATGTGCTTTCTGCGGCGTGACGTTGGTCATCAGAAAGCTATCGGCTTGGCCTTGTTTGCCATAGAGATGTCCCATCGCATAATTGGGGGCCATGTGGCCGCGGTCATAGCCGCTTTTTTGGTAACTGTCATGATCTAGGCGGTTAAGGCTACGCCAGTCGGTGCTAAAGCGGTTGGGGCGTTTTAATGACGGGGCGTGTTCGGGAACTGGGGTTAGGGCATATTCTACCCATAACGGATTGCCGCGCCAGTCAGAATAGCCCAAGATAAAGCCGTGGTTGCGTAAGACCCGAAACCAAGTATCGATGTTGTGTCCGGCGACGGGGCGGGGTTCGCCTTGGTATAGCATCGCGGGGCGGGCTATTTTTACTTCGTAGCCATAATCGCCCGCGCCGAGCAGCAATCCTAATAGCAACAGCGAGGGATGGCGGTAAATCAGGCGCATGAGGGTGAAAAGATGTTTGAAGCTGTTGAAAGAAGATTGTTTGCTCATGGGTAGTAAAAATAGGTGAGCCCGGGGGAATCGCTCGGCGGGGTATTTTGCCAAGCAATGGCAGCTATTGAAAGCCCTTTATCTTGTCCGTTTAGCCTCTCTGGCCGTTCACTCTGGGCGCATTGTGTTAAAATTGTGGCATTTTTAACCGCTGTAGACGGTTTGGCCGCCTATCGCCTTTCTTGTTTAAACTGAAGATAACATGGCTAGCAACGCACACAATACGCCGCTCCACGTTTTGAAAACGGTGTTTGGTTATGACGGTTTCCGTGGTCAGCAACAGGCGGTGATTGACCATCTGTTGGCGGGGCAAGACGCTTTGGTGTTGATGCCGACGGGTGGCGGCAAATCCTTATGTTACCAGATTCCTGCCTTGCTTAGGCCGGGCGTGGGCATTGTCGTATCGCCGCTGATTGCGCTGATGCAGGATCAGGTCAGTGCCTTGTTGCAATTGGGCGTAAAAGCGGCGTTTCTTAATTCGACCTTAGCGCAGCAAGAAGCCCGGCGCATCGAGCAGCAATTGCTCAATGGCGAGTTGGATTTGCTTTATGTCGCGCCGGAGCGGCTGGCCTCGGAATATACCCGTAGTTTGTTCGGTAAGATCAAAATCGCGTTGTTTGCCATTGACGAAGCCCATTGTGTCTCGCAATGGGGGCATGATTTCCGTGCCGATTATCTGCAACTGTCCATGTTGCATGAGCGTTTCCCTGATATTCCGCGCATAGCCTTAACGGCCACTGCCGATGAGCGTACCCGTGAAGAAATTGTCTTACGTTTGGGTTTAGGCCATGCGCCGTTATTCCAAAGCGGTTTTGACCGTCCGAATATTTGCTACCGTATTGTCCAAAAACAAAATGCCCGCCAGCAATTGTTGACGTTTATCCGCGCTGAACATGCCGGGGATGCGGGGATTGTTTATTGTCTGTCGAGAAAAAAAGTCGAAGAGACGGCAATCTGGCTAAGCAGCAAGGGCGTTAATGCCTTGCCTTATCATGCCGGTTTAAGTGCGGACGTACGTTACCAGAACCAGCACCGGTTTTTGATGCAGGAAGGTTTGGTGATTGTCGCGACCATTGCTTTTGGTATGGGCATAGATAAGCCGAACGTGCGCTTTGTCGCGCATTTGGATTTGCCTAAAAGCGTTGAGGCGTATTATCAGGAGACGGGCAGGGCGGGTCGTGACGGCTTGGCGGCGAATGCGTGGATGGCTTATGGTTTGCAAGATGTGATTACTTTGCGGAAAATGCTGGCCGAATCGCAGTCCGATGAGGCGCATAAGCGGCTTGAATACCATAAGCTTGATGCCATGCTGGCTTTATGCGAGCAGGTGCATTGCCGGCGGCAAAGCCTGTTAAGCTATTTTGGCGACCAATTGGAACAGCCGTGCGGCAATTGCGACACTTGTATGGAACCCGTGCAAACCTGGGACGGCACCTTGGCGGCACAGCAGGCCTTATCGTGCATATACCGCACCCAGCAACGCTTTGGGGTGGCGTATTTGATTGATGTGCTGTTAGGTAAGCAAACGGCGCGGATCAGCCAATTCGGCCATCAGCAATTGTCCACCTACGGTATCGGTAAGGCGTTGGATGAGCAGCAATGGCATTCGGTGTTTCGGCAATTGGTCGCGCGGGGCTTGGTCAGCGTCGATTTCGACGGTTACGGCGCGTTGCAACTGACTGATGCCTGCCGCCCGATTTTGCGCGGCGAACAAAAGCTGATGCTGCGCAAAGATGTTAAGCCGGAGAAAATCAAGGCCACTAAATCCGGTCAGACGACGGGGGGGATGAGCGATTTGTGGGATGCCTTACGCGCCAAGCGCAAACAAATTGCCGATGCCCAAGATGTGCCGCCTTATGTGATTTTTCATGATGCCACTTTAATGGCGATGATGGAGGCCAAGCCTGCCAATTTACGCGACATGGCAAGAATATCCGGCATCGGGACCCGTAAGTTGGAGCAATACGGCGAGCAGTTTTTAGAGGTGCTGCAACGCTTTAGGGATGCCGCAGATGACGCTTCCGATACGGTCAGCGAATCGGTCAAACTGATCCGCTTGGGGTTTAGCGTTTCGCAAACCGCCCAAAAACGCAGTTTGCGGGAAAACACCATTTATGCGCACATGGCACAAGCTTTGGAGCAGGGGATGGTGTTGCTCAGCGATGTCGTGGATTTGCCGGAAGCGGAGCTAAAAACCATTGAAGTGGCGTTGCTGGATTTGCCCGAAGAGCAGAAAAATGCCCTGAAACCGATTTTTGACCAGTTTGCCGGACAGTATTCTTATGAGGTGTTGCGTTGCATACGCGCGGCTTTATGGCATAGGGTAGGGTGATGTAAGGTAAGGGTGGCAAATGTTGTTGCGTTTACGAAAACATCAAGTTTTTTGTGCCAAACAACGATTTGTACAAGGCAATGTCTTTCTTGAAGGCTTTGCTGATTTTGGCGATCAGTTCGTCGTCGTAAAGGGTGGAGGGTTTAGGGGCTTGTCCGGCTTTTTTTAGGGTACGGATGGCATCGGGCAGGTAATCGGCGTAAGTGTCGTTACTGATAAGCTCAAAGCGCTCTATGCCATGGCGGGTGAGGCCTCTGGCATCAATAATGTCGATCTGGGCTTTTTCGCTGATAATGCTTTGGGCGGCTGCAAAAGTTTCCAGATTGAAATAATCGTCATAGTCTTTATAGACTAAAAAATCCACTTGCGGTTGCCAATGGATATTAGCGCGTAAGATAGCGGGTTTAGTGATGGTGTTGACGAATAGCCGGAAGCTCATGTCCTGAATGTCTATCTGCCGCTGTACAGCATCGTACAATTCCCAGGCCACGCCTGTGGTATCGACTATTTTATCCAGATAAGCGCTGGCTATTCTGGCGAACGGGCAGCGCAAAATCACAAAGGTATAATCGGCTTGGATCAGACTGGCAAGGTCTGCCCTAAAGGTGTCGTTATTACAATGTATCCAGTTAAAATCTGCGGTGCTGCTAATACAGCCGTTCGCCATCGCTAAGGATACCCGCATGGTTGAACAGGCGTTCTTGGGGATAAAGCTGTAAATGCTGTTGCTGCGGTAAATGCGTAAGGCGAAAGCTTGGGCAAACCGATGTGCGCTGTTGTTCGGCAGATAGGCATAAGAATCGGCAGAATAATTCAGTTGACGTTTTTTCATGGCGGCACCTAGGGAAAGGGGAGTCCGTGGGTAAAATTTTGGCTGAAATACGAACGGCACACGTTGGCTTACCTGTTTGAAAACGGGTAAGCCAACGGCTTAGCTTATAGGCTAGGGTTTTTGCTCGGCAGGCTTGTCGCTATCCAACGAATCCAGTTCTTTGTCCAAATCACTGGCATCGGTGTTGCCATCCTTAATCAGATAATCGCGGCGCTGTTGGTAAGCGTTTTTCATAAACTCGTAGCGGTCTTGCCCAGACGCTTCATTAACCACTTTTTCGGTGGATAACAATTGGGCGCGTTTGTCTATGACCTCAACAAACCGTGCCCCCATTGTCGAGTAAGTCGCATCGGAGGTGCCGAAAATAGACACATACGTCAACGGGTTAAACATGGCATCGCCAATCAGTCCCAGCGTATCTCTAGGCGAGTTGGGGCCATAAATGGGCAACACTAAATAAGGGCCAGAAGGTACGCCCCAGACCGCTAAAGTTTGGCCAAAATCTTCCTGATGTTTCGGCAGGTTCATGGCGGCGCCGACATCAAAAAGCCCGCCCATACCCATCGTCGAGTTCACCACCAGACGGCCAACATCCATGCTGCCTTGCCGCCATTTTAATTGCAGAAAATCATTGATGATGACGCCGACATCATTAACGTTGCTAAACGCGTTTGTGATGCTTTGGTCGACCACATCAGGGGTTATCCATTGGTAGCCTTGTGCCAGCGGTTTTACCACATTTTTATCCAAAGTATCGTTAAACGTTTGCACACCGTGGTTCCAGCCTTGCCAAGGGTCGTTACTGTTACTGTTGGAGGCACAAGCGCTCAGCAGTGTTGCCATAAGCAAACCGCCCAGCAAGCGGGGGTTAAAGACGCTTTTTTGTAGATTCATGAAGGTTCCCGTGCTATTTATTTAACTTTGCGGACATTTTGGCATTATTTTCGATAATGAGAAAGTTTTCTGCAATAATGCCGCTTATTATACCTGCTAACACCCGTAGTTAGCCCACGCTATGGGCAGGCAGGCAGGCTTTTTTGCCTCGTATTAGCATGCGCGAGGGAAGGTATGGTGGCTTCCGGTGCAAGACGGCAGGGGCGGCAGATGTTTGTCCATAGTACCCGTCAATTGCTGCGCTGACGCTTGTTCTTTGACGGTCATTTGTTTACAATCCTAACGAACGTTCGGTAAAATGTTAGCATTAAATGGTGGTTGGGGGAATTTTTATTTTGGTTTTTGGGGTGTGCAAAAGCCATATCGGCATGGCGGGTGTAAAGCCATTACCACAAATAAGCGCTGGCTTTTTTTCCCAACACGGAAAACTCAAAGGCTTTTCTGGCGAAACTGCCCGCCGCCCCGTAACAAACTTGCAGAGGCAACAGGTGTTCTTCACGGGGATGGCAATAACGGGCGGCAGGGGCTTGTTGCCAATGGATTAGACGTTGTTCGCGCTCAGTTTCGTTAAGTTGGTTATTGGTACAGGTGTCAATTAGCCAATTTTCAAAGTCTTGGTTCAAGGTTTGGCTGGTTTCGGTGGGGGGTGCAAAAAATGCATTAAGGTTATGGAAGCTAAATCCTGAGCCGATAATCAGGACATTGTCTTTTCTTAAGTCCGCTAAGGCTTTACCTATCTGGATATGTTCTTTGGGCTCTAAGCTGCTGACCAGTGACAATTGCAGGCAAGGGATGTCCGCTTCTGGATACATGATTTTTAACGGGACAAATAAACCATGGTCAAAACCGCGTTGGGCATCGGCTTGCGCTGCAATGCCTTGTCGGGTCAAGAGCCGGACAATCCGTTCCGCCAACAGCGGTTGGCCGGGGGCAGGATAGCGGATGTGGTAGGCTTCTTGAGGGAAGCCATAATAATCATAAATCAAGGCGGGGGTTGCCCCGCTGGTGACGGTCGGCAACCGGGCTTCCCAGTGGGCGCTAATCACTAAGATAGCGGCGGGTTTGCCCAGCAGGGCGGGGATGGTATGGAAAAAGTCTACCAAGTCTTTATGGTTGGCATCGCCTAACAGGGGCAACGGGCCGCCGCCATGGGAGAGGAAGAGGACGGGGGCTAAGGGAGTCGGCTCTTTTGTCATAATGGTGGGGGTATCTAAAGGGAAGGGAAACAACGCGTTTTAGAATAGGCTTAGTAGGGGATAGTATTCTTTTGGCTGTTTTATGGCAATGTTCGGCAGCGTACGCCTTTCACAAAGGTTTAGCTTTACTATAGCGCATTTTTTTGGCATAACAGGCTTAAGTTAAAATCAATTTTTATAGGCCGCTTATGTTTATTTTTATTGGGTTGAGTCTTGCGCTGTGTTTTTTGCTCCAGGCAGAAAGTCCTTGGTTGGCTTATCTGGTGTCGCCGTGGGTGTTGTATGGTGGTTTGGCGGTGGCGGTGGGCTGTACGGTGGCGATGGCCGTTGATAAGGGTTGGGCCAGATTATGGCATGACCTGTTTTCGGGCAGTGTGTTGCTGGTGTGGTATGCGTATTGGCAGCCTTTGTTTAAGGACGACACACCGGTATTTTTTGCTTACGCTTTGTATTTTGTCTTTATGGCCGCCTTTATCGAGCTGTTTTTCATCGGCCAGCGTGAAAACATTGATAAGGAAGTGTTGCGCCAGTTGCAGGTATTGGCGCAAAACTTTCGTGTCAAATCGTGGATGGTAATGCTGTTGGTTTTGTATAGCCTAGATTTGTTAGAGCATTATATGCTCTATCCGGTCGCCATGACCTTGTTGATGGCCCGATTTGCCTTATCGACTTACTTGCAGGTGGAGACGGCTAAAAAACCGTCGCCACGGCGGCAAACCAAAAATAGCTGAGACGGCACGCTAACTGGCAGGGCTAACTTACTATTAGCGGCTACGGTGATAGCGGGTTTTGCTGGGGATTGTGGCTCTGGCAAGCCGTAGGGGCTGGGCTTTGCTGGCGACCCTTTTTGCCGCACGCGGTATAGCGTGGCTGGCAACGATATGGCG
>NZ_PGFZ01000007.1:184245-276061 GCF_002923755.1 Methylovulum psychrotolerans
GTGGCTGCTGCGCAGATGGACGGCGTGGTTATTGTTATGGCGGGGTGCGGCGGGCGGCGTGTATTGCGCATACGAGGTGCGGGGGGCATCGCGTCCACAACCTAATTGATAAGGCGGGCTGCTGAACGTTTTGGTCGGTATTGCGCTGATGTGTTTGTCGGCATGGGGGGGCAGGTTATTGCTAAAACCGTTATCCATCATCGCTGTCATCAGTTGGTAGCGTTGCGGGCTGGTCATGCCGCCCATGATAACGCCGATCAGGCGTTTGCCGTTCTGTTGCGCGGTGGAGATCAGGTTGTAACCGGAACCGCAGGTAAAGCCGGTTTTCATGCCTTCTGCACCTGGATAGCTGGCGGTGAACTTATTAATGGCCGGCCATTCACGACCCCGAAAAAACAGGCTATGGGAGGCAAAATACGGGTAAAAATTAGGGAAGTCCTGCATTGTCCGATAGGCCAGCAAGCCTAAGTCGCGGGGGGTAGTTACTTGCCATTGGTGGGGCAGTCCGGTCGCGTTCATGAAATGGGTGTCGTACATGCCTAAAGAGTGGGCTTTGGCGGTCATGCGGGTGGCAAAATTTTCTTCGTTACCGCCCAAATGTTCCGCCAGCACCACGGCGGCATCGTTAGCGGAACGGGTAATCAACGCTAAGATAGCCTCTTCGACGGTAATGTTTTCACCTGGCCTCAAGCCTAATTTGCTGTTCGGCTGCCGCGCCGCATAAACGGAGGCGGTCATCGTGTCGGTAAGCTGGACTTGTCCTTGCGACAACGCGGTAAACGTCATGTATAAGGTCATCACTTTGGTTAGCGAGGCCGGGAACCAAGCGTGGTTTGCGTCTTGCTCATAGACAATAGTGCCGTTGTCGGCATCGATCAGAATGGCGGCATGGTCGCTGTAACTGGCAGGTGACACCAAGGACAGGCACAGTGACATTAAAAGAAGCAGGGTCAGTTTTACATTCGTCATGTTGGAAAAGTTCAATTAAGCTGATAGCCCAACTCCGCCGTGCCTGCCGGGTGTGCTAAGCCCGTTATTGGCAGTGGCGGCGGATGTGGGCTGTCAGAGAATAGGCGGATGGGTGAAGGTCGGCTAATTTAAGATTGTACGATGGGAGGTAATTTCGCACAATTTTGCCATTCTACCAAACGAAACCCAATCATAAAATGCTAATATTTTTTAAAGCCGCCATCCGGTCAGGGATGGGCTAGTTTTTTGCTGCATGCAAACGGCGGCTCGCCTTGGCAGATTCCCCAGTATTTACCAAAATCGCCTTCATTACTGGGTTTCCAGTTTTCCGAAAAAGCTTCGAACACGGTGCCGGACAGGTGTTCCTGGGCGAGTTTTTTAAACGTCGATTGCACCACTAAGGCTTGGTTTTCGGCACTGGCGACACCGCAGCGCTGGCCGGTTTTGACATTGACCGACTCGGCTTTAGCGGGGCCGTTAGGCCAACCGAATTCGGTGATCATGACGGCTTTGTTAGGATTGGCGGTGTGGACTTCATGCAGTCTGGCAAGGTGGAAATCGGCGGCTTGCCCAGCAGGGGTGCAGGAATGCAAGGGGGAAAAGGTATTTTCCCACCAAGGGAAGATGTTGATGCCTATCCAGTCGACTTGGTCTGAAAACAAGGTCTTTTCGCAGTGTAAGGAGCGGTTGCACCATTCCCACCAAGTATCAATAGTCGTGATAGGTTGTGTTACTTTGGCCTCGCGCAGGGCTTGCAGGCAGCGGCTAATTTCGCCGTCAAACTGATAGCCGTGGCGGGTGCGCACTTCCGAACCGCAACTGAGCTTAATGATGGTATCGGCAAAGGTTTTGGCCAGGTGAATGCCCGTGGAGATGGATTGCGAATTGACTTTGCTGTCCTTATCTAGCCATAAAATGGCAATAACCTTAAGATGCCGGGCTTGTGCGGCGGTAAAGGTATAGTCTAAGCCGTTCAGTACGCCATAGGTCATAATACAGCGGAACGGTGTCTCTTTGACGATTTTGTCGAGTAGGGTGTCAATCAGCTCTTTAGGGGGCGACGGGCCATAATCTGGGTTGATCGTGCCGACATAAGGGCTGAACGCCACGCATTGTAATGGCGGTGGCGCATGGTGGGCGGTTTTTTTGTCGGCGGCATCGGCTGTGCCTACCGTCATTAACAGCAAAGATAGCAACAGTAAAAAGAATCTTATCATGATAATGCCCTGCGGCAGGCCAAAGTAAACCAATATAATAGGGGATTTTTCGCCCGTGTAGGAATTTATTGCTTGGCCTTGCCGGAAGTGCCGAGTTTTTAATCTTGGGGGCATTGCCATCATCTTACACAATCATTGCATATTGCTTTCTTAATATGGGGTTATAGTATGCAGTAAGAACGGCATTAAGCCGCTTCTGTTTCCAATCTAACTAGGAGATGATTATGAAGAAAACGTTGATTAGCCTGTTATTTGCGCTGGGCTTACCGCTGGTGGCCGTGGCTGGCGGCATGGGAGGGCCAGGAAGTCCTGAAGGCGATCAGAATTTTAAACAACACCACGCCGAAAAAATAGCGGCGATGGCGAAAGAGCTAGGCTTGACTACCGAGCAACAAAGTAAAGTCGATGCGATTTTTGAGCAACAACATACCAAGTTCCAAGCTATCCACGAAGAGACCAAAACCCGTTTGCAAGCGGTGCTGACCCCTGAGCAACTGAAAAAGTTTGACAACATGCACCCGCCCCGCCACATGATGCCCCCACCACCGCCACCTAAGCCTGAATAAGCGCTAAACGCTTAGCGTGTCACCCATCTGCCGTGCAACGCGGCAGGTGGGGTTAGACCGAATTATAGGGGCCTAAAAATCGCACACCGTTAAAATGGATTAAATGGGATGGAGCATCTGCTACCCATACTTCTGTTTCCCATGCGATTTCACCAAGATACCTCCCCATGACGGCACGGTTTGGGAAGGCTGTCACATAGACCAGTCCTGCGCTTGCGGTAGCAAAAAGGCTGGCGAGTTCATTATGCCGTTTGCCGTCCACGGGGCCGTGGCTGGTGACGGATTCAACGAGCAGTAACCAGTTTTTCGCACTAAAATACAGCACGACATCGGGCATTTTGCCATGCGAATCGACATTGACACCCAACTTGGACAGTAAAGCCGCGTTAAAGTAACGCCATTTGTCACCTGTATCCCCGACATACACTAACAGGCTGTCCGGTGCGAAACGCGGGGCAAATTCTTCAATAATGGCCCGAATCAGTTCACTGTGCCCACCTGGGCTTAAATTTATGCTCTTCCCTGGGGCAATGTTTACCGGAATGCGGTTTTGCATCCGCTCTTGCGTGTAACGGGCGAGTAGCGTTTCGGTTTCGGACAAGTAAGCCGCTAATTTGTCAGGCCATGCTGGTGTTCCGAAAGTGCGTAGCAATGCCAGCGCATTAGGTTCGATTTGATAGACGGCCTTCGGACTGTTGACGGGACGGTCAGGCCGGTCTGGGTTGTAAAGCGCGATACCAGCATCACAGAATTGGTGCATTGTTTGGCGGCGGAACGTTTCCCGTGTGTTCGGCGCATAGTCTTTGTGATAATGTTCCCGCACCCAATCCATTATTGGGGTAATGCCTAGCAACGGGTTTTCTGCTTCGTGCCATGATGTGTTTGGGGTCATATTCAGCAAAGCCAACAAGCAAAGTGCGGAACGCTCATTGTGTTGCTTGCGCGACAACCCCAGCGTGATAATGATTTGCCGGGCGGATTCGATAAGAGGATGGGCATTACTCATGAATTTAGCTCCCTTAGTTTTTCATCTATCATCATCTGCGTAAGAGTGCCGCCGGCAGCCATAGCCCATTTGCCCATTTCTATGAGCATACTGCGGCTTGGATACTTCATTATCTTTAGGTCGGTTGCGTTAACCTGTGTGTGTCCGCTAAAGCGCCGGAAACTTTCATCAAACGCGGTCGTGTTGAGAAATAAGCATAAACCGTGTGCCAATGTTGCCGATAATCCCTGTTTGTTTTCATGAAATAGATTTAAGTGGTTCTCAAAGCCCAATAATGGGGCATCCTGAAATGCCGTTGGTTCAACGACACTGGCGACGATGCGGCGGCGCTCTTCTTTAGCTGAGAAACGGCGCACTACACAATAAAAGCTATTGGGATAAAGCCACTTTTCTGTTTCAAGGTTACGGTGGATCGCATTGGGTTTTTTACTGCCCACTTTTGGCCATTCGAGGCCCCCGCGACTAAAATGGCCTGGATACAATAACGGTGCTGTACCGGACTCCGGCATAGCGCATAAATGTTTTTTTAACCGAAAATCTACTACTGGGCCGGTTGAAACAGTGATACCTAAATCCGCTAACGAATAGCGGATAGCGGGCGACAATTCTATGGTGTTTTTTTCACATGATGTAGGTATATGGATAAATTGGTTGGGGTCATCAGCAAAGACAATATTATCGAATGGGTGTTCGTAGCTGGCAAAATCGCTAAAGCTGTCATCGGTAGAGGTTGACACCGTCACCGACTCTTGTGGTCGGCCTCGTTCTAGCCTGATGATAATGTTCTCTTGTAGCACAGCATCGGCTTTGAAGGCTTTACGGCGCGATGCGAAAAGATGTATGTGGCGAATGGCCGCGTGTTTTAGTACGAAGTCACGGAAAGGCCGATAATAAGAGCCGTTGCAGAAGCTGCGGGGGATGATGGCGACGACTTGCCCTTCCGGTGCCATTAATAAAAGCGTTAGTGCAACAAAAGCCGAATAAAGGTTGACTGTCTCAATGCCTACTTGGCGAAGCAACAAACGGTGGCGGGAATTGCTGCTTATTTTTTTATAGGGTGGGTTGAGGATGGCGTGGGTGAAAACCTGTTGGCCGGATTGAATAGTGTTAACGGCGGCCTCAATGAAATCGCCGCCGATAATGGTAAACAAAAGCGGCGTTTTATTTTTATGCTGGGATAGGGAGCGGTGCAATTGCGCATGAACGGAGTTATCCAATTCAAATGCGCTTAGCCGAATATTTTGGGCATTCAACTGGCCGGATGCGCATCTTTCTAAAAATGCGCTGGCAAGGGAGCCGGTGCCTGCACCTGCATCAAGTAAGGTGCAGGTGTCGCTTAAGGGGGCGGGAAATAAGCTAGCCATGAATTTTGCTATGTTTGCAGGGGTGAAAAACTGCCCTAACAGCGATTTTTTGTCCGCACTGGTTGGTTCTGATAGCTGTAACGTAGTCTGTTCAAGAGCCGTTAACACGGTTGATATTCCTTGGTTAAGTCCCAATAAAGAAAACGATATAAGTCTTAGGCGATTTAAAGGGCGATTTAAAGCCTATGATTCATCATTGGATAGGAGTGGAAGTAGGCGGTATATGTCGTCACAATAATTAACACCCCCATCATCACCGCTGCAATGACGCGTATCCGCACTGATGCACATTGGGTAGCCACACGGTGGCAACGTTCACTGGCGGATAAAGTGCCTAAGCAGGTCAAAATAATGCCGGCAATGCGCCAATCGAACCAAAAGCAACAGGTTGCAGGTAGCCAAAACACTAACAGCACAGCGGCAAGCATACGGAATTCCTGTTTAGGGTTTACTGGCATGACAGGCCTTCTATTCTAAGCAGTATCCGTCGCATCCACCCATTTTTGCAACAAATCTTCCGGTTGGGCGGTAAAAAAGCCCTCAGGCGGCTCGCCGCAGTCGGGGACGTGTTTTTGTGTCCACTTGACCAATTGCTGTAATACCGGCAACAAATCTGCGCCTTTGGGCGTTAAAAAATATTCATAACGCACAGGTTTGGCCTGATAGGGGCGTTTGATCAACAGGCCGTTTTCTTCCAATTCGCGCAGGCGGCTGGCGAGGATATTGGTGGGTATGCCTTCCGGTGAGGCCTGAAAATCACAGTATTTGCTTTTTCCCAAACACATGTCGCGGATCACGATAAGGCTCCATTTATCGCCGATAAATTCCAAGGCGATAGAAAGAGGGCATTTTGAGCGGTAGTTGGGTGTTTCTGTTTTCATGGCCGGTCTTAAGACATCAGATATAAATAGATACTTGCAAAAAGCAAGTTTGTGTGTCAGAATCTTATCACTTGCAAAAGGCAAGTGACAAAAATATTTTTCTTCTTTTAGGGGTAGCCGCATGAAACTGTATCATTTTCCAATTTCACCCAACTCTCGCCGTGTCATTGCCGTTTTACATCATTTAGGATTGGCTTGCGACTTACACGCTTTGGATTTGGTTAAAGGTGAGCATTTGCAAGCAGATTTTCTGGCTCTTAACCCTAACCACATGATCCCGACGCTTGTCGACGGCGATTTTGTCCTGTGGGAATCTAATGCCATTATGCAGTACCTGTGTTCTAAAGTGCCAGATAATTCGTTGCTGCCCGCTGACCCTAAGGTACATGCCGACATCACCCGTTGGCAGTTTTGGCAAACCGCCCATTTTGGCCGTGCTTGCGGCGTTTTTATTTTTGAAAATATTCTCAGAAACGCCTTCAACCTGGGCGAACCCGATGCCCAAGAATTGGCGAAAGCCACCGAAAACTTCCATCGCTTCGCTAAGGTGTTGGATGGGCATTTGGCGGGCCGTGCTTGGCTGGTTGGCGATACGTTTACCTTGGCGGATTTCTCCATCGCCTCCTTCTTGGAGTTGACGGCATTGGCTAAATATCCTGTCGAAGGGTATACGGAAATTGCCCGCTGGTACAGTGCCATTGAGCAAATCCCGGCTTGGCAAAGTTCCGCTCCGGCAAAAATTTCTTAACAAACGCCGCTAAAGCCAGTCCGTCACGAAGGCCTTTCGGGTTGCTAAAACCTGAAAGGCCAGGCGGCTGACGCTGATGCCGTTAAGTTCCGCCCCTCTGCATTACCTCTCCTAAGCGATAGTTTGAGAAAAAGCCTTGCCACGGCGTTATAATGGTGTGATCAACATCCCGGTCGCCTGGCAAAAGTATCAAACCATGAAAATACTTTCACTCTATTTTAAAAACATCAATTCCTTAATGGGCGAAAGCCGTATCAGTTTCAGTAAAGGCCCGATAGCCAATACGGGCGTTTTTGCAATTACTGGCGCGAACGGTTCGGGAAAATCCAGCATTTTAGATGCCATCACCTTAGCCCTGTATGGGGAAACCGCCCGTTTTGACCGCCCGGCTGCGACGGTCATTAGCCAAAACGCGAATGAAGCTTATGCTGAGGTCGAGTTTAAACTGGGGGATGACAAGTATCAGTCCACTTGGCAAGCCCAACGTGCACCCCATGACGGTGAAGAGCAAACTGTTGCTATGCAGTTGACCCGTTTGTCTGACGGTGCGGTACTGGCGGATGGCTCTGTTGCGGTATGCTCGGCTATCAGGGATTTGACGGGGATGAGTTTCCGCGGCTTTACCCGCTCCATGCTGTTGGCACAAAATGAGTTTACGGCTTTTTTACACGCGCTCGACAACGAACGCATGGATATTTTAGAGACGTTAATCGGCACCGACATTTATGCCGATTACCGTAATGAAATCATCGGCAACGCCGACAAGGCGCAACAGGCCGTCGATGCCCTGAAACAAGAATTGGCTGGCTTAAAACCGCTCACCTCCGCCGAGCAAGAAGCATCGGAACAGGATCTGCAAGATTATCAGGAACAAATCCAAGAGCTTAAAGAAGCCCAAAAACAGCTGGAGCAGCAACAGCACGCTTTGAAGAACACCGCCAATCTGCAAACCCAAGTCGTCGAACAGAAAAAACGCCTGAAAGACCTGCAAACCCAATTGGCGGCCAACGGGCAAACCTTAGCCGAGATTGCGGTCGCCAAACAGGCGTTAAACTTTCAGGATGACCTAAAGGCGCTGGAGAGCCAACAACAGACTTTACAACAACATAAAGCCGCTTGGGAAGCCCTGCAAAACGAGCAGCACTTTCTGCGCGAGCAAGTGGGCGATAATTCCGACTTGGCCGCCAAAGCTGCTGGCCTGTCTTTTGCCGAGCAGCATCAGACCCTAGACGGGATTAAGTTCGCTATTAACCAAGCCCGTTTGGATAAGCAAGAGGCGTCGGCGCAATTACAGGCTTTAGAAACTCAATTGGGCGAAAAAAACGCCGCTTTAGCCGAGGTGCAGGCTTGGCTGGCTGACCATGCAGGTGATGGGATATTGCTGGATAACTTTCCCGAAACCGCGCCACTGAAAATACTCCGTGCCGAACTGAATGTGCTGAGCGATGCGTATAAGCAATCAGGGAATGCGGTCAAAGCCCACTCTACGGCAATAAAAAACACCCAAACTGCCCTGAGCCAAACCCAAGCGGATATTGCCGCACTCCAGCAAGAACTTGCCGATGAAGAGCAAGCCCGTGCCGCCTTGCTGCAAGGCCATCATGCTGATGAAATTGACAGCCTGAAAGCCGAACAAGAAGGACGGCTGAAACAATTTCAGCAAGTGTTGGACGTGGCAAACCAGTATCAAAAAATCAGCCAACCGGGCGGTGGTCTGTTAAGCCTGTTTGGCCGCAAACCGCCGTTAATCGAAGACCCGGATGCTTTAAAAGCCGAATTGGCACAATTGCGCGATATTATAAAACGCGAAGAGAATATTAAATTGGCGCTTGAAAGTGCCGTCAGCCGCGAAGCCTTGGTGAAAAAGCTGCTGGGCGAGCGTGTCCATTTGGTCGACGGCAAGCCGTGCCCCTTATGCGGGGCGAAAGAACACCCTTATTTGAAACATGCTCCGGTCTTGGGCAATTCGGTACAGGCGTTGACCGACCAGCAAATGAAGTTGCGCCAACTGGCGGCACAAACCGACCAGCTCAATAAGCGCATTGTCGCCGCGCAAAAGTATGCCGAGCAGAACCGCGCCACCCAAGCACAATTGCAAAGCATTAAAGATGCTTGGTTAAGCCAGTGCAACCGCCTGAACAAGGCCACTGCCGATGCCGATATCGGGCAATTGGCGGTGATGGAACAATGGTTGAAAGAAGAGCGTGATGAATTAAAAAACATCATCGCTTTAGGAGAGCAGTACCGCAAAAAAACCGCTACTATTGATAAGATCAATGCGGCAATTGCCAAAAATGAAGCCACGTTGAGCCAATTGCACAGCGAGGCCGAGCAACTGGCGGCGGCTACCGCCGACATTAACGAAGCCCATCTGGTCAACGAAGCCGCTTTAATTCCCTGCCGCGAACAAGAACAGGCTTTAGCCGTACAGGTGCAGGCGCAATTGACCGCTTTGGGCGAAACCATGCCCGGCAAAGGCAAAGAAGACGCGTTTTTTGACCGACTTAACAGCCGCCGCCAAGATTACCAGACCCATCAATTCCACAGCAGCCATTTTATTGAGGAGGTGGCCGGACTGGAGAGCCGATACGCGGCTAACCAAGCCACGCTCCAGCAAGCCGATGCCGACATCGACCGCTTGATGGCTAGCCTGCAAAGTGAAGAACTGATCGGCGTACACCTTGCTTTGATCGAAAAGCAACAGTTGATCGCCGAAAAAGAGCGCGTCCTGAGCGAGCAGGAGGGCGTAGTGGGCGCTTGCCTGCAAGCGTTGCAAATCCGCTTGCAAAGTTCACCGTTCGCCGGCTTGGCCGAATTGCGCCAAGCCCTGCAATTTGCCGCCCAAGAACCGGTATACCTGAAACACCAGGGCGATATTGAAGTTCAGCTTACCGCCAAGCAACAGCAATTGGAGAATCTGTCCGCCGAACTGGATACGGATTTTATGCTGGCGGAAACCGCACCGGACCCGGACGACATTTATCGGCAATTGACCCAACTGGCGGAAAAGACCGACATTGCCCAACTGGAGATTCAACGGTTGCAAAAACGTTTGGCACAACACCAACAAACCCAGCAACGTTACACACAACTGACCGCCCAACTACAACAGCGCGAACAGGAGGCGCAACCGGCTTTGGCAGAACGCGCCATTCTCGACAATGAAAACGGTATGGCCTTCCGCCGCCGGGTGCAAATCCGCATCGCCGCGCAATTGCTGGAAAAGACTAACCGTATTTTAGAGAAAATCAGCCACCGTTATTATCTGCGCCACAATACCGAGCAGCCGGGCTTATCTTTAGAAGTGGAAGACACCGCCCAAAATAACCGCCGACGTGCCCCCAAAACCCTGTCCGGTGGAGAAAGCTTTGTGGTCAGCCTCGCCTTGGCGTTAAGCCTGTCGGAACTTGCCAATAACAATAAATCGGTCGAATCGTTATTTATTGATGAAGGTTTTGGCTGTCTTGATGGCGACTCGCTTACTGTCGTGCTGAGCGCTTTGGAGAAACTCCCTGCTTACGGTAAAACTGTCGGCGTTATCTCGCATCTGGAAGGGGTGCGCAAACGCATAAAGACCCAAGTGCAGGTGGTGAAAAAATCCAATGGCGTGGGGGTTTTGAAAGTGGCTTGAGGGTAGGGCGTGACAACAGTAGCCCAACATGCAGAAGAGCCTTGCAGGTTTTAATGACCCGCAAGGCAGCAAGCATACGATTACACTGTATTTATTTCAAACAAAATAGCTTGTGTTTTTCCAAGATGTGGCGGAAATCGCCTTTATTACGCAAATTTGCCAAATCGGGATCCTTACGCAAGACATCGCAGTCACTGAAGCCTAGTTCCAGTGCCTTATCTAGGGGTTCCAGCGCCAAATCGAGCTTTTTTATGGTGGCGTAGTAAGTGGCCAAATTATAAAAAGCCACCGCATTTTCTTCATCACATTCCGTGGCTTTTATCAGGTCTTTTTCGGCAAGGTTCATTTTGTTGTCTTGCCAATAAGTAATGCCGCGGTTCATGTAGCCCGTGGCGAAGCAACGGCCCGCATCGTCTTCTTGTTTAATCGCCAAATTAAATTCGACTAGCGCATTTTGCAGGTTTTCGCCGCGTGTTTTAGGGGAACCTTTCGCCAAGGCCACAAACATCATGCCCTGTTTGATATGCTGCTGGGTTTCTAAAGTAGGTTCGGTTGATGTCGGCTCGGCAGGTGTGGGTGTGGCGGCAACGGGCTCGGCAGGTGCCGGCTCTGTAATGGTTGCTGTGGTCGGCAAAGGTTCTGGCCCCGTTTTAGGCTGGCTATTCAATGCCCATAGCAAAGCGCCCGTCAGTGACAGCGCTCCTAGGCCACCGCCTGCCATCAGCAAGTTTTTCCGACGTTTACGCGCGTCGTCAATAGCGCTGCTATTGTTCGCTTGCGTTTGCAGCGTTGTCCCACATTCTGGACAACGGCCATCTTCAGGTATCTCTATCCATTCATCCTGCATTGCCAGATCGCAACTGGCCCGATTTCTACATTTCGCGCTTGCCATGATTAGTTTCTCCAAAAGTTATTATAAAGTTATAGGGGATTATCGATAAAAGCCATGGCAGTTTTTGTGCTATCCCGCAATTTACCGTAAAAAATATCTTCAACATTATGGGCGCGATGGCTTAAAGCTGTGCTTAGCTGTAAGCGCAAGATGGCTTTTAAGGCTTCCCGATTAGTGGCTATTTTGTAGTGATCAGACTTCAGTAAGGGGTGAAGCGCTTTTT
This sequence comes from Methylovulum psychrotolerans, assembly GCF_002923755.1. Lineage (GTDB taxonomy): Bacteria > Pseudomonadota > Gammaproteobacteria > Methylococcales > Methylomonadaceae > Methylovulum > Methylovulum psychrotolerans. Next base: position 195,743 of record NZ_PGFZ01000007.1, read on the forward strand.
CCAGATAAAAAACCTGCTCTTCTGTGGCACTGTTCAACACGTCTTGCAAATTGGCGGCTGATAATGTTTCAACTTCCGGGCCGCTATCCAGTAAGGCCACTATCTCGTTAGGATAGAAGTGATATTCGGGTAAGTTGTCGGCATCGCGGGTTTCCAAGCGCCAACGCCGTTTATTGGTGGCAGTATCTTCTTGGGGTTGCAGCAACTCCAAGGCCTTGGCCAATTGATATAACGGCAAGATCGTGTTACCCATTTGATCGGGACGGGGGCGGAATAATTCCGGTAACCGGGTAGCCGGGTGGTCTTCAATATGCACTTCCAAGCGTGCCCTAGCGGGATTTTGCTGTAAGCGCAAATCGTATTTTTCTTTGAGAAATTGCAGCGGCTGTAAAAAACGCATGGGAAAGCCATACTTAAAGCAAATCAGGGAAATTTGGTTAAGGTTACGGCTGCTGTCAACAATGCACAGCGTAATGCCGGGGGTTTGGTTGCTCATAAAGAGGCTGGCAAGCTCATCGCGAAAACTTTTGACTTCATCGCAACGCGGTAAAATAACCGCCATGACGGCATTAGGGGCAGATGTGATTTCGCTTTGGTTAAAACGCATAAAGGTTTGGGTGCTGGCAACAATATCGCGGACATAAGAACGTAACTTTTCTTGGTCTTGAAACTGTCCGGCTAGCCGTGACACAATATTGGCCCCTATCAGGCGGGTACTTATACTGGTGGCCTCGTCATGTGCTTGTTGGGAGTTATCACGCGCCACCTGCTCAATAATATTTTTTAAGCTGCCGTGATAAAGCAAGGCACCAAAATATTTTTCTTTACTACGCACATCCACTTTATTGGTTTCGGCGGCGTTGATAAAGTCGGAGCGTGAGCGTTGCGCCCATTGCTGCTGTTTGTTTTCCGAGCCTAACAAGCTACGGCTAAAATCCCGCACTTTCTCAGGCTCGTAAAATTTCAGCAAATTTTGCTTAATATCCGTCGTCTCTTGCAGCCGACAGGTGGCGGCTCGGCGTTGCTCAAAAAAAACTTGGCCGTCTTCGAGAGTCCTTCTAAGGTCGACAAAAATCGGTTGTAGCTTATCACGCAGCTCAATAACACAGCGTTGCAACAATTGCTCGGCAAAGCCCCAGGCAATATGCCACGTTTTTAGCTCATAATATTCTTTTAAACATTCGCTTTGCGTGTCAAATAAGGCTTCCCGTTTGCCCGCCATTTTGCCGAAAATGCCGACATTGCCCCAAGTTTCTTTGTTTTTGGAAATAATTGTCAGGAGTTCGGTACGGCGGGCTTCCATGCCTTTTAAGCGGTCGGCAATTTTTACGCTACGGCTACGCAAATCTTCGACCAGTTCGCTTAACAAGGTTTGCAAATCGATAAAGCCATAGTCGCCTTCTTGCCATTTGTAGAACATCCAAGCCTGTATGGATTGGGTGACTTCGGCAATATGGGTGTTCTCGCGCCCTAAATCATCTTGCTTGGATTTATAAAAAACTTCCACGCCGATTTTTCTAAAGCGCTTGTCGTAATAGTCCTGAAAAGACTTTTGCAGATTATCCAGCCTGTCATCACGCCCTTTGCTGACGGGTGACAGCCATGCCGTACTTTTTAAATCGTTAGCCGTTTGCGCCCAATCGCCGCTAATATCAGGCCAGTGATTTTCACGCTCCCCTTCCAATAAGCCTTCAGATAACGTAATTTGGTTATTGGTCAGTTTCCAAGGACGGCGGTTAGCGTCTTTTTGGACAAACTCGCCCCATGACAGGTTTTTTATTTCTGCCCGGTAGCGGGTGTCACCTGGCATCCAGTTGTTATACAGCATTTGTAAAAGAGATTGTTCGGCAAAACAAGCCGCCAAATGCTCGCGGATCTCTTCATCTGGAATGACGATTTTTTTAACACCAAATGTTTGTAGGCGCACAGTGCGTAATTTAAACTGCGCGTCACTGGCCTTCGCTTCATCAGGGATATTAAAGTTTTCCAGCGAAATGGCGGACTTAACATTTTGCGGGATTTGTGCGCCGGTATCATCCAGCAGAAAAACGCGCTGATAAATCAGTTGGGCAAATAATTGGGTGACTTCCTGTACGGGAATTTTAATATTGGCTTCGTTGACGTTATCTAAGACAAAGCAGCCTTGTACGCGGTCTTTTAAGGCGGAAACATTATTCTCGCTGACTTTTTCAAAACGTTGTGTTTGTCCCGTCAGGTCAATTGGCGCAAATAGCGGGCCACCTTTATGGCTGGATTCGCTGGCATCGGAGACCAGATAGGCGTTTAACTCTTGCAGTGCCGCGTAGCCATTGGCGTAATAATTGGTTTTTTCGCCATTGCTCGCCCAAGGTGAGTTTTCTTCGGGCAAGAGCACATAGAGATAAATAGGATACGCACTAGAGCTGGCAAATCTGGCGCGCAGTTGCGCCAGTACATGTAAAAAGGCACCGCTTCCCGTGCCGCCCGCCAATCCGCAACAGATATGGAACTGCACCCCTTTTTGTGTGCTGGCGTTTTCCAGTTGGTCGACCAGCGTCAGCACATGGGTGATAAAGTTGTTACATTCCGGTTCAAATAAAGACACACCTAAACGGCGGATTTGCCCGCCTGCGGTTTCATTGATATTCATGGAGGAAAAAATTTCCGACCAATCTTCTTTTCTGCCGATATAACGGTGGGTTATCGGATAATTTTGCGGATCGTTCAGGCGTACGGCCAGATTATTCTGCGAAATAGGTAACAGACTTTCTTTATTTAAGCCAATGTCGCTGCCAATTTCCTCTTGGGTGCGCCATTGTTCACTGGCGGCCAAATCAGGTTTGCTGGAATCGACATAAAGGTATTTGATATAAATCGGCTTTTCGGGCTTTAATTTAGATTGGTTCGGCTCATTGCAACGAAATTCTTCGTAAATGGCCTTCCGCATATTTTTTATGGTCTTACCGCCGGTTCCGCCCAGGCCGATAATTAAATGGTTGTTAGTCATTAGGGTTCCTTATTTATTTAAAATGTGCCGAGTGAATGCGGATTTGTTTTAATGCCGAGAGGCCTATCCATAGCAGGCATAGTAGGTAATTCAGCACAATGAAGCCGGTTATGCCGATGCGCGTAAGCCAAATGAGGCGGATTATTTGCGGAGCCAATTGCGTATACAATTGGGCAGCGGCAAGCTGGATGCCTTGTGCATGCGGATAAATGCCATTTGGGTGTTCTTTGAAATACGCTTGGACATCCTTGCTGACCGCCTCGGCTGACAGGTCGGCAGAGGTATTGATAATGATCGCCAGTAACGGAAAGTTTTGCCGGAAATTTTCTAGCGCGGCTTCGGCAGTCATTTTTGAGGTGCTGACGATGGTTTCCGGGTGAGTGAGCGGCATACTTTTGCCGCCCTGTTCAGGTGGTGGGGAATGGCTGAAATCTTCATGTCCCTGCTTTTTGACCGCATAATATTGGCGGTTAAATTGCTCGTATTGCCAAGTGCGGTCGTTACTTAGCTGATCCCGCCAAACCGAAATAATCGCCTCAAAACTCGGTTTCAGATAAGTGGATGCGGCAAACAGGGGTATGCACAACGTCATCATCATGGCTAATACGCCACAGAGGCAGTGTTGTCCCCACGTCAGGCGATAAGGTTTATAAAATAACTGCCCGAAGACATTGCTGGCAAACCATAACGCCGCGCCAGACACTAAGCCGACGGCGGATAACAGTAGGTACAACCGAGCATTGTTGGCCGCCAGCAAGTGCGTCGCATTGGCTAAGACAGTAAGGAAGTTAATGAAGTAATTCATATTGGCTGCCGCTTAGTAAAACAGACCCAAATTCTCGTAGCGGTGTGGCAAGCTCTCCATTTGCGGTGTTTGGCGCTTATTGCCAAAATAACGCGGATGGGTCAGTACATGATAGGAAGTTCTTTCTTTGGCATAATCGAAGGCCTTGGCGACTTGCCCGTCTTCCCGCTTAAGGCCATCTACCAGATAATAAGTGAATATGGAGTTTTTCATCCGCGACTTCTTTTGGAAGTTGGAGGTTTCATTTCCCGATGTCGCGGTCAAAAAAACCCGACCAAGGTGCTGGGCGGCGACATTTTTCGGTTCGGTCGGCGGTATCGGCAGTTGGGTATAATCAAAGTCTTCCTCGGAACCTTCAACTAAGCCAGTGGGACGGGAGGCCGGAAATGGTCCTGCATTAAGTGGAGGATCAACAATTAAGTCTTTGCTGCCCGCACCAATAAGATTGCCGATTTGTTGGTCCGATAAGCTGTAGGTATATTGGCTTTCACGTTGGACATATTGGTCGCCGCCTAGCGGTTTCATAAACGTGCCCATGGCCGCACCACTGTAACAGGTATCGACAATGGCGATAAACTTGCCCGCATGATTTTCTTTTAGGAAACTTTGCAATTCTTCTTGGGAAATGGCCGTTTGCATAACGTGGTAACGGGAATTGGCTTCGTCGATAATCTCTTGGTCGGACGGCTGCGGATTTGTTGTTGCTAACGGTTTGGCCATATCGTAAGGCACGATTTCTAGCTGCCCCAATTTATCGGGCGGCAAACCATGAGTACTGATATAAAACAACACGGTATCTTGGGCAGAAGCGACCGCCTTGATTTTATTCATGGCGGCAATAATGTTTTGTTTGGTCGCCGCGCTATCGATCAGTTGCTCGGTTTCAAAGCCTTTGTTCCGCAACAGCTTATCCAATGCCAAAACATCATCGTCAGCGGTTTCTATGCCTTTGTCGGGGAAATTCCTAAAAATAGACACCCCTACCAGTAAGGCATATTTATGCCCGGATTGGCTGAGTGAAGCTTGGTCGGCTGGTGGCGTATAAATTTTTTCTAAGGTGATTTCCCGGACATTTCTGGGTGTTATCGGCGAAACGGCCAAGCTGCTTGCACCTACCAAGGTTTGCACTACCAAAAACGCCCGGTCAACTTCCGTTTCGTCCTGATAATCGCCGCGTAACTGCAAGCGTCCGGTGCTGTCATAGCCCACATAGCCGCCCGCCATGCCCGCTTGCTTAATTAATTTGGAGGCACGCTCGCAATCCCCGATTTTAATGTTGCTATTGGCAATATGGGATGCTTGGCAACCTTGGGCTTCTTCCTCGGCGGTGATATTGTAGAGCATTTTAGAGCCAACGGTCGCACAGCCGCTTAACAATAATAGGCTGGCAACTGCAACTAGTCGCCCAGTGCGGATGCAAAAACGGAATTTGACGGTTTGGGACATAATTATTGCCTGGCAGTTACAAATAACGTTTGTGGATAGTACATGCTGTTCGGATAATATCCACAAACGTATAGGTTAATGGGTTAAGGTTACTGGCATCGGTTCACGCCGTCACTGGCGACGGTGTAACAGACATTTAACGTGCCGCCGGCAATTTCTGTATTATCCTGCGCGTTCAGCAATTTGACTTGGCTGTAATGGGGGCCTTGTTCAGTGCTGCTATCGAGCGAGACAGGAAGGTTATAATCGCCGCCACAGCTTTTGGTGTTGGCTTTACTTAGCTGGTTATCAATGCTGATTTTGACGGGGATAGCTTGGGGAGCGCCGTTAATGGTTGGGGTGGCTAAATCCATTTTAAACGTGATTTTGGGTTTTTCACCTGGCTTAACCAACAGCAACGAATTGGCTGCGTCCAGCCGCATAACCGCTTTAGGTTGGGTTGCGTTAGCAGGATAAGCCATGCGTTTTTTTACCGAAGCGCAATCCATAACAGGGACGGATTTTTCTGCCGCTTCATCTAAAGAGGCGGCCAAATAGCCCGCTAATGCCCCGGCCGCCAAACCGGCGGCGATACATTCCATGCTGTTCTTGCCGTTTGTCAGTTTGTCGCATAACACTCCCGCGCCTGCGCCTACTGCCACACCGGCCAGCACACCCGTACCGGTAGAGCCCATTGCCGAACTGGCTTGCTGGATGCTGTTGCAACCGCTGAGTAATAAGGCGCCGGTAACAGCCGTGGCAATAAGTTTACAATGCATTTTTTTCATAATTTTCCTGTGAGTGATAGTTAACGGTGAATCAAATTAAAGTCGACGGATAAAATTCTGCCCGTATCGAGGGTATTGGCGGGAATAACGGCATAACTTGCCGGTTGCGCTGAAACCGGGTCTTCTTCGGCAAATAAATCTTTAGAGCCGCTGCCATAGTTATTTTTGACGCAATCAATGGCCGCTCCGGCATTTTCCTCGTTAAATAAGTCCTTAGAGCCGGAACTGGAACACGCGCTATAAGAGGTTTGGTTGACGTAACTGACAGGTGCTGCCGCTGAACCATTATCTGTTGGTTCATCATAGATAGGCATTTTAGTCAGTAATATGCTGACTTTTTCACTGCCGGGGGTGTTATCAAAACGGATGGCGCTGTTATTGGGGATGGTTTGGACGATGCCGGGCTGAATAAGTTGGCTTAATTGCCCACGGGCCGGATACAGCTTATTGAAACGCCCTGAGCTGCCTGCATTCATCACATAAAGATAGCCTGGGGTATTGCTTTTTACTTTGAGTTGGATGCGGTCACCGCTTTGGAAGGTATGGTTGGTGGTAACCCGTTGGCTAGCACCGCTCTCAGTTTGTAGATCAATCCAATATTGCAAGCCTGCATAGCTTTGTGCGACTTTTGTGGTGTGCTGTTTTACGGTTGGTTTGGTGATAGGTGCTGTTTCCGTATCGCTAGGCGTGTCGCTGCGCATGATGGTTGTGCCTTCGCTTTCAAACAGGGATTTGGCTCCCGCTTCCGCCCATACCGATACCGGAGCTGCTAATGTTACCAATAAGAAGGCGAGAGAAACATTCTCGCTGCTATTAAAATGTTTTTTCATGATTTAAGATCCTGTCAAAATAAATGCCTATAAGAAGAAAAAGGCAGGCGAGCATAAGCTTGCACTGTGGTGCGGTCAGGTAGAAAGTGTACAAATCGGATAAATCCGCTTATTAAGAGGTCAGGGCTATGAGGGTTAGACGGCTGGCTAGGTCGGCAAGCCCTATTAGTGAAGGATAACGGCGGTTGCCAGTGTTGATGGCGTGAAAAAGTCGGCTTTCCAAGCGGATAGCCGCTCATGGCCCGTGCTGTTGAAGCGGGCTTGCCAGAGACGTTCTGCCTAATAAGCTTAAGATGTTTCACGTTACAAATACTTAATATAATGTTGTGCGCTGACGGTGTTTATGAACTTAAAAGCGTGTTATTTAGTCGATATAATATTGACTTATTATTAAGGTTTTCGCAAGAAAAACTAATAATATTTTATAAAGTGAAATAGTGCCTATTTATAGGTTAAATAATACCTTTTGTAGAAATAAAAGCATTTTTTATTTTTATGCAATAAATTGATTTTATTGATTTATATTGTTTTTTTGCGGATTAGAGGTATTTCGCCGTTATTTGGGCTACAAGCCTGTCTGATGGCGGCGACATTGATGATATTGCTATTTATTGCGGAGTAATGATGGGCATTGGGAGTGTGTGTAAACGGCTGAGGCTAAGGCATCAGGTGGTGGTATTGAACAGGCGGTATTTGTCCGCCGCGATTATCATCGGGTGCTGCCTGAGCGCTTCGGCAGGGTTTGCCCGTGATGGCGCTAACCAGGCCGGACTGACGGCTTATCCTGATTTTGCCCAAGCGTGCTTGGCTTTTACGACAGGCTATGGCTTGGCGGCGGGCGATAACACGCCGCGTCCGCCAACGTTGGGGCGGCAGCGGGGGCAATGCGGGTCACAGCACAAGCCGCTGGTTTTTTCGGTGACGCATGAAAATAGCGCCAATAATCACAAGGATTCGGCGAATTACGACCAAAAAATCCGGTCTTACATGGCAGATTACGACTATGATGCCGATATGGGCCGCTGGGTTAGCGCCGATCTGGTCGGCAACCCCAATGCCCCGACACTGGTGCTGGCATTAGATACAGTTAACTTCCGCAAGCAAAATGTCACAGGTTGGCCTTTACAATACGGGCATTTGTTTGCCGGCATTAATGACCCGTCAGTCAGCGCCCCGTTGGCGCAGCCAATAACCGTTGAGTTTGATTTGCGTATCAGTGCCGACGTGAAACCGCGCTTATATAAGGGCTACAGCGGCCAACGTATCCTCTTAGGGGTCTTGGCGGATTGGGCGGAAGCGCCGCCGCGCAGTAACCGCGCCCACTTTATCGAATTTGATTTTAGCCAAGCGGCAGGTTACTCACAATCCTATGGCGACCCTGTGCGCCCGCTCTGCCAAGACATAGCCTACGACCGTTGTTTTTACGACGTTGACGGCAAGTATGCCGAAGGCCGGGAACTGAGTTTTGCCGCCCAACCCTACGCCACGCGGCTAAAAAAACGGGGGTGGACGCATATCCGCATTCCCCTTAGCCAAGCCATCCAAGCTTTACATTGGGTTTCTCCTCCCAAAACGTGGGATGAAGCCGCTCTTAAAGGGCTTTATCTGGCGATTGAATCCGAAGGCGCGACCCGCACCAAGCTTGAAATTAAGGGCTATCGCGTTTATGGTGGCGGGTTGTAAGGCAATAGTGGGGCGGGGGTATTTTGTTCGTGCCAACTCTCCGCTAAAGCCAAGTAGGATAAACAGTTCGTCCTTAACCCTTCAGCAAGGCTTTCTTGGGCTTGTTGTAAACGGATTGTCTAACTTACAGAAAATTTCCCAAACATAATAATCCACGCTTTAATTGCATTTTAGTACGAGGAAAATACGGTGATCCTTTCCCGACAAGAAGCCGAGTTGTTCTATGATTTAACGTCATCATTGCAATATTATATAAACCAAAAACTGAATATTGTTCCTGCAATTGGTTCGCTTGATGAATATAGGGCGTTAACAATGCAGGAGAAGTTTCCGGTCAGAAATGCGTTGTATGAGCATATTGGCTTGATTGATGAATTTGTCCGCGATAACCCCCAGCAATTTTCTCAAGAAGAATTGGCAAATGTGTTAAGTTGGAAAACTTTCGTACGCGGTAAGTTTTATATCGAACGCTATTTAAAAAAATATGCCATTTTTATTGGTCCTGAAGATAAGGTTTATGCTGTCCACGGCTTGATGGAACCCTTAGATAATATTATAGACAGAAGCCATTTACCCCAAATAATCGACACGGTGTTATTGCCTTTTGCCGATAAGGTTATTTATGACGGCATTGTGATAAGGCATCAGGTGTTTTTTGGTCGTGGTCTTAGCGAGGATTTGAAAGAAATATATCTGGCCGCCAAAAGCAGGGGGGAGATTATTGAATCTTTTAGGGCAACGCAAAAAACCACAATTCCGCCTAAAATGCCGAAAAATTGGCAACCTAAATTGCAAAATTTACAGGCGATTGCGGAAACATTGCAAGGTGGGCGCGGACAACCTGCATTGTATAGTCCGGTATTTAGTTTGATTAAGGCGGCAATCGCATTAGGCAATTTAGCTACCGCAGCACCGTCTGATACGGAAGCGTTATGGCAAGCTTTTGATAGGGCTTCAAGGGCGTTGGATAAAACCGCAGAAACTTTGCAACGCAGGGAGTGAAGGGCAGGGGATAACGGGGTTTTGCCGCAACATAAAAAAACCGCCCGGATTTTTACAAGTCCGGGCGGTCTGGTGAAAACTAACAGGGTGCGCGGTAAGCTGCGTCCGGTTAAGTTAACGGCGGATGGTTACATTTTAAAATTAAACAAGCCCATCAAGTCGGTAATGGCGGGTTGGTTGGCAGGGATGTACGCGCCGTTTGAGCCGACAACCGGGTTAGGCAAGTTGTCGCGGCTGCGGTAAGACAGCGGGTTTAGCCCCCAGTTTTTCTCGATGAATTTCAAGATGGACGCATGGTCGCCGTAGCTGTGGTCGATATGGCCTTTTTTCGCCCAAGACGATACGACCAGTAGCGGGATACGGCTACCGTCGCCAAAGAAGTCGATAGGTTGGATGTAGTTGGAGTCATAATAGCCGCCGCCTTCATCAACCGTAACGAAAATGGCGGTGTTTTTCCAGAGCTTTTTATTGGCTTTGACTTGGTTTACCACGCTTAAGACGTACTGCTCAAAGTCAGGTAAAGTCGCATTGGCGGGATGGCCGGCTTTGCTTTCGTAAGGGCGCAAATAGGCAACGGCAGGTAAGCTGCCTTTGCTGATGTCGCTGTCAAAGTTGGCGATAGGTTGCAGATTGTATTTTTGCTCTGTGGTCATAATAGAGGCGAAGCCGGTCAACGGGTCGCAAATGCCGCAATATTCGTTAGGATCGGGATCGCCGTTGCGACCACCGCTGTAATACTTCCAAGAAATGCCGTTGGCCGCCAATTTGTCGGCGATGGTGGGGATAGTTTGCGGTGGCAGGATAGTTTCTGGCGTGGTGGCTTTAGGATGAAAAGGTTTTAGGTTGCCGTATTGGTCGTAAGCCAAGCCGTAGTTGTTGACTAAATAATAGGTGTTGGCCGCGCAGTTGCCGCCGTTAAAAATGTTTTTCTTCCAGATAAACTCAAAAATGGCTTTTACGCCTGGTTGGTTGATGTCACTGCAATTGACATAAGAACCGCCGCTGTAACCGTCTTGCGAATACCAGTTGTTGTTGACGCTGAAAATGGCCGGATTAGTGGTCGGGTTAGGGTTTTCGATTTGTAGGGCGGGCGGTACGGCAGCTTGGCCGTTTTGGGTGTAAAAGCCCACGTCGCCTGTGACCAAGCCGATAAAGTTAGCGCCTGTACCACCCATGATGAATTGGTGGTAGTTGTCGCTTAACGCGTATTGGTCAGCCAAGGCTTTTAAGATGGGGGCATCGCCTTGGCTCATGTTGTAAAAGCCCATGGCTTCGCCGCCTTGTTGGACATCGGTTGGCGTGCTGTGGCCGCCCCAGTTGCTTTGGTTGCCGATGCCTGTAGTGGTGCCTACCCAGGTGAACAGGTCATTTTTACCCATACTGGTCATTTGCCACATTTGGAAAAAACGGTGGACGGGGTCGCCATAATAGGTTTTTGCCGGAGCCGGATCGTAAGGGGCGTTGGCGTTGGTCATTTGGAAAGGGCCGTTGGGCAGATTGGCAGGATAACGGGTATCTTCTTGGTCAAACGGCAAATCGGTTGCGTAAGTGGTGTTCGGTGCAGGTAAGTAGGCGTAAGGTTTTTTATTGCCAAAGCCGATAGCGTAATTGGCGCCAAAAACGTTTCTGGCCGTTTTTTGTGCAGCCATGGCAAAGTTGGGGCCTGGTGTGCCGTCGGCATTAATAATGCCCTTGGACAGCAAGTTAGCCACTTTTTTGCCTGTTGGCGATTGGTACGCGCCGTAAACATTGTCAAACGTGTGGTTCTCGCCAACGATAACAATAACGTGCTCGATGGGGGTAGTTGTCGTCGCCAGTGCGGCAGGGGCGCAAAGTACGCTCGCCACAGCCATTACAGAATGTCTTAATTTAAACATCGAAACCTCGCAATTAACCAAGTTGAATGGAAGAGTGGGTTGTCCGCAGAGCCGGACACCCGCCACATTACCACAAGGAATATGTGAATTTTATGACCGTTAGGTTAGATGTTTATGACAGTTTGAAATCGGCAGGGATGTATTGATAAGTTAAAATACGCAGGATTTTGTTAATTTCTAATTTTATAGCCGGTTTTAAACACCCACCAGACAAAAGTCAGGCAGATAATAAGAAAACCAAACGTCATGCCAATACTTGTGGCGACATTCACATCGGCAATGCCATAGAAGCTCCAGCGGAAGCCGCTGATCAGGTACACCACCGGATTGAATAGGGTAATTTTCTGCCATAAGGGAGGCAACATATTGATCGAATAGAATGCGCCGCCCAAGAAGGTTAGCGGGGTGACAACCAGCATCGGTATCACCTGTAATTTCTGAAAACTATCAGCCCACAGGCCGATAATAAAGCCGAATAGGCTAAAGGTAACAGCGGTCAGTAAAAGAAAAGCGATCATCCACCAGGGATGGGCGATTTCGTAGGGCACGAACAGGCGGGCTGTGCCCAGAATCAGCAGACCCAGCATCACTGATTTGGTCGCCGCTGCACCCACATAACCGAGCAGCGCTTCCGCCCACGAAACCGGCGCCGATAGCAACTCATAAATGGTGCCCGCCCACTTGGGCATGTAAATTCCGAAAGAGGCATTGGAGATGCTTTCGTTCAGTAAACTTAGCATCACCAACCCTGGGATGATGAAGGCGCCGTAACTGACGCTGTCAATGTCGCCCATACGCGAACCGATGGCTTTGCCGAAGACGATGAAGTACAGCGACGTGGTCAGCACGGGTGCGGCGATGCTTTCCCATATAGTGCGGAAGGTGCGTGCCATTTCAAAGCGGTAAATGGCGCGAATGCCATAGATATTCATTCTTGTGTCTCCGTAGGTTTGTGTACCAGGCTGACGAATATGTCTTCCAACGAACTCTCAGTTGAGCGTAAATCTTTGAAATCAATGCCGTGTTCACTCAGTGTGCGCAGCAGTTCGGCAATGCCGGATTCTTCTTTCTGGCTATCGAAGCTATAAATCAGGGTGTGCCCGTTGTCGGAGAGCGTTAACGGCCAAGCGTTTAAACCGGCCGGGAGGCTGGTCATGGGTTTGCGCAATACTAAGGTGAGCTGCTTTTTGCCCAGCTTGCGCATCAGCCGTGCTTTATCTTCAACAACGATCAGTTCACCTTTGTCGATGACCCCGATGCGGTCAGCCATCTCTTCGGCTTCCTCAATATAATGGGTGGTCAGGATGATGGTGGTGCCTTGTGCGCGAAGCTCGCGCACCATGCGCCACATGTCGTGCCGTAACTCCACGTCCACCCCGGCGCTCGGCTCATCAAGGAACAATATCGTCGGCTCATGTGCGAGTGCTTTGGCGATCAGCACCCGACGCTTCATACCACCTGACAGATCCTTGATTTTCTGGTTACGTTTGTCCCAAAGCGACAGATCCCGCAGCACTTTTTCGAGATAGGCGGCGTTGGGGGCTTTGCCGAACAGCCCCCGACTGAATTTGACCGTGGCCCAGACCGACTCGAACGCGTCCGTATGCAGTTCCTGCGGCACTAAACCGATGCTTGCCCGCGCCGCGCGGTAGTCCCGCACGGTATCATGGCCATCGGCGGTAATGGTGCCAGAGGTCGCGTTGACAATACCACAGATGATGCTGATCAGCGTCGTCTTGCCCGCCCCATTGGGGCCAAGCAAGGCGAATATTTCACCGCGTTTGATGTCCAGGTTGATGTTTTTCAGTGCTTGGAAGCCGCCGCTATACGTCTTGTTAATGCCGCGCACGAAGATGATAGGGTTGGTGTTATCGGAGGTCATAGCCGTAGGTGTGCATTTTTAGGGATGAATGTAGGCTCATATTGGGTTTTGGGGGCTTTTTTAAAGTACACAGTTTATATCCTAAATTCTGCCGAACCGGTAACCAACCACTTTGCAAGCGTCGCGTCAAACGCCTGTTTCGGTTGGGGACGGCTATATTTGCCAATCTAAGTCTGCAAGGTATTGATGTTGATCCCCAACTGGCTGTCTCGGCGACTGGTTTTTCGGATTCGGTTGCCATCTTGACAGCAGATACCCTAAATTCTGCCGCATAGGTTTTCGGTTTTTCTTGGCTCATTTTCGGCTCACACTTTTTAAGATATTTTAAAGTGTGTGTCCGGTTTAGTGTAGCCACATCAGGGGAGGTTAGGCGCTGTGCTACAGTCCTCAAAACACAATTTGAGACGTTGTTTTTTTGCTAAGGGTGACGGTGTTCCTATATTTTACTTTTCAAACCAGTTTTCAATATGAATGCCTGAAAAGTTTTTGAAGTCATCTGTGTTGCGCGTGACTAAAATTAGGTTGTGCGTATAGGCAATAGCGGCAATCATTGCGTCTATAAAAGCAGGGGGTTGCCCCATTTTTGTCAGCCTGGCGCGTTCGGAGGCGTGCCACTCGGCAGCCGCTTGGGTGTAGGGTAATAGGGTTAAGCCTGAGAGCAACAAATCTTGCAAATAGTTTTCCAATTGCTCCCGTTTACGGGAAACGGGTAAGCGTTGGCAGCCGAACAGTAGTTCATGCCACACGATAGTGGCACTGGCAATGCGGTGCCGATGCTGCTGTAGGCTTTGCATGACGTGCGAATGAGGATGCGCTCGCGTTGGTTCTGATAGGATATTGGTGTCGAGTAAATAAATGACGCTCAAAGTTCAACCTCGCGCCCCATGGAGCGGTCACGCACATCTGCAAAAATATCCTCATCTTCAGGAAAATCAGCCGGATTCATTTGCTGCCGGAAACGCTGGATGGCCTGCCAGATGTCATTCTGTTCATTTACGGGATCGGCTTCGCGTACCGATATTTCGACAGTTTTACCGCTAAATAATAATTTTAGGGCTTGCAAGAAGTTTTCATTCAACTCATCTGGCTCCAGCTTATAACGTGTTTGCATAACGGTTTTCTCCTGTGCTATTGAATGTAGTGCTTTTATCTGTAAGTGGGTGTGCAAAAATTTTTTAACCACATTTTTTGCACACCCACTTATAGCGTAGCATTCATCAGGTCAGCTATCTTCAACAGAATCGCCAATTTACCACTATCAAGAGTTTAAACTAATTTCTTGGACACACAAAATAAAGTCCAGTTAAAAGGACGGGGTGAAAAACGGCTAAGTTAATGATGCGATAATCACCCGCACCGGAGGCCGGACGCAAGGCAAAAAAAAGCCCTGCATATTTATGCAAGGCCTTCATTTACTTGGCTCCCCCAGACGGGTCCGAACCGCCGACTTATAAATTTTAATCTCTTGTAATGTCTGTCTTAATCTAGTTAAATAATTGATATTTAATATTAATTTATTGTTGTACATTTCTCTGGCATTCTCTAAAATACCCTAATCGAAGGATGGCGTATGGCGTAATGGACATACCCCGCAAACCCACATAACCAAGACAAACCGGACGCATAGCAATCCAAAAATAGGCCAATACCATGAGCATCATCGCTGAAAAAATTTTTGCCGCCGTCAAAACCCTACCCGAACAACAGGCGGCGGAAGTGTTGGATTTTGCCGAATTCTTACAAGCCAAAATGGCGCAACAGCCACACGGGAATAGGGAGAAGGCCTTGGCGACCTTGGATAGGTATCAGGGGCTTTACGATGGCGTGCCGTTTAATCGGGAAGAACTGCATGAACGCCCTTGAGTTTGCCGACACCAATATCGTGGTGTACGCCGTAGGCCACCCTTCTGAGCGACAGGCCAAAGCTAGGGCAATCCTTGCCGAAGGCCTGACCGTCAGTTCGCAAGTCATTAACGAAACCGTGAGCGTATTATCCCGTGAACGGGCAAACCATCCGTAAGGCCATTGGCCTGACACGCCGCCATCAGCTTTCCCATTGGGATTCGCTGATCGTGGCGGCGGCCTTGTTGGCAGGCTGTGAAATCCTGTATTCGCAGGATATGCAGCACGGGCAAGTCTTTGATGGGCAGCTTAAAGTGGTCAATCCATTTGTTTGAACGCCACCACTGATGTTAGGTTAGGACTATTGCTTATAACGTAGCATTCATCAGGTCGGCTGTATTCAACAGTATAGCCCATTTGCTGCTATCAAGAGTTTAAATGATCTTCTTGGGCGCACAAAATAAAGGACGGGGTGAAAAACGGCTAAGTTAATGATGCGATAATCACTCGCACCGGAGGCCGGACGCAAGGCAAAAAAAAAGCCCTGCATAATTCATGCAGGGCCTTCATTTACTTGGCTCCCCCGGACGGGCTCGAACCGCCGACCTAGTGATTAACAGTCTAATGAAGTCAAAAAACCACCATAAACCGCAACAACACATAACAATTAAATCAAAGGGTTATTAAAATTTGTTATTGCCGTTTACTGCCATTTATTGCCTGTTTTTATAGCCAACTGCGACAAAATTGCGACAAAGAATTATAATGCAAGCCTAGAAAAAACGCGGGCTTGAGGGTGCTACCAACACCGACAAGCCCTAACCAAAACTTAACAGACAGGGTTAAGCATGGCTGGCTTGATTATATCAAACGCCACTGCTCCCTATGGAGTAATTGCATGGCAACCATCAAAGAACGTACCGCTAAAGACGGAACCCCCCGCTATACGGCTGAGGTTCGCTTAAAAGGCTATCCGGCACAAACGGCAACCTTTAAACATAAGACCAAGGCTAAAAAATGGATTCAAGACACTGAGTCTGCAATCAGGGAAGGGCGGCATTTTAAAACCACCGAAGCAAAAAAACACACCTTGGCGGATTTAGCAGACAGGTACATCAAAGACGTTTTGCCAAAAAAGCCTAAGCAAGCTGTTAGACAAAAACAGCAGATGGAATGGTGGAAGGAACAAATAGGCGTTTATCTGTTATCTGATGTAACCCCTGCTTTAATCGGGCAATGCCGCGATGAATTAGCCGCTGGTACAACATGCCGTGGCACACAGCGAAGCCCTGCCACTGTAGTTCGCTACATGGCGGCGTTAAGCAGTGCGTTTACGGAGGCGGTAAAGGAATGGGGGTGGCTGGAAGATTCACCTATGCGGAAAGTTACCAAGCCCACCGAATCAGATGGACGAGTCCGCTGTCTGGACGATGACGAACGCGCCAGATTATTGGCCGCTTGCCAAGCTTCCAGCAACAAACAGCTTTACCTATGCGTGATATTGGCCTTATCCACCGGAATGCGGCAAGCTGAACTGATGGGTTTGAAATGGCCGGATGTGAACCTTAAAGACGGTTTTCTCATTTTGCACAAAACCAAAAACGGTACACGGCGGCGGGTTCCTTTGGCAGGGCATGGGCTGGAACTGTTGCGTGAATACGGCAAAGTTAGGCGGCTAGATACCTCGCTATTATTCCCAAGCAATATAGACCCGCTGAAACCATTGGATTTACGCACCCCTTGGGAAACGGCTCTAAGACGCGCCGAAATAGAGGATTTTAAATGGCATGACCTACGCCATTGCACCGCGTCTTATCTTGCCATGAACGGCGCGAGCTTGGCCGAAATAGCCGAAGTGTTGGGGCATAAGACCCTTGCGATGGTGAAACGGTACGCCCATTTGTCGGATGGGCATGTAAGCAATGTGGTTGCCTCAATGAACGCCAAAATATTCGGGGGCGTGTGATGGCTATCAGTATGTTACCGCCACAATTGACGCTTGAAGAAAAGGCATTGCGTAAAAAACTGGATGATAGGTTAAGCATCAAAGATATTGCCACCTTGCGCTACAGGGGCAACCAAAAATTGATCGACGACTACGCTTTTGAGATAGCGGAGGCTTGTTTGAAGCCGATGGGTATTGATTATTTTCACGAGGTGCGCCATTTTGATTGGCGGTGGCTGTGCGAACACCCCGAACACAAGTTGCAGTTATTGTGTCCACTTGTAGGCTGTGATGATATTAAACATTTTTCTTTTAATCCTGAACGCGAACTGGACGAATTGCAGTTATTGTTACCGCTTGTTGGCCGTGATGAGCTAAAACATCTTGTCTCTGAGAGTGACCTCTGTTCACCATTTGCCTTGGAAAGCGAATGGGAGGGAGACACGCACCCCATGCCTGCCTTTAAATACAATGACACCTTATCGAGATATAAAAGGTTTTACTGTAACAATCGTGGGGAAAATGGCCGTGATTCAGACGCTTTTACTAAATATCGGTGGGCTTATGCCAATGACGGACGGTGCAAGGTTTCAGCAAAAGAGTTTAAAAAATGGCTGGTTTCAAAACATGGCTGGCCTTTGCCACCCGATTGCTTGCTTAACAATTGGTTTGGGGCGGAGGCAATCCCTAAAGCTGATTTGATGCGGGTTAGTTATTACGGAGCCGGAACGTTAGTTTATACGGAATACTGGATAGGAAGTCCTGAAGGAATCCGCACCGAAATGAGGCAAGGGGTGCGGAATGCCATTTATACATTATCACTTTCTGATGAGAAAATGTTAAGGGATGCTGGCAGAGTCAAAACAGCCCGTATTTTTCCAGAACACGGGGGCGGCCAATTATCGGAAAAAACTTTTGTTCACTTTGAATTAGACGAGCCGCATACTTTTACTGTTGCTGATATTGTTCAAGAAAACAATGGGTCGATAACAGAAGCAGTGAGGAATGGTGTTGCGATAACTCAAACCGTTAGCGACACAGGTAAAACTAAAAAGCCTAAATACCTAATTCCAAAAAAGCGTGACACTAACGAGCTATTAATCCTTATTTATAATATGTTTGAGTCTTATGGCCTAAAAGATGGAGACGAACGCGGAAAACACTCTGCCAAAACAGCTTGGGGCGAATTGGTTGCCAGTAAATTTAAAGATGGTTTGATAAGAAATATTGAAGGAGAACGAAAGTCGGCAATCATTACGCTTAACGGCGGTACGGAAGTGGATTTTGACACGTTTTTACGGACATATAATCGGCGATTCAAGGCTTAAACTCTAAACACAAAAAAACCGACTTAATGTCGGTTTTTTTATGCCAAAAAGAACGCTAAGCGACACTAATAACGCACTAATGGCAACTAACAGGCACTAAGAACATATTAAAAATCATCTATTTATACTGGCAACATCATTGGCGACAACAGCTAATGACAAACCTTATCAGTCAATAAATGATGGTGAACTTATGAACGAACAAAGCAATTTATCAACTGAACAGCAAGCGACCTTATACAGTTACTTAACGGTCAATCAGTTTTGTGAAAAACACAAAGCTTTCAAGATTGGCGGGGTTAGGAGCCAGATATTCAACCAAGAAACCAACGGCCTAAAAAAATCTGGCGCGATTGTCCGCAATGGGCGGCGTGTCCTTATCAATGAGCCAAAATATTTCACTTGGCTGGAATTAGGCAATCAAGGAGGCAAATAATGATTGTCTCTCAAGTTATCCGCGATAACCGCCGCCATATCACCCGCGCCGATTACAACGACACCAAACCCCTGTTAGGTTCGGAAAACGCGCTTCTTCCTAAGGTTTGCAGCCTTCAAGCAAGGGCGTTAAGGCGAATGCTACCGACTGGCTTAACGCTATCCCACCGTGAATTTGATTCTGCATCTTGCAGCTACCGCTTGGGCGGTTATATCGACAAGTTACGCGATAAGGGGTGGCCGATTGTAAATCATGACGAAACGGCATTAACACAAGATATTGTACGCCGCACCGCAACCTTTACCCGTTACGAACTGTTTGCAGAATTCACGCCGGAATTGGCGGAGAGGGTGGCGGCATTTTGTAAGGCCGTTGATAGTCTTGAAGCGAGGGCGGCGGCAACCGCCCAAGCAAAGAGGGGTAAGCAATGAAACTTAGACAGCAGGGCTATATTAAACGTATGGCCCTTAATTTAAAAGCGGATTTTATCCGCCTAACCGTTTGGCTATTGATGGCTAAGGGGTAATTATGGACAGCAAACTTGCCGCGTTATGCGCGGCGGGTTTGTCGCTGGTGGCAATCCCACCGATTAACGGCAAGCCCACCAAAGCCCCCCGAAAAGGCTGGAACAGGCCGCGTAGCCCTGAAAACCCGAATGGCTACTCTAGCAGCCCCGATGCTTTTATTGGTTGTGACGACTATAATTTTGGCCTATATCACAGCGCAAGCGGCACGTTAGCCCTTGACTTGGATGATGTGGAACTGACACTTAAGGGGTTTAATGAACTGACCGACAACCAACCCCAAGACTGGTTAGAAAATGAAAACCGCCTCGAAATCAAAAGCTCCAAGGCCAACAGGGGCAAACTGATTTTTAAGCTTCCCCAAGGCTTTGCATGGCCGAATTTACAGCAATTTAAATCCCAAGGCGTGATGGTGTTTGAATTGCGTTGTGGCAATTGCCAAGACGTGATTTTAGGGCGACACCCCGAAGGCGGCAATTATGAGCTGATAGGCGACCCCGCGAATATCCCGCCGGCCCCTGATGTGTTGCTGGACATACTACAGCACCCGGCAGACTGGAAAAAGTGCTTTGATTCTGTCCTAGGTATCGGCACGAAACCGCCCAAAGCCGCGCCACGACAGCCAAGGCAAGGCGAAAATATAGCGGGTATGCGTGACCCCATAAGGGGATTTAACCAAGCTTTTAGCGTGGATGCCGTGCTTGTCCGCAACGGTTACAAGCCCGCCGGAAAAGACCGATACATCAGGCCGGGCAGCGGATCGAAAGCACCCGGCGCGGTGATTATGCGCAATTGTGCCGATGGCGTGGAACGCGTCTATTCCCACAGCGGCGATGACCTTAACGATGGTTTTGCCCATGACGCTTTCGATTGTTCCCGTTTGCTGGAACACGGCGGCGATTGGGCGGCGGCGTTAAGGTGGAATGCTGACATAACCAAACACAACCAACGGCTCTTTATGCAAGAACAGGCCAAAGACGCGCCACAATCACAAGGGGAAGGAAGCCCAAAGCCACCCTTTACCCTTGCCCAATTTTCCCTAAAAGGTCGTTCCAACGAAATGGAGAAAAAAATGTTAGCCGATAAATTTGTCTTAGGCCATATTGCCATTTATGGGCAGGCCACCGCCATTTACGCCAAACCCAACACGGGTAAAACCTTGCTTACCCTTTGGTTGCTTATCCAAGCTATCGGGGAGGGGGCCATTGAAGGCGCGGATATTTTTTATATTAACGCCGATGACGATTACAAGGGCTTGGTTGAAAAGCTAAAGCTGGCTGAACGGCATGGTTTCCACATGCTTGCGCCGGGGCATGGCGGCTTTGACACCAAGGCGTTTTTGCTCTATGTCCAAACGATGATTAAGGAAGACACCGCCCACGGGCAAATTATCATCCTCGACACGCTGAAAAAATTCACCGATTTGATGGACAAAAAAACCTCCACCGAATTTATGCGCGTAGGTAGGGCGTTTGTCGCCAACGGCGGCACGTTGATTTTATTGGCGCATACCAATAAGAACCGTGACGGAGAGGGCAAGGTGGTTTTTGGCGGCACGTCCGATATTGTGGACGACGTTGATTGCGCCTATACGCTGGACGAGGTGGGCAGCGCACAGGGCAAAAAAAGCGTGTTGTTTGAGAATATCAAGGCGCGGGGCGATGTTGACAGCGAGGCGGGTTACACCTACTCGACCGCACAGGGGCAAACCTATGAACAGCGGTTAAACTCAATCGAATCGCTGGACAAGACCACGGCGGAACAGGCCAAACAGGAACGCCGGACAAATGAGCAAATGGAAAAAGACCGGCCCGTTATCAGTGCCATACTGGAAGCCCTCGAACAGGGCGACACCCTCAAAACCGACTTGGTGGACGACGCGCACCGGAACGGCGGCTTTAGCAAGGCACAGGTTAACAAGGTGCTTGCCGCCTACACGGGCAGCGATTACGGCAAAGGCCACCGCTGGTATATCGTGCCGGGTAACAGAAACGCCAAAACCTATTCGGCCTTGGATCAGGGGCGGGGCGGACAAACAACGGCGGACGAATACCGCGCCGCCACACAGGGCGGACACTGAAAAATAGGGGGGGTGTCTGAAAAACTGAAAAATTGGAAAACTGAAAACGGGATTTACTGATTTTAGCCAGTCTTGGGGCGTGTTCATGCCCTACAGGCCGCGCCGTTGCTTAAACCGTCTAAACTTTCTAAAAATGCTAATTATCCTAAACTTTCTAATTTTTTAACTTTCAGACACACCCCCCCTATTTTGCAAGACAGCTAAAAAACCACTTTTTTAACCCGCCTATAGGGAATGACAGGCGGCTTTCGGAGATATAAAAAATGGGCAACGATGCCGCCTTATGCGGGGCGAAAAAAGCCAACGGGGAACCGTGCAGGTCAAAAGCGGTTTACCGGAACGGGCGTTGTAAATTTCATGGCGGATTAAGTACAGGCCCCAAGACGGCGGAGGGCAAGGCCAAATCGGCACTAAACGGCCTTTGCCCGAAGCAAAGACATGTAACGGCAAGATAAGCCCAAGATTTTGCGAATTACGGCGCGTTTTTAACAGAACCAAGACACGCACATTTAAGGCATGGTTCAAGGCGCACACCCAGACTGGCTAAACGCTTGCCCAACAGGCGACAATGTGAGGATTTGTTAGCAGGAAATGCCCTGCCCGTGGAGATAAGAAGCGGAAACCCTAAGGGGGAGGGGGGGGCAGTGTGATAATGTAACAACTAGGCTGGATAAGACTGAAAAACCGCTTTTATGAGGCCATTTACGGCCATTTGTGAACATACCCCATGCAAGGCAACGTCAAGCGTTTTTTTAGCCCAAAAGGCCACGGAAAACTTGAAGCCCCAGAATGGAAAAGTCCGGCATTTTAGGCCATTTGTGAATATACCTCATGGCTCATAGATGCCGATGATTAGCGATACCCTGAGAAAACCCTAAGGATTCTTTTAACCCACTCCAGATAAACGCCGCTTTCGGGCGGCTTTTTTGTGCCTGAATTAGGCAAGGGGTGCGGCCTTATTGTGGATTGTTGCCGTGTTTTATTTTGAACTGCGACAAAATTGCGACATTTTTTATTTTAGGGCAAAAAAAAGGCTTAGATTTTACTCTAAGCCTTTGGTTTACTTGGCTCCCCCGGACGGGCTCGAACCGCCGACCTAGTGATTAACAGTCACCCGCTCTACCGACTGAGCTACAGGGGATTAAACTTTTATGAGTGGCGCGCCCGGAGAGATTCGAACTCCCGACCGATCGGTTCGTAGCCGATTACTCTATCCAGCTGAGCTACGGGCGCGTTGTGTTGAGCTAGTTATTATCTTGTAAGTTAATTTTGATGTCAAGAAATTTTTAAAAAAATTTTGAATTTTGGCGGAGAGAGAGGGATTCGAACCCTCGATGGGAGTTAAAGCCCATACTCCCTTAGCAGGGGAGCGCCTTCAGCCTCTCGGCCATCCCTCCTGAAACTGTTTTACTCAGAACCAGCTGACTCTGCTTGTTCTTTTTTTATTCTTTCGTAAATTTCTTCTCTGTGTACAGAGACGTCTTTCGGTGCATTGACACCTATGCGAACCTGGTTCCCTTTGACTCCAAGGACAGTAACCGTCACTTCGTCACCAATCATTAAAGTTTCCCCTACTCGGCGAGTCAGTATAAGCATGGCTTCTCCCTAATGTAATTAAAAACTCACTGTTTCTTACACAGCATCCAACTTACGGGGATCATGATACCAGTTTTTTGGCTAAATAAGAAACAAAACCTGTGCAAAATTGTTTTGGCAGGGGTCTGAAGACGGCATGATTTATGCGATTTTGTTTCATATTCATGAAATTGAGGCAATTTGGCGCGGGCAAAAAAATGTGCGCCAGTTATCAAATTTTGCCGCATTCAGGCTACAATGGTCGCTTTTAAACTGTAGAAAAAGCGAAAAGATGGATGTGATTGCCCGTATTGCCGAAGAATTAGCCGTAAACCCCAGACAAGTCAGTGCGGCGGTGAAGCTGCTGGACGAAGGGGCGACCGTGCCTTTTATTGCCCGTTACCGTAAGGAGGTGACAGGGGGCTTGGATGATACCCAGTTGCGGATGCTGGAGGAGCGGCTGGGGTATTTGCGTGAGTTGAACGAGCGCCGCGCCAGTATTTTGGCGAGTATCCGTAGCCAGGATAAGCTGACTCCTGAGCTGGAGAAGGCGATTAATGCAGCGGAGACAAAAACCTTGCTGGAGGACTTATATCTGCCGTTTAAGCCCAAACGCCGCACGAAGGCGCAAATTGCGCGTGAGGCGGGTCTGGAGCCGCTTGCTGACGGTTTGCTGGCAGACCGTAGCCTGATACCTGAGCAGGTGGCGGCGGCGTATGTCGATGCCGATAAGGGGGTGGCGGATGTGGCGGCGGCTTTGGAGGGGGCGCGGCAAATTCTGATGGAGCGGATTTCTGAGGAGGCCCAACTGTTGTCGGAGTTGCGGGAGCGGGTTTGGCATAAGGGGGTTATCCAGGCGACGGTGGTGGCGGGCAAGGAGCAGCAGGCGGAGAAGTTTAAGGATTATTTTGATTATAGCGAGGCGATTAATAAAATCCCGTCGCATCGGGCGTTGGCGTTGTTGCGCGGGCGGAACGAGGATGTGCTGGCGCTGCATTTGCTTCCGGCGGCGGATGAGAAGGCGGAGCATGATATTTGCACCCAGTTTGTCGCCCAATACCTTAAGGTGTCGGATATGGCGCGTCCGGCGGATGCGTGGTTGGCGGAGACGGCGCGGTATGGTTGGAAGGTTAAGCTGTTTACGCGCATTGATGTGGACTTGAAGCTGCGCTTGCGGGAGGCGGCGGAGCAGGAGGCGATTAAGGTGTTTGCCAGTAATTTGCGGGCGTTGTTGTTGGCGGCTCCGGCGGGCAGTAAGACGACGATGGGGCTGGATCCGGGCATCCGCACGGGGGTGAAGGTGGCGGTGGTGGATGCGACGGGTAAGCTGCTGGCGACTAAGACGATTTATCCGCACCCGCCGCGCAAGCAGTGGGATGAGTCTATTGCGGCGTTGGCGCAATTGGCGGCGGACTATGGGGTGGATTTGGTGAGCATCGGTAATGGTACGGGGTCTAGGGAAACCGACCAGTTGGTTGCGGAGGTGATGAAGCTGCACCCTGAGCTGAAAATGACCAAGATGGTGGTGTCGGAGGCGGGCGCTTCGGTGTATTCGGCTTCGGAATTTGCCGCTAAGGAGTTTCCTGAGTTGGATGTGTCGTTGCGCGGGGCGGTGTCGATTGCCCGGCGTTTGCAAGACCCTTTGGCGGAGTTGGTGAAGATTGACCCTAAGTCGATAGGGGTGGGCCAGTACCAGCATGATGTCAATCCGGTGCAGTTGGCGCGTAGTTTGGATGCGGTGGTTGAGGATTGTGTGAATGCGGTGGGGGTGGATGTCAATACGGCTTCGGTGCCGTTGCTTAAGCAGGTGTCGGGGTTGTCGGCGAGTGTCAGCGAGAATATTGTCGCGTACCGGGATGAGCACGGGCCTTTTACCAGCCGCGAGCAGTTGAAGAAAATCCCCCGTTTGGGTGATAAGACTTATGAGCAGGCGGCGGGGTTTTTGCGCATTATGAACGGCGATAATCCGTTAGACGCGTCGGCGGTACATCCTGAGGCTTATCCGGTGGTTGAGGCGATTATCAGGGATACAGGCAGGTCTATCCGCGATATAATCGGGCAAGGGGCGTTTTTGCGTAATTTGGATGCCAGCCGTTATGCGGATGCGCATTTTGGTTTGCCGACGGTGACGGATATTTTACAGGAGTTGGAAAAGCCGGGTCGTGACCCTAGGCCGGAGTTTAAGAGTTTGGCTTTTATGGCGGGTATTGAAAAAATCACTGATTTGGAAGTGGGGATGAAGCTGGAGGGGGTGGTCAGTAATGTCGCCAATTTTGGTGCGTTTGTCGATATTGGGGTGCATCAGGACGGTTTGGTGCATGTTTCCCATTTGTCGGACACGTTTGTGAAAGACCCTAAGGAGGCGGTCAAGGTCGGCGATATTGTCAAGGTGACGGTGCTGGAGGTGGATGTGGCGCGTAAACGTATTTCTTTGAGTATGAAATCGGCTCCTGATGCGCGTCCGGCCCGCCCTGCTAAAGCGGAGCCGCCGCGCGTTAAGCAAACGGCGGCTCCCGCCAAAAAACCGGAGCCTCAGCGCGGCACTATGGCTGATGTTTTTGCTAAGGCATTGGGAAAATAAAATCCCAAGCTCTGCTATACTTGTTCTATCATTAAAAATAACTTACAGGATTTGCCATGATTAAATCTAACCGTTTCTTCGTATCTTTTGTATGCGCCGGACTTATAACGCTTTATCTGCCCCAAGGCCATGCGGATGTGTATGATGATAAAACCACTAATGCCGCTATGTTGGATGAAATCCAAAGCCAAGCACCGTGCAGTTATGGGCAAAGAATTAATGAAAAAGCCTTGCGTACAGTCGCCAATTTAACGTTCGCACCCGCTGAGATACCTAAAAATATCATTAACACAACGAATGATGGCAATATCTTTTATGGCGTGGTCGGCGGTTTTCTCAAAGGGACGATAAATACGATTGGCCGGATAGGTACGGGGGTTGTCGATTTGATCACCTTGCCCATTCCTACCAAGCCGGTTGCCTATCCGCTGTATGTTTGGGAGGATTTTGAAAAAGATACCAGTTACGGTTCTATGCTCCGTTCTGATTCTTGCCCGTATAAAGATGATATGGTTATCGCTTCTCCTGATCCTGCCGCAGCGGCAAAAAAAGCCCCGGCTGGGGGTGTGATAGTGCCTTCCAGACAAGTAATCGATGGTGGCCCTACTTATAATAATCAAACCAATCGTAAATTGGATGGTGTTTTTAAACAGCAAATGATGAAGTAAGCGCACGGGGCGGGCTTTGTTATCATTTTTAATTTATTTTTAAGGATCCTTTATGTTGTTGCAGAAAAATAGCGTTATTGCCTTAGCTTTTGGTTTGTTATCGGGTTGTGCCAGTATCGTTAACCACGCGCCTAATCCGGTCACGATTACCAGTGTCCCTGAACGTGCGAACTTTGTTGTGACAAATCATGACGGTAAGGTCGTGCATAGCGGCATTACCCCTAGCACAGTGACGCTAAAGCCGGATGCGGGCTATTTTAGGGGTGAGAAATATACCCTGAAATTCCAAAAAGAAGGCTTTAATTCACAAGGTACGCCGTTACATGCTCAGTTGAACAATTGGTATTGGGGCAATATCTTGCTTGGCAGTCCGATTGGTATGTTTATTGTTGACCCTTTAACGGGTTCTATGTGGGCGATGCCGGAAACTAAATCGGTGGTGCTGGTGCCTAACCAATAAACAGATTGGCAGGGGGGGGAAGGGGCAAGTTTTTTTTTCCGCCGTACAGGTGTAAATGCTAAGGTAAAAAAGCTCCTGTCCCCTTGGCAAGGAGGAGGTTGGTGGGGGTTAATAAGCGTCTGGATCTGGCAAGCGGCTGCTCAGCTCATCCCAGTGGATGATAATGTCGGGCAACACGCCGACTTGGCTGGCTCCCGTCAATTCGGACAGTTCCGGCTTGCCGTATTCGGCTCCGTTTAGGCGGTAGACGGTCAATAGACGGTCGGTGGGGTGGACTAGCCAATATTCTTTCACTCCGCTCCGCTCGTACAATAGCCGTTTGCGGATCTGGTCATGGCTGGCGGTGCCGGGTGAGAGCACTTCGACTATCCAATCGGGTGCGCCGCGTACCCCGCGTCTGTCCAGTTTGCTGCTGTCGCAAACGACTAAGACATCGGGCTGGACGACGGTGTCAATTTGCTGGTCGGCTTCGTTATGTTTGGGCAGGCGGACATCAACGGGGGCGATGAAGGCGCGGCAGGGTTTGTTCTTTAAAGCTAACCGTGCTTGCAGGTAAATTTCCCCCGCTATATCTTGGTGCGCCAAGTCGGGTGCGGGCGACATGGCGTAAGCTTGGCCGTCGATCAGTTCATAGCGGCTATCATCCGGCCAGGTCAGATAATCGCCGTAGCAGTAGTATTGGGTGTCTTTGAGTGCCTGTCCCATGTCGGTGTCCTTTGGGGGTGGAAGATGCCGAAAGCCATAGCATAACATGCCGGGAAAATACGGTTAAGTATCGCTTTGATTGCTGCGCCTAAGTGGTTTCAAATGGGGCATAAAAAAAGCCGCCCGGCATTGCGCCGGGCGGCTTTTTTCGCTTTAGGGGCTTAGGCCTAACTCAGTGCGGCTTCTTGATATTTTTCCATCAAGTTAAAGTTTAAGTACCGATAGGTGTCATCGGCGGTGGCGTTAATCTGAGCGGCGTAGTGCATGTATTCTTCAACGGTCGGGATTTTGCCCAAGATGGAGCAAACGGCGGCCAGTTCGGCGGATGACAGGAACACGTTCGCCCCGTTGCCTAAGCGGTTCGGGAAGTTGCGGGTGGAGGTGGAGACAACGGTGGCGTTTTCCGCTACCCGCGCTTGGTTGCCCATGCACAGCGAGCAGCCGGGCATTTCGGTGCGGGCGCCGACTTTGCCGAACGTGCCGTAGTAGCCTTCTTCGACCAATTGGTTTTGGTCCATTTTGGTCGGTGGGGCAACCCATAAGCGGGTCGGTAAAGAACTCTTATGTTGTTCCAGCAATTTTCCGGCGGCGCGGAAATGGCCGATATTGGTCATGCACGAGCCTAAGAACACTTCGTCTATTTTGGTGCCGGCGACTTCTGACAACGGTTTGATGTCGTCGGGGTCGTTCGGGCAGGCCAACAGCGGTTCTTTGATGTCGTCCATGTTAATGTCGATGATCTCAAAGTATTCGGCATCGGCATCGGCTTCCAGTAATACGGGGGTCGCCAACCATGCTTCCATGTCTTTGATGCGCCGCTCAATGGTACGGACATCGCCGTAACCTTGGGCAATCATCCATTTTAACAGGGTGATGTTGGAGTTGAGGTATTCGCGGATTGGGGCTTCGTTAAGCTTGATGGTGCAGCCGCCCGCCGAGCGTTCGGCGGATGCGTCGGACAATTCAAACGCTTGTTCGACTTTTAAGTCCGGCAAGCCTTCAATTTCTAAGATACGGCCTGAGAAGACGTTTTTCTTGCCTTGTTTGGCGACGGTCAACAAGCCTTTTTGTAAGGCGGCGTAGGGGATGGCGTTGACCAAGTCGCGTAAGGTGATGCCGGGCTGCATGGTACCAGTGAAGCGCACTAAGACCGATTCGGGCATGTCCAGCGGCATAACGCCTGTGGCGGCGGCGAAGGCGACCAGGCCGGAACCGGCCGGGAAGGAGATGCCGATAGGGAAGCGGGTGTGCGAGTCGCCGCCAGTGCCGACGCTGTCAGGCAATAGGGTGCGGTTTAGCCAGGAATGGATAATGCCGTCGCCCGGACGTAAGGACACGCCGCCCCGGTTCATGATGAAGTCGGGCAGGGTGTGCTGCATGGTCACGTCTACGGGTTTGGGGTAGGCGGCGGTATGGCAGAACGATTGCAGCACCAAGTCGGCGGAGAAGCCTAAGCAAGCCAAGTCTTTCAGCTCGTCACGGGTCATGGGGCCGGTGGTGTCTTGGGAGCCGACCGTGGTCATGTGCGGTTCGCAATAGGTGTTAGGACGCACACCCGCCACGCCGCAGGCTTTGCCGACGATTTTTTGCGCTAAGGTGTAGCCTTTGCCGCTGTCGGCTTCGTCGCTGGGGCGGATAAAGACTTCGGAGGCGGGCAAGCCTAAGGCTTTACGCGCCCTATCGGTGAGGCCGCGGCCAATAATCAGCGGAATACGCCCCCCGGCGCGGACTTCGTCCATCAGGACATCGGTTTTTAGGCTGAAGTGGCACACCACTTCGTCGCTGTCATGGCGTTTGACGATACCTTGGTAAGGGAATATGTCGATGACATCGCCCATTAGTAAGCGGCTCACGTCGCACTCGAACGGCAACGCGCCGGAATCTTCCATGGTGTTGAAGAAAATGGGGGCGATTTTGCCGCCGATACAAACCCCACCGTCGCGTTTGTTAGGGATAAAAGGAATGTCGTTGCCCATATACCATAACACGGAGTTAGTCGCGGATTTGCGCGAGGAACCTGTGCCGACCACGTCGCCGACGTAAGCGACCGGGAAGCCTTTTTGTTTCAGTTCGGTAATCTGTTGCTCGGCGTTGGTGATGCCTTCGCGCGGCATTTTCAGCATGGCTTTGGCGTGGAGCGGGATGTCGGGACGTGACCATGCGTCGGGGGCGGGTGACAGGTCGTCGGTGTTGGTTTCGCCTGTGACTTTAAAAACGGTGACGGTGAGCTTTTCGGGTACGGCGGGTTTGCTGGTGAACCATTCGGCATCCGCCCAGGCTTGCAGGACTTGTTTGGCGTAAGCATTGCCCGCATCGGCTTTGCTTTGCACGTCATGGAAAGCGTCAAACACTAAGAGGGTGTGCGTCAGGGCTTTAGCGGCGATGGGCGCCAGCGCGGCCACGTCTAATAGGTCGATTAACGGGGCAATGTTATAACCGCCGAGCATGGTGCCGAGCAGTTCGGTGGCATCTTCGGGGGTTAAGATCGGTGATGTGGCTTCGCTTTTGGCGATGGCGGTCAAAAAGGCCGCTTTGACAAACGCCGCTTCGTCAACCCCGGCGGGGATACGGTTGGCCAGCAAATCGAGGATAAAGGCTTCTTCGCCAGCGGGCGGTTGTTTGATGAGTTCGCACAGGGCGGCGGTTTGCGCGGCATCCAGCGGTTTGGGGACAACACCTTCGGCGGCGCGTTCGGCGACATGTTTACGGTAGGTTTCTAGCATGGGGGGAGCCTCAATTGTATTTAAAAGGTACTAAAATAAATTATGCGTTTCTAATGGGGAAGTTAAGTTTGATACCTGAGTTTGTTATTAAACGTAAGTCCAGTGTATATTCATTAACGGAGCGTTCTCTCCAAGTCTCGAACGCTCTATCTATATGCTCTTGAAGTTGTTTGTTGTTGAAACCTGTTACTTTCTGTAAATGTTGCACTGCGTACTCCCCCAAGCCTTTGATTTGGGCGTATCCTAAGTGGGTCGATGTATGACAGTCTTTACACAATGCAATAAGTCTTTCTAATTTTTGAATTTTGTTTTTGTCGTCATAGCTCCACCTTTCGTGAGCTTCTAACCATTTTCCATTCAATTCACCACAGCATTCACATACATTATTGGCACGTTGATAAATTATTTTTCTAAGCCTATTCCAATCATCTTCGGCAATACAATATCTCACATTGGTAAACCAACAAGACTTAGGGATTAAATCAACAAATAACTGGTTACCACCAAAAGTTCTGTCTTCACCAATTAATATAATATCTGGAAATAATAGTGTTAATTTATCAAAATTTCTATTGTTTTCAAGCATATACCAAGACTTGAAGTCAGGATCCCATTTTGCTCCCATATTTTTTGCTTCATCTTTCCTTGAATAAGGAACGTTTAAATAAACTTTTGTGCTGACTGTTTTGTTATTTATGTTGGTGTTCATTTTTTAATATCGTATCGTCCTTATTTTGCGTTTGACCAAATTCTAATGGTCATTTTTACCATGAGTGGTTTAATGATGAAAGGCTTGATGCGCTTGAAACAACAATATTTTAAAAAAAGGTGTATGGTAATCTCGTTTCAAAATAATTTAATCCTGTCAAATGTAATTCAACTGATTTTTTATAAGGATATTCAGAATCATGCATATCATTATCCCGCACTCCAATCAAAATTTTCAGTGCAATGCATCCCGATGCTGAAAAGCCCCTTAATACTTGGTATCACTTAGTCAGTAAAAATGAATTCGCCAATTTCAACGAATCAAAAGCCATTTTTCCGAGTGCGGATGCGGTTAAAAATAAAAACGGTGACAGTTTGACTGTTTTTAATATCCACGGCAACAATGTCCGTTTAATCGCCGCCATCTACTACAACCGGAAAACATTATTTGTCAGGCATATACTGACTCATGCCGAGTACGACAAAGGCAAATGGAAACTATAACACTATAAGGTGTCTGTTATGAATAGCAATTTACAAGCCATGATGACAAGCTGGCAACCTCTTGCGCCGTTAGTTTCGGTGCCTTACACGGAAACGCAATACCAAGAGCGTATTGCCTTGCTTAATGAGTTAATCGACGAAGTTGGCGAAAATGAAGACCATCCCTTGGCAACTTTATTGGATATAGTGGGGATGGCGGTCGCCAATTACGAGCAGGCCCATTATCCGATTCCTGCCGCACCGCCACAAGACGTTTTGGCTTATTTGATGGCGGAGCATCAGTTAAAGCAAAGTGATTTGCCGGAAATGGGTAGCCAAGGCGTGGTGTCGGAAATTTTGCGCGGTAAGCGGCAACTGAATGTCCGGCAAATCCAAGCCCTGAGCCAGCGTTTTAGGGTCTCGGCTGAGGTGTTTTTAGCGGTTAGGGCAGGGATAGTGCTTTTCTGGTGCGAAAGCGCTATCCCTTTAAACGTGGCGGTTGGTTTAAGCAATCGCCAAGGCCTGTTCAGGGAACTGCATGGTCATGCAGTGCAGGCTGCCGTATTGATGCACCAAGGGGCGGCATGGGGTGGCGATGATGGTGTGGTCGGGGAAGCAGGCACTTAAGCGTTGTAGGGCGACGGCATCGTTGGGGTCGTCGTAGACGGGTACCATGACCGCGCCGTTGATGATGAGGAAGTTGGCGTAGTTGGCGGGCAGTTGTTGGCCTTCTTCGTCATAAATCGCTTGCGGCATCGGCAGCGGGATGAGCTGGTAAGGCTGTCCGGTTGCTGTGCGGAAGGCTTGCAGTTGCCCTTCCATATTTTTCAGGCTGGCATAATGCGGGTCGGCGGCATCGTCGCAGCTGGTGTAGGCGATGGTGTCGGCGGTGCAAAAGCGTGCCAGGGTGTCGATATGCGCGTCGGTATCGTCGCCGGACAGGTTGGGCTGGTCTACCCATAAAATCCGTTCCGCACCGAATTGCGCTTGCAATTGCCGTTCTATGTCTTGTTGGCTGAGGCTGGGGTTACGGTTGGGGTTTAACAGGCATTGGCGGGTGGTCATGATCGTGCCGCAACCGTCGCTCTCGACACTGCCGCCTTCTAATACGAAGCTAACGTCCTGATGGGGGGCGGCTTGAAACAGCGGGTGGTTTAATAGGGTGTGGTTGAGGGCATTGTCGGCATCGTGCGGGTATTTTTCGCCCCAGCCGTTAAAGGTGAAGTTGAGCAAAGTGGCTTGGCCGTCGTGTTCGGCGGTTAAAAAAGCGCTGTCGCGCACCCAAATGTCGTTGGTGCGGGCGTGGTGGAAGCGGATGTTATGGGTGTCGGCCAGCAAGCTTTCGATGTGCTGTTGGTGGACGCTATCCCGGCACACAATGATCAGGGTTTGGTAACGGCTGATGGTGTTGGCGATAAAGGAATAGGAATGTTCGACGGTCGCTAAGCGGTTGCTGAAATCGCCGGTTTCATGAGGCCAGGCGATTAAGACGGCGGATTGTTTTTCCCATTCGGCAGGAAAGCGTTTCATTGATGATCCTTATAAGTTAGGTGGGTGAGGCCCGTTTTGGGGCGTTTGCTAGGAATTTTGGCTAAACTCAGCCCGTTACTGCCGCTTGTTGGAGCATTTCTTCGGCATGGGCGAGGGTGTTGGCGGTGATGTTAACTCCGCCGAGCATTCTGGCGACTTCGTGGACGCGTTCGCTATTGTCTAATAGTCTGACGGTGGACGCGGTAATATCAGTCTGGTTGGTTTTGGCGACGAATAGGTGGAAGTGTGCTTGGGAGGCGACTTGCGGCAAGTGGGTGACGCACAGCACTTGGCGGTTATGGCTGAGGCGGCGCAGTTTTTGGCCGACGATTTCGGCGATACCGCCGCCGATGCCGGCGTCGACTTCGTCAAAAATCATAGTCGGCGTAGTTTTATCATTAGCCGTAGTCACTTGGATGGCCAGGCTGATACGCGACAATTCGCCGCCGGAAGCGACTTTGCTGAGGGCTTTGGGCGGCAGGCCGGGATTGGAGGCGACCAGAAACTCGATTTTGTCGTTGCCGTTGAGTTTGGGTGTGCTGTTAGCCTGTGGATTGACGGCGACCAAAAACTCGCCTTGGGGCATACCGAGTTCTTTGATAACGGCGGAAATGTGCGTTTGCAGTTGGCTGCCGCCTTGTTGGCGGCGTTCGGACAATTGCGCGGCCAACGCTTGGTAGCGGGCGGACAGTTGCCCGGTTTGCAGGGTCAGCGCTTCGATGCGTTCGCTGCTATGGGTCAGCCTGTCCAGTTCTTGCTCCAGTTTGGTGAGTTGGGCGGGCAGTTCATCGGCGGGGATATGGTGTTTGCGGCTGAGCTGGTGGATGACGCCGAGCTGGCTTTCTATGGCGTTCAGGCGTAGCGGGTCGGCTTCTTGCGCCTCTAAAAACCGCCGCAATTGTAGGGCGGCTTCTTCGGTCTGGATTTTCGCTTCCGCTAATAGGTTGCTGATTTCGGTTAATTCGGGGGCGTAGCGGGCGATATGGCCCAGTTCCGACAGGCTATGCCCAAGCAGGGCAATGACTGCCAGTTGGTCGTTTTCGTACAGGCTATCGACCACGCTTTGCCCGGTGCTGAGGATTTCCCCCAGGTTGGCGAGTTTTTCATGCTCTTCGTTGATGGCGGCGTAACTGAAGTTAGCCATGTCCAGCTCTTGCAACTCGGCGATTTGGTAAACCAGCAAGGCTTCGCGCTCGGTTTGGTCGGCGGCGGCTTTTTGTAAGGCCAGCAGTTCTTTGTTGGCCTGTTGCCACTGCTTAAAGCAGGTGTTCAGCTCATCCAAGAGCGGTTGGTTTTTCGCGTACACATCTAACAGGCGGCGCTGTTCGTCGCTGTTGAGCAAGGTCAGGTGGGCGTGCTGGCCGTGGATTTCCACGAGCTTTTCGCTGAGTTCCTGCAAGGCCTGTAAGGTGGCCGGGCGGTTGTTGATATAGGCTTTAGAGCGCCCGTCATGGTTAATGACGCGCCTGACCAAGCATTGCAGGCCGTTATCTAGATCCTGCTCTTGTAACCATTGCTGGGCCAGCGGCGCGTCGCTTAAATCAAATTCCAGGTTGATTTCGGCGCGTTTGCAATCGGGGCGGACGTAGCCGGCATCGGCCCTGTCCCCTAAAGCCAAGCCTAAGGCGGTCAATAAAATAGATTTGCCCGCGCCGGTTTCGCCTGTCAGTACCGACATGCCTTTATCCAGATCCAGGTCGAGCATTTTGACGACCGCGAGGTCGATAATGGTAAGGTTTACTAACATGGCGGGGATGTGTGGTAGCCACTGCTCCAGTTTAATTTGTTTCTGAGGATGTAGAAGTAGTCGTGACCTTCTGGGTGTAAGATTCTAATCGGTTTAGGTTCCTGTTTTATTAAAATCTTGTCACTGATGAAAACTTTAGGTATCTCAATGTGGTCGCAGGTCACTAAGGCATTGATTTGCTTGGTTTGGCAAAAGCTGATTTCAATCTCCGAACTGGCGGCAATGACGATAGGGCGGTTGGATAAGGTATGCGGGTTTAACGGCACCAGTACCAGTGCGTTGAGTGACGGCGACAAAATCGGTCCGCCCGCCGACAGGGAGTAGGCGGTGGAGCCGGTCGGCGTGGAAATGATCAGGCCGTCAGAACGCTGTGAGTTTAGAAACACACCGTCAATTTTGGTGATGATTTCAATCATGCTGGGCGTGACCCAGCGATGTATGACCACTTCATTGACGGCGGTTTCTTCATGGATGATGTGCCCGTCGCGGATAATTTTGGTGCGCAATAGATAGCGTTTTTCTTCGGTGTAATGGCCTTGCAGGATGTCTTGCAGGCGACCCGGCAATTCGTTGGGGGAAATGTCCACCAAAAAGCCCAGCCGCCCCAGATTGATGCCGATAATCGGGATGTTGTACGCCACCACCGCCCGCGCCGCCGCCAAAAAAGTGCCGTCACCGCCAACCGCAATCACCAAGTCGCAATACAGGCCGATGGTCTCAATCGGACAGGACTGTACATCGCTATCGTTGATAAAGCCTGCACTATCCTGGGCAATCATCACCGTGTAGTGGGCGGCCTTCAGATAGTCATAAAGCAAGGTCAGCGTCGCGCCAATGCGCGGGTCGCTGGGCTTGCCGATAATGCCAATACTCTTGAAAGGAATCTGCATACAAAGTAACAAGGGTTAAAAAGGCTGATTATACAGAAAACTTAGGCGGTAGGGTTTTATCGTGCCGGAAACGGCCTTAAATGGCTTAGGGATAATCATAATCCATAAGCAACGGCGCGTGGTCGGAAAAGCGTTGGTCTTTGTAGATGCTGGCGGCTTGCACCTTGTCTTTTAAGGAGCCGCTGACGATTTGGTAGTCAATGCGCCAACCGACATTCTTTGCCCAGGCTTGGCCGCGGTTAGACCACCAAGTATATTGTTCCGCTTCGGGGTTGACCAAGCGGAACGCGTCCCACCATTGCCCGTCGGCGAAGAGCTGGCTGAGCCAGGCACGTTCTTTGGGCAGGAAGCCGGAGTTTTTGACATTGCCGCGCCAGTTTTTCAGGTCAATTTCTTTATGGGCGATGTTCCAGTCGCCGCAGATGATGAGGTCGCGGCCTTCCTGGATGCGGGCTTGCAGGTAAGGGGCGAAGCGTTCCATAACGTTAAATTTGACCGCTTGGCGCTCTTCGCTGGAGGAACCTGAGGGCAAATACAGGGAGATGACGCTGAGCTTGCCGAATTGGGCTTCGATAAAACGGCCTTCGCGGTCAAAATCCGCCCAACCGATGCCGCTGATGACCTTGTCGGGGGCTTTTTTGCAGTACAGGGCAACGCCGCTGTAGCCTTTTTTTTCGGCATCGTGGTAGAAGCAGTGATAGTTTGCCGGGTGGAAAGGGTCGGCGGGGAGTTGGTGCAATTGGGCTTTAGTTTCTTGGATACAGACCACATCAGCGTCTTGTTGCTGCATCCAAGCAAAGAAGCCTTTGCGTTCGGCTGAGCGGATGCCGTTAGTATTTAAGGTGATGATGCGCATAATGTTATTTGTAGGTTGCGGTTTCTGCCATAAAACCGTATTATAGATGGTTCTTTAATAAGTATGTAGCCCGTTTGCGGGTAATGTGAAAGTGATATGAAACCAGATATTCATCCAAACTATAAACAAATTACCGTAACTTGCGGTTGTGGTAATTCTTTTGTCACTGGCTCGGTAATAGCAAAAGACCTGCAAATTGAGGTTTGCTCATCATGCCATCCTTTTTATACAGGTAAACAGCGTGTGGTTGATACCGCAGGCCGCGTCGATAAGTTCCGCAAAAAATACGGCAAATAAACCCGCCGTGTATTCTGGCGGGAAGCTGTTCCGCCGGAAACCGCCCCATGACAGACACGAACAAAAAAAGCCCGCCAACCCGCCGCTTGCGAACGGGGTGGCGGGCTTTTTTGTGGGTGCGGGTTTGGGTTATTTTAGCTTTAGGATAAAAAACGGCACGGCGATGCCCGCTAAGGCGCACAGTAGCAGGATACCGACATTGGTGCGCGTCCAGTCCACGGGGTAGCTGTCGGCTTTAACGGCGGCGCTGATGCCGGGGATGCTGGGCAAGTCGCCGTCGCCGCCGTCCACTTTCAGTTGTGCTTTCATGCCTTTTTCCGCATGTTGTGGCAGTTCGCAATGCACCAGATAGGTTTTTTTCTGGCTGGGCATAATCAGCGAGGCTTTCAACTCGCCCGCGCCGTTGAGTTCCAGGTGGAACATGCCTTCGGGGTATAAGTAGCCGGGCAGGCCGTGGATCATCAGTTGGTGGCGGATTTGGTCGTCATTAATGAAGGTGATGTTGATTTTCGCACAAGGCTTGACATGCCATTCCTGTTGGTCGAAAGCGAACATTTTGCCGTTGAAGCGGGTGGCGTGTTGTTGTCCGGCATGGATGGTGATGTCGACGGTTTCCGATAGCTTTTGGCAGTCACGCGGCAAGGTGTCGGGGTTGTCGTTCATGATCATGCCTTTTTCGTCCATCACCATGCCGGCATGGTGGTGCATGGCGGCAGGGGCCGGATG
Source organism: Methylovulum psychrotolerans (assembly GCF_002923755.1). GTDB lineage: Bacteria > Pseudomonadota > Gammaproteobacteria > Methylococcales > Methylomonadaceae > Methylovulum > Methylovulum psychrotolerans. Next base: position 233,125 of record NZ_PGFZ01000007.1, read on the forward strand.
GGTGGCTAACAGCAACAGGCTTAAGATAAGGGCGGTTTTCATCGTTTTGGGGGGCGTTAAGTCAGTCATTGTGGGTGTGTTCCAGGCTTATTTGCGTTTGATGGCAAACACCAGCACCAGGCCGACCAACAGGCCGGCGGCTAAGCCAAAGGCGATGATTTGCCAGTAGGGCGGGGCGATCAGTCCGGCATCACCGAGCAGGTGTTTAAAGTCGCCTTGGTTCCAAGGGGCTTGTTTTTTGGCGTAGTAATCTTTGCTGAACACTTCGCCGAGCATTTCGTCGTGCATTTTCGGCATCCCTTGTTCGTCGACCAATTGCTTATAAGCCAGCAGCGCCATATTGCCGCCCGGTTCCATGCCGTCGCTGGTCGTGCCAGTCGGGACGTGGTCATGAAACATCCATAAGCCGGGGCCGTAGCTGTTCACGCCGTTATTTTGGGTCAGCAATTTCAGGTCGATGCGTTGCGCGGGGGCAATGTCGAACACGTCGCGGGTCAGGCGCAGGCCTTCGGGTTGGTCGACCCCGTCGTAGGCGGTAATGGTGGCTTTATGGCCGTGGAAATGGATGGCGACGGCGGTGCGTTGGGTGTTGGCAATGCGCAGTTTAATGGCTTCGTTATCGCCGACATTAATGATGCTGTCACGCAGGGTGTAGGGAAAGGAATGCCCGTTGAGCATGAAGTAGTTCTCAAATGACTCGGTCATATTGTAGTCGCGGCTCATGCGCTGGGCGATCAGGCGCGGGTCGCTGGCATTTTGGATGATTTGCGCGAGTTTTTTGTCGATGGACTGGTAAAGCAGGTCATATTCTTGGCTGTAATCGGCTTTGACGGCCACGGACGGGTGGCGGACTTGCCCGGCGCCAACGTTAAAGGTTTGTACCCAGTTATTGGGGCGGTTTTCTTCGACAACAAACATGCCGTTCAGACCCATCATAAAGTGTTGGGCGGTTTGGACATGGCAATGGTAGAGCATCGTACCTGCGTGGCGGGGTTGGATTTCGTAGGTGTGGCTTTTGCCGGGGAAAACCGGATGCTCTTCAACGCCGTCGTTGTCTTCGCCCGCTGCGTTATGCCACGCATGGTCAACGCCATGCAGGTGGATGGTGTGCGGCAGGTAATGGGTGTTTTCTAAGGTGATGTAGACTTTATCGCCTTGCTCGACACGGATGGTCGGCGAGGGGGCTCGCAGCAGGCGGTTGGCGACTTGGGACTGGAAGTTTTTCACCGCCATGCCGCGTGATTTGGGCGCGTACACCCATAAGCCGGGTTGGATGCCGGGGGCGATAGGATAGGTGTCAATTAAAAATTCGCCGTCTGGGCTAGCGCCGTTCAACTCCACCACTTCCAGTTTGATATGGATAATGTCGGGGTCGCCGTCTTGGTCGGTATCTTCGCCCATAATCAGCGCATCTTGCGCCAGATCGGTCTGCATTAACGTCCCCATGGAGATATTGTTGGTGCCTTTGACGGAGGCGGCGACTTCGTAGGGGTTATCGGGTTCGCAGGCGGGGGCGGGGGCTATCTCTACGCCTTCAATGGTTTGGGCCTCGCGCCATTCGGGATGCTCGTTGGAGCAGGGCTTTTCGACACTGCTGGTCTCTTCCGAACGGTTGTAAACCGTTGCGGGCGGAATAACCCCGGCGGTTTGTTGGGTTTGCGGCACCAACAGCACAATGGCGGTTATCAATAAGGCAAATAAGACAAATAAAGCAAGGTGTTTTTTAGTCATAACGTAACGTTGGCTAAAGAAAGGTAAGTGCGGGAAGGGCGTTCATGGGCAATGGGTTGGGTGTGCCGCCGTTACGCCTTTATCCCCCTATGATACACCAGTTACACGGGTAAGCCGTAAGGGCTGTTGGTAATGCGGCGTAATTGCTTGGGCGGCCAGTGCCGCCTTGGCGTTTTTCCGTCAGTTTGTCTGGGTGGGTTTTTTGAGGGTCGGGTATATGGAATCATCTTGTTTAGATAAGGGTTTTGCCGGCTTGCAGGAAGGTTTATGGAAGCGGCTAGCCTTAGGCTGCGCAGAAATTTGCCGATAGTGCTTGTGTTTCGGTTAAAGCTGACGCATAATAGCCAGCCTTAAGCCGATAAGGCTCAAGCATTATGGTTGTCGTGCCGGTCCTCCCGCAACGATACGCTGTGAACCCCGCCAGGTCCGGAAGGGAGCAACGGTAACAGCAGATTCGTGTGCCGGGATGTGGCTGGTACGACTTCCGCCCAATCCAGCCTAATCAATTTCGAGCCTGCAATGAATTACCAGGTTCTCGCCAGAAAATGGCGTCCCGCTAATTTCACAGAAGTTGTCGGACAAGAGCATGTCGTCAAGTCGTTAACTAACGCACTCGCCCACAATCGCTTACATCACGCCTATTTATTTACCGGAACCCGCGGTGTCGGCAAGACCACACTGGCACGGATCTTGGCTAAAGCCATCAATTGCGAAAATCTCCAAAACTTTAATCCCTGCGGCGTTTGCCCCATTTGCGTTGCCGTCGATGAAGGCCGTTTTTTAGACCTGATCGAAGTCGATGCCGCGTCCCGCACCAAAGTTGAAGATACCCGCGATTTACTTGATAATGCCCAGTATGCCCCCAATCAAGGCCGCTATAAGGTCTATTTGATTGACGAGGTGCACATGTTATCGGGGCATAGCTTTAATGCCTTATTAAAGACCTTGGAAGAGCCGCCGCCGCATGTCAAGTTTCTGCTGGCGACCACCGACCCGCAAAAAATCCCTGTCACCGTCCTGTCCCGTTGTCTGCAATTTAACCTTAAACGCTTATTGCCGGAGCAAATCCTTGCGCAAATGCGTTTCATTTTGGCGCAGGAAGCCATTGCCTGTGAAACCCCCGCCTTAAAATTGCTTGCCCGTGCCGCCGATGGCAGTATGCGCGACGGCCTGAGTTTGCTCGACCAAGCGATTGTCTATGGCGCGGGTACGGTGATGCTGACGGAGGTGCAGGCGATGCTGGGGACGGTGGCGCAACAGCCGGTCGCGGATATTTTACAGGCGTTGGCCAGCCAAGATGTAGCCGCCATTTTCCAAACCATTCATGAAATGGCCGATTTGACCAGCGACTTTAGCGATGTGCTGGCGCAAGTGCTGCAAGTCTTGCATCGGGTGGCTTTGGCTCAGTATGTGCCGGGGCTGCTTAGCCAAGATTTTGATGCCGAGATGCTCGCCGATTTGGCGGCCAAGCTGGCACCGGAAGATGTGCAGTTGTACTACCAGATCGGCCTGTTAGGGCAGCGGGATTTGGAATTGGCGCCTGATCCGCGCAGCGGTTTTGAAATGGTCATATTGCGGATGTTGGCTTTTAAGCCCGTAGCTTTGGCTACCGCTACCGCCAAACCTGTTGCCCGGCCTGCCGCCGTGCCACCTGTGCCGCCGCCTGTTGCCGTTGCGCCTTCACTGTCCGCACCGCCGTCCCAGCCTGCTATGCCAACGTCTGCCATAACCGTGGCGAGTCCGGTCGCTGAAGCGGTAATGACAAGCCCGTCCGGCGATCAATGGGTGGATATGATTGCCGCGATGCGTTTGGGCGGTATGACCCGTGAGCTGGCGAATAATTGTGTGCTGGAGCGTCTGGATGACACGAGCTGTGTATTAAGGCTGGATCCGGGGCATGTGCAGTTGCGCGGGGCGGTCGCCGAAGAAAAACTGCAAAAGGCCTTACATGCCTATTGCGGGAAGCCCGTCAAGTTGGTCTTCAATGCCGAAAAAATGACCGTCGCCACGCCCGCTATGCAGTTGCTTAAGGAGCGGGAAGACCGCCAGCAAGCGGCAGTCGGGGCGATTAATGCCGATTCTAACGTGCAGGCTTTAAAAGATCAGATGGATGCCAGGATTCTGTCCGGCTCCATTGAGCCTGTGTAGCCATTATACAAGGAGAAAAAATGAAGAACCCTTTAGGAAATCTCATGCAGCAAGCGCAAAAAATGCAGGAAGATTTTAAAAAAGCGCAGGAAGAAATTGCTGCCATGCAGGTGCAGGGCGAATCCGGCGGCGGCTTGGTCGCCATTATCATGAACGGCAAGCGTGAAGCTTTAAAAGTGACGATTGACCCGTCTTTAGTCGGTGATGATAGGGATATGTTGGAAGATTTGGTGGCGGCGGCGATTAATGACGCGGTGAATAAAGTGGCAAAAATGAAAAAAGAAAAAATGTCCGCGTTAACGGCGGGTATGCCGTTGCCACCCGGTTTTCAAATGCCGTTTTAAGCATCGCTTAATATGTCCAAAAAAGGCCTGTTAGGGCAGTTGATACAAAGCTTTTGCTGTTTGCCTGGGGTCGGGGCAAAAACCGCGCAGCGTATGGTGTTTTACCTGTTGCAGCGTGACCGTCAGGGAGCCAGGCGGCTGGCCGAATTGCTGTTGTTGGCTATCGATAACATTAACCACTGCCCGCAATGCCGGACGCTGACCGAAGACGCGCTCTGTGTGATTTGCGCCGACCCTGCGCGTGATAGGGGCTTGGTCTGCATTGTCGAAAATCCCGCCGATGTTTGGGTGGTGGAGCAGACTGCCGTGTTCAAAGGCGGGTATTTTGTCCTGCATGGGCGGCTGTCGCCGCTAGACGGTATCGGCCCTGATGAATTGGGGCTGGATTTGTTGCGCCAACAATTGGCGGCGGGGCAGGTCAAGGAATTGATCTTAGCGACCAATTCCACTGTCGAGGGTGAAGCCACGGCGTTTTTTATTGGCGAACTGGCGCGTAAGCACCAAGTCAAGGCTACCCGTATCGCCCATGGTGTACCGATGGGCGGCGAATTGGAGTTTACCGACAGCGGCACGCTGTCCCATGCGTTTAATGACCGGAAGGTTTTTTAACTAGAGAAGGTATCTATCATGTCGGATTGTCTGTTTTGTAAAATGGTTGCTGGTGTCATCAAGCCGGATGTCGTGTTTGAAGATGATAATGTCTTGGCGTTCCGGGATATTAACCCGCGTGCGCCTGTGCATGTGCTGGTTATCCCTAAGCAGCATGTGCCGACCTTAAACGAATTGGCTAACCCAGAACTAGCCGGGCAGCTTTTGCAAGCGGCGGCGGCGGTCGCCAAGCAGGAAGGTTTGGCCGACAACGGCTACCGCGTCAATATCAACTGCAATAAGCACGGTGGGCAGGAAGTCTATCATCTGCACCTGCATGTTTTGGGTGGCCGGCAAATGGCTTGGCCGCCCGGTTAAAAGCCTGTATCTGAATTTTTTAGGGCAATCGCCCCCTGCCTTCAAATCCACAGTTTAAACAGCTTTCGCCACGGAGCTCGCAGCGTTTTTCAGGCGGCTGCTCCGTGTCCTGTGGGTTCTTCCTAGTGAAATAGTCGGTTAAACCTTACTACAGCTTTCAATGTGGCTGGGGTTTATTATGACCATAATGCACTGAATTAATAATGCTTTTTTACAGTAAAAAGAGTGTCTTACCGACGGCATAAGGACTGTGTACCGCTTTTGTGGAGTTGAGAAAACCCTGTTTTTATGATGTAATGAAAGTGTTACACATCTTAATGCGCCCCTTTATTTTTGCAGTTTTTAAAATAACGGGATGGTTTCGCCGCAACTTGTTGGGAGAGTAGGCTTCAACTATGCAATTTACTATTAAAAAAGGTTTAGATATACCGATTACAGGGGAGCCTAAGCAAGTGATTGATAATGGCAACGCCATTAAATCGGTCGCTGTTCTGGGTATGGATTATGTAGGCATGAAACCTACCATGTTAGTCAGTGAAGGGGATAAGGTGCAATTAGGCCAGATCCTGTTCAGTGACAAAAAAAATCCTGGGGTCAATTTTACGTCTCCAGGCGCCGGTATTGTTAAGGCTATTAACCGTGGTGAGAAACGGGTCTTACAATCGGTCGTTATTGAGTTACAGGGTGATGACGAAATCACTTTCGCCAAATATCACGAAGCAGAACTGAACGCCTTAAGCGTTGGGCAAATCAAAGAAAGTTTGCTTGCCTCAGGTTTATGGACGGCTTTCCGTACCCGCCCTTATGGCAAAACGCCTGCCGTTGATAGCCAGCCCAGTTCCGTTTTTGTGACGGCCATCGATACCAGCCCTTTAGCGGCGGATCCGGCGGTCATCATTAAAGAACGCGCCGCTGATTTCATCAACGGTTTGACGGTTATCGCCAAATTGACCGAGGGCAAGACGTACGTCTGTAAAGCCACGGGCAGCGATATTCCTACCGGCAATGCGGCGGTGCTGACTGCCGATTTTTCCGGCCCGCATCCGGCCGGTTTGCCCAGCACCCATATCCATTTGCTCGATCCGGTCAATATCGACAAGTTTGTCTGGCATTTGGATTACCAAGCCGTTATGGCGATTGGGGCGTTGTTCACGACAGGCCGCTTAAATGTTGAGCGCGTGGTGTCCTTAGCGGGGCCTACCGCAAAAAATCCGCGTTTGCTGCGCACCCGTGTCGGCGCTAATGCCGATGATCTGGTCGCTGGCGAATTGGCTGACGGTGTTGAAAGCCGCGTTATTGCCGGTTCGGTCTTGTACGGTCATGAAGCCAGCGGTTGGGCGGCTTATCTGGGTTTCTACAGCAACCAAGTGTCGGTCTTGCAAGAAGGCCGGGCGCGTGAATTGTTTGGCTGGATTGTCCCGGGTAAGGATAAGTATTCTGCCCTTAACGTTTACACCTCCAGCGTTGACCGTAAAGATAACCGTAAATTCCCTTTAACAACCGACAAAAACGGCAGTAACCGTGCGGTCGTTCCTGTGGGGATTTATGAAACGGTCATGCCTATGGATATTTTGCCTACCCCGTTGTTGAAATCGTTGCTGGTGGGCGATTCGGACCAAGCGCAATTATTGGGTTGTTTGGAAGTTATCGAAGAAGATATGGCTTTATTTACCTTCGTCGATCCGGGCAAACATGATTTCGCGCCTGTGCTGAGAGCGAATTTAACTAAAATTGAGAAGGAAGGATAATGTCGGCTAGAGATTTTTTAGATAGCATAGAGCCGCATTTTACAAAAGGCGGTAAGTTAGAAAAGTATTACGGTCTCTATGAGATGGTCGATACCTTTATCTATACGCCCGCTTCTGTAACACGCGGCACTACCCATGTTCGTGACGGTAACGACCTGAAACGGACAATGACGTTTGTGGTGATTGCTACCTTGTTTTGCGTTTTGATGGCTGTGTATAACACGGGCTATCAGGCCAATTTGGCAATGGAAGCAATGGGTTTGGAAAAAATCGGCAATTGGCGCAGTTTGCCGATGATGATTTTCGGCTATAACCCGTCTAACCCACTGTCTTGCATCGCCCATGGCGCGTTGTACTTTTTCCCTATTTATTTCGTCACCTTAGCGGTGGGCGGGGTTTGGGAAGTGTTGTTCGCCACGGTGCGCGGCCATGAAGTCAATGAAGGCTTCTTGGTGTCATCCATGTTGTACACCTTAATTATGCCGCCTGACATGCCGTTATGGCAGGTCGCGTTAGGCATTTCTTTCGGTATCGTTATCGGTAAGGAAGTGTTCGGCGGAACCGGCAAAAACTTTTTAAACCCTGCTTTAACAGGTCGGGCGTTTTTGTATTTTGCTTATCCGGCTTCCATTTCCGGCGACTCCGTCTGGGTGGCTGTTGACGGTTATACGGCGGCAACCCCACTGGGCTTGGCGGCAAACGGTGGCTTGGAAGCGGTTTATAACGCCCATTACACTTGGTTCCAAACCCTGTTCGGTTTTGAGCCGGGCTGTTTGGGAGAAACCTCCACTATCGCTATCTTAATCGGTGCGGCGTTTCTGTTATATACCCGTGTGGCTTCGTACCGGATTATGGCGGGTGTGTTTTTAGGCATGGTGGCAACGTCATTGTTGTTTAATATGATCGGTAGCGACACCAACCCGATGTTTGCCTTGCCTTGGTACTGGCATTTGACTATCGGCGGTTTTGCTTTCGGTATGGTGTATATGGCGACTGACCCCGTCAGTGCCGCGATGACTGACACAGGCCGCTGGATATTCGGCGCTTTAGTCGGCGGTATGACCGTCTTAATCAGAGTCGTGAATCCTGCATTCCCAGAAGGTATTATGTTGGCAATTCTGTTCTCTAACATGTTCGCGCCTACCATTGACTACTTCGTCATTCAGGCCAATATCAGAAGAAGGATGAAACGCCATGCTTAATAAAGAAACGCTGTGCCACTATTATGGAAAATTTACTGTCTACCGCGATAAGGTTTTGGCCTTAGGCAATGACAGCTTAGAAAAGACGTTCGCTATCGCTTTGTCTTTGTGCTTGGTTTGTGCGGTGTTTGTCGCTATGGCGGCGGTTGCTTTAAAGCCTCTGCAAGTCATGAACAAAGAAATGGACATGAAGAAGAATATTCTTGATGTGGCGGGTCTTTTAGAACAAGGCAGCGATATTGACGCCGCTTTTGCCGAAAAGATCGAAGCGAAAATTGTTGATTTGGAAAGCGGCGAATACATTGACAGCATTAATGCCGCCGACTATGACCAACGTAAGGCGGCGAAAGACCCCGCCCAAAACGTTGCTATTCCAAAAGACAAAGATATTGCCCATATCAGAATCAAAGCCAAATATGCGAAAGTGTTTTTGGTGAAGGAAAAAGGTACTATCAAATCCATTATCTTACCGATTAACGGTTATGGTTTGTGGTCTACGCTCTATGGCTTCTTATCGTTAGATGCCGATGGTCAGACCGTACAAAGCATCAACTTTTATGACCAAGCAGAAACTCCGGGGCTGGGTGGCGAAGTCGTTAACCCTAACTGGCGGGCGCTGTGGAAAGGTAAAAAAGTCTATGCCGAAACCGATCAGCCTTCGCTTGATAAAGGCCTGATTACTGAAGCCGATATCGGCGAACCGGCTTTGACCTTGATCAAAGGCGTGGTGGACAACAGCAAGCCGGGTTCGCAATACCAAGTGGACGGCCTTGCCGGTGCAACTTTAACCAGTACGGGGGTTTCTAACTTAGTCAGATACTGGATGGGTAAAGAAGGTTTTGCCCCGTATTTGAGCAAAGTCAGAACCGTCAAAGGAGGTGCCTAATGAGCGCTGTATTGAATGACGAAACAAAAAAAGTATTAATAGAGCCGCTGGTCAGCAATAACCCTATCACCTTACAGGTCTTAGGTATTTGTTCGGCGTTGGCGGTCACCTCGCAAATGTCCACGTCATTGATTATGGCGTTGGCATTGACCTTGGTCACGGCGTTTTCTAGCGCCGCGATCAGCGCGATCAGAAACCACATCCCCAGCAGCATCCGTATTATCGTGCAAATGACGATCATCGCGTCGCTGGTTATTGTGGTTGACCAGATCTTGAAAGCCTTCGCTTACGATGTCAGCAAGCAATTGTCGGTGTTTGTCGGTTTGATCATCACCAACTGTATCGTTATGGGCCGCGCCGAAGGCTATGCCATGAAAAATCCTCCGCTGGAGAGCTTCATGGACGGTATCGGTAACGGTTTGGGCTATAGCTTGATTTTGGTTATCGTCGCTTTTTTCAGGGAATTGTTCGGCTCAGGCAAGTTATTGGGCAATGAAATTTTCCACCTGACCAAAGACGGCGGCTGGTATGACCCTAATGGCTTGATGTTATTGCCGCCTAGTGCGTTTTTCATCATCGGTTTGATTATTTGGAGTGTCCGTCAATGGAAGCCCGAACAAGCCGAAAAAGTCGAATTTAAAATTATGCCGATTGCGCATGGTGAAGGAGGGCATCACTAATGGAAGCCTATATTAGTTTATTTGTAAAAGCCGTTTTTATCGAAAACCTAGCCTTGTCCTTCTTTTTGGGCATGTGTACGTTTATTGCGGTCTCCAAGAAAATTTCCACGGCGATGGGCTTAGGGGTTGCGGTTATGGTGGTGCAAGCCATTACCGTTCCTGCCAATAACTTGGTTTATCACACCCTGCTGAAAGAAGACGCTTTGTCTTGGATTGGCATTAAAGGCGTGGATTTGAGCTTTTTGGCGTTGTTAAGCTGTATCGGTATGATTGCCGCTTTGGTACAAATTTTGGAAATGATCTTAGATAAGTTCTTTCCGGCTTTGTATTCTGCCTTAGGTATCTTCTTGCCGTTAATCACCGTAAACTGCGCCATTTTGGGCGGTAGTCTGTTCATGATTGAGCGTGACTACAACTTCGGCGAAAGCGTCACTTACGGTATCGGTAGCGGCTTAGGCTGGGCTTTGGCGATTACCGTTATGGCGGGTGTGCGCGAAAAGCTCAAATACAGTGACATTCCGGCTGGTCTGCAAGGCTTGGGTATCACCTTTATTACTGCGGGTCTGATGTCGCTTGGCTTCATGGCTTTCTCTGGAATCCAACTATAGGAAGGTGTCGTAATGTTGGAAATTATTTTAGGCATTATTATTTTCACGGGTTTCGTGATTGCATTGGTATTTCTCATTATCGGTGCCAAAAGTAAGTTGGTGGCTGCCGGTGATGTGGAAATTCTGATCAATGACGAGAAGAAAATCCATGTGCCGGTCGGATCAAAACTGTTAGGCGCGTTAGCCGATAACGGTTTGTTTGTGTCATCAGCGTGCGGCGGCGGCGGTACTTGCGCACAATGCCGCGTGAAAGTCCATTCAGGCGGCGGCGATATTCTGCCGACTGAAACCTCGCACATCACCAAACGTGAAGCGGCGGAAGGCGAACGCCTTTCTTGCCAAGTCACGGTCAGAAACAATATGTCGATTGAAGTGGAAGACAGTGTTTTTGGGGTGAAAAAATGGGAATGTACGGTTAAGTCTAACCATAACGTTGCCACGTTTATTAAAGAGTTGGTGTTGGATTTGCCGGAAGGCGAAGCTATTAACTACCGTGCGGGCGGTTATATCCAAATCGAATGTCCGCCGCATGTCGTTAAATATAGCGATTATTTGGTGGAAGAGCGTTTCCGTGACGATTGGGATAAATTCAATCTGTGGCGTTATGTCTCCGACGTGAAAGAACCCGCGTTACGCGCCTACTCTATGGCTTCATACCCTGAAGAAAAAGAGATTATGCTGAACGTGCGTATTGCCACGCCGCCGCCACGCGCCGCTGAAAATGTCCCGCCTGGGATTATGTCATCGTACATTTTTGGCCTGAAACCTGGCGATAAATGTATCGTGTCCGGCCCTTACGGTGAATTTTTCGCTAAAGAAACCGAAGCGGAAATGGTCTTCATCGGTGGTGGTGCAGGTATGGCGCCGATGCGTTCGCACATTTTCGACCAGTTACGCCGTTTGAAATCCAAACGTAAGATTACCTTCTGGTACGGTGCGCGGAGCAAGCGCGAAATGTTCTATGTTGAAGATTTCGATATGCTGGCCCGTGAAAATGACAATTTTGAATGGCATGTGGCGTTATCTGACCCGCTGCCGGACGATAATTGGGACGGTTATACCGGATTTATCCATAACGTGGTTTATGAACATTATCTGAAAAACCATCCGGCACCAGAAGATTGTGAGTTTTACATGTGCGGTCCGCCAATCATGAACAGCTCAGTGATCAAAATGCTGTTAGATAACGGTGTCGAACCCGAAAACATTATGTTGGACGATTTCGGCGGCTAAGTCGCTTACGGCAAAACAATCCTCTTCCGCTTTGGTCTGTCCTTGCGGAAGGGGATTTTTTTTATAAATTCAGTACCCATTCATTTTGTATAGGTTACAATCGTCAGTATTGGCAGCGTTGTTTATCATCGGATAAGGCCGCTGTGCGCTGACTGTTTTGGAGCTTCCTATGCGACCATCAAGATTATTGCTACTATTTTTCTGTCTGCTCATTTCCCAGTCTGTGCTTGCCTTACGTTGCGGCCATGAGTTGGTCGAATTGGGCAACAGTAAGAACGATGTCGTTTATAAGTGCGGCGACCCTGATTCTATTGATACCCATCTCGAAAGGCGTAGCGTCAGCCATTATGCCAGTGAGTCGAATTATTTTGGTGACGGCGCGACGGTTTACCCGAATACCGCCACCAATATAGGTTTGCAGCAATACGCCGAAGTGGATGTGGTGGTTGAGGAATGGGTTTATGATTTTGGCCGCAGACGTTTGCAGCAGTATTTACGTTTTGAAAATGGCCGCTTAAAGGAACTGAAAACCTTAGACCGTGGCCATTGAGGTAAGCAGTGATGTTATGTAGTCATTTTTTCGATATTGAAAAATGTAGAGAGGAGTCGCTGTCGCGACGTTTTTTTTAATCGGGTTCTCGCACCCGAAGGCGAGATACTTTCTTTTGCTCCGCCAAAAGAAAGTATCCAAAGAAAAGGCGGCCCGGTTGCCGCTTGATCCTGCGCTTCTCGGTTTTGTCGGGGGTCGGCAGAGTGGGCTCCTGCCCACCTGCCGACGCGCGGCATCCCTGCCGCGCCCCTTCGGGCTGATCCCGACAAACCCTGCGATGCTCGGCGCGGCAAACGGGGGTAAAGCACGTTACTGCGTAACGTCAGTTAAGAAGTGATTTTTTAGACATGTTGAGGATAAGATAATGACCTATTTTTTAGTGACCTTTGCGGTCATGCTGGCGGTAGTCGGCTTAATGGCAATTGGGGTGATCTTTGGCAGAAAAGCCATTAAAGGCTCTTGTGGCGGGGTTAATAGCGACTGTGTCTGTGTAGAGAAATGCGATAAACGTAAAAAACTTGAAGCAGAAGGGCGTGCTTGAGTTCACCGACCCTGTACTGGCATGATTATGAGACGTTTGGCGCCGACCCGCAACGGGATCGGCCCGCGCAATTTGCCGGTGTCCGTACCGACAACGATTTTACTATTATTGACGAGCCGCTGGTGGTGTATTGCCAGCTTGCTGCCGATAGCCTCCCGCATCCTGACGCTTGCCTGATTACCGGCATTACCCCCCAAATAGCGGCCAAAAACGGTGTGTGCGAGGCGGAATTTATCCGCCTCATCCATGCCCAATTGGCGCGTCCGCATACTTGTGCCTTAGGCTATAACAGCATCCGTTTTGACGATGAAGTAACGCGCAATAGCCTGTATCGGCATTTTTACGACCCTTATGCACGGGAATGGCAGCATGGCAATTCGCGCTGGGATTTGCTGGATGTGGTCAGGGCGGCTAAGGCCTTGCGTCCTGACGGTATCCAATGGCCTGTTGACGGGCTGGGCAAGCCCAGTTTCCGGCTCGAGCACTTGACCGCCGCCAACGGTATCGGCCATGCCAATGCCCATGACGCGCTGGCCGATGTTTATGCCACTATTGCCGTCGCTAAACTGCTTAAGACGAAACAGCCGAAGCTGTACCAGTTTTTTTGGCAGCACCGTAGCAAGTATGAGGCGTTAAACTTGTTGCAGTTGGGGCGGTTTGTGCCGTTGTTGCATGTTTCGGGTATGTATCCGGCCTTACGGCATTGTTTGGCAGTGATTGTGCCGTTATGCCAGCATCCGGGCAATACCAATGGTGTGGTGGTTTATGATTTGGCGGTTGATCCTACGCCGCTGTTAAGCTTGTCGGTGGAGGAGATTCGCCAGCGGCTGTTCACGGCGACCGAGGCTTTGCCCGAAGGTACGGCGCGGATACCGCTAAAAACGGTGCATATCAATAAATGTCCGGTTTTAGCGCCAATGTCGGTACTGCGGCCTGCCGATAGGGAGCGTTTGGGCGTGGATTTGCCCCAGTGCCAAGCGCATTTGGCGGCCTTACAGGCGGCACCTGATATTGCCGCGAAAGTGGCGGCGGTGTTCGCGGCGGTCGGCGATGCGCCGGGCGTTCCCGCCGATCCTGATCTGGCTTTGTATAGCGGCGGATTTTTTAGTGATGCCGATAAGCGGCAAATGGCGAAAATCCCCACGCTGCCCGCTGAGACGTTGGCGGCGGCGCGGTTTCCGTTTGCCGACCCGCGCTTGCCGGAAATGCTCTTTAGGTATCGGGCGCGTAATTATCCGCACACTTTGTCGGCAACCGAGGCGCAAGCGTGGCGGCAAAGCTGTGTTGACCGTTTGACGGGCAGGGCAGGGGCGGGGAGCTTGACGTTTAGTGCGTTTTTTCGCCAATTGGAGAGCTTACGCGCCCTGCCGGACACGAATGCCGACGTGTTGGAGGCTTTAGCGGCTTATGCGGCGGATAAAATGCAGGCTTTGGGGTTGGCGGCGGATTGACGGTTCTGGGCTTAGGCGGCGTAGGGGCTTATTTGTCCCTACGCCGGGCTTGGCTAGTAGTAGCGGTCTTTAATGGCTTGGGCGAGTTGGTGTACGGCCATGGCGTATTTGTTGCTGTTGTTGTAGCGCTTGATCACCTTGAAGTTTTTCTGGATAAACCAATATTCGCTGCCTTCGTAGGTGCTCAGCTCAATGACTGCCGGGTCAGTGGAGGGGCTGGTCTGGTAGGTGACGGGTTGGTTAAGTTGCCAACCGTTTTTGGAGAAATAGTGGGCGACACTGCCTATCGCGTCTTCGGGATGCCAAATGTCGCGGCGGCCATCGCTGTTAAAGTCCACCGCCAAATGCCGGAAGCTGCTGGGCATGAATTGCCCCAACCCCATTGCCCCCGCCCAAGAACCGACGGGTTGGCGCGGCTCATAACCTTCTTCGCGGGTCATCAACAGATAGTGCTCCAGTTCCGACGTAAAATACTTCGATCGCCTTTCGGTATAAAAGCTTAGGGTGGCGAGGGCATCAAAAATGCGGGTTTTGCCGACATTTTTGCCGAAGTAGGTTTCTACGCCAATAATGGCGACAATGTATTCGGGGTCAACGTGGTACTGGAGGCTGGCCCGCTCGACGGCATCGGCATGGCTGCGCCAAAATTCCACGCCATTGCTGATGTGGGCTTCGGTCAAAAATTTATTGCGGTAACGCGTCCAACTGCCCAAATGCGGTTTGGTGGGCGTGGTAGGTGCGGCGACCGGGCTTTCCAGTTTGATCACCGAATCCAGACGCTGGGCTTGCGAAAACAGGCCGTTAAGGTAGTTTTGCGAAAAACCATGCTTTCTGACCATAAAATTGATAAAGTTTTGCACCGAATAGAGGCCGGCATAATCGCCGGTGATCCCCATAGCGGAATAGTCGCCCCCGTTCATATCAGCTTCGGACGGGCTGTTGTAGTTTTCTAGCTTTTGTGGTCGGGCTTCGGGTATGGGGGTGATGGCGATAGTTTTGGGGGTAGGATTGGTCGGTTGCAGCGGTTCGCTGGCACAGCCTGCCAGAAATATGACGACGAGGGAGGGGGCAATAAGTTTATGGGTCATGGCTGTTACGGGAACCTCTTGAGTTACTTAACTGGTGTTACGCAATCATTTTTCGATATTGAAAAATGTAGCGATGAGTCGCTGTCGCGACGGTTTTTAATCGGGTTCTCGCACCCGAAGGCGAGATACTTTCTTTTGCTCCGCCAAAAGAAAGTATCCAAAGAAAAGGCGGCCCGGTTGCCGCTTGATCCTGCGCTTCTCGGTTTTGTCGGGGGTCGGCAGAGTGGGCTTCGTGCCTTTATGCCCTTTGGGTGCACCTGCCGACGCGCGGCATCCCTGCCGCGCCCCTTTATGCCCTATGGGTATTCGGGCTGATCCCGAAAAAACCTGCGATGTTCGGCGCGGCAAACGGGGGTAAAGCACGTTACTGCGTAACGTCAGTTACTTAAAAATAGCGGCATCGGCACTGGCCGTGTAAATAAGCCCGCCTGATTAGATGAACGTTACAATTTTACTAAGAACCTAGTAGAATACCTAAGATTATGTTGTGGAAAAGTGACAGCATTAAATAAAAAATTATTGAGCCGTTTTCTGGCGGAAAATTCCCCTCATTGGGCGATTTTTTGGAGGGGCGGATATAACTCGATATCCATCGACAAAACATGTTTATTTTGAGGTGAGCGTGGAGCTAAGTGGTGCACAAATTCTCGTCCAAAGTCTGAAAGACGAAGGCGTAGAGTATATTTTTGGTTATCCTGGCGGGGCGGTTTTGCATCTGTATGATGCCATTTTCCAGCAAGATGCTGTTAAACACATTCTTGTCCGTCATGAGCAAGGGGCAACCCATGCGGCGGACGGCTATGCCCGTGCCACGGGTAAGCCTGGCGTGGTGTTGGTCACATCAGGGCCTGGGGCGACCAATGCCGTGACGGGGATTGCCACGGCGTATATGGACTCTATCCCTATGGTCATCATTTCCGGGCAGGTGCCGTCTCCGGTCATCGGCAGCGATGCCTTCCAAGAAGTCGATATGGTGGGGATTACCCGCCCGTGCGTAAAGCATAATTTCTTGGTGAAGGATGTCACGAAATTGGCCGAGACCGTCAAGAAGGCGTTTTATGTGGCGACGACAGGCCGTCCGGGGCCAGTTGTGGTCGATATTCCTAAGGACATTACCGACCCTAACATTAAAGTCCCTTACAAATACCCGAAAAAAGTCGTGATGCGCTCTTACCAACCTGCCGTGAGCGGTGATAAGGAGCAAATCAAAAAGGCCGTCGAGCTGTTGTTGGGGGCCCGCAAGCCAGTCATTTATTCGGGCGGCGGCGTGGTGTTGGGCGAAGCCAGCGCAGAACTGATCGACTTTAGCAAGCTGTTGGGCTTTCCGGTGACTAATACCCTGATGGGCTTAGGGGCGTATCCGGCGACCGATAAGCAATTTATCGGTATGTTGGGGATGCACGGCACTTATGAGGCCAATATGGCGATGCACGAAAGCGATGTGATTATCGCGGTCGGGGCGCGTTTTGATGATCGGGTGACGGGCAAGCTGGATATGTTCTGTCCTTATGCGAAAATCATCCATATTGATATTGACCCGGCATCAATTGCCAAGACCGTCAAAGTCGATGTGCCGATTGTCGGCGACGTGAAAAATGTCTTGCAGCACATGATCAGTCTGCTGAAAGACCATAAAGACTATAAAAACAAACCGCAGAAAAAGGCCTTGGAAGCCTGGTGGCAACAGATTGCCGAATGGCAGGCGGTGGATTGTTTGGCGTTTGACCGTGGCAGCGAGCTGATTAAGCCGCAGTATGTGATTGAACAATTGTATGAAGTGACCAAAGGTAACGCTTATGTCACTTCCGATGTCGGCCAGCATCAAATGTGGGCGGCACAATACTATAAATTTGACAAGCCGCGCCGCTGGATCAATTCGGGCGGTTTGGGGACAATGGGCTTTGGTTTGCCGGCGGCGATTGGGGTAAAATTGGCATTTCCCGACGCGGAGGTCGCTTGCGTTACCGGCGAGGCCAGTATCCAGATGTGCATACAAGAACTGTCCACCGCTTTACAATATAAAACGCCGATTAAGATCATCAACTTAAATAACCGTTATATGGGCATGGTCAGGCAATGGCAGGAATTCTCTTATGAGAGCCGCTATTCGCATTCTTATATGGATACCATCCCTGAATTTGTCAAATTGGCCGAGGCTTATGGGCATGTCGGGATGCGTATTGACAAGCCGGAACAGGTGCGCGGGGCATTGGAAGAGGCGTTTGCCTTAAAAGACCGTACTGTGTTCTTGGACATTATGACCGACCGGACAGAAAACGTTTATCCGATGATTGAAGCGGGTAAAGGCCACCATGATATGAAATTACGGGTTGCCACCGGCACCACAACGGACAGGGAGTTGGCATAATGCGGCATATCATTTCCTTATTGATTGAAAATGAGTCCGGTGCTTTATCACGGGTAGCCGGGTTGTTTTCGGCGCGGGGCTATAATATTGAATCGCTGAACGTGGCGATGACCGAAGATGCCAGCTTGTCGCGCATGACCTTGGTGACGAACGGCAGCGAACAGGTGGTCGAGCAAATCGTCAAACAGCTGAATAAGCTGATTGATGTGGTTAAGCTGATTGAGTTTGCCGAAACCACCCATATCGAGCGCGAACTGATGATGGTCAAGGTAAAAACCAGTAGCTCGACCCGCCATGAAATCCGCAGCCTTGCGGAGATATTCCGTGGCAAAATCCTGGATGTGACGGCGACGACCTACGTCATTGAGGTGACGGGGCCGTCCGAGAAGCTGGATGCGTTTGTCGCCGCAATTGAGCCTTCGACCATTATTGAGGTCGTCCGGTCCGGACCTACGGGTATCTCCAGAGGCGAGAAGGGCTTAAGCGTTTAACCCCCTATTTATTTTTAACAAACTGATAACTAAAAAACAGGAACAACAATGCAAGTTTATTACGACAAAGACGCCGATTTATCTATCATCAAAGCCAAAAAAGTCGCCATTATCGGTTACGGCTCGCAAGGCCACGCCCACGCGCTTAACCTGAAAGATTCCGGCGTTGAAGTGATCGTCGGTTTACGCGCAGGCTCACCTTCAGTTGCCAAAGCCCAAGCCTGCGGTTTGGCGGTGATGGATGTCGCCGAAGCCGTTGCGGCCGCCGATATCGTTATGATTTTGACCCCTGATGAATTCCAGGCGCAGTTGTATAAAAACGAAATCCTGCCTAACATTAAACAAGGTGCGGCATTGGCTTTTGCCCACGGCTTCTCTATTTTGTATAACCAAGTCGTGCCGCGCGCCGATTTGGATGTCATTATGATTGCCCCTAAAGCACCGGGTCATACCGTGCGTTCTGAATTTGTGCGTGGCGGCGGCGTGCCTGATTTGATCGCTGTCCACCAAGATGCTTCAGGTACGGCTAAAGCGATTTGTTTGTCGTATGCGTCAGCAATTGGCGGTGGCCGTTCAGGCGTTATCGAAACGACTTTCCGTGACGAAGCCGAAACCGATTTGTTCGGCGAACAGGCGGTATTGTGCGGCGGTGCCGTTGAGCTGATCAAAGCGGGTTTTGAAACCTTGGTTGAAGCCGGTTACGCGCCGGAAATGGCTTATTTCGAATGTCTGCATGAGTTGAAGCTGATTGTGGATTTGATGTATGAAGGCGGTATCGCTAACATGAACTACTCCATTTCCAACAATGCCGAATACGGTGAATATGTCACCGGCCCTAAAGTTATCAACGAAGAAAGCCGTTGGGCGATGCGTGAAGCGTTAAAGAACATCAGAAACGGTGAATACGCGAAACAATTTATCGTCGAAGGTATGACCAATTATCCTGAAATGACCGCTAAACGCCGTTTGAATGCCGAGCATCCTATTGAAGTGGTCGGTGCGCAATTACGCAGCATGATGCCTTGGATTAAAGCTAACCAAATCGTTGACAAAAGCAAGAACTAAGTAGGTTGCGCCGCCCCGCCGCCCCTCCGGTGGCGGGCGGCTAAGAGCATCCCTTAAAACCGTCAGACATTTCTTGTAAAAGGGGTGCGGCGGTTTTTTTATGCCGTCTGGCTATTAAAAAGACCCTATTTTAAGCGAAATTGCCCTATAAGATGTTAGTATCTGATAATATAGTCACTGGGTAGGGTTGGGCTAGCATCGGGGAGTGTGTCATCGGCAAATACAAAAAACTGTCGGGCATTGCTTATCTGAAAGTGGTGGTGCCGGGTTTTTTTAACGGTATCTGAAGACGGCATGTTTTGCTTGTTCTGTTCCCTCCTGTTTTTCTGAGTCCGGCGTTTATATGAAACTTGTTGTCACTGTTATATTGATTATTTTGTTGGCCGCGACAGGCGGTTGGCTGGCGAACCAGCCCCAAGATGTTGGGGCCGATGTGCCGCAGGGTAAGCTCAATAGCCTATCTTTTGCGCCGTTTTGGGAAGGCCAAGGGCCGATGGATGGGGTGTTTCCTAATGTGGCGCAACTGGATACGGATTTGCGCCTAATGAGCGAAAAAACCCGTTCTATCCGTACTTATGCCAGTGCTGAAGGTACAATGCCGGAAATCCCTGCTTTGGCGCGTAAATACGGTCTGGCGATGATCCAAGGAGCCTGGCTAGGGGGTATCAAAAAAGGCAACCAATTGGAGATTGACGGGCTGATCCGCTCCGCCAACGCCAACCCCGATGTGGTCAAGCGCGTGATTGTCGGTAACGAGGTGTTGTTGCGTGGCGATTTAGAGATAAACGAGCTGATCGGCTATATTCGGGCTGTCAAGCAGGCGGTTAAGCAGCCCGTTTCTTATGCGGATGTTTGGTCGATGTATATGAAGTACCCTGAGCTGATTAAGGAAGTGGATTTTATCACTATCCATATTCTGCCCTATTGGGAGGACGAACCGATTCCGGTTGATGAGGCCCCTGCACATATCGAACGCATTTATAAGCATGTCCAGCAGCAAGCGCGGGCAATGGGGGCAGACAAGGCGATTTTGATCGGTGAATCGGGCTGGCCCAGCGAAGGCCGCCAACGGGGTTGGGCGGTGCCCAGTGTCGCTAACGAGGCGAAATTTATTAGGGGGCTGATTAGCGTCGCCAGTGCCAATGGCTTTGACTACAACATCGTCGAGGCGATTAACCAGTCTTGGAAAAGCGAGTTGGAAGGCGTGGTGGGCGCTAATTGGGGGCTGTTTTCGGTCGATAGGGAAGAGGTGTTTCCGTTGACGGGTAAGGTGTATGAAGACCCGCAATGGTATAAAGGGTGGCTGGCGGCGTTAGCCCTATTTCTGGCGGCTGTTTTGGTGTTCCGTAAGCCTTTGCAGGCCTTGCCGATAGTGCCGATGGCCGCGTTGCTGTTGGCGGTGCAAATCATGGCTTTGCTATGGACACAGCAAATAGAGTGGCTATGGTATACCAGCTATACGGTGTGGCAACGGTTGCTGACCTTAGCGGTGGTCGGCGTTAATGCGGCTTTGGCAGGATTGATGTTGCAATACGCCTATACGCTATTGGCGGGGCAAACCATGAATGTCCGGCTGGCTGATTGGCTGCATCGGCTGTATTGGCTGTTGGGCGGTTTTATGGCGTTTAAAGGCTTGTGTTTGGCGGTCAATGGCCGTTATATTAGCTTTCCTGTGTTAACGGCAAGCATGGCGGTGGCCGGTGTCTTAGGTTTAATGCTGATAGCAACTGGCCAGCGGCGGGATGTGCTGAAAACCGGGCTGTTGCCGTGTGGCCGCTATTACGCCCAAGCGCATTGGTTGGGGTATGCCTTATTGGCGACGGGCTTAGGCTTGATTGTGGGCGAGACGTGGGAGTTTTGGCGAAGCCGCGATTTGATTTTGGCCTATCCGGGCGGGGGCGGACGTTTGTTGCTGTCGTTACGGTTTACTTTGACCAACCAACAGTTAGTGCGGTGGCTGATGTGTTTGCTGGTGCTGGCCGCGCCTTTATGTGTGGGCGGGTACAAAAGCGTGGCAAACACGGCCAAGTAACCCTGCCGCCGCCATCTTGCCACAGGATCGGCAGTGATGGCGGCGGTTCCCCGTTACGCGCTGACCTGGGCGATCCAGTCTTGCAGGTTATAATAATTGGTGATGCGGGCGACTTTGTTGTCACGGATATCAAAAAATGCCCCGGCGGGTAAGCGATATTTTTGCCCTTGTGCGACGGGCAGGCCTTCGTCAGTTTGCAAATATTCGCCCAGCACCGTAAATTCGGCGGCGGCACGGCTACCGTCGGCAGTCGCCATGATGACCATGTCGACCAGTTGCTCTTTGTAGTTGTGGTTCATGCAGGCCATAAACTGAGTGAAAGCTTCCTTGCCGATTTCCCGCTTGCCTTGGTTAATGTCGTGGATGACATCATCGGTGAGCAAGTTTAAAAAAGTTGCCATGTCGGCGCTATTAAAAGCGGCATAGTATTGTTCTATAAGGTTTATGGTGTTTTGGTTCATAATATGTTCCGTCATCAAAAAACAAGTTTAAAAAAGCCTATTTTATAATTAATTGCCCAATTGGCGCGGATTATTTTGTAGGAAGTGTAAATGTGCAGATTCCGCAACGATTTTGTTGGTCAATGCGCTTGTAAAATGATAATTTAGAGCTATTCTCTAAACCTAACCTTAATCAATAAAGTAATTTATTAATGATTGCTGATGCTGACTTGATCGTTTGCCATGACGAAGATAAAAATGGGCCGCCACCAGAGCGGCACTTTTTTTATTTACAAGATAACAATACCCTGAATTCCTCAGAATTGCTGGCGTATGTCGATATTTTAGAAAAACTGGTTTTCCGGATAGCCAGAAAACCTAAGCATCTCATATCGCATTTGCAACGGATTTACTTTTGTTTCCATAAGGATCTGAACGAACAGCTCTTTGCGGCCATTGTCGATTTTTTGGTCATCTTGAACCGGCACGGACAAGCGATCAGTTGGCGGATGTTAGCCGGCATCAAACCAGGCTTAAGCAATGAGCAATTTATCTTGATTAAAGAGTATCTTAAAGACGAGCAGGCCAGCCCCTTTTTATTGGCAGGTAACCGCTATTGTATCCTGACGCGGGGCATAGTCGGCACCAATGCCTTAGTCAGGCAGGTGGTCGCCGACCAAGCTAAACCCGACCACGATCCTTTGGAGATAGCGCGTGACCATATTGAATACAGCCAGTTGGAAGAAGCCAAGCAGATACTTGAAAACGCGCTCCTTAAGCATCCGGCAAGGGTCGAGCTGCAACACGAATTATTGGCTCTCTATAAATCGACCCGCGATTCAGAAGGGTTTTACACAATGTTAAATGAGTTAAATCGCTCAGATTTCGATATAATTGCTGAATGGGATCAATTGAACAATTTCTTTAAAGGGCGAAATAACAATGGATAAAAATAAAAATCCATTAAAGGTTGCGTTACATGGCATGGACGAACGTAGCTATAAAATGATGGCAATGTATTTGCAAGGCCCTTGCAAAGGCGTTGCGGCGGTGGTGAATCCCCCTAATGCAGAAATTGATATTTTTGATGCCGATTCGGTTACCGGGCAGCGGCTGCTGCGTGAGCGTATCGACGGGCAAGCCGCTAGGCCTTTAATTGTATTATCTTTGAACGCATCGAGTATTGAAGGGGCGTTTCGGATCGGTAAACCGGTTAAGACCGAAGAAATGCTTAACGCTTTGGCAAAAGCTAGGGCGCAGCTTGAGCAAACGGCGAAAGCGGCGCAGCCCCCTAGAAGCAGTTTTACCGCCGGCACGGAAGCGCCGCCAGTCGCCGAAGCGGATAAGCCGGTACTGAAAAATTATGTCATGGAAACCGACGAGCAAAAGAAAACCTCGAAACATCAGGCGGCTATGCAGCTGAATGAAAAAGGTTTTGGGGCTTTTATCGGTAATGTTCCCGGTATTGATGTCAATGATCCCAGGCAATTCGCCAGAGCCAGCTATAACCCGAAAGAATATTTTCAGGGTTATGTCGAATCGGCCTATAAAGTGAGCCGTGAGAAAAATCAGACCCGACAGCTTAATTCCGGTTGGAACCCCCTCATTATCCTGCCCGACAATGATGAGGTATGGCTGGATGTCGATGAAAACCAGCTCCGCGCTTTTGCAGGGTTGGCGATTAACAGCACCTTAGGCTCAAAAATGTCGGTTACGCCATTAAGCCCTGATTTGGCCGATGCGGAACGGGCTTTGGACAGGTTCCACAGCATGGACGCTTTTTTATGGAAGGTGGCCTGCTGGGCATCAAAAGGCCGTTACCCTTCGACGATTGATATTAAACAGCCCGTTTACCTGAAAAGTTGGCCTAATTTTACCCGTTTGTTAGTCACCCCCCACGCATTGCGTATTGCCGCCTTATTGGTACAAGGGCCTAGAACCCTTCCCGATGTTGCTGAAGTGCTGAATATCAAGCCGCAGTACGTTTTTGTGTTCATTAGCGCAGCCTGTTCTTTGGGGCTGGCTGCCCAAGTAAGAAGAGAAGCTGACGTATTAGTACAGTCACCTGAAATCAAACCCAACAAAAACCAAGGGTTACTGAAGCGGATCCTCAGTACATTGCTTGGCAAGAAAGCATAGCGGAATAAATATATCAATATGAGTCAGTATAAAATTATTTTTACCGGGCCCGTGGGAGCTGGCAAGACGACAGCTATCAATTCAATCAGTGATATGCCGCCGATAAAAACTGATGCTTCTGCGAGCGATATGACCAAATCGCGTAAAGCATCAACAACCGTTGCGATGGATTATGGTATTATGAACTTGCCGGGCGGGGAGAAACTGCATCTTTATGGCACGCCGGGGCAAGAGCGCTTTGATTTTATGTGGGACATCTTGGTCAATGGCGGTATCGGCCTGGTCTTGTTGCTGGATAACACCCGTGCCGACCCTTTTCAGGACATGAAGTTCTTTTTGGACACGTTTGATAAATTTATATCCACCACAACAGTGGCAATCGGCGTAACGCAAATGGATTTGAGTTCGAAGCCGACTATTGACGATTACCATGTGCAATTGCGTAACATAGGGCTAAAGCCGCCCGTTTTTGCCGTTGATGCCCGAGTGAAGAGCGATGTGTCCTTATTAATCCAATCGTTATTGTATACCCTGGATCCAGGGTTAGAGGAATAGCGATGAGTGACGACTATTCTTTAACGGAAGGCCTCTATTTATATCCTACACCAGCCGGGGCCTATTATGCGGTTTGTTCTATGGAAACGGACAAGCCCCGCCAGTTTTTAAGAAGACTCTTATTGCAGCCGCAAACGCCCGCCCTCACGCTTGATAATTTGCAGGATTTGATGAATCATGATGATCCTGAAAAATGTTTTGAGTTATTGCACCATTGCCAAAAACTGCGTTGGATACAGGGTGTGGCAGAACCTATTGAATATCCCAGCGGCTCCCTTGAAGGCTTGCTGCCGCAATTGTTGAGTAGAATTTCTGAAAATGGCAAGGTATTGTTGGCAGAAAAACAAGGTTTTTATCTTGCAACTCATGGCTTCCCGCACGAGGTTGCCGAAGAGCTGTCCGCGTTGAGCGCGGAAATCGCTACCGTTCATGACCGCCGGGCAGGCCTGTTGGTCAATAATATGGGGCTGATGAGTCAGGCGTGGTCTATTGTTGACGTTTTTGGTAATAGTGAAGTGGGGTTTTGGCCGTTATTTATATCCAATAACCGGTTCGTCATTGCCGTTTATGGCATACCCCATTTTAACCAGCCCGAATTTGTGTCTTTAGTTTGGGCATTGAGCATACGTTATGCAACAAAGGAGAGTTAAATTGAACGTTAACATTACATTTTTAAAAAGTAAAAGAGGAAACTAAATTATGCGTGCAAACATGTTGACTTCTGTATTGACAGAACTTAACGGTACTTCGGCTGATATTGAAGCATCGGGAATCATTTCAACGGATGGCTTAATGATAGCGTCGGTTTTACCTGCATCTATGGATGAAGACAGAGTGGGTGCGATGAGTGCGGCAATGTTGTCATTAGGGGATAGAACGGCGCAGGAATTGGCAAGGGGCACTTTAGAGCAGGTATTGATTAAGGGTGCTAACGGGTATGTGTTAATGACGTATGCAGGTTCAGAATCGGTTTTGACGGTGTTGGCCAAGCCTAATGCGAAATTAGGCCTGATTTTCCTTGATGTTAAACGTGCAGCGGCCAGTATCGCTGATTTCCTGTAGACCTTTAAAAAATGCGCGACTTTAGACCCGAAGATGTGGTAGGTGACTGCAAGGAGGCGGTGCTTAATTTGTACGGCGGTTTGCGGCGGACGGTTTTATATTCAGAAATTGAAGTGCCTTATCCTGACGGTAAGCTGATTGTTTCGACCACGGACAAAAATGGCATCATTACCCACGTTAACAAGGCGTTTGTGGAAATGTCGGGCTATACCGAAGAAGAATTGATTGGTTCGCCGCATTCCATTCTCAGGCATCCTGACATGCCTGCCGTCGCATTTAAAGACTTATGGGATACGGTTAATAAGGGCGTACATTGGCAAGGCATTGTTAAAAATTTGCGTAAAGACGGTTGCTTTTATTGGGTAAAGGCGACGGTGATCCCGAATGTCCGGCAAGGCCAAGTGGTCAGTTATACGTCTGTGCGCCGCAAGCCTTCGCGCACCCGGGTTGAGGAATCCATAAAGCTTTATGCTTCGTTACGTTAGAGACAAACACCATGACTTACCAGTTTACCGTTAGCCCTGATTTTCCCCCCGACCATTTGTCGGGATGGTATATTTTTAATACGTGGCTACAGAAACAGACAGGTGAAGGGATTCATCTGGAAATGTACAACAGCTTTCAAGCCCAGCGGTCAGTCATTGAGAATGACGGCATCGATCTGATTTACGCCAACCCCTTTGATGCCGCCATGTTAGTCCGCGACAAGGGTTTTTTTCCGTTGGTGCGCCCTAGAGGCATTACTGACGAGGCAATTATCGCCGTCAATGCCGATAGCGCGGCCCATGATGTCGCAGATTTGTCGCCTGGCACCACGATTGCCATGACTGATGACCCGGATGTCCGCATGATGGGTATGATCTTGCTGGAAGCAGGCGACATTTACGCAAATAATTCCCAGACCATCCCTTGCGATGCCTATATTTTAGTCGCTAAGCAGTTATTGCAAGGCCATGCTGATGTCGGGGTGTTTCTTGCCGAGGCTTATGATAATTTGTCCGGCCTGATTAAAAGTAAATTACGGGTGCTGGTCAGAAGCGAAATTAGCGTTATTAACCATTCATTGATGCTAGGCCCTAAATTGGCGCATCGCCAGCACGAGTGGCAGGAACTGCTAGTGGCGATGGGTAGTGACGATAAAAGCACGGCTGTACTGAAAAGCCTGGGCTTTTCGGCATGGGAGAAAATCGAATATGAAGAAATGGAATTTATGATTGATTTAATGGATACCTTAGCGGTATAGGGGCCATTAGCCTGATAGCGGTAAACAAGCCCGTTCCTGCTGATGCAGGAACGGGCTTTTTATTGTATGCGGGCGGCGATTAGCCGCTGCAACAGACCCGCTTCAGCGGGAAGTGACAACTAAAGCAACTGCCTTTACCCAATTCGCTGGTGATTGCTAAGGTCGCTTCATGACGCATCAGAACATGTTTGACAATCGCCAAGCCCAAGCCGGTGCCGGGTATCTTGCTGCGGCGCTTGTTCTCGACCCGATAAAAGCGTTCGGTGACCCTAGGAATATCAGACGCGGCGATGCCTTCGCCAAAATCTTCAATATCTAGGACAATTTCGTCTTTACCTTGATACCAGCGCACTTTCACCACCGAATCGTCAGGCGAATATTTTAGCGCGTTGCCGAGCAGATTGGTAAAGGCGCTGCGCAAGTCTTGTTCTTCGCCGTACAGATGGGCGGCGGTCTCCAAGGTCAACTCAATGCGTCGGGAGGCGTTTTCCATGGTGTCGCCTTCTTTACAGATCTGGCCTAATAGGGCCGGCACATCAATGCACTGGGTTTTTTTCTGTTGCGTCTCCAAACGGGTCAAAAGTAACAAGTCATCGACTAGATGTTGCATCCGCTCGGTTTGCCCGCGCATTTCCTTGAAAGAATTGGTCAGCAGCGGCGAGGTGTCGTCGTCCATATCCTGCAAAGTTTCCAGATAGCCTTTCAGGACGGTCAGCGGGGTGCGCAGCTCATGCGAGACATTGGCGACAAAGTCTTTGCGCATAATTTGCATTTTTTTCAATTGCGTCACGTCTTGCGCCAACAATAAGCGCAGGCCGGAGCCGTAGCAGATAACCCGCACTTCCAAGGTGATGCGGTTATTTAACGGCGACGGCAAGATGACCGGTTCGCTGTAGTTGCCCGATTTCAGATAACGGATAAAATCGGGGAAACGCAGTAAGTTGACGATACGCTGGCCTTTGTCCGATTGCTGCAAACCCAACACCAGCCGTGCCGCCTTATTGGCCCATTCAATCTCATCATTAGCCCGCAACACCACCGCCGCATCGGGTAAGGCTTCGGTGGACTGGCGGAACTGCTCGATCATTTTGCGCAGTTTTTTCTTACGCCGTTTATCGCTTTTTTTAATCCGGTAGATATGATAATAAATTTCTTCCCATATTCCGGTGGTTTTCGGGTAGATGCCTTTACCCCCGGCGCTGATCCAGCGTTCAAAACGGCGGATTTGCAACAGCTGACAGACCCATAAGAATAGCGTGACCAAAAACAGGGCAGGGAACAGCACCCCGGCAATGGCCCCGATAATACAGGCGGATAACAATAGCAGTGAAGCGGTGATTAATTCTTTTCGCCAAACACTCATGCAGGTTATTCCATTAGGGAAAAACGGTAGCCAAAGCCGCGCACGGTCTGCACCAAGTCTTCCCGCCCGTGTTCGCCGAGAATTTTGCGCAGGCGGCGGATATGCACGTCAATCGTGCGCTCTTCAATATAGACGCTACGCCCCCAAACTTGATCGAGCAATTGGGTGCGGCTGTAGACTTTGTCGGGGTGGGTCATAAAAAATTGCATCAGGCGGAATTCGGTCGGGCTGACCTCCAATTGCTTATCGCCGATGCTGAGCCGGTGTTGCTCGGTATCCAGCACTAAATCGCCCAAGGCTATTTGCGCCAAGCCTTGGATTTTGCCGCTACGGCGCAGCACCGCGCGGACTCTGGCCACCAATTCTTTCGGTGAGAAAGGCTTGGTGATGTAGTCGTCAGCGCCGATCTCCAGGCCTCTGACCTTATCTTCCTCTTCGCCGCGGGCGGTCAGTAAAATAATCGGCAAATCCCGGTAAACAGGCTCTTTTTTTAAGCGTCTCGCCCATTCGACACCGCTAATGCCGGGCAACATCCAGTCTAATAAGATCAAATCGGGTGAAATATCATTTAAGGCCTTCTGGGCATCTTCAGCATCTACGGCGGCAATGGATTTAAAACCCGCTTGCTCAAGCACCATCATCAGCATACCCCGGATGGCATCTTCATCTTCAACAACAAGAATATTCAATCTCGACATAAGTTATACAGCTAAAAAATAAATGATTATATCGTAACAAGCCCAGCATTGCTTTTTGATGACAACGCCGCCGCTGCTTGCCACGCGTTTATTTGATGGTGATGGTATGCAATGCTTCCAAGGCAGCGCTGCTATATTCATTGAAGCTGTTATCTTGATTTTCGATAAACAAGGCGGCAATTCCGGCTTTATTGGCGGCGGCAAGGCCAGCCTCACGGCCCAGGCATAATAAGGCGGTGGACCACGCGTCGGCTTGGGTGGGGTCGTTATGGAGGACAGTGACCGAAACGGTGTTATGTTCTACGGGTACGCCTAAGCGGGCATCTAAGATATGGCTGTAGCGTTTGCCGTTGACATCAAAATAGTGCCGATAAGTGCCTGAAGTCATCACCGATAACGGCTCAGATTGGTTGATGGTGATGATTTTTTGCATGGTGCGCTCCTCCGACAAGGGTTTTTCCAACGCGATGCGCCAGGCTTCACCACTGGGCTTTTTGCCGCGTGTCTGCAATTCTCCGCCGATTTCCACCAGATAATTGTTAATGCCTTGCTGTTCCAATAACGCCGAGATACGCGCCACGCTGTAGCCTTGGGCGATGGATGACAGGTCTATGCGTAAATGGGGGTTGAGCTTGCGTAAATGGGTTTTGTCCAGCACTTCGATTTTGGCAAACCCGACTTCTTTTAAGGTGGCCTGTAAGGCCGCTGGGGTAGGGGCGGAAAATTTGTCGGCCTTAAAGCCCCATAGGTCAAACAGCGGCTTAATGGTCAAATCATAACAGCCTGCGCTGGCGGCACTGACGGTACGCGCGTGTTCAATTAGGCCGATGATTTCCTCATTGACGGTTTGCGGTTCGCTGCTGATGGTGGCGTTGAGTTGTTCAATCTCCGAATCGGGGCGGTAATTCGACAATAGCTTATCAAGGCGGCTAAATTCGGCATCCGCCAAGACCTTAATAGTGTTGGTGTCCAACGGCTGGGTTGTCCAAAAACTGACATGATACGTCGTGCCTTGCGCTGCGCCGGCGAATTTTTGTAGCGGCGGCTCCGAACAGCCGGACAATATGGCGGTTAACAAGAACAGTAGGGCGAGGGCGGCGTTGCGGTAGGGATAATGGCTCATGGGGATAGGGGGTTAATTTAACGGTAAGGGGGCATTATACCAAGCTGGCGGGGCTTCTAGGTAAAAGGCTGTCGCCATTTCATCAGGTGGCTGACGTATCTATCACCTTAATATATTCCCCTTTAGCCTCTCTGGTCGCCCCCACCACTAGCCGTTGCTGGCCGTCTGCCGTTTGTTCCAGCATTCCGGCGGCTTCGACGTTTTCTCCGGTTAGGGCTTGGCCGCTATAAGTGGCGGTGAAGCAGATAATGGTGGGGATGGTCGGGTGGTCGGTGCTGAACCGTGCCGGATAATCAAAGCTGTATGTATCGTCGGTAATCCGACAGTGCAGGGTCGCCGGGCCTAGTTTGCTACAATTGCCGTCTTCGGCTACGCTGTCATGCACGAGGCTGAGGTCAAATTTACGCCCGTTAATCAGGCCTTTGTTATACTTACGCCGTTCATGCCAGAGGTATTCCGGGTAGCTTAACGCCGCTTCGCGGCGTTGGTAGGCATCTTGCCAGTCTTCTTCCGCCAATTCCGCCAACAGGCCTTGCAGGGTCAGTTCGCCGACCAACAAACGGCAGTGCTTGAAAACGGCGCGGTCGTAGCATACCAAGTCAATATCCGAGGCAGGGTTATGGGTGTCGACCAGTACCGAGCCGGTAATGCCGACCTCGGCTAAATTCACCCCGTGGCTTTGCAATAAATTGCCCAGTTGATAAGCGTCTTCTAACACGGCATCTGTCCGGGGGCTATGCAGCAGGGTTTGCAGGCGTTGGCGCGGGGTGTGGTGGCGGATGATCTGGGGCAGGGGGACAGCGTGCAGATGGGCGGCGAGGTGCGGCGAAAAATGCAGATACTGGGGATGGTGGGCGTGTAAAAACGCATTGGCGGCGGCAGTGGGGTATTTTTTCCAGCCGGACGCTTCCAAGACATAGCGCAGAAAGCACAGCACCTTACCGTTTTCTAGGCCTTGGCTGACGACGGCAAATAATAGCCCTTCAGCAGTGGCAATAAAATCTTTCGGGTAAAATAGCGGTGGTTTATTCATAAAATGGCAAGCACAGTAAGCACGGGTTTGCTGTTATTATGCCAGTTTCGGCTTGGGCGGGGGCTAAAATCTGCCCAGCTTGGCTTTTTTTATCGTTTTCTTATTAGTTTTCATGCAGATACTTTCACGCTATTTGACCCGCGCCGTTTGGCTTAAAATTCATCTCTATCTGGCGTTGGGCGGCGGCTTTTTTTTCGCTTTGATCGGCCTGACGGGTAGCCTGAATGTTTATCGGACTGAGCTGGATACTTGGTTGAACCCGCAGTTGCAGATTGGGCAGCCACACGGGCCATACCAGTCTTTAGATAAAATGCTCGCCGCCGTTAAGGCCGCGCACCCGCAACGCTATGGGAGTTGGACGCTGGAGTTGCCGGAGTCACCGGACAGGATGGTCATTGCGTGGTATGAAAAGCCTCAAGAGACTTATTTTGCCTATTACGCGCCGCTGATGGTGGCGGTCAACCCTTACACCGCTGAGGTGGTCGAAAGCCGTTTCTGGGGGCAAACGGCTATGACGTGGCTGCTGGATGTCCATACCCAGCTTAAGTTGGATAGTTTCGGCTGGCAATGTGTAGGGGTGTTGGGCGCGTTGCTGATGGTGTCGGTAATGACGGGCTTGTATTTATGGTGGCCGGTGGGCGGCGATTGGCGGCGGGTGTTTGCCTTGCGCCTGACCCAAGGCATGATGCGCTTGCTGATGGATGTGCACCGTTGGCTGGGGCTGTTAAGTGCCGGGGCTTTATTGGTGTTGGCGTTTACCGGGCTGCAATTAAGTTATCCGCAGATTTTGGAGGCGTTGACCGGGGCTGAGGACATGGGGCATGGCAATAATGGCAAGCCCGTATTGAGTACCGCCCGAACTAACTCGCGTCCGGTGCGTTTGGAGGAGGCCGAATTTATCGCCCGTGGGCCGTTCCCCCGCGCCACCCTCAGGCGGGTGACTACGCCCTTGGGCGAAGACGGCACTTACCGGGTTAATGTCCGTCAAGCGGGCGAGGTGAACCAAAAGCATCCCTTTACGATGGTTTGGATAGACCGTTGGAGCGGGCATATTAAAACCGTCCGTGACCCTAACCGTTTTACGCGTGGAGAAACCTTGATGACGTGGATGTGGCCGTTACATACGGGCGAGGCCTTAGGGGCGGCGGGGCGGTTCGCTTGGTTTTTAGCGGGGCTGTGTCCGGGATATTTTTATGTCAGTGGTTTGCTGCATTGGCTGCACCGCCGTGGCAAAGTCCAAGATAGGCCGGTGCCTTGGCATAAGCTGCGGCAAGCGGGGGTAATGGGGTTGGCGGCGGCGCAAGGGCTTTGGCGGTTCGCTTTGCCGTACGCGCAAGCGGCAGTGCAACGGGCTAGGCCTTTAGTCCAAGCACTGTGGCTAAAAGGTCGGCAGTGGTGGGCGGCGCGGCGATGAGCGAATCTGATACCGCTATGGTTGAGTTGGCGCAACAGATCAAGCAATGGGGGCTAGCGTTAGGGTTTCAGCAAGTCGGTATCAGCGACACGGATTTAGCGGAGGCTGAAGGCCATTTGCAGGGCTGGTTAGCCCAGGATTTTCATGGCGATATGGATTATATGCAGCGCCACGGCCTAAAACGCAGCCGCCCGGCCTTATTGCAAGAAGGTACCCGCAGTATCATTTCGGTGCGCATGGACTATTTGCCGGAAGCGGCCGCCGCCATGCACTCGATTTTGGCGGACCGGGCGGCGGCGTATATTTCCCGCTACGCTTTGGGGCGGGATTACCATAAGGTGTTGCGGAACCGCTTGCAAAAACTGGCCGATAGAATCCAAGCCCAATGCGCCGACTTAGGCTATCGGGTGTTTGTCGACAGCGCCCCGGTGTTGGAAAAAGCCATTGCCGAAAAAGCGGGTTTAGGCTGGATAGGCAAGCATTCTAATCTACTGAACCGCAAAGCGGGCTCGTGGTTTTTTTTAGGGGAAATTTATACCGATTTGCCACTGCCCGCTGATACGCCCACAGCTAACCATTGCGGGGTGTGTACGGCCTGTTTGGCCATTTGCCCGACCCAGGCGATTGTCGCCCCTTATCAAGTCGATGCCCGCCGCTGTGTGTCGTATTTGACGATTGAACTGCATGGCCCTATCCCGGAAGACTTGAGGCCCTTGCTGGGTAACCGCATTTACGGTTGCGACGATTGCCAGTTAGTCTGCCCGTGGAACCGTTTTGCCCATTTCAGTAACGAAAGCGATTTCCACCCTAGGCACAAGCTTAACAGCCAGCAATTGCTGGCGGTGTTTGCTTGGGATGAGGCCGAATTTTTACGCAAAACCGAAGGCTCGGCGATACGCCGGATCGGCCATGAGCGTTGGCTGCGCAATATTGCTGTGGCTTTGGGTAATGCCCAGCCCAGTCCGGCCATTATTGCCGCCTTAACGGCACGTTTGGCGCATCCCTCGGCATTGGTCAGGGAACATGTGCAATGGGCTTTACAGTGCCAGACAGGCCTTAATGATGGGTGATGCTAAACTTGCGGGCAAGATGCCCGCGCTCCAAGGCTTGCTTAAGGCAATGGCTGTACCGGGTAAACTGTCCATTGCGCTCCATTAGCGGATTTTACGCCACCCGCAGTGGTATGGACAACCATGAAGTTATTGGTGACGGAACTGACCAATGCGGATGAAATGCCGTAGCAGCGGACAACGCGTCCCCATGAGGATTTGTTATTGACTTTCATAATGGCTTGTTGGGTGCTACAGCTAGAGGTCAGGTCATCCTTGTTGAGCTTAACTTTCAATGTGCCGCCAGTCAGTAGGGTCGGATCGGTTGCGGTTAAAATAATGTCAACATCAAAACTGCTGTAAATCGGTAGTTGCCCCGAAGCGGGGAATATGGCGAGGTCTACGACGTTGCGTTGATAAATGACGCGTTCAAAGGCATCGCTTTGCTCTAATCCGGTATTGGCACCGCAACGTCCGCCATTAGTGATAGCGCCGTTAGCGGTTTGCCAGCATAAGCGGGTGCTTTGTCCGGTTGCGGAGGGGGCGTTGTCGCAAGCGTTACGGGTTAACAGATCCCCTTGATTGGCGAAGCCCCAAGAATAGTTGTTATTGAAGTACCAGCTTGTGCCGTTGGCGTTGTGCGGGGTGTTGCTGGTGCCGGTGTCAAACAATACGTCAGCGCGTAACGCTTCCGACAATAATTGTACGGTATCGCTACCCGTCGGACGGCAAGCCAGCATCAAGTTGGAACCTGGGCATTGGTTTTGGATGGTAGCCAAGCCTGTTCCGGTAGTTTTATAGGTTTCACGGTAGCACTCATGCCAGCGGCTATTGGCGAGGGTGGCAACAGGGACATTGGTTTGTGGGCCGATAGGGTCGTAAGCATAGGTCGTGGTACTGGCGAAAGCCGATAATGCCAGTACCATAGCAATGTAATGTTTGTTTGTGTTCATGAAAACCTCATCCGATTAGTTAAAGTAGCTTATGTTTAAGCATAGAAGCTAAGTGCCCGCTATTCAACCTAGGCGAACGTTTTTGTGAAAAACTACCCAAAGGCAAGGTATCAGGATAATCTGACCCTAGGGTCAACCAGCGTATAAGAGATGTCGGTCAGCAACAGCCCCAGCACATACAGCAAAGAGCCTAAGAACACCATCGCCCGGACAGTGGCAAAATCTTGGTTGTTGATGGCATCAATCGTGTAGCTGCCTAGGCCGGGGATACTGAAAAACGACTCCATCACCAAACTGCCCAGAAATAAGCTTGGCAACACCACGACCACCCCGGTCAGGATCGGGATCATTGCATTGGGTAAGACGTGCCGGAACAGGGTCGCCGTTTCGCTCAGGCCTTTGGCGCGGGCGGTGCGCACATAATCCTTGCCGACCTCTTCCAAAAACAGCGTCCGGTACCAGCGCACCCCCGAACCGATACCCGAAAACACGCCGATGATAATCGGCAAGATCAGAAACTTAACCGCTGCCCAGCCGTCGTCATAACCGGAAATAGGCACTAGCCTTAACAGCTTGCCGGCAAAAAATTGCCCGCCGATAATATAAAACAGCGACGACACCGACATCAGCAACACGCACAGCACCAGCCCCGCCTGTTCTAAATAGCTGTTACGGAACAGCACGATCAGTAATGCCAGACAGACATTGAGCAATAAACCCACGGCTAAGGTCGGCAAGGCCAAGGCCAAGCTAGGCAGCGCCCGTTCTTGAATATCCGCGCCGATATTCCGGCCACTGTCGGACGTGCCGAAACGGAACACAAATAGGCTGGCCGACTTTTGGAAGAAAATGGTCTGGGTCAGTTTTTCACCCCCTGGCGCGTGGCTATCCCATAGCAACGGCAAATCATAACCGTGC
Organism: Methylovulum psychrotolerans; assembly: GCF_002923755.1. Taxonomy (GTDB): domain Bacteria; phylum Pseudomonadota; class Gammaproteobacteria; order Methylococcales; family Methylomonadaceae; genus Methylovulum; species Methylovulum psychrotolerans. Next base: position 268,247 of record NZ_PGFZ01000007.1, read on the forward strand.
TGGTGTTTCCAGTTGTCGATGGCTTGCTGGGTGACATGTTTTTGCCCCAGTTGCAGCCGTGCCATATCGTCGGGGCTATTGACGATAAAAAACAGCACAAACGTCAGGATGTTAACCCCTAGCAAAATAGGGAAGGCGTATAAAATGCGGCGGATGATGTATTGGATCATGGGAGGTTGGGTGTCCTGGGGGAAGCTAAGGGCGGTTCGCCGCTATCATATCAACGGCAGGTGTCTAAAACGCTATTCATGCCCATTCATCGCGAATAGTTTGTTGAAACTCTAAGGGATCTTGCGTTAAGGCCAGCTTTCCGGCATGGCGGTTTATGGAATGGGGGGCAGCGAGCCGGGCATTTTCTTCCGTGGCTTCATCCACCAGCACAATGACTTTAACGGACTTGCCTTCTTGCCAATGTTGGTAAGCCATGGGAAGCTGGATTAGGCCGTTATGTAAATGGGTTTCAAATTCTATGGCTTGCATAATTTTTCCTTCAAAATCTACATTAAATATCTGGGCATCAATTGCCCCGCAGCTTGCGCCGATAAGCCCTGGCCGCAGGTAAGGCCAGCAACACCAGTCCTGCCGCCAGCACCCCTAAAGGCCAGAAAATAGGGCGGTTCCATTGCGCCCGTTTTTGTGCCCGCTCTTGGGCATCAATGCGCGTGTATTTAAGCTGGTTATTCGCCATTAAATTGGGTTTCAGGTTTTTAAACCAGCTATGGTATAGCCCGAAGCTTTTCGGGTGGAGGCCGAACAGCCAGGGGGCATCATGGCGCACTTGCACTTCCAGTTGCTGGATCAGTTGGTAACGTTCTTCACTGTTGTCCATATTGCGCATTTTCTCAAACAGGCGGTCGAAGTTGTCGTTTTGATAATTGCTGGCATTTTCGCCGCCGAATTTTACCTTGGCATTGGCGCTGTAGAACAGGAACAAAAAATTCTCCGGGTCAGGATAGTCGGCATTCCAACCCCAGACAAAAATTTGCGCATTGCCGGTGCGGACTTTTTCTTGAAAACGGTTGTAATCCGTGACCCGGAGGACTAAATCGATACCCAGCTTGGCAAATTGTTTCCGATACCAGTTCAGCAGCGGGCGGTCATCGACCCCAGCCGCCATAGTATCAAAATATAAAATCAACGCCCGGCCAGTTTTCGGATCGACACCGTGGGCATAACCCGCCTCCGTCATTAATTGCTGGGCGACGGCGAGGGGTTTGCGGCGCGGCTTGCCGTCGCGCCATTCGTAAACGTTAGGGTTAATGCCTTGCTCGCCCTCGGCAAAACCAAAAATGCCCGGAGGAACGGCCCCTTGCGCCGGTACGCCCCGGCCATTGCGGAAAATCGAGATCATTTCTTCATAATCCACGGCAATGGCGATGGCTTGACGTAACTTGCGGGCATTTTCGCTGCTCCCGCCTATGGTCGCGTCCAGCATATTAAAGCCCATATAATAGGTCGACGTTTCGACGCTGGTCTGCAACTGCATCCCTTTAGCTTGCATGGCCGGCGTTAACGCCGCTTCGCCGCCGCCAGTAAATTGCACGGCTTGGTCGAAGTTATCCGAAGCAATGCCCGATAAATCAAAATAGCCTTGCTGGAACTTACTCCAATAGGGGATGGTTTCCTTTTCCAGCATAAACACCGCCTTGTCGATAAACGGCAAAGGTTTGCCTGCATCGTTTAACAGGCCTTTGGCCTTGTCGTCTGGTTCGCCCTCAGTCGGGTAGGTTTCGGGATGGAAGTTAGGGTTCTTCTGCAACACCATGCGCCGGTTCGGATTGTTTTCCGCCAGATAATAGGCTCCCGTACCGATAGGGAACCAATCTAAGGTGATGTTTTTATCTTTTAAGCCCGCTTGCCCATAAAACACATCGGCCTCCCAAGGCATCGGCGCGAAAAACAGCATCGCCAACCAATAACTGAACTGCGGATATTTGCCCTTAATACGGATACGGTATTGCGTCGGGCTGGTGGCCTGTACGCCCGCCATTGCTATATCTTTAATGGCAGTTTTGGGCTTGTCGGCGACTTGCTGGGCAAAGTCGGCAAAACCGACAATATAATTCTTCATAATCTCGGCAATCGGCGACTGGTTTTTCGGGTGCGCCAAGCGTTTGATCTGGTAAACATAATCTTCGGCCAGCAACGCCCGCGTTCCCGTTTGCGGCAAATCGGCCAAAGTTTTTAGCGGCGCAATCTCATCAGGGCTTAGCTGATGGTACAGATAAGTGCCGTCGGCCTTTTTCGCCAGGGCAGGGTGGGGCTGGTAACGCACCCCGTCTTGCAGGGTGATGACATAATCGGTAAAGGCAATGTCCTGCTCGGCAGCTGTGGGCGGCAAGGGTTGGCCTTGGGCGTTGATATAGTCTATTTGCGGTAAGCTCTTGGCGGTCAGCGGCGTTAGCTGATAAGGCCGTTTTAAATAATGGTATTGCAGGGGTGGCTCATAAATCTGCGCGATAAACGTGTATTCGTTAGACGCGTACGACATTGCCGGATCCAGATGCTTCGGGCGTTCCGAGAAGGATTGATATAAAATGTTCTGCTGATCGTCAGCATCACTATAAGGATTATTCAATTGTGAGGGCTGGCAAGCCGCCAAGACAAGGGCGGCGGTCAGCAAAACGGCACAGCTTGATATTTTCATCACGGTTCGGTAGGTCTAAAGCCTCCCCAAGCGGGGATTGATTAACATTGACAACGATAGCTTGGCATCGTTATCCTTCGCAATTGATTTTCCGCTTAAGGGCCGCCTGCTACAAGTGGTGGCTAAAAAGCAGTTACACAAGCCTCTTTATATAGCGGCTGTGCCAATAGAACAAACTTATTTTAACAATAAAAAGACGAGGCGATGATATGGGATTCATGCAAGGTAAACGAGTGTTGATAGTAGGCTTGGCGAGCAATCGCTCAATTGCCTGGGGGATTGCCAAAGCCATGCACCGCGAAGGTGCCGAACTGGCGTTTACCTTTCAAAATGAAAAATTAGAAAGCCGGGTGCAGGAAATGGCCACCGAATGCGAATCGTCCATCGTGCTGGAATGCGATGTCAGCTATGACGAGCATATCGACAACGTTTTTAAAGCCCTGGGCGAACATTGGGATGGCCTGGACTGCATCGTCCACTCGGTCGCTTACGCTCCGCGTGACGCACTGGACGGCGATTATGTCAACGCCACCACCCGCGACAACTTCCGCGTCGCCCACGACATCAGCTCGTACAGCTTCACCGCTTTGGCGAAAGCCGGACGAGCCATGATGGCTGGCCGCAACGGCTCGTTAATGACGTTGACCTATCTGGGCGCAGAACGTGCCATCCCTAACTATAACGTCATGGGGGTCGCCAAAGCCAGCTTAGAAGCCAACGTCCGTTACATGGCGATGGCCTTAGGTCCCGAAGGCACCCGCGTCAACGCCATTTCCGCCGGCCCTATCAGAACCTTAGCCGCTTCCGGTATCAACAACTTTAAAGCCATGCTCAGCAAAGCCGCCGACACCGCGCCGTTAAAACGCAACGTCAGCATCGAAGAAGTCGGCAACGTCGCCGCCTTTATGTGTTCTGATTTGGCCTCCGGCGTTACTGGCGAAATCACTTATGTGGACTGCGGCTACAATATCGCAGGCTTAGCGGCATCGTAAAAACGCCGTGAATTAAAAAAAGATTGAAAACAGGCTATGCAGACGCAAAAAATTGTGTATAATAGCCGCTCTTTGCTGGTGTAGCTCAGTTGGTAGAGCAGCTGATTTGTAATCAGCCGGTCGCGGGTTCGAGTCCCATCTCCAGCTCCAAAGAATTCAAAGGCTTAGGCGGTTTCCGTCTAGGCCTTTTTTATTGCTTGTCTAAAACTTTTTCATTTTGGCCGATTTTTCCCCTGATGATTTCCGGTTTTGGACTTTTGGTTATGTCAGTTTGCTTGATTTTATCTGATATTTTTCAATGTATTTTCGCTATTATTTAGTCGGCTTGATGATGAAAATATCATTAATTTATCCAAGTTGACTACTAGGCACAGAGCTTGCCTGCCTTTACTTTTTTAGTAAGAAGTATAGACTTTTAGTGTAACTAACAATTGCCAACTTAAATTAACGGCTATTAACTCAGCTAACAACTAATCGGAGACGGGAAATGATAACAAAAATTAAACCGCAACCTGAAACTCCATCGAAAATTAACGTGGATTGTTTGGGTAATAAAGAAAATCAGGCTTCTGTTTTATGTTTTGCTACAATACAGAAAAACAAAAAACTTTCCGACGCTAAAAAAAGAGTTTATCAAGCATCTGCAAATTTGAATTGGTAGTTTGTGGCGTATCGGGATTCGTATACTAAAATTGGATACAAAGGGACTTAGTATGGCTAATTCTGCTGTAAAATTAAAAACATCATCTACTCCGTCTTCTAAAAAAAGCACATCACTTGATACAACTGAGATTATTAAAAGCAGACGTTCTCAGGAACTTGTCATTGCTCTTTGTGGTGCAGTAGGGTCTGGTATTAAAAACCTTCAAAAAAATCTCCTAGATCAATTAGATAAAAATGATTACCATGTTGAGCATATTAGGCTTAGTGACCTAATAGCGGATTACTCATCTGAAAACGAAAGTGAAAAAGAACGCATAAAAAATCTTGTCGGCTTCGCACGCTATAAAGAGTTGCAAGATTTAGGTGACAGTTTACGCAATCAATATGGAAATGGCATTGTTTCTGAATTTGCGATAGGAAGAATAGCTTTGCTTAGGGAAAGCAATTTTGGGAGTGATCTTAATACTCCTCCTAGAGCCTTAAAGGTAACAAAAAAAGTTGCATATATTATTGATCAGGTAAAACATCCTGATGAAATTGAGCTTCTAAGAGAAGTTTATAGAAATAATTTTTATTTAATTGGCTTGCTCAGAACTGAAAATGAACGCAGAAAAAATCTGAAAGAAAATGATAGGATGACAGAGACCGAAATCGTTTCTCTGATCGAAAGGGATAGAAAGGCAACTGAAAAATATGGACAGCAAGTTGAAGAATCTCTCCATAAATCTGATTATTTTATTCGTAATATTGATGTTGCTGAAAAAATAAGTAAATCGGTTGATAGATTTATAAAACTGGTTCATGGCACAAATCATATTACACCAACGAAAGATGAGACAGGCATTTATGCGGCTTATTCTGCGTCACTAAGATCAGCATGTTTATCGCGACAAGTTGGAGCAGCTATTACGGATGATATTGGTGTTGTCATTTCAACAGGTTGTAATGATGTGCCTAAATTTGGCGGCGGATTGTATGATTCAGAAACTAGCCGAGATAATAGATGTTTTAATCTTGATCAGGGATTATGCCACAACGATAAACATAAAAGCATTCTTAGGTCTGAAATCGAGTCAATCTTAAATGTTTATAATATAGTTAATTCAAAAGATATTGCAGATAAAATACTTAAAAACTCGAAAGCAAAGTCTTTAATTGAATATTCTCGAGCGATACATGCTGAGATGGATGCTATTATCGCATTGGCAAGAAGTAGTAATAATACTTTAGGTAGGACTCTTTATTGTACAACTTATCCTTGCCATATTTGTGCTAGGCATATAGTTGCTTCCGGTATAAAACGTGTCGTTTATATTGAGCCATATGAAAAAAGCTTGGCTATTGAGCTTCACAGTGATGCAATTTATCAGCCGGAAAATAGGACGCAAGAAGAAAAAGTCCTGTTTGAAAATTTTGAAGGAGTTTCTCCAAAACGGTATGCCAAATTTTTTGGTATTAGTAAGGTAAGAAAAGACAATAATGGGCGGGCAATGCCTTACGCAATAAAAGATTCTGGTCATGTTGACCCGCAATATTTAGATAGTTATTTTGATTATGAATTAAAGATAATAGGTATTTTACGGGAGAAATTTCCAGAATCTTAATCGCGTAAAATTTATAAAATCCTTAATGTCAAAAATAACTAATATTACGAATCTTATTGTTTCTCCAACATCATCCCCCCGTCAGTTTAACCTCCAATAATTTCCGGTCATAGGTATCGACCACCTGTGATAAATTAGTGTCTATTCACAGCCGAACAAGCGGCCTCAATCCAAACATCTGATAAATAATAGCCAGCCTGTTTTAGCGTAATCAAACTGGCGCGTGAATCGCTTATTTCGCCGTGCCACCTCAATCAACAAGCCGCCCGTGCTTTTCATCGATAATTGCCATGCACGGATAATGCTTGCGGGCTAATGCGATGACCGAGGCTTCGCCAACATCCAATTCAGCAATCAATAACGGGTCTAGTTCCGGTGCTGGAGCAAGATGCCGCTGCCAGATTGGGTTGCGTAAATCATCGGCCCCTGTCCGGCCAATTCCCGCGATTGCGACTTCTTGATACACCGCATCGGGTATCCAAAATTCTTTGAATACCAGCGGCAAAATATCCAAACGGCCCAGTAACGACAAGGCAATCAACGGCCCGGAATTGATCACGGCCCGATCCGGCATCATGGCGCGAACTCGTCGATCATTTCCTCGGCGCTTAAATCGACGACTGGCACACCCGCTTTACCAACGGCCATTAGAAATTCAACGCGTGACTGGTTACAGAGTTTGCCTGCTTTACCCGAAGAGATGCGCCCTTGTTCAAATAATTTCAAAGCCAAAATAAAACGGGCTTCATCAGCAAAGTTACCAGGAATACAGGCATCTAGCGGCAAACCGTCCACGGGTAATTCGAGTGCGATGGTTTTCATATTTGACCTCGGTGAGTGAATGGATTAACGCTTATAAGTAGATGTGCATATATCTTTTAACATTCGCGAATTCAACCCCACCCCACCCCACCCCAGCCCTCCCCTTCGCAGGGGAGGGAGCATCTTCCCCGTCGAACAGGCGAAAATCAGGGGAAAAAGCCCCTCCCCCTGGCAAGGGGGAGGTTGGGAGGGGGTTACAGAGATACCAATGTTAAATGTTAAAAGACATATGGCACACCCACTTATAAGTCATCCCTAGTCCACGATTGAATTTCAGGCGCTTGGATAGGGTATCTAAAAAGCGTTTGAACGCTGTTTGTGGTTCAGGGGCTTTCTCATTGAGAAGGTATTTTTGGATAAGAAATCCGTAAAAATCAATTAACTCAAGTTGCAATTGCGAGGGCAATCCGGTCAGGTTGATTTGGGCCAACTGGGGTTGGCTGACTGCGGTTTTTTCATTATTCAACATAAATCACCTGATAGTCCAATAGTTTTTCCGTGGCTTAGTTTTCATGGCACACACCTCCAAAGTTCTGGGGTGAAATTACGCCACTTGGGCAACAAAATCAACAAAATTCCCGATTTATACGCACCCCATAATCCGGTGCAAGCAGAAAATCCTAAGAAAAATGGTAAATAAAACAGTTGTTTTTATAGGTTAGTGGAAAATGCACTATTTTTTAGGTACTAGTTAATATCTTTCATGGGGGCTTAAATGCTATTGTTCGAACCGTTTTTGGGAAGTCAAAAAGGGAATGGCGATGATTGCCCTGCAAAGGATAAAAACCGCCAAGATCAATTGGCGAATTCTAGTCACCTTTAGAGGATATTATGAGAAAAATAATATTGTATTTTTTGTTAACACTAACAAGCTTTTCCGTCATAGCAGAAGAAATTCCTAGTATTAAAGGCGTTTATGGTGTTGCTTGGCGGGTTGGGTTCATAACTTATCGGGGTCTTTTAGCTATGGAGGGCAGTAAAGGTGAAATGTGGGTTAGCTTTTTTGATACATCCCTTAATCAAACCCGAAAAATTAAAATGAACATGCGGTTTATTAGTTCGTCATCGGGTCATATTTTAGCCGGAT
>NZ_PGFZ01000007.1:276780-294558 GCF_002923755.1 Methylovulum psychrotolerans
TTTCTTCCACTTTTACAACCATGAACGGCTACATCAATCATTGGGCTATCGGACACCCGCTGACGTGTATTTAGCCAGGCGTTATGAAAAAGATGAAACAACCCATTTTTATCAACCGGCTTCTATCGTAATCTTATGAGATTTTGGTCTAGACAATGGGGAGTACCTTACTTATCCTGAGCATTTGGTTACCTGCAAAGATAATTATATTATTTGGCGTTCGGGTGAGCGGCAACTCTACGATGACCAGAAGAAAAAAGATGTTGACCAATTATTAGAACATCCCGATTTGGAAGATATGTTTACCTACTCCTATCCGGTAGGCATCCATTCATTCGGGGCACCTGCTGTCAATGTTGATCCGGGGCGCATAAGAAATGAAGCATTTTTTAAGCGCCTTTACGGCTCAAGTGCAGCAGAGGTCAACAGCCATTTAACCGCGCTGAGATGGATGCCAAAATCAAGTAAGCAAATTATTAAAATTCAACGCATCAATGGCGTTGCGGGTAAGCTAGAGCAAATTTCCCAAGAATTGGACGGGCTGCCTGCTGAACTGAAAAAATTTGTTAGCAATACTTCGGGTACGTTTAATTGGCGTGTCATTAGCGGGACAAAGCTATTAAGCAACCATTCGTTTGGGATAGCGATAGATATAAATACGAAATTTTCTAATTATTGGCAATGGTCCGGAAAAATGCAGTATAAAAATGCGATTCCGCAGAAAATAGTTGAAATATTTGAGAAGCACGGTTTTATTTGGGGTGGCAAATGGTATCACTACGACACAATGCACTTTGAATATAGGCCTGAATTGCTAATGAAATGATAAAGTTATCAGGGTTAGTTATAGCCTTTACTACGCGATAAAGCAAGTCTATGGATAGGGAGATGACTGGCACACAACACGTTGGAGGTGGTAGTAGGCTTGCGGCAAACGGGAGAAAGATATTCTCTAAAATCAATACTTTTGCCCTGTACACGGACTATCCCTATCAGCGGGGAGTAAATTATCTGGACGGCTGGCAAATATGGCCCGTACTGTTTCCGGTAGGTCAGCACCTACAATAGCAAAACGAAAATCCAAGCTGACCCTCGTCGTATCCGTGGTGTTGCTCACCGTGCCATGATCTAGGAAACCGCCGTCAAAAATCAGGGCTTGCCCATAAGCAACCGTGACAGGCCGATAGTCAGCACGGCCATAATAGGATTCTAGCCATAAACTGTTGCCGTCGTGGGTGTTGGTAAAAGGTAGCCAGACATTGATTTGTTCGGGCCTGCCAGTAATGTCGGCATCACGGTGCCATTTGCTGACTGTCGGTGTCCCTGCCAGATGCACCCGCATTTTCGGATGGCTGGAATAGGAAATTTTGCGGCCAAAAGCCGGCCCTATCACTTGCCGCACAAAGCTATGGTAGACCTTATAGAAAGCCGATTCGTCATCCAATTTTTGCAGCATGGCACGGAGCAGTAAGTTGTCGTTATAACCCAGTGCGGCAGGTTGGCCACGGCGGATTTTATGCCGCCGCCAATCTTCATGCAGCCGTTCTAGGGCATTGACTTTGAAAACCGAAGCCGCCAAGTTTGCAAAGGGGAAACATTGGGTGTCATAAGCCAATAATTTTGCGGTAGTGATACCGTCAATATCTGTCCACACTTGCGCCTTCACCTTTTTTGTATTATGGGGGATAGGTAGGCTAATAGCTAGCCTACCGCTTTCTTAAACAAGCCTTTAAGGTAGCCGTCGGCTTAGGTAGGCGTTGACAATCGTGGCTGCCAGATTAGCTTTTTCAACCTGGTACCACAGCATAGACCCGCCTGATTGGTCTGGGCGCATGGCAAGATTGACCAGCCGCTCCCAATGCCATTGGCTTAAGCCCATTTCCGGGCCAGCACGGCTCAAACCGGCGGCAGGAGGTACGAAACCGTGGCAGCGTGTCCGAACACCAAGCTGGTTTTCCACCGTACCAAACAAAAAAGGTAACAGGGTGATCGGATCCAGCAATAATGTCAGTTGGCCGCACCGCACTTTTTCAGGGCCACCTGACCAGCTTACCTGTCCAGAAGCCAATTCCATGGTTATTGGCCGCACCCCATCAATACGGATCTCATCTGGGCTAAGTTCCAGCAAATACCGTCCGCCACCTAAAATTTTTGTTGCATAAGCCCCGCACAGATCATAGGGGATAGCGTTATCTTTTTGCCAGACTGGCTCTAAATGGCCGTTTTCAGCCAAGGCGGTGCTGCCGGCCATTAAAAACGCCTGGCCGTTTACCGTCAGTTTCCGTCCTTCTAAACATAAAGCACCTTCCAGTATATCCCCATTCAACCGGATACCCAGATGGCGGGACTGTTCGTCCGATGCCATGACCATAATATCCAATTGCTCGCGTTTGCCATTAACGTCACGGATGTGGGTACCGACCAAAGAGGCAGGATGCTGATGGCCAAGCGGCACTTCGGTCAAGACTAAGCGGTGTTCGGCCGGAACCGTTTCACCCTGTGGCCAGATACTGCCGATCAAGCGGCGGTGGCCACGACTATCAACATCAACACGCAAATAGCCGTTATCTACCCTGCCTAAGGCAGATCGCCATTCCAATGTCCCGCGTTTAAAGGTAAACCGCCGTACAGGTTCGCCATCAACGGACAAACGGGCTTTTTTACCGTCCCCGGTCAAAACGATCAAGCGCCGATTTTGCTCCACGGCATTGTCGCCGCTGGTTTCCGCACAATAAATGCCTGTCCAAGGAAATAAGCAATCACGCAGGCACAGGTCAATATCGGTACGCATACGCTCCCAATCAGCAGGTAGGCCATTACGCTCTGACCACTGTTGCAATGCGGAAATAAGATTTTCGGCGGGTGCCTGACGGACATGCTTCAGTAAGCCCAATTGCAGGGTCTTTTTCTGGAATAATGTGGTCAGCATTGTCCTGTTAGTGATTGAGGCGACAAAAGAGCCTTTCGCCGCCACTTGGATAGCCCCCGGATCGCGGGTAATCAGCAAGCCGCGTTCGCGTTCGGTTAGGTTAGGAAAGGCCGCCGGGGATAAGGTTTCCCGTGGATTATGGGTATAACGCCGACATAAATCCAAATCTTGGCGTAAAGCAATCAAAAAGCGGCTGGCACCGGTATCTTCCTGCCATTGGTAACCTTTGGGTACTTGAAAACGCCGAAAAGCCCGGAAAGCCTTCCGTTCACGGGAGCCATATTTGCCGATTTCCCGCAATGGGCCTTCCGCGACACGCAATTCTTGTCCCGGTTTCAGCAAGCCTAAACGGTATAGCATGTCGCGGTCTGCTTCGGCATTATCTTTCGGCGGCAAATAAAAAGTAGATACGCCCGTTACCCGTACTTGCACCCGAGGATCATGTAATTCAGATAACGGATAGCTTTCGATCAGCGGATCGATGGTAGGGTAGCGTGAAGCCACATAATGGATAATCGGATAATCGTCACCATAATATTTTTGGAGATATTCAATAAAAACGGAAAAATTCTCATTGATGTAACCCTTACGGCGAAAACCCATTTCACCAATTAAGCCGACTTGCCATAGCACGACATGCAAACTGGTGTCAGGGATGCGCCCACGGATCAGCATATCTGTCGCTTCGTGGGTTTGCATTCCCGGATGGCAAGGGTCGACACCCAAATCGGCGCATAAGCAATCCAAGGCACAAACGCCGGGGCGCATGACGGCGCGGTGCCCTTCGCGTTTGGCGATTAAGATGGCGCGATGCGTGGACAAGACAAAAATGCCGGGATGGCCATAGAAAATCGCTACCACCCGCTGGCCTTGCCGGACAAAATGCAGCATGGCTTCGGTCATTTGCATATAAGTGGTGTACCGTACTTTATTGTCGTCATAAAGCACATATAAGTCATAAGCGTCAGGACGGATGGATTTCAGCCAGACGACGGTCGCAGGATCGGCGACGCAGAAAAAAACCGCATCGGCGGCACGGATCAGTGCTTCGTCGCCGAGGGCGAAACCGACGGTTTCAATGCCGGAGCCTATGATGGTCAAGTCACCACGCACAGCGGGTGGGGTAGCTGCCGTTTCGGCAATAGTATCGCTGTTGGCGGCGATAGCGTGGGCCAGCTCTTCCCATGCACGGGTATGGGCGGCTCTGCTCGGAAATAGGATTGGGTCAGTCACAGAATATTCCATTTGTCGTCAAAAAGTGGGGGATTTCCCCCGCCAAACAGTCCCTGGTTGGCGGGGGAAATTATCAAGATGCCGGAGTGATTTGGTTCAAGTAATCCAAGGCAACATCACAACCTACTTTCACAGGCAATACCGCGCCGTTGTAAGTCGCACTAGCCAACAGCAGATAGGCTTGATACTCATCGGCACTGGTATTGTATTGGGCCATCTGGTTAACCAGCGCCGTTTCGGAAGATGAAGGCCAGTTCCAGCTATTAGCGGCATTGTCAGCGTCCGTATTTTGGGTCATAACGATAGTCGTCAATAACATTTGCTGGGTGCCGATGTCCGGCAGGGTCTGCTGGACAAAGTCGGCAAAAGTTGTCCAGCGCGTCTGCACCGAATTATTTTCGTTCAGCATGTAATTGACCAATAACCCTAACCCCGTGCTTTGTGCCGGTTGCATGTTTTGCAGGTCTTGTTCGTCAGACTGTTGCCATACTTGCAGCAGTTTTTGGGCGGAAGTCATCGCGACAATAATCGCCAGATTTTTTACCAAAGCCGGGAAGGCTTTGGCCATAATCCAGTTACCTATTTTTGAGACTAAGCCATTGACCATGCCGGGTTCGACATTCACGTCCGTGTCAATATCGGTGTCGGTATCAACATCGGTGACATTGTCGGTGTCGGTGACATTATCGGTATCCGTCACCACATCCGTATCAATATCGATGTCTACGTCCACATCTACGTCCACGTCGATGATGGCAAACACATCATCATCAATATCAATGTCTATATCAATGTCGATGTCCACATCCACATCCGTGTCGGTGACATTGTCGGTATCTTCGACATTGTCGGTATCGGTATCGACATCGACATCAACGTCCACATCGACATCGACGTTAATGGTTTCAATTTCTTCGCCCACATCTTCGGCGACAGAATCGGCGCTGCTGCTGACCTCATTCAGGGCTTCATTATTTGAAGAAATGAACTGGCTGATTTTAGATGACAAATAAGAAATGCCATTGGCGACGCCACTTAAGACCTGTATGGCCATGTTTAAGAGCATGGCCAATTGTACGGTTTGGAAAGAGACGTAAGCCAAATTATAAGCGGCTATCCACCACGGCATCGTGGGGTTTTGGTAAGGCTGGGCCGTCAAATCGCTACCGTCTAGGCTACCGACAAAACACAGTACGACTTCTGGAGACTGGCCTTCCCACGTCAGGTTGCGGGGTACGGCGTTCGCATAAAAACCGCTGCTGGAACTTGCTTGCGGGGAACTGAGCAAGCCATTGACAAAACTGAGCGCCCCGACCCCCGCAGTGCCGCTTGCCGGAACATAGCTGGCTTGGCCACCCGTAACCGTCAGTGTGCCGCAAGGGCTGTCCGGCACGATAAACCCGCTGCTGTTGGTTTGTGGCAGATAGCAATAATAAGTGCCTTCCCAAGCATAAAGCGAATTGGTGGCCCAGAAACTGACAATGCTGAATTGGTCGTATGTGCAACCTGGCAAGCCGTTATCATTGAAAAAGGTGGCGACGCTATCTTCTAAGGTGCCGACATCAGTGACCCCTATAAAAAGCTCATTAAATTGCAATGCTTCAGGCGAATAAGGCTGGCTAAATAATTGTTGGTAAAACGCCCAAACGTTCTGGCAATCTTGTAAATCGGTTGCCGTGACCGTCGTAGAAGCGGTCATGGCCAATATAGGCGGAATAAAAAGCTGCACGGGAAAATCGTCGCTTTCTTGGCAGATGACCAAACGGCTCAACGCGTCGGGCGTTGTGAAATCCGTGGAACCATTGGCGGCAACCGTCGCTATTTGTGTATAAACGGGCAAATAATCCAGCGCATTGGTGCTGGGCGGATTGGCGGGCGGTGTGGGTGTGACTGAATTGTAAACAACCAATTCAACATCCAATTGGTTAATAATGGTAACTGGAATACCAGTTGACTCGGTACTTGACATAACAAACCCCTTCATATTTTAAGAAATGGCGTCCCCCCCGCTGCCGCTAATTGACAGCGGGGTAAACACGAGTGCTGTTACAGATCTTCCAGATCCTCCAAGTCATCACCCTCTTCGGCCTCGCTTTCTTCTTTTTCTTCTTCTTCCTGCTCCTGCGCTTCTTCTTCTTGGGCTTGCTCGGCCTCATCAATGCTTTCTTGTTCCGATTCAGAAAGCTCACTGCTATCTTGTTCTTCTATGTTCGCCAAACTCTCGCTGTCCGCTTCATACCCTTCATCAATTTGCTCCAATTCATTTTGGGCTTCTTGGATATCCTGAGGGTTAATATTCTCCAGCTCTTCCATTTCTTCCCGTTCGTTGTTGGCAACCTCTTCCATTTGCTCATTAACCCCCACTTCGGCCAATTCTTCCAGCTCTTCGGCCTGGTTGTTCAGTTGCTCTTCCTCTTCTTGGATTTGTTCTTCAACTTGCTCCTCTTCTTGCGCTTGTTGCAGCTCATTTTGCTGGTCAGCAAGCTCGTTTTGTTCAGGGACTTGGACATTATTTTCAGGCCCTAAGCGGTCGGCGATCTCCTGTTGTTCGCCTTGCATCTCCACTTCGGCATCTTGTTGTTCTTGGCGGTCTTGCTCGACTTGCTGCTCATTCGGATCTTCACCGTTATTTTCCTGTTGGTTTTTGGTGAACTTACCTTTTAGCCAACTCAAGCCTTCGTAAAGCAATTTGAGCCCCATAATGACACCCAGAATTTGCATCAGCAATTGCATTCCCGAGGAATTAAAGAAATTTTCAATGGATGTCAGCCAGTTAGAATTATCGGGTTCTTCGGTATAAATGCCGATGGCCTGCACGCCGTTGATACTGCCGGCAAGAATGGGTACTATGGTGGCGGCATCACTGGCATTGCCGCTAAATTGGCTAAGTTCCACATAACTGCATTGCAATGCGATCAAAGGAATGTCTTCGGTTGTGCTGGACACGAGCTGTCCGGCTGAAAAATACAGTGTGGTTGTATTTGAATCGGTATCGGTATAAACAATTGTGTAACCGCCGTTATAGTCGGTGAGCGAAGGTATCCCGTCACCCGCCGTTTGGGTAAAAGTGATAGTGCCCAGAGAAGTCGCGCTAGGGTTCGTGCCGCTACTGGGGGCGTTGCCGCTACTTTTATACATATAATAAGTATAAGATGCGGCAAAGTTTGCCCAGGCAAAAGCGAAGGCGGAAAGATAGCTGGTAACGGCAATGTAGCTATCGAAAGTGACATTTTGATAATCTTGGGTCCCGGCAAAAAATTGGTTCACTGATGAATCGATGCCACTGGCTGAGGTGGATGATTGGTTAGTGCTGTTAAGGACTTGGGTAAAGTTTTTCGCCAACGTCGATGATGGGAAAGCGCAGATATTTTGGTAAAAAAGCAAGGCGTTCGCACATGAGCTGCTGCTGGCAGTCGTGACGGTAATGGGCGGGTAGCTATACGGTTGCACAAACCCCAGCATTTCTGAGGTATCAAAGGCCGGAAACAAATTATTGGCCTGTGCAAAAATCAAGTCATAAAGGGTAACGTCTATGGTTTGGTTGTTGTCAACGATAGTTTGGTCTAAAGTGATAGTGCTGGTGCTGCTCTCTGGAAGCGTTGAGCCGCTAGCGAAAGGCAACAATGCTAGCGTTTGGGCATATCCCTGATAGGTATTGCTGCCTGTATTATAGGCGTTAATGGCGACAATACTGCCATCCCACCCTGTTTGGGCGCTGCTGGCATATTCGACAGGTATGCTAATGCTGTTAGTTACTGTGCAACTGGTATTGGTATTACTCATAGGGGTCTCCTTTATGGTTAGCCATTGGCTCCGAAATATCTTTAAAAAAAGGCGGTTGCGGCAAAGACAGCTTGCCAAGTCCGTAATCGCCTGTGTTACTGCATTACTCAAACCAACTGTTCTCAACTATAACGTTTAAATGCCCTAAAAAATATTAACTATTACCAAAAAATGAGTGACTATTTCACTTTACGGACTTTTGTAATATCATATTATTGATTTTTAAAAAATTATTTTTCTACCCAATATGAAAATAATTTGCCAGCCAATTTTTTTACAATCTTGTCCAAGAAAGCAAAAATAAGCGGCGGTGAGTTATGCTCACGGCAGACACGGAAAGAATGCCTACCGACCAAAAAACCGCTCTTTCCTTAGCGGCTTCCTTTATTGCCCCAAACCCACGATAAAATACCCCTATGTCCAAACTCAATCCCCAACAACAAGCCGCTGTTAAGGCCATCGACCATCCGCTGTTAGTGTTGGCGGGGGCAGGTAGCGGCAAGACGCGGGTGATTACCGAAAAAATCGCTTATCTGGTCAAGCAGGGTTTGCCGGCGCGGCATATTGCGGCGGTGACGTTTACCAATAAGGCGGCGCGGGAAATGCAAAGCCGGGTGGCGAAATTGCTGGACGACAAACTCAGCCGGGGATTGCGGGTGTCTACCTTCCATTCTTTGGGCTTGGACATTTTGCGCAAGGAGCATAAGACCTTGGGCTATAAGGCGGCGATTACGCTATTTGATGAGCAAGACAAGCAGACTTTGTTAAAGACGCTGATTAACCACAGCGTTAAGCAACACGATATAGACCACCTCGACCGCTATAGCCTGCACATTGGGCAATGGAAAAACGCTTTTGTCACGCCGGAGCAAGCGGTGGCGGCGGCTACTGCCGAACAATTACCATCCGCGACTTTATACGCCGACTACACCCGCAGCCTGAAAGCCTATAACGCGGTGGATTTTGACGATTTGATCTTGCTGCCCGTGTTGCTGTTCCAAGCCTATCCGGCGGTATTGGAAAAATGGCAAAATAAGATCCGTTATCTGCTGGTGGACGAATATCAGGACACTAACGTCACCCAGTACCAATTGGTCAAACTGTTGGCGGGCAGGTTGGGCAAGTTTACGGTGGTCGGGGATGATGACCAGTCAATTTATGCCTGGCGCGGGGCGCAACCGGAAAATCTGGCGCAATTGCAAAAAGACTTTAGCCGTTTGCAGGTGATTAAGCTGGAGCAAAACTACCGCTCGACCGGGCGCATCCTAAAAGTTGCCAACCAACTCATTGCCAATAACCCCCATGCTTTTGAGAAAAAGCTGTGGAGCGAGTTGGGTTATGGCGACCCGTTGCGGGTGTTAAGCCATAAGGACGAACTGATGGAGGCCCAGCAAATCGTCTCGGAAATTATCCACCACAAATTCAGGACGGGTAGCCGTTATCAGGATTATGCGATTTTGTACCGTGGCAACCATCAGTCACGCCTGTTTGAAACCGCCTTCCGCGAGAACAACATCCCTTATTTTATCAGCGGCAGCACCTCGTTTTTTGCTTATGCGGAAATCAAGGACGTATTGAGTTACTTGCGCCTGTTTGTTAACCACGATGACGATGCTGCGTTTTTGCGCATCATCAACACGCCGCGCCGCGAGATTGGCCCTACGACCTTAGAAAAACTCGGCGCTTACGCTAATGAGCGCCATATCAGCCTGTTTGCCGCCAGCAGTGAATTCGGCCTGACCCAAAAGCTTTCGGAAAAGTCGCGGCTGCGTTTGGGCAAGTTCCATGCTTGGGTGCTTGATACTGCCGGGCGTATCGAACGCGAAGACACGTTTGTGGTCATGGAAAACATGATCGACCAATTAGGTTACGCGCAATGGCTACGCGAAAACAGCAAAACCAAAGAATCTGCCGACCGGAAAATGAAAAACGTTTTTGAGCTGGTCGAATGGCTGAAACGCATCGCCGATAAAGACAGCAACGGCACACCCAAATCACTGGCGGAAATCGTCTCTAAAATCATGCTGATGGACATTATGGAGCGGAACCAGGAAGAGGAGGTGAACGACCAAGTGAGCTTAATGACCTTACATGCGGCTAAGGGCTTGGAGTTTCCGCATGTGTTTCTGATCGGTATGGAAGAAAATATCCTGCCGCACCAAAACAGCGTCGAAACCGGGGCGATAGAGGAAGAACGCCGCTTGGCCTACGTTGGCATCACCCGCGCCCAGCGTACCTTAACGTTTAGCTATTGCACCCACCGCAAGCGTTATGGCGAAATCAACGAATGCGAGCCTAGCCGCTTTTTAAATGAATTGCCGGAAGAGGATTTGGAATGGGTCAATAAAAAGCAATTGGCCCCTGAGGTTGTCAAAGCGCGGGGCAAAGCCAGTTTGGCTAGCCTTAAAACAATGTTGTCGTAATTTTAAAACGGTTAGGGTATAATAATCGGCTTCGCGCCCGTAGCTCAGCTGGATAGAGCGCAGCCCTCCGGAGGCTGAGGTCAGAGGTTCGAATCCTCTCGGGCGCGCCATTTCCGCTTATCTCCCCCTATCCTTTTTAAGGTTGCTATTGCCCACTTTGTTGTAAGGTGGTCAGGCACTTTTCGCACCTTCTTTTTTTACGCTAAATATTACGCTTCACATCAATCACGTTCGCTAAGCAGCCGATTTTTCTCAGAATCCGGCTAAGTTGGTCGGTGTTTTTGATTTGTATGGTCATCTTTAACAGGGCATAGCCGTCCGGGTGGGTGTCCATGGCGGCGTTGGAGATATTGATTTTCTCTTCGGCAAGCAGTTGCGACACTTCGTTGAGCAGGTTGCGGGTACTATAGGCTTTAACGATGATCGGCACAAAATAGCTGTTGGTTTGTTCGCCCCAGGCCACGCCGATTAGGCGGCTTTGCTTGTCGTGGTTTAGCTCCAGAATATTCACGCATTGTTTGTTATGGACAATAATGCCTTTTTTTAAAGAAATGAAGCCGATAATGTCGTCGCCCGGCACCGGGGTGCAGCACCGCGCTAATGTGGTTAAAACTTGATGGAGGCCATCAACGGATATTGCCGATTGGCCGGCCGCTTTTGCGGCATTGGCAGGCGGCGTTTTCGTTTTGGCGGCTTCCAATTCGGGTATTTTGAAAAAAGCCGCAAGCTGGCGGGTGTTAATGTCGCCGCGCCCGATAAATTCTAATAATTGCTCGGTATCCGGTTGGTGGAAATGCTTGGCAAGCTCGTTCAGGTTTGGGGTTTTAATGCCTAGGCGTTGGCTTTCCTTGTCTAAAATCGCTTTACCTGCGGCAATGTTCTGCGCTTCTTGCTGGTTTTTAAACCAGCTTTTGACTTTGCTGATGGCATTAGCCGATTTTAAGTAGCCCAGATTCGGGTCTATCCAGTTACGGTTCGGGCCGCCTTCCTTGGTGGTCAGAATTTCTACTTGCTCGCCTGATTTTAACAAATACGTCAGCGGCACAATCCGGCCATTGACTTTCGCGCCCCGGCAACGGTGGCCAATTTCACTATGGATGGCATAGGCAAAATCCAGCGGGGTCGAATTTTTGACCAAATCAATGAGTTTGCCTTTCGGGGTCAGCACATAGACGCGGTCATGGAACAGCTCATTGCGGAAATGTTCGCTAAGGGTTTCGTCATCGTCTTTTTCTTCCAGCAATTTGCGTAAGGAGCTGATGCTTTTTTCGACCGCCGCATCATGTTTGCCGCCTTCTTTATAAGACCAATGCGCCGCCACCCCGAATTCGGCAAAATCGTGCATTTCTTGGGTGCGGATTTGCACTTCGATACGTCGGCCATCCGGGTCAATGATAACGGTATGCAAGGATTGGTAGCCGTTTTCTTTCGGGTTGGCGATATAATCGTCAAACTCTTTCGGGATGGTTTGCCAGAGGCTATGGACAATCCCTAAGGTGGTGTAACAGGCGGTCAGGTTGTCGACTATCACGCGCACCGCCAACAGGTCGTACAGTTCTTCTATGCCCAGTTGTTTGCGCTGCATCTTTTTCCAGATACTATAGATATGCTTGGGGCGGCCATAAATGCTGGCGCTGATGCCTTCGTTGCCGAGCGTAGTTTTTAGCGTTTCTATAAAGCGGCCTATGCAGTTTTCCCGTCCGATACGGTTGTCGTTTAAGGATTTGGCGATATGCAGATAAGATTGCGGTTTCAGGTAGCGGAACGCCATATCTTCCAACTCCCATTTGAGTTGGTGTATGCCCATGCGGTTGGCGATGGGGGCGTAAATGTCCAGCGTTTCTTGGGCGATAAAACGGCGCATTTCATAAGATTCTTTCGGCAACACTCCCAGGCGCTTAATGCGGTAGGCAAGCTTAATCAATACCGCCCGCACATCTTGGGTCATCGACAGCAACATCCGCCGCAATATCTCCGATTGGCTGGGCTGGTCGGTCATGTCCAACGAGTAAATGGCGATGGTATTGAGCCAATTGACATCTTGCACTAAAGCCGCTACCGTTTCGCCAAATTGGGCCTTAATCTGCGGCAACAGCTTGAGGGCGGTCAGCCGGGGGTCGCTTAAGATAGCCGCCAGAATGGTGCTTAAATCGACGTTAAAGTCCATGAGTATCGTGGCGACTTCGATACCCTTAGGGCGATAATAACGCGGGTCATCCGCCAGTTGCCCAACGATTGCTAAGGCTTTGTCAATTTGTAGGCGGTCCGGTTCGGAAAAATTGCTAAATATAAGTTTGTCGGTGTTGATATTTTTTTTCATCAGAAGAATGTCGCCGATTCAGGAGCTTTAAATTTAAAGATAGTCATTATTGTGTGTGCCATGCGCTATTTGGGGGCAAAATCCGCCAATACCATGGTATTGGCGGATTTTTTAACCAGATCGCATCTTCAGAATAAGCTATATCCATGCCATTATTATGGGTTTATAAGCAATTTATGAAAATAACCCGTGCTGATAGCTTTCATTAAGTCGGGTTACAATGACATAATAACAACGTTTTTTGCTGCCTTATCACTATTAGAGACCTACTATGAGTTCCATTTATGGTTGGCTGTCAACCACGGCAACCGCCGCACCGCTCCCATTGCTGGATGCCCAGCGTCATGCCACCCGTGGTTTAAAAGCCGATGCCCCCAGTGTCCGCCGCCATTATAAAACGGCGGGGCTGGGCGGTCATGGCATTAATGCCGCGCCGAGCATTTATCAAGAGGATGGCTTGTTGGTCATCGTAGACGGGGCACCGCACTGGCAAGACCCCGAACTGGCGGCACTGGCGGGTAGCCATGATGCCGCTTATGCGCTGGCCCAGGGTTTTTTACGGCAGGGGCGGGCGGTGCTTGAGCAAATGACCGACGGTTTCGCCGCTTGTGTGCTGCAAGCTGACCAGCATTATGCCTTGCTGGCTGTCGATAGGCTAGGTTTGCGCCCCTTGGCTTTTTATCAACAAGACGGGCTTTTGGTGTTTGGCAGCCAATTGGACCAATTGCTTGCCCATCCTGACGTGCGCCCGGAAGTGTCCCAGCAGGGCATTTTCAATTATTTGTATTTTCATGTGATTCCCAGCCCCGGCAGCATTTATGCGGGCATAGAGAAATTACAGCCTGGCGAATGTTTGGAGATCAGCCAAACGCAAAGTCAACGCCGCTTTTATTGGCAAAGAAGCTATCAGGATAGTTCCCTAAGCCGCCAAGATTTGCTGGCCCAACTGCATCATGAGTTGGAGCAAGCGACCCGACAATGTCTGCCCGACCAACAGACCGGGGCTTTTTTAAGCGGCGGTTTGGACAGCAGCACCGTGGTTGGCCTGTTCCAAAAACTGTCGGCGCAACCCATAGACACTTTTAGCATCGGCTTTGCCGCCGAGGGCTATGATGAAATGGCCTATGCGCGTATCACCGCCGCGCATTTTAAGGCCAAGCTGCATGAATATTATGTCACCCCCGCCGATGTCCTCGCCGCCATCCCGCTTTTGGCGCGGGCCTATGATGAACCGTTCGGCAATGCCTCTGCTGTGCCGGCCTATTATTGCGCGAAGTTCGCCCATGAGCACGGCATGACCCGCTTGTTGGCGGGGGACGGCGGCGATGAGATTTTTGCCGGCAACGCCCGCTATGCCAAGCAAAAAATATTTGACCTTTACCGTCATATCCCTGGCTTTGCCAAGGCGGTGCTGGCCCCTATCGCCGCGCACCTGCCGCCGCTACGCAAAGTGAACAGTTATATCGAACAGGCTACTATCGCCATGCCGGAACGCTTGGAGACGTATAATTTCCTGCATAGGACACCGTTGGCGGACATTTTTGCCAGTGACTTTCTTACCCAAATCAACCGTGACGCACCTTTAGAACTGCTGCAAAGCACTTACCGGCGCAGTGATAGCGATTTGCTGAAAAAAATGCTCTTTTTAGATAATAAGTACACCCTAGCCGATAATGACCTAAGAAAAGTCAACCGTACCTGCGAACTGGCCGGAGTGACGGTACAGTATCCCATGTTGCAGGAAAATCTGGTCGCCTTTGCCGCCTCAGTACCCTCAAAATGGCTAATGCAAGGCTTTGAACTGCGTTCGTTTTACCGCCAAGGCATGAAAAACTTCCTCGCCAAAGAGACCTTGGCAAAAAGCAAACAGGGTTTTGGCCTGCCGTTCGGGGTGTGGATGGGCAGTGATAAAGACCTAAAGGAATTTGCCGAAGCCAATTTACAAGGTATTGCCCAACGCGGCTTTTTAAACCCAGCTTACATCAAAAACCTTATCCAATTGCACCAAACTAGCCATGCTTCGTATTACGGTGTGATGATTTGGCTATTGGTGATGTTAGAACAATGGTTGCTGGCCCATTAAGTTAAGCAATGCAGACACAAGAGGTGGGATAAACGTGGCCGAGAAAAGAGTGCTATTAATTGTGGAAGACGACCAAGGCCTGCAAACGCAATTAAAATGGGGCTTTGACCGTTATCAAGTGGTTTTGGCAGGTAGCCGCGAAGAAGCCATTGTCGCTTTGCGGCGGTTTATGCCCGCCGTAATCACCTTGGATTTGGGCCTGCCGCCTGATCCCGCCAATGCCAGCGAAGGCTTGGCGACTTTAAAAGAGATTTTGCAATTGGCACCCGCCAGTAAAGTCGTGGTGGTGACGGGTAATGACGACCGGGACAACGCCATTAAGGCGGTGGCATTGGGGGCTTATGATTTTTACCAAAAGCCGATTGATTTGGATGTCCTTAATTTAATCGTGGAACGGGCTTTCCAGTTTGCCGAACTGCAAAAAGCCCATGCCCAATTGCAGCAGATTAACCAAGAGCCATTGGCGGGGATTATTACCGCCTGCAAAAAAATGCAGGAGCTGACCCGTATGGTCGAAAAAGTCGCCCCGACCAATGCGACTACCTTACTGTTAGGGGAAAGCGGCACGGGCAAGGAAGTCTTTGCTAAAGCTATCCACGGCTTAAGCCATCGCGCCAGAAAGCCGTTCATTGCCGTCAATTGTGCGGCCATTCCTGAAAACTTGTTGGAAAGCGAACTGTTCGGTTACGAAAAAGGCGCGTTTACTGGCGCGTCGCAACAGACTAAAGGCAAAATTGAATATGCCGACCAAGGGACTTTTTTTCTTGATGAAATTGGCGATTTGCCCATCGGCTTACAGTCTAAGCTGTTGCGCTTCCTTCAGGAGCGCAGTATAGAGCGCATTGGCGGGCGCAAAGAAATTCCGGTTGATGTGCGGATCATTTGCGCCACCCACCAAAATTTGCAGGTTTTGATTGACGAAGGCAAGTTCAGAAGCGACCTCTATTACCGTATCAGTGAAATCACCTTGAATATCCCGCCCTTACGCGAACGCGCCGGGGATGCCATCACCATTGCCAATGTCTTGTTAAAGCGCTTTAGTGAAGCGAATAACAAGGTCTTGAAAGGTTTTAGCCAGGAGGCGGTGCAGGCTATAGAAAGCTATCCATGGCCGGGCAATATCCGCGAGTTGGAAAATAAGATCAAGCGGGCGGTGATTATGGCCGACGATGCCCTGATCGGTTTTGATGACTTGGAATTGGGCGAAGTGACCGACGAGGCGATGCCGTTCAACCTGAAAAGCGTCCGTGAAGTCGCCGAAACCTTGGCGATTAAGCGGGCTTTGGCGTTCTCCCATAATAACATCTCCAATGCCGCTAAGCTCTTAGGTGTGACCCGTCCGACTTTGTATACTTTGTTTGAAAAGTATGGGATTAAGGTGAATGATTAGCCTTTGTCCGGCATAGCCTATCATCAGTCTTTTTGACGGTTTTTTATAGCGTCAGGATGACGGTAAAAGTGTGAAGTCCATCACAAAAATAAACAATCACCTCAAAAAATTTGGTTAAAGTAATTTCTTGTACTAAGCTTAAGGGTAATAATGACTGCGGCAGCGGTTTTTTTTATGGCTTATAGGGGCGAGATCGGATATGCGGACAATTTTGATGCGGGTGTTTGGGGTGGGCTATTGCCAGTTGGCGGAGCTGGGTTTTGGTTTGGCTCCAAACGGGGTGATGATTGCCGTGCGTCAGGAGGTGGCTTATGTTTGATCGGTTGCTTAAGGTTACTTTGTTGATTTTACTTGGAATGTGTGGGGTTGTGTAGCAATCTCGATCTGCCGCTATTGATTATTATCAGCCATCAATCTTTAGATATAATGTAACACTAGCTACATTTCCAGACGGTATAGGTTATGCCGATTCTGTTTTTGCCGCTTGTCAACAAGCACTTGCTGTCGCACAGTCTCATTATTCACCATGGGTATATAGCTCCCCTCAAGTTCATACAATTACTTCAGGAACGAATCCTGCTTCGGGATTTCCTAATACTTATTATAGTTGCAATGCAGATGTAGATAGGATTGACTCGTTTATCAGTGATAGCAGAATTGCCCTGATATATCCGGTCTGCTCTAAAGACCCGTATCCTCTATATTACCAATGCCCCATTAACTCCCCCACCTCCGGCCCGAAAAACTTTGGTCCGGGTTCCAACTGTCCCGTAGGTAACCCCATCAACCCCGGTACTGGCGATAAGCTCCAAACCGAGACCGATTATCTAGGTAGTGGCAAGCTACGTTTTGTCCGTTACTATCACAGCTCAGTCAATGCCGCCACTGGTAGTGTCGGTATCCAATGGCAGCATAACTACGACGGCAAGATTTACTCTGCCGGCGGCACTATCGCTCGGGTCATGTATGCCAACGGCAAGCAAATCATTTATAAGCTTGGCAGCGGAGGTTGGTTTGCCGATGCCGATAATGATGGCAATATTGATACCGACATCACCGACAAGCTTGCCCAAGTGTCCGGCGGCTGGCAACTGACCACCACCGACGACACGGTGGAAAGTTACGACATTAACGGCAAGCTGACCGTCATCAAAGACCGTTCCGGTTATACCCAAACCTTGTCTTATAACGGCTTAGGGCAATTACTGAGCGTCACCGACACCTATAACCGCTCCTTGGCGTTTGCTTATGATTCCTCTGGCAACATCTCAACCCTAACCGACCCTTCAGGTAGCCAGTATATTTACGGTTATGATAGCATCAGCAACCTAGCCAGCGTCACTTACCCAGACGGCAAGAAACGCACCTATAACTACAACGAAAGCGCGTACACAGCCGGTACAAACTTGCCCCACGCCCTCACTGGCATCACTGACGAGAACAACACCCGCTTCGCTACATTCAATTATGACGCGACGGGCAGGGGCATCTTATGATACTCCCCATATTTTAGACCAGCAGTTAAGATAGAAAGCCTTACCCAAAAAGGCAAACTAAACTATGGCAAATGTACGCAAGAACCACACAACGGAATTTAAAGCCAAAGTGGCCGTTGAG
>NZ_PGFZ01000070.1 GCF_002923755.1 Methylovulum psychrotolerans
TCCAACGCCACCTTCGCCTTTTGTGCGCCGGTCATCAATTTACGCTTTTTCTCACTCATTTTCGTCCACCTGTTTTATGATGGACACCATCTTAAATTATTGTCTGTTTTTATGGGTCCACTATACCGCTCCGGTAAGCCTGCTGATTATCGGGCATGGGCAATGGCCGCACATCCGTCGGTTACGGGGGCTTTAGTGCAGCCTCACGCTCTTGGCCCCGGCACGGTTCTGTTGAGGCCTATTTGTGATGGCTTGACCAACCGCTTGCCGACGACGACTATTTTGGATGCGGTGTCGGCGTATCTTCCAGCAGTTGTTCCGGCAGTCGCCGATTGGCGGGTAGCCGCGCCGCTCTTGGATTATGTCACGATTACATTGGCTCTTGGTGCGAGCGTTGATACGTCTGCTAATCGCCAAGCCAAAACGGACTTTTTGGCCGTTTTGGTTTTGAGCAAGTCTGCCGAGCAAGATGTATTGTTGTTGGCCGAGATTGATGTCGCTGTTTTGTCTGTTACGAGTGATTATGTTCGCGTGGCTCCAGTCGCTAACATTGTCGCGGACGCGGGTGCGATATTTGTCTTGGCGGCAGTGGAGTTTGAGTGATGCTGCATTTGGCGCGTGATTATGCGGATGCGCTGCAAGCTTTGTTGCCGACGGGGGCGGCGTGGGAGTGGGAGCCGGATAGTTTTGGCGATACGATGGTTTTGGCGACGGCGCAAGAATTGGCAAGGGTTGATGCGGCGGCGGTGGATGTTTTGGCGATGGGTATCGCCTTGCATTGCCCTGGCCGTTTAAGTTATCTGCTGGCTGATTATCAGGCGGTCGCTGATGCGGCTACTCAGATTATCCCGCGTAAGCCTGCGGCAATCGGCTGTACTGTCGGTTATCGCTTGTGGAGCCAAGACGCGCCCGTTTCTGTTTCACCTGACCCTGTTGTTGTGGTTGATGATTATCATCGGCCTACATCAATAGGCGGTCATATCGGCGATAGGGTGTGGTCTAGTCGTTGTCGCTATTATTTGCGGGTGCGGTTTGATAGGTCGCTGATTGATAGTGCCGTATTGCTGTCGGCCTTGCGGGATTTTAAACAGGCGCATGTTTTTTTATTTGTGGTGGATACACCTAATTTAGGGAGCTAAAAATGCAAAGAATCGCGGGGCCTGGTGCAATAGACGGGTTGTTTGTTGAAGAAGATACCGGGACCGGACAGCCGCCTACGCAGATTACAGCGGCGTGGATGAATACCGTCCAAGAGGAACTCTGTACGGTCATTACCGAGGCGGGTTTAACGTTGGATGGCGGCGATAATACGCAGTTGCTTGCTGCTATTGCTGCATTGATTACGGCGGGTTCAACGGGCGGTCGGGTTGTGCCTATTGGCTCTGTTATAGCGTGGAGCGGGGCTATATCGGCCATTCCGGCACATTGGGTATTGTGTGATGTATAGTGGACCCATAAAAACAGACAATAATTTAAGATGGTGTCCATCATAAAACAGGTGGACGAAAATGAGTGAGAAAAAGCGTAAATTGATGACCGGCGCACAAAAGG
>NZ_PGFZ01000071.1 GCF_002923755.1 Methylovulum psychrotolerans
CAGCCCAGGTTGGAATTGGATGCGGTTCATCGCCATGATATACGGCCCCTTAAATGATATGCCTTTAGTAGACGCCGTCCTTTCGCGTAATACTGGGTTTGGCTGAAGCATCTTGCTAATCAGGAAGTCGTTTGATACTTTCTCGAAATCTTGGGGGTTATTTAAGTCAAGCATGGGGGCCCTTGGGATATTTTATGAATGATTTACCAATAATACTTGCCTTATTATAGAGTAAAATAAACTTTATAGATAATATTATCGGAAAATAATTTACTAAAGCATTCGTAATGCGGATAAAAAACCCAGGTAACCGCCTGTTTTGCAAGGTCGCTGATTATTTTACAAAAAGGGTAATAGTTTATAGCGGGGCGGGTTTTATGCTGCTAAACTCGCCGTTCTTAAATAAGGTGCGCCCATGAAAGAATCCCTTAAGACACTCGCCACAGAATTCGCGGATAAAGAATACGCACATGCCTATCTGGAAGAATTGTCCAATATGGCGATTGCCGCACAAATACAAGCCCTACGCGAACAGCGCGGTTGGACACAAAAACAACTGGCCCAATATGCCGACATGGAACAAGAGCGTATTTGTGCGCTTGAAGATGTCGATTACGGTGCTTGGACGCTCAAGACCTTGCGCAAGCTTGCAAAAGCCTTTGATTTGACCGTAAAGGTGTCTTTTGAGGCATTTAGTAGCTGTGTTTTTGATGCCTCAAAAATCAGCCCAGAAACCTTAAAACGGACTTCACGCACAGAAGACTTAATGGCGTTTTCCTGCAATGGGCATCGGCATCTAAGAACTTTTTGGAGCGATAAAACAGTAACTACCTCAAGGTGCGCCCCGCAGTCAGTTGTTATCAATAGTCTACCAGTGGGCAGTGAGCAGTTATAGCTATGAATAAGTTAAGCAATGTACCATATATGATCACGGGCAAATATCTCGTGATAGCTTGCCAAATGGTTAGGTGTTTGTCGCGCTAAGTTATAAAACTAAAAAAGCTTATTCTTTTTCTTAAAAATTAATATTCTGCCAATCATCGGTAATTTCTTTCCAAGTCACTTTTCGTTCTACTTTACCAGACCAAACATCCCAAAAATCTGGATCATCCGATTTTGGGCGTTGCTCTTCTGGCAATGAATTTATTTGCACTAACACGGGTAACTCAGATGCCCACCCTAACAAAATGGCATTTTGTGAAGGTAGTGATGGTAAATCGCGTAATAGTCCGCGTAGATTATCAGGTACAAGTTTATGTACTAATTCCTGATCACGATCATTACTGATACTATGTAGCAGAAAACTATTGCATTGAGACAAAACAGTCGGTGATAACTCGGAAGGTCGCTGAGAAGACAATACCAATCCTAAACCAAATTTTCTACCTTCGCGGGCTATTTTTTCAAACACCTGACACTCGATCATCAAGTTTTTCATAAAGCCGCCAAATTTATGGCTGAAAATGGGTGGTAAAGCAGTTAAGCTAATCCGCGTTAAAAAATGACCGGATTGAACGCCATGCTACTGACCGAGTTTG
>NZ_PGFZ01000072.1 GCF_002923755.1 Methylovulum psychrotolerans
TGTTGGGTGGCGAGCGAGTGACCAGGACGGCTGGGGCAGCCGAAGGCATAAGCGGTCGCGTGATTTTTGCTGATTGACCGGCAAGGATGCCGAAGCAATCTTTCGCAAAAATAGCGACTCCCCTTGTCACGCGGTTAATTGGCTGGCCAAGGAGCCGCTGCCATTAGGCTAAGGGTTGTTCTTGAAATATCAATAAGATATGACTAAGCATCCGCCTGTTTACAGATCACTCTTATAATAGATCCTGCCGAAGGACAGGCAAACGGCGGCCAGCTGTATGTTACGTTATATTATAACATTTATTTCGGGGCTTCAATTTATTTGGCGCAAGCTGTCAAAGCACTCCTATTTTTTAACTTATTTTTCAATCAATAGCTTTCATCAGCACTAACCAAACCTACTGCACGCGCTTTACCGCGCACCGGAAAAACCCACCCCCTCCCCGCTGTATGGACGTGGGACATAGGTAACACATGTTCGGGGACATGGGTGATGGTTTTTTCGGGTTATTGTGGGGCCTTTAGGTCAATAAAGGCAATCTTATATTGGCAAAAATAGACATCAAGCCCCCCGTCTTGAGGTGTGGCCCTTAAAGCCACAGGATAGCCCCTGAAAGCCTTGCCCACTTTCCAGGTACGGCCTAAATAGCTAAATTCGCCCTTGGCCTGCACCATACGGACTTGGTCGTCAGGGGCGTACTCGATGGGCGGCAAGGACTCCGGGAACGGCCTCGGGCTGGCTTGGTAACGGCTGACGGGCGGCTGCAAACCCAGTGCCTGGTGCGGGCGTTCGAGATTGTACATGTCCCGCCAAGCATCGAAACGCTTTTGGGCAATGGCCAAGTTTGCGAAAGTCTCATGCGCCAAAAGCTCGCCCTTGAGGGTGCGGTGGAAGCGTTCGTCCTTGCCCTGGGTTTGCGGGTGGTAGGGGCGCGAATGGCTGACTTTGATGCCCAAGCGCAACAGCCAGACCGTCAACGGCGTATAGGGGTTGTCGCGGTCGTCACCCCAAGGAGGCCCGTTGTCCATCGTCATGCGCCACGGCAAACCGTAATTGCGGAAGGCCGCCGTCAGCGCCGCCTGTACAGTGCCGGTCTGCTCATTGGCGCAGGCACTGAGGCATACCGAATACCGGGAATGGTCGTCCAAGACGGTTAGCGGGTGGCAACGCCCGTTGAGCAAAGCGACATGCCCCTTAAAGCCCATCTGCCACAAGTCATTGGGTGCGGGATGTTCGAACCTGTGCCAAGGTTTATGCCGGATGCCGGAATCGGTGTCTATGCGGTCATGGCGGCGCAAAATGGCGGTTATCGTGCTGGGGCAAGGCATGTCCGTATGCCCTAAAGCCTTCAGCCGTGCGCCCAGTTTGCGTCCGCCCCAAGCCGGGTGCTGGTCGCGGAGAGCCAAAAAGGGGAGTCGCTATTTTTGCGAAAGATTGCTTCGGCATCCTTGCCGGTCAATCAGCAAAAATCACGCGACCGCTTATGCCTTCGGCTGCCCCAGCCGTCCTGGTCACTCGCTCGCCACCCAACA
>NZ_PGFZ01000073.1 GCF_002923755.1 Methylovulum psychrotolerans
GCGCGGGGTCTTTGAAACCGTTTATGTCGGACATAAACGGTTTCCGTCGTAGCCCCGAAACCCCTTGTCCTTCGCGGACGGCAGCATTTTTTGTTGGGGGGTTTTTGGGGGTTTTCCTGTCACGGGCCGTAAAAAAGGTACTGCCGCCGTCGTGTTGTGACGGTGGCCGTGATTGGCCATCCCTTTTTTCCGTGAGGGTTGCATTATTGTTCCCGCTTTGCGCGGCGGGTAAGAAGACGCGCGTTGCTCCCCGTTGTACACACCCTTTCCGGCTGGGTAAGCCGTGAATTTTCTTTTAACCGTAGCGGTTTTTTGGTCTTGTGTGCGGCGGCGGGGCTGTTTGCCCGACCAGGCGGGGAGAATCCTGGATTTTTGAGGGTTTTGAGGTTCTGAGATTTTGGAATTTTAGGGTTCTGGGATTTTGGATGATTTTTAATGGCTTGGGTTAGCCAAAAGGTACGGCTGTCATCCATCACTAAAACGGTGGATGGATGAAGGGCAAAAAGGGGTGATGGTTTGGGATAGGGGGAAAGGTATGACGAAAACTGATGCCGATGGTGTCAGTGTGGGTGCCGGGGCGGCACGTTAACGCCGTCCGTGGCGGACGGCGTGATTTCCGTGTTCGCTGCGGATATTGGCGGGACATTGCGCCTGCGGTGGATGCGCGGGCGTTGCACCGGTTTTTGGGCTTGAACCGGGAGTTTTTGGTGTGGGTCAAAAACAGGATGGCTGAGTACGGCTTTGTTGAGGGGCTGGATCTCCTGCTCCCCCAAATGGGGGAGCTTGAAAATTCTGGCCTCCAGACGACAACCGATTATTGCCTGTCGCTGAATACGGCCAAGGCGTTGGCGATGGTGGGGAGGAACCCGCAAGTCCGTGGGCGTGGCAATATTTTATTGATTGCGGGAGCCGCCTGTTGGCGCAATTGCTGGCTCAGGCCAGCCAAACGCGGCCGGCAGTGCCGCCGCCGGATGCGGGGAAGGCTTTTCCGTTGCCCGCCGACAGGATGCCGGTTCTGGTGGCGCTTGGTTTTTTTGGGGCTTTCCTTTTCCTTTCATAGGCTGTAAAAAAGGCAGGGTTGCCGTTGTGTATTGTTCGCGCTTTGCGTGCCGGGGGCTGTTTGCCCGACCAAGCGGGGAGAATCCTCGGTTTTGTATGCTTTTTAATGGCTTGGGTTAGCCGAAAAATCGTCCTTCATCCATCGCCAATTTTGGTGATGGATGAAGGGCAAAAATAGTTAACTGGTTTGAATAGGGGAAAAAATATGACGAAATCTGATACGGATGGTATGGTCAATGCGGATTCTGGTGTGGCTGTTGGTGGGGATGCGGCAATGTTAATGCCGTCAGGGGCGGACAGTTTGGTTCCGGTGTTGGCTCTATATGGCTGATGGTAAGGATTCCTTCGTAAATGAGTAAAGCCAGAAATCTTTAATGCAAAATCTTCGTCCCAATTGAAGCTTACTTTAAACTGACCACTATTTTTTACAGGTAGAATGCGGGTTACAGGG
>NZ_PGFZ01000074.1 GCF_002923755.1 Methylovulum psychrotolerans
GGTGGCTCACATGCTCTCCAATGACTCGACGCGATTTCGTATAGCCTGCATTTTCACTTCCGCTTCGCTTCGTGAAAACTCAGGCACTATCGCTTCTGGGGACTACTCGACTCCTGTCTCGCAGCGGATGAGTGTCATCAACATCCGTTTACCGAAGGTGCCGCCATGCCCCGCCATCCAGAACTATACCAATGGATCGACACGATTGCCATGCATTTTCCGTCCCTCAGCAAGCATAAGTATCTACACAACTTCTCCCAAAAATTGCTTGGCGGTTGCCTTGAAACCTTCCAGCTCCTCTTGGGAGTAGGCATCCATAATTTTAGACATGGCCAGAAAAACCCACAGGCCCGCCAATAGCGCGGGATTGCTGAACGCCTGTTTATGGCGCATTTGCCTGCCGCTGAGTTTGATGAGGAAATTCCGCAATTCGGCGGCTTCCGGGCGGTTGTCGGCGGCGATTTCCCAGACCGTGACACAGGCCATGCTGGCGACCAGAAGGCGTTTGGCGATGGCCAAGGCGGATTCCTGTTGCCATGCTTCGAGCTGGTGCCCCGCCGATTTGACCAGTTTGAAAAAACACTCGATCTGCCAACGCCAATAGTACCAGAGGGCAATGGTGGCGGCATCCACATCCGTTACGTTGGTCAACAGCAGCCATTGCGCCAACA
Source organism: Methylovulum psychrotolerans (assembly GCF_002923755.1). Lineage (GTDB taxonomy): Bacteria > Pseudomonadota > Gammaproteobacteria > Methylococcales > Methylomonadaceae > Methylovulum > Methylovulum psychrotolerans. The sequence continues at coordinate 672 of NZ_PGFZ01000074.1, forward strand.
CTTCGCCGTCTTCGGCGAGGACGCGGCTGACCACCAGCCTCGCCTTCACCGGAAGGCCGGGGACGCGGGGCTGTTTGCCTTTCTTCTACCCACAAGGGGCACTAGTGGCTGGGTTTGGCGGGCCGTCCCAACGTCACTTCCGCTTCCGCCACCCACTGCCAATAGGCCTTGCCATGGTAGCTGACTTGCCGGGTCTTGCTGAACGCCAAACCGGCCGCCACGGCCTTACAGGCCGTGGGCTTGTCCGCATAGTCCACTTTGGGGTCGTCCTTGGCCCGCACCACCCAGAGGCTGCCCGCCGCATCCCAACGGCGGATATGGGCGACCGAATCGCCTTCGCGGTCAATCATATGCACCACTGGCTTGGGGAAGCCTTGCGCGTCCAAATATTGGATACAATCGGCCACTTCCTCCAGATGGTTTTTGGCGAGCGAAGGGGATGCCGCATCGCCGTAGGTGGCGTAACTCCCGTCGACACTGACCAGCCTTTGTGCAACCGGCGCCACGGGCAACCCCGTCAGGTCGCTGACGATCAGGCTGGATTGCAGGTCGTAACCCACATCCGTCGCGTGCGTGATTGCGTAAGTGTCGGTTTTGTTAAGGTGTTTGTAGCTTAGCCGTGACCAGTCGTGCACACAGAGGGCGTACTGTCCGCAATGCTTGGCTATGCCCTCATGCGCCGCCGCAGTCAGCGGCTCCTGAAGGACTGACAAGCTGACACTCGATCATCAAGTTTTTCATAAAGCCGCCAAATTTATGGCTGAAAATGGGTGGTAAAGCAGTTAAGCTAATCCGCGTTAAAAAATGACCGGATTGAACGCCATGCTACTGACCGAGTTTG
>NZ_PGFZ01000075.1 GCF_002923755.1 Methylovulum psychrotolerans
CCGGTCGTCGCGGGCAAGCTGGAGGGCGGCGGCGGCACAATACACTTCAATTACGGCCAAAGCTATCTGGAACGCGTCAAGGACAGCAACCCGGCCATCGCCATTTACGAACCGGAATTGCCTTTAAGACGGGGGGTCTTGCCTTTATTGGACGGGCTGAGCATGCCCGGCTGCATCCGTGACGCCGCCCCGGATGCGTGGGGGCGGCGGGTGATCATCAACAAAAAATGGGGCTTGAAAGGCGCCGGTGCGGATACCGCCGTGCTGGACGAGCTGACCTACCTGCTGGAATCGGGCTCGGACCGCATCGGCGCCCTGGATTTTCAGCGGTCGCCCTCAGAATATAGCCCCCGCGCCTACACTAACGCCAGCATGGAGGAACTCTTGGAAGCGGCGGAACGTGTGGAAAAAGGCCTGCCGCTTTCGCCGGAACTCGGCCAGGCCCTGTTTCACGGCAGTTCCATTGGCGGGGCGCGCCCCAAAGCCCTGGTCGAAGACCAAGGCAAAAAATACATCGCCAAATTTTCTTCCGGCACCGACCTGTACAGCGTCGTCAAGGCCGAATTCATTGCCATGCGCTTGGCCGCCTTGGCGGGGCTGGAGGTGGCCGCCGTCCGGCTGGGGCAAGCCGCCCATAAGGACGTTTTGCTGGTCGAGCGGTTTGACCGCGAAAAAACTGCGGCGGGGTGGTCGCGCAAGGCGATGGTGTCGGCATTGACCCTGTTCGGGCTGGATGAGATGGCGGCGCGTTATGCCAGTTACGAAGAGCTGGCGGCGATCATCCGGCACCGCTTCGCCCACCCCAAAAACACGCTCAGGGAACTGTTCTCCCGCCTGGTGTTCAATGTCCTGTGCGGCAACACCGACGACCACGCCCGCAACCATGCGGCCTTTTGGGACGGCCAAACCCTCAGGCTGACCCCGGCGTATGATATCTGCCCGCAGGCCCGCACCGGTTATGAGGCCTCCCAGGCCATGCGGATCACCGGCACCGACAATCTCAGCCAGCTCGCCACCTGCCTGGCGGCGGCGCACCATTTCCTGCTCGGCAAGGACGAGGCGCACGCCATTATTGACCGGGTGGCGGCGGCCATCGAAACGCACTGGGACGGGGTGTGCGCCGAAGCCCGCTTGTCCGGAACCGACAAGAACCTGCTCTGGGGCCGGCAATTTTTCAACCCCTTTTCCATTATAGGCCGTTAAGGGCGCCGGCATCCTGGGGGCGGGGTTCGGGGCGGCCCGAAGCCGTTTGTCCGGCAACCCCCCCCTCCCCTTACCTACAAAACCCCCCGCCGCCCGGCGGTTCGGTGAATAATTTTTTCAGCTTAACCGTGTTAAAAACCACTTGTCGGCTACAGTGGTATAGATAACCCCCAGAATTACTTTCTCTCGCTCTAACTCTATTAATTGAGTTTTGGAAATGACAGTTATCAATCTCACCGCGCCATAAGGCCGAGC
>NZ_PGFZ01000076.1 GCF_002923755.1 Methylovulum psychrotolerans
CATCAGGGGAGGGAGCTGCCCACCTTAACAAGCCTTAGCTCTCCGCTAATCTTCCCCACTATTTAGAGGTGACTTTATGAAAAACTTGATGATCGAGTTTTACTAATGGCGGGTTTGACAAGAATAGTGTAAGTGGCGATATTTGGTTCAACATTAATGACAAGAATGGCGTTGCTGACGAAAATCTTCATCAGTTGGCACCAGGCCAATTTGGGTTTTATAGCCTTTTGCATGAATTGGGCCATGCCTTGGGTCGTGTGGTATGGTATCCAATGAAGTTTATCTAGGCTAACTTATTTTTATTTTTGACAAGCTTAGCTTGTCAATGGCCTTCATAATGTCTGACGTTCTTTGCCGCCCTGTTTTCACATAAAGTTCGACAGTGGTCACCCCATTCGGCTTTGCGGTGAATAGACTATCCCTTTTTAAAGAACAATGTCCGTTACAAGGCTTAGGCAGTCTTGTATAGCTTTCAAAATTAGTGGTTATTTCCAACGCCTTACCGGCCTCATCGGTATAAACGGCAATTTCTTTTATTGCGTCCCAACTGAGAAAAACGAACTGGTCTTTTTGGTTATAGATAGGGTAGTAAATGCCTTGCCCGTTAGCGGCGAACACCAACGCCCCAGTTTTTAAGGTGTTGGAAAATATAAAGTAAGAAAAGGCTATCGCACCGCCAAGATAAGCCAAAGCCATCGGGCTTTGGTTTACCACCACTACAGCCAATGTTATGCCGACAGCCATAACAGTGAATAATACAGGGGGATAAAGCCATGCTAAACGGCTGTATCTTACAATCAACGGGTCTGAATCAAACCCAACTTCAGATAAACTGACTGTTTCATAAGTTTTTATCATATTAAAAACCCTGATTGCACCGGATTACGGGATGTGTTCAAAAAATTCAGAGGTACCTCAGGACAAACCGTTCTTTTGGTTAATTGACCCCAAAATTGGAAAGTTTGCGACAGAACCCTTAAGCCCCGTTTACTCTGAAACCAGTGGCTTTGGTTTAATGACTGGGCTAGGCTTTTCTGGGAGGTCTGTCTATATTGCTATATTTTTCAATATTTTGTGTGTTGTAATGTCGGGCAGCAACAAGTGGTTGCCCGACCTATTACCGCCAACCGTGGATTTCTACCCCCTTAAGTCAACAGTATTGCGGGCAGGAGGAGCCTGCCCGACACACTTAGTGGCCGGTCAAATCACCACAAAATCGGCGTTGGTCAAGGTCAAGTTCACGCCCAAGATGGCGATTTGCACCGCCGCGCCCGCGCCGGTGCCGTCGGCATCATAAGACAGGGCGCCGGTGCCGGCGTTGTAGATGATAAAGTCGTTGGCGTCGGCCGCCGCCGCACCGATTTTAAACTCGGCAGCATTGAGCACGCCGGTGGCCGTCAGTTGGGTGAAGACGGCGTTTTCCAGTTGGATGGT
>NZ_PGFZ01000077.1 GCF_002923755.1 Methylovulum psychrotolerans
GGCTCACATGCTCTCCAATGACTCGACGCGATTTCGTATAGCCTGCATTTTCACTTCCGCTTCGCTTCGTGAAAACTCAGGCACTATCGCTTCTGGGGACTACTCGACTCCTGTCTCGCAGCGAATGTATGTAGTCAACAAGCCAACCCAAAAGTCAACTTTATAATGCAATAACATAAAAGATAGCCCAAGCCAACATCCTAATACATGGAATAAGCTATATAGCATCATAAAAAAAGGCCGTAATTTGATCAAAAAATTATTCTTTAGCATCTGCAAATATATTCGCCAAACTATCAATTCCAACAAGACAAATACCTGAAGATTGGCTTACCCATACGTTACAATTCATTTTTATTAAATCAGTGAATGAGCTTATTTGATAAAAAATGGAAGATAACTTTGACTTCTTTTTTTTGTTCGTTAAAAAAGAAATACAATGCCAAAATACAAGATGAGAGAAAAACGGCGCCAAAAACAATGGTTAATAACAAAAACAACGAATTAAAACAAGTGTCGCAAAATAGATAAATTGAGATTATGGTAATTAAAGAGCAAAAAAATACTCGCCGGGAAGACACTTCCCGATTACCAGCAATTTATCAATTCGTCAGGCTAGTTTTGCCCGCCAATCAGGTCGGGCTCGGCTCTTGTAAATATTTGCGACAGAACCCTTAATTGATCGAGTTGTCTTTTTGGATTCTTTCACAGTTTCTATCGGCGAATCCGCCTTATCGCGTTGTGTTATTCACAACATAACGCATACACAAGTCGCCATAATCTGAGTCCATTTGGGTTATGCCATACGATAATGAAGCCAATCAAAAATCCACTGTTAAGTGACCCAATCCAACTAAATTGATGAAATTTAGAATCAATTTCGGTGGCAAATTTTTTCCAAATACAATTGTTCTCGTAAGGGTTAATTAGTTGTCTAAAAACAAATAAAATGAACAAATATGGCAAGCCTGGTTTTTGCAGCATCAACGGCAACTTAACAAGAAAATGTTCAACAAAGTATTCACCTGCCAGTTCACCTACTATAAGCATGAACAAAAAATCTAGCACGAATAAAATATACCCCATCAGCTCAAGTTTATTAATCATTAGTACACCCTAAGCCTGTAACGTCATTGCCCGGCGTTTCTGCCGTCCGAAAAGAAATGAAAGATAGATGTCGTTGAATTGATTTAAAACCAGCGCAAAAGCAACTGAAAAGACAACTGCAATAATAGCGGCGACTACGGCGGCGCCTGGAACAAAAGCTGCCCCTATGGCGGCACCAATAACGCCGCCCGCCCAGTTTTTAAAGGCTTCGGCAGGTTTTATCATCTTAATCTAAGCCAATGTTTTCATAATAAAATTTAATACAAAAAGCAAGCATATTAATTCCATAAGGAAGCTGAGTTTTATTATG
>NZ_PGFZ01000078.1 GCF_002923755.1 Methylovulum psychrotolerans
AGTGCCCCTAGGAGGTTGGTTGCAATTTTGGTGCGTCATAGTTGTTATATATGGTCTTTATGATAATGTGATAGGCCTATTGATTCAGAACTATTACAGCCATGTATATCAAAATCATTTTGCATAAACGGACTTTATCATATTTGTGTTTGATTTGTTGGGATATAACACAAAGCAGCCATTAAAAGGTTTTAGTCTAAAGGTGGTCTCCCTTCTCAAGGGATGGATGGGTGACTCCTCATAAAATTCGGTATGATTAAGGAATTGACACTATCTACAGGGCAGTCTTGGGGATTGTGAAAATATTGGAATCAAAGTAAGTGCCCAGCATATTGCCGCCATGTATTCTTGCACATAAGCCCTCAGTTGGTTGGCTGAGGTCATATTTTGGTGTAATGGTTTCACCAGATGCCGAAATATCGGCGTGTTGTTGGATATATTTTATATATATTTGGTAGCTATGCTTTTGTTGTCCTTCCATTTTTAATGGATTCCTTGTCTGGGTGCTTGGAGTAATTATCGCGCCTTTATGGTAAACACTAAAATATCCGCCCATATATTTAGCTGGCCCATCCCCGCAATAAAATATTTCGCTAGTCATATTGAATTCGTGATCAGCGGCCACAGCGATTAGGTTCGCTTGGCTTTCGAAGGTTATTTCTAAAAGTTTCAGCGATGGGCGTTCACGTCCCAACCAAGGAATTTCTGAATGGTCAAGGATATTAACCACTGATGCAGAAACAAAAGCAAGATCGTCAATACGAGGTGCGAATAAGGTTCCGCAACCAGTTAAAGTCATGTAAGAACCTAATAAGCACCCAATTAACGGGTTCCGCATAACTTTTGCATAAACCGAACTTAATCTGATTAGTGTTGGTTTTGTTAGGGTAAATCACGAAGCCACCATTGGCAAATGATGGCTTCCGGAAGTCTGGCGAGTTCCAATTGATCTGGTTTGACGAAGGTCTCCCGCCAATAACAGGGTTGTTCAGCATATTAGTCGGAGAACCCGGCATCATTTTTGAAAAATCAAAATGAAAAAAGTTGGGTGTATGATTATAGTCAAGTAGGGTGTACATCGCGCACTCTACTTGGCTTTAATTACATTTCCGATATCTTAGCTAAAAAGCAACTAATTTTATTTCAGTAACGCAATTTTCTTGTGTTTTAATGCTAAATGGCCCGAAACTATGTCCTGATCCGGCATATCCATGTTTTTTAGCAATTTCCATCAGCTTATCAATTTTTAATTCACAGCTACCGATACTCTGATTGGTAATGT
>NZ_PGFZ01000079.1 GCF_002923755.1 Methylovulum psychrotolerans
TCAAAAAAGCGAGGGTGCGGGAACCAACACCAACGCCGTCACAGCTAAAGCCGCCGAAAAAGTTGTATACGGATGGGAGACCAGACTCAAAAACCCAAAATCGCCCGGTAACAAGAAACCTGACCGACGACATCCCGGCGCCCATCGCATTGCCGACGGACGGGACAGCCCCGCCGCCGCCCTTCAAAAACCCCGCCGAGCTCAAAAAATGGATGGCAGAAAACCGCATCGGCGAAGAAACCGACAAGAATGAATTTACTGACAATTGGACTTATGAGGACACACATGAAACTAGCCGTTATTAACTACACCGGCACCGTGGGAAAAACCACCGTCGCCACCCACCTGTTGGCGCCCCGCCTCGGTGACGCCCCCATCATCGCCGTGGAAAGCATCAACGAGACCGCCGCCAGCCTCGGCGCCAACGTCGAACAGATCAAAGGCGAACACTTCAAAGACCTGCTGCGGAAACTGCTGGTCGCCGACGACCTGATCGTTGACGTCGGCGCCTCCAACAGCGAAGACTTCCTGATCGGCATGGCCAAATTTGAAGATTCCCATAACGAATTCGACCACTTCATCGTCCCCGTCACCGGCGGCACCAAAGAACAGCGGGAAACCGTCGCCCTCCTCCAAGTGCTCGCCGCACAAGGCATCCCCGCCGCCAAAATCCGCCTCCTGTTCAACCGCGTCGACACCGACGTCGAAGCCGAATTCGGCATCGTCCTCAAACACATAGAAAAACACCGCACCGCCACCGCCAACCGCGCCGCCGCCGTCTACGAAAACGAACTGTTCGACCTGCTGGCCATCAAAAAACTGCCCCTCACCAAACTGCTCGCCGACCCCAAAGACTACAAAGCCCTGCTGCAAGAACACAAACAGGCCGACGATAAACAGCGGCTGTATTGGGCCGACATGTACAGCCTCAAAGCCCTCGCCAAAGGCGTGGAACGCAACCTCGACGCCGCCTATGCGGCCCTGTTCGCCTGAGCGGCCGGCAGACATGGACGAAGGCAAACACCCCCGCAACGCCCGTGACGCCCTGATGCTCGAAGCCCTCGGCGACATCGGCGACTTGCTGGCCAAAGCCGACGCGCTCAACCGCACCCT
>NZ_PGFZ01000008.1:0-58503 GCF_002923755.1 Methylovulum psychrotolerans
CCGCTGCAAAATTTTCAGGATCGTCAAGGACGTTTACCGGGGCAAACACAAAAACTACTCCCTGACATGGAGCCTGGTGGCCGCACTGGTTAACCTGAGATATGGCAACATTTAGGAAAGATGTCTATTGATTGCCGTCAAAATTGAGACCAAAACATAACGGCGGCGGCTCTCTTTTTTTCTTAAGTCCATTTAATACTTCTTCAGATACATATTGGATCGTGTTTTCCAATTTCGAAGACATATATTTGATAGCGTTGTCCGATTCCGAAGATTTTTTATCGTCATTGAGAGACCTAAATATTCTTGTTATTTCAACACCAATAGATTTTTCATTTAGCGTCAAAACAAAGTCTGGTGTTTCTCCTTCACTTTTGATTTCGCAATTAAATTCAAGAAGCTTCAATGCTTGAATAAGATGCGTCTTTTCTTCATCTTTCTGCAATTTTCTAGTCATTTGACCTTACATGTTTCCTATCAAAGCTAGACCAAAGTGTCTAATGTTCAGGAGTCAACCGAAAGTGGTGAAGCACCGTTAAAGAACAACTGAGCGTTCCGTTTGCCTAGAGGTTAAGCAATGTTTAGGGCAAGCCCCAACACGCCATTGCCCATGAAGCAAAAGCAATAGCGTGGCTCAAAACCGCAGGGGCGCGAACCGTCCCCCGTCCGGTTAATTGGACTTACGGTGTCCGGCGGGTACGTCGCGGCGGGTTGCGCCGGTGTATAGCTGTCTGGGGCGGCCGATTTTTTGTTCCGGGTCGGCGATCATTTCATCCCAGTGCGCTATCCAACCGACTGTCCGGCCCATGGCGAACATGGCGGTAAACATATTGGTCGGGATGCCTAGGGCATGTAAGACAATGCCGGAGTAGAAATCGACATTCGGGTAAAGTTTTTTCTCGATGAAATATTCGTCTTCCAAGGCGATGCGTTCCAGTTCCAACGCCAATTCAAACAGCTTGTTATCGTGCAGACCCAACTCGTTCAAGACTTCATGGCAAGTGGTGCGCATCAGTTTGGCGCGGGGGTCGTGGTTTTTATAGACCCGATGGCCAAAGCCCATCAGGCGGAACGGGTCGTTTTTGTCTTTGGCTTTTTTGATAAATTCGGGGATGCGCGACTTATCGCCGATTTTTTCCAGCATGTTCAAGACCGCTTCATTGGCGCCGCCATGTGCCGCACCCCATAAACAGGCGATACCTGCCGTGATACAGGCAAACGGATTGGCGCCGCTAGAGCCTGCCAGCCGCACGGTAGAGGTGGAGGCGTTTTGTTCGTGGTCGGCATGTAAGATCAGGATGCGGTCTAAAGCACGCACCAGTACCGGATTAGCCACATAGTCATCGCAAGGCGTGGCGTGCATCATGCGCAAAAAGTTTTCCACATAACTGAGTTTGTTTTGCGGATACATAAACGGCATACCGATGCTGTATTTATGACACATGGCGACAATGGTCGGCACTTTAGCGATCAGGCGGATGGCGCACATTTCGCGGTCGCTTTTGGAGCGGATGTCCAGCGCGTCATGATAGAACGCCGACAGGGCACCGACAACCCCGACCATAATCGCCATCGGGTGTGCGTCACGGCGGAAGCCTTTGAAAAAGTTGTTCAATTGGTCATGCACCATGGTGTGCATGGTGATGTTGTATTGGAAAGTGGACAGTTCGTCGTCGGTGGGCAGTTCGCCGTTTAGGATCAGATAGCAAACTTCGAGAAAATTACATTGTTCGGCAAGCTGTTCGATAGGATAGCCGCGATACAGCAGCACCCCTTCTTCACCATCAATAAATGTGATCGTCGAACGGCAACTCGCGGTGGAGTTAAAGCCCGGATCATAAGTGAACATGCCCGTGTGTTTATACAAAGACTGGACATCAACGACGTTAGGGCCTGTGCTGCCGGTTAGGATGGGTAATTCACAGACGGCTTGGCCGTTCTCATTTAAGGCAAGACTGCGTGGTTGGGTCATGGTTTCTCTCTCTTTTATTGCTAAGCTACCTATACGGCAGTGAACGTTAAGTGCGGCCACCCGCCTGAACTGCGCGGTGATGGATTTTCTCTCTGTTATAGTTAGGCGGCGCTTAGAGCATCCGCCTAAACCTCCTGTACGGCAGGACGGCAAGCGTCCGGCAGGGTTTCTTTAAGCCGTTTTAGCATTGGCAATGGCGGCTTGCGCCAGCTCGGTCACTTTCGCCCAGTCTTTGGCTTTGACCACGTCGGCAGGGGCCAACCAAGAGCCGCCGACACAAGCGACATTGCTTAAGGCCAGATAAGCCTGATAGTTTTCCGGTGAAATGCCGCCAGTCGGGCAGAACGTCACCGAAGGTACGGGGCCGGCAATGGCTTTTAACATCGGGATGCCGCCAGCCGCTTCGGCAGGGAAAAACTTGAAATGGTCCAAGCCGTATTCCATGCCCAACATCAGTTCGGACAAGCTGGCGATACCGGGAATCAGCGCGATAGTGCTGCTTTGCGCCGCCGCCAACAGCTTAGGGGTCAGGCCGGGGCTAATGGCAAACACGGCGCCTGCATCTTCGGCGGCTTTCAGCTGTTCGGGGGTGGTGATGGTGCCGGCACCGACGATAGCATCTTTGACGTTATCGCTAATCAGCTTGATGGCCTGTAAGGCGATAGGGGTGCGTAAGGTAATTTCCAACACCCGAATGCCGCCCGCGACTAAGGCTTGCGCTAAGGGCACGGCATCGTCCAGATTTTGGATGACCATGACGGGCATCACAGGGCCGGCGTTTAATACGTCTTTAGGGGAAATTTTCCAGTGGGTTTGGGTCGTCATGTCGTTACCAAAAGTTATTTTTAAAGTGTGGGTTAGGAACGCGCATAACCTTAAGTCGGCGTTCTATGGTATCTGTGCACGTTAAACCCCACCCCAGCCTTCCCCTTCACAGGGGAGGGAGCTTATGCCTTTCCCGTCCGTACAGACGAAAGTCAGGGGAAAAGCCCCTCCCCTTGGCAAAGGGGAGGCTGGGAGGGGGTTGCTGTACTTTCGCCTGTACAACAGATTTTATTTTCTGCGCGTTCCTTAGGGATTGCCAAGGTTTGCCAAAAACGCGCAACAGGCTGTCCGGCGATCAATGCAGCCGATAATGTCCGGTTATTTTAAACTCAAACAAGCGGTCTTCTTCCTGTACGCCATTACCGATATTGTGTATTACAAAAGGTCGGCCAGTGCGCGTGGTTTTCGTACTGACGACCATAATATGCGGCAAGTTAGGCGGTATGGTCGCCGTCACCAAATCCCCGGCCTGAAAATCTGCCGCCACTGTTGACAGGGGCAGGGCATAGCCTCGACGCTGAAAATAGGTTTGCAGGTTCAGGACGCGGCGGTGGTCGATATTTTTATCGGTGCTGTGTAACCGCCATTGCTTAGGGTAACGGGCAAAATGCGCCTGCATATCCTCATGGACAGCTTGCTGTAAATCCAGACCCGCGCTGCTACGCAAAGCGCGGATGACCACATCGGTACACACGCCCCCCGCCATCGGCACATCGCCGTTAGGATAGCGTAAGGTGCGGTAGGCCGGATCATAAGTGACGGTCACGCCGATTTGCGCCCGCGCCGCCTGCACCAAGCCCAGCGGGCTATAGTGCGGCTCGGCACGGGTTACTAAGGGCAAGGCTAGCAAGGCGACAAAACGTAAAGCCGCTTTATAAGCCACCGTCTGTCCCTTGCTTTTAGTCAATGACAAACAAATTGCTCGCCCCGGTTTCGGCGGTGGTCGCCCCTTGCCGGAAACCGCCGAACATCTCCCGCCCCATACCAAAATGATGGTTTTTGGCGGAATTTTCTTCAGGCAAACGGCCATTAAATTCGGTTTCGTCCACTAAGACATTCACTTCGCCCGTTTTAATGTTCAGATAAATGATGTCGCCGTTGCGCACTTTCGCCAATGGCCCGCCGTTGATACATTCGGGGTACATGTGGATAGCGGACGGCACCTTGCCGGACGCGCCGGACATACGCCCGTCGGTCAACAAGGCGACTTTATAGCCTTTGTCTTGGAGCAGGCCTAAGGCGGGGGTCAGTTTGTGCAGTTCCGGCATCCCGTTGGAGCGCGGGCCTTGGAAGCGCAGCACCGCGACGAAATCGTGGTTCAGTTCGCCGCGCTTAAAGGCCGCCATCATTTCGTCTTGGTCGTCAAACACCACGGCAGGGGCTTCGACCACTTGGTGGTCTTCGGAGACGGCGGAGACTTTGGAAATGCCGCGCCCTAAGTTGCCGCGTATCAAATGGATGCCACCGCCTGCGGCAAAGGGTTTTTCCACCGTGGCGATCACTTCGGGATCTAGCGAAGCCGCAGGGCCGGTTTCCCAAACCAATTTGCCGTCAATGACTTTTGGCTCTTGGGTGTATTGGCTCATGCCCCGCCCGTCGCCAATCGTCAAAATGTCTTCGTGCATCATGCCGTGCTTGAGCAGTTCGCCTATCAGCACGCCCATACCGCCAGCGGCTTGGAAATGGTTAACGTCAGCCGGGCCATTAGGGTAAATTTTGGTGATCAGCGGGATGGCTTTGGACAGGTTATCAAAGTCATTCCAGTTGATGATAATACCTGCCATGCGGGCAATAGCGACCAAGTGCATGGTGTGGTTGGTCGAGCCACCTGTCGCCAAAAGGCCAATTAAGGCGTTTAAGATAGCCTTTTCGTTAATGGCATGGCCGATAGGGCGGAAATCTTGGCCTAAGGCGGTGAATTTCAGGACTTGCTCGGCGGCTCTTTTGGTCAGCTCATCACGCAAAGGCGTATAGGGGTTGACGAAGGAACTGCCCGGCAAATGCAGGCCCATCATTTCCACCATCATCTGGTTGCTGTTGGCCGTACCGTAGAAGGTACAGGTGCCAGGGCTATGGTAGGATTTGGATTCGGATTCCAACAACTCGGCGCGGCCAATTTTGCCTTCGGCGTATTGTTGTCTGGCCCGTGCCTTTTCTTTATTGGTGATGCCGCTGGGCATAGGGCCGGCAGGGACAAACACGGCGGGCAAATGCCCAAAACTCAAGGCGCCCATCAATAGCCCCGGGACAATTTTGTCGCATACACCCAGGTATAACGCGCCATCGAACATATTATGGCTTAAGCCGATAGCGGTGGACATGGCGATCACGTCACGGCTGAACAGCGACAACTCCATGCCGGGCAGGCCTTGGGTGATACCGTCACACATGGCGGGCACACCGCCGGCAAATTGGGCGACCCCGCCCGCCGCGCTGATGGCGGCCTTAATTAGGGCTGGCGCGTCTTTGTACGGCTCATGCGCCGACAACATATCGTTATAAGAGGAGATGATGGCGATATTGGCTTTTTTATCGCCCGCCAAATCCAGCTTTTCGCCCGCACCACAGGCGGCGAAACCGTGCGCCAGATTACCGCAACCTAAAATACCACGGTGCGGGCCTTGGCCGATGGCGTTGTCTATCCGCGCCAAATAGGCTTCACGGCTTCTATGGCTACGGTCAATAACTTCTTTGGTGACTTTTTCTAATAATGGGTGCATGGATAATCCTACTGTATCACTGCGAAAGTTTGAAAAGGGTTGCAATCAGGGGAGGGCGTTTACTCTTCCCAGGCCCTGCCGTCCCGGGCGACCAGCGCGACCGAAGCGACCGGCCCCCAAGAGCCCGCCGGATACGATTTCGGCGCGGAATTGGAATGCCGCCACGCATCTTGGATCGAATCGATCCATGCCCAAGCCTGTTCAATTTCCGCTCGGCTTAAGAATAAGGTCGGATTGCCGCGCATGGCCTCCAGCACCAGTTTTTCATAGCCGCCGAAAATCCGGCTTTGCTTAAAGGCTTCGGAAAAGCTTAAATCCAGCTTGGTTTTTTTCAGTTTGATATGCTCGTCAATACCCGGAATTTTATTGAGCATCTCAATTTCTACGCCCTCATTCGGCTGCAAATGGATAATCAGCTTATTGGGCGGCAAGTCGCGGAAACTGTCTTTGAAAATATTGTGCGGCAATTGCTTAAAATACACCACAATTTCTGTGCGTTTACCGAACATGCGTTTGCCGGTGCGCAGGTAAAACGGCACGCCCGCCCAGCGCCAGTTGTCAATATCGACGCGCAGGGCGACGAAGCTTTCGGTGGTGCTTTCGGTGTTGGCGCCTTCTTCTTCCAGATAGCCCGGCACGGCGTTGCCTTTTAGGTAGCCGGAAGTATATTGGCCGCGCACGGTCTTTTCTTCGACATTATTGACGGTAATGGGCCGCAAGGCTTTTAGAACCTTAATTTTTTCGTTATGGATGCTTTCGGCTTCCAGATTAACGGGCGGCTCCATCGCAATAAAGGTCAGGATCTGCAATAAGTGGTTTTGCACCATATCACGCAGCTGTCCGGTCTTATCGAAATATTCCCAACGCCCTTCAATACCCACCTCTTCCGCGACCGTAATCTGGATGTGGTCAATGGTATTGTGGTTCCAATTGGTGGTGAAAATCGAGTTGGCAAACCGTAACGCCAGCAAGTTTAAGACCGTTTCTTTACCTAAATAATGGTCGATACGGAACACTTGGTCTTCATTAAACACCTTGGCGACTTCATCGTTGATATCCTTAGACGATTTCAGGTTATGGCCAATCGGTTTTTCCATGACCATCCGCGATTCGGGGGTCAAAATGCCCGACTGGTGCAGGCCTTGGCAAATGCTTTTAAACAGGAACGGCGACACGGCAAAATAATTGACTAGAACACGGGTTTTGCTGTCGGTAACGGTTTTCAGCTTTTTGTATTGCTCGGCTTGGGTCAAGTCGATTTGCAAATACGCCAAGCGGGCCGAAAAGCGTTGCCAAATCGCATCATCCAATTCGTCAGTTAAAAATTCTTGCAAGCTCTTATAGGCAATCGCCACAAATTGCGCATTGTCATGTTCATGGCGGTCAACACCAATAATACGGGTGTCTGGTTCTATCAGATTGGCATTTTCCAACCGATATAAAGAGATGAGGAGCTTACGGCGCGATAAGTCGCCAAGCGCACCGAAGAGCACCAAATCACAAGGTTTAAAGGCTTTTTTGTCTGTCATTACGAGTCGCCGGGTAAATAGGAAGGCCGATGTGGGAAGTGAGCAATTAATATGCCGTGCATAACTAGGCCTTATTATCTCAGAAATTGTTTCAGGATGCTGTATTGATTAGTGCTTGCGGGCTTTTTGCCGGGCCACAAAAGTACCATAATGGTGCGTTAATTGGTTTGCCATAGGGCGGGTAAGCGGGTGTTTGAGGCGCTGGCCTAGTAAGCGCGACAAAGTGGGGCGACCGTTAAATTAAGTGCTTTTAATAATTGACAGGATATAAGCATTGCCATATAGTATCGACTCGATACTAATTTATTAAGGAGCAAATAATGAGTACAGCCATTTTTTACCACGCGGGTTGCCCTGTTTGTGTAGGGGCCGAGCAATTGGTCGCCGATGCCATTGACCACCAAAAATATACGGTGGAAGTTGTGCATCTGGGCGAACAGCCCGAACGTATTGCAGAAGCGGCCGCAGCAGGGGTGCAGTCAGTACCCGCGCTGCTGTTGAACGGCCAAGCGTTCCATATCAATTTTGGGGCGGCCTTAGGTGATTTAAAACCAGCGTGATTTAAAGCAACAGCGACTTAAAACAATAATAACGGGGTAGAGATTATGAACGGGGAAGAAACTAAGCAAGACAGGTTCTGGCTGTATGTCGGCGGGACGGTATTGGCGATAGTGACAGGCATCGCCATTATCAAGCAAAGCGAAAATGAGAAATTCGCGCCGATTAAGCAGCAAGTGGAAGAAGAAAATGCCCAAATGAATATTCGGGTCTTAAATTAACGGCGGCGGGAGATGCTAATGACAACCAAGAGAATGGCCTTTTGGGCCGCAATAGTGCTGGGTGCGGGATTGGGTTTGGCAGGGCCGGCCTCTGCGACCGAGTATGTGTATCGGGATTTAATGGCCAACACCTTGCCCGCCCCCGGCTGTGCCGCCGAGGCCGAAGCGATTGCCCATGCCAATAAACCGTTTAACCTGAATAAATACAGCAAGAAGTTTTGCCAATCGCAAGGCTATGGTTGGCATGTCGAGGCGGTTAAGGATAACGGCAAAGCCGTTTGCCAAGACTGCGGCGGCGTTAATGCAGGTAAAAAACAATGCCATCTTGAAGATGTGGTGGTGACCTGTAAGCGTATCAAGCCGGGTTCGGTAGGGATGCTGCCGGGCAAAAGCTAAGCTTGTACCCTGACGGGCTATGCCAGGGATAGCATCTTGTTACGCGTGCTATCCCTTATTGCCCCTGCTTAGGCGATGCGTTGAGTTTGTAGCCAAAAAACCGTTTTTTGCCTACACGTTCTCGTGTCAACGCCTATCATCCTGCCATTTCCAGCCATCCTCCTGGCCTTTTAGCCGAATAGCTTATGCGGGCTTCGGCTTTTTTTTGCCTGCCTGATTTACAGGGCGAATTTCTTCTTAAAAAAACTGCATGTAAATCAAAAGTATATAGTCGCATTGGGTTTTTTGGTGAAAGATTCACCATTTTTTAGGTAGTAGTTAATATTAATGGGCTATTTTTATTGCTATGGTAGTGGAAGCTGTTGGACTGTTGTTATTTACGTCCTTAGCTGATACGACTCACCCTAATAATAGCCTAGGCAACTTTTTCTTGGCCGTGTTTCGGCAGGGAATATTGCCTCAGGCACCATAACCTGAGGATAAGATATGTCAGAAAAAGCGAATTCACCAGCGACGGCAACAGACACTGAAATTGTGCGGGCTGCTATCCATCCCGCTATCGGTATTGCGCGGGTCGGTAACAGTGCGGACGAATTTTTTATCGGCCCACAAGTAACGGAACCGCCAGCGGCACCGTTGGGGTTTTACCGTGATCCTCAAGGGGCGCTCAAACGCCAAGCCGCGCAATTCCGCATTTACGGCTATAACGCCGCTGGCGAAGTCGTCGGCGAATTGACCGCCGATTCGGCGGACATCCAATGGACGGCCCATGTCGCCAACCGCAAAGCTGCATGGTACCAATGGCAAATTGCTATGGATATTCCCGAAGCCGCCACCACGGTATTGCCGTTACGCAATGCCACAATAACCGACCCTGCCGCCCGCGAAAGCTTGGTGATTGATGGCGGGGTGCAGTCGGTCGGCGGCAAAAACGCCGCCGGGGCTGTGTTTGAGGGCATGTTTACAGGTGTTCCGGTCTATTTGGGCGAATTGCGTACCGATGACGCAGGGCGTTTGTTGTTTTTGGGCGGACATGGTGTGTCCGCTTCCCCGACTGACAGCCCTATCTATATTGATAGTGATCCGAACAGCTTTATCAATGCCGACGGTTGGTATGATGATATGTCTGATGGCCCGGTCAGCGCCACGGTCAGTATTGCGGGCCGCCCCATCCCGGTAGAATCGGCTTGGGTCGTGACCGCCCCGCCGGATTACGCGCCGCAGCTTAAGGCCGAACGCACCCTGTATGACCTGCTCTATGATTTGTATGTGCAAGCGGGCTGGTTAACCGCACCGTCGCCCATTTCCTTTACGCAGGATGTCTATCCGATTTTACAGCGTTTGTCAGGCTTGCAATGGGTTAACCAAGGTTTTGCCACCCAATTTGGTTTTGGCGGACAGAATGATTTTGAAGACCCTGAGTACATCGCCAAATTGACGTGGCAACCCGCCCCTGGCGAATACGATGTATACCAAGAACTGCGCCGCCAAATTTTTAACAGTTTCCGTAGCCCCATTAAGACAGACAGCAACCAATTGCCGTGGCCTTGGGTCTATGGCGATGCGATGGATGTGCCTGCCGGTGATAGCCCCCGCCAGAACGCCACCATTACCGCTACCCAATACGGCATCTTGCAACAGTGGGTGGCGGGCGCTTTTATCGCCGATTGGGGCATGATCTTGCCGCCTGCTAGCCTAGACGACGTGCCCTTGTCGGAGCAGCCCGCGATGCTCGACCGCGCGGCGTTGGACTTCTGTTTGGCGGATGCCTTTCACCCTGGCTGCGAAATGACGTGGCCGATGCGCCATTTGACGCTATACAAGCTGCCGTTTCGGATTAAAGAACGCCCCGCTGATGTCCCCGAACCCAATTACGGGCCGACGTTAGACCAACAACAAGCCTTAGCGGCTGACGGCCCGTTGTACCTGCAAGGCCCCGGCGACATAGGCCGTTGGATGGGCTTGCCTTGGCAAGCTGACACCGCCTATTGCCGTGCCGGTTATGATACCGCTTATGACCCTTTCCAACCTACTTTCTGGCCGGCCCGCGTTCCCAACCAAGTGCTGAGCGACAGCGATTATGCTATCGTCACCGATCCCGGCCAAAGCCCAGCAGTCCGCCAAGAGGCTTTTGCTAACCGCACCAATTGGAACCAGCCGTTACAGGGCAGCACCGCCCAACAGATGGAGCAAATGGTGCGTATTTTCGGTTCTATGGGCTTGTTGGAGGAACGGATTGGTTTGCCGGATGACCCCGACTTTCCCGCTGTGATGCTGGTGGCTTCTTACGGGCCGGATGTCGCCCCAGCGGATACCTTGACACCGCAAGCCGTCACCTTAATGGCCACGCCCCGGACAAAAGCGTCCAAAGGCGCGAATTTTACGGCTCAAGAAGCCCAAGATGCGCCGTTACCTGTCCGCCACACCAAAAAATAAGCGCGTGGAGTGGTTTGATGCGGTCATCGTCGGGGCGGGGCCGGCAGGCGCGGCCACCGCCCTGACCCTAGCCAAAGCGGGTCAGCGGGTTTTACTCGCTGACGCGGCAAGCAAAGCCTTCCGTATTGGCGAAGGCTTGCCGCCGTCGGCGCGTTCGCTGTTACGCGAGTTGGGGGTCTTGGAGAATTTCTTGGCGGACGGGCATCGGCTCAGTCACGGCAGTTTATCCGCCTGGGGATCGGCGCAATTGCACTGCCAAGATTTCTTCCGGCACTTGCAAGGCCAAGGCTATCAATTGGATAGGCGGCGCTTCGAGCAGTTGTTATGGGTTGCTGTCTGTGCAGCAGGAGCCGAATTGCGCCAAGACACGCGTATAGAAGTCTTAGCGCACCCGCCTGGGCAAGATTTTGCGTTAAACGCCCACCAGTCCGGCTTAACCGTACCGCTCCAGTGCCGCTGGCTGGTCGATGCGGGCGGCAGACGTAGCCGCATTGCACGGGGGCAAGGCAGTACCCGCCACGCTGCCGACCGTCTGGCCGCTTTTTACAGTGTGTTACAAACGACGGAAGCGGGCGACTATGACGGGCGTACTTGGCTTGAAGCCACTCCGGCAGGTTGGTGGTATAGCGCGTTGCTGCCTACAGGCGGGCGTTTAGTCGCCTATCTGACCGATTTGGATTTGGCCGATAAGCGGCAACTGCTGTCCGTCGCCGGATTTACCGGACATTTGGCGCAAACCCGGCATTTATCGGCTTTATGCGCCCAACACCGCTATGCCGTCTGCACCAAACCGCAGGGCGTGGACGCTTCCAGTGGCCGCCTAGACCAGTTTATCGGCAGGCAATGGCTAGCCGTCGGCGATGCCGCCCTGTCGTTCGACCCGCTGTCTTCCCAAGGCATCGCCAACGCGTTGTATACTGGCATACAAGCAGGCCAAGCCATCACCGCCGCCTTAAACGGCAACCCCCAAGCCCCCGTCGCCTACGCGCGGCATCTGGGTGATATATATCAAGCGTATTTACAAAACCGCCATTATTATTATGGCTTGGAAAACCGTTGGGCAGAGCTGCCGTTTTGGCGGCGGCGGGGTGTGGTAACGGCCTTAACGGGTTGATGCGCCGAAGTGCCCAATAATATCGCGCTGCCTGTTGGTGGCTTTGAAAATCAGTCTATTAATGACGGCAAGCGGCTTCGCTAAAGCCTGTCAAGCGGTACGCCCCTACCCGTAATTAGGCATCAACTACATATACTTAGATCCGAACACAGTTATGCCAAAGCACAAACCGACACATAAATCTAATCGCTGCACCAAATGCGCTACCGAAAACCCAGAAAACACAATCCAATGTATTTCGTGCGGCAATGTCATATTAGCCCAATATGACAACCTAATCTCAATCGCGACTTTATTATTACTCATTGTAGGTAACTTTGTTTCTTCTGTAACTTTAGGTTATCCGCAGCGTTCAGCGTTCGTTAATGAAGTGGCTTATCAAATGTTTCCGGCAATCGCCATCGTAACTTTGCTGGTCAAATTAGCACAGAAACAGAGAAGCCCTGGCAGAAACGTTGTGCAAGAGTTGGTGGCCCTATATTCAGATGTAGGGGGAAGGTTGCTTATTCTCATGCTTGTCCCTTTAGTCATCTGGTTACTTACATTGGTTAATGGTAGTGGCCAGTTAAATTTAGAGCCGCACAAAGTTGTGCTACTTCAACTTTCAATCGGTTTAGCCGTCAGTTACCTTTTTTTATATTTCTCCCATCTCGGCTCAGCGTTTTTTGCCTTGAATGTACAGAATGCCATTACGGCCACGCGTGATGCCCGCCTTCAACTCAGAAAAAACGCCTACATAAAAAAGATGGCCCGTCTCTCGGCTATTCACAAACATCAGCAGTATCAGAGTGAACTCGACTTAGGCTTCTTCGCCAAGGGCTATGCCTATCAATTTGATATGACACCTGAGCAAGGCGAGCAAATGCTACAGTCTGTCGATCCGTATGAGTTTTCCCTATTTGAAGCAGTCTGCATAAAGGAGATTTTCCAACTTAATTGATGTGAACTTCAGCCCAAGTAAGAACCGTGACAGGATATAACAGCTCATTTGCAAAAAGACTTTTGCACCACTAAGTATAGCCAGTATTGCAAGCTGTCGTTATGCTCGCGCATGGCATCGGCGAGTTGTGGTTGAGTCGGTGGAGGCTTGCCCCGCCCAAACCTAACTGACTTAAAGTTAGGGCTTGTTTGGGAAAGATGCTGTCGCCAGAATAGCGGATGGCAGTTTGTTACCGTCTTGAAAAAGTAAGCGGTTTGGTTGGCATTAAGCAAAGACGCGCGTACCATTGTCGGTAGCCATTTCTGCAACCTGAACTGCTTAGCCTTGTAGGATGCCTTCACTGGCTAACGCCTCCAGTTTTAAAAGCTATTAACCTATAATGCCCATGATCCCACCCACTCTTTGCCTTTGCGGCTCTGCCCTGAGTTACGCCGACTGTTGCGCCCCTTTCCATAACGGCGACACCATCCCGCCCACTGCCGAGGCTCTGATGCGTTCGCGGTTTAGTGCTTTTGCCTTGCATAACAGCGCGTATCTGTTGGCGACGTGGGATGTCAGTACCCGCCCGGTTGGGTTGGATTTGGCAAATGACCCCAGCCAGTGGTTGCGCTTGGAGATTGTCGGCACGAAAAAAGGGGGGGTAAGCGACAGTAAAGGCCAAGTGAGCTTTAATGCCTATTACAGACAACATGGCAAAGACGGGGTGATGGCCGAGACTAGCCGGTTTCGCAAGGTCGCCAACCGCTGGTTTTATGTCGATGGGGTGGTGGCCGATACGGCGAAAACGGCGGCAGCACCTAGCAAGAACGGCTTGTGTCCGTGTGGGAGCGGTAAGAAGTTTAAGCGCTGTTGTGGCTGAGGTTTTTACCCAGCCCCAAGCAGCCAAAAGCTGTTAGTGATTCGACAGGTTCACCACGAGCGGCTTTTCGGCGTTAGCCTAAAGACCCAGCACCGCAAGCAAGGCCTGGGCATGGGCAGTGCTGTCATTTAAGCAGCCGATATAGCGGTAGGCTTCGCCGCCTGCTTCCATGAATATGGCTCGGTTTTCCATGGCGATTTCTTCCAAGGTCTCCAGGCAATCGACGGCAAAGCCGGGGCAGACCATATCGACGGTGGTAACGCCTAATCCGGGTAGGGCTTGCAGGGTGTCCACGCAATAGGGTTTCAGCCATTCGGCCTTACCAAAACGCGATTGGAAGACGATTTTCCAATCCTGCTCGCTTAAGCCTAACTGCTCGGCCAGTAGGGCGGCAGTTTTATGGCAGTGGTGGAAATACGGGTCGCCCCATTGGGTCAATTGCTCCGGCAAGCCGTGGAAAGACATCACCAGCAAGGCGTTTTTTGGCTGTTCGCGCCACGCTTGGCGGATGCTGTCGGCGACGGCGGCAATGTAGGCCGGGTGTTGGTGATAATCGCTGATGAAGCGGAAACTGGGCAAGTGCCGCCATTGGTCCAGTTCTTTCACCAAATCATCATAAATGGATGCGGTGGTGGTCGAGGAATATTGCGGATATAAGGGTAAGACCAGCACCTCTTCTATACCCTGTTCCTTAAGTACGCGCAATTGGCTGGCGATGGATGGCTCGCCATAGCGCATCGCATAAGTGACGGTTATATCCCGCCCTGCCAGTTGCGCGGCCAGTTCGGCACTTAATTGGCGGGTGAAAAAGGTCAGCGGTGAGCCTTTGTCGGCATCCCAGATTTTTTGGTAGGCTTTGGTGGATTTGCCCGGACGGAACGGCAAGACCACCCCGTGCAAAATCAGCCACCACAGCGGTCTGGGTAAGTTAACCACCCGTGGGTCCCAAAGAAATTCTTTTAGAAACCGCCGCACGGCAGGCACGGTGGGCGCACTGGGCGAGCCTAGGTTCGCCAGGATAATCGCAGTCTTTGGGGCGGGCATCAGTATCCTCTATCGGTTAATCAAGTTTAAGAACTCGGTACGCGTGCTGATGTGTTGGCGGAAAATTCCGGTCATCACCGAGGTGGTCATCACCGAGTTTTGTTTTTCTACGCCGCGCATCATCATGCACAAATGCTTGGCTTCAATGACCACCGCCACGCCGCGCGCGCCGGTCGCTTGCTCAATGGCATCGGCAATTTGTTTGGTGAGTTTTTCTTGGATTTGCAAACGGCGGGCGTACATATCGACAATACGCGCGACTTTCGACAGCCCCATCACTTTGCCTTGGGGCAGATAGCCGACATGGCATTTGCCGATGAACGGCAATAAATGGTGTTCGCATAAGGAATACAGTTCAATATCCTTAACAATGACCATATCTTCGGTATCGGCAGAAAAAATTGCCCCGTTCAGGACTTCTTCTAAGGTTTTTTCATAACCGTTATTTAAAAATTTAAACGCCTTGGCGGCCCGTTTAGGGGTATCGATTAAACCTTCACGGCTTAAATCTTCCCCAACCGCTTCGATAATTTTGGCGAAATGTTCTTCCACGTCATTTAATCCTGTTATAAAAAAGCCGATCAGTATACATCAGGAACGGTAAATTTTAATGCCTGCAACAGCACCGCCTCGTCCGCGCCGGGTTTATTGGCGTGTTCGCTCAGGTAACGCCGCCAGCCCCGCGCCCCGTATTGCTCATGGAACAAGCCTAAAATATGCCGGGTAACGCTGTGCAGGCGTAGCCCTAACGCCAGTTGGCCGCTAATATATGGCAACAGGGCATGGACGGCTTCGCTACGGCTTAAGCTGGCGCGGCTATCGGCAAACAGCCGTTGGTCGGCTTCCGCCAAGATAAACGGGTTTTGGTAAGCTTCGCGCCCGATCATCACCCCGTCAACCTGTTGCAAAATGACTTCGGCTTGCGCTAAAGAAGTCACACCGCCATTCAATATAATGTCCAAGTGTGGAAAGTCAATTTTAAGTTGGTAGACCACATCATAACGCAAAGGCGGGATTTCGCGGTTTTCTTTCGGCGACAGGCCGCTTAACCACGCTTTCCGCGCATGGATAATAAACGTCCGGCAACCCGCCGCCGCCACTGTGCCGACAAAATGCACCAATTCTTCGTAAGAGTCCTTATCATCAATGCCGATGCGCGATTTGACCGTGACCGGAATCGTCACCGCCGCCGCCATCGCCGCCACGCACTCGGCGACCAGTTCTGGTTCGGCCATCAAACACGCGCCGAACCGTCCGTTCTGGACACGGTCACTGGGGCAACCGACATTGAGATTGACTTCGTCATAGCCATAATCTTCGGCCATTTTCGCGCAAATCGCCAATTCACGCGGATTGCTGCCCCCCAATTGCAAAGCCACCGGATGCTCGGCAGCGTGGTATTGCAAAAAGCGGTGGTGGTCGCCGTGGATCAACGCCCCGGTAGTGACCATTTCGGTATATAAAAAAGCGTTTTTGGAGAGCAGGCGATGGAAATAGCGGCAGTGCCGGTCTGTCCAGTCCATCATAGGGGCTATGCAGAGGGTGCGGGGGGGATGGGAGGGGATTAAATTCATAACGCTTTATTGCTGATAAGTTCGACGGTCAATTGCCGCTTGGCCTCGTTACCCAGATGTTTGCAGGCACCGAACAATAGCCCTGCATCCAACAGCAAACGTTGTCCGCTTGCGTGAGTTTTGGCGGGGGCATTGCTAAAATGCGGCCAGTCCGCCTGTTGCCAGTTCCATTTCATAAGTTATAGCTCCTGTTTCTATAACGCATAATATGGCAAATAATGCGTTATAGGAAGTGCTTTTATGCCTCATTTTAGCAATGCGCATAAAAAGGCATCGGCAAATGGCCATCATAGTTAAGGCATTCTTCCTCTGGGGATGCGGATATCCTGTCCGTCCAAAATCCCATGTACCGGAACACCGCCCGCCGATCCATAAGTACGCTGTCGGGTAGTTTATAACCGATATTCCTAAAAATTTTATATGTTATATGACGTTACGCAGTAACGTACTTTACTCCCGTTTGCCGCGCTGAGCATCGCAGGTTTTGTCGGAATAAGCCCGTAGGGGCGCGGTAGGTGTGCCACAAAGGGCACAAATACCCAAAGGGCATAAAGGGTAGGGAGGGCACTCTGCCGCCCCTTAATCAAGCAGTCACAATTATGCACTAAGCTTTCCGGTTCAACCTGAATCATTCCAAGACTGGAGACTTTTTAATGATTACCCCTAAGCTGTTTGCACCTGCCTTAAAAACCTTGTCTGCTGCGTTGTTTACCGCCTTGCTGGTCAGCGCACCTGCCCATGCCGCTTCTAATCCGGTAGTGTTAAGCTTTTCGACGGTGGGCGACTCACGTCAAGACCCTGTCAATTTAGACCCTAGTGTTAAAAACGCCAGCTTGGTCGGCCAAGGTTATTGCCAAACCCCATCCGGCACAGGCATTACGCCTAACCCTGGTTTGTCAGGACAAGATTGCAAATGGCTGCAAAATTCTAAAGCGTGGGCGCGGATTTTAAGCGCTATCCAAGCCCAAAAAACCAATCTGATGTTTTTTAACGGCGATATGATTATGGGTTATGGTAAAGCGGGCGTGCCTGTGGCCAGAACCTCAAACGGTGTCGGTGAAGCGGCGATTACTAGCCCGACGGTGACGGATGTCGCCAATTCGGATTTGATGCAGTTTTATAAGCAGTATGGGTTTTGGCGCGGTATGATCGCCAATCTGATGGAGACCGGCACTTATGTGGTGCCTGTGCCCGGCAACCATGAAGTGCAATGTAAACGTTGCGGTAAATCTGCCCAAGCCG
This sequence comes from Methylovulum psychrotolerans, assembly GCF_002923755.1. Lineage (GTDB taxonomy): Bacteria > Pseudomonadota > Gammaproteobacteria > Methylococcales > Methylomonadaceae > Methylovulum > Methylovulum psychrotolerans. The sequence continues at coordinate 17,431 of NZ_PGFZ01000008.1, forward strand.
AGAACGAAACGGCTTGGAAAGACAATATGGGCGATTTGATTATGGACGGCAACCGTCTGACTAAATTAGGCCTGACGGTAACTAACTTCAATCCGTACAATAACCCTTACTATGATCCGGCCACGTTGGCGACTACGCCAGCACCTTATGCGGTCAACCCTGATGGCGTGACGACAGACCAGTCACAATTGACTTACTCTTTTGATATTGGCACGTCACATTTTGCCGTTATCAATACCGATGCGGTGGGCAAAGACGGTTACGCACCTAGCGCTTGGTTGGAAAATGATTTCAGCGCCGCAAAAGCCAGAGGCGCTGCGCATTTCTTCGCGTTCGGCCATAAACCGGCTTTTTTCTATAACTATTTAGGTTCAGCGCCGTCCAGCACGTCTTCTTTGAATGACAAGGATTCTGCGGCGGCGCATGTGTTCTGGGATATTATGGTGAAGTACCAAGCCACTTATTTCTGCGGCCATGAGCATATTTACAGCCTGCAAAAAATCAACGGTTTCAGCCAAGCCGGTTCTGCTTACCAAGTGTTGGTCGGCTCCGGTGGTTCACCGTTTGAAACGTCTGTCGCGACCGGCAACCCTAAAGACCGTATGTATTCATGGGCGAAGATCAGCATTTTGCAAGACGGCAAAGTCTATATGAACACTTATGGTTTTGACGATACCATGGTTGATCCGGTTGTCCGTTTAGACAGCAGTATCCGCCTGCCTTAAGCGTTACCCGGCGGTTGTGGCGGGCTTAAGCCCTGCCGCAACGCTTTATAGTTGTTTCGGTGCCGCCGTTCTTGGCGGCACTCTCCATTATGGCGTTTTCTTCCGCGCCACCAAGACCCCGTCACGGGTCGGGTTGATAAAAGCGTCAAATTCGGGGTCGTTGAAGACTTGCCGATTGTGTTCTTTGATGGCCTCAGTCCAGCCGCTGAACACGTCGGTGTACTGTTCCAACGCTACCCGCCCGCGCCATAAGACATTGTCGGCAATGTACAGCCCGCCTGGGCGGATACGGTCTTTGGCCATTTGCCAGATGTCGGGGTAGTCGCCTTTGTCGACATCGTTATAGCAAATGTCAAACAGGCCTTCGGTTTTGGCGAATTGTTCCTGCGCCATGCCGACTTTAAATTCTATCCTATCCCATAATCCGGCGGTACTGAGATACATTTGGGCTTTTTCTTGGTTAAGGAAGTCGGCTTCGGAGCAGATGACTTGGCCTTGTGCGCCGACCGCTTGGGCGAACCAGTAGGCGGAATAGCCGTAGCCGCTGCCAAATTCAAAAACCCGCTTAGCGACGATCATTTTGGCTTGGGTTGCCAGAAACGCGCCGACGAGACGGCCAACGATCGGGAAATTGTTTTTTTCCGCCAAGGCTTCCATGTCCGCTAAGACCGGATGGTCGGTAGGGTGCAGCAGGCCGTGTTGGTAGGCTTCGATAGCGGGATTGACAGGAATCAGTACGCTAGGGTTGTTAGCGGTGGGGGATTGCGGTTCGCTCATGGCGCCGTTCCTTGTAGTGGGTTGGAAACGGCTGGGATTATAGCAGGCAATAAAAAAGGCCTGACAATTTCTTGTCAAGCCTTTTGTATTCTTTGGTACCGAGGGCCGGAATCGAACCGGCACGATGTCACCATCACCGGATTTTGAATCCGGCGCGTCTACCAGTTCCGCCACCCCGGCAAAGATGAGCTATTATAGGGCGGCTTTTTGAAAAGGGCAAGGGATTTTTAATTTTTTATGCGTTCAGGACGCTGTGGCTATCTGGGTTCAGCTTCCTGCCGATAATAGCCATCCAAAAACGCCAGCCGTTCCGGCGTGCCGATGTCCATCCAAAAGCCGCCATAATGCTCACCGCTGACCTGTCCGGCGGTCATGGCTCTGCGGAGCAGGGGGGCGAGTTTGCTGATGCCGGGGGCTTGGCCTCGGAACAGTTCGGGGCGGTACAGGCCGATGCCGCTAAAGGTGTGTTTAGTCGCGCCGTGTTCGGCAACCTTGCCATCGGAACTTAAGGCAAAGTCGCCCGCCGGATGGTGTGGCGGGTTGTCAATCAGTACCAGATGTGCCAAATCGACGGCTTGCTGGTGCAGGCTGGCGAAAGGGAAGTCGGTGGCGACATCGCCGTTGACGACCAGAAACACCCCGTCGCCCAATAAGGGCAGGGCATTAATGATGCCGCCTGCGGTTTCTAGGCCGTAATCGCCTTCCGGCGAGTAGCGGATGCTCGCCCCCCAAGCCGCCCCCGTACCAAAATAATCGGCAATTTGTTGCCCAAAATGGGCGTAGTTGATGACAATATCGGTAAATCCGGCACTGACCAGTTGCTTGAGGGTGTGTTCCAGCAATGGCTTATCGGCGGCTTTGAGCAGCGGTTTGGGGGTGTGGTCGGTTAACGGGCGCATCCGTTCGCCGCGTCCGGCGGCGAGTATCATGGCTTTCATCAGGCGGTTATCCTCTGGGCAGCTTGGCGGTAAGCGGGCAGTAATTGGCTGTGCAGCAGTTGGTCGAAAGCCGCCAATTCCGGGTAAGCGGCGGTGACGGCTTGGACATAGCCTAAGGTGCGGGGGATGTCGTTCAGGTAGCCGGATTTGCCGTCGCGTAAATGCAGGCGCGTGAAAATGCCGATGGCTTTCAGATGCCGTTGCAGACCCATTAAATCAAACCAGCGGGTAAATTCCGCTAAGTTGGCGGTTAACTGTCCGGCTTGTTGCAGGTGCTGATGGTAGTCTGTCAGCCAGTGCGCAACCTGTTCAGGCGGCCAAGTGATGTAGCAATCACGCAATAAGGACACCGCGTCGTAAGTGATGGGGCCTAAGACGGCATCTTGGAAATCCAAGACCCCCAAGGTACCGTCAGCCAGCACCATCAGGTTGCGGGAATGGTAGTCCCGGTGCACACAGACCACGGGTTGCGCCAAGGCGGAGCTAATCAGCACCCGTTCCAGGTCGGCCATGACGGCAGCGGGCAGTTCGATGTCCAGCCATTGCCCGACGAACCAGTCGTTAAAAATGGCAAACTCCCGTTTGAGCAGGGCTTCGTCATAACGCGGCAAGTCGAAATGGCGGCTGTCGGTGTGGGTCTGGAGGCTGAGCAGATTAGTCAAGGCTTGTGGGTAGTAGGGTTCGGGGCCGGCCTTAGCCACGGTGTCCAAAAAGGCTTGGCTACCGAAATCTTCCAGCAGTAAAAAACCGTCTTCCAAGTTTTGCCCGAAAATGGTGGGCACTTGCAGCCCGGTTGCCGCCAGCAAGCCCGCAACTTTAATGAAGGCGGGCAGGTTTTCGGTGGCAGGGGGCGCATCCATGGCAATCAGCACGGCATCGGGGGTGGTGACGCGAAAGTAGCGGCGGAAACTGGCATCGCTGGAGGCAGGTCGGAAAGCGGTGACCTCCAGTAACAGGTCATTTTCCAGCCAATCGCGTAAGGTCAGGGTTCTTAGGTCTTCGGACATGTTCGGGCTTAGGTAATAGGGCAGATTAGTTATCTGACAGTAATAGAATTGAGGTAGAATGCGTATTCTGCATTCTATTCGATTTACCGACTCTCACGCTAATAAACTTGATGCCGCCTATGCTACGTCGCTTGTTTCTGGTTTTTTTACCTTCACTGACCGCCTCGAACGGCCATGCTGACACCTCAGTATGGGCTTGCCAGCAGGATAAGGACACCAATGAGTGGGTGTGTTTGGATGATGCCAGCCCGGCTGCAATTCCAGAGGCCGCTGCCAGTACGCCGCCCAAGCCGATTGCACCGCTGACGGTAGCGCCGCCTGCCGTCGCCCCGCCGCTGTCGCTTCCGCCTCCGGTCGCGCCTGCCGTAGCGGCTCCCTTGCCCGCACCTGTAGCGGTAGCCGTACCGCCGCCTACGGCGCGGGTGTTGAAAGTGCCGGAGCCTGTGGTCAGGCCTGCCATTAAGCCCTGCGCCAGTGACCCCCAATGCAGTGCGGATAGCCGTGAGGACGATGTGCAGGGTTGGCATATCCGCTTGCTTGATCCGGCCTTTAGCGTTCAGCAAGAGCAGGTGCTGCATACCTTGGCGGCACAATTTCCTAGAGACCCTTGGGCCAATTGTATGGCGGCGGTGGGGACGCAAAAAAACTTCACCCCGGTTGAACGGCTGCGCGAGCGCTTCCCGATGGATGTCAAAGCCAATTATTCGGAAATATTGGATAATGAAATCGGCAATTATTCGGGTGAGGTGGAGATGAACCGCGCCGACCAACATGCCCAGTCCCATGCCGCCAATTATGACAGCGTGTCGGAGACTTTAGATTTGCACGGTGACGTCTATTACAGCGACGACGAACTGGCGTTGCACAGCGATTCCGCCAACATAAAATTGGCGACCGACCAGGCCAAACTGCGTGATACCTTGTTCGTGTATCCGGCGACCCCGTTACGCGGTTATGCCGAAGCGGTGTATCGGGATGACAAAAGCCTGTCGCATTACCAAAACGTCACTTACACCAGTTGCCGCCCCGGTAATCAGGATTGGGCGATCCATGCTTCCGAGCTGAAATTGAACAAATTTAAAGGCAAGGGCTCTGCGAAACATGCGTGGTTGGAATTTAAGGGGGCTCCTGTATTCTATTCGCCTTATCTGAGCTTCCCGATAGATAACCGACGCTTGTCGGGCTTTTTAGCGCCTGTGTTCGGCAACACCCAAACGGGCGGCTTTCATTTGTCTACGCCGTATTACTGGAATCTGGCCCCGAATTACGATGTCATCCTTAAGCCGAAATATTTCTCCAAGCGCGGTTATATGCTGGGCAGTGATTTCCGCTACCTGACCGAAACCTCGCGCGGCAAAGTCTTATTGGAGTATATGCCCAATGATGAGGTGCTGAGCCGCGCCCGTTATCAAGGCTCGATAAAAAACAGCACCCAGTTTTCGCCCAATATCAGCGCTAATCTGGACTTGAATTACGTTTCTGATAAAAACTACTTTGCCGAATTGGGCAATGCCTTAAACTTTCCTAACTTCAGTTTTGTCAAAAGCCAAGCGGACATCAATTATATCCGCGAAGGTGTGGCGCTGACCGCACGGGCCGAAAACTATCAGACCATTGACCCGACCTTATCGGGTAGCCAAATTCCTTACCGCCGTTTGCCGCAAATTAACCTTAATTTGGCGCATTCGTTTAATGCCGTCGTCCCCTTGGATGTGCAGTTGGAAAACGAATCGGTCTATTTTCAGCATGATAGCTTGGTCAATGGCCAGCGCTTTAATTTCAAGCCCTCGGTCAGTTTCCCCATGCAAACCGCCAGCGCTTATCTGACCCCTAAGGTTTCTTTGCAGCACACCGATTATGTGCTGACCAATCAGGCCACCGCAGGTTTGTCTAAGGAAGTGTCGCGCACCGTGCCGATTATGTCGGCGGATACCGGGTTGTTTTTGGAGAAGAACTTTCAGTTTGCCGATAAAACCTTGGTTCATACCTTGGAGCCACGGCTATTTTACTTGTACATTCCGAAAGTGAACCAAAACCAGATACCGCTGTTTGATACGTCGGTATATGACTTTTGGTACAGTTCGATGTTCCGCGAAAACCGTTTCAGTGGTTCGGACCGTATCCAAGATGCCAACCAAGTCACTACCGCGCTCACCACACGGGTGGTCGATCCGGCTACGGGGCTGGAGCGCCTGAAATTGAGCATCGGGGAGATTTTTTATTTCCGTAACCGCGATGTGACCTTATGCGGCGACTATCCGTCGGTTTTATGTGCGGTCAGTCCGGTGGAAACTCAGAGCAGTTCGCCGTTGGTGACAGAAATGTCGTCGCAATTTAACCGCCATGTCGCCATTGATTCGGGTATACAATGGGATCCGCACAGCAATAAGATTGTCCGGGGCAAGGCGACTATCCATCTGACCGGAGAGCCGGGGGAAGTGATTAACTTGGGCTACCTGTATCGGCTTAACCCGCTAATCCCCAACCGTAGCAACGACATTACCCAAAGCGACATGTCGTTCCACTGGCCGATTTACAGTAACTGGTCAATGGTCGGACGCTGGCAGTATTCCTGGCTGTATAATAGTACCCAAGACGGTTTTATCGGTTTGGAGAAAGAAAACTGTTGCTGGCGTTTCCGTATTATTGGCCGCCAGTACCTCAACAGCATCAATGTCATAAACAACACTGATGTCCTTAGCAACAATACCGTCGAAGGCACGGCCACCACAGGTATCTTCTTTCAGATTGAGCTGAAAGGCTTGACGGGGGTCGGCGAACAATTGGATGATTTCTTCGTGAAGAGTATTTATGGTTACCGGAAACCTGGCAAATGAGTAGACACACACATATCACCGCCGCTGCTTTACTGGCGCTTGTGCTGGGCACGGGCTTGGGTCTGCATGCCGAAACCTTGGACGGCATTGTCGCCGTGGTCGAGGACGATGTCATTTTGGAGCAGGAACTGCAAAAAGAAACGACGGTTATCATGCAGCGTATTGCCGCCAGTAAGACGCAAATGCCGCCCGAATCGGTGCTGCGCAAACAAGTGCTGGAAAAAATGATTGTCGATAAGCTGCAACGGCAAATGGCGGAACGGGCGGGCATCAGCGTCAGCGATGACCAGCTCAACAGTTCGGCGGCAGATATTGCCCAGCGCAATAATATGACCTTGGAACAATTTCGGGGCGAGTTGGAAAAGCAGGGTATGACCTACAAGGCTTTTTTGGACAATATGCGCGATGAGATTGCCGTCAACCAATTGCGTGGCCGGGAAATTGGCGGGCGTATTAAGGTGACTGAGCAGGAGGTTGACCATTATCTGGAAACCCAAGGTAAGGTCGGAACAGATGATACTATCCAATACCATCTGGGGCATATCCTGATCGCCATTAAAGAAGGCGCGTCCGCCGATGACATTCAAAAAGCCCAGCGCGAAGCCAATGAGCTGGTCGCCAAATTACGCGGCGGGGCAGAGTTTGCCCAAGCCGCCATCAGCCATTCGGATGATGCCAATGCCTTAAAAGGCGGCGATTTAGGTTGGCGCACCGCCAGCACTTTACCGACCGTCTTTAGCGGCGGGGTCAGCCAGATGCACACGGGTGAGGTCAGCGAGCCGATCCGTAGCCCCAGCGGTTTCCATATTATCAAAATGTTTGAAAATAAGGGGCTGGATAACCACGTCATCACCAAAACCAAAGTCCGGCATATTTTGATTAAGACCAATGAGCTGATTGACGATGCCGAAGCGCAAAAACGCCTGTTTGGCCTCAAGGCGCGGGTGCTTGACGGCGATGATTTTGCCGTGCTGGCGCGGTCGCATTCGGATGATAAAGGCTCGGCGTTAAAAGGCGGTTCGTTAGATTGGGTATCGCCCGGCGATTTGGTCAAGCCGTTTGAAGAGGCGATGAACCACTTGGACATCAAGCAGGTCAGCGACCCTGTGCAATCGCAATTTGGCTGGCATTTGATTCAAGTGCTGGATCGCGAAAGCAAGGATAACAGCGTCGAATACCACCGCAACCAAGTTCGGGACGCGCTGAGAAAGCGCAAGATTGAAGAAGAAACGGAGTTATGGATACGCCGCGTCCGTGACGAAGCGTATGTGGAGATTAATCCGGCCAGGCTTTGACGGCAAGCCTGAAAGCCGCGTTGCTGACGTGTCGGGCGGTATCGCCTTGTATTGCGCTAGCCCAGCCGTGTCAGCCTGACGTGCTCTCATTAAAATAACTAGTTGCCAACGATGAACAATAGCCATCAAGCCCTTGAGCCTAGCCTGACCCCAGAGCTATTGAAGGCGCGTTTACAGCAGATTCTGGCGGCCGTGCCGCTTGCTAAAGACCGCGTCCGCCTGAAAAGTCTTGCCGCCGACTTGGACACCGACTTGCTGTCGTGTGCGGCGGCTTTGCTGCATCTTATCCAACCGCCGCCACCCGCCGCTATCCTGTTGCCGACCGAGCCCGCCGAAACCCTAAAAATGGTGCGCTACCGCTTGGATGTAGGGCATCTGCACCAAGTTTGTATCGATACCCTCAAACGGGTGTTGGTCGAAGAATCGGGCGTGGATAAGAACAATATCCACAATATTTCTGTCCGTGGCCTGTATACCTTAATTGATTTGCCTGATGCCATGCCGGCGGATATATTCCTGCATTTGAAAACCGTCGAAATCGACGGGCGGCCACTGGCGATAAAACGCATTAAACCGCGTTACAAAAAACGCAGTAATTTGCACCGCCGCCGGGGCAAGCCGTCCGCACCCAAAATGAGCAAAGCCACCGAAGAAACCGGCACGGACTGATGCCGCCACCTGCACACGGCTGCCCCGGCGGCTTTTTTATCATCCCTCTGAACTTGTATGACCACGATCAACTATATCAACACCCCTGATAAACTTACCGCTGTGTGTGCGTTGATACGCGACAGTGCTTGGCTGGCCTTGGACACCGAATTTTTGCGGGAAAAAACCTACTATCCGAAGTTCTGCCTGTTACAGATAGCTACCCCTGAGTGGGTGGCTTGCATAGACCCTTTGGCCTTGCCGGATTTGGATGAATTGTTTACAGCACTTGAAAACCCTGCTATTGTCAAGGTATTTCATTCTTGCCGTCAGGATCTGGAAATTTTTTACCAATTACGCGGCAAGTTGCCCGCGCCAATTTTTGACACCCAAGTCGCCGCGCCGTTACTGGGTTATCAGGATAATCCCGGTTATGCCATGCTGGTGTCCAGTTTGCTCAATATCAATCTTAGCAAAGCCCACACCCGCGCCGATTGGAGCAAGCGCCCGTTGACCGAAGCGCAAATCGAATACGCCGCCGATGACGTGATTTATCTGTGCCAGATTTACCAGATCATGTTGCAAAAGTTGGCTGAACTGGGTCGTGCCGATTGGTTGAAACAGGATTTTGCCGAGTTGTCCAATCCCGACGTTTATGCGGTTGACCCGGCCAAAGCGTGGCTAAAAATTAAGGGCAAAAACAAATTGTCTGGCCGCCAGCTTGCCATCATTCAGGCCATTAGTGAATGGCGCGAGAAAATGGCTCAGCAAGAAGACCGCCCGAAAAGCTGGCTATTGCGGGACGAGTTGCTGTTTGACATTGCCAAGTTGCAACCGGAAACCAGTGCCGATTTGGCGGCGGTACGCGGCATTAATGAAAATGTCGTGCGCCGCTATGGCAAAGAACTCTGCCAACTCATCAGTGCCGCCAAAAATCAGCCGCCGATACCCTTACACAATGACGGGCGGGCGGCGAAGAAAACCCAACAGCAAGAGGCGATCTTGGATATTCTTACCGCCTTAGTCAGAATCCGTGCCGAGGAAAACCTCCTCAACCCCAGCATCCTCGCCTCGCGCAAAGATTTGGAAGACTTGTTGCTGCTGGAGGACGATAACGACTGTCCGCTGTTGCACGGCTGGCGTTATGCGATGGCAGGCGAAGAATTGCTTGGCCTGTTAAAAGGTGAATTGCTGTTGGGGATACAAGCGGATAAGCTGGCGATTATCCAGGCACGGCCTTAAAAGTCAGCTAGCCCATGAATGCTACGGTGTGTTAGTTAAGGCTTAGGGTCAAAGGCTGCTCAAATAGTGAGCAGGCTGACCCTATAGGTAATGTCCGGTCTGCTGATAATGGGGGCATTTAACAATTCCAGCTCGATAAAATAAGCATTTTCCTGAAAATCAAAAGAAAAATTAAGTTCGACAAGCTGTTCCGCCCCGCGCCCGCCCGATTTGTTAGCGTCGTAGGCAAATACCGCAATAATGGTGATGATACCAGTCAGGTGGCTGACTTGTGCCAAGCGCGCGGCAATGGAAATATTGGCCTTTTGCCAACCGCAATGATCAAAACCGATAACCCATATATTCCAAAATGGGCTGCCCTCACCTTCGTTAGGGTTATCCACATTTAAGCGAACCATAGCGGATGACGCATTGCCTTGAAAGTCAGGGTTTTTTGCAAAACTGCCCAAAAAATAAAAATCGCTATAGGCAAGTTGAGTTGTTTTAGTGGCCGGAGCTTCCATAGATATATCCTAAGAATCAATTTGTTAGCGTAATATTGGTCTGCTAAGTGATGATTGCTTTGATTCGGTTGTAAAATACCAGCGGTCAATGGTGCAAGCGATCTGATTATGCGAGGATTATAAGTAAGTGTGCATCTATTTTTAAATGATCAATGAGCGGTTACTTATGCGCCATGGCTCTGGTCGATTGCCAGTTTAATCACATATAAATATTAGGGTTATGTTATATTCACCGCTTAACAGTGACTTATTTACCTTTACAAATTAGATAAAATATTAACAATTTGATTTTATTGAAAATATTTTAGTAGTGAGAGGAGTGGGCTTTGTTTGTTTTAAAACACGGTGGCCTTTATTTTTTTTCCGAATAAGATGGCAATTGTTAAGCGATAGGCGATCAAGCTCAAACCTTGCCATGTTAAAATACTCCGATAAACGCCAAGGAACAGGCAGGGAAAAAGAGTAAAGGCTTAGCTGTCCTAGGCCTTTGCATTCCCTATATACTTTAAACGGTCAAGTTTTCGGTTTTAGGATTAACCGGAAACTTGACTGTTCAGAGTATAAATTGGTTTGCCCTAAATGGGACGAAGCAAATAGCACCGTACTGGCCGGTGGGTGTGTACCCGAACCTTAGCCAAAGCCGCCCCCATTGGCCATAAAAATAGCCCTTAAATACAACTATGAACCCTATCTGGCAAAATTTCCTGCACTCTGCCCACGCCGAATTCACCGCTACCGACATTACTTTCCCTATCCGCTCCCAAGGCCGCCAATGCCTATACCCTTTGGCGCATTTTGGGATACTGACGGTAGGCGGCAAAGATGCGGCGACTTTATTGCAGGGGCAAATCACTTGCAATATTAACGACCTGAGCGAAACCCAGAGCAGCTTGGCGGCGATTTGTAACCCAAAAGGCCGTGCCATCGCCACGTTTTTAATTGTCCGGCAAGCCGAAGTATTCCATTTAATCGTCCCGCTGGCCTTACTGGACACCCTGAAAAAACGCTTAAGCCTGTTTGTGCTCCGCTCTTCGGTCACGTTTACTGATAATACCGACCATTATGCCTTGTTGGGGGCTGATACCGAAGAAGCTGCGCCTTGGTTGGCGACGCGCCAGGCAGATGAGGTCTGCCAGATCCAATTGGATAACCGCGTCCTTATCCTGGCCGCGCCCGAAGCCGCCATTGCCTGTTGGACGGCCTATACCGGACAAGGCTATCAGGCCAGCCCTTCGGCACATTGGCGGCTACGCGACCTGTATTGCGGCCTTCCCTGGCTTAGCCCCGCCACCTCGGAAGCCTTTGTGCCGCAAATGTTCCATCTGGATAAGCTCGGCGGCATCAGTTTTAAAAAAGGCTGTTATACCGGCCAAGAGATTATTGCCCGCACCCATTACTTAGGCAAAAGTAAGCGCGGTATGCTGTTAGCCGAAAGCCACGGCAACTTGCCTGAGCCTAACAGTGCGGTACTCAATAGCGCAGGCGAGACGGTCGGGCAGGTGCTGGCGGCGCAAGCGGACGGGGCAGTTTGCAAGCTGTTGGTGGTAGTGCAATTGTCCGAAACGGGGGTGTATCCGTTAACCTTAGCGGATGGCCGTCTTATGGCGGTTATGCCGTCTGACGGTATGGCTTGGCGGGTGTAGTGTGGCGGTTAGGCGTAAAGTGCATTAAGCATTCCAGTATGAGAAGATACAACGCTTGACGAAGGATCTATTGACGTTATGAAGTTACAACCGTTTGATCGCAGTAAACACCTCTATAGAAATGAAGCATTTGCAGAATTGGTCAAAGATGCAGTTAGATTTTTTAACGGAACGCCTGTCCATCCCATTCCCCCAGCCGAATCCTTCTTGGGAACCGGGGTATATGCCCTCTATTACACAGGAAAAAATCCGTTATACACAAAATATGCAGAATTGAACCGTCTTGCCTATAGCTATCCTATATACGTCGGTAAGGCCGTACCTAAAGGCTGGAGACAAGCCCGTACTTCTGATAATCTTTTAAACCAGTCCCGCGAACTTGCTGGCCGTCTTCGGGAACATGGTAGGAGCATCAGTGTGGGCGCGGAACTGGCACTTGAGGACTTTATGTGCCGTTTCGTCATTTTCGAAGCAGACGGCTCTGATATGATCGGCACAATCGAAGCGGCTTTAATCAGATTGAATACGCCGCTTTGGAATACGGTTGTTGATGGCTTTGGCAACCATGATCCCGGCAGTGGCCGATACGGGAAAGCAAAGTCAGATTGGGATGTTATTCACGAAGGGAGGGCTTGGGCGAATAAATGCAACGGCGTACCTACTGAGAAAAACGTCATTGTTGCCAATATCTTGCGTCATTTGCAAAATACTGGCTTCTCACTATGAAAACGCTGGAAATTTTTTCAGGTGCTGGTGGTTTAGCGAAAGGTTTAGAGTTATCGGGGTTTAAGCACGCCGCTTTTGTGGAGTTTAATAAGCACGCCTGTGATTCACTCGCTGAAAATTTTGATCCAGAAAGGGTTTTTTTTGGCGATATTAAAAATTTTGATTTGGACAGTCTTGAACAAATTGACGTGGTTGCTGGCGGGCCGCCTTGCCAACCCTTTTCGCTGGGCGGTAAACATCAAGCCAATCAAGATAGCCGGGATATGTTCCCCTACGCTATACGGGCTATTGAACGGCTCGCCCCTAAAGCCTTTGTCTTTGAAAATGTAAAGGGGTTGCTGCGGCAAAGTTTTGCCGATTATTTCGACTATATTATCTTAAGGTTAAGTTACCCCGATTTTGCTATGGCCGACAGCTCAAATTGGGAGCAGCATCTTCATGAACTGCGGCATATTAGTCAGTCTGCTTACACACAGAAAAAATACGCGGTTACGTTCAAATTAATGAATGCCGCCGATTATGGTGTGCCACAAACCCGCGAGCGGGTGGTTATTGTCGGTATTCGGACTGACCTTGGCGTATCATGGACGTTTCCGCCAGCAACCCATTCAGAAGATAGGTTGCTTTGGGATATGTACATAACAGGGGCATACTGGGAACGCCATAATATCCCTACCGCATTGCGGCCTGTTTTAAAGGGGGCACTTAAAGACAAAATAACCCGGTTATCGAATAGGTATGGCCTGTTTGAACCGGAATTGTTACCTTGGCAAACCATACGCGATGCCTTGTATGATGTGCCGGACCCGACATCAAATCACGGCATAATTGACCATATTTTTCGTGCTGGCGCACGCACCTATTCAGGACATACAGGCAGCCATTTTGATTGGCCGTCAAAAACCATCAAAGCCGGAGGGCATGGTGTTCCGGGCGGAGAAAATATGATCCGCTTCAATGACGGTAGCGTCCGTTATTTCACCGCTTTTGAGGCGAAACGGATACAAACCTTCCCTGATGACTTTGTTATTAAAGGCGCGTGGGGCGAGGCTATGCGCCAGATCGGCAATGCGGTGCCTGTGTTGTTGGCTGAAAAAATAGGTGCTGAATTGGCGAATAAAATAGTGCGGTAGTTTTTGTCGTTAAGCTCCGGCCTAACAAGCCGCTTCGCTAAAGCTCACAAAGTACTGTTATTTACCGTCACGCCAAAACCTGAACACCAAACTTTCATTAACCGTGGCATCGGTCGGCAACTGCCTGACCTGCCGCCTTATTTTTGCCTATTGCTATGTCCCTATCTTTAGACCCTCAAGCCATTGCCCGTTTCCGCCGCTTAGGTACGTTGACTATCTTTGCGGTTTATCTGGTTATCCTCGTCGGCGGCATTGTCCGCGCATCGGGGGCGGGGATGGGTTGCCCGGATTGGCCGACCTGTTTCGGGCAATGGGTGCCACCCACCGAAGAAGCGCAGTTGCCCGCCAACTACCACGAAATCTACGCCCAACGCGGCTATGAAAGCACCCAGTTCAATCCGGTGAAAACCTGGACAGAATACACCAACCGCCTAGTCGGGGTGAGTATCGGCTTTTTGATTTTCCTGACCGCGTGGTCGTCGCGGATTTTTTTACGCACCGACAAAACTATTTTTTACTTGGCTTTAAGCAGCTTTTTTCTGGTGGGCTTTCAGGGCTGGCTAGGCTCCACAGTAGTGGCCAGTAACCTCAAGCCGATTATGATTACCCTGCACATGTTGCTGGCCTTAGGCATTGTCGCGTTGCTCATTTACACCATTACCCGTTCGCAACGTGACGTAATCGGCCAGCTAGACGGCAGCAACGTATCCAGAGCCGTGCGGACTGTCCTAAAAGTGGCGATGGCGATGACGTTGGTGCAAGTGGCGATGGGTACGCAAGTGCGTGAGGCGGTGGATTTTATCGCCCATGAACACAGCTATATCGAACGCCAATACTGGCGCGACGATTTCCCGATCATTTTTTATGTCCACCGCTCGTTTTCTTCGCTGATTTTGTTCACGAATTTATGGGTTGTTTGGCAATTGCGTAAAAACGTCGCCCCAGGCTCGCTGTTATTGCGCACGGGTTATGCGTTGGCCGGACTGATCGTCACCGCTATTTTGGCGGGGGTCTGCCTTGACCGCTTAGGGATGCCCGCCGTCGTCCAACCCATCCATTTGCTGATGGCGAATATGATCTTCGGCTGCCAGTTTTTCCTGTTTATGTGCTTAGGCTATGCGCAACGCCGAGTTGTGGGCGGGAATTTCACCCAAAAGGAAGAGAGCGCCTATTAACCCGTATCTTGCTTCAGCAGCGTCGGAAAATTATTGGCAAGCCAGAGCCTAGCGCGCAGATAGCGGGGCTTTTGCTGGTGCTTATCGCTAGCTTAACCTACTGATGCTCATGATGTTGGCCTGGATGATGCACAGAGGGCGAGGGCGCAGGCACTTGATGCTGCGGCATAGGCGCAGGTTCGGGGCGGAAGGCTGGCGCTTGATGCTGTGGCATGGGTGCAGGTTCGGGACGGAAGGCTGGCGCTTGATGCTGCGGCATAGGCGCAGGTTCGGGACGGAAGGCTGGTGCTTGATGCTGTGGCATGGGCGCAGGTTCGGGGCGGGGAATAGGGGCATTATGATGCGGTTGGGCATGGAAGGCCGGGGGCTCAGGGTGCATCGGTTCTGGGTGTTCCCCTCTGCCATCGCCGTGCGGCGAAGGCGGGTGCTGGGAATGCTGCCAACCGTTAGCGCCCGTACCTGAATGGCCATTATCATGCGGGCCGTCGTCCCGGTCAGCCCTTCCCTCGTGCCTGTGGTCGTGGTCGCGGCCTGCTTCGCCGCGCTGATAATTTTCCCATTGATAGCCGCGCCCATCACGGTCTACGCCATTTGGGTAGTAGTCTTGGCGATTATCCCTGTATTCATAATAGTCATAGCCGTTATTCGGCACGCCATAAGCGGGTTGCTGATAAGTTCTCCCTGTTGTCCAATAAGTACCGCCTGATGGGTAGTATTGTCTTGAATAAGAATAGGAAGAATAGTTATTGTAACGGTAAGGGTCATTAACCGCACAAGCCGCCAAAAACCCTATCGCGGTTAAACACAACGTTTTGGCTAAAGCACCCATATCCCTTATCCGATGAAAGTTATTTTGTTTTTATAATAAGGCCCATAAGCTGAATATTCTATGAATACTCTGGCGAATGATAAAAGGGATGGGGTTGAAATAATTCCCTGCCACCCCTAAAGCAACCCATGCGGATAACCCTCAAACAAACAGCTTAGAATTCTTGCTGTTCCTAAACACCAAAGGCTTTTCCTCTGCCGCTACCGTCGCCGTTTGCGCGGCATCAATAGCCTCCTGTATCACGCCATGCTGGGGCGACTTACTGCATACCGGATCGGCGGCGTACATATCCCCCGTCAATAAATAGGCTTGGCAATGGCAACCGCCAAAGTCTTTGGCTTTTTCGTCGCAACTGCGGCACGGCTCCTGCATCCAGTCATCGCCCCGGAAAAAATTAAAGGCTTTGGATTCGTGCCAAATCTCTTGGACGCTGAAGTCGTTGACATTCGGGCAGTCCAGCCCCGGCAATTGCCGGGCGGAATGGCAGGGCAAAGCCACCCCGTCGGGGGCGATGGTCAAGAAAGTCGTGCCCCAGCCGTTCATACAGGCTTTGGGACGGTCTTCGTAAAAGTCCGGCACGACATAGTAGATTTTCATTGTCCCCGCGACGGTTTCCTTAAAAGCTTGGGCAATGGCTTCGGCCTGCTCAAATTGCGCTTTGGTCGGCAGCAACAAATCCCGGTTCAGATGCGCCCAGCCGTAATATTGGGTATTGGCCAGTTCCAGATAATCCGCGCCCAACTCTTTCGCCATTGCCAGAATCTCCGGCATTTGGTGGATGTTTTCCCTATGCAGCACCACGCACAGCACCATCGGGTAGCCATGCTTTTTCACCAGGCGGGCGACTTCTTGCTTGTGTGCAAACGAGGCCGTGCCTGCGATATGGTCGTTGAGCTCTTGGCTGCTGGCTTGGATGCTGACTTGGATATGGTCCAGCCCCGCCTCTTTCAGTTGGACGATTTTCTCTTCGGTCATGCCGTAACCTGAGGTGATCAGGTTGGAATAATAGCCCAGCTCCCGCGCATGTTTGACCAAGTCGGGCAAGTCTTGGCGGGTCAGCGGTTCGCCGCCGGAAAAGCCCAACTGCACCGCACCCATTTGCCGCGCTTGGCTTAACACCCGCTTCCAGTCGTCGGTGCTCAACTCGGTTTTATAGCTTGCATAATCCAAGGGATTAGAGCAATACGGGCATTGCAAAGGGCAAGCGTAGGTCAGTTCCGCCAGTAACCAACGCGGCGGGGTGATTTTTACAGAATTATTGTTGTATCCAGCCATTGGTTAAGGCGACCTCCAAAAAAGCGTTAATATCGTGATGCAGGCCGGTGGTGGCAAATTTTTCTTCCAAGGCACTGACGACATCAGCCAGCGTCCGCACGCCATCGCAACATTTTAAAATTTCCGCCGAACTCTGGTTAAGCTCGACCATGCCTTCAGGATACAGGATGACAAATTTTTGCTGGGCTTCTTCCCATTGCAGACGATGGGTGCGGGAAAACGAGAGGGGCAGTTGCGGGTTTATAGTCATAACTGATGTTACGCAGACATATTCTGCGATTTGAAAAACAAATAATGAGTCGCTGTCGCGACGGTTTTTTTAATCGGGTTCTCGCACCCGAAGGCGAGATACTTTCTTTTGCTCCGCCAAAAGAAAGTATCCAAAGAAAAGGCGGCCCGGTTGCCGCTCGATCCTGCGCTTCTCGGTTTTGTCGGGGGTCGGCAGAGAGGGCTCCTGCCCTCCTGCCGACGCGCGGCATCCCTGCCGCGCCCCTTTATGCCCTGCGGGTATTCGGGCTGATCCCGACAAAACCTGCGATGCTCGGCGCGGCAAACGGGGGGGTAAAGCATGTTACTGCGTAACGTCAGGTCATAATCAGTTTGGTTGGGTTAATAGCCGTTTTAAAACGGCCTGGCGCAGGGCGTAATTTTACGCAAAATCAGCGGTTTTTATAAGCAGTAGTTTTGGCTATGGGTAAAATGCGGGCGGAACGGGTGTCGGCCTGCGTGTTTTCTGCCTTCTCCTGAGCTTTTTAATCCCGCCTCCGCCCCGTGTTTTGCCAAACTGGTATCACAATTGCACTTATTGCCTGTTGAGAAAGAAAAAACCATTAAAAACAATAAGCTTGCCGTGTTTTATACAGAGCGGCGCAGAATCACTGTGGCATATCACCTAGTGACTGTGTGATATGCCGCAGTTATTGGCCCAGATACGCGGTTACGTACGTCTGCTGACCCGTACCGGCCTCTACATGGCAAGCACTTTAACAGGAAAATTTGCGATGACGAAAAACCAACTGATTAAAACCCTCGCCCAAAAACGCCCGCATTTGCGTAAAAAAGCCGTCGAAGAAGCTGTCAACTGTATCCTAGACCATATTGCCGAGGCCTTAGTTGCAAAAGAGCGGGTGGAGATCCGTAATTTTGGCGTGTTCTCGGTACATTACCGCATTTCCCGCAAAGGCCGCGATTTTATTTCCGGCGAAACGCTGCATGTGCCGCCGCGTTATACCGCGCATTTTAAGGCGGGCAAGCAATTGCGCGAACGCATCGCCGATTCGGCAAAGCAGGCTTAAAAGCAGCCGACGGTCACTTGTCGGGCAACCCCTGCCCGATAAGTGACAGCCTTCTTGCCGCTAATCCTGTTGGAGCAGGCTGAGGGTTTTTTCGGGTAGGCGGCTTTGGCCTTGGCCTTCTTTATGTAGCCGCGCTTCGTCATGGACGGTGGTCATAAAGTGCAGCAACTGCATTTCATAGTGCATTTTTTGCTGGAAATCGTCGCATTCCCACATCTGGTTGAGCAGTTGCTTGGCGTGGTGGTGGATGGTAAAAACTACCGCTTCGGGTAAGTGCCGATAACTGGCGGCGATGGACTGCTTGAGTTGGTCTAGGGACTTTAAATAGTGCCGATAATCTTTAATATCCTGCTGGCAACGGGTTTTCAGCAATTCCAGTTCGGTGTCGTGTTGGGTTTTTAATAGGGCGAGGTCATGCGCTAATTGGGCCGTTTTTTGCGCCAACTCCGCTGTCAGCGCTTGGTCGGCCAAGGCTTGGGCGTGGCGTAGCCGCGCCTGTTGTTCGTGGCGGTTGCTTTGCCAGTGCAGGTTCTCGTCTTTTAGCCCTTGCCAAATGTGTAGCAAGGACAAAAAAGCGTTGTGTAATCGCGTCATGTCGGCATCCAAGCGGTGATGGTTTGCTGTAATTTTAACAGGCCCGCGCCATCCTGTCGGTGCTGGCAGGATAGCAGTTCTTGCCGCCATTGCCGATATAGAGGTTTGGGCAGGTGTTTTTTCTGGCGGCGCAGTTCGTCGCCGACGGCTTTTGCCAAGCGGTTTATTTGCCGTTGGTTATCGGCTTTGAGCAAGCGTTGGCGTTGGTTTTCAAAGCCAAAATGCAGCTTGAGCTTTTGCAGGCGGAAGCGTTGCGCAATGGCCAACTGTTGGTTTTGCTTGAACCATAGCCGCCGTAAATGCATTTGCGGTTGCGAGAAATACTCCGCCACCGCCAAGCCGATACGTTTGCCGAGCAATACCAAGCCGCTGATGACCAATAAGCCGAAGGCGAGCAATAATACCGCCAAGCCCAGTTGGGTAACCAGTTCGGGTAACAGCGGCAACCTGAGCCGCAGCAAGACATCGCCAGCGATAAAGGCCAGCACTGCACAGGCCAGCAGCAGCAGAAAAATTCGGATAATCACAACGGATAGAAAGCAGACAATAAAGCCGCTATTGTACAGAAATGCCAGGGCGGCGGGGCGATTTGCCTAAAAAACTGCATAAGCCTACTTTTAGTGCGGAATTTGCCCCAAAAGGGGAGACCTTTCCTGTCTTCGGGCTATAGCCGAATGCCCTAACGGCTAGCGTTAACAGGGCGTGTGTGTCACATTATATTGGCAAATGGCTATCATAATGCCTCCCTTGAGCGTTTGGTCATTTTGACCGCAAAAGCAGAGGTTTAGGGTTCCCAAGCCTATGCCGCCTGATTTGTCAGGGTTGGTGCATGGGCAGTTAAGGCAGGGCGTCTTTTAATTTCCGTATAGAGCTTTTCAATCACCCGCCTGACTTGGTTTTTTTCGCGGGCATCGACACACATAATGGCACAGGGCAGGCCATGTTTGCGTATGTAGCTGTGGTATTCGATCAGATGGGTATTGGTGGCGTTATCATCGTAATGGGTAATGGCGATAATGGCCGGATGCTTTTTTAGGTAGTCTTTATGGAGTTGGAGAAAATAATCGACTTCGGTCAGTGGTTGGTGGTGGCCGTTATCAATCATGACAATCATGCCGGCCGCGCCTTTGCAGACAATATCCGCCATAAATTCAAAACGCCGTTGGCCGGGGGTGCCATAAATATGCACCTTGGTTTTGTCAATATGGATAGCCCCGTATTCCATGGCGACCGTGGTGGTGGCTTTGCGGTGCAAGGCCGCCTGTTCGGTCGCTTTAGCTTCCGAGCCGATGACCGGCACTTCGCTGACGGCGGAGATGGCGGTAGTTTTGCCTGAGCCGACATTACCGACAATAATGATTTTTAGCGGGTTATTAGTAACCGATAAGTGTTGTTTATGCGGGTGGATATCCATTGTAAATTCCTAAATTGCCGACGAACTTAAATGATAGCTAAACGTTACCTTTTGTGAAATAAGGTAGTTAATTTTTGCGCTATATGCAAGCTAATAACGAAAAATAGTTTGTTAACAACATAAGGCTTTTATTTTCGTGTTTTTGGCATGAATAGTGTGTGTCAGTGTGGGCATAAGCGTTCATGTTATCTAAGGGTAATGCGCCCTATCCTAAATTTAAAAGTTAGGTTTGGCAAAAATTAAGCAAAATTTTTGCCAAACCTAATGGTCTTGCCGATGTTTTTATTTATAGTAGTAACTTATTGTTTTATATTAAGATGAATGTGAGTTGGCTTGGCTGTCTGCCTCAGTATGGCTTGTCCGCTTAGGTCGTATTGCTGACACGCCACAGACAATAGACGGAATTTGTATTCTAGTATTTAAGATGATGTTTGTTTTTATAATGGCCGACATCTGCTGTTAAAAACCTTCGGCACACGGCCTAAATTCATTCGATAAACCCGCCAGCCACCGCCAATCTGCAAGCTTAGGGCGATCTGGGCTATAATAGACAGATTCCAATCTGATAAGAACGCTATGGCACAGTATCTTGAAATTCACCACGCAAACCCGCAGCCGCGCCTGATCCAACGGGCCGTGGCCGTTATCCAGCAAGGCGGTGTCATTGCTTACCCCACCGATTCCTCTTACGCGCTGGCCTGTCATGTCGGCGATAAACAGGCGATGGACAATATCCGCCGCATCCGGCAATTGGATGATAAGCATGATTTTACTTTGGTCTGTAAAGATTTGACGCAAGTGTCGATGTTTACCAAAATCGGCAACGATGCCTTTCGCCTGATTAAGGCCCTGACCCCCGGAGCGTTTACGTTCATTCTGGATGCCACCAAAGAAGTGCCGCGTCGCTTGCAGCACCCGAAGAAAAAGACCATCGGTATCCGTATCCCCGATCATCCCATTGCGCAAATGCTGGTGCAGGAGTTGGGCGAGGCCTTATTCAGCACCACCTTAACCTTGCCGGGCGACAGCGAACCGCTCAGCGACCCTTATGACATTAGGGAAAAACTCGACCATGAGCTGGACTTGATTATCGATGCGGGTATCATTCACTTTGAGCCGACCACTATGATTGAATTTACCCGTACCGGGCCCGTCATCGTCAGACAAGGCAAAGGCATCGCCACCTTGCTGACCCAATAAAGGAGGCCATTCTTATGATGGACGATTTGACTCAAATCCAACGCATTATTGTCTGGATTTTGCCCGTGATTTTTGCCATCACCGGCCACGAAGCCGCCCATGGCTGGATGGCGAAAAAATGCGGCGACAACACCGCCTATATGCTCGGACGTTTGACCTTAAACCCGCTCAAGCATATTGATCCGCTGGGGACGCTGATTTTGCCCGGCCTGTTGTTGTTGACCGGGACGGGTTTTGTGTTTGGTTGGGCGAAACCAGTGCCGGTCGATGGCCGGTATTTTAAAAAACCTTTGCGGGATATGGCCTTGGTCGCCGCCGCAGGCCCTGGGGCGAATCTGCTGATGGCGGTAGCCTGGGCTTTGCTGGCACGGCTAGGCGTTATGGTCGGTATTGAAGCGATTTCTATGCCGTTAATTTACATGGGGGTTGCTGGGATGTCTATCAACACCTCTTTGCTGTTGATAAACTTGCTGCCTATTCCGCCTTTGGACGGTAGCCGCATCATGACCGCTGTGTTACCTTACCGTTTAGCCGTACCGTATAACCAGCTTGAACGGTATGGTTTTATTATCCTCTTGGCACTACTGTACACGGGCGTGTTGGATGCCATTTTGCAGTACCCTTTGTATATCGCCCAAAAGCTGTTTTTTTCGTTGGCGGGATTATAACGCCGAACCCCGTGCAAGGGCCTTTGGCCATTGCACGGGCTTAACCGAGAGTGCCGACATTTAGCCCACCGTTTGCTTAACACCCCCATTGGCCTTGCCGACACTATCAAAAACATGACCGAAACACCTGAGACCCTCCCCGACACAATCGCCCTGGCGATGGTCAACGGTGCGCCGTTTACGCAAATCCCTGATGACCTGTATATTCCGCCGGACGCGCTGGAAGTGTTTTTGGAGCTGTTTACCGGGCCTTTAGATTTGTTGCTGTACCTGATCCGGCGGCAAAACGTGGATATTATCGCTATCCCTATCGCCCAAATCACCCGCCAATATATGGTGTATATTCAGCTCATGGGCGATTTGAAAATCGAATTGGCGGCGGATTATCTGGTGATGGCGGCATGGCTGGCGGAAATCAAATCACGGATGTTGTTGCCGCGTCCACCGGATGCCGAAGATGAGGAAGAAGACCCGCGTGCGACCTTAATCCGTCGCCTGCAAGAGTATGAGGCGATAAAATATGCCGCCGAAGCCTTGGAAGAACTGCCGCGCATGGAACGCGATTTTTTTAGCGTCGAGGTGGACACCTCCATGATAGACGTAGTACAAGCGTTGCCGGATGTGCAGTTAAGCGAGCTGTTGCTGGCTTTTAAGGGCATCCTAAAACGCGCCGAACAACTTAGCCACCACGCCATAACCAAAGAAGCATTATCAGTCCGTGAACGCATGTCTACGATATTGGAAAACCTTAAAGGCACAGATAGCCGATTATTTACAGAATTATTCAGCCACCGTGAAGGCCGATCCGGCGTGGTGGTCGCCTTTCTTGCTATACTTGAATTGGGCAAAGAAGGGCTCATCGAAATCAGCCAAGCCGAACCCTTCGCCGAGCTGCGAGTCCGAGCCACCCGCGCTGCCTTCAACGCTACCTGACGCACCGTCTGCCAACGTGGAACTCCAGCGCATTATCGAAGCCATTTTATTTGCCGCGAAACGGCCCTTGACCTGCAAACAGGTACAGGAGGTGTTTCCTGAGCTGGAACAGCCCGATTTGGCGGACATTCAAGCGGCCTTGGATGGTTTGGTAGAAGCTTACCAGCCGCGCGGCATCGCCTTGGTGAAAGTCGCCAGCGGCTACCGTTTTCAGGTGCGCTCGGATTTGTCACGTTGGGTGGCGCGGCTGTTTGAGGAAAAACCGCCGAAATACTCAAAAGCCTTACTGGAAACCTTGGCGATTATCGCTTATCGGCAACCGGTCACGCGCGGTGATATTGAAGACATCCGTGGGGTCAGCGTCAGTTCTAACATGATCCAAACCTTACAGGAGCGCGAGTGGATCAGGGTATTGGGCTATAAAGAAGCCCCAGGCCGCCCCGCCCTGTACGGCACGACCAAGCTGTTTTTGGATTATTTTAACTTGTCGACCTTAAACGAATTGCCGACCTTACAGGCCTTGCAAGAACTGGATTTGCCGCCTATTACCGAAAATAGTAAAGAACGCGCATGAAATAAAATTTGTTGTACAGGCGAAAGTACGGTAGCCCCCTCTCCTCACTACCATTAAGTTAAGGGTTTGGTATTATTAATCAGTATGTTATATCTTGATATAACGCCAAGTAGGATTGACCGTTCGCTCTGAGCTTGTCCCACAGGGACTTCTGATGGTCGTCGAAGGGTGGGCGGTTAATCCGTCCATGGTTCGACAGAGCTCTCCTGAGCTTGCCGAAGGGCTCACCACGAACGGATTAACAAAATCTCTACATTATTGAAATATAAAGAAAAAATTCTTAACTTAATGGCAGTGCCTCTTCGCCTAGGCGGAGCCGAAGGGGGCAGGGGGAGGGGCTTTTTCCCCTTGATTTCCGTCTATACTGTGAACGGCCAGGTTTTCGGCTTTTACAATTCACCGTAGGGTACGCTATGCGTACCTTTTGCACTTGGCCGTTTGAGGTATATATGACGGAGAAGGCATAAGCTCCCTCCCCTGCGAAAAGGAGCCCTTCGGCTTCGCTCAGGAAGGGTGGGATTTAACACGCAGAGATGTAATGGAGAGCCTATTTAATTTTATGCCCGTTCCTTAGCGTCTGCTAACGGTTGCCGATAACATATTTTGACCCTATTCTTATCAGTGCCACAAGCCGCCGCGCTTGCCTGATACCCACCACAACCCCACATAGGTATACTGTGAAAAACAAACCCACCAGCCCTGGCCAACGCCCGCGCCCATCCGTACGGCCCGCGCCCGCCGCCACCAAACCCAGCGCCGATAGGCCCAGTGCCAAGCCCAGCCACAAACCGGCGGCAAAAGCCCCTCCGCACCCCGAATCCGGCGAGCGGGTGCAAAAAATCCTCGCGCGGGGTGGGGTCGCTTCACGCCGTGAAATTGAAAAATGGATTGCCGAAGGCCGCCTAAAAATCAATGGCATCACCGCCACTTTAGGTACGCGCCTGCATACCGGCGACCATTTGCAGATTAATGACCGGGTGATTAACTGGGAAAAATTCGCCGAACAACCCACCCGCGTACTGCTTTACCATAAGCCGACTGGTGAAGTCGTCACCCGCCGCGACCCCGAAGGCCGCCCCATCGTGTTCCGCCGCTTGCCGCAATTGGCGACCGGGCGGTGGATTGCCGTCGGGCGCTTGGACATTAATACCTCCGGCTTGCTACTGCTGACCAATAACGGCGAACTCGCCAACCGCCTGATGCACCCGTCTACCGAAGTCGAACGCGAATACGCTGTGCGTATCTTAGGCCACGTTTCCGATGCCACCTTAGCGACCCTGCAAGAAGGTGTGCAATTAGAAGACGGGTTGGCTAAGTTTGACCAAATCTACTTTAGCGGCGGTGAAGGGGCCAATAAATGGTATAACGTCATCGTTACCGAAGGCCGTAACCGCTTGGTCAGGCGCTTATGGGAATCGCAAAACGTCGTGGTCAGCCGCCTGATGCGTGTCCGTTACGGGCCGGTGGTATTGCCCGACTCCCTGCGCACGGGCGCGGTGTATGAGATTAACGAAAAAGAACAACAATTATTGTTTGAGTTTGCCGGCTTGGCTAAGGCGGCAGAGTAAGGGATTGAAAGTCGGTCGGACACGCTTTTCTGCCCGACCTAAGGCCTAAAAGCCTGTGCACGTTTTTAGTTCTTAGGCCTTTGCACTCCAAACCCAACCGCTTTGCCGCTTGTCTCTGGCCCCACTTTCACCGCCCCCGTTATGAACCCTATCCTCGAACAAGTTGTCGTTTTAATCTCTTCGCTGATTGCCAACACCTTTTCTGCCTTGGCGGGCGGCGGGGCGGGGCTGATCCAATTTCCGGTGCTGATTTTTTTAGGCCTGCCGTTTAGCGTCGCCCTTGCCACCCATAAAATCGCCTCGGTCGCCTTAGGTGTGGGCGGCACAGTGCGCTATATGAAAGAAGACCTGGTGGAAAAAAATTTCGCTGTGTTTATGTTTGTGGTCGGCATCCCCGCCGTTATCCTCGGCTCCTGCGCGGTGGTTAACATCCCCGAAGCCCCTGCCAAACTGGCCTTGGCGCTACTGACCATCGGCTTGGGCGTGTATTCTTACCTGCAAAAGCAACTCGGCCAACACTACGCGCCTAACCACCGCGACTGTCACGGCTTTATCGTCGGTGGCGGGCTGTTATTCGTGGTCGGCTTTTTAAACGGCTCCATCGCCTCCGGCACCGGGCTATTCGCCACCCTAATTCTGGTGCGCTGGTTCGGTATGGACTATAAACGCGCCTTGGCCTATACCCTTATCATCGTCGGTATGTTTTGGAACGGTGCGGGTGCGGTGGTGTTGGCGCTGATCTCGGACGTGCAATGGAGTTGGATTCCGGTATTGCTGCTCGGCTCGTTTGTCGGCGGTTACTTGGGCTCGCATCTGGCGATTTTAAAAGGCAACAAATGGATTAAACGCAGCTTTGAAATTGTCACGGTGTTGGTGGGGTTAAAGTTGTTGCTGGGGTGATTAGCAGTCTGTCCTTCTTATGCACGGTACGGCAGAATTTGGTAAAGGTATCGAAACCACCATTAAACGCCAGCTTGGTTTAAAATAAGGCGCCGCTATGTTTGATTACCCCGTCACCTTAACCTCTGATAACGGCACAGTGCGGGTGACATTTCCAGACGTTCCCGAAGCCATTACCTTTGGCATCAATAAGGATGATGCCATGCGGTTGACGCATTAGAAGCCGCCTTGTCTTTTTATGTTGATGACCATAAAGCGTTGCCAGAACCCTCGGCATCGGCAGGTTTGCCAACCGTAAGGCCGTCAGCGTTGGCCTGTGCTAAGTTGGGCGTATACCGTGAAATGCTCGCGCAAGGCATCCGTCAAGCCGATTTGTCAGGGCGTTTGGGTTGGCTAATTCCGCAACTTAGGAACGTGCATAAAATTAAGTAGGCGTTCATGACACTTCAGCGTATCCGATTCTACCTTTCAGTCCCTGAGCGGAGCCGAAAGAGCCGCTCCCTTCGGCTCCGCTCAGGGAACAGCCCCTCGTCTCTACAATAGGCTTTATTTCGTGCACGATCCTCCTTAGCCAACTCTTTGCCTTAAACCTCACCTCAGGGCTTGACCAAGTAAAAGCCGCCGCCAAAGCCTTGAGACAACGTTTTCTTCATAGCGTTATCGTGGCAGCCCTACCATTATTTATTTTTAGGGGTCGGGGCAGACAATTGGACAGGATTGGGGGCAAACGCCGCCGACCAGACATAACCGCTGCCCGCATCGCAGCTAGCGCGATTTTGCCCAACTTGATAAGGCCCGGTATAAAGTGGGCATTTGCATTGGGCAAAGCCTGTCTTATTATTGTTGGCATCCAATTCATAAGTGCAGGACGCGGTCATACACCCGGCATAAGTAGCGGGCGTAGCGCAATCGGTCTGTCCTAGGTGATAGCCGGAAATTTGGACAGTGCTGAATGTGGAAATGACCTCAGACTTGGGTTCCATAGGGGTGCCGTCGGCGCTGGCTTGCAAATAATCGCAGACCGGGGCAGTCAACAATGCGGTGCCCGATTTTTCGTTTTCCATATTTTTGCACAGCGCACCCGTTATGCCACAAGTGCGGATGGTCTCAATGTAAGCTTCGGTATTCCGAATCGAGTTAATATCGACATAAGACGCGCCCGACTCTACCGGGCAACGGCAGTCTGCAACGCTCGGATCGGTTGGGGAGACCGTGCAAGGCAAGGATTGGACGTTAGGGTCACTACTGGGTGGGCCAGAGTAATAACAAAGCGCGTAAGATGGGGACGAACAGGCCAAGAAATTGCTTTTCGATAACACGATATTGGCGGCGGCAGGCCCGTATTTCGTTGTCCAGAATTCATTTTTAACAAACGGGGCGGGACAATCTTTATCACAGGTATATGCCGAATCCCATTCACACAGATAAGCGACAGTCTTGGTGCTGTTGTTGCCAGGGCCGCCGTAATCGTTCCAACTTCCGGCAGTTTTCCCCGGAAAATTCATCATCAGAAAATTCTCGCCGCCGCCAGCATTATTAGGTTCTCCGCTCGCCCAATTCTGATAACTCCAAGCTTCTCCGGTCAGCCATTGCCAAGTCCCTTCTTTGGCTGCGTCCGTGCCGCCTAACCATACCGCTATGCCGGATGCCATATTGGTGTTGATCCAAGTATTTTCCGAGGCACTGGTACTCGTCGCCAAATGCCCGGATAAGCTTGCACAAGCGGTTCTTGCCGCCTCCCACGTCACCAGGGTATCAAAACGCTGGTAACTATGGTTATTGTCAGGATTAGTTATCTTATCTGAATCGGCCTGCGCTGCGCCGATAAAGCTCAGTAATACCGCCGTTAGGCTGGCCATTGCGATCAGTTGTTTGTATGTCATCGTCCGTTCTCTGGTGGTGTGAAAGTGCAAATGCCCTTCTTGGCTTGATGAAGCTCGGCTTCACCCTAAACCTAAAACCGCTTTTGGGGACTATACAACAACAAAACGGGTAATAAAATGAACAACTACCACTTAAAAAGTGAATAACTCACAAAAGCAAGAATAGAATAAATAGGTCTTTGATAGTTAAAATAAAAATAATTTAGGATATTTTTAGCGGCAACGCGGCTAAGACATTTTTTTGCAAATTTAACGCCGAAATGCGAAAAATGCAGTGTAATACTTAGCAGCAGCAACCAACGCCCTCAACAAGTAAAACCTGCGGCAGTCCAGTATTTCAGGTGACTGGTTTAAGAACGCATTGCCTTGGGATAACAGTAATTACCCAAAGGCATCGAAATGTTGGCGGGCGGCCCGCTGCTCGCCGCGTCGGTTAATCCCTGGCGGAACCAGGGTAGGGGAGATGAAAGGCAGGTGCTTGCCCGTGCGGGCAAGCGCCTTAAAATTGACCCTTAGGCGAAGCCCGGTGGCGTTAAGGTATGCCAGTCGGTCACTTGCTGGTATTGGTGGGCGATGTTCAGCAACCGCGCTTCGCTGAAATGGTTGCCGATCAGTTGCAGGCCGACGGGCAGGCCACCGCTTAGGCCCGCAGGAATGGACATGGCGGGTACGCCCGCTAGGTTAATGGCGATGGTGTAAATGTCAGCCAGATACATGGCAATCGGGTCAGCGAGCTTTTCGCCGATACCGAAAGCGGTGGTCGGCGTGACCGGACTCATGATGACATCGACCTGGGCTAAGGCTTGCTGGAAGTCTTGGCTAATCAGGCGGCGGACTTTTTGGGCTTTCAAATAATAGGCATCATAATAGCCCGCCGACAACGCGTAAGTCCCCATTAAAATCCGCCGTTTGACTTCTTTGCCGAAGCCTTCGCCGCGCGAGCGGGTGTACAAGTCGGTCAAATCTTGCGGGTTGGCGCAGCGGTGGCCAAAGCGTACGCCGTCATAGCGCGACAGGTTGGCGGAGCTTTCCGCACAGGCAATGACATAATAGGCCGGAATCGCCAGATTGAGGTTCGGCATGGAAACTTCAATGACTTGTGCGCCTAGATTACGGTATTCGGCCACTGCCGCCATAATCACCTCGGCGACCCCGCTGTCTAAGCCTTCGCCAAAAAATTCTTTCGGCAAGCCGATTTTTAGGCCGCTTAGGGGCTGATTTAAAGCCGCCAGATAATCCGGCACCGGCAGGTCGGCGCTGGTGGAGTCTTTGCCGTCAAAGCCCGCCATCACCTGCAACAACACCGCCGCGTCTTCGGCACTACGCGCCATTGGCCCGCCTTGGTCGAGGCTGGAGGCATAAGCGATCATGCCATAGCGGGAGACTCTGCCATAAGTCGGTTTCAGGCCCGTGATGCCGCACAATGCGGCGGGTTGGCGGATAGAGCCGCCGGTGTCCGTTCCCGTCGCTGCGACCGCCAGTCCTGCCGCGACCGCGACGGCTGAGCCGCCGGACGAGCCGCCCGGCACGGTGTCGGGGTTCCAGGGGTTGCGTACTACGCCATAAAAGCTGGTTTCGTTGGAAGAACCCATGGCGAATTCGTCCATGTTGAGTTTACCCAACGAGACGGCCCCGGCCTGGTTGAAGTTATCCACTACGGTGGCGTTATACGGGGCGATAAAATTGTCGAGCATTTTTGAGCCGCAACTGGTCTTAACGCCTAGGGTACAAAAAATGTCTTTTTGGGCGATGGGGATGCCCGTCAACAGGGTCGCCGTGCCGTCCGCCAAACGCTGGTCGGCGACGGCGGCAGCTTCTAAAGCCTGGGCTTCGGTGACGGTGATATAGGCGTTAAGTGCCTGATGCGCTTGGATACGCTGTAAATAATGGCGGGTCAGTTCGACGCTGGAGAACGCGCCCGACCGCAAGCTTTGGGCTAACTGGCTGATTGATTGTGTGTGCATAAGGGCTTCCGTCTATTCGATAACTTTTGGCACGAGGTACAGGCCGTCGGCCACTTGCGGGGCCAGTGCCTGAAAGTGCGCCCGTTGGTCGGCTTCGGTCACCGCGTCCGCCCGTAGCCGCTGCACCTGATCTAAAGGGTGCGCCATCGGTTCAATGCCGCTGGTGTCCAGTTTGCTCATTTGGGTCATTAAATCCAGCATCCCCGATAAATCTTTTGTATAGGATTCAATATCTTGAGAATCAATCCCCAGACGCGCCAAGTGCGCTATTTTGTTTACATCATCCGCCGTCAACGACATTTTTTACTCCATAAAAGCTAGCAATCTAAATATGATACTTTATATCTTGCCCAAATACCTGCTTGATTGATACAGTAGTAGCATTTTTATTCCCCCAAGGAAACCGATACAAATGCTGCTCAAACGAATTCGCGGTCTTTTTTCAAACGATCTTTCCATTGACTTAGGAACCGCTAATACCTTGATCTATATTCCGGGTCAAGGCATCGTACTCAACGAACCGTCTGTGGTGGCTATTAAAGAAGATAAAATACGCGGCTCCAAAACCATCGCTGCGGTGGGTATGGATGCCAAGCGGATGCTAGGCCGCACCCCCGGCAATATCACCGCCATAAGGCCCTTAAAAGACGGCGTAATCGCCGATTTTGCCGTCACCGAACGCATGTTGCGGTTCTTTATCGAAAAAGTCCATAAAAGCAAATTGTTGCGTCCTAGCCCACGGATTTTGATCTGTGTGCCGTGCGGCTCGACCCAAGTGGAACGGCGGGCGATTAAAGAATCGGCGGCCATGGCCGGGGCGCGGGAAGTTTATCTGATTGAAGAGCCAATGTCAGCGGCGATAGGCGCGGGTCTGCCCGTGGATGAGGCCTGCGGTTCGATGGTGCTGGACATCGGCGGCGGCACGTCGGAAGTCGCGGTCATCTCCATTAACGGGATTGTTTATTCCAACTCGGTGCGCATCGGTGGCGACCGTTTTGACGATGCCATCATCAACTATGTGCGCCGCAATTACGGCACGCTGATCGGTGAGGCCACTGCCGAACGCATTAAAATGGAAATCGGCACCGCTTATCCGGGCAGTGAGGTGATGGAAATTGAAGTCAAAGGCCGTAACCTTGCCGAAGGTGTGCCGCGTAGTTTCGCGCTGAACAGCAACGAGATCCTCGAAGCCCTGCAAGAGCCGCTGTCCGGCATTGTCGGCGCGGTTAAAGTCGCGCTGGAACAAACCCCGCCGGAACTGGGCGCGGATGTCGCTAACAGGGGCATTTACCTGACCGGAGGCGGTGCTTTGCTGAAAGACATTGACCGCCTGATTGCCGAAGAGACCGGCCTGCCCGTGTTCATCGCCGACGACCCCTTAACCTGTGTTGCCAGAGGCGGCGGCATGGTGCTGGAAATGCTCGATAAAAAAGGCGTGTCGACATTCTCGTTGGAATAGCCGGGCTGGGTTAGCGCAAAGTAAATGCGAAGGGCTTAAGCAGATGATCACGAAAGAAGACCTAAAACAGGAAATTGAGCAAATTGATCCGGGCTTTCTGGAATTGGCCTATAACTCGATCATCAAGTTTTTCATAAAGTCACCTCTAAATAGTGGGGAAGATTAGCGGAGAGCTAAGGCTTGTTAAGGTGGGCAACTCCCTCCCCTGATGGGGAGGGTTGGGGTGGGGAGAATAAAATCAATGACTTATGCTCATGGCTAAGAGATTTTAATCAGACTGTTTTTATTTCGTTTAATGAAAAAAGCCTTATTTAGATTCTCCCCACCCCATCCCTCTCGGCAACTGCTCCTGCGTTGCTCTACCTCCTGCATCCATGCAGTCGCCCATCAGGGGAGGGGGACGGATTCCATTGCAACTTGTTGTTTTTACTTAATTAAAATACTAATCCAATATCTAGTGGCTAAGTTGCTTATTCTAATATTAAAAACTTGATGATCGAGTATAAACTATTACAACAGCTTCCCCATCGGCAACCACCAAAGCCCGATAGAGTGGGTTGCTCGCGGTCTATCCGTTACCCCGATAGTGAAAATGCCGAAGGGGTGGCGTTTGCCGATATTGAAGATGCGGCGGTGTTCGGTAAGCAATGAAGAACCGCTGCTTGGCAAAGCAAACAAGATGGGCAATGATTAACCATTCTGCGCTATACAGCCTCCGGCGTTAAACAAACGACAGGCTAATGTTGGTACACTCGGCTGGCTATCGTGCAATGGCTGAAGGCGATTGCACTCCGTTCGGGATGGACTTCCGAGTGGTGTTTAGCCATTGCCCAGGGCTTGCCTTACTTCGCCACGTTTAACTGAAAATACCCCCCATACTGCCCCCAACGTGCCGCCCTAGCATCGCAACTGGATGCCCCAAGGCTTGCCGAGCTACCCTAAACGGCCACCCAACCGCCTTATATCGAGGACTACGACCATAAAACTGTTATT
Source organism: Methylovulum psychrotolerans (assembly GCF_002923755.1). Taxonomy (GTDB): domain Bacteria; phylum Pseudomonadota; class Gammaproteobacteria; order Methylococcales; family Methylomonadaceae; genus Methylovulum; species Methylovulum psychrotolerans. Next base: position 49,629 of record NZ_PGFZ01000008.1, read on the forward strand.
TGCCACCGGCCCTTCCATCAATACCCGCCTGCTAGTCGCGGTTATTGCCTCGGTCGCCTTATTGGTCACCGAGCAACGGGGCGGGCAGCGGCTGGATTTTTTACGCGCCGGCTTATCGCTGTTGATCGAGCCGCTGAAACACTTGGTCGATATGCCCAGTGCGATGGTCACGCAGACCACCGAGTCGATGAGTTCCTATACCGTGCTGAAAAAAGACAATGAGCGGCTGCGTGAAGAACAACTGATCCAGCAAACCCGCCTGCTGAAACTGGAAGCCTTAGAAAAGGAAAATATCCGCTTGCGGGCCTTGCTGGAAAATTCTTTTAAGCTGGGCGAACAAGTGCTGATTGCCGAGCTGTTGTCGATTAAAATGGCCCCTTACGAACATATTCTGGTGGTTAATAAAGGCACGCGTTTTGGCGTACACCCCCAGCAACCCGTCCTCGATGCCAATGGCGTGGTCGGGCAAGTGTTCCGCGCCTTGCCCTTAAGCTCGGAGATTATGCTCATTACCGACCCCAACCACGCCATCCCCGTACAGGTCAACCGCAACGGTCTGTTGACCATTGCCGTCGGCAGCGGCGAGCTGAACCGCCTGTTATTGCCGTTTTTGCCCAGCAATGCCGACATCCGCCCCGGCGATTTGCTGATTACCTCCGGTTTAGGCGGTACCTTCCCGCAAGGCTATCCAGTGGCGACCGTGGATGAGTTCACCACCCAGCCTAACAAGGCCTTCGCCAGTATCACCGCGACTCCGACCGCCAAACTCGACCGCAACCGTGAGCTGATGATTGTCTGGAGCAAAACCATGCCCGTACCGCTTATCAATAAATCGGACGCGCCAGAACCCACCCCATCGGCCACCGAGCAGCATCATGACTAACACTTACGGCTTTGGCCGCATTCTCATCAGCATCGGTGTCGCCATGTGCTTGCGCATCGCTCCGCTGCCCTTCCATCTGGACATTTACAACCCCGATTGGGTGCTGATGGTGCTGATTTATTGGTCGATCGGCTTCCCGGAGCGGGTGGGCATTTTCCACGCTTGGAGCTTCGGCCTGTTGACCGATGTGCTGACCGGGCGCTTATTAGGCCAATATGCCTTGGCGTATTCGTTGGTGATCTATATTTGCCTGAAACTGCACAAACGCCTGCGCCATTTCCCGTTGTTGCAACAGGAACTGTTCATCTTCGCCTGCCTGCTGTTGTCGCAACTATTGCTGTTTTTGATTAAAAACCTCCAGCATCCGGCACAATTGCACGGCGATTTTTGGTGGCCGGTACTCAGCGGCACCCTTTGCTGGCCTTTCGTCTACCTTACGTTGCGCTTTGTGCGCTTGTCCAAACCTGTTAACTGATCCCGCCATGTTACCCATGTACTCGGCGACCGACCACACGGCGGGGAACCGTCTGTTTATCCGGCGCATTATCGCCGCCTTAGTCCTTATCACGCTGCTCAGCGCGGCGTTAGTGGTGCGGCTGGTGTATCTGCAAATTGTCGGCCATGAGCTGTACGCCTCCAAAGCCAAAGAAAACAGCGTCAAGATCACCCCGATGGTGCCGACACGCGGCATCATTTACGACCGCAACGGCAAAATCCTCGCCGACAACACGCCGTCTTACAGTTTAGACCTTATCCCCGAACAAATCACCGATATGGCGGCGACCTTGCAGCGCCTGCAACAGCTTTTGGACATCAGCCCCGATAAGATCGAACTGTTTGAAAAACAACGCAAGCGGCAAAAACGCTTTACCAGCATCCCGCTGCTGCTGAACATGAACGATGACGAACTGGCGAAATTTGCCGTGGTCAGGCCGTATTTCCCCGGCGTAGACATCCATACCCACTTGGTGCGCCACTACCCCTACGGCGATTTGGCGGCGCACGTCGTCGGCTATGTCGGGCGGATTAACGAAGAGGAAATGAAGACGCTGCCCATGTCCGAGTATCGCGGCTCCACGCATTTGGGCAAGCTGGGCATAGAAAGCAGTTATGAAAAAGAGCTGCACGGCAAAACCGGTTATGCGGAAATCGAGACCAACGTCCAGGCCCGCTCTTTGAATACCTTAAGCGAGAATGCTCCCGAACCGGGCGCAAACCTGTACCTGACCTTGGACATTGACTTGCAAAAAACCGCCTTTGACGCACTGGCAGGCTATAACGGTGCGGTCGTGGCGATAGACATCAAAACCGGCGGGGTGCTGGTGTTTGCCAGCCGTCCGGGCTTTGACCCTAACCCGTTCGTGGTCGGCATCAGCAACGACACCTATAAAGCCCTGAGCGAATCCGATGACCAACCGCTGTATAACCGCGCTTTGCGCGGCCTGTACCCGCCCGGCTCCACCATCAAGCCTTTTGTCGCCTTGGCGGGGCTGGAAGAGGGGGCGATCAGCGCCCAGCAAAAGCTGTTTTGCCCCGGCTACTACCAAATCCCCGGCTCCACCCACAAATACCGCGACTGGCGCAAAGGCGGGCATGGCTCGGTGAATATGAGCCAAGCCATCACCCAATCTTGTGACGTGTATTTTTATCGCCTCGCCAGCATCCTCGGCATAGACCGGATGCACGGGTTTTTGGAAAAGTTCGGTTTCGGCGAGAAATCGGGTATTGATTTAAGCGGCGAAAAAGCGGGGTTGTTGCCGTCCAAACAATGGAAGCAAGACCATAGGAACCGTGAATGGGCTTTAGGCGAGACCTTAATCACTGGCATCGGCCAAGGTTTTTTACAAGTCACGCCCTTACAGTTGGCCAGGGCGACCGCCACCCTCGCCAACCGGGGCGACATCGTCAATCCGTTTTTGGTCGATAAAATCGTCTCGGCCACCTATATAGGCCCGCCACCGCACCCGCCGCAACAGGCGCTGGCGTTAAAATCCGCCAACCTTAACAGCGTCATTGACGGTATGATTAACGTCGTCAATAGCGAACACGGCACGGCGAAAAGCATAGGCCGGAACATACCCTACCAAATCGCGGGCAAAACCGGTACGGCGCAGGTGTTCAACATCAAGCAAAACGCCAAATACAACGAACACAGCATCGACTTTAAATTGCGCGACCACGCCTTGTTTATTGCCTTCGCACCTGTCGGCGACCCGCAAATCGCCATCGCTGTGATCGCCGAAAACGGTGGCCACGGCGGTTCTGTCGCCGCCCCCATCGCCGCGCAGGTGATTAAGCAATATATGCGGGAAAAGCTCAAAAAACCGGAGCCGGAACCCAGCGAAGCCAAGCCTACAGAAGAAACGGCTAACCCGCCGCCGCAGCCGGAAGATTAAGGGAGCGCGGGCATCTTGCCCGCAAGGGCGGGCAAGATGCCCGCGCTCCAAGACAAGAAAATCGCCGCCGTCCCTTACATCTCCCTTAGAATAGGAGCCAGCCCCGCCAACCACCTTTAACTCGATGTGCAAGTTTTTAATATTAGAATAATAAGCTTGGACATTGAATGAATATTTAAATTAATTAAAAACAACAAGTTGAGAGGTTACGCGACTTCCTCCCCTGATGGGGAGGGTTGGGGTGGGGAGAATCTAAACAGGGCTTTTTTCATTAAGCGGACTAAAAACAGTCTGCTTAAAATCTCTGAGACAGAAGAGTAAGTTATTGATTTTATTCTCCCCACCCCAACCCTCCCCATCAGGGGAGGGAGCTGTCTTACCCTACGGGCTTGTGTTTTTTAACCAATGCCCCACCCTATTTAGGGCGGGTTTTATGAAAAACTTGATGATCGAGTTTAAGCCCCCTATGAAAACATCCCTATTCACCGACCGGATCTTCAACCGCCGCTTGCTTATCTGCATCTTAACCGGGTTTTCCTCAGGCTTGCCGCTGTACATTCTGATTAACCTGTTCGCGGCGTGGTTCCATAGCGCGGGCATCGACCTGAAAACCATCGGCTTACTGACCTTAATCCAGCTGCCCTATACTTGGAAGTTTTTATGGTCGCCGCTTTGTGACCGTTATTCCTTAGGTATAGGGCGGCGGCGGTCGTGGATGTTGCTGACCCAATTGGGTTTGCTGGCGATTTTGCCCATCTTTGGCTGGCTGTCGCCGCAAGACGATTTGCGCCTGATTATCGGCTTAGCGGTGGCGGTGGCGTTTTTGTCGGCCAGCCAAGATATCGCCATTGACGCTTTCCGGCGCGAATTGCTGCACGAGTCCGAGCAAGGGCTGGGCAGTGTCATCCATGTCAATGCTTATAAACTGGCCAGCCTTATCCCCGGCTCCTTATCGCTGGTACTGGCCGACCATGTCTCTTGGCAAGTGGTCTATAGCGTCACCGCCCTATTCATGCTGCCGGGCATCGCCTTAAGCCTGTGCATGAGCGAACCGGTAACTTCGGTATACGCGCCGAAAACCTTACGCGCGGCGATTGTCGAACCTTTCCACGAATTTTTCCAACGCCAAGGCGTAAAAAACGCCCTGCTGATTTTGGCATTTATCTTCCTTTACAAACTCGGCGACACCATGGCCAGCGCCTTGCTGACCCCGTTTTATTTGGACTTGGGCTTTAGCAAAACCGAAATCGGCATTGTTGCCAAAAACGCCGGGTTATGGGCAAGCATCGCGGGGGGGATTTTCGGCGGCGTGTGGCTGGTATATATCGGCCTTAACCGCGCTTTATGGATTTTTGGCCTGTTACAGGCTTTGGTGATTTTAGGTTTTGCTTGGCTGGCGACCACCGATCATAGCCTAGGCAGTTTGGCCTTGGTCATCGCCTTAGAAAGCTTCGGCATGGGCTTAGGCACAGCGGCGTTCGTCGCCTTTGTCGCCACCACCACCCACCCGGTCTACGCCGCCACCCAATTCGCCTTATTCACCAGTCTTGCCGCCACGCCCCGCACCCTCGCCAATGCCTTAGCCGGGTATTTTGTCGAAGGCGGCGACATTAGTGTGTTTAGTGTCGTGCTATTCCACATCAACGCCCTAGGCTGGCAGCACTTCTACTGGCTTTGCTTCGCTTTGGCACTGCCGGGTATGTTGTTGCTGTTTTATATTGCCCCGTGGCATAAGACGGCTAAGGGGTTTGCTGAGGAGGGGTGAGTGGGGGAGGGGATGCAAAGGTGTTCGTCATAACAAGGCAAGGTTTAAAAACACCCATTGGCAAGAGTCGGCACACTATGTTAGCGTAGTGCCAAAACCTAAGCGCTTAGCCCCTATCCGATAATAACAAGGCACAACGATGTATGGACATTTTGATGATGAAACATTGCAGCAATGGTGCGCCCTGTATGTGCGTGTTGTTTGCAATGATAGCCAACGCTTGGCAAATGCAATTAACACCTGTAAGTCATCAGAAATAGGTGCTGCATTATCTAAGCCGCAAAATATTAACGGGCTTCTGGCAAAAACAACACTGACGGATGTGGATTGTTTAGCCGTTTTTGGTTACTTGTGCGAGATGGATAACAAATTTCGGCAGCTTGCTTCCCCGTGTTTAATCGACACTCCCATAGAAGTTACCCTCAACAATTCACGCTATCTATTGCTGCGCCGCACAGAATCGCCCATTCTCAAAGGAATCCCAGAAAAAAAGCGATTTAAACCCAGCCATAGCCTTGGCACTACAGGCACATTGGCTTTGCATCATGAATGGCAAGCCATCGAAACATCAACAATACTGGATATATGCCGCAGTGATGCCTTCGACACCCTAACAAACCACTTAAAAATCGGCTTTTCACCGTATGCAGATGGGCAAGATATGCGCTGGGCTTGCGATGCGCATGACCCGCGCGGCATTAATGGCAAAATCCCTTTCTGGTGTTGCGGCACAAAAACCGCCGAAGCAGAGCTCCTAGAACGGATTAGCAGCGTATTGGCGGCGGCTTATCAAGCAAATGTGCATATTCTGTTGTTTCCCGAACTGGTCATGACCGAAAACCTGCAAAGCCATATTAGCCAATGGCTAAGAAAAAACAACGCCTTTGACCCCCAAATCCGCCTAGTGGTGGCCGGCACCCGCCATGTCCATGCCGATAACCCAGCGCCAGCCAACACTTATAGCAACCGCTGTAGCGTTTTTAATTCTGTCGGCGGTCTCGAATGGCAACAAGACAAACGCCAGTCGTTTGATTTGACTGCCGAACAAACGCAAGCACTATTCGGCATTGCCGCACCCGCCTTCGAGCCGACCGACATAACCCAACACCTAACTATACGCAACACCACCTTAGGGGCAATAGCCACGGCGATATGCTTGGATTTTCTGCAAGACAAGCACTGGCAAACCCTACCGATTGCTATTTTTTTAGTCCCCGCCATGTCTGAGGGTTTAAGTCGCTTTAAAGACCGCTGCCGTGCGGCAGGCAAGGCGGGGTCTAGTGCCTTTATTTGCAATGCCCAAAAAGATAATTCCGATGACAAGTCGATGCTCGCTTACTGCCCCACAAAGAAAGACACATTAAAACCGGAACCTATAGCCCCTTTTTTATTCACAGTACATATTGATATAACAATGAACTGACAGTAGTATATCCTCATCACTTCACAAATTAACCCTATAATAAAGTGAACTATGGATAACTTAGCCGAACACCGCGATAACTACAGACAAGCCTTAAAAAATAAAGACTTTGCTACAGTACGTCGGGAAAAAGCCTGGCTAACCACAGCGGCGGCGTCCGCTTTATTAGCGCAAGATGCCGAAGCCATGCAGGCGATAAGAGCCTGTTGCGCCGACTTATCAGGCTTAGCCGACCATCATGATGAGAGTAGCAAACTCGGCGACCGCTGGCGGACACTGGGCGAGCTGATGACCTTAGCCTTAGCGAGCGGCAAGCCTTTAGAACAATTGCGCTTGGTCTTGCCGTCTACCGTCAGCGGCTTGGCAATGACCCGTATCAAACAACAACCCGGTATCACCCCTACCGAACTGGTCGAGCAATGCGCCAAATCAGCTTCCCATATCGCTAATGAATTAAAAAAACTTGAAGATGCCGGATTAATTTATCGCCTAAAACGCGGCAAAAGCCACGAGGTGTATTTATCGGTATTGGGCAAAGAAACGCTGAACAATGTTGCTGCCGTTAAATCAATCGAGCCGCCTAAAACACTGCCTAAAGAAGAGCGAAAATATCCTTATGTGAACAAATGTCGTGAAGAGAAACTGGGCAAACCCATCGCCGTACCATTCGCCCAATGCGCATGAACACTTCCGCCGCAACACCCGACACCCTAACCCGCTTTATCGCTTTTTACTCTTATAAAGGCGGGGTCGGGCGCACATTAGCCCTGGCAAACTGCGCCCGCGCCTTAGCGGCTAAAGGTAAAAAAATCGTTTTATTGGATTTAGACCTAGAAGCCCCTGGCCTACTGCATTTTGAGGCGTTCCAGCCCAAAAGCCGCAATAAAAACCCCGCCGGATTTGCCGAATACTTAGCCGACTGCCTAGAAAATGGCCCACCGGACAGCTTAGATGATTATATCTACGAGTGCCGAGGCCAAAAAACCGACCGTGGCACCGTATGGCTAATGCCCGCAGGCCGTCACAACGAGCCAGGGTATTTAGGTTTTCTCAACGGCATGACATGGCATGATTTTTACACCCAGCAAGAAGGCTATAAAATCCTCGAAAATCTACGCGGCCACATCATCGACCGCTTCAATCCCGATTACGTCTTTATGGATGCGCGTACTGGGCTGTCGGAAATCGGCGGCATTGCCACCCATCAATTGGCGGACATCGTTGTCTTGGTGTTCAACTTAAATGGGCAAAATATCACCGGGGCTAAGCGTGTTTTTGACTCCATCCGTGATAAAGCCCCGCTAAACCCTAAAATCATTCTGGTAGCCTCACCCGTACCCGTTATGTCTACCGAAAAAGGCACACCGTTTGCCAAAAAAATGCAGGCTATCCGCCGTGATTTTTCGGGGGCGTATAACAATGACAAGCCTTTAGTCATACCTTACCACCCCTTATTGGCTTTTAAAGACCGACTGTTGGTTGATGATGGCGACTTATTCAGCTCAGATGCCCCCTACCGCCGCTTAGTTGAGATTATCCAAGAAGTCGCCGGAGTGGATGCAGATTTTTATTTACAGCAAATGGCCGAGCCTATGCAGAAAGGTGATTGGCAACGGGTAATAAGCCTTGCGCTACAGGGCTTGGATAAGAATAAAACCGACATCTATTTGTTGTTTAATCTGGCATCGGCCTATTATTTTACAGGTGAGAAAGAAAAATCTTTAGTATCTACCAACGAAATACTAGGGCATTATGTCGATAGCGTGGAACTATCTAAACAAGAACTAGTGGCTATAACTTTAAGCAACAAGGGTGTGATATTAGGCGAATTACAACAACTTATAGAAGCAATCGCCGCCTATGACGAGTTGCTGAGGCGGTTTGGCAACTCTACAGAATTCGCTTTACAGGAGCAGGTGGCCAATGCCCTATATAACAAAGGGGTTGCCTTGGGACAATTGCAACAGCCGGAAAAAGTAATCGCCACCTATGACGAACTGCTGAGGCGGTTTAGCGACGCAACGGAACTCGCCTTACAGGAACGGGTCGCCAACGCCCTATATAACAAAGGGGTTAGCTTAGGCCAACTGCAACAGCCGGAAGCAGCAGTCGCCGCCTATGACGAACTGCTGGGGCGGTTTGGCGACGCAACCGAACCCGCTTTACAGAAACCGATTGCTAACGCCCTATATAACAAAGGGATTGCCTTGGGTCAATTGCAACAGCCGGAAGAAGCAATCGCCGCCTATGACGAACTGCTGGGGCGTTTTGGCGGCTCGACAGAATCCGCCTTACAGGAACCGATTGCCAACGCCCTATTCTATAAAGGGTTTACCTTGGGTCAACAGCAACAGCCGGAAGAAGCAATCGCCGCCTATGACGAACTGCTGGGGCGGTTTGGCGACGCG
>NZ_PGFZ01000008.1:58721-65444 GCF_002923755.1 Methylovulum psychrotolerans
ACCTTGGGTCAATTGCAACAGCCGGAAGAAGCAATCGCCGCCTATGACGAACTGCTGGGGCGGTTTGGCGGCTCGACAGAACCTGCCTTACAAAAACAGGTTGCTAATGCACTGAATGGCAAAGGCTTCACTATTTTACTACAGGCCAAAAACAGCCACGACAATCCCGAACAAAAACAAAATCTTTTACAGACAGCATTGGATAATTTTGCCCAAGCCCTGACACGGACACCAACAGAAGGCCATACCATAATATTAGGGAACCAAGCCTACACCCTATTTTTATTAGGTAGAGCAGCAGAAAGCGAACTGCTTTTAAAAGCAGCCTTAACACTAGGTGGTCAAGCCCTTTACGATGCCGAACTGGCTGATAGCCGTATCCACTCATTGCCCGAAGATGAAGGCTTCCGTATCTTGCTGGATCGCTTATGGCAAGAAACCCAAGCGCCTATGGCGGGCGAGGCCTAGGCAAGTCGGGGCGGCAGCAACCTAACCGAACGCCATAACGCCGCTTACCCCGCCACCCAGCCCCGCACCTCATCATTATCAACCCAGCGGTAAATCTCCGCCACCGCCACGCTCAAGCCCACCGCCTCAAAACTCACCTCGTCGCCCCAAAAATAATGTTCCGACACCCAGCCCGTGCGTTTGCGGCAGACTTCGACATCGACAAAATCTTGCTCAATCAGGATATATTCGCGCAAACTGGGCAGGCTTTGGTAGGCGAGGCGTTTGGTGGTTTCATCCATACGCCGCGAGGATTTTGACAGCACCTCGACAATCAACGTGGGGGCTTCGGTGTAGTAATCGTGCTGGGCGGTTTCGTTACAGACCACCATCGCATCGGGATAGAAAAACTGGCTGCCGACTTTAATTTTTAAGTTGGAACTATAAGGTACGCAAGACTGGTCTTTTAAGGCGTTTCTTAATTCGCCAAAGACATTGCCGACGATTTTTTCATGGTTACGGCTCGCCCCTGCCATGGCATACACCATACCGTCGATATACTCATGCCGGACTGTCGCCGTCAGTTCTGCCGCCAAGTAGTCCGCTTCACTGACCCAAGGCGTTTTTATGGATAAATTAGCTGACATAATAATACCCCGTCGTTTGTAAACCCGCACCACATATATACTTCAAACGGTCAAGTTTTCGGTTTTTTGGTAGGGTACGCTGTACCCTACGGTGAATTGTAAAAGCCGAAAACTTGGCCGTTCACAGTATAGGTCGGGCAGGCGGTTTCTGCCCGACAACCCCTCAGGGTGCATACGCCCTTTGCCCCTACCTACACCAACAGCAGGCAACAAAGCCCATTCAATACATATCCCAACCGCGCTTACGCCGCCAACCTAATTTCGGCAAGATAAACCCTAAAATCACGCTAAAGAACACCAATATCCCGCCATACAAAAACCAATCTTGTTCGCTGGTGTTTTTCAGGCTGGCGTTCTCGCGCTCCAATTGCTCCAGTTTGCGTTCGGCATTAACGACGCGCTCTTGCAACTCATCGCGCTCGTTTTTTAACTGCACAACGCCCGCCGCCGCTTGTTTCAACTCGCCCAACTCCAGCTTTAATTTATCGCGCTCTAAGGCTAACGAGCGTTCCAGCGATGTGCCGGGGGTGATGGCGTCTTTAACGATTTTCAGCTCGGCTCTTAAGGACAGGTTTTCCGACTGTAAGGATTTGAGGGTCTTATGGTTGGTTTCCATCTGCTCTCGGGCAGGCGGTTCTTTTTGGGTGTGGCGGGTTTGGATATAGCCCTCCGTGCCGTCGTCCATGCGCACGGGGGTAAAACCGGTTTTGGTTTTTGCCCCGGTCACGGTCAGCGGCGTACCCGTGGGCAGCAGCTTAATGACTTTCGCCTCGTTATCGGGGGCAGATTTTAGCGATAAATTGAGATTGTCGGTGACGTATACGGTTTCTGCCTGCGCCCCGATAGGGGCAAGCAGGACGATAATCAGCGCGGTGTGTATTTTGTTCACGGAAATCCCTACAGTTAGCCGTTTGATAAACGGATTTTAACGTCATTTACCGCAGAGCAGAAATTCCAGCAAGGCTTTTTGGGCATGTAAACGGTTTTCGGCCTCTTGGAACACTACACTTTGCGGGCCGTCGATCACCTCGGCACTGACTTCTTCGCCGCGATGGGCTGGCAAACAGTGCATGAACAGCGCATCGGGTTGCGCTGCCGCCATTACTGCCGCATCGACCTGATAGTCTTTAAAGGCTATCTCGCGTTGTTTTTGCTCTTCTTCTTGCCCCATGCTCGCCCACACGTCGGTGACGACCAAATCCGCACCCACCGCAGCGGCGACGGTATCAGGGAAGAATTTCACCCGTCCGCCCGCAGCGGCGACTATCGCGGCGGCGGGTTCGTAGCCGACCGGACAGGCGATGTGCAGGGTAAAGTCCAACACCATGGCGGCATGGATGTAAGAATGGCACATATTATTGCCGTCGCCGATCCAGGCTACAGTTTTGCCTTGCAAGTCGCCGCGCAACTCAAAAAAAGTCTGGATGTCGGCGAGCAATTGGCAGGGGTGCTGTTCGTCGGTCAGGCCGTTAATGACCGGGACGCGCGAATGCTCGGCAAACGTGGTGACGGTGGTGTGTTTGTCGGTGCGCAGCATGATGCAATCGACCATGCTGGAAATGACTTTGGCACTGTCGCGCAGGGGTTCGCCGCGCCCTAATTGGGTGTCGCGTGGCGATAAAAATAAGGCACTGCCGCCAAAATGGCTCATCCCGGCCTCAAAAGAAATGCGGGTGCGGGTGGAGGATTTTTCAAAAATCATCGCCATGACGCGCCCCTTTAAGGGCTGGTAATCAAGGTCACGGTGATTTTTTAGTTCGATGGCGCGATGGATAAGGGCGCGCAGTTCGGCGCCGGATACATCAAGCAGGCTGATAAAATGTCTGGGATTCATGAAACTGCTACCTACAACTGTGCGGTAAACGCTAAAATTAGGGGTGATAAGGTGTCAACGAGCAATTGGATTTGCGCCTCGTCCATAATCAGCGGCGGCAGCAGGCGGATAGTCCGCTCGTTAGTGACGTTAATTAACAGGCCGGCTTGCAGGGCTTGGCCGACCAATTCCGCACAGGGGCTGTCCAGCTCTATGCCGATCATCATGCCTTTATGGCGGATATCGACAATATGCGGCTGGCCTTGCAGGCGTGCGCTAAAACCTGCGCAAATAGCGTCGCCTTTGCGGGTGGCGGCGGCAATCAGGCCGTCGGCCTCCAGGGTCGCCAACACCGCCAACGCGGCACTACAAGCCAGCGGATTGCCGCCAAACGTGGAGCCGTGGCTACCCGCCGTCAGCACCTCGGCGGCTTTGCCCCGCGCCAGACACGCGCCTATCGGCACGCCGTTGCCCAGAGCTTTTGCCAGTGTGCAGACATCCGGCAAAATACGGTTATGTTGGTAAGCCAAAAACTGTCCGGTACGGCCTATGCCGGTTTGGATTTCATCTAGCATTAACAACAAATGGTGTTGGTCGCACAATGCCCGCAGTTGGTTAAGGTAGTCGGGGGCGGGGATATTCACGCCGCCTTCGCCTTGGATAGGCTCGACCAAAATGGCGACAATATTGTTGTGCTGGCTGATCGCGTCGGCGACCGCGCCGACATCGTTATAAGGCACACGGATAAAGCCTTCGACCAGCGGAGCAAAACCTTGCTGGATTTTGGCGTTGCCGGTCGCGCTTAAGGTCGCCAGCGTCCGCCCGTGGAAACTTTTTTCCATGACGATAATGGCAGGTTGGTCGATACCTAGGCCATACCCGTATTTACGCGCCAGTTTAATCGCTGCTTCGTTGGCCTCGGCTCCGGAGTTGCTAAAAAACACATTATCCATGCCGCTCAGGGCTGTCAGTTGGTCGGCCAACTGTTCTTGTACGCCGATGCGGTAAATATTGGAAGTGTGCAGCAATTTTTGGCTTTGTTCGCATAAGGCCTTATGTACCGCCGGATGGGCGTGGCCTAAACTACACACGGCGATGCCGGAAAGGGCATCCAGGTAGCGTTTATTTTCGCTATCCCACAACCAAGCGCCTTCCCCGCGCTCGAAAGTGACCGCTAAACGTCCGTAAGTTGGCATAATGTGGCTGGTCATAAGGTCTACCTATTAACAAAACAAGGGCTTGTATAACCCGATAAAAAAATGGTCGATTATAAGTTTCAATTTACCCCTAAGCAAGACCCGTTGTTAATATTTGCGTTTTTAAGTGCTATAATGTTGAGAAAGCCGCTAGGTATTTGTCTTTATTTAATCAGTGAGTGATGTCTGCTATGAACGTGATAGAAAGAATTAAGGATCAGCTTGAGAACAATCCGGTCGTGTTATACATGAAAGGCACGCCCGACTTCCCGCAATGCGGCTTCTCTGGGCAAACCGTGCAAATACTGGACTTGTGCCAAGCCAAGTATATGTATGTGAACATTTTTGAAGACCCCGAACTGCGCGAAGCGCTGAAAGATTATTCCAGCTGGCCCACTTACCCGCAATTGTATATTAGTGGCGAATTGGTCGGCGGCTGCGACATTGTCGTGGACTTGTATAAGAAAGGTGAATTGGCGACCCGTTTGGCGGCTGTCGGCGGCGTTGCCGAATAAGGCTTAAGCCGGATAGCTGTTTTGTCGGTGCGGATACCTGCCCTCTTGGGTATCCGCACCGACACGATAGGCAAGCTTTCCCTGGGAGCGCGGGCATCCTGCCCGCCGCTTTTCAACACACCAGGCCACCCCGCCCCATAATAGCCCCGTGCCGCCATGCTTTTGTGCGCAGCAAGCTTGGCAAAACCTTATATTTATTAGGCTTTTTTATAAGCCAAATTTTTCGGGCAAACATCCGTCCTAACCCCTCTTAAAAACCAATCCGCTTAACTTGACATACTCGCTTAACGGACTATTAGGTTATAATGTGCCGCTAACCTAGGCTTTCATAGCCAACGCTATGAAATACATCCAAACTTTCTACTTGTAGCAATCCATAATGGCAGCGAACTCACCCTCACCTTCGAATGTATCGACCCCTATAGACTTTGATTCTATCAAGAATCTGACCGACACCGAAGCCAGGGCCGTTGACCAGCTCATTATTAACGAACTCAGCTCCGATGTGGTGCTGATTAACCAAATGGGCCACTACATTGTCGGCAACGGCGGCAAACGCCTGCGCCCGATGCTGCTGCTACTGGCCGCCAAAGCTTTGGGCGGGGTCAGCGACAACCACCTGATCCTCGCCGCCGTCATTGAATTTATCCATACCGCCACCTTACTGCATGACGATGTGGTTGACGAATCCGACTTAAGGCGCGGCAAAGAATCCGCCAACGCCGTTTGGGGCAACGCCGCCAGCGTTTTGGTCGGGGATTACCTGTATTCCAGCGCCTTTGAAATGATGGTGCGCACGGGCAATATGCGGGTAATGGAAATCCTCTCCAAAACCACCACCGCCATTGCCGAAGGCGAGGTGCTGCAATTGCTCAACTGCAACAACCCCGAAACCACCGAGGCCAAGTATCTGGAAGTGATCGCGAGAAAAACCGCTATCCTGTTCAGTGCCGCGACCCGTTTAGGGGCGGTCTTAGCGAATACCGATGCCGATATTGAAGAAAATCTGGCGCGTTACGGGCAACATTTGGGCATCGCCTTCCAATTGATTGACGACGCGCTCGACTACAAAGCCAATCAAGAAGACTTGGGCAAAAACTTAGGCGACGACCTCGCCGAAGGCAAGCCGACCTTGCCATTGATTTACGCCATCCAAAACGGCACCCCCAGCGAGGCGGAAATTATCATTGCCGCGATTCAAAACGGCGACCGCGAGGCCTTTAACGCCGTTTATGACATAGTGCAGCGCACCCAAGCGATCACTTACACCGAACAACGCGCCGATGAAGAAGCCCAAAAAGCCATTGATGCCCTCGCTTGCCTGCCGGAATCCGAGTACAAGCAAGCTTTGACCTTATTGGCGAAATTTTCCGTACAACGCAATTACTAAAGACCGCGTAGGTCAGGCAAGCATAGGTTTATGCCTACTTTGCCTGACCCCTGACCTATCCCTTAGCCGTGCAAGTTACCTTAACGACCATCTTTTTACTGTGTTGCAGCAATGTCTTTATGGCTTTTGCATGGTATGCGCATTTAAAAGAACTGCATAACAAACCCTGGCTGATTGCCGCCCTCATCAGTTGGGGGATTGCCCTGTTTGAGTATCTGCTGCAAGTGCCCGCCAACCGCTTAGGCTATACCGTCATGAGCTTCGCCCAGCTTAAAATCTTGCAAGAAGTCATTTCTTTAGGCGTGTTCGTGCCGTTTTCCATCTGGTACTTAAAAGCCCCGCTCAAGCTGGATTATCTATGGGCAGGCCTGCTGCTGTGCGGGGCGGCTTATTTCATCTTTCGGGCGAAGTAACGGCTCCCCCTACCGTTAAGCGAAGCCAGCATATTTCGCGTAGGTTGGGCAAGCGGTTCGCCCGACATTTGCCAATGCCGCCAGAATTACGGTAAGGAACGTGCATAAAATAACCTCGGCATAAGCATTTTTGGAGCGCGGGCAAGATGCCCGCGCTCCAAGACCCGTACCTTTAACTCGATCATCAAGTTTTTAACATTCGGATAAATAGTTCAGCTACTGGGTATTGAAAGTTTTAACAAATTAATTTAAAACAATAAGTTGCAATGGAATCCGGCTCCCTCCCCTGATGGGGAGGGCTG
>NZ_PGFZ01000008.1:65452-146663 GCF_002923755.1 Methylovulum psychrotolerans
AAACAAGGCTTTTTTCATTAAACGGACTGAAATCAGTCTGATTAAAATCTCTGAGCTATATGTATAAGTCATTGATTTTATTCTCCCCACCCCAACCCTCCCCATCAGGGGAGGGAGCCGTCTACCTTGACAAGCCTTAGCTCTTCGCTAATCTTTTCCACTATTTAGAGGTGACTTTATGAAAAACTTGATGATCGAGTTTAACGTTTGTCTAAATATTTCCTACCCATTCCTAAGTAGGCTTTCATCTATTTTTTTAGCCTTTGTTAAAATGTCTATAGGGGAGAGCAGACCCCAGCCCTCGTTCCCTTCGGCTTCGCTCAGGGAACGGCTGGCTTTTAGGCGCAAGTCTAAAGACGCGCTAAACCCCTAAAAAGCATCCAAAATTGCTTTTTTCTTCGCGGCATACTCCTCCGCCGAAATCAATTCCGCTTCAAACAGCTTCTTCAATTGCGCCAATTTTTCGCTGGGGTCTACGGCGGCAGGGCTAGGGGAGGCAGGTGCCGCCGCATTATTGCCAAACGCTTGGGCGATGTTTTGCCCAAAACTGATGCCTGCCCCCAAGCCCATACCCATACCCGCGCCGCCGCCTTCGTTTCTGGCTGCTTCCCGTAACGCCTCCAATTGCTGTATCTTGGCATAATCCAAACCGACTGCCTGCGCGGCTTGGGCTTCGGCGGTCATATCGGCGATACGGTTGATGCGCCGTAAGGTATCCTCGTCAAAATCCGTGCCTTCGATACGGAAATCGGTGATGGTAAAGCCTAAATCGGCAAAAATCGCCGCCAATTTTTCTCGGACACCATCGGCGATTTCTTCGCGGTTGGCATCAATATCGACATAGCTGAAGTGACTGGTGGCGAGAAAGTCCGCCAAGGGTTGGTTAAGACGGGCGACAATCACCGCCCTTAAGGCTTCGCTGGTAAACAGGCTCTGCCCGCCGACCACATTGGTAAAAAAAGCCGCCGCCGTTTCGATACGGTAGCTATAATTACCGAACGCCCGCAAACCGACCGGAAACTGGTAACGCGGGTCCAGGTATTTAATCAGCGAATTCGTCCCCCATTTCTGGTCCAGCATCACCGTGGTCTTAAAAAAATACAGACCGACCTTATGCTCGCTCTCAAACGCCTGCATAAACTTGCTGATCGTCGTCCAAAATGGGATATTATCGGTTTTTAGGTTAACTGAGCCGGGTTCTTGGTAAACCGCCTGCACCTTGCCTTGATAAACAAAAATACAGCCTTGGCCGGGGCCGACAATCAGCGTTGAGGCGTTTTTAATCTCGTCGCCGTTATCTGTCCAGCGTTCAAACAAGGCATTAGGCTGAGGGTTTTCCCACTCAATCACCGAACGCAGTTGGCGCTTTAAACCGTCAAAGAATCCCATGGATGTTGTCTCCGTTGTAGCAGTTAGTAAAAATACGATTAGGGGGTTAGGGGCTTTTAGGTTGGTGCATTTGTAAAATACACAAGCCTATAGGGTAAGACAGTTCCCTCCCCTGATGGGGAGGGTTGGGGTGGGGAGAATAAAATCAATAACTTATACTCATGGCTAAGAGATTTTAATCAGGCTGTTTTTATTTTGTTTAATGAAAAAAGCCTTGTTTAGAATCTCCGCACCCCAACCCTCCCCATCAGGGGAGGGAGCCGAATTCCATTGCAACTTTTTGTTTTAAAATAGCTTGTATTCTTTTTTAATATCCGATAGCTGAACTATTTATTCGGATTTTAAAAACTTGATTATCGAGTAATAGCTCTCCCTACATTGCTAGCAAACCCCCAAAACCCATATAGATCCACCATCATTATATAGGCCTATTGCCGCTTATGAAAAAAACCCTACCCCCCGACTTTCAAAACCGTCTCTGGACGGCCATTAAAGCCATCGAGCAACACTCGCAAGTGGAAGTGGTGGTCGTGTTGCGCTCACGCTCGGCAGACTACCACGACATCCACCTCAGCTGGGGGTTGTTAGGGGCATGGTTGGGGCTGACCTATAGCATCTTCGCCCCCACTTTATTTAGCGACTTATGGGTCTACAGCCTTCCTATCGGCGGCTTCATGCTCGCCTACCTGCTCGCCCATATCCCGGCACTGACCCGGCTAAGCGCAGGCAAACGCCGCTTAAACAAACAAGTGGAAATCATGGCGCGGGCGGTGTTCCAAAAAGGTGGCATCCAGCATACCCAAGCCAAAATCGGCGTGTTAGTGTACTGCTCATGGCTAGAACGCCGCGCGTATCTGTTGCCCGACCAAGGCGCGGCGCAAGCCCTACCCGCCGCCGTATGGCACACCCTAGACGCAGGCCTGCAAAACGCTATGACCAGCCCCAAGCCCTTAGAGGCCTTATTGGTGGAACTGGCCAAAGCCCAGCCGATTTTTCAGCGTTATTTGCCGCCCCAAGCCAATGACATTAACGAACTGCCCGACCTGATGGAGATTGACTTATGAAAATCTGGCAACGCATCGGGCTATTGATATTCATTATAGTGGGGCTGAACGGCGCAGAAGCAAGACCCGGCGGCGGTCATGCCAGTTCCGGGCATAGCGCACCCTCAGGCGGCGGCTATAGCCATGGCGGCGCTTACAATTTTGGTTCATACGGCTCAGGCCATAGCTTTAGCGGTGGTAACGTAAAGTTAGGCGGTGTTCCCGCCGATTTACCCGCCGCTTATATCGCGATTATTGCCCTGATACTGCTGATTTACTTGCTGCGCCAATGGGACAAACCCAAAATGGTGGTCGCCCAAGCCACCAGCGCCTACAAAAGCCAGCAAAACAACCGCCTGCAAAGCCAACTGGCAGTCTTTAAACAGCACGATACGAATTTTTCGACCGTGTTATTGCTCGATTTTGTCCACTCCCTGTACAGCAAATTTTATAGCTATTCCACCCACCCCGAATTCAGCTACCTTAGCCCCTTTCTCAGCCCCAGCATCCAAACCCATTTCCAACAAGCCGGGCCGTGGACAATTAACGAAATCGTCATTAATGGCCTGCGGATTGAAAATATCGGCACAATAATGGAAGGCGACCAGCCCACCGACCGCCTCAGTGTGCGCATAGAAGCCAATTACACCCTGCACCAGCAAGACCACGCCACCCGCTACACCGTCACCGAACGCTGGGTTTTGCAACGCCAACACGGCCAGCTATCGCCCCCACCGGAAAAAATGCAGGCCTTATCCTGCCCACATTGCGGTGCGCCCGCGCATTTTACCGATGCCGGGGAATGCCAGCATTGCGGCAGCACCATCAGCCAAGGCGCGAACCAATGGTATTTAAGCCAACGCGCCGTTATCCAAACCACGGCCTTGGCGACGGCTGATTTGGTGAGTTACGCCCAAGAACAAGGCACGGCTTTGCCGACCCTGCTACAAGAAGACTTGGCGCAACAGCAGCAAACCTTTAGCGAAGCGCATGGCCTAGTCGCATGGCAAGACTTTTGGCCGACATTTGCTGATGATGTGGTTAAAGCCTACTTTCTCGACATTTATAACCATTGGAGCCAGCGCGACTGGCAAGCCGTCCGGCATTTGCTCTCAGACCGCCTCTACGAGAGCAACGCTTTCTGGATGGCCTTATATGCCGAACACGACTGGTATAACCGCCTCAACCAGCTCAGCATCAGCCAAATAGAAGCCGTAAACATCGACCGCGATGCCTTTTACGAAGCCATCACCGTGCGGATTTTCGCCTCGTGCTACGATTACACCGAAGATGCCCAAGGCAAGCTCATCGGCGGCTCTAAACGTGAGTTGCGCCGTTACAGCGAATATTGGACATTTGTCCGCCGTAATGGCGTAACCCCCAGCACCGCGCCGTATAGCCTAACCCAATGCCCCCAATGCGGCGCCCCTGCCGACAAAATGGGTCAAACTGCTGAGTGTGGGTATTGCGGGGCGAAAATCAGCACCGGGGCGTTTTCTTGGGTGTTGTTTATTATTAGCCAGGATGAGGTTTATGGGGGGTGACAAGCCGTAGATACCGGGCAGGCGGTTTTGCCCGATAGTTTGCTGCGTGGCCTGCCTATGCGGCGGTAAGCCATACCGCCGCTTTTTTAAGCTAAAAACAGTACAAAATAGTTTAATTTTTTGGTTTTTATAATTTTTTCTATTTTTCAAATGCGCTGGACGTGTATGTTGCAAGCGTTAATAAACGATGTGTAGATACTTATGCCCGCTTTGGCACTTGTAGTGATTATTTTTGGTAATCTTGCACACATTCCAAAAACCGTAAGAACGTGCGCCGCACCGCGAAGAATGCGGGGTTCGCGCCAAACAAGTGCGTTAAGCCAGTGGCGTATTAGCCCTAAGCGTGTAAAATCATAAGTAAAAATCACCGTTAGTATTGATTTTGCGGTATCATAATCCCCATTTGAATTTAGGGTGTTTTATGGCTTCATCTATCAGTCCCAATAAAATCTATCTGACACCTAACGAGGTGGCAGAATTGTTGATGGTGTCCCCTGTAACTGTCAGGTCATGGGCGCAAAAAGGCGTATTGGTTGCAAAGGTTACGCCAGGGGGGCATCGCCGCTTTTTGAAAAGTGACGTGGAAAATTTTGTCCGCGACAGTGGGGTGGCTTATGTCGAAGCAAAGCCCAGCGTATCACGGATTCTTATTGTTGATAACGACCCGCTGATGATGACGTATGTCTACGACATTCTTAATGGTTCGGGTTTGGGTTTTGTGTTGGCCACGGCGCAAAATGGCTTTGAGGCGGGGGCGAAAATGTATGCCTTTGCCCCTGATGTGGTGTTGGTTAACGTTATGTTGCCGGATGGCGACGCTTTTCTGATCACCTCGCAGATTAAAAAAGACTTGGCGACCCGCCATATCTCCGTCATTGCCATTACCGCAGACACGGCTACTGAAAGTATTGCGCGTATCTTGGCGGCGGGCGCCGAAACTTTTCTGGCTAAACCGTTCAGTCCGCAAGATTTGCTGGGGCTGTTAAGCCATACCGCCAGCGTCAGCAAAACTGGCAGGGGCGGGGCGGCAAAGACCGACCAAAAACCGTCGGCTAAATTAAGCGAAGCGGAGTCCTTGCTGTTTTCCTTAAAGCGGCTGGTTGAAACCAAAAACAATTATATAGGCCACCATGATGCTACCCGCCTTAAAGCTATGGTGGGGATTTTTGGCCGCTCGTTGGGCTTTTCGCCCGAACAGTTACAAGCCCTGCATAATGCCTGTGTCCTGCACGACATCGGCAACTTAGGCATCCCCGACAGTATTTTGCTCAAACCCGCCCCACTCACCGAAGAAGAGTGGACGGTTATGCGCAGCCATACGGTGATTGGTGCACAATTATGCGCCAGCTTAAAGGAAATGGAGTCGACGGTGCAGATTATCCGTTCGCATCATGAACGTTGGAACGGCAGCGGCTACCCTGACGGTCTTAAAGGCGAGGCGATTCCGCTGTTAGCAAGGGCATTCCAAATAGTCGATATTTTTGATGCCCTGACATCGCCCCGGCCTTATAAGCCCGCCCTAGATTTTGCTGCCGTCATCGACATTATTAAGCAGGAAATTGCCGAGGGGTGGCTAGACCCGCAGTTAGGCCGCATCTTTTTGGAATTGCTAGAAACCCGTCCACAAGATTTTGCCGTTATCCCTTCCGTTGACGAAGCCGCTTAAGGCAATGCGCTAAGGGAAGTCGCTGTACTTCCCCCTTAGCGCCGTTGGCGGTAGGCTCAAAATCCTCTTTTGCTAAATCCTAATCAAGCGGTCCGCCGCCATTTTTTGCTTTTTCTGTAGGCTAATGATAAAAGCGGCGAGTCTTGCACATTCCTCATGGCCTATGCCTTATCAAATTAGGGCTTTCAGGGTAAACGGGGTTTATGGTACAAAGGCCATAAATTTTCGCTAGGCTCCTGGGCGGCATTGTTGCAGGCGGCCTGTTTTTGCATCACTTCACTAAGGAACATTTGTATGAGCATCAGCTGGGAAACCGTCATCGGCTTGGAAATCCACACCCAATTGGCTACCCAATCAAAAATTTTCTCCGGCGCGTCCACAGCTTACGGGGCGGAGCCCAATACCCAAGCCTGTGCAGTCGATTTGGGCCTGCCGGGGGTGTTGCCGGTGTTAAATGCCGATGCGGTGCAAAAAGCGGTGATGTTCGGTTTGGCGATTGATGCCCATATCGCCCCACGTTCGGTGTTTGCGCGGAAAAATTATTTTTATCCCGATTTGCCCAAAGGCTACCAAATTAGCCAGATGGATTTGCCGATAGTCGGCAAAGGGCATTTGGATATTGAGGTCGATGGCGAGGTTAAGCGCGTCGGCATTACCCGCGCGCATTTGGAAGAGGACGCGGGCAAATCCCTGCACGAAAACTTCCACGGCTTAAGCGGTATCGACTTAAACCGTGCGGGTACGCCATTGCTGGAAATCGTTTCCGAACCGGATATGCGCTCCGCTAAAGAAGCCGTGGCCTATATGCGCAAACTGCATGAACTGGTGCGTTATTTGGGGATTTGTGACGGCAATATGCAGGAAGGCTCGTTCCGTTGCGATGCCAACGTCTCGGTGCGCCCGAAAGGCCAAGCCGAATTTGGCACCCGCGCCGAAATTAAAAACATTAACTCGTTTAAGTTTGTCGAAAAAGCTATCAACCACGAAATCGAACGGCAAATCGAGCTGATTGAAAGCGGCGGCAAAGTCGTGCAGGAAACCCGTTTGTACGATGCCAACAAAGACGAAACCCGTTCCATGCGCAGCAAGGAAGAAGCCAACGATTACCGCTACT
Organism: Methylovulum psychrotolerans; assembly: GCF_002923755.1. Lineage (GTDB taxonomy): Bacteria > Pseudomonadota > Gammaproteobacteria > Methylococcales > Methylomonadaceae > Methylovulum > Methylovulum psychrotolerans. The sequence continues at coordinate 72,209 of NZ_PGFZ01000008.1, forward strand.
TCCCCGACCCCGATTTATTGCCTGTGGTCATCAGTGACGACTTTAAGGCCGAGGTAAAGGCGACCTTGCCGGAATTGCCGGAAGCCAAAAAACTGCGTTTTAAGGCCGATTACCAACTCGACCATGAAAGCGCCACCATCCTGACCGCTTCGCGCCCCTTAGCGGATTATTTTGAGGCGGTGGTCGCCCAATCCGGCTGTGAAGCGAAGTTATGCGCCAATTGGGTCACAGGCGAATTGTCCGCCGCGCTGAACAAAGCCGATTTGGACATTACCGATGCCCCGGTCAGTGCCGGGCAATTGGCGGGCTTGCTGGCGCGGATCAGCGACGACACCATTTCCGGCAAAATCGCCAAGCAAGTGTTTGAAGCTTTGTGGCAACAAAGCGGTGCCAGTGCCGATGACATTATCGAGGCTCAAGGCCTGAAACAGATTACCGACACGGGCGCGATTGAGGCGGTTATCGACCAGATCATCGCCGCTAACGGCAAGCAGGTGGAGCAGTACCGGGGCGGCAACGAAAAAGTGTTCGGGTTTTTTGTCGGCCAAGTGATGAAAGCCATGCAAGGTAAAGCGAATCCAGCGGAAGTGAATAAAATGCTGATGGCTAAGTTGCAGAAGTGATGGGGCGGTTAGAGGACGGCGTTGAGGTGGGCAAGCGGTATCGTCGGACAATGGGATAAGCCGATAAGCTTGGCATTTTTCATTATTGCCAAGCTTATTCTCTGGCTAGCCGCTTAATTGTATTCTAACAACGCCAATAAGGTCTCTAACAGCAAATGAATATCAGCCGCCTCACGCGCGTCAACCCGCACGACAGGCCAAAGGTAGCCACGGTTTTCCAATACGCCGTAGTAGTCCTTAATCGCGGGGCGGCTGGCTTCGTCAAAATGGGTGATGCCGACAACGGCGGGGTTATCCATTAAAAATTCTTCGTTTAAGTGCAGATAGTAGTCCAATTGCGCCAGCGGGTCGTCGTCGCTGTTATCAATCAGAATAATCAGTCCTAAAGCCCCAGCCGTTAAAATTTCGGTCATGAAGGCGAAACGGATTTGGCCGGGTGTACCATACAAATGGACTTTTTCGCCGTTGTTTAAGGTCAGTTCGCCATAGTCCATCGCCACGGTAGTTTTACTTTTACGCAGCTTGACACTGGCTTCGGTCGAGATGACATCGGTGCTAATCGGCAAGGTTTCGCTGATGGTGGCAATCGCGGTGGTTTTACCGGCACCGACACTACCTGTAAAAATAATTTTGATCTGACTCTTCTCGTGCATAATCCCCTCCTTTTTTACGTTATTATTATTTTTGTTGGTCAGGCTTTTACAGATAAACCCGTTTTTTACTGTACTATTTAGCCCTAATGTTGTTAGGCATAGCGGATAAAATTTGTAGCCATGGCTGAAAAATATGACACAAAATAGTCTATTTGAAAAGTTTGTACCATCAATTAATGCAAGCTATTGTTTACTAGGGTGTAAACTATTTAATACTAGAATTATTTATAGTGTGACTACAATTAAAATATAAAGGGTTTATGATAGCTTTGAAAGCCCCGATGTTGCCGGGAAAGGCAGTTTTGGTAGAGTATGTGATATTCCGGCGGCAAAGCCTTCTTTTCATGAGATAATGGCAGGACAAGCCCCTATTGAGAGGGTGCCAGCGAGATGGGCGCGGCTTCCAACCCTTTAGCTAATCGGCCCAGACGGCTCTGTGCGGGCGGATAAGCAATGGCTACCCTGACTTTTTAGACTTAAAAAAACGATCATGCTTAAATACATTCTTCCTTTAATCCTATTCATCGTCATGGCGGTGTTTCTGGCCATTGGCTTAAACCTTAAGCCGAACGACATCCCTTCGCCGTTGCTGGATAAACCCGCGCCTAGCTTTACCGCCCCGAAGTTGCAAGCCCCGCAAGAAAAGCTCTCTACCAGCGATTTAAAAGGCCAAGTCTGGTTGTTTAATGTCTGGGCTTCATGGTGCGTCTCCTGCCGTGCCGAGCATCCGGTGTTGAACGGGTTGGCGCAGCATAAAGCCGTGACCCTCATCGGCCTAAATTACAAAGATGATCCGGCGGCGGCGCAAGGTTGGTTGGGCAGTTTGGGCAACCCGTACACCATCAGCATTATGGACCAAGACGGGCGGATCGGTTTGGATTGGGGCGTGTACGGGGTACCGGAAACCTTTGTGATGGATAAAAAAGGTATCGTCCGCTATAAGCACACCGGCCCCGTAACGGTAGACGATGTTCAACAGATTTTCTTGCCTTTAATCGCTAAATTACAAGCGGAAGCACCATGAAACGCGGCCTATTGATTTTCTGTTTACTGTTTTTGCCCTTGGCTGCCCATGCCATTGACGCACGGCAGTTTGCCGACCCCAAACAGCAAGAAGCTTATGACACACTGACGGCGCAATTACGCTGTTTGGTCTGCCAAAACCAAACCATTGCCGACTCCAATGCCGAGCTGGCGGCGGATTTACGGCGGCAAGTGTATGAAATGCTGGCAAAAGGCCAATCGAAAGAAGAGATTATCCAATTTATGACCGACCGCTACGGTGATTTTGTCTTATATAAACCGCCGTTCACCGCAAAAACCGGCTTGTTGTGGCTGGGGCCGGCAGGCTTTTTGCTGTTGGGCTTATTGGGGGTATTTTGGGTAATCCGGCAAAAAAAAGCTGCCGCCGACCCGGCCAGTGGCCAAGCGGAAAAATTGGCGAAAATCCGCCGTTTATTAGATGAAGGGGATGCGTCTTGACTGTGTTATTTTGGCTGTTTGCCGCCCTGATGGTATTAGCTGCCTTGGCTTTAATCGTACCGCCGTTATGGCGGCAACGCGCGGTCGCCGCCGCCGATATGGACGGGCGCAATATCGCCATTGCCAAAATCCGTTTGGCGGAGTTGCAAGAGCAACGCGAGGTGGGGCTGTTAAGCCCGGCGCAATATACCGAGCAGCGCACCGAGCTGGAATTGGCGTTGGCGGATGATTTGGACATTGCCGCCCCCACTGCCGCCGCAACTCCCCAAAGCCGTTGGCTGGTGTACGCGCTGGTGCTGCTGATACCGTTGTTGGCGGTGTCGCTGTATGCTGATTTGGGTACTTATCAGGCAGTGGAACCGACACCGGAAATGCTGGCGACCACCACCCCGACTGCCGCGACCCCCAGTATCGAACAGATTAACCAGATGGTCGCCAAGCTGGCCGAGCGCATGAAGACCAACCCTAACGATGCCGAAGGTTGGGTGATGTTGGGCAAATCGTATAAATATCTGCAACAATTCCCTAAAGCCGCCGATGCGTTTGGTCAAGCTTATAGGCTGTTGGGCGACAATTCTGAGGTGATGTTGCTGTATGCCGACGCATTGGCGTTTGCCAATAACGAGCAAATGGCGGGCAAACCTGCGGAGTTGGCGTTTAAGGTCTTGGCGAAAGAGCCGGACAATGTCACCGCCCTTTGGTACGGCGGTATGGCGAAAGCCCAAGCGGGGGAAGCGGTGGAAGGCGTTAAATTATGGCGCAAGCTCGCCGCCTTATTGCCGCCCGGCTCGCAAGCCCAACAAGAAACGCAAGCGATTTTGGCCAAACTGGAAGCGACCGTACCCGGCGGTGTGCCTAAGGAAGCGGGGACGGTGGCGACACCGGCCCCAGCGGCGGGCGTAACCCTGCAAGTACAAGTCAGTTTGGCGGCCTCATTACAAGCCGCCGCCGCGCCGGACGATACCGTATTTATCTATGCCCAAGCTTTGACCGGGCCGAAAATGCCGCTGGCGATTATCCGCAAACGGGTCGCCGACCTGCCCGTCACGGTCAGTTTAAGCGATGCCCAAGCCATGTTGCCGACCATGAAACTCTCGGCCTTCCCAAGCGTCAAATTATTGGCGCGGGTGTCCAAATCCGGCACCGCGACTACCGAGCCGGGGGATTTGTTGGGGGTTATTGAGCCAGTGGCGACCGGCAGCAGCCAAAGCCAAGCCATCGTCATTGACACGCAGGTACAATAAGATGACGGAAGCACGGATTATCGAGCTGGAAATCAAAGCCGCCTATCAGGAAGATTTGCTCCAGACCCTAAATCAAGTCGTCAGCCAACAGCAGCAACAGATTGACCGCTTGGAAAAGACCTGTACATTGCTGAATGAGCGGATTAAGAGCGTCTCCAACGAACGCCGCGATGGTGGCAACGACGGTAATGGGCATAAGGTGCCGCCGCATTATTAATCCGGCAGGCAAAACCAAAGACTTTATAAGGTTCATGCTTGTAGAGCGCAATAGCGTCTTCACCTTACTTGGATAAGCGATGAAAAAAATCCCCATCGGTATCAGCAGTTGTTTGCTGGGCCATAATGTCCGTTTTGACAGCGGCCATAAACGTGATGCCTATATCGTCGGTACTTTGGGCGAGTTTTTCGACTTCCGGCCTTTCTGCCCCGAAATGGCTATCGGCTTGGGTGCGCCGCGCCCGACCTTGCATCTGGTCAAGAGCGACGGCGATACCCGTTGCGTCGGCGTGAAAGACCCCAGCCATGATGTCACCGAGCGTCTGCGTGCTTACGCGGCGCAAGAGCAACCCGCTTTTGCCGATTTGTGCGGCTATATTTTTAAAAAAGATTCGCCCAGTTGCGGAATGGAGCGGGTAAAGGTTTATACCAACGGGCAGCCGCACCGCGAAGGTATAGGCATTTATGCCGCCGAGTTGCTGCACAATAACCCTTTGTTACCTATGGAAGAAGAAGGCCGCTTGGGCGACCCCGGCTTGCGGGAGAATTTTATCCGGCGCGTGTATGTCTATTATCGGTGGCGGGAATTATTGGCGGAGGGGCTGACCGTCAATAGCCTGATGACCTTCCATGCCCGCCATAAATTGATTATTATGAGCCATGCCGATTACCGGGGCCTGGGGCAATTGCTGGCCTGTATCGGCAAGGACAATATTGAAGCGGTGGCTGGCCAATATATTAAGGAACTGATGCGGTTGCTGAAAATCATCGCCACGCGGGGCGGCCATGTCAATGTCCTGCAACATATCCAAGGTTATTTGAAAAAAGACCTCTCCGCCGATGATAAGGCCGAATTGTGCGAGGTGATTGAAAGCTACCGCAATGGCGAAGTGCCGCTGATTGTGCCGCTGACCTTGCTTAAGCACCATTTCCGCCACTCCCCCGACCCTTATATCGAAAACTCTTATTACCTGTCGCCTTATCCGCAGGAGCTACGCTTGCTCAACCAATAACGCCCCGTCCGTTATTTTTAAGCTAGGCACAATTTTTTAACGCCCGCCCAATCTGGCCGACTCTCTAACCGCCAGATTGGACTTATCTTCTCCTCTCTCTAAACTGAAAAGATTATCATGAACATACAACAAAAAGCCCACCCTTGGCACGGTATCAGTGCAGGCGATAATCCGCCTAATATTGTCACGGCCTTTATTGAGATAGTGCCTTCCGATACCGTCAAATATGAAATCGACAAAGTCAGCGGTTATCTGATGATCGACCGCCCGCAAAAGTTTTCCAGCACTGTGCCGACCCTGTACGGCTTTATTCCGCAAACCTATTGCGCCGAAGAAGTGGCCGAATTTGCCGAACAAAAATCGGGCAAAACCGTTGCCAAAGGTGACGGCGACCCCTTGGATATTTGCGTCCTTAGCGAGCGCACTGTCACCCATGGCAACATCATCTTGCAAGCCATCCCTATCGGCGGTTTCCGTTTATTGGATAAGGGCGAAGCCGACGATAAGATTATCGCGGTGATGAAAGGCGACGAGTTTTATCGGCAATGGAACGATGTCTCCGACTGCCCCGAATCGTACATCAACCGCTTAAAGCATTATTTTTTGACCTATAAAAATTTGCCCGGCGAACCCAGCACTTGTGAGATAACCAATGTTTATGGCCGCGAAGAGGCCCATGAGGTCATCCGCCGCGCCCAGCGCGATTATCAAAACCATTATGGCAGCAGCCCTTGGGTTAAACGGCGGGCAACGGATACGGATATTGATTTGGTCTAAAGGTTGGCGCAACAGGGCTGTGTGTTTCAGAGTATTCCTTAGGTTAACTCCGCCCTGATAGCCGATCAACGGCCAAAATCCGGCAATTTTTCGGCTAATAAAGTTATTGGCTTTAATGGGCTTGCGTTTCCCCGCAAGTTACGATGAAATAGCAGGAATATTTTTATCCTCTGATTTTGTTAATTGTGTAATGACCGAAAAATATAAAATAGTCGTTGAGGCCAAGCCGCATTACATTGCCGCACAATCCGCACCGCAGGAACACCGCTATGTGTTTGCCTATACCATTACTATCACTAATCAAGGCACTGCGCCGGCCAAGCTGTTAAGCCGCCATTGGCTGATTACCGACTCTAATGGCAAAGTCCAAGAGGTTAGGGGCGATGGCGTTATCGGCGAGCAACCCTATCTTAAGCCGGGCGAGATGTTCCAATACACCAGCGGGGCGATGCTGGACACGCCAGTCGGTACCATGCAGGGCGAATATACGATGAGCTCTGATGAGGGCGAACATTTTAACGCTCTTATCCCTAAATTTACTTTATCCATACCCAGAACCTTGCATTAAGCCATGGCCATTTACGCTATCGGCGATATTCAGGGTTGTTTTGATGATTTGTTAAGACTTCTGGATGTTATCGCCTTCGACAAAAAAAACGACCAACTCTGGTTTGCCGGAGATTTGGTTAACCGTGGCCCTAAGTCCTTAGAGACCTTGCGCTTTGTCAAGGGTTTGGGCGACGCGGCGGTCACGGTGCTGGGCAACCACGACATGCACTTGCTGGCGGCGTCGTGTACACAGAAAATTGCCCTGAAAAAAGACGCACTGACCCCGGTGCTGGAAGCCCCCGATGCCCAAGAGCTGATCGATTGGCTGAGGAACAGGCCGCTGTTTCATCACAGCAACGGCTTTTGCCTAATCCATGCGGGTCTGCCGCCGCAATGGGATTTGAAAAAAACCCAAAAAATGGCGCAGTTGGCGGAAGCAACCTTAAGGGGGCCGGATTATGCGATGTTTTTAAAGCAAATGTACGGCAACAAGCCGAATATGTGGTCATCGAACCTGAAAGGCATGTCGCGGCTACGTTTTATCATTAATTGCTTTACGCGGATGCGTTATTGCGATGAGGCTGGGCGTTTGGATTTTGCCAATAGCGGGCCGTTAGGGTCGCAGCCGAAAGGCTTGATGCCGTGGTTTCAGGTACCTAACCGCAAAAGCGCGGGGTTGCGCATCATTTGCGGGCATTGGTCAACGCTGGGCTATTATGAAGGCGACAACTGTTATGCCATTGATACGGGCTGTTTATGGGGCGGACAACTGACCGCCATCCGCCTAGGCGAGACGGTCGAGCGTTTTAGTATTGATTGCCCAGGGGAGAAGAAGCCGGGCAAGTCGCGGCTGGTTGAAAAAACATCAGCGAAAGCGCAGATGGTAGGGACGGCGGCTTATTCATAAGGCTCGCCTGAGCCAAACCTGTTGATTAAGCTCTGATGTTACGCAGTCACTTTTTCGATATTGAAAAATGTAGCGATGAGTCGCTGTCGCGACGGTTTTTTTAATCGGGTTCTCGCACCCGAAGGCGAGATACTTTCTTTTGCTCCGCCAAAAGAAAGTATCCAAAGAAAAGGCGGCCCGGTTGCCGCTTCTTCCTGCGCTTCTCGGTTTTGTCGGGGGTCGGCAGAGTGGGCTCCTGCCCACCTGCCGACGCGCGGCATCCCTGCCGCGCCCCTTCGGGCTGATCCCGACAAAACCTGCGATGCTCGGCGCGGCAAACGGGGGTAAAGCACGTTACTGCGTAACGTCAGTTAAGCCCTTATTGCGCCGCTTGCAAAAACTTGCGGTAATCGATGGACACTTTCAGCCCGGCAAACTTGCCCGCCATGATAATCAGGGCTTGGGTGTTCTTGGCAAAGGTGAGTTTAACTTCGGATACAGCGTTATCTTCGTAGCCTTTTTCAATGCGGGGGGTGTCCAGCAAAAACAAATAGCTGTACACCTCTTGTTCCGGTTCGTCCTCAATTTTTAACGGTGGCCCCAGTTTTGCCAAAACGGCGGCTTTACTTGGCAGCGGTGCGGTGATTTTGCCGATATGGTCGGTATTGGCCCGTAACGATTGCTTCTCCTTATCAATTTCCGCCCCGGCGATGGAACGCAACGACACTTCTAAAAATTGGGGCGGGGCGATTTCTAAAAATAACCCCGAAAACGACCAGTCGGTGAGTTTTTTCTCGGCATTAAAAACCAATTGGGAATAAAACTTAATTTCCGGCTTCAGCACCTGTTTGTCTTGCCCGACTTTACGGAACCAATACCGCCACCGCCTGCCGTCCTTAAGGGGCAGGTCTTCGCTGGGGTAGAGTTTGGCAAGGGCGACAAAGTCGCTGCTGTAGAGTCTTGGCTCCTTAAAGTGCAGGGTAAACTCGTCACTGGCCTGCACGTTAAAATGGCGGTCGAAGTCGCTCATTTGCAGATAAGTCTGGTAGGCGTGCAGCCACTGCAAGCAGCCGGTCAGCGCGGCCGCTAGCACGAGGATGCCAAGACGGCGGGAATGGCGGGCTAACCAGCTTGGGGTCATTATTTTAGCCTAAACGTTAGTGGCGGGTGGTGGAGGTGATCGCCAAGCCTTCGGGTGCGAAGAGGGTTTCGGCATCGACTTTGTCGAAGCTATAATGCGCCCCGCAAAACTCACAGATCACTTCAATCTGGTTTTGTTCCGCCAAAATCCCTTCCAACTCGGCGCGGCCCATGGCGCGTAAGGTGCGCTCGATGCGCGGACGCGAACAGGCGCACTGGAAGGCGACGGGTTCAGCCTCAAAAACCCGCACTTTTTCTTCATTAAACAAGCGGTACAGCACTTGTTCGCAGTCCAGTTCCAACAATTCTTGGCGGGTAATAGTGCTGGCCAGCAGTTCGACGCGCTCCCAGTCGGCCTGAAAATGTTTCTGGGCGGGCAGTTCCTGCAATAACAGGCCGGCGGCATGGTATTGGTCGGCAAACAGCCACAAACGGGTTTTCAGTTGTTCCGACTGCACGAAATAGGTTTCCAAAGCATTCGCCAGCGATTCGCCTTCCAGTGGCACAATGCCTTGGTAGGGATCGCCATTGGCTATCTCAATGGTCAGCACTAAGCGGCCTTCGCCAAATAACTCGCTTAGGCTGCCTTGGTCTATCGTAGTGTTACTGCGCACCAAGCCGCGTATTTTCCGGTCATGGGTGGCTTGCGCGACTAAAGTCCTGATAGGGCCATCGCCTTGCGCCTGTAAAATCATCGACCCGGAAAATTTAACGGTGGCGGACAATAGGGCGACCGCCGCCAAGGCCTGCCCCAGCAGTTCTTGGACAAAAGCGGATTCTTGCTGATGTTGGCGGGCCGCTTGCCAACTGTCGCCCAGTTTGATCCATTCGCCGCGTACGCCTAATTCTTCGAATAGGAAACGGTGTAAAATATCTTGTTTAATCATGTTACTCTCATTAAAGGTTTGGCCTTTATTATAAGGCAAATTCCTGATAGTCTTAGGTAAAGGCTATTTCCGAACAGAACTTTACCTAAAATACCCGCCATTTAAAAGGTTGCCAATGATTTTCTCCACTAAAAAACTGGGCTTACCCACACCTGAAGAGGCTTTGCCGGGGCGGGACACGCCTATGCCTATCGTTAATCGGCATTTTGTCAGTGGCGAGCCGATTGCCCCACCTTTTCCTGAGCATTGGCAACTGGCGCTGTTCGGGATGGGCTGTTTTTGGGGGGCGGAGCGCAAGTTCTGGCAACAGCCGGGTGTGTGCAGCACGGCGGTGGGCTATGCGGGCGGCTATACGCCCAACCCGACCTATCAGGAAGTCTGCACGGGCGATACCGGCCATAACGAAGTGGTCTGCGTCTTTTATGACCCTGCCCACACCACTTATCAGGCGTTGCTGGAAGTGTTTTGGCAAGCCCATAACCCTACCCAAGGGATGCGCCAAGGCAATGACCGGGGCAGCCAATACCGCTCTGGCTTGTATACCTATACCGATGCGCAATTGGCTCAGGCACGGGCTTCCCGGCAGCATTATCAAGCGCGTTTACTTAAGGCTGGGCTGGGGGAGATTACCACCGAGATTCTGCCCGCCCCGACGTTTTATTATGCCGAAGACTATCATCAGCAATATCTCGCCAAAGAGCCGCAAGGCTATTGTGGCTTGGGTGGGTTAGGGGTGGGGTATAGTTAACTGATGTTACGCAGATATATTCTTCGGTTAAAAAAATAATGAGTCGCTATCGCGACGATTTTTTAATCGGGTTCTCGCACCCGAAAGCGAGATACTTTCTTTTGCTCCGCCTCGGCAATTGCTCCTGCATTGCTCTACCTCCTGCATCCGTGCAGTCGAAAAGAAAGTATCCAAAGAAAAGGCGGCCCGGTTGCCGCTTCTTCCTGCGCTCCTCGGTTTTGTCGAGGGTCGGCAGAGTGGGCTCCTGCCTTTATGCCCTTTGGGTGCACCTGCCGACGCGCGGCATCCCTGCCGTGCCTCTTTATGCCCTATGGGTATTCGGGCTGATCCCGACAAAATCTGCGGTGCTCGGCGCGGCAAACGGGAGAAAAGCAACGTTACTGCGTAACGTCAGTAAATTAGGGAGCAAAAACGGCGGGCAAAAAAAAGGCGGTTAAAAAAACCGCCTCAAGAGTATTAGGAAGGATATAACGCAACTTTCAGCCAAGTAAGCTCTAGGAGCTTCAAAAGTTAGGTTAATAATATCAACACGCCATGCAATTAAAAATGTGACATATTGTCGCAGGTGTGCAACAGGGGGGGTTAGGCAGGCAAAAGCCACTGTGGCAAGGCGGGAAAACGGTCGCCTGAACGTATCGGCTGGCTCAGACAGTATGGGTTTATGTCATTAATTAACTGATTATTATGATAATTAATAATGTATCCTGCTGTTGTATTCGGTTTTTTAGCGGTTGGCAGCCGTAACAGTGTACGCTTTTGGATACACACTATATCTAAAACTCCCGCATAAAACTAAGCCTTCTGAAACGGTTATGGGCGGCAGTCTGTGCCTCAAAACTTAAAACGGCATTTTTGCCCCAAACCTAAACAACAATAAAGCGGCCAAGCTTGCCCCCAAGGTATCCGCAACCCAGTCCATACTGTCGGAACTGCGGCCAGGGACAAAGCTTTGGTGCCATTCGTCAGACAGCCCATATAAACTGCTGAAAGCAATACTGGCCACCGCCAGTATAATAGGCGGCTGGACAAAGGTGCGGAAACCGCGCCACGCCAACACCGCCAAGATAAAATACGCCCCGCTGTGGTAGAGCTTGTCTTGTCCGGCAAACCACATCGGTGCGGGTAAGGACGGCTGGTCTGACAGCCAATAAATAAAGCCGCAATACGCCAACAACCCAAAAACGTCTATACTTCTAACCATAATGAATAACCTGTTTGACTACGCGCAAGCCTGTTTGCATAACGCGGACATTGCCGAGAAATTGGCGTTAACCCATGAAGCGAAAGCCCGTTGTAGCCGTGGCGAGTTAAGTCTCGCCCAGCTAACGCCTGTGGCGGATATTAGCCACGTCACGTTTCCGGCCCAGCCGCAGTGGTTGCCGCCGCGTTTGGTGCCTAACCGCAAACTGACCCAAGCGGGCGGGGTGGCGGCGTTTTTCCATGCCATTGCCCATATTGAGTTTATGGCGATTTATCTGGCCTGGGATATTCTTTATCGGTTCCGTGGCTTGCCTGACGCATTCTATCAAGATTGGCTGAACATTGCCGACGAAGAGGCGCAGCATTTTGAAATGATTTGCCGCCATTTGCAGACCTTAGGGCTGGGATACGGCGACTTGTCCGCCCATGGCGGCCTCTGGGATCATGCGCGGGACACCGCCGATGATGTGCTGGCGCGTTTGGCCTTAGTGCCGCGCTGTATGGAAGCGCGGGGCTTGGATGTGACACCGGGCATCATCAAAAAATTCGCCGCTATGAACGATACTGCCAGTATTGCGGTCTTGCAACGGATATTGACCGATGAGGTCGGCCATGTCGAACGCGGCTCTTATTGGTTTAACACCCTGTGCAACCAACAAGGCTTGGAGCCGGAAAGCCATTATCGGCAGTTAATCCGCCATTACTACCAAGGCGGCAAGCCAAAAGGCCCATTTAACCGAGAAATGCGTATAATTGCAGGCTTTTCTGCTACTGAATTGGACTGGTTGGAAGAAGCATCCTCATGAAGACAAAAACACTATTCGATTACCCGCTGTTTGCCTTGGGCTTTAGGGCGTTTTTCGTCCTCGCTGGCCTGTCTGCACTGATGCTCATCTTGCTGTGGAACGCCATGTTGAAAGGCCAATGGCTACACGCCAATTACTTCGCCCCGAATTTTTGGCACGCCCATGAAATGCTCTTAGGTTATTCGGTCGCTGTGGTGGCGGGTTTTTTGCTCACTGCCGTGAAGAACTGGACAGGCCGCGCCACCGTCACCGGTGGTGCGTTGTTGGGCTTATGCCTGTTATGGCTGTATGGGCGCATTTTGCCGTTTTATGCGGGGCTGTTGCCGGATGGCCTGATTGCCTTAGCCGATCTGGCTTTTTTGCCGTTATTGGCGTTCCGGGTCGGCGTACCTATCGTCCAGGCTAAGCAGTATAAGAATCTGGTTTTTGTGCTGATTTTACTGGTCTTAAGCGTCGGTAACGGCCTGATCCATACCCAAGCCCTAGGCCTTGCCGATACCGCCAGCGTCGGGCTGGAACTGGTGCTGGCGACGTTAATCATCTTGATTTTGGTGATTGCCGGACGCATTTACCCGTTTTTTACCGAACGCGCCATTTCCGGCACTTTAATCCTGAAAAACCCGCTCATTGAAGGCTTGGCTATTGCCAGTGCCGTGCTGGTGTTCGGCCTGCAATTGGCTGACGTGGCGGGCGGCTGGCTGGCGTGGGGCGCGGGCTTTGCCGCGACGGTCAACTTCCTGCGCATCGCTAACTGGTATGTGCCTAGAATCCGCTATGTGCCCTTACTGTGGGTGTTGTATGTCGGCTATGGCTGGATTATCGCCGGGTTTGTCCTTACGGCTTTAGCTGCCTACGCATGGGTGGCCCCGTCTTTGGCTTTACATGCCTTTACCGTTGGCGGCATCGCCGTAGTCACCTTAGGGATGATGGCGCGGGTGGCGTTAGGCCATACCGGACGGGCGCTGAGGGTCTCCAACGCCATTGCCTTGGCGTTTCTGCTGATTAATCTGGCTGCGGTGCTACGGGTGCTGTTGCCCATGGCCTTACCCAGCTGCTATGACTGGTTTATTTATGCCTCGACTTTATGTTGGTTGGCGGCGTTTGCGTTATTCATCTTCATCTATTTGCCGATTTTGACCCAGCCGCGCATAGACGGCCAAGAAGGTTAGTCCTGCCATGCTTTCACACGTCTCCCCCAAATCCGAATTTTCCGCCCGTCAAAATCTGCGCTGGCTGTTTATTTTAAGAAATCTGATGATCCTCAGCGAATCTTTGCTGATTATCCTCTCGACGTATGGTCTGAACATCCGCTTGCCTGAGCAACAGCTCTGGCTGGTAGTATTTATGATCTGCGCCTTAAACTTTTACACCTCCATGCGCCTCCAGGCTGAAGAACCGGTTAACGAGACGGAACTGTTCATCCAGTTAATTATGGATGTGGTGGCTATCGGGGCCTTGCTGTATTTGACGGGCGGTGCGTCCAACCCGATCATTTGGGTGTTTTTATTGCCGGTGATCATCACCGCCATTATGCTGCCGCACTCTTATGCGTGGTATATGGTGATTATCACCACCTCCATGTACACGGTGCTGATGGCGTTTAACATCCCTTTGCCCGCCATCGAGCCGCATTCGCCCAGCCCGCATTTGCTGCATTCGACCATGAACTACGATCTGTTGCAGCAAGCCCATGCCATGAGCGACAAGCACTATTTCAACCTGCATATCTTCGGCATGTGGTTTGGTTTTGTATTCAGTGCGGGTTTGGTGGCGTTTTTTGTCGTCGAATTGGCGATTGCCCTGCGCATCCAAGAGCGTAACCTTGCTGAAGCGCGGGAAAATGCCCTGCGTGATGAGCGCGTGGTCGCCCTCGGTACCTTAGCCGCCAGCGCGGCCCACGATATGGGCACACCGCTGGGGACAATCGCCATTGTCGCCCACGAGTTGGAACAAGAGTACCCCGAACACCGCTTCCCGGATCTGCATGAAAAGACTCTGATTATGAAGCAGCAAATCGAACGCTGCAAAGCCGCCTTGTCGGTGATGTCGGCTTCGGCGGGGGAGTTACGCGCCGAATCTGGCCGCGTCATCTTGCTGACTGAATATATCGACGAGGTGATCAAACAATGGCGCACCCATAAGGTCTCGACCAAACTCAGTTTTGTCATTGACCCGGATGTGCCGTTTGATGCGCAAATTATCGCCGAGCGTACCCTGACCCATTCGATCATTAATATCCTCAATAATGCCGCCGAAGCCTCACCGCCAGAAAAAGGCATCGAATTCCATGCCGACTGGAGCCGTCAACAGGCGATTATCCGTATCCGTGATTTTGGTACCGGTCTCCCCCCGGAACTGCTTAATTTTGCCGGCAAACAGCCTGTGGTCAGTAAAAAACGCGGCTTAGGAGTCGGGCTGTTTCTTACCTACTCCACCATTCAACGTTTAGGCGGCAAAATTAACCTTTACAATCATGACGCAGGCGGTGCCTGTGTGGAGATTACTATTCCCCTTTTACATGCAGAAGAGCAACATGATGACCTTACAGGAATTGGACAAGCCCCGTTTATTGCTGGTGGATGACGACGAAACCTTTTGCAAGGTTTTAAAAGCGGCGTTGGAAAAACGCAATTACGAAGTCCTCGTCGCCAATAACGTCGCCAGCGGTATTGCCTTAGCCGAACAAAACCTGCCCGAATATGCGGTGATAGACTTGCGCATCGGCTATGAATCCGGGTTGGAATTGGTCAAAAAATTGATCTCGCTGGACGATAACACCCAAATCGTCATGTTGACGGGTTTTGCCAGTATCGCCACCGCCGTCGAAGCCATCAAGCTCGGTGCCACCCATTACTTGACCAAACCCGCCAACGCCGACGAAATCGTCAACGCCCTGAATAAAAACGAAGGCGATGCGTCTGTGTCCATCAGCGAAAACCCCTTATCGGTGAAGCGCTTGGAATGGGAGCATTTACAAAAAGTGCTGATGCAGTATGACGGCAATATCTCGGCAGCGGCACGGGCGTTGAACATGCACCGTCGGACTTTGCAAAGGAAGTTGGATAAGCGGCCCGTGCGGGAGTGAGTGTTGCAGACTCCCTCCGTTAACCGTTCCGGCAAGGTATCAAAACCAAACTGGCGCGGTTTTTTAGGGTAAGCACATAAACAATCGATTATATAATAATCCCTTAGACAGTATCAGGAAGTTTGTCCAGATGCTTTTTATTTTTTACCAAGAGCCACCCCCATGACCGCCAAAGACCCCAAAGCCATCCGTATCGCCCCGAAAAAACAAGGCAGTACCTTATCGGCGGCGCAGAAACGCTTTAATAACCTGATCAAACAAATCGATAAAAATAAAAAATTGTTGCTGGACTGGAAAGACACCATTCCGGTTTACCAGCAAAAAGTCGGGCAAGAATACGAGCCGCTGTTCGATACGTTTAACGGCTACCGCTTGGAATGGCTACAATTATTAGACCAGTATTATGAACACCCGCTGTTTAAGAAAACCGATAAGGCCAAAATCAAGCATATTATCAGCGCGGTCTGTGATGATTTAGTGGTTGATATGGAATCGGAGGCGGTGAAAGCTCTGTTCAATAAATACAAAGACACCGACTACTATGCGATGGTGCAGGAACAGGAGCAAGCCATGGCTGAGATGATAAAGGGTCTCGCCAAAGAAATGTTTAAGGTCGATATTGATGACGACGTGGATGTCAGCACCCCAGAAAAATTCCAAGCCCATTTGCAAGACAAGCTACGCGAGCAAGCTGAGGCAGAAGAAGCCGTAAAGGCCGCTAAACCGAAGAAAAAAACCGTCAAGCAATTGGCACGCGAAGCCAAGCAACAGGAAGACGAAGCCTTAGCGGGTAAATCGGTGCAGGAAATTTACCGTAAGCTGGTCGCCGCCTTGCATCCTGACCGCGAACCGGACGAGCAGGAGCGGGCGCGTAAAACCGAGCTGATGCAGCGCGTCAATACCGCTTACGGCAAAAAAGATTTGTTGCAATTGCTGGAACTGCAATTGGAAGCGGAGCAGGTGGATGCCGCGCAATTAGGCCATATCGCCGATGACCGCTTAAAGCATTTTAATAAAATACTCGGCGAACAATTGGCGGAATTGACAGAGGAAATAGGCCATATCGAGATGACGTTCATGGAGCGTTTGAATATGCCGTTTTTTGGCAAAATCACCCCCAAACATTTGTTAGCGGAACTTGCACACGATATGCGGCAGGTCAAACAAGATATTGCTTATATTAAAGAAGACCTGCAAGACCATGCCGACCCGGCCACCTTTAAGGCGTGGCTAAAAGCTTACCGGATACCTAAGCCTAAGCGGCGGGATGCTTTTGATGAGCTGTTTGGCGGCGATCCTTTTGACTTTCGCTAACAGTCTGCATGGCCCTAACGCCTGTTAGGGCAGGTCAGCGGACTATGCCTTTGTGCTCCCGTTTTATTATCGGCTTATCCTTACCTTGGCGGCGGCTAAGGATACCGTAACCGTTTGTTACCTTGCCGCCCTAACCGAAAACCGATATGTTAAGAATCACCGAACTGAAACTCCCCCTAGACCATACCGAAGCCATGCTGAGCGCCACTATTATCGGGCGGCTAGGCATTAGCCCAGAGCAGCTAAACGGCTATACCATTTTTCGGCAAGGCAATGATGCCCGCAAACGCGCGGCGATTTTGCTGGTCTATACCCTAGATGTGAGCTTGAGCAATGAGGCGGAGGTGTTGGCGCGTTTTCACGCTGACCCGCATATTTTGCCGACCCCCGACACCACTTACCGTTTCGTCGGCCAAGCCCCCAGCAACCTGAGCGAACGGCCTATTATTATCGGCATGGGGCCGTGCGGTTTGTTTGTCGGGCTGATTTTGGCGCAAATGGGCTTTAAACCGCTGATTTTGGAGCGTGGCAAGGAAGTGCGCGAACGCACTAAAGACACCTTCGGTTTGTGGCGCAAACGGGTGTTTAACCCCGAATCGAATGTGCAGTTTGGTGAAGGCGGGGCGGGGACATTCTCCGATGGCAAGCTCTATACCCAAATTAAAGACCCTAACCATTATGGCCGCAAGGTCTTGACTGAGTTTGTCAAAGCCGGGGCACCGGCAGAGATTTTACGGGTCAGTAAGCCGCATATCGGCACGTTTCGGCTGGTGTCGATGGTCGAGCAGATGCGGGCGAGTATTGAGGCCTTAGGCGGGGAAATCCGCTTCCAATGCCGGGTGGATGATCTGGCGATTAGCGACGGACAAGTACAAGGCGTGACCCTCGCCAGCGGTGAAACCTTGCGTAGCCGCCATATCGTCTGCGCGGTCGGCCATAGTGCGCGGGATACCTTTGCCATGCTCTATGAGCGCGGCGTTTATATCGAAGCCAAGCCGTTTTCGGTGGGATTGCGTATCGAACACCCGCAATCCTTAATCGACACCTGCCGCTTTGGCGCGGCTGCCGGACACCCTTTATTGGGTGCGGCGGATTATAAGCTTGTCCACCATTGCCAAAATGGCCGCTCCGTGTACAGTTTCTGCATGTGTCCGGGCGGTACAGTGGTGGCGGCGACCTCGGAAGCGGGGCATGTCGTCACTAATGGTATGAGCCAATATTCGCGCAATGAACGCAACGCCAATAGCGGTATTGTGGTCGGCATTACCCCGGAAACCGATTACCCCGGCCACCCCTTAGCGGGCATTGCCTTACAACGCCAGTTAGAAGCCCATGCCTTTGTCTTAGGCGGCGGCACTTATGATGCACCCGGGCAATTGGTCGGCGACTTCCTCGCCCAACGCCCCTCGACCACCTTCGGCAGCGTTTTGCCTTCGTACACGCCGGGGGTGCATCTGGGCGATTTGTCCACCGCCTTGCCTGATTATGCCATTACCGCCATCCGCGAAGCCTTGCCCGCCTTCGGCAAAAAAATCAAAGGCTTTGCGATGGATGATGCGTTGTTGACGGGCGTGGAAACCCGCACTTCGTCGCCTATCCGCATCAAACGTAACGGAGATTACCAAAGCATCAACACCAAAGGCCTATATCCGGCAGGCGAAGGGGCGGGTTATGCGGGTGGGATTTTGTCGGCGGCGGTAGATGGTATTAAAGTCGCCGAAGCGGTGGCTTTGGCGATGTTAAGGAATGAGTAGGGGGTATACGCGCTAATTTAACAATCAAGCTATGCTGCAAGCTGGGCAAACAGCCTCATGCTTTCAAGCACTGACATATTGCAACATAAGCTTGCGGGGGCGCAATATCACTGCCACGCCTTGGCCGGGCTGTTCAAAAATGGCCTACGGATGGTAGCCCCTGTCCAGCCAGGCCACGTCGCCTTTGACGAGATGGAGAGGTTAAGGCGTTCGCCCACATCCTGGTCGGTCACTGCAATGTGGACGAACGGCAGCACGGCCAAATCCAACGCCACATCTAACCGGTAAGACGTGCCCGCCGCGTTCACCAAACTGCCGCAGGTTGCCGGGCATCCCCCTACATGCGGCCACATTTTTTTACAACAGGGCTTTTAACCAAGGGATGTACACGGAAAGCCGTTTTTGCACGGCTGTGTCAGCGATGCGCTCCTGCAATAGGGTGATATTTCCCGCCACACCCTGCCGCGATTTGTCCAAATTGCAGTACATCAATACCAACTGCCCCAAACCCAAGGGGCTGCTGATCTTCCGCGAACGGGTGAAAGCCTTGAATTCCCCCTTTCTTCCTTTTTTGTCTGAATTTAAACACCTAATAAGCACATAGTAAGCATGTGGTAAGCACTTATTAAGCACATAAGGGTTTTATTTATAATATTTATTCTCGCAATTAACTAAAATACGGTATAAACTCTAAATCCAGACAGGTCGATTTTCTGATGGCGCAACTTAGAGTGATAATTAATGGCGACATATAACGGCGATAACGGCAATAACTATTACGTCGGCACGGCAGGCGATGATGTTATTGAGGGCAATGGCGGCGATGATTCGCTGTTTGGCAATGGGGGCAATGATACCGTTACGGGTGGGGCGGACAATGATTCGTTATATGGCGGTGACGGTAATGACACGCTCAGCGGCGGGGCAGGTAATGATACGTTATGGGGTGGGGCGGGCAACGACACTTATCTGGTCGCCAAAAACGGCGGGATAGACGCGCTGTACACTGGCGGCGGTAGCGATGTGGTCAAGTTCACTGATGTGGCCGCCGCCGACATCAAAATTAGCCGGAGCACTTCAGATTTGCTGCTGCAATATAGCGGCGGCCAGTTGATCGTCCAAGGTTATTTTAACTCGACAGACTATCGTGTCGGGCAGTTTCAGTTTAGCAATGGGATTGTATGGGGCTGGGCGGATATTAGCCTGAAGGTGTTGCAAGGGACTGCCAATACTGACATCTTGTCTGGTTATGACGACAGTAACGATACTTTGAATGGTTTGGCGGGCAATGATTGGCTGTATGGCAACGGCGGCAACGATACGCTGAATGGCGGTACGGGTAGTGACACCTTGTCTGGTGGCTTGGGCAACGACACTTATCTGATCGCCAAAAACGATGGGGCGGACACGCTTTACGATAACGGCGGCACCGATGTGGTCAAGTTTACCGATATGGCAGCTACCGACATGACCCAAGTCAGCCGTATAGATGTAAGTTATAGCAACGGCGATTTGTTGTTAAGTTATAGCGGCGGCCAACTGATTGTCACGGATTATTTTAATGAGGACATGGCGTATTATCGTATCGAGCAGTTTCAGTTCAGCAATGGGGCGGTGTGGGCTTGGGCGGACATCAAGGCCAAAGCGTTGCATCCCCCCACCAGCGGCAATGACCGCTTGTATGGCTATGACGACAGCAATGATAACCTAAACGGTTTGGCGGGTAATGACAGGCTATATGGCTTCAACGGCAATGATACCCTAAACGGCGGCACTGGCAATGACTGGTTGGAGGGTGGTCTGGGCAACGACACTTATCTGATCGCCAAAAACGACGGGGTGGACTCGCTGATCGATAACGGCGGCACCGATGTGGTCAAATTCACCGATCTGGCAGCCACTGGCATCACCCGCGTTAGCCGCGAGGGCTTCTATGGCAACGATTTGGTGCTGGGCTATGGCAGCAGCCAATTGACTGTCCAAAGTTATTTTTACTCGACAGACTATCGGATCGAGCAATTCCAGTTCAGTAATGGGGTGGTTTGGGGTTGGGCGGACATTAAAGTTAAAGCCTTGCAAGCGGCCAACAGCAGCGGTAATGACAATATCTATGGCTATGATGACAGTAACGATACCCTGAACGGTTTGGCGGGCAATGACACGCTGTATGGCTTCAACGGCAATGACACCCTAAACGGCGGGGTAGGTAATGATTATTTAGAGGGCGGTGCGGGCAACGACATTTATCTGATCGCCAAAAATGACGGGGCGGACACGCTGTATGATTTCGGCGGCACCGATGTGGTCAAGTTCACCGATCTGGCCACCAGCGGCATCACCCAGGTCAGCCGGGTAGGGTTGTACAATACCGATTTGTTGCTGGCTTATGGCGGTAGCCAGTTGACCGTCACGAATTATTTTTCCTCCGCAGGTTACCGTGTCGGGCAATTCCAATTCAGCGATGGTGTGGTGTGGGGTTGGGCGGACATCAAGTTAAAAGTGTTGCATCCGACCAGCGGCGATGACCACTTGGATGGCTATGACGACAGCGGCGACATCCTGAACGGTCTGGCGGGTAATGATACCCTGAATGGCGGCGGCGGCAATGACACCCTGAACGGCGGGTCAGGCAATGACCTTTTGTATGGGGGCGTTGGCGACGACACTTATTTGATCGCCAAAAATGATGGGGACGATACGCTTTATGATTTTGGCGGTACCGATAGGGTGGTATTCACCAATCTGGCTTCCACAGACATCACGCAAGTCAGCCGCTTCGGCGGGTTCTACTACGGCGATATATTGTTGCTGGGCTACGGCAACAGCCAACTGACCCTCCCGGATTATTTTTCTAGGGCAGACGACCGCGTCGAGCAATTCCAATTCAGCGATGGCGTGGTGTGGGGCTGGGCGGATATCAAGTCAAAAGTGTTGCAGGGGACTGGCGGTAACGACACTTTATATGGTTATGACGACAGCAACGACATTCTGAACGGTCTGGCGGGCAATGACACCTTGATGGGCGGCGGCGGTGATGACACCCTAAACGGCGGAACAGGCAATGATAAGCTGGATGGTGGCCAGGGTGCCGACACTTATCTGATTGCTAAAAATGACGGGGCGGACAGCATTTCCACCGATAACGGCGGTACCGATACCGTCAAATTCACCGATATGTCAGCCACCGACATCAGCCAGGTCAGCCGGGTCGGTGCCGGTTACGATTTGTTGCTCAGTTATGGCAGCAGCCAATTGACAGTCCAATATTATTTTGGCGTAACCGACAGCCGCGTCGGGCAATTTCTGTTCAGCAATGGCGTGGTCTGGCGCTGGGCGGACATTAAGGCCAAAGTTTTGCAGACAGCCGCCACCAGCGGTGATGATAGCGTGGAAGGCTTTGATGACAGCGACGACACGCTGAACGGTTTGGCGGGTAATGATTCGCTATATGGCTATGGCGGCAACGACACCTTGGACGGTGGCACAGGCAATGATTCTATGGTCGGCGGCAAGGGCGACGACCGTTATTGGGTCGATAGCGCCTTAGATCATGTCTACGAGTATCTTAATGGCGGCAATGACACTGTCTATAGCACGGTGAGTTTTAGCTTATGGGGATATGGGGTGAACTTTGTCGAAAACCTGACCTTGCTGGTCGGCGGCCAAGCCGCAACCGGTAACATTCTGGACAATATCCTGATTGGCAATGCCGCTGCCAATAGCTTAAACGGCTTGACGGGCGACGATGTGCTGCAAGGTGGGGACGGCAACGACAGCTTGAATGGCGGTGCCGGTAACGACACCCTGGATGGCGGTAACGGTACCGATGTCGCCCACTATTGGGATGCCACGGCGGGCGTGAGCGTCAATCTGGCACTGACGGGGGCGCAGGACACCCTCGGTGCGGGTACGGACACCTTGGTCAGTATTGAAGGCATCAACGGCAGCACCTATAACGATACGCTGACGGGTAACGCCGCCAATAATAGCTTATGGGGCGGGGCGGGTAATGACACTCTCAAAGGCGGTGACGGTAATGACGGCCTTACGGGCGGGCTGGGCTCCAATATCTTGGATGGCGGCAACGGCTTGGATGTCGCCCAATATTACACCGCCAGTGCGGGCGTGACCGTCAATCTGGCGCTGACCACAGCGCAAAACACAGTGGGCGCAGGTACGGACATCCTGCGCAATATCGAAGCCATCAACGGCAGTGCCTATAACGACACCTTGATTGGCAATACCGCCGCCAACAGCTTATGGGGCGGCGGCGGCAACGATGTGCTGGACGGCGGCTTGGGCAATGATTTGCTTAAGGGCGGGCTAGGCCAGGACACTTTTGTCTTCGACACCGCCCTGGGCCTGAACAACAAAGACACCCTCGACGACTTTACTGTCAGCGACGACACCATCCGCTTGGAAAACGCCATCTTTACCGCTCTGACCCACACCGGCGTATTGGCCGCCGACCAGTTCAAAATTCTCGGTAACAGCGGGGTGGCCGACAGCACCGATCGCATCCTTTACAACAGCGTGTCCGGTGGCCTGTTTTACGATGCCGACGGCAACGGCACTGGCGCGGCGGTGCTGGTCGCCGTGCTGGGCAAAGGCTTGGCGATGACGGCGGCGGATTTTATGGTGGTGTAGGGGGCTGTATAACCTCCCTAAGGAATGAGTGGGAAATAATTTAGGTAAACGCTAAAGGGTACGGGTCTTGGAGCGCGGGCAAGATGCCCGCGCTCCAAAGAGAAAACCGCCTCACGATAAGATTTATTTTATGCGCGTTCCTTAGCCGCCGCTATCTTTTCCACGATGATACCGCTACCTGTCTGATTGATGGCGAAGCCGTTTCTGCCTTGGTGTTTGACTTCGTACATGGCTTGGTCTGCCGATTTATAGAGTTTTTCCAACGTTTGTCCGTAACCGTCGCCAATGGCAATGCCGATACTGACCCCTATGTGCAGGGTGGTTGCCGCATTGAGTGGGATAGGCTTGCTCAGGGCGATAATAATATTTCTGGCAATTTGCCGAATGTGTTCGGACGTGCAGTTCACCAGAATAATAAGAAATTCGTCGCCTCCCAGCCGGGCGATAATATCGCTGGTACGCACACAGTCATGAAACCGTCTGGCGACTTCCACCAAAACATAATCACCGGCATCATGCCCATAAGTATCGTTGATTTCCTTGAAATAATCCAAATCAAGCAGCAGGATGGCCGGTGCCTTGTTCTGGTTTGCCGGGGCATTAAGCAGTTTGATTAACTGGCGTTCGGCAGCTTGTCGGCGCAGCAGGCCCGTCAGCGAATCATAGTCGGCCTCGTGCCGGATTCGGGTCTCGACGGCGATGCGGTCGGTAATGTCATAGACCACGCCTTCGAAATGCGCCGCGCCCGACAGGGCAGGTTGTCGGGAGATTAAGCAATGGACCCAGGTCGCCGTATTGGCGGCATCGGCCCGCGTTTTTAAGCACATGTCCTGGGCTACCGATTGGTTCCGTTCGGCGGCCAGACGCATGAGTTCGCGCATCAGTTCCGGTTCGGCGAAAGCCACTTCAGGAAAATCCTGCCCCAACAAGCTGTCAGACATCGCCTCCGGCAACCTGATGGCTTTGCTCAATGTGGGATTGGCGGCCAGTAGCTTGCCCGTTTCATCCAGTAAGAAAATGCCCGCACTCGTCGTGTCAAAGATATTGCGTAACTGTTGCCCCATCATCTCGATTTCCTCGCGCAGGAGATGCTCGGCACTGAATTTTTCTTGTAGCGTTTCCAACAGGCCATTGATGTCTTGGACAAGCTGGCCCAATTCGTCGTCCTGATTGTGTGGTAAAGGCTCTAGGCGCTCTTGCTCCCCTACCTCAATGGCGTGCAGTGTGTCGGATACTTTCATTAATGGGCGAGAGAATGACGAGCGCACCATCAATAATACGATGGCGGCGGTTAGGCCGATGAGCACAGACGAACTTATCCCGTTAGACAGGGCGCTGTGGCGTGCCTCTAAAAGATTATATTGTGCTTCCGGGATAATGGAGAGGCTGCCGATGACTTCTGCATCCCCAAATGGCGAGTGCAGGATGCGGATGATTTCGGTTTGCCGGGCCACTTCGCTGTTGCGTACTTGCGTTAAGTGGAGGTCTTGGCCATTGCTGAGGCGGGCTTCGTGGACAATATCATTGCGCAGCAATCCTTTGAGGACATCCTCGCCAATGCTGATGTTATTGGAGTATGCCGAAATGGCGGCGGTGCTTTCCACAGTGTCCAGCAACTGGTTGATCATGACCACGGTTTTTTCGCTGGCCCGTTTAAATTCAGTGAGAAAAAAAACCACCGAAGTCAATATCGAAAACAGTAGGGTGACCACAAATACGGACTTGGCCAGTTTATGGTAAAGGTAGCGCTTTTTTGCAATCTTCATCAGTGTAGCGGCAACAGGATATGGACAGTATTATCGACATGGGTTTTATCGATATAGCCAATGGCGCCTTCATTTTCGCGCACCGTCTGCAATACCGCCTTATCATCGGGCAATTGTTGCGGGGGCGAGGCTTGCCCGGTGAACATGATCCGCGCCCAGTAGGCATTGATTTGCTCCACGGGCCGCGCGGTGAGTTTTTGGTAAAACTCGGCACGCAGGGGCGAGGATTGGTCTATGGGTAGGGCAAATTTCCCATTGGGAAACAAGCGGGTGCGCCCCATGAAAATGTCTTGCACTTGCTTGGCGGTGAGATTGTTGAGGTTATTGGAAATATGGGTGATGACCACCAGTTCGGCTTGTGCCGAGGGGATGGGGAAAGCCAGCACTAGGGAGAGAAGAAGTTTTTTCATGGTCAGAACACAAAGTCCATACCGACTGACCATACATTAACGGCATCGGGCGTAGGCCCGCCGGAGGCTGGGGTACGCCATAATGCCGTGCCGTTTTGGCCCAGCCAGTAATAGCTCCATTGTGTTTTCAGGGCGATATGCTCACCGACATCCCAGCGCAGGCCTAAAGAAAGTGATTTTTCGTCCACGCCGTTGCCGTTGATCAATTGGTCGGCGGCACTGTGCAGTTGGCTTAGTGCCGGGAGGGCGATTAGCGGATCGCTGAGCGTAATCCGCTTACTCAGGGATTTCGATAGGCCCAACAGCGAGTACAGCGTCACTTTCCCAAAGCGCCTGCCTGCGCTCAAGTAGCCGCCTGCAACACTGGGATAGCTTGCTATATTCGAATTGACATAAGAAACTTCCATTTGCGCCAGCCAGATGCCGTCATCATAAGCCAAGCCGATGGCGTTAAAATGCGCGACCCTATTTTTGGTGGCGATGCGCTGCGCAAGCCCTTGCGCACCTGGCCAGACCGTATTGATCGCCTCACTATTGAGAGTGTTTAACAGGGGGTTTAACGCGCTCAACTCATCGTTGTTTTTTGAATAGCTGTAGCCCAAGCGGGCCGTCCAGTTGCCATATTCATAGGCCAGTTTGCCGCCGACAACGGTAAAGCTCTCGTCGGCAGAGCCCGCAAAGTTGGTGGGGATTTGCAAGAAGCTGTTGCCCCCGAAAGCCTTGATGGTTATCGTTCCTGCACTGGTTGCGAATTTCTTCGCAATGTCGGCGCCGTCAAAGTGGTAGACGGGTATGCCTGCGTAAAACTCATGGGGAGGACGTATCCAGAGGAAGGCATAGCCAACATTACGGTATTCCGAGAGCATGAAATTATCGAAACCCAACCGTCCGGCTCTGATGTCCAGATCATCCGCAGGCCGCCAGCGCAAAAAAGCCCAGTCAATGTTTTGTTCTAAAAAATCGCCTGTGGTATTGCGGGCGACCCATTGTACCGTCGCATGCCAGGATTTATTAATGTCCGCATCCGCTTGCAGGCCTAAACGGGAGTCGTCGTCAAGCCCCCAGTTATTGGTCACGCCGGGGGTTTGTTTGATGTCGCGGCGAAAACCGAGTTGGCTGGTATTTGTGCCGCTGGCCCCTAAGGTGCCGAAACCGGAAACCGTGAAGTTAGGATAGGTGTCTTTGGCAAAGGCATTAGCGACATCCAACAGCAGTACCGTCGCTGTTAATAAGATGAGGGTTTGTTTCATGGGGCTTTGTCTTTAAAATGGCGATGCGCATTGGGGGGTGTCCAGTGCAATCAACGGTAAACCTAAGTGCCTATATAGAAGGCGAAGCCAGTTAAGCTATGCTCTGAACGGTCAAGTTTTCGGTTTTTGGAGCGTGGTCATCTTGACCGCAATTGGTGGGCAGGATGCCCGCGCTCCCTCACACTAAAAAACCGAAAACCTGACCGCTTAAAGTATACATAGAGTTGCCGCCAACCAAAGCCTATCCTTAGATACGTTTATGACCAGCCTTGGAATTATATAATATGATGAAAATGATGAAAGGCCTATTTTTAAATTAACTAAATTTTGTAACTGCTCACGCCCCCTTTATAAAAATTAATCATTCATAAACAATTTGTTAAAATTTAAAGACCCCCGCTTCTTCATTTTTTTAGAACTATTCACTTTTTTAGGTGATTTTTGACGATGATTCCAAAAAAATAATCTATGGACATTGTCAAAATTAACGCCTTAAATAAGTTGCCTTTGGTGAGCATATAGAGTCCGAAGTTGATCACGCGACATAATAAGTGCATGAGTTAAAAACGGGCTTCGATTAGCAGAGAGCCTACGTCGTTTAACTGGCTTCGGTCTCTATACTGTTGGGGCGCTGGCGTTTTCCGAACAATGAACCGCTAAAAGACGTTACCCTTATACTACAACAAATAAAGCTAATGCTCTGAAATTTTGCTGGTTTTGGCAAGGGATGTGCGAAGATTGTCCAGCCGTTGACTAAGAAGGTGTGCATATATTTTTTAACATTGTTATCTCTGCCTTCTGAGGAATTGTACGGTGTACGCAAAAATCCCGGACAAATTAACAATAGGGCCGATAAGCCAGAGTATGTGCACATTAAACAGGCATTAGAGAAGAAACTATTGACGGAACTGAGAAAAGCGGGGGACCTGCGGGTCATAGGCCATGGCAAGCATTTTGACCGCCCGCTTTATACCGACCGCAAATTTGTTGCTTGCCAAGATACATCCCTTTACCTAACCCTGCCGACAGGGATACGGTTACGGACTGCGCGACACCGCGTGCAAAGGCCTTTAGCCTTTGTACGCGGGTCTTATACGCTGAACGGTCTTTTGGAGCGCGGTCATCTTGACCGCAACTGATGCCCGCCCCTCACCTCGTCGCCACATCCTCACACCCCGCCGCTCTGTTTTATTTTAAGCACCTCATCAGCAGTAAATAAACACAGAAAGGACGATGTATAAGGCTATAAATTTTTGTGTGCGGTAGATTCTCTCAAAATTAACTAAGATAGGGTATAAGCACTAGGTAAAGGTGAAAGCCTTTGCCCGAAGGCCTAAGCCCGTGTGCCCGTGTCCTGCCTAGCGTTGAATTAACCCCGGACGTTATATCCATAAAAACAATATATAATATAGGGTTTATATGGCATTAAAATTGTGTGGCTATTTAAAGTGCCGGCTTACGATTGTCGTTTGCCCCCCCCCCAACAATGCGGCCTGTTTCAGTCCGATACGACAATTCTTCAGTGCGGGTTTGTATGAAAAAAAAAGCTATGTGTAAAATAGGGTTGGCTGTTATGTTGTTGCTGACACCCATGATGGGTTGGTCAGCAAAGCGGCTGAATATTGTGATCATTGTCGGTGACGATTGGGGAGGGCCTTACGCTAGCGCCTACACCGGCATTTATGGACGTAATTTACCCAGTAATGTCGTCAAGACCCCTAATGTTGACCGTATCGCACAGAATGGTGTGCTATTTAAAAACGCTTACGTTAATGCGCCTTCCTGTACCCCGTCGCGCAGCTCCATTTTTACCGGGCGGTATTTTTTTAACACGGGCGGTGGCGCGGTGCTCGGTGGGACTTGGGATTTTACTATTCCTTCTTTTCCTTTGTTATTGTTAGATGCGGGTTACCATATTGGCTTGACTAGCAAAGGCTGGTCGCCCGGTACGCCTCGGAATGCCCCTTTTGGCGGTACAGCGCATTACTACCAATATTTTGGCACGTCAGTAAGTAGTTTTAGTAAAAGCGTTACGAAATGGACAGCAAAGGGTATGCCCTTTGAAAAGGCCAAACAAACCATGCTTGATCAAGTCCGCGGTAATTTTGAAGCCTTCTTAGCCGACAGAAAACCCGATCAGCCTTTTTTTTATTGGTTCGGGCCGACCAACACGCACCGCACTTGGGTGAAAGGATCAGGTAAAGCCTTATGGGGGATTGAGCCAGACAGCTTAAAAGACCAATTGCCGGTTTATTTACCGAATAACCCGGAAGTACGCGAAGATATGGCCGATTATCTGGGTGAGATTCAAGCCTTAGATGCGTATATTGGCGTGCTGTTGAAAAAGCTGGAAGAGATCGGCGAATTGGATAACACCATAATTGTCGCTACAGGCGATAACGGACCGGGCGGTTTCCCGCGTGGGAAATGGAATTTGTATGATTTTGGTGTCGCCACGCCCTTGGTTGTGTGGTACCCACACAGTACAGGCGGACGTGTTGTCACAGATTTCACGACGCTGATGGATTTGGCGCCCACTTTTCTGGAAGTGGCTGGTGTGGCCATACCGCCAAAAACGGACGGGCGTAGCCTGCTCAATATTTTGACATCGCCTCTTAGCGGACAGGTCGACCCACAACGGACATTTGCGATTACAGGCGAAGAACGGCATAACGCCAAGGCACGGGACGATAGTTTGCCTTATCCGGCGCGGGCATTACGCACAGCAAGATATCTTTATATCCGTAACTTTGCCCCTGACCGTTGGCCTATGGGATGCCCTTACGTTGCGGCGCATGTCCCCTATGTATTTCACGATATAGGTGAACCCAGCCCTACTTATGACTGGATTATTACTAACCGCTCTATACCCAGTGCGGCAGACTATTTTACATGGGCGTTCGCAAAACGTCCGGCTGAGGAATTGTACGATGCACACAAAGACCCTGGACAAATTAACAATGTTGCCGATGATCCGATGTATGCCGATATTAAGAAGTCATTAGCAGAGAAATTATTGGCTGAACTTAAAAAAGCCGGTGACCCACGGGTCATAGGCGATGGCGGAACGTTTGACCGCCCGCCTTATACCGACCTTAAAACCGTCGCTTGCCAAGATACCATCCCTTTAAATTGGGCACCCGGCAGTCATCACTAGCGGCTCAACCGATGTTACGGTTGGCGGGCGGGCAGCTTGCCCACCCGCCAAAATCCGTGGCCAGACTAATTGCCTGCTATTTTTATCATCCTGCCGCACAGGCCCTTACGCAGTTCCTCCAACACCAGTACCGCTCCCGCTATCCCCGTCGCTAACAGCCAATCCCCACCCGTTAACGCGGTGGTATGGAAAACCATCTGTGCGGGTGGCCAGTGGATAATCAGGATTTGCAGCGCCAGCACGGTGCTGATGGCCAGCCAGAACCAACGGTTGGCGAAGAAATGGCGGTTAAAGGCGGTGCCGTGTTCGGTGCGGGCGTTAAAGACGTTAAAGACTTGGAACAAGACAAAGGTATGGAAGGCTAAGGTGGTGGCATGTGCCGCCGTGCCAGTTTGGAGGCCATAATATAAAATCCCCAGCGTGCCTATCGCCATGGTTAAACCATAGCACAGTAAATTGCCCAAGCGCGGCCACGATAAAATGGGCGCGGCACTGGCGCGGGGCGGGTGCTCCATGCTGTGTGCCGAGAGAGGGTCTACGCCCAGCGACATGGCGGGCGGGCCGTCCATGATGATGTTAATCCACAACAATTGCACGGCGGTAAACGGCAAGGGCATGCCCAGTAAGGGGGCACTCAGGACGGTGAGGATGGCGCCGATATTGGTGGACAGTTGGAAGCGGATAAACTTAACCATATTATCGTAAATGCCCCGGCCTTCCTTAACGGCGTTGACGATACTGGCAAAATTGTCATCGGTCAGGATCATGGTGGCGGCCTCTTGGGCGACATGGGTGCCGCTCACCCCCATGGCAATGCCGATGTCGGCGCTTTTTAAGGCGGGCGCGTCATTGACCCCGTCACCGGTCATGGCGACGATGTGTCCGGCCTTTTTTAGGGCGTTGACGATTTGGACTTTTTGGGCAGGGGTCGTCCGCGCAAACACGCCGATGCCGTCAATTGCCGCCGCTAAGGCTTCCGCTGACAGCGCGGCCAATTGCGTACCCTCCAGCACCGTTCCCGGTAAGCCCAGTTCTTGGGCAATCACCGACGCGGTCAGGACTTGGTCGCCGGTAATCATTTTTACGGCAATGCCCGCCTGTTGGCATAAGGCGATGGCTTGGCGGGCTTCCGGTCTGGGCGGGTCGATCAGGCCGATTAAGGCGGTAAAGGTCAACGCTTGCAGCAAGTCGGCCAAGGCCGGGATAGTGTCGGGTAAGGGGCCGTCGGGCAACTGCCCGACCGCTACCGCCAGTACCCTTAAGCCCGTGCTTGCCAAGGCGGCGTTGTGGGCTAAGAGGGCTTCGTGCGGTAGGGCGACTGACTCGCCTTGGGCGTTTTGGACAAAGGTGCACCGCGCCAGCAGCACTTCCGGCGCACCTTTGACAAACACACGGATGCCGTCGGCACTGCGGTGGAAGGTCGCCATAAATTTATGCTCGGCATCGAAGGGGATTTCGGCAATGCGCGGCAGTTGCGCCAGCGCTTGTTGCTTGTTCATGCCGCCTTTCGCCGCCAGTACCAGCAACGCGCCTTCCAACGGATCGCCGATCACCTCCGCGCCGTGCCAGTCGCTGTCATTGCATAACACCAAGGGCAGCAATAAATCGTTGAGGTCGGCAGTGCCGGGGCTAGCGGTGTCCGGCACAATAGCCCCGGCGGCTTGGTAGCCTTCGCCGCTGACCTGGTAGGATTGGCCGCGATAATAAACCGCGCGGGCGGTCAGTTGGTTGACAGTTAAGGTACCAGTTTTGTCGGTGCAGATGACAGTGGTGCAGCCTAAGGTCTCCACTGCCGCCAAGCGTTTAACAATGGCATGTTGCTGAGCCATGCGGTGCATACCCAAGGCCAAGGTGACGGTCACTACGGCGGGCAGGCCTTCTGGGATGGCGGCCACCGCCAGGGCAATGGCGGTGAATGCCGCCTCGGCCAGCGGCTCGCCGCGCCATAACGCCGCCGCGAAGACTATTGCCACCACCGCTAACGCCAATAAAGCCAAACGTTTGCCGACACTGCCCAGTTGCCGCTGTAAAGGTGTTTCTGCCTCGTCGGTGCGCGTTAATAGCTCCGCCAGTTGACCGATTTCGGTCGCCATGCCCGTAGCGGTCACGACCATTTCGGCACGGCCACGCGTAATGGTGTTGTTCATATACAGCATGGTGCTGCGTTCCGCGAGCGGTGCGGCGGCGTCGCTGAGGGCTTGGGTTTGTTTGGCAGCGGGCAGCGATTCGCCGGTCAGTGACGATTCGTCGGCTTCCAAGCTATAAGCCAGCAGGATGCGGCCATCGGCAGGGATTTTGTTGCCCGCTTCCAGCAGGACAATATCGCCCGGCACCAGTTGTTCGGCGGGCAGTTCCGCGACGTTGCCGTCGCGGCGCACGGTAGCGTGTAAAGTCAGCATTTTTTTTAACGCCGCCAAGGCTTGTTCGGCTTGGAATTCCTGATAAAACCCCAGCAAGGCATTTATCATCACCACGCCCATAATGACCGCGCCATCCATAAGATCGCCAATCAAGGCCGCCAGCACCGCCGCTGTTATCAGCACCAAAATCAGGATGCTTTTAAATTGCGCCAACAGTAAGCGCCAAGCGGGGCGGGGCGGCTTGGCCGCTAATTGATTCGCACCGTGCTGATGCCGGCGTTGTTCGGCTTGGGGAGTGCTTAAGCCAGTGAGCGCGTCGGTTGCTTGCGCTTTCAGCACCGCCTCGGCTGACAAGTGGTGCCAAGCGGTGTTGGGCGGTTCGTTGGCTTCGGGCGGGGCAGTTGCCGTGTCCGTTTGGGTCGCCAGCCAGGCTTGCCAGACCGCCAATAAGACCGACAGCACCACTGGCCCTAAGAACAGCCCGACCAGTCCGAAGCTGCTGAGGCCGCCAAATACGCCAAACATCACCACTAAAAATGGCACTTTGCCTGCCCCGCTAATCACCAAGGGGCGGATGACGTTATCAATGGTGCTCACGACCAGCGTCCCCCACAGCAATAAGCCCAGTCCGGCCAGCCATTGGTCACTGAGAAACAGGGACAGGTCTATCGCCCCCCAGACCAGCATCGCCCCCATCGGCACCATCGCCAGTATGGCCGTCACCACGCCTAACAATACCGGGGCTTCAACACCCGCCACGGCATAACCGATCCCGGCGGTAAGCCCTTGGCCTAGGGCCGCCAGCACCAGTCCGTAGACCACCGCGCGGGTGGTGTCGCCAGCGGTTTGCCAATACAAGGCTTGGGAAGCGCCCAGAAAGCCTTTCAGGCCGAGCCGTACTTGTTGGAGTACGGTATTGCCATCACGGAAGCAAAAGAAGACCGTGACTAAGACTAGGCCTAAGTTTAGCAACGATTCCCCGACTCCGCCCAGCCATTGCGCCAGTTGCCCCAAGCCTTGCCGCGCCGCGTTCAGCACTTGCACGACCGTACCGCTACGGTCGCGGTTAAGCCGGTCCATCCAGGGCTGTAAATAATCCCCTAACCATGGGTTGTGCCTGATAGCGGGCGGCAGTTGGTAGGGTTGTTGGCTGAAATTGGCGGCGAGGCTCTGGTAGGCCATAGTGACCTCATTGTGCAGCATCGCCACCAGCCAGAAGATAATCAGGGCGATAAGGCCAGTGATGGCGGCGGTCATCAGTCCCGCACTCAGGTCGGCGTTATCGTTAAGCCTCTGCCGGAGCCGCCGATAGAGCGGCCAAGTGATATAAGCGATAATCACTGCCCAAATGATGCTGGTGAAAAAACCGCTTAATACCCAAGCTGCCAGTAGGATCAGGCCAATTAGCAGCAGCAGGGGCATAAAAGCTTGTAGGGGGGCTTTCGCTAAGAATCTGTCCATTAGGGATAACACCAAGATAAGGGGGAAGGGCAGGCATCGGCAAGGCGACGGCTAAGGGCGGTGTATGGGCTGTTTGACTGTTGCTGATTATACCCGTTAACCGGCATGTCACGATGGCTTTCTGGTTGATAATGGCAGGGGGCGTTTTTGCCTTGTGCCGGATAGGGCGAAGAAAAACGCCGCTTAAAGTGAACAGCCGCTGCAATAATCGGTCAATGCGCTAAGGCTGGATGTACAACAGCCAGACATCTGTCCTTGCCTCTTTTCCGTTAATGCC
Source organism: Methylovulum psychrotolerans (assembly GCF_002923755.1). Lineage (GTDB taxonomy): Bacteria > Pseudomonadota > Gammaproteobacteria > Methylococcales > Methylomonadaceae > Methylovulum > Methylovulum psychrotolerans. Next base: position 105,914 of record NZ_PGFZ01000008.1, read on the forward strand.
ATGAAACCTATCAACAATGACCTCTCCCACCACATCTTACCCAATTCCGCGACCATGGTCGGAGTTTGTATCATGGTTATCAGTATCGTTAAGGGCAGTATGGAGTCGGGTTTGGAATGTTATCTGATTGATAAGTTTTTAGCTGTCGATAGCTTAGTGTTTATGGTGAGTGCCTTGCTGTCTTTTTCTTCGATCCGCACCGTGCGGATGGAGGCTAATTTGGAACGCTGGGCGGAAATCCTGTTCTTGTTGGGGCTGGTGTCAATGACACTGATCACCTTAGTCTTTGCGTTTGAGATTGTCTAAGGGCTGGGCATGAAAAACGGCCAAGCCCATTTTTGGGAGCGCGGGCATCTTGCCCGCAGCCTTTGCGGGCAAGATGCCCGCGCTCCTAGGCTTTATCAGCTAACGTCGTCCACTGGCCGTATGCGCCGTCTGGCGCGTATCAGCGAGACGATCACTACGACTAATAAGGTCGCTAAAGACAATTCCAGCAACACAAACGCCGCAATTTTAAAATAGGCGAACAGGGGATGGACGAAGCGCACCAGCCAACCGCCCGCTTCGTCGGCGACGGCGGAGAGATAAGTCAGGCTGCTGAGCCAGATTTTCAGGCGCACCGAGAACTCGGTCATAAGCATCAGATGGGTCAAGGTCAGCACCAGCATCCCCATAGAAAACAGGTGGAAATGCGAGACTTCCAACATGCCTTGGTAGCTGCGCGGTTGGGTGAACTGTTCTTCCGAACCGAGATAATAGCCGACCACCGAGCCGGGGGTTAAGTCCATACGGTGGAAGTACATCAGGCCGTTGCTGAGCCAGAGCAGGACAATATAGCCTAAAAACATCAGGACTAGGGCATTCAGCAAGGCTTTACGCTGTTGTTCGCCAGTGACAAAGTAGCGCATCAGAGGCCTTTATGTTGGATCATGATCTGGTGGAAGGCCATCACCTTACGGATGCTGGTCAAGGCCGAGCGGGTACTGAGGGTCGCGCCGGAAATGCCGTCTACGCCTTTGCTTAATTCCATGTCTGCCAAGGGGCGTTTATACAGTTTCTCGTACCAGTGCGCGGACGGCAGGTATTCGGGCGGTTCATGGAAAGCCAGGGTGTAGACATTGCTTAATTCGCCTTGCGGGGTCAGGACGATCATCAGGGTTTCCGGTTTGGTGCGGACATTACTGGTTTCAATGGCGGCGTAGGCGATTATCGTGTCCTTATCTTTGCCGACATAAAAAGTGAACATGCCGGATTCCAACGGGGCTTTGGTGAGGGCTTGGATAGCGGCAGTCTCTTTGTCATCAGGAAACAACGCTAAGTTTTCGACCGTGGCGTTTTTGCCAAAGACCAGTTCCATTGCTTCATTTTTGCTGTAGAAAATGGTTGCAAAGCTGGGTAAGGCAGATAGGGTAAGCAATAAGGCTAAACTAAGGATAAGGCGTTTCATAGTGGCTGGCTTAAAAAGGTGTGGCGGTAAAGTCGGCGGGGGTTTCCAGGCTGAACGTGTCGTCATGGATGCGGGCGACGTAAAATCCGGCGTTGAGGACGCGCTGCTTAAGGGCTTCGGTCATATCGACGGCGGCGATAATACCATATACTGTTTTGTCCTTATGCTCCGGGAACAGGCTTTTAAATTTGCTTAAGGTGTTCTGCAATTGGCTAATGGCCTCTTCGCGCAAATGGCTTTTGACCTCGACGACGTAGGCGGCGTTAATCTGGCTGTTGGCGTAGGCCAACACGTCGATCTCCAGTTCCACACCGTTCTTGCTGACCCGCACACTGGGGCTGACCACCTCCATGTTAAAGCGTTGCCTGAGGATTTTGGTCATTGACGGCAAAGCTAGGCCTTCGGTGAAACTGCCGAATTTTTTGCCCAAGCCGCCGATTTGCTTGCCCAGTTCTTTGAGCTGCTTATCGGTTTCTTTGGTCCGCTTATCCGCTTGCCGCCCCAGTTCTTTGAGCTGCTGGTCGGTTTCTTGGAAGCGTCTGTCCGTTTCCTGGAATTGTTTGGCGGTTTCCCGCTGGGCGATAGCCAAGCTGGCAACCAGTTGTTTTAATTCATCGTCAGTCATGGGGTCTTCCCGCCAATAAAGAGGAATAGGTCAGCTATTCTAACAAACACAAGGCCGTTCTGTGCAGTTATCCGCGCCTATTCCTCCGGTTCCCATTTGCGTCTACGTCAGGCGATTAAAAGATAAAGCCAAAGCCTAAGTTAAAGTCATCCGGTGCCAAACCTTGTTTGGCGTGGAAATTACGGTAATCGGCTTTGATAACGACATTCGGGATAGGCTTATATTGCAGGCCGAACTGGTAAATGCGCAGGTCTTGGCTAGGATCGTCGGCATAGCCGGTGGGGGCGCTGGCGATGGTGTCCAAACGCTCATACCTGAAAAACGGCGCGAGATACTGGAGGGTATCCGCCCTGAACAACGGCAAAATGTCATAACCTAGCTCAGTGTACCAGCCGTAATTTTCTGAACCGATAGTTTGCCCGGCGGCTTTGCTTAGTAAATCGGCATTGCCGATGTGTCCCCATGAGCCAAGGGTACGGAATTCTAAGCCCCGGTATTTCCATTGGACATGGCCTTCATAGAGTTGGGTGAAGACATCGGCGCGTTGTCCGGCATAGCTTAAGTTTTGCCCGGAGTTACCGACAAACAGCGAGCCGCCCAAGGTCACGCCCGGCAAATAGCCCGGCGTATAATCCATGCGCCCGACATAGCCGACATCTTCCGCTTTGGCTTGGCTACCGCCGCCGCGCCCTTCAGCAATCCCGGCCGAGCTAAAGCCGCTGGCATCCAAGCCGTTGACCAGATAAGTGGTGTAGGTCAAATTCGGCGTGATTTGCCCAAACAAACCCACGCCCATTTCCCGCCAAGTGCTGGGGATGATGCGTTGCTCGACTTCGGGGCGGTGGTTACCGAAGAAGAACGGCGGCTCATGGATTTGGTTGATAAAGCCCATTGGCATCAGCACCAAACCGGCACGGACGTTCGCCAACGGATCAATGAAAAAGTCGAGGGCGGCAAATTCTACGCCGACTTCGCCCTTTAGTTCAGAGCCTTCGCCGCTGGAAGCGTGTTCGAATTCAATTTCGCTGTTAAATAAAATGCGGTCGGTGAACTTATAACCCGCATACAAGACCATCCGTTCCAAATCGGCATTGTTTTTGGTGTCTGGATTACGGTCATTGACATAATTTTGGTAAATGGCTTCGCCATAACCGCCTATCGACAAGCCTTTGCCGACTTGGTAAACCTTAGAAGCCGCAGGGCCTAAGCCATAGGCGCTTTTGTATTTGACTTCATCGGGTATCACTAAGTTGGTGCGCAATTTTTCCACTTCTTGACTCAGCACATTGGTTTTGCGTTCCAGTTGTTGCACCGTACTGGTACTCGGTGCGGGGCTGCTGGCAGGAACAGCTTGGCTGGCAGGGGTGGCGGCGTTCATCTTGGCTTTCATCGCCTCAATTTCTTGCTGTTGCGCCTCGATGATTTTCCACATTTGCTCCATCGTTTTGGGTTTGTCCAAGGCGTTGGCAGCGGTGCTTAGCCCGGCCAATGCGGTCACTAATAGTGTCTGTTTTAATTTCATTGTTAGGCCCTTTGCATAATTTAAGTCTGGTTTGATTATAGTGTAAATAGTTGCAATGATGCAAATGATTCTTATTTGAATTTTTATAATCTGTCCAAGCGGATATTGGCTGCCCGCTATCGCGCTGCTATGGCGGCAAAACGATGATTTTCTGTAAGATTACGGCTTATAATGGTTAACTAGAACGCCCGCTTCTGGTATATTCAGACCTATAGCGTCATGACGCTATAGCCGTAGCCAGTCTAATAAGAGGGGGCGGCGCGGTATTTGGGGTGGAGCTGGCATCAGGGCATGATGGGCTGCACTGCCGATAGGCCGTTTAGGCCGATGGGCAAAACTGATAAGGTTATGATTTGCCAAAATAATAATAAAAACTACTGAAGAGGAAAGTCGTTATGACTGAAATACTGTTTATATTCACCACTATTTTTGTGGCCTACGTCATCTATAGCATCGCTGACGGACAAAAGACGGCAGCGCCGTCACCCGTACCGCCCCCCGCCAGCCCTGCCGAGCCGCCAGTCGCTAAAGCCGCTCCCGCTGCCAAGGCTACTAGTGCCCTGGCTTCTGCTCAACCCGCCGACGCACCAGTGTCCGCCGAGCCTGCGGCCGCTGTTGCCGTTAACCCCTCCGCCGCAGAACCTGCCGTCACTATCGCCAAAGCCCCTCCAGTTGCCGCTAAGCGTGTAGCTGCCGAGCCTGTCCCCACTGCGGCGCATACCGTAGCAGCCAAAGGCAGTGTCCGCAATCCGAAGACAGGGGAGGTGGCGACCGTGACCAACAATTACCGCTTCACCAAGCGTTGGATTAAAGAGGCCTTGGTGGCCGAAGGCCTATTAACTAAGATATATAAGAACAACGAGCTGGATACGGCGGCGGAGGCGGCCATAAAAACCGCGTTACTGGAATTGGCGGCAATGGCTAAATATCAGGCCTAAAGCGATAAGTGTGGGCTCGGTAATGGGTAGGGGATAGCTTATCTACAAACCGCTGAGTTTGCTGTATCTGCCTGTGCTTAAGGCGGAGATATTGAAATCTGGCGGTTGTGCCAAAATGCCGGGCAGAGGCACCTGCCCGCCCTATCTGCATTGGGTTTTTCCCAACAACGGGTGATGATCCTTGGCCCGCTTTTACCATGTGGTATTCCTCCCCTGTTTTTCTAACCACCACCCCGCCAACAGTCCTTGTCTGTACACGCTTTAGCAGGTGCTGAAAAATCAACAGCAAAGCAACGATTTCTGTTTATAAGCCAACATGATTTAGCCTGTTAAAAAACCAAGGCATTGATTTTTCATGGACTATATTGTGGCATTTTTATTGCGTTGATGTGTATTGGGCAATAAAACAAAGTGAGTTGGAGGAAACCTATGAATATGTCTGCAATTGAATTAAATGCTACTGTTGGTATCATCACCCCTATAGTCACAACCCGTTCCCCAGAAGCTTTCGTCAAGGCTAGCCAATTTGCAGCGGTGAATATCCTACCTTAGCCAATCCGGTAAACGCCCCTATGCAAGCCGCTAAAAAAATAGCCGTCGTTGGTTCATCCCATGTCACTTGGTGGGAGTTGGCTATCGAAAGGCGGCAGATACCGCAGCCATTGCCCGCCATCGTCTTTATAGGCCGTAGTGCGATGCCGATTTGGGCGGATTATATCCAAGCCAAACTTGCCGCTATTGAAGATCAGGTTGATGAAGTCTTTGTATTTTTAGGTGATTTAAGGTTTGGCAATAAAATCTTAACGGACGGGGAATTTATCCGCACCGGAGCGACATCGGGAAGCTTCCTTTATATTGATAAAGACTTGATCAGCGACGCAAACGACAAAATCATGTTGGGTCTCACGCTGTCTTATTTACAGCAATTGTCCGCCCGATTAGGGTCAAAATTGCGTATCTTGTTTTGGTCATCGACATTCCGTGAATACTATAACCTAGAAACTGGGCGCTATGGCGGGCGGGGCAATTATCGCCATCCGGTTTGGAATTTGGCCGAGCTGATCGCTCCGTTCGGTAGCACTGCCATCGATACCACAGGCTTAACCGCATTGCCGATAGACAGTTATTTTCTTGACGGTAACGGCCATTGCACCAGCAAAGGCTATGCTTTTATTTACCGTTTGCTGGCAGGGCAGCGGGCTGTGGCGGCTTACCAATCCGTCTACGCCGATTTTGCAAGTTGGGGCCATCTGTTGTTCCCAAGCGGAGCTGAGCGCTATAAGGTAAATATTACCGGTGCTTCGATAGCCTTTAAAACTTTGTTAAAAGCAGTGCGCACCGATTATTTTAAGCTACCCGCCCAATGGGCGGTCAATGAGGTAAAAACCTGTAAAACGGTAGAGGATTCTTATGATGTTGTGGTTTATCTTTCCGGCTTACATTTCCAGGACGAGGATCAGGTGCAGATTCACGCTAAAATCGCTGAAGAAAAGGCTAACCTTCAACGCTTGTCCTCTGGCGGGTCTCTGTGCGTTATTTTTTGGGACCAGTGGGCGCGGGAAATAGTGGCTCAGCGTCCTGAGTATCGGCAGCAGTTTTTGCCGAAACATCCCGATGGCCGAGTCCGGCAGATTGAGCAAGCCTTTGCCCCTTATGAGGTCAAGCCATTAAGCCTTATCCCTTTCGTGGATGCCGATGGCATGGTGGAGTGCGGCAGCTCTTTTGAGCCCACGACCAAAGGTTTTGCCGCCCTTTTCCATCTGATCATAACCGAAGACATGGTGACGGCCTTTGCGCGTTACCATAAGATGGCTGGCTATTGCCTAAACCAAGCTTATGACGCAAATGCCTAGCCCATTAACCCACATTTGGGATGGTTAGGTGTTTTTGCAATTTGGCCGGGCAGGCCGGATTGCCTGCCATGGTCTTTTGCCCGTCTATCCGTTAGCCCCGCCTGACAGGGGGTTAGTTATCCATGTTCAGCTTTTTAAGACGGTAGCGGAAGGAGCGGAAAGACAGCCCTAACTGCTTGGCGGCGGCGGTTTTGTTCCATTTATTTTCTTCCAGTGCGGTGGCGATGGCTTTGCGCTCAATGTCTTCCAAATAATCTTCCAGCGACCCCTGAGACGGATCATAATCGGCGGGGTTGTTGGTGTTCGGGCTACTGACAGGCAAATTAAGGTCGTCAACTTCAATCTCTTTACCATTGAATAAAGCCAGTGAGCGTTCCAAAATATTTTCCAGTTCGCGGACATTGCCCGGAAACGCATATTGCTGCAAAGCCGCTAGGGCAGCGAACGATAAGCTAGGATTATTGCCGCCTGTCAATTTTGCTAAAATATGGGCGATGAGCAAGGTGATGTCGCTGATGCGTTCGCGTAACGGCGGGATATGCAGGTCAATGACATTGATGCGGTAATACAAATCTTGCCGGAAGCTACCCTCTTGCACCATTTGCGCCAAATTGCGGTGGGTGGCGCTTAACAGGCGGATATCGACGGGAATTTCTTGGTATTCGCCGACCGGGCGGATCTTTTTCTCTTGGATAGCCCGTAGCAACTTCACTTGCAAGGACAAAGGTAAATCGGCGACTTCATCCAAAAATAAGGTGCCGCCTTCCGCCGCTTGGAACAGCCCCTTCTTATCACTGACGGCTCCCGTGAAACTGCCTTTTTTATGACCGAAAAATTCGCTTTCGATCAGTTCATGAGGGATGGCTCCGCAATTAATGGCAATAAATGGCCGGTCGTGACGTGAGCTTTGTTCATGGATCAGTCGGGCGACCAATTCTTTGCCCGAACCGGATTCACCGCTGATATAGACCGGGGCTTGGCTACGCGCCAGTTTAGTGATTTTGGCGCGGATCTCGCACATGACCGCCGATTCGCCGAGCAAAACCTGTTGCATCTGCGGTTTTTTGTCGCTGGCATCGCCCGATTCTTTCAGGGCGCTTTTGATGAGTTGCCGTAAGGCCGCCAAATCGACCGGCTTGGAGACAAAATCAAAAGCGCCTTTTTTCATCGCCAAAATTGCCGTGTCCATATTGCCGTGCGCGGTAATCACCGCAATTGGTAAAGGGCTGGGTAAGGTCTGGATCTGGTCGATCAAGTCCAGTCCGTCGCCGTCCGGCAAGTGCATGTCGGTCAGGCAAACATCAAACGCATATTGCCTAAGTAGGGCTGCGGCTTGGGCGAGTGTGCCTGCGCATTGGCAGTTAATGCCCATCCGGTTGAGGGTGATTTCGAGCAGTTCCCGAATATCCGGTTCATCATCTACGATTAGTGCCAGTGGTTTGGTCATATTTCAATCAGGTTTTTGTCCGCATTGAGTACACAGAGCCGAAAGCAACTCCGATTATCATCTGTTAAATGATAGCTTAATTTTGCCTGATTGAGTTCCGCCAGTTCTTTGGAAATGTATAAACCCAGACCTGTGCCGCTGGCCGATGTCGTGAAAAAAGGTTCGAAAAGATGGTTAAGGCTTTGTTGATCAATGCCTTTGCCGTTATCAATGACTTCGATGCAAGGTAAGTCTTCGTCGAGAAAGCTTTGGACAAAAATGTGGCCCAGTTCCGGTTTTCCGTACTTTAAGGCGTTCTCACATAAATTATTCATGATTTGCCTTAGATGGTTGGGGTCGATAAACCCATACAAGGGAGTTTGGTTATGGGTGATACGGAAATTTTCGGTACACACCTGATGTAAGAGCGTGAAATTTTGCAGATACTGATCAAGCCAAGCGGTCAATTCAATGCGTTCGCGGTTGGAATCATGGCGTTTGGACAAACGCAGAATATCCTCAATAATGACATTGACCCGCCCGCATTGGGTCACGATAATGTCGGTCAGGCGACGGTCCGCAGCGGGCAACTGCTCGGATTCCGCCAACAATTGCCCGGCATGGCTGATGGCACCGAGCGGATTGCGGATTTCATGGGCAATGCTGGCGGTGAGGCGGCCTAAAGAAGCCAGCTTGCCTTGCTGGACCCGTTGGTTATGCAGGGCACTATCCTCTAGCATGACCATATAAAAATTATCATAATGTGCGGACAGCAGCATAAAACGGCTACTGATGTCGGCTTGGTCGGGGATGGCGATGGCGGCGACATTGGCTTCCGAGTCGGTCAGCCAGTGCCGGAACGCCCGCGCCAGATGTGGGGAAACGTCGCTTAGGTGCTTAGGCGGCTTGGTTTGTTTGGTTAACCTTAAGGCCGCCTCATTAATCGAATGGATATACTGGCGTCGGTCGGCAATGATGATTCCCGATTGTAAGTTTTGGATAATATACTGGTTTAAGTCTTCTAGCTTAAGAATGGTCGCCTGCTGCTGCTCGGCCAGTTGCAAGCTGTCTTCACTACGCTTGGCAAGAATATAGGCTAATAAGGCAATAGTAAAAAATGCCGCCCCCAATATGCCGGTATAAGTGTAAGAACTGGGGTCGATGATCTGGTGTTGGTCGGTAAAAATCCGCTCAGCGAGTACCGCTAAGCTCGCCATGGCCGCAAATAGCACGGCACAAATGCCGCCGATTAACAGACCGCCTGAGGCAATGGAAATGGCGATCAAAATGCCTAAGCCGCTTTTAATGCCGCCACAGGCGTGCATCAGCAAGGTGAGCAGGATAATATCGGTAAAAATCAGCAATTGCGCTTGCGATGTGTATTGGGTCAGCCGCCAGAACACACAAATCAATGACGTGAAAGTCAGTAACCAATAGCATTGGCTGCTGTATACATATAAGTCACGGTAGTAAGGGGTCAGTAGGCTGGTATCGGCATCTTGGTATAACAGCGCGAGAAATAAGCTCGCCAAGATCAGCCGATAGATCAAGAATACTTTTAACAAGGCCCAGGCTTGCTGCGCCGGAATGCCATAGCCTTTGGAAAAAGGGCAGGGGTATAGCCGTTCAGAGGGTTTTATAGCCATTTGCTTATGATAAGGATAGCGTTTTATAGAGACTTGGCTAGAATAGCCACCAGCTTATAGCATAGCAGCTAAAGCCCCGGTCAGGGGGTTAAGGCTGTTTAAGCCCATTCTAAATAATAATAGCGCCGATTACCCAATCGTTTTTCGCCAAAACCGTCAGGAGCACGTATGAATATCCATGAATATCAGGCCAAGCAGTTGTTTCAGCATTACCATATCCCGATCCCCGAAGGCCAGTCGGCCAGTACCCCGGAACAGGCCGAAGCGGTGGCGCAACAATTGGGCGGCGGCACTTGGGTGGTGAAGGCGCAAGTCCATGCGGGCGGACGCGGTAAGGTCGGCGGTGTCAAACTGGCCAACAGCGTCGCGGCGGTCGGGCAATACAGCCGTGACTTGCTGGGCCGCCGCCTAGTCACCCAGCAAACCGATGCCGCAGGCTTGCCCATCGGCGCAGTGCTGGTGGAAAAAACCTACCCGATCAAACGCGAGCTTTATTTAAGCTTGGTGTTAGACCGTGCCAGCGAACGGTTGATTTTTATCGCGTCGGCGGCAGGTGGCATGGATATAGAAACCGTCGCCCATGATACCCCAGAATTGATTCTGACCGTACCCGTCCACCCCGCCGCCGGCTTGCAAGGCTACCAATGCCGGAAAGTCGGCTATGCCTTAGGTTTGCAAGGCGGGCAGCAAAAAGCCTTGGCGGCGATTATGCAGGGCCTGTATGATTTGTTTTTAGCCAAAGATGCCAGCCAAATCGAAATTAACCCACTGATTGAAACCGATACTGGCGAGCTGTTGGCCTTGGATGCCAAAATCAATTTTGACGACAACGCCGTTGCCCTGCACCCCGACATTTTGGCGATGAAAGACCCGGCGCAAGAAGACGACAAAGAAAATGAAGCCCAACAATTCGGCCTGAACTATATTACCTTAGACGGCAATATCGGCTGTATGGTCAATGGCGCGGGTTTGGCGATGGCGACGATGGACTTGGTCAAGCTGAAAGGCGGCTTACCCGCCAACTTTTTGGATGTCGGCGGCGGTACCACGGTCGCCAAGGTCTGCGAAGCCTTTAAGTTGATCCTGTCAGATGGCACTGTTAAAGCGGTGTTGGTCAATATTTTTGGCGGTATCGTCAAATGCGATGTCATTGCCGAAGGCATCCTGGAAGCGATCAAACAAATCCATGTCAGTGTTCCTGTCGTGGTGCGCTTGGAGGGCACGAATGTCGAAGAGGGGCGGGCGTTGTTAAGCAATACCGGACTGAATTTATATGCCGCCGAGGACTTGGCGCACGCGGCGGAACAAGTGGTAAAACTGGCGGAGGCCGCATGAGCATTTTAATCGATAAAGACACTAAAGTCCTGTGCCAAGGCTTTACCGGCAAACAAGGCACTTTCCATTCCCAACAAGCCTTGGATTACGGTACGCAACTGGTCGGCGGCGTAACCCCTGAGCGCGGCGGCGAGACTCATTTGGGTTTGCCCGTTTTTAACACCGTACAAGCCGCTGTGGACGCGACTGGCGCGACCGCCAGCGTCATCTATGTGCCGCCGTTTTACGCCGCAGACGCGATTTTAGAGGCCGTAGACGCAGGTATCCAATTGATTGTCTGTATTACCGAAGGCATCCCCATTTTGCAGATGCTGCGCGTTAAAGCCGCTATGGCGGGTACTGGCGCGTTACTGATCGGCCCCAACTGCCCCGGCATCATCACCCCAGGGCAGTGCAAAATCGGCATCATGCCTGCGAAAATCCACTTACCGGGTTCTATCGGCATCGTCTCGCGCTCCGGCACCTTAACGTATGAATCCGTCCATCAGACCACCGCTCAAGGCCTAGGCCAAAGCACTTGCGTCGGTATCGGCGGCGACCCCGTGCATGGCATGAACTTCGTCGATGTCCTCAGCCGCTTTCAGGCTGATGAGCAGACTAAAGGCATTGTCATGGTCGGCGAAATCGGCGGCGGCGAAGAGGAAGATGCCGCCGACTATATCAAAGCCCACGTCACCAAGCCTGTGGTGGCGTATATCGCCGGACAAACCGCCCCGGCGGGTAAGCGTATGGGTCACGCCGGGGCGATAGTCACTGGCGGCAAAGGCACAGCGGCGGGTAAGATTGCCGCGTTGAAGGCGGCGGGGATTGAAGTGGTCAGCTCGCCTACCGATATTGGCGTGGCGATGAAGGCGTGTTTTTAAGTTAGGCTTGTTGTTAAGCCAACATTCTAAGACGCGGGTAGCCGCGTCTTTTCATTGCCGCGACGATATTAAATCTAAAGCCGATCGCTTGGGTTTTGGAGCGTGGGCATCTACCCTAGGTTCCTTAATTATGGTTTTTTGCCTGCATTCGCCAAGTCGAGTTCCTTTCTTGCCCTGTTTTAATCAATTAGGAATTGTATGAATAAACCTTCCGTGCCAACGCTACCTAAAATCGGCTTGGCCGGTTTAAAAGAAAACTGGCGTAGTGATTTGTCCGCCGGATTTTTGGTCTTTCTTATTGCTTTGCCGCTATGCTTGGGGGTGTCGATAGCCTCCGGTTTTCCGCCGTCGGCAGGAATTATTTCCGCTATTGTCGGCGGGTTGCTGGTATCGCGCATTAACGGTTCTTTTCTGACCATTAACGGCCCGGCGGCAGGGTTAATTGTCGTGATATTGGCGGCGGTACAGGCGTTAGGTGAAGGCGACGCTATGGCGGGATACCGTTATACCTTAGCGGCCATTGTGGTGGCCAGTTGCCTTCAAGTCATGATGGGGGTGCTGAAAATGGGGCGGTTCAGCGCCTTTTTTCCGGCATCGGTAGTGCATGGCATGTTAGCGGCGATTGGGATTATTGTTATTGCTACCCAAAGCCACGTTTTGCTGGGCGTTACCCCAGAGTCCGGCAGTTTAGTTTCGGTTATCTTGCAAATTCCGCATAGTCTATTGAATTTAAAACCAGAGATTGTCCTTATCAGCATCTTAGGCTTGTTGGTATTGGCTATTTGGCCATTAATTGGCAGCCGGATTCCGGCGGCGGTGCTGGTGGTCTTGGTGGGGATGATTTTTGCTTGGCATTTTGGCTTGGCGCAAAAGACGGCGGTTAGTGGTGGGCCGTTTTTGGTGACGATTGCCGATAATTTTGCCGCCGATTTTTATTTTCCCGATTTTTCCAAGCTGTTCAGTATCGCTTTTTGGGAGGCGGTGCTCAGCATCAGTTTGGTTGGTAGCCTTGAAACCTTGCTCAGTGCGGCGGCGGTCGATAAACTTGACCCTTATCAGCGTTCTTCTGATTTCAACCGGGATTTAACGGCGGTCGGCATCGGTAATATCGTGGCCGGATTAATAGGCGGCTTACCGATGATTGCTGAGATTGTCCGTAGTTCGGAAAATATCAATAGCGGGGCGAAAACCGCTTGGTCTAATGGCTTTCATGGCCTGTTATTGCTGTTATTTGTGCTGCTTTTCCCCAGCTTCATCAATAGTATCCCGCTTGCTGCATTAGCCGTATTATTGGTCTATGCCGGTTATCGGTTGGCGTCGCCCAAAACCTTCTTTAAAGTTTTGAATATCGGTAAAGAACAGTTTTTCCTGTTTATTATCACTATTATCGGTGTGCTGGCAGTCGATTTATTGGCGGGGGTCGCCTTGGGTATTCTGGCGAAGCTGGCGATTAATCGGCTACGCGGCGTTTGGTTTAACAATTTGTTTAAGATCCATTTTACGATTCGCCAAGATGGCCCTGCTTTGGTCGTCAAGCTGTTAGGTTCGGCCTTATTTTCAAACTTCTTACCCTTAAAAAAAGCCCTCACAGAATTGGAAAGCGGTAAGACGATTATTTTTGACTTTACCGACGGCTACCTGATAGACCATACCGTTATGGAATTTATTGATGAATTTAGCCGAAGCTATGAAGCGCAAGGCGGACATTGCCAAATGGTCGGCAAGGCTTTGGAGACGTTTTCAGACCACGCGCTGGCGGCACGGTTAATGACGGCGGATGATAGGCGATGACAAAGGGCGGCTTAAGGCTGGGTCGCCGCCAACGCCGCGCTGGGTGAGGGCGGGATTTACGGTATAAAGCGGTAGCCCTTCGGAATGACAGTGATGCCGGATTCCGAACGGGTGAAGCGGGCGGCATCGGCGGCGGCATCAAAGCCAATCTGCTCGCCAGGCGGAATATGCACGTTCTTATCGACAATACAGCGCCTTAACTGCACCCCCGCGCCTACCGACACACCCGAAAATAAGATGGAGTCTTCCACCACGGCATGTTCGTCAACGTGGACTTGCGGAAACAAAATCGAATGCCGGACGTTACCGCCACAGATAACGCTGCCGCTGCTAATCAGGGAGTTAACCAGTTGGCCTTCGTGGCCGGAAGTCCCCCTGACCATTCTTGCGGGCGGGTTTTGTTCGTGGTAAGTGCGGATCGGCCAGTCCGGTTGATACAAGTTCATCGGCGGTACCGGGTCCAGCAGATCCATATTCGCCGCGTAATAGGAGTCAATGGTGCCGACATCACGCCAATACTGGTCGGGCGTAACCCGACCGGCTTCCCCGCCGAACCGATAAGCGCAGACCTTATGGGTTTGAATCAGTTTTGGAATAATGTCTTTGCCGAAATCATGGCTGGATGAAACAAGTTCGTGGTCGGCCTGCAAGGCATGGCAAAGCAACTCCCTATTGAAAACGTAGATGCCCATTGACACCAAGGCGCTGTGCGGATTGCCGGGCATGGGTTGCGGTTGCTGGGGCTTTTCGTTAAACTCGCTAATGCGTTGGTCATGATCCACCGACATCACCCCAAAGGCACTGGCACTGGCTAGCGGCACTTGCATACAGGCCACGGTCAGTTCTGCCTGCTGGTTATGGTGAAATTGCAGCATGGCCGCATAATCCATCCGATAAATGTGGTCGCCCGACAAAATCAGCACATAATGGGGGTCGCTGCGTTCGATAAGGTACATGTTCTGGAAGATGGCATCCGCCGTGCCGACATACCAGGATTCTCCGGTACGCATCTGAGGCGGTACCAGCATGATGTATTCGGAAATTTCCGAGCTGAAAATCGCCCAGCCATCTAACAAATGCTTTTGCAGCGATTGGGATTTGTATTGGGTCAGCACCAATACGCGCCGCAGTTTGGAGTGCAGGCAATTCGTCAGGGTGAAGTCAATGATCCGGTACTTGCCGCCAAACGGCACGGCCGGCTTGGCACGGTCGGCGGTCAGCGGATGCAGCCTTGTGCCGATGCCGCCAGCCATGATGATGGACAAAGTTTTATCGAACATAAACCACCTCTGAGAGATTTGGGATTGTTGGTTAAAACATCAGGGAGAATGCTATTCTAAACGATTGATACCTAGTATTGCACTTTAGTGTTGGATTGTCTTGTTTGGAAAGCTAAGTAGGGTAGGTTTTACCAACTTTATGTATAGCTTATTAATATAGCTAAACGGTGTATTATTCTAGCTTAATCAAGCAGTCTTTCAGGGTTTGGGTATCGCAAACTTTGACATTGCCCATCATGCCGGACAGTTGCCGCCTTAGTGGATCCAGTATTTTTACATCAGTATGGTTTTTGCAAACTACTAGCAACCTATAGCTCGGATCAGCATCACCCAATTCTTGAGTTTTGCGGTACAGCCGCTCGATAACAGCAATTGAGCCGCTCCATTTTTTGAAAAGTTCATCTTTCTGTATTGCCCAAACAACTGCGACGGCTTCCTTCTGTATAGCTTTTTCTTCCTCGTCGCTGATTACGCGCTCTGGGGCGTTTTGTTTAAGAGCCGCGTAGCTATCCTTTATAAAGATTTTGTAGTATTGGGCGGTTTCTTCCAGATCACTTAACTCAATAAGTTGGACGATACATTGGTTTTCCAGAAAATAATCGACTTTTTTGAACATTCCGTCATGAAAGCCAAGAGCCTTGGAAAGGCCATCTTTATCATCAATTTTAAACGCTTTTAAGTCGGAGCTTTCGGTCTCGCCTCCCTCATCAGCGGCATGGCAAATGGTTTGCAGATAAGGGTACTTGTCGAACATGAGGCTTATAGGTCGCTAAAATATAGCTGCTGATAGGCCAAGCTCAATAATTCGCGGGCTTCTATGATTTGCTGTAAAGAGTCTTTTGATTCAAATTCAAGCAATTTGCCGTCGGTGCCAAGAAAATGCACCGAAAGAAAGTCTTCCATTACGTCAATTTCCAGCTTTTTTATCTTAACTTCCAGTGCCTTAACAAGGTCAGAGCTGTGCGTGGTGATGACGATATTAACGCCGCCTTGCGCCAATAACAACAACACATCCACCAGCTTGACTTGCCAATCGGGGTGCAAATTGGTTTCCGGTTCGTCAATGAAGATGAAGGAGCCTGCGGTGATGATGTTGTATTTTAGCAGGGCTTGGATCATGCCCAAGTTGGTCATGCCGAACGACATGAGGTTTTTAGAGATTTCCCGCCCGTTTTTGTCCTTAAAGCTTAACTCATCGCCCTTAAAAATAAATTCGCCGCCCAAGGTGTGGGTTAACAAATCGGTAGCGGATTTAAAAGTCCCTTCGGTTTTGGTTCTTGTATTTAAGGCAATGTCTAAATCATAAAAATATTTCGGGACACCCGTTAAGATGTCATCATTTTTTCTGCCCATTAATGGTGGGCGGTTTGGATTGTTTTTCGCTGATTTTAGCGCGTCCCTGACTTTCCAATATGCGGGCGATTCGAAAAAAACGACGCTAGATAACATTACAAAATCGTCAATAAGGCTAGTTCCAATATCGATTAACAATCGCTCTTCGCTTATTTCCATAGCAAAAAAATCATCTATCCTAACTTCAATTTGTTTTTCCCCAAAACGAGTCAATTCACTTAAAGCGGCTACTTGAAAACTTTCTAATAACTCGTCTTTTACATGAACATTAAGAAAATCAATGTAGACAGTTCGACAATTCACTAATGTAATCAATAAATCTTTTATTCTTGCACTAATCCCTAACGAAATACCCTCTTTTGGCTCTAATAAAAACGTCGAACGATAGCTTTCATCAATTGCATCAACACTTTTAGTCTTTGATACGGCAAAAGAAAAATAATCATTGATTTTCCAGCGACTAGCCTTTTCAAATTCAGTTTGTAATTGCAACAGCTCTGACTTTATTTTATTTGCGATGGCTACATTAGCATCTGCATTATCTACGAGCACATCAAATTGAAATCTAATATCCTGAATTGTGTCAATTATATTTTCATGGTAAACATTTCTATTCACCACATTCAAAATCGAATACAAAGACTTGGTAAAAAAGCTCTTGCCCGTACCGTTCGGCCCCGTGATAACGGTGATCGGGCGGATATGAAAATTAGCTTCTTTAATTTGCCCCAAGTTTTTGACGCTGACTTCAAGCTTCATCTCTGTCTCTAAAGTTAAGTGTAACCTTAAACGCTTTTAGGCTTCTTCTTACGCTTTCTCTTCGGTTTGCCTGTCGGTGCGCCGCCATCGGCTTTCTTAACCGAAGCTTGCTTTTGCACCAGCTCAAAATCCATTTTCTTTTCGTCCAAATCAACCCGCACCACGCGGATTTTTACGCTGTCGCCCAAACGGAAGTTAGTGTTGGTGCGTTCGCCTTTTAATTGGTGGCTGGTCGGGTCGAAGTGGAAATAATCTTGGCCTAGGTTGCTGATATGCACCAAACCTTCGACATAAATGTCCGCCAGTTCGACAAA
Source organism: Methylovulum psychrotolerans (assembly GCF_002923755.1). Lineage (GTDB taxonomy): Bacteria > Pseudomonadota > Gammaproteobacteria > Methylococcales > Methylomonadaceae > Methylovulum > Methylovulum psychrotolerans. Next base: position 123,066 of record NZ_PGFZ01000008.1, read on the forward strand.
AAACCCGAACGAAGTGACGGCGGAGATGATGCCGCTGAATTCTTCGCCGATTTTGTCCATCATAAATTCGCACTTGAGCCAACTGACCACGTCGCGGGTGGCATCGTCGGCGCGGCGTTCGTTAGCGGAGCAATGCTCGCCTAATAACACCATGTCAGGCACGCCATAGAAGAAGCTGGCGACGTTTTTGCCTTGTAGGCAATGGCGGATAGCCCGGTGTACCAATAAGTCGGGATAGCGGCGGATAGGCGAGGTAAAATGTGCGTAAGCCTCAAGTGCCAAGCCGAAATGGCCTTTCAGTTCGGGACTGTAGACCGCTTGCGACATGGAGCGCAACAATACGGTCTGGATCAGGTGCGCGTCGGGGCGGTGGCGGACGGCTTCGACCAAGTGCATATAGTCCAGCGGGGTCGGTTGTGCGCCGCCGCCGAATTTCAGCCCCAATTCGCCGAGGAAGGTTTTTAGGTTGAGTAACTTATCAGCGCTGGGGCCTTCGTGGATACGCAACAGTTTGGGGATTTTTTTGCCGTTGAGGAAACGTGCCGCCGCACTGTTGGCGGTGATCATAAACTCTTCAATCAGCTTATGGGCATCGTTACGGGTAACGGGAACGATTTTTTCGATTTTGCGGTTTTTGCCAAAGACAATGCGGGTTTCTTGGGTGTCGAAATCCATCGCCCCGCGCTGTTCGCGCTGCACACGCATGACTTTATACAGCGCGTACAATTCGCGCAAATGCGGCATTAAGGCCGTGTGTTTTTGCGCCAGTTCGGTATCGCCTTCGACGAGCATTTTCGCCACTTCGGTGTAGGTCAGGCGGGCATGGGAGCGCATCACGGCTTCAAAGAAGCGGCTGCGGCTGACATTGCCTTCGCCGTCGATCAGCATCTCACAGACCATGCACAGACGGTCGACATGAGGATTGAGCGAACACAAGCCATTGGAGAGGATTTCCGGCAGCATGGGGATGACTTTTTCGGGGAAATACACCGAGGTGCTGCGGTTTTTGGCTTCGTTATCCAGGGCGGTGTTGATCTGCACATAATGCGAGACATCGGCGATAGCGACCAGCAGCTTCCAGCCTTTCGGGGTCTTTTTGGCGAATACGGCATCGTCAAAATCGCGGGCATCTTCACCGTCAATGGTCACTAAAGGTGTGTCGCGCAAATCGACGCGGCCTTCTTTGGCCGCCTCCGGCACTTCGGGGCTGAGTTGTTTGATCTCTTCCTCAAGCTCGGCAGGCCAGCGGTGCGGCAGTTCGTGCGAGCGGATGGCCATTTCGATTTCCATACCCGGCGCGAGATGGTCGCCCAGCACTTCAATGATGCGGCCTATCGGCTGGCGCAATTTGGTCGGCTGATCGACGATTTCGGCAATAACGATTTGCCCTTGTTTGGCTTTGCCCACGCCGTCTTTTTGCAGCAAAACGGTTTGCGAAAGGTTTTTATTGTCAGGGATGACGTAAGTGAAGCCGTCCTCCTTATAGAGCCGCCCGACAATCTGGTGGGTGTTGCGTTCCAAAATCTCCACCACCGCGCCTTCGCGGCGGCCTTTTTTGTCGATGCCGACAATCCGCACCATAGCACGGTCATTGTGCAACAAGGGGTTCATTTCGCGCGGGGATAAGAATAAGTCATCCGAGCCGTCATCCGGGCGGATAAAGCCGAAGCCGTCGGCATGGCCGATGATGCGGCCAACAATTAAATCTTTGTTATTGACCAGACAATAGCGCTGTTCGCGGTTGAACAGCAATTGGCCGTCCCGCTCCATCGCCCGCAAACGGCGGCGTAAGGCTTCTAGCTGGTCTTCGCTCTCCATCGTAAAGGCTTCGGCAATTTCTTTGCGTAACAAAGGCTTGCCCGAATGCTCAATGAGTTGAAGGATGAGTTCGCGGCTGGGGATGGGATTTTCATACTTCTCAGCTTCACGCTGGGCGTATGGGTCTTTTGTTGAACTGAAATCAACGTCTTTTTTAGACTTCGAGGGCATTTAAATAATGAAATAAGGTAATGGCTACAGTCAGCTGATGTTTATATGATACATGCTTAGGCTATTGATTAGAATTTAAAATCATCACTAATCGGCAAGACGGGCATATAGCGTCAACGCGGCTTAAGAAATGGGTTGCCAGCGTGGTGGGCTGGGCAACGGGGAAGGCTTAGGGCCGTTTGCTTGAAACAGGGCGGCGAAGCGTTTGGGTAATAAATTATACTCACTATAATCGGTTTTGCACGTCGGATATAGCGGAATTTTCCTGATTTTGCCCGATAGCGGCAACAGAATAGGGTGGGATTTAAGCTTAAGCGGGACAATTCAGGCAGTTAAGGCCGGGAGCTTGGCGTACAAATCGCTGTTTGTACGCCGCTAAACCTGTCGACAACGGGCTATTTAGGTCACGCCCGGCGGGGATTATCGCCCTGCCGGGAGGGCTTGCCCTACAGCAAGCTTACACCCGACCCGTGCGGCGGGGGGTGGGCTTGGCCGCACCACGCGGGCCTTGAGGGCGGGCGCCATCGCGGCCAGCGGGAGCTTTGGGCTTATGCCGAAAATCTTTTTTGCCGGTGGTTTTACTGGGCGCAGCTTTTTTCGGCGCATCCTGTACGCGCAAAGACACCGGCTCATAGCCCGTGTCAGCAACACGGGTGATTTGCCGTTGCAGCAGCTTTTCAATGTCCGCCAACAGTTGCGCCTCTTCAGGGCTGACTAAAGACAAGGCTTCACCGCTGGCTCCGGCACGGCCAGTACGGCCAATCCGGTGCACATAATCTTCCGGCACTTGCGGCAAATCATAGTTAATGACATGCGGCAGGCTGTCGATATCCAAGCCCCGCGCGGCAATATCGGTGGCCACTAAAACGGTGACTTTGCCGTCTTTGAAGGCATCTAAGGCTTTGGTACGCGCCCCTTGGGATTTATCGCCATGCAAGGCGGCGGAACGGATGCCGTCTTGGATCAGCTGTTTTTCCAAACGGTCGGCACCGTGTTTGGTGCGGACAAACACCAAAACTTGTTTCCAATTGTTGCTGCCGATTAAATAGGAGAGCAGTTCCCGTTTGCGTTCACGCGGGATGCCATAGACGCGCTCAGTGACGGTATCGGCGGTGGCATTTTGGCGCGCCACTTCGATTTCGACGGGTTTGTTTAACAATTGCGCCGCCAAGGTTTTAATGCCGTTGGAGACGGTCGCCGAGAACAACAGGTTTTGGCGTTGTTTAGGCAGGTAGGCCATAATTTGGCGGATGCTGGGCAAAAAGCCCATATCGAGCATCCGGTCGGCTTCATCTAATACCAGAATGTCAATATGCGCCAGACTGACATTTTTTTGCTGAACATGGTCGATCAAGCGGCCTGGCGTGGCGACGACAATATCGCAACCGTGCTTGAGGTTACGCGTCTGCATCTTGATGCTGGCACCGCCGACCACCACTTCGGTGTGCAACGGCAAATGCTTGCCGTAAATGCTGACGTTTTCGTGTACCTGCATCGCCAACTCACGCGTGGGGGTGAGGATCAGGGCGCGGACACGGCGCGGTTTTTGGTGGATAACATCGCTATCGGACAGCAGTTGCAGCAACGGTAAAGTAAAGCTGGCGGTCTTGCCCGTGCCGGTTTGTGCCCCCGCCAAGACATCTTTGCCTTGTAAAATAATCGGGATGGCACGCTGTTGGATAGGGGTCGGCTCGGTGTAACCTTGTTCGGCTACGGCTTTAAGTAAGGCTTCGGACAGGCCGAGTTGGGAGAAAGACATTAAAAACCTCTGAAAATGATGGGGTTCTGTTAAGAAAAATGGGCAGGAATGGGCAGGAGATAACTTTGTGGCTTAAGGCATTTAGCCTTACGCGTTAAAAATTATATCCTGCACATTCCTCGGTTAAGCGTGGCAAACTTGCCGCCACGGCTGGATAAGGTGGGTTGGAGGTGTCCCTTGAGGGTGCGGGACAATACAGCTTGCTTGTTCTGTTTGGTCGGCAAGCTTAGCCGCCAGTCATGTTCATATAGCGCAAAATAACTGGCTGTTCGTGGATGTTAAATTCGTGTTTTTCGGGCTTGATCTGCATGGCGGCGATAATCGCCTGAGTTAAGGCCGCACTGTCACCCGGCTGGCTACGCAACACCTGTTTCAAATCGACCGAATGCTCATTGCCCAGACACAGCAGCAAACGCCCTTCCACGGTCAGGCGCACCCGGTTACAGGTGCCGCAAAAATTTTCGCTATGCGGGGAGATAAAACCGACTCGCGTCGTGGTGCCGACGATATTAAAATAATTGGACGGCCCGCCCGTCTTTGCGGCACTGGGTTCGAGCGTAAAGGTTTTCGCCAAATCCGCCTTGATCCGGTCGCTGGCATAATAAGCGTCCGAGCGGTCGTGCTGGGCCACCACACCTAAAGGCATTTCTTCGATGAAACTGATGTCCACGCCTTGGGCAATGGCAAAACTGACCAATGCTCCCACTTCCTCGTGATTACGGCCTTTGAGTATCACCGCATTGAGCTTGACCCGCTCAAAGCCCACCGCCGTGGCGGCTTGGATACCGTTAATGACTTGCTGCAAATCCCCGGTGCGGGTAATGGCCTTAAATTTGGCGGCATCGAGGGTGTCCAAGCTGATATTGACGCGTTTGACCCCAGCCGCCTTTAAAGCCGGTGCCATCGCCGCCAGCTGCGAGCCGTTCGTGGTCAGCACCAGCTCTTCCAAGCCCGGCAAGGCACCGATTTTTTGCAACAACTCCAACGCGCCTTTACGCACCAGCGGTTCGCCGCCAGTAATGCGGATTTTTTTTACCCCCAAGCCGGTAAACGTTTGCGCCAGGGTATAAATTTCTTCCAAGCTGAGGATTTGCGCACGCGGCAAAAACACCATATCTTCCGCCATGCAGTAAACGCAGCGAAAATCACAACGGTCAGTAATGGAAATGCGCAGATAATCCACCGTTCGGCCAAAACGGTCTATCAGTTGGGGAGGGACAGCAGCGGTCATAACAACATTTAAAAAAAGCGGATGTTAATATTAACACAGTTAGAGCCTGCTGCGGCAGTTGTGTTCATTAAATCGTTATTTTTGGGGATAATAGTTTGCGTAAAGAGGGCAATGCCTATCATGCCGTTTGATATTTCCTGCTCCGCAATGCCCCTGCCAATTCGCTGATGGGCGTTTCGTCTGATGATGATGTGCTTACCACAGCAAATCATCCGGTACCGCAAACGCCGCATAAGGGTCATCTTCGGCGGGCTTGGCGGCTTCCGCTTCGGCCGGAAAATACACAATCACACAGTCCGGCAGGCGTTCGCGGATTTTTTGCGCGGTGTCGGCGTTGACAATCTCGTAAGCCCGCTCAAATTTAACCACGGCGGCGCGGCCTTTGCTGATGTGGTTGCGCAGGGTTTCGCTGATGTACAAGGTTTTGACCTTGTTGTTATCGGTGAAGCGGTAGGCGACACCGTCAGGGTCTTGGCGTTGGCGGTTTTGTTCGACCAGTTGTTTGACTTGCGCGGCGAGTTCTTTGTGCGCTTCTTGTTGGCGGCGTTGCTGGTTCAGTTCACGGTCGCGCTCGGCTTTTTCCGCCTGGGCTTTTAAGGCCAGCTCTTTCGCTTCATCAACGACGGTGACATTGTTTTTGGTCTGCATTTTGGTTTGCTTGCGCTTGTCGGCTTGGGCTTTTTTAGCCTGTGCGGAGCTGGCGAGACCGGATTTTAAGAGCTGTTCTTGTAAGGATAATTTAGGTTTGCTCATGGTTTTAGACTTTATTAGATGGGCTAGGCTTAGTTTGCCGCAGGCTTAGGCAAGGTCAAGCGTTGCAGCAAAGCGCCGATAAATTCCACTTTTTGGGCGACATCGGCAAACGTTTGGGTAAACTTTAATTTGTCCATGCCGTCGAGTTTGTACACTTGGGCTTGGGTTTGGATTAAGGTGATCAATTGTTCGGCGTTAATGGTCGGGGCACTGCTAAAGACGATGCGCCCGCCTGTCGCGCCCGCTTCGATTTTCTTAATGCCCAATTGTTCCGCCTGTTGTTTCAGTTCGGTGACGCTGAATAGGGTTTTGACGGCTTCCGGCAGCAAACCGAAGCGGTCGATCATTTCGATTTGCAAGTCCCGCAAGTCTTCGGTGCTGTCGGCGCTGGAGATGCGTTTGTATAGCACTAGGCGGGCGTGGATGTCGGGCAGGTAGTCTTCGGGGATGAGCGCGGCGGCTTGCAAGTCCACTTCGGGGCCTTTGTCCATCGGGGTGTCCAATTCCGGTTGTTTGCCGGATTTGAGCGCGTCCACGGCGCGTTGCAACAATTCGGTGTATAAGGTAAAGCCGATTTCTTGGATTTGCCCGCTTTGGTCGTCGCCGAGCAATTCCCCCGCGCCCCGGATTTCCATATCATGTGAGGACAGCATAAAGCCCGCGCCCAAGTCGCCGGAGGCTTCAACCGCTTCCAGGCGTTTTTGCGCGTCTTTGCTCATCAGGTTTTTCGGCGGCACGATAAAGTAGGCGTAGGCGCGGTGGTGCGAACGTCCGACCCGGCCCCTCAGTTGGTGCAGTTGCGCCAGACCCAGTTTATCTGCACGGTTGATGATGATGGTGTTGGCGCTGGGGATGTCGATGCCGCTTTCGATAATAGTGGTGCTGAGCAGCAGGTTAAAGCGTTGGTGGTAAAAGTCCAGCATAATGCGTTCCAGCTCGCGTTCGGGCATTTGTCCGTGGGCGATTTGGATACGCGCTTCAGGTAGCAGGGCTTCCAGTTCGCGGGCCATTTTATCCATGGATTTGACATCGTTATGGAGGAAGAACACCTGCCCGCCCCGGCGGATTTCGCGTAAACAGGCTTCTTTAATCTGTGCGTCCACCCAAGTGCTGATGAAGGTTTTGATGGCGTGGCGGTTGGGCGGCGGGCTGGCGATAATGGAAATGTCGCGTAGCCCCGATAAGGCCATGTTTAAAGTGCGCGGAATTGGCGTGGCAGTTAGGGTCAGCATGTCCAGTTCATTGCGCAGCTTTTTAAAATGTTCTTTTTGCCGTACCCCGAAGCGGTGTTCTTCGTCAATCACGACTAGCCCTAAGGCTTTATATTTCAATTCTTTGGATAATAGGGTGTGGGTGCCGATGACAATATCGACCAGGCCTTTTGCCAAGGCTTCGGCAATGTCTTTGAGCTGTTTGGCGGAGGCGAAGCGCGACATGACTTCGATGCGCACCGGCCAGTCGGCGAAGCGGTCGCAGAAGTTTTGGTAATGCTGTTGCGCCAATAGCGTGGTCGGCACCAGCACGGCGACTTGTTTGCCGCTTTGTACAGCGATAAAGGCCGCCCGCATCGACACTTCGGTTTTGCCGAACCCGACATCGCCGCAAATCACCCTATCCATCGGTTGCGGGCTGGTCATATCGTCCAGTATCGCTTCGATGGCGGTGCGCTGGTCGGGGGTTTCCTCAAACGGGAACGCGTCGGCAAAGGTCTGGTAGTCGGTGTTGGCAATGGCGAAGGCATGGCCTTGTTTGATGGCGCGTTGGGCATGGATTTCCAACAGTTCGGCGGCGACATCGCGGATTTTTTCGATGGCTTTTTTCTTGGTTTTGCCCCATTGGTCGCCGCCCAATTTATGCAGCGGCGCGGTGTCGGGGCTCATGCCAGTATAGCGGCCTATAACGTGCAGGGTGGACACGGGGACGTAGAGCTTATCGTTGTTGGCGTATTCCAGCATCAAAAATTCGGCGGGAATACCGCCGACCGCCAAGGTTTGCAAGCCGAGGTAGCGGCCTACGCCATGTTCCTGATGAACAACGGGCGAGCCGATGCTGAGTTCGTTCAGGTTGTTGACAATGGCTTCCAGTTCCCGCGCGGCGGATTTTCGGCGGCGGCGTTGCTGTTGGACTTTTTCGCCGGATAACAGCGGTTCGGTGATGATCGCCAGGGCGGGGTCCAGCAACCATAGGCTCTGTTCGACGGGCGCGACCACCATACAGACGGGTGCGTCGGTATCCAAAAACTGTTGCCAAGATTCGACCCGCTTACTGCTGATTTGGCAGGCGCGTAGCCTGTCTAACAGGGCTTCCCTGCGTCCGGCGGATTCGGCGACCAACAGCACTTTGCCGTTAAAGCCCGCGATAAACTGCTGCAAGCGTTGCGCAGGCTGGTCGAGCTTGGTGTTGAAGGTCAAATCCGGCAGGGTTTGGCAAGGGCCGTCGGTCAGGCAACTGTCTAAGACTATCCGCGCAAAGCGGTTAGCCTTGTCGGCGAGCTCGTCGGCGGATAAGAACAGGCGTTCGGGCGTTAACAGCGGGCGTTCCAAATCGTATTTGCGTTGCTCGTAACGCTCTTGGGCATCGCCGTAAAACGCCACCGAATGGGCGGTGAACTGGTCGCTGACCACCAACACCGCAGAGCTTGGCAGGTAATCGAACAGAGTGGCGGTTTGGCTGACGAACAGCGGCAGATAGTATTCGATACCGTTAAAGGCTACGCCTTTGCTGACATCGGCATAAAGGGTGTTTTTCAGCGAGGTTTGTGGAAACACCTCCCGGAAGGTTTGCCGGAACTGTTTGATGGCGGCATCGGTAAATGGAAATTCGCGGGCCGGAAACAGTTGTATCTGGTTGATTTTTTCTAAAGAGCGTTGGCTTTCGGGGTCGAAGGTGCGGATGGATTCGACGGTTTCATCAAACAATTCAATGCGGAACGGTACGGAACTGCCCATCGGGAACAGGTCGACAATCGCCCCGCGCACGGCAAATTCGGCATGTTGGTAGACTTGCGACACGCATTGGTAGCCGACGCTTTCCAGCTTGACGCGGTTGAGTTCCAGATTAAAATCGTCGCCGACCCGAATGGCGAAACTGTTCGCCAGGACATGCTCGCGCGGGGCGAGGCGGTGCATCAGGGTGGTGATCGGCACGACTAAAGCCCCGCGTTTGACTTCCGGCAACAGCGCCAAGACTTTCAGGCGTTCGGAGGTGATTTCCGGCAGGGGCGAAAACACATCGTAAGGCAAGGTCTCCCAATCGGGGAAATGCAGGATCGGGTATTGTTTGTTCAGGAAAAACGCCAGCTCATGTTCTAAGCGTAAGGCCGTTTGGTTATCGGGGGTGATAATCACGAACAGACGGTGTTCTTTGGCAATCGCCGTCGCCAATGCCAAGGCATCGGCACACCCCGTCAAACCCGACCAGACGAGGGTTTGCGCGGGCGTTTGCGGGGTTGCCGGAGAAAAGATTAAAGAATGTGCCATGCGGGAAAGCGGTCAAAAAAAGGCGATTATACAACAGGCGTTGGCGGGTGAGTTGAAAAGTGGTGGTAACGGCTGGGCTAGGGAGCTTGTATTGCGGTGGTCGGTAAGTCTCGGTCGCCACTGATGGGCATTTGAAGCGAAAGGCAGCTATGGCTTCGCAAGGAAAATGACCATTGTTTGAGTGGCTTAGGGTTTTTATTATAAACTATTGATTGTTAATTATTTTTAAAGATATGTTTGGCGTTTATTGTTAGTGACAAGCACTAAGCTTGGGTAGATAATAAAAGCCAAATCCGATGTATAGTTGGCTAAAAAGCGTAAGCCGTAACGGGAAAACCGCCTTTTCGGGCCGTGATAAACGAAGCTTGGGCGATTTAATAATTAAAGGTGAGAACCGGATATATCCGGTTGTATGCTGAATGGCGGCATTGCTTTGGCAGCTTTATTGGATACAGTAACTTATACGGCCTAACGCTAGCAGGTAAGCAGATGGTAGAAAATACATGTCGCCAACAATGGATTGCCGAAGCGGCCTATTATCGGGCGGAGGCCAGAGGGTTTACTGGGGGTAATGCGCTAGAGGATTGGTTGGTGGCGGAGGAGGCGTTTATCCGGGCGCAGGTCGCCCGTTATCTTACGATAGCCGAGGAAGATGGCGGCATGACCCTTATGGGGTTGCAGCAATTGGCAGAAAGTTTAGGGGTTGAAAATTCCGCTACAATTGAGCTGAAAAGCGAGCTGATTCAGGCTATTCAAGCCGCTTGCCATCATCATCCGTGTTTCCGTTCGGCTATTTATGCGCAGTGTGGTGAAAAAGATTGCCAATGGCGTGCGGAATGCAAAAAATTAATCGCCCACTGGTGTGCGCCGTTTTAACAATCAGTAACTGGCGAATATCCTGCTGATGCAGTTAGGCCAATTACTGGCCTGCCCTACCGCTATTTTGCCCTTGCCGCGTCCCAAGTTTCGGCAGCAGTGGATAGTCCGCCATTTTTGCGGCGGCACGGTCAGGGTATAGCCAGTTGAGGCCATCGAGTTCCACGGCATCTTTGGAGACGGTGGCATTGCCTATGCCGACGATAGGCAGGGGTTTATCAGTTTGCACGACAGATAACAACAGGTTGTGGCCGGTGCGCTCCAAGATGATGGCGTTGCGTTTGAGGGTGATGCTGTTGTCAAGGTAGCTAAGGCCTTCCAAACCGTAACCGATGGCGCCGCTATTGGCGCTGGGCGGGCCTTTTTCCAACACCGAGTCTTCAATCAGCAATTCGCCACCGTTCGGGATGTCGATGAGACGGCTATCTTCTGCCGCCAACGAGGCGATGATGCTGTGCCGGATAGTGGTCTTACGCGCCCGGGATTTGATTTCATGGCCTTGGGAGACGGCAGCCAACATCAGGCTGTCTTCAATCAACAGCTCGCCGCCGCCAATATACAGGCCATGCGCCCGCCCGTCTTTGCCGAGTTTTTCAAAGCGGCTATCGGTAATGTGGATGGTTTGTTGGGGCTTATTGTCAGATAAAATGCCTTGCTCAGCATCATGGAAATAGACGTGGTTAAGCTGTAGGCCTAGCCCTTCCGAACGGAGGCAGGCACCATTCTGATCGGGGACGGCGATGTTTTTGCACTCAATATTACTGATGCTGATGTCCAAGCCTTTCGTCAGTATCGCCGCCTTGCCTTCGGCGCTGATACCATCCAGGACTACCCGGCCACTGCCGATGACGTGGATATGGTTTTGGTTAAGCACCAAGGCTTCCCTGTAGACACCAGGGCCGATTAGCAAGGTTTGCTGGTCTTCCAAGTCGGCACTGGCGGCGGCTAAGGTAAAGTAAAGTTTATCGCCGATTTTGATACGGTTAGCGGCAATAGGCGGTGTAGTTTCGGGTAAGGATTGCCAAGGGGCAAAGTTGGTGGCGATGTCGGCATCAAGCCGTTGCCGCCAGCGGGCTTGCTCTGCAAGCAGGGTGTTGGGTGCGGTTGTTTGCCTTATTGCCAGCATTAGCCTGTCATAAGCGCTGGCGAAAGCCTCACGATCATAGCTATAAGCGGCCATTAAGAGCAGGTTGATGGCGATACCGCTGCCTAGCAGATAATAAACTGTCCAGCGGCGCAGGATATCAAGGAGTTTTGGCATAAGTAGGGAGGTTAAGTTAAGGCAGGTCAGGTGTAAGCGCATTTGGGGATGCGCCTAATGGACATTGTCTGCCAGCTAATAAGTTATGGATTTGTTGGCAATGGGCTAAAATACGCGAAGCTATAATGTGCCGCTATTATCCTAAGCGTTGTCAATACCAGACAACGTCTCCCATTGCCGTCCGCCTTCATTATGTCGCTGATTAATTATCTTTTTACCCATTGCTGCGCTGTCGTTTTTCTTATCTTGGCAGGTTTTATGGCGAGCGTCCATGTTTTTGCGCCTGTGCCGCTGGTGTTGTTAGGTCTCTATTTGGGGGTATTGGCCTATTACCCTAAAGCTTGGCTGGTGGCGGTGCCCGCCTTGTTGCCGATTTTGGACTTAAGCTTATGGACAGGCAATTTGTTGTATAACGAATACGATATTTTGCTGTCGGCAACTTTGGCGGTGCTGTATTGGCGTAAGGATGTTGAGGAGCAATTGCCGTCTCCGCCTTACCGATGGCTTTATTGGGTTCTGTTGGCGGCGTTTAGTGCCAGTTTTTTGCAAAACGTTTGGCCGCTGTTCCAAGATACCGTACAGCCCGACGACATTTATCAGGGTAATTGGAATAGCCTGCGCCTTGGTAAGGGCTTTTTTTATGCTTGGCTATTATGGCCGTTTATGCGCCGTGAGTTGCTGGTAAGCCCTGAGCGTAGCCAGCGTCTGTTGGCTACGGGTATCGTCGCCAGTTTATGGGTGTTTGGTCTTTTGGTGCTGTGGGAACGGCATGTGCTGGGGGCGTTGCTCAGTTTTCATGACCGTTACGAAGCGTTGTCGGCTTTTTTAGATTTTGCCAGCACTTACCGGATTACCGGCTGGTTTACCGATATGCACGTCGGCGGCGAAGCGGTGGACGGCTATTTGGTGTCGCTCACGCCTTTAGCGGTGTACCTGCTGACGCGCCCGTTACGGCCATTGGCGTTCAATGCTGTCCTGCTGGCGGTCGGGGCGGGGTTTTATGCGATTATCGTCACGTTTACGCGTACCACGATTGCCAGCTTTTCCCTGTCCATGCTGGTGACCTTAATCGTCTTCTTGGTAGGCCGGCGGCAGACCCTGAAAAAAACCGGCACGGCCTTGGCAGCGCCGCTGCTACTCTTGGCGGTCGGCCTGTTCGGTCTGGTGTTGGGCTTTAAAATGGCGGGTTATCAGGCATTATTGGTGGGTTTGTTGGCGGTTGTCGCCGCCACCTTATGCACTTACTACGCGGTAGGGTGGGGATGGGTTTGGCAAGTGTTGGCGGGTTTGGCCTTAGCGGGTTTGGCGGCTTGGGGGATCAGCGATTCGGCCTTGGAAAGCAAATGGCATACTTATACAGAGGCTGAAGCCCTGCGGCTGGCCGTGCTGTTGGCGGTTGCCCAGGTCGGTTTAGGGCTGTTGTTAGGCAGAACCGCGCGTAAGCTCGCCATTGCGTTAAAAAACCTGCAAGTCGCGCTGATTTTTGTCGGTTTGTTTGCATTATTGGCGATAGGCATGAGTTCGGAGCGTTTTGAAGAACGCTTTGCGCAAGTGGGCAATGATTTATCGACCCGCGAACAGCACTGGCAACAAATGCTCTCGTTCCGTACTCCCGATAGCTTAAGCAGCCTGCTCATTGGTGAGGGTATCGGCACAATACCCAGTTTGTTTTACCAAAACACTTTGTTGACGCGCCGTTTACCGGATTTTCATGTTGCCGAAGACAGCGGCCAGCCGGTTTTACTGTTGGGTCCCAGCGATATGACGCTAATCCAAAAACTCATTTTGCCGCCGCACCAGCATTATCAACTGACGGTCACTGCCCGCTTTAAATCCATCTCCGAGAGCCTGGGGCTACGCGTTTGCAAAAAACATATTTTATTTAGCGACCATTATCCGCCCAGTTGCCTCGATACGGCCTTTAAGCCTGCGCAAGCCGACCGTTGGGAAACCTTTCATTGGGAGTTTGACCATGCCGGGCATAGCCTGTTGGATTGGCCGACCACGCTGATTATTCATAATTCAGGTGTCTTGCCCGTCGCTATCCGTGCGGTTGCCCTAGATGGCTCCAATGGCGAACATTATATCAGGAACGGCCAGTTTGCCGATAAACTGCAAAGTTGGTTATGGACGATAGATTTTGACCATTTGCCTTGGCATAGCAAACAGTTGTTTATCCATCTTTGGTTAGAGCAGGGGTGGGTAGGGGTGGGGGTGTTTGTGGTGTTGGTCGTGTTGGTATGCCGTCGGCAACTGGGCTTATTGGCTAAGGGCGAAACCGTGCCTTTAGCGTTTTTACCGGCGTTAGCCGCTGTGCTGTTGGAAGGGCTGACGGGGACGATGCTGGACGCGCCCAGGGTCAGTACCCAGATTTATCTGATTTTGTTTGCCGCCCTGCAATGGCCGGAGGTGGATAGGCCGTTAAAGCAAGCCAAACGGCAGAGGCTAACGCGGCGTTGACAGTGGTGTTTTTTTCTTGAACTATCAGGCTTAGGGTTTTTCAGCAGGGCAATGCACTGGGTTTAAGGATGCGTCATGATGATGTGCCGACCTCGCCGCCAATTTCATATATAATGTTGGGTCTTAACATTGTCTTTTTATCCGCCCTTTACATGCCGAAAAAGAAATCTGCACTCCCTTTTGAAGACGCGCTTGCCGAGCTTGAGCAACTGGTCAACCGCTTGGAACAAGGCGACGTTTCCCTGGAAGAATCGTTACGGTCGTTTGAGCGCGGCGTTAGCCTGACCCGCACTTGCCAACAGGCTTTGCAAGAAGCGGAGCAAAAAATCCAGATTCTCCTAGAAAAAAACGGCACTCAATCCCTGGAGCCCTTTACTGATGAGCCAAGCGCTAAAAGAATATCTTAGTTTCTGTCAACACCGTGTCGAACACGCACTGGAGCAACGTTTGCCCAAACCGGACATTTTGCCGCAACGGCTGCACCAGGCGATGCGTTATTGTGTGCTGGACGGCGGTAAGCGCACCCGTCCGCTGCTGACCTATTGCACCGGCAAAACCTTAGGCCTGCCGCCGGACAGTTTGGATGGCGCGGCCTGTGCGGTCGAGTTTATCCATGTCTATTCGTTAATCCATGACGATTTGCCGGCAATGGACGATGATGAGCTGCGGCGCGGTAAGCCCACTTGCCATGTCGCTTTTGACGAAGCGACCGCCATTCTGGCCGGGGATGCTTTACAGGCCTTGGCGTTTGAGGTGCTTGCCCACGACCCCAGTATTGCTGCCAGTGCCGCCAACCGTTTGCAAATGCTGACGGTTTTGGCAAGGGCCAGCGGCTCACAAGGCATGGTCGGCGGGCAGGCGATCGATTTGGCGGCGGTCGGCACCCAGCTGAGCTTGCCGGAGTTGGAAAATATGCACATCCATAAGACCGGGGCGTTGATCCGTGCCAGCGTCAACTTAGCGACGTTAGCCAAGCCGGATTTAGATCCGGTGCTGGCGACCAAGCTGGACCATTATGCCAAATGTATTGGCCTGTCGTTTCAGGTGAAGGACGATATTCTCGACGAAGAAAGCGATACTGCGACCTTGGGCAAAACCCAAGGCAAAGATAAGGATAACAACAAGCCTACTTATCCGGCCTTGTTGGGCATGGCGGGAGCGAAGCAAAAAGCGCGTGAGTTGCATGAAATGGCTTTGGCAAACTTGAGTGTGTTTGGTGATGAAGCCGACTTGTTGCGTGATTTGTCATTGTATATTATTGAGCGCAGCCATTAAGCGATGAAAAAGAGGCGGTTAATCCGATGCTTGCAATAGCCGCTTTTTAAGGCCAACTTTAGGGCTTTAAATATAGGTTTATTTTTTGGATAATGTGAAAAATCACCTGTTATTTACGGCAATAGACACTATACTTAAGCAACTAAAAAGGGTTTAGGTAGTCTTGCTGAAAAAAACCTCCCAATAGCCTATTTCAGTAACCCTTTGCTAATTTTGTTATCCTTGTCGGAGATAAAAACGTGACTTTCCTATATTGCCGATTAGCGTTTCCCTGTGCTTCGGGTCAGTTGGCAACAGCGGATTTTTATTGGTGTTGAAATGATTGCAAGTACCTGTTTTGTAGCTTCGTTACCCGTCTGCCACCCAAAAGGCCGGCTGCTGGCGGGTTTTGGTTTGATCGAACTCATGATCACGCTGGTGATAGCGTCTATCTTTCTGGGCTTGGCTTTACCTAGTTTTAAAAAGTTGACTAGCGATACGCGTCTGACGGCGTATACCAATGATTTTATGACGGCGTTACTGCAAGCCAAAAGCGAAGCGGTGAAGCGTGATGCGGCGGTTACGGTCTTATCGGCCAGTGGTACGCCCGGACAATGGGAGGCGGGGTGGTATGTGTATGTTAATGCCAGCCCGTTTACTAATGGCGGGGTCGGCAATTTTGACTTGGCTAACGACAGTTTATGCTTACCCGACCAAAACTGCCTGTTGCGTGTCCACGACCCCTTGTCGGGAGGCTATACGCTGAGAACCGTCACGGGTGGTACGTCTTTTGATATGGTTATCACCTATCTGGGCAACGGCCTTACCTTGATTGCCCCCATTCAGGAGACATTTACCCTCTGTGATGGTACTCACGACAACACCCAGTCCCGGCAAATTGCCATCAACGCGATTGGCCGGGCTCGCTCCTCTTCCGGTACGGGGAACTGTCCATGATGCTAGCGCGTGGCATAATGCCTAAAGCCTTGGGCTTTACCTTAATTGAAGTGCTGGTCACTATGCTGTTGTTGTCAGGCGGTATGTTGGGGTTTGCCGCTTTGCAGGGCGTTAGCCTAAAAAACAACCAAAAGGCTTTGCAGCACAGTATCGCCACCCAATTGGCTTATGATTTGGCTGACCGGATGCGTGCCAACCATGATCCCAGTGGTTCGCCTCTTGCTGGGCCTGTTTATGCGGGCTTATCGCCTGCCAATGCGGTTCAGCAGCCCGCTTGCGTCCCTATGGGGGCGGGTACCGCTGGCTGTCCACGCGACATAATGGCGCAAAACGATCTTTTTGAGTGGTATCAAAGTGCCACTATCAATACGCAATTGCCGGGTGTTATCGCGAGCGTCGTTAACGCGGGTGCTACTGCCACTGGCGGTACGATGTACACGATTACCATTAATTGGGACAGTAACCGTGACGGTGTTGTCGATACCAACTATGGCACGGACGATTTCTACAGAATGAGCCTGTATTTATGAAACAGTATGGCGGACGGCGTTATCAGCACGGCATGACGCTTATTGAACTCATGATTGCCATGCTGATAGGCATATTTTTGCTGGGTGGCCTGATCCGAATATTCACTAATAGCCGACATGCCTACAATCTCCAGCAAGCGGTGGGGCAAGTGCAGGAAAATGGCCGGTTCGCCTTGGATTTTCTTGGCAATGACCTGCGCATGGCGGATTTTTGGGAATGCCGGGCGAATAACTTTGATATTCTTGGGTTGCCGCCTGTCAACCCGATTAACGGCACCGCTGATCTTGGTGTAACCGGTACCGATGACATAGGGGTCAACAATGCCGACAGCATCACGGTTGCGTGGACGCTTGGGACGTGGACACCAAATAATTTAACCTGTATGAATGCCGGAGCCGTGTGGGTACGCTATACGGTAGGTGTCTCCAGTAGCGGTAACGGCACGTCGTTGTTCCGGCAAACTAATACCGATGCACAACCCATAGAACTGATTGAAGGGGTCAACAATATGCAGATTCTCTACGGTGAAGATACGGACCCGCCCACGAACAGGGATTATTCCCCCAATTATTATGTGCCATACGGTTTAGTGCAAAATATGTCCAATGTCGTCAGCATCAGGGTTAGCCTGTTATTGTCAAGCCTGAGTAATGTCGCCACCCAGCCAGTCGGCTATGTTTATCAGGGCGTGACTGTTAGCGACCCTGGCGACTTTAAACTCTACCGGGTCTTTACCACGACTATCGCTTTGCGCAATCGGATACCATAATAATGCTTAAAGCCAACCCTTACCAACCTCAAAACCCTTGCCTACATCAGAAGGGCGCGGTACTTGCCATTGGCTTGGTTATGCTGTTGTTGCTGACGCTCATCGGCATTAGCGGCACCCAATCCACCGGCCTCGAAGAACGGATGGCGGGTAACGAACAAGACGAAAATCTCGCTTTCCAAGCTGCCGAAGCCACCATTAAGGCCGCCGAACAGCAGTTGGAGTGGACGGCCGGACATGCGGTCGTTATCAATTATACTCAGGAGGGCATAAACGGCTACTATACGGTGGACAGCCCGGTGTTAAACGACCCGGCATCAAATTATTTGTCGGTAACGCAGACTGCGGCTTTTTGGGAAAACAACCCCAGCATAACGTATAGCGACGGGACGCTCGTTGATGTTAACTTGGATAATCCGCCCAAGTATTTTATCCAATTTCTTGGGCAGCATATTAGTCGCGATACAACTCAGAATAACAATAATAATACTTGTATTTATCGGATCATGGCTTATGCGCGTGGCCGTAGCGCCAGTTCTTTAGCCATAGTTGAGTCTATATATGCGATTGGGGCGAGCGTTAGGAATGGCGGGTGTTAATTGATGGCTTTGATTTATTTTTCAGTGGCAAGTGCTGTAGTCGGGGCAAACTTTTACAGTAAGCCACTCAATATTAGGTTAGGTAAGGCGGGGTAGCCTTATAATTGGCAAGGTTTTTTTAACGGCTAGCCAGATTTCTGCTTTTTAATGTTATTCCCATGCTGATTTCGTCAGTGGAGAAACTTATGAACAACACCATCAAGATTCAATTGAGGCTTTGTGGCTATTGGCTGCGTTACCCCGTGGCTGTTTGCGCCTTGCTGTTTGCGGCGGTCTCGTTTGCTGGTCAGGTTGCGCAGTCGCCGCTGTTTTTGACCAATGCCGCCAAGCCAATTGTTATGCTGAATATGTCCAGAGACCATCAGTTGTATTTTAAGGCATTTGATGACTATTCCGATATTGATGGTAACGGCATACCCGATACCACTTACATGAATAATTTTGACTATTACGGATACTTCGACAGCAGTAAGTGCTATACCTACAGCAACAACGAATTTGAGCCTAGCGCCACTGCCCAAACCAGCCGCTATTGCCCCGCCGGCAACTCTTTGTGGAGCGGTAACTTTTTAAACTGGGCGACCATGACCCGCATGGACGAGATCCGTAAAATTCTCTATGGCGGTTTGCGCTCCACCGACAGCGGCACCGTTACGGTATTGGAGCGGGCGTTCATCCCCAATGACGGGCACAGTTTTGCCAAATATTATGTCGGTGTGGACAGCACCGAACTGACCAAGTTGACCCCGTATACCGCCGCGCAAGTTACTAATGGCATCACCCTTTGTAACACGACGGCGACGGCGGGTTCGGTGTTGTCACAAAACTCCGTCGATCCGCCAAAAGTCCGAGTGGTTAAAGGCGACTACCGCTTATGGGCGGCTAACGAACGCTGGCAATGTACTTGGTCGGGCGAACACAGCGCGAGTAACTCCAATAACTCGACCTATTCCGGTATGGCTTCGGCGGGCAGTAGCCCCAGTGCAACAGACGCCGTCGTCTTGGGCGACTATATTGCGCGGATTTTGGTTTGTGTCAGCGGCAATGTCGGTAACGAAACCTGTAAGACCTACCCTAACGGCAATGTCAAGCCGATTGGGTTGCTGCAAACCTATGGCGATGATAATTTAATCCGTTTTGGCCTGATGACCGGCTCTTATAGCAAAAATAAATCCGGTGGGGTGCTGCGGAAAAATGTCGGTACGATGGCCGATGAAATCAATGTCACTACAGATGGGGCATTCAAGGTCGCCCCTTCCGGTGCCACGACCAGTTACGGTATTATCAGCACCATTAACAGACTGAGGACGTATGGGTATAGTTATAACGACGGTACATATAATAGCGGCGACAATTGCAATTGGGGTTTAAATACCTTTATCAACGGTAATTGCACCAATTGGGGCAACCCGCAATCGGAAATCCTTTTGGAATCCTTGCGCTATATTGCCGGCAAAACCGCGTACACGACCTTTTCTGCCAATGATACGACAAAAATTCCCGGCCTGACCACTGCGGCATTTTCTGACCCGATTTCATCTACCGAATGGTGCGCTTCGCTGAATATTATCCAATTTAACGCCAGCGTCAGTTCTTACGATAACGATGACTTTAACAGCACCAATCTTGCGGATATAGCGATCAGCGACCTTAATGCTGAAACGAATACGGTCGGCAGCAGTGAGGGCATTACTAACAATAACTATTTTATTGGCGAAAATGGCACCGATAATAACCAATTATGCACCGCAAAAACGCTGACCAGTTTGAGTGCCGCCAGAGGGGTTTGCCCCGAAGCCCCGCGCCTTTCCGGGACGTATTTGTCGAGCGGTCTGGCGCATTTCTCCCATATCAATGATATGCGCCCTGCGATGACCGGCAACCAACTGATCAATTTTTATGGGGTTGCCTTAGCCCCCGCCATTCCAAAATGGCAAATACCGATACCGGGTACCGATAAGTTTATTACGCTATTGCCGGCCTGCCAGAATACCGGCATCACCGCTGGCGGGACGGGTAACTGCGCCCTAATGGACTTTAAGGTGGTTAGCCAAACCAGCACGGGTACCAGCAATTCCGGCAAGTTGTACGTCAATTGGGAAGACAGCGAGCAAGGCGGTGATTTTGACCAAGATATGTGGGGTACTATCGAATATACCGTTACGTCTAGCCAAGTCATTATAAAAACGGGGGTCATTGCCCAATCGACCAGCTTTCCGATGGCGTTTGGTTATGTTATCAATGGCACAACCCAAGACGGCTTCCATGCCCATTCCGGCATTTACTCATACAAATATACCGATCCTACCGGTGTGACGGCCTGTAATACCTGTAGCATCAGTAGTCCGCCCGCATTTACCAGTGTGACCTACACTATCGGCACGGCTACTAACGGGCAAAGTTTGCAGCAACCGTTGTACTATGCGGCCAAATGGGGCGGTTTTGTCGATGCGGGTGGGGATAAGGCCATCACCTCGCCATCAGAATGGGATGCCAATCAGGATGGTCTTCCTGACCGTTATTATGCGGCCACTTCACCGCAAAAATTGGCGACCTCACTAGCCGATGCTTTTGCTGATGTTTTGCGTACCCCTGCTTCAGCCTCGTCGGTCGCCACTAATTCAACCCAATTCCAAACGGACAGCTTTGTTTATCAGGCGACTTTTAACAGTACCGATTGGAGCGGGCATTTATATGCGTATACGCTGGTAACGGAAGATACGAATGGTAACGGCAAGTTGGATTTGGCTACACCCACTAGTGCAACAGAAGATACGAATGGTAACGGTAAGCTCGATGCCGGTGGTATCGGCAAGGCAGTATGGGATGCCGGACAAAACTCCGAAGACACCAACGGTAACGGGGTCTTGGATGTGGGTGAGGATAGTAATGGCAATAATACTTTAGATACTTCGTTAATCCCCGCCGCCGCCGCCCGCCGTATCTATAGCTATGATCCGAGCAAAACCGGTCTTAGGGGTATTGAGTTCCTTTGGGGAGGTACATCCCTCACTTCTTTGAATGACGCACAAAAAACCGTCTTGGATAATGCCAGTTTCACTGCGGCCAGCACTTCTAGTCCTATTATCGATTACTTACGCGGCGACCGCAGCAAGGAAATTAAGTTGTCACCGACTGGCATTTACCGTACCCGTACCAATTTGTTGGGTGATATTATCAATTCCGACCCTTTATTTGTGGGGCGGGATAATCAGGGTTATACGGCATTGCCTGGCAACGAAGGAAGCGATTATACGGCTTTTACCCACCAGAACCGTACTGCCATGCTGTATGTCGGTTCCAATGACGGCATGTTACATGCCGTTAATGCCACTACGGGTGCGGAGGTGTTCACCTATATCCCTAATGCCGTTATCTCGGCTGAATTTGCCAGTTTGGTTCTGCCAAATTACACCCATAAATATTTTGTCGATGGCTCGCCACAATATGGCGATGCTTATTTTGACAATATTTGGCACACGATACTGGTCGGCAGTATGGGGGCGGGTAGCACGACGACAGTCGGGGGGGCGGCAGGTACGGGTGGCCGGGCGGTGTTTGCCTTGGACATTACCAATCCTGATGGTTTTGCGGACATTGCTACGGGATTGGGCAATATTTTATGGGAGTTTTCTAACCGCGATGATACCGATTTAGGCTATACCATTCCTAAAGCCAGTGTGGTGCGTATGGCGGATGGTGGCTGGCGGGCGATCGTCAGCAATGGCTTTGATAGTGCCAGCGGTAATGCGGCATTATTCATTCTGGATATAAAAACGGGCGCGGTCGTCAAGAAAATAGTGCTCGACAGTACCGGCAGCAATGGCTTGGCCGCACCCGTCACTGTTGATGCCGATAATGATAGGATTATCGATTATATTTATGCGGGGGACTTAAAAGGTAATCTCTGGAAGATTGATGTGACTAGCGGCAGCACCAGTGCTTGGGCCGTGTCTAATGGTGGCACACCACTCTTTGTGGCCCAGGATAGCGTCGGCAACCGCCAGCCCATTACCGAAAAACCGGCGATCACTCAAGCAAATGGGTCTGGTCAAAATGTTGGCTTTATGGTTTATTTTGGTACGGGTAAGTATTTTGAAACTGGGGATAACTTGGTGTCAGGGTCTTCACCCATTCAAACCTTTTATGGTATTTGGGATAATTGTTCTAAGGCCTCGGTGGGCTGTAGTAATGCCATTACAGGAGGGCGGGGCGCTTTGCAGCAACAATCCATCATTTTTGAAGGGCCTTCTAATTTTACTTATAAGGCATCGGATGGCTCACTCCAAACAGTTAACATTAGGGTTGTCTCCAATTGTGATGTTGCCTACGATGGCACTACGCCCAGTACGACCGGTTCACCTTGTACGGCCAATGTTAATCGGCGCGGCTGGTATATGGATTTGCTCCAGCCCAGTTTGGCGGCGCAAGGGGAGATGTCGTATACCGAACCGCAAGTGCGTAATGGCTTGGTCATTTTCGCAACGAGCATCCCTATTAACGAAACCTGTACTCCAGGCGGCACGGGGTGGCTAATGGAGCTTGATGCCTCTTCTGGGGCCCGGCTCTCCGGCAGTGCCTTCGATGTCAATGGTGACGGTAAGATTGATGCCAGTGATTTGTCGACCCTTTCTGGTGACCAGGTAGCCGATTCGGGTATGCAATCTACTGTCGGTATCATTAAGACACCCACCATAGTCGCCTGTGAAGCGACTATGGATTGTAAGTATATGAGCGGCAGTAACGGCGCACTGATGGTTGTACATGAAGCAAATAGCGGCCCTGGCTGCATTCCGACGGCCAGTGACCCTTGTAGCAACTCTACCGGTAATGCTTCGGGGTTAAAGCGTCTTCTTTGGAAGCAATGGTAGTTTGAATCTTATGAAAAAAAGCAACCTAAAATTAAGCCAAGGCGTTACGCTGATTGAGCTGATGATAGCTGTCGTTATTATCAGTATTCTCGCCAGCATAGCTTATCCTAGCTATCGGCAACATATAATGCAGGCGCATCGGGTCGATGCGCAAGCGAGCTTAGTGAGCTTGTCAAATCTCATGGAGCAGCAATTCACCCAAAGTGGCAGTTATGCGAATGTTAACGCGCCTGCGGCCAGCGATTATTATTTATATATTATCAATTCCACCAATACTTCTTATGTTTTGAGCGCTACGCCTATTCCGGGTAGCGCCCAAGACGGTGATACTTGCGGTACGTTAACGTTGGATAATTTTGGGCAAAAATCAGCCGATCTCGCTACCGGATGTTGGGGATCTTTATAGAAAAACACCGGGCATCCGGCCTTCAGGGGAGGAGCTTTTTCCCCTAACTGTCGTCTGTATGACGGGGAGGGCTGGAGTGCAGCTTGGCAGGTTTATCAGATAAGGCTTAGACTAGGGGGCTTAATCGGCCTTTGGTGTCCGTAGCCCTGTCAGCATCAGGTATAACCCCAGCATAATCAGCCCTATATCGGCCATTTTGTAAGGGTCGGTGACCAGCATTACCGTGCCGGACGCGAAGGCGAATAAGCCTAGTACCGCGCTCTCGAAATGGATCGTATAATTAATCACGGGTAAACCCCCGGCTCTGCCGGGGGACTCACAAAGTTTGACAATTACGGGAATCATCGAGAGCCTCCCAATCTGTGAACCGCCTAAAGTTCAAAAGATTGAGGAAGCAAACGAT
>NZ_PGFZ01000008.1:146673-294243 GCF_002923755.1 Methylovulum psychrotolerans
TGCGGTTGAAGCGATAGGCGAACGCCCCCAGATAACGCGAGGCATATTTTGCGAACCCAAACGCATGGTAAGCACCACCAAGGCTGGTCTTAAGGTTGCCCAGTATGGTATTGAGCCATAGGAATTCAAGCATTTCTTTAGGTTTTCGCCCGCCGACAATGATCGCCCCGTGTCGGCAACCCGCCCGGGTCACCGCCGCGAAGCAGGCCAGCCCGTCAGATAAGACGGCGCTGCCGGGTTCCAAGTTAGTTTCCGCCCAGTCGGCAATAGCCTCGCTGGTGAAGCCCGGAACGGGGGACAGCTTGATGTATAAAGGATGCCCGTCGTCGTCAGGCGACAGCGCGGCCACAAAAGGCACTTTGTTTTCAGACCCCCGGCCCGCTTTGCCGCCGCTGAGTTCGCCACCAAGATAAGCGTCGTCAATGTCGACCCTGCCGCTGAGGGTGTAGTCCGCGTCACGCTCGGACATCGCCGCCATCAGCTTGTGCTGGATCAGCCAAGCCGTGGGATAGCTGACGCCAATCAGCCGCTTCAAAGCCAATGCGGACAGCCCTGTCTTGGCTTGACTGATGAAATAGATCGCCAGAAACCAAACCGTCAGCGGCAGGCGGGTGCTTTGGAAGAGCGTCCCGGCGGTCAGTGACGTTTGGCGGCGGCAGGCTTTGCACTGGAAGGTTTTGTGGGTGCCGGTTTTAAACACACTATGGCCGGTTCCGCCACAACAGGGGCAGACAAAACCCTCAGGCCAGCGGGCTTGCTCAAGTTCGGCCTCACATTGCGCTTCGCTGCCGAACTGCTTAAGAAACTCAGGCAGTGACAGCCCAGGTTGGAATTGGATGCGGTTCATCGCCATGATATACGGCCCCTTAAATGATATGCCTTTAGTAGACGCCGTCCTTTCGCGTAATACTGGGTTTGGCTGAAGCATCTTGCTAATCAGGAAGGGATTTGGGAATACTTCCGCAACCATTGGCATGGCCTGTTTCCCCGCTTGGGGTCACGCAGCAGTTTTGTCAAGCAAGCCGCGAACCTTTGGGTGGTGAAGGAGCGTATCCTTGGGCAGCTGGCCAGACAACTTGGGGCGGACACGAACACCGTCCATTTGGTTGACGGCTTACCGCGATTACCATTGCGGAGCGCTCAGTTATGATGACCATAGAGGAACGGATTTCCGTCTGAAGTCTATGGCGGACTTAAACGCCGGCATGCCGGTGCTGGCAGCGGCTGATGGCGTGGTCAGGGCAGTGCGCGACGGCATGGAAGACATTAGTGTTCAGATTTTAGGTAAGCAGGCTTTACAGGGCAGGGAAGCGGGCAATTCGGTGGTGATTGTCCACAGCAAAGACTGGGAGAGCCAATATGCGCACCTGAAAAAAGGCAGTGTCGCTGTCCAGCCCGGACAAACCGTAAAACGGGGTACGGTATTAGGGCGGGTAGGACTGTCAGGTAACAGCGAATTTTTGCATCTGCATTTTGAAATCCGCCATAAGGACAAGCCTGTCGACCCGTTCGTCGGCCTGACGGCTGGCGACACTTGTTCACTAGGTAAGCGTCCGCTATGGCAAGCGGACACCTTGAAAAAGTTGCCCTATATTGCTACTGGGCTTATCTCAGCCGGGTTTGCCGACCATCCGTCTGCGCCTGATGAAGGGCTAGCAGTCACACTAGTACCGCGCTCTCGAAATGGATCGTATAATTTATACAACTAAAGGCTTCCCAATATAATTCCAGCGAAATGGCTTGGCCAAGTGTTCATTAAAATAATCGATAAATGCCAATACCCGTTGGTTCAAAGCCTCCGTTGAGCTGAAGCTGCCCCGTTTGAGGAGGCGGCGGCTCAGGATGCCGAACCAGATTTCGATTTGGTTAAGCCATGAGCAATGCTTGGGGGTATAGACAAAACGGATGCGGTGGCCTGTATCCTGCAAGAATTCGGCACGGGAACCCATGTCACGCAGGATGCCGGACTTGCCCTTTTCGCCCAGTTCATCTTTTATGCCACAAAGTTCCGCCACGCATTGCACCAACGTGGCGGCCTTATGGGTGTTGAGCTGGTCTGTAATGAAGACCCATTTTGCGTCAGGGTCGGTGGTCACGGTGGTGCGGATATGGGCGACAAAATCCGCTTCCGTGCGCGTGTCCCCGACGGTGGGGCTGATGACCTTGCCTGTGGCGATCTCGAAGTTGGCGATCAGTGTCTGCGTCCCGTGCCGGGCGTATTCGAATTCGTGCCGCTCCGGCTTGCCGGGGGACACCGCTTGGTCGGGATGTATCCGCTCCAATGCCTGCATCCCGGTCTTTTCGTCGACGCTGACCACATGCACACCGTCTTCGTGCAGTTCCTGTGCTTGATGATAGAGTTTGCACACGGTTCTGACCTCCTGCCGGAAAGCGGCCTCATCCCCCACTTCGTGGTTCAGCCAATATTTGATCCGGTGTGGCTTTAGGTCGCCCTGATTTTAAAAAACGCCCGACACTGCTGGGCGAAATGGCCTCCACTATGCCCCGCTCAATGGCGGTGCGCGCCAACTCCGGGCGCGTCCAATGGCTGATATGTTCGGGCGGAGCTTCACACGCCAACGCCAACAGCCGACAGATTTGTTCCGCTTCAAACACCCCGGGGCTGCCTGGCCGGAGCCTGTCCGCCAGCAATCGGCTGACGGCTTTCCGCAATAACGTCGGCTGGCCCTCCAGCTTGTCCAAGCCGGCACAACCCTCCAGCCAACGTTTGCGCCACAAGCCGACCGTGTCCTCGCACAATCCGGTGTCCCGGCTTATCTTCTTGTTGCCGCACCCGGCGTTGGCCGACAGCACAATGCGCACGCGTTGTGCCAAGCTGTAGGGAATCTCGCGGCAACGCGAGAGCGCCTCCAATAGTTCCTGTTGTTTGGGGGTTAGCGCGAATGGGGGTAAGGGGCGTGCCATGTCTTCTTATCGACAAATCAATAAAGGCTCAATATTATCGGATATATTTCGAACTTTGGATACTAGGCCATAAAAAAACCGTCTGAAACGTTTAAGTAGGGTCTGCATTTTGCCATCCTCAAATAAGCCCGCGCCCGGTCCGGGTTAGGGAATAAAGACAGCCACAGCTATCCTTAATGCCAGTGACTTTACGAATGCCGCAGAATAGGCCGATGCCTATCCCAAGCAGGCTAACTATACCATAATTTAAGGCTAGCTTGTATAGTAAGTGGCTTTTATAGGCGTTCCCCCGCGTTTTGTCATGCAAAGAGCCCCCCGGCCTATTGACAAAGCTGCCTACCCCACAAAGGATAGGGCGGTTCGCCACCCCGCTGGGTGGCGAAGGCTTGCTAAGGGGTTCTCGGCAGGTCGGGTATCCTCCTTTTTAAGAAAAGCCAATAAACTGCCGATACGGCGAGTCTTGTTTCCAGGTAAAGCTTTCCGTGTAATAGTGCATCAGCCCCAAATAACCGATCAGGCCTATGGTGATTACCTTGCGGATTTCCACACCAAAAAAGAACTCAGTTAATTGGCTGATCCAAAAGTCACCATAAGCTTGTAACACAAAGGCCAAGGCAAACGATAAGGCGGGCAAGACCACCACTATCGGCAATTGGCAGGCCTTACTGAGACGGTACAGGGCATTTTGTGGTTGTTGGTGGTGTTTGTTGTAGTCATGGGTGACATAAAAGATATACGCGGTGACATCATGCACCAGACGCGGCACCAGAATCGCCAGAAAATAATACTGCTGCGCGTAGAGATAGAAGCTGCTTAAGATCAGCAAGACGTTGGCCCATAAAAACCCTTTGCCGAACGTCGTTTTCACATAACGTTGGCATAAGAGCGCACTACCTATCAAACCGACGCATAAGCCGGCGATCAGGTGTTGCAGCCACTCGGTTTGCTGCACATCCAAGCTATTTTTCAAAAAAATGCCGATATAAATAAAAATCCCCGCCGTGACGCTTAAGCCTAACAACAGGTGGTAAGCCCATGCGGGTAGGCGGCATACGCCCCGTGCCACGCCATGTTGCTGTTTTAAGACATGCAGGACTGTCCAAGTGGCGACTAAGATATAAAACGCCTTATAGGGAATAAATAAGCTGCCGATGCCGAAAAAAGCCGCTAAGGCGATGGTCATCAGGACAATTTTGCGCTGGTAGTGCTGCCAATAATCACCGTTGCTGACTAGCAGCACCGCACTGGCGATAATATGCGGCGTACCGAAAAGGATTTGGAACAGCAAAAAATGGTTGGGGCTGCTGGGCAAATGGGTTTTCAAATAGCTTTGCCATAGTCCGGTGTCGAGCAGTTGTAAGGCCAGGCAGAGCGGGATAATCAGATATAAGCTTAATAATAGCCGGAACGACACGGTGAGCTTGCCCGGGCGTGTCTGGTCTTGGACAGAAGCAGTAAGTGCGGACATAAAAGTACCTTTAGGGGGCAGAACGTTTGGTAGGCCGCGCCAGTCTTGGGCATCTTGGTTGGTGTTCTTTTCGGCCCGAAGCCTGGAGCGGTGTTGCGTAATATTGCTTAGTGGCCTAGGTTTGCCGTCCCGCTGCCATTTTTGCGGACTGGTAGGCCATGCCCGCGCAAATTAATGACAGCGGCATGACGGCTGGATTGCCATGCAAACCGATTTTGGCGGGCATAAGTTAAACCGATTAAGCCATTCTATTCAAGTGTTGATTCAATACGACCATTAAAAAAGTCGAAATTAAGACCGCTATCGTTGATAATGATAGCTTTTGCGTAAAGTGCCGGAACTGTTTGCTGTTTATGAAGTTGGAAAAGATCAAGCTGTCAGGATTTAAGTCTTTTGTTGACCCAACGACCATCCCGATTAACGGCAATTTAACGGCGATAGTCGGCCCTAACGGCTGCGGGAAATCCAATATTATTGATGCGGTGCGCTGGGTGATGGGCGAAAGCTCTGCGAAACATTTGCGTGGCGGCAATATGGCGGATGTCATTTTTAACGGCTCCTCAGGCCGTAAGCCGGTCAGCACCGCTTCGGTGGAACTGGTGTTTAATAATAGCGAAGGCAAGCTGGGCGGCGAGTATGCCCAATACGCGAGCATTGCCATTAAGCGGCAAGTCAGTCGTGACGGGCAGTCGCAATTTATGCTCAACGGCGCGAAATGCCGCCGTAAAGACATTACCGATTTGTTTCTGGGCACGGGGCTAGGGTCACGCAGTTACGCAATTATCGAGCAAGGCACTATTTCGCGCATGGTCGAGGCCAAGCCCGAAGACCTGCGCCTGCACATCGAAGAAGCGGCGGGGATTTCTAAATACAAAGAGCGGCGCGGCGAAACCGAAACCCGCATGAAGCACACGCGGGAAAACCTCGAACGCTTAGACGATTTGCGCGAGGAAGTCGATAAACAACTTAAGCATCTGCAAAAACAGGCGGAAAAGGCCGAGCGCTATACGGCATTAAAAAAGCACGAACGGCAAACCAAGCTGGAACTGTTAGCCTTACGGTGGGCGGCTTACCAGCAGGCCGCTGAGGCCTTGGAGGCGACCCTGCACGAAGTGGCGGCCGAGTATAACCGCCTGTTTATGCAGTTGCGCGACTTGGACGCCGCCATCGCCACACAGCGGGTCGAGCATAAAGCCGGCCAGCACCAGCTAGACCAGACGCAAGGCGATTATTATAGCCTTGCCGCCGAGGTCAGCCGCTTAGAGCAGGCTATTGCCCACCAACGCCAGAGCCATCAGCAAACCTTGCTGGACATTGAGCGCACCCGCCAACAGCTTGGGCAAGTACAACAAGAATTGGCTAATGATACCCAAACTTTAGCCGAGCTTAAGGATGGCTTGGTGCTGGCGGAAGCGGCGTTAGAAGATGCGCAAGACCGTCAAGACGACTGGCTGGACAAACAGCAGGACATGCAGCAGCAACGCCTGTTATGGCAACAGCAATGGGACCGCTACCGTACCGAAAGCGCGAAATACCGTGAGCAGGCCGAAGTCCAGCGCGTTAAAAGCGAGCAGTTGGCGCACCAAAGCCGCCAACTGCAAAGCCGCTTGGAGAAGCTGTTGGTAGAGCGTGGCGATTTATCGGCCAGTGCTTTGGCCGGCAATATTGCCGAATTGGACGGGCAACTGCAAGCGCTGGCTGACGAACGCGAACACTTGCATCTGCAATTGGAACAGCAGCAGCATAGCATCCGCGAGCATCGCCAACACAGCAAGGCCAATCAAGAAGCGCTGCACGCCCGCCGCTCGGAATTGCACAGTACCAGTGGGCAGATCACCTCATTGGAATTATTGCAGCAACACGCGATGGGTAAGGCTAACGATAGCCTGCAACAGTGGCTAGTCAACACTGGGCTGGCTAACAACCCGCGCTTGGCGGAATATCTCGATGTGCAGGCCGGTTGGGAAACCGCCGTCGAAACGGTGTTGGGCAACACCTTGGAAGCCGTTTGTGTCGACGCGCTTGCCCCATTAATGGGCGAGTTAGGGGCATTAAAGGACGATTCGCTGTCCTTATGGCAAATCTCCGGGACGCTGTCCGCAGCGGTGATTGCTGATTCAGGACGTTCTGTCGGTGCGCCGCGCCTACAAGATAAAATCAGCGCGGCCTCGGCACTGGACAGTTTGTTAATTGGCGTGTATTGTGCTGAAAATTTGCCGGAAGCATTGGCTTTAGCTGGACAATTACACGCCCATGAGTCGGTTGTCACCCGTGACGGAATTTGGTTGGGTGCGGGTTGGCTAAAAATCAGCCGTACCCAAGACAGTAAAACCGGAGTTTTGCAACGGGAAAAAACCTTGCGCACCTTAAAACAGCGCCAGCAATTGATAGAAACCGAGCTTGAACAATTGGCGCAGCAGCAGGCCGATAGCGAGGCGGCCTTAAAATCCGCCGAGCAGCAGCGCGAATGGCTGCAACAGCAACTCAATCAGGTGCATAGCGAATGGTCGCAAAAAAATGCCCACTTGAGTGCGCAGGCGGCACGGCTAGAACAGCAACAGCGGCGTTTGCAACACGTCCAGCAAGATATTGACAGTCTCCGTGAGGAGTTGGCGGAAACGGTTGAGAATTTGGCTGAAGCGCAACTGGCCCAAGAGGCGGCGGCTGAAGTGTTGTTCGGCCAGGAGGGGCGGCGCGAACAGTTGGACGCGCTCAACCAACAGTTGCAGCAACAGCAGCAGCGCTTCGACAATGCGGTCAATGAGGCCAGGCAGCAGTTGTTCGACAGCAAAACTAAGTTGGAAAATTTACGCGCCTTAGAGCTGGCTACCCATAAACAGCGTAGCCGTTTGCAGGAGCAACAGGCGCAGGCACAGGGGTATTTGCACGAACTGGAAAGCAAAGCCCGGCAAACCTTATCGCCCTTAGATGCCGAACAAGCCGAACTGCGCGAAAAGTCCGCCGTCACACACGATTTGGAAGTCGTTTTGAAAAGTCTGCGGCAAAGCCAAGACGCGCGTGAGGCGCAACTGGTGGAGTTAGCCGAAGCGCATACGCGTGGGCAACGCGCCCTAGAAAAGCACAAAGAGCGGTTGGACGGCCTGCGCTTTGAGTTGCAGGAAAACCAAGTGCGCCAACAGGCCATTAACGAGCAATTGGCCGAAATGGCCACCGATGTCGGGCAAATTATCAGTACGCTGCCCGCCGATGCGCAAGAGACACTCTGGAAAAAAACCGCCGACGAACTGGCCGGACAAATCGAACGGCTCGGCACGATTAACCTGTCGGCCATTGAAGAATATCAGGCACAAGCCGAGCGGATGGCGTTTCTTAACGGGCAACATGCCGACCTCAGCGAGGCCTTACAGACCTTAGATCAGGCCATCAGCAAAATAGACCAAGAAAGTCGGTTACGTTTTAAGGAAACTTTCGATAAAATAAACAGCGGTTTGCAGGAAAAGTTCCCAAAATTGTTCGGCGGGGGGCAAGCTTATTTGGAACTGACCGAACAGAATGTCCTGGAGGCGGGGGTTAACATCATCGCCAGGCCGCCAGGCAAGCGCAACAGTTCTATCCATTTGCTGTCCGGCGGCGAAAAAGCCCTTACCGCAGTTGCTTTGGTGTTCGCTATTTTTGAACTGAATCCCGCGCCTTTTTGTTTGCTGGACGAAGTGGATGCGCCTCTGGATGACGCCAATGTCGGGCGGTTCTCAAAAATGGTCGAGGCGATGTCCGAGACCGTGCAATTTTTATATATTTCACATAATAAGGTTACAATGGAAATTGCAAAACAGTTGGCAGGTGTGACGATGAAAGAACCCGGGGTGTCCCGTATGGTCGCAGTTGATATTGAAGAAGCAGTCAGTCTGGCGGAAATCTAATGGATAAAGAATTATTACGAGTAGTCATTATTGCATTTGGGCTTATTATCATCGTGGGCATGTTGGCATGGCATTTTTTTAGAAATAAAAAATCCTTCCAAGATATGATGTTTTTTGGTAACCAAGAACTCAAGGGCAAAATTGACGAATCCATCGTCGTGCATGGCGATAATGATGAGTTTGATATTGTGCCGAAAGGCCGAAAAAAGCTGATTGATACCGATGAGTTGATCGAAAAAATCAAAGCCCGCTCCAGGCCTAAAGCCAAAGCCCCGGAACCTGAGCCGGAAGCCGAAGCCGAGGAGCCAGTGGAGAGTATGTTCGGGGATTTTGACGGGGAATTTGACTTTGCTGATGAAGGGTCTTTTGCCAAAGAAGCTGAGCCGCCTGCCGAACCGCCTTTAGCCAGAACTGAATTATTGGATGCCGACGAATTGTTCGGCGAGCCGGATAAAGACCCGGAGGCCCCGCGTTTTGTCGCCCCCGATATTATCCAATTTCGGGTTATGGCGCGGGCCGCGGAAGGCTTTAACGGCTTGGATATGCTCAAGGCGTTCCGTATCGCGCAATTGGAGTACGGTAGCCTAAAAATATTTGAACGCTATGATGCCAATAATTTGGTCGATTTCGGTGTGGCCTGTATGGTCGAAGGCGGCACTTTCCCCGACCACGATATCGACCAGTTTTATTGTCCGGGTTTGGTGTTCTTTATGCAGCCCGCCTTGCTGGATGAAGCCGTTAAGGTATTTGACGACTATCTGGAAGCCATCAATATCGTCGCCGTGGAACTTGACGGCGACTTGCTTGACCATGAGAAAAATCCGCTGACCAATGCCACGATAAAAATGATCCGGCAGAGCTTGTAGCCCGTTAAGCCCTCGTTTGCCTATTGTGGCCTGGGTTAAACGATAGGCTAAAATTGGCATTAAGGCCAATGGTTTGTATTGTAAGGGCTTGTTGTTGCCGCTTAGGCATGGGCGACAGCAAAGCCGTATCTACGGCGCAGACGGCGTAAAAATTGCCTTTCCGCTACAAAAGCCAAGAGATGCAGGTCTGTTCCATACCCTCAGCGGCCCCTACCCCTTCCTGAAAATCGTCAATACCAGTCGAAAATGCGTAACGATTGATTTATTGTGGTGTCAATGAGTATTTAGCGGCCCAAAATCCGCTGCAATCAGTAACTATTATGTTGACACTTGAAGAGATCCTTTCTGATGTGGCTGATTTGCCAAGCTTTGAAAATGTAAAAAACATTGGCGTTAACAGCCAAGGAAATAATGGGAAAGCCCCCTTACATTGGATGGCTACATTAGGAGATACAATTGCTATCCAATTGTTATTGGAAGCTGGGGCGGATGCAAATTTAGCAGACAATGATGGAAATACACCGTTACATGAAGCCATATCTTGCCGTCAAGAACGGGCTGCAAAAATTCTTATAGAGGCCTGCGCTAATTTGGATTATAAAAATAAAGCTGGAATGACTCCGCTTGAGATTGCTGAATCCGATAACTACCAACCTACGATTGAACTTTTTTCGGTTACGTCGCGAAATTTATAAAAGCCGGGTAGCCGATAAGTTATAAAACCCCGCCCGGCGGCTAGGCCTTGGGGGCATAAAAAAACCGCCGCCCTTAGGTTTAAAGGGGCGGCGGTTTTGTTTGCCAGAAATGGCCGCTTAGTTATGGTAAGCGATTTCGCCATGCTCGTTGATATCCAAGCCTTCACGTTCAGTCTCTTCGCTAACCCGCAGGCCGATGAGCATATCGACCAGTTTATAAGCGATAAACGCCACCACGCCCGACCAGACTACCGTCACCGCAACGCCCCAGAGCTGGCTTTGCAACTGGGTAAAGATACTGTATTCGCCAAAACCGTTGCTGACATAATCATAAACGCCAGTGCCGCCCAAGGCGGGGCTGGCGACAATAGCCGTACCTATAGAGCCGAGAATACCGCTGATGCCGTGGACACCGAATACGTCCAGAGAGTCGTCATAGCCCATCGCATTCTTAAATTCCGTCACCGCCCAGAAGCAGACCGCGCCCGCGACCAAGCCCAGCGCCATAGCGCCCATGGGTCCCGCCCAACCACACGCGGGGGTGATAGCGACCAGCCCGGCAACCGCCCCGGATGCGCCACCCAACATGCTGGGAGTGCCTCGCGCGAACCATTCAGTAAGCATCCACGCCAGTGCCGCTGCCGCCGTCGCCAGTAAGGTGTTGGCAAACACCAGTCCCGCCGCGCCGTTGGCTTCCAAGTTGGAGCCGACATTAAAGCCAAACCAGCCGACCCATAACAGCGCCGCCCCGATCATGGTCATGGGGACGTTATGTGGGGCCATCGATTCCTCACCGAAGCCGACCCGTTTGCCGACCAGTAAGCAGCCGATCAGGCCCGCGATACCGGCGTTAATATGTACGACCGTGCCGCCCGCAAAATCCAAGGCGCCTTTTTGAAAAATAAAGCCGGCCGTGGCACCGGCTTTAGCTGCCGCATCCGCATCGGTATAGGCATCAGGCCCTGTCCAATACCAGACCATGTGGGCAATAGGCAGATAGGAGAAGGTAAACCACAGCAAGATAAACAACAGAACGGCGGAAAATTTCATCCGTTCGGCAAATGCCCCGATAATCAGCGCGGGGGTAATCGCCGCGAAGGTCAGTTGGAACATGGCATAAACATATTCGGGGAGATAGACGCCCTTGCTGAAGGTTGCCACCACCGAATCGACGGTGATGCCACTGAGGAAGGCTTTGTCCAAGCCACCGAAAAAAGCATTGCCTTCGGTAAAGGCGATGCTGTAGCCGTATAATGCCCATAGCACCGCGATCATGCAGAAGGTCATAAACACCTGCATCAGCACCGAGAGGATATTTTTCGCCCTGACCATCCCCGCATAAAATAAGGCCAAGCCGGGGATGGTCATTAAGATGACCAGCACTGTGGCGACAATCATCCAACTGGTGTCGCCTTTGTTAGGGACGGGGGTGGCCTGTTCCGCTACCGATGCACCAGCATAAAGTAACAGGGGCAATATGGCGGACAGCCGCCTTAATGGTGGGTTCATACACTTCTCCTAAGATGGGTTTTAAGTAGTGGGCCGATAGTATAAAATGATAAAATATCCCTATATTCAAAAGCTTAAGCAGAGTTCGTGCCAGTTGTCTAAATCTTGGGCATACCTTAAAAATAGTGGCGTTTCTCAGAAAAACGCACCAATGCAATGCAAATTAACCGTTATATGCACCATCAGCTAACAATATGGCTGTATTGCCGACAGTGACAGCGCTTGCTTTGCTGATAGGGTTAAGGCGGCATAGGCTGACAAACCTATTTTGGGTGATGCCGCTTTAAATTGGCTTAATAAATGCTTGTTATTTAAGGTTAAGATATCACCTTTACTCCGAAGTCAGCGAGCCGACCATGACACAAACAGCAGAAGGCACTTTTAATCCAGCATTTCATTTTCTGGGATTAATCCAAAAAACCATCGCCGACGGTATCACCCGCCATTGCGTCCATCCAGGTTGCCCGGAAGTCTATCTGGTGCCGACCGAACACACCTATTATACGGCGACGGCGAATATTGACGCGTTGACCGCGCTGTGTTTGGCCGCCCCGTTCGATTTGAACGTCGAATTGTTGCCCGATTGGCGACCACCCGCCGCCAAAGATAACGATGTGCAGGCCGGACGGATGCTGATCCACCGGAAAACGGTTGCGTCTGGTAGCGGGCTGGTCGCCCGTCCGCTGTCAGAGTTGATGTGGTTCGCCACCTTATCGGCTTCTAATGGCCAGTTACTGCAAGGTTGCCATGCTGACGTTGCGGTACGCTTAAAAGAAATGCCGGATTTCTCACGTTTTTACCATCGCGGCTATGATTTGGTGTTGGCGGATTTTTTGCTGAAAAAACGTGCCGACTTACCGACGGCGGCACAAGCGACGGGTATTCCGTTGCCCCATGTCTTCGAGTTTTACAATGCCTGTGTTGTGGTCGGCTTGATCGAACAAGGCAATGTGTTCGAGCCTGCCCACTATCTGCTAGGTTTATTGGATAAGGCAAATGCCGATAAGCAAAGCCGTAGTTGCGCCCTGACGGGTAGTAAGCCTTTAATCATTGTGCCTAACGAAGGTAAATATTACACAGAATTGGATCTGCTCGGCATTGCCAAGCTCTGCTCCACGTTATTGGCGGGTATGGAAGTGAGTATTGTTGACCATAACCAAGACAAGGAAGAAGTGGTGCAAATCGGGCGGACGCGGGTACGCCGGAAAGTAGCTTCGGCGTTGCCGCTATTGCCTTCCCATCCGCTGGCCGACTTGCTGTTCCGCGCCGCCTTATATGCCTCGCAAGGCCGCCTGCTGTATGGTTACGACCTTGATACGCCCGTCCGCCTTCATGATTGGCCGTCCAAAACCTTGCTGCGGGAATCCGCCACGGTGATGGCGGAACGCTATATCTTCCCGCTAACCGCCTTCATGACCGCTAATCCCGCCATGAGCCTCCCCGATATCGCCAAAGCCACCCAGCAATCTCTGGCGAAAGTGATTGATTTCCATAATGCTTGTGCCGTGCTGGGCTTGTTGGAACATCCGGCTTAACAGGGCTGATGCTTTAGGGAAAAGAAAAAACCGCCAATAGGCTATATGGGCATATAATGCCTATAAGTAGGCGTTCATCTATTTTTTAACATTCGTGAATTCAACCCCGTCCCCACCCGCCCTTTAGCAGGAGAGGGAGCAAATCCCCTGCATCTAGTATCCTTCGGCTTCGTTCAGGGGCGGCAAAGCTAAAAATATCAAAAGATATATGCGTACCTACTTAGTCATGGCGTGTCCGGCTTAAGGTTTTTGCTAAAAACAACCTAATGGCGCCGCTCGAATGGCGAACTTTGTTTTCATCATCTAGGCGGCATTATTTATGAACAGGATTGTTATAGCAGGACTTTTTTTTATCAGCTTAGCGGGTTGTGTGGAGCAGCCAATACAAGGCGGGGGTGCTGGTGGGGGGTATAGTAGGATGGGCGGGGGAGGCTATAACCGCCCTAGTTATCCGCAACCCGGCCCTGGTTATTCATGGACGAACCACCCCACCCAAGGCTGGGGTTGGCGGCATCCACAGAACGGTTGGCATCAAGGTTGGCAAGATCGGGATGACAACCGCCAGCGGCAACAATGGGGTGGGCAGCAGAACGATGACCGCCGGCAGCAGCAGTGGGGCAGGCAGCAAAATGATGACCGCCAGCAGCAACAGTGGGGCGGCGGGCAGCAGAACGATGGCCGCCAGCAGCAGTGGGGCGGGCAGCAAAATGATGACCGTTAAGTAACCTGCGGTATGGCTGATCTGTAAATCGCGTTGTGATGAGGAATTTAAGGGTAAGGTTATCTTCTTAAGCCTTCCGCCCAGCAGCCGAGCGCCGTCTTGATGACAGTGAAGCAGTGCTGATAGGCGGTGGGGGCTTTATTATACGGGTCGGCAATTTCCAAAGCCTGTGCCGGATTTAATGTCCCCAACAAAAAGCTTTTGTCCGCCGTGCCGGGGAAGGCGGCTTGCAAGCGGCTAAGTTGGGCCAATTCCATAACAAATACCACATCTGCCTCGGCAAGCATGGCGCTATCCAAGATTTTCGAGCGGCAAGCGGATAAATCCACGCCCTGTTCGGCGGCGACCTTGACCATAGTGGCATCCGCCGGACGGCCCGCAACAGGATGGAATCCGGCGGAGGCAAACCGGATGCCCGCGTCCGCCAGCATTTGTTCGGCGAGAACCTGCGCGACGGCACTGCGGTTGATGTTGCCGTAACAGACAAACAGTACCTTATCGGCTTGCTTAAGCCGTTGTGCCAAGCGGTTTTGCATGGCGGCGGAGCGGTGCTTGTTAACTTGCCATTTCTGCGCCAATAAGCCCGCCACGCGCTGATAATACGCTTGGGCAATCTGCACTATATCCATCAGCCCCGGCAAGGGGTCGCGCCATTGTTGCACGTCAAAGGCATGGCGGCTAGGGTGCAAGACCCACAGCGCGTCCTTGAGCAGTTGCCCAGTGCTGGGGTAGGCGAATAGACGCGGCTCTTCCGAGCGTCTGAACACCTGCTCATACCAGTAAATGTCGCTGGCGAGTTTCCGGCAATAAATGGCAGGGCGATAAGTCTGCGTGGCGGGGCGTTGCCCGTCCACCCAGAGTTGGTATAACAGCCACGGAAAATCCGCGCCTGCCGCGCAGGCCAGCGGTAATGACCCCCAAAACCGCCCGTTAATCTCCATCAGAGTATACCTACCCGTATCCGGTTGCCACTTAAATTCGACCATCGCCACGCCATGCCAGTTTAAGGCTTTTATCAGCCGAGCCGCCGCCGCTAACAGGTCGGGGTCGACGACGATGCTTTTGCGGAAACTGCTGCCGCCGCCCGTCAACGGCACTTCATGCAGGCGTTGGTGTTGAAAAGCGTAGACGATTTCGCCGTGGTCGGCCAGCAGTTCGATGCCTGTGCCGATGCCTGGGCTATAGCTTTGCACTAAAACTTGGCAATGGCTGAGCAAAGCCGCGCCCAATTCCAGCAATTCGGTGGCGTTAAAGGCGTAGGCGACGCTCAGTTGCTGGCGGCTGTCGGCATTGGGGATGGAGCGGCCTGGCTTTAACACTACCGGAAAGCTTAAATCCGGCAATAGGCGCTGGATGTCGGCGACGCTATCGACGGCTTGGCTTAGCGGTATGACGACCCCGCATTGCTGCGCTACAGCCATGGTCTGTTCTTTATCTAAAACCTTATTTAGGCTATCGCGTGGGGCGATTGCCAAAATGTCCACCCACGGCTGCATTTTGGTGCTGTGCGCTAGCGGTATGAGGCTGCGCTCGGTGACGGGAATCACCAAATCATAAGTATGGCGCTGCAAATGCCCGGCGATAAAATCCACAAACCCGTCGGCATCGCTTAAGGGGTTAGGGTGGCGGAACAACTGTCCGGCGTAGCGCGAATACTGGCTTAAGGTCGCTAGGCCGGTACTGGCGGCTATATCGCAAATAATGCCATGGCGGGCTAAAGATCTGACGATGCTTAGACAAGCGATCATGTCGGCATCTAAGACTAAAACGCGGCGGCGCACGGCCATCAGAACCCCTTAGCGGCTAAAAAACGTTGGAATTGCGCGTTCATGGCAATGGCCTGTTCCATCGGCAAGGGATGGGAGACTTTTTGGTGTTCGCGGGTATTGGCTGGGGCGCTGATTTTTGTCAGCAACGCCGCTTCGTCAAAAACTACGCCTAATTCACGAAGCAATCGGCAGGTTTTTTGCGGATCGTTAAAGTCTTCGGTCTGGAATTCGACAAACTGGACATTCGGTAAGGCTTGCCGCCAGTGGGCAATGCGTGCCTCCATCTCATACCAATACCATAAACCTTTATAGAAGGGGTGTTTAAACTCCGGGTCGTTATCCAGAACCTCGGCGATAGGGATATGGTTACTTGCAGCGGTATAGTCCAACCACCATTTGTTGCCTTCTTCTGTGCCGGGAAAATCCTGTAAGGCATAAATGGAGTTGGCGACTTTGACCGGATCGCGGATTAAATGGATGACGGCGAGCTTATCGCCAAAATCGGCTAAGGCGTATTCAATATACGTTTTAATGAACAAATGGTTGGCTTCGCAATAAAAAGCGTAGCCCGCCGCACCGCGCCTGAGGTTGATGGCTTTTTTTTGCCAATATTCGGCGCGGACGACAGCTTCGTCGCCAGCGGTCTTGGCTTTGAGTATATCCTCACTCATGGTCGGGTACGGCTCGTGTTCGGCATGACAGCCTGGGATATGGTTAAAAACTTCCGCTAAGGTCATAGTGCCGCTACGCCCGGTGGTGGCGACAAAAATAATTTTCTGCAAGTTTCGGCAGCGCCATTGGTAATAGGCTTTGCAGATGGCTACCGTCAGCGGGTGGTATTTAAGGGTAGTGATCAGTGGGTGCATGGTCGGCTTAAAACAAGGTACGCAACGACAAGGCTAAAAAACGCAACTGGTTTTTTAGCGATAAATGGGTAATGCCCAAACGCTGCGCAATGCGCTTAAGGCTGGGCTGGTCTTCGGCATAATAGGCCGCCAAAAAGGCTTCCTGCAAGGTCGCTTGAACGGTTTGCCTAATGTCGCCGTGCCAAGCGGCGGGGGCTATGCCCAAGGTGATATGGTCTTCTAAAATCTGGCATTTGCCCAGTAAACTTTTTAAGACGGAACCGGATGTATTGCCGACATAACGGCGCTGCCTGCTGGTGATAGTAAAATCGCATACTGTTTGCCCGTGCAAAACCGCTTTGCGGGTCATGTCGGCATCTTCATTGACTAGGCGCGAATAGCGCGGGTCAATGCCGCCAATTTGGTTATATAGCTCGCGGCTCAGCACGGTGGTGCTGGGCCAAGCCGGATTAAAGGCCAGTAACTGCCGATAAAATTGCCCGTCTAAAACCAAGCAGTTGTCGGCATTGGCCGTTCCTAAGGCTTCCCACCATCCCTTCGGGGCATCATCGGAAAATATCCGCGCACCAGGCTGGGCGCCTGGACCGAAAAACTCTGCGTCGGCAAAGCTGAAATTGGCTTGCGGATAGTGGTTTAACAAGGCTACGCGCCGCTCAAGATGTTCGGGTAACCATAAATCGTCATGGTCACAAAAAGCCAGCCAAGGGCTGGTGGTGGCTTCCGCCGCCACTTTACGCGCCATACTGGGGCCGCTATTGGCAATACGCAGGGATTTGACGCGTGAGGCGTATTCGGCCAGCACCGCCGGGGTATGGTCGGTGGAGCCGTCGTCAACGACCATGATTTCCGCCGCCGGATAACGCTGGTTTAAAATGGCATCCAGTGTCTCCCTGAGCAGTTCGGCATGGTTGTAGGTGGGGATGGCGACGGCAATATCCATGTTACGGTTTAATCTGGCGATAAAAGTTAAGGAAAGTAGGCGGCAGCATACTGGCAAGACAGCGTAAGCGGTTTTTACCGGACAAGCGGCGTAGGCCCAATTTACTGACAATATCCCGCATCAAGGGCTTATCCTCAGCA
This sequence comes from Methylovulum psychrotolerans, assembly GCF_002923755.1. Taxonomy (GTDB): domain Bacteria; phylum Pseudomonadota; class Gammaproteobacteria; order Methylococcales; family Methylomonadaceae; genus Methylovulum; species Methylovulum psychrotolerans. The sequence continues at coordinate 163,989 of NZ_PGFZ01000008.1, forward strand.
TAGTACGCCATGGTCAGCGCATCATTCAAGGTTTCCGCAATGGCGTTGTCGATGTCCGTGTGCCAGTGTTCAGGGGCAATGGCCAACTGGATGTGATTTTGCAAAATCTGGTATTTGCCGAGCCGCGATTTTAGTTCTGAACCGGAGGTGTTGCCGGCATGTCGCCGTTGCCGGACAGTGACCGCAAAATCGCACAACGTCGTGCCATGCAAAACCGCTTTGCGCATGATGTCGCCGTCTTCTGCCACCATATAAGCGTAGCGCGGATCAATGCCGCCCACTTTATCATATAAAGCCCGGCTCAGCAGCACGGTGCTGGGCCAAGCCGGATTAAAGCGCAACAGGGGCACATAGAAGCCTTGGTCTAATAATAGGCATTGGTCGGCATTGGCTACCCCTAAGTTTTCCCACCAACCTGCCGGGGCATAATCGTAAATGCAGCTATCGACGGCGGTCGGACCAAAGAATTGGCCATTGGCAAAGCTAAAATCCACCGCCGGATACTTTTCCAATAAGGTGACCCGCCGCTCAAGATGGTGCGGCAACCAAATGTCATCGCTGTCGCAAAAGGCCAGCCAAGGGCTGCTTGATGCGTCGACCGCCGTTTTCCGCGCGACTGTACAGCCTGAATTGGTAATGCGGATGGCGGTTATCCGTTTGCCATAACGGGCCAGTATGTCGGGGGTATGGTCGGTCGAGCCGTCATCGACAACAATAATTTCGGTCGCCGGATAGGTTTGTCCTAAGATAGCCTCCAGTGCTTCTTCGAGATACTCGGCACGATTATAAGTCGGTACGGCAACGGCAATGTCGTATTTCATGGCGGCAGATAGGTAAGGGGCTGTTGTTTTTTTTATTGCCTAGTGGATAAAGGGTGCCGTCGTTATGCGTGGGGATTTATATTGTTAGGGGCGGTGCCGCGCACTGCACCGTTCAGAGTATAGGTTAAATTGTACGTTAGGTATCTGTCCGCGCAAAGTCCATGTAGCTTATTTAGGTAAAAATACGCTTTTTCTGATGCCGATTATTGACGGGGAAGCCTCCGCCACGAAGCCGATGCACGGCTCCGTGGCGGAGGTTTTATAAGGGATGGGGCATTTTAGTGGGTAAACTTTTGCTTATCCCTGGCCTGCCAGTAGGCGGTCGCCAATTCTTGCGCCTGCTGTTGGCTATCGGCTTTACCCAATAACTTTAAAGCCACCGCCGCCGTGCCGATCACCGACGCTTGCGCGAACTCATCGCTATACCCGCCTTGCCAAAGCTGAGCCAATTGCTTAGGGTCCAATTCTTCGGGCTTGATATGGCGGCGCGGGAACAGGGCAGGCCACAGCTCGTCGCTTAACTCGCCGTGGTGGACGCTTTGCACCAAGCATTCCATATCCGGGTTGCGCTCAGTCTCGCCACCTTCGCCTTTTAACACCGCCATGTGCGGCTGTTGTAATAAGGCGGCGGCTTGTTGGTGGACGGGGCGGTAACTGGGATGGAAAATGCCTTGGATGCTGTAAGCGGCATTAAATGGGTTAAGCAACCTGACCAAAGTATGCACAGGCGAGCGCAAGCCTAAAATCGGCCTCAGCTCGATAATCTCATGCAATTTAGGGCAAAAATGTTCTAAAGACAAATAACTAAAACGCTGTTCTTGCAATTGTTGCCGCGCTTGCGCCAGTGATTGCGCCGGGCTTAAGCCGAGATAACCGAGCATATTTTCGGTATACAATCGCCCCGCCGAATGGCCGCTGGCTCCGTGCATAAACACACTGATGCCGTTCTCCGCCAATAATAAGGCCGAGAGCAGAAACCACGGCAAATGCCGCCGCTTACCCGCATATGATGACCAGTCCAAATCCACCAGCCCGTCATTGCTGATATGGAACGACTCCCACGCCGCTTGAACAAAACCCGCCAATTCCTCCGGCGTTTCTTCCTTAACCCGCATCAGCATTAAAAACGCCCCCAACTGCACAGGCAGCACGTCGTCCGCCAAAATCATGCGCATGGCGCGGAAAGCTTCTTCTTGGGTCAACGGCCTTGAGCCTTTTTTGCCTTTGCCGAGAATGCGGACAATTTCCGCAAACGGATGCTCTTCGTAAGGGGTTTCTTCGTGGTGGGTAAAAGTGGTCATAGCGTCAGCAGAAAATAATGGTCGATGAGTAAAGCCGCAAACAAAATAGTGATATAGACAATCGAATAGGCAAAGGTCTTCATGGCCGTTTTATTGTCTTTGGTGCGCATCATCAGCACCGCCAGATAAATGAAGAACAAGCCGAGCGGGACGGCAGTACCCAAATAAATCAGCCCGCTCATGCCCGTTAAGTATGGCAATACCGTAACGATAAATAATAACACGGTATATAACAGGATTTGCAAACGGGTGAATTCCACGCCGTGCGTGACTGGCAACATCGGGATATTGACCTTGGCGTACTCCTCGCGGCGGGCAATCGCCAACGCCCAAAAATGCGGCGGGGTCCAGACGAAAATAATCAGCACCAACAGCAAGGCATAAGGATGGACGCTATCGGTCATCGCGCACCAGCCCAACAGCGGCGGGGTCGCACCAAACGCCCCGCCAATGACGATATTTTGCGGGGTGGCGCGTTTTAAATATAAGGTATAGACAATCGCATAACCGAACAGCGACAAAAACGTCAGGATAGCGGTCAGGGTATTGACCAAGAACACTAAAATCAGCATCGAACTGACCCCCAGCACCACCGCAAAGGCCATGACATTGGTCGCGGTCAAGTTGCCCTTCGGCAAGGGGCGGTTTTCGGTGCGGGTCATCTGCGCATCGGCCTTACGGTCGATAAAATGGTTAATCGCGGCGGCGGAAGAAGCGGCCAAGGCAATGCCTAAGGTACTGTAAAAAACAGTGGCCAGCGGTGGCATACCGGGCACAGCCAGTAACATGCCGACCACGGCGGTGAACAGCATTTCCAGAACCACGTTGGGTTTACAAAGGGTGAGATAGTTTTTCCAGGAAATATCGGGAGCTAGGCTAGACATGGTATAAGCGTCAACAGGGTAATGATTTTTTATAGAATACAGGGAAGTGGGGGTTATGGAAAGTGGTGGGGCTTTTAAGGGGGCTATTTGGCGGCTAATCGCTGCCGGGGACTAAAATTATCGGGCGGGCGTTTTTTGGGGGGATCGGCGTTATCCGATTGCGTCGGGGTATCGGGGGTAAAGTAGGGATGATTGGTTGGAACGGCAACCTCGGCTTGGATGAGCCGAATCTGCAAACGTAAATATTCTGAAAAACTCGCTTATCATCCTTAAATAGGCATCTTTCCTAAATGTTGCTGACCATATAAACTTTGACCGGTTAAAATACCAAGCTTTACCCTGAACCGCCAAAAAACCATGAAACCGTATGCCGCTACCCACCGACAACACCGAAGAATACAAACGCCTTGTTGGGCTGTCAAAGGAAGATTTCCAACACCTCAAGGATAAGCTGAGTGCTTACATCGGCGAACAAAAGCCCTCAGCCCGTTGACAAGGCGAGGCCGGAAAGACTCCAAACTGGCGACGGAAGACCGCTTGCTTCTGACCCTTTATTACCTTCGCCATTATCCGGCCCTTATAAACTTGTGGGCAGTTTTTGGCATTAGCGAGTCTATTGCCAGAAGGTGTATTCGCGCACGGTTAAGGCGCAACTCGTCATTTGCGCATTGACGCTCGCGATCCTCTCGGTCGTGGTCGGCAAATGCTGCCAACATGATTTTTCGGCTATCAAGGGTTGCCGCCTATTGCTGCACCCCGAAGCCCTGCTGTTGGCGGATTCGGGATACCAAGGGATGCACGGCCTCCACCAAAATTTGGTATTGCCCATCAAGAAATAAAAAGGCAAATCGCTTTCGGCGAAGAACAAAACCCTTTCAAAACGGCGTGTTTTGATTAAGGATGTCAACCGCCGATGCAAGATTTTCAGGATCGTTAAGAACGTTTACCGGGGCAAACATAAAAACTACTCCCTGACATGGAGTCTGGTGGCTGCACTGGTTAATCTGAGATACGGCAACATTTAGGAAAGATGTCTGGTTTATTCGTGTAAGTTTACTCTGTGCGGATGCTTTGGTGCTTAAGCTAGATGTTTGCCTTACTTAAATCTAACGGCTTAGGTTTCTGGCCAGATAAATTACCTGATGGGTATTGCATAAATTATAGGATGTGCTAAATTTTGTTAAACCATAAAAAATAAATTTTACATCTTTAAATAACTATAGATAAACAGATGACGTAATATCCTGTGCCAATTAGGCTGTCTATATTCCTAGTTTTGAATAGAGTGGGGGGGGGTTAAATGAAAGTATTAAGTATGATAGTGGTTATATTGATAGGTTTGTCTGTTTCTAAAGCGACTTTGGGTGGAGAATATATCGACCAAGTAAAGTTACAACTGGCTATGATTAAACTGACTGTTTTATCGGAAGGTTGGAAAGAAACCCATGACGCAAAATTCGACAGGTTAGATGAAGGCGATTCTGATTCTTTTAGTTTCAATCTCAGAAAAGGAAATTCATATAAAATAGTTTCTGTCTGTGATAAAGATTGTTCTGACCTTGATTTAGCTTTGTATGACGAAAATGGTAATAAAATAAGCAAAGATGCCGGTATTGATAGTATGCCTGTCGTTGAGGCAACTCCAAAATGGACGGGAAACTTTAGCCTTAAGGTAAAGATGTATTCATGTAAAAGCAATCCGTGCTATTTCGGAATCAGTATTCTTGGCAGGTAAAAAGCCTCGCTCATATCGGTAAATAGGTGAAGCTAGGTAGGGATTGCTGTGCCTACCCTTTGATGTTTATTGTCCATCATAAGGTTAAAACCACAGGCTTCCAGCCGGTTAGCTTCAGCTGATAAAATAGCGCACTTTGAGGTGTGCGATGAATTACAGGTATGGCAGCCAAGTAGGGTACGCTGTGCGTACCTTTTGATGCTTGTTATTGATCCGTGGCAATAGCCAGGTAGGGTACGCTGTGCGTACCTTTTGATATTTGTTATTGATCCGTGGCAATGGTACGCACAGCGCACCCTACAAATACTAAATCAGCTTCAATAAGAAGCAAGTCACATGAGAAAGAAGCGTGAAAGATACGATGATAAATATTTTGAGTCGTTATACTCTAGTAAAAGAAGGCTCAAAAAGAAGGTGCTTTTACAGGAAAGATTTTTAGCCCAAGCAGTTGCGATGTATCTTAGGATTCCAATTACAAGGCCGATGAAAATGCGAAGATTAGACAGCGACATAGAATGGTTGTTAACTTGGAAGTTAAAAACAGGATGCTGCCCAAGAGCTATGTGGTGTGATGGCCTAGAAAAGTTAAAGGTTAAACGTATAGGAAAGTATCGTATGGCTTTTAAATCTGACATTTGGGTCGGATTAGAAGATGGTAGCGGCGATACCAGTAAGGGCTTTATTTCAGGTGAAATTGAAGTGAGGCATACCGCTAAGAAATTAAAAAGTTACTTAATGATTATAAATCATGAGGGCGCTATTTACACGGCAAAAAAAATGTAATCAAGCTGTTATATGAGGTCTCTGTTCCGTCGATATTTTTGTGGTTACTGCCACAAAAATTCCAACAGCACTTCTAACCCATATAACGGCGTTACGGGGTGTTGGCTTGTTGTCATTTAACTGACTGGACTCCAGCCCATAACCTGATGAACCAGCCAGATAGGGTACGCTGTGCGTACCTTTTGAGGATTGTTATTGATATGTGGCTTTGAAGCATTTGGCTTCTCTCAATAAAAACCGAAAACTTGGCCGTAAGCAAGTGACAGGCGTTGCTACACACGGCCACAGGCCATCGTGCAAAGGCTAAAGACCTTTGCACTCCACTCTATGCCGCCCAGGTATCCATAACATCCAAAGCCCCACAAACAGGGTTATAATAACGCCATCACCTTTTGCCCCGCCCGACAAACTTAGCCGACCTCTTATCTTATGTCCTTAAAAATCGCCCTAGCCCAAACTAATTTCTTGGTCGGCCATATCGCCGCCAATGTCGAGGCCATTATCGCCGCCGCCCTCACGGCGCGGGATGATTTACAGGCCGAACTTGTCGTTTTCCCCGAACTGAGTATTATCGGCTATCCCGCCGAAGATTTGTTGCTCCGTGCCGACTTTATCGCCGCTGCCAATAACGCCATTTACCAAATCGCCGAGCGGGTGAGCGGCATTGCCGTGGTCATCGGCTTCCCTGAGCTAGACGGCGATCAGCTCTATAACAGCGCCGTGGTTTTGCACCAAGGCGCGGTACTGGCACGTTACCGCAAACAGGCCTTACCCAATTACGGCGTGTTCGACGAACAACGCTATTTTCAGGCCGGACACAGCCCCTGCGTATTCGAGTTTAACGGCACGTTTATCGGCCTGACCATTTGCGAGGATGTTTGGCGCGACGGCATTATCGAAGCCACCCGCGCCGCCGGGGCGGAACTGGTGCTGACCCTGAACGCCTCGCCCTATCATGCCGGAAAAGTCCGGCAACGCGAGGCAGTGGTGTGCGGGCATGTCAAAGCGGCGGGTATCCCTTTGGTTTATGTTAACCAAGTCGGTGGCCAAGACGAGTTGATTTTTGACGGCGCGTCCTTTGTCGCCGATGCCCAAGGCGAAGTGGTGTTCCGTGCCGCCGAATTTGCCGAACAGCTCAGCGTGGTCGACTTTATCGGCGGCCAACCGCAAGCGGCGGCTTGCACAGAGCCTTACCCGGAGGTGGTCAGCGAATACCACGCCCTCGTGTTGGGCGTTCGCGATTATGTGCGTAAAAATGGCTTCCAAGGGGCTATATTGGGGCTGTCGGGCGGGATTGACTCGGCGTTGGTTTTGGCATTGGCAGTGGATGCGTTGGGCGCGGATAAGGTCGAGGCGGTGCTGATGCCGTCCCGTTACACCCATGATATGAGCAATACCGATGCGGTCTTAGAGGCCGAGGCTTTAGGCGTTAAGTACCATAGCATCCCCATCGAACCTGCCGTGCAGGCGTTTACGGGTATGTTGGCCGAGGTATTTGCCGGAACGGCCAAAGATGCCACCGAAGAGAATATCCAAGCCCGCTGCCGGGGTGTGGTGTTAATGGCGATGTCCAATAAACAAGGCAAGCTGTTGTTGACCACGGGCAATAAAAGCGAGATGAGCGTTGGTTATGCGACCCTGTACGGCGATATGGCGGGCGGCTTCGCGCCGATTAAAGACGTGCCGAAATTGCTGGTCTACCAATTAGCGAACTACCGCAACAGTGTAAGCCCGGTTATCCCGGAGCGGGTCATCACCCGTCCGCCCTCGGCAGAACTCGCCCCCGACCAAAAAGACGAAGACTCGCTGCCGCCTTATGAGGTACTAGACCCTATTTTGGAGCGTTATGTCGAACTGGACCAAGCCGCTGAGGACATCATCGCCGCCGGTTTCCGCCCCGAAGACGTGGCGCGGGCGATTAGCTTGGTGGACAGGAACGAATACAAACGCCGCCAATCGCCGCCGGGGATTAAGATCACCGGGCGGGCGTTTGGCCGGGATAGGCGTTATCCGATTACTTCGGGGTATCGGGGGTAAGGTGAAGGGTGGTTAACAGCCGCCAAGTGGTGGGGGTACTGCTTATCTTTTAGGAACTAAGTGATACACTCAAAACCTGCCCTACGCAAATGGGGTCGCGAAACGCGACCCCTGGGATACTTATAGCAAATTGCTATTGCTGGTGTAGACCCCACCATTTTTATAATGCGTACACATTTATTTAATGGTGGGTGGGACATTTCCGAAGTGTTCTGGCCTTTGGGTGGTATGCGCGAAGGGGAGGGCATATTACACAGCTACCACCCTCCGATTTAATTTGAAAACCGATATTGCAAGCTAAACCTAGGCGGAAGCGCTCTGGTTTTTTGCTGTGCTTCCATTTTGCCACGGGATAAATTAATAGTTTTCAGTTAGGAGTCCCAATCAGCTTAAAATCAGAAATTTCAAACTGTAGTTGAGATAGGCCGGGTGATTCAAAACCAATATTTACCGAGCTAAGAGAGAAATGTTGAAAATATTGGTCATCGGTTTCATTAGTTAAACGAGGGGGAATATAAAATACCTTTTGACTATCTGCCTTGCCTGCATTATTCGTATTTTGTTTTGTTTCTAACATCTTAATGGTTCTTTTGGCCTCAACAAGAATATCTGTGGTAAGTGTCGTGCTGGTGGATGGATTGGCGACTTTAAAGGGGTTGCTTGCTCCAAGGCTTGGGAAAAGCACCGATAAATTTTGGTTATACATCCATAGGTTTGTACCTATATCTAAAGCGAGTGACTCCGCCTTGTAGTTGTCCACATCATTGTAGAGCTGAATGCCATAATGAAGATATTTTCCGTTAAAAGCACATTCTTTAGGCAGGCTTGAAGAATAAGCGACTGGACTCCCGTCAGAATTATAGCAGCCGGATACTGTGTGGCTCAAATCTTCCCATCCGATAGGGATAAACATTCGGAATTGTGATCTGTGCTTATTGGAGTCATAGTTTGTTTGAGCGCCTAGAGGCGGCGTACCTGTGACATTTGACGTGTTTATACTTGCCGCCAATAGTCTTCCAGTGAACCCAAATTGAATGCTGCTATAAGTGCCCAAGGGAGCTCTGTGAGAATCGTTGTGAAACGGTGTGCTTAACAACAAAGCAGGCCAATCCTTTATAGTGCCATCCCGATAAAAAGCCCCACCTGTTAAATTCAAACCATAAAGTGCTTTGTATTGAGATACCGACCTTAATCCAATCGTCACAGAATCTTGGTTAAACCATAGGCTTTTTGCATTTGTAGATGTGACAGATTCCTCTCCAGGACGTTTTAAGTTTAGGGATTGCCCTGATAATAGGCTGATACTGTTGGTATCACAAAAAGAGAATACGGATTGCCATTCAGCGAGCTTCCATTTAGGCGCGTTCCAAGTAGTCCAGAAAGTGTTGCTAAATGTAGTGCTAGTGCTACCTAGCGTACCATTCATGCTTGCTATTGTAGGGGAACCCGATAGGTTGTAATCAACAGTGCAAGCCTCTACTGTGCCGGGACTTTGAAGGCTCTTGACTATTAGCATATTTTTCGATGCTGTTGCCGGTTTTAAATCCCCTACAAGATCGAAAAAAGTCACTGGGTCAGCAACAGCAACAGACGTAGATGCAATCATAATGACTAAAGCAACTGAAAGGCCTGTGGTGCTTGATGATGTATTTATCTTTTTTAAAAGCATAATAATCCTCTTGAGTTTAATGTGTGTAAAATGCTTAGTTAGTCTAGCAGATTAGTTTTCTTATTGTTGTGATATATTACCATTAGCTTAGATGTAAGTTTAAATATGCTTAATACCCCCTGTTTTTATGTGCAAATCTCTATTCTTGGGTTATAGTTCGCCCATCTATGGCCAATTACTTTGTATGTATATGGAGCAATGAGTTGGCGTAACGGTTTATTATGTCGCTTTATCGGCCTCTGGCTATATACTATTTTTTATCAAGATTCGGTGGCTGAGTTTTGTTTTTATTAGCGGTATTCGCTTACCGTAACGTAGGTTAGCCGGGATTCGTATAGGCGGTTGACTTGAAAAATTAAGCCGCCGCGCCAGTTAAAGTAACTGGCACGGCGGCTTCGCACTTACGGCAAACTGCCGTTCGCTTTCAAAAAGACCAGTAATTGCCGTAACGCTTCCGGCGGGTTGGTGACGGCCGGATGTCCGGCCTGATCTGCGGTATTCGGCGCATGGCAAGCTGGGCAAGTGCGGATTTCTCCCGGTTGCAAGGTCAGCCAGTTACGTTCGCGGACGACAAATTTGCTGGCGGGGTCGGTGATTTGCCAGCTTAAGGCGCGGCGGGTCGGCAATAACATCGCCACTGAGCCGTCGCTGGCGATTTTGACGCTGCCTTTCGGTGCGCCCGCGCTCAGGGGCGGATTGGCGGTGACGCTATGCAACGGCTCCGCCAACACCCGCCGCCCGTCTTTGGGTGTCGTCGAACCGCAGCAACCGAATAAGCCTCGGATCTGGTCGGCTTGGAAGGCTTGGAAATGCGCCACTTCATAAAGCTTGCCAGCGTTACCCAAGGTTTGCGTCGCCGAACCGGCCACCGCCAAATTATAGGGCTGTTGCTTGTCGCTGTGGTCGCGTTGCGTGACATTGCGCATAATCGCCAACGCCAGACCTTTGCTGGCTAAGAATTGGCGCAAGCTGGCTTCGCTTACCCCTTCTTGTTGCAAGATTTGTTGCTCCGGTGCGCCTAAAGAGGCGACACGGCGGGCAGGTCGTGGCCGCGCCTTCACTTCCACAGGCTGCAATTCCCATAACGCTGTTGAATAATGCCGTAAGGTATCTGGGCTAAAATAGCTGATGTCTTTAGTGATGCCTGCCGTCAACGGTTGGTCGGCTGTCCAAGTACCATTCGGCAATTGCTTTAAGGTACGCAAGCGGAAGGTATAGCGTGATTTCGGGAAGGAATTGGCGTTATCCGCCGAGGTTGTGCCTTCATCCTTATCTTGGCGGGTCTCTGCTGTATGCGCGGCGATCAGCGTACCGTCAGACAGCACCGCCGGGTCGCGGTAATGGCTGGAGTCGGCAGGCGGCGGGGTTTCGTTATCCCCCACAGTCGAAAAGGTCGAGACATCGGTCAGATAATCAATGCGCATTTCATCGGCATTGTGGACGGGGTCAACATTGGTTAAGCGGACAATTTGCCCGGACGCATGAGTGCCAAATTCAGGCGCGTTGATGCCGATAAAAAAATTAGGGTTAGTCGGGTCTTGTTTGATCTGGAAAAAATTGCTGATTTTGTTCTGGTTAAGGCTATTGATTTGGAAGGTCAGGTCAGGATCATCGGTAAACACCGCATCGACAAAGGAGCCGCCCAACTCGTGCCGCCCGATATGGTTGACGGTTTCCATTTCCGTGCCGTCCTCGTTAATTTGCCAGGGGAAAAACTGGTTAAAACTGTGTCCGGTTAAGTTAGTCCCCGCCAAAGAAATGGTGTCGCGGCGGATAGGCTCAGGAAACACTTCTGTCCGGCTGTTTAAGATTTTTGCCGTGGCCGATTCGTTAGAATAGTTAAATGTCCCATAATCGCCGCCTGCCCGGTCGGCAGCCGCTTGCTGGTCTTGCTGCAAATGGTCCCAACGGGTGAAAACAACCCGCCCAAAGCTGTCCACTATCGGGCTAAAATCTCCCGAAGGGGCGTGGGTCAGCATTGTCAACGCACCTGTACTGGGCTTTAAGCTCCACAAACCGCTTACCGTCGGGGCTTCCTCATACTCATCCAACTGCGGATATAAATGCACCGCACCCCCACGCGGGCGGTCAGACGCAAAAATGATGCTGTCGTCTGTGCCATAAGTCGGGCTGACGTTGTTATAAGTGGCGGGTTGTTTGGCGACTTTGGTGATCATTGGCGTGTCATTTTTGCCCAAGCCTGTGATTTCATACAATTGCCAATTAAAGCGTTTGACTTGGAAATGTGCGGGCGCACCGATAACCATGCTAAAGATCACTTTAGTGCCGTCCCAGTGTACGGATGGGTCACGGACGGCGATGCTCCGGTTGCTTTGCAAACCTGTTTGGCCTAAGCCCGCCGCTTGGGTCAAGTTTTTTAAGCTGCCGTCAGGATAGCGTATCCATAAATCGCCACCGCGCCCGCTGCTGTCGATGTCGCCCTGTTGGTTGCAAAAAGTCGAAGTCAACGCGCAAAAATCGCCCGGTATCGGCACTTGGGTGACGAAAACGATGGGGTTGTTAATGGCCGCGAGACAAGGGGTTGTTAGCTGGGTCAGCAGCAATAGGCTGAACCCGTTCAGTTTTTTCATCATGCCAAACTCCTAAGTGGATTTTCATTAAAGTTAAGGGGGGTTTGATATATCGGTTTGGTGTACGCGCGGTTACTAAACAATCCTCTGATTGTCCGGTAATGGATTCCGTCGCGTTTAAGCAAGGTTCAAAGTCTGTATTGTGATTTATTTACTTATGTCAGCCAGCCATTGCCAAAAGGATGGGTCATATAGCCGTGTGTTAAGTTACAGCGGGCTTTCAAGTAAATGTGCTTTGCAATTCAAGACCGTACGCTTATTTTTAATAAATTGGGTTTTTGTCTAAAGTGATGAATGTCGCCGTATAAGTTAGCCTTTTAGGCTTTTGTTATAGCGGATGCCTAGAGAAGCCGATAGGCCAACTTATGGGGCGAAGGCTATCTAACAGGAGATAAAAAAGATTTACCACACAGGTAGATTTGATTAAGATACTAGAGGAACGGTTAATGGAATGTTAATGGGAAAGGCGACCCATCACTATAACCGAAGTTACGCAGGCGGGTTCGACCATAAAAAACGGGGGGCTTAGGGGTGTTGGGGGCTTGTTATCGCTAATAAATGCCCCCCATTGAAGCCAAGGCACAGTTCGGCCTTAGTCTTTTTGCTTTTCAGGCCATTTAATATCGGTTATGGGTATCTCGTTACTGAAATCGGGTAGCTTGTTAAGCTGTGCGTATCATGAGCCGCCAAATAGTTATGGCTCTCTAGCTCCGAAAAATTCCAAGCATCCCTCCAACGTCTTTGGATTTTGGATGCTGGCATATTTAGCCGATACTGTTTTTAGGTGATAGATTGCAATGAAACGCCCCATCATTATCTCAGGCCACGGCGACATTCTGGTTTTTAGAACCGTAGAAGAGGCTTGTTCCTATATCGAACTTATTGATGTGAAAAATGGCGAATATATTGCCTTTGATGCAGATGGATTTTCTTTAACGCTGGCAATAGTTAAGAAACCGCGCACTTGTTTTGGCTTTTTAAACATAAACAGATTGGCTGTAACGATACTGGACGAGAAATACGAGAATAAAGCCGAGGATTTAGCGGCGTTGCTTCTACCTTTTTTGAATGCTGCCAATATAAAAAATGTCGGGGCTGGTATGGGCTTGCCTGATTTAATCAGTGCTGTGGAAAATTATGTACTGCCCGATAGGGCGGCTTAAAGCCAACTATGGGTTGCAACAAGGCTCGTACCCTGCTTAGCTGCTTTTTTAGGAAACAATCTTATTTTTCAAGCTATTTAGCAAGCTGGGATGTTCCGAAACTAAGGCTAATAAATCTGTAGAGCCACCACCCGCAGCAAACAAAAAGTATTCGCAGCCTTCAGTTGCGTCTAAATCATACGTTGTGACAACTTCAAATCCCGCCTTGTCCTCTATTACCTCATCAATCGTATCATGAAGAAATTCGGCTGCTTTTCCTACGCAACAAAACTCAATGCAGCCCATTGCTAAAAACGTAACGATGCGTCTTCCGGCTTCTATACACTCAACTTTGTTTGCAGCGGGTAATAGCACAGCAAATGGAGCGGATAGGTTAATGGGCGGGTCGTCCTTCACTGACCCAATAGCAATGACGCGCGTTCCAAAATTAAGGTATTGATAGTCCATTTGAAATTTATGTCATCATACGGTTAACTGTTTTTAGCGGCTATCGGGATTTGGCTCGGTAAAAAAATCAACGGCATCACCGTTATTCCCACCGATATGGCAGTCCAACGCGCTACAAAAGCCTAATTCAAGCGTTGCCCATCAAACCCTAACCAGCAACGGTTTTCAAAATCGTAAAGTTTGCAGATGCGGGTGCATTCGGCATACCACCGCCAGGAAAAATCCTGCACTACGATAATATCCGGCACCAGCACCTCCAACTGCCGTTGTGCAGCTTGTAGTTGGTGATAAGGGATGCCGGGGCAAAGATGATGTGCCGGATGTTCCATAATGTAGTGCAGGCCTCCGCTCAACCACGCCGGGAAACGGATGTGTACGGTCGCCATTAATGATGGGGGCGCAGACAGGTAGGCCGCTCCCATCGGCTGTTGTTGCCAATTGACTTTGGGGTGGGTGTGGTGGAGATAAGACACGAACCCTATCACTGTGTTGGTGAGGGCCAGCGGTAAAATAAAGCCAGCCAGCCATAGCGGCATATACGCTTGGCCAGTTTGGGCGGCCAGTCCGTATAAGAGCAGAGGCCAAGCCACGGAAAAGCCTATCGCCAGCAAAGCATCCGGTAAGAGGCGGCGGGCCAGGTCGTTGCCAAACTGTTTGGGGGAAGGATAATAAAAATATTGCCACCAAACTTCCACCAAATAATAAAGGCCGACACCGCAGGGGCTGCGGTACAGACGGTACAGTCCCCGTTGCCAGGGGTTGAGCGTCCGGTAGCGGTCAGGGGGCAATGGTGCCCACAAATCACTCGGTATGGAATTGGCATAATTATGGTGTTGGTTATGGCTGAAAACCCAGCTTTGGTAAGCGGTCAATGAGGGTAGGAATGCCAACCTTCCCAGCCAGGCGTTAAGGGGCTTAAAATGGGACAGCGAACCATGTCCGGCATCATGCGCCAAAAAAAATAGCCGGACGGCGGCCATAGCGGCAATAAGCCCACCCAAGGGCTTTAACAGGAGGGGGCTGGCAATAACGGCATATTGTCCGAAAAAAAACAGCAGCATGTTGGCCAACCAATCGCTATACGCCCGCCAGTTGTTCCGGGTGGTGTAAACCTGCAAAGATTTGCGTAACGCTTTGGCGTTATAAGCGGGGGGATTTTGGGGTAAAGGGGGGCTAAACAATGTGCCTGCCCATTGCTGGGCGACCCTTTGGCTGTGGCGCCGAATTTGCTCTTCGTTCATGTTTGCTAGGAGGAGTGGCAGGCCGCTAAGGGGCGGCAGGATAAAATGGCATTATGTGGCAAATGCCCCCTCCCTTTCTTAGCCTAAGGGCTGGGCATAAAGCAATGCCGACATCCCCCGCCAGAGGTTTAACAATACCTGTTTTATCCATAAAAATAGATAAAAATCAATCTATTGTTGTTCTGTGCGGTTGTCATATAATACCAGGAAGAACTGGGCAACCCCGTTCAACTTTCGACGAACACGCGCCCGGAACTGGAGCGCCACACCGGACGGACCATATAACAAATTTTGGCAGATAGCCATGCCCCATCCGCCACCACTATCTTGATGCGCTCCAGTGACACCATTAGCCGTAGCAGCGCAGGTTGGCCATCAAAGGTTGCACCTCCCGGTACGGGTATCATCAACGGCGGTTGTTGCAACATCAAGGCGGTATCCGCATCTACCATGCCCCGCTCCAGCAATGCGCCGACCAAAGGTGCCAAGGCTTCGTGGGGTTTCGCGTGCATTCTGGCCACCACCGGCACATGCCAGGTTAAGCCCGGATCAAGGGTTGGCGGCACAGCCACTAGAGGTGGGACAGCGGACAGGCTGGCGATTTCATCAACAGCCGCCCAGTTGGGGTGGCCGTTCCAGTCGCGTTCTGGGCCAATCGCGACAGTCGCCCGCACCGGCATGTCCTGTCGTCCAAGATAAACCCCCAACCCGACGATGTTGGCATGGGGGGCGGTGGCGGCACGTTGCCAAGCCTGGGCCAAATCGGCATCATCCAGTTGCCCGGCAAATTCTCTGACCACCGCCTGCCAGTTGGGTTGGTTGGGCGCAAAGGTCAGGAACACCTGCGGCTGCGCTGGGCCAGTACCGATCTGTTCATCCCACATGATCATCAAATGTAAGGGCAGGCAGTCTTGACAGGTAGTCCGCCAAGCACGGATGAGAGGGGCCAAAAACGCCGCTCTGGGCATATTGGCGGCACAGGCTAAGGCGGCATCCATGCACCATGGCCAAAGATGAAAGCCAAATTGGCTGATGGCGGGCGAGTCCAAGGTACGTTCGAAACCAAACGCGGCCCCGGGCAAAGCGGGCGCAGCGTTGGCCAGCCTGTCCCAGGATGCGCTGTCGACAATATCCGAGGGGACGTAGTTTTTCAACAACTCCCAATAATCACTGGCCGTTCTGGCCGGATAAAGGGAGGGCAAAGCGAATCCGCTCATGCTGATGTCTCCTTATAATTAATGGCAAAAGTGAAGGGCTATCGGTAAATGCAATCGGAAATCCGTTGCACAACTGATTTTATTGTCGCCGTCCATCTGGGTGTGGTCTTGAGATGGACGGCAACGGAAAATGGCTGGCTCTGGCACTGACGCTATCAGGTGCTGGCGGAACAACTGCTGCCGCCCGTGACAACCCCTAAATCCTCATCGCTCAGTTCGCCTTCCGCCGGTGGCGGCGGCAATACCAAGTTGACTGTGGTGGCGGTGTTTTCCAGCACCCGCAGTTCCATGCCGTCGGGCACGGTGATACCTTCGGCGGCCAGCGTGGCTAGCGGATCGCCCATCAGCTTGGCTTTAAATTCCGCGTCCGCCCAGCATTTGGCGACGATTTGGCTGTATTGCTGCATTTGTTCTTCGTTCATAGTTTGCTCCTGGCCGTTATCTGAGGGAGTAGGTGGCCTACCCCCAGTTAAATTTCAGCGGTTTAGTGTTACCTTTTAGAGATGAGTTGGGTAAAGATGGCTGGCCGGAACGGCCCGCGCGTATCTGCTGTCTAGAGACCCTTTGTCTAGCAACTAGAACAACCACAGCCACAGCTACTGCCGCCCGTGACAGTTCCTAAATCTTCATCGCTCAACTCGCCTTCCGTCGGCGGCGGTGGCAGCACCAAGTTGACTGTGGTGGCGGTGTTTTCCAGCACCCGCAGTTCGATGCCGTCAGGCACGGCGATGCCTTCGGCGGCCAGCGTGGCTAGCGGATCGCCCATCAGCTTGGCCTTAAATTCCGCGTCCGCCCAGCATTTGGCGACGATTTGGCTATATTGTTGCATTTGTTCTTCGTTCATGATCGGTTTCTCGTGGTTATGGCGTGGGGACAGGCTTTGGTCTACCTCCACTTGGGTTTCAATGATATTGTGGTGCTTTGGGGATGCGGATTGGGCAAGTGTAGCGGTGATGGCCGGATTACACGCACCCACATCCCAAGTGAACCCTTTTAGGGGGCATTGCTGCAACCGCCGCCGCCTGTGACGAACCCTAAGTCCTCGTCGCTCAGTTCGCTTTCTTCAGGCGGCGGCGGCAACACCAGGTTGACTGTGGTGGCGGTGTTTTCCAGCACCTGCAGTTCGATGCCGTCAGGCACGGCGATGCCTTCGGCGGCCAGCGTAGCTACCGGATCGCCCATCAGCTTGGCTTTGAATTCGGCATCTGCCCAACATTTGGCAACAATTTGGCTGTATTGTTGTATTTGTTCTTCGTTCATAGTTTGCTCCTGGCCGTTATCTGAGAGGTAGGTGGCCTACCCCCAGTTAAATTTCTTACTTTTTAGAGATAATTTGGATAAAGGGCTGGACGAAACGGATCGCGCGTATCTGCCACCTAGAGACCCTTTATTTGGAACTACAGGCACAGCCGCCACCGCCCGTGACAGCCCCTAAATCTTCATCGCTCAGTTCGCCTTCCGCTGGCGGCGGCGGCAGCACCAAATTGACAACCGTGGCGGTGTTTTCCAGCACCCGCAGTTCAATGCCGTCAGGCACGGCGATGCTTTCGGCGGCCAGTGTGGCTTTGGGGTCGGCTATCAGTTTGGCCTTAAATTCCGCATCCGCCCAGCATTTGGCAACGATTTGGCTGTATTGCTGTGTTTGTTCTTCGTTCATAGTTTGCTCCTGGCCGTTATCTGAGGGGGTAGGTGGCCTACCCCCCAGTTGCATTGCAGCGGTTTAGTGTTACTTTTTAGGGTAAAGATGGCTGGCCGGAACGGCCCGCGCGTATCTGCCGCCTAGAGACCCTTTGTTTATCAAGTGCAACTGCAACAGGCACAGCCGCTGCCGCCCGTGACAGATCCTAAATCTTCATCGCTCAGCTCGCCTTCCGTCGGCGGTGGCGGCAGCACCAAATTGACAACCGTGGCGGTGTTTTCCAGCACCCGCAGTTCGATGCCGTCAGGCACGGCGATGCCTTCGGCAGCCAGTGTGGCTTTGGGGTCGGCTATCAGCTTGGCCTTAAATTCTGCGTCCGCCCAGCATTTGGCGACGATTTGGCTATATTGTTGCATTTGTTCTTCGTTCATGGTTTGCCCCTCAATTTTAAAGTGTTGGTTTGGTATTGACATTAGTGTTACGGACAGATGGAAAAAAGCTTAAACCGCAGGCCTAATAAATTAAGGCATCAGAATAGCTTTTTCAGTCAATCTAACAGCTTGCATAACAAGCCTCGCCGCCTCCAGTGACGGCACCTAAATCCTCGTCGCTCAGTTCACCTTCCGCTGGCGGCGGCGGCAGCACCAAGTTGACGGTGGTGGCGGTGTTTTCTAGCACCCGCAGTTCGATGCCTTCGGGTACGGCAATGCCTTCGGCGGCCAGCATGGCTTTAGGATCGGCGATGAGTTGGGCCTTGAATGCTGCATCCGCCCAACATTTGGCGACGATTTGGCTATATTGTTGCATTTGTTCTTGGTTCATAGCTTGCTCCAATGGTATGGGATTGTGTTCTGCATATTCTGTTTGCCTAGGGATCAGACCCAATAGGTGGTGGGTTACCATCCCTGATTTTAGGAGTATAATGTTGATTTACAAGCTAATTTAATTGAGAGGGAGGGGCAGCTTTTACTGCCATCTCTCTAAATGCTTTCAGCTCGCGATCTTTTTAGCATCCCCAAAGCCTGTCTTTTAGGTGCAGCACATGCAGCCTTGGCTACTGCCTCCGCCCGTCACTGTACCCAAATCTTCATCGCTTAGTTCGCCCTCTGACGGCGGCGGCGGCAGCACCAAGTTGACGGTTGTGGCGGTATTTTCCAGCACCCGCAGTTCGATGCCTTCGGGTACGGCGATGCCTTCGGCGGCCAGTACGGCTTTGGGGTCGGCGATGAGCTGGGCTTTAAAGGCGGCATCCGCCCAGCATTTGGCGACGATTTGGCTGTATTGTTGCATTTGTTCTTCGTTCATAATGTGCTCCGGTCGTTATCAGCGGGGGGCAGGTTGGCCTGCCCCCCGGTTAGATTTTAGTCGTATCGTCTTGTCGGTTGGGCAAAGATGGCTGGTCGGAACCGGATCATGCATCCCCCTTAGAAGCCTGTTTTTAGCAGGTCGATGAGGCTTCACAGCACAAACCACCGCCTGTGACAGCCCCCAAATCCTCGTCGCTTAGCTCGCCTTCCGCCGGGGGTGGCGGCAGCACCAAGTTGACGGTGGTGGCGGTATTTTCCAACACCCGCAGTTCGATGCCTTCGGGTACGGCGATGCCTTCGGCGGCCAGCGCAGCTTTAGGGTCGGCGATGAGTTGGGCTTTGAAGGTGGCGTCCGCCCAGCATTTTGCGACGATTTGGCTGTATTGTTGCATTTGTTCTTCGTTCATAATGTGCTCCGGTTAGATTTCAGTCGTATCGTCTTGTGGGTTGGGCAAAGAGGGTTGGCCGGAATAGGATCACGCGTATCCATCCCCTAGCGGCGTGTTTTTTAGGTGGAAGCACCACAACAACCACAGCCGCTGCCGCCCGTGACAGCCCCTAAATCCTCGTCGCTCAGCTCGCCTTCGGCCGGTGGCGACGGCAGCACCAAGTTGACGGTTGTGGCGGTGTTCTCCAGCACCCGCAGTTCGAGACCTTCGGGCACGGCGATGCCTTCGGCAGTCAGCGTAGCTATCGGATCGCCCATCAGTTTTGCCTTGAATTCGGCATCAGCCCAGCATCTGGCGACGATTTGGCTGTATTGTTGCATTTGTTCTTCATTCATAATGTGCTCCGGTCGTTATCAGCGGGGGCAGGTTGGCCTGCCCCTCGGTTAGGTTTCAGTGGTATCGTGTTATTAGGTTAGGCAAATTGGATCACGCGTATCCGCCCTTTTGGATACCTGTTTTAGCTGGAGACGGCACAGCAGCAACTACTGCCGCCCGTAACAGCACCTAAATCCTCGTCGCTCAGTTCGCCTTCCGGTGCTGGCGGCAGCACCAAATTGACGGTTGTGGCGGTGTTCTCCAACACCCGCAGTTCGATGCCTTCGGGTACGGCGATGCCTTCGGCGGCCAGTACAGCTTTGGGGTCGGCGATGAGCTGGGCTTTAAAAGTGGCATCGGCCCAGCATTTGGCGACGATTTGGCTGTATTGTTGCATTTGTTCTTCGTTCATAGGTTGCTCCTAAGTTTGCTTAGTGGTTATGGCCCGGTTGTTGCCTTCTTCCTGCGTAGGGCCGGTGACAGGTGAAGATCCGTTTAACTGTCTAAGCCACTTGACAGTTGGCCTCCCAGCATGAATTCGCCGATGGCGGTTTCTTGGTAATAATCCAGCCCTGCCGCTTCGGCGAATAAATCAGAATCGCCCATCCCCAATCCGCAAGGAGCCAGGCCCATCACGGTAGCTGTCAGGTATAGTTGGTGGTAGAGCACGCCCGTGTTTTTGAGCATCAAGGCATAGGCCATGCCTTGGTATTTCCACGCCGGACGTTGGCAACGCGCCACTAAGGTGAGCAATACCGGGGGCTGTGTGGCCGCGCCTGAGTTTAGTCTGGCGTTGTCCAGCAATTGTTGGACATCGGCGGTCAAACCGCTGATGGGTAAAAGCCTGTGTTCTAGGGGTTCGTAGTAGTACAGACCAGCGGCCAAACCGGTACAAGCCCCCACCGACAAATACAGTTCCAGTTCGTACATCGCCCCGCCGCTAGGATAAGGCCGCTGCGTGATAGGGTAGGGGCGGCCTGGTGGGTTTGCATCGGTTTGGGCTTTGACACGGGCCGCACGGTACAAAAACTCACCCAACAAGTCCACATCCAACAGCCTGCCTGTGTAATCACGGATAGAGCGGCGGTTTTCCACCACGGCAGCAAACGGCGGGTCTTCCTGTTGTATGCGTGCCATATCAGGTATGGGTAAGGGAAGCCCGGCATCTGCCGCAACCGATTTGAGCGCGGGTAAGGGGTCTATCTGCCCTAAGAAACGGAATGTCGCGCCGCAAAAACCGTCGTGCCGACCGGGTCGGCTACGGCTATGGAACAGCAAATCCATACTTTCCCATTGCCTTAAGGCGATGTTGCCATCCTCTGGGAGTTGCCCGACGGCATCACAGGGAGCGACGGCCCCGGCGGTGACCAGCAAGGCCAAGACAGCTAGGGCCGTATCCGGTTCCCAGTCCGGCACGGCACGGCACAGCGTATCCAAGGCTGTCGGTTGCGCCAAGCAAGCTAACAGAGGCAAAGCTTGTCCGGCATGTAGCCACAGTTTGGCGGGGCTTAACGGCGTTTCCAGCAACCACTGGCCTTGCTCTGGCCGCAAGTTGACAAAACGGGATAAGCGGTAATGGCTGGCTGGGCTAAGTTTGGGCAATACAAACTGAAACCGGGCGGTCATGGGCTGCAAGGTCGCCAACACGGTGTTATTGCCTAGTACGGAGCGGCTTAACAAGCCTTTTGCATCCAGACGGCCTAGCATGAAATGCAATTTTGCCCAGTCAACGCCGCCATCTTGGGTTTGCAAGATGCTTGCGATGCCGTCTAGGTCAGCACCGTCTGCCGCCAAACAAGCTAAGGCCTTGCGCCAACCTAGTGAAGGGGTGCGCCAACGTAGGCCTTGGCTGCTGCCTTGCACGGGGAAAATCAGGTCATCACCCTCGGCATAAAAGGTTGTGGCGGATTTAAGGCCGAAGGCAAACGGGTAAGCGGACATACTACACTTACCTTTAAATGAACATGGCGATGGGGTTTAACGCCTCTTCCGGCAAAGGTTCGGCTAACCAACCCATTTGCACTGGCACATCATACAGGCGGCCTGGGGCGAAACGCGCCCAAAAATGCCGTAAGCCCGGCACGATGACCTTGACCACCGCCAGCCCGGTGTCCGGTTTGGATTGGTCTAATACCAACATTTCCATGCCTTTGCCTTCAACAATGCGTTGGCATAGCAGGATGTCGGTTAACAAGTCGCCGCTGGCCAAGCACGGATAATCGTCGCGCCGTTTGGCGGCAATGGCCGGATCAGGCAATAAATAAGGCTGGTTGGCCACGGTGGCGGTCTGTAGCCAAGCCAAGGTGTCGGCATCGCCAAGCTGGCCTTGGCTTTCTAGGCAACCGTTAGCCAGCCCCAACATTTGGTTCATCTCGGCGAATGCCCGTTGCAGGGCGATGCGGGCATCCAAATGGCAGCCAAAGCCAAACAGAATATGCTCTTTGCCTGTGCGGACGCGGGATATGGCGACAAACACAGGCAGACCTAAGTCGGAGGTCAAGTCTAAAGCCCAAGCATCACGGCCAAGGCTGCCGTAATAGGCGATTAAGTCTAATAAGTACGGTTCGCCAAAGCTAGCAATATCAACACCCGGTTTGGCTAAGCGGTTGTACCACCACAAGGCGACGGCATCGCGCTCCACCAGTTCACAAAAGCCTTGCAACACCGCTTCTTCCAGATTATTGCCGGAAGCGTTGCCGTTGGAGCAGCCGAAGCAATAAAAAGTGTCGCAGTTATCGCCTGCTTTGGCTTGGAAATACAACAATTGGCTAGGCAAGTATTTGTGGCGTTGCTCGGTCAATGACCAAGCGGCTGACCAGAATAATGGCCGCTCATCATCGAAGGGTTCCGGTATCCGGTTGAAATGTGAGCCTTGGGCATTGCAGGCCTCACGGCCTGCAAATTGCCGCTCGCTGTACAACATGCAGGCAGCAGGATGGATGGCGGCATCGCCTAATTCCCGGTAGCTGGCGGTAATCCGGTGTTCTTGGCCTGTGAACAGCCCGGCATCGCGTTCGATGGCTTCACACAACGCGCTGACTTTGGCTTGGGTGTCGGAAATGCCTTTGCCGCTGCTGGCTTGGCGCAAATTACGGCGCAAAAAAGCTAAGGTGTCCATAGGGACGGCATAATTATGCCCGGCCACATAGACATGGGCGATGCCGTCTGCTTGATGTACCGGTTCTAACACCCTGACGATGCCGGTGATCGGGCTGACCAAATGTTGGTATTGGCGTAGGGTCTGATCTGGGGACACGGCGCGGTGGCCGCCGTCTTGAAGGAAGTTGACTTTGCGCTTGACCAGCGCGATGGGGGCGGGCAAGGTGGCAGGCATCGGTTCGCCGCATCCGTTGCAACAGGGGTTACGGCTGAGGGTATGGCTTTGGCTTTGCAAAGTCGCCAAATTCAGGCTCAGCACTTTGCCCAGCAGCGGCTGCTCAGTGCAGCCCGCCAGATGCTTGGCGGTTTCCAAAGCCAGTAACCGGGCCGCCAATGCTAAGGACATCGGTGACAGCACCAACGGTAAGGATGCCAACCCTACGCCCAATTTGTCCGCAACAAAGCCCCGTGCCCGTTGATGCCGCTCCAGACGTGAGTGCAGGCACTCGTAGCAGCCGGTTTGTCCGGGTACGAATATAGGCCCTAACCAAATCTCATTGCCGGACAATTTGGCCAACAGCCAAGGGCGGCCAGTGGCCAGAGCTGTACGGTTGTGCGCCGATAAGGCTAAGTCCAGATAATCATCGGCCAATACCACGTCCAAGGCCGATTGCCCGGTTTCGGCAACGGTGATGTCCAGTTCGGCAAAGACCTGCCGCACCGGCTCGGCAAATGCTGGCTGTAAGGCGATGAGGTTGATCGGTTGCTGTTGCAGATGTTGCTGCATGGCTTGCGGGTCTAACCCTAAACCGTGCCAAAATGCCGCCACTTCGGGGGCAATGTCGGTAAGCTCGGTGGTATAGCCGTTTTGCTCCAAACGCAACAAGGCATAATAAACCTTGGCAGGGTCAATGCGGCCCGCCAAGGCGGCAACCACGGCATCGGCGCTGCGGCCATCCAACAGCGGGGCCACTGCTTCATAAATCGATCCGTACAGGGCTTTGCTGTCTTGTTCGGACAGCAGCAATACGCCCTCGCCGCGAATGGGCGTAACTTGGTAATGGTTCTTGAAAATGGGGCGTTTGAGCATGGCAGATTCCTGTTTTTAAAATTGTCAGTGTGGCGCTATGTTTACCGTGCCCCGATTTGGGGGCTTGGCAATGGGTAACACCGCACTGGAAAAAGTTCGCCAAAAGGGTATTTTTTTTCGTTTGCAGGTTAACGGTTGCCGAAATTGCCGCCCGAATGGTTAGGGTTTGAGTAATTTGTCCAAAAAATGTCCGTCGCCGCCGGTGCCGCCAACGACAGCGTCCAGTTCAAGGTCGCTCAATTCCCAATCGTTGGCCGCCATACCCATGTGCCGTATCAGTTCCTGGTCGCTAAACCGGAAGCCTGAAGCATTGCCTAGTTGCACATAAAGCTGGAGAAAACTGCTCAGGTCTGTGGTTTGTTTAATCTGTCCCTGTAAACGGAGGTCATGGGTCACTTGCCTGTTAAATTGCCGCAATGCTTCTTCTGGCGGCAAGCGTACGGTTATCGCCTCCTCTAGGCGTTGGCCGAAATTGTCATCCAGGGTATGGCCGCTATACATGCCGTTTAGACTACCGATCCAGCCCATCACCACCGCCAGAGCGGCCTGGTGTGTCCGGCACGCCGGGCAATCGGCCAGATGCCCGGCCAATTGTTTGGCCTCGCCGTCATCTAAGTCGTGCTCGGATGCGCGGCTTATCAAGAGCCGGATGTCATCACACGTCAAAACTTGCATAACCAGATACCCCATAAACAAGTGGAAAATTGTTGGCAAATAGCTATTGTCAGTAACATTTCAATATGTCCGGTTCCCCGCTCCTTAGTTTTTAACATGAGCCGCTGGCGGCTATAGTGGGCAAAACCGCATCTGAAGGTGTCAGCCCCTGTACTTGGAGATAATCGGCCAATAAGCAACGTGCCCGGTTGACCCGGCTTTTGGCCGTACCCACAGGGATACCGAGCAGGTTAGCGGTGTCCTGATAAGACAGTTGTTCAAAAGACACGAAAATAAGGGCTTCGCGCAAATCGGTCGGCAACTGGGCAATGCCTTGGCGCACGGTGTCCAACACTTGGCGTTTTTCCAAATCCAGGCAAGGCATACTGTTGGGACTGGCATGGTTAAACAGGCTATCGTCAGATTCCCAATGGAAACGCCGTTCGGGTGCGCGGTTAAGATAATTTCTGGCCTTGTTGAGGGCAATGCCCAGCAGCCAAGTGGCCAAGGTGGAGTCGCCCCGAAAATTAGCCAAGTTCAAATAGGCTTCGATGAAGGTATCTTGAGCCAGGTCTTCAGCATCGGCGACGTGGTTAATGTGCTTGAGGAGGAAGCGGTAAACGCGGTTTTGGTGGCGGCGTACCAAATGCAAGAAGCTTCGGTGGTCACCGTCCAGCGCGGCATCAATAAAGTGACGTTCGGATGGCATATCGTCATCAGGAGAAGTTACCATCGGCACGATTTTGCGCTCCAGTGGTGAAAAGTTGCATGATTATTGATTATAGTATTGTAGAATTCAATCATTATCGCCACACTGAAATAGCACGCCAATTTGTGCCGGTGGCTCTGGCCTTACCGAAAGCGGTTTTGTGGATCTGTGCCCTAAACGGACTCTATAACAACAAGAAAAGACGGGGAAACCAATCATGACCTTGCCAATTGATAGGGAAGGCATCAGGATTTTATGCCCTGATGCCACATCCCATACGTTTTGTAAGCGGCGGAGCCGCTATAAAACCCCACTGGTGTTACTGGGGCTATGGCCTTTACTGGTGGGGCAGCCCTTACAGGCGGCGCAATTTGACGGCCATTTGTTGGAAGCGGTGCGCCTTACTTTGGCGAACGCGCCTGATATCGCCCTGAGCGAGCAGCAAATCCAGGCCAGTCAAGGCCGTTTGCTGGCGGCGCAAAGCGAATTTGTCCCGGTCATTTACTCTGGGCTGGGCGGGCAGAGCATCCATACCCCGTTGCCGCAAGCGTTGCGGTCGGGCGGACAAACCGAAATCAACGGCGACCTATTCAACTACACCGTTGGCGCAAGCAAAAAGCTCTATTCCGGGGTCATCGTTAACCCTGAATTGAGTGTCATCCGCACCAGCGACAATTACGGCAACACCACTATCCCTAACAGCGGCAATCTCGCCCTCAATTTTACCGTGCCGTTACTGAAAAACAGCGGCACATTGGTCAATACCGCCAATATGACCGCCGCGCAACTGGAGCTGGATTCCGCCGTACACGATTACCGCTTCACCTTGTCGGCTAAAATTGCCTCCACCGTTATTGCCTATTGGGACTGCTTGGCCGCCAAAAAGTTGTTGGACATCAGTGCCGCCGCCGAGAATCGGTCTAAGGAGTTCCTCGACAGTGCCCATAAACTGGCTAATGCGGATGAAATTCCGCAAGCGGAAGTGAAGCGCTACGAAACCCAACTGGCGGGGGATACCATTAACCGTATCTCTGCGGAACAGGCCTTGGTTGTCGCGCGTGCCGGGCTGGCCTTGGCCATGCAGTTGCAAAACCAAGACCCCGCCGCCGTGGCCTTGCCTATCGACGATTTCCCCGTTGTGGAGCCTGCGGACTTGGCAAGCTTGGACAATGCCGTTTCTGTCCAGAATCTGATTGAAACAGCCGCCCAACAGCGTTTGGACGTGCAAGCCATCAGCATACGCCAACAGGCCGCCAACACGCTGTTGGCTGCCGCGCAGCAAAACAACCGTACCCAATTGGATTTGAACCTCAGCTTTGGTTATAGCGGCCTGACTGAAGGCAGTGCCGTCGCCAATACTGTCACGGCCTTGCAACCTAAGGGTAACGGCCCTAATGCCGCCGTCAGTGTCAATCTGGCGTTCCCGGTCACTGACAACGCCTACCGCAGCGCTATTGTCCAACGTGCCGCCGCCGCCGAGCAAAACAGTATCCAAACCCGTGCCTTGCAAAACGCCATCCGCAATAATATACACGTCCACATCAATGCCTTGCGGCTGAGCGCCGCACAATGGGCAAAAGCGAAATTTCAGGCCGAAACCCAATTCCAAGTGCTGGAAAACGAAAAAAAACGCTATAAATTGGGGGTCGGGTCAGTGCTGGACATCATTTACAACAACGGGCAACTGAGTGTCAGCCAAGCCAATGCCGTTTATGCCGCCCGCGATTTTTTCCAAGCCGTCATCCGCTTTAGGTTCGAGACCGGGCAATTGCTTGAACCGTTGCATGAACAGCAAACCTTGGATATGGCAGAACTCACTACCCTTCCCGATCACTGATTTTAGGACTGATGCACCATGAATAACGGGCTGTTTCGCCAATCCGCTTTGCAGGCGCTCGCCAGACCGGAGCAACTGGACCAATTTTTGACCCTAACCCGGCCTCGGGCTTGGCTGGGGTTGGGCGCGTTGGCGATGATTCTCGCCGCCGTGCTGATTTGGGGTATTTTTGGTTCTTTGCCCACCACTGTGGTGGGTACTGGCATTTTGATCAGCCGGGGCGGGGTTTTTAATGTTGTCGCCCTAGGTAACGGGGTAGTGACGGAAATGGCTGACCTGAAGGTCGGCGATCCCGTCCGTAAGGGACAAGTGCTGGGGCGTATCGACCAACCGGCCATGGCACAACAAATCCAAGCGGCCCAGATAGAACTGGAGCGGCTGGAAAAGGAAGAGGCCGAAGTTATTGCGATGATACATGCGCAACAGACGGCTCAAGAGCATTCTTTCATTTCCCGGAAAAATGCGCTGCAAAATATCATCCATGCCAAGGAAGAGCATTTGCGTTCGTTGAATACGGTCAAACAGTCACGGGCCGGTTTGGTCAGCGAAGGGCTGATTACCAAGCAAGGCTACGAAGAAACGCAACAACTGATTTATGCCGAAGAAAACGCCATTGATGAGGTGCAAAGCCAGTTGCAACAACTAGGGCTGGAAAAATTGGGCAATGCCGACCAGCATAGTGAACGTTTGCGCATGTTGCGTTCGCGTATCCTCCAAGGCCAAAACCAATTGCAAGACATGCAATTGCGCCAACGGCTCGCTGTGGACATTATCAGCCAGCATGACGGCAATATCATTGAAACCATGACTACCCGTGGCAGCGCCATCACCACGGGCCAAGCCATTTTGAGTTTGGAAATCACGGCCAAAAACTTGGAAGCCGTCATTTACCTGCCGCCTCTGAGCAATGCCAAACGCCTGCAACCGGGTATGACCGCGCGTATTTCCCCCGTCACTTATAAAAAAGAACGCTATGGCTATCTGCTTGGCAAGGTCAAAGGCGTAGCCAAGTATCCTGCCACCGCCGCCGGCATGATGGCGATGTTCAATAATGAATCGTTGGTTGGCGCCTTGTCGCAACAAGGGCCACCGATTGCGGTGTCGGTAGATTTGCTGACCGACCCCAGCACGGCGAGCGGCTATGCTTGGTCATCGGATACGGGCGCGAAGCTGGAATTGAGCGGCGGCACGATGGCAACCGGCAATTTTATCATCGAAAGCAAACGGCCCATCAGTCTGGTGTTGCCGTGGCTGAGGGAACTCACTGGCTTGTAAACAGAAGGAACTCACATGTTAAAAGGGTTGTTGAAAAAAAGCTGGTTTGCTAACGGTAAAGCAAGTGGCGCACGGGTGCGGACACCCACCGTTTTACAAATGGAAGCGGTGGAATGCGGAGCGGCGGCTTTGGCGATTGTGCTGGGCTATTATGGCCGCTTCGTGCCGCTAGAAGAGCTGCGGGTGGCCTGCGGCGTGTCGCGTGATGGCAGCAAAGCCAGTAATGTTGTGCGGGCAGCACGCACTTATGGCTTGATCGCCAAAGGTATGCGCCTGGAGCCGGGCAGTTTGGCTGCACAGAACAGGCCGCTTATTGTGTTTTGGAATTTCAACCATTTTTTGGTGTTGGAAGGCTTTGGCAAACAGCGGGTTTATCTGAACGATCCGGCCACCGGGCCGCGCACGGTCACGGCGGAAGAGTTCAACAAGGCATATACGGGTGTGGCACTGACGTTTGAGGCCGGGCCGGAATTTTGCCCCGGCGGGCAAGCCCGCAGTTTGCTCAGATCGCTTAAGCCCCGCCTGAAGGGTACGGGGACGGGGCTGGCGTTTGTGCTGTTGGCAAGTTTGGCGTTGGTCATCCCTGGGCTGGTCATCCCCATCTTCACCCAGGTCTTTGTCGATAATATTCTCATAGACCACATGGGCAATTGGCTCAGGCCGTTGTTGGTGGGTATGGTGGCCACCGCTTTGTTGCGCGGCCTGTTCACGTTATTGCAACAAACGTATTTGTTGCGCTTAGAAATGCGCTTGGCGTTGACCTCGTCCAGCACCTTTATTTGGCATGTGTTGCGCCTGCCCGTGGAGTTTTTCAACCAACGCTATGCTGGTGACATCACGATGCGGGTCTTCTCCAATGACAGCATCGCCCAGATACTGTCTGGTGATTTGGCCACCAATGCCGCCAATATTGTGTCATTGGTGTTTTTTGCCTTGATCATGTTCCAATACGACTGGATGCTGACTTTAGTCGGCATTGCCATCACCGCGATCAATTATGCCGCCTTTAAAACCGTGGCGCGGCTACGCAAAGACAGCAACATGAAATTGTTGCAAGACCAAGGTAAGCTCAATGCCGTAACTATGGGCGGTGTCCAAGCCATAGAGACCATCAAGGCCACGGGTGCCGAGAGCGATTTTTTTTCCCGTTGGGCTGGCCACCGCGCCAAGGTCAACAACACCGAGCAGGGACTGGAATTGTACAACTGCTTGTTGGCGGCTTTGCCGACATTGCTGTCGGGGCTGACCAGTGTGGCCATCTTGGGTTTGGGCGGGCTCAGGGTCATCAATGGTGAACTGACTGTGGGTATGTTGGTGGCTTTCCAAAGCCTGATGAGCAGTTTTACCCAACCTGTCACCAATCTGATGGGGTTGGCTGGCAAGTTACAACAGGCTGAAGGCGATTTGGCACGCTTGGATGATGTCTTGCATTATAAGGCCGCAGACTGGGAAGAGTCTGCCAGTACCCTAGAAACGGAGGCAAAATTACAGGGCGAGTTGGAATTACGCAATCTTTGTTTTGGCTACAGCCGTTTGGATCCGCCGTTAATCGACAATTTCAACCTGCACTTGCAGCCCGGCCAACGGGTCGCCCTAGTGGGTGCATCCGGCAGCGGCAAGTCCACTATCGCCAAGCTGGTCATGGGGCTTAACGCGCCCTGGTCAGGCGATATTTTGTTGGATGGCATCCCTAAGCAAGACTTGCCGCGTTTGGTCTTACATGCCTCCTTGAACGGTGTTGACCAAGATGTGTATTTGTTTGAAGGCACGGTGCGCGATAACCTGAGCTTATGGGACGACACCTTGCTTGAGGTGGACATCATCCGTGCGGCTAAAGATGCCTGCATCCATGATGCCATTATCAGTCGGGCCGGCGGTTATGGCAGCCTTGTCGAGGAAGGCGGCACCAATTATAGCGGCGGCATGGCTCAACGTCTGGAAATCGCCCGCGCTTTGGCCAGCAACCCGCGTATTTTGGTCATGGATGAGGCCACGGCGGCTCTGGACCCCAGTACGGAAAAACAAATTGATGACCATATCCGCCAGCGTGGCTGTACCTGCCTGATCGTCGCGCACCGCTTATCCACCATCCGCGATTGTGACGAAATCATCGTCATGGAACGTGGTCGGATTATCGAACGCGGTAACCACGAGCAGTTGCTCAACCTGAAAAAAGCCTACTACCGTTTGGTTAGCGAAACATGAACATAAGCGCCTTAGAAACCCTGCCCTTAGATAGTAACCAGCCGATATTGCTGAACGGGCGCAGCGAACTGTGGAAGGTCGCACAAGGCCAAGTTGACTTGTTCGCTGTCGAAGTCAGGGACGGCAATCCCGTTGGGGTACGCGAACATATCTGCCGTTTGCAAGCGGGGCACTATTTGCTGGGCTTGGGGGAGGGTGGCGGCGCGGTCGGAATGGGTCTGTTAGCGGTGGGATTACCTGGCACCCGTCTGGCTTGTTTGGCTTCTTCCCTATCAGCGCGTGCCGAACTGGCGGCAGAATCGCCCGAAGAATGGGTAGCCGAGTTGGATGAATGGCTAATTATGCTCAATGTGGTGTTGCGCCAATCATCGGCTATGGATTCGTTGTTTGAAGAAGCCGATAAGGAAGACCACGAAGGCGTGGTTTGGCTAGTTGACCCTAGTGGTGAGGCATTGATACCGGTGCTGGTGTGGATGCCCATGCAGCAAGTGCGTTCGCGGACGGTGGTGTTGCCGTTAAATTTGCAGGCTTGGATGGAAGCCAGCGTGGACGGCGATTTGGTGTGTCAAAGCAGTGCGGTGCTGGCCAGCACCGGGCATTTGCAAACCGCCTTAGATGCCTGCCATAGTGCCTTGCTGGAAGCGATCAAAGAGCAGCGCGACCAACGCCAAAGCGCGGAAGCGCAACGCTTGGTATATAAGCAGGAACTGGAAACGCAACGGTTCGGTGATGCCTTAGCAGGGTTGACCCACATTATGGATGCCTCGTCTGAACACTATTTGCCGTTCAGCGATTGGACAGGGCTGGCGGCTGTGGATGCCTGTTTGTTGGTGATGGAAGCCAGCGGTATCCGTTCGCCTTTGCCCAGCGGCGAGAAAATTGATCCTGCCATTCACACAGTGGAAAATTTGGCCTTACGCAGTCGGGCCGCCCTGCGCCAAGTGACGCTCACGGGTGAGCATTGGTGGCAGGAGGATGCCGGGGCGTTGCTGGCCGCCCGTAAAGACGGCAGTCCGGTGGCGTTGTTACCGCGTGGCCGCCAAGGCTATTGGCTGGTTGATCCCACCGATAAATCGCGCGTACCTTTAACCCAGGAGAATGCCGCCGGGCTTGGCGATACCGCCGTGACGTTTTTCCGCACCTTCCCGATTGGACAGCCGATTGGGATCAAAGAGGCTTTGCGTCTGGGCAAGGTGGGGAGCGGTGGCGACTTCCGCCGTTTACTGGGGGTGGGTGTATTGGGCGGCCTATTAGGGCTGTTAGTGCCATTCGGCACTGGCTTGCTGATCGACAGCGTCATCCCCAACGCCCAACACAGCGAACTGGTGCAACTGGTATTGCTGTTGTTCACCGCTACCCTAGGTATCAGCGCCTTTGAACTGACCCGCGCCATTGCTATGTTACGCATTATGGATGGCCGCATCGGCAATGCTGTGCAAATGGCGGTGATCCATCGCCTGTTGTATTTGCCGACGGTGTTTTTCCGCCGCTATTCGGCGGGCGATTTAGCCAACCGCGCACTGGGCATCGGCATGATCTTCCGCCAATTCAACACCACCACACAAGCGGCGGTACTCAGTTGGTTTTTCGGTTTGGCCAGTTTAATCTGTCTGTTTTTCATCAGCCAAAAGTTGGCTTGGCTGGCGGTGCTGTTGGCGGTGTTGATCATCCTGCTGTTTTCCGGCCTCAATTACTGGCGGCTTACTTTTGAGCGGCGTAAATATCGGTTGCAAGGCACGCTTGCCAGCCGGGTGTTCCAGTTGCTCAACGGTATCGGCAAACTCCACGCCAACGGTGCGGAAAAACGCGCCTTTGCGTTGTGGGCGACCGATTTCGCCAAACAAAAAGCCTTGGATTATCAGGCCCGCCGTATCAGCAACATCATCATCGTTATTGAGTCAAGCTACCCGGTTTTGGCATCGGCGCTGTTATTTGGCATCACCGCTTTTGCCCTGCCTAACCTCAGCACCGGCGATTTTGTTTTTTTCAACACGGCATTCACGCAGTTTTTAGCTTCCACTTTGGCGATGTTCAACGCCCTGACGATGCTAATCCCCGTCATTCCGCTATACGAACGCGCCCAACCCATTTTAGAGACTTTGCCGGAAATGAGCGCCGCCCACAAGTCCCCCGGCCTATTGACCGGGGCGATTGACCTTAATTTGGTTACATTCCGTTATGTTCCTGATGGGCCGACTATACTCCATAACTTGTCAATCAACATAAAATCTGGCGAATTCATTGCCTTTGTCGGCCCGTCAGGTTCGGGTAAATCCACTATATATCGGCTGTTATTGGGGTTTGATAACCCTGAATCAGGCGCGATTTATTATGATGGCCAAGACCTGTCCGGTCTGGATATTGGTGCGGTCAGGAAGCAACTGGGCGTGGTGCTGCAAAACGGCAAGCTGATGTCGGGTGATGTCTTCAGCAATATTGTCGGTTCCGCACCGCTGACCTTGGATGATGCTTGGGAAGCCGCCCGTATCGCGGGTTTGGAAGCCGACATTAAAGCCATGCCGATGGGTATGCACACCGTCATCGCCGAAGGTGCGGGAACACTGTCCGGCGGCCAAAGACAACGGCTGATGATTGCCCGCGCCGTGGTCAACAAACCCCGCATCCTGCTGTTTGACGAGGCCACCAGTGCCCTTGACAACCATACCCAATCCATTGTTTCACAAAGCATTGAACACCTTAATGCCACCCGCATCGTCATTGCCCACCGCCTATCCACTATTCAGAAAGCCGACCGCATTTTCGTCATTGAGGCCGGACAGGTCAGCGAATGTGGGACTTATGATGAACTGATGGCAAAGGGTGGCGCGTTTGCGTTGTTGGCCAAGCGGCAATTGTTGTAACAGCGCGTTAAGCTATGACGTTATTTTATGCATATTGCATAGCGGATGATATGTCCGGTATTACCATCATTAAATTATTTCACACGATGTTGGAGTAGGTTACATCCAATGACAAGGCTTTTGTGTTCTTCTGCACTGCCGCCTATCCGTCCCTAGCCCATATACTCTATAATGGTAGCCATTTTTCCACCCATTCCACTTACTCCACATCTAAAGGAATTGTTACATGGCTCACCCTGACGAACCTACTTCTAACACCCGCACCTTTTCATCACAAGTTGTCGATGGCATGGAGCGCGCGCCTAGCCGCGCCATGTTACATGCGGTCGGCTTTAGCAATGAAGATTTTAAAAAGCCGCAAATTGGCATCGCTTCGACATGGAGCATGGTCACGCCTTGCAATATGCACATCAACAAACTGGCGGACGATGCGGCGGCGGGGGTTAATAACGCCAACGGTAAAGCCGTGGTGTTCAACACAATCACCATTTCTGACGGTATCTCTATGGGTACTGAGGGCATGAAATACTCGTTGGTGTCGCGTGAAGTGATCGCCGACTCGATAGAAACCGTGGTCGGTTGCCAAGGTTTCGATGGCGTGGTCGCTATCGGCGGCTGTGACAAAAACATGCCCGGCTGTATGATCGCCATTTCCCGCCTCAACCGTCCGGCGATTTTCGTCTACGGCGGCACGATTATGCCCGGTTGCCACAAAGACAAAAAACTCGATGTTGTGTCGGTGTTTGAAGCGGTCGGCGCACGCGCCAATAATAAAATCGACGATGAAGAGCTGGCGCAAATTGAAGCCAAAGCCATTCCTGGCGCGGGTTCTTGCGGTGGCATGTATACCGCCAACACCATGGCCTCGGCGATTGAAGCCTTGGGCATGAGTTTGCCGAACAGCTCCGCGCAAGCCGCCATTTCCAACGACAAACGCCTGGACTGCGAACGTGCGGGCGCGGCGGTGTTGGAGTTGCTGAAAAAAGGCATCAAGCCCAGCGACATCATGACCAAAGAAGCCTTTGAAAATGCCATCACCGTAGTCATCGCCTTGGGCGGTTCCACTAACGCGGTGCTGCATATCTTAGCGATGGCGAATGCGGCGAAAGTGGACATTAACTTGGACGATTTTACCCGTATCGGCAAGCGCGTGCCGATGTTGGCGGATTTGAAGCCTAGCGGACGCTACCAAATGGCGGAATTGATCGAAATCGGCGGTATCCAACCGTTAATGAAAGTCCTGTTAGGCGCAGGTTTACTGCACGGCGATTGTTTGACCGTGACCGGCAAAACTTTGGCGGAAAACTTGGCTGAGGTTGCGCCTTACCCGGACGGTCAGGATATGATCCGTGCCTTAAGCAACCCGATTAAAAAAGACAGCCACTTGGTCGTTTTATACGGCAACCTCGCCCCCGAAGGCGCGGTGGCAAAAATTACGGGTAAGGAAGGCCTGTGCTTTACGGGTACGGCAAAGGTGTTTGATGCCGAAGAGCTAGCTCTGCAAAGCATCTTGAACGGCGATATTGTTAAAGGCGATGTGATTGTTATCCGCTACGAAGGCCCTAAAGGCGGCCCCGGAATGCGTGAAATGCTCTCACCCACCTCGGCGATTATGGGCAAAGGCTTAGGCAAAGAAGTCGCGCTGATTACCGATGGGCGGTTTTCCGGCGGTACGCATGGCTTCGTGGTCGGCCACATCACCCCGGAAGCTTACGTCGGCGGGCCTTTAGCGGTTATCGAAAACGGCGACACCATTACTATTGATGCGGAAAACAACGCTTTGACCCTGCATGTTAATGAGCATGAAATGGCGCGGCGCATGGACAAATGGCAACAACCTGCACCCCGTTATACGCGTGGGGTGTTGGCTAAGTATGCTAAGTTGGTTAACTCGGCTTCTTTGGGGGCGGTTACGGATAATTAGGATGGGGTAGGGCTAAGCCTGTTTGTTAAGGTTTGGAGAAAGGGCCGCTTCTGTTCCGGTATGTTCTGGAACAGAAGCTTTATCATAAAGATCTATAGAGTAATTGCCATGTCTAGTTTCTATAAATTCATTGATAATAATCTTGATGTTATTCATAGCTTAATTGGTGGCAGTATCAAATTCACGCCAATACCGGAACTGAACGATCCATCCGAGCTTGTGCCGAATCTCGATATTGACGAGATAAAAGCTTCACTTCAGTACCTACGTCAGCATGGTTATAGCGAACAAGATATGATTTATCTCAGGCAACAGGGCAACCTTTTGCAGCGTCTAGCACCAGAAGTTATGGTTATTGGAATACCTGCGACACAAGAACAGGCAAGCCAAGTTATCCGCTTACCATTTTTTAATGATATACAAAATTTAGAACCGCAGCTTTACAGAACTGCCACAGCAATTTCCTCCAATGTCGGCATATTCTGTCTTTCGCAACGATATGACTCACTTCCTATGTGGGCGCATTATGCGGCTAATGCCAAAGGATTTGTGGTTGAGTTTCTAGAGTCCGAATTAAAAAATGAATTTTTGGGTGACAATACTGGTGTGTTGAACCAGCTTATTCCAGTACGCTATGGACAAGAAATATCAGGTGTAACTTTTGACCCAAAGTCCCACGAATCACTTTTTTTCGATAAATTCCAAGATTGGCAGTACGAACAAGAAGTGCGCATTATAAAGCCGCTCAAAGAATGTAACAAAGTAGAATATAAAAAAACAGAATGCCAAGAAACTGGCATCATATACTTACATCAGCTTCCTTTCACTTGCATAGGGCGTGTGATATTGGGCTGGAACATTTCTCCAGAGCATCGGAATGCTGTAGTTGACTATGTTCATAGCCTTGATTCGCCAGTAGAAGTTGTGCAAGCAAGATTTTCAATCAGAACAGGGGTAGAATTGATGAGCCTAAATGATTAATGCCATTAAACGCCTTGACGAAGAGCGGTTAACAGACTGTCTGGAAGATTACGCGCTGGGTGAGTATGGCAGCAAAACATTATTGGTGGGCGGCATTCACGATGATACGCTGCTTTGTTATTTGCGAAGGGCAAGCCGAAGAAATCTATTTGACCGAATTGTATGCCTGCTAGCCGGACAATCACAACCATAAGGGCAGCCAAGCCGCCCCTATGGCTAAAAACAACCGCTTATTTGCTGCTGGCCTTAATGTGTTCCACTGCCTCTTCCGCCGATTTGGTGGCGGGGGCGGTTTGGTCTAGGCCGCCTTGGTCAATCGCGTCTTGCAAGGATTGGGCGGCTGCGTCCAGATGGTTTTTGGCTTTGCCGTGGGCGACTAAAGAACCTGCTAAGGTATGTTCTAAAGCCAATTTGGCGTGTTCTACCAAGACGGGCGGGTGGCCGGCTTTGCCGTGTTCTACGGCGGCTTTAGCGTGGCTTAACGCTTCGGCGGCGTGGTCTTCGGCGGCGAAAGCGGCAGTGCTCAAAATCAAGAATAAGCCTGCACAAATAGATGCTAATTTTTTCATTATTCTTTCCTCATGCTAGTTAAGTCGATATATTTATTATAGTTGCCGGGATTGCCTGTAGCGATCCGACACTACTATTCTAAATAGCTGGAGGATTATTTTCAATAGCGTAATACAAGTATGCCGCTCTTTTTAATTGCTAGGCTTGGCGATGACAGGCCGTGCCTGTGGTTGCCGTCCGCGCCACCAAAACACCAGCCGAAAGCTCAGCAATACCGCCAAAATGGCCGCAAATGCCATAGGGTTGGTCAGGTCTTTTTTTACCAGCCACCAGTAATGCACCACGCCGCCGACCCCGATCACATAAATCAGGCGGTGCAGCCCTTTCCAACGTTTGCCGCCGAGCTTTTTGATTAAGGCGTTGTTGGAGGTGACCGCCAGCGGGATCAGCAGCAGGAAGGTGGGGAAACCGACCGTGATATAAGGGCGTTTGATGATGTCCTTAAGGATGCTGTCCCAGTCAAAAAATTGGTCTAAGACCAAATAGGTCAAAAAGTGCAGGCAGGCGTAGAAAAACGCGAACAGCCCCAGCATCCGGCGGGTACGGGTCAGCCAGTGCCAGCCTGTCAGTTTGCGCAATGGGGTGACGGCCAGCGTCACCATAATCAGCACCAATGTCCAATAGCCCGTGGAGCGGGTGATTTTTTCGATAGGGTTAGCCCCTAAGGCATCGGTCAGGCCGCCGATTATCAGCCGGGCTAAGGGGATTAAGGCGACTAAGAACAAGGCCACTTTAACCCAGGTCAGGGTTTTGTCGGTTAATTGTTTCATGGTCATGACACTTAAAAATAGGTTTTTAAATCCATGCCGGTATACAAACCCGCCACTTCGTCGGCATAGCCGTTAAAGGGCAGGGTAGGGCGCTTGAGAAAGTCACCGATACGGCGTTCTTTCGCTTGTGTCCAGCGCGGATGGTCAACTTCGGGGTTTACGTTTGAGTAAAAACCGTATTCGCTAGGCCCGGCCTTCATCCATGAGGTGATCGGTTGCTGTTCGGTAAAGCGGATTTTAACGATGGACTTGGCGCTTTTAAAGCCGTATTTCCACGGCACGACCACGCGGATCGGCGCACCGTTTTGGTTGGGCAGCATTTCCCCGTACAAGCCGAAGGTCAGCAAGGTTAAGGGGTGCATGGCTTCGTCCAGGCGTAAGCCTTCGTTATACGGCCATTCCAGCACAGCGGAACGCTGTCCGGGCATTTGCATCGGGTCATGCAGGGAGATAAATTCGACAAACTTGGCGTTACCTGTCGGTTCGGCTTGTTTAATCAACTCCGCGAGCGGATAACCTATCCACGGCACGACCATAGACCACGCTTCGACACAGCGCAGGCGGTACACCCGCTCTTCCATCGCCGCCAATTTCAGCAATTCGTCTATATCCCAGGTTTTGGGCTTATGCACTTCGCCTTCGATAGTCACCGTCCATGGACGGGTTTTTAAGCTGTGGGCATTTTGCGCCGGGTCGTCCTTGCCGGTGCCGAACTCATAAAAATTATTGTAGCCCGTCACATCTTTATAAGGGGTCTGCTCTTCGCTTAAGGTATAAGCTTGGGATTTACCTGCCGCCAGCTTATCGCCCGCCCACAGCGGCGCAGGCAACAGGCTGGCCGCTGTCGCTCCCGCCGCCATTTGCATAAAACGCCGACGATCATAATAATATTCGCGGGGGGTGATGTCTGAAGGCAACAGGTGGGGGTCGGGTCGGTAACTCATAACGGCGTTCCTTTTTTATGATAAGTGGATGGCTTTTATAAGTAGTCGTAAGCAAAACGTTTTGCTTACCGTTTTTTTTTTCGGCGGTTCGGTTGGCGATAGCGTCGGATGCTGCTATCGCCGTTATGTCTTGGAGGGCAAACCCGACTCACCGGCAGTTTTTTCCGGCCATCTAAATTTATTTACCCGATAATCGCCAGAAGGCAAGCGGCTTATACCTTGAGCCAGCGCCACCAGAACCAAGTGCGCACATGCAAATAGTCCCGAATCGGGGTTTTGAGCAGCAACAGCAACAGGCCGATAGAATATAAACACCACACAGCCGCCCATTCGTTGGGGTTGTTGGTGCTTAAATAGGCCAAAAACGGCCCGGTCACGATGTGGTAGACTGTTATTTTCCAAGACCCGTACAGCACCGGCATAATAAACGCGGCGATGACGTACATATTAAACAGCACCAAGTTGGCGATGGCCGGAATTTCCCAGGCAATATGCCACTGCCCTGACACCGAGCAAATATGCTTGCCGCAAAAAGGCACGTTAAACGATTCGAAATAATCGCTGAACAGCACTACTTTGGTCTTTACTTCATAGCACATCGGTGCCCAATCAAACGGATATAAGCGGATCAACAGGCAGACCGTGGCGACAAAGCAAATAAAATACACCGTCGGCGAAATTTTCTGCCGGATAATGTCAGGGATGAAATACATGGACACGGCGTTGACAAAGAACGGTTGGAAGGCGATGTGGATATAACCCAGTAAGGTGGCGATCTGGTTGCCCGGATTGGCGCAATCGTCGATCACCGTATAGGTATAAGCCTGCAAGGCTTCCATCAACGAAAAAAAGCCCAACGCCGCACATAACGCCAGCGGTTCTTTTTTATAATAAAAATACACAGTACTGCCTAAGCCCACCGCCGCTAAAACGGTGGACGCTTCGCCACTCCAACACATTGCCTTGCCCCTTGTTATTGTTATTATTTATCCTTTTTAGGGGATGGTGTGATGCCAGTAGCGGAGCTGTTTCCGATAAGACCTGTGGTCTGAACGAAATAGTTTTTGCATCTGAACCCTGCTTGGTATATGGCTATTGTGGCCGTATATGCGGGTAGGATGCCCGCGCTCCCTGGCGTGTGCCGCCGCTGCTATTTTATGCCCATTCCCTCTTTTACACTAGGGTTCGCAATAGCCGATGGGTTTATACAATGGTTTTATCGCCGGACTGTCATTTCCATTTTACGCCGCGGGCAAATGAGGTTTTCGCCATTAGATAAACTATATCAATATAGCGGGTGGTCGGGTTATGTTGGCAGGTTTGGTAGGCCAGCGATAGGGCGTAATCGGTACTTTTAAACGGCCAGACTTTATCGCCATGCTCCATCATAAAACTGGCAAAAAAACCGCTTAATGTGCCGCTAAAGTTGCCATAATCCTCGTAGGTTTTCTGTAGCGTAGCGGAGTCTTGCACTTCGTGGCGGTTAATTTTTGCCATTGTTTCGTAAGTGCTGACAAATGCCGAGCAAGGGGCGTTGCCGATGCCGACCATGGTCGCGGGCGGGCGGAAAAAGCTGGCGGCAGAGGCGGCGCAGGGTAGGGCTAGCAGTAACAATATGGGGAGCTTGTGCATGGTTTAATCAGGTTGTGAGGGAGGGGGCATTTTATCAGCCGCCAGCCGCTTAAAGAATTCGCTTTCGGCGACGATATCCAAACTGCTTTCCACCCTATCCAAATAGACTTTACCTTCCAGATGGTCATATTCATGCTGGAAAACCCGCGCGATAAAACCGTCCAGCGCTAGGGACACGGCTTCGCCTGCCGTATCGGTATAGTGTACGCTGATGTGTTGGTAGCGCGGTACTAGGGCGCGTATCGACGGTATGCTCAAACAGCCTTCCCAGTCTTTTTCCTGCTGGGCTGAGGTAATGTCATAACGGGGGTTAACCATCACTGTCGGGGCCATCAGCGGCGCGTAAGGATAGCGCGTGGTGGGGCGCGAGGCGACGATGATAATGCGCTGGCTGATGCCGATCTGCGGGGCGGCCAGCCCGACACCCTGGCTGTTGGCGAGGGTGTCTTGCAGGGCGGCAATGGTCGCTAAAGTGTCAGCGGCGTGGATGTCGGCGACCGGGGCGGCGATTTGCCGCAGTACGGGCGCACCCAATTGGGCGATGGCATAAACGGGCTCTGGGGTCATGCTTGCAGCTCATTTAGGAGTAAGGCTTGCGCCTGTACGGAGGTTTCGTTGTCATGCAACTGGTGTTGCCGATAAGTGCCGTCGGGCTGTAAGAACCAGACTTGCGAGTTGTCTTGCAAGTAGAGGTTTAGGTCGTGCAGGATCCGCGCCGCGAGTTTTTTGCTTTCAATCGGGAAACAGACCTCAACGCGCTTGAACATGTTCCGGCTCATTAAATCGGCGCTGGAGGCATACACTTCTTGATGGCCATCATTGGCAAACACATAAAGCCGCGCATGTTCCAAAAAGCGGCCAATGACGGCGCGTACTTCGATATTGTCCGATACGCCGGGGATACCGGGGCGTAGGCAGCAAATACCGCGCACAATCAGTTTAACCTCCACCCCCGCTTGCGAGGCCCGGTACAGGGCCTTAATCAGTTGTTCTTCAACGACGGCATTGACTTGGATGATGATTTTCGCTGGCTTGCCGTTTTTGGCATGTTGGCTTTCACGGTCGATTTTTTCCACTAAGCCCTTATGCAAGGTAAACGGCGATTGCAGCAATTTGTTCAGCTTGGTCACTTTACCCAAGCTGGTCAACTGGGCAAACACCCGCCGCACGTCTTCGCCCAGTTCCTTATCGCAGGAGAACAGGCCGTAATCGGTGTAAATTTGCGCGGTGCGCGGATGGTAGTTACCCGTGCCCAGATGCACATAGTTACGCAGTTGCTTATCTTCGCGGCGTAACACTAAGCACATTTTCGCATGGGTCTTATAACCGACCACACCATACACCACATGCACCGCCGCTTCTTGCAATTTGGCGGCGAGGTCGATATTGGCCTTTTCATCAAACCGGGCGCGTAGCTCAATCACGACGGTGACGACCTTGCCTGCCCGCGCGGCTTTAATCAGGGCGGCGACGATAGGCGAATCGGCTCCAGTGCGGTACAAGGTCTGCTTAATCACCAACACATCAGGGTCGGCGGAAGCTTGCCGCAAAAATTCCACTACGGGTGCAAATGACTCGAAGGGATGGTGCAATAGCACATCGTTTTTTCTGATGGCGGCAAACATATCCTTGTCTTTACCAAAACAGCTCGGAATGCTGGGCTTAAACGGCGGAAATTTCAGGTCGGGGCGGTCGAGACAGTCGTTGACTTCTTGAATACGGTTGAGGTTGACGGGGCCATTGACCAAAAACAGGCGGTCACGGGTCAGATGGAAACGCTCCAGCAAAAAGTTGACTGTGTCATCGGCGCAGTTGGCATCAATCTCCAAACGCACTTCATCACCATAATTGCGCATCGCCAATTCGCCCTGTACCGCCAGTAACAGGTCGTCAATGGCATCGTCATCGACAAAAAAATCACTGTTGCGGGTGACGCGGAATTGGTAGCAGCCTGTGACATTCATGCCGCTGAATAAATCGTTAATAAATTCGTGGATAATCGACGACAAAAACACGAAATCATGCGGGCCGCTGCTAGTCGCTTCGGCGGGTAACTGCACAACTCTGGGCAGGCCGCGCGGCGCTTGCAATATCGCCCGGCCACTGTTACGGCCAAACGCGTCTTTACCGGTTAAGGAGATAATGAAGTTAAGGCTTTTGTTGAGGATGCGCGGGAAGGGGTGTGCCGAATCTAAGCCTACCGGAGTCAAAATCGGCAACAGCTCTTCGTTAAAATAAGTGGTCAGCCATTGGTGTTGGGCTTTCGTCCAATCTTTACGGCGGATGAAGCGGATATTGTGTTCGGCCAGCGTCGGGATGAGGATGTCATTAAGGACTTGATATTGCTTATTGACCAATTCATGGGCGTAGATGGCGATTTTTGCCAATTGTTCGCTGGGGGTAGTGCCATCGGCGCTAATGGTGTTCGGGTCGATGCTCGCCATTTCGATGATACTGGCGACCCGCACCTCGAAGAACTCATCTAAATTAGAGCAAGAAATGCACAGATAATTGAGCCGTTCCAGTAACGGCACGGCCTCGTTTCTGGCTTGCGCCAACACCCGCTTGTTAAAGGCCAGCAGGCTCAGGTCGCGGTTAATATATAACTCAGGGGCATTCAGTGGGAGGCTGGTTTCGGTTGGCTTGCTGTCCATAGGGGTTCCGTCAATGAAATGTTCAGGGTAGGGAAATTAGGCTAATGGGTTAGGGGTGGAAAAATTTGGGGTTGCGGGTATTGGCGGCAGTAGATTGGCACAGCCCCTTCAAGCTATCACCCCGGCAATAAACACATGCCGGTCGCTGGTTTGGCTAACGCTTAGCGGTAACTGCGCCGCCGCCAATTGGGCGGTGATTTCCTCAAGGCTAAACGCCGCCAATAGGGAATGGTAAAAATCCCGCCGCAAGATGTCCGGCTCATTGCCCGCATAGTTATCCACTAGCCGTTGGGCGGTGGCGGGGCTGTCAGGGCGTAACAAATCCATGACGATAACCCTTGTGCCGCGCCGCGCATACTGCCGAACCATTTGCCAAAGTATCTGCGGGTCTGGCAGATGGTGCAACAGGCTATTGCTAAAGATAATGCCATAATCAGATTGTGGCAAGATGACAGCAGGCAAACGACCGAAAATATAACGGATAGTTTCCGGTTGCGGACACAACAGCGGATTTTGCGCATACGCGAGCATGGCGGCGGAACCGTCGACGGCATGGACTTGGCTGTTGGGGTAGGCATTGGCAAAGCGGCGGCTAATGTCGCCCGCGCCGCAGCCCAAATCTAAGGCGACACCTTGATAAACGTCACCGACCACGGATTGCAAGCGGCGGATAAAATCACTATGAGCCTGGCTAAAGTCGGCCTGGGCGTAGGCTTCTACTTGCTCAGGGTCTTCCATCAGTTCGGGTTCTAATTGTCGGTGCATGGCGGAAAGCCTCGATTGCCTTGTAGGCCGCCGGTATGGACGGCAATAATGGTAGTGCCGGGCGCAAATACGCCGTTGTTAATCAGCTCATACAACCCTAACAGCATCTTGCCCGTGTAGACGGGTTCTAAAGCAATGCCGTGGTCGGCCTGAAAATCCCGGATAAACGCCAGCAGTGCCGGGGTCGTTTGGGCAAAGCCGCCGCAATGGTAATCTAAATTGATGTGCCAATTTTGTTGGGGCTGCGGCAATAACTGTGCGACATCTTCGCGTAAAAATCCGGCGTTTTTTAAGGCCGCAAAACCCAGCACTTGGCTGGGTGACGTAACGGCTGCCGCCAAGCCCGCTAAGGTCGCGCCAGTGCCGCACGGCACACAAAGCCACTGGTAGGGTATGGCCAATTCCGCCACCAATTCGGCGACCCCTTGCAAGGCCAAGGGCTGGGTGCCGCCTTCGGGCAGCCAATAGTCGCCTACTTGCCAGCCGGGCAAGCTGTCCCACGCTTTATAAGGCCTGAGTATACGGTAATCACCGCGCGAGATAAACTTTAGCTGCATACCCCAGTC
Source organism: Methylovulum psychrotolerans (assembly GCF_002923755.1). Taxonomy (GTDB): domain Bacteria; phylum Pseudomonadota; class Gammaproteobacteria; order Methylococcales; family Methylomonadaceae; genus Methylovulum; species Methylovulum psychrotolerans. Next base: position 208,124 of record NZ_PGFZ01000008.1, read on the forward strand.
TTGGGCATCTTGCAAGGTCGGGGTTAACGGGGTGGGCGGCTCACCACGGATATAGGCGGTAGTCGGCAAGCCCAGCGCCTTACCCGCATAGGCTAAGGCGTGGAGATGGTTGGAATAAGCCCCGCCCATACTGATGAGGCGGCGGCAATCCAACCCTAAGGCGTGGTTGAGGCTATATTTTAGCTTGCGCCATTTATTGCCGGAGAGGATGGGGTGCAACTGGTCGTCGCGCTTGAGCCATAGCGTCACTTGCTTTTGTTCAAGGAGCGGATCGGTGATACGGCTGAGGCCGGAAGGCTGGAATTGGGTTTCCAGGCGCTTAAGTGCAGGGTGCATGGGAGAATAAAGGGAGGGGTAGGGTATAAAGCCGCCCAATCCGGGCGGCTTTATACCAGTTACAGCTTACTTATCGAGCTTTAAGGCAATATAAGACGTACCGCCACGGCGTTGCACCAGTACCGCTACCGATTTGCCCACAGGCAGGTTTTTCAGTGCCTGCTCAAAGTCGGCAAGACTAGAGATAACGGTGTTTTGGATGCGTAAGATCACGTCGCCGCGTTGGAGGCCTGCGTCTTTTGCCGCGCCTTTGCCGACCTCGTCAACAATGACCCCACCCTTAGGCAATTCTAAGACGGCTTTTTGTTCATCGTTTAAGGCACTGACCGCAATGCCGATTTTATTCATCGGTTTGGCTTCGGGTTTGCTGGCTTCAGTTTTTTGTTCAGGCTGGTCGGGCAATAATCCGACTTTAAACGTCACCGTTTTGGCGGCACCTTGGCGGATGATTTTTAAGGTCGCGGGGCTGTCGATGGCGGTGATGCCGACTAAAGGCGGCAAATCGCCCGAATTTTCAATGGTTTGGCCGTTGAACTCGACAATCACGTCACCCAGTTGCAGATCGGCTTTAGAGGCGGGGCTACCAGGAATAATCTTGGCGACTAACGCGCCTTGCGGGCGTTTCATGCCGAACGATTCGGCCAATTCGCGGGTGACATCTTGGATTTGTACGCCTAACCAGCCGTGGGCAACTTTGCCCTTGGTCTTGATTTGGTCGGCGACATTCATCACCACATCAATCGGGATGGCGAAGGACAGGCCCATAAAGCCGCCGGTGCGGCTGTAAATCTGCGAATTGATGCCGATAACTTTGCCGTCCATATTAAACAGCGGGCCACCGGAGTTGCCGGGGTTAATCGCCACGTCAGTTTGGATAAACGGCACATAGTTGCCGCCGGGCAGGCTGCGGCCTTTGGCGCTGACGATACCCGCCGTTACCGATTGTTCAAAACCGAACGGCGAGCCGATCGCCAATACCCATTCGCCGACTTGTAATTTATCCGGTGCACCGATGGTGACAGTCGGCAAATCACTGGCGGTGACTTTTAACAAGGCGACATCGGTACGCGCGTCGGAGCCGACCAGTTTGGCGACCAGTTCGCGGTGGTCGGAGAATTTGACGATAATCTCATCGGCATCTTTCACGACATGTTGGTTGGTCAGTACATAGCCGTCAGGGGAAATGATAAAACCGGAACCTAAGGATTGGGTTTCGCCCGCGCCGTAACCGTCGCCGTTTTCGTCGGGGTTATTGTAAAAGCGTTTGAACAGCTCTTCCATTTCCGGCGGCATACCTTCGGGCATTTGTGGCTTGGCGGTTGCTTCGGGACTGGGTTTGGGTTTCTGGCTAGTGCTGATATTGACTACGGCGACGCCGTTGGTTTTGACCATTTCGGTAAAGTCCGGCAGTTGAGCCAAGACGTTTTGGCTTGCCAAGACCGCCAAAAACACACATAAACTCATAATTCTGAGCATATTATCTCCATTTTGGGCAATTAAAATTAGTGGTAGGTCGCTTGATAGCCATTTTTTAGATTTGATGGGCAATTGGAGCGTAAAGGCTTGTTGCCTTTGCTGAGAGCTTTAAGGGGGGCTAAACTATAAGACATTACACGCGGTCCGTTCAGGCAAGCCATTAAGTCGGTATCTGTAAGGCCTATAGCCCATGCGCTTCTGGCGTTAGAGGCTGCCATACCCCGTTTACCGCAACCGGACATTATCGGCAATTAGGCGGATGGTTTCGGGCGGCACTTCCCCCATCACCGTGATCTGGTAATTGCCTTGGGCATGGCTGAAAAAGTTGATGGCATCAATCGTTTGTACCCCTTCGGTACTGTTATTGACAGGCGGAGGGGTATTATTCCTGGGTTCCATATAAATGGATACCGAGGCTAGACCATCGCTCAGCAAAACATGGTCGACCGGCTGCTCGGCGACATGGATGGGCTGGCGGGAAAAAAACACTTCCGTGAAGCCCTTAGGCAGGCTGCTGAACGTAAAGGCTGCCTGTTGCGGGGCGGTGGCGTTGGTTGCGGCTGGCGGGGTGTTGGTGGCTGGCGGCATGGCAATAAAAGGCAAATTGTCTTTGACTTGCAACTCGGTGAACAGCCGCTCTTCGACGATTTCGCCGCTCAGGCCATATACCTCCACCTTAAGCGGTAAGGCCCATTGCTGACTTAACCAGATTTTCCGGCCATATCTAAGGCCGTCTTTAGGCTTGATGGCGACCACATTAGCGGGCAATAAAGCGACGCTTTCTTCGCCCTGCATTTCAATGTCGTAGGCGGCGTCCAGTTGCGCCAAGTCGGTGGGCATGTTAACTAAGAACGAGCGCTCAAAGGGGCGTTGATCAACGACAAGCTGGTGAGTCGCCTTATAGAGGCAACTCACCTTGCCGGTTTCGCGTACCACTTCGCGTAACGGCGAATTAAGCGACAGTAGATGTTCTTGCTCTTGGCCGTTGTTGACGGCATGGGAATAACGCATCGGTTCGAGCTTACCGTCCCGCAGAAACGCTACTGTCCCTTGATAATTAAGGGTCTGCATGGCGGTCACCATATTTTTTAACGCCTGTTTACCATTTTGCAATTGTCCGGCGGAGTGGCTCCCGGAAATAAGGGAGGGTAGGTTTTCTGCCCATGCCGTGACAGTGGACAAAACGGAGAGGATAAGAAAAAACCACTTTACCACAATCATTTTTGATTATATGCCGTAAGACGCGCCATAGATTGTAACTGTTGGTTATCCGCATAAGCGCTACCATTGTGGGCTTGCAGATAATCGTTGATGCGGGCATTTAACGGTTGCTCGGTATTGCTGCGGGCAACGGTAGTGACGGGCGAGTGGGGCAAGGTGGGCACAGCGGCGTGTTGGGCAATTTGTAGGGTGGCCGGATTGGCGTTGGGGCTATGCTGCCCTAACAACGGCAAGGAGCGGACTGCCACTACAGATAGCACCGCCACCGAGGCCGCCAAAGCCAGCCATTGGTAGCTACGCTTGGCGGCAGGCTTAGGGCGCGGCAATAGGTAGGCCGGTTCCGCCTCCAGCCGTGCGGAAATTTGCGCCGAAAAATCTGGCCGTAAGGCGATAAACTGCTCGGTTTTTAACGCATGGCTGATGGCGGCATAGCGCTGCAATTTCTCCGCCAACGCCGCATTGGTACGCATTTTCTGCAATAAGGCCAAGGCTTGGTCATGGGGTAGTTCATCGTCAAGAAATTGGGAAGTTTTCTGATTTAGCTCGTCGTTCATCAAAAGTCACCGTGTGTGAGCAAAGGGTTTAATTTACTATCTATGGCCTCCCGCGCCCTAAAGATGCGCGAGCGGACCGTTCCGACCGGACATTCCATGGCCTCGGCAATTTCTTCATAACTCATCCCTTCAAATTCGCGCAGCATAATTGCGGTGCGCATTTCTTCGGGCAAATGGTCAATTGCCGCCCTGATGGTCTTGATGATTTCTTCATTCAACAACAATCTCTCAGGGGTGTCGATACCTTGCAATTGCGGGGCGTTTTCTATCGCCTCCGCATCTTGGATATCGACTTCATATTGGGAGCTACGCCGTGAGCGCGACACCAGATAATTTTTGGCGGTGTTGATGGCGATGCGGTACAGCCAAGTGTAAAACGTCGATTCGCCGCGAAAACTGCCAATGGCGCGATAGGCTTTAATGAACGCTTCTTGGGCGACATCCTGCGCTTCGCTGGGATCTTTCAGGTAGCGGTTAACCAACTGGACGATTTTGTGCTGGTATTTAATGACCAACAAATCGTAGGCTTTTTTATCGCCTTGCTGTACACGCGCCACCAACTCTTCGTCGAGATGTTCGCTAGTCCTATTTTGACTGTTCACTACTGCTCTTATATGTTGGGTAGACAGGATTAAACTGAATAAGTTCTTTTGTGACAAAATTGTGTTATCACTTCAAAAAGCGGTATTATCGCCAATCTGCGTTAACTAAGCCACTTTCATAAGCTGGCTGCCCATACTTTTTGTTGATTTTTTATGCCCTATTCAAGTAGCTATGATGTTTTAATTATCGGTAGCGGGGGTGCTGGGCTAAGCCTGGCACTGAAGCTGGCAGACCACGGCACACGTGTTGCCGTACTGTCAAAATTTGCCTTGACCGCCGGCAGCACCTATTATGCCCAAGGCGGTATTTCGGCCGTTTTTGATGCCGAGGATTCTATCGAGTCACATATTGAAGACACGCTGGATGCGGGGGCCGGCTTGTGTAATCCGGAAATAGTCCGGCTGACCGTTACCCACGGCAAAAGTTCCATCGAATGGCTACGCCGCCAAGGGGTCGCCTTTACCGAAGACGTTACTCCCACCGGTGAAAAAGTCCTGCACCTTAACCGCGAAGGCGGGCATTCGCACCGCCGCATTGTCCATACCGCCGATGCCACAGGCAAAGCGGTGTCTTTATCGCTGATCGAACGCGCCCAAGAACATGACAATATCCGGCTGTTCGAGCATCATAACGTCGTCGAACTGATTACCCAAACCACCCCTTCGGGCAGCAAAACCATCGTCGGCGCTTATGTGCTCGACTCACAACGGCAAACTGTGAATACTTTTACCGCAAAAGTGGTGGTCTTGGCAACAGGCGGGGCAAGTAAAGTGTATTTATATAGTACCAACCCGCAAAGCGCCACGGGTGACGGCATCGCTTTAGCATGGCGGGCGGGCTGTCGGGTCAGTAATATGGAGTTTATGCAATTCCACCCGACTTGCCTGTTCCATCCGAAAGCCCAGTCGTTTTTAATCAGCGAGGCAGTCAGGGGTGAAGGCGGCAAACTGATCTTGCCGGACGGCTCACCGTTTATGCACCACTTCGATCCCCGCGCCGAACTGGCGCCACGCGACATTGTCGCCCGCGCCATTGACCATGAAATTAAAAAACGCGGCATCGATTGCGTGTATTTGGACATCCGCCATAAGTCGGAAGACTTTATCCTAAAACATTTTCCGACCATCCATAAAAAATGCCTTAAATTCGGCATTGATATTTGCAAACAGCCGATTCCGGTCGTACCGTCGGCACATTATACCTGCGGCGGTATTTTGACCGACAGCTATGCGCGTACCGACATCGCCAACCTTTACGCCATTGGCGAAGTCGCCAGCACCGGCCTGCACGGAGCCAACCGTATGGCCAGCAATTCGCTGTTAGAATGCTTAGTCTTTGCCGACCGCGCCAGCATTGATATTTTGGCTAAGCTGGCTAGCATCGCCGCGCCGCCGTCCGTGCCGGATTGGGACGATTCGCAAGTCAGCGACTCTGACGAAGAAGTGGTGGTATCGCATAATTGGGACGAACTACGCCACTTTATGTGGGATTATGTCGGCATTGTCAGGACGGACAAGCGCCTGTCCCGCGCCATGAGCCGGGTCGAATTGCTAAAGCAGGAAATCAACGAATATTACCGCTATTTCCGCGTCACCAGCGACTTGCTGGAACTGCGCAATCTGGTCATTGTCGCCGAGCTGATTATCCGTTGCGCCATGCAGCGCAAAGAAAGCCGGGGTCTGCATTATACCTTAGATTATCCCGAACTTGACAACAGCAAGCCGCCGCAAAATACGATTTTAACACCCTAACCAGTGACGGATTCCTATATAATGGGCTTGTTTCGGGTGTATACTTCGCCCACTCCTTAACTATAAAAAATAATAAAGACGGGGATCTTCTGATGACTGAAAAGACCGCTAGCAAATACCTGCTGAACTTAGAAAAACAATTCGCCCACGACAATCCGGTCTTGCTGCAAGCCTTAAAAGTCTTCCAAGAAGTTGACCAATTCGAATATGATTTAGGGCTGATCGAAGCCGAGGAAACCACCGCCAGCAAACATTCTTGGTGGCCCATCGTTAGTCTGGTCGGCGGCAATTCCACCGCCAAAGCCCGTTTTATCAACAGTTATTTGGAAACCGGGCAACAACTGGCTGGCGTGCAAAGCGCCGGACATAAATTTACCGTACTGCTGCACAACAACCAAACCAATTCCACCACGTTGCCGGGTACGGCTTTAGATGTCGACCCGCGCTACCCGTTTTACAAAATCAGCAGCAAAATCGAGCAGCAAAAAGCCGGCGAAGGCAGCCGTATCAATTCCTACCTGGAATTAAAAACCCTGCACAGCGACCGCCTTAAAGGCAAGCTGATCATCGACATGCCCAATGTCGCCACCGCCTTGGTAACCCCTGTCATATCTTTACTGACCCGCCATACCATCGAAACGTCGGATTTGGTCTGTGTGTTCAGCGATGTGTTCGAGTCCGATAGCCCGCTCGCCAAAGAACTGATCGGCTTGGTTGCCGCCCATCAGGACACCAATAAGTTTGTGTACCTGATCGACGAGCCGACCGCCAATTTAAGCACCACCAACAACAACGCCATCATTTCCCTATGGCAACGTAAATTGGCGGAATTAGGCCTGAACAGCGGCCAATTCATTGTGCTGACCAACCAACAAAATTCCGCCAACCCCTCCGGCAGCGGTTATTTTGCCGAGATAGACCACCGCATGGCCAATGTCGCCCACGGGCGTTCATACCGTGTCTTGGACGCGCTGGAAAAAAATATCAACGATATTAAAGATGTGGTTATACCGGAAACCCAAAAAGGCATCGCCGCCTGGAAAGACCGCGTCAATATGTCCACGCTGATGATTTTAGGCTTTTTAGGGTCGCTGGCGGTGTTGGCAGAAATCCAAATAGGTATTTTAGAGTTTATCATCGACCCCATTATCGGCCCTATGGTCGGGGTGGCATTTTTGGTGGTGATGATCCCCATCCATTTAATCAGCAGTAGGCTGCAAGGCCGCATCATCAGCCACCGTTTGGCGGCACGGCAAAAAGAACTGCATTTGCTGGAAAATCTGGCGAACCTGTTTGAAAAGAACCTGACCTTCAGACGCATGATGTTTACCGTCAGCGACCCTGTGGGTTGGAACAAAAAGAGCAAAGCCCGCTTATTGCATCTGCGCGAAAAGACCGAAGAGCTGGTGCAATCCTTAAACGACCATTTCAGCAGTTATCAGGAGCCACCGCCGAGCAACGGAGCATCCAGTTTTAAAGAGTTTCCATAGCGTATCCCTTCCCATCCGTAGCACTTAAAAAAGGGCGTTATTATTCTATAGCAGTTAATCAGACAGCATTCAATGCTAAAAAATACCTATGGATACTTTAAAACACTATTTGCCGCTCTGCTGGTTTACGCTGAACCCGCTCGAGCTGATAAGATCAGTCAGTTTCTTCAAAAATAACCTTATTTTTTATTTTATCGTTGAGTTTTTTTTGCAGGCCAATATGACCGACGACCCGATTGAGTCGTTTTATGAAGTCAGTTTTGAGACGCTGTTAACCTTGCTGTTTATTTGGGTCATGTTGGGGCTTAACCGTTCCCTGTACGGCTTTATTCAAGTCACCGCCGCCGTGGTATTTTGCTCTAATTTGGTGTCGTTTTTTATCATTCCGGTGCTGGTTTGGCTGACCATCAGCGAAAACACCATCAGCTATTATCTGGTCGGTATCCTGCTGGTTTGGGACTACGCCCTGACCACTTACATCTTCAAGCGCGTCTTAGTGCTGAACATCCCCGCCAGTGCCGTGGTTTCGCTGATTTATGCGGGGTTTACTTATTTTGGCGCGTATACCTTGGGGCAGTTGGTGCAGTGAGGGGGGTGAGCTATAAAAAAGTGGGGTTAAATGGGTGGGCATGGGATTGTTGCTAATCATTTTACAGCCCACCATTAGTCATTAGTTATGATATGCCGATGCTTGCCATGTCATCGGCTAAATACCCCGTCTTACCCATTCATCCCTTGCCGCAACACTGGCAACGGCGGCTTACCCAATACCCCACGCAAACCCCAACACCCCGTCACGGCAACACACAACGCGCCAATCAGCGGCACGGCGACCCATACATACAGATTAGGCTGGTAGGCCATGTTCATGACCCGCGTGTATAACCCCCACAACAAAGCTTCGGATAACAGCACCGCAACTAACCCGGCGATAAACCCTAAGGCGGCAAATTCGCTTATTTGGTTGCTGCGCAATAAGCGGCGGTTCGCGCCTAGGGTGCGCATTAACGCCCCTTCGTAGATACGGCTGTCTAAGGTGGCGTAAACGGCGGCGAACAGTACGGTAAAGCCCGCCAGTAAGGCGAAATACAACAAATAGTTAATGGCTTGGGTCAATTGGCTGATAATGGTCTTAAGCTGTTGGATAATCGCATCCACTTCCATTAGGGTGATGTTAGGATACTGTTTTACCAGCGCATTCAAGCGAAGCTTTTCGGTGCGCGGCAGGTAAAAACTGGTCAAATAAGTGCTAGGGAAAGCCTCTAACGTGCCTTTGGAAAAGATCATATAGAAATTCGGCTTCATAGTGTCCCAACGCAAACTGCGCAGGCTGCTGACGGTGGCGGTGAATTGTTCGCTGCCGACGGTAAAGGCCAGCACGTCGCCGACTTTAATCTTTAGGCTATCGGCGAGTTTTTGCTCGACTGACACCTGCCCGGCTGGCGCGTCGGCATGCCAAGTGCCGGCGGTGATTTTGTTCTCGTCCGGCAAGGCCTCTGTCCAGGTCAGGCTGAGTTCGCGGTGGGTGGCGGCATCGCCTTGGCTGTCTTTACTGACCCGTTTTTGTACTTGGGTTTGGTTAATCGTCACTAAACGCCCGCGCACCACCGGATAAAATTGGCTGCCGCTGATGTGTTGTTGGCGCAAGGCCTCGGCAAACTCGCTTTGTTGCTGCGGGAAGATGTTCAGGGCGAAATGGTTGGGGGCGTTGTCCGGCAATTGCCGTTGCCAAGTGCCGAGCAAATCGTTACGCACGGTAAAGCTTAAGATCATGGCGACCAGAGTCAAGCTAAACGCCAGAATCTGGCTGACGCTGGCTTGGCGGTTTCTGGCCAGCCCTTGCAAGCCAAACCGCCAGTACAGGCTGGTGATGGGCAGACGGCGCAAGCCCGTCAACAGGCCAAACACCAATCCACCCAATATCAGCAAACCGAGCGCACCGCCGCCCAGCAAGGTGGCGGTCATCGGCAGGTCGTCGGTGTATTGCCAAATCAGCACGCCAATCAGCCCCAAGGCTAAGCCATAGACCAGCCAGGCACTGGTGGGCAAGGGTTCCAGTTCGCGGCGTAACACCCGCAACGGCGAGACGTGTTTAAGGCGCAATAAGGGCGGTAAGGCAAAGCCCAGCAACACCGCCACACCTACCGCCAAGCCGGACAGCAAGGCGGGCCAGCCGGGGGCGGCGAGCTGTTTGGGCAATAAGTCTTTTAACAAGTAAAATAAGCCTTGTTGCGCCAAGCCGCCCAAGGCGCTGCCCAGTAGGCTTGCCGCCAAGCCCAGCACGGCGAACTGGCTGCCGTACAGCCACAAAATATCCCGTTGCTTACAGCCCAAACAGCGTAACAGGGCGGTATTGTCGAAATGGCGTTCGCTATAACGGCGCGTCGCCATGGCAATCGCCACCCCGGCGATGATAATCACTAAGGTGCTGGACAGGCCTAAATAGCGTTCGGCCCTATCCAAAGCCGAACCCAATTCGGGGCGGTCGTTATGGATGTCCATCAGCCGTTGCGAGGCGTTGAGTTGGGGCTTCAGCCAGCGGTTAAAGGCCAGCAAGTCTGTGCTGTCGCCGATAAATTGGAAAAAATAATGGACGTGGCTACCCGGCTGGATAATCCGGGTCGCGGCCAGATCGGCGCTGTTCATCATGACGCGCGGCGAGAAGCTGTAAAAATCGCCTTGTTTGTCGGGTTCGTAAGTCAGGATGCGGGTCACGGTCAGGGGGTGTTCGCCGACGGTGAGGGTATCGCCCAGTTGTAGCTTTAACGCGGGTAAGACGCGTTTTTCCACCCAGACCGTACCCGCCGCCGGGCCGGCGCTGCTGGGGGTTTCTTGGGCATAATCGGCGGTGCTGGTTTTCAGTTGCCCGCGCAAAGGATAATTGCTGGTGACGGCCTTGATGCTAGCTAAGAGCATTTCCTCATGCTCAATCAGGACGCTGGAGAACTCAACCGTTTGCGCACGGGTCAGGTGTTGTTTTTCCGCCTGCTCTGCCCACGCTGGGGGCAACTCAGTCGGACTGCTGACCACCAAGTCCGCCGCCAGAAACTCGGCGGTCTGTTGGGTCATAGTGCGTTGCAGGCGGTCGGAAAATAACGCGATGGCACTGGAGCAGGTCACGGCGATGATGAGCGCTGCCAGTAAGATGCTCAGCTCGCCGGAACGGCTATCGCGCCAGAGCAGGCGCAAGGCTAATGTAAAACGGTTCATACCAGCTCTCCGGCGGACAGGCGGATGGTGCGCTGGCAACGCGCGGCCAGGGCGTGGTCATGGGTGACTAAAATCAGTGTGGTGTGGTGTTCTTGGTTCAGCTCGAAGAGCAAATCAATAATATGCGCCCCGGTTTTGCTGTCCAGATTGCCTGTGGGTTCGTCGGCGAACAAAATCGCCGGACGGGTGGCGAATGCCCGCGCCAACGCCACCCGTTGCTGTTCGCCGCCGGACAATTGCTTGGGCGTATGGCTCAAGCGTTGCGCCAAACCGACCCGTTCCAGCAACTGCGCCGCGATGGTTTTGGCCTCCGGGTTGCCGAGCAGCTCTAAGGGTAGCATGACATTTTCCAGCGCGGTTAGCCCCGGCAGAAGCTGAAAGGCTTGAAAAACAAAGCCTATCAGTTGGCTACGCAAAGCCGCCCGCCCGTCTTCGTCCAACCCGGTCAGGCTCTGCCCGTTCAGGTGGATAGTGCCGGAAGTGGGCGTATCCAAGCCTGCCAATAAGCCGATTAAGGTCGATTTGCCGGAACCGGATTCGCCCACGACGGCAACGCTTTCACCCGATTTGATTATCAGGTTTATTGCTGACAAGATATGTAAGTTTTTATCGGCAGTGGCCACGGCTTTACCGAGATTTTCCGTGACGATAATGTTGTTTAACAAGTGTGTTGGAGAGTGCATAATGTCCCGATTGTTTGTGGCTTTAATCATGATGTGGATGCCGATGGCTGTGATGGCGAAATCTATTGTCGTCTTGGGTGATAGTATCAGCGCCGCTTATGGAATGGAGGTAGACCAAGGTTGGGTGGCATTGTTGCAGGCTAAGCTCAATAAAGACCAGCCGGGCCGCCATAGTATCCATAACGAAAGCATCAGTGGCGACACCAGCGCGGGCGGCTTGGCACGGATAGACGCAGCTTTGGCCTTGCACAAGCCCGACCTGGTGTTGCTGGAACTGGGCGCTAACGACGGCCTGCGCGGCCTGTCGCCTGTGACGATGAAAGCCAATCTGACCGAAATCATCCGCCGCGCCCAACAGGCAGGAGCCAAAGTCCTGTTGCTAGGCATGAAAATCCCGCCCAATTACGGCAAGCGCTATATTGATTTGTTTTACAACGTCTACCCGCAATTGGCAAATGAATTAAACCTCCCCCTCGTTCCGTTTATTCTCGAAGAAGTCGCGCTCGACCCGGCGCTGATGCAGGCGGACGGCCTGCATCCCAACGCCAAGGCGCAGCCGATTATCGCAGACAAAATAGCGGCTTATGTTTTTCCTTTACTGTAACCAAGAGCCTAAACAATGACAGACTTAACTTTGCAACAAGCCAACCAAATCATCAACCACGCCATTGCTATCGCCCGCGAGCTTAACATGAACCCGCTCACCGTCGTGGTGTTGGATTCTTCCGGCCACCTTAAGGCCCTGCAACGCGAAGACGGTGCCAGCATGATCCGCCAACAGATCGCCACCGCCAAAGCCTGGGGTGCGGTTAATATGGGGGTGTCTTCACGCGGTTTGGAAACCGTCGCCCAACAACGCCCCGATTTTATGAACGCCTTGATTACCATTGCTGACGGCAAAATCATGCCTGTTCCTGGTGGGGTGTTAATCCGCGATGCCGACAATCACCTGCTCGGTGCGGTGGGCATCAGCGGCGACAAATCCGATCAAGACGAACGCTGTGCCATTGCCGGGATTGAGGCGGTGGGATTTTTTGCGAGTATTTAAGCGTTAACCCCCCTGTGTGTTAGCCCGCCCCGGATGTGCATCATGATTCTTTCAAGGACGTGGCACATCCGTATCACCTTACTTTATCAGGATGCTAACCATGCCAAAACCGTTCCGCAAACTGACCCGTGCCGACTTCACTACCTCTCCGATTTGGGAGTGGCTTATGGACGAAAATACAGAAGATGAAGAGAGCGATGAAAGCTATGTTCAGGCAACGTCTTATACGCAAGTGCCCAGATTAAGTTTTGGGCAATTTATCGTTTCGGCGGCAATTGAGTTAAAAAATGGCGATGTTTTCCCAGGGGTTGCCGAAGTCACTGTGGCAGGTGATGAAGTGAACGTCCAACCAGTCAATGTTTTTATGCTTGACCGCCTGTTAACGATTCCCGGCATGGATACCAATCGGTTGCTGACCCGATACACACAAACGGTAGAAAACTATCCGATTGCGTGGACGCTTAATGTCTTGATCGAAAAAGAAAATGCTAAGCGTTCGGCTTCTATTCTAGATGCTGATATGAAAGACATGCAGGCGGTTATGGAGATGATGAACGCGTTGCTGTTGCTAAAAAAGGGGCGTTTAAGTTAACTCAGTATTTTGCTGCTTTAATAGGGCGATTTAATGCGGCTTGGCTTGGGAGCGCGGGCATCTTGCCCGCAAAAGCCGACAAGATACCTGCATCTCTAAAGCGCTGACTGGCTTGTCAGTCGGGGTTATAGCCCACAGCAAAGTATTCACTACCCAAGGCGTAACCGGGTAACTATAATCTTAGGCTTCATCTGCCCTTTTTTAGGTATTGCCCAATGAAACGCTTCCTTATCTTATTTTTGCTGCTAATGGTTGCGGCTTGTTCTAATAAACCCGGCGACAGTGAAATACAAAGCCAAGTGCTGCCTTTACTCGCCACCGCCAGCACCAAAGACATTGCCGACATTAAAAACCTGCGCAAAACCAACGGCTATGAAACCGACGGCAACACCTATGCCATTGATATTGCTTACGACTTGGTGTTTAAGGTGAATTATGCCGATTTGGCGAAAACATCTATGCCCAAAGACAGCCCCGACGGTCTGATCGAAGGCCTGCAAAGCGTGATTACGGGCTTTAATTTGTTGGGGCTAAACGTCACCTACGGCAACTTTAAGGCGGGCGACCGCTTCGTCAAACAAGACCACCTGACCTTTATCAAAACCGAAAACGGCTGGATGCTGACAGAGCCACCGGAATCGCCTTTGTAAAGGCTGTTATTGGCAAGGGTTTAGGGGATAATATCGGGCAAATAGCCGATATTATGAGGGAGGCTCAAGGAGTGTGGGCATCTTGCCCGCCTGCGCTTTTACGGGCAAGATGCCCGTGCTCCTAGGCTTGTGCCACCCCCAATTCCGTTAGCAAGGCATTAAACGCCACTTCATCAAACACCTTAACCCCCAACTCTTCCGCCTTCGCCAGTTTCGATCCGGCTTCTTCGCCTGCCAGCACGGCTGTGGTTTTTTTCGAGACGGAGCCGGACACTTTCGCGCCTAGGCTTTCCAGTAAGGCTTTGGCCTTGTCGCGGGGTAGGCTTAGTGTTCCGGTAATGACCCACGTTTGCCCGGCTAAGGGTTGGGCTTGGGCGGGGTCGGCGCTGATTTCCGGCCACGTCACGCCTGCGTCGATAATCGCCTGCACTATCGCTTGGTTTTTGGTATCGGCAAAAAAATCGACGATGTTTTGCGCCATGACCGGGCCTATGTCGGGGACTTGCAGCAGGTCGTCGTAACTGGCGTTGGCTAGGGCAGGGTAGGTTTTAAAATGCTTGGCGACGGCTTTGGCACTTTCTTCGCCGATTTCGTGGATACCCAAGGCGGCGATAAAGGTGCCTAGTTGGGTGTTTTTAGCTGCATTGATGGAGTCCAGCACGTTTTGCGCACTCTTTTCGCCTTGCCCGTCCAAGTCGGCAATGTCGTTGGCCTGGAGCGTGTAAATGTCGGCAATGGTCTGTAGGCTGCCTTTGCTGTATAGGGCTTCTATCAGTTTTGTGCCGAGGTTGATGATATTCATGCACTTGCGCGAGGCGTAGTGGCGGATGCGTTCCGCCCCTTGCGCGGCGCAGCTTAGGCCGCCTGTGCAGCGGAACGCGGCTTGTCCGGCGGTGCGTTCAACTGCCGCCGCACAGACCGGACATTCAGTAGGCATGATAATCGGCGTTCTGGTATCGCCGTGGTGGGCGACTTTGGTGATTTTTGGGATGACATCGCCCGCGCGTTGGATTTCGACGCTATCGCCGATGCACAAGCCCAGGCGTTCGATTTCGTCCATATTGTGCAAGGTGGCGTTGCTGACGGTGACGCCGCCGACAAAGACGGGTTCCAGCCGCGCGACGGGAGTTAATACGCCGGTGCGCCCGACTTGAAAATCTACCCCTAATAAGGCCGTGACCGCGACTTGGGCGGGAAATTTACGCGCCACCGCCCATTTTGGCGACCTGGCGATAAAGCCTAAGGCATTTTGCAAGGCTAAAGTGTCGATTTTGTAGACAATTCCGTCGATTTCCATCGGCAAGCCATCTCTGGCTTGTTCCATCATGGCGTAGTTTTGGCTAAATTCGGCGAAACTGCCACAAAATTGCTGGCAAGGGGCATTTTTACGGAAACCTAAGCTGACCAGATAATCCAAGATTTCGGCATGGGAGGTAAATGCTTGGTCGCCTTGGTATTCGCCCAGGCCGTAAGGGATGAAGCGCAAATCCCGGCTGGAGGTGATTTTTGGGTCCATTTGCCGGATTGTACCCGCTGCGGCGTTGCGGGGATTGACAAAAACGCGGCTATTATTGGCTTCCGCCCAGCGGTTGAGCTTGGCGAATGCGGCTTTGGGCATAAATACTTCGCCGCGCACTTCCAGGATGGCGGGCGGGTTGGCGGTGGCGAGTTGCAGCGGTACAGAGCGGACAGTTTTGATGTTATGGCTGACATCTTCGCCGATTTGCCCGTCGCCACGGGTCGCTGCGTAACTGAACTGGCCATGGTCGTAATGGATAGAGATTGCTAGCCCGTCCAACTTGGGTTCGCTGATGATGGGGAGGGTGTCGGTGGCGACATCGAGGTCTTTGGCGGCTTTTTCAAAAAACTGGTAGGTTTCCTCTAAAGAAAAGGCGTTTGCCAGCGACAGCATCCTGACGCGGTGTTCGATTTTGGTAAACTCATCAATCGGCTGGCCACCCACCCGCTGCGAAGGCGAGTCGGGCGTGACCCAATCGGGATGCGCCGCTTCCAAAGCCAGCAAGTCGCGGAAAGCTTGGTCGTATTGGGCATCGGGTACGCTGGGGTTGTCGAGTACATAGTATTCGTAATCCCATTGTTTGAGTGTGGCGAGCAGTTGTGTGTAAGCGTGTTTCAAGGTTGATCCTGGAGGGTGGATAATGCGTTAGGGCCTAAGCAACCAAGGCGTTATCATAACAAACTAGCCCAAGGGATAATAAATGAATTATCTTGGCCGCAAAGAATGCTTGGGGAGTGTGCTGGCACTAATACGCCGTGCGCTTTGACGCTATTTGGGTATCCGTCTGCCCTGATAGGTGCATAATCGCCCCTCACATGGTTAAAACCACCAATCCCAACCCTTTTTCTGGTGCATTGTCACAAAACCAACAGCAAGCCGTGCTCTCACCGCCTTAATTCAATCGCCATTTCTGATGGTAAGCCCAGTGTTGGCAGGCTCTGCGGCCTGTACCGGCTATTTTGGAGGAGCGTGGCACTTTTTTTGCACGACTAAACAGGCCATGCGCTTTTATAGCATGGTGCAATGCGTGTGACGCATTATTTTTTCACTTGTCTAAAGGTGTTGATATGATTGAGATTATTATCTATGGTTTGCTGGCTGTTGCGGTTGCCGCCAGTTGTTTTCCGCTCATTAACAAATTTAATGTCGCCAAATTGGCAAAAGAACTGGATGTGCCTGAAGACTCTATCCTCAGACGGCATTTTCTGACCCAGATCCGCACTGAAAACGCCAGCCTTGCCGCCGCCTTAGAAAAGCGTTTGGCTAAAGCCTGATCATCCCCTAAGCGCAGTGTCGGCGCTACTGGACAGCCAGCCAGTGCCGGATAACTGCCCCTCTTAACCGCACAAGTGACCGTCCGCCTTAGCGGCCAAGCCGGGCTTATTGCCAGCAATCCCCCTCTCTCACGAGATTTTTGGCTTCTCCGTGTTTTGCTTAAGCTGTGTGGCGGCGGTTATTTGTCGGTTTCTGTTTCTGTGGTTTCTAATGGTTCTTGGCCTATGCCATGTGCCGTATAACGTTGCACTTTTTCGAGACGCGCCAGTAAATAATTTTGGCTGTCCTTAGGGTCTTTTGCCAAGCCTGCGCGTACTATAGGCTCTGAAGCTGATTAATCGGCACCCGCAGCATATTCTGCGTCCGGCAGATGGAAAAAGGAAATTTAGCCCCAAATTGGCGGATTATCCCTTAAGCTTAGAAAATTTGTGACAAAACCGATGAGCTGGGTCTGGATTTGTTGCGCTAACACTTGTCCAGTGGACGCATCAACGAACTGGTCTTGGCTACCAACTCAACGGTTGAGGGCGAGATCACGGCCTATTTTATCGGTGAGCTGGCGCGTAAATATCAGGTTAAGACCAGCCGGATTGCCCATGGCGTACCGATGGGTGGCGAGCTGGAATATATTGACAGCAGCACGTTGACACATGCGCTTGATGACTGGAAAGTTTTTTAAAGCTAAGAGTATGAACTCAACAACCACCAATTTAGCGGGTGGTTGTTGAGCTGATATTTAAATGTTTTGCTTGATTCTGGCAAAGACTCTGCTGTTTTTCACAACAGAGCCGTGGGAAAGCTTAAGCCAAATGTATTCCTGTAGAGCTAAATCCAGTCGATAGGAGGCTGGTTGCGGTGGTTACGCCTATTAAAGCCACTAGCGTATCATTGCTGCCATTATCTTGAAACACCCAAGTGCTTGATACTTGCGCATTTGTCGTTGAACTGGGGTCAGGCGCACTTCCTTGAAACGCAACCGTTGAACTATCGGTAATGTTCAGGCTTAAATATTGGAGGACACCGCTGATATTGGTTGCTGTAATGGATACAGGGCTATAAGTGTCTGAGATACCAAAATGGATAATACCGTTTGTGATGTTATGGCTTTTAAAACCGCCAGCATCAATGCCATTAGCTGCGGTTTGGTTGGCGGCGATTTTTATCACGTTTGGAAGATCCAAGGTGTCATTAGCCAAACCAAATTTAACAATCCGGTCTGCTTGGCTGGTAGTGGCGACACTATCGCCTGTGGCAATCCTGACTATGTCGCTGGCCGCCAATGATTCGGTCAAATTCAACACATCAGTACCCGTGCCGCCAATCAGGATATCAGCGCCTTCCCCACCAACCAAAGTGTCGTCGCCGCCCCATCCGGTCAATGTGTTGGCTGCGGAATTGCCAATGATCTTATTGCTCGCGTTAGTCCCTGTGCCATCGGCCACTGCAATGCCGGAAAGCGTCAAATTTTCTACATTACCTTTAAGGCTGGATAGTAATAATGAAAAATTTCCAGATATTTCAATGGTATCAGAGCCTTCACCAGGCTGCTCGACAACTATGTCGCCATCATTGGAAAGATAGTAATAATCATCGCCTTTTCCACCGTAGAGCGTGTCCGCCCCGCCACCGCCATCAAACGTATCATTGCCATCCAAGCCATACAAAGTATTAGCAATGTCATTACCTCTGATGGAGTTGTTATTAATGTTGCCGGTTCCCGTTGTCGCACTGGTACCTTGGCTCAAGGACAGGTTTTCAAAATTAAGTAGCGAAGCCAAAGAAAAATTGACGGCGCTTTGGACGGTATCTGTCCCAGAGCCAGTACCCGAATCCTCTATCAAGGTATCTGTTGTCGAATTGACATAATAAACGTCATCACCCGCCCCGCCCTGTAAAGTATCAATACCATCATGCCCATCCAGAACGTTAACGCCACTATTGCCAATCAGTACGTTATTGGCAGAGTTACCCGTTAAATTTAAGTTTGAGGTACCCGTTAGTTTGGCATTTTCAATGCTGCCACCCCAGTTCGATGTATTTAAATCCAAGGCTATGCCTGCCGATTGCACCCAATCATTACCTTGTCCGGCTTTTTCTGCAATTATTTCACTAACACTATCAACTATATAGGTGTCATCGCCGTAGCCGCCTTCAAAATTGTCAAGGCCACTACCGCCATCCAGATAATCATCACCATAACCACCTTTAAGGATATTGGCTTCTGAGTCACCAATAATTATGTTATTCAGGTTATTGCCTATGCCACTGATCAGGTTGCCCAAAATAGTGAGGTTTTCTACCCCATTGGTAAGGATGTACGCACTGTTGGCGACCGCGACCGCCCCTTTATATTGGACGGTATCTATACCGCCTGTGGTCACAGAATCCTCAATCACTTGATCTGATGCGGAATCGATGCGATAAGTATCATTACCGGCACCGCCTTTCATAATATCATCGCCGGTCGATTTGTCGGTGGCGCTTGCATAGCTCGTTGAATAATACCAACCGTCTAGGATGTCATCGCCTTCATTGCCAATCAAGGTGTTATTGAGGTGGTTGCCACCCAATATGTTATTGGCATTGTTGCCTGTTGCTGAAATGGCTCCAACGACATCAAGCAAATCAATATCTTCAACATTTTTTACTAGACCACTCAGGAGACTGAAACTGGCTTCGGCGGCGACGAGATCTTCCCCCGCTCCCCCGTCAATGGTATCAGTGCCTTGGCCCGCAAAAATAACATCATCGCCATCACCAGCACTGATGGTGTCATTGCCTAGGCCACCATCCAAAATATCATCCAGGTTACTACCTTTTATGTTGTTATTTAAAGAATTACCAATTAACCAAGCCGCCGTATATCCTAATTGGTTAGGGTTATTAACATAAATTTGGTCATCCAAAACCCCGTTTTCGATATTAGTAGGTATATAGACAATCATATCGCCGTAACCGGTTGTTACCAGCGTTGGGTCTAATTCCTTACCATCAGTTCCGACATCGTCATCACGGCCATCACCTTTGAAGTCACGGATGTAATAAATGGTGTCATTACCGCTGGAGTCAATAATGGTTTTTACACCTGTAGCAGGAGCCGTCGCCGTCGAATAAATGTGGTCAAAGGTTATTACATAGCTGTCATCGCCAGCCCCGCCGTTCAGTGTATCCATACCATAGCCAGAGAACAGCACATCATTGCCTGCGCCACCAGTCAAAGTATCTGAGCCTAAACCGCCTTCCAGCCAAGAACCTAAAGCAGGATTGGTGTTGGTGACCGTAATGATGTCGTTGCCAGTACCGCCGTAAACGGTACCTTGATTATTGACTTTAAAAACATCATTGCCATCACCCCCCCACATGACATCATAACCGCCAAAAAAGCTGTCATTGCCAGCCCCGCCAATCATTTGATCGTGTTCTGTGCTTATGGTGCCGTATACGGTTGTAGTGTCGGAGTCATAAAAAGTATCATTACCATCTCCACCATTCATCACATCGGAACCGGAACCTCCGAACAGCGTATCTGAATCGGCACCGCCAAAGAGGTAATCATCGTTAGCGCCACCGTATAACGTATCTGTGCCAGTCCCCCCGTAAAGAATGTCATTGCCATTGTCGCCATAGAGCAGGTCGTTTTCGGTTCCGCCATCCAAGACATCGTTACCATCGCCACCATGCAAGGTATCATTACCTTGGCCTCCAGCGAGAAGATCGTTACCCGTATTGCCCCCAATAATATCATTGCCAGCACCGCCATCGACGGTGTCATCGCCACCTAGCGCATCAATGCTATCGTTGCCGCTACCCAATAATACGTTGTCGTTACCTGATGTTAATAATGTAGTTGCCATATTTAATCCTAGATTTTTACAGTGAAAGGTCTGGTTGTTGTCAAAACGGAAGGCTTACCCTAGAATGTTCGCAGGGTAATGCACAGGGCAAGTGCATAAATAAACTTCTTATTGTACCCTGATCATAGCGTCTAAATGCCAGCCTGTCACCGTCAGGTGATTTTTAAGTGTTTTATAATGTGAACTAGATCACTTTTTAAAACTGCCTTTGCCGATGGGGCCGTTCTTTAGCTGGCTATTTCAGTCTCTTCCAGCTCTTGTGTCCGATAAGTAATTACTCTGTCTTAGTGGGCAAACCGCTGGGGCAGTGCGGCAAGCAGTGCGGGTACTAATGTCCCAATTGCATCAAGCCCCGCTTATCTGTATCCTGCCCGCCTATGCAAATACATCTCATATCAGTAGGAAACCGTATGCCGGGCTGGGTGCTGACAGGCTACGATGAATATGCCAAGCGGATGCCGCGTGAATGCGAACTGGTGCTTAAGGAAATTGCGCCGGGCAAACGGGTCAAGAACAGCGACGTGGCGCGGTTAGTGCGTGACGAAGGCGAGCGGATGATAGCGGCGATTCCGTCCGGGGCGCAGGTTGTGGCCTTGGATATTCCGGGCAAGCCGTGGACGACTCCCGAACTGGCCGAAGCCATGCGCCGCTGGATGGGCAGCGGGCAATCCGTGGCGTTGCTGGTCGGTGGCCCCGAAGGGCTGGCGGACGCGGCGCGGCAACGGGCGCAAGAGTCTTGGAGTTTGTCGAAACTGACTTTTCCGCATCCGTTGGTCCGCATCATCGTCGCCGAACAGGTTTACCGTGCTTGGACTTTATTAAACAACCACCCTTATCACCGCTAATGACTGCCGCGCTTATTTTAGCTTCCGCCTCGCCGCGCCGCCGCGAACTGCTCGACCAAATCGGTATCCGCTATCGGGTTTGTCCGGTCGATATTGACGAAACCCCTAGGCCGGATGAAGCCCCGTTGGCTTATGTGCAACGGGTGGCGGCAGAAAAATCGGCGGCGGCTGTGCTGCGCTTCGGCACGGATATTCCTGTACTGGCGGCCGATACCAGCGTGGTCTTAGATGGGGAGATCATGGGCAAGCCCCAAGACCAAGCCCACGCGCTGGCGATGTTGCGGCGTTTGTCGGGGACGACCCACCAGGTTTATACCGCCGTGTCGTTACGCGGCCTTAGGCATGGCGAGGCGGTCAGTATTAGCGCGGTGACGTTCCGGCCTTTGGCGGAAGCGGAACTGCTGGCCTATTGGGCCAGCGGCGAGCCGCGTGACAAGGCCGGGGCGTATGCCATCCAAGGCCAAGGCGGGGTGTTTGTCGCCGCCCTTAACGGCAGCTTTTCCGGCGTGGTCGGCTTGCCGATTTTTGAAACTGCGCAATTGTTGGCCGCGCAGGGGATTAAGGTCTTTTAAGTTTAGGGATGTGCATAAAGTTAAGCAGGCGTTCATTGCACCACAGCGTGTTAAACCCACCCCAGCCTCCCTTCGCAGGGAAAAAAGCCTCTTCCCCCTGGCAAGCCTAACCCTTTGTCCTATAATGGCAGCGGCTACCCACACTGCCAACTGAGCATCACGTTGTCAACGATTCACCTAATCTCTGTGAATTAATTCCCTTCCTAAGACTCTATGCGGTAACTCAGTTGGCTTTGGTCGGCATAGCCCTGCCAATCGCCCGATTGCATCAGTCGCCGCTTGTCTGTATCCTGCTCGACCATAACCAAAATTTAATTTCAGTGGCGGTCTATTGCGGGACATAACAGGGGGCGGCATACTGAAAGTATGCCGCTAGCCATAAGGTTAGGATGCCAGCGATAGGGCTTAAGCGTCAGGCTGTGCCTGTCGGTAATGGCTTAAACTTAGCCCCATAATGGACAGTATTTATAATGAGCGAAGAGATTTTAATTAATGTGACCCCGCCGGAAACCCGGGTGGCGGTGATTGAAAATGGTGTGGTGCAGGAACTGATTATCGAACGTAGCCGCGAACGCGGGTTGGTCGGCAATATTTATAAAGGCGAAGTTTGTCGGGTTTTGCCCGGAATGCAGGCGGCGTTTGTCGATATTGGCTTGGATCGGGCGGCGTTTTTGCATTTGTCCGATTTATGCAGCAAAGAGCTGGAAAAGAAAGGTTCGGAAAATATCGAGCATTATCTGCATGAAGGCCAAGCCATCATCGTACAGGTGGTCAAAGATCCGTTAGGCTCTAAGGGTGCACGGCTGACCACCGAAATCGCCATTCCCTCGCGCTATCAGGTGTATATGCCGTTTTCGCAAACGTCGGGGGTATCGCAACGCATTGAATGCGATGCCGAACGCGCCCGTTTGCGTGCCTGTTTGGACGGTTTTCGGAAAGAACACGGCTGCGGCGGTTTTATTGCCAGAACCGCTGCCGAATGCGCGGAGGAGTCGGTGTTGCTGGCCGATATGGCGTTTTTGCTGAAATTATGGGAAGCCATCTCGGAAAAAATCGCCACCGCCAAACCGAAGGAATTTATCCATAACGATTTGCCGTTGAGTGTGCGTACCTTGCGGGATTTATATAAGGAAAGCATTGATCGGGTGCGCGTGGATTCGCGCGAGACCTATTTGCGTATGGTCGAATTTGCGGAAATGTTCGTGCCGGAAATTGTCCCGGTGCTGGAGCATTACAGCGGCGAGTGTCCGGTATTTGATATTTACAGCGTCGAGGATGAGATTAAAAAAGCCTTGGAACGTAAGGTTAAGCTGAAATCCGGCGGGCATTTGGTGTTTGACCAAACCGAGGCCATGACCACGGTTGATGTCAACACCGGCGGCTATGTCGGTGGGCGTAATCTGGAAGAGACTATTTTTAAGACCAATCTGGAAGCGGCGCAAACCATTGCCAGACAACTGCGCTTGCGCAATTTGGGCGGTATCATCATTATTGATTTTATCGACATGAAGAGTGAAGACCATAAAAAGCAAGTGTTGCAGGCTTTAGAGCGGCATTTGGAGAAAGACCGCGCCAAAACGAAGATCACCGAGGTGTCGGCTTTAGGCTTGGTGGAGATGACCCGCAAACGTACCCGCGAGAGCTTGGAGCATATCCTGTGTGAACCCTGTAGTGCTTGTGGTGGCCGGGGAGTGCTGAAAACCGCCGAAACTGTGTGTCTGGAGATTTTCCGCGAAATCATCCGCGAAGTGCGGCAATATAAAGTGCAAACCCTGCTGGTGTTGGCTTCTAATGCCGTGGTGGAAATGTTGCTTGATGAAGAGGCGAATATGCTCGCCGAGCTGGAGACGTTTTTGGGTGTGCAGATAAAATTCCGTGCCGAGGCGCAATATAATCAGGAACAGTACGATGTGGTGTTGTTGTAAGCCGATATTCAAGATCGTCGAGACCTTTATTTGTGTGCAGCGTAATACGTTGATACGATCTTGGGACTATTTGACGACCCTTTAAGCCCGGCATAATGTCATGATCCCACGCTTGACCCGTTTATCACGGCACGTTATTTTCTGGAGCTTACTGGCGGTGGCGGTGGGGCTGACGGGATTGCGTGTCGCGTTGGTGGGATTGGAGCATTACCAACGCGAATTGGCGGCGCAAATCAGCACGTTAGTCGGTGCGCCAGTCAGTATCGGACGGTTCCGTGCCAAATTACGCGGCTTTACCCCTGAGCTAATTTTGGACAATATTACCGTCGCCGCGTCTACGCCTGGCCAAAGCCCCGCTGTGGCGTTGCGGCAAGTCCGTATCGGCGTGAATTTGTTGGCGATGGCGGCGAACCGCGAGGTTATGTCATCCGCTTGGGTGACGCTGGTGGGCGCTAAGCTTTCGGTGCAACGCCAAGCGGATGGGCGGATTGCCATTGTCGGCCTGAAAGCGGGGGGAGGGCAACCGGACTGGTTATGGCAAGGCCGCCGTTTCGAGTTATTGCAAAGCGACATTCTCTGGCAAGGCCAGCTTAACTCTAACCAGCCGCTGAGTCTCAAAGGCGTGGATTTGGTGGTGTTTAACCGAGGCCAACAGCACAGCATCAAGCTATTGGCGAAACTGCCCGCCGCTTATGGGCAAGCTTTAACACTGGTGGCGGACTTTACTGGCAACCCTTTTGCGAGTGGTAGCCTCAACGGTACGGCGTATTTGGCCGCTAAGCAATTGAACGCTGCCGCTGTGCCGCTCCGGCAGTGGCCGCAGACCCAAGGTCTGGACATTCGTGCCGGGCAGGCGGATATCGAAATCTGGGGACATATTGCCCAATCACGGATGATGGCGGTATCTGGCGCGGTGTCGGCGCATAAGGTGCAGGTGCAGCGTGATAAGCAGCCGATTTGGAAACTGACAGCATTGCACAGCACTTTTGCTTGGCAACAGGAGGCGCTGGCTCCCGTTTGGCGGCTGGAAGTGCCGCGTTTGCTCTTAAGCCATAACGAGGCAACCCTCGCCGATGTCCGTTTCCGGCTGTCAGGACAAAGTGCCGACGCATTTGCCCCGCAACAACTGGCTTTAGTGACCCGTCAACTGGATATCCAACCCTTATTACGCACCGTCCAATTTTTCGCGCCGGCACTGGCGGTGCAATTGCCCGGCACTGCCCAAGGTACGGTCGATAATGTTTCGTTATGGGTAGATGTGCCGACCCGCGCCGCCGCCATTAACGCCAATATTAACCATCTAGGCTTTGCTCCCGTCGCCGCCTTGCCGGGCGTGGAGAATCTCAGCGGCCACCTGCACGGTACTGGGCAAGGCGGAGTGCTTCAGTTGCGCACTGGTGATGCCCAGTTACTTTTGCCAACATTATTTCGGAAGGCCTTAGTGATTAAACGCTTGGACGGTAGTTTAGCCTGGCAACGCCAGGCGGGTGGTTTAACCTTGTCCAGCGACCGACTTACCCTTGAGCTGTTAGGGGTGCAAACCGTTAACAAGCTCCGCTTGACCTTACCCGAACAAGTGTCAGCTTTACCGTTTTTGGATTTACAAACGGCCTTAATTTGCACGGATGCCAGTCAATTAAAACACTATTTTCCGGTCGGGGTAATGAAGCCCTCTGACATCGTTTGGCTGGACGGGGCATTTGTGCAGGGACAAATTCCTGAAGGTAAACTGGTGTATACGGGGCATCTGGGACAAGCGCTGGCTAGCCCTATTCAAGACTTTGAACCTCAGGACACGGCCGTGGCCGCTAGCGGTGAACCTGCCCGCGCTACCGATACGGTTATCGCTAGCGAACCGCTGGGCGGCGGTTTTTTTGAGGCGTTAATGGAAGTCCGGCATTTGCAACTGAATTATGCGCCCGGTTGGCCGCAATTGACTGATGTTAATGGTCAGCTGCGCTTTTTACAAAACCGTTTGGTGGTGCACGGCGACGAAGGCCATAGCCAGCAATTAAAGGCCAGCCAAGTGACGGTGATTAATCCGGCGGTGGGGGTCAGCGACCATTTGCTGGTGCAGGGCTTGGTCAACGGCAAAATTGCCGATGCGTTGGCGTTTTTAAAAGCCTCACCTTTGCAAAGCCGTATTGGGGCGGTGGCCGATGCCATCAGCACCCAAGGCGACACTGAGGTTAGCTTAGACTTAAGCATACCTTTGGCCTTGGGGGCGCAACCTAAAGTGGACGGCAAGGCGACTTTGAATAATGCCCGCTTAAAAATAGTGGCTTTGGACTTGCCGATGCAGCATATCAACGGCTTGTTAAAATTTAACGAACAGGGTGTTTACAGCGATACCATTAAAGCGGAAACCTTAAACTATCCGGTGGCCGTTACTGTTAGCAGCAACCACGGGCAAACCACTTTAATGGCGGCAGGCCATACCGAGCTGGGTGATCTGGAAGCGCAATTCGGCTTGCCGCATACCGCCTACGCTGACGGTGGCCTGGATTATCAATTGGTTTTCCCCTTGCCGTTGGACAAGCAGCCATCCGAGATAACGATCAATTCGGATTTGCTGGGGGTCGAAGTCAAGCTGCCGGGACTCTTGGCTAAACCCCGCCGTGAGAAGCAGGCCTTTAGTATCGTGTTTGGCTTAGGTAATCCGCAAACCCTGCCGATCACGCTCAATTACGCCGACACCCTAAAAGCCGCCTTGCGCTTTGACTCCGCCCAGCAACGGGTGCTCTCAGGGCATTTGGTCTTAGGGGCCGGCAGTGCCGTGTTACCCGACGCCACCGCCCACGGCTTAAGTATCGGCATCAACCGCCCGACGGTGGATTTACAAGCCATGCTAGGCGGGCTGGCGGGCAGCTCAGGACAAAATCAGGGCTTGGCCGTCCAAAGCGTCCATTTGCATACTGACAACGCCACTTGGGCGCAAGCCCCGTTAGGGGCGGTTGATTTACGCCTACAGGCGCAACCGCAGCATTGGCAGGGGCAGATTGACAGTGCTTTTGCCGTCGGTACGCTGACTGTGCCTTTAGCGGTTACTCCGGTTAGCACTGTTACCTTGGCGATGGAACAGCTAGATTTGGCGGTCATTAAAAAACTGCAAGGGACTGAGCGCCCTAGTCATATAGCGGTGGCTACGGCCTCGGCGGCGGATTCGGCACCAGCACCGCAAACCTTGCCGTTATTAAGCTTGCACAGTCATAAAACGCGTTGGGAAGCCGCCGATTTAGGCAGTTTGGATATCCGTACCGAACGCTTGGCGGACGGCATTGCCTTGACGGCGCTGACACTGGGCAATGCCGCACAGACCCTGAAACTATCCGGGGAGTGGACGGTCAGAGACGGTCGGCAACAAACCCAATTGCATGGGCATCTGGATTTGCCTAATGCCGGGCGCACTTTAGCCGAGTTGGATTTGACCCATGATTTGGTCGGTAGCCACGCCACCGCCGATTTTACCGGACACTGGCGCGGTGCGCCGCACCAGTTTAGCTTGGCGGCCTTGCAAGGTTCGCTGGATGTGTATGCCAACGAAGGGCGGATTTTAAGCATCGAACCGGGCTTGGGGCGGGTGCTGGGCATTTTGGCGATAGATCAATGGGCGAAACGGCTGCAATTGGATTTCCGCGACCTATACGAGGAAGGCTTGATGTTTAATTTTAGCAAAGGCCATTTCCAAATTGCCGACGGCAAAGCCGTGACCCATGATCTGTTGATGGATGCGATTCCGGCACGGATTAGCCTCAGCGGCAGCACTGATTTTGTTAATAAAACCTTGGATATTCAAGCCAGCGTCATTCCCAAAAGTGCCGATGCCTTGCCTATTGCTGGTACAATTGTCGATAAATTTACTAGCTTGGTGGCGCATACCCTGACAGGTAGTGATCAGGACGGCTTCTTGCTGGGATCGCAATACCAATTGGTAGGCAAATGGGGAGTGCTGCAAGTGGTTCCCGAACATGAAAGCGACGGCGTGGTGCCAAAATTGTGGAGCGGGCTGACGGACTTTTCTTGGCTGGATGACGGTAAGCGCCACTAAGATAAAAGATGGCTGGTAAATGCCGAAATGATTTTACGCTTTGGGCTCCGGTTTAACGCCTTGTGTCCTGTGTAGGCAAGCTATACCCTAAAAAACTAATGAAAAGGAGTAACTATGACCTTATGTGCCGCTATCCAGATGGTATCCTCACCGGATGTCGCCGCCAATTTGCAAGCCGCTGGCGAACTGATCGCCGCCGCCACCGCGAAGGGCGCGAAGCTGGTGGTGTTGCCGGAGAACTTCGCGCTCATGGGGCTGCATGAATTGGATAAGGTCAAGGTGAAAGAAGCCGATGGCAATGGCCCCATCCAAGATTTTCTTGCCGCCACCGCCCAGCAACACGCGGTCTGGATTATTGCCGGTACGATGCCGATAGCGGCACAGGCCGAGGAGAAAGTCCGCGCCGCCTGCTTGGTGTATAACGACAGGGGCGAGCGGGTCGCCCGTTACGATAAAATCCATTTGTTCGATGTCAGTGTGCCGGAGACGGGTGAAGTCTACCGTGAATCCGCGTCCATTGAAGCCGGACAAGAGCGGGTGGTGGTCGATACCCCATTCGGGCGTATCGGTTTGGCGGTGTGTTATGATTTGCGCTTCCCCGAATTCTTCCGCACTATGAGCCAGCAAGGCGTGGACATTTTGGTATTCCCCGCCGCCTTTACTGCCGCTACGGGCGCGGCGCATTGGGAAGTGCTGCTGCGGGCGCGGGCTATTGAAAACCTCTGCTACGTCATTGCCCCCAATCAAGGCGGCTTGCACGGCAATGGCCGCAAGACCTTTGGCCACAGTATGGTCATTGACCCATGGGGGGCGGTGCAGGATTGCCACGCCGAAGGCCCAGGCTTTGCTTTGGCTGATATTGATCTAACCCGCCTCGGCCAAGTGCGCGGGGCGTTTCCTGTCTTAAACCATCGACGTTTTAACTGTGAATGATATGAAAGTTGCCAGAAAAACTATGGGTGTGTTGGCCTTGGCGGTATTGGCCGCGTGTAGCGGCGATGACCCGCGTTATCACAACACCGAAATGCTCGAACGCCCGCCTGTTTTGATAACCCATAAGACGGCGGCGGAACAAGTCGCCGTAGATGCTGACGTTACTGCGGCCCCCGCGACTGAGGCCGAGCTTGCGGTAGTCAAAGATGATAGCATTGTCCCTAAGGCCAAGCATAAAAAAGGCTTGAAAGACGATGTTTATGTTACTGCCTCCAAGCCGCCAGTGCTTAACATCAAACAACCATTGGGGATTGCGTGGGATACGTTGAAATTGGCATTGACCCAAAGTGAAATCAAAGTCACTGACGCTGTGCGTGATAAGGGGTTGTTTTTTGTCTCCTACAACCCCAAATCCCTGTTAGGTGCGGTCGCCTCACTGGTTATTAAGGAAGAAAAGCAGGTCATTTATGTGATCAGCGTCG
Organism: Methylovulum psychrotolerans; assembly: GCF_002923755.1. Taxonomy (GTDB): domain Bacteria; phylum Pseudomonadota; class Gammaproteobacteria; order Methylococcales; family Methylomonadaceae; genus Methylovulum; species Methylovulum psychrotolerans. The sequence goes on from NZ_PGFZ01000008.1 coordinate 237,191, forward strand.
AACCTAACGGCCAAGAGACCCGGGTCAGCGTTAAAAAAGCCAGTGAAGCCGAGCAAAGCAGTGAATTGGATGCGCGGAATATCGACCAAGATGCCGCTGATGATGCCGAAGCCCTGCTATACCAATTGTTCGAAACCTTGCATGATGATTTGAAGATGATATAAGGACTTAAGGCGCAACAGGCGACTGTGTCGGGCAAGCGGTTTCTGCCCGCCGCGCCGCTGTTGAACCGAGGCAGGTTTAATAGCAGTGGCTTTTGTTGACGGGCTTTGGGCAACCCAATATATAGCTAACGCAGTATAAATTGATTGTAAAGCCGTTCGCCCTGAGCTTGTCGAAGGGCTATGGTGGTTCGACAAGCTCACCACGAACGGCATCATTTTATTGTGCTTTAGCTATATCGGTTTGTCGGGCAACAACAACGCCTGCCTGACAAACCTTTGCCATGCTGTCATATCCATTTCCAACCCTTTAACCCAAACCGCTATTGTGCCGGTATCAGCCTTTGGCGCGGATCTTATTATGAATTTATTAAACCTTGCCAGAGACGCTATCTTGACCCCTGCGGGCCTCCAAGACCGCGATATTGAAACCATCATGAGCCGCTTGCTTAGCGTGCCTGTCGATGCCGCCGACATCTACTTTCAAACCAGCCATTCCGAATCCTGGGTGATGGAGGGCGGCATTATCAAAGAAGGCAGCCACAACATCGAACAAGGGGCGGGGGTACGCGCGGTCGCGGGCGAAAAAACCGGCTTTGCCTACAGCGACCGCTTAGAACTGCCGGTGCTGCTGGCGGCGGCGACTAACGTTAATGCCATCTTAAAACAAGGCCAAGACGCGCAAGTCAATTTAAAAATTGCCGCCAGCCCGAACCGCCTGTATCCGTTTGCCAATCCCCTAAAATCCCTGCCGGATCAAGAAAAAATCGCCTTGCTGCAAGCGGTGGAATCCGCTACCCGCCAGCTCGACAGCCGGATTGAAGAAGTCATCGTCAGCCTGATCGGTGTCCACGAAAGCATTCTGGTCGCCAATCAAGACGGCTCTTTAGCGGCGGACATCCGGCCTTTGGTGCGTATGAACGTAACCGTCATCGTGGTCGAAAATGGCCGACGCGAACAGGGCAGCATGGGTGGCGGGGCGCGGGCCGATTACCACTATTTCCTTGCTCAAGACCGCGCCTTGGACTATGGGCGCGAAGCGGTGCGCTTAGCCTTAGTCAATCTGGCAGCGGGCGAAGCCCCGGCGGGTAATATGACGGTGGTCTTAGGCCCCGGTTGGCCGGGGATTTTGCTGCACGAAGCCATCGGCCATGGTTTAGAAGGCGATTTCAACCGCAAAGGCACCTCCGCATTCAGTGGCCGCGTCGGCGAGCGGGTCGCCTCCAGCTTATGCACCGTGGTCGACGACGGCACTTTGTCGGGCCGTCGCGGCTCTTTAAGCATTGATGACGAAGGCACACCCACCGAGCAAACCGTACTGATTGAAAACGGCATTCTGAAAGGTTATATGCAGGACAAGCTCAACGCCCGCTTGATGGGCGTAAGCCCGACAGGTAACGGGCGGCGCGAGTCCTACGCCAGCCTGCCCATGCCACGCATGACTAACACCTATATGCTGCCAGGGGCGCATGACCCTGAAGAAATCATCAAATCGGTGAAAAAAGGCCTGTACGCGAAAAACTTTGCCGGTGGGCAAGTGGACATCACCTCCGGCAAGTTCGTGTTCTCCGCCAGCGAAGCCTATCTGATCGAAGACGGCAAAATCACCCGCCCCGTCAGAGGCGCGACCCTCATCGGCAACGGCCCGGATGTGCTGACCAAAGTCTCCATGGTCGGCAACGATTTGGAACTCGATAGCGGCGTCGGCACCTGCGGCAAAGACGGGCAAAGCGTCCCCGTAGGCGTAGGCCAGCCAACCTTAAAAATTGACGGATTGACGGTGGGTGGGACTAGCGTTTAGTATCTACAAAAATTACACCGCCAATGGGTAATGTACTTAAGTTTTGCGGACTATCTTTATGACGACTAAATCAAAAATAGAATGGACAGAACAAACATGGAATCCCACTACTGGTTGCACTAAGATTTCAGCGGGTTGCAAGTATTGTTATGCTGAAACTATGGCTAAACGTTTGCAGGCTATGCAAGTTAAGGGTTATGAAAATGGTTTTGACTTATCTATTTTATCAGAACGGCTTAGCGAGCCATTAAAGCGTAAAAAACCTACGCTTTATTTTGTCAATTCTATGAGCGACTTATTTCATGAAGGTGTTTCTGATGAATTTATAGGGCAAGTGTTTAATGTCATAGAACAAGCCCCCCAGCATCAGTTTCAAATTTTAACGAAACGGGCGGAACGGTTAGCGGTATTTTTTAAAAATCGTACTCCTCCTGTTAATGCGTGGTTAGGCGTTTCAGTAGAAAATAGAAATGACGGCTTAGCCCGTATCGAGCATTTACGAACGGTTAATGCGGCAATACGCTTTCTTTCTTGTGAGCCGCTACTTGAAGATTTGGGGTCGGTTGATTTAAACGGCATCCATTGGGTGATTGTGGGCGGGGAATCCGGTGTTAAGGCTAGACCCATGAAACCTGAATGGGCAGATGGGATACGTTTGCAATGTTTGGAACAAAATGTACAGTTTTTCTTTAAACAGTGGGGTGGCTGGGGAGCGGATGGGAAAAAACGCTCTAAAAAAGAAAATGGCCGAGCGTTAAATGGTCGGGTTTTTAATGAAATGCCGATTCATAACATTTATTAGGAACCAAAATTGAATGGCGAAGAAAAAATACGAATGGAGTTTTGATTGCCCCCCACCTTTAGAGCAACATAGCTTAGCAAAGCATGACATTCTAAAAGCATATTTAATCCGCTATATTCAAACGTTAGTTTCCCATCCATCCCAAGAAGAATTAAAACTAACGTTAATTGATGGGTTTTCTGGTGGAGGTGTTTATAGCCATAATGACTCAAAAGAAATTATCTATGGTTCTCCGCTTATTATGCTGGATGCTATGGCGGAAGCAAGCGTTTCTATTAACAGAAAACGCCGCAAGCCCATTAAGTTTAATATTCACTATTTCTTTATAGATAATGATAAAAATGCCTGTATTTGCTTAAAAGAAACCTTAAAATCAAAGGGCTATGGTCACTTAATAGGCGAGTCAATTTTTGTTCTTGAGTCTTCTTTTCAAGACAAAGCCGACACTATTATTGAATTTATTAATAAAAAAAGTCGCGCCAGACATGCTATATTTCTGCTGGATCAATACGGTTATAAAGAAGTTCCTGTTCCTTTAATTAAAAAAATCCTGTATAGCTCCCTTAAATCAGAAATTATTTTAAATTTCAATGTCGATTCGTTATTAACATACATTAGTGATAAAAAAGACTTGGCACAAACGCTACTTAATGCAATAGGCACTCCTCATGCTTTAAAAGGCCGCACGATAGAAGATATTAAAAGCTCAACAAAAGACTGGCGACTGTATATCCAAAGCTGTCTTTACCGGGATCTGGTTTTAAACTGTGGAGCAAGTTACTACACGCGCTTTTTTATTCGCTCACCAGAGGGGCATGGTGATTATTGGTTGGTGCATTTGTCGCAACATCCAAAAGCGCGTGATGTGATGACAGAAATCCATTGGGAAAAGAATAATCATTTTATTCATTACGGTGGTGCGGGATTAGATATGTTTATGACGGGATATCTTCCGCAATTAGATAATAATTACACTAAGCAAGCCGAATTTGATGCCCTTTATTTTGATGAAACGGCAAAAGAGAAAAGTATTGAAGAGTTAAAGCGAGACATTGTCCGTATTATCAATAACGATAGCGTCACTTTTGAAAAGTTATTTATTGTTACCTGCAATAACTCACCTGCTTCAGCAAAAATTTATAAAGAAGCAATAGCCAAATTGATTGAATATAAAGAAATTGAAGTGGTTAGCGAACAAGGGCGAAAACGCCTGTCAGCTAATTCCATAAAAGCAAGCGACATTATTACTAAACATCGCCAAAGCTCAATATTAATATTTACTTTCTAATACGTTGTTGCTGTTTACGTTATAGCTACACCGCTAATTATACGTCACTTGAAAAATAATTTACTCATGAAATCTGTCGTTTTGTCTTCTTCTCTGTTCCGCCCCGAAATCCTCGCCCTATCCGCCTATAAAGTCGCTGATGCCAGCGGTATGGTCAAGCTCGATGCGATGGAAAATCCTTACCATTGGCCTGAGGATATTAAAGCCGCGTGGTTGGCGGAACTCCAAGATTGCCCGATTAACCGCTACCCCGACCCCGAAGCGCGGCAGTTGGCGGCGACCTTGCGGGAGGTGGAGCAAATCCCCGCTGACTTTGATATTTTGCTGGGCAATGGTTCCGACGAGATCATCCAAATGCTTTTGATGGCCTTGCCGCCGACCGCCAGCGTTTTGGCACCTGCGCCTGGTTTTGTTATGTACAAACAACTGAGCGATAGCCTCAGCCTGCGTTACCACGCTGTCCCCCTAGTCGCCGACGGGTTTGGCTTGGATTTGCCCGCCCTGTTGGCGACTATTGCTGCGCACCAGCCGTCGGTGATTTTTCTCGCCTACCCCAACAACCCGACCGCCAACCTGTTCGACCCCGCCGCCATGATTGCCATTATCGAAGCCGCACACGGTTTGGTGGTGATTGATGAAGCCTACGCGCCGTTTGCCCACGCCACGTTTATGGATAAACTGGCCGCTTACGATAATCTGCTGGTGATGCGCACGGTGTCTAAGTTAGGTTTGGCGGGGCTGCGCTTAGGCTATCTGGTCGGCCAGCCGAAATGGCTAGGCGAGTTGAATAAAATCCGCCTGCCTTATAACATCAACAGCCTGACCCAAATCACCGCCGACTTCGCCTTGCGCCATAAGCCCCTGTTTGACGGGCAAACTCAGCGCATTTGTGAACAACGGGCGGTGGTTATGGAACATATCAACGCCTTGCCCGGACTGTTGGCCTATCCTAGCGCGGCGAATTTTATCCTCTTTAAAACGCCCAGCGGTCAAGCCGACGCTATTTTTGCCGCGTTGAAAGCGCAGGGGGTGTTGATTAAAAACCTCAGCCCCCAAGGCGGGCTATTGGCCGACTGCCTGCGCGTTACCGTGGGTACGCCGGAAGAAAATGCGGCGTTTTTGCAGGCTTTGGGGCAGAGCCTTAAAGATTGACTGTCTTTGGGGAAACTAAGCAATGGGTAGGGTGTATGGTCGAGCTTTTCACCCTATGCGCGTTTATGGTGTGTTGTTGCAGCTTATCGTTTGTACACGCAGTTCGGCCATTGTGCAAAGGACATTAACTTCGCGTAGCTAACCTTGAAAGTGTTTCGGGGTGAGTTGTTTTGTGCAGCTAATTAAGGTGGTTCCATTTAAGATGTTACACCTTAACACGCCGATTGTTTGGCTAAAAGCGCGTGGACAGAACAGCTAGCTTATTAAGTTCTTCCCGCAAAAAAACCTGCATTAACGCTCTTCGTCAATAAATGGCAACTCACTCGCGTCCAAGCCTGTAATTTCCACGATTTCCGTTACAGAAAAATTTCTTTGGATTAGCTGCTTGGCGACCATGATGGCCCTATTCCGTTCACCCATATCCATGCCCATATCGATGCCCCGCTCAATGCCCTTCTTCTGCCCCAAAATAAAGCTAGGCAGTTTCTCTATCTCTATTTGTAACATTGCAAACTCCTGCTGTATGTCTAGGTGGATGTTCCGGTTACTGGCCAATATCTCCAACATGCTGAGATATTCGCGTAGCCGCTTACTGTCGTCTTGGGTAAGGGCGATCAGCTTGGTGATGATGTCATGGATGACGGTTTTTGCGTCGGTACCCTGCAAATCGCACAACAAAGCCAGCACGATGGCATCAGGGCTGTTTTGGGTAATGAAAAACCGATAATCCATCTCGTGCATATCCAGCACCGTATAGCGGTAGTGCAACTGCGGGGTTTGGATATGGCCTGGCATCGCTAACGCGGACTTGCCGATGTACAGCAAATATTGGCAAACTTCCTCGCCCGGATGGCACAGCCTAATGTCGGTCAGATACCGCAACATCCTATCCGGCATATCTTTTTGGTTTTGATTTTGGATTTCGATATGCAGGATGAAGGTTTTGCCGCTGTGGTCGCTGACCCGCGCCAGCAAATCTGCCCGCCTGTCTTCCAGGCGTTGCTGCTCGGTTTCTATCAGTTCGGCCGCCGCCAAGGGCAAATTAAAGATATACGTCGCCACATCCACGAGGATGCGCTTAAAAATCTGCTTGGAGATAATGTCTTTTTGCCCCATGCCTTACTCTATCGATAACCTTTGATTAAACGACTAAAATCCACCCTTCCAACTTGGCAGCGGCGTACCGTTAACGCTTAAACCCGTTGCGCCAGGGTCTTCTCAAACTGCGCCAACAACTGGGCAATATCGGCATTCTTCATTTTCATCGCGGCCTTATTGACCACCAAGCGCGAGCTAATGTTCATAATCAGTTCGCGCGGCTCCAAGTCGTTGGCTTTTAAGGTGTTGCCGGTATCGACCAAATCGACGATACAATCGGCGAGGCCGACCAGCGGGGCGAGTTCCATCGAACCGTATAACTTAATAATCTCCGCCTGAATCCCTAAACTGGCAAAATAACTTTGCGCGGTTTTGACATACTTGGTGGCGACGCGCACCCGTCCGGTAATCGGCGGCGCGTCCTTGTGGGCGGCAGTCATCAGGCGGCAACGGGCGATGTTCAGGTCGAGCGGCTCGTATAAGGCTTCCGTGCCGTGTTCGAGCAGCACGTCTTTACCCGCTATGCCTAGGTCAGCCGCGCCGTATTCGACAAAGGTCGGCACGTCGGTGGCGCGGATAATGACCAACTGCACATCGGGGCGGGTGGTTTGTAAAATCAATTTGCGGCAAGTGGTAGGGTCATCGGTCGGTACGATACCCGCCTCCGCCAAAAACGGCAGGGCTTCTTCGTAAATACGGCCTTTGGATACGGCAATCGTCAGCATGGGGCAACCTTTTATTTGGCGACGCGGCGGATGGTAGCGCCCAATTGCGTCAGTTTTTCTTCAATGTGGTCATAACCACGGTCAATATGGTAAATGCGGTCTACCAAGGTGCTGCCTTCGGCGATCAGCGCGGCGATCACCAAACTGGCGGATGCGCGTAAATCGGTCGCCATGACGGGGGCTCCGGTCAAGCGGGCAACTCCGGTACAAATCGCGGTGTTGGATTCCAATTTAATATCCGCGCCCATGCGGTGCAGTTCTTGGACGTGCATGAAACGGTTTTCGAAAATGGTTTCGGTAATCACGCCCACGCCTTCGGCAACGGTGTTCATGGCGATGAACTGCGCCTGCATATCGGTCGGGAAAGCCGGATACGGGGCGGTGCGCAACGAGACGGCTTTGGGCTTTTTGCCGTGCATATCCAATTCTATCCAGTCGTCACCCGTGGTGATGTCCGCACCCGCTTCAATCAACTTATCTAAAACCGCATCAAGAATATCGGGGCGGGTATGTTTCAGCTTGACCTTGCCGCCAGTAATCGCCGCCGCCACCAGATAAGTGCCGGTTTCGATACGGTCTGGCAGGATGTCATAGTGGACACCTTGCTCGGCCAATTTCTCCACGCCTTCAATGATCAGCACATCGGTGCCGATACCCGTGATTTTCGCGCCCAGCGCATTTAAAAAATGCGCCAAATCGGTCACCTCCGGCTCTTTCGCGGCGTTTTCGATAATGGTTATGCCTTCCGCCAAGGTTGCCGCCATCAACAGGTTTTCCGTGCCCGTTACCGTGACTTGCTCCAGCACTAATCGGCAACCTTTCAGACGTTTGGCGTAGGCATGGATATAGCCGTTTTCGACGGTAATGTCCGCCCCCATTTTGATCATGCCATTCAAATGGATGTCAACCGGACGGGTGCCGATGGCGCAACCGCCGGGCAAGGACACATGGGCTTCGCCGAACCGTGCCAGTAACGGCCCTAGCACCAGAATCGAAGCCCGCATGGTCTTGACCAGCTCGTAAGGGGCTTCGTAGCTGTTAATGGTACTGCTATTGACTTCGATGTTCATTTTTTCATCGACCAGCAAATGCACGCCCATCCGCCCCAATAATTCCATGGTGGTGGTGATGTCGTGCAAATGCGGGATGTTGCCGACACTGACGGGATGTTCCGCCAGCAATGTCGCCGCCAAAATCGGCAAGGCGGCATTTTTCGCGCCGGAAATGCGCAACTGTCCTGAAAGCTGCGTGCCGCCAGTAATGATTAATTTATCCATGCTTTTAAGGTTCCTGCTAGATGCGGTCAGTGGTTAAATCAGCACTCAGGCTGACGGGTGAAATAATAGTGTGTCTTCCAAGCCGCTCAGCTTGGCAAGGTTAAGCAACTGCTGGGGGATTTGGGCAAAACTCAGCAGGGTCTGGTGGCGGTGGGCGTATTTCGCCCATTCGATCAGCAACGCCAGTCCGGCACTGTCGGCATTAGCGACCCGGCTCAGATCGATGGTGATGGGTTGGCCTGCCTGTAAAAAGGCCAAGGGCTGCCCGGCATTTTTATCCAAACTGGCGAAAGTCAAATCACCGTCGATGAGGATAGGGCCACCACCTTGGTCAAGAATCTGCAAGCCGCTCACTTTTTTTCTTCCGCCGCTTTAAACAAAAATTGCCCAATCGCCTTTTCTAAAATAATGGCGGGTTGGGTAATGTCGATAGTGCCGTTATCTTTTAAAAACGTCTCCGAGCCGCCCGGCTCTAGGCTGACGTATTGCTCTCCCAACAGTCCGGCAGTAAAGACGCTGGCGGTGGTATCGTCGGGTAAGGTGTTATATTGCGATTCAATCTGTAAGACCACAACCGACTGGTAGGTTTTCGGGTCAAAGCTGATGCTGCTGACTTGGCCGATCTTCACCCCGGCGGCGGATACTGGGGATTTGACTTTTAAGCCGCCGGAATTGTCAAAGCGGGCGGTCACGGTATAAGTGGCTTTCTGCGTGAATGAGCTTAAGTTACTGACTTGGAAGCTGAGAAAAAACAGCCCGGCAATCCCGGCCGCGACAAAAAGTCCGACTAGGGTGTCTTGGGTATTGGTGTGCTGCATGTTAATTGTCTCCAAACATGAGAGCGGTAAGAATAAAATCAAGCCCTAAAATACTGAATGCGGAATTGACCACGGTACGCGTAGTGGCGCGGCTAACCCCTTCCGAAGTCGGCAGAGTGTCGTAACCTTCAAATAACGCGATCCAAGATGTTACCCAGCCAAACACCACGCTTTTGATGACCCCATTAACAATGTCGTCCCAAAAATCAATGCTGGCCTGCATTTGTGACCAATACGCCCCCTCATCGACCCCTAACAGGCCGGAGCCGATCATCTGGCCGCCGACCACCCCGACGGCGCTGAATAAGGCTGTCAGTAATGGCATGGCCAAACAGCCCGCTAAAAAGCGTGGCGAAATGATGCGTTTAATCGGGTCAACCGCCATCATTTCCATGCCGGAAAGCTGCTCGGTCGCCTTCATCAGGCCGATTTCCGCTGTCAGTGCCGACCCGGCCCGGCCTGCAAACAACAGTGCCGATACCACCGGCCCCAATTCGCGCACCAACGACGCGGCGACCATTACCCCTAAGGTGGCTTCCGCGCCAAAATCGGACAGGATATTATAGCCTTGCAGACCTAAGACCATGCCGACAAACAGGCCGGAAATGGTAATAATCAAAAACGATAATACCCCGACCGAATAGAGCTGGTTAAGCAATAAGCGCGGCCTGAGCAATACACTGGGGATGCCCGCCAAGGTTTGCAATAAAAAAAACGTCGCCCGCCCCAGCTTGGTAAAGGAGGAGCGGGTGGACTTACCCAAATTCTGTAGAAAGTACGTCATGATTGAATGGCTGATGGTGGCTGTACTGTCGATATTACGTTGATCTTGTCGGCAAAATCACAAGACTTGCCCTGACTAACGCCCTGCTTTACGGCTTGGCGCAGCCCCCGTCGTGTCGGTCGGGTAAAAACCGCCCGTGAATCGTATAGTGACCCACGATTATACATTATTTCATAAAAGGGCTGGGTTTCTGATGAAAAGAGATAACATAGCGGATTTTTTTGCAGCTATTTATTTGCCACATAGCTGCCAAAAAATCCGCTATGTTACCTCACCATGGGTGGGGGGCTATCAGATGTGGCTTGCCGAATAACAGCTATACTCTGAACGGTCAAGTTTTCGGTTAATCCGTTCATGGTGAGCCCGTCCCACAGGGACTTCCGCTGGTCGCCGAACCATGGGCGGATTAACCGTCCAGCCTTCGACAGGCTCCCCCACAAGGGGGGTCTGGGGACAGGCGAACGGTTAATCCTAAAAACCGAAAACTTGACCGTTTGAAGTATATGTCCGTTTTAGTTATCCCCAAAATCCCCATTCGGCCCAAGCAATTTACACAACCCCTACGTCTTGCGGCGCAGAAAAAAACTGCCGTGTAGCAAAAACACTATCCCCAAAGCGTTTGCCTTGCCAACTTAAATGGCGTTTTAACACAAAATCAAAGCGTAGGGCATGGTAGTCTTGCAGGGCTTCTAACGGGGCCACTGCCGTTTCCGGCAACAGGCCTTCGTGGGCAAAATCGCGGGCGGAGATGAGGGGCAGTACCGCTGGCAAGGGGTAGTCTGAGCCATATAACAGGCGGCTATGCCAAGCGGTCTCGGTCAGTAAGGTTTTTAGCACGTTAATATCGCGGTTAAGCATGGTGATGGCGGAGATGTCGCCGAATAAGCGGCCTTGCCATTGCGGTTCCGCCATCAGCTTGGCGAAACAGTCAAAACTTCTGACGGTTTTGCCGTTGTCGTCGGTATCGTTACCGATGCTGGCGCAATGCGCGACCACTACCCTCACTCCGGCATCTAAGGCTCGGCGCAAGCGCAAGGGGTTGCCGAATGCGGCCTGAGCCGCACCGTGCATGGCTTTTTCTTCGCCGCCGTGGCTAATGATGGGGATGTTAAGCTGTGCCGCCGCCCGATAAAATCGCCCGCATTGCGGTGAGGCCGGATCAATCGCCATAGCGGACGGCAACCATTTGACCGCCCGCGCCCCGTGCGCGACGGCATCCGCCAACACTTCCACACAATCGGCACGGTAGGGATGGATGCTGGCGACCCATTCAAAGCTATCGGGGTAGAGCTGCGCCAGTTTTTGCGCATACGCGTTGGGGACAAAATAGGCGGTATGGGCATCATCCGGTTCACCGCTGGCCCCGTGCGCCTTATCAAACGCATACAGCAATACTTTCGCGCCCTTCGGCAGGCTCGCCATTAAAGCCCGCAGCCGCGTGACAAACGCTTCGTCTTGATGCCCCGGCGTTTCGGCACAAGCGGCATTGGCAAAAGTCCGCTGTTGCAAGTATTGCCAGGGATGCCAAAACGGCGACTGTAAATCGGGGCTTAGGCTAATGCCGCTGCCCCCGTCACCGGAGCCGACGATATGGGCATGGCAATCCCACCAATCGACCGGGTTAATGCCTTGCCATGCCGCTTGTTCTAACGCGCTGGCTGGGCTTGCCGCCGGGTCTAGGCAGTGGTTTTTCAGGCGTAGCCAGTCCGCATGTAGCGGCTGGCTGGCGGCGACGCTAAGGCCTGTGGCGGCTAGGCGGAGAAAATGGCGGCGGCTGAGCGTAGGGGTAAAAAGCGGGCTTGGGGTGGGCGGCATAAACGGTTAGGTTTGGTGGACGGCGGAACGCTATACCTTACGGTACTGGCATCAATAAATCCACCCGTTATTTTATGCCCATAGCAAGTGCTGTTGGGCAAATTGGCGGGAAAACATTGCCAATACGTCATAGTCAATAATATAATTGATAATCATTATCAATAACGCCTTTATTTACTACCGTGCTAGAACATCATTATCACGAATTGTTAAATTATCTGCTCCGTATTACCGGCAACCGCGACACAGCAGCAGATATTGCCCAAGAGGCGTTTGTGCGGGTGTTGGAAGCCCAGGCCGCCAAGCCGGAAACCCAAATCCGGGAGCCGCGTGCTTGGCTGTTTAAAACCGCCAAAAATATCGTCATTGACCGCTATCGGCAAGAAACGGTACGCGGCTATGATAATGTTGACGAAATCGGCTTGCTGGCTTCAGAAGCCTGTGATCCGGTAACGGTTATCGCTGGGCAACAAGCCGCCGAGGCGGTATTGCAAATCATTGCCCAGTTACCGCCGCGCTGTAAAGAGGCTTTTGTGCTCTATAAGTTAGTCGGTTTACCGCAAGCCACCATCGCCGTGCGTATGGGCATATCGGCCAATATGGTCGAAAAACATATCAATACGGGGATGCTGGCTTGTAAGAATTGCCCTTATGCGCGAGAAGATTAGGGCTTATCGCTTATCGCTGATGATTTTGCCTTTGCCTTCCGGCCTTAGCCCCACCCGCAAAAAATTATTTTCCCCGCCATATCAGGATTAGCCATTGCCATGCGTCTACAAATGAGAACGATTATCATTTCTTATTGGAGACAAGCAGATGTCTTATTCATTACTATTGCCGCATCGGCACACCAACCGTCCGCTAGCATTAGCCGTCGCCCTGTTGCTTGCCGCACCCACGCCAGGATTGGCGCAGCCGTCAGAAACCACTGAAGAGGGTAGGGCGGAAGATAAAGCCGCCGCCAAAGCCACTACCGCAAAAACGGCTACCTTACCCACCGTGAACGTCACCGCTGAAGCGGAACAATCGGCTGATGTCGGTTATGTCGCGCCTAATAGTACCGCCGCCACCAAAACCGACACCCCGTTGCTGGCAACACCGCAATCGGTTTCGGTCGTTACCCGCAAGCAAATCGCCGCGCAAAATGCCACTACCTTGGCGGAAACGCTACGTTATACGCCGGGCATCCAAAGCGAGACCTTCGGCTTTGAGCCGCGTACCACGTTCCTTAAAATGCGGGGCTTCGATGCCACTGAAACAGGGCTGTACCAAGATAGCTTAAAGCTGGCCAACCCCGGCTTTGTCGTCGGTTACAGTTTGGAGCCTTACGGGGCGGAGCGTATTGAAGTGCCGCGCGGCCCCGCTTCGGTGTTGTATGGGCAAAGCAGTGCCGGGGGCTTGGTGAATTACATTTCCAAACACCCGCAATTCGACCCGTTCCGCGAGATTAAGTTTGATGCGGGTACTTATGGGCGTTTACAAGGCGCGGTGGATGCCACGGGGGCATTGGACGCACAAAAAACCTTGGCCTACCGCCTGACCGGGGTTGTACGCGACAGCGATACCCAAGTCGATTACATCCAAGACAAGCATATCTATGTCGCTCCCGCCCTGACGTGGAAGCCCAACAGCCAAACCACCCTGACGTTATTAAGCCACTATCAAAAAGATCAGACCCAGCCCTCGCAGCGTCTGCCTGCCGCCGGGACTTTATATGGCAATCCCAACGGCAAAATTCCCACCAACCGCTTTACTGGCGAACCCACTGTAGATAGCTATAACCGTGAAGAATTTGCTGTCGGCTACGAATTGGAGCATCGCTTGAACAAAGCAGTGACGTTCCGGCAAAAAACCCGCTACTACGATAATGCCGTTGATGACAGGACGATTTACACCACCGCCTTGCTGGCCGACCAACGCACTATCACCCGCGCCTTATATGAAAGTTTCGGCAAGGTGCAGGGCGTTAGCTTGGATAACCAAGCCCAGTTTAACTTTGCCACTGGCCCCGTGAGCCACTCTTTGCTGGCGGGCTTAGATTTCCAGCATGTCCATTCGACGACGGTGCAGACCTATGGCGACGCGCCTAACCTGGACATTTACAACCCGGTTTATGGCAGCCCCGTCGCGGCAGCCCCAGTGTTTAAGAACCAAGCGGCTGTACAAAACCAAATCGGTTTGTATTTGCAAGACCAGCTTAAATTGGCCGAACACTGGCGACTGACCTTAGGCGGGCGCTATGACTTGGCCGATAGCGAAACCCAAGACCGCCTGAGCGGCCAAACTACCCAACAGGGCAACAACGCCGCCACAGGCCGCGCCGGGTTGGTGTATCTGGCTGACAATGGCCTTGCCCCTTATTTAAGCTACGCGCAATCGTTTTTGCCCGTGTTAGGTACGGATGCCAATGGGGTGGCGTTTACGCCGGAAACGGGCGAGCAATACGAAGTGGGGGTGAAGTTCCAGCCCAAACAGTCCAATAGCTTTGTCACCTTAGCGTATTTTGATTTGACCCGGCATAGCTTCCTGACCCCGAACCCGATTACCTTCGCCAATGTGCAACGCGGTGAAGCGCGTTCGCAAGGCCTAGAGTTAGAAGGGGTCGCCAGCCTGGATAACGGTTTGGATGTCACGGCCAGTTACGCCTATACCGATGCCCATGTCACCAAAAGCTCATTCAGTGCCGAAGTGGGCGAAACTTTGGAATACACGCCTGAACACAAAGCCACGCTATGGGCGGATTACACCGTGCCGTCCGGCCAAGCGAAAGGCTGGGGCGTGGGGGCGGGGACGCGCTATATCGGCACCTCAGTCGGCAACAGCTACGCCGCCAGAAACACCATCGAAATCCCCGATGTCGTGCTGTTCGACACGGCTGTGCATTTCAACCTCAAACCCTTCCAATTTGCCGTCAACCTGCAAAACGCCCTCGATAAGGAATATGTCGCCACCGCTTTTACCAGCGGCGGCGACTTTGCCACCTACGGGGCGCGGCGGGTCATTATTGGCTCGGTTAAATACAGTTTTTAAGGCTTTCCTCCCACTTTGGAGATGTTTATGAATAACGAAACCGTTATGTTACAAACCGTTAAATGTTGCCCCGAGCCGTCTGCTAGCCACTTGTTAAACCCGGATTTTATCTTTAATGAGCGCAACTTAGGCCACTATCAAGCCAGTTTGCTGCAAGGTATCGCCCTGATCCAAAAAAGCGTTGCCGCCGCCAATAAACCTTTTAGCGGCATTTTGCCGCACGAACTGGCGGCACAGTTCCGCGCGGTGGATTTACGCCAGACCTGCGGGTTGGCCGAAGCCTTGGCGGAACTGGAGCAGTTATATCTTAACCATGCCGTGTACTTCCACCATCCCCAGTATGTCGCGCACCTGAATTGCCCGATAGCGATACCCGCCATTTTGGCGGAGTTGTTGCTGGTGTCGGTCAATTCGTCGGTGGATACTTGGGACCAAAGTGCGGGCGGTACGTTGATCGAACAAAAATTGCTCGATTGGACTACTGAGATTATCGGCTTGGGCGGACAGGCAGACGGCATTTTTACCAGCGGTGGTACCCAATCCAACTTAATGGCGATGCTGTTGGCGCGCGATAGCTGTTGCGCCAAAAATGCGGGTTACAGCACCAAAACCCACGGTTTACCCGTTGATTTTGGCAAGTTACGAATTTTCACTTCGCAAGCCAGCCATTTTAGCATCCAAAAAGCGGCGGCTATTTTAGGCTTGGGCTATGACGCAGTCGTGCCGGTTGCTTGTGACCGCTATTTTAAAATGGATGTGGCGGCGTTGGCGCATGAGCTGGATAGGGCTTTAGCCAATGGACTGATCCCCATGGCGGTGGTGGCGACGGCGGGCACTACCGATTTTGGCAGTATCGACCCGTTACCTGAGCTGGCCCAGCTTTGCCAAGTTTATGGCCTGTGGCTGCATGTCGATGCGGCTTATGGTTGCGGCCTGTTGGTGTCGCCTAAATTCCGGCATTGGTTGGCGGGTATTGAGTGTGCCGATTCGGTCACGGTCGATTATCACAAAGCGTTTTTGCAACCTGTCAGTTGCAGCGCGTTTTTGGTGAAGGACAAACGCCATTTGGCGGTAGTGACTCATCATGCCGATTATCTCAACCCTTTAAGCCAAGCTAACGACGGTGTACCTAATCTGGTCAATAAAAGTATCCAAACCACCAAACGCTTTGACGCACTGAAGCTGTGGCTGACTTTACGCGTAATGGGGGCGGCGCAATTGGGTGCGGCTTTTGATGCCTGCATCCATTTGGCCAAACAAGCCTATTTGTTGCTGCTGTCGGAGCCGTCTATCGAAACGCTGCATCATCCGCAACTTAGCACCTTAGTGTTCCGTTACCGCCCCGCCCGGCAAGCCGACGGAGCCGAGTTGGACAAGGCCAACGCCGCTATCCGCAAGGCTTTGTTCCGTTCCGGCGAGGCCGTTATTGCGGGGACAAAAGTGCATGGCCAACAATACCTTAAATTTACCCTGCTCAATCCCTTAACGACCATCCAAGATTTGCAGGCGGTGCTGAAATTGATCCTGTTTTATGGTCGCCAGTACGGCCATGCCGATGACCTGCCCAATGCCGTTAACGATGATTTTGTTAAGGAGGCTTGTGATGCCTGAGAAAATTTATGACGTGGTCGGCATCGGTATCGGCCCGTTCAACCTGAGTCTGGCGTGTTTGCTCCAGCCCATTAAAGGCGTGGACAGTGTGTTTTTGGATAGCAGTGCGGGCTTTAATTGGCATCCGGGCATGATGTTGGAGTCGGCGCATTTGCAAACGCCGTTTTTATCGGATTTAGTGACCTTAGCCGATCCGACCAGCCCGTTCAGCTTTTTAAACTACCTGAAAGAACAAGGGCGTATCTATGCGTTTTATATCCGCGAAAACTTTTTCCTGTTGCGTAGCGAGTATAACCAGTATTGCCAATGGGCGGCGGCTAAGCTCGATAACGTGGTTTTTAACAGCCATGTCTGGCAAGTGGATTACCACGCTGGGTTAGGTTGTTATCTTATCCATAGCCAGTGTACGCAAACCGGGCAAAGCCGCACTTACCGTGCCAAAGCCTTAGTGTTAGGCACGGGGACTGTACCTTACACGCCGCCGTGCTGCGCAAACTTGGCGGCGGCGGTGCATTCGTCGCAGTATCTGAACGTTAAGGCGGATTTACAGCGGCAGACCTCGATTACCGTGTTGGGTAGCGGGCAAAGCGCGGCGGAAATTTATTATGATTTACTGCAAGATATTGATAAATATGGCTATGAACTGAGCTGGATTACCCGCTCGGCACGGTTTTTTCCGCTGGAATACAACAAGTTGACCTTAGAAATGACCTCGCCGGAGTATGTGGATTATTTTCATGGCCTGCCCGCCGGGCAACGCGACCGTGTTATCGCCGGACAGCATAACCTTTATAAAGGCATTAACGGCGCGTTGATTAACGATATTTATGATTTGCTCTATGCCAAAAGCCTAAACCATGCCATTCGGGCCAATTTATTGACCCATTCCGCTTTAACGGCGGCGGCTTTCGATACCACCAGCGGCCAATTTACCTTGGACTTTGAGCATCAAGAGCAGGCCGCCAGTTTTCGCCACCACAGTGCCGGTCTGGTATTGGCGACGGGCTACCATTACCGCTTGCCGGAATTCTTGGCGGGTATCGAACAGCGCATCCAATGGGATGGGCAGGGCCGTTTTGCCGTCAACCGCAATTACAGCATCGACCCGAACGGCAACGAATTGTTTGTCCAGAATGTCGGCCTGCACAGCCACGGCTTCACCACCCCTGATTTAGGCATGGTGTGTTACCGCAATGCCTGCATTATCGAAGCCATTACGGGTACGGCACATTATCCCATTGAGCGGCGCATCGCCTTCCAGCAATTTACCGTCCCTGAGGCCACCGGAATTTAGCATGGCGAACCCCTTCAAGTGTTTTCTGGTGACGTTAATTACGGTGTCGGTAGTCAGTGATGCCCTGTTATTGCCGTTTTATCCGCAATTTTTTCGTGCCGCGTTTGCGATGGATGACCCGTGGTATATCGGCCTCTATCTCAGCGCGACCTGTTTGGTGGTGATGCTGGCATTTGTGTTATGGGCTCGCGTGGCCAAACACATTCCTGTATTGCGTTTGCTGGTGTACACCCAATGTGCCGCCGGCCTATTGAGCATCGCTTGTTATGGGGCGCAAAGCTTGGCGGATTTCTGGCTGTTGTCGTTACTGATGCTGGGTTTTAAAGGCAGTTACTTGCTGATTTACCCGTATATCATGAGCTTAGAAACGCAAGACAAACACGGCGGCACGGTAGGCTTGTTGGCGGTGCTGGTACATTTAGGGGCGATATTGGGTGCGGCGGCGGGTGGCCTAGTATTGGAATTATTAGCACCTAGGCAAGCGTTTTTGCTGATGGCGGCGGGTGATTTTATGCAGATGCTGATCTGTTGCGGCTTGCTTGCCGTCCGCATGGTTCCCGTGCCACTTCCCGAAACGGCTATGGCGAACCCGCCCCGCACTGTCGGCTTGTATCCGCTGGGTATGGTGATGTTGTTGTTTTATTTTAGCATCAGTTTGGGGCGGCCATTTTTTTCTTCCTACTGGCAGACGCTTAGCCCTTGGCAGGGCGAAACCGTTACCGGGCTGGTATTTGCCCTGCCCGGCGCTATCGCCTTAGTGGCTTTGTGCCTGGGCAAAAATAAGGGCGGTTTGCATGGCGTAAGCCCCGCACTGGGTTTATGCGCCATTGGCTTGGCTTGCCAAGCCATCCCACATCCCGCTGTGGTGCTGGTGGGGCGTTGTCTCTATGGTTGGGGATTGTTTCAAGCCACGGTGTACTTAGATGTCTGCGTCTTCGCCATCAGCACCCCCAGCACCTATACCCGCGATTTTAGCAAAATTTACTTTTGCCAAAGCGTGGGGGCGTTACTGGCGGCTTTGGCGGCAGGCCGCTTAGTCGCCGATTATCCGCTGTCAGCCCCGTTTCTGGTCGGCGCGGCAGCACTCTTACCGACTTTGTTAATTTATCTGTTGCTGTTCCGGCCTAGGGCATTGCATAGCCTGGCTGTCAGTAAACCGTAAGCTTTCTTATCTTATTCTCTATAGGTATCCTTTATGAACCCAACACCTGTTTGTTTCCAAAAACACATTCCGGCTATCGGCAGCTTTTCGTTACGCCCTTTGCAAATCCCCGATGATATGGCCTTAATCCATCGTTGGGTTAATTTGGACTATGCGCGTTATTGGGGTTTGCAGGGTATGGCTTTGGCGGAGGTGGAGGCGGAATACCGTAACATCAGTACCAAGGCGCAGGTCTATCTGGGCTTTTGCAATAATGCCCCGGCCTTTTTATTGGAATGTTACGACCCCCGGCAATATGCGCTGGATCAGCATTATGCTTGGCAAGCGGGTGATGCGGGGATGCACATTCTGGTTGCCCCCGCCGAGCAACGGGTCGCCGATTTTACTTGGACAGTGTTCACCGTCATCATGGCGTTTATCTTCGATGACCGTCGTGTGCAACGCTTAGTGGTGGAGCCGGACATCCGCAACGCCGACATCCATACCTTGAACAAACGTGCCGGTTTTGTCTATCAAAAGACCATCAACTTGCCGAATAAAACTGCTTATTTGGCCTTTTGCACGCGTAACCATTATTACGCCGCCCTCGCCAAGGCCAGCCGCCAAAGCCCACCGCAGCACAGTGCCGCGCATTTGCAGGCCGACACTTGGGCGCAGGCCAACACCTTGTTGTTGATTAAGGCTATCAGCGAACTCGCCCATGAACTGGTGATTGTCCCCGAACATCAGTACCAGGAAGGCGAATGGGGGTATTACCGCTTGCCGACCGACCAAGCGGCTGTCGAATACCGCTTCCGGGCGCAGCTTTTAAGCTTAGAGCACTGGCATATCGATCCGGCTTCTTTAGAAAAATGGGCGGGCGGCAATCTGGCGGCCTTGGACGCATTGGCTTTTATCACCGAAAATCAAGCCAGCTTGGGCATAGCCCCCGCTTTGTTGCCTATCTATATGGAAGAAATCACCAGTACCTTATATGGCAGCGCCTATAAACTGTGCAAACAGAGCGGCAAGGTGGCCGAACTGGTCGGAGCGGATTTTCAAACGCTAGAAACGGCGATGATGGCGGGGCATCCGGCGTTTATCGCCAATAATGGCCGCATCGGTTTTGATGCCGCTGACTATCAGGCCTACGCTCCCGAAGCGGCAACGCCAGTGAACTTAATTTGGCTGGCGGCGCATAAAAGCAAAGTGGAATTCGCCTGTAGTGAAGATTTGACTTATGAAGATCTACTGGTGCAAGAGCTGGGCGCGGCGGCCTTGGCGAATTTTGCCCGCATATTGGAACAACAAGGCTTGGTGGCGGCGGACTATTACCTGCTGCCCGTGCATCCTTGGCAATGGTATAACAAACTGGTGCAACTGTTCGCCGCCGATTTGGCGGCTAAACACTTACTGTGCTTAGGCTATGGCGACGATGCCTATCTGGCGCAACAGTCGATACGCACCTTTTTTAATATCAGCCAGCCGCATAAACGCTATGTCAAAACCGCCTTATCGATTTTGAACATGGGCTTTATGCGTGGTTTGTCACCTTATTATATGAGCACCACTCCCGCCATTAATGACTGCATTAACGGCCTGATTAGCCAAGACCCTTATCTTAGCACCAAAGGCTTTAGCATTTTGCGGGAAGTCGCCGCCATCGGCTATCGCCACAGCTACTACGAGGCCGCTTTACGCCAAGACAGCCCTTATAAAAAAATGCTCGCCGCCTTATGGCGCGACAGCCCCGTGCCGCAACTGCAAGCCGGGCAACATTTAATGACCATGGCGGCTTTGCTGCATACTGACGGACAAGGTGCGGCCTTATTGCCCGCCTTGATAGCCGCCTCAGGCCTGAGTACCCATGCTTGGCTGCACGCCTATTTGGACTGCTACTTAAGCCCGTTGCTGCACTGCTTCTATGCCTATGATCTGGTGTTTATGCCGCATGGCGAAAATCTCATTTTAGTGCTGGAAAATCAAGTGCCGATCCGCGCCATTATGAAAGACATCGCCGAAGAAGCCGCCATCATGAACCCCAATGTGCTGTTATCCGACAAAGTGCAACGTTTGGCGGTAGACGTGCCGGAGGAACTGAAGCTGTTATCGATTTTTACCGATTGTTTTGACTTGATTTTCCGCTATTTGGCGGAGATTTTGTACGTCCATAGCGGCTTCCCCGAACACCAGTTCTGGCAACTGGTCGCCGCTTGCATCCTCGACTACCAAGCGGCGCACCCCGAACTGGCCGAAAAATTCGCCCGCCATGACCTGTTCGCACCGGAATTTATCCGCTCCTGCTTAAACCGCCTGCAATTGCGCAATAACCAGCAAATGGTGGATTTGGCTAATCCTGCGCAAAGCCTGCAATTTGTCGGCACACTTGCCAACCCTATCGCCGCGTTTAGGCCTGTTAGCCCTAAAAGCACCAACCGGGAAGCGGATACTGAGGCTTGCTTATAACAAATCCGTGGGCATAAAAATGGCGTAGGCCTTGGGGCGCGGCCATTCTGGCTGCAAGGGCGGGCAAGATGCCCGCGCTCCAAGAGCATAATAACGTTGCCGCTGTTGTTTTATGCGTGATTCTCTTTTGGTAGTTACTTTATGAAAAACGTGAGCATCGGCTTAACGCCGCGCATCCTCAAGCGTTGGGCCTTTATCCATAAATGGAGTAGCCTCATCTGTACGGGCTTTATTTTGCTGCTATGCCTGACAGGGTTGCCGCTGATTTTTGCCGACGAAATCGACCATGCCTTAGGTTACCGCATAAGCCCGCCGCCTTGGCCGGATAGCGCCATCCCAACCCGCGCCAATCTGGATGCCGTTATCGCCGCCGCCCAAGCCCGCCGCCCAGGCGATAGCGTCCAATTTCTCGTTGCCGAACCCCAAGAGCCGGATCTGTGGTTTGTGCGCATGGGGGCGGACATAGCGGCGGCGCAGCCATCCGCGTTTTATAGCATGGATGCCCGCACTGGGGCGTATTTACAGGCCTATCCGCTCAACCAAGGCTTGATGAATATCGCGTTAAGGCTGCATGTCGATTTGTTTGCCGGCTTATGGGGCAGTTTGTGGTTAGGCTTAATGGGGGGGTTCTTGATGGTGGCGATAGTGTCCGGCGTGGTGTTATATGCCCCGTTTATGCGCAAACTCACGTTCGGCACTGTCCGGCAAGGGTATTTGGCGTGGTTGGATTGGCATAATCTGCTCGGCATCGTCACTGTGGTGTGGCTGTCGGTAGTGACGGTCACTGGGGTCATTAACACGGTTGCCGCGCCGATTTTTAGCCGCTGGCAAAGCGAACAATTGGCGCAACTGCTTGCTCCCTACGCGGCGGCACCTATCCGGCCTATCGGTTCGGTGCAAACAGCCGTTAACGCCGCTTATCGGGCGGTGCCAAACAGTGCGTTGAGTTTTTTGGCGTTTCCGGGCAATCCCTTCGCAGGGCCTAACCAATTTGTCGCGTTTATGCAGGGTGAGACCCCGTTAACGGCAAAATTGCTTAAGCCCGTCGTGCTGGATGCCCAAACTGGCCAAGTCCTCGCCACGGCGGAACTGCCCGGTTATGTCAGTGCCTTGTTACTGTCCAAGCCCCTGCATTTTGGCGATTACGGCGGCTTGCCGCTAAAAATTCTCTGGGCAATGTTAGACTTGCTCAGCATCGGGATTTTAGTGGGCGGCTTATACCTTTGGGGTAAGAAACACTGCCGCCGCCCCGCCCAAACCGCCAAGCCTCAACGGCAGTTACGCCCCATCCGCCCCAAGCCGTGGCCTATCCCCATCGCCATTTGCGCAAGCAGCCTCATCGGCTTATGCGCGGCCTTATTAGCCGATGGCCTGGGCGATACCTTGTCATGGTTGGCTTTGAGCGTGCCGATTCTCGCCTTATTTGCCCGCCGCATTGTGTGAGTGCTATGCCTGCGAATAAGCCTAGGAACGTATATAAAATTAAGTAGGCGTTCCATTGCATCTCTGCGTGTTAAACCCCACCCCAGCCCTCTCGGCAACCGCTCCTTGCGTTGCTCTACCTCCTGCATCCGTGCAGTCGCCCTTGGCAGGGGAGGGAGCTTATGCCTTCTCCGTCATACAGGCGAAAATCAAGGGGAAAATGCCCCTCCCCCTGCCAAGGGGGAGGCTGGGAGGGGGTTGCCGTACTTTCGCCTGTTCAACAGATTTTATTTTATGCGCGTTCCCTAGTCGGTTGATGATAAATTTTCGATGCAGGGCATAAGCGGTTAAAATGGCGTACCGAACTGAGGCCGGATAGCCTTGTCTAAGTGCCGCCAACTGTTTTCTCTCCCCACTACTGACCTGCAAAGGAAAATCCGCTATGAACTTCCCTGTAAAAGCCACGTTTGCCGCCGCCACCCTGATGTTATTGGCAGGTTGTTCCGGTGTTGAAATTAAAGGTGTCGTCCGCGACAAGCCGACCGGCAACCCGATTTCCTCGGCAACCGTCAGCATCGGCAAAGAAAGTACCGCTACCGATGCGATGGGCAGCTATACCTTAGAAGTCTCCGACACCGACCAAGCGATGATCGTCAACGCCCCCGGCTATTTCCTCTATACCAAAACCATCGGCAAAGACACCATTAACGACATCGACTTAATGCCGCGCGAATAAGCGTAAGCCCAAGGTACGCTGTGCGTACCTTTTCTGTGCTGTTATCATTCCCCCACGGGCTTGCGCATAGTCACAAACTCTTCGGCGGCGGTGGGGTGTATGCCTAGGGTGGAATCGAACACCGCCTTAGTCGCCCCGGCGCGTAACGCCACCGCCATGCCCTGAATAATCTCCCCCGCTTCCGCGCCGACCATGTGCAAACCCAGCACTTGGTCGGTACTGCGGCGCACCACCATTTTCATCAAGGTTTTCTCGCCCAAGCCCGATAAGGTATGCTTCATCGGCGTAAACACCGATTTATAAATTACAATATCGTCATAACGGCGACGGGCTTCGGCTTCGCTTAAGCCTACTGTGCCGACATTGGGTTGGCAGAACACGGCGGTCGGGATATGGTCATAATCGACCGGGCTGCGCTGGTCGGTATAGAGCAAATTCACCAACGCCATCGCCTCGGCGGTGGCGACGGGGGTCAGGCTGAAGCGGTGCGTGACATCGCCTAGGGCATAGATTGACGGCACGTTGGTCTGGTAGCCGTCATTAATGATAACAGCCCCGCGTTTGTCCAGCGCCACCCCGGCTTCGGCCAAGCCTAGGCCAGCAGTGTTGGGGCTGCGTCCGGTCGCATACAACACCAGATCAGCGGTTAAGGTTTGGCCTTGTTTGGTCTGCGCCACGAAGCCTTCTGCGGTTTTTTCGATGCGTTCGATGTCGGTGTTGAACACAATCCGCAAGCCTTTTTTCTGCATCTCTTGGGCGACAAAGTCGCGGATATCCTCGTCAAAACCGCGTAACAGTTTGTCGCCGCGATAACATAAGGTCGTCTCCACGCCCAAACCGTGCATAATGCCCGCGAATTCCACGGCGATATAACCGCCGCCGACAATCAGCAGCCGTTTCGGCAAGGCTTCTAAGGCGAACATTTCATTAGAGGTGACGACATGCTCGCTGCCGGGAAATGCCGGCACGTCCGGCCAGCCGCCTGTGGCGATCAGAATCCGCCCGCAACGGTAGTGTTGCCCGGCGATGCTCACGGTATGGGCATCGATTAATTGCGCTTGGCCGTTGATGACGGTCACGCCGGAACCTGCCAGCAAGTTGCCGTATATGCCTTGCAGGCGGGTGATTTCTTGGTCTTTCTGGGCGCGTAAATGTTGCCAAGAAAATTGCGGTTCGGATAATGTCCAACCGAATCCGGGTGCGGCTTTAAAGTCTTCGTGAAAATGCGCGGCGTAGACAAAGAGTTTTTTCGGTACGCAACCGACGTTGACACAAGTGCCGCCTAAGTAGCGGTTCTCGGCAACCGCGACCCGCACCCCCAAGCCCGCCGCCATCCGCGCCGCCCGCACCCCGCCGGAGCCTGCGCCTATTACAAATAAATCATAATCGTAAGGTATCATGTTGGGTTCCTTGTTGGGTAAGCATTCTGACGCTAGTTCCCAAGCTCTGGCTTGGGAACTTAAATTCGGGAAGCTCTAGCTTCGGGAATTAACGTTAGGAACGTGCATAAAATAACCTCAGCATCCTCATTTTTGGAGCGCGGGCATCTTGCCCGCAAGGGCGGGCAAGATGCCCGCGCTCCAAGACCTGTATCTGCCTGAATTATTTTTTACCCATTCCTAGTGTCCAAAATTCTCGAAGCTGGAGCTTCTCGTGCTTAAGTTCCCAAGCCGAAGCTTGGGAACCAGCACTTATTCTTAATAATGGTGATAGTTAGCCTACTCTTGCAAATACGCCAACATCGTCCCTGCGTCACTTACGGTAAACGGGTCTTCAGGGTAGTTATCCGCCTGCCCAGGTTCGCTGAACACTTTAACAATGTTCAAATCGTCCACCAGCATGGCGTAGCGCCAAGAGCGGTAGCCGAAGCCTACGTTTTCTTTTTTGACTAACATGCCCATGCCACGGGTAAAGTCGCCGTTGCCGTCGGGGAGCATTTTGACATGCTGAATGCCCAAATGCTTGCCCCATTGGAACATGGTAAAGGCATCGTTGACGCTTAAGCAGTACACCTCATCAACCCCTTGGTCGAGGATGGCTTGGTACTGGGCTTCAAAGCCCGGTAAATGGGTGCTGGAGCAAGTCGGGGTAAATGCGCCGGGCAGCGCCAACACCACGATGCGCTTGCCTTTGAAAATATCATCGGTGCTGACATCTTGCCAGCGGAACGGGTTATCCCCGCCGATACTTTCGTCACGGACACGGGTTTTAAACACAACATGAGGTACAGTTAAAGGCATTGCAGTTCTCCGGTTTTAAGATAATAGGGTAATGCCGACGCGGCGGGTGGGGCGGTATTGCGCTGGAAAAATCCCCCTTAGCGTTCAGCACAGGGATAGTTTAGCGGGGGTGGAGGTGCTTGGAAAATTGATTGTTTTTATGGGAACGATTGATTTTGTCTATGACATTAGGATTGGGTTAAGTGCTTAATTCATTTATTCGCTTATTGACCCAAGCCAGATTGTTTTTAAAATCCACATGAAGTGGCGACTTGGCGACCAGTTCCGCTAATAGGACTTGGGCTTGCCGATAATGGTTCAAGGCTAAGGGGAGATTGCCCTGTTGTTCATAATGGGAGCCTAATTTAATGTGAGCAATGGCTAGGCCGTTGGTAAAGCCCAGATGGTTTGGGGCGGCGGCATGGAGTTCCTGTGACAGCTTGTAGTCTTCTTCACGCCAGCGCAAGGCCTGTTGCAGGTCGCCCAGCGTGGTGTGGGTGTTGCCCAAATATTGGCAGGCAACCGCCAAGCCGTTTTTAAAGTCCAGATGGCCGGGGGCGGCGGCATGGAGTTCCCATGACAACCTGTAGTCTTCTTCACGCCAGTGCAAGGCCTGTTGCAGGTCACCGAGCGTGGCGTGGGTATTGCCTAAGTCTTGGCAGGCCACCGCCAGATTGTTTTTAACAGCCGGATTATCCGGTTCGCGCTGGTGGAGCGCCGCCATGACCGTATGAACATCGGTAAAAGCCCTTAAGGCCTTTGACCAACAGCAAGGGCTGGTTGTTTGTTTCCAGTTTGGCGCGTATCGCCAGTAAATCTTCCTCGCGGCCTTGGAACACGTCGGGGATGAAGGGTGTAGTGGTCAGGTGGCGGGGGATGGCGGTTCCGGCATAGTGGATATGGGTGACGCTTTCGTTATAAATGCCGCCAGTACCCAAAACAATCTCACGGCCAATCTTGGTCTGGTCACCCGCGACATTATCCCCGCTTCCCCGATGCACCTGCCCGTCCATAAGCTAGTCCTTGCCTTTGTTCTCGTGGTAGACACTGCCCGGCCCCATAATGATTTGCCGCCCTATCTTAGTCTGGTCGCGGCCGATGTTATCGCCTGTGCCGCTATGGTGTTGGCTAACACCCGATGTGGAGGCGGCGGCGAGGTTGTTTAAGGGGATAAAGCCCTGATCCGCCAATTTGTCCAACTGCTGGCCAAAGTGCAATAACAGGCTTTCGGTGGTGGTGTAGGGGGTATGGAAATGCCCCAAAGCCTTAAGCCGTTTCTTAAACGCCAAGAGGCTGGTTAAATCATCTTCGTTAATCGCACTGAGGCTGATGGTCGCATCTTTAAAATATGTGTAAATCAGCGGCTTCTGTGTGGCCTGAAATTGTCCGAAGGCGGTGTTAAATTCCTCCTCGGTATACATGCCGACCTTGGTGCAAAACAGCATGACAAAAATATCAGAGGTCTTGATGGCTCGGTTATACTCGTCTTGCAGACGGGTTCGTGACATGGCATCAAGAAAATCTTCCCAGATGATCAGTTTTAGGTAAACCTGTTTCGGTACCGACTGGTTGTTACGGCGGCTAATAAACAGCTCGAATTGCTCACGGTCGGCTTTGAGTTCGGACGAAGAAGCCAGAAAAAGTTGGATGGTACGCATGATAGTGCCTCAGGCAAAAAGACTGGGCAGATTTTAACACTAAGGCAATATCGGGGTTGAAAATTGTCTGGGATTAACTGTGTCGCCAAGTCATTTGCTGTGGCCGGAAAAGACTCGGGAAAAGATTCGCTTGCCCAATTGTAAAACTGTGTCCAAACTACTGCGCATTTATTTGGTCTAAGTGACTTCTTTGCTTTTGTAACACTCTGTCTAATTTAACTGATATGTCCAACGTAACCATTAAACACCTTAACGCCAGCGACGCTAATTTTTCCCAGCAATTAAAAGACCTGTTAGCTTGGGATGAAAGCGACGATCTGGACATCCAGCAACGGGTTTTGGCGATTCTGGCCGATGTCCGCAGCAATGGCGATGCCGCTGTGATTAACTATACTAACCGCTTCGACCACCGCGCCATTGCTGATGCCAGCGAGTTGGAACTGCCTAAGGCGACCTTGCAAGCCGCGTGGGAGAATCTGCCTGCTGAGCAAGCCCATGCCCTGCAAACTGCCGCCGACCGTGTCCGCACCTATGCCGAACACCAAAAAATTGCGTCTTGGCAGTATGAAGAAGCGGACGGTACGGTGTTGGGGCAAAAAATCACCCCGCTGGACAGTGTCGGCCTGTATGTGCCGGGCGGTAAGGCCGCGTATCCGTCTTCGGTATTGATGAACGCCATCCCGGCTAAAGTGGCGGGCGTGGGCGAATTGATTATGGTGGTGCCGACTCCGAACGGCGAGACTAACGAACTGGTGCTAGCTGCCGCTTATATCGCCGGAGTAGACCGCGCTTTTTCCATCGGTGGGGCGCAAGCGGTCGCGGCCTTGGCTTACGGTACGGCTACTATCCCTGCGGTCGCGAAAATCGTCGGCCCCGGCAATATTTATGTCGCCACCGCGAAAAAACTGGTGTTCGGGCAAGTCGGTATTGACATGATTGCCGGGCCTTCGGAAATTCTGGTTATCTGCGACGGTAAAACCAACCCCGATTGGATTGCGATGGACTTATTCTCACAAGCTGAACATGACGAAAACGCCCAAGCGATTTTAATCAGCGATGACGGCGACTTTTTGGCCGCTGTTGAGCAAAGCATCCACACGCTGTTGCCGACCATGGAACGCGCCGACATTATCCGCGCGTCTTTAAGCACACGCGGGGCGTTGATTAAGGTGGATAATTTGGACGTGGCGACCGATGTCGCCAATGTGATTGCGCCGGAGCATTTGGAGTTGTCGGTCGCCGACCCCGAAGCCTTATGTGCGAAAATCCGCCACGCCGGGGCGATTTTTATGGGCCGCTACACTGCCGAAGCTTTAGGCGACTACTGCGCCGGCCCCAACCACGTTTTGCCCACCTCCAGCACCGCGCGGTTCTCGTCACCGCTGGGCGTTTACGATTTTCAAAAACGCACCAGTTTGATTAACTGCTCGGCGGCGGGCGCGGACAGTTTGGGTAAAATCGCTTCGGTACTGGCGCGGGGTGAGAGCTTGACTGCCCATGCGCGGTCGGCGGAGTATCGAATTAAGTAGGCGTTCCATTGCGCCTCTGCGTGTTAAACCCCACCCCTCGGTTCCTGAGCGAAGCCGAAGGGGGCCCTTCGCAGGGGAGGAAGCGAGCGTTTTCCTCGTGGTATAGGCAAAAATCAAGGTAAAAAGCTCTTCCCCAAGGCGTTCGGCGTAACCCTTAATGTGTGCAGGGATGCGCCATCGCCCTGAGCGTTATTGTTCCCAATTTGAAGCATCTGCGCACTGACTGTCCGCCGATTTTTGATGGGCAAACTTAAGGTCCAAGGATAGGCCAACGCACTTCCCAAGCATTGTTCCCACTTCTGTCGCTTGCTCTTTAGAGGTGAAAGTTGTCGGTATCCGCTCTTTAAGGGTGGTAAGGCAGGTTTTTGTCGCGGAGAGGGCTGCTTTTTGGCAAACATTAGAACTTAGCTTTAAACATTGCCTGAAGTAAGAGTCATCTTCACAAAATGCTGGGGGAAAGTGTGTAATTATCATCGCTTTCCATTGCTTGCCCGATACTTCATTCGCCTGTGCGGCTTGCATCAACAGTAGGCCAATTACGCCTAAAAAAAACCGAAATTTCATTGCTTCCTCCTAAGGTCAATTAAGTAACGTGATGTTGGGTTGCTATTGGCATCAAGAGGTATGGCTATATCCTGGTAATGTCAAAAATGCCGATGAAAGTCGGCGAAAGTAATCGTGGTTATGATTTGTCGGTAATATACATAACTTACGGATTTCTGTCATCATAAAAACAACGCTATTTTATGCGGTGGCTGGTGGCGGCATAAATTAAGCGGCACACCAAAAACTCTCCCTTGAGCTTCTTCCCCTAAACAGGTATAACGGGCGGCTTTGCCACTATCTCGCCTTCTCCTATGAATTTCTCCGCATTCGACCAATGGCTTAGCGATAGACCTGCCCGCCCGGAGCTGCGCGGGCTACCGCGATTTTTTACTGAACTGTTGTTTTTTGGCCTTAAAGAGGCGCGGGCGTGTTTGTTTGCCGGGTTGTTTTTTCTGGCGGTGTTTGCCTTGCCCAGGCAGGGTGTGTTTGGCATACCGCGTTATGATGCGTTATTGCTGATTGCCTTGGTTATACAGTTGTGGATGGTGTGGGCGAAGCTGGAAACGTGGGATGAGCTTAAGGCGATTTGCCTGTTCCATGTTTTGGGTTTTTTGCTGGAGCTGTTTAAGACTTCCAGCGGTATAAAATCTTGGGGCTATCACGATTTTGCCTATACCAAGATAGGGACTGTGCCGCTGTTTTCGGGGTTTATGTATGCGGCGGTGGGCAGTTATATTATTCAGATTTGGCGGATGTTGGATCTGAGGGTGCGCCACCATCCGCCTTATTGGATGGCGACTTTGGTCGCGTTGCTGATTTATGGCAATTTTTTCACTCAGCATTATATCGGCGATTACCGTGGCTACATCGGTGCGGCGGCCTTGGGTTTGTATGCGCGGACGACGGTGGTGTTCCGGCCTTTCGACAAGGTGCGGCAGATGCCTTTATTGCTGGGCTTTGTTTTGATCGGGTTTTTTATTTGGCTGGCGGAAAACCTCAGCACGTTTTTCGGCATTTGGCAGTACCCGAACCAGCTCGGCGCATGGTCTGCCGTGCATGTCGGCAAATGGAGTTCCTGGTCGTTGTTGGTGGTGATGACTTTTACCATTGTGACCTATCTTAAGCATGTTAAAGAACGGATACACATTCCCTTATAATAATAAAAATCATGATCTTGTGGTATAAAGCGCAGCTTACCAAACGCCTGTGGCTTGATATTGGCAAAATCGCCTCCACATCTAGGCTGGCTTGTTGCGGGTGGGGGTTGGCGCTTTTGTCCCTGTGGTCTCCCGTCTTCTTTGTTTGCCAAAAAAGCCTTGTTTTTCGGGCGCATAAATGTTTACGAGGAAAACCCAAGCCGATTATGGCATAATGGCGGGATTTTTTATTTAACAATTATAATTGAGGATGACCATGAGTTTTTTTATTTCCGACGCGCTGGCTGAAGGCACCGCCGCAGCCGCCCAACCCGGTATTGAAGGGATGCTGTTCCCGCTGGGCATTTTAGTCTTTTTCTATTTCCTATTTTTGCGTCCGCAAGCCAAACGTACTAAAGAGAAAAAAGAAATGATGTCGACTTTGAAAAAAGGTGTCGAAGTGGTTACTTCCGGCGGCATTTTAGGCAAAGTGGTCGATGTGGACGACAATTTTGTCAAAATTGAGATTTGCGACAATACGTTTATTCAAGTCCAACGCCAAAGTGTTGAGAACATGATGCCTAAGGGAACCTATAAAGCGGTCACGAAAAAAATAATAAAAGAATAACCGCTCTCCGCTAACGGCAACCACCGACGGCCTCCGGCGCGGTTTTAATGATTGGAATAACATAATGCATAACAGTTACCCTCTTTGGAAAAATGTCCTAATCTTGCTGGTCTTTCTGGTCTCGATTATTTACGCATTACCTAATTTATACAACGAAGACCCCTCTGTACAGGTGGTGTCCAGCCACGCCGGTACCGCGCTGACCCCAACGCAGGTGAGCACTATAGAAAAGTTGGTTAAAGACAGCAATACGCCGATGAAAGCGTTTGAAGTTGCCGATGGGCGGGTGCTGGCGCGTCTGGGCAGTAACGACGACCAATTGAAAATCGCCGATTTGTTGCGCGAGAAAATGGGCAATGATTACACGGTGTCCTTAAATCTGGCCCCTACCACGCCCGGTTGGTTGCGTGCCTTGGGCGCA
The DNA here is from genome assembly GCF_002923755.1 of Methylovulum psychrotolerans. Taxonomy (GTDB): domain Bacteria; phylum Pseudomonadota; class Gammaproteobacteria; order Methylococcales; family Methylomonadaceae; genus Methylovulum; species Methylovulum psychrotolerans. The sequence continues at coordinate 268,749 of NZ_PGFZ01000008.1, forward strand.
AAAGCCATGTATTTGGGTCTAGACTTACGCGGCGGGGTGCATTTCCTGCTGGAAGTGGATATGGACGCGGCAGTGAAACAGGCCGAAGAGCGTTATAACGACGATTTGCGTCTGGCGTTGCGCGAGGCGAACTTGCGTTACCAGTCGGTCGCCAAAGATAACGGCTTCATTAAAATAAAATTGAAAGAAGCCGCCGACAAGCCCAATTTGTTTAAGGTGTTGGACAAAAACTTCCGCACCTTAGAAGTGACCGAGCCGGACGGTACGCCGGATGAAGTGTGGCTGAAAATCGGCGAACGCGAGTTGAAAGACACCCGCAAAAATGCCGTCGCGCAAAACATGACCACCTTACGCAACCGCGTTAATGAACTGGGCGTAGCCGAGCCGGTCATTCAGCAACAGGGCGAAAACCGTATCATGGTGCAATTGCCGGGTATTCAGGACACAGGCCGTGCTAAGGATATTTTAGGCACCACCGCCACCTTGGAATACCGTTTGGTTGATGTCGAACATGATGTGCAAAAAGCCGTTGAGGGCCATCCTCCGGTCGGTAGCCGCTTGTATTACGAGAAAGACGGGCGGCCTATCTTGTTAAACCGTCAGGTGATCGTGACGGGTGACCAAATCTTGGATGCTTCTTCTAGCGTTGATGAAGACAGCCGTCCGGCGGTGGTGATTAACCTGAACGGCGCGGGTGCGGCGAAAATGGGTAAAATGACCCAAGCCAATGTCGGTAAGCCGATGGCGGTGGTGTTTATCGAATATAAATCGGAAAACCGCATCGTCAACGGCGAAAAAGTCCGCCATAAAGAAAAAGTTGAAAAAGTCATCAGTGTGGCGACCATCCAAGGCGTGTTCAGCAAGCGCTTCCAAACCACCGGTTTGGATAGCCCGCAAGAAGCCCGCAATTTGTCCTTATTGTTAAGGGCGGGCGCGTTGGCGGCTCCGGTCGATATTGTTGAAGAACGCACTGTCGGCCCTAGCTTAGGCCAAGATAATATCGATAAAGGCTTTTTGTCGTTCATCGTCGGCTTCGTGCTGGTCGTGCTGTTCATGGCAGGCTATTACCGCCTGTTCGGTATGATCGCCAACTTGGCGCTGGCGTTTAACGTGGTGATTGTGGTGGCGATTTTGTCGCTGTTGCAAGCGACGCTGACTTTGCCGGGTATTGCCGGGATTATCCTTACCGTGGGTATGTCGGTTGATGCTAACGTTTTGATTTTTGAACGGATTAAAGAAGAGATCAGAAACGGTAACTCCCCGCAGGCGAGTATTTTTATCGGTTATGAAAAAGCTTTCGCGACCATTTTAGACTCGCATGTCACTAACTTGGTGGTGGCTATCGTGCTGTTTGTCTTTGGTACGGGATCGGTCAAAGGCTTTGCCGTGACCTTAATCATCGGTATTTTGTCATCCATGTTTACCGCCATTACAGGTACGCGGATGGTGATTAACCGGATTTATGGCGACCGTCGGGTCGATAAGTTGTCTATTTAGGCTGGCGTGGGCGGCTCTAAGTTAACGCCACCGCGTTAACAGGCCGCCCCTTTGGCGTTGTTCACCTGAAAATTTTTACCCAAACAAAACGATGAAAACAACTAATATAAACTTTATCGGCAACCGCAATATCGCCCTGATTTTTTCCGGCATTTTGTCGCTGCTTTCTATTATTTCCCTGTCGGTGCAAGGCTTGCAGATGGGTATCGACTTTACCGGCGGTACGCTGATTGAAGTCGGCTACCAAAAGCCCGCCGACCTGACGGCTTTACGCGCGACGTTGGACAGTTCCGGCTTTGCCGATGCCACTGTGCAGAATTTTGGCACGGCTAAAGATGTGTTGATCCGCCTGAAATTGCAAGAAGGTGTGAGCAGCGCCGATTTAAGCAATAAGGTGTTGGAGGCGATTAACAAAGACACCGCCGAACCGGCCAGTTTGCGGCGGGTGGAGTTTGTCGGCCCGCAAGTCGGCGACGATTTGGCGCAAGACGGCTTCCTGGCCTTGCTGTACTCCACTATCGGCATTTTGATTTATGTCGCTTGGCGGTTTGAATGGAAATTCTCTTTAGGTGCGATTATTGCGACCTTGCACGATGTTATTGTGACTTTAGGGGTGTTTTCGGTGCTGCGGATGGAGTTTGACCTGACGGTGTTGGCGGCGGTGTTGGCGTTAATCGGCTACTCGCTGAACGACACTATCGTGGTTTATGACCGGATTCGGGAGAACTTCATCCAGTTGCGCAACAAAAGCACTGAGGAAATGATTAACATATCGGTCAATGTCACGTTAAGCCGTACTATTATGACTTCGTTGACGGTGATTTTGGTGTTGGTGTCGCTGTTTTTCTTAGGCGGCGAAGTTATTCATGGGTTTTCGGTCGTCCTGCTGTTCGGGGTGTTTTTTGGTACTTACTCTTCTATTTTTATCGCCAGCCCTATGGCGTTGATTTTAGGGGTTAGCCCACAAGATTTAATTCCGGTGGTCAGGGAAGAGCATTTGGATAATTTGCCTTAGGAATTGATTTTTTGGCGTTTAAAAAAACAAATAATGAGTCGCTTCGCGAGGTATTTTTAATCGGGTTCTCGCACCCGAAGGCGAGATACTTTCTTTTGCTCCGCCTCGGCAATTGCTCCTGCATTGCTCTACCTCCTGCATCCATGCAGTCGAAAAGAAAGTATCCAAAGAAAAGGCGGCCCGGTTGCCGCTTCTTCCTGCGCTTCTCGGTTTTGTCGGGGGTCGGCAGAGAGGGCTCCTGCCCTCCTGCCGACGCGCGGCATCCCTGCCGCGCCCCTTCGGGCTAATCCCGACAAAACCTGCGATGCTCGGCGCGGCAAACGGGAGTAAAGCGACGTTACTGCGTAACGTCAGTTGGGAATACATTCCCGCGTGTTAGGCAACGCCTATGCTTGGGGGCTTTTTAAGGCTTGGGGCTTACGATTAATCACATTCGTCACCCGAATCGGCTATAATTGGCAATCACTTTTTATCAATCCTATTGGAGCTTTGTAAACAATGGCAATCGAACGTACCTTCTCAATCATTAAACCTGATGCAGTGGCAAAAAATGTTATCGGCGAAATTTATAGCCGTTTCGAAAAAAACGACCTGAAAATCGTTGCCGCAAAAATGCTGCATCTGACTAAAGAACAAGCAGAAGGTTTTTATGCTGAACACAGCGCCCGCGGTTTCTTCAATGACCTGGTCGCGTTTATGATTTCCGGTCCTGTAATCATGCAAGTGTTGGAAGGTGAAAACGCTGTCCTGAAACACCGCGAAATTATGGGTGCGACTAACCCGAAAGACGCTGCCGCAGGCACTATCCGCGCCGATTTCGCCAGCAGCATCGACGAAAATGCCGTGCACGGTTCCGATGCCTTAGCTACCGCAGAACGCGAAATCGCTTATTTCTTCTCAGCCGATGAACTTTGTGCCAGAACCCGTTAAGGTTAACAAAACCAATTTGCTTGATTTCGACAGAAAAGGCCTCGCGGCTTTTTTTGTCGGCTTAGGCGAAAAGCCGTTCCGCGCGACGCAATTGCTCAAATGGTTGTATCAGGAAGGGGTCACTGACTTCAGCCTGATGACCAACTTAAGCAAGCCTTTGCGCAGTTATCTGACCGAGCATTGCCGTATCGAAACCCCAGAAATTGTGGTCGAGCAGGTTGCCAGTGACGGGGTGCATAAATGGGTGCTGCAAACCCATTGCGGTAACCGCGTCGAGACCGTGTTCATTCCCGAAGAGGGGCGGGGGACGCTGTGCGTGTCTTCGCAAATTGGTTGCGCCTTGGCGTGTACGTTTTGTTCGACAGCCCAGCAGGGCTTTAACCGTAATTTAAGCACCTCGGAAATCATCGGCCAAGTGTATGCTGCGCAAAACCGTTTAGGTAGCAGTGCCAAAATCACCAATGTGGTGATGATGGGCATGGGCGAGCCGTTGTTGAACTTCGACAATGTGGTTGCCGCGATGAATTTGATGATGGACGATTTCGCTTATGGTTTATCCAAGCGCCGCGTTACTATCAGTACGTCAGGGGTTGTGCCGGCTATGTATCGCTTGACCGAGGTTTGCGATGTCAGCTTGGCGGTGTCCTTACATGCGGTCACTGACGAATTGCGTAACGAGCTGGTGCCGATTAATAAGAAATATCCGCTGCAAGAGCTGTTGGCAGCTTGCCGTGAGAACGCCAAATTGGCGCCGCGCCGCACCATCACTTTTGAGTATGTGATGCTTGATGGCGTGAATGACTCCCTAGATGATGCTTACGGGCTGGTCGAGCTGTTAAAAACTGTGCCTTCAAAAATCAACTTGATACCGTTTAACCCATTTCCTAATTCATCTTACCGTTGTTCCAGCAATAACCGTATCCATCAGTTTAAAACCTTGTTGAACGATGCCGGTATTGTCACTACTGTCCGAAAAACCCGTGGCGAAGATATTGATGCCGCGTGTGGGCAGTTAGTCGGGCAAGTAAAGGATAAAAGCCGCCGCCACCTAAAATTGCACTTGGCAGGTACTGAGCATGAGACGTAAGACAAGCGTAAGCCGTTATCTTTTATTGTGCGTGGGTGTCGCCATGTTGGCGGGCTGCGCCGGTACGGAAGAAAAAAAGGAAAAGACCGATACCTATTTGCAGTTGGGTATCCGTTATATGAACATGAACCGCTTGGAATTGGCGAAGGAAAATCTCGAAAAAGCTTTGGCGAATGATGCGAACAATGCGGCGGTGCATAACGCGTTGGCGTATTTGTTCGAGAAAATCGAAAAATTCCCGGAGGCCGAAGCGCATTACAAAAAGGCTTTGCAGATTGCCCCTGACGATCTGGGTGCGCAAAACAATTATGGGCGGTTTTTGTGCGATCATGGCGATACCCGTCAGGGTATGGGTCTGTTAAGCAAGGCGATGGGCAATTTGCTCAATGATAGGCAATGGTTGGCGGTGACTAACGCCGGTTTATGCGAGTTAAAAGACGGGCAGAACTCCCGCGCCAAAGCGTATTTTAAGGAAGCTCTGCTGCTCAAGCCCGATTATTCGCCGGCCTTATTGGAAATGCAAAAAATCTGTTACCAAAACCGTGAATATTGGCCGGCCAAAAGTTATTTGCAACGCTATCTGGCCAGCGGTGTTCCGCATACCGCCCAATCGTTGTGGTACGGAATGCAAACCGAACGCGCTTTAGGCAATATTGGCCTGGCGCAAGAATATAAAAATTTGTTGTTGGAAAAGTTTCCGCTTTCCGACGAAGCTAAAAAAGCCGAGCCTGTGCAGTAACAGGCAAATAAACCCAGCATGGCAAATACGATACAAGCAATACGCGGGATGCACGATGTGCTGCCCGACCAAACCCCGCTTTGGCAATATGCGGAAAGCATTATCCGCGAAGTTTTGGCTTCTTATGGTTATAGCGAAATCCGCTTGCCCATTGTCGAAAAGACCGAGCTGTTTAAACGCTCCATCGGCGAAGTCACGGATATTGTCGAAAAGGAGATGTACACCTTTGACGACCGCAATGGTGACTCGCTGACCTTGCGTCCCGAAGGCACGGCAGGATGTCTGCGGGCCTGTTTAGAACATAGTTTGCTGAACGGGCAGGTGCATCGCTTATGGTATAGCGGCCCTATGTACCGCCATGAGCGTCCGCAAAAAGGCCGTTACCGCCAGTTTATCCAACTGGGTGTGGAAACTTACGGCATGGCGGCGCCCGATATTGATGCGGAGCTGATTATTTTAATGGATCGCCTCTGGAAACGCTTGGGTATCCGCGCTAAAGTACATCTGGAATTGAATTCCTTAGGCACGATAGAGGAGCGTAATGTTTACCGCGAAGCCCTAGTGACCTACTTCCAGCAACATGTTGCCCTGCTGGATGAAGAGAGCCAACGCCGCTTGCTGACCAATCCTTTGCGTATCCTTGACACCAAAAATCCGGCGATGGCTGAAGTGGTGGCGAATGCGCCGGAGTTGCTGGCATATTTAGGTGAAGATAGCCGCCAACATTTTACCGCCATTACCGATATTTTGGCGGATTTGGCGATTCCCTACACGATTAATCCGCGTTTGGTGCGGGGGCTGGACTATTACAGCAAGACCGTGTTTGAATGGGTCACTACTGAACTCGGTTCGCAAGGTACGGTCTGTGCAGGTGGCCGTTATGACGGTCTGATCGGGCAATTGGGCGGCAAACCTAACTTTGCGGTCGGTTTTGCCATGGGTATGGAACGGCTGTTGGCTTTAATGGAAACGGTGCCGGATTTGCCGTTGGCTAAGCCCGTGGATGTCTATATGGTCAGGGTCGGTAGCGAAGCCGAACGCGTGGGCCTGCGCTTTGCCGAAGCCTTACGCACGGCGTTGCCTGCGCTCAAACTGCAAATGAACGCCGATGGCGGCAGTTTTAAAAGCCAGTTTAAAAAAGCCGACAAAAGCGGTGCGGATTATGCGATTATCGTCGGTGATGATGAAGCGGCCTGTGGACAAGTCAGCCTAAAAGCTTTGCGCAACGGACAAGAAGGCCAGCAAACCTTATCGCAAACCCAAGCGATTGAGTTTTTACGCGATTATTTGTTGGTAAAGTAGCGCGGCGCGTAAGAATTTGAAGGGCTGGCGTTAACTCAAGAATCAACAAAACCCATCGTACAAGAGAGTTATTGTGGAAATTTACGAAACAGAAGAAGAGCAGCTTGCCGCGCTGAAAGCGTGGTGGAAAGAAAATGGTCAGGCAACCTTGGTCGGCTTAGGTCTGGGTGTTGTGGTCATTTTAGGCTGGAACTATTGGCAGGATTATCAGCGCGGGCAAACTGAGCAGGCCGCCAATTTATACGGACAATTGACTAAAGCCGCGCAAGCTAACCAAAAAGACTCGGTCGCCAAGTTGGATGAGCAGATGGAAAGCCGTTTTAGTGCCAGCGATTACGCCCTGTTCAGCGAGCTGACGGTCGCTAAACTGAAAGTCGATCAAGGTGATCTGGCAGCCGCCAAAACCATTCTGGAAAAAGTCGCGCAAGCATCCAATAAGGAATTGGGCAATATCGCCAAAATCCGTTTGGTGCATTTGCTGATGGCGAACAAAGAATTTGAGGCGGCGTTGAAATTGATTAATGATATTGATCCGGCGAAATCGGCGAGTTTTTCCGCGCACTATGACGAATTGGTCGGCGATATTTACGTCGCCCTAGACCGTCCCGACCAAGCCCGTACCTCGTACCAAAACGCCTTGCACAACGGCCAGCAATCGCCGCTGTTGCAAATGAAAATTGACGATTTGACTGCGCCTGAAAAGCTGGAAAAGACCCAATAATGCGCCTATTTACGTTGCTACTGCTCTGCTTAAGCCTAGTGGGTTGTGCCGCTTGGGATACCGTTGGCGAAACCTTTTCGGGGGTCAGCGATTATTTTACTGGCGGCGCCGATAACACCGATCCGCCCAAACCCTTGAGCGAGTATACGCAAGAGCTAAAAATCCAAGTGCTGTGGAAAGAGTCGGTAGGCGCAGGGGCGGACGAACAAACCTTAAAATTGGTGCCCGGCATCGGCAGTGCCCAGATCATCGCCGCTGACCATAAAGGCCGTGTCCAAGCCAGGGATTTGCTGACGGGTAAGGAACACTGGGAAGCAAAAACTGAGTTGCCATTTTCCGCAGGCCCTGGTATCGGCCATAACACCGCTATTTTAGGCACTAGCGATGCCGAAGTGTTGGCATTAAACGCCGACACGGGTACTGAGCGTTGGAAAGCTAAAGTCACCAGCGAAGTGCTGGCCGTGCCGACGATTGCCCACGGCATCGTCATTATCCACACCACCGACGGCAAAGTCACTGCCATTAACGAAGCCACGGGCGCGAAGCTGTGGAGCTACGAAGTCGCGGTGCCGGCCTTAAGCATCCGTGGTACTGCCAGTCCTGTGGTGGTCGAGGATAAGCTGATCAGCGGTTATGACAACGGTAAACTGATTGCCTTAGAATTAAAAGACGGACGCTATATCTGGGAAAGCAGCATCGCCGTACCGAAAGGCCGTTCCGAAGTCGACCGCTTAGTGGATTTGGACACCGACCCGCTGGAAGCGGCGGGCGTGGTTTATATTGCCGGATTCCATGGTGGGGTCAGCGCGGTGTCCGCTGTTGATGGCGATGTCATCTGGCGCAATGAGGAGGTGTCTTCCTCTACGGGCTTGAGCAACGATTGGCGGTATTTATACTTGTCAGACAACGATAGCGATGTCTGGCAGTTGGATTTGCGTAGCGGCGCGTCGCTGTGGCGGCAAAAAGACTTGCACCAACGGCGTACCTCCGCCCCTGCCTCATACGGCCACTATGTTGTGGTCGGCGATTTTGAGGGTTACGTCCATTGGTTAAGCACCGCCGATGGCCATCAAATGGCACGGGTGCAAATATCTAATAGCCCTATCGAGGCTAAGCCTGTGGTCGTGGACAATATTGTCTACGTCTACGCCAAAGACGGCACACTTGCCGCTTTAACTGTCCAATAAATTATGTTACCTGTTATAGCCTTGGTCGGCCGACCTAACGTCGGCAAATCGACCCTATTCAATTATTTGACCCGCAGCCGTGAGGCCCTTGTGGCGGACATGCCGGGTCTGACCCGCGACCGCCAGTACGGGCGCGTTAAACACGGTATCCGCCCCTGCTTGGTGGTCGATACGGGCGGTATTGCCGACGATGCCGAGGGCATCGAAAGCTTTTCCAGAAAACAAGTGCAAGTTGCCTTAGAAGAGGCGGATGTGGTGTTGTTTATGGTCGATGCGCGGGAAGGTCTGAGTGCCTCCGATAAGGCCATTGCAGAAACCCTGAGAAAAATGGCCAAACCCATTATCTTAGTGACCAATAAGATTGACGGCTTGGATGCCGCTATTGCCGCCAGCGACTTTTATTCCTTGGCTTTGGGAGAGCCGTCACAAATTGCCGCTTCGCACGGGCGGGGGGTGCCGGAACTGCTGGAGCGCGTCAACCAATTGCTGCCTCCCGCCTCGGCGTTGGTCGATGATGAGGGTGAGCGCAAGGGCGTGGGCATTGCTGTGGTTGGCCGCCCCAATGTCGGCAAATCCACCTTGGTCAACCGCCTGCTTGGCGAAGAGCGGGTCATTGTGTTTGACCAACCCGGTACGACCCGCGACAGTATTTATATCCCTTTCGAGCGCAACGGCAAGCAGTTCACCTTGATTGATACTGCCGGGATGCGGCGGCGCTCAAAAATTGCCGAAACCATCGAAAAGTTCAGCGTCATCAAATCCCTGCAAGCGATTGAAAAAGCCCATGTCGTGATATATTTGATTGATGCCAGCGAAGGCGTGACCGATCAGGATGCGCATTTGTTGGGGTTGGTCATTGAGGCGGGCCGCGCCTTGATTATCGGCCTGAATAAATGGGACGGCTTAGACCACGCGCAAAAAGAGACCGTCAAACGCCAATTGGAAGTGAAGCTGTCTTTTATGGAATTCGCCGAAAAACACCCCATTTCTGCGCTGCACGGCAGCGGGGTCGGCAAATTGTTCGATGTCGTCAACACCTTGTACGAGTCGGCGATGATTAACATGTCCACCCCGGTCTTGACGCGCATCCTCAAAGAGGCCACCGACGCGCACCAGCCGCCGATGGTCAATAACCGCCGCATCAAACTGAAATATGCCCACCAAGGTGGCCGTAACCCCCCGGTGGTGATTGTCCATGGCGTCCAGACGGATGCCCTGCCGATCTCTTATAAGCGTTATTTGACCAACTATTACCGCGAACAGTTAAAGCTGTCCGGTACGCCGATCCGCTTGGAGTTTAAATCGCCCGCTAATCCGTTTAGTGAGCAGAAAAAGAAACAGGTAGACTGGCAAGTGCAACGCCGCGAGAAAATCTTGCAGCGGGTGAAAAATAAGCAGAAAGGCTAGGGTTGGCGGCTCCGCTTTAGTTCGCTAAACGGCCTATCACCAAATGGCGGGTTGATTGTAAGCTGTAATACACCGAGCTTTTGCTGGCGCTCCACGCATAACCGACCACCGTGCCGTTATTGTCGGCGTATAAGCGTAATTTGCCGCGTCCGACGCCAGAATCCCAGGTATCATCCGCTTGTAAGCGGGTATCGCCTGCGCCATGGCCGGTTTTGGACGAATCAATAATTTTTATTTCATACTGTTGCGTATTGGCAATGACGGGTTCGCTGGCAACCCGCGCCTTGGCGACATCATCCGCCATCATGACATGGCCCGTGGCCGTGGCATCTTCATCATTATATTCAATGGCGAAAATATCACCTTTTTGAATCTGCGTGATGTCAGAGACGGTGGTGAAGCCGTTTTGGTTGTTGATGGCGGTATGGTAAGCGGCGGCGGAGGGGCTGGTGGAGCCGAACCATTGGCTGAAATCGTTATCCGTCCAGCCATAAGCCTGTTTTAACAGCCGGGTCACAAAAGAGCTGCATTGGGTGCGGTTTTCATATGTTAAGGCACCGTTCACGCCAGCCCAATAGACATAAGTCGGGTTGTTGGCATACGCGTTTTTGTCGGGTGTGATATGGCTGACCAAGGTGTCGGCCCAGGCGACATGGGCAGGGTCGGCGTAGGCGGCAGACGCGGAAAACAGGCTGGCGGCGAATAAGAGACGGCTAAAAGTTGAAATCGTGTTCATAGCTGGGGATCCATACAATAAAAGGTCAATGGTTTGATGGTGCTTAGTTTATAGGGTCGGGTTGAAAAAAACTGCGCTCTATTTACCGTGTTGGTGTGATGTATTTACCTAGCCCGGTGTTGCTGCCTTGTGCTATACCCCGTTGTTGTTATGGCGAAGCCATTTTGGCCTCATCAGTGTTTTGCGCGTTACCTTAGGTTTACCCTTGCGCTTGGCAAAGACTTCTTTTTTAGACAATCCTCCCCTACTATGGCCACTCTCAGCTTCCAAGGAAACTCTGTACATACCAATGGCGAACTGCCTGCCGTCGGCTCTATCGCCCCCGCTTTTAAACTCGTCAACAGCAAGCTTGAAGACGTGGGCCTAGCGGCTTATGTGGGTAAAAACAAAGTCCTCAATATCGTCCCCAGCTTAGACACCCCCACTTGCGCTGCCTCCGCGCGGATGTTTAACCAAAAAGCCGCCGCTATCGCCAACACCGTGGTGCTGCTGGTGTCCGCCGACCTGCCGTTTGCCCAATGCCGTTTTTGCACTAGCGAAGGCCTTGATAACGTCATTCCGCTGTCCACCTTCCGCTCCGGCTTCGCCGACGACTACGGCGTGCGCCTGACCGACAGCCTCCTCGCCGGCCTGACCGCCCGGGCCGTAGTGGTCGTAGATGCAGATGACCGAGTCCTGTACACTGAATTGGTCGCAGAGTTGGCGAATGAGCCGGATTATGACAGTGTGTTGAAGGTGTTGGCGGCGGTGGGGTGAAGCTTAGGGAGTTTCCTCTTAAAGAAAGGGCGGGCGATGATGTTTGGCGGTGCCTAGCCGGGCTTTTCAGGTTGCTAAAAGCTGAATAGCCGTAATCGGCAAATTGAGTTTATGCCCTGCTTAGCACCGTTTCTATGGTAATAGGCAAGCGCACCCTAACCCGCATTCTGCCGCTGCGGTTGGGCCTAAATAGGGTATGCGGTGCGTTCCGAAGGCCGCCCAGTCCGGCGTAATAGTCCCGGCAGAAGAGAGCGGCACAAAACCATTTTTATAGGGTAGTCGCTATAAAATAGCCGATTTATCGCCTGTAAAATTCCTCTGCCATGCCGCCCCCTAAGTATCAATACCTCGCTTTCGCCGTCTCTAGCTCCCCAAATCGTCACATAAGTTTGTTTCGCCCCGCGATTTATGGATAATGTGTCTTTAATAGATTAAGTTATATAAAAGGATGACGCGATATGGCAGAATTAATGAGTAGTGGCGTTGAGCTGATGTTTGCGGGAATGGGTATTGTCTTTTTATTTTTGACGATGCTGGTGTTTGCCATTAACCTAATGTCCGCACTGGTGCAACGTTTTTTTCCCGAAGCGCCGCCCGTGCCTGCAATTTCTCAGGTGGCCACCAATAATGTTCCTGACAAGGCGACTGTGGCGGCGATCACCGCTGCTGTACACCAGTACCGCCAGCCCAAATAAATACGGGTACGGCTATTGGCTTAAAGGCTAGGCATGGGGTATAAAGGGTACTACCCGTCAGGCCTTTCACGTTTTTGCTTTATCTCTTACGCCCTTGGGCGGCATAAAGGGATAAAGCAAACCTGCAAGGCCTTAAGTGGCCGACCTATTCCCAGTGCTTACCTAAACGGATGCCGTCCATACCTTCTGGGATGGTTGGGGCAAGTGTGGCTTAGGGGCGGGCATGAAATAAGTTTGTCACTTGGCTTAAGTGACGGCTGAATTGTCGTCATCTCCATCCTTAGCGTAGCCACACGCTTATTTTTACGCCTTCATCTTAGGCAATCCCCACCTGATTTTATTTAGAAAACGCATTACGCTCAGTATTCAACCGACCTTGGCGGTCAAATGATTAAAGACTCATAAAAGTATTCTAGGAGAAACACAGCATGGTCAAACCCACAACAATGCCCTTAAAGATTACTGAGGTCGTCCTGCGGGACGCGCATCAGTCTATCCTGGCGACGCGGTTGCGTATCGAAGATATGTTGCCGATTTGTGCAAAACTGGATGATATTGGTTATTGGTCTATCGAATCTTGGGGCGGGGCGACGTTTGATGCCTGTATCCGCTATCTGGGCGAAGACCCTTGGGAACGCTTACGCCTGCTGAAGGCGGCCATGCCTAAGACCCCACAACAAATGCTGTTGCGCGGACAAAATATTTTAGGCTACCGCCATTATGCCGACGATGTGGTCGATAAGTTTGTCGAACGTTGCGCGATTAACGGCATTGATGTGTTCCGTATTTTTGATGCCATGAACGACATGCGCAATATCGAACATGCCGTCAAAGCCGTGCTGGTGACCGATGCCCATGCCCAAGGCACTATTTCCTACACCACTAGCCCGGTACATACCATGGAATCGTGGGTAGATTTGGGTAAGCAAATTGAAGATATGGGCGCCCATTCCATTTGTATTAAGGATATGGCGGGCTTGCTAAAGCCTTATGAAGCCTTCGAGTTAGTCTCCCGCCTAAAAACCAGCACCAATATCCCCATCCACCTGCATTCCCACGCCACCACCGGCTTAAGCGTCGCCAGTATCATAAAGGCGGCGGAAGCGGGCATTGATAATGTCGATACCGCCATTTCTTCATTGAGCATGACTTACGGGCATAGCGCCACCGAGACCATCGTCGCCGCTTTAGAAGACACCGAACGCGCCACCGGCTTAGATTTGATTAAGCTGGAAGAGATCGCCGCCTATTTCCGCGACATCCGCAAAAAATACGCCCAGTTTGAAGGTAGCCTGAAAGGTGTCGATAGCCGTATCCTGATCGCGCAAGTGCCGGGCGGTATGTTGACCAATATGGAAAGCCAACTGAAAGAGCAGGGCGCGTCCGACAAGTTTGACGAAGTGATTCAAGAAATCCCCCGTGTCCGCGAAGATTTGGGCTTTATCCCGCTGGTGACGCCAACCTCGCAAATCGTCGGCACACAGGCGGTGATTAACGTCATGAGCGGCGAACGCTATAAGACCATCACCAAAGAAACCGCCGGGGTACTGAAGGGCGAATACGGCGCGACTCCCGCACCCGTCAATGCCGAACTGCAAGCGCGGGTGCTGAATGGGGCGCAACCGATTGTCTGCCGTCCGGCGGATTTGCTGGAAGCGGAAATGCACAAGCTGATTGCCGAGGTGCAGGAAAAAGCCCAAGCCGAAGGTGTGAAGCTGGCGGCGAATATTGAAGAGGACGCGCTGATTAACGGCATGTTTGCGCAAGTGGGCTGGAAATTTATTGCCAACCGTGGCAATCCCGCCGCGTTTGAAGCCGCGCCTAACCCCGAAGCCTTCGCCGCCGCCACTGCACCGAAAGCTGAACCGGTGGCCGAAAAGGGCATCGAAACCTATACGGTTAATGTCGATGGCCGGAATTTCCAAGTGGCGGTAGGGCCTGGCGGTTCCGCGTTGGCTATTCAAGCGGCGGTTGAAGAAGCCTCGCCGCAAGTGCTGGTCGCCCATGACGGGGCGGTGGTGTATGCGCCGATGGCGGGTAATATCCTGAAGATTTTGGTCAGTGAGGGCAGTGTGGTGACTGAGGGCGAGATTGTCGTCATCATGGAAGCTATGAAAATGGAAACTGAAGTGCGTTCCAAATATACGGGCATTGTTAGTGCCGTCCATGTCAAGGAAGGCGGTGCAGTTGCTGGCGGCAATGCTCTGATTTCCTTATAACCTTGTATAGATAACGGATATTTATGGAAAATCTCATTTCACTTTGGCACAGTACGGGGCTCTATAACTTTACCGGCGGTGAGGCATTTATGATGCTGGTCGGGTTTTTGCTCTTGTATCTGGCAATTAAAAAAGGCTTTGAGCCGTTATTATTATTGCCGATAGGCTTTGGGGCTATTCTCAGCAACATTCCCATTGCGGGTATCGCCGAAGAGGGCGGTTTGCTGTACTACTTGTATTTCGGCATTAAGGCGGGGATTTTCCCTTTATTGATCTTCATGGGCGTAGGGGCGATGACCGATTTCGGCCCCATGCTGGCCAACCCTAAGACCTTGCTGCTGGGGGCGGCGGCGCAGTTCGGGATTTTTGCGTCATTACTGGGCGCGTTGGCCTTAAATGCCGTGCCGGGCTTGGAGTTCTCGCTCAAAGACGCGGCGGCGATAGGCATTATCGGCGGTGCGGACGGCCCGACGGCGATTTATGTCGCGTCAAAAATGGCTCCCGATTTGCTGGGGGCGATTGCGGTCGCGGCCTATTCGTACATGGCTTTAGTGCCGCTGATCCAGCCACCCATTATGCGTGCCCTGACCACCGAGGCCGAACGCCGGATTGAAATGCAGCAAATGCGGGCGGTCAGCAAAACCGAAAAAATCGTGTTTCCGCTGATGCTGCTGTTTTTGTCGATTTTGTTGTTGCCGTCAGCGACCCCGTTGATCGGCATGTTCGCGCTGGGCAACCTGATGAACACCTGCGGTGTGGTCGAACGCTTAAGCCAAACCGCGCAAAACGAGCTAATTAATATCGTCACCATCTTTTTAGGCTTGTCGGTCGGCTCCAAGCTGAGTGCCCATGCTTTTTTGCAATTCCAAACTTTGGGCATTTTGGCCTTGGGGGCGGTTGCTTTTGCTATCGGTACGGCTTCTGGAGTGATTATGGCGAAGATTATGAACAAGTTCAGCGATACGCCGATTAACCCGCTGATCGGCGCGGCAGGAGTCTCCGCCGTACCGATGGCGGCACGGGTAGCCAATAAGCTAGGTTTGGAAAGCAACCCACATAACTTCCTCCTGATGCACGCCATGGGGCCGAACGTCGCGGGCGTTATCGGCTCGGCGGTGGCCGCCGGGGTATTATTGAGTTTGATTAAGTAAGTCCTGGGAGCGCGGGCATCTTGCCCGCACTCCAACGATGTAAGTAACGGCTCATTAATCAGGTCTCCGCAAGTCCTCCCCCGTTCCCTTCGGCTTCGCTCAAGGAACGGGGGAGGACTTGCCTGGGCGAAGCCGAAGGCTCGGCCTACTTCATAAACCCTCCATAAGCCAAGCTTAATCCAGCCACGTCGTGGCTTTGTTTAAGCGGTCATTCACCGCCCGCCAGGCTTCGGTTTGGGGCGGCTGTTCAACTAAAATCCGTGCTAAGGGCAGGGCATCTAGTGTCCGTAACGCCGCGTACAGGGCTTGGGCGTAGTCTGCCGCTGCCGTGGGCAGGGTCAGGATATGCAGGCGCGGATCAGCGGGTAAGTTTTGTTGATAGGCCAATACGCCGATGTGGGGGTGTGTTGCCAACAAAGCTTGGGCTTGTGTCTGCAACCGTTCGGGCGCACAGCGCAGGGCGGGGGTGCTGGGCGCGTAATGCACCGCCATCATGCCGGGGGCGCGGATGTCGCTGCTTGGGGCCGCTTCCGGCAACAGCAAGGATTGGCCCAGCACCGCCTCTAACGCTGCCGGACTGATATGTCCAGGCCGCAATAAACGCGGCTGTGTGCCGCTTAAATCCACTATCGTCGATTCCACGCCCACTTGGCAGGGACCACCGTCTAAAATCATCGCCACCGCGTCGCCCAGTTCATCGGCGACATGCGCGGCGTGGGTGGGGCTGATGCGGCAAAAGCGGTTGGCGGACGGCGCGGCAATGCCGCCACCGAAGGCGCGTAATAAAGCCAAGGCGACCGGATGCCCAGGGACGCGCAAAGCGACCGTTTGCTGACCGCCAGTCACCGCCTCCGGTACTGCTGCCTGCTTGGGCAGCACCAATGCCAGCGGCCCCGGCCAAAACTGTGCCGCCAACTGCCGCGCCGCCTGTGGTATATGGGTTGCCCAGTCGTCCAATTGTGCGGCTTCGGCAATATGGACGATTAGCGGATGGTCGGCGGGGCGGCCTTTGGCGGCAAAAATGCCCCGCACCGCCTCGGCGTTACGCGCATCCGCGCCCAATCCGTAGACGGTTTCAGTCGGAAACGCGACTAGCCGCCCCTGGCGTAAGAGCGCCGCCGCTTCGGCAACCGCCGCCGCGTCAGCCTGTTTTAATTGCATCATATTTGCCTGTTGTTGATAGTAGGGGATGGTGCGTAAGTTGTGGGCGCAAGGCTGTTTTTAGACGCTGTGCTAGCCGCCGTTTTGTGCTGTCGGCAGCAAAGCCGCTCCCCATTAAATTATCTAATGATAAGGCGCGTGGGTCTGGAAAACAATCGATTTATCGGCCCGGCAGGGAATACCCTAACGCAGTAAGCCATAAGCTTTTTTTGTCAATATGTGACAAAAAAAGTCAGCCCTTGCCCAAAAAAGGGTAGCCATTATTTGTTACAGATTCATGCTTGCTGGGGCTTTATCCTAAACGTGTCATCTAAAGGCCTATATCTGTCTGTTCGCTTGGCAAAAACGCTTTAAAAATAAGCAAGATGAAGGCAATGTGAAAAAATACCCAATTTTTTCGTAAATCAGGTATAAATTTTGCTTAGAAAGATCACGGCATGTAGTTTAAATAAACATTACCGTGATCTGATGCGGATGATGGGTAGGGTTAAGCAGATGGTCTAATCTCCCCACCACCATTGAAAATGCTTGGGAAGCGCTGAAAAGCCGTTTTCACAATCATTTAAAGTTTTTATTTTAAACTTCCCAGGCGTAAGATTAACCCTCGGCTTGATTCACCACTTTCAATTTCAAGAGAAAAATTATGGCTACTAAACTTTATTCATCCACGGCTTTTACCAGTGGCGCTGCGACTGTCACTTCTGCATTTACCGCGTTTAGCTTCGATGACGATAGCGTAAGCGCGTCCAGCCTTACGGTTGCGTTGGTGTCCGGCGCGGTCACCGTTACTACACCTAACGGTGTCATTACTTTTTCTGCCTTAACATCGCTTGCAGGCGTGTTGAAAGGCTATTTTACTTTTGCTGACGGTAGCCAATTAGTATTAGGCGACGGCCTTTCCACCATCGTAACTGACGCAACGGTGGCCAACACTTTACTTAGCACTGACGGCAGTGATTATCTGGATGGTCTTGGCGGCGGTGATACCGCTTCTTACGTCAATGCGACGGGGGCTGTAACGGTAAGCTTGGTTTCACAAGGCTCAGCACAAGACACTATCGGTGCTGGTTCCGATAAACTGATCAATATCGCCAATTTGACCGGTTCAAACTTTAACGACACGCTAACAGGAGATGCCAACGCCAACGTTCTTGATGGTGGTGCGGGCATAGACACGATGGACGGTGGTTTGGGGGCAGACACTTATAAAGTTACCGCAGGCGACACCGTTAGCGATTCGGGCACCGACTCGGCTACTGATTTGGTTATTGCCTCCGCCGACTATGCTTTGGCAGCAGGTTCGGGCATCGAGAGCCTGACTTTGCTGGTCGGCAGTACTGTTGCGGTTTACGGATCGGGTAATGCCTCCGATAACACCGTTACGGGAAACAGCCTAAACAACGTCTTGGATGGCGGTAGTGCCGGCACCGACTCTTTGGTGGGCGGTATTGGCAATGACACCTATATCGTTAGCCATAGTACGGTGACTGTCACCGAAGCGACAGCGGCAGGTACGGATACCGTTATCAGTAGCGTTAACTATACCTTGAACGACAATGTCGAAGGCTTGAAGCTGGTGGGTGCGGCAACGATTGGCAAAGGTAGCACCACAGCTGCCGATAACAATATCCTTATTGGTAACAGTAATAACAACACCTTGGATGGCGGTGCCGGCAATGATAATTTGACCGATTTACTCGGTGGTACTGATACCCTGATCGGCGGCACCGGTGCGGATATCCTCAACGCCGGCAAAGGTAACGATACCTTGTGGGCAGGCGTACAGAACGTTACGACAGGTGACAGCGCAGCAGACAACCTATACGGCGGTAGCGGTAATGACACTTTTTATGTGACTGAATCCCTTGATGTTGTTTATGATTATGCCAGCATCACAGGGACTGACACGGTCAATGCTTATGCCTCTTACGCGCTGAATGATACCAACAGCTCAGGCATTGAAAAACTTACGCTGTTAGGCACTGCCGCTAACGGTACCGGCAATTCCTTGGCCAATACGATTACGGGTAATGCCTCTAGTAACACCTTGGATGGCGGTGCAGGCGACGATATCATAAACGATACCACTGGCGGTACCAATATCCTGATCGGCGGTGCGGGCGGTGATACTATAACAGGCGGTGCAGGTAGTGACACTTTGTGGGCAGGGGCACTGAACGCAACAACATCAGATAGTGCGACAGACCATTTGACAGGCGGGGCAGGATCTGACACTTATTATGTCAATGCTGATCAACTCTCTGATATCGTCACTGAGTTGACCGCTGACAGCGGTACTGACCTTGTCAAATCCACGGCCGATTATTCACTGGCCACTTCTGTCGGTGCGGGCATTGAAAACCTCACTCTGTTGGGGACAACAGCGAAAAATGCCACCGGTAACGCTCTTGACAATACTCTTACGGCTAATACTGCAGGTGATACCTTAGTTGGCGGTGCAGGCAGTGACACGCTGGTGGGCGGTAGCGGCAACGATAATTTATATGATAATGACGTTGGCGGCATTACCGCTGACGCTTCCGCAAACACGATGTCTGGTGATGTCGGTGCGGATATTTATTATGTTAATAATATCAATGATGTCACGCTTGAAAAAACGGCTGATAGCGGTATTGATGAAGTACGGACTACGGTTAGCTTTACGCTCACTAATGACACTACTACTGCCAATACCAGTAAGAGTGCGGGGGTTGAAAACCTGACCTTATATGGCTCAGCTGCCGTCAGCGGTACGGGTAATAACTTGGCCAACACCATTAAAGTCGATGTCTCCAACGTACAAGACAACACCTTATCAGGCGGTAGCGGAGCCGACGTACTGACTGGTGGTGTGGGTGATGATACCTTAGTGTCTGGCCTTAAAGCTGACACTGCTGCTGACTTGTTTGCCGATAAGTTGACTGGTGGGGATGGTGATGATACTTATGTAATTAATAGCAATACCGACACTATCACCGAAACGGCCACTACGGCTAGCGGCACTGATTTGGTGCTGGTCAACGTCAGTGCTGTTATCGCCTCGGCGGTCACTTATATCTTGGCCGACAATGTCGAAGATATGGTCTTAGGTACGGTAGGTGGTGTCGGCACAGCAGGTACAGTGCAGGCCAGCACTAGTCTGCTTAACGCGACTGGCAATATCTTAGCTAATAACATTGCCGGTAATGCCGCCGCTAATATCATTATCGGTGGTGATGGTAACGATACTTTATTCGGCGGGGCTGGTGCCGATACTTTATATGACAGCATCAGCGCGACCGCAGTTGATACCTTAGGCAATGTCAATGTCATGAATGGCGGTGAAGATGCTGACCTTTACTATGTTACAGTCATTGGTGATACCATTTCCGATTCAGGTACTGTCGGCACAGATGTCGTCAGCAGTATTGTCTCTTACACTCTGGCTAACGGCAATGGCATTGAAACCCTGACGTTGACCGGCACGGCAGCAGTCAATGCCACTGGCAATAGCTCTAATAATACCATTAACGGTAATACCGCGAACAATAGCTTGACAGGTAATGCGGGTAATGACACGTTAAATGATGGTGGCGGTACCGGTGTTGATAAAATGAACGGCGGTGCTGGCGACGATACCTATTATGTCAACAATACCAGTGATACGATTACGGAAAGTTCAGCTACAGGCAGCGGTACCGACTCGGTTATTAGCTCCGTGAATTTCACGCTCAACGCTAACGTCGAAAACCTCACACTGATCGGTGCAAATTCTATTTACGGCAGAGGCAACGGAATTGCTAATACCATTATCGGTAATGCTGGGGCCAATACCTTGAGTGGCGATAATGGTGACGATAGCTTGAACGGTAAGGCGGGTAAGGATGCCTTAACGGGCGGTGACGGTACGGATACGTTTGTGTTTGGCGAAACCAGCGATACGGTCACGGACTCCACTTCCGCTAACTTTGATACGATTAGCGACTTTAGCGGCAGCTTTAGTGATGCTCTTAATAGTATTGTGGGTGAAAATGATGTTATTGACTTAAGCGGGCTGGATACAGCGGGTCCGTTGACTAACGGCGGTTTTGTAAGCGGTATCCCTACTGGATTGTTGACGGCACACAGTTTCGAGTATTATAGCGTCGGGACTAATGTGTTTATTATTGCCGATACAGATGGTACAGCTACCACAATTGAGTTCAAAGTTGAGTTGGTCGGTTATGACAATGTGGCCACACCATTGGCCGCCGCTGACTTTATCGGGTAAATCCGCTAAAGGCAGTATCCGTTTAAGCTTGTTCCGTTAAGCAGACAATAAACCTCCATCTGGGTAGGCCCGGATGGGGGTTTTTGCCTTATAGCAGTTATGATTTCAGGGGGAGGCATTTACAAATGCCAGTCCGCGCCTATAATCAACAAACGTCGAGGCATATAATATACTTCAAGCGGTCAAGTTTTCGGTTTTAGGATTAACCGAAAATTTGACCGTTCAGAGTATAAATGCTCTGCTCCGACCCAATGCCGTCGGGTTTGTGGCAATGTCCAGAAGTAAATGCTTTCCGGTACACTGATTCTCCCATCCAGCAGTTTTTCCTTTTTGAGATTATAACTATGGCTTCTTACGATTTTTTAACTTTAGCTAGCACTGGCACCGTACCTACCCAGGTGTTCCTTACCCTTGATACATTAACGTTTGGCGGAAGCATCCGCGCGGCGGATTTGACGATCAACACCGTTAACGGTGCTACGACGATTTCCTATACAAATGGTGGCACCACCGTGTCTTTAAAATTAGTCGGAAGCACAGCGGCATCGGGTTTTCTGAATACCCAAATAGCCCCAGCTAATTTTATTTTTAGCGATGGCAGTAAGCTGATGATTGGTGATGGAACGACTTCGACAGCCAGTGACAGTATGAATAATACGCTGGTCGGCACTGAATATAACGATTATATGGATGGGGCAGGCGGCATTGATACTGTGAGTTATGCAACCGCCGCTTATGGTGTGACGGTTGACTTAAGCACTACCGTCGGCACTACCGATGGGGCGGCGGGTAACGACAAGCTGCTCAATATGGATAATATCATCGGTTCGGCCTATAACGATGTGTTGATCGGTTTGGCGACAGTCGGCAGCACCATTGATGGCGGCTTTGGGGCTGACATTATGAAAGGCGGCACAGGCAATGACACATTTTATGTCACAGCTGGCGATACCGTTACCGATTCGGGCGGCACAGCGGATACCATCATAACCAGCGTCGATTACTATACCTTGCCGACGAATATTGAAAATCTGGTGTTGGTCAGCGGTACTTATGCGACGGGTAACAGCTCCGCCAATACCATGACAGGTAATACGGGCAATAATACCTTGGATGGGTCGACGGGTGCAGACACGCTGATTGGCGGTCTGGGTAATGATACCTATATCGTTGATAATGCGGGCGATGTTGTCAGTGAACTCAGCGGCCAAGGCACCGATCTGATTATGAGTTCGGTCAGCATCACTGCTTTGGCGGCGAATGTCGAAAATCTGCAACTGGCTTATGGGACGGCGGCGATCAATGGTACGGGTAATGAATTAGACAATATCATTTATGCCAATAAAGGCAATAATGTGCTGGATGGCGGTACCAATACCAGCGTGGGGGATACGCTGTCTTACCGCTATGGGGCCAGCAGCGGAGTGACGATTAATTTGGGCTTGACCACTGCGCAAGTGACAGGCGGCTCCGGCACCGATACGGTAACGAATTTTGAAAATCTGACGGGCAGTATTTATAACGATACCTTAACGGGCGGTAGCGGGGCCAATATTATTGATGGTGGTGCCGGCAATGATACCCTGGTTGGTGGGGCAGGTGCCGACCGCTTGATTGGCGGCTTGGGAGACGATATCTATGTGCTTGATAATACGGCTGATACGGTTACGGAAATTGCCGGGCAAGGCAGTGATACTATCCAAACAAATGTCAGTTACTCGATTGCAAACTTACCTAACATAGAAAATATCACCGTAACGGGTAGCGGAGCTATAACAGCGACAGGCAATTCGTTGGCGAATATTCTCAGAGGGCAAAGTAGCGGGATTAATACGCTAACGGGCGGAACCGGTAATGATAGCTATTATGTCAGTAAACAGACTGATATTATTAACGAGTTCGCAGGCGGTGGTACGGATACTGTGTTTGCCAGCGGTAATTACAGCATTGCCAGTTATAGTAACCTCGAAAATTTGACTATGCTTGCGGCAGGATTTACGGGTACGGGCAATAGTGGGATCAATACGTTGACTGCCAACGCGACAGGGGGCGACATTTTATTGGGTATGGAAGGCAATGATAAGTTATATGGCGGTGCGGGCAATGATACCTTAGATGGTGGTACGGGTAGCGACATTATGGTAGGCGGTAAGGGTAATGACAGTTATTTTGTTGACTCTACTGCTGATGTAGTTACCGAAAACCTGAACGAAGGCACGGATACGGTAACCCTGACCAGCAATATTGCCTATGTCTTGGCTTCTAACGTCGAAAATCTGATTTTGGGGGCTGCGGTTCTGACTGCTTCTGCACTGGGCAATACCCTGAACAATACCATAACGGGTAATGACAGCAATAATGTCATCGACGGCAGCATTGGTGCCGACGCTATGTTCGGAGGCTTGGGTAACGATTCTTATTATGTTGATAATGTTGGCGATACGGCTACCGAAGCCGCCAGTGCCGGTACGGATACGGTGTATTCAACCGCCATTAGCTTTACCTTGGGGGCCAATGTCGAAAATCTGGTCTTGAACGGCTCTAACGGCATTTCGGGTACGGGTAATGCGTTGGATAACAATCTTAATGGCAATACCGGCGGTAATGTCTTATCAGGCGGTGACGGCAATGATATCATTGATGGCGGCTTAGGTGCCGATACCATGATCGGCGGTTTGGGTAATGACACCTATTATGTCGATAACATTGCCGATACAGTAAGTGAATTGAGCGGTCAAGGTACGGATACCGTGATATCCACTGCCACCTATGCGCTGAACGATACCGCCAGTGTCGGCGTGGAAAACTTGACCCTGATGGGTTCTAATAATATTAGCGGTTCGGGCAATTCGTTAGCCAATACCATTATCGGCAATTCGGCATCGAATATTTTGGATGGTAATGGCGGCAAGGATACCCTGACAGGCGGCGGCGGCAAAGATTACTTCACCTTTACTGGTTTGACCGAAACGAGCGCCACGTCAACCTCAACCGATGTCATTACTGATTTTAAGCAATCGGATACAGATATTATTGACTTGACGGTAGACTTTGGCGGTGTCGCACCAACATTATTGACGACCCGTGGGGCGGCTTTTGCCAGTTCGACGGTAGGGGAGTTAAGGTATGTCACTTCTGGCTCCGATACGGTTATCTATGGCCATACGACCGGCCATACGACCGTCGATTTCAGTATTGTTTTGACGGGCAATACCTCGACTGTGTTTGCGTTGAGCGACTTTAAGTTTAGCTAATGCGGCCAGTATAGCGGCTTATATTATCCATTTGGCCTTTCAGGTGCTACAGCCTGGAAGGCCTTTGGTGTCCCGATAGACGATCCAAGCGCGTTTTCGCTTTAACCCTCATGATAGGATCGTCGCTCCCTCCTGCATAAATTACCGCCCCTTAAGCCATAAACTAATCAACTGTCTCCGTAATGGCTAACATCACCCGGCTAGACCTAATCCCGTTTACTGTTATGCCAATAGGTTTAAAATGCGGCCTGATAGTTAAGCGGCGGCTTTAGTGACCTGCCAACATGTATAAAACCATCGACCTTTTTGCCGGGATCGGCGGTATCCGTTTGGGCTTTGCCGCTTATGGGTGTGAGACGGTGTTTTCTTCCGAGTGGGATAAAGATGCCCAGAAAATGTATGAGGCCAATTTTGGCGAGAAGCCGTATGGCGACATTAATCTGATTACCCCTGACGATATTCCCGACCATGATATTTTGTTGGCGGGGTTTCCTTGCCAGCCGTTCAGTATTGCGGGCAAGGGCTTGGGGTTTGCCGATACCCGTGGCACGTTGTTTTTTAATATTGAAGCGATTTTAAAAGCCAAACGCCCGGCGGCATTTTTATTGGAAAATGTCCGGCGCTTGACGACCCATGACCAAGGGCGGACGTTTAGGGTGATTCTGGCAACGCTACAGGCGTTGGGGTATACGGTTTACCATAAAATCATCAATGCCTTGGATTTTGGTGTGCCGCAAAAGCGCGAGCGTATTTATATTGTCGGGTTTTTGCAGCCGTTGGCGTTTGGTTTTCCTGAGCCCTTGGGCTATTATCGGCCTTTGGCGGAACTGCTGGAGCCAGAGGCCGACATCCCCGCCTGTTATTTTGTCTCCGAGCATATCCGGCGGCAGCGTTTTGCCTTAGTTAAGGGTACGCCGCCGTATCCGTCAATCTGGCATCAAAATATCGGCGGCAATATCTCGGCGTTACCGTATTCTTGCGCTTTACGCGCGGGCGGCAGTTATAACTATTTGGTGGTGAACGGTGTGCGGCGCTTAACGGCGCGGGAGATGTTGCGGTTACAGGGCTTTCCTGAAGATTTTACGATTAATTTGCCGTATTCGGGGCTGCGCAAAGTGGCGGGCAATTCGGTGTCGGTGCCGGTGATCAAGGCGATTGCGGGGGAGATGCTGAGGGCTTTGCAGGGGAGTTAGGTGAGGGCAGGTTCCCTTACAAGTGTAGGTTTTCTTACCCTCCACCCCCTTCTGCGTAAACAGCCAAAATCACGCCGTTGATTTCCGTCAAACCGGGCCATGCCTCAGGCCGCCCCGGTTTGACGGGCAGGGGTTGGTGGTTCAGCAAGGCGGCGACAATCAAAGACCAGCCGTGTTGGAAAATGCCGACCATCCG
>NZ_PGFZ01000080.1 GCF_002923755.1 Methylovulum psychrotolerans
TCACCTCCGCCGCCTCCATACGCCCAAGCTCCGCTAGACAAGCTGCAAATTATTAGCAGCATGGCTATCCGCATTTTATGTGTTTTCATGATTGTGCCTTGCAAAAATTCTATCCGTTCGTTACTGGCAAGCGTTTGGTTATTGTTCTAGGCGGTTTTACGCGCTTTGACACCAAATGTTTGGGCTGTATTGTTATAAGCGGGTGTGCATATATCTTTTAACATTTAACATTATTATCTCTGTAGCCCCCTCCCTCCTGAGCGAAGCCGAAGGGCTCCCCCTTGTCAGGGCGAGGAGCTTTTTCCCCCTGATTTTCGTCGGCATGACGGGGAAGATAGTCCTTCCCCACTTGGGGTGGTACCAGCACCAGCCATAAGTGGGGTGAAGCTGCCAGATGTATCTGGGGCGGGGTATGGCGTAGGTGGGTCTGGCTACGATGACAGGGTCGTGTGTGCGCTAATACGTCCGCAACGGAGCGGAGACAACACTCAGACAGGCCGTGTGTACCCGATGTTCAAGTTTTTTATAACTCCGACCTTTTTATACCCAAGGCTGACCAGTCTTTTGGCTCGTCAATGCTTTCCCGGTGCTTTTTGAATCGTCATGTAGAGGGGGGGCTTAGCGTTAACGGGCAAGGCCAAAACTAGGGAGGGGGCAATGAGGTTTAGGCTCTGTGGGGTATAGAGTCCGGCGTTAAGCAAGCGGCAGGCTATCGTGCAATGGCTAAAGGCCATTGTATTCCGCTCTGTGGAATGTAGAGATGCCGCTCAATGAGTGACGGCATCTGTCTATTCCGGTCGGGCTAGAAACCTGAGCTTTTGCGGGTTTTTTTCGAATGGTGTTTGGGTTTGTCGGGGCTGCTGTCTATGGGTTTGTTGCCTAGGCCTGCCAGTGGGTCGCCGTCGGTGGCTTCAGGGACGTTGGGGTCGGCGGTTTCGCTGGGGGCGGTTTGCAGGTTGCTGCTGTCGATGGGTTGGTTGCCGAGTCTGGATAAGTCGGCATCAATCGGGCTGCTGGGGCGGCTGGGGAAGCTGTCGATTTGTACGCGCTCAGTTTGGCTGGCGGCAGGCGGTTTAGGGGGG
>NZ_PGFZ01000081.1 GCF_002923755.1 Methylovulum psychrotolerans
GGGCTGTTGCGGGTCGCCGGACCGGAACAGCCGCACCAATTGCCTGGGCTTGACATCCAACTGCCTGACGGCGACCTCTTGGCCTGCCGTGACCGCCGCAGGCGGCCGGTCGGCATACGCCCATTGCCCGTTGCCGTCCTGATAGCGGTAGAGTTTTTTGCCGTCCGCCCGGAATGCGGCCAGGCATAACATGAGCGTGACGGCCACCGCCCGCCCATAGCCTACATTTTGCATGGGTTACACCTTTTTAAGTGGTTTTACGCGATGACCAGGACACCTCCCGGCTTTGCCGGGACACCGACGGGTTTCCTGGACCCTCCGTGACAAAAATACGCCAAAGCCTATAGGAAGCAAACCCTAAACCGCCAGCATATACCCGCCCGTGGCGGGCAGGTGTGCCCCAAACGGGCAAGACCCGATGCGCGTCGGACTGCCGCGCTGGTTTTGACATACGGATAACACAGGTTATTTAATCGGCCATCATTTGGCCGTATTATCACATAACACGCCAAAAAATGCCGATATTTTCGCCGATGACGGTCGGCCGACACCCTATTTGCTAACCTTACGTTTAACCAAGCCGCCAAGCCATCTAACCAACCTTATCGGCCTACCCCCGCAGAAACGGCCGCGGCGGTTTGCCGGGCTTGTCCAGCCATCCCCACAACACGCACAAGGCCAGCCAATAGCCATAGCGGGTCTTGTCGGAAAGGCCATCGTGAGCCCGCCAAAACCCGATGACATGGCGCTTGCCCAGCCGCGCCGGGTGACCGACGGGCTCCTGGGTCTCCACCCACGCCACAAACAGCAACAGCTTTTGCACCTGTTTCCGGCGGTGCGCCTTGCCGCCCTTACGGACATAGCGGTGCGCCAAGCGCCGGATTTCATCAGCCAGTATAGACACGGGTCACCTCGATGCGGTTATGCCCCAGCTCGCGTGCCAAAATCAGCCGGGCGGTGGCGTCCAACTTCGCCGCCGCCGCCCGGCTGACCCCCAAATGCGCCGCCATCTTGGCGACGCGCTGCCGCCCCGCCCACCCGGCCTGCACCGGCGCCGGCACGCCGGCCAGTTCCGC
>NZ_PGFZ01000082.1 GCF_002923755.1 Methylovulum psychrotolerans
ACGGATTGAATAGGCTCATTGTTTAGACCTAATATTGCTCTACTATCCATTTACGAACGAATCCTTACGGTCAGCCATTCTAGGCAATAGTAAATAAAAGGCTATGTTACCGTTAATTGTTGAAATATAAACTTATAAATATCATGGTATTATGTTATTTTTAGGCTTATCAATAGGAAAAATACATTTCATTCTTGGAAGTTTTTAATTGATCAGACATAGATATGCTAGAAATTACATAAAGCACACTGATTTATAAGTGATTTTTATTTCCATAATTAACGGTAACATAGCCAAATAAAATCATGCGCAAAAAACCCATAATCCGTAGTTTCCGTATGACCCACCATAGCGACACTGTTTTTCGTACATTATTGATGGCGATTTGAGCGGCAATAATGGTATTTTATTTAAATCGTCGGAAAACACATGTTTTCCGACAGGCTAAACATGATAATTTTGCATGGTAGATGCGTAAATCACGTTAATTTAGCCGCTATTGCCAAAAATCGCACGAATCCTTACGGTCACCCTCTTACACCCAATACGAATTCCGCTATGCGCGGCAACAAAACAAAAAAAACTGGGTGATTAACCACAACGCCTCCCCTTATTTTATCGGAGTCAAGAGATGCCAACCCACCTTCCAGAACGCCTTGTCTGCGGGCCGATTGACCAGCAGAACACCCTCATCCAGTATTTCCGACCAGCCGTTGACCATTTGAGCGGGCTGTCCATTAAGTTCGGCACTTACCGTAAGATCATGAGCCACCGGCTCAAATTCCGCCTCGACTGGGTTGACGAAGACGGAGCCGAGGGTGCCCCCACTTACAAGTGTAGGTTTTCTTACCCTCCACCCCCTTCTGCGTAAATAGCCAAAGTCACGCCGTTGATTTCCGTCAAACCGGGCCATGCCTCAGGCCGCC
>NZ_PGFZ01000083.1 GCF_002923755.1 Methylovulum psychrotolerans
ACCCCTTCACTAAAGTATAGGGCTGCCGGATGACGGCTTGAAAGCGGTCAATATTTTGGTAGTAAATCCACCTAGGGAGTATCGTGAAAATATTGATGGTGAATATGTTGATATTGCAATGGAGAAAGCCGAAAATTTAGCTAATGAATTAAGCAGGAGTATTAACCTTATACATGAGCATCTTGTATTGCTTTTGGTTGGGGAACAAAAACAATCCTTTGCATTTGGTAGAGCTTTGGCGATAAAAGCAGAAAATATACATGAGTTAATTAAAGAAGTAATGCTTATGCTTAGTGTTACTGAGAACCCAAATTTAAACTTTGCGCTAGGCTTACTCAGTGGAGTTTATCAAAAATCAGCAGATGATTGGAGTTGTTATCTTAAAATATTTTCAGAAAATCCAAAATTAATGGTTTTTTATCATGAAGTAATTCTTACAGGTCTCATTGAACAGTATCAGTTAAACACGCTATTGAATATTATAAAAAATGGTCAGTTATCTGCTCTTTCCGCCATAAATTTAAAATATGGTGGTGTTATTAAACATTTAAGAGAATCTGATATTTCAAGCTTTTGTCTTGATCTCGCAAAAGTCGATGCTGGTGGTCACTGGGTTGCTCTTGATATTATGTTTATGTATTGTTACGGGGATGACAATAAGTTTTACGCGACTAAAGACGCTTTAAGAATATTGGTTACGTCAGTTCCGTTAAATGCAAAATTTCGAGGCGGGCATTCTGACATGTACTACTGGAAAGAAATTATCAGTAAGATTTCAAAAACGGAAGGGTTAGATTTTGCCAAAGAGGTTTGTCAACAAATTATTGCGGCGACTGATGATAAGCTTGATTATGGTGATATTTGGGTTCTCAGTAACACTAAGCATAAGCATTACTTCTTTAATTAACTCATGTATATTTTCTGCT
>NZ_PGFZ01000084.1 GCF_002923755.1 Methylovulum psychrotolerans
GATCCACGGTGACACCGCGCCCCGCCAAAATTTCTTCCAGGTCGCGGTAGGAAGCGCCATACCGGACATAGAAGAAAACCGCATGGAGGATAACATCTTTCGGATAGTGGGCGCCTTTAAAGCTGATCTTCATAGTCTGGCAACGAAAATTGGCGGATTATCCCCCAAAATTGGAAAGTTTGCGACATAACTGGGCTAAGCCACCATAAAATCCGCCGCAGTCATCGCCAGCCCTTTGCCGATAATGGCGATTTGCACCGCCGCCGCCGCGCCGCTGCCGTCACTGTCGTAAGACAGGCCGCCGGACGTGGTGTTGTAGAGGATATGGTCGTTGCCGTCCACCACGCCGCCGTTGCCGAGGATTTTGAACTGGTCGGCGGTCAGTACACCAACGCTTAAGGTGGTGAAGACAGTGTGCGCCAGTTGGACAGTGTCATCGGCGACGTTAAAGTCGGTGACGGTGCCCATGTTGGCTAGGCTTGGGGCTGTACTGAAAACGAAGCTGTCTTGGCCTAAGCCCCCTGTCAGGACATCGTTGCCCAAGCCGCCGTTTAGCACGTCGTTACCCGCCCCGCCTAATAAATGATTGCTGGCGGCGTTGCCGATGAGGATGTCATTGTAGGCGCTGCCGTTAAGGCCTTCGATGTTGCTTAAGGTATCGATGCCCGCGCCGCCGGTGTTTTGCGCCGTGGTCAGGTTCAGGTTGACGGTCACGCCTGCGGTGGCGGTGTAGTAGTGGGCGATGTCAAAGCCGTTGCCGCCGTTAAGGCTGTCGTTACCCGTGCCGCCCATCAGGCTGTCATTGCCGTCATTACCGGCCAGGGTATCGTTGCCCGCCCCGCCAAACAGGCTGTTGTTGGTGGCGTTGCCGATGAGGATGTCATTGTAGGCGCTGCCGTTAAGGCCTTCGA
>NZ_PGFZ01000085.1 GCF_002923755.1 Methylovulum psychrotolerans
GACAATAGCAACTAATTGTGCTTTTTTTCCTTGGGAAATACTGAACCCAAGAGCAGAAAATAACCAAGGAGAGCTATGCAAAAATCTATGGGGATACCGTTTTATTACAAACTATTTTCGTATTCCCTCGCCTGGAGAACATGGCTTATCAACTCCAGAAGATAATTACAAAAATGATAAGCCGAATATTCTACTAAGCATAAATCCGACAATTAACAATGAGGTCAAAGGTTATGCTAGGCTTGAGCCAGATAAACCACATTTAGAATTTTATTCAACCAAGATTCAAAACCAACAACTGGGGGACTTATTTAATACAGGGAATAAAATAAGAGAGTCATTAATAAATTCTACAAACGATGCAACAATGATATACCTATATTGTCATGGAACTACCAATTTTCCATTTCAAGAAAATTCTCAGGAAATTTTAGAGGTTGATAAAGGAATAAATATTACGCCTAATGATTTGCGAAACCGAAAACATAATTTTTCTCGTGCCCCGATTATTTTTTTAAATTCATGTAAAAGTGGTGTTATCTCTCCCTTATCCTTCGTGACTTTTCTCAAAATGTTTCAAGCAAAGAAAGCATTGGGAATACTAGGAACAACAATTGAAATCCCAATTACATTTGCTGCCGTATTTGGGGTAAAAATACTTGAGAGCTATTTAGAAGGTGGTTTTTTGGCACAGGCATTATTCGATTTACGCCGTACTCTTCTGAATTATAATAATCCATTAGGCTTATTTTATTCACTTCAGTGCCCTACCGATGTTTCAGCACCTACACAAAATTCAGCATCGCTAGTTCCT
>NZ_PGFZ01000086.1 GCF_002923755.1 Methylovulum psychrotolerans
GTCCATTTTCATCTTTCATCTGAATCAATACACCCTTTCAAAGCCCATCAAATGACGCCATGCCGCATTTCTTATTTAATCATTAATATCCCTGCTTAAGACCTTAAATCCGCCTGTGCCGGGTTTATTGCGGCATGATTGGCGGCAATCCCCTACTTGGACAGGAAAACCCCGTATTGGGCGTACCGGCACGGTTATGGGGGGGGGGTTCCCGGCGACATCTCACCCCCCTTGCTTTGATCTGAAAAAAGGATTGTTTAAGTTCCGTCACTTAACGCCTTGGCGTCCGACACTTAAAGCCCTCCCGTGACCCTCCCCAAAACAAGCGGCGACACTTAATGTTGCGGCGGACAGGGTCAAACGCATAGCATGATGCGCATTAGGCTGTAATGGCGGTTTTCCGTGCGTTGGCGGTTTATTTTAGGGGGCGGGTGGCCGGAAACCGGCGAGGTTTGGCGTGATGTCCTGACCGTCAGGCAAAAGAAGGCCGTGACCGGCGTCGGACGGTTTGAAAATGGGGAGGGGTATACGCGGATATGGCGGGGAGCGGGGCTTAACTGGTGTCGGGCTTGAGGATGTCTCTGGCATTGCTTAAAAACGTGGCGACGGGTGACATTTGGTTGGTTCTGCCGTTGCCGGACGGCGTGGTTTTGGGGGCGGGCTTGTCGCGTTGCGCACCCATCGCCATGCGGACGTGTGCCGCCGCCTTGCGGTCGCGTTTGGCTTGTTTGTGGGCCTTCCTCTCGACGGCGCGGCGGCGCTCGTGGTTCAACCAAGC
>NZ_PGFZ01000087.1 GCF_002923755.1 Methylovulum psychrotolerans
GAAAGGGATGTCCGATCTATAACTGGTGTACGAAATACATTTAGCTTACTTTTGTACACTACAAAAAGGCATGTCCGAAACCGGTCGGTTTCGGACTAAATAATGCGGTAAAAACGGCGTGATTGTAGGCGGGATGCAGGCCACTACTATCCATTTACGTACGAATCCTTACGCCTAGCCTAACTGGTTAAGTGTGTCCCATAGCGAATTAAAGGCTTGTTGGCTTGTTGGCTTTATGGGGGTAGATTTCTTAGAAATTAGTAATTAGTAATTAGTAATTAAGTTATATTTGGTTCTTTTATTAAAAAATACATTAAGATATTTAATATTATTAAAATTTTTATTTTCGATAAGAGGTGTTTTTCAATGGTTGATGTTGTGGTTAATTGACTGCACGTTAAGCATGAGTTCCTTTCTATTTACGAATATCTAAAATTAGCCGTAAAATTTAGTTACTGTCAATTTTTAAGTGTTCGTCCCTACCCATTCCTTGGTTTATATGTTTTTTAGCTCTTATTGGCCTTTTTTGAAGGTTTTTATCTGATAAAAATATATGATGGTGTTGTCGTTTTTAGATAGGGTTCTTTTTAGTATGGGGGCTGAATTTTTTATTTTTTCAGGCTCTATTTCAAGGATAGAAAAAGGATATATAAAGGATAAAAGGATAGAGACAAAAAAAAGCCATATTTATTTTTATTTAACAATAGCTTG
>NZ_PGFZ01000088.1 GCF_002923755.1 Methylovulum psychrotolerans
ATTTGCTCAGGGGCTTGGGCATTGTCCGCCCTAACCACGTTTGGAGTACGGACATAACCTATATCCGGCTGGCGCACGGTTTTGTCTACCTGGTGGCGGGCATCGACTGGTACAGCCGCAAGGTTTTGGCTTGGGAAGTGTCGAACACGATGGATGTCGGCTTTTGCGTGGATTGCCTGGCAACGGCGCTCAGGCTCTACGGAACACCCGAAATATTCAACACCGACCAAGGGGCGCAGTTCACCAGCGACAAATGGATAGCCGTACTCAAAGGCAACGGCATCACCATAAGCATGGACGGACGCGGCAGGGCGTTGGACAATATTTTTGTCGAACGGCTATGGCGGAGCGTCAAGCATGAGAATGTTTATCTGAAAGGTTACGCCCATTTTCCGGAATTGCTGTCAGGGCTGGCAGACTATTTTGTTTTCTACAACAGCGAACGTTACCACCAATCGCGGGGCTATAAAACGTCTGATGAAGTCTATCGGACAGCGGTCGGCGGCGGGGCTAAAATAGCAGACCATTTTAGCGATAAACGAAATGTTTCAAACGGAGAAACGGGGCAGCGCCAATCCACTGCAATGGCAATGACACTATCTTAAACTAGGCTAAATATTGCCTGGACAATGGAGTCCACTTAACTTTACAGAGTAATGCGTAACCTATTCCACTATATTTTTAATCTT
>NZ_PGFZ01000089.1 GCF_002923755.1 Methylovulum psychrotolerans
GCACCATCTGGCATCGAGTTGACTTTATTTAAAACCTCCGCAAATCCTATTTCAGATAGATAATCATATAAATTTTCCCCTGCGTCAATAGTAGACTTGAGTATCGTTTTAAAAAATATTTGTGTAGCTTCATCGGGAGCCGCTTCTAAAGGTTTTTCTAAATTCATCCAAGAATTTGTTTCCCAATCAAAATTAATTATTCCTGCAATATCATTAGTAAACTGCGTTAAACCTATATCCATATCCAAATTAGAGGATGTCCAGTGTAGCTCATTATTTTTATATATCTCACAAGTAATACTAGTTAAGCAAGGAAAGCTTATAATATTAATTTTAACTTTGAAGACATCAGGCATAGTGTTCTTCCTTGCTAATTCGACACTCGAAATTCTTAACCCTCTGATTAACATTGTCTAAATCCAATAATATTGGCTCCTCAAATTTATTTGGTAGTGTCTGATCAAGATGATCTACCAGACTTATTTCGAGGAAGAATGAATAAACAACTAACCCTCTTACATCAATAATGATATTAAAACCGTGGCTTCCTTCTTTTTTGCTAATACTTCCTGCGCAAAACTCAAATCGCAATTCTTCGATAATTT
>NZ_PGFZ01000009.1:0-4973 GCF_002923755.1 Methylovulum psychrotolerans
CCGGTCGTCGCGGGCAAGCTGGAGGGCGGCGGCGGCACAATACACTTCAATTACGGCCAAAGCTATCTGGAACGCGTCAAGGACAGCAACCCGGCCATCGCCATTTACGAACCGGAATTGCCTTTAAAACGGGGGGTCTTGCCTTTATTGGACGGGCTGAGTATGCCCGGCTGTATCCGTGATGCCGCCCCGGATGCGTGGGGGCGGCGGGTGGTCATCAACAAAAAATGGGGCTTGAAAGGCGCCGGTGCGGATACCGCCGTGCTGGACGAACTGACCTACCTGCTGGAATCGGGCTCGGACCGCATCGGCGCCCTGGATTTTCAGCGGTCGCCCTCAGAATATAGCCCCCGCGCCTACACTAACGCCAGTATGGAGGAACTCTTGGAAGCGGCGGAACGTGTGGAAAAAGGCCTGCCGCTTTCGCCGGAACTCGGCCAGGCCCTGTTTCACGGCAGCTCCATTGGCGGGGCACGCCCCAAAGCCCTGGTCGAAGACCAAGGCAAAAAATATATCGCCAAATTCTCTTCCGGCACCGACCTGTACAGCGTCGTCAAGGCGGAATTCATTGCCATGCGCTTGGCCGCCTTGGCGGGGCTGGAGGTGGCCGCCGTCCGGCTGGGGCAAGCCGCCCATAAGGACGTTTTGCTGGTCGAGCGCTTTGACCGCGAAAAAACCGCGGCGGGGTGGTCGCGCAAGGCGATGGTGTCGGCGTTGACCCTGTTCGGGCTGGATGAGCTGGCGGCGCGTTATGCCAGTTACGAAGAGCTGGCGGCGATCATCCGGCACCGCTTCGCCGACCCCAAAAACACGCTCAGGGAACTGTTCTCCCGCCTGGTCTTCAATGTCCTGTGCGGCAACACCGACGACCACGCCCGCAACCATGCGGCCTTTTGGGACGGCCAAACCCTCAGGCTGACCCCGGCCTATGACATCTGCCCGCAGGCCCGCACCGGTTATGAGGCCTCCCAGGCCATGCGGATCACCGGTGCCGACAATCTCAGCCAGCTCGCCACCTGCCTGGCGGCGGCGCACCATTTCCTGCTCGGCAAGGACGAAGCCCGCGCCATTATTGACTGGGTGGCCATGGCCATCGAAACGCACTGGGACGGAGTGTGCGCCGAAGCCCGGCTGTCAGAAACCGACAAGAACCTGCTCTGGGGCAGGCAATTTTTCAACCCCTTTTCCATTATAGGCCGTTAAGGGCGCCGGCATCCTGGGGGCGGGGTTCGGGGCGGCCCGAAGCCATTTATTCTACCCTACACCCTACTAACTAACCTACAAAAACCCCCGCCGCCCGGCGGTCCGGTAAATAATTTTTTCAGCCTAAGGCCGTTAAATTTCACTAATCGGCCATGCCGGTATAGATAACCCCCAGAATTACTTTCTCTCGCTCTAACTCTATTAATTGAGTTTTGGAAATGACAGTTATCAATCTCACCGCGCCATAAGGCCGAGCGTCCAACATCCCCGCCTTCACTAATTAGCAGGTCATCCGATTGCAGTGTTAGTTGACTCCGCTCTTTCTGAGAAAACCACATTAGCTTTATGTCGGAAACATCAACTCCATACCACTGAATGTTTGCAGTTCGCAAATATGGTAAAAGTTCATCATGTGATGATGACTCAGGTTGCAGCATTTTTCCAAGACGAACCTCGAAACCTCGCTTAAGTGGCGCAACGCCCCAATGCTCCGGCACTTCTCCCAGCCACTCAACGCCGCTGTCCTTATAATTTTCATAACGCGGAAAACTCATATATCCCCTTCTCCATCAGGCGTATTTTGCAGATAAAACTCATGCAGCTTTTCGCGCAGCAGTTTTTTGTCCGGCAATTGGGTTTGGTATTGTGCGATCAGAGCGGGCGACAAGGTGCGGCTCAGGGCATATTCCACCACTTCATCATCTTTGCTGGCGCACAGCAATACCCCGATAGCGGGGTTTTCGTGGGATTTGCGTACATCCCTATCCAAGGCTTCGAGGTAAAACGCCAGCTTGCCGACATATTCCGGTTCAAAACGCCCTACTTTCAATTCAATCGCCACCAAACAGTTAAGCCCGCGATGAAAGAACAGCAAATCCAACGCAAAGTCACGACCGCCCACTTGTAAGGGATACTCTGCACCGACAAAATAAAAGTCGCTGCCCAATTCAATCAGAAACGCTTTCAATTGCTGCAATAAACCTTGCTGCAACTGCGCTTCGCTGTGTCCGGTCGGCAAGCCCAGAAACTCCAGCATATAGGCATCCTTAAAGACAGCAGCACCTGTCGGGTGGGTTTTTGCCACTACTGCTGACACTTTGGGCGGGGTCAGCACCGTGCGCTCAAACAACGCGGTTTTAAACTGGCGTTCCAGCTCGCGCGTGCTCCAATTTTCTTGAACGGACTGCCGTAAGTAAAATTCGCGCTCTTCAGGGTATTGGCTTTGGCTGAGGATGATGAGGTTATGCGTCCACGATAATTGTGTCAGCAGTGCCGACACTTTTTCATCGTCGCGATAGGTTTCGTAAAATTGCCGCATCCGAAATAAATTCCGGCGGGTAAACCCCCGCAGTCCGGGGTGGGTTTGGGCAATGTGGTTAGCCAATTGTGTGACCACGGCATCACCCCATTGTGAGGTGGATATTTTCCCGCTGATGTACTCCCCCACTTGCCAGTAGAGTTCGATCAGGGCGGTATTGATTGCCTGATAAGATTTCTGCCGTGCGGCTTCAATCAGCCGGACAACGTCGATAAAGTCATTTTGAACTACATCCGATGTCATAAAGCCACCGCCCAGCGTCTGCCGTTCACTAGCAACCGCATTAAGTTCATGCCGACAAGCCTGCAATCATGGTTAAAATCCGGTCGGTGCAGCGCTTTAAATCGGCATCAATCTCGGCCAAGTCGCGCGGCGGCTCAAAAACGTAGAAATGCCGGTTAAAGGGGATTTCATAACCCACCTTGGTCTTGTCGTGGTCTATCCACGCATCCGGGGCATGGGGCAGCACTTCGCGTTTGAAATAGGTTTCGACATCTTCGTGTAACGGCACGTTTTCGGTGTCACGCAAGCTGGAGTCCGGTTGCGGCTTGCCTTTCAGTTTGCCTTTGCTGGCCAGCACCACCGCGCCGCTGTCGTCGCGTAACGGGCGTTCGACGGTAATGGTGCGGTAACCGAAATCGGCGTTCTTAAACAGTTTGGCAATGGGCTTTTTGCCGTCGCTATAGTCAATGCACTGCCCGAACAGGCGGGTAATTTCGGCGATGTGCGCTTCCGACAATTCTTTGCGCTTTGAGCCTAAGCTTTTGCGCATCTTTTGCCCGAAGCCGCTGGCATCAATCAATTGTACTATGCCCCGGCGGTGTGCCGGTTTGCGGTTGCTGAGTATCCACACATAGGTGGAAATGCCCGTGTTGTAAAACATATCCGTCGGCAAGCCGATGATGGCTTCCACCAAATCGTTTTCCAGCACATAGCGGCGTATCTCACTTTCCCCGGAACCCGCCGCGCCCGTAAATAGCGGCGAACCGTTGAGGACGATGCCGAAGCGGCTACCGCCGTCATGGGCGGGGCGCATTTTGCTGATCAGGTGCAACAGGAACAACAGCGAGCCGTCCGACACGCGCGGCAAGCCCGCCCCGAAACGTCCGTTGAAGCCTTGCTGTTCGTGTTCTTTGCGGATTTCTTTCTCGACTTTTTTCCACTCCACGCCAAAAGGCGGGTTGGACAGCATGTAGTCAAATTTCTTATGCGGGTGACCGTCTTCCGAAAAGGTGTTGCCGGAGATGATATTGCCGACATCCTGCCCTTTGATGAGCATATCGGCTTTACAGATCGCATAGGACTCGTCGTTGAGTTCTTGCCCGAACATGGTCAGCCGGGCTTCGGGGTTGTGTTCCTCCAGATATTCCCCCGCCACCGAGAGCATCCCGCCCGTACCTGCCGTGGGATCGTAGATGGTGCGGACAACGCCAGGTTTTGCCAGCACCGCGTCGTCTTCAATGAACAACAGGTTGACCATCAGGCGGATCACTTCACGCGGGGTGAAATGCTCTCCGGCGGTCTCGTTGGAAATTTCCGCAAACTTGCGGATCAGTTCCTCAAACACCAAGCCCATTTGGCTATTGGTGACGTGGTCGGGGTGCAATTCAATGTTGGCGAAGCGTTCCGCCACTTGGTACAGCAATCCGGCCTTGGCGAGGCGGTCAATCTGGGTGTAAACGTCAAAACGCTCGAAAATGTCCCGCACCGCCAGCGAAAAGCCTTGGATATAGGCGAACAGGTTTTCCTTGATATGGTCTTGGTCGCCCATAAGCGTTTTCATGTCCAAGGGCGACGTGTTGTAGAAACTTTGCCCGGCCTTACGCAGCAGGAACGGTTCCAAGTTTATGCCGGCATGTTGTTTGTCGGCCTGTTCGGCCAGCACGGCGGCTTTGGTGGCATCCAGCACACAGTCCAAACGGCGCAGCACGGTGAAGGGCAAGATAACCTTACCGTAGTTGGATTGTTTGTAATCGCCGCGCAGCAGGTCGGCGACCGACCAGATAAAGGCGGAAAGGGCTTGGTGGTTCATCTGTCCTGGGTTCCTAATGTAATTTGTTCGCGCTCACAGCTAATTTCTGCCGATGGACAGCATGGGGGGCAATAAATTCTTCCACGCCCAATGGGTTCGTATGACTTTAGGGCTAATGCCGATACATTTTGCCACACTTTATAGTTTTTTAGTGATTGCCGCAATAATGACTGATAACTGCTTCATCAGGCGGCAACCTGATTTTCCATCCTATCATACGACACCAGTAAGCCATCCGTAAAAATGACCTAGTGATCAGGCCTCATAACACGCGATTGGCTTGTCTCATAAAGTGCAGTTTCCTTTACACATCCCAAGCCACCCGCAAACCCGCATCCCACCGTGTAAACAATATCCTGTTATCAGTTTATTTTACATGTGTTATGATAACCCTTAAAACTTAATTTACAATCAGGGGGC
>NZ_PGFZ01000009.1:4982-18763 GCF_002923755.1 Methylovulum psychrotolerans
ATGGCAACATACGCGCATGGATGATCCGGCGCGGGCGGAGCGGCTGTGGATGGCCATTGCCATCGCCACCTGGTGGCTGCTTTCCGTCGGTGGCGAAGCCGAGGCCGGAGCCGACACGCCGTTGGATATCAAGGAACCGTCAGTTCCGGGTGCGGCACGGCGACAAGGGAAGCGCTGGCGGATGGTCGGCATTTTCCAACACGGCTGGTCTTTGATTGTCGCCGCCTTGCTGAACCACCAACTCCTGCCCGTCAAACCGGGGCGGCCTGAAGCATGGCCCGGTTTGACGGAAATCAACGGCGTGACTTTGGCTGTTTACGCAGAAGGGGGTGGAGGGTAAGAAAACCTACACTTGTAAGCCCCCCCCCCCGCACTTTTAATCACACCCGTTACTGCGTAATGTCTGTAAACAACTTTTCAAACGCTTCTGAAGGTAGGGGTTTTGAGTACAAATAGCCTTGGGCAAAATCACAGCCGGCCGCAATAAGCAGGTCGCGTTGGGCTTCGGTTTCCACACCTTCGGCGATGACCCTTAAGCCTAGCTTGTGTGCCATGACGATAATGGCTTCGGAAATTGCCAGTTCTGATGTACCTGGCCGGATGTTTTTGGTAAACGATTGGTCGATTTTTAAATAATCGATATCAAATTTGTTTAAATACGCTAGGGACGAATAGCCGGTGCCAAAATCATCTATGGCAACTTCAATGCCCGCATCACGGTATTCAAGCAGCCGTTTGGTCACACTGGGGTCGGAATTGAGCAATAAGCCTTCGGTGATTTCAACGACAATTTGATTCCGATGCAAGCCTATCTCGCTCAAGTAAGCGATCCAATCTTCACCCCTTAACTTTTCATGGAACTGGAATGGGGATTTATTGATGCTGATCTGAAAGGTTTGCTGGGTTTTTTGGCTGATATATTTCGTAAAATTGGCGGCTTCTTTGAATATCCAATCACCTAATTCAATAATCAGGCCAGTTTCTTCGGCAAGCGGGATGAAGTCTGCGGGACTGACCATGCCACGCGTTGGATGGAACCAGCGCACTAGCGCTTCCGCCTTGCCGATCTTGCCGGTCAAGAGATCAACAATAGGCTGATAAAACACCCTAAATTGCTTTTCTTTCAGCGCGGTGCGCAAATCCGTGGTCAGCTTAAGCTTAGCTTGAGCCTGTTCCTGCATAGTGTTGGTGAAATAACTGGCGCGGTTACGGCCAGTGCTCTTGGCTACATACAAGGCTTGATCGGCATTTTTGATTAATTCTTCTGAGGTTCCGGCATCATGCGGATATAAGGTAATACCCATGCTGCCGGAGATGAAAAATAGTTCGTCATTAACGGCAATTGGCTCTTGTAGGGTTGCGAGGATTTTCTGGGCAACGGATTCGATATGGCTGGAGCTATCCGGTTTGCAAGCGAGGATGACCAAAAATTCATCGCCACCAAATCTGGACACGGTCTCGGCCGGACTCACACAGGATTTGATGCGTTTGGAGGCTTCGACCAGGAGGGCATCACCGGCATGGTGGCCTAAGGTGTCGTTGACCTCTTTAAAGTTATCCAGATCGATGAACAGCACGGCGATCAGTGCTTCAGAACGCTTAGCTTTTTTGATTTCCTGGTCTAGTCTGTCCTGAAACAGCCGACGGTTAGGCAGTTCCGTCAGGATGTCATAATTCGCTTGATGCCAAATAGTGGCTTCATTGTTTTTGGCATCGGTAATATCTGAAAATAAGCCGACATAACGGTAAGGTTTGCCTTCACTATCGGGAATGACATTAATGCACATCTTTTTGACGTGAAAATCACCATTTTTCTTTTTGTCAGTGATTTCTCCAGACCAGAAACCCATTTTTTGGAGCGCATCCCACATGTCTTGGTAAAAAGACTCGTGGTGGATTCCAGAGCCCAGGATTCTCGGGTTTTCGCCGATAACCTCTGCGGCGCTATAACCCGTCAGTTTCGTGAAAGCGGGGTTGACGGCGATCATCTTGTTCTGGGTATCGGTGACAATCATGCCTTCGCCGCTGTATTCGAAAATGGATGCGGCCAGCTTGAGTTGCTCTTCTGCCGTCCGCTCAGCGGTGATGTCGTGGGCGAAGCCGATAACGCCCAGTAATTGGCCATCATTATCGATGACCGGCAGTTTTGTGGTCTCGACCCAGGTCTCTCTGCCGTTATGAAGCGCCTGTTCAAGCAATTTTATCTGCCGCCGGGTTTGCAACACGTCGTTGTCGATAGCGCGGTAATGCTTGGCGAGGCTGTCCGGCCAAAAATCCGCATCGGTTTTCCCCATCACACTTTCGATGTCCCTCTGTCCGGCACTATGCAGCCACTGTTTGTTGGCATGGACATAACGGCCTGCGGTGTCTTTCATCCAGACTAAAAAGGGCAAGTTATCGAGAATCACCCAAAGGATGGCTTCCGATTCGCTGATTTGTTGCTGAACTGTTTTTAACTCGGTGATATCGGTCAGGGTCAGGACACTGGCGGTCTGGCCTGCCCATTGGATGGGCAGTGCACGCAGTTGTGCCCACCCCAACCCGCTTCGGCGCACCAGATGCACATCAATGGGTTTGCGGGTCGCCATAACCGGCAAGCCGGCATTTTTTCCGAGCAAGTCTTCCCGATCCAAAAGGCTGTGTGCGGCGGGGTTTGCATAGAGAATAATGCCGTCGGCATCTGTTACCATGACGGCATCGCTGACCGTCGTCAAAATATTAACGGCATCAGTACCGTTAATGGGGAGGGCGGTTTGCATCATAACGGGGGGGCTGTCTATTATACGACCAGCGTGGCGGTATAGTGGTTAAGGCGGGTCACTATCGCCATGACTTGGGGCATGGCGGCGATGTTGCCCAATAATTTCACCACGGGTTCCGGCAGTTCACGCACTAGCGTGGGGGTTGTGAACACATCATTAGCCAAGGCTTTTTCAGGCATCGCCAAGACATCCACGACATTCAGCACCCAACAGCCTTCGGGCAGCGTTTCACGCAAGGCACTGCGCATATTGGTGATCAGTTTATCGGTCACGGATTCGTGGTTGGCCAGATAAAGCGTCAGCACAAACTTTACCGTATTGTCTTTAGATGTCCCCACGGTCGCGGCGGCTATCTGGCGTATCAGATTGGAGTCGAGCGGTTTGGCGGCGATTTCAAAGCTACAGCCTTCAGCGCGGGCTTTGCTCAGTTCTTCCATGTATTCTTTGACAAAAGCCGTGACGATATGGACGCGGAGGGTGTCATCGATGGCGTTTAGGCGCTTGAGGGTTTCCACGCCGTCAATCCCCGGCATCTTTAGGTCAAGAAAGACCATGTCGGGACGTTTGCGCTTGGCCGCCTCTAGGCCAGCCAAGCCATCGGCGGCTTGCTCCACCTTGTAACCGGCCGATTCCAGCGCCAGGCAGTAAGCGTCACGGACAGACTCTTCGTCATCAATAACTAAAATATGTTTTACCATGTTGTAATCTTAACGGTTAATTTTTTTGAGGGGCCATTAGCTATGGCACTATTACTCGATCATCAAATTTTTCATAAAGCCCGCCCTAAATAGGGTGGGACATTGGTTAAGAACACAAGCCTATCGGGTAAAACAGCTCCCTCCCCTGATGGGGAGCATAAGTATCTACACAAGTTTATGTATTAAAAATCATTATGTTAAGTAAATAATTGCGTTATTTCATATAGATAATTGCTGTTTTAAGCCGGATTTCTCTGGTCAAAGAAGTAAAAATCTAGCCGCTATCTGCAAGAATCTCTATATAACATATTGTTTTTAAAATAATTAAACTTGTGTAGATGCCTATGGATGGGGAGGGAGCCGGATTCCATTGCAACTTGTTGTTTTAAATTTATTTCAATACTTAAGGTTAAAACCACCGGCTTTAGCCGGTTAGCTTTAGCATTAAGGTTCAAAAAAACAATTCGACGGCGCGGGACACAACGTGGGTGGACTTTAGTCCTCTGTGTCCCGCGCTAACCCACCTACTTTCAGTAGGTGGTTGTTAAGTTTGTGTTCTTTTTTAATATCCGATAGCTGAGCTATTTATCCGAATGTTAAAAACTTGATGATCGAGTATATTAGCTATGGCACATTTATGACAAAGTGGTGGCTCATTACGGGTTTCTAATATGTCTGCTAATATTATCATGGCAAAAGTGTAAATTAGAACTCTTTATTATGGTTTTCTGGATTATTTTGTGGGCTTGCCGTCAGCAAATTGATACTAAAACAGGCACCCTGTGGCGAATCGGCCAGTTCCAGTTGGCCTTTTACCGATTCTGCTATTTGCCGTGAAATTGCCAGGCCCAGCCCGGTGCCTTCGCCGGGTGGTTTGGTGGTAAAAAATGGGTCAAAAACCTTTTGGCGGATTTCAGCCGGTACCCCAGTGCCATTATCCAAGACCTGCAATTGCACAGTGTCATTGGCAAGCTGTCGGGCAGTAATGGTTATTGAGCGGGGCTTGGTAAGCGTTTTTAGGCCGTAAACCGCATTAAGCAATAAATTGAGCAGGATTTGTTCCAAGGCGTCGCAGCTGATGTTGACTTGGGGCAATGCCTGGGGCACATCCAAGTGTAAGCTAATATCCGCCTTTTTTAAGTCCCCTTCTATCAAGCCCATGACATGATTTAAGGCGCTGGCAATATCGGTATGTAACGTACCGGAAGGATAGCAGGCAAAAGTCAACATATTGTGCACGAGTTTGACAACCCGATTGATCTCTCTTAAGGCTTTGCCAAGCACTTCATGGGAGCGGCTTTCAT
The DNA here is from genome assembly GCF_002923755.1 of Methylovulum psychrotolerans. Taxonomy (GTDB): domain Bacteria; phylum Pseudomonadota; class Gammaproteobacteria; order Methylococcales; family Methylomonadaceae; genus Methylovulum; species Methylovulum psychrotolerans. The sequence continues at coordinate 9,747 of NZ_PGFZ01000009.1, forward strand.
CGGTTTTTTCGTAGGCAAATTGGATGTAGTTAAGGATGCCCATCATAGGGTTATTGATTTCATGCGCCAAACCACCCACCAGCACCCCCAACGCAGCGAGCTTTTCCTGCCGGATCTGTATGTCCAACGATTGCTGTAATTGCTTGTAGGCCTCTGCCAGCTTTTGGTCGGCTATTTTGGCTTGGGTAATGTCATTGAACGTGGCGACATAATGGCTGATTTCGCCAGTTGCGTCTTTAACCGCCGTGATAATGAGATATTCGGGGTAAATTTCGCCATTTTTACGCCGGTTCCAGATTTCACTTTCCCAAACATCATGGCTTTTAAGTGTTGCCCACATCTGTGCGTAAAAATCGGCATCGTGGCGGCCTGAACTTAAAATATGCGGATTTTTCCCCTTGACTTCCGCTTGTGTGTAACCGGTGATACGGGTAAAGGCTTGGTTTACGCGTAAGATCAGCCGGTTGCTGTCGGTGATGAACATGCCTTCTTGGGCATTAAAAATAGTGGCGGCTAAGGCCATTTCCTGCTCCATTTTCTTGCGCTCCGTGATGTCGGCCACCGTGCCGAGCATTTGCACCGGGCGGGCGTTGTCGTCGTAAATGACCCGGCCTTGGGCATTAATCCAATGCATCGATTGGTCTTTATGGAGGATCCGGCATTCGAGCAGGAGTTTGCCGGTACGATCGGCCTCTGCAAAGGCTAGGCTAAACTTTCCACGGTCTTCAGGTACGACATGCTGCATGGCGACGGCTTCACCCCATTCCGGCTGTAGTGATTCATAGCCGAAAATCTGGTCGTGCTTCAAGGTGCGCCATGCCGTATCGTGAAGCAAATCCAAGTCCCAAACGCCTAACTCACTGAATTCCAGAGCGAGATTGAGGCGTTTTTCAGCCGCCAGCAACGCATTCTCGGTATTTTTGATGTCTTCTATATCAGTGCAGGTACCAAACCAATGGCTAATACGCCCTTCGGCATCATGCACCGACTTGCCTCTGATTAACCACCAGCGGTAAGTGCCATCTGCGCGGCGCAACCGACATTCAATTGAGTAATTGCCATCGGTTTCGGTGGCGTTTTTCCAAGCGTCCCAAGCCCGTTGCCGGTCATCGGGATGAAAAGGCCTGATCCAGCCCTGCCCATAGCTTTCTTCCAGCGTCAAGCCGGTGTATTCGATCCATCGCCGGTTAAAATAAGTGTTCGAACCGTCGGGTGTAGTCATCCAGACAATTTGTGGCACAGACTCCGCCAAGGTGCGGAATAACTGCTCACTTTTCAGCAGTGCTATCTCGGCCTGTCTGCTGGCGGTAATATCGTGGGCTGTGGCATAAGTGACACCGTCGCTATGGTCAAAGTAAGCCGACCATGACAGGAGGAGGATGCTGCCATCCTTGCAGACATAGCGGTTTTCAAACTGTAGGGTAGGACGGAGCATTATCTGCTGCTGCATTTCCGCCAAGGTTGTTTGGCGATCTTCAGGTAACACAAAGTCTAAAAATGGCTTTGCCAATAACTCATTTTCTTCATAACCGGTCAGTTGCACGAATTTGGGGTTGACCACTTTGAAGCAGCCTAAAGGGTCGGCAATACACAGCGGGTCTGTTGACAGTTCAAAGAGCCGGTAATATTGCTCCCGTTCCTTTTCTAAGCGTTTACGCTCAGAAATATCCCGCACCAATTCGAAGCTGAACTCGTGTCCGGCATATTGGAAAAAATTGGCGTTAATTTCAACCGGGAACTCAGCACCCAGTTTGGTGAGATGGTTAACCTCTATTACTCCTCTGCCTTGTTCCCTAATATGTTGCCAATGCTTAGCCCATTTAGCATCCGTCCAATTGGGACAAATATCCCGCACCGTCATGCCGGCGAGGAATTCCTCAAGGCTATAGCCGAGCATTAGCGTCGCTTCTTTGTTCGTATAGAGGAAGTGGCCGCGCTCATCAAACAAATAAACGGCTTCTTTGATATGATCTAAGGCAAAAAACAGTTGCGCCAATTGTCTTTCCTGGTCTTTCTGTTCGGTGATGTCCCGTCCAATTGACTGCATTTCCAGCAAATAGCCTTCATCATCAAAGAAAGCGCGGTTGATAAATTGCCCCCAGCGCAACGCCCCACCTGCGGTATAAATCCGGTTTTCGATGGTAACAACCGGATTGTCTGGTGTTAAGGTGTTTAATTTTTCGTTGATTAAGGCAATGTCTTCGTCATAGGCGACCGGGTGCCATTTCTCCCCTATCAGGGATTCTCTGGGCTTGCCAAACAATCGGCAATAGGCATCGTTGACATAAAGGATAGTGCCATCGTGTTTAAAACGGCAGATGGTTTCTGTTTGCTCTTCCAATACCTCCCTATAGCGCAACTGGGTTGCCTGCAATTCGGTTAGCGTGGCATTAAACTGTTCGGCGTAGTAGCGCATCCGATGGACGACAAACCCGATCAAAACACCCGAAAGGATAAAAACCGTTGCACCAATCAAGCCAGCGGCAGTGTAACTGAACGCCCAAAAAGGCGGGATGAACAGGTAATTGCCCAGTATCGCGCCAAGGACGGTCATCAGGATGCCCGCTCTCGTCCCGCATAAATAGAAACAAACGACGACTGCGGGATAAAAAGTCAAAAAAGCGAGGCCTGCTTCAACCGGAAGCAGGATAAAACGCAATGCTAAGGCAACGCAAAAAATCAATAGCGTGCTGATGTAGCGGTAAAACACACCCTTATTTAAATATAAGGTATTAAAATCCATTTGCTTGCCTACTTGCCTATAATGGTTAATTGACATCCTTTACGCCCTAAAGGCCAAGGCTTCCTGCCGCTAGAGTCTGACACCTAGCCAAAATACGGCGGCACTTCATAAGAAAACGGTAGCCAGTTCGCTGGTAAGCGAATTAATCCATGCGATTGTAGCGGCTACGTTTAATAATTGCGTTATTGTAGCTCAGATAATGGCAGAAAAAGCGTTTTGGCATGGGTAGGTGCAGGACGGAAGTCGGGGCCTTTATGGAAACGAAGGTTGTAATGGTCAACAAAAACCGGACACTTTCTTAGGCAACCCTGCTATAAAATCCCCGTTCAAATTCCAAAGGCGTTTTATAGCCTAATGTCGAATGCGAACGTCTGCCGTTATAAAAAGCAACACATCAATAATGCTGTGTTTGCGGCTGTCTTTGTCTTGAACTGCACGGTTCGGAGGGAGGGGAAGTTAACAGCTTTCCCTACCCCTATCGGGTGAATTTATTATCGCTATATTTGTTAACGGACATCTTAAAACGGTGGCCCGCCGTTATGCGGAAACCGGACATCTGCCGATTGACAACAACCCCGTGGAAAACTGCATCCGGCCCATTATGCTCAGTCCGTTATTATGCATAGTTCGCCTGTAGTCAACTGCGAAGCCGCATAACGGCGCGATTTACAGCACCACATGACTTATTTTAACTCAGCATAATAATTTGTGGTTTCCTGTAGCTTCTTTAATTGCTATAGGAATAAAACCATGTTTACTGAAACCCATCTGGCGGATCTTACTCACCTGGACTCGCTTGTCGATAATCCGCTCAGCAGCATTACCGCCAGAAATTGGGCAGATGCGCTATCACCCATCGGATGACCTTCTAAAGTTCCTGGAGGGTCTTTAACATTATGTAAAGTCAGCAGCGTGGAAAGCCAGGCGTGCTGACGACTTCCGATACTTACTCAGCATAATAACGGACTGAGCATAATTCTTATTATGCAAAGCTTTGCATAACAAGAAAAATTGGCTGTTTGCCGGCTCCGAACGTGCCGGACAACGTGCCGACGCGATCCAAACCTTACTGGGCACAGCCAGCCTTAATGGTCTAAACCCGGCGGCATGGCTGCAAGACACTTTGGAAAAACTGCCCACTTGGCCGAACAGCTGCATCGACGAATTACTGCCTTTCGGTAAATCAGATTAAATTGATTTTGGCAATTTCTAAGATAGTGGTCGGGCTGCTTGCATACCTTGCGGTTCCTGCCGCCCTACTTACTTGCCAGACCTGAACCCTATCAAACATTAATAATGTTTATAACATATTTATATTGTATAAGTTATTTTTGTTTGCTATGATTTTCCCCGTCGCTTCCTATACTTTGAATTGAGCGATGACATCTAAGGGCATTCTGTCCATTAACATCTAAAACGAGGAAGCATCATGAATAAAACACTTTACGAAAGAATTGGTGGCGAACCTGCCGTCAATGCCGCCGTTGATATTTTTTACCGGAAGGTGTTGTTGGATCCGCGCATTAATCATTTCTTTGAGAATGTCGATATGGAAAAACAAGCTGCCAAACAAAAAGCCTTTTTAACGATGGCGTTTGGCGGCCCGCATAGTTATAGCGGGGAAGATATGCGCAAGGGACATGCCCATCTCGTTAAAATGGGTTTGAACGACAGCCACTTTGATGCGGTGGTTGAAAATTTGGGGTCGACACTGAGCGAATTAAGCGTACCGCAAGAACTGATCGCTGAAGTGGTGACGATCTGTGAATCGACCCGCAACGATGTTTTAGGCAAATAATCACCTTCACCCAACGCCAATCAGCTAAGTTTTTATTGTGGCGTTAGTTTTTAGACTCAGGTTATGTACAAAATCACGATTGAAGACAAGGTTTACGCTTGTCAGCCAGAAGAAACGGTGTTGGACACGTTATTGCGGGAAAATGTCGCAATCCCTTATGCGTGTAAAAAAGGCACTTGCCATAGCTGCATGGTGCGTAGCATTGATATTGCCCCGCCTGCCATAGCCCAAGCCGGATTGAAAGATACCTTAAAAAAACGCAAGCATTTTCTGGCTTGCCAATGCTATCCAGAACAGGATATGACAATCAGGTTACCCGACCAATCGGAGTTTTACACCGACGGTACAGTGGTCGTTAACGAAATGCTCAATAGAAACACCTTGTTGTTGGTCATTGCTTTCAAAGATGCACTTGAATTTAACGCCGGACAATTTGTGAATCTGCAACGGCCTGATGGTTTAACCCGTAGCTATTCGATAGCCAATATTCCGCAAGCATCGAACACTTTAGAATTTCATATCCGCCGTTTACCCAATGGCAAATTCAGTAATTGGTTGCATGATGAGATAAAGGCAGGTGACAGCATTGCCGTATCGGAGCCACGTGGACATTGTTTTTATCTGCCCGAACGCCATGAACAAGGGCTTTTGCTGGTCGGTACGGGAACGGGGCTCGCACCATTGGCGGGAATTTTGACTGACGCACTAAGCCACGGACATAGCGGGCCAATTTATTTGTTTCATGGCAGCCGGGAGGTGGAAGATTTGTATCGGATTGAGGAATTACGCCAATTAGCCCGACAACATCCTAATTTTCATTACATCCCTTGTTTGTCAGGGGAATTGGTACCGGATGGTTTTACCCAAGGTCGAACCCATGAAGTAGCCTTGGCTGCATTTGCTGATTTGAAAGGCTGGCGGGTGTTTTTTTGCGGTCACCCGGATATGGTCAATCAAATGAAAAGAATGGCCTTTCTAAAAGGGGCGGCAAGTAAAGATATTTACGCGGATGCTTTTGTAATTTCACCCAACTAACTGGTGATAACCATGCGCATTAATGATATTTTTCAGTTCATTCGAGTCGATGCGGTGAATTTAAGCCTTAAGGCGAAATTTCTTTCTGTGCTTTCGGGTTCAATTGCCATTTTTGTAATTGCTTGGGTTTCCCAACAATTGGTTGAAGCTTTTGCTTATCCAGCGATGGCGGTTTCTATGGGGGCTTCCGCCGTGATCTTATTCATCTTGCCAAGCAGCCCGTTAGCACAGCCTTGGCCTTTAGTGGGGGGACAATTGGTGTCGGCGCTGATTGGGGGCGTATGTGCCCAAGCGATAGACAATAGCGTTTGGGCTTCCGGGTGTGCGGTTGGCGGCAGTATTCTTGCCATGTTGTTATTGCGTTGCCTATATCCCCCTGGTGCGGCAACGGCACTGATTCCGGTTATTGACCGTGCCCGTCGTGTCATTGGCATTATCACATGGAACGACTTTTTTAAATTTATCGATACAGAAAAACCGGAGCATTTTTCTGACAAATTCAAAGCCTTTATCCGGCGTATGCCAGATATTCATACGGGAAAACCTGAATCTGTCGGTCATATTATAAGCCGCCCTGCCCTAGCCATGTCAGCCAGCCGCCATATCGCCGACTTGATCCCGTTGATGTCAAACCAAGTTCATCGGCAAATTCCGATTGTCAATGATGAAAATAGGCTGATTGGCATGGTCTATCAAGCCAAGCTAATCGCCGCATTTTATAACCAAAGCTATAAAAATTAACAGGGGAGACGTTATGAGCCAATATTTAGTCAAACTGAAATCTAAACGGGAAATCGCCGAAGGCACCATGGCGTTTCATTTTGAAAAACCAGAAGGCTTGATTTATAAAGCCGGACAGTTCGCCAGTTGCACGCTAATCAACCCAGCCGAAACTGATGCCGAAGGAAACACACGGGCATTTTCTTTTGCCAGCGCACCTTATGAAGATGAGTTGATTTTTGCGGCACGGATGCGTGACACGGCATTCAAACGGGTGTTAAAAAAGATGGAGATCGGTACGGAAATCGCCATAAAAGCCCCATTCGGTACATTCACATTGCATGACAAGCCGGATTCCCCGACAGTTTTCCTGACCGGAGGCATTGGGATTACGCCGGTCAGGAGCATGATCATGCAAGCCGTATACGATCAGCTGCCGCAGCAGATTTTGGTGTTTTATGCCAATCGACGACCAGAAGATACGGCGTTTTTGGAAGATTTACAGGTCGGCCACACAACCAATCCACATTATACGTTTGTGGGGACTATGGCGGACATGGCGAATTCCAAACAAGAATGGCAAGGCGAAACCGGATTTATCAATAAAGGCATGTTGCTGAAATATATTGATGATCTGACGGTTCCCATTTATTACATCGACGGCCCGTCTGCAATGGTGGCGGTCATGCGCAAGATATTAAGCGAAGCTGGCGTGAGTGATGACCACATCCGTACTGAAGAGTTTTCAGGATATTGAAGCACAGATAAACCTTTATGCTTTATCCATTAACACCAAACCTAGGAGACATGTCATGTCCGATTTTAAAAAATATCAATGCCGGGAATGCGAACATATCTATGACGAAGCAAAAGGTGATCCTGATAGGGGGATTGCTCCAGGAACCCCTTGGAGCGAGATTCCAGATGATTGGTCTTGCCCAATCTGCGGGGCTCCTAAAGACTTTTTCCAGCTAATGGAATAATTTGTCTCTCCGCACTGGGGTGATGTGTCAACACTTTTCCGGACACATGGTTAAGCAGCCATTTGCTGCAATTCGTAGTCTACAGGCGACAAATAGCCATTGGCTGAATGCCGCCGCTCTCTGTTGTAAAAGACCTCAATATATTCAAACACAGCCTGTTTTGCCGTAGAACGGGTTTGATAAGTCTCATGGTGTATCAGTTCGGTTTTGAGCGCATGGAAGAAGCTTTCTGATACGGCGTTATACCCAAGGGGCAGACCTTCCCAGCAATTGCCTTTACGGCTCATACTCTGGCGGATACTGTGTTGCCTTAACAGCGCACGGTGGCTTTCCGAAGCATATTGGCTACCCCGATCCGTATGCCATAACAAACCTTTGTCAGGTTTACGCTTCCAAATAGCCATTAACAGGGCATCGTTGACGAGCTTGGTGCGCATATGTTCCGCCATTGACCAACCGACCACTTGCCGTGAATACAGATCAATCACGACAGCCAAATACAACCAGCCTTCTTGGGTATGAATATAGGTAATATCGCCAACATAGACTTGATCGGGTTGGCCCACCTTAAATTTACGATCCAGAAGGTTCGGTGAAATGGGCTTATCATGTTTAGAATCAGTGGTTGCTTTAAACTTACGCTTGGTTTTACACGCTAAATTCTCCTGATCCATCAATCGGCTTATTCGGCGACGGCTGACGGTGCGCTGTTGATCGAATAACGCCTTCTTGATACGCCGGGTACCGTAAGTTGCCCGGCTCTTCTTAAAGAGGCTATGGATAATCGTTGCCAGTTCGCTATCCTCCTTTTCTGTCGCTGTTTGGGGCGTTGTAGCCAGGCGTAATAGGCGCTCCGCGAAACCTGCACTTGTGCCCCAGAGGGTATAAAACGACACATCGAATCGACAGGAAATTCCGTGGTATGTTGCTTGATCCAGGCGTACTTTACCGTTGCTCCTTGGCAAAGTACGCTGCCGCCTTTTTTAATAAATCACGCTCCTCTATCAATCGGGCGTTTTCTTTCTTGAGGCGCTTGAGTTCTTCGTATAAATGATCATCCGTCCGCACCGTCTTGTCCTGCGCCAACGGCCGACTATATTTATTGATCCAGGTATGCAGGGTATTTTCATTAACACCTAAATCTCTGGCGGTTTGTGCAATAGGTTTATCGCTTTCATTGGCCAGCTTGACGGCTGACTCTCTAAATTCGGCGCTATAGGTTTTGGCTTTTTCTTGGCTCATAGTAGGATCACACTCTTTTCAGGATATTTTAAATTGTGTGTCCGGTTTAGTGTAGCCACATCACGGCAGCGTCGCTGTGGTTTGTCATGAAGCTGTTCGGGTTTCTTGAAACCGATTATTACCTGACATTCAACCGCACCAATTGGCAGTGTACCCAAAGATAAAGGGTAAAAGGGACATCAACATCCTTATGTTGTCGGTGGTTTATAAGGGCGTTGCGATACCCGTTTACTGGATGTTGCTGAACAAACAGGGCAACTCCAACACCCGCGAGCGTATCGCCCTGGTGAAACGGTTTGTCCGCGAATTCGGCAAGGCGCGGATTATTAAGTTTTTGGCCGACCGTGAATTTGTCGGCGAAAAATGGTTCGGCTGGCTGCAAAGCGAAGGCATCGGCTTTCGCTGCGAGACAGGAGTCGAGTAGTCCCCAGAAGCGATAGTGCCTGAGTTTTCACGAAGCGAAGCGGAAGTGAAAATGCAGGCTATACGAAATCGC
>NZ_PGFZ01000009.1:18920-22335 GCF_002923755.1 Methylovulum psychrotolerans
CCAGAAGCGATAGTGCCTGAGTTTTCACGAAGCGAAGCGGAAGTGAAAATGCAGGCTATACGAAATCGCGTCGAGTCATTGGAGAGCATGTGAGCCACCCCTTGTTGGGTGGCGAGCGAGTGACCAGGACGGCTGGGGCAGCCGAAGGCATAAGCGGTCGCGTGATTTTTGCTGATTGACCGGCAAGGATGCCGAAGCAATCTTTCGCAAAAATAGCGACTCCCCTTGCCATCCTCATCAAGAAGAACACCCTTGTGACCAACGGGCGCGGCTGTTTTGTCCAAGCACGGCGACTATTCAGCTGCCTTAGACCCCACGGATCATCGATAGGTTGGCGGCGGCTTTTTCGGCAATCAGACGGGCCGTAACCTTGTGGCATTCATCTTAACAGTGTAAAAAATAGCTTTACTACCCTACAGGTATAGATAACGCCATCAGCTTTCAGAAACTTGCGCCGCTTTGCGTTCTTCGGTTTTGCCTATGGTTAATAAATCCCAAATCAATAAAACCAAACCGGCAAAAGTGACCGCGCCAAAAAACCACCGCCAGACCATCGCGGCCTGAAATGAGGGGTGGTTTTGTGCGGTAAAATAACCGCTCCAAGTCGAGCCTTCAACCGCCCGCTCAATAAAAGACTGCTCATAACCGGCGATCAATAACGCAACCGTCATGCCGAGTACGCCTCCGTTGAGCAATCCCAGCGCCCATTTCCACCGCCAGCCGTTTTTAATGCCTGCGCCCATCCAAACCTTGCCGCGCCAATGCTGGATCGCCAGATAAAAGAACGCGATATTGATAGTGGCGTAAGCTCCGAAAAACGCCAGATGGCCATGTGAGGCCGACCATTGTGTGCCGTGGGTGTATAAGTTAATTTGCGGTAAGGTGTGCATAAACCCCCAGACACCGGCGCCGAAAAAATTGCCAAAAGCTTGGGCGATGATCCATGCTAAAGCCGGGTGATTACCGCTTTTAAATGCGTGGGTTCCGGCATCGTAAACGGCATGGACGACCATCGCGACCAAGGGGATAGGCTCCAGCGCGGAGAAAAAGCCACCGATGGTCAGCCAATATTCTGGGGTGCCTATCCAGAAATAATGATGCCCCAGCCCTAAAATACCCGAGCCAAACATTAGCGCGACTTCGATATACAGCCAAGTTTGTACGATTTTGCGTTTGACCCCCAGCAGTTTCATCAATGACCACGCCATGATGACACCGACCAGCACTTCCCAGGTCGCTTCCACCCATAAATGGATCACCCACCACCACCAGTATTGGTCTTGGGTGATATTGGTCATATAAAACATGCCGGCGACATAAAGGCCGGCCAGGGCGACCAAGTCCAGCGTCAGCACCCCGGCAATGCCGGACCATTGGCCTTTGCTGAACGTGGCGACGACGTTATAGAAAAATGTCAGGATCACGATGACAATGCCGATGTCCGCCCAGCGCGGCGCTTCGATGTATTCGCGGCCTTCGTTGATGAACCACAGGCTGGAATCTTTTCCGGGGCCAATTTGCACTAACAGATAAACTAGCACTACCAGCGTCACCGCACCCGTCAACAGCCAAAACGCGATATTGCCGAGTTTCAGGCCAACAATTTCAGTGCCGCTTTCATCTTCCAGCAGCCAGTAGACACAACCGATAAAGCCATACAGCATCCATATTATCATCGCGTTGATATGCACCATGCGGTTGACGCTGAAATCCAGAAAACCATACAGAAAATTAGGGAAGATAAACTGTGTCGCTGCCAACATGCCAAACAAAAGCTGGGCAAAAAATAGGATGACGGCGACGGTGAAATACTTGACCGCCAGTTTTTGCCCATCGCTCAGATGGGTGCTGTCCAATGCCACCCAAGCTTTGAAGGCATTGAGGCGGTTACCTGTTTGCTCCAATAAAGCGCTTGCCTTGTGCATGATGCTTGTTGTGTTCGTCGTTTCCATGCTCATTCCTCCGCATTAATGGTCTTAAAGTTATAAGGAAAGCCGTTGGTGTCAATGCTGGACATCCACTTTAGGAACGCCACTACGCCTTTCGCTTCCGCTTCGGTGATGTTCAGGTTAGGCATTTTGCGGTTGCTGCCGAAAGTGCGGGCGTTTTTTTCCGGGTTCATCAAAAACTTCACCATCAACTCTTCGCGCAGGTCTTTGGAGATCCAGCCTTTATCGAGCCACGCTTTGGTCAGATCCGGAGCGTAATAGGCGCCGTTGCCCAGCAACGTATGGCAATTCATGCAGTTTTTGGCTTGCGTGGTTTTTTTGCCGAGCATGACCAATTGTTCGGCTTCCGCTTCGGTAAACTCCTTGCCGAATAACAACTCGGTGTCACCGATGACGGGCATGGATTTATGCAGGTCTGCTTGATACTGGTAGTCGATTTGTTTGTTAATGACGGAATAGGCGGGGACACGCTTGCCGCCCGCGTTGGTTTGGCTCAGTGAATCAAAGGTTAAAACGATTAAAACAATAAATGATCCGGCGGTTACCCAGATTGCCGTTTTTTTCCAGAATGACTCCGAAGCCCATAAGGGTGTTTCGTTCATAGCTTATCCTCCTCTGCTGTTGTTGTTGAATCCTGGCCGGTGTGGGTTTTAACGCATAGGTGCCAGATGCCTATTGGCGCAAAAAAATAGCCGACCAGCATTGCTGCCGAAATGACCAGCCAGTAACCTGAAAAATGGGCGGTGTAGGTCAGTTCGGCGACGGATGCCGCCAAAATGAGGTAAGCGCTGTAAGCCGCCAGTTTGATGCGGTTATTCGGGTTGGCTTTAGACCAGGCGAACAGCAGGGCATAAGCCGCACCCGCCATGATCATCAAGGCCGATACGAAAAACGTGATAAAAAAATCTTTTAACGCGACAGGTTCAATCATGGCGGGCCAATTGCAATAAGCGGCTAGGATGCCATTTGCCAATGCTGGCAAACGGCGGTAACCAACATCATCCGACAATCTCGGTTTTAGTGCTGTCGATGAACGCCAGCACCTCGGCAGACTCTTGTTCGGGCAGTTCAAATTCTTTTAAGGACGCTTGTAAATGTTGCCTAAAAATAGCCCAATCACTTTCAGTAATGCCCATGCCCTTGTGCGTCACCGCCATATTCCGGCCAGTATAATAAAGCGGCCCGCCAGAGCTTGAGCAAAGGAAGTCAATCAGTAACTGCTTTTCCCTGGCCATGCCGTCAAGCCCGCGGTTTTGCCAAAATCGGCCTAATTGGGTATCCGCGAGCAAGCGCGGCAACAAATCATTAACAACGACGTTAATGGCATCGTAGCCACCTAAGCGTTCATATAAAGATTCTTCAATCATGGTTTTTCTCCTTTGTTGGTGATTTTAAAGCTACAAACAACACCGCCTTTGGCCATGCACTCGACCTGTTCTATCTCACTTTCCAGTAAAGACGAAATC
>NZ_PGFZ01000009.1:22344-67168 GCF_002923755.1 Methylovulum psychrotolerans
CGCCGCCCGCCCAGTTTTTAAAGGCTTCGGCAGGTTTTATCATCTTAATCTAAGCCAATGTTTTCATAATAAAATTTAATACAAAAAGCAAGCATATTAATTCCATAAGGAAGCTGAGTTTTATTATGGGCTATAAGTTTCCGAATACAGGTGATGCAATTCCAAATAGCTTGCTTGTGATAACTTATCCATATTGCTGTTTATATAGCTTGGAATGAGCGCAACAAAAAAACGAAAAGGCTTACCATTCAAAGATTGCTCTTCGTATCCGCTCGCCTTATATTTACGGAATTCTTGTAATAGCTGATCATAAATCCATCTGTCGTTAGGATCAAAATCGGGAGGCCATTCGTCACCACAGTTTTCATGTACCCTTTCAAGACGCATAATCTCATTCTCTAAGGCAATTATGCCATGTTGAATAATTGTCGGTGAGATAAACATAAGATCATCCGTATTGCATTTTGTCTAATTTGTTTAATGTATTATGCAATATCAGCAAATCCCGCATAAACCTTAACTATATTGAAACCTGTAACTTTCGTTTGGCAAACTACCTACGCTTACCCGAACATCGCAGTTTCTCCTCCTCCGGGTCTATGGACGTTTTAGTCCAAAGGCGGTCGGCCAGCTCAAGGGGGTTTGCGTTGATGGCTTCCTCAAAAGCCTCGGCCTGGGCGATCAGTTTGCTTTCGTCGTCGTAACAGGCGTGGTAGGTGACGTCCTCGCGGAACCATTGCCACACATGTTCGACGGGCATGAAGTCGGGGCTGTAGGGCGGCGACGGCATCAGGGTGATGCCCAGTTCCTGCGCCGCCTGTTTGACTTGGCGGCTGCGGTGGTAGGGGGTGTTGTCCCAAATGAGGGTGATGTGGTCGGTGGCGGCAAAGCACGCCCTGATCTGCCGGAGGACTTCCACTGTCGCGTCCCCGTTGGCTTTGGTGGCGGGGAAGAGCCGCACTTGGGCGCGGTTGTAGAGATACACCCCGAAAAACGACACTTTCGCCAGCCCCGGCGAACTGGAACTGACCCAAGCGCGTTCGCCTTTGACCGTCCAACCGTAGCCTTCGTCGGTGTCCAGATGGATATGGGCCTCGTCCAAATAGACGATCTGGGTCTTGCCTGCGGTGGCCGCCGCCAGCCGTTCTTGGAGCGGGGCGATGAAGGCCTCCCGCCGTTCCGGGTCGGCCTTGTTCAGGAGTTTGCGCCATTTCTTCCAAGAAAAACCCATATCTTTCAGGGCTTTCCTGACACTCTCACGGCAACAGCTGACACTGTGGGTTTTTTTTGACCCACTCCACCAGCCGTTTTAACGTCCAGCGGGGCATGAAAGCGGCTTCGGTTTGGGCTTGCGGCGGCTCCGCCGCCGATTGGAGGCTTTGGTGAATCAGACCTGCTAATCCGTCGGTGATTTTCCGGCAAAAAGGGGGAGGTTTCCGCCCGTATGCCGATAAAACAGGCTTTCATGCCCCTTTTTGTTATATCGCCGCACCCAATCCATCACGGTCTGGTGGTTCCTTCCGGTTTCGCGCCCGACTTGGCTCGCGCTCTTGCCGCCGCAGATCTCGAACAAGGCAAAAAAACGCTCACGGGTGCGCGGGTGGTCGCCGTTGACTGCCAGATCCCTTAAAAATTCGGGTAACTGGCCCCATTTGTCATAACTTACTTTTAACATGTTTCAAAACGGATGGGGGAGTGTTTTTAAAACGCGGCATGATACGGCCAATACCCGTTTTTTGCCACCCGGAATCCCATGCAAAACTCCTTGTTTCGCGTGATTGCTTGTCAAATAGAAGTTACTGTTTTCGGCATGGTTAAGGTTTATAAAGATTCTTCGATCATGGTTTTTCTCCTTTGTTGGTGATTTTAAAGCTACAAACAACACCGCCTTTGGCCATGCACTCGACCTGTTCTATCTCACTTTCCAGTAAAGACGAAATCAACGTCCGGTCAAATTCACAAACTTCTTCATGTTTTTGTGCCAGGTCATGATAGACGCAATTGCAGGCTTCAATAGTCCGTTCATTGTTATCTAGATTTTTGATGGCTTTTGCCTGGAAACCCAGTTGCGCCATTATTTTTAGCAAACCCTCCAGTTTTTCGTCCGGTTGTTTGCCGACAAACTGGGGCAACAGGCTTTGCGACAAATGGACCGCCAACTTATGCAGATAACGCTGTAAAGCTTCGGAACCCATTTCGTCTTTGAGGTTGCGAAGAAGCAATTCGGAAAACCAAGCGTATTGCTTGGGAAAGCTGTTGATGCCCGCTTCGGTCAAAATAAAGCTACGGACTGGACGGCCTGAGGTTTTATGGATCCCGCCGGTTTGTATGTAACCGTTTTTTTGTAGCGTGGCGAAATGTTGCTGTACGGCGTTCCTGGAGATGTCTAAGGCCGTGGCGATTTCGTCAATGCTCAGCCCTGCCTTGTTTTCCAGCAATAAGGTAAGGATTTCATGTTGTCGGGATTTGATCTTGTCAACCATATAAGTGCTTTATGCCCATCCGCTAAATGGATAAAGAATAACAAAAAAATCGTACATTAAACAGTAATAAACCATATAACATAAATATATTGTATAAGTTATTTTTGTTTGTTATCATTTTTCGCGTAGCTGAACCCATTTGGCTATAACCCTGAAAATGCCATGATGGCCAATACCCAAAACCATAAGGGCGCAACTACGGGCAAAACGCTTTATGAATAGATGCCTTTTGGATTTTCCCACTCTGAACAACAGGTTTCTCTAAGATGGATATTAAGCCATTTTTTCAGTTCATCACCGTTGATCCGGTCAATTTAAGCATCAAAGGCAAATTGCTTTCTGTGCTTGCCAGTTTCATTGCTATTTTAGTGATCGCATGGGTCACCCAAAAAGTTGGGGTTGGTTCCGCTTACCCGATTATAGTCGCCTCGATGGGCGCTTCCGTCGTCATCCTGTTTATTTTGCCTAGCAGCCCGCTTGCGGCACCGTGGCCATTGGTTGGCGGGCAACTGGTTTCGGCAGCCATTGGCGTCGCTTGTGCCCAAATGATTGCCGATACCGTCTTGGCATCGGGCTGTGCGGTCGGAGCCAGCATCCTTGCCATGCTGTTGCTGCGTTGCCTGCATCCTCCGGGCGCGGCCACGGCACTGACACCTGTCATTAGCAGCACCCCTGACCATTTGCTGGATTACAGTTTTGTCTTGATGCCCGTGGGCGTTAATGTGGCGGTCATGTTGTTTATGGCGGTTGCCATCAACCGCTGGATATTGCGTTACGGATACCCTACAGCCATCCCTTTAGCTGACAAGAACAAGCGCGGACACAGCACCCTTATCCAGCCTTCCCAACGCACCGGCATTTCTGCACAGGATGTGGAATTGGCGTTGGAGAATATGGATAGGTTTATGGATGTTTCGGCGGGGGATTTGAGCAAACTGCTTACCGATGCCCAGATGCAAAGCTTCAAACGTTACCAAGGCAACATCAGCTGTGCGGATATTATGGTTAAACCTATTCTGACGGTTGAATATGGGACAGAAGTCCAAGAAGCCTGGAAAACCATGCACGACGGCAAGCTTAACGCCTTGCCTGTTATTGACCGTGCCCACCGTGTCATTGGCATTATCACTTGGAATGATTTTTTTAAATTCGTTGACGTGGAAGCCAATGAAACGTTTACGGAAAAATTCAAGGCTTTTGTCCGCCGTACGCCGGATGTCACCACCGAAAAACCGGAAGCGGTCGGCCATATCATGGCTAGCCCTGTTAGTGTCATGCCGGAAAACAGCCATATCGCCGAACTGATCCCTTTGATGGCAGATCAAGGTTATCGGCAAGTTCCGATTGTAAATGACGAAAATCGTCTGGTGGGCATGGTGTATCAGGCCAATTTAATTGCCGCCCTTTATAACAAAAGCCACGATTATGCGAAAAACCAACCCGTGGGCATTTAGGCCCGCACCGGACAAAGGGCGGAGTTTTTCATTGATGCCGCCCATTTCGTGCTGATGCCGTTCCCCGTTCCTGAAATGTGCAGTAAGCCGTTAATGAGCATGACAACCTTCATAACCGATATAACAAATGGCTTGTGGATGTAGGCTAATGTAAACGGCTTAATCATCTTGCTAGGCCTATGGCGGGATCAGCCTTGCGGTTTCAATACCAGGAGCTTGCCGATGGATTGCAGCCCCACCACTTCTTCTAGCGCCAAGCCAGATTGCCCAAAAAGGTGCCGCCACTGTGCCAGCGTCCTTTCCCTGCCCCGTGTCGCCATAAACATCTGCATATCAAAAGCGGCGCTGGCAAAGTCGGCTTGGTTTTTTGCAACCACCCATTCCAACAGCGCAATACGGGCGCCAGTGCCTGCACAGGCGGAAGCCAGATTGCCCAACGCCTTGACACAAGCCCCGTCATCCATGCCGTGCAGGACGGCACTTAACAAATAGATGTCCCGGTCATTGTTTGCGCTTGGGACCGATTCCAGCAAGTCCCCGGCCTGAAAAGCCAAGCGGGCAAGCAAGCTGGGCGGGGCTTGCTCCGCCCAGTGGTTTGCCGCCGCTTGGATCACCTGGCTACGGTCAAACACCAATGCCGACAAATGCGGATGCCGCTTCAATAAGGCTACGGATTTGTTGCCCTGCGAACCGCCCACATCAATGACCCGGTCAAATTGGCACCAATCGAAATCCGTGGCAAAGCTGTCGCCCGTCAATGCCTCCACACTGGCCATGGCACGGGTAAACAGCCGGTCGAATTCGGCGTGGCTATCCATATAGCCATACAGCGTGTCACCGTGGGCGAGCTGAAACGGCACCTCATTATTACGCATGCCCTGTTCCAATTGCTCATACCAGGGCACGCTCATTTCTGGCGAGTTGTGCATCAAGATCATCGCGCGGACGTTTTGGGGGTTATCTTCGCGCAAGTAAGCGGAAAGCCGGTTGTTCCTGAACGAACCCGGAGGCTGTTCTGTAAAGATACCCATTGCTGAAAGCATCCGTAACAAACGGTGGACGGCATCCGCCGATGCGCCGATGTGTGCCGCTATGGCTGCGGCGGTGAGGGTTTTATCCGCCAGAACGGACGCTATATCTAAGCGGACAGCGACATGCAGCGCCCGGGACTGCCAAAACGCCGACCCGATTTGTATCAGCCGGAACGGTGGCGGGGTGAGTTTATTGGGGATGGACTGCAACCAAGCGGCAAACTGCATCAGCTTGGCAAAACGGCGGACCGCGCCCGGATTTTTCTGTAATGGCATGACAAACCCTTCCTATTCTGCTCTGACTACCAAGCCAGATGCCAATAACTGGCCGTTGAACGTGGCCAATTGGCCAAAAAACGCACTGTCCATGACTTTGCCCTGCGCCTCAAAAAAATCTTTCAGCAGTATCGGCATCATCGCCAGACTGACAAATGCCATCCGAACCATATCAGGGTCCAAATCCGGCCAGGCTTGGCCGTCTGCCTGCCATTGCGTCACTTTTTTGGTGCCGCGCGTCCGCCCCCGCTCCAATAATTGGTGGATAAAATGGCGGCCTGGCCCTTGGTTAAGCGCCAAAACCTTCAAGATGAGCTTGGGAAATTCGGGCTGTTCCGCCATCGTCCGGTAATACAGCAAGAAAAAGTCCTTAAACCCATCAACAGTGTCCAGCATCTGCCCGTCCAACACCTTAAGCAAGGGATTTAGCGTGTTGCGGATCATCTCTTCATACAAACCTTCCTTATTGCCAAAATAGTAACGGATCATCGATACGTTGGCATCGGCTTTTTCGGCAATCAGACGGGTCGTAACCTTGTGGTAGTCATCGGAAAGGAAGCTGTCGAGGGC
Organism: Methylovulum psychrotolerans; assembly: GCF_002923755.1. Taxonomy (GTDB): domain Bacteria; phylum Pseudomonadota; class Gammaproteobacteria; order Methylococcales; family Methylomonadaceae; genus Methylovulum; species Methylovulum psychrotolerans. Next base: position 28,159 of record NZ_PGFZ01000009.1, read on the forward strand.
CGCTTTGAGCAAACGCTCGCGCACGGGATCAGGAGTTACGTCAGGGTTGGTGGTCATTGCCTTTTCCAAATAGCCGATAGAAAAGGTTAGGTTATCAGCGGCATGTTGATGCCGCCAGACATTTCGTCAATCAAATTTGCTGGTTTGATTGATAATGGGAAGGCAGTTTAATAAATAATTTTTTCATTTTTACAGTGTTAAAAATGGTGTGTTTGCCATCCAGGCATAGATAATGCACATAATCTTAACATGAAGCCGTCGGGCTTTGGGCGCCGTGCCGCCCGCGTCCGTTAAACTAAACGTGTCACCGGCATTAAACCGGTCTTGTCAACACGGCGGATGCGGGGGCCGCCGCCACACGGGCGGCGGCGGGTTGGCGGGTTCGGGGCGAGCCCTTAAGCACATTTTTTTAACCCGCGTTTTTTCACGCTTTCAATTTAAGCGTTTTAAAGTAAAATTGTAAACAGACGGTTTGTATGGCGCGAAGCCTTCACTCGTTTGATGGCCGGACGCTACCGTACGGCAACACACCCTTTCACCCTACCGACCACGGGCGCACTTATTATGAACATCAGCGGACAAACTCTTGAACTTATTTTTGTGGTGTCGGATGACAGCGAAGCAGATGCGGTAATGGCACACCTTAGGCACGCCACCACCGGGGAAAGCCCGTTGTCGTTAACGGAATTGGTGGTCGACGAGGCCTTAGGGGCTGTGTCCAATGAAAAAGTGATCACGGCGATTTTGGTTTTCGCCTTACATATCACTGAAGGGGTGTTAGGGGCGATGGTATATGATTTGCTGAAAGCCTATCCCAGCATTGCCTGCGTGGCGGGGGAAACCCCGGTGATCCAGGACGACCTTAACGACCTGCCCGCTTTGGATGCCAAGTTGCGCAATGCGTCGCTATCTTCCCCTGCCGTTCCGACGGTCGGTTCCGGCGAAGCGTAAGCCGCCTATCCTTAACTGCCGCCATGCAGGCGATAAGCGATGGCAATTTAGCGGCCATTTTGCGGGATGCCGCCCGTTTAAGCCCGGCGGAAGGCTGGTTCGGCGCGACCGCCAACCAACTGATCTGCGCTAAATTAGCTAAAACGGCGGTCAGCTTAGCGGAAGTGTCCGCGCTTTCGGCGGCTTTTTTGTCGGAACGCCGCGCGGCGGTGAAAAACATCCTCGGTGACCACGCCTTTATGTCCGACAATACCGAATTCGCATTCCTGCCGGTCGCTGAAAGCTTTGCCTACGCGTATGTTCAAGACAATACCGCCGCCATTTTGCTGAGTTTAGGGCTGGTCGAAGCGCTTAGGTTCAGTTGTCTGTCGGGGCAGTTAGCGTCGGCCGCCCGCCGCCTACAAAGCGACCCGGCGTTAAACGCCGCCATCAGCCCCGCCGCCCGCGATACGCTGTCTGCCGAATTGCGGTTAATGACCGCTTATTTCAACGCCTGCACCGTTTTGTATTTTCACAGCCCGTTCCCTTTGCCGAACGTCACCGCCGCCTTAGACCCCCATATCCTGCACCAGACCGATGTGACGCTGCAAGCCGTGCTGATGTTTGTCATCCTGCATGAAATGGGGCATGTGCATTTTTACAGAAACCAAAGGCCTTTGCCCTCCCCAGGCCTAGTTTGGGAATTTGCCGTACCTGAAATGCTGGACGCAAGGAAAGAGGAAGAGTTATACGCCGACCGCTTCGCCTTGTCGTCCGTACCGGCAGCTTTTCGGCTTCCGTTAGTTCATGCCGCAACCTTTTTCCTGCACTTTCATAATTATGTAGATGTGGCCAAAAATGCCCCGCCCGGCATCCCTTGCCCGTAAACCGGATCGCCGCCCTATATGCTCAAGCCCGCCAGTACGCTGATACAGACGCAACTGGGCAATTGGCGGTAAAAAATGCTTTAGATAACGGAATGGATTGTTGGCAATCCGCCGCCACGCCAAAAATGGGTTTGGCGGCACTCCGGCGTTTTGTCGGTGGTTTGAACAGTTATGACTGGCAACCCAGCGTTGAGGCACTGTTATTGCTGGCCGACCCCAACCTGCAAAACGGGGGTTAAGCCATGCTTTCCGCCATTAGCCTAACCGAAACCGCCCTATCATCAGCGCCGTTGTTTGACGGGTTAGTCAGCACCACCGCCCGCATAACCCTGCTGCGTAGCGGTTTTGCAGTGTCCGTGCCGTCCGACGAAGCCGACATCGCCGAATATATCGGCCATTTTAGTGGCCTTTGGCAACGGGTCGGCGACGGTTCCACGCCCAACCCGCATGAAGTGCGCCGCCAAATGGACTGCCAAGAAGCCATGCTATACGAATTATGGAACTTGGCCTTATTGCAGGACTTCCCTAAAGCCACCCGCCCCGACGTTGTCCAAGCGGCGGTGACGAAATCCGCCAGTCCGCTGATTTTAAGCAGACAACGGCAAAACTCGCCACTGATCATAATGGCAACCGGATTGTGGACAATGGTATTAGGCTGCGTGTTAGGTTTACTGAATTGGGCGGAGTACACGGGGCACCGCGAAACCATGGGCAAACGCATTTTTCAAGCGTCAGTAACGGCGTGGGTAGAAAATGACCCTTCTTTAGGCCCTGTCGGTGGAGCCATCGCCGATGCCGCAACGATAGACCTTGATATTACCCACTTTGCCGTAGGCTTGGCGAATGCCGCGTTCACTTGGGCATTTTTGCATGAAATGGGCCATTTTTACCTTAACCATCTGCCCGCAGGCCGTACCGTAAATTACATGGCCGCCGGGGGCGTACAGGCCGAAACCCGCCATTACAGCCACTTGGCGGAATTGGAGGCCGACCGCTTCGGCTTTGGCCGTTTTTTGGCGTTACTGCCCCACACCCAAAGCATCCGCGAAAAAATGCCTTTCGGCCCGCAAATCGACCATGCCCCCATCTTATTATTGGAGATAATTGACCTGGCTTACACCATTACCGACAAACCGGCATGGCGGGCATCCCCCACCCACCCGCCGCCCTTGGTCAGGGCCACCGCATTACGCGAAGACAACGCCCAGGCACTTTCCGAACCAGGGCGGGATTTTTACGCCTATTTTCATGAACGTTTGCTGGCGATAAACACCGAATTTTGAACGCCCCGCAGCCATACATCAGATTGTCAAGTTTTCGGTTTTTTTTAGCGGTGGGCGTGTGCGGCCAAGATGACCGCGTCCTAAAAATCGAAAACTTGACCGTTGAGTATATAATGGCCGGATATCATGGGGACACAGAGAGGCATGGCTTGCTTGGATTAAGTGTCCCAGACGGCCACTGCTTGTTGCACAAAGCCTTGGCGTTATCGGCGCGGATTCAATCAAAGGGGCTTGTTTTATGGTTTATAATAAAATCAAGCACTTATACCAAACGGTTAAAAAACCGCGCCGATGATTGATTTATAAGGGAAAACAGGGTGATTTTACATTTATTTTCAAGGTTACTTATAAATAATGAAGTCCGCGCCGAAAATGCCCCGAATGGGCCTTGCCAAACAAGGGGTTATCAGGGTACAGTACGACTGCCCGGACTTTGATAACGGGATGAAAACAACTCAGCAATGACATAGGCTTCTTCCACCGACCCCTTGTACGACTGCCCGGACTTTGATAACGGGATGAAAACTACAACTCCCGCTGAATCTTTTAAAGAAACAACATAAGTACGACTGCCCGGACTTTGATAACGGGATAAAACCTCCAAATCTCTTACTTCCAAAGGTGACTCTAATGCCAATGACAACCGTTACACTTACCAGCAATGGGCAGGTTGTTATCCCGAAGCTTATTTGCGATCAGTTGCATTGGCAGGCGGGGCATGAACTGGTGGTGGAAGTGACGGCGGCGGGGGTATTGCTGACTTCAAAACCGCAAGCGAAGCCGTTAAGGCTGGAATCTTTACGCGGCTTTTTAAAACAAGATGCCCAGCCTGTCGGCCTTGAAGAACTCTGCTTGCCTGTTGACTATGCGGCTGAGAGGGCAGAACGTGGGCAACCGGGCGGATGATCGCCTTAGACACTAATATGCTGGTGCGGCTTATTGTTGACGACCACCCGCAACAAGCGCAGCTTGCCGAAAATCTGCTAAAAAGCCATCGTGCCCTTATTCCGTGTACGGTAATTTTAGAGACCGAATGGGTCTTGCGGTCGCGTTATAAAGTACCGCGCGAACGTATCCACGCTTTTTTGCAATTGTTGCTGCAAACAGAAAACACCGTGATAGAAGCCGCCCATACCCTACACCGTGCGTTGGGCTGGTATGCCCAAGGAGCCGACTTTGCCGACGCGCTCCATCTTGCCAGTTGTGGCGATGCCGTTATGCAGACGTTTGATAAGGCGTTTTGCAAAGCCGCGCGGGAAGCGGGCGACGCCCCTCAAGTGCGAGTTTGGGAGTTATAAGCCGCGTCAATGAGTCAAACAAGCCCGCCCCGGACAGGCCACTATTGACTTGCCACCTGTACGCCAAGGCCAGAACTGCTTTGCAACTTAGTTTTGACGTTATCGGCGCGGTTTTGGAAAAGGGAGCGGTTTTTGGGGTTTTTAATGGAATCAAGCACTTGCGATAAATAGTGAAAAAACCGCGCCGTATGTTGATTTATAAGGGAAAACAGGGTGTTTTTAGGTTTATTTTCAAGGTTACTGACAAATAAGGCAGTCCGCGCCGAAAATAGCCATAATGGGCCTTGCCAAACAAGGGGTTATAGGCGTACAGTACGACTGCCCGGACTTTGATAACGGGATGAAAACACAGTTACATTGCAAAGTGTAATATCTGAGCCTGTCGGTACGACTGCCCGGACTTTGATAACGGGATGAAAACTTAAAGGTAATTTTGCCGCCATTTCTAGGTAAATTGGTGTACGACTGCCCGGACTTTGATAACGGGATGAAAACACGAGTTGCCTTAAGTCTGCGAAAGATTTTGCTTTGTACGACTGCCAGGACTTTGATAACGGGATGAAAACTATATTTAAAACATGCCGATGTTCTTAATGTGTTTGTGTACGACTGCCCGGACTTTGATAACGGGATGAAAACAAAATTGCCGCTGAAACTTCCGTGTTGTCGATTTGTGTACGACTGCCCGGACTTTGATAACGGGATGAAAACTTTAAACGCTTGAGCGTTCAACGGTCCATTATAATCAAGTACGACTGCCCGGACTTTGATAACGGGATACTCCTCCGTCCCCTGAGCGAAGCCGAAGGGGACAATCAAAAATGCTTGCCCTACCCAAACACGCTTCCCCCCCTACCCCAAAAACCCCCCTTAAGGCAGTAACTCCGCCCAAATAGTGAATACTTCACTATTTTCTAGGTAATACTTAATATCTTTCCCTGTTTTTTGCTGTTACGATACCCATCGCTTGCCGTTTGCCCTGTCAAACGGTCGCCGTTGCCAGATGCTGGTATTAAAAACCTGCCGTATCCCTATTTGCCAATTAACCGAACGGTGTAGGCTGAACCCCAACACCTTATCCTTAGAAAGGTGTACTTTGCCCAGACCGAACACCCCTGACAGCCCCCTGCCCTATAGCCAAGGCGGCAATTTGCAAGACTTCCGCTTGGCGTGTTTCCAATTCCAATTGCGCCTGCACGGCAGCCTGGAACTGCCGCCTTATAAAGGCGCGAGCTTCCACGGCGCGTTAGGTTTGGCTTTGGCGAAAATCGGCACCCGCTTCCGCGATTTTTTTTACCAACCCACCCCGCCCGCACACTGGCAAGCCCTGCACCAAAAACCGCCCAAGCCCTATATCCTGATCCCGCCGCTGGACGAGCAGACCCATTACCAAGCGGGCGACACCCTGGACTTAAGCCTGGTGCTATACGGCCCCGCCATCGATTACCTGCTGATTATCTTCGCCGCCCTGGAGCATCTGGGCGAATACATGGGGCTGGGCAAACAGCGCGGGCATTTTTGCGTCGAACGCATCAACCAAATCAGCCCATACGGGGTGCGGAGCCTGTACCAGAACAACCGCTGGGTCGGGCAAAGCCAAGCCCTACACGTCGCGCAGTTTTTCGCCGCCCCTAGCGCCGTGGCGCAATTGCGCTTAAAACACACCACCCGCCTACGCCTAAAAACCGCCAACGACCTGCTGCGCACCGCCCCGCCGTTCGGCCTGCTCATGCACCGCCTGCTAGGGCGCATCAACAGCCTCGCCACCCTCTACGGCAGCGGCATCGTCATCACGCCCGAAGAAAAACAGCATTTATTGGCGTTGGCGGACACGGTAACCATAGAACACAGCAGCCTAGAATGGCACGACTGGCAACGCTACTCGCAACGCTCACAAAGCACCATGTCCTTCGGCGGGCTACTGGGCGAAACGGTCTACACAGGCGAACTCGGCCCATTCGTGCCGTGGCTGGCTTTGGGGCAATGGGTGGGCGTTGGGGGGAAAACGAGTTTTGGGTTGGGGTTGTATGAATTGGCGGGGTTAACGGCAGACGTTGCACCACAAGCCGGGCCTAATAACCCACCCGGCATTTATCTCTAGGCTTAGAAGGTATTCATGAACGAACAGGATCACGTTGTTTTTGGCAGTTTGCTCCACGATATAGGCAAATTTTTTCAACGGGCGGAAACCTTAGGGGCGCATTACCAAGATGAGGACATAAAACAGCGTTATTGCCAAACCGATAGCCAAGGCGGCTGGGTGGGGAGTCATGTTTTAAACACCCTGAGCTTTTGCGAGCGGCTAGCCGCCCAGCTCCCCATCTTAAACCCGCCCATATCAGAAAGCCCCCCGGAACACTGGGTGGACTTGGCGGCTCACCATCACCGGCCCGTGACCGACAATAACGCTTATTTGGCAAAGCTCGTTCAAGCGGCGGATGCTTTCGCCAGTGCCGAGCGCGAACAAGGCGAGTTTCAGCACCAAGGCATACATCAAAAAACGCGCTTGGAGGCATTGTTAGGGCGAGTGACTTTAAAAAATGCCGTCAATCCGGCTAACTATTTCTTACCTTTAGCCGAACTGGCCTTAACCGAGGCCGCGATTTATCCAAAATCCGCCGAGGCTTGGGGGATGCACGCCGAGCAAAAAGACGGCAAGAGCGTGTGGTTGGCGCAAGCGGACACCTTAAGCCGAGACTATAAAAAAATGGCGGTAGCTTTTTTACAGGAACTGGACGCTTTCCCACAGTATGGGCAAACCAGCCCCCAAGCCCTACGCGCAATCAGCCGCACTTTATTGGCGTTAATGGAAAAATACTTAAGCCAAGTGCCTGCCGCCACCAATGTGTTACGGCCTGACATTTCTTTATACGACCATCTGCGCATTACCGCCGCCATTGCCGAAGGCTTATACCGTTACCATGCCGACAAGCACAACCTTGCCAGCATCGATTTTAACGACTTGGGCACAAAAAAATGGCTGTTGGTGTGCGGCGACTTTTCGGGCATTCAAAACTTTATTTACAAAATCACCAGCAAAGGGGCGGCCAAAGGCTTGCGGGGGCGGTCATTGTTTATGCAGTTGCTATGCGATGCCGCCGCCGAGCAAATCCTCCGCACCTTAGGCTTATATCCCAGTGCGCGGATTTATTCTTCGGGCGGTAAGTTTTACTTGCTGATCGCCAAAACCCAGCAAACCGCATTAACTAGCGAAGTGGAGCGCATAAATCAGGCTTTATTATCAGAATTTCGGGGCGAACTGACCTTAAGCATAGGCATGGCGGAACTGAAAGCCGATGATTTTAAGGAGGGCGAAATGGGTAAGCACTGGCAGGCGGCTAACGATGATTTGCAAAAAAAACGCCAGCGGCCTTTTGTCTCTCAAATCGACCAAGATGCCGACTTTTTTATGCCGGAAGACTTACACACGGCAGGGGCTTGCCAAGTCTGTGACCGGGATGACGCATCGGCAGGTATCCATGAAGAAACCGGCCCAGATAATGGCGGGCTTTTTAGGATTTGTAAACAATGTAAGGGATTGCGCGATATAGGTAGGGAATTAGTGGATGCCCAGTATTTATTCTGGGTATGGGGAGCTGACCGCGTTACGGTTAGGAAAAACAAACCGTCTTATTTGCACCGTATTTTGTTACCCGGAACGGATTGCACCCTGTATTTCTTAGCGGAACCGCCCCTGTTTGCCCCAGACATTGCCTTATATGATTGTCATTTGGAAAGCCTGAATAAGTTAGCCGCACCTAATGGCAACCAATATGGCTATTCGACCGGGTTTAGGTTTGTCGGCAAATGGGACACAGCCAAAGAGAGCGGCGAGTTTGAGTTTAATGGTTTCGCCGACCATGCCATAGGCATAAAACGCTTAGGGGTCTTACGCATGGATGTGGATAATCTGGGTGAGCTTTTTATACGCGGCCTACAGTTTAAACAGCCGCAGGGGGGTGTGCAGACCATGGGTTCCTTATCGCGGGTCGCCACCTTATCAAGGCAATTGCACTTATTTTTTGCCGGCTACTTATCGGTGCTTGCCGACGCTTTTCCGCGTTGCCAGATCATTTATGCGGGCGGGGATGATGTGTTTATCCTCGGCAGTTGGGATGAGTTGCCGGACTTGGCGCACAAAATCCGCACAGAATTTCGCCGTTACTGCGCCGATAATCCGCATTTTACCATTTCGGGCGGTATCGCTTTAGCGACGGGCAAATACCCGATTTCTAAAACGGCAGCGACGGCGGGCGAAGCGGAAAGCCAAGCCAAGCATTTGCTACGCGGCAATCAACCGAAAAAAGATGCCTTAAGCTTTTTAGGCACGGCTATCGGCTGGGAACATTTCGACGAGGCTAAACAGTTAAGGGACGACATTTGCAAGTTGACCGAAGACACTAACAGCAATGCCATCATCGACCGTTTACGGCAAGTGGTTATCGCCACGGATGAACTGAACGCGCAAATGCCTAAACCGACCACGGCTATTTTATATTGGAATAAATGGCGCTGGCGGCTGATTTATAACCTTAAGCGTATGAGCCAGCGTGATAGTGAGATTGAGCAGGATTTAAAAGCATTGCAAACTAAATTGCTGACCATACCGCCCGAAAATGAGCAGGGCATTTTGGATTGGCTACAAATGCCCGTGCGTTGGGCGGAATTTTTGATGAGGAAGGAGAGATAGTATGGCAAGATTTTTTACTGGGGATTATAAAAATAAGATGGATTTTGAATACGGTGAATTTCATCCTTTTTTCAGCGAACTTAAACAATTCAAAAAAAATACTGAACTTCCTGACAAGGCAAAAATTGAGCGGTCTATTGCTACAGCAAGCGTTTTTTTTAATCAATTTGTGACTGAAAAAAACAACCTGACTGAACGAGGGGTAAAGGTTTCTGATGTATTGCTTGAATGCGAGAATTTAATAAAAACAATCTCAGTTCCCGATAATGATATTTTAGAAAACATCATTAAACAAGATGGTAGCGCAAGATGGCTGGTTTTGTTTGGGGAGCGCCTAGGGGGGCATTGTGCCATATCCGGTGTGTCAAGTTCACAAATCCGAAATATTTATGGCCAGGTAAAAAAATTGGAGTTGCTTGTTGCCATTAAGCCCGAAACAGAATTATTGGATGCGCTATCACAACGAAAGTTAATATTGCTCATCCCGCGTTTAGCTTATGCTGCCAAAAGGCAAGAAGCAATAACTGAATTAAGTAATGTACTAAGCAGAAGCATCAAAAAAATTATAACTGTAGGTGATTTTATGCGGTTTTCACAGTATTTTGAGGCAATTCTTGCTTACCATAAAGCCTTTGGCGGTAAATAATTTAAGGAATAGACCATGAGCGACACAAATACAGCCCCAAAAATCAGCAAGAAAATTTTTATACGCGGCACAATCACCGCCTTGACAGGTTTGCATATCGGCGGCAGTTCGGTCGCCATGTCGATAGGGGGAGCCGATAAAGTTGTGGTGCGTAATCCGCTCACTAACGAACCCTATATCCCCGGTTCTTCGTTGCGGGGCAAAATGCGTTCTTTACTGGAACGGGTCAGGGGAAAGGAATCCGAAACAGGAAATGGTTCAGGTGGCTTTTCTTGTGAATTAACGGCTGATAACAAACTTAAAGCCGATGCTGGCAAAAACCCTGCTACCGATTTAGGCAAGCTATTCGGGGTTTCTGCCGCCGAAAATAATAAAGAAACCAATAAAAGCCCTACCCGCCTGATAGTACGCGATGCCCATCTGACAAGGGAAAGCAAAATCCGCCTAGAAAATGCCCCTAATACCGATATGCCCATGACCGAGGTTAAGACCGAGGTCAATATTGACCGTATCACTGCCGCCGCCAATCCTAGGCAATTTGAGCGCGTACCCGCAGGGGCAGTGTTTCAATTTGAATTTATCCTGACTTTGCTGGAAGGCGATGATGATGCCGTGTTTTTAAACTTAGTCCGAGAAGGTATGGAGCTAATGCAAAATGACAGCTTAGGCGGACACGGTTCGCGTGGTTACGGTCAAGTTGAGTTTACTGTACAAACGCTACAAGAACGGACTGCCGAAAATTACCGTAACGGCAAACCTGCCACCGAAAGAGAAAATGATAATGACAGGTTTGCGGTTTTTTCGAAAGCCCCAGCACCGCAAGCCGCTTGAGGCCTATCATGCTTTGTTACCGCCTGCATTTTACCGCGCCCTTCCATATTGATAGCCGTGGCGATGCCTTCCACGAGCGTTCAGAAACGTTTATCCATTCGGACACGCTCAGTGCCGCGTTGTTGTCGGCATGGGCATTGTTAGAGCCGGACCGTGTGGCGGAGCGTGCCGAACAGCCGCCGTTTAGCTTAAGCTCGGCGTTTCCATTTTATAAAGACCACTATGGTCAATACCACTATTTTTTACCCCGCGCCCTGAACACGCAAGCCGTGCAATTGCCTAAAGAGCGTTTGCAAGATGCCAAAAAAATTAAAAAACTGCAATGGTTGGAAGTGGCGTTATGGCGAAAAACCTTTACGGCAGAGTGGCTAACGGGCAAAACTCCGTTGCCTGATATTAAACAAGGTTGTCTGGCCTTCGCCAAACAAACGCATTTGCGGGCCTTATGGGCAGAAGAAGAACGCCCGCGCTTGGCGATAGATAGGCTTACTAACGCCACGCTGGATGGGCAGTTGTTCCACTTAAGCCGGATATGGTTTGACCAAGATGGCGGTTTGTATTTTTTGGCAAAGCCCTTTGCTAAGCCAGCCGAACAAGCTGCGTTTGAAGCGGCCTTGAGCTTGTTGGGCGATAGCGGCATCGGTGCGGACAGGAGTAACGGCAATGGTTTTTTTAAGTGGGAACACGGGCAAAACCCCGGTTTACGCTTAGCCAAAGCCGATGACCGCGCCGTTGCCCTGTCTTTAATCAGCCCCGATATTGACAAGGATTGCCGACCGGATTGGTTAGAAAAATCGGCCTATAAACTGGTGTCGCGGGGCGGGTGGATAGGGCAAAGCGGCCTGCGTAAAAAACGCTTGCGCATGTTTGCCGAAGGCAGTGTGTTTAAGCGCCCCCTGCAAGGCCAGGTGGTCGATATAACCCCTGAAAATGCCCCCAATAAGGTATGCCGGGATGGACGGGGCTTTTTTGTGCAAGCGGGGTAATCGGTTATGAAAATGAGCATGAAAGGCAAAACCTTAAGCCTAAAAGTAGGGCTGGAAATTTTAACCCCCGTACAGTGCGGATCAGGACAGGACTTGACCCAAGATTTTGATTATGTGGTGGAGAATGGACAAGTTTTTGTAGTTGACCAAGAGCGCATGTTTACGGCGATAGCGTCAGGCGATAAGCAGTTAGACGATGCTTTGCTGGGTGGAGAGTGTAATCTAAGTTACTGGGTTAATGAGCTGGCGGGTGAGCGTTATGGCTACGCTTTACCGATGCTTAGTAGGACGACGAAAACCTTCACCAAGTTCCGAGAACATTTAAAGGACGCGCTATACCAGCCTTATATTGCGGGCAGCTCTTTGAAGGGGGCAATAACCACGGCGCTGCTTGCAGATTATTTGCGTGAATTACCTAAAGCCATTTATCAGGAACTGTTACCTAACATAGCAAATAAACCAGAAAATACACATGCGGCAAAAAAATTACTTGATACTTTATTAGGTGAAGACCCCGAGCACAATATTTTCCGGGCGTTACATGTGAAAGACGTTATGCTTCGAGCAGAAGATCTCTGTTTAGTTGATATTCGGTGGCTCAATTTAACAACAGATAGCACAAATAAAGTCAGTGCTGAATGGCGTAGGATAACAGGAAAAAATTTTCCTATTAATGAGTGGAAAAAAGCTAATGGCATACATGCCGAAATGCTCAAACCCAAAAGCCAAGCGCAATTTCAATTGCAATGGGATGAATTCCTCTTAAGTGACCTATCTACATGGTATACATCAGCCCACGACATTTTACCGCGTGATTTTGCCGGACTCAAAGAACGCTTAAACAGGCACGCCCGTTACCGCTTAGAACAAGAAATTAAATTTTATCATGATTATGGGGCTATAAAACCGGAACAAGCATGTATAAAATTACTGTCTGCTTTACAAAATGACCCGGACAGCATTTATTTACAATTGTCTTGGGGCAGTGGTTGGCGGGGAATGACGGGCGATTGGCTGGAGCCCGATTTGACAAAAGAAATGTGCCAGCTCTTTGGCTTGCGTAAATCCGTGTTATCTGAGCTGCCGTTTCCAAAAACCCGCCGTTTAGCCGTATCGGGAGAAGAACCTAAACTACCTTTAGGTTGGGTGCGTTTGTTTTCCTATTCGCAAATTGAAGAAAAGCTAAAACAAGAACAGCTAAAACCCCAAACTGAAGCCGCTCTGCTCGATGCCGAAACTCAACAACTGGGTTATCAAGGACTGGCGGCTGAGCTGTATAAAAAAAGCCAAACCGAGAAATGGGCTGTCAAAAACAACTCGGAAAAATTTTATCGGGCCATGAATACCGATTATTTGCAAAAAATCGAAGAGGAACCCAACCCCGAAATAAAAAAACAGGCAGTGGCTATTATTAGCGGGCTTATGGATACACGCAATAAAGGCATTATGAAAAACCCGGAAAAGAAAAAAGGCAAACGCCAAGATTTTGAGTATGGCGACAACCCTAGAAACATCGCCATTAGGCTTAATAATATTAAACTCAGCTAAATAATGAGGCACTTATGGAACAGCAATCTATAAATAATGAAGAAATATCTTGGATACAATTAAAATGCGCCCAATTGAAATACGTTTTCCATACCGATAAAACACCGATTATCGTAACGCTTGCTTTTATAGTATGGGTCATCATAGATTATTCTTCTGGCTGGAAAGTTGCTGATGATTTTAAAACACTATGGAATTCGGATTTAGATCAAATCGTTTCTTCGGCGACGCTGGTGGTCGCATTATTTGTTTGGCATGGCGAGATTAGCAATAACTGGAAGCAAAACCTACCCAAACGGCTAACGGTAGAATTTAAAAATCCTCAAGAAGAATTGGTGCTATTGTGTATCAACGCCTATCTTTCTCATGATGCTGACATTAGAAATTTGGGGCAACAAATTGGTGGACAAATGTGTGACAATGACCGCTTCCTCCACTTAAGGGCGGCTTTGATTGACCATGATACAGGCCGTATAGCGTACTCCTCTGAAACAGGCCATTATCTCCATTATAAAGTCACTTTTATATTTACCCAATTACCAGAAGCTCTCAAAAATCTACCAGAGGGGAAATGTAAGAAATGGGTATTCCCTTTTGAATCGCAAAATATGGAGATTGTGGAGAGAACTTCATGCTTGAACTACTAGAAATCGACTTATCCACATTCTACGACGGGACCGCCAAGCTGGCCTTATTGTCCGATTACGAACAGCAAGCGAAAAGCTTGGCGGGTGAGGGGCAGGATGTGGTGCTGACGGGGGCGGCGCCGGTTTGGCTGTATTTGCGCATTGCCCATGCCCTGCATGGCAAAGCCAAAAGCCTGCATTACCGCTCTCCGGTGACTGGCGATGTGCTGGTGTTTGACCATAACCCGCATTAAGCAAGATTTGCCGCTTAGTTTTGACGTTATCGGCGCGGTTTGGGAAAAGGGGGCGGTTTTTGGGGTTTTTAATGGAATCAAGCGCTTGCGGTAAATAATGAAAAAACCGCGCCGTATGTTGATTTATAAGGGAAAATAGGGTGTTTTTAGGTTTATTTTCAAGGTTACCGATAAATAAGGCAGGCCGCGCCGAAAATAGCCATAATGGGCCTTGCCAAACAAGGGGTTATAGGGGTACAGTACGACTGCCCGGACTTTGATAACGGGATGAAAACACCCACAGAACAAGCTGCAAAACAATTTTCAGATCTGTACGACTGCCCGGACTTTGATAACGGGATGAAAACATAAATTGAATCAAGGTCATCAAGCCCTTCACTGTACGACTGCCCGGACTTTGATAACGGGATGAAAACATAGATGTTGGCGGCAGTGCCTACGGTGGTCAACCAGTACGACTGCCCGGACTTTGATAACGGGATGAAAACCCAATATTTTCGTTAATCACCGAAACCAACGAACTGGTACGACTGCCCGGACTTTGATAACGGGATGAAAACCAACGGGTCAACAAACTCTGCAATGATGTTCTTTTGTACGACTGCCCGGACTTTGATAACGGGATAAACAAACAACAACGCCCAAGGCGGTAGGTTTAGGCCGCAACTGAGGCTATTCGGATGTTGCCGACCGGATCGGGGCGGCCTACACTTTGCCCTGTACTTCGGAGTCGCCCTATGCAAGCCGTCACCTTAGCCGATGCCCTCACCGATTTCGTTTTACGTCAGGCTTGGGCTAAGGTGTACGAAAACCAAGGCTGTGCGGGGGTGGATGGGCAAAGTTTGGCGGATTTTTCACAAGCCTTACCCGCCCAGCTAGATACCCTGCGCGATGAAGTGCTGTACGGCACTTACCGCCCGCGCCCGCTGTTGCGGGTGGCGATAGACAAGCCCGCGGGCGGCAAACGCCCGCTATCCATCCCCGCCGTGCGTGACCGGGTATTGCAAACCGCTGTCGCGTTAGTCACCGAACCGCTGTTTGAAGCCGAGTTTGAGGATTGCAGCTTTGCCTACCGCAAAGGCCGCAGCGTCGAACAAGCCGTGGCGCGTATCCAATTACGCCAACGCCAAGGCTACCAATGGGTGGTCGATGCCGACATCCACGGTTTTTTTGACAACATCGACCATTCCATCCTCATGGCCGAAGTCGGCCAACTGATTAAAGATGTGGGGCTGCTGGCGCTCATCCAATGCTGGTTACAAGCGGTGGTGGTGGCAGACGGCCAGCAATTTGAGCTGGACAAAGGCATCCCCCCAAGGCTCGCCCATCGCCCCGGTATTGTCCAACCTGTATTTGCACCATCTGGACGAAACCCTGCTCGACAATGACCTCTGCCTCGTCCGTTTTGCCGATGATTTTGTCATCCTCTGTAAAAGCCAAGACCGTGCCGAACAAGCCTTGGAGCTGACCGATACGGTGCTGGGGCAATTACGGCTCCGGTTTAACGTAAAAAAAACCCGGATAGTGCATTTTGACCAAGGCTTCCGCTTTTTGGGCGTGCAATTTATCCGCTCCTTGGCCTTTAAAACGGAAGCCGACCCGCCCGATGGCTTGGGCTTACCACCAGCACCCGCCCCGCCAGCCGCTGCACAAGCCGCCGAGCCGCTGACCCTGATGCAATTGGCCTTTTCAGAAGCCAAATTGGCCGCCGATGATTTCCCCGCGCGTGAACCGCCCTTAGAAAACTGGGCGTTGCCGGACCCGGAAGATTTGCCGTCCGACCACGAACCGCTGTTGCGCACGCTGTACATCCTCCAGCACGGGCAAGTGTTGGGTAAAGAGTCCGAACGCTTGGTAGTCCGGCAAGAAAAACAAATAGTGCGCGAAATACCTGCCCTTAAAGTTGACCAAATCATGGTGTTCGGCAACGCCCAAATCACCACCCAAGCCATGCAGCTCTGCTTGCAAGAGCGTATCCCCATTTACCTGCTGTCCGGCCAAGGCCAATATTATGGGGTCATCGACTCCTTCACGACCGAACCCGTACTGCTCCAGCGCGAACAGTTCCTACGCGCGGGCGATGCGACGTTTTGCCTAAAACTAGCCACCGCCGTGGTGTCCGGCAAAATCGCCAATAGCCGCCTGATGCTGCAACGCCTGGCCCGCCGCCATAACGGCGGGGAGTTGACACAAGCCACAGATACCCTGAAAAACTTGCTTGCCCGCTTGCCGGCCGCCACCACCTTAGATGAATTGCGCGGCTTTGAAGGCAGCGCCGCCAAAACCTATTTTCAGGCCTTAACCGCCAGCGTCGATCCGGCTTGGAGCTTTAACCGCCGCGTCCGCCAGCCGCCTACCGACGGTATTAACGCCCTGCTGTCTTACGGTTACACCTTGCTGTTTTACAATGTTTATTCGCTATTGCGCAGCCGGGGGCTTAATCCGCAAGTCGGCTTTCTTCATGCCCTGCAACAAGGCCATCCGGCCTTGGCCTCGGATATGATGGAAGAGTTCCGCGCCCCTGTGGTTGATGCCGTGGTTTGGAAACTGGTGCTAAACAACCACCTCACCCCCGCCGATTTTGATTATCCGCGCACCGAGGGGGCGGGTTGTTATCTTAAAGCCCCGGCCCGGCAAACCTTTACCTGATTAGCAAGATGCTTCAGCCAAACCCAGTATTACGCGAAAGGACGGCGTATACTAAAGCCATATCATTTAAGGGGCCGTATCATGGCGATGAACCGCATTCAATTCCAACCTGGGCTGTCACTGCCTGCGTTTCTTAAGCAGTTCGGCAGCGAAGCGCAATGTGAGGCCGAACTTGAGCAGGCCCGTTGGCCTGAGGGTTTTGTCTGCCCCTGTTGTGGCGGAACCGGCCATAGCGTGTTTAAAACCTTCCAGTGCAAAGCCTGCCGCCGCCAAACGTCACTGACCGCCGGGACGCTCTTCCAAAGCACCCGCCTGCCGCTGACGGTTTGGTTTCTGGCGATCTATTTCATTAGCCAAGCCAAGACCGGGCTGTCCGCATTGGCTTTGAAGCGGCTGATTGGCGTCAGCTATCACACGGCTTGGCTGATCCAGCACAAGCTGATGGCGGCGATGTCCGAGCGTGACGCGGACTACACCCTCAGCGGCAGGGTCGACATTGATGACGCCTATCTTGGCGGCGAACTCAGCGGCGGCAAAGCGGGCCGGGGGTCTGAAAACAAAGTGCCTTTTGTTGCCGCGCTGTCGCTTGACGACGACGGGCATCCTTTATACATCAAGCTGTCCCCCGTTCCGGGCTTCACCAGCGAGGCTATTGCCGACTGGGCGAAAACCAACTTGGCACCCGGCAGCACCGTCTTATCTGACGGGCTGGCCTGCTTCGCGGCGGTGACCCGGGCGGATTGCCAACACGAGGCGATCATTGTCGGCGGGCGAAAACCTAAAGAAATGCTTGAATTCCTATGGCTCAACACCATACTGGGCAACCTCAAGACCAGCCTTGGCGGCGCTTACCATGCGTTTGGGTTCGCAAAATACGCCTCGCGTTATCTGGGGGCGTTCGCCTATCGCTTCAACCGCAGGTTCCAGCTCGACAGGCTTCCCATGCGCCTGCTTGTTGCCGCCATCGCCGTTGGGCCTCGCCCAGAGGTTTGGATCCGCTCGGCTGAAGCATCTTGCTAATCAGGAACCTTTATCAAAGCCTTGGAAGAAAAGCTGAACGCCGCCATCAACCACCCCGTCACCCAGCAACCGCTGGACTATCGCCGCTGCATGGAATATCAGGTGGAGCATTTGACCCAGGTGATACGCGGCACAGCCAGCGGCTATCAGCCCTTGGTGTTCCGATGACGCAGTTATGGTTGGTCAGCTACGACATCGGCGATGACAAAGCCCGGCGGCGGGCGTATAACTTGCTGAAAAATTACGGCAAGCGGGTACAATACAGCGTCTTTGAATGCCATTTGGACGCGCCGCAGTTAAATTTGCTACGCACCGGATTATTAGCCGAACTGGCCAGCACCGACAGTTTGCGCTGGTATCCGTTGTGTGTCTGGTGCCATGGGGCGGTTTTTTTTCAAGGCGTGGGCGACCCGCCGGACGATGAAGGGTTTTTTCTGCAATGAGCGGCTTTTACCTGATTTGTTTTGACGTGCATCACCCCAAAAGGCTGCGGAAAATCGCCAATGAAATGGAAAATTTCGGCAACCGCGTCCAACGCAGTGTGTTTGAATGCCATTTGGAAACGGCGCAGTTGGCGGATTTGCAACAGCGTTTGGAAACGTTGATGGAGCCCGTGGCCGACCAAGTCCGCTACTATCCGTTATGCGGCAAAGATAAGCAGCGGATTATTGTCGATGGCCTAGGCCAAGTGAGCGCCGACCCGGATTTTCACTTAGTCTGAGGGCGGGGCTTTAATGCCACTGATTAGCGGCGTTATCGGCGCGGTTTTGGAAAATGGGGCGGTTTTTTGGGTTTACAATCAAATCAAGCACTTGCGGTAAATAGAGAAAAAACCGCGCCGTATGTTGATTTATAAGGGAAAATAGGGTGTTTTTAGGTTTATTTTCAAGGTTACTGATAAATAAGGCAGTCCGCGCCGAAAATGGCCTTAATGGGCCTTGCCAAACAAGGGGTTATAGGAGTACAGTACGACTGCCCGGACTTTGATAACGGGATGAAAACAATCGATTTGTTCTTCGCCAACACGCATGGCCAGAAGTACGACTGCCCGGACTTTGATAACGGGATGAAAACAAATATATATCATCGTCTGATAAAAGATCACTTATTGTACGACTGCCCGGACTTTGATAACGGGATGAAAACTCAATACTGTTTTGTAATTCAGAACAATCAGTTATCATTTGGTACGACTGCCCGGACTTTGATAACGGGATGAAAACAATGAGGCAGAAAGTTCAATTTCATGTAATTCGCCGGTGTACAACTGCCCGGACTTTGATAACGGGATGAAAACTCAGCAAATGCATCAAACACGTCCGCTTGGGTGTCGATTGTACAACTGCCCGGACTTTGATAACGGGATGAAAACTCATTTTGTCGCCGACAAAGACCAGCAATTCTGTCGTACAACTGCCCGGACTTTGATAACGGGATGAAAATAAGCGGATGTTGCTATGGCTAGCCAAGTGCGCGGCTTAGCAAACAAACATCGCCAACCTTATTGGCGTAATATTGGCTTGCTTTGTCGCCGCTTGCCTTTGTCATTCAAATAACCCGCACATTGGGTAACTTGCCTTGTAGGGATAGCTACTACCATCATTTCTAAAAAACTAATGATTGCCGTTAGTTTTTTAAGTCAGTCTGCTCCCCTGCTTAACCGCCCGGCCTATAGCTATCTGCGATAATTAAAGACAGGTTTTGGTTAGCGGCAGGTCTATACGCTTTTTCGCATAGCACTTTGGCTTGTTTTTGGGCTTGGCTGGAGTATCACGGCACTTCAAAATGACAGCAGGGCAAGCGCATGTAAATTAAACGCTTTTATAATCAATAAGATATGGGAATAAAAAAGCCTCAATAAATGCCAATTCTTATACAAAACATTGAGTATACGATAATTTAAAAAATCAAATGCGTTTACCCTGAAAATGACGGCGCAAATTAGGTGGGGTTACATCGGAAATGTTAAAATAACCGATTTTTAGATGACAAGGATGCTTTCCATGAACCTATCAGACTTGATAAAGAATTTAAGCGCGAGACAACCGCACCTGACGGCCGAGGCTGTCGGGCCTATTGTGGGTTGCATCTTAAAGTCCCTCACTGAAGCGGTCATCCAAGGTGAGCGCATTGAAATCAGGGGCTTTGGCAGTTTCACGCGCCACCGGCTGCCGCCGCGTGTTAGCCGTAACCCGAAAACGGGCGAACCCGTGCAATTGCCGTCCCGGTCAGGAATCCGTTTCAAACCGGGTAAGGAACTGAGGTTACGGGTCAATAAGTCCGGCTTTAGTATTGCTGACCCGTCAGGTTAGGAAGTGCCCCTCCAACACCCGATACCGAAATCCCGTCGCGCCTAAAACGGCACCGGCGTGAAACCAACAGCAGAAGGCCATTATGGACGACAGCAAGATACGCCGGCACATATCCCGGCAATTCAATACCGAACTCGAAGAAATACGCAATAAGGTCTTGGTGATGGGGGGATTGGTTGAACAGCAATTGGCTTTGGCCATCCAAGCGTTCACCACTAATGATATGGAAACCGCCGAATTTGTTCTGAGGCGGGATATCCTGATCAATGACATGGAAGTGGAAATTGACTTGGAATGCACTCAGACCATCGCCTTAAGGCAACCCACCGCGTTTGATTTGCGGGTGCTGCTGACGGTCATCAAGATTATCGGAGAGCTGGAAATCATCGGCGACCATGCGGAACGGATCGCCAAAATGGCCATCAAGTTGTCCGACACGGAAGGCAAACATGAGCAATACCACGAAATACTGCATATGGCCGAATTGGTCAAAAAGATGCTGCACGGGGCGTTGGACGCTTTTGCCAGAATGTCCATAGACGGCATCACCGCGATTACAGGCATGGACGGAAAGGTCGACCTTGAATATGCCGGCATTGTCAGGCAATGGGTCACCCATATGATGGAAGACCCGCGCAACATCACCCGGACGTTACACGGCCTATGGGCAGTCCGGGCATTGGAACGCATTGGCGACCATGCCTGTTACCTGTGTGAACACCTGATTTTTATGGTCAAAGGCGAAGCTGTCAGGCATTTGAGCCAACAGGAACTTGAAGCAAAGTTAAAATCCTAAACCTGCCCCATAATAAAAAACCGCCAAAAAATGGTTGTATTTTCAGGTTACAGGCGGTGGCCATCATTCCACCCTACGCAAACCGGGCGTTCCGCCCTTGGCGGTCAAGCCCCGTGTCGCGTTCAAATACCGTCACCAATATCTTATAATCATCCTTGACAAAAAATACGAAATGCAACGTGCTGTCGGGATGCCGCCACACTTCCGGCACGTCGCCGTACTTGCCGATTTTATGTTCCAACACATTCTTCGGCAGCGCCACTTTTTCAATGTCGGCATTCGATTGCAAGCGTTTTGTCAAGCTTTTCCAAGTCGTTTGCATATTAATGGTGCCGACGTGTTCGTGATACCGTTCCATCGCGTGCCTAGTGATGGCGAAATTCCCTTGTCCATTGGCGGCCTTAAATGTCTCCATACCCCGCAATGCCTCGCCGTCAACAGTCAATATATTGCCCAAATCCTCTTCAGTCGGAAACCAACCACGGTCTTTCGAGACGGTGATCTCCGCCTCCGTGTAACGGGTAAACAGCGGGTATCCGTATTCGTACAGGGAGTTGATTTGGGTTTTCCGTTGCCCCAGTTTTTTTACCGCACCTTTCGACACCACTATCACCAAGTTATGTCCGGTGAGGTTTTTGTTGAAGACGCAAACGTCACCGAGCAGGTGGCGGATAGCAACCACTTCGGCAGCAGCTGCCCTGTTTTCGCACGTCAGTGCTAACCGGACATCAAGTGCCTTCTTCCGATGTTTACCGGTTGTCCAATAGACACGGACAACCATGCCGTCACCGGACAACAATTCTGACACCGCATATACCGTCAACGTATTCTTTCCGCACATCGCTTATATTCTCCTTGCCAAACTCCGTCAATTTACCCGTTTGTATGGCGGGCACTTTCATGTCGGTGTCGGAAAGCTATTTGGTGATATTGAGATAAGCCCAATCCGACAAGTTGGCGGGCAGAATCGTGTGGAACTCGCCGCCGCCGAAACCCATCGGTTATGCCTTTAAATTCCCATAATAGTCTTTAGTCGACATACCGCATGTCATACGCAACATATTGAAAAATAAAAATTATACTTTTCATAGGATTCAGTTGCAATAATCTTTTGCCCAAATTTTTAGATTCAATAAAGTGTCCAATGATTGGACACTTTATTTTAAATTGTATCCATTGCGTCATTATTTGTTGGGTGTATAATGAAATCTTTACCTGGTGAGGATTTACAGATGCAAGCAAGCCAAGACAATGCCTATCTTTGTCCGATTATTGCGGTTTATAATCAAAAAGGCGGGGTTGGCAAAACCACCACGGTCGTCAATTTGGCGGCTGAATTCGGCAGGAAAGGTTGCGCCGTGTTGGTGATAGATGTTGACCCGCAAGCCAACGCGTCGACCCATATCGGGGCTATTGACCCCAACCTATATGAGAAAAATGCAATAGCATTATTCTGTGATAAAAAAACCCGAACCGACATTGCCCATCTGGGTGCTTTAATCAGCCAAGATGTCAATGATGGCTTTGAAAATGTCTGTTACATACCCTCAACAGACCAATTGGATATTGTCGTGACCGAAACGCTGAGGATTCACTCCAACAGGCCGCTCGAAGAATTAAAGGCGCGGTTAACGCTGTTGCGGGATGCGTTTGATGTGATTCTGATTGATTGCCCCCCTGCCCTTTCTTTGCTGACCGGCAACGCCATATCGGCCGCCACCCATTTTATGATTCCTATTGACACCAGTTCTGATTATTCAAGGACGGGCTGGGTGAATTTGATGACCTACATCAAAGACAAAACCCCTGAAACCAATCCTGATTTGGTTTATCTGGGCGCATTGCTCACCCGCCATAGCGAAAGCATTAATGTCCAAAAGGCGATTGCGCAGTCTTTCGATGAATTGGAGATGGAAATGGATTTGTTTCCTGGGGTGGGCAAAAGGTTGCCCGTCTATATCCATACCTCAACCAAAGTCGGCGAAGCATCGGTGCTTAGGGAGCCTATTAGAAAAACGGCGAGAAGCAATAAGGTGACGAAAGATTACAACGATCTGGCGGATTACTTATTGGAGACGTTGTCAATTCAGCAATCATTAAAGGCCTGAGGTAACGTATGTCAACAGATCACAAAAAGCCCTCGGCACTTGAGCGCTTGCAAAGCAAGATTGCCACCAATGGCCAAACCCAGTTAAAAGCCATATCGGAAGTCAAAGAAAGAAATAGTCTAGTGAGTGCCGTTAATGAAGCAAGCCTAGATATTGAGCTAATAACGCCCAATCCTTTCCAACCCAGGAAAGTGTTTGATCATGAGAAAATAATCGAATTGGCAGAAGCCATCAAAGAAAACGGCTTGATCCAGCCAATTGCGGTGAGGGCGGCTGATGACGGCTATCAAATTATTGCGGGAGAAAGACGTTTTCGTGCGTGTAAATATCTAGGCCACACCCGCATTCAGGCAGTCATTTTTGATGCGGATGATGAAGCCACGGCAATGATGGCTATTTCTGAAAATATAGACCGGGAGGATTTGACCGATTACGAAGTCGGCCAAGCGATTCAAAACATTGCCCACTTATTTAAAAAGAAAACCGAGTTGAGTCGGTATACGGGCAAAACACGTTCGGACATTTACCGCTATTTGGCATTTAACGACCTCCCGGATTGGGTTAAAGGCAGGCTCAACGGCAATCCTAGCCTTATCAACAGGAATAATGCCCAACTGTTGGTGTCGTTCTTCAAAGAAGCGGATTATGTTGAAAGCCAGCATAAAGAGCATGTCCTTGCGGCTTTCAACATGGTTGAGGAGAGTGCATTAACCCAGACGTTGCTGATACCCAAAATCAGAAGGTTAATACGCGATGCGGAAAATCCCCGCCGACAATCGGATAATGTGGTGTCAAAAAAGTACGCCTTAAACGGAAAAAATGTCGGCGGGTTTAGTTTTGATGACAATAAGGTGATAATAAAACTTAATTCGGCATTAATCACCGATGAGGTGGCGAATTCCATTTATCAGATGGTTGCAGATGCGTTGGCTGAGCTTGATGCCGGCTCAGATAACTAAAAAGTGTCCAATGATTGGACACTTTTTTGAACGTTGATCGAATTGATGGCATTCTGTAGCGACCGTGCAACGACAATATTTCATTGGCTTTTAGCCTAATGAATTTCTCAATAGTCACACACTTATAAAAAGTGTCCAATCATTGGACACTTTTGATTAAGATTTATTATTGACTATTTTGCGTTTTATGATGAAAATTAGCCAATTTCTGTGGTTTCCTTTGGAAACCAGAAAAAGTGCCAGTTCAGCACGTTAAATGACGAATAAACATTGCAACATAGAAACAAAGCAGTTTTACTGTAATTTGAAAACAACGCGGCTTGCCGCAACCTGAAAACAACACGGCCTTGCCGTAATTTACAACGAACCCACCAGGGAACCATTTCCCCGGTAGGGCATTTGTGTTTCCTGTTCAATATAGGAATATACAGATGAACAAAATTTCAGTCGCCTCCACTTTCGGCATCGATGCACCACAGGCCTTTACTGTAGATGCGTTTGTTGATGACCAACACCCTTTGATTCCTCCTAAAACAGATTATGTGTTTAGAAAGGATCATGTCCGTGACCTTCTGGCTTTTTTGTCTAAGCCTTACGGTGACGCTTATTATTTGACTGGCCCCACAGGATCGGGAAAATCGTCTTTGGTTTGCCAAATGGCAGCCCGATTAAATTATCCCGTGCAGCAAATAACCTGTCACGGCCGTTTGGATTTTAACGATCTCGTCGGGCAATTCATGATGTCTAACGGTTCTATGACGTTTGTCCACGGGCCATTGTCAGTGGCGCTTCGTGACGGGCATATTTTGATTTTGAATGAAATCGATCTAATGGACCCATCCGAACTGGCCGGATTAAACGACATTATCGAAGGTAATTCTCTGACCATTCCTCAGAACAATCGCGAAGTCATTAAGCACCATGCCCATTTCCGTTTAATTGTCACGGGCAATTCAGCGGGACAAGGCGATGCAAGCGGTTTGTATTCGGGGGTCATGCAACAAAATTTGGCGTTTATGGATCGGTTTAGAATGATGGTCGTGGATTATCCAGAGCCTTCAGTTGAAAAAGCCATACTTAACCAGAGACTGGAAGCCCTAGGCGTTCCGCTTGATTCAATCATGGATGTGGTGATCGACAACATGATTAAAGTAGCGAATGAAATCCGCCAGCTTTTTATGGGTTCAGTTGATGGTGTCGGGGCATTAACGGTAACGATGTCAACCCGGACATTAATACGCTGGCTCAATATCATGGTGAATTTCCGACGTGCCAAAAACGTGCTGCCGTATTCACTGGAACGGGCTTTATCTTTCCGGGCGGAACCTGCGCAACGTGAAGCGATCCACCGGATTGCCAAAGACATTTTTGGACATGATTGGGAGATGGCATAGCGGTTAATGTTTTATCCTTGCCGCTATTGGCAAGGCGTAATCGGTAAAGACCAGGTATCTTAACCGGAATTTTTGAAACAATTTTAACACCCCAGAAGGGCAAATCCAGCCCTGACGGGCATATTTGCCCTTCTTTACATTATTGGAGAGCAACTATGACTACAAGCACAACCGCCACTACAAACACCACCCACACAGCCGAGTTCATGCTCGACCAACTCCAAGTGGTGAAACTGACTATCCGGCTCTGGACTAGCTCCAAGAAGCTGCGCCCTGAAGACCTTAAATTGGCTGACGGCACGGTTTTGCCCCCTGACACGTTAGCGTCGCTGGGTACTAAAAAGACGATTGACCCTAAGCAGTTGCTTGAGTTTACCCGAATCAAGAAAGAAGCTGAGCGTATTTGTCTCGAAGCCGGCACCCGCTTTATCGGCGGTTTCGCAAACCCTTCTGAGGAAATACCTAGGATCGTCAATGAACTTGACGCACTTTCTCGTTTATTTGACCAAGAAAAGCAGCGCTTTTTAAACGTCTATTCAGAAAGCACCGAACACTGGATTAACCAACATCCAGATTTTGCGGATGCTATCAGAAACGCCATCGAACCTGCCGCCAGTGTGGCTCGGAAATTGGTTTTTGATTACATGGTGTTTCGGGTAAGCAAACCTCAAGGCGAGTTGGGGGATTCATTGAACAGGCATACCCTTTCATTGAGCGACCAGTTATTTAGGGAAATCGCCCAAGATGCCAAAGAGCTTATTGACCGTTCGTTTGTCGGCAAAGATTCTGTCACCGGGCGGGTTTTGAACGCTTTTCGACGTATGCGTGACAAACTGGATAGCTTGGGTTTTCTGGATTACCGTTGCTTTCCCATCGTTGACGAAATTGACAGGGTTTTAGCGTCAATACCTAAAAGTGGCCCTTACAACGGTTCTGCTTATCATGCCTTGTTCGCGTTGGGGTTATTGTTGTCCGACCCTGACAAGGTGAAGGCGCATGGTGGTGGTTTGTCACAAACGCAGGCTTCATGGCCTGATGATGTCGGGCAACCGTCCGCTTTTGAATCCGTCATGCCAGAAGATGATGAACAAGCGATGGCTTGGCCTAACGAAACTACATTGTTCACGTTGGATGATTATAACGCCATACAATACGTCGAAGATGATGACGAAGATGATGATGTCGGAAATCCCCGGTTACCGCCACATTTCAACAGGACTGCATTATCTGAATGGGATGCCACACAAGCCATCGTATTTACCGGGGCTGTGCAACAACCCACCACAGATGTAGCCGATGCAAAAACTGACGGTAACGTCGTAAAAACACAGATTCCTGTCCCTGCCATCAATAGCACCAATGACATGTGGTTCTGACAGAATCCCATGTAATCTAATCTTACCCGGCGGGTGCCAACTATCCGTATGGGCAGTTCGTATCCGCCATCAACTATTTGGAGATAGCTATGCGAACAATATGCCCACAAGTAAGTGGTATCTATGAAAACAACAACCATGCTGATCCAAGTGATCCTTATGCTTTCCTGATGCTCAAAAAAGACCATCCAGGACGGGAGTTAATTTCAACTAATGCTTTTAAGGTAAATGTATCAGGTGAAATTGACCCAAACCATAAACATCCGCTTGATTGCTTTGCCCGTGATTTTGGAGATTTTATCAAACCAATTTATCGTCCCATTGACAACGAACTCTTTGATGCGCTCGATTTAGTTTTCCAATTAGCATCATCAAATTGTTTAGACAATGAATACGATATCGAAAATGCTGGTGATGAAATTTGTTATGAGATTGCAACAGAGTGTAAGCGACAACGTACTGCACTTAATTTAGTGAATGACTACCTTGCAAATCATCCATTGGTAGTCTGATAAGCAACACTTAAATTTTTACCCACGGGAAAGCAATTTTCCCGTTTAGGGTTCTCTTGCTTTCCCTTCATTAAAGGAAAGCAAATGGGATATACACATAATTTTCAAATAACAAGACGACCAACTCAAGAAAATTGGGCGCATCTCATGTTTGATGTTGAACATCTAATTAAAACGTTGCCCAGTTATCATGAATTGATAAACCTTGGTTCTGATGTCGACAAGGGCATTGTCCTGCGCGGCCCGATGGGTGATAAAAAGCCTATCTGCAATTCAAGAAAGATTGCCTTCAATGGTGACTCCTTAACGGATTCCGCCTGCGAAACCTTCTTGTTAGCCCCCAAAGTCATGGCTGATTCATGCAAAACAGCCCGCCAGCCCTACGATTTTGTGGTCTGCGCGTCATTGGTTCTTGGTTTTTTGCACATCCCTGATTTTGTGCTTACCAGCGATGGTGACACGGATGACTGGCTTCCTGCCGTATCTTGGGTGCGCCAGAATATCAATCCGGCTGCGGTGATGCCGTCTGCTATCAAGGAGGTTAAATCCAATGTGACGGCGGAACCCCCACCAAAATCGGCAGCTACCCAAACGCTGTCAGTGTATTTCACCACTATGCCATTGTCTGTTCCAGACGCCTATTTCTGAAACAGACGATTTTATAACCCAACTGGGGCAACCATACGCCCCAATGGGGACATGGTTTGCCCCGTACCTTTACTGGAGCAAACCATGAAACAAAACAGAACGTTAAACGGCGCATTCCCGATTGTCGCCGCCGCCTTGGGCAATAGCTTGGGCGTAAAAGTCAGGGTCGGCGGATGTGTTGCCCAAACTGACGGCAAGACAATCACCATTCCGGCGTATAACCAGGATGACCCGTATTATAAGGACATTGCTTGGGGATATTTGGCGCACGAAGCGGCACATGTGCGGTTCAGTGATTTTGATGAATTCACACGCGCTGCAACCAACCCAATCCGCAGAACAATGGTCAATATCCTAGAGGATATCCGCATCGAAAGCGGCATCATCAGGCTTTATCCAGGGACTAAACAGACCCTACAAAAAATGGATGAACACTTGTTCTTGGGCAATAACAGCCGTTCAGACAAACCAATGGCACCCGCCACCATTTTGTCGAATTTTATGTTATTGAGGTTGAGTGCCGATGTCCTGGGCTTCAAGTCCCTAAATGATGTGGCAGATGCAGCTGAAGCGGATCTGGCAAAGACTTTTCCTGAAGCGTCGGTCACACGTCTGATGGCCTTGCTCTCCGACGTGCCTTTCCTACAAAACACCCGTGACTGTGTCAGATTAGCTGACCGCATATTACGGATGTTTGAAGAGGAACGGGAGACAGCGGCACAACATGAACATCAGGAGCAATTCCCGGAATCTCCACCAGAAGATAGTCCACAACCTCCTGGTCAGGCTAATGATGTGCAAGCTCAAGAACAGGAACAAACGCAATTTTACCAAATCCTCTCTTCCGTCCTGAATGCGTCTGACGAGGATTTGCCCGTAGACCGTGCAGAAACCATCAGGGACATTTTGGACGGGCAGCACCAAGCCTGTTATGACGAAGATGTTGAATTGCCCGTTGCTAGGAAGCCTGAATGTAATGCCGTTCTTGGCCAAGAACTATTAAAAAAGGTACTTGGTCACTCTGCCCGCCTCAGGTTGGCTCTGCAAAGCTTTGTACAAGGAAGCCAAAACCACAGCCGAAGCCACAAACGCTCCGGCAACAAAATTGACGGCAGCCGTTTGCACAAGTTGGCTTTAGGCGATTCAAGGTTGTTCGTACATCAAGCACCAAAACAATCGCCGAATGCGGCGTTTGCCATCCTTATTGACGCTTCAGTTTCCATGAACACAGAGGTCGCCGACACCGGACAAAACCGGATTGGGTTGGCGATGGAAGCGGCCTTGGCCCTGGCGTTGGCATTGGAAGCAATTCCTGGCGTCAATCCATCCGTGACCAAGTTCCCGTATGAAGATACCAACGACGTAGTTCCCCTATTGCGGCATGGGCAAAAAGTCAGACCCAATGCTGCGGCTTTTTTGCCTGTCACTAGCGGATTAACGCCGCTGTGTTCGGCTTTATGGTATACCGCTTCTTCCGTATTGTCGGCACGCGAGCATCGCAAAATCATTATGGTGCTTAATGACGGACAACCTGATAATTTGGATGCCACAAGGTCTGTCATTAGACGTTGCGAAGCATCTGGGATAGAGCTCATAGGTGTCGGTATTGGTTATGACACCAGCCACTTGTTCAGCAGGTCAATTGTTATTAACGACCTGTCTGAATTGGGTACCCAACTGTTTCGCATCAGCCGGGATTTATTGGTTGCCGCTTAACGAAATTGATTTCGGCTTTTCCTTTAATTAGCGTTTTTAACCCAATCGGGAAATTTCCCGGTGATGGGCATTTTCCCGATTTTTTCACGAGAAAAATATATGCCTGTTTTTAAGATAAACCCGAATATCAGCTCCAAATACCAGCAGGAACTAGGGGCAAGGTTGTCCCTAATTTCAGTTTGCTATTGGAGAACCTTATGAGCCAAGTCGATTCCAATTTATTCGACACTTATCCAGAATTACTGAGTTACCCACAATGTCAGTACAGCGATATTGAAATACAGGGTGTCGTCGAGATTAACAGTGACGGCCAGACAGAAACCCAGTGCCAAATAGATGACGAAAATCCACATTTTTTTTCAGTTTATATCAGGCACAAGGACGGTTGCAGCGAAGTCATCGCCGATGCGGGGCTTAGCAAGCTTAACGTTTTGCGTGAGTTTTCCCAAAGATTGGCTGACCGGCACCAATGGCGCTATAAAGATTATACGCTGGGCCAGGCTTATTGGCTTGATGTGTCGCAGATGGCGGGTCATCTTGAAGCCCATGCCCTCAATCAAAAAACTTGGTTTTGCAGGTTATGCAAACAACCGACAAAGCTTATCTTCGGCACGCTGTCGCTCTGTCAACAATGCCTGGGACTTTTGCCACATATCGGAACTAAGATTATTTCCATCCAAGGCAAAATGTCCGAGACAACAAATGCCGTTGATATTCTGACTGTTAATAACTCGGAGGGCGTTGTCGACGGCATATTTCCAGAACAGGAAAACTGCTTTTCTGTCGTGTTTCAAAATGGTGTGACGCAATTTTTAAGTCCTAGGGAAATCACCGACACCCATAACTACCGGATCATCAAAAAACATGATGTGCATTGTTATGTTGTGGTCAGGGTTTCCGCTAGGGGCATTGAAGCCGAAAGCCACCAGGCAGCAATTGAAAAAGCCGAAGCGGCGCTTGATTTTCATGCCATGCTGAGTACCGGAGCGGATATGGAATATGCCGAAATAGTTATCGGGCATACTGTTGATGAATTAGGTGATGAAAACTACCTGAACACTGGCCACTACAAAGCCCAATACGCCCCATTTTTTTAGGCTCACCAAATGGGGCATTTTTGGGCAAGACTTGCCATTCAATTGTTAATGGCTGTCAGATTATCGGCGGACGGCAAAGACATTTTCGGCCATTTAACGCCCAAAACGTCACTGTACGATTGAACTACAGCACAAAAGCAACGTATTTCAATACGGCACAAAAATATTCCAAAAGGAACTGTTAAATCGTGTCTTTTGGCCTTAACCACTTGACGGTATTGGTATAAAATACAGTCAACGCCATTGCGGAATTTACTGTTTGCGTATTGCTTAAAGACGGTTTTAACGAATTTTTGTAGCTCCCTACGGGACTCAAAAGCCAGTGCCAGTTCAGCACTTTAAATGACGAATAAACATTGCGACATAGAAACAAAGCAGTTTTACTGTGATTTGAAAACAACGCGGTTCGCCGTAATCTGAAAACAACACGGCCTTGCCGTAATTTTAAACATTCACCTGCTGGGGAAATCACTTCCTTAGTCGGGTAACGTGTGTTTCCCCGGTTTTACCGAGGATACACACATGAAAAGCATCATCATTTTAACGTTAGTATTAGGCACTGTCGGCACAGCATTATCTGCCGGTAAACAAGCGTTTGACACAACCGTTCAATTAAACCAACAACGTCATGCACAAATTGCTGCACTGACTACAAACCCTTAAATTTTAGGCAACTTAGCGTTTCTAAATTTTAACTTTCATCTGAGGATCGCTGTCCTCATAAACATCCTTTGGGAGACTTTTGCTCCCTTTGGGTCGCATACAGGTCTCCCTCTTTAATTGATTGGAGATTTTTAATATGCATAACAGTGTCACACTTGTTGGCCGTTTAGGTAAAGAACCTGAAATTCGTTACACTCAGGAACAAGCACCTATTGCGACCCTATCTATCGCCACCACCGAGTATCGTAAGGATGGCGCTGCTTCCCATACCGAATGGCATCGCGTCGTTTTGTTTGGCAAATTGGCTGAAATCGTCCGTGACCGTAATCCGAAAAAAGGGTCGATGATTCTTATCGAAGGCTCACTTCGCACACGCAAATGGCAAGATTCCGCCAAAGTCGATCGTTACACCACTGAAATTATTGCCAACATTTATACAGAACTCGGCTCAAAATCCGAGCATTCTTCAAATGCTTCTGACAATCCATTTTAGCGTTGTTTATCAATATGAAATTGGATTAGTATCTGCCTAATGTCATTGACATTTGGCTTTTCTATTTCCTAATTTCCATTTCCCCCGCCGGGACAGCTTTTAGCCCTTTCAGGACTTAAGGTGTTCCGGCATTTTTTTAGGAGGTCACATGGTAAAGACATTTCAAACGCCTGCCCAACAGTACGCCCATGATAAGTCAAATTTCGATATTTTTAACGATTACGATTTTTTATGGGGTAAAGAGTCGGATTCCACTACGCCTTGGTCGGAGTCGGATATTTTGTGCCTATGTGAAAAATTGTTGGAATCATCACTTGCCAGCTTGTTGGATAGCAGACGTTCATGGAATACCAGAAAAGAAATCTATTTTTGGATTCTGAACGAATCTGACAAAAATCCTTTCAGTTTCAACAATTGTTGCCAATTTACCGGTGTTGACCACGATGTCATCAGGGATTTTGTCATGCAAAAATTCAAACCACAGCTGCTTCGCCAGCTCCATTAAACCCATAAGGGGCAATTCCCCTTTTATGGAGTTATTGCCCCTAAAATGAATAGAGGTATTAACTCATGCCAGAAAAATCAAAATTTATCGTAACTTACGAAATCAATTACGTCCATCGTGTTCAAGTAGGCTTTTTAGCCACCGATAAAGATGCGGCAATTCTCTCTGCAAAAGAGGCATTTGATAATGGCACAATTTGGGATGACACCCATGAAATGCCCTTGTTATATGACCAATATATTGAAGTCGGTGACGATTCCTTAACGTTCAGCGCAGAACCCGTTTCCGATTTCCCGGAACCCGATGAGTCTATAATCGATATCCGCCGCAAAGAGCAAGCTTTCACAGATTGTGACTCCTTGCTTAAAGACGTGGGTTCTGGATTGAATTTTGCGATGGAAGTTTTTAGTGGGTTGCGATCAGTTCAGCCCGAAAATGCAACGCCAGCTTTTGAGTGCCCCGACTGCGGCCGTGTTTACGACGATGCCAACCAATGCCTTTCGGACGATTGCCCATCACGGGACGCATCAACTAAATAAAGTCCCGTCCGAGCCTTAATATTTTTTACTGGCCTTACATATCCATTTTCTGGAAGCCAACTCACGATAACTACAACTTATGAAAATCCTGTAAGGAACCACATATCCTTAACGGATGCTGAGTTTCTTGCAGGCTTAAATATCCTGGAGAAACACATGCAAACAAGCTGTATA
The DNA here is from genome assembly GCF_002923755.1 of Methylovulum psychrotolerans. GTDB lineage: Bacteria > Pseudomonadota > Gammaproteobacteria > Methylococcales > Methylomonadaceae > Methylovulum > Methylovulum psychrotolerans. The sequence continues at coordinate 61,099 of NZ_PGFZ01000009.1, forward strand.
CAACAAACACATCAAGTGTCTATTGGACAAGACGAAGTAATTTTCACTCACGCCGAAAGCGTCCGTTTTTGGCGGCTCAACAGCATCATGGCGTTACGCGCATGTCGAGCAGAGGAATGCCTAGCCGTTGACCCTGATCATTTAAGCGTAATCAGAGCCGATAACGCCGAGCTTGTCAAACTTGAAGCGCGGGAAAAAGCAGTCAAAGCCCGTCATGCCCGGATATACAACACCGGCTGTAGAAAACACTAGAACTCAACAAACCTATGAATTTGCTGCTTACTGATTTTTTAAAACCCATTTTTTGACAGAAAACTAAGACAGCCAAATCTATAAACTATCCTGCAAGGATTCACAATCCTTAATGGATGCTGTGTTCCTTGCGGTGACCAACTTCCTGGAGAAACACATGCAAACAAAATACACAGCAGAAACACTGAAATTGGCCCTTGACCAATACATAGGCACGGAGAATTGGTACCATCACTCCTTATTGAAAAAATTTCTTTATACTGATGGCGCCCAATTTTTCTTTCAAGAAACAGAAAGCTATTGGTTGCTTGACCTGATTACCTTTGAATATTTTCCCTTATTGCAACATGAGCCGTTTTTGTCGATTGTCGTCGAATCAGAATCACAGCAATGCAAAATCTGTGTTGATGATGGCAATGGTAATGTGCTGGCAACTAAGCATATTTCTTTTAGCACATTAATTTCCGGTATTTGGAAGTTCTATTTGATTGACAACGTATTGATGCTTCCGACTGAATATTGATTGGGATACGGTTACAACAGTTAGCCTGCTGAATGTGACTATGCTAAATATCACCTGATAAAATATACATTTTAATGTTTTATCTTAATTTTTTGATGACAATTGTATATACTCTTGTCATCTTTCCAGAATGCAAAGCTTATGTATTGCGGAAAGATGGATTTTTGTGGTTCCTTTTTGGACCCGAAAGATGTGCCAGTTCAGCACTTTAAATGACGAATAAACATTGAGACATAGAAACAAAGCAGTTTTACTGTACCCTAAAAACAACGCGGCATTGCCGCAATCTGAAAACAACACGGCTTTGCCGTAATCTAAATCAACCCACCGGGGAACCACTTCCCAGGTCGGGCATTTGTGCGTTCCCTGGCATTTATTGAGGACTCACAAATGCAACAAACTCTCTTGACAGTCAACCCAACCAAATTGGTTAACGCATTAAGGCACAGTTTCACTAACAACACTACTGTGTTGGGGGAGCTGATGCAAAACTCCCGCCGTGCACAAGCGACATCGGTTGAATTCCTTTTTGACCACCCAACTAACACACTTACCGTCATTGATGACGGTTGCGGCATCGAATCCATCGATACACTGCTTACTGTTGCAGAATCAGGATGGAATGCCGATGTTATTGCTCAAGAACATCCGTTTGGCATTGGTTTTTTATCCGCTTTGTACGCTTGCCAGCATATCACTGTCGTCAGCAAAAGCGGGAAACTGATGTCAAATACAGATGAGATACTCACATTCCAACCGATTTCGATAGTACCTGTCGATAATTGGGACGGAAAAACGGTTATCACGTTGCAAGAAATTGGGTTGGAGTTTGAGCAAATCAAACGCAAGCTGATAGAACTAGCGCGTGGCTTCCCAACGCCTATCGTCTTTGATGGACAGCTTCTCAGCCGAGATTGCGCCATTGATACTTCGAGTGAATTTATCGATACCGAAATCGGATCAATACGTTTGGCTATGGATAACAAAGAAAGTTGTGTCGATATTGATGTTTACTTTCAAGGTCTGCCCATTTATCGCACCAACAGAACTTTTCGTGATGCCATTCCAAGGCATATCATTCATCTCGATCCGTCCAAGTTTATAGCCAGGCTTCCTGACCGCGACAAATTGGTGGATGAAGAAAATGCGATCAAAACAATCAGAAGTACACTCGCTAAATATATTGAGGACTATTATCTGAAATTGAAAGCGACTGTTGATCCAATGGATTTTGTCACAAACTATCAAATGTTAAATAGTTGGTATTTGCTTCATTTGCTGAACGATGTTCCTGTTGTGCCTGCTTGTGTTTTGCAAACTTTCGTTGATTATCCCAATTGTGACGAATCTGGATTTGGATACTATTTATCTCCGTCCAATGCGGTGTTAACATTGGCCGAGCTTAACAGCAAAGGTGTCGTCAGTATGGATGAGTGTGTTAAATACGATGGGGCTTTATGCCATACGTTTGCTATGCAGAAAGGCTATTATGTTTATCATGGCGGGCTGCATCCTGAACATTGGATACACCAGTTAGTCAAGAAATTAGAAAAACCAACGGTTGAGCTGGTTAATGAAACCCGATCAGCACTATTTAAAGGCGATTGGGTCTGGGTTCAAGTCCGTTTTTGTGATTCTTATGAAATTACAGTTGGCGGCGAAACTATCGAAATTAATGGTCATACCATTTATTTGGGTGAAGATAATGGCAATGAAGTAGTAATGCCGCGTTTGGGCAATACGTCTGGCGTGTTGACACAAATATCTTCTTATCGTGATGACAATGAGGATTTCCAGCAATCTGCTTATGAATCCGACCAAGCGGCATTATATTCTTTCTGTGTGGCTAATCGGACGGATGACCCGCTTGTCAGCATCCAGCAACTTTTGCCGACACATCTTCCGTGTCCAATATTGTATGGAAATAGTTTCCATCTTCATGTCAATGCGGATGGCAATGTGACTGTTACCACGCTTGAAAAAATGGTTGCTTAGAGTAGCCCGAAGAAAATTGTTAAACCCTGAACAATCTTCATAACTTTTATATCCCTGCGGGAAAATTCATTTTCCCAGCCGTGGACACTGTTTTTTCCCGCACCGTCTGCCTAGTGCCGGAGAAACATGATGTCCAAATCTTTTTTTCAAAAGAACGTTGACCGCCGCAGCCGTACTGCAATGGCCAATTTTCTCAAATCACACTGCCGCTATGACACCATGCGTTCTTGGAACGGAATGACGTCATATGCCCAAAACATCAAGATTCATAATTTAGGCCTGTCATTTGAACAAGCCGACAGAGCCTATGACATGCTTGAAACCGACTACTGGAATGAAATTCGCCAGCCTATTGATACCTTCATTAGGGAACACGGCCATTCCTATACGATTGGCACCAATGGCCGATCTTCAGGTTATCTAGTTCTTTATGAATCGCATCTTGAGGTCACAGGCCATTACAGTTATTGCCCGATGTGCGGCCAAAATAACTATAAAAAAGTGCCACCGATTTTTGTGGACATGAACGCACAAACCATTGCGCAAGAAATCCTTAAAAATCCAAACGCCCACCATCCGAATGTCTATCTGCAACAGTCCACAGTCCAGGCATTGTCGATGACAGACGATGAGAAATGGATACTGGCAAATCGCCTGTCAATTGAATTACGCAACTGTTCTTTACACACCAGTTGTGGAATTTGCGGAACAACCCGCGTTAATTATCAAGTGCCGCCCAAGCGTTCGGTGGTACGAAGCAATGGCATTGATCAGGGTGAATGCTTTGACCAGGAAGATTGGACTATGTCCAGGCTTCGCGAACGGGTTGATTTGGTGTGTGCATTTGATGCAACGTGTGATGCCATCCGCGACAACTACATTGCCTTGATCGGCAATTGCCGTGTCGTAGAATCCGTGGAATATCAGCCCATCGTAGTTAAGCAGCTTGCTTGGGTTTAGCGCGACATGACACGTTATTTCCTTGAGACGAAACTGGCCTAATATCCTCTTTTATCGGCCAGCTACCTTACACAACCCTTCCGGGAGAAAACTTTTCTCCTCACAGGGGTGTTGGTTTTCTCTCGGAACTTTCTGTCTTGCCTTCCGGGACTTCCTTAATGCCCGTTGGCACGGGCATTAAGGAAGTCCCGGTGGTCGGGGCTATAACCAGGAGAAAAACCATGATTAACAATATACAAATTAAAGTTGGCCAAACCGTACAAGCTTTTTTTGAATCAGTTGATTCCGATGCAAGCTACAAAACGTTGGGGACAATTGTAGGTATAAAAAGAAAATCATATAGATCAGAATCTTTTGATGAAGCAACAATTAAATGGGAAGACGGTACAGAGTTTTCAATTGATGAGTCCTTCTTTTTTAAAACAGTCCATGTGGTTGGAGGTTTGCAATGAAGACCTTCAATTTATCTGCGGACACCGTCAGAGCGCAAGCGGCCGGGCGGTGGTTGTTTATTTTTAATGCCCTTGCGCCTGAACTTGAATTTCCGGTATCAAAACTGGGTAAGCATACGCAATGCCCCGTCCACGGCGGAAAAGATGGTTTCCGGTTATTCCGAGATGCCAATCATTCTGGCGGGGGTATTTGTAACACTTGTGGCGCTAAGACGGATGGATTTCAATTATTGATGTGGTTGCGAAGTTGGAGCTTTCCTAATGCTTTATCTCATGTTGCTGCGGTATTAGGGATAATCAATGAAGCAATCCCTGCCACTGTTTTAAAGTCCGGCATCACTCCGTCAACTACCGTAGCGGATAATGACCGGATTAGGGCTAGTCTCCGTAAAATCTGGCAGGAATCAAAACCGCTTCGGCATCCAGATGCGGAGCCTGCCAGGCTTTACTTCCGCAATAGGGGGCTGGGTGATGTGGCAATGGATTATCCAAATTTACATTTCCATCCCACATTGCAATACCGCGATGAAAACCGTCGTGTATTGGGTTACTTTCCGGCATTGCTTGCATTGCTCGAAAATAATGATGGCCCGGTCACAATCCACCGGACGTATCTCACGGGCGACGGGTTTAAAGCCGATGTCGCATTTCCGAAAAAAGTGATGCCGGCACCGTCGGACAAGAAAGTCACCGGTTCCGCCATACGTCTAGGAACACCCGCCCATGTTTTGGGCGTCACCGAAGGCATTGAATCGGCTTTGGCCGTCATCCAAGCAACCGGCATGGTGACTTGGCCATTGGTCAGTTCGTCGTTAATGCCTAACGTTGAGTTGCCCAATACTGTCAAAAAGCTGGTCATTTGGGCTGATTTGGATCGTCCGGCAACCGTAACCGGCATTCAGGCCGGTTCGGAAGCGGCGGCGAAATTGGCCCATCGGGCAATAACCCTAGGTTTGCAAGTTGAAATCCGTGAACCGAAAGGCCCTATATCGGGCAATTCAAAATCATTAGATTGCTTAGATATCTTTAACAAATACGGATCGGCAGCGTTTGCGCTCTCCAGCCCGTATTTCAAAACTAAGGGGGAGTAATGTATGTCCGGCAAATTGACACTTACTTTATCATCATAATCCCTTTTAATGCCCTGTCGCTACCTAGCCTTACTTGAAGGCTGGGCGGCGACAGGAAATTAGACAACGTTAATTTGCTTTTAATTAAAATTTTTCATAAATGCTCTAATAAACTCAACTCACCATTTGTTCAATGAAGCAATAACCCGACCTATGATTTCAAAATCAACATTATTGTCGGACACGTCCAGGGTGTAAGGCGGAAATGTGCGATTAAGCCCAGATACCAGTAACGCATTACCCTGTGACTGTAAATTATTTACCAGCACGCACTCCCCAAGTCGAAAAACAATTGCACAGCCATTCCCAATGGTTTTTCTTTGGGTATCTGCCAGCACCCAATCGTTATCTTTAATTTGAGGTGACATAGCATCCCCTTGGTTAATCACAACGACCACTTCTTTTAATGGCAAATTATTTTTAATAAACCAACTTATTGGAAAATAGACCAATTCATTTTCTTCGCAACGATTACCTTCTTCTCTTGCATATAACGGTATGCCTATAAAGTCTTTGTTATTTAGACTTAGAGCCATTGGTGATGTAATCGATTTTATTTCTTCGTGGTTTAAGCTACCAAAGAGTACCCAGTTGATATCCACTCCGTGGTTTGACAGGTTGATCAAATAAGTGGCATCTGGCACTCCCTTATTCTGTTCGTACTTGTATTGCATATTTTTCCCAACACCACCTATTGAAGCAAAATCGGTTTGATTTAGCCTAAAACGTTTTCTTTCCGACCTAATCCTGTCTCCTAA
>NZ_PGFZ01000009.1:67178-78891 GCF_002923755.1 Methylovulum psychrotolerans
AACCGCCTTAACTCTACGCAATCCGGCCAAGATCGGGTGGCGGACGCAATTCCGTCACCTCCACCCGATCCGGGCTTATTCGCGTTCTTTTTCTCGCATAAGATCAAGTGCCGCCTTATCTTTCTGATGCATGCCAGAGAGCTTGCCAAATTGTATCCCGTAGAAGCAATTTGGGTGCTGGGCATTTCTGCGAAAGAAGTTGAAAATATCTCGAAATTGACGATTGAAGAGATTAATGAATTGTCAAAATGCGGACGGACTTTAATGCGTATAAAAATACCCGAAAAACCTAACAGGGTTGTTGGTATACAGGGGCTGACAATATTGATGAATGCCGAGGCCGGTAATGAACAAGCTGCGTGAAAGGCAAGACCAATATATTTTTGCCGAAAAAATTGTGAATTTAGGTGGCCGAGCAACTTTACTCGAAGCACTTCTTGGCATAAACAAGCGTGCCGCATCGATGCTTTTTAAGGCCATTGCCCTACAGTCTTCAAGGGGTGGTCTTTTGCCTTACGATCCAAATTGGATTGTTAAAACGCCCATCAACTGTTTACATTCTTCGTACTTTTACAGCATCTTCCATAATATTGAGATGGGTTCGCCCAAGGAAGCCGATAAAAAAATCCTGTTTGTTGGCGCGTATGCAATTTATAAAACTATTTTTGATTCTAGGATATTTCCTATCGAAAGGGCCTGGCATGTCTATTTGCAAATTACATGCGGGAATTATAAGTTCACCCAATGCACGCGTTGCCAATGTCAGTATCTAACTGTCAAAAGCTATCCAGTTTTATATCAAAACTGTCCGGTTTGTGATGTCGACATTGATTCTCACAAAAGAAGGCGCTGGACTCAAAGACGGAGAATGATTTCCCCGATTAAGCCGAGTGACGCGGGGACACTTCTGAAGCGCGTGTAGGAAAAAACAACTTAGGCATAAAAAAAGCCCCATTATGGGGCTTTTTTTATGCCTCAACTTTAAAAAAACATCGCAAGCCGAAATTAACTTATGTATTGAAATGGGTTAAAAAAGGCTCTATTTTTTAGTCGAGTTGAATTATACCAAAAAATCGATACTTTTCGCGCTTATCATTTCATTGATTTTATTTAACAATAGTCTTGCCGATGAAGGCATTTTTTTTACCCCATTTAACTACATTACGGTAAGCAAATATGATTAAACAAACCGAAATCTCCCTTTTGGACGCATTAAAATTAACGTTCCAATTGGCTTTACAAAAAACCCAAAAATTCTTCACCAAGCATTATAAAGATGCGCTGATCTTCTTCGGCTTGCTCGTTGCATTGGTCGTTTTCCAAGAAGCTTCGTTCGCGGGAACCGACGGCGATGATTTTGCCGATATTTACACCAAGCTTGAATCCTGGTCTAAAGGCACCCTAGGCAAGGTTATTGCCCTGGGCATGTTCTTGGTGGGTCTTGCCACGGGTGTTGTCCAGCAATCCATCATCGCTGTCGTTATAGGCATTTCCGGTGCCCTCTCCCTCTACTACGGCCCAGCGATTATCAACTCAGTGGTTTCGGGCATCGTCTAAACCCCCTTTATAACCCTCCAGGGGGTTATTTTTAAACGACAAACGCCCCTTCAATCTAACCAAGATCAAAATCTGTAGTTGGTCGGCAAGGGGGGGGGCGTTTTGATCCGTCAAGGACTATTTAATCCAGACATTAATGCGAGAAAATTATGGCCACCACTTACAATTTTTCAACATTTACAGGTGCTACTAAAACATTTAGTGCCTTCCTGCCTACAGACATCATCTACTTCAACAGTGACAATATTAACGCCGGTCAAGCCGTTTTTACGGTCAATGCCACTGGCGATGCGGTTATGACTATTGCCGGCAAGGCTCTCACCTTCACCGGCCTTACGATTGACAATTTAACGACAGCCAACTTTACTTTCTCGAACGGCGGTCAAGTTTTGATTGGCGACATTAAAGACAATTCTATCAACAATAGTGTCCTATCGGACTACATCGACGGGCGTGCCGGAAACGATACTGTTTCTTACGATAGCGCCATCGCCGCTGTGACAGTAAACCTTGCCACCGCGACCGCACAAAATACGTTGGGGTCGGGTATTGACACCTTGGCCAATATTGAAAACCTGAGGGGCTCACAATTTAATGACACCTTGATCGGTAATGCGCTGGCAAACACCCTGGACGGCGGTTTGGGGATTGATGTCCTGATCGGCGGTGACGGCAATGACAATTATTTGGTTGACAATCCGTTGGATCAGGTTTTAGAGGCTGCCGCCGGAGGCACTGATACAGTCAGCAGCACGGTTGATTATATACTTGCCGGTAATGTTGAAAACTTGATCTTACTCAACAACGCCACTAACGCCATTGGCAACGCGTCTAACAATATCATCACCGGCAATACCAGGAACAATATCCTTAATGGCGGCACGGGTCAGGATACAATGATCGGCCTAGGTGGCGACGACATCTACATCGTCGACAACGCCAATGATAAAGCCGACGAAACCTCCGTCGGCAGTTCGGGTATTGATACCGTATTGACGTTGGTCAATTACACCCTCGGCAACAACGTCGAAAATCTAAAATTGATCGGTGTTACTAATTTAAATGGCACCGGCAATGTCGCCGACAACGTTATTTTTGTCAATTATGGCAATAACATTATCGACGGCGTGAGCGGCAACGACACAGTGTCATACCAATTCGGCTCAACCCGCGGCGTGACGGTCAATTTATCATTAGCGACCCCCCAAAATACATTGGGGTCAGGCACTGACACCTTTATCAACATTGACAACCTGGTTGGCAGCACTTTTAACGATACTCTCACTGGCGATGTCAACGCCAACAAAATTGAGGGCGGCTTGGGCAACGATCTCCTAAACGGCGGCGGTGGTAACGATACCCTGTCGGGCGGTTTTGGTGACGATACTTACATCGTGACATCAACGACCGGTTATACGATTGTCGAAACCGGAGGACAAGGGACGGACACCATCAATACGGATATCTCTTATAATTTAAGCGCATACTCTTCGCTCGCCAACATCGAAAACTTGACATTGACGGGTACGAACGCCGTCAACGGCACCGGTAATGCCGCCAACAACACCCTTATAGGTAATAGCGCGTCCAATATCTTAACCGGACAAAACGGTAACGATATCCTAGATGGTGGGGCAGGTTCAGATATTTTGCTTGGTGGTGCAGGAAACGACACCTATACCATCGATGACTTGGCTGATTCGATTATTGAAAACGCATCCGAAGGCAGTGACACCATCAACGCTTCGATCACTTACACCGTTTCTGCCAACGTTGAAAACTTGACCCTCACAGGCGCTGCGGCTATTAATGGTACAGGCAATGCAGATGCCAATACTATTACCGGCAACGCTGCCAATAACGTATTGAGTGGTGGTGACGGAGCCGACAAACTGTTTGGAGGGTTGGGTAACGACACCTTGGATGGCGGTGCTGGGGTTGATACCTTGACGGGCGGTGACGGCAATGACAGTTATTACATTGACACGCCATCGGATTCTGTTGTCGAAAATACCAAAATTGTTGCCGGTGCGACCGTTCAGGAAGGAACGGACACGATATTCAGTGCCGTCACTTATAAAATTGCGAGTGCCAATGTTGAAAACCTGACGCTAACGGGTACGACGAACATTAATGCTACCGGAACCGACCTAAATAACGTTGTGATAGGTAATGCTGGTAACAACATTTTGAGCGGCGCAGGCGGTAACGATACTATTAATGCTGGTGACGGTAAAGACACCTTGGATGGGGGAAAAGGTGTCGATACGATGCGCGGTAATCTCGGTGACGACCTTTATATCATTGATGATGTCGGTGACCGGGCGATAGAGGCCGCTTCTGAAGGTTTTGACACCGTGCAATCCAGTGTCAGTTTCACCTTAGGGGTTAATGTTGAAGTATTGACCTTAACCGCCACGTCTGTGATAAATGGGATAGGCAATGCTGGCAACAATATGTTGACCGGCAATTCCGCAAACAACATATTGTCCGGTTTGGATGGTGACGACATTCTTGATGGTGGCGCAGGGACAGATAAGTTGACTGGCGGCAATGGCAATGACATCTTCAAGTTCACCGCCGTAGGAGACACCAAAGTTGCGGCTCCTGATATTATCACCGATTTCACGGCTGGTTCGGACAAAATGAATTTTGCCAACCTGCACACCGCCGCTGTGCCTTTAATTTTACTGACCGACAAGGGGGCGGACTTCACCCATACTCCCGGAGAAATTAAATTTGCCGCCTCCGGTTCTATCAGCGCCGACACCACCGTTAGCGTCGATTTGAATGGGGACGCTACCGCTGATTTTTCTGTTTTGCTGACGGGCTATTCGACAAATCTCACAATCACCGACTTTATCGTATAACCACTGGCTTTCTGTCTGGTCGAATTATACCACTTTTTTGATACTTTTTGATCAGACAGAATCCATAAAAATAGTTTAAAATACCCATAAAAGATTAAATATACTTAAATTTTATGCGATATTTTATAATTATACTCATTATTTACCCTTTTTATGTGTCCGCTGACTCTTCCGTCCTTAAAGAGAGCTTGTGGGCGAAAGCGTCCCAACTCGCCGGCGTTCGCCCTAACACGCTATATAGTATTGCCTTACAGGAATCCGGCATGCGCTGGCATGACCACACGTTTAGGCCATGGCCATGGACTATTCATGTTAACCAAGGCGGTATTGGCATCAAGTCTGGACCCTACCGTTACCCTACCAAAGATGTCGCCGTAAAAGCCCTGACCGCCATGCTTGAGCAGGGGGTTAACAATATCGATGTCGGTCTAATGCAAGTTAATATCCGCTGGAACGGCCATAGGATCAAGGATAAAAAGCTGCTCATGGAGCCCGCTGTCAATATTATGGTGGCGGCGGGCATTTTAAAAGATATCCATGTCGGCAACGATGTACGTCTGGCGGTCGCACGCTACCATTCCTTCAATGCTGGCCGTGGCGCAGCGTATTCCACTAAAGTTAAACGTTACGAGATTATCCTTGATGAACAATTTGAATAAGAAATTAATTACGTTGATCGTCACCTTAAAACAAGTATCCGCATTTTTAATGATGGCGGGTTGCACCAACCATTTTCTCAAAACCGATGACGATTGCCATTTCGTTATAGAAACCACTTATTCCCAACCAGTGGTTTGCAATTTGGATTACGCGTTAATAATGGGTTTTCAAAATCAAGCTGTCATCGAACCCTCGTTTCAGCACGCATTGACTTTACCATCCCGCTTACAGCCCACATCCGTTAACGTCACCACGCGTCCTGTCCAGTCGTCCGAACAGGAAAATGTAAACGTCAATACCGTTTACTTTGCTTTTGACAGCATCACGTTGTCTGATCCTGAAACCGAAAAATTAAACCGGTTTATATCCCAAAATGCCCCGCGTGGCATATTGCATATTAAGATCACAGGGCATACGGATTCGTATGGAAGCACGCCTTACAACCAACGCTTATCCATGCAGAGAGCCGAAGCAGTTAAACAGTATCTAATCAACAAAGGCGTAAAAGCCTCCCTTATTTCGACACTTGCATTCGGTGAACAAGCACCCGCTGCGGTTAATTCGACAGAGTCAGGTCGCGCATTAAACCGCCGATCAGACGTTTATCCAGTCACGAGTAAATGACCATGCGCCAAATACCTAATTATTTAGATGACCCCCAGCAATTGCTGTTTTGGGAATTTGATGAATTCATCTTGCTTTCTATCATGTTCGCCATAGGCATCATGGCAGACCATTTGGGCATGTTGTTGGCCGCTGGGCTGTTCTTAGTGAAAATTTATAAAAAGTTCAAAGATCGCCAGTCTAATGGGTTTTTAATCCATGCTTTGTATTGGAATGCTGGCATCAATGCGAAAGATAAGTTTCCCACATCGCTACCCTTGTCCTTTATCAAATATTTCCATTAAAGATCATGAAACATAAAAATTTCACCCAAAAATGGCTGGGACTTCAAGATTCAAACAAATTCCTGAAAATTGTTTGCGGCTTTTTGCTGTGCGTTAATTTAATTTTAGTTATTGGTGTGTTGAACACAGAAAAACTTGTGGTATTGATTCCACAAGGTTTGTCAGAACAAGCCGATATTGCCCAGAACAAAGCTTCGGAAGGTTATAAGAAATCTTGGGGCATGTACGCAGCGACCCTCCTAGGCAACATCACACCAGAAAATGCGGACTTTATCCTGTCATCACTTAATGACATGGTTACCCCGGATATTAAGCTATTGCTGAATGACCAAGTACGCGCTGACTTACAAACGTTAAAAGAAGAACGGGTATCGTCCACTTTTGAAGTCAAAAAAGTGTCTTACGAACCTGAAACCGACAAAGTATTTGTTACAGGCAAGCATTGGATCACAGGTGTAGGCGCCAAGTCAGCTTCATCCGCCCAGACGTTTGAATTCAAAATAGACATCAGAAATTACGCCCCAGTTATTTCCCACCTGGCATTGTATGAAGGCGAAGCGAAAATTGTTGCCGTTGTAAAAAGGGATGCGGCTAAAGAACAAACCAAAAAAGACCAGGAGAATGGAAAATGACAACGTTTCTGAAACACCGATCGGCCATCAAGCCGTTGATTGTCGCATTATGGCTATCCCCATCTTTTATTGTCGTTGCTGAAGATTCTCCACCATTAATGGAGCCTCCATTTATAGACGCACAGGCGCAATCGCCCGATCCTGTTACTACAGCTCCGGCTCCTGCACAGGATGTAACAAACGCATTGCCTGTTCAAGATGAGCAAAACAGCTTACCACCGCCAGAACTTTCGCCTGCGCGAGTTCCCCCCCAAAAACCACAAAAACGCCCACCCTTATTGGGCGTAAAAGCACCAGAACAAACATTAACGAAGCCTGATAACCGCAGCCTGAAAACAGGCGTGACCATCAATTCAAAGCAAGGCGTTACTGAAACGGTTGAAATTGCCAGAAACAAGCTCAACCGCATAGTCACACCTTACCTAAACCCTAAAGTGCTGACGGTCGACAATGTTGAAACTAAAATTGACGGATCGGCGGTGTATGTCGCCACCGACATGGAATCCCCTGTAAGCCTGTTCATCTCAGATGTCGAAACAGGCCAAGCAACATCGTTGCAATTGTTGCCCGTGAGCCTCGGCACCCCAGTAGAAATCCGTATTGAATCCGACCGTCAAGCTGATGCTAATAACCCATCACTAGGATTGGCGTCACAATCGGACAAACCCTTTCGCCAAGAATCGGATTACTTGTCTGATATAAAAATCATGATGCAATCCCTCGCCAAACAACAAGTCCCGTCCGGCTTTTCACTTGATGAAAAAGCTAGTGGGATGGGTGTTTCAACCCTGTGCCATAACCCCAACTTAGCATTCAGTTACGGACAAACCTTTGTTGGTCAAGATATGCACATCGTTGTACTGGTCGCCGAAAACACCAGTTTATCACCCAAAATTTTCGAAGAGGCATTTTGTGCCAGTGAATCCGTAATGGCCGTTTCATCCTGGCCAAAAATCCGTTTGAATCCTGGCGATAAAACTGAAATTTTCGTCCTAATCCGCCATGGTCAGGAACGTGATGTCGAATACCGCCCATCTTTACTCTAATTTATCGGACTTGACGCATGAACGACCTCATGAAACGGCTGGCGGAATTTTATGGAAACCTTGATCCCAAAAAGAAGCAGCAGATCATGCTGTTGGGAGGTGGTGGCATCATCTTTTTATTATCTGCCATTATAATCGTCGCCACCTCCGAAAATGGCGACATTACGCCCACAAAAAAACCACGAAAAATTGAATACAACCTATTCAATGGCAAAGATCCCCGCGAAGTATCACTGGATGCTTTGGCCGCGAAAGTTAAAGGCGTAACCCAAGATTTGACCGAAATCCGGCTAAGCTACCAACAGCAAGACAAAAAAACAAAAGAGATTGAATCTCTGTTGATCGAAAACAATAGGCTTATTAACGAGCAAAACACTCAAATTAAACAGCGATATGACGAGTTGGAGAAACGGGTAGCGAACACTCAAGAGGTTTTGCAAAACCAAGTACCTTTACCCCCTATACCGGGCGATCATAAATCAACTGGACCTAATGCCAGACCTGAACAAAATGGATTTGAACCCGCCTCCAAACAGCCGCCGAACATGAACGATCCAGATACCGGGGTTGACACAGGTCTGAAAATCCGAGTCATCTCTGGATTTGGCGAGGAAGGCAAAAAAACGAAAAATGGCGGTTCCGCACCCGCACAAACCAGCACAATGGCAAACAGCACGGAACTCGCGGCAAAACGCCAACAGCGCAACCGTATTATGGAGACGGTCAATATCAAAAGGCCTGATACCGTTACCGGCTTGCCTGACGTTTATCTGCCTTCAGGCACAATGTTAAGCGGAGTCCTAATGACAGGTCTGGATGCGCCCACGTCGAACCAGTCGCGGATGGATCCTTTCCCAACATTATTGCGTGTCAAACACGAGGCCTTATTGCCTAATAAATATCGCATGGACATTGCCGAATGCTTCGTCATCGCCAGCGGCTATGGTGATTTGAGCTCTGAGCGTGCCTATATGCGTGCAGAAAGGCTATCTTGTGTCAAAAAAGATGGCACAGTCATAGAAACGCCGATGGATGCCTACTCTGTTGGTGAAGACGGCAAGGCGGGCGTGCGCGGCCGCTTGGTCAGCAAAAATGGGCAAGTCATCGGCAACGCCTTGCTGGCCGGGTTCGTGTCCGGTTTGGGTAAGGCGTTCACACCCCAACGTGTCCAGCCATTAGCGCTGAATCCTTCCGGTACCAGCCAATTCCAATATCCATCACCCGAAGCAGTAGGTGGACAGGCTATTGGTGGTGGTGTGCATTCTGCGGCCGACCAACTTGCAGCGTATTATCTGGAAATGGCTAAAAATATTTTCCCGGTCATTGAAGTGGATGCTGGGCGAAGCATCGACTTGATCCTGGTGCGAGGCATGTCTCTCACCGGCAAATCCAGAAGTACCGCCGTCTTACCGGATCGCGTCACCAATACCACCTATGGCCCCGTCACCAAACATCACGGAACTTACGGCGCCATTAGTGGCAGTTCAAGTGGTCTCATGGGCACTATTAGCGGTTTCTCAGGAACCGGCAACTACCGATAAAAGAATTTATATGAATCAATATATCCCCCTTTTTTTACAGCATTTTTTCAAAAAATGTGCTCACCTTGGTGTATTGGCAGTTTTATTTATCCCCATACTGACAACTGCGCAAACTGGCAGTAGCCCCACTACCGACACGCAAATCACGGCCGATGTGAAGGAGGTCATGCGGAGCATTGATGAAGTCAAACGCCTACCAGTAACGGGGCTCTCCTTTATCAAAGCCGGTGAAAAATCATTTTTGATTACCGATAACGGACATTTTGTAGTTGCCGGAAATTTTAAGCTGGTGGACATGTGGCGGGGCAAGCAAATTACGTCAGTAGCGGACACCCAAGGCATTGAAAAAGTAGATTTGCGTAAGATCGGCATTAACCCCGACGATTTGTCCACGTTGACTGTCGGTACCGGAAAAAGGGAAGTGACCATATTCACCGATCCGCAATGTGACCATTGCCACGACCTGATTAGCCAGATCGAAGCCCTTTCAAAAGACTACACATTCAAGCTGGTGGTTGTGCCGGTACTGGGTAGCAAGTCCGCTGAACTGACTAAGCAACTGCTATGCAATAAAGACAAAGGCCAATCCGTTCAGGCGTTGTTGTCCAAGGATTACTCAAAACTCCCCCCATTAATCAGGCAGGAAGGTGTTTGTGACCTCAAACCCTTGCAAAAAGCAGTGGTCGCAACAAAAATGCTCGAAATTCAAGCTGTACCTTTCATTTACCTGCCTTCGCACAATACTTTTAAGGGTTCTGTCAAATCATTTAAAACCTTACTGGAGAAAGACCTTGAAGATGAAATTAACGGTAAATAAATGCTTAGTTCTGGTTCTCGCCGTTTTAACGGCAGGGTGTTCCAGTTTTAGCCTAGGCAAAAGCGATTTCTCTTGTCCTGGCGGTGTCGATGGTATCCACTGTAAGTCGGCCCGCGAGATTTATAAGGCAACCAACAATAGTGACTTTGTGAAACCCGATAAAAATTCTGGTGATCCCAACGGTAAAATTGAGACCATCCGCGTTAATGCCGGCCCGGTTCCAGTACCAACCATAGAACAACCCATTCCTATTAGAACGCAACCACAAGTGATGCGAATCTGGGTTTCACCTTGGGAAGACAACGACGGAGACCTTCATGCTGACGGTTTCATCTACACGGAAATAGAGCCGCGCAAATGGAATTTGGGCGGCAGATTCTCCTCCCCGTCCGGCATCATCGCGCCGCTCAAAGCCAAACAGACTCCACCTAAATAGGTTAAGCCATGTATTTTCTTGCCCTCATGAAAAATGTAGCTAAATTTGTCGCTTCATTATTTCAATTTAGTGCCGCTGCCAAAAAACATACGGCTATTCACGATTCACGGTTAACACTGATGAAAATGTCGGTTTTTTTTGTGGTTTCGGTTTTATTGTCAGTGCCTTATGCCTGGATATTAAGTGGCCCCTTGGCCTTTCTATCATTTTGGCAAAAGTCTTTTATTTTGTTGGTATCCTTGGCGGTTATCTTACCGGCCTTACACAAACCGCTGGTAAGATTGGCCAGATATCTACTGATACCTGACAAATAGACCATCGTGGCTCCAACACAAACCGCATCACATTTAACCCTTATTTAAGAAAAGCCAATGGACAAAGAAAATCAAAACGGCATACCAGACGACACCTTTTTAATCGAGCAGGTCATGGAGCGCGTAAAAATCGCTCTCCCTCCCCAATTTATCAATGCGTTTGATCAGTTTTTTCCTGATTTTGTAATTCCCGATTGCGAATTATCCGACGCGCTTTCCTGTATTGATCCCGTGCCGTCTGAGTCCCCCTTAGTCGGGACAGCTATACCATCCGGCGATTCTGATTCAGTTTGCAAGCAAGAAGATTGTAAAAATCCTTATCGTACTGGTAAGCCGGGGTCTTGGCTCGTTCCCACCGATGAAAACTGCAAAAATCCGTTGTGCCTACTCTGTGATGGCTTAGTTGATGTTTTAAGGTGTAATTATGAAAGATCATTTTCTTGAAATGGCAAACACCATTTTTGGAGTTTTTGTTTTTTTATTTTTCTTATTGCCGATGTTTAGTTTTTTGATTTTGCTTTCTCCGCGCAAATTCATTATTTCTTATAAAAGACGTTTATCAAATTCGGATAATGACCTTTTTATGAATTCCATAGATGATTTGGAATTTTCTTCATTAGTGCCTTACTTTTTTATTTTTCTTATTCTTGCTTATATTTTAGCATTGGCTTGTTTTTTCATTGTTAAGTTATGATTATCTACACCGTCAATCAAATCCTTGAGTTACACCTTAAAACGGTGGCCCGCCCTGATCCGTTATGCGGAAACCGGACATCTGCCGATTGACAACAACCCCGTGGAAAATTGCATCCGGCCCATTGCGTTGGGTAAGAATTATGCTCAGTCCGTTATTATGCATAGTTCGCCTGTAGTCAACTGCGAAGCCGCATAACGGCGCGATTTACAGCACCACATGACTGATTTTAACTCAG
>NZ_PGFZ01000009.1:78901-100713 GCF_002923755.1 Methylovulum psychrotolerans
TGCATCCGGCCCATTGCGTTGGGTAAGAATTATGCTCAGTCCGTTATTATGCATAGTTCGCCTGTAGTCAACTGCGAAGCCGCATAACGGCGCGATTTACAGCACCACATGACTGATTTTAACTCAGCATAATAATTTGTGGTTTCCTGTAGCTTCTTTAATTGCTATAGAGATAAAACCATGTTTACTGAAACCCATCTGGCGGATCTTACTCACCTGGACTCGCTTGTCGATAATCCGCTCAGCAGCATTACCGCCAGAAATTGGGCAGATGCGCTATCACCCATCGGATGACCTTCTAAAGTTCCTGGAGGGTCTTTAACATTATGTAAAGTCAGCAGCGTGGAAAGCCAGGCGTGCTGACGACTTCCGATACTTACTCAGCATAATAACGGACTGAGCATAATTCTTATTATGCAAAGCTTTGCATAACAAGAAAAATTGGCTGTTTGCCGGTTCCGAACGTGCCGGGCAACGTGCCGCCGCAATCCAAACCTTACTGGGCACGGCCAAGCTTAATGGCCTAAACCCGGCGGCATGGCTGAAGGAAACATTGGAAAAACTGCCCGTGTGGCCGAATAGCCGCATTGATGATGTTGCCTTTGACATCCGAACAAATAACGGCGATTAAACAAAATTTACCTGAAAAGGCAACGTGGTAGGGACACGCGCTTACGAAAGTTACAGGTTTCAATATGGTTAAGGTTTAGCGCATAAAAAAGCCCGCATTAACCGGGCTTTTAATTAAGGCAAATTCAAATGCGTATAGGGCGGAATGGTGGCCTCAATAGCCACAATCTACAGTAGTGATCAGCACGATCACTACATCATAATTTTTTTAGGCTGTACCGCCCAAGCTTCTTTCGGCGAATGGAATGCCTTATCAAACTTTGTATTACGGTCAAAGACTGTCACCAATACCTTGCAGTCATGTTTGATACAAAATACGAAATGCAAAGTGCTATCTGGATGCCGCCATACTTCTGGAGGTTCGCCATACTTGCCAATTTTATGCTCCAGCACGTTCTTGGGTAGTTCGACTTTTTCAATGCCGGCGTTGAACTGCAAGCGTTGAATCAGACTTTTCCATGTTGTTTGCGGATTGACGGTGCCACAGTTCTCCTGATAACGTTCCAACGCATGACGTGTGATGGAGATCACCCCTTTATCGTTGGTCTCAAACGTTTCCCGGCCGCGTAGCTTTTCGCCGTCGACACACGGGACAATACCTAATTGCTCAACAGATGGAAACCAACTATTGTCTTTTGACACGATTATGTTGGCTCCCATATAACGGTTCAACAAAGGGTAACCATAATCATATAATTCCTCTAATCGGCTTTTGCTATGCCCAAGCTTCTTGATTGCACCTTTCGCAACCACAATACGAAGGTTATGCCCAGTACAGTTTTTATTAAAGACACAGGCCTCACCCAGTAAATAACGGATAGCCACGGCTTCAGCCGCCGCAAGCTTGTTTTCACACGTCAACGCCAAACGGACATCAACTGCTTTTTTACGCTGCTTACCTGTCATCCAATAAACACGCACAACACAATACGTCTCAAGCGCGGATTCTGACACCGCGAACACCGTCAGTGTTTTATTCATTGTTTATTCTCCAATTTCAACCTACAGTAACCCATCAATTGACCCACTTGCCCTTGTTGAAGATAGTCGGCACTTTCATATCAATATTAGGCGGTTGCATGATTGTGTATTATAAAAGTAAATATTAATTTACATCGTCGATTGTTGGATTTTTAAAGCCCTAATTCCTTTCATGGTTGAATAGACAGGTCGATGCCTTTTTTAAGGGAATAAACACCCTTACCATCCCGGTATATTTTAAATAATACCCAATCTGGCAAGTTTTCTGAAATATGCTTAAAAAATTCATTATAATCAAAACCATCCAATTCAACTCCCTCGACAACACGATGATCGCTCTTTTCGTATTCTTTAGTAATTTTAACTAGCCCAATAGAGCGAATATTAGATAACGACATGTCATACGCATAAAATCCTGCTTCGTTAGGAGGGCTTATTTTTTTCATTATTCCTTCCCATTGCAAAGCATTTGCCGTTGAAATGGGCGCAATAATTTGGCAGGACCAATTTTCGCATTTTGGGCCATTGACACGAATCCATCTCGGCCTCAGCACTTTCCCGAATAAATAAGTGTCATCATATTCCTCAACTTTAACCTTATAGTCTGATTCTAAAGCCTTAAAAATGGCCGTCTCGATCAATTTTCCCATTTTTACTTGCGCATCGCTTTCATCAGTTGCATAACTTAACGGCATCGATACCTCTAAGAAGTTGGCATTTCTTGCCACGTTCAATGGCGTTGAATCGCCGGAACCCAAAAGCATGGCGGCGGCAATCCCAACTCCAACACCGCTCGGTATTGCACCAGGAACAGATGTTTCTGTTGCGGCCAACCCCACTCCTGCTGCCTTAAAACCCGCAGAATTAGAGATTGCCCCCTCTTTTCCTATAGTTTGCGCTAATTTAGCGGTTGGATTGAATGGATTTTGGGCATATGGCTTAATTGGGGCGCACGCCACAATGCTTCCAATTGAGATTGCAAGATACAATATTTTAAAACTATTCATGATGTTCCTTATTTCTTAATTTCTACTATCAAATACCATTATCCACATAATCTAAATTATGCAATACCCCAAAAAGCAAAAAAGTTATCCACAGATTCTGTGGATAACTTTGTTAAAATTAGCAAGACGATACATTTAATAGCTTGTTTTTGTTAAAAAATTCTCAAATTGTACAATTTCTAGCCACTATAAATTGTCGAGCAAATGTTGCCTAATATCATCAATATCAGTACCTTCTGTCTGTTTTTTAAATCGTTCTTCGGTATTGGTGTTGTGTTCACCACCCAATTTGCTTTTTGTGACAATCCTTTTGTCATACATTGAATCGGCCGATGCGCTGTCTTTCGGCAAATGCCCTGTTATCTGCAACATCCCCATCCATTCGCTAAAATCCATCGCGTCAAAATTCAGGCGGCTGATTTCATCCATTGTTATGCCGGAACACTCAGGACTTTGCGGTGTACCAAAATTTTTGCCTAACTGAGGTCGAGCCTGTTCTTGCAACACTCGCCCAAAAGCACTGCTAAAACAGCAATATGCTTCCCGCCTGGCTAAGCAAAGTCCCAAAAAATCCGCAGAACAGAAAGTGCCTATTGCAGTGGGGCTTGTGCATAACCTCTGGCTTTTCATCATGTTGAGCTTTGCTTCTTCTTCCGTGCAAGCAAAAATCAGTTGTACTACCAATTTGGCTATATTGTAAATAGCGTAAACAATTCCAATAACTGTGAATACCGAACTCAACATTGACGACAGGCCAGATACAGTACCAATAGCTTGAGCCGAACCTGTTCCAGCTTGCTCGGCAAACATCAATCTTGCAACTTCTGGCCCCATTTGACTGGATACCCAATTGGCCACGCCCTGCATAGCCGCTTGCTTGGTAGCCTCAAATGAAATGGTTGTGCCTATTTTCTCCCCCAGCATCGACACCACCGACTCATAGGCCGAAGTAAACGGCTGAGTAATAGCACTGTAAGCATCCTTCATTAAGGTAAACCCATCAGAAAATATTGTGCCTTCGGTCGCCAAAGTCCAAGCCCCTGTTTGGCTGACTATTTCACCTCCGTATTCGGCGACCGCGTAGGCTTGGACGGCAGTATCAGCCAACAACCACGATTTGTAGCCTAACTCCATATAGTCAATCCAGCTGCCTTCTATAGGCATGTTGCAACAATCCACTTTCCCAAGAATCGACAAATCCGCCATCTGGCAAGACAAAGCCTCGCCTTCAAATAACTTACAAGTTCCAGTGCTGACATCGCAACCATTGCTTTGTTGTGCTTGATTCAGCGTTTGTAGTGCGGCGGCGACCCGCGTGAAGTCTCGGCTAGACTCTTCAGCTGGATCGACGCATTCGCCACCTATACAGCGGATTTCACTGTCACAAATGGTCTTATCAGTCGTTTTTACCAGCCCACAGCTCATTGATTGAGTGGCGCCGCAGTCATAAGTGACGATAAATTCTTGGCAAGCTCCGGTTATCGGGTTATACGCCCCATCGGCACACTGCTCACCCACATAACCGCACTGCGGCCTACCAGCAAAACTTTCACAACTGTCGTGCGTATCGATATTGTAATCATATTCCGGGCATTGCTGATAACCGCCAAGGTCAGTGAAACAGGGCAATTTCACATGGCTAGGCATCCGAGTTTCTGCACTGTAGCAAATCGGTGCAGGCGGTGAAGCCACCGGTTCCGGCAAAATGTCACCAAAGCTGCTCAACGTTTCAGGCTGGCTAGTCGATACCAGTACCCCACCAAATGATCGCTCATGAGCGGCATCCAGACATTGCCACCAATCAGTTGAAGCCTGGTCTTCCAAAACGCCCGTCCTTGTCCAATCGGGCGGCTGGCCGTTAGGTGGCCAAGAATTTGATAACCGTTCTCGACAACCTACTGGCGAGTCGGTGAACTGCTCGGTGATGTCTAAAGCCGCCAACACTTTTAACCGGGAAAAGCCTTCACCATTTCCCCCTACCCGCGTTTCCTGCCTAACCGTCACCGTACCGCCGACCGCTGCATTTTTGAACGCCGCCGTTATATCCTTGGCTGGATTCTCATTCAAACTTCTATGAAAATCACATCCACCGCTGGTGCCGTATCCAGCCGCACCGGTATAAACTAAATCTTCATTAAGAAAAATCCGAGTCTGGTCATCATATTGAACGTTGTCAATGATAACGTTACGGATGGCATCCGGGCGTGAAACGATAAAACTGGCTGTCCAGGTAAAAACTGTGCATTCTCCACCGTGCCAGTAGTTATCGCCAACAGTACCCGTATACAAATACGTGCAACCTACCCCACAACTCGCCATCCTACCGTCACCCGATCCCATACGGATTACCGGACTATAAGTGACATTTCTAGTTACCTTGCATTGTTCGGCTTTTGCCGCTTTCTTGCACGTCTTCAAGTCTTTCACATGAACCGAACACGATTTTTCATTATAAGTAGAATTCTTTTGGCAACCCGTAAACTTATCGTTGATGTCAGAACTCTTTTGTCCCAGCACATTATCTGAAGTTTGCCAGAGCGGGTCGTTCTTCATATTAGGCATTGCGGTGTTCGCCCCCAACAAGGTCTGGTAAGCTATCCCGTGGTTGGTACCAGATGATCCAAGTTCATCCAGTTTGTCGTTGATATGCGTACTCATGGCGTCACTGTTTCCGTAAGCAGTGACGGCGGCATCCATAGAACCGGGTATAATTTCCTGGAACAGCTCGTTTTGTTGGACGGTTTGTCCGTTTGCCGCGCCGTTCTTTAGGGTCATCGTCCCCGAAGCCGCGTCCATTTCAGGCAGGACAAAACCGGAGCGTAGCGAGCCGCCCAATGCTTTACCAGATTCCGCTTTATCAATGAACACATCTGCTATGGCGGAAAACGGCGTAAAAAAAAGCACGCTGGTGGCAAGGTAGACGCTGGCCACGCTGTTATTCGCAAGACAAATGATTAATAAACTAGCAATTGCTTTCATACACCCTCCTCGCGTTTTTCCGATATTGAAAACTTGGTGGTGGCACTGGGCGGCTCGGTGCGTGAAGGCGACGGTTCGCGGGTGGCGTTACACTTAGGCAGCTCGGTCAAACACGCGCACCGGCCGCATCCGGGCAAAGAAGCTAAAAAATACCAAATAGAAGAAATCCGCCTGTGGCTTGAGGCGCAAGGAATCAGACCATGAACAGCATGACTTATCAGGGTTACACGGCACGCATCGAATTTGATGAGCGTGACGGCATTTTTTGGGGGAAAGTGCTGGGCATCAACGACAGCATTACCTTCGAAGGCGAAACCGTTGCGCAATTGACTCAGGACTTCCACAATGCCATCGATTTTTACTTGGCAGATTGTGCGGCCATTGGCAAAGACCCGCAAAAATCTGCCAGCGGCAAGCTGATGTTGCGGATTCCTCCCGAACTTCACGCCGCGGCTTTGGTGAAAGCACAATCCGTCGGTAAAAGCCTTAACCAATGGGCGATTGAGGCGTTGCGCCACGAAGTTGGCGTTTAAATTAAACATAGCTCCCCCCTAATCGCCACCTGATAGACAACAATCCGTATAACGCCACACCAGATATACATAATCTTCCCCCACTCCCGGCAGGGTGCGATGTTCGCCCCACCGGAACGAAGATTCTCCAATCGAATGGCAACACCGCCCCTCCGATTCCGCTACCGGAAACATCGTGCTGAGCTTGTATTGCTGTTTGGGCAACATCGGATAAATAGTCCCGCCGCATAAGGCATCATCACCGTAGGTTTTATGAGCCAAAGCTTTGCGGTGTAGGCTGGACAATATCCTGGCGGTCAACAGGCTGGTGTCCCTGGGCGCAGAACCATCGGAAGCGATATTGCCTGAAAACGGATAGAGGTTGCCCCAGCACCCGGCGCACCACCATAGCGATGTCATTGGTTTGTCCACAGTCGTCTTGGCACAATCTATCGTGCAGGCCGCCAAGGCCAAGGGGTTGGCAAAGATCACCGCTTCGGGATTCAGGAAAAACGCCAGCTCGTCGACGTTCCATGTCGGGTCGAGTTCGGACAGGTACATCATGTCCAAGTTACGAAGCCCACCGGCGTTGCAGTTGGTCTGTACGAACAAATCCAAGATGGCGTACAACGGAAATGCCCAGTAATGGTAGTTATAGAAAGTCTTGTCGGAACCGTCATCTTCGATTTCCTTAACACCACCCCAGAGCCGGACACTGTTATTGAACGATATGCCGCCCATCACAGGTGAGCAATAGGGTTTCCTGACCACCTCCACCAAACGTGCCGGCAACCACATCCCGGCAGTCACACCAAATGACGGGATGCCATCCTTACCCTGGCAGGAGCAAAGAGCTTCGTTAGATGCCCCGTCCGGCACAAAATTGTCACCGTCAAATGCCGTAGTACCTAATAGGCGGATCGGGAACATACAAGACCAACAAATGTCGGTCAGCATACCTTTGCCCCAAAAATTAGCATCTGGACAAAGTAATTTACTGCTGTCCGTAGTCGATGTATCCGCATAAATGCTGGTAGATGACAACAGAAATATGGCTGTTATCATCAATAATCGTAGTCGGTTCAATAGTTTACGCATATATTAATCCTTTATATTTTTCATAAATAATAGCGTTCCGTCTGTTGGAAGCCGCGAAGCAATATTTTCTTGAAGGGCACTGACTAACAGTTCCGCATCATTCAACGCATCAACGGGGTCACGATCAAGCGCACAACGTAGTGCGCTTTTAATCCAGAACGACGCAAAAGGATTATTAAGAATATCTTCGCAACTAGGTTTCATGGCACTACCCCACCGCCAATTTCCCTGACCGATAACCTATCCCCATTACCTTCAATGACTGTTGGCAACGCTTCAATTTGAAAACGTTTCATCAAGGCTTTGTTGAGCTGGTAGACGGGAGCCCCCATTTTACCCGCCAGTACGTTATACTGTTCCCAGCCTTTTTTGTGGTCCAGTTTAGAAAACAGATACACCACCGGTTTCATTTTTCTTGCCGCCACTTCGCCGAGTTTCTTGGCCAAATCAATTTGTTCCTTTTGGGTGCCATCAAAAACGATGTAAACCTGCCGCATCGGCAATAGTGTTTGTGGGTTCATTTTCTGGCCTTTTGCGGCAATCAGCCGCCCGTCCGGGTGGTAAATGTCTTGGGTGACCGTCAATGACGGGTCGATCAAACGTTCCCGGTCAGTTTTTGCCTTGGGCAAATCCAGACCTTCCCCTTGGCCTTTCCAGAAATTGTCCATCGCATCATGTTTTTGTTTTTCCCAATCCGTCGTTGCGATCCGGCGTTTGATTTCGCCGA
Organism: Methylovulum psychrotolerans; assembly: GCF_002923755.1. Lineage (GTDB taxonomy): Bacteria > Pseudomonadota > Gammaproteobacteria > Methylococcales > Methylomonadaceae > Methylovulum > Methylovulum psychrotolerans. The sequence continues at coordinate 86,836 of NZ_PGFZ01000009.1, forward strand.
TCATATCCGACTCGCTGATGGCGTATACGGGGCCTTTTTGTCCAGAGTCACCTTCATCCTGCCTGTCCAGCCAATTAAAGCCGGGCAAGCCACGGACTCGGCGGGTATGGCCTTGTGCATCGACTGACACCATTGTCGGCACTGTTGATACCGCCATCTTGTTGAACAACAATGGGTCTATGATTGCCCCTGGAATGGGCTTAATGCCTTTGATAGCATCCGCAAGGCGGTTCGCCAACTGCCCGGTATTCTCGCCTTCCGCAACGCCCCTGAACACCAAGGCAGCACCGGATTCAGATGCTTCCTTGGCAGCGGCCTTCAGTTCTTCCACAGGCATCCCAAAGGAAACAAAAATCCAGTGGCCTTCATGTGTAGCCTTCAGGCTGGCACCCGCTGCGCTGGGGGACGTACTGGTAATGCCTTTCCGAAGCTGTTGTGCAAAGAGAGGGTCTAGTTGGAGTGGTTTGGGTTTCAACCAATCTGGAAGCTCGTGTCGGGACGAGATAATATGTTGTTGCTGTTCAGCCAGACCTTTTAAAAAAATGTCGTCTACAGGATCAAATGCAAAAACCCAAGAAGACGACAGAGCTACGGGTAGGAGAACCAGACAACTAAAGAGTCTTGTTTTAGAAAATAGGATAGGCACGGCCAATCACCTCCTCTCGGTCGACGAGGCCAAGTAGGCTGTAACGGGAATCCAGGCTGTATTCGTGATCACCGGCAACGAAGTATTTGCCCGCCGGGATGATGTTGTCGCCTTCCTGCAATTGATCGTTTGGAAATAGCTTGCGGCCAGTCATGCCATACTCTTTGCCGAGCAGGGTAAAATTACCCACCATAAAATTACGACCATGCTTCGTCACTTTGTCGCCTGTTGCGGCGAGAAGGCGTTTAGTGAAAACTGTCCCATCAGGGTAAGGCTTGCCATTATCCCAATAGAAAGCGATGAAACCGCCCGGTTCAACCGTATCATTCAAACAAATCACATAAACGCTATAGGGAAGGCTTGGGGTACGATTGATCGCAATCCTGTAATTGGCCTGAATAACAGAAGCCAAAGCTACCAATAATACCCAAGCCAAACCATGTAGGCGTATATGCCTAAGCAACTTTGGCATGAATGCCTGTGTCCGTCGCCATACTGTTACGGCTAACTCATTCAACTGCAACATAAGCTTCCTCCGGTGCGTCAATAACAGATTGAGAGTCAATCACGATCATACCTTGGGCCACCAGCTTAGCAGTGGCCGCTTTGATACGTGCGGTCAATGCTTTGGCATCAGCTTCGGTTTGTCCGTTTACCGTCGAACTTTTGATTAGCGATTGGATATCGACTACTGCCAGTTGTGCTGGTACAGCGGTTTGGCTTGCTGCCAAATATCCCCCAGCTGTACCGCCAAAAATAGCCAATACAGTCCATAAAATTGATTTTTTCATGCTCACCACACAGATATAATTAAGGCCAACACAACGTTTAGCCTGATGAATTTACTGGAGAAATGATAACCAAAATATAGGCTTTATGTCTTATCAATAAGTATCAAAAAAGTGATATAATTCAAGTGGACATAACTCATGACTTGAATTCACCGCTTAAATAATTTCGCATCGAAAAAGAAACCTCAATAATTGGGATAATGTGTGATACCAATTGAAATGAACATGGTTGCCAATGTCGACAACCCCGGCACAATCATTAGCGGCAATGGTAAAGGGCATAATATCCACAATATAAAAAGGAACGACATGGCTATCAGTGCATGTATCGCTGTGTTGTAAATAGGTGGTACAGAAGCGCTGAATGTCTCAGCCTTGAGCTTACGTTCATAAATACCGGCAATAATGGCGCTCAACATGGGCAGGGCTAACCAGTACAGCCATTTCGACATAATCACCAAGCGCAACGCCATGCTATACACTTCAAGCTTAACAGCCCCAACCCATTGGTTAGGAATGTCGGCTAGTGTCTCGCCAATACCGTCACCGCTGTAGCGGAATTCGTCAGAGTCATCGTACCTCCCTTCAAACTCATTGACGAATTGGGTAACCACTTGTAGGTTCCGTTTATATATCCCTACCAAGGAATGGTTGATTTCTTGTTTGTCACCCAGAATTTGTACAGCCGCTTTATAATCGTCACGGATAAACCCGGACATGAGCTTAGGACTCATAATATAGGGCAAAAACAAGGGGGTAAAAAACACGACCATTAACCAAATCATAATGTGTTTAGCCATCAGTGTATCAACCCCGCCAATTCTAATTCACTAAGAGTGAATACTTTTGCCGCACAAATCATTTTATGTTGTGCGTTACCTTGTTTCAAAACGCTTCTTGTCCACGTCAATGAATGCACTTCCTTTTGGCGTATCCGTTCGGAAAGGAACTCTTGATTAACTTCATGATGTACCAAGAGCGTTTTTGACCGCACCATTAATGAATACTCCATTGATAGAGCTAATTCATCAGCGACTTTATTAATAAAAGCCTTTTGTATTTCAATATGATCCGTTTTTTCTCTGTAAAGAGATTCCGTCATTTCAAATACGTTTTGAAGGCAGGCTACCAGCAAACTTTCGTTTCTATTGAGAGGGTCAGGCCAGTATATCGTCAGAAAGCTCACTAAATTGTACGATGCTGTCCTTAAATTTGGCCAATTGTTAAACAATCTTTTGGAAGCCTCTAGCTTTCTTATTTTTCTACAAGTTGCGCGTAACTGTTCTGATGCCCTTGGCGGCGCTTCGGGATTTCTAATTTCACGGATAATTGTATTTTCTTGTGCTTGCATAAATTTATTGAGTAATTATGGGTAGTCGGCCTTTAATGACACGGCCACCAGCGATGGCCGCAATATAGTGAAAGTTAGGCAAATGGCCTAACAGGTGTTGCGGGAAGAGATCATATTCGCCGTAATTCAAAGATTGCCCCGAGTTCCCGGAAAAATGTGCCAGGTTATCACCGGAATTTATTGATGTCCCGATGGATTGCTGGACAGTTTGGACATATGTCTTACCGAAGGTCTCCACCACAAACTTCTGGGTATCCCCGTCTTTAATCCGTAGCGTGATCAAGTTATTACAGTTACCAATAATTTGCCTTGCTTTTGCTTCGTCTCCTGTCCGTGCAATCAAATCCGGCAGTGTCTGGGTTGCCATAACTACTTGAAAACCTGCCCCACGGCCTTTATTCAGGATTTGGATAAAAGGGACATTCACCACTTCCGCAGCCTCATCCACAAACATGGATATACGGCCTGGTTTGTTTCCGCTGTTATAGATTGCTCCGGCAACCGAAGCAAAATCGGCCAAAATAATTGACCCGATCGCAGAGGAAACGATTGCGTCTGACAACGAATCCAGGCCAATATAAATGACATGTTTACCTGATATGATGGTCGAGGTATCAAAAATCGGGCGCATATCTCCCACATTAGCTTCATCAGGCGACAACAATTCACCCAACTCCCCTGATGTGAGCATGTTCAGCACAGGAATGAGCGAAGCAATCATCTTGGAAAAGTGCATCCGGTTGTGTTCAACCAAACTCAACAGGCCATCAATACCTTCAGAACCTTTGTCTGTGTTGCTCAGAACTTTCCGGTAATACTCGATAGTAGCCAAATCTTTGGGCTGTGTGATAGTCTCCATTTTTTTGATTTTCCCTTCTTGAGCCCGTTTAAAATACTCCTCGGCACTGTCACGCCATTGCGGATCAACTCGCTCGGCATGGCATTCCATTGCACTGATCAGCAAAGATTCAGCGCCTCCTTCAATAAAAAAGCGTAGTTCTTTGATGGAAGGTCGCCGGCCAACTTCAACCAACCCTTGCGCCACCAAATTCAACGCCCGAAACGCAAACGCGGTGAAAGCGTCGGAACCTCCTGACTGTGACGGCAACAACGCCGCGATCCGCGAGGCGATTTCTGTGGTACGGGTGAAATTGCGCATAGGGTCAAAACGAATAGAAGATTTAGGAAACGCCGGATGGAAAAACAGAAAAGCATCATTTCTCCCCGCCCTTTTGCATTCCATTTCCATTCGTTCGCGCAACTCTTTATCACCTTTAGGGTCGAGCATGATAACTGTGTCGCCACGGTGAATAGCTTGAGTGACCATGACTTCATAAGCACGGGTTTTGCCGGAACCTGTCGTTCCGAACATAACCGTATGGCCTTCCAAGGATTGCAGCGGGATTTGGATTTCTTCCTCCTTGTTATCGTTAAGCCCATGTATCCAAGGGCTTCCTGGATATTCGTTAGTCCCGTTCAATTGTTTCCCGGACATCATAGTGTCAACCGCCCGTTGGGTGTGGGTCGGATTCCAATCGAACCCCCAACCAAACCACATCCGATCTTTTTTCACTTTTTTTAACATGGCTTTAACTTTAATGAAGGTCAACATCTTGCCGAACCTTCCCCTACCTAACAACCCGAATCCTTTGGCCATAGACAGCATGGCCAGCAATCCGAACCACAGGCTTGGGATCAGCATCGACTCCCCGCCAGGCAAAATAAAATATCCCGACAAAGAGATTGCCGAGGCAACACCCCAACATGCCGCCACATAAAATTCATAAGGTTTACGGATATAAGGGTCATAAGCCATGTTGAATATTCCCTTTCACCAAAAAATAACGGATGTCTTTATTGCCTTTCGTCTCAATCATTAATTTCTCCCCATCAATCAACACCAACTCCTTGGATGCCACCAAAACTTCCAGGCAATCTTGGATGTCCATTTTTATTTTAGTTAACCCTTGCACGTTAATTTTGGTATTACCATCAGTGGTGACCTCAATAAATTCTTTCTTTAACGTCCTCAATTTTTGTATCACCATTGGATACTGTAATTTTAATAACGCTTCTTGGTTATGAGGGGTTATATCCTTCAATTCCTTATGAATATAGTCAGACCCTTTTTCGGCACTTGAATCCCCAGTATTAAGATCATCATTAACATCGCCGAATAAATTGTCGATCCAGGCCTTATCCTTTTCATTCAGCAACGCCATGTTATCGCCGCTATCTGCCATAACATTTTCTTCAACTATCGGAAAAGTCAGGATACCGCCAAAAGTGTCCAATGATTGGACACTTTTGCCTACCAGAGTGTGATCCTTATCATCATCTAAATTAGACTTAACTTGATCACCGTCCTCATATTGCGAGGCATAATCGGCGTCGTACTCGTGGTTTTCCGATCCTGCGCTGAAATCAACTAAATCTGCATTGGCATCAGCTACTCTCTCAACTTCACTATTCCAATTATTGTTTCCAATGCTAATATCCTGCACATCAGCCACATTACCGTTAAACAAAAGCTGTATGCCAATATGGGCAAAAGACTCGTCTAACAGCAGTATTTCTTTCCGCCTTATCCTGATCGCAGAAATTGGTTTCAGTTTGTTACTGGCTTGCGGTATGCCTATGGTAAAAATGTAACCGCCGACCGCTTCATTTTGGTCGATAATTCCAGCCTCACACATCATTTCCGCAATGATTTCCGTGGTTTTTGGCACGAACGGGCATTTGGCTTTTCGCAACTCCTCCTTAATATCCGCCGCCGCCAAAGGCCATACCAAATACAGACCATCCAATCCATACCATATACGTCCTGTCTCCGTATTGGCTAACCAATGCCGATTAACTATCATATGTCGCATGGCATCAATCAACCACGGCTCCAAGTGCATCCCTGACAAGGGCTTACCATAATTTGTCGGGTCTTCGGCCAAATCTTTGTCGATCAGCTTGAGTCGGATCGTCCTGACAATAGCGACAATCTGATTAGAGCCATCATAAGGATTCTGGATAGCCGACATTAAGGTCGGTAATACCGATTTCTCACCTTTAGCCAATAAAGCGGCCTGCTCCTGCTGTATTGTCTTTGCGGCAATAGCGGTGGCCATCGCAGAATCTACCGTCGCCAACCAGCGTATATGATAATTTTTGACTCTGTTGCGCATTAACCATTGGTACAGCGGCTCGACCCCAGGATGCCAAGTGTCCCCATTCTCCGAATAAACGTTCATTTTAGACAGCGTCAGCACCGATTCGCTGACCAGTCCGGCCAGAAATGCCGCGTGCGTCCAAATACGCTCGGCTTCCCGCCGCTCTTCCGGTGTCACCCGCGTCAAAATGCTCCTCTCCGCGTGGCGTATCGAAAACAATGCGCTCTCCAACCCAAACCTGAACAACCCGCCTTCCCCTTTGAAATAGCTGTTATCTGAAGCGGGCAACAAATGCACCCACTCCGCAAAATGCTTAATAGGCGAGATAATCTGCTCTTCCGCCTTGCGGCGATTATGAAGGCCCGCTAAACCTCTGGATTGGACAATTTGTTGGATCAGTTCCCGTTGTCTATCCATTATCTTTTCGATGGGTTCGACGGCTATACCTTTCGAGAATGCCGGGTATCGAGCATCTTCCTGATTAAGATTCTGCGAGCCAGGCTCCGGGCGGTGCTTTGATAAAAACCCCAGCCAACCAAATAAACGCTTAGACATTACCGCCTACGCCTCCTCTTTCCCGGCAATCGGCCAACCTCACCATAATAAAAGGCGATTTTGGCTCACCCTTATTGTTCATCTGCACACCCATGACTGAGAATGGCCGAATGTACTTTAAAGTGCCCGCATCAATTTTCATTTTCCTAACCAAGTTATCCCAATACATAGTATCAACGCCTAAAACGATCTTGGTTCCAACATTAGCAAAAAAATCCTCAGAAAAATGCGTCGGCGATTGACTAGCACATACAAGCCCCAACCCAAACTTTCGGCCTTCTTTCGCTATCCGGTTTATGATGTTGTGACTGTCCTCGCGAAGAAATAAGTGCGCCTCGTCAATGATAAAAACATGACGTAGCACTGCTTCACCTTGGATAAGAGCGCCTTTTTCTTGTGCCAACCCAAACAGCTCTTGTAAACGGAACTCAACAAACAAGCGTTTTTCATCTTCACGCAAAGCGGTGATGTCATACCGCCAAATCGGGTTATTTTGATCAAAGGGCGGCGCCTGATTCTTGAAAACTCCACTTGCCCTCAGATTCTCGAAACGGTCTACCACCGATTTCAAAACTTCTCTGGATTCGTATCGGATAAAATCATCCAACTCTTTACCGGTTTCAATGTTTTCAATGTAGTTTTGGTAAAGCCTCAATGCGTCCGCACGATGTTTAACCGACTGCTCCATCAATAACTCACTCGATTGCATATCGGAAGCGACTAGCTTTTTTGATAGCCTATATAGTTTTGACGTGGTTTTGTTGAGTTCTTCCAGCGCCCTTCCTGACTGGCTATCGCTGCCAATAATTAACTGTTTGAGTTTTCCGAAGGCAAAACGGCACATATCGTCCATCGTCGGATAACGTTTGGGATATTTACGCTGGAAACCATCGTCCAATACCCATGATTTAGGGTTGTCCGCAAAAAACCCATTGGCTGCGAACAAATCCGTGACCAAGTGACGCATGACAGCTTCTTGCCGTGCGCCGATAGCCTGAGTGCCCCCAATCGTGGCAATGAAATCTTGGACGCGCTTTCTGACACCGCCAAAATGGGGGTCTGAACTAACCACAAAAGGGTTCAACCCAAACTCTGTAGCTTCAGAGAAGCGGAATGAGCTGGCGCCTGGCAAATTAATGTCACCATGGACATCAAATACATGTACTCGGATATCACCGCCAAAACCTCTCAATTGACTGATGATATTATGTAATGTTGTAGTTTTACCCATGCCAGTTTTGCCCATAACCAAAATATGGGCGTTCACCAAACGGTTGTAGTCACACGCTACAATTTGGTTTTGACCTTTGGTTAACAAATAATCATCGTGTCCTAATAGCACTTTCACTGGCTTAATTTCCGCTGCTGTGTCCTAAGGTTTTCCTTAATTCTACTGACCAGCACGCCAGGACTGTTAAGGTCATCGTCATTAAGCATTTGTAGTGTGGTTTGGTCTACGGTGATAGGTTTGGCTTTTAAGGTACCGTTATAATCTGCATCGCCTATCCAACCATGCTGATAACCCAACACCACTGCCCTTTTAACAATATCATCCCCCGACAAAAGCCCCTGCCCTATCTGGATCACATCGCCGTTATTGCCAGGTTTAACCAGAAACAACGCCGGCGTAGTATCGACCCCCAATTTTTTGCTCTGGCCGTTGTCCACCGTAAAATTCGGAAACGAATTATCGGGCAACGGCAAACCATCCAAGGCAATTGGCAGAATTTTAAAACCGTAAGCATTAGCCAACCCTTTCAAAACGCCTGCCTGCTTGATACAAAATGTGCAGGTGCTGCTGTAAAAGAACCAAAGCCCTGCTTCTTTAGAAAGCTGCTTAGCAACTTTCGCCAACCCTAATTCTGCCTGCTCATCCAGTGCATTTGCACCGAAGGTTGCAATAGGCCGGCGGCTATTCTCATCAAGTAGGGGATCGGCCATCACCACTTGTTTAGTTACATCAGTGAACCGTTCAGCCTTGTCGAGCATAACCCGTTGCAAATACATATACTGAGACACATTTTCAGGGGTTGGGTCATCGACAGCCTGATCACGGAATCTAGTCAAATTCGCCCTGAACCATTCTGAAGACAGTGGTTTAACAGGCGGCAAATCCTTTTTTTCCGCCATTTCTGGCTTAAGCGGTTTTATTTCTGGCAGCGGTTTACTTTCAGGTTCTTCTTCAACAGGTTCTTCTTCAGGGTCTTCATACCAAAACCATCCCCGTTCCTTTTGCTGATAGAAAGCGGAAGGCTGCAATTGGGTCGCTTTTACCCTCTCATCCGAAACACCAAAAAATGGTTGACCCATCCCTTCATCGGCATGCGCCAGCACACCAATCCCTAAAGAGGATAAAGCCCAAATTAGGATGAAGGGGCGAAATTTCACACGTTCTCCCCTTCAATTTCTAAGTCATCCTGAAACTCATCATTTCCTGCCAATTCAGCTTCGTTGTTAATCCCCGTGTCGTCTACTTTCGACTGTTTTGGCGATACCCTGTCCCTTAACCCTAAACTAATCTGGGTGCTCTTGCTGTGAACTTGCCGTAAGACATTGACTGTCTCGTTCATCGCCTGGGTTTTTTGTTTATCGTCTATCGCCATCGCCATCCATAACGCCCTATATTTACGGGCCAGGTCATCTGCCGCCGCAATGAGCTTTAAATAACGGTTTGCGAGCGGGTCTATGACAAATGCGTTTATGTTTGTTTGATTGACACCTTTTTTAATGGTTACCTCAATCTCCTTGAGTAAATTGTCAGCCACCTCATTTTTATGTTCCATTGCTTGCGCAGCCTGATCCAACAATGCAATGACACCATTCAAAATCTCTTGCTCCATGTTCGTGTTATTCAGTGCTGCGCAGTAATACCGAATATAAAACAATGAGCGTGAAACACCATCAAAATGTTTTCGGTAAGCCCGGGTAATCTCCGTTGCTCCCAGTCTTATCGGTACAACAACAGCATCGCCCCGATATTGGTTTAAAAACATGCTGTTGACACGCTGTCTTTCCGCCCCTTTGTCCGGGGATTGGGGGGGGGTATTAATTTCCGTCATCTGTTTGCCTCTATAAAGTTAAGCCGCGTTTTCTTCGGCCAATATGGATTCTATGGCATCAGCCGTACTCATCCCTAAAAGGGTTTTGGCCTTAATTTTCCTGATGTCATTAGGGTGGGTGGAATAAAGCAATTTAGTAAAAGGGTCCACAATCAGACGACCGACACCCAAACCGAAATCGGTCCTAAAGAAGACTTCTGAATAATGGCCTGTCACGGTGTGCACAGATTTAAGATATTCAAATCCGCCCTCACCGATCATTAGCCGGTTTTCCCGCTTAATCGTTTCGATTGTTTCCGGTTTCTGGTATAGCAAATACAGATTGGCAGAATTCTCGGCAATAGCGACCCCGGATGGGGAGCTGTAAAGATCATTTAACGATTGGGTGATTGTGATGGCCGCACCATTATATTTACGGAACCGGCGGTAGCCGGTTTCGATAAATTTGGCAATATTGCCTTTAGACAGTAAATCCCAAGCTTCATCGATAAACAACAGCTTGCATTGATCCCTGTTGCCCAAATACATGGATTGTTGGATTTGATAGATTAAAATCAACAGCACGACTTGTTGCAAATGGCTACGCCCTTTCAATTCCTCCAGCTCTAGGCAGGTGAATGGGTTGTTAAAACTGACATTGTTGGTGCCATTAAAGAAACGCCCGTACTCGCCTTTACTGGTGAACGCGTAAAGCTGGTCACCCATATCAATTACGCGGCTGTCATTATCATTACGCAATTTATCTGCAACTTGGTCGATGATGAGTGATTTGCCATGCTCATCCCAAAGTTCCTTTAACACCGCCCGAAGGCGTGCTTGCTGCAAATCACTCAACCTATCATCCATTGAAGCCATTGATACGATGATGCCGATTAACATGTCCGATTCCTCGGAATAATTATCGATAATTTGGAACGGGTTTAGGCATATTTGGCTATCCTCACCAAATTCAACAAAATCCCCGCCAATCGTGTTGCACAATTTTTCATAAGAACGCCCCACATCGATGACCCAGCATTTTGCGCCAGAGCTGAGATGGGACGTTATTATGTCGTTCGTCAAAAAGGATTTGCCGGAACCGGATGCAGCGACGATGCAGGTGTTGTAGTTGGTGTGGGAGTCAAAAATGCTCATGTTCATCAACTGGCCGCTTCGGGACACAAACGTCATTTGAGGGGTGCCAGTGCCTGCCCAATCCGCTAAAATCGGCATAAATTCAATGCAATGCTTTGAACCCATCCGTTTGTACCGTTGCAAAAACTCAACGGCCTGTGGATCGACGCAGAAAGGCAACGCATTCACCAACATGGGCAACACGATGTATTTGTCCTCCTTCATGTTCCAGCCAATTTCGCTCAAATAGGCGCGTGCCTCCGTCAGCCTCGCCTCACTATTTTCCATGTTATCTTCAAACAACCCGATGGACAGCATAACCCTGACCACCCGGTCGCCGTCATTAGTCGATTCATATAACAAGTCCGCGCTTTCTTTTTTAAATGCCAACTTTGGGTTAAATTTCATCATCGGGCCGAATGCCTGATAATTGATGGTTGTGCGTTCTTTTTCGGCTTTTTGCTTTTCTTTGGAACTGTCAGGAATATTGATATTCAGGCTGATGTAGAAATTGCCATGTATCCCTCTAACGCCGTTCATGGGGTCACCGATCAATCGGCGCATATTTTGCAGGCTCATTGTTTTGGGCAAACGGCCGGGTGAAAGTATCCGTAGCCATTTGTCACCCAGCAAAACACCGTTCTTCTTCACCTCTATCCGATCATCGTGCTCGCTAATCTGCCCGTTAATCGGTAACGTTTCATCATAACAAGGCTCGTCACCACGCCAATCCGCGGTGGGTTTCCAATGTAGCATTTGCCCGATATGACGGAGATAACTTTCGGCATCCATCGGAACTAGGCGCAACCCGGCGGACTTGAGCGTCTGTTCAAATGAAAGTTTAAGTTCATTGCCGCGCCTCATATCGTCTTCCGTCGGCAAGCCTTTTTTATCTTTCAAGGGAATCTTAACGGTGAAGACAATCTTGAATTCCCGGATATACGCAACGGCATTTGGGTCGATAGGACGCTTAGTCGCTTCATTAAGCATTTTGATGCGGTTCCTTAACGATTGTTTCAATTCGGGGTTTCTCGTTTTGCGGATATTTTGAACAGCCCTTAACCTAGGCTGGATATCTTGAGTACCCATTAACAAAACTTGGATAAAACTATCTGGGGGGTAATCGAAGGAAAACAGCACGTTCATCCGCTGGATGACCGAATCATCTCCGCTTTGCAGAGGAGAGCTAATATAACCCCACCCTAAGTGACCGTCTTCCAAGTAGAAGAACCTGGATTCGTCATCATAAGACTGCACGGGAATCAGCTGCTGTAACAAGTTACGCTGAATTTGTTGGTCGTATTGAGTTTTTAAATCCATATCGGCAATAAAACATTTGAAAATTAAAATCCACATTTGGGATGAATATGGATATATTGTAATCAATATTTGCGTTTTTTGTTTTACTGAAAAGTATCAAAAAAGTGGCATAATTCGACCAGACAAGCCACTTCTGCTTTTACTAATATCAAAATTTCGAAATATATCCGATAATATTACCCTTTATTGATTTGTCGACAAGAAAGCTTGTTGGGAATGGGATTAAAATGTATTACAGCGTTCGATAAACTGAAAAAAACAGGAAGCAAGAAATGACGATAAAAACAACGGCAGAATGTGATGGATTCAGTTGTTGCCAAACGTTAGATATAGATGATCCCGATCGCATTGAAACGACTATGGCCGCATCGGGCTGGCATTATGATCCTAACGACCCATGGACACATTATTGCCCAAATTGTTGGTCAAAAATAGAAATTGACAAGGAACGGTGTCCTGGATGTGATGCTGATGACTATAACGGTGAACTGCGCCGTTGTCCGCATTGCGGCGAGAAGAAGTGTTCTTTTTGCGATATGGGCGATGATGTTGAGTGCGGTTTATGTGACGACTTCGACAAGCTGGACGGGTAGCCAACGTTATTGCGGGAAGCCGTCAGCCTATTGATGTCGGACATAACCTGACCAGGCAATCCCGGCGTTTTTGACGCGGAACAAATTGTCGGCTGTTGGCGTGTAAGGCTCCGCTCGAACATATCAGCCATTGGACGTGGCCGGAGCTGGCGGATACCACAATTGAGCGGGGCATAGTGGAGGCCATTTCGGCCAGCAGTGGCGGGCGTTTTTTATACCCACAAGTTGATGGAATAAATTATCGATTAATTTAGAAGATACGTTACTATTCAATGACTAAGCCATAATTCGCCATTTGCTTTTTATACATAAAATTGTCATATTCTCTACTGCTCGCAAATCCATTTCGTTCCCATACCTCTAGCGCTTTGTTTTTAGGTAATGCATTGTGTTCCAAATCCCAATCGTAACCCCAATCCGCCTTAAGCGCATTATTTAAAAATCCGGCGTAAGATTTATCAGCCTTAGCGTTGCTATACAAAATATTGCGCTTGACGTAGTCAAAACCATGCCTTTTGCTAAAAACCTCTAAAGCTGTGAACACTGTTTTTTTATTTCGGTGCTGCTGAGGAACAAGCAACAATAGGTCTTGGACTGAAAGATCAGAAAGCCTGTCAACAGCACTAGGTTCAGGAGTAAAAGTTCTATCATCATGAGTTTCATCACTAGGCAATAATGGAGCCGACGCGGGTTTGGGTGATATTAGGAAACGTATCGCTCCAACACGACGACCGTTCTTAATTTCATCAAACTCAAAAGTTAAATCTGATTTCTCTGAGAGTTCTTTTTGAGTTGGCAATAAAACGTTAAGCTTGAAATTGCTATACTCAGTATATAAATCTTTCCTTAAACCCAATATTTCGCGTATTTCATGCAATTCTATTTCACGCTCTTTTCTCCACCCATATTGTTTCAATAACGTATACATACGCATTGTATATTGACTCTTAAAGCTTAATAACATTTCCAACTTACAGGATGTAAAATTACCCTTAAGCTTTAATAAATAAGGTTTCAACAATGGATCAAAACTCAAATTAACAATACCACTTCCATTGACATACTCAGCAGACGACACCCAACTTGTCTGTAACAAACGATCTGGCTCGTAAATTTCAAGAACGCGAGTCAATAAAGATTTCGTAATTTTCCTACACTCACGATAAGCAGAATTTTTATCAACGCCTAAAAAATCAGCCAACTCACTCACACTAATTCGATAGGGCTTAAAATCACAATCGTCAGGTTGAATTTTAGCAATCATCGTCAAAACCAAACGCTGTTCAGCT
>NZ_PGFZ01000009.1:101194-112553 GCF_002923755.1 Methylovulum psychrotolerans
CCCAAGGTGCAGTGGGCTACGCTTTCCAATTAGCAATTGAAGGCATGTGTCCTACTTGTTCACAAGTGATGACCAAATTGCAGAAAGATATTGCCCAAATCAATTCCATCATGAAAAATTCATGTGAGGCTTCAAAAGCCATAGTTAACTCGACTGGATTGGGAGCTTGGCATGACAAGCGTTTAAACGATGCAGCCGATTTGGATACCAGCAAAGGTTTCTTACCCGATTTTCATGAGGCCAAAGAAGGCAAAAACCCCAACCAAGTCGCATTAGCGAGCGGTGCTGCCGATCAAATTACTGGAAATGTGGTTCACGATGCCCTAAAAGATGCCGTTGCATACAGTTGGTTCGTCAATGGTGATGACCAGTTACAACGGGTACTAATGAGTTTGACGGGAACAATGATCATTGGAAAACAAGATGACAATTCGGATGTGAGATATGATTACCGCCAACCTACCATCGAAACCCGCGATTTTATTGAAGGCGGCGACCTTAAGATTTATAAATGCGAAGGTGACGAATGCCTGCTGAGTGGTTCTGATCCGACCGAAACGATTCATGTCACCGGAATGCGGGAAAAGGTACGCACCATGTTGTTTGGCACCTGCAATTGTATTGGCGGCACTGGCGGGATTATCAGAAAGCTCGGAAACCGCGACGGTGGCCAGAGCTTTGATCCCAATGAAGACAAGTTCATCAAAGCTTCCTCGCCGGGGATTTTAGGCCTGCTTCACCGCGTAAGCTCACAACCCGGTTCAGCCGCACTTATCGGTGAACAAATGGTAGGTGTGCTGGCCACCGCACTGACCAACCAAATTATTGATGAAATGTTCATGGCCGTCACTGATTCCATCAATTCCACGGGCAAACCGTTAGATTCTGCCATGCTAAAAGTAATGGAGTCGCGGCGGCAACAAATCGACAATGAGCGGCGCCTGAACGGCGAATCGACAGCCTCCATTGCCAATATATTGAACATGCTTGATGACGTGGAACGGTCACTTCATCAAAAAGATAACGGTAATACTTAAGGGTGTATTACGATGGCTTATTCTATCCTAAGCATTGGTGATGCTGAAATGATGTACAACGCCTTCAATGGCGTTGCTATGGTTTTCGCATCCGACAACATGAACACCTTAATGAAAATTGGTTTTTTGATCGGGCTGTTCCTCGTAGCATTCCAATATATGTTTGAACTGAAATTTCCTCTTTATTCAATATTGGTCGCCTACATTGTGTCCGCTGCCATGTTTATCCCCAAGGACACCGTAATTATTGAGGATATTTATACTGGACAGGTCTACACCGTTGCAAATGTCCCACTTGGCATATCCTTGCCAATGTCAATCGTCTCAACGATAGGCGTTAACACCACCCAAGTTTATGAAACGGTGTTCTCAACCCCGGACGAAGCGCATTTACTTGAGTCCGGCTATCTACAGCCACTAAGCACCCTGATAAAACTGCGTAATATAGGCTTGGGCACTGCTTCCTCCGATATTACGTTTAATGGTAGCTTGTCTGACTCCCTCAATAGCTATATTGAAGGTTGCGTCATGTACGACTTAGCACTGCAAATTCCTGAAAGTGAACACGAGGTCACGCGGGAAAGGCTTTTAAAGGCCGAAGACATTTGGGTTGCAATGAAAACCACATTTATTAACAAGGATGTTTTGGTCGACTTGCCTACTTTTTCTGGCCAGAAATCTTGCAAAGATGCTTATGCTTTGCTTGACACATACATTAATACGCCTGAGTTTGCCACGCTATGGGAGCAATACATGCGTGGGGTCTTGGACATTAAAGACCCCACTGTCAGCCCTGATGATTTGGTAACCCAATCGACCCAAGCCCTAGGCATGGTGGCCATTAACTCGCAGACGTACATGCGTAATGGCTTGATGGCCGCTTATTTGCGTGACGGGCCATCAGCGTTCATTGAACGGACAGGTATCGAGCAATTGCGTTTGCAGTGGTCTGGCGAACAAAGCCTATTCACCCAGATTTCGCGGCCTTTGACCG
Source organism: Methylovulum psychrotolerans (assembly GCF_002923755.1). GTDB lineage: Bacteria > Pseudomonadota > Gammaproteobacteria > Methylococcales > Methylomonadaceae > Methylovulum > Methylovulum psychrotolerans. The sequence continues at coordinate 103,226 of NZ_PGFZ01000009.1, forward strand.
CTTTCATCGAAATCTTCACGGTGGCTATCTCCCCCATAGTGGCCTTTTTGACCACATTAGGGCTGATGGGCATCAAAATGATCGCCCGATATTTCCAGATGTTGATCTGGATCGCCTTATGGGGGCCGATCACGGCTGTTTGCAATTTGTATATCGCCATGGTCACGACGCGGATAATGACGACAATCTCCGACCAGGCGGAAGCTAACGGCACATCATTGATGGCCATGGTCTCACACGACCAACTCTACGGAACCCTGGAAACCTGGTTGGCTACCGGGGGCATGTTGGCCTCCAGTGTTCCCGCCCTGGCATTAATGTTGGTTTACGGGGGGTCCAACGCCGCCGTAAACCTTGCCGGACGCATGACTTCAGGTGCTTCAGCGGCGGTCAAACCGGAACGTGTCATGCCTGAACCGGTATCAATCGCCGCGACCACGAGCATCGCTTCCCAACGTAACATGGATTCCAATTCAGGCCAAACAGTGTCCGGGTGGACAGAAGGCACTTACAGCATGGCCAGCGGTTCACAAAAATCACAGCAAAGCGCGTTTAGCAGCTTACAGTCGGCAAATGCCTCGGCCTCGCAAGCGTTCAATAATTTGACCCAACATACCGATACGAAAGGTAATACCGTCACAAATGGAACGACAATCACCGATGCGTTAAGCAAATCGCATTCTGCATCAGACAGGTGGGCCGCAGCTACCGGAAAAGCCATTGCCGAAAGAGTTGCCCGGACAGACGGAGAAAAAGAATTCGTTAACGCCAATGTCGGTACTAAATTGGCACTTGGTGCATCAGCTGGAGCGTTTAAGGCACTTTCTTTGGATGGAAGTATGGGGTTAGATTCTAGTTCTGGTATTTCAGCTGACAGGCGACAAGAATTATTATCCGAAGCAGATAAGGCATGGCGCAGCGAATACGCCAACACCGACGAAACACGGAATGCGCATGATTATGCTCAAGCGCATTCCGACCAAAGCATATTTTCTTCACAGGATATGAAGGCCAAGTCAGAAAATTATATGGCCCAATTGGCGCGTGTCGAACAGGCCCAACAGGCCTATCAAGAGTCAATCACAGACAGCCAAACTTCGGGGCAAAATTTGACCCTCAAACATAGCGAGCTGGCCCAGCGTTTGGTTCAAACGGGTGCAAATGTAGATCTTGCAAATGTGGATCGTGACATTGCCATGCACGGGACAGAAAAAGATAAGGCCAATTGGAAACAGGCGAAGCAAGATGCAGCAAACCAGCTTGATGCCGGAGCCGCGCAAATACCAAAAACATCAACAGAGTATGAGGCGTTATGCCGATTTTTGGCTCTGGATGAAATCGACTCGCAACGTGCCTTCCATATAGCCTCTTCTACCTTCGAACCGACCGGGAATAAGCCCGAACTAAGCGTGTCCGGTGCGGACGATTATAAAAATACCGCCAAAACGCCCGACGATTTGCTTGGGCGACAACAAGCCGACAGTTTTGCGGATCAGGCTAGGGGGCAAACGTCGGCCGTAACGGCGACTACTGGCCCTATCCCGCATTCCGCTCTGCAAAGCGGCTCTAACAGCGGTTCCAACAGAATGGTTGACTCTCACCCTAAACCTCAACCAATGGACATTCCCCACGGCAGTAATGTTAACGCTAAAGAATCGGTTAATGGTATCCTTAACGGCGCAAATATTGGCGAACCGGATGATATGGAACGCCGAATTAAATCCGGCCCCTTAATTAAGGATGGTCAAGACACTTCCCATCTGATGGGAGACGCTGTTAGACATGAAGGCGGCGCCCTTTATGACAATACAGTTGTCGCAGGTGCCCGGCCTTTAGAGAGCGTTGGAAAGGCCATTGGTGGCGCAGTGTACGATGCCGAAGAGTATGTAAAAAAGGCTGTTACTGGCGACTCCCAAAAACCTGTCGACAAACCACGCAAACCTTTTGATGAGTTACCTGACATTAAACAATAAGCTAAGTTACTGGCGGGACAGCCATGAAATTTGTAGACCCCAAAACCGACATCGCCTTTAAGAAAATCTTTGGCGACCAAGCCCATAAAGGCGTGTTGATCGCCTTTTTGAACAGCGTGCTGGAGTTGGAGTATCCAATTGAAGACGTAAAAATCGCCAACGGCTACCAGCCGCCGCACTTGTACGGCCTGAAAGAAACCACGCTGGACATCAAGGCCAAGGACAGCTCCGGGCGGGAATTCATCGTCGAGATGCAGGTGGAGAAAGACCGGACATTTGCCAAACGCGCCCTGTACTACAGCAGCAAGGCCTATAGCCAGCAGCTGGACAAAACCGAAAAATATCACCTGCTCAAGCCAGTGATCTTTTTGGGCATCCTGGACTTTTGCATTTTCGACCACCCCAGCCCTTGCTCGCGGCATTTGATACTGAACGGCGAAAACCACAGCCACGACCTGAAAGACTTGGAGTTCAACTTCATCGAACTGCCCAAATTCACCAAAACCGGGGATGAATTAAACACCGTGGCCGACAACTGGCTGTACTTCCTCAAACACGCCGACGACCTCCAGCAAATCCCAACCCATGCCGACACCCCCGCCTTGCGCGAAGCCTACCAAATCGCAGCCCGGCACCATTGGACGCAAGAGGAACTGGACATTTACGAAAGCCAGGGCCTGAAGTTGGGCAGGGACCGCAACGTATTGGAGACCGCCCGCTTGGACGGGTTGACGGAAGGTATGGAAAAGGGCAAACTGGTGGTTGCCAACAACCTCTTGGCGATAATGGATGATGCTGCCATCGCCCAAGTCACGGGTCTGGATGCTTCCACAATCGCCACGTTACGCCAAAGCCACCATGACTGATTTTTGCGCCGTCCACCACCTAAAATAGGAGAACTGTATGGAATCGATCTTTTTTGTAATTACTTACATTGCTGGATATTTCAATGCAACCGGAAAGAAAATAGGTTCAATTTTCTCTAAGCTCTGCCATTTTCTGGTAGCCTTTGTTCATAACCACCCTAAAAGCAATGATGTTGAAAATGTCCAAGAACTGACTGATGAGGAATATAATCGGCGATTTAGTAAATTCTTTCCAAAAGTGTCAAGAACCGGAGAATTTGTGATCTTGGGAGGCAGTTCTATGCTTGGTTACGATTGGAGCGAAACACAGGCTGTTTATAGCTTTAGTGATTCCCGTTTTATATTTGACGATACTGGAAAAAATCGGCATCATGACCAAGCTTTAGCGCGTATATATGAAAGCATAAATCAGTGTTCCTCTCCCTTAAGAACCGACAACCCGTTCACTAACGGCTTTTTGGATAATTCAAGGAATGAAATCATTGGAGTCACCCACAACTAATTATGTGATTAAATTATGTTAAAGCGCAATCGGATGCTTAGCTAATAAGTCACCGGATATTTTCACAAAAAAATAATACATATTCATATCTCTAGGAATATTTGTGTACTATACGATATACTGTGCGTGCTTCTTCAATACTGCGAATATTGGCTGTGTGATACTCACAGCCTACTTCATCGCTAATCGCTTGGTACAACTCACTCCGTCCAATACGCCCTGATTGCCAAATCCGGTCGAGCAGCGCATGAATTATTTTGCGTGCGTATTTGATTTCAGATGTCGGAATGCACCCAATCGGGGTGGTGTATGCCTTAGTTTTATGATGACATCCCACGAAGTTGCCGCAGGTATCGCAGCACCAGAATGGCTGGTTTTGCAAATCGATCCGATACGGGTATATTTCTCCACCATCCGTCAGTCTGGCATCGACATCAATTCCACATGCACAACAGTAAATTGACGCTTCCCAAATACCGCAATCATTGGTCGGACTGACGTTTTTCCAACCGTGTTCGGTAGCACTATCCATCACAGTGTTTACAGCTAACACATAGCCTTGGGCGATGCTAGGCAACATCTCATTCTTGGCCACCAATGTTTGCAGATATTCGCCGTAACGGATTACCAACGCCCTGTCGATTTTCTCCATCTTGTTTATCCTCTGCGGTTTAGCCCAGTCCACAAACATGCTCCAACGGTCACTAAGCCCAGTGCGGATGCTGATATCCAGCTTGGCCAAAAGCCTGCTAACTGCAAATTTCATATCTCTTGAACCAAGGCCATAATTTCTGTTTGCCATATCGGTTATCAGTAGTATCAATCAGATTATCCACCCATATAATCTCTATATGCCCTTGTGAAATTATTTATTTAATAATTTTCTTATTGATAATTCCAGTTCGTTTAATCTCATTTTTTCTTTTATAACAGAAAAAACTTCTCGTTTTTGGTGTTCATTTAAGAGTTCCAGCATCGAAGCAATCATTTCATTATCTGTCCAATTATCTGATGCCATAGATTTTTGTCTAAACATTTCACCTTCTCCTGTGAGCAACCAGTCTATTGATAAATTTTCTTTTTCACAGATATTTATACATAATGAATAAGGGATAGAGTTTCTGTTACGCCAATTCCCTAACGTGGCTCGATTTATTCCGATTTCCCTAGATAATTCACTATCTGATTCCACACTAAGTGCCTGTTGTAATCTGTCAAGAACGGCGGCGGCTGATTTTTTATTCATTATGGGTAAATAAATTTTTACATTATTAGATTTGTGTAATATAATTGTTCGTTATGAATATCTAGTATAACCTCACTATGACCAACGAACAACGCTACGCAAAAATCAGGGCTGGTTTTGTATCAAAAGGGACTTCGCTGCACAAATGGTGCAAGCAGAACGGGTATCACCGCCAAAACGCATATGCGGCAATAATGGGTGAATGGGTTGGCGACAAGGCTTCTGAATTTTGCCGTTTGCTGATGGTGGAATCGGGTGTAATCGTACAGGCCGTTACCGAGACCACCGAAAAGGCTTCCGGTCGGAATGGGTCTGATCCGGGCGCTGGCCCGCAAACGGACGGCTCTGTAACCGGCATTTCTTAATTGTCCGGTCAAACGGCTTATTGCCGCTTATTTTTGGGGCTAGTGCCACCGAATTATACCACTTTTTTGATACTTATTGAAAAGACAAGGCTTCGTTCCGTCTGGCATACTATGGCATGAAAAATTTACTGCGGACAGGTTACCCAAGGGCTCGAACACTTGGGCTTCCGCAATCCGTTTTGTCTGTCCCTTACCACCCGTAAAAGACAGGCTTCCTTTTTACCTAACCTGCTTCAAACCATAGGAAGGCAATGGCAGATTATACCCGACCCAATAAGAAATCAGGCAACAAATGCGGGCATAACCCGGCCTCGCCGCGCTATTTTTCGCCCCCCGAGAAACACGCCCCCCGCCCGAAACTCCTGCCAGTCGCCATCATACGGGTGACCGTGTATTTTTCCGACCCCAGCATCTTGCCGACCCTGAACGCCGCCAACGGGTCCGAGCGCCAGCAGCGCAGCGAGCGGCGGGAATCCTGCATCGCCATTTTAAGCTGCATCCTGCACTATATGGACCTGATAACCTTACGCGTCGGCATCCCGCAAGCCGACGGATCGATGCAAGGCCTGACCATGCCCTACTTGGCCGAATTGTCCGGCTTGGGCGAACGGCGTGCCGAACGCGCCATCCATGACTTAAAGGCGGCCGGGATCATCACCGTACACCCGATTTGTGAAAAGGTCAGCGACACGGTGTATAAGGGCGTGGCGGCGATCCGTACTGTGAGCATGAAACTGTTCGTCATTTTGGGCCTTGACGCTTGGTTGAACCACGAGCGCCGCCGCGCCGTCGAGAGGAAGGCCGACAAACAAGCCAAACGCGACCGCAAGGCGGCGGCACACGTCCGCATGGCGATGGGTGCGCAACGCGACAAGCCCGCCCCCAAAACAACGCCGTCCGGCAACGGCAGAGCCAACCAAATGGCACACGTCGCCACGTTTTTAAGCAATGCCAGAGACATCCTCAAGCCCGACACCAGTTAAGCCCCGCTCCCCGCCATATCCGCGCATACCCCTCCCCATTTTCAAACCGTCCGCCGCCGGTCACGGCCTTCTTTTGCCTGACGGTCAGGACATCACGCCAACCCCCGCCGGTTTCCGGCCACCCGCCCCCTAAAATAAACCGCAAACTCATGGAAAACCGCCATTACGGCCTAATGCGCATCATGCTATGCGTTTGACCCTGTCCGCCGCCACATTAAGTGTCGCCGCTTGTTTTGGGGAGGGTCACGGGAGGGCTTTAAGTGTCGGACGCCAAGCCGTTAAGTGGCGTAACTTAAACAGTCCTTTTTTCAGATCAAAGCAAGGGGGGTGAGATGCCGGGCCCCCACCATAACCGTGCCGGTACGCCCAATACGGGGTTTTCCTGTCCAAGTAGGGGATTGCCGCCAATCATGCCGCAATAAACCCGGCACAGGCGGATTTAAGGTCTTAAGGATGGATAATTAATGATTAAATAAGAAATGCGGCATGGCGTCATTTTATGGGCTTTAAAAGAGTGTATTGGTTCAGATGAAAGATGAAAATGGACGCTTCCCCTCTATCAATAATGGAATTGCATGGCATCGGACAAAACACGGGTTGAATATTGTCGGCACTGAGGCCTGTTGCGTGCGTAATGCCTTGGGGTGTGGGGTTGGTTTGCGTGTACCGGGATTGGGGGATTGTGTGGCCTTGCCGCAGCGTGCTTTACGGCGGCTGCTGATACAAGGTTGGCTTGTGCGGAAAACCGCCGCACAGGTGCGGCCGTAAAGGCAGTGTGTGGCGGCTGATGGGGGGGCTAAGGAGCAGGCATTTTCCGTTGCCCGCTCAGGCGGGGCGGTGAAGGGGTATGTTCAACCTATCAGCATCTGGACCAACAGGTGATAAAGGAGTCCGACCAGCATTGCGGTGGCCGCCGCCAATATCATCATGGCCGGTAAGGCGGCAACGGCCATTTTGACCATCAGCGCCACCAAAGACCCGAACGGTAGGGTGATGTCGGTCACCACAACGTGCTGCACGGCTTCATTTCTGTTTTTATCCGTTTTGTTATCGTTATTGTTATCCATTTGCCCTGTCCTCCGGCAGTTGTTTTTACGGTTAAAATGCCTGTTCGATGCGGTTTCGGGTGTTTGCGTCCAATTGTGCCCATACGGCGGCTACCGCCCTGCCCAGGGCGGCTTCGTTGTCCAAGCTGCGGCCATAGAGGAAGTAGGTGCCGGCCGCGGCGGTGAGGCCCGCGGCAAGGGCGATCGCGAGGGCCCACGCGAGGGCGACGCCTGGCTGTTGCCAAGGGGCCAAGCCGGGCGGATGCCCGGCTTGGCGGGCGGCGCGTTCCAGTTCTTTTGCGGCTTGGGCGACGGCGGTTTGTAGGCTGTGCTTTAAGGCGGTACTTTCCTGTGCGGCCAAGGTATGGAGCTGCTTCTTTTGGCCTTCGGCGTGCTGTTGCACGGCGGCAATGGCGGCGGTTTGGGCGTGTTGCAGGGCGGCGACTGTGGGCGCGAGGGTGCGGTTGAGCGCGTCGGCTTTGGCCAGCAAGTCGCCGATGTCGCCGAGGGCTTCGAGCATCAGGGCGTCGCGGGCGGTGCGGGGGTGTTTGCCTTCGTCCATGTCTGCCGGCCGCTCAGGCGAACAGGGCCGCATAGGCGGCATTGAGGTTGCGCTCCACGCCTTTGCCGAGGGATTTCAGGGCGAACATGTCGGCCCAATACAGCCGCTGTTTCTCGTCGGCCTGTTTGTTTTCTTTCAACAAGGTTTTGTAGTCTTTGGGGTCGGCGAGCAGTTTGGTGAGGGATAGTTTTTTGATGGCCAGCAGGTCGAACAGTTCGTTTTCGTAGACGGCGGCGGCGGGGTTGGCGGTGGCGGTGCGGTGTTTTTCTATGTGTTTGAGGACGATGCCGAATTCGGCTTCGACGTCGGTGTCGACGCGGTTGAACAGGAGGCGGATTTTGGCGGCGGGGATGCCTTGTCCGGCGAGCACTTGGAGGAGGGCGACGGTTTCCCGCTGTTCTTTGGTGCCGCTGGTGACGGGGACGATGAAGTGGTCGAATTCGTTATGGGAATCTTCAAATTTGGCCATGCCGATCAGGAAGTCTTCGCTGTTGGAGGCGCCGACGTCAACGATCATGTCGTCTGCGACCAGCAGTTTCCGCAGCAGGTCTTTGAAGTGTTCGCCTTTGATCTGTTCGACGTTGGTGCCGAGGCTGGCGGCGGTCTCGTTGATGCTTTCCACGGCGATGATGGGGGCATCGCCGAGGCGGGGCGCCAACAGGTGGGTGGCGACGGTGGTTTTGCCCACGGTGCCGGTGTAGTTAATAACCGCTAGTTTCATGTGTGTCCTCATAAGTCCAATTGTCAGTAAATGCGTTATTGTCGGTTTCTTCGCCGATGCGGTTTTCTGCCATCCATTTTTTGAGCTGGGCGGGGGTTTTGAAGGACGGCGGCGGGGCTGTCCCGTCCCCCGTCAATGCTTTGCGCTGCGGGATGTCGTCGGTCAGCTTTCTTTGCTTTAGCTGTGACGGCGTTTCTGTTGGTTCCCGCACCCTCGCTTTTTTGAGGGCTTTTTCGAACCCGCTCATGGTCATGGTCAAGCCGTAATCCCGGTTCAGGGCGGCGAGCACTGTTTTGCGCGCCACCCCGGTTGTCAAGGCGGCTTCGATGTCGGCTAGGAGTTCGTACACCAGTGCCGATCCGCTCTTGCCTTCCGTTCCTGCGGCCAAGGCGCGTAATCCGCCCGCCGCCGCTGCTTTGTCCGCCATTAATGTCCCCTTTAATCATCATCACTGCGGCGGCAGAAGCCGCCGCCCCAACACCGCACCGCGCCCTAGTAGCGCCCTAATTGCGCCCTAGTTCCGCCCTAGTAGCGCCCTAGTAGCGCCCTAATTGCGCCCTAGTAGCGCCCTAGTTCCGCCCTAATTGCGCCCTAGTTCCGCCCTAGTAGCGCCCTAATTGCGCCCTAGTAGCGCCCTAGTAGCGCCCTAATTGCGCCCTAGTTCCGCCCTAGTAGCGCCCTAATTGCGCCCTAGTAGCGCCCTAGTAGCGCCCTAATTGCGCCCTAGTTCCGCCCTAGTAGCGCCCTAATTGCGCCCTAGTTCCGCCCTAGTAGCGCCCTAATTGCGCCCTAGTAGCGCCCTAATTGCGCCCTAGTAGCGCCCTAATTGCGCCCTGCGTATTTTACAGGGATTAGCGGGAATGATAAGCGCGAAAAGTGGCGTTTTTTTGGTGGAGTTCGGTGGATGCAAGGCGGCGGAATCCGCCGTTTAATCATTCGGTTGACAGCGGTGTGTGGCTTGGCGGACAATCTTATCCGCATATCGTGATTCCAGGCAGGGGTCATCAGGCGGCGCCAGTTCAGCGCCTTAAACGACGAATAAACAGTCAGGGCTTAAGTCAGTG
>NZ_PGFZ01000009.1:112563-118277 GCF_002923755.1 Methylovulum psychrotolerans
GACGCAAGGCGGCGGAATCCACCGTTTAATCAACCGGTTGACAGCAGTGTGCGGCTTGGCGGACAATCTTATCCGCATATCGTGATTCCAGGCAGGGGTCATCAGGCGGCGCCAGTTCAGCGCCTTAAACGACGAATAAACAGTCGGGGCTTAAGTCAGTGTTTTGACGGCAGGAAGCCGCACCGGACAACTTTAGAAACACAGCGGCTTTGCCGTGATATTGAAACACAGCGGCCTTTGGCTGCGGCATAGAAACAAAGCGGCTTTCGCCGCGATTTGAAAACACGGCGTCTCTGTACGCGATACTAACAGAAACAATGACTTGTCGGCACGGTAAGCGACGTGGCCGTCAGGCATTAATTCCTCCAAGCTTTGGGTAGCATCTGTGATGTTGCGCCTGGGCTTGCGCTTGCCTGCCGTCCTGTGAGGGGCTGCGGGTCACTTCACCTCCGTTTTGCGCCCGCCTGCCGGGCTTGGGCAAGACGGCATTTCCCCGATGCCTTTTGGGCAGCGCCGCTGGCGGCCTGTCTTTTTTGGCCTCTTCGCCCCGCGCCGGGGCAAAACCACCGCTTTTGGCGGTCGGGTTTGGCGATGGCGCGGGGTCTTTGAAACCGTTTATGTCGGACATAAACGGTTTCCGTCGTAGCCCCGAAACCCCTTGTCCTTCGCGGACGCCAGCATTTTTTGTTGGGGGGTTTTTGGGGGTTTTCCTGTCATGGGCTGTAAAAAAGGTACTGCCGCCGTCGTGTTGTGACGGTGGCCGGGATTGGCCATCCCTTTTTTCCGTGAAGGTTGCATTATTGTTCCCGCTTTGCGCGGCGGGTAAGAAGACGCGCGTTTGCTCCTCGTTGTACACACCCTTTCCGGCTGGGTAAGTCGTGAATTTTCTTTTAACCGTAGCGGTTTTTTGGTCTTGTGTGCGGCGGGGGGCTGCTTGTCCGATGTGGATCCTGGCGTTTGGGATTTTGAGGTTCTGGGATTTTTTTTGCTTTTTAATGGCTTGGGTTTGCCGAAAGGTACGGCTGTCATCTATCACTATGAGCGATGGATGGAGGGCAAAAAAGGGTGATGGTTTGAAATAGGCGGAAGGTATGACGAAAACTGATGCGGATGGTGTCAGTGCGGATGTCGGGGCGGCAACGTTAACGCCGTCCGGGGCGGACGGCCTGATTTCCGTGTTCGCTGCGGATATTGGCGGGACGTTGCGCCCTGCGGTGGATGCGCGAGAGCTGCACCAATTTCTCGGCTCGAAACAGGACTTTTCGAGCTGGATCAAACGTCGGTTCAGGGAGTACGGGTTTGTCGAAGGCGATGACTATGCATCCATCACTAAATTTAGTGATGGATGCAAAAGGGACAAAAACAACCGGGTCATTGATGACAAAGGGCTTGTCGTCCCTATTGAATATCACCTTAAGCTGGATGTCGCCAAGGAGCTGGCGATGGTGGAGAAGAACGCCAAGGCAGCGGCGCGGCGGTATTTCATTGGTTGCGAGAGCCGCCTGTTGGCGCAGTTGTTGGCCCAGGCCGGCCAAATCCGGCCGGCGGCGCCGCCACTGGATGCGGGGGAAGGTTTTGGGATTTTGGATGATCTTTAATGGCTTTGGTTAGCCGAAAAATGCTTTGCATCCATCCCCAATTTTGGTGATGGACACAGGGGTTAATGGTTTGGGATAAGGGGAAAGGTATGACGAAAACTGATGCGGATGCTGTGGGAATTGGTGTGGGTGGGGATGCGCCAATGTTAATGCCGTCCGGGGCGGACGGTTTGGTTCCGGTGTTGTTTATGGCGGAGATTGGCGGGACGTTGCGCCCTGCGGTGGATGCGCGGGCGTTGCACCGGTTTTTGGGCGTGAAACAGGATTTTTTGGTGTGGGTCAAAAACAGGATGGCTGAGTACGGCTTTATTGAGGGGCTAGATTTCCTGCCCCCCCAAATGGGGGAGCAGGAAAATGCTGGCCTCCAGACGACAATCGATTATCACCTGTCGCTGGATATGGCCAACGTGTTGGCGATGGTGGAGAAGAGCGACCAAGGCCGTGCGGCCTTGTTGGCTCGAACCGGCCAAACGCGGCCGGAAGCGCCGCCGCCGGATGCGGGGAAGGTTGTTCCGTTGCCCGCCGACAGGGTGCCGGTTTTGCTGGCGGTTCTGGTTGCGCTTGGGGTTTTTTGGGGGCTTGCCTTTTCCTGTCATGGGCCGTAAAAAGGCCGCGTTGCCGTTGTGTGTTGTACCCGCTTTGCGCGGCTGGGCCTGTTTTCCCGACCAGATGGGGAGAATTTTAGTTTTTTGATGTTTTTTAATGGCTTTGGTTAGCCGAAAAATGCTTTGCATCCATCGCCAATTTTGGCGATGGATAAAGGGATTAATGGTTTGGGATAAGGGGAAAGATATGACGAAAACTGATGCAGATGGTATGGTAATTGGTGTGGATGCGGCAACGTTAACGCCGTCCGTGGCGGACGGCCTAATTTCCGTGTTCGCTGCGGAGATTGGCGGGACGTTGCGCCCTGCGGTGGATGCGCGGGAGCTGCACCAATTTCTCGTCTCGAAACAAGACTTTTCGAGCTGGGTCAAACGTCGGTTCAGGGAATACGGGTTTGTTGAAGGCGATGACTATGTATCCATCACTAAATTTAGTGATGGATACAAAAGGGACAAAAACAACCGGGTCATTGATGACAAGGGGCTTATCGTCCCTATTGAATATCACTTTAAGCTGGATGTCGCCAAGGAGATGGTGATGGTGGAGAAGAACGCCAAGGCAGCGGCGCGGCGGTATTTCATTGGTTGCGAGAGCCGCCTGTTGGCGCAGTTGTTGGCCCAGGCCGGCCAAACGGAGCCGGAAGCGCCGCCATCTTCGGATGCGGGGGAGGTTTTTCCCTTGCCTGAGGACAGGGTGCCGATTTTGCTGGCGGTTCATGAACGGTCGTTGTTTTTGTTTTGCCGGGAGTATGTGCCTTTCCTCAGCGACCCTGCCCTGTCCGTCGCGGAACTGAGGTTGCGCTGGCAGTGCTTACGCGCCTATTTTTATGGCTTGGGGGACGGGATGTTCGACGGTGTGGAGGCTGTGGCCGCACAAACGCCGGGCGGGGCGGATGAGAAAAGGCGGGCGGCGTTTGCGTTCATCTGGCGTTGGCGGCCGCGTGGCGGCGCTGGGTTCGGTGACGGTGTTGGGGGCTAACCGCAATGGCGACAAGGAATTATGGCTTGGGTTCGCGGGACATGAAGTTTGCGGCGGGGCTGCTGTTGGCGAAGTTGGACATGAGTTTCGGTACGCGTGCCTGTGTTGCCGACCGTTGGGCGGTGTTTGTCGATTGGGCGAAGCCGCAGGGGGTGAACAAGATGGAGAAAATCGACCGGGCGTTGGTGGTCAGGTATGGGGAGTATCTGCAAACGCTGGTGGCCAAGGGCGATATGAAGCCGGCGACCGCCCAGGTTTATGTGTCGGCGGTGAATACGGTGATGGACAATGCGACGGGGCAGCGTTGGGAGCGCGTCAGCCCGACCAAGGCGTGCGGCATCGGCAAGCGCAGCCATGTGGCGGCGGCAAGTAAGGCGCTGTCGGCTACGGAACACCGGGCGGCGCAGGATAAGGTGGACGGGCGGGTGGCGGTGATGTTGGAGCTGCAACGCACCTTCGGGCTGCGTTTTAAGGAGTCGGCGTTGTTGGACGCGAAGGCGGCGCTGAAGGAGGCGACGGCCAAAGGCACGCTCACCCTCACCTCCGGCACTAAGGGCGGCAGGAAGCGCACGGTGCCGGCGGCGCAGGGGACTTTGGCGGTGTTGGCGGCGGCGGCAAAACTTCAGGACGGGCGTTCGATGGTGCCCAAGGCCATGACCTATGCCGAGTTCCGGCGCGGCTGTTACCGCCAGGCCTATGCGGCCGGGTTCGGGTTCCATCAGGAACGCCACCATTATGCCCAGCGCCGTTATGCGGAACTGGCCGGCGTGCCGGCGCCGTTGAAGGCCGGGTGGGCGGGGCGGCACCGCGTCGCCAAGATGGCGGCGCATTTGGGTGTCAGCCGGGCGGCGGCGGCGAAGCTGGACGCCACCGCCCGGCTGGCCTTGGCGCGTGAGCTGGGGCATAACCGCATTGAGGTGACCCGTGTCTATACTGGCTGATGAAATCCGGCGCTTGGCGCACCGTTATGTCCGTAAGGGCGCTAAGGCGCACCGCCGGAAACAGGTGCAGAAGCTGTTGCTGTTTGTTGCGTGGGTGGAGACCCAGGAGGCCGTCGGCCACCCGGCGCGGCTGGGCAAGCGCCATGTCATCGGGTTTTGGCGGGCTCACGATGGCCTTTCCGACAAGACCCGGTATGGCTATTGGCTGGCCTTGTGCGTACTGTGGGGATGGTTGGACAAGCCCGACAAACCGCCTCGGCCGTTTCTTCGCGGGTAGGCCGGTAAACATAAGGTTAGGCAATAGGGTATCAACCGACCGTTATCTGCGAAAATATCGGTATTTTTTTGTGTGTTATGTGATAATACTGCCAAATAATGGCCGATTAAATAACCTGTGTTATCCTTATATCAAAACCAGCTTGGTGTGGGTCAAAAACAGTATTGCTGAGTATGGCTTTATTGAGGGGCTAGATTTCCTGCTACCCCAGATGGGGGAGAAGGAAAATGCTGGCCTTCAGACGACAACCGATTATCACCTGTCGGTGGATACGGCCAACGTGTTGGCGATGGTGGACAAGAGCGACCAAGGCCGTGCGGCGCGGCGGTTTTTCATTGACTCAGAAAACGTCCTTTGGGAGCAATTGTTGGTTCGAATCAGCCAAACGCGACCGGAAGCACCGCCGCCGGATACGGCGGCGGTTGTTCCGTTGCCCGCCGACAGGATGCCGATTTTGCTGGCGGTTCTGGTTGGGCTTGGGGTTTTTTGGGGGCTTTCCTTTTCCTGTCATGGGCCGTAAAAAAGGCCGCGTTGCAGTTGTGTATTGTTTCCGCTTTGCGCGGTGGCGTTTGTTTGCCCGACCAGATGGGGAGGGTTTTGGTTTTTTGATTTTTTTAATGGCTTTGGTTAGCCGAAAAAATGCTTTGCATCCATCCCCAATTTTGGCGATGGATAAAGGGGTTAATGCTTTGGGATAAAGGGAAAGGTATGACGAAAACTGATATGGATGGTGTAGCAATTGGTCTGGGTGGCGATGCGGTAACGTTAATGCCGTCCGGGGCGGACGGTTTGGTGCCGGTGTTTATGGCGGAGATTGGCGGGACGTTGCGCCCTGCGGTGGATGCGCGGGAGTTGCACCAATTTCTCGGCTCGAAACAGGACTTTTCGAGCTGGATCAAACGTCGGTTCAGGGAGTACGGGTTTGTCGAAGGCGATGACTATGCATCCATCACTAAATTTAGTGATGGATACAAAAGGGACAAAAACAACCGGGTCATTGATGACAAGGGGCTTGTCGTCCCTATTGAGTATCACCTTAAGATGGATGTCGCTAAGGAGTTGGCGATGGTGGAAAAAAATGAACGCGGCCGTGAGGCGCGGCGGTATTTTATTGATTGCGAGAGTCGGCTGTTGGCACAATTGCTGGCTCAGGCCGGCCAAACGGAGCCGGAAGCGCCGCCATCTTCGGATGCGGGGGAGGTTTTTCCGTTGCCTGAGGACAGGGTGCCGATTTTGCTGGCGGTTCATGAACGGTCGTTGTTTTTGTTTTGCCGGGAGTATGTGCCTTTCCTCAGCGACCCTGCCCTGTCCGTC
>NZ_PGFZ01000009.1:118287-156360 GCF_002923755.1 Methylovulum psychrotolerans
ATAAAGGGAAAGGTATGACGAAAACTGATATGGATGGTGTAGCAATTGGTCTGGGTGGCGATGCGGTAACGTTAATGCCGTCCGGGGCGGACGGTTTGGCTCCGGTGTTGTTTATGGCGGAGATTGGCGGCACGTTGCGCCTCGCGGTGGATGCGCGAGGCGTTGCACCGGTTTTTGGGCGTGAACCGGGATTTTTTGGTGTGGGTCAAAAACAGTATTGCTGAGTATGGCTTTGTTGAGGGGCTGGATTTCCTGCTACCCCAAATGGGGGAGAAGGAAAATGCTGGCCTTCAGACGACAATCGATTATCACCTGTTGTTGGATACGGCCAACGTGTTGGCGAGGTTGGAGAAGGACGACCAAGGCCGTGCGGCTTTGCGTGCGGTCTTGTTGGCTCGAGCCGGCAAAACGCGGCCGGCTCCGTGGCCGACTGCTCAGTTGCCCGACAAGGTGCCGCTTTTGCGGGTGATTCTGGTTGGGCTTGGGATTTTTATTTGTTGGGGACTATTTTGGGTTTGGGTTTTTTAATGGCTTGGGTTAGACGAAAGCTACGGTTGTCATCCATCACTAAAACGGGCAGCGGCAGTCCGCCGCGCATCGGGTCTTACTTATTTGGGGCAGGCCCGCCCGCCGCTGGCGGGTATATGCTGGCGGTTTAGGGTTTGCTTCCTATAGGCTTTGGTGCCTTTTTGTCACGGGGGGTTTAGGAAACCCGCCGGTGTCCCGGCAAAGCCGGGAGGTGTCCCGGTCATCGCGTAAAATCTCTTAACTGACGTTATGCGGTAACGTGCTTTATCCCCGTTTGCCGCGCCGAGCATCACAGGGGTTGTCGGGATTAGTCCGAATACCCATAGGGCATAAAGGGGCGCGGCAGGGATGCCGCGCGTCGGTAAAGTACCCAAAGGGCATAAAGTACCCAAAGGGCATAAAGGGCAGTAAGTCCCTTTACCGACCACCGACAAAACCGAGACGCACAGGATCAAGCGGCAACCGTGCCGCCTTCTGACGGGTGCCGTCCTGGCACCCGCACTTCGTGTGCGGCGCATCCCAATCCGCTCCCGGCGGATTTGTCTTTGGATACTTTCTTTTCGGCGATGCACACCCTCAGGGGGGGGCAAGGAGTTAGGGCAATGCCACTTCAGGGTGGTTGGGGGACAGAGAAATTGCCGAGGCGGAGCAAAAGACAAATCCGCCGGGAGCGGATTTGGTGTCAACCCGAAGGGCAAAACCCACGGATGGGTTTTGCAGAGTTTCTCGCCTTCGGGTGCGAGAACCCGATTAAAAAACCGTCGCGACAGCGACTCATTATTGTTTTTTCAAATCGCAGAAAATGTCTGCGTAACATCAGCTCTTAAAAAGGTGTCACCATGCAAAATGTAGGCTATGGGCGGGCGGTGGCCGTCATGCTCATGTTATGCCTGGCCGCATTCCGGGCGGACGGCAAAAAACTCTACCGCTATCAGGACGGCAACGGGCAATGGGCGTATGCCGACCGGCCGCCTGCGGCGGTTACGGCAGGCGAAGAGGTCGCCGTCAGGCAGTTGGATGTCAAGCCCAGGCAATTGGTGCGGCTGTTCCAGTCCGGCGACCCGCAACAGCCCGATTATTCAATCATCAACGAATACGCGGGGCCTGCGGAAGTGTTGTTCACCTTTTCCGCCCAAGACAATGTCCGCGCCAATCCTGCCCTGCCCGCACGCTTTGTGTTGGCGTCCGGGCTGTCGGAAAAGTTGGTCAAGATAAGTATCCTTAATTCACGCTTGCCTTGGCGGTTCTCCGTCAACTATCAATTTGTCCCCGGCAAACCCTTGCCGGACTACCGGTCTTCTTACCCCTATTTGCCCCCGTTCGCGCCCGGCCGCTCCTTCACCGTCACCCAAGGCTTTAACGGCGGGTTCACCCATAGCGAAACCCACAACCGCTATGCGGTGGACATCGCCATGCCCGTCGGCACGCCCGTCCATGCCGCCCGCGAAGGCGTGGTCATTTCCGTGGAGAACGATTTTTACAAAAACGGGCTTGAGGAGAAATACCGCCCGGCGTCCAACTGTATCCTGATACTGCACGATGACGGTTCGATGGCCGTTTATGCCCATTTGGAATTGGAAAAGGCCTTGGTGACCCCGGGCACGGCGGTCAAGGCCGGGCAACTGATCGCCTATTCCGGCAACACCGGGTTTTCGTCCGGGCCGCACCTGCATTTTTCCGTCCAGTACAACCGGGGGATGGAATTGGTGTCGGTGCCGTTCGGGTTCAGGGGCGCTGACGGGCAAACGTTTGCCCCGTCAGCCGGGCAGGCGGTGACGGCTTTCTGAGCAAATAGACAGAGGCCGGCCAAACCTGCGGTTCGTGTCCGCCTCACTTGCCAAGAGCAAAAATTGGGGCTAGTATGCCCGCCATACCGTATCGGAGTGTGTGATGTTGACGGTAGGGTTCAGGCCAAACCTATCTTCACCGGCCGCTGTTTTTTGGCGGCTATCCCAAACCTGTCGTCAGCCTAGGGGGGTAATGTTGCCCGCAGATTTTTCGCAATATTTTTCATGCCCCTTAAAGCGCCCGGAAGCTGTTGATGAGGCCGCCCGGCTGCTTTTGGACGTGCTTGACCCGCAAGTCCAAAATGAGGTAGCGTCGGTCAGCGAAGACGGCTTGACGGATTTTCATTTAGGTCTGGGTATGGCCGTCCGCAACGCTTTTGGGCTGCATGAGCCTGATAGCCTTTTGCTTGCCGCAACCGGTACCCCGCATCCTGATGACGCTTCCGGGATTATCCTTCTGGCTTTATGGCAACGGCTGAACCGTCCCTTAACTCCAGAAGGTCTGTAGGGGACTTGAAACATGTATGACGGAAAACTTATAATGGCCAGAAAAATACCCGCCTTGCTCTTTTTTGTCTTGTCTTTTTCAAACGCCATCGCCGCTACAAGCCAAAATTTGTGCGCCGTAAACTATTTTTGGGTGTGCCGCCCAAGATAGTGGGCGTAAAATCGGCGAAATGTCCGAAGAAATAGGCTATTCGGGCTATGCCCTACGTTTTTCGGGCATAACAAGGACGCCGCTTTGGTCGGCGGAGCATTTGACGGCCGGTCGGGTGGCGGACGCTTGCGTTATGAACCGCCACGACAAGTTCCATACCGACCCTATCGGCGGAAGGTTTCCGGTCGGAGCTTTCCGACTATTCGCATTCAGGATATGACCGCGGCCATATGGCCCCTTCCGCCGATATGCCGGATCAGCAATCCCAGGCGGAAAGTTTCTCGTTGGCCAATATGGCCCCCCAACTCCACGCCAATAATGCCGGCATTTGGGAGGAATTGGAAAATGGTGTGCGGAACCTTGCCTTAAGCGGCCATGACGTTTACGTTGTCAGCGGGCCTTTGTTTGAAGGCGCCGCGCTGAAACAGATAAAGAACAGGGTCATGGTGCCCACCGCTTTTTTTAAGGCGTTTTATGACGCGACTTCCCAACAGGCCGGGGCGTACATTACACCCAATGCTGAAGGGGACGTTTTTGCCGCCGTCAGCCTAGACGTTCTCGCGAAAAGGGCTGGGGTTGAGGTGTTCCCCGGCCTTGCCCCGGCCTTAAAATCGGCCATGCCGGAAATCGTCATGCCGGCTCGCCGGACACATTGTCCGGGGAGGAAAAAATGATCAGGGAACCTTTTCTGAACGAAACCGAAACGTTTCAAATAGACCAATTGACGGTCGAAAACCGTTTGGACAGGGTGCAGTTATACGGCAGCGTCGAAATTACCTATGACCAAGCGGGGCTTGAAAGGGCGTCCGCCCTCAAGGCGTTAGTTGACTCCCTTGTCATGAAGCTTTCATCCGAACAACTTCCTGAAAAAGTTGTTGTTGATGATTTGCCAACGGTAAAAAATCCGTTTATATAAGCTTAAGTGACGGCCGCCCGGCGGGTGCCAGCAGGACATTGCTGTTTTCAAGCCCTGCCAGGTTGGCGCCGCTGTTGTCCATGGCCATTTTTGTGGGCATGGCCGTGGCCGTCATGGCTTGACTGAAGAAGGCGGTGGCGGCGGCCGCCACGTCATGGTGTTCGGAGAGCATAATGCCGACCGTATCGCCAAACTTGTCCGCCGTACGTTAGGGGTAAGTCCATGCGCCAAGAGCCGGCAACTGTCCGTTTGCGGCTTTTTGCCGCCAAAGCTGTCAGTGGCGAATAACGGGCAACCCGACGTATTTTTATTTTTCCATCTGCCGGAGACCCTATATGCCAACCAAACGTAACACTAATCTCGCCAGACAGGCGAAACTCGCCAGACGCGCGAAGAGAAAAAAACGCATTTTATCTTTCTCACCCGTATTGCCGTATCCCAACCCGGACGATTTACCGTATTCCAACGCCGACGATTATATAGAGGACATGGATATTCTTCAAACCGCATGGGAAGCCCATTATGGGGAATTGTCGGAAGATTTTATGCCGCCCTTTTACTACCAAAACGATGATGGTACCTTGCAGTTGGTGGAATGGACACAAACCTTTCGAGATTTATTGCTTGAAAAATATGGCTCTTCGAAGTTGGCGTTAGTGGAGCGACGATTCAAATTAATTTTTCAATTATTATTCACTCAAGCGGCTGAAATGGCCATATAGCCTTCCGTGTCGGATGGAAATTCTATTATGGAAATGGTATCGCCCAAACACCCGTCAAAACCGGACAAGGCAATCATTCATCAGAATGACGTGTCCCTGCTTGATTTCCTGAAAGGTCACTTTGAGTTTTCCACTGACGTTAAACTGGCGACGTATTTGGACCTCACAAGACATGCCGTTTATAAGGTTCGTGCGGGGGATGTGGCATTGGGTAACGCCGTCCGCCTACACCTGCTTGAAATTTCCGGCCAATTCCGGCAATTCATCCCCTTACCCGACCTGTCAGCCAAAAGTCTGCTTGACGAGATCAAGAACCGGTTGGCTGGTGCCGCTAAACCTGAAAAACCGTCAGTAGCCGATCACATCATCAGTGACGCAGAACTGTTGGCGTGGTTTAAGCAATATATTGCCGCCACCACAGATGAGGCCGTGGCCGGGAAAATTGGGCTAAAAAGAACCTCACTGTCCATGCTGCGCAAAGGCAAGTCAAAGTTTGGTATTGCACCACGGATTCAGATAGCCGGCGTTTTGTATCCAGACGCTGACATCGCCAAATTGGAAACGTTGATAAACGATTCCGGGGAACTGGCAGAATTTCTTGTGAACAAAAAAGAATGGCTCCCATAATACCCCATGTCGCCAAACCTAACTGGATTGACCCGTGCCGCCTTCTCCGAAAACGGTACCCTGTCATTTGAGGGGGCCGACACTGACCAGGCGCCCCATTTTTCGGCAAGTTGCGCCAGCACCGTTTTGAGCGGACGAGGGGATCCCGTGATCTGCCCGAGGGCATATTGCTTGGCTTCGCCCGCCAGTTTCCCATTGCCACAGCCAGTTTGATGCCGTTTGCCTGCAAACATCAAAAATAACCGACAGTTGCTTGAGGGTGAACCCCGCGTGGCCAAGCAAAACGCCGTGGAACTTTAGAGCCTTTTGTTTATTAGCGCCCTTTATGGAAACGGTTCCGGCTTCCCTAACCCGGAAACAAGCAAAATCCGCCAGGCCACCGCCTATAACGGCAGACTGGTTTTTGGCGTTAAAACGGTAACGGATTAGGCGGCGTTTTTGTCGGGATAAAACAGGTTAATATATTGATATATAATATAAAGATAATTTATTTTATTCACTTTTAGTGAAAGGTTTACTATTATTTAAGGTAATATCTGGCTTTTATTTTTTAATAAAACGGCATATAAAAAGCACTTTTAGGTAAAAAATAAGCTTATGGTTAATTTAAAAATACTTTATAATTAAATTTACCGTCCGGCTTGGAAAAAACCATGAAAATCAAAAAATCTTTTTTAACCCCGGTCACCGTGTTGGCCGCCTTGCTTGCCTCCGACGCGACGGCCGCATTACCCCAATCGGTCACCGACAAACTCCCGGAAGCCAGCCCCATTCGGCAAAACGCATCGGCGCAGATGCCTTTTGTCTTATTCCGGCAAGGCGGCGGCGAACCGTTTGTGGCGGCGCACAGATCGCACAGCTCACATGCTTCGCATTCGTCACACGCCTCTTCACGTTATTAAGCGTGATGGGGACGGAAACCGCGGTAACGTTTGACGCCAATGTTTTTTCTCTTGAAACGGTCAAGCGGGCGCTGTATCGGTGTTCCGACCAAAGCCAGTTTGACATCACAAGTGAAGGCGGGGCCATTACCGTCACTTTTTCGGCAATAGACCCGGATGGTTTGGCAGACAAAATAAGAAATGAAGTCCTGGATCAGGATTTGCGCGACACCTTATCCAAAGAAACCGCAAACGTCCGCACGTTGATTTTGGCCAACGCCTTTTCCGACACGGGGCTTATCCGATAATGCCGGTTTTAGGGAAAAAATTTAGGCCGCCCGAAGCCTTTGACCAAGCCATAAACGGCTATTACCAACTGCTCCCTTCCAGGTTCGTGCGGCTGGACGGTAAACGCTATCTGCTCAGCAATGATGTCGGCGAGTTTTTGGTCGTCGGACGCGGACAGCTCGCCGATTACATACAAAAAAAGGTGCCTAAAGGTTCTGATTTTTATCATGACCTGAAGTCCAAATGTTTTTTGGTTGACGGCGACTCTAATGTCGCCTTAGACCTATTGGCCCTTAAATACCGTACCAAAGCCCGGCGTATCTCACAGTTTACGGCGCTGCATATTTTTGTGGTTTCCTTACGTTGCGACTACACTTGCCGGTATTGCCAGGTTTCCCGGCAGACGGACGACAAACATGCCTTTGACATGTCGGAGGCGACGGCAGACAAGGCATTGGGGTTGGTGTTCAAAAGCCCTTCGCCTACCATAAAGATTGAATTCCAAGGGGGGGAACCCTTACTTAATTTCAGCCTGATCCGATATATTGTCGCCAACGCAACCGCCGAAAATATCAGGCACAAAAAAAATTTGCAGTTTGTCATTACGACAAACTTAAGCCTCCTGACGGACGAAATGTTGTCGTTTTGCTCAAGCCACGGCATATTCCTGTCGACGTCGCTTGACGGCCCCGAGCAGTTGCATAACGCGAACCGCCCCCGTCCGGGAATGGACGGCCACAAGCTGACGGTTGAAGGGATTAAAAAAGCCCAGACGGCGTTAGGCCGTGACAAAATAGGCGCATTGATGACGACGACTGAGAAAAGCCTTCCCGCCGCCAGGGCCATCATTGATGCCTATCTTGAAAACGGTTTGGACAGTATCTTTTTGCGTCCCCTCAGCCCGTACGGTTTTGCGGTGAAAACACGGCAGGCCTATAAGTATGACGTGGACAGATGGTTCGAATTCTATAAGGAAGGCTTGGATTATATTTTAGAAATAAACCGGCAAGGCCACCGGTTTGTCGAGCTTTACACCGAATTGGTTGTGAACAAGCTGCTGTCGCCTTTCAGCACGGGGTATGTCGATTTGCAGTCCCCTAGCGGGGCCGGCATTTCCGCAATCGTCTATAATTATGACGGCGACGTCTACGCCTCCGACGAAGCGAGGATGCTGGCCGAAATGGGCGACAAGGCGTTCCGTTTGGGTAATGTCCATGACGACGGCTATGAGGACATCATGTTGTCCGACACCCTGCTTGACATGTTGGAGTCCACCTTGTCGGAAAGCATCCCGATGTGTACGGACTGCGGTTTTTTGCCCTACTGCGGTACCGACCCCGTATACCACCACGCCACCCAAGGGGATATGGTCGGCAACAAGGCCTTAAGCGGGTTTTGCGGTAAGAATATGAAAATATTCCGCCATGTCGTTTTGTTGCTGGAAGACGACCCGGAAGCCCGGGAAACCTTGCTCGGTTGGGTGCGCCCATGATCCGTTTGCATTCAAAAAACAACGGCGTTTTGGGCGGGCTCCTGCACCG
The DNA here is from genome assembly GCF_002923755.1 of Methylovulum psychrotolerans. Lineage (GTDB taxonomy): Bacteria > Pseudomonadota > Gammaproteobacteria > Methylococcales > Methylomonadaceae > Methylovulum > Methylovulum psychrotolerans. The sequence continues at coordinate 126,236 of NZ_PGFZ01000009.1, forward strand.
GCATCCCTTTATCGCCAAACTGACGGACAATCCGGGTTTGCCCAAGGCGCTCCGGCCCCGGCAGGCGTTGTTGGTGTCGGATCATGAAGCGCCCATAACGGAGGGTTTCGGCTTGGTTCTGGTCGCGCACGATAACGGGACGCCTGCGGTTGACAATGCCGTCCGGCTGGCCCCCGAACTCCGTTACCTTAAGGGGCACGATGTCATAAAATTCAGCCCGGACACACTAAAGATAGACGTCCTGTACCGTAAGGAAGCGAATGCCCATTCGTTTTTGGTGACCGAACGTTGCAATTCGTTTTGCATCATGTGTTCGCAGCCCCCAAGGGATACCGACGACCGTTATCTGGTCGGCGACATGTTGGCGGCCTTACCCTTACTGCATCCTGATACGCGTGAAATCGGCATTACGGGCGGTGAGCCGACGTTATGGGGCGAAGATTTTATCCGGCTGGTACAGGCCTCAAAAAACCACTTGCCCAACACGGGGCTGCATATCCTCTCCAATGGCCGCAATTTTAAGGACGTCAGTCTGGCGGTCCGGCTCGCCAATGTCGGGCATCCCGATTTGATGGTGGGGATACCGTTATATGCCGATTATTCCCAACTGCACGATTTTATCGTGCAGGCCGACGACGCCTTTGACGACACCATACGCGGCATTTTGAACTTGAAACGTTGCCGGGTGCCTGTAGAAATACGCATTGTCATCCACCAACAAAATTACCGCAGGTTACCGAAACTGGCCGAGTTCATAACCCGCAATTTGTTGTTTGTGGACCATGTCGCCTTAATGGGGCTGGAGGTTATGGGGTTTGCCAAATCCAACCTGAAAAGCTTATGGATAGACCCTTATGATTTCCGGGACGAACTTAGGGTGGCCGTCCAAACATTGGCCGATGCGAAGTTGCGGGTCTCCATTTATAACACCCCGTTATGCGTCATACCCGAACCTGTCCGCCGTTATGCGGTGCGTTCGATTAGCGACTGGAAAAACGATTACCTGGAGGCCTGCGGGTGTTGCTCCGCAAAACGGCAGTGCGGCGGATTCTTTTCCTCTAATTTAGGGACGGCCAGCGGGCACATCAAACCCTTTCCGGCCGGTTTTGTCCCATGACGGCCAAAAAGCACAAACGGCCGGCAGACGGGAGCCCTTCACCATTTGTCATGGCGTGCCTGGCGCATAAGTCGCTGACCGCATCCGGGCTGGCCTTGGATTTGGCTTGCGGGTATGGGAGGCATACCCGCAAGCTGGGTTCGATGGGGTTTTCTGCCGTCTCCGGCGATTTGTCTATGGACTGTTTGGGCGTAACCCGGCGCGGCCCGGCACCGGCCTTTTGTGTATGCTTGGACGCCCGTGCCGAACTGCCGTTCACCGACCGTGCTTTCCGGTTGGTCCTGATCGTCCATTACGTCGATAAAGGGCTTCTTGCCAGGGCGGCAAGGGTAATCGCCCCCGGAGGGTTTCTGATCTATGAATCTTATGGCGGGCAAGGCGAAAATTGGCGTTCCCTGCCCGCCCATGGCGAAGTGGAAAACGAATTGTCAGGGGAATTTTCCGTCATCAGGAAATGCACGCGTTCCGTCGGCCCGAAAGACGGCCCGCGTGCGAATGTGAAACTTTTTGCCCGGAAAAACTCCCCGCAAACCGCCGTAAATGCACTTTTAGGTCGGGCGGGAGACGGAATGCCGTTAAGCCATTCTTATGCCGGCCCCCATCAGATAATCCTGCCCGGAAAGGGTTGATATGAATGCCGCTTGCCCGTTTTTTAGAGACCGCCCCAATGTATAAGCCCCCCTTATTGTCATTCCCGATTTTACTGGCCGCCTTAATCTTCCCGCCTGCAACCCCAGCGGCCAATACCCCGTGTTCAGGAAAAAAAGGCGGGATAGCCCGCTGTGACGGCCAAAAGTTTGTTTGCAACGACGGCAGCTACAGCGCCTCCAAGCAAGATTGTCAGGCCATGTTGGGCGGAAATGCTGCCGGGAGGGGGCAACAGGCAACGCCGGTCACGGAAAAAAATACAGCCGGTCCGCCGCCGTCCGACTTTCCGTCCCCGTCAGCCGCCGATAACGCCGGCAATATCCTTAAGCTGGATTATGACGGTTTCACCGTTTGGCTGGATTGCTCAAAACGCGGCGCCGTAAAATTCCGTTACAACCCGCAGCACGATACCGGCAATGCCAAACGGTACGACAAATTCTATCTTGACCCTAACGTGCCGGCGGAATGCCAGCAGACCAGCGCAAAACCCTACGGAAACGGCTATGATCGTGGGCATCAGGTGCCGGCAAACCATTTGGATGCGTCGGAGGCGGCGATAAAAGCCACAAACACCATGACAAACATCTTGCCCCAAGCGGCGAACATGAACCGCGGGGCTTGGTTGCTCACCGAAGAAATCATCGAATGTTACCGGGATATCGACGAGCTGTTGGTGATTGGCGGGGTGGTCTGGGGCGACAACCAGAAGGACGATTATTTTGTCAAATCGCACGGCATCAAAACCCCCGACGCCTATTGGAAAGTGATCGTCCGCGGGACCGGGCAGGACGAACGGGCGATCGCATGGGTTGTTCCCAATTCACAAGAGGCCACCAGAAAAAATTTGGACAAGTATCTCGTCAGCGTCAGTGACATTGAAAAACTGACGGGTGAAACAATCCCCGTCCACGACTATGCCAAGCACGGAAAGCCCGGCCAATCTTGGCCTATACCCATCGGATGTGACAAAAGTTGATTTTATGGGAAACGTCAGGGTGGAATGGCCGGAAGAAGCTTCCCGCCCGGGTTTTGGACAAATGCTGGGGCGTACCTACTAAACGGGCTAAAAAATATGACCGTTATTATTAGGGGGCAGCGTACCGGATTGGCTTCCTTGTTAGGAAGCGACCGACAAACCGGCGGTTTTCAAATCGGCCTAAAAATGTCGGGTAAGGTTGGGGTCGACTTTGCCTGTTTTGGGTTGGGCAAAGGAAGAAAGTTGTTTGAGGACGCCTACATGACGTTCTACAACCAACCGGAAACGCCTTGTGGCGGGGTTGGATTATCGGCTGCCGGAGGGGATGGCGACCAGGCAAGGTTTACATGCCGGTTGCCTAATTTGCCGGACGGCATAGAGAGTTTGGTCTTTACCGCAGCGATTGACGGCAAGGGTTCAATGCGGCAAATACAGCAGGGATATTTGCGTTTTCTTGTGTCCGGTCTGGAAATTGCCCGTTTCGCCTTTACGGGAGGGGATTTCCAAGATGAAAAGGCATTGATGTTGGGGGAAATCTACCGTAAGGATGGTGTCTGGCGGTTTTCCGCCATCGGTCAGGGTTTTAACGGGGGGATGGCCGCCTTAGTCGAATATTTTGGCGCCGCCGTAGCCGAAGGGGAACCCCTGGCAAAAGGCAAACTGTCATTGGAAAATAAAATGGCGGCATCCTCTCCGGCTCTGGTTTGCCTTGCGAAAAAAGCCGCGATATCTTTGGAAAAACATAAGTTGGCCGAAACGGTCGCCAGGGTCGGGCTGGTTTTGGACGCATCCGGTTCCATGCGCCATCAGTACCGTGACGGAAAAGTGCAGTCGGTCATCAACCGTTTGTTGCCTCTGGCCGTGCATTTTGATGATGACGGCGAGTTGGATGTATGGGCGTTTTCCGACCATGTCTTGGCTTTGCCTTCGGCGACCCTGAAAAACCATGCCGATTATGTCGGGACTGTCCATCAGGGTTGGCAAAAATGGGGCATGATGGGCAAAAATAATGAACCTCCGGCCATTGAAAAAGTTATCGCACACTATCGGGACACCCGCCTTCCCGTACTGGTCATCTTTGTCAGTGACGGCGGGGTCAACCAGAACGCCGCCATCAAAAAACTGCTTGTGGCCGCCGCGCCTTTGCCCATTTTTTGGCAATTTGTCGGAATCGGCGGCCGCAATTATGGCGTATTGGAAAAGTTCGACACAATGGAAGGCAGGGTTATAGACAATTGCGGTTTTTTTGCATTGGATGACCTTGATGTCATCAGCGAACAGGAGCTCTATGACAGGCTGTTAAAAGAATTTCCCAATTGGATATGCGAAGCCCAACAGAAACGCATCATCCGCACCGGCTAGACTAAACACGATGAAGTGGCTTCATGACACTTAAAAAACGAAAAAACGGGGCAGCGCCAATCCGCTGCAATGACACTACCTTAAACTAGGCTAAATATTGTCTGGACAATGGGGTCTACTGAAAGGAAATAATTATGATTTTAAAACGACATGTTTTAATTTGTGTACTAGCAGGCTTAATGACTATTTTCTGTATAACAATACATGCATCTGAAAAAGTAAAAGTTTCGTCGTCATACGACAAAAATGGGGTAACCATTTTATTTTTTGGGGTCGCTTATGAAGAAGTTCAAAAATTCATTTTAGATAAAAAAGATGTAACAAATGAACTTCGTGGACTTATTGATGAAGGAATTGTGATTACGACACCCGAAGGTAGTAATGGTTTTTCTCTTTTTTTCCCGCTTGGTGAACAAGGCATCAATATAGATAAAAAGATATTGCGTAAATATGTAGGCGGTCAATTTACGGTTGTTCTTCAAGATGAAACAACAATTTCTGATCGTATTGCCGTCGATACCATTCCCATTGAAAAAGGATTGATTTTTATGCCTGGCAATAAAAATACTAGCGAATCATTACCTCGAATAATTGGAGGATATGGAGCTAATTGCGGAAGCTATTCAAGTCCAAACAATCCCTATCCGTGTTGCGATAACGATTTTAGTAATAAAATAAGCACTAATGATGGAAATTGTACTTGGTGGGCATGGAAAATGGTTAACGAGAAATGGGGAATCAATTTGAGAGGGTGGGGCAGCGCGCCGAACTGGGCTAGTAATGCGAAATCTGATGGCTATATTGTACTTGATTTTCCTGTTTCTGGAACAGTTGCATCCAGCTCTTCTGGTTATGGACACGTTGCTTATGTAACAGGCTATAGTGCTAGTAATGTGGCTGTCACAGAAATGAATTGTGGTATTAATAGCTCTGCAAGACAAGGCACATCCTACACATACCCAACGACAAAGTTTAATACCGGATACATCACACCTTTACAGCTTAAAGATTTTTGGATTAAAAGTACATCAATTACTCCGTCTGCCAGTACGGTCTACAGTAACTTTTATCTTAGCCAAAATTTCGATGCTCAATTTAAGGTGGTTAATAGGAATGTTAATAGTGCATTTTACGTCCAACAGTTTAGGGTTGCTGTACATAAAGCTGATAACAATTTAACTTGGGTGCGTGATTTTACGACCAAAGGAAGTGCTTTAACTGGCGGATACGGGAACACTTTTACTGGCGGATATGCTTTATCTTTATTCCCCTGGATCAAGGCTGGAGCTACTTTTGAAAGTAGCGCTGTATATACCTATTTCAATTCTTCAGAAAAAGGAAATTATTATATTATTCCTAAAATGATGATCAATAACAAATGGGTCAACTTAGGAAAACAACTCGTTACAGTTCGTTAATACCAGATCAGCTTGGCCGACCGTAAGGATTCGTGCATAGATTGATAGTAGTGGCCTGCAACCCGCATCCTGCCTACAATCACGCCGTTTTAACCGCACTATGTAGTCCGAAACCGGACGGTTTCGGGCAGGCTTTCCAATGGATGTGCACGAAAGTAGGCATAAAGCATTTCGTACAGCTGTTATAGCCCGGCATCCCTTTCGGACGGATTGAATTGGCCCGTTGTTTAGATCTAATATGGCTCTACTATCCATTTACGGGAGAATCCTTACGGTTGGGCGGAAAGGGCGGACGGTTTCGAACTGATGTTGCTGCGCCTGTTGGACGAGGAATATACCGGCCGCCCTTTTTCGGCAGCCGGAAAAATGTGGTTTGGCTACGCGCCGAAGGCCATTGCGTCAACCGCAAGCGGGTGGCAGCGTCTGATGCGCATTCTGGGCTTGTCGGGGATGGTGTGGCCACAACACCAGAAAAAGCCACCCCCGGCGCACGCGGTTTACCCGTATTTGCCTAGGGGCTTGGGCATTGTCCGCCTAAATCAGGTTTGGAGTACCTAGTACCCCGTGTTATATCCGGCTGGCGCACGGCTTTGTCTGTCTGGTGGCCGTCATCGACTGCTACAGCCGTACTTAAATACGCCAATTTAATGGAGTCAGAAAAACAGCAAAACGAATCTTTAAGCCAAGCAAGCAATTAATCTATTGGGAAAATCACCATGTCTAACTCTTATCAATTCAAAAAATCAGCTTTATTTTCTGGGATATTTACTTTATCAGCTGAAAAGTTCTTACCCCACTTGGTTGGCAGTTACACCAATCCAGATGGTGGCAACCTTCAAGAGATCATTTTCAAAAATGGTTTGGCCTATATATCGGCTAGCGAAAACGGGCTTCAAGTCTTAGATGTTTCAAACCCCGAATCACCAACAAAAGTGGGAAGCTTCAAATTGTACTACGGCATTGATGTTGATTTGTCTGGCAATTTAGCATACAACGCCGATTCAAGTTATGGCCTACGAATATTGGATGTTAGCAACCCTAATGCACCTGTAGAAATCGGTGGTTATGCAACAAAAGACAGCGGTTTTGTTTTTTGTAAATCAGTGACATTAAGTGGCTCGTTAGCTTACTTGGTAATGGAAGGTATTGATAGCGATTTTGCTGATAATGGTATATTGATTATTGATGTAAGCAACCCTTATAGACCAACAAAATTAAACAGCTTTCCTTCGGCTTTTGAGGCCACTGATCTTGCTATTAGCGGTAATCAGGCTTATGTCACCAGTGGAAATGCAGGGCTACTCATATATGATGTTAGCAATCCCTATAATCCGCATCAGATTGGAAGCTATGATGTCGAAGGCTTTAGCTGTGTTGGCACAACGATCAATGGTAACTTTGCTTATGAGCTATATAATTTGTCCAACAGCAGGGGAACACCTAATATTCTGAAAGTCTTAGATATTAGCAACCCTTCTTCGCCACAACTCGTTGCCAATTACGATTCGCTGAATGTTTTAAGTGTCGTTGCTGAAGGGGAAAGCACTTATGCTTTTGCTGGGGATTTTAAACCTGATGGTTCTGGCTTCCTGCAAATCTTAGATTTGACCAACCCTAATAATCCAAGTTGGTTGACTGGGTTTGATGCTTCCCAAGGCATACCGATTAGAAGCGATGTGCCAATTACAGGCATAGCTATTCATGAAAATTTTGTTTATATCACGGAATCTTTTAACGGCTTGCAAGTGATTCAATTTAAGGACAATGTCCCCTTGCCTGTGTTAAACATCTCCTCCGTTGATGCGGATAAACCGGAAAGTAGCGGTGCTTTTCTTTTCAAAATCGAAAGGAGTGGAGATTTGAGCAGTAATTCTGTAGTCGATTACAGTGTGTCAGGCGGTCAAGCGACTAATGATGACTTTATTACAAACTCAGGCAGTGTTGTTTTTAAACCTGGAGAGACCTCAAAAGTGGTGGTTATCAATGTCGCTAATGACAGTACATTTGAATCTGACGAAGCTTTCATTGTCGAATTATCAAATCCGTTAAATGCGACCTTAGGTAATGCCGAAGCGGTAGGTACTATAATCAATGACGATGCCAACCACACCATCCCCACAGAGGGTGACGATGACTTGATCGGTACAGCAAACGATGATGTCATGAAAGGGCTTGGCGGTAATGATCAGCTATCCAGTTTGGATGGAAATGATAGCCTGAATGGCGGGGTGGGTGCAGATACGATGCAAGGTGGTGTAGGCAATGATACATACTATGTCGATAATGCGCGTGATATCGTTATTGAAACTTCAACTATAACAACCGAAATTGACACTGTTTACAGTGAAACCAGCTTTACATTAAGTGAAAATGTTGAAAATTTAGTGCTGGTTGATTCAGTATGGGCCGTCAAGGCCATAGGAAACTCAAGCAACAACATTTTGGAAGGTAACCGCCTAGCAAACTTGATTGACGGTAAAAAAGGCATGGATACCATGATCGGCGGTGATGGGGACGACACCTATATGGTCGATAGTAGCAAAGATATTATCAAAGAAGTCGGTAGTGATTCGATTGCTGGCAACGATAGTGTCAAGTCCGCTGCTAGCTTCTTATTGCCAACCAATGTGGAAAATTTATATCTGATTGGAACATCTGCAATCAATGGTACTGGTAATGCGCTAAAGAACACGATAGTAGGTAATGCCTATGACAATGTCATTAATGGTGGTTTAGGTAAAGACACCTTAACTGGTGGTTTAGGCAAAGATACCTTCCTGTTTGATACACCGCTTAAGTCAAATGTCGATAAAATCACCGACTTTAAACCCGTTGATGACACGATTCGCTTGGAAAACGCCATTTTTACGAAATTAAAAATCACCACAGACCACCTATTGGATAAAGCAAATTTTGTAAAATCCACGTCCGCTGTTGACGGCAATGATTATGTCATCTACAACAGCACAACAGGCGCATTGTTTTATGATGCCGATGGTAATGGCTCTAGTGCAGCGGTACAGATTGCCACCTTGGGCGCCGGATTGAATTTAACCCATGCCGATTTTTTGGTATCCTAACATAATAATAAAGGTTTAAAACTGATTGTGCCGTATTATGGGCTAGCTAAAAAACTCTGTATATGACAAAAATTAGTTAAAACTTAAGTCACCTTATTGTCCACGCAGAGGAAGGCAAATAAGGCGCTGACCGTATTCCTAAAGCCATACGCCATCTGAAATAGGGCTTCGTTGATAATGTCCAAGCCGAGCCTGAAAATATTTTTGGCAGGGCGTTGGTGTTTTTTTATTTTGATGGCCTTGACTTGGGCATGTTGCCATTCGCCCACGCGGTGCGCCCAGCAAACCCCACGGGCGTGGGGAAGACCCAATAAATACGGTCGAATAATTGCCGCCGTCAGAAACACCCCCACGGGCGTGGGGAAGACCCAAAACGTCGCACTCCCTCAGCACCAACAACGGAAACACCCCCACGGGCGTGGGGAAGACACGCGGATGCCGTGAATCGAATCTCTTAAGCTGGAAACACCCCCACGGGCGTGGGGAAGACAGCAATGGCGCTATAACACGAGAGTGGTACATGGAAACACCCCCACGGGCGTGGGGAAGACCTCGTTGCTTAGGTTTAGGTCGAGGCCGATGTGAGAAACACCCCCACGGGCGTGGGGAAGACGGCAAATGGCTAATGACACAAATCAGTCAACGAGAAACACCCCCACGGGCGTGGGGAAGACATTTCCCCGTGAGCAATCGCCTGTGCAACGGCAGAAACACCCCCACGGGCGTGGGGAAGACGATAATGCCGCGCCTGACAAGTCAGCGGTTACGGAAACACCCCCACGGGCGTGGGGAAGACCAAACGATTGAAGCACTCGTAATAATAGCCCTTGGAAACACCCCCACGGGCGTGGGGAAGACAATCCCGCTGTAAGACCGCCATAAATCGCTATAGAAACACCCCCACGGGCGTGGGGAAGACCCCAATACGGTCGATGTGGCTTGTGCAGTGGTGGAAACACCCCCACGGGCGTGGGGAAGACAAAATAATGTTGAATATAGAAATAGCTCTGATAGAAACACCCCCACGGGCGTGGGGAAGACAATATTGCCCACAAGCAATTACGCGCCGACGTGGAAACACCCCCACGGGCGTGGGGAAGACAGCCCGCTGGACGGAATACCCATCGTAATACCAGAAACACCCCCACGGGCGTGGGGAAGACCGACATATAACAACACAACAGGCGTTTTTAACGAAACACCCCCACGGGCGTGGGGAAGACTCCGCCAGCGTGGTATTCTTTTGCGCCTTCTTGGAAACACCCCCACGGGCGTGGGGAAGACTTGGCTCAACGACATCCAGCGCAACGCCAACAAGAAACACCCCCACGGGCGTGGGGAAGACGTAAGGTTATACGAATCATAAAAAGGGGCTTGGGAAACACCCCCACGGGCGTGGGGAAGACGCCGGAGCCGAAGGATAGCTGATTAACGTACCGGAAACACCCCCACGGGCGTGGGGAAGACAATACCGGGTATCCGGCCACAGATTTGCAAGAAGAAACACCCCCACGGGCGTGGGGAAGACAAATAGCAATACAAATCAATGGGTTGTTATTGAGAAACACCCCCACGGGCGTGGGGAAGACCTAGCCGATAAAGCGCGGGTTACGGTTCCCGCAGAAACACCCCCACGGGCGTGGGGAAGACCAGGGGCGGCGACTTACAGCAGCTCGACGGGTGGAAACACCCCCACGGGCGTGGGGAAGACATGCCGCCACCCCTTGCCCAGTAGCTCTTTCGGGAAACACCCCCACGGGCGTGGGGAAGACTGTTCAACAATTGCTTGTGTGGATCGTCGCGCCAGAAACACCCCCACGGGCGTGGGGAAGACCCCAACCTGGGCGGATTTTTTACGACTTACCCGGAAACACCCCCACGGGCGTGGGGAAGACTTGAGTTTGCCCTAACTGCCATAGAGCGCGGTAGAAACACCCCCACGGGCGTGGGGAAGACACCAACATTTTGTGGTGAAATTTCTTTTAACAACAATATATAGTATAAAATCCAGTTGCGGTTTTCATGTTACGGCTCAAAATGGCGGCTTTTTATGGGTGGTGACGGATGCTTCTGACGGCGTTTGTACGGCATTGTTTGTTTCTGGCAAAGGGGCTTCAGTCTGGTTGGCGGAGTAAAAGTCATCTTTTTCCAACACCAGTTGCAAACCTGAAATGTCAATCATACTTCGCCGCGTGTCGCCGATACCTTGAATCTCGTAACCCGGCGGTTGATTGATCCGGCGAAAAATCATTACGCCGCTGTTGGGCGGGCAATGCCGGTAAAGGTAGTCGATTACTTTTTTGGCTACGGAGTCTTTTAGTCCCGACACAAAGACGTTCGGGCGTGGCTCGACAAACCACAGCTTCATCCTGCCCCTCACCGCAGGCGGCAGGTCATTCGCTATTACGATTAGCATGTTGTTTTACCCCCAAACTGTCTTCAATGTCTTTTGCCACTATGGTTAATAAATCCATGTCAATGACCCGTTTTCTAAAGGCGTTTGCCACTTTATGTTTGTTATAACGCCCGCCCATTTCCAGGGTCAAGGCAAAAGCCAAATCAATGCACAACTGTTCTTTATACAAATCCGCCAAATCATAAATGAACGGCAAGGGGCTGCCGGAATGGATAAAGCCAATATGCGGCGAATAACCTAGGGCATGGACAGCCGAGGTTAAAATACCATACAAAGCGGCATTGGTGGACGTTAATATCTGGTTGGTTATATCGCCCATTTCAAATTTGCCCGGCAGGTAGCTCCGGCCTTTCCAGCCGACTTTATACTGTTGGGCTTTTTGTTCGTATAACTCGCGGACACGGTAACCTTCCATGCCCATCATTTCTTTCAGGGTCTTCCCCGTCAGTTCGGCTTTGGGGAAACGCTTGGCGAACATGCGCCGTGCCACGTCCACTGATTTTTTGTCATCACAGGCTATCAGCATTTGTTTTTTCAGGTTTCGGGTGTTGCTGGTGGGTGTGACACCGGCGGCGTAAAACAACAGCGAGTCTTCGCCTACCCAACACACCGAGCAATTCGCCGCCGCCGTGACTTTAATTGCTTCATGGGTCACGGTTGTGCCAGGGCCTAGCAACAGGCAGTTGAGGGTGGCGATGGGCAACCGCACCACATTACCGTCACAATCGAGCCATTTCACCGAGCTGTCGTCAATCTCTAAGCGTCCGCGCTCCAAGTAAATAAAAGGGTATTTGTCTTTTATTTGTGGCAGGGTGTCGCGGGTGACTTTGATGATTAAACGGGTGATGTCGTTGTTGTCTTCAGCCATAAAATCCCCAAACAGGTTTGCCGATATTACAAAACATTAGGTTGTTAAAGAGCATGGGCACCTTAGTCCGCGCTTGAACCGGCGCTTATTACGGTTACCCGGCGGTCACGATAGCGTTTTTGTTCGCCAAATTGTAACGGCACATCCGTTAGCGTTAACACTTCACCCTCGTGTTCGCCTTCCTGGACACGAAAATCCAGCAGCAAGTGTTTTTCCGTTGCGATAGCGACGGCTTGAGCGTCCGCTTCCGCTTCGGTGCCGAAGGCGCCGCGATACACCATATCACTCGGCACACAGGCTTTACGCCCCAAGTATAAGTCCCAAACGGGCTGTTGTAAGGCTTGGGCAAGGGCTTGCGCCTTATCAGTAGGCACTTCTAGCAGCACGGCAAAATACGCGTCTTGCAGATAATAACGGTAAGTCATTTTTGTACCCCCGCCGACGGCTTTTTTACCTTCGGCGGTTTTGGGGATGAGCAAGGTTTGCCACGGGTCGCCGTCGTCATAGCCGCTGCCGACCATCTGAAAATCACGCAGTAAGGGTTCAGGGTCATGTTTGACGGTTGCGCCGTCGGCATCGCTTCGGCTCCGCGCAAACGCCAAGACCGTCTGTTTTAGCGGTGCAAATTCCGCCAACAGTTCGGTTTGTTCGCCGCCTGCGCCCAGCGCACAGCACAGCAAGCCCAACACCCCCGATTTGGTCGGGAAGTTAAGGGTGTCGCGCCGCCCGAATTTGGAATCATGCCCCCACGCTTGCAGCGGGGCTTGCAACCAGAGCAATAAATACCGGCTTGCCATGTTAAGCCCCGACGTGGGTTTTTAAGGCCGCCACCAGGTCGTCAATGCTGAAAGTGTCGTCTTCGCCAAAGGTGTAGTCACCTTGTTTGCCAAATAATGAGCCGTACAGTTTTTCTTTTTTCGCCAGATAGTCGCTCAATGCTTGGATGCTCGGTTGCAAATAGCCGCCCTCTTTGGCTTTGATGGGGGCTTCAAACGGCACTTGCAGACGCTGGCCTTTACGCACCAACACTTTGGCGAATTCCCAGGCGGATGCGCCGGACATGGTGGTTTGGCGGGCGCTGGGTACGGCAACAAACAAGGCTTTGGTGAAGGCTTCGACCGCGTCGGCGAGGTTTTGCCCGGCAAGCGATTGGTAAAGCTGGCCTAGGTTTAGGCTGATGTAGCGGTAATAGGTCGCGGAGTTGAATTCCAGGCTGCCCATGTGCGCGGAACCGGGTTCGGTTTGTTTATCATCCAATGCGGTAAAAAACTCCACTTCGGAACTGACCTTGTGGGTGGATATGGCGTGGGCAAACGAGGCGGCGGCTTCAACATTCAGTTCCGCCGCTTGCGCCACCATGCGCCCAAACAAGACGATGTCGAGCGCGTCGACGGCTTCGGCGACATTGCCGATCAAGGCCGCCATTTCCTTGGCTTGTTTTTTGGCATCTTTTTGGGTGATGACGAGGTCGGGGTTAAAGCCGGCTTGGGCAAATGCGTCAGCCAAGAGGGCGATTTCTTTCGGGCTTAAAAATAATAAGGTGTCGGTTTTTTCTTGCGCGGGATCAGCGTCGGCTTCTTCAAGGGCTTCGGTGCCTTTGGCCTTTTTGGGTTTTTTGTCGTCTTTTTTCTTGATGAAGATTTGTTCTATTTTGTCGCCGCAGGCTTTGGCCTGTTCATTTTCCGCGCCTTTGTCGCGGCAGGCGGAGGCCACCATTTCTGAAATCAGTTTGGTTCTTGCGCCGTGGACAACGCCCAAATCGTGCAGGGCTAAGCGTACCTGACGTTTCCAGCATTGTGAGCTGACGCGGGCACGCGGCACGCCGCCCACCATGGCTGATTTTGGGCTGCCGACATCATCGCGGTTTAAGCAACTGACCGGAAACGATTGCAAAATATGAAACTCGATAACGTGACCTTTAAACGGATTTGTACTCATTTGCCTGCCTTAAATTAAAAATAAAGTGAAAAGAAACACCCCCACGCGTGTGGGGAAAATCTTTGCCGGGGATTGGCTTTCGCTAGCACCAAAAATATTAAATGGGCACAATCTGTAACAGTCCGGCCCCAAATGCCCGTCCGCGTCCTATGCCGTTTTGAAAGCTTTGGACAAATTTGGCCTGATCGGTCACAGCCAAGCGCCCGATTAGTTTGGCTTGGCTTTGGGTGATGGTTTGCTCGTTTTTTTGGAAGCGTTTCACGTCAATTTCCCTGACTTCCAAATGTGCGGGGCTGACGGTAAAGCCCCACTGCGGGGCTTTGTTGACAAACCAGTCGGCTATTTTTTCGCGGGTGCCGGTGTCGTCACCGGATAACGCGGTTATGGCGACCAGCTTTTTCGTGGTGTTGTCGCGCTTGGTGGGGTTGATGACGACTTCAAAACGGTAGTGGCTGTTAGCCAAAAAGCTGTCGGCAATTTTTTTAATGGTCAGTTCGCCGTGTTCGGGGAGGTTCGGCTGGCGGTTGGAGAGGATTAAAATTTTCCGCCCATGAAAATCTCCGCCTTTGTCGGCATATAAGATGCCGCTGGGCAGGCTTTTTTGTTTGTCCGCTTCGCTGCGGATGTCGGCAAACAGGCCATAAACGACGCGGTGAATGGAGTAGGCGTCGGTGACTTTTAAGGCTTTCAGGTCGGCGCGGCTTAAGTGCAAGGCACTGGCAATCATCATGCGTCGGCCTCCCCGGTTGTGGTATGGCGGTAGAAGTTTTGCGCCCAACGGGATTTGACGCGTTGCCGCTGGTCGTCACTATGAAAGCCGCGTAAATCTTGCAATAGCGACGCGTAATCCAAGGGGATGCCTGCTTTGGAATCGATCAAGCTAAACAAGGGGCGTAGCACACGGCAGGCTTCGTCAATATCATCACAGGCCAGCAAGCGCCGTAATTTGGCTTTGGCTTGGTCGCTGTTGTTGCCGTCTTCGTAGCAACGGGCTATCGCTTCTCCGATGCGCATGGCACCGTTTTGGCTGGCTTTTGCTTTTGCGATGGCCGAGGCAATGGTGGCGTAAGGGAGGCGTTCGTAATCTTTGTCAATGTCGATAAACCGTGCGAGATATTCCCAGCATTGGTATTCGGTGGCCGGATTGTCGGCACGTTTAAATGCCGCCGCCACGCCATTGTCGGTTTGCGTCAAGTCGATAATGAAGTTAACAAATTGCGTGCTTTTATTGGGTTGTGTGCTTTTATGGGATCGCGTCATTTCGCTCATGCTTTAGCCTGTTCTGGTTGGTTTGCATCTTTTAAGTAGCTGCCAAGCTTCGGTAAATTGCCTGCCCACGCCGTCAATTGCCTTGCGCTATGGTTGGGGCAGAAACTGTCGTAGGATTTTTGGGCAAATTGTGCGAAGGTTTTGCGTATGGCTTTGGCTTGGTTGCCGTCGGCGCAAGCATTCACTAGGGTTTGAAACTGCCGCTCGCACAGTTGCCAATATAAATGGCTTGCCATCGCCGCCTGCTTTTTGCCTTCGGCTTTTTGGCTTTTGAAATAATTGAGGGTGGCGCTGTAAACGATTTTGGAGAGTTGGTCGAGTTCCGCCATTTCGAGCTGTAAATTGCTGAACCACATCTCGCCAAAGTCCTCTTGCGGCAACATCAGCGCCGACTCGACAAAGTCATCGCTGCCCCCAGTATATTGTTCGCCGGCATTGCTGCTGACCCGCAAGCCGCCCGACCAAATGCCCAAGGTGTCGGTGCGGTCGCGGGCGCGGCCTAAACCGAGGCGCAACTGGTAACAATCGAACCCTTGGCTGCCGTTTTGTGAGAGGAAACCCAGCAAAGCCGTTAAGAAACGCCAAGGGCGTTTTTCTGGGTCGACCCAGATCGCTTTCGGGTCTTTGCCGGAAAAATCCGCTGAGACGCTAGGATCAAGTAACCCGTCTTTATAACCCAAATGGGCGATGCCTTCGGAATAGTGCAAGCCTGTGTCGGCCAATAAACAAAACCGTGATAGCGGCAATAACCGCCCCATGAGGCTGTTTTGCAAATGTTTTGCGGTTGGGCAATTTTCGCCGTCTGGCATGGTTTCCCATGGGGCGATACCTAAGCCGTCGGCATACGGCAAGCTGTTAATTTGGTCTTGGCTAAACACATTGAGCCATAAGGTTTGCCATAGGTTGCCGCCGAGCAAAAAATTGTGCATAAAGCCCATGAACCCTAGCGAGCTTCCTGGCCTTCCGGTGGCGGGCTTGCCTTTGTCGTTGGTTTTGCCTGAGTAACCCGCTGACAAAACGACGCTGTTGTCGGTTTTTTTGCCGCCTAAGCCAAAGCCCATCAGCACGACAATCAGCACGGCTTTTTCAGCGTCGCTTAAGGTTTTTTCGACTTGTGACTGGGTTAATACGGTGGTGTTGCCTGTGGAAATTTCGGCAAATACCGCGCCATAAGGCTGTACACTGGCGGCTTTAATGGCGGGCATTTGCAAAAACGGTTTATCGCCATACAAGTCGAAGCTATCGCGCCATTGCTCCAGATAAGCCAGGCACTTTTCCGCCATGCCTGCCGCGCCTAAAGTTGCCCAAGCGTTTTCATCTGCTGGCGTGTACGCGGCTTGGGCGATGGCGAGCAGCAATTTGGTCAAGGCGATTTTTTGTACCGGATTGCCGCCTAAGGCACGGTAGCTGGGGTTGGTAAAAAGCTGTTTTAAACTGACCCGCCCAACATCGGCAATCGGTATCCAAGGTTCATCAATTAAAGAAAATCTGGTTTCTGTCATTAAATATTTCCGTTATCGGTTAGTAAATAGCCGGGCTTTTTTAGCTTTGGTAGCCAAAATCTTCGTTGTAACTCAGTTGGTGATTCGGCAACGCCTGCCCGCCGGAGAGGCTTTTTAAGTTGTCGGCGCCGTCAACTAGGGCAATCCTCAGCAAGCTTTCGTCATGTGCCGGGTCGCCCAGATAGAAATACTCTTTTAGCCAAGCCAATTCGCTTATTGCCACGGCTTGCGGGGCAAGGTAATCGGCGACTTGTACGGTGTTTTGCAGCAAGGTGGCCGCCAAATCACGCCACTGGGTTTGGTCGCGGATTTTTAGGTCACGCGGCAATACCCGTTTGCTGCCGTCCAATAAGGTGATTTCGGTTGCCGATTTGTCGGCGGTGTGGCGGTAACTTTTTAGCAGCAATACTTGGACGCTGTCCTGTTCGCTATAGCGGGTGCCGGCGCGGTTTTCGGACAAGGTTTTCCCGGCCTTGGACAAACCGACTAAGGCCAATTGCTTTAATTTGGCGCGGGTTTTTGCCAATTCGGCTTGATAGGCCAGCATCGGGCCTTGTTCCGCTTGTTCGCTATAGGTGGCTTCAATCAGCGGGCGGATGTCGTGGGGCAAAGAAACGCTCTCGCGTTGTTGCCAAACCGCTAAGCTACGGCACAGGACATAAGGGCTGTAGACTTTGGCGGTTTTGCCAAATTGCTGTTTGGCATCGGCAACGGCGGCATCGAAATCTGGGGTAAGGAGCCAAGCCTCACAGGTTGCCGTGGTAGGGCGTGGGGTATCGCCATGCCGCCATAACCGCCCTAGCCGTTGCAACAGCATGTCTGTGGGGGCAAAACGGCTGATGAGAAAGTCCGCGTCAATGTCGAGCGATTGTTCCAAAATTTGCGTGCCCACCAAAATACGGCCTTGGGCTTGGCGGGCTTGGTGGTTGTCTTTGCCATATAAATCTACCCACAGCTTTTCCTTGGCGGCGCGGTCGGTTTTTAAGAACCGTGAATGTAAGAGGCCGCAGGCAATGGGCATGTCCATGGCGGACAATTGTTTATAAATGGCTTGCGCTTCGGCAACGGTGTTTTCAATCCATAAGACTTGTTGGCCTTGTGCGGCGCGGTCTAAGGCTTCTTGAATGGCTAGGTCATCCTGTTGGCAACACTGGATGGCAACTTCGCTGGCGGTCGGGCTGGGTGCGGCAAGCTCAAGCAATGCGCCTTGTTTGGCTTTGGCGGAAATCAGCGGGTATTGGTGGGAACATACCGTTTGCCCCAATAATGCGCCGCGCCGCTGTTGGGTTAGGGTGGCGCTCAAAATAATCACGGTGCAATGCAGGCCTTGCAAGGCCGTGACCAGTTCATCCAAGAGCGTTCCTGTGTAAGCGTCATAGCTATGCACTTCATCCAATATCACAACTTTTCCGGCCAGGCCGAAGGCGCGGACGAAACCGTGTTTGACATTCATCACCGCCATTAAGGCTTGGTCGATTGTCCCGACGGCGAAGGGGGCGAGGATGCCGCGTTTGCCACCTTCAAACCATGAACCGTTGGGCTGGCCTTCCACGCCCAGTTCGGTTTGTTTTAACCAGGCATTGCCGTGCAGCAACAGGGCTTTTTGATGCGGGCTGTCAGCGGCCAGGATTTTTGTTAAGAACTGGGTGACCCGTTCGTGGATTTTGTCGGAGGTCAGTTGGGTCGGTAGCGCGAAGTAAAGCCCCGTGGCTTGTTGGGTGGCCATTAATTGGTAGGCGACATACAGCGCCGCTTCGGTTTTGCCGATGCCCATCGGCGCTTCCAGCACATACACGCCGGGTTGTTGGCCGCTGCTGATCAATTGTTGCTGGATGGCGCGGGGCTCAAAGCCGAACAGGTCAACAAAACGTAAATCGGTCTGTAAGCTAGGCCGCACAAAACCGGCATTATCCAGGGCTTTCTGGATGTTAGGCCGCCAATCGTGGCTTGGGTCATCAAACAGTGAACCTGATCCTATCCAATCCGACACGGTGGTCAGCCCCGCCAAGGCTTTGGCTTGTAAGTCGTTGCTGACAATTGGGAAATCACAATTGAGCAAGTGTTTAAGCCCGTCCAGCAATTCGCCGCGCCGCGCTTGCCAAGCTTTGCCGCCAAATACGGCATCTTCGGCTTTATGTACTAAGTTGGGCGAGTAGCCATGATGTTGGCCTAGAATTTCGGGGATATAGCGGCCTACGTTTAGGGCTTCGGCGGTCGCTTGGCTGACCCCTGCATGGCCTCCCCACAATTTTTCGGTTTCAGGATTGGCAGCCGATAATTCTGGCTTGGCGTTGTTTTGATAATGTTCGGTGCCACGGTAAATTTTTTCTTGGAATGTGGGGCTGACTTTACCGAGGTCATGGCAAGCGGCAACCAGTTCCGAACCCGGCGGAAACAACTCGGCACTTAACCAGTTTGGCATTCTGCCAAGCAATGCTTTTGCCACTTCCCCAACAATATGGCAGTGGTTCAGTATTTTGCGGCCCGGTTGTTTTTGCGCGTAGGTTTTGGCTAAACAGTCGTCAAGCAGCAAAGCGGCTGGCTGGTTTGGTATGGTTTTCTGAGATTTTTGCGGCTTGAACATTCCTCACCCTTATTTTATTAGGACAATATAAACCCCTGCGCGGGGGATGCGAACCCGGTTATCGGTTCCGCTGCACATCAAACCCACAGTGGACAGTATGGGAGGGGAAGCATAAGTTTTTTTGGGCAATAAATTCTCCACGCCCGATAGGTTTGTATCACTTTAGGGGTAATTAGACGCTATTTTGGTATACTGTATAGTTTTTTAGTGATTGCCGCAATAATGGCTGGTAAAGATATGCACAAAAACAGCATTTTCTTGTGCATGTTTTCAAAACTTCCCCCCTATAATGGCTTTGGACAACCTGACCGAAAAAGACATGGTGGATTATGCCTACACCATCAGGGACAAGCTCAGCGAAAACCGCACGGTCATGAAACAAATCGAAAACAATTCACCGGAACAGGCCTTACCGGGTGATTTTAACAAGGCGATAGATGATGGCATCATCGACAGCGGCGAAGCGCACCAAAACCAGATGCTGCAATTATTGTCCGACCCCGCCAAAGTCGCCAGTTTTGCCGGGGTGGTGTTTGATTTGTTAGCGGGCTAGACCGGGCAAGCTATCTTAATCAACAACCTGGTATTGTAACTATCAGACTTTTTCTGGCATTCTATGTCGGCTATGCACGAGTAATAACGCTATTAACAACTCATGACAAAATCGAACGCGGCATTTGCCACTTCCAATGATTTCCCGGAAAAGTTCCTAACCTATTATCGTTATGTATTTTTTATAAAACGTATTCTTAGGTGGTTACGGGTCCAGCACCCAATAACAAGGCTGCTAGGATTCCAGTACACGGTTGCTTCCGACCTGATTGAAATTGATCTGACCTATCTTTGTAATCTGCGATGCAATAATTGCAATCGTTCTAGCGCCCAAGCACCCGAGGCTGTCCACATAGAACTTAATTTGGTTAGGCGTTTTGTGGACGACTCCTTGGCTCAAAACCGTTCTTGGACAAGAATCCGCCTACTCGGCGGTGAGCCAACCCTTCATCCTCAGTTTGATGATATTGTGAACGAATTACTTCGCTATAAAGCCCACTATTCAGGCGTTCGAATTCAGGTTGTCAGCAATGGGTTCGGTCACAAAGTGCAGGCAACACTACAGTCACTTCCTTCATCAATTGAAGTCGAGAATTCAGGTAAAACGGAGGTAGTCCAACCTGGCTTCGGCCCCTTCAACCTGGCGCCTCAAGACAGTTTTGCGTATGCACAAGCAGACTTTCGTAATGGCTGCGAAATTGCAAGCACTTGCGGTGTCGGATTGACACCACAGGGCTATTACCCTTGTGCGCTGGCTGGTGGTATTGATCGGGTATTGGGTCTCAAGCGAGGTAGAACAACGCTTCCGGATCCTGATGATGAAATGCGAGACCTGATGGCAATTGCATGTCGGCTCTGCGGTCGCTTTCGAGATGGGCACTTCGTACCCATCAAACTGAGACCCCAATTGATGGATCAGAAAACGTCTCCAACTTGGCAGCATATTTATTCCGAATGGCACAAACGGAAGAGCACTAATGAGAACAACAGGCAAGAAATCCAATGAATGCTGTTATTGGGCGGGTATAGGCATTAAACTACCAACACTTTACATTATAGGAAACGGCTCAGGGCAGATTCCTGATAAAGATCAGTATCAACCTTGCGTGATATTCAACCCGCCAAAAGGTTATCAACCAACGGGATTAGAAGTCGGTATTTCTAATTGGAAACAGTATGGCAGCAAAGACAAGCAGAGGTATTTTGTCGTTGAATCCTCATTTCTTGATAAACCGCAGATTGAATTACTGGAACAAGGGCTGGCTAATTTTGTGCAAGCCCTACAAGAAAATCTCGATTGCTTTCCTTCTACAGGTTTGGTGGCGGTTCATTACGGCATACACATTTCCAAACAAGTGAATGTTTATCGAATGCCGCTTAAACCCAGCTTGGAACGCCCTTTGGATATGTTCCAACGAAAACCCCTGCCCTGCGTATTCCATAATTGGCTAGGTGAACGGCGTATCGGATTTAACCTAATCAACCTTATGGATAGCGACCGATTAAGTTGGCCTTCGTTATACTTGGATAAACCCCCTTCAGAATATCCTATTGCCCAAACCGATCCGTTCTTGGAATTGCTTGCCCTTTTCAAAGCATCTCCCCTAGAGGATAACAAGTCGGCTTTGATTGCTGGTTTTCAAACACTGTCCCAATATGAACCAACGGCCTGGCTAAACTACGCGAAGGGTGAGATGCTAAAGTCACTTGAACCCTACTTCTTTTTGGATCGCGATAGCCGGTATACGTCCAATTGGTGGCTGTATGATTATGCGGCATCGAAGCCGCTTGATAAAATTCTGCACATCTTAATGTGGTGCCAACAAAAGCTATATTTACGAAAGGGCGGGCTTTAAAAAAATCTCCTCTAATATTGCGGATTGCCGGGATTTTTTCTCTACCGAATACGGGTCACGCTGGTGGTAATAACAAAAGATGTCATCAATATAGAGCGGATTTTCTGCCAATTCGCTTATCGGCAGCATCACGGCATAATCGGTCACCTCATCGACCCAGTCACCGCCGACCATAAAATACGCTTTGGGAATGCGTTCAAAGAGTTTTTTCTTGAAACCTCTCAGGTGAGCCCACATATTCGCCCCCCCTTTTGTCCGCGCCGATAAATAATCGGGTTCATAGAGTTGCAATGGCTTTTCAGGTCGGAACAGGCCGCCATGTACTAAGTCCGCCCCTTCAGAATAGGCCTGGCTTAATTTTGCAGACACGTGTTCGGACATCAGGCAATCATCCAAATCCAAGATGACGATTAACGTTTCCGGGTTAAGACAAATTTCTTCGACGGCATGAATAATATTACGGATATGGCCTTGCCTGCTCCGGTGACGGATCAGCGTTGTCCTTTGCAATAAACCGCCAAGCAGATGGGGAATATACCAAGTCTCTATAAACTCCCCGCCATCTTCGATAATGATAAGGCCGAAATTCTGATCAACCTGCCTTGCCAAGGAGACAAAGCAGCGTTTCAGTTTTGCATGGCTGGTGCCCTTGCCTTTCATTAGAAAAACCAATGGCTCGCCCCGTCTGGGATAAGACCATCCAGCACCCGGTATCAGATCCCATTGGTTTTGTTGGCCTAGGGGAATAATGCCCTGAGCCACTAAATCGCGGATTTTTGGCAAATCGCCATGGTATTTGTCACTATTTTGGGGATGAATGTAAAAAGTGCGGCTATCCCCGCCTCTTAAACAACGCATTCCCGTTTTTCTTTGCTGATGCTGAAGCGCACGATGCCACATATACGCAAATTGCCCGTTGCGGACAGGGTTTTCAATAGGAAGGAGTGAACGAAGGCGTTCACTATCGAGTAAGGCAAACCGAATTTCAGCCACAAACTCCCCATAGCCTGCCTGATAGGGCTTAAAGCCAACAATCGATTGGGGAATATTAAAACCGACTCCCAATACATCTTCCGTTTGCAGCGCCAGCTTCATGTCATTGAGAAAATCGTGGGCAAAATCTTGGCGTCCAATCAAGACATCGGCGTCGCACTGAAGCAAGTAAGGGGTTTTGACTTGATCAAATGCCCATATTTGCGCAAAGAGCGGGGCATTTTGTGAGGTGTGTGTTTCAATGATTGCTGAATTATCGAACCAGCGGCTGTAAGTGGTTCTGATCACTTCAGCATCACTGGGTGCAATCAAAATCGCATTGATGATGCCCTTGGCTTTTAACCGTGCGGCAATATCTTTGACTGTTGTTAAATTACCCTCATTGAATTGGCGAAGAAACGGTCCCTGATACGGGTCTATCAACAGAATGATTTCCTTGCATCGGGTTGGATAGGAAAGTTGCGAGACGATATGTTGCACTTGGTCTTCCAGGAAGGGGGCATCCTGTGCACAGGTTTTAATCAGTAAAGCCGTATCGCTATCTAACCGCATCCCTGGATACTGTATTTCTTTGGATTCGTTCGTTAAAAGACAATGCGGGAATAGGGTTTCAACCAATTGGCGATAAAACAGCCCAAAGCCGGGCAATTTCGCCAAGGACTCATGCTGACAGTGTATCGTTTCCCGACGGGTTAGTTCGTGGTCTGAATAACCCAGGATACCGATGCAATAAAGCCGTGCCGAAACATCAAGAAATCGGGATAAGGTGACATTAACAATGTCTTTGCCGATGTCGATATAAACCAATTCACCGTTAATAGTCAGACGCAGGTTGTCACGTTTGATATTTGATGTAATGACACCTTGTTGGTAAGACTGTATCAAAAATAGCGTTACCACCGGTTCCGGAAGGGTTTCTTTTACCGGAAAGCAATCGAAATTAGGGTAATGGCAGAAAATGTTGCCACCCTCACCGCACAACCAATCCGGTTTTGGGATAAAACCCGCAGTGCATTGGTTAAGCAACGACTCCAGGCGTTGCATTTCCTGCACATCCATCGCCCATGAATAAAAACGCTTCCAAACCTCACCGTTTTCCAACCAAACCAGTCCCTCTTGTCCAACCCCCAACATAGGTTTGCCATGGACAATGGCGGTTGTCCAATGGCGGGTGGCTTCCGCCAGTCGTTGCCGCTGAATGAGCCAGTGGGAAGATCGACGGTTCGCCGTCGTTTCGGCGCCACCCAGCGAATAAGCAGCGTAGATGGGATAAGGGGCTATCGTCCCCAAATGCTTTCGAAAAATCAGTAAATTAGCGACCAACCAATGGTCTTCGGCACTCCGTAAATCTGGGTAGCGAATTCCTGAACGGCACCGTAAAACGAGATTGCAGGAAGGTAACTCCTGTGCGGCGTCTTGCAGACAAAAATCGTCAATGAAAGCTTGTATGCCTTGGGTGTTTTGTAAAATCCGTGGATCGGCGATGTTATCCCTATCGAGTTGTTTACCATTCAGGGTCAAGTGGTTGCTGCCAAGCACATAAATCGAATCATTTAGGTCTCCTGCCCGACACAGCACCGATACTGATTCAGTTGACGCCAATGTATCATCGGCATCAAGCCTGGCTACCCAACGGGCATTAAGAAAATTCATATCCACAAAATCCAACAGCGCATTTCTCGCCCGTGCTGCGGAACCGCATATGCCTTTGACCACCACCACCTTGGGGTGTGGGAGTGGGATACCGCACTGTATTTGCCAATCATCTGCTGATTGGTCGTCCAAAATGACAACAACCGCTTTGCCTTGCTCAACTAGCGTTTGCGATAACGCTGAGGCCAATGTACGGGATAGATGATGGGCTTGGTTATGGATAGTGATGCCAATAATCACTTCAGCCTGCCGTGCGTCCGGATGCACCGGAAGGACAAACGCCAATTCTCGAGTACAGAGTGCCGTATGAAGCGTTTTTGGAGCCTGTCTAAATATCAAAATTATTTATCCAATACAGAAAGTATTTCGGTTTCGCTCCAACCAAACAAGGCCAGTGCGCGGTCAAAAAAGCGTTGGCGAATTGCTTGATCCATTCGGTCGCCATAAAGTTGAAAAAATTGGGCGAGGCCAATACGTTTGGCTTCCCCTCTTGTCCTGGAAAGGCAGTTGGATTCACCCGCCAGATACCAAGTGGCGGTGTGTTTGCCCGTAAAAACCATTTTAATGCCCGGAATCGATAACACCCGGTAAGCTAAATCCCTGTCGTTACAGCTCAAGAGACCATCGGTGAAGCAGCCGGCCTTAAGCAAAGTTGTCAGCCGAATAAAGGTGTTTGAGCCTTGCCAACCCGGATTTCCTGCAAGAAAATCCGTTGCCTTAAATTGATAGGGGGGCTGATCAGATAAATCATTGCCCTGTTTATCAATCCGTAATCCAGATACGACGACATCAGGCCATGCTGTTGAAGCGGCCCATGTTAAGCAGGTTTGTATATGCTCCGCATCCCATTCATCATCGTCATCAAGTATCGCCAAATAGGCTTCCGGCCAATGTTCTGAAATAAAACGGATGCCGGTATTCCAACTGCCTGCAACACCCCTAGCCCTAACATTAGACAAAAAATGGAACGGCATGAGAGGAAATGCTTCGGTTAAACCAACTTTGATGCTTGCGGGAATAGGGGTAGTGTCAGCAACGACCACCAAAGCATCAAGGGATGCTGTTTGTCTAATGATTGAAGGTATAGCCCTAGCAACTAAACGCTCGATTCTTGGCAAGGTTGCAATCAAACCAATAACAGGAATATTCAATGTTTTTCTCTGGGTATGTTCAGGTGGATACCGGCTCAGCAACATTTAGGAAAGCTGTCTAAAGCTGATCTTCATAGTCTGGCAACGAAAATTGGCGGAGTATCCCCCAAAATTGGAAAGTTTGCGACAGAAACCCTGCTGCCTCGAAAGCCACCTAATGACAGCTAACCCTTCTCAATTTCGACTAATTTCGATTGCACTTCGGAGCCGAATTCACGACCTCGCATGGCTAGCATCAATCTATCACCTATCATGATCTGATAAATATCGACAATGTTCCGAACCCGGAAATAGAGCAAAATCGTTTGGCGCGGGTTATGGCAACATAAAGCAAGGATCTTTCGCGTTGTTCATGCTCGCGGATAATGGTTGGATCATCCGAGTTCAGAATGGTTAAAGGTAGCACGCCATCATTTACACCGGCAACATACATGGTATCAAATTCTAAGCCTTTTACGCGATGCATAGTTGCCAAACGAACTCCAGGATGATGGTAATCATCTAAAGTATTTTGATCGACTTGGTAAAATGGAAAACCAGCATCAGTTAAAACGCTCTTATAACGATCAATATCTACATGACGCCTGACACTAATGCATGCCTTCGCCTGATCATCCGGCGATAATGCATGTAAAGATTCAAGAATAAACTGTGCTTCTTCTTGTGAATTACCAAAACATTGCACTAAAGGTAGTTCACCTGACATAAGTGAGCGGTAGCCTATTTGTTTATCAATACCATTATCCAGGTCGTCGAATGCAATGCCTTCTAAAATAGCAACCGCAGCAAGACGAATTTGTTCTGTCGTACGGTAATTAATTCTAAGCTTATAACTACGTCCAATGATTTTAATCCCGCATTGCCCTAGTACTACTTTGCTACCGTAAATACGTTGGTGCGCATCGCCGACAATAAACAAATCATTTTGTCGTTCATTAACCATCTGCCGTATTAACTTAAATGCATTCTGTCCAAAATCTTGTGCTTCATCAACAAGGATACTGGTATAGGGTAACTTAATCGATTTGGTTTGGATTAAAGAGAGCGTATCACGATACGCATCTTCTGCTTCTTTTAGACCCGCGTCATTCAGCCCTAGCCGATAATTTTCAAACACCGGCCAAACTGCCTTTCTCAATGCCCTATTTAATTGAATACCGCGTCCTACCCGTCTTGCTTTGAAATAATCCTCTAAAGAATTAACATTCTGTGGCTGAATCACTTTTTCCCATTCCTCATGAAAAAAGGACTCCGACAAATCTGGTTCATCCGGCTTTAACACCAAGGCATTATCCCAAATCTGTCTTTTTTTCTGATCATTAAAAAATGTAAACTTAATGGGATAGCCCTGCTTATCCATAAAGCGTTTGACCCAGGCATCCAAATTAATGACTTCAATTTTTCGCAGTACTTCCGGTGCACAAATGTGTTTTAAATTCTGTTCAATATCCACCGCCAAATTCTTGGTGAAAGTGGTAAACAAAATCCTGGTATCACGATCTTGCAACGTTTGTTCGGCCAACCACTTAGCCCGGTGCATTGCGACGACTGTTTTTCCGGTACCCGCTCCGCCCAGTACACGGACTGGGCCATTCCAATCCCTGAAAACTAATTTTCGTTGCAGAGGATGTAAAAACACCCGCCATTTTTCTAAGGGGGCATCCAACATCGCTTGTAAGGCCTCATCATCGGAAGCCAATAAAAACAGCCTCTTGCTATCCGGATTATCCAACGCACTGGCAAAATCATTCGTATCAATCTGTGCGGGCTCATGCTGTAAACTAACATCATAAACAGACAATACTTCTTCAAGACTGACACCATCCGCTATCATAGCTAATGCTTCATAAGCTTCATCGGGTAACTTGATTTTTAAAGCGTCAACATCAGCAGGCATTTGAATTTGCCGCACCAATGGTAAAAGCTCTTCGGGAACACCGAGTCTTATTAGATGTCGGTCTCGAATGTCAACAAACAATCCTGCTTGTGCTTGTCTATCAGCCTGTCGCAGTTGTTCTGCTTCATCAATATATTGCGACTCAAGAACCTGGAGTACGCCATTTTCAGGGTTGATTTTTAAAACTTTATTACAGGCCCATTCATAGGCATCATCGTGTTTATCCGCCCACAACAAAATGTAAACATCACCCCGTTCCGGCGCTAAAACAATTGCCCTATAGGCTTGATCAATTCTAACCGAACGCAAATTTTTATCTCTGGCCGCTTGAATGCTTTCATAATTAATTCCTGGCGATGTCGGGTCTTGCCGAAACAACTCCATAAACTTAACGGCTTTTTCCTGCTGCGCCTTGGGTAATTTCAAAACACTGCTAAAAAAATCGGACGAAATGGCTACTTTGGGGTGCATAAAAACTCCTGATTCTAAGCAAAGATATTAAGCAAGGATTGAACAGCCTTATTCAGCTCACTATTCAAAAAAACAGTCCAACCGGCTTGGGTAAACGTTGAGCTATCATCTTCAAACTCATCAAAAATAATCACACACCTTACCTCAGGCCAAGCCAAAAAGGCTTCGGCTATAATCTCACCCTGGTCATTGCTAAGTTCAAAACTGCATTGGGGTAGCGGCAAAGCAAAACCACTGAGCATCTTGATAATGGCAACTTCATCACCAATCCCATCGGCTAATAGCTGACCCCAATCGGAAGCGGTCGTTACAGGTGCGGGATGGCTCACTATTAAATCTGAATAAACCTGTTCAGTAATACCTTTAACGGTAAAATAACTACTGTAAGGTTGGAATTGAATAAGGTTCATAAATCTTAACAGGGCTTGCCACTGTTTAAGATCAAATTCAGACCCATCCAGCTCAACTTGGTCATTAAATACAATAATAATGCTTAACTGATTATGTTGACCTTGATTAATAGCAGTTTGATCAATACATAAAGACAGATAGAAGCGCTGGTAAACATTACCAAATATACCACCAGAGGGGGCAGTCTTTGTTGTTGCAGCAGAATCCAAACAGGCCAGTTTATGCTGAGCATAATCTGGCAAGGTTAATTCTGATACTGTTATCTCTGTTCCCATTTTCTTAAACCAGACAAAGCAAGCCATGGCCGCATAGCGTTCCCAGATTGACTGATCGGCAGTCTTTAAGACGTGGATTAACCAGGCAAAGCTAGATTGATCGTGCAATACCAACAATTCCTCACACAAAAATGTCCCTGATAATGTTTTGGTATTGCCATTCGGCATATTCAGAAACAAATCCAACTGCTGATCAGGCTTTTCATCCAGCACGTTTTGTACGTCATCATAAGACAGTGACCATACCCAAAAATCATTCGATGCTAGAATTGCCATCCGTTGCGCGGTATCTAACGCCAAACGATTTTTATGATATTGAAAACCATCGGTAAATACCACAATAGGCTTAAGGTTCGAACTACCCAAAGGCCACAAAACAAAGTCGGCTCTAGAATGAACGGTAATGCCTTGTGTAACATCCAATTCAACCTGCGGCTGCAAAAAATACCGGCACTGATCAAAACGCAAATACCAGCCGGCATCACCGCCATGAAATTCAGGCCGTAACTCAAAATTAGAATGAGCCTTTCCAACTCGACGCAAGGCTTCAATAAAGCGGGCTTCCAACTCGCTTTCCACCAGCGGTGATATTTTTACTTCGCGTAACCCCGCTACTGGGACAATTTTTCCGGAATATTCTTTAAGGGTCTGGATAAAGTCCCGTGCTTTCTTTCGTGAAATCGTATTCATATCACGACTATTGCGATATACATAGAGGCAACGATAACAGCCATCGGCACCTTTTTTTTGCACACAACTGCATTGTTCCAAAATGGGCATGGCGAACTCAGTCAAGACTTCCAATAAGGCTTGTTGGTTGGTCATTAATTGCTTTAGATAGCCGGTACCACCGGGAATCGCATCATATATAACTAAATAACGCTTACTGATACCAGTATCCGTGTCAGGTTCGACATTCTGTGCTACGCGTAAATGGTCAATACTGCCGCCAAATTTTTTCTTTAAACCTAAGTGCAAAGCGGCAACAAATGAATTCTCGATGATTTCAGCTTCTGCTCCAGACGTAATCGGCAACAAAATGCGTATGGCCTCCGAATTAAATTCACGATACAGAAAAAGTCCGCTGATCAGATTGCTTTGATTTTCCTTGTTACGCGCCGTACAACTAATCGTGTGTTCCTGCTCCTGATTTTGGCCATTCGTTTTTTGAACCATACCGCAATACTGACAAAGTTTAAAACCTCTACGCTTGGCATCTTGCCCGGCAATAGTGATTTCAGGTGAATTTTCATCGCTATGTCCGGTATTAATCTCCCTGAAATCCGCTTTTGAGATAAATTCAAATCCAAACGGCCAATCGTCTTTATCCACTTTCCAAGCCGCAGTAATGGCGTGCGGTTCAAAATCAATCAATAATTGTCGGGTAAAAAACTGATTATCCCGGTCATCTTTATCATCTGAAATACGGCTTTTTTTATCTGCTGTACTCGCGTAAACCTGTTTTAAGCGCAACATGGTTTGCTTCTGTGTCACATTCTCCCACCACGCGTCCCCACAACGTGGACAGGTTTTATAATGATCGCCCGCATCAATACATTCCGAGTGATGACAGCTTTGACATAAGCGCCAGGTTTCCTTTTTAGAAACACGCATGTCAATCCGCGTAATTTGCACCCGACGACCTCCTGCATAAAAGGTGCTCAGCGGTGCTAATTCCGATAACGCTG
>NZ_PGFZ01000009.1:156370-182465 GCF_002923755.1 Methylovulum psychrotolerans
ATTTACCCCAACTGCTTTAACAGACGTTTCGTTATCTTTTTTAGACCGATAAATCACAGAATGCAAGATGACACCCTGTTCAGGAAAAGCGTAATTGGGGATCAAGCCTTCATCGGTAAAAAACTGTAGCGTATCTTTATTATTTATCAGCGTTGCCAGCGACTGTAGGGCCGCAAGCTCAATTTCTAACTGCTCCAAATGCTCCTTGTCCTGAGGCGATAACAGTTCTGCTTTCTTCATTTTTTGCATCACCGTATTGACCCGTTTGGCTTCCTTGGTGAGCGACTCCAGTTCCAACTGTTGTTGCAACAAATTTTCTTGAATGCGAAAGCTCAAACTACCTTGCGTTGCAAAGTTTCCTTCAGCAAATTGCTTAATCCACTGTACCGAAAAATCACTTAGACCTATTTCTTGCTCTGAATGAAACAAACCTAAGAATCTTTCGAGTAACGGGGTACGATTATTTTCGACATAATTCAAAAACGAATAGGGAAAATGTTTTAAATCCCCTTTTCTTTTGGCGACAGTGGCTAATACGGCTTTTAATTTATGAGGTATCAATGCTTGTTCAGCTTCTTTTTTAACCCATTGATCCAAACAGAAAGCCGTATATTGACGCTCTAAAACGGCTGATGCATCCAGAAAAACACCGGGGGCTTCCACTTCACCCGACATCATCTCATGGGGATCACTATAAAAATAAAGATCATGGGCATTGGCATTCGCCAGAGTCACATTAATGGCATTGCCGTCACGTCGTCCAGATCTGCCAATCCGTTGCAAATAATTCGCCTGCGCCGGTGGCACTGAACATAACAGAACGGATGACAGATTACCAATATCAACCCCCATTTCCAATGTAGGGGTGGCGGACAATAAATTAATATCCCAAGGTTGACGGGATTGTGGGGATTTTTTAAAGGAAGCTTCCACGTCGGCTCGCTCGTCCCTACTTAGCAGACCCGTATGCTCTGCCGCCACGACCCGATTGACTTCACCGTCACGATACAAACGGCCATAAAAATCCAGTTGCTCCATATCGGTTTTGTCAATTTGGTAATGTCCTAAACAACTTTTACGTAAACAGTGCATGTTTGACCAGCGTTCTACTTCGCAAGCCGCCACATTATGGCTATGGTGACAATGGTTACAATCCAGCCGGACTGATTCGGAACTGATCAACAACGCTCCAGGGTTAATGGCCCAAACCGTTTCACCTGTCCCTGTTGTTTTATCAACCAGTACATTGGCTTTCAGCAAGTGCTTTAACACTAGCTGATAAATAGCGGCATTCAAATCGCCGCTTTGATGCAAGGTATCACCGGTTAATAAGCTTTTAAGTAACCACGTTTGATACCAACTGCTTGCCCCGGCTTGACCTGCCGACAGGGTTTCCAAGCCCTTGGTCTTTTTCGTTGCCAGAAACATGGGTACCCGCGCACCAGGAGCAAAATTAGGTAAATGTACGGGGTTAATAAAAACGCCAGGATTACCGTTATCCTTGATATAACCATCCAGCCCAGCAGAATAAATTCCACCACCGATACGAAGATGCGCCAAGACACCAAAAACAAAGCGCTGTAGTTGTGCAAATTCAAGGTTATTTAATGAACCGATGGCTTCTTGCAGGGCGGATAACAGACCGGTTAACGCGGTTACCATGACCTCATGATCGAAATAACAACTAGCGGAACCACTGCGCTCAAGTGATCGTCCAATTCGGCTACGAAATCCCAACTCGCTCAGAATTTCAAACTCCAAACGCCATTGCAATAAGGTCAGTAAATTGGAGCCATCGGGTAAGCGTTCATTTTTTTTCAAGGCGCTGAAATCACGTAACCATTCCATATCAGACGGTAAAAACAGGCCTATAAAGACAATGTCCCCCAATTGCTCCAGCCAATACTCGTTAAAATGGGCGATCAATTGGACTAAAGAAAAAGGTTTCTGACCAAGGTCTATGACTTTTTTTAATGCCACTCGAAAACCAAAAGATCGGGTGCGTGCAGCAATAAATCCGGCTCGATGCGCGGTATCCTGAACGGCATCAGAAAAAGCAATCAACTGTTTGTCACGATTAAACGGTGAGGTACTCAATTGACCCACTACAATTGAAGATAAGCTAGTTGATCGTGCTCCGATAATCAACAGACTGCCCTTGCTTTGGCAAAAAGGGCAATCGTTATGACTTTTCTGCTTAGATTCGCCGGAATGCTTATTTTTTTCTAATTTGCTATTATTAGGCAGATGCACCCATAATAAATCTTCGGAGTCACAGTTTTGACAACTGGTTTGCGGGCGCCGGCTCAAATAACCGCAACGGGCGCACAAATTTCTATCGAGGCCATCAGCAAAATCCCTTGGAACATCGACTTGCAACATCGGAAACAACTGACAGGATTTGGGCGAATGTTCAAAAAACGCCCGATAAATAGTGTCCAGATCAGAAGTAATACATTGCTCATCCTCCGCTTTCTGGCTTAACAAACCCATCGCTCCGCAATCCCGACAATGGATAGCCGGTAACGCAATCCGGTCTTGCGGCACGTTACCGTCATCGGCAAATATCAAGGCGGGGTGTTCATTTTTTAATGGCAATAAAACCAATAATCGGCTTAACTCGCGTAACCATAACTGCATCCGCACATCTAATAACGGACGTGTGATATGTTTATTGCCCGGCTGTTCCTGCACCAATAATTGTTCAATATCCAGCTTATCATCAACGGCATTTAGAAAAGCATCATCCCTAGCTACCGAAACCAGTGACACCAGACTGGTTAATAAATGTTCGACAAACTCATCGGGGGCTTCGGCCTGAACTCCCAGGCCTTTTTTAAAACGCGGCAATAAGTCCAGCCAATCGGTAACTTGGCCGTTCAGCAAACGCAACAGATTTTGAAATAAAAAGTGTGTTTTTAGTGCCCGTGCCAGCTCGACTCGCCAAAAAATGGCATCATCTAAAAGCGGTAAGGTATCAAACCACAATCTAGCTTGCGCCAAGGCATAACTGTCCAAATCCGAATAATGATCGGCCTTCAACGCTTCCAGCTTGTCCAGAGTAGGATAGCGAATATGTTCGACGGGCGAAGAAGCCAAATAGTCGCCTAAGGATTGCCGGTATTCGTTAACCACTGAACATTCGTCAAAATATTCATCAAATACCGCCGTTGCGTAGCCGATTAAATTCTGACCGGCATTCTGGCCACCCAATGTAGCCGAGGTACCCACGCAAACCAAATGCTGTTTGGGCGTGTCCAGACGGGCTTTCAGCCGCCGAATCAAACACGCTAAATCAGTCCCTTGCGCCCCATCAAAAGTATGTAATTCATCGACCACTAAAAATTTGAGTGTTTCGGCGGCATTTTTTGACCATAAGCCATAATCCTTAGATCGGATCAACAAAAAATCCAGCATCTTATAATTGGTCAGCAAAATATCCGGCGGATTATTTCTGAGCGTTTCCTTATCGGAAATAAGATGCTCCCGATCCATGAAAGTAGCCGCGTTTTTTTCCTTATCGCCCACATAAATGCCGGCCGTGATTTTTCCTTTCAGTACCGGATTGTCACAAATAGCTTCTGCCAAACGTTCAGCCTGATCGGAAGCCAGCGCGTTCATGGGATAAATCAGAATCGCCTTAATACCTTGTTTATGCCGATGCTGATAACAATAATTAAGGATAGGCAACTGAAAACATTCAGTCTTCCCAGACCCCGTGCCGGTAGCCACCAGGGTTGATTTAAACTCAACGCCAATGCGCTGAAAAGCGATCTCCTGATGTTTGTGCGGTGGAAAACCTAGCGGCACGTCCGGAAAGAAATCGGCTT
Organism: Methylovulum psychrotolerans; assembly: GCF_002923755.1. Lineage (GTDB taxonomy): Bacteria > Pseudomonadota > Gammaproteobacteria > Methylococcales > Methylomonadaceae > Methylovulum > Methylovulum psychrotolerans. Next base: position 160,201 of record NZ_PGFZ01000009.1, read on the forward strand.
TATCGGCTCCTTTTTCAAACGGCAATTTGATCGACAGATAAGGCCCTTTCGCCAATAATCCGGGTGTACTTAAAAAGCGCTCCAGCAACCCATCGAAAAAAGGCGTTGTTGTTTCAAAGCTTAAACGCAGATAGTTACTGACGGCTTGTTGTAGTTGCCGGGCTAAGATGCTGGGATTCAATGATTACTCCAAATGAACAATGATTATTCTGCCTTGAGAATATCTATAAATTGCTTAATCTTCTCTGAATCAAGGCCCACACCATCCTTTTCCTCTGTTATTAATAACGTCCCATTAACGCCACCGCCCTCTTCTAGCGGTAAAATGCCTTCTTGTTTATAAGCCGCTAACTTTCTTTCCCAGCGTTCACGGTATGCATCATTACTCAGCATACCGTTGTGTTCCCAATACCACCTATCACCAGAATCGTCATCAATTATTGTAAAATCGGGAAAGCGCTCATGACCCGCCAGCATCAATGGATGTTCATACTGATAATCTATGCCGGCGGCATATAATTTATCGGCGATTATCCACTCTGATTTTGATCGCACTAAATCTCCTTTATCAGTCCGATAAATCAAATTACTATCCAGAAACACATTGGAATTATTTACTGTAACTTCTACAGGTTGAGATGCCTTAAACAGATTGGTCATTCGTTTGGCAATATCCGAATAGCCTTCATAACTAACTTAACCAGCTCTTTGAAATCACCCTGATGCAGGATGACAACTTTATTTTTATGGCGTGTTAATGCGGTATAAAGCATTTCTCTTGAAAGAAGCCTGCATGGATTGGGAATGATTAAAAATGTTGTACCAAACTCACTGCCTTGCGTTTTATGTACGGTTAATGCATAAGCCAATTCTAAAGGCGGCGTTGCTTCCTGGGCATCGAACTCATTAGGCCAATATTTATAACCAAAGCCAGGTTGGGCCGATAACTCAACTTCGATTTTGTTGAAAAATTTCTGTCCTTTCTTCTTATAATATCCCGTCACTATGCCAATATCGCCATTTGCTACATAGTGATTTTCTTTATCAGGGAAAACCTTCCTTTTCCCATCATTTTTTATATTGATAACCTTATCGCCCCAGATAATACCCTGAGGCCCTGCCGGATTCGGGATACGTTTTGCATAGCCTGTTTTAGAGGACAAATAAATTGCATCCCTTCTGAATTTTGCTTGTATATACCGATTTATCACCTCAACGCCTGATTGTGCCGCTCTATGTGGCGAAAGAATTTGCCAATTTTCGGCTTTTTCTGAAGCTCCAGGCTTGTCGCCATAAGCTGTATTAAAAAACACATGCGTTCTGCCGGCTGTTCCCCCTAAACTGCATTCAAATCCCACTTCATCCTGATCCGAAGTCAGGTGTAATTCCTTAACAATGTGTTGAGTGAGAAGCTCGAATAATTGATCCGGCTGATTCCACTTAACTAACTTTACATAGGGCGTTTCGTCATTATCCAGAATATTCCAAACCTCATCCGCACCGGCATCTTGCGATTTACCACTAAATGCATTGGCTAATAAAATATCAACCCGCTCACCTAGTCCTTGATTTTGTTGACGCCGAGTAACGGTTAACTCTGCATAACAATATGAAACTTTAGGAAAAAGACTATCAATATTTTCCGGCATCAATTGTTGTACAATATCAACATAAGGCCTTCCGGCACCAATGGGCGGAAGCTGCTTAGGGTCGCCAACCAAAACCAAGCGTTCTACACCTTTAATTGCATCCAAAAGCCCGGCAAGCTGTTCTTCGGTCAGCATCGAGCATTCATCAATAACAACTGTTTTATGCGCACTAGACTTGCCTGCGTTGGTATTAATAAAATAACGGCCCGTATTCCCATCATAGCGCTGTAATCCATTTAAAAATTGCGCAATGGTTTTCCCTTTGCCAAACTGGCCACTGGTTTGTTCTAACCTGACCCGGGCTTTTCCTGTCGGAGCCAATAAAAGCACCCCACCCTTTTTTACCGCATCAATATTGCACAGGGCTTTAATTAAAGTACTTTTTCCGGTACCCGCTGCTCCCATTAACACGGACACCCGTGACTTGAACAGCATTTCCAGCGCTTTAGATTTTTCCTTTCTAGCGAGTGACTCATTTGCATCAGTTACGCTTTTCGAGCCGCTCTCAATTGCAGCATCAACCAATGCCGCCCAATCATAATCCCCCTCATGTAATCGGCCTTTCTGACGTTTTATGATAATCGATTTTATCGACTGGGCAGTTTCAATGTAACGATCCAATTGAAAACCTTTATTGCCATTTTTTAGCTCAATCGCCTCCACGAATGGCGAAATAAAATCGCTAACGACGCCTAAAGTATCAATATCCAGAGGACACTCTGGCTTCATGGCTAGATCCCGAATTTGCTGGATTAACCAGTTATCCGGCAATAAGGTATGTCCCTTACTGCCCGCCTCCTCCAATACCTGAATCATAAGCGCTCGAATACGGCGCTTATCAACCGCTTCTTTAATTTGGCTAGGCTCTGGAATAGGAAAGTCCTTTCTTAAATTTTCTGGCGGAAACATGCCGCGATCAATGATTGCAAAAGCAATCGCATCAAGCTGTAAGCGATCCTCTTCATAAATCCGGTAAGGATTAGCTAAAATCTCTCCATCAGTAGTGAGGGTAGAAATCCCCGCTTTTTCACGTTCTGTCGGTTGATACCAGCGCTTCGCCTGACTATTGGTAAGCGTAAATCGGCTCAACAACGCCAATAAAGCCCTGCGCTCAGGCGGTAGCTTTTGCCACTTTTGATACAACGTATCGCCAAGGCCTTGTTGCAAATAGTCCGGTAACGAAGAAGAATCTGACAATGCCTTTTCTAATAAAGGCCAAGGATTATTTCCAGATTCCTCATCAGCACTTAAATACCAGGCCAGCAAATTGCCGTGCGGCAAACCAAAAGCGTTAAACGCTGCGCCTAAGCCAGGAAATGCGCCGCGAATTTGCCACAGTCGGTTTAATTCGTTGTCTATCCACTTCAGATATTCCTGCCAGGGAGCCTCAAAGTAAACGCACATCGCCTTAATCGCTTTTTCGATGGCCAGTAAAGAGGCAATAGCGCCATCTTGAGGCAACAATTCCGAACCGTAGGAATAACTTTCAAAATGCTCATCCGGTGCAAATGCCGTGCAAGCCGCCAAATCAATACTGACATCTGCCTCAGCCAAGTCAAGCAAGTGTTGATAAGGCAATAAAAAACCTTCCTTTCCATTGGGCCGTATTGAATGCCCAATACCGCGCTCCCATAAAAAGCCACTGATTGCATTGGCCGGTTTATCACGTTTATATCGATATTCAGCTGGCTTGCCTACCGACTTAACACGACCAACCCCTATAATGACTCGCCGAGGGTCCTCGATTAACGGCGTTCGTTTGGCATAAAAAAACACTAAACTTTCATCGGGTTTCACTGCGCTAAAAAAGCTGTCCAGCATGATCCTTTGGTTCTTTCCTTCCTGAATCCAAGCATCTTGCCAATCCATTTTAGGTTCACGATTGGTGTTATAATCAAGCTGCAAGTCCTCGCTTCGGCTTTCCGTGTTCTCTTTGAGCATCCAGCGAAAAGGAATAACCGCTACGGAATAGGGCTGAATAGTATACGGTGTGGCTTCAAAATGGCCGTGAGTAACAGAAGCCGATTGCGTATAGGGATGATTTTTTAGTAAAACCTGACTAAACTTGGCCATGAGCGTGCCGTGCTCATCGACACAGGGAGGTAGTTTATTTTGTTCCAAACCTTCAATGGAAGTCCCTGCCTTATCCGCTTCATGGCTATCATCGCGTCCTGAAGCGATCCTGGGTAACACCGTACAACTGGTATTCACACAGGGTTTATTGCAAAAAGTGCCATTCCAACCGTTGTCGTGCCATGGCACTCTGACAGTAATATGTTGCATCGGTAGTTGTCTTGAACCCTCAATCATGGGCTATATCCTTACTTAAATTAGTGTGATGATTAACAATGACTAATCGGTAGCCAGCACTTCATTTTGCCTGGCTTTAAAATGTTGCCAGACGGTTTGATAGTCTTGCTCGCGGCTGCATAAATCAAACGGGGCGACGTATTGGATGACGCGCTCTATCGGGCCATTGGGGACGGTGTCATCCAGAACCGTGCGCTCGATGATAACACCATCGAGCGCTTGCACGTCTTCCCAGCCGAGGGTGGTCGTTTCGGTTATCCAGTCGCGGGTGTCGATGGTGAATTGGCCATTTTTGGGGCTGACGTGTTCGGCGCACCAGTCCAGCCAGCGGTTTTTAATGTCTGCGGGCGGCGTTTTTATTTGGCAAGGCAGGTCGTTTTTATTGGCTTTGCGCGGCAAGCCGACACCGACCAAGCCTTTGGAGACGGTAAACACGATGCGTCCGGCGCGGTCGAACCAAGTATCTTGTTCGTATTGGCGCATCACCGGAAATTGCACGCGGTAAATGGTTTGTAATTCGTCCAAAGTCAAATCCAAGGCCATTGCTGCCAATACGTCGATTTCCACCAAAGCTTGGCGGCGGTTGTAGTCGGTGCGTAAGGCGCAGTGGCGTTGCCAGTTTGGGGTCAGTTGCTGGAAAAAGGCGTTGGGCAAGCGTGGGTCGGATTTAGCCCAGTGGTCTTGGGTGAAGATGGGTTGGTAGCAGGATTGCCAGAGGTCGGTGTAGTGGGTGGTTAAGGCATTTAGCGTTAATGCCCGTAGATGTAATGATGAACGATAGACTTCATTGGTTAATACAGGTAATTGATTGATTAACGTCGTACTGGCATGTCCCATACCTGTACTTTTAACCCGGTAATCAACCGGTACAGATAAACACATTACATAATAATCAAGCATAATATGGTCATCCATAAAGCTTGTACTCAAACAAGTATTGATATGAGCTACGCCTTTTGGAAGAATCCCGCTAATCATAGTCCGTTCAGATGATGGTCCAATCATCTCCCGATTTACAAACCGATAATACTCTGTCACTCGCTTCGCTTCCGCTGCCTCTACCCACGGAACACGCGGAATACGATGCTGGTACTCGGCAGGTTCACAGGCTGGCAAATAATTGGTGCGTGGTAAGTAATCAGTTGGCAAATTGGCAAGGTCGAGGATGTCGTAATGACCATTTTCAGTACAAACACGACGCGGCGTTTTATTAAAGGGCGTGCCGACAAAAAAATGAGGCCCCGATAAAATCCATTGCTGCGTTTCTCTGGCAAATTGGGTCTGCCTTATTGTTGTTTTTTCTTTTTGGGCCTTAGTCTCATCAAACATATAAGTTGAATAATACTCGCCCTGAAAATCGCTTAAACATTTGGGTTGGTGGGCGAATTTTTCCAACACATGAAGCAACTGCTTGGAATGTAAAGCAGGTAACCGGGCTTGTAAGGCTGGAGTACCTTCGGTATCATAGAGTTTGGCGAACAAAGCCAATGTGCATTCATCAACCGGTACAATCCGGCTTTTATGTCCGACGGTGTTCCATTGGCCGTCATTGGTTTTAATGCCTGGCACTATGCCATGGCCATCATGCTCGAAACATTGATAAATGGTATGCGGAATATATAGATTTGAAATATGGTTAAACGATACTGAAGCAAGATTCGAAGTTTGATAAATATTTAAGCTAAAACGCATCCTTCCATGATCATTTGTTCCTACAAATAGCTGGAATTCATTCTGAAACTGAAAATGCGCTCGCAATCGTGGATAGATCGCCGCCCGGAATAAGCCGCCATTCGGGTCGTCATAAATACCTTCGGGATGTAAAAAACCGGCTACGCCCATTGATTTATTCCCCATCCAGGCTTGAGGCAAAAAACATTTAAATAAATTAGCTTTTTGTCCGACTAATAGTGGGTAATTGACCTCGGCATTAAGAAAATTCTTTGTACCTTCTGCTAGTTCAAACTCGGAAAAATAATCGGCTTTGAGTTTTGGATAGTCGAAAAAGCTCTCTTCCCTGAGTTCATTCAGTTGATTTGCGGTAAAGTTGCGTAAAACAAACAACGGGTTGGCATCGCCCATGATGCCCGCTTCCATCCATTCCACTTTCAACCAGGGTGGATTACCCAAGATCAAATCGAAACCGCCGTTATAGGCAAAGATGTCGGCCAATTCCAGTTCCCAATGAAAAAAATTGGATTGTTCCGCAAGGCGGTTAGCGACATTTAAGCGCGGATTGTCGCGGAGGATTTTTTCGATGTCCAGTTGCCCGAAACGATCATTAAAATCCATCGAAAGTTTCTGCGGCATAGTATCGGGGAATAAGTCCGCCGTTTGGCCGGGTTCGGTCACCGGCTCCAGTGTGCCGCCCATCAGCAGCCAATTGAGGTCGAAAAAATACTGGTTCCTGTCCGGCAACAAGTCGGCCTGGGCCAACGGCCAAAACCATAACGCGCACCAGTAATCCATCACCAGTTTTAAACGGCGATACGGAGAAGCGTTTTTCAGGTTTTTGGATTGGCGTTCTTGGGCGATAATGTGGTCTTTTTGCGCTAATGGACTTGGTTGGTGGCGCTGGTCTTGTGGCTGTCCCCAGATGTTAAAAGGATCGGTGGTTTTGTCGCGGATTTTGGCTTGTTCCACGGTATGCGCTTGCCAAAGTTCGTCGATTTTGGCGGAAAAGATTTGCAGTTGTTTGATGTGTTCGGCACTAAAAGGTTTGCAGAAGTCTTTGCGCCACTCGCTGATAGTTTTAATGGCATCCTTGGCCAGGCTTTTGATGACTTTATCCTGATAGTTGGCCATATTGGGGTCAGGCAACAGGAAATGGTAAATGCGCTGGCCGCGCTCGCTAAGTAGTGGTTGGTTGTTGTGGTCGGTTTGGGCGAACTGGCCCTCACCCCGACCTTCTCCTTTATGCCCTTTAGGGTACACAGGGAGAGGGAGGTTTGATAAGCCATAAGGGTTCAAACGGCTGGGTGTTTGGTTAAACCAAAGCTGTTCCTTTTTGCTTTTGTTCAACACATCGGGTGCGAATACTTGCCGCCTTGCGCCAATCAACGAGTTGCCGTTGAACAATTGCAAACCAAACCACGGTACAAAGCCGCTTTTATGAATGGAGTTAAGCCATAACGACACTTCGGCCAATTCCACGGCAACGGGGTTTAAGTCGATACCGAAGACGTTGTTGTCCGCCAGATACAGCTTGATTTTTTGCAGTTCGTCGGCATAGTCTTCGTGTGCCAGACGGTCGCCGGTTTCTTTTTCTTTCCGCTGGATGTAGGCGGTAGCCAATTGGTTGATGGCTTCGTTAAGGAACGCTGCCGAACCCATCGCCGGTTCTAATATTTTGAGTCGTAAAATCTCGTCTGCACTTTTGTCGGGCAATAATTCTTTCAGGGCGTATTTGACCAAGGCTTGGGTCAGCACTTCCGGCGTGTAATAAGAGGCCGATTTTTCCCGATCCCGTCCGCTCATGCGATAAATGAAGGTGCCTTTGGGGTGGACTTTAAAGCCGCCTTGTTCGTTAAGCACCCGTTCCGCTTCGGTGTAATTTATCAGTTCCGCTTCTGGCACAAAATACGCCGAATCTAGTTCATTCGGTTGGCTGTCGGCTTTTTTAACTTCGTATAAATCGTGTGGGGCGAAAAAGCCTTTATAAGACAATAGGGCTTCATAGACCGCACCGAGCTGGTTAATGCCCAGTTGTGCGTAAGAGATGCGCCCCCGGCGTTGATAGCGTCCCGTGCTGGGTCGGGTCAGCGACATCAACTGGATAATCTTTTGCATCAGGTGATTAGGAAAGCGTACTCGGTTTAACGTGGGTGTGCTTTTCGGGTCGAACAGATGGCTTTTGAGGGGCGTGATGCTAAAGGCTTCGGTATCGCCGTTGGCAAAGATATTGGTGTTGGGTTGCGCGTGAAAACCTTGGTCAATCAAATCAAACAACAATTGGATACTGTCGCTAATATAGGTGCCGTGTTGCGCTTCTTGAGTATGTAACGGCGTCATTTCCAGGTTGCGCAAAGACTCCAAGCTGTAACCTTTAAGATAGGCACTGGAACTTTTGATGGGCACATAATCCAGTTCCGGTCTGGCTTCGATATAGAACAAAAACAGTAGCCGGTACATGTAACGTAAGCATTCACGGCTTAAGTTTTCCGCCATGACTTCGGTATATACTTTTTCCTTGCTCTCCTCCCGCCAGTAACGCATGGCTTCGTTGCCGAGCAGTTCCACGCATTCACGCAGCGCATATTTTAAATCTTCAGAGACGGCAAAAGCGTGTTTATGGGCATTTTCATCCAAACTGTCCATTAAGCACAGGCCTTGGGCAGGCGTTAAATGGTCTTTAACCAGTAACGCGGTCATGGCTTTGAGTGTGCTGTCTTCACGGCGGCTAAAGATTTCTGCAAGGTCGAACCGTAACAGCCGTTTTTCATGCCATTTGCTGCGATCTATCAACAGTAACTGGGTATCACTGAGCAACAGAATCCAGCGCGGCGGATGGTCAAGCGCGAAAATAGTTTTGTTAATCAGGTCGTCAATGCTGAGATTCAGGAGCGCGGCCTGTGGCTCATGGCCATAAAGCCATTGTTCGGGTTTTAGGGTGAGATTAAGCGGGTCTTCTTTATCAGCATCAACATTATTCCATACACCCAATACCCATAATGCGGGGTTTTGACCATGCGCCACTTCAGCAAGAATAGGAATGTCACCGGACTCCACGCTATTTTTCATGGTCGGTTGCCAGGTATAACCTAAAGCTGTCAGCAGTTTGGCAAAAAAAGCATTTTGTAATTGTAAGCGGGATTGCGGGTCGCGGTCTTTTTCAAGCTGATGTAGCAAGCGGAAAAAGTCTTGCGCTAATGAACGCAATTTTATCCACGGGGCGCGAAGTTCGGCAAACGGATCGCTTTTTTGTGACCCTGGCTTTACATCACGATAATCGTCCTCCATCGCTTGCCATTGGCTGAATGTGTCTTTGAGGTCGCCTTCAAAAATCGCCGACAAATAGTGGTGGCTGTAATATTCGTTTTCGTTGGTGATGCCGGTGAGGTCGAGCGACATTAGGGATGATTCCGTTATTGTTTTCTGTAGGTTTAAGCACTGGGGCTTTTGCACCACAGCTGTTGAAAGGGTTAAAAATCTTGGCTCTAAAAGCTACACTTCTGGATCAGGCCTGGACGATGGCCGCGACAATTTGAATATAAGGATGATCTTCAGTATTCATGGTTTCTTGTATCCATTGCCGATATTCTTCGAAGCGACTGCGAATGGCTGCTTTTTCCTCTTGGTAACGTTTGTCTTTAATGGCGGCCAGTTGTTCGCTGGTTTGGACGGACAAATCAAGCTGTTCTACATGCTTGTTTTCCAATATTTTGAGTTTTTCCAGTTGCGCGTCTAATTTAGGCCGGTTTTCTTGTTCGAAGGCTTTTCGGTAAAGCGTCATTTGCTGCTTGGTCTGTTTAACCACTTCAGGCAGTTGTGCTGCCAGTTGATTGAATACGCTTGAAGCTTCTCCCGAATTAGGCAATCCTTGGCTAAGCCCGATGCGTTTAAGTACCTCTTCCAAGGCATCAATGCCGTTGAATTGGCCGTTAATAAAGCCGATACCTAACCAGCGTTGAATCAGCGGCTGTCCTTTTTGATTGGCTATTAAACTGTAGGTGATATAAATCACTTCGCCTTTTGCTAATTTAGCACCCGCTACGATGACAGGTGCTTGTTGTCTTTTAAAACCACCCGCCACTTTGTTATTAAGCCACTGGAACACTGGATGTTGTTCCCATAGATAATGCACAACTGGCCAGCTTTGTTCGGATTGTCGGCTTTCATTAATGGCGGTTTCTATGGCTGATTTTTCTGCCGACAGTATAAAATGTCCATTGCTCGGCCAGATTTCTTTGCTTAAATGTTTGAAGCGCAGTTCCAGGCTTTTCGGTGCGGTAAATTCGACACGCTGTTGTATAGGATTGGCTGAAAATTGCGTGATGCGATCGCGCGTCTCTTTTTCTGCCAGACGCTGTATCCCTTTCGACAGGTAGTCAAAGTCAGAAAGGAACAGGCAGGGAATTGAACCGGTTTCATTGAGTGGGTCGTTAATGACGGCTTGACTTTCCGTTGCAAACCAATCTTCCGCGAATAAATCGAAGGCTTGGGCTTTAGATTCCAGTTGCTGGTCAAAAGCAGCTGCCGCTATACCGTTCTCAATGGCTTGTGCGGTAATTTGTTCTTCGGCTTCGCTATCGTAAACGCCCATGAATACGGAAGGGTCACCAATGTTTTTGATGGCTTGATCGTCTTTTTCAATCAATACTTCCAATATGCGGTTATCGCCTTTGATGACATCATTGGCACAATCCGTCATTAAATACAGAATATGTGGCGAGTATTCCTGTCCATAACGATCAATACGGCCATTGCGCTGCTGAAAAATCATCAGAGACCAGGGAATATCAAAATGAATCATGCGATGACTCAAAAAATGCAGGTTAATCCCCTCCGAAGCCACGTCAGAGCAAATTAACAGGCGTACCGGTTTGTTTTCCTGGCCAAAATCTTCAACGATGCGTTGTTGTTCGGTGTCGGATAAACTGCCGTACAGCACTTCGATTTGGTTATCTTTGAGCTTTAAATCTTGCTGTAAATTTTCTTTCAGAAAGCGCAAGGTCTCGATACGCTCGGTAAAAATGACTATTCGGTCTTTAGTCTCATTGGGCTTCCAATTTAGACCCTCCTTATGATCAGTAATGGTTGCAATAAGACATTGATATTTCGAGAAGTTTGCGACTTCGATCTTCGCTAATAAATCATTGAGCGTTATAAGTTGGTCGCGATCATTTTGATAGGCGTTGTCCTGTTTTTGCTCCAGATTTTTCAGCCGATTCTGGATAGTTTCCCTACAGGCAACCGGACTGGAAAACAGTGCTTTGATTAAGGTAGTTTTGAATAATATGCCTGCGGATCGGACTTGGTCTATTTTGGCAAATTGAATTTCAGTTAAATAATCAAAAGCCGCTTGTTCTAACGCGGAAGCCTGAGTCTTGATTTGTTGGGTTTTACGTTCTTTAAATTCGGTTTTGACCTGATCAATAATGTCTTTTTTAAAACGCCGGATCACTAGCCCTTTATCGGCATAATCGTCTTTACTGTAATTTTCGGGATTAGCGATAGCGGTTGCATCCAGCATATTCAACAGACTAGCAAAGCTTTTAGCCCGGCCATCGTGCGGCGTGGCCGAGAGCATAATCAGGGTATCTGAACGTACGGACAGTAATCTTGCCAGTCGAGCCCGCTGACTGCTACCTGATCTTTCTGCAACATTATGCGCCTCATCAATAACGATAATATCCCAATAGGCATTTTCCAGATAATTCCGATATTCGATACCTTGTTTTAGTGTATCAACCGAGACAATCGCTTTATCAAAATAGAAAAATGGATTGTGATTAGAGGGAATCTGATTCCTGACCCGCTGAATACCGATTGAATCCAAACGTGTTAACGGGATAGTAAAGCGATTCCAAAATTCTTTTTGAAATTGGGTTAGCATGGATTTAACTGCGACCACTAAAATGCGTTTGCCTTTACCACGACGCATCAATTCCGAAACCAGAATACCTGCTTCCAGGGTTTTACCCAAACCTACGGCATCCGCTATCAGAATACGCTGCCTAGGCTGATTTAATGCTTGAAGGGTTGGCTGCATCTGGTAAGGCACCACGTCCATTGCCGCTCGATGCCCAACATAAAGCTTGTTATCAGTGGGAGGGGATTCTCTTAACAAGGCTTCCAAATAAAGCCTGCTATCAATAAAACCATTCGATTGATCTTGAACAAACTCGGTATCTTCCGGTTTTAGTACGTTGATGCGGGTGCGAAATTTTGAATTATTATCCAGTTCGGTAAGAAACAGGGCTTCTTTATCCTTAACTAACTCACTTAAACCGATACAGGTTAGTTGTTGCCCGCCGCTGGTCGTCATATCGACCCGACGCACTAGCCATTCTTCATCTCTTAATTCAATTCTTGTACCAGGAGCGATAATGGAGTGGGGCATGGATTCATCCTTGATAGGGTTAGGTTTAACGTTATAGAGTCAGAAGCTGATTAAACGACACAGAGACAGTCCAAACTGATTTATTGGGTTAGGCGCGAGGTAAGTGTGCAAAGTTTTTTATCCTACATTTTTTGTAGGACTAACCGTCCTCTATTTTTAAGTAGGTGTGCATATATTTTTTAACATTTTTAAGAAGAAGCCGTCATTCCGGCAGATTGCCGGAATGACGGTGCTTCCTGTATTTTTCGGTGAACCTATAGGGCATAGGTTCTTCAAAATTCATGTTAAAAGAATTTTGCACCGCTACTTACCAAAAATTAAGCAAGCATCGCCATTCCGGCAATCTCTTATATCTGCCGGAATGGCGATGCTTGCTTAAAAATGTTAAAAAATATATGCACATCTACTTAGTACATAACATCATCGGGTATTTTTCTTCCATATCCCAACCATTATGGGGGTATTATGCACTCCGCTACCGCCAGTTACTTGATATAGACGGACGCTAAACTAGCGTAATTGTTTATTATGTCGTTTTATTAGCTTTTGGGTCTATAGTATCATACAGCAACGCTGAACAGCGGTTTTTTATCACAACCTAGCTGAACATTGCCTCAATTTACAGCCTGCATGAAAACCTGCCGTTCGGCTACGATTTTCTTTGGCCAACAAACTGCCAGCACGTCTATTTCCGGCATTTTATACGGCAATTTAAACTGTTCTAGGTTTTGCTTTAATAACCTACTACTATTTTTTAGACAATCTGCCAGTATTTCAGAGGTAACGTTGTTCTCAAAATGAGAGGATTCAAGTTTTTGAAGGCTATGTTGTTGGTTTAAAATATCCAAGACCTGCCAATCGAACAATATTTCGCTACTATCAGAATTGCCGCCCCAACAAACACCAGCGAGGGTCTTACCGATATTGGATTCAATGCCAGTGATACGGTCAAAAATAGAAAAAATGACTAGCGGCTTTTCTAACTGAGGCAATAGGCATAGCGATGCGATCAACGATAAGGCTTGTTTTAAGGCAAGGTCAAATACCCGATGCCCTACCCCTATAACTTTTTCTGCACTTTGGACCTGCTTATGGTCGCGATCAAAAACTAAGCCGTCATATTTTGGCTTGATACCCATGTCCGTTTTCCATGGATCAGGCGTGTTAAAAGCAATGCCATGTCCGGTTTTCACAATTCTTTTCTTATTGTAAGTGAGTATATTTTCAAAAAACGGCAGCAAATCATTTAAATCTCTTTTAGGTATTGAATCTAAACTTTGATAATCAAATTGCTGACTATTACCCACTAAATTTTTGACCGTCTGAATAACGTCCGCTCCGCCGAATTTTTTGGTTTCAGTGTCAAACCAACCTTTCAGGCTTTCTTTTGATTGACTAAGACCTTTAGAGAACAATTGGGTGAATAGCTTGCCATCGGTCATGCCTAATACGAGTTGCAATAGGTCTTCAGGTTCATCCATTACCTCACTGAGCGCATCGGTTATGCTGTTTAATTTTGTATTCAGCAGATCCCAAATTCTGGACTCAACGGTTTCCGGATTGCGTATAGTTATCACTTCAACGGGATATTGTTGACCGTATCGGTTAAGTCGGCCGACCCGTTGGTGCATACGCATGGGATTCCAGGGCAGATCTACATGTACCATCGAATAACAATTGTCCTGGAGGTCAATACCTTCGCCCCCCGCTTCAGTGGACACGATAAACCGGACTTGTCCTAAATTGAATTTTTCAACGGCCAATTCACGCGGCAAGCGTAAGTCGTGTGATTCTCCCCTTTGGTTTTTTACACCACTTGCAAAGTTGTCACCATTGATAAAGGTTACACAGCCATCGCCGTATTTCTGCTGTAACATCCCCATCAGTAATGATTGTGTGGCTTTATATTCCGTAAAAAATAGGACATTACGATCTTCGTAACGTTCGTCTAAAACGGTTAGCAAGCGGACGAATTTGGTTTCACTGGTAATGTTGTGGGCGGTCGCTAATAACGCTTCTAGGCGTGGCTTTTCGTCTTCCATCAAAAGTAGCTTAGCGCTATGTTCGACGATACGTTCTTCCAAGGCCTGCATTTCATCCGTCAGCGATGCATCGATCTCGTCATCCATCATTGCAACCAATCTATCTAGTTTTTCTTTTTGTTGCTCAAGAAATTTCAAGTTATCTTTAATGGTTATAATGTTGTTCAGACGATTTTGGATAGCCCGCTTAATGGCTGAAACCGAACTCGAAGCCAGTTTTTGCAATGACGTTAACACCAATATTACAGCCTGCTGAGCGTTTGAGCTGTTTAGTTTTGACGCATACGCCTGTCCGCTTAAAATAAACGCGGTGAGCAGTTCATAAAAAGCAGACTCAGCCTCGGAGTATTGGTAGGTTTCTTGATAAACGGTAACCGGTTTAAATAACTTCCGCCCTTGCATGTCTGTTACGTTTTGTTTGTTGTTGCGGATTAAGGCATCTTTTAATAAAGCTAATTGCGGTTTTACCGGCTTATCAGGATCAAACAAGTCCGGCCTGACCAACTTCATCAATGCAAAAAAACCATAATCCTTACCCCGATGTGGTGTTCCGGTAAAAAAAATTTTAGATTTAAATTTCTGGTGTTCAATCAAACGCTGGACAAAACGGTATCCTAATGTCCCGCCTTGATCTTCTGAGGCATTCAAATGATGAGCCTCATCAACAATAAGCAAATCCCAGTCTTGAGCATGAAGCATTCTGTCATGCCGTCCGTTAAGGTTTTTTCTTAAGGTTGGCAGCGAGGCAATGACATAAGGATGGGTATTCCAATAATCGGATTTTGGTTTGTCCAGTTCCGGTGTGTAAATGGTCAGGCGAATATCAAACATTTCCCGCAACCGGTATTGCCATTGTTCAACCAAACCTGCCGGTGCCAAAATCAATAGCCGTTTGACCAAACCTTTAGATAAGAGCGGCCATAGGATTAAGCCAGCTTCGATAGTTTTACCCAAGCCAACGTCGTCAGCGACAAGATAATGGGTTGGCCATTGTCTTAATGCTCTATGACAAACCCATAATTGGTGGGGCAACAACTTAATTAATGATTTTGAAAAGACCCCCCAGTTATCATTGACTGATTGAATGGCGGCGGCCTGACTTCGTAAAACAACATCGATTGGCGAATAAAAATGCAAGGAATTAATGGATTGTTCAACCGCTTTAATGAGGTCAACGTCTTCGGTTAAACATTCTTCAATGCCGTGATCAAAACGGATAATCAACGTTTCTTCATCCACTGCACGCACCGTCCCGATGCCGTGCTGTAGATGATTGACTTTTTCACCTTTACTGAACATTCAGTTGCCTCCCTGTTGATGAAAACAGCCTAAAAACCGCTGCAATTCATCCTTTAACTCATCAACGGTAAAAACCTGCCAGCCCAAATTTTGTCCTCGCCGCACTTGAGTCCAGAGATTATCATCTTCATCCACCACAATACCCACTCCCTGGCTTTCCCATGCTAATTCCAGCTCCAGTAAAACGCTGCCATCTGAGTCACATAACTCATAGCCAACGATAGGCTCAGGTAAATTGTTGTGGTTTACTAAATCTACGAAAAACGAAATATTACCTAAAATATCCCAAGCCCAATTGGGCACATCAAGAAGACGAGCAGGTTGATTATCGAATGATTCAATTGGTGTGTTGCTAAATAATCGGCTTTCAAGTTCAACGTCTCTGGCAATGATTTGTAACGGTATATCAAAGCAGCCCGCAAAAGTTGCTTTTTCTTTTCCTAAGTACTCGGAAATAAATTGATAAATATCATTTGATTGGGTGGTGTCGGAAACGTCTTCAGCTAATGCAATCCCTAAGCGATTCATTAGCTTTCTAACGCGCAAATGCGGCACGAAACAATGTTCGCTAGCGACAATTACCGCTGTGTTGCTCAATACGCGATGCCGCACCAACTCGCGTAAAATAAAATTGGCTCCAATGCCTAGTGTTCTGGAAAGTTGCGGAGCGATGACTCCGCCGCCGGCATGCAAAGGACTGCTTGCGGTATTTAAAACACTTTCCATAGAAAAGGCCGTTGTTTGATGATAAATGGCTAACCACACACTGGCATAATCATCTAACCAACGGGCAAAGCGATAAAGGCTGACAAAGCGCATCATCCATGAGTCATACTGGCTTCTGTATAATTGATCTTGCAAATACTCATCTAATACCTGCATCCATTGTTCCGGTGCATCCTGAGGATTTTTTTGAATGAAAACATCCCACCAGCCTTTATCTTTAAAATGCTCTATCGCAGTACGATGCTGCTCATCTCTGGTTCGGCCCACGGTATGTAGCGAACCTATAAACAATAGGGTCATCCAGCCATCCCTATTAATGGAATTCTGTTCATCAATGATTTTTGGAAAATGACCTTCCGGATAGACAAGCTTGTTGTATTTATCTAAATACATCGATTTATTTTGTAGCCACCAGTTATAAACGTTATTGAGTACAATATTGGGGTTAAGCTCTTCCTTGAGGGCAGCAGTTGGGATTGTAATTTGCACTAGCGCTATTTTTTCATCGCTTGCTAATTTTCGTATCAAAACGTTATTCACATCAGATCTTGACCAACCTGCAAAATGCGCCGATTGTTCATGCAATTCGTTCAACCATGATTGTCCGCGTATCTTTTTAGCCAATTCATCACTTTTTTCTCCAAGCAACAAATAACGTAATACGCTGGATTGTTTTGTTAATTCTGTTTCGACCAATGCCCATTGCGCCATTTGATCCAATGTTGCACGCATTTGCGGGCGGGCAAAACGAAAAAACGCTGCGGCTTTTTGGTCATACTTCGTATTCAAGATATTGGCATCAGGCGCAAAAGCAGCTCGCAACTTTTCTTCCTGTTCGGTAAATTGGCTATCCAATAAATCTTCAACAGAAGTGTAGTGATCAGACTGGTTGATAAATTTAAGCGTGGCTGAATATTCCTCTAGCCGTTTTTGCTCTTTTTTTCGCTCCTCATTTTTTTCTAGTTCGTATGTTACCTTTTCATTCAACAATTCACCCCATGCTGTGGCTTCATGGAAGCCGACTTGTTGGTCAGGAAAGGTTTTTTCAGCCAGTGTGGATAAATCAAACGTTGGCCAACGCAAGGCCTTTTTGTCTTTTTCCGGCAATAACTTAAACAACTCGTCTTGGACATATTCATGAATTACCTGGTCTGCTTGCAAAATAGCAGATAGCTGCTTCATCGCCAATTTAAAACATACCTCCTGGCTTAAAACACCCTTGATGACGTATCTTATTGATTTTATGTAAACTAAGGCTTGCAAACTATCCCACAATCCATTGGGTAACAGTGGGGTATCCGATAACAACCCAATAAAGCAGGGGTTTGATTCCGTTAACATCGCTTTAACCAGTTGATGGACTTTGTTGTCTTCTTTTTTAACCCAAGAACTGACCAGAACTGACCATAACGAATGCCAAAAATCATATGGCTTTCTATCTTGTGCCAGATCGAGTTTTTGTCTTACATTCTCCCAGTCTGTGGTAATCAGGATACTCAATTGACGCAGTAATTGCGTTAAATTAATCCCGAGCGCATGGGCAATGTCGCGATTATTTAGACTGTCATGAGCTAACTGCAAGCGCCCCATATCCACATCAAAATTGGCATTCAGCAAAAAATCCATTGAAGCTTCATCGTGTGTGGGAGCCAAAACCCAAATTTTAGGCAGGGCTTCTTTACTTTCCTTGTCAACCCAAGGAAAAGCTTTAAATCCAGTCGCCCCAAAAGCAAACAACATTTCGTAACGGCGATGCTCATCGGCAAAAACCAGCTTGATAGCGTCAATTTTTTCTCCACCTAATGATAAGCGACTTTTTCTTAATGTAGGCAAGTCAGTAAAAACAATCTGTTCCTGCCAACTTATAACGTGTTCCTGATTAAAGTTAATATGTTTAATGCCCTTGCTAAATGCCGTTAATACACCAGCATAAGATTTAAATTTTTCGAGCACATCGTCATTTTCAATACCTTCGGTAAGCGGCAATTCGATAGCCGTGGCGGTAAATTTAGTTTTGGCTGCGTGTTCAATACAACCTCTTAGCCGCTCACGGTCATCAAGCGATAATGGTTCAGGCAGCATGGCAGCAAAAATTTCCACACCCAAACGGCCACTGAGCAGTTTGGGGCGATTTGAAATCAAATGCACACTTTTAAACCCTAAGCCAAACTTGCCGGTGACCAAGCTCTCTGTATGTTTATCAGAGGTATTCAGTAGTAACATTTTTTCAAGATCACGCTGGAATCCCCGTTCTTTTCCGGGAAACCCTTCTGCCCCGCGAAAAAAGTTGATTGCCCGTCCCCAATGGATAAATGTCAGCGTGTTGTCGTCGCTTAAAACACGGAACTGTTGTTGTTGGGAGTCCAATTCAAGTTCATTAAGGCTCGAAAATGGATATGGATAAGCCAGCATTTCGGCATATTCAACCACAGCATCATCGGCGTTTTGAAACAGCTCGAAGGGTACGCTGTAAGTTTGATATTGGTGATTGGTGATTTTGCTTTTTATCGCGTCAAGCACTGCCGACTGGGTGGATTCGTCGTTTATCAAAGCATCCTGCATACCCTTTAAAGCTTGCTGAATCTCTATTTCAGCCGTTTGCGTATTGGCACCCGTTAACTCCAGCTCTTTTTTTTGCGATTTTGCATTTTGATAGCTTTGTAAAAGGCCATGGATTAGTGTCTTTTGTAAGGACAACTGCCTTAAGTTTCCCGGTAACTCATCAAGTATTAAGCCCTGAGCTACGGCAATATCCAGTTGGTCTGATTCTCCGAGTTCAGCCCAAACTTTTCCTAGATTGCCGGACTGTTCATAGACCTCTTTTAACAGCCATTCGGCACTGTTTTTTAAAAGGGTCGATAACTGGTTTTCAGCCCCATTGCTAATCTTCAGTTTACGCAATTTGAATACACACTGGTATTGCCCTTTAAAAGAATGATCGACAATAAGGGTATTGGGGTGGCTATCCAAGGGTACGGTAATAGGGGCATTAAAAATAGATGCTACGTTGATCGAATCCTGATCTTCAATACGGATCAGGAATTCCATTTTACGGATAGCTTGATGTTGGTCTAATCCATCAAACAATATGTAACGTGTCGCGTCCCGGGCCTTAGTTCGCCAGTCAATGCTATTTCGGACACCCTCAACACTGCGTTTGCCAAGAAAGCCGTTAGCGATTTGCTCAATTTCAGCACTCCCGCCCAATAAACTGATGAAAAGACCAATCAGTTCGTTTTCTACCAGCCCTTCCCAGTCTTTAAAATATGTCTTTAGCGTTTTCGGTGTGCTTTGCCGTAAATAGTTAATGTTTTCGACCACTAATAGGTTGCTTCTTTCTTGCCGTTGCTGACCCGAATAGATAATTGCACTTAAGCATCTCGCTTGCTCCCGATTCAGCAAGTAATGTTTGTCCACACCTTCAATGTCAAAGCAAAGCTGTTCTGCCATGACCCAATGATCTTGCTGGTTAAGCAATTCCATGGTTTTTAGCAAACCGACAACATTAGGAAAATTGGCAAATATCGTTATATAGGCATTAAAAAGCCTGATTATTTCGGATTGTTGTGATGGTAGCGAAAGCTGCTTATGGATTATGATTAAATCCTTTAATAGCTTAGGGTAATTCTCAACTGGCAATGCCTTCAAAATTGGCTTAATTAATTCAACATCACCCTCTGTTAATAGCGCATTTACTTGCTTTTTTGCCAATAATGCCCACCCTGGCATATCTAAGGCATCAGCAATAATTTCCGCAAACTTCAACAACTCTTCTGATTTAAAACCCAGTGTACCAATGGAAAAACGTTTACTTTCACCCAGCATTAAAAATAAACATTCCAAACCGTCTTGTTCACGGGAAAAAAGAGCTTTTAACCGATCAAAATGTTCATGCCTTTGGATATCAGTATGCACATCATCAACCGAATAGTAACCTGCTGCACATTCTGCCGTGAGCCGCTTGATGTCATCGTCCATCCCTTCAATCACGATAATATCTTCAGGTTTCACCGGCTGTTCATTATTAGTTTTTAGCCAATAGGTAGCACGAAGTAATTGCCGTAAATCACCATCAATGGATATGTCGGGGAATTGTTCAAGTATTAACAAAGAATAATCACTCGGACTCTGACTTGATAAGATAATTTGTATTAGAGCCAGCTTATCTAATGGGGCTATCCATTCATTTTGTTGTTTTGCAACGGCTTTGTTGGTTGATTTTTTAATGCGCGTAACTTGGTGTGCTAATGAATCAGGTATCGGTAAATCATTATCAAGAAAACATTGCTTTGTAATGGTGACGCGTTCACTTTTATCGGTTTCATGCCAAGGAAGTTGCTTCCATAAGTTTTCCTCTTGAATTTCTAGCAAAATAGTTTCAGATTCTTTTGGGTTGAAGTGCAGTTGCTGAAGGTTAATTTGAGGCAATCGCTCGTTAAGGGTGTTCAATATTCCTTCAATATTCACCTTATTAACCCCTAGCTGATTACTTAGTTTATGCGATAAAACATCAACTAATATTTTATCAATCAAGCGCCAGGAATCATTCCCTACCTGATAGATAGCCTGTGTTAATTTTTCCCAAACTGGCGGTAAGTCTGTATCAACGCTCAATAAGCGTTCACTGTCTACAGAATATTGATTGAGATCACCATGTAATAAATATCG
This sequence comes from Methylovulum psychrotolerans, assembly GCF_002923755.1. GTDB lineage: Bacteria > Pseudomonadota > Gammaproteobacteria > Methylococcales > Methylomonadaceae > Methylovulum > Methylovulum psychrotolerans. The sequence continues at coordinate 180,957 of NZ_PGFZ01000009.1, forward strand.
GAAAGCTTTTTTTTCAATTACTGTTAGGTCGGTGTGCGACAACAACCCCTCCAGCAATTTAGTTCGGCACTTCGGCGATTTCAATATAGGTTTTTTGTTGTCAATATAAGCTAAACATGATATTTCATTACACTCCGACAAATTTTCTTTCGGCCCAAGGGATAGATTTTTATTGTTAGTCGTAATAAAGTAAATTTCACCTCCCTCAATGGCTTGTAATAAGGCATTGCCTAAAGAAAACTTTTCATCATCCTTACCAATTGAAAAACGAAACAGCATATTTCCATTTTTTAATGCCCTTAAATCACTTTGAGCAACAAACTTATCTTTTTTAGAGGCTAAGTCATGTATTTTGAATAAACGTAAACCAGAACACTGTTTTAACAAATTTTCTTTATCCACAGGAGACACCATCTGGATAATTTCTTCGACCAACGCCTGTGCTTCATCATGAAGATTGCTTTGGCTTGCTGAACCTAAAATCGCGTCCAAGGCTTTTAAAAGCAGCCCCGCATCATCCATTATCAACGGATTGTTTTGAGTGGATTCTGGTGTCAATTCCTTAGGGACAATCAATGCTCGCGTTTGGATCTTGGCTAGCTGTTGCCACAGCCCAGATAGTTTGACTTTAGTTAAAACAACTTGCTGACCTGATGGAATATACTCAAGGAAACGGGTCATTTCGGATTTAATCAATGAATCCGGCGGTAAACCTAAGCCATTTCTTGCTATCGACTGTAATTTATTTTTGATGGTTGCGGTATGAATGGTTCCAGGCAATGCTAAGAAGTCATTAAAGTAAGCAAAATGGACGCGTTCACAAAAAACGGCTTCAAGATCGATGTCCAAGACCCGCAGCAATAATTCATCTGTCCATCCTTGATTTACTGGATTTAATAAGCAGGCGAGGGACTGGTCATGAAACACATATCCTTGAGAGGCAAATGCCCCCAACTGTTTAAAAACAGCCCAAGGACGTTTATGCTCGCCTTGTGGATAAGGAGGTAATAGTAAAGCCGTAGTATCGGCAGGAATGAGCTGCCAAGATTTTTCATGCGGTTGCAGTTGGCAGATCCATTGATAATTGCTTCCTAGCCAGTTCTGATATAGTTTTGCAAAGTCGGATTTAAAAAGTGCTTCACTCAAATGCTGGGTACGTTCAAATCCGCAACGATGTGCTTGTACAAATTGTTGCAGTGCTTTCGGTAGATAGCTTAAACAACCTTTAGTGGCCAGTAACGCATTCCATTGGCTACGGAGTTCATCATTGTTCACAATTTTACCAATAGGCGGTTTTCCAATGTTTTCTATACCGTGAATACCGACACGACCAGCATCAACAAAAAAATAGCCGTGAATAAATATCTGGGTGTTATATTTGTCATCAGGGTTAACCCGACTGTATCCTTTTACTTGGGGATAAGTGCCCAGTGGTAAAAATACCGACCAATCAAAATAGGCTTCGGCTCGTTCATCCGCTTTTCGTTGGCAAATAACGATAGCTAAATG
>NZ_PGFZ01000009.1:182682-197422 GCF_002923755.1 Methylovulum psychrotolerans
CAAGAAACCATGTTTTTGCGTCGGCTTGCTGGTTTATATAAGCGATAACTGCTTTCAGGTGCTGTTGGATTAGGTGTTTATCGGTATTGTCAAAAGTCTCCCAATCCCCTCTTAACTCACCCCAAGGATTAAAAATATTGCTATGAAAGTCCTCGCCGCCGTCCCATTGGGCAGAAAGATAGAAAAAAGCTTCGCATAAATGAAACAAACTTTTCATCCCTAAACCGAATTTACCAATGGCATTTTCATTCGAGGCTTTAGAGCCTAAAGCAATTGATAAAATGGCATCTGCATCGGTTTCACTCAATAACCCATCGTTGATAAAAAAAATCGCCGGATTTTTTAATAACTCATGATTTGCATCTGACAAGCCTTTGCTAAATCCAAAGCAAAAATGAACCGATCCCGCATCATCGGCGTTTTGAATAATCTCTTTGAGGATAGGAAAACCCGATTTATAACGATCCCGCAAATTATCAGCTATCAAACCAATGTCAGCCAAGGGATCATGTTTAACGCCTGCCATAGGATCAATTTCTCAATTAAAAATTATTATTTACAATGTCCAGTAAGGGACACAACCGGAACGACAATTTATTATACTGGTTAGGGCGTGTTGACATTTATTATCTCAGCCAAATGAGAGCCAAACCGAAATTCAAGAAGCCCGTGAATATTGTCAAAACACGAAAAAACTCTGCGGTAGAATCTGATTTTGTTGAAGAAATATTCAACTAGATGGCGTTCTTTATAACAAACTAACCGCACAGGCACTGCTCTTTGCGGTTGCTGCGGGGCGGTATCACCACCTGCATATTCCTCACTTTGATGGCTTGGACAAACGCGTCGCAATCATAACCTTTATAAACTCAACTCTGAGAAACTCAAGCAACAAAAATTGGCAGATTATTTATATATTTTATACTTTTTGTAAAACCCCACAATTCTTTCATGAAAACAGGTTGTAAATAAACCCTATAATACCATTAGTAGTTGCCTGCATTCCCATACGGCCCGTTCAGCGGCTGATTTCCATCCCCCTTGTGATAACACCCAAGGTATTCCATCAGACATCATGAGTTCTGCTTGGGCTATTATCTGATATTTTCTTGCTTTGGTATCCAATGTGCCTTGCCGCCATTCATCGCCTACTTGCATTAGCCAGATTAAATTAGAAAGCGCACTTTTGCTGTGTTGCCATGTATCGCTATTATTGGATAATAACAATGGAATTAACAACAAATGATGGTTTTTTAGTCCCCATAAATTTGCTGTACTCTGGCTATCATCCTGTTCAACGGCGTTTACCGTTTCATAAATTAACTTGGTGCTTTGTTGCCAGTATTGCGGGTGCAATATCGCCAATTCACCCACCGATGACCAAAATAAGGCTTGGGCACGTAACAGTAATAAACGATGGACGGGTAAGTTTTCATCCAGTGCGTCATCTAAGATTCGGGCGTATAAATGAATTCTGGCACAGTGAATTAAAGTTATTTCAATATCTTGTGCCCACCATGGCTCAGCTAACCACGTCAATATTAATGGCGAACTGTCCGCCACTGCTTGTAAGCGGCGGCGAGCCAACACTGCACTCGCGCCTTCGTCAATTTCAGGCATCAATTGTGCAATATCTTGGTGTAAAGTGGCGTGTAGGGCTTGGCTTAATTTGGCTTTCATTTACGTTTATCTTCTAGCATGGCCGACATTTCAAACCAATTTCAATTCTCGCAAGTTTTCCAGAGAACCGTTGTGTATTGCTTCTGCGCTTGTCGCCGTACACAGTTGGATGGTGTCTGGGGCAATGATCCTTGCGAATAATTTACCGTTGGCACCAAACAAATCTAAACGTTTATAAATAAGGCCTGCCTCACCTTCACGCATCTCGCCCGTATTGGCTTTAGGTGACTGGCTGTACACCAAGTTAAAAACGCCTTCCCGATAAGGCCCTATTTCATGCCATTGCTGATATTCAGCACCTTGTTTGAGTGCTGGCTGGAAGCGTTGGGAGCGAATACGTCCAACATAAAACGCAAACGGCGCTTCACCCAAACTGTTTTCCATTGTGCGATTGATGACTTCAACAGCCGAACCAGGGCAAAGCTGCAACAAACCCAGCGCGACACCAGTTTTACCTGTAGGCCGATAAACATTTTTATCATCGATCGGTAATGGCGGGTGCACGATAAGTGTAGGAGAAAAATCGAACAAGTTTTCCAGCATACTTAGAATGTTATCGTGTAACGCCAAATAATCAGTATAGGTTTGTTGCCCTTCTGGCATCAAACCAAACAACGCTTGCACCATTGGCGAACGGCTAGCATTGCCTGCTAACAAAATATGAATTTCGCTGGGGATTTTATCGGCAAAGGCTTTTTTCAGCGCGATGAAAAAATTAACGACGCCTTGTTCGATGCGTTCTTCAAGATAGTCAAACAACACCTGTTCAGGTATTGCAAATTCACAATTTGATTTTTGACCATCGCGGTTAATCAGTTGGATCTTCTCAATGCCACTGGCATTAGCATTCTTACCTGTTTCCCATAATGGCCGCAGTCGGGAAATCAGCATCAGTGAATTGGTCAATGCGGCTTGGGTTTTCTCCAAAAACATTTCTGAACCCGCAAAATCATCGGCATCTAACGGACGGGTAAAAGCGACTTTCTTTTTTCTGCATACTTCAATATTGTGCAGAAATACCCGATAAGCCATGTTTTCCAACAGGTTCTCACCGCCTAAATATTTGTCGCCTGACGAGCCAAAATGCTCCATGACTATTTCCGTGCCTTCGTCCTCCTCTTCGGCAGTGGGCAGACGATAATAACCAAAATCAAAATCGGCTGTGCCGCCCCCAAAATCAAACACCGCGTACGGTGTGCCGTTTGTCGTTGGCTCAATATTCAGTTCCGGCAAGGCGACGGCGGCATACGCGGCGGGTTCTGAAGCGCGTTCTTCAACTTTAAATGACAGAAACGCCTCTTGACCGACTAATGTGGCGGGTAAACTACGTTGCAGGCCCCGACGGAATGATGCGAGAATTTTTTGCTTGATATCAACGGGATAATCGACAGGAAACGTCATATAGTAGCGTAGAAAAATACCCCGTCCACGCCAGTTGATAGTCATGCCCAGATACCAGGCATACAGCTCTACGGGATCAAAAGGATAATCACTGTCAACGCTAAGGGCTTCGCCTTTGACTGGTTGCAACAGTTTTAGCGGTGTCAGTTCATGTTCAAGACCGTGTTGCCTATCGGTGATTCTGGTTCGTGCATCTTTGCCTTCGCGTAACGCCCATTGCTTTATTTTGCACAAGATACTGGCAACCACCGCAGGATCGGTTTCGTGATTGCGTAGATTGTGTAAGGCCTCATGGGAACAGCGGACATCATCCCATGACACTAACGGCTGATAAGCCTCTGCCTGCCACGCTTCTATAAATGCGGTGAAATCGACAAATTCCAATACGGTTGGGTTTTCATAATGCTCGGGTTTTTGTTGTTTCCAAAAATCATCAACACCAATGCGTAGCAGTTTGGATTGCCCATTTTCAGAATACGCAACCACCGTGCTGCTGGTGCCAAAATCAATCGCCACATTCCAATCGCGGATATCTAACGCTGGATTACGGGCGCGTGAGCCTTGATCGGCTAAAGTGGCGGCATCCATTCCCCAAAATTCCCATAAGCCTTTGGCGGGATCAGTAAACTGGGTGTCTTCCAGATGGGGCAGACGGGCGCGAATATAATCAATGGGTGGATATAATGCCGATAATTTAGGTGAAGCGTATAAGCTTTGTAACAACGGTTTTGCTTTTGTGTCGGTGCATGAGAGTAGATTCCACTGCTTGGTTAAGCAAAAATGTAAAAATTGCTGGGCGGATTTTTGAATTGCAATGTCATTATGACAAAAAATATAGCCAGTAGCACTAAATGAGCTTCTATTATTGTCCATATCAATACAGATAGTTGAACAAAGCCAAGGGTGTTGCCCTAAAATTCTTCGATAATCCCCTTCGTGTAACGGAAAACCTGAACTGCCACCAATACCCCAAAGTTCTGCTGGAGTCGGTAAACGCCAATTTTTCAAATCAGCTAAAGAAAACGTACTGACTATTTTATTTCCGTCAGTAAATAAATACTGTTTGTCGGTTTTTGGATTAGCATCCCATAGCAAGCGCGTAGTAGTATCATAAAGCATCAATTTAGCGGCTGAGTTCGCCGCACTAACAACCCACCAAAATGGACTGGCGGCAAGTTGATGGGCAAAACTAACGAGTTGTTGATTGCGGTATTTGGCTTTCAATTTGTTTAAGACGGGTGTGGTCATCGTGTGTTTGTCCATAAAAAGTTTATCGAGTGTTTACCAGTGTGTGTTTTTGAACCTGACCCGCAGGATTTTTCAAACCTGATAGCCACTCCTCAATAATCGTATCGCCTTTGGAGGTTGCGCGTTCGTGTTGTTGATAATCATAATTTGTGTCTAGTTCAGCTGAAAATAAACAGGCAGCTTTATCTGTCCAGATAAGATTATGGATCGTGACGCTACCCGCTAATAACGCCTGTTCTTCTGGTGTGGCGGCACGTTGCGCTTGTTTACATCGGTTGGCCAGAAAATCCCACAGTTGCAAAATACGCTCCCATTGAGCGGCTATGGCAAGCAGTTGGCACAATTGCTCGCCTTCAGTGTCTGGCAAATTGCCTAGCCAATAGTCACGCAGTTCCTTATCGTTTTCCAAATACCTGAGCAAGTCTAATTCGGTGGCCAGTTGTTGCCTCAGTGGCTCGGCGATTGCTGGTATTGGGATAACAGTAGTGATTTGTTCTACAAGTGGGGCGGTGGTTTTAATTTTGAATGGAGCTTCGGATTTTGCTATCTCACGGATAAGTTCCTTAATTTCTAGGTCGTTATTCAGCAGCTTGATTAACAGCCGTTTAAAATATTTTTTAATTTTCATGATGACCATCGTTTGACTAATGGGTTATTGATATTGTGTTTCCATTGGAAAGTGAGCGTGGCGGCTTTGTCGGGTCAATCCTTTGTAGTTGCCCTGGTAACGCTTGTTATTAAGGGCAGGTAAAGACCAGCCCCTATTTTTCCATTTCCTTTAACCAAAAATGACTGAAGGGGTGTGTTCGTAAACCGTATCTTTTCTGTAAGATATAGCAAATGTTAGCAATCACTATTTGATCCTCATCGGGAAGGCTTTGGATGTGTTCGATGATGGCTGCAACTGCACGGCTTTCAGGATAGGTGAAGGGCGATGGAATCATCGGCTTTTCCTTCATACTAGTCATTTTTGCTAATTCATCAGGGCTAACGGTGTTCCAAAAATTTGGGAAAATAGCAGGAAGATAGCCCAATAGTAGCGTCATCAGTTCAGGCCGTACAAGGGTGTCAACAATGAGCGGTGTTACCTGTGGATTGCCATCTTTTGCATTTAATAAAGCCAGTTCTGCAAATTGTAAATGCCCACGTCGCAACTCTGTCGTTAGTTGTTCAACTTGGCTTTCAAGTTGGATTTGTCGCTGTGCTAACAAGCGCAGATAATTGTTAATTACATCGTTATCTGCCGAGGCTTTAAAAAAGTTTTCTAGCATTTATATTCCTTGGGTTAAGAGTAGATAGGGTGACGCTAACCAAACCTACAAACCTAGACATTACGCACCAGCCGAACATAACAGGTGTCCGTCTTATGGCTTGTCACATAGTTAGCATTTCTCCTGAAAAGGCAGGTTGTTTTCATAATATTTTGATTTTCCTCAGAACTTGACCAAAATTGCTTGCCATCATGAGGAAAAAAAGTTGAAGCCGCCTTCTCTCTGCTTCTAATAATCGGAAATTCATTAATGCTAGGTAATCGCCAATCGCTGAAACTGCCGCAAACAATATTTTTGTTAAATTCACCAGGCATTTTTTTTGCCTTTTGCCACTCCATTGCTATTGCATCACCAACGACTATGCCATTTTTCCACTGTTGCCCAATGGAATAACGGCACCACATTAAACCTGTTTTCGTGTCCAGCAATGTGCCATCATTACGCACGATAAATTGCCCGATGTGTTTTTCTTCAGATTTTGAGGGAGTGGGGTTGCTTAATTTCGGTTTGTCTAAGTTTTTATTTTTTGCGGGTGCTGGTTTCTCTGGCTGCTTTAGCTTTACGGGCTTGTTTTTTTCTGCTTCAAGTTTTTTTAAAACAGCTATCTCGGCAATTTTAACCTTAGCTTCTTGCGCTAATCGAAAGCTACCACACGCTTCAACCAAGGCTTCATCACTCAGGCGCAAGCGTTCCATTAAATCTGCATGAATTTGAGCAGCTTTAACATCCCGTTTAGCCAGTAAATGCAGATAATGGTTAATTACCGTGTTATCCACTGAATAATTCAGCAAATTTTCAATTGACATCGTTACCACCACCTAAAATCTTTCATTTTTTCTGACAAATTACTCGCATCTTCGTGAAGTTTTTGCATGGCGGATAGTTGCAATTCATCAACCTCACCCATTAATCGCTCAATTTCAACCAAGGTGCATTTATGATCGTCCTTGATTCGCTCTAGCTGTTGCTGTGTTTCTTTCAAGTATTCAAGTGTGTTAGCTAATTTTTGTTCGCTCAGTAACAATTGCTTGTTCGCTTCTTCACGAGTTGCGTGTAGTGTTTTATGCACTTCAATTAAAGCTTGCTCACACAAATGCAATTTTTCAGTTAAATGAACATTGCGTTGTTCAACTTTAACGTCACGTTCAGCTAATGAATGTAAATAATCCTGTATGGCCTCGTTATCCACCGAATAATTCAGCAAGTTTTCAAGCGACATAAGTTGTTTCTTTTAACGAATTTAATACCGCTTGCACTTGCTCGGCTTGTTGTTGCAATGCCGCTAAAGTCGCTTTTTTTTGTTCTGGGGCTTGTTGTAGTTGTTGATTTAAGGTGTCAATGGTTTGTAAGCGTTGCGCTAAGGTGTCTTGCACCTGTTCTTGCCAATAACGCTTACAAGTCGTGCGGAGTAAATCAACCATCGGGCGAGTTTGTTGGTCAAAATTGACAAGGCTTTGCTTGATAATTTGCTGACGGTAGTTGCTAAGCAGTGCTTGTTGTTGGCGAATCGCATCGGCTTCGGCTTCGCGTTGAGCCTCTTCGGCTTTTTCTTGCAGAGCTTGAATGTTAGCTTTAAGCCGTTGTTGTTCTTTTTGGTTCTGCTCTAACGCCCAGCTACTGTAATCACGTTGTTGTTGTAGGTCTTCTAATCGGCGCAATTCAGCGCGTTGGGCGGTGATTTGTTTTTCGTTTTCTCGTAATAGTTCGTGCTGTTCCGCTACGGCTTGGGGATCAATAATGTCTAAGTTTTGCGTGGGCTGGTCAAAGCGTCTACCCAGTTGTTCGCCCCAATAACTGAAAGAGAGTTTTTCTAAAAATCCTAAGCCTGGGTCACTGACAACTTGTGAAACTTTATTCATAGTATGTAGCACTTTGACAGTTTTTGCGGTTTTGCCCAGCATGGATAAGGCTTTAATAATCACCGCAGGCCCTTCAAAAACAATAAAAGCCACATCCAGCGCATGACCAATATTTTTACCCATTTGTGCCGCATCTTCACTGCCCCCTATGGTTTGGCTAATTCGTGGCAATTCTTGTTGAGCAATCGCGTTACGTTCGGCGCGTAATTCGCTAATCTGTTGCAAAGTATTTTCAACATTCACAACGGGCAAACCGTTAATTTTGGCAAGTTCGCTGTCAGCGGATTGTTGTTTTTGTTCCAGCTCTGCCTGTAAAACGCTTAAGCGGCTGGTATCAAGAAAATTGTCAAATTCAATCACAGCAGGCGGCGGCAAGCGTAAATTGAATTGTTGAATGTCCACATCGGGTAAATTGAGCTGACCATAATTGCCTGATAAGGCTTTTAAATCATCGGCGGCGGCTAATACTTGGCTTTTTAAGTGTTGATACGCGGATTCGGTGAATACTTGCCAATCGTCCATTTGTACAGCAGGTGACAGATCATTTAAGACGGTGGTAAGCTGGCTGCGGTGTTGCGCGGTAATTTGTTCGGCGTGTTGTTCAAGCTGGTTTTGGTCTTGGTTACTACGTTCGTATAAGTCGCTTTTAATGGCTAATAAGGTTTGGCGTTGGTTGAGTAACTCAGTGTGTAAGGCTTGAGTTTCTTCTGCGCCACTCGTGGCGCAAGCGGTTTGTTCAGATTCCAGCGCACCAAGGCTATTTTTTAATAATGGCTCTAATTCCGCATAAAAACGCTCTTCTCGAATCGACTCTACGCGCTGTTTGGTGTCTTGTAGAAAATGAATGACGGTATCACGTTGATGTCCATATTTACTCACACCGATTAATTCTAAATCCACGCCTGTTTCTTGGGCAATTTTTGCTTGCCATTCGATTAAATCTGGAGCTTGTTCGCCGTCTTGTACCGATTGTTCAATGCTATCCCATTGGGCAACGGCGATCATCAAGTGTTTGCCGTATTGTTTAATCAAGCGCAATAAGCTTAAATCGCCTTGGCTTGCGCCACGCGGCGACAATAAGTAGATGATGGTATCCGCCGCACTGATTTGAGCGTGGGTGTAATCACTATGACGTTGTGATTGACTGCCTAAGCCAGGCAAATCAATCAAAGTTAACCCCGTTAGCCATTCAGCAGGATAACGCAATAATGAACATAAGGCGTTATCGGGTGCGGCTACGGTATATTGAGCAAATTGGGTTTGGCTAATAGCGGTGTTTGTTCCGTCAGTGTTGATTAATTCAAACTGTAATGCTGGCGCATAGTTGATGAAAGTGGGTAAAGCAGTGGTTTCTTCGCGTGCGGTGGGTAATAAGGCTTCGCCTAATAATGTATTAATTAAACTGCTTTTGCCTGTGGAAAACTCACCGACCAGGCAAACCTGCAAGGGGGTTTGTGCGTGTAAGGTGTTGTCGGCTATAGCTTGAACTTTAGGGTGCAAATAAGTGGGTAGTTGTTCTAACAGGACTTGCAATGTTTTCATAAATTCTACCTTGGTTTAAGTTTTTGATTACGCTGGCGCGGCACACAAAAAAACTGTATCCCCACACAGCGCGTGCGAATACAGTTTTGGGTTTAAGCCCTTAAGCTTTAATTGGCCAGCGCGCTGTTAGTAAATTCCATCACCTCATGCAGTTCTTTTTGCGCCTGCATGACTTCCGATTTACGCTGTTCAATGTCATTTTTCCCAAGTTCAAACAGCTTTAATACATCTTCACGCTTAGCTTGTTTGGCTAACAGCGGTTGAGTGAACTGCTCTTCCACACAGGCAAGCAAGGCTTTTAGTTGGTCATTAAATAACTGCTCAATAATTTGGCTAGCATTTTTTTCTAAATAGCTAATACGGTTATTTAATTCGCCAGTGGTGCTGTTGCGTAAATGGCGCAATGTGTCGGCAATCACTTCTTGTTTTTCTTTTACAAGCAGTTGCTCTTGTGCTTTGCGTTCTTTTTCTATTTTTGCGAGTTTTTGTTCTGCTTTACGACGCGATACATCAATGGTTTGACGTTGCTGGCTTTTTTCGGCTTCTTCTTGCATTAGTTGGTCTAAGGCTTTCTCTCGATTAGCCAAATCGTATTTTACTTGGGCGCGTTCTGCTTGGTATTGCTTAACATTGCTATCATCGTAGCAAGTAATATTTCTGTATTCTGCGCTGCTGTACATACCGCCATCGCTAACTTTTTCACGGTCACTATAACTACGTGGTGAAGGCTGAGAACCTAAATCCTCCAATTGCCGCTGTGCACGTTCCAAAGCGGCTTGTGTTGAACGTATTCTTGGGTCATCAGCCGACAGTTTTGCGTGTTCTAAATCATATTTTTCCATTTCAGCTTCGGTTTTTTCTAAGCTACGTTCTAATTCCAATTTTTTCTTTTGATAATCAATAACGCTGGATAAATCGAGTTCTAAATCAATTTTGATTTCTGGCAGTTCAATTTTTATACCTCCCAAAGATTTTTCCATTTGCACACTATGTTTTTTCATAGCATCAATGTACCCGGCTTTTAAATCATTAAGCGCGAATTCTATTTCCCGCGTTTGTTTCAACCATGCTTCACCTACTTCTTTGGTGACCTGCTGAAACTTTTTCTGCGCTTCAACAGGTAGGCTGATATTTTTACGCCCCGCGTCCACTTCACGCTTGATGTAATTTTCTGTAAGTAGAATGTCTATTTCATCGCGTAAACTACGCAATGGTTGAACTAAGTTTTCATTGATTTGCTTTGTGATGATTTGTGCAGCTCGGTAATGTTCGTCTTTATAATCTCTTGCTGTTTGCTGTTGTTCCAGCGTTTGATTTTTAATTTCTTGTTCCAATAAAGCCAATTCGTTTTGTTGTTCTTTAATATCGCGACGGTCATTTAACGCATTAATTTCATCATCAAAAGCAGCGTCTAAAGTGATTTGAATGCTGTTCAGTTGTTTGAGTGGTTTATAAAAAATCTCTTGTTGTGCCTCGCCTGAATTACACAAATCTGCAATACGCCGCACTAAGTGGTTAATACCAGAACGTTGTTGTTCTTCTGGATTTTTACTTAATGCCCATTTCGCACTTACCCCCATTAAATGCTGGTCATTGGTCATAAGCTCCAATTCACCTTCGGACAAGTCATTTAAATGGTGGCGAAAATTATCACGCACGGTATTGAGTTTTTCACTAACGCGCTCTGCTTCGGGCTTGGCTTTATCGTGATCATCTTCGGGCTCTAAGACTTGATCCCACATATTGACGACGGTTAAAAATTTACGAAAATGTTGCCGCACTGTGTCTGTTAAAAACCGCCATTCACGGCTATTACCGCCTAATTGTTCAACACTTTGTACCCAAATGGCGATATGTGCGCTAGCAATGGCTTTGCGGGTAATTTCTTCATGATGTGCAACAACAGACTCCAATCCCGGTGTATCAATAATGACTAAGCCTTTGTTTAATAATTCGTGCGCAGCAAAAACATCTATGCATTGTAATTGGCTACGCGCACTTTTATTGCTTTTATCAAGTTCTGTTCCCCATTGCTTTAATACCCCGTCATGTTCCCAAGGTAACTCTTCAGGTGGACGCGTCGCATCAATGAAATTGAGTGCGATATATTTTTCCTGTTCGCGTCCACGCGGGGGCGATTGAAGAAAAGTATTAATGGCGGTGGTGGCTTCTTTTGCTGAAGGCAGTAAATCGATATTGAGTAACGCGTTGACTAGCCGCGATTTTCCGCGTGAAAATTCGCCAATCACCACTATCCTTACTTTGTCGGATTGCAAACCTTGAATCAGAGGTTCAAAACGCCCCTGTGCAGCTTTGAGTTCTGAACTGGCATATTTATCAAATAGTTTTTGGGTTTGTTGAATGTAAGCAAGTACCTGTTGAATGCGGGATTCACGTTGTGCAAGGGTATCATTAAGGATAGTCGTCATAAATTCTATTGGGCTGCTTTGAATAATTGATAATAATCAGTGTATTTGGCATCAAGAATGGACAGCGATAACACAGTTGCCACCAGTTTTGCTTGATTGCCATCGTGCTGTATAGGGTCGATTGCTTCACAAACACAAAGGAAATGACTTTGTAATGCTTCAACCGCTTGCAGATAGCTACTTTCAATGCGGTCATGAAAATACCGTGCTAAATCTGGAGCGTCTATGGGTAATTGTTGAATAGCGGCCTCCATTGTTAGGACTAAAGAATCAACAGGGTCGATTAGAGTGTGTAGCTGAGTAAGCCAATAACTTTGCCACCATACTGCTAACGGATGATCAGCAGAGAGTTGTAATTGTTGAATGCTAGATTGCCACTGTCCGACTTGTTTAAGCCATGCACCGTGTACTTTGGCGCGCCGTTCTTGTTCAGAGAGTCCTAACAATCGGGTATTATTCATATTAGCAACAAACTGATCTTGTTTTTTGAACTGTTCAACAAAATGTTTTGTATCTTTTATCAACCGTAACGACTGTGAAAGTTTGGTTTGAATCAACCAATCTGCTTGCCAATGTTGTAAGCGAGTTGCCCAGTCAGTTGCAGGGGCATCTTGTATTTCCTGTGCAATCGGTGCAAAGACTGTTTGCCAAAAATCGTTAATAAACCTTTCATGATTGAGTGCGTCTTGTTCTTTACCAAACTCCACGCATAACACGGTTAAATGTAGCGTATCCTCAATACCCACTTGTTCTGCTAGTTGCTGTAATCGTTCGGTAATACGCTGAGTTATTGCAGTATGTTCATTGTTATTGTCACAGCGTGTTACCACCACAACTAAATGAAAGTCGTTGTAAAAGAAAGCATCATCCGTTTCAATTGCCTCAAAAATGGCTTGTAAACGACATAAGTCATCTTGGCTATCCACACCATTAGCACGCACAACATAAACCAAGCTAATGTTATCTGCCCCCACTAAACCGTTAGCCAATGGATTTTCTGCGACAAACGAATCACCCGAATTCCAACCAGGCATATCCTTCAAAATTACCCGCTTAATGCCTTCTTCTGCACTGCACAAACATACATTACCCATCAATAATGCAGGTTCTGGCAGTTCTAAGCGCAAGTAATGGCTATTGGCATCAAAGCGCTGTTGTTCCTCACGAACAGGAAATGCAGAAAGCAGGGTTTCATTTTTGTCCGAATCGATACGAAGCAAGCGAGGTGACTCGGCATAAGTGATTTCTAGGGGTAAAGCAGTTTGCCTTTCTTGTGAACTAATAGGCAATAAAGCATGGGCTGTTTTGTGTGGGCGTAATAACTCCCGCACTAGCCTTGACTTTCCTGCTGAAAATGCGCCGATAATGTGCACAACTGCAATTTCATCGACTATTTTTTCAGTCATTTTGTCATTAAACGATTGGATAGCTTTGTTAATAATTGATATATTTTTATTCATATCTTTAGTTATGGCTATATCCATTTACTGGACAACTGTTTTTTATTTTCATCTGTACAAAAATATACGTTAACGGTGGTGTAAGCCGGAATCCTCGAAATTCGTGATGCCATCTTACTTTTAATATTACCCAATAATTTTATCGCCCATTTTATAAACTTAAGGGATAATCTGCCGATTTTTGTGGCTTAAATAATGAAGATCAGCTTTAAAGGCACCTACTATCCGAAAGATGTTATAGATGCCGTCACTCATTAAGCGACACAGAGACCGGTCAACCTGACAGGTTGGGTCAGGCGCAGGGGTTAAAGCCCTCGGCAAAGGCTAACCGAGTATACCAACGTTTAGCCTGTCGCTTGCTTAACGCCGAACTCTATATCTTGCACGCCGTTTTCTTCTATGTTCGTAATGCCGTTTTTCACCGCGATCTGGACGTAGTTTTGGCGGAGAGTAGTGTCACCGTGGATCATGCAACACTAAACTTCTGGGTTGTCCGCCATTAGTCACTGATCGCCTTGGCAGAAAAAAGCCGTAAACGGACGGTTGACAGCTCTTGGCGCATGATGAGACCTACATCAAAATCAAAGGCGGCGGGATCGAAATTATCCATAGGATTCGAATAGAAGAGAAGCTCACCGGGCGGACACAGCCGGCTTACCAGCAATTTATCAATTTGGCAGGTTAATTTTGCCCGGTGCTAAGACCCCGGCTCAACTCTTGCGATAATTTACGACATAACTAATAAGTTAGTTTGAATCGCCTATCTTATTGTTATATTAGGCTAGGCAACACCCCACGAAACAAAAGAAATTTTGGTATTGTAACACACCGCCGTTTCGTACAATATAGACACAAAAGTACGGATTGTTTTAGGGCAAGAGAGAATATAGCGGCGCTTCATGAAACGGAAAGTCTCGTACGGTAATGATTTTAGGTTTTGGCTGATTTGCCCAACCCGCCAAATCTTAAAAACCGCCTATCCCGGTAGCTATTACCGGCTTCACACAGTGCCTGTGATAACCGACAGCGAAAATACCATTCGCTGTTAGGGATGCTGCTTGATCCCGAAGGATTCAATGGGAACTTCGAGTGCCACAACACACCGCTGATTGCATTGGCGGCAAAAGCCGCCAATGCACCGTCGACTTTATGCTCTCCGAACGCCGCGCCGAAGCGACGCCAACCTGGCCGGCCTCGCCTTTTGTAAAGGGTTGCGCCAAAGCCATTTACCCCACACAATTTTATAATTGTTCAGCCAAGCAAAGCATGTTAACTTACCCTATAAAAAGTCCATAACAGCCTGTTATGATTCATATAGGGATTAATTTAACCGCCATGCCCAAATCCATCACCCGCACCTATTCCCGCCACAGCCGCGAGGCGGCCGCCCTGTTGGCGGGGCTGATCCGCACGGCACGCAAGGAGCGCAGGCTCACCGTCCAAGACGTCGCCGACCGTGCGGGCATATCCCGGGGGCTGTTGCAGCGGATCGAAAAGGGCGACATGAAATGCGAGGTCGGCGTCGTCTTTGAGGTCGCCGCCATCGTGGGGATCCGGTTGTTCGACGCCGACGGCCCCGCCCTGGCCCAGCAGCTGCGCCAAACCGAAGCCAAACTGGTGCTGTTGCCCAAATCCATACGGAAACCGACCCAGGTGGCCGATGATGCGTTCTGAACAGGCCAGGGAGGCTTTCGTCTGGATATGGCTGCCGGGCGCGACCGAACCGGTCGTCGCGGGCAAGCTGGAGGGCGGCGGCGGCACAATACACTTCAATTACGGCCAAAGCTATCTGGAACGCGTCAAGGACAGCAACCCGGCCATCGCCATTTACGAACCGGAATTGCCTTTAA
>NZ_PGFZ01000090.1 GCF_002923755.1 Methylovulum psychrotolerans
TACGATGTGATTGTAATAGATAGCGCACCAGGAACTACCCTACTCTCGTATAATTTAATGGCTGCTTGTAAAACTATTCTAGCAGTAGCTTGGCTTGATAGAGAGTCTTTAAAAGCGATGAACTTACTTTTTAGCAATTTGCTTGAAATAAATCATGTTTACCCTGAAAAAAATCTAGATGTGGAAATTGTTGCTAACGGGTATCATCCATCTTACAGGCATTGTAAGGAAGCTTTAGCAATTCTTGCCGAATCATACAAAAATGCTATGAATGAAAATGTCATACCCCATTATAGTGGGTTTGTGCGCCAGCAATCTTTTTTAACTGAGGAATCGAAAGGGCCTTTAGTAGAACAAGATCCTACTTCTATTGGAGGAAGGGTTATATTAGATTTGGCAAAAAGTCTATTAACCCGTTATGAAATTACACTCCTTGGATTTAGTGAAAATATTAAACCACTTTTAAGGTAGCAGAACCGTGAAAAAAAATGGCATGAAAATTAGTAACTTGCTTAGAGCTAATGGCTTTCCAAATGCAGATCAGTCCATCGTGGAACGTATGCCGCAAT
>NZ_PGFZ01000091.1 GCF_002923755.1 Methylovulum psychrotolerans
TCACCAACCTCGCGTCGTCCGGCCTGACCGCCCTGTTTGACAACGGCAACTACGGCCTCGTCCTCCAGTACGGCAGCGGCGACCAGGTCACCATCGACAATTATTTTTATTACAGCGACACCAACTGGCAAGTCGATAAAATACAGTTCACCGATGCCACTTGGGGCTTCGCCGACCTCCTCCAGCGGCATAACGGCACCTCAGCCGGGGACACCCTGAACGCGATGGACGGTATGGCAAACACCCTCAACGGGCTGGGCGGCAACGACATCCTTTATGGCGGCACGGGCAATGACACCCTGGCGGGCGGCACGGGCAACGACTACCTCCAAGGCAATGACGGGCTTGACACCTATGTGTTCGGCATAGGCGACGGGCAGGACGAGGTTTACAACTACGACACCGACAACAGCACGGACACCGTGCAGCTCACCAACCTCGCGTCGTCCGGCCTGACCGCCCTGTTTGACAACGGCAACTACGGCCTCGTCCTCCAGTACGGCAGCGGCGACCAGGTCACCATCGACAATTATTTTTATTACAGCGACACCAACTG
>NZ_PGFZ01000092.1 GCF_002923755.1 Methylovulum psychrotolerans
CAAGCCGCCTCTTTGGCTATCCGTTGTTTAAACAGCGACTGGTCCCTGACCGACAATGCCCAGGCCAACTTGCTTTTGGTGTGGATCAATTCAGAAAAAGATGTGCAGGCGTTCAAAATTTTACAGGAAAAATATACCGACAAACGCCTGATCGTCTGGGGCTGTAACGAATTGCCGGTACAGACGAGTTGGTATCTCCCTTACCCCAAACGCAATACCGTACCGACGGTGTTGGGCATCGCCAACCTGTTCAGCCGTGTGCAGGCCCATTTTTTGCCCGCCGAAAACACCCCGAAACCCGATGCGTTCGTCCCCGAACAGTGCCTCCTCGCCATTGTCCTCCAGGCGCTGGCGGACGGCAAAGCCCGTATCTGCCTGTATGATGATTGTCCGCCGTTGTATTTGTTGCCTAACGAACAGGCTTTTTATCTCGACGGTAGCCTTGAACAACTGATCCCTATGGTTTTGGTAGACCGCCAGGCTATCCGGGCCACCGAAGCGAGCGACCATGACGTGTTAAAAACGGTCAGCTATGTGCAGTTTTCTT
>NZ_PGFZ01000093.1 GCF_002923755.1 Methylovulum psychrotolerans
GACGAACAGCTTCGTTAATATTTAATATTCTTTTTCCTTCAAAATGTTCCATAAGATGACCTATATGTTGGATGTTTTCATCTGATGGATCGACACCTAAAATATTCGTTAATGATGCTTGAGGATCACCATCAATAGCTAATACCTTATAACCTAACATTGCAAAAGCGGATGCTAGATTAGCAGAAACCATAGATTTTCCAGTCCCACCTTTAGCCATTCGAACATTGATAATGGGTGGACGTACATTTAATTCGTTTTTTTCATCTAGGTTGTTTAATGCTACTTTGACCCTTCGTATATCTAAGGGTGAATAGTTTTTTGAACTTGTACTGCTATCTTTACCAGAAATTTTTTTTAACTGATAGCTTGTAATCGGAGTGCTTATGAGAAGATCAGTAACAGTTTTAATCTTGTACTTTGGGTTACGAATGGGTTGTGCTTTCATATAATTTTTACGAATTAGATGGGTTTTATATATTTTACAGCTTTTTTTATTTTTTTTTAAATTTTTTATTTTT
>NZ_PGFZ01000094.1 GCF_002923755.1 Methylovulum psychrotolerans
AAAGTTTTCTCACCGTGAAAAAATAGATTATGTTGAGACAGCTTTTATTATCAATAAATCAGAGGATAGGCCTTCACAAAGTAGCTTTATAGGGGTGTTAAGTAATGAGTTACCTTTGTTTTTTGGTGAATACGCAAAAAATTTATGGTGTGTATTTGATTTGGATATTAAGGAGCTATTTGATTTTATTATAAACCCTAAAGTTAGCTTAATACCATTGGGAGAAATATCACCCAATAGAAAATTGAGGTCTAGAATTGAAGAAATATCAAGTCAAGATCCAATAGTATTGTTGGATAGTAAACTTTTAAAGTTAAGCGCTTCCATTGAAAAGGAGTCTAATAAGTTATTAGATAATGAACGTAAGGGTAAAAAAGTCACTGAAAAAAATGAAGCTAAATTAAAGCAGCTAAAGCACGAGTTCTTGAAATTAAATAATTCTGAAGAAGCGAAAGCATTCAATGATAACCTGCTAAAAACAATTGCCGAATTAAAAATACGTTTTCCTTA
>NZ_PGFZ01000095.1 GCF_002923755.1 Methylovulum psychrotolerans
TGTCGGGGGGGAACGTATGTTGGGCTATGCCGCCGCCGACGTGATGAACAAAATCACCCCCGCCGACATTTCCGACCCGCAAGAGGTCATCGCGCGTGCCAAAACCTTGAGCGTGGAGTTGGCAACCACCATCAAGCCTGGCTTTGAGGCTTTGGTGTTCAAGGCCTCACGCGGCATCGAAGACATTTACGAACTGACCTACATCCGCAAAGACGGCAGCCGCTTCCCGGCGGTGGTCTCGGTCACGGCCTTGCGCGATGCCCAAGAGGCCATTATCGGTTATCTGCTGATAGGCACCGACAACACCGCCCGCAAACAAGCGGAAGCCGCACTTATTAAGGCGGGGGCTTTGCAGAGCGCCATTTTTAACAGCGCCAATTTTTCCAGTATCGCCACCGATGCCAAAGGTGTCATCCAGATTTTTAATGTCGGGGCGGAACGTATGTTGGGCTATGCCGCCGCCGACGTGATGAACAAAATCACCC
>NZ_PGFZ01000096.1 GCF_002923755.1 Methylovulum psychrotolerans
GCTTCGCTTTATCCTCAACCTTCTTTTCCTTACCTGTTGCACGATCACGCTCATAACTTTTTGGCCAAAATTCAGATGCCCGAATAGGTTGGAAAAGTTGTTCAGGCAATAAATCTTCATAGCCAGCATAGTCAATCTGACTTTTATTTTTTCCCGATTCCAATAAAATCTTGCCAGATAAATTAGCATTTTTTATTGTCCCGTGAAATTGACGACGGACTGCGTCGTCACTAAGCCGGATAGCCGTAGTGCAATGCAAATTTGGCGTGTTGTCGGATATGGGTTGCCAAATGGATATACTCCGCAAGCCTTTTAAAAGCGGCAATAATTGTCCTAAGTGAACATCAGTATCTTTATCTAAAATAAAGTCTGGGGGGGTTGTTTCGTCGCCGGGGTAATTTTCAATGATGGAGCCATC
>NZ_PGFZ01000097.1 GCF_002923755.1 Methylovulum psychrotolerans
GGGCCGGACAAATGCGATAGGGGCGCTCATCAAAGGGGCGTTACTGACGGTTGCATTGTTCCCTTGCAACATCAACGCCGACGTTTTTTATGCGTGGGCCGCACAGGACTTGGTGCCAAAACTCCCCGCCGGCAGCATCGTGGTGATGGACAACGCCGCCTTCCACAAGCGGGAAGACATTAAAAGCCGTATCGAGAAAGCAGGGCATACCCTTGAGTTTTTGCCCCCATACTCACCAGACCTTAACCCTATCGAACACAAATGGGCACAGCTTAAATCCATCCGCAACCAAGCACGATGTTCCGTTGACGACCTCTTCACTGGGGCGGTTACAGGACATCTTTTTATATCGGATTAGCTATATATGTGCCTATTACAAATCTGAAAAAAG